>CAWFIC010000003.1:0-4800000 GCA_963815795.1 uncultured Planctomycetota bacterium | reverse complement strand
TCAATCAGTTCGAGGAGGAGCAGTCGGCCGACCCCGAGATCGCCACCCGGATCGCCGCCTACGAGACCGCCTTCCGCATGCAGGCCAGCGTCCCCGAGCTGATCGACCTCTCGAGCGAGCCGAGGCACGTGCTCGAGCTGTACGGCACCGAGGGCGGGGACGGCTCCTTCGCGGCCAATTGCCTGCTGGCCCGCCGGCTGGCCGAGCGCGGGGTTCGGTTCATCCAGCTCTACCACCGCGACTGGGACCACCACGGCGCGATCAAGGAGCACGTGGCCGGGACCGCGCAGGAGGTCGACCAGGGCTCCGCGGCCTTGGTCAAGGACCTGAAGCAGCGCGGGATGCTGGACGACACCCTCGTGATCTGGGGCGGCGAGTTCGGCCGCACGCCGATGGCGCAGGGCAACGGCCGCGACCACCACATCAAGGGCTTCTCGATCTGGATGGCCGGAGGCGGCATCAAGGGCGGCCTCACCCACGGCGCCACCGACGAATTCGGCTACTCCGCCGTCCAGAACGTCGTCCCCGTCCACGACCTGCACGCCACGATCCTCGCCCTCTTCGGCATCGATCACCTCCGTCTGCTCTACCGCTTCCAGGGCCGCGACTTCCGGCTCACCGACGTCGCCGGCCGGGTCGTCAAGCCGATCCTTACATAGCGCGGCCAATCGACCCGAATTCGGGCCGAATGAGCCCTCGGAAACCCCTCTGGAGCCTTCACAAACCGGTAAGGATCAGGCGGCGAATAACGTCCCGATTTCGGGGTGTCGCGCAGGGCGCGGGTCTCCCGACCCCGCCGCCGGCCGGTCCGTTCGCCGGACTTCGCCAGAACGTCTCTCCGGGGCGCCGGGACGGGATTCGCAGCCGATTCCTCAGGCCCAACCGGCCCGGCCCGGCCCGGATCGGCGGCCGGCGGCCGGGATTCGGCGCCTCACGGCGCCTCCTCATCAATTCTGGCAAGGTGCCCGGGGGCCGCCGCCCGCATCGCCCGCGCCATCCCTCCAGCCGGCCCGGAGATTCGGTCCCGAGGGGGACGGACGGACGGGCTCGCCTCCGGATCGATGACCCGGGCTCCCTCGCCGCCACGGCGGCGGGATTCAGGGGATAGCGGCGAGGACGTCCCCAAGCTTCGGATGGCAGAGTACCGGGTTCCCACACGATGGCTCGCGCCCTATCCTGACCCAATGCGATCGAAATCCCTCCGGATGAGCGGCAGGGAGGCCCGCCGAGTGCGGGCGGGACGACCCGGCGCCACGCCGGCGGCGAGGCGGCCGACGGGGTCCCTTCCGGACGGGACCGACCCGCCTCGGGATCTCCGTGAGGGCCGACCCCACGTCCGGGAGTTGGGGCCGCGCAGGTCCCTGCCGCGAACAGCCGGCTGGGACGAGACGCCGCCGGCCTCGACCCCCTTCGGCCCACCCACACGGCGCACAACGTCCCCTATTAACAGGATGCTGCGGTTTTGGTGGTGTCCGGTGGCCGTTGAATGGGATTCTACCGATGGGTAAGCTAGACGTCCAGGACCTGACTCACCGATCCGGATCCGCCCAGGACGACTCATGCCCACGGACGACCTCGACCGCTTCTGCTGCCAGAATCCCGACTGCCCCGACTACGGCCGCCACGGCGCCGGCAACCTCTCGGTCTGCGGCCACTACGGCCAGGCCCACCACCGGCTGTTGTACTGCCGCACCTGCAAGGCCCGCTTCTCGGAGTTCAAGGGCACCCCGCTTTTCAACTCCAAGCTGCCGCACGAGAAGGTGCTGGCGATCCTCCAGCACCTCGCCGATGGCTGCGGCACCCGCCAGACCGCCCGGTTGGTGGGGGTCAACAAGGACACCGTCACCCGACTGGCCCTGCTCGCCGGCGCTCATGCTCAGGCCGCCCACGACGAGTTGGTGGCCTTTTCCCCCCTATACCCGTGAGGTCCAGTTCGACGAGAAATGGTCCTTCGTCCACAAGAAGCAGAGGAACTGCGACCCCGACGACCCGGCCGATGACCACTGCGGGGACTACTGGGACTACGTCGCCTACGACCCCGAGCATAAGCTGGTCCTGGCGGTGATCCCCGGGGCGCGGACGGAGGAGAACGGCTGTGCGATCGTCGGCGAGGTCGCGGAGCGGCTCGGCGGCACGCCGCCGGAGCTGATGACCAGCGACGAGTATCCGGTGTATGAGACGGCGATCCACAACACCTTCGGCGAGCCGGTCCCGGCGGAGCGGAAGCCGGGCCGGCCCCGGGTCGTGCCCCAGCGGCGGGTGCCGGAGGGCGTGGTCTACGCGACGGTGCACAAGCGCCGCAAGAAGGGGCGGGTCGTCGCGGTCGAGCCGCGGTTAGTCTTCGGGTCGGAGGACGAGCTGGAGGAGGCGCTGGGCGAGTCGTGTGCCAGTCGCGTGGTGAATACATCCTTCGTCGAACGGCGGAACGCGACCGATCGGCACCGCAACGCGCGGAAGGGGCGGAAGACGTATCGGTTCAGCAAGGACTGGCAGGTGCACGAGGCGATGACCTACTTGACGCTGTACGGCTACAACTTCTGCTGGTGTGTCCGGACGCTGCGGGTCAAGGACGAGGAGGGGCGGTGGCAGGAGCGGACGCCGGCCCTGGCCGCCGGGTTGACCGACCACGTATGGACCGGGCGCGAGTGGTTCACTCGCCCGGCCGTTCAGCCAGCGTAGGACACCACCGCGGTTTTGCAAAATCGTAAACGCGATGCGCCGATTTTGTGGGTGCGCCTCGTCGCAACCTCTTCGACAGTAAGGAGGAAAAATTTCGCATAAAATCTTGCGCACGTAAGATTTCTCAGCGGACCATGGCCCAAGTCGTCATGGGGAAAAAGGGTGAGCCGGGACGAACGAATGGGGAACTCGGGTCGGGCGGGGTGGTGGCCTGAGTGCGCCCTTGGCCCTGCGGATGGGGTGGGCGAATGGGGCCGCCTGACGGCGGCCGCGGGAGAGGGGCGAGGTCGGGAGACCTCGCCGGAACAGGCCTCTCCAGAGCCTCGGGAAGTGATTCCCGGCCTGTTCCTAAGTCGCAGCGAAAATGTCGAGTGCACTCGATGGGGTAAGGGATACACATGCATTGATGCAGGTGATCACGCTTGCTTGACGTGCCGAACCAGAGTGTGGCACCCCGACAAGCCCGACGCTGGGCACCGCGCGATTCTAGTGAAGGGGAATCCGTGGACGGCGGGTCCGAGCCGCTCCAAACGCTGGGCGCGGCCGACCCGAGGTCCGCTCGTCTTTCCGTCGTCCGACGGGGGTCGGCATGGGCGGAGGACGACCCTGCGGTTAGCATGGTGATGAGGAGGCTTTCGCCATGCCGCTACGCGATCACTTCCACCCTCCGCTCGCCGACCGAAGGAAGTGGGAAGGTGTCCACGCCGGATGGCCCATGATGATTGTCATTGAGCTCAGCCGGCACCTCCCCGCAGGCTATGCAGCCGAGCCAGGGGTTCATCAGGGCTCGACGATCGAGGTTGACGTGGCGACCTACGAGGAGGATGAACCCGCTTCCGCGGCATTGTTCGCCGATGGTGGCGGCGGGACTGCGGTGGCGACTGCGGTCTGGGCACCGCCCTTGCCGACGCTCACCATGGCGACAGACTGGCCGGCCCAGGATGAGTACGAAGTGCGCGTCTACGACTCTCGGTCCGGCTTTCGCCTGGTGGCCGCCGTCGAGATCGTCAGCCCGGCGAACAAGGACCGGCCCGACAGCCGCCGCGCCTTCGTCGCCAAGTGTGCTGCCTTGCTCCAGCAACGCGTCTGCGTGGGGATCGTCGATCTCGTGTCCAATCGCGCGGCGAACGTGTATCACGAGCTGCTCGAATTCATCGGCGAGCCGGATCTGGCGGCGCCTGATGAGTCCATCGCAATGTACGCTGCCACGAGTCGCTCCACCAAGAAAGACGCCAAGTGGCTGATCGAGTCCTGGATGCAACCGCTGTCCATCGGCCAGCCGCTACCGACGCTGCCCCTGTGGCTCGCCGATGACCTTGCGATCCCCCTCGACCTGGAATCAAGCTACGAGGAGACGTGCCGCGCCCTGCGGCTCCCGTAGGTGATGCGGGAGACTCCAGGAGCGGCATCATGTCGGGCGCTGCGATGATCGACGTTGCCGGGTCAGCCGGGATGTCCGCCTGGGCGGCGCCGGGCCAGTCTGCTAATCGCCAAACTCCTCCTCGAGCTTCAGCTTGTCGTCGAGCAGGAAGAAGTCGGAGAACCGGGCCGTGAACGGCTTCGTCGAGAGGTTCGAGGCGGTCAAGCCGATCTTGACCCTGGCGGGATAGTCGAGCGAGAACTCGCGGAACCCCAGCAAGCTCCGGCCGTCGTGGCTGAACAAGCACTGGACGCGACCCTTTCTGCGGATCAAGAAGAGGTCCAGGGGCGCCGACGGATCGCCGGGCAGGGCGATGTAATAGTAGTCGATCTCCTGGCCGCCGCGGACGACCTCGACGAGCAGCTCGCGGACCAGCGACGCCCCCACGGCGGTGCAGGCCCGTTCGAGCCGCACGAAGTTCTCCTTGTCCTGGTAGAGCAGGAGCCCGGCCCCCTGGAAGATGACCGGCAGCCGGCGTCCGCGCGGGTCCGCGGGCGGGTCGAGCCCCGGATCGATGTCGCCGTCGACTTTCACATAGGCCAGGAAATCGCCCTCCACCTCGGCCATCGTCCGCGGCGCATTGTGGATCGGCTTCCGCTGTTTGACGACCTTGGGCGAGAGGGTGAACACCTTGGGTGGCAGGGCGATCGAGGACTTTCGCTCCTTCTCGTCCTTGGCGAGCCGGCACTCAATCGCCGTCTTGGGATCGTCGTCCTCCACCAGCGGGCCGAGCCGGCGGAGGCTCCGGCGGGCCAGTTTTCGCCTCAGCTCCTCGATCTTGCGGCCCGCGACGATCTTGCCGTCCTGGTCGCCCAGGTCGTACGGGCGCGGGCGCGAGTGGAGCAGCTTGCCCGTGCTATCGAGATGGGCCGTCTGGATCAGGACGCGGCGAGCGTCGGCGCCGGTCTTGCCCAGTGCGACCTTGACCTCGCCGGTGGCGACGGAACGGTCCAGCTTGAGGTCGACCGGGCTGGCGCCCGACAGCGGCGGCCAGCTTCCGTCACCGCGGCGGGTCAGCCGGGCGGTGCCCTGGGCCGGGGCGACCAGCACCTTGACCGCCTTGATCCGGCCGTTCGGGTCGACCACCTGGGCTCGGACGCGGAGGTCGGGCTGTGGGGACTTGCTGTTGCGGACGTCCAGGTCGACGGCCCCGACCCGGCCGGCCAGCAGCTCGCGGAGCTCGTCGGCCGGGATCGCCAGGCCGATCGTGTTGACCCCCTCCAGCTTGGCGACCGCGACCCCGATCAACCGCCCCCGGTCGTCGACGATCGGCCCGCCGCTATTGCCGGGCTGGACCGAGCCGTCGAGCTGGATCATGAAGAGCTGGCCCATGTCGTCGTTGCGGAGCGTCGAGACCTGGCCGCCGGTCACCGTGATCGTGGGGTTGCCCTGATTGAACTTGATCATCGGCAGCGGGAAGCCGTAGGCGGCGTATCGCATCCTCAGCGTCGGGCTGGCGATCCGGTTGACGTCGATCGGAGTGACCGGCCGTTTCAGCCCGCGGACCCGGAGCAGCGCCAGGTCGTGGTTGATCTCCTCGGCCGAGTCGATCGCCACGATCTCGGCCGGCAGCGACTGCTCTTGCTCCGGCCCCTTGCCGCTTCGGAAGACGGCGGTGATCTCGAGCTTGGCGCCCCCTTCGTCGTCGAGGTCCGGCGTGACGACGTGCCGGTTGGTCGCGATCAAGGCTGTATCGCCCTGGACGCGGATCACGAAGCCGGTCCCGGAGCCGAAGGCTTTGCCGATCTTCAGCTTGAGGAAGACCGTGGCGTCCTCCAGCCACGCAAGTGAGGTTGAGCCGTCCGGTACCGGCACCGGAGGTGGCGGCGGCGGAGCGGAATGGATCAGTCTTGGTGATGGATCGGGCGGAGGCTCTTCAGTCGCCTCATTCTGGGCGGGCGGGCTGCCCGCGCGGGGTGCCAGGAACTGGGCCACCACCAACATGAGCAGAAGCCCGCAGACCATCCCGAACCCGCCGGCGACATAGGCGGCGTGCAAGGATGGCGATGGATTCGAGTTCGAGGCCGATCGCGGCGATCTCACCATGAGGGGCGGAACGGCAACTGCCGAGTCATCCTCGTCGAGGATTGCGGTGAGCGGACTGGCCGATGGAGCCGCCTTGAGCCCGGCACTTCGCGCCTCGAACTGATACTGACAGCTCGGGCACCGGATCGATCGGCCGTGCATCTTGTCGGGTACGAAACCTCCCGTGCGACAACGGGGGCAGATGACCGAGATCGACATGGCAAGTCTCCCGTGATCGGTGGGCGCGCAGGCGATCTGCGCGGACGGTGAGCGCCGAGTAAACAGGTGGCGCACGAGGCCGTGTTGATGACGAGGGTTGGACCGGGATCGCCCGGTTCCGTTCTACTGCTCGCAACGTCGGGACGGCCGCGCTGGTCGGGGTTTCCGACCGCTCTCGTGCCCTTCCGACTCGCCTTGCTGACGAGAACGAATCCTGGCGATTTTTCTTACGCGGAGGGGTTCAAATCTCGAGGACCGCGTCGATCGCCGCAGTCGTGGTCATTGGCTCGGCCGGTCGCCCTGGACCTTGCGGAGGAGCGCGTTGACCTCGCGCCAGAGGGTGCGCCAGGCTTGCTTTTCTTCGTCGGGCAACTTGGCCAGGGCATCGGGATCGCGGACGCCGGACAAGTCCGAGTCCTTCTTCCAGTGCTCCAGCACCCCACGCACCAACTGGGAGGCGCCGGACTTGTCGCCTTCGAGCGTCCTGGACCACGCCGCAAGTTCTCCCTTCAGCCAGCTAAGGGCCTGGGTACGGAGCTTGGCCCGCGCCTCTTCGTCGGGCGAGGGGTCGTCCTTCTCTCGACCGCAGCCCGCCAGCGCAGCGGCGCAAGCAGCGTTATAGGGGTGTTGGATCTGCCGGTAGTCGGCCAGCTTCGGGTCGGTCCGGAGTGCCTCGGCGAACAGCCGGGACGACGCAGCGTGGAGCTTGCGGTCATAGCAGAATTGGGCGAACGTGAGCGCTTCGGCAGCGTCTGCGGGGTGGTCGGTGCCCCTGAGCACCGCAGGAAGGCGAGCGTTGAGCGCCTTCATTCGCTCGGTCTCGCGGATCTGCCGCGCATAAACATCGGTTCGACGCGGGTCGCTGTCTGGCCAGCTTCCGGTATTCATCCAGCGCCTCGTCGTACCGACCGGACCCGCGGAGCAAGTCGGCGAGGTTAGAGCCTGCAATGAGTTCCGGCTCGATCTTCAGCGCCGCGCGGTATTCGGCCTCCGCCTCGGCCAACTTCCCCTGTTGCTTCAGCAAAAGGCCGAGGTTGTTGTGGGCCCTGGCGAAATCGGGCTTGAGCTTCAGCGCCGCGCGGTATTCGGCCTCCGCCTCGGCCAACTTCCCCTGCAACATCAGATGAATCCCGGCTCTGTTGTGGGCGTTCGCGCGAGGGTCCGTGACCTTGAGCGCCGCACGGACGTCGGCCGCGGACGACTTGGCCTGAGCTTCCAGTGCGGACCCGACCTCGGTGTGGACCCCGGCGCGCGCGGCCTTGATCTTCAGGGCCGCGCGATACTCAGCCTCGGCCTCGGACGCCTTGCCCTGAGCATCCAGGGCGTAGCCCACGTTCATGTGGGCCTCGGCGTCGTCGGGGTTGATCTTCGCAACCGCGCGATACTCCGCCTCCGCTTCCGACGCCTTGCCCTGAGTGTTGAGGACGGACCCGAGCTTGGTGTGGGCCTCAGCATCGTCGGGCTTGATCTTCAGAGCCGCACGGTATTCGGCCGCGGCGTCCGAGACCATCCCCAGCATCTCGAGCGCAGCGCCGAGGTTCTTATAAGCATCGACGTATGCGGGATTGATCCTAATCGCCGCGCGGAATTCGGTAGCAGCATCGGCGGGCTTGGATTGGCCCTTCAGGGCGAGACCTAGGGCGTTGTGGGCCGAGGCGTAGTTGGGACTGAGCTTGAGTGCCGCTCTGCACTCGGCCTCGGCGTCGGCCGGCCTACCCAGGTGCACTAGCGTGTACGCGAGATTGTTGTGGGCCTCGAGGTAGTTGGCACTGACCTTAAGCGCCGCGCGGAACTCGGCCTCGGCGTCGGCCGGCTTGCCGCGTTGGTTGAGGGCGAGACCGAGGGCGTTGTGGAAGTAGGCGGTGTGCGGCCTCAGCTTAAGCGCTTCGCGGAATTCGGATTCGGCGTCGGCCAGCTCGCCCTGGTCGAGCAGGGCGTAGCCGAGTTGGCCGTGGGCCCCGGCACGGTTCGGCTCGCGCTTGAGCACCGCGCAGTATTCGGCAGCGGCGAGTGTCGGTTTCCCTTGACGCTGCAGCGACATGCCGAGGTTCATTCGGATCGTTGCATAATCGGGGTTGAGCCTCAGCGCCGCGCGGAATTCGGCCTCGTCGTCGGCCGGCTTGCCCTGAGCATTCATCAGGATGTTGCCGAGATAGACGCGCGGTGTCCAGAGGTCGGGCTTGCGCTTCAAGATGGCGCGGTATGCCGCAGCCGCGCGGTCAAGGAATTGACTCGCTTCGTCGGTCCGACTGCGGAGTTGCAACCATGCGCCGAACCAGAACAGATGATTCGCTTCGGCGCGCTCGCCGTTGACCAAGTCGCGGAAGATCACCTCGGCCTCTTCGCCGCGGCCCAGGTCGTCCAGAACCTGGGCTAGTTCCACACCGGTCTCCCGATGCAGGGCTCGAGCCGCCGTGTAGTATCGCAGCGCCTCCTCGCGCAACGGCGGCGAGAGCGATTGCAGCGCCTGAGCCAAGCGCGCGTTGACCCAGACGTCACCCGGATGCCGCATCACGGCCCGGCGGAGCAGGCCTATCGCCGCCTCGCGGTCGCCCGCGTCCTCCAGGGCGGAGCTGAGCAGCACCGCCGTCGGGGCGGGCAGGTCGGCCGCGTTTGGGTCGTCGGCGAGCGCCTTGAGTTGCGCCTTCAGCGCCTTGCGGTCGTCGGTCGCCAGCAGGACGCGGATCCGGTTGCGGTACTCGTCGGGATCGGCAGCGCGGGCCACGTCAAGCGTTTTCCGCCACGCGGCCGCCGGCCGAACGGCCTCGCGACGCACACCCGACCAATGGTCGAGATATGCGGCGAGCTCGACGATCACCGCTGGCGGACGGCGACTAAGCCGATCGGTCGCCTCAGTGACGCTCAAAGTATCGACATCCAGGGCGGTGGCCCGGAACGCTTCGGCGTATGCCATGTCGGTTATCTCCGCGCCGTCCTCCTGCTGGTGGGCGCGGATCTCGACCAGCGCCTTCCGGAGCACCGCATCGGTTTCGGCGTCTCGCAAACCGGAGGTTGCATCGGCCTTGAGCCGTGCGAGGCGTTCGCGGGCCTCGGGGGTAAGGCTTCCGGGGTCGTCCTCGACCTGCTGCACCGCGGCCAGGGCCGTGCGCCAGCGGACCGGCTCCTCCGGTGCGGCATGGGCCTCGTCGACGAGGGTCGCGGCCCTGCCCAGCAGGCGCTCTCCGGCCGCGGCGCGAGCCTGCTGTTCATGGAGGATGTAGGTGAACGTCAAGCCGCCCAGCGTGGTCATCGCCAGCAGCGAGGCCGCCAGGGCCATCGTGCGGCGGCGACGGGACCTCTCCACGGCGGCGCGGGCCTGCGCCTCCTCGGCCCGCGCCGATTCGGCGGCGCGGGCCTGTTCAGCCGCCTCGGCCGTGCGCCGCGCTTCCTCGGCGCGGGCGGTCTCGGCCGCGCGGGCCAGTTCCGCGGCCCGCAACCGGTCCTGCACGCTCGCCAGGTATGAGGATAGCGACGAGACCACCGCGCCCGCGTCGCGAGGCCGGTCCTCGCCCTCAGCGGCCAGGCAGTCGCGGGTCAGGTTCAGCAGGTCGCCTTCGGCGCCGCACGCCAACAGCCGGGCGAACGCGTCGGCCAGATCGCCGCGCTCCGCCTTGCGCCGGATCTCGCCCGGGCTGCGCCCGATGAAGGCCGGACGTCCGGTCAGGACCTCGCAGAGGATCGAGCCCAGGGCAAAGACATCGGCGCGCTCATCCACCCGGTCGATCTCCCCGCGCGCCTGCTCCGGCGCCATGTAGGCCGGCGTGCCCAGCACGCTGCCGGCCTGCGACCGCTCGGCGTCCGAGCCGTTCCGCGCCGTGGCGATGACCGTCCGCTCGTCATGACCGGCCTCGGCGTCGTCGATCGCGCCGCCGCGGGGCAGGACCTTCGCCAGGCCCCAGTCCATCACCTGCACCTCGCCGAAGCCGCCCACCATCACGTTGGAGGGCTTAAGGTCAATACCGTTTAACGGAGCATAACCACCGTCTCTGCAAAGGTTTTCTCCAAGGGCGGGAGGTGTCGATGCTCAGGTCGTTTCTTCTTGAATTTGGACATCTTTCGCTTGACCACCCGGGGATTGATCCGGTTACGGCGCACCTCGTCGTCGGTCCGCTCCCGCTGCATCTCCCACAGCAGCCCCCGGTACCACCGCTCGAATCGCCCGGGCGTCGAGCTGTCGCATTCCGGCAGCCGGCACTTGAGGATCTGGAAACAGCCGGTGAACGACAACCGATCGGTGTCCAGCCCGGCCTCCGATGCCGCCTCGTACATCAGCGCCCGGACCACGAAGTGGCCCAGCGACAACGCGTAAATCTCCTGCATCACCCCCGCCGGCGTCCCGCTCCGCAGGTGCGCCGGCTTGGTCGCCCGCCGCGGGTCCTGGTGGGTCTTCTGCTCATCGTAGACCAGTTCCTGTTCCCATCGCTCATGATACAAGATGATCAATTCCTCGGCGGGGTACAGATCCTCATCGAACAGGTTCGTGATCAGGATATGGACCTCGCCGTGGCCGACCCGTCGCGGGTCGTCGAGCGTGTAGCGGATCACTCGCACGATGATCCCATCACGATCCTTGCGGCGATCCTCGGGCGTCGGATAGATCCGGGCCAGGTAGGAACCGTCGGCCAGATCACGGATCGGCTCGAGGATCAACCGGCTGGTCACCCGCGCCAGGATCTTCACTCGCCGCGCCGTCACCTCCTTCCAGAGGGCATAGCTGAAGAAGCCGCGATCCCACAGCAGGAGCATGTCGGGGCCGAGATGGCGGAGCAAGGCCCCGACCATCGACTGTTCGCCATGGGCGATCGATCGGGCCACGAAGGCGACCTCGACATGAGTCCCCAACTCGACCAGGCTGAGCTTGCGGACCTGGGGGAAGGCCCCATCGCCGCGCGGCCCGGCGGAGGGCCGGCCGAAGGCGGCGGCGTTGGCGTCCGAGTCGGGGACGTCGAGGACCGTGCCGTCGATCCCCATCAGGCGGAGGCCACGATAGAAGGCGCCGGGCGTCTCGGGCCGGGCCAGCGGGCGGACGACGTGCTCGAAGAGGTGCCGCATCGGGGCGATGCCCAGGCGGCGCCGGGCTACGCAGAGGCTGGAGCGATCCGGGGTCTCCTCGCCGACGCGGAGGCGGCGGGCATGCTTGAAGACCTGGCGGATCGGCAAGTCGGTCAACAGCCCCATGGCCAGGACGACCCAGCAGACGACCTGGTGGGTCAGCTTGCAGCTCCGGGGATTGATACGTCCGGTGTCCTGGAGGGCTTGGCGGACCGCCTCGGGCGGGATAACCTGTTCGAGTCCCGCCAGGCGATCCAGGATCCGGCCCGTGTCATCGGGCAACAGGGTGCAATGTCCTCGTGGCATGCGAGTCGCGGCCTCCTTGTGGCTTGGGTCCTGAGCAACCCCAAGTTAACAGGAGGCTGTGACTTGCGCCCATTTCAACGGTATTGGGCTTAAGGTCGCGATGGATCACGCCGCGGGCGTGGGCGTAGGCCACCGTCTGGCAGACCTGGAGGAAAATGCCCAGCACGCGCGATTGATCGGCGGCGGTGTCATCCCGTGCGGCCAGGACGTCGGCCAGCGTCCGGCCCTTGACCAGCTTCATGGTGAAGTAGGGGCGGCGGTCGGCGAAGGCGCCGAGCTCGTAGACCGGCACGACGCCCGGGTGCTGCAACTGGCCGGCGATCTGCGCCTCCTCCACGAAGCGGCGGATCAGCTCGGGCTTCTCGCGGTGCTCGTCGAGCAGGACCTTGACGGCGAGGTCGCGGCCGATGTCGGTGTCGCGGCCCTTGAGGACGGCCCCCATGCCGCCTCGGGCGATCTCGCCCAGGATCTGATAGCGGCCGGCGGCGTCGGGCCGCTCGGGAGATGCCGGCTGGACCATCGGGGGCTCGGGCTCGTCCTTCGTGTCGCGGAGCAAGACTCGGGGAACCTCGCCGAGCGAGGCCTTGAGCGACTCCAGCACGCTCTGGTGCGGGACGCCCTCGTTCCAAGCGGCCGTCATCCCGGGCGTGCCCGGGTGCGCCAGGCTAAGGGCCGTGCTGGTCATGCCCTGACCGAGCAAGCAGACGGGGCACAGGCCCGCGGGGGAGTTGACAGGCAATTCGTGCCCACACTTCGGGCAGCGTGCGGGGTCGGCCATGGGTGAGTGCTCCGAGGAGGAATCGCTCCGCCTCACTTTACCGTACGAGCTTCACCGGAAAACCTTTCACCGATGGGCTGATTCGGGGCGGATGGCGTCGAACAGCGAGCGGATCTCGTCGTCGAGCTCGGACGGATCGTCGAGCGTCGCGGCGATCTGTTCCTGGAGGATCGCGCGGTAGCGCTTGCGCAGCCGGTGGCTGGCGGTGTTGATGGCGTCCTCGGACATCCCGAGCCTCTCGGCCAGCACGGCGGACCGTACGGCCCTCTTGCCCTCGGTCAGGACGATCTTGAGCTGGTCGAAGAGCTCGGACCGGCCGGAATCGGCGTACTCGGCGGCCAGGAGGGCCATCACGCGGTCGAGCAGCGTGAGCGCCCAGGCGCGGTCGAACAGGCGTTCCGGCGTCAGGTTGTCGGCGGGCTCGACCAGGTAGCGGCCCTCGGCGTCGCGGGCGTCGATGGAAATCGAGGTGGTCGCGACGTCGCGCTTGTGCCTCCAGGCGTCGATGAGGAAGTTCTTGCAGGCGACTCGCAGGAAGGAGCGGAAGCGGCCCTTGCGGTGTTCGATGGCGGCGAGGACGTCCTTCTCGAGGAGCCGTGCGAAGAAGTCCTGGGTCAGGTCAAGGGCACGGTCGGGGTCGTTCCCCTTGCGGCGGATGAAGGCATAGAGGGGATACCAGTAGACCGAGCAGAGCTGTTCCAGCGCCGCGCGGGCCTCGGCCGATTCCGGCGACCCGGCCTGGATGACCAGACTCCAGTGGGTCGTGGGAAACGAGGCCGTCGCGGGAGCGTCCCGATTCGCGCCTTGGTTCATCGCCATCGATCCGCCGTTGCCAGATGTGCTGATCCTCCGTGGATCTCCGACGATAGCGTAGCGGATGGCGAGCGATTCCGCCAGAGTGGGGGGTGGCCGGGAGCCATGGATGCGGAACGATCGGCATCGCGGCGCATGAGGAAGCCGGCGGCGCGCCGATGAAACGGCTTGCAGGCCGTCTCGATCCGCGCCGCCAGGGGCAAGCGTCATCCCCTGCCGGCATGAATGGCCCTGGCCGTCGTCGCCGTGCTCGCCGGGGTGACCAGCGACGAGGCCGTCGTCCGATACGCGATCGCTCGAAATCCTGTAGACCCCGATCTGGGAATGGAACGGCCCTGGCGTGCCTTCGTGTCCGGCTTGGCGGAACCCGGCCCGTCTGCTAGGCTCGGAGGTCAAGGAGACGCCATGCCATGAGCCGGACGCCTCGTCCCCCGCACGCCTCGCAGACCTTTCGAATCGCCGGCCTGGTCGGCCTTGTCATCCTGTTCTATGCGGACCAAGCTCACGTCGTGGCGCAGGAAGCCAAGCCCAAGACAGCCGCCACCGCGAAGGCTGTCGAGACCAAGACGACCGACAACGCGACCGGGCTCACAGCCGAGCAGAAGGCGAAGAACATCGAGTCGTTCGAGCTGGTCTGGAAGACGGTCCGGGACCGGCATTTCGACCCCAAGCTCGGCGGGCTCGACTGGCAGGCCGTGCACGACGAGCTGCGGCCCAAGGTCGAGCGGGCGAAGACGAACGCCGAGGCTCGCGACGCGATGAACGAGGCGATCGAACGGCTCGGCCAGACCCACTTCGCGATCATCCCGTCCGAGCTCGAGAAGGACCTTGACAACCCCAAGCAAGGTCCGGGCGTGCTGGGCATGGATGTCCGCCTGCTCGACGGCCGCGTGGTCGTGACCACGGTGCCCGAGGGCCTCCCCGCCGCCATCGCGGGGGTCAAGCCGGGGTGGATCATCCAGAAGGTCGACGGCAAGCCGGTCGACGAGATCCTCCAAGCGGCCGGAGTCGCTTATGCCAGGACGCGGCAACTGGTGCCCATGTACAAGATCCGGGCCGTGTCCTCGCGGCTCCATGCCCGCGTCGGGTCGGTCGTCGCCGTCGAATTCCTCGACGACAAGGACCGGCCCGTCCATCGCGACCTGACGGCCCGCGAGCCCGTGGGCGTGCCCGTGACGTTCGGCCATTTGCCCACGTTGCACGTGCGGTTCGTTACCAAACGGATCGACCGCACGGTCGCCTACGTCTCGCTCAACGCGTTCTTCGACGCGGTGAACGTGCTCAAGCAGTTCGGCGAGGCGATCGACGCGAGCCGGGACGCCGACGGGCTGATCATCGACCTGCGGGGCAACCCCGGCGGCATGGGCGCGATGTCGTTCGCAATGGGGGGCTGGCTCGTCGGCAAGCCGGGCCTGAAGCTCGGCACGATGATCACGCAAAGCGGCTCGCTGCACTTCACGCTGTTCCCACGCCCGCGCCCCTTTGAAAAGCCGGTCGCGATCGTGGTCGACGAGCTGTCGATGTCCACCGCGGAGATCCTGGCGGGTGGCCTCAAGGACATCGGGCGTGCGCACGTCTTCGGCACCAAGACTCCGGCGCGGCGCTGCCGTCGCTGATCGTCTTACTGCCCAATGGCGACCGATTTCAGTTCGCCATCGCGAACTACATCTCCGCCGGCGGTAAGCCGCTCGAGGGCGAAGGGGTGAGACCCGACATCGAGGCCCCGCTCACACGCGCCGCCCTGCTCGAAGGCCGGGACCCCGCCGTCGAGGCCGCGACACGATGGATTCGATCCGCGGCGGCCCCTAACTCACCCAATCCGTCACCGTGATTGACCTCGCACGACCATCGAGGAGCCACTTTCCATGCGACGTTCCTTCGCTCTCACCGCGATCGCGTTACTCATCACGCTGGACCGGCCGGCCCGTCCGGCGCGGGCCCAGGCGCCGCCCGACCTGCCGAAGGCCGAGACTGTGCTGGACCAGTACGTCGAGGCGACTGGCGGCAAGGCCGCGTACGAGAAGATCAAGAATCGCACGGCCTCGGGCACCATCGAGATCGCAGGCGCCGGCATCAAGGGAACCATCAAGATGAAGCAGGCCGCGCCCAATCAGATGATCGTCGTGACCGATCTCGGGCCACTGGGCCAGACCACCCAGGCCACCGATGGCAAGTCCGCCTGGATGCTCTCACCGCTGCTCGGCGATCGCCTGCTCGAAGGCGAGGAGAAAGAGGCCTTCGTGTTCTCGGCGCTATTCCACAGGGACGTCCACTGGAAGGAAGCCTACCAGAAGGTGGAATGTACCGGCATCGAGGACGTCGATGGCAAGCCTGCGTACAAGGTCGTCGTGACGCCGAAGGTCGGCAAACCGATCACGCAATTCTACGACAAGGCGAGCCACCTGCAAGTCAAGGAACTGGCGACCCAGAAGAGCCCCATGGGTGAGATCGCCGTGGAGGTCTATCCCGGCGACTACAAGAAGGTGGACGGAATCCTCATGCCGTATTCGGTGACGCAAAAGGTGCTGGGCCAGCCGGTCGAGATCAAGATGACGGAGGTCAAGCAGAACGTCAACTTGCCGGCCGACACCTTCAAGCGTCCGGCATCGCTGGACGAGGCGGAAAAGAAGAAAGCGAAGTAGGGTCTGCCCGACTTCCTCGTTCGGGGGCTCGGATGGCCTTCCGGAACAGACTCTCCATGGCTTCGCGTTGTGATCGAGCCCGCCTGACAGTACCATCACTCGCGGTGGGCTCCCTATTGGATCTGCCGGATCGGGCGGGAGTGTGGAGATCATGGACGATGCCGGAGCATGCCGATGGAAATGGCTTGCGTCGCTGGTCCTGGCGATGCGTATGGTCGCCGGGCCGGCGGCTGGCGCCGACCTGATCTATTTCCGCGGCGGGTCTGACGCGCAACTTCCGGCGACGACGGAGGGCAACCGGGTCGTCCTGATCTTGCCCGACGGGAAGCTGGAGCTGCACCGCGAGGATATCGTGAAACGGGTGCCGGGATTCTGGCCGGCGGACGAGTGGGACTCGCGACGGCGGGAGGCGCGAGGGGCGGGATTCGCGTCGCGATATGCGGCGGCCTGGTGGGCGATCGAGAACGGCCTGACGGAAGAGGCGGCTGTCGAGATCCGCGAGCTGCACGCCCTCGATCCGAAGCACGCCCCGACGGCGCGAATGGCCGCCGTGCTGGACCGGCTGGCCCGGCCGTGTCCCGACCCGGACGTCACGGCGTTCCGCGCGGCTCTGGGGATCGAGACCAAGCTCGCGCGCGGACCGCATATCCTGCTGCTCTATCAACAGAGCGACGCCGAAGCCTCGGAGCGAGTGGCGGTCCTGGAGCAGGTCATCGCGGGGTTCCACCTGCTCTTCGCCGCTCAGGGGGTGGAGCTGCAGGTGCCGCGGCACCGACTGGTCTCGGCCTGGTTCGCGGACCGCAAGGATTACCTAGCCTTCTTGCACCGGCAAGGTGCCGACGCGTTCGCGACGACTAGCGGCTATTTCCACCCGACGTGGGACGCCGTCGTGGCCTGTGACGCGCGGAGCGCCGAGAAGCAGCGGTCCGCGAGAGCGACCTTGGTGGCACGCCGGGAGGAATTGCGGCGATCCTCGGACATGCTCGAGCAGATGCCGCCACGGAGCCGTTTACGCTTGAAGCTGGGTGACGAGCCGGCGCGGTCGGTCGGCCGGGCCGACGGTCGCGCGTTGATCGAGCGGCTGGAGCGGGAGGTCTCGTACCGGACGGCGCTGCTGGACCTGGACTGGCGGTCGAGCGACCTGGGCCTGGCGGCGCATGAGATGGTCCATCAACTGGCGACGGACAGCGGGCTGGTGCCCCGGCATGGCGCGTTTCCCGTCTGGCTGCACGAGGGTCTCGCGGCGCAATTCGAGCTGATCCGCGGCGGACGATGGGCGGGGATCAGCCGCGCCAACGATCAGCGGCTGCCCGACTGGCGGGGCTTGCAACCGGCGGCGAGGCTGGAGCGACTGGTCCGTGACGCCGACTTCGGCCGCGGTTACCAGCGCGCCCTGTACGCCCAGGCCTGGGCGATCGTCTATTACCTGCGGACGAAACACCCCGACGAGTTCCTGACGTTCCTGGATCTGCTCCGCAACCCCCGCTCCGGACACGGCTCCGATGACGAAGACGCCGGAGACTCGACCCCCGTGCCCCGGAGTGAGCGCGTCATCGTGGCCTTCCGCCGCGCCTTCGGCAACGATCTCGACGCCCTGGATCGCGACTGGCACCAGTACATGGCCGGCATCCGCACGCCGCTCGAGCAGCACGCTCCCAGGCCGGGTACCGCTCCGACGACCCGTCCGGGCCGCCGGGAACATCCCGCCGACCATGCGTTACCCAAGTCAGAACGCGGGCAGACATTGCGCGAACCCGGATCGTGATGCAATTGACAGGGCTGCCGGGATCGCTAAGATCGATAAGGTCATCCATCGCGGGGCGTAGCTCAGCCTGGCTAGAGCGCACGGTTCGGGTCCGTGAGGTCGCAGGTTCAAATCCTGTCGCCCCGATTCACAACTCATTGCAGTACAACGGTTTGCATCCAGAAACGAGTCAGCATACCTCAAAAACTGACTCCAAAATGACTCCAAAATCCCTTCTGAAATCGTAGCAAGTCCTTCTCGACCAAGGGTTTTGGCGTGGCTCCAAAACACGGCCTGACTGAGCGATCGTACGTCGCCACGATGGCGCAAAGTCCTATTCCCATTGGCTTTCCGCTATCTTCGCGGATTCATAGAGCGCACGGTAGGGCGTAGCCGTGACTCCAAAACTCCGCAAGCACCTATCACGCCTCAGTTGTCTCCACGGCCTTCTGGATGGCTAGGAGCCTGTCCGGGTAAAAGCTTGCCCAGCTTGACGATGGCTGATGGTGATGTCGCATCGAGTGGAGTAGGATCGGCCCTGTCGAGGATGGCCACGAGGCCCACGCGTTCGATCAGGAGGCCGATCATCATGGACTCTCGCAAGACCTTTCGCACTTGGAAGCCCGAATCCTACGCCCATCGCCCACTGACCCCGGCCGAGATCCTTCCCGAAGACGACCTGGTCTTCTTCTTGATCGAACTGATCCCTCGACTTGATCTGACCGCGTTCTACGCCTACTACGACCGGGAGACGCGGGGGCGCCCCCGTTCGATGTCGCCATGATGACCACCTTGTTGGTCTATAGCTACTGCGTCGGCGCCTTCTCCAGCCGGAAGATCGCCGCCGCCGGTGAGCGCAATCTGGCCTTCCTGGCCATCGTCGGCGACCAGCGACCCGACTTCCGCACCATCAGCGACTTCCGCAAGATCCACCGGCACCGGTTCCAGGACCTGTTCGTCGAGGTGCTCCGCGTCGCGGGTGAACTGGGGATGGTCAAGCTGGGCAACCTGGCCCTCGACGGCTCGAAGGTCCGGGCCAATGCGTCGCGGCACAAGGCGATGAGCTATGGCTATATGAAGAAGGACGTCGAGCGACTGCGCGCCGAGGTGGCCGACCTGCTCCGGCAGGCCGAGCAGGCCGATGCCGAGCAGGACGCGGCGTTGGGCAGCCGTCGCGGCGATGAGCTGCCCGAGGAGTTGAAGCGGCGGCAGCAGCGGTTGCAGGCCATCGAGGCGGCCATGCGGCGGTTGGAACAGGAGGCCAAGGAGCGAGCGGAGCAACAGCGGCGGGAGCGCGCCGAGGCCGAGGCGCGACGCCGAGCCGACGGCAAGCCGGCCCGCGGCCGGCCCCCCGAGCCGATCTCCGAGGAGCCCGAGGACAAGGCGCAGACCAACTTCACGGATCCCGAGTCGAAGATCATGAAGGTCAGCAACAAGGGCTTCGATTATTGCTTCAACGCCCAGGTGGTCGTGGACGAGGCCCACCAGATCATCCTGGCCGCGGAGGTCAGTGCCGCGGCCAACGACAAGCAACAAGGGGTGCCGATGGGTGCGGCCGCGCTGGCGAACCTGGAGGCGGCGGAAATCGAGCGGCCCCGAGAAGAGAGGCCGACCGGGGCGGTATCCCGGCCGATCCCGCTGAGCGGCGACAACGGCTACTTCAGCGAGGAGCAGGTCAAGGGCCTGGAGTCGCAGGGCTTCGATCCTCACATCGCCACGGGCCGCCAGAAGCACCACCGGCCCGTGGTGGCGGAGGCGGTCGCTCCGCCGGCGGCGGGGGCCACGATCGAGGAACGGATGGCGTACAAGCTGCGGACCGAGGAGGGCCGAGCGTGTTACGCCAAGCGGAAGCAGATCGTGGAGCCGGTGTTCGGACAGGTCAAACAAGCCCGCGGCTTCCGCCAGTTCCTGGTGCGGGGGCTGAAGAAGGTGGAGGGGGAATGGAAGCTGGTCTGCCTGACGCATAATCTGTTAAAGATCTGGCGCTGACCAGTGCGCGCCGACCTGAAAGTCGAGGGAAACGAGAAACAACGGGAGGAAGGACTGCCCAGCCCTATTTCTCGGACAGGCTCCTAGTGCGTCGGACTCGGTGATCGGCGACTTGTCGTTGAGCTTGCGCCAGACGGTGCTGTGGTGCCAGCCGAGGAGGCGGGCGAGCTTGGATTGCCCGCCCGTGCCGCGCTCGTCGTTGAGCGAGATGGTGATGGCCCGCAGGTCGGCGGGGGTCATATGATTATCAGACCGCTTATCCATTGCTCATGGCAGCCTTGGGTCCCAAAGAGCGAGATGCATTCCGCCTGCCGGACTCCCCACGCCGCCATGATTGCTTGAGCCGCATTCAGGGCAGACCAGCTTTTCGGGTGGTTCCTCGCCTGTCTGCCATTCCATCGTATAGTAGGTGTCGCAGTCCCGGCAGCTCGTTTCCAAGCTGTTAGGGTTGAGCTTCGACCAATCATCGTCGGTTGTCGCTTTATCGAGATGAATCGACACGCCTTCAGGCATCTCACCCCGGCAGATGGCGTCCATTGCTTCTTGTAGCTTCTCTTTGCTCATAGTTTCCCAATGGCCCCCAGCAACTCAGCGGCCAGCACTTCGGCGGCTCCGCAAGAGATACGGACAACTTGCTTGTCCACGCAGATGCGAACATAACTGCCTTCTGGATGCGGCTCATTAAAGCCATCGACAGGGCCGACGGCGGACACATCAGCAGTCAGTGCTTTAGTTTCCGCGATTAACGTATAGCCTTCATCGAAGGCGGCGGCAGGCGAAAACGACTTGTAGCCGTCCTTATAGACGACATAATATCCGCCGACCTCTGGCTTGTGCTTACGCATATATTCGTGCGCCACCCTGAACGGGGCATAGCCTTCCTCGGCGGGTGTGATAATGGCGCTTCCATCGCTCTCTCGATCTTCATCAGCGCCATCGAGCTTGATCGCCTTGATCTTGAGCGCCCACACTTCCTTGTGGCACTGATAGCGGGGCATTTTGATTTCATCGGTCATAACATCTCCATCTCTCAGCCGGGCATCATCGCCCGTGCAGATGGAGGCTATTGCAGATTGCAATAACGGTCAAGCAGTTTTAATATTGCAATGCGCTTTTACCTATACTTTGGGTCCTTGCAATTATTAGCTGCGGAGAAGACGCTTGGAGCTCGTTCTTCGCCCCAGATCTTCTTGCCTGCTCTTTTTGGGTTTCTTAAGAAATAAGAGTTTCTATTATAAAAATGGATATCGATGTGCATCTTGGCCTCCTCTTCGTCCTCGTAATTGCTATTATGGATGACCGCTCGAGCCATGCCGCTGAATACCGACTCTATGACGTTCAGGAATTGCGATCCCGATGGAAGTGGAGCCAGCTCGATTAGTGGTGTACGTCTCTCTTCCTGGGACCGCCGGGAATTCAGATAGTATACTTTATTGTGGATGGCCTGAGAGTCATGCCAAGAAGCAGCATCCCAGGAGAGATAGAGGGTATCCTGGTCCTTGTATATATCTAAGAGCAAGTCCACCATCTTAAGAATCTCCAGGCTGTTCTTTTCCTTAGAATAAAAATGCACGACCTGATTCGCGGATAGTTCCAAGGCTGCGGTCACGATGAGAGAGCCTTTGGACTTCTGGTTTTGGGGGATAATTCGTGATTCTCCCGGGGCGGTCAGCGATCGTCCTCCCCTCAATTTGATGGCAAACGGCCCGTATTCATCGATAGAGAAAAATCTTTCGTTCGGACCCAAATGAGACAGTATGTGCTGAACTCTTTCTACTTTCTCTTGGTAATCTGGGTCATTACTCGTCAGCTTCTCCTTGGCATTCCGCGACTTAAAGCCAGCCTCCCTGATGAGTCTACGAATTGTTCCGATTGTGACAGGCACACCCTTCTCTTTCATCTTCTTTTGCAAGTCGCCATACTTCCATGAAGTCCTGTTAATCCCACAGGCAAATGGCGGCGTATGCAATAGAGGGAAAAGCACTTCTTTAATTTTCTCATCATTACCAGCCTTGTCTGACCCGCAGGGGGCAAACTTCGGAGTTCGCCCAGGTCGCCATCTATCGTCCAGATCAAAGCAACCATCAGTCCATCGTTTCCTCCATCGCCAGACGGTTGCCTGGTCAATATCAAGTTTGTTTGCTATTTCAAGATCAGTCATACCACTGGCAGTAGCGAGGATGATCCTCGCTCGAGTGGCGACTCGGTTCTCGGTGGTCGGATGACTCGCGCACGATTCCAACTTTCGACGCTCATCATCGGTCAGGCTCAGGAGGACTTTGGGGCGGCCTCGCCTCATGTCACTAGTCTCCAGCGATGCCAGGTTGCAGGCGGTAGATCACGACTATTCGTTTCGGCTAGATGATTCTTGGTATCCGGGCGAACCCCATCCAGCTATTTCATTGTTACGGTAACAGCCGGGACGGTGATTTTCCATCAACGTATAAAACGCGGGCCCCCCGTAGTTTTGGAGTCCGACTCCAAAACCCTGCGAAACCCTCGAAAAACACGGGAAATCCTGAGAAACGCTGGAAAACTCCTACTGTTGTAGTATTTCGATAAGTCATTATACTGTAACGATTTACGTCACATCCAACCTCCCGGTTCGGGTCCGTGAGGTCGCAGGTTCAAATCCTGTCGCCCCGACTTTCTAAAGCCTTGAAAACAAAAGACTTACGACAAAGCTTTGAACGTCTGATAGGTCGCTGAATCGGGTTCGTCCGCTTTCGTGTCCGTAAACAGGGACCAAAAGGGACGAGCCCGGGTGAGATAGACAACCCGGTGCGTGGCGGCCAGCCCGCCAAGACTCGCCCACCCCGCACCGGGCTCGGGTGCTTCACCAGCAAGATTCCCTCTTGTTCTGGAGCAAGCATCCATGCCTCGGCCGGCCAAGCCTTATCCCTACCGGGGTTGGTACGTCACCAACCTCGGCGGCAAACGCCACCGCCTCTGCCCCGAGGCCGACGGCCTCCGTGTGGCCAGGGATGCCCTGCTGCGCCTCCAGCACGAGGTTCAGAGCAACGGCGGCCGGCCCTTCCCCTCGCTGACCGTCGTCGAACTGGTCGCCCTGTTCCTCGACTCGGTGAAGGTCGAGCGATCGGCCCACACCTACCTCGACTATCAGCGATGGCTTACCGAGTTCGCCAAGGTCCACGGCCACCGGCAGGCTCGGGACATCACTCGGCAGGAGGCCCAGCAGTTCCGCAACGGGATCGCCAACGGCACCTGGGTCCGCGACCGCCGGGCGCCCAGGCCGTACAAGCCCAAGACGGTCAACCACGCCGTGATCGCCCTGAAGCGGTGCTGGAACTGGGCCATCCAGACCGACCTGCTGCCCGCCAAGAATCCCTTCGACAAGATGCCGTTGCTCCACGCCGAGGGGCGGCAGCGGGTCATGACGGATGAGGAGTTCCAGGCGTTGCTGCGGCACTCCTCGGACTCCTGCTTCCGACGGGTGCTGATCGCCCTGCGGTACACCTCGGCCCGGCCCGGCGAGGTCCGCAAGCTGACCTGGGCACAGGTCGATTGGGAGAACCACCGCTGGGTGATCCACCGGCACAAGAGCAGTCGCACGGCCAGGGTCTCGAAGCCGAAGATCATCCCGATGTGCCGCTGCGTAGAGGACCTGTTGCGGTGGCTGCATCGTCGTAGCGAAGGCAACCACCATGTGTTTCTGAACTCGGTGGGCAAGCCCTGGACGAAGGACGCCTTCGTCCAGCGGATGGATAGCCTCCGCAGCCGGGCCGAGATTGGTTTGACCGCGTTTTGATGTAACCACTTCGGCTGTCCCACCCGAATCTCGATCGCGGCCGTGGGCAGGTGTAAAGTAGGCGTCGGTACCGAAGACATCCCATGGGAAGACGAAAGGACCGAAGATGGACGTGCCGACGGTCGTAGTGAAGCCGAGCGAGGGCCGTTCGGTCTGGCTCGGCGGCATGGGGGTGGTGTTCAAGGTCTCCGGGGCGGACACCGGAGGGGCCTTCGCGGTCGTGGAACACCCGATCGAACCGGGACGGCTCGTCCTGCCCCATGTCCACCTGCACGAGGACGAGCATTCCTACGTCCTGGAGGGGACGATCGGTGCGCGGGTCGGTGACCACGAGGTCGCCGCGGGGCCGGGCGGTTATCTCTTCAAGCCCCGTGGGCTGATGCACACGTTGTGGAACGCCGGCCCCGGCCCGGCTCTTGACCGGGAGATGTTCTCTACATCAAACAGCGGTCATACCCGCTCGTAACCGGCAGCGAGAAGGCTGGGATGCTGGGGCGCCTGCGCCGGCGATGAGTCGATTCCGGCGGGACGGGTTCGCCAGGACCAGGCCCTGGTCCTCGCCGACCGGGCGGCGGCGCACCAGCCGGAAACAGTCTGAAAAAAGAGCTTGCCCATGGACACCGTCGTCAGAGCAATCTCTGATCGTGGGAGTCAGACCTTGAGTCAGACAAACCTGGTGAGCCGCGAGCCGGCAACAGCAAGTGCAGACTCGCACGCCCCGCAGACTCGGATCTTGATACTCGGCGGTGGCTTCGGTGGGGTCTACACCGCCCGCCACCTGGAGAGGCTTTGCAAGCGCCGCCCCGATATCGAGATCGTCCTGGTGAGTCGCGACAACTTCCTCGTCATGACGCCGCTGCTGTTCGAGGTTTGCTCGGGGACCCTGGACTTGCGACACTGCTCCTTTCCCATCCGCGCGTTCCTGCGGCGCACGCGGTTCGGCGAGGCGACGGTTCAGAGCATCGACCTGGAGCGCCGGGTGGTCCACGTGACCGCCGGCGGCCAGGATGGCGAACTGGCCTACGACCATCTGGTCCTGGCGCTCGGGGCCATGACCAACCGGACAATGATCCCCGGCTCGAAGCACGCCTTCACGTTCAAGACCCTCGCCGACGCCTTCCTCCTCCGCAACCACATCATCGAGCGCTTCGAGCGAGCCGACGTCGAGCCCGACCCGCGGCGCAAGCGTCGAACTGCTCACATTCGTGGTCATCGGGGGAGGATTGGTCGGCGTGGAGCTGTTCGGCGAGTTGACCGCCTTCGTGGACGAGATCGTGCCTCTTTACCGACACGTGAGCCGCGACGAGGTCCGTTTCCTCTTGCTCCAAGGGGGCGACCGGATCATGCCGGAGATCGACCCCGAGCTGGCGGAGTATGGGGCCCGGGTACTCGGTGGGCGGCACGGGGCGGAGATCCGTGCCCACGCCCCCGTGCGGGCCATCGAGCCGGGCAAGGTCCACTTGCCGGACGAGACGATCGAGGCGGAGACCATCGTCCTGGCAGCCGGGATCGTCCCGAACCCGGTCGTGGCCGGCCTGCCGGTGGAGAAGGACCAACGCGGGCACATCGTGGTCGATGGGACCATGCGCTGCAAGAGCCACCCGGAGGTCTGGGCCCTCGGCGATTGTGCGTTCATCCCATCCCCCGATGGCAAGCCTTATCCGAACCTGGCCCAGCATGCCTTGCGAGAGGCCAAAGTGCTGGCCCGCAACATCCTTGGCGTCCTGAATGGACAGTCGCCCCGGCCGTTCGTCTACAACACGCTGGGGATGATGGGTTCCCTGGGTCACAGCCGGGCGTTTGGCCAGCTCCTCAAAGTGCGGGTGCACGGGGTCGTGGCGTGGTTCGTGCGACGCACGTACTACCTGCTCCAGATGCCGGGCTGGGGCCGGCGGCTCCGCATCATGATCGACTGGACCTTTGCGTTTCTGTTTCGGCCGGACATCGTGAAGATCGGCCTGGACAGCGAGACGGTCTCGCTCTTCCGCGAGGCCGCGGCCGGTGCTATCCTCAGCGACGCGCCAACCGAGGCCGGCAACGGGTCGGGTGAGCCGCCCCCGACGTGCGTGACTGCCCCTCGTACCGGAGTGGGCGGTGCGTGAAGACGTGGTGACGAATGCCGACGGCGTGCGGAACCTGTTCCCAGGACATCATCAATATGAATGGACTTGTGCTACTCGCAGAGGGAGTGACCTCCGCCCAGGACCTATCGATCTTCAATCCGGCCTCCCCGCCGGCCGAGTCGATCCGCAGCCTGTCCGTCCTGGTCCTGGCCATCACCGGGTTCATCTTCATTGTGGTCGAGGGGATCCTCATCTACTCGATCGTGCGCTTCCGGCGCCGGGCCGCGGCCGGCACCTCCCTTCCCCCCGAGCGAGCGGGAGAGAGTGGTCGGCGCGAGATCGAGCCGCCACAAGTCTACGGGAGCCAGCCGATCGAGATCGCCTGGACGGCGGCGCCGGCGCTGGTGGTCTTCGTCCTGACGCTCGTCTCGGCCCGCACCCTCTGGGAGGTGAACGTCCCGCCGCCACAGCCTGGCGAGGCAGACAACACACTATTCGTCACGGTGGTCGGCCGCCAGTGGTGGTGGGAGTACCGCTACGACCGTTATAACGGCCGGGAGCTGGGATTCACGACGGCCAATGAGCTGCACATCCCGGCCGGCGAGAAGGGCGTCCCCCGGCGTGTCTTCCTGACCCTGAAGTCCGCGGACGTGTGCCACAGCTTCTGGATACCCCGGCTGGGCGGCAAGACCGACCTGATCCCGGGCCGCACCAATAGCATGTGGTTCCAGACCGACCGGCCTGGCTTGTACCTCGGGCAGTGTGCCGAGTATTGCGGCACTCAGCACGCCAACATGCTCATCCGGGTCGTCGTCGATTCCCCGAGCGACTTCGAGGCCTGGCTGGCCAACGAGCAGAAGCCGGCCGTGGAGCAGCCCGACGTGAGGGCCGGGCGGGCCGCCTTCCTAGGCCAGTCGTGCGTGAACTGTCATCGGGTGCGCGGCACTCCCGCGCGGGGCAGCTACGCGCCGGACCTGACGCACCTGATGAGCCGCAAGACATTGGCCTCCGGCATGGCCGAGAACACCGCCGAGAACCTGCGCCGCTGGGTGGCCGACCCGCAGCCAATCAAGCCGGGCTGCTTGATGCCGGCCTTCGGCCTGGGGAACCGTGAGCGCGACGACATCGTCCGCTATTTGTTGACGCTCCGCTGATCGATTGTGAGGGCTGAACATGGCCATCGCCGAAGCAGCACGAGAGCCGATCACCCGCCCCCCGGCGGCGCCCTGGACGGCCGTGCTCCACGACTGGGTCACCACGGTCGATCACAAGAAGATCGGCATCCTGTACGTCATCATGGCCGTGGTCTTCCTGGTGGTCGGCGGCGGCGAGGCCCTGCTCCTGCGCTGGCAGTTGATGTGGCCGCGCTACGACTTCATTGGGCCGGACACGTTCAACCAGATGTTCACGATGCACGGCACGACGATGGTCTTCTTCATGGGCATTCCGATCCTGGTCGGCATGGGCAACTACCTGGTTCCGCTCATGATCGGGGCCCGCGACATGGCCTTTCCGCGCCTCAACGCGCTGGGCTTCTGGGTGACCCTGTTCGGCGGCCTGCTCGTCTACTTCAGCTTCGCGACGGGCGGCGCCCCGGCCATCGGCTGGTTCGCCTACGCCCCGCTGACCGAGCGCACCTTCGCCCGCTCCGCCGCCACCGACTTCTGGGCCCTGGGCCTGATCGTCAGCGGCGTGGGCAGCCTCGCCGCCGCCGTCAACTTCATCGCCACCATCCTCACGATGCGCGCCCCCGGCATGGCCCTGTGGAAGGTCCCTTTCTTCGTGTGGACGATGCTCTGGACCTCGGTGCTCATCGTCTTCGCCATCCCGCCGCTGACGGCCGGACTGGCGATGGTCGTTCTCGACCGCCAACTGGGGGCGCACTTCTTCGACGTCCAGAACGGCGGCTCGGCGCTCCTGTGGCAGCACATTTTCTGGTTCTTCGGACACCCGGAGGTGTACATCTTGATCCTGCCGGTCTTCGGCATGGTCACCGAGATCATCCCGGTCTTCTCCCGCAAGGTGCTGTTCGGCTACGAGTTCATGGCGGCTGCCACCGCGGCCATCGCCTTCATCAGCCTCGGCGTTTGGGCCCATCACATGTTCACTGTGGGCATGAGCCGGACCGCGGACCTCTTCTTCATCGTGTCCACCTTCATGATCTCCATCCCGACGGGCATCAAGTTCTTCAACTGGCTGGCCACGATGTACGGCGGGCGGATCTCGTTCGCCTCGCCGATGCTCTTCTGCGTCGGCTTCCTGTCGATGTTCCTGATCGGCGGCCTGACGGGCATCATGCTGGGGGCGGCCCCGTTCGACTTTCAACTGCAAGACACCTACTTCCTGATCGGCCACTTCCATTTTGTCCTGATCGGCGGCACGCTGTTCGGCTTCTTCGCCGGCATCCACTACTGGTTTCCGAAGATGACCGGCCGGATGCTGTCCGAGCGGCTGGCCCGCTGGCAGTTCTGGCTGCTGTACGTCGGCTTCCTCCTCACGTTCGGCACGATGCACATCTCCGGAGTGCTCGGCATGCCGCGGCGGATCTACACCTACGACGCCGACCGAGGGTGGGCGCTGTTGAACCAACTGACCACGCTGGGGGCGATCATCCAGGCGCCGAGCTTCGTCCTGTTCGTGTGCAACGTGTTCGCGTCGTTGCGCAACGGCCGGCCGGCGGGCGCCGACCCCTGGGACGCTTGGACGCTGGAGTGGTCCACTCCCTCGCCCCCGCCCGCGTACAACTTTGCCGTCATCCCGACTGTACACAGCCGCCGGCCGTTGTGGGACCTCAAACACCCGGATGACCCGGACTGGCAATACGACTAACGTGACGGCTGTTTCCAGCTCGTCGCCACGAGGGGAGCAACGACGTGAGCGTCGCAACAACCACCATGGCTGGCCCGCCGGCGGGGCAGTCGTTCCCTGTCCCGCCCGCGATCCGACCCGAGATTACGCTGAGCCCGGGCCAGTGGGGCATGCTCAGTTTCCTCGTCTCGGAGGTGGCCCTCTTCGGCACGCTGATCGTCACCTACCTCTTCTACGTGGGCAGGGACGTGGTCGGCCCGACGCCGGCCGAGGCGCTGTCGCTGGGCCTGGTCGTGTGTACCACGGCGTGTCTTCTCGCCAGCAGCGCCACCGTCCATGTGGCGGAGAGGAGGCTGGAGCGGGGGAACCAGGTGGGATTCCTCCGATGGTGGCTGGCGACTCTCGTGCTTGGTGCGGCGTTCCTGGGCGGCACGGCCTTCGAGTGGCACGATTTGATCGACCGCCACCAACTGACCATCAGCCGCAACCTGTTCGGGACGACCTACTACACCCTCGTCGGCCTCCACGCGCTGCACGTCACCGCCGGGGTGACCGTCATGCTGATCGTGCTCGGCCTGGCCCTGGGCCGCCAGGTGACGAGCGCCAGCCGGGGCGGGGTCGGGCTGGTCTCCTGGTACTGGCACTTCGTGGACGGCGTCTGGGTGATCGTGTTCACGGTGGTCTATCTGGTGGGACGGTGAGACCGGTTTTCGCGACCTGGATCTGCGGAGAGACGCATGGCGAGTGATGCGCAAATACGGCCGCAACCCGAGGCCCCGGCCGCGCCGGATTCGGTCGAGATGCCCCGGCCGACGGCCGCGCCCTGGTGCTGGCCCTCGGCATCACCCTGCTGGCCGCCGGCGTGGCCCTCGGCACGGGCTTTCTCGTCGTCGGCGCCGCGGTCGTCGTCGCGGGCCTGAGCATCTGGATCGTCCAGTTGCTACCAGGTCGCGGGCATGTCCACGAGTCCCTGGTGGAGCCGGCACGCCTCCAGCCCGTGAGGGCCGTACCGGGCGGCGTGGAGCATTTGCGGCCGGGCCTGCCCGGTTACCGTCTGCGATTGCCGCAGGACGTTCATCCCGTCTCCGCCGGCCTGAAGGGCGGCATCGCCGGCGGCGCGGCCATGCCGGTGCCCGCCCTCCTCTGGGGACTGTTGAGCGGCCACGGCCTGTGGTATCCGGTCAACCTCCTGGCCGGCATCGTCCTGCCGGGGGTGGGGAGGATGACCGTCCCCGAGTTGGAGCGGTTGAACGCCTCGCTACTGGTGGTGGCGCTGGTCATTCACGTCGTGATGTCGGGGGTCCTCGGCCTGATCTTCGGCGTGCTGCTGCCGACGCTGCCGGCCGTCCCCCGGCCGATCGCCTGGGGCGGGCTGCTCATGCCCCTCCTGTGGACGGGGGCGAGTTACGTGGCGATGCAGGTCGTCAACCCGGCGCTACCGGGGAGAGTCAACTGGCCGTGGTTCCTGCTCTCGCAGCTCGTCTTCGGCATCACGATGCCGGCCGTGGTCCTGGGGGCCAAACGTCTTCCAAGGCCAGTCGCCGGAGTGGCGGGCGGCCTGGTCGGCGGTGCAGCCATGGCCCTGCCGGCCGTCCTGTGGGCGGCGGCCAGCGGCCGCGGCTTGTGGTACCCGGTCAACGTGCTGGCGGGGATGCTCCTGCCCGGCCCGGGCAACCTGGGAGGGGCGGAGCTGGGGCGTTTTCATGCGGAATGGTTCCTCGCGGCCTGCGCCCTGCACGCCGTCCTGTCCATCGGCTTCGGGGTCCTGTTCGCCCTGGTGACGCCCCGGTTGCCGCCCATGCCGGGCCCGATTGTCTGGGGCGGCCTGGTCCTGCCTCTGGTATGGACCGGGACCACGTATGGGCTCATGGGGGTCGTCAACCCCGTGCTCCAGGACCGGGTTGACTGGGCCTGGTTCATCGCCTCGCAGTTCGTGTTCGGCGTGGTCGCCGCGGTGGTGGTGCTCCGTTCGGAGAAGGTCTCTGTCCCGCCCGCCGGCCTCGGCCCGGATCGGGTGGCCGACTTCGTGGCCGGCGAAGGGGGAGGTCGGTCGTGAGGAGACTCCGCGAGGGAAGATGGCGCCTGCTGACCCTCCTGGTCGTCCTGACCGGCGGCTGCGATCATCCCCGGCAAGCCCAGGGAAGCGGACCGCCCCGTGCCGGCGGACCAGGTCAAGGGGTTCGACGCCCTCTACGGTGCGCCTGCGCCGGCTGCCACGGGGCCAACGGCAAGCTCGGTCCCGCCCCGTCGCTGAACGACCCCGTCTTTCTCGCCATCGTCCCCGATGCGGAGTTGCGGCACGTCATCTCAGAGGGACGGGCCGTCACCGCCGCACAGAGGAGCCCGATGCCGGCTTTCGCCCGCGCCCGGGGTGGCCCGCTGACCGACGCGCAGGTCCAGGTGCTGGCCGAAGGGATCAAGAAGCGATGGGGACCGGCTGCGTCCGGGGAGGCGCCGCCGTACCTCAGCCCGGCCGGCACCAAGGGCCGGGACCGGGACGAGGGGGCCCGCGTTTTCGCCCGCGCGTGCGCCGGCTGCCACGGCGGCCAGGGAGAGGGCGGCGAGCACGACGGGCGGCCGGCCGGCGCCATCAACGAACCGGCGTTCCTGGCGCTGATCAGCGACAAGGTCCTGCGGCGCACCGCGATCACCGGCCGGCCCGATCTCGGGATGCCGGCTTACGACGGCACGGCCGGTCGGCCGGCCGATTTCCGCCCGCTGACGTCGGCGCAGATCGACGAGCTGGTTGCGCTGCTGGCGTCCTGGCGGCAGGGCGGGCCCGCCGGCGACCCATGACGACTTCGGTCTTACGAGAGGCAAAAACGATGGACCCGGTCTCCAACTCACCACCCTCGGGGCCCGCAATCACCCCCGCTCCGGGGCGGCGCTCGTTCCTGGGCTGGCTGACTTACGGGCTCGGCGCCGTCGCCGCAGCCGCGGTGGGCCTGCCCTTCATCGGCTACCTTTTCGGGCGCGCAAGGCCCCGGTCAGATGGCTGTCCATGGGGCGTGTCACCGATTTTCCGCAGGGCCAGACGCGCCTGGTGACTTTCGTCAACTCCATCAGCCAGCCCTGGGACGGTGTGGTGGCTCATACCGGCGTCTTCGTGCGCTACGAGGGCCGCGACGAGCGGGAGGCCGACGAGACGAAGGCCCACACGTTCCTGGTCCTGGCCGTCAACTGCGCCCACCTGGGCTGCCCGGTCGAGTGGTTCCCGGAGTCGGGGCTGTTCATGTGCCCCTGTCACGGCGGCGTCTATTACGCCAACGGCGAACGCGCCTCCGGCCCGCCGCCGCGCGGGCTCTACCGCTGCGTCTACCGGGTGAAGCGAACTGGCGGGGTCTTCGAGCTGGAGGTCCGGGCGCCGCACTATCCGACCCTACAGGACACCCTGGAACAAGGATGAGGAGGGGGAAACCCGCCATGAAGCGCTGGCTGCTTGCCGTGGGCGACTGGTTTGATGCTCGTCTGCGTCTGCGTTCCACCCTGCTGCCGATGATGCGGCACCCCATCCCCCGGGAGGTGGCCGGGCCGATGGGCTGGTGGTACGTCTTCGGCAGCGCGTCGCTCACCCTCCTCCTGGTCCAGATCCTCACGGGGATCGGCCTGGCACTGGTCTACGTGCCGTCCGCCGACAAGGCGTACGACAGCTTGCTCTCTCTGAACTATGACGTGACGCTGGGATGGTTCTTGCGGGCGCTGCACTACTACGCCGGTTCGGGCATGGTCGTGCTGGTGCTGGTGCACGCGACCCAGGTCTTCCTGCACGGGGCCTACAAGTACCCGCGCGAGCTGACCTGGGTCCTGGGTGTGTTCTTGCTCCTCTGCACCCTGGGCATGTTCTTCAGCGGCCAGGTCCTTCGCTGGGACCCGGATGCTTACTGGGGCCTGGCGGTCGGTGGGTCGATGGCCGGGCGCGTCCCGGTCATCGGGCCCTGGGTGGTCCGCACGCTCCTGGGCGGCCCCGTGATCGGCGGCGATTCGCTCAGTCGCTTCTTCGCCCTGCACGTCTTCGCCATCCCGGGGGCCTTGCTCCTCTTCCTGGCGGTCCACCTGTGGCTCGTGCTCACGCGCGGGGTCAGTGCCCCGCCCGTCCCCGGGGAAGCGGTCGATCCGAAGACCTATGACGAGGCTTATGAGAAACAGCTTGAGAGCGGCGTCCCGTTTCTCGGCGATGCCATGATGAAGGACGCCCTGTTCTCGGCGCTGGCCGTGATCGTGGTGGTGGTGTTAGCGGCCGTCCTCGGGCCAAAGGGGCCGACGGGGCCGCCCGACCCCACGCTGCCCGGCGCCAACCCCCGGCCCGAGTGGCCGTTCCTGTGGCTGTTCGCCTTGCTGTCGCTCAGCCCCCCCGAAGCGGAGACCTTCATCATCCTCGTGTTCCCACTGATCCTCATCGCCGCCCTGTTCCTCGTGCCGTTCGTGAGCAACCGCGGCGAACGCGCCCCCAGCCGCCGGCCGGTGGCCGTGCTCGCCGTGATCGTGATCTACACGGCCCTCGGCGTGCTCACGTACCAGGGAGCCACCTCGCCCTGGTCGCCGCGGATGACTGCCTGGAGCGGCGACCCGGTCCCCGAGGGCCTCGTCCGGACCAGCACGCCGTTGCGGCTCCAGGGCGCCGCGCTGTTCCAGAGCAAGGACTGCCGCAATTGCCACGCCCTGGAAGGCACCGGAGGCCGGCGCGGCCCCGATTTGACAACCGTCGGCACGCGCCTGACGCGCGGCCAGTTGATCGACCAGATCAGCAACGGCACTCCGGGCGGCGGCAACATGCCGGCGTACGGCAAACAAATCAGCCCCGCCGAGATGACCGCCCTGGTCGAGTTCCTGGCGGACCTGCGGCCGGCGGGGCAGCCCCGGGCCCGGCTGGCCGCCACGCGGGACGACGAGAAGGAATACCCGTGAGCCCCACGCTCGACGCCTGCCTGCGCTCCTGGCCGTTCGATCCCTGGCTCCTGGCCGCGCTGCTGCTCACGGCCGGCGTCTATCTGCGCGGCTGGCTCGTGCTCCGCCGCCGCGAGCCCCGGCGCTGGCACGGCGGCCGCCCCACCGCGTTCCTCGGCGGGCTCGCGGCCATCGACCTGGCCCTGGCGTCGCCGGTCGAGCCGTTCGCCGACCTGCTGCTCCAGGTCCACATGGTGCAGCACCTGCTGCTCATGATGGCGGCGCCGCCGCTCCTCTGGCTGGGCGCGCCCCTGTTCCCCTTGCTCCGGGGCTCGCCGCGGCCCGTGCGCATCGTCTGGTTAGCCCCCTGGCTGTCCGCGCCGCCGCTGCGCCGGATCTTTGGCCGCTTGACCCACCCGCTGACGGCGCTCGTCCTCTTCGTCGCCGCCACCTGGGTCTGGCACGCCCCGCCCGTTTACGACCTGGCCCTGCGCTCGAGCGGCTGGCACTACCTGGAGCACGCGTGCTTCCTGGGCGCGGCCCTCGTGTTCTGGTATCCCATCGTCCGGCCTTACCCCGCCCGGCCGCGCTGGTCGCCCTGGCTGCTGCTCCCGTGCCTGTTCCTGGCCGACCTGTCGAACACCGCCCTGGCGGCCCTGCTAACCTTCTCCGACCGCCTGTTGTACCCCTATTACGCGGAGGTGCCGCGCCTGGCGGGACTCTCCCCCCTGGAGGATCAGTCGGCAGCGGGCGTGATCATGTGGGTGCCGGGCTCCATGGCGTTCCTCGTGCCGCTGTTCGGCATCGGCGTCCAACTCCTGTCCGGCCGGGGGGCAAGCGTCAGGAGTCAGAGGTCGGAGGTCGGAGGTCAGAGGTCAGGGTCCGGAGGTCAAGGGACGAGGCCGCTCCCGGGGCGGATCTCATTGCCCGTGGTGAATTCTTCTCTGACCTCCGACCTCCGACCGGCAACCTCTGGCTTTGACCTGCTGCGCCTCCCGCTACTGGGCCGCTTCCTGAAATGGCGACACGCCCGGCTCTGCTTGCAGGTCCCCCTGTTGCTGCTGGCCGCGGTGATGATCTACGACGGCCTGCGCGGCCCCCAGGTGGGCGCGATGAACCTGGCCGGCGTCCTGCCCTGGATTCACTGGCGCGGCCTGCTCATCCTCGGGCTGCTGGCGGCCGGCAATGTCTCCTGCATGGCCTGCCCGTTCATGGTCCCACGGACGCTGGCGCGGCGCTGGCTCCCGCAGGGCCGGAGTTGGCCGCGATGGTTGCGGAGCAAGTGGCTGGCGGTCGTCTTGCTCGCCCTGTTCCTGTGGGCTTATGAAGCGTTTGCCCTCTGGGACAACCCCTGGTGGACCGCCGGGCTCGTCCTGGCCTACTTCGCGGCTGCTTTCGTTATCGACGGTTGCTTTCGAGGCGCGTCCTTCTGCAAGCATGTCTGCCCGATCGGCCAGTTCAACTTCGTGCAATCGCTCGTCTCGCCGTTGGAAGTGAAGGTTCGCGATCAGCAAGTCTGCTCGACGTGCCGGACCAAGGATTGCATCCGCGGCGGGGACGGCGTCCCTGGATGCGAATTGAACCTGTTCCTGCCGCGGAAGTCGAGCAACATGGACTGTACCTTCTGCCTCGACTGTATCCACGCCTGTCCTCACGACAACCTCGGCATCCTGGCCCAACAGCCCGGAAAAGCGTTGTGGTACGATTCCTTTCGATCCGGTCTCGGCCGGTTCAGCCAGCGCCCCGACCTGGCGGCCCTCATCGTGTTGCTGGCGTTCGGCGCTTTCGTCAATGCCGCGGGCATGGTCGCCCCCGTCTTGGAGTGGCGAGATCAGGTGGCGTCCCTGTTCCAATCACGGTCCCCGCTCCTGGTGACCAGCCTGTTTTACGTCATCAGCCTGCTGATCTTGCCCGTGCTGATGGTCGGGATCTCGGCGGAATTCTGCCGATGGTCCGGGCGCCTCGACGCGTCAAGCCTGGAGGTGGCCACCCGGTTTTCCTACGCACTGGTACCCCTTGGGTTCAGCATGTGGCTGGCCCACTATAGCTTCCACTTCCTGGCCGGCTTCGATGCGGTGACGCCCGCACTCCAGCGGTTTGCCGGCGATCTCGGCTGGTCCATCCTCGGAGAGCCGGCATGGGTCCGCGCTTGCTGCCGGCCGGTCGCGGATTGGCTTCCGCGGTTGGAGATCCTGTTCCTCGACCTGGGGTTGCTGCTCTCGCTCTATGTGGCTTATCGGATCGCCCTGACTCAATCCGAGCGGGCATCGCAAGCCCTGAAGGTGCTGGCGCCCTGGGCGCTGCTGATCGTCCTCCTGTTCGCGGCCGGAGTCTGGATTGTTCTCCAACCCATGCAGATGCGCGGGACCTTGTCAGCGGCAGGATAAAAATGCGACCGGTCGTCGTCGGCGTGATCGTCGGATGGCTCGTTCTGGGAATCTGGTCCGCTCCGGCACTCGCCGACGGTGGCTCGATGCGTTTGACGGGGAAGCGGGTCGGCTATCGGATCACTGTTTTCACCGCACCCACGCCGTTCCGGGCCGGCGCCGTCGACATCAGCGCGCTGGTCCAGGATGCCTCGACCGGAGATCCCATGACGCCGGTGAAGGTGACCGTCCGCATGACCAAACCCGGGAGACTGGCCTTGGAATATCCGGCCACAACCGAGGCGGCGACCAACAAGCTCTTCCGCGCGGCCCAGTTCGAACTTCCGGAACCGGGTCGCTGGGCTCTCGAAGTCGAGGTCCAAGGATCGCATGGGCTGGCCGTGATCGGCGGTGAGTTGGAGGCGGCCGAGCCCCTGCCGCGATGGAGGGAGCTGTGGCCGTGGATCAGTTGGCCCGCACTGGCGATCGCCCTCTTCGCCATCCATCAGTTCTTCGCACGACGGCCCCGCATGACAGGGTGTTCGCCGAAGGGAGCAGTACGATGACCACCACAGCAAACGAACCTTCCCGCCCGGTGTCTCCGACCAGCCCACCGGGTCCTGTAACCGCGGCCGACACACCACAGCCCCAGGTGGGGCTTTTGTCCAACGGACAGTATTGCGTCGCGATTACCGACGCCGGGGCCGGAGTCAGCACCTGGCGGGGCCTGGATGTGACCCGCTGGCGGGAGGACGCGACCCGCGACGGCTGGGGGCAATTCGTCTACGTTCGGGGTCTGGAGGATAGCAGGATCTGGTCGATCGGGAAGCAGCCGCTGCCTCAAGCGGTTGATGAATACCAGGTCGCCTTCGACGCCGACAGGGCCGAGTTCCGCCGCCGGGACGGCGACCTCGAGACCTGTTGGGCCATCTGCGTCGCGCGGGGCCAGGACGCGGAGGTGCGCCTGGTCACGCTCGTCAATCGCGGTGGTCGGGCCCGCGAGCTGGACCTGACCAGCTACGCCGAGGTCTGCCTCAATCGCCGCCGCGCGGATCAGGGCCACCCGGCCTTCGCCAAGCTGTTCCTCGAGACCGAGTTCCTCCCTGGTCCGGGCGCCCTGCTGGCCCGTCGCAGGCCGCGGGCCGCGGACGAAAAGCCTGTCTGGGCCATGCACCTCGCGACGGCGGAGGGCCCGGCCGATGGCGCGGTGGAGTACGAGACCGACCGTGCCCGGTTCCTGGGGCGCGGCCGCACGCCCGCCAACCCCGCCGCCCTGGACCCGGGGGCACGCCTGTCGGGGACCACCGGCCCGGTGCTGGACCCGGTCTTCAGCCTGCGGCGGCGGGTCCGCCTCGAGCCGGGCGACAGGGCCCGCATCGCGTTCGTCACCGGAGCCGCGGCCACGCGGGAAGCGGCCATCGCCCTGGCCGAAACTTCCGGGCGTTTGAAGCCGTTGAGTGCGCCTTCGCCGGCGCTCGGGACGGCTGCCGGCAGGAGCTGTCGGAGTTGGGCCTGACCCAGGATGACGTCGTCCTGTTCAACCGCCTGGCGGGGGCCGTCCTCTTCACCAGCCCGGCGCTGCGCCAGCCGGATGCCGTCGCCGCCAACCGCCTGGGGCAGCCGGGCCTGTGGCCACATGCCATCTCCGGCGACCGTCGAATTGTGCTGGTCCGAGTCGTCGCGGCCGACGATGGCTCACTGGTCCGCCAGGTCGTGCAATGGCACGCCTACGCCCGCCGCCGCGGCCTGGATCCGGACCTCGTCATCCTCGACGAGCGCCCCGGCGGCGACGCCGACCGACTCCGGGCCAACCTCCAGGCCGGACCTGCCGGCTCCCTGCTCGGCAAGCCGGGCGGGGTCTTCGTCCTGGACGCGGGCAAGGTCTCGGCCGACGACGCGGTGCTGATCACGGCTGCGGCGCGGGCCGTCCTCGTCGGCGGCCGTCGCTCCCTGGCCGATCAGCTCGACTGCCGACCGGCCGTAGCCGCCCTCCCGCCGCCGATGACGATCGCCCAGCCGAACGCACCGGAACCCGTCGGGACCCCCGCCATCGCTCCCGAGGGCCTTCGGTTCTGGAACGGCTCCGGCGGGTTCGCCAGCGACGGTCGCGAGTACGTGATCCTGATCGACGGCACGGCCCCCGGCGGCCCGGCCTTGCCGCCGGCACCCTGGACCAACGTGCTCGGCAACCCGGGCTTCGGGTGCCTGGTGACCGAGGCTGGCCTGGGCTCCTCCTGGGCGGGCAACAGCCAGTTGAACCGGCTGACCCCATGGTCCAACGACCCGGTCTCCGACCCGCCGGGCGAGGTGGTCTATCTGCGCGACGAGGACACGGGGGCGGTGTGGACGCCAACCCCCTTGCCGCGCGGGGCGGGCGCAGCCGTGATCGTGCGCCACGGCCAGGGCTACACCCGCTACAGCCGCCGGAGCCACGGGCTGGAGCAGGAACTGCTGGTGCTGGTACCGCCCGACGACCCGGTCAAGCTGGTCCGCCTGAGCGTGCGCAACGCGGGCGCCCGGCCCCGTCGCCTGTCGGCGACGTTCTACGCCGAGTGGGTGCTCGGGAGTGTCCGCGAAGACGCCTCCTTGCAGGTCGTCTGCGAGCGCGACGTGGAATCCGGCGCCGTGCTCGCCCGCAACGTACATCCGCGGGGAGGTCGAGTTCGGCGTGGTGACCCAGTCGGCCATGGCGTTCGCCCAGCTCCTGGGGGCGTTCTCGCTGATCATCAACCAGTTTCAATCGCTCTCCTCGTTCGCCGCCGTCATCGCCCGGGTTGACGCGCTCGGGGAGGCCGTCGAGCACACGACGGCGCCCCAGGCACCGGCCATCGAGACCGTCGAAGACCGCGACCGCCTGGCGTACGAGAGGCTGACGCTTCGGGCGCCGGACGGTGCCGGCGCGCTCGTCAAGGACTTGTCGGTGTCCATCGCCTCAGGGGCACGGCTGCTGGTTACGGGGCCGAACGAGGCCGCGCGGGTCTCCCTGTTCCACGCGACCGCCGGCATCAGGCATTGTGGGGAAGGACGGATCACCCGCCCGCCCCTGGATGAGATCCTGTTCCTGCCCCAGCGGCCGGGACTGCCCCCCGTGACACTCCGCGAGCTCTTGCTCGTGCCGGGCCGGACGGTCCCGGACGATCAGCTCTTGGCGGCCCTCCGCGCGGCCGGTATCGGGCCTGTCGCGGAGCGGGCCGGCGGGCTCGACGTGGAGCGGGACTGGCAGACCTTCGTATCGCTCGCCGACCAGCAGCTCCTGGTCCTCACCCGGATGGTCCTCGCGGGTCCGCGGTTCGCGCTCCTGGACCGTCTCGAGACCACGCTCGGACCGGACCAGGTCCGGCAGGCGCTCCAGCGGCTGACTCAGAATTCCATCACGCCCATCCACCTGGCCCAAGCCGCCCAATCCGTCGAGCAGTATGATGCGGTGCTGGAGATCGATGGCGACGGCGCGTGGGCCTGGCGGTGGACGCATGGCGAGCCCGCGCGGGACCGTGGGGACGAGGCCCGTTGCCGCGGCGCCCAACAGTCTGGGTTGGTTTGACACCAGGATCCGATCTCAACCTGAGGAGTGGAGCATGACGATTCCGATCGACAAGAGCCCGGCCATCAAGTTCCAGAGGAACCCGCTGGACGAGGTCTGCATCAACACGATCCGCACCCTCGCCATCGACGCGATCCAGGCGGCCAACTCGGGGCACCCCGGCACGCCCATGGCGATGGCCCCGGTCGGCTACTACCTCTGGCAATACGTCCTGCGGTTCGACCCCCAGGACCCGATCTGGCCCAACCGCGACCGCTTCGTGCTCTCGGCCGGCCACGCCTCGATGCTGCTCTACGCGCTGCTCCACCTGGCCGGCGTCCGGGCCGTCAGCAAGGACTACGAGCGGCTGGGCGAGCCGTCGGTCCCCCTCGAGGCGATCAGGGCCTTCCGCCAGTGGCACAGCCGATGCCCGGGCCATCCGGAGTACCGCTGGACCTCGGGCGTCGAGACCACCACCGGGCCGCTCGGGCAGGGCCTGGCCACCAGCGTCGGCATGGCGATGGCCGGCCGCTGGATGGCCGCACGCTACAATCGCCCCGGCTTCGAGGACCTGATCGACTTCAACGTCTATGCCCTCTGCGGCGACGGCTGCATGATGGAGGGGATCTCTTCCGAGGCGGCCTCGCTCGCCGCCCATTGGAAGCTCTCTAACCTCTGCTGGATCTACGACAACAACCACGTCACGATCGAGGGGAACACCGCGCTGGCCTTCTCCGAGGACGTCGCCACCCGGTTCCTCGGCTATGGTTGGAACGTCGCCCGTGTGGGGGACGCCAACGACCTGGACCTGCTCGACCGCGCCTTCCTCGCTTTCCTCGAGGGGCGCGAGCGGCCAACCCTGATCATCGTCGACAGCCACATCGGCTGGGGCGCGCCCCACAAGCAGGACACCAGCGCCGCCCACGGCGAGCCGCTGGGCGAGGAGGAGGTCCGGCTCGCCAAGCGGAATTACCACTGGCCCGAGGATGCGAAGTTCCTCGTGCCCGAGGGGGTCTACGAGCGCTTCCGCGCGGGCATCGGCCGGCGCGGGAAGGACCTGCGCGACGCCTGGTTCGGCCGTGTGGAGCGGTACAAGGCCGAGTACCCCGACCTGGCCGATCAACTTTACCGGATGCAGCATCGCCAGCTCCCCGACGGCTGGGATGCGGCCCTGCCGAGCTTCCCCGCCGACCGCAAGGGGATGGCCACGCGGAACTCGTCGGGGCTGGTCCTCAACGCGATGGCCCGAAATGTCCCCTGGCTCGTGGGCGGCGCGGCCGACCTGGCCCCGTCGACCAAGACGCGCCTCACTTTCGACGGGGCCGGTGACTTCGAGGCCGGCGATTGCGCGGGCCGAAACCTCCACTTCGGCATCCGCGAACACGCGATGGGGGCCATCCTCAACGGCATGACGCTGGTCAAGGTCCGGGCCTTCGGCTCCGGCTTCCTGATCTTCAGCGACTATGGCCGGATGCCCATCCGCCTGGCCGCGATCATGGAGCTGCCGGTCATCTACGTCTTCACCCACGACTCGATCGGCGTCGGCGAGGACGGTCCGACCCACCAGCCGATCGAGCAACTGCCGTCGCTGCGCGCGATCCCCGGCCTGGTGGTGCTGCGCCCCGCCGATGCCAATGAGGTGGTCGAAGCGTGGAAGGTGATCATGCAGCTCCATCACCAGCCGGCGGCCATCATCCTCACGCGTCAGGACGTCCCGACCCTCGACCGCGGCAAGTACGCCCCGGCCTCGGGGCTGGCCCGGGGTGCCTACGTCCTGGCCGAGGCGCCCGGCGGCAAACCCGATGTCTTGCTGATGGCCTCCGGCAGCGAGGTCGCGCTGTGCGTCGAGGCGCACGAGCGACTCAACGCGGAGGGCATCCGATCTCGCGTGATCAGCATGCCATCCTGGGAGCTCTTCGACGACCAGGACGCGGCCTATCGCGACTCGGTCCTGCCCCCTGACGTCACGGCGCGGGTCTCGGTCGAGCAGGCGTCGGTCTTCGGCTGGGCGAAGTACGTCGGGGCCCAGGGCCAGAGCCTCGGCATGCGGTCCTTCGGGGCCTCGGCGCCGCTCAAGGACCTCCAGCGCGAATTCGGGTTCACCGCGGAGCGAGTCGTCGAGGCCGCGAAGGCCCAATTGGGCCGAGGCCATCAGGAGGCATCCCGATGAGGATTGCATTGGCGGCCGACCACGGCGGATACGATATGAAGGTGATTCTGATCGCGCGGCTGCGCGCGGCGGGACACGAGGTAGCCGACTTCGGTGCCGCCAAGATCGATCCGGGCGACGACTACCCGGACTATGTCATCCCCCTCGCCCGCGCCGTGGCGGCCGGCGAGGTTGACCGCGGGATCGTCATCTGCGGCAGCGGCGTCGGGGCTTCCGTGGCCGCCAACAAGGTCAAGGGGATCCGGGCCGGTCTGTGTCACGACCATTATTCCGTCCGCCAGGGGGTCGAAGACGACGACATGAACGTCCTCTGCTTGGGCGGGCGAGTCATGGGCATCGAGGTCGCCTGGGATCACGCGCAGACCTTCATCGCGGCGACCTTCAGCGGCGCCGAGCGACACCGCCGACGCCTTTCCAAAGTGGCCCGGCTCGAGGGTTGAGCTTCGATGAGCGGGTGATCCCGCTGGCGGCGGCTTCGCGGAGTTTCGGTGCCGCAGCACCAAAATGGCGGTAAACCATAGAGGCCGTGATACGACTCCTGGACGAGGCTGAAAGGGACCGAAGGCAGTGGGAAACGCCTTGCTCCAAAAGCGTTGGCGCTTCGGTGTGATCGACGCATGGCACCAGCTTAAGCGCAACTTCCAATCGCACTTAGACTTGTGGACACTGGATTCCTGGTTCCTTGGGCCTGATTCCCAGCGGCTCCATCTGAACCCCTATGTTTCCCGGCTCGCCTTCCATCAACCAAATGAACACAACAGGATATTGTCCATGAAAAACCCGACCGCCACTAACACAAGTTCTTTAGCAATAAAGAGTTGCGCTTAAGTTAGTGCCATGCGTGTGATCGACCGAAGCCACCTCGGACCAACCAGCTTCGGTGTCGAGACTATGAAGGAAGCCCCTGTCAGTCGGGTAACCTGGAACCCAGTGGAGGCGTTCCCGAGGTACAGCGATTTCAGGAGGCAACCATGCTCTACGTCGGTCTCGATATCCACGACAAGCGCATCGCGATCTGCGTGCTCGGCGAGACCGGGCAGATCGTCCGCCGCGCCCAGGTGCGCACCATCGACGAGATGATGCGGATCCTCGAGGCGCTGCCCGACCGCTTCGAGGTCTGCTACGAGGCCAGTTGCGGCTACGGCCATTACCACGACCTGCTCAACCCGATCGCCGCTCGGGTCACCGTGGCGCATCCGGGTCGATTGCGGCTGATCTTCCGCTCGAAGGACAAGAACGACCGCAAGGACGCCGAGCGGCTGGCGAAGCTGCTCTACCTGGGCGAGGCGCCGGCGGTGCACGTCCCCTCGGGTGATGTCCGGACCTGGAGCGAGCTGATCACCTGCCGCGGCCGGGTGATCGCCAAGCGGACGCGGGCCAAGGATTCCCTCCGCACGCTGCTGCGATGCGCCGGCGTCGTGCCCCCGGGGCGGCCCGCGCTGTGGACGAAGAAGGGGCTGGAGTGGCTCCGCCGGCTGGAGTCGCCGACGGAGTCACAGCGGCTGCGACGGGACCTGCTGCTCGAGGAGATCGAGGCGCCGACGCGGCAGGGGGTACGGATCGAGGAGCGCTTGAATCAGCAAGCAAAACACTCGTCCGCCGTCGTCCGACTGCGCAGCATCCCCGGGGTGGGCATCCGTACGGCCCAGGCGGTGGCCGCCTTCATCGACGACCCGCATCGCTTCCGGGATGCCAAGGCGGTGAGCCGGTACTTCGGCCTGGTCCCGAGCCAGGACCAGTCGGGCGACCGGAATCGGCTGGGGCACCTCACCCGCGAGGGGCCGGCGGTGGTCCGCTAGCTGGTGGCCGAGGCGACCTGGCAGGCGCTGCGGCGCTCGCCGACGGTCCGCGCCTACTTCGAGCGGGTCCGGCGCGACAATCCGCAGCGGAAGAAGATCGTGTTGAGGGCGGCGCGACAATCGGCCGTCCGCCGCCCGGTCGGCCACTTGGGCCAGAACTCCAAGAGGAGAGGGAGGATCTTCTCCCACAAGGCATCGGGGATCTTCCAGATCGTCCCCAGCGGTTTGGATCTCGGCTTCCGTCGCGGTTTGTGCTAGATCCCGGTCATGCCCAGCCCCTCCTCTTGAGTCGCGCTCTGAGGCTTTGACCTCTTCATAAAGATTGCTCCCTCCGGCTCGGGCTGAAGGTATTGGTACATCTTGCGGCTCGACCGCTGATCACAAGGATCGCCTGGCCCAAGATCCCCGGGGGAGATCCACGCCTACTCCTCAGACACATGTCGTAATCGAGCCTGCCTGTCTCTGGGGATGATTACTATGACAACCACCGTGCCTCTCGACCGCATCGGCGTTGGCATCGACACCGCCCGATATGGTCACCGTGTCTCGTTCCTCAGACCCGATCTGCTGCCGGCCGCCAAGCCACTCACCGTCACCGAGAGCCACGCCGGCTACCAGGCCTCGCGCGATCGTTTGGAGCAATTGCGCCGACTCCATCCGCAGGTCCACTTCCACATCCGCATCGATGCCGCCGGACAGTACGCCGCCAATCTCGAGCAGTTCCTCCGCCGGCTCGACGGGCCCATGACCATCTCCATCGGCGAGCCCAAGCGCAACAAAGACTACCACAAGGCCCACTTCCCCAAGCGCACCACCGACGACACCGAAAGCCTGGCCATGGCTCGCTTCGCGCTGGTTGAGCGACCCGCTGCCTCGCCCGAGCCCAAGCCTGCCATGACCCTGCTCCGCGAGGTCACCGGCCGCTTGCATGGGCAAGTCAAGCAGACGACCCGAGTCACCAACCAGCTCCATAACCTCCTGGCTCGCACCTTCCGGGCTGGCCACCCTCGCCGACGACATCTCCGCCGGTTGGGTACTGCGGCTGCTGAAGAAGTACCCCACCGCCGAGCCCATCGCCGCGGCCCGGCTCTCGTCGCTGGAGAAGATCCCCCATCTGGACAGCGACCGAGCCCAAGCCCTTCAGCAGGCCGCTGGCCAGTCGGTGGCCTCGTTGCGCGGAGCTGTGGCCGAGTCGTTGGTCCGCGACCTCGTCGACCAGGTCGCTCGCAACCGCAGGGTGGAGCGGGACCTGCAACAGCTCGTGACCGAGACCTGGGACGACCTGCCGCCTTCGCCGCACGTCCAGGTCCTGACCATTCCCGGCATCGGCCAGGCCACCGCCGCGATCCTGGTGGCCAAGATCGTGGACATCGACCGCTTCGGGACGCCCGATAGCCTGGTCAACTACTTCGGCATCTTCCCGGAGGAGGAGACCTCGGGGGTCGACAAGGAGGTTCGGCCTCGGTCTACGGGCCCGATGCACATGTCGCGCAAAGGTAACGACCTGGTCCGCGCCTCTCTGTGGAACGCCGCGCGAGCGGCCATCCGCCACAATCCCGCCGTCCGCGCCCTCGATCGCCGCCTCCGGGCCAAGGGGAAACGCGGCGACGTCGCGATCGGACACTGCATGCGCAAGCTGCTGCACCTGGTCTTCGCCGTCTGGAAGACGAACCGCCCGTTCGACGCGGGGCACTACGCGTGGGAGTCGGCGGATGCGAAGGCCACGACCATGACGGCGACAGCGGGCGAGCCGGTTGCCGACACCGCCGACGAAAATGCCGTGGGCCACAAGCGGGACGAGCCCGAAGGGAAAGTGGTCACCACGGCGAGTCCCACGATAGGACCGGTGCCGTCGGATGTCAATCCGTCGGCTCCGGCGATCCGAGTCGCTCGACCGCGGGTGGGTAGCCGTTCCCACCCCGAACAATTTGTACAGTTGGTTCGTATTACAGTATATGAGTCAGCAGCTTCCGATCCCTGAGCCGCTCTGGAGCGTCGTGCCCGAGGACGCGCAAGCCGCCCTCCTCGATGCCTGGGAAGTGCTCCGGGATGAGATCGCCGAGTTGAAAGCCACCGTGCGCGATCTCCAGGTCCGGCTCGGACTCAACTCGACGAATTCCTCCAAGCCCCCCTCTTCCGACCCGATCGGCCTGAAACGAAAGCCGCCGGCCCCTCCGTCCCGGCGGAAGCGCGGCGGGCAACCCGGCCATCGTAAGGCGTTCCGCGCCCTGGTCCCTCCCGAGAAGCTCCGCTCGTCCACCGACTGTAAGCCCGATTCGTGCCGGCGGTGTGGCCAGGCGCTGCAGGGCGAGGACCCCACCCCGTTGATTCATCAGGTCGCCGACCTGCCCCGGATCGAGCCGCTCGTGGACGAATACCGACGGCATCGCCTCGCCTGCCCGGACTGCGGGACGACGACCTGTGCCGGCCTGCCCGAGGGGGTCCCGACCGGCCACTTCAGCCCGTACACCCAGGCCGTGCTGGCCACCATGGCGGGCGCCTATCGCCTCAGCAAGCGGCAGATCCAGCAACTGGCCGGCGACCTGTTGGGCCTGTCGATCTCCACCGGGATGATCTCCAAGCTGGAGCGGCAGTCGGCCGAGGCGCTTCAGGCCCCCTACAACGAGTTGGCCGCCGCCGTGCACACGGCGGACGTGATCGGTGCCGATGAGACCTCGTGGCGCCAGGAGCGCGGCAAGGCCTGGCTGTGGGTGTCGGTGACCGCCCTGTTCACCGTCTTCACGATCGCCCGCAACCGCAGCGCCAAGGTGGCTCGGGCGGTGCTGGGGACCCGGGAGGGGCCGATCGCGGTGACCGACCGCTGGAGTGCCTACGACGGGATCGCCGGGTCGAGCCGACAGGTCTGCTGGAGTCATCTCCGCCGCGATTTCCAGGCGATGATCGACCGGGGCGGGGCGGCCGAGCCGATCGGTCGCAAGCGGTTGCGCCGGTCGGATCGGCTGTTCCGATGGTGGCATCGCCTCGGTGCTGAGGAGGTGGATTGGCAGCGATTCGGTGCGGCGATGGCCCGGCTGAGGCGCGAGGTCAAGTCGGCGCTGGAGGACGGGGTGCGCAGCGACTGCGCCACGACGCGCGGGAGCTGCGCCGAGATGCTGCGGCTGGAGGAGAGCCTGTGGACCTTCGCGCGGGTGCGTGGGGTACCGCCGGAGAACAACGCGGCGGAGCGCGCCGAGCGGCATGCGGTGATCTGGCGGCGGGTCAGCGGGGGGACCGATAGCGCGGAGGGGAGCCGGTTCGTGGAGCGGATGTTGACGGTGGTGGCCACGTGCCGGCGGCAGGGCCGGGACGTGCTCGACTACCTGGCATCCTGCTTCGAGGCGGCTCGGCGCGGTCAAGCGATCCCCTCCCTCGTGCCGGCGACTCCACCGAAGATCAAAGTCGCGTGATTCCAGCTATCACGCCCTATGAATGGCTACGATCTGGCTAACGACGCCGCTCGGTGGTGTCCGGTGGCCGTTGAATGGGATTCTACCGATGGGTAAGCTAGACGTCCAGGACCTGACTCACCGATCCGGATCCGCCCAGGACGACTCATGCCCACGGACGACCTCGACCGCTTCTGCTGCCAGAATCCCGACTGCCCCGACTACGGCCGCCACGGCGCCGGCAACCTCTCGGTCTGCGGCCACTACGGCCAGGCCCACCACCGGCTGTTGTACTGCCGCACCTGCAAGGCCCGCTTCTCGGAGTTCAAGGGCACCCCGCTTTTCAACTCCAAGCTGCCGCACGAGAAGGTGCTGGCGATCCTCCAGCACCTCGCCGATGGCTGCGGCACCCGCCAGACCGCCCGGTTGGTGGGGGTCAACAAGGACACCGTCACCCGACTGGCCCTGCTCGCCGGCGCTCATGCTCAGGCCGCCCACGACGAGTTGGTGGCCTTTTCCCCCCTATACCCGTGAGGTCCAGTTCGACGAGAAATGGTCCTTCGTCCACAAGAAGCAGAGGAACTGCGACCCCGACGACCCGGCCGATGACCACTGCGGGGACTACTGGGACTACGTCGCCTACGACCCCGAGCATAAGCTGGTCCTGGCGGTGATCCCCGGGGCGCGGACGGAGGAGAACGGCTGTGCGATCGTCGGCGAGGTCGCGGAGCGGCTCGGCGGCACGCCGCCGGAGCTGATGACCAGCGACGAGTATCCGGTGTATGAGACGGCGATCCACAACACCTTCGGCGAGCCGGTCCCGGCGGAGCGGAAGCCGGGCCGGCCCCGGGTCGTGCCCCAGCGGCGGGTGCCGGAGGGCGTGGTCTACGCGACGGTGCACAAGCGCCGCAAGAAGGGGCGGGTCGTCGCGGTCGAGCCGCGGTTAGTCTTCGGGTCGGAGGACGAGCTGGAGGAGGCGCTGGGCGAGTCGTGTGCCAGTCGCGTGGTGAATACATCCTTCGTCGAACGGCAGAACGCGACCGATCGGCACCGCAACGCGCGGAAGGGGCGGAAGACGTATCGGTTCAGCAAGGACTGGCAGGTGCACGAGGCGATGACCTACTTGACGCTGTACGGCTACAACTTCTGCTGGTGTGTCCGGACGCTGCGGGTCAAGGACGAGGAGGGGCGGTGGCAGGAGCGGACGCCGGCCCTGGCCGCCGGGTTGACCGACCACGTATGGACCTGGCGCGAGTGGTTCACTCGCCCGGCCGTTCAGCCAGCGTAGGACACCACCCGCCGCTCATCTCGTAGGATTTAACCTTATGTGGGGACGTGAATGCTTACCAATTGACTGTGCTGGCCCTCAATGGACTGTTTGCCTGGGCGCCATGCAGTAGTCGGCCGACATCATCGAATCCATCGACGCGGCGTGGCGCTTCCTCTTGCGCGAGCCCGAACGCAGCCGCCGTGTCGTGAAGCTGCTCTGTGCCAATTGGCTGGTGCATGTGGAAACCCGCGAGATGGGTTACGGAAGCCGGCCGTTCGGGCTCCGCTAACCACGTTGAAGCCAATCAGCGTGGCGCTTTACCCCGTCCGTCCTCTTGCGCCTGCCGGAGCCCGCGCTCTACCACCGCAGGAAGTGGCAAGCTGGCTGGTCACGACCCGCGACGCCAAGGTGCGAATCCTCTGGGATAACAGAGCCAGCACATCCTGGCCACCGATTCATCCGTACCGCAAGTCATACCGCGAGCTCGTGATCATGCTGGCCACGGAGATCTATCACCGTGAGCGCGGCGCCCTCCCACCTTCCGAGGAAGCCCTGGTCGGGACCTATCTCAAGAGCTTGCCCGACGACGGGTCGGGCGAGCTGGCCGATGAGATGACGCCAACCGTCGAGTAGCGGACGAGTAGCGGATTCGGACGTCTCGGCCCAGCCGTCGCCGAAGTGATCCCCAACGCTTGGGGCCGCTCCGCTCCGCGATTTCGAAATAGGCTCAGATGTCTCTCATAGCTCGCTGCGTCATTCTGCGCCGTGGACGCATCAGTTATGTCCGATTCCGCTCGAGAGTGAAACGGGGTTGGCGACGCACCTGGGCACCGCGACGGATCGGGGATTGAAGCGTCCCTACTGGCTCGGAGCGGGCGGGCGGCCGAGCCCATCCAAGCCTCGCAGCGTAGGCGATCCCTCGCATGCAGGCTGGCAAATCGGACTGGACATCATCCCGGCCACCGGGCCGGTGCGACCTCGTCCTATGGGCACCCAGGTCGCCCGGATCAGGGGCCGTGCCGCAGGAGTGACCGCCTCAACCGGGAAGTCTCGGCGATAACGTCCCGGCTGGCCATCGCGGCAGACTGCGCAAAGGCTGACGCCGATCGCTCGTCCCGGTAGCGAGTCGTCCCGCCTTCCTCGCCCGAATCCGTCCCGCTTCGGACGCTGGGTGCTTTTCACCGATCGCGTTCCGGGTTATGAGTGGAATCCTCGACGAAGCCCGTGCCGATCCGCGCGTCGCCCTCGGCATCCCATCTCGATCACCCACCGGCCAGGGCCCCCTCATGGCACGGATCTGCCTGATCAACCCCCGCTTCCCCACCTCCTTCTGGGGCCTCAACCATGCGCTTCCCCTGCTCGGCAAGAAGGCCAACATGCCGGTCCTCGCGCTGCCGACCCTCGCCGGCCTGACCCCGCCCGGCCATGAGGTCGTCCTCATCGACGAGAACGTGCAGGACCTGGATCTCGACGCCCTGGGCGCGTTCGACATCGTTGGCCTGACCGGCATGACCGTCCAGCGCGACCGGATGCACCAGATCCTCGTCGAACTACGCGCCCGGGCGCCTTCGTCGTCGTCGGCGGCCCCTGGGTGAGCGTGGCGGAGGGCTGGTTCGAGGCTGGCCTGATCGACGTGACCTTCGTCGGCGAGGCGGAGGAGACCTGGCCGCGGTTCCTCGACGACTGGGCGCACGGCCGGCACGCCGCGCAGTACGAGCAGGCCGAGAAGACCGACATGACGCGGGTCCCGATGCCGAGATACGACCTCGTCCCGTTCCGCCATTACGCCATGGGGTGCGTCCAGACGTCGCGCGGCTGCCCGTTCCAGTGCGAGTTCTGCGACATCATCGTCATCTTCGGCCGCCGCCCGCGCGTCAAGACGGCCGAGCAGGTCGTGGCCGAGGCCGACGCGCAGCACCGTCTGGGGGCCCGCGTCATCTTCCTCGTCGACGACAACTTCATCGGCAACAAGAAGGCCGCGAAGGTCATCCTCCGTGCATTAATCGCCTGGCAGCGGGCCCACGGCTACCCGGTGGCCTTCTTCACCGAGGCATCGCTCGACCTGGCCGAGGACGAGGAGCTGATGCGCCTGATGGCCGAGGCGGGCCTGGTCGCGGTGTTCATCGGCATCGAGAGCCCCGACGAGGGGGCGCTGCGGGAGACGAAGAAGTACCAGAACGTGCGCGGATCGCTCTTGGAGCGCGTCCGCCGCGTCCAGGAGGCGGGGCTGGAGGTCTACGCCGGTATGATCGTCGGCTTCGACAGCGACGACGCGGGGGTCTTCGACCGGCAGTTCGACTTCCTTAGCCGGGCGCGGGTCGTCGGGGCGATGGCCGGGATGCTCTCGGCGATCCCGAAGACCCCGCTGTACGACCGACTGGAGGCCGCGGGCCGGGTCGACAACGCTGCGGCCGACGACCCGCGCATCGCCACGAACATCATCCCCCTGGGGATGAGCCGCGCGGAGCTATGCGACGGGTGGGTCGGCCTGATGGAGCGGCTCTACGATGACGAGAACTACTTCGCGCGGTTCGGCGCCCTGTTCATCGAGGGCCGTCTCCCACTGGCGACGGCCAAGATGATCTGGCTCCGCCGCCATCGGCCGCTGTCGTACCTGAAGGTCCAGACGCTGACGCTCCTCGCCGCCGTCGGTATCCTGGCCCGCCTCTGGGCCGACCCCCGGACCCGGCCCTATCGGCCGGCCTATGCCCGCTACCTGCGGCGCCTGCTCGCCGCGCGGCGGCCGCCGCGCTATCTCTTCCAGTTCGCCTGGAAGTGCGTCCTCCATCTCCACTTCGCCATCCTCACCCGTCAGATGGCTCAGGGGGAGACGGGGCTGGTCAACACGTGAGCCCGGCGGGTCCCGGCCGCTCCGGGCCTTCGGGGCGAACTTGCCCGGGGCCTTCAGTCCGGATATCCCGTTTGGCAGAGAACCCGATCGAGCCGTCAATTCCCTCGTACGTTAATGTTCCGGCCTGTGCGGGGGTGCGTCATTTGTCGCAGAACCTGCGCGACTCTATGGACGGCCACTGGACCCCTTGATTGTTGTCCGTCGGCTATCGCTGAGCCAAGTGCGCCGCAACCTCTTATACCGCGGCAAGGGACCGGGCTATCATGGGACGAGAGCTAGGCCTCGGCTGCCTGCACGGTCGGACCCCGGCTGATCTCGCGATTCGTCGAATCACGGTTCGGGATAACCTCAACCGGAGCTGAGCCTGGCCGTTCGGCGCTCCCGCCTTATCGGCAGTGCGGAGGCAGCGATCATGTCGGACCCCCTCAAGACCATCGAGCAACTCTGCGTCGATAGCGGGATTGACGCCGGGCAACTGGCCGAGCGCTCGAACGTGGATGAGCAGCGAGTGCTGGCGATCGTTCTCGGCCGGTGGACGCCGAGCCCGCTGGAGCGCGACCGCATCGCTGCGGTCTTCGGCCTGACGCGCGACCAGGTCGCCTGGGGCCACAAGACGCCCGTCCAGCACCTCTACGGCCAGGGGCCGGCCTGAGACGTAGACAACCCCTCATCCGACCGAACGCCTCTTCGGGTCGCCGTTCCTACCCGCAGGGCGCCTTGGCCCTGTTCACCGAACCCGAGGCTGGTCATGTTCGGGCCGGTCTTCTGCTCCTACCGGCCGTCGGGTGTGGACGGGCGAATGGACTGGAGCTTCGCCAGCTCCTCCTGGTAATCGGGGTCGTTGCTGCCCAGGACCTCGCGGGCCTTCTTCAAGGTGTAGCCAGCGGACCGGATGATCCGCCGGATGTCCGGGCGCAGACCCGCTGCCCCTTCTCGGCGGGCACCCGCCGGGCATCCCATCGCAGTCGAAGGCATGTCATGGTGTCGCCGCGGGTGAAGAGGCATCCCCCACCTGCGAGTCGGTGGCCGGGGGCGGGTCCCAGGCTCCGGTTCCCCGGAAAGAATCCGACCGGCTGAATCTCACGAGGGTCGCGGAAGGAGGGCCGGGTCCAGGCCGAGGGTGCCGACCAGCGAATCGAGATAGCCCTCCGACGTCACCCGCTCCAGCTCTCCGCGAGCGAGGTCCCGGCGGCGCTCCAGCTCGGGCGCCAGGCCCGGCGTGTCGCGCGCGTCGCGGGAGAGGGCCTGCTCCAGGTACTCCAGGTGTCAACGCCACAGCCGTGCGTCGGCGCCCCGCTTGGCTTCCAGACGCTCGCGGTACCAGTCACTGCCCATCAGCGACTCCCGCGTGAACATCCCCCGGAGGCCCGGGTGGTGCGCGTCCATGCCCCGGTAGCACCCCTCGGCCATCACCGTCAGCAGGGCCCGCAGCGGCGGGCAGGCATCCTCGATGGACCCGTCCTCGGAGTACTGCCGTGCGACGCGTTGCTGGGCCTCCGTGATGTTGTGGATCCCGTCCACGAACGCCCCGAGGTCCTGGGTCTCCGGCCGGAGGAACGCCTCGTCGAAGACGCGGGCCGGGTAGTCGAATACTCGCCCGAAGAAGGTGCGAGCGAACTTCATGGTGACGCGGTAACCCAGCCGGCTCGCGAGTACCGGTCGGCCGTCGTGCTCGAAGTCGACCAGGGCCTCGAGGTGGCCTTCGCCGATCAGGAAGGCGGGGTCGCGCTCGCGGGCGTCCATCCGGCACCACACCTCCGGGATGAGCAGGCTGATGTCATGGTCAACCCGCATTGCGGGCCCGACGAACCCGGCGCAGGTGGAGAACCCCGCCAGGCCGGTCACCACGTAGGAGACCAGCGCCGCGTTCAGGTCGTGGATCGGCCTCAGGGCGTTGAAGGGCCCCTTGGTCAACGCCCCCTCGGAACCGGCGCCCGTTGTCGAACGGGCTCTTGCCGGTCAGGGAGCAGATGAAATCCATGAACAGCTCGGGCAGTTCCTGGTAGTGGATGGGGCCGTAGACCGCCAGGGGGCGGATGCCCGCGGCGGGTTCGGGGGGATTGCTCCGCCGGCCGAGGAGCACTGCAGCGACGGGTACGTGGAGCGGCCGGTCCCCCGGGATGCCCCGCGCCAGTCGCATCCCGCGCTCCGCGATGCAGGCCGGGGCCGGATCGAGCAGGTCGGGACGGGTCTGGAGGTACCGCGGGTTCTTGCTCGGTCGGCCGTCCACGAGCCTCGGGTGCGCCGAGCACACCACGTAGCCCGTCGCTGCATTGGCCGCGTCCCTGAGTAATTGCTGCATCGGGGCCGTGAACTCCTCGAACTCCGTGACCCGGTCGGCCATGTCCCTGGCCCGCACGGAGGTCATCGGCTCGTAGTTGGAGAGGAAGTTGTCCGGCCGCGAGAGGTCGGCCTCGGTCTGCCGGTCGAGGCCGCGGTGGATGGCGTCGTCCGGCCGCTGGAACAGCCGAGCCTCGCAGTTCACCGCGAACTTCGCGCTCGCGCCTCCGGTGGCGGTCGCCATCGGCCCGACCGGCCCCACTTGTCGCGGGGGCACAACCACCGACGCCGTGATGTCGTCGCCCAGTTGCACCTTGTCCGCGGCGATGAAGTCCTGCCGCAGCTTGAACGTCCGCCATCCCAGCCCCGTGAGACCGACTCGCAGGTACGAGCCCACCAGCTTACGCCCGTACGCCTTCAGCTCGTGCCCCGGGAAGCCGTTGATGACGTCCACCCCGAATAGCTCGCGCCAGTGCTCCAGAGCCTCCGGCGGCGCGAACCGCTTGATGATGAACACGATCGGGAAGATGTAATTCGGGAACGACGCCAGCCACTCGCGGTAGGCGTCGGTGTAGTCGTCCGAGGGGGTCAGCAGCTTGATCACGCTGCCGAGCGACCGCCGCGGACTGAGCACCGGACGGCTCGCACGCACGGCGTAGTCCCCCGGGCCCCGGCCGGGCTTCCAGCGGTCGGAATAGTCCCGGTCGAAGATCTGTTGCACCAGGTCGAAGTCCCTGTCCACGTCGGCCACGAAGATCGGCCCGTAGATCATGTAGTCGCGAAGGCTCTTGGAGATCTCGCTCTTGCCCCCCCCGCTCACCGTGCAGGGCTTGTGACAGAACAGGCCCTCCGCCACGGTCCCGATGAGCCGCCAGCTCGAGGCCCCGGGGTGCTTCTCGAGCCGGACCTTGTACCCCGAGGGCGTCATGTAGGTCGTGCCCCGCGCCAGCGGGATCGACTGCTCCCGGCCTTCGTGGTCCCACCACACCTTCAGCTCCGGCACGCTGGCCCGCGCGTCGGCCGGGACGTAGATCAGCCCCGGGAGGCGCGTGTCAACTGCATGGCCCTCGGGGCGGAGGTCCATCGCCCCCGGGTCGTCGCGAGCCACTTCGTCCAGCGATCGGCCGTGTCCCGGATAGTTCCTCGCGTCGAACTCGAACCCGAGGTTATAGCTGGCGAAGGCCAGCGCCGCCCCCGAATGCTCCTCCTCGACGTCGCCGAGTAGGTTCGCGGCGAAGGAGATCTGCGTCTTGACCTCCTTCTTGCAATAGCCGAAGTAGTTGTCCGCGATCAGCGTAATGATGACCCCCGCCTCGCTCCGGCAGGTGACCTTGAACGCGACACCCTCGTTGTACCGCTCGCCGGCATCCCGCCAACACATGCTGTCCCGCCGCTGGCGCCCGGTGGCCTCGTCCCATGAGGGCAGCCCCAGCTCGCGCTTCGTCAGGCGGGTCAGGTGGGGGGCCAGGATCACGCAGCCCGTATGGCCCGTCCAGTGCTCGACGTCCAGGCCGGCGTCGTTCCTCGGCAACCGGGGGTCGCCGGCGTTGCCGAAGATCGACTCGACGAAGTCCAGGTTGCTGACCAGGCTACCGGGCGCGAAGAAGCGGACCTCCATGGAGCCCTCGGCGCAGACGCCGGGAACCCCGGGCCGGACCACCGGCCTCAGCAGGAGGGACACGAAGATGCGGAGCGGTTCCGGCCGGTCGGCCGTGAAGGGCACGATGGCGACGTCGTCGGGCGGGGTCAGCGCGTGCCGGAACAGCGCGGCGAATACCGCCCGGGGCACGGCCTTCTTGTCCCCGGGTATGGGGAGCCCGCCTTCGGTGACGTGGAACGTGCCGCTCGTGGTGCGCCGGTCGTTGAGCGGGTTGTGGAGGATGCCGTTGCGGACGCGGTACGACCGCAGGATCGGGTTGCGGTAGCTGTTCTCCCCTTCGGGGATCGAGAGCGCGCGGGCGATCCCGTGCCGGGGCAGGATGAGCTGCTCGGCGGGGAGACGGAGCGCCTCGGTCAGGGCTAGGTCGCGGAAGTGCTCGCCCAGGAACGACTCGATCCGCCTGTCCGCCGGGCAGGCGGCCGCGGAGGCATCCGGGGTGCGAGCCCGCTCGACCATGCCCGCGGCCAATCGGAAGGCCTCCGGGTGGATACCCTGGTCAGGATTCACGCCACCGGCGACAATCCCGAGCGCCGATTCCAGGTCCATTGGCTGCCCTCGATGTGGTCAGAACCTTCGCGAGTGATCCGCCCGGCCGATGATGCCACTCGCCATGATAGTAACCTCGACCGCTCCGGGCGATATTCCTTGAGTTCGTTGGCGGCCATCGCCCTCCCTCTCACTCCGCGGACATCAACCGCTCCAAAGGCGTGTCAGCGCGATGGTCTCCGACACGGCCAGCAGCATCGGTCGATGCCTTTCATCCATGGAGAGGATGGCCGCAGTTGCCTCGTGATTGGTGAAGAGGAATAAGCGGATCATTCGTCGATCTCCCGAAGGGGTAGGCTCTTCATGACTTTCCCGCACCTTGTCTCAGAGAATGTACGAGAAGGCCTGGCGGGAGGCATTGTAGGGTGCTCTGTGAGCACCGGGGTACCGCCGGGGCTGGCACCTCGGTGCTCACAGAGCACCCTACGGGCCGCCTTCGGGGGCTTCTCGTCCATCCTCTGACCGACTTGCTGTCCGGGGTCATCGAGGCGGTCCTGATGCCGCGGGAACGGCCGGACGCGCAGCGGCGCCGAGTCCTCGCACGCACGATGCCTTCCTCCGTCGCTCCCGTCCCCCGGCCCCGTCCTCGCGCGCGACTCGTTCCCATACCCACCCGATCCCGCCGAGGAGTCGGACTCGGGTTTCCCGATCCCGCCCACCCGATCGACCGGGGTCCTCCCGGCCCGGCCGATCCCGACAAGACTTCTCCGATCGGTGCAATCCCCTTCTCCCCGCTCATCGTGGCTTCGTTCGTCACGTTCCGGGGCGCCGGCCGAGACGAGGGCGACCGCCATTTTGGCAGGATTGGGTTCGTTTCGCAGAATCGGGGTGGCGGACTCGTCCACGTCATCAAGACGCGAGCCTCGAGTCCATTGCATGCAACCCTCATCGCACACGATCGGCCGAATGTGAAGAAACAATGAAGGAATGGGTTCGTTTCGCAGATTCCCCTTCTTCCACCAGGGGCCAGTTGGCTTCGTTCGCGCGATTTCTCTCGGTGGACTCGCCTCTGTCACTGCCATTCTGGCAGAATTGGGTTCGTTTCGTCGGTTTCGACCCCGTCCCGACACCGTGCTGGCCGAGCGATCGACTCGAGGCGATGAATCTATCATAGCAAGAATTAATCCATGATCGCCAGGATGGCTGCGCGCGAGGATCTCATGACCGATGGCCCACCTTTCTAGGTGTATGATGGCTTCCGCGCTTGGATGACTGGGTCCGCGCACGATCTCACCTCTCCCGTCGCCTGCGGCCCTGGCGAGTCGATTCCGTCTCAGGCTTACCGTCCGGATTGGTCATCTGCCGTCCTGTCGTTCATGTCCAGATTCGACACTCCTCCACTCTATATTATGCGACGGATTTGCGAATTAGCAAACACGATGGGGCGGTTTGTCGTTGCGTCTCGGCGGGACCGGCCGATGGGGTTGCATCGTGAGGGTCCGGGGGGGTCGCTGCTCCCGGGGCCGGTGATCCGGGTCGCGATCGCTTCGTTCCTGAACGCCGGTCACGTTGGACATCACCTGACCAGGCAACCTTGTATGATGGCGATGAAGCTGGCGAGGTCGGCCTGACACGGGGCGACGCGGGTGTCCGAAGGTGAACCGATGAGGACCGTGCGATGGCGGAAGATCCTCAGATGGTGCGGCGTTTCAACCTGATCCGCCTGCTGGGCGCCCGGAGGCTGGGGGTCACGATCCGCGACCTGGTCCACGAGTTCGGCGTGACCGACAAGACGATCCGGCGCGACCTGGATTTCCTGAAGCAGATGGCCGTTCCCATCGAGGAGCGGACGGGCGAGCGCGGGAAGAAGACCTGGAAGCTCGGCGAGTCCTGGAACCGGCCGCCGCTGGAGTTCACCTTCGACGAGGCGGCGGCGCTGTTCCTGGGCCGGCAACTGATGGAATCGATGGCCGGGACGCCGTTCTGGGAGGCGGCCAGCGGGGCCTGGCGGAAGATCCGCAGCTCGCTCGGCGACCACGCGGCGAGCTACCTGGACACGTTCTCGCGGATGTTGCACTGCACCGAGGCCGTCCACCGCGACTACTCCAGCAAGGCCGAGATCCTGGAGGCGTTGACCGTCGGCATCGAGGATTACAAGGCCACGCACATCACCTATCGCTCGGAGCGAGCGACCGAGCCGGCCACCCGCGACGTCTATCCGTTGCGGCTGGTCCGGATGGGCAACGGCGCGCTCTACCTGGTGGCCGTCGACCCGCAGCAGGATCAGGTGAAGACGTACAAGGTTAACCGGATCGAGGACGCCGAGGTCAGTAAGATCGTCTTCCAGCGCTACCGCGACTTCGACGTCGACGCGTTCCTGGAGGGTTCGCTGGGCATCTACGATGGCGACGACGACGTCACGGTCGTCATCCGCTTCCTGCCCGCCGCCGCCCGCCACGCCCGCGAGTCGCGATGGCACAAGAGCGAGGTGATCACCCCGCAGCGCGACGGCAGCCTGATCCTCCGGCTCCGGTTATCGAGCACCGTCGAGATCAAGAGCCGGGTGCTGAGCTACGGCGCGGCGGCCTTCGTGCTCGAGTCGGAGTCTCTCCGCGCCGAGATCGCCGCCGAACTGGAGCGAATGCTCGTGGCCTATACGGGCCAGCCGACGGCGCCGGCGGGCCACGACCACGCCCCGGCGGGTCCGGACGGGCGATCGAACCGCAACGGACCCGCGGGACCGACGTAGGTCAGGCTCTCGAGCCTGACGTCCGATCCGGTCAACGTAAGTCAGGCTTTCGAGCCTGACGTCCGATCCGGTCGTCTGGAAAGCAAGAACTACTGTTTTCGGTCTGGCACCCACTTGTGCGGATAAACAGTGGTGGACAGAATCCGATTTCCAACCGAGGTGGGTCAAATGAGGCGGTTCCGTGTTAACGTCGTCCGGCCGCCCAGCAGCGAACGGCCGGAATTCCGTGTCGAACCTGGGACGCCGACGCCCTTCGTCGGTCTCCTCTCTTATCCGTAATCGAAGGCGCTCGCCATGGCTGTGATCGATCTCTCGTTCGTGCTGGTCGGGACCACGATCCCCCTGGATCACGGATACGCCCTGTCCTTGGCTCTGAGCCGGATCGTGCCGGAGCTGCACGGCGACCGGCGGGTCGGCGGCCCGGGCCTCTTCCGGCCGGCCGGGTGGTCCAACGGGCGGGAGAGAAAAAAGATGGAACGATACCGATTTCGACCAAACAGCCCGGATTGTGGACAGTTCGGTCTACCACACCTCTTGCGTCAAGGGTACAAAAGAATATCATACTGTAAGAACACGCACCGCCGGGATCGTCTTCCACCACGGCAGGAGGTGGATCATCGCGCCAATACCGTACGCCCACACCCTTTGGGGACGACCGAGGGAGGAATGGCATCCGCTCACGGATCATCTTCAGGATACGGCCAGCCGCGCCGAAAGATTCGCAACAGCTTTCGGCTCGGCTGAGTGGGGCGGCCTGGGGGGTCTCTGGCACGACCTGGGCAAGTTTAGCGACGCCTTTCAGGCCTACCTGAGCAAGAGTGCCGGATCGGGCGACGTCACCCACGAGTCCGAGATGACCGGCCGCGTCGACCATTCGACGGCCGGCGCCCAGCACGCCGCGCAGCTCGGGCCCGCCGGCCGACTGCTGTCCTACTGCATCGCCGGCCATCACGCCGGCCTGCCCGACAACGTCGGCGGTGAGTCCGGGCTCTCGGCCCGCCTGGAGAAGACCATCGAACCGATCGACGCCGCACCGGCCGAGATCCTGGGGCGGCGCTTGCCTCCGCTCCCCTGGCTCTGGCCCCGACGCCCCGGCTTCGCGCTCGCCTTCTACACGCGGATGCTCTTCTCCTGCCTCGTAGACGCCGATTTCCTGGATACGGAGCGGTTCATGAATCTGGCGCGCGCCGGGCGGCGGCCGGATGATCCGCCTTCGTGCGCGATGCTGCTCGAGCGCCTGGACAGGCACCTGGCGGAAAAGCGGCGCAACGCCGCCGACACGCCGGTCAACCGACGGCGCGCGGAAGTCCTCGCCCTCTGCCGGGAGAAGGCGAGCGAGGCGCCGGGCTTCTTCTCCCTCAACGTCCCCACGGGGGGTGGCAAGACCCTCTCCTCGCTGGCGTTCGGCCTGTCGCACGCCGCCGCGCACGGGCTGCGGCGAGTCGTCTACGCCATCCCCTTCACCAGCATCATCGAGCAGACGACCGACGTGTTCCGGGAGGCACTCGGCGACCTCCGCGGGGAAGTCCTGGAGCATCACGGCAACCTGGACTCCGACGACCCCGCCCGGCAATCCGACCGCCTGCGCCTGGCCGCCGAGAACTTCGACGCGACGCTCATCGTCACGACAAACGTGCAACTGTTCGAGTCGCTCTTCGCCTCCAGGCCGTCGCGTTGCCGAAAGCTCCACCGCCTCGCGAAGAGCGTCATCATCCTCGACGAGGCCCAGACCTTGCCCCCCCGCCTGCTGGCCCCGACCCTCGCCGCGCTCGAGGAACTGGTGAAGAACTACGGGGCGACCGTCGTCCTCTGCACCGCGACTCAGCCCGCGGTCGAGAAACGTGACCGCTTCCCCATCGGGCTGGAGGGCGCCACGCCCATCATCGACGACCCGGTCTCGCTCCACCGGACGCTGCGGCGCACCTCGGTCGAGCTCCTGGGCCGGCTGGAGAATCCAGAGCTTGTCGATCGCCTGCGGGGCGAGCGCCAGGTCCTCTGCGTCGTCAACTCGCGACGGCACGCGTCGGACCTGTTTGCGCTCCTGGACGACCCCGACGTGCTGCACCTGAGCGCCTCCATGTGCGCCGCGCACCGTGCGGAAGTCGTCGCCGAGATCCGCCGCCGCCTCCGCGCGGGCGAACCCTGCCGCGTCGTCTCCACCCAGGTGATCGAGGCGGGCGTGGACGTCGATTTCCCGGCGGTGTATCGCGCGGCCGCGGGACTGGACTCCATCGCGCAGGCCGCGGGTCGCTGCAACCGCGAGGGTGTCCTCATGACGGAGGACGGGCAACCGCGACTCGGCCGCGTGTTCGTCTTCGACTACGACGCGAAAGCGTTTCCGACGGATCCCTCGATCAGTCGGGCCGCCGATTGCTTCCGCCAGGTCGCGCCGGACCATTTGAGCGACCTGCTCTCGCCGCAGGCCGTCGAGCACTACTTCCGCCTCCACTACTGGCAGCAGGGCGGGGACGACGGGCAGGGCTGGGATCGCGGCGCCGAGCAGCAAAGCATCATGGACTGCTTTGCCCCCGATAAGAAGCACCTCCTGCATGCCCAGTTTCGCACGGCCGCCGAGGCGTATCGCCTCATCGACGATGCGCAAGTCCGTTTGCTGGTCCCCCACGGCGAGCGCGGCCGGGCCTTGATCCGCGAGCTCGAGGGTCTTCCCGATCCTCCGGAACCCTGGCAGCTCCGCGCCTTCGACCGCAAGGCGCAGCGTTACGTCGTCGGCGTCTACGAACAAGGTTTACGGAGGCTGCTCCAGAACAGCGCACTACTGGAACGTCACGGGAGATACTACGTCGGCAATGACGAGGCGTATGACGGCAAGGTGGGGCTGCGATTCGATGTCCTTGGGCTCGATCCGGACAGGCTCATTCTTTGATGCGTCCTACATCGCCTGGCACAAGAGGAGGATTCGCGAGTCTCATGAGCATTCAACTTGAGGTCTGGGGCGATTTCGCCTGCTTCACCCGCCCGGAGATGAAGGTTGAGCGGGTGAGTTACGACGTCATCACGCCTTCGGCGGCGCGCGGGGTCGTCGAGGCGATCTACTGGAAGCCGGAGATCCGCTGGCGGATCACGCGCATCCGCGTGCTGAGGCCCATCCGCTTCACGTCGCTCCGGCGCAACGAGGTCGCCAGCAAGATCCCCGCGGGGACCGTCGCGACCGCCATGAAGAATGGCCGCGGCAGCCTGGGGATGTACGTCGAGGAGGATCGGCAACAGCGCGCCGCGACCATCCTGCGCGACGTGGCCTACGTGATCGAGGCCCATTTCGACATCCTCGGCGGCGAGAACAACGCCGGCAAGCATCTCGACCAGTTCAATCGTCGTGCCCGCGACGGCCGCTGCTTCCAGCGCCCGTATCTAGGCTGCCGCGAGTTCCCCGCCGAGTTCGCGCTCGATCGAGGACGGCCAGGCCCTCCCCGAGGTGCATCCCGAACTCCGGGACGAGCGCGACCTGGGCTACATGCTCCACGACATCGACTTCGACGACGGCATGACGCCCCGGTTCTTCCGCGCGCTCGCTGCACGACGGCGTCATGGACGTACCGCCCCCGTCGGGCAAGGGGGTGCGACGATGACGCAGCCCACCAGCGGTCTCCTACCCGCGCTGATCGGCTATTACCGTCGGCTGGCGGACGATCCGAGCCAGACCGTGGCCGACGTCGGCTTCGCGGCCGAGAAGATTCACTTCTGCATCGTCCTGGAACCCGATGGGTCGCTTTTCGCCTTCGAGGACATCCGCGAGCGCAACGACCGCGGGAAGCCATTCCCCAGGTCGCTGCTCGTCCCCGACGGCGGCGGCCGTTCCGGCACCGGGCTCAAGCCGTTCTTCTGCTGGGACAACACCGGCTACGCCCTGGGCCGCGACAACAAGGGCAAGCCCGACCGGGCGGCCGACATGTTCTCCGCGTTTCGCGACCTCCACCTATCGTTCCGCGACGAACTGGCCGGCGACGAGGGGTTCTCGGCGCTCTGCTGGTTCCTGGAACGCTGGGAGCCGGCCCGGGCCGAGCAACTGCCGACCTGGGACGAGGCCGCCGGCCTCAACGTCGTGTTCAAGCTCCGCGCCCGGGAGGGTTATGTCCATCAGGGCGAGGCGGTCCGATCGGCCTGGTCGCGGCGCGCGGCGGCGCAGGTCGAGGACGGGCCCGTCGTGACCGGGGTGTCCCTGGTCAATGGCGAGGAAGAAGAACTGGCGCGGCTCCACCCGCAACTGAGCGGCGTGGCCGGAGCCAACACATCCGGCGCGGCCATCGTCTCGTTCAACAATGACGCGTTCGAGAGCTACGGCAAGTCCCAGAGCTACAATGCCCCGGTCGGCACGCGCGACGCCTTCCGCTACACCACGGCCCTCGATCGCCTGCTGGCCGACGGCGCGCGGCGGACTCGGATCGGCGACGCGACGGTCGTGTTCTGGTCGGACCGGGCCAGTGGGGCGGACGCCGAAGAGATGCTCCGCCAGATCTTCGGTGAGGACGCTTCGAGTGAGGAACCGGCGGAGCACGCGGCGACGGTGGATCGCGTCCGGGGTTCTCTGGACGCCGCGCGGCGCGGGCTCCTCTCAGACCGGATCCAGGACCCGGACGCTCCGTTCTACGTCCTCGGCCTCTCGCCCAACAAAAGTCGTCTGAACGTTCGCTTCTGGCTCGCGGGGACCGTGCGGCAATTCGCCGAGCGGCTCGCCCAACACGCCGAGGATCTGCAGATCGTCGGGCAGCCGAGCAGCGAACCCTTGATGTCCATCCAGGCAACTGTCGCAGAGACGTCGCGTCGAGGTGAAAGGCCCTCGCCTCAACTCGCCGGCAGCGTCGCCCGGGCCATCCTCGCGGGACTTCCATCCTTCCCGGAGATGCTTCTCAACGCGATCGTTCGTCGTATCCGTGCTGATGGCGAGGTGCCCCATCGCCGCGCCGCGATCCTCAAGGCGTTTCTCAAACGCGAAAGGAGTTTTGATGTGGATGTTTATCTGAACAAGGAGCATCCGGAGAAGGCCTATCACTGCGGCCGGCTCCTGGCGGTTCTCGCGTTCACGCAGGAGCAGGCTCTCGGCAAGGTCAACGCGGGAGTCGTCCGTCGCAACATGGGGAGCGTGATGGCCATGCCGGGCCTCATGCTGGGCCGTCTCGAGCGCGCGGCGGAGACCGGACACATTCCGAAACTTGAGGGCAACCTACCGGACTTCATCCACGACGAACTCAAGGCCATCAACGTGAGACTCCAGGACGACGTGCCTTCGCAACTCTCGTTGAGGAAGCAAACTCTGTTCGCCCTCGGATTCTACCAGCAACTTCAATACCTGGACATGGTCGGCAAGCAGGTAAGGAATGGAAGCGGTTCCAGACCGCTCAGGGCGAGTGGGTTCGGTCCAAGTTGGAGGTGAAGGTCGCCGATGCCCTCCATCGCTTCAAGCTGGACTACATCTACGAGCCTCGCGCCCTTCTCGATGAAGGCGAGAGGTGGCCGGACTTCGTGGTGCGGCGCGGACGCGGCAAGGACCTGTTCATTGAAGTGCTGGGCATGAACATGCCCGAGTACAACGACACCTGGAACATCAAGCTGCGTGCATACGAACGTTTCGGTATCACGCCAGAGGGCGGTCCCCAAGGTCGATTGATCGTCCTCGATTTTCGCGAGCAAGATTACGACGAGCGCGTTGTCCATGAAGCGCTGCGACCGTTCTTCGCGGATCAGGAAGACAGCCCCAGCCAGGAGACACAGGAGTCCAGCAATGACTAATCCGCTGACCTCTCGCTACGATTTCGTCTACTTCTTCGACATCACCGACGGCAATCCCAACGGCGACCCCGACGCCGGGAATCTGCCGCGAATCGACCCGGAGACCGGGCAGGGGCTCGTCACCGACGTCTGCCTGAAGCGGAAGATCCGCAACTTCGTCGGCCTGACGCACGGCGAGAAGCCGCCCTTCGAGATCTACGTGAAGGAGAAGGCCGTCCTCAACCAGCAGCACGAGCGGGCCTATGTCGCGCTGGAGATCGACCCTAACCCCAAGAAGCGCTCTTCCAAGGGGAAGGACAGGGCCGAGGAAGACAGGCGGTTGACGCGATGGATGTGCGACAACTTCTTCGATATCCGCGCCTTCGGCGCCGTGATGACGACCGACACTAACTGCGGCCAGGTCCGCGGCCCGATCCAGTTCGGCTTCGCGCGTTCAATCCACCCGATTCTCAGCAGCGAGCACGCACGTGACGCGTTGCGCCGTCACCACCGAGGCCGAGGCCAAGGCTCAGGAGGGCGGCAATCGCACCATGGGCCGCAAATTCACCGTCCCCTACGGCCTCTATCGGGTCCACGGCTACGTCAACCCGAACCTGGCCGGCGGGACCAACGGGACGGGATTCTCCGAGGAGGACCTGGGCCTGCTCAAGCGCGCACTCGACCAGATGTTCGAGTCCGACAGGTCCGCCGCCAGGGCGAACATGCGGCCCGTCGCCTGCATCGCCTTCCGTCACGAGAGCCCGCTGGGCAACGCCCGGGCCGATCGGCTGTTCTCCCGCGTGCGGTGCCGGCCCAGGCCCGGCGTCCAGCCCCTGCCGGGCGAAGCGGACGGCGACGGGGAAGGCCGCCCCCCTCGCTCGCTGGCAGATTATGAGTTAACCGTCAACCAGGAGAACTTGCCGGAAGGGATCACCGTTGAGCGCTGGATCGACTGGGCCTAAGACCAATGCCCTACCGAGGAGCGTCGCCCCCGCCGCCCGGTGGCGTGGATTGAAACGAGGACTACGAGCTGACCGTTGACCGGGAAAACCTGCCCGAGGGAGTCACGATCGAACGCTGGATCGAATGGACCTGAGACCATGCCCTACAAGGAGTCCGAATTCCTCCCGATCTCCGCCCTCCAGCACCTGCTCTACTGCGAGCGGCAGTGCGCGCTCATCCACGTGGAGCGGCTCTGGGCGGAGAATCGCTTCACCGCCGAGGGGAACATCCTGCACAAGAAGGCCCATGGCGGGAAGCCGACCACCAGGCCCCGGGAGCGTACCCTCCGGGGCGTGCCCGTGCACAGTTACGAACTCGGCCTGTTCGGCATCGCCGACGTCGTCGCGACGAAGGGGAGCGAATCCCCCGTGCCCGTCGAGTACAAGCGGGGCCGGCCCAAGAAGAACGACTGCGACCGCGTCCAGCTCTGCGCCCAGGCCCTCTGCCTGGAGGAGATGACCGGGCATCCCGTCCCGCGGGGCGAGATCTTCTACGGCAAGGTCCGCCGCCGCGTCCCCGTCGAGATGTCCCCCGACCTGCGCCGGCTGACGATCGACACGGCCATGCGGCTCCATGAATTGATCCGCTCGCGGTCGTACGCCCCCGGCCGAGCCCGGGCGCAAGTGCGACCGCTGCTCCCTCCAGGGCCTGTGCCTCCCCCGCCTGGGCCGGCTCGGGTCCGCCCGCGCCGCCTTCGATCGCCTCCTCAATGCCGTCGTCCCTGCGGCGGCGGACCCAGGACCCATCGAATCATGAAGACCCATCTCAATACGCTCTACATCACCACCCAGGGCTCGTACCTCGCCAAGCAGGGCCAGACCGTCCAGGTGCGGGTCGATGGGAAGGCCCGGGCGCAATATCCCCTGCATAACTTCGAGGGCATCGTCTGCTTCGGCCGCGTCGGCTGCTCACCGGCCCTGCTCGGCGCCTGCGCCGAGCAGGGGGTCGCCGTCTCGTTCCTGACCGAGCGGGGCCGCTTCCTCGCCTCGGTGCGGGGCTTCTCGCACGGGAACGTCCTCGTGCGACGCCGGCAATACCGGCTCGCCGACGACCCGGAGACCGCCCTCGACGTCTCACGGCGGATCGTGCTGGCCAAGGTCGCCAATTCGCGGACCGTCCTGGTCCGCGCGGCCAGGGACGCCGAGGCCGACGCCGCGCGCGTCGCCGACCTCGAGCGAGGCTCCTCCCGCCTCGCCGCCTCAGTCCACGAGCTGCGGGGGGCCGATACCCTCGACGCCGTGCGGGGCCTCGAGGGTGAGGCGGCGACGCACTACTTCGGCGCCTTCGACGCCCTGCTCAGCCCCTCGGCCGCGCCCGAGGCCTTCCGGTTCACCGGCCGGAGCCGCCAGCCGCCCCTCGACCCGATCAATGCATTGATCTCCTTCCTCTACACGCTCGTCCTGCACGACGCGCGTTCCGCCTGCGAGGCGGCGGGCCTCGACGCCTGCGTCGGCTTCCTGCACGCCGACCGCCCCGGCAAGCCCAGCCTGGCGCTCGACGTGATGGAGGAGTTGCGGGCCTACGTCGCCGATCGCCTGGCCTTCTCGTTGATCAACCGCCGTCAGATCGCGCCGGAAGGCTTCCGCCGCCTCGACAACGGCGCCGTCGCGATGGACGACGCGACGCGCAAGACGGTCCTCACGGCGTATCAGCAGCGCAAGCGCGAGACCTTGACGCACCCATTCCTCGGCGAGGCGACCACGGTCGGGATGATCCCGCACCTCCAGGCCCTGCTCATGGTTCGCTGGATCCGCGGCGACCTCGACGCGTACCCCCCGTTCCTCTGGAAAGGATGATCGCGCCCGCCGGGGGGCCTCCTTCGGTTTTCTTGGACTCCTGACCGTTTCCACCGCGACGATTCTGTTTCTTGGCGGCCACATCATGTATATGCTCGTCACGTACGACGTCCAGACGTCCAGTCCATCCGGCAAGCGTCGGCTACGGCGTCTGGCCCGCGCCTGCCTCGACTACGGCCAGCGGGTCCAGTTCTCGGTCTTCGAGTTGAAGGTCGACCCCTCCCAGTGGGCGACCTGCCGCGACAGGCTCCTTTCGATCTTCGACCCGGAGGAGGACAGCCTGCGGTTCTATCATCTGGGCTCGCACTGGGAGAACCGCGTCGAACATCATGGCGCCAAGCCCGGCTATGACGTGGAAGGACCCCTGATCCTCTAGCGCGGACCCGTAGCGCGCATCAAACCCCCGCTCGGTTCGCGATCGCCCTAACACTCTTTGGCAATATGGATTCGGACTGCAGAGGATTCCGCGACCGCTGAGAGCTCGCCCCGAGCCCAGCGGTTCGCGAATCCCGCCCCCGAAGTCGTTAGCCGAGAACCACTTCAGGGGGTGGCGTCGCCCCCCGTCCGGGGGCGTGGATTGAAACCACACCCCGCTGGCCACGGCCGCGGCGGTGAGCTGGTCGCCCCCCGTCCGGGGGCGTGGATTGAAACACGACGGGACTCGTCGCCGACTTCGGGGCCCTGTTGTCGCCCCCCGTCCGGGGGCGTGGATTGAAACGCCTGCGGGGTGGTGCCCTCGTTGCCCTCCGTGGGTCGCCCCCCGTCCGGGGGCGTGGATTGAAACATGGACTGGTTGAGGACCAACAACAGCTCGACCACGTCGCCCCCCGTCCGGGGGCGTGGATTGAAACCGTCGGATCAAGGGCCTGGCCGACGATCCCGAGCTGTCGCCCCCCGTCCGGGGGCGTGGATTGAAACCGTTTTCGCCCTGGTCGATCTCCTGCTGCTGCGCGGTCGCCCCCCGTCCGGGGGCGTGGATTGAAACACGATCGGGGCGGAACCCGAGAATGCCGCTAACGTCGCCCCCCGTCCGGGGGCGTGGATTGAAACTTCGACAGCGATATCCTCTCGGCGGTCGTCTGGGCGTCGCCCCCCGTCCGGGGGCGTGGATTGAAACGCGGTCACCGTCGCCGACACGGGCTGCGTCGCCTGGTCGCCCCCCGTCCGGGGGCGTGGATTGAAACCGCCGACGCCCGGCCCTCACCGATCGGATTCCGAGTCGCCCCCCGTCCGGGGGCGTGGATTGAAACAACCGGGCCAACCGGCTCACGAGCCGTGCTCAAGTCGCCCCCCGTCCGGGGGCGTGGATTGAAACTCCAGCAGCCGGCGGGCATAGGTATGCCTCAGGCAGTCGCCCCCCGTCCGGGGGCGTGGATTGAAACGGGGATGATAATCTGACATAGATACTCGCACCGGCCGTCGCCCCCCGTCCGGGGGCGTGGATTGAAACCCTGTCACCGCGGTCGACGGGAGCGGCACGATCCGCTGTCGCCCCCCGTCCGGGGGCGTGGATTGAAACTACGACAGCGATATCCTCTCGGCGGTCGTCTGGGCGTCGCCCCCCGTCCGGGGGCGTGGATTGAAACTACCTTAGAAGATAGGTTGGTCCGGGAGATATCGCGTCGCCCCCCGTCCGGGGGCGTGGATTGAAACCACTTCGCGCCCATCGAGTTGTGCTTGTAGAGGCCGTCGCCCCCCGTCCGGGGGCGTGGATTGAAACAATGCCCTGCCCTCCCCCTGCCCCGCTGACGCGGGTCGCCCCCCGTCCGGGGGCGTGGATTGAAACGCGCCGACGGCGCCGAGAGGTAAAACGGCAAGTCGTCGCCCCCCGTCCGGGGGCGTGGATTGAAACCTCAAGACTGCCGACGGGACCACCTATGAGGACGGTCGCCCCCCGTCCGGGGGCGTGGATTGAAACTCGTGGGGCTCAAGAGGCCCGCCGCCCGCCCTGGCGTCGCCCCCCGTCCGGGGGCGTGGATTGAAACCATGCCGGACGATGGGGGCGCCTTCGCCGGGCCGTCGCCCCCCGTCCGGGGGCGTGGATTGAAACCGCCACACCCTGGCCACGCTGGCGGAAGGCTGGGGTCGCCCCCCGTCCGGGGGCGTGGATTGAAACCAGGGCTCGTTGGCGTATTCCAGGTAGATCGGCCCGTCGCCCCCCGTCCGGGGGCGTGGATTGAAACCGAAATCGATCGGCGACCAGTTGGAATGCCGCCGGTCGCCCCCCGTCCGGGGGCGTGGATTGAAACAAGGCCCTGGGAGAATGGCACGTCGGGTCCGTTCGTCGCCCCCCGTCCGGGGGCGTGGATTGAAACCCCCACATGTTGAGCGCGGGGGGACCACCCCGAAGTCGCCCCCCGTCCGGGGGCGTGGATTGAAACCTTCTCGTCGAGTGCCTCCGATTGCTGGCCAAGGTCGCCCCCCGTCCGGGGGCGTGGATTGAAACCCTTCCGGGCACCACTTCAGCGGCCGTCCCTGGCGTCGCCCCCCGTCCGGGGGCGTGGATTGAAACTGCCAGACGAGGTACTGCTGCGTCTCGGATAGGATCGTCGCCCCCCGTCCGGGGGCGTGGATTGAAACGTAGTGGGGGTTGGGGTTGATCAGATGGGCTGGTGTCGCCCCCCGTCCGGGGGCGTGGATTGAAACTTCGAACTGCTGCGTCAGCGCGATGGCCTGTTGCGTCGCCCCCCGTCCGGGGGCGTGGATTGAAACCGCTCGACCCCCGCAAGGACGGCAAGGGCCGCATGTCAGTTCTTTCGGGGCTTTCGCATGGTGAGACTCCTACCGAGCTATCATATAACTCGGGTGGGGCGTCTCTCCATTTCCGTCTGAAGCAAGACACTACGACGAGCGCCTGCTCGAGGACCTGCCGGCCGGCATCGACCCCTGCGGCGAGTATGGAGAATATCATTCGTTCGTGTATGACGGGCCGTGCTTCGGCACGCCGGTGGCGGTGACGGTCGGAGAAACCGTCATCCGGGACGGGCGACACGACGCGGATCTGGTCCTTGCGGGATCGCCGGAGCCGACGTCTCTCGCGGCCGGCGACATCCCGCCGGTCTGACGGATGCGATGGTTCTGGGAAACAATGGCGAGGATAACATGAACAAGCGATCGATTGTTCTGGCGGGCATCGTCGCGGCGGCGGCGCTGGCGAGGCTGGCGCCGCATCCGCCTAACGTGACGCCGATCGCGGCCATGGCGCTGTTCGGCGGAGCGTGTTTCGCCAGTCGGAGGACGGCCTATCTCGTCCCGCTGGCGGCCATGTCGCTGAGCGATATGGTGCTGGCGTGCACGCGCTACGACCTGTGGAGCATGCTCGCCATCCAGCCGGTCGTCTACGCGTGCTTCCTGGCCACCACGGCGCTCGGGCACCTCGTCACGGACCGGAGGTCGCCGTGGCAGGTGGGCGCGGCGGCGATCGCCGGGTCAGTCTTGTTCTTCTTGGTGACGAATCTGGCCGAGTGGGCCGTGGGGCGCCTGTACCCGCTCACGGGGTCGGGCCTGGCGGCCTGCTACGCGGCGGCGATCCCGTTTTTCCGCAACACCTTCCTGGGCGACGTCGGGTTCGCCGCGATCCTGTTCGGCTGCCTGGCGATGCTGGAAGACCGAGTGGCCTGGATGCGCGGCGATGCCGCGACGGCGACGGCGTAGCCCATGGGTGGTTGCCTGCGAGTCGATTCTTTGCTGGCTATGGCATCCTCTCATTTCGCGCCGTCCAGGGCGGAATTCGCCGCTTCCTGGAACGCTCGCCGAACGGGGGACGCATCGGAGTTCGGGTAGTCCGTCCGCTGGATCATCAGGAGGTAGACCCGCCTCTTCACGGGGTCGATCCATGCCTGGGTCCCGTACGCCCCTCCGTGGCCGAAGGTGCCGGGCGAGAGCATGGCGGTCACTCCCTGCGGCTCGCGGATCACGCACCAGCCCAGGCCCCAGCCATTGCCATCGGTGAATCCGGTCTTCAGGCCGCCGGTCTGGACCGCCGTCATCAGCGCGACGGACTCCGGCTTGAGGTAGCGCCTCCCCTCGAATTCGCCGCCACTCAGGATCATCCGGCAGAATCGCGCGTAATCCGGCGCCGTGGAGAAGAGGCCGCCGTTCGCCGCCGGGAAGCGGTCGCGGCTCGTCGGGGACTTGCCGTACAGGATGCCGACCTTCGTCGGCTCCAGCTCGCCCTTATTGGTCCGGCGGTACGACGTGGCGAGCCGGGGGAGCTGCTCATCGGACAGATAGAAGGTCGTATCCTTCATGCCCAGCGGGCCGAACAGCCGACGTTCGACGAAGCGGTCGAACGGCACGCCCGAGACGACCTCGACGATCCGGGCCGCGGTGTTGATCCCCGATTGACAGTAGGTCCATTTCGTGCCCGGTTCGAATTTGACCGGCTTCGCCACATAGAGCGGGATCACCCCGGCCAGGTCCCGGACGGCGCGGGCCTCGTCGGGCGTGATCTCGCTCATGCCCGAGGTATGCGTGAGGATGTGGCGGATCGTGACCCGCGCCGGCTTGCCGTCCGCGGTCTTGAGGTTCTTGAACTCCGGCAGGTGCTTCTCGACCGGGTCGTCGACTGACAGCTTCCCCTCTTCCTGGAGCATGAGGACGGCCGTGGCCGTGACGGGCTTGGTCATCGAGGCGATCCAGAAGATCGTGTCCGGTCGCATCGGCCTGTTCTCGGCGATATCGGCGTTGCCGATCGCATCCAGGTGCACGATCCGGTCGGGCGTCGCCACGAGCGTCACGACGCCCGAAACCTCCCGATCGTCGACGAACGGGCGCACCCGCTCGCTGATCGCGGAGATCGGCCGGATTCCCTCTCCGGGCTCCTGGCCGTAGACGAGGGTCGGCGACAGTGAGGCCCCGAAGAGGATCGCAAGGGCGAATCTGGGCATGGTGAAGACTCCGTCATTTTCGATCTCGGGCGAAGGTGCCTGGGCCTGATCCGTCGAATCTTCTCCGATCCGATCGGGCCGTGCAATCGGCAAGTCGGCTCCGCGATGTGCTCTCCTCGGCCCATCGCGTGAAATCAGGTCAGCCGCACCGTGCTCCCGCTCGCGGCCGAGCGCCGGGCGGTGTCGAGGATCTCGGTGACGACCAGGTTATTCTTGAGCGACGACGGCCCCGAGGGTCGCACCTCGCCCCGCACGACGGCGGCGAAATAGCGGAGGAAGTCGTCCCCGGGCGGCGCGAGCGGCGGTGCCTGTCGGCTCTCCTCCGGCTTCCCGGGCACGCGGACCCGCAATCCGCCCGGGCCGACCGTCAGGACCTGGCCGGTGCGGCCATAGACCTCCATGTCCTTGCGGTCGAACGGCCAGTTCCACGACGCCTGGACGATCGCCTGCGCCCGGGGATACTCCAGGATGATCGTCGCCTCGTCGTCCACCCTTGCGTAGATTTCGGGCTTGATCCGCTGGGTCACGGCGGTCACGGAGACCGGACGCGCGTCGTCCATGAGCCAGGTCATCAGGTTGGCTCCGTAGCAGCCGAAGTCGAAGAGGGCCCCGGCGCCGTTCTTCTCCGGGTCGGTGAGCCAGGCGAGGAACTCCGGCTGCACGCCGATCTCCTTGGGCCCGCGATGGCCGGCGTGGAACACGACCTTGCGGATCTCGCCCAGAGCCTTCTCGTCCCTGGCCAGGGCGTAGGCCGCGTGATTGGATGGGTACCAGGTCGTCTCGTAGTTCACCAGCACGGGGATGCCGCCCTCGGCCGCGGCGCGCTCGATGGCGCGGGCCTGCTCCAGGCCGACGGCGAGGGGCTTCTCCATCATCACCGGGATCCTGCGACGGGCGCAGGCGGCGACGACGGCGGGATGGCCGGCCGTGCTGGTGAAGGCGACCACGGCCTGCGGCCTCGCGTTCTCGAGCATCGCCTCGAGCGAAGGATAGATCGTCGCCGGGTCGAGCCGGGAGCGGCTAACATATCGCCCGGCGACATCGCGGTCGGGCTCGGAGATGCCGACCAGCTCGACGTCTCTGGAGCTCCGGTATCGGGCCAGGAACCCCGCCGCATGGCCGTGCTCCAGGCCGGCCATGCCGAGCCTCAAGGGACCGGGAGGAGGCGCCGCCCCGCACATCGCCCCGGATGCCAGGGTCCCGAGGAACGTCCTACGCTTCATCCGCGGCTCCTCTCGTAGCCGGTGCCCCGAACGTCATGCGAGAGATGCATTGTACCTCGACGAAGGCCGTCTCGACGCTCTTCGGCTTGCCCGATTCCAACGGCCTTGTTCGGGGATCGGAGCGTCGGTGGCCTGTTCGGCTGAGTCACTTTGCCAGCCGGCGGCCCCGATGACGTTCCCATACCTGGAAGGCGGGCCGGGCCTTCCCGCCCTCGTCGAGCAACCCGCAATCCCGCCAGGCCAGGAACGCCTCCGGGGCGCCGCCCTTGATCTTCTCCCAGAGGGCGTCGTAGTCCCGATGCAGGAAGCTGATCACGAACCGGGTCTCGTGCGTTCGGGCGAAGTCCAGCAGCGCCTCGTAGTAGGCCGCCTGCTTCTCAGGGGTGCCCTCGATGACCTGGCCACTCCCCGGGAATCGCAGCCGGTCGGCGGCCTCGCCGGTCTCCACGATCGCAAACGGCCTGCCCTCCTTGCCGAAGTTCCGCTCGAGCCAGGCCAGGCAGCCAGCATAGGCGGTCGTGCCGCCCCGCATGAACGGGTAGAAGCTCACCGCCACGAGGTCATTCTGCGGCATGATCTGCCGGTACGCCGCCAGCATCGCCTCCCGCTCCTTGCCTTCCTTGTTTAGCATACCGTGCAGGGTGAACGACGCGAAGATCGGCAGGTCCGGATGATCCTTCTTGAGTTCCCGGTAGACGAGGCGGTGCAGGTCCGCATACGCCCGCCACGCCCGCGGATCGGCCTGGTGGATCTCGTTGACCTCGATGCCGATGCCCAGATAATCCGGCTTGAAGAGATCTCGCATGCGACGACAGTAGGCGAGGTAGGCCCGCTTCACGAGCGGGTCGTCGTAGGGCTTGCCTCGCAAGGATTCGGGGATCGGCAGCGACTTCTCGGCCTCCTTGAGCGTACCGCGGCCCGGCGAGATGGCCAGGTACACCTTGCCACCCTCGGGAGTGGCCGCTTTCTGGCCGTCCCAGTCCCGCACCAGTTCGGGGCTGAAGGGCCGTCCCTCCAGGCATTCGGCCCAGGGGACGCCCTCGATATGGAAGGCGATGATGTCGCCGTGGGCCTTGACGAACCGCCGGGTCTCGACGAGGGCGTCCAGTGTGGCGTCGTAGGGGAAGGACGTGAAGCCCATCCGGAACGAACGCCGAGCCGGCTCGTCGGCCACGGCGGCGGCCGAGGCGATCAGGGGCAGCAACAGCGCCGCGGTTGCGAGGACCGTGGACCGTCTGCGTTCTCTCATGGGCGTAGGTTCCTCAACGGGGCCGGGAGCCGTCCAGGCGGGATTCCTCCGAGGATTCTACCCGCCGGCCCCTCATCAAGTTCCACGCCCGCACGACGGCCCGGTAGACCAGCCACAGGGCGAGGGGGATGATGAAGACCAGCGGCAGGAACATCGCCATGAGCCAGTGCCACCAGCGGGCCGGTCGGGCGACCCTGTCCTGCGGCACCGTGCAGGCGGGCAGATAGGCCATCAGCCCATAGACGTAGGTCCACATCCCCACCTGGAGGAGGTTCTGCGGCCCGAAGGTGATTGTCTCGGCCAGGGTGCCATTAAGTCCGAAGAGCAGCAGGACCTCGGCCGGGCGGAAGTCGTAGCGGGAGAGCAGCCAGGCCCAGCAGAGGAACAGCGGGACGAGGACGACGACGCTGTTGCGGAGGACGACCTCCAGGTAGTTCTTCGAGGCGGTGATCCTGGCGGCGTCGGTGACGCCGCCGAATAGCGGGGCGAGGTTCGTCAGCGAGGTCGTGACCGCCTCTTCCAGGCAGGCGAAGGCGATGAAGAGCAGGACGAACCGGGTCCGCCAGCCCAGCGGGATGCGGCGGGCCAGGGCGACGAAGCGGTCCCGCACCCGGTACATGATCGTCCCGCCGAGGACGCACCAGATGAGGATCAGGGCGACACCCATCTTGAGGATGGCCCGGTGATCGGGGTCGGTCGCATTCGAGAGGACGAAGGCCGCCGCCGCCGTCGTGGAGACGATGCCCCACGCGGCGATCAGGATGAGCAGGAGCCGGACGAGTGCCTGCCGGGTCACGAGCCTTCACCTCGGGGCTTGTGAAAGAAACGGATTCCTGATTCCGAATTCCGGAATCATTAAATAATTCAATGTTAAATTGATTTGGAATTCTAAATTTTTAATCAGCGATGCATTCTCTCACAACCTCTCACCGGAACCTCCTGCCCGGACTGCACCGGCGACCCACTGTCGCCGGGCGTTCTCGGGGGCGCCAAGTGGCGATCCTGCCCGGCTCCCCGCATCCCGTCACCAGTTGAAGAAGCGGTAGGGATCGTCCCACTCTTCGGGCTGATCGAGATAGAAGGCGCCGAGCCAGCGCCGCTCCGATCCGCCCGCGTTGACCGGGGTGTGGAAGCGATCCAGCAACGGTGTCGGCGCGGCGACCCCCGTGTTGGCCAGGAGGCGGGCCAGCACGAACGAGGCCCGCCGGTAGGTCCGCCGCAGGTTGTACTGCTCGCCGCACGTGAAGGACCAGGGCCGGGTACCCGTCTCGAAGCCCGGGTTGGTGAAAGTGATCTTACCGGCCGATGGGGCTTGCCCGGCTTTCGCAGAAACGCTGGCGGGAACGTAGTCGCCTTCGTTGATCCGGAATCGATCCACCCTCAACCGATCGCCATCTCGCCCCCCAGTGATGGATGCGAACCACCCCTGCGGGGATGGCCTCTCGACCTTGAAGGTGACGTGCGGCTCGGTCCACTCGTCCGCAGCGAGCAGTGTCCTGTCGCCCTTCACGGCACGGTCCCGGGCGCCGGATGGGCTCGCGATCTCCAGATAGACGGAGACCGGGGCGCCGATCGGCTTCGCGAAGACGGCGAACGTGTAGGTCTTGCCGACCTCGCCCGCCTTCACCGTCTGCCCGAATTGCATGCCCGATTCGCTCGCCGTGCCGAGGGTCAACAGCGCGCTCTGCCTTCCCTCGACCGCGTCATCGCCGTTGACGACGAAGGAGGGGACCGCTCCCTCGGCGCGGGTGACTGAATAGGGCACGACCTGGCAGAAGACGACGTTCGCCTCCCGCGCCCTGGCGAGGATGCCGTCGCCGACGACCGTGGTACCGCTTGCCGCCAGGGGAAGCCGGCGAGGGTCGCGGTTGTGGACGTCCGCCGGTCCGATTCCCGAAAAGGGGCTGTCCCGGCCGGGCGGTTCGAAGAACGCGGCGATGTGTTCCGCGTTCCTCATGCCGATCGGGAACGGCAGGAACGAACGGGCCTCGGGCTCGTCCAGGCCGAGGGCCAGCAAGTGGCCACCGCCTTTCAGGAAGTCGGCGACGGCCGCCCGGTTCCTGGCCAGGACCGGACCGCCCCCCGGTCGCACGATCAGGACCTGATCGGGAACCAACTCGCCGCCTACGTACGAGACGAAGGGGATGCCCGAGATCTCGAGATGCCGCTTGCCGGCGGGCTCGCCGACATAAAGCGCCGTACGGATCGCGGCCGGTCTCCACGCGGCGACGTATCGGATGAGGTTTTGCGCGAGTAACTGGGCTGCCGGCTCGATCTCGGTCCGCCCGTTGACGTCCACCTGGCAGAACACGATGAGCCCCTTCCCCTCGCGGTACTCCATCAGCGGGCTGTACTGGAGGCTGTAACCGCCGTCGAGGATCGGCAAGAAGTCACCCTTCGCCGGCTTCTCGATCAGGACCGAGGCAACGTTGCCGCGACACCCGCAGCGCCACACGCGCGGTACATCGAGGTCGCACCACTTGACCACGGGCGTCGACTGGCGATAGGCCGCGCCGATCGTGTACGTCAGGCGCGGCGGCAGGATCGTCGCCTCGCCCCGCCAGTCCCGGAGGCCCTCGACATCGAGCCCCTCCAGGAGCGGGTGATCGGGCACGCGCGGGAAGAGCTGCCTCAGGCCGTACTCCGCGACGCGGAACCCGAATCGCTTCTCGAGCACGTCACCGGTCTGCTCGAACAGGATGACTTTGAGCCCGCCGCGCACGCGGCTGACGTCGGGGCCCGGCCCGTCCACGGTGAGCGCGCCCTTGCCGACCACGAGGATGTCATGGCTGCCCAGATCCCCGTCGGCCTCGACGGGATCGCACGCGATGCCGAGCGCGCCGAGCATCCGGATTGTCTCGCCCCGGGGGTCGAACGCCGCGATCCTCGGCGTCGTGCCCGGGACGGCCGGGCGCGGCCGGACGTTGATCGTGAACGTATCGGCCTGCACCTCACCGCTGTCGAAGCGGACGGTCGCGCCGAGCTCGTACTTCCCGGCCGCCAGCGTGGCCGGGAGATCGAAGCGAAGCAGGATGCGCCGCTGGTCGCCGGTCGGGATCGTGATCTTCCGATCCCCGGCGATGGGCCGGGGAAGTCCGAGTGACCAAGAGCAGTCGGCCGAGATCGTACGGCGCGAGTTGTTGATGACGATGAGCTGTTTCTCGACGGACTCGCCCGCGGTGAAGTTGTGGTCCTTGCTCGTGAAGGAGGCCGGCTTGCCGGCGATGTACGCCAGCAGCGGCCTGTTGTTGCGCAGGAGTGCCTGGCCCGCGGCGTTCGGCTCCCAGTCCGAGCGTTCGTAGGCCGTCACCAGGGTCCGGAACGGCCGTTCGGAATAATCCGGGCTGAACCCCGGACGCTGCAGGTTCGCCCAGTCCACCCTGAAGACCTTGCGGCCCCGATTCGTGCCGGGACGGAGCCTCCAGAAATCGGCGTACTGCCACGGATTGTTCGCCGACAGCCCCCAGGTGCGGAACGCCCGCCAGTTGTCGCGGATGTACCGCGCGATCACATCGAACGGCTCCTCGATCTCCACGGCGCCGACCGGATGCGGGAAATCCCAGCGGTGCCAGCCCCCGCCCTCGCGGAACTTCCCGGCTTCCCAGCGCAGGTTCGCCTTCTCGGCCTCGCCGATCCGGAAGGCCCGGTCGCCGAGGAACTGCGAGTTCCATTCCGCCACGCAGTATTCCCACGGCACGGCCGCACTGCCGAACGCGCGCACGCCGCGATACCAGCCGCGGTACATCGTCCAGTCCCAGGTGCAGGGCACGGCGAACTCGCAGGTGAACAGCGGCTTCACGCCCTTGGTGGCCCAGTGGGCGAACCAGTCGTCCATCTCCTGGATCGGCGTGAAGTTCGTGTAGAAGTTCAGCGAATAGATCGAGCCCAGGTTGCCCGAGGAATGGTGGTAGACGATGCGGCTCGGGTCCAGTCGCGTCAGGATCGCCTCGGCGCGGAGGGCGGGCCTCACGCGCTCCTTCGACCAGCCGGGGCGGGGATCCTGGAAGCCGTCGATCATGTCCGGGTTGTTGCCCTCGACATAGCCCGTGGCATTGTGGCTGGTGGAGTACATCACGACCGACGGGTGGCTCCCGGCCACTCGCACGTAGGACACCGCGTCGCGGGCGTAGCCGTTCTTCTCGCCAGCATCCCCCTCCGGCCACCTGTACTGGCCGAAGTGCGGCTGTGAGAGGGCCACCAGCATCCCCGTGTCGTCGGCGGCTTTCAGGATCTCCGCGAAGCCGAGGTGCGTGCCCGGCTCGCAGCCGTAATTGTGGGTGTAGACGAAGTTGATCCCGAGGTCCTTCATCCGCTGCATGGTCTCCCTGGCGGCCTCGTAGGTCGCCGCGGCGGCGCTTACCTGGGCGTTGTCGAGCGGAACCGCCGAGAGATAGATGCGGCTGCCGTTCAAGTAGAAGTCGCGCCCGTCGATCCAGAACTCGCGGAAGCCGAACCGCTCGGGATAGCTGGTGTCGAGCACCTTGCCCGATGTGTCTCGGAGCGTCAGCGTGGCGTGGTACTGATTCTCGGGCGTGACGATGTCCCAGAGGTCTCCCGGCTTCCATGTCCGGGTGAACGCGGCGTGCCCGTTCGCGAGATCGGCTCCGTGTCGCGGCGCGCTCGCGAATTCAGCGACCGTCCGTCCTTCGCGGTCGATCCGGGCGTGCAGCGTGTACCGCTCAGTCGCCGCCAGGCCCTCGAGCTTCGCGTTGAAGCTGATCTCCCACTTGCGAACCGACGTGTCGATGCGCACGTCGCCGATGCGCGTCGCCGCGGGTACGCTCGCGAGGAAGACGTCGCCGCAGAGCCCGCGCCTCGGCACGGACCCCTGAGCCTCCCGGGCCGCGTTGGTATCGGAGTACGACATCTGGACCGCATTCAACGGCATCGCCACGACGAGCAGGCTCAGTACGTGACGGCTCCCGGCGGGGCAATCCGACGTGATGTCCAGACTCCCCGCCGGAAAGCGGATCTCGCCGATCTTCCTGCCGTCCACGTGGACCGCGGCGTAGGAGTTCAGGTACGACACGTCGAGCTCGATGCGACGGCCGGCCCACTCCGGCGGGATCTCGATCTCACGCTGATACCAGGCCGACCGGATCCGGGCCAGGTCCCGGCTCTTCCAGCTCGGATGGCGATAGACGGTCTGTGTATCTTCTTGCATGTAGTCGGTGATGCCGGGCCAGCTCCCCGGGACCTTGAAATAGCCCCAGTTGTCCGCGGGGACTCGCTCGGCCCCCGGCTGCGCCGGCTGCCACCGCCACAATCCGTTGATGCAGATCCGCCCGCGCGTGGGCGTGGCTTCGCGGAAGGACTTGCCGAGTTCCCAGACGGCCTTCACCCCCGGCGGCAAGATCGTCGCGGTGGCGGGCTCGTCGGCCGCCCCGTGCAGGGCCCCTGTCGCAAGCATGCAAACGACGAACGGAATGTGCATAAGAACAATCATGTTGTGTTCTTTTTGATTGATTGTGGCGATCCTCGTGCGGGTTCGAAGCCCGGCGACATCGACGATCGTCCCCTCATGTGCGGAGGCCGGGGAGCCAGTGGAGGGCGTTCTCGCGGAAGATCTTCCGCAGGACTCCCGCGGGCAACTCCAGGCCCCGCGTCCGATGTCCCGCGTACTCCATCGCGTCACCTCGGGAGAAGAACTGCCAGTCACGATCGTGCGTGGTCTGCAACGACCGCGCCGCGGCGGCCGGGTCGCCCTCGCGGAGAGAGAAGTCGGTCGCGTACAGGATGCGGTCCTGATACCGGATCAGGAATCCCCGGGCGTGGTCGCGGTCCGCGCGGGCGAAGTAGCGAACTCGCGCCGCCGTGTCCACCGCGAAGTTGGGGTAGGCATCGAGCCGCCGGGCGAGCCGCTTCAGGTCGTCCTCGTCGCTCCCCAGGTGGCAACCGACCACGCGCAACTTGGGGTAGTGCGCGAGCACCTTGTCGCGGGCGGCGAGGATGGCGTCTTTGACCGGTCCCCCCGGCTTGCCGTACATGTGCCACTGGGGGTTCTTCGAATAGTACGCGAACTCGGGATTGTGGTCGTCCAGCGGCAGCCAGGCCCCGTTCGGCTCGGCGAGGTGGGCGACGAGCGTACGGTCGGCCTGCTGGATCGACTCGTAGATCGGCAGCAGGGCCGGGTCATCCGGCAGGAGGTAGGCGCCGGACTTCGCCTTGATCCCCATACCGATATTCTTCCAGATCTTCACGGCAATGGCCCCGTCGTCGAAGGAGCGACGGATCCGCTCGATGGTGCGATCGGTGAAATCCGGGCGCTCGAACCCTCGGGCGTCGAAGGTGGACGCCCAGGCCAGCGTCCCGCCGCTGTCGCGGGCGACCTTGAGCGTGGCGCGGAGCTTCTCCTCCAGGTCGAACGGCTCATCGCCGACGGCGGGGCAGACGACGATATCCAGCCCGCTCCACTTCGATCTCTCGATCGCGGAGAGGAGCGCCGGGGCGTCCCGGTGGATATGCATGTGGGTGTCAACCCGCGGGATGTCGGCGCCTTCCGCGGCACGGGCGACCGCCAGCAAGGCCGAGGCGGGCGTCAAGCGAAGGAAACTCCTGCGGGTCCACATTCCGTCACCTCATCTGCGTCAAGGATCTCTGACATCATGAAGCACCGTTCGGATGCTGCTATCGGCACCTCGCGTCGCCGAAGTCAGCAGATTATCATGATGTCGCGGCGGCCGGGAACGGGACAGCGGCCGACGTGCACGGTCCATCGCACCTCCAACCGACGCCCCCCGTGGCCCGCATGGAGTCCTCCCGAGACATGCAGAACGACATCTCGCGGCGAAGCTTCCTCGGGGCCTGTGGTGCGGCGGGGGCTGTGGCGACGACCGCCGAGTTCGCCACCGGGCGAGAGGGGCCGCCCCAGCCCGGGTCCCCGAGCTGGGTCTCGCGCCCGATGCGGTGGGCCCAGTTGACCCTGGTCGAGGATGACCCGGGCCGGTTCGACCTGCACTTCTGGCTCGAGTACTTCCGCCGCACTCACAGCGACGGCGCCTGCCTGAGCGCCGGCGGCTGCGTCGCCTACTACCCCACCGAGGTCCCGTTCCACCACCGCAGCCGGTTTCTGGGCGATCGCGACTCCTTCGGCGATCTGGTGAAAGGGTGCCGGGAGCTCGGCATGGTCGTGCTGGCGCGGACCGACCCGCACGCGACCTACGACGACGTCCGCGAGGCACACCCCGACTGGATCGCCGTCGACGCCGAGGGGCGGCCGCGCCGGCACTGGGCGTCGCCCGAGATGTGGGTGACGTGCGCCCTGGGTCCGTACAACTTCGAGTTCATGACTGCGGTCCACCGGGAGGTCATGACGCGGTACCGCGTCGACGGCATCTTCATCAATCGCTGGGCCGGCTCGGGGATGTGCTATTGCGAGCATTGCCGGGCGAACTTCCGGGCCGCCACGGGGCACGACTTGCCCCGGACCGACGACCCACAGGACCCGGCTCGGCACGCGTACATCCTCTGGCAGCAGCGGCGTCTCTTCGAGCTGTGGCGCCTCTGGGACGCGGAGGTCCGCAGAATCAATCCCGACTCCTGCGTCATCCCGAACGCCGGAGGCGGCGCGACCAGCCCGCTCGACATGCGGGCGATCGGCGAGCTCGCCCCGACGCTGTTCGCCGACCGGCAGGCGCGGAGCGGGCTCATGCCCCCTTGGGCCAACGGCAAGTCCGCCAAGGAGTATCGCGCTACGATGGGGAACAAGCCGGTCGGGGGCATCTTCAGCATGGGCGTGGAGGAGGCGTACCGCTGGAAGGACTCGGTCCAGAGCGAGGCGGAGATCCGGATCTGGGCCGCCGACGGGATCGCCAACGGCCTGCGGCCCTGGTTCACCAAGTTCGCGGGCGTACTCCGCGATCGCCGCTGGCTCGGCGTCGTCGAGGACATCTACCGGTGGCATCACCGCGTCGAGCGCTACCTGCGGAACGAGGCGCCCTGGCCCGCGTCGCCCTGGTCTACTCGCAGCAGACGGCCTGGTTCTACGGCGGCCCCCGGGCCCGGCAGAAGGTCGAGGACCACGCGCTGGGATGGTACCAGGCTCTGGTGGAGGCCCGGATCCCCTTCGAGATGGTCCACGACCGGCTCCTGGACGCCGACCACATGGGCCGATTCCGGACGCTCATCCTGCCCAACATCGCCGCGCTGTCGGACGAACAATGCCGCCAGCTCCGTGCGTTCGTCGACCGGGGCGGGAGCCTGCTGACGACCTACGAGACGTCGCTTTACGACGAGCGGGGCGCACGGCGCGACGACTTCGGCCTGGCCGACCTCCTCGGCGTGTCCTTCCGGGGTCACATCGAGGGGCCGATGCGGAACGCGTATCTGCGACTGGAGGACGACCCCCGCACCGGCCGTCGGCATCCGATCCTGGCGGGACTGGACGACGCGGAGCGGATCATCCACGGGACCTACCGCCTGGACGTCGTACCGCGGCACGCGTTCCCCCGCCCGCCGCTGACACTCATCCCAAGCTACCCCGACCTGCCGATGGAGAAGGTCTACCCGCGAGTGCCGAGAACCGATGTCGCCGAAGTGTACCTGAGCGAGGTCGGCCGCGGCCGAGTCATCTACTTCCCCTGGGACATCGACCGAGTCTTCTGGGAGGTCCTCGCGGTCAACCATGGGATCCTGCTCGGGAATGCCGTCCGATGGGCGACCGACGAGCTGCCTCCGGTCGAGGTCACCGGCCCGGGGGTGCTCGACGTGACCGCCTGGCGGCAGGCGTCCTCGATGACCGTGCACCTGGTCAATCTCACCAACCCGATGATGATGAAGGGCCCGTTCCGCGAGCTGATCCCCGTGGGTGAGCAGCGCGTCGTCGTCCGGCTGCCGGAGGGGCAGAGGGCGAGGAAGGTCCAACTGCTGGTGGCGGGACGCGAGGTGCCCGTCGAGCAGGACGGCACGCGGTTGTCCGTTGCCGTGCCGTCGATCCGCGATCACGAGGTTGTCGCGATCGATCTCTGAGGCGAGTCCGGCGACGCCTGCTCAATCGAACCACTCATCGGCCGGGTCGAACGGCGGCACGACGACGTTCAGGATGGTCATCCGGCCCACGGCCCGGTGCCGTACACCCGGCGGGATCATCACCGCATGGCCCGGGCTCACTGTCACCTGTTCGCCGTCCAGTTCGATAGCCCCACCGGCGGCGCACTCCAGGATGTAGTAGATCTCGGTGTGCTCGCGGTGGTAGTGCGTGCGGGCGTCGACCTCGACCTCGATCCGGTGGACGCTGGCCGGCGCATCGGGCACGTCGGCGAACGCGCGCCGGGCCCAGCCGCAGGGGCAACGGACCGGCTCGATCGTGGAGTAGTCGGCGACAATGGGCGCGGCTGGATTGGCCTGGGTTTCGACCGCGGCTCGACTCACAGTGTCACCCCTCATTCGATGATCCGCGGACGCCCTCGGCTCGGGACCCTCACGGGCCGGGTCCGAACTGCCAGGGCAGATGTTCGACGGCGGGATTCCAGTATACCCACTCACGCCGGGCGGGAGAGTCGATCGAGTCCGTTCCGCGTGCCGCGCTCGACGGCGCGGTCGCTTCCCGCATCGCCCCCGGCCGACCGTCCGGGCCAAATGTGATTCACCGCCTGCGCCCGAAGGAGTTCATTTCAGCTCCGGAGGGCCGGGAGCAACAGGTATACAGGGCCGGCGATAGGCGAGTTCGTATTTGCGCTTGCTCAGGCTCCTGGGCAAACGAATCGCGTCCCGGGTTCCGTCACCAACGCCTCCGTGACCCCAACTCCTCCGATCTGACCCGACTCCTCCCGCAACTCCTCCCGGATCGTGGCCCGCAGAGGTCGTCCGAGCCGGACCGGGCCAGATACCTCGACGCCTCGCGGCGTTCGAGGGGTCGGACAGCCCTGTCTCCTGTGCACTTCCCAGCTCAACCAAGCTGAATGCCGGTCGCTTTCGCCAGGATCGTGAACTCGATGTCGCTCGCGTCCAGGTGGACTCCACCTTCGCTGGAAACCCCGCTCGGAGGCGAGCCGTTGACCGTGATCTCGCCCCCCGTCGCGAACTTCGGATTCCCCTGGATGTTCAAGGTGACGGAGTTGGTTGAGGGGTTATAGACTGCCGAGGTGAGGATGACGGGCGTGTGCACCGTGACCGTCTTCTTCTTGACGCGCTTGGTGCTCGTCGAGGTGACCTGATAATTGGCGGCCAGACCGGCCGTCGCCGAATTCATCGCGGCGCTGTAATCGAGCGTGAAGCCCACGACCACGGCCTTACCGACCGGCTTGCCCTTCCTGTTCTTCTTCCGCATCGTCACGACCTGTTCGTCGGTGATCGTCGGGGGAGTGGGGGATGGAGTCGAAGTCGGCGAGTTCGGCGTGGTCACGATTACGGGGCTCGTTGCCGCGGCGTTCAGGCCGCCCCCGGCCGCCTGGATCGCACCGCCGCTGGCGGATGTATCCAGCTTGAGTCCCACGAACGTGGCCATGCCGTGCTGGGCCTGCACCGTGTCGGTAACGCCGGATCCACCGGGCAGCGCGATCGTCACGTCGCCGTTGAAGCTGGTATCCACATTGTGGAACGGGTCCTCGGCCACGACGATGACGGTGAAGGCCTGGCCGGCTGTGACGGCGCTGGGCGGCGGGGTTGTAAAGACCAGTTGGTTAGCGGCACTCGCCGTCACGTTGACCGTTGTGCTCTCCTTGATCGAGCTGGTCACGGAGTCGGTGGCCGTGATCGTCTGGATCCCCGCCGTCTTCAGGACCACGTTGGTGAAGGTGTACGATCCGGCGTCGGCGGCGGTGAAAGTATGGCTGGCCGGCGGGCCCGTGGCCTGACTGTCGGTCGCGACGAGGTCCACCGTACCCTCATATTGGTTCGGACCACCCTTGACGACATTGTCGTACTTGTCCATCGCCGTGACGGTGACCGTGCCCACCGTTCCGGCCGGGTCGGGGTTCGCGAAGCTGGTGGTCACCACGAAGTCGTCGGCCGTCGCCGGGTTGACCGTCTCCGTCTGGGTGGGTGAGGAACTCAGGGCGGTGTCGGTGGCGGTTAGGGTCGGCGTCCCGGCCTTTGTGTCGCCGTAATAGAAGCTGGCGGTGCTCTCGCCGGCGCTGATGACGACGCTGGTGATGGTGCTGGTGCTGCTTTGGGTCGCATAAAGGGCGCCGGCTGTGCCGGTCGCGCTCAGATTGATGGTCTGCGCGATGGTGGAGGTGGCTCCCGGATTGCCATAGACGTCCTCGAGCTGCACCGTGACCTGGCCGCGGCTTCCGGCGATCAGGCTCAGCGCCGGGCTGGTAATCGCCATGTGGACGGCCGCCGCTGGGATGACGTTGACCGTGGCGTTGCCGGTAATCGAGCTGGTCATGGAGTCGGTCGCGGTGATCGTCTGGCTCCCCGCGGTTTTCAGGATCACGCCGGTGAAGGTGTACGATCCCGCATCAGTCGCGGTGAGACGGTGGCTGGCCGGTAGACCCACCGCCTGGGCGTCGGTGCTGCTGAGCTTCACCGTGCCCACATACTGGTTCGGGCCACTGCCCACGATGTTGCCGAAGTGGTCTGTCGCCGTGACGGTGACCGAGCCCGCGGTACCGGCGACGTCCGGGTTCGCGAAGCTGGTGGTGACCGCGAGGCCTTGAACGGTCGCCGGAACGACGTTGACCGTGGCGCCGCCGGTGATCGTGCTGGTGACGGAGTCCGCCGCGGTGATCGTCTGAGTGCCCGCGGTTCTCAGCGCGACGCTGGTGAAGGTGTGCGTTCCGGCGTCGTCGGCGGTGAAGGTATAGCTGGCCGGCAGGCCCCCCACGTGAATATCGGTGCTGCTGAGGTTCACCGTGCGCTCATACTGGTTCGGGCCACTGCCCGCGACGTTGCCGTATTGGTCCGTCGCGGTGACCGTGACTGTGCCCGCGGTACCGGCGACGTCCGGGTTCGCGAAACTGGTGCTGACCGCGAGGCCTTGAGCCGCCGCTGCGTTGACCGTCTCCTGCTGGGTGGGTGAGGAGTTGAAGGCGGTGTCGGCGGCGGTCACGGTCGGAGTGCCCGCCTTCGTGTCGCCGTAGTAGAAGCTGGCGCTGCTCTGGCCGGCAGGGACGCCGACGCTGGTGATCGGGTTGGTGCTGCCTTGGAGCGCGTAGAAGGCGCCTGCCGTGCTGGTGGTGCTCAGACCGATCGTCTGGTCGCTGGCGGAAGTGGCTCCCAGGTTGCCGAAGGTGTCCGCGAGCTGCACGGTGATCTGCCCGCGGCTGCCCGCTACGAGCGTCAGCGGCGCGCCTATGATCGCCACCTGGCTGGCCGCCGCCGGGCTGACGACGATGGCCTGGGCCGTGGTCGAACTCACCCCACCGGTGTCGGTGCTGAAACCGATATCCATGGTCTCAGCCTTGTCGTAGGACAGGCCGCTGAACGTCGCCACCCCGTCGGCGAATGTGACCGTCAGGTTGCTCCCCTGGAGACCGGCCGTCCCGGTGTTGCCTCGCGCCGCGGTCACCGTGTGCGTGCTGTCGCCGGTGATCACGTTGCCGTATTTGTCCTCTTCCTTGACGACCGGCTGGATGGCGAAGACCACGCCCGCCGTCGCCGTCGGCGATGGCTGCTGGGCGACGAACAACTGGCTGGCCGCGGCTGCGACGACGGTGACCGCGGGGCTGGTGCCGGCGACTGTGTGGTTGGCCGAATCGGTGGCGGTGATTGTCTGGCTCCCCGCCGTCTCCAGGATCACGCCGGTGAATTCATGCGAACCGGCGTCGTCGGCGGTGAACGTGTAGGTTGCGGGCAGGCCCGCCACCTGGCCGTCGGTGCTGCTGAGGTCCACCGTACCCTTGTACTGGTTGGGACCGCTGCTGACGGGATTGTGGTTCGCGTCGTACGCCATGACGGCCACCGTGGCGGTGGTACCGGCCACGTCGGGGTTCGCGAAGCTGGTGGTCACCACGAAGTAAGCTGCCGCCGCCGGGTCGACCTGAATACTCTCGGAAGTGACCCCTTCGAGATTTCCGCTGGAGAGCTGAAGTGTGTAGCCGGTCCCGGCGGTGTCCAGAGTCAGGCCGTTGAACGTGGCCACGCCGTCATTCGCGGTCACGGAGACGGTGCCCCCCAGGCTCGCTCCGCTGGGCCCGCCGGCCAGCGCAACCGTCACCGTGCTGTTGTAGTTCGTGTCGATCTGACCCTGATCGTCCTCGGCGTCGACGACAAGGCCGAATCCCGTGCCGGCGGCCAGCTCGCTCGGCGGCGGAGTCGCCAGCACCAGGTGAGTGGCCGGCGGCTCGGTGACGTCAAATCCGGCGGTCGTGACCGAGGTGAGACCGTTCGCGGTGGCGAGGATCGTGTAACCGTCGCCGGGCTCATTCAGCGTCAGGTCGGAAAAGGTCGCGATTCCGTTCGTCGCCCCGACCTCGAGTGTGCCACCCAGGATCGCATTGCCCGGATTGGCCGCCAGCGTCAACGTGATGGGGCCGTCGTAGGTGGTGTCGACGTTACCCAGGCCATCCTCAGCCGAGACGACCATCGTGAACGTCGTCCCCGCGGCAACCGTGCTGGGAGGTTGTGGCGGCTCTGTCGTCACGACCAGCCGCGTCGCACCCAGGGTCACATTGAAGGGCTGGGTCGTGACGGAAGTCAGGCCGGCCGCCGTCGCGGTGATCGTGACCCCCTGGGCGGCATCCTTGAGGGTGAGGCCGGAAAAGACGGCGACTCCATTGTTCACGGTGGCCGTCAATGTTCCCTTGAGCGTATCGCCGCTCGGGTTGTTCTGCAGAGCGATCGTCACCGTACCATTGTAGTCGATGTCCAGGCTTCCCTGGCTGTTCTCGACCGAGACCGCGAGGCCGAAGCCCTCGCCGGCGGTCACGCTGGCGGGCGGCTCTGTCGTCGCACCGAGCTGGGTGGGAATCGAGATCGAGGAAAGCGTGATGACTCCAATGACGGGACCCGTTGTTGAGTCGTAGATGCCGTCGGCGGTAAACCAGATATTCCCATCTTTCCCGGCAGTAATCCCCTCGGGATTGGCGTCGGGAACTGAGTATTCGGTGATCGCTCCGGCCGTCGTAATCGAACCGATGTACCCAGGGGCAATCCCGTCGCCGTACAAATTGGGAGCAGTGAACCAGAGGTTTCCGTCCGGCCCGACGATGAGCTTCGAAACGATCGCCATGACACCAGTCGTCAGGTGATACGAATGGATCGTGGAACCGTTCGATGGATTAATGACATCAACGGACCAGACGGAAGTGTCCTCCGTGATCCAGATGTTACCGTCTGGACCAGCCGTGATGCCGAAGGGTTCACCATCGACGTCGTACTCCGTGATGTCAGTCGGGTTGTTCGGGGAGAGCTCGCCGATCTTGTTGGTACTCCTCTCGGTAAACCAGATGTTCCCACTCGCGTCGACAGCGATACCCCCGGGATCGGCGTTCGCCGATGGTACATTGAATTCGGTCACGGCCTTGGTCGTCGGGTTGATCATGCCGATCTTGTCAGAATCGAACTCGGTAAACCACAGGTCTTCATCCGAGGGATCGTACACGATACTGGCGGGCCCGGCATCGGCGGTGTTTACCGTCTGCTGGCCGATCATCCCATTCGACGGGTTGATCCAGCCGATCACGTCTCCATCATCAGGCACACCAAACTCGGTGAACCAGAGGTTGCCATCCGGACCGAGTGCGATCCCCTCGGGGCCGGATTTGGAAGTCGGCAACGTGTATTCCGTCATGATGCCGGTTGTCGGAACGAACTCGCCCACTTCGTTGTCTTGGTGCTGCGTGAACCAGAGATTCCCGTTGCTGTCGGACGTGATATCGTTGGCGGGGCCGCCCGAGATCATCGTGTACTGATAATCAGTTACCGTGTGCGAGCCTGGTCCGAGCGAATCGATCCCGCTCGCATTCGACGTCACGAACCAGAGATTGCCATCCGATCCCGACGCGATTCCCAGAGGATCCGAGCCGGCGGAGAACTCGGTCACGTTGCCCGCCGTGGTGATCGTCGCGATATTCCCTGTCGCCGACTCGGTGAACCAGAGATTGCCATCCGGACCGAGCGTGATGGAATTCGGCTGGGCACCCGCGGTCGGGACCGCGTATTCGTGGAGGAGGGCGCCGGTCGAGGGGCTCATCACGGCGATCTTGTCGGTCCCGGTCAACGTGATCCAGAGATTACCATCGGGTCCGACCGTGATGCCTTCGGCCTGGTCGGTACCCGAGGCGTCGATGGGAAACTCTTTCATGACATGCGTGGTCGGGTTAATCATGCCGATCTGGTTCTTGTTCGCCTCGGTAAACCAGATGTTGCCGTCCGGGCCCTCAACGATCCCGTACGGCTCGGCTCCGGGGGTGTTCACGGAAAGGAGCGAGATCTGGTCGGTGGCCGTGCTGATCACGCCGAGCTGGTTCGTGTTGCGCGCGGTGAACCAGACGGTCCCTTTCGGTCCCGCAGTGATCCCGCCGACAAGCGAAACCGGGGTCGGCAGGGGGATCTCGGTGATGTGACCGGTGGTCGGGTTGATGACGCCGAACTGGCTGAAGCGCGTCTCGAAGAACCAGTAATTCCCATCCGGCCCGGCCCCGATCGGGCCGGGATCGGAATCGTAGGTGGGGGTGGGGTATTGAGTGACCCCGGCGCCGGGATCGCTCGGATTGATCATCCCGATGTTGCTCGAGCTCAAGGTGAACCAGATATTCTTGTCCGTCCCAGCCCCGGACGCAACTCCTAGAGCGGTACCACCTTCCATGCGAATCGGGAAATCGGCGACGTTGACGGAAAGGAGCCGCCGCGACTCGAGGACTTCGAGCACCGGCGAGCGGCGTCTCCATTTCCCCGCCGAGTTCCGCCACCCGTTCCGTGAATCCCTGGCCACTACGGCCTGCGGAGCCGGTCCTTTCGCCTTGTCGCTTCTCATGGTCGTTCGCCCCTTGTGCCACTTGACAATCGTTCACATCAGGTTGGAATCGGACCGGTCGCAGGGTCTGGGACGAATCACCCCCACCCGAAAGCAGACGTTCGAGGCGTTCCCATCTTGCGCCGAGCGCCCACTCAATCCGGGGCGCAGGTTAGCCGGCGAAGGATCGTCTTTCCCTTGGCGGCGCCGCGAAGACCACCGAAGCGCGTCGGTGCTCCGGTTGAACACTGCACGTTATCGTGACTGCAACCGTCTTGCCAGGGGGTGCTGTCTTCTTTGTCGATGATGATCACGAACAGCCTGGACGCGGTAAGTCTGATCTCTGGTCGAGGCGTGACTCCGCGGAGTTGACGTAAGTCCTTTCTCGACGGCGCGGATTTCATTGATGCGAAGTGGATGTTGACTCTTCACACATCGGCGACCAGCGAACCGACCGTCGGTCGTCGTCAGACGTTCATGATCCTGTCGATAGCGTCACGGATACCACGCTCCGAGTTACACCGCAGGCCGATTGGGCGCTCACCGGCTGGCGCGTCCCGGTCCCGCGTCGCGAGTCCTTCAGTCGGCCAGGATGGCCACCACACGGGCCGGGCCGGCGCTCCCGCCCCGGATCTTGAGCGGGAAGCAGGACACCTTGAATCCGGACGCCGGCAGCGAGCCGAGGTTCACCAGCCGCTCGATTTGCGAGTACGGCAGGTCGCACTGATGCGACGCCCAGAAGACCCCCGGCTCCTGCCGGGAGATCGCCTCTTGCGCCTGCCGATCGAGCGGCCCGTCCCAGCCCCAGGCGTCGATCCCCATGACCCGGACGCCGCGCTCGTACAGCCAGCGGGTCGCCTCGGGCATGACGGCACAGCCCCGCAGCGCGTAGTCCGCCTGCCCGTAGAAGGCGTCGCGGCCGGTCCGCAGCAGCACGATGTCTAGCGGCCTCAGCGCGTGGTGAATCGTCGCCAGGGCGGCCTCCACGTCGGTCACGTCGATCCTCTCGCCGTCGGCCTTGGCGGTCATGTCGAGGACTAGCCCGTCGCCAAAGAACCACTCCATCGGCAGCTCGTCGATCGTGGCGGCCGGCTGGCCCTGGATCGTGCTGTTGTAGTGCCACGGGGCGTCGACGTGCGTGACGCTGTGGGTGCCCAGCCGGGTGAACTCCTCGATCGCCCAGCCCTCGCCGCGGCGGAGCAGATGCGGCGGGACACCGAGCATCGCCTGGACCTGGGCGGCACCTTCCGCGTGCGAAGTGTATTTGATCTCGACCCGCTCGAAGGGGGCGGCCTCCGGCGGGCCGGCGACGATCGGGGCCGACAGGTCGATGATCCGCATCGGGCAGCTCCTCGATGCTCATGTCAACGGAGGGGAGGACGGGATCGCTTCGAGGGCGTTCATGGTGAAGACTCGCTCGGCCTCACCGCGATCAGGGACCGGGCTTCCGGGCCGCATCCTGCAACCGGCGGTTTCGATCGACCTGGGAATCGAGCTCCTCGCCCCCGATCGAGCGGACCATAGCGCCAATCGTCGTCGCCGGGTCGTTGGACCAGAAGAGCCCCATGTCCTCACGGCGATCGTAGTGGAAGCCGACCCGTTCTCCGTACTTCTCTCGCAGCGCCATGCCGTCCTTCAGGAATCCCGACCAGCCGAGGATGGCGTAACTCAGGTCGAGCTCATTGATCAGGACCCGGGCGGAGGAAGATCCCTCGATCCGGGCGGCCACCATTCCCGTCGGCTCGTAGACCGTGGCGTTGTTCCTCCAGGTGCTCGACACGACGTAGTAGCGATGCCGGGCGGCATACGCGGCGGGCAGGACGGTGGCCGGGGAGGCGGTCGGCCAGGCGACGATCTCGGCCCCGGCCTCGGCCAGGGCATCCCAGCCGTCGGCGAACTGGATGTCCCAGCAAATCTGGATGCCAAGCCTGCCGAAGTCGCAGTCGAACACGGGGCAGTCCCGCCCCGGCGTGATGCCGCCTTCCAGCTCGTCGCCGCCGACGTAGGCGACGGGATGGCGCTTGCGGTAGATGCCGGCGACCTCGCCCTTGCGGTCGAAGAGCACGGCGGCATTGGAGCAAGTGGTGCCGGCCGGACCGTCCTCGGCCAGGTCCATCGGGGCGATGAGATAGGTCCTGTGCTTGCGGGCGAGGGCACTGAAGGTATCTCTGACCCGGCCCCGTAGCGGCACGGCCCGGTCGTGGGCCTTGCCGTGCGTTGAACGTCACGGTCGTCTCGGGCAGGATCGCCAGGTCGAGCCCGTGGCCGGGGTATTGCTCGACCGCCCGCCGGGCCATCTGATCGATCAGATCCCCGAGCACTTCCAGCCGCTTCTCCAGCCCCGGATACTCGCCGTAAGGGCCGAAGATGGCCGTGCCGATGACGACCTTTCGCGGCGGCCGCTCGGCCGGCCGGACTGTGCCGACCGATGCCCGCTGATCGCGGTTCGAGGGCTCGTCGGCCCCCTTCGCGAGCGGGACGGATCCGAGGGACGCTCCGAGGACGGCGATGAGGACGAGGCGGATGGGTGTCATGGCTGGCGATCCGAGGGACTGGTTGGTGCTCCGGCGCGTGCCCGGCCCGTCAGCATAACCGAATCGGGTCCCCGCGTGTGGGTCGTGCACCTGGAGCGGGAAGGGCCGTCAGCGTGAACGGCCGGCGGACGAGGGCTAACGGTCGGGTTCCGGCGGCGCGTCGCGCCCGTCGCGGAGCCGCCCCCGGAGCTGCGGGAAGAGCTTCAATGCGTTCTCACGGAGGATCTGCCGGCCGATGCGCAGGGCGTGCTCCTCGAGCAACTCGCCCCGCTCGACCTTCTCGACCAGCACCTCGGCGAGCACGCGCCGGGTCGTCACGGTGGCCCCGTAGATCCCCTCCGCGTGATTGCAGTCGGCGCCCCACATCAACCGGTCCGATGGCATCACCTCGAGCCACTCGTGCAGGGCCCGCCTCGCCATCGTCGGGCTGATCGTCGGCAGCCAGACCGAATCGACCCAGACGTGCGACCCGTGCCGCAACACGATCGCGCCGGTCTCCCCGACCCACGGGTAGCCGCCGTGGAAGAGGATGAACTTCGTCCTCGGGTTGGCCTCGATAAGGTCGACCAGCAGCAGCGGATTGGACCCCTGGAGCTTGCCGTGGCCGGTGTGGATCTGGAACGGTAGATCGTACCGGGCGCTCAGCTCGACCAGCCGCCACATCACATAGTCCTGAAAGTCCTTCACATCCTGCGGGGTGAGTTCGGTCCGCGGTCGGCCGAAGATCCGGGTGGCCCGCTCTTTGGGTACATCCCCGAATCGCAGGGTCCGCTCATACGCCTTGGTCGTCTTCAGGCAGACGGCGCCTTTCTCCTTCGCGACCCGGAACAGGCGGTCCAGGACCGACAGGTAGTCGTCGAGCGAGTCGACCTTCAGGCCCTGATCCTTCGCGAAGCGGTAGGGGTCGTCGGCGGGATGCTTGAACTCCGAGGGGTGGAAGCCGTCGAGGAGAGTCGTGACGTTGAAGACCAGGACCTCGAACCGGTAGTGGGTCGTGAAGTCGAGCCGGCCCCAGTAGGGGTCGTTGAGCATCAGCTCGATGTTGGCGCGCTCGGTGACGACGTGGTCGATCCAGCGTGCATCCCGGTAGTTGGCGAAGATCCTGGCGTCGAGCGCGGCGGCCTGCTCATCGGTGATGCGGTCGAAGTCCACGCCATAGAGGTCGCGGAAGGCCGGGAGCTGGTAGCGGTAGAACCCGGTGGCCCGGGCGTCGTCGAAGTCGTGCCGGGCCCTCGCCCACCAGTCGGCGAACGGCTCGCCCGGGCGCCGGGGCGTCGGCGGATGGACCTGCGGGAAGTAACTGGCACGCCAGAGGCCATAAAGCGACATGCCCCGGCCGTTGTCGGTCTCCATCAGCCCGGGCAGGCGGTCGAATGGAAAGAGGTGGTCGTGCGTATCGATGGCCGGGATGGCGTCGATCGCCACCCGGATCCGCCGGTAGGTCGGCATCTCTCCCGTCCCCTGGCCCCGGACCGCCCCGATGCCCCAGGTGACCAGCCCGATCAGCACGATAATCCGCGGCCACTTCATGCTCGGGATCCCCTCGCGTGAGTCCGGCTCCCCGACAGCCCTGGCGGGACGGATGGTCGGCTCGTCCGGACGGATTGACTCCGCCTCGTGGATTCCTCGGGGATGGGTTTCCGCCGTGATACCGGAGCGGAGGCGGCCCCGCAAGAGGATCAGGGCGCGGGGCCGTCGCCGCGGGCGGCGACGATGTCGTGGGTCGAGGCCCACTGCTTGAGGTCCTGCCGGGAGATGGCGGCGGCCATCAGCTCGGGGAACAGGTCGGGGGTGCAGGCGAAGACCGGCATGTCGAGGGACGCCATGTGGCGGGCGTTCTCGTGGTCGTAGCAGGGGGCGCCATCGTCGTTGAGCGCCAGCAGGCCGATGACCTGAACGCCCGCGGCGGCGAGCGAGCCGAGCACGCGGAGCATACCCTCCCGGTCGCCTCCCTCGAACAGGTCGCTGATGAGGACCAGGATCGTCTCACCGGGCTGGCGGATCAGGCCCTGGCAGTAGGACAGGGCGCGGTGGATGTCCGTGCCGCCGCCGAGCTGGGTGCCGAAGAGCAGCTCGACGGGATCGTGCAGCTCGACGGTCAGGTCGACGACCGCGGTGTCGAAGACGACCACCGACGTCTTGACCGCCGGCAGGCTCGCCAGCACGGCGCCGAAGATCCCCGCGTAGACGACCGAGCTGGCCATCGAGCCGCTCTGGTCGACGCACAGGACGATCTCGCGCAGGGCCTGCCGCTTGCGGCCGTAGCCGATGCGGGCCTCGGGGATGATCGTCTGGTACTCGGGCTGGTAGTGCTTCAGGTTGGCCCGGATGGTGCGGTTCCAGTCGATCTCGTTGTGCCGGGGGCGTCGGTTGCGAGTGGCGCGGTTGAGGCTGCCCATCACCGCCTGGCGCAGGGGGTTGGCCAGGCGCCGCTCCAGCTCGTCGACGACTCGCCGGACGACCAGCCGTGCCGTCTCCAGCGTCTCTCCGGGCAGGGCCTGCCGTAGCGACAGGAGGTTGGCGACCAGGTGGACATCGGGCTCGACCGCCTCGAGGAGCTCGGGCTGGGTGAGCATCGCCCGGAGGTCGAGCCGCTCGATCGCGTCCTTCTGCAAGAGCTGGACGACCGGCCGGGGGAAGAACTTGCGGATGTCGCCCAGCCATCGGGCCACGTTGGGGGCCGAGCCGCCGAGTCCGCCCCGGCGCCCGAGCGGCCCTCGCCGCCTCCGCCGCCTCCGGGGTTGTAGAGCTGCGCCAGGGCCGAATCCATCCCCAGGTCGTCCCCCTGGAGGCCCGTGCCGGTGCCGTCGGCGTCGCCACCCAGGACGAGCCGCCAGCGGCGGAGCCGTTCATCGTTGGAGGGTGTCGCCATCAGGTCGCCTCCGGGTTGTCGAGGCCGAGCATCGCGGCCAGGAGCGGCAGGACGCGCGCGGCCCGATCGTCGTCGAAGTCGGTCGCCACGGCCGGTCGGAGGGCCGGGGCGGTGTGGGCCGCCGCGCCGCACCGGGCCTTCTCGCCGAGGTTCCGGCGCGAAGGCGCCTCGAACGTCGAGAACGTCCGTCGTAAGAGCGGGAGTAGCTGCGGGAACGCCTCGGCCGGCAGCGACGCGAGCCAGCCGTCGAAGATGCCGAACAGCGCATCGTCGTGATAGAGGAGCTCCCCGCTGCCCCGGAGGAAGCCGTCGATCCAGGCGGCGGCCAGGGGAGGATCGGCGGCCGTCGAGACGGCCAGGTTCATCCGGCGGGCGGCCTCCTCGGGGTCGACCACGCGGGCGTCGAGGAGGATGCGGACGCAACGTCCTGCGACCAGGCCGTGGAGCCGGTCCGAGCCGGACATCTTCGAGAGCGTGGCGTGCCAGGAGCGGAGGTGCTCGGGATCCTCGATCAGGCCGATCGCCGCGTTAGCCTTCTGGATGGCTCCGAACATCTCGGCCGCCGCGTCGTCGTCGAGCGACGAGCAGGCCCCGGGCAGGCCGACGCAGATGCGAGCGACGATGCCGTCGGTGGCGTGCGCGACGGTCGCCGCGTCGGTCTTGCGGACGTTGCCGTATCGCAGGAGATTCGCCAGGGGCGGCAGGGCGTTCATGAGCTGGGTCACGTCGCTGGCGACCGCCGCGCGGGCCTCCAGACGGGCCATGATCCGCTCGACCGAGGCCGCCAGGTCGGCCAGGATGGCGCGGTCGAGGAGATCGGTCAGGGCGGGAAGGTCGGGGGCCTTGTCGGCCAGGTCGTCCGCCTTCGCCGAGGCGGCGTCGACGACGGTCGTGCCCCACAGGCTCGCCTCGATCAGCGAGACGGCGAACTCGGGCTGCCACTGGAGCCGCCACGCCTCCTTGAAGGTCCCCTTGCCCGACGCCTGCTGGATGGCGCCCCAGGGCACGCCGAGCAGTCCCAGGCGGTGGAGCAGGCGGCTCCGTTCGAGGTCGTTGGCCTCGCGGAGGTCGAGCACCTTGGTCGCCTGGGCGGGGTCGGGCGGGAGCCGGAGGCGTTTCTGGAGCCGTTCCAGATCGCGGATGAGCGGGACGGTCGGCGTCTCGTCGGGGACGCGGCCGAGCGCCTCGCCGACGATCAGCTTGCGGCGGATGAGCCGCATCGGCACGTCATCGCCGAAGCAGAAGATGGCCTGCGCCGCCTCGTTCAGCTCCTCCAGGCCGGGCAGATGCCGGTTGCGCAGGGCCGCCAGCGCCTCGGCCAGGCGGACCGCCTCGATCGCCGAGGCGGGCGAGGCGTCGAGTCCCTCGTCGCGCAGCAGGCGGGCCACGCGGGTCATCCAGCGTTCGGCGACTTTGTCAGGGGATGTCCATAGATGATGATACCAACCCGGCGACTCGATCCCCGCGCCATATCCGCTCTCGTAGCCCAGCCGGCCGTGCGTCCAGGGGACCCAGGTCGCGGCGACCTTCGCCTCCGGCAGGCCCTTGAGCAGCGCGTCATCTTCGTTGACGGCCGGCCAGCGATCCTCCGCCAGCGCCGGCGCGTGCCAGGCCCCGCAAACCACGGCGATCCGCCGGCGCCCTTCAGCCTGCGCGGCGCGGATGGTCCGCCGCATATGCGCCTCGCGGCGCCGCTCGCGCAGGTCCTCGATCGGCGGGGCGCCGCGGCGGACCTCGGCCATTGCTTCGAGGATCGCGGCGAACAGGTCGGCGCCGTCGCGGCGGTGTTCGACGACGTGCTCCCACCAGCGCTCGCCTTCGCCGAACCCGGCCGCCTCGGCGAGCACCTGGAGCGGGTCGATTCTCAGGCGGAGAGCCAGCTTCGGCGGGATGTGTTCTGCGTCGCCGTTACCCTCGGATGCCGGCGGCTCCTCGGGCTCGGCCGGCCCTTCCGGTTCGAGGCCGAGCTGGTGCCTCATCGGAAGGTCCATGAATCGAACGGGAATCCCCTTCGCCAGCGCGAAGCGAATCGCCTGCCACTCCGGCGAGAAGAGGGCGAACGGGTAATAAACCGACTGCTTCGGGTCCTCGGGTCGGTAGATCAGGAGGGCGACGGGCGGCTCCATGCCCTCGCGGGCCGCCAGTTCGATCAACGCGTCGGCGTCGGGCGGACCTTCGATGAGCACGGCGTCCGGCTCCAGCGCCGCGAGCGCCGCGCCCAGGCTCCGCGACGAGCCCGGCCCGTGGTGGCGGATGCCGAGGACGTGGATCGATGATGAAAGCGCCGTCGTCATGGTCGCGGCTCAGAGTTTGTGAAAGAAACGGATTGAAGATTCCAGATTCCGAAAATACAAATACATAAGTCGCAATTATGGACACCGATTCGGAATTCGGAATCGATTGTTTCACAACCTCTCAGTTCAGGTTTCGCACTCTTGAGGGTCGGCACCTGATCAGAAAGATACGTCGGTCTCCTTACCATCTCTTGGCTACTTGTCTGGGTTACCACGCCTCGACAAGGCACCAAAGCAAGGAGACTGACCCATGGAACTTACCTCCTCGTTCGTTGACCTGCTACAGCACTTCGCACCGGTGTTCACCGCACCCACCCACAAGACCTTCCTCGTGATCGTCGCCGGCTGGGTCCTCTCCCAGCGCCACCGCTTCATCACCGAACTCATCTTCTCCGGCGGCCACGTCGGCAAGGGGCACTGGTCGCGGTTCCATCGCTTCTTCAGCCATGCCGCCTGGGACATCGATTCCTTCTCCATGGCTCTGGCCAAGCTGGTCGTGACGATCCTCGCCCCGGGCGCCCAACTCCTCTGGGCCGTTGACGACACCCTCTGTCGCAAGCGCGGGCTGACCCTCTACGGCGCCGGCATGCACTACGACCCGCTCATCTCCAGCCGATCCAAGGCCCTCGTCAGTTGGGGACACGACTGGGTCGTGCTCTGCCTGATCGTCGTCCATCCCTTCTGGGCGCCCGGCAAGGTCTTCGCCTTGCCCATCGCCGCTCGGCTCTACATCAACCGCCAGGGGCTCACCAAGGGGAAGAAGGGCAAGGGGAAGTCGTCGGGGACCGGCAGCGGGGTCGAGGCCAAGACCGAGCTCGATCATCGCACGCGGCCGGAATTGGCCCTGGAACTCATCGAACTGGTAGCCCGGTGGTTCCCCGACGACGAGATCCTCATGCTCGGCGACAGCACCTATGGTGGTCGAAGTGTCCTGTCTCATCTGCCCGCCAACGTTCATCTCATCAGCCGGGTCGCCGCCAACGCCGCGCTGTACCGCGCGGCCCCGCCGCGGCGACCGGGTCAGAGGGGGCCATCCCGCAAGAAGGGGGACCGCCTGCCGGGCATGACCGAGTGGGCCGCCGACCCGGAGGCGCCCTGGACGCGACTGGACTTCGACCAGTTCGGGCTGCATGCCACCCTGGAGGTCAAGACGATCCGGGCGCTGTACTACAAGGCGGGGCGGGACCGGCTCTTGACCATCGTCCTGGTGCACGATGTCGAGGGGAAGCGCCCCGATCAGATGTTCTACTGCACCAAGCTCGACTGGGCGGCGCGTCAGGTGCTCTCGGCGTACTCCTGTCGCTGGGCGATCGAATGCACATTCGAATATTGCAAGCAATTCCTGGGATTGGAGGACCCGGCCAATCGCCTCCCCAAGGCGGTCGAGCGGACGGCACCCATGGCGATGTTCATCTACACCATGGTGGTCGTGTGGTTCCACCGCGAGGGTCATCGCTCGGTGCAGTTCCCCTTCCGGCCGTGGTATCAGAAGAAGGCCGAGCCGTCGTTCGCGGATCTGCTGACGACCCTGAGGCGACTGAGCTACGATGAGAAGACCGAGGGGCTGCTCCCGAAGCACTCTCGACTGAGAACCTGGGTCGCCCAGCTCACCGAGCTTCTCAGCCGGACCGGGTGAGCGGCCTCTTGGCCGAGGATTCCTGGGCGGTACGCGACTTCACGACCGATCCGACGGGATGGATTTCACCCGACGGGCTACTCGCGGTACGCCCTCATCCGTGCGAAACTCGAACTCAGCTCACCTCCCGGCAGGCGCGGTAGATGTCCTTCCAGCCGTCCCGCTCCTTGACGACCGCCTCCAGGTATTCGAGCCAGACGACGCGGTCCTGGACCGGGTCCTTGACGACGGCCCCGACGAGCCCCGAGGCGACGTCGCCCGCCCTGAGGACGCCGTCGCCGAAGTGGGCGGCCAGGGCGAGGCCCTGGTTGACGACCGAGATCGCCTCGCCGGTGCTCATCGTGCCACTGGGCTGCTTGACCTTCGTCTTGCCGTCCGCGGTCTGGCCGTCGCGCAGCTCCCGGAAGACGGTCACGACGCGGCGGATCTCCTCCAGGCCGGGCGGCTCGGACGGCAGTTCCAGGGCACGGCCAAGCGCCTCGACGCGCAGGCGGACGATCTCGACTTCCTCTTCGGCCGTCGCCGGCGACGGGAGGACGACCGTGTTGAACCGGCGCTTCAGGGCGCTCGACAGGTCGTTGACCCCCTTGTCGCGGTTGTTCGCCGTGGCGATCACGTTGAACCCCTTGTTCGCCTGGACCTCCGAATTCAGCTCGGGGATCGGCAGGGTCTTCTCCGAGAGGATCGTGATCAGAGTGTCCTGGACGTCGGCCGGGATGCGGGTCAACTCCTCGATGCGGGCGATCTGGCCGTCTTTCATCGCCCTCATGAGCGGGCTGGGAACGAGCGCGTCCATCGACGGCCCCTTGGCCAGGAGCAGGGCATAGTTCCAGCCGTAGCGTATGGACTCCTCGCTCGTGCCGGCCGTGCCCTGCACCAGCCTCGTCGAGTCGCCGGAGATCGCCGCGGCGAGGTGCTCCGAGACCCAGCTCTTGGCCGTCCCCGGCACGCCGAGGAGCAAGAGCGCGCGGTCGGTGGCGAGCGTCGAGACGGCGATCTCGACGAGGCGGCGGTTGCCGATGTACTTGGGCGCGATGATGAACCCGCCGTCGAGTTTCCCGCCGAGCAGATACGTCGAGACGGCCCACGGCGAGAGCCGCCAGCGCGGCGGCCGGGGGCGGTCGTCGACCCTCGCCAGCGCGGCCAGTTCCTCGGCGAATTGTTCCTCGGCATGACGGCGGACCACGGCCGTCGTGCCGATGCCGTTGGCGGCGGCGGGCATCGCGGCGCCGGTCGCTCCGGGCGGGGTCGATTTCGATTTGCCGACGGCCTTGCTCATCGGGCGAACTCCTGGTGCATCTCGCGGCGGAACCGCAGGGTGTCTACGAATCGATCGAAGTACTGGCGGAAGTACGCGAGTCGGTCGGGGGAATCGAAGGTCCCGGCCCCGACCTCGTCCGCCAGGTCGGGTGGGACGAGCCGCCCGAGGCCCTGGAGGAACGCCCAGAAATGAGGGTCAAGCCTCGGCGTCATGTCCAGGCCCGCCACCGCCTCGCGAACGTGCCGGACGACCTCGCGGGCCAGCGCCGCGCCGATCGGCGTCGTGACGTGGAGGAGCAGCCGGAAGGCCTGGCTGCTCGGGCCGAAGGGGTCCGTCTCGGCCCGGAGGGATTCGAGGATCAGGGCGTCTCGCCGGCCGGGGCTCAGGGCGTCCAGGAGCCCCCGCGTGATTTCCGAGGCTCCATCCTCCTTCCTGGGCAGATTTCGGAGGAGGGCGTCCGCCCAGGTCTCGTCTCGGTCGCGGCCAGCGGCACGGGCCCAGGCCATCCAGAGGTCATTGATCCACTCGTTCGTCCATCCGGACTCAATCAGGCGATCGGGTGCCGGGAAGTTGGGGGGCGACCAGGCCGCCAGGGGCGCCGCGGCGACGACCTGGCGGAGCCACCACGCCCGCTTGCCGGTGCCCTTGGGCGGTTCCGGCTCGACGCCATCGCGGACCATCGCCGGATCGCACGCCTTCGGCGGCTCCACGACCAGCGCCTTGCCGCCCCATCGGAGGCAAGCCCGGGCCCGCTCGGCCATCCGCAGGGCGAGGCGCGATTCGGGCAGTCGGGGCAGCAGGTCCGCGGCGGCCCGGCGGACGGTCTTGGCCCGGTCGTCCAGGGCCGCTTCGAGGAACGGCTCATCGGCCATGCCGAGCCCCTCGCCGAACGCCTCGATGATTGCGGCCCTCTCGTCGGCCGGCTCGCTCGCCCAGGTCGTGGCGACGAGCGCCCGGGCCTTCTCGGGGTCGGCCTGACGTAGCGATCGGAGGGCGACCAGCCGTTCCGCCTTCCTGCCGGTCTGCCAGACGGACTCGGGGTCGGCGCGGTCGGCCTCGCCGCCGACATAGCCCCAGGTCGCCGGGTTCCGAGCCGCCAGCCATCGGCCCCGCGATCCCAGGACCGGGCGGAGCAGCGGGCGGATATCGCCGCGGGCACGCCCGAGGTCGAGCCCATAGACCAGTGCATCATCCGGCAGCCTCCGGCCCGAGGCGGCCAGGAGGCCGAGCCATTCGGGGATCAGCTCGGTCGAATCCCCGCCGAGCATCCGGCGCAAGCGCGCAGCCGGCTCCGGCGTGCATTCGGGCAGGTCGTCCGCCGGGCAAGGTTCGGGGGGTGGCTCGGCGTGGTTCGCGGGCTTCCGGCCGATCCGGCCGTAGAGCGTGAGCAAGGCCGAGGCGCCCAGGAGTCCCCCCGCCGGCTCCCGGCCTTCGAGGCGCCGCAAGGCCCTGCCCAGAGGGCCCTCGGACACGGGGATCGTCAGCGGCTTCCGCCCGACGCCCACCAGGGCGCAGGCCGTCGCCTCCTGCCAGGCTCGGGTCAATTCGGGCGGACCTTCCGGCGAGGGCAACGCGGTGGTTCGGACCTCGGCCTCGGGCCAGGAGATGGTCCGGAATCGGCCATCGACGACGGTGGCGAGCGGCGAGAGCGTCACGCCGTCGAACTCGGCGGCGATCGTGAATGGCCGACCTCCGCAGCAGGCCAGGAGCTCCCAACCTCCTTCAAATCGGGGCGACAGCGGCAGCACGCCGCCGGAGGCGTCGCGCAGGATCCAGGACCCATCTCGAACCATCGCCGCGACGTCCGACAGGACGATCGGGAAGGTCTCCAGCCACGGGTCTTTCGATAGCGCCTCGGCCCAGGCGGCGCAGGCGTCGGCGATGCGGGTGTGCCCGCCGATGTCGGCCGTCGGGGATGGCGGCCCGTGCCGCTCCTTCACTAGCGCCCGGAGCGGGTAGGCGCCGGGAAGAAAGGCCAGATCCGCGTCGATCGCCGTGCCGGGCGGGATGGGAACCTCGGCCACCGGCTGGCTCATGTGGGCGAAGTCGAGCAACAGAGCCGCCCGGCCGGTGTCTCGGCCGATCAGCCAGGTCCGGCGGACGCGCAAGCGTTCATCGAGCTCGGTGCGCTGGCCGACGACGCACCAGTGATCGCGCACCGCCGGGCCGGCGCGGACCTCGTCGAGGTCGATCGGGTAGCCGACGGCGGCGCGGAGGTCGGCCTGGGCCTCGGGTGAGAGCCCGTCGATCCGGCGATGACCTTCGATCAGGAGATGGAGCCGGGCCAGCCGGTCGAGCAGGGCGCCTTGCCAGCCCTCGCCGGTCGTCGGCAGGTCGCCGATCTGGCGGACCCGTCGGGCCGCGCCGGGGGCCTGGGCGTCGATCAGGCGACGGGCCCGTTCGTCCCAGAAGCTCGGCGGCTGGTTCGGGACGGCGGCGATGCCCTGCCGCACCAGGTCGGCCAGCCATCGCGACAGCTCGTCGAGGCCGTCGATCACCTTGGCCCGTCGCGCCGATTCGCGCTTCTGCCGGGCGGCCGGGTCGACGGCCGGCTCTCCGCGCTCGAGCTTCTCCTGCTTCTCCTGCTCCTTGGCGGCCTTCTGCTCGGCCCGCTTGGCCCGGCCTTCCAGCCACGAGGCGACCCACTCGGGCGGCTCGCCCGCGGGGAGGGCCGAGGGCTGGCCGGCCCAGATAAGGAACAGGCCCAGGGCGTGCTTGCAGGGGAACTTCCGGCTCGGGCACGAGCAATGGAAGGCCGGCTCGGTCAGCTCGACCTTGGCCTGATAGGGATTGGCCCCGCTGCCCTGGCACTCACCCCAGATCACGCCGTCGGCCCGCCCGATTCGGACCCACTTGCGGGGCGTGGCCAGGTCCTTTCCCGACTTGGCCGAGCCGGCGTCCGGCGCCAGGGCCAGGACCTGCTCCGTGCTCCAGACCGCTACCGACATGGTAACTCCCCCGCCCGCCGCTCGACCCCAGAGACCGCCTTGCCCGGGATATCCTAGCACTCGTGCGACCGCCATGCGATGGGGACGCGATCACTCGGAATCGGTCGGACCTGTCGATCACTAATGCTTCCCGGAAATGGGTATTGGAATCCAGGAGGGCGAGGCTCCCGCCGAGCCGGTCTTTCCGGCATGCGCGGCTCGGAGGGAGCCTCGCCCTGGCGCGGTGAAAAGATGGGCTTGACGAACGTTTTCGAGGGCCAGGCCGACTGGTCTTTAGTTGCGCCCGCCCCAGCCTTTTCGTCCCCCCCTTACGAAGGAGGGGTCAGGGGGGGTTCCGGTGCCACTGGCCCACGGATCGCGGGCGGCCGGACCGATCCGACCCCCCCGAACCCCCCCTTCGTTAAGGGGGGGACGACGAAGCGCAACAAGACCAGGACGAGCTCCCAGCCCCGTCAAGCCCAGCTTTTCACCGCGCCAACCTCGCCCTCCCACTTCAGGGACAGACTCTCAGCGACCCGGCCTTCCTCGATCCCCGCTCGTCCGCGGGCCGGTCCGAGGTTGGATGACGCATCGGGAATGCTCATGGCCGGACGCGGAAGCAAGCGGGCGAAACCGGGCGGGGTGCGGGCAACAACATCGAAGGCCAAGCCGGAGCGGCGACAACGAAGAGAGTCAGGGTTGACCTGGGAGGGGCGGGTCTCGGCAACGGAGAATTCATCCAGCCGACGGGTGACGCGGCTGTCGCCTTCGTAACGGGCATCGACTCGGCCGGCGACATGAACATCCTCTCCGCCGGCTTCAATTTCGATGACGAGATTCCGGATGGCTTGACCGAATCTCCTGATCCGTTCCGGCCGCTGACCGAGTTGCTGCGGAGCCTGTGGGTGTATCGATTGTCCCTGGTCAACGGGAAGCCACGCCCCGACCTTGCCCACACCTCGGAATGGACAAGACGTCTGGCCCCACAGTGGGCCGGGTTTGCTCCCGATCGGTGCTCCGCGATCATCCAGTCGGTTGTCGGTGAGGTCAGGGTCAGAGACGTGGAGTTCGCGCGGGACATTGAGCCTCTGGAGGCGAGATTGAGGAGGACCCGGGACATCGGGAACAAAGGTGCGGACGGTGCCGGCATCGCGAAGGTCGCCCGTTGTTCGATCGAGACGAAATGAAGGCGATCCTGTCCGGCGGTTCGGGACGGTCAGCGGCCCGGCCGGGAACGGACGCCGGTCCGGTCCGTTTCCCGGCCGGGCAGCGCTGAAGAGGATCTCTGAGCCTGCCTTCGGTCAAGCTGGCACAGTCGCCTGGTGAATCGTCCGCGTCCCGGGCTCCGCCCGAGTCCGGCGGACGCGGTCGGGCCGGCGGGCGATGGGCGCGACGGACCTGGATCGGTCGGTCCGCGGCCGCCGGAAAAACCCGAAACCAGGTCTGACATTGCGCCAAGAAGCTCGGGAGAGGAGGATCGCCTCAAACGTGAAACCTTTCATCGGAACCCTGCGGGTCACCAATCCCGTCCGGAAGAGCCGGGCCAGCAGCCGGAAGCGAGTCTTGCGTGGTGGCGGGTAACCTCCACTGCGAAGCGTAGTGGCTATAGAAATAGAAGTGGGGATGGCTCGATAGGCGGCCAAGGCGAAACTGTTGAGGTCTCGCAACCGCACGTGCAGGAGGTCATCCCCATGAGTAGCAAAGCATACCGTGCCACGCGCGTCAACGAGGTGAACTGGGAGCAGATCGCCCGCGGAAAGGAGGGTCTGGGTGCGACCGTAGGCATCGACGTCGGGAAGTTTGATCTGTTGGTGATTTGTCGCTGGGCCGATGGGCGGTTCGAGCGCCCGTGGCGGGTCAGGAATCCCTGGGAGATCCCGACGTTGGTGGGCGTCCTGAAGCAGGTCAAGGCGGACCGGGAGCTGGTGGTGGCGTTGGAGCCTTCGGGGACCTATGGAGAGGCCTTGAGACAGGCGCTGGGGGACACCGGGATCGACGTCCGGCGCAGTCGGTACCAAGGCGTCCCATGATTATGCGGAGATCTTCGACGGCGTGCCCTCGCAACACGACGGCAAGGATGCCGCGGTGGTCGCCGAGCTGGCGGCGTTGGGGAAGGCCAGGCCCTGGGCGTACCAGGCCGCCGATCCCTGGGAGGAGGAACTGGCCTATTGGGCGGAAGAGATGGTGGCCCAGCGGCAGATGCTCACGCCCTGGCAGGGGCGCCTGGAGGGGCTCCTGGCGCGTCATTGGCCGGAAGCGTCCCAGGTCCTGAAGCTCTCCTCCGGGACGTTGCTGCGGATCTTGAAGCGTTATGGGACTCCCCAGGCGTTGGCCGCGGACGCGGACGCGGCGACGCAGTTGGCCCGCTGGGGTCGGTCGCTGTTGTCGGCGGCGAAGATCGAGGAGTTGTTGGCCGGTGCACGGTCCAGTGTGGGTGTTCGTGCCGGCCCCTGGCAGCGGCGTCAGATCCAGGAGTGCGCCGAACGGGTGCTGGCCGCCCGGCATCAGGCCAATCGCGCGCAACGGCGGTTGCGTCAATTGGCCGCGGGGCATCCGGTGCTCCAGGCGCAGGGCGAGGTGGTGGGTGTGCCGACGGCGTGTGTCTTGTGGGTGAGCACGGGTGACCCGCGCGACTTCGATTCGGCGGGCGCCTACCGCAAGGCGATGGGATTGAACCTGGCGGAGCGAAGCAGCGGGACCTACCAGGGGCGGTTGCGGATCAGCAAGCGGGGCAGTGCGCGGGCGCGGCAATGGCTCTATTTCGCGGCCATGCGGCTGGTGCAGAAGTGCGGCGTCCGTCCCTGGTACGAGGCCAAGAAGGCACGCCATGAAGGTGAGGCGCGGCGGGTCTTGGTGGCCGTGATGCGGAAGCTCGCCGTGGCGCTGTATCACGTCGGGGTGCGGAATGAGGCATTCCAACCGCGGCGGTTATTCGGCCGGATCGGCCGGTCGGCCCGGCGCTCCGGCGCGAACAAGCAGCGTGCGTGAGGATGGAGCAGCTCCCGAGGGGAGAAGACGTCACGTGGGCGGATGGCATGGGGGAGGCGGTGAGATCGCGGCCGTTGGAGGACTGTTTATGGATTTATCGCATTGAGGCCAATCCCGGGATGCCGAGGGGCGGCTTCCTGCGGCCCACCCCGGTCTTGGCCCCTGGGTCGGCGCTCGGGTCGCGTCCCCGCGTTGCCCTATCCTCCGCCCAGGCTCCTCCAGTGTATTCGGCACGACGGCCACCCGGCAATCCCGGGCCGGGTCGCCGGCTCGCCAGGCGGGGCCGAGGGATTCGCCCGGGATCGCGTGCCTGGGCCAGGAGCCTGTCCAAGGGTCCCTGTCCCCGGGAGGATTGGCGCCGTGGTGCGGGGTTCGGCGTATTGTATTTTCATATCTTCATGTTGTTGTCCTTTTGTAATAAGGAGGATTGTCCGCGAGCGGATCGCGGTCGTCTGAGGCCACCGATCTGTCCTGCCACCTTTCGCAAGTTGTCTTCGCGCCCCTGCGGGGAGCGCCCAGCGTAGTTACGAGGGGCACGGACAGAGGTGCTCGGTCCAATCTCCCATACGGCCAATTCGGCGATCGTGCTTCGGGCACGATACGCTCGAGGTGACAGACTTGAGTTACCCGATCGGCTCTGTCCCGGATCGGCCCTGAGAGACGCGCGATCCCCGAAGAGAAGCAGGTGTTAGAGGACAACAGATCAGACCAGCGGATGATATCCATATGGTCAGCGATCGTGTTGTCCAAAGAGGACGCGAGGATCCCTCAAAAAAGTCGAGAAAAGCCGCCCTTGACTTTCAAGGACAGACAGCGAGATCAAACGCTCTGCGATTGAGCCCCGAAATCATCACTTGTGGGGAGCCCTCGTCGTTGTCAGATGCGGGGGCCGTGCCAGGCAACTAACTCTTGGTCCACTCAGCCTGCCTGGTCCCGCCGGGGTCGGAGAACATGGCGAATGATCATGAGGGTTCCCCGGGAACTTGGGAGGCCCTGCCGTCTCCATCGAAAGGCCGGCCGGAGACCCGGCTTACCAACTCCAGGATGATCCACGGCTCCGTGTCCTGGGCCGTCGGGGACGAACGAGGGACGCAACGATGGTATCGCCAAACGAAGGCAACGAAGTGCGGCGAGAGGGGCGCCAGGGAGTCGCAGCACCTCATAGTAGCGTGGACGCGGGGGAACGGGCCCTCCCGGACCCCGTGGAGCGAAGGGGGTGCCGCGTTGTGGACCGGAAGCCGGAACCACGCCGAGGGCATCGAACCTCCGTGCGTGTCACCGCGAGGCTGATGGATCGTGTGAGGGACAGCGAACCTGCAACGTGACGAGCCGGATGCGTCTTCGACGCGCACGTCCGGATCTGTGGGAGCCCTGGGGGAGCAATCCCCCAGGGCGACCCGGCCGCGGCCGCCCAGGTCTGACACGCGGCCGCCCCGCGGCCGCCCACACGCGGCCGCCCCGGTCTGACACGCGGCCGCCCCGCGGCCGCCCGGACACGCGGCCGCCGTCACACGCGGCCGCCCGGACATTTCCGCTCGCGGAAAGTCGATCGGCCCGGACGTCGCGGGTCAGTCCGCGCTGTCAACCAGGACGACCCAGTCGTTTTCGGGATCTCGGGGCGGCTGGCCGAGCGGAACCCATCCGCCGCCGTTCTTCTGCGACTTCTCTCCCTCGAAGGCGCCGGTTCGCGGATTGTACCATTGCTCTGTGTAAGTCCGTGTCGTGCCGGACAGGTCGAGCTCACCCGTGGGACTCGCCTTGGGGAGATAGATCGCGTAAGCCCGGCCGCGATCAGCGAGCACCTGCGGCCCCATGGCGGAGGTCCTGCCGCCGCCGATGCCCACCGCAATCGTGGCCGCGCCCCGCGACAGGCGGTCATCGGGTCGCATGTCCCAAAATGGCAGCCTTTCGAGGAATTCGCGCGCGTGCCACATGCTGTTCCAGAGTGCCTCGCACTGGGGCCTCTTTAAGTTGTCAACATCGAGCAAGCCCTCGAGGATAAACTCGATCGAGCCCCCCGAGAGGTACGTCGGCCAGAGCTTTTGCTTACGGTAAAGCTCGGGATCGTCCACCGGTATGTACGACTTGTTCGTCCCTTTATCGATTGTGAACTCGTCCATCATGGCCGGCAGGGGCCGGCCCGCTCTGGCCGTTGCCTCGCGCACGGCCTCGGTGACGAGGTCGATCCTGCGTTGATTGAGCTGGACGGAGGTAAGGTCGAAGCTCGGGTCCCCGAATGTGAATGCCAGCGCCTCCAGGGGATCTTCGGCCGGGTGAACCGTGATGGGGTGGTCGTAAGGATCGACCGCGCGGACGTAGCGGGCGAATTGGCGCACGCGGTCGGGCCCCAGGTCCAGCCCGAGGTTGTACTCCTCGCACAAGTTCCATTGCAGGGACAGGTGGTGGCCGAACCGGGCGATCAGCTCGCGGTAATAGAGCTTCCGCTCGACGCCGAGCTCGCCGTCGTCAAGCTCGCGCTTGTTGGCCTCTTCGCTTTCGTTCAAGACGAAGTGGAGGTGGATTCCTTTGCGCTGGGCGTGCGCGAAGACCTGCTCCCACTGGCCCAGCTTGCTGATGTCGTAATGAAGGTTATCGTTGGAAGGAGAGCCCTTGCGCTCGGGCGAGCCGGTCCAAGGCCAGACGTCTTGGCCGTCGCCGCCGATGTTCATCGTCATGAAGTAGATACTGTTCACATGATGCGAAGCGAGGTAGTTGAGCAGTCCGATCAAGGCCCTGCCCTTCCCGGCTCCCCAGTCGGGATCGCCTGGCCGCCAGTCGTCGGCGTGGGCGTCGAAAGCGTGACTGGGCCGAGTATCGTCGAACCCCTTGTAGGCCAGCAGGTTCTCGGGCGTGTTGGTGCCTCCCTTTATCCAGTATGGGCCGTCCTGAAACTTCAGGTAATACCCGCCCGCGTACGACAAGCGGCCCCACCTCAGAAACCCCGGCGCCGCCGGATCGCGTGCGGCGACGGCGAGCTTTCCCGAGGCGCCGTCGAACGAGACGGAACTACCAGCCTCGGGAGCCAGATCGATAGCGACGCGCGGCCCGGCCCGGAATGAGGCCCGATAGAGCCAGTTTCCTGGGCGGTCGGGTGAGAACCGAACCCGCCAGCACGCGCCGCTCCCGCCCCCCTTGCCGTCGCCGTCGAAGAACCCCGGCACGTCGAATTCCCGGCCATCCGGGCTGGTGAACCTGACCTGGAGCCGATAGTCAAGGAACGGATTGGGCTTGTCGTCGGTCTCTCGCGCCGGGACCTTGAAAGGTCAGGGTCAAGGGATGCCATACCCTGAGCGCTCCCTCGACGGCCCCATCCGATGGCGCGGCGGCGACAGGCATCATGAACAGCATGGGAATCGCGATGCATACCGGGATCAGGGTCCTGGTCACCTTGATGCTCCTTCTCGCTCGAGAACCGGCCGACCGGCAAACAAGATTCTGGAGCGGCAATTGGTGTCGAGCAGAAATTGAGAGCGGCCGTTGGCGTCGGTTATTTTCCGGGGCACCCTGAAAAAACGAACCGAAACCAATTATCCTCTCTTATGTCCCCTTTTCCACCTCCTCCCTTTTCCATCTCCCCCGGTCCCCGTGCCGGTCCCCGCAAGATCGCTCCGGAACGCCGGCGACGGCGTCTATTTTCCGAAGATTACGGTGATGCAGTCGCTGGTGTTGTTTGTGGTCAGTATTTCGGCCTTTTCATCGCCATTAAGGTCACGAAGCATGAGGCCCTTGGGATGTCCCGGAACCGATACCGCCGCGCGGGACGCGACTGCGCCGTTTCGGCTCATCGTGAAGACTGTGATCTTATCGCTATTCGGGTTCGAGACCGCGACGTCCGCGACGCCATCCCCGTTGACATCGCCGATCGCGGGAATGTTGGGAAACTTCTCGGTGACAAACGGCGAGCCCGCCATCTTCGTGAAAGCACCGAGGCCATCGCCGATCAATACGGTCAGCCCATCCTGGCCTGACCGATCCGAGGTACTGCTCGGGGAGTTAACGATCGCCAAGTCGGGCTTTCCGTCGGCATTGACGTCGCCGATGGCGACATTGAACGGAGAATCGCCGCATGGGAAAGGCGAACCCGGGGGTTGCCGGAACTTGCCGGTGCCGTCGCCAAGGAGAATCGTGACGTTGTCTCCTTCGAGGTTCGGGCTGATGATGTCCGCCCTGTCATCGCCGTTCAGATCGGCGACACGGACTCGCTGGTAGGGGTGCTTTCCAACGGACACGTAGGTGCCCGGCATCGCGAAGCGGCCCTTGCCGTCGCCGAAGAGGACCACCACGCGGTCGTCAGCCCAACTGTCCGTCACGAGATCAAGGCATCCATCGCCGTTGAAGTCGCCGGCAGCCACGCCGTGGACGTGCGGCCTGACGACCACCGTGACAGGCGAGCATGGTGCCGGCGCGAGCGCCCCCGCCCGTCGCCGAGCAACACCGTGACGTGCTGTGTTTCGTGGTTCGCGATCGCCAAATCGACGCGACCGTCGCCGTTGAAATCTCCGCTGGCCAGATCGTTCGGACTTGGGCCGGCGGGGAATGGTGAGCCGCACGATGGAGAGAAGCCTCCCTTGCCATCGTCCAAGAGCACGGAAACGTTGCTGCCTTCCTCATTCGCCACCACCAAATCGAGCCGGCCGTCGCCGTTGAGGTCCTCGACCAGGACGCTTCCGGGCGCTCTTCCTACGGCGAAGTGCGGTTCGCTCGGATGCAGCGCGGTACAGCTCGTAACGAACAATACGCACAGGGCTGAGATGGCAGTCATCCCTCTGATCATGGACTGCTCCTGGTCCCGTTAACGGGGCCTGACCCTCTCGGGGGTCCCCATGCCAGGTGGATTGACCGGCGCCAGAGACACCTCGCCGCGGCGCCGAGACGTCGGCGATCCGACCACGCAAGCCGGTCCGCACCGCCTCGCGTGATCATCGCCGCCTTCGCAGAGCCGGTCAAGTCGCCCCCCTGCGGGACAGGACGCCGGCCGGCCCAGCCCGCTGGAGCAGCCGGCCGGCGGACCGGACCGACCGGGCGACCGAGGACGGAGCCCCCTCCTGCAAGAATCCTCGGTCCGGAACGTCGTCGGAACCGGATTTCGCCGGCGGTCGGGCGATCCCGGCGGATCCGGTCGCGGGCAGGAGCCCCTTCCTACAGGAATCCCGTGGCCGGCCCGATCCGACCGATCCCCTGCCGAAGACGTCCGGCGGACAGGACGGGCCGAACCGAGCCGTATCGGGCGGCACCGGGCGAGGGAAACGCAGGTGTCCGTCCCGGGGTGGTGGAATGCCCCGTCCCACTCGGGATCGCTCAGCACGTGGCACCGAGAAGGGCGGGTCTCAAATGAGTGGACATCAATCTCTCGGAGTCTGTTCCGGCAGGGCCGAAAGCTGCCGGCAGGGTGGGCGACGCCCACCGAATCGAGGCCTCGACCGGTGGGCATCGCCCACCCTACGAGCCCCGTTTCTTCACGCTCCGGCTCCGCCAGCCGAAGGCGGCCCAGAGGAGCAAGCCCACCGCCGTCGCCACGATCGTGCGATTGATCAGCCCGTGCACGTTGATGATGCGGATCAGCTCGTCGACGTCCGCCGGTGCGAGCCGGGCGGCGACCGACGGCCGCATCGCCTCTTCGAGCGCGGCGAACAGGAACAAGCCGAGGGCGATCGCCGCCAGGAGCGAAGCCTCGGGGTGACGACTCCGGCGGGTCCAGGCGAGATAGAGACCCAGGACCACGGCCACAGCCATCGGAAGGTTGCCGAGGACGTTCTGGGACACCAGGATGTTGGGGGAGTCGCCCATCCGTCATGGGCCTTTCAGGGTCGATGCCGCGGAGATCGAGGATCACCGCGGCAGTCTCATTTGATCGAATTTAAATACGATAGCAGGTCGGCCATCGCCGGGACATCGATCTGCTTCTCGAGACCCTCGGGCATGTAGGAGAGCCCCGTGCCGCGCAGCTCGTCGATGTGGATGCGCAGCACGGTCTCGTCGCGGCCGTCGGGCTGGCGGATCGTCAGGCTGTTGGCGGTCTCGGCGGTGATGATGCCGGTGAGCACCCGGCCGCTGGTTGTGACCAGGACATAGCTGAGGAACTGCGGCATGACCTCGCGGTTCGGGTCGAGGATGTTGAGCAGCACCGTCTCGAGCCCGCGGTCGCGGATCGCCGCGAGGTCCGCGCCGACCTGCTGGCCGAGCCCTTCGAGGCGGTGGCAGGTCGAGCAATTCGCCTTGAAGACCTCCTTGCCGCGCCGAGGGTCGCCCTTCAACCGGAGGGCCTGCTGGTAGGCGGCGACGACGTCCTGGCGACGAGCCTGGGGGGCGGCGAAGAGGCGGCCGGCGCGGGCCTTGACCGCGGCGTCGGGATAAGACTTGAGCAGGTCGAGACGGGCGGGATCGAGGTCGGCTCGCGCGATCGTGCCCTTCTCGACGGCGTCCAGGAAAGCGTTCAGCCAGGCGGGGCGCGAGAAGAGGGCCTCGGCGACTGTCGTGCGGAGCTTCGGGCTCATCTGCGGCCAGCCGTGGAGCAGGATCGCCGGTACGTGCGGGTCGTCGAAGCGGGCCAGGGTCTCGATGGCCTGCGCCTGCACGGCGGCGGGATGTCGCGGCGCGAGTAGCTCGGTCAATAGGCCCTCGACCGCGGACAGGCCGGCGAACTGGAGTGAGCGGACGGCGGCGGTCCGCGCCCCGATCGGCTTGCCGTCGTCCATCGCGGTGGTGCGGGCATCGGCCAGCAGCCCGTCGAGGATCGCACGGGACCGCCCGGCCCGTGCGCCGGCCATCCGCGCCCGCACCGCGGGCGAACCCTCGTCCATCAAGGCCAGGACGATCCCGCGCGCCAGGTTCGGTTCACCGGCCAGCGGTCCATCCAGGGAGGCGAGGATCGCGGCCAGGTCGTCAGGTCGATCCGCCGCGCCGGTCTGCCCGACCAGGGCCGTCAGCAACGCCGCGGCCATGCGCCGAGGCGCGGAACCCGGCATCGGCGGCCAGTCGCGTGAAGACCTCGCCAGTGCAGTGCGTCACCGAGCTGACGATCGCCAGTCGCATCCAGGGATCGGAACCATCGCGGCGCGCCAGGGCCGCGAGGGCCGCCGCGGGCCGGTCGTCCGCCAGTGCGCCGAGCGAGAACGCGAGCTGGTAGCGCACCATCGGGTCGGCGTCGCCCGTCAACTCGGACATCCGCCTGGCGATCCGATCGTCGGATCCGCAGAACGGCTCCGCCAGCCGCAATGCGTGCGCCCGGACGTGCGGCTCGGGATCATTCAGGGCCGCCCGAACATCCTCCGCCTCGAGCGCCCCGAGGCCCACCAGCGCGGAAAGGGCATGACCGCGGCCGACGGGCCGTTCCGATCGGGTGGCCAGCCGGCGCAAGGCCGGGATCGCCGATCGGTCTTGGCGCTGATACAACAGCCGTGACGCCGTGTCGCGGTGCCATCCATCGGGATGCTCGAGCAGCGCGACCAGTTCCTCGGTCGTCGCCTTGCTCAGCTTCGGCATCCTCGGCTTGTACCCCTCGGGTGCGATCCGCCAGATGCGGCCCCGATCGACGCCGCTGGTGACGTCCATGTGCCGGGTGATCGAGGGCGGCAGCGAGATCGTGGTCTCGATCAGCTCGCGGCACATGTCCAGCACCCACAGGCAGCCGTCGGGCGCGTTGGCCATCTGCGCCGGGCGGAAGTAGCAGTCGCGCGAGGCGAGGAACTCGCGGGCTGGCTCGGCATCGCGTGCCGTCACCAAGAGGCCGTGCGGCTCGGGGATCGCGCGATGGATGAGATTGTTGGAGACCTCGGCCACGAAGAGGTCGCCCCGGAACTCGGGCGGGTAGGCGTCGCCGCGATAGACGGTCACCCCCGTGGCGCCGGTGAAGAAGCCCGAGGGCTTGCCCCCCTCGTCGGAGCCCGCGAAGAGTCCCTGGGTCCGCATCCGGGTCCGCAAGGCGCGCCAGGGCTCGACCGGGCTGATGCGGTACAGCTTGGTGAACTTGCCCGCCGGGGCCACGTTCACCGACGCGGCGGGCGCCCGCAGGTATGGGTTCCGCGCGACGTAACGACTGTCGTACATCACCAGGTGGAATGGCTCGCTGTTGCCGCAGACATACGTCCGGCCCCAGTCGTCGAGGGTCATCCCATGTTGGCCGCCGCCCCCGGTCAGCTCGAAGGTCTCGCGCCGCGGATCGAGGAGGAAGCCGTAACCGCGCACCGAGACGGTCCGCGCCCCGACGCGATCGGCGCGCCGGACCGATCCGCCGTCGAGTCCCGTGGAGATGTGGAAACGGTTGTCCATCCCCCACCGGAATGAATTGAGCATCCCCTCGCCGGCCGGGTCGAGGCCGAAGCCGGTGTAGACGACGCGGCGGACGTCGGCCTTGCCGTCGCCGTTGGTGTCCTTGAGGTAGAGCAGGTCGGGCGGCGAGCCCGCATAGACGCCGCCGTCCCAGCACGCGACCGAGGTCGCCATCGGCAGGTTCGGAGCGAAGAGCGTGCTCTTCTCGTAGACACCGTCTCCGTCGACGTCGTCCAGCATCCGGATGCAGCCCCGCTCATGGGCGAGGCGAGGGTCCTTCTTCGCAGTCGGGTCGTGCTGGTTGTACTCGGGGAACTCGGCGATGTAGATCCGCCCGTCCTCGTCGAAGTCGATCGCCACGGGGCTGCGCAGAGAGGTTCGGCTGCGACCAGATCGACGCGGAATCCGGGCCGGGTCGCGATCGCCCGCTGCGACTCCTCCGGGCTCTTCATCGGGAACCGAGGCAACTCGGCGCCGTAGTCCTTGTCGGCCGCATCGCGGACCGAGGCGGGAGCCTGACTGTTCCGGGTCCGCTCCTGCCCACTCGATTGCCCGGCGAGGATGACAGCGACGAGGGAGGCGAGTGCGAAGATCGGCCAGCGGGGTGAGTGGGGCATGATTGGTCCTGGTCGTGAACAGTCGCGAAGGCTGAGGAGGCGGCGAGTGATCGATGCACGATCGGCCGCTTTGGGGGTGGCGGGTTGGGTGCTCCGATGCGACGAGGCTGGAGCAGCGATCCCTTGAGCCGATGATGCCGGGATCGGCCGCTCGAATCAAGGGACGAGGAGACCGTGTGGACGCGGAAGGAGCGGGGCGGTCTCCTCGCCGAGATCATGAGCCAACAGCCGCACGCCCCGGAATATCCGGGCGCGTTGAGCGAATAACCCTCGTGTCGGTGCGGATTCAGCCGCGCTCGAAGACGCTGCCCGATCACGAAGGACTGGAATCATGAATACCGGACAATTCAACCACCGCGACACGACCGGCGGGGAGCGGGCCGGCGAATTCCGATCCCGGCAACGCGACCGGAGCCGGTGGTGGGAACGGCCCGATGCCTGGGACCCCGAGCGTTGGAAGGCGATGGCGGCGGCCTGGAAGTCGATGTGGCAGGATGGAGCCGACGGCGCGCGGTCACAGCAAGCGACGGACGCGACGACCAAGACCTGCCCCTACTGCGCGGAGGAGATCAAACCGGCGGCGCTCAAATGCAAGCACTGCGGGACGTGGCTGGTCCCTCCACCCGAACCATTTGCGCCCCCCTACACCGCGGCGACGAACTACGCGGACCTCCCGCCCAGCGAAGAGTACGCCCCGTCCCGGCGGCTCACTCGCTCGCAGGACGACAGGATGGTCTGTGGCGTCCTGGGCGGACTGGCGCGGCAATTCGCGTTCGACTCGACCTGGCTGCGGATCGTCTACGCGCTGGGCACGTTCTTCACGGCCGTGATCCCCGGCATCATCGTCTACGGCATGCTGGCCCTCATCATCCCCAGCGACAGGCCCACGAAAGAGCAGGGCGTGGACTGACCCGGGTGGCCACGCGCGCCCGGCTGGCGGGCCAACTCAGAACTGGAAGTAGATGAACTGCTGTCCGCCGAAATTCGCGCCCAGCACGATGGCGTAGAAGCAAGCCGTGTAGAAGACGCTTCGCACGTACCAGGGCGTGCGGAAGATCACGTCGAGATCGTCGGAGAGATACTGAATCAACTGGACGATCAGGAGCGGCACGCCGACGACCAGAACAGGCACGAGGTAGGCGGCGGCCGGGATCGAGGGCCGGTGCACGATCGCCGAGAGCATGCCGGCGGCCTGTTCCAGCGATCGGGCGCGAAAGATCAGCCAGCCGAGGCACACCATGTGGAAGGTGGCGATGATCCGCAGGCCCTTCCAGCAGGCGCGCTCGACGGGGTCGAGCGGATCGATGCGCCTGAGTAGGGGTTCGGTGATGCGGTGCAAAACCAGCAGCCCGCCCTGGTAGACCCCCCAGAAGACGAAGGTCCAGGCCGCGCCGTGCCAGAGGCCGCCGAGGATCATCGTCAGCATCAGGTTGCGGCAGGTCCGTAGCCGGCCGCCGCGGTTGCCGCCCAGGGAGATGTAGAGGTAGTCCTTCAGCCATTGCGACAGGCTGATGTGCCAGCGGCTCCAGAAGTCCTTGGGGCTGGTCGCGAAATACGGCAGGTTGAAGTTGAGGCTCAGCTCGAAACCGAGGCACTTGGACACGCCTCGGGCGATGTCGGTGTACCCCGAGAAGTCGCTGTAGATCTGGAAGGCGAAGGCGTAGACCGCCAGGAGCGCCAGGCCGCCATCGAGGCTCTGCCATCGCCCGAACAGGTCGTTGACGATGTCCGCCAGGTTGTCGGCGACGACGACCTTCTTGAGCAGGCCCCAGAAGATAAGGTACGCCCCTTTGTAGAACTGCTGGAGGTCGAAGCGGCGCCGGGAGGCCACCTGCGGCAGCAGCGTGGTCGGCCGCATGATCGGGCCGGCGACCAGGTGAGGAAAGAACGAGACGAACGCCGCGAACTGCACCAGGTTCCGGGTCGGCGGGATGTCGCGGCGATAGACGTCGATGACGTAGCTCATCGACTGGAAGGTGTAGAACGAGATGCCGATCGGCAGTGCGACCTCGAGGTGCCCGAGCGAGACCGACAGTCCCGCGCGGGCCAGGGCCGCGTGCAGGCTCTCCGCGAAGAAGTTGTAGTACTTGAAGAAGCCGAGCACGCCGAGGTTCAGGGCCATGCTCACCGCGACGACGGCTCTACGGCGTCGCGGGTCCTCCTCCCGCGCGACCCAGAGTCCGCAGGCATAATCCATCACGGTGGAGAGGATCAGGAGCGAGAGGAACCGCGCGTCCCACCGCGAGTAGAAGTAATAGGCCGCGCCCAGGAGCAGCACGTTCTGCGCCCGCGGCCAGCGGGCGAGCATCCAGTAGGTCGGGAACAGAGCGGCGAAGAACAGGGCGAACGCGTAGGAATTGAAGAGCATGCCACGTCCCCGTCCGTGGATCGTGCGGCCCTGCCGCGCGGCGCGGCCATCCTGCGCGCCGCGACGGGGGAATCATGGCGAAGTGGCGATTCCTGTCAACGGCAACTCAGCAGGCGAGCAGTCCCAGAATCTCATAGGGTGCCGGGTCGTCCTCGAGACCGGAGACCCGCCGCCGGATCTGATCCGCCCGCTCGCGTCCCAGGACCGGGTCGACCAGCCCGTGGAACTTCTCGGCGAGCTGATCGTCGGTGAGCGGGTTCTTGTCGTGGCCCGGCGGGAACGCGATCTCCGAGACCAGCGTGCGGCCGTCGTCGAGGGTCACGGTCACGCGGTTAGGCGTCCCGGCCGGATAGCCGGCGGTGAGCTTCGGATCCTCGACCACGCTGGTGCGCGCGACCAGGTCGAGTAGCGCGGGGTCAGACAACCGCCCGGGGGTGAATTGCTCGGCCGTGATCTTGCCGTCAACCAGGGCGACAGCCGTGCAATACGGCAGGCTGTGATCGGCCGTCTCACGGGTCCTGGGCCGCCACTTCTCGGGGTCCTTGGCGATGATCTCGACGGCCACGCGGAACGTCGCGATCTCGATCGAACGGATCCTCGCCGGATCGCCGACCTGGGGCCGCAGCTCAAAGGCCGCCGCGATGGCCGACTGGCTGTGGTATTCGGCGGGCACGAACTTGATCGAGGTCTTCGGGAGCATCCAGTCGCCGGCGTCGGGCCCGCCGAGCTTCGGGAGGTCGAACGGGCCTGAGACCTGCTGGAAGAAGCCCATCTCGCCCTCGAACAGCGGAGCCGGTCCGGTCAGGCCGTCGGCGGCCAGCATCGCGGCGAAGACGCCGTTGCGTGCGGCGAACGCGAATGCGCAGCCTTTCCACATCGACAGCTCGCCGGCGCGGGTGAGCCGCAGCGCGGTCCCGGTCGTCCCGGCGATCCCCAGCGCGTGGACGGTCCGCTCGTGCGAGAGGCCGAGCAGCTTCGAGGCGGCCAGCGTGGCGGAGATCGAACCGTACGTGGTGTGATCCCAGCCGCGGGCGCGGATGCTGGCGGCGTCGCAGAGCCGGCATTGGGCCTCATATGCGACCGCGGCGGCGGTGATCCACTCGCGGCCGTCGGCAAGCACGAGCTGCCCGGCCGCCATCACGGCCGCCCAGTTGTCGCTCGGGTGCGCGGGCTCCAGCGACAAGTACGTGTCGTTGCAATCGAGGTAGCGGATGTGCACGCCGTTTGCGAACGCGGCCCAATCGGGCGCGGCGTCCCCGCCGCCGATCAGTGCGACCGACGGCGTTCCACCCGTCCGCCCCGCGACCCGGCGCGCGATCGTCGGCGCGGGCTCCTCCAGGGCGCCGACGGCACACCCCAAGGAGTCGAGCAGCCTGCGCCGGGCCTCGACCACCACGGCCTCGGGCAGGTCCTCGAATCGCGTCCCCAATGCGAACGCGGCCAAACGATCAGCCAGGGTGTCGGACATCGTCTGCCCTCGCGCTCGACCTCGCGGCGATCTCTCGCCTCGATTCTACCAGGCAGACGGCTCGTCGGTCATCGCGCTTCGCCGTGACCCAGCGGCCCGCGCGGCGGCCTGGAAGGTCAACCGGCGTTCACCGCACGGTCCTGTGGGGTGCCAGTCGCACCGGCTCCTCCTCCCCAGGTCGACGGGCCTCCTGGATCGTTTGACCGGGCTGCGCCGCCGCAGCCAGGTGCTCGCGGAGGATGCGCGTGACCTCGTGGATCGCCTCGGAGGCCTCCTGGACGCCGTGGCCGGACCGCACCAACTTCTCCGACGCGACGCGGGCGAACGACGGGCTCCGTTCCTCGATGTGCGAGCTGCGGTACGCGACCACCCCGTCGGTGCTCTGGTCGACGCCGGTCGGGCTCCTCGACCCGATGATCGAATGATACACCACGTTCGGGCCGGGCTTCATCTTCAGGAGCGCCAGTAGCATCGCCGATTCCGTATCGAGCGTCTCGATGCTCGTCGGGAATCGCCGGAACGATCGCGTGTCGAATGTGTTACTGGTATTGGCCCTCACCAGTTGATAGAGCAACTTGTGGATGTGGTCGGGGTCCGCGATCAGGCTCGTGCCGACTCGCCCCACGACGTGCCGCGAGAGGTCCGAGCCGCGATGTGGCGTCGCCATGAAGACCACGCGGTTGACGAACGGCAGCGGCTTGAAGAACAGGTAGTGCTGGAGCTCGTCGAGCACCTCGCGCGGCCCGACGATCTCGGTGTCGAACTTCCGGTCCGAGAAGAGCCGCCAGAGCTCATCCCCGCTGTCGACGCTCATCATGTGGCTGAGCAGGCCGCCCATACTGTGCCCGAGCAACACCGTGCGATTGAAGTCGGGACTCTGTCCGTCCGGGTCATACATCTGCCTGGCCTGCACCAGCGAATCGCGCAGGCTGGCCGCGGCGATCGGGATCGGCACGCCGGTGGGATACATGTACAGGAAGAACTGGTACCGCTTCTGGATATCCGGCTGGCGTAACAGCTCGTTGAGCATGGGAATCCAGGCCAGCGGGCTGGAGATCAGCCCATGGACCATGACCACCGGGATCTTGTCCGATTCGTACGGACGGACGAGCAGCAGGTTTGCACGCTCGAGGTGCTTCTCGGGCCGCACCAGCCCCGCCCACCGGTAGCGATCGAGGTCGGTCCGCGACCACATGTAGGCCAGGGGTGTGGTCAGATCGATCTGCATCGGCATCGGATTCTCATCCGGCCCGACCATCTGCTGCTTGATGGGGTCCATGAGCTGGAGTCTGCAGACCCGCGACTCCCGCGGGTCCCTGGTGGGGTCCTTCAGCCGGAAGGCGGGGACCAGGTAGGCCGTCATCGGGAAGGCCATCTCGTCCGGATAGAACCGCTCCAACGGCTCGCGCCGGCCCTTCTTGTCGCCGGTCTCGCGCACGGCGATCAGCGGCACGCCCAGCCCATACTGGTTGGGATTGTGACTGAGGCCGGTGACCTCGAAGTCGGTCGCCAGCATGAGCTTGTGGACGTCGCCTGGCTGCCAGGGGGAATCCTGCAGGACGAACTGGAGATTCCGCTCGCCGCCGTGGTACTTGAACGTGATGATCTTGCCGTTCTCGGGCCGGATCTCTCCCCGGTTGAGCGCCGCCCGGATCAGGTGGTCGACGCCGGCGTTGTAGAGTTCCATGGCCTGCCGGTACCGCGGATCGGCTGGCTTGCGCCCCTGGGCCAGCACCGGGTCGGGATCGAAGAGGAAGTCGTAAGCGTAGGCGGCGGCGTCGAGGTAGCGGTCGAGGGCCTGCGGATCGCGGTGACGTTCGAGCCGCTTCCCTTCGATCCAGGAGAGCTCGGCGAGAGCGTAGACCAGCTCGGGTTCGGCCCGTTGCTGGGCGAACTTCTCGATGCGAAGGAGCACCCCATTCACGTCGGGGCGGAACCGGCGGAAATAGTCGCGGTCGAGGTTGTAGCGCCGGAGCGTCTCGACGGTGCGCTCGGTGGGTCGGTCCAGCGCGGCGACGGTGCGATACAACTCCGCGGTCCGATCGCCGCGACTCGGCTGGATCGCGATGTCCGACCAGCCCAGCAGGGCCGAAACCACGACGGTCAACTGGACCAGCGGCATATGGGGTCACTCCCTCGACCCACGACGGGGCAGCCCCCCCGGGCCTCCGTGCGCGGGATCGGTCAGCGAATCATGACGTTCGTCGGCCCGACGGTCAATGCCGATCGGATCGCTCTCCGGGTGGCCCGGCGCGTCGCCACAATGCGGTTGCGGATCGAGGCGTTGCGCCAGGCGCCGGAGGGTCAATATCGATCGTCGCGGAGGGCCCGGGCCGCCTCGCGCCGGCCGGCCTCGTGGCCGTCGTGATAGCCCCGGTCATACCACTGCTCGCGGACCTCCTCGTCCCAGACCTCCATCCGCGCCTCGTGCTCCTCCGGGGTCATGGCGCCGGTCCAGCGGACGAGCTGCGCCAGCCGCTCCATATGCCGGGCCAGGAACTCGCCGGCGGGCGTCCCCCAGGCGCGGTAGGCCATCGCCTCGTGGTCCACCGTCTCGGCCAGAGTCAACGGCTGGCCGTTATTCGGGCTCACGGCGGCCCCGAGGGCCAATTGGCCCTCGGTCGGGAAGCGATCCGGTGCGATCGTCACGCCGGCCAGGGACAGGGGCAGGCTCGTCGGGGTCATTCCGCTACTCCTTTCGGTCAAGCAGTCCGTACGCCACCATCGCCTTGATGTGCTTGCAGCCGTCGGGGTCGATGCCATCCCGGTGGAAGATGAAATCCGGGCAGTCGCAGGTGAGGCCATGATGGGTCAGGGCGACGTCGTACGCGGTCCCGTCGGGCTTCCTCAGCCGGTAGGACTTCGCCACGGCATAGGCCCCGGCCGCGCCCGGCTCGACCCGGTAGTCGACGCCGTTGATCGCCATCGTCAGCCGGCAGACCGCCCGGGCCGGGCCGATGATCCGCCGCCGCGGCAGCGTCCCGCACGTGAAGTCCCGCCCCACCACCGCCACACTCGTCATCCGGGTGCTCCTCCAATGAGGTGGGTGCAACCGACCGACCCGAGCGAGGATCCCGAGCCGAGTCCCACCCGGGCCATCCAATGTACTGAGGTACATTATACGGGCGGCGCGACGAGCACGCAACAGTCTGTCGGCTGATTCTGCTCGGCGTCGACGGAAGCCGGGAATCGGGAGTGGGGATTCCGCCTGTATCTTCTGGAGGGCTCATCCTGGTCGAAGCGGGGTTCGGGATACCTCCGAGATGAGCGAATAATCCGATTCTTCCGATTCCGTAGGATTTCCCGAATCTGTCGATTCTCGTGGTGAGCGTCCGCTCCGCGCGGTGCTGCGGTGGCTTTGTTCGTTCGATTTCGTGGCCCGTGCCGGCCGCGTTGGCTTCGTTTCGTTGTTGCTGCGGATCGCCAACCGCCGAAGTTGACCGCCATTATGGCAGAAATGGGTTTGTTCGGCGCATTCAAAGCCAGCGCCGCCCCCAATCGTCTGCCATTACGGCAGCGTTGGGTTCGTTTCGCTCAGCAGAAAAGCCGGCCCCAACGCCCGCGGACGAGGCAATCGTCCCGAAATCACTGATTCACCCAACAATGCTTGTACGCAAGCTACTACCTGCGACGGGCGGCAGAGCAAGCCGCGATGCGAGCACTCATCATGACCGACGAATAACATGCGTGGACGCACCTATCACTGTCACCTTCATCATTGCCGGGAACCACCATCCATAGAGATGCCATCTCGAGCCCGATCGCCCCGCTTGTCCATCCTCCGAATTGCCAAAGAAGCACCCTCCCTAGTTATAGGTCGCTGGCTCGCAACAGACTCGGTCATTCTCGCCGGAATCCCGAGAAGTTGGAGTGCCGGCTTCAGCCGGTCGCATGCCGACGGCCCCGCGGCTCTGGCTAACGCTCCGGGTCGTCCGAAAACCACGAATCCCAACCTGGCCGGGCGGACCGGGACGGCGAGATCATTCAACGGCCGAACGCAGACCTCCCCGAGCATCGCAGCTCGGTTTTCCACTCTCGATCGACCGAGAGACATCCTTGGTGGGCATGCCCACGGACATTGGACATGCCGACCGATTTCGATGTCGGGCCGGATTATTTGGCCGATCCGGACTTCTGAGGTTCGCGTTGGAACCTTTCCAGGTTCACGTCGACGCCGTCCGAGAAGCGGCCGTGCTTCAGGCTGAAGACGTACAGACGGTTGCCCTGCAGGACATCGATGTCATTCGCGGACAATGCGACCTCGGCTTTCTCCGCCCCTTCGAGGTGCAGGGCCCCCCATGATCCTTGACGGGCGCTGAAGGCATAAACATCATTGCCCACCTGATAGACGGCCCCTCCTGGCAGGACGTACGGGGCGATTCGCTCCTCGGCGGGCCTGAGCAGGTGCTGGATGCTCCACTTGCCGGTGTACCGGCTGAACGCGGCAACGTGATCGATCGCCTTGCCCTTGAGCCCGAGGGCCACGGTGTCCTCGACCATCAACGGGCTTGCCGTGATGCCCGGCGGGATGGGGAGCTTTTGCCAGGTTCCTTCATGGTTCCCCACGCTGTCCAGGCTCATGGCTTGCAACGACCCGCGGTCCGCGGATTCCACGACGAGAATCGATGCCGACCGCAAGACGGGCAGTTGATGGCGGGCCATGTTCGGCTCGTTCTTGCCGGGGGGCGCGATCGGCATGCCCATCCCCTGTCCCGGGGATCGGGCCATTCCCCCGAATGGGTCGGCGGCGGGCACGCTTTGCCCCGGGGGCGACCCGGCGAAAGGATCACGCGAGACCTCGGCGGCCTTGTCCTCGGCCTGGGCACCGGTCGCCCGGCCGGCCTGCGGAGGGTTGGATGGGTTCGCGGCCTGGGATGCTCGGATGGCCCACGAAAGGACTCCGGACGTCGCGCCGACCGCGACGATGGCGAGAGAGATCACCTTGAGCTTGTTCAGCAGCATGGTACGCAGGACTCCTTGGGTCAAGGACTGGACCGAGGTTGAGATCGGTGCCGCCGCGACGAACCGGGCCGCGGCCTCCAGAGTGGTCTCGACCAGGGAGGAGGAGAGGGCAGCCTGAGTCTCGGTCAGCCACCGCGCCGCCAGCATCACCGACGGGGCCTCGACTCCGCGCCGTTCGAGCCGGGCCTTGAGGAGCTGACGGCCGCGCGAGAGTCGCCCGCTGAACGTGCCGACCGGCCAGGCGAGCAGCCTGGCCGCCTCCTCGTGCGTCTTGCCCTCGAGGTGGCAGAGCACGATCGGATCGCGGTACTTGCCCGGTAAACGGGCCAGTTCCTCATCGAGCAAGGGCCGCACATCGAGCGCGAACGAGCCGTCCGGTGTTGACGCGGCGACGTTCTCCACCGCCTCGACGCCGGCGGTGCGATGATGCGATGCGATCGTCCTCGCGCGATGGGCGGTCCGATAGGCCACGCCGTAGAGCCAGGGGGCGAGCGAGTCGCCGACCCGGATCGAGCGGGCCTTCCGCACCAGGACCAGGAATGTCGCCTGGAAGGCGTCGTCGGCGTCCTGAGGGCGTCGGAGGATCCGGCGGCAGACCCCCAGCACCAAGGACCCGTGGCGATTCACCAACTCGCGGAATGCGGCCTCGGCCTCACCATTCCCGCCGTCAGCGAACCGGCTCAAGAGCTGGGCATCGCTCAGCCCGGTGAAGGTCCCGGACTCCCAGAGCACCCCGAGCTGCAGACTGACCGCACTGGATTTGGGTGAGATCATCGATGTCCGGCCCCTCTGACTGGTCGTTCCACCGGGAGAATGCAGCGAGTCGGGTCCGGCATACGGATTTCTTCCAGGAGGATCGATTTTTCTCGGCGATGCCACCGCGGACGGCGATACCGACGCGTTTACGGATGGATCCGCCCTCGAAGTAGTCGTTCACCACCCGGGGCAGCATTCAGCTCGTCCGCAGCCGATCGTGCAGCGTCGGGTAATGCTGCTAGAGCAGCGCGAGGATGATCGTCTTCTATTGTGGGGCCATGGCTTCCTCATGGGCAGCGGTTTGCACCTTCGGGCGGCGACGCCGGGCCAGCCGAGTCGGGCGGGAATGCCAGCGGGGGTAGGAACGAGGTGGGCCGCCGCGATGACATGCCGGATACGACTACTTGTCGCTGTCTGCGCCTGTGACAGTACGAATCAGCGCACGGCAACTGAATTCGCATGACTGTGGGCGGATTGGGCGGGCACGCCAAGGTCTCGCCCCCGGCCGCCCTGGACCGTCGTCCCTCATCCTCTCAATCCGGTCAAGCAAAGAGGCGGGAAACCGGGACACATAGATTGTCGAGCACGGGTGCCAGGTTTAGATCATGGCCATCCGAGAGGACCTGCTCGGGGTGATCCACCGAGTAGACTCGGATGGTTCGACGATCGATATCGAGTATGCATACGAGCAAAACACCCGCGTCAAGGTAGGCGACAACTCGAGAAAGGACTTTGTGCCAGGATTCCTCTCGAGTCCTGAGCTCGACGATGATTTCGGGGGCGGTATAAAGGTCCCCGTCGGGCAACGGACCCTTTGGCAGTCGATCGTAGCTGTAGAAGCAGGCGTCGGCGTATCGAATAGGTCCGGGCTTTCCTCCTTCGAAGATCCCGGGGCCTCCGTCAAGGACCCGTCCACGGTCATGATCGCTGACGAAGGAATCGAGGATTCGAATGACGCGGGCTCGGACAAGACTCCGCCGTGGTTCGTGAAGTAGCATGGTCGTGGTCCTCCCCTGAACTGGAATGCCCGGCTTGATACTCCCAGTGAGCGAATCCGAGTCCTGCGAAGGCGGAGACAAGTCAGCCGACCTAACCGGTTCGGCTTCCTTGGCGACGTCTTGAAGACGCGCCCGGTCTCCTCCCTTCTTTGTCGAGGGAGGTCCCTCCCATTCAGTCCCGGATTCCTGCTGAGACGCACGTTCATCGCCGGTCGTGAGGCGGGCCGAAGGGACCGAATCCTCGGGTGATGCGGTGGAACTCTGAGATTCATTGATCGGGCGATCGCTCGCGCTCGAATACCACCGGGACGCCATCGGGCCCCGTCGCCGGGCCCTCGGCCTTGAAGACGGCGGCCTCCCCCGGGGGGACCTCGCCGACGGCCGGTTCGGCCGGCGGCGGACCCCATCGCGGCGCGTCAATTCTTCGGCCAGGGTCTCGGCCCGGGCCACGATCTCGATCGCTTGTTCTTCGCTCAGGCCCTCGATGGTGTTCACCAGGTCGGCGATCTCCATCACCGACAGGTCGTCGTAGCTGAGGATCCCCTGCTCCACCAGCCGCACGGCCAGCCCGGTATCCACCTGGTCGATCTTCTCGAAGGCCTTGACGGCCTTCTCGATCACCTCGTCGAGCTCCTCGGCGGTCACGATCTCGATGTCCCAGCCCACCAGCTTCGAGGCCAGCCGGACGTTCTGGCCCCGGCGGCCGATCGCCAGCGAGAGCTGGTCGTCGCGGACCAGCACGATCGCCCGGCCCAGCAGGTGGCAGAGCATCACCTCGTCGATCTCGGCCGGCTGCAGGGCGTTGGGGATGAGGACCTGGAGCGACTCGTTCCAGCGGACGATGTCGATCCGCTCGCCCCCCAGCTCGTCGACGATGTTCTTGATCCGTGTGCCCCGGACGCCGACGCAGGCGCCGACCGCATCGACCTTGGCGTCGGTCGAGGCCACCGCCACCTTGGAGCGGTAGCCGGCCTCGCGGCCAGCGCCCGGATGGCGATGATCTGGTCGGCGATCTCGGGGATCTCCAGCTCGAAGATCCGCCGGACGAAGTCGGGATGGGTCCGGCTCAGGATGATCTTGACCCGCTGCCCGACCTTGCGCACGTCCAGGATGATCGCGCGGATCCGCTCGTTGGGATGATAGCTCTCCCCGGGGATCTGCTCGCTCCGGGGCAGGATCGCGTCGGTCTTGCCGAGGTTGACGATGACCGCCCCCCCCTCGAACCGCTGCACCGTCCCGGTCACCAGGTCGCCGCGCTGATCCTCGAACTCGTCGTAGAGGCTGTCCCGCTCCGCCTCGCGGATCTTCTGGATGATCACCTGCTTGGCCGTCTGGGCGGCGATCCGGCCGAACTCGGCAAGGTCGATCCGGGCGCCGTCCTTGGTCGCCACGATGTTGCCTGTCTCGCGGTCGATGCAGACCTCGATGTCGGCCGCCTCCTCCGCGTAGTGCTTGCGGGCCGCCGTGTGGAGGGCCGACTCGATGCATTCGAAGAGAGAATCCTTGGAGATGTTCTTGTCGCGGTGGATGCTATCGACGATGCGGACGAGATCGATACCCCCTGACCTACCACCGCTCCTGCCTGAGTGACGATTGGGGACGGACCACTTGGGCAGCGGCCGTGGCCTGGAGACAGAGGGGGGAATGGGAGGACTGGTGAGACGATACCAACGATCCTGCCCAACCTGTAGGAAGCGGCAGCAGTATCGGGCTAAGGGCGGAACCCAGTCGCGGGATGCAGCCGGCTGCGCGGGTCGATCGACGGAGGATGAAACGGCCATGACACGGATCCTCGAAGGACCTCGTCTCACGCTGGGGGTCTCTCCCGCATTATACAACGATCCGAGGTCGTGCTGACCGCAATCCCCAGGAAAGCCAACCGGCCCGCCCCGTCGCGGGGACGGAGCAGGCCGGTGCAGAATTCAAACCGTCCGGAGGCCTATCCCTGCCGAGGATCACTCCCGGCCGGCCCCGACGGTCGCCTCATCGCGGTAGCGGGCGTAGGCGGGTCCCTTGTCGGCCAGGGCCTCGAGCGCCTCGGGCCGGATGCGGACCTCGGCGTCGAGATGGGCCTTGAAGCCCGTTCCGGCCGGCACCAGGTGGCCCAGGATCACGTTCTCCTTGAGGCCGACCAGGTAGTCGACCTTGCCGGCCAGGGCTGCCTCGGTCAGCACCTTGGTCGTCTCCTGGAAGCTGGCGGCCGAGATGAAGCTCTCGGACTGCACGGCCGCCTTGGTGATCCCCAAGAGCTGGGTGCTGGCGGCCGCCGGCTTGGGCCGGATCCACTCGGCCTTGCTTGCCGCCGGCGGCCTCGATCTGGATGTTCTCCTGGTCGAAGACCTCGCGGGGGATGATGTCGCCGACGTGGAACTCGGTGTCGCCGGGGTCCTTGATCTTCACGCCGCTCATCAGCTCCAGGTTGTTGCGGCGGAACTCGAACTTGTCGATGACCGAGCCGGGCAGCAGGTTCGTGTCGCCGACGCTGTCGACCCGGACCTTGCGGAGCATCTGGGCGATGATGATCTCCAGGTGCTTGTCGTCGATCTCGACCCGCTGCGAGCGGTAGACGTTCTGGATCTCGCGGAGGAGGTACCGCTGCACGGCCTCCTCGCCGGAGATGCGCAGGATGTCGTGCGGCACGAGCGGCCCCTCGACCAGCGGGTCGCCGGCCCGCACGCGGTCGCCGCCGTGAACGCGGAGGTACTTGCCGTGCGGGACCAGGTGCTCGCGCTCGATGCCGCTCTCGTTGCGGACGATGATCGTCCGCTTGCCGCGCCGCTTCTCCTCTAGCAGCTCGACGCGGCCGTCGATCTCGGCGATCACCGCCGGCTCCTTGGGTCGACGGGCCTCGAACAGCTCGGTGACCCGCGGCAGACCGCCGGTGATGTCCTGCGTGCCGCCCACCTCGCGCGGCGTCTTGGCCAGCAGGGTGGCGGCCGAGATCACCTGGCCGTCGTTGACCTCGATGCTCGCCCGCTCGGGGATGTACTTGTAGTCGAGGGTCTTGCCCTCGGCGTCCACGATGATGATCTGCGGGTGCAGGTCGCCCTTGTGCTCGATGATGGTTCGCCGGACGTGGCCCGAGGGGTCGTTCTCGACCTTCATGGTCTCGCCCTCGACGATGTCGTCGAAGCGGACCTTGCCGCCGACCTCGGCCAGGATCGGGATGTTGTGCGGGTCCCACTCGACGAGCATCTGGCCGCGGTTGACCTGCTGGCCGTCCTCGACCAGGATGATCGCGCCGTCGGGCACGTCGAACTTGTCCAGCTCGCGGCCCTTGGCGTCGAGGATCTGGATTTCGCCGTTGCGCGACAGCGCGATGGTCTTGCCCTCGTCGTTGACGACGATGTTGAGGCCGACGAACTTGATCTTGCCCTCGCCCTTGGCCTTGACGTCCTTCTCCTCGACGGCGCGGGTGGCGACGCCGCCGATGTGGAAGGTCCGCATGGTGAGCTGGGTGCCGGGCTCGCCGATCGACTGCGCGGCGATGATGCCGACGGCCATGCCCACCTCGACGAGCTGCCCGGTGGCCAGGTCCATGCCGTAGCACTGGCGGCAGACGCCCAGGGACGCCTCGCAGGTCATCGGGCTGCGGACCTGGATCTTCTCGATCTGCATGTCCTCGAGCTTCTTGGCCGCGGCCAGGCGTGATCATCTCGTTCTCGCGGACCACGACCTCATCGGAGATCGGGTTGACGATGTTCACCCGGCTGACCCGGCCCCGGATCGACTGGACCAGGCTGACCTCGACCTTCTCGCCCTTGTAGATGACCCCCTTGGTGATGCCCTGCGAGGTGCCGCAGTCCTCCATGGTGATCACGACGTTCTGGGTGACGTCGGCGAGCTTGCGGGTCAGGTAGCCGCTGTCGGCGGTCTTCAGGGCCTTGTCGGCCTGGCCCTTCCGGACGCCGTGGGTCGAGCTGAAATACTCAAGCACCGAGAGGCCCTCGCGGAAGTTGGCCTTGATCGGCGTCTCGATGATCTTGCCCGACGGCTTGGCCATCAGTCCACGCATGCCGGCGAGCTGGCGGATCTGCTCGACGCCGCCGCGGGCACCCGACTCGGCCATCAGGAAGATCGGGTTGACGTACGATCTGCCCCTCGCGGACGTCGTTCCGCAACGCCTCCATCATCTCGGCGGTGATGCGCTCGCGGGCGTGGGTCCAGGCGTCGAGGACCTTGTTGTACCGCTCCTGGTCGGTGATGATCCCGCGGTTGTAGAACTTGTTCTGCTTGGCGACCTCCTTCTCGGCCTCGGCGATGATCGAGTCCTTCGACTGCGGCGTCTTGAGGTCGTCGGTCGCGAACGACAGGCCCGAGCGGGTCGACTCGCGGAAGCCCAGGTCCTTCATGCGATCCAGAAGCGCGATCGTCTCGCGACGGCCGAGGATCTGGTAGCAGTCGGCGATGATGCTCTGGAGCTGCTTCTGGCCGAGCGTCAGGTTATAGAACGGCATCCGCGGGTGGAGGATGTCGTTGAAGACGACGCGGCCGACCGTGGTGGTGATGATCATGCCGGGCGAGAATTCCTTCTCGCCGTCGCCCCGCAGCCGCCGGTGCGCCGGCAGCCGCAACTTGATCTGCGCGTGCAGGTAGACTTTCCCCTGGCTGTGCGCCAGGAAGACCTCGTTGGGCGTCGCGAAGATCATGCCGTCGCCCTTCTCGTTGGCGCGGGAGACGGTCAGGTAGTACGACCCCATGACGATGTCCTGGGTGGGGCTGATGATCGGGTTGCCGTTGGCCGGGCTGAAGATGTTGTTGGTCGACATCATCAGCGTCATGGCCTCGACCTGCGCCTCGATCGACAGCGGCAGGTGCACGTCCATCTGGTCGCCGTCGAAGTCGGCGTTGAAGCCCTTGCAGACCAGGGGATGGATGACGATAGCGTTGCCTTCGGTGAGGACGGGCTCGAACGCCTGGATGCCCATGCGGTGCAGGGTCGGGGCGCGGTTCAGCAGTACCGGGTGGTCGCGGGATGACCTCTTCAAGGATGTCCCAAACACACCTCGCTGCGGAGCTTCGATCATCCGTTTCGCCGACTTGATCGTGTCGGCGTGGCCCAGCTCCTTGAGGCGGCGGATGATGAACGGCTGGAACAGCTCCAGCGCGATCTTCTTGGGCAGCCCGCACTGGTGCAGCTTTAAATCGGGGCCGACGACGATCACCGACGCGGGCCGAGTAGTCGACGCGCTTGCCCAGCAGGTTCTCGCGGAACCGCCCCTGCTTCCCCTTGATCATGTCGGTCAGCGACTTGAGCGGGCGGTTCGAGCTACCCAGCACCGGCCGCTTGCAGCGGTTGTTGTCGAACAAGGCGTCGACGGTCTGCTGGAGCATCCGCTTCTCGTTGCGGATGATGACCTCGGGGGCGTTCAGGTCGACCAGCTTCTTGAGCCGATTGTTGCGGTTGATGATGCGGCGGTACAGGTCATTGAGGTCGCTGGTGGCGAAGTTGCCCGAGTCGAGCAGGACCAACGGGCGGAGGTCCGGCGGGATGACGGGGATGCACTCGAGCACCATCCACTCGGGGCGGTTGTCGCTGTCGCGCAGCGCCTCGACGACCTTGAGCCGTTTGGTCAGGTCCTTGATCCTCTGCTTGCTGGAGGTGTCGACGAGCTGCTGGCGGAGCTCCTTGGACAGTTCGACCAAGTCGAGTCGCATCGAGCAGCTTGCGGATGGCCTCGGCACCCATGTCGGCCTGGAAGCTCTCGCCGTACTGTCTCCTTGGCCTTGCGGAATTCCTCCTCGGTCAGGAGCATCCGCTCCTTCAGCGGGGTGTCGCCGGGGTCGACCACGACGTAGTCCTGGAAGTAGATGATGCGTTCCAGGCTTGTGGTGCGCATGTCCAGCAGGGTGCCGAGCCTGCTGGGCATGGCCTTGAAGAACCAGATGTGGACGACCGTGGCGGCCAGGTCGATGTGGCCCATCCGCTTGCGGCGGACGCGCGAGTGGGTCACCTTGACGCCGCAGCGGTCGCAGATCATCCCCTTGTACTTCATGCCGCGGTACTTGCCGCAGGCGCACTTCCAGTCCTTCACCGGGCCGAAGATCCGCTCGCAAAACAGGCCGTCCTTCTCGGGCTGGTAGGTCCGGTAGTTGATCGTCTCCGGCTTCTTGACCTCGCCGGACGACCAGCTCCGGATGTCGTACGGGCTGGCTAGCCCGATCTTGACGGCCCCGTAGTCGTTGATACGATCGTAAGCGCTCTCGTCCGTTGCCATTTTGGCATTTCCCCACACCTTCGCGTGGGGATCTATGGTCCGCATCGCCGATCCCGAGCCCTTGCCCAGGCGAGCTGGCCCGGCACTTTCGGACTTCGCCCCATCGAGCAGGATCCACGCCATCGTATCATAAGCGCAGTGCGGATAGGCCAGCCTCCTGTGTAGCCGTTGATAGCGCGCGATAGCTGGAATCAGGCGACTTTGATCTTCGGTGGAGTCGCCGGCACGAGGGAGGGGATCGCTTGGCCGCTTCGAGCCGCCTCGAAACAGGATGTCAGGTAGTCCAGCACGTCCCGTCCTTGCTGCCGGCACGTGGCGACGACCGACAGCATCCGCTCCACGAACCGGCTCCCCCCCGCACTGTCGGTCCCCTCGCTGATCCGCCGCCAGATCACTGCATGCCGCTCGGCGCCTCCGCCGCGTTGTTCTCCGGCGGCACCCCTTTACCCGTGCGAAGGTCCACAGGCTCTCCTCCAGCCGCAGGATTTCGGCGCAGCTCCCGCGCATCATGGCGCAGTCGCCGCGCACCCCGTCCTCCAGGGCCGACTTGACCTCGCGCCTCAGCCGGGCCATCGCCGCGCCGAATCGCTCCCAGTCCACCTCCTCGGCCCCGAGGCGATGCCACCATCGGAACAGCCGATCCGACAGCCGCGACAGCTTCCGGCCGATCGGCTCGGCCGCCCCGCCCCGGTCAACCGTCGCCTGGAAATCGCGGCGGAGATGGCTCCAGCAGACCTGCCGGCTCGACCCGGCGATCCAGTCGTCGGAGCTCCAGCGGTCGGTCACCGCGATCGGGCCCTCTGGGGTCCCCAGCACCGCTTGGGCCACCTGGGTATTGCGGCGGCGAGCGATCGTGAAGACGGTGAACAGGCGCCGTTACCGCCACCCACAGCCAGGCCTTGCCCCGCTCCTGGCGCCACGAGGTCTCATCGGCGTGGATCACGTCCGCCGTGTGCACGGCGGTGGCCAGCTCGTTGTAGGGGGCCTCCAGCGCCTCGGCCGACCGCCGCTCGAGCTTGGAGATCATCCCGGTGGAGATCGACAGCCCCAAGAGGTCGCCGGCCAATTGCCGGATCTGCCGCTTGCTGAGGCGGTAGGCGCCGGCCAAAGTGGCCAGCACGGCCTGGGTGTACGGGCTGAAATGGTCGGTCGGGACCCCCGCGGGCAGGCTCGCACAGGTCATCGTTTCGCAGTCCGGGCAGGCGAGGCGATGCAGTCGGTATTCGTCAACGAGCGGCTCGATCCGGGGCAGGTCGGCGACCTGATGGATCAAGGGGGTGGGGTCCACGCCCTGCAGCGCATGGCCGCAGCGCCGGCAGGAACCGGACTTACAGTCGGTGGACGATCGGAGCTTCTCGGGGGGGACCAGGGCGCGGAACGCCTTGCGATGGCCGGGCTGTCCGCCGCGCTTCCGCCGCGACGGAGGCGTCGGCGGCTTTCGTTTCAGGCCGATCGGGTCCGAGGAGGGCGGCTTGGAGGAGTTGGTGGAGTTGAGTTGGAGCCGAGCCTGCAGATCGCGGACGGTGGCTTCCAACTAGGCGATCCGATCGTGAAGGGACTTCCAGGCGTCCAAGAGGGCGGCCTGGGCGTCGGCGGGCACGCTGCCCGATAGTGGTTGAGGGATCGGAAGCTGCTGACTCATATGCAGTAATACGAACCGACTGTACAAATTGTTCGGGGTATGAACGGCTACCCCTCGAACAGGAGCGTCTGTTCCGGGCGGCCGTTCGGGTATCGTGGGGTGGGCTGCGCCACCGGTCGAGGCCCACGCGGGTGGGTACAGCCCGGCCTACGGCTTCGCGGCGGCCACTTCATCGAGCCGCCTGATCTCGACGTTGCGGAAGTACAACTCGGCCGCCTCGATCTCCAGCGCGATCCGGCCCCGGGTGACGGAAGGAGCAGGCCCGGGCTTGTCGGGATCGACGAGCCGGACGCCGCTCCCCTTGCTGACCACCTGACCGTTGAGGATGTGGGACGTGGTGTCGCCGCGGGCGATGATCTCGGCGATGTTCCAGCCGTCCCGCTCGAATTCGCCCGCGAGGTGCCGCAGATAGGCGATCCCCTTGCCACCCAGCACGTGCGCCTCACCGCCCTGCTCTCCCGCGAGGAAGGTCGGCATCTTCTCGGAGCGCGTCCTGGGGTCGATCGTCGTGTCGAGCTGCACGCCGTAGAGCACGATCAGGTCACCGACGTTGGTCTGTTCGATCTGGTACTGGAGCCCCCGCGGCCAGATCTGGTCCGGGCCGGTCAGGTGATGATACAGGCCGGCATCCCGCTTCAGCTTGTAGCGCGGCTCGAACTTCTTCCCGCCCCATCGGTATTGCAGCCGCAGATGGTAGTTCCCATATTCCTTCTCGGTGGCGATGTAGCCCATCACCACCATGCTCCCTTCGGGGGCGTCCTTGTACAGGTCGATCGCGCCATCCTCGATCGTGATGACGCGATCGGGATCCTGGTTCTTGCCGTGCTTCTGGAGGAAGGTGTACCAGCCGTTCAGGTCGCGACCGTTGAAGAGCGGTGTCCAGTGTTCGGCCGCGGCCGTCGCCGCGGGACGACCGGCTTCCTGTGTGGTCCGGACGCCGGCCTGGCCGACCAGCCCGATGATGATGCCCGTGACGATCGATGGAGTGACCACGGAACCCCCCTTCTGTGCTTCGGATCAATCTTCTCCCGGTCGCGGTGAGCGCCGACCTTGTTTGGTGTCGCCGCGCCGACGTTTGCCCTCCAGCCGGCGCTCGCGCGATGCGGCCGTCGGCCGGGTCGCGCACCGCGGCCGAGGCCGCTCGCAAGCCCGCTGGATCAACTCGACCAGCCGATCGATCGCCTCGCGACGGTTGGCATCCTGCGTCCGGTGGGCACGGGCATGGATCGTCAGGAACCCGTCGTCGCCGATTCGCCGGCCCGCCAGTCGGATCAGCCGATCGCGGACGTCGGCCGGCAGCGCGGCCGAGCCGCGAACATCGAATCGCAGCCGGACGGCCGTGGAGACCTTGTTGACGTTCTGCCCGCCCGGCCCGGAGGCGCGGATGAACTCGAGCGAGATCTCATCTTCGGCGATCGCGATGCGGCTGGTGATCTCGATCATAGGACCACGACCACCATCAGAGGGAAAGGCAGAAACCACGAATAACACGAATGGACACGAATAAGACGTTTGTTCTGAGGAGTCTGGCACTGCTTCCTAGATTGATTCGTGTCCATTCGTGTTATTCGTGGTTTCTCCGCCCCATCCCAGTCAGGCCAGGTACTCGTCGCACTGGGGCAGGAGCTTGGCGAAGTCGAGCCGGTCGGGGCAGGCGGCGCGGGCGGCCTCGAGGTCGGCGCCGGACCAGTCGCGCGCCTCGGCCGACATCTGGGCGTACTGGTAGCGGGCCTCGGCGCGATCGCCGTGCCGCGTGTAGTAGGTCAGGAAGCGGGTCAGGTTGCCGAGCTCGGCCCTGGTGCCGGCGGCGAGCGAGCATCGGCCGTCGCAGTCGGCGCAGAGGGTCGGGCCGCGCGACCGGAACTCATCGCGGAGTTCGAGGATATCGGCCGTCTTGAACGGCTCGAACCGCCGGGCGGCGTCGGAGTTCTCGCGGATCTGGTCGGTGTTCCCCATCGAGACGCAACAGGCGCTGATCCGCTCGTCGGTCCAGATCGCCGTGAGCAGGCCCTGGTAGGGGGTCAGCTTCCGCTCGGCCAGGACCGGCACCCGCTGTTTGACCTCCTTGAGGATGTCCCCCTTGGGCTTGTCGCCGAAGACCCGGCTGGCGATCTGCTTCATCGAGATCAGGCCGATCCCCTTGTTCCAGGCCATGTCGATCGCCCGGTTGAGCGGCGACTCCTTGTCCAGCCAGGGGCGATACTGGAGCATGATCACGTCGATCACGCCCTCCTCGGCCGCCGCCTGGAGGAGCCGGGCTCGCTCGGGGTGATGCGCGGAGAACCCGATGCCCTTCGCCTTGCCCGAGCTGCGGATCTTGTCGGCCACCTGCCGGAACTCACGGCTCTTGATGAAGGCGACCGACTTGCCGATCCCGCCATAGGGGAAGTCGTCGCCCAGCCCATGGATGAAGAAGAGGTCGACGTAGTCGGTCCCGAGGGTCGCCAGCCGCTGGTCGATCATCGTCAGCAGGTCGGAGGGCTCGCGGGGCTGGTCCTTGGTGACCAGGACGATCTGCTTGCGGATCGCGGGGTCCTGCGCGAACCACTTCTTGAAGTTGGGCTCGGTGCCGTACAGCTTGGCGCAGTCGAAGAGGCGGATGCCGCGAGCGAAGGCGAACCGCAGGACCCGATCGGTGTCACGCCGTGCGCCCCCCTGCTCGAGGAGCGTCACCTCGATACCGGTCTTGCCCAGCTTCCGCCTGGGCAGGACCGCGGCCGGCCCCGCGCCGTTCGGCGGGGACTCCTGAGCGATGGCATGGGAAGCCAGGCTCACGGCCGAAGCCGTGGCCGCCGCCCCGGCCTGGAGGAACGTGCGGCGATCCGTGCGATTCTTCTCGTCGTGGCTCATCGCGATCGACTCCTCAACGGGCCGCGCGGGTGGGTGGAATCTCCCACCTCTGCGGCCGTTCGGTGTGGGAAAGAACGAATCTCCGTCGCCCCCCTCAGGCTCGGGCCAGTCGCGCCAGCGAAACCGCCTGATACTCTAACGCCCGACGGCATCGCGATTCAATCGCATCCGAGTCGTCCCGGCCACGACGGGACATCGAATCTTCTCGGTATCTTCACGATTCTCACATTACGCATCCATCGCAGTTTGTAAAGATACTTCACCGCTCTCAAGTTCGAACCTCTTTCCACTCGAATCGGTTTCTCATGCGTTTTCCGATCCATCCTCCTGGAGCAGGACATCATGAGAACTGTCCCGCGGATCGCCCTGGCCCCGAGGCCGCGGCGTGCCTGGCACCGCCGACCGGGGCGTCGGACTTCGTCCTGCTGTCGGCCTGGCTCGGCCTGGCCGCCGGCTGGATCGAGGTCGGGACGAGGGTGTCCCTCAAGAACGCCCTCGGGCCCGGCCAGATGTACCGGATCATGCGGCATTTCTTGTGGGCGGTGCCGCTGGCCAACCTGCTCTTGTTCCTGGCCGCCGGCCTGATCGCTGCGGCGGCGGCTCGTCGCTGGCCCAGATCGTCGTGGTGGCTCGGGTGCCGCATGCTCCTGACCGTTGCGATCCTGCCGCCGATGCTGGTGGCCGGGCGGCAGATCTATTCCTGGGCCTGGCTGCTCCTGGCGGCTGGTATTGCGGTGCGGGCGATGCCCCGCCTCGAGCGGACCAGGATCGACTGGCGGTGGTGGGGACGTCGGACCCTCCCCGCGCTCTTGGTACCGGTCGCGGTCGTCGCCGGAATCATCGTGAGCGCCGACTGGCTCGCCTCGGCCCGGTTGGCCGCGGGCCCGATGCCGCCGGCCGGCGCTCCCGACGTCCTGTTCATCGTCCTCGACACGGTCCGGGCGGATCGGCTGAGCCTCTACGGCTACGACAGGCCAACCAGCCCGGTCCTGCAGCGACTGGCCACGCGCGGCATCCGCTTCGACGAGGCGCGGTCGTCGGCGCCTTGGACGCTCCCCTCTCACGCCAGCTTCTTCACCGGCCGCTGGCCGCGCGAGCTTGGGGTCGGCTGGCAGGCCCCGCTCCGCACCCCGGCCCCGACCCTGGCCGAGTACCTCGCCTCGCGGGGCTACGAGACGGCCGGCTTCGTGGCCAACGTCGAGTATTGCTCCTACGATGCGGGGCTGGCGCACGGTTTCGCCCATTACGAGGACTACCCCTTCGACCTGGCGCACCTCCGCCCGCTGCGGACGTCCATCCTCTGGGGACTCGCCTGGGACACCGCGACCTGGGCGGGCCTCTCGTCCGGGGTGAGCCGGTATCACCCGGTCCTCCGATGGCTCATGGCACCCGACCGCAAGGACGCCGGTGCGATCAACGACGCGTTCCTCGGCTGGCTGGACCGCCGCCGCGGCCGCCGCCCTTACTTCGCCTTCCTCAATTACTACGACGCCCACGCGCCCTACCTGCCGCCCGAGGGGACGCCGATTCGGTTCGGGCCGGGCCCCCGCTCTGAGCTCGATTTCTTGCTCCTCGTCGAGCACTGGAGCGAGATAGACAAGCTCCATCTCCGCCAGAACTTCGCCGACCTGATCCTCGATTCCTACGAGAACTGCCTGGCGTATCTCGACGGCCGGCTGGGGCGGCTGTTCGTCGAGCTCGGCCGGCGCGGGCCGATGGATCGCATGCTGGTCATCATCACTGCCGACCACGGCGAGGAGCTCGGGGATCACGAGCTGTTCGAGCACGGGGAGAGCCTCTATCGGCCCGAGATCCGCGTGCCGCTCCTTTTCATCCTGCCGTCCGCCCGGTACGCGGGGAGCGTCGTCCGCGAGACGGTGAGTCTGCGCGATCTGCCGGCGACGATCGTCGACCTGGCCGGCCTGGCGGACGGATCCCCGTTCCCGGGCCGGTCGCTCGCCCGGCTCTGGCGCGATCCTCGGTCGGGGCACCGCGACTTCGATGCTGACGACGCCTTCTCCGAGCTGCCCGTGCCCAACCCGACCCTCCCCAGCAAGGGCCGGTCGCCCGCCGCGAAGGGGCCGCTGGTCTCGCTGGCCCGCGACAAGTACGTCTACATCCGCAACGAGGGAGACGGCCGGGAGCGGCTCTATGACGAGTCGACCGACCCGCGCGAGCTAAACGACCTCTCCCCCGACGCCGGGCTGCAGCCGGTCCTCGAGCGGCTCCGCGAGCGGCTCGATCGGATCTCCGGCGGACGCCCGAGGTGAGGGCGACCCGGGCCGCGCAAATCCGGGGGGTTCCAGATTCCGGATCCCAGAGGAACTGTTCCGTATCGGCTCTTCGTTCGCGGCCTGACCGCGCAATTCGGCGCGCTCGGAGCGGCGGCGGATCCACAGGGCGGATCGCCCCGAACGGGAACGACGAGCCCGGTGACCACCTCGCTCAGAGTCTGTCCCAGAAGGTGGGTCAGACGATTGTAGGGTGGGTGAAACCCACCGACGCAAGGCCTTGGCACACGGTGGGTTTCACCCACCCTACGGGATCGCTCTTGACCCTTCCGGGACAGACTCTCAGTCCCGGGGGTGGACGAGCAATGCCGTCTGGAACCGGCTGGGAAGTCTGGTCGCGTGCGGGTCGTTGTCGTAGGCGATCAGGAGCTTGATTTCGGTTTGGTGGCCGGACGCTTTGACCCCGAGCACGGCCAGGCCCCCGGCCTTCATCCCGTCCCCGATCGTCGCGTACGAGCGCGCCACATTCGGCTGGCCGTTGTTGACGAGCCAGAGGGTGTTGCCGTGGAACGCGTCGTCGGTCCCCGCCGTTGCCGTGAGGACGAGGAAGCCGCCCACCGCGGGGACGTACTCGAGCGAGGTGAGCTGCGGGGCGATGCCCTCGCGGCGGCTGGCGTCGAACGCGAACGCGCGGCGGAGGCTGAGTGTGGCGTCCGGCGACGGCGCATCGGTGATGTCGGCGGCGAAGGCGCGGACCTTGTCGTCCGGCTTCTTGAGTCCGATGACCAGCTCGCGGCGGCCCCCGCTCTCGCGGACCGCCAGCCCACCGACCTCCCGTTCCGCGACCCGCGCCGCATCGAGTCCCAGCGCCTCAAGCGCGGCCTCGAGCGGGCGGGCGATGTTCCAGCGGACGATCGAGGCGTCGTCGATGGCGGGCGGGTCGCCGCCCCGGAGGCGGAACCGGACCACCACGCTGCTGGCCGCCCGCTCCTCGCCGCTCTTGCCGCTGTGCGAGCCGACCAGGTAGTAGTTCCCCTCGGAGTCGAGAGTCATCCCCTGCCAATTCGGGCTGGTCTTGGTCGTCGGATGCAACTTCGACGAGCCGAGCGGCGCGCCGAAGAGCGCGCCGGTGGCGACGTCGACGACGTGGAGCGCGGCGGCCCTGTCATCCGCCACCAACACCCGGCGGCCGTCGCCAAGCGGCACGACGCCGGAGGGCTCGATCACGGCGTCCGCCCGGCCGTCCCGCAGAAACGGGACCGCGGGGCTAGCTGACTCCAGCCGCCAGTGGTGGGCCTGAGCCGTCAACGCGAACAGCCCGGTGAGCCCCAGGACGGCGGCAGCCATCCGGAGCCGGCTGGTCAAGAGGATTCGCATCGGTGTCAACCCCCATGGGTCGCCGTTATCTGACGAAATCAACAAGAATCCGAGTCTATAGCAAGGAGACCGGGCATGGGGATTCTGCCCCGAAGGGGCCGGACAGTTCAGCCCAGGGCAACGCCCTGGGACCGGGACGTCCAGGCGACCTCGAGCCCTGACAGGGCGGGACACGGGCACGGCGATGTTTCGCCCTTTCAGGGCTCAGGATCGCCATCCGATCCGATCCCAGGGCGTTGCCCTGGGCTGACTTGTGGCTGCCCCTTCGGGGCGATGGACAATGATGCCGGTATCGATGCGACAGTCTCAAAAATCCTCATTCTTTCGGACTTGCCATGTCCAGCGTGAGTTTGGTCAACGTTTTTAAGTCATGAACAAAGGGAGACGTCTTCTCGCCGAACGTCGAGTCAAGGAAATTGGTGTCGTTATCGATGCGCTTTTGCCCGCGCTTCGGCTTTACACCCTTCTTCAACTGGTCGCGTGTCTCGCGGCGGAGGGTCTCAACCACGGCGATCCGATACTTCCCGGGCCGGATTCCATTGCCTTCGCTCCCGGGTACCGTGAAGCTGCCATCCTTACTGTTGTAATCCGCCATCTCCACATCGCCGGTCGGACGGTCCGACGTCCCATCCGCCATCGGATAGAAGTAAAGTGCGAGCTTGCGTCCCTCGGGGGGCTCATAGACCTGCCCCCCTTTCTGGAGCACGCCCGTCACCCAGATCGTGTCACGGCTTCCACAACCCGGCAGCAACGCGGCGCCCAGCACCATCCCCAGGCAGATTGATCTACGCATAGCAGTATTCACGATGGGAAAAGAATGAAAAGGGCGGTCCGAGGCGCGGCAGGGCGGCTGTTCGAGACCGGCGGTTTCGATCAGCCCCATATCCAAATTCGATCAATACTGGTCACTGCTGAGGACGACGCCGTCATTCTTGGCCTCGATGGCAAGCCAGACGGGGAACGAGATCGAGTTCTTGATGAACCTCACGCTGCCGTCGCCGAAACCAGTGTTCACGCCCCCCGGGTGCATGCTCCGGCTCTGGCCGCCGCTGTTATACATGCCGCTGCCGCAGTTGAAGCCCATGCCTTGCTGAGCGGCATTCAGCACCTGCAGGCCCAGGACCGGGCCGGCTTGCATCTCGTCGCCCCCGTCGTTGCAACCCTGGGTAATATTGAAACCCTTCAGATTGTTCGGAGTCGGGTTATACGGCTTCCCATGACCGCCGAGGCTCGCCATGCCCAGCCCCATCGCCCACACGCCTCGGACGTCGCACGTGGTGAGCCCCGCTCGCAGCTCGACAACGGCGGCCGTGTTCGACGTTCCGTCCGTTATTGACGCAAGCGTCGAACCGAAATTCTCGCCCATCACGCCCACATGGCTCGGGAACTTCTGGCTGGCACCGGGATCATTGATTCCATTGATCTGGTGGTCGGGGTCGGTATTACCTTGACACGCTCCGTAATTGCCGCGGGCCCAGTTGGTGAGCGGAATTCCCTTCATTTTATCCTGAGGATACGTGACTCCCTGCGCCGAAAAAGCGCGATATCGCTGGGCTGGAAGAAATTGTTGGACGGATCATTCATGGGATCCGTCGGGCAGATGAACGCGGCCAAACGGGTCGATCGGACCGTGGTATTGCACCAGTCCATGTTGTACAGATTCTGATTGGGTGCCGTGCTTGCATACGGCACCGCGTAAGGCCCCGGCCAGCCCGGATACCCCAGCACGTTCGACGAATTGTACAAGGGCGCCTGGTCGATGTAGGGCAGAATCATGATCGCCCAGTTGGGCCCAATCGGTTCTGAAAAATCGCTCCCGAGGGCGTCCGAGCCGGTGTTGTAGTTCAGGCCGGTGAGGTACGGCTCGTTGATCCCCTTGGGCAGGGTCCCGTTGGAGGACTCGAAGTTCATCAGGCCCAGCACGAGCTGCTTGACGTTGTTCACGCACTGCGCCCTGCGTGCCGCCTCTCGGGCCGACTGCACGGCCGGCAATAACAGAGCGATCAAGACCGCGATGATTGCGATCACGACCAAGAGCTCGATCAGTGTGAATCCTCGCCGATGCCTCGACATGCGTCAACACTCCGTAGTGCATTTGTTCAGTTGGGTCGCACCCCTGAAATGCTCCCGGACCTCGAGGCAATGAGCATGGTCGAGCAGGCCGTCAGAAGCAAGGGATGTTCTGATGGAGAAAGTATGAAGAACAAGTGAAGCCTTCGGCGACCTGGGGAGCGAAAGCGAGACAGGTTCGGAGCGAGAAGCGTCCCCGGTCCCGAACGACAGGGGATCCCCGCGGGGAAATATCGCGTCGCCGTGACCCGGAAGCTGGAGCGGGCGGCGTAGGACGCAGCCAAGGAAAAGACCACGGACAAGGCCAAGAAGGAGGCGTTCACCCGCGATGCCGATACGCTGGCCGACAGGTTCGGCCTGACCAGCTCGCCGATCGTGGTGGAAGTGAGCCGATCGCAGGAGGTGACGGTCGACCTGGATCAGGCGCCCACGCCGGCGGCGAAGCCGACAGCGAAGTCCAACCCGAACCCGCCGTCCGACTGATGCGCTCTTCGCGAGTACGCGGTCTACTCGCCCGATCCCATCGCCGGGATGATCCCCCGGCGGTCGATCGCGACCGCCGGCGAGGGTCTCCGATCACCGTCGCGCGACACTAGACGACCGGCGCGCGTCGGCCGAAGAACAGCGAGACGACGAACAGCACCAGGAAGACGAACAGCAGGATCTTGGCGAAGGAGGCGAGTTGCCCCTCGAGGCCATAGAAACCGAAGAACCCGGCGATGAGCGCCAGGATCGCGAAGACCAGCGCGAATCGAAGCATGACGTGTTGAGCCTTTCCTATTGAGAATCGTCCCCCGGATCCTCGGCTGTACGAGGATCACGGGGTGGAGAAACGCCTGACACGCCCCTCACGACTCGGACGCCGGGTTTCCGGCGGCCGAGGAGCGGAGCCGTTGAGGGTTGAACGACGACCGGTGAGGTCGAGTTGACGGGGCCGGAGCCCGTCGGGCTATTCGCCCAGGTCTTTGATCTTCCGGCCGGCGTCCTGGACCTTGTCCCCGACCTTCTGCGCCGCCTCGCTCGACTTCCGGGCGGCCTCATCGGTCTCTTCCTTGGCCTTCTCGGCCGCCGAATCGATCGCTTCCTTGACCTTCTCGCGTGTATCTGACATGGATTGCTCCGATCGATAACCCTGGTGACATTGACAGGAGACGATCGACTCGGAGCAATTGTCGTGCCGACGGCCCACGACATCGGAGGCCGCGACGACCGGGGTCATGCGGGGTCCTCGCGGTTGCGTGCGTCCTCCGCCGGGACGACCTGGCCGCGCCAGCCCAGCCATCGCGTCGGCCGACCGGAATCCGTCGATCCCGATGTCTCGGGCTCGGCGGCGATTCGGCGGAGATAGGCCAGAAACGGCTCGCCCGCGAACCGGACCTTGCTGGTGCAGTTGCAATCACTGCAGACCGGATAGCCCTCACACGACCGGGGACTGCGGGCGTCGGCGATCGTGATGTCGGTCAGGAACTCCTCGAAGTAGCCGATCTCCTCGTCCATCGCCACGCCCAGGAATTCGCGGCAGTAGCAGACCTCGACCCATCGGATCGTCCCCGACTCGTCGACCCGACCCCGGCAGAGCGTCTCGCCCAGATCGCCGTACGGGAACCCCTCGCCGAACCGTCGCTCCTCGATCACCTCGAGCAGCTCGCGCCGTTTCTCGGGTCGGACTCTCGCGGAGAGCAAGTAACGCATGCAGGATCCCCTCCTCTTCCCTCCACCGCCTCCCCGGGGTTCATTATACGGTCGTGCGCAAAGGCGCCTCCCGATGGCAGGGATCGCCGGGCTCGGATATCGTGGAGATGTGCCGAACTGGTAAACCCGAGAGAAGACCGCCAACTCGGCGAGGGGAATCCCGTGCCATCCGCGATCCTGGAGAAGCTCGACCGGGCCCTCGGACAGATCGATCGGCCGGGAACGTTCTGCGTGAGCGGCAGCTTGCCCGCCGTGTTGCCCGGGCTGGAAGTGAAGGGCCCGGGACCGATCGGGCTACCGCTCACCTCCAGGGCGGCCAAGGATCTGATCAAGCAGTGTCAACAGGCCCCCTACGGCAAGGGCGAGAAGACCCTGGTCGACACCAGCGTCCGCCGCGTCTGGCGGATGGAGCCGGACCAATTCGCGCTCAAGAACCCCGATTGGGAGCGGGTCATCAACGGAATCGTCGCCAAGGTTCAGGAAGAGCTCGGGTTGGAGAGCCAGAAGCTGGAGAGCCACCTCTACGACCTGCTGCTCTACGAGCCGGGGAGCTTCTTCCTGCCCCATCGCGACGGCGAGAAGCTCGATCGGATGGTCGCCACGCTCGTCGTCGTGTTGCCGTCGTCGCATCAAGGGGGCGAGCTGATCGTCCGCCACGACGGGCAGGAGCAGACGATCGACTTCGGCGGGCCGTCCGGCGACACTTTCCACATCCACTATGCCGCGTTCTACGCCGACTGCGAGCACGAGGTCCGGCCGCTCAAGAAGGGGTATCGCCTCTGCCTGGTCTACAACCTCACCCTGGCCAGGTCGAAGAAGGCGCTGTCGGCCCCGCGCGACTCGGACCACATCCAGACGATCGCCCCCCTCATCCAGAAATGGGCGGCTGACGAGGAGTTGACCGAAAAGCTCGCCATCCCGCTGGACCACCAATACACCCGGGACGGCCTCTCGTGGGGCGCGCTGAAGGGCACGGATCGCGTCAAGGCCCGCGTCCTGGCCGAGGCGGCGCGCCAGGCGGGGTGCAAGGCGTACCTGGCGCTGCTGACGCTCCATCAATCGGGAGAGGGGGAGGAGCCGGGCGGCGGATACGGATATGGCCGGGGCCGAAGGTACGACCGGTACCACGACGACGAAAGCGACGAAGACGACGACGACACCGGCGGCGAATACACCATGGTGGAGGTCTATGACACGGACCTCACCGCCGACCACTGGAGCGACCCCGAGGGAAACCGCCTCCCGATGGGGGAACTGACGATCGAGGAGGACGAGGTCCTGGATCCGGAATCGCTCACCGACGTCCAGCCGGAAGAGGACTTTCAGGGCTACACCGGCAACGAGGGGTCGCCGCTCGAACGCTGGTACCGACATGCCGCGGTCTTCCTCTGGCCCGAGGCGCGGCATTTCGAGATCATTTGCAGCCGCGATAGCCGCGGCGTCGTGGCCGAACTGGTCCGAATGATCGGTCGCCGGAAGCGTGCCGGGGCGAAGGATCGCGCGGCTTTCGACGCCGGGTGCGATGACCTCGCCGCTGCGATCATCGCCAAGTGGCCCGCGCAGAGCTTCCGAGGCGCCCCCACCGAGGGCGACAGTACCCCGGCGAGCAGCCTGCTGGAATGCCTCGCCACGCTCGACGCCCCGCAATTGGTCGGCAACTTCCTCGGCGGCGCACTGACCAGGGACGTCTCCGCCGATCCCGGCCCGTCGCTCGTCCTCGTCGGCCAGAAGTTCGGCTGGCAGACCTTCCGACCGCAGCTCGTGTCGGTGATGAAGGAGACGACCGTAGCGGCGATGGAGCGGGACGTGCGGCTACTGGAGGTGATCTGCACGGCCAAGCCGCGGAAGAAAGAGGGCTGGGAGGATCTTGCTCAATCCCTCGCAGGGGAGCTGATCTCGGCCATCGAATCCCTGGACCAGAAGCGGTCTCCCAACGATTACCAGGATGAGGACTGGTACCCTCAGAAATTGGACCGGGCCGAAGTGCTCGCCGGCCTGGCCCGTTCGCTGATCGCTACCAGTCAGTCGGACCTGATGTCGCGATTCATCGACCATGCCCTCGCCCAGCCGAAGAAGTACCCGCTGACGGAGGCGCACATCAAGGCGATCGTGAACCTCCGTCCGTGGCTCAACAAGCACGTCAAGGAGCCGTTCGCGGGCGTGACGAAGTGGCTCGACGCGGTCCGCCGCCAGCTCGAAGCCCTGACGGCCCGAGAGCCCCAGGAGCCGAAGGACCTCCGCCGCGCGGCCCCGGTCGACTGCCAGTGCGAGCTCTGCACCGAGCTGAAGCGATTCCTCGAGGACCCGCGCGAAGCGGTGCACCGCTTCCGCGTCCGCAAGGAGCTCCGAAGGCATCTCCATTCGCAGATCGATCGGAACAAGATCGACCTGATCCACCAGACCGACCGGCGCGGCTCGCCGCAGACCCTCGTGTGCACCAAGAACACGGCGTCGTTCCAGGCCAGCGTGAAGAAGTACCACGAGGATCGGGAGCACCTGGCGACGATCCAGGCCATCCAGGCGGGCCTGCCGACGTAGGCCGCGTTCACGGCTTGCGTTGATCGTCTCGGCCCCGATCGGCCGGTAGCGCACGGATGGCGCCCAGGCCGACGAATCCGGCGACGCAGAGCCGGGCCAGCAGTCGGGTGCCGGGGGTATCGGAGAACGGGTCTGCCGTGTGGTCGAAGGGAAACAGGAACGCGCCGGCCATTTCGAAGACGAACGTCCCGACCATCGCCCCGATGAGCCCCGCGAACGCGGCCTCGATGAGGCGTGCCGGCCGGAATCCTCGCGCCGCGATCCCGAAGGCCAGACCCGCCGCGAGGCCCGCGGCGCTCCACAGCCCGAGGTGGATCAGCAAGGGAGCCACCAGGTCCAGCGTGGCGGGATCATCGTTCCGGTGTTCCCAGTGCCACGGCATGACGATGAACGCGGGCAAGGCTCCCGCCACGACCCCGAGGATCAGCCCCACGACGGCACCGAGCGCGGCTCGACCCGCGGATCGTACGGCCAGGCCCCCGGCCAACCCCAGCGCCAGGCCGAGCAGGCCCCCCAACACGCCGAAGGTCAAGGCCCCGTTGCGCGCGGTGACTGCGGGCATCTCCCGGTTCAAGGCGCTGGGATCTCGGGAATTCTCGGAGGCCGCCAGCGAGGGCCTGTGGTAGGAGAAAGTCGATTCACCGATCCGCCAGGCGCCCAGGCCCGCAAGCATCGCCAGGCCCATGACCAAGAGCCAGCTCCGCATCCGAGCTCCCATGCCGGCGGTCGCCGGTCCTGGCTTCTGGGACGGAGCCGGAACGACCGGCTCGGTTTTCGGGGAGGCTGAATCCTGGGATTCCATGGGTATAAGCCCTTTCATACCAAACATTTCGCGGATGGGTTGAGAAGTTCCCCTCGCCTCCGGCGCGCCGTTCCTTGTATCGAAGGACCGCCGGGAAATGAGTCTGTAGCAGGGATACCGAGCATGGCGTTCTGCCCCGAAGGGGCCGAACAGACCAGCCCAGGGCAATGCCCTGGGAACTGGACGTCCAGGCGACTCGAGCCCTGAAAGGGCGGGACACGGGCACGGCGATGTTTCGCCCTTTCAGGGCTCAGGGATCGCCATCCGATCCGATCCCAGGGCGTTGCCCTGGGCTGACTTGTGGCTGCCCCTTCGGGGCGACAGACCATGATGCCGGTATCGATGCGACAGTCTCCGGGAAATCGGGTTTTTTCGGGGGATCGGACCGGCATGCGACGAATTCATTCGGAGATCGTGAGCCCGCTCGTTCCACCGACCGGACGCGGAGTGGCCGAGAGACGAATCCTCTCCGATGCGAGGGCGCGCCCGATGTCCGATTCCTCTCGGGTTCGTTCACGCACGACAGGCCGTCCGAGAGTGTACCAGCGAACCCGAGAGGAAACAAATGTCGGATTTCGGACTGCGGCGACTTGAATCCCACTTGCAAAGAGAGTATAAGGCGATATCAAGCACCACTAGGGTGCCCTGTCCCGTTCATGATCGCACAGTTTTTTGGGTCAACGTAGCTTAATTCTTTCGGACTGATATCCACCATGCGGGTGGACCGGTGCTGCCTCGCGGGGCTGGCGGCACCTGGATTCGCGACGACCCCGTCAGGATGAGGGTCTGTTGATGCGCACCAGGAATGTCCTGAGTTTCTCGATACTTGGCACGTTCATCGCGGCCTTGGCGATCGGCTGCGGGGAGACGGAGGTGCAGGGCGTCAAAGTCGAGCCCAAGACGCCGCCTCCCCCGGAACAGAAGCAGCCGCTGCCGAAGGAGGTGACGAAGGGCGGTGGCCCGGGGTCATCGGGCAATATGAAGAGCGTACCAGGTCAGGATCCTCGGGGACACTGAAGCCACGCGGGGCCGATGGCGTTTCCTCTGGTGGGGGTCACGAGGCCACCGGAGCGCCGCTCGCCGTCGGCCCGGCTTCCCGATCGCGGCCGGGTGTCCATCATCGGTCTCATCACCAGGGCCGGCGACTCGGGGCAAAACGTCGTGTGTCCGTCTTGGCGACTCTATCCCTCTCCTTATTCCAGTCAGGAGCCCATCCATGATTTCGCGTCGTCTGGGGGCGCGGTTCCGGAGCGGTTTCACTCTGATCGAATTGCTGGTCGTCATCGCCATCATCGCCGTGTTGATCGCCCTGCTCCTGCCCGCGGTCCAGTCGGCCCGTGAGGCGGCCCGGCGGGCGCAGTGCCTCAACAACATGAAACAGCTCGGGCTGGCCCTGGCCAACTACGAGTCCGGCCAGGGAGCTTATCCTGCTTCGTACGGCACCGGTAACGCGGCCAACGGATGGTCGGGGGGGACCTGGGGCTCCTGGAGCCCGCAGGCGCAGATCCTCGGCTACTTCGAGCAGCAGGCGGTGTACAACGCCATCAATTTCAGCCTGGTCAGCCATGGCAGCCAGGCGAAGGCCGGAGACCTGGCCCAGGTCACCGCGATCACCACCCGGATCAACTCGCTGATCTGCCCCTCGTCGCCGACCATCCCCGGAACCTACTACAACCAGCGGATCCCCGGGAACTGTTATTTCGCCTCGGTCGGCTCGAGCCTGATGTGGGTCGGCGCCAGCGGCAATTCGGCGCCTAACGGCATCTTCATGTTTGGCGGTGGGAGTTCCAGCACCTCCCCGAACAACGTGAATTCGGCCCTGCCGATCCGCGTCGCTTCGGTCACGGACGGGACCAGCAACACGATCGCCTGGGGCGAGTGGCGGATCGGGGACCAGAACAGCCAAAAGCTGTCGATCCAGGACGTCATCAGCCACGGGCCGGGATTTCCTTCCGGCCTGAGCTGCTGCACTTATTGGGGCAGCCCCCTCATGAACATGCCGGCGGGCAGCGCTGGCTTGTTGACCTGGTTGAATACCTGCGCCTCGTTGGCCCCGGCGAGCATCCTGCAGGGTGGCAACGGCTGGATCTACAACATGAGCTACATCGGCCAGTCCTGGAACCAGGGCATGTTCGGCTATACCCTCGGCAATGTCATCACGGCGCCGAGCGCGCCCTATTACAATTGCCGCATGTGCAGTTGGGACGGCGACTGGGATTGCCCGGGCAAGTACAGCCTGAGCAGCTTCCACCCCGGCGGCGGGAACGTCGCGTTCGCCGACGGTTCGGTCCGGTTCATCAAGTCGTCCACCGCCCTCCAGGTGATGTGGGCCCTCGGGTCGAAGGATTACAATGATGTCGTCTCGAGCGATGCCTATTGATCGGAGTCGCGGTCGCATCGGTCCGGTCCGGACATGGGAGGCGGAGGAATCGATCCCCCGCCTCCCGGCGCGTTGAGATCTCGCGGCGAACCCCCTCAGCCCATCCCTCTCACCGCCGGGTAGAGGGCAACCGGTTAGCTTCTCGGCGACGGAATTTCCCCTCGGCGGAAGCGGCCAGAGCGCCAAACGCGTGCGTTGCATCGACACGGGAGAACCCCCCCCGAACCCCCCCTTCGTAAGGGGGGGATTCGGAGGGGCGGGCCTCCCTCAATTTCCCCCCCTTAAGAAGGGGGGGTCAGGGGGGGTCGAGGCCCCAGCCGGATCTGGAGGCCGAGCCGCGTCGGCCAGCCATTCGTTAACCGCTCCAACGTCCTCCTCTCCCCCTCGGGGAAAGGGGGACCTCACGGCGGGTCAGGGGGTCGAGCCGCGGAGAGTTTGCCGGTGCCCTCTCTTCCTCCATCTAACGCCATGGCGCAACGCCCGCCCTCGCCTCGCTCTGCCCGGGCACGGTTGGTCCTCCTCGTCTTGCTGGCCGGCGTCCTGGGCCTGCTCGTTTGGGTCTTCTACCAGGGAATGCGCCACCGCGATCACTGGGAAGAGGTCGCCCGGGCCCGCTACTACCTCGATCACGAGCAGTTCGACCGCGCCTTCCAGGCGGTCGCGGGGATCCGCGACGACGGCCCCGGCGCCCCGGAGGCCTTGACGCTGGCGGCCCGGGCCCTGCTGATGCGGGGGAACATCGCTCCCGCGCGTCGCGTTCTGGAACGGACGCTGGCGATGAAGAGCGAGCAGCCCGAGGCCGCCAAGATGCTGGCGGCGATCTACCTGACGGCGGGAGACGGCCAGCGGGCCGTCTCTCTGCTGAAGGACGCCGCGCGGCTGGAACCGGGCGATTTCCGCCCCTGGTACGCCCTGGGGAAGGTCTATCACGACCTGGGGAACCTCGAGGAGTCGGCGGCGGCCTACACCGCGGCCCTGAAGCGGAACCCGCCCGCGGCCGAGGCCCGCGAATCGCGGATCGGCCGGATCCGGGCCGTGCTCGATGCCAATCATCCCGAGCAGGCGTCCGAAGACCTCTCCGAGCTGACCCGTCAGACACCGGACGATCCGCAGGTGCTTGGCCTCGCCGCCCGGCAGGCGCGAGATCGCGGCCGCCGGGACGAGGCGCTGGCGCTGGCCCGGCGCCGCTCGCGGCCGAGCCCACCAATTTCGACGCACTGCTTGTTCGTGCGCGGGTTCGCGCCACAGCCCGCCAGCCTCAATCGGCCGTCGAGGACCTGGAGAAGGCCCTTGTGGTCAAACCGAACGATCGCGCCGCCCTTCAGCTCCTCGCCCAGGTCCAGACGAGCCTCGGCCTGATCCAGCAGGCCAGGGCCACCCAGGAGCGGGCCAACCGGGCCAGGGATCGCATCGCGCTGATGGATCGCCTGACCAAGGTTATCGACCAGCATCCCGACGATCCCGAACCGCGATGGCGCATGGGGCAGGCGGCGATGGAGGGTGAGATGTACGTCCTGGCCTATCAATGCTTCCAGGCCGCGCTCGACATGGATCCGACCTACCAGCCGGCGCGCACGGCCCTGGAAACCCTCCGAAATCAGAAGGGTTTCGACTACGCGGCGGCGATGGAGTCGCAGCGACCCATGGCGAGCCGACCCCCGCGTCCTCGGCCCTGAAGAACGATCCGGAGGGCCCGCCTCGATGGATGCCACCCCACCCGAACCTTCAGCCCCGCGCCCGACGCACCGGGTCCCGATGGCCCCGACGGTCGCGGTCCTGCTGGCGATCCTGTTCGGCCTCGCCGGTGGTTATCTCGATCTGGTCCTAATGCTCTTGAATAAGACGTTGTTTGATGAAGACGGCTACTTCCGGACCGGGCGCGATTTCCCCTGGAGCGTACCGGCCGGGCATGTCCTCTTCCTGATGATCCCGGGTGGAGTGGTCGCGGCGGTCAACCGGCTCCGGCCCGGCGTCGTCTCGATGCGCGCGGGAACGTGGCTGCTCGCGACCCTGGCGATGTGGGGGGCCCTGCTGAGGATGCCCCTGTATGGCGCGTGTACCCTCCTGCTCGAGCGCCGGGCTGGCGAGGCCGATCGGCGGCGCGGTCGCGGTCCTTGTTCAGCGGCGGCGGCGCCTGTGGTACGCAGCGGCGGGACTCCTCGGTGTGCTGATCGCCTTGGCGGGCACCTCGTCCGTCCGGCAGGCCGTCCGGGAATCCGCTGCGATGGCCGGGCTGCCTGCGCCGCCCGCGAACGCGCGCAACGTCGTGCTGATCGTCTGGGACACCGTCAGCGCCTACAACCTCGGCCCGCACGGCTATCCGCGGGACACGGCGCCGAACCTGTCGCTGTGGGCGCGGCGAGGAGTCCGATACAGTCGGGCGCTGGCGCCGGCGCCCTGGACATACCCCTCGCATAGCTGCTTCTTCACCGGTCGATGGCCCTACCAGCTCAACTCGCAGTGGAAGTTCACCTTCGACGCTCCGGATCCGACCCTGGCCGAGTATCTGGCGGCACGGGGCTATCAGACCGCCGGGTTCGCGGCGAACACCGAATACTGCAGCTACGAGAGCGGGTTGGACCGGGGCTTCATCCATTTCGAGGATTACCCGCTGACGCTGCGCTCGTTCCTCAGCCGGCCGGCCGCCGGGAGCTGGCTGCTCGAGAACGTGCTGGATCGCGGCGACCCCTACGCGCGGAAATGGCTCCGCGTCCAGAGCCGCGACGCGCGCGGGACCAACGACGCCTTCCTGGATTGGCTGCGGCGGCGGAGGCGGGATCGGCCCTTCTTCGCCTTCTTGAACCACTTCGACGCCCACAACCCCTACGTGCCTCCGTCGGGTTTCGCGGGTCGCTTCGGGATCGCCCCGCGGACGCCCGAGGACTTCCGGTTCCTGCGCGAGTTCCTGCAGTCGGATCACTACGGGAAAATGATGCGAGCATCGGCCTCGGAGCGCGACGTGCTCATGGCTCGCGACTGTTATGATGACTGCATCGCCTTCCTCGACGAGCAGCTCGGCCGGCTCCTCCGCGAGCTGGCAAGCGAGGGGCTGCTGGACAATACCGTTGTGATTATCACCGCGGACCACGGAGAAGCGTGGGGTGAGCACGGCCTCTTCAGCCATCGCAACAGCGTGTACCTCGACGAGGTGGCCGTCCCCTTGTTGATCCTCTGCCCCGGTGCGCCCTCGGGCCGGGTGGTCTCGGTCCCCGTGACCCTCCGCGACCTACCGGCCACGGTGGTCGACGTGCTCGGGCTGTCGGCCGGCTCGCCCTTTCCCGGCCGATCGCTGGCCGCCTACTGGAATTCGGCGCCGGGCTCGGCGCCTGCGGAGACGACGCCGGCGCTCTCGGAGCTGGTCCGGTCGGCCGCGTTCCGGCCCCTGGCCGGGCGTGGGCTGAGCCTCGAAGGATTCCAGATGTCACTGGTGGCCCTGGGCAGGCATTACATCCGGGATAGCAGGGGGGGTGAGCAGCTCTACGACCTGGACCGCGATCCGTTCGAGCGGAGGAACGTGATCGACTCTCCGGAAGGACAGCAGGCGGTGGGCACCTTTCGCCGGATGCTGCTCGAGGTCCTCACCGCCAACCCCGGGTCGATCGAGGTCGAGAAGGCCTACTTGAAGCCTTACAGGCAGTGGCTCACGTCCCTGGTCGAGGGGACCTTCCCACCGCGCGACGCGATCTCGGCCCTCGAGCCCCGACCGAACGAATGAGTGAACGCTCCCCGGGCGGTGGAACGATCACGGTCGGCCTGCGGGGGAATCGCCGGCGAGGATCAGCCGATCCGGTGCCCCGCGACCGGCGGCTACCTGCCTCCCGGTTCCGCGACCTCGTCCCCGTTCCGGGCACTCTGGGACGCCGCCGGGCCTCCCGGATACACTCGGATCCAGTGGTCGGTGAAGCGGGATCCCGGCATGGCCTCGCGGCGGGGCATGTGGCAGGAGACGCAATCCTTGACGGGGGAGACCGGGCAGAGCGTCTTGGCGGGGCCACTCGACCGATGGCAGTCGAGGCAGACGGCCTCGTAGGCCGCCGTGTCCCGGGACAGCCGCGCATGGGGGTCGTGGCACGAGGTGCACCGCAACCCGCTATTGCCCATCTGGAAGCATCTCGATCTCAACAGGCCGACGGGTTGGAATCGGACGATCGCGAGATTGTCGGGCCGGATGCCGCCCGACTCGACCGCATCGGGCGTGCGGTGGCATTCGCCGCAGGCGGCGATCTGGGCCGGCGGGGAGGCACGGTCCGAGCCGAGGGGCATGAGCAGTCCCTCTTCCGAACCGCCCTGGCGGGCCGCATCCACGTGCGCGCCGGCCGGGCCGTGGCACCGCTCGCAGGACACGTTCGCGACCATCGTGGCGGTGTCGAGCCGCTGGCGGTCCCGGATCGAAGCGGTCGTCACATGGCAGGAGAAGCACTCCAGCAGGGGGAACTCGGACAGGAGCCGGCCGGAGGGCGTGGTCCTGGTCGCCGGCTCGGTGGGTTTTCCCCGTTCCTGGCCCGGGGTGATCAAGGGCTCCCCGCCGGAATCCCGGAAGGACAGGCGGTGCTCGATGCCGCGGGGCGGCGCCCCGGAGTCCGACTGGATCGTCGTGACGAACGTGGTGCCGGTCCGGCCAGACCCGAAACTGAACTCGATCGGGAGCAGCTCGGCCTTCCCCCCCTCGCGGCGCTCGACGCTGAACCGGCCGTCGCGCAGGTGGTACGACCAGGTCACTTCGGGTCGCTCGGGATCCGCGACGGTCCGGCCGTCGAGCCGGCGCGCGATCGGGTCGCTCGCCGCGGGCCGGAGCGTCCGCGCGTGCTCCGAGCGCGCGAACAAGGCGCATTCCCCCGGGTGACACTCGCGGCATGAGGCGGCCCCCACGTACCGGCCGGACTCCCTCGGATCGGGCCGCACGGCAGCCGGGATCGTCAATCGCGACAGTTCCGGGGGTGGCGCATGCACATCCGTCGACCACCACCACACCCCGGCCATGGCCGCAGCGGCCAGCACCACCAGCAGGCCCGTGAACAGCCGCCTGGCGAGCTCGGAATCAGCCCAGGACTCCCGCCCTTGGGACATCGGCAGCCGCTCCACCTGGTCAGTTGCTGCGATGGCGATCCCCGGCCACGAATCAACCCGCCCTCGACTCGCCGATCCCCTTCGCTCGCGTGGCGAGTCTCGTGGGAACCGATCAGGTCGGCGGGGTTTGCTGTATGAGCGGGGATGACGTACGCGAGGTCTTCGTCGATGATAACCTCGATCGACGGGCGGAGCGACATGTGATCCCGCAGATGCGCCGAGCACCATGGGGCGAAGGAGCGGCCCCATGAATTTGGAGTCCACCAACGGGTCCCTCCACGAGGTCTCTTGCGATCTCCGCGACCCACGCGACCGCCGGGGTACTAAATACATCCACGCAATGGGGACAGCGGCGACGAGCGCGAAGTAGGGTGGGCTCTGCCCACCGACGAGGGCCCCTGATCGGTGGGCTGAGCCCACCCTACTTTCCCCGTTGCGTGGACCTAGTTTAGCTCGCCGGGGCCCCCTCAGGGGGATCGGTCGCGGACGCGGTACAACGATTTCTGGACGGCCGGATCGAGGGGGTCTTGCGCGAGGGCGAGCCGATACCATGCCCGGGCCTCGGGGAATTGATCCAGGGCTTCACAGGCCTCCCCCAGTTGGATCAGGAGGGTCTTGTCCTTTCGGATGTTGAAGACGTGCGATCTTTGGAGCAACGTCGTCAAGTGACGCCACTGTGCCGCCCGTTTCTGGGCCGAGGCGGCTCCCGGCCCGTCGCCCAGTTGCTGGAGCACGACGGATAGCCCCTCGAGCGCGTCGCGGTTGGTCGGGTCCAGCCGCAACGCGACGCGGAACTCCCGGGCCGCCGTCGCCGGATCCTTCGACCGGACCGCGAAGTGTCCTCGGAAGACGGCGAGGTCGACATGTTCCCGCGGCCCTTTGTCCAGGAGCGACCGGACCTCGTCGAGGCGCATCCGACCCAGCGCGATGCGTACCCTCAAGACCCGCGCGTCGGCGTCGGCGTCGGGCAGGGGACGAAGCAGCGCCTCGGCGCCCTCCAGCTCGTTATAACGCACCAGGACGCCCGCCAGCGCCAGCCGGCTCGATCGGTCCTCCGGATCGGCGGCGAGATATCGTTCGAGTTGTGGCCGGATGAGGCTGTTGATCCAGCGATTCTCGAAGCTGTTCATCCAGAAGAAGACATCGTCGTAGTCGAGGGGTTCCAGCTCGGCCAGGGCGCGATACTGGGCATTGAGGTCGGCCCGCCGGGCCTGCATGGCGTACAGGAGAATCAGCTCGCGGCGCGCCTGGGCCAGCTTCGGGTCCAGGCGTAGCGACTCGAGGAACAAGGCCTCCATATGACGGGCTCGGTCGCGGACCTTCTCAATCTGGCCGGCAACCAGACGGGCGCCCGCGGCCTGAGGATCCGTCTCGGGGATCCCCGCCAGCAGGCTGACGGCCCGATCGTCCCGCCCGCGGCCCAGCTCCAGTTCAGCTCGAAGCGCCATGTCATCGGCGGACGGACGGCGCCGCTGTGCGAGCCGCACCAGCAAGTCTTCCGCCCGGGACCATTGCCGGTTCTTCAGGGCCAGGCGGATCTCCGCGGCCAGCTCGGCCGGGTCGGAGTGGCCCCGCGCGGACCCCCGCGAGCAGGCCCCCGAGCGCCAGGACCGTCAACCCCGCGAGGGCCCACGCTTTCCGCCCCCAGTGATCCACGCCAAGACACGTCATCAATGAACCGCTTGTGCCGGACTCTCGGATGGGGCCTGCTCGCGAACGCGGATGAAATGATCCGTCTTGAACGAATGGGTGGACTGCACCCAGATGCGCGGCATGTGGCAGTCGATGCAGCCCGCGACGGGATTGACGGGGCACGGGCTCCCGGCCCCCTTCGCGGCCACCCCGCTCGTCGAGCGATCGGCCCGCCGCGAAGCCGGTTCGGGCGACGGCGCCCCGGATTTCGCCGCGGGGCCGGGCGCGTGGCAGGAGAGGCATTTCGCCTCGTTCCGGGCGACGGATGTCTCGGCATTGCGATGCGGGTCGTGGCAGGTCACGCAGCCCAACGTCCCGTCGCTCTCGGAGTAGCATCGGCTCCAGGGCAAGGTCAAGGACTGGAAGCGGAGCCAGGTGGGATCGGTCCGGGGCAGGTCGAGGCCTTGGAACTGCCGGACTCCGTGGCACTGCTCGCAGATCGAGTCGACTGCGGCCGGCGACGCGGAGCCGGGGCTGACGATCGCCGGATCCGAGAACCCGGCCGCGACGGCCGCGAGGTGGTTCCCGCCCGGCCCATGACAACGCTCGCAGCCGATCGAATGGTCTGCGGCCTGCGGGCCCGCCTCATGGAGGATGGAGTAGACGTCCGTGGTGTGGCAACTCACGCAGCGACGGACGCCGTCGCGCGCGACCATCGGCTTGCCGATAAATTCGTGGCGATCGGCCGGACGGAGCGGCAGTCCGGTGGTGAGGTCCCAGCCCGCGCCTCGGGGGGACTGGTAATACGACATCCGGAGCATGAACGACCGGCCCCGATGGTCGCGTCCGACGAACGTCGTGAAGTGATCGCGGGATCCGAAGGCGTAGTCGAGCACCGCCCAAAACACGCGGTCCTCTTCCCGCGTCTCGACGACCAGCGAATCCCCCTCGCGACGGAACTGGTGGCTGATTCGCGGATCGCCCGGGTCGGGCAGGGGATCCCGGGGCCAGGGGAGGCTCTCCAGCTCGCGGGCGCGGGCGAAGGTAGTGGCGTGCCGGCTGGCGAGCACGGCATTGAATTGTTCGCGGTGGCAGTCGGCGCAGTGGGCCTCGCCCACGTAGGGAGCCGGCTCGGGCTCGATGGGGTGCTCGGCGCGATAGGACGGGTTCGCTTGCAGGATGGCGGCGGCCCGCTTCCAATCCCTCTCCTGGATGAACGAGCGACTGAGCAGCCATGAGGCTCCGGGGTCCGGGCCGGCTCGCACGGTGGTCTCCAGGACGGCCCGCGCCTCCGCGGGTTGACCGGACTGGAGCAACGAGGCGGCCAGGAGCTTCCGGGCCCAGGCGACCGGCAGCGGCGCGAAGCTCTGTCCTTGAGGATCGATCTCGAGCGCCCGCCGCAAGGCCCGCGCGGCGCCGGCGGGGTCCTGCAACTCGGCCCGGATCCGCCCGAGCATGACCTGGGCTCGAGCCTCCGATGCCGGCTGCCCCGCCAGCCGCTCGGCGACCTCCTCGGCCGCGTACAATCGGTCGTTGCTCGCATAGAGTGCGGACAGGCCCGCCAGGGTTTCCGGGTGATTCGGATCCCGCTTCAGCGCAGACTCGAAAGCGCCGTAAGCCGACTCGATCGGACCGAGTCGGGCGAGGGACCGACCCAGGAGGAAGAAATCCTCGACGTCCATCCTCTCCGCGGCGAGCGTGCGGTAGATCGTGATTGCCTTCTGGTCCTGGTCCTGGCGGGCCGCCGCTCGCGCGGCCAGGCGCACGGCCTCCGGATCGTCGGGCGCCTCTTTCAAACGCCGGAGTGCCAGGAGAGCGGCCCGGGCCCACTCCCCGCGGGAATAGGCCGAGCGAGCCTCCGCGGTGGGCTCGGGGAAGAGCCGCGTCTTGCCCCACAGGGCCGCCGCTCCGCCGACGAGCACCAGGGCCACCAAGGCGACCAGATGGGGCCGGCGGCGATTCCCCTTCACCACGTGCGACATGTACCCGACGCTCCCGGGATCGCATCCCCGCCCCGAGACGCGGACGAGGCCGTGCAATCCAGGACCATCTTATCGCGAGCAACCGGCTTCACGCGATGGTTTCCGGCGTCAATCCACTCGCCGGCGGCCGGGTCGGGCGGCGATGGACGGAGGAGTCCACCTGGTCCACGGCCAGCTCGTTGAGCAACGAGTCGTCCTGATCGCTCGAGGACGATGCCAGCGCCCCCATCGCCAGGTCGGCCGCGGTCGCGCTCGGGGTCGGGCCGTTGACCATTCCCAGCAGGGCAAGTCCTGCTCCCGATGGAGACGAGCCGGCCGTCACGGTCGCGTCGTCCGAGAACGCGGAGGTGTTGCCCGCCGGGCTGGTCGCCGTGACGCTGATCACCTTGCCGGCGGCGATGGGCGACCTGATCGTGACGGAAAACGTGGCCACGCCGGAGGCGCCGGTCGTCACCGTAAGGGTCGTCAGGAACGTCCGGCCCTGGCCGGATCCCGAGGGATCGGCTGCGGCGTCGGAGAAGAACTGGAGCTGGTAGCTGGTACCCGGCGCCGCGGTCAACGTGCCCTGGACGACCGTGATCCATCGGGAGCTCACGGCGGAGGTCAGCACGGGAGCGGCCTGCAAGTCGTTGCCGTTGCCCGTCAGGACGATCCCCCGATTGGCGTTGGAGAAGATGGAGTTGGTGAGGATCGGGTTGCCGACGGCGCCGTCATTGACCGAAACGCCGGTCCCCCTGTTGAACGCGATGAGATTGCCGGCCCTGGCGGAGGAGCCTCCGACGGTGTTGCCCGAGGCACTGTCCTGGATGTGGACGCCGTCGGACCCGTTGCCCAGCGGCTGGGTGCCGGTCTCGTCCGTGCCGATCTCATCGCCCGCGACCAGGTTCCCCGAGGCGCCGTCGTCGAGCAGGACGCCCTGGCCATTGTTGCCGGAAATCAGGTCGCGCAGCGCGAACCTGATGCCGCCCAGGATATTGCCCGAGGCCTGGACCTCCACGCCGACCTGGTTGCCGTAGCCCTGGGCATTGCCGGCCGGCGTGGTGCCGATGAAGTCGCCGGTGATCGTGTCCCCGCCCGGGCCCGAGATCAGGATGCCGTCGTTGAAGCGGGTGATGGAGAGCCCCTCGACGGTGCTGCCACCGGCGCCGAGGACCAGCCCGTCGGCGCCGCCGGACCCGGCGCCGTCGATCCGGATCTCGATCACGGCGTTGTCGCCGGCGGCCTGAGAGTTGGAGTGGGCCCTGGGCTGGCTGTAGCCGTCGAGGGTCGTCGCGTGCCGGACCGGAGGCAGCGGCGTCGCCGGCGCGATGACGAACGGCCCGGAGCTGGGGATGTCGAACAGGATCGAGTCCGGCGCTGGGCTATTCGACTCGTCGGCGATGGTCAGGGCCTGGCGGAGCGAACCCGGGCCGCTGTCGTTGGTGTTGATGACGTAGAGCGTCTTGGGGTTGACCGAGATGGTCACCGTGGCGACGTTCGACGTCTGGCCGTCCGCGACGTCGTCATAGGTGAACGAGTCGGTGCCCGTGTAGCCCGAATCGGGCTGATAGGTGAACGAACCGTCGGGGTTCAGGGTGAGCGAACCGTGCGACGAGTTGGCAACGACCTGCGACGTGACCGGGCCGCTGAGCACCGAGTAGTCGTTGGCCTGGACGCCGGGGGCGGCGACGGTGAGGGTCGTATTCGCGTCGGTGTTGTAGCTGTCATCGACGGCCTCGATGGGCGTCACTCCGGCGGAGGCCGTGACGTCCGCCGAGAACTCCGAGGTATTCCCCGAGGGGTCGGTCGCCGTGGCCGAGATGGCGTCGCCCACGGGGATCTCCCGGCCCGGGAAAGTCGCCGTGAACGAGGCATTGCCGTAGATGTCGGTGGTGGCGGTGATGGTGCCGATCAGGATCTGGCCCTGGCCATGGCCGGAGGGATCGGCGTTGGGATTGGCGAAGAACTGGACGGTGAAGGTGGTCGCCGGGTCGCTGTTGAGGGTGCCCGTGATGACGATGGCCGAATCACTGGGGAACGTCAGTGCCTGCGTTAGGACCGGGTAATTCTGGAGGTCGTTCGGGCCCTGGAAGGGGCCGCCGGGCATGTTCTGATTGACGCCGTTGAAGCCGAGGTCGATGCCGAGCACCGCATTGTTGTAGATCGAGTTGGAGAGGATCTCGTTACCGGGGCAGTTGTCGCTGTTGCTCCCGCCGACGTTGAGCCCCTGCCGATGCTGGCTGTCGGCGATGACGTTCCCCGCGCCGGCGGCGAGGCCGCCGATGGTGTTGTACGCCGCCTGGCCGAAGATCGAGATGCCGCCGGCGCCGTCGCCCAGCGGCGTCGTCCCGTCGGCTCCGACGCCGATCAAGTTGCCCTCGACGAGGTTGTGCTGGCCGGAGCCGCCGTAATAGGGGCCGATGATGTCGAGCCCGTCCGACCCGTTGCCCGAGATCACGTTCCCCGCGCCGGCGGACGTACCCCCGACCGTGTTGTCGTTGCCGAAGAGCATCACGCCGCTCAGGAAGTAGTAGCTCAAGAAGCCGTTGGGGATGGCGGTGTCCCCGGTCACGCTGGTGCCGATCAGATTGCCCTGGATCAGGTTGTCGAAGCTGCTCGCCCCGATGTTGATGCCCCCCCAGGTGTTCCCCGAGATGACGTTCCCCGCGCCGGCCGCGGTCCCGCCGATCGTATTGGCCGGCGAGTCGACCTCGACCCCGCGGTAATTGGTGAGGGCCCCGGTCCCCTGAGCGTTCGTGCCCACGAAGTTCCCCTGGATCAGGTTGTGGCCGCTGCTCTGGTCCAGGTAGATCCCCCAGCTATCGTTCCCCGAGATGACGTTCCCCGCGCCGGCCTGAGTGCCGCCGATCGTGTTGGACTGGGCCCCCTGGGATAACCCGATGCCCTCGTTCCTGTTGGGGAGGGCCTTCGTCCCGGTGACGTCGGTGCCGATGAGGTTGCCCTCGACCAGGTTGTCCACTCCGCCCGGATAAGTGCCGAAGTCATAGTCGAGGATGTCGATCCCGTCGTTGATGTTTCCCGAGATCAGGTTACCCGAGCCGGGAGTGGTGCCGCCGATCGTGTTGCCCGCTGTCCCGACGGTCAAGCCGGGCGCGAGGTCGGAGCCCGGGTTATTCGCGTCTTCCGTCCCGTTGGGCAAGGCGGCGGTGCCGGCGGCGTTGGTGCCGATGAAATTGCCCTCGACGAGGAGGCCCGGGGTGTTGCCGCTGGTGATCAGTCCGGTGTTGACGCTGCCCGAAATGACATTTCCCGCGCCCGCGACCCTCCCGCCGACCGTGTTTCCCGTACCAGCCTGGTAGAAGGAGATGCCCTGGTTATTGCCCAGGCTCTTGTTCCCGCTGGCGTCGGTCCCGATGTAATCGCCCTCGATGAGGTTGTCGTTCGTGCCGGAGCCGGTCACCCAGATCCCGTAAGACAGGGAGTTCGTCGCGCCCGCCGAGATGATGTTGCGATCCGACGGGGCGGTGCCGCCGATGGTGTTCCCGCCGACGCCGTTGATCTCGAGTGCGGTATCGTTCCCGAAGGCGCCCTGCACGCCCTGCTCGCCGGTGGCGTCCGTCCCGAGGAAGCACCCCTTGATCACGTCGTTCCCCGCCGGTGGCGAGGGCGAGACTCCGAGCGGCTCGAGCAACTGGATGTCGATCGGGCAATCGGTGATCGCCAGTCCCTCGACGACGCTGTTCCCTCCCGAGATCGAGAGGCCGAATCCGAATGGCAGGCTCAGGGCACCGCTCAGGACGATCTGGATCTTGGCGTTGTCGCCCTGTGTCAGCGTGTTCGGGCTGGACCCGGGCTGGCTGTAGCCGTCGATGATGACCGGATCGTTGATGCCCTGGAAGCTCGCCGACGGGAGCGTGAATGGCCCCGTGCCCGGGATGTCGAAGTCGATCACGTCGGGAGAGCTGGCCGAGTCGGACGTATCGGTGTTGACCTGGAGCATCGCCCAGTCGAGGGAGCCGGGGTTGTAGTCGTTGTTCGTATTCGTCACGGTGAACGTCTGCGAGAGCATTCGACGCGATTCGAGGGGCTGCACGGCCTCCGGAGTGACCGAGTGCCGGCGGCGAAGGCCACGACCCCTTCGCGCGATCCTCCCGCGGCGACCGACGAATGATGACTCGATGCGGATTGTCCTCGACATGATGCGGATCCTTCAGCGAGAGGGCGAATCAAAGGATGTTTGGGTGCGTTCGGTTCGGAGTTCCATGCGGATGGGTCGGTGATCGGCCTCGAGCCGCGCGAATGGGATTCTCCCGTGGAGAGTGCACACCACTCCCTTCACGGAGGCCACGAGCCCCGTCCGGCACCAGCACCGATAAGGGTCTCAGGGACCAAGGCGCCGTCCCCTCAAGATCGGGGCGCACGGTCCGAATAACTTCCGAACGGGGATTCTATTGCGCATGGGAACTTGCATGATGCCGCGGTGAATCGTTGCGATCTAAGAGAAAAGTTGCCCGCCCTCGGACAGCTCACGACACTTATCTAGTGTCCGGGTTGGTGCGTGTGTCGGAGAACCGGTAGGCGCCATTGCCTTGATGTGGGAGGCCGCCGCGGCTGAGCCCGACCGTCGGCTCTTGACGCCATGGCAGGAGAAACTTGAAGATTCCAAGGAGGGTCAGACGCCCGCGTGGTGAACACCCCTTCCGCATCGGCGTGCGGAGTCCGACCGGCTCGGCGGTGTCTGCGACTCTCCATTGGCCCCGGCCGAGCGTTGCGGGCTGTACTCTGAAGGATCTCGGAGATAGACTGTCCTTGAGCAACTCGGATCAAGAGCACGTCGAGAGTTGCGTCGTGCCGGCATGACGTGGAGACGGGGCATGAACCGAGCTGAGGCCGGAGCTTCGCGCGGGCTGCTGTGCTCCGGATGCGCGGCCGAGTTCGAAGTCCCGACCGACCATGATATCACGCAAATCGACGTGCGATGCCCGAAATGCGGAAGCCGGATCCAGGCGGGGGAACGCGAGCGCGGGCGTAGTGCCAGGAGGGCACAGATGACCGTTGCGGCGCCGCAGCGTTCGGCGCCGTTGGGCGGGCTGAGGCTGGCGTGGCGGAACTGGATGCTCCGCGTGTTCGAGCGGCTCTACTGGGGCGGCACGCTGGCGGGCGCGGCGGCGATGCTCGCCTGCGGCGGGATCGTGCCCGTCATGCGGTCCTGGCTGCGGAACGAGATCGACGACTGGTCGGGGGTCGTGGCCGCGCTGGGCGGCCTGTGGTTCCGGGTGGAGACCCTCGATCCCGATAGCGACCTGGGCCCGGTGCTGGCCCGGGTCGATGCCCCGCAGCTCTTCGCCATGATCGAGTCCGTCGGGCGTCGGCTGGGCGTCAAGCCGCCCGGGCAGGTCCGCGTGACCTACCTCCCATGCTGCGGGGTGGTGGCGTGGGGGGGATCGCGGGCCCTGATCATCGGCCTGCCGCTGTTCCGGGTCCTCAACCAGGGCGAGCTGCGGGCGATCATCGCCCACGAGCTGGCGCACCTGGCGCGGGGCGATGCCACCCGCGCCGCCCGATCGGCGCGATTCGTCGAGGCGATGGAGCTGGCACTCGAGCGCGAGGGCCCGCGGCTCCGCGGGCCGCTCGGCGCCTGGCGCGCTACTGCCTTCGCGAATGCTCGCGGCTCATCGAGCCGGTGTCACGTTCGCAGGAGGCGCGCGCCGACCGGCTCTCGGCCGCCATCGCCGGCGGCTCCGCCTCGTCCTCGGCGCTGGTCAAGGTCGCCGTCGTCCAGCCCCTCTTCCGCGAGCTCCTCCAGGCGTACGACCCGAATGACTCCGACTCGCTCAATCTCTACGCCTTCTTCCGCGCCTTCTGGTATCGCCTTTCGCCCGAGACGCACACGGCCATGCGGCTGAGCGTCCTGACCCGCCGTCACGATCATGCGGATCCCGCGCACCCCCCCCTGCCCGACCGCATCGCCGCGCTGCAAGCCTATCCCGACCCCAACGGCCCCGGCGGCGACTCGCAGCCGGCCACCACGTTCCTCGGCGATCCGGAGATCTTCGAGCAGATGCTCCACAACCGGCTCTACGCGCTGTCGGCCATCGAGCCCAGCGTCTTCCACCGGGCGGGGAGCTGAGGCCGCCTCTCATCAAAGTCCATCATCTTATATTGAATATTCAATATTGAAAGAATCGGACGAACCGATGAAACGGCGGGCGCGGTGCCGATCGCGCGGGACCTTCAGGGCCGCTTCGAGCCGTTGGCGGGCTTGAGGTATTGGTCGAAGAAGACGTACGTCTCCTTGAGGGTATGATCCAGCTCGGTGCCGCTCCAGCCGTGGCTGGCCCCGACCATCAGCTCGACGCGCCCGGGCACGCCCGCCGCGGTCATCGCGTCGGCCAGCTCGATCGCCTGGGTGTGCGGGACCAGCGGGTCCTTCGTCCCCTGGAACGTCAGGATCGGCGGGTCGTCCTTGGTGACGTAGGACCGCGGCGAGGCCTTGGCGGCCAGGTCGGGCCGGTCGGTCGCGGTCGCGCCGAGGAAGTCCCGGACCAGCGGCTTGGAGGCCTCGGGGATGTCGCGGGCTCCCAGGTCGCTGGGTCCGAAGTAGTTGACGACCGCCTGGATGCGCGTATCCGGGGCCCCGGTCGAGACATCCCCCTCGAGCCCGTCGGCCGGTCCGGTCACGCCGAGCATCAGCGACAGGTGGCCGCCGGCCGAGAAGCCGATCGCGCCGATGTGCTCGGAGTCGATCCGCCGCTCCTTGGCGTGGGCCTTGATCCACCGGACCGCCGCCTTGACGTCGTGCACCTGCGCCGGGAACCGCTCCTTCGGGCAGAACCGGTATTGCGGCGAGACCGCCACGTAGCCGCGCGCGGCGAACTGGCGCAGCACGTGGCCCACGTCCGCCTTGTTGCCGGTACGCCAGGCGCCGCCGTGGATCACCAGCACCGCCGGGAACGGCCCGTCACCCTGTTCGGGGGCGGCCACGTCGAGCTTGAGCTCGGTCGCGCCCGCCTTGGTGTACACGATGTCGCGTTCTTCCTTGACCTTCGGCTCGTCGGCGGCGCGTGACGGTGAGGCGACGCCGGAGAGCATCAGGACCGCGGCGGCCAGTCCGATCGAGAGACGACTTCGCATCGGTTGCACCTCAAAGTAGGTCAGGCTTTCCAGCCTGACGGGTCTCGATCGTCAGGCTGGAAAGCCTGACCTACGTGGGAAGGAAAATCGAGCCCGGCCGAAGAAGAAGTGTATGAACTCGGGCCCGACAGGGAAAGAGTGGGATAGAGGCGCGGGGCGGATTCCGGCATCGGGGCGGCGACGTGAAGACGTGCAAGGCGATTCAGCATGATTTGCGGGACCTCTTCCACGCGGGAGCGCTGGGGAGGCTGTCGGATGGCGAGCTGCTGGAACGCTTCGTCGCCGGCCGCGACGAGCCGGCGTTCGAGGCGATCGTCCGGCGGCATGGCCCGATGGTCCTCGGGGTTTGCCGGCGCGTCCTCCGCGACCATCACGATGCGGAAGACGCCTTCCAGGCCACGTTCCTCGTCCTGGCCCGCAAGGCGGGATCGGTCGGACCCGAATCGATGCTCCCGAACTGGCTCTACGGGGTCGCCCACCAGACCGCGATCAAGGCCCACGCGATCAACGCCCGTCGACGGTCGCGCGAGAGGCAGGTGACGACCATGCCGGAGCCCGAGACGGTGCCGGAGGTCCCGGGCGACGACCTGTCCGCCCTGATCGACCGGGAGTTGAGCCGGCTGCCCGCCAAGTACCGGGCGCCCGTCATCCTCTGCGACCTGGAGGGCCTGGGACATCGGGAGGCGGCGGACAAGCTCGGCTGGCCGGTCGGGACCGTTTCGGGCCGGCTGTCGCGGGCCAGGGCGATGCTGGCGAAGCGGTTGACGCGGCGGGGCGTCGTCCTCTCGGGCGGGTCGCTGGCCGTCGCACTCGGTGGAGAAGCATCCGCGGCCAGCCTGCCGGCGGCACTGATCCATCGAACGATCGAGGCGGCGATCCCGTTCGCGGCGGGGCAGGCGATGGCGGCTGGGGCGGTCCGGCTCCTCGCCAACCGGGTTCTGGGAGGCATGATGATGACCAAGCTGATCGCGACTGCGGGTGCCGGGCTGCTCGGCGGTGTGCTGCTGTTCGGGGGGCTCGTGGGACAGCGCATGCTGGCCGGGCAGACGGTCCGGGGCGCCGGCCGACCCGCGGGCGCCCGCAACCTGTTACCGTCGCCGAGGACTTGGCGGCGAAGGATGCGAAGCTCCTCCAGGGGACCTGGCAAGGCGTGGAATCCGAGTTCGACGGCAAGAAAGCCAGCACGTTCGAGTCGAGGAACCGCCTCATGATGTTCACGGGCGATGAGATTCTCATGAAGGGAGTCAACAACCCCGGCCCCGGGCGCAGGTCGCGATTCAAGCTGGATCCCGCCAAGACACCCAAGGCGATCGACATCACCCTGCTCGACGGGAACGAGCAAGATCACGGCCGGGCAGCAGCTTGCATCTACGCACTGGAGAAGGGCCGCCTGATGATCTGTTATCCCGGGAACGACGCGGGCCGCCCCACCCAATTCAAGACCGGCGACGGACACGGCGGGGCGCTGTTCGTTCTCGAGCGAGTCGGCCCGAAGGGACCGGTCGATCCCGGCCCGAGGGATGCACGCCTCGCGGGTTTCGAGCCGATCCAGCTCGACTATGATCGGGAGAAATGGGATTACTGGAACGCCATGATGAAGGCGAGGACGCCCGAAGAGGCGCGCAAAGTCACCGCCGAGAAACAACCGAAGCCGGAGCCGTTCGCCGAACGCTTCTGGAAGCTCGCCCAGGAGCGGCCGAATACCCGCGAGGAGCTCTTCGCCCTCTGCTGGGCCGTCATGAACGCGCCGGCGAGCGAGCCGGGCAAGAAGGCGCTGGCCGTCCTCGAGAACGGCCGGCTCGCCGGCGCCGATGTGGGCGACCTCAGCGAGGCGATCCGGGCGGGGCGGACCGACCAGGAATCGCTGCCCTCGCCCCTGGCCGGGCTGGTGCTTCAGCGTGTCGAGGGGAACCTCGAACACCCGGCGGTCGCCGAACTGCTCACCTGGGTTTGCAACAACTACTGGGCCGGCGACTTGCCCGAGGAACCCCGCACGTTCGCCGAGGCGGCCAACCTCATCGCCACTCGGTTCCCCGACAGCCCGGATATCTTCAACTTCTGCGAGTGCCTGGTGGATCGGCAGGGAGAGAGCCGACCCTGGGCCATCAAGTATGAGCGTCATCTCCGCACGATCCTGGACCGGAACCGCGGACGATGGGTGCGTTGCACGGCTCTGTACGCCCTGGCGGCGATCGCGAATGGCGCCGGGGCAGACCGACAGGACGAGGCGGCGGCGCTCTTCGAATCGGTCATCAAGCAATTCGGGGACCTGTCCGATCCGCGGACCAAGAATGTGGAGAAGTTCGTCGTCGAAAAAGCGAGGCGCGAGCTCAAGGCGATCCGGGATCGGAAGGCCAAGCGCCCGGCACCGCAGCCCGAGGCACCGCGATAACGGGTCCGTCGGGGCCGGGATTCCTCAGAACCACAACGACTTGTCGACGACGTTGATCAGCGGCTCGCCCCGCGCGAACCGGCCGACGTTCTCGACCAGCGTGGCCAGGTGCCTGGCGGCGATGACCGGCGAATAGCCGGCCGTGTGCGGAGTCAGGATCACGTTAGGGAAGTCCCAGAGCGGATGGTCGGCGGGCAGCGGCTCGACCTGGTAGACATCGAGCGCCGCCCCGGCCAGGCGTCCGGCGCAGCGCGGCGACCAGGTCGTCGAGCACCACGATCGCGCCCCGACCGATGTTGATCAAATAGCTCGAAGGCCGCAAGTACGCCAGCGTCCCGGCGTGGAACCAGCCGGTCGTCTCGGGCGTCTGGGGCGCGGCGATGACGGCGAAGTCGCTCCAGCCGAGCAATTCCGGTAGCTCGCCGATGCCCATGATTTCCTCGACGCCCTCGGGCGGATGGACCCGATCCGGGAACCGATCGACGCCGCGCACCGACATCCCGAAGGCCCGCGCCCTCCGCGCGATCTCGCAGCCGATCCCTCCCATGCCGACGATCCCCATCGTCGCTTCGGGCAGGTAGATGGTCGCGCGGTCCATCGCGTTGACCGTGCCCGGGCCGGTCAGGTTGCTCACCCGCGCCGACTCGCCGCCGACCGGCTCGTAGCGATGCAGCAACTGCTGGCGGATGTAAGTGTGCAGGTTGCGGGCGAAGCAGAGCACGTAGCCCATCACCTGGTCGGCGATGACGTCGCCGAAGAGCCCCCGCACGTTGGTCATGACGCAGGGATGCGCCTCCAGCTCGGGGAACATGTAATGCTCCAGGCTGGCGGTGAAGGTCTGCACCCAGCGGAGGTGGTCGGCCGCCGCGAGCATCGCGGGGGTGATCTTCCCGATCACGGCCTCGGCGCCGGGCATGGCCGCGATCGCCTGGGACTCATTGGCGGCGTTGACCCACTCGGCACCCGGGGCCGCCGCCCGGAGGGCCTTCAACCGCTCGGGCTCGACGGCCCGATGGATGACCAGTTTCATGAGCGCGCCTCCGTGAGTTCGAATACCGCGCCGGGATCCTTGCAGATCCGTTCGAGGAAACCAGCGACGCGGCCGGCACCGTCGGCCGGAAAGGGCGGCGGACCGGGCTCGATCGCGAGGGCCTGCTCCAGCGCGCGCTCCAGCCGAAAGCCCTGGAAGTCGCGTGATGAGATCGGCACTCCACCGGCCCAGGAACGCAGCGCGCGGTCCAGCGAGCGGAACTCGGCGAACCCGCGCCGCGGCGGGTAGATCATCGGGGTGCCGCTGGCCATCGCCTCGCAAGCGGTACTATAACCGGCCTTGGCGACCACCGCATCGGTCGAGGCGATCAGGTCGCCGCCCGGCCATTCGGCCGAGGCGATCACGTGCAGGTTCCTCGGCCCTCCACCAGGCGCGGGATCATACCCGACGAAATGGATGCCGCGCTCGCCGAATCGCTCCAGCCGCGACCAGTCCAGGTCGACTTGTCCGTAACGGCCGACGTAGAGATAGACCAACCGGTCCCGTCGCGTGAGGCCGAGACCCCGAATCAACTCTGCCCGTCGGTTCCGGCCCTGGTTGACCACCATGCCCACGTCGATCGCCGGCTTGAGCCAGGACATCGTCAAGGCCGGCTGCATCCGGAGGAGAGCCGTGGCCTGGCGGTAGGCCCCGCGGAGGTCGGCGACCAGGCGCAGGCACTCACCGCCGAGGGCCCTGGCGTAAGGGGCGTAGATGTCGGCCCAGGTGAAGTTGGACATCACGAATCCGGGGATCCCCGCCCGTCGGGCGGCCGCCAACGGCACCGCCGGCGCATCGCAGACGACGACATCGATGTCATGCTGCCTGAGCCAATCGATCTCGGCATCGAGCGCTGCCATCGCCCTGGCAAAGACTTCCGCCGCCCGTTTCAATGTCGCCGGCCCGTCGGTCGCGTTGCTGTCACCGGGCGGATTGACCGCGCCGGAGTCCGAGATGTAAGCACTCAGGCTCAACGGATGCACCACCCGCGCCGCCCAGAGGCGGAAGAGACTCTCGTCGCATCGGATCGAAACGGAGAGCTCGCGAGTGAACTGGTTGAGGACCGCGGCCGTCCGGTTCAGGTGGCCGAAACCGTGGCTGGTCACGTAGACGGCCACCCCTCCTCCGCGACCGCCTCGGCTCATCCTTGATACGCCTCTCTGATCGGGTCCTCACCGGTGGCGTGTGCCCACCCTACGGATTTCCGCGAATGACGCCAGAACGGTTCTACAGCACGCCTCGCCGTCTTTCCAGTCCTTCTTACCCGGCGGCCGAGGAGGCGCGGGGGACCGGCTGGGGCTTCGCGGACGTGAGCGGCCAATCGCGCGACCGAGGATCGGCGGCGGTCCGCTGCGGCTCATCCGCCAGGGCGGCCTGCGGACGGCTCCTGCCGGTCCAGAAGACGCCGGCCAGGGTGAGCGTGCCGCCGACGACCAGGCTCGGCGTGACCGCCTCGCCGAACAGCCAGGCTCCCCAGACGACGGTGAGGATCGGCGAGATGTTGCTGAAGTTGGCCACCTGGCTGGCGTCCAGCCGGCGGATCGCGAGGTTCTGGCAGGCGAGGTTGACCGGCGTGATGAACAGGGTGAGGACGGCCAGGGCGATCCAGGCCGCCGGCGTGACTCGGGACATGTCCGGGATCGCCGGGGATGCGATCAGCGCGAGCGGCAGGTCGAGCAGGGCGCCGACCAGGAACGTGGCGGTCAGCACCGGCAACGACCCGTGTCGCATGACCAGCGGCTTGCTGGCCGCGATGTAACCGCCCCAGGACGCGACGGCGCCGATGAGCAGGAGGTCGGCGAGCATCGTCGCGCGGATCTGGTGCGGCGGGGTCCCGCCGTGCCAGGCGCTGCCGACGCCGATGATGCAGACGCCCGCCACGCTCGCCAGCACGCCCCAGAGCCGGCCGAGGTCCGGGCGCTCCAGGCGGAGGGTCCAGGCGAGCAGCAGGACCACCAGCGGACAGGTCGCGTAGAACAGCCCCACGTGCGAGGTGGGACCCAGCCGCGCGGCGTTCAGGAAGAATCCTTGGTTGATCGGCACGCACAGCGCGGCGGCGAGGACGAGCAATGGCCAGTCGCGGCGGAAGAGCCGTCGAAGGACGTGCCGGTCCGCCACGATCGGCAGGAGCAGCAGCCCCGCCACGCCGAAGCGGACGACCGGCACCCAGATCGGCGGCAGCTCGCGGACGATGTACCGCGCCGCGGCCGCGGTCGTCGAGCCGAAGAGAATCATCAGCCCGACATAGACATACGCGCGAGAATCATCCGGGCTGCCCGATCGGAGTCCCATTCGCCTCGCCGCTGTCGCCGCGACGTCCCCGCCCTCGCCGCTCGCCATGAGAATCCCCGCTGTTTCCGCACCGGCCCGATCATGGGCGGGCGGTCTGACCCTGTGGTTCGCCGTTTGTCGTCGATCGATCTCCGGGGCCGCCGGCCGCGCGAACCTGACAGACTCATCGTAGGTGCGGAGGCAAGGTCCTTTAAGTCGGGAAGTTTTGGATGCGCCGGGCGGGCCTGCCCGGTACCGGACGCTCCCGGGACTGGATTGGTTCGGATCATCCTCTCGAACAAGCCCGAGCAGGTCTTGGCTGATGTGATGCATTGACGAAAGGCCACGGACGGAGTCGGCTGGCCGGGTGAGCCATGTGTTCGATTGGTCTTGTACAACTGTCATTCTGCGGTAGAATCCGCCGCTCATCTCTGCCACAATCGATGATGGCGGATGCTCTTGCGGAGGCGATTCCGCCCTCCGGCGTGCGGGTGTCCTACGAGGCGGGGGTCGATGGCGACGGTCCCACGAGTCGAGGGGCGTGGACGCGGGCGATTGCGCCGAGGGTCGGCGTACGTCGCGATCACGTTCCTCGCGCTCGCGGGTTGCACGCGCACGTATTACCGGAACTACGCCGATCGCGATGTGTACGGGATCCTCCGCGAGCGGCTTTTCGACTGGCGATGGCGATTGCCGGACCGCCCGGTCGATGCCGATCCGCACTCCCGCATCGGCGACCTTAACAACCCGAATTCCGTGCCGATCGTCCCCGACGATCTCGCCGCGCGGCAGTTCCAGGTCTCGTCGCGGTTCCCGTTCGAGTTCCACGGCTGGAAGAAGCGCGGAGTCACCCCGATCGAGGATCTGGGCTGGCAGAAGTCCATCCCGGTCGAGGACGACGGCCGGGTGCTGCTCAGCAAGGACTCGATCATGCGGCTGGGCATCGCCAACAGCCGGGATTACCAGTTCCAGTACGAGAACCTGTATCTGGCGGCGCTCAACCTGACCCTCGCCCGATTCCAGTTCATGGTGCAGGGGTTCAGCAACTGGGGCGTCTTCTACTCGCCGCTTGCCGCCGGCGGAGTCGTGTTGAACAATCCGACGACGACCGTCGGGACCGACACGACTTCCATCGCGACCACGACGACCGCCGGCACGGCCACGACGACCGCCGGCACGGCCACGGCGACCGCCGGCACGACGACCGCCGGCACGACGACCGCCGGCACGACGACCGCCGGCACGACGACGGCAGGAGGCACGGGCGCGACCCCCGCCCTGGCCGGTTCCCGAACCGGCGCGAAACCGAAGCCCGGCAGCCTGAACAACCAGCTCCAGCTCGTCGGCAGCAACGGTTTCTTCCTCCAACTGATGACCGGCGCACAGTTGATGGTCAACCTCGCCAATAGCCTCGTGTTTGAATACTCGAACCGTGGCGTGCAGTTGGCCTCGCCAAGCCTGACGATCAACTTCATCCAGCCGCTGTTGCGCGGGGCCTGGGCGCGGGTCGTGACGCAGCAGCTCTCGCTGCAGGAGCGCGGGGTCCTCTACGCGCTCCGCAGCTTCGCCGAGTACCGCCGTCAGTTCTACGTCGGCCTCGTCACGGGCACGGGGAGCATCAGCGGCAATGGCTACCTTTCGCTGCTCTTCCAGCTCCAGTCGATCCGCAACGCCGAGAGCATCCTGCGGTCGTACCGCCAGAATCTCGACATCTACGAGGAAGAGCTGAAGTCGGGCTTCCGCACGGTCCTCGAGCGGGATCAACTGGCGCAGCAATATCAGGCGAACCAGTTCTCACTGCTCCAGTTGCAGGCGGGCCTGCAAACGGCACTCGACCAGTTCAAGCTGCTGGATCTTGCATTGCCGCCGGAGCAGGAAGTGCGGCTGGACGACTCGGCGCTCGACCAGTTCGCGCTGAACGACCCGGCGCTGGAAGCCCTGCGCAACAAGGCGGAGGCCCTCTTCCTCAAGCTGCTCCAGAACGAGGAGCTGCCTCGCGACGAGCTGGCGGCGGCCGCGGCGGAACTGGGCGCGTCGCTCGAGGAGCTCGAGCGGGTGCATGACCGGGCCGTCGCCGAGCTCTCCGGCTGGCTCGTGAAACTCGAGACCCGGCGGAAGGCAGGGTTCTCCGGGCCCGACGCCCAGCATGACCGGGAGATCTACGAGCGCGAGCGCCGCCTCTCGGGCGAGATCCGCGAGGTGCTCAGGGATACCGACTTCACGATCGACGAGAATCAGGACGCGCTGGCGACATATCGGGCCAAGCTGCCCGGGATGAGCCCCGCCGACGCCACCCAGGCTCTCCGACGCCTGATCGGCCGCGAGTTCCGCGCCCGGCTCTCGGAGGTCGCGGTCGCCCAGACCCAGATCCGCACCTTCCTCATCGACCTGCCGCCGGTCGACCTGACGGTCAACCAGGCCCTCCAGGTCGCGCTGGGAAACCGGCTGGACCTCCAGAATGCGCTGGCGCTGGTGACCGACAACTGGCGCAACGTCGAGGTGGACGCCAACCAGCTCCGGGGCTTCCTCAACTTCGTCTACAACGGGCAGTTCAACACGGCGCCGGCGCACTCCACGCTCTTCCGCTTCGACGCCAAGAGCAGCCTCCAGACCTTCGGCCTCGAGTTCGACGCGCCGATCAACCGGCGGGTCGAGCGGAACCAGTATCGGGGCGACCAGATCAATTATCAGCGCGCCCGCCGCAACTACATGCTGACCCGCGACACGGTCGTGCAGCAGGTGCGGCTGGACATGCGTCAGCTCGCGCTCTCCCGCCGGCAGTTCGAGATCAACCGCGAGCAGCTCATCATCTCCTCGCGACAGCTCGAGCAGGCCGAGTACGACGTCCGCACCGGCGGGGACGCGGCGGCCGGCGGCCAGTCGCTGACCCTCTACCTGCTCAACGCGCTCCAGGCCGTCCTGACCAACCGCAATTCGCTGATCCAGACCTGGGTCTCGTACGAGACGGCCAGGATGAGCCTCTATCGCGACTTCGACCTCATGGACATCGACGCCTTCGGGGTATGGACCAATGAGAACGACCCAACCGTCGTCCGGATCGCCCTCGAGCATGCCCGGACCGCGCCCGCCCTCAGCCTCGCCATCCCGGCCGGAATCCCCGACCTGTCCCCCGGCGTCGGCTCCGGCAGCAACTTCTACGTCGACGTCGAGCCCGGCGGCCGCGTCAATCGCGTCCCCGACGCCGCCCGCGACCGATTCGACGAGGGGCCCCTCACTCCCTCCGAGATCCGCCGCCAGCCCGGACGTAACGACGGTGTCCCCGCCGTCCCTCCCCTCCCCGTCCCCGCCGGTCCCGGTCCCTTCGCTCCGGACCGTCCGGCGCGGTAGGCGACGGCGGCTGGCCGGCCGGTTGCTGGGCGTGTCCACCGGGCTCGGCCTGGTCGCCGCCGTCACCTACTTCGGCGTCCTGCCTGCCTGGTCGGTCCCGGGCGGCAGCACGCGCCCGCTCGTCTCGGCCGCTCGCAGAGGCACCCTGCGGATCATCGTCACCGAGCGCGGCAACCTCGAGAGCAGCGTCACCATCGACGGCGTCTGCGAGATCAACACCCAACAGATCAAGATCATCCAGCTCGTCCCGGAGGGCACCCACGTCAAGAAGGGGGACGTCGTCTGCAAGTTCGACTCCTCCGAGATCGATAAGAACGTCGCCCAGCAGAACATCAAGTACAAGCAAGCCAGCGCCCGGATCGAAACCACCCGGCAGGAGATGGAGATCCAGCGCAGCAAGGGGGAGATCGACATCATCGACGCCAGGGTCCAGCTCACGCTGGCGCGGCTCGACCTGGAGAAGTACCAGAAGGGCGACTATCCCGCCGAGACCACCAAGCAGAAGGGGGAGATCGGGCTCAAGAAGAAGGACCTCGAGGAGTCGAAGAACAAGCTGGAGCAGTACCGCGGGCTGATGAAGAAGGGATTCAAGACGCCCGAGCAGGTCCGCATCCAGGAGATGGAGGTCGCCCGCTATCAGCTCCAGCACGATAGCTCCATCCTCGAGCTCAAGGTCAAGGAGAACTACGAATACAAGCGGAAGACGACCGAGTTCTCGGCCAAGGTTGACCAGACGAGCAAGAAGGTCGAGCAGGCCACGGCCACGGCCAAGGCGCAGGTCTCCAAGGCGGCCAGCGAGTACGAGGCCGCCAGGGGCACCGCCGACATCGAGCAGCAGCAGCTCAAGGAGTACCTCAAGCAGAAAGACAGGACCGTGCTCCGCGCCGCGCAGCCGGGGATCGTCGCCTATGCCAACGACGCCTGGTACGACTCCAGCCGGCAGATCCGCGAGGGTGCCACGGTCTACTCGTATCAGAAGATCTTCACCCTGCCGGACATGACCAGGATGCAGGTGAAGGTGAACATCCACGAGTCGCTGATCAAGAAGCTAAAGGTCGGGCAGAAGGCCGAGGTCCGCATCGACGCGTTCCCGAACATCGTGTTCCAGGGCACGGTCACGTCGGTATCGCAACTGGCCGACTCGACGCGGCCCTGGCTCAGCGGCGGCGTCAAGCAGTATCCGTCGATCGTCAAGCTCGAGGACCTCCAGGGCCATGACCTCAAGCCGGGCATGACCGCCGAGGTCCGGGTGATGGTCGGCGAGCTCGGGGACGTCCTGATGGTGCCGGTGCAGGCGATCGCCGAGCACAAGGGGGACTTCTTCGCGTTCGTCGAGTCGCCGCGCGGCGTGGAGCGTCGCAAGGTGAAGGTGGGCGACAACAACGAGACTCACGTCCAGGTGCTCGAGGGCCTCCGCGAAGGCGAGGCCGTCGCGCTCGACGCCCGGATCCGGGCCGCCGCGGAGTTCAAGGACGACGAGGAGAAGTCGCCCGCGGGCCCGGCCCTGGCCAGGGACAAATCGTCCGCCACCCCCGGATCCTGAAAGGACCGTCAGCCGTGCACCGACTGATCATCTCGATCATCCTGGCCCTGCGGAACCTCACCCTGCACAAGCTGCGGGTGTTCCTCACGATCATCGGCCTGATCTTCGGCGTCGCCTCGGTCATTTCCATGCTGGCCATCGCCGAGGGGGCCAGCCTCGAGGCGCAGCGGCAGATCGCCGAGCTCGGGGCCACGAATGTCATCATCCGCAGCAGCAAGCCGATCGACGACGTCAATCCGTCGAAGCAGCAGGATAACGACAGCGTCATCGTCAAGTACGGGATCACCTACAAGGACTTCGAGCGGATCCTGCGGACGTTCCCGACGGTCGTCGGTGCCACCCCGCTGCGCGAGTTCCGACGCAGCGTGCGACACCTCGAATCCGAGATCGAGACCCGCATCGCCGGCGTCAACCCGGACTTCCTCAATCTGACCAACCAGCGGATCGCCCAGGGGCGGTTCTTCACCGACACCGACCTCTATCTACTGCGCCAACCTCGCCGTGATCGGCGACGAGGCCGCGGAGAAGCTCTTCCCCTTCGGCGATCCGGTCGGCCAATCGATCCGCATCGGCGAGGACCATTTCTACCGGATCGTCGGCGTCACCGCCCACAAGGCCGCCTCCTCCGGCATGGGCGGCAGCCTCATCGCGCAGGACTTCAACCGGGACGTGTACATCCCCCTGACGACCGACCGCGCCCGATTCGGCGAGCTGCTCACCAACGAGAAGCCGGGCGTCTTCATCGCCGAGAAGATCGAGCTCTCGCAGGTCACCGTCACGGTCGACGCGATGGAGAACGTCAAGCGCACGGCCGAGGCGATCGACAGCATGCTCAAGCAGTTCCATCCCAAGACGGACTACACGATCACCATCCCTCTGGAGCTGCTGGAGAAGGCCGAGGCGACCAAGCGGATCTTCAACCTGGTTCTGGGCTCGATCGCCAGCATCTCGCTCCTGGTCGGCGGGATCGGCATCATGAACATCATGCTGGCGACGGTCTCGGAGCGGACCCGCGAGATCGGCATCCGCCGCGCCCTGGGCGCCCGCCGTCGCGACATCGTCGAGCAGTTCCTGATCGAGTGCACCGTGATGTCGTCCTCGGGCGGGATCATCGGCGTGCTGCTCGGTATCGGGGTCCCGCCGCTGGTCTCTCACCTCTCGGGGATGCCGGTCGTGATCCGGCCCTGGTCGCCGGTCATCGCCTTCCTGATCGCGCGTGTCGATCGGCGTCATCTTCGGCGTCTACCCGGCGCGACGCGCGGCGATGCTCGACCCGGTCGAGGCGCTGCGGACGGAGTGACCCCGCGGCGAACTTCGCCCGCGCTCGCCGACGGTGGGGGGCGTCGGCGATCGAGCCGCTTCGACCCGCTCCCTCGTGCCTCCCAGCGGCAGGAGTGTCACGTCATGATCCATATCATCTGGAGCGGTAAGGGGTTTCTGGTCGCAGTCATCACGTTCGGCTTCTCGCTCGTCGCGAACCTCATCACGAATTCCGTTACCGGCGGTGGAGCCTATTGGGACGTTCACAAGTGGCCGTTTGCGCTTTCCCTGTTCTGTTCGGCCGTGGTCTGCTGGTTTGCTGGCCGCGTCTTCCAGAGACGAGGTGCTCGCGTCCTCATCGACCCGGAGACCGGCGAGGAGGTTGTGTTGAACGAGCCGAATACACTGTTCTTCATCCCAATGATGTGGTGGGGACCGCTGCTCGCCGTTTTTGGTGCGGTCGCTCTTGGCATGGATCTCTTGAAGTGAAGTTGACGCTCCAAGCCGGTGGACACCATCGTTCCTCACTTTTCAACCGGCGGTCGGCCGTCGATCGGACCGTTCGCAGGCGAGAAGAGGCACGACCTGAACGTCGCGGACCGCTGGCGGAGTCGGATCCGGGATCACGAAAGCGCGAAAGGACGAAAGCACGAAAGGGGCCCGCGGCACATCCCACGCTGGGGTCCGCGCCCCGTCGGCCCTGCAGTTTCGTGCTTTCGTCCTTTCGCGCTTTCGTGAGAGAGACGGGGGGCAGGGACACCGGATCGTCTCTCCCCTGATCGCGGTCCGGGCGTGGCGTCGGGACGATCCGGTCGTTCCCTGTCGGGAAGTGGCGAGAAACCGCGGCCAGGTTCTAAGTTCAGGTTTCGCACTCTTGAGGGTCGGCACCTGATCAGAAAGATACGTCGGTCTCCTTACCATCTCTTGGCTACTTGTCTGGGTTACCACGCCTCGACAAGGCACCAAAGCAAGGAGACCGACCCATGGAACTTACCTCCTCGTTCGTCGACCTGCTACAGCACTTCGCACCGGTGTTCACCGCACCCACCCACAAGACCTTCCTCGTGATCGTCGCCGGCTGGGTCCTCTCCCAGCGCCACCGCTTCATCACCGAACTCATCTTCTCCGGCGGCCACGTCGGCAAGGGGCACTGGTCGCGGTTCCATCGCTTCTTCAGCCATGCCGCCTGGGACATCGATTCCTTCTCCATGGCTCTGGCCAAGCTGGTCGTGACGATCCTCGCCCCGGGCGCCCAACTCCTCTGGGCCGTCGACGACACCCTCTGTCGCAAGCGCGGGCTGACCCTCTACGGCGCCGGCATGCACTACGACCCGCTCATCTCCAGCCGATCCAAGGCCCTCGTCAGTTGGGGACACGACTGGGTCGTGCTCTGCCTGATCGTCGTCCATCCCTTCTGGGCGCCCGGCAAGGTCTTCGCCTTGCCCATCGCCGCTCGGCTCTACATCAACCGCCAGGGGCTCACCAAGGGGAAGAAGGGCAAGGGGAAGTCGTCGGGGACCGGCAGCGGGGTCGAGGCCAAGACCGAGCTCGATCATCGCACGCGGCCGGAATTGGCCCTGGAACTCATCGAACTGGTAGCCCGGTGGTTCCCCGACGACGAGATCCTCATGCTCGGCGACAGCACCTATGGTGGTCGAAGTGTCCTGTCTCATCTGCCCGCCAACGTTCATCTCATCAGCCGGGTCGCCGCCAACGCCGCGCTGTACCGCGCGGCCCCGCCGCGGCGACCGGGTCAGAGGGGGCCATCCCGCAAGAAGGGGGACCGCCTGCCGGGCATGACCGAGTGGGCCGCCGACCCGGAGGCGCCCTGGACGCGACTGGACTTCGACCAGTTCGGGCTGCATGCCACCCTGGAGGTCAAGACGATCCGGGCGCTGTACTACAAGGCGGGGCGGGACCGGCTCTTGACCATCGTCCTGGTGCACGATGTCGAGGGGAAGCGCCCCGATCAGATGTTCTACTGCACCAAGCTCGACTGGGCGGCGCGTCAGGTGCTCTCGGCGTACTCCTGTCGCTGGGCGATCGAATGCACATTCGAATATTGCAAGCAATTCCTGGGATTGGAGGACCCGGCCAATCGCCTCCCCAAGGCGGTCGAGCGGACGGCACCCATGGCGATGTTCATCTACACCATGGTGGTCGTGTGGTTCCACCGCGAGGGTCATCGCTCGGTGCAGTTCCCCTTCCGGCCGTGGTATCAGAAGAAGGCCGAGCCGTCGTTCGCGGATCTGCTGACGACCCTGAGGCGACTGAGCTACGATGAGAAGACCGAGGGGCTGCTCCCGAAGCACTCTCGACTGAGAACCTGGGTCGCCCAGCTCACCGAGCTTCTCAGCCGGACCGGGTGAGCGGCCTCTTGGCCGAGGATTCCTGGGCGGTACGCGACTTCACGACCGATCCGACGGGATGGATTTCACCCGACGGGCTACTCGCGGTACGCCCTCATCCGTGCGAAACTCGAACTAAGCGGCGATATCGGTGAACAGTCCGCCGCGTCCGGTTCGGCCGATCAACCCTTGCCGAAGCACTGGATGACGACGTGGCACCTCCATGTCCATTCATGGTCGACCCTGTTTGAGCGCCGGGCGTTGGCGCGAACCTTCACGGTGAGAGTACCGCGACCCAGATCCGCCTCGAGCGCGGCGTTCACACCCTCCCTCGATCGGGCGAACATATACTCCTGCTCCTTGGTGCCGAACCAGAACTCGAAGCCGCTGATCGCGACCATGGCCAGCTTCGTGGCGGGCTTGACGTGGAATTCCTTCACCCGCGTCACGGGAAAACCCGCGTCCGTTTCTTCATCTTCCTTGAAGACATGCTCGATCACCTGGATGAGCGAATAGTTCTTCGCCTCGTCGTAATCGGCCGACCTGGCCACGCTGCTCCCGACGACGGCTTCTTCGCTGATCCTCTTCGATCGCACGGCCTGCGGGTTATCCTGGGCGGCCGCCTCCGCCTTCCCGGTCAGGAAGGCACCGAGGCCGATGGCACTCGCCGCCGTCAGGAGGTCCCGCCTCGTGTCCCCCGACGAATGACTGGACATGGTCGATCCTCCTCTGGAACGGTCGTCGAGTCCGCGGAACGTCAGGTGGCTTGCTCAACTTCGGTTGCGCCGGAGGTCAGGAGCGTTCACGGCATCGGAAGTTGCGAGTGACGAGGAAATTGACCGGGCCGCTTGCGATTCAAGTCTGACCGAAGCACTGGATGACGACGTGGCACCTCCATGCCCAGTCGTGGTCCACTTTTCCCCAGAACCTGTAGTTGGCGCGGACCTTCACGATGAGAGTCGCGCGACCGAAATCGGCCTCCAGGCTGGCGTGGAGACCGTACCTCGAAGAGGCCGCCATGATCTCCTGCTGCGTGGTGCCGAACCAGAACTCGAAGCCGCTGATCGCGACCGTGGCCAGCTTCGTGGCCGGCTTGACCTGCAATTCCTTCACTCGCGCCACCGGGTACCCCGCGGCGGGGTCATCGTCCTCTTTGAACACATGCTCGATGACCTGTATGAGCGTGTGCTTTTTCGCTTCGTTATAATCGGCGGACCGGGCCACGCTGCTCCCGACGACGACTTCCTCGCTGATCCGCCTCGATCGCGGCGTTTCCCGCCCATTCTGAGCGGCCGCCGCGCCGAAGCCCCTCCTCGATCGCGGGATCTGGCCCTCATCCTGATTGTTCGCCGCGACCTTCCCGGTCAGGAAGGTACCGAGGCCGATGGCACCTGATGCGCTGAGTAGATGCCGCCTGGTGCCCACCGACGAGTCACTGGACATGGTCGATCCTCCTGCAGGACGGTGATCGGATCCGCCGGAGGTCAGGTCACCGCCCCATGTCCCCGGCAAGGAAGTCGGCCAGGCTTTCCGGCCTGCCGGATCAGAACGTCGGGCTGGAAATCCCGACCTGCGTGAGGATCGTTCGTGCCGGGGTCAGAACTTCGGGTGCGCTGAAAGGGATTAGACTTCTTGGGGTATGGATTTGCAAGGGGTCGGCGGATCGAGCGTGGCGTCGCGGGTCTCCTGATCGAACGGATTCGCATCGACCTCAGGCGTCGGGAACCGATTCCGACTTCGGGTTCCGGACCACTGCCCGGTCGCGATCGCGGTCGGAAGGACCTGGGCTCACGCCCCCATCTCCGCGAGCCATGCCAGGATGGTCGACGCTTCGGGCTTGATCGGCCGCCGGGTGGTGGGGATGATCGGTGCGGAGGGGATCGTCAGCCAGCCTGGCGTCGGATCATCATGACATCTGGGGCTTCGAAGTCCATGGCATCTCGAAAATCCAGGAAGGACCAGCGCAACAGGGATCGGCTGCCCAAGCGGCTGTTCAAGCGGGCGCGGGTCCGGCGATCCCGCCCGGGACCCAGGTCGTTTACGAGCCGGCCGGTCGGGAGAAGATGTCCGAGGTCCTGGAGGACTTCGTCGAGCCGTACCGGGACTTCGACGGCACCCAGGACGAGTTTCGCAACCTGCTGAACATGGGGATGCTGGCCTGGAACGCCGCACTGCTGCCCGAGCACGAGCGGCCGGCGATGATCGAGAAGTTGCTCGCGGCGGGCTTGTCCCGCGCCTCCGAGGCGGATCGGGCTCTGGCCAGGCAGTTCGTCGAGTTGCTGGTCCGGCGCAAGCTGGAGCACTTTGCGGCGAACCGGCGGGCGATCATCTCCTTCCAGTTGACCGACCGGGGCGGCGATTATCATATCTCCGTGGCGTCCACCCTGTGAGCGACAGCCGGCTCGCCAGGTTTACCCCGGCGTCAATCGGCGATCGCTTCGAGCCCCCGTTGAATGGAAAGCTTGGCACCGTCGAGCTTGGCTTCGCGCAGGCCGGCCCCGCGGAGCTTGGCCCCGCGGAGCTTGGCCGCGTGCCGTTTGACCCCGTCGAGGTCCAGGATGGCCTTGCCCGACGCGACCTTCCGATTCCATTCCGAGATCCCTTGTTCTCCTCCCTTGAGCAGGCAGAGGGCCTCATCCTTGTACATCGCCGCCTCCCGGCCGGAGGGGAGCATCGACGGCCAAACTTCGGCCTCCCTTGAGCGCCAGGTATCCGACGGGGATCAGCAGCCGGGTCAGGAGCATGTTGGTGATCAGGCCGCCGATGACGGCGATCGCCAGCGGCTGTTGCATTTGCGCGCCCGGTCCCATGCCCAAGGCCAAGGGGACAAGCCCCAGGATCGTGCAGAGGCTGGTCATGAGGATCGGACGGAACCGGGTGCGCCCGGCCTTGATCAGGGCCTCGTGCAGCGGCATCCCCTCCTCGCGGAGCTGGCCGATGTACTCGATCAGGATGATCTCGCTCTTCACGTCCAGACCGATCAGCAGGATTGCCCCCATGAACGACGAGACGTTCAGCGGCGTGCCGGTGATCCAGAGCGCGAACAGGGCGCTGACCAGGGAGATGGGCTGCACAAGGAAGAGCCGGATCGGCAGGATCACGCTTCGGAATTGAAATCCCATCAGGAGGAACACGAGCGCCGCCGCCACGATCAGGACCGTCAGCAGGCTGGCGAACGACTCCTGCTGCGCCCGGTAGCTGCCGGCCAGCTCCCACCGGTAGCCGAATGGGAACTTCACGTCCGCCATCTTCTCCTGGATCTCCTTGTTGATCGAGCCCAGGTCGCGTTCGCCCAGCTCGGCGGAGACGGTGATCACCGGCTGCTGGTTCTCGCGCCATAGCTCGTTGGGGCTGCGGACGGTCCGGATCGTCGCGAGCTGCCCGAGCGGGACGAAGCCGACCCCGGCGGCGGTCGCGGCGCCGGGGCTCGCGGCGGGAGGGGTCGCGGTGGCCAGGCTGATCGGCAGCAGCGCCAGGTGCTCGCGGTCATACCGGACCGGGTCGGGGTAGCGGACCCGGATCTTGGTCATCCGGTCCTGCTCGGGGACCGTGCTGGCCACCTGGCCATACAGCGCGGCGTTGAGCTGCGCCTCGACGTCCATGACCGTCAGGCCCACCCGCGCCGTCTGGGCGCTGTCGGGGCGGACCAGCACGTCGGGGTTACCGAGGTGGACGTGCGCGTTGACGTCGTCGGCGCCCTCCACCCCCTCGACGATCTTGCCGACCTGCTCGGCCAGGGTGCGGAGCGTCGCGAAGTCGGGCCCGAAGACCTTGACCTCGATCGGGCTGGCGACGCCCGCCAGGTCGTTGATCTGGTCCTGCACCAGCGGGACGAACTCGGTCGCGAGCTCGGGGACCTCGGACTCGAGCCCCTTGCGGAGCTCGTCGGTGATCTCGTCCATCGGCCGCCGCTGGCCGGTCGGCTTGAGGCTGACCAGGATGTCGCCGGTGTACGCCTCGGTGGCGAAGAAGCCCAGCTCGGCGCCGGTGCGGCGGATGTAGCCGGAGATGTCGGGCGTCTTTTGGAGCACGGCCTCGACCCGCCGCAGGACCTTGTCGGTCTGCGTCAGCGAGGTGCCGACGGGCATCTCGTAGTCGAGAACGAACGCGCCCTCGTCCATGTCGGGCATGAAGCCGGTCTCGAGCGCGTGGATCCCGATGGAAGACTTCCCGATCGGGATCGTCAGTCCGTGAAGGAGAATCCAGCCCGGCACGACCGCCAGCAGCGCCAGCAGCATGATCGTCTTCGGGAACCGGAGGCCGAACTTCAGGGCCCGCTCGTAGACGTCCGCCAGCCGGTTATAGATCGGGCCCGTCGTCGGCATCGCCCGGCGGCCCAGGAAGCGGGCGGCCAGGACCGGGATGATCGTCAGGCTGACGACCATCGAGACCACCAGCGCGACGGTCAGCGAGATGCTCAGCGACTGGAAGAACTGGCCAACGACCCCGCGGACGAACGCCAGGGGCAAGAACACGAGGATCGTCGTCAGGGTCGAGCCGATGACCGCGCCGCTGATCTCGCGGCTGGCCCGGTCCACGGCCAAGTCTCCGGTCTGCCCCTCGGCTAGATGCCGCGCGATGTTCTCGACCACGACTACGGTATCATCGATGATCAGGCCGATGGCCACGGCCAGGCCGCCCAGCGACATCAGGTTGAGCGTGTCTCCGGTCAAGTGGAGGAAGACGAAGCTGATGGTGAGGCTCAACGGGATCGAGAGCGCGGCGATCAGGGTCGCGCGGAGGCTCTTGAGGAACAGCAGCAACACGACGATGCTCATCAGACCACCGATGATGATGGCGTCGCGGACGTTGGCGATCGCCGTGTGGACCAGCAGCCCCTGGTCGTAGACGGGGTGGATCTCGACGCCGGGCGGCGCGCTCTTGGCGGCGTCGGCCAGCACGGCCTCCAGCGCGGCGGAGACCGCGAGCGCGTTGCCCCCCAGCCGGCGGAAGACGGTGAGCGCCACGGCGTCCTTGCCGTTGGAGCGGATCGCCTTGGTCCGGTCCTCGTGCCCGATCATCACCCGGCCGATGTCGCGCAGCCGGACCGACTGGCCGTTCTTCTCGGCGATGACGACGTCCTCCAGGTCGGTCGGCGTCGTGGCCAGGGTGTCGGCCAGCACCTGGTATTGCAGCGACCCGCGGTCGAGCCGCCCGACCGCCTTGAGCCGGTGCTCCTTGTTCAGGCGGTCGGCCACGTCGGCGATCGAGAGGTTGGCCGAGACCAGGGCCTGGGGATCGACCTCGACGATGATCTCGCGGATATCGCCCCCCTGGACGGTGACGTAGGAGACGTCCGGGATGCGGCTGATCCGCGGCCGCAGGTCGTAATAGGCGTAATCGTGCAGCTCGGAGGGGCTGCGTCCGCCGGTGACGACGAAGGAGATGATCGGGAAGACCGAGGGCGTCTGCCGCTCGGTGATCGTGGTGGTCCCCTGCGGGAGCTGGGCGCCGACCTCAGCCATGCGAGCGCGGACGTCGTTGAGCGCCTGGATCATGTCCGTACCGGGCGCGAAGTCGATCGAGAGCTCGGCGGCCCCGCGCACCGACTTGGACCGGACTCGCACCACGCCCAGCACGATGCCGACGACCTCCTCGATCGGCCGGGTGACGGCCACCTCCACGTCCTTGACCGCCAGGCCGGGAGTCTGGGCGATGACGACGATGCGCGGGAAGGCGACCTCGGGATAGATGCCGCTGGGCATGCGGACCATCGACACGATCCCGAAGGCGGTCAGCAAGGTCGTAGTCAGAACGATCAGCCCGAAGTAGGGCCGGGCCCAGGCGACGAGGTTCATGCGGCCGACCGCGTGGGCATGGGGCTCCACGACCGGCTCCACGGTCAGGCTCATGACTTCGCCCCCTCCCTCGATTCGCCCCCGGCGTGGCCCTCGGCCCCGGGTTCGGCATGCCCCTTGGCCGCGGCATCGTCCGGCTCCTTCGGGCTGGCCTCGGCGTCGGAGAGTTTGACCGCCGTCTTCTCGGGCAGGTTGTAGCCCCCCTCGACGATCACCGGCTCGCCCGGCTTCAGGTCGGTGCCAGCGACCTCCGTCCAGCCGCCCTGCGCGGCCCCGAGCTCGGGATGGAGCACGACCGACTTCCCATCCCGGACCACGGACAGCACGGGCCCCTCTCCCAGGTCGAGGATCGCCGCGGTCGGCGCCTGCAGCGCGGCCTTGTGTTCCTCGACCACCACGGACAGCCGGATCGACTGACCGATGATCAGCCGCCCTTGCGGGTTGTCCACCAGGACGCGGATCGGGAGGTTGCCCGTCTGCGGGTCGGTCACCCGGCCGACGAATGCGATCTTGCCGGTCATCTCCTCGTCGTCGGGACCGGCGGAGTCTCGAGGAGCGGCGAACGTATCCGCGGGCCGGGCGCGAGCGACCTGCCCGACGCGCACCGACGAGGCCGACCGGGGCGCCAGCCAGATCGAGGCGAAGACCTGCCGCGTATCCACGACCTCGCCGATCGGGCTGCCGATGGTGATCGTCTGGCCGGGGCGGCAGGTCAGGCTGTCGAGCACGCCGTCGATCGGCGAGCGGATCGTGTGGTATTCGAGGTGGGCGCGGGAGAACGCGACCAGCGCATCGGCCGTCTTGATCTTCCCCTCGGCCTCGGTGATCGCCTCGGGCCGCGGGCCGATCAGCATGACGTGGAGCGTGGCCTCGGCCGTCTGCAACTGGATCTCGGCCAGCCTCACGGCCCGCTCCGCGTCCTGGAGCTGCTGCTGGGGGACCTCGTGCCGGGAGACGAGCGGCCGGAGCCGATCGGCGGCGACCCGGGCCTGCTCCAGGGCCACCTTGGCATGATCCACGGCCAGCTCGTTGGCCCTGCGCTCCTCGGGACGGGGGATCGACTTGAGCAGCGCCAGCGTGGCGACCAGCCCGTCGCGGCTCGCCGTCTTCTCCGCCAGGTCGGCCCGCGCCACGGCCTTGTCGAGCTCGACGATCGGCTGGCCCTTCTTCACCGGCTGCCCCGGCTCGACGAGCAGATCGTGGACGTGCCCCTCGACGGCGGGCGTCAGGGGCGCGATGTGGTCGGGCAGGGCCTCACACCGCCCCAGGCCCTCGACGATCCGCGCCGACCGGTCGAACCGCGCCGGCACGACCCGGACCGTGACCGAGGCTTCCGCACCGGAATGTCCTTCCTCGTCGCTGCCCGCATCGCTATGGGCATGACAGCCGCAGCACGCCGCCAGCAGAGGCAAGGACACTATCCACCACCGGCGACTCATGATCGTTGACCTCATGCTCTGCTCCTCGGGTCGATCGGGTGCGGACCCGGAGTGGACCGGCGCGAACCATCGCCCGGTCTTCAGACCCGGCAAGGATGGGGCATGGATACCCAATCTAAACCGAGTCCGTCCCGGCAGCATGGACATTTTGATAAATTCTTCTTAACAGTGGGATCGGTCCGATTGTTCTGACGATAACTCGAATGCCAATGGAGGTGGTTTCTCACCGATGTCGTGACGGATCGGGACCGTATCGGAGGTCGTGACGGATCGGGACCGTATCGAGGGCGGGATCCGCGGGCTCGGACGTCAGCGAGAGGGAGAGAGTCCCCATGCACGGACCCATGCGGCTCTGGACGCTCGCGCTGCTCATCGGTTGGGTCGACTTCTCGGCGACGGCCAGTCCGGCGGGATCCGTGCAGGATGCCAATCCGGCCCCGGGAGTGGTGCGGCCCGTTCCGCTGCCTGCCGCCGTCGTGCCCGCCGCCGTGTCGCCGCCGCTGGGGGGTCAATCGATGACCCTCCAGGCCGCCCTGTACGGCGCCCTGACGAGCAACCCCGACCTGGTGGTCCTGCGCCAGGGCGGCACGCTGGCCAACGCCCCCTCTCCGGAGGCCGTCGAGGTCGCCCGGCATTTCCCGACCACGCTCAATCCGACCCTCTGGGTCGATTACCGCCCGATCACGCTGATCCCGCCCAGTACCTTCGGGAGTGCGAGCCCCGGCGGGGGCGGCGCCGCCCATCACCAGGGGAACTACTACCATTTCGGCCAGGATTACCTCTATCTCTCGCTGCGGCAGCCGATCGAGCTGGGGCACCAGACCACCCACCGCTACCACATCGCCAAGGCGGCCCTCGAGCAGCAGCAATGGACCGTGATGCAGGCCGAACTGGCGGCGCTGATGCAGACCTATCGCTTCTTCCAGACGGCCGCATACAACCGCGAGCGGGTCCGGGTGGCCACCGAGCTGGCCGCCTTCAACGATCGGCTGGTCGAGACGCTGCGGCGGCGGCTCGAGACCGGCCAGGGTACGGCGGCCGACGTCGCCCTGGCGCGGGTAGAGAGCCGGGCGGCGCGGCAGCAGATCAAGGCGGCCGAGCAGGCGTACCGGACGGCGCTGACCGATCTCCGCAACCAGATCGGGCTGCCCGAGACGGCCGGGACGGCCGAGCCGCTCGGCGAGTTCACGCTCCCCGCCTACATTCCCCCCGTCGACGAGGAGGTCATGGTCCAGGAGGCGCTCAGCAACCGCCCGGACATCCACGCCGTGGACGCCCTGGTTCGGGGCACCTGCTCGGCCGTCAAGCTGGCGAAAGGCGACCGGATCCCCACGCCGATCCTCGGCCCGGAATGGGAGATAGACGAGGCCGGCGTCCAGTATGTCGGGCTGGTCTATATCACCCAGGTCCCGATCTGGAACACCGGCAAGCCGCTGGTCCGCCAGCGCCAGGCCGAGCACGAGCGGGCGGCGGTCGCCGCCGAACAGGCCCGACGGCGGGCGGTCGCCCAGGTTCGGGCGGCGGTGTCCCGGTGGAACGGCGCGGCCGACCTGGTCAACGACGCGTCCAAGTTGACCGAGGCGCTGGCCGAGCAGGTCGCCGTGATCGAACGCCTGTTCGAAGCGGGCCAGACGGACGTGACCCGGCTGATGCAGGCCCGCCAGCGACTCATCCAGCTCGAGAACTCGCGGCTCGACGCCGTCTGGGCCGCGACGCAGGCCCAGGCCGACCTCCTCCTGGCCCTGGGGACGCCCACCCTGATCAACGCCATGCTCAACCAGGCGGAGCGAGATGCCGCCGCCGCCCCCGCGCCGGCCCCGCCCTCCGCCGCAGTTCGACCGGCGGTCGAAGTTCGCCGATGAGGACCCCCCGCGGCGCTCCGGGCGGCCCCGACCGGCGGAGACGCTTTCCCCGGAGCCGGGTGCCCCGGAGCTTGGCCGCGTGCCGCTTGACCCCGTCGAGGTCCAAGATGGCCTTGCCCGACGCGACCTTCCGATTCCATTCCGAGATCCCTTGTTCTCCTCCCTTGAGCAGGTCGAGGGCCTCATCCTTGTACATCGCCTCCTCCTCGCGGCTTCTTGTCCTTCGCGGCCTTCGGCGCATGCAGGTAGCGGACGATATGCACGTCCTCGACCACGACGAGGCCGCCGCCGATCATCCCGTCGAGGACCGGCAGGAGCCGTTCGATCTCCTCGGGCCGGTCCACGACTTCGATCTTCTCGGGCAGGTCCTCGGAGAGGCCCAAAAAGTGGGCCCGGTGGATGACCGAGTGCTTGCCGAAGCCCATGAGGCCCCGCGAGACCGTGGCGCCCGCCATCCCCATCGCGCGGCACTGCTCGATGATCGCGAGGGCCAGATTCCGTCCATTCCAAGTATCGGCACTGCCGATGTAGACGGTCACGCGCCGCCCCTCGCCTTCGATCTTCATGGGAGTGTTGCCCTCCTCGTGAGCGACCCGGCCCGGAGGCGAAGACAGACCCGGCGCGGATCCGGGCCGACGCCCTCGTCGCGCTCGGTCGCGTGGGTATAGCGGAAGACCCGGACCGCTCGGACCACGACGAGGCCCTCGCACACCATCGCCTCCAGCTCGTCCAACAAGGCCGCGACCCGCTCGGGGGCGTTGACGATCTCGACCACGATCGGGATGTCGAAGGAGGAGTACTCGCTGGCCAGGTCGTGGATCCACCGGTGCGCGCCGTAGCCCAGCTCGACGGGAAAGACCGAGGCGCCGGCCAGCTTCGAACGCCGGGCCGTCTCGACGACCGCGCGATAGACTGGCCCCCCGGCGCAGGAATCGTTCGCATTGGTGTAGAGCCGGAGGAGACTCGCTTGGCGAGGGATCATCGCCGGCTCCCTTCGTCCTCACCCGGCTGGCTGCCGATCGCGCGGGATCGGTCGCCCTTCGCGGAATTCGGTCGTCCCCTGTCAGTATACCCTGTCCGCGCTCTCACGGGGTCAGGTTGTCGTTCTCGAAGGTAGAGAAGGTGGTGTCGCGTCCCGTAAGTCCGGTGATGACCGGGAGCCGGGCGCCGGCCGTTCAAGCGGGGTGGCTCCGGCCCCGGGCCCGATCGGCCGCCATCGCCACGCGGTCCACGGCCGCCGGCCCGAGCCAGCCGCGGTTGATCGTGATGTCAACGCCGCCCTCGGCCCGTCGAGTCGCCGACCATCGAGGGCGCCGGCCCGACGCCGTGCCAGGACCCTTGACAGCCGAGATGATACCAGGAACGATAAATATCTAGATCGGGGAGTCTTTGCGCCCCTCGCGGTTGCTCCCGGCCTTCGGGCCGGACGCCGATCGGAGCAACCCGATGGGGATGCTGGCGATGGCCCTCGATGGAACCCGCTCCGGCGGGAGGAGGTCCGGTGATGATCCCCTGGAACGGGAAAGTCTGCTCGTTGACAAGGACGAGCCTGGCCCTCCTGTTCTTGCTCGCACCGGGTTCCGGGCGGGCAGGCGCAGGGGCCAGGTCCGGTCCTGGGAGAAGGGCCGGCCCAGATGGACGCACCGGTCCCCGGGCGCTCGGTCACGCCGGGGCAGGATTCGTTCTTGTATCCCTCTCCGGTCGTCCCGGTCGTCGTCGGCTCCCTGGTCCCCAGGCCCTTGGGTCCCCTCCCATCGCCGGTCCCGTTGTCGCCCCTGAGACGGACGCCGCCAACCGGCTCCTCGCCGAGCGGGATCGCCGATCCGGGCTCCGAAGGCGGTTCGACCTCCGCGATTCCGACCGGACGCGTGCTACAGCCCTGGGTGAACCGGCCGGAACGGGGATTTGCCTCGGCGATCGTCCTGTCACCGGGGGGGATGGCCTACTACTGGATCTGGTGGCCCTCTCTCCAGGAATACTATTACTTGTTCGATCGCGCGGGAGCCCGATACTTGGGAGTTTACGATCGCGTGGCGGGCGTCTATCGTCCCCTGGATGCGCGGACCCGGCGGTGGGGGAATGCGATCGCACCGCCGCTTCCTGTTCCCTCCGGGCCGCCGGCCGCCATGGGCTCAGGCGGCTCCGGGGCCCCGGTCCGGCAGCAGCCCGCGAATCCGGCCGCTTCCCGGCGGCCAGCCGTCGGGGCCGAGTCCCGCGCCCGGGAGCCCGGGCGGAGTCCCCGAAGTCCGGACTTTAGCTCGCCGGCCGTCCGATCAACTCAAGGGCATCGCGTCCCACCGAGCTCGGCCATGGGGCGGCACGATCCGCAGAATTGGTCAAGTTGACCTGCCCACCCGCCGATGATTAATGAGGTTGATCGCATGGCCGGTTCGGCGCCACAAGTCGTCGCTGCCGTGGCGCTTGTGGTGTCCACCCTCAGGACATGACCGGTCCCGTGCCGCCCTTGACCGGGGCGCATTCGGCCGCTTACAATGAAAGATCAGCGGCAGGCGGCTCCTCGCTCGGAAGTGGTGCCCGACTGCTCTCGGTGATACCGAAAGGCGTTGAGGACAGCACGCACAGGGTGATGGAGTTCACCCGCGGTCGGTGCCGCTCTCGGTGATGCCAGCGGGCGTCGCGCGGGGGTTCACCCACTGTCGAACCACCTCGCTCGCGAGGTTAATAACTCCTACCTACAGCCCAAGTGGCTGCCGGTAGGGGTTTTTTTTGTGCGCGGAGATCGGGTTTGGCATGGTCCACGACGACTCCCAGATCCTCGCGGCGAGCGTATCGTGATGGCGCTCGACTCCCTCATCGAGGTGCCGATGAAATGGCTGATTCCTCCCGTTTCCACCGTCCGCACTCCCGTAGACGCTGCGAAGCGGACAGCCCGCACGACCGTCCGGACTCAATATAACCGGTACATCTTGCCGACCTTAAAGTCTTATGGTCGTCGAGGAGGGTGAGGAGCATGTCCCAGGGAAGCGACTCGCCGGGGAGGCCTGAGGCCGGCGGGGACCGCCCTGCGACGCCGCTGAGTCGTGCTTCAGCGACACCGCCTCCCATCGAATCATCCCCGGTGCGCGTGGATTACCAGCACGAGCACCACCACCGGGACAGCGGCGTGGAACCGGCCGCGGTGCGCGGCGTGGAACGCCGCGTCGGACACGGCCGATGGCGTTCCCGGTCGCGATGGCGCGGGCTGGCCGCGATCGTGGTCGTCCTGGCGGCCCTCGCGGGCCTGGTGATCTGGAGAGTTCATATACGCCTCCATGAATACACGGACAACGCCTACGTTGTCGCGAACATCACGCCCATCTCGGCGGAGGTCAGCGGCCCGGTCGTGGCCTTGTTCGTCGACGACAACATGATCGTCCAGCCCGGCCAGCCGATCGCCCAGATCGATCCGGTCCCGTTCCAGGTCCAGGTGGACCAGGCCTCGTCGGAGTTCCAGCAGGCGCAATTCGATGTCCGGGCCGCCGTGACCAACGTGGGTTACTTCCAGCAGGACCGCAAGTCGCTGCTCGATGGCGCCGCGGCCAGGCGGGCCGAGGCCCAGGAGGGGGTCAACGCGGCGGACTATGTGTTGAAGACCCGCAAGGAGATCCTCGAGAAGGACCGCGACCTACTCGCGTCGCTCAAGGAACAGCGGCCGGGGCTGGAGGCGTTGATGGTCAATGCGCGCGATTATCATGAGCGCTTCAACCGCCTGGCCGCCACGGGCGACATCCCGGTACAGGACCGGGACAACCGCGAGGCGGCCTATCGCGACGCGACCGCGAAGCTGAAATCGCTCGACAGCAGCATCGCGGCGTCCCAGCGGCAGGTCGCCGCCAGCGACTTGCAGTTCTACGAGGCGAGGATCCGGCTCGAGCAGAGTCGCAAGGCCCTGGCCAACGCCGCCGCCGCGGTCGGCCGGGCCGAGGCCGCCCAGTTGGAGCCCCGGATCCAGGAGCAGACCGCCATCGCGCTGCAGAACAAGTTCGAGCTGGCGGCGGCCAAGCTGCGACTCGCCCGGCTGCACCTGAGCTACACGCTCATCCGCGCACCGATCCGCGGCATCATCAGCCGGCGCACCATCCAACTCGGGCAGACGATCGAGGCACGCCGCCCCTTCCTGAGCGTGGTGCCGCTGGACCTCGACAATGTCTGGGTCGTCGCCAACCTGCGCGAGGAGCAGATGGCCCGCGTCCGCGTGGGCCAATCGGCGCAGGTCCGCGTGGACGGCATCCCCGAGCGGACCTTCGCCGGCTGGGTGGAGAGCGTGGCCGGCGGCACCGGCTCGGTCTTCTCGCTGTTCCCGCCCGACAACGCCACCGGCAACTTCGTCCGGATCGTGCAGCGGCTCCCGGTCCGCCTGCGGTTCGCCGATCCGGAGAATTACCAGAACCGGGTCCGGCCGGGGATGTCGTGCCGGGTCTGGGTCGATACCACGGAGTATGTTCGCCAGAGCAGCCTGCAATGGTGAACACCGTCGTCGGTCGGGCGATCCCCGCCTGACCAGATCGGGCCTCGGGTCGGAAGGCCGGACCGACGAAGATTCTCGGACAAAGAGAAGAGGAACCACGAATAACACGAATCGACACGAATAACGGCTGGTAGAACTTGGGCCTTTCACGAGGCGACCGACCGGTAGTCGAGTCAACCCGGGGAACGGGACCTGAATTTATTCGTGAGAATTCGTGTTATTCGTGGTTGCATTCTTTCTTCCCCTTCAGGAAGGTGTGGATGGATCGGTTTCGAGGTCGAATGCTGGCCGTGTCGCTGCTGCTCTGGGCGGTCTGGGGCCCGTGCGGGGCGTCCGCGCCGGCTCAGATGCCGGCGGCTCCGGCCGGGGACCAGCCGCGCGCCACCGATCACGAGCGCGGCGAGCCCCCACTCCCGCCCGCCTTGCCCGATCTGTCCGAGGAATCCCCGGCGGTTGCGCCCCAGCCATCGATCGAACCGGAAGCCGGCTTACCGGCGCCCACGCCAGGCGCTGCCGCGGTCCCGCTCCGGCTGGGCGATGCCATCCGCCGCAGCCTGGCCAACGTGCAGACCGTGCAGGCTAACGTCGCCGTCCGGACGGCCCAGGTCGCCCAGTTCGATGCGCTCAAGGAGTTCATACCCCTGGTCACGCTCCCGCAGATCTTCGTCGGCTTCAACCGCTTCGCTGGAGCCCCGGGCACGAACATCATCTTTCCCGACGTCACCGGCGGCACCCCGCTGTCCGGCTTGCCGGGGATGGACCACGTCCAGCTCAGCCGCATGTTCCTCTCCTTCCCGCTGGATCCCTCCGGCCACATCACGGCCTTGCCGATCGCCGAGGAGGGGATTCACGTCAAGCTGCTGATGGAGCAGCTCGTGCGTCGATCGCAAGCGGCCCTGGCCATCCAGCGCTACTTCCAGGCCAAGCAGATCCCCTACGGCATCCGGGTCGCCCGGCGCGGAGTGACCCTGGCCCAGGAGACGCGCTTGCTGGTGGGCGCAAGCTGCGGGAGCGGCAGGCGCACGACGTCGAGCTCCACGAGGCGCAGGTCGAAGAAGGTCGGGCCCGCGTGCTGTTGTTTGACCTGGAGAAGAACGCGCGGATCGCCCAGCGCGAGCTCGCCGTGGTCTTGCACCAGAGCCGCCTGCTCGTGCCCCAGCAGCCGGCCCCGCTGCCGATCGACCTCGACTGTGAATATGCCTTCGATCTCGAGGACCCCGACCAGGTCGACCTAGCCATCGTGCCCGATTTCCCCGGCTCGCGCGACGAGGCCGTCCAATTGGCCAAGCGGCAGCGAGTGGAGGTCCGCATCCTGGTCACCGGCCTCCGGATCGCCCGGTTGCGACAGAAGCGCGACTGGCTGGGACTGCTCGGCAAGGGCCTGCTCCCGGCCGAGATGTCGTTCAAGAATACCACCCCGGCCAACGGCGGCGTTGCGCTGGGAGCGATCTTCGGGACCATCTACACGCCGCCGATCGTGGACATCGATCTCTGGGCCAGTATCCGCCAGGCCAAGCTGGATGTGATCCAGTCGCAGCTCGACCTCGAAAAGACCCTCATCGAGGTGGCCGACGACACGGGGAATTCCTGGGACCGCTGGCAGCAGGCAATCAAGGAATGGGAACAGAGGGAGAAGGAACTGGCGCTGCGGCGCGAGCTGTGGGAACGGCAGGTGCGGCTGTACCAGCAGCACCAGTCGTTTCCGGTCGAGGTGCTGGGGACCGAGGTCAACCTGTTGCAAGCCGACGCCAACCGATGGACGGCCTGGTACAACCTCCAGTTGGCCCGTCTCGACCTGTTGCGCGCGACCGAGCTGCTGCTCGATTACGTGGAGAAGGCGGGGATCGCACACATCCCGTCGGGGCACGAGGAACCGGAGCCGGGGTTCTGGAAGCACCGGCTGGCCTGGCTGAGGCGGAGCAAGGGCAGCCAGCCGCTCCCCGGCCAGGGTGAGCCAAACCAGGGAGGGCCAGATCATGAAACTCCGATGGTTGCCGGTCTGGGTCGCGATGGTGGCGCCGCCGGCGGGCGGCGTTCGGGCCCAGGAGCCCCCTCGGCCCCCGTCGCCCCGACCGCAACCGGCGATGGCCGCGTCCTCCGGACGCGAGTCACCGGATGGAGCCGGCCCCGACGCGAGCCGGCCGCAAGTGCCGATGGCCGCGTCCTCCGTGCCGGCGGCCCATCCGGCGTGGGCGACGCTCCAACCGGGCGCGGCGGTGACCGTGCGGATCCGCCAGGTGTTCCCGTGCGACGGCCTCAGCCCGGGCGAGCGGGTGCTCAACGGCCGTCCGGAGATCCAGCCGGGGGACCGCTTCCTCGCCGAAGTGATCAGCCTCCCCGCCAACCCGCCGCCCCTGGTGGGGGGGACGGTCGTCAAGGTGGAACCGCCGGGTAGGTACGGCCGCGCGGGGCGACTCACCTTGGAAATGACCCAGCTCGTGGAGGGCCAGGACGGGACCTGGCGACCGATCCCATGGGAGTTCGATACCGAGGATCGGCGGTCCAGGACCCTCAAGCGGCGCCTGGGCATCACGGCGCTGTTCGCCCTGGAAGGAGCCATGATCGGCGGCAGTATCGCGGGAGAAGTGGCTCCCAAGCGGAGTCCGGTCTTCATCACGGGCGGAGTGGCCGTCGGCGTGATCGCGGGGCTGGGTTACGCCGCGTTCCAGCGCGGCGTGGAGGCCAACCTGGAACAGGGCGACACCTTCGAGATCGTGGTGGGAACAACCCGCTACCGGCCGATACCGAGGACCGCGTTGACCACCGTGTATCCGGCTCCCAATCCCCCGCGGCGCGAGGTGAAAGAGAAGGGACACCCATGACAAGGGGCAACCGCAACCGAACGCTCGATCTGCTCGGGCCGGCCTTCCTGGGCCTGGCGGTTTCGGGCTGCGGCCCGGACATGACACAGCTGGAAGCCCGAGTGCTCCCGGAACCGAAGCCGCCGGCTCACATGGAGGAGTTCCCGCAGGCCTACGCGCGTTCCCAGATCAACGATCCCCGGTTGCGCGCGATGGCCCAGGAATTCCAGACCTGGGTCCTTCAGCAACGGTCCGCCGGGCCGGACCCGGCGCCGCTGTTCAGCCGGGTCGAGGTGCTGCCCACCACCCAGACCGTGCTCCCCTACGGTGTGGGAGCCTATGAGCAAGATCCCCGGCTGCCGGTGATCCTGACGACCGGACCGGGGTGGACGACCCAGGAACCTGAAGAGAAAGAGGCCATCGCCGCGGGGTCCTTCCGCGAACTCTCCCGACGGCTGGGCGACCCGGCGCTCCGTCCTCCGCTCCGCCCGACCCTGACCATCCAGACTCCGAGCGGCCTGGAACTGAGCTGGATCAACGATCTCGTCCCCGGGCGGAGGAACGTCCACGGCGACGAGGAGCTGACCTTCGCCACCCCGCAACCACCGGCATCCACACCGCCGCCACCGCCGACTGCCGTGGAAAGGGGGAAGAACCGCCGTGGCGACCAGCGATGAGAGCCTGTCCGACCCCGGCCGCTTCGCGGGGACCTGGGATTATCTGCTGGCGGGGCGGCCGCTGGTGCCCCTGGTCGTGGTCTGGATCACGACCGCCGGACACACGATGAACTTCCGCGAGATGGGCATCGCGCACGGCTGGGTGGTCGCCGAGCTGTACAGCCTTCACACCACCCTGTCGGTCTTCATCGCCCTGACGCTCCTGGCCTGCCCGGCCCTGGGTCAGCATGCCTCGTGTCGCGGCCTGACCCAGCTCGGGCTCCTGCTCCTGGCCGCCGCCTCATTCCTGAATGGCCTCTATGTCAGTGCCCCATTCATCGTTTTCCTGGCCGGCCGTGCCCTGGCCGGTGTCGGCATGGGGCTGGTGATCGCCTTCGCCCCGCGCCTGCTCGACAACCGCTGGGAGAACCCCACGACCTGGGCCTCGATCCTGCTGCCGGTCATCGGTCCGGGCGTGATCTCGGCCGCGAGCATGGCCCATGGCTGGTCGGACTGGGAGTGGGGATTCCTCATCGAGGGGGCCGCGGCCTTGCTCGGCTCGCTCGTGCTCTTCTCGATGGCGGAAGCGCCCGAGGTCCCTCCGACTGCCCCCGGAAGCTCGCTGGCGTTCCTGCCCTGGCTGGTGCTGGGGACTTCCGCATTGGTCTACGTCCTGCACTGGGGGCAGTTGTACGGCTGGCTGGAGAGCTCCGAGATCACCCTCGCGGTGGCCTCGGGGGCCCTCTTCCTGGCGTTAGCCCTGCTCCTGGTCTGGCCCTGGCTGGACTTCCCGGCCTTGAAAGAGGGCTGGATCCGACTCCTCCTGTTCTTCTTCGGGGGCGCCTGCCAATGGTTCCACGGGGGCTCCATGAACATCTACGGCGGCCTGTTGCTCAACTTCAGTACCTGGCAGCGATCCTTGTTGATCTGGTCGTTGCCCCTGGGCATCGCGACGAGCCTGGTGGTCGCGCGACTGGTCTTGGAGAGATGGCGGATCTGGCTGGGCCTCCCGGGAGCGATCGTCGGCCTCCTGATCCTGGCCGCGGGGATGTTCCACTCCTACGAGCGGACGCTCGATTGGCCGTACTGGCAGATCCAGAACGTCGCCGATCTGAACTGGTTCCCGGCGCCGCAGTACTGGGAGCTCGCTCCCGGCCGGTTCCTCATGGGCGTGGGGATCGGCTTGTTCCTGATCGCGATGGACACGATGGCCAGCGGCGATCCCCAGCGTGAGGAGCGGACCCGGCCGTTCCTGCTCGTCATGCAGTTCTACGGAGGCGGCATGGGCTTCGCCGTGCTGATCAACTTCTTCCTCATCGGCCATCCGATCCACTATTCGTACGTGGCCGACCGCGATTACATCCAGGCGCAAGAGATCGCCGACCGCAGGGCCGTGCTCCGCGACGCGCTCAGCCAGGCCGGGGAGCCGGCGCCCGACCGCCAGGCCGAGGTGCTCCTGTACCGGACCGTGAATTACGAAGCCGATAACCTCGTCTTCGCCGACATCTACGCGAGCTTCACGGTCGCGGCCGTGGGCCTGGCGGGGCTGTGCCTGGGCCTGCTGGTCTGGAACTGGCTGCGCCCCCCTCCACTTGCCGAGGCCCCGTGACCGGCGTCGGCACCGGTGTCCGCGCGGAATGGACGCCGCCCCAGCCGCCATCGCTGCGAGAGCGATTAACGAATGGATGGCCGCCGTGGTTCGGCCTCGAGGCCGGGCTGAAGCCTCGACCCCCCCTGACCCCCCCTTCGTAAGGGGGGGACGGAGAGAGGTCCGCCCCTCTTGATCCCCCCCTTACGAAGGGGGGGATAGGGGGGGTTTCCTCGTGTCGCTGCCATGCCAACGCTAAGCGCTCGAGACAATCGGGCAGGTCGGATCTTCTCATACTTCCAGATTCGTTGGTATGATTGAAGTGTCGGACATGATCCGGTCCGACTTTTCTCCTCGAACCCTGAATGCGTGCTCCAGTGGCGGCCGCGTCGGCCCCAATGGTGGTGGCGAGGAGGCCCATCCATGTCATGCTTCCGGAGTATCCTGGTTGGGATCGATCTTTCCCATTGTGCGCAGCTTGCACCCGGCGCCCTTCCTCCCGCCGCCCAGGACCTGTTCCGACGTTCCGTTTGGTTTTCCCAGCGGACCTCGGGCCAATTGACGTTCTTCTCGGCCTTGAATCTGACGGAGGAAGTTTTCCTCATGTTGGAGGAAAGGCACCGGCTCGTGGTGCTCCGGAAGATCGAAGACGAGGCTAGCCAGGTCTTGGCGGACCTGGTCCAGAAGGCCGGTGAAAGTGGAGTGCCAGCCAGGGCCGTCTTCGTCCGGGGTAATGGCTGGCTCGAGATCGTCCGCCAGGTCCTGCGGGAGGGCCATGACCTGGTCCTCCTAGGTAGACGGATCTCCTCCGGGGTGCGACCCGGGCTTCTGGGCAACACGGCCAAGAAGGTATTGCGGCGGTGTCCCTGCCCGGTGTGGGTGTCACGGCCGGAGCCGTATGACAGGCCCCTGAACCTCCTCGTCGCCAGCGATCTCCAACCCGCTTCTCAGACCGCGCTGCGCCTGGCCGTTTGCCTGGGGACCGTGGCGGACGCCACCATCCACGTCCTGCACGCGGTCGACTATCCTCTCTATCACCTCTGGCTCACGGCCCTCCCCGACGAGATCGGGTTCGATTACCACCGCCGTGTCCTCGCCCACGCCGAGCAGGTGCTCCACGACCAACTGGAACGGACCGACCATCGAACCCTGTCCGAGCCGGTTCGGGTCCACCTCGCTGACAAGATTGGCAGGCCCGACGAGGTGATCCTGAAATGCATTCGGGAATACCACATCGATTTGCTGGTCATGGGGACGTTGGGCCGTGCCGGGATCCCCGGCGTCATGATCGGCAACACGGCCGAACGCGTCCTCCCGGAAGTGACCTGCTCGGTCCTCGCCGTCAAGCCGCCGGGCTTCCGCTGCCCCATTCGCTCGCCCTCATCCGAGGTTGTTAACCGTTGAGGCGCCGGACCTGCTCGCGAAGGGCCGCGGCCTGCGCCTCGTAGCTCTCGATCAGCCGGGTCAGCGTCAACTTCAACCACGATCCCAGTTGTCGGTCGTGGAACGCCACCGCTTCGATCATCGATCGGCCCGCCCGGTCGCGGAGGGAACGCTCCGTCGCCCGCGCGGCCAGCGAAGGGGCGAGACCGGACCACCAGGGCCGTTCGATGGGGGCCTCCGTGCGGAGGCCATTGGTCGTCCCATCTTGTTCCGCGCCCGGTCTGTGTGGTCTCGCGATCGATCGACCCGGCCGGTCCGGGCTGGCCGCCACGGGGATTGCTGGCAAGCGAGTGCCCGCCGATCCGATCGGTTCTGTCAATGTACGATCTCTTGCGCGAAGCGCGCAAAGATCCTCGGTGGAGGTGGGCCGGGTCGGGGCTCGCCGGTTCCCGGCCGCTCGGCGTGTCACCTGGTCCGTTCCGACCGACCCGGGAGCCTGGCCTGAATCGGAGAGCCGCCTGGGATTCGGTCACCCGAAACTGGCCGTGGGGCGCCGTGGGGCGCCGAAATGGGTCGCCGGGCACCCTCCCAGGCTGTCCGGGGGGGGCCAGGTGCCAGGTGACGCGGCGGCGTTTGCGGCCTGGCTCCGGCGTGGGCCGGCGACGTGGTTTCCGTCCCTGCGCCTTTTCCGTTCCGTTCCGGCGTCTCGGCAAGAGAACGTTCCTACTGCGCCGCCGACTGCGATCCCAGCGGGCTGCCGCGGATGCTCAGGCCGGCGGGGAGCGGGCGGGCGGCGACGCTGAAACCCCGCTCGATCAGGTCGGATCGCACCCGGCGGTACAGGCCGAAGCTGTCGGGGTAGACCCACAGAGTGACGGTCGCCCGGTGCGGGTTGATCCGGTTGGTGGCCAGGGTGAACTCGGAGATCGGGTTCCGCGTCGCTTCGTAGGTCTCGCCGCGGTTGTCGGACTCGGGGATCAGCTCCCAGCCGTGGAGCTCGTAGCGGCGGATGGTCCGGCGCTCGATCAGGCCGTCGAGGTCGGACGGCACCGTCGGCGCCAGCTCGTAGGCCAGCGAGAACGCGCCGACCGGCCCGACCTTGTTGCTGACGACACCGACCCGGTCCGACATCCGGACGCGCATCTGGGCGTCGGCCTTGGTGAGTTTCATCAGCTTGTCCAGGTCGATGAAGGTGATCCGGTTGTGGCGGAGCTCGAAGTGGTACTCGTCGTCGGCCACCGGCCGGGCGACCGGGCTCTTGCTGAGGATCGAGACCGACTTGGGCCGCGGGGCACTGCGGAGCGTCGCCACCTCCTGGGCGAGCTTGTCGCGCTCGCCCCGGACGAATCCCCCCCGCGCGACCGCCTGCGCGATCCGAGGAGAGGGATCCCGCACCTGGAAGGCCAGCTTGCGCGCGCGGAGGGCGTCGATCGCGGACCGGTCGGCCGCCTCGGCCATGCGTCGGGCCGCATCCGCCGCCCGCGCGTCGGCTCGCGCCCGGTCCCTGCTCGCCGCATCGAGCGCCTTCTCCGAGGCGGCGACCTTCGCAGGATCCGGTCCGGCGGGCGCCGGCGGGGGCACGGCGACCGGGGTCACGAGCCCCACTTCGGGCTCGGGAGCGGACTCGACGGCTCCTCCGACCTCCGGTGTCGCCACGGGCGGGGTCCGGGACGACGCCTGCGGCGATACCGCCGGCGACGGCTCCCGGGCCCCGGGCCACGGGCCGAGCTGCACGTAGGCCGTCACCGCCAGGATCGCCGCGGCCACGCTCGCCAGCTCGATGCAGGCGCGCCGGCGGATGTTCGACGCCGACGCTGCTCGAACGCCGCGCCGCGGAGCACTCGGCCCCTGGCCCGGATCCGTCTCTGGGTGGGAGTCGCCTCCCTGGATGTCTCCCGGTAACGCGCTCATCGCAGCGCCCTCTCGTCGAGCAGGTAACCGGATTGCGGGCCGGCGACCTGCACCGTCATCGGCCAATCCAGGTTGGAGAAGATGAGCTGCTTCCGCGCCGTCCAGAACGTCGTGCCTCCGCCGGTCTCCACGAGGAACTTGAGCCGCGGCTTGGGGCGGATCAGTGGATCGACCTGCGCCCGACGCCGCACCATCGTCCGCAGTTCGCGCTGGAGCAAGCCGTCGGCGTTGCTCGTCTTGGCTGCGCCGTCGCGCAGCGCCTTCGCGGTGATCCGGTAACCGCCCGGATGGAGCAGCACGTCGTCCCGCCGGCAAACCACGACGATCTCGAACGGGACATTGATCGCCCCGGGCTGTCGGTGCGTGTCGATAGGCGGCAGCGCCAGGCCCTTGAGCGCATCCGGCTCCGAGTCGGGGTCGGGATTCATGCTCAGGCTGGGCAAGCTCATCCCCGAAGCTCCCGCGGGCATCGCGGACGACGATTGAGCCCCCGACATGCCGCTGCTCGTCGAGGCGCTCGAGGCGGCCGACGAGCTGCCGAACGTACCGCTCGGGCTTGTCGAGGAGCTATCCGTCGCGTCCGTGGAGCTGCTGCCGAAGGCGCTCGCGGACCCGCTGGATGGTGACGACCCGGCGCCCGAGTGCGGACTGGAACGGCGCCGGCAGACTGCTGAGGTCCCCGGACGCGGTCGATCCGGAAGGTGGGTTCGACCCCGAGATCGGGGTCGAACCCGACGCCCGCGAGCCCGAGACCGCTCCCGACGTCGTCGGCCGCGTTCCCGACATCGAGCCGGCGCCGAACGAGCTGCTCGCCGGAGGATTCGATCCCGCCGATCCGCTCGATCCGGCTGAGGTGGACGGGTCGCCGTCCGATCCGGCGTTCTGACCCGGGCCATTCGTCGCGTCCGAGCGCGGCATCGTGGCGGTGTCCACGCCGCCCGTCGCAGACGACTGGCCGCCCGACGATGCACTCGCGTCGAGGCCGGTCCCGACCGCCTCCGAAGTCCCGGCCGGATAGGCCGAAAAACCGGGGTCCGACGCCGGCGGCCCATTACCGCCCGCGGGCGTGGTTCCCGTGGCGGGCTGACCGGGCGTCGAGGGACGCGGTGGCCCGGAGCCTCCCGCTCCGTTCAGACGGGAGCCTCCCATCCCATACGGGCCCGATCCCGATTGCCCTGCTGAGGGTCCGCCGAAGCCACCCGCAGCCGACGCGCCGCCGGGTATCGGCGCGCTGTCGGCGCCGAGCCTCCAGGAGCGGATGGTCGCGATCCCGGTCCACCTGCTCCGGCTCCGCCAGGGCCACTGGCGACTGACGCGCCGCCGGGCATGAGCGTGCTAGATGGCATCGAACCGTCCTGGGCCGGTTCCAGGGTGGGCAACGGATCGCCATCGGCGAGGTCCGCACCCGTGCCGTTCCCGGTTCCCGTGCCCGACGCACCGCGACCGGTGCCGTCGCCGGGCGATGATCCGTACGCCCGGCCCGAGATCCCGACGCGACCCGGCGAGACGATCCCTCCGCCCGGCTGATCCGAGCCGGGCCGGCCGGTCGAGGCCCAGGGCGTGCCCGACCGCGGAGTCGCATCCTGGCCGAGTAGGCCGGGCGCGGATCGGCCGCCTCCCGCCTGATCGGCCCCTGGCGGGCCAGCCGATGCAGAGGTCGGAGACGAGCCTTGCCCCATCGGGCCGGCTGCCGATGTGCCGCCGAATCCGGTGCCGAAGCCGGAGGTGTCGGACGAGCCTCGTCCCGTCCCGCGGCTCGGACTTGCGCTGCCCCCGGCAGCCGCGTTGCCCGAGTTGGAGGGCCAGACGAATGCGTCGGGGGAGCCGCCATCGCCCGAGCCACCTTCATCACCCCCCTGCCCCCGGCCGCGCCGCATGCCGTTGCCGCCCAGGTCGATCTCGGGCGGCGGGCCGCCGTCGCTGCCGAGGCCGGCTGATCCCGACCCCCGATCGGTGCGGCCGCCCGATCCATCTCCCCGGGCCAGATCGGGCCATCGCCGATCGGAGCCAGGCTTCCCGTCCGAGTCCTGGGACGGCGGCCACGAGTCCGATCGGGACGCATCGCTCGTCGCCGTCCGATCGCCGGCCGGCCAGGTGTGCGAATCGCGTGCGCCCTCGCTACCCGATGGAGTGGACTCCGCGGCCCCATTCCGGCGGCCTTTCGCGTCGCCGCTCGCGAGTTCGGGCGTATCCAGCGGCGTCGTCCCATCCCAGGTCCTCAGGTCGTCGAAGTCGGGGATCTCGACGGCGAGGTCCTGCTCGATCAGCTCGTAACCGAAGGCGATCCCCAGCGACTCGAGCCGCGCGCGGGCTTGATAATAGGCGCGGATCCCGTCCGGGCGAACCAGGAAGACGAGGTAAGGCACCGCCGGCGCGCCGTCGGGCGTCTCGGACTGCTGGATGTGCAGCATCTCCCGCGCGATCGCCAGCACGACCGGGCTGGATCGGGGATGGATCAAGGGAGAGAGCTCGAGCATCGAGAATGACGGGCCGCGGGGCTGGAGCTTCACCGAGTGGCCCGAGCATTCCAGCACGATCGGCCGCCGCCAGGTCCCGTTCGGGCCCTTGTAGGGCAGCACGGCGTATCCCGAGCGTTGACTGTCCTTGACCAGAGCGGCCTTGAGAGCGTCGCGCTCGCGGGCGAGGACGTCGCGCTCCGCGTCGAGGGAGAGTGTGTCCTCGCTCGAGCTTGTCGGCTCGCCGGCCCAAGGTCGCCACCTGCTGACGGACCAGCATCTCGCGACGTTTCCACCGATCCGACTCGGCGACCGATTTCCGCCGCGCCGCCTCGAGCGCCGTGGCCCGTCGATCGGCCTCCCGGGCGGCCTCGGCTTCCCGCGCGATCGCCTTGTCGAACCGGGCCAGGATCGCCACCGTGGGGTCTTCCGGAGGCTTCGGCGGGACAGTCGGCTGGACCGGGGGCGGTCCGTTCTTCTTGGAAGGAGACGGCGGCGAGGCTTGCTGGGCGATCTGGGGGGCCGTCGAGGCGGGAGGCGGTGTTGGCGACGCCTCGGGATTCTTCGACGCCATCGAGGTTGAGTTGACGCGTCGATGGATGGCCAGGACGAGGTTCAGGGTCCCGCCGAGGCTGGCCAGGATCAGGGCCAGGACCAAGCGCTCGGTCCAGACCGCCCCCTTGCGGTGCGTCATCGGTCCCGATCCCCTCGTCCTCGGGTTGCGCCGGTTCTTCGCCGCTCGTGCCGGCATCCTGATCCGGCCCTCGCTCGCTCAACCCTACATTCGGCAGATCGGGGCGACATCCTATAAAAAGACGCCCTCCGCGGCGATGCGGATTCCCGACATACCTCTTCATTAATGATCGGCATCTCACCCGACCGGCTTGAAGGTTTTTCGGCGGATTGGCAGTGGAAGCATACGATCGTGCCGACAGTGCTGGTTTTCAGCGGAGGTTGCTTGCGTGGGTCTGGCCGACGGCCATGGCGCGTGGTCCAATGGGTGCAACGGCTGCGGTCCTTCGGTTTCTGTAAAACATCCTGAAATCACCGGATCGGATGATGCTCGATCGCTGGTTCTCCGTCATCAAGCTGCCGCTGAGCTGGAGGCAGTTCCAGCAACTGCCGCGCAATCCGGCTTACAAGTACGAGTACCTGGAGAAGGCGGCGTGGTTATCGCCCCGGCCGAAGTTCTACAGCGCGCGGCTGGACCTGCGGCCCTCGGAAGACGGCCCGCAATCGGAGGTCGAGGCCCGGAACGAGGTGATCCGCTTCCGGCACCTGGAGGATCGCGACTGGCCCCGGCTCTCGCGGCTCTTCGCCGGCGTCGTTCGATCGGGTCCAGCCGTTCGCCAGCCTGAGCGATCGGCGCCGGCTCGAGGCGGCGCGGGACTGCCTGAACTCCACGCGGGACGGTTGCGACGGGCCGATCATCCGCCCGGCCTGCTATGTGGCCGCAGGCGCCCAGCACGGCCATCCGGTCGGAGCGGTGCTGGTGACGCTGGTGCCGCGGGTTGACCTCGATGATTTCTGGAGCCTCCGATGGAAGACGCCACCGCCGCCGGACTGCATCGAGCAGCGGCTCGGCCACGCCCATCTCACCTGGATCTTCGTCGGCCCATGGTTCGCCGGCTATCGGCATCGGCTCGGGGCTGCTGGCGCACGCCTCGAACAGCCTCGTCGAGCTGGGCTACACCGAGCTGCTCAGCTCGTTCATCCTGGGCAACGAGTCGAGCATGCTCTGGCACTGGCGCAACGGCTTCGAGCTGCTGCCCTACTCCGGCTCGCGACGGCAGTTCCAGGCGATGATGCGAGCGAATGAGGCCGAGATGAAGGAAGAGGCCGGGGCTCATCCGACCTCTTGACCGGGATCACCCGTCGGACTATGGTTTGACGGGTGATTCGTCGTCCCGTTCGCTGTCTCGTTCACGGGCTGAAACCAGCCCACGACGCGTCTCGACCCCATTCGATCGCGAATCGACCCGCCTCATCTCGCCCCGCGCCGCTTCGATGGGCTTAAATCGGCGCACCTCTCACATGGCTGATGAACGCATCCGGCGGCAGATCGCCTTCCTGGCCGCCCAGATGATGTATCGCCGGACCGAGTCGGAGTACTTCACCGCCAAGCGCAAGGCCGCCAAGCAGCTTGGGGTCGAGTATCGCCATCGGCCGGGCGACCTCCCCAGCAACAAGGAGATCCGGGACCAGATCCAGGCGATGGCCCGGATGCACGAGGGCCCCAAGCGGCTCGAGCACCTGCTCGACATGCGGCTCGACGCCCTGCGGTTCATGAAGCTCCTGGCGCGATTCCGCCCGCGGCTGATCGGCAGCGTGCTGACCGGACACGTCCGCAAGGGCTCGGATATCGACGTCCACGTCTTCTGCGACAGCCTCGCGCTCGTCACCAACACGCTCGACGAGCTCGACGTGCAGTACGACGTCGAGCTCAAGCGGATCATCAAGCACAACGAGGAGCGGGTCTTCACCCACATCCACGTCTTCGACCGCAACAACTTCGAGTTGACGTTGTACCCCGAGGACAAGGCGCACTACGCCTTCAAGAGCTCGATCACCGGCAAGGCCATCGAGCGGGCCTCGATCGCCGAGCTCGAGGCGATCCTCCAGGACGAGTATCCGGACCTCGACCTCGACTCCGAGCTCGACGCCCTGGAGGAGAAGATCGATCCGTTCCTGCTCTACCGGATGCTGCTCGAGCCGCTGGAGGGGGTGAAGCAGAGCAAGAAGTATCACCCCGAGGGCGATGCGCTCTATCACAGCCTCCAGGTCTTCGAGCTGGCGCGAGGAGCGTCCCTATGACGAGGAGTTCCTACTGGCGGCGCTGTTGCACGACGTCGGCAAGGCGATCGAGCCGTCCGATCACGTCGCGGCTGCGTTACAGGCGCTGGAGGGCTCGATCACCGAGCGGACCGCCTGGCTGATCGAGCATCACATGGAGGCGCAGGCCCTTCGGACGGGGACCCTCGGCACCCGGGCCCGCTCGCGGCTCCAGCAGTCCGAGCACTATGACGACCTCATGCTGCTCTGCGAGGTCGATCGCCGCGGACGAGTCCCGGGCGCGGCCGTCGGCGAACTGGACGAGGTGCTCGATTACATCCGCGGCCTGGCCGCGGGCGAGGCCTATGCCGGCCCCTAATCCCCGCCGACTGGCATGGCCAATCGGCCCGAATCCCGAGTATGCTAGAGTGGATAACGAATGGCTTGCCTACGCGGCTCAGCCTCAAGATCGGGATGGGGCCTCGACCCCCCCTGACCCCCCCTTCGTAAGGGGGGGAAATTGAGGGAGGCCCGCCCCTCCGAATCCCCCCCTTACGAAGGGGGGGTCAGGGGGGGTTCTCTCGTGTCGGTGCAGCGCAAGCGTTAGGCGCTCTAGGAGCATCTGCCTTCCCTTCCCCGGGTCGGAACGGCCCGTTGGCAAGCTCGGTGTTTTGGTACGATGCCATGCAGACATTCGGCGACAGTCCCGGGAAGGTCACCACGACCATCGTCCTGGCCGAGGACGATGCCGACCTGAGGGCTTTGCTGGCCGAATGCTTGCGTCGCGAGGGCCACAGGGTGTGGGAGGCGTGCGACGGGGGCGAGGCGGTGGGCCTGGTTCGCGCCCATGCGCCGCGCTGTTGCTGCTGGATATCTGGATGCCGGTGCTCAACGGCCTGGAGGTGCTCGAGCATCTCGGGCGGTCGTCGGAGGCCGTGGGGATGAAGGTCGTCGTGCTCTCGCAGCTCGGCGACGCCGACACGCGCCTGGAGGGGTTCGCCCTGGGCGCGGACGACTACTGGACCAAGGACTTTTCGCTCGTCGAGTTCTGCGCGCGGATCCAAGGCTTCTTGGGCCTCGCGCCGATCCCGCCGGTGCACCCGGGCTGATCCGGTCGATCCGACGGGATCGCGAGGCGGCCGGCCGGGCCGTGCCCGGCCATCCGCGCATCGGGGCCGAATCCCGGCCCCGAGGTCTCGGATCGATCCCCGCCGGAATCCGGGCCTCGGGAGTGATTCGAACGCGAGCGCCCCGATATGCTGTCCGACTATCAGGAACGAATCGAGTACCTCTACGGCCGGCTCAATTACGAGTGGCTGGGGATGCCCCGCATCCCGGCCGAGCTGAAGCTCGGCCGGATGCGGCGGCTGCTCCGGCGGCTGGGCGATCCGCACCTCGGACTGTCGATCATCCATATCGCGGGGACGAAGGGGAAGGGCTCGACGGCCGCCATGATGGCCGCGGCGCTCTCCGCCTCGGGCGTGCGGACCGGGCTGTATTCCTCGCCGCACCTGCATCGGCTGGAGGAGCGCTTCACGGTCGACGGCCGGCCGGCGTCGACCGACGAGGTGATCACGCTCGTCGACGACCTGCGCGAGGCCGTCGACACCCTCGAGCGCGACGAATCCCGGCCGATCGAGTGCCGGCTGACGTTCTTCGAGATCACGACCGCGATGGGCCTGCTCCACTTCGCGCGCCGCAACGTCGGCGCGGTCGTGCTCGAGGTCGGCATGGGGGGCCGGCTGGATTCGACCAACGTCGTGCGCCCGCTGCTGTCGATCATCACGAGTATCTCGTTCGACCACACCCGGCAGCTCGGCAACACGCTGGGGGCGATCGCCACCGAGAAGGCCGGGATCCTCAAGCGCGGGCTGCCGGCCGTCAGCGGCGAGCGGGGCGGCGAGGCCCAGCAGGCGATCCGCCGGGTGGCCGCGCAACGGCGATGCCGCCTGCACGAGCTGGGGACCGACTTCGGGTTCGACGCGATCCCGCCCAAACTCCCCGTGACCCGCCCCACGCCATTCCGGGTCGCCGCCCGGACCCGGCGAACCGACTGGGGGACGCTCAACTTGCCGCTCCTCGGCCCGCACCAGGCGCACAATGCTGCGGTCGCCCTGGCGGGCTTCGACGTCCTGGCCGAGGTGCAGCCGAGGTTGACGGTCACTCGCGATGACGTGATCCGGGGCTTCGCCGCGCTCAAGTGGCCCGCGCGGGTCGAGGTCCTCGGCCATCGGCCGCTCCTGGTCATCGACGGCGCCCACAACGGGGCGTCGGCGGAGGCACTGGCCGATACCCTGCGGACCTGTTTCCCCGCCACGCGGCGCACCCTGATCTTCGGCACCACGCGCGACAAGGACCTCCGCGGCCAGCTCCAGGCGCTCTTGCCGATCTTCGACGAGGTGATCGCCACCCGGTATTTGGAGAACCCGCGATCGCTGTCCCCCGAGACGATCGTCTCGGCGGTGCTGATGCTGAGCGGACGGACGGCGCACACCTCCGCCGACCCCGCCGAGGCTCTGGAGCTGGCCCGGCAATTGACGGCGCCCGACGGCCTCATCTGCGTGACCGGCTCGCTCTTCCTCGCGGCCGAGGCCCGCGCGGTCGTCCTGCGCCTCCAGCCCGGGCCGATGGTCGGCGGTGCCGTTCGCTGAAGCGTTGTCATTCGGGGGCCTGTTCTGCGGAGACCTGCATCCAGACGGGGCACGACCGGGCATATGTTAGGGTGGGCTGTGCCCACCGATGTCGGCCCCTGACCGGTGGGCACAGCCCACCCTACCGACGCATGGGAGGACCGAGGCGATGGGTGCGAGTTTCTGGCTGCGGACCGGGGCGATCTGGGGCTTCCTGGCCGTCACGATGGGCTCCTTCGGCGCCCACGGCCTGCGCGGGCGGTTCGAGTCGCTGGGGAGCGTGCCCGGCGGACTCTCCACCGAGCGGCTCGAGGCGAACTTCCAGACGGCGACGCAGTACCAGATGTACTGTGCCTTCGCTCTCCTGGCCGTCGGCCTGATGGTCCAGGCCGGCCGGGGCGGCGCCGCGCTCGACGCGGCGGGATGGCTGTTTCTCGCGGGATCGCTCGTGTTCTCGGGCAGCCTGTACGTCTTGTGCATCACCGGGGAGAAATGGCTCGGCAAGATCACCCCGATCGGCGGCGTCGCCATGCTCGCAGGCTGGATCGCGCTGGCCGTCGCCGCGGGTACACTTTCGAAGGCGCTCGTCGGGAATTCGCTATCATGATCACCCGGATCGAATCCCTGAATTACCGTTGCTTGAGGTACATCCGGCAGGATCTTGGTCCGTTCCACGTCCTTGTCGGGCCGAACGCCAGCGGCAAGACGACGTTCCTCGATGTCGTCGCCTTTTTGGGAACGCTGGTCACGGACGGTCCCGAGGCGGCGGTGGAGGAGCGGACCGAGAACTTCGAGGATCTCGTCTGGGGGAGACGGGGCGATCGTCTCGAATTGGCCATCGAGGCGGCGATTCCGGAAGACCGACGGCCTGCACTCGATGAGAAGCTCTACAACACGGTTCGCTACGAGGTCAGGATCGGCCAGCAAGCGTCCCATGAGATCGCGATACTCGACGAGCGGGTCGTCTTGCTGTCGAGTCTTCGATACACCAACGGACGTGCCTCCAAGGAATTGTTCCCCGAACCCCAGTCTCCTCCCGCGAGCCTCCGAACCCTGAAATCGCGGCAGGATGCCAAGATCGTTATCCTGAAAGGCAAGGATGGAATCGATCATTTCTATTCGGAATGGGCCTCCGTCCCGAGCAAGTTGCCGGCGTTCCGGTTCGGGCCGCGGAAATCGGCCCTCGGCAACCTCCCGTCCGACGAGACCGCCTATCCCGTCGCGATCTGGCTCAAAGAATTGCTAATCGGAGGAATACAACAACTCACCTTGAGCAGCCAGGTACTCCGCAGGGCGAGCCCGCCCTTGAGGGCGCGAGGCTTCAGGGCAGATGGCTCGAATCTCCCCTGGCTGATCGATTCTCTGAGACGACGGTCGCGACGACGCTTCCACGAGTGGATCAGACATCTCCAGACGACTCTTCCCGACCTCGAGGACATCCGCACCGTCGAACGCCCGGACGATAAGCACCGTTACCTGATGATCGGTTATCGGGGCGGGCTCGACGTCCCCTCGTGGGTGGCCTCGGACGGCACCCTGCGGCTGCTCGCCTTGACGCTCCCTGCCTATCTCGGCGATTTCTCAGGGATTTACCTGATCGAAGAGCCCGAGAATGGCATTCATCCCCGTGCCGTGGAGACGATGTTCCAGTCTTTGTCCTCGGTCTATGATGCCCAGATCCTGATGGCCACGCATTCTCCAGTAATCCTGAGCCTCGCCGACCCATCCACCGTTCTTTGCTTCGCCAAGACCGAGGACGAGGCGACAGACATCGTCCTCGGCAGTGAGCATCCCGCGCTGCGCGACTGGCACGGCGAGTCGAACCTCGGAGTCTTGTTCGCCGCGGGTGTCCTGGGCTGACTGTGGAGCCTCGATGAACGAGCTGATCATTTTGGTTCCAGACAAGAACATGGAAGCCGCGCTCAAGGGCATCCTGAGTCGCCACCAATCTCTGGGGATTCGCCAAGTCGATCACAGGATTTACGTTCATCCGGCGCGAGATCCTGGCTGTCTCGGCCAAGGACACGAGTTCCTTCGACCCTTCACCGGCCTCTTCGGCCACGGCTTGGTCCTTTTCGATCGCGATGGGTGCGGTCGGGAGGATTGTTCGCGCGAAGAGTTGGAGATCCTGGTTGAGGGCCGGCTGCAGACTTCGGGATGGGACGATCGGGCCAGGGCCGTGGTGATCGTTCCGGAGCTTGAGATCTGGGTCTGGAGCGATTCGCCTCATGTTGCGGCTGCCCTCGGATCCAAGGATGACATTCCGACCGTGCGGCGATGGCTGACCGATCAACACCTCTGGGCTGAAGGTCGATCCAAGCCCGACGATCCCAAAGGGGCCATGGAGAAAGTCCTTCGGATCAACGGCCGGCCCCGTTCGTCCGCGATCTACGAGAACCTGGCTAGAAAGGTCAGTCTCCAGCGGTGCCAGGACGGCGCATTTCTCAAGCTGAGAGAAACCCTCGTGGCATGGTTTCCGGCTTGAGGGCTTCCGCACCCGTGGCGAGGTTCCCATTTGCCGCCGCTCGGCGAATGGGTAGACTGAGCCCGATCGACGGTCCGGATCGACTTCTTCGGTCCAGCGCAAAGGAGGTGCGTCGTGCGTTCGGTCTATCGAATGACTCCTCGGCTCGTGGTTGCCCTGGCCATCGCGGGGTTGACTTTGGTTGGCTGGGTGGCCCGCAGTCTGCGAGCTCAGGATGGTCCCAAGGCGAGTGCTCCGGTGGCGGACGCGGCGGATTCCCGCCCGACATCCGTCTCGCCAACCGCGCTTCGCCCGGAAACCACGCCCCCGCCCCGAGTCGAGGGATTGTCGCCTCAACTGCCCACACCGTCCGCTCCCGGCGTCGGAGAGGATGACGTTGCTCCCGGCACCGCCGGTCCAGCGACCGACCACCCGGCCGGCTGGACGATCTGACGGCACCGCCGCATGGTTGATCACAACCTCGCCGGTCCCGCGAACTACGAGGCGGTGTATTTCGACGACGACCGACCCGGCCTCGTCCGTCTGCCCAGCCCCGCCGGTCCTGCGAACGACGACCCGGTGCAGAGCGCCCGCGCGTTCGTGGAGCGGAACCGGAAGGAGGCCCAGGACGAGCTGAAGAAACTCAAAGAGGAGGCCGAGAGGCTCCGGACCCGGCTGGGAAAGGTCGAGGCGGGGATCCGGCGCTGGGAGGCACTCCTCGCCGCCCTGGACACCAGCGAGCAGGTCGCCCCACCCCAGACTTCGCGGCCCATTCCGAGTGATCACCCGACGGAGCTCGAGCCCGCCCCCGCCGCGCGGCGTCCGCCGGCTTTGCGGGAATCGGAGCCGAATCCGCCCAAGCCAACGGACCCGTACAAATCGTTATTCCTCCCGATGCCTTCCGAGTCGCGATGAGGCCCGTTCGAGAGTCGTCATAGCGCCGACGGTCGGTCCAGGCCGGCGTCACCGTTCATGCCGCCTGGACGTTCGACAGCAGCACGCGCGTCGCCTCCTCGCGCGGGTCCTCGAAGATCTGGGCCGGCGATCCGGACTCGATGACCCGCCCCTCGCCGAAGACGTAGACCGTGTGCGCCACGCGGCGGGCGAAGTGCATCGCGTGGGTCACCGCGATCATGGTCAGGCCGTCGCCGGCCAGGTCCGACATCACGGCCAGGACCTCGGCCGTCATGCGCGGGTCGAGCGCGCTGGTCGGCTCGTCGAAGAGGATCACCTGGGGCTCCATCGCCAGGGCCCGCGCGATGGCCACGCGCTGCTGCTGGCCGCCGGAAAGCTGGCGGGGCAGCGCGTGCAGGCGATCCGACATCCCGACCCGATCCAGCAGCCGGCGCGCCCGGTCCTCGGCCCGGTCGCGGTCCAGTCCCAGGACGTAGACGGGGCCCTCCATCACGTTCTCGATCGCCGTGCGGTGCGGGAACAGGTTGAAGGACTGGAAGACCATCCCGACCCGCCGGCAGATCTGGCGGTGGACCCGGGCCCACTCGGCCGGCGACGTGTCCGACTCGGCGCCCAGGCGCACGCCGTCGATCTCCACCCGGCCGGACTGGAACCGCTCCAGCCCGTTCAGGCAGCGGAGGAACGTGCTCTTGCCGCCGCCTGAGGGCCCGATGATCGCCGCCACCTCGCCCCGCTCGACCGACAGGCTGATGCCCCGGAGGATCTCGAGCGACCCGAACCGCTTGCGGAGGCCATCGACTTCGATCATTGCAGTGACCCTCCTTTCACGCCCGCCTTGGCCAGGCGTCGCTCGGACCATCGGGAGAACCAGGAGAGCGGGACGCTCATCAGCATGTAGAGCACGGCGGCGGCCAGCGCGAACTCGATCGCCCCGCCGGTGCTGTTGGCCAGGATCGAATACTCCTTGGTCAGCTCGACCAGAGTGATGACCGAGCAGACCGAGGTGTCCTTGAACAGCGCGATGAAGTCGTTGGTGACGGGCGGGATGACGATCCGGACCGCCTGGGGCACGATCACGCGCCGCAGGGCCATCCGCCGCGACATGCCCAGCGCCAGCGCGGCCTCCATCTGGCCCATGGGGATCGCCTGGAGCCCCGCGCGGTAGATCTCCGCCTCGTAGGCCGAGTAGTTGATCGCCAGGCCGGAGATCCCGGCCACCCAGGGCGGCAGCTTCAGCAGGTAGAACAACACGAAGAGCTGGAGCATCAGCGGCGTGCCCCGGATCAGCTCGACGTAGCCGGTGAGCAGCGCCTTGAGCGGCCCGGGCCCGTACAACCGGCCGATCGCGATGAACAGCCCGAGCGCCATCGCCAGCGGCATCGAGGTGACCGACAGCACGACGGTCACGAAGGCCGCGTCGAGCAGGCGGGGCAGATAGCGGCGCAGCAGCGCCCATCCGGCGTCGCTCCGCGTGCCGCGCGTCGGCTCGATCGGTCCGGCGATGGCAGACAGCTCGGTCTGGGCCTCGGTCCAGATGCCGTAACGCTCGTAGAGGCGACGCAACTCGCCCGACGCAGACAGCCGCCCGAGGCCCGTATCGAGGGCGTCTCGGAGCGCACGGTCGCCCGCGCGGACGTAGATCACGTAATAGCCGTGCGACTCAGGCGGCCCGACCTGTTCCAGGCCCGGGAAGCGCGCGATGTAGAACCGCGCCGCCGGCAGGTCCTGGATCGTCGCGTCATACTGGCCGTTCTGCACGGCCGTCATGGCGTCGGTCGCGCCGTCGAAACGGACCACCCGGACGTTCGGCCCCCCCTGCTCGGCCGCAAAGGTATCGGCGGCCGACCCCACCAGCACGCCGACGGTCCAGGGCCCTCCGCCCGGCCTGGTTCGCTTCAAGTCGGACCAGCTCCGGACCGGGCTGCCGCGGCGAACCATCAATTGCAACTGGTAGACGTAGTACGGCCGCGTCGCCAGGTAGTCGCGCGCACGCTGGTCGGTCCATTCGTATCCGTTGGTCACGGCGTCGATCCGGCCCGAGTCCAGGACCTGGAGCAGCTTGTCCCACTGGCCCTGCGAGAAGACGGGCTCGACGCCGAGGTCGCCGGCCAGGCTCCTCATCAATTCGACCTCGAAGCCCGCCAGCCCGCGCGGTGCGTCCGGCTCGGGATAGGCGTAGGGACCGCCCCCTTCCATGTCGCTGCCATACAGCAGCCGGCCCGAGCCGCGGACGCGCTCCAGTCCGTCGGCGCGCACCCAGACAGGCGCCAGGGTCGCCGCCATGGCGAGGAGTATGAGCATCCAGGGGAAACAACCGGCCGGCGTCGAATGGGGCCGGATCTGTCGGAAGATTCTCGGCGCGAGCGCCCGTACGCTCGCGGGGCGTAACAGACCGTTCCGAGCCGGGGAAGGCTCGAGAGAGGACTCGGGTAAAGCGGCATCGGATTCCGATGCGTCGGGCTCTTCTTCCATCAAACGACCCCTTTCAGGCTGGGGGCCTTGGGTTCACTCCCGCTCCTTTCACGTCGGCCAGATTCCTCCTGAACCCTCCGCAACCGGCCGTGGGCGGCGGCAGCGCTTGCCCACGGCTTCTCATGATTTCGATCCACTCGTCGACGATCTGGCAGAGTTCAGCATAGACTGCGGTCTCGTCATCGCCGTGGCAGCAAGGCCCGACGATACCGGGGCACTGCCCGACGAAGCATCCGTCTTCATCAGACCATTCGACCCACTTGACGTAGCGGGCGCTATCCTTCACGGTTCGGATCTCGCATCTTGCGTGATCTTCTCAGCGCACTCCGAACACCGTTCATGATTCGATGTCGGGACTCAAGATTCAAGTGCGATTTGTCGTGCTTTCGCCGTCCGGATCAGTCGGCGGGGCGGTTGGAGTCGATTGTGGGCTTCGTCGCCGGCCGGTTGGTCTCGATCGGGGGCTTGACGGACGGCGCCCGCTTGGTGCCCTTCTGGTTGCGGAGTTGCCGCACACGCCGGACGCGACGGCGGACTTGCCGGGGGACGCGGGCATGGCGGAGGCGGGTCATCCGCCCGATGAGGAAGCTGTGGCCGCGCCATCGGACGCGTCGGTTGAAGATCGCGTCGAACCAGACCGACAGCAGCAGGATGTCCTTGACCGGGCTGTAGAGCAGATGCCGTACCTTGGGGAACGAGCCGCGCAGCCATCGCGTCTGGAGGGCGTCGCGGACGATGCCCAGCCCGACCAGGAGCAGCAGCCCGCCCCAGGCGATCCCCGACTCGCCCGAGAACGCCCAGATCAGCCCGACCGTGGCCAGGTTGGCCGCCGGCTCGGCCACGAACGCCGGCAGCGCCATCTGGCGGCGAATCTTGTACCAACGCGAGTGGCGGTTCAAGAACCACTGGAAGCTGCGCCGGCAGTTCACGTTGTCGATGACGTGATGGCTCAGCCGGATCGAATAGCCCGCCTGCCGCACCCGCACGCCGATGGCCTGGTCCTCGGCCAGGAGGTTGCGCACCGCCGCGAACCCGCCGATCGCCTCGAGCGCGGCGACGGGCATCAGCATCGACTTGCCCACCACGCAGGTGATCCGCATCACGGCCGCCCCGGCCACCCCGCCGGCGATGAACCCGTTGAGCTGGAGGTTCTCCATCACCGCCCCGGAGTGCGACTCGCCCACCCCGGCGAACAGGTTGCTCACCAGTCCCACGCCCGGCTCCGCCAGGTAGCACGCCGTCTCCCGCAGATACGACGGCCGCACCCGCACGTTCGAGTCGCTGATCAGGATCACGTCGTGCTTGCGGTGACGCTCCATCGCCGCCAGGTTCTCGACCTTCGGGTTGAGCCCGAACGCCGGCGTCCCGACGACCAGCTTCGTGTCGTGGTCCGGGATATTCTCCCTGGAGCTTCCGCACCACCTCGATCGCCGGGTCGTCGGCCTCCGCCACCCCGAAGATCAACTGGTAGACGGGGTAATCCAGGTGGAAGAAGCTCCGCAGGTTCTCCTCGAGCCCTTCGTCCATCCCCTTGAGCGGCTTGAAGATCGTCACCGGCGGCGTGTAATCGGCCAGGCCCTTCCGTCGCCGCGTCACCCACAAGAGGCAACCCATCGACCAGAGCGTCGAGGCCACCGCCACGATCGCCACCAGGCCCAGCAGGATATTCGCGCCGTCCACGGGTAGCATGCGGATTCTCCTGCGCCGGCCCGAGGCCGGCGCCCAAGAGATGCAGGAGAAAGAGGACCCGACCGAACCTTCATCCGATGGCCGCGGAGCTCTTCGACACCGCGGCCGCCCAGGGCATATCAATCAGCGATGATCGGCCTTCATCCGGAGTTCCATGGAACCCTGGCAGCAAGGACAGATCTGCGGATAACCGACCGTGATGGAGCAGACGCTGCAGAAGTATTCGGGCGTCTGGAGCCGCCCTTCACGCTCGACCTGGAACGTGGACACCTGGATGTAGGGAACACCCGGGAACCGCCGCCCCCGGAGTTCGGCACGGCAGTCGCGCAGCCGCTCGTCCAGGAACACAGCCCGGCTGGCGTCGTCATGGAACAGCGGGGTGATCGACCGATCGTCGCCGAGCAGGACCACCTCGCCGGAAGTCGATTCGGGATCGGGCTTGGCGTCGATCCCGAGCGTTCGCAGCGCCGAGCCCAAGGTCACGAACTTGCCGCGCAAGCTCACCTCGACTCCCTTCGATGACGGCGATGACGTCGGTGGACCGGTCCAAACCAGGACGAGCAGACCAGCCACGAACCCCGGCGCAAGGCCCATCGATCGAATGTCTCCCAGTGTCTTGCGTGGATGAATGGGTGTCGTCCGGGACCGCTCTGTCTTCGGATGGACGATTCATTATACCGGGCCTGCGGCACTGGACCAAGCGCAATTCGGCGGGCTTTTTGATCTTCAGACGCGGGAACCGGCGCCGCAGCCGTCATGAGCGGCCCGAAGATGGAGCACGGGGTATGCCTGTGGTATAGTTGAACCGGAGGTCATGCCGGGGTGAGTGGCGGCCTCCTTGAACCATCGTGTTCGGCAACAGGTCTTTGTGCAACCGGCTGAGAGTCTCGCCGGGTCTGGCCGCAAGCGGGCGAGAGGCTGCCGCGAATCCGCTCGGAATCTCGACCGGGATCGACCATCCGGGAAGGTGCGGGGCGTTGGAGTCTCCTCCGGCATTTCACATGGCGTTTGGCGTGCCTGCTGGCGGCCGCGACGATCGCCCCGCCGGCCGTGTGGGCGCGTGCACCGTCCGCCACCTCGGGGCCGAACGATGATGAGAGCCGCCGCCCCGCCGATCATCGGCCGCCCTCATACTTCGTGATCCTGAATTCTCCGGCCGACTTCAACGCATTGCTCCAGAAGATCCAGCAGCCCGATCTGGAGGTCCGCCGGGTCGAATCCCACAAGCCGGGTCCCGAGGGCGCCGGCGGTCCCGCCCAGGGTCTCGTGCCCGCCCCCTGGGTCGTGCAGTCGGTGCGGATCCGGGGACGTGTGCGGGAGAATTCCGCCGCGATGACGGTCGACCTGGCGATCGTCACCGCCTCGGATGACCCCACCTGGGTGCCGATCCGGCTGGATGGCCAACGGCTGATCGACGCACGCGAAGGGGCTCGCATCCTGGACCTTCGCACGGCGGCCTCGCGCCGCTGGGAAGTCGAGCTCGTGGGACGGGGCCTCGCACCGCGTCGAGGTCGAGCTCCGCTGCCCGCTGACGATCAGGCCGGACCGGGCTTCGCTATCGCTGGCCATCCCCGAGGCGCCCTCGACTTCGCTCGAGCTCGACTTCGACCGGAACGAGCCGGACCTGATCGTCGGCGACAACGACGTCTATGGCCAGACGGACCTCCCCGACGGCAAGGGCTGGCGGCTCTCGGCTCATCTCTCGCCTCGATCCAGCGTCGACGTGAGCTGGGCCGACGGCACCGAGGCCGGCGGCGGTGCCCCGCTGCTGACGGCGCAGGGCGACATCGCGATCGACATCGATTCAGGAGCAGATGCGGACGCGCTCCTCATGGGTCATCCGCTGCGTCCGGGGGATGACGCGGACGCTGGAGGTCGGCGTGGACGAGCACGACGAGGTGACCGAGCTGCGGCTCGACGACCAGCAGGCGGCCTCCGGGATCGAGGGGGGCCGCGGAGCGGGCCGGCTGACGATCCCGCTGGCCGAGCCGCTGCGGCCCGGGTCGGAGAAGCGGCTGGTCATCAATACCAGACGCCCTTATGCCAGGGGGCCGGTGCGGCGGATCGCCTTCGGGGGATTCCCGATCATCCACGCCCGCGAGCAATCCGGGGCCATCGGCGTCACGCAAAGCGCCGAACCTCTGGGTGGCGCCGGCGTCGTCCCAGGGCCTGCGGCGGATCGTCCCGACCTACCTGCCCAAGGAGCTGGCCGAACGGCCCGGGACGAGCCTGGCCTTCGAATTCCTCGACCAGCGCTTCGAGCTGAATCTCGACGTCGAGGCATCGCCGCCCCTGGTCCGCTCGCGATCCCGGACGCTGTTTCACATCGGCGCCGATCGTGCGCGGAGCGAGACCACGATCGAGCTCCAGTGGGTGCGGGGCCGACTCTTCGAGGTGCCGCTACGGCTCGGGATGGGCCTGGAGGTCGTCTCGGTCGGGCCGGCCTCCGTCGTCGAAGCGTGGAATCCCACCGGGGGACCTCCGGCCCGAGGGGCTTCGGGCAGTGCCGCCGAGCCGCGCGGGTTGACGATCCGGCTGGCCTCGGCGGTCCGCGATCAGAGCAATGTGGCCCTCCGGCTGGAGGGATTCCAGCGGCTGCCGCGGGAGGGGCCGGTGAGTTTGGGACTCTTCGCCCCCGACGAGACGACGGCCGTGTCGACCTCGATCGCCGTCGCCGGCGACCGCGGACTCGCGGTCGAGCTGGACCCGGACGCGACGCGGTCCGATGACGCCGCGTTCAAGATCATGGACGCCGCGGCGCCGCTGCCCCCGTACTTCTCGGGCGGTGAGGCGAGCCGACCGGCGCTGACCGTCGACGCCGCGGGCAGCCCGCGGGCCCTGCCGATCCGGATCACGCGGCACGCACGTTCGGTCCATCAGGACACGCTGCTCGCGGCTGGGATCTCGCGGGATCGGGTCGACCTGAATCAGAGGACGACATTCACGGTGCGGCACGGGACGCTCGGTGCGCTGGAGATCCGCGTGCCGCCCGCCCTCGTGGATGGCTGGGAGCTGATCGATCGCGAGGTCGTCGACCAGGAGGAGCTGGCGCGAGAGCCGGATGGTTCGCGGGTCTACCGTCTGTTCCTGGACCGCCCGGTGGTGGACCGGGCGACCCTGGGGTTCCGCTGCCGTCTGGCGATCAGGCCGCACCTGGATGCGGCGGGCGATCGTGAGCTGGCGATTCCCTGGATCACGTTTCCCCAGGCCGTGCCCGGTCCGACGCGGGTCGAGCTGACGCCGGCGCCCGGCATCGTGCTCCGCGGGGGCGACCCGTCGTGGGTCCGTGCGGCCCCTGCGGGTCAGGGCGAATCGGGCGGAGAAGCCGCGGGGCTCTCGTACGTCGAGGGATCGGCCGGCAAGGGCCGCCCCTTCCAGTTCCGTGCCGTGGCGCTGGAACCGGTCGGCCTTGCCCGCCCTGCTGGTCCCTCGACTGCTCATCAAGTCCACCATGGGTTTCGACCGTGCGGTCCGCCACCGGGCGTGGTACTGGGTCGAGACCCACAGGACGGTCTTTCCGTTCGCCCTGCCGGAGGGCGCCCGGTTCATCGCCGCGCGGGTCGGGGGCCGGGCCGCCGACCGGGTCGATTTCGAGCCCGAGCGGGCCGGCTACCGGCTCCGTTTCCCGGTCGACACGGCCGCGCGCCCGACCGTGGTCGAGCTGGAGTATCAGCTCGCCGGCACGGCCGCCGGCTCGCGATGGCGGGCGCCCCGACTCCTGGAGGGCGGCATCGTGCTCCAGACGCTTTGGGAGGCGCGACTGCCATGGGATCGGGCCCTGCTGGGCGTCCCGCGCGGTTGGTCCGACGAGAATGAATGGTACTGGGGCGGCAACCTGTGGATCCGCCGGCCGGTGCGGGACGGGCCCGCCCTCAGCGACTGGCTGCTCGGCGACGGTGCACCGGCCGCCGCGGTCGAGGACCTGCGCGAGAGCACGCTGGACGACTCGCAGCACCTCCTGTTCGGCCGATCGTGCGGCCTCCGGCGCGAGCGACGGCCAGCCCGGCGAGCTGGGTGTCGGGATCGTGTCTCGCGCCTGGCTGGTCGCCGCGTGCTCGGGACTGACCCTGCTCGTCGGCTTCCTGGCGATCTTCACGCGCATCCGATTCCGGACGGCCTGGGCGGTCGCGGCGATCCTGGCCCTGCTGGCCGCGGCGCTGGTGCAGCCGAGCGTCACGGCCCAGCTCGCGCAGTCGTCGGTCATGGGGGCGGCCCTGACGTCGCTGGGCCTGGTGATCCAGCACCTGCTCGAGCGGCGGCGAGCGCGGTCGCTGCCGGGCCGCGAGCCCTCCTCGGCGCTCGGGCCGATCATCACGGATTCCTCGCTGAACCGCGGGGTGACCGTCGGGTCGGACGACCCGACGGCGATCCGGGTCCGCACGCCCTCGACGATGGATTATGTCCCGACTCCGCTGGCTGATCCGGTCGCGGAGGAAGCGGCCGGCAGCTCGACGCTCGGGCGGGCGTAGCTCCCACCCGCCGCCTGAAGATTCTCCAAACACAACTCTTGCAGATACCCCCCACTAGGCCCAAAACAAGCGTGATTAAAAAAGGCAGTCGTGCTCAATCTATGTGATCAAGTTCATTAGATCGAGACGTACCTTCTACAGCTCGGGGCGACTCGGGCCCCGTCGCTGCCTCGAATCCTGTCTCCGGCATCGCCACCCCCATTGGCTTCTCTCGAAGGCCCACAGGGATCGGGGCATCCGGACCCCGACGTCATCGAGCCACGGCTCAACACAGCCGGCGTGCGTGCAGGGGGTATGGCAACGATTCGAGACAAACTGGACCAATGGCCGTCATCCCCGGCGTCACGAAGGTGAAGACGAGTTCGCACTCTACGTAGGAACGCGAACTGGATGACGAGCGGGACGGCATGCAGTGGTCCCCGGCGTCCGTCGCAACGCCCGAGTTTTCAGCGTCTTCTGGCGTCCTCCGGTGCCGCACCAGCGCCTTGCGGAAGACGAACCGGGTTCGGAGTCGCCGCCCGAATGCGAACGGCCGAAGCCGCTTGCCGGAAGTCGTTGAAGGGCAGTGCGCTCGTGGTCGAATGGCCCATCTCGGACAGAATCGTTGCCATACCCCTTCGATGCGGGCGATGGCCGCGTCCCAGGCTGCGCGGGCGTCGCGCAGGGCCTTCTGCTTCGCGGCTCGGAATTCCGCGCCGGCGACCAGCTGGCGGATGTCCTCCGCGCTCGGCCTGTCCTTGGAGTCCCAGGGGAGCCGGACGCTGGCCGCCTTGGAAATCTGGACGTCCGCCTCCTGGGCGATCGCCCGGGCCCGTTTGACCTGGTCGGCGGACATCCTGAGCCGCTGCGGGACGGGCGGGCCGACGAACCGGCTGCGATCCGCGCTCGACGAGCCCGGATCGTCCCCCCCGAGGGAGAACGCGAGCGGCCCCTGGGCCTGGAGCTGGATCTGGTCCAGGCGCTCGCGCTGTGCCGGCGTGAGGATCGCCCGCTCCGCCGCCGCGGCCTCCTCGAAGATGGCGTCGCGCGCCTCCCGGAACTTCGCGCGATCCTTGATCTCGGCGCGCGCCTGCTGCATCTTCCGGACCCGCCGCTCCGCGATTGCGTCCTGCTCCTTCTTCTGCGCCTCGGTGATCTTCAACTCCTCTTGAACCGCGGGCGACCCGAGGAGCACCTGCATGACGGACGGTCGCGGGACGACCCCGAAATCCCACATCTCATAGGTCGGCGCGTCCTGGGCCTTCGCCGACGCCTGGACCCAACCCAAGCTCAGCGCCAGCGCCGCCACGCCGACGCCGATCAGCTTGACGACCCCGACGCTGCACCGGATCGCTGTTCTCGCCACGGGTTCACCCCCTTGTACCACGGACCGCCGAGCCGCCGAGGTTGCGCAACACCTCAAGTATCCGCGGCCCTTCGCCTTTCGCAAGGGACGCGGCGCGCCCGTGCGACAATTGTCCGAAAGCGAAATGCGCACCTGTGGTAACCGTCGCGCGGGAGGAGCGAGGCGACGCCGGGCCGCTGCTGCGTCAGCGGATCGCCCAGGACCGATCGGCGGACGCCTGCGTCGGCCGAGGCGTCCGCGATGAGTCGGGATCTTTCAACGACTCTCGGCGAATCATCGTGACACACCGGCCGCCGCGGTCGATGTGAGCGGCATCGAAGGGGGCCGGCGTCACGTCAACTGGTTTCTCCGCGGCTCGCGGGATCGGCAAACGCCCGCCCATACGCCGCGCGGGCGGTCCCGCCCGGGACATACGCCTCGCCAAACGTCGAGCATACTCACCCCTCGACGGCCTGATCGCGGCTGGCGGCCGGCATGGCCGCTACCATTCGACGCGACCGAACATCGTGTCCATTTTCAGACGTTGCGGCCGCAGCCCGCAGCGAGGGCCTGGGGGCCGCCCTCCGGGTCTCGCGAGCCCCGGGCGCGCTTCGGTACACTCGGACCGAAGCGCGCAAGACCGCTCCAAGGCCAAGCCTGATGAAGTTGTTCAAACTCCTGTCGCAAGATTGAGCGGTCGAGCTGCGAGCTGCGCAACAAATGCTTCTGCAGTTCGCGCGGTGGAAATCGTCCTAACCCATCGAGTCATTTGGAAGTTCGCTGATTGACAGGCCAACTCACGGACCGCCGAATTTCGTGCTCGACGTGTTTTACACCAAGGACGACCAGGACTTTTTGCGCCGCCGTGATCGGTTCTGCGAATCCGGTGTCCACGAATACCTCGTTGCGTTCGACGACGAGCCGGTTGAGCTGCTCTGGCATCGCCTCGACGCGAACTGCTATCGGTTGGTCGAACCCGATGAGGACGGAATCATCCGAAGCCATGCGTTGCCGAATCTGTGGCTTCCCCTCAAGTCCGTGCAGGATCGCGATTGGTGGGCCGTGCTCGGTTGCATCGAGAGGGGTGTGTCGCGTCGCGCGAACTTCGCCTGACGAGCTTGCGCCTACTTCAGCCGTTGAACGGCGCCGAACCAGCCGCTGCAGCAGACGGCGGCCGCGATGGCGGTTTTCCGGGTTCGTTGGTTCAGCGAGCGGCCGCCGCGGCTGAGCTGGGTCGTTCCGGAGGCGCGCGTCGGTCGGATCGACCGAAGCATCGGGGAAGTCACTCCGCAGCTCCCTGTCATCGGCACGGTTGTCACACTCGACGCGCGAACGGTTACCGTTGTGGAGAATCGCTTTGCGGTGGCCAGAAATGGGCCGGGAGGTAGCGGCCCTCCCACCTGAACTGGTAGAAGTGATTGAGGTACCCATTCACGATCCGGGACTGCAGCGCGTCTATCCCCAGACGAACGCACTGCTGCCGAAGGCCAAGGCATCGGAAAGGGGATGCCAACAGGGACTGGTCAACTCGTCGCCTCCGGGAATCGGATCGTCCCCTCGGACCGTCGAGGGACCAGGGCGCGGAGTCACCCCATGGAACGCACGGAACGGGTCCGGTTACTGCAGGACGTCGAGGCCTTCTGCCGGGCCTTGCGGCCGATCGAGGAGCCATACTACCTCGAGCGGCGGTTCAACGACCGACTCGTGCCGCTGGCGCGGGAGCATGGCCTGCTCGGTATGCCGGTGCCCGTCGATCACGGCGGCCGGGGGGCCGACATGGTGACCTACGCCCAGGCGCTGGTGCGCATCGGCCGGGAGGGGACCGGAGTCCGCACCTTCTTCTCCGGCCACTCGTCGATCGGCCAGGGACCGATCATCGCCTGGGGCAACGACGAACAGAAGCGCCGGCTCCTGCCGCGCTCGGCCCGCGGCGAAATCGTCTGCGCCTTCGCCCTGACCGAGCCCGGGGCCGGCAGCAACCCGCGCGAGATGGCGATGACCTACCGCCGTCGCGGCGACGAGTTCCTGCTCGACGGCGAGAAGTACCTGATCTCCAACGGCGGGATCGCCGGCGTGATCGTGACGTTCGCCTATCCCGAGGGCCGCACGGGGCGGATCAGCGCGTTCCTGGTCGAGACCGGGGGGCCCGGTTTTTCCAGCGAGTCGCTCGAGCCCAAGGTCGGCAACGTGACGGCCGACACGGCCCGGTTCGCGCTCCGCGACTACGCGACCCCCGCGGCGAACCTGCTCGGCGCCGAGGGGGAGGGCCTGGCGATCGCGATGGACGCCCTGGTCGGCGGCCGGCTGAGCGTCGCGGCCGGCTGCCTGGGGGTGATCGAGGACTGCCTGGCCGAGGTCGTCGCGTATGCCAAGGCGCGGCACCAGCACGGCAAGCCGATCGCGCGGCACCAGCTCGTGCAGGAGCACATCACGGCGATCGAGATGCACCGGATCACGACCGAGGCCCTGGTCTTCCTCGCCGCCGAGGCGAAGGACGCGAGCCTGGCCGCCCCCGGCGACTCCGGGCTCCGCGCGCGGGCCGATCGGCTCGCGGCCCAGGCCAAGTTGCACGCCTCGCGCGCCGCCTGCGACGCCGCCGATCGCGCCGTGCAGGTCTTCGGCGGCCGGGGATTCCTCGAGGCCTTCCGGGTCGGCCGCCACTTCCAGGACACCCGCGTGGCCCGGCTCTACGAGGGGACCGACGAGATCTTGACCCTGAAGATCGCCGCGGCCGTGCTGGGGAAAGACTACGAGGCCTATCAGTGAGAGGCCACCCGGAATGGGTTCAACTCGGCCCCCGCGAGGCCCTCACTGTTTGCCGATCAACTACCGGCTCGCCAGGTCAGTCCGTGCCGTCTCCACGGCCAGGAAGACGGAGGAGAAGGTGATGACGACCATGCCGATCATGTACAGCGCGACAGGCCAGGGCTGCCCGCCGGACCAGCCCAGGAGGCGCCGTGGCGATCAGCGGGGCCAGTCCCCCGGCGAACGGCGCCGCCAACTGCGACCCGAGCGACGCCCCGCTGTAACGGACATTCGTGCCAAACAGCTCCGAGAAGAACGCCGCCTGCGGCCCGTACATCGCCGCGACGCCGGTGAGTCCCAGGGCCAGGGCCAGCCAGATCAGGACCGGGACGCCGCTGTCCACCAGCCAGAAGAAGGGGAAGGCGAACAGCCCCAGGAACAGCGCCCCGGCCAGGTAGACCGGACGCCGGCCCAGGCGGTCGGACAGCGCCGCGAACGCCGGGATGGAGACGAGCTGCAGGGCGGAGCCGAGGATGACCCCCACCAGGATCGTCTCCCGCGCGAACCCGCGCGGCTCGCCGGCATAGACGTAGATGAAGACGGTGAAGACGTAGAAGCAGGCGTTCTCGGCGAAGCGTGCGCCCATCGCCAGCAGCAGGTTCCTTCGATAGTTCCGCACCAGATCGACCAGCGGCATGGTGCTGGTGGCGCGTTGCGCCTGCGCCCGGGCGAAGAGGGGTGTTTCCAGGATGTGCAGGCGGATCAACAGGCCCAGTCCCAGCAGGAGCACGCCGGCCAGGAACGGCACGCGCCAGCCCCAGCTCAGGAACTGGTCCTCGGGGAGCGCGGAGACCGCCGCGAAGGCGCCGTTGGCCAGGAGGAGTCCGGCGGGCACGCCCGCCTGGGCGGAACTGGCGCAGAGCCCCCGGCGGCTATGGTGGCCGTGCTCCACCACGAGGACCACGGCGCCGCCCCATTCGCCCCCCACGCCCAGCCCCTGGACGAGGCGCAACGCCGCCAGCGAGACCGGCGCCAGCACACCGATCTGGTCATAGGTCGGTAGCACCCCGATCAGGAAGGTGGAGAGCCCCATCATCATGAGCGTGGTCACGAGCATCGATCTTCGGCCGATCTTGTCGCCGTAGTGGCCGAAGACGATCGCGCCGAGCGGCCGGGCGAAGAAGCCGACGGCATAGGTGGCGAAGGAGGCCATCGTGCCCGCGAACGGATCGAGCGTGGGGAAGAATAACTTGTTGAAGACCAGCGCGGCGGCCGTCCCGTAGAGGAAGAAGTCGTACCACTCGATGGACGTGCCGATGAAGCTGGCCAGCACCACTCGCGCGATCGGCGTCGCGGGTCGCACGTTTTCGTTCATGGGCGGTTCTCTGGGGGGCGTTCGAGTCACCGGACCATCTCGTTCTTCATCCTGCCGGCGCTCCTGGTCGGTGGCGCGCGGCGCTCCCGCAGCCGCCTCGGGTACGGGTTCCGCCTCGGTGTCGCCTCCCGGGGACACGCCGCTCAGGCCGTGACGGCGGCAACCACTTCGATCCCGATAAGCCAGCCCGTGCCGACTAGATCACCGCGCCGCCGTCCACCATCAGCGACTGCCCGGTGATGCACCGCGCCTCGTCGGAGGCGAGGAACACCGTCGCCCAGCCGATATCTTCCGGCGTCTGCTCGCATCCCATCGGAACGATCGCGGCGACCCGCTTCTCGAAGACCTGCCGAGCGGTCATCCCGCGGAATGCCGGGTTGGTCTCGGCGATGTCCCGGGCCAGCTCCTGCCAGAAGCCCGTCCAGAGCATCCCGGGACAGATGGCATTGACCGTCACGCCATGGGGTGCCAGCTCCTTGGCCACGATCCGCGTCAGGATGATGACGCCTCCCTTGGCCACCGAGTAGGGCGGCATGGTGAGCGACGCCAGCGGCCCCGCGATCGAGGCGATGTTGATGATGCGCCCGGCCCGACGCTCGATGAAGTAGGGCGCGATCGCCTTGCACATCAGGAACACGGACTTGACGTTAACGTCGAAGGCCTGATCCCAGTCCGCCTCGGTATTCCGGGTGAACGGCAGGCCCGGTGGCGAGGCGACCCCGGCATTGTTCACGACGATGTCAATCCGACCCAGGTCCGCCTTGATGCGGTCGAGGCCAGCAAGGACGTCAGCCTCCTGCGTCACGTCGCAGCGGAGACCGATGGCCGTCCGGCCGAGGGCCTGGACCTCTCGGGCGACGCTCTCGGCGTTCGCTTCCTGGAGGTCGGGGACGGCGATATCTGCGCCCGCTCGCGCCAGGCAGAGGACGATCCCCCGGCCGATCCCGGAGCCGCCCCCGGTCACGACCGCCACCTTTCCGGCGAGTCTCATCGAATCACCCTTCCGCACTCGGTGCCCGACATGACGGGCTTGGTCTCGATCCCGCGGCGGCCCTCGACGCGACCGCGGTGATTCCGACTGACACGTTCGGTCGATGGTACCTGCGCCCGACGGCGAAGGGCAGGGGCAACAGGCGGGAGGCGGATTCCTACGCCGAGCTCGCGAACTTGACATGCGAGGATCGCGGCGCGATCTTGTGTAGGGGTTTCACCAGCGTTCACCACCGACCACGGAGCCGGGGAGCAAGGTCATGAATCGGCGCGAATTCCTCGAAGTCGGAGCGGCTTCGAGCGGGTTGGTCCTTTCGGGTACGGGCGAGCCGGCCGCGGCATTCACCGCACCAGGGGCGAAGCGAGTCGGGCTGATCGGCTCGGGCTGGTATGGCAAGATCGATCTGCTCCGGCTCCTCCAGGTGGCCCCCGTCGAGGTCGTCTCCCTGTGCGACGTTGACAGGAAGATGCTGGCCGAGGCCGCCGAGATCGTCGCGACGCGCCAGGCCTCGAAGAAGAAGCCTCGGACCTACGCCGACTACCGCGAGATGCTCAAGGAGAAGGACCTCGATATCGTCCTGATCGCCACGCCCGACCACTGGCACCCCCTGGCGATGATCGCCGCCGTGGAGGCCGGGGCCGATGTCTACGTCGAGAAGCCGATCAGCGTCGATGTGACCGAGGCCCAGGCCATGGTGGCGGCGGCGCGCAAGCATCGGAGGGTCGTTCAGGTGGGCACCCAGCGCCGTAGCACGCCCCACCTGATCGAGGCCCGCGATCGGATCGTCCGAGAAGGCAAGCTCGGCAAGATCGGGTTGGTCGAAATCTATTGCTATTATCACATGCGTGCTCGAGGCAACCCGCCCGACACCAATCCGCCCGATTATCTCGACTGGGAGATGTGGACCGGCCCGGCCCCCATGCGGCCGTACAATCCGATCGCCCACCCCCGGGGCTGGCGCGCCTTCATGGAGTACGGCAACGGGATCGTGGGGGACATGTGCATTCACATGCTCGACATGGTCCGCTGGATGCTCGGCCTGGGGTGGCCCAAGCGGATCAGCTCGACGGGTGGCATCCGGGTGGACAGGGCCAGCAAGGCGAATATCCCCGACACGCAGGGTGTCACGTTCGACTTCGGCGACCTGACGGTCCACTGGCAACATCGCACGTGGGGTGCCCCGGCGGATACGACGTACCCTTGGGGAGCCACGTTCTACGGCGACAAAGGGACGCTCAAGGAGAGCGTCTTTGGGTATGACTTCATCCCGCTGGGTGGGGGCGCCCCTATCCACAGGGATGTCACGTACGAGTTGGAGCAGTACCCCGAGGACAAGACCGAGAAGGACCTGGAGAAGCACATCGCGCCGGCGACCCGCGGCCACATGAAGGACTTCCTCGCCGCGATCGCCTCGCGCGGGACTCCGGTGGCCGACATCGCGGAAGGCTACATCTCCACGACGAGTTGCCTCCTGGCCAACTTGTCGCTGCAACTCGGCAGGACATTGACCTGGGACTCGCAGGCCGGCAAAGTCCTCGGCGATGAGGAGGCGAACCGTCGGCTGACCCGCCCTTATCGCTCTCCATGGACCCATCCCGCCGCGGCCAACGCGTGAGGAGACCGACACTCGAGCGAACGTGGGCGTCTACGTTTGTCAGTCACCCTTGCCGCCCGCTCGGCTCTTGCCGTTGTCCCTTGCACGCGGGGATGCGGCCCGTGTCTAATGCGAGTCTGGGAGATGCCAGCGAGACCCTTGTCTGGAGACCGGGCGAATGATGCACTCGTTCATATTTGCCGCGATCGCCGCGCTGGGGCAGATGCCCGTGCTGGACGATCAGTCGTTCGAGCGATGGCGCGACTATATCCGTCCTCAGGTCAAGGAGGAGTCCTACCTGGAGATCCCCTGGCGTGAGTCGTTCTACATCGCGATCAATGAGGCGAGGGAGACCGATCGGCCCATCCTGCTCTGGGCGATGAACGGGCATCCCCTGGGATGTACCTGAAACAACGGCGTGATCGCCAGACAGTCTGTCTGGACCGACCCCGAGGTGAAGGAGCTCACCGCGAAGTTCATCCCCGCCGCCGACGAGGTGGGGCGCCTGCAGTCGGGCAGGGACGCCGAGTGCCGGCTCTTCCAGAAGATCGCCGAACAGGGCCACTACGCCGGCCGCACGCGGCCCTCGAGCACGCGACAGGGGACTTATGCCACCACGGCCGACGGCACGTTCCTGGCCTCCTGGAACAGCAATAACCCGCGATTCGTCGCCCGCAAGCTGCGTGAGGCTCTGAAGAATTGGGATCGACTCAAGACCGAGGGGCGTAAGTTCTCGGGCGAAGATCCGCTGGACATCGCACAGTTGAACCGGGCCGATCGATCCTTCCCCGAGGGCGGGCTCGTCCTGAAGGTCAACACACGCGACTTGCCGCGCGACCCGCCGCAGCAAGGGCGCTGGGCCGACGCCTGGAACCAGGACTTCGCCTGGTTCACCAAGGATGAGGCCGGGCAGTTCTTGCCCGGCGGGATCGAGCCCGGCCGGGCGCACGAGGTGCCGCGGCCCGTCGTCGAACGACTCGCCCGGTTCCATTTCCTCGACAACGTGCGTGGACAGACTTCGCCGTTCCCGGCGCGTGCGATCGAGGACGCGACACTGACCAGCCGCGTCACGGCGGTCCACGGCGACGTGGTCTCCCTCCGCCTGGAAGGCCGGACCAAGGCCCTACAGAAGGGAGACTGGTCGATCCGCGGCTATCGCGACATGAACCGGCCGAGCAGTCAGGACCGCGGCCTGGAGATGAAGCTCCTCGGCTCGGCGCGCTTCGACCGGAAGCAGGGGCGCTTCGTCGGCTTCGAGGTGGTGGCCGTCGGGACGCGCTGGGGAGGCACGCAGTACAACGGCCGGGGCAACGACCTGGCACCAGCTCCCTTCGGAGCGGTGCTGAGCCTTGCCGGCGAGAGCCGGGCCGAGCGCGTTGCGCCGGAGCATTTCCACGGCTATGGATGGCGTTGACGAGGGAGGATTCCAGATCCTGGATTCCGGATTCCACGAGAGGAGGGTCCTTCCTGGTCTCGGAAATCTGGAATCCAGGTCCTCGGATTCCGTCGGCGCCGGACGGCGTCCGTGACGTCGGTTTCACCGTCCAGGCTCGGCCTGCCGCTGCGCTACCCCGGCTCGGCGCGGGCCGGAAAGATCTCGGATGATGGGTGCGATCCGCGACACCGGCTGCCTCGCACGCGCGGGGATGGCAGTGATGGTATTCTGTATCCCGACGGAAGGGAGGACGACGCCCATGAAATCCATGAGTCGGCAGGTCCGCCTGACATCCGTCGCCCTGCTCTCGGCCGCGTTCTGCGGGGTCGAGCCGGTGGCGGCCGAGGTCCTCTTCAAGGCCGACTTCGAGACCGGTGACTTCAGCCAGTTCGGCGGCACCAGCAAGGGCGCCAAGCCGGGGCACATCAAGGTCGACACCGAGGTCGTCCGCTCGGGCAAGTACTCGGGCCGCTTCACGATCCACGAGGACGACGTCTTCAACGTGCGCGCAGCTGCGCGTCCAGGCGAATGGCCCCAAGGTCACGGTCGAGGAGGGCTCCGACACATTCGTGTCGTTCTACATCTGCATGAAGGAGCCGCCCAAGGACCGCGACAACTTCTTCTACTGGGAGGGCAGCCCGCCGCCGCGCTACAACAACGTGATGACTTGGTGGGTCGAGCCGAAGGCGGACGGGGCCGGCGTGCTCATCAAGTTCGGCACGGGCAATCTGGGGCGGAAGGGCGTCCATTGGGAGGCGGACTTCACCGTCGGCCGGTGGCATCAACTGGGCATGCACATCCACTGGTCGGAGGATCCGGGTCGGGGGAACGTCAAGCTCTGGTGGGATGGCGAGGTGGTCCTGGACAAGAGGGTGCAGACGAAGGGACCGCAGGTCGTCTACTTCTCGCAGCCGGGCATCCACCGCAGCCCGCGCAGCAAATCGATCGATACGATCTACTTCGACGATATCCTCTGCGCCACGACGCTCGACGAGATCGAGATCCGGAAGCCGAGGACGGCGAAGCCGAAGTCGTGAGCGGCGGAGGCGGGTGCTCGCGTCGTTGTCGCCGCTGCCCCGGCCGCGGGTGCCGAACCATCCGGCCACCCGCCGCGGGACAGGGCCGGCCGGGCCGAGGTTCTACTTCGCCCAGAATCCTTACCTATGACCGGGACCGACGCCAGGCCCGAGCTGAGCCGCGTTGCGCACCATCACCCCGCGCCGGCCCGGGGGGAGGTCGTTGCGGGGTACTATGGCCCCCTATGAAAGTAATGCACGCGGTATGGGGAGGTCGGAAAGGTGGAAGAAGGCCCGCAGCAGTTCTTGGTCGTCTCGGATGGCCTCCAGCTCACGGACTACCACCTCGTTGAGGTGCTGTAGCCGTTGACCAGCGTCTGGTAGGCCAGCCCGAGCCGATCCCGCCGCGGGGTCAGCCAGATGGCGGCTGCCACCGACACCTTCTCCCGGTGTCGCGCCTTCTGCTCCGGCGCCGGCGGATGGCCCCGCGGCGCCCAACTGCGCCGTACCAGCGGCGCCATCAGCAGCCCGCTCTCGTCGAGCAGCAGGATCGAGGTGCCCCGCCGACGCGCCTTTTCTTGATGCGCGGCCAGTCCTCCTCCAGCCAGAGGGCGATGGCCTCGTCGTCGCGCTCGCGGGCCTTCCGCTGCGGCTTCTGGGGCGTGAGCCCCCGCTGTCGCAGCCACCTCCCGAGGGAGTCGGGATGGAAGTGGATTCCCCATTCCTGCTCGATGAGCTGGGCGAGGCGCTCGGCGGTCCACAGCTCGGTGGCGAAGCCGTGCTCGGTCGGCTTGTCGGCCAGCCAGCGCCGGACGATCTTCTCCTGGGTGCCGTTCAGCTTGGGCGGGCGACCGGGCACGGGCCGCGCCGCCAAGGCGTCGCCGCCGTAACGGCGGAAGGCGGCGAGCCAGCTGCAGACACTGCTGGGGTCCACGCCGAGGAGATCGGCGACCTCTTGCGTGGAGGATCCGTCGTGGATCCGCTCGATGGCGAGACGACGGCGGTATTCCAGGACCTCGGGGCACCCTGTGGTTCTCATGCAGGTCGATTATGCGAACCACGGGCTGAGCGTGCATTACTTTCGCCGGAGCTTATAACGCTCGTCAAGGGAGACCTCGGCGGGATCGCCCGGGCGAGGAAGCTCAGCAAGGCGACGATGGAGAACATCCCCCAGAATCTGGCCTTCGCCTGATGATCTTGCGGGCTCGATCGTAGTCCCACTAAATAGATCCACGCAAGAGGGAAAGTAGGGTGGGCTCTGCCCACCGATGAGGGCCTCTCGTCGGTGGGCAGAGCCCACCCTACATCCCGCTCGTCGCCACTTTCCCCATTGGGTGGATCTATTTAGTCAGGTGCATTCGTAATCGTCCCATTGAGCGCGTCGGTCGGATCGACGAATGGCACTAGCTTAGTCACAAAGCTTTGTTGTCAAATGATTTACGGTCATAATGGCCGGATTATACGGCGACCAAATCTTCTTGTGCTCACATGATTGGTTGCTGGCTAGCCTTGAAACATAGGGATTCTTGACGGGGCGCCTGGGGATCAGCCCCGGGGACCGGAAAGTGAAGTGTTCGCAAATCCTAACCCAATCAGGCTTTGCGTCTAAGCTAGTGCCATTCGTCGGATCGACCGAAGCATCCTGAACGTCACTCGCGGCCCGTTGCGTCCTGTACGCTGGCCGTCTTCGACTCGCGAACGGTGATGATTCCGACGCTCCCGGCGCGACACCACCCGGGTGGACCTGGGGGGCGTGCGAGCCGACCGTCGGCTGGCCGGTCTTTCCGCTCGCGGCCGGGGCGGACCGCGATGTGGGGCGGGGCGGCGGCCGGCGCGGGGCCCCGGGCCGAGATCCCGATCGCCGGGAGCAGCCACCGCGTCGGTCGGCGACGTCGCTCGGGCAGCCGGAAAGAGGTCTCACCCCGGCCCGCGCCCTGACCCCGTCCCGCGCCCTGACCCCGTCCGGCGCCCCTTGACCCCGTCCCGCGCTCCCACACAGGCCGGCATGCCCCGGCGATCCCGGGCACTTGAGATAATCCTCGCCGTCGAAGAAGTCGAAGATCGGCTTGTCATTCGCCTTCAGGAACGCCGGCTCGTTCAACCAGAGCGAGTAGGACTCCGCATAGAACTCCTCCGGCTTGTACGGCCAGTTGTCCTTGGCGTCCTTGGTGACCGGCGTGAGCTTGCTCGTGTTGACCAGGTTGACGAACTTCTGGAGGCGGAGCGACCGGCCCTGCGTATGGGCCAGCATGCGCGCGGCGTTGACCCACTCTTCCAGCGCCGTGTCGACGGGGGCATAGTCGGTCAGCGCCGGGTTGGTGCCGGAGGCGGCCTTCAGGGCCGTTCTGGCGGTATCGCGCGCCGTTACGGCGGTCGCCAGCGCGTTGTCGAGCGCGTCGAGGTCGCCCCCGGCCCCGGGTGCGCTCTTCTTCAGGTAGTCGTCGATCGCCGGCTTCGCCGCCGCGACCGCCGCCCCGTAATCGATGTTGTCGGTGGCCTCCTGGGTGCCGTAGGACTTGGCCGCCGCCGTCGCGGTGGCGAGGGCGGTGTCAGACGCGGTCCCCTTCGCCTTGACCGCGTCCCGGAGCGCATTGAGAGAGGCAGCCTTTGAGGGCTGCCTCTCTCAAGGTCCGATGGCTTTCCAAGCGAGTGACCACCTTCCAGGCGATTATCCCGCCAGCAACCATTTGACCTTCCGGTTGCCTTTCGCCAGGCGACGGGCCGCATTGGCCCACGCCTGATCCTCGGTAACACCATGCCCCAGCACGCGGGAATCCGGTTCCGATCCGGCATAGATGAACCAGCGGCCCCTTTGAACCCATGGGCCTGGCGAGGGACTTAGCGGTTCCTCGACAGCCTGGGCCTCAGGGAATCGGTTGCATACGGCTACTCGGCGTTGCATGGATGTGACTCCTGGTACGGAGTAGGGATGGGGTGATCCGAGTTGCAGCGCCAAAGGTGTACTTTCCCGACGCAGCGCGTGGCATGCCAGGTCATGCCATTTGTCCCGCGAGCAGTCGCCCACCTGTAAGGACTGATCGAATCCTGCGAACAACGCCGATGATGCGGGCCGATCGCGATGGAGTGAGTCAGGCCCCGTGAACGATCTGGCTGCCGGCAGCTCGCTGAGTAGGCCGCCAATCCTCGCCAGCACATGGACACGCATGGCCGGCCATCCGCCCCGATTCCTTGCGTGGCGGGAAACGGCGGGGAATACTTCTGGTCTGATCGCCATGCCGCGTCCGGGCCTCGATGCGAGACGCAATCGGACGACGATTCGCGGTACCTCTCGTCTCACTGATTTACAAGTGATTTACGAAATCTAATACACTCATAGAATGGGGCGCCCAACCATGCCGCTTCTCGTCGGGCGAGTCAGGCAAGCTCTTGCGGTCGGGCGTCGTTTGGCGAGAGGCGCGAGACGGCGGCCCGGGCGGGTCTTTCGGCCGCAGCCGGTCGCCTGCCTGGAAGGGCGAGCCGTGCTCTCGACCTTCGCGGCGATCGCCCCGCCGGCAAGCCCGCATGCGAGGCCCGACGATCCGGGAACGACCGCGTCGTGGCCCCAGCTTCAGAATGTGTCCTTTCCCACGGTGGGCGGCCAATCCGAGCAGCTCGACGTCTATCTGCCCGCGACCCCCGCGCCGGCCGGGGGATACCCCGTCATGATCGCGATTCATGGCGGCGCCTGGCGCAAGCTGGACAAGGGGGCGTTCGGCCTGCGTACCGCCGAGGGGTTCATGCCGGAGGGTTACGCGGTGGTCGCGCCCAACTACCTGCTGTCGGCACCCGGCAAGCCGACGTGGCCGGTGAATTTCGAGGACGTGCAGGCCGCGGTGCGGTGGGCCCGGAGCCAGGCCGGCACGCTGGACTTCAACCCCGACGAGATCGTCGCCGAAGCGAGTCGGCGGGCGCCAATCTCGCCGCCTTGCTGGGGGTCTACTCCACCCGGAAGAACGGCGGCGGGACCTCCTCGGCCGTTGACGCCGTCGTGGCCGTCTCAACTCCCGCGAATCTGGTGGCGCTCTACCACCAGAAACGCTACGCGGGCGGGGCAGCCTCGGAATTCCTGGGAGGCCCTCCCGACCGGGTCCCGACCAACTACATCGCCGCATCGCCGATCGATCAGATCTCACCGGGCGACCCGCCGATGTTCCTGGTGCACGGCCGACAGGACCCGATCATCCCCGTGAGCCAGTCCGAGGAGATGCAGGCCGCGCTCACGGCGGCCGACGTGCCGAACGAGCTGGCCCTGGTCCATGGCGGCCACGGGCTCGACTTCCCGACGCATTATTCCGGCCTGGTGCCCAGGATCGTCGCGTTTCTGAACGCCGTCTGGAACGGTCAGCGAGTCCAATCGACTTCCGCGACGACCTGAGCACCCGGACACGGTTCCTTGTCAGGATCGATCGCGAACACCCGCGAGCCCCAAACAAAAGAAGGGACATCGCCCAACAATGCGTCGGTGTCGTCGGACCGAAGCTGCGCAAGACCGCTCCAAGGCCAAGCCTGATGAAGTTGTTCAAACTCCCGTCGCAAGGTTGAGCGGCCGAGCTGCGAGCCGTGCAACAAATGCTTCTGCAGTTTGCGCGGCTGAAATCGTCCTAACCCATTGAGTCACTTGGACGTTCGCTGATTGACAGGCCGACTTTGGCCCGTCATTATTCATGCGTTTTCGTGAGAGAATCACAAGTGAGCCGAACCCGCTCACTGGAATCGAGGGATGCATGGCTAAGTTGATCTATTCGATGCTCACTTCGCTGGACGGTCACACGGAAGACGAGCACGGCCGATTCGGGTGGGGCGCTGCCGAAGACGAGGCGGTTCACTCCTACATTAACGAGCTCGGGTCGTCATTCGGCACCTACCTGTACGGACGGAGGATGTACGAAACAATGGTCTACTGGGAAACCGCGCACACCGTTCCCGACCAGCCGGGGTTCGTACTCGAATTTGCGCGGCAGTGGCAGGCGGCCGACAAGATCGTTTTCTCCAGGACGCTCGCCGAGCCTGCGCAGCGCGGACCCGAATTGAGCGTGCCTTCGATCCCGACGCGGTCCGGCGGCTCAAGGCCATCGCCGAGCACGACCTGACGATTGACGGTCCTGGACTCGCCGCGCATGCACTAAGGGCCGGTCTTGTCGATGAGCTTCAAATGATCGTCTGCCCCGTGGTCGTCGGCGGCGGAAAACGGTTCTTCCCGGATGGTGTGCGACTGGACCTAAAGCTAGTCGAGGAGCGACGGTTCCGCAACGGAGTGCTTGTTCTGCGGTACGCCGTCAGCGGGGATTGAAGGCCGGCTTCCGCGTCCGGTAGATGACTTGGCACAGTGGATGATGGATGGCGAGTAAGCGGCTAACCAAGCGTTGCACTTGACCGGGCCGGCATTACGGTTTTTCGAGACGTCACGTTCCATGCAGCCGGCCCGGCAAGTGAACGCAGTCGTTAGGCGGGTGAGGACCTGAATATGACCGAGTCAACTGTCATCGAGCGGATCCCCCATCGCTGGTACGCGCGGCCTGTGTTCTTCGTGTCCGACGTCCAGGGCGCCCTTCGTTTTTACATCGACAAGCTGGGGTTCGAAAAACGATGGCATGAAGCCGACGGCAAGGGGAAAGTCTGCCAAGTCAACCGTGGGGAGTGCGAAATCATCCTGTGTGAGGATGCCGCGCGGCGGGACAAAGGCCGTCTGTTCGTGGAGCTGACCCGGGATGGGCTCGATGAGCTTCGCCGCGAGATCTCGGAGCGCTCGGTGCCGGCCCAGAAAGCGTGGTGGGGCTACGACGTGATCCGGATCGCCGACCCCGATGGCAACGAACTGCTCTTTCCGAGTGAGTGAGCGGCGGACATGATGACCACCTCACCTCCACATGGAGCCGACTCGCCCGTCGTTTTGTGCGATCCGGCCGCCATGCCGCGCGGCTCATTTGGACGTTAGGCGGCTACATACACAAAGGGTCAACACGAAATGCGCAACCTCCAAGGGCAGCCGCGGGTGACATCGCTCGCTCCCCAGTTCCTGGTCGATGACCTGGCGCGCTCGATGACCTACTACCAGAAGCTCGGGTTTACGTTCGGCGAGCCGTGGGATGGGTTCTACGCGATTGGAGAACTGGACGGGTTGGAACTCCATCTGAAGGAAGCGCCGAAGAACGACGCCGAACGCCAGCACCGGCGCGAACATGAGCATCTCGATGCCGCCGCTGGCGTGGACGGGATCGAAGCGTTTTACGAGCGGTGCGTCGCGAATGGCGTGACGATTCTCCGGCCACTCACCGCGACGGCGTGGGGTACGAAGGACTTCTACATCGAGGATCCGGATGGCTATATCATCGCGTTTGGCGGCCGTCCGTCTGCGCACGGAGCGTCGCAGGAGCCGCCCCGCGCCCGAGCGCCGCCTGAGACGCGCCTCACAGTTGCATAGCGTACGCCGCACGGTCACGGAACCATCCGGCGATATTGTCGGGGGTCGCGTCATGCAAGGCCGAAGCGAACGCCTCATAGACCGCACCCGTCACCCGCGCCGCCGCCGACCTCATCACCCCTTTGACCTCCGAGACCATCTCGTCGATCGGCGTCAGGTCCGGGCTTCACGGCGGCAGCGGTACCACCCGCGCCCCGGCCGCCTCCACCGCCTCGATCGCATCCTCCGACTTATGCGGCTGGAGGTTGTCCCAGATCACCACGTCGCCAGGCTTCAACTCCGGGACCAGCACCTCCTGCACGTAGTCCCCGAACATCGCCGTGTCGGTGGCGCCGGGAAGGCTAACGCCGGCAGGGCGCCGGAGAGGCGCATCGCACAGATCAGCGTGATCGACTCCCAGTGGCCGGGGGTGTCCGCGTAGACCCGCTGACCCGCCGGGGCCCGGCCGTGAGTCCGGGTCATCACCGTGTCGGCCCCGCATTCGTCCACGAAGACCAGCCGGCGCGGGTCCACGCCGGCGAGCGCCTCGCAGAATTCCCGCCGCTGCTCCCGGACCTCCGGGCTGCCCTGCTCGCGGGCGCGGGACCTTCTTCTTGCGCGGCTAGCCCTGATCCCATTGCGATCCCAAGGCCTTCTTCCTCCAGCCGCAGGTCGGGATGGAGATACATCTGGTCAGAGTCGCTCGATCACGGGCCCTTTCTTTCCTGGGTGGTAGAATGTCCCGGAAGGAAAGGATGTCCGGATTATTCCGCGTCGGCTTAGCGAGGGGCGAACCCATAGGCCCAGCAATCGTCCAAAAGAACCAGGTCACCGGAGTCTTCGTCGGCATAATCCGATGGTCGGTATTCTGCCACCTATGCCGAGTGCGGCATGAGGTTCACGGCTTCGCATCCTGCCTTGATCGGCCGACGATGTCGGCCGCGATAATCCTGAGCCATTCGTAGGTCTTTGGTGCGCGCGGCACTGCGCTTCAAGTAGGCCCGGCCTGCTTCGGTCCGGCCGTGAGTCAGAAGGAGCCGGCCGGCGAAGAACTCGAGGTTCCCTCGGTTGTCGGGCTCGAGGCTCGTGAGGACCCGGTCCGCGGCTGCCAGGTTGACCGGCCCCTTGCCTCCGCCGGCGAGCCAGCCGCGGAAGACCTGGGCGAGTTCCACGGTCTTGGGCGCCCGGTCCTTGTGCTGGGTGCAGAGCCGCGTCAGGAGCTCGTCGCGCCGGGCCGCCTCGCCCAGCTCGTCGGCGACGAGCGCGAGGCTGCGCGATGCCCATCGTCTCCGACGGGTTCGCCTCGATCGCCCTGGCGAACGAATCCCGGGCCTTCTTCAGCGACCCGATCGACCAGTAGAAGTAGCCTGCCACGAGGGGAGGGGCGAGGTCGGGGCGGCCGACGGCCCCGGCCAGGTAGTCTTCGGTCCACGCCTGGGCGGCCTTGGCGTCGCCGTGGCCGGACTTCTTGCAGAAGCGATACCAGGCGGTCCAGGACGATGGGGCATAACGCTCGGTCGCCTGCCGGATCCAGAATTCGGCCCGGTCCCAATCTCCCGATCCTTCGGCACACCGGGCGGCGCACTCCATCGCCCAGGCGGCCCAGGTCTGCGCGGCCGCCTCGGCGAAGGGACGCGCCTCCGCCCAGCGCTTCTGCTCCATGAAATGGTCGGCGATCTGGACCCGGACGCGGGCGTGATCGAGGCCGTAGTCCTCCACGTTCGCCAGGTAGTCGTCGAGCGTCTCCTTCCAGCGGGCCGCATCGCCCTTGGCCTTGTAGTTCGCGGCGATCATCTCGTAGGCCCAGGCGTCGGGCGATTGTCGGACGTAGCGCGTGAGGGCCTTCTGGGCCTCGTCATATTGCTTCGTCCGACTGTAATGCCTCCCGAGCGCGGCGAGCAACGCGGGGGCGTCGCCGACCTCCTTCTCCCACGCGGGGACCTTGTCCTTGACCCCGTCCCAATCGTGCTCGATCAAGACGGACATGGCGAAGGCCGAGCGGGGGTCGGTCTCGAGCAGGGCCCGGGCCAGGGTCGGATGGGTCTTGGGGTCGGACGTCTCGATCGCCAGGGAGAAGCCGCGGACGGTCGGGTCGTTGTGCATCCAGGCGAATTGCCAGGCCTCGAGGCTCTTCGCGGGCTGGCGCGCGCCAGCACCTGGAACACGGGCGCCGCCGAGAAATCGAGGTCGGTCCGATCGAGCCGTCCGGCGAACTCGGCCAGGACGCGGCCGGCCTCTTGCGGTGGCAGGGCCAGACCCTCCAGGACCGGCCGGTAGCGATGGTCCGCGACGACCGGGCCGGCGGCCGCCCAGAAGTCGTCGACCGGCACGGACAGGAATTCCTTCAGGAAATACAGGCGGTGGAAGACCTGGGCGAACAGGGTCTCGCGGACCAGGTGAGCCAGGACGCTCCAGGACGGCTCTCCCCGGTCGTCGGCCGGTGCGCCGGCGCGTTCCAGGGACTCGACCCATCCGACCAGGTCCCGCTCCCGGCCGAGCGCCTCGCGCACGCCCGGCGGCAGCGCGGCGACGGCGCCCAGCTTGGCGGGCAGGGACCCGGCCAGGGCGGCCGGTCCGGCGGTGGTGGCCTGATGGAGGTTGGACACGCCATGCACCCGGCACATCGCGTCGTAGGCGCGGAAGCAATCGGGGGCGAGGTTGACGACGTCGCGGGCTGCGCCGAGGGCCAGGGCCGTGTGGGCCGGGAACTCGACGGACATCAGCCGGAGCAGGGCGGCGAGCCGGGCGTGCTCCCCGTCCTTGACCTTCAGCCGCTCGCGATCGTTGGCGACATAGGCGTCGATCAGTGGCTCCCAGTCCGGGACGGGGACGGCGGCTCTCTCCGCGGGGACATGCTTCCGCGCCTCGTCGAGGTCGGCCCGGGCGAACCCGGGGAGCCCGATCATCGCCCGGACGAACGCCCGGTTCCAGAAGCTCAGCGGGGACTTCGGCTCGCGCGCCACCAGCCGCTCGGCGTACAGCAGGGCGCGGGCCTGGAACGCTTTGTGCGCCGGATGCCAGTGGAACTCCGAGAGGACGCCGAGCTGCGCGTAGCCGCGGGCCAGCGCCCCGAGGCGCGCCGGCGACTCGCCGTCGGTCCGGATGGCCGCGTGGAGGTCGCGGACGGCCGCGAGGGACTCGACGAACCCCAAGTGCCCCAGGCGATCCTCGACCTTCGGCGGCGCCGCCGCCTCGGCGCGGTACCGGTTCGGCTCCCCCTTGAGCCCCAGGGCCTTCAAGGCCTCGGGAAATGCGGTCCGCGACAAGCCCTCGGCCAGGGTCGCGAGCTTCAGCAGGTAGTCGCGATCGGCGGCTGAGTTCGGCAGGAGGTCGTGCCTCAGCAGGGCCTCGGCCTTCGCATCGCCGTCGCCGCGAAGGAGGAACACCCGGCTGGCGCCCGGCTCCATGCGGAAGTTGCTCACGACCACGGCGGCCGCGCCGCCGGGGGCCTCGGGCGGCCGGTCGCCGAGGACCTCGTCCCGCGTCGCCAGGCCGAGCCCGTCCCGGGCCGCGATCAACACCGCCTGGCGGATCACCTCCCGGTGGAGCAGGAGCTGCACGGTCCCCTTGACGTCGTCGATGTTGTTCGAGCTGACCGACCGTCCCAGGGCGACGACCGCCCGCGCATCGCCGTCCCCGCCGGGTCGGAGGACGATCAATCGACTGCGGACCGCATCCTTGGTGTGAGCCAGGCGATCGGGGTCGGGCGGTTCACCGGCCGGATTGGGGCGTGCGATCGACTGCAGGGCGATCCCCTGCGCAGGCGAGTAAGATGAATCGGGCTCTTTGAGAAATCATGGTGCCACCCCCGATCGATCCACGGTCCCCCCCGGCGAGACGCTGTGCCTCTTATCCTCGGGGCGAGTCGTGAGGGTTCCCGACCCGGAACCGCTGAGCTCCCATACTGAATCATCTGAATCAGGTCGTGGGTACCTCCTCGCCATTATACCGGCTTGGCCGTCCGGCCCTCTCCCCCTCCCGTTCTTTCTCACGCGCCGCGGGCCAGTGGGAGGCCGGCCGGCGTCGCGAGGCCGGCGATCGGGGCCTTCTCGGGGAAGACCGGGCTGAAGCGCCGGACGATGACGGTCTGCTCGAGCATGTACTGCCCACTCAGGCAGGCGTCCGGTTCCTGCCGACCGGGGTTCGTAGGGTGGACGCGAGATCCGGCGAATCGCGTGTGGACTTCGCTGCCTTATGCGGCATAGCATCGCGGGAGACTTCGCCCAACAATGCGTCGGTGTCGTCGGACCGAAGCGCGCAAGACCGCTCCAAGGCCAAGCCTGATGAAGTTGTTCAAACTCCTGTCGTAAGGTTGAGCGGTCGAGCTGCGAGCCGTGCAACAAATGCTTCTGCAGTGCGCGCGGCTGAAATCCTCCTAACCCATCGAGTCATTTGGAAGTTCGCTGATTGACCGGCCGACTTTGGCCCGTCATAATCAATGCGTTTGCGTGAGAGAATCACAAGTATCGGAGGCGCGAAGAAAAGGGGTTTGCATGGAACAGGTAGTTGGAATTGGCGGTGTATTCTTCAAAGCGCGCGATCCCAAGGCGCTCGCCGCCTGGTATCGCGAACACTTGGGCGTGCCCGTCGAACCAGAGCAGACCTACGGGGCTTTCACGTCTGCCGCGGCTGGAGAGCAGGCGGTTTGGTCTGCGTTCCCTGCGGACACCTCCTACTTCGGTCCGGGCCCGGCACCGTTCATGGTCAATTATCGCGTCCGGGACCTCGACGCCATGTTGGCCCAACTCCGAGCTGCCGGGCGCAGGTAGACGACCGAGTCGAGGACTACGACTATGGCCGGTTCGGCTGGGCGACCGACCCGGAGGGCAACCGATTCGAGCTATGGGAGCCGCGCCCACCCGGACAGGGGTAAGCGCACCGCGCCGAACCAACGGCTGAAACTGACCGGGGCCGCCATCCTGGTTTTTCGAGCTTCAGCGTTCTTGCAGGCGGCCCCGGCAGCTTGGCCGAGCGTTCCGGAGGCGCGCGTCGGTCGGATCGACCGAAGCGGTATCGGAGCAATCGACTTCGGTGTCGTCGGACCGAAGCGAGATAGTTCGGGGCGACTGGACGCCGCTAGAACTTCTTTTCGCCGGCGCCTGAGGGTTCAATCTCCTTCGCCGGGCCGCCCCGCGAAAGTTCGAATCCCGTCGCCAGTCGCTTCCGCAACCAGCGGCGGGATCTGAGTTTGTGAAACAGTCGGGGCGACAAGACACGGTTAGAACTTTTTATCGCCGGTGTCCGGGGTTGGGAAGCTACCCGCGTCGGCGGCTGGATGACGAAAATCCTGTCGAGCACGTGGCTTAGCGATTCACGATGTCTTTGACTCGCTCGGCCAGCGCCGCTGCGATGGTCCCGCCGCCCGGCGCCATCTTGTTCATCACGTAGGCGAAGGTCATGCGGCGATCCACGTCGATAATCACCGACGAGCCGCCCGCGCCGCCCCAGGAACACACCCGGCCTTCCGGGGCAAGGCCATAACCGACGCCCCACTTGATCGGGATGCCTATCACGAGGTCGATCCCGTTGAATTGCACCTCGAAGATACGGTCGATCGTCTTGGGCGAGAGCAGCCGGACGCCATCGACCTCGCCGCCGCAGGCCACCGCCGACTGGAGGCGCGCCAGCGAGCGGGCATTGCCGTGGCCGTTGCCCGCGCCGACGTCGGCGCGCCGCCAGCCTTCGGTCCAGGTCGTTTCCGCGCTCATGGCCGGGTTGGTCCAAGTCTTGAACGCCACGCTGTTGGGGTCGAGCTGCGGCGAGTCGGACGGGGCAGGCGCCGGCACCACGTTGGCGACGCGATGGAACTCCGAGGGCGGCAGGCCGATGTGGAAGTCGGCGCCGAGCGGCCCCGCAATGTGCGCGGCAAAGAACTCACCCAGGCGCTGGCCGGTGATGCGCCGGATCACTTCGCCGATCAGGTGGCCGTAGGTCAGCATGTGGTAGCCCGAGGCCGTCCCGGGTTCCCACCAGGCGCCTGGGCGGCCAGCAGGGCGGTCGATTTGTCACAGTCGTACAGGTCCTCGAGGGTGATTATCTGGTCCCAGCCCGAGACGCCCGAGGTGTGCGACAAGAGCTGGCGAACCTTGATCCCCGCCTTGCCCCGGGCCGCGAACTCGGGCCAGTAGGCGGCGACGTTCGCGTCGAGGTCGAGTTCGCCGCAGTCGACCAGCACGAGCGCGGCGAGCGAGGTCATGCTCTTGGTGGTGGAGAACACGTTGGTGATCGTGTTCTCGGTCCACGGTACGGTGCGGGCCTCGTCGGCCCAGCCGCCCCACAGGTTGACGACCATCTCGCCATCGATGTTGAAGGCGAGTGAGGCGCCGAGGTCTTCGCCCGACTCGAGTTTGGCGGCGAACAGCTCGCGCAGGGGGTCGAAGCGCGCGTTGCACGTGCCGCCCAGCGCCGTCGGGTGATCGCTCATGAGGCCTCCGTTCAGCAGTCGCAGTTGAAGCTGACGCCGATGTGGCATGGCCAATTGTAGGTGACCGTCCCACGGCGGATGCTCGGGGAGGCCACTTTCTGATCTCGCTAGACCTCTTCACCCTTCGCCCGTGAACGCCTTCTGTCGCTCGTCACCCTCGCCGGCGGCGCCATGCATAATCCAAGGCTCGTTGCCGGATGGTCTCGCCGGGATCGCGTGCTCTCCGGAGGACTCCCGTCCTGGCGACCTCGGCCCGGAAGCCGGCGCTTCACTGCGAGAGCACGGCGAACCGGCGGAGCAGCTCTTCCCGGTTGGGGGGATCGAAGCCACCGGCGTCACCACCGACCAGCGCGGCTTCCCGCTCGACTCGCCGACGCCCGACATCGGCGCCTTCCAGTACCAGGGCCCGCCGCCGACCGTGACGATCTCCGGGCCGACGACGGGGACCGTCCAGGTCGAGGGGACCTTCACCCTCACCGCGACCGACCCCACGCCCGCCGACCAGGATGACACGTTCAGCTACACGATCGACTGGAACGGCGACGGCAGCGACATCCAGACGATCCAGGGGCCGGCCTCGCTAGAGGTCGCGCACGCCTACGGCGCCGCGGGCCCGTACACCCCGATCGTGACCGCGCTCGACCAGGACCACCGGAGCAGCGGCCTCGCGACCGTCGCGTCACCGATCGTCGTGAGCCCGCTCGACCCCAACGTTGTCAGCGTCGTGCTCACGAACCCGACGGTCATCATCGACGTCGCGAACCTGTCCGAAGCGGAGATCGCCTTGCAGACGATCAACGGCGCCCCGCCGACGGCATGGAGCACGAATCTTGACAACCCCACTGTCGTCCATCTGAACGTGACGAGCCCAGTCGTGTTCGACACAGAGATCGACCCCACCAGTGCCGACGCCCAGGTTGACGTCTCGGGGCCCGATTCCGGCCTGCTGGGGATTACGCAGTACGTCAGCGTCACCAACCCCTACGCCAGCGGCGGGAGCCAGACGTTGACACAGGTTGCGTTCATATCGGCCATCGTCGCCACGGCCATCATCGGTGGCGCCGCCACCGGGGACGTCGCTGGAAACGCAGCCACTGACTGGGAAGACTTCTTGACAGAATGGGTCGATGTTGACCCGGAAACACTGGAGACAACCACTTCCGTGGGCCTCCAGCCCAATGCGACCGGGGCGTCCGGTATAGCGGACAACGTCGTCGCCGTCGGCGCCGGCACCGGTGCCCTAAGTGGCACTCAAACGCTCCAGACGTTGGCGGGGTACTCGAACTATGCCGTGGGGGTGTCGCCGGCTGTGACCGTCGTCCAGGGGACGGTGACCTGGTCCAACTCTCTCATGGGCACGGCGACCGACGCGTTGACGATCGTCGTGAGGGGTGGCACGCTGATCCCGATGGATGACTTCGTCTCGGGCAACTTCGCCGGCAGCCAGGCGCTCATCGAGGTTGACGGCGGGACGCTGATCCTCGGCGCCCCGGACGACACGCACTCGAACATCCTCGCTACCGACGGCTCCGCGCCGTTCGTCCACGTCGCCGGCATGCTGATCGTCGAGCCGGGTAACGCCTTCAATCGAGTCACCTTCGATCCGAGCACCAGCACCCTCACGTCCCAGGCCGCCGGCTTGACCGTCACCCAGCTCGTCTCGTCGGCGCCGGCTGCCTTGCCCGGCCAGGCGGTCACACTCACGGCCACCGTCACTACTGCCGGTGCGCCCGCCAGCGACGGCACGGTCGAATTCTTCGACCACACGAACGGCACATTCCTGGGCACCGCCCCGGTATTGCTGGCCGCCTCGTCGCGCGCGGTGGCGATGGGCCCGGTAGACGGGTCGGAGGGGCCCGCCTCGTCGCTCCTCGAGAACTCCGAGGAGTTGACCGAACTGGCCGTCAGCCTCATCGGGGGCCAACGACAAAGGATCGAGGATCTCGCCACGGGAAACTCGAAGGTGCCGACGTGACGACCGGGCGAGAAGGACTCGGGAGAGCGGGTCGCCGTAGCAGCCGGCCCCGGTAACGGGATTCCCCGGCCGAGCGAGCCGCCGGCCGAATCGGCTGCGACCCGGGCCCGAGCGGCCGGGGCATCGGCATCGGTCCACGCGCGAGGTCGGAACGGCGATCGCTGCTCCTGAGATCGACGCCCTGGCGGCCGACCGCTCAGGCCCGCCCTGGCGGGCCGGCATTTTGCCCTGCTCGACAGGCGGGCGGCCAAACACGGGCGATTCCCTTGAACTGGGCGCAGTGCGCGTCGGTCGGATCGACCGAACTGACGGGAGGCGGGATACGGTCGGGCTATCAGCGCGGGACGGCGTCTTGGTAAGCTGATGGCGAGACGAGCCTGGGCCGGTCGCCCGGCGGCGGGCAATCGAGGCTCATTCCATTTCGACACGGACATACGGCAGCGACGCGCATGGCCATTTTCGGTATCAGCGGACGTCTCTTTCAAGGTGGCAACACGGGCCGCCTGGTGCATTCGCTTCTTGATCTTTCGCGTCTCGTCCACTCTCTGAAACGGAGAGGGGCCGCATTGACCCTGACGGGACTGGTCATCCTCTTGCCGGCCTGCGCCTGGGCCGATGCGGGAGAGCAAAGCGGTCCGGCCCCGCCCGCGAATAGCAAGGCACCTGCCACGTCGGAAAGACCGAGATACCTCGTCTTCTGGAATCTCCCCGAGAAAGCAGGGGAGCTGGCCGAGCGGGTCGGCATGAAGGGCGACGGCCAGACCCGGCTCCTGGGCTTCGGCCTGCCCCTCTCGACCTATGAATTCGAGGGGCAATTGCCCAGCCTCATTCGAAGGGCGTTCGCCGCGGCGCGCGAGCACGACATGGCCGTGATGCTGCAGTTCGACTTCCATCTCGCCTGGAAGAACCGCCCGGACCTCTGGAACTGGTTCGATCCGAACAAGCCGGGTTACGACCCGAACAACAAGTACAACGTCGAGTGGCACGGCTGGGACGGACCGCCGAACAAGGTTCGGTACCTGAACTGGGGCGTGCTGGAACGCCTGCCGCCGAGCATGTGCTTTACCAGCAAGAAATTGCGGGCCGAGGTCACGCGGATCGTCTCAAAGATCATCGGGCCGGTCCTCCGCGAGGAGATCGCGAAACTCAAGGCGGCAGGCAAGGGAGCCCTCTTCGCGGGGGTGCTGGTGGGTTCGGAGCCGGGTATCGACGACTACTCAAGACCGGATCCCGAGCGCACGAAGATGATGAAGGAGGACGGCGTGCCGGCGGGACCGCTCGGCTACCGGGCGCTCCTGGATCGTGGCTTCAGCGCGGACCATCCACCGGACGATTTCCGAAAGGCCCTCGCGAAGATCGTTCAGGAGACCATCGCCTTCTGGTGCGAGCAGTTCGTCGATGCGGGTATCCCCGCGGAGAAGCTCTACCCCCACGTCGCCGCGCCCGCTCCCATCGAGGAGATGAACGCCCCCATCTGGACGGCCTTCAACAAGTATTGCCGGGCCGGCTGGACCACCTACCCGGTCGGGGTCCTCGGGGAGGGCTTCAAACCCATCTATGAGGAGCTGGAGAAGCACGGGAATCCCGCCTGGGCGGGCGTGGAGGCCAACGCAGGCGTTCCCGGTTCCGTCGTGGACTGGGAGACCTACCTCGCCTGGCACTACAACCACGGCTGCGTCCTCGTGGGTGTGAATACGGGCGCCACGGGCGAGGACCTCCCCAGGCGCCTTCGGGACAGCGCCTTCGGTAAGGAAGCGATCGCGGCCTATCACAAGTTCCTGGCGGGACAACCGCTGGCGGAGAAGCCCTCCTCCAGGGGAAACCCTCAGGTGCGCATTCAGGCGAAGATGAGGCGGGCGCGGGCGGGGATCGAGCGCTGGCACCGCAGCGGCAAGGACCCCTCGGCGGTGGGCAAGCTCATGGAAGGCGCCCAGCCGCTGGCGAACGGCGGAAAGCTCGACGAGTTGGAGAAACTCGTGGACCGAGCGCTCGAGATGCTGGGAGAGACCGAGAAAGTGCCCGACGTGTATCGTCCGGAGTGAGACCAGGGAGGATTCAACCGGGGCACAGCCGCTTGGTCTTGCGGTCGTGGGATCGGTGCAGGCAGGTTTCTTTCCCGGTAGGTTCCCCGGCCGCCCTTGGCGTCGATCATTCTGGTCAGCGGCACGACTCGATCCCAGGCAGTCCATCCCCTGCGAGGTTTCGCTCGACCATCTGAACTGGAACAAGGCGGATGCTTTCGGATACGATGATCTCGACGTCATGGTTGAAGGCGAGAGGTGAACATCCGGTGTGGTCATCCCCAGTGCCTTCGATGCTCGAGTTCAGGTCCGATGACAAGCGCAATCACGATCTCCAGTGCCGAGCCCATCCGACGAGCTCAGCTCGCGCTGGCCCTCATCCTGCTTGTCGTCACGAACCAACCCTCGCGCGCGGCCGAGCCACGCTTTCTCCTGTCTTGGGGGAAACAGGGAGCCAAACCCGGCGAGTTCCACTTCCCGATCGGGATCGCCGTCAACCGCTCGGATGAAGTGCTGGTCACGGACCACTATAATCACCGCGTCCAGAAATTCGACCGCGACGGCAAGCTGCTGACCGTCATCGCCGTGCTGCCGAACCCGGGCGGCATTGCACTGGACAAGGCGGGGAATCTCTACCTCAGCCACTTCCCGGCTTCGGCGCGGACCAAGGACACGAACCCCGACCGGCTCACTGTTTACGCTCCCTCCGGCAAGCTTCTCCACGAGTGGGGGAAAACCGGCGCCGGACCCGGTGAGTTTAATTACCCCGGCGGCCTGGCGATCGCCCTGGACGGCCGCGTCTATATCGCCGATCAGACCAACCACCGCATGCAAGTGCTCGACCCCGACGGCCGGTTCCTCTTTGCCTGGGGGAAGCACGGCACGAAGCCCGGCGAGTTCGGCGGCAATACCAATCCCAGGTCGCGAGCCGGCGGCCCGGATTTCGTCGCGATCGACAAGCGGGGCAACGTCTACACGACCGAAGCCATGGACGGCCGCATCCAGAAATTCACTTCCGACGGTACCTTCCTCCTGGGCTTCGGCACCCTTGAGGATCGCCCCGGCGGCTTCGGCCGGGACTTCAAGCCCATCGGGAAGATGCACGGCCCGATCGCCATCTGCTGCGACCGCGAAGACCGCCTGTGGATCAGCGCCGCCGGAGGCAGAGTCCAGCAATTCACGAGCGATGGACGTTATCTGCGCGGCTTCGGTGAACAGGGAAAAGAGCCGGGCCAGTTCCTGGCTCCCCACGGCGTGGCGCTCGACAGCCGCGGAGAACTGTACGTCGTGGACGCCTACAATCACCGCGTTCAGAAGTTTAATGTCGGGGCGCCGTAGCGTCGCATTTCTCGCGTTCACAGTCGGGGAGGATGAACGAGACACAGCCACATGTTGCGGCTTCCGATCCAGAAATCGATGAGGTGGTTCAGGAAGGGGCGATGCCGCTCTTTGAGGATTCTGCTTCTTCGTCCCTGATCTTCAACATGCTTTCCTCCGCCTTCGCTTGAGGCGGCATTCGGATCGCATCCGCGAGGCCAGCAAGATCGTTTCGAGCAGGAACAGGGCGAGCGTCGATGCCGCTTGCCGCCCTGAGCCGACATGCGCCTCAACCGAGAATAAGATCAATGATAGGACGCGGCCTCGTGACGCGAGGAACGGTTCAGCCACCCGTACCGCCAAGCTCCCGCCGTGGGCTGCATGAACTGCGAAGTGAGGGCACCTCTGATGCGTCGTCCCAAACTGCTTCGGTGTCGTCGGACGCATGGCACCAGCTTAAGCGCAACTTCCAATCGCACTTAGACTTGTGGACACTGGATTCCTGGTTCCTTGGGCCTGATTCCCAGCGGCTCCATCTGAACCCCTATGTTTCCCGGCTCGCCTTCCATCAACCAAATGAACACAACAGGATATTGTCCATGAAAGACCCGACCGCCACTAACACAAGTTCTTTAGCAATAAAGAGTTGCGCTTAAGTTAGTGCCATGCGTGTGATCGACCGAAGCATCCGGGAAGTCCCTCCGCGGCTCGATGCCATCTGCACGCTTGTCAATATCGACTCGTGGCCGGTTACGACGCGCCTTGGGCCCTGACAGGGTCGCGGTCTCCACGCCGCTCGTATGGAAGTCGAAGATGGGCTAAGCCCGCGGGGTTCGCGTCGGTGCCATGATCTTCATCGCCGGCACCGTCGCGTCGGACGAGCGCGGTGTGACCGCTGAGTCGACCATCGCCCATCAGACGGATTTCGTCATCCGTCAGATCCGCGCCGCCTTCAACGAGTTGGGCGGCGGCGAACTGCGGCACGTCGTAGGTACGGACACCCTCCTCGTCGATTTCGCGGATTTCGATGGGTACGCGGACATCCACCGGCGGTACTTCGGCGAGGTCCCGCCGGTGAAAACGACGGTCCGGTGCGCGGGGCTCGTGAATCCTGACCTCCTCGTCGAGATCTCAGCCGTCGCCGTCATCGGGGGGTAGCCGCCGCACCCCCACGAGTCTCGCCGATGCCAGGAGCGGCAGCGTCAGACGTCGAGATGGCGATGGGGCGGAACCGGGGACGCAAGCGAATAGAAATGGGGAAGTCGCCGTGTCGCGTCTCCTGCTCCGCCCCGCCCCGCCGTCTGCCACCTCGACTCGGCCCCCGGCGGAGCGGGGTACCCGTTCACGGGCCGAGGGTGACAAACGTACGGAGCTAGACCGAGCGGTGAAGTCGCTTCCCGGCTACTTCGGTTAACCATACCGACGCGCGCCGGGCCGTTGCGCGCGTCGGTCCGACCAGCGGTCAGAGGAGGAGACCTCGCCGCAACTTCACAATTCTGCGGCACGCCATCGACTCCGCGAATTCGGCAGAAAAAACCTTGATTCACGCTTGACAACAATAGTTGTCAAGGCTACCCTCTCCTCATGCTCGACATCCAAGTCATCGATGATCCGGCGGCGGCGACGGTGGCCTTGGAGCCGATGCGGAGTCGACTCCTCTCCGAGCTGGCCGTGCCCGCGTCGGCGGCGACGTTGGCCACGCGGGTCGGCTTGGCTCGGCAGAAGGTCAACTACCACCTGCACGCGCTGGAGGCGCACGGGCTGGTGCGGCTGGCCCAGGAACGCAAGTGGGGCGGGCTGACGGAACGGCTCCTTGTGGCGACGGCGGCTTCCTACGTCGTTTCGCCGAGCGCCTTGGGCCCGGTCGCCGCGGATCCGAATCGGGAAATCGATCGGCTGTCCGCGAGCTATCTCATCGCCCTGGGCGCACGGGTCGTCCGCGAGGTGGGCGACCTCGTTCGTCGTGCGAAAGAGGCGGGCAAACGCCTGGCGACCCTGGCGGTGGATACCGAGGTTCGCTTCCGGTCGGCGACGGACCGGGCGGCTTTCAGCAACGAACTCACCGAGGCCATCACGAAACTGGTTTCGAAGTATCACGATGAATCCGCCCCCGGCGGCCGCGCGCATCGCCTGGTCGTCGTGGCGCACCCCTTGCCGCAGAAATCCAACCCCAAGGAGCCATCATGAGCGTGAAGAAAGAAGCCTCCGGACGCCGCTGGGTCCAGGTCGAAGTCGAGGTCCCCGGCACGCCGGAGGAAGTCTGGCAGGCCATCGCCACCGGACCGGGTATTTCGTCCTGGTTCGTGCCGGCTGAGTTCGAGGAGCGCGACGGGAAGCCCGTCGCATTGAAGTTGAACTTCGGCCCGGGCATGGAGTCCCGTTCTGCCGTGATGGCCTGGGATCCGCCGCGGATGTTTACCGCGCAGGGCGAGGGCTGGGGTGGCTCGCCGCCCATCGCAACCGAGTGGAGCGTCGAAGCACGCGCGGGTGGTGTGTGCCTCGTCCGTGTGGTGAATAGCCTCTTCGCCAGCACCGACGACTGGGACAACCAGCTTGAAAGCACCGAATTCGGCTGGCCCGGCTTCTTCCGCACCCTGCGGATCTATCTCGCGCACTTCCGCGGCCAACGCTCCGCGATCAGGCAGTTCGTGGCTCCCGTCGCGGGAACCGAAGCGGAGGCCTGGGAAACGCTGACCGCGGCATTGGGACTGAAAGGCTTGAGCGTCGAGCAGCGTTGGACGGCGCCCGCGGGTGTCCCGGCGCTCAGCGGCGTGGCGGAGTACGTCAGCCGGAGTCCGTACGACGCCCTGCTGCGGCTCGACAAGCCGGGGCCGGGCGTAGCCGCCCTTGGCGCTTTCAGCTTCCCCGGCGGCCAGAGCATGGTTGCGCTGAACCTCTACCTTTACGGCGATCAGGCGGCCGGAACCGTCGCCCACGAGACACCGCTCTGGGAAGCGTGGTTTCAAGAACGCTTCCCGATGCCGACAGAGCCGGGCAAGAGCGAATGAGCGCGTGGTCATGGCCATCCGTTCCACCAGAAGCGCAATCAACTTCTGGATGAGGATCGCGTTGACGCAGCGCAACAGGAGGACACCACATGCTGACATCGTGACCACTCGGGTCCGCGGTATGCTGCGCGCTTCGGACTTCTCTCGACGACGAACAGAAACCCGATCCTGCGGAGTGCAAAATCGGTTACGACGACCAATCTTCACAAAATGACGGATCAGCGAGAATTTGCGCAACTCGCGCCGCGTTTCCGGTGATTATTTATGATGGTGGGGGCGTGGGGAGCAGACAAGTCGAGGGGCCCAGTCGCCGCAGAGCACACTGAATGGGAAACCGAGAAACTTCAACCGGCACGCGTAGCATGCAAGAGTGTTCGCACTCGCGGTATTCCATCGAGGCGATCGCCCTACGAAGAAAATGCGAATCAAACCCAATGTCAAAATGAGAAAGATCTGCGGGAATATGTTCTTTTGTATACTGATTGTGCATGTATCATGCAGGCAGCGATCGAGGAGTCCCGCCTCTTCGACGTCGCCAAAACCAGAAACCTCATGAACTGTGGGCCAGAAACGACCAAACGAACCCAAATCTGCGCAGAATACGAAGTCTGTATAGATTGGGAGGCCTCCTTGGCACATCCGGGCGACGAGGACAAGATGACGAAACGAACCCAATGGCAGAATGAATAAGATGATCGGTCTAGACTGATTGCGGTGTTATTGTCGCTCACGTTGAATATGCGGTCTCCCCTCAGCGACGAGTCGAGAGATGAGCCAAATCGCGAAACAAACCCAATGTCAGTTTGGATAAAGTAGTCTAACAGGGTCGATTGCGTCATTCAGATCGGTTGCATTGACCGGGGCATGGGAACGGCATTCATGGAATCCAGGCCGGTATGGATTGACGTCTTGACCGGCCCGGCGAAGCGCCGGCGCCGCGTGCGCTGCGGACCGGGGGAGGAGCCAGGCCTACCCCCGATCCGGGAGGGTGAGCCTCGGTCCGAACCCGCGACGAGATCGGGCTCGAACCGGGCCTCGATTTGCGGGAGAGGAATGCGGCTCGGACGGAGCCGCGCCCTCCCGATATTTCTGGCGCTGGTGGTGGCCTTGACGCTGTCTCCCAGCACCGCCGTGGCGGGCTCGGATGTCATCCGCGTCCGGGTGCCGGCGAAGGATGTGACCAGGCTTCTCCCACCGGGCACGGAATGGCGAGTGCTCTCGCCCGGGGATTTCGAATCGCGGGTCGAGGCCGCGAACCGGGAGCCGGCGGGTGGCCGGCCTGCCGTGGCCGCCCGGCTCATCCGGGCCCGCCACCGCGCGCGGTGGGAGTCGGGGCTGCTCCACGGCCGATCCGAGCTGGTGGTCGTGGGTCGGGCCGGATCGGTCGAGTTCCCGCTCGAGCCGTGGACCCCGGCCATGTTCTTTGGAGCCGGGTCAGCGCCGCCAGTCGGGGCCCGCGATTCGGGGGGGGCCGTACTCCGGGTCGATGCCTCCGGGCGCGAGCAGACGCTCCAGGTCGAGTGGGAACAGCAGCCGCGCCCGCTCTCGCGGGGACGCGGGTTCTCCCTGGGTCTGCCGGCCGTCGAGACGACCGTGCTGGAGCTGGAGTTGCCCCGGGGATGGACGGCGTCCAGTCAGCGGGGCATCCGCCGCGGGCCGGTGGCGGCGGAAGATCCCTCCCTGAGCCTGTGGGAACTCGCCGGCGAGTCCGGTCGCTTCGAGGTGGAAGTCCGCGACGCGAGCCAGCGCGGCCAGGCCGGCGCCGGGGCGGCCGCGTGGGTGACCTGCACGACCGAGGTCGACCTCGGCCGGCCGGCCAAACCGGCCGGCGCGATACTCAACTGGACCGCCGACTGCCGTCTGGAGATGGATCCTCGCCACGCCGGCCGGCTGGAAGCCGAACTCGATCCGGGCCTGGAACTCATCGATGTGGTCGGCGAGGCCGTGCATGGGTATCGCGTGGAGCATCCGGCCACCGGGACGCGCGTCACTGTCACGATCGGTGAGGGGGTGAGGTCCACGACGTTGCGGTTCCTCGCGCATGCGCGTGTGCCCTCGGAGGGCGCCTGGCGGATCCCGGCGATCCGCCCCCTCGACGCGACCTGGACCGGCGGCCGGACGACCGTGATCCTCGATCCGCTCCGCGCCGTGAGCGAGTGCCGTGAGCGGGCCGGTCGGCTCGTGCCCCCCGGGCGTGGCGATCCGGATGCGGCCGATCGGTTGGTGTTCGAGGCGGAATCGTCCCGGTCCGTGGCCGAGCTGGTCTTCATCCGGCCGCGGCCGGAAGTGAGCTGCACGGTCCGCGGACACCTCGACATGGGCCGCACGCCGGCCCGACTCGAGTGTCGCCTGGACTGGTCGGTGTCGCGGGGCTCGGTCTCGCAGTTGGAGATCGATCTATCCCCGGCCTGGCTCCCCGATCAGGTGCGGATCCAGGATCTGGCCGACCCGCTGGCCTGGCATTCCTCGATCTTGCCATCGGGGGCGACGCGGCTGCGGGTGATGCCACCGGTCGCCGTGCTGGCCAAGGGGAATGGGACGCTGATCATCGGCGCGACCGCCGGCGCAGCGTCCTCACGGGCCCCGCTGGAGCTGCCGCGGGTGCGCCCGGTCGGGGCCGCGGTCGCGGACGAGGCGTGGGTGGCGTGGGGCGACGAGGGCACGATGATCCGGCCCGTCCGCGCTCGCGGCCTGGCCTGGATCGATCCCGCGGAGGTCCCGGGGATGGCGAACGCGCCCCCGTCCGCGGGGCTCCGGCAGGCCCTCGCCTGGCGATGGACGGCCGACCCGGCCGCGGCGAGTCTCGATCGCGAGCGGACCGATCGGGATCCCCGGGCCTCGATCCGCGCCCGGGCCCGTCTCGCTCCCGACGGACGCGACCTCTCCATCGAGGGCACGCTCGTGGTCGGCTCGGGCGCCGTCGGACTGGAAGCCATCCCGATCTGGGTGGACGCGTCAGGCGACCCGCTGGCTTCCTGGCGATTCTTCGGCGACGACGGCGGCGAGCTGCGGCCGATCGAAGGGGCGGCCCGCTCGCGAATCGACCTCCCGGGCGGCTCATCGGCGCGAGCCCTGCCGCTGAACCTCCCCGCCCTGGCTGAGAAGACCGTCTCCTTCCGGGCGATCATGCCGTGGTCGTCGGGCGGCTTCGTCCCGTTGCTTTACGTGCCCGGCGAGTTCCTCAAGAAGGGGATCATCCTGGTCGAGACCCCGGCCGGGATGAAGTCCTCGGCCCGGACCAGCGGCCTGGGACGACTCAACCCCTCGGCGCTCGAATCGAAGGCGGGCCTCATCCCGAGTGAGCCGGTCGGGCCGAACGCGAGGGGCGAGGCGCGCGACCGGATCGTCCACGCCTTCTCCTACTCGGAGCCAGGCGCGCGGTTGCAGCTCACCACCGAGCCGCGGGCACCGTTGCCCATGCCGGGAGTCGTGCGCGAGGCCCTGCTCACCACATCCCTGGACGGCCGGGGTCGGACGCTCAATCGGCTGCGCCTGCTGGTCAACATCCATCAGGCCGGGTCGCTCGAGCTGGTCCTTCCGGAGCGTTCCACTCTGGTGCGGGTGCGCCGCGACGGCACCGACGTGGCGCCGATCCGATCGGGTCAGCGCCTCTCGATGCCGGCATTCGCCACGGCGAGCGGGACCCGGTCCAGCGCGATCGTCGTCGACTATATCGTGGAGACCGGGCCGATGGGCGACGGGTCGCTCCTGCGTCCCGATTGGCCGCGGCTGGACCTTCCCTGTCTGTCGTTCACGTGGGAGATCGCGGCACCTGCCGGCTGGCAGGTCCTCGACCCCGGCGCCGGGCTGGTCGTCGATGACCCGTCCGATCCGGCCGACTGGCCGTGCGCTTCGCTCGGGCTCTCGACTGTCGATTGGCCCTTCTTGTTCCCCGGCCGTGGCGAACCCGGCCCAGCCGAGCCGCTCCGCCAGCTCGACGGCCAGCTTCAGCTCGGTCGGCCCGCACCCTCCGAATGGTCGTTCGCCGAGTGGTTCAGCCGGTGGGACTCGGGGCCCTGGCCGCTCGTCGTCGATCGACTCGCGCTGGCCTCCGCCGGGCTGGGGCCGAAATCCTCGTGCTTTCCTGGCCGGCTGGCGATCGATCGGCGGAATCCGGCGCGGGCGCTGCTCCATCAGCACGGACTGGCGGTCGTGCCGTTCTCCGACGCCTTGCTGATCACGACGGAGTCCGAGTTACCCCGGTTCAGCCGGCGGGGGCCGTGGCTGGCGGCGATCGCCGAGTCCCTCGCCTGGGGCTTCGACCGCAACGACCGTTTCCAGACCGTGGATCGCTGGCGAGGCGAGGTCGGCCCGAGGAGCGGCTCGACCGCAGACCAGGCCGCCGAGCGGAATCGGCCCCTCCCCGGCCGGCTGATCCGGCGGTTCTCGGTGTCGGGCTGGCCCGGGGCCGACGCCTTCGTGCACCTGGTCGACGCCCCTCGCCGGGCCCTGATGGGCTGGATCATCGCCGGCCTGCTGGCGATGGCGTGGCTGGCATGGCCGGGCCGGGCATCGGGACGCGCGATCCTCCTGCCGGCGCTGGCGGCGGCCGCCTGCGTGCTGCTCGACCGGGTCCTGCCCGCGCGATCGGGCGCCTTCACGGCCGGCGGGCTCACCGGCTCGCTGGCCATCCTCATCGCCGAGCTGGCGCGGAGGTCGCGCCGGTCGGCCGCGCCTGCGCCGACGGCCGTCCGGAACGACAGCTCGCTGGTCCGCGGCGCCGCCCGAGCCGCCGCCGGGCCCGCGTCGCTGTTCCTGGGCGCGCTGGCGGTGGGCTGGTCGAGTGCGGCCCCGGCGGGCGACGACCCGCCGATCGTCGCGTTGTTCCCCTACGACGGGACCTTCGATCCCGCCCGACCCCCCGATCGGGTGATCCTGCGGTTAGAGGACTTCCGGCGCCTGATCCGGCCGACGGCCGAAGTCGGTCCACCGCGGTCGTCGGTCACCGCGATATCGGCCGCCCATCGCGTCGTGCGCCGGAACGAGCAGGAGATCCTGGTGGAGACCGAGCTCGAGCTGGCCGCCCGCGGCACCGGGCCTTTCGCCTGGCGCATCCCGGTGTCGTCCGCGCGGGACATCTCGGCCACGCTGGGAGGCGAGCCGGTGCCGATCGCCGTGGAGCCCGGCGGCGACCGGGCGTCCGTCGTCCTGCCCACGGCCGGGAATTACCAGCTACGCCTCCGCAGGTGGGCCGCGGCTCGGACCGAGGAAGCCGGCGCGCAAGTGCTGAACCTGCCCGTCAATGCCGCACCGATGGCCGTCCTGATCGTCGACCGACCGGCCGACGACATTCCTCAGGGCACCCCGGTCAGCCGCGGCCGGATCGAGCGCCGGCCCGATGAATCGCTGGCCGGCCGGCTCGGCCCGAACGACCGGATCGTCGTGCGCTGGACCAGGTCCGGTCGCGGGGCCGCGGCGCGGGAGCTCGGGGCCGTCGATGGCCTGATCCTCTGGGACGTGACCCCGGCCGGCGACCGGCTGCGTGCGCGCCTGAACTATCGCCGGAATGAGGCGATCGACTCGGTCCGACTGGCTCACGACGCCGGCTTGCTGTTGCGATCGGTTCATACCGATCGCCCGTCCCGGGTCTACTGGGAGGACGATGCCGGGAGCGGCCAGTGGCTCCTGACCTTCGACCCGCCGCTGCCGCCCGCCAGCAACGTGTCGATCGATTGCTGGAGGTCCTTGCCGGATCGCCCCGATGCCGCCGCCGGGCCGCCGGCGCCGACGACCGGGCGACCGCCATCGTCCGCGGGTTCCCCGGCATCCGGCCGGTGGCGGCCGAGCGATTCACGGGCGTGCTCGGCGTCCGCAGGCCGGGCGACTGGACGGGCCGGCTCGTCCCCCTCCGCGACACCGAGCCGATCGACGACGAGGCGTTCGTCAAGGCGTGGGGCCAACTGCCGGAGGAGCCGCTGACCCTCTGCGGGACGAGCCGGTTCGACCGCGATCCCGACGTGGTGCTCCGCACCGGTCCCGCGCCGCCTCGGGTCGTCATTCGCCCCGCCGCGCGCGTCCAGATCGAGTCAGGCCGGATCGTGTTGGCCGTTGACGCCGAGATCCAGGAGGTCTCGGGCCAATCTCCGATCATGGGGGCCGAGCTTCCGGAAGGCATGGAGGTCACGCGGGTGTCCGGCGTCGGGTTGATCGACTGGACCGTTTCGGCCGGCCGGCGACTCCACCTGATCTGGCGGCGAGGGGAGGCCGGTTGACCCCGGCATCTCCGCATCGTCGGCTGGATCCCGTCGGCTGACGATCCGCTCGGAATCGGCGTCCGGTCGCACCGCGTCCGGACGCCATGGCTCGGCTGGCCCGGGGCGGAGGTCAGTCGAGGATCGCTGATGGTGACGTCCAGGACGAAGGCGGTGCTCTGGGGCGGCTCGGGCCTCTCGCCCATCCCGATCGCTGCGTCGCCCGAGCCGACGACCGGCGCCACGGATGCCGGCGCGGCTCCGGCGTCCGCGGGAGGGTCCGCGGCTCCGGCCGCGTTCCTGCTGTCCTACCAGGTGAACGACCCGGCCCGCCTGGGCGAGCTCACGTGGGAGTCGCCGCCGCCGCGGGTCTCCGTCGTCGTCGAGAGCCAGTTGACGATCCACGCCGATTTCGCGCAATGGGTCGCCGTGGTCCGCTACGACGTCATCGGAGGGGGCCTCGACCGGATCGATCTCAGGATTCCGGCAGCCTGGGCTCAGCGGGCCAGGCTGCAGATCGCGGGCGACGATCCCCCTCCGCCGCGGGTCGAACTTCCGTCGGCGTTCTTCTCGATCGTGCCGAGGCGTCTCCTCTGGGGCTCGCATCGGCTGGTGCTGACCTCGAGGCTCCCACTGGGGCCGGGGCGAGAGGTCATCTACCCCGAGGTATCGCCGCTGGGACGGGGTGCCGTCGACACCTACCTCGGGATCGTCAACGCCACCGGCCGCCCGCTGACCGCGGAGGACGCCACCGGTTTGCAGCCGGTCCTTTACGCTTCCCGGTTCCGCGACCGGGAGTTCGCTCGCGACGCCGGGACGCCCGCCGGCGCCTTCCGCGTGGTCAAGGAGGCGTGGGCCCTGCGAGTCCAGTTGCCGCCGGGCGGGCCGGAGCCGCCGGGGACGCGCGATGACTTGGCCCGGGTGTCGCTGGCCGACGTCGCCCTGAGCGTGATGCCGGATTGGTCGGTCATCGGCCGGGGCCTCTACGAGGTCGTCCCCAACACCGGCCGGCTGCTCACCATCGAGCTCCCTCCCGGCAGCACGATCCTCTGGGCGGCCGTCGAGCCCAATGCGGCCGCGCTGCTGCGGGCGGGATCGTCGGCCTGGTCGATCGTGCTCGACCCCAGTTGACCGGACCGCATCTGCCTGATCTGGCGGACACCGCCGCCCGAGGTCGGGGCCTCGGGAGTCGACGACTGGTCCCTCTCGCTGCCCCGGGCCGGTCGGGCGCATCCCGGACCCTGCTGTCCGTCTCGACGCCGGCCGGCGTGACGCTCGAGGCGGCTCCGGCGGGCTTCGAGCGCGTCGCGATGGCGAGCCTCGACAAGGCGCGGGCCGACTGGCTGGGCCAGTCGCTCCGCGATTCCCTCGCCAAGTTCGACCGCAGCTCGGGCCGCGACCATGAGCGGCTCGTGGGGCTGCTGATCAACCACGAGCTGGCGCTGCGGGCCGCGGATCGGGCCGCTCATCGGGACGACGCGCTACTCTCCCAGGGCTCGGTCGGACAGCGAGAGCTGTTCCAATCCATCGAGCGCGCGCGGGCCGGGACCACCGAGGCGGTCCGCTCGGCCGGCCTGACCGATGACCTGAACTCCGCCCGGGGCTATCTGGGCCTGTCGCGGGATGGCGGGAATCGGCCGCCCGGCGGCATTCCCGAGCCGATCGCTCCCTGCCGCATCCGCGCCTTCGGCCGTCCGACGGCCATGATCGGTGTCAACCCAGGGTTCGAGGACCCGTCCGCAGGCGCCAGCATGACCCTCGACCGCAGAGCCGCCGATCGTTACTTGGAGGACGGGTCCATCCGTCCGGTCATCCTGACCGGGGCACTCGCCTTCGCGGCGGTCCTCGCGGGCTCCGTCGTCGGTCGTCGGGCGTGGCTCGCCGCCGCGATCTCGCTCGTCATGATGCTCGCCGTCACGGCACTCGCCGGCGGCGCGGCGATGCTCGCGGCCGGGCTGGTGGTGGCTTGGTTCGGTTTTCGGTTTTCGGTTTTCGGTTTTCGGTGAAGACCAGGATCGTTGGCCGGAGATCCGTGAGGCTTCTGGAGCCGCCGTCCCATTGAAAACCGAAAACCGAAAACCGCGAGCCGAAGGCAAGCTCAGAACAGCTCCTTGATGGGCTGGCCGCCGTCGACGATCTTGATCGGCCGGCCGCGCGGGGTCGTGTACTGCTGCTCGAGGTTCAGGCCCATCGCCTTGGTCAGGGTGGCGACGAGGTCCATCACGCCGACGGGGCGGTCGACGATGTCGACGCCGTCCTTGTCGGTCGCGCCGACGGCCTGGCCGTTCTTCATGCCGCCGCCGCCCACGACGACCGACCAGCTCCGGGGCCAGTGGTCGCGGCCCGCGTTCTGGTTGATCCGCGGGGTGCGGCCGAATTCGCCCATCCAGACGATGGTGGTGGTGTTCAGCAGCCGGCGCGCGGCCAGGTCGTGGATGAGCGACGACATGCCCTTGTCCAGCTCGGGGAGGAGCCGGGTCGAGAGGGTCTCGAAGTTGTTGGCGTGCGTGTCCCACCCGTCGAGGGCCACCTCGACATAGGTCACCCCCTGCTCCACCAGTCGCCTGGCCATCAGGCAGCCCGAGCCGAACGAGCCTCGCCCGTAGGCATCCCGCACCGCGGCCGATTCCCCGTCCAGGTTGAAGGCATCCTGGTAGCGCGAGTTCATCATCCGCAGCGTCTTGGCGTAGACGGCCTTGTGATCGACGGCCGGCTGGGCCTTCCGCTGGCCGACGAACTGGTTCTCGACCTGGCCGAGCATGTGCAGCCGGCGCTCCAGCCGCCAGTTGTCGACCTCCTTGGGCGGCCGCAGGTTGGCGATCGGGGCGTTCGGATTCTGCACGACGAACGGCGCGTAGGACATACCGAGGAAGCCGGCGCTCGCCCCGGGCGTGTTGATCGAGATGCAGTGCGGCAGGTCGAAGTTCGACAGCTTCTCGCCCAGCTCGAGCGCGCAGTACGAGCCGAACCCGGGGTGGGTCACCGTCGGGTTGGGGGCGTAGCCGGTATGCATCAGATAGGTGCCGCGATCGTGGTTCCCTTCTTTCGAGTCGAGCGAGCGGATGATCGACAGGTGATGCATCTGCTTGGCCGTCCGGGGCAGATGCTCCGAGATCTTCACGCCGGGCGCCGAGGTGTCGATCGGCTTGAACGGGCCGCCGTTCTTCTCGCTTTCGGGCTTCAGGTCCCAGATGTCGAGGTGGCTGGGCCCGCCGCCCATCCACAGGACAATGATGCTCCGGTTGGTCTTCCGCAGGTGCTGGGCGTTGGCCTCGAGCGACGAGAAGAACTGGATGGCGGGGACCCCGAGCGCGGTGGAGGCCAGATGGCCGAGCCAGTGCCGCCGGGTCATCTGGCCGAACGGTCGCGAAGAGTCGGACATGGAGACATACCTCCGGCCGTGCCGCCGGCCCGCGCCGACTCGCCGCCGCGACGAGTCGATCCGAAGGGCCGGTCCGCTCGGGTCCAGTTAGTGGATGAGGATGAACTCGTTGGAATTCAGCAGCGCCCAGAACAGATCCTGAAGCACCTGGAGACTATCGGGGAAGTTGTGCAGGTATTCCCCCGCCTGGTGGAACTCCTTGGCCGAGGGATGCCGGCTCAGGGCCGCCAGGTAGATCGAGTCGACCATGTACGTGTCGGGCGACCGCCCCATATGACTGGCATGCTCGCAGACGTCCGCCAGGAAACTCCCCGGTTTGCCCGAAAGGGCCTCGTGCATCAGCTCGCCGTTCATCATCATGAGCGCCTGGGGAATCGTCCCCTGGAAGCTGGTCGATTCCTCGGCCTCGTCATTGGCGAACGCGAAGGTGAACTGTCGGAGCCAGGCGTCGCGCCGGCGGTTGCCGTCGTCGACGGTCCCCGCCTTGTGGGCCGACGTCGCCGTCAGCAGCGACTCGAAGAGCTGCTCGGGGCTCATCGGCCGCAGCGGCATCGAGGCGAACAGGCCCTCGTCCTTCTCGCTCCCCTTGGTCCGGACGCTGCTGAGCTGGTACGCCTGGCTGGCCATGATCCACCGGCAGAGCTTCTTGATGTCGTAGCCGCCTTCGCGGAAGTCCTTGGCGAGCTGGTCGAGCACCTCGGGATGACTGGGCTGGTTGTGCGGGCCGAAGTCGTCCACCGGGTTGACGAACCCTCGTCCGAGGAAGTGCGCCCACATCCGGTTGACGAACGCCTTGGCCAGGGCCTCGTTCTTGGGATCGGCGATCAGCTTGGCCAGCTCCGCCCGCCGGATCACGTCGGTCCCCTGGCTGATCTTCCGCCCGTCGAGGAACCGCGGGAAGGCGATGCCGACCATGCCGTTGCGCTTGTCGAAGCTGACATAGGCGTCGGTCGGGTTGTCCTGCAACTCGGTGTGGTCGTAGACCTCGCCGCCGGTGTCGTTCGGCCTGGTCACTCGCTCCGTCCGGATCCCCTTGAAGAAGGCGTTGATGCCCCAGAAGTCGCCCTGCTTCCAGTCGTTGGAGGGATGGTCGTGGCACTGGGTGCACTGGATCTGCTGGCCCAGGAACAGCCGGGTCGTCTTGGAGGTCAGCGGCACGCCGCCGAACTCGAGGTGGGCGAGCACGAAATTCGCGGCGCCGTTCTCCTTGTTATTGCCGGTCGCGCCGACCAGTTCATGGACGATCTCGTTCCACGGGCGGTCGGAGCCGAACTGCTTCCGCAGCCAGTTGTTGAGCGATGGGCGATCGACCATCTGCCCCTGGTTGCCCCGGCCGATCAAGAGGACCGACCACTGGGTCGCGAAGTGCTTGGCGAAGTCCGGATGGTTGAGCAGGTACTCGACGAGCTCGCCGCGCTTGTCGGGCTCCCTGGTGCCGAGGAACGCCCGAGCCTCTGGCACGGTCGGGATCCGGCCGAGCAGGTCGAGATACGCCCGCCTCAGGAATTCCTCATCCTTCGCCGGCGATGCCGGCTTGATCCCACCCGCGGCCCAGCCTTCGGCGATGCCCTTGTCGATCGCGGCCACCTGGGGGATCGCGGACGTATGCTTCTTGGGCGAGCCTTTCGAGGTCTGATCGCCGGCCCTGGCCAGGCCCGCCGCGCCCACGACCACGACCAGGAGGAGCCCGACACCCCTGAGCGCGGGCGACGCGGTTCGCACTCCATCGCGGGCCGCCATTCCCCATCGAGTTTCCATGGATTTCACCCCGAGTCCAACGACTCGATCCCGATGCACCGCGACCGGCCTGAGACCATGTCCGATGGTCCGACGAACGGGCGGCGCCCTCCGATTCATGGTTGCTTCAAGCGAGGATTCAAGGTCCGGACGATGCCGTGATTGCTTGCGGGATGGATGCAAAACGAGCCATTTCATTTTACGGGCCGCCTTGGCCATCGTGACAAGGGAATTCACGGAATATCCCGATGCTTCTTCTCGGCAGCGCGGCTTGCATGAAGCCGTGCATAGCGTGGAACGGCCCAGTACCGCCGGGAGGATCGCGATCGACCTCGAGAGCCCGCGCCGATTAGGGCGCGCTTCCTGATTCGTCGGAGCAGCATGTTTCGAAACCGTAGGCGAAGTATGAGATGTCCAGCAAGCGTCATCCTCTTGACCCGCCGACCGGTGCATTCGGCGGTAGGCCGTAGGAATCGTCGCCCGATCGCGGCATGCGATGGCCGACGAGGCGGCCGATCGGCACATTTCCGGTCGGACTTCCACCCGGCGCCCTGACACGTCAGCGGCCGGCGGCCGGGCTGCTCGGTCGCCGCCGTTCTCAGTTCGCCTTGCCGGCGGTAGACTCGGCGTCATGCCCGACATCACTCACCTACTCGCCGCCGCTGCGGCGCGGCGACCGCCAGGCGGCGGCCGACCTGCTCCCGCTCGTCTACGACGAGCTGCGGAAACTCGCGGCCGCGCGGATGGCCGCGGAGCGACCCGGGCACACCCTCGACGCCACCGCCCTGGTCCATGAGGCTTACCTGCGGCTGATCGGGGACCAGCAATTCGACGGCAAGTCGCACTTCTTCGCCGCCGCGGCCGAGGCGATGCGGCGGGTGCTGGTCAACCACGCCCGGGACCGCACCCGGCTGAAGCGGGGCGGCCGGCGGAGCCGGGTCGACCTCGACCGAGCTCACCGGCCCGGCCGCCGCCAGCGACGACGACCTCCTCGAGCTCGACGACGCCCTCGACCGGCTGGCCGAGCGAGTTCCCCGTCGCCGCCGAACTGGTGAAGCTGCGGTTCTTCGCCGGGATGACGCTGGGCGACGCGGCCGACGCCCTGGGCCTCCCTCGCCGGACCGCCGACCGGCACTGGGCGTTCGCCCGGGCCTGGCTCGCCGACGCGCTCGGCGGCGGGTGATCTGGAATTCTTGGAGCGGAGACGCTCGCTGGATCAGTCGGGGACGGAGTGGACCGGTCGGGGACGGGGACCGGTCGGACGGGCGGACCGGTCGGACGAGCCCTCTCCTACAGCAGAATCGGACCGTCCGTGAGGCGACTCGGCGTCATCCGATCCGGTTCGCGGATCCGAGGGGGGCCGCACGACCGTGGCCACCAGAGGTTAGCAGGATTTCCTGGCACTCCCGGCCGAACGGGGCATTGGATGAGGAACCCCGTTCCGGAGGCGAACCGATGCCCGACAACGACCCGAAGCTGATGACCATCTTCGCCGAAGCCCTCGAACGGACCGACCCGGCCGCGCGGGCCGCCTACCTGGACGGCGCCTGCGGGGATGACGCCGCGCTCCGCCGACGGGTCGAGGCGCTGCTCGCCGCCCACGACGGGGCCGGCCGGTTCCTGGAGCCCGACTTCAGCGGCACTGTCCGAAACCGACGCACCCGAGACCGAGGGAGAGCCCCGGACCTCCGTCCCGGAAACGCGTCCCCCGTCGCAACCGGCGACCGGAGAACACCGACCGGACGGCACGCCCACCACGATCGCGGGCCCCGCGCCGGCCGACCGCCCCGGCGGATTCGTCGCGGGCCAGGTCATCGCCGGCCGCTACACGCTGCTCGATGTCCTCGGCGAGGGCGGGATGGGCACCGTCTACCGGGCCGAGCCAGACCGAACCGGTCAAGCGGCAGGTGGCGCTGAAGCTGATCAAGATCGGCATGGACTCGCGCGCCGTGCTGGCCCGGTTCGACGCCGAGCGGCAGGCGCTGGCCGTGATGGACCACCCGAACATCGCCCGCGTCTACGACGGCGGCACCACCGCGGCCGGCCAGCCGTTCTTCGTGATGGAGCTGGTCAACGGCGTGCCGATCACCGAGTACTGCGACCGCCAGCGGCTCTCGGTCCAGGCCCGGCTGGAGCTGTTCGTCTCCGTCTGCCAGGCGGTGCAGCACGCCCACCAGAAGGGGATCATCCACCGCGACCTGAAGCCCGGCAACGTCCTGGTCACCGAGGTGGACGGCCGGCCCACGCCCGAAGGTCATCGACTTCGGGGTCGCCAAGGCGACGGAGCAGAAGCTCACCGACCTGAGCCTCGTGGAGACCGGGGCGATCGTCGGCACGCCGGCGTACATGTCGCCCGAGCAGGCCGACCCGTCGTCGATGGACATCGACACCCGGACCGACGTCTATGCGCTGGGCGTGATCCTGTACGAGCTGCTGGCCGGCTCGCCGCCGATCGACGCGAAGCAGTTCCAGCGGGGGGCGTTCCTGGAGATGCTGCGGATGGTGCGGGAGGTCGACCCGCCCCGGCCGAGCACCAAGGTGAGCACGTCGGACGCCCTGCCGAGCATCGCGGCCAGCCGCGACATCGAGCCGGCGCAATTGAAGCGGGCGCTGCGGGGAGACCTCGACTGGATCGTGATGAAGGCGCTGGAGAAGGACCGCGCCCGGCGTTACGAGACGGCCAACGGGTTCGCGGCCGACATCCTGCGGCACCTGGCGCACGAGCCGGTGCTGGCCGCCCCGCCGAGCCGGGCCTACCGGGTGCGGAAGTTCGTGCGGAAGCATCGCGGCGCGGTGGTCGCCGCCAGCCTGGTCGTCCTGGCGCTGCTGGCCGGCATCGCGGGGACGACCTGGGGGTTGATCCGTGCGGAGCGAGCCCGGGCCGCCGAGGCCGAGCGGGTCAAGGAACGCGATGCGGCGCTCGGTCAAGGCCGATGACGCCAGACGAACCGCCGATGCCCGCGCCGACGAACTCAAGTACCGGCTCGGCATCAGCGACTTCCTCCTGGCCAGTGCCGCCTACGACAATCGCGATGTGGTCCTGGCCGCCGAACGGCTGGGCAACGTGCCCCCGGACCAGCGCGGCTGGGAATGGCGTTACCTGAAGCGGCTCACGCGCGGCGGCCTGTTCACCTTTATGGCCACACGGGCGCGGTGCGAAGCGTGGCGTTCAGCCCGGACGGCACCCGCATCGTCACCGGCAGTTGGGACCGGACGGCGAAGGTGTGGGACGCGCGCACGGGCTCGCCCCTGCTCGAACTCAAGGGCCACACGGGCGTGGTGACGAGCGCGGCGTTCAGCCCCGACGGGACCCGCATCGTCACCGGGAGTGAGGACGGGACGGCGAAGGTGTGGGACGCGCGGACGGGCTCGCCACTGCTCGAACTCAAGGGCCACACGGGCGCGGTGTATAGCGCGGCGTTCAGCCCCGACGGCACCCGCATCGTCACCGGCAGTTCGAGACGGGACGGCGAAGGTGTGGGACGCGCGGACGGGCACGCCACTGCTCGAACTCAAAGGCCACACGGGCGCTGTGACCAGCGCGGCGTTCAGCCCCGACGGGACCCGCATCGTCACCGGCAGTGCGGACGGGACGGCGAAGGTGTGGGACGCGCGGACGGGGTCGCCCCTCTCGAACTCAAAGGTCACACGGACGCGGTGAGCGAGCGTGCGTTCAGCCCCGACGGCACCCGCATCGTCACCGGCAGTGATGGACGGGACGGCGAAGGTGTGGGACGCGCGGACGGGCACGCCCCTGCTCGAACTCAAGGGCCACAGCGGTCGCGGGCGTGTCGAGCGCGTGCGTTCAGCCCCGACGGCGACCCGCATCGTCACCGGGAGTTGGGACGGGACGGCGAAGGTGTGGGACGCGCGGACGGGCACGCCCCTGCTCGAACTCAAGGGCCACACGGACCGGGTGACGAGCGTGGCGTTCAGCCCGGACGGGACCCGCATCGTCACCGGCAGTGGGGACGGGACGGCGAAGGTGTGGGACGCGCGGACGGGCACGCCCCTGCTCGAACTCAAAGGCCACACGGACGCGGTGTATGAGCGTGGCGTTCAGCCCCGACGGCACGCGGATCGTCACCGGCAGTTGGGACGGGACGGCGAAGGTGTGGGACGCGCGGACGGGCACGCCTCTGCTCGAACTCAAAGGCCACACGGGCCAGGTGATGAGCGTGGCGTTCAGCCCGGATGGCACGCGCATCGTCACCGGCAGTGGGGACCAGACGGCGAAGGTGTGGGACGCGCGGACGGGCACGCCCCTGCTCGAACTCAAAGGGCACACGGACTAGGTGACGAGCGTGGCGTTCAGCCCGGACGGCACCCGCATCGTCACCGGCAGTGAGGACGAGACGGCGAAGGTGTGGGACGCGCGGACGGGCACGCCACTGCTCGAACTCAAAGGCCACACGGGCCCGGTGACGAGCGTGGCGTTCAGCCCGGATGGCACGCGCATCGTCACCGGCAGTGGGGACCGGACGGCGAAGGTGTGGGACGCGCGGACGGGCACGCCACTGCTCGAACTCAAAGGCCACACGGACGCGGTGTGACAGCGTGGCGTTCAGCCCCGACGGCGACCCGCATCGTCACCGGCAGTGCGGACCGGACGGCGAAGGTGTGGGACGCGCGGACGGGCACGCCCTGCTCGAACTCAAGGGCCACACGGGCGAGGTGACGAGCGTGGCGTTCAGCCCGGACGGCACCCGCATCGTCACCGGCAGTGAGGACCAGACGGCGAAGGTGTGGGACGCGCGGACGGGCACGCCACTCCTCGAACTCAAGGGCCACACGGGCCAGGTGCACGAGCGTGGCGTTCAGCCCGGATGGCACGCGCATCGTCACCGGCAGTAGGGACGGGACGGCGAAGGTGTGGGACGCGCGGACCGGGACGCCACTGCTCGAACTCAAAGGGCCACACGGGCGAGGTGAGCGAGCGCGGCGTTCAGCCCGGATCGGCCGCGCATCGTCACCGGCAGTGAGGACGAGACGGCGAAGGTGTGGGACGCGCGGACGGGGACGCCCCTGCTCGAACTCAAAGGCCACACGGGCAAGGTGACGAGCGTGGCGTTCAGCCCGGACGGCGACCCGCATCGTCACCGGCAGTGACGACGCGGACGGCGAAGGTGTGGGACGCGCGGACCGGGACGCCGCTACTCGAACTCAAAGGCCACAGCGGGCAATGGTGACCGAGCGCTGCGTTCAGCCCCGATGGGACCCAGATCGTCACCGGCAGTGACGACGGGACGGCGAAGGTGTGGGACGCGCGGACGGGTCGAGGAATTGAAGGGAGAGCCGATCCCACCGGCACCCCGGCCGGGCCCGATCAGCCCGGACGGCCGGTTGATCGCTCACGCCGTCGGCAACCGCGTCGAGCTGATCCCGTTGCAACCGGATGCGGAGGAGCTCGCCTATCGCAGGCTCCTGATGCAACCGAACTTCCGGCTCTATCGGGAAGCCTACGACGCGGCGACGAAGGCCAACGACGCGTTCGCGGCCCGGTTCTACCTCAACCTCTTCCCGCCGGCCGAGCGAGCCCGCATTCGAGCCGAGGCGATCGTCGCGCCGCTGTTCGCCCGCTTGCTCCTCCGCGACGACGTGCTCGCCGCCCTCCAGGCCCAACCGGCGGCCGATCCGGAGATCCAGGCAGCCTGCCTGAAACTGGCCGGAACCTGGTCCGAATCCGCCTCGGAGTGCAACGATGCCGGTTGGGCTCTGGTTCGCGACCCCGGGCTGGCCGGACGCGAATTACCAGCGCGGCCTGCGCCTGGCGAAGGCCGCCTGCCGGCTCGAGCCTGAAAATGTCGCGTTCCTCAATACCCTGGGCGTGGCCCAGTACCGCTGCGGGCTGATGGCCGAGGCGCTGGCAACCCTGACACGGTCAAACGACCCTGAACAAGGAGAATGAACCGTCCGACCTGGCCTTCCTGGCCCTGGCCCAGCACCGCCTGGGGCAGTCCGAGAAGGCCCGCGACACCCTGGCTCGGCTGCGCGAGGTCATGAAGGATCCGCAGCGGGCCGGGAATCAGGAGGCGCAGGCCTTCCTCCGCGAGGCCGAGACGATCGAGCTCGACCGGGTCTTCCCGGCCGACCCATTCGCACCCTGATCGACGACGAAGCCTGGAGTCCCAACGATCTCTCGGGTCGCCCGAAGGGATCTGACCATCCGGCTCGGCGCTCCTCTCCCCGCTGGCACGAGTGCGACCGCTTCATCGCTCCGCGGCGGTATCCAGGGCTTACTCCGCTCGGATCAAGGGATCGGATGAGATCGAGCTCGCGCACGGCGCTCCGCCCGCTCCCGCTTCCAACCCGCGGGTCCCGGACACGGGGTTCTCGGCCCGCGGCCGGTCGGGCCTCCTCGTCGGGCCGCTCCGGCGCCGTGATCGACCGCGATCCGGCGGCGGCGGTCGTGATAGCGCGCAGCGAGTGATCCCGCGGGACCGCCATGCACTCGCTGGCCGTGGGCTGATGCGCAGCTCAACCGTGAGTTCTGACGATCCGCACGGCAGGACCCGGCTCAACGCTGAGGATGCGGGTCGGACAGATGCGGCGTCGGCGGGGGCTCGATCGCTCCCTCCGCGACATTCTGGGCGATCGAGCCGCCGATTCCGATCGGCTCGACCGACGCCGCCGATCCCCGATCGGGCACTCCCAGGAATCGCCGGAATTCGGGGACGAAGAAGAAGCCCCTGAGCAGGCGATCCATCGACCGCTGCTGGATCTGGGCCCCGGTCTCCCAGCGCGAGAGCGTCGCCTCCGCAATCTGGAGGTAGCCGGCCAGCTCCCTCTGCGTGAGGCCGAGCCCTTCGCGCCCCGCCCGGACCTCGTGCGGCTGCAACAGCCCGGCCGCGGCCCGGAGCGCCTCGCTCAGCCTGCGATTGGCCGCGTCGTCCAGGACGATGGCGCCGCATCGCTCGCATCGCGCCACGGGGAATTGCTTCACCGTGATGGGGTACGTCCGACCGTCATGGTCGAGCTCCGCCGTATACGTGTCGAGCGTCGCCGGATGGACGGCTCGCTCGCGGCACTCGCCGCATTTCCATGGGAATGGCTTCATTCTCAGACACCTTGTCGGTGGGCGCTCACAAGAAGGACGGCCGGATCGTCGGGATCCTCGTCAATCAACCTGATCTTGACGAAAACGCCCGGTGCAACACCTGGAACGGCCAGGATGATCTTGTAGTAATAGGGGCGATCGCGGCCCTGCTCGGTCTCCCGCACCTGGTCGATCGGCCCCCCGCTCGGACATGCTCGATCGCCAACTCTCGCGCCAGTACGAGCCCGACGCGCCAGCGAGTGCATCGCCGGTTCCCGCGGGAATTCCCTCGCGGCGCGTCGGGCTCGTATCGGGTCGCCGCTGCGTGTACGCCATCCATCCGTTACGCCGCTCTAGATGCGACCATCCACCGGCTGTTCGAGAAGCTCGAAGTGGGGACGTCCGGGTGATGTGGACAGGACCGACGGCCCCTCGTGATGGTAGTGGATCTCGTGCAGCCGCCGGTAGAGCGTTGATGTCCGCTTCAGCTCCTGGTCCGTGCCGACGGCCTCGACGCGGCCGGCATTCAATAAGACGATCCGATCGGCGAACTGGATCGATGCCAGATTGTGCGAGATGAGGAACGTCGTTCGGCCGCGGGAGAACTCCTCGATCGCCTTGCGGATCAGGACCTCGTCCTGGATGTCCACGGCGCTGGTGGCCTCGTCGAGGATCAGGATGGCCGGGTCGCGGAGCATCGCCCGCGCCAGCGCGATCCGCTGCCGTTGGCCGCCCGAGAGGCCGAGGCCACGCTCGCCGACCATCGTGTCGTAGCCTTGCGGCATTGACATGATGAACTGGTGGGCGTAGGCCCGTTCCGCCGCCCGGATGATGTCGTCCCGACTGGAATGCGGTTCGCCGTAAGCGATGTTGTTGGCGATCGTGTCCTGGAAGAGGATCGTCTCCTGGAGCACGATCCCGATCTGCCGCCGCAGGCTGCGCAGCGGGACTTCGCGGATGTCGCGGCCGTCAATGCGGATGCCGCCGGAGTTGACGTCCCAGAACCGGGGGAGCAGGTTCAGGAGCGTCGTCTTGCCGCAGCCGTTGGGGCCGACCAGCGCGATGGTCTCGCCGTGGCGGGCCGTCAGGCTGACGCCGTTGAGCACGGGCGTATCCGCGCGATAACTGAAGCCGACCCGGTCGAACTCCACCGTCTGGCGGTGGCGGGCCAGGGCCGGTGCGTGCTTGCGGTCGACGATCCTGGGGGTCCGATCCATCAGGGCGCAGATCCGATCGGCGGCCGCCGAGGCGCGCTGGATCTTCGAATGCACGTTGGCCAGCTTGCGGATCGGATCCGAGACGCCCGCGAGCCAGGCGTAGAGCGTCAGCAGGTCCTGGATCGCCATCGGCTGCGCGGCGAGCTGGAGGCGGAAGATCCCCAGGTCCAGGAAGATCGTGTTGTTCAGGACGAGATACGAACCGGCCAGTAGCGCGATGGCCACGGTGGTGAGCGTGAGCATCTCGAGGACGGGGTCGGACATCGCGTCGATCATCGCCACCCGCACGCTCTTCTTGTACAGGTTCTTGGTCTCGACGAAAAACCGGCGGCGCTCGACGCGCTCGGTCGCGAACGCCTTGACCACCTTGATCCCCTGGAAGCTCTCCTGGAGGATCTTGTAGATCGTTGACATGCTCTCCAGCGAGCGCGCGGACGGCGCGCTTCATGATCTTGCCGACGCGGTAGGTCGTCGCGGCCGAGATCGGCACCAGGACGAGCGTCAGCAGGGTCAGCCGCCAGTTGAACAGGAGCGCCGAGCCCAGGCAGGTCGCGATCCGCATCGGCTCGCGGATCAGCTTGCTCATCAGCGTGTTGAGGCCCTGCCCGAAGGAGTCCATGTCATTGGTGAACCGCGCCATCAGCTCGGAGGAGCCCTGGTCGGAGAAGCTCGCGAGGTCGAGGTTGGTCGTGCGGAGGAAGAAGTGGTTGCGGATCCGGAAGAGGGTCAACTGCATGACGTCGGCGACCAGGACCTCCTGCAGGAACATGAAGAACCCCTTGAGCGCCACGCTCACCATCACCAGGCCGATCAGGAGCAGCAGGGCCGTGAAGCTCTCGCCGGGCAGGTAGCGGTTGACGTAGGGCTGGGCCATCTGGCAGCGCCGGAGCCAGCGCCGATCGCCGTCGATGTCCTTCCGGATGTCGACCGGGCGGCGTTCGAGGGCCAGGGACTCGTGCTTGACCAGCATCGAGCTGCACTTGAGCAGCTCCTCACGTCGCGCCTCGGCGATTCGAACCTCGCGGCGGAGCGCGGCGAGCCGCTCGAGCTGGGCGCGGGCCTGGGCGTCCGAGGAGAGCCGCATCTCGGCGTCGCCCGCGCGGCTCTCCTGCACGCGGAGCTGGTCCTCGACCGCCTGCTTGGCCGCCTCGAGCTGCCGGCGTCGGTCCTGGAGTAGCGGGACGTAGACGCCCTCGCCCCTGGGACCCGCATCGATGACGTAACGGGCCTCGGCCAGCCGGGCCTCGAGCGCCGCGATGTCGTCGTTGAACGACTCGATCTTCTCGGCGACCCATTTTTGCGGATTCTGATAGTTGAACAGGATGTGCAGCAGGGGATAGACGGCACCGAGTTCGGCGAAGAAGAGCAAGGCCACCATCGCCGCGCAGCCGACCGACAGGCCGAACCGCACTTTGTAAGGCAAGGCGAATCGCACGAGGCGAGCGAAATTCTTCATAAAAGGGGCGTCGCCGAGGGGAGACCCATTGTGCGTCCATGCGCCGGCGAGACCCCGGGGTCCGTCGGCAGGTCGGCGTAGTCTGTACCAGGACCGGGCCAAAGTGACAATCCGATTTCGCTTTGGATCGGCGGCCGATGCGTCGATCGGCCAGTCGGTCTTGGAAAACCGGCAGGCGATGATTATGATCCTGACGGCGCCGAGACCAATCCGACGGCCCCGACGCGACCGATCCCAGGATGGCCTCGAACCGTCACGGAGGACGGGATGAATCTACTCGCCCTGGTTGAGTCGCCCGACCACGTCTGCTGCCGATACCGGATCCGTGCCTTCGCTCCGGCCCTCGAGCAGGCCGGCTGCTCCCTGACGTGCGAGGGCCTGAAGCGCGGGATCGTGTCCCGCAGCCGCCAGCTCGCGGGCGCGGCGCGGTACGACGTCGTGATCGTGCAACGCAAGCTGTTGCCGGGCTGGCAGCTCGGGATCCTGCGCGGGGCCGCTCGTCGCCTGGTCTTCGATTTCGACGACGCGGTCCTCTTCCGCGACTCGAACGACCCGCGCGGTCGCGACGACCCTCGCCGTCGCCGCCGGTTCGCCGCGATGATGGGCGCCGCCGATACGGTCGTCGCCGGCAACGACTTCCTGGCCGACTGTGCCCTGAGGTCCGGGGCGAGGGTCGAGGACGTCCACGTGATCCCGACGTGCGTCGACCCGCGGCGATATCCGCTCGCGCGGCACGAGCCCGGACCGCGGGGCGGCCGCTCCGAACTCGTCTGGATCGGCTCGTCCGGCACGCTGCGGGGGCTGGAGCAGGCCGCCGCGATCTGGAGCGCCCTGGCGGCGGGCGTTCCCGGGCTCCGGCTCCGGGTGATCTGCGACCGGTTCCCGCTCGACTTGCCGATCCCGATCATCCCGGTGCCGTGGACCGAGGACGAGGAGGCCCGGCACCTCGCCGCCGGACAGATCGGCGTGAGCTGGCTGCCGGACGACCAGTGGAGCCGCGGGAAATGCGGGCTGAAGGTGCTCCAGTACCAGGCCGCCGGACTGCCCGTCGTGGCCAATCCGGTCGGCTCGCACCTCGAGATGATCCGGCCGGGGTTCAGCGGATTCCTGGCGACGGAGCCCGCGGAATGGGTCGATGCCGTGCGGCGACTCGCGGGCGACCACGGATTGCGGCGGCGGATGGGGTCGGCCGCGCGGCGGGGCGTGGAGGCGGACTACTCGGTCTCGGCCTGGTCCGAGACCTTCGTGCACTCGATGACCGGCGGGCCGCGGCCCACCGCGACCGTGTCCATGGCGACCCGGCGGTTCGACCGGCCCGAGCCGCGATCGGGCGTCGAGTCCCGGGCCGCCGTCCGAACCATCCCAAGCCTCAAACCGGCTGGTCAGCAATAATGAGCCTCTGCACCCCGACAGAGCGAGCGGTCAGCCCGGCCGGAGACCCCGCGGGGGACGGCGCGGGCCCCCCGCCCCGCATGTTCAAGCCCCCGGAGTGGGAATGGTGCGGGTTCGGCGAGGTCGGCTGGTGGGTGCGCGCCGAGTCGCCCTGGCGCGACCTCCTGCTGGGACCCGGCGGGCTTCGGTTGGACGAGTGGCAGGCGGCGGGATGCGTCACCACCGTGAAATCCGGGCCGCATCGGATCGTCTACCGCGTCGCCCTGCCGGAAGGGACCTTGTACATCAAGCACTTCCTCGTCCCCAACCGGCGGGCCAAGTACCGCCAGTGGTTCCGCCGCGGCAAGGGCCGCAACGAGGGGAAACGCTCCCGGCACCTGGCCGCCATCGGCGTACCCACGATCTGGCCGATCGCCCTGGGCGAACAGCGGAAGCGCAAGTTCCTCTTCGAGAATTACCTGGTCACGCCCGAGATCGTCGACGCGACTCCGCTGGACGCTTTCGCGATGCAGGAACTGCCGAGCTGGCCCGAGCCGAGGCGCTCTCGCGTCCGCCGGAAGCTGGCGATCGCCCTGGGCGTCATGACGGCCCGGCTGCACGACGCCGGGTTCTTGCACGTGGACTTCCACCCGGGGAACATCCTGGTCCGCTTCCCGACACCGGACGAGCCCGAGCTGGTCATGATCGACCTGGACGCCCTGCGGCGCCGTCGGCACGTGGACTGGAAGGCGGCCCGGCAGAACCTGGCGCTGCTCAATCACTTCTTCTGGCTGAGGTCGAGCCGGACGGATCGGCTCCGGTTCCTGGACCATTACCGGCGTCACCGCCAGGGGCCGGTGGAGGACGTGCGCCGGGCCGCGCCGCAGATCGAAGGCGCAACGCGCGCCTGGGCCGAACGGCTCTGGCGCCGCTGGGGCCGGCGCTGCCGCTCCTCGAACAAGTACTTCGAGGCCGTGACCGGCGCGGACTCCTGGGGTGTGGCCTCGCGCGACCTGGACCCCGGCGCGTTCCGGCGGATGATCGACGATCCCGACGGTCCGTTCCGCGATCCGGCGGCGGTCGTGCTGAAGGACTCGAGGACTACCCGCGTCGCCGAGATGACCATGATCGTGCGCGGCCGCCCGATGGCCGTCATCTACAAGCGGTTCAATCGCAAGAAGTGGCTCGACCCGATCCTGAACCTGTTCCGACCGTCGCGGGCCTGGCGGTCGTGGCAGGCCGGGCAGGACCTGGTCAGCCGGGGCATCCCGACGCCGCAGAACCTCGCCTATGTGGAGCGTCGGCCCTACGGCCAGAACCGGTTCCTCCGGTTCCTGGCCCACGAGACGTACCTGGTCACCGTCAAGGAAGAGCCGGCCGTCGACCTGGCGACGTATGTCAACGACATCATGCCGACACTGCCCGACGATACCCGTCGGGCCCGGATCCGCCGTCTGATCGCCTCGCTGGCCGGGCTGATTCGCGCGCTGCACGAGCGGTCGCTATCGCATCGTGACCTCAAGGCGGCCAACATCCTGATCCGGACCGACACGATCGACAGCGAGGATCGGCTGAGCCTCATCGACCTGGTGGGCGTGCGGCTCCGCCATCCGCTGCCAGGGAATCGACGGGTCCAGAACCTGGCGCGGCTGGGGATCAGCCTGGAGGCCGTCCCCGGATCCACCCGGACCGATGCGCCTCCGATTCCTCCGCCTCTATCTGCCGTGGGGGCTCTCTCCCCTGAAGGACTGGAAGGCGTTCTGGCGGTCGATCGAGCGGGCGATGCGAGCCAAGCGGTCGCGGAACCTCCGGCGCGGCCGGCCGCTGTCATGACAGGAGCCGAAGCGTGAGAAGGATGACGCACGAACGGTCGATCCGGCGGCCCGGCCGGTTGCCGGCGGCCATGGCGCTCCTGCTCCTCGGCTGGGCCGGCTGCGCCGCGTTCGACCGGGGCCAGACGCTGGTCCCGTCTCGATATCACGTCCGCACCGGCCCGTTCATCGTGTTCTCGAATGCGCCGATGCCGGAGAATCCGCCGGCGGTCCGCTGCCTCCAGGCGCTGGAGCGCGACACCGGCCGGGAGCTGGGCCTTCGCGGCGCGTCCGAGGAGGTGCCTGTCGAGATCTACGTCCTGGACAACCGCCAGGACTTCGATCATTTCCTGAAGTTCTATTATCCCGAGCTGCCGCCTCGCCGAGCGTTCTTCCTGGCCAAGGGGACTCAGCGCTTCGTGTATACCTACGCCAGCCCCCGGCTGGAGGAGGACCTGCGACACGAGGCGACGCACGCCCTGCTCCGCGGCGTCTTCGGCGACCTGCCGCTCTGGCTGGACGAAGGGCTCGCCGAATACTTCGAGACCGACCTGACCCGACCGGACGCCGAGCGTCCGCGCGTCGAGGCGATCGCCGCGGACCTGCGCCGGCAATGGTCCCCGAACCTGGAGCGGCTGGAGTCGCTCACGGATATCCGCCAGATGAGCCAGCGGGATTACCGGGAAGCCTGGGGCTGGGTCAACCTGCTGCTCCACGGGCCGGAGCCGGGTAAGTCGATCTTGATGGGCTATCTGACCCGGACCGATCGGGCGGAGACCAAGGCGCGACTGCGGCCCCGGCTGGCCGAGGCTCATATCGACGAGGATCGGCTCGTCCAGTTCCTCAAGGGTTTGCAGACCGGACCGGTCGCGACCGAGAAGCCTCGCGAGACCGGCGCGGTCCGACTCCAGGATCAGCCGGCCGAGCCCGCCCGGCCGGCTCCGCTCGGGCTGCTCCGTCGGCTGGGGCGCTGGCTGGGGTTCTGAGAGGGTGAACGAGAAGGGGCTGTAGGGTGGGTCGAACGCCGCGGAGCGGCGCGAGGCCCACCGGTCTCTTGGGCGGATCCGGTGGGCCTCGCCTCGATGAATCGAGGCTCGACCCACCCGACGCCGATCCGGCGGCCTTCTCGTACACCCTCGGACAGCCGGTGTGCGGAGCCGGTCCGAGAATCCGATGCTGCCGAGCTGGAGGGCCCGACCGACTTTCTTGCCCGCAGAATGGGGTCGGATGTTGCTGCCCGATCTCGCGGAGAGCGCACGCCAAGGACAGGCGAGCCGATTCTTGCGCATCATTGGATGGCGGAGCGCGATGTAACGAGGGTGGGATGATCGCCGCGGATGCGCGGAGCCCGGAGTTCGTCGGTCTCCGCCGATCCGGTGCCGCACCCGACGCCGGCCCCGGCCGGGCCGCCGCCGTTGGACCCGGACCGGCACCGTGGCGAAGCCGGCCCTCGGCCCGGCCCGGATCGGCGGCCGGCGGCCGGGATTCGGCGCCTCACGGCGCCTCCTCATCAATTTTGGGAAGGTGCCCGGGGGCCGCCGCCCGCATCTCCCGCGCAATCCCTCCAGCCGGCCCGGAGATTCGGTCCCGAGGGGGACGGACGGACGGGCCCGCCTCCGGATCGATGACCCGGGCTCCATCGCCGCCACGGCGGTGGGATCCAGGGGATAGCGGCGAGGACGTCCCCGAGCTTTGGATGGCAGAGTACCCGTTTCCCCACGATGGCTCGCGCCCTGTGCTGACGGAATGCAATCGAAATCCCTCCGGATGACCGGCAGAGAGGCCCGCCGAGTGCGGGCGGGACGACCCGGCGCCGCGCCGGCGGCGAGGCGGCCGACGGCGTCCCTTCCGGATGGGACCGACCCGCCTTAGGATCTCCGTGAGGGCCGACCCCACGTCCGGGAGGTGGGGCCGGGCGGGTCCCTGCCGCGAACAGCAAGCTCGGACGAGACGCCGCCGGCCTCGACCCCCTTCGGCCCACCGACACTGGCGCACAACGTCCCCTATTAACAGGATGCTGCGGTTTTGCAAAATCGTAAACGCGATGCGCCGATTTTGTGGGTGCGAATCGCCGCAACCTATTTGACAGTAAGGAGAAAAAATTTCGCATAAAATCTTGCGCGTAAGATTTCTCAGCGGACCATGGCCCAAGTCGTCATGGGGAAAAAGGGTGAGCCGGGACGAACGAATGGGGAACTCGGGTCGGGCGGGGTGGTGGCCAGAGTGCGCCCTTGGCCCTGCGAATGGGGTGGGCGAATGGGGCCGCCTGACGGCGGCCGCGGGAGAGGGGCGAGGTCGGGAGACCTCGCCGGAACAGGCCTCTCCAGAGGGCCGGGAAGTGATTCCCGGCCTGTTCGTAAGGGACGCGGCGCGATGGCGGCTGATTGAGGTTGAGGGCCGCGGCCGGTAGGGGCGGGGGATGGATCGGGTGGCCTGGATGTCGGCTCACCACGCAAGGGGCCGGAAATTCACACAGTCGCCAGGTGATTCCCCTGTCGCGCTCGGTCATGTGCCGGACGGCGGATGGTCGGGTGATGGTGGAGGCCTCCCTCGGGATCGGCGCCGGCCGGGCCGCCACGGACCGCCCCGGGCCCGCACCCCGGGCGAGATTCGCCGGCGCTCCGGCGGGCACGAGGACTGCGGTCGGCCGATCGAGGTCGTCGGCCGGGCCGATCGAGACGGTTCGGGGATGGGGTGGGGTGCGCCCAATTCCGGGCCGCCGAACCGGATTGCCGATCGAGGGGGCGCGCGTCCGTCTTGCCGGTTCCGCTGCGGTTCATCTCGACGGAACCGGCCGCTTCCGTTACGATCACGGATGTTCCCTACCGGCACCCCCGCGCCCGTGACCGAGGTGCGCCGATGAGCACCGTTTCTGACCGCTCGACCCCGAAGTCCCCACCCGGACCGGACCCCTTCCGCTATGGCTGGCGGTATGTCCGTGTCGTGCGGCCCGACGGGACGGAAGAGCTCGGGCGGGCGCCGCTGACCCTGGAGGACGTCCTCCATCCCGAAGTCGGGGACATCATCTTGGAGAGCGACCCGCACGACAGCGACCGCGCCTACCTCAAGGCCGTGTCCAAGGCGCGGCTGGAGGCCGATCCGGCGGCCGTGGTCCTCTCCGACTGCCAGGAGGACTTCCACATCCGAGGCGTCAAGCCGCTCTGCCCGGACCTCGCCGTGTTCTTCGGCGTGCGACGACGGATCGCCTGGTCGAGTTTCGACGTGGCCGCGGAAGGCGCGCGACCGGCGCTGGTGGCGGAGGTGACCTCGCCCGAGACGCGGGGCAACGATGTCGGGATCAAGGTGGACTACTACCGCCGGGCGCGGGTGCCGTGGTATGTGATCGCCGACGTGACGATGGAGGAGGGGGATCAGCGGCGGATCGAATTCGTCATTTACCGCCTGGTCGGGCGAAGCTACCGGCGCGAGCCGGCGGACGAGCGGGGGCGGGTGTGGCTGGAGCCGTTGAACCTCTGGCTGGGGCAGACGCCGGACGCGCAGGGTGGGTTCATGCGGCTGGCGTGCTACGACCCGGCGACCGGCGTGGAGATCGGGGACTACACGGCGATCAGTCGAGCGCTCGAGGACGAAAGACGGGCCCGGGCGGCCGAGGTCCGCGCCCGCGAGCAGGCCGACCGGCGGGCCCGGTCGGAAGCGAGGGCGCGAGTGCGGGCGGAGCGGGCGCGCGAGGAAGCCGAGCGGGCCCGCGCCGAGGCCGAGGCCACCATCCGCGCGCTGCGTGCCGAGCTCGAGCGGGCCCGCCGGTGGGAATCGTGACGCTCGATCGGCCCGCGCCGGGACATGGCCGGTCGGATGACGGCGGAGGCCCGCCGGTCCGAGCGGTTCCGGGTGGTCCGCCGGCTCCGGGTCGGTCCCGGACCCGGCCGCCGACCTCCCCCAATCGAAGCCGACATGGCGCGAATCCTCGCGGACTCGCAGAAGTACCGCCGATCCTGGACCGAGCGGGCTATGCCCATCGCCCGATCGGCCGCGGTCCGGCGGTCGGGTGGACCGCGGCCGGCCGATCGGGGTCGCCGGCCGGGCCGCTCGGGTCGGGACCGGGATACGATCAGGCTGCTCTCCATCCCGGTTCGCCCGAACCGGATCGGCAGATCCAGCGGGCATCACCCGGCGCAGTCGTATCCGTCTGCGATCCGCCTCGTCGGGATCGGCAGCTACCGCTACGATCACTGCGGATGTTCTCTACCGGCGACGCCGCTCCCGCGACTGGTCGCTCGCCGCTGTCTCCCCCGTTTCTAACCGCACGAAGCCGAAATCGCCGGCTCGGACCGGACCCCTTCCGCTACGGCTGGCGGCACGTCGCGGGTCGTCCGGCCGCGACGGGAAACCGAAGAGCTCGCTGCGAGCGCCGCTAACCATCTCGGTTGAGGACGTCCTCCATCCCGAAGTCGGGGACATCATCGTACTAGAGCGACCCGCACGACAGCTACCACGCCTATCTCAAGACCATCTCCAATCGCCGGTCGTAGCACGATTCTACCGCGGTGGTGCTCTCTGATTGCCAGGTGTGACTTCAACCTCCGAGGCGTCAAGCCGCTCTGCCCTGATCTCGCCCTGTTCTTCGGCGTGCGACGCCAGCTATCTCCTAGTCTAGCTTCGACGTCCTGGGAAGGTTTCTAGTCCGCTATGCCTTGTTCTTCGAAGCGACCTTGCCCGAGACGCGGAGCAACACGTCGGGATCAAGGTCTACTACTACCATCTGCGGGTGCCCTGTTATGTGATCGCCGACGTGACGTTCTACTGCCGGGGATCAGCGACAGATCGAGCTTATCGCTGTATCGTCATCGTGGGGCGGACCTACCGGCTCGAGCCCTCGCACGAGCGCGAGGGATCTGGCTGGAGCCGTTGAACCTCTGGCTGTGTCAGACGCTACGCGCAGGGGCGGGTTCATGCGGCTGTCGTGCTATGACCCGGCGACCGGCAAGGAGATCGGGCACTACACGGCGATCAGCCGGGCGTTCGAGGAAGAACGACGGGCCCGCGCGGCCGAGCCGCCTCCGCGGCTGCGAGCCAGGCCGTTCGGCGACGGCCGGTCAGTGGAAACCGAAGCCGCGCCTAAGTAGCCGAAGAGCTCGGTCGGCACACGCCGAGGCCGAGCGGACCCGCGCGAGGCCGAGGCCACCATCCGCGCGCTGCGTGCCGAGCTCGAGCGGGCCCGCCGGTGGGAATCGTGACGCTCGATCGGCCCGCGCCGGGACATGGCCGGTCGGATGACGGCGGAGGCCCGCCGGTCCGAGCGGTCTCCCGGGTGGTCCGCCGGCTCCGGGTCGGTCCCGGACCCGGCCGCCGACCTCCCCCCAATCGAAGCCGACATGGCGCGAATCCTCGCGGACTCCGCAGAAGTACCGCCGATCCTGGACCCGAGCGGGCTATGCCCATCGCCCGATCGGCCGCGGTCCGGCGGTCGGGTGGACCGCGGCCGGCCGATCGGGGTCGCCGGCCGGGCCGCTCGGGTCGGGACCGGGATCGATCAGGGTGCACCCCATCCCGGTTCGCCGGAACGGGCCGGAGGTCCGCGGGATCACCCGGCGGAGTCGTTGGTCTCGATCCGCGCTCGTCGGGATGGCAGACCGCGAGGTCACTGCGGAGTCCGACGGCGGGGCCGGCCCGGGCTGGTCGCTCGCCGCTGTCTCCCCCGTTTCTCAGAAGCCGGTCGCCGGCTCGGCTGGACCTGGCGGCGGCCATTCGCGGGCGGGACCGGGCGGGAAACGGAAGTCGCGCGGCGGCCCCGCTTCCCATCTCGGGTGAGGCCGTCTCCGATCGGAGATTTCGCTGAGAGACTTCCGTTGGTCCGAGTGCACTGGTCGTGGCGTGCCCCGTCCTGATGCTCAGTAGGACATCATGAAGCGCTGTTTTCGGCCATCATAAGTGAATCGACACGTCGCCAGCAGGTCCCGCCCGATCAGCACGGACGCCCCGGGCGAGACGACATCGACGCCGACGGCGTCGATCGTCCGCCACTTCGGCACGACCGCATTGGCGAGGGGGCCGAAGGTCATCCGGACCCGATAGATGGGGACCGAGCGGACCTCGCCGCCGAGCATGGACGAAGTCGCCTCCATGAAGCCGACCGACGGAATCCCCATCCAGGCGATGACCGACCGCCGGATCGCCGTCACCTTCGCGCCGGTATCCACGAGCCCCGGGGCGGAAAATGGGGGAGACACGGAGCCACCGACCGCGACCAGCGTCTTGGCATCCTCGGTGCTGAACCAGATCCCCACATCGATGATCGGGCCGTCGGGGCCGAACGCTGCTTCCAGTCGCGGCATCGCCTCAGAGCACCACGTTGGGGATATAGACCACGGGCTCGATCGCGGTGATCCGTTTCACCAGGATGGGAACCAGGCCGAATCGACGACGGCCCTCCCGGATGGCTGCCGAAGCCTCGCCGAAGAAGCCGATGACCTGGTCGCCCTTGATGAGGACGAACTCTCCCTCGTGGGCGAGCAACTCGGGCAGGCGCGATCGATAGGTCGCGATCTCCTGGGCGATCTCGGCCACGGGGTCCTCCCCGCTGCCGTTGGGATGAGCCGGAACGGCGCCCATCACCGGCCCATTGTCCGTCTCCCGACTCATTGCCATCTCCCTCTGTCTGCCGACCCCCTTGAGCGGCCGGTCGCCTGACACGTGGCCTCAATGATGGGCGATGATGGAATTGTATCCCAAGAAAGGGTCAACCAGAAGTGGGATCGCCTGGGCACCGCCGGTGTCGCCGGCCGGCGGGAGTTGGATACGGCGCCCGTCCGTGTGGCAGGTGACCCGGAGGCCAGGGGGCGGGTGGACCGCGGCCGGCCGATCGGGGTCGCCGGCCGGCCCGCTCCGGCCGGGCCGGGGAATCGGTCGGGGTGCTCTCGATTCCGGTCCGCCGAACCGGGCCGGACCTTCGCGGTCTGGCCGGGCGGAGTCGTCAGTCGCGATCGGTTCTCTCCCGGATGGCGGACGATCGGGTCACGGCGGGAGCCCCCGGCGGGAGCGGCCCCGGCCGGACCGGCGCCGCTCGCTCCGGCTCGGGCCCGTGGCGAAGCCGGCCGGCGGCCCGGCTCGGCCGAAGAACAAACGCCGGCCGGGTCCGGACCGTGAAAACGAGCTGCGTCCCCGGTCCGGTTCCACGGGTCGGGTCGGAGGGCGACGGGCGGGCCGGTCCCGGACCGGTGGATCACCGAGCGGGCCATTCCGCGACGTAGCGCAGCCGATCCCCTGCCGCCGGGGTCGTTCCGTTCGAACGACCCTATGTGGTAATCTGGATCCTGAGCTTCCGCGATGCGACCCGTCGCGCCGATTTGCTGTAGTTCGCGGAGGCCGAAGTCATCTCCATCAGAGCGGCTCGAGATGGTTCAGCTCCACGGGAATCAGCATTGTCAGCTCGTCAAGAAATTGACCGACGAATGGTGGCCAGCCGGCCCGCCGGTGTGCGTGATCGAAGGTCCGTCGGGGGTCGGAAAGTCCGAGGTCATGCGCCAGGCTTGTGATTGCCTGCGGTCGCGGGGACGGACTTGCTGTGATGAGGATGTGCCGGAAGCCACGGACGAGGCGCTGCTGATCTTGCTGTCGAACCTGGCCGCTCGCCTCGCCGAAGAGGGATACGACGCACTGGCCAAGGTCATCCGCGAGGGACAGGCTCCCGACGCCCTGGGCCAGGCGCTGCGAGACGTGCTGAGGAATCCCGTCCTGGTCGTGTGGGATGAGTTCCAGCGGGTGCTCGACAAGGACGGATTACCGCCCCCGGCATTCCGTTCTCTGCTGGACGCAATCGCACGCCGTCGCGACCGGCCCGGCCGCCTGCTCGTGCTCTCCAGTCAGCGTGTTCAACGGGCCAAGTGGTCCGAGTCGCTGCAATTCGAGACGCTCGGTCCCCTCGACCCGTCAGCCGCCCGCGGCTTCTTCGACGAGCTGCTTCAGCAGCGCGGCCGACTGGACGAGGTCCCCGAGCCGCGACGTGACGAGCTCATCGACTGGGTTGAAGGCCATCCCCGCGCGTTGCGGACGATCGCTGCGGTGCTCGAGGAAATCTCGGTGGAGGACGTCATCAAGACCCGCCCCGACCTCTGGGAGACCCGTGACCGCGACATCGACTCCCGAGCCCTGGAGGAGCTGGAGCGGGAACTTCTCAGCGACGTTTATGGGCGACTCGATCCCTTCACGCAACAGGTCTTGACCCAGGCAGCCGTCTTTCGCCGACGCTTCAAGCGCGATGCCCTCAAGCCGATTGAGACCGACGACCGGCGCACGGACGCGACGGTCAACCATCTCGTCGAGCGGTTTCTCCTGGACATGCACAGGGGCGATTACGGCCTCCCGGAGGTCCTCCGCGACATTCTCCGCGAGAAGCTGCGGGGTGACCCGGATGCCTATCGCCAGGCTCACGGCCGCGCCGCCTTCTGGTACACCCGCCACTTCGACGCCAAAGAGATCAAGGACACCGGCCGGCTCGGCGGCCAGTTTCTCGAGGCCCGATACCACCTGGTCCAGGCCGACCGTGCGAGCGACCTCGACCGGATCACACAACGCTTCCGACGTTTCCTGCGCGGTAGCATCGACCCCAAGGCGAAGCCGCCGTCCGACCCGGCCGATCGCGACGAGCGGATCGCCAGCCTGCGGGCCTTGATCGAGGGGCAAGGCTCAACGAGGCCTGATCCGCTCCTTCTCTACCATCTGGCCCGCTGCCTGCTCGCCCGCGCCCGTCCCGGCGATGATCGGCTGGCTCTTGATACCCTGCGTCGCGCCGAACCCGAGTTCCACGACTACTGGGTGCCCCGTTTCGAACTGGAGGCCCGTCTCGAAGGTGCCGACGCCCTGTCGGAGGCGATCCGAAGGGGTGTTAACAAGGTCCCGCCCGCCCAGAACCTCTTCACGCTGTACGACCGGGGAGCGGGCCTGCTGGAGGGCCTGGGGCGGTCGGAGGAGGCGGTCGAGCTCATCCGCCAGGGCATCAAGGTCATCCCGCCCGCCCAGAACCTCTTCACGCTGTACGACCGGGGAGCGGGCCTGCTGGAGGGCCTGGGGCGGTCGGAGGAGGCGGTCGAGCTCATCCGCCAGGGCATCAAGGTCATCCCGCCCGCCCAGAACCTCTTCACGCTGTACGACCGGGGAGCGGGCCTGCTGGAGGGCCTGGGGCGGTCGGAGGAGGCGGTCGAGCTCATCCGCCAGGGCATCAAGGTCATCCCGCCCGACAAGAGCCTCTACACCCTGTACCACCGGGGAGCGGGCCTGCTGGAGGGCCTGGGGCGGTCGGAGGAGGCGGTCGAGCTCATCCGCCAGGGCATCAAGGTCATCCCGCCCGCCCAGAACCTCTTCACGCTGTACGACCGGGGAGCGGGCCTGCTGGAGGGCCTGGGGCGGTCGGAGGAGGCGGTCGAGCTCATCCGCCAGGGCATCAAGGTCATCCCGCCCGACAAGAGCCTCTACACCCTGTACGACCGGGGAGCGGGCCTGCTGGAGGGCCTGGGGCGGTCGGAGGAGGCGGTCGAGCTCATCCGCCAGGGCATCAAGGTCATCCCGCCCGCCCAGAGCCTCTTCACGCTGTACCAGAGGGGTGCGGAACTCCTCGGACGGCACGGCAGGATCGAGGAAGCCCTGGATTTCCTGGAACACGGTTGCCAAAAGTTCGGCACGGGTCGATTCAATTCATACAAGCTCGCGGAGCAGTTCGTCTACATAGCGGCTGCTGCGCGGAACGCCCCTCGGCTGATGGCCTTGCAGGGGATTCCCGGGTTTGAACCGCGAGTGGCTCTGGCCGAAGCGTTCCGGGCGGCCCTGGACGAACGCTGGGGAGATGCGGTCACAGCGGCGCGACGAGGCCGGGAGACGAACCCTAGCTACTTTGCCCTGTATTGCACCGAGGCATACTTCTGGCTGTCGGGCGGCGAGCCGACGCCGGCCGACGCGGCCATCAAGGGCTTCCCCGGTTCGATCGAGCACGTAAAGGGTAATCCGACAACCTGGCTGGCCTGCTTCATCGCCCTGGAACTCCGCGATCAGTCGGAGGCGGCCCGACTGTATGCGCTCTATCAGGGCCGCGCGGGCGATGCGAACCCTGTTATCCCGACCCGCGACGACTTGCTCGCGATCTGGGACGGGCCCGCACCCCTCTCGACGCCCCATCCCTCGTATTACTTCCCGATCCTGCCCCCACGGCTTACCGGCCTCGACCACACGGTCACCCGGCCGCCGACGCGGGTGCCGGTCCTGGGCCAGATTCCAACCCCGGCCGAGCGGCCGGCGCCCGCGGAGGGTGGCCCCCGGTACGTGTTCCGCCGCAAGGGCGAGATCTGGGAACTCCGCTTCAACGGCCAGGAGAGGTTCGCGAAGGATCGCACGGGCCTGGGTTACTGGCACCGGTTGATCCGCCAGCGCGGCCAGCGATTCGAGGCCTGGGAGTTGAGCGAGCAGGACCCGGCCGTCAACAGTCTGACCAAACCCGATCGCGTCGCCGATGATGAGACCATCCGGACTGTGCAAAAGGAGCTCGACCGGTTGGAGGAGGATATCTCGCTAGCTGAGCAGGCGGACGACAGCAATTACCGCGACGAAAAGGAAGAGAAAGCGGATAAACTGCGTGAATACCTGCAGAAAGCCCGGGGTCTGAAGGGCAAGCCGCGCCCGATGGAAACGACGGCCAAAGAGCGACAGACCAACGCCGTCCGCAAGGCCCTCAAGGACGCGATCGCCGCCTTGCGTGAGGATGCACAGATGCCCGATCTGGCCATGCATCTCGACGGAAGTTACCACTCCCAAGACTTCCGGTTCTGGTACGAGCCGAAGGGCGCGACGCCCGCTTGGGAGACCTGATCCCGGCGCACCAGGCCGGATCGCGCAGCGCACAACGTCGGTGCGCATGGGGCCATCTGCGCACATCCCCCGTGTTTTTCGGGAGTGCGCGGACATACCCAAAAAGTGTCGCCAGCAGGGTGTCGGAAACGCCGGGGACGACCCGGAAGGCCCGGCTGGCGGTCACTGGGACCGCCGGAGCCGACCGCGTCAGCGTCTCCGGTCCGACGGTGGAGGTCTCACCGATGAAGACATCGTCGAATCCCATGCCCTGGGAGCCGGACGACCCGTTCCTCGGCTACATCACGCCTCCCGGCCCGGAGTCGGGGGAGTACTCATCGCGGTACCGCGATGGCAACGGCGACCTGGACCCCGCCAAGATCGGGGGTTACGAGCCGAGCCGCCAGCATCGCCTCGATCTCGACGAGCTGGACGAGGGCAAGCGGCTCTATCCCCACCAGCTCATCCCCCACTACGACCACCCGCTCGTCCAGGACGCCTTGGCCCGATTGGCCGCGAAGGACGAGCGGCTCCCCGCCCGCGCCCTCGAGCAGGACGCTCTGGGCTTTTTCAACGCGTTCACGGCCTGGCTCGAGGAGTACTGCGTCAACGACGTGCTCCGGGACCTCGCCCACGGCAAGGACGGCCTGTCGCTGCCGGCGCGGTTGCGGCACGATGCCCATGTGACTTATGGCGAGGAGGCACACCACGCCGGCGTCGCGGACGACCTGACCGATCAGATCGAGCGCAAGACACGGCTCAAGCTGCCCGCGGCTCCGCTCGCCCTGCCCCGGCGGATCCGCCGGCTCAGGGGGCTGGTGCCGCCGGAGCATCGGCGGCTGATCCTCTATCTGATCGTGATCATAACAGAGACGTCGATAACCGGCGTGCTCTCCAAGCTGCCCAAGTACGAGGACGTCGTGAGCACCGTGCGGGCCGTCGTACGCGAGCACGCCTTCGACGAGGCCAAGCACAACATCATCTTCTCCGCGCTGTTCGACCTGCTGTATCCCCAGCTCGACGGCCGGACGCGCACCCTGATCGGGCCGCTGCTGCCCGACCTGATCAAGGCCTTCCTGGAGCCCGACCGGCGGGCCCTGCGCTATCGCCTCGAGGTCCTCGGTCTCACCCGGGCCGCGGCCGCCGAGGTGGTCGCCGACGTCTACGCCGAGAAGAACGTCATCGCCGGCATCGCCGCGAGCGCGGCGGGCCCGCTGGCCCTGTTCCGCCGCCACGGCATCCTGGACGACCCTCGGACCCGGGACGCCTTCATCCGCTCGGGGTTGATCGACGGCTGAGCCGCCCGACCCAGCCCCGCGATCGTCGCCACCCCGGTCGCGCCGTCCGCAATCCGGCCGACCGGGGCCCCTCGAATTCCAGCCAGCCCAGATCGCGGGCCGCGGCATAGCCGGGGCCCGCTTCTTTTCGCCCTTCAATGCGTTCTATCCCGATCGGAGAGGAAGATGAAACGTCTCAAGATGAAGCGTCTGAACAAGCTCGTGATCCAGCTCGGGCAGGGGCGCGACGGACGTCGTCCCTTCGCCGCAGCCGCAGGTGCGCGCGGCCTGCAAACCATGATCGTCGAAGGTCCGGCCGGCCGATCGGCCCTGGGCCGAGGCGATTTATATAACGAGGCCCAATACTCGCGGACGGTCCTGGCGTCCAGCTCGCGGGCCGCCGACCTGAAGAAGGCCGCCCTCGATGCCCTGACGAGCGGCGACCGGGTCGTCGCGGTTCAGGCAGGCTACGACCTCTACACGCTGGCCGTGGCCGAGCTCGCGGCGGAACTCGAGTTGATCCCCGAGTCGTCCGTCGAGGTCGCCCGGCGCTTCCGCTCCAAGAGCCTTCAGCGACGGCATCTCGCGGGGACGCCGGCGGGTCGGTACCAGCCCATGTTCGCCGTCGCCAACGCGGCCGATGACGCCTTCGCCGCGGCGGAATCCATTGGCTACCCCGTCGTGATCAAGCTCGACGACTCGTCCGGTTGCCGCGGAGTCGAACTCGCCCGCGACGCGTCGGAGTGCCGGCGCGCGATCGGTGGCCTGGTCGGCATGGGTCTGGCGTCCGGCGACCCGTCGAGCGGCACGCTCCTGGTCGAGGAGTTCGTCAACGGCTTCGAGGTGAGCCTGCCCGGGATCGCCGACGCCGCGGGCGGAGTCCGCTTCCTCGCATACAATCGTAAGGTCATCGCACCCGAGGAGGGAGGGTCGCGGTTCCGAGAGTTGATCCACCGGATCGGCCCTCCCGAGACCATACCGCCGGCGTTCGCCGAGGCCGGACGGGCGATCATCCAGGCCCTCGGCCTCCGTTCGAGCCCGTTCATGATGGATGTGCGCGTCCGCGACGGTGCGCCGGTGCTGATCGAAACGGGTTGCCGCCTCAGCAGCGATCATCTGCCGCGTCTGATCCAGACCTCGACCGGGGTCGACTGGGCGGGCGTCATCCTCGACGGGCTCCTCGGGCGAGACGCCCTTCTGAGCCCCGGCCCCCAGCCGCCGCGCTGGGCCGGTGTGCGTTTCCTGGCCCGGGCATTCCGGCTGGCGGCCGCACTCCGCACGGCATTGCGGCCCCAGGAGGCGCTGGGCCTGGTCCGGACGGGTCCGGCGGTTCGTTCAACTCACAACGGTCCGTCCGGCTATCTGGAGGCCGCCGCAAGCTCGCCCGGCCGCCTGGACAGTCTCCTCCGGGTGATGCAGACCGCCGGCGGCTGCATCGCCCCCTGACCCTGATCTCGATTCCGAACTCTCCCGACTCACCACCCCCGTTATTGGAGGCCCTTCCATGCGAATCGCTGTCATCGAACTCGCCCCCGGTCGAGGGGATTGGATTCTGCGGAGCCTGGAGCTGTGCTCACGATCCGACGCTCGGCTCGAAGTCGACGTCATCGCCGCGCACCAAGGGAAGATCGCCCTGGCTCACGACATCGACGGGGTCATCGGGTCGGGAGGGCCGGGATCCGTGGCATGTGCCATCGACACGGCGGAGACCCCAGAGTCATTACGCACGGCTCGGCATCTGCTGCAGGTGGCCCTCGATCGTAAGACTCCCACGCTCGGGATCTGCATGTCCCATCAGCTCATCGCCGTGGCGCAAGGTGGCAACGTACGAGAGCGGCCGGCGGGCCGAATCGCGAAGGTCGAGGCGGTTACACGTACGCCGGAGTCCTTCTTGGATCCATTGTGGAGCGGCCTACCCCAGGTCGTTCCGTTGGCCGAGTCTCACCGGGATGAAGTTCACGTGGCACCACCCGGCTGGGTCGTTACCGCTCGATCCGCGAGCTGCGCCATCGAAGCGATGCGAAGCCTCGATGGGCCTATCTGGACGATCCAGGCCCACCCGGAACTGCCGGCGGATGCCCTGTTGGATCGTTACGGTTTGCGGCCGAGCCCGAAGTCCCCGCTCTGGCTGTATGACCAGTGGCGTCTGAAAATCCTCTGCAACTTTTTGGCCGTTGTCTCACGCTCATCCTCTTGCGGTCTCGGAGAACAGCCGAGTGATGGGCCCGGGTACTCGACGTGACAAGACAGATCCGGGCGGCGCACGCCCGCATCACGCAGAGGATCAAAGTCAATCCTCAGCCCGGCCAGTGCCGGCCGGCACGAAAGACCGAAACAAGGACGTGGCCGGTCGGGAGCCGTCCGAGATCACCCGACCGGCCGTCGGTCACCTGGCGGGTCGGTCGCAGGCGTCGGGCCGCACGCCGCCGCCACCCCGGGGAGCGGACCGGTCTCGGGCTCGGAGGATCGGCATCGGACCGGCCGGTCGGATCGACCCCGGCCGGGGACAGAGGCGTCCGGCGCGTCCCGGCCGTCGCCCCCGGCCCGCCGGATGGCGATTTCCGCACCCGGCGCGGATGCCGACGGCCGGCCCTCACCGCGTCGGCCGCCGGGCGAGCGGAATCCAGCCGGCATCGCCGCGCCGCCCGGCGGCCGCCGGCCGGACCGACCGACTCGACCCGGACCGGTCGGGACGGTTCTTGTCGGGTTGGGGCGTTCCTTCCTCTCGACCGGCTCCGTTGTGCGATCGGTCAACGCGTAGGGTATCGGCGGCAGAAACGTCCGGGCCCCGGCGGCAAGCACATCAAGATCCGCCGCGCGGTGTACGACCCGGTCAAGCCGACGGTGACCCTGGACTTCGCCGGGCGGCTCAGCCTCCACCATCCCTACCGGTTGACCGTGATCGGGACGGGACCGCAGGGCGTCAGCAATGATCAGCACGAACTCCTCGACAGTGAAGAGGCCGGCCAGCCCTGCAGTGACTTCCACGCCGAGCTCACCGGCCGTGACCTGGTCCTCGGCCACGTCTCTCGCCAGTTCCTGACGAAGTACCACATCCTGCCGAAAGACCCCCGGCCTGGCGCCCACCCTGGAGACTCGCGACCAACCACGCAACCCAAGCGTGTCGTCGTCCACCCGGCTGGTCTATTCACGAGGTCACCGTCATTCCCAGCCCATCGCTTGGGTCAACTATCCCATGGGTCGATGCCCGGTCCGGCGGTCGGTCGTTGATGCCGGGATGAGAATCCGCCCCGCGGCCCGCCCGCCGACCGGACCGACCGACTCGACCCGGACCGGTCGGGACGGTCTAGCGCATAACAGCCCAACGCGCCAGCGAGTGAATCCCTGCGGCGACCATCGATTCACTCGCTGGCGCGTCGGGATCGTCCTGGCAAACAGCTACTCTTGTCACACCATCGGCACGGCCGGTAGTCTCCGTGGAGGCCCTCTTGGCACTGGCACGCTGGTGCCAGCAACAACCGACTCCCACGGAGGATGGCAACCCATGCGGCCACCCAGATTCCGACCCCCAGCACCCCCCCTTTCTCGTCCCCGACCCCCGCGCTCGACCCCTCGGAGATCCCCGACTGGAATCGGTTAGATCCCGACCTCCAACAGGCTCTCGTCGTCCTCCTGACCCAGATGATCGGCAACCACCTCCCCAGGTCGTGCGCCCGCGACGGAAGGGGGGTCGCCGATGATCCCCATTAATCCCTCCGCCGCGAGTCGGCCCGCCAAGATCCAAGGCCACCATCTGGAACGCTGGGCGATCGACTATGTCCGGCAGTCGCATCCCCAGCAGGTCCGACGCCACCGCGAATCGGCCCAGGTCCAGGCTCAACTCCAAGAGCGGGCCCTCGCCTGGGGCTGGCCCGCCGAGCGCATCCGCGTCCTCGACGGGGATCAGGGCCGCTCCGGCACCACGACCGCGGGCCGCGACGATTTCGCCTGGCTGCTCTCGGAGATCGCCCTGGGCCACGTCGGCCTGGTCCTCTGCTTCCAGATCAACCGCCTGGCCCGCGAAGACGAGGACTGTTGCCGTTTGATCAAGGTGTGCGCCGCCTTCGATACCTTGCTCGCCGACCAGGACGGCCTGTATCATCCACATGATTTCAATGATCGGATGATCCTGACGATCAAGGGCTTCATGGGGGGTTTCGAGTTGCACCAGCTCCAGCAGCGCATGCAGGCCGGTCGGTTGAATCGGTGCCGTCGCGGGGAATGGCTGGGGCAACCCCCCCCGGGCTATGTCGTCGGGCCCGACGGCAAATTGCAGCTCGATCCCGACGAGCAGGTCCAGCAGGTCCTGCGGCTGGTCCTGGGGCGATTCGCGGTCCTGGGGAGCCTCAGCGGGCTGGCGCGTTACCTGCGGCAGCAGGGGATCGAGTTGCCATGGCGCCCCCTCAGCGGGCCGCACCGCGGACAACTGCGATGGCGGCCGCCACACCGCGAGACGTTGCGGCAGTTGGTGCGCAACCCGGCTTATGCCGGCGTCTATACCTGGGGTCGCTATGCCACGGATCCGCGGCGCGTCCGACCGGGTCGCCGCGGCAGCGGTCGCGTCCGGCGCGAACCCGAGGACTGCGCCGTGTTCCTGCGCGACAACCACCCCGCGTACCTGACCTGGGAGCAGTACCAGACCAATCTCCGCCGCCTCCGGCAGCACCGCCGGCGCGGGCCCGTCCCCGGCCCGACGCGCACCACCGTGGCGATCCTGGCCGGGTCGGTGGTGTGTGGCGAATGCGGGAGCCGCATGCACACGCATTACACGAAATCCCTGCGTTATGTGTGCCAACGGCGGGCGCTGGATTACGCGGCGCCGACCTGCCAGAGCTTGGCCGGTGCGGCGCTGGAGCAGTTGGTGCGCGACCAGGTGCTGGAGGTGGTCACACCCGCGGGATTGGAACTGAGCCGCGCGCCGCCGAGGAGTGCCAGCGGGAGCGAGCCGCCCTGGATGGCCAATGGCGGCTGCGGTTGGAGCGAGCCGCTCAGGACGCCGATCGCGCGTTCCGACAGTACAATGCCGTCGAGCCGGAGGACCGCCTGGTGGCGCGGACGCTGGAACGGGCCTGGGAAGCCGCCCTGGTGGCGCAGCGGGACTTGGAGGAGGACTACCGTCGGTTCCAGCAGGAGCAGCCGGTGCGGTTGAGCGCGGCGGAACGAGCCGAGATCGAGGCCCTGGCGCGGGACCTGCCGGCTTTGTGGCAAGCGTCCACGACCACGGTGATGCAGAGGCGTCAAGTCGTGCAGTTGCTGTTGCAGCGGGTGGTGGTCTGGGCACCGTCGTTGACCGCGGAGGTGCGGGTGCAATTGCATTGGACCGGCGGCACGGTGACGGAGCATCAGATCCGTCGCGGCGTGCGGAGGTGGGAGCAGATGACCGACGCGGCGGCGATCGGGGAGCGGCTGCAGAGCTGGCAAGCCGCGGGATGGACCTCGCGGCGGATGGCGGAGGCGTTGAATGCCGCGGGTCATCGCACCCCCCACGGTCGGCCGTTCTCCGCAGCGAGTGTGCGCCAGTTGCTGGCGCGGGGCGGCCCGAGTGCGGCCTCGACCGCCGCGCGGGCCGACCGCCGCAAACCGCGGTCCTCCGCTGGGGTGTCGAGCCGATGAGCCGATGGCACCACGGAAGGCCGCGCTGGCGAACCGCCACTGGCCTCGGCGAGACCTTGCCGGGGCTGTGGCATTGAGAGGCCAGCCGTTCGTCAAGTACGCTGGCGAAGACACGGAAAACCTACTCAGGTGCTTGTGACAAAGGAGGCAGTATGACCCTACGATCGGGCTCGTATGTGAGCTACCTCGATGCCGGGGTAATCGATCCTGCCGACGTCGAGGCGGGCGCGGGCCAGGACGACGACCCGGTAACTCATGAGGGGATTCTTTTCTGGGCGCGGAATTCCGTCAGGAATTCCTGGAGCGGTTGACCGGCATCACCGGCCCTCATGTCATCGATCGCCTCCCCGATAGCCTGAGCCTCGATCTCGAACTCACGGTCCGAAGGGTTCTGGGCGCGCCAGAGCTCCAGGCACTCTTCGGGAGTCAGCATCGAGTCGCCGTGGGCGAGTTGATCGCCGAGGAAGCGGTGGAAGGACTCGAGCTCATTCATGACATCAGCAACCTCGTACCGGCCTTCATTCCCACGGTCAGGTTAGCATCGGGTGGCGCGGGCATCAATCGCGAGAACCGAGAATCGGGACACAACAGGACCGAGAAGCGGGGGCCGAGGAAGGCGAAAATCGGGAAAAACCGGTGTCGCCGGAAAACCGGTGTCGGGTCGTTTTTCGCCCCGCGGCCCGCTCCCCGCCGGGTCGCCGACCGATCGGACCGACCGACTCAACTCGGACCGGTCGGGACGGCTCTTGTCGGTTTGACGGTCTCCGGCCTTCCCGAGCGGTCGGCTGGTTCGCCCGGTCGACGCCCGCAGTGTTGGTGGTGGGAACGGCCGAGCCGCGGCGACATCCTCGGCTAAGGGATCACCCCGGAAGCACCTCGAAGATAGACTGTCAAGGTGCGGAGAGAACGGGCCGACCGACGAGCGTTTGTCAGAGCGGTTAACGAATGGACGGCGTACATGACTCGGCCTCGATACCGGGCTGAAGCCTCGACCCCCCGGAGCGGGTTGGGCCTCGACCCCCCCTGACCCCCCCGGCAGAGTGGGTTGAGTCTCGACCCCCCCTGACCCCCCCTTCGTAAGGGGGGGATTCAAGGGCCTCCGCTCTCCCCCCCTTACGAAGGGGGGGCCAAGGGGGGGTTCTCGGATTCGACGCAATGCAAACGTTAAGCGCTCTCGTCGCGCATCCGTCCACGCCGAGCGGCATCCTGGCGTCTCGATGCGACGACGATGCGGGTAGAAGGCGCTCGGGCGAGGGCGATCGGGAGGTGCGAATCGTGCAACCCAACGCTCGTGACGACATCCGGTCGATCGAGGACTACCGCGACTATCTGCTGTTGCTCGTCCGGCTCCGGCGGACGAACTCGCTCCTCGCGATGCTCCGCTACCGGCTGGCCATCGACCGTCCCGGCGGCGCACCCCGTGCGTTCGCGATGGGGGCGTTCGAGCGCGATCAGGCCATGGACAGCCCGCTCTACGTGCCGCGGCGAGCTCGACCAGCCCGGCCAGATCGTACCTCGGGGGCTCGTCCGGGTGCTCTGCGCCGAGACACCGACTCCGATCGCGACGGGGAGCGGCCGTCGCGAACTCGCCGACTGGCTCGCCTCGTCCGCGAATCCCCTGACGTGCCCTGGCAAGCCGTCGAGGATCTCCCTTTCGTGAGTGGCCTGGCCTCGGGATTTGCGGCGAGTTACGATGGCGCGAATCCAAGCCACGGGGGGAGGCCGGAGATGCAACCGACTCGCAGGCCGCGCCACACGATCGGTGAGCTCATGGTGGTGATCGCCGCCCTGGCCGGCGTGCTGGCGATCCCCCGGCTCATCAATTCGCCTGACCGCCTGGTCCTGTTCTGCTTCCTCGGTCTGCTCGCCACCCTCGTCCTGGTCAGTGGAGCGATCGAGGCCATCTTCGGCAAGGTCTGTCCGGCGTGCTCCGTTCGTGCGTTGCGGCGGCTCGCCCGGCATCGCCGCTACTACCGCTGTTCGGCGTGCCGGGCTCGATTCAAGCGGTTCGGATTCGGCCCCTGGCTCGACGCATCCGGCCCCGAAGACGCGGCCCGGTATCAGAAGCCGTCCGATGCCGGGGTCTGGAAGACGTTCCGTGCACCCATGGACCTCAAGGGCACGAATAGCGGCGTCCTCCTGGGGAGCAAGCGTTCCAGGGACCTCCTCGACGAAGTCAAGCAACATCCCCCCAAACCCGACTCGGGACGGCGGCTCGAGGAAGCCGGGCGGAAGGTCCGGGAGTTCCTCAAGCGACGGCAGGACCTGGAAGACCCGGAGGAGTAGGGTGGGTGCAACCCACCGATGAAAACCCCCCCTCGGTGGGTTTCACCCACCCTACAAATTTCGATCGCTCAGTTGGACCGCTCGCGATCGCCCAGGCCGCCCTTGAGCGGCAACTTGCGTTCGGGCTTGGGGGCCGGCGGCGTCTCGTCCTCCTCACCTTCCTCCTCTTCGGGAACGGCCCCGGCCTTGCGGGGATCGGGCAAGAGCGAGAGCGCGATCTTCTTCAGCTCCGGCTCGACCTTGAGGATCCGCACCTCGACTTCCTGGGCCGGCTTGACGATGTCGGCGACGCGGCGCACTCGTGTCGGGGAGAGCTCCGAGATGTGCACGAGGCCCTCGACGCCCGGTTCGAGCTCGACGAATGCACCGAAGTCCATCGTCCGCGTGACCTTGCCCTTGACCATCGTGCCGCGGGGGTACTTTTCGGAGACGCGCTCCCACGGGCTGGGCGTGAGCTGCTTGAGGCCGAGCGTGAGCTTGCGGGCAACCTGGTCGATCTTGAGGACCTTGACCGTCACCTTGTCGCCGGTCTTGACCAGGTCGTCGACCTTGGCGACGCGGGACCAGCTCATCTCGCCGATCGGCAGCAGGCCGTTGACGCCCCCCAGGTTGACGAAGGCGCCGAAGTCCTTGACCGACCGGACGACGCCCTCGCGGACCTGGCCCTCCTCGAGGGTCTTCCAGGTCTTCTCGCGCTGCTCGGCCCGCTCCTGCTCCAGCAGCTCGCGCCGTGAGATGACGAGGTTGCGCTCGCGCTGGTTGGCCTCGGTGACGATGGCCTTGAACCGCTGGTTCAGGTACGCCGAGGCGTCCTCGACCCGAGCCAGGTCGATCTGGCTGATGGGGATGAAGCCGCGGATGCCGTCGACGTCGACCTCGGCACCGCCCTTGACGACCTTGGTCACGCGGGCCTCGACGACGACGCCTCGCTTGAGGTTCTCCCAGTTCGCCTCGATCGCCGTCCCCTTGAGGCGGAGGATCTGGACGCCCTCATCGGGGTCGAACCGCTCGACGACGACCTCGATCGCGGAGCCCGGCGCGGGGATCTCCGCGCCCTCGAGCTGTTCGACCGGCAGCACCCCCTCGCTCTTCCCGCCCAGCTCGACGAACAGCGACTTGCCGCGGACGCCGATGACCGTGCCGGTGCGCACGCCCGGACGACCCTCCTGGCCTCTCTCGTCGGGCTGACCGGGTACCCGCTCGGACCGGGGCCGGCGCTGCGACGACGCATCGAAGCTCTTGGGATCGAAGCCGCTGAGCGCGGCCTCGAGCTCGGCCTCGAGCTCGGCGTCCCACTGCCGCTTGAGGGAGACGTCGGCCGTGCGGGGCTCGCCGGCGGTCCGTCCGGTTGCCTTGGCGAGCGCGGCATTGATCGCCTCGTCCGACTCCGGGCGCGGGGCGTCCGATTCGGGTCGCGAGCCGGGGGCTGTGGGTGGTTGCTGGAGGGTCGGATGCTCGTTCGATTCGGCCATGGCGTCGATTCCCAACGATCGTTGCAGGTGAGTCTTCAGAATGCTCGGGCTTGGTCCGCGCATGTCCCGGATTGAGTCCAGCGTAGCGTTTCACGATGAAACGGCCAAGCGGCACCTTGGCTCGGAGCGGCATCGCGACACCACGAAGGCATGGGATGGATGCCGTGGCTCTTCCCCGGGTTCTTGTGGTATCCTCGACCGGCGCGTTGCTCGATGCCGAGGACCGGAAGGGGTGGGAGTCCAGGAAAACCATGCCGGAGGAATCCCTGCTCAGGAAGCTCAACCGTGCGGAACTCGACTGCAACCCCAAGGCCTTCTGGCGAGCGGCGTCGCAGCGACTCCACGCGGCGAACCTCCTAATCGATTCCGGGATCTTCCTCGATGCAGTTTACCTTGCGGGCTACGTGGTCGAGTGTGCTTTGAAGGCCCTGATCTTCCAGCGGACCCCGGCCGCAAGGCGGAGAGAGGTCTGCCAGGAGTTGACCTCTGGAGCGCGGTCTCACAACTTCGACGTGTTGAGTGGAAGTTTGAGAGCGATGGGGTATCCGCCACCTCCGAAAGTCATGGGATTTCTTGATTCATTGAACGACGAATGGCGCACGGACTTGCGATACGCGGCCGCTTTGATTCCAGAAAGCGAGGCGGAAGAATTCCTGGAGCGCGTGACGGCCGTCTATGAGTGGGTGAAGAGGAGCCTGTGATGGTGAAGAAAGCAAAACCCAAGCCGGAGTCCCCGGCCTGGGAACCCATGAGGACAGCTGAGACTCGTAAGATCGAAGAACGACTGCGCGCGGCGGGATTTGCACAGGTGGACGCCTATCGCTTCAACTCTGCGTCGATCCGCATCCGCGTCATCGATCCGCAGTTCGAGGACAAGCGGGGGTCGGAGCGCCAGGACATGGTCTTTCCGGTGATTGACACGCTGCCGAAGAGGACTCGTGAGGACATCCTCTTGCTCCTCACCCTGGCGCCGAGCGAGGTCGGCCGTGTCAACCGGCAGGCGACGATCAACCTGGAATTCGAGCATCCCCTGACCATAGGTCGTTGAGCAGCCCCCAACCCATCGGAGCGCACCGCATGTCCGAAGCCGAATCGCGATTGAGCCCCAACGAATTGCGGGCCCTGAGGCGGATCAGCACGCCGACGATCTCCAACGCGATCGAGCTGTTTAACGTCCGGCCGCGGAATACCGGCTTCCTGCCGCATTACATCCGGTGCCTGCTGCCGGACCTCGGCGCGATCGTCGGCTACGCCGTGACCTCCAAGACCCGCGCGCGCCCCGGGAGCCCGGCGAGTCCGAGTCCGATCTGCTCGGCGATTACTTTCGCTACGTCGCCAGCCACCCGGGTCCCAAGATCTCGGTCGGACAGGACCTCGACGACCCGCCGGGCCTCGGTGCCCAGTTCGGCGAGGTCACCGCCACGATCCACCAGAAGCTCGGCTGCGTCGGCCACATCACCAGCGGCTGCCCGCGCGACCTGGACGAGGTCCGTGCGCTGGAGTTCCAGCTCTTCGGGCTCAACCCCTGCGTCAGCCACGCCTATGTCCGGCTCGTCGAGTTCGATACGCCCGTCCGGATCGGCGGCGTGGAAATCTGTACCGGCGACCTGATCCACGCCGATAAGCACGGCGTCTGCATCATCCCCCACGCGATCGCGCACCGGCTGGCGGCGGCCTGCGCCGAGGTGGAGCGCCGGGAGCGCCCGCTGCTCGAGTACTGCCTGGCGGACGACTTCTCGCTGGAGGAATACATCAAGCTCGCGCCAGGTCGTCTCACGCCCAGATCCTCGAATGAGGATCAGACCACCCGGCGGGGGGGCGGCGGCGAGACGGCGACGGCCTCGAATCGCTGGTTGCGGCCGATGGCTTCATCGGGGCGCACTTCGTCGAGCCGCTTGCCTTCGGCCTGCCACCGGCCCTTGTGGAACTCGAAGAGGGCCGTGGCGTGCCGCGGCATCTGGAGCAGGTCGAAGGGCGCGGGCTCGAAGTGGACGCAGACCAGCGCGAGCAGGTGCCGGCTCTGACGGTCGCGTGCCCAGAGGACCTCGTCGTGCCACTGGGCCGATTCCCAGCGCTGGCCTTCGGCGGGATCGGCATGGCTCAAGGCCGAGATGAACCGCGCCTCCAGCCACTCGCGCCGCTGGTGGAACAGCTCGCGCGCATGGTCCACGTGCACGTCCTCCACGATCTGCCGGAGAGGACGCCGGAGGAAATACCAGGTGAACAGTAAACAGAGCGGTAGGATGCCGGCCCAGATCAGCAATCCCATGGTCGAATCCCCGGCCACTTCCGTGGTTTGGCTCGCCTTGGTTTCATTGTAGGATCGGAACGGCGCCGTCCGCAAGTGACGGATCCTGCCAGAAAACCATCGCCCCGAGGAGCGAGTCATCCGATGGATCCAGCGGTGCGGGTGAGGCGAGATCGGCCGGCACGCGAACGGAAATTCGGCGCCCACATGTCCATCGCCGGCGGTTGCGATCGAGCCGTCTGGGCGGCCCATGCCATCCCCTTCCAGACGGTCCAGTTGTTCACGAAGAATAACAATCGATGGAATGGCATCACTCTGACCGATGAGCACGCCGCGGCGTTCCGCCTGGCGCTCGGTCAAACCGGGGTCGTGGACCCGGTGGCCCACACGTCCTACCTGATCAACCTGGCCAGTCCGGACGAGGCCCTCTGGGGGAAGTCGATCGTGGCGATGGTCGACGAGGTCGAGCGTTGCGGCACGTTGGGGATCAGGGACCTGGTGCTGCACCCGGGCGCGCACATGGGCGAGGGGGAGGAGGCGGGGCTGGCCCGCGTCGCGAGCGGGCTGGACGAGGTCTGCCGCCGGACGGCGGGCTGCGACGTCGTGATCGACCTCGAGACGACGGCCGGCCAGGGGACGTGCCTGGGCCACCGCTTCGATCATCTCCGGGCCATCCTGGACCGCGCCGGCCGCCCCGAGCGGCTGGGTGTCTGCGCCGACACGTGCCATATTTTCGCCGCGGGCTACCCCTTGGGCACCCCGGAGGAGTACGATGAGACGATCGACCAATTGGTCCGGTCCGTGGGGCTGGATCGCCTGCGCGTGTGGCACCTCAACGACAGTTGCCGGGAATGCGGCAGCCGCGTCGATCGCCACGCGGCGATCGGGGCCGGCCAGATGGGATTGGAGCCTTTCCGTCACCTGGTCAACGATCCGCGATTCCGCCAACTGCCGATGATCCTCGAGACGCCCAAGGGCACGATCGACGGGGAGGACCTGGACGTCCGCAACGCGCGGGTCCTCCGGCAGCTCGTCCGGCCCGAGCGGTGGCCGAGGCGCCATCGTCAGCCCTGAACGACGGCGCGGCCGGCGGCCGGGCGGGAACCGGAACCTCGGCGGGCGGCGGATCGGGGCGAGGCGGGTGTGTGATGCCGACTCAACAACTCAACGGGCAAGTGTCGACCGTCGTCGTACCGACGTCCCCCACGGCTCCCGCGCTCGAGCCGAGCTGGTTCATCAACCGCGAGCTGAGCTGGCTCGACTTCAACGAGCGCGTCCTGGAGGAAGCACGCGACCCGTCCAACCCGCTGCTGGAGCGGTTGCGATTCCTGGCCATCTGCGCGTCGAACCTCGACGAGTTCTTCGAGGTCCGCGTCGCCGGTCTGCAGGCGCAGCTCTTCGAGAACCTCGAGCCGCAGGATCCGCCGCCCGACGGCATGGGCCCGCTGGCGCAGCTCATCGAGATCTCGCGCCGCGCCCATGACTTCGTCGGCCGCCTGTACGAGGTCTGGCGTAACGAGGTCCGCCCGCAGCTCCTCAAGCACGGCATCCGCGTCTGTTCCCCCCCGAGCTGAGCGAGTCGCAGGACGCTTATCTCGACGAGTTCTTCGACAGCCAGGTCTATCCGGTGCTCACGCCGCTGGCGATCGACCCGGCGCACCCGTTCCCGCACGTGCACAACAAGAGCCTGAACCTCTTGTTGCGGATCGAGTCCGACAAGTCGCACGCCCGGCCGAACCACGCCGTGCTCCAGGTCCCTTCGGTGCTCAACCGGCTGGTCCCGCTCCCCGACGAGGCCGACGGCCAGCGGCGGTTCGTCCTCCTGGAGGACGTGATCGGCCCGCGGCTCGACGCGCTCTTCGGCGGCTATCGCGTCACGGAGCGCGCCGCCTTCCGCGTCACTCGCAACAGCGACCTGACGATCCAGGAGAACGAGGTCCGCAGCAGCCTGCTCTCGACGATCCAGGAGACGCTGCGCCAGCGCAAGTGGGGGGAGGCCGTCCGGCTGGAGATCTCCGACCGCGCCGACGAGGGTTTCCTGGCGGTGCTGCTCTCCGCCTCGGACCTCGAGCTGGACGAGCGCGACGTCTACAAGATCCCGGGCCCGGTCGACCTGACGGCGCTGGCCGGATTCTGGAAGCTCGAGGGCTTCCGCGACCTGCGCGAGCCCCCCTACGAGCCCCAGATGCCCGCGGTCCTGGCCGGCCGCAAGAGCATCTTCAACGCCATCCGCGACCAGGACATCCTGGTCCACCACCCTTATGAGTCGTTCGGCACAGTCGTCCAGTTCATCGAGCAGGCCTCGGAGGACGCCGGGGTGCTGGCGATCAAGATGACGCTCTACCGCACGGCCGACGCCAACCCGATCATCAGCGCCCTGGCCCGCGCCGCCGAGAACGGCAAGCAGGTGACCGCCCTGGTCGAGCTCCAGGCCCGGCTCGACGAGGAGAACAACATCGACAAGGCCAAGATGCTCCAGAAGGCAGGCGTGCACGTCGTCTATGGCATCGTCGGCCTCAAGACCCACTGCAAGGCGACCCTGGTCGTCCGCCGCGAGCACGACGGGATCAAGCGCTACGTCCACCTGGGCACCGGCAACTACAACCCGACGACCGCGCGGCTGTACACCGATCTGAGCTTCTTCACCTGCCGGGCCGAGTTCGGCGAGGACGCCAGCGCGCTGTTCAACCTGCTCACGGGCTACTCGCAGGGCAACGAGTGGAACCGGCTGGTCGTCGCTCCCAAGCACATGGCCAACCGACTCATCGCGCTGATCGAACGCGAGCGGGTCCAGGCCGAGGAAGGCCACCCGGCGCGGATCATCGCCAAGATCAACTCGCTGGTCGACCCCAAGATCATCGAGGCGCTCTACCGCGCCTCGCAGGCCGGCGTCCGTATCGACCTGATCGTCCGCGGCATCTGCTGCCTCCGCCCCGGGATCGCCGGCATCTCCGACCACATCCGCGTCATCAGCATCGTCAACAAGTACCTCGAGCACTCGCGCATCGCCTACTTCCAGAACGGCGACGATCCGGAGGTCTTCCTCGCCTCGGCCGACTGGATGCCCCGCAACTTCCGCCGGCGGGTGGAGATCATGTTCCCGATCGAGTCGCCCCCGCTCCGGCGGCGGCTGGTCGACGGCGTCCTCGGCGTCCTCCTGGCCGATAACGTGAAGGCTCGCGAACTCCAGCCCGACGGGACCTATCGCCGCATGCCGCCGCCCGGCCCCAACGAGCCCACCATCCGCTCGCAGGTCGAGTTCCAGAACATGGCCATCGAAGCGTGCGAGACCAGCCCGATCAGCCACCCGGCCACCGCGCTGAGCGTGCCCGCCGGGACGTGAGCCGGATGGATTCACCAGGTCATCCCTCGTTTTATGGCACACGACTACGACGTGGCTGTGCTGGGCGCCGGCGCGGCCGGGTTGATGGCGGCCACGCGGGCCGCAGAGTGCGGCGCCCGGGTCATCCTGCTGGAGAAGAACCGTCGGGCGGGGGTCAAGATCCTGATCTCCGGCGGGACGCGGTGCAATATCACCAACGCCCGGGGCTTGCGAGTGCTGGAGCCGGTAAGCGGTCCGATCGACCCGGCCTTCGATCCCGGCCAATGCCGGGGGATCCGCGCGATCCAGCAGGCCTTCGGCTCCAATGGCGCCTTCCTGGGCCCGTCGCTGCGTCGCCTGGACGTCAACGCGACGATCCGGCTCTTCGAGGATGCCGGAATCGCGACCAAGGTCGAGGGCAACGGCAAGGTCTTCCCCGTCTCGGACCGCGCCGTGGACGTCCTGGACGCGCTCCTGCGGCGGCGGGAGCGTTCCGGTGCGTCGCTGCGCTGCCTGAGTCCCGCGGCGGGAATCGAGCCGATCGACCGCGGACCGGAAGGGCCACGGGGCTTCGCGGTCCGTTTGACGGATTCGACGATCACCGCGCGCCGGGTGATCCTGACCGTCGGAGGCCGTTCCTATTCGGGCTGCGGCACCACGGGCGACGGCTACGAGATCGCCGGCCGGCTGGGCCACGCGATCGTCGAGGCCCGACCGGCCCTCGTGCCGTTGCGGGTGTCGGCGGAGTGGGTGGCCGACCTGAAGGGAGTGACCCTGCCCGACGTCATCGCCTCGATCCACGCCGCCGATGGGGCACTGCTTCAAGAACGGCGCGAGGCGGTCCTCTTCGCCCACTTCGGGCTCACGGGGCCGGCGATCCTCGACGTCAGCCGGTCGGTGGCGCGTTCGGACGTCCCCGAACGCCTGACGCTGCGACTGGACCTGCTCCCGGACGTCTCGCGCGAGGAGCTGGACCGGGCGATCCAGTCCACGAGCCGCCAGGGCCGCCGGTCGTTGACTTCGCTGCTACCCGAAGCGGTCCCGCGCCGGCTGGCCGAGTGCCTCGTCCTGGCGGCGGGCATCCCGCGAGATCGGATGGGTCCGGATCTATCGCGCGACGAGCGTCATCGCCTGGTCGCCGCGCTCAAGGAGCTTTCGTTGCCGATCCGCGGTACACTCGGATTCGAGAAGGCCGAGGTCACCAGCGGCGGCATCTGCCTGGAGCAGGTCGCCCCCAGGACCCTGGAGAGCCGCATCGTCCCCGGCCTGCATCTCGCGGGCGAAGTGCTCGATTTCGACGGCCTGATCGGCGGTTACAACTTCCAGGCGGCCTGGAGCACCGGCTGGCTCGCCGGCGAGACCGCGGCGACCTCCCTGTAGGAGGCGGCTCCGTCCGCCGATCCCCGGTCGAATCCGGTCGGGGGACGGACAGGGAGAATCCGGAATCTTGAATTCCAACCCTTGAATGTGCAATCTTGAATTCATCATGCCAGGGCGGCGGACGAGGCGATGGGCGACGGCAAGGCGGAGGGTTCGATGAGCACGCCGGAATCGCAGGCGGACGACGCCCACGGCGAGGAGAGCCGGCCGACGATCGTATTCGGGACGGAAGTCTTCGAGTCCCAGGGCGAACCGGTCCTGGACCTGTTGAATCAATGGGAAGAATATCGTCGCCGTGGGGAGGAGCCGCCCGCCGACTGGACGTGCGCGATCGACCCCGGTCTGCGCCAGGAGCTCGACCGGCGGATCCTGCGTCGCAAGCGGCTCAACGCGCTGCTCGGCCTCGCGGACCCGGCTATCATCCGCGCAGCCGGCGCGAATGCCCCCCTTCCCTCCTTCCCGGGGCATGAGACGCTCGGCAAGATCGGCCACGGCGGCATGGGGGCCGTCTACAAGGCGCGCGACACCGAGCTCGATCGCATCGTGGCGATCAAGACGATCGCCGAAGGCCGCTTCGCCACATCGGACCAGCGCGAGCGGTTCCGCGCCGAGGCTCGTGCGGTCGCCCGACTGCGACATCCCAACATCATCGCGATCCACGCGATCGGCGAGCACGAGGACCAGCCGTACCTGGCCTTGGAATTCGCGGAAGGCGGCAGCCTGGCGCAACGGCTCGCGGAGAAGCCGATGGCCCCGCGCGAGGCCGCCGTCCTGCTCGAGAACCTGGCCCGCGCGGTGCATGCGGCGCACCAGGCCGGCGTCGTCCACCGGGACCTCAAGCCGAGCAACATCCTCCTGACGGCCACGGGCGTTCCCAAGGTCAGCGATTTCGGACTGGCCAAGCTGATGGACGCCGAATCCGGCCGGACGGTGACCGGCCAGGTGCTGGGCTCGCCCAGCTTCATGGCCCCCGAGCAGGCGGAAGGCCGCTCGAAGGACGTCGGCCCGGCCGCCGATGTCTACGCGCTGGGGTCGATCCTCTACCAGGCCCTCACGGGCCGTCCTCCGTTCCTCGGCGAGTCGCAGTTCGAGACCCTCAAGCTGGTCGTCTCCAACGACGTCGTGCCCCCCTGCCGGCTGCGGCCCGACGTCCCGGGCGACCTGGAGACGATCTGCCTGAGATGCCTCGAGAAGGAGCCCGCTCGGCGATACTCCGACGCGATGGCCCTGGCCGATGACCTGAAGCGCTATCTCGAAGGCCGGCCGATCCTGGCGCGCCGCACCGGCCCGGTGGAACGGGCCTGGCGCTGGTGTCGGCGCAACCCGGGCCTGGCCGCGGCCAGCGCGGCCGCCGGGGCGCTCGGGGCCGCCCTCGCCATCGGCGCGGCCGCGTCGGCCGTCGTCTTCCGCGGCCAGCGCGACCGGATCGCCGCCGACCTGGTCCGGATCTCGCGCTCCGAGGCCGAGACCAAGCAGGAGCGCGACCGGGCGGTCGCCGCCGAGGGCAAGGCCAACCGGTCGCGGTCCGAGATGCGAGCCGTCCTGGAGTTCCTGCAGAACAAGGTCCTCGCGGCCGCCCGACCCAAGGACCAGGAGGGGGGCCTCGGCCGCGAGGTCTCGCTGCGCCTGGCGCTCGATACCGCCGAGTCGGGCATCGACAAGGCGTTCAAGGATCAGCCGGCGGTGGAGGCGGCCATCCGCGCCGCGATGGGCGAGACGTACTACTACCTCGGCGATCCCGACCCGGCCTTCCACCAGATCCGTCGCGCCTACGAACTCCGGCGGCAAGCCCTCGGCCCCGGCCACGCCGACACCCTGCGATCGGCCGACGACCTCGCGCACATCGACCTCGACCGCGGCCGGATCGATGAGGCCCTGTCGCTCCTGAGAGAGTCGTTGAACCGGCGGCTGGCCGATCTGGGCCCCGACCATCCCGACACTCTGACCTCGAAGCACAATCTGGCCGCGGTCTACCAGGCCGCCGGCCGGCTCGACGAGTCCCTGGCTCTGTACCATGAGGCCCTCGAGCGGCGCCGGGCGATCCTTGGCCCCGACCACGCGGATACCCTGTTCACCATGAACAACCTCGCGAGCGCCTCCCGCGAAGCCGGCCGATTCGACGAGGCGCTCCCGCTCTACAAGGAGGCGCTCGAGCGGCGGCAGGCGGTGCTGGGCCCCGATCATCCCGAGACGCTCGTCTCGATGAACAACCTTGCGAACTTCTATCGAGAGCTGGGGAAGTATCCCGAGTCGATCGCCCTCCAATCCGAGGCGCTGCGGCGCCAGGAGAAGAATCTCGGGCCGGATCACCCCGACACGCTCTTCTCCCTGAGCAACCTCGCGGTGGTTTACAAGGATGCCGGCCGGCTCGACGACGCCCTGCCGCTCTTCCAGGAGGCCCTGAAGCGGCGACAGGCCAAGCTCGGCGCCGACCACCCCGACACACTCGTATCGATGAGCAACCTCGCCATCGCCTACCACGCCGCGGGGCGGACGGCCGACGCCCTGCCGCTCTTCGCGCAGGCCTTGGAGCGTCGCCGGTCCACCCGCGGGCCCGAGCATCCCCAGACGCTGCTCTCGATCAACTATCTGGCCCGTGCCCATCTCGTCGACCACCCCGAACGAGCCGAGCCGCTGCTGCGCGAGGCCCTGGCGATCCGCGAGAAGAAGACGCCCGACGACTGGCGGACCTTCGAGACGCGAAGCCTCCTCGGCGCCAGCTTGCTCGGCCAGAAGAAGTACGCCGACGCCGAGCCCGACCTGATCCGCGGCTACGAGGGACTGAAGGTCCGCGAAGCGAAGATCCCGCGCCCTCCCGGAAGGCCCTGAGAGAGACCATCGAGTGGATCATCCGGCTCTACGACGCCTGGGGGAAGAAGGATAAGGCCGACGAATGGCGAAGGAAGCAGGGCCAGGTCAAGGGATGAGAGGCGATGCGGTAAGCCTTGTTGCCCGGCTCATCGTCAGCGTCGAGTCTGCGGCCCGCGGGCGCGACCGAGTTTTCCCTCTTGCTGTCGCTCCAGGAACTTCACCAGCACGAGCACCTCGGGGGTGAGGAGGTCACGCTCGTCGAGGGCCGTGGCCGCCTGCGCCAGGTTCATGCGGACCACGTAGATGAGCCGGTGGGCTTCGTGGATCGCGGTGAGGGCCTCGCCACTCCATCCGCTCTGCTTCAGCTTCCGGCCGTTGATACCCCGGACGACGGGCGGGTTGCCCTCGACACGCATGTAGCAGGGGACATCTTGCGTGATCTTCGAGTCGCCGCCGATGAAGCTACCCTCGCCGACTGTCACGAACTGATGAACGCCCACTTTCTCCATGATCGTCGCGTCGTTCGCGATGTGGACGTGGCCGCCGATCATCGAGCGGATGCCGATCGAGATCCGGTCCCCGAGTTTGCAATCGTGGGCGATGTGCGCCCCGTCGTGGAACCGGTTGTGACAGCCGATCCGGGTCACGCCGTCTTCCTTGTCGGTGCCGCGGTGGATCGTCACGCGCTCGGCGATCGTGTTGTGATCGCCGATCTCCACCCGGGTCGCGGTGTCGCCGTGCGAGACGTCCTGCGGAGCCCCCCCGATGGCCACGAAGGGACGGATCGAATTGTACTCGCCGATCCTGACCGTCCCCATCAGGCAGACGTGGTTGGAGAGTCGGGTCCCGCGCCGATCTGCACCCCCGGGCCGATGACGCACCAGGCTCCGATATCCGCGTCTTCGTCCAGATCGGCATGAGGATCGACGCGGGCCGTCTTGGCGATCCGACACGGCATGAAGCAACCTCGAGCCAAGGGTGGGGCGGGCAACTCACGGTCGCGAGTTCGCCGCGAGTCGGGCCGAGTCTATGCGAATCGGACCCGCGACGCCATCCGGATCCGGTGCGATTTCCGCGCGGGGCGTCTCACGATTTCTCGCCGCATCCCCTGCCCCGTCCGCTCGATGGCGCAGGGCGGACGGCTCGGCCCCGATCGCGATCACGCCGTGACGCCGTCGGCGGCGAGCCGTTCGAGGGCGCGGCGCTCCCACACGCTCCCAAACCGGCTCGACCCGGCCCTTGCGGCGCACTCGGTGCGTCCAAGGGTTGCGAGACGTCGCCTGAACTGCCGGGGCCGGCGTCCTCGGGCGAATTTCGACCGCCCCCTCGAGGCTGACCGGATCGCCTCTGATCGCTGACGCTCATTTCGTGCGATCCTTGCGCTCGGGCGATTCGTGCTCGTCCTCGGCGAACTTCCGGCGATACTTCTCGATACGCTCCTGCACGAATTGCCTGCGCCTGGGCACGCGATTGACGTGCTCGGCATGCGCTCGCTGAAACACCTTGAGGACCGACGGCGCGACCTGCGACGATTCCGGGGGCGGGGCATCGAGGACCTTGATGCTGGTCACCGGGTGGATCTCCCAGCAGGTGGCGCGCGTGATGTCGGAACCGCCGGGGTTGGTGTTTTCCGCGTCCTGGACATGCTCGAAGTCGAACATCAGCCACCCGGTGATGTCGACCCACTTCCCCTGGATGTCGTTCTGCAACGCGGCGGTCGTCCAGTCGTTGGCCCCCGCCTTCTGATGGACGAGCCGGGTGCGCGGGGTGACTTCAGCGATGGCCGCCTGGGTCCGGTCGGCACTCGCCGAAAGGGTCAGCAGGATGTGGGTATCTCGCTCGTCCGCGGCCGTGGCCTGGCAGTTGCAGCTCTCCACGCTGCCTTCCAGCACCTTGAGCACGAAGCCGGTGATCGTCGCGGCCGACTTGTTGTCGAATCGCGTCTCATCGTCGCCGGGGGCGACCATGGCGGTCAGCGTGACCGTGGGGTTGATGTCCGAGGCGACCGGGCTATGGTAGCGATTCTTGAGCCGATTCAGATCCTTGACATCGGGGGTCTTGGCGTCCCCTTCGGGTGGGCACGGGCGCCCGTTGAGCGTGATCGTATCCAGGTTCCCATCAGTCTGGCCGAGCACCAGGAACGGCAGGATCAGCACGATGGCAGCGGCTCGCATGGCTCGTCCTCGGGGTCGTCGGGAGAGCGACCGCGCCGACCCACGGCGCGGTCACGGGGGCTGGCGATCGTCCCGCGCCGCGCCGGGGCAACGCAAGACGATTCGGCTCGACGTCGCGATCCTCCCCGAGTTTCGCGCCGATCACTAGGAATCGAGGAACGTGACGTCGCGATCTTCAGCGGCGGTGGTCCTGCTGACACGCTCGCGCTCCGCCGCGGCCTCCTCGGTGCGCCCGAGCGCCTCGAGCGTGTCGGCGAGTTGGCGCCGCAGCACCGGTTCCATGCCCGGAGGAAGATCCATTCCGCCGCGGCTATCCCGAAGGATGGAGCGGACGCCTGCCTCGGCCTCGTCGTAACGCCCGGTGGCGTGGTCGTTGGCGGCCAGCATCGAGCGAGCGCGGAGCTTCGGGCCGCCCGGGATCGGCGTGTTGATGACCCAGCGGAGGAGACGCGACTGGCGCTCGCGATCGCCTCCGGCAAGATCCAGCGAACACCGAGGCACCAGGACGAACCAGATCCAGTGCAGGGCCACCGCGCCGAGGATCAGCAGGAACCAGTACTGGGCGACCCAGTGAGGGTCCCGCCCTCCGCGCGTGGCCACGAGCCAGATCGCGACGAAGACGACCATCCACATCAAGTTCGCGATCGTCCATCGGAGTCGATTCATGACCGATGATCGTAGCGTGGACGGGGTCGACGGGCCAGATGCGGCCCGGATCGATCGACGCCGCGGCCGGCGGATGCGTCCGATCAGAAGAGCTCGGCGATCGGGCTGCCGTTCTCGACGATGAACCGCGGCCGGCCGGTCCCGTCGAGATAAGTCGTATCGAGGGGGACGCCCATGTGCCGGTAGATCGTCGCCGCCAGGTCGCCGGGCGTCACCGGCCGTTCCTTGATGTGGCCGCCGTCGGCCTCGGTCGCGCCGATGACCTGGCCGTGCCGCAGCCCGCCGCCAGCCATTGCCATCGACATGACGACCGCCCAGTGATTCCGCCCGTCGGTGCTGCCCTGGGTACCCATCATCGGCGTCCGGCCGAACTCGCCCATCGCGAGCACCAAGACGTCGCCCAGCAAGCCCCGCTCCTCCAGGTCGGCGATGAGCGTCGTGATGAGGTGGTCGAACAGCGGCAACAGCGGCTTGAGCCCCTTGCTGATCCCGCCATAGGGCGGGATGTTATCGCCGTGGTTGTCCCAGGTGCCCGAGGCCGTGTGATAGCTCAGGTCGATCGTGACGAACGCGACCCCCGCCTCGACCAGGCGCCGGGCCAGGAGCGCCTGCTGGCACCACAAGTGCTTGCCGTAGCGCTCGCGCACCCGCTCCGGTTCGATCGACAGGTCGAACGCCGCCCGGGCCCGGGATCCGACCAGCATGTTGACTGCCTGCTGTCCGTAATGATCCATGGCCTCGATGGCCGGCGAGCCGTCGATCTGACGGCGGAGCCGGTCGAGATCGGACAGCAGCGACCGGCGGTCGCGGAGCCGCTCGTGGGTCAATCCCGACGGCAGTCGGAAGAAGTCGGCCTCGGTCGTCCGGCCTGTGTCCTGGCCGACGTCGGTGTAGATCGGTAGTTTGGCCGCGCGGTTGGCGATGAAGGGGTCGTAGCGCTGCCCCAGGTATCCGGCGTAACCAATGTGGTCCCGCGAGGTCTGGAACGCCACGTAGGGCGGCATGCCCGGCCGGTTGGGGCCGTGGTGCTTGGCCACGATCGAGCCGATGGCCGGATACATTTCGGCGGCGGGATTGATCCGCGGCTCAGCGGCGAGGTTGGCCGTCTGAATGACCTTGTTCGGCTCGTGGTTGCTATGCTGGCAGTCAACCGAGCGGATGATCGTGAATCGATCGAGCATCGCGGCCTGCTTCGGTAGGTGCTCGCAGACCTGGACGCCGGGCAGTTTGGTGGAGATGACGCCGAACGGCCCCCGGTTCTGGAACGGCCGGCCGGGCTTCGGGTCCCAGGTGTCGATCTGGCTCGGCCCGCCGGTCATCCAGAGCAGGATCACGGCCTTGTTGCCGGCGATCGGCCGGCCGGCCTCGGCGGCGGCGGCCCGGGTGCGGAGCAGGCCCGCCAGGCTCAGCCCGGCCAGTCCCGCCAGGCTCGCCTTCATCAAGTTGCGGCGGCCGGCGACCACGAGCCCCTCGCGCTCCAGCGGATTCAGGTTGGCGAATGCGTGCTCATGTTGGTGGGCCTGTCCCGTGTGGTCGCCCATGCTCTCCCCTCCGACGCCGAAACAGCGGACGTTTACATCTTGTCCAACAAGGATACAACAAAAGGTAAACCACGAGTAGGACCTGACCTGCCCGAGAGATTCAAACTACCGGCGAGTCGGTTCGGGGGCTGAGAGCTGACGTCGGACCGGCAGCCGTCCGCGTCTCGCATTCCTTCGTCGATCCATCGAGCGGGCGGGTGCAGAGGGCGCCGAGCGATCGCATCGGCCGGGCCCGACCGTGGTGCCCGCGGACCCGGCCCGGCCGGATGGTGCGCCGCCGGCTGGCTCGGAACGCGCTTCTTGTGGTGGATCGCGCCGCATCGGAATGGCGAGCGACGCCGTCACCTCCGGAGACAACCGGCGTCTCTTCCGAGATCGTGATCGAGATCGACACGGGCCCCCGAGGTCCGTCATGTCCGACCTCGGGGGCCGCTCCGTCGCCGGTCGCGGCGGCCGGCCGTTGGGGTCGGTTCGCGAGCGGCCGGCGGCCCGGCCGCGGACGGACGTCGGGCCGGCCGGCCCCCGGTGCGGATGGCCCGGGTCCGGCGGGCGCGGGCGGATCGGCGGGCGGCGGTCCGAATCGCTCGGGTCGGGTCGAGGTGCCGCCGAAAGAACGAGAACCTCGGCCGCCTTGACCCTCGGCCGCCGACCCTCGGCCGCCCTCGGCCGCCCACCCTCGGCCGCCCTCGGCCGCCCACCCTCGGCCGCCCTCGGCCGCCCTTCCTTATTTGTGGGGAGAGGTACTAAGTAGGCTTGCCGACGACTTCTGGGTAAGGGTCAGAGTCGGTAGGCACTTGTAATCCCTGACCCGTAGCGTATAATAAGCGGTTGAAGTGGTCGGATGACTAGGCGAAGGACAACCCGGCCCTGCCGGGAGGTTCGTTAAAGAGTAAGCCGACGTGGGGAAACATCCTAATGTTCCCCCAGGTCGGCTTTTTTTGGGACTCTTGGCAAGTGCGCAGCAGCGCCAGCCCCACAAGTCCCGAGCGATCAGGAAGTTTACAACGGACCATAGATGGCCATTTTGCTCTGAACCGTCACGGGCTTCGTTCTTGAAGGAGTAACCATCATGGCCGACCAAGTGCTTGGAAAACACTCTTATAAGTGTCGCCGGCTCAGGATGGGTCGGCTTATTTCGGGTCTCACAGGCCCTCCAGCACCTCACTGGCGCCGAAGGGCCTTTTTGTTGCGCAGGCCCGGTCCGCCCGGGCGCTCTAACTCGGAGGAAGTCATCATGACCGCGACCGCGACGGCAGCACAAGACCAGCAGATTTCCCAGCCACCCGGACGCCGTCTCCCCGAGCGGCGCGGGCTCTCCCGCGAGGAGGAGCACGAGCTGGCCGCAAGGATCGCCACCGGCGACCTCGGTGCCCGCGATCGCATGCTCTCGGCCAACGTCGGGTTGGTCCACGCCATCGCCCGGCACTTCCTCCGCCGCGGGCTGGATCTCGACGATCTGGTCAGCGAGGGCCAACTGGGGCTGATCCGGGCGACCCGGGATTTCGACACTCACTTCGGGGCCCGGTTCATCACGTACGCCGCCTACTGGATCAAGCAGGCGATCCGCCAGGCGTTGATCGTTCAGGCACCGATGATCCGCCTGCCGGTTTACATGGTACGGCTACTGACGAGGTGGCGGCGGGCCGCGCAGGCGCTGAGCCGCGACCTGGGGAGGGCGCCGAGCATCGAGGAGGTCGCCGCGGCGCTGGGCCTGAGCGAGGCGCAGAGGCGCATGGTGGCGCGTGCGCAGGAAGCCGGTCGGCTCCGCACGAAGGGCAGCTTCGGCGAGGGGATCGACGACCGGATGCTCGCCGAGGTGCCGGGCCATGACGGGCGCGTCGGTGAGCGGATGGAGTCCGAGGAGGCGCGGGCCGAGGTCCTCAAGCGGCTGGATCGGCTCGACGCCCGCGAGCGGGCCGTCGTGGCCGGTCACTACGGCCTCGACGGCGATCGCGCGACGCTCAAGGTAGTCGGCCACCGGATGGGCAAGACGGGGGAATGGGCGCGGAAACTCGAACTCCGCGCCCTCCATAAGCTCCGCGATGAGTAATCCGTCGGGGCGCCGACGCCCGCAGTCGGGGCTCTAGCCCCAATACCGTTGAAATGGCCAAGTCACAGCCTCCTGTTAACTTGGGGTTGCTCAGGACCCAAGCCACAAGGAGGCCGCGACTCGCATGCCACGAGGACATTGCACCCTGTTGCCCGATGACACGGGCCGGATCCTGGATCGCCTGGCGGGACTCGAACAGGTTATCCCGCCCGAGGCGGTCCGCCAAGCCCTCCAGGACACCGGACGTATCAATCCCCGGAGCTGCAAGCTGACCCACCAGGTCGTCTGCTGGGTCGTCCTGGCCATGGGGCTGTTGACCGACTTGCCGATCCGCCAGGTCTTCAAGCATGCCCGCCGCCTCCGCGTCGGCGAGGAGACCCCGGATCGCTCCAGCCTCTGCGTAGCCCGGCGCCGCCTGGGCATCGCCCCGATGCGGCACCTCTTCGAGCACGTCGTCCGCCCGCTGGCCCGGCCCGAGACGCCCGGCGCCTTCTATCGTGGCCTCCGCCTGATGGGGATCGACGGCACGGTCCTCGACGTCCCCGACTCGGACGCCAACGCCGCCGCCTTCGGCCGGCCCTCCGCCGGGCCGCGCGGCGATGGGGCCTTCCCCCAGGTCCGCAAGCTCAGCCTGGTCGAGTTGGGGACTCATGTCGAGGTCGCCTTCGTGGCCCGATCGATCGCCCATGGCGAACAGTCGATGGTCGGGGCCTTGCTCCGCCATCTCGGCCCCGACATGCTCCTGCTGTGGGATCGCGGCTTCTTCAGCTATGCCCTCTGGAAGGAGGTGACGGCGCGGCGAGTGAAGATCCTGGCGCGGGTGACCAGCCGGTTGATCCTCGAGCCGATCCGTGATCTGGCCGACGGTTCCTACCTGGCCCGGATCTATCCGACGCCCGAGGATCGCCGCAAGGATCGTGATGGGATCATCGTGCGAGTGATCCGCTACACGCTCGACGACCCGCGACGGGTCGGCCACGGCAAGGTCCATATCCTGATCACGAACCTGTTCGATGAGGATCTGTACCCCGCCGAGGAATTGATCATCTTGTATCATGAGCGATGGGAACAGGAACTGGTCTACGATGAGCAGAAGACCCACCAGGACCCGCGGCGGGCGACCAAGCCGGCGCACCTGCGGAGCGGGACGCCGGCGGGGGTGATGCAGGAGATTTACGCGTTGTCGCTGGGCCACTTCGTGGTCCGGGCGCTGATGTACGAGGCGGCATCGGAGGCCGGGCTGGACACCGATCGGTTGTCGTTCACCGGCTGTTTCCAGATCCTCAAGTGCCGGCTGCCGGAATGCGACAGCTCGACGCCCGGGCGATTCGAGCGGTGGTACCGGGGGCTGCTGTGGGAGATGCAGCGGGAGCGGACCGACGACGAGGTCGCCGTAACCGGATCAATCCCCGGGTGGTCAAGCGAAAGATGTCCAAATTCAAGAAGAAACGACCTGAGCATCGACACCTCCCGCCCTTGGAGAAAACCTTTGCAGAGACGGTGGTTATGCTCCGTTAAACGGTATTGGCTCTAGCCCGGATTATTCACACCGGATCGAATAAACAGGCTGCGGCGGACGTCTAACCTCTTGTGTCAGGACAGCTTACACGTCCACACCGGAGGTCTTCCATGAGTTTGCAGTCTGTTCCGGGACTCGCCCTCGATTTCTTCCCCTCGCGGCCCGTCGAGTTCGAGATCTCCCCCGCTCCGCTCTCCAGTGACGCCGGACTCCTGGTGTTCCGTCAGTTCGACGAGCAGATCCGCCTCACCGAGCAGTTCGTCGCCGCACTGGACGACCAGCGGGATCCCACCTTCACCCAGCACTCGTTGCTGACCATGGTCCGGCAACGGATCTACGGCATCCTCGCCGATTACGAGGATCAGAACGACCACGACACGCTGCGGTCCGACCCCGTCTTCAAACTCATCGCCGATCGCCTGCCCGATGATCCCGACCTGGCCAGTCAGCCGACCCTCTCGCGGTTCGAGAACGCCGTCTCGATCCCCGACCTGTGGCGGTCGCGGGACGTCCTGGTCGACACGTTCCTCCAGTCGTTCGACCGACCGCCCGGTCATCTCACGCTCGACCTCGACCCCTTCGACGACCCCGCGCATGGCCAGCAACAGCTCACCATGTTCAATGCGTACTATGATCAAAATCAGTATCTGCCGATCGTCATCACCTGTGCCGAGAACGACCTGACGCTCCTGGTCGGCCTGCGGCACGGCACCTGTGAGCCGTCGCTCGGGGTGGACAACGACCTGCGGTATCTGGTGGGGCGGTTGCGAGCCGTCTGGCCCGACGTGCACATCCACGTGCGGGGCGACAGCGGTCTGGGCGTCCCGCGGATGTACGACGTCTGCCGCGAGCTGCGGCTCTCCTACACCTTCGGCCTCGGGATGAACCCGCGACTCCAGGCCCTCAGCGACGATCTGCTGAAGCAGGCCGTCTCCGACTATGAACGGACCGGCCAGCCCCAACGGCAGTTCCTGGCGGCGCGTTACCAGGCGCGGAGCTGGCCGGCCGAGCAGCCGATCGTGATCAAGGTCGAGGTGGACGCCGAGGGGACCAACCGGCGGGCCGTGGTGACCAACCGGCCCGGCTGGGGGGTCCTGCCTCAGGCGGTCTACGACGCCTATGTCGAGCGCGGCGAGAGCGAGAACCGGAACAAGGAGCTGAAGCGCGAGCTGCACGGCGACCGGCTCAGCGACCATCGGTTCCTGGCGAATTTCTTCCGGTTATATCTTCATGCCTCTGCGTTGAATCTGCTGGTGCGGCTCCGGCGCGCCGTCGTCCAGGCGCCGCCGACGAGTGCGGAGCTGGGCCTGCCGGCGGAGTTGCCGACGGCGGCGATCGATGAGCCGGACCGCAAGCGGTTCTTCAATCGTCGTCGCCGTCGTGACCCGCTGGGGGAGGGCTTCGCCTGCACCTGGCGGACACGGTTGATCAAGGTGGCGGCCGAGGTGATCACGCGGGCCCGGCGCGTGATCGTGCGGCTGTCGGCGAGCTGGCCGCACCTGGACCATCTACTGGCGGTCAGTCGGGCCATCCGGCCGGCGGCTGCCGGTGGTGCCATCGGGATAACTTCGGCGCCGAGGGGCGGCCATCGTGACGCCAGGCGGTGAGCCGAACACCGCCGGGGGTAAGGGGGTGGTCTGCGCCGGGACCGGAAACACAAGGGCCGTCGGCCGCTCCGGACCGCGGAGGCCCCCAACCGGGACGCCAGCAACGCACCGGCACGCAATTGTCTGCATGGGTGTGAATAATCCGGGCTAGGGAGGTCAGGGGGTCCTGTACGACAACCCCGAGTCGCATCCGGCATCCGGGGCGGCGAAGTGTCGTCTAAGCTGTTCGTTATATGCGCCGTGCAATCGGCAGCCGCTAGCTGCGTCCCCGTTCCGGTCTCGTCCCCGTTCCGGTCTCCCGGCCGGGGACGGACGTCGGGCCGGCCGGCCCCCGGGGCGGATCGCCCGGGGCCGGCGGGCGCTGTCGGGTCGGCGGGTGATCGGGTGGTCTGCCCGGGTTCGTGCTCGCCGAAAAAACCCGAAACCAGATCTGACGCCCGGCCCGTCATTTCTGCTAGAATGGACGCGAGCGTGAAAGCCACCAATGCGAGGATCAGAATATGGCAACGGCAAGAGCCATCACCGGCGGCCGGGAAGGTGCGATCCTGGCCCGCCTGATCCGACCGGAAGACGACGACCTTCCGGCCGAGGCCGCCAAGGCATTGCTCAATATCCGGTTCGACCGCCACGACCTGGATCTCATCCACGCGCTGGTCACGAAGAACCAGGACGATGCCCTGACGCCTGCCGAGAAGGTGGACCTGGAGAGCTATCTCCACGTCAGTTCCATCCTCGACCTGATGCACGCCAAGGCCCGCCGGTCGCTCAAGAAGCGTCCCTGAGGAGCCCCGGCATGGATGCCGCTCTCGCACGGCGAGTGAGGCAGCGTTCGGGCGGCCGGTGCGAATACTGCCGCCTGCCCCAGGCCGGATCCGGCGTGCCCTTCGAGATCGATCATATCATCGCCCGATATCACAAAGGCCGCACGGTCGCCAGCAATCTCGCAAACAGTTGTATCTACTGTAATGGATATAAGGGTTATAATATATCCGGACTAGATCCCGCGACCGGCAAGTTGACCCCCCTGTTCAACCCTCGGAAGCATAAGTGGACCCACCATTTCCGATATGATGGCGGCATCCTCGTGGGTTGCACGGCCATCGGCCGGACGACCATCGAGGTCCTACGAATCAACCTTCCCAACCTCGTCACGCTGCGCGAGGTCCTGATGGAGGACGGGTTATTCTAGCCGCGTCCCGATTTCCCACTCCCTCTCCGGGACGCGACGTCGGCCGGCCCGACCCGACCGGCCGCGCGGCGAGTCCGGCCGGCGGACCGGTCCGGCCGGGCGACCGATGCCGGCCAGGTCCAGACCGTCAAGACGAGCTGCGTCCCGTTCCGGTTCCGGATCAGGCCCGACCACCAGCCGGCATGGCCGGCCTTTCTGCCTCGGATGCGTCACGTTCGCGCCAGCCAAGCCAGGACCCTCTGTCTCAGCGCGGCCATCAATTCTCGTTTCGTCTTCAAGACGGGCTGGGTCGTCAAGTTGGCGTTAACGAACAGGCCGCTTGGCCGGTGTGTGAGGCGCAAGTATCCGCTACGGTCCGCGAGCTTGGCGTGTTCAATGGTCACGTCGCTCTCATCGAAGTCGCGCATGTTTGTACCCCAGCGTCTCCAGCAGCTTGTTGAGGTTCTCGACGGTCGCGGTCCCGAATTGCTCCTGCGCCAGATACGCTAGCAAATCGAAATCCTCTTCGGAAAGATCGAGGACCATCGCAGGCGGCTCCTCCGCCTGGAGGGCTGTTGCTTCGAGAACTTCGTGATAGATCGTGACGGATTGCTCATACGGCGACTGACCCGGTGCGATTCGAATGGCCATCGTGCCTGTGCCGACATCCATAGACGTTTGGCCCAGATGGTCGCCCCGCGCCCCCAATCTGCCTTCCGCGATGGTGATCGACTCAATGCCGAAGCCTCCTGTCAACCTGGCATTTCGAAAGGAGCCCAAGTCGGGTGGCAGGACTTCCACGACATCCCGCGCCGCATTCCCTACGGTCCCCTGAACCGCCGCATTGGCCGCATCGCTCCGTGTCGTCCTCGCGGGATTCCCAGGGTCTTCGGCTTTCCCTGCCAATGGTTATTCCTCCGCGTGGGTGCAGCCACAAGGGCTCCGGCTGGCTCTCCGTCCGCCCTGTCCATCATCTTAGCACGCGAGGGAGAGCTGCCGACGCCGTCGTGTCCATCGCGCTGACGGATCCGACGCCGATTCGGTCCGCGCAGTGCCCGTCGGCCGGGCGGATGAGGCCGGTCGATCTCCGCTCGGCCGCACGGCGCGATGAGGAGGACCATCGGCGAGGGGACGGTGTGGGAGGGGCCGCCGGTCGGGCCGGCGGGCGACGGACGGGACGGCTCCGGATCGGTCGGTCCGGGGCCGATGGAAAAACTTATTAAGGATTTGAGTTCGCGAAGCCGAACTCAAATCCCTGGTTCAAGAAGCCCGGGGACGTGCGCGGCATCCGCTGTATAGGGAAACGGTTGGGAGGACGAACGTCTCGAGGTGTCAGCCACGGAGGAGTGGGCGATGAGGAGCGGCGGCGCGTCGTGCCGCCAAGACGGGCCATGGCTCTCTCGACCGCGGAGGAACGGCGTGATTCGGCCGGAGTGACCGCGTGGGACCTCGTTGAGCGAGTTGGGCGCGCACGCTCGACCTCCTTCGGCTGGGCGAAGTCGTTGGCGACGGGCCTCGGGTGTCAAGGGCTCTGCGCATCGTCTAGCTGGTATCGAAGGGGACGGGCTCGGTGTCAGGCACGAAACCGACGACGATCATCGGCCCGCCGCAAAAGGCGCAGCGGACTCGAGGCCGGGTCGGAGCCTGTTGCGGGAGGTGGCCCCGCAGCGCGAACACCAAGCCCTGATACAACGCGATCAGCCAGCGCACCAGTTCGAGCGACACCCGGCTGTTCGGGCTCAGGAAGCCGTAATGCCGTACCTTTTGAAAGCCGGTGGGTAGGACGTGTTGGAGGAATCGTCGCACGAACTCCGACCCATCGACCGTCATCTTCCTCCAGCGATTCGAGCCGCTCTTGCGGTAGGAATACGTCACCTTTCCGGCGTCGCAAGAGACGATGCGCCGGTCACTGATGGCCACTCGGAAGACGTAAGGGGCCAGGTATTTCAACGAGGCCCGGCCGTCGCCGACGGCTTGCGAGTGAACGACCCAGTCGGGGCGCCACACGGCGGGATCGACCTGCGCCAGCACGCCGGCGCGGTCGAGAGCGTCGCGGAACTTGGCGCGAAACAGGATCGACAGGGCATGCACGGGCACCAAGAAATGGGCGTGTGACGGTAGCCATCGCGTGCCGTCGGCGCTGAGGCCCCCACCCGGCACGACGTAGTGGACGTGCGGGTGATACTCCAGAGTGCGGCCCCAGGTATGCAGGACTCCGAAAAAGCCAGCCTTGGTGGCGCCGACGTACTTGGGATCGGCCATCAAGGTCCGGATCGCCTCGCTGGACGCCTCGAACAACGCGGCATACGCGATGCGCTGATGACCGCGGATCGAGCCGCGAAGCGCCGCCGGGACGGTGAAGGTCAACAGGAAGTAAGGACAGGGCAGGAGCCGGTCGGTTTGGGCCTCGAGCCAGGCCTTGGTCTTGTCCTGTTGGCAGCCCGGGCAATGCCGGTTGCCACAAGAACGCCCCATGGCATGGGTGCGACCGCACGACGTACATGCGTAGAACACCATCCCCAACTCGCCGGTGCGACAGGCCATGATCGTGTTGAGGACTTTCTTGTGCTCCACGGGCATCGTCGCGCCGAACCGCTCGAGGTATTCCGGCCCGTACTGCCGCAGCACGTCGGCGACGGTCGGCATCGGACTACTCCGACATCAACCGGGCGATGGTGGCCCGCGCTTGTTCCTGGCCCAGGGACGTCAGATGGAGATAGATCGTCGTCGCCTGCAAGGAACTGTGACCCAGATACTTCTGGATGAGTCGCAGGTTGACCCCCGCCTCGAGCAAGTGCGTCGCGTAGCTATGTCTCAAGGTGTGGATCGTGATCCTCTTGCGGAATCCCAGCTCTTGGACCACGCGCTTCATCGCGCCGTGGACGCTGGAGCGTGCCATCGGCTCGGCCGCCGAGTGAGCTTCGGCGTGGTCCCGCCCCGTGGCCGGGAACAACCAGATCGGGTGGCGATGCGTGACCCAATACTGGCGGAGCACGGCCAGGGTCCGCGGCGGGAGCGGCACGAAGCGGTCCTTCGAGCCCTTGCCACGATGGACATGGACGACCATCCGCCCGCTGTCGATGTCGCCGACTTGCAGATTCAAACCCTCTTGGAGCCGCAGCCCCAGCGAATAGACGGTCCAGAAGAAGGTCTTGTTGTGTGGCGTGCGCACGGCGTCGATCAGGCGCCTCACTTCGGCGATGCTCAGGACGTCTGGCAAGCTCTGGGGCCGGGGGATATGGAGGTTCTTGAAGGTAAGCCAGTCGCGTGGGACGGTATGGGTATAGAAGAAGATGAGGCCGCTGGCGGCGATCTTCAGTGAGCTGGGCGAATACCTTCGCTCGCTCTTGAGATAGACCAGGTACTCCCGCACTTCGTGTTCGGTGATCTGGTCGGGAGGCTTGCGGCAGTGTGCGGCGAGTTGCCTGACGGCGCGGAGGTAAGCCGTCTGCGTCCCCTCGGCGAGGCCGGCCAATTGCAGGTCCTGGTGCATGCGCTGGCGCAGCGTGATGCTCATGAGTGGGTCCTTTCCAAACGGAGGGAAGAGAAACCGTCTGGAAACCCACTCTGTCTCGGTCGCCGCCGCCTTGTCACCGGGCCCCCGGCGCCCGCCGCCGACGGCGCGTTGACGAGCGCCGGGTCCTCAGCAAGAGAGCCCGGCGATCATCCTGCCGCGGAGCCCCGGCGCCCAACGAAGGCGCGGGGACGAAAGCCGTGCCCTCAGTGGGAGAGCCTGGAGATCATTCCTGCCGCGCAGCGGCTTACTTGAACTGGAAACTAGGTCTGACCCTCGGCCGCCCTCGGCCGCCCGACCCTCGGCCGCCCGTGACCTCCGGCCGCCCGCCCCCTCCGCCGTCCGAGGAGGCGGCTCCGTCCGCCGATCGCGCCGGGAGCCGGTCGGGGGATGGAGCTTTCTTCCGCATTCCCGAGCCCCGCGGGGCGGCCCCTGCCCCGGTTCCTCCGTTGGCCGTGACCGGCGAGATCGGTATCCTGGCTAACGGTGGATCGCCAGACCGGTTCGGAGGAGTTCCTCAATGAGATCGCCGTTTCCAGGTATGGATCCCTATATCGAGGCCCGCGGGCTGTGGGGCGATTTTCATCATGACCTCATCTCCGAGATCAAGTACGCCCTGGCCCAGGCCGCTCCCGAGCGTTACCTCGTGCGGGCCGGGGAACGATCCTACGTCGTCCTCGTGGAAGAGGATGGCAAGAGCAGCCACCCTTCGTCCCTGACGTGAGTGTGACGACGGAGGGGGGCAAGAAGACCTCGAGGAAGAAGACCGGGACGGCCGTGGCGGAACCGGTCCTCGGCGCCGAACCGGTGCTCATGCGTGCCTTTATTGAGGAGGAGCATCGCGAGGCCTTCGTCGAGATCTACGAGGCCACGCCTGAGCAGCGGCTGGTCACGTGCATCGAGGTCCTCTCACCCTCCAACAAGCGTCCGAACACGCCGGGTTGGGACCTTTACCTCCGCAAGCGACAAAGCCTGCTGCTGGGGGACACCAACCTGGTGGAGATCGATCTGCTGCGCGGCGGCCGGCGCATGCCCATGCTGATCCATGGCCCGACAGTCCGTGCACGATCCTGGTGGCCCGGGCGAAGAAGTCCGCCCTGTGTCGGGTCTGGCCGGTCTACTTCCGAAGACCGGTGCCCTCGGTCCCGATCCCCCTGAGGAAGCCGGATCCGGACATCCTCCTTGACCTCCAGCTGATGATCGACGCGATCTACCGCGCTTCGCTATGAGCGGAGCATCGACTACAGCAAGCCATTGGACCCGCCGCTCGATGCCGCCGAAGCGATCTGGCTGCAGAAGCAGCTCACAAAACGCCGCGGCGAGCGGTGAGCGCCTGGCGAAGTCCCAAGACGCTCGTCGGGTCCCCGCCCGGGTCGGCCGGCGGGCCTGCCGGGGACGGACGTCGGGCCGGTCAGGCCCCGGGGCGGATCGCCCGGGGCCGGCGGGCGCGGTCGGGTCGGCGGGTGATCGGGTGGTCTGCCCGGGTTCGTGCTCGCCGAAAATACCCGAAACCAGGTCTGACACCCGGCCCGTCTAGGTCTGACACCCGGCCCGTCCCCGGCCGCCCGTCTGACTGCCGGCCGCCCGGACACCCGGCTGTCGCAGCCAGTCACTACGGTAATCAGTTACGTCCGCATTTCCAGGTACGTCCCCTTCTTCAGATCCCCGGTCACGACGCCGGCCGCGTGGCCATCGGTTCGCGCATCGTTTGCACCGTCGGCCCGACTCGTGGACCCAGGCCGGCTCAGCCGGCAGCCCATCGCGGACAACGCGCCACCGGCATGAGGTGCACATCACGGACAACGCGCCCTTGCCTCTCGGCGTGTACTGGACGCTCAGGCCGCCGCCGCAAGAGGGGCAGGAAATCGAGGGAAGGGTCCGGCCCGAGGCGTTCTGCACCAGGTCCGTGAGTCGATCCTTGGCCTCGTGATCCATGTCATTTCCTCCCGCTCGACTTCAGGTGATCCTGGAGCCTCAGGAATCGGTAGGCGACCTCCACGACGTAGGCCTCTTCCGCGTCGATGTCGGCGATCTTGTCCCAGGCCCGGACGCCGCCCGACTGTGCCCTACTCCAGAGGCGATGATGGGTTTCCTCGTGGATGATCGTGTCCAGGAGTTCCCTCCGGCTCGACAGTGAAGGGCGACCGATGCTGGTGTATCCCGGTCCGCCCGGCTCTTCGAGAGTGGCCTGACCGTGCGCGGCGAGCCGCCCGGAGTAGCGCGGGTGATAGGACAACCGGACTCCGGCCAACGCCGGGTCCGTCCCGACGACGAGATCGATCCACGCCTGAGGATTCTGGTACCGACTGCCGCCCGCCGACCGAGCTCGACTCAAGGCGACGCTCCCACTCCGTGGAGATGAGGCGTCGGCCACCGCCTGCGCCGCCTCCCATGATCATCGCCGACCTCTGGGAACCGGTCAAGCCGCCCTCCGCCGGCCCAGTGGTGAAGCTGGCCGGCGGCCCGGCCGGGACCGGCCGTCGGGACCGTCGGCACCCGGGGCGGATCGCCCGGGGCCGGCGGGCTCGGTCGGGTCGGCGGGCGGCGGGCTCCGGCGGGTTCCTGGCCGTCAAAACGAGCTGCGTCCCAGCTGCGTCCCCGTTCCGGTTCGCGATCATGCCCGGCTCATGGTCGACCTGCTCATCGATGGGCTACGCTACGGCGCAATCGCGCCGTAGCGACACTGACGGGCTCGATGTCGTCATGCAGCCCCGTTTCAGCTCAAATGATTCCCGAGCGGGAATCTTCAACCCCCGGACCAGTTCATGTGGTCGAGATCGTCGATCATCCCAGCCTTCTGCGTCGGGCGCCATCCCAGCCGCTGCTGCGTCAGCGCGCTTGACGCCGGCATGTCCATCCCGGCGAAGAATCCGAGCCAGCCGAAGTGACCGGCGGCCTCTTCGGGCGACATGGAGACAACCGGAATCTTCAAGCCCCGCCCGATCGCCTCCGCGATCTCTCGGGCCGGCACGCCCTCTTCGGCGACCGCGTGATACCTGGCCCGGGCCGTTCCCTTCTCAAGGGCCAGCCTGTAGACGGGCGCGGCATCGAGCCGATGCACCGCAGGCCAGCGGTTGAGCCCGTCGCCGACGTAAGCCGCGACGCCCTTCTCGCGGGCGACGGCGATCGCGGGGGTGACGAGGCCTTGCTTCTCCGTGTTATGCACCTGCGGCAGTCGCACCACCGACACGCTCACGCCACGCGCGGCGACCGCCTCTGCCGCGAATTCCGAGGCTGCACGGGGGTTCGGGTGGTTGGGATCGAAATGGTCCTCGGTCGCGGGTTGGCCTGGCACCGCGTTCCCCATCCCGGTCCCGGAGGTGATAACCAGGTGACGGTCGGAGCCTGCGAGCGCGTCACCGAGCGCCTCGATGGCCCGCCTGTCCGCCTCGCAGACCTCCTGGAATCGTGAGAAGTCGTGGATGAAGCCGGTGTGAATCACCCCGTCCGATGACGCCGCGCCTCTCCGCAGGCTGTCGAGGTCCTCGAGATCGCCCCGGTGCACCTCGGCCCCGGCGGCGGCGAGCGACGCGGCGCCCGCGTCCGAACGGGCGAGGCCGAGCACCTTGTGGCCCGCGGCGATCAGATCCTGAACGACGGCGGAGCCGACGAAGCCGGTGGCGCCGGTAACGAAAACACGCATCAGAAGCCTCCCTGGGTTCGACTCGAACTTTCGGTCCCTTGGTCCACAGGGTAGGCTTTTGACCTGAGACGATCTATGCTTTAGAGTCCAATCTTTCTTCGCAATCGTCCAGGAGGTCGAATGGACCCTCTCTCAGGCGTGCTTTCGCTCCTGAAACCCCGCAACACGATGTGCGGCGGCTTCGACGTGGGTGGGGAATGGTCATTCCAGTTCCCCAAGCACGAAGGCATCAAGTGCTATGCGGTGGTCTCCGGCCAATGCTGGCTTTCCGTGGAGAACGTCCCCGAAGCGGTGCACCTGAAGACGGGGGATTGCTTCCTGCTGCCGCTGGGACGGCCGTTTCGCCTTGCAAGCGACCTCGCCTTGGAGCCGGTTGACTTCAGGTCGATGCATTCGACCCCGCTCAATGGTCGCATCGCCTCCTGGAATGGGGGAGGAGACGTTTCCGGCGTGGGCGGTTACTTCGGCCTTGAGGGCAATCACGCCGGTATCCTGCTGGGGATGCTCCCGCCGATCGTTCACATCAGGAAGGAGGCGGATAAGCTGGCGTTGCGTTGGTCCATCGAGCGGATGATGGCAGAGCTGCGTGAACCGCAGCCGGGCAGCTTCCTGGTCCTGCAGCACCTCGCCCACATGATGCTGGTCCAGGCCCTTCGGGCACATCTGGCGGAAGGGTTGAGCGGGAGCGTTGGATGGCTCTTCGCGCTGGCGGACCAGCAAATGAGCCTGGCAATCCAGTCGATGCACGACGATCCTGCGCATCCCTGGACTTTGCAGGAGCTGGCTGAGCGTGTCGGGATGTCGCGGTCGGGCTTTGCCCAGAAATTCAAGGAGACCGTCGGCGCGACGCCCATTGATTACCTGACGCGCTGGCGGATGCTTCTGGCCGGGGACCGGCTGACAAATTCCAGCGACCCCATCTCGGTCATCTCACAATCGCTTGGCTACGAATCCGAAAGCGCCTTCAGCACCGCCTTCAAGCGTGTCATGGGCTGTTCACCGCGGCAATATAGCCGTGGTCGGAATCTGGTTTCCGCTTCGCATTAGAGCGCTTAACGCTTGCGTTGCGTCCGCCCGAACCCCCCCCCTTCGTTAAGGGGGGGAAACAGAAGGAGGCCGACTCGTCTTGATCCCCCCCTTACGAAGGGGGGGTCAGGGCGGGTCGAGGCTACAGCCCGGCTTCGAGGCCGAACCACATACGCCATCCATTCGTTAATCGCTCTAGCCAGGGGAAGCCGGGTTCGATTGTCGGCGGAGGCTCGGGCTCTCGGGCGGCGTGCGTCGTGGCGCTTGGGAGGCCAGTCATTGCGTTCAGGACCGGAGATGGCCTCCGGTGCGGGGGAAGGCACAGGAGCCGTGGTACGGGGCGAAGAGGCGGCCGTCCTGGGGTCCGGCTCGGCGTGCAGGATCGCCGCCATCAGCGGCCCGTATGTCCTCGATGTCGCCTCGCCCTGGCCGATCATGATTGCGTGATATAAATCATATATAACATGCGAATGTCATTGTGATCGTATGTGTCTGGTCGAGATGCGATCTGGAGGTCGGCGGCTCGATTCTCTCGGGGCCTCCTGAGGGGAGAGGTGAGACCACTGCGAGGTGGCTTCGTCCGATTCCGAACTGGGCGTTGAGGAACCTGGCCTCGGGACGGTCCAGCCCGGGGAAGAGGCCGCCCGAGGCCAAGAGCTTGGTGCAGTCCGTGGTGCAGACGGGCTTTTTCCCGCCTCAGAACGGCCTCGGGACTCGAACCCAAGAGACAGGCCCCGACGCCGTCTTTTCCGCGTCGGGGCCGACTAATGGGCGGCGCTGGATTCGAACCAGCGACTTCCACCGTGTGAGGATGGCACTCAAACCGGTGAGTTAGCCGCCCGGAAGGTCGGCCCGCGCGAGGCGAGGTCGAACATCTCACGTCGGGCGGTCCGGGACCGATCCTGGCGGGAACCCCTGTCCCGCCCGCCGGCGTCTCGCGGCCGGCCCCGGCGGGCCGCCGGCCGCTATCCGCACGGGCCCGCCCGTTCGCGAGAACTCGTCCCGGGCCGGAGGCCACAGCATCGAGATCGCCTGGACCCCGGCCGGCCCTCGAGCGAGCGAATGAGGGCGACCGCGACCGCCCAAGCCCGCTTCGCCGCGCCGGCTTCGTCATTGGCTCCTCAGCCCGTCCGCGAGGTAAGCCTACTTCCTCTGCCTCCCAGAGACCATGGGCTGAAAATAGAAAAATCCCCGAATGGGGAATAAAAGTCCGAGCTGAGGCGTCTAACAATAGGACCGTACCACTGCCACCCCGACGACGAGGACGGCGATCGATGACGACACTGGAACGAGCCGGGATCGACGCCGATCCGGGCGGCACGGATTTCAGCGAGGAAGCCGACACGGAATCACCATGACCTTCATACGATCGATGCGCACATGAACTGTCGCCATTTCATGCATATCGAGCCCCAGAGACGCAAGGGCAAATCTGTGCACGCGGTTATGGTTGCATCCTTAGATGCATTCGCGGCTGGAATCCATTATATCGTGGTATGCGTCCCCGGCTTCGGGGGCCACTGAGCACTCCAAGAGCCATCTACCAGAGGCGACGAAACGAAGCCAATGTTAATCTGGGTGGAATGTATCGATTATTCGATGGCGACCTGGAGCCAGTGGCGGTTCGAGATAAACGACGAAACGAAGCCAATGTTAATCTGAATAGAGTTTGCCGATTATCTGGGTGCGAGGTCGCGCTGCAGTCGGCTCGACCGAAACGACGAAACGAAGCCAATGTTAATCTGGACAAGGTCTGCGGGTTGTGTTGGGTTGTCGGTTTCGTCTACATGATGGGGAGGATCCGGAGCCGATCGGAGTTCGTCTCGTCCTGCTGGCCATCCGTTTCCGGAGATGAGACTCGGCATTTCCTGTGCGGTGATGGATGGTGGGCGAGTGGCACTTTGGTGAGGAGCGATCGCGTGCCTTCGAGTCGAACCCTGGCCGTGGTGATCCGGACGATCGAGGTCTTCGAGACCAGTTCGGTGGTGACGCTGTTCACCCGGGAGCTGGGGAAGGTCGGTGCGCTGGCCAAGGGGGCGCGGCGGCCCAAGTCGACGCTCCAGGGTGGCCTTGACCTGCTGGGGGTTTCCGATATCGTGTTGATTCCCAAGGCGTCCGAGGCGCTGGACCTCCTGACCGAGGCCGCGCCGGTCGAGCGCTTTGCCTCTCTTCGCCGCGATCTGGCGGCCCTGTATGCCGGCTATTACGTCGCCGAGCTGTTGAACGAGCTGACCGACCTCCACGACCCGCACCCGAAGCTCTTCGATGCGGCGCGGATCACCCTGCGGCATCTGGGCGAGTCGGAGCTGCGGACGCGGAGGATGCTCCGGTTCGAGCTGGCGTGCCTGCGCGAACTGGGGCTGATGCCGGCGCTCGAGGCGTGCGCCCACTGCGGCACGGCCGTCGACCCGTCGGGGGAAGTAATCTGGTTCGGGCTGGTATCGGGAGGCGTGCTCTGCGATGCCTGCCGGACCGGCCAGACGCACGTCGTCGCCTTGTCGGCCGGGGAGCTGCACGCCATCCGCGCCCTGGCCAGCCCGGGGAATGCCTGGCGCGAGCTCGACCCCGGCTCGCCGGGCCTCGCCGGGCGCGGGAGACCGTCGGGGCGGTTATCAGCCACGTCTTCGGGCATCGTCCCCGACTCCGCCCCACAATGGGAGCCTGACCTGATGGCCCGTCCGATCCGGAACGCTCGCATCGAACCGAGCGGCGGCCGCAACCCGGCCGCCCCGGCCCGCTCCGCGCCGGCGATCCGGCTGGGCGCCTTGGTCCTCGCGCTGGTGCCGCTCGCCGGCTGTGCGAACTTCGTCAGTCCAATCACTCAATGGCGTTCCGCCTATGACGGCAACCTGTTCAAGAAGCTGACCCCCGAGGAGATGGCCGACGCGAGCGGTCCGGCCGACCCCACCAACCTCTTCCAGCGATGGCTGACGCCCAAGGGCAACCCGACCCTCAATTCCACCGAGCCCCCGAGCTCGACCATGGTCCTCGGTTCCGACGGCTGGCGGCCCATCGCCAAGCCCGCGCCCGACCCCGCGGCCGACGCCGAGTTCCAGGCCGCGCTGAAGCTGTTCCAGCAGGGGAAATTCGAAGAGGCCGAGGAACAGTTCGTCAAGATCGCCAAGAACCGGAAGCAGACCACCTGGGGCGAGAACGCCCAGTTCTACGTGGCCGAATGCCAGTTCCAGCGCAAGAAGTACGTCAACGCCCACGACAGCTACGAGAAGCTGCACGCCGACTATCCGGCCACGGGGTACCTGGACAAGCTCACCCGGCGCGAATACGAGATCGCGCAGATCTGGCTGGCTCAGGACGATCCGAAGGCGCCCCCCGAGAAGAAGCTGCCATGGACCGCGCGGTTCGACGGGCGGCTCCCGATCATCGACACCGATGGCTCGGCGCTCAAGGCGCTCGAGCACGTCGAGCACAACCACCCGGACGGCCCGCTCGCGGACAAGGCCGGCATCGCGATCGCCGACTTCTACATGAGCCACGCGGATTATGAGACCGCCGCGATGTATTACGACCAGTTCATCGAGTTCTACAGCCGGCGCAAGAGCCCGTTCTTGCAGTACGCCCAGCTCGCGGGCATCGACGCGCGGATGAAGAGCTACCAGGGACCCGATTACGACGCGTCCGGCCTGGAGAAGGCGCGGCAGCTCATCGGGAATACGATGAGCACGTTCCCCGAACGCCCGGCCGGCTTCGAGAAGCTGTATCTCACCCTCGACCACATCAACGACGCCGAGGCCGAGAAGACGTTCCACATCGGCATGCAGTACAAGGGGAGGAACAAGGTCGCCTCGGCCGAGTACTACCTCGGCAAGATCCCGCAACGATGGCCCAACAGCCCGTGGGCGGTGAAGGCCAAGACCGAGCTCGCCCAGCTCGCCAAGCTGCCGCGCAAGCCGACCAAGCCCAGCAGGATCATCATCCCGCCGGGCGCCACCGATCCCTTCATGAGCGGCGGACCGATGGGCGGCATGATGGGCGGTATGGGCATGGGCATGGGCGGCATGGGCATGGGCGGCATGGGGATGCCCGGAGGGATGATGTGATGAAAACGATCGCATGTGGACGGCTCGGCAGTGGTCCGGCGGCGCTCGGGGGCAACCGGCCGATCCGGTGGGCCCTTTCGCTGGCGATCCTCGCGCCGGGCTGCTTGTTGTTCGCCGGATGCACCAATCTGCCGACGTGGAACTTCTCCCGGCCGGCCGGCGGCGACGGCGGGTTCCTCGGCTGGCACATGCAGGCTCCGTTCGACACCTCCGAGGTCAAGACGGTCTTCGTCTACTTCAAGTCGAATCGGTTCCGTCGCGACCTCCAGCTCCAGTTGGTGGAGGCGGTGACCAAGGAGATCAGCATGCGGACGCCCTACCGGGTCGTGGGCGACCCGGAGACGGCCGACTCGATCCTCTCGGGCGTGATCACGGTCGACGACAAGAACCTGATCGTCGAGGCGCCGACCAACCTGCCCCGCCAGCTTAACACGATGCTGACGGTCTGGGTGAACTGGAAGCACAACCCGCCGAAGGAATACGAGAAGAACCAGCAGCCGGCGGCGATCACCGACTCCTTCCAGTTCGTGCCGGAAATCGGTCAGACCACGCTGACCAGCTTCCAGCAGTCCACCGAGAACATCGCCAAGCAGATCGTGGATATGATGGAACAGCCCTGGTTCGACGAATCGGACATCCAGTGATCAGTAATCGAGGCCGGTCCGGCGTGGTCTTGCACCGGGAGTGGGCGGAGCGATCGAGTCATGACGAGCTGGGAAGCCCTGGGACGGACGATCCTCGACCGCGACGATCCGGCGCCCAAGGTCATGGGCATCGTCAACGTCACGCCCGACAGCTTCTCCGACGGCGGCCGGCTCGCGGATCCTCGCGATGCCGTGGATCATGCCCATCGCCTCGTCGCCGAGGGCGCCGACCTGCTGGACCTGGGGGGTGAGTCGAGTCGACCCGGCTCGGAGCCGGTCCCGGTCGAGGAGGAGCTTCGCCGCGTCCTGCCGGTGGTGGAGGCCCTCGCCGCCGAGGCCCGCGTGCCGGTCTCCGTCGACACCACCAAGGCCGAGGTCGCGCGCCGCGCCCTCCGGGCCGGCGCCGCGATCATCAACGACATCACGGCGATGGGCGCCGATCCCGAGATGGCCCGAGTCGTCGCCGAGGCCGGCGCCGGGGTGGTGCTCATGCACATGCGCGGCGTCCCGAGGACCATGCAGGATGATCCGCGATACGAGGACGTGATCCGCGAGGTGTACGACTTCCTGGCCGATCGATTAGACTGGGCTGTAGCGCGAGGCATCCCGCGCGAGCGAATCGCCGTGGACCCGGGGATCGGCTTCGGCAAGACGATGGCGCACAACCTCGAGATCTTGCGGAACCTGCGGCGATTCGACACGCTGGGATGTGTGGTCCTGATCGGCACGTCGCGCAAGCAGTTCCTGGGCACGATCACCGGACGTGGGCCGGCAGGACGGGCGACGGCCTCGGCCGTCTCGTCGCTGGCGGCGTGCGCGGCCGGCGCGCGGGTCGTGCGGGTCCACGACGTGGCGGCCACCGTGGATGCGATCAAGGTCTGGGGGACCATTCGAGGCTGGGGAGGCTCGCCATGAGTCCGAGCGTGGCCGTCGAAGTCGAAGAGTCGCACGCAACGAGCGCCGAGGGCGTCGAGCCGAGCGCGATCATCACCTCGAGCTTGTGCCTCGACCTGGCCCGGCAGGCGAAGCTGGCGGCACGGAAGCTGGCGGTGGCCGGCGGCGCGGCCAAGGATGCTTGGCTTCGGCGTTCGGCCGCGGCGCTCGTCGAACGGCGGGAGGAGATCCTCGCGGCGAACGCGGCGGACGTCGCCGCCGCGCCCGGGCGCGGCCTCAATGCCGCGGCGATCGACCGCCTTCGGCTCGACCCGAAGCGGGTGGAAGAGATGGCGCAATCGCTCCGCGACGTCGCCGCGCTGGGCGATCCGATCGGCGAGACGCTCACATCGAGCCGCCGCCCCAATGGGCTGGACGTCCGGCAGGTCCGAGTCCCGCTCGGCGTGATCTTCATGATCTACGAGAGCCGGCCCAACGTGACCGTCGACGCGGCCGCGCTCTGCGTCAAGAGCGGCAACGCGGCGATCCTCCGGGGGGGCAAGGAGGCGTTCGCGACCAACCGGGCCCTGCATGGAATCCTCGCCGACCAGTTGGTGCCCTCCGGTCTGCCCGAGTACGCCGTCCAGCTCGTGCCGACGACCGACCGTGCGGCGGTCGGCGAGCTGCTCGGTCTCGCCGAGTACATCGACCTGGCCATCCCCCGGGGCGGCGAGAGCCTGATCCGCCGCGTCGTCGCCGAGGCCAAGATGCCGGTGCTGAAGCATTATCAGGGCAACTGCCACGTCTACGTCGACGCCCGTTGCGACATCGACATGGCGATCCGGATCGTCCTGAACGCCAAGGTCCAGCGCCCCGGCGTCTGCAATGCGGCGGAGACGCTGCTGATCCACCGGGCCGTGGCGCCGTACTTCCTCCCCAGGGCGGTCGATGCCCTGGTGGGGGCGGGTGTCGAGCTCCGCGGCGACCCGGTCGCCCGGATCTACGTCCCCGACATGATCCCCGCCGAGCCGGCCGACTGGGATACCGAGTATCTCGACAAGATCCTGGCCGTCGCGGTCGTCGAGTCGATCGACCAGGCGATCGCCCACATCGCGCGGCACGGGTCGGGCCACACCGAGGCCATCGTGACCAGCGACCTCGCGGCGGCCCGCCGGTTCGTTGCCGAGGTGGACAGCTCGGCCGTGATGGTCAACGCCAGCACGCGATTCAACGACGGCGGACAGCTCGGCCTGGGGGCCGAGATCGGCATCAGCACCGACAAGTTCCACGCCCGGGGTCCCTGCGGACTCCGCGAACTGACCAGCACGAAGTGGATCGTCTTCGGCGACGGACACATCCGCGAGTCAGCGCCCGCGATCGACGGATCCAATTCGGGAGAGCGAGGCTCCGTCCGAGCCATCCCCCGCGGCTCGGACGGAGCCTCGCCCTCCCGGCGACCTGCATTCCTCATTGCGGCGGCGCCGCCAGGAGCGGTACCTGTTGAGAAGATAGCGTCAGAGCCTTCCGCACCAACTCGACGAACTCCTTGCGGTAGCCCGCGCGGTCTCGCGTGAGGGTCGGCTGGGTGATCTCGAGGACGCCCGCATAGGTCAGGCTCCCCTTGTACGGCGAGTTGCGGAGCAACATCCCGAAGCCGGCGACGGCCGAGGCGAGCTTCAGGTCGTCGGAGGCGTGGCCGAAGTCGCTACCCCGGTCGTACGACCGGAACTCCAGCAGGCGGCTCGTGTCCTCGTTCGGTTTCTTGTAGCGGAGGCTGACGGTCATGAACGGCGTCGGTCGGGTTGAGGAGCTCGGCCGACCAGGCTCGATCTCGTACAGGGCCGTGACGTGGTGGCCGGCGCCGATGTCGCCGGCATCCTTGGCGTCGTTGGCGAAGTCCTGGTGCGCCATGACCCGGTTCTCGTAGCCGATCAGGCGGAACTGCGACACCTTGGCCGGGTCGAAGTCGACCTGGATCTTGACGTCCTTGGCCACGGTCACGAGCGTCGAGCCCATCTGCTCGACGAGGACGCGATAGGCCTCGCGGGCCGAATCGATGTAGTTGTAGACGCCGTTCCCCCTGGCGGCGATCTGCTCGAGCGGGCCATTCTTGATGTTGCCGGTGCCGCAGCCCAGGATGGTGAGGAACACCCCGCTCTTGGCCTTCTCCTGGACGATCCTGGGCAATTCGTCGATCGTGGCACCGACGTTCAGGTCGCCATCGGTGGCCCAGATCACGCGGTTCGTGCCGTTCTTGATGAAGTTGGCTGCGGCCACGTCATAGGCGAGCTGGATGCCCGCCCCGCCGTTAGTCGAACCTCCGGCTCGCAGTTGCTCGATGGTCGAGAGGATCTCGGCCTTGTGCAGGCACGACTTCGAGGGCAGCACCAATCCCGAGGCACTCGCGTAGACGACGATCGCGACCCGGTCGTTCTCGTTGAGCTGTTCGACGAGCTGCGACAGACCCCACTGGATCATGGGCAGCTCCTCGTCCATCGACCCTGAGACGTCGAGCAAGAAGACGAGGTTGCTGGGCGGGCGTCGGGACTGGTCGATGGGCCTGGCCGCGATCCCGATCCGCGCCAGGCGATGCCCGGCATTCCAGGGGCAGCCGGCGACCTCGACGTGGACGGCGAAGGGGTCGGGGCCGGAGGCCGGCGGGGGCTTGTCGTCGTAGGGGAAGTAGTTGAGTAGTTCCTCGATGCGGACGGCATCCCTGGGCGGGAGCAGGTTCTGGGCGAGATAGCGGCGGACGTTGGCATAGCCGGCCGTGTCCACGTCGATCGAGAACGTCGAGAGCCTCTCCTTGTTTGTGGCCTGAAACAGGTTGTCCACGATGGGTGTGAACACCTCGGCCTCTGCCAACGCGAGCGGTGGCGCAGGCGCGTCCTTTCCAGGATCGATTGCAAAGGAGTTGACCGCGCCATGGGCGTTGGCCCGGGCGTTCTGGTCTCCACCAGGCTGCGCCCCCGCGACCGTGGCCTGCGGTGAATAGGGGGCGTGCTGGACCTGTGCGGGCTCGCCTCCGGAGACCTGATTCACAGCGGCGTTCTGGGTTGGTGGAGCGGGCGCCCGGAAGGCGTAATCGGCTGAGTTGCTCCTCATCTGGGCCGCGTTGGACTGCGGAGCATTGGGGTTGTTGGCACCTGGTTGTTGAGCTTGTCCTTGTTGCGACTGTGCTTGATCAACTTGGTAGTAGGACAAGACGCGTTGCGATTGACCAGGTCCTTGTCCCTGTTGTCCGGGCCCCTGTTGTCCGTTTCCCTGTTGGGCCTGCACCTGTTGCGCCGGCTGCATTCCCCCGGTCTGCAGGCCGCGGCCGAATGCCGAGTTGTTGGGCCGACCGCCGGATGCAACGGCGATTCCGCCAGCGAGTTTCGACTCAGCCGGCATCGGTGCTGGGGCGATCGGGGCCATCATCTGCCCGGCTTGACCCGCGGGCGAACGGACGACCAGGCCGAGCTGCCCGGAATCCGGCCCCTGGGGAGCGCTCGCCAAACTCTTGGACTTGCGAACTGCAAGACCTGATGGATTGTAGGCCGCGTTCTGACGATCCTGAATTTCACGAAGGCTCTGCCTCTCCAGCGAACCCGCCATCTCGGTGGACGCAGCGAGTTTGTCCCGTTCCACGAGTTGCTCCACCGCGGTGGCGGAAGCGGGTGGGACGGCGGCCGAACTTGCTCCCATACGGCCCATCGCTCCGCCCATACCGAAGCCGGATCGGGCTCGTGCGGGAGCCGATGGCTCCAGGGAAGGCGGCGTCGCGACGGCCGCGATCTTCTCGCCCTCAGTTCGGGCGCCGGGGAGTTCACCGAGCCGCCTTTCCCGGTCCGCCAGGACAATCCTCGGCGCGGCGTTGGCGGCTTTTTGGGCCCGCGGCTGGTAGTTGGCATAGTGAAGCCGCAGGGGCTTGATCGATAGCAGGAAAAACGTCGCGCCCAGCAGGAGCAGAGCGGCGAGGCCGGCGAGCCGGCGCGGCATCCGATGTCTCACTGGCCGATCGACGGCGACCCACTTCACCGACTCGATGTTGAGCGGCCGGTGGTTCGTCTCGGCGGTCAGGGCGTGGACGGCCTGCTCATCGCGGAATTGATCGGTGAGCCAGGCGATAGTCCGGCGGATCTCGTCGAACGGCCTGCCGGCCCTCGGCGGAGGTTTCGAGCATCGCCTCGATCTCGGTGCATTCGGCCGGGTCGAGCTCGCCGAGGACGTAGGCGGTCAGACGCGGGTCGTTCGGGTCAAAGGTCATGGCAGGATCTCCTCAGACTCGAGCCTTGGCCGCCTGGCCTTCGAACAGGTAGCCCCGCAGCGTCTTGATCCCGGCGTGGATCAAGTAGCCGACGTTCGAGATGCTATGGCCGCTGATCCGGCTGATTTCCTGGTAGGTGAATCCGTTCTGGAACTTGAGCCGCAGGACCTCGCGCTGGTTGGCCGGCAGGGCTTCCATGAGCTCCAGGACGCGCCGGCCCAGCTCCTGGCGCTCGATGGCGTCGAGCGGGGCCGGGTCGGTGCTCAGGCAGCGGTGCACCTGTTCCTCGCGTAACTGACTCATGCGCTGCTCCTTCCGCAAGACGTCCAGCGCGCGGTTGCGACAGACAGTGAACAGCCATTCGGCCAGGTGACTCTCGATCGCGGAGCGGTCGGCGGCGCAGAGTTTCAAGAAGGTCTCCTGCACGACGTCGCGCGCGGCCTCCGGATCGTGCAACAGCCGCGCGGCGTAGAGCGCCAGCGGCCCTTCGAAGCGGGCCACGGCGCTCCGCACCCACTCGTCGTGTTCGGAGTCTGGATTCCTGGACATCACCCTGCCCGCAAGGGGACCGAGTTCCCTTCCCATCTCAAAGACGTTCGACCCGCGACTTTCTTAGTGTCGTTTTCGCGATGAACGGACATTTTTCGGCGCGTGGGTGCAACCCGCCCCTGACCAACGCCTTCCGGCGGGTTTCGCCCACGCTCCAAGCGGCCGGTGCGATGGCCCGCCGCTCAACGGCCGGCCAGCTCCTTGGCCCGTTGCACGCCGCCCAGGAATTCGCGGCGATAGCCGCCGGGGTCGCGGGTCGAGACCGGCTGGGCGATCTCGAGGACGCCCGCGTACGTCAGGCTCCCCTTGTGCGGCGAGTCGCGGAGCAGCATGCCGAAGCCGGCGACGGCCGCGGCGAACTTCAGGTCGTCCGAAGCGTCAACGAACGCCCGGCCGGCGTCCGTCACGCCGGTCTCGAACTGCCGGCTCTTGTCGCCGTCGGGCTGCTTGTACCGCAGCTTGACCGTGAACGATTCGTCGCTCGCCGCGCCGGTCGCCGACGACCGGGTGTACTTCAGGGGATCGATCTTCGCACCTTCGCCCGGCGGGGCGAGCTCGTAGAGGGCCGTCACGTGGTGGCCGGCGCCGACCTCGCCGGCGTCCTTGGTGTCGTCGTTGAAGTCCCGGTGGGCCATGATCCGGTTCTCGTAGCCGATCAGCCGGTACGAGCCGACCTTGGCCGGATTGAATTCGACCTGGATCTTCACGTCCTTGGCCACGGTCACGAGCGTCGAGCCCATCTCCTCCACGAGCACCTTGTAGGCCTCGCGCGGCGAGTCGATGTAGGCGTAGTGGCCGTTCCCCTTGTCCGCCAACTGTTCGAGCGGGCCATCCTTGATGTTCCCCATGCCGTAGCCCAGCACGCTGAGGAACACCCCGCTCCTGGCCTTCATCCCGATCAGGTTGATGAGTTGAGTTTGATCGGTGACGCCGACGTTGAAATCGCCGTCGGTGGCCAGGATGACGCGGTTCGTGCCGTTCTTGATGAAGTTGCGGGTCGCGACGTCATAGGCGAGCTGGATCCCGGCCCCGCCGTTGGTCGAGCCGCCGGCTCGCAACTGCTCGATGGCCGAGAGGATCTCCGCCTTGTGCAGGCACGAGGTGGACGGCAACACGAGCCCGGAGGCACCGGCATAGACGACCATCGCCACCTGATCGTTCTCTCCTAGCTGCTCGACCAGGCGCTGGAGGCTCCACTGCACCAGCGGGAGCTTGTTGGGCTGCTGCATCGAGCCGGAGACGTCGATGAGGAAGACGAGGTTGCTGGGCGGGCGTCGGGATTGGTCGATGGGCCTGGCCGCGATCCCGATCCGCGCCAGGCGGTGCGTGGCATTCCAGGGGCAGCCGGCGACCTCGACGTGGACGGCGAAGGGGTCGGGGCCGGCGGCCGGCGGCGGGGCGTCGTCGTAGGGGAAGTAGTTGAGCAGCTCCTCGATGCGGACGGCATCACTGGGCGGGAGCATGTTTTGGGCGAGATAGCGGCGGACGTTGGCATAGCCGGCCGTGTCCACGTCGATCGAGAATGTCGAGAGCGGCTCGGCGGTCGCCTGGTGGAAGGGGTTCTCCGCGATGGCGTTGTAGGATTCGGCGCTCGGTATCTCCTCCGCAAGTGCGAGGTTCCCCAGACGTCCCTCACGCTCCGGTGCAGGGGATGACTGCGGGCCGTTCATGCCCCCCATCATCCCGCCCATTCCGCCCGCGGCTTTGCCCTTGATCGACTTCATTTGAGCCATCATGCCGGGCGCGGCCTTGAAGTGCTGGGCCTTGGCCTGTGGCGCGGCATCCGTGGCGGCGGAGGCCGCGAGCTCGGTCTGCGGCTCCGTTCGCTCGCGGGCGAACTTCCGCTGATCGGTCTTCGCTTCGTCCGAGTTGCCGCACCCGGATTCGAACAAGAGGATGACCGCGACGATGGCCAGGATGGATTCGAGAGGTCGCCTCCGAATCGTCATGTTGGTCATGGGAACCCTCCTCGACGCGAAAGGGGTCCTCGTCACGCCGTGGGAAGACAGGATGGAAGATGGGGGAGATGCGCACGACCGCATGGCGGTCGACGAACGGCCGCCGCGACCCCGAGGCCACGGCGGACGTGCAAGGCTCCACGACGTCGAAGACCGGGACGTCTTTCTCTTAGATGTTCGAGAGGGGGATCGGTTCCGGAAACCGGAGGCGGGTCAGATCGCTCAGTCGGAGGCCTGGCCCACCAGCCAGAGCGGGCAGTCGCGGCGCACGGCCTCGTTGGCGGCGAGGGCCAGCCGCGCGAAGGTGAGGATCTCGGGGGCGTCGGCGACGCAGCCGTCGTCGGGGTCGTGCGCGACGCGTAGCAGCTCCTCGAGCCCTTGGTCGTCCAGCGGCAGCTCCCAGCGCTCGGCCAGCTCCGTCAGCTCGTTGCGGAGGCCCGGCAGGCTGGCGCATTTCAGCGCGGCACCGGCGGACAGCGGAAACGACGCCGTCCGGACGTTCGCTGGCAGATAGACGCCGCGGCCATCCTCGCCGAGGGCGGTGAGGTTCGGGATCGTGTCACTGCCGAGCTCCTCGCAGGCGCGGCGCTGGAGCTCGGACCAGCCGCAGTCGGCGAGCTCGCCGTAGTGCAGCGCGGTATCGCCTTCCCAGTCCCCCTCGGCGCCGAAGGCGTTGTCCAAGACTCCGACGACTTCCTCGGCGAACGTATCCGCGAAGATGCCCCGCGCACCGCCGACGGTGAACGATACAGCCATGTTGTGTCCCTTCGCATCTCGGGAATCGTGGCACGCTCGACGAGGCTCATCCAAACGCGACCTGATCGTCAACACGCCTCTACCCACCACAGCGTGGGGACCGTATCCTGGTTCCGTTTACTCCGGCCGTGGCCCGGTACGTCAATCGACGCCGGCCGCCGGCCGAATCGATGTCCGGCCGCCTGTGGTAGGCCGGGAGGTCATCATTAATAAGCTACTCGTGGTTCCGGGAGGCGAGGCGACCCGGGATGAAACGTCGTCCAGCCGTCCTCAGTGTGGCCCCGCACCGCGGTATCTGTCAAGCGCCCTGTTACCTTGAAAGGCTGTCGGATGAGGCGATCTCGAGACTTCTGGGACTCCCTGGCGACGTTCCTCGCAGTGTTCCTCCTCGGGGCCGGGCGGTTACCCGCGGCCGACCCCCAGGGCTCGGGCGCGTCCGGCGCCCCGTCGATCATCGGCTTCTCGCCGCGATCGCTGGACAAACAGAGAGCGGCCGAGGCCCACGCCGTGACGATCCCGACTCCCGAGAACGCGCACAAATGGCTTCGCGTTCTCACCGCCGAGCCTCATGTCGCCGGCACGCCCGCCGATCACAAGACGGCCGTCTTCGTCAGGGATAAACTCCGCGAATGGGGCTGGAAGGCCGACCTGGTCGAGCTCGAGGTGCTGCTCAACTATCCGTACGCGTCTCCGGGGCTGAGCCTCTATCGCCCCTCGAGACAGCCGTTGTCCCTGGACGAATCGCCGATCGCCATCGATAAGGACTCGGCGAGCAGCCAGGCCTTCGGCGCCTTCAATGGTTATGGAGCGGCGGGCGAGGCCAGTGGCCAGGTCGTCTACGTCAATTACGGCCGTCCCGACGACTTCGCCGCCCTGGAGAAGATGGGCATCGACGTCAAGGACAAGATCGTCCTGGTGCGCTACGGCGAGATCTTCCGGGGCCTGAAGGTCCACAACGCACAAAAGCGCGGGGCGAAAGGCATCCTGATCTTCTCCGACCCCGCCGACGACGGCTACGCCAAGGGCGATACCTATCCGGGCGGGAGATTCCGCCCCGAGTCGGCCATCCAGCGCGGGAGTGTGCAATTCCTTTCCCACGGCCCCGGTGATCCCTCGACGCCGTTCGGTCCATCCATCGCGGGGGCGAAGCGGCTGCCGATGCACCTTCTTGGCCGGAACCCATCCAGAATCGAGTTGGGCACGGAGCCGCTTTTTCCCGGCGATCTGCCACTCCATGAATGGGAGAAGCAGACGGGACTCAAGCTCGTCGACTATTATGCGATCATCCCCTCGCTCCCGATCAGCTACGGGACGGCCCGTGAGATCCTGAAAGTCCTGGCCGGCCCGAATGTGCCCTCGGGCTGGCAGGGCGGATTGCCCCTGCCGTATCACGTCGGTCCCGGCCCGGCCGAGATCCACATGTCGGTCCGCATGGATTACCAGGTCCGCAAGATCTGGAACGTGATCGCCACGATCCCCGGCACCGGGGAGCCGGACCGATGGGTGATGATCGGCAACCACCGCGACGCCTGGGTTTACGGCGCGGTCGATCCGGGCAGCGGCACGGCGGCCACGATGGAGACCTGCCGCGCCCTGGGCGCGGCGGTCAAGGACGGCTGGAAGCCCCGGCGGACGCTCGTCTACGCGAGCTGGGACGCCGAGGAGTACGGGCTGGTCGGCTCGACCGAATGGGCCGAAGCCAACGCCGACGAGCTGAAGAAGAAGGCCGTGCTGATGCTGAACGTCGACTCGGCCGTCAGCGGGCATGAAGTGAGTTTCAGCGGCGTGCCCTCGCTCCGCGACTTCGTGGTGGAAGCGGCCGGCTCGATCACCGACGTCCGGACGGGCCGGACCCTCCGCGACCTGTGGACTGAGGCCCGGCGCAAGGCATGGGCCGGCCAGTCGCCGCTCGTCCTCGATGATCCGGCGTGGAACGGGAACGGCTCCAGCTCGAGCGCGCACGCGCACGCACAGAAACCTCATGAGTTCTCGCCCCAGATGAACTATCTGGGCTCGGGATCCGACTACACCGCCTTCGTCGATCACCTGGGCATCCCGGCGGTCGACGCCGGCCTGCGGGGCGGTTACGGCGTCTATCACTCGATCTACGACAACTTCAACTGGATGGAGAAGTTCGGCGATCCCGAGTTCCTCAACCACGCCACGGCCGCCCGGCTCTACACGCTCATCGCGATGCGCGCCGCGGCCGCCGAGATCGTGCCGATGCGGTTCGCCCCGTACGGGCTGGCGCTTCGGGAGCACGTCGAACGATCTCCGGTTGATCCGCGCCCGCAAGAAGCGCCAGCAAACCGGTGAGCAGCCTCATCCGGGCTCCGAATTCGAAGGCGTATCCGACCTGATCCGGGCCGTGCAGGACTTCCACGTCGAGGCCGAGGCACTGGATCGCGAGGCCGAATCCGCCGCTCGCCGCGACGGCCTGAATCTGACCCGCCTTGCGTCGCTCAACGACGCGATCGCCGCGATCGAGCGGGCGCTCCTGCTCGGTGAGGGCCTCCCCGGCCGGCCGTGGTTCAGGCACGCGATCTACGCGCCCGGCCTGACCACCGGGTATGCGGCCTGGCCGCTGCCGGCCGTCCGCCAAGCCCTCGAAGAGGATAAGCCGGAGTTGCTGGCCCCGGCCGTGGCGAAGACGGCCGACCGCATCCGGCAGGCGGCCGCCGCCCTCAAGGCCGCCGCCGATCGCGCACGGTCGGCGTCCGAAGCCGGGTAAACCGCGGCCGGTCGGGCCGGAGCCTCACCCTACGTACTCGACTACGCGACAATCGAGGAGGGACTTCGGACTTCGGATTCCGGATTTCGGATTCCGGATTCGATCTTCGCGGTGCTCGATCCTCGATCCGGAATCCGAAATCTGGAATTCGCAATCTTGAATTATTGAATCTGGAATCTTGACCGCGTCCCGTGCGAGTTCCGACGAGCCGCACACGGCGCAGTCACCCGTCCGAGCAAGTCTCGAATCGCCCGGAGAAACCGCCGATGAATCCTGTTGATGAGGAGCCGACCAAGGCGAAGTTACCCCGGGTGCTGGGTCCTCTGGGTGCCTTCTCCGCCGTGGTCGGCTCGGTGATCGGCTCGGGGATCTTCCTGGTCCCGGCGGCCGTGGCCAGGAACGTCAACTTCATCGGCGGGATCGTCCTGGTCTGGATCATCGGCGGCCTGTTCAGCGGGGCCGGCGCCCTCACGCTGGCGGAGCTAGGCGCGATGCTGCCGCACGCCGGCGGCCTGTATGTCTACCTCCGCGCGGCGTATGGGCCTCTACCGGCGTTCCTGTTCGGCTGGGTCGAGTTCCTGGTCGTCCGCAGCGGATCGATGGCGACCCTGGCGGCCGCCTTCGCCCAGTACTTCGCGCACGTGGTCCCGGCACCGGATCCGATCCCGGTCAAGATCTGGCAGGCCGGCGCGGCGGTGCTGGCCATCGCGGTGGTGACGGCGGTCAACGTCCTGGGCACGCGCCACGGCGGGGCGCTCCAGGTGATCGGCACCGCGCTCAAGGTCGGCGGTATCGCGATCCTGATTGCCCTGCCGTTTCTGATCGGCGGCGGCTCGGTGGCCAACCTCTCGCCGTTCTGGCCGACATCGACCCATTCCTCGTCGCTCTTCGCCGGCGTGATGGCGGCGATGGTCGGTGTCCTCTGGGCCTACGACGGCTGGAGCAACGTCGCCCCCCTGGCCGAGGAGATCCGCGATCCCGGCCGGAACATCCCCTTTGCCTTGCTGGGCGGGATGGTGGTGCTCATCGCCGCCTACCTGGGGATGACCCTGGCCTATCACTACGTCCTGCCGATGGACCAGGTCAAGAACGCCAGCGGCAAGGCGGCGCACTTCGAGCAGGCCGTCGCCGCGCTTTATTGCGACCGCTTGCTCGGCTGGTGGGGCGTCCTGGGGATCTCGCTGCTGGTGATGTGCTCGACGTTCATCGCGCTCAACGGCAACGCCCTGGCCGGCCCGCGGGCCTATTTCGCGATGGCCCGCGACGGCCTGTTCCCCGCGGCGCTCTGCCGCGTCCACCCGCGGTTCGAGACGCCCGCCAACGCGATCCTCTCGCAGGGGATCTGGGCCAGCCTGCTGATCGTCTCGGGCACGTTCCTGATCATGGTCCCGCCGACCGGCCGCGAGCAGGCCCTGCCGGGATGGGTGGCCGCCGCCTGGAGGAAGCTCAATGAGAAGCCGCTGTACGACCTGCTGTACACCTACGTGATCTTCGGCGCCCACATCTTCTACATGCTGGCGATCGCCAGCGTGTTCGTGCTGCGCGTCCGCCGCCCAGACTTGCCGCGACCCTATCGGACGCTCGGCTACCCGGTGACCCCCCTGCTCTTCGTGGCCGCCGAGCTGCTCCTCCTGGGCAACATGCTCTACGACACCGAGAGCCGCGTGCCGTCGCTGGTCGGCCTGGGTATCGTCGTGGCCGGCGTGCCCGCCTTCGCCTTCTTCCGGCGTTCGGCGGCGGGACACCGCCCCTTGTAGCGGAGCCTCGAAGCCAAGAGAGTGGGTGAACTTTTCCGGGCCGCCCTCAAGGCGAGACTCCAACGGGGCCGGCGCACCGCGAGGTCGCGCGTCCCTCGAGGTTGCTATTCGTACGACAGCGGAACTCGGGCATTCCGTAACTGCTGTTCGATCAGAATGCTGCTGGCGCCAAACTCCGGTGGTGTCCTACGCTGGCTGAACGGCCGGGCGAGTGAACCACTCGCGCCAGGTCCATACGTGGTCGGTCAACCCGGCGGCCAGGGCCGGCGTCCGCTCCTGCCACCGCCCCTCCTCGTCCTTGACCCGCAGCGTCCGGACACACCAGCAGAAGTTGTAGCCGTACAGCGTCAAGTAGGTCATCGCCTCGTGCACCTGCCAGTCCTTGCTGAACCGATACGTCTTCCGCCCCTTCCGCGCGTTGCGGTGCCGATCGGTCGCGTTCTGCCGTTCGACGAAGGATGTATTCACCACGCGACTGGCACACGACTCGCCCAGCGCCTCCTCCAGCTCGTCCTCCGACCCGAAGACTAACCGCGGCTCGACCGCGACGACCCGCCCCTTCTTGCGGCGCTTGTGCACCGTCGCGTAGACCACGCCCTCCGGCACCCGCCGCTGGGGCACGACCCGGGGCCGGCCCGGCTTCCGCTCCGCCGGGACCGGCTCGCCGAAGGTGTTGTGGATCGCCGTCTCATACACCGGATACTCGTCGCTGGTCATCAGCTCCGGCGGCGTGCCGCCGAGCCGCTCCGCGACCTCGCCGACGATCGCACAGCCGTTCTCCTCCGTCCGCGCCCCGGGGATCACCGCCAGGACCAGCTTATGCTCGGGGTCGTAGGCGACGTAGTCCCAGTAGTCCCCGCAGTGGTCATCGGCCGGGTCGTCGGGGTCGCAGTTCCTCTGCTTCTTGTGGACGAAGGACCATTTCTCGTCGAACTGGACCTCACGGGTATAGGGGGGAAAAGGCCACCAACTCGTCGTGGGCGGCCTGAGCATGAGCGCCGGCGAGCAGGGCCAGTCGGGTGACGGTGTCCTTGTTGACCCCCACCAACCGGGCGGTCTGGCGGGTGCCGCAGCCATCGGCGAGGTGCTGGAGGATCGCCAGCACCTTCTCGTGCGGCAGCTTGGAGTTGAAAAGCGGGGTGCCCTTGAACTCCGAGAAGCGGGCCTTGCAGGTGCGGCAGTACAACAGCCGGTGGTGGGCCTGGCCGTAGTGGCCGCAGACCGAGAGGTTGCCGGCGCCGTGGCGGCCGTAGTCGGGGCAGTCGGGATTCTGGCAGCAGAAGCGGTCGAGGTCGTCCGTGGGCATGAGTCGTCCTGGGCGGATCCGGATCGGTGAGTCAGGTCCTGGACGTCTAGCTTACCCATCGGTAGAATCCCATTCAACGGCCACCGGACACCACCCGTGGCATGACCTCATTGTAATCACGCACCCTGCGGCTGTCTGCCCCTACGCTTGCGGAGTGCCGGCTCCAGCAGGAATCCGGTCGCGGGGACATGCCACCTGAAGGCGGGACTCCACGATTGGGCAGCGGCGCGGGTCGGATCGGCACCTACATTCCTGGAGTTGACCGTGTTACAGGTGCTTCCCGATCTCGGCATCGGAGATCGGCGGCCGCTCCTGTCGGGCTCGGAGCCACTTGAAGAAATCGGCCTTGATCGGGGCCGTCCACGGGACGTCGATCTGGCCCGGGGTGTAAACTCTCTCGCGCAAACGTAGATGGCCGAACTCGTCCTTGAGCGCCACGACCTCCGCGGTGACGACGACCTCTTCGGCCAGGTGGACCGGGATGATGATGACCCCTTCGCGCCGGGCCAGGATGACGTCGCCGGGGAGCACCGTCGCCATGCCGATCCGGATCGGCCGGTTGATCGATGAAAGCACCATGTTCTTGAGGAACGAGGGGTCCCAGCCGCGGACGCACGCGTTGAACCCTTCGATCTCCTTCAGCCCGTCCAGGTCGCGTGCGCCCGCGTCGAAGACGACGCCGGTGCCCGTCTTGGCGTAGATGGCATTACCGAGGTTGTCGCCGATCAGGGTGCCGTCGGCGACCTTGCCGCAGCCGTCGGCGATGTAGACGTCCCCTTTCTGGAGCATGTCGATCGGCCAGGAGTTGGAGGGACCGATCCGGCCTTCCTCCTTGCCGGTCTGCATGATCCGCTCGACCAGGTCCGGCCGCCCCGGCAAGTACGCGGCCGTCAGCGCCCGCCCGACGAAGGGCCGGTCGGCGTGGACCATCTGCCAGCCCGCGACGAACTGGCTCTCGTACCCCCGCAGGCGCAGGACGTCCCAGGCCTCCTCAATCTTGACGCTCTTCATCCGCCGGAGGATGTCGTCGGGAACTTTGGGCCGGCCGTCGGCGGACCGCTCGCGCTTCCAGGAGGGCGTCATCGCCAGCAGATCCGCGTGAGACGCGGCGACCCCGGTCGGCCGGTCCGATCCGACCGGTCCGCCGGTCCGGTGCTGCTCTCCCGCCGCCGCGACCCAGACCAGGCCGAGCATCGACAGCAAGACCGAGGAGACCATCAGGCGTCGGGAGTGGGAGAAAATGGGGACGATCATCGTCGAGGACTCCGGGATGCGGGATAGCACGGACACAGACATCATCAAAAGGTGGTCTCGATCGTCTCGCTGCTGATGCGGCCGAACCCGGGGGCACACATCCCGGCCCATCGGGCCGGGACGGCGATCCCCTGCTCCTGGAGCCAGTGCTCGGCCCGGTCGCGGAACTCGCGGGCCTCGTCGATCGCGGCGATCTGGCCCAGGCGGTAGCGCATGAGCTGGGCCGAGAGCGGCATGTCGGCTCGTTCATACAGGTCCGCGGCCAGGGAGAGCTCCTGGGCGGCGCGGGCCGAGTCGTCCTGGCAGGCGGCGACGGCCGCGCGGATGTAGTGGGCGTGCGCGACGCCCCAGGCCTGGCCCTCGCGCTCCAGCCGGCGGGCGTCGCCCTCGGCGTGCCTCAGCAGGGGTTCCGGCTGTTGCGACCGCTCCGCCGCCGCCACGGCCGTCCGCGCCCGCAACTCCAGCATCTGGATGCGGATCACCTGGATGCGCAGGAGCATCGATCGGGCGTATTCCGGCCAGATCGCGCCAGCCGCGCCCACGCCCGCGTGACGTCCCCGCGGTACAGGTCGATGTGGATCAGCGCGTCGAAGGCGGACGTATGCTGGAGGTTCAACGGCCGCCCGCCCCGCGCCTTCAGGAAGGCCTCCATCTCGGCCTCGGCCTCGGGCCGCTCATCGGCGGCCAGCTTGATGATCGTCGCGTAGAAGGAGGTCAGGTTGCTGACGGCGTAGAGGTCGCCCCGCTCATGGGCCTCGCGGTACAGGACCGTCCAGCGCCGGCCCAGTTCGGCGATCTCGCCCATCTGGAACAGCGCCCAGAGGGCGAAGTTGTGCCCGGTGTCGCGCTCCCACGCCACGCCCGTGCAATGGTCGCGAAAGAACTCCTCGGCCCGCGCCAGCGAGGTGTCCGCGGCCTTCCAGCGGCCGAACAACAGGGCGCTGATCCCGCGCACCAGCTCGACCATGCCGCGTGCGTGGGGCGATTCGATCCGGTCGGCCAGCCCGCCGGCCGTGTCGAGCAAGGCGGCGACCTGGCCCGATGCGGGCCGCCCGGCGGACGCCTGGTGCGCGGCCTCCATGGCCAGCGCCCGGGCGACCCGGAAGGGTTCGCCGGCCCGCAGGGCCAGGAGCAGCTCGCGGGCCTGGAAGTCGGCCCCCCGGATCGGCTCGAACATGCTCAGCCCCGCGACGGCCGACCAGCACAGGTCGATCCGCCTCAGGTCGATCGCGGGCACCTGGGCCTCCGCCGCGGGCGGAACCGCAGGCCCCGGAACCGCAGGAGCGCCCGGTGCCACAGCAGCGACACCAGGGCGCGAAGCGGCGTCTCGGGCATGCGGATGCCCAGCGGGTTCAACAGGGTCCTCAGGACCGCGAGCCCCTCGTCGACGTGCCCGCTGATCAGGAGCTGGGTCGAGGCCAGCCGCTTCAGCTCGAGCGTCTCATCGGCGCGGGCGGTAGCGGCCGCATTCAGGTACGCCTGCGCCGCCTCGGCGCCCCGCCCGGCGTTGGCCAGCGCGTCGGCCAGCTTCCTCCGCAGCGGCAAGGCCTGCTCGTTCGGGCCCTGGTCGAGCTCGATGGCCGTCCGATACAACCGCGCGGCGTGATCGAACGCCAGCGCCGCCGCGGCCTGGTCCGCCCCAAGGGCGTAGTACTCGCTCGCCCTGGCCAGCTCGCCCACCCCGCGATAGTGACCGGCCAGGATCTCCGGGTTGACCGGGCCGGCGGATGACAGGACCAGGGCCAGCCGCCGGTGATGCCAGCGCAGGAGGTCCGGCGGCAGGTGGGCGACCACCGTCTCGCGGATCCGGTCGTGGTAGGTCTCGACCTCGTCCTCGTGGGACCGACCGGTCAGTCGGATCAGTCGGGCGGACCGGAGCGAGGCCAGTGGAACGCGGCCGCCGGCCCCCAGCTCGGCCGCCTGGAAGGCCAGCGACTGGTGGATCGGCCGCCCGGAGACGGTGACCGTGCCCAGCAGCCGCTGCGCGTCCTCCGGCTGCCGCTGGATCCGCTCCCAGAGTACCTCGTCCAGGTCGAGCTGGCCGATCTCCTGCCATCGCTCGATCGGCTCGCCGGCCTGGATGTGCTTGACCAGCTCGTCGATGAACAGCGGGTTGCCGCCCGACTCGCGGGCGACCACGTGCGCCTGCGCTCGCGCGACCGGATCGTCGCGGCCCAGCAGGGCCAGCGCCAGCTCGCGGGCCTCCGCTTGGGTCAGCGCCTCGACGGCCAGCTCGCGGTGCTCCAGCCGCGCCGGCCGGCCCGCGATCGACCGCCGCAGCTCGCTCAGGAACGGGCAGTTCTCGGCATCCTCCGAGCGGAAGACGCCCACGAAGAGCAGGACCGGCGACCGCGGCGAGCAGAGCAGCTCCGAGAGCAGGATCGCGCTGTCAACGTCGCCCCACTGGAGGTCGTCGATCGCCAGGACCAGGGGGCCCTTCGCCCCGAGCCGGGTGAGCAGCTCTCTCAGTCCGGCGAAGGCCCTGCGCCGTACCTCTTGCTGATCGGGCAGCTCGGTCGCCCCGCGACGCGCCGCGGCCACGGCCTCCACGCCCTGCATCACGGGGAACACCCGGGCCAGGTACGCCGCGTCGGGCGGCAACAGCCTCGCCACCTTCCGCCGGGACAGCCCCTTGAAGTGCCGGGCCAGGGCGTCGATCAGGCTGTCCAGGGCCTTGTAAGGGACCGACTCGCGCTCGTAACACCGCCCGAACAGCACGACCGCCTCTTCCTGGGCGCTGAGCCCGTCCAGGAACGAACGGACCAGCGCGGTCTTGCCGGTCCCGGTCCGGCCGAAGACGAAGATGGACTGAGTCCCGCCCCGCGAGAGGCTGACGAACACCGAGTCGAGGACCTGGAGATGCCGCGCCCGCCCGATCAGGGGCAGCGGCCGGCTCGGCTCGGGCAGGTCGATCGATTCGGGGACCTGGCCAGTCAGCCGGGCGATGATCTCGCGGCCCGCCGGCCGCTTCCGCGGGTCGCGGTCGAGGAGGTCGATGCAGAGCTGCACTAGGTCCTCCGGCAGCCCTTCGACCAGCGTCGCCGGCGAGTCCGGGATCGCGGTCTGCTTGATGACGATGACCTCCTGGGATGGGCCGACGAACGGCAGCCGGCCGGTGAGTGCCTCGTACAGCATGACGCCGACGCTGTACCAGTCGCTCGCCGGGGTGATCGACAGCCCGGCCGCCTGCTCGGGCGACATGTGCGCCACGGTCCCGACGATCTGCCGATCGGTCGTCCGGTGCCGCCCCGAGGCCTCCAGGTCGGCGGTCAGGCCGAAATCCAGCAGGACGACGCGGCCCTCGGGCGTCACCAGGACATTGGTGGGCTTGATGTCCCGGTGCAGCTTGCCCGACTGGTGCAAGGCCACGACCCCTTCCGCCAGTTGGCAGAGAGCATCGCGGAGCCGGATCTCGTCGAAGGGGAGCGGCAGAGGACGGCAGATCGGATCGGCCGTGGCCACGGCTGTCGCGCCGGGCTCGCCGTGCCCGCCGTCGGTCGGCGGCCTGGGCGGCGCCCCCGACCCTGACGTCCCCGCCGGCGGACGAGACCGGACGTACCTGAGGAAGTCGGTCCCCTCTACTAGCTCCATGGTGAAGAACCATCGGTCCTCGACCGCGACGAGCTCGTAGAGGTTGACCAGGTTGGGATGGGTGATGTCCGAGAGCGAGCGGAATTCCTGCTTGAACCGGACCAGGGCGGCAGGGTCGGCCCGCCGCATGGTCTTGAGCGCGACCAGCTCGCCGCGCTTGCGGTCGTAGGCCTCGTAGACGACGCCCATCCCTCCGGTCCCTACGCGGCGGACCAGGGTGAACCGCACCGCGTCGAGCATCGCCTGGAGGCTCTCGGCTTCCGAGCGGAGGTGGTGCCGCTCGTCCAGGTCGAAGTCCAGCTCCGCGGAGCCCTGCGCCGGCTCCCCGTCCGCGGGAATCTTGGTGGTGGGCAAGGCGGCGGGCGGCATCGGGATCGACGCGGTGGGCGGCACCTCGATCCAGTGGGCGGCCCGCTCGCGCCCCTCCGGATCGCGTCCGGCGGGCGGCGCGGCCGCTTCGGTGGGCGTCTCCGAGAGCGAACCCGGCTGGCCCGGCTCGGTCACGGTATCGTTGAGCCGCCCGGCCGACCGGCGCCGCGCCTGGCGCTCGCCGTCAACCAGGGCCCGGATCATCTCGCCTCGTTCGGCGATGTCGGGGAACGCCGAAAGATAAACGCGCAATGGCAGCGGCTGATTGCGCAGCCATCGAAGATTCTGGTCAACCAGCAGGACGTCCAGCCGATCGGTCAGGGGGATCTCGGGACGGGCCGCCAGGAAGGCGAAAACGTCGGGGACGGGGGCTCCCGGCTCCCAGAGGCGGGAGTATTTATCCCCGGGCCGTTCGACCCCACTGGAGCCCAAGCTCGCATCCATCGCCCGATCATCCCCGTCTGCCGCGACGATGCTGGCCCGGCGGAGCCGCGGGCGAGGGACCGGCTCGCGGTGCCCGGCCGACGATCGCCGATGCCCGACCCCCACTGTGCTGACGTAGCGTACACTCCCGAGTCGTCGCGGGCGGCGCCGCCCGGATCCGCCGCGTCCATCGTCGTTTCGACGAGCCTTCTCCGAGTCCCGGCCGGGCGGTCCGGATTCGCTTCGACCGCGGGCCATAGTAACCCGCCGCACCATCCAGGGGAATGCCTCGCCCCGCGTGGCCCGATCGCGACCGCGATCGGGGAACCCCCGCAGTGGACGTCCGCCCGGCGCAGGCTCACCATTCGCTTCTCCCAGCCGGGGAGAAGGTGCCGTAGTGCCGTAGGGTGGGTCGAACGCGGCGGAGCGGCGTGAGGCCCACCGGTCGATCCGCCGGATGCGGTGGGCCTCGCCTCGAGGGATCGAGGCTCGACCCACCCTACGCCGATCCGGCGGTCTTCTCATTGACCCTCTCAGTCGGCGGGTATCGCCTTCGGCCGGAGAAAGAGCCACTGGGCCCAGGGCCGGCCCTCATCCATCGCTTCGGCGGCCTCGGCGTCGGTGAGGGCGGCGCAGTCGCGCGGCAGTTCCTCGCGGGTCCGGGCGCGGCTGGCGATGACCTCGATGTCGTGCGTGTCGGCGAATCGCTCGTGCAGTCGGCGGGTGATGCCCTCGAGGACGCCGTCATCGGTCTCCAGCCCGTCGTGAGTCTCGACCACGATGAAGGCGCGGCGCAGGGGTTCGATCCGATCGGGTCGGAGCAGTCGATCCTCCGCTCCCTCGCAGTCGCAGATCACCGCGGGGCGGCGTGCTCCGGCCAGCGAATCGTCGAGCGACTCAACTGTGCATTCGCCCCGGATTGCGATCCGCCCCAACACGCCGTTGCGCCGCGCCAGCCGGCGCAAGTAATAGCGAGCCGACGGGTTGATCTCGAACCCCACCACCCGGGCTTGGGGGTTGCGCAGGGCCATCCCGACGGCGTAGTAGCCCTCCGCGGCGCCGATGTTGACGATCCGGTCGCAGTCCGATCGGAAGATCGTCTCGAGGGCCGGCACCAGCTCGCGCTCGTAAGTCCCGACGAGCTTGGGAAGGACCTCGCTGCAATAGGCCAGGGCGACGTAGCGCATCCGCTGAAACGGGCCCTGCGCCACTCTTGCCGGCAAGTCCAGCTTCCCGAGGATCCGCCGCTGCGTGCGGCGCCGCGCGCGGACTCGCGGATAGCGCAAGTAACGCAGCGTCCCCTGAATCCACACGGGCAACGGTGCCGGGGTCGAATCGATGCCGCGTCGGAGGAGCTGTCTCATGATGATTCGAATCCATTCGAGGACGAGGGGCCGAAGGGACTCTTGACCCATCCCGCCGGGCTGGAGGAGGTCTCCCAGTGGGCCTCACCGGGCACGGCTCGTGCGCGCTTGCGTCCCATCCGCGCGAACGGCGCCGGAGTGACGCACGCGCCGCGCTGAAGATCGGTGCCGGAAACCCACGATTTCGTCAGCGGTGACATTTTGCGAAATCTGTCATATTCGTCAACGGGAACCTCCCCCAAGTCCAGCGTCGCTCTGCTTCAGGCGTGCGCCGCAGGGGACGCGGATGCTCAACTCGGCGGCTCACACCGCGCCATGCTGCTTCAAGAGCTCGGCGACCTGCTGATGCCCTCGCCGCACGGCCCACTTCAACGGTGAGGCCCATGCCGGATCATCAGGCAGGTTCGGCTTTGCTCCGCGCTCCAGGAACAGCTCGACCACGGGCAGCCTGCCGTACTTGGCAGCCCATCCCAGCGGCGTCGAGCGGATGTCCTCGTCGCGCACGTTGAGATCGGCACCGTGGTCGAGGAAGATCCTCGCGCTCTCGACGTCACCCTTCCTCGCGAACTGATGGAGCGGCGTGATGCCCAGCCAGTCCGGCCGGCTCGGGTTCATCCCGTAGTCGAACAGGAGCTCGGTCAGCTCACGGGTCTTCACCGATTCCTGAGGACTTTGACTTCCGACACCAACGGCGATGCGAGCGGCGAGATCGGGCCGGTAGCGCAGCATCAGACGGACGAACGGTTCGTGGCCCTGGCCCGCCGCGTTCTCCAGCGCGCCCGGGTCGTTGGCGAGTGCTGGGTTGGCAGCAAAGACCGCGGCCGCGGTCTGAACGTCGCCGTAATAGGCGAGAAGGTCCACGGAGCGGGATGAGCCATACGAGCAGAGCAGCTCGACCATCTTCGCATCGGAGTTCCGGATGGCGCTCGAGAGGGCGTCGGCGGAGCTCTCAACGGGTGGACTCGGGAAGGCTCCGTGCTCCAGCAAGAGCCTGGCGATCTCATGATGACCGTTGTAGACGGCCGAATAGAGAGCGTGGCCATGGGGCGCGATGCCCTCCTCGGGCAGGTTCGGATCAGCCCCTCGCTCGAGGAGCAGCTTGACGACCTCGAGATGTCCCCTGGCGGCCGCGTTCTTCAGTGGGGCGCCGGAACCGATGTAGTACGTCACGTACTCCGAGACTCGGCTCGCCAGAGAGGAATCCTCATCCAGCAGCTCTCGGACACGTTCCAGGTCGCCGATGCTTGCGGCCGTGCAGATGTCTACGTAGGCCCCGCGTGAACGCAGATGGTCGAGCACCTCGCCGGGCGTCGTGGTGGCATCCTTCGGGACGTCGCGCCAACCGCGATAGTGGTAGTCTCCATTCGTGAGCTGAATCGGGCGTGCCCCGTCCTGGCGAGCGGCGTTGATATCGGCTCCACGCGCGAGCAGTTCGTCGATCAGATCGAGCTGCCGGGTCATCACGGCCCAGTGGATCGGTTGATTGGAACGCTGATCGCCGAGGTGCAAGAGTTCGGGCGAGGCATCGAGCAGAGAACGTACACTGGTCAGGTCACGGTCGCGGATGGCCCGGGCGATCACCTCACCCCGGGGCGATACGCCGTGGAGGTGCTCGAGCCGTGATTCCAGCATCCGTTCCATATCCGCATAGCCGCGGTCGCGGCAGATCTCGAGAAGGCTGTCATGGACGGCCAGGCCGATCGGATCCGCGCCGTGGTCGAGGAGGTACTCGGCTGCCTCGAGTCGATCCTCGCGCACGGCGAAGTAGAGCGGCGTCCGGTAAGCATGAAGACCGCGGACCAGGCTCGGGTCCTTCGCCAGCAGCCGGCCAATGGTCGGCAGGTCTCCGGCGATGCAGGCGCAGAAGAGTTCCCAGAGGTCAGTGCCGGTGCCGGTGGACCATTTGAGCGGTTCGCTCTTCTTGAGCTCCTCGGGCTGGATCATGTCCGGCTTGCTCCATGCGATACCAGTAAGAGTGCCTGAAAGAAGCCCCTCACCCCGTCCCTCTCCCCGTCGGGGCGAGGGCGACAAATGTTCCCACGCAATCGTTTGCTTCACTCATCCGCTTCCTCCCCCGGGGGATATCCGTACGATCATATCGGCCTCGGAGGGGCCTCTGTCCAACTTGTGTAGGGGACGCCTGTCAAGTCGTGAGCGAGCGCCCGGTCACATCCGTCGGCACGACGCCGCGCCTCAGATCGGCAAGCGAAGTTGGTGCTCGCCGCCGGACTCGGTCCCGAGCGACGACAGCGTCACACCGAGCAGCCGAATGCCCTTGTCAACGGGAAAGAGTGACTCGAGCAGCGCATACACAATGGCCTCAATTGCTGCTTGCGTTTCAAGCGGTCCCACACCCGTCCGGCTGCGGGTGACCTGCTGGAAGTCGGCGTACTTGGCCTTGAGCGTCACCGTGCGTCCCCGAATGGTCGATTCCTTGCAATATGCCCACACCTTCGCGATGAGTGGCCCGAGGGCCGCCCTTGCCTCGTCGAGAGTGAAGATATCGGCATTAAATGTCGTTTCAGATCCCACGGATTTGCGAATGCGATCGGCGCAGACCGGTCGTTCGTCGATGCCCCGCGCGAGGGCGTAGTAGTAGGGGCCCGCCTTTCCGAACTGCTGCTTGAGGAATAACAAGGTCTGGGCCCCGAGGTCGCCGCCGTTACGGATCCCGAGCCGCTCCATCTTGGCGCGAGTCACGGGACCAATCCCATGGAACCTCCCGACCGGCAGGTTCTCGACGAAGGTCGGGCCCATCATCGGCGTGATGACGAACAATCCGTCGGGCTTGCGCTCGTCGGACGCCATCTTGGCGAGGAACTTGTTGTAGGAGACGCCCGCGGACGCGGTCAGGTCGGTTTCGGAGTGGATTCTCGCACGGATCTGTTCGGCGATCTCGGTCGCCGACGACATGGCCTTCAGGTTCTCGGTGACATCGAGATAGGCCTCATCGAGTGAAAGCGGCTCGACGAGCGGTGTGTACGCGGCGAAAATCTCGCGGATTTGATGCGACACCGCTCGATAGACGTCGAACCGCGGTTTCACGAAGATCAGCTCCGGGCACCTCCTCCTGGCGGTCACCGACGGCATCGCGGACTTGACGCCGAATCCGCGGGCCTCGTAACTCGCTGCCGCCACCACGCCGCGCTCGCGTGAGCCGCCGACCGCGACGGGCTTACCGCGAAGCTCCGGATGATCCCGCTGCTCGACGGAGGCATAGAAAGCGTCCATGTCGATATGAATAATTTTGCGCTGCGGTGCGGGCTCGACCACGCCCCTTCGGTCGAGCGTGGTGCTCACTCGCTCCCGTCGCTCGATCTCAGGCACCAGCATGGGAATAAAGGCGCGAGGCCTCCCTCATCTCTCATCTCGAATCCAGCGATAACGACGAGCGGTCGATCAGCGCCCTCGGACCGCTCAAGCGCCCGATGCTTCCGGCACTCACTCTACCAGATACATGTCCGTGCGTATACCGGCGGACTCTGGCTCGAAGCCCGGATGGTGTGCGGACATGCATGTCTGTGCGTTGCGCAGCCAGATCGAAGGCATGGGGAAGCGGATCGAAATCATCCCACACTATCTTCGACCGTCGACTCGCGCGAGGATCGCTCGTTCCTCGAGTTTGGACGCGGAGTCTGGGCGTTTCCGTTCGGGTCGAGCTGCTCCGGGCGCAGCTCACGCTCGGCCCCGCGGGAGTACGCGCGTGACTGTCGAGTCCGTCCACTGTTAAAGCCGTGAGGGACCTCGCCCCGACTCTCCCCGAGACCGACGGGGGAAGTGACGTCCTTTGGCAGTTGTAACGGCGCTTGTTCTGGTCGGCTTATGATAAATTATGTGTCGTTGTCCGGTATTCGCAGGAACGACTCGAGGAAGGAGGACCAATGTCGGAGATCCAGCGCCGGGACTTTCTGACGGGGGCCGCGGCGGCCGCGGCCGCCACGACCGCGATACTGGCCGGGACCGGGCAGGCCGAAGCCGGGCCGCCTGCGACCGGCGACAACCCGCCCGAGCCGATCCGTGGCAACGAGGGGGCGGCGATCCTCGGCCCGAGAAACCGCGCTCGTGAGGCCCAGAGTCCGGACAGGCTCAGGCCGCCGACGACGGACAGCGGCACGCTGCCGACCTTGAGATGGTCCTTCGCCGACAGCCACGTCAAGATGAGGGAAGGCGGCTGGTCGCGGCAGACGACGATCCGCGAGATACCCTCCTCCACGGACCTCGCATTGGTCAACATGCGGCTCAAGGCCGGCGGGGTCCGCGAGCTGCACTGGCACAAGCCGGCCGAGTGGGCCTTCATGCTCAAGGGCCGGGCGCGGATCACCGCCATCGACGAGGAAGGCCGCGCCTTCCAGGACGACGTCGGCGAAGGGGACGTGTGGAACTTCCCGTCCGGCATCCCGCACTCGATCCAGGGCCTGGAGGGCGACGGCTGCGAGTTCCTGCTCGTCTTCGACGACGGGAACTTCAGCGAAGACAGCACGTTCTCGGTCACCGACTGGCTCGCCCATATCCCCCGAGAGGTTCTGGCCAAGAACTTCGGCGTGCCCGAGCATGCCTTCGCCGGCATCCCCGACAAGGAGCTCTTCATCTTCCAGTCGAAAGTGCCCGGCCCGCTCAGCGTGGAGCGGGTCGCCGGCGCCGGGCCGTTGCCCACGTCCTTCAGCCACCGGCTGCTAGCCCAGAAGCCGATCCGCACGAACGGCGGCACGGTGCGCATCTCGGACTCGACCAGATTCCCGGCGGCGACGACGATCGCCGCCGCGTTCGTCGAAGTAGAGCCGGGCGGCATGCGCGAGCTGCACTGGCATCCGAACGCGAACGAGGCGCAGTACTACATCTCCGGCCAGGCGCGGATGACGGTCTTCGCCGCCGACGCCACGGCGGGCACCTTCGACTATCAGCCGGGCGACGTCGGCTTCGTGCCGCGGAACATGGGCCACTACATCGAGAACACGGGCACGACGAAACTGCAGTTCCTCGAACTGTGGAAGACCGACAAGTTCGCCGACGTCTCGCTCCGGCAATGGCTGGCGTTCACGCCGTACGAGCTCGTGCAGGCCCACCTGAAGATCGATCGGTCGGTCCTGGCGAAGATCCCGACGCACAAGACGCCGGTGGTCCCCGGCTGATCCCAAGCGGCGCGCGGCGCGGACGAGCCGGGCCGCTCTTGCCGATGATCCTTCGTCCCTGGCATCCAGGACCGGCGCCGGACCTGAAGCCTCAGACCGAGCGCCGGTCTTGCCGCCCGCTGGTTTCAACGATCCACCACCGCCTCGTTGACCGACGCGGCGAAGGCTCACGGGACACTCACCAGCAACTACCATATGAGGCTCTGCGCGCGTCGGTCCGACACACCGCGGTCGATCCGACCGAAGCGCACAACACGGCGGAGGTGCCCGGCATCGTCATCTCGATTTCGCTCGGTCCGGCCCCCCTCTCGGTCCATCGGGCGGGCGAAAGCCGCTGACGTTGCGTCGTCCCGAGCCCGCAGAGCCAGCTCGTACACCTACCGCCGCAGCTCAGCAATCACCTGGGTGAAAGCTCACGACAACTCGATTCGGTTTCGGCATCGATCGAACATGCTCGTGGACAAATGGCAGCTCGCGCAAACGGCATACCCGAGGTGGCATACCACAGATCGGGGTACGAATCGAATCCCAGAGCACCGAGACGGCCGATTGCCGAGAGGTACCCATGTCGGGAGGCGACGGGGACAACATCAGTTCGCCCTCGCGATCTGCGTCCCGAGCAGGACGAGCGGAGGGTCCGGATTCTCGGACTGCGGCAGGGCTTCGGGGGTGAAGGCTGCGATCGCCCCGGGCCGGAAGATCAGGCAGTAGGTCGAGCCGCCATACTGAAAGTATCCGACTTCTTCACCCTTCTGCACGCGATGGCCGGGGCGGATCTCGGAGTGGATGACGCAGGACGAGACCTCGACCATCCCCACCGGCATCAGGCAGACCAGGCCGATCGCCGGGTCGTCGCTCTCGATGAGGATGATGGCCCGCGTGGCGACGTGCGCCAGATAATCTTGCGACAGCTTCATGCCGTCGGGGTTCTTGCCCTCCGATTCCGCCTCGGAGTAATAGGTCCCCTCGCGCACGAAGGCTTTGCGGATCGTGCCTGAGAGCGGGCTGTGCCAGCGGTGATAATTGTGGGCATCGAGGTACGCCTGGTAGACCGACCCGCCGACGAACTGGTCCGCCGACTCGTCACCTGCTAGCATGTCCTGCAGCGAATAGGGCTGCTCCTTGATCCAGAACCGATCCTCGCGCTTCACGTTGGTCTTCAGGGCGTATGGGGTCGATTCGCAGGCGTTGATGATCACCTTCTCGTCGTCGGGGGCCGCGATCGGCCGCCGGCCCGGCTTGAAGCGGCGCGTGAAGTAGTCGTTCCAGGACGCGAAGCCCCAGTGCTTCTCGCGGGGCTTGTACTGGAACTGCTCGATGCCGGTGGTCTTGCGGGCCGAGGCGCACTTCCAGCCCCGCGGCGAGTCGTTGATGACGTAGAGCGACTCAGGGCTGCAGAGGAACTCGCACCACGCCTTGAGGATTCTGCGGAAGGCCGCGTTGACAGCATCGTTCCGAAAGGCGGCGAATCCGGCCGGAGTGGCCATGCACCAGTCGATCACGGCGTGGAGCGGGACCCGACGAAGCCGGACTCGTTGTACTCGGGTGCTCGGCGGATCACCTCGTCGATCAGTAGCAGCATATGATCGACGCCCTCCAGATGCCGTAGCCGTTCACACCTCGAACAATTTGTACAGTTGGTTCGTATTACAGTATATGAGTCAGCAGCTTCCGATCCCTGAGCCGCTCTGGAGCATCGTGCCCGAGGACGCGCAAGCCGCCCTCCTCGATGCCTGGGAAGTGCTCCGGGATGAGATCGCCGAGTTGAAAGCCACCGTGCGCGATCTCCAGGCCCGACTCGGACTCAACTCGACGAATTCCTCCAAGCCCCCCTCTTCCGACCCGATCGGCCTGAAACGAAAGCCGCCGACTCCGCCTTCGCGGCGCAAACGTGGCGGACAACCCGGCCCTTGCAAGGCGTTCCGCGCCCTGGTCCCTCCCGAGAAGCTCCGATCGTCCACCGATTGTCGGCCCGGGGCCTGTCGTCGGTGCGGCCATGCGCTGCACGGCGAGGATCCTACGCCCCTGATCCATCAGGTCGCCGACCTGCCCCGGATCGAGCCGCTCGTGGACGAATACCGGCTGCATCGGCTCGCTTGTCCGGACTGTGGGACGACCACGTGTGCGACCCTCCCCGAGGGGGTCCCCACCAGCCACTTCAGCCCGTACACTCAGGCCGTGCTGGCGACCCTGGCCGGCGCCTACCGCCTCAGCAAGCGGCCGATCCAGCAACTCGCCGGCGATCTGTTGGGGCTGTCGATCTCCACCGGGATGATCTCCAAGTTGGAGCGACGATCGGCCGCCGCGCTGGAAGCTCCCTATAACGAGCTGGCCGTCGCCGTCCACACGGCGGAGGTGATCCATGCCGACGAGACCTCCTGTCGGGAGGAGCGGCGCAAGGCCCGGCTGTGGGCGGCGGTGACCGCGATGTTTACCGTCTTCACGATCGCCCGCAACCGCACCGCCAAGGTGGCCCAAGCGGTCCTGGGGACGCACGACAGCTCGATCGCGGTGACCGACCGTTGCAGCTCCTACGACGGGATCGGCGCGGCCGGCCGGCCGGTCTGCTGGAGCCATCTCCGCCGCGATTTCCAGGCGATGATCGATCGAGGCGGGGCGGCCGAACCGATCGGCCGACGACTGTTGAGGCTGTCGGATCGGTTGTACCACCGGTGGCATCGCCTCGAGGCCGCGCGAGTGGATCGGGGGCGATTTCGCACGGCGATGACGCGGCTGAGGCGCGAGGTCAAAGCGGCGCTGGACGACGGTGCGCGGTGCGGATGCCCGCGGGCGCGCGGGATGTGCGCCGAGATCCTCGGCGTGGAGGGGAGCTTGTGGACTTTCGCGCGGGTCAAGGGTGTGCCTCCCGACAACAATGCGGCGGGGCGCGCCGAGCGGCACGCCGTGATCTGGCGGCGGATCAGCGGGGGGACCGACAGCGCGCGGGGGAGCCGGTTCGTCGAGCGGATGTTGACCGTGGTGGCCACGTGCCGGCAGCAGGGACGAGACGTGCCGGGCTACCTGACATCGTGCTTCGACGCGGCCCGGAGCAACCAAGTGATCCCCTCCCTCGTCCCGGCGACTCCACCAAAGATCGAGGCCGCCTAATTCCAGCTATCACGCCCTATGAACGGGTACGCGAGGGGCTGCTCGACAAGTCGGAATTCGAGCCGAGGATCTTGGCGGCGCGCGAGCGGCTGGCCAGATTGGAGGACGAGTGTCGTCAGAGGATGGACGAGGCCACCCAGGAGGAGGAACTGCGGCTAGTGATCGGTCAGTTGGAGGAGTTCGCCCGGCGCGTTTCCCAGGAGTTGCAGGAGCCGAACTGGGTCACGCGGCAGGTGGTCGTCCGGGCCTTCGTGAAGCAGGTCGAGATCGACGAGCAGGAGGTCCGCATCGTGTATCGGGTCAGTCCATCCCCTTTTGAGAAGGGCCCCCAACGAGGTTCTTTGCAACGTTGTTGGGGGCGTGGTCTCACCCGCCCTGGCGAACTGGACCCTGGATGGACTGCAACGGCTCCTGGCGGATCGCTTCGCCAAGACGCCGAAGCAACGACGGATGAACAAGGTCCACCTGGTCCACTATGCGGATGACTTCTTGATCACCGGCACGTCGAGGGAACTCCTTCGTGATCAAGTCCAACCTGGTGTGACCGACGATTGATGTAGCGTATTGGGGCACCCGGTGGTAAGATTCGGCTCTTCTGCCACACCCACGGAGGAGCCAACGATGTCCGCTCAGATCATCGACCGCACCGAATCCGGTTCCACCGTCCAGGTCACCATCCCCTACAACCACTCGATGCTCGACTTCGAGGAGACCCTTCAGGAACAACTCAACGCCGCCGGGATCCTGGCCACCCAGGAAGGACTGCGGCAGTTCGACACCGACGGCTCTCCGATTACTGTCGGCTCGATCACCCTCACCAGCAAGGGACAGATCCCTAAGGATTACCAGACACCTTACGGCCCGGCCACGGTCGAACGCCATGTCTATCAGGGCCCTCAGGGCGGGGCCACTTACTGCCCCTTGGACCGTGACGCCCGGATCATTGTGAGTTCCACCCCCAAGTTCGCCAAGATGGTCTCGAGCAAGTACGCCGAATTCGGCTCGGCGCGGGTCCGGCACGACCTCCGGGATAACCACGGCCGGGTCGTCTCCCGCTGCCTGGTCCAGGACATCGCCGATGCGGTGGCCGCCGTGGCATTGGCCAAGGAGGAAGCCTGGGGCTACCACCTCCCCCGGATGGAGACGGTGCCGGCGACCGTGGCGTTCAGCTTGGACGGGACCTGTGCGCTGATGTGCGAGGACGGTTGGCGTGAGACGATGGTCGGGACGATCAGCTTCTATGACGGCGACGGCGAGCGCCAGCACACCATCTACCTGGCCGCGACGCCCGAGTATGGCAAGGCGACGTTCCTGGGTCGATTGGAGGCCGAGGTGGCCCACGTGAAGGCGACGTATCCCGGCGTGCCTTGGGTGGGGATCGCCGATGGGGCGAAGGGGGATTGGGAATTCCTGGAGCGCCATACCGAATCGCAGGTGGTGGACTTCTGGCATGCGGCGGAGTATCTGGGCAAGGCGGCGGCGGTGCTCTACCGGGCTGATCCTGCGACGCGCAAGTCGTGGGTTCAACGCGCGTTGCCACGAGCTGAAGCACGAACCCGGGGGCGCGGCGGCGATCTTGAAGCAGTTGAAGTCGCTGGCGAAGGTGCGACCGTGGGCCAAGGATCACGAGGATGTGCAGCGGGCGATCACGTATTTCGAGGATCAGTCGAAGGCGGGTGGGATGGACTATCCGGCCCGGGTGGCGAGGAACGAACCGATCGGCAGCGGGGTCACCGAGGCGGCTTGCAAGGTCATCGTCAAGCAACGGCTCTGCGGTTCGGGGATGAAGTGGAAGGAGTCGGGGGCGGCGGCGGTGCTGAGCCTGCGGTGCTTGAACTACACGGCGGGGCGGTGGGATCAGTTCTGGGCGAAGATCGACCGGTGGGGCTTCCCGGTGGCCGCGTAATACGTGGGTTGCATCCAATATAATTCAACATCAAACGTCGGTCACACCCGCCGCGGGCCTCCCTGGGCGCGGGATCATGGGGACTCCTCCTCGCCAGGAGCGCGGCCGTCAGCCTGCCTTGGACGGGTCTCGAGTGGGGACTGCCATCCTTGCCCGTATCTCGGTCGGAGCCGCGTCCTGGAGATGACAGCGTCCGGAATCAGGGACGGTTTTGCAACATTGTTGGGGGCGTGATGATCCCGCCTTGAGGGGTGCCTTCCGTGGTGGCGAACCAGGCCTGCTCCTCCAGGAAACCCGCTCTCAACCATCTCCCCAGCACCTGCCGGTCCATCGGGACGTGCGCCAAGAGCCATTCATGGCTGATTTTATCAAAGCAAGTTTTGATATCACCTTCGAGAGTCCATTCGGGATCGCGCCGATGACTCAACAGGTTATGGGTCTGAGCCGTCGCATCAGCACAGCGGCGTTCCCGCCGAAAGCCATAGGAGTGGCCGCCGGCTTAAGATTCCGCGATGGGATCGAAGCCGAGCAGGTGGAGGGCCTGCATGGCTCGATCAGCCATGATGGGAATACCCACAGCGCACTACCCCCTCATGCCCACCACCTTTGGGATTTGTCACCATCACCCATCCCCATCATCCGCTCCGAGGGCAGCGGGTCGAGATCGTTCGCCTTCGCCGAGGCAACGATCCGGACCTGATTGTCGTCCTCCCCGACGGCCGCCACGCCGCCATCGCCCTGAGCAGCACCGACTACGCTTCAGCTCCTGAGAGTTCACCCTCAGTGGCCGCCGAGCACCTGCTCGACCTCGATGGTCTGCGCCGGGTCATTCAATTGCTCGATCGCATGATCCAAACGGGGCGCGCCACCTCCACAACCGGCGATGACGTTCCAGCCAAACCCTCCCCATCGCGGTAGCATCGCCTCACCAGCCCCACACCCCGGGTCTCTGGATTGAGGAGATGCTGCTATGAACGTGCAGATCACGCGAAATGAGACGACTGTCTCACCTGCTCAGGTCTGGTCCGGTCTCACCACCGAATCTCAGGCCCGTGTCATTCAGTTCCTGGCGCGTCTGGCGTCGCAGTTTCTGACCGAAGAGTCCATCCCAACCCCCTGGAGGTCTCCCGATGACGATCCCGTCTCTCGTCCCCAAGATCCGGCCGGATCATCTCGACCGTCTGGCACAGGTCTACGTCCGCCAATCCACCATGATTCAAGTCCGCGAGAACACCGCCAGCGCCGCCCGGCAATATGATCTGGCCGGACGTGCGCGCGACCTGGGATGGTCCCCGGAGCGGATCGAGGTCATCGATCAAGATCAGGGGCATTCGGGTGCCTCCCTGGCCGGACGCGACGGCTTTCAGCGCCTCGTCGCTCAGGTCGGCCTGGGCCGGACCGGAGCGGTCTTGAGCCTGGAAGCCTCCCGCCTGGCACGATCGTGCAGTGATTGGTATCGTCTCATCGAAATCTGTGCACTCACCAACACCTTGGTCATCGACGAGGGCGGGGTCTACGACCCCACTCAATACGCCGACCGCCTCCTCCTGGGATTCCTCGGGACCATGAGCGAGGCCGAACTCCACCTGCTGCGTTCTCGCCTCCTGGGCGGAAAGCTGAAGAAGGCCTCCCAGGGCCAGCTCCGGTCCCGGCCACCCACGGGGCTGGTCTACGATCCCGAGGGTCGGATCGTCTTCGACCCCGACGAACAGGTCCAGCAGGCCATCCGGCTGATCTTCGAGTCGTTCGAGCGGTCGGCTTCCGCCTCGGCCGTCGTGCAACACTTCGCCGACCATCAGCTCCAATGCCCCACCCGGTTCTGGGGTGGTGCCCGCCACGGTCAACTGATTTGGAGACCGCTGAGCCACGGCCGTGTCCTGGAGATCCTGCACAACCCCGAGTACGCGGGCGCCTACGTCTACGGCCGCACCAAGACCCGCCTCCTGTGCTTGCCCGGTGAGGAGCCGAGAGTCAAGGGCCGAACCCGCCGGGTCCGGCCGGAGGACTGGCCGTCCCTCATCCCCGGGCATCATCCCGGCTATATCACCTGGGACGAGTTCCAGCAGAACCAACGGCGGCTCGATGAGAACCGGACGTCGCCCGATCAGGATCACCGCGGAGCCCCGCGCGAAGGACTCGCCCTTCTCCAGGGGATCGTCCGTTGTGGACGATGCGGGCGGCGGATGTCCGTCCGTTACCTCAAGGATGGTTCGATACCATCCTATGAGTGCAATTCCGTCCATTCTCAATATGCGGGGTCCACCTGCCAGTCGCTGCGTGGTGATGAGATCGACGCCGCGGTGGCGCGAACCTTCCTGGAAGCCATGCGGCCGGCCCAGCTCGAGGTCTCGATGGCCGCCTTCGACCAGATCGCCGCCCGGGCTCGTCAGCTCGATCGCCAGTGGGAATTGACCCTGGAACGCGGCCGTTACGAGGCCGAATTGGCCCGCCGCCGGTTCGTGGCCGTGGATCCGGAGAATCGGTTAGTCGCCCGTACTCTCGAGCGAGAGTGGAACGACCGGCTGGCCGAACTGGAGCGCATGGAACGGGACGCCACGCTTCGCCCTCGCCTGGCGAACCGGTTGGTCGATCCGGAGGAGCGGCGGCGGGTCCTGGCGCTGGCCCAGGATCTCTCGAAGGTCTGGCATGCGCCGACGACGCTCCAGACGGACCGCAAGCAGTTGCTGAGCTATTTGATCAAAGATGTGACACTCTCTCGTGAAGATACCACGATTCAAGTAGCCATTCGGTGGCAGACCGAGGCCTGCACGGTCCTCGAAATCCCTCGCCCCCGGCGGGTGTACGAGGTGCGCCGGACGGATCCGAGGGTCGTCGCTCGGGTCCGAGCCCTGGCGTCGGAGCACACCGACCGACAGATCGCCGCCCTGCTGGATCGAGAGGGCCTCCGATCCGGCACCGAGGGCGCGTTCACCGCGGAGAAGGTGCAATGGATCCGATATAAACACGCGATCAAGAGCGGCTGCCCGGATGGGCCGGCTGCCTGTCGAGATGGCTATCGCGGGGACGGGCGGTGTACGGTCCAGGAAGCGGCCGGACAATTGAATGTGAATATCTCGACGATCGCCGCCTGGTGCCGATCGGGTCGGCTGGATAGCATTCAAGCGGTGCCCCACGGCCCCTGGTGGATCCGACTGACACCCGAGGTGATCGCCGAGCTGCGCCGGCCGGTGCGGCGCCGTTGGTCGCGACGGTCCGGCACCTGAATGGTCGCGAACCGTGGGGGCCGGACTCCGGCCCCCAGAATCCCTAACTCCCTTGCGAAGAGGTGCAGTATGAACGACAGATCGGGATCCCGAGGCCAGGCCGCTGTCCGTTGCTCTTGGGGATGTACACCCGGTGGAGCGGTTGCCGTTGGTAACCGTGCCGGCGCAGGGTGCTGAAAGCGGCCGAGTTGGACTCCGGTGTGTTCCAGAGGACTCCGTCCACACCGGGAGTCTTCGCACCCGAATTGTTGACCACTCGTAAGATGGCCAGGGCCCGGCCAGCGAACGAGTGCGTGAGCAGATCGACCAGGGCCTTGACTTGATTCCATCTGCCCTCCGCGACAGCCTTCACGATACGCGCCTGGAGCCGACGGACCGTGCGCCAGACCTTCTTCCAGTCGATGGAATGCCAGTCGGGCGTACGCTCGGGAGCCGCACCAGCAGGCATTTCTGCCGCCGACCTATCTGCTTGTCTCCCTGAGTCGGTTGGCCGAGGTCCTCTCGTGACGGAACACCCGAGGGAAGTCAGCCCGCTTTCGCGGCGAGGGGATGTCGTCCGTGGGCGGACTCACCCTCGATCCGGTCGATTACCGAGCGGCGTCGGCTTCCTCCCTCATCCCTCCTCCGCTGCCTCATCAGCTTCCTTCGCAGTCCGCCTTCCCTCGCGGGGGGGCAACGGGGTTACTTCGTTCACTTCCTCGATCGCTCCGGGGGTGAGGTCGTGCCTCTCGGCCGGTGGTGCGCCATCCGCGCCAGGGGAGCTTGTAGCCCCTGGACCTGACCACGTACCTATTGGTCCAAGCCTGACAGCATCTTTGGCTTGTCTCTGTTTACGGCCTTGATCAGCACTTCACCTGGGTTGACCTGACCCGGACTGCTGGCCCCCGACCGCCTTGATGCTGGCAGTCGCCGTGTCGGCTCGCGCGTCCACGGCCGATCCGAGGATCGAGGTTACGTTGTCCCCCAAGCTCCGGACCTCGCCGTTGCCGGTGACGCCCGCTGGGGTAGCAGACCGATGGCGGAACATCGGGTAATGTCAGAAGCCTCCTTGGCATAACGCATTACAGGTCGAGAAGATGTTACGAATCGCACACAAGCGTGCAGAAGCATCAAGCCGCGAAGAGTCTTCCCGGATGCGTCGGTCCGAGCATACCGAAGCCGATTGAGCCTAAGTTGCTTCGGTCGATCCGACCGAAGCATCCTGCGCCTGAACGAAGGGAATCGTCTGTGTTCGGCACCTACCCGCCAGCCGGCTGCGCCGTCCGAGACGCCGAGGAAACCGACGTCCACCCTCGCAGGGCGCGGCGATCCGGGAATCCACTCATGAGCTCGGCCACGGCTTCGCCGATGACCTGCTCGATGCGGCGGAGGGTTCGTAGTGACGCGTTGATCACGTGCGATGACATCACAATGAGATGCACGCATTTGGTGTCGCGGACTTGGCGGCCAGTTGGCGTCAAAATTGCGAGGACAATCGAGCCTTTTCCAAGGAGATTATTCTGTGAAGAACGGCTAAGTTCTCTGGATTACCCACTTGACTTAAAGCGCTGGTTGAACGTAGGAGTACGAAGAAATAGACGTTGAGCACCGTGAAGATCGGGGAGAGCAGGACCGCCGGGATAAACTGAAATCTCCGGAGGTGGCTCGGCTGGGGTGCATCCGGGCCCGTCGCGACGCGAGGCATCCGCCGGACGGCTTCGGGAAGTGCGATGTGGAATTGACAACTGATGATATCGTGATCCAACTCTATGGAGGAATGATTATCACCAACGCCGTGGCGGACGGAGTTACCCGCTTCATGATCAACGACATCGGATTCAGCAATGCTCCTCGACCAGAGACGATGCGAGCGGTGCCCGATTCCCAGGCTCGTCGTGTGTCGTTCTGCGGCGGGCCGGTCGCGAGAGTTCGGCGTGGATGGGGTCCTTCCGTCATTGCGAACCGACAGCGCATCGTTAATATGTTTCTGCCAGCGCATCACTCAGCTTGGGGTAGCATGGGCCACCAGCGCATCCCTCAAATTCCTGGCGGGCGCGCGCGCCCTGTCCCCGCCTCGATCCCCTGCCGCATGCCCTCTCTGGCTACAGTTACCTCCGTGGGCCACCGCCAGCGGCCGCACCGCGGAAATATCCATGAAGAGCGAATTTACGGCACGCCGGCGCGCTATCACTCTCGGACTCGGCGGTCGCTCCGTCAAGTCGGTCTGCTCGGCCCGGGGGCGCTCCGAGTCCTGGTACCACAGGTGGTGGCGCCGCTACACCGAGTCCGGTGCCGAGGGCCTCTACGACCTCACCCGGGCCAACCACCAGCTCGTCCAGCGGGTCTCGCCCGAGCTGGAGCGCAGCATCCTCTCGATCGGGCGGCGGCTTCAAGCCCATGCCACGCCGGGTACCCGCTACAGCCTGATCGGGGTCGACGCCACCCTCGCCGAGTTGAAGGCCCTCTCCGTCCGCCCGATGCCCAGCCGGCGCAGCATCGAGCGGGTCCTGTAGCGCGACGGGCTGGCCGCGTACCTGAACGGGCCCGTCCTGAAGCGCTGGCCCGACAAGCTGCTGAACGACTGGACCGACACCGAACGACGCGATTGCTGGCCGTACCCACGGCCATTCATCGTGGCGATGAGGTAGCGGAGAACCATCCTTCAGAACTGAGCGATGCGTTGTCGGTTCGCACGTCATTGATGTCCAGCCGTAGATCCTCTTAAAGGAGAATTCGGATCATGTCGTTCATGCTGTCGACGAGGTGGTTCGCCTTGGACTCGCGTCGCTCTCCGCGGCGCCTCCGCGCGAAGGAACGCCGGCGGAATCGTCTCGCCTTGCTCGTCACGCCGCTGGAGCAGCGGCAGTTGCTGACGACCCCGACCTTGATCTCCGTCTCCGCATCGGCCAGCAGTCTGGTCTTCGGCCAGGCGGAGGTCCTCACGGCCACGGTCCAGTCCAATCCACCCGGCACGAACGTCCCCACCGGTGGCACGGTGACGTTCGAAAACGGGAGCACCGTGCTCGGGACGGCGTCCCTGTCCAATGGCTCGGCATCGCTGTCGACGGTGCTGCCGGCCGGCACGTACTCGGTGACGGCGACCTACGGCGGCACCGCCAGCTACGGCGCCAGCACGAGCACGACATCCGCCGGCTACATCTTCGACCAGGCCGGCAACGGCACCTACGGGAACACCGTCACCCCCACCGGTGTGGCGGCGACGTCGGCCGAGCTGGCCAACCCCTTCGGCGTCGCCGTGGGCCCCGGCGGGACCATCTACATCGCCGATACCTTCAACAACGAGATCGACGCCGTCAGCCCCAATACGGGTGTCATCCACGTCGTCGCGGGCAACGGCACCGCCGGCTATGTCGATGGCTCGGCCTTGAGCGCAGAGTTCTTCGACCCTCGCGGGCTGGCGTTCGACACCCGGTTGGACGCGCTGTTCATCGCCGATCGCGACAACAGCGTCGTCCGCGAGCTGAACCTCGGGACGGGTACGGTCAGCACGGTCGCGGGCATCGCCGGCACCACGGCCTACAGCGGCGACGGCGGCCCGGCCACGTCCGCCGCGCTCTTCAACCCCACGGCCGTGGCGGTCGGACCGACCGGGCTGACCCTGTTCATCGCCGACACGTTCAACAACGCCATCCGCGAGGTCAACCTGACGAACGGCGTCATCAACACGGTCGCCGGGACCGGCACCGCAGGCTACACCGGCGATGGCGGCGCGGCCACGTCCGCCGAGCTGTTCGACCCCTCCGGCGTGGCCGTCGACAGCGCCGGGAACGTGTACATCGCCGACAGCGACAACAACGTCGTCCGCAAGGTGACCGCCAGCACGCAAGTCATCACAACGATCGCAGGCACCGGCACCTACGGTTACAGCGGCGACAATGGCCCGGCCACGTCGGCCCAGCTGGCCACCCCCTGGGGGCTGGCGCTGAACAGCGCCGGGACCGTCCTGTACATGGCCGCTATCAATAACAACGCCGTCCGCGCGGTCAACCTGACAACGGGGATCATCACCACCGTCGCGGGCACCGGCACCTTCGGGTCAACTGGCGATAGCGGGCCCGCGACGGCAGCGGGGTTGTCCAGTCCTCGGTCGGTGGCAGTGGACGCCTTCGGGGACTTGTTCATCGCCGACACGTTGGGCCCCTCCGCCAACCAAAACGGCGGCGGCACGATCCGCATGGTGGCCGCCGGCGCGGGCACGGCGAGCGTGACAGTCGAACCCTTCGCGGCGATCGCCCCGGGCAACACCAGGGTGTTCATGAATGGGGTGCCGACCGGCGTCGGTCGCCGCAAGGGCCAGGCGATCGTCCTCGGACTCGCCAAGATTGTCAACACGAGTGCGGCCGCGCTCAGGTCCAGCTATATCCTGTCGACGCCGCCCAATCGCGCGGGGAAAGTCAAGAAGATCGGCATCAACCGGGTGACTTTCGACCCCGCCACCGACGTCGTTCGCATATTCCCCAAGACGACGCTCAACGCGCGGAAGACCTACCGGCTCATCATCCTCGGTCAGCCGGTCGGCCCTGTGACGTTATTCTTCAACAGGGCGAGTATCATCTCGGAGACGGTGTGATCCCCGGCACGAGAGGGCCGGCTCGGCCGTCGGAGCGCCCGAGGCCGAGCCGGCATCCCGACCGGGAGCAATCCGCCCATGAGGCGGGCCCCCGCGTGAAGTGCCGAGGGCGGGGGGGGGCGCGGAGGGGCTATCCGTGCGCAGCCCGGCGGGGGTAAAGTACGGGTCATGACGATACCTGTCTCCTATCGCATCTCGCCGGCCCCCGATCCCGGCCGGCTGCGTCCATCGTCGTCTGAGAGATCATACAACTACTCATGATCACCGAATGCCATGGACTTGATCGGAGGTCCGTCGCCTTCCGCCCCGTGATGCTGATATGGTCGTTGCACTCCGGATGCATGGGAGCGCAGCCGCCGGTCCCTCGGCGCATGGGGGGCTCGCCGGTCCTCGAGGAGACGAGTCAAACGCATGGGCATCCGAACCGGGGAGGACGCGGACGTCATGGCGGGATCATGGAACGGCGTGCCGTCCCACGTCGTCGATGGTCGCGCCGTCGTCCGCGGGAAGCTGTTCGCCCGCGGCGGCCGGCGACTGCGCTGCCGGGGGGTGACCTATGGTCCGTTCGCGCCCGACCCGGACGGCGAGCCTTTCCCGACACGGAGGCGCGTCTGCGACGACCTGGCGAGCCTGCAGGTGCTCGGGGCCGACTCGATCCGGGTCTATCACGTCCCGCCGGAGTGGTTCCTCGACCTGGTCGGCGAGCACGGAATGACGGTCTTCATGGACGTCCCCTGGCCTACGCACGTCTGCTTCCTCCGGAGTCGCCGGGCGCAGGCCGATGCGCGCGGGATCGTCCGCCGCGCGGCCGAGGCCGGTCGGGGCCATCCGGGCATCCTGGCCTACAACATCGGCAACGAGATCCCGACCGATATCATCCGCTGGCACGGCACGCGGCGCGTCGAGCGATTCCTGGCGGAGCTGTGGGACGAGGTCAAGCAGGCCGACCCCGAGGGGCTGGTCACGTATGCCAGCTATCCCCCGACCGAGTATCTCGATCTCTCCTTCCTCGATTTCGTGACGTTTAACGTTTATCTTCACGACCGCACGGCGTTCCGCGATTACATCTTCCGGCTCCAGAACCTGGTCGGTGACCGCCCTCTAGTGCTCGGCGAGCTCGGCCTGGACACCCTCCGCCACGGGGAGGTCGAGCAGGCCCGATTGCTCGCCGGCCACCTGCGCGAGACCGAGCTGATGGGGCTCGCCGGGGCCTACGTCTTCGCCTGGACCGACGACTGGCACACCGGCGGATTCCCGGTGGAGGACTGGGCCTTCGGCGTCACCCGCGCCGATCGCACCCCGAAGCTCTCCTATCGCGCGGTGCAGCAGGTCTTCAGGGCACCCCTCCCCCAACTCCTGGATCAGACGCCGCGGGTGTCGGTGGTCGTCTGCTCGCTCAACGGCGGCGCGACGCTCGACGAGTGCCTCCGATCGCTGATCGCCCTCGATTATCCGGATTACGAGGTCATCGTCGTCGACGACGGCTCGACCGACGATAGCCGGGAGATCCTCGCGCGGTTCCCCGAGGTGCGGGCCATCCACCAGGCCCATAGCGGCCTGAGCGTCGCGCGCAATGCCGGGCTCCGGTACGCCACGGGTGCCCTGATCGCGTACACCGATTCCGACTGCGTGGCCGATCGGAACTGGCTGATCTACCTGGTCCATCAGCTCCTGCGGAGCGGGGCGGCGGCGGTGGGCGGGCCGAATCTGTCGCCCGAAGACGGATGGCTGGCCACTTGCGTGGCGGCGGCGCCGGGACAGCCGACGCACGTCCTGGTGAGCGACCAGGTCGCCGAGCACATCCCCGGCTGCAACATGGCCTTCCGCCGCGAGGTCCTCGAGGCGATCAAAGGGTTCGATCCCCAGTTCCGCAAGGCCGGCGACGATGTGGACATCTGCTGGCGGATCCAGCATGAGGGGCTCCTGATCACCTTCGCGCCGGGGGCGTTCGTTTGGCACCACCGCAGGCAGAACCCGCGTTCCTACCTCCGGCAGCAGGCCGGCTACGGCGAGGCCGAGGCCCTGCTGCACGCCAAACACCCCGACCGATTCAACGGCCGAGGCGACGGGAAGTGGGGAGGGGTGATGTATGGCGGCTCACTGCAGGGCATCCAGCTCACCGTGCCGATCATCTATCGCGGCATGTTCGGGACCGGGATGTTCCAGTGCCTCTATCAGCCGGGCGCCGCCCATTGGGCGATGTTGCCCAGCACGCTCGAATGGCAGGGGGCCGCCCTGCTGATCGGGTTTGCCGGCGCGCTCGTCAGTCCGATGGGGTGGGTCGTCGGGGCCGGTATGCTGGGCCTGTCGATGCTGGTCGCCGCCTTGCAGGCGTCCCAGGCCCGACGCATCCCGACCCGACGGCGTCTTCGTGCCCGACTGCTCATCGCGGCGCTCTGCTATGCCCAGCCGCTCGTCCGATCCTGGTCGCGGTATCGGACCCGGCTCTCGTCGCAACGCGCCCCCGCGTTCGATCCGGCGCCGCCGGACGCCCTTCGGCAGCGGCTGTCGTGGACCGGCCATCGGTCGGTGGCCTTCTGGTCGGAGGAGTGTCGCGATCGCACCGAGATCCTGGGACGGGCCGTTGCCTTCCTCGACGAGCATCGCTGGGGCCGGGTGCTCGACACCGGCTGGTGCGAGTGGGACATGGCCGTCTACTGCGATGCCGGGCTCATCCTGAAGGTCGTGACCGCGCAGGAGGATCACGGCCGGGGCCGGCGGCTGATCCGGATCCGCTATCAACTGGGCCCGACGGCCCGGCTGAGGGTCATCGGCGCGGTCAGCCTCGTCGCCCTCGCGGTCGTCGCCCAGCCCTATCCTCGGCTGGCGATCGGCGCCGCGGCCCTGGCGCTGGGCCTCGGCGTCCGGGCCTGGGTCCGCGGGCTGGCCGCGGCGACCCGGGTGATGGCCTTGTTCCGCGCGAAGGCGCACCAGATGGACCTGATCGATTGCTCGACAGAGTCCCGGCCTGCATCGGCCCCGGCGGCCTCCCGCGGGATCCCCGGGTCCGCCGACAGTCCCCATGGCGACGCCGAGTCCCGTCCGAGTCCCCGGGGCGCCGAGGTCTGCGGTCGGTTCGCGCCGGCCTTCGGGTCGGTGATGGCGCCGGACGGTCCGTCACCGTCGGAGAACAAGGAGCAATTCGCTTGAACGTCGCTTCGCGGAAGAAGATCGTCCTGCTCGGCATGATGGCCAGGATGCCTGTCGCCGGCGTCGTCTGGCAGACCGTGCATTACCTGGTCGGCTTCCAGCGGCTCGGTTATGAGGTCTACTACGTCGAGGCGCACGCCACCACCCCCACGATGTTCCTGGACGACTCTGACCACGACGGCTCGGACAAGGTCGCGGCCTTCCTCGACGGCGTACTGCGCCGTTTCGACCTCGGCGACCGCTGGGCGTTCCACGCGCTGCACGTCGGCGGCCGGAGCTACGGACTGAGCGCAGGGCAACTCGCGCGCCTGTACGACTCGACCCGATGGATCATCAATCTCCACGGGGGGACCCTGCCGCTCCCCGAGCATAGTGCGACGAACCGGCTGATCTTCCTGGAAACGGACCCGGTCGAGGTCCAGGTCCAGCTATCGGATGGCGATCCGCAGACCATCGAGTTCCTCGATCGCCATTGCGCCTACTTCACCTTCGGGGAGAACTACGGCAGGACAGATTGCCTGCTGCCGGTCTCGGAACGCTACGACTTCCGGCCGACCCGCCAGCCCGTGGTCCTCGACTTCTGGAGTGAGAGGCCCGCGCCTGCCGGCCCGATGTTCACGACCATCGGCAACTGGCGTCAGCCGGGGCGCGAACTGGTCTTCGCGGGCGAGACGTATAGCTGGAGCAAGCACCACGAGTTCCTCAAGTTCCTCGACCTCCCCTCTCGCGTGGATCAGGGCTTCGAGCTGGCCCTGGGCAAGTACGACGAGTCGGATCGGGAGATGCTCCTGAGCAAGGGCTGGAGCGTGCGGCACGCGCTGGACTTTTCCACGGATCTCGACGAATATCGTAGCTACATCGCCTCGTCGCGGGGCGAGTTCACCGTCGCCAAGGACCAGAACGTCCGGCTCCGCAGCGGCTGGTTCAGCGATCGCAGCGCAACCTACCTGGCGTCTGGCCGGCCGGTGGTCACGCAGGAGACCGGGTTCGGCGACTATTTGCCTACCGGAGCTGGGCTGTTTGCATTCTCGACCATCGAGGACGTCGTCGAGGCCATAGGCGCGATCAACGCGGACTACCCGGCCCACAGCCGCGCGGCGACCGACGTCGCACGCGAATTCTTCGATTCGGACGTCGTCCTCTCCCGCCTCCTGTACGACCTCGGGGAGGATTAACCACCTATGGATAACACCGCTCTCCAGAGGAGTCAGCGTGTGCGTCCGCGGATTTCAGCGGGATTCACCCTGATCGAGGTGTTGGTGGTCCTGGCGATCATCGGCACCTTGGTCGCGCTCTTGCTGCCCGCGGTGCAATCGGCTCGCGATGCCGCGCGGCGGATGCAGTGCGCCAACAACCTGAGACAGATCGGGCTGGCGCTGCACAGCTATCACCAGAACGTCGGGGTCTTCCCGATGGGGGGGTCGAAGAACAATCGGAAGCTGGACGGGGACAGCTACGATCAGTGGTCCGTCTGGAGCGCCACGCGGCCCTCCTGCCGGGGTTGGAGCAGGCGCCGATGTTCAACGCGATCAACTTCGACTTCGCCCCCGAGATAACCGACGGCGTGTCGCATCCGATGAACGCGACCGTCAACCTCGCGGTGGTCGGGGCATTCCTGTGCCCGTCGGACGCGAGGGCGGGCCAGCAGAACACGTGCAGCTACCACGGGTCGTACGGGACGACGACCAACGACAACTATCCGCAGACGGGCGGGTGCACCGGCCTGTTCACGGTCGAGCAATCGTTCGCGATCCCGGGCTGTCGGGACGGCACTTCCAATACGGTCGCGTTCGCCGAGGCGCTGGTCGGTGACGGTATGGGCTATGGCCGGATCGGCCACAACATCACGAATCCGAGCCGGTACCGGGGCAACGTCTTCATGTCGGCGGCGGTGAGCGCCCCTCCGGACTCGCGCCTTGTTGACGCCTTCCGGGACAAGGCCGCCGTGCTGGCCGGCCTCGACGCGTGTGCGAATGCGTTCCGCACGACCAATTACATCGCCGACCACCGCGGCTGGCGGTGGGGCCTGGGTGTGACCGGCTTCTCGATGTTCAACACGATCCAGACGCCCAACGATCGCCGGTACGCGTTCGGTGGCTGCCGCTTCAATGGCATGCCGGACTGGAACATGGACAACGGCTTCGTCTTCGGCGCCTCCAGCAATCACCCGGGCGGCGTCAACATCCTGTTCGCCGACGGCGGCGTGCGTTTCGTCTCGGACGGGATCGATCGGATGGTATGGTGGTCGCTCGGGACGAAGGCGGGCGGCGAAGTCGTCTCCGGCGATGCCTTGTGAGGACCCCTCTGGGGGTCGCGTCGAGGTTCGGACCATGCACCGGGATCGCGCGAACAAGCCGGTCGCCCCTGGGACTCGCCTCCTCCTCCTGGCGGCGGCGCTCTCGGTCGTCGGGGGCTGCTCCCGGGGGCCGTCGGGCCCGTCCGATTACGTCCCCGACGAGGGACCCACCGAGGCCTGGATCATCGCGACGCCGAACCCGGTGCCCGCGGGCCGGGGGCCCCGCAAGACGATCGTCAACTGGCACACCGGCGACGGCTCGCCCGGCCAGGTCTACGTCTCGATCGGCGGCGGCCCGGAACGCCTTTTTTCGACCAATCCCTCCCACCAGGAGGCCACCATCAATAGCAACGATGAGTATGAGTTCCGGCTCTACACCGGGACCGATCACACGAAGCCGCTCGCGTCGGCCAGGGTCACCCGCGACCGGGCGGCGCGGGCCCGATTGCCGCGCGACCGCCTGAACAAGAGAGATGGACGATGAGCGGGGCACCGCCGGCCCGGACGATGTTCTCATCCCGCGGAAACCCCGCGTGGACCGTCGCCGCGAGGAACCATGGCGTACTTCTGGAGAGTCCTCCACTATCTGAGGCCATATTGGAGGCTGGCCCTCGCGTCGGTGACCATCACTGTCGCGAGCGCCGGGGCCAGCCTGCTCATGCCCTGGCCGCTCAAGCTGCTGGTTGACAACGTGTTGGGCGGCCAGCCGGCCCCGCCGATCCTCGCCGGCCTCTCGCGCGCCTGGGGCGGCGACCGCGCGATCCTGCTGGCACTCGTCATCGTCGGTGGCCTGCTCGTGACGCTGATGGTCAATATCCTCGACGTCCTCGAGAACTACGTGAACACCAAGCTCAACCTGAGCATGGGCCTCGACTTCCGCGGCGACCTGTTCCGCCACGCCCAGCGGCTCTCTATGACCTACCACGACCAGCGTCGGTCGGGCATGCTGATCTACATGATCAATTACCAGTGCGACGCAGCCTCGGGGCTGATCATGGCCGTCCCGCCGCTGGCCCAGAGCTGCGCTGACGCTGGCCGGGATGTTCTGGATCACGCTCCTCATCGACGCGCGGCTGGCCCTGCTGTCGATGACGGTCGTCCCCTTGCTCTACCTCTCGGTCGGCTACTACATCAAGCACATCCAGCCCCGGCTGCTGCATGTCAAGGGGCTGGAGGCGGAGTGCCTGGGGATCATCCACGAGGCGCTGTCGATGCTCCGAGTGATCGTGGCCTTCGGCCGCGAGGACCACGAGTACCGCCGATTCCGGGAGCAGGGGGCGCGTGCGGTCGGCGCCCGCGTGCGATTGACGGTCCGGCAGACACTCTTCTCGCTCGCCGTGAACATGACCACCGCGATCGGCACGGCGCTGGTGCTCGGCTACGGCGCCTACCACGCCCTGCAGGGCCGCCTTTCGGTCGGCCAGTTGCTCGTCGTGATGACCTATGTGGCGGCGGTGTACAAGCCGCTCGAGGCGATCAGCACCACGGTCGGCGGGCTGCAGGACCAGCTTGTGGGCCTCAAGATCACGTTCGGCCTCCTCGACACGGAGCCGGAAATCCGAGACGTGAAGGGGGCACACACGCTGGTGCGCCCTGGGGTCACGTCACCTTCAAGAACGTCCATTTCAGCTACGCCGGGCGCGTCGAGACGCTCAAGGGCATCAACTTCGAGGCCCGCCCCGGCCAGAGGATCGCGCTCGTCGGCCCGACCGGCGCGGGCAAGACGACCCTGATCAGCCTGATCCCCCGGTTCTACGACCCCAGCCACGGGCGGATCGAGATCGACGGCGTCGACATCCGCAAGGCGACGCTGAAGTCGCTCCGCCGGAGCGTCAGCCTCGTCCAGCAGGAGCCGCTCCTGTTCTCCGACACCATCTCCAACAACATCCGCTACGGTCGACTCGAGGCGACCACGGACGAAATCATCGCCGCCTCGAGGGCGGCCAACGCCCACGACTTCATCATGAACCTCCCCGAGCAGTACGAGACGATCGTCGGCGAGCGTGGGGCCAAACTGTCGGGCGGCGAGCGCCAGCGGATCTCGGTCGCCCGCGCCTTCCTCAAGGACGCCCCGATCCTGCTCCTCGACGAGCCGACGTCGTCGATCGACTCGAGGACCGAGGCCGTCATCCTCGACGCGCTCGACCGCCTCATGGAAGGGCGCACGACCTTCATGGTGGCGCACCGCCTCTCCACCATCCGCGACGCGGACCGGATCCTGGTCGTGAATCACGGCCGGATCGTGGAGTCGGGCACTCATGAGGAGCTGCTGGAGCAGGGAGGCCTGTATTTCCAACTCCACGAGACCCAATCCTCTAGATCGCTCCGGCGCGCCTGAGATCGCCCCAGGGATCCCATCGCATGATCGACAGTACGCCGAAATACGAACGATCGGTCGCGGCGGTCGTCGAGGCCGCCGGGATGGGGGGCACATCCGACCCCGGCGCCGCCTCGCGGCGGACGTCGCGCCCCGGGGGATCGAGCTTCTTGCCGCCCGACCTGATCCTCGAGCCGATCTCGCGCAAACCGACGATTCTGCCGGAAGCCACGGTCCGCGCGGTGCACGAACTCCCCGCCGGCGCCGGATGGTCCGCCGGGGACGCGCGGGCAGAATCCCCTCGCGCCAGCATCGTGGTGGTCGCCCGGGACAGTCTCGTCTTCAGCAAGCTTTGTCTGGAGAGCGTGCTCGCGAACACCGACGATCCCCCGTACGAGCTGATCGTCGTCGACAACGGTTCGGGCGCGGAGCTGACATCCTACCTCGACCTGCTCGCGAAACGCGTCCCGTCCGTCAGGGTGGTGCGCAATGCGACCAACCAGGGTTTCGCCGCGGCGAATAACCAGGGGCTCGCGCAGGCGGCGGGAGACCGATTTGTCCTCCTGAATAACGACACGATCGTGACTCGAGGCTGGCTCTTGCGGCTGCTGCGGCACCTCGACGACCCGCTGGTCGGGGCCGTCGGGCCGGTGACGAACCGGTCCGGCAACGAGGCCCAGATCGAGACTTCCTATCGCACCTACGCCGAGTTCGACCGATTCGCCCGCGACGCCGCCCGCAAGCGCGCGGGCGAGTGCTTCGAGATCCCGATGCTGACCATGTTCTGCTTCGCGATGCGGCGTGAGACCCACGAGCGTGTGGGCCCGCTCGACGAGCGGTACGATCTCGGTACGTTCGAGGATGACGATTATGCGATGCGTCTCGAGTCCCGGGGGTATCGCCTGGTGTGCGCCGAGGACGTCTTCGTCCACCATTTCGGGGGCGTGTCTCTAGGCGGCCTGCTGGGACCCGGCTGCTATCAGGAGTTGCTGAGGGTCAACCGCGAACGCTTCGAGCGTAAATGGGGGATCGACTGGCGGCCCCACCGGCGTCGTCCGGGTCCCACCTACCGGGCTCTCATCTCCGGGATCAAGGAAGTCGCCCGGGAAGTCGTCCCGGCCGGTGCAAGGATCCTCGTCGTCAGCAAGGGCGATCCCGACTTGCTCGACGCGGCGGGCGGGGACGCCCAGCACTTCCCGCAGGACGCCGACGGCTTCTATGCCGGCTATTATCCGGCCGGGGACGCCGAGGCGATCGGCCACCTCGAGGCGTTGCGACGAGCCGGAGCCGCCTATCTCCTCGTCCCCGGCCCGGCGCTCTGGTGGCTCCAGCACTACGCCGGCTTCGGCCGGTACCTCGCCGCCTCCGCCGAGCAGGCGTTCTGCGATTCCGATCTTTGCGTGATCTTCCGCCTATCGCGGCCTTAGGACGTTCGACCCGATGACCCGTTGAGTTCACAACATCATGAGCCTGTCGAAGTCAGCTGACCTTGATCCTGCGGGATGGCCGGTCGCGCCGCGAGCGACGAACAGGGACGTGTCGCATCGGCCGGATCGCGGCAGATTCGGCGATCCGGCGGGGGGCCAGATCGTCTGCGTGTTGGGGATGCATCGCAGCGGGACCTCCGTGGCGGTGCGCCTCATGAACTTGCTGGGCATCTACCTCGGGGCCGAGGAGCGGCTCCTGGATTCCCAGCCCGATAATCCCAAGGGATTCTGGGAGTACCAGCCGATCTTCGAGCTCAATGAGGAAATCCTCGGACGCCTGGGCGGCACGTGGCACGAGCCCCCGCCCATGCCGCCGGGCTGGGAGATGGCGGCCGAACTCGCGGACCTCCGCCAGCGGGCGAGGGACCTCGTCGAGCGCGCGTTCGCCTCGCGTGATTGGGGCTGGAAGGACCCGCGCACCTGCTTGACGCTCCCGTTCTGGAAGGCGATCCTGCCGCCCCTCCGTTACGTGATCTGCCTTCGAAGCCCCGCGGAGGTGGCGGCGTCGCTGGAAGAACGGAATGGCTTCTCGATGGAGAAAACGACCCGATTGTGGCAGATCTACATGGGCGCGGCGATCGAGCAGACCGCCGGTCTCCCGCGGCACTTTCTCTTCTATGAAGATCTGATCCAGTCGCAACACGAGGAGGTTGCACGACTCGCGGAGTTCCTCGGCCGACCAGATGCCCTCGAGCAAACCGCCATCCCGTCGGCGATCGCGGATTTCCTCGAGGCCGATTTTCGTCATCACCGCACGTCTTTGCTCAATACCCTGGATGATCCGAACGTCCTTTTCCCCGCCAAGGCCCTCTACTTCGCGGTCCGCATTGCGGTGAGGGGTGGGAGACTCGGCGATGGCGTGTCCGACCCCTCGGGACGGGACAAAGTCGCGGGGCAAGCTTGGCCCCTCTTCAGCCGCTCCTCACGGCGGGCCCAGGAGGACTGCGATGAGCTGGCGCGCGACCTGGGCGCCCTTGAGTCGCGGCTCGGCGATGTGTCTGCGGAAGCGCAGGGGCTTCGCGCCCGGCTTTCCGAACTGGAGACGCAGGCCGCCGCCGGGGAGACGGCGCACTCGGCCCTCCTGGACCGTTCGAGAGACCTCGAGGTGGACAACCGGCGGCTGGCCGAGGAGCGGGACTGCGCCGAGGCTCTCGCCCGCGAGCTCCGCGACGAACTGGAGCGGCGCGAGGCCGAGTGTCGCGAACGGGAGCAGGCGATCGCCGGCCGCGACGCCGAGATCGCCATGCTGGCCGAGCGTGCGGCGACGGTCCGGCGCCTAGAGGAGGAGCGAGAATCTCGCCAGGCCGAGATGGAGTCGATGCTGGATCGATCGGCCGACCTGGAGGCTGCCAACCGGCGGCTGGCCGAGGAGCGGGACTGCGCCGAGGCTCTCATCCGCGAGCTCCGCGCCGATGTCGAGCGGCGCGAAGCCGAGTCCCGGGAGCAGGCGCAAGTGATCGCGGGGCGCGACGCCGAGCTCGCCGAGCTCGCCGGGCGCGGCGCAGGTCGCTCGGTTGGAAGAGGAGCAGGAGGCTCGTCGGACCGAGATGTCCGCGCTGCGGGGCCGGCTCGACGCGATCACGGCCGAGAACCGTCGGCTGGTCGAGGAGAAAGACCGCGCCGAGGCCCTTGTACAGCGCAATTCCCTGGCGGATGACCGCCAGCTCGCGGCGATTGCCGACATCGACTCCCGTCTTGGGCAGCTCACCGGGGAGCTGCGCAGGGCGATGGACGACAACCGGGCGAACTTGGAGGCGGCCCTCGGCCATCAGGATGAGCGACTCTCGCTCATTGACCAACAGGCGGTGAGCCGCCACCGTCAGACGATCCAGGCCATGGCCCGGATATTCCAGCCGATCGCCGACCTGCAGTACGAGCTGAATGGATCTCCCGCCGCCCCCGGCGATCCGCCTGGCCCGATGCATCTGGAGCCGTCGCGCGCGCCATCGGCGACCGCAGTATCGGCACCCCGCCTCCCTGAGCCCAGCCCCATCACGGGGTATTGTGATCGGCCCGCGGAGAATTTGGCGGCGGCCCGCCATGGGTGTCTCACCGTCATGGGCTGGGCGCTTTCGCACGCCGGCATCGAGGATGTCCAGGTCTTCGTGGACGGCGATCCCCGGCCGAGCCTGGCCTACGGGGCGCTGCGTCCCGACGTGGCGGCGGAGAACCCGCAATTCGCCCACGGCGCCCACTCCGGCTTCAGCGGGACGGTCGCCCTGACTGGCTTGTCGGATGGCGACCACTCGCTGCTCATCCGCGTCCGGGGCAGCGACGGGGCCGAGCTGGAGTGGGCCCGCGCGTTCCGCGTGGTCGGCGATGTCGGTCTCGATCGATGGGACTTCAATGCGGAATACCGGGGGTGGCTGGCCGCCCGCACCCCGACCGAGGCGGACATGGCCCGCATGCGGATCGAGGGGGAGAAGCTCTCTTACCGGCCCGTCATCAGCCTGGTGGTCCCGGTCTACAATACGCCGGAAAAGTATCTGAGCCTGATGCTGGATTCAGTCCTCACCCAGACATATGAACGTTGGGAGCTCTGCCTGGCCAATGGCGCATCCACGGCTCCCCATGTGCAGCCGATCTTGAACGGGCTGGCCGACCGGGACCGGCGGGTCAAGGTCGTCCATCTGCCCGAGAACCTGGGGATCGCCGGCCACAGCAATGCGGCGCTAGCCCTGGCCACGGGGGAGTTCATCGGGCTCCTGGACTCCGATGATATGCTCATGCCACACGCTCTCTTCGAGGTCGTCCGCGCCCTCAACGAGGAACCGGAGACCGACCTGATCTACACGGACGAAGATAAGGTTGACGAGACGGGGGAGGCCCGTTGGGACCCGTTCTTCAAGCCGGACTGGTCTCCCGACCTGCTCCTTTCGGTGAACTACGTGTGCCACTTTGGTGTCTACCGGCGATCGCTGGTGGAAGCCATCGGCGGCTTTCGTCGCTCCTACGAGGGCAGCCAGGACTACGACTTGGTCTTGCGCTTCACCGAGCTGACCCGCCGGATCGTCCATATCCCGAGCATCCTCTATTCCTGGCGCGTGATCCCGGGCTCGACCGCCGGCGGCGAGATGGCCAAGCCGCATGCCGTGGACGCCGCGCAATGCGCCATCGCCGATGCGCTCCAGCGCCGCGGGTTGGCGGGGCACGTCGAGCCGGGCTGCGCCCCGGGCCGCTGGCGCGTACGTTACGAGCTTCGCGGCCAGCCGCCAGTCACCCTGGTGATCCCCAGTGGCGGCAAGATGAAGTTTCTCCAGCCGTGCCTGGAGAGTGTGCTGGACCGATCCACTTACCCCAACCTGCAGGTCCTGGTCATCGACAACTCGGACGGGACGGCGGTCGCCGACCATTGCCGGGACCTGGGGAGACGGGACCGGCGTCTCAGATACCGGCGCTTCCGGCTCGAACCGTTCAATTACTCGGCCATGAACAATTTCGCCCTGTCTCATGTCGACACCCCGTACGTCGTCTTCCTCAACGACGACATCACGGTCATCACGCCGGACTGGGTCGAGGCGATGCTCGAGCACGCCCAGCGGCCCGAGGTCGGGATCGTCGGCGCCAAGCTGCTCTACCCCGATCGGAGCGTCCAGCACGTCGGTGTGACCATGGGCCTGCACAAAAACTGCGGGCACGCCTTCAAGCGCTTCCCCGAGAACGATCTCGGGTACTTCTGTCTTCCTCGCCTCATCCGCAACTGCAGCGCCGTGACCTTCGCGTGTGCCATGATGAGGCGGTCTGTCTTCGAGGAAGTCGGCGGCCTCGACGCGCAAAACCTGGCCGTTGCCTGCAATGACGTGGACATCTGCTTGCGGATCCGCGATCGCGGCTACTGGGTCGTCTACACGCCGTACGCCGTCCTCTTTCACCATGAATCGGTCACCAAGAATGTGTTCGCCAATCCCGGCGAGGAAGAGTACATGCAACGGCGTTGGCGTGCCGTGATCGACCACGACCCCTTCTACAATCCGAATCTGACTCGCGAGGCTGAAGATTACTCGCTGAATCTCAAGGCGCCGACCGTCGCGGAACGGCTCGGTCTGATCTCCGATCGCGACCGATCGGGCAGCGATGTCCCGTTCGCTCCATGGAGCAAGGGGTGCGGAGCCGAGGAGGCCGTCGAGCATCTCGCGGCGGCCGACGGCCCACACGCCGCCACGGCGTCGCGCGCCGAGACCGCCCTCGACGATGTCAACGGTCATCGACCCAGACGGAATAGCTACGCTCAGGTCCGCCGACGGATCCGAGAGGCGGTGAACGCGGCCCTGCCGCCGGACTCGGTTGTCGTCGTGGTCAGCAGGGGCGATGACATCTTGCTCCAGTTGGGGCCGCGGCTGGCGTGGCATTTTCCCCAGACTGAGGCCGGCGTCTACGCGGGCTACTACCCAGCCGACAGCCGGGAGGCGATCGACCACCTCGAGGAACTCCGACGCAAAGGAGGGGATTACCTGCTCTTCCCCAGCACGGCCTTCTGGTGGCTCGGCTATTACGGGGATTTCCAGAAGCATCTGGAATCCCATTATCCTTGCATCTGGAGCGACCCAAGTTGTCTCATCTTCCAACTCTCCGGTACTCCCGGCAGTCACGATCCTCTGTGATGACAGAGGCACTGCTTCTTGGCCGACGCGACCAGGACGTGATCGGCTCGCTGCTGGCCTCCAACGCCGGGCGCGGCCTCACCTCCGTTCGACCTCGAACGGATCGCCACCGGCGCCGAGTGCGCGACTTGCGGAGGGAATCGTGTATAGGATCCACATCGATCATCCCGGACCGGGCGAGGCCGTGCGGCCGGGGCAGATCGTCCACGGATGGACGACCTCGCCCGATCCGTCCGAGTCGGTGCAGATTACCGTGAACGGACGCAAGGTGAGCAGCCAGCCGGTTCCCAGGCCGGACGTCGAGGCCGCACTCCCCGGGCAGAATGGCAAGGGTTTCCAGTTCCTATTCGAACCCGATTCTGACACAAGGGAGCATCACATCCATTTCCGGATCGGCGATGCGGAGCGCGGGATCGATTTCTCCCTCGACATGGGCGACCCGAGGTTCGCTGCAGGAGGGAGCCGATCCGCCCAGGATCCGATGGTCTTGGAGCTGCATCTGCCCGCATTCGTGACGTCTCGCCCCTGCCACCAGAATGCCGTGGATCTATTCAAGGAGAGGGGTTGGGTCTGCCGGCTCCCCGTCGAGGGTATCCGATCGGGCGACACGCGGCCCTTCGATTGCGACAGGCGTCCGCAGATGGTGGTCGATGTCTGCGGTCGCATCGATGGCTTCAAGATCCTAGAACTGGGGCCGCTGGAAGGCGGCCATACCTACCAACTCGAACGGCTCGGGGCGGGGTCGATCCTCGGCATCGAGGCCAGCCCCGAATTCTACCTCAAGAGCCTCATCACGAAGGAAATCCTCGGGCTGAAGGCTCGCTTTCTCCTGGGCGATTTCAACCTCTACCTGGAAGAGACCGAGGAGCGTTACGACCTCGTCTTCGCCAGCGGGGTCTTATATCATATGAAAGATCCAATTCATACGTTGTCCCTGATTTCGAGGGTCGCCCCGCGAGTGTTCATCTGGTCCCATTACGTCCCCAAGTCCACGGTCCCGGCGGCACCGCCGATCGAGCGACACGGCTTTCGTTGCCATTATTTCGAGGTGTTCTATCCCGGCTATCAACATACCGGTCGTCGCTGGTCGGGCGTCATGCCGTCGTGCAATCGGTTGTATTTGAATGACATCACGGCGGCCCTCGAATTCTTCGGCTTCGACAGGGTGACGACCGTCGAGGACGATGTCGGTCACGTGAACGGGCCGGCGGTATCGCTCGTCGCCGAGAAGACCGGGCGGGCATAGCCGAGGCCGTCCGCGTGGGCGCGGCGGCCGCCCACCGGCCGCGTCCGGCCCGCCGCCGGGCTTTTCCAGGTAGAGGATGAGCATGCTAATATCTTCAACCACTGGTTGCGAAGCTCTGTGCGAGGCCCGCGCGAGGACACTCCACCCCGGCCGCTCCATGGGCGACGGGGAGTCCGGGCGGATGGCGCGGATCGCGCCGGGGTCGACGTCGATGGCGGGCCCGGGGCCCGGTGATACCCTGGTCGATTTCGGAGGGGGCGCGGGCCGCCAGTGACCCGCGAACCGCAATTCTTCGCCGATACTATCGTCTCTCACGAGACCTGGAGGCCGAATGCTACCGGAGCGGATGCAGGCCACGAGATGCGAGCTGAGCGAACGATACCTCGAGGGATCGGGTATCGAAGTCGGTGCACTCCACCAGCCTCTCTGGACCAGCGAGCGGGCGGCGGTGCGATACGTCGATCGCCTGGATGTCGCGGGATTGCGCCTGCATTATCCCGAGCTCGCCGGGGAGCAGCTCGTCGATGCCGACCTGATCGACGACGGCGAGGTCCTCGCCTCGATCGAGGACGGCCGGCTCGACTTCGTCATCGCCAATCACATGCTGGAGCACACCGAGAATCCGATCGGCACGATTCGCAACCATTTGCGCAAGGTCCGCGGCGACGGAGTCCTCTATTATGCGGTGCCGGACAAGTGGCACTCGTTCGATCGCGATCGGCCGATCACCCCCTTCGAGCACCTCGTCCGAGACGACCGGGAGGGGCCGTCCGTATCGCGGCTGGAACACTTCAGCGAATGGGTGCGGCTGAAGGAGAAGGTGGCCGGGCCCGACGAGGTCGAGCGCCGCATCCGACACCTGATGACCATAAATTACAGTATTCACTTTCATGTTTGGGATGAAAATCATTGGCGATCGTTTCTCGAGGATGCCAATCGGTACCTCGGCTCGCCGTTCCGCATCGAGCACTTCGGCGAGAACTGCGGGGAAGTGATCGCCATCCTGAGGAAAGCGACTCCCCAGGGACCTCCCGCGGAGATGCCTCCGGGCTGATCGGAGCACGCCGGCGGCGCGGTCGCGGTTTCCTGGTCCCGTCGCCGGCATGGTCCCGAGACCGCGCCGCCACTCCCTCAGGGGCGGGGGATTTCACGGAGAAGTCGGGCGGAAATGATGTCCCATTCGGTCGTGATCGCCGCGGCCTTGGCCCGGAAGCCGAAGATCGCCGGCCACACCTGGGTGCTGCTCCAGTATCTCCTGGGCTTCCGGCGGCTCGGCTGGGACGCGCTCCTCGTCGATCATCTCCAGCCCTCCCCCTGGGTCGACGAGGCGGGGCGGCACTGTGCACCGGAGGCATCGCCCCATCTCCGCTACGTCCTCGACGTCGTGAGGTCCTTCGGCCTGGAGGACGATTACGTCCTGACCGGCCCGGGAGGCGAGAGCCTCATCGGCATGCCGCGGTCGCGGCTCCTCGAGCGAGTGAGACATTCGGCCTTCCTGCTGAACATCATGGGCTATCTCCGGGACGAGGAAATCCTCGGCCGTGCCTCGAAACGGGTCTTCCTCGACATCGACCCGGGGTTCGGCCAGTTCTGGGATCAACTGGGCCTGCATCGCCCCTTCGTGGGGCACGATGCCTACGTCACCATCGGCCTGAATATCGGCCGCCCCGACTGTACGATCCCGACCTGCGGACACGACTGGATCGTCACCCCGCCACCGGTCGTCCTCGAATGGTGGCCGCCGTCCGACGTGCCCGGGGGGTCGTTCACCACGATCGCGAGCATGGCGCGGGCGCTTACAGCCCCCTGGAATTCCGGGGAAGATCGTACGGCCTGCGCGTGCACCAGTTCCGCCGGTTCATGGACCTGCCCCGGCTCACGGGCATCCCCTTCGAGCTGGCCCTAGACATCCATCCGGCCGAGACGAACGACCTGGCCCTCCTGTCTGCCAAGGGATGGTCCCTCGTCGATCCGCGGGCGGTCGCCTGCGACCCCTTCGCGTATCGAAGTTACATCGGAGGTTCGCTGGCCGAGTTCTGCGTCGCGAAGGACTTATACGTCCGGAGTTGCGCCGGTTGGATCAGCGATCGGAGCCTATGCTACCTGGCGAGCGGCAAGCCGGTGCTGGCCCAGGAGACGGGCTTCTCGCGACACTATCCCACAGGCGAGGGGCTCCTCACCTTCACGACACTCGAGGACGCCGTCATGGGCGTAGAAGAGATCGCCCGACGGCCCGGCCGGCACGCGCGGGCGGCCCGGGCCCTGGCGGAGGAGTATTTCGATTCCGATAAAGTCCTGGGCCGGCTCCTGCAAGAGCTGGGCATGGCCTGATCTCACCCGCGAGGCACTCTCTTCATGGCCGTCGTCATCGTCAGCGGCGCCCTGGCCAACAAGCTCCATAACGGCGGCGCGACCTGGACCCGCTTGAGCTGGGCCCTGGGCCTCAAGGCCCTGGGCTTCGAGGTCGCGTTCGTCGAGCAGATCCGGAGGGATTGCTGCGTGGACACCTCGGGTCGCCCTTGCACCTTCGACGAGTCGGCCAATCGGGCGTATTTCCGCGACGTGACCGAGCAGTTCGACCTCTCGGCCCTGGGGACGCTGATCTGCGACGACGGATCCGACTACGGACTGACGGCGTCGGAGCGGGACGACCTCGTGCGATCCGCTAGTGCCCTGGTGAACATCACCGGCCACTGGAGCCATGCCCGGATGGAGATGATCCCGCGCCGGATTTATATCGATCTGGATCCCGGCTACACGCAGTTCTGGCATGCAACGGGAAACCCGGGACCGCGGCTGGAGGGACACAACCTTTTCTACACCGTCGGCGAGAACATCGGACGCCCCGATTGTCCGATCCCTACGTGCGGGATTCCCTGGCGGCCGATTTGCCAGCCTGTCGTGCTGAAGGAATGGCCCGCGTGCGCCCCCGCGAAGCCGGGTCCCTTCAACACAGTCGCGAGCTGGAGGGGCCCCTACGGTCCGGCCCAGTACGCGGGCCGGACCTACGGGCTCAAGGTTCACGAATTCCGGAAATTCATCGAACTGCCGCGGCGCGTGTCCCAGCGATTCGAAGTCGCCTTGGATATCGATCCGGCCGATGAAGGAGATCGGGTTGCGCTTTGCGATCACGGATGGCACGTCATCGATCCCCGGCTTGTGGCCTCCGGACCGGACGCCTTCCGTCGTTATGTCCGTGGCTCGGGAGCCGAATTCTCGGTCGCCCAGGGGGTCTACGTCGAGACGCGAAGCGGTTGGTTCAGCGATCGCTCGGCCCGATACCTGGCATCGGGAAAGCCGGTCCTCGTGCAGGATACCGGCTTCGGCCGTAACTACCCGGTGGGCGAAGGCCTGGTGACTTTCCAGACGATGGAGGAAGCCGTCGCCGGCGCCGAGCGGATCGTGCGCGGCTACGCGGAACATAGCCGCGCCGCACGCGCGATCGCCGAGGCCCATTTCGATTCGGATCGGGTCCTGGGCCGATTTCTCGAGGAGACGGGCCTTGTCGCCTGAACGAATCCGCAGGTCAAGTTGTGCTTCGCCGACCATTCTCGTGAGCGGGATGATCGCCGCCGCCCCCGAGCAGGGTGGGGCGACTTGGGCGGTCCTCCAGTATCTGCTCGGTTTCCGGAGACTGGGATGCCGCGTGCTCTTCGTCGAGAGCCTCCCGGAGTCGTCATTGACTCCGCAAGGCGTCCCGGTAGATCGCACGCGCAATGCGGACTACTTCCGCAAAGTGATGGGGGACTTCGGCTTCGACATGGACTCTGCCTTCCTGGTCGCGGGGACGCGGCAGGCCGTCGGCCTTTCCTATGAGGAACTCCGACGAATCGCCCGTTCCGCCGATATGTTGATCAATATCTCGGGCCTGCTGGCCGACGAGGCACTAACCGGCGAGATCCCCCGTCGCATCTACCTCGACCTGGACCCGACCTTTTGCCAGCTCTGGCACGCGTCAAACGCCTGCGACATGCGGTTCCGCGGCCACACGCACTTCGTGACCATCGGCCTGGCGATCGGCCGACCGGATTGCCTCGTGCCCACCTGCGGGCTCCCTTGGATAACCACCCCGCAGCCCGTGGTCCTCTCCCACTGGCCGGTGGCGCACCGGATCACATACGACGCGCTCACCACCGTCTCCCACTGGCGCAGTTATGGCTCGATCGAGCATGAGGGCATCTTCTACGGCCAGAAGGCCCATTCCTTCCGCCGATTCATGACTCTGCCGAGCCTGACTTCCGAGAAACTCCTCCCCGCGCTGGCCATCCACCCCGATGAACAACAGGACCTGGCGGCCCTGGCCGCGAACGGTTGGCGGTGGCTCGACCCGGCCCGGGTGGCCCGTACCCCCGCTGACTATCGGCGGTTCATCCGTGGCTCCAAAGCGGAATTCGGGATCGCCAAGAGCGGCTATGTCGCCTCGCGCTGCGGCTGGATGAGTGATCGCAGCCTCTGCTACCTGGCCTCGGGCCGTCCCGTCCTCGCGCAAGAGACCGGCTTCAGCCATTTCATCCCCGCGGGCGAGGGGCTGTTCGCGTTCGAATCGGCGGACGATATACTCGGCGGCATCGAGGAACTCCGGGTGAATTACGCCCGCCACGCACGGGCGGCACGGGCTATCGCCGAAGAGTCATTCGACTCCGAAAGGATCCTCAGTCGCCTCCTGGATCGGCTCTTCGCGAGTTGAGTCGAGGTCGTGCCCGGGAAGATCGCGACCCGTCGAACCCATCGTCGGAGTCATGAAATGACGGCGGACCGACCGCTCCGAAAGGCGATGGTAAACGCGGACCGGACGTCCGTCGCCCCCGAATTGCGGCCCACGCTCGACGACCTGTTCCGCCGCCACGATCCGCCTCTCGGGAGGATCGTGCGGCTGGCGTGCACGCCCTTCGCCGAGCGGACCAGCTTCCATCTGGCCGATCTCGAGATCGAGCTCGAAGATGGAGCGGTCCTGCACCTCTTGCTCAAGGATCTGGGACTGGAGAATCTCCACGAGACAGCTCGTCGGGTCAAGCCCCGATTCCTTTACGAGCCGCGGCGCGAGATCGAGACTTACCGGCGAATCCTGTCCCGCCTCCCCCTCGATACGGCGCATTTCTATGGGGCGGTGATCAAGCCGGACGCCGGTCTCTACTGGCTCTTACTCGAGAAGATCCCGGGCGTGCGGCTCAACGTGGCGCGAGATCAACCCGCCTGGCTGCAGGCGGCCCGCTGGCTGGCGCGCTTGCATTCTCGGATCCCGGGAGAAAGCGAGCCCCTGAGCCGTTCTGTCCCCCTGCTGCGCTACGACGTTGCATCCTACCGGCTGTGGCTCGAGCGAGCTAAGTGCTTGCAATTTGGGGCGCTCACTCCGGCTACAAAGCAATTCCTGGTCTCGACTTATGAGCGGGCCATCGAACGGCTGATCCGACTACCGTCCACCTTCGTCCACGGAGAGTTCTACGCTTCGAACATCCTCGTCCAGGAGACGCCGGCGGGCTACCGGATTCGCCCGGTGGACTGGGAGATGGCGGCCGTCGGACCCGGTCTGATGGACCTGGCGGCCCTGAGTGCGGGAGGCTGGGCCGACCGCGACCGGGCGGAGATGGCAGCCGCCTATCACGAGGCCCTGCTCTCCGAGGGCGGGCCCGCCTCACGCACCGAGGACATGGCCCTGGCCCTCGACGACTGCCGGCTCCATCTCGCATTCCGATGGTTAGGCTGGGCGCGCGATTGGTCACCTCCCCCCGAGAACGTGCACGATTGGCTGGGAGAGGCGATCGCACTGGGCGAGAAGTTGAAGGGCCGATGACGGGGAACAGCCACGCTGCGTGCCCATCTGCGCCATGAAACGGCGATCTCCTCCGACGCGAGGTATGCCATGGATTCGAAACGCTCGCTGATCGTCAATGCCGACGACCTGGGCCTGAGCGAAGGTGTGAATCGGGGGATCATCGAGGCCCACGAGCATGGGATTGTCACGAGTGCCAGCCTGATGGTGCTCAAGCCCGCCGCAGCTTCCGCCGCCGCTTATGGCCGCTCGCATCCAAGACTTAGTCTGGGCCTCCACATCGACCTCGGCGAATGGGCCTACGACGGCGAGAGCTGGATCTCGGTCTACCGGGTTGTTCCGCTCGATGATCACACCGTCGTTGTCCAGGAGTTGGAGCGTCAACTGGATAAGTTTCGCCGACTGGTCGGTCGTGATCCGTCTCACCTCGATTCGCACCAACATGTCCATCAGGACGAACCAGTCCGGTCGGCGGCGTCCGAGCTCGCCCGGAGGCTCAACGTCCCCTTGAGGCACTGCAGCGTCGGGATCCAATATTGCGGCCGCTTCTATGGGCAGACGGCGCGGGGCGTTCCGATCCCCGGTGCAATCTCCGTCGAGTCGCTACTCGCCATCCTGGCAGATCTCCCGAACGGAGTGACCGAACTCGGCTGCCATCCCGGCCGAGACGTCAGAACGGAGTCGCCGTACGGCCCCGAGCGATCGACCGAGGTGGATGTCTTGTGCCACGGCCGAGTCCAGGATTGCGTCTACGCCCAGGGTATCGAGCTGCGTTCCTTCGGTGATTTTATCGGCCATTGATCGTCTCACGTATGAGATGCGATCAAGTCGTTCACCCTCGCCTTGCTGTCCGAGGCCCGCCGCGCCACCCGGGGACACGCCGCGCAAATCGCGGGCCTGCGGACAGCCGGCGATGGCGCGTAACCTCTGAAGCGCCTCACGCTTATCGACCCGGAGAGGCCGGACCGGTAGTCGGCCTGGATCAGCTCGAAGATCGAGCCGGGCGAGTCGTTTGTAAGCAAGGCAGTTCGAGCCGAATATTGACGACAAGATTGATTGATGGAATTGCAACCAGGTTACTATATTTTAAATAATCATATATAAATAATATAATATGCTGACCGAGCAGAGATTGCAAGAGAATTTTGCAGATTTGTCCATGGCCGAAGGCGTCAGCCGGACGACCGAATCGACGGGTTCAGCCGATCGTCGGCCCCTCCCATTCGAGCTGGGCCCGCTGCCTCCTCAGCCTCGCCAACTGGTAGGCGTTCAAGGCCCACTGTTGCCTTTGCGTGATGAGATCGATACAACGGCGGCATGACCGATCCGCCGCCGCTCCCACAGGCCATCTGGGATACGCTCTCACCGGACGCTCAGGTGGCCGTCACGGCCCTGGTGCAGACCTTCGAGCGGCGGATCGCCGAGTTGGAGGAGCGGCTCGGCACGAACTCCACGAATTCCTCCAAGCCCCCGTCGTCCGACCCGCCCTCGGTCAAGCGTCGGCCGCCGGCTCCCGCCTCAGGCCGGAAGCGGGGCGGCCAACCCGGCCATCGCCATCACTCCTGGTAAGCGTTGGTAGGTGGGATGGTAGAAGACCGGGGCGAACGAGCCGAGGACGGGCTGGGCGAACTCGGGTATAGTCAACATGGCGACCACCTTGTTGAGGAGCTATGGGGTGTCCAGCTACCCATGTTCCTAACAAGGTGGTCCGCTTTTGCAAACTTCGCCGGCCCATTACCAATTCCTTAAAGGGGCAGAAGTCAAGCTGTGATTGCGCCATGATATCGGCCCTGGACGATCAAGCCTCGGTCGCCGACCGGGAGAAACTCCAGGCGCGTGCCGTGGAATACCTCCGGAGGGCGATCCAGGGGAACCAAGCTCAGTTCCGGACTGTCGCCTCCGAGGATCGCGACCTCGATGCGCTCCGCGGTCGCGCCGATTTCGGCGACCTGATGGCCGATCCGGACTTCCCGCGCGATCCGTTCGCTCCGCCGTAGCCGCTATCCCGGTCGTATCATTCCGAGCTTCGACCCGCGCGATCATGAGAGAGGATTCGCTGCCGGCGCCTTCGAAGATGCGCCCGCCGCGACGGCGAGCGCGATCCAGCCGGCGAGCATGGCGACGCCGCCGATCGGCGTGATCATGCCGAGCCATTTCTCACCGGTCATGCATAGCACATAAAGGCTGCCCGAGAACACGAGCGAACCCGCGAGGAACAGCCAGCCGGCGGCGTCGAGCGCGGCACCGCCCTTGCCGGCCTGGGCTATCAGGCCGACGGCCGAGAGCGCGAGGGCGCAGTACATCTGGTATTGAGTCGCGGTCTGGAAATCCGCCTCGAGCCGCTCGGTGGGAATTCCGCCCGGCACGCTCCCCAGCGACTCGAACCGCTCGCGCAGGCCATGGGCGCCGAAGGAGCCCATCGAGACGGCCAGGAAGCCCCAGGGAACCGCTGGTGTCACAGGGAACCGCTGGCGTCAGATCTGTTTTCGGGAACCGCTGGTGTCAGATCTGTTTTCGGTTACCCTGACACCAGCCGTCACTGCGTATCTTGCGCGCTTCGGTCCGACGACACCGAAGCATCGAGCATGCGATCGGGCGCTTCGGTCGATCAGACCGAAGCGTGCTGCGGCGAACGGGAAAGAATCGACCCAGAGGTCGGAAGATAGTGTGGACCGCCAGCGAGCGGTGCTACGGGAGACTGGACGAGCCCTGCGACACCTCGATCGGCGTCCGGCAGGTCCGGCTCCGAGGACGACGTGAAGGCCACGGCCGGGGACGGGCGGTGTCCGGGGACCCGTCCTCGGCGACTCGCTGTTGACGCCCACTCGTGGCGGACGCTGACGTGGCTTCGCGGGGCCGCGAGTCGGCTCGGCGTTGCCCCTCTTCCGTGGTGATCAGTCAAAGCGAACCGGCAGCGACTGCAGCCCACGGAATACCAGGCTGTTCGCCCGCCGCCGCACCGGCCGCTCCTCGTCGAGGCGCAACCGCGGCATCCGCCGCACCAGCCGCCCCAGCGCGATCTCCAGCTCGCGGCGGGCGAGCGTCATTCCCAGGCAGGCGTGCGGCCCTGCGCCGAAGGCCAGGTGGCGGTTGTCGGCACGACTGACGTCGAACCGGTCGGGCTCGGCGAACACCTCGGGGTCGCGGTTCGCCGCCCCAAGCGACAGGTAGATCAGTTCGCCCGCGCCGGTCGCCTTGCCGCCAAGCCTCAGGTCCTCGCGGGCGACCCGCTGGAGGAGCTGCACGGAGCCATCGTAACGCAGGCCCTCGTCGGTCGCCGACCGCACCAGCGCCGGGTTGTCGCGGAGCCGGCCCAGTTGCTCGGGGTCCCTCAGCAGGGCCAGGGCCGTGTTGCCGAGCTGGTCCATCGTGGTGATGTGGCCGGCGCCGAGCAGCAGGATGCACTGCGAGCAGACCTCCTCGGCCGTCACGCGCCCATCCGCCTGCCCCTCGAGGAGCAAGCTCATTAGGTCGTCGCCCGGTCGGCGGCGCCGCTCCTCCAGCAGGTCGAGGAAGTAACGCTCCTGCTGGACCGCGGCCTCATTGGCGGCGCGGGCGGCCTCCTCGGTGTCGCCGACCGCAATGCCGAAGAACCGCGCGCCCTCCATGGACCGAACGTGGAACGCGTCGCGGTCCTCGGGCGGGATGCCGAACATCTCCGCGATCACAATCGCGGGCAGCGGCCTGGCCAGGTCGCCGATCACGTCCATTCGGCCGCGCGGGAGGGCCGTGTCGAGCAGATCCTCGACCACGCGCTCGATCGTGGCCTGCCAGCGATCCAGCGCCGTCGCCGTGAAGGCGTGCTGGCTCGAGCCGCGCAGCCGGCGATGGTCCTAGCCGTCTTTCATGATCATCATGCCGGCGGTGGTGCGGCTGTTGTCGGCGACCAGGGCGGGGTCGCCGCCGCGCAGCTTCGCGCGGACAGAGGCCTCGGCCGTGGGGGAGCTCAGCGCCGGGTGCCGGAGTGCGGCCAGTACGTCGTTGTATCGCGTCAGCACCCAGGCCCCGAGCCCCTCGGACCAGTACACGGGATCGTCCTGCCGCATCCGGCGGTAGATCGGGTACGGATCCTCGAGGAACGCGGGGCTGGTCAGGGGGTACGTCTCGTTTTCTGTGCGGAGCATGGATCGGTCCTCTTGCCTCGCGGCGATGGATGGTGGAAGAGATCAAGCCTGGTATTGCGCTCAGGCCGGCACGCCCTCGATCACCGAGATGTCGCCCGCGCCGCCGGTGGGGACGACCCTCGTCAGGCGGAAGCCGTGATCGGCGAAGAGCCGTCGATACTGCGCCTCGGTCCGCTCGAGGCCCCCGGCCGCGACCATCATGTGCAGGTCGAGCCACTCGGCTAACGACGCCCCGTCGGCCGACGGGCCCGCGTCGCCGTCGGTGACGACGTACTCGACGACGAGGAGTCGCGCCCGGAGGCCATGGCGCCGCGGAGGTTGTCGAGGATGAGGCCGGCCCTGGCGTCGTCCCAGTCGTGGATGATGTGGCCGAGCATGTAGGCGTCGGCGCCCACGTGGGCCGTCTCGAAGAAGTCGCCGCCCTGGACGTCGCAGCGTGCCGAGAGGCCGGCGGCCTCGAGCATCGGGCGCGCCCGCTCGACGACGTGCGGCCGGTCGAAGAGGATGCCCCTCATGGCCGGATATCGGCGGAGGATGGCGGCGAGCTTGCCGCCTGCGCCGCCGCCGACGTCGGCCAGGGTCTTGACCCCCGACAGGTTGTAGGAGTCGAGGATCGCCCGCGTCTCCCGGCCGCTGAAGCCGGCCATCGCGGCATCGAAGATCCGGGCCTGCTCGGGGTGCTCGCCCAGGTAGTCGAAGACCGGCCGGCGGAAGAGCCGCTCGAAGGCCGGCTCGCCGGTGCGCAGGGTCTCGAGCACATCGCCTCAGCAGCGATCCTGCTCCTCGCCCAGCATGACCGCCATCGCCCACATGGAATCCGCCACCTCTTCGCGCAGCAGCTCGCCCGTCGGGTTGAGGCGGAATCGCCCGTCGGACTGCTGGCCGAAGACGCCGACGCCGGCCAGGGCGCGGAGGAGCCGGTGGAGCGCCCGGTGCGCCACGCCGACCGCCTCGGCGACCTCTTCGGCCGTCCGGGGGCCGCCCGCCAGGTGGTCGGCGACCCGTCGCTTCGCCGCGGCGTAGATCGCCCGCGCGACCCAGGAGCCGATGAGCTTCTCGAAGAGTTGCTGCCAGGGCTGAATTTTACTCATGATCATTCTCCTTTCTCGATGGACCGAACGGGAGGAGCCTGGAGTCGCGGACGTCCGGACGAAGATCGCCCGGCCGCGCCGACCCCCGAGCGGAGAGTCGGCCGCGGCCGTCGCGGGGCGACCCTCGAGTTCCTCGACGGCGGCCGCTCAGCCGGAGACGATCCGACGCGCGGCGAACTCGCCGATCATCACGCAGGGTGCGTTCGTGTTGGCCGAGGTGATCGTCGGCATGATGGAGGCGTCCGCGATGCGGAGGCCCTCGACGCCGTGGACGCGCAGTCCAGCGTCCACGACGGCGTCCGGGCCCGAGCCCATCGCGCAGGTGCCGACGGGATGGAAAGCGGTCGTAGTGCCGCAGGCGGTCCTCGGTCGCACGCTGGCCGACGATCGGCGTGAGCGGCTCGGCGCCCGCGATCGCCTCGTAGAAGGCCGGCCTCCGCAAGCTGCGGGCGAACTGCAGGAAGCCGGCCTCGTTGACGGGCGGGTAGTGGCCGTCGCCGCCGATCAGCGAGACGAGCCGGAGGCCCCCGTCCACCGGGGAGATGAGGCCGCCGCACGGGTGGTCCGAGAGGCCCACCGCGCCGAACAGACGTCTCGGTCTCGTACGCATACGATCCTCCTTTCCCCGGGGGCGGCCGGGGATTGAAGCGGATACCGTGTCGGGCCGTCGGATCGGGCTCGTCGAGTCGGCGAGCTATGGCGTACCCATCAGCGCCTCCCACCGTCGCCAGAACGCGCGCATCCGCCGCTCGTCGGAGGTGGTGCATGGTTGGCTGGAGTGCTCGAGCCACATGCCCCGCGAGATGTCCGACCACGGCACGCCGGCGCCGCGCGGACCCCCGCCTGACAGGCCTCCAGCGCCTCGAGGTCGTCCGGCGTCGCGAACCCCCCCGGGCCCTGGAAGGTGATGACCGTCGATGTCAGCCCGTTCGGGAACATGAAACTTCCTCCTTCGCGGCAACCGCCGCCTTGCGGCGGGCGGCGCGATCGCCGGCGCCGCCTGGGTCCGTCGTCACCACTTCGGTCGGCGCCGTCGGGCTGACCAGGCCCGCGGCGCCGGAGATCAGCCTCCCGGCGAGCTCCAGCGTGAGCGGCGCGAGGGCTACCGAGCTGGACCAGAGCACGAGATCGAGCATGATTCCTCCTCGCCGAACGCGATGTCCCGCCCGTTTCAGGACCCCCGCTCGACCCCGACGCGGATATCGTGGGTCTCGGGGGCGAAGCTGGCGATGTTCGTCGAGCCCGCGAGCCCGTCCTCGGGCCAGAAGTTGTACCGGTACTGCTTCGGCGCCAGGCCCGTCGAGGGGAGCAGGCTCCCCGGGACCGTCACCGAGACGGACTTGCCCGCGATCCGTAGCGCGGAATCCGGCAGGGTCGTGCTCGTCTTCTTCGCCAGGTCCGTCACGGTGACGGTCGGCGCGTGGCCGGGCACGAGCTTGACGGCCACGGTGGCATCGAATCGGATGTTCGGCCGGTCGGGGAACGGCCCTGTTGGGAGCTGTCCGTTGCGGTTGACCCCGAAGACGTACGTCGCGGTGACGTTCGGGTCGATCGCGCCGCGGTTCACGCCGATGAAGCGAAAGTTCCCGTCCCGGAGGAGCGTGCCGGTCGCGCTCATGGCGTCGAGCTGGGCCAGCCGCGGTCCGGTGTAGTCCTCATAGAACGCCGGCCGCTTCACGACGGTGCCGTCGTGCTCGAAGTCGTGCGCACGCCCGACCTCGGCGGCGTGCCCGGCCATGGGCCGGCCGAGGCCGGCGGTGAGGAAATATCGGTGTTCCAGGCCCTCGACGGCCATCGAGCGCCAGCACCGTCGGGCGGGGCGAGCCGGGCGGAGGGCCTCACGGAAGCTGCGGAGCAAGGCGATCATCTGGAAATCCTCTCTCATAAGATCGGTGCGGCCGCAGGCGGAGACGCGCGTCTAGCCCCCGGCCGGGGACGTCTCAAGCGGAGGGGCCCGGCGAAGCGCCGCGCGACTCGCCCCTCACCAGGTCACTCCACTTCCGCCGCCGGAGCCCCGCACGTCTGCCCGAAATATCCGGCCCTTCGAACAGATGGGCCTTTCGTGCCGCACCATGCCCCCATGGAGCCGCCGCCGCGCCACGGGGGCATCGTGAAGGGATTGCCCGGCACGGGGCTCCTGAAAAAGTCGAGCGGGTCGTGCGGGGTTTCGACGCGAAAGCGGGAGGACCTTGGAGAGGGGTCGATCACTCGACCCGAATGCCGCGCGATCCACCGGCCAGGGGGACAGCGGACATCCGACCACATAGAGACTCTCCTATGAACCGACGCACATGCATCATCGAATCCGTCCGTAGCCTGATAGGTCCAGGACTCGACGCATCACGGCGAACCGACCCCCGCGAGGGGATCGGGGCCGCAAACGCGGAATTCGCGGCGGCTTATCGTTGCGGCGACGCCGGGGCCGTGGCGGCGATGTACACCGAGCACGGTCAGTTGTTCCCACCGAACGAGCCGATCGTCGCCGGCCGGGCGGCCATCGAGAGGTTCTGGAAGGCGGCGATCGATGCCGGGATCAAGACGATCGAGCTGAAGACGATCGAGGTCGAGGGCCTCGGCGAGTCGGCCGTGGAGGTTGGGGCGTACACGCTCCGTGGGAAGGACGGAGTGGCGATCGATCAGGGCAAGTACCTGGTGCTCTGGAAGCAAGTTGAAGGCGCGTGGAGGCTGCATCGTGACTGCTGGAATTCCAACCAGCCCGCCTCCAGGTGAGTTATTCCTACGTGCTGACGATGGGAGCGAATTCGTGCAGAGTCGAAATCTTCGCGGAAAGGCGTTCTCGGGCCCGGGAATCGTGATCCTCGTGTTCGCGGGCCTCTCGCTGTTCCAAGCCCTTTCGCCTCGGGCGGCTCGCGCCGGCGACCGGCGCGAGATGAACCCGATGGCGCCGGACCTGGTCGCGGCGATCCGGGATGCGGACGCGCAAGCCGTCCGCAAGCGGATCGACGGCGGCGCGGACGTGGATGCCCGCGACGCCGACGGCAATACCCCGCTGATCCTGGCCTCGTTCTACGCGAGTCCGGATTGTGTCCGGCTCCTGCTCGAGAAGGGCGCCGATGTGAATGCGGCGAACAAGGCCGGCGTCACGGCGCTGATCCGGGCCGCGACGGACTATGAAAAGTCCCGCGTGCTCGTCAACGCCGGTGCGAAGGTCGGGGTGCGGACGGCCGATCTCGGCAATACGCCGCTCATCCTGGCCACACGCCGCGCCGGCAACGCGCGGACCGTCAAGCTGCTGCTCGACCGCGGCGCCGACGCCAGGGGCGCAACAACGCCGATGTCAGTCCGATCATCTCGGGTGCGGCGAGCGGCGATCTGGAGATCGTGCGATTGCTGCTGGACTCCGGCGCGAACCCCGACGATTTCCCGAAGTCGGACGATCCGCGGGCCGCCGCGCTCGCGGCGGGCTTCCGGACGCCGCTGATGTGGGCTGCCTACCAGAACGACGAGCGGATGGTCCGCCTCCTGCTGGGCGCGGCGCCGATCCGAATCGGTCAACGTATTTCGGCAACCCGCTGTCGCAAGCCTGCTGGCACGACGGCTTCGAGGCGGCGGCCGTGTTGATCGACGGCGGCGCGCGCGTCAATGCCCGGGACGCGGTGGGCTTCACGGCCCTGCACTGGGCGGCGGGAGACGAGGAGCTCCGTCCGCACCTGGTCAAGCTGCTGCTGGGTAGCGGGGCCGACCCGAATGCGGAGGGCGGGGAACCCGTCGGCGCGTCGGGCCTGGTGCCGCAGACCCCGCGGTTGATCGCCGAGAGGCGCGGCCGGACGGCGATCGTCGATGCGCTCGTGGCCGCCGGCGCCAGGGACGTGCCGCCGCGAGAGCAGATCGCCACGCCGCATCGCGTGCTCCCGAAGGAGCTCGATACCTCGACATTGATCGCGTCGGCCGAGAAGGCGACGGCGGCGCTGCAAATGACCGCGGCCCGGTCGCGCGAGGCGTTCCTGCGGCACGCCAGCAAACAGGACTGCGTCTCGTGCCACCAGCAGTACTTGCCGATGGCCGCCATCGGCCGCGCGCGTTGCCGATCCATCCGCTTCGATCGGGATGCCGCCAGGGAACAAATCGACTTGCTCATCAACCTCCGAAGTTCCCGGGCCGGGCGCGAGCTCGTCGCCCAGGCCCTCTTCCATCCGGACCCGGCTCACACCTTCGGCTACGAGCTGTTCGGTCTCGCCGCCGAAGGGGTGCCCTCGGGTGCCTCGACCGATGGACAGGTCCATCACCTGGTCACGATTCAAAGGTCGGACGGCCGATGGACCGTTAACATTCCACGGCCCCCGATGATGTCGAGCGATATCACCGCCACGGCGCTGTCGATTCGCGCGATCCGGTACTACGGATGGCGGGGCCGCGCGGAGGAGTTCGCGGCCAGCGTCGATCGCGCCCGTCGCTGGCTGTGGAAGGTCAAGGCGGAGACCAACGAGGAGGCGACCTTCCAACTGCTCGGCCTGCACTGGGCGGGCGAGTCGGTCGAGATGCTGCCCTGCCTGATCGAATCGCTCCGGCGCGGCCAACGATCGGACGACGGCTGGGCCCAGTTGTCGACGCTCGAGAGCGACGCCTATGCGACGGGACAGGCCCTCTACACGCTCGCGCAATTCGTGAAGGACCCCATGGCCGACCCGGCTTGGCGGCGCGGGCTACGCTTCCTGCTGGAGAGCCAGGAGGATGATGGGACCTGGCACGTGGCGCGGCGGGCCTTCCCGTTCCAGCCGACGATGAGTAGCGGCTTCCCGCACCACCGCGATTCGTGGATCTCGGCCGCGGCCACGAGCTGGGCGGCCCTGGCGTTGACCCAGGCGTCGCCGGTCGGGGCCGCATCGGGCAAGCCGGCGGTCGCTCGACCGGCGCCGACGGTCCGCACGCCGAGGCTCGAGCGGAACATCGATTTCGCACGGGAGATCAAGCCGCTCCTCGAACGTTCCTGTGCCGGCTGCCACAGCGGCGAGAAGCCGCGTGGCCTTTTCCGCGTCGATGGCCGGGAGGCCATCCTGAAAGGCGGCGCATCCGGCGAGGCGGCCATCGTCCCCTGCCACAGCGCGAAGAGCCGATTGATCGATTACGTGTCGGGCAGCGTGCCCGATTCGGAGATGCCGCCGAAAGGGCGGAGGAAGAGGTTCCCGGCGTTGAAGGCGGACGAAGTCGCGCTCCTCCGCGCCTGGATCGATCAAGGCGCCGCGTGGCAGAAGGGCGTGTCGCTGACTCCGCCGGAGATGGAGGGACAGCGGTGACCCGCCGTCCGGCCCGGGGCCGATCGTCGCGATCGACCGGCCCCGGGGCTGAATGCGGCGGCGGATCGCCGCGCCGGCCCGCCCCCGCGACTCCCGCGGGGGACGGGCCGGATCCTCCGGACTCCGACCAAGCCCGCAAGGTCGCGTCAATCGCCGAACGTCGCCGTCGACTCCGCCCGCCGGTCGTCGAACTCGGCGCCGATCTGATCGTGCAGCCGACGGAGGACCTCGGCGACATCGCCGGAGACGGGGGGCGAGGGCGCGCTCCAGCGCTGGACCATCCCGTCCCGGGTGCCGGTCACCACACTCCGGCCGTCGGGGTGGAAGGCGACGCAGAGGACGGCGTCGGCGTGGCGCATGGCGGGGCCGAGCGGGCGGCCCGAATCGGCGTCCAGGAACCTCGCCGTGCCGTCGTGACTGGCCGTCACGAGCATCGATCCGTCGGGGCTGAAGGCGAGGACGACGATCTCCCCGGCATTCTGGCGCATCTCGTGGAGCATCGCGCCGCGGGTCGCGTCCCAGATGCGAACGGTGCCGGCGTGGCAACCCGTCACCAGCCGCGAGCGGCCGGGGTCGAAGGCGACGGCGGTGATCGGGTAAGCGTGGCGCGGCCGGTGCCGGGGATCGATCTCGACGTCGGCGACCGGGTCCCACAACCGGGCCCGGCCGTCGCCGCAGCCCAGCAGGAGGCGGAGGCCGTCGCGGCTGAAGACGGCCTGGCGGACGGCGGAATCGAGGGATCGCAAGGCGGGGCGCGAATCGCGCAGGCCGGCCGCGGACCAGAGCCGGGCCGTCGCGGGCCCGGGGCCCCAGGTCAGCAGCCTTCTCGAGTCGGGGCTGTAGGCCAGGCCGCAGATCGCGTGCAGTTGATCGGGGGTCCGGCTCAGGAGCTGACCGCTGGCCGCGTCCCGCAGCTCGACGCGGGCGCCCGCCCGGTCCCCGGACCCGGCGCACCGGGCGATCGCCAGGTTCCGCCCGTCGGGGCTGACCGCCGCGGCCTCGACCTTGGTCAACGCCTCGCCGACCGCTCGCTCGTCCCGGCACCGGACCAGCTCGCCAGCCGCGGGGTCGGACAAGTTCCACCATTGCGACCCCTCAGCGGTCCCGATCAGGAGTCGGCGCCCGCCGTCGGCGAAAGTGAGCGTGCGCACCGGGTGACCGACCCGCAAGGGCGCGCCGAGGGCCTTGCGGCACGGCACCTCCCGCAGCCGGATGGTGCCGTCTTCCCCGCCAATCGCCACGATCCGGCCGCGGGGGTCGAAGGCCAGCGCGCTGACGGCCGCGGCGAACTTGCAGGTCTGGCCGAGCTGCCCGAGCAGCGTCGTGTCCCACAGGCGGACGACCCCGCCCTCCGTCCCGGACGCGAGAACCCGGCCGTCGGGGGAGACGGCCAGGCTCAACACCTCCGTCCCCTGGGGCGGCAGGTCGAAGCCGCGGTCGGTCCCGGTATCCCAGACGTGCAGTCTCCCGGCTTGCCGCGCCGTGATGACCGTCCGGCCGTCGGGGGTCAGCGCGATCGCGCCGACCGGCGAGTCGAGCAGCAGCTCGTTCCCGAGAGACATGCTCGTCGCCAGGTCGTGGCGGACGACCCGTCGGTCCCGGCCGCCGACGGCCAGGGTCCGGCCGTCGGCGGCGACGGCCAGCGCCGCGGAACCGCCCCGCCGCCCCCACGCCGGCAGCCGGTCGACCGGGTCCGGCGGCGCCCCCCGCCCGCATCCGATCTCCCACCACCGCAAAACGCCCTCGTTATCGCATGTGAGCAAGACCCGATGATTCGCAAAGGCGATATCCCGGATCCTCCGCCCTGGGGGCGGGGGCGGGGGGCCATCCAGGCGGCGCCGGCGGTTGAGGTCCCAGACGGCGACCCGCCCGCGGTCGTCGACCGTGGCGAGGAGTCCGCCGTCCGCCGGGACGAATCGGGCCCGCTCCAGCCGGCGCCGGCGGGTTCGTCGCAGAGGACGAGCGGCGGTGCGATCTCGACGCCGGTGGCGGTGTCCCAGGAGCGGGCGACGGCATCCCCGCCGACCGACACCAGTGCCCGACCGCGGAGGCGGAAGGCGAACGCCAGGATCGGCGCCGCGTGCCGCATCGGCGGCAGGGGCAACGGCCGGCTGAACTGGCCTCCCCAATCGGCCAGGTTGACGCGGATCGGCCGCTCGAGATCTGCCGAGCCAGCCCGCTCGGCCACCTCCAGGCCGCGGACCAGCCACGAGAGGCCGCGGGCCACCTCGCCCTGGTCGCAGAGGGCCAGCCCCTGGTGGAGCGTGAGCCGGGCCTCTCCCTCCGACGCGAAGACCAGCGCGCGGCGTGCCCGATGGTTGGCGTCGGCCTCCGCGGCGGCCTTGGCTTCCGCGCGGCGCCATTGCCAGGTGACCAGGGTGAAGCCCAGCAGGGTGACCGTCGCCACCGCGGCGGAGAGCAGGGCCACGGCCGGCCGGCGACGGGCCCACTTCCACAGGCGTTCGGCGGCTCGGGTTGGCCGGGCCAGGATCGGCCGACCCGCCAGGAATCGCTCCAGGTCCTCGGCCAGGTCGCCGGCGCCGGCGTAGCGGCGGTGCGGGTCCTTCTCCAGGCACTTCAGCGCGATCGTCTCCGCATCGCGAGGCAGGCCCGGTTGCAGCCGCGAGGGCGGCACCGGGTCGGCCGATTTGACCTGTTCCAGCGTCTGGAAGGCCGACGCCGCCTGGAACGGGGGCCGGCCGGTCAACAGGTGATAGAAGATCGCCCCCAGCGCGTAGATATCGACAGCCGGGCCGACCGACTGGCCCTCGACCTGCTCGGGGGCCGCGTAGCTCGGCGTGCCGATGAAGACCCCCGATTGCGTCAGGTTCGAGCCCACTTCGAGCGACTTGGCCAGGCCGAAGTCGACGATCTTGGGCGTCTCGTCGCCGGCCAGCAGGACGTTGGCCGGCTTGAGATCGCGGTGGACGATCCCTAGGCGATGGGCCTCCCCGATGGCGCCGGCCAGGACCGCGACCATCCGAGCCGCGGGCCCGGGTGCCCAGGGTGTGCCGTCAAGCCGCCGGGCGAGGCTGCCCCCCTCAATGTACTCCATCTCGAAATAGACGATGCCGTCGTGCTCGCCGAGGCCGTAGATCTGCACGACGTTGGCGTGGCTGAACCGAGCGATGGTCTCGGCCTCCGCCAGGAATCGGGCGCGGGCCTCCCGGCCGGCTTGCCGGCCCGACAAGGCGATCTTCAGGGCGCAGAGGCGGCTGAGCCGGATCTGGCGGGCCTTGTACACGACGCCCATCCCGCCGCGGCCCAGCTCGGAGAGGATCTCGCAGCCCGGGATGTTGGGGAAGGGGTCTGACGCCGGGCCCTCGGCATCCGGCGGGCCGACGCCGTCGCACCCGGCGGGCAAGTCGAGGGTCTCCACGTCCGCCGCGGCCGGCGGGCGGGCCCGCTCGGCGAGCCCCGCGAAGGCCGCGTCGATGAGCCGGTCGTGACCGGGGAACCGCCGCCGGTACTCGGACGATCCGGGCGTCTCGCCGAGGCAGCGGCGGTAGTCGAGCTCCACCGCAAGGAGGTATCGGAGCCGGACCGGAGGACCCGGGTCGGTCGCCTCGCCGAGGAAGTCCTCGATCCGCGGCCGACGGCCGGCCCGCCAGGCGGCCTCGAACCGGTCGCACGCCTTGTCAACGTCGCCGCCGACTAGCGTCGGATCGAGCCAGCGATCTGGCCCTGAAGTCGCGTCCACGCCCGTCTCCGTGTTTGCAGGAAAATACGATGCCGCCGGGCAGGTCCGCGCAGGGCCGCAGCGTGACATCGTATTGGATGAATATATGGTTAACCACACTAAATAGACTTGCCGTCCCGAACCGTCGAGGCTTCGGATCGACGGCGAGCCTCGAGGTCCGCGACGGCTGCCGGCAGGCTGACCCGGCGGCGTTCAGTCGTGCAGCTCGCCGGCCCACAGGCGCCGGATCAGGGCGAGCTTCCGCTCGACGGTCGAGGTGACGCAGCCGATCCGGGCCGCGATCTCGTCGTTGGTGTACCCCTCCAGCTTGAGGGTCGCCACGCTTCGCAGGCGGGAGTCGCCGAGCTGCTCCATGAGGCGCTGATACTCCTCGGCGAGCTGGACCGCGAGCTCGGGGGTCGGTCCGTCGCCGCCGATGGCCTCGAGCCGGTCTGCGGTCAATTCGCCCAGGCTGCGGACCTGCCCCATCCCGCGCGATTGCCGGACCTGGTAATTGCGGAGGTCGACGGCCTGACGCACGGTGATCAGGGTCAGGATCTGCAAGAGATCATGACGGTCGCGGAGGCGACGGAACCCGCCCGCCTCGGCCCGCCGGCAGAAGCTGTCGAACGCGCTGAGCGCGACGTCTTCTTCGTCGGCGATGAGCCGCGGGACATCGCGAAGCCGGGTACGCGCCAGCCCCACCAGCCGGCGAAAGTACGACTCCCAGAGCTCGCCCGCGGCGGCCGGATCGCCCTGCTTCAGGGCCGAGATCCACCGCGTCACCGAGCTCCCCCCGTCCTCTCGGGGCCGGGTCCTCAACGGAATCTTTACATCGTTTGAATGCATGCACACTCCTGCGTGATTCGAAGCCGAATGTCGGATCGTCGCGAGCTCGACGTCTTTAAGGTGTACCGACCAAGGCCGGGGATTCTGACGCGATCGGGCCGAAGATCCTGAATTCTTTCGGGGTGGAGGCCCGAACGGGTGCCCCGCCATGTCGCCGGCGCCGTGGCGGGTCGAGGCCTGGCGGCCCTTGCCGCGCGAGAATTCGGCGCTAGGATGACTCCGTGGCAGTCACCGGCAGTTCATCCGAGTGATCGAGGCTCTCAACGGGCGCCCCTTTTTAGCCCCGGACGTTCGAAAACCCGGCATCAGGGCGGCCTTGCGACGGAACGTGCCACACCTGGCCGGCCCGTTGCATCCCCGAGTCGAGCCCGTCGGTGATGGGAGGTCGCATCGGTGCGGGAGCGGTCTCGCCCTCGCAGCGCGACCCGGTACGATCCTGTTGTGCGCATCGGGAGGTGCCCAGGATCTCGACGCGGGGGTGGGCTCGTGGTCCCGACGACCGGCTGTAGTACGCACGTTAGTATACTGATGGCCTTGTGCAACGACCCGGCCGATCAGTCGGCCTGGGCGGCGTTCGTCGACCGATACGGCCCACAGATCCACGCCTGGTGCTTGCGGTGGAGGCTCCAGGATGCCGATGCCCAGGACGTCACGCAGATGGTCCTGCTCAAGCTGGTCCGGCACCTGCCCGACTTCGCGTATGACCCGTCGCGGAGCTTCCGGGGTTGGCTGCGCACCCTGACGGCGCGTAGCTGGAGCGACTTCATCCGCGATCAGGTCCGCGGTGTCCGGGGTGCAGCCGATCTGGCCGTCGTTGATCTGCTCGACACGGTGCAGGCGCGGGTCGACCTGGTCCGCCACCTGGACGAGACCTATGACCAGGAGCTGCTCGAGCAGGCGATGGCCGATGTCCGGGAGCGGGTTGAGCCGCACACCTGGGAGGCATTCCGCCTGACGGCCATCGAGGGGGTCGCGGCGGCGGAGGTGGCGGCGACGCTCGGCATCGGCGTGGCCACGGTCTATCGGGCGCGTTACGTGGTGCAGTCGAGGCTGCGCGAGGCCGTGGCCGCGATGGATTCCCGAGAGGACCGGCCATGAGGGACGTCTCCACCTGCCCGGACATCGACCGGTTGCGCCGTTTCCTCGAGGCCCCTTTCCCCGGCGATGACGACGGCGAGATCGTCGCCCACGTCGAGAGGTGCGCGGCCTGCGGGGCGGAGCTGGAGCGGCTGTCCGCGACGGCGGAGCCCGCGACGGTCCGCGCCGCGCGGGCGGGGCGCGGGGCGTCCGCCGATCTTCCGTTCTTGCGCGATCTGAGGGGGCTGGATGTCAGGCATCTGGGCGACCCGCCGCCCTCGCCGCGGCCGGCGGCCCTCCGGCCTCAGGTCCCCGGCTACGAGATCCTCGGGGAGTTGGGCCGCGGCGGTGCCGGGATCGTCTACCACGCGCGACACCGCCTGCTGGGCCGCCCGGTGGCGATCAAGATGCTCCACCCCGGCCTCTTCCCGTCCGAGGCGGACCGGCGCCGGCTCCGCGCCGAGGCCGAGGCGGTCGCCCGGCTCCAGCACCCCAGCGTGGTGCAGTTGTACGAGATCGGCGAGGCCGACGGCTCGCCCTACCTGGTCCTGGAGTATGTCGCCGGGGGCACGCTGGCCACCTACCTGGCCGGCCGCCCGCAGCCGCCGAGGGAGGCCGCTGCCCTGGTCATCGCGCTGGCTCGGGCCGTGCACGCGGCCCACCGGCAGCGGATCATCCACCGGGACTTGAAGCCGGCGAACATCCTGCTGCATCGCGACCCGACGGCGTGCGCCGGCGCCCCCCGGGCGGAGCGGGGCGAGGCGGCTGCGCCCCGGCCCGCGCCTCCGGTGCCCAAGATCACCGACTTCGGCCTGGCCAAGAGACTCGACCGGACCGTCTCGGACCCGACGCGGACCCTCTCGGGGACGCCGGCCTACATGTCGCCGGAGCAGGTCCCGGGGCGAGCCGGGGGGCCCCCGGCGCCGCCCATCACGCCCGCGGCAGACATCTACGCGCTCGGCGTGATCCTCTACGAGATGCTCACGGGGCGGCCCCCGTTCCTGGGCACGGACTGGCTCGGGACCCTGCTGCAAGTCGTCCGCCGCGCCCCGGTCCCGCCCCGCGAGCTGCAGCCCGGCACGCCGCTCGACCTGCAGACGATCTGCCTGAAGTGCCTGGAGAAGGAGCCGGGGAAGCGCTACGCCACGGCCGAGGAACTGGCCGACGACCTGGCGCGGTTCCTGGACCACGAGCCGATCCGGGCGCGGCCAGTCGGGCCGCTCGGCCGGCTGCTGCGGTGGGGCCGGCGGAATCCGGTCCTGGCCGGGTCGCTCGCCGGCCTGATCTCGACCGGCCTCCTGGCCCTCTCGGCGATCCTCTGGCAATGGAAGAAGGCGGATGACCTCGCGCGATCGCTGTCCGCCGCCAACGCCCGCGCCGAGGAGCGGCTCCGCGTGGCCGTCGACGCCCAGGAGCGGGCCGAGCGGGCCGGCGACGAGGCCCGCCGGCGCGGCGCGGCCGAACGCCGCGAGCGCTATCGGTCGAACATCGCGGCGGCCGCAGCGGCCCTGCAGCTCCAGAACAGCCAGACCGCCCGGCGGGCCCTCGAGGCGGCGCCGCCGGAGCACCGCGCCTGGGAGTGGCGGCACCTCCACGCTCAGCTCGACGGCGCCCGCGCCGCGATGCCGGGCTTCATGCCGCCCCTGGGATCACCGAGGCAACCGCCGGTTATCAGCCCGTCGGGCGAGCAGCTCGCCGCCGTCGCCGCGGATGAGCGCACGATCAACCTGTGGGAGGTGAGGACCGGCACGCCGATCGCCGCCCTGCGTGGGCATGAGGGCCCCGTGTTCGCGCTGGCCTTCAGCCCCGACGGCCGATGGCTGGCCTCCGGCTCCGCCGACCGGACCATCCGCCTGTGGGAGCCGGCCGCGGGACGGGCGCGGGCGGTCCTGCGCGGGCATGAGCGACCCATCGCGTGGGTGTCCTTCAGCCCGGACGGCCGCCGGATCTGCTCTTCGGACGGGGAATCCACGCGCCTCTGGGATGCCGCCGCGGGACGGGCCGTCGCCGTCCTCGGTGGGCCCGGCGAGGTCGCCGCGCTCTGGGGGCCGCAGCGAGGCGGATGGCTCGTCACCGGCTCGGATCGGCGGGTCTCGCTGTCGGACGCGACCACGGGCCGGCGGATCGCCGTGCTCGGGAGCCACGAACATCCGATCGTCCACCTGGCCATCACCGCCGACGGCCGGCGGATCGCGTCCCACGCCGTTCGCGAGAAGATGATCCGCTTATGGGACGGGATGACCGGCCGGGAGGTCGCCGTGTTGCGCGGCGACGTGGAGTACCCGGGGGCCCTATCCTTCAGCCCGGATGGGTCGCGCCTCGCCTCGGGGAGCGTGTATCCGGACAATACGGTGCGCCTGTGGGACACGGCGACGGGCCGGCCGATCGCCGAGCTGCGGGGCCACCAGAATACGATCCGATCGGTGGCATTCGGCCCCGACAGCCGCCGGATCGTCTCGGCCTCGTCCGACGAGGTGGCCTGGTTGTGGGACGGCGCGACCGGCCGGCCGATCGCCCCCCTCCGCGGCCATACCGAAGGCCTCTGGCTGTCGATCTTCAGCCCCGACGGCCGGCGGGTCGTCACGACCTCGGCCGATCAGACGCTACGGCTCTGGGACGCGACCTCCGGCGACCTGATCGCCGTCCTGCGCGGCCACAAGTCCGAGGCCTACGGCGCGGCGTTCACCGCGCGAGGTTCGCTGCTGGTGTCGCGCTCGGTCGACGGCGAGTCGCGCGTCTGGGACATGGAACTGGCCGAGCGCAACGGGATCCTCCGCGGGCACGAGAGCTTCGTCTACGACGTCGCCTTCAGCCCGGATGGCGCCCGGGCGGCCTCCGCCGCCTGGGACGGCACGGTGCGGATCTGGGATGCGACGACCGGGCGGCAAACCGCCGCGCTCCGGCATGACGGCGACCGTCCGGTCGCGGACATCGTCAGCTCGGTGGCCTGGCATCCCGACGGGAGCCGGATCGCCAGCGTGACGCGCGGCGATAGGATCACCGTCTGGGATCTGGCCAACGGCCGGCCCGCCCGGATCCTCACGGCGCCGACCGGCTACTGGGCCGGGGATGTGCGCGCGGTCTTCGACCCCACGGGGACCCGCCTGGCCTCGGGCAGCCGGGACGGCTCCGTGCGCCTCTGGGACGGCGACACCGGGGAGCCGGTCGGCGTCCTGCATGGGCACGCGGGCGCCGCACTCGACGTGGCCTTCAGCCCCGACGGGAGCCGGCTCGCGAGCGTCGGATACGACGGGACCGTGCGGGTCTGGGACGCGGCGACCCGGTCCGCGATCCGGGTCCTGTCCGGCGAGGTGCAGTCCTATCGGATCGCCTACAGCCCCGATGGCCGCCTGATCGCCGTCTGTTCGCTGCGAGGGAACGTGCGACTCTGGGACGCCCGCGACTACCGCGAGCTGGCGGTCCTGCCGCTGGGGAACCGGGTGCTCGGACTGGCCTTCAGCCCGGACGGCACCCGCCTGGCGATCGGCTGCGGCGACAATACGATCCGGCTATGGGACGTCGCCACCCTGCAGGAGGTGTGCGAGCTGCGCGGGCACGGGGCCTATGTTCATGCCGTCGCCTTCAGCCCGGACGGGACGAGGCTGGCCTCCGCCTCGGGCGACTTGACCGTGCGGATCTGGGACACTGTCCCACCGTCCGTGCGGGCGCAGGCGCCCGGCGGCGAAGCCCGGCGACGGCTCGATGCTCCGATGCTGCTCAAGGGCTCCCCTGAACCGTGAGGATCCGCCGGACCTCGTGGATGACGGCGGGGGGCTCCTGGCATGGGTGGTCCGAAGAGACGAGCGACTCGGACGCCACCGCGTCCGGATGCGCACTCTCATTCGAGGCCAGGCCGTCGTCCCAGCGGGCATGGGGGGCGCACCGATCCGCGATGATGGAATGGGCCATGATCGTGGACGCGAGTCCGAGCTCAACCAGGCCCATGAGGATCGGCGATTGCCGCTCAAGTTCGTCGATACCTGTCGGTAACCCTTCCGGAAGCGCCCGGAAAGATAGTCGGGGCCCTTGCTGGCGATAAGCCGTTGGTAAGGCCCGGAGCGGGTCGGGTAGGCGTGGACGAGCGGCGAGCCGAGTCCCTCGAGCTCACCCCGGGTCGAACTCGACTCCCGCGGAGCGACGTGGCGACGAAGACCACGCGGCGAACCTCCGGCCGGGGCTCGAAGACCAGGGCGCCGCAACAGGTCGCAACCAGCCCTGAGAGGTCCTCGGCGGCGAGATCTCCGACGAGCCGCCAATACCGGGTCCCGCTCCCTTGGACGATCCTCTTCGCGAGAATGCCGCCCAAACTCTGACAGGATGGCTTACCGCTGGAGTTGTGCCGCCCAGCGAGTCGCTTTTCCTTCCTCTTGCGCGCGTCGGTCCGACGACACCGAAGCCGGTTGATCCGGTGTCGCTTCGGTCGATCCGACCGACGCACGCTGGTGCGGCTTGGTCCGATGGCAATTCTTCGGGGCGACGAGACGGCTATTGAACGTCTTCCGGCCGGACTGTGTGACCGGGATCGACTCATCCAGCTAAGTGTGTTTGACGCGACCCTCTCATGGGAAATATCTTTAACATGCAGTCTTGGCCGTTCAACGACGAGCGAAGTCGCGATATTTGCACTCATCGGAATTATGTCAGATGTGACCCGTCTGATCGAATCCGCTCACAAGGGAGACCGCCAAGCCGCCGCGGATTTGCTCCCGCTCGTCTATGACGAACTGCGGAAGCTCGGCGCCGCGAAAATGGCCGCTGAAGCCCCGGGGCACACCCTCGACGCCACCGCTCTCGTGCACGAGGCCTACCTGCGGCTGGTCGGGGACCAGCAATTCGACGGGCGGAATCACTTCTTCGCCGCGGCCGCCGAGGCGATGCGCCGTATCCTTGTCGATCACGCCCGCACTCGCATGGCCGCTAAGCGTGGGGCTGGCCGACGGGTGAAGGTTGATCTGGATCGCGTTTCCGGACCCGACCCCGATGACGACGTCCTTGCGGTCCATGACGCAATCGACCGACTGGCCGCCGTTGACCCGAGGGTGGCCAAACTCGTGACCTTGCGCTACTTCGGTGGTCGAACCCTACGCGAAGCGGCCGAGGACATGGGCATCGCCCCGCGAACCGCCGACGCCTGGTGGGCCTACGCGCGGGCCTGGCTGGCGGCCGACCTCTCCCACGGCTAAAAAGATCCGGAATCCACTGCGCGTTTCAGAGGCCGATTCCGCATTGGGAGGGACGGACCACATTGCAGGAGACTTCCCGTGAACGAACTCGACCTCTTTGTCGAAGCCCTGAGTCGGACTGACCCGGCCGAACGAGCCGCGTTCCTCGACCAGGCGTGCGCCGGGAAGCCGGAACTTCGCCGCCGGCTCGAGGAGTTGCTGGCCGGCCACGCCCGGGGTGGAAGCCCGCTCGACCGGCCGCCGGTCGTCCCGGCCGGCCGGTTCATCGAACCCGACTCCGCGAGCGTGCCCGCAACGATCGATTCCGAGGCTGGGCAGGCTCCGCATGACGCCACGTCGGATTATACAACGCGGCCCGAAGCCTCAGGGGCCGGTCTCGCGCCAACGGCGGAATGTCGGGCTAAGCTCGGCACGGGCGTGGTGATTTCCGACCGCTACATGCTGGTCGAGAAGATCGCCGAGGGCGGAATGGGCGAAGTCTGGGTCGCCAAGCAGTCCGAACCGGTCAAACGCAATGTCGCGCTCAAGCTCATCAAGACCGGCATGGACTCGAAAGCGGTGCTCAAGCGCTTCGAGCAAGAGCGCCAAGCGCTGGCGATGATGGACCATCCCAACATCGCCAAGGTGCTCGACGCCGGTTTGACGCCCACCGGTCAGCCATTTTTCGTCATGGAACTGGTCGACGGCCTGCCGCTGCACAAGTTCTGCGACGGGGCCAAGCTCCCGACGAAAGATCGACTCGAACTCTTCGTCACCATCTGCCAGGCCGTGCAGCACGCTCATCAGAAAGGCATCGTGCACCGCGACCTGAAGCCGGCCAACATCTTGATCACCATCGTCGATGCCAGGCCCGTTCCGAAAGTCATCGACTTCGGCGTGGCCAAGGCCACGGCAGGCAAGCTCACCGACGAGTCGTTGTCAACACAGTTCGGGGTCGTTGTCGGTACGTTGGAGTACATGTCGCCGGAGCAAGCCTCTTTCACCGGTGAAGACATCGACACGCGCGCGGACATCTATTCACTGGGCGTCATCCTCTACGAGATGTTGACGGGGCTGCGTCCGATCGACGCCAAGCGTCTGAAAAGAGCGGCGTTCGCGGAGATGATGCGAATCATCCGGGAGGAGGACCCCTCGAAGCCGAGCACGCGGCTCTCCACGGATGAAGCACTGCCCTCCGCGGCGGCCTTGCGGCAAATCGAGCCGCGCAGGCTCATGGCGCTCTTGCGTGGCGAGCTCGACTGGGTGGTCATGAAATGCCTGGAAAAACATCGCGAGCGTCGGTACGAGACGGCCGACAGCCTGGCTCGCGACATTCAGCGCTACCTCGCCGATGAAGCGGTGGAGGCACGTCCGCCTAGCGCGGGGTATCGTTTCAGCAAGTTCGTCTGTCGGCACAAGGGGCAGGTGATCGCCGCGAGCCTGGTGTCGCTGGCGCTGCTGGGCGGGCTGGTCGCCGTGGTGGCGGTGCAAAGAGTGGCCAACGCTCGGCTGGCCGCTTCGCTGACCCGCGAGACGAACGCGAACGCGGCCCTGGGCCTCGCCAACGCCGAGCTGACCAAGTCGCGTGCGGCCGTTCAGGCGCGGTACCAACTGGCGATGAACGCGATCAAGACCTTCCACACCGGCGTCAGCGAGGACTTCCTGCTCAAGGAGGAGAGATTCAAGGAACTGCGGAACACGCTGCTGAAGTCGGCCGCCGATTTCTACGCCACGCTCGGCGCCCTGCTCGGCAACGAGTCGGACCCCGCTTCGCGACGCGCGTTGTGGCAGGCGAACTACGAAGTGGCCGAGCTGACGGCGAAGGTCGGCGCGCCAGAGGACGCCCTGGCCGCACACCGGCAGGTCCTCGCTGGCCGCGAAGCGCTGTCGGCCGAAATCCCGGGCGACTCGGACATCAAGGCCGACGTGGGGCGGAGCCTGACGGCCGTCGCCATCTTGTTGCAGTCCATCGGGCGAACCGTGCAGGCAGAGGCGACGTACCGTAAGGCCGAGGCGCGCCTGGTCGAACTAGCTCCAAGAGGTGCCGATTTCTCTCCGGCGCGAGTTGTCCTGGCGGACTGCCGGTCGCGTCTCGGCCGGCTTCTCCACACCACAGGCCGCCCCGACGAAGCCCTGTCGGTCTACCGTCTGGCCCGCGCGGACCAAGAGGCACTCTCCGCAGCCACCGGGGCGACGGCCGAGATTCAGCGCGACCTGACCGTCACGATCAACGGGGTCGCCAATCTGCTGGCGGCAACGGGCAAGCCATCCGAAGCGAAATCGGAGTATCACAAGGCACTTGCCCTGCGGAGGAAACTTGCCGACGACAACCCTGGCATCTCGCAATACCGCTTCGACCTGGCGGGCGGCCACGTCAACCTCGGCATCCTACTCATGCATACGAACGACTCATCGAACGCGGAGGCCGAGTTTCGCGACGCGCTGGCGCTCTACCAGAAGCTTGCCGATGACATCCCTGCCGTCACGGAATTCCGCAGCCGCTTGGCGGACAGCCACCATGGCATCGGCTGGTCGATGTCCGAAGCTGACAAGCCGGTGGAAGCGGAGGCCGAGTACCGCAAGGCGCTGGCGATCCAGCAGAAGCTGGCCGACGACAATCCCGCAGTCACCGAATTCCGCAGCCGGTTGGCAGACTGCCACCACAATCTCGGCGTCCTGCTGTTTGCTTCAGGCAAGTCATCGGAGGCGGAGGCCGAACACCGCTCGGCTCTAGCAATCCAACAAGAGCTGGCCGACGAAAACCCCGCCGTCATCGAATTCCGCAACCGCCTGGCGCTCAGCCACAGCAGGCTCGGCTGGCTGTTAACGAGCACAGGCCAGTCATCCCAAGCGCTGTCCGAGTACCGCAAGGGAATGGCACTCCAACAGACGTTGGCCGACGAGCACCCCATGATCCCAGGGCTTCAATTGGAGCTGGCGTTCAGCCTGGGCGAGGTCGGTCGCCACCTCGCGCGGGCCGGAAATACGGCCGAGGCGATCGGAAATTACAGGTCGGAGGAAGCGATCCTACAGAAAGTCGCAGAAACCGGCTCCTCAACTCTAGACAACGAGGATCGCCTAGCGGATTGCCGAACCAGCATCTCGGATCTGCTCCGTCGATCGGGGAAGCTCGATGAAGCGCTCGCCGCGTGCAAGAACGCCCTGGCGGTGCGCGAGCAAATCGTCGCGGCGCATCCGGAGTCCCCCTTCTACCGCGCAAACCTCGGCGAGACCTATCTGCGACTCGGGCAGGTACGCCGCGACATGGGAAACTTGACGGATGCCGCCACCGCCTTGCGGCGTGCCTGCGAACACTACGACGCGATCAAGTCCCTGGCCGGGGATAGTGCGTTCTTCCGGGCCTGCTGTCACGCCGGCTTGACGGGGCTCGGGAACCGACCGGGCTCGGGCGTGTCGTCCGCTGAGGGGGCGGACCACGCCGAGAAGTCGATGGCCGGGTTGTGCCAGGCGGTTTCCCTCGGCTACCGCGATCCCGACTCTTATCGGACCGAATCGGCCCTCGACGCGCTCCGAAATCGGCCCGATTTCCAGGCACTGATGATGGACCTCACGTTTCCGAGACGGCCTTTCGCGCACTGAGGCTCAAAGGCCTCTGATCGAGATTTCCGTTGCCGAGGACCCGGATCGCCCCGACCGCTCGAAGGCCAGGAGGCTCCCAACGCTGTCTGAACGCAGCCCCTGGAGGGCGTAACCGTTCACCGGTAGATGGAGGTCGGGTAAGGAGGTGGCGGCAACGTCACCTCCTTACCCGACTACTATCGACTCGTGAACGGCTACCCTTTCCAGGGAGAAAAGGGGGAACAACGGCGCGATGGGCGGGTATTTCCCATCGGCGCGAACAAGGGGCTGCGCCGGTTCCGCCGTTCGGTTTCCGCGCTGTTGGCGTGGCCGCCCTATTCTTCGACCATGCCCTCGATCACGCACGTCGGAGAGGCCGTCGGCACGATCTGGGCCAGCCGGAGCCCAGCGGCGGCGAGGAGGTCGCGAAACTCGGCCTCGGTGCGTTCGCGGCCGCCGGCCATGATGAGCATTTCCAGGTCGATCAGCTTGCCGACGTGAAGGTCGTTACCGGGCGGGATGACCATCTCCGCGAGCAGGACGCGCCCGCCGGGACCGACGGCCCGCCGGCAGTTCTGGAGGATCGAGACGGCGTGTTGATCGTCCCAGTCATGAATGACGCTCTTGAGGATGCAGGCGTCGGCCCCCTCGGGCAGTGTTGCGAAGAAGTCGCCCGCGGCGACCACGCAGCGTTCTGTCAATCCCTCGGCCGCGATCCGGGCCTTTGCACCCTCGGCGACTTCCGCGGTGTCGAAGAGGATGCCGCGGAGGGACGGATTGGCCTTGAGGATCGTCGCGAGCAGGTAGCCGTGGCCGCCGGCGACGTCCATCAGCGTGCCGATCCCGGAGAAGTCGTAGGCGCCCGCGACTGCCACCGCGTTCTGCATCGACCAGCCGGTCATGGCCTCGTCGAAGATCGCCGCCGCACTGGGGTTCTCCGCGAGATAGGTGAAAGGGGGCACTCCGAAGATCCGGTCGAAGGCCCGCTCGCCCGTCTTCACGCTCCGGTAGAGCTCGCCCCAGGGACGCCAGGTCCACTCTTCGCCGGCCATCGTCGCCACCGCTCGTAGTGAATCCGGGACGTCGGATCGTAAGTATTCCGCGATGGGAGTCACGCCGAATCGACGGTCGTCGACCTCGACGAACACGCCCACGCTGGCGAGCGCGCGGAGCACGCGGTACAGCGTATGAGCGTCGACCTGATTGGCTCGCGCCAGCTCGTCGCAGTCCCGGGGACCATCCTTCAGCAGGTCGGCGATGCCCAGCTTCGCCGCGACGCTCACCGCCTGGGCGATCCACTTGCCCAGGATCATATTCTGAAGGGCCAAGAGGGAGGTGGGGGGGCCCCCCGCAGGAGCGAGGCCGTTACCGGGCATGGCATAATCTCCTCGGCGTGGTCGCGTCATCGCACCGTGGATGGCGATGATTCACGGCGAACCGGCGAAGACGATCATACCGATCAGGATCGCTGTCGTGAGAGGTGCTTCCGGGACCTCGAGGGAAGTCATCATCGTGGTCGGAGACAACGAGCAGACGGCGCGCGAGGCGTATGCCGAGAATCACCTGGGCGACCGGTCGGACCTGCGGCTGGTGGGACAGCAGGAGGACTTGGTGCGCGCCGTGCTGGACGCCGGGAAGCCGACGGTGCTGGTGCTGTTCAACGGCCGCACCCCGCGATCCTGGAGCTGGCCGAGCGCGCCCCGGCCATCCTCGAGTGCTGGTACCCGGGGCAGGAGGTTGGCACCGCAGTGGCGGAGGTGCTCTTCGGCGACGTGAACCCGGGCGGCAAGCTGCCGGTCAGTTTCCCCCGTGACGTGGGCCAGTTGCCGTTGTTCTACAACGGCAAGCCACGGCGATGCGCGGCTACCTCTTCGCGTCCACCCGGCCGTTCTTCCCTTTCGGGCATGGCCTGTCGTACACCACCTCCTCATACTCCGCCCCGACGGTCTCGCCCGCGCAGATCCCCCGGACTGTCGGGCCACGGCGTCGGTCGAGGTGACCAACACCGGGGAGCGCGCCGGCGGCGAGGTCGTCCAGTTCTACATCCGCGCCGAGATGAGCCGCGCCACCCGGCCGGTGATGGAGCTGAAGGGCTTCCGTCGCATCACGCTGGCGCCCGGCGAGCGGCGCACGGTGACCTTCGAGGTGGGGCCGGAGCAACTCTCGTATCACGGGCCCGACCTGAAGCGCATCGTCGAGCCCGGCCGCTTCCGATCGATGGTCGGCGGGAGTTCGGCCGAGGTGAAGTCCATCGGGCTGGACGTGGCGAGGCCATACGTCCCCTCACCCGAGACGGGAGTCGGGCGAGCGGACCGCTTCCGTCGGGATCACCGAAGGTTCTGGCCAAGCGGGCTGTCGGAGGGAACGGGGATCCTCTCCCCCCTGGGCATGCTCCGGTCGATCCGAACCGCAGTGCGCAAGGGCCCGGGTCTCCCCATTCGCCTCAGGTCTTTGTTGCGGTAGAATCGGCTCGCACGCCCTGCGGCGGCAACTCCCAGGTACGCCGCGTAGAGGACTGCGGCTTGGCGGAGTTCGACGATCGTTGGGTGCAACCACGCGGAGGGGCCAGAACATGGGCGCCTTGGCCGAAGCTTTCGTGGCGTATGCGCAGCCCCTGCTCGATCAGACCGATGGTTCCGAGGAGCAGTTGAACAAGGCATTCGCGATCAGCCAACTCTGCTACAACCTCGCACTGTTCCCAGAGGACCAGCGGGACACGACGCTCGACGAAATGCGGCAAACTCTCCAGATGGATGACACGGAATTCGCCGAATTTCGGCGGGCCGTCATCGTCCCGATGATCCGGCGACATGAGGAGATGTTCCCCGGGTTGCACCGGCGGAGTTTCGGTGAACCGGCGCCGACTTCCTCCTTCCCGCCGGCGCAGACGAGAAAGGCGGCGCCTGGCGAAAGGTATCCCGGCACCGATCGCTACGCACCGTGTCCCTGCGGCAGCGGAGAAAAGTATAAGTTCTGCTGCGGCGCGAAGCGCCGATGATCCCCGGCCAAGCGCCTGGAAGGGTGCGAACTCTTCGCTTTTCTCCAGGGAGATGATGCCATGGCGCTTCGGATCCTCGCCGTCAGCACCCTGGCCGCATCCTTGTTCGCCGGCGCGTCCGCGGCTGAGGAAAAGGCCGTGTGGCTTCGCGATCTCGACGCGGCGAAGCGAGAGGCGAAGAGGTCGCAAGAGGACATCCTGATCGTGTTCACCGGCAAGGGGTGGTGCTACCCCTGTAAGCTTCTGGAACGCGAAGACCTGACCCAGCCGGCCTTCGTGAGGCGCGCGCGTGGGGACTATGTCCTCGTGGAGCTCGACGACACCTTCGGCGACACGAAGGAGGAGGAGGCCCGCGAGCTCCGCCTTCGCAACCTCCAGGAGACGTACCTGGCCCGCGGCGTTCCGACCGTCGTGCTGGCCGACGCCGACGGTGTGCCTTACGCCATCTGGACGGGATATTCACAGGGGATCGGCGTGACGCCGAGCCTCGTGATGATCAAGCTGGCGCAAGCAGCCCGGACGCTGCGTGACCGCAACTTCCGGCTGGCGACAGCAACGACCGGCAGAGAGCGGGCCGAGCACCTGAACCAGGGCATCACGGCCGTCGCCGGGTTGCTGGGCTCGCTCGAGGATGGCGGCGATGACCCGGTCCTGGTGTTTTACAAGCCGCAGGTAGAGGAGATCCGCAAGGCCGATGGGACGGGAGCGGGGACGGTGTGGGGCGGGTATGAGGCCCGGCGAAAAAAGCGCGACCAGTGGGTCGCCCGCGAGGCGGTCTTTTCCAGGCTGAAGGAATTCGATGCGAAAGACTATCGCGACGCCATCGCCTACCTCGACGAGCAAGTCAAGAAGCCAGGCGACCGTGATTCCCACTGGCGTCTCGAACGCACTCGTCAGGTCTACCTGGAGTGGGATCAACAGCACGAGAAGGCATTGGCGAACGCCCGCCGACTCTTGGAGAGCCCCGACCTGAGTGAAAAGGATCGGGAGTCGCTCCTGGATCGCGAGGCCTACAACCTGCACAACCTCGGACGTGTCGATGACCTGCTCGCCCACTACGACCGCCGCGTTGCCGCCGCCCGCGGCGATTCTCGGAAAAGTCTGGCGCTGCTGCGCGACAAGGCGCGGTGGATCTCTTATCACGATCGTCCCGAGCAGGCCCAGGCGGCCGGGCGGCGGCCAGGCCGGGGAGTGAGGACTGGCTGGAGGCGACGCAGGGCCTCGCTGAGCGCCTACGCAAGGCCGGGCGGTACCGGGCCGCCCTCGAGCTGCTTGACGAGTGCCTGAAGGTCAACAGGGCGGAAGGGTTCCTGCTCGACGCCGCCGAGAGCCACCTCGCCCTGGGCGAGAAAGAACAGGCCCAGGCTTGCCTGAACGAGGCCGAGGCTGCGGCCCGCCCCCTGGCGCCCGCGTGATTTCGGTCGCGCACCGGATGGCCGACATCAAGCCGGACGAGCAGATCGTGGTTGATACGGAGCTGGGCGAGTTCGACGTCTATCTGTGGAAGGCGGAGACGCTCCGTGGCAATTGACGTTCCGTGTTCGAAGTGTGTCCCCGCAGCGGAATCCAACGACGACACAGCTACTCAGCGCGGGCCGAGGAAAGGGGTCCGACCCTCGCGGTCCCGCCCTGACCCTCGCGGTCCCTCCCGGCAAAGCGCGTGGGCGAGCTATCAACCTCCGCTGTCGAACTCCGTGGCATGAGGTCAACACCTCGGCTCGCCGTGCAACGTCCGCCCAGCAACGATTTGCGCCGCCCGGACCGGCGACCTAGGCTTCTAATGGCTTGGAGCATGCGTAATCAGCGCTTGAGGATCCCGCCTAAACCCAACCAATGATGGTGCCCGCCATGAACGCCGTTCCTTCCCGCATCCGCCGCTTCCTGGTCGGAGACGACGGCCCAGCGGCCATCGAGTATGTGGTTATGTTGTCGCTGATCATCGTGGTCTGCGTCTCGGTCATCGGGACTTTGGGGATGAACACGATTGGATCATTCGGCGCCTTCTCGACCGCGATGTCCGCCACGGGCGGATCATAGGACGCAAAGCCCGAGGAAGGGGGTCTGACCAAGGAAAGGGGTCCGACGGTCTCGGTCCGACCCCCCAGGGGAGCGGTCGCGCCGCTTGAGGGCGCAAGTGTGTGATCTGGCACGAGAGCATCGCCTCGTTCGGATCGGGGGTACGGTGAATCGGGGCGATCCGTCGAGGAAGATCATACGAAGCGGGATCACGGTCGGTAGGGGCGGCGCCTTTTCCGGGGAACTCATCTACGCTTGAGGGCGATTCGCGGGATTTCCACCTCCTCGTACGAGCGGGTCTGGAGCCGGAACTCCTTGATCTGATGGGGAGGGCGGTTGAATTCGACCACGAATTGCTTGAAGTCCTTCACACCAGTCCCCGACCGGAACTCCGGCGGGAGTTCCTTGCCGTCGCGGTCGATCGCGATCAGCCGCACCGCCTGGTTCTGGATGTCGTGGGTGACCGAGATCGCCGTCTTGTTCTCCGTGGCGATCGCATCGCTGAAGATATAACTCGGACCGACCCGCGACGCGACGCCGCCCCCACCCTTCCCCGAGTTCGCAACGGTCTTCCAGGGACCGGCCGCGACCTTGAAGAGTACCGTGCACGTCCCGGCATCAACCGGGACGAACACGGTCGTCTGACTCAGATCGGGTAACGCTTCGCCGTTTCGCATGGCCGGTCCCCAGGAACTGCCGTAAGCAGGGGTGACCGACCACTGGTGATCGGCACCGTCGGGAATGCGGGCCAGGCGCACCACGACCACCCTGCGCACGCCGCGGTCGCTCGAGACACCCGCGACGATCGGATCACAAGGCGCACGATGTAATGGCGTCCCGTCGGGACGCCACCAGGTATCGGGGCCGGACGGGTCGGTGGAAACTCCGACGACCTCGATGATGGCTCCGCACGGCAGGCTCCGGACCCAGCGGCGATCTCCCGTTGTCTTGTCGTTCGGCTTCTCGGCCGGTTGCGCCGCAGCTTGTGACGGCTGCGGCCCCCGATTCTCGCCCTTCGGCGCCTGCTGCGAGACGGCCTGGGCCGTCAGCCCGACGGCGACGAGAGCGCCGGCCGCGGCCGGCTTGAGCTTCTCCCACATCATCATTTTCAGGACTCCTTCGCCGAGATCGGCGACTGCCTTCGGGAACGCGCCGGCGGCGGTCGCCGTCGCCGCACGGGCCGTGGAGTGAACGAGCTCCCGCGCGAAGGCCGCACGGGCCTGAGCCGTCAGGGCCGTCGTCACACCGACTGCGATCGCGTCGGGCGCGACGGCGCACCGCGCCAGCCTCGCCTTCAACCGGAGCCGGCCCCTGGCCAGTCGGCTCTTCACGGTCGCGACCGGCCAGCTCAATTGCCGGGCCGCCTGGTCGTAAGTCATCCCCTGGAGGTCGCAAAGCTCGATCGGGCAGCGGAACCTCGCTGGCAGCCGGTCCAGTTCCTCGCCAACGATCTGGCGAACCTCTCTGACCTCTGCCTCGTCCCGCGGATCATCGGGCTGCGCGGGCGGAACCCGGGCGATTCCGGACCCGCGACGCTGTGCGTTCGACCGTGCTCGCAACGCGACGCGATGGGCGACCCCGTAGAGCCATCGGCCGAGGGATCCAGCCGCCCGCACCGATCCGGCCCTGCGGACCAGGACGAGGAAGGTGGCCTGAAAGGCGTCCTCCGCCTCGTGCACGTCGCCCAATACGCGGCGGCAGACGCCCCAGACCATCGGTCCGTGGCGATCGACCAGGGCCGCGAACGCCATTTCGGCCGCTGACGCCGATTCGGCCGACTCGGCCCGCCTGGCGGCGTACCGCTCGAGGAGCTCGCCGTCGGTCAGCCCCGTCGCGGTCCCGGCCGCGAACAGGGCGCGTAATGGCCGCAACAGGCTGCCGGCTTGTCCGTTTCCCATCGTTGTCCGCCCCGCCGTGAGGTCCGATGCCGTCGTGACTACTATGCGGGAAGTGACAATCACGGACCTGGCTCTTGTCAAGAATGTTACCGGGAAGAAAACCCATGATCGGTTGCAATGACTATCGGGAGACGAGGAGTCCGAAAGTCCGGCGCGGCCTTCGACTGACATGGCGACCGCAGATGGCAAGCGTGCTTGCTCGGCCTTTCGGCAGGCTTGTCAGTACCGAATCTCCCCGTCGATCACCGCGTCTTGTATGATGAGGGTTGGACACCATCCGGTGGACGACTGCTCTTCGGAGACGCTTTCAATCGTAGGGAGGGGATCCGGATGCCAAGGGATTTACCGGCGCGAATCGTCGCGAGTCTGATCCTCGCAACGTGCTTCCTCGTGACCATCTGGGAGCGGGCGCAGGCCCAGGAACCGGCGTCCCGAGAAGCTGGACAGGCGAAGGAGGACTCGTCGAAATCCGACGACCCGACCGCTCCGGCCCGGAATCGGATGGTGCAGCGGCATCTCGTCGAACGCGGGATCAAGAACCCGCGGGTCCTCGACGCTTTCCGGACCGTGCCCCGCCATCGCTTCGTCCCGCCCGCCTCAAGACGGCTGGCGTACGACGACGAGTCGATCCTCATCGGGGAAGGTCAGACCATCACCCCGCCCTACGACGTCGCGTTCATGACCGAGGTGCTCGACCCCAAGCCGACCGACCGCGTCTACGAGGTCGGGACCGGATCGGGCTACCAGTCGGCCATCCTGTCGCGGATCGTCAAGGAGGTCTACTCCGTCGAGATCCACGCGCCTTTGAGCAAGCGGGCCACCGCCGTTCACAAAGAGCTCGGATATAAGAACATCCACACCCGCATTGGCGACGGTTACGAGGGCTGGCCGGACGCTGCGCCCTTCGACTCGATCATCGTGACCTGCGCCACCACCAAGGTCCCGCAGCCGCTGATCGACCAGCTCAAGGACGGCGGCCGGATCGTGATCCCGATCGGGGAGCGTTTCGACCAGGTTGTCTACGTGGGCGACAAGCGCGACGGGAAGGTGAAGCTCAAGCCGCTCAAGCCGACACTGTTCGTGCCGATGACCGGCCGGGACCAGCGCGAGGCGGCCGCCGCCCGCGCCGCGAAGAAGGCGAAGGCCGAGCAGGACGGGGACAAGCCGTGAGCCGTTCGGGACCCGGGACCGCTTGGAGGGAAGACACGTGCTGACGATCTGGAGACGGCGATCGGGCTGGCGAGTCGGCGGCGCGGTCCTCGCGATGGCGCTGGGGCTGTTGACGGCCGGTCCCGGTTCCGCGACGGCGCAGGATGACCTGGTCGAGCGCAAGCCGCCGCCGGGGCGAGACGACCTGGAGACCGACGCCAACAACGATGGCCTGCCCGACGGCTGGTACAACGCCCGCGACGTCTCCTGGATCACCGAGGGTGGCGCCCCCGGGGCCGGGCCGCACTTGCTCCGCTTCGAAGCGAAGGCGGCGGGTCGGCCCGCCCGGATCAGCCGCGCGTTCGGGATCGACGGGAGCAAGAACGAGGCGATCATCCTGGGGCTCTGGGTCCGGCAGAAGGACATCCAGCTCGGCGAGCGGTCCGGCGCCGAGCCGAGCCTCATGATCGAGTTCCTCGGCGACGAGCTGCGACCCGTGTCTCGCAACATGCTCGGCCCGTGGACGCACACCGTCGGCAGCCGGTGGACGCGGGTCGTCAAGCGCCTCCCGATCCCGCCCGGGACCAAGGACGCGATCATGTCAACCGGGTTGCTGGGCGCGATCGGGACCCTCGACGTTGACGGCCTCACCATCCAGCTCGTGCCTGTCGGCGGCTCCTCGACGACGAACCTGATCGTCAACGGCGACTTCGAGCTGGGCGACCCGTCGCCGGCATACTGGACGGTGAAGGACGGGCGCCGGGTCTTCCCGGGCAACCAGTCCTCGGCGGCCCTGGAGCTGACGCAGCGAGGATCGTTCGCGATGGCCGGAGTGGCGCTGCCGGTCGACTCGTTCAACGAGCTGGAGCTGTCCGTCGCGGCCCGATGCTCGGGCCTGCGGGGTGCCGACGGGGCGATGGCGACGATCTTCTTCCTCGATCGGTTCGGCCGGCAGATCCCGGCACCGGGTCGGGAGATCGGCGAGCCCATCCTGAGCTGGGGCGGGAGTTCGGCGTGGCGGCTCGACCAGGGGCGGGTGTCCGTGCCGGAGGGCGCGATGCACGCCGTCCTCCAGATCAGCAAGCCCGACGGGCTGGGCTCGATCCGGGTGGACGACGTGCAGCTCACGGCCGCTCCCAACGCGCAGGCCGGCGCGTGGGTGCCGTTTCACGTCGAGGATGACACCCAGAACTGGTTCCCGGTGGCTGCGTCGCCGGAGATCGCCGCCGGCAGTGCGCTGGACGTCTCTTTCCTGGTCCCCAAGCCCGCCGGACGCGACGGGCTGGTGACCGTCAAGGAAGGGCGGCTGCACTTCAACAGCGGGGGCCGGGCGCGATTCCTGGGCGTCAGCCTGATGGACGCGACGGCCTTCCTGGAGCCCGGTCGGGCCGACGCCCTGGCCGATCGGCTGGTGCGCTCCGGCATCAACCTCGTCCGGCTCGGCAACCTCGACCTGCCGCTGGGCCCGGGCAACAGCCTCTTCGACGACACGCGCGATGATACCAAGGCCTTCGACCCGGATGCCCTCGCCCGGCTGGATCACCTGATCGCCGCGCTCAAGGCGCGGGGGATCTACGTGGCGCTGGAACTTCAAGGGGCCCGCCGCTTCCGCGGCGAGGACGGCGTGACCGCGCCCGGCCTGCTGCCCGCCGGTGGCGGCCCGGCCGCCGAGATCGATCCCACCATCGGCAAGCTGGCGCTGGCGACCGCCCGCGCCCTGCTCGAACACGTCAATCCCGAGACCGGGCTGTCCCTCCGCGAAGACCCGGTGCTGGCCTGGGTGACCCTGGCCGGCGAGATGTCGCTGTTCGATCAGCTCGATCGGCCCGACTCACTTCCGCCGCCTTATCACAAGGTGTTGCGCGAGCGGGCGGCCAACGCCCCCGGCGGGCCCTCCGGCCGTCGGTTGTGGGAATGGTGCGAGTCCGAGCACTCGCGGCAGATGGCCGAGGCGCTCCGTCACGCCAGGCTGCGCGTCCCGATCGCCGGGGTCTCGCACTGGCGGATCGAGCCCGAGTATGCCCGCGCCCAGGCGGCGCCCGGGCTCGACCTGATCGACGATCGGATTTACTACTATATGCTGGGAAGAGAATGGGCAGATCCGTCGGTCTCGTCGATGCTCTGGAGCCGCGAGGGCGGCCTGACGTTCTTCGCCGACAAGAAGCGCCGCCCCGACCGGCCCTACGTGGTCGGCCAGTGGTGCAACCAGACCTTCGGCGCCTGGGCCTTGCCGACCGAGGGCGCCGACTACTTGCTTGGCGTCTACACGGCCGGCGTCGAGGACTGGGATGCGCTGGTCCGTCGGGGCGTGTTCCTCTACCCGATCAACTGGGGCGAGGGTCCGGTGGGGCTCGTCGGCGGCGACGACAAATACCAGTTCCCGGAGGTGATCAACGGCAGTCCGAACGTCTTCGCGCTGTTCCCGCACGCCGCGTCGCTGTTCCACCGGGGCCTCCCGGCTCGAGCCGCGGCCGGCCGGCACGCGCCGCGGGGCCAGCGGGCGGCCGGGGCCGGCTGGGACCCGGCCCATGGCCGGCTGGTGATCGATACCCCGTTCACCCAGGCGCTCGTCGGCTGGCCGGGGGGCAAACCGGCCCGGTTCGCCCAACTGGAGCTGTCGACCGACAGCGAGTTCGCCGTGCTGGCAGCCACCTCGATCGGCCCGGAGCCGATCGCCGAAGCCAAACGGCTGCTGGTCACCGCGATCGCCCGGGTCGAGCCGACCGGATTCCGCTGGGTCAACACCTGGAAGCGCGCCGTGGCCGATCCCGGGCGTCCGCCCTTCCTGCAGGAGCCCGTGCAGGCGCGGATCGCCTGGCGGCGCAAGGGTTCCGTTCGCGCCTTCGCCCTCGACAACACCGGCCGGCGCACCGGCCCGGTCCGACTCGAGACCCTGTCTGACGGCGAAGGCGTGGCCCTGGTGCTCGACGGCCGCACCGCCGGTTTCCACTGGGAGCTGGTCGTCGAATGATCATCGCGCCGGGAAACGCAGCCGGTCCGGCCGGCTGGCCGGCTCGACCCCCAAACGCAACCGCACCGACTCGGGCTGGGCGGGAAGGCCCGGGCCCGCTCGGTGCGGTCAGGGGGGATGAGTTCGTCGGCCGACCGGAGGTACCGGGCCGGCCGGGATGGTCGGGTCGGAGGATCGTCAGACCATGTCCTTGAGCGCCTTCAGGGCTCGGGCCCGGACCGTCCTGCTCGCCGGCTTGGCCGGGTAGTCGCGCATCTGCTTGGTGAACGGATCGACCCCCCGCCTGGCTTTGGTCGCGGGCTTGATCGCCACCTTCAGCTTGATCAGGCCCGGCACCGTGAATTGCCCCGGACCCTTCTTGCCCAGGTCCGTCTTGATCAGGTTGACGAGATTGTCGAAGAGCGTGGCGACCTGCTTCTTCGACACGCCGCTCGACTCCGCCAGCGCCGCGTAGATCTCGGCCTTGGTCCGCGACTTCGCCTTCTTCTCGCTGCCCGCGGAGGCCGCCTTCGGCTCGGCGGCTTTGGGTGCGGCTTTCTTGGCCATTGGCGATTATCCTCCTGTAGAGATCGCTGCCTCGCCTCGTTCGAACAGGTCCGTCTCCCCACCCTGAGGATCGTGACCGAGGCTCCTGCTGTTCGTTTTCGACGATTATGCCGGAAACATCCAGCAAAACCAGGAGGGAATCGTGTTTTTCGGCCGGAAACCCCGGCTTTTTTGGGGTCCGAGGGTCCGGAGGGCCTGTTTTCCGCGGAATCGCGGCCTGTCGGGCGGGCGGCGTCACACTGCGATCCGCTGGCGCCGGGGCTCGAATCCCATGAGGAATCGGCCGGTCGCCGAGATCATCGCCACCTGGAAACCGGCCCCGGCATAAGCCTCGGCGCTGCGGGTCGCCTGGGCGAAGTCGCTGAAGGAACGATGCATGTGGAAGGTACCGTCGCTGACGCGAAGCAGCACCGTCGGGCTGTCGGAATGGGAAGTCGTCCGCATGGCGCTCAACTCCTGATGCATCGAGGCAGCCCCGTAGGCGTCGAGGTGCCCGGCCTTCTCTGTTCGACGGGTGCGAACGGCGGGGTCCTCGCCGATCCCAAGCCGCCCGCCGGTCACCGTCTCCGGCCCCGTCCTATCATGTATACGGGCAAGCCCGCGAGTTGTGCCTCCGTGCTTCCCATTTTTTGCTGGCGGAACGAACCAGGGCCTTGAACCTGCCATCCTGGGGAGGGACTGTGACCCGCCGACCCGGCCGCAGGCACGCCGGGGCCCGGATTCGAACGCCCCACGCGCTCGGTCGGGTCCGTCAGTCGCCCGCGGCCCGGGTGGTCGAACGGCGACGGTCGGGGACGCCGTGGATCCGCTGTGAACCTCCATCCACGAATGGTTCCACGACGATCGTGTTGGCGTTCCCCTGGTGCTGGATGGTCCGTACCCGGTGCCCCAGGCCGGCCAGGGCCTCGAACGTGGCCTTGGGCCAGTCGCTTCCTTCGAGGTTCAGGACGTCCGGGAACCACTGGTGATGGGTCCGTGGGGCGGCGACGGCCGCCTGGGGGTCGAGCCCGAATTCCACCAGGTTGAGGACCACCCAGAGGGTCGTGTTGGGGATCGTCCGGCCCCCGGGCGACCCGGTCACGACCCGCACGCGGCCGTCCTTGAGCAGCAGCGTCGGAGCCTGCGAGCTGAGCATCCGCTTGCGCGGCTCGATCCGGTTGGCCGGCGTGCCGATCCAGCCGCGGGCGTCGGTCCGGCCCGGGATCAGGTTGAAATCGCCCATCTCGTTGTTCAGCAGGAACCCCGCGCCGGCGACCACGCACTTGGCCCCGTACGAGTCCTCCAGGGTGTACGTCAAGGCCGCGGCGCCGCCGGCCTCGTCGAGGGTGGACAGGTGGGTCGTATGGTCCCCTTCGGCCGGCTGGATCGCGAACGGGGCCAGGTCGGCGCTGGGGGTGGCACGCTCGCCGATCGACCGGGCCAGCGTGTCGGCGTACGACCTGGACGTCAGCTCTCCCACGGGCACCGAGACGAAATCCGGGTCGGCGAGCTGAGTGGCCCGGACGTAGAAGGCGCGTCGCATCGCCTCGGTGACCCGGTGCAGCGTTCGGGGTGCCTCGCGACCGTCGGCCCTGAGGTCGTACCGCTCGAGGATATTCAGCATGAGGCAGAGGGTGACTCCCCCGGAGGACGCCGGGCCGGCGCCGTAGACGTCGAAGCCGCGGAACGTGGTGTGGACCGGCGGCCGGACCTTGGCCTCGTAGGACTTCAGATCATCCTTCGTGATGAAGCCGCCGTGCTCCCGCATGTAGGCGACGATCAACTCGGCGGTTCGGCCAGTGTAGAACTCGTCAGCCCCGCCCGCGGCGATCCGCTCGAGGGTGGCGGCCAGGTCAGCCTGGATGAGCCGGTCGCCGGCGCGCCAGGGGGTGCCGTCGGGCTTGCCGAGGGCGGCGATGGTCTCGGGATAATCGCCAAGCCGGCCGAAGTCGTTCCGGCCCGCGGGGCGCCGGGATGGGCCGTCGTCTTGATTCCGTCCGCTCCGTCCGAGCTGTCGGTTGAGCGAGCCGGCGAGGTCCTCGGAGATCGCGAATCCGTCGCGCGCCAGCCGGATCGCGGGGCGGACGAGCTCGGTCCACGGGCGCTTCCCCCATCGGGCGTGGGCCAGGGCCAGGCCGCGGACCGTCCCGGGCACGCCCGCCGCCCAGGCCCCGGTCCGGTATCGGGGTCGCGGCTTCCCGTCGGGCCCCAGGTACATGGTGGGCGCGGCCGATCGCGGCGCCATCTCCCGGAAGTCGACCGCGACCACTTCGCGGCGGTCCGGCAGGTAAGCGACCAGGAATCCGCCGCCGCCCAGGTTGCCCGCTTCGGGGAGGGTCACGGCCAGGGCGAAGGCCGTCGCGATCGCGGCGTCCACCGCGTTGCCGCCGGCCCGCAGCGCCTCGCGGCCCGCCTCCGCCGCATGGCCTTCCTGCGCGACCACCACATGCCTCGAGAAGACCTCGGAATCCGCCCGGGCGATCCGCGTGGCGGCCGATCCAACCGTCGTGCCGATCAGGATGACCCAGCCGATCCGGATTGCGGGCTTCATGAAGTTCACCGGGGTCCAGGGGGTGGGGCGCGGCGGCGGATCGGCCGCGCTGGGTTCGCGGGATTGGCCACCATCTTAACGCCTCGATCGGGCGATTTCCTCAAGTCTTGCAGGGAACCTTCGCGTGGCGGCCGTCCCGTTCTGGCGTGCCCTGGCTCGGGATGGGAATTGCGATTGACCGATTGGCGGGGAAGCCCTAGATTCTCGGCCCGATGCCGGGGGAACTTGAAGGAATCAAGTCGAAGACCAAAGGGAATTGGGGAGGGGTCACGTGAAGATCGCAAGGATCAGCGGTCGCGAGCCGCGGCGATTAGGGATCGGGCTGGTCATCCTGGCGATGGCGGGGATGCAGCCGGCGAGGGCCCAGCAGGACGTCGATCAGCGGTTCCAGCCGGCGCCCGCGCGGACAATCCGGCGCCCCGGCAGCAGCAGCGCGGTCGCACCGTGGATATCCGCAAGATCCCGATCGACGGCGTGAAGATGACGGCGCTGCCCGTCAACCCGTCCGACCCGATCGCCATCGTCAACAACCAGGCGATCACGCGGCAGCAACTGGCCGAGGAGTGCGTGGCCAAGAAGGGCAAGGAAGTCCTGGACACCTTGATCCACCGCGTAATGATCGAGCAGGTGCTCGCCCGCCAGAAGATGTCCGTGACGGCCGCCGAGATCGACGAGGAGATCGATGCCATCGCCCAGCGGTTCGGCATCAGCCGCGACGTCTGGCTGCGGACCCTGGACAAGGAGCGCGGCATCAGCCCGGTGCAGTACGCCCGCGAGATCGTCTACCCGGCCATCGCGTTGCGGAAGCTCTGCGCCCCACGGGTCCAGGTGACCCCGAAGGACCTCCAGGAGGCCTTCGAATCGCAGTACGGCGACAAGCTCCAGGTGCGAATGATCCTCGTGAACAGCGAGGGCAAGGCCATCCAGATCTGGGACGAATTGCACAACAACCCGGGCGGTTTCGAGGCCGTGGCCAAGGAGAAGTCGCAGGACCCCGGCAGCAAGTCGCTCGGGGGCCTGCTGGGCGACCCGATCACGCGGCATGCTTACCCCAAGAACCTGAGCGATAAGGCCTTCCAGCAATTGGTCGACGGCGACCCCCGCGACCGCGATCCCAGCCACAAGCCCAAGGACGGCGACATCACCGGCCCGATCCAGGCGGGCGAGTCGGCCTGGGTCATCCTCCGCCGCGAGGCGCTGATCCCCGCGGTCAAGAACGTCAGCATGAAGGACGAGCACGTCCGCCAGAACACCTACGAGATGATCTACCAGGTGAAGCTCAAGGACGTCATGGAGACCTTCTTCCACGACCTGATCAGGGAGGCCGCCATCGAGAACCGCCTGACCGGCGCCGTCAAGCTGGCCAACGAGGAGCGCGACAAGGACTATCGCGTTGACGGGGACGTCCAGCTCATGGGGAACAAGGGTAACGGCGGGGCCGCGAGCCGCGCCGGCGGGGCGAACGCCGCCGCGGGCGCTTCGGTCCCCAGGGGCCAGCGGCCTGCGGCGCTCTCGCCCGAGGTCGAGGCCCAGCAGTTCCGCCCGCTCAAGCAAGGCGGGAACCCGGCACCGCAGTCCGGCGGAGGGAGCCAGTAGTCCAGTCGGTCGTCCGGCATGAGTCCGTCAGGGCGGGACCCGAGGTCGAGCGGGTCCCGCCCGCCGCTGCGCCCATCCCTGGACAACGGCACGGTCTTCCCCGATAGTGGTTGATGAACCCAGCCGCCCGGCGGGCCCCGCATCGACACCCGGAGCCACCCGATCCATGGCCGGTCCCGACGCGATCGAACTGCGCGACTACATCCGCGACATCCCCGATTTCCCCAAGCCCGGGATCGCCTTCAAGGACATCACGCCGCTGCTGTCCTTGCCCCTGGCGTTCGAGGCCGCGATCGACCGGCTCGAGGCCGCCTTCGCCGACCAGGGCATCCAGACCATCGCCGCCGCCGAGGCCCGCGGTTTCATCTTCGGCGCACCCCTGGCACTGCGGCTCGGCGCAGGCTTCGTGCCGATCCGCAAGCCGGGCAAGCTGCCGTACGCCACCATCGCGCTCGAGTACCAGCTCGAATACGGCAGCGATCGCCTCGAGGTCCACACCGACGCCTTCGGACCCGGCCGCCGCGTCCTCCTGGTCGACGACGTGCTCGCCACCGGCGGCACCATGCGCGCCTGCCGCGACCTGGTCCAGTCCACCGGCGCCGAGGTGGTCGCCTGCGCCTTCGTCATCGAGCTGTCCTTCCTCGAAGGCCGCGCCAAGCTCGAGCCCAGCCAGATCGTCAGCCTGGTCACCTACTGAGGCGGCCCGAATCGGCGCCCCACGGCGCCTAGCGGCCAGTTTTGGCGGGACAATCGATGTCGCTTCCCGACCGGTACTTATTCAGAAGTTCTTGTGGCATAAGGGGTTGTGGCGATAGAGCCGCCTCGCGAGGCCGGATTCCGACTCCGTCGTGCGCCGAAATCGAGCGGTTTCTCGGATGAATTGATCCCGAAGTCGTTCTGAGAATTGAGTTTGCGTCCGCAGGACGTCCCGCCGCCGGGTGCCGGACCCGACAGCCGTCATTGACAAACCCCGCACCGCGCAACGAGCGAGCCCCCAGTGAACGACGCCTGGATCGCCGAGAGGATGAAGCACATCGACGCCTCGGGCATCCGCAAGGCGTTCGACATGGCCAGGGCGATGAAGGACCCGATCAACCTGTCGATCGGCCTGCCCGACTTCGACGTGCCGGGTCCGGTCAAGGCGGCGGCGATCGCGGCGATCGAGGAGGGGCACAACGCGTATACGGTCACCCAGGGCATCCCCGAGCTGCGAGGGAAGCTCCAGGCGGCCGTCGATTCGCAGTTCGGCCATGCCGACCGCCAAGTGCTGATCACTTCCGGCACGTCGGGCGGCTTGCTGCTGGGCCTCTGCTGCGCGGTCAACCCGGGGGACGAGGTGATCATCTTCGACCCCTATTTCGGGATGTACCGCCACCTGGCGACCCTGGCCGGGGGCGTCTCGGTGCTGGTTGACACTTACCCCGACTTCCGCATCGACGCCACCAAGGTCGAGGCGGCCTTGACCGATCGCACCAAGTGCGTGGTGGTCAACACGCCGGTGAACCCGACCGGCATCGTCGCCACGGCCGACGAGCTGCGGGCCCTCGCCGACCTGTGCCGAGAGCGGGGCGTCCTGCTGATCAGCGACGAGGTCTACCGGGCCTTCTGCTACGATCACCCGTTCGCCTCACCCGCGAGCTGGAACGAGGACGTCCTGGTCGTGGATGGCTTCAGCAAGACCTACGGCATGACCGGCTGGCGGCTGGGCTATGCCCACGGACCGACCCGGCTGATCCAGGAGATGGCCAAGCTCCAGCAGTTCAGCTTCGTCTGCGCCGAGCATGACGCAGTACGCCGGCGTCGTCGCCCTCGACCAGGACATCACTACCCAGATCGACGCCTACCGTCGCAAACGCGATATGGTCGTCGAGGCATTGCGGGACGACTTCGAACTGGCGCTCCCGGAAGGGGCCTTCTACGCCTTTCCCCGAGCCCCCTGGGGCACTGGCACCGAGTTCGTCGCCGAGGCGATCAAGCGCAACCTGCTGATCATCCCCGGCAACGTCTTCTCCCGCCGCGATACCCATTTCCGCATCTCCTACGCCGTTGACGACGCGACCCTCCGCCGCGGGCTCGAAGTCCTCCGCGACTTGGCACGATCCCGCGCCTGGACGTGACAAAACGGCCGCGGCGGCAAATGAGGAACGGCTAGAGCGCTTAACGAATGGATGGCCCAGGTGGTTGAACCTCGAGACCGGGCTGGGGCCTCGACCCCCCCTGGCCCCCCCTTCGTAAGGGGGGGACGTGAAGCTGGCCTGCCGCTCTTCATCCCCCCCTTACGAAGGGGGGGCCAGGGGGGGTTCTCTCGTGGCTATGCAACGCTAACGTTAAGCGATCTAGATATGATGGGGATGAGGGGTTGGTGGAGGGGAAAGACCACCCACTCACGCATTCAAACCCCTGCGATTCGACGCTCGATTGATTCACATCGACCTGGCCGGTGCGGCCGTTGGGTGAATCTCCGGCCGCGCCGATTGCGACCCCTTGCGACATCATGATGGCGCAGCCACAGGCAAGGCCCGGATTCCACTTCGCCCTCCTCGGTCGTTCTGGACCACTCCATCCCGCCGCCGGCCCGTCGTCTCGGCAAAATGCGAGGTTTTGGCGGAATCGTGTAATATTCCGTCCCCAGCACCGGTATCTTGGGTGAAAGCCCATCGATTCCAAGTCGAAGTCGACCGGTGCCCTGGGGATTCCCATCATGAACGCCTGCCCCGACCCCGATGATCTCCTGCGCCTGCTCGAGGGGGAGCTGACCACTCTGAACAACGCCTGGATCGAGACGCACGTCGAGCGTTGTCCGGAATGTCAGGGGACGCTCGAACGGCTGACGCGCGACTGTCTGGCGTCGGGCGAAGAGTTCGACCTTCCACTCTGCCGGCGCCGATCGTGGGCCCGATCCCCAGGCGACGAACCCATCCGGCGGCGGGCTGGAGATGTCGCGAAGCGACGATACGGCGGAGGGCGTCGGCGTCGGCGAGACGCTCGACGTCGGCACGAGACGCACCGATGCGGGGGAGGGCGACTCCGAGCGGACCTCTCCGGGTGGCGGAGCCGCGATCCCGGAACCGTGGCCGACGGTCCCGGGCTACGACATCCTCCGCCGCCTGGGTGAGGGCGGGATGGGCGTCGTCTACGAGGCGCGGCACCTGGGATTGAACCGCCTGGTCGCCCTGAAGATGATCCGCGGGGGGAGCCAGGCGCGCGCCGACTTCTTCGCCCGCTTCCGCGTCGAGGCCGAGTCGGTCGCGCGGCTGCGCCATCCGAACATCGTGCAGATCTACGACATCGGCGACGCGGTGGGTCTGCCCTTCGTCGCCCTGGAGCTGCTCGACGGCGGCAGCCTCGACGATCGGCTGGCGGGCAATCCGCAGCCGGGCCGGCTGGCTGCCGAGCTGATGATCACCCTGGCCCGGGCGGTTCAATTCGCCCACGAATCGGGGATCATCCATCGCGACCTGAAGCCGACGAACGTCCTGTACACCCCTGACGGCGTCCCCAAGATCACCGACTTCGGCCTGGCCAAGCGGGTCGCCTCCGACGACGGCCAGACCCAGAGCGGCCAGATCCTGGGTTCTCCGAGCTACATGGCCCCCGAACAGGCGCGGGGGCACTCGCGGAACGTCGGGCCGGCCGCCGACGTCTATGCCCTGGGCGCGATGCTCTACGAGATGCTCACCGGGCGGCCGCCGTTCAAGGGCGAGACCCCGATGGAGACCGTCCGCCAGGTCATCGACGACGACCCGGTGACCCCCTCCCGGCTGGTGCCCCGCGTCCCGCGCGACCTGGAGACGATCGGCCTGAAATGCCTGCAGAAGGACCCGGCCCGGCGTTATGGGACCGCGCGAGACCTGGCGGACGACCTGAGGCGATACCTCGACGGCGAACCGATCAAGGCCCGGCGGACTCCGGCCTGGGAGCGCGCGGCCAAGTGGGCCCGGAGACGGCCGGCGCACGCCCTGGCGGCGACCATCCTCGTCGCGGCGCTGCTCGCGGCCATCGCCGGTCTGTTCGCCCGCCAGGAGGCGCAGTTGAAGCACAGCCGGATGATCGCCGCCGTCCTCGACGACGGCTCCGGCGCGGAACGCGAGGCCGACTCGGCCCAGTCACCGGCCCAGCTTCGAGCAGCCCAGCTTCACATCTCCGAAATCCTGCCGCAACTGAAGGGCCTGGAGGATGACCCGCGTGTCAAGGCGCTCCGCGGCCGTCTGGAGTGGAAGCTGGACATCGCGAAGGCACAGCTCGATCGCTACGAATCGGAGCGATCCCAGCAGGAGCGGCTGGCCGCCGGTCGGAGGAAGCGGGATGACTATCGCGACCTCTACAACCGAGCGATTCTCCGCGTCACCCACTACACCGGCCTGGACCTGCCGAACAGCCAGGAGACGACCCGGCAGGCCCTGGTGGCCGCCCTGAACGTCTTCGCGGCCCCCGGCACCGGCGAGGAGTGGGCCCTGGGATCGCTACCGGAGAGCCTCTCTCCGGCCGAGCGGGCCGAGATTGTTGACGGATGCTACGAGCTGTTGCTGGCGCTCTCTCAGGAGGAGAGGAAGCCCGAGCGGGGCCTGAGCCGACTCGACCAGGCCGCTCGATTGCACCCCGCGGGGACGAGGGCGTATCACTTCCGGCGCGTCGTGCCTCGAGAAGTTGGGCGATACCCGCGCGGCGGAGCGAGAGCGACGCCAGGCCGAACGCCTGGACGTGACGACGCCGTTCGACCACTACCTGGCCGGCCAGGAGTGCTTCCAGCGGAACGACCCGATCGCGGCGATCCGGCATTTCAATGACACGCTCCGCGAGCAGCCGGAACATTTCTGGGCCCAGTGCCTGTCGGCGATCTGCTGGCTCAAGCGCGATCGTCCGGAGGCCGCGCAGGCCGGCCTCAACGCGTGCCTGAAGCGCGAGTCGGGATTCGCCTGGCTCTACAACCTTCGCGGCTTCACCTCGAGCCTCGGACTCCGGGCGCCTCGCCCGAGGAGATTCCGGTCCTGTCCGAGGCGGCCGACGCCGACTATCGCCGGGCGATGAAGCTGCTCGAGCAGAAGCCGAACGCCGAGCTGCGCTACGCCTTGCTGGTCAACCGCGGAGTGCTCGGGCTCCAGCGTGGGGATCTCGACAACGCGGGCGAATTCCTGCGACAAGCGATCCAGCTCGACGGGACGCATTATCTCGCTCACGCGACGCTCGCCGCGGTCCGCCAGCGGCAGGGTCGGGCCGACGAGGCCCTGGCCCTCTTCGCGCGGGCGATCGAGCGCCGGCCCGACCTGGCGGCGCTGTACCGCGATCGAGCGGGCGTCGTCCTGTCCATCAAGAGCCCGACGAAGGTCCAGCGAATGCAGGCGCTGACCGACCTGGATCGGGCCATCCGGCTCGAGAAGCCCAACAGCCCCCTCGTGGCCCGCGATCACACGAGTCGGGGCAAGCTGCTGGCCGCCGAGGGGCGCGACGCCGAGGCCCTCGCGGCCTACGAGGCCGCGATCGAGCGGGTCCGCGACGACCCCGACGCCCATCGCCTGCGGCTCGACCTGCTGCTCAGGTTGAAGCGGCACGATGATGTGATCCGCTCCTGCGACCCCCTGATCGCGCGAGGAAAGGCGACAGCCGCGATCTACGAGCTGCGCGCCTGCGCGCGAGCGGATCCGCGACCTCCCGGCGCGATCGAGGACTTCACCAGCGCCGTGGCGCTCGGAGGGGACCGTCCCAAGCTGATCACGCTGCGGGGCTGGGCGTACATCGTCGCCGACGCTCACGCCCTGGCGCTGCACGACTTCCGGGAAGCGACCCGGCTCGATCCCGCGAACGCCGACGCCTACAACGGCCGGGGCCTGGCCCGCCTGCGGCTCGGGCAGCATCACCAGGGGGTTGCCGACGCGGAGACGGCCGTCCGTCTCGGGGCACCGACGACGGAACTCTACTTCAAGTCGGCGCGGGTATTCGCCCTGGCGGCGATCGTGGTCGCGGCCGAGGCCCGCAAGAAGGGCCCGGAGAGCGTGTTCCTGGTGACCCGGTATCAGGACCGCGCGGCGGACTTGCTCCGCGGCGCGATCCGGATGTGCCCCGCCGACCGCCGCTCGTGGTTCCTGAAGGAGGTCATCCTTGCCGACCCCGACCTGAAGACGCTCCACCGCCGATTGACGTCGATGGACCTGGCGGGTCCGGTCAGCGAGGCGCCGAACCGTAAAGGCGGACCCGATCCGCGAGGCGTTGAACCGTAAATCCCCCCCTTAAGAAGGGGGGCACAGCCACCACCACGAGGTGCCCGTGTCCGCGTCGAGCGAACCCTAAATCCCCCCCTTAAGAAGGGGGGGTCAGGGGGGGTCGAGTTGCGACGACGCCGAGGGAAGGCGGACGGCCAACTCGCCCAGACAAACCGTGCACCGAGCGACAACAAGACGAGGAGCCCATCGCACCACCATGACCGAATTCTTCAACCGCGTCGATGAGAAGCCCAGGCGCCGTGAACTCCGCAACGCCATGCCCAGCGCCGAGGTGGTCCTCTGGTCGAAGCTCAAGGCGCGTCAACTCCTGAGCTGCAAGTTCCGCCGCCAGTATGGCGTGGGGCCATTCGTGATCGACTTCTATTCGCCCGAGATCAAGCTGGGCATCGAGCTGGAAGGGACAGTCACTTCGCCGAAGGCCGGCGTGCATACGATCACAAGCGTCAGTCGTTCCTCGAGTCGTTCGGGATCAGGGTCGTTCGATTCTTGAATGTGGATATTTACGACAACCTGGAAGGAGTGCTGGAAGCGATCGTGCGAGAGATCGTCGAGAGGCGGGAGTCGAGGAGGAATCCGTCAGGGCTGTGCGAGGCGCAGCCAGCCGAATTACCCCCTGACGAAGGTGGGAAACCGGGAGGTTCTGCACGCGGGGAGCGCTGGCATACCCGCCGGAATCCGCCCGAATTCGGCGAGGGCGAGCCCTCTGACCCCGTTTGCGATGGCCGTCCTCGACCCCCCCTGACCCCCCCTTCTTAAGGGGGGGATAAAAGCGGGCCGGTCTCCGTCGTCGCCACTTGAGAAGTTGACCGCCACGCGCCCCTCCCCCCCGAGGCAAACGGCGCGGGCCGATTCCGACGTCCCCCCCTTAAGAAGGGGGGGTCAGGGGGGGTCGAGAGTCAACCAACGGAACCAGGGTGGCCCGTGCCACCCAACGGAATCCCGGGGAGTCGATCCCCTCCGAGCAAAATCACCGGCCCGACCCCAAGGCCACACCAAATCAACCACCGATAATCCAACCGCTTTCGTAGAGCCGAGACCGCCTCCGGAGCCGAAACCATGACCCCCGCTTATCGACCCGTCCGGCAACGCGACCCGTCCCGTCGCCGCCCGCGACGGACCGCACCGCCCGCCGTGTTCAGCGGGACGCTCTTCCGGCTCCGGCCCCGGATCGAATGGATGGAAGACCGGACTCTGCTCTCGACCTTCGTGGTCAGCAGCACGGCCGACAGCGGCCCGGGCTCGCTCCGCCAGGCGATCCTCGATTCCAACGCCGCCACCGGCGCGACGAACACGATCGACTTCGCCGTCGCCGGTTCGGGGGTCCAGACGATCGACCCGCTCTCCCCCCTGCCCGCGATCGTGAAACCGGTGTTGATCGACGGCCGCTCGCAGCCCGGCTATAGCGGCACGCCGCTCATCGAGATCGACGGCGGCCAGGCCGTCGGCGGCGACGGGTTGCTGATCACCGGCGCGGATGTGACCATTCGCGGCCTCGACGTCGATGGCTTCTCGCAGGGGGCCGGCATCCACATCACAAGCTCCGGCGCGACTGGCGACTGGGTCTACGCCTGCTTCCTGGGGACGGATCCGTCGGGCACGAAGGCCGAGCCCGACCAGGAAGGTGTCGAGATCGACGGAGGGGCCAGCAGCAACCTCATCGGGACCAACGGCGACGGCGTGGATGACGCCACCGAGCGGAATCTGCTGAGCGGCAACACCTTCGCGGGCGTGGAGATCAACGGCACCGGGACCGATCAGAATGCGATCGCGGGCAACCTCATCGGGACGACGCTCACCGGTGAGACCGCGCTGGACAATGGCACGTCCCCGGCGGCCGTCGACGTCTTGACGATCGGCGGCGGGGTTGTGATCGAGGGGGGCGCCTCCGGCAATCGGATCGGCACCGACGGGACGAGCGTCGATGACGCCGGCGAGCGGAACGTCATCGCCGGCAGCGACAACGACGGCATCGACATCATCGACAGCGGCACGGACGACAACGTCGTGGCGGGGAACCTCATCGGGACGGATGCCACCGGGAAAACGGCCCTGCGCATCGCCGACGACGGCGTCCTGATCGCCATCGACGCGATGTCCAACACTGTCGGCGCCGGTGGTGTCGCGGGCGGGGTGGCGGCCGACGAGGGGAACGTGATCTCGGGCAACGGAGGCGATGGCGTTCAGATCGCCGACCAGGCGAATTCCAATGTGGTTACCGGTGACGACATCGGGACGGACGCGACCGCCCGGCTTCCGCTGGGCAATGCAAAGGCGGGGATCGAGATCGACGGGTCTTTGTCCAACGAAATCGGCGGTACGGATCCGGGCGATGCCGATGTCATCTCCGACAACGGCGACTGGGGCGTCACGATCAATGGGGCGAACGAGAACGTCGTCGAAGGAGACTTCATCGGCACCGACTCGACCGGGACGCTGGAGCTGGGCAATGCCCGGGGCGGCGTGGACTTCAGCCAGGGCGCGTCGTACAACACGCTCGGGGGGACCGCGGCGGACGCGGGCGACCTGATCACCGACAACAGCGGGCCGGGGGTCGTCGTCACCGGCGACCAGGCGGACAATGATCAGTCGAATGGCGACCAGATCACGGCCGATCGGATCTTCGGCAACGCGGGACAGGCCATCGACCTGGGTGACGACGGGGTGTCGCCGAATCGGAGCTTCAACCAGGGGGGGCCCAACGACTGGCAGAACTCCCCGTTGATGGTCGTGACCGCGGGCGGCGAGATCCAGGGTTGGCTGGGCGAGAGCGAGCCGCAACAGACCTATCGGATCGACGTCTACGCGAGTGCCGGCTACGGGCCGGGCGACTCGGGCGAGGCGCAGGATTACCTGGGCTCGGTCCAGGCGACGACCGACGAGGGCGGGCAGGTCCTCTTCACCACGCCGTTCACGCCGCCGGCCGGCATGCCGGTGATCACGGCCACGGCGAGCGTCTCCTGGATCGGCACGTCCGAGTTGACGTCGTTTCGCCAGGGGGCGGCGGAGGTCCCCCCGCAGCCGATCCGCCTTGCCCCCGGCCAGATGGTGAGCTTTACCTCGTCGGCGGACCGTCCGATCGCGCTCGAAGACCCCTGGGCCGGGCCATTCGCGTTCACGTGGGACCTGACGCTCTCGGCCCCCGTGGGCACGCTCACGCTCGCGACGACCGCCGGCCTGATCGGATCGGGCGATGGCACCGGCGTGCTGTCGTACTCCGGCTCGATCGCCGACCTCGACGCGGCTCTCGACGGGCTGACGTGGGCAGCGCCGCCGGACTACGAGGGGAAGCCGACGCTGATCCTGGAGGCGATGTCCGGCGACGCCTTTCCCGTTGCCGCTCAGATCCCGCTTGTTGTGACGACTGGTCGATTCGAGGTGACGACCACCGCCGATACCGGCCCGGGATCGCTCCGGCAGTCCATCCTCGATTCCAACGACGCCCCGGGCGGGACGAATACGATCGACTTCGACATCCCCGGTACCGGCATCCGGACGATCGCGCCGGCCTCGCCCCTGCCGGCGATCGCGACGCCGGTGGTCATCGACGGCACGTCGCAGCCGGGCTACGCCGGGACGCCGCTCGTCGCGGTCGTCGGCCAGGGGAGCGAGGATGCCGACGCGCTCTCCGCGGGCGTCGATCTCACCGTAAAGGGCCTGCTAATCGGCGGGTGTGACCTCTCGGCCGGGAGCACTTCGACCACGGTCTCCCTGGAGTCGATCCCGTTCCCCGGCGCACCCGCGGCGACGATCGATTATCCATTCGACGTCACCGAAGGTCAGGACCTGACGGTCACGGTCGCGGCGACGGGCACGACGGCCTCGCTGTCGCTGCTCGACTCCCGGGGCCAGCTCGTCATGCGGGGCGAGGACCCGACGGTGGCGGCCTCGGTCGCCGCGCTCGACACCTACGTCGCGTCCGGGACCTACACCCTCCAGGTCCAGGATGGCGCCGGCGGTGGCTCGTTCACGCTCACGGTGATCGCCCGGCCCTCCGACGAGCCGCGCCAGTTGATACCGGTCGGGAACGACCCGACCGCGATCACATCGGGGGATTTCAGCGGCAACGGCATCCTTGACCTCGCGGTCACGAACCTCGCGGACAACACCGTCTCGGTCCTGATGGGCAACGGCGATGGGACCTTTCAGCCCGCCGTCGTTTATCCCGTCGGTCCCACCCCCGACGCGATCGTGGCGGGCGATTTCGCCGGCGACGGCATCCTCGACCTGGCCGTGACCAATTCCGGCTCGGACACCGTGTCGATCCTGATGGGGAACGGCGACGGGACGTTCCGGCCGGCCGTCGCCGTCCCCGTCGGGGGCGGTCCCGATGCCATCGTGGCGGGAGACTTCAACGGCGACGGCAAGCTCGACCTGGCCGTCGCCAACGGCAACGACAATGATGTGTCGATCCTGCTGGGCCACGGCGACGGCACCTTCGAACCCCAGGTCACCTACGCCACCGGAAACGTCCCCGACGCCATCACGGCGGGAGATTTCGACCGCGACGGCAAGCTCGACCTGGCCGTGGCCAACTACTTCGACAACACGGTGTCGGTCCTGATGGGGAACGGCGACGGGAGCTTCCGGCCCCAGGTCGTCTACCCGGTCGGAGAGACGACGTTCGCCTCGCCGTGCGCCGTGGTGGCGGCCGATTTCAGCGGCAATGGCGTCCTCGACCTGGCCGTGTCCAACCAGCAGGAGTTCACGGTATCGATCCTGATGGGCAACGGCGACGGCACGTTCCAGCCCGACGTGAACTATCCGACCGGCGGCGAGCCGGGCGGGATCGCGGTCGGCGATTTCAACGACGACGGCAAGTTCGATCTGGCCATCGCGGAGAGCGGTTCCAGCAATGTCTCGATCATGGTGGGCGACGGCGACGGGACGTTCCAGAAGCCGGAGAACCTCGTCGTGGCCGGCGCGTTGTTCTCCGTGGGCGTCGCGGCGGGTGACTTCAACGGCGACGGCAAGCTCGACCTGGCCGTCACGAATACAACTTCGAACAACGTCGCGATCCTGCTCGGCGACGGCGGCGGCCATTTCCCGGCTCCTTTATTGACGCAGATCGGGACCGTCCTGGCGATGGCCGCGGGTGATTTCAACGGCGATGGCCGGCTCGACCTGGCCATTGCGGGTGGCAGCGGGAGCGAGATCACCATCCTGCTCGGGAACGGCGACGGCACCTTCATCCCCGGACAGACATCCTCCCTCCGTGGAAATATCACGGCACTGGTCACGGGTGATTTCAACGGCGACGGCCGCCTCGACCTGGCCGCCGTGACCACCGGGTTCGCCGGGTCCGACGACCTCTGGATCCTTCTCGGCAATGGCGACGGGACGTTCCAGGCCCCCGTCACTTACTCCTTCGACCAACCGCCGCCATCCGAGGGGTTTATCCCCGGAGGGCTGCCGGCCGCGATCGTGGCCGGGGATTTCGCTGGCGACGGCATCCTCGACCTGGCCGTGACGACCGTGGTGGGCGATCGCGTCTCGGTCTTCCTCGGCAACGGCGACGGGACGTTCCGGCCGCCGGTCGCCTACACCGTCGGGTATCAACCCGACGGCATCGTGGCCGCGGATCTCAGCGGGAATGGCATCCTCGACCTGGCGGTCTACGACACGTGGAGCAACGAGGTCTCGATCCTGATGGGGAATGGAGACGGGACATTCCAGCCTGCGGTGAACGACGTGCTGGGACCCGGCGATCCCGGCGTTCCCGGCTCCGGGATCGCGGGTTTCACCAACGAAGGCCTCGTGGCAGGGGATCTCAGCGGGAATGGCATCGTCGACCTCGCCGTCGACGATGCGTTCGCCGGCGGCGTGTCGATCCTGATGGGCAATGGCGACGGGACGTTCCGGCCGCCCGTGACTTATCCCGTGACCAACGCAGGGCTGGCGTTGGGGGATTTCAACGGCGACGGCAAGCTCGACCTGGTCCTCGGAGGGGGCATCAACGACGACATGCAGTTCCTGGAAGGCAACGGCGACGGGACGTTCCAGCCGGCCGTCGGCGTTCCTGCTGGCGTCGTCGTCTCCAATCTCCTCGTGGGCGACTTCAACGGCGACGGCAAGCCCGACGTGGCCGTCGCCGGGTCGGGGCTCCTGGGTGACGGCACCACCGCCGCCACGGTCCTGCTGAACGACGGCGACGGCAGGTACTCCCTGCCCGGCGAGGCCGACACTACGGCCGCGGCCAACCCGATCGTGGCCGACGTCAATGGCGACGGGACCGACGACGTGCTGGTCGTCGACGGCGACGGCGACATCCTCTACCGCCAGGGCCTCCCCGGCCAGCCGGGACTGTGGGAGCCGCCGATCATCGTCAACCCGGGCCGCCCGTCCCGCGACATCGCCTGGGTGCCCGATTCGCTCGATGGGCCGCTCCTGGCCAGCGTCGACGCCCGGGACGACGCCGTCTCGCTCTACGCGTATCGCGGCGGGGCCTTCGTCCAGGTCGGTTCGCTGGCGACCGGTCCGCTGCCGGCGCAGATCATCGCCGCCGACTTCACCGGCACCGGCTGGGACGACCTGGTGGTGCGTAACGCCGGGGACGGTACGCTCTCATTCTTCCGCGACAACGGCCTCGGCAGCATCGCGACCGGGTTCTCCTCGCCGTTCCTGCCGTCGGTGACGATCGCGGTCGGGCTCGGGGCCTCGGATGTCCAGGCGCTCGACGTCAGCGGCGACGGGCATCTCGACCTGGTCGTCACCAACGAGCTGACCGGCCAGGTCAGCGTCCTGCACAACCGGGGTGACGCCACCTTCGATCCGCCTGTCCCCTATCAGGCCGGGACCAGCCTGCCGGTGATCGATCCGGACGGCAACACCGAGGTGAGCAGCCTTGACGCGACGATCGGCGTGGCCGCCGGGTCCCTCGTCCCGGGCGGTCCCCCCGACCTGGTCACGGTCAACGCGACCACCGACACGCTGGACGTCCTCGCGGGCCTGGGCGGCGGTCGGCTCGGCCAACCGGTCACCTTCCAATCGCAGAGCACGGCTCGAATCATCCGCATGGCCGACTTCACCGGCGACGGCATCCCCGACCTGGCCGTGCTCACCGCGACCGGGCTGGAGATCTATCTGGGCGATGGGCGCGGCGAGTTCCTGCCGCCCACGACCTATGCCGTGCCGCCAGACTCCGACGGGCTGACGGTCGCCGACCTGCTGGGCGACGGCAAGCTTGACCTGCTCGTCGGGGATGCCTATGGCGACGTGCTGGTCCTGCTGGGCAACGGCGACGGGACCTTCCAGCCCTATCATGAAGCCACCCAGACCATCGAGCTGGCCGTCGCCGACCTGACCGGCGACGGCCAGAAGGACATCATCTACGCCGACCAGGGGCTCGATCGCGTGGTCGTCGATTACGGCGCCGGCAACTCCGATGTCCTGGCCGATCAGTCCACCGGCCTGCTCGAGCCCGGCGCCGTGGCCCTGGCGGACCTCAACGGCGACGGCATCCCCGACCTGATCGTGGCCAACAGCGGCAGCAACAACGTCTTGATTTATCCCGGCCTGGGCAACGGCCAGTTCGGGCCGGCGATCAATGACGGCAACGGCTATTTCGTGGGGACCAACCCGGTGGGGATCACGGTGGCCTATCTCACGGGCGCCTTGCCCGACCTGGTGGTCGCCGACGAGGGGTCGGACCAGGTGTCGATCCTGCTCAACCAGTCGCAGCCGGGCGGCGCGATCGCGTTCGCGGCGGGTCCGCGGCTGAACTCCGGCGGCTCGGGCCCGGTCTCCACGGTGGTGGAGAACGTTTCCGGCGGTCCGTATCCCGACCTGCTGGTGACCAACAGCCTGTCCAACGACGTCACGTTGCTGCCCGGAGTCGGCCAGGGCTTCTTCGACGACCAGGACCCGAGGATCTACTCGGTCGGAGCCGATCCGACGGCGAGCTTCGTCGGCAACTTCGGCGGCCAGCCCGAGCTGGTGACGGTCAATGCCGGCTCCAACGACGTGACGGTGATCGCGGATTTCGCGGGGGCCGATCCGGCGGTCAGCCTGTACACTTCCGGCGGCGTGGACCCGACGACGGCGTTCGCGTTCGAGCAGAGCGACGGATTCGAGGACCTGGTGGTGGGTAACACCGCCGACGGGGTACTGGCCCTGTTCGTGGGCGGTCCCCAGGGTCTGAGCCTGACCTCGATCGGATCCGAGCCGAACCTGCCCGACCCGACGGCCCTGTCGTTCTCGGCGCTGACGACGGGAGCGGTGCAGTTCTACGCGGCGACGGCCGGCCGCGAGTCGGCCGACTTGGTGGCGCTGGGCCTGGCGACGGAGACCGGGTCCGAGACGGGCGGGGGGACGGGGACGGAGACCGGCTCGGGCTCGGCGACATCCACCGCCTCGGGACAGCCGGCGGGGACCGCGACGGGCCCGGCCGCGTCATCGCCCACATCTTCCGTGTCGGCGACAGAGACGGGCACCGGCGCGGTCTCGCCCTCGTCCGCCGTATCGGTCCAACTGATCGCGTTGCACGACACGTCGCTGCCGCTGGCGGCGACCGTGTTGACGCTGACGGTGTCGAACTCGTCCGAGGAGACGGGCCCGAGCTTCGCGGAGGAGGAAGGCCTGGCGACGGTCGCAACGACGGCGGGGCCGGGGACATCGGCCGGGCAAGGGCCGTTCGCGACGCCCCGCGGGAGTGGTGCGTCGTCGGACCCGGCCGAGGACGGGGACGAGTCCGGCGCCGCGACGGCGGCCGCGGCGGTGCTCGCCCCCTGGGAGCAGTTCGTGCTGGGCCTCGACAAGGCGCTCGAGGAGCTGGAACGGGAGAACGCGGGCGGGATGATGGCCCCGCCCGAGCCGACGGATCGGTCCGAACCGCCGCCGAGCCCTGGTGTTCCAGCCCAGGGCGGTCCACCCATCGGAACCGATGACCCGAGTTCGACGTCCGCGGACGCGAGCGACGCGACCGTCGCGCGACTCGGTTCCGATCGGACGAGGTATGGATCGGCGGAGATCGATCCTGCGATGCCCTGGCCGGGGGCGGACGAGCCCGGCCTGGCGCCGATGTGCGTTGCCGTCCCCCTGCTGGCGGCCCAGTTGAGGGGCCTGCGACGGCGGTCCTGGCGGCCCGAGATCCGACGAATGGCCCTGGCCGGCCGCGTCCCGACCCGAACGACCGCAACGGCAGCCGGAGGGCGGTGAAATCGTCACGTCTCCACGATTCAAGGCACCGAGACCCTTCGCCGGAACCAATCCCATGACCGCCACGATTCGCTCCTCGAAGCCCTCCCACCGCCGCCCGCGACGCACGGCGCTCCGTCCGGCCCTGTTCCGGCAGCGGCCTCGGCTCGAATGGATGGAAGACCGGATGCTGCTCTCCACATTCGTGGTCAGCAACACGGCCGACAGCGGCCCGGGCTCGCTCCGCCAGGCGATCCTCGACCTGGACGCCGCCGCCGGCGCCACGAATGAGATCGACTTCGACATCCCGGCCTCGGTGCTTCCGATCATCGACCCCGATTCTCCTCTGCCCGCGATCGCCAACCCGGTGCTGATCGACGGCGGCACCCAGCCCGGCTTCGCCGGCACGCCACTGGTCGAGATCGATGGGCAGCTCGCCGGAGGTCGCGATGGCCTGTTCATCACGGCCTCCGACGTCACCGTCCGCGGCCTGGACATCGGCGGATTCTCCTCCGGGGCCGCCGTCCACATCACGCGCACGGCCGCGACCGGCGATTGGATCTACGGCGATTTCCTCGGCACCGACCCGACCGGCACCCAGGCCATCCCCAACGATTACGGCGTCGAGATCGATGCCGGAGCGACGGATAACCTGGTGGGCACCAACGGCGACGGCATCAACGACGCCGCCGAGCGGAACCTCCTCAGCGGCAACCTGTTCGCGGGCGTCTGGATCAACGGAACGGGGACCAACGCCAACGTCGTCGCGGGCAACCTCATCGGGACCGATTTCTCGGGGACCGTCGCCCTGGACAATGGCACCCAGCCCATCTCTGACATTCAGGGGGACATCTTCGGCGGAGGCGTCGCGATCTCCGACGGTGCGTCGGACAACCGGATCGGCACCGATGGTCAGAGCGTCGACGACGTCGGCGAGCGCAACATCATCGCGGGGAGCGGCAACGATGCCATCGACATCTACGGCGCCGATACCGACGGCAACGTCGTCGCGGGGAACTTCATCGGTACCGACGTGACCGGGACCCACGCGCTGGGCGTCGGCGGGGACGGCGTCTTCATCGCCGAGGGCCCCTCGAACAACTGGATCGGTGTCAACCCGATCGGCGGACCGAGCGTGGGCGACGAGGCGAACGTCATCTCCGGCAACGGAGCGGACGGCGTGCAGATCACCAACGGGTCGAGCGGTAATACCGTCGCCGGAAACCGGATCGGGACGGATGTGACCGACGCCGTCGCGCTCGGTAACGGGGGAAGCGGTGTCGAGGTCGACTACGGTTGCGGAAACAACACGATCGGCGGCACGAGCGCCGGAGCCGGCAACGTCATCGCGAATAACACGGATGACGGTGTCATCATCTGGGCGTACTTCAGCGGGAACACCATCCGGGAGAACGAGATCTTCGGCAATCAAGGAGATGCCATCGGTCTCGGCGTCCCCGCCAGCGCCCCGGTCCTGCTCTCGACGGCCGGCGGCCAGCTCGAAGGCTGGCTGGACGTCGGCGTGGCCGGGCTGACGTTGACACTCGATTTCTTCGCGAGTCCCGCCTACAACGCCGATGGTTCCGGAGAAGCCCAGGACTACCTCGGCTCGATCAACGTGACCTCGAACGCCCAGGGCGAAGCGGTCTTCTCCGTGCCGTTCACGCCGCCGGCGGGCTTGCCGATCATCACAGCGACGGCCACCGACTTCCTGGGAAATACGACACAGCTTTCCGCGCTGCGGGTCGGCGAGCTGAATCAGCCCCCCGCGGGGATCCGCTTCGTCTCCGGGGGGCCGATGGTGTTCTCCGCCGCGGCGGGCGATGCGATCGCCCTGGAGGATCCCGATGCCGGTCCGTTCGATCCGACGTGGTCGCTGTCGCTCTCCGCCGCGGCGGGCACGCTGACCCTCGGGACCACACGCGGTCTGAGCGGTTCCGGTGACGGCACGAGTTCCCTGTCCTACAGCGGCCCCCTTTCAACTCTGAATGCGGCGCTCTCGAGGATGGCCCTCAGGGTGCCCGCCGGGTTCCTGGGCGACGTCACGTTGAGCGTGAACGGCCAGTCGCAAGCGCGCCGCGCCCTGGTCGCGCAGGTCCCCATCACGGTGGCCACCGCCAATCTCGTCTTCACGGTGACCACCACGGCCGACTGGACCTCCGGCCCGGACCCGACCCCCGCTCCCGGCTCGCTCCGCCAGGCGATCCTCGATTTCGAACGCGGCGCCCGGCGGGACGAACACCATCGACTTCGATATCCCCGGTACTGGCGTGCAGACCATCGTCCTCGGCACGCCCCTGCCCGACATCACCACGTCGCTCGTGATCGACGGAACGTCTCAACCCGGCTACGCCGGCACGCCGCTCATCCAGATCGTGTCGGGTTTCTCGGGCGGCAACGACTTGACCGTCGACAGCGCGGATCTCACGCTCCGCGGTCTGACGGCGGACGGCGTCGGCATGAGCGGCGGCGTGCAGCCGGCCGAGTTGACCGTGTCCGCTACGCCGGCGCCATCAAGTTCGGGGAGCGTCTCCGATACTTACGAGATCGACGCGGCGGGCGACGCGCGACTGCTCGCGACGCTCTCGCCAAAGGGGCCCGCGTTGCAAGTCCTGCTGCTCGATTCGCAGGGCGACGTGCTCGTGGAAAACGATGGCGTCAACTCGAGTGGCGGTGCCGACGTCATCGACGAGCACGTCGCGATCGGCACCTACTTCCTCCGCGTGGAGGGCCCGCCCGGTACGGGCGACTATACCCTCACGACGACCCTGACATCGGGGTCTCCACCGGGTGAGCCGGTCACGATCCCCCAGAGCGACGGGTCGGTCCCGTTCACGACGGGGGACTTTACTGGCAATGGCGTCATCGACATCGCCACGCCCCAGGGCGTGTTCCTGGGACTGGGAGATGGGAGCTTCCAGGTCACTCCGCTCGCCTTACTCTTGCCCAATCCCAACGACGACTTCACGGCCATCGTCGCCGGGGACTTCAACGGCGATGGCACGCTCGACCTCGCCCTGGCCGACGCCACCGCGGGTACGGTCGACGTCCTGATCGGCAACGGCGATGGCACGTTCCAATACGCGTCGACTGACGACGTGGGAGGTGATCCCGTCTCGATGGTGGCCGCCGACCTCAACGGGGACGGGTCGCTCGACCTGGCGGTGGCCAACCAGGGTACCAGCACCGTCTCGGTCCTCATGAATAACGGTGATGGCACCTTCCAGCCGGCCGTGAATGACGCGATCGGGTTGGGGCCGCAGCCGGGGGCAGGACCGCAGTCGATCGTGGCCGGGAATTTCACCGGTAACGGCAAGGTTGACCTGGCGATCTTGTCGAACCTCTCCTACAGCAGCGTTGCCGGTTCGGGTGGTGCTCCCTGGCCGGCATCCGGGGGAGTTCCGACCGGACTCGTGACCGTGCTCCTGAACAACGGAAACGGCACCTTCCAGCCCGAGCAAGACTTCTGGGCGGGATACCTCCCATCCTCCGCCGGCGACCCGCTCGATTTGCCCGCCGATAGCGTGGCCGGCTCGCTGGTGGCCGGCGACTTCACGGGGGATGGGAGGCTCGACCTGGCCCTCGTCAGCGGCATCCCGGCGCCTCCGGGCGGGCTGCCGGGGTCCGCGGATACCCATGTCTCCGTGTTGATGAACGGCGGCAGCGGGTTCGAGGCTCCCGTTGAGTTGTCGGTCGCGACGGGGTTCCTCTCGCTCATTTCCGGCGGCTTCGTCGACGACGGCCGGCAGCAGCTCGCCGCCTACGACAACTTGAGCGGCGACATCTCGGTGCTCCAGGCCGCGGCGGATGGGTCGTTTGACCTCCTGCGGCAGTCGCAGGTGGCCTATCAGCCGACCGCGCTGGTGGCGGCCGATTTCAACGGCGATGGCCGGCTCGACGTCGCCCTGGAGACCATCATCGATCAGGACGTCCCCCAGCCGCCCGCGAGCTTCGACGTCCTCCTCGGGAATGGCGATGGGTCCTTCCAGTCCGCACTCGCGAACGGCGCCGGCGATGATCCGACGTCGATGGTGAGCGCGGATTTCAACAACGACGGCAAGCTCGACCTGGCGGTCACCAATGGCGCCGCAGGGACCGTGACCATCCTCCTGGGCAATGGCGGCGGCTCGTTCACGTCCGCTGGCGCGTTCCCGGCGGGGCCGGACCCGTTCGCCCTGGTGGCCGACGACTTCAACGGCGACGGCCGGACCGACCTGGCGGTCCTGGACCGGATCCCGCAGCCACTGGGGGGCCTACCCGAGGGCCAGATCACGATCCTCCTGGGCAATGGCGACGGCACCTTCCAGCCGGGTCCCGTGTTGTCGTGGGATGGGTTCGATCCCACCTACCTTGTAGCCGGAGATTTCACCGGCAACGGCAAGATCGACCTGGCGGTCGCCAGCGGGGGCGATGTTTTCCTCTTCATGGGCAATGGCGACGGGATGTTCCAGCCCGCACGCGAATACCCGACGATCACCGACGCCAATGCCCTGGTGACGGGGTATTTTAACGGAGGCAATCAGCTCGAGATCGCCGCGATCGGCGCCGGCGTCAGCGTGCTGACGTTCAACCGCGACGGTTCCCTTCGGAGTCGCATCGAGAGCCCCCCGCTCGATCTTTACAACGGGAGCCCCATCACGGCCGGCGACGAGGTCCTCACCGCCACCTCGGCGGATTTCACGGGTAGCGGCGTGCCCGACATCGCCGTCGCCTATCAGGGCGGTTTCACCGTCCTGCTCGGGAACGGTGACGGTACGTTCCGGGTCGGGTCGTGGTATCCGTTGAGCTACGACCTGGGTGGGACCACGCCGCCGGAACCGATCATCGCGGGCGACTTCAATGGCGACGGCCGGGTCGACCTGGCCGTGCTGGCCGAGGGCGATGTGAACTCAGGGTACTCCCCCGCTCCGCAATCTGGGGGAGCCGTTTTTATCCTGATGGGGAGCGGAGACGGCACGTTCACGTCCACCACGGCCTACTACATCGGCCGGTTCCCGGGCGGGCTGGCGGCGGGGAACTTCTACGGCGACGGCCAGACCGATCTGGCCACGGCGGATCAGGTCTCCGGCACCGTCTCGGTGCTGTTCGGCAACGGCGACGGCACGTTCCGGGGCGCCGGCGCGGTGGACCTCCTGCCCCGGAGCAACCCGGTGCTGGCCGACGTCAACGGGGACGGTACCGATGACGTGCTGGTGGTCGACGGCGCGGGTGATATCCTGTACCGCCAGGGGATTCCCGGCCAGCCCGTGGCGTTCGAGCCGCCCGTGACGATCAACCCGAACGATCCGTCCCGCGACATCGCCTGGGTGCCGAATACGATCGACGGCCCGCTGCTGGCGAGCGTGGACGCGAATGACGACAACATCGCCCTCTACGCCTACAGCGGGGGTGGCTTCGTCTACCTTCGCTCCCTGGCCACCGGCCAGATCCCGGCCGAGATCATCCCGGCCGACCTCACGGGGAGCGGGTGGGACGACCTGGTCGTCAGCAACGCGGGAGACGGTACGCTCTCGGTGTTCCTCAACAGCGGGCCGGCGGGCGTCGGGACCGGTTCGGGCCAGCCGTTTCTCCCGGCGGTGACGCTCTCGGTGGGCCTGGGCACCTCCGACGTCGAGGCCGTCGACACCACCGGCGACGGCGAGCTCGACCTGGTGGTCACCAACAACTTCACCGGCCAGGTGAGCGTGCTGCGGAACCTGGGCGACGGCCAATTCGCGGCCCCGGTGCCCTATCGCGCGGGGACCGGATGGTCGGCGATCGATCCCGGCAGTTCGCCCGAGGTCGCCAGCCAGGAGGCGACCGCGGGCGTGGCCGGTGGCCCGATCGTCCCGGGCGGTCCGACCGACCTGGTGACGATCAACGCAGGCTCGAACACCCTCGACATCCTGGACAACCTGGGCGGCGGTCGCTTCGCCGATCCCGTGACGATCCCGACCCCCGGTCCCGCCCTGGTCGTGCGCATGGGCGACTTCGCCGATAACGGCATCGAGGATGTGGCCGCGCTCGGCCCGGCGGGGTTGTTCGTCTACCTGGGCGACGGCAAGGGCGGATTCCTGCCGCCGACCACCTACGCGGTGCCGGCGGGAGCCGACGGCCTGACGGTCGCCAACTTGACCGGCGACGGCAAGCTCGACCTGCTGGTCGGCGACTCTTACGGTGATGTCCTGATCTTCCTGGGGAACGGCAACGGCACCTTCCAGCCCTACCGTGAGGCCACCCAGACCGTCGCGCTCGCCGTGGCGGACCTGACCGGCGACGGCTCGAAGGACATCATCTACGCCGACCCCGGGCTCGATCGCGTCGTCGTCGACTACGGGGCCGGTAACGCGTCGGTCCTGGGCGATCAATCGACCGGCCTGCTCGAGCCCGGCGCCGTGGCGCTGGCGGACCTGAACGGCGACGGCATTCCCGACCTGATCGTGGCCAATAGCGGCAGCAACAACGTCTTGATCTATCCCGGCCTGGGGAACGGCCAGTTCGGGCCGGCGGTCAATGGCGGGCACGGCTATTTCGTGGGCACCAACCCGGTCGGGATCACCGTGGCGAATCTAACCGGCTCGCTGCCCGATCTGATCATCGCCGATCAGGGCTCGAACCAGGTGTCGATCCTGTTGAACCAATCGCTGAAAGGGGGCCCGATCGCGTTCTCGGCCGGTCCGCGGCTGAACTCCGGCGGCACGGGGCCGGTCTCCACGGTGGTGGGCCACTTCAGCGGGAGCCCTTATCTCGATCTCCTGGTGACCAACAGCCAGTCCAACGACGTCGCGCTGCTGCATGGGGTGGGTCAAGGCTTCTTCAACGACCAGGATCCCAGGCTCTACCCCGTGGGAAGTGATCCGGGCCCGACCTTCATAACCAACGCCGCCGGCCAGTCCGGCGGGCCGGTGCTGGTGACCGTCAACGCCCGTTCCAACGACCTGACGGTGATCTCGGGCTTCGAGGGGAACGCGCCGGTCATCAGCACGCTCGACTCCGGCGGCGTGGATCCGACGACGGCGTTCGCCTTCGACGCCGGCAACGGCTTCGACGACCTGGTGGTGGGCAACACCGGCGACGGGGAGCTGGCGCTGTTCGAAGGGGGCGACGAGGGCCTGAGCCTGGTTTCGGTCGAGTCCGAGCCGGACCTCCCCGACCCGACGGCCCTGGCGTTCTCGGTGTTGACCGGCGGCACGGTCGAATTCTACGCGGCGACGGCGGGCCGGGAGTCGGCCGACCTGGTCGCTTTCAGCCTGGCGACGGAGATCGAGACGGGGACGGCGACGAGCGGCGCCGCGACGTCGTCAATCGCCCCGGCGCTATCGAGCGGGGCGGCGACCGAGGCGGGCTCGCCAACACCCTTCGTTTCGGTGCAACTGGTGGCCTTGCGCGATACCTCGCTGCCGCTGGTGGCGACCGTCTTGACGTTGACGCTCGAGGGCTCGGGTGAGGGAGCGGGTCCCGGACTGGTGGAGGCGGGCTCGTCGGGCGTGATGGCGTCCGTGGTCGCCCCAGGGATCACCGTGGGCCAAGGGCCGATCTCGGCGGCCCGCGGAGTCGGCGCGACATCGGGCCCCACCGACGGATCGGAAGAGCCCGCCGCGGTCGCGACGACGATCCCGGCGGCACTGGCGCCGTGGGAACGGCTGGTCCTGGGGCTCGATGAGGCATTGGAGGAACTGAGCGGCGAGAACGCGGGCGGGATCATGGGGCCGGGCGAAGCGACGGACCCGCCTCTGGGTCCCGGTCACCCGACGCAAGGTGGTGGATCTGGTCTCCGGTCGGTCCCCGAGCGGCCGCCGGCCGACGGGTTGCACGGCGCGGACCGATCCGTCACTCCCGGGCCGGAGTCGGTGCCCGACGAAGGATGGCGTGCCCACGAGCCGACATCCTCACGAACGGGAGCGATCGACGCGGCTCTTGCGCGGCTCGGGACCGATCGTGCGGGATCCGACCCCGGAGAGATCGTCCCCTCGACTCGTCGGCCGGCGAGCGACGAGCCGGGCCTCGCGTCCGGCTGCGTGGGCGTTGCCCTGCTGGCGACCCGGTATCTCGGCCTCGGGGCGGGTCCGCGACGAATCGGTCTGGCCGGTCGGCCATCGGTATTTCCTGTGCGCCGTCGCCCTCATGTGATAATCTGAGGGCTGGCGGCGAGCGGCCCGGCCCCGAGAGGATGCGAAGTCGATTCGCGATCCGTGGCCGCACCCATCCCCCGGCCGGCTCGTCGCCATCCGGACGAGGGTCCGCCGATGTCGGCCGGTCGCGATACCGATACGTCGCTGACGCTCCTGGAGCGCATCCAGGTCAACCCCGATGATCCGCAGGCGTGGCAGCTCTTCATCGAGCGCTATCAGCCGCGGATTCGCCGCTGGTGCCTGGCCTGGGGCCTGCAAGACTCCGACGCCGACGACGTCGCCCAGGACGTGCTCGTCAAGCTCTTCGCCGCGCTCCGCAAGTTCCGGTACGACCCGGACAAGAGTTTCCGGGCGTGGCTCAAGACCGTGACCCAGCACGCCTGGAGCGACTTCCTCGCCGCCCGGCGCAAGGATCCCGGCCGCATGGCGGGATCGATCTCGCAGGTCGCCGACTCCGCCGAGGCCCAATCCGACCTGGAGCGGCGGCTCGAGGAGGCGTTCGACCGCGAGCTGCTCGAGGTGGCGATGCACCGCATCAAGGGGCGGGTCAAACCGGCCACCTGGGACGCGTTCCAGCTCACCGCGATCGACGGGCTCTCCGGCGTCGAGGCGGCCGAGCGGCTGGGGATCCCCGTGGCACACGTCTTCGTCGCCAAGCACCGCGTGCAGAAGATGCTCCAGGAGGAGGTCCGGCTCCTCAAGGATCGAGCGGGCTGAACGGTCGGCTCAACGGCCCACGCAGGTTCGAGGGCAAAAGCCCCTCAACAGGCTGACTGATCGATTCGCCTTCGGCGCTCGCACCCGCTCGGCGATACTCATCGACCCATCCTCTTCGCGCGGGCACGAGCCAGCCGCGCCACAAAGGCGGCATGGCGCGGAGATTGGACTCCCTGCTCCAGGACTTCGTCCCGCCGACGCCGGTCTCTGGCGAAGAGTGCGACAGGATCGAGCCAGAGCCCGGGAAAGACCTTCGAGCGATAGATCCCGTCTCGCCCGGGCCGCATCTCCTCAAAACGTTCTCCCCGGCGGATGAACCAGTGGATCCGATCCGGGTCGAGCTCGACGACCACGTATTCCTGAACTCCCGCCCGCTCGTAGTCGGCCTTCTTCTGGACCAGGTCGTAGGAGCGTGTGGCCTTGGCGATCTCCACGACCAATTCCGGAGCACCGACGCAGTAATCATCCTCGTCTACTGTGATCTGGCCGCCGCATTCCGGTTCAATCAGCAGGAAGTGGTCCGGCTGCGGCTCGCCCCGGAGGTCCAGCTTGACGGTCGCACCGTCCGCACCCCCGACTCCCGGCGTGTAGCCCTCGTAGCGATCCAGCCAGCCGGCGACGAACCGGCTTTCCTTCCCGTGGTCGAGGCGCATCGGCGACGGCATGTACACGACTCCCTCGACGAGCTCGGCCCGCGTCTCCGGCGGCATCGCCTCGTAGCGCTCGTGGAATGTCGGCTGGTCGAGGTGCTCGCCATGCACCAGCGGGGGGAGCTTCGTCTTGGGCCGCGTTCGCTCGGCGATGCTCATTGCAGCCTCCACGCGGCGCCGCCGCGGAGCAGTCGCTCCGCGAACCGCGCGTGCTCGGGCGTCGCCAGGCCCTGGTTTAGGACTTCGATGAGCCGGTCGAGGTCCTCCGCATAGAACGCCCCGGGATCCAGCCAGAGTCCCGGGAAGACCTCGGAGCGATAGATCCCGTCCGGGCCAGGCGGCAAGTCCTCGAAGTGATCGCCGCGTCGGATGAACCAGTGGACCTGGTCCGGATCGAGCTCGAAGACGACGTATTCGAGGACGCCTCCCCGCTCGTAGTCGGCCTTCTTCTGGTTCAGGTCGTAATACCGGCTGGTGCGCGAAATCTCGATGGCCAGCTCGGGGGCGCCGACGATGAATCCCGCTTCGATGCGGGTCTGGCCGCCCAGCGCCTGGGGAATCCGCAGTTGGCCATCGGGCTGGCATTCACCGCTGATATCCAGGATCACGGTCGAGTTCCGGCCGCCGCGAAGGCCCTTGGTCGCCCGCCGGTAAGTTGCGGTCCACAGGGCAACAACTTCGTCGTAGTCTCCATGTTCCGAGCGGACGGGCGACGGCATATAGACAACTCCTCCGACCAGCTCGGCCCACGTCTCCTCAGGCATCGCCTCGTAGCGCTCATGGAACGTGGGCTGGTCGAGATGCTGGCCCGCCTCCAGCGGCGGGAGGATTCTCGTCGGCTTTGACGGCGCGCGTTCGACGGTGCTCATGGGCTGGACCCCAGACATTCTGGAATGGCCGATCCGTCAGCGTCGGTCGCACCCCTACGCGCTCTCCTTCTTCCGCTCCCGGTCGGCCACGGGCTTCGTGGCGCTCAGCGGCGCCGGCGCGGCGTCGAAGAGGCTCTTCTCCTTGCGGACGACCTCCGGCGTGACCAGGAACTTCCCCTTGTCCTTCGCCGCCCGATCGGGCAGATCGAACATGATGTCGAGCATGATGTCCTCGACGATCGAGCGCAGGCCGCGGGCGCCGGTGTCCTTGGCCTTGGCCAGCTTGGCGACCTCGTGGAGGGCTTCGGCGCTGAATTCGACGTCGGCGCCTTCCATCTCGAAGAAGCGGCGATACTGCTTGACCAGGGCGTTGCGGGGCTCGGTCATGATCCGGACCAGGGCGTCGATGTCCAGCGGCATGAGCGGGCAGATGACGGGGAGCCGGCCGATGAACTCGGGGATCATGCCGAACTCGAGGAGGTCGTCGGACGTGACCTTGGTGAGCAGCTCGCCGAGCTGCTCGGTGTGCGCTTCTTGCTGAGTCTGGCTGCCGAAGCCGATCGTCTTGCGGCCGACGCGGCGGGCGATGATGTGCTCCAGGCCGACGAACGTCCCCCCGCAGATGAACAGGATGTTGGACGTGTCCATCTGGATATACTGCTGCTCGGGGTGCTTGCGGCCCCCTTGCGGCGGCACGTTGGCCACAGTGCCTTCGAGCATCTTCAAGAGGGCCTGCTGGACGCCCTCGCCGGAGACGTCGCGCGTGATGGAGACGTTGTGCGTGGTCTTGCCGATCTTGTCGATCTCGTCGATGTAGACGATGCCGCGCTGGGCGGCCTCGAGGTCGAAGTCGGCGGCGTGCAGCAGCTTGAGCAGGATGTTCTCGACGTCCTCGCCGACGTACCCGGCCTCGGTGAGAGTCGTTGCGTCGCCGATGGCGAACGGGACGTTGAGGATCCGGGCCAGGGTCCGGGCCAGCAGGGTCTTGCCGCAGCCGGTGGGGCCGATCAGGAGGATGTTCGACTTGTCGAGCTCGACCTCGGTCTCGGGATCCTCACCGTGGACCAGGCGCTTGTAGTGGTTGTGCACGGCGACGGACAGGACTTTCTTGGCCCGCTCCTGGCCGATCACGTAGGCGTCGAGCTGCTCCTTGATGTCGCGCGGGGTCGGGATGTCGGTGAAGAGCGTCTTGGGCACGCCCCGCCGCCGCCGCTCCTGGTCGAGGATCGACTGGCACAACTCGATGCAGTCGCCGCAGATGTAGACGTCACCCGGACCTTCCACCAGTGGGCCGACATCCCGGTAGCTCTTCCGGCAGAACGAGCAATAGGCGTTCTTCTTGGCGCCGCCGGTGTTTCCCGCGCTCATGTTTCCACCGCCGTTTCTCTTGCCGCCGCCGCTCCCCGAACCGCCCCCGGTGATGTCCTTACCTGATGGCATTCTTTATCCTTTCACCCTCGATCGAGGATTGTCTCAGCCGCGCCCATGGACCCCGCCGAACGGCGCCGATGATGCCGCTCCTACCGAATCCCCCACTGCCCGCCCATCCGGGAGTCAACCCGCCCTCGGGCCCTCAGGTGCAACCAGGAAGAGCGCGCCGAGCGCCCCCGACGTGGGTCAAGCCCCCGGCTCCCTCCCGCGCCCACCGCGACTGCATCGGGCAGTCGCCGGCCCAGACATTATGACTCACGGGGAGGCGAAAGGAAAAAAGATCTCGGCTGACAAATTAAGCTTGCTCAACCCCGCGTCGCTTGTCCATCCCGATCTCTGTTCGCGGAAGCCGTTCCACTCGTGGTTCGTGCCTGGCTGGTGGCGCACCGCCCTCGTCTTCACTCGGTTCACATCTATCTTAGAGCACCCCATCTCGCGGAGCAAGGCCGGTGGGATCGGTCCGTCGCACGACGTCGCAGGGCGTCATCGTTCAGGAGTGGTCCGTCGCGGAACCTCCCTCGATGGACCGGCCGGCGTCGTCGGGATCGTCAGGTGGGCTCCGAAATCCTTAGGCCATCGCCGACGGAAGTCCCCGCGCCGGGCAGCAGGCGTTTCAAGTACGTGAAACTCTGCCGGGCGGTCTCCTCGGCGCCGGGTGAGAAGTCGAAGACTTCGATCGAGACCCAGCGATCGTATCCCGCGTCGACGAGCGCGGCCACGATCGGCGCGAAGTCCACGTCACCCATGCCGGGACCGCGGAGGTTCACGTCCTGGGCGTGGAAATGACCCGCCCGGGACGCATAGCGGCGGATCAGTTCGGGAACCGTCGTGCCCGGTTCGCTGCTCTGCGCCTTGACGTCCATATGTAGCCGGAGCCGCGGGTGGTCGATCCGCCGGATCAGGTCCATGGCCTGGGCGCACGTGTTGAGGAAGTCGGTCTCGCTGGGAGCCAGCGGCTCGAGGCACAGGTTGACCCCCAAGGAATCGAGCACCGGCAGGACCTCTTCCAGCACGTCGATGGCGAACTCGACCGCCTGATCGTAAGTGACATCCGGCAGGAGGTTGCGCTGCTTGGGCGAGCCCAGAACCATGAGCGAGCCGCCGAGGTCGCGCGTCGCCTCGACCAGTGCCTTGAAATAATAGGCCGTCGCGCGCCGAACCGCCTCATCAGGCGACGTGAGATAGTAGCCCTCCGTCCTGGCGAGTAGCCAGTGCAGCCCGATGGTCTCGAGGCCAGCGTCCTCGACAATCGCCTTGAGGTCCCGCCTCCTGGCCTGGCCCAGGTCGAAGATCCGAGGCGCCAGCGTGAACGGCGCGATCTCCAGGCCGTCGTAGCCGATCTCCTTGACCGTCCGGCAGAACCGGGCGAAGTCCCAGCCTTCGAAGAGTTCGTTGCAAATGCCCAGCTTGATCATGAATCCGGCTCCTTCGAGAGGCGCGCCGCCAGGAGGGTGTTCCTCAGCAGCATGGCGACAGTCATGGGCCCGACGCCGCCGGGCACGGGCGTGATCCGCGCGGCGACCTTGGCGACATCGGCGAAATCGACGTCGCCGCAGAGCGTCCCGTCGTCGCGTTTGTGGATTCCGACGTTGACCACCACGGCGCCGGGCTTGATCCAGTCGGCCGTGACCTGTTCGGGGCGGCCCATGGCGACGACGAGGATATCGGCCTGACGGGCGAAACTGGCGGGGTCGCGGGTCGCGGTGTGGCAGACGGTGACCGTGGCATCGCCGCCGGCGGCTTTCTGCATCAGGAGCAGGGCCATGGGCTTGCCCACGAGCTGCGATCGGCCCAGCACGACCGCGTGCGCGCCTCGGGTCTCGACGCCCGCATGCAGCAGGAGCTCGCGGATGCCCAGCGGAGTGCAAGCGACGAACCGGGGACTCCCCTGCCCCAGCAGGCCGAAGTTCTCCGGGTGGAATCCGTCCACATCCTTCAGCGGCGCGACCCGCTCGATCACCGCTCGCTCGTCGATGTGTCGCGGCAGGGGCATCTGGACCAGGATTCCGTGGACGGCCGGATCCTCGTTCAACCGATCGATCGTGGCGAGCAGGTCGGACTGGCCGACTGACGCGGGCAGGCGGAGCACGGTCCCGTTCATCCCGGCCCCGGAGCTCGCCTTCTGCTTGCTGCCGACATACACCTGGCTGGCCGGGTCGTCGCCGACCAGGATCACCGTCAGGCCGGGGACGACGCCCGTGCTCGCGGTGAACGCGGCGACCTCCTCCGCCACCTGCCGGCGGACCTGCTGGGCCAGGGCTTTGCCGTCGATGATCTCGGCGGACACCGGAGCTCCTCTCTTGGAGGGTGGGTGAAATCCACCGGCGAGAGCCTCGGCCGGTGGGTTGCACCCACGCTACCGAACCTTCCTCACCGCGTCATGGGCGGCCTGGATGACGATCGACTCGATATCGTCGGCCAGCGGAGCCGGCCAGGTGCTGCCGAAGAAGGCCTCTCCGGCCTCATAGCCGCCCTCCTTCAGGACGCGTACGGAGGGGATGTAGCCGATGACGTCGTCGGCGTATGCGGCGATCCAGAGGTCCCGGCCTTCTCCGCCCAGCTCGCGCTTCAGGCGGATCGCATAATCGACCACCACTTCACCCGACAGGGCCACCATCGTCAGCCGGTCGCCCAGGGCGAAGGCGTGCACGGAATAGTGGGGATACTCCGTGCGGATCGGCCGGCCCTTCTCGATCGCCTCGATCATGCGCCCCGCGTGTCGCCGACGGCCGGAGTTGGAGTCGTTCCTGAGCTTCTCATACGCGGCGCGGTCGGTCGGGCCGCCGAAGCGGATCGTGGTCTCGACGAACGCCGCCCGCAGATTGCCGGCCACGGGCGACCACCAGTTGGGATGATCGAGCACGAACTTGACGGCCGAGCCCAGCTCCTCGCCGTGTGCCCTGGCCATCTCGACGGTGCCGAACGGGTGGGGATCGGCGTCGCCCGCGCAGCCGGTCACGAACATCGCCACGGCGCCGGGGTTGTCGGCTTCGATCCGGTCCTGGGCGTAGCCTGCGTAATCGGCGTCGATCCTCATCATGTCGGGGCGGAGCGTGGTGTTGTGGCAGGCGTAGCCGAAGAGGATGGCCATCGGTTTGCCGCCGGAGGCCCGGACGCAGAGGATCGGCACGCTCTCGTCGGTCGGCCCCGCGGGGTACTTGCCCAGCCTGATCCCCTTGGGGGTCGGCTCGCGTCGGTTCAGGGCGAAGTGGGCGCGGCCGATGCCGTAACTCAGACTGGCCGGCTCCATCCGCGCAAGCGCCGATCCGACCACCTCGACGACCTTGTCCTCCAGGTCCCGGGTGTACTCGACGTTGTTGCCGAGTCCTTCGGGGACGCCGGCGCCATCCCGTCCGGACGCCTCGGCGGGCGACGGGCCGGAGTGGCAATGCGAGGCGAGCAAGACGAGGTTCTCGCGCGGTAGACCGTGTTTCGCCTTGACCCGCTCGGTGACGCGATCCGTGAAGGTCCTCCGGAAGGCGATGATGTCGCAGGTGACGAAGACGACGCGCGTGCCGGTCGCGTCGGCGAGCGCCAGCGCCTTGGCGGCGAGCGGGTGGGACACGCCCTGCGACGGCGACGTCCGCGATGCGTAGCCCGCCATCCGGACGGGTTGTTTTGGCGTGGTGTCAACCCGCGCGGCGCCGGCCTTCCAGCCGGTCGAGGGCTCGGCAGCCTCCAGCGGCCGGAGTCCGGATAAGGACGCCAAGGTCAACAGACAGGCGATCGTCTTGATGGGCTTCTTCATTCTCGCGTCCCCTCCGAGAGGTCATCGTTCCGCGGTCTGACGGGGCGACGGTCGCCGCTTTCCGAGCGGCCTTCGGGCCCGGCCTCGTCGGGCTCGTAGGCCAGCCGCCATCCCGGACTGGTCACCGGCCGATGGCCGGGCGGATGGGGCTCGACCAGCTTGCCGTAAAGCTCGGGGCGGCGGGCGCGGAGATCAGCGCCGGCCGGGGGCCTGCTCGAGCGCGTCGGCGGTCAAGAGGCCCACGACCACGTCATCCTCCAGGGCATGGCTCTCGACGATCACCTCGCCGCTCGGGTCGAGGATCATCGACAGGCCCGGCTTGATCGTATCGAAGTCGCGGCCGATGTTGTTGGCGAAGACGGCGAAGACGCCGTTTTCCCACGCTCGCGCCGGCAGCCATCGCATCAGCCAACCTCTCCCCTTGGGACCCTCGAATTCCTGGCGCAATCGAGCCGGGTCGCGGTGGCGATTGTCCCAGAGCGCGGGGTCCACCGGGCCGCGGCCCGGCATCGAGGACGGGGTGCAGCCGGTCACGTGCGGCATGACGATGACCTCGGCTCCCAGCAGGGTCGTCGCCCGCACGTTCTCGGGGAGGTTGTTATCATAGCAGATCAGGAATCCCACCTTCACGCCGCGGATCTCGGCGACGTGATAACCCCGGCCGGGAGTGAGGTGCGGGCTGATGAACGGATGCAGCTTGTGATACCTGGTGATGAACCCCTCGGGACCCGCCGCGACATAGGACTTGTACAGCCGCCCATCGGGCTCGCGCTCGATCAGCCCGGCCATGATGACGGCCCCGGTCTCGCGCGCGATGCCGGCCAGGGCGGCGACCGACGGCCCGTCGGGGACCGGCTCGGCCAGGGCGTCGAGCTCCTGGCGGGAGAGCGTCTGGAGGAACGTATAGGCCGTGATGCTGCACTCGTGGAAGCAGATGATCTCGGCGCCGTCGGCCGCGGCCCGTCGGCTGAGGTCGCGGATGCGGCCGAGGTTGTACGCCTTGTCGCCGTCGCGGTGCTCGAACTGGGCGGCGGCGATGCGGATGTCGCGCATGGTGCGGTCGGCTCCGGGTGCTATCTGGCGCGTGAGTGTACCATCGAGCTGAGTTCGGGACCAGGAAGGGCACAGCCTGGATCCGATTTCATGCCGTGCCGCCGGTGGGGCTGGTCCGCACGCTCGTCCCCCGGTAGGATCCGCGGAGGGGCCGATTCTCGGGCCGCGACATGATGGGGCGCCCGGACATGCGATGGCTGAGACGACTCGCGATCCTGCTGCTGGTGGTTGTGGGAGTTTCTCTGGCGCCGGGGTGGATCAAGGGGCGACTCTGGCAGTCCCGCTTCGACGCGGGACAGAAGGCCCTCGCCGAGGGTCGATTTGCCGATGCACGCCTGGAACTCGGGCGCGCCGCCCAGATCGCCGGGTCTTTCGGAGGCCGCGACCCGAGGCCGGCGCGTTCGCTGATCGCGATCGGCTACGTGGACGTCGCCCAGGCGAAGGATGATGAGGCGGAGGGACGGTTCCGCGAGGCCCTCGACTGGCTCGAGAAGCAAGGCCTCTCCGAGACCCTGGACGCCGCCGAGGCCCTCAACGGACTCTCGGTCGTCGCCGGCCACCGGGTCCGCGACGCCGACGCGCGGGCGTCCCTCGAGCGGGCCCTGGCGATCCAGCGAGGCGTCCTGGGGACCGAACATCCGATCGTCGCCCGAGCACTCAACAACCTGGCGTGGCTCGCATCCAACGAGGTCCGGAACGCCGAGGCCGAGCGGCTCGCTCGCCAGGCGCTCGCGATCCGAGAGAAGACGCTGGACCCGGGGAGCGTCGACGTTGCGCGGAACCTGAGCGACCTCGGCTGGTTCTTGCTCCGGCAATCCAAGTATAACCAGGCCAGCTCGATGCTCCAGCCAGCACAAGCGATCCTGGAGCCGCAAGGCGATTCCGCCAGCCTCGACCTGGCGCGCTGCCTGAACGCCCAGGCGTCCTGAAAACGGCCGTGGCCGACGACGGCGTTCCGGACCTGATCAAGGCCATGCTCATCCGCGAGCGGATCCTGGGACCCGATCATCCCGATGTCGCGGAGGTCGTCAGCAACCTCGCGACGGCCTGGCGCGAGCGGGGGGATTATGCCAACGCGCGGCCGCTCTACGTGCGTGCGGTGAGGATCTTCGAGAAGGTCCCCGGGCGGACCTGCCCGGGATTGATCTGGACACTGAACCATCTCGCCCGACTCGCGCTGGAAGAGGGAAAGGACGCCGAGGCCGAGTCCCTCTTTCGGAGAGCGATGAGGGCCAGCGAGGAGACTCTCGTCGCATCCCATCCCCAGGTGGCGCTCGGCCTCAACGGTCTCGCCGAAGTCCACCTCAAGAGGGGACAGGAGGCCGAGGCCGAGCTCATGACGCGTCGCGCCCAGGCGATTCTCGACGGGCAGGATCAGCCGGTCGCAACGGCGCGATGCCTGGACCTCCTCGCCAGGATCGCTACCCGGCGCGGGAAGTTTGCGGAGGCACAGGCCCTATTCAAGCAGTCGCTCGACATCCTCTATCGGGCGCTGCCCTACCCCCATCCTGAGTACTTCCGCGTTTGCGATCATGTCGCCGAGCTCTTTCGCGGGTCCGGACGAGAGGTCCAGGCCCGGGCGATCGAGTCGTCGATCCGTTTCGTCCAACGCTGCGGGACCGTCAGGCCGAAAGGCCCGCTACCCATCGATTGGTCGGATTAGGGGACCGATTCTCCCGGCTTGCCGGCTGCCCCGGATCCGTTGGCCGGTGCGGGTTTCGCGGCTTCTGGCTCGACGGACCTGGCGTCGGTCGTTCCCTTCTTTGCTCCCGCGGCCTTGGCCGTTGCGGTCGTTCGCCTCCCGGCCGCGGCCTTCGCGGTCCGTCGCGAGCGCAAGCTTCGTGCGACGGGCCGGTCATCCTTGCCGCCGTAATAGTTCTGATGATACTCCTCGGCGCGGTAGAACGCCTTCATCGGCATGAGCTGGGTCACGATGGGCGCCCGATACGCGCGCGCGGCGACGAGTTGTTGATACGACTTGAGCGCGGCCTTCCGCTGAGCCTCGCTGTGGTAAAAAATCACCGAGCGATACTGCGGGCCGAAGTCCGGGCCTTGCCGGTTCCATTGGGTGGGGTCGTGGCCGTGCCAGAACACCTTCAACAACTGCTCGTAGGAGATCATCGACGGGTCGTAGGTGACCTGCACCACCTCGGCGTGGCCGGTTTCTCCCTCGTGCACCATCTCGTAAGACGGATTGGGGACGTGGCCCCCGGAATACCCGGAGACCGCCGACTTGACGCCCCGCAACCATTCGAACTCGGCCTCGACGTGCCAGAAGCAGCCCGCCCCGAAGGTCGCCTGCTCCAGCTTCGGCCCGGACGAGCCCGCCGAGTCGCCGGGCGAGGTCCCGGCCCCCTTGGCCTTCGCCTCCGCGGCATCGAACGGGTCCTTGGCGCCCGAATCCTGGGCCGATCCGGAAGATGACTGAGGCTCCGTGCCCGCCTGACCGGCCGCGGCCGGGGCCTCGTCCGCCTCCGCCGCCGGTTGGTCCGGCTTCCGCTGCCGCCGACCCGACTTGCTCGCGGACTGGGTCCACGCCTCGGTGGCCAGTCCGATCAACATCGCCGCCGCCAAGCCTGCCGATAGCAACCGCGAAATCATGGCAAAGTCCCCTGGATCCCTCCCCGCGTCGGGGCGTGTGGCCGTCAGCCTCATCGCGGCGGCCAGGGGAATGTGTGTTGGCGTGCTGACAAAGTATTGATGGATTGCGGGAGGTCCTGATTCGACCTATTCAACTTAGGGCACGGGCCCTGGAACTTCAATTGCTTTCCGTCGGCTCCGCGGACATAATCCGTCGCCCATCGGGACCGACCGGTCCGCGTGCCCGAGCCGGCGGCCCCGTTGCTGGAGGTCCGCCGGGGTCATCAGACCGACGATGGCCCGAGAGGCCGGCGGCGGGCCCTCGGTGACGATCCCTGCGCCAGACAGCTCGGGGATCACCGCGCCGATGCCGAAGGTCGCGGGATCGATCTCGACCTCGGTGCCGCCCGGCCCGGCCGCCGTCAACCGGGCGAGAGACAGCGGATGGCTTTCAACGCTCACGGCGCGCCGGCCAATGCGGGCCACGGCGGCGATGATCCACGGGGACCAGACCCGCGCCCGGCCGACGAGCGTGACGCCGAGGCGGATCGCTTCGCCCGCCGGGTAGACCCCGGTCCGACGCGGAGGGACGTCCAGGACATCGAGTCGCGGCCGGCCGGATCCGCCCGCGCCGCCATCGGCGGTCCGCGCCGACCGGTCTTCACTTGCCACTTGCCACTTGCCACTACGGAATCGAACGGCGCACCCGCCGCGCATCGGTCCGGACGAGAGCAGACCGAGCAGGGTGTCTCCGGCTCGGCGCAACTCACCGCGCGCAGCCGATCCGATTCAGCCTTATGCCTTTAGCCTTGGGCGTCACCGGCTCGATGCAGCTCGCCGCGCGCAGCTCAAGCCCAAGCACGCCGCGCAGCGTCGAGCCGAGGTATTCCGGCAGCTCGCAGTCTCGCCCGACGCGGTACTCGGCCCGGAGTGCCGTCAGGCTCATGAAACGCCACATCGCCTCGGTCCCCGCCCGGATCGGTCCACGATCCGCATCCGATTCAGTCGGCCCGCGACCGGGCCGGCCCGGGGCCAGCGACCTCGACCGCCGCCGGATCGGCCCGATCCACCGACGATCCGACTCGGAACGACGCGAGGGATCGAGAGTGCGAACAGATGAAATGCGAGACCGTGGGGATCTCAACCGCGGCACAGCCGGACCGATGGCTTCGGTGGCACAAGGACGCCGGGGCTTCAAGGCCTTTGGCATTGGCTGTCGTTTATCTCATCTCTTGGCCTCTACTCGAAAAGCGAGGATAATCCGAGTAAGACTGCGAGAGCGCTGAGTTGAACGACGTTCCTGCGGACCGCCTCGCTCCGCATCCCATTTCGGAGAAACGCCATGGCCGCACTTTCACGCTTCCAGATGGACCTGAGCCCTGAGGAGCTGGACTCGATCGAGCGCTGGAGTGCGTTCGCGGGCTTCCGGACCAAGCGGGATTTCTTTCTCAATGCCTTCACGCTGTTCCGGTGGGCCGCCAAGCAGATCCTGCTCGGACGCTCCATTTGCGCGATCAACGAGGCGACCGGGGAAGTCCGGCATCTCGAGATGCCGGGCTTGGCCGTGATCGCGAGCAAGACCCGTCCATCCATCCTGAGTGACGAGGAGGTCCGTCAGCGGACGGACGGCCCGGGAAAGCCCTTCGCGGAGGTGATCGCAACGTTGAAGGAGACTTACCGTGGAAACGGAGAAATGGGAGGTGACGTCGAGCGACCGGGCCAGCAGCGAGTTGGCTCGGATTTACCTGGACAACCCGCCCCTTCGCGATGAGATCCTGGAGGGAGCACTCGAGATCCATCCGGAGTTGTCGACGAATCCGGAAGGGTTCGTCGATGAGTACCAGCGGGACGGCAGTGGCCGCGGGTTCCTACTCGAAGTGGTTCCTCGCCACGATGAGTTCGCTCTCTGGGTTCAGTTTACGCTCTTTCCGCTCGACATGCTCGTGCAGATCGCGACGGTCGAGCTCTTGAGCTCCTGGGTCCGAGCCCGACGCCCGACGCTGCAAACGGGCACGCTCCGCGCTGATCAAAGAGTCTCGTCAGGCGGGTGCGACCGGGAATCCCGGACGTTGGGCCGATCAAACGGGCTTGGTATTGATCTCTTCCTCCTTGCCGAAGCGGTGAAGTAGCAGACCGGTGGGGGTGGCGGCCGTCGCGGGCTCCGGGCCGGTCGGGGCGGCCGATGCCGGTCGGGGCCCGACCTGCGGCGGGCCCTCGACGGGTGTCAGTTGTGTCGAGAGTCGTGCTCCGGCCGGGCTCATCATCGGCCGGCCCCCTGCCCGAGCCCGCCGCGGCCGTCGCCCGGCCCCGCCGGCCGCGACCCGACCGATACCACGTCGCCGCCGGCCGGCGGGCGGGCGCGGGCCGGGACCGCGGCCGGGACGGAGGCGCGATCGGGTCGGCCCGGCCGGGCGGGTCCAGCCTGGGTGGGATACCGATGCGGATCGCCCCGCGGTCGGGACCAGGTCGCACCGGCCGGATGGCCCCGTCAGGGAGAGGAGGCGAAGTGGGACAGTCGCTGACCTGCGCCACACCCCCCTGATTCGCTCGGGTCAGGGGGTCAGCCAGTCTTCGAGCCGCAGGTTGGGGATATTTTGGAAATCGGCCGTGTTGTTGGTGACGAGGGTCAGATTGTGGACCAGGGCGACCGAGGCGATCAGCAGGTCGAGTCGGCTGACCGAGATGCCGACCTGGAGTAGCTGGGCTCGCACCCGGCCAAACTCCATGGCGCACGCCGAGTCGAAGTCCAGCACGATCACGTCGGGCAGCAGGTCGTTCTCGATCCGCCCGACGGCTTCCGCCCAGTTCTTGCGGTTGTAGGCCCAGGTGTAGAGCTCGCCCAGCACGATGGTGGAGATGCACAGGCCCCCGGCGTGCTGCACGAAGCGGTGCATCAACCCGGCCGGCCGCTTCAAGTGGGCCGAGCAGATGTTGGTATCCAGCAGGAAGTTCATCCGGCGAATTCCCCGCGGGTGTCTCGCTTACGCTCCTGGTGAATCTCTTCCAGGATCCGATCGTCCTCCTCGGTCCAATCCGACGCGAAGGCACCGGCGCATCGCCGCAGCCCCTCGCCCCACGATCGCGGAGTCGGTAGGGTCTTGATGGTGATCTCGACCTGTTGACCGTCCGCGACCCCCGGGTCTTCACTCAGTTCGATCGTCCTGCCGTGGATGACGCCTTGAACCTGCTTGACCATTTCGTGGCCTCCTGTCGCGTCGGCTCGCTTTGTGGGACTCCCTGCCGCGCCTGTTGAGTCCTCGCTATCATATCATCCCGCTGCGGGTCGCCGGCCCGGAGATCGGCGGGCGCGAACATCATGGCCCCCGACCGTGCGCCGCGCCCGGCCCGGCCGGCCGCGACCCGACCGATACCACGCCGGCGCCGATCGGCGGGCGGTCGCGGGCCGGGCCCGCGGCCGGGACGGAGGAGCGATCGGGCCCGGCCGGGAGCGGCCCGGGCGGACTCGCGGGGCGGGTCGGCTCGGTCGGGACCGGCAGGGACGGGATTGCAGGACTCGATCCGATCGGACTCGGTCGCCTCAAGCCCAGGAGTGGGAGAAGAAATCCAGCTGCGTCCCGGTTCGCCGCTAGCTGCGTCCCGGTTCGCCGCCCATGAGTCTCGAGACTCGGGATTCCAGGATGAACTTCACGACGTGCCGGGGGGTCGTCAGACCGGCCTGGACTTGAACCAGCGGCTTACAGAGGCCCTTGCAATCCCGATCGAGTCCGCGGCCGTCCGGTGAAGCAAGGTCCCCGAAGATCAGCGCCCGGTGGTGGGTTGTCACCCGATGGGACCCGCTGGGTGGCCTCATCGAATCTCTCGGGGGTTGAGGGTGTGAGCCGCATGTGTTCTTGATATGATCTGAGTCAAGGGAGGGACTCACGATCAGCGCATCCCGAATTCAGGGGAGTAGCACCCATGCCGGTTGGATCCGTCTCACGCCCGTCGTGGCGGTACATGTGGTTCGGCGTGCGGGTGCTGATCATCCTGGTCCTGGTGCTCGGCTTTTGGCTAGTCCCAAAACAAGCGTGATAAAAAAAAGCGGTTGTGTTCAACCTATGTGATCACGTTCATTAGATTGAGACGTACCTTCTACAGCTCGGGGGGATTTGGGCCCCGTTGCTGCCTCGAATTCTGTCTTCGGCATCGCCACCCCCATTTGCTTCTCTCGAAGGCCAACACGGATCGGGGCATCCGGACCCCGACTTCAGTGAGCGACCCCTCAACACAGCCGGCGTGAGTGCAACCGCTCGACCAGCCGGAGGAACACACCTTGCCACGGGTTCCACGACAACAACCGGTAGATCAGCCGCCCCCCCGCCCGGACGATCTGGCACGGCATCTGGATGAACGCCGCGCAGTACGTCGCGAACTCCATCCGCAACAACGTCCGCCGCTCCGCCTCATGGCGGGCCCGGTGCCGCGGCGCCACCGGCACCAGCAACGCACTCCAGGCCTTCAGGCTCCACGCCAACGAGCCCATCACCATGTACGCCCAGTTGCTCACCAGGTCGTCCACGGGGGTGGTCAGGGCACGAACGCCGCTCTTGAGTTGCGCGATCAAGTTCTCCTGGTCGCAGCGATCGTTGGCCGAGAACACCACCTCCTCGGCCGTCATCTCACGGTCGTTGGTGATGTAGAAGAAGTAACGATACTCCTCGAACAGCCGCATCTGTCCCCGGTCGACCCCCACCCGCTTGCGGAGGACGATCAGGCGATAACTCTTGCGGCAAGCGAGCGGTCGGTAGGCGAACTCCGCGACCATCTCCTCGAGCAGCTCGACATTCTTGTAGCCGCGCTCGCGGACGATCTCGGGCCGGAAGTGCTCGGGCTTCTCGCGTGGAGCGGTCTTGATCGGGTACCGTGGCGGTCGTTTCAGGAGGCGGTACGAGTCGGCCGGCAAGGCATCGGCCCGGGCCTTGAGCGACTCGTAGGCCTCGTAGCCGAAGAAGAACCGGATGTCGCCCGCTTCGTCCCAGCGATCCAGGTGCCCGGTCTGGGCGAACTTGGTGTCCCCCCGCAAGAGGATCTTGCGGAAGCCCGCCCGACGGGCCAAGGCGACGGCCATGTCGATGAAGACGTCCGCCCGCTCCGCGGAGGGGCGGTTGCCACTGCGATTGAACAGGTAGAGCGGCTCCGCCGTATTGGCCAGCGAGATCACCAGCGGATGGTAACCGTACTGGCCGTCGTAGGTGAAGTCCATCCCCTGCTTGCACTCCCCATCGCTGGGCACGATGCTGCCATCGGCCTCGAGGATCGCCTCGGCGAAGAACTCGGGGGGCTGCTGGGCCCAGACCCGCAGCCGCGCCTCGTTGATCGTGTCCATCAGGGTGAGGACATCGGCCTCGGCGAAGCGGCGGCAGAAGTCCCCGGCGGTGGTCGGGTCCGGGATCCGTTTGGCCCCCAGGGCGTCGAGGTAGACCTCGTCGTTGCGCCGCAGCTCGAGGTGCTCGATGCGCCGGCCGCCGGCGAGGAGATTCAGGGCGATGTTGAGGACGTGGTCGGATTCGTGGTAGGGCAGGTGCCGCTTGAGGAGGTGGAGGTTGCGGTCGATGTCCTGGATGAGCTCGATCTTCTGGGCCAGGAGGAAGAGGGCGCCGATGCCGCCGGCACTGAGCCCGCGGCCCCGACCGGCGTGTTCGTAGTGGATATTGCTGGCGGTCATCATGGGTACCGGCCGCTCCGGGCCGGGCGTGTTGTCGAGCCGTTTCTTGATCCGCCGTTGCCACTCCTGGAAGAATCTCTTCTTGCGTGCCGCTCGCTTTTTTCGGAGAGTGGCGCTCACTCGAAGGCCCCCTTGTCTTGGAATGGTGAGGATGTGAACCTACCTCCATTATTCCAAGACCATGCGGGGTTTTCGAGCTTTTTCTCCCGAAGCGCGCCAAACGCACTATAAATCACGCTTGGTTAGGGGCTAGTTTGGATCGTGCACCTCGCCCAGATCCAGCGTGAGGCGGTGGCCGCGATTGCGAAGGACGGTGGTACCGTCCTATACGACTGGGAATGGGACAATGGGCATTCGGTCCCGGCAGGACAACCTCGGGCGCCGCGGTGGCTTGTGGCTCAAATCGGATTCGATTTCTTCGGTCATGCCACCGTTGTGAAGTCCCGCTCACCCTCGCTCGCGCAGGTTGGGCGGCTGACCGGACTCCAAACATTGCATGTCATTTCGTTGCCCGTTCCCGTCGCCGGGCCCGTGGATCTGACTCACCTCTCGAAGCTTGACCTCAGGCGCACGCAGCAAAGCGACGCCGAGCTGGAGCATCTGAAGGGGTTGACTCACCTCTCGGAGCTTGACCTCAGTTCAGGTTTCGCACTCTTGAGGGTCGGCACCTGATCAGAAAGATACGTCGGTCTCCTTACCATCTCTTGGCTACTTGTCTGGGTTACCACGCCTCGACAAGGCACCAAAGCAAGGAGACCGACCCATGGAACTTACCTCCTCGTTCGTCAACCTGCTACAGCACTTCGCACCGGTGTTCACCGCACCCACCCACAAGACCTTCCTCGTGATCGTCGCCGGCTGGGTCCTCTCCCAGCGCCACCGCTTCATCACCGAACTCATCTTCTCCGGCGGCCACGTCGGCAAGGGGCACTGGTCGCGGTTCCATCGCTTCTTCAGCCATGCCGCCTGGGACATCGATTCCTTCTCCATGGCTCTGGCCAAGCTGGTCGTGACGATCCTCGCCCCGGGCGCCCAACTCCTCTGGGCCGTCAACGACACCCTCTGTCGCAAGCGCGGGCTGACCCTCTACGGCGCCGGCATGCACTACGACCCGCTCATCTCCAGCCGATCCAAGGCCCTCGTCAGTTGGGGACACGACTGGGTCGTGCTCTGCCTGATCGTCGTCCATCCCTTCTGGGGCCCGGCAAGGTCTTCGCCTTGCCCATCGCCGCTCGGCTCTACATCAACCGCCAGGGGCTCACCAAGGGGAAGAAGGGCAAGGGGAAGTCGTCGGGGACCGGCAGCGGGGTCGAGGCCAAGACCGAGCTCGATCATCGCACGCGGCCGGAATTGGCCCTGGAACTCATCGAACTGGTAGCCCGGTGGTTCCCCGACGACGAGATCCTCATGCTCGGCGACAGCACCTATGGTGGTCGAAGTGTCCTGTCTCATCTGCCCGCCAACGTTCATCTCATCAGCCGGGTCGCCGCCAACGCCGCGCTGTACCGCGCGGCCCCGCCGCGGCGACCGGGTCAGAGGGGGCCATCCCGCAAGAAGGGGGACCGCCTGCCGGGCATGACCGAGTGGGCCGCCGACCCGGAGGCGCCCTGGACGCGACTGGACTTCGACCAGTTCGGGCTGCATGCCACCCTGGAGGTCAAGACGATCCGGGCGCTGTACTACAAGGCGGGGCGGGACCGGCTCTTGACCATCGTCCTGGTGCACGATGTCGAGGGGAAGCGCCCCGATCAGATGTTCTACTGCACCAAGCTCGACTGGGCGGCGCGTCAGGTGCTCTCGGCGTACTCCTGTCGCTGGGCGATCGAATGCACATTCGAATATTGCAAGCAATTCCTGGGATTGGAGGACCCGGCCAATCGCCTCCCCAAGGCGGTCGAGCGGACGGCACCCATGGCGATGTTCATCTACACCATGGTGGTCGTGTGGTTCCACCGCGAGGGTCATCGCTCGGTGCAGTTCCCCTTCCGGCCGTGGTATCAGAAGAAGGCCGAGCCGTCGTTCGCGGATCTGCTGACGACCCTGAGGCGACTGAGCTACGATGAGAAGACCGAGGGGCTGCTCCCGAAGCACTCTCGACTGAGAACCTGGGTCGCCCAGCTCACCGAGCTTCTCAGCCGGACCGGGTGAGCGGCCTCTTGGCCGAGGATTCCTGGGCGGTACGCGACTTCACGACCGATCCGACGGGATGGATTTCACCCGACGGGCTACTCGCGGTACGCCCTCATCCGTGCGAAACTCGAACTCAGGGGCACGCAAGTAAGCGACGCCGGGCTGGTGCATCTGGAGGGTTTGACCAACCTCTCGACACTCAGCCTCGACGGCACGCGGGTCGGCAGCGGCGGGCTCGTGTATCTGAGGGGGCTGACCAAGCTCTCCGCACTCAACCTCAACCACACGCGGGTCAGCGACGCCGGGCTGACACATCTGAAGGGTTTGACCAACCTCTCGACACTTAGTCTCGACGGCACGCAGGTCAGCGGCGCCGGGCTCGTGGATCTGGTGGGGTTGACCAACCTCTCGAAGCTTGACCTCAACTACACGGGGGTCAGCGACGCCGAGCTGGAGCATCTGAAGGGGTTGACTCACCTCTCGTCGATTGAACTCAGGGGCACGCGGGTCAGCGACACTGGGGCGAAAGAGCTGAGGCAGGCTTTGCCGGGCCTGAAACTCGTCTTGCGTTGACTCAACGCCCAGTCGATCGGCTTAGGTCTCATCCCAGTCATCGAGGATTCTCCCGGTAACGCGTCACATGCGGTCCAGGGGCCAGGCTACCACGCGCGCACAAGGATGGTTCGGCCGAGCGTTTACATAGCCGTAGCGAGTCGGCGACTCCCGATCCATCGGGAAATGATCGGGACGCTGAACCTCCGCCACCCGCTTCGAATCGCCCCAGAATCGGCCCGGACGCTCGATCAGCCGTCGGCGGCCAATCCCCCCGGCCTCGCGGGCGTCGGCCCCGTGGTGGTCTGGCCAGTCCGGCGGACGCTCACAAAATGGCGTCAACCGGCCCGTCGCCGATCGCGGCGTCTCGGACGTGATCTGGCCTACGGGGCGGGTTGCTGGCGGGGGACGTGGTTCGGCGGACGCACACGATCGGGCCGGGACGAGGCCGGCAGGCCAAGACCCGGGACATGGCGGATATTGACCATCCAATCCCCGTCTCTCCGCCGGCCGCCCAGACCGGCCGAGGACCGGGCGGCCTGACACCCGAGGCCCAACCCTGCCGTCCCTCACGGCTCGGGGTGCGACCCGGACGGGGAAACCTGACCAGGCTGCCTAGCCGTCACGGGGATTCAGGAATGTCGGTTCATCCGGAAGAAGCGCGCGCGGGGCTTGAAAAACGTGGACATGCTGACTCCACTTGGAGTTGTGTCAACGGACTCCAAAACGGGAGGTCAGCATGTCCACCAGCCTGTTGTATCACGCATTCGGTATCCGCGGCGACGAGTATGTCCGCACCGACTATCAGGGCGGCGCGACGATCTTCACCATCCAGCAGGATCCCGACGACTGTCGCTGCTCGGCCTGCGGCTCCCGCGAGGTCATCTCCCGCGGTCACGCCGAGCGGCAATTCACCGCCCTGCCCATCGGCCGCCGCAAGACGACCGTGGTCCTGCCGATCCCGCGCGTCGAATGTCGAGCCTGTGGGGCGGTGCGTCAGGTCAAGGTCCCCTTCGCCGACCCCAGGCGGAGCTACACCAAGTCCTTCGAGCGGTACGTGCTGGAGCTGTCGCGCCGCATGACCATCCGCGACGTCGCCCATCACCTCGATGTCGGCTGGGATCCGGTCAAGGACATCCAGAAGCGCGACCTGTCGCGGCGCTATGCCAAGCCCAAACTCAAGCACCTCAACGCCCTCGCCATCGACGAGATCGCCGTGGCCAGCGGGCACCGCTACCTGACGGTGGTCCTGGACCTGGACAGCGGCGCCGTGGTCTTCGTCGGCGACGGCAAGGGCGCCGACGCGCTGAAGCCCTTCTGGAAGCGGTTGCGGCCCAGCAAGGCCCAGATCGAGGCGGTGGCCATGGACAGGTCGGGGGCCTACCAGGCGGCGGTGCGGGCCCATCTGCCCAAGGCCGTGATCGTCTTCGACCGCTTCCACGTGGTCAAGCTGTTCAACGACAAGCTCTCGGACCTGCGGCGGGCGCTGTACCGCGAGGCGACCGACGTGCAGCACAAGGACGTGCTCAAGGGGACGCGGTGGCTGCTGCTGAAGAACGCCGCCAACCTCGACCCGAAGACGGATGAGAAGAGCCGGCTGAAGGAGGCCTTGAAGCTCAACGAGCCGCTGGCGACGGCCTCCTACCTGAAGGAGGATCTGCGGCGGTTCTGGGAGCAGCCGGGGAAGCGATTCGCCACGACCTTCCTGGACGGTTGGATTCGCCGAGCGGAGGCGTCGGGGATCCGGATCCTCCAGCAGATGGCCAAGACGCTGGCGGCGCACCGCTCGGGCCTGCTGGCGTACTACGACGTGATGATCTCGAGCGGCCCGCTGGAGGGGACGAACAACAAGATCAAGACGATGAAGCGGCAGGCGTACGGGTTCCGGGATCGGGAATCCTTCAAATTGAAGATCCTGGCGATCCATGAGACGAAGTATGCCCTGGTCGGGTGAAATCATCGGCGCGTGAGTACACAACGACTTGCGTCGGCGTCAAATTCGCGCATGCTACTTCCGGATGAACCGGAATGTCCCCATGGCCCCGCCGCGAAGGACATGGTCAGACAAGCGAGGCATCCACCACGACTGCTGAGACTGTCATGGCGCCACCCGATTCGACCTTAACGGCCGCTGCTTGCTGCCTGAGCGCTTCTCTTGCCTCATGGATGCTCGCCCAGACTGGGCGGTGACTTTTCGACAGATTCGGAGCGGTGAGCCAGATCACGACGAACACCCCATGATTCGTCCCGACCTGGCTCATATATCGGTTGACGAGTTGCTTGCGGAGCCCAGTCTTTGCCTCCCTGTTGCCGGAGCGTTTCACTTCGACCGGAACCGCGACCGGATCTCCTGTGGATGTCCCCCGTGCGGGGATGCGTACCAGGACATCGAGCTCGGAGCCCGAGGCGCCGCCGCTTTTCTTCGGTACTGTCCGTCGGTATACTTGGACCTCCCGCTCGGCCGCGACGGCGTACTGAGAGAAGTACCGGCGGATCGCCTCGCACAGTTTGTCTGAGATGCGTTCCTCGTCCTTCGGAGAGGGCGATCCCGTCTTCGGGGTGTTCCAGAGGTCCTCGAGGGGAGACGGGCTTTGGTGGCAGAGGCTCCATTCATACCCATCGATTGCAGCGAGGATTCCATCGACCGCATCGGCCGGAGATCGGATGAGTCGTCGCGAACTGTCCAGGAGCACCGACGCCATGGTCTCCGGAGGAAGAGGGCTCCAGTGGGACTGTCGGTATGCGCGCTCGACGGCCGACCGCGGGCGACGGAGCCAGCGGTACTTCGCCCCGAAACGCTGCTCAAGGAGCTTGAGGGCGTCAAGCGCCTCGGCCGTCTTCTGGTTACCCAACCAGCCGATCAGGTGATCGCGGAAGAGGACGGCCGAATCCGCATGTGTCATGCTGAAGGCACCTGTATGCTTCCTGTCTGACTCGGGCGGATAGTGCTCGAGGAGGAGCGCGAGGAGGTCACCGACTTGGCCTGGTGTGACGGCGTGGCGGCCGGGCAATGCTCTGAGGCCCCCACCTGGCTCGATTGAAGCGTACCTCCCGAGCACCCGACGCGCGAACTCGCCGTGATCTCGCAGGAACGAGATCGCAAGCTTCCAGGTGTCGGTTGTCTGTTCGTGGAGGAGTGCGGCGGCGACCTGAATGGCCACATCCGCGCCGGTGCATTCATGCGTACCTTCGAGGCAGGCCCGGCAAGTCGATGTCCCGAGATCGTTGTTCCGGTGCAAGAGGAATCGTGTCACGTCCCAGGCGCTACTCGCATCGACTCGTGCATCGCGAATCAGATGGGCAAACCGTACATCTAGCTCATGGTCTGGTATGGCCTTCAACATATCGAGAAGACCCGTCAGGAGATGACGGGACTCCGGGCTACTCTCCGTTGATAACCTCACGAGCTCATCTCGAACGGAAAGAGGGGCCCTCGAGTGGAGGAGGCCGATGAAGACGGCCTTGGCCTCGTCGGGCTCTCCGCTCAGGGTCGGGCGAGACTCCCTGAGGAAATACCAGCACCACCGCTCCCACCACTCGGGAGGTAGCGCCGTAAGCCAGCTTCGGTCACAGTCGAAGAGGAGCCATGCCGCCACAATGTAACCGCCGAGGATCGAATTGAGTGGGACATCCCGGCACTCCTCCGGGGTATCGGAGGGTGCCGCGAGCAGGCGCTTTGCGACCTCCACGATGCGGCGCCGCGTCTCGGGACTGGCCGCTTCCCAGCCGGGGGTCTTCGTCAAGAACCGCTGAAACGTGTGTCGGTCCGTACCGGGGGCGCGCGTGAGTTCGTCGCACAGATTGAAGAAGAACCGTGGGTTCTTTGTCTCCGCGTGCTCGAGCAATAGAAGGACACTCTCACCGCGTGGCTGGCCGCGGTGCTCCTCTCGTTTGCGCGTGCGGTGCTCAAGCTCCATCGCGTAGTGCTCTCTTGCCCGGGCCGCTTCATCGCTGTCGAGACCTACGAAGAGCGGGTAATTGAGCTTGGACTTGACGGGCTCGCATTCGCGGAACCGCAGCCATGCCTCGACCGTTTCGTGGCTTACGTGCATCGGGAGAAACCGGGCCAGCTCGGCATAACCCTCGCGTTCCCGCTCGAGTAGTTCCGCGTTGCAGGCGTTTTCGAGGAGCCATGCGAAGTCCTCTCGGACGACGAGTCCCGGGGTCTGGTATCCCGCCAACCAGAGGTTGTGATCATCGTCTGCCCGTACGACGAGGCGGCCGAGCAGGATCCGCCGGGCCTTCACGTTGTCGACCAGCGGGGAAGGAGACTCGGGAATTTCGGTGCTGAGTGTGTCCTTGGGAAGAGGGCCAAGCGGCGAGTCCTTGTGCTTCAGAGCGGACTCCCAGACGAGTTCGGCGAGCGCCTCGGCGACCGCCGGATCGTCGATCTCGCGAACGGCTCCGTGGGCGATGCGCTGGGCGATCCGGAACATCGGGTCCGAAGGCCGACCGGAGCCCATGACAGATTTGGCCCACACGAGCCCCTTGACCCTGTCGTTAGCGGCGTCAAACCCTGCCTCGTCGAGGAGGTAAAGAAAGCTCGTGTATGCGCCATAGAAGCCCCGCTCGCGCCACGGCCCGATCGCCTCGAGGAGCTCGGCCGTTCCGACGTCCTCGGGCCAGCAGCACCGGAGAGCGACCCCTTTCAGTTCCTCGTCGGGGTCCTCGGGGGAGCCGGCGATGAGGGGACGGAGCCGGCGCTTCACTTCCCTGGCACCGGAAGCGATGAGGACGTACCCGGCCGAGACTCGTGGGTGGAGTGGCGCGGTACGATCAAGGACCAGGTCGGCGAGGTCCTCGTGCACGGAAGTCACCTGCCAGGCCGTGGCGAGCTTGACCGCAAGTTCCAGGATATCCTCGCACCCTTCGCCGCGCTCTCTCAAGACCGATCTCAGGTCCTCTGCTGCGCCAGGGTACTTGAGGCCGGCCAGTGGAAGCTCATCTCTCACGAGCAGGGTGTCGGTCAGCTCGCGTCGGCGAAACCGTTCGAGTAGCTTGAGCGTGGCGCTGCGACGGAGCTCGTCATCGGCAACATCGGAGAGCCCGACGACTTCCGGGTCGGCGTCCGCCACCCATCGCGCGATCTCGGGGTTATGCGTTGCGGCGAAGGCCGCGGTCTCGCGGAGCGGTCCGGCGACCCCCGACTGCCACCCGAGTCCGGAGCCGAGGAGCGCCCTCGACTGGTGGAGGAGGAGCGTTGCGATGCGGCGTCCGGCCAGGTACTCGGCAATTTGGCGGTGGATGAACCGGAAGCGATTCACACCGTCGCCCTCACAGAGGCCGCTCGAGCCAATAGCCTTGAGGAGTTGATCGGTGAGCCTCGGCCCAGTACTCGGGAGGCAAGCGAGTTCCAATCGTCCCAAGCTCGATGCTGTCGGGTCGTCGCTAAGGTCTACGGTCTCGAGCCCCGAGAAGACCGTGAAGCAGGCGAGGCGCTCGGCCGCGTCAAGGAGAACGTCTGGCCCTATGGCGGGCACGGTCCCCAGGTCACGCCGCTCCGCCCGTTCGCTTGCGAGCAGGGTTACTGCTTGCGCGAAGAGTTCCTTCTGGCCCGTCGGAAGGCCGCCCTGCCGCTTGAAGAGGCGTAGGAGCATCTGGAGCGTGAGCGGTTGACTGGCGAAGAGAGCCGCGTTCGAGCGGTTTACGTGCTCGAGGAACTGTTCACCGGCGACCCCCTCAGAGTTGGCCACAGAGAGGACGTCCGAGGCAGTGAGCGGCTCAAGTATCGCCGTGGTCACAGCGTCTTCGCCGTAGACATGGAGGATCGCCGCCTCGACTGGTCGAGGCCAGACCGCCGAGCGGCATGAGAGCCTTAGAATAGGGCGTGCCCGTTCGAGGTCATACCGAATCCAGTCGGCCAGGATCTGGCCCGTGGTGGCCACCGGGATCATGGCCTCATCCACGGCGTCCAGGTAGACGGCAGACTGGCTCTTGAGCCCCTCCGCCAGCGAGGTCAGGCGGTTCGTGAGTCGATCCGCGCTCGACGCCACCTCCCCGAGTCGAACGAAGCGCACATCGTATCCGCGAGCCCGCTCGAGCTCCATCACGAGCTTTAGCTCGAATGTCTTCCCGATGCCGGCAGAGCCGAGCAAGCAGCAGACTGGCCTCCCGACGAGACCAGCGGTCGTGCTCTCTCCGTGGGTATTTCCCTCGACATGCACCCTCCATCGTCGATCGATCGCCCATCGCTTCATCTGCCGACCCCGGGACCTCGTCAACTTTTCATGCAAGGATGGACTGGATTGACAGGAGCGTTATCACCTCACGGGCTCAGTTCGGGGTTAAGAACAGACAATCCCTCGCGAGTCGCGAGGTCGCAGAGCCGCTGGTCGGCACAGACGAAGTGGTCGAGGGAGGCCGCCTGATGGAGGTGCAGGGCGACGGAGAGCTGGAGGGCATCGAGGGTGCGAATCTGGCGGGCCAGTCCGTGACTACGGATGAGGTCCTGGGCACGGTCATAATGGGCGTTCATCAGGCGAACCACGCGATACCGCCTACGGGCGATATCGGTCGCGAAGAGACCCCGGAGGCGGGCGAAATTCGCGGCGTTGAACTCCCCGGTGCGGACCTTGGTGGCGAAGACGGAGACGGTCTCGACCAGGGTCAACCGCGAGATGACGAGTTCGGCCCCCGGCTCGCCGATGAGTCGGTCCACCGCGGCGGCACCGGTCTCCGGATGGTAATGCTTAACCAAGGCACTCGTATCAAAAAATGATAGGGCCATTTAGAAGCGTTCCGCCCGCTCTTCCTCGATGACCACGCGGGCCATGGAATCCTTGATGCTCGACGTGGCGGCTCGAACCTCGTCCAGCGTGATGCTGTCGTCGGCCTCTCGCTCGCAGTAGGCGACGGCGTCGTAGTCGATGAGGTTGTCGGGGATAGCTTTCGTGCCTCCCTCGTGAGCAGCAGGGGCCGAGAGGTTATCGAGCACGGTGACACGGACACGATGGCCGGCCAACTCCTGGCCCCTCTGCGCCACTTCTTCCCAGGTTCCTTCGATGACCTTCCGTTCCATGACCGCTCCTCCTCTCTTTGCCCCTCTATCCTACCACAAATCGCCTCCGCCGCTCACCTCATCTTTCTCGCTCCGCGATGGATCCGGAGGAGTTCGCCGGATACCAACAGGCGTGTTCCGAAGGCGGGAAGATCGTCGGGGTAAGGGTCCGGACCGACAGGTCCGGCCCGAGGCCCTTTCGCACCGGGAAGATGCCGGTCCTGCGAGGGACGTTCCTCGAGATCGACGATCGATCTGGCCACGTCTCCGGCTCGAGCCTCGAGCCGCGACTTGCGACCTACGGTGGGCGGGAGACCCCGGTATCGCTCACGATCGTCGTCCGACACGGAGATGCGTCGATCGAGCAGCTCGCCCGGGACATCTTCGGCCTGGAGAAGCCCGTCTCAGCCTGCGGACCGTCGCCGGCCGGCCGCCGGTCCGGTCCGCTTCACCCGAACCTGACGTGACCGGGTTCCGCCGGGGGGAGACCGGGAGGCCAAGGTCTGGGACGGACAGATATGGACCTTCGGGTCCCTGTCTCTCCGACGGCGCGGCCTCGCCGGCCCTCCCCGCGCCGGCCGGCGGTCGGATCGCCGGGACCGTCGGCGGTGAAGGCGGGAGGCCGTCCGCCGGACGGCCGAGCGTGGGTCGGTTTCGGGCGACCCGGGTCCGATGGGCCCGCGGACGTCGGGGTGCGACCACGGCCGGCCGTCCGCCCCTTCCCCGCCCGCGGACTTACCTTCCGCCTGCCGCCGGCCCACTCCGTCGGGGCTCAAAGCAGAGTGTCCGAACCCGACTCCAGTGCTCGCGCGACATGCTTGTAGACCTCCGGCGGCCACTCACCGAGTCGGTGGTCCGTCGTCGTCTCGGACACCTCGAACCGCCTGGCCAGCTCGATGCAAAGCCGCTTCTTGATATGACCCCGGCAACGAAGATCCGCACGAACCCGATACGAGCCCGAGGCGCCAGCGAGCGGATTGCGTGGGAATCCATCGACTCACTCGCTGGCGCCTCGGGCTTGTCTGTGCAATTCAACCGAAAGGCGCTCTAACACACGGCCTGAAGTCGGGGGGCACGGCGCCGGGAATACGCCACCGGCAGCGCCTCCAGGCCGTGAAGGCCCATGCCGGGACGCCGGCGGAGGGCACCCCGCGGCACCGCCAGGCGCAACTCCGGCATCCGGCGCAAGAGCGTGTTGATCGCGATCTGCCCCTCCATCCTGCGCCAGCGGCGCCCCGAGACAGTAATGCACGCCTTGACCAAAGGCGACGTGACGATTCGGCTCCCGGGTGATTTCCAGGTCGTCGGGGCGGACGAATTGCCGCTCGTCCCGATTGGCCGAACCGAGCAACGGATGGACCATCTCGCCGCGTGCGATCGTCACGCCGCCGAGCGTCACGTCCTCGCGCGCATAGCGCCTCGATGCCAGATGCACCGGCGGGTCGTAGCGTAGGAACTCCTCGACGGCCGGCCTGATCAGCCCCGGATCGTCGCGCAATCGCTCCATCTGCTCGGGATGCTCCAGCAGGGCCAGCACACCGTTGCCGATCAGGTTGACCGTCGTCTCGTGGCCCGCCACGAGGAGCAGGAAGATCATCGCCACCAACTCATCCTCGCTCAGGCGGTCGCCGGTCTCCTGCGCCATCACAAGGGCGCTCGTCAGGTCGTCCCCCGGCGCCGCGCGCCGGGCCTTGACCTGCTCGCCGATGTAACGCAGGAACGCCATCAGGTGCGGCAGCGTCCTCAGCATCCCCCAGAGGGAGGACGTGGACGAGACCAGCGCGTTCGACCAGCGATGGAACCGGTGCCGGTCACCGGCCGGCACGCCCAGCATCTCGGCGATGATGGTCGTGGGCAGCGGCAGCGCGAAGTCGAGGATCACATCCATTCGTCCCCGGGCCTCGACGGCGTCGAGCAACTCGTCGGCCAACGATCGGATGCGCGCCTGCATGTTCTCGATGAACCGGGGCGTGAAGGCCTTGTGCACCAGCGTTCGCAACCGGGTATGGTCCGGCGCGTCCAGGGCGAGCAGGTTGCGCCGGAGCCGCCGGAACGCCTTGGGCACCCAGGGTTCCCTTGCCTCCTGCTGGGCGGTCCATACCTTCCGTCCCTCATTGACGAAGCGGTCGTCCTTGAGCACCGTCACGACATCGTCGTACCGCGACACGAGCCAGGCGCTCCGCCTGTCCGCCAGGACCAGGGGACACACCGCCGCCTCGGCGCGCAACCGGGCGTAGAACGGATAGGGGTCGGCCTTGAAGGCGGGCCTGCGGAGGTCAACTTCCTTGACTGGTGTCATGGGGGTCTCCTTCCGGAAAGGGATCGTGGCCGGGCCGCGACCGGGTCACTCCTCGGGAATGGACGGATCGGGCCCCCTCGATCAGCCTGGACCGACTGGCAGCCGTCCATGGGCCGTGATGGCAAGGGTAAAGGGCGAATACAGCCAGAAAACCGTCGAGCGCGTCGTCCCCGTCAGCGACGGCCGGCGAAGCCGTTCGGGTCGTCGAGAGATCGCAGGGACCGCGAAAGTCAGGGTCCCTGCTCATCTCCTTATAGTCCATCTTTCGGCTACCAGCAAGAGGTTTATTCGACTAATAAGAAAATTTTTTTTGGACTTCCAAAATCACCGCGACCCACCGAAGGGGACCCAAGGAAGGTGGTCTTCCGATCGGGAGGCGATCACGGCTCCTGGACGATTGAGGACGTCGAGCGGGGTCGGACCTTTCGGCGTCCGCGAGAGGGCGCCCGTGGGCCGCGTGAAACCGGTTCGACTTGGCGACGGAAACGGGGATGGGACGGGAACGGAGGCGCTGTTCAATCGCCCGGCCTGGTGCGAGTTTGTCATCCGACGCGCCCGGTCGGATCGGCCGGCAGGCTTCGCCTCGGGCCCGAGCCGGGCGGGCCGGGGGGAGCGGCGTGGCGGCCGTCGGCGGGCTCAACGGGTGGCGTTCAGCCACTCGCGGAAGCCGACGGGTGCGCGGGGGGGAGGGGCCGGCCGGTCATCCGGCTACGCCAGCGGAGGCTGCGCCAGTAACTGTAGAACCGGACCCGCACGGGGTCGATGAGCCGTCGCTTGCGCGTCACATCGCCGATCTTGCACATGACGAGCTTCCTCGAAAGCCGACCGCCGCGACGACACCGCCGCATGGCTCGCGGCGGCACGGGTCGGGGCGCACGTTCTTCGCCGCCGTGGGGCCTCGCGTCGAGGCCCCGGGCGTGTCGGGAATGGGACAGCGGATCGCGCGTCCGCCGATCATGGCGGGCCGTGGGGTCCGGCTCCCGACGCCGCCTTCGACGCGGCGTCCGTCTGTTGCGGCACTCCCGGCCGAAGGGGCCGGGCCGCGAGGCTGATGAGTCGGTTGAGCCCGCCGAGGGCGGGTCGCTTCAACGCGTGGGGCGATCGGACGTCGATTCGCTCACGGATGCGAAGGGTCGAATCCACCTTCAATTGCCCCCCCGAACCTCGGATCGCGGGGGATGGCGGCGGGGTGTGCAGGACCTGCGGGCATTTCGGTGGACGGCCGAGGCGGACGCCTCGGTGCTCGGAGCGTACCCTACGCGGCGCCTGCGGAGGCCCCTCGTACGCCCTTTCAGGCCACCAGGCACGTCTGGTCCTCGAAGGACCGGGACTCCAGCCGGGCCCCGATCCTCTGCCGGACCGCCAGGAGCCAGGGGGAGATCCCCATCGTTCGTGCCCCCGGCGCCTTGCCGAACAGGCGGAAGGCCCGCTCGTCGAGCCGGATCAAGTCGTCGAGCGGGCTGTCCGGGCGGCGCAGGACGCGGTGGGCGTTGACGGCGAACTCCCGGATCCTCCGGCCGAAGCCTTCGGGATCGAACCGAGCAGCGTCTCCTCGTCCCCGATCGTCATCGTGTGCAGCATCGGCCATCGATGAATCCTCCTCGGTCGTCAGGGTGTTCGCCGTTCCGGATTCGTGCGAGTTACTGTCCTCCAGGCCTTACACCTAAATAATCATCAAAAACGGGCCGCCAGTTGCGCAAATTTTGGCTTATGCGAAAAAATCTCGCCGCGTGAAAGGGATGTAGCCCGCGAATACCCGGCTTCGTGCCATCGAGCGACGATCGCAAGGGCTGGGGGCGCCGGCTGTTACGGCATCCGGTGGCGAGGGAGTAGGGGAGGGAGGGGTGTGTCGGGGCGCAACAGAACCGCGTGCGGCACTCGGACCGGGGGCCATTCTCGACATCCCGGCCGGCCGCCGTCAGGCTTGAGTGGCTGCCTGGCCGGGCCGAAGACGGGACATCTGTCTTCCTGATGCAATCATGGTTCGCAGACCGTCGATGATCCCTCGATGGGGAGGAGCGGGGTTCGAGACCTGGGACGGTCCGAATAGGCCGTAAGCCGGCCGTCGGTCGGCGGGACTCGCACGTCCGGGCCCGACAGATCGGCCGGCTTCGCCTCGGGCCTGGGCCATCCGGACGGGGGGATCGGGCGGCGGCCATCGCGGGGTCCGGGCCGGGTGGGGTTCGGAATCCCTCGGGGGCCCATCCCAAGACCGACCCCGTGATGACGGCCTCTTCGGCTTCGACGGCGCAGCCCGGCCCGCCCTCCTCACCCCGACTGGCGGTCGGAGCGCCGGGACGGTCAGCGGTGCAGGCGGGAGGCCGTCGGGCCGCCGGAGTGCGACCGCGACCGGGCCGGCCGAGGCCCGTCCCGGGCGCGGTTCCGGCCTGCACCCGCGCCCGCCCGCCGGGATCGATCGGTCGGGCCGGATCGCCTCCCGCGAGCCGGCCGGCAGATCGGTTGTCGAAGGGGATTCCGTCCCCCGGCCCGATCCGGTCCGGTCCGACCCGGCCGGACCGGTCGCCGGCTGGAGCCGGCGCCTACGGCGGATCCGACGGGGACTTCTTGTCGTCCCCCGACCCGCCTCACCCCGGCCCGATCGCTCGCCCGGGCCGGGCCGATCGAGCGATATCCCGCGGCGACCCGCGGGGCTCGCCGGCTTCGGATCGCTCGCCGCGCCGCCCGGTCGTTTCCGCCCACCCTCCGAACGCGCCCGGACTCGGCCAGCCGGGATTCGCCGGCGAAAAACCTGCCATGAGGTGCCACGAGGTGCCAAAAACTGGCCGCCGGACGCCGCCGGGCGCCGATCGGTCCGGAGCGCCGCCGCGAGTCCCTGGGGGTTATCCTCGTGCACGGCGGGCCCTCGCGGCGTTTCGGGATCCGGCTCGCACGGCGGCTCGCCCGCCCGAGGAGATTCCAGGCCTTTCCTCCAGGGGGCGGTATCATGGCACGGGCCCCAGAACTTCAATTGCCTTCCGTCGCCGACGTGGACATAATCCGTCGCCCATCGGCACCGACCGGTCCGCGCGTCCGAGGCGGCGGACCGATTTGAGTGGCGTCTGGCCGGTCCCTGGCCGCGTGGCGGTGCGTGGTCCGGTGGCGCCGAGCATCACGGCTTTGTCCTCCCGTCGCGCGATCACGATGGAGCGGGGAGGACGGTATGCGCCCGAACGGACGCTGGTGGATCTTCATCTCGGCGATGGCGATCGCCTGGGGGGGCTGGTGGTGGCTCGAACGCCGACAGCCAGGGCCGGACGTCGAGCGGCCATCCCAATACGGCGACAGTCCGGAACTGGCGGCGCGATCGGCTCCCCCGTCGCCAGAGCCGCCCGATCCGGCGGACACGGCGGAACCAGACCGGCCGCCGGACCAGCGAGATCTCGGGATGCTGTTTGATTCCGTCCAGCCCGCGGCTCCGCAGGAGCCTGGCCCCGAACCGGGGGCCCCGAGGCCACTCCCGGGCCTGGAGGACCTGTCACTCGTCGGTCAAGCCCCGCCGGCCCCATCGGGATCGATCGAGGGGAACGACGCGGGCGGGCCGACTCAGGGGAAGCCATCGGGTTTCGACAACTTGCCTGGCATCGACGACCAGCTCGAGGTCGCCTCGACGTCGGTCGGGGTGGATCCGGGCCTGGCGGCGGACATCCGCCGGGGCGAGCGGGCCCAGGAGGACGGACGCCTGGCTGATGCCGAACGCCAGTTCCTGGCGGCGGCGCGAAAGCCGGGCAGTCAGCCGGCGCGGCCATCAAGAAGCTGGCCGAGGTCTACTGGCTGGAGGGCCGGTTCGATGAGGTGCGCGAGCTGGCGGAGCAGCTCTGGCGCGAGGCCGATCGCGCCGGGTCGCATCGCGAGGCGCAGGCCATGCTCCAGTTCGTCCTGGCGCTGAGCCTCAATCCGCTGCCGGTTCGACCGGATGCGAACGGCGCTCGACCGCGCCATCGAGCGGGCTCCGCAGGACGACCGCGTCTGGCTCGGCCGCGGCTACCTGGCGCTGCGCGAGGGGCGGCTCGACGAGGCACAGTCCTGGTTCGACGCCTGCAGGCGCAAGCGGCCCGACGATCCGGCGGTCTGGCGCGCCCGACTCGAATGGGCGATGGCGGCCGACCGCACCGGCGAGGCCGCCGAGGCGCTCCCGCACCTCGATGTCAACGACTTCCCGCCGGCGCGGGTCCACGAGATCCGGGCGTGGTTCGCCGCCCGGCGGGGCGATTCCGGCGCGGAGCGTCAGGCGCTCGAGCATGCCATCGCGGCCGATCTCGGGGACGGCGCCGCCCTGGAACGACTCGCCGAGCTGGCCACCCGCGAGGGTCGCGCCGACGATGCCGCGCGGCTCCGGCGGCGCAAGGCCGAGCTCGACCAGGCGCTCCACCGATATCGCACGATGTTCCGCGAGGATGACCCGCTCAGGAGCACCGCGCGGATGGCCCGGCTAGCCGAGGCCCTGGGCCGCCGGTTCGAGGCCCTGGGCCTCTGGACCCTGGTCCGCGAGCTGGCTCCCGACGACGCGGAAGCCCGCGCCGCCGTCGATCGTCTCGCGCACGCCAAATCCGTCCGACCGGGAGCCGGCCGCAAGCTCGCCGACGTGCTGGTCGGGGCAATCAGCGCGGCGGCGGAGCCGATTCCGCGCCCGTTGCTGGCGTCGGCAGCAGCCCCGCGCCGGGTCGTCCCCATCTTCCGCGATGACGCCGGGGCCGCCGGGCTCCATTTCACGTTCGTCGATGGGGCCACGGAGAAAAAGCAGCTCCCCGAAGCATCCAGCGGGGGCGTCGGCTTGCTCGATTACGACGGCGACGGCCGGCTCGACGTGTATCTGGTCCAGGGCGGCGCATTCCCGCCCGCCGCGTCCCGGCGCCCTTGGGCGACCGCCTGTTCCGCAGCCGCGGCGACGGGACGTTCGAGGACGTCACCCGTGCCTCCGGCCTGGCCGGATTCCCCGGCGGCTATGGACATGGCGTCGCCGTGGGCGACTACGACAACGACGGACGACCCGACGTGTTCGTCACCCGATGGCGGTCCTACGCGCTCTACCACAACCGCGGCGATGGGACGTTCGAGGACGCGACCTCGGCCGCGGGCCTTGGCGGCGATCGCGACTGGCCGACGTCATCGGCCTTCGCCGATCTCGACGGCGACGGCGATCTCGACCTGTATGTCTGCCATTACCTCGAGTGGGATGCCCAGAAGCCCGAGATCTGCCGGAGCCCATCGACGGGACGGATCAACCCCTGTGACCCCCTGCGGTTCGCCGCCCGGCCCGACCACCTCTTTCGCAACGATCGCGGGCGGTTCGTGGACGTCACGAAGGAAGCGGGGATCGTTGACCGCGACGGCCGCGGCCTGGGCGTGATCGCCGCCGACTTCGACGAGGACGGCCGGGTTGACCTGTTCGTGGCCAATGACGGCACGGCCAACTTCCTCTTCCTCAACCGCGGCGGACTGCGGTTCGAGGAGGCCGGTCACGAGTCGGGCGTGGCGGCGGCCGGAGGCGGCGGCTACCGCGCCGGGATGGGGATCGTGCGCGGCGACTTCGACGGCGACGGCCGGCCCGACCTGGCCGTCACCAACTTCTTCGGCGAGTTCGACGACGTTCTACCAGAACCTCGGCGGCGGCCTGTTCACCGATCGGACGGCCGCCATCGGCCTGGATGCCCCCAGCCGGTTCCGCCTGGGCTTCGGCATTGCCTTCCTCGACGCCGACGCCGACGGCCGGCTCGACCTCTTGACCGTCAACGGCCACATCGCCGACGATCGCCCCGAGATCCCCTACGCGATGCCGGCGCAGCTCATGCTGGGCGGGACGAACGGCCGGCTGACGGACGTCAGCGCGGGAGCCGGTCCGCCGTTCCAGGTGCTCCGACTGGGCCGCGGCCTGGCCGTCGGCGATCTCGACGACGACGGCCGCGTTCGACGCGATCGTCGTCGGCCACGAAGGGCCCGTCGCCTATTTCCACAACACGGGACCCGGAGGCCATTCGATCACGGTACGCCTCGAGGGGACGGCATCGAATCGCGACGCGGTCGGCGCACGAGTCACGGTGGAGGCGGGCGGCGTTCGCCAGGTCGCCGACCGTTTCGGCGGCGGCAGCTACCAATCGGCGAGCGACCCGCGGATGCACTTCGGGGTGGGGGCGGCGACCCGGATCGAGAGCCTCGAAGTCGCCTGGCCGTCGGGCCGGGTTGACCGATTCCGAGGGTTATCCGCAGCCGCCGGCTATCTGATCCGCGAAGGCGATCCGACACCCCGGACGTCGCACAGGGCGTCGCGTCCTGCCGGCGAGAAGCCCACAGCTCGGCCGGCACCGAGCCGACGAGGGTGATACGGATGCGGGTCCCGCCGCGATCAATTGCCGGAAGAGCCGGGCGAGGTCAGGCTAGTCGGGACACCCAGGCCGCCGGGCAGCGTGGGCACCAACCTCCCGGTGAGGCCCGACATGAATCGCGGGGCACCGGACTGCGGGTCCATGGGATTGGTCCCGTTGCCCGTCGTGCCGGACGGCGAGCCGGGGATCACCACCCCCATCGGCGCCAGCGACGGCACCGGGGCCGTCTGCGTCGTTTGAGCCCCCTGGCTTGCGGGGGCGGCCGACGAGCCGGAGGTCGCCGAGACCTGGCCGATATAAGCCATGACGGGCGACGTGGCGCCGTTGGACGCGGGATTGTTCCGCGACGAGGCCGTGGGCGTCACCGGCGCACTGGCGTCATCGGCCCCGGACCCGACCTGGATCGTCCCCCCCGGACCGCCCGCCGTTGCGACCGCGCCGCCGACCGCCGGGTTGCCGGTGAAATTGCCCGGCGTGAACGAGGAGATCCCGCGACTTCCCGTGATGTAAAAGCTCGTCGGCATCGCCGCGCCGCTCACGGAGGCCGCCGTGGTCTGGGTTCCGCCCGCCCCCGACGCGTTGTTCGACGCGCCAGGAAACGGAGTGACCAGCGAGAGACCACTCGTCGTCAGCACGATGACTCCCAGATTGGTGATCGCCGGTGCGATCCGCTCTTCCAGGATGCAATCCAGCAGGTTCGGCTTCAGATCCCAACTCCGCTTCATCGCTGCTCTCTCCCTGAACGGCTGGCCCGCAAGGTCACTTCACCAAAACGGGCGGACTGACCAGTCAGTCAGCTTTCGCTGTGCTCATCTTATTCTAGACCAGAGCGATCGACAAGGCCTGACTTCCACTTCTTTTCAAGAAACTGTCTGCGAGAACCGAGACCCAAAGCCAGCCGGCCCATGAAGTTAACATCAATGGTGTGTCCAATCACGCAAGCAATTGAAGGAATTCGACGCCGGAGACCGACTCAGGCTCCTTGTACTTTGCCGTATCTGATGAGCGCGGGGTATGGTGGGGGCTGTTGCGAGTTCCGTTCACTGCAGGGGCGAAGGGCCAAATCGATCGGAGTTGAACGCGGGAATGACGGATCGTCGGAAGAGATAAAGCGTCGATTGGAACTTCCGGGTCGTGCCCGGATCGGCGGCGGCACTCCCCGGGCACTTCCGAATCGGATGTCGCTCCTTGTTGGAACCGGACCCTTGTGCCAAGATCTCTCGACCCTGTGCCGGGGATCGATGGCCTCTTGTTTCGCGGAATGGCCGCGCGTATAGAACAGTCCTGAAGCCAAGCTGGCCGACGGGGGGCATCAGATCCAGGCGTGGGGTCGGTGGCGACGCAACCCAGCCTGGCGGATGTCGGGCCGCACGGCGGGCAGAACTGGCAAAGTCGGCCCCATTGGCGAGGAGACCACGATGATTGGCAAGCTGATCGTTGAAGCGATCGGGACGTTCTTCCTGGTTTTCACCGTGGGACAGACGGTGATGAAGCCGAACGATGCCGGCAATCTGGCACCGATCGCGATCGGTTCGGCACTGATGATCATGATCTACGCAGGAGGTCATTTCTCAGGCGGTCACTACAATCCGGCAGTGACGCTCGGCGTCACGATGCGGGGCAAGCTGCCATGGGCGGAGGCGGGGCCGTACATGGGGGCGCAGGTGGTCGGTGCGATCGTGGCCGCGTTGCTGGTGATCTTCCTGAAAGGGGGCCAATTAAAGCCACCGGCCTCCGGTGAGAACATCGTGCCGAAGTTGTTGGCTGAGTTTCTGTTCACATTCGCCTTGGTGTACGTCGTCCTGAATTCCGCGACGGCGAAGGGCACTGCGAACAACTCCTTCTACGGTCTGGCGATCGGCTTCACCGTCGTGGTCGGGGCCTTCGCCGTCGGACCCATTTCCGGTGGTGCCTTCAACCCCGCAGTCGCAGTCGGCGTGACCGCGATGGGCCTTTCGCCGATCCCGGACATCTGGATTCTTCTCGTGGCAGATTTCGCGGGCGGTGCCGTCGCGGCACTCGTCTTCAACGCCCTCGATATGGGCGGCGACCGCAGGGTCGTTTGATCGGCGCCGAAGCGCGACGGACGAGCAAGGTCAATGCGGATGACGACGCCCAACGACGTCCAGAGAGCCGCCGAGGGCGACAACACGGCGCTCGATCGGGAGATGATGGCGCGAGTGCTCGAGCTGGCCGGCGAGGCGAGGAGCTGGGGCGAGGTGCCGGTCGGGGCGCTGGTCTTGCGCTCCGGCCGGATCATCGCACAGGCGTACAACCTCCGCGAGACGCTGCACGACCCGACGGCCCATGCCGAACGGCTCGCTCTCACCTGGGCGGGCCGGTCGCTGGGCTCGTGGCGTCTGGATGGTTGCGTCCTTTACGTCACCCTCGAGCCATGCGCCATGTGCGCCGGGGCAATCGTCCTGAGCCGGATCGCCCGGGTGGTCTACGGCGCCCCCGATCCGAAAGCGGGTGCGTGCGAGAGTTTGTATCGACTGACATCCGACCCCCGGCTGAATCACCGGCCGGAGGTCACGGCGGGCGTCCTGGCGGCGGAGTGCGGCGAAATCCTCACAGAATTCTTCCAGGAACGGCGGCGGTTTCGTAAACTGGAGACGGTCGATCGGTCGGCCGTGGGGGAGTCAGAACCCGGGGAGTGATGGCCGGATTGATCGATCGGCGATCGGGAGGGGTGCCTGAGTGGTTGAAAGGGCCGGTCTCGAAAACCGGTGTACCGCATCGCGGTACCGTGGGTTCGAATCCCACCTCCTCCGCTACACAAAGCCTTAAGAGAACGTAATCTACGACAAGAGCCGCGTCCCCGACGCGGCTTCTTTCATTTCCAGGAGCGGTCCCGAATCGGCGGTCGCAATCACCTCGTTGTCGCACGGCGCCGCAGGCTGACGCATACCGGCGTACGGAAAGGCATATGCGCAGGCAGATGCGCCGAGGCGGTCGCGACCCACCAGCGAATACCGACACCCATTCGGCCCCTCCCGACGGAGGCAGCGAGCAGGTTGTCGAATAGTCAGAATGCCGACGGTCGGCCTGAGTCTATACACTCCAAGCTAACAATCACGCAATTACGACAGACATGAGGGTCAGTAGGTGAGGTCGGCGAATTCTGGTGCCCGTATCGCAGCCGTTAGAATCGCGAGAGGCAACGGGTCATGGAGGCGGCCTCAAGTTCGAGAGCGATTGTCGTCAGGGCGCGAGCGGCCCGATGACGTTCGACGATGGACCGACGGATTGGGATGGGGATGGCCCAAAGCATCGAGACTCCTGGGCGGACTCGTCCGATCGGAGGGGGAACCAGGAGTGAGTCTACACGAGGCCATCCGGATCGGTGTGCAAGAATCCTGCGGTGATGCGCAGCGGGATGGTCTGCGATTCGACAGAGTGGGCGGGATGAATGAACTGGTCCGCGTCCTCCCGCCCCGGGGATACTCGCGGCGCGAGGAGGCAGATCGATCGGCGGCATCCGTGCGGAGACTCGCGTCCGGACGAAGTCGGAGGTGCTCCGCCGGCTCCTGGCGCGGATCGAAGTGACGTCCACCCATGTCCGACACGGCGAGCGGGTGCGATCGCAATGGTCGGAACTGAGGTTCGTCCCGGTGGTCGGCAGGGAGGTCCGGCTGTTCTCTCCGGTGCCGGGGCCGTGGTCGGTCGTCATCGAGACCATCCTGGAATATCTGCTGACCCGCCTCCATGAGAAGGGAATTGGACCTGGCTAATCCTTGACACATCAGACTGTGACAAACCTTGTTGGCTGACCTAACGCCGTCCTAACGCCTTCCGGATCCGAGATTCGTGTCCGGACGACATCGCTGGCGAGGTCCGAAGGAAGACATTCGGAGAACTTCAATCCGTCCAGGGCCTGCTCGTTGTCGGGCGGCCGAAGATGGGCCGGATCGGTCCCGAGCAGTTCTCGGAGCCCGCGCTCAACCGTGCCGATGGACAGATGTGCCGAAAAGCGGACGGCCAGATTGTTGGAGGTCACTCTCCCGTCGAGGCGTTGGCCGAGTTCGTGGGCGAGTGCGGCGTTGGCCCGGCCGCCCGCGAACGTCCACCAGGTGACGTCTCCGGCGACCGCACAGAGGACGTTCGCATCGTCTCCGACTAACCACCGGAAGGCCGAGCGGATCTCGTCCATCTGTGCAGCGGCTCGTCGTGACCACGTGGGCGAGACCGACTCCCCGGCCAGGAGCCGTCGGATCGAGCGGCAGAGCTCATGATCCAGGTATTGGCCCTGGCCGCGCCATCGCGAGCGCCCCTCGTCCTCAGCCGGCTCGACCAACGCCCGGCGTCGCTTCCAGTCCAGGTGGGTGACGCGCCAGGCGTGACCCGCCAGGAGCAGCACCGGCGACCCTCGTCGCGACGGGCCAGGAAGGTGGACTCGTCGACCGAGCCCAATTCTCGCCGGCCGTGCAGGACGATGAACAGCGGCGGCGCCGTGAAGACCGACACCAGGTCCAGGAAGTTCCGGCGGCCGTAGGTGTCCTGGCCCTCGCGCCCCAGCCAGAGCACCCCGGCGTCGTCCCAGAGGATGCCTCGCTCCAGCATGTCCGCGATGATCCGGTCGGTCACGGCCCCGTCCAGCTCGCGGAAGGCGGGGACCGCGCCGACCCAGTCGCGCCACTCGGAGCGGCCGATCCCACGCTCCTGCAAGGCCAGGGCGAGGAGCTGCTGGGCCAGGATGTGCAACGGGGTCGGCGGCGGGGCCGCCGGCTCGACGAAGCCCGACCGCCACAACTCGATCAGGCCGGCCGCGTGGAGCAGACCCTCTTCCGTGGTCGCCAGGATCAGGGCGTTGCGGGTCGTGCCGGGCCGCCGGCCCGTCCGGCCCATCCTCTGGAGGAACGACGAGACGGTCGAAGGCGCATCGATCTGAATCACGCGATCGAGGTCGCCGACGTCGATGCCAAGCTCCAGGGCGCTGGTAGCGACGATCACGCAATCACGCCCGTCGGCGAAGGCGCGCTCGGCCTGTCTCCGCTCCTCGAGGCCGAGCGAACTGTGCGAGACGAAGGTCGCGACGCTCCGTGCCCGCAGGTCGGCAGCCAGCCGCTCGACCCGGGCCCGGCTGTCGCAGAAGACCAGACGCTTCTGGCCCCGGTGCAGCGCCGCGATGACCTTCGCGGCGTTGTCCAGGCCGCCGACGTAGTCGAGCACGACCTCGGGCTCCGGCTCGGGGCTCGTCGGAGGCCTGATGACCCGTCGATGCCGCGCCGAGCCGGCCGACAGCCATTCCAGCAGCTCCTCCTCGTTGCCGACGGTGGCCGACAGGCCGATCCGCTGGACGTCCCCTCCGGCGAGCCGACCGATCCTTTGGAGCAGGGCCAACAGGTGCCAGCCGCGGTCATCGCGGGCGAAGGCGTGGACCTCGTCCACCACAACCGCGCGGACTCCCGCGAAGAGCCGATGGTGGCGAACCGAGCCTGAGACCAGCATCCCCTCGAGCGACTCGGGCGTCGTCAGCAGGCAGTCGGGCGGCTCGGCCAGCAGCCGTCGCTTGGCCGCGACCGGCACGTCGCCGTGCCAGACGGCGGCCCTGCGGCCGACCAGGCTGTAATAGCGCTCCAACCGCTCCTGCTGGTTGTTCAGGAGCGCCTTGATCGGGCTGACGTACAGGACGGCCAATCCGTCCCACGGCTCGGCCAGCGCCCGGGAGATCAGCGGGAAGAAGGCCGCCTCGGTCTTGCCGCCGGCCGTCGGCGCCAGGATCAGCAGGTTGCTGCCGTCCTCGGCCGCGGCGATCGCCAGCTCCTGGACGGGGCGGAGCGACCCGAAGCCCAGGGCGTTGACGACCTGGTGCCGCAGCGACGGGTGCAAGGAGTTGAAGGTTGACATGGAGGAGCATCCCACCGCGCGGGATGCCGGTTCGCCGAGGATTGCCCCACGCCAGGACGTCGGTTATAGTCCCCTGGGCGAGGGGTCGTCAAACGCCCCATGCCGGCGCGGATTGCCGGCGGCGCCCGCGGAGCCTTCTTCCATTCCTGATCGTGCCAAATGTACATTCGCCATATAAGAATCGACCACATCCGCTCCATCAACTCGCTGACCTGGTCCTTGCCGGATTCGGTGCCCTCCGCGGGCTGGCATGTGATCGTCGGCGACAACGGCTCTGGCAAGTCGTCATTCCTCCGCTCGGTGGCCCTGGCGATGATCGGCCCCGAGGAGGCAGCCGGCCTGCGACAGTCGTGGGACGATTGGCTGAGCAAGGACGAGACCCGCGGGACGATCGTGGTGGTGATCGCGCGGAATCGCAGGATCGACAAGCTGACCAAGACGGAGCCGAAGGCCGGAAATTACAGCATTCACCTGAGCTTCGAAGTTCTCCGGGTGTTCGACTCGGAGACGGTCCTGTTCCGGTCGGCGGACCCCGGTAAGAATAACGACAGCCCGGTCTGGGGCGACGGCCGAGGATGGTTCTGCGCCGCCTATGGTCCCTTCCGCCGACTGACGGGCGGGGATGTCGAGTTCGAGCGTCTCTCCCGGAGACTGCCCAAGCTCGCCCGGTTCCTGTCCATCTTCGATGAGCGGGTCGCTCTGACGGACTGCCTGGAATGGCTGCAAGACCTGAAGTTCAAGCAGCTCGAGGAGAGGGAGAAAAAACCCCCGGCCGAGGATGATTTCCTCGATCAGGTCACCCGGTTCATCAACCAGCCGGACTTCCTCCCCTTCCAGGCCCGGCTCGTCGAGGTCTCCTCCAAGCGGGTCGTCTTCCGGGACGGGAACGAAAAGGAAGTCCGGCTCGAGGAACTCAGCGACGGTTACCGATCCATCCTAAGCCTGACGTTCGAGCTGATCCGGCAGCTCTCCGTCGTTTATGGCGAGGGTGCCGTATTCGACGCGGACGACCCGGGCAAGGTGGTTTGCGAGGGGGTGGTCCTGATCGACGAGATCGACGTCCACCTGCACCCGACCTGGCAGCGCCGCATCGGGCTGTGGTTCCGCGAGCACTTCCCCAACATGCAGTTCCTAGTGACCACGCACAGTCCCCTGATTTGCCAGGCCGCGGACGTCGGCACGGTCTTCCGGCTGCCCCGGCCCGGGGCCGATGAAGAGGGCGGGATGGTCGAAGGAACTGAGCTCCAGAGGTTGATCTACGGCAACGTGCTGGACGCGTACGGGACGGAGGTCTTCGGCCCGGACGTCACCCGCTCCGAGCGATCGAAGGCCATGAGTAGCCGCCTGGCGGAGTTGAACGTCAAGGAGATCCGCGCGGGGCTGACGCGAGCTGAGAAGCGGGAGCGTGATCAACTCCGCGCGGCCATGCCGACCGAGGCCCTTTCGTTGGAATGAGACCCATGGTCCCCGTGCCCAAGAAAGCCCTACCGAAGGCTGCGGCGCAGGGGCTCAAGCGATACCAGGCCGCCGTGAATTCGGTGCCCGACTATCCGGCTCGCGTCGCCGCGGCCAAGGCTCTCTTCTCGACGCATAATCGGCCCTCGGACTCCACCTTCAAGGCGGTGCGCCAGGCCCTGCACGAGATGTGCTACGGATCGCGGCGGTGCATGTATTGCGAGGATGCCCCGGCCGACGAGGTCGAGCACTTTCGCCCCAAGGACCTCTACCCCGAATTGGCATTCGCCTGGGACAATTACCTCTACGCATGCGGCCCTTGCAACGGGCCGAAGAACAATCAATTCTCGGTCATCTCGAGAGGGAGGATCGTCGACGTCACGCGACGGAAAGACGACCCCGTGGTCCCCCCGAGGAAAGGACGCTCCGCCCTCATCAATCCTCGGGAGGAGAATCCCTTCGATTTCCTCATGTTAGACATAATCAACACCTTCGAGTTTGTAATCGTCCCACCAAAGGGCACTCTGGAGTACGACCGGGCGGAGTACACCCGGAGGGTGTTGCGGCTCAACGATCGGGAGATCCTCAAGACAGCCCGGAGGACGGCCTTCGGCGCCTACCGCTCCCTAATCAAGGACTACGGCAACGAGCTCGCGGCCGGGAATGCGGCCGCCGCGAATCGAATCAAGGGGTATATCTGCGAATCGAATCATGCGACCGTCTGGGCCGAGATGAAGCGCCAGCGGAAATCCATCGGCGAGCTCAAAGCCCTCTTCGACCGGGCTTCGGACGCTTTGGACTGGCCTTTCCCCGTCGGCTGAGCCGCCGTCCCCGCTCCATCAAATCTCCAGCTCGATTTCGTCGACCGATGACGGTGCACCTCGGGCGGCCCGCTCGACGCGGGTCAGCTCGCCGTCGGCGATCGTCAGTCGGTAGTGGCGACGCGGGTCGAAATCCGGGTGCTGGTCGATCCGGTCCAGGACGTCCCCCACGAGCTTCTTGAGGAAGATCCGCGGCACCACGCCGACCCGGCCGCCCAGGTCGCCGGCGATGGCACCGGCCAGCTCGGCGATGTAGGCATCGTCGGCAAGGGCCAGCACCCGGTCGCGGGCCTTCGCGTCCTGGGCGTACAGGTCGCGGATCCTTCCGGCCGACCTCCACCAGCCGCGCGTGGTCGAAGGCGGGCAGTCGGACCTGTACGGCCCGCAGGTTGTCGAAGCGGGGGTCGCCGCCGAAGTCGACGTGCAGCCGCTGGGCCAGCGGCTCCAGCCGCCGGACGCCCTGCGGGCCGTCGTAGAACGCCGGGGTTCCGGTGATGATCAGGTACAGGCCCGGGAACCGCCCGGCGTCGATCTCGTCGATGAGCTGCCGCAGCGCGTTGAGCCCCTTCTCCCGCACGTCGCCGCGGACCCGCTGCAAGGTCTCGATCTCGTCGAGCACCAGCACGAGCCCGGCATAGCCGGAGTCGCGGAGGACGGTCAGCAATCCCCGGAGGAAGTTGAGGGCGGCGAAATGGTCGACATCCCCCTTGATTCCGGCGGACTTCTTGGCCCCGGCGGCGACGTGCGGCTGGCCCGCCAGCCAGGCGATCAGCCCGTCGGTCGTCGCCGGATCGCCCTCGGCCCGGGCCCGGCAGTAGCCCCGCAGCGCCAGGGCGAACTGGGGCGTCGTCCGGCTGATCGCGGAGAGCCGCTTCTCCAGCAGCGCCTGCGTCGCCGCCGCCAGCGCGATCGCGTCCGAGGCCGCGATCCGGCCTTCGGCCAGGACCTCCTCTTCCAGCCCGTAGAACCAGCCGTCGATCACCGGCCGGAAGGCCCCCTGGAACGTATCCGCCGTCGAGAGCCGCTCCATGGCGCGGCGATAGACCGTCTCCAGGCGATGCAGCGGGGTGTCGACCTCGGAGATCTGCACCTCGGCCGCGGCGAACCCTTGCCGCTTGGCGTGCTCCTGGAGCCAGCGGGCGAAGAACGTCTTGCCGGCGCCGTAGTCGCCCCGGATCGCCTTGAACCCGGCACCGCCCTCGGCGACCGCCCGGAGCTCCGCGTCGACCGCCGGCTCGTACCGCCCCAGGCCGACGGCGAACACGTCGAGGCCGCGCTGCGGGACGGTCCCCCGGCGGATCGCATCGATGATCTCCCGACGGCGCTGGGCGCTGATCGGTTCCATGGGCGGCTCGCTTCACTCCAGGTCGAATTGTCGCTTCAGCATCGGGACTTCCAGCTCGACCAGCTCGCGCCGGCGGTCGAGCCGCAGCACATCATAGCCCTCGACGTTGAGCAGCCGCTGCACCTTGGCGATCAGGCCGTCGAGCCGCGCCGTCGGCTGGCCGATTCGGCGGGCCAGCGCGGCCGGAGTCATCGAGCCGTCCTGGGAGAGGAGGGCCTCCAGCATCCTGATGACGACCTCGTCCTCGGGCGCGAACTTCCGCACCATCTGCCTCTGGGCCTGATAGGTCGCCGAGTTGACCAGGCGCTTCAGCCATCCAGGGGAGGCCTCGGCCGGCCCGAGCCCGGTCGCCGCGGGGGGTGGACCCGCGTCGGCCGCGACCGGCCTTGCCGCGACATCCTGCGGCGGCTCGGGGTGGAACAGGAACCCGGCGGGGATTCTGACCGGCCGCGCCGGAGAGCTCGATGAGGAGGATGGGTCACGTCTGGAGAGGTCTCGACCTCCGCGCCTTGGCGCGTCCCACCAGGCGGGGCCCCGGGGCTCGCAGGGCTCGAGGGCCGGCACCCGGGCGGTGACGTCGGACAGCAGCAGGAGCGGAGCGATCATCTCCTGGGGCGAGGCGCCGCCGTGGTAGCCGTTGCGGGCGGTGCCGTAGCGAACGTCGTCCGCCCAGGCGGCGACCAGGCGATGCCGATCGCCGGGGCCTCGCACCCGCTCGCCCTCGATGAGCACCTCGCCGTCCTGGAGACCGGACTCGTCGCTCGCCGGCCGCCACCGGGCGGCGGCCTCGTCGGACGGGACGGGCGGGGCGTCGCGGTGCCAGACGTGGCCGTGGTCGCTGGCCAGGATGACGGCCCGGCCCGCCTCTCGAGCCGCGTGGAGCAGCGCACCCAGCGGCCGGATCGACTCGACCGACCAGGTCTCGCGGACCTGCGCGGCCCCGGCGAGCCGGTCGTCCACCGCGTTGATCACCACGGCGACGATCCTCCGGTGCGGGTCGCGGATCGCCTGCTCGACGGCCTGGGCCAGGGCGCCGCGGCCGCCTTGCGTGAGCTCGCCCTTGTGAAAGATCACCGGGGGGTAGTTCCGTTCGCAGCGGGACAGAAGTGCCGGGATGGCGGGGAACAACCGACGCTCGTCACCCTGCCGGCCCCGGTGGAGGTAGCCGGCCAGCAGGCTGGTCCGCGAGAACTCGGTGACGCTGGGGATCGTGGCGACCACCGGTGGGCGCGGCTCGCCCGCCGCCGGCTCCTCGCTCATCGCGGGCCCATCGACTGCAGGGCGCCGGCCGGGAAGGGAGAGGGCCGCCTCGGCCCAGTGGAGCCGGCGGAGGTCCGCCAGCAGCTCGCGCGCGACGGGCCAGCTCATGCCGTCGAGGACGATCAGGAGCACGGGCCTCTCCTCGCCCGCGACCTTCGCGATGACCTGCGCCGCGACGTCCTCGACGCGGAGGACTCCGCCCGGGTCCGACCCGCTCCGGGTCCAGTCGGCCAGGGCCGTCGCGAAGGCCCGGTTGAAGCGGGCCCGTCGCGCGGCGACGGCCCGCTCGATCGCGGCGTACGCCCCGGTCAGCTCGGTCAGCTCGTCGCCGCCGGCCAGGCGATCGCGGGCCCAGTTCGACGAAGGCCATCTCGTCCCGGTAGAGCTGGGCGAGAAAGGCGAACGAGCCGACGACGGGCTGCTCGGCCGTGGCGAGCCACCGCGCCAGCCGCAAGGCCATGCCGGCCCGCTCCAGACGGCCCCGGTGGGCGTCCTCGACGGCCAGGGCGTGCTTTGCCACGCGGTCGAAGGCGGCCTCGCAGGCGGCCGGACCCGCGGTTGCCCCCCCTGCCCTACCATCCGCGTCCCCGATCGCCTCGGCCAGTGCCCGCGCGAATCGGCGCAGGCGGCCATCCCAGGCCAGGGGTGTCCGGCGGCCGAGATGGGCCATGGAGGCGGCCTGGATCAGCTCGAGCAGCGCATCGGCCCGGCCGAGCTGCGACCGGGCCGCGTCGGGGTCGTCGCGCCCCAGGTCGTCGAGGGCGTCGGAGGCGGCATGGGCCAGCACGCGCCCGATCTCCGGCTCGATGGGCCGATCGAGGAGGAACCGCTCGAGCCGGGCGGCCGCGGCCTGGATGGCGGGCTCGCCGGCCGCCTCCTCGGCGAAGACGACCTCGCAGGCGACCGCCATCGCCAGCGCGTCGCGGGCCGAGCCGGCCTCGATGACGTTGAGGATCGCCCCCGCCGCCGGGCCGAGCATCGCGACCAGCCGGCCCCGCGTGGCCCGGCGCAGGTCTTCCGGGGCCTCGAGGTAGCGGATCGCCGCGGTCGTCGCCGCCCATCGCAGCAGCCCCGCCAGGTCCGGCTCGCGATCCTCCAGGCCCAGTGCATGGTGCAAGATCGCCGGCCAGGCCGTGCCGGCGTCCAGCACGCCGGCCGGGACCGGGTCGTAATCGCGATCCGGCGGATTCGACTCCAGCAAGGCGCGGGCCAGGCAAGTCTCGCGCAGGGCGGGGTCGAGCTGGCGCGCCCGGAACAGCCGCTTGACGCCCTCCCACGGGTCGAGCCGCCGCAGCCTGCCCCGCGCCAGCCGCGCCACCACGTCGTGGCCCAGCTCGGACTGATCCAGCCCGGTCAGGAGGATCGTCGGGCGGCGGTCGGCCTCGGCCGTCGCGAGCACCTCGCGGACCGCCAGGACCGTATCGGCGCGGACGACCGCGAAGCGACGATCATCCACGAGCAGCTCGCCATCGCCCTGCCACTCGCCGGCGGCCTGCACGCCGACGACCAGCGCGTCGGGGTCGCACTCCTTCTGGCAGACCCGCCTGACCTCCTGCTCGAGCTGGTAGGGCTTGAGGGGTGCGACGGGCCTCATGGAGACCCCTCCTGCCGCTCCAAGGTCCAGTTCAGGACCAGGCGAAAGCGACCGTTCGCATCCCGCAGCATCGCGGCGAGCTTGTCCAGCTCGCTCTCGCGATCCTCGGCCGTGATCGTCGCCTTGCCGCGGCCGATCGTCTTCCACCCCGAGGGTGGTGGCGGCGCCACCAACTTGAGGGCCTGGGCCCCGGCCGCCTCGAGCTGCGGTTCGAGCGCCTCGACATACTCATCGGCCTCGATGACCCCCCTCAGCTCGCGCAGGAGGTCTCGGGCCTCGCCCTGCCGTTCGTCGTCGAGGTACTTGACGTGATCGAAGAGATCCCATTTGGCGTCGCGCAGCGCCCGGAGATTATCCACGAGGGTGGCCAAACTCTTGCCCATCGCCGCGGCCGAGGTCTCCGGCTTGCTCCGGGCCAGATGCTGCAAGGCGGGCGTGGGCTCGCGCCCCGAGAGGCCCGATAGCAGCGAGTCGACGGCCCGCGCGGTGCGGACGCGGGCCGCCTTGGAGATCTCATCTCCCGAGGCCCCTAGCCTCTCCAGCACCCGTTCGAGCTCATTCACCAGACCCCTGCCGTGTTCCTGGGCCTCCCGGGCCCGGGCCTGGACCTTCCCGGCCAGCGCCGCGGCATTGGCCGCCGTGCACAGGGCCGACTCGAATTCCGCGATCCCGAAGACCTCGCGAGCGCGGAGCGTGGCCTCGTCCCACTCTTCGGGCGGCGGCAGCGGCTGGAGCGGCAGCTCCACGTCGTCCGGCACGGAATCCAGGCCGGGGCGGAACGGCACCCCGCGCAGGCGGAAGCTGCGATTGGTCAGCTCGGCGAACGCCAGGATCAGCAGGTTGCCGACCTCGGGGGCCAGCCCCTTGGCTCGCGGGACGTCCATCCAGTCCCGCAGCTCCCGGGCCGTCGGCGTCGTCTTCTTCGCCGCCGCGAGCTGGCGATTGAAGTGGGTGACCCAGTCCTTCTCGAGATTGAAGTATTGCTCGCCCATGTGGCCAAGCTTCAGGGGGTTGGCCACGAGTTTGATCGAGGGCCGCAGCAGTTTCTCCGGCTCAACCCCGCGGTCGCTCCGCGCCGCGCGCTGGACCTCGGCCAGGACCTTCTCGCAATCGGACTTCTTCACCTCGCGGTCGAAATGCGGATGGTCGGGGAACTGGTGCGTCAGCGCCTGGTCGAGCAGGTGCAGACAGCGCCTGGCCCAGGGTGGCCCCCACGGGCGGCTGCGGGGTGAAGCTCGGGTCGAGCGAGCGGATGGCCGGCCCGTGGCTGCTGGCGTCGAGCGTCCCCGACTGGACCTCGCGGGCGATGCCGTAGGCCGCCGCCAGCGCCAGCCGGAGCGACCCCTCGAGGGCGCTGGACTGGTTCTCCAGGATCTGCCGGGCCGCCAGCCGGTCCTGGGGCGAGAGGTGCTGCGCGTGCTGGTCGAGGTTGTCGCCGCGGAGCAGGTGGTCGAGGATCACCAGCTTTCCCAGCTCGCCTTGCATCTTGACCGAGAAGAACGCCGGCAGCCAGACCAGCGTCGAGGTCGCCGCCTGGCTGCCGCGTAGGAAGCCGTCGAGCCGGGCGTGGTCCTCGTCGGGGTCGTGGCCGGGGTCGTCGAAGGGCCAGTCGATGATGACCTTCCAATCGCCCCCCTGGGCCTTGAGCGATTCCTCCGGCATCTGGCGGACGTTGTCGTAGACGACGTCGCACCGCCGGCGGCTGCCGCGCCAGGTGAAGTCGTGGGCATAGGTCGAGAACATCTGGTCCCGGTCCGCGACGCCCAGCGAGGCGAACAGCACCTCGCGGATCTTCCGGACCCGGTTGCCGGTGTTGTCGTAGGCCTTGGCCTTGTCGAGGATCGCCTCGGTGTCGACGCCGACGACCTGGAGTGTGATGACCGGGTCGGGCCCCTCGCCGATGCGGATCTCGCCGACGCGGCTGGCCCAGGTCCGCAGCTTGTTGAGCACGACCCGCGCGGCGTCGGCGCCGGGCGGCAGCTTGATCGTGCCGTGGTTGAGCGCCGCCAGCCGCGACGCGGTCAGGTTCTTGAGCGGCTCGACCTCGGGCACCATCGCCGAGAGCAGGAGCGTCTTGACCAGCCGGTCGTCGTTGTCGAACCGCGACACTCGCCGCGCCAGCGCGGGGTCGGAGCCGGCCCGGTCGCGGTCGTGGTCGATGCTGACCTCGTTGGTCTCCTCGAGGATCGGCCGCAGCTTGTTGTGATAGAGCCGCTTGGCGTTCTCGAAGCAGACGCGCATGACGTCGGAGAACGCCTCCTCGCCGTGCGCCACCAGGTCCCACAGGTCGCCGCAGGGGATCAGGTCGCCCACCTTGAGGGTGTCGCGCTTCTCGACCAGGAGCTGGAGCATGATCTTCAGCGCCGTGCGCTCGCGCTGGAGGACGCTGGAGACGGCCACGAGCGTCTGCACCAGGGCCGGGCTGAACGGGTAGACCTGGCGGAACATCTCGCGATCGCCCTCATGGGTCAGCAGGGTCTCGAGGACCTCGGGCTTGACGCGGATGGCCTGCTCGAACGCCTGCTTCAGCTCGCGGCGGCATGCCTCGTCGCGGGGCCGCAGCACGCGCTTCTCGGCGATGACCGGGAGGTTGCGGTCCTCCAGGACGATGGTGTGGAACCGGCCCTCCCAGTGTCGCAAAGCGTCGGCGAAGTTGAGCTGCTCGGCGCCGGGGGCGTTCTTGCCGACGAGGTCGCGGAGGTCGCGCTGGCGGGCGACGAAGCTGACGATCGGCACCGGCCGGTCGGGCGTCTGCGACTCGACCAGCTTGGCCAGCTTCTGGCCCTCCTGGTGGACGAAGTCGGGCCGGGCGGCGTGCGAGGCCAGCCAGAGGATCAGCTCGTCGAGGAAGAGGATCAGGGCGTCATAGCCCAGGTCGCGGGCGTGCCGGCTCAGGGCGCTGAGCCCCTTGTCGAGCGAGAGGAACGACTCGGTCCGGCCGGCCGAGACGCCGTGATAGCCCTGGAAGAGGTGCTTGACCAGGTCGGCGGCCAGCCGGCCGCGGAGCTCGTCGCCCGGCGGCGCGGCCATGGCGGCCTCGAACTTCTCGGGCGACCACGCCTGGGCCCGCTTGCCCCACTTCGAGCCCGAGTCGCCGCCGGAGCCCAGCAGGGCGAAGAACTTCTCGTCGCCCACGTTCTCGCGGTAGCGCCGTGCGTCGGCGAACAGGTCCTCGGCGAGGTAGACCCCCGGCCAGGGCGCCTCGGCATGGAGCCGGCGGACGTGGTCGACGTAGCCGCCCAGGATCGCCGATTCCATGCTCCGGGCGTTGATCATGTGATACGGGACGAGGAGGAACCGCTTGCTGCGGACCCACTCGTGCTTGACGCAAGGCCGCTCCAGACCCTCGTGCCCCCGGGCGCGGGCGTCGTGCTGGAGGAGGAGGTGCAGCACGGCCATGAAGTGGCTCTTGCCCGAGCCGAAGCTGCCGTGCAGGTAGGCGGCCCTGCTGCTCTTCGCCTCGATCGCGGCCTTGATGAAGGTCAGCGCGTTGTCGAAGGCGTCGGCCAGTTGCGGGGTGACGACGTAGTCGGCGAGCGTCCGCTCGGCCTTCTCCGCCGTGACGCCCTCGGAGAGGTTGAGCACGAAGTCGCCGCGGTGGACCTGCTCGGGTAGGTCGAGGAGTTCGCTGATCAGTCGGTCCATGGGTCATTCTCCCGTCGCGGAGTCATCGAGCAGCGTCGCCCAGACACCTACCAGGTATTTCTTCAAATCTGGATCTCGGCGGCAAAGCTCGCTTCCGAGGGGGACGAGCTCAGGCCTTTTGATCCGGCCTACAACCCGGGCGGCATCGGCCAGGATCTCGGCGGCGAGCCGCAGGCCCAATTCGGGGGTCAAACCGAGAATCTCATAATGATGCTCGCCCAATAGGGGGTGCAGGTCCTCGCGAGGGACGTGGACGACGACGAGGCCCAGGCGCTCGGCCGCATCCGAGGAGAAGACCAGATAATCGGCATGGCGCGGATCCCTGCGGCAAGTCAGCGCGAATCGGAGGGCGATCTCGCGCGAATCCTCCGAGCTTTCGGTGCGGTACACCGAGAGTCCCGACTCGTTCGGACCCAGCCTGAGGTCGCGCGCCGCGTCCTCGACGTGGGTCGGGTCGTCCGAGGAGCGGTTGGCGGCCCATCGACCTTGATTGATGATCCTCAAGAGGAGCATGGGTTCACGATCGTCCCTCTCGGTATCGCTTCAGTTCTTGCTCGATGGTCTCTCGGGCATACTCGTCATCCTCGTCCGGCAGTCGATTCTCGAGCAACGGGATCGCCCGCTCGGGTCCGAGGAGGCGCATCACCTCGGCGGCTTGCTCTCGCACATCCGAATCCTTGCTTCGGAGCAGGTCCGCGAGGATCGGCTCCCATCGCTCGGCGTTGACGCGCAAGGACGGGTTGGATTCGGACAACATGCGGAGGGCCCAGAGCAGGCAGAGTGCCTGGTCGGCGTCGGCTCCACGCGACAACTCCTCGTAGGCCGGGCCGATGATCGTTTCGCCGAGACGGCCCAGGATGGAGGCGACGTCGTGGAGCGTCTCGAGGATGTGCTCATCTCTCAAGCGCCGGACGAGCCACCGGGCGCCCTCCTCACCGGATGACTGCCAGAAGTCGTACGCTTCCTCCTTCACCTCGCGCGGAGAGCGGGCCCTTCAAGGCGCCCAGGGGTCCGTAGTAATGCTCCGCCTCCTCGGGCGAGAAGGTCGTCCTCGGCCCTCCCGTCGTGGTCGTTGGCAACGCGGTCATGCTCCTAGCCTCCGGATGGCCTGTCGGATTCGGCCGGCCGCGGCCGGCCAAGTACCTGATTGCGAGTATACACGATACCCCGAGACCTGTCGCCGTGGACGCCGCAGTCAGGCCCGGCCGCCCAGGGCCATGGCCCATTGAATCAGCCGGAGATCCCAGTCCGGTCGGTGGATGGGGCCCTCCTCGACCAGCCATCGACGCACATCCGCCGCGCTGATCGGTAGGAACCGGCTCTCCAGGGCCGGGGCGTAGGACCCATCGGGCCGGAGCCGCTCGATCGCCACCGACTTGCCGTCGGAGCGCCAGACCTCCGCGACGCCGAGCGCCGCATAGATCCCCCGCCGGTTGATCTCGCACGAGCCATCATCGACATCGATCGCCAGATCGGGCACGGGATAGTTGGCCGGGTCATGCGATCGCCGGGCGATCGCCTCGGTGGCGGCGCGCACCTTCTCGGGATCGAAGCTGTAGGAGAGGTCGGGCTGGAGTCCTCGGTCCAGGCCCTTCGTCTTTCGCGTCGCCCGGCCGCTGCCGTAGCAGCGGATGCCCAGCCCCATCGTCACCGCACCCACGATGCTCCTCAACAGGTCGGTGAGGTGCTCGTGCAGGATGCCGGTCGTCATGAGCTCCATGTCCCTCCCGTCATACGCGACGAGGACGTGTTGTCCCTCGTCGATGGCCGCATCCAGGCGGTTGTAGAGATCGGGATCGACCCCGCGGATCACGATTCGCTGGTCACCCAGAGGCGTGGACATGGGGAATCCCTCCTTCCATTCGGATCGCGCACGGCTCACTTCTTCCCGCCCCGTGTCATCCTGGCTGGCGGCTGCCAGGCCCGCACCTGTTCCACAGTATACCCGATCGCCCGGGACGAGGCCCGCGTAGGGTGGGTGAAACCAGCCCTTTGAAGGTGACCGTATGTGTCTGCTAAGCTGCTGCCGGATACGGAGTTACTCTCACACCACGGAGGCAGCAGCGATGATCCTCGGCGAGATCTTCGAACGTTTCGCTCAAGATTCTCCCCTCACGGTGATGGCGCAAGGCGTCATGGAGAACGCCCTCAACCCCGCCATCGTGGACCAACTCTTCGAGGACGTCGCCGAGGCCCAGTTCACGCGCAAGCTGTTGTTCTCCTCGGTCGTGGACCTGATGAGCCTGGTCGTCTGCCGCATCAAGCCGGCCATCCACTCCGCCTACAAGGCCCGCCAGGCGACCATCGGCGTGACGATCAAGGCCGTCTACGACAAGCTCGACCGCACCGAGCCGGGCCTCTCGGCGGCGCTGGTCAGCACCACGGCCCGGCGGCTGGAGCCGGTCATCGATGCGATGGACGGCGGCCGCTCGCCCCTCCTGCCGGGTTACCGCGTCCGGATCCTCGACGGCAACCACCTGGCCTCCACCGAGCACCGGATCGAGGAGTTGCGCACCCTCCGGGCCGGGGCCCGGCCCGGCCAGGCGCCGGTCGTGCTCGACCCGCGAGTGATGCTGGCCACCGATGTGGTCCTCTGCGAGGATGGCCACGCCCAGGAGCGGTCGCTGCTGGATCGCGTGCTCCCGTTGGTCAAGCCGAGGGACGTCTGGATCGACGACTGGAACTTCTGCACGACCGAGTTCCTCTTCGGGATCGCGGCGCGCGAGGCGTTCTTCGTCACGCGGCAGCACGCCGCGACGCTCCGCTGGGAGTTCGCCGGCAAACGGCGGCGCCGCGGCCGGATCGAGACCGGCGAGGTCTTCGAGCAGACGATCAAGGCCGTCAACGACGCCGGCGAGATCCTCGTCCTGTGGCGGATCACGGTGGAGCTGGACCAGCCGACCCGGGACGGGGATCGGCAGATCCACCTGCTGACCAACCTGCCGCCGAAGGATGCGCCGGCGAAGGTGATCGCCGAGTTGTATCGGGGGCGCTGGACCATCGAGACGGCCTTCGCGGAATTGGCCGCGACACTCAACGGCGAAGTCGAGGCGCTGGGCTACCCCAAGGCGGCGCTGTTCGCCTTCTGCGTGGCCCTGGTGGCGTACAACGTCCTGAGTACGGTCAAGGCGGCGCTGCGCTCGGTCCACGGCGAGGAGCGGGTCGCTGAGGAGGTGTCGGCCTTCTATGTGGCCGAGGAGGTGCAGATGACCCACCGCGGGATGATGATCGCGATCCCTGAGGACGAGTGGGTGGTGGTGCAGGACATGACGCCACGGGAGTTGGGCGCCGTGTTGGTGGAGTTGGCGGCCCTGGTCCGCATGGAGGAGTACCGCAAGGCCCCCCGCGGCCCGAAGAAGCCGCCGCCGAAGAAGCAGAGCGGAGCCAAGATCAAGCATGTCGCCACCGCCAAGATACTGGCGGCCCGTAAAGAGTGTACAACCTAATATCTATCAAAGGGCTGGTTTCACCCACCCTACAATCGTCTGACCCACCTTCTGGGACAGACTCTGAGTTAACGTCACAACCGACCTGCCTTCGCAGTGCGGGCTTCAGGCTAGACCCAAAACAAGCGTGATAAAAAAAAGCGGTTGTGTTCAACCTATGTGATCACGTTCATTAGATTGAGACGTACCTTCTACAGCTCGGGGGGATTTGGGCCCCGTTGCTGCCTCGAATTCTGTCCTCGGCATCGCCACCCCCATTTGCTTCTCTCGAAGGCCAACACGGATCGGGGCATCCGGACCCCGACTTCAGTGAGCTACCCCTCAACACAGCCGGCGTGAGTGCAACCGCTCGACCAGCCGGAGGAACACACCTTGCCACGGGTTCCACGACAACATCCGGTAGATCAGCCGCCCCCCCGCCCGGACGATCTGGCACGGCATCTGGATGAACGCCGCGCAGTACGTCGCGAACTCCATCCGCAACAACGTCCGCCGCTCCGCCTCATGGCGGGCCCGGTGCCGCGGCGCCACCGGCACCAGCAACGCACTCCAGGCCTTCAGGCTCCACGCCAACGAGCCCATCACCATGTACGCCCAGTTGCTCACCAGGTCGTCCACGGGGGTGGTCAGGGCACGAACGCCGCTCTTGAGTTGCGCGACCAAGTTCTCCTGGTCGCAGCGATCGTTGGCCGAGAACACCACCTCCTCGGCCGTCATCTCACGGTCGTTGGTGATGTAGAAGAAGTAACGATACTCCTCGAACAGCCGCATCTGTCCCCGGTCGACCCCCACCCGCTTGCGGAGGACGATCAGGCGATAACTCTTGCGGCAAGCGAGCGGTCGGTAGGCGAACTCCGCGACCATCTCCTCGAGCAGCTCGACATTCTTGTAGCCGCGCTCGCGGACGATCTCGGGCCGGAAGTGCTCGGGCTTCTCGCGTGGAGCGGTCTTGATCGGGTACCGTGGCGGTCGTTTCAGGAGGCTGTACGAGTCGGCCGGCAAGGCATCGGCCCGGGCCTTGAGCGACTCGTAGGCCTCGTAGCCGAAGAAGAACCGGATGTCGCCCGCTTCGTCCCAGCGATCCAGGTGCCCGGTCTGGGCGAACTTGGTGTCCCCCCGCAAGAGGATCTTGCGGAAGCCCGCCCGACGGGCCAAGGCGACGGCCATGTCGAGAAGACGCCCGCCCGCTCCGCGGAGGGGCGGTTGCCACTGCGATTGAACAGGTAGAGCGGCTCCGCCGTATTGGCCAGCGAGACCACCAGCGGATGGTAACCGTACTGGCCGTCGTAGGTGAAGTCCATCCCCTGCTTGCACTCCCCATCGCTGGGCACGATGCTGCCATCGGCCTCGAGGATCGCCTCGGCGAAGAACTCGGGGGGCTGCTGGGCCCAGACCCGCAGCCGCGCCTCGTTGATCGTGTCCATCAGGGTGAGGACATCGGCCTCGGCGAAGCGGCGGCAGAAGTCCCCGGCGGTGGTCGGGTCCGGGATCCGTTTGGCCCCCAGGGCGTCGAGGTAGACCTCGTCGTTGCGCCGCAGCTCGAGGTGCTCGATGCGCCGGCCGCCGGCGAGGAGATTCAGGGCGATGTTGAGGACGTGGTCGGATTCGTGGTAGGGCAGGTGCCGCTTGAGGAGGTGGAGGTTGCGGTCGATGTCCTGGATGAGCTCGATCTTCTGGGCCAGGAGGAAGAGGGCGCCGATGCCGCCGGCACTGAGCCCGCGGCCCCGACCGGCGTGTTCGTAGTGGATATTGCTGGCGGTCATCATGGGTACCGGCCGCTCCGGGCCGGGCGTGTTGTCGAGCCGTTTCTTGATCCGCCGTTGCCCCTCCTGGAAGAATCTCTTCTTGCGTGCCGCTCGCTTTTTTCGGAGAGTGGCGCTCACTCGAAGGCCCCCTTGTCTTGGAATGGTGAGGATGTGAACCTACCTCCATTATTCCAAGACCATGCGGGGTTTTCGAGCTTTTTCTCCCGAAAGCGCGCCAAACGCACTATAAATCACGCTTGGTTAAGGGCTAGAGCGGCTCGCGTTTGCGTGGCCTCGCCGCGAGAGAACCCCCCCTGACCCCCCCTTCGTAAGGGGGGGATTTTAACTCGACTTTCGCGTATCAGATGTTCAGAAAACCGGCAATTATATCTTAGCCCAGCCTGCGCAGCATTCCCATGTTCACGTTCCTCTGCTTGGATCTTCCGGCCCGGCCGTCCCCGGCGGTACAACGAGGCTTTCCTCCCAGCTCTCGTCGGAGTGCCACCATGGACGCCACCCTGGAACTCACCCACGAACGTGTCGACGACGTCCCCCTGCTGCTGGCCTTCCTGATCCGACTCCGCCTCCCCGAGGTCCTCGACCGCCATCTCCCCCCACATCCCCTCCACCAGGGCCTCTCCAACGGCTGGCTCATCACCGTCTGGATCGCCTACATCCTCTCCCAGGCCGACCACCGCAAGTCCCACGTCCAGGAGTGGGTCGACGGCCTCCACCACACCCTCGAATCCCTCATCGGCCAGACCATCCGGCCCGTCGAGTTCTCCGATGACCGCCTCACCTTGGTCCTCAACCGCCTCAGCGATCCCGACGCCTGGAACGAACTGGAAGCCGACCTCTGGCACACCCAATGCGACGTCTATGCCCTGCCGCCGGTCGAGCGGGTCCACCTCGACGCCACCACCAGCTATGGCTTCCACGCCATCGACGACGACGGACTGATGCAACTGGGGCACAGCAAGGACCATCGCCCCGACTTGCCCCAGATCAAGCTGATGGCCGCCGCGGCCAGCCCGGCGGCTTGTTCCTGGCCGGCGACGTCCATCCCGGCAACGCGGCCGACGACCCCTTGTATCTCCCGTTGTATCGCCGGTGTCCGTGGCCTGCTGGGACCGGGCCGGTTGCTCTACGTCGGCGACTGCAAGATGGCCGCCATCGAGACCCGGGCCGAGATCGCCGCCGACGGGGATTTCTATCTGACCCGGCTCCCCTCGACCGGCGAGGTCGCGGCCCAGTTCACCGGCCTGGGTGGAGGCGGCCCTGACCGGCGATGCGGTGGCGAAGCTGGTCGAGATCCGCGGCGAGGAGGGACTCATCGCCCGGGGCTATGAGTTCGAGCGGGAGCAAACCGCGCGGTGGGGGAGACGGCGCACACCTGGATCGAGCGGGTGCTGATCATCCGCTCGGAGACGGCGGCCGAGAGCCAGGCGACCGCCCTGGAGCGGCGGCTGGAGCAGGCCGAGGCGGCGGTGCGCGGCCTGACGCCGCCGCCGGGGCCGGGCCGGACGTCAGTTCACGACCGGCTGGGAGCTGGAGCGGGCCGTGGCCGGCGTGCTGGCGGAGCACGATGTGGAGGGGCTGTTGGAGGTGAACTGGGAGCGGCAAGAGACCAGCCGGACCAAGTACAAGGGCCGGGGCCGCGGCGGCCCGAATCGTCCCAAGACGACCGAATGGGACGTCCGCTATCAGATCACGACGGTGCGGCGCGTCGAGGGAGCGATCCGGCACCGGGTGGAGCGGCTGGGCTGGCAGGTGCTGGCGAGCAATGCGCCGGCGGAGCGGCTGTCGCTGGAGGAGGCCCTGCTGACCTACCGCGGGGGCTGGTGTGCGGAGCGGCTGTTCCACGTGTTCAAGGACGAGCCGTTGGGGATCCGGCCGTTCTACGTGCGGCGGGATGACCAGATCCTGGGCCTGACCCATCTGGTGACGCTGGCGCTGCGGGTGCTGATGCTGTTCGAGGTGCTGGTGCGCCGCGGTCAAGAGCAGAGCGGTGAGAAGCTGGCCGGGCTGTATCCCGGTCAGGCGAAGCGGGTCACGGACCGCCCGACCGCGAAGCGGGTCCTGGAGGCGATCGCGCGAGCGCGGATCACGCTGACCCAGGTGGAGAGCGGCGGTGACGTTCACTGGCATCTCACGCCCTTGCCGAAGTTGGTGAAGCGGGTGCTGGGGTACCTGGGGCTGTCCGAGGCGGTATACACTCGGTTAGTCATAAATTCCAGTTGAGCACCCTTTCAATACGCGAAAGGGCCGTTTTAAGGGTGGCTCAGCCCTCTTCTTCTCCCCCCCTTACGAAGGGGGGGTCAGGGGGGGTCGAGGCCCCGGCCGGCTCTCGAGGCCGAGATCACGTAGGCCAACCAACCCTTCGGCGCTCTAGTCAGAAATCTTCACCTGAGCACTCCTTCCGTCCAGAGGGTCGCCGGTACCGGGGCAACGGTGGCGGTCGCCTCGCCCGAGGCGATCCGTGTCGCGCCCCGGACCGAGCGTTCCGCCCAGGCGGCGCTCATCGCCACCGAAGCACGAACGGGCGTCCAGGCCGAGGCCAGGAGCGTGGCCGACAGCGTTACCCCGCGCCGGGCGAGCCGGCTTCGGAGCCGCTCCCGGCTGCGCACCAGCGGCTCCGGACCGTCCGGAGCGTCCAGTGAAGCCGGCCGGCCGCCTCCTCGTGGGTCAGGCCCTCGAGGTAGCAGAGCACCAGCCGGGCGCGGTCGTTCTCCTGCAGCCGCCCGAGTTCCTCGTACAGTTCCGGCCAGATTCCCGTCCTCCCTCGGTCATCGACGAGTCTGGCCACCATCTCGGCATCCCGTCGCTGGTACACGCGCCGTCGAGCCGCATCGGCCTTCGCGCAGGCCGCGACGCCTCAGGCCACTCCGAGCAGCCAGCTCGCCACCGACTCGGCCTTGCGGATCGAGCCGGCCCTGGGGGCGAGGATGAGGAACCAGGGCCGCGAAGGCCCCCCGGCGCAGAGGTTTCCACATCCGGCCTGTTCGCAACTCAATGCCGGCCAGCGGCTCACCTCCAGCCCGACCTGTCCGGCGTCAGCGCTTCGCCTCCGCCATGACGGCCCTCAGCGCGCCGGCAGCCTGCTTGGCCTGGTCGTTGACCCCGTCCGGCTCGCCGAGGAGGGCCCGGCAGAACGCCCCGGAGTCGACCCAGGTCGTGGCGAGATGCCCGACCATCCGCCCGGTGGCGCCCCGGCGGGCGTCGCGCCACAGGGCCAACGCCGCCTTCTCGTCCTTCCAGCTCGCCGGCCAGACGCGGAAGCCCTTCGACTGGAAGAACGCCACCGACGGGTAATGGTCCCGGACCTCGTAATGCCAGTCGCAGATGACCACGTCCTTGGGGATGCGATCCACGGCCGGCGCCGTGCCGTTCCGGCTGGCCTCCCATTCGCCGTAGCTCATCTCGCGGTCGTCGAGCAGGCGGTCGCCCCACATCAGCATGGTCAGCTTCCTCTCGCCGACGAGGTGCCCGTGATAGTCGCCCACCGCGCGGGCGAACAGCTCGGCCGGGTCCTTGCCACGGCACCGTGTGCACTGCTTGCTGGCGATCAGGAAGACCTCGTCCATGCCGACGTGGAAGGCGTCGGCCCGGAAGGCGTCGATCAGCTCATCCATCAGGTCGAAGACGATCCGGTTGACGCCGGGCTCCAGGGGGCACCAACTCCGGCAGTAGATGCCGTGGTTGTCCGATGGGACGTCGGGGGTCTCGTCGAACTCCGGGTGCTTGGCCAGCAGGGGGAACGTCACCTTGTCCCAGGACTGGTGGCCGAGGCAGTTGAACATCGGGATCAGCCGGATTCCCCGGGCGCGGCAGGCCTCGGCCAGGGCGGCGCGTCGTCGCGTGTCATGCCCCCCGAGGCCGCCAATTCGGGGTGGGAGCGATACTGGAAGTTGTAGTTGACCTCCAGAATCAAGGCGTTCACCCCCAGCGGAGCGAGCCGCTCGGCGATCGCCCGTTGCAGCAGCGGGACGTTGTCGTGCCGGGGTGCCGACACCATGATGTGCACGCCGAGCCAGGGCGTTGCAGGGTCGTGCGCCGGCGCCGCCGGCGCGACCGTCAGGCACAGCGCCGTCGCGATCAGGAGTCGCTTCATCGATGGACCCTCATGAAGGTCAGTTAGGATACCGCTTCGCCGTCATCCCCACCCCTCCTCTGGGCCTCCGGTATCGCTTAACCGGTCGTCCAGTTCTCGGGGTCCACTATAGCAAGCGCGAGCCGCGGCGAAGAAACGGTCGTCACGGTCGAATAAGGCTCTGGGGCGTCCCGGCCGGGCTTTGGGGGGGAGACGGGCGATGAACGAGTGTGCAGACGATGCCGGGGCGCGGGTTCCGACGCTCCGGGCGGTCGTGGTGAAGGCAACCGTGACGCACACCATCACCTACTTCGCGTTCGGCCTGCTGGCGCTGTTCGTGTTCGACTACGCGCGCCTCTACGCCGAGACGGAGCTGGTGCACCTGATGCGGCCGACGACCGATCCCATGGTCATGGCCGGGCCCCTGTTTCAGCCGATCCGGGGGGTCCTGTTCGGCGTGCTGCTCTACGTCCTGCGCGATGCGTTCTTCGGGCGGAGGTGGGGCTGGCTGCGGCTTTGGATGGTCCTGGTTGGTATCGGGATCCTGGGGACCCCTGGGCCGACCGCGGGCTCCCTGGAGGGGATGATCTACACGAGGATTCCGCTCTGGGTGCAGCTCAGGGGGTTGCCGGAGGTCCTGCTGCAGACCTTGGCGTTCTCCTGGCTGCTCTGCCACTGGGTCGACCACCCCGAGAAGCGCTGGCTGAGCTGGTGCCTGGGGGTGGCCTTCGTGGTCGCGTGTCTCCTGCCAGCTATGGGCTTGCTGGCGAGGCGGGGGTGACGGGTTTGCGGGCGCGCTCGCCCATCGCGCGGGATACCCGGCCATTATCGGAGAAGGTCCCGCATCGGGCCGAGGTCGTTGGTTGTTTCGCCGGTGTCAACGGACCGACGCGTGCAGCGCAACATTCGCCGTCCCGGGGGCTCGTGTTGCTCCACGACGCGAAGTGAATACGAAGGAAGACCACTCGTCATCCTGAAGGTGGGGTGATAGGCCGGCAACCGTTCATGACAATCGGGCTTACCAGCGACGACGCTTGTCAGATCAACCCGCACTTCTTGCGGCCTGCACGAGCTGAGCAGACTCGCCCGAGAGGATGTTCCGGGGCGACTTCCCCGGCGCCGGCAGCAGTTCAATGGGGTGCAATCGCGCCGGTGCCAGCGATTATGCGGCCTTTGAGGCCTTTCTCTTCGCTGTAGTCCCTTGAGTCCCCATCTGCGAGTGTCGTCTTTCGATCCCAGGTAGGATTGATACACCTCGCTCCAGACCCCGCTCAAGTGGACCACTCGCAGGTCGACGATCCACTGGCCGCTCTCCACCTTCCACGTCATCCCCGACTGCTTCATCCGCTGGGTGAACACCGTCTTGCACGCCGCCTCCGTCACCCCGCTGCCGATCGGCAGGTGGTCCCGGCGGTAGCCGCGGTAATCCAGCCAGCGCATCCGCTTCCGCAAGTAGGCGTAGGCACGTGCGGTATTGCTCTCGCTTGGCCGCCGACGCGATGATCCGCCGCCGGCGCAGGGCCGCCGCCGAGTGCAACACCCGGTAGATCCCCCGCGGCTTCTCCTTCAACCACCGCCGCATCTTCCCCGCCCAACTCGCCCCCGCCCGCGCGTCGGCGAACAACGCCTCGGACAGCTTCGTGATGTATTCGCAGGCGTGATAATAATCGATCACCCAGTGCCACTCTCAGTCGCCGGCCGGGATGATGGGGATCGTTCATCCGCCGGAGCACCCGGCGGTAATAGCGGGTCTGGTGGTTCCCCCCATCGGTGATGTAGGCCAACCGCGGCGACGGCCCGGCCCAGCCCCGCAGCACCGCCTCGATCAAGGCCGTCAGTTGCCGCGACAAGGTCCCCTGGCCCGGCTCGGGCATCCTCCCGAGGTACACCGTCCCCAACCGCTGCCCCCCGCCGGTCGTAGACCGACACCGTCGCCGTGGCCCCTTCCCGATAACACGCCTGGCCACGGATCGGCAACATCAGCCCGTCGCGCCCCACGGCCAGGACCGGCTTGCGGTCGCCCGAGGACCGGTCCGCCTGCTCCAGCCAGGCGAGCAGTCGGCGGCTTGGGCGTCGTGGCGGTGGGCTCCCATCCCCGCGGCCACCCCGGCGATCACCGCCCGCAAGGTCGTCGCCGACCACCGCACCGCATGATCGTCGCGCAACGTCGCCAGGACCGCGTCCTGGGGGGATGTCACCGCCGCCCGGGCCGCGCGCTCGGCCAGGGCCGGCGTGGCCCGGCCGGACTCCAGCCCCAAGCGGATCTCCAGCGGGAAGATCGACGGCTCGACGCCGTGGACGTCCTGGTAGAGCATCCGCCACAAGGTGATCGTGCCGAAGAGTGTGGCCACCGAGCGATTGGGGGTCTTGCGAGCGGCGGCGATACCAGGTCCCGCCCGACTCGATCTGGCCGGGCAGGTCCTTGCGGTCGTGCGGCTCGAGGTGATTGAAGGTCCATTCGACGATGATCCGACCGAGTTCGCGGAGCGACTCCTGCAAGCGGGTCTCGAAGCGATGGCAGGCCCGGGGCGTGGGGTCGGCCCGGCGGAACGAGACGATGAGGCGCCCGAGTTCGGTGATCACCGGGACCAGGCGGGCGGTCAACGGGAGCAAGGAGGTGGCGAAGTGCGTTGCCGTCAGGAGTCGGGAGGACGTAGCATGGTCCATCGAGGCGGCCTTTCCTGTTGTGGGGACAGAGCGTGTTAGACACTGTCACTTCACAGGAGAGGCCCCTCAACATTCAAGCGAGCCTCTTCCCGAGGCGGCCGACTCGAGCCGGGTCATGGACGAAAACCAGAGGAAAAGGGCTGAAACCCCTGGCACCGGAGCGATCGCACCCGTTCAATCCGTCACCGCCCGGGCGCACCCGCAGGCGGATGGACCAGAGGGCTTCGGTCCGCGCGTCCTTCGTCGAATGGCCGCCCGTGTGGATATAGACGGCCCACACGCTGCCGTCGCTCAGTTCCACAGCCTGGCCATAACCATAGACCGACGGGTCCACCGGGAAGCCCCACTTCGTGTTCGGGCAGAGCCACGTGCGACCGCCGTCTGGGCTGAGCATCGCCCGCAGCCCGCCCGCGCCGTACGAGCCGTGCAGGCAGAGCAGCGTGCCATCGCGCAGGGGGACGAGGCGCGGCTCGAAGAGGCGCACGCCCAGCTGGGCGGGCTTCGTCCACGTGCGGCCGCCGTCGGGCGACCAGGCGACGTCACCCTCGGGACGCGCGACGATCACCAGCTGCCGTCCCGCAAGACGATCGGCGACTGCCAGCCGACGAACCCCCGATAGCCGCGATAGGGCTCAGGCTGGTTCACCCCCGGCCCGACGAGCATGCGCCGGCACTCGCGGTAATCCCCGGTCGTCTTCGCCATCGGAACTACTCTGACGACAGGAGTAAGAACCTGATCGCGCAGCGCTTCGACCTGCTTCGGATCACCGAACTTCTTCTCGATCAGCGATCTCATCGCGTACCACTCACTGCTTACGGCCGGCGTCTTGCGATTGGGCGGTGTGTTCTTGAGCCACGCGAGTCCCTTATCCCGGGACTTGATCCCCACGTCGTTCGGCGCGTCGAGCGAGTCAAGGGCGAGGACACAGAGCATCGTGCTCACCTGCGTTGTTTCGGACAACGGCCTCTTCTGGGCGGGGAGCTGGCCGCCCGGCGTCCAGGATCCATCCTTGCGCTGATTCTTGACGATCAAATCGCGCACCGCCTCGACGCGCTTCATGGTGTCCGCGTCCCGGTCCGATCGGTCGCGCGCGATGAGGATCTGCGCCGCACCTTCATTTCCGGTCGTGTGCATCGAGGGTTGATTCATCGCCCATCGCGACGTTTCCGCGAGTTTGCCTCTGTCGATAGCGAATCCACGCAGGTCGGCGTCGTGCAACGACCAGAGCATATAACCGGCATAATGGCACGCGAGGCACCTTCGCTCCCGGATCCAGGCCTCGCCTTCTCTCTCGATGTAAGGTATCGCGCGTTCGACCGCCCGCCTCACCTGCACGTCGAGCGGCACGTCCGTCCGGGGGGACCGCCTTGCCTCTCCCGACAGCGGGACGGACAGCTTGTCGATCCGCGTCGAGCCGGATGAGCGCTCGTGGGAGAGGCTATCCTCGTACTGCGGCGGTTGTTGGGCTTTCGTCGGGGCCGACAAACCGAGCAGGCACGCGCCGAGGAGCAGGCTTCGTACCAGTGAAAGTCGCGGAGCCACCATGACTTGAGCCCTCCAGAGTGGTTTTCGCGCGGGCGTCTTGCGTGAGCTGGGTCGCACACCTCCGGTATTCTTCTAACGGGGGTGCGTTACAGCATGCTGCGAGGCATCGTGGCCGGTAAAGGCCGCTTCGCTCGCTGCAAGCGGCCCTGGCCCGCCATGACACCTCCTGGTATCAGGAAGCGGGTCGTGGGTTGGCCGGTTCGCCGCGCCCGGTCGTTCGCCCGGCGCGCGTCGTCGGATCGATCGAATCAGCCAGCGTCAGCGAACCGTCTCCGGCAGCCTGGGCACTCGCTGTCCCCCCCGCGCAGGATCGCCGAGAACGCGCTCGGCTACGGCAGGGTGGTGATCACCCGGAAGGCCAGGGCGACTTCCGGTGCCGGCGGCAGGCGCTGCCCCGCCGCGACCGCGAGACGTCGGCAACGACCCGGATCGACCGGGATGGCGAGCCCACCGAAGTGGCCCCGGCCTTGCCCGTGTGACTGGTGCACGTGGAGTCGGCCTCGCCCCGGTCCTCACCTCCGCTCGAGGTCAGCGTCTGACGACACATCTGGCACCGCGAGCCCACCCCGCCGATCGCGCCATCGCTGGATCGCCGCGGCATCGAGGCGCACATCGTGGTCGTACTGTTCGCTCATGATCTTCTGCTTGTCCGGCGGCGCGATGTCAAAGAAACGGCGGTTCGTCAGTGGCGGTTCGATTCGCTGAAGCCGGCCGTCGAGGACGGCGGCCAGGTAGATGATTCGGTCGCCGGAGTCCATACGCGATTCCAGCCGGCAGTCCAACCAGGCCACTGCGTCGGCCAGCAGCGGGCTTCCGGTCGCCCCGACATGAAACGTCAAACCCGCCAGCTTGTCCAGGTCGCGGCCGGATTGCAGGCCGAGACGCCGGATCAGCTCGAGCCGAGTCTCGTCGATCAGGTGCATGGCGAACGCGCCACTGGCCTCGATCAGCTCGTGCGTGTGGTGCCGCTTCTTGACCGTGATCAACTGTCGCGGCATGACGTTGACGATCGAAGCCTGCGCCACTGTGGTGGCGATGAATCCGCCACGCCGGCCGCCGCGGTCACCAGCCCTTTGGGCGGGTCCAGTTGAGCGTAGACCCTGCCGATCTGTGCGACATCCATCTCGGTGGTCGAATGACGACCCCTTTAACCAGGCGGCTTGCCAGAGAGCCGAGGATGTGGAACTGGGCATGCCCTCCTTGACAGAAGGGCACGCGCGGCCATACGTTCCAGGCATCCGAGATCGTCGCGTCTGGCGATCCTACCTGGTCTCCCCGCCTACCACCTTGGGTTCCCGCCTACCCGACCGCAAGGCAGGGACCCTCCGGAACCGGAGCCCCACCATGAGGGACGCGAACCGTCCAGTTTCCTCACGCCGTGAATTGTTGCAGAACACCGGCCGCCTGGCCGCTGCATCGGCCCTTGCCAGCGTAGCCCTACCCTCGGTCCACGCGGCGGGAACCGATCTGATCCAGGTAGCTCTGGTCGGCTGTGGGGGGCGTGGTACGGGGGCGGCTGCCAACGCGGCTGTCGAGCGAGAACGGGCCCATCAAGCTCGTCGCCATGGCCGACCTCTTCGAAGACAAGGTGTGGAAGAGCTACAAGAACCTCCACCACGACAAGGCTATTAGCGGCAAGCTCGACGTGCCGATCGACCGGCAATTCATCGGGCTCGACGCCTACAAGAGCGCGATGGATTGCCTGAAGCCGGGCGACGTGGCCATCTTCGCCACCCCGCCGGCCTTCCGCTGGGTGCACTTCACCTACGCGATCGAGAAGGGCCTGAACGTCTTCATGGAGAAGCCGGTGACGGTCGATGGCCCCGCGTCGAAGCGGATGTTCGCGCTGGGCGAGGCCGCGACGAAGAAGAACCTCAAGGTGGGCGTCGGGCTGATGTCCCGGCACAGCCGGGCGATGCAGGAGCTGGCCAAGCGGGTGCACGACGGCGCGATCGGGGAGATCGTCCTCCAGCGCGGCTATCGCATGCACGGGCCGATCGGCTATTTCGAGTCGTTGCCCACACCCCGAGGGACCAAGGAGCTCCTGTACCAGATCCAGCGGTTCCACAGCTTCCTCTGGGCCAGTGGCGGGAACTACAGCGATTTCTACATTCACATCATCGACCACCTCGGCTGGATGAAGAACGCCTGGCCGGTCAGCGCCCAGGCCCTGGGCGGTCGCCACGTCAAGAAGAGCCCCGAAGGGATCCCGTACGTCGACCAGAACCTCGACACATACTCGGTGGAATACACGTACCCCGACGGGACCAAGTTCTTCTTCGACGGCCGCTGCATGGAGGGCTGTGAAGGCCTCTACGCGAGCTACCTGCACGGCAGCAAGGGCTCGGCGATCGTCTCGAAGGCGGGCGACATCGGGCAGCCCTCCAGCATCTACAAGACGCAGAGCCTGAAGCGCCCGGACCTGATCTGGGAGTCCAAGATCAAGCCGGAGGATCGGGATCCCTACTTGAACGAATGGAAGGACCTGATCGACGCCATTCGGAAGGACAAGCCGTACAACGAGGTGAAGCGGGGTGTCGAAGCGAGCCTCGTGACCTCGATGGGACGCATGGCCGCTCACACCGGCCAGGAGATCACCTTCAACGACATGCTTAACTGCAAGCACGAATTCGCCCCGGGCCTCGATAAGCTCACCGCCGACTCGCCGGCGCCCTTGCAGCCCGACAAGGACGGGAGGTACCCCGTTCCCAACCCGGGCGTCACAAAGACGCAGGAGTACTGAGCACCGCCGGTCGTCCATGGCGAATCGTCCCGGGAATGCGGATCTGTGGGAGCCCCGGGGGGCAATCCCCCGGGGCGACCCGGCCCAGTTATTCCCGACACCAGTCATTCCCCCTTTGTCGTCCTTCGTTCCGTCCCCTTTGTCGTCCCCTGCCCTTTGTTGTCCGTCGGGGCACCGAATCGGAGGCCGCGGCCCCGTCTGCGCTCCGGCTCCGGTTCACCCTCGACGACGACCCACTCGTAGATGCCGATGCACATCTCGTCGTTGGTCCCCTCGCCCCACCTGACGAACCTGGCAGGTTTGTTCTGGTTGGCCGGGTTCGTGTCGGAGTTATCGAAGTGCGCCTCCACCTCGAACCACGAACCCTTCGGCACGCGGATCGGCTCCTTGAAAGCGTAGGTGCCCTGCCAGTTGAAGTTCCAGTGGTCGATCTTGATCAGCGGGATACGCGTCTTGCCATCGGGCAGGACAGCCGTGAAGGTGAAGTCCTTGCCGAGCCAGTGCATGTGGGGCATCACCGAAGTGATCAGAATGTCACGGTCGAGCGGACGGGCCATCAGATTGGCTCCGGGCCTGGTCGAGGCCTTGACTTCATAGTGAGGCGACCCGGCGGGAATGACCATGGCATCCACTTCGCGGAATAACTCAAGGATTCCAATGCGTTTCCCCGCCTTCTGGGCTTCCTCGACCTTGGCGCGGGCGGCCAGCGCCTGGCGCATCGTCAGGTTGGGAAAGACGAATCCGGTGTGGACCTCGCGTGGCAACGGCTTCTTGGAAAGATAGAGGCCCACGGACGTGGCGTCGGTCTCGGGCTTACCGGTCTTGTGGTAGTGGACCTGGATCAAGATGTCGGCCCCCTTGGGCAGCATGTAGCCGGTGCCGTCGGGACAGTAGCGGGACTTGGCGCCCGGGGTCCAGATCGGCAGGAAGGCGGAGATGGGCACTCCATCGCCGAATCCACCCAGGTCGTAATAACCAGGGCCCGGGTCGGCCGCATCCAGCTCGCGACCCCGGCCCGACGGATCGACGCCCGCGATAATATGGTGCACGACCGAGCGATTACCGGGATGAAAATCGACCGCGCGAATCCAGCGATCCTCGGGAAAATTCGTCTTGAGCACGAAGACGCGGAAGTCGTCGCTGCCGGTGGCGGCCAGGTGGTAAGGTTCGGGCATCGTCAGGGTCAGGTCGGGCTCGCCGAGGGCCCAGTCCGAAGAGAACGTCCGGGGCGCGGGCGCCTCCTTGGGGTCGCCTTCTGGGCATCCGGCATCGACCCACGACTGCAGGGTGGCGATCTCGTCGTCGGTCAGCACCCGCGCATCGCGGAACGGGCCGCCGAAGCTCGAGGAGGCCGGCCACGGGGGCATCATCCGCTCGCCGGTCACGTGCGCCAGGTCGGACCCGCGCCTGCGGGCCTGCTCATAGGTGAGCAAGGAGAACGGCGCCACCTGATTGGGGCGGTGGCAATCCTGGCAGCGCTCTTGAAGGATACGGACCACGTCCTTGTGGTAAGTCGGGGCCGGTTTCTCGCCCGCGGCCAACGTCGTGCTCGCCGCCACAGCCGCGACGCCGCAGAGGAAACTCAATTTCCACATCGAATGGCAAGCCAAGACTCTGCTCCTTTACCGGGTTTCTCCCGCTGGATCTTCGCGCGCGAATCGAACCGAATCTCACTACCCTCAGGTCAGATGTCAGGTTTCCGCAGTCCTGGGCATGCATCGGGGGTGTAATCGGTGAGCGGCAGGTCCACACCCGGGGCGGTCATGGTGAGCCGGCCGTCCCTGGCGGTCAGGTAGCCCTTGCCGCGGGGGTACATGAGCATCCAGTTGTGGCGCCCGCCGTGGCCGGACCCGATGATCAGGTCGAACGTGTCCTCTGACAGGAGTTTATGGACGTACCTGGAGTCTTCCGCGTCGCTGGTCGGCCCCCCCGACTTCGCCGCGAAGTCCTCGCCCGCCTTCTTCTCTCCCAGCTCGCCCCGGTCGCGGGTCCACTCGGTCACATAGTCCCCCTCCGGCACCCAGTTCAGCCACGCGCCGAGGGTCTTGGTGGAGGCCCGCTTGATCACCACCGGGTCCGCCTTCGCGAGTTCCAGCGCGTGCTGCTCGTCGAAGCCGGTGAGGATGCCCCAGATGGCGTCGACGTACGGGTCATCGTCGAGCGTGCGGCAGAACGTGTTGGCCACCAGGGCGAAGTCCGGGAAGTTCTCGGTCGGCGGGCAGACGAAGCAGACGTAGTGGGGATGGTACGCGCCGACATCCCGGCGGACGTCCTCGGGGGACATGTCGTAGGCGAAGGCCTTCCCCTTGTACTTCGCTTCGAGGGACCGGACGACGTTGCCCCACGGGCCGGCTGCGACATCGCTCCTGACGACGATCGCGTACCGTCCGACCGGCTCGGCGGCCCCGGCCACGCCGACCGACGCGACGAAACCAGCCACCGCCACCAACCCGGCGACGAACATCCGAGTCATGGCATCCCTCCCAGGGACAAGAGCGGCCCCAATCGGCCGATCTTACGCGCCTGCCCGAGCAGGGTCACGAAATAATCGCCGCCCTTGCGCCGCCGCCGTAAGGGGAAGTCGGCCACTCCGGTCTGCACCGCCCCGCAGGTCGGGCTCGCCGCCACGCGCTTCGGGGACGACACGGCATCCGACCAGATTCTATCAAACCGCAACCACTCCGGTCGATCCGACCGAAGGGCGCAACGCTTCGGGGCTTGCCGCCCCGCTACCGGATCATCCGTAACTGGCCCGATCCCCGGCCCGGCCCGCGCCGACGGGTCTGACCCGGCCGGCGTCGCCAGCAGCGCCTCCGACTTCCGGTAGGCCGCTGTGGCGGCCTCTCGCGGTCGCCAGGAAACCCCGCTCACGAGGGGCGGGATATGGTGGGTTATAGACGCGGGACTGCGTTCGTGTAAACTGATGGCCAGATGAGCCTGTGCTGGCCGCCCGGCCGCGGGCGGGAGAGGCTAATAAGGACATACGTGATCCAGGAACATGCGCATGATTGCAAACGGCGGAAGCCTCTTTCCAGGTGGCAACCCCCACGGCTTGGTGCGTTCGCTCCTCGAGCTTTCACTTCGCGTCCGGTCTCGGAATCGGAGAGGGGCCGCATGGCCCCTGGCGGGGCCGGTCATCGTCTTGCTGGCCTGTGCCTGGGCCGATGCGGGAGCGCAAACCAGTCCGGCCACTCCCGCGAATCGCGAGGCGCCTGCCGCGTCGGGACAGCCGAAATACCTCCTCTTCTGGTCTACCCCCGAGAAAGCCGGGGAACTGGCCGATCGAGTCGGCATGAGGGGCGACGGCAATACTCGACTCCTGGGCTTCGGCCTGCCCAATCCGACCTATGAACTCGAGGAGCAATTGCCCGACCGCATCCGGAGTGCATTCGCCGCGGCGCGCGAGCACGACATGGCCGTGATGCTCCATTTCGATTTCCATCTCGCCTGGAAGAACCGCCCGGACCTCTGGAACTGGTTCGATCCGAACAAGCCGGGTTACGACCCGGACAACAAGTACAACGTCGAGTGGCACGGCTGGGACGGGCCGCCGAACAAGGTGCGCTACCTGGACCACGGTGTGCTCGAACGAGTGGCGCCGAATATGTGCTTTACGAGCAAGAAGGTGCGGGCCGAGGTCACGCGGATCGTCTCGAAAGTCATCGGGCCGGTCCTCCGCGAGGAGATCGCAAGACTCAAGGCCGAAGGCAAGGAAGCCCTCTTCGCGGGAGTACTCGTGGGTCTGGAGCCAGCCATCGACGACTACTCCAAGCCGAATCCCGAGGTCGCGAAGATGACGAAGGAAGACGGCGTGCCCGCGACGCCGCTCGGCTACCGGGCGCTCCTGGATCGTGGCTTCAGCGCGAACAAGCCACCGGACGATTTCCGGAAGGCCCTCGCGACGATCATTCAGGAAACCATCGCGTTCTGGTGCGAGCAGTTCGTCGATGCGGGCATCCCCCCGGAGAAGCTCTACCCCCACGTCGCCGCACCCGCGCCCATCGAGATGACGAACGCTCCCATCTGGACGGCCTTCAACAAGTATTCCCGGCCCGGCTGGACGACCTATGCGGTCGAAGTGCTCGAGGGGAACTTCAAACCCATCTATGAGGAGCTGGAGAAGCACGGGAATCCCCCCTGGGCGGGCGTGGAGGCCAACGCTGGCATGCCCGGATCCGTCGTGGATTGGGAAACCTACCTCGCCTGGCACTACAACCATGGCTGCGTCCTCGTGGCCGTGAATATGGGCGCCACAGGCGAGGATCTCCCCAAGCGCCTCTGGGACAGCGCCTTCGGTAAGGAAGCCATCGCGGCCTATCACAAGTTCCTGACCGGACAACCGCTGGTGGAGAAGCCGGTCTCCGTGGATCACCCGCAGCTCCGCATTCAGGCGAAGATGAAGCGAGTGCGCGCGGGGATTGAGCGTTGGCACCGCAGCGGCAAGGACCCCTCGGCGGTGGGCAAGCTCATGGAAGGCGCCCAGCCGTTGGCGAACGCCGGCAAACTCGACGAGTTGGAGAAACTCGTGGACCGAGCGCTCGAGATGCTGGGCGAGACCGAGAAAGTGCCCGGCGTGGCGCGTCCGGAGTAACGTGGCGGGCTCTCGCGTCTGCTCCCGCAGAAAGAGAAGGCGCATATCTGAACTTCCGCTTACCGCCGCGCGTCGGCTCGCGTCTTCGCCCCGGCAATTCCCGGACGTGTGCGCAAACAGCCGGTCGCCTGGATCGCTCGTCCCGATGTCCGGATTGTCGGTAGCAGAATCGAAGTTGGCGCGCTTCGGTCCGACGGCACCGAAGCCGATTGATCCGAGGCGGCTCCGGTCGATCCGACCGAGGCGCGCAACGCTCCGGGCCTTGGTACGTCCTCATGGCCCCTCGTTTCGCGGCCCCCCGCCAGATGATCGCGCCCCGATCGACTTTCACGATCGCGCTGCCATCAAGCTCTTCTCGGCCTCCCGGAGGATCTCCGCCGACAGCTCCGGATCGGTCACCATGCGCGACATCGTCACCGCGCCAATCATCGTCGCGGCCGCGACAAGAGCTCGGCGCCGGGCATCTGCGGTGCCGGCCTTCCCCGCGAGGATGTCCACCAGTCTCACGAACCCCGCCGTCGCCGCCTCGCGCGCCTTCCTGTCGGACCGGGAGAGCTCGCTGCCGATCGCTGCGAGCGGGCAGCCGGAGGCCGGGTTGTCCCGGTGGCGGGTCGAGAGGTACGCCGCCACGGCGGCGTTGATGGTCGGGTAAGCAGCCATCCCTTCGAGCAGAGCGTGCAGGGCCGCGGCGGTGGCCTCCGCGACGAGCTGGTCCTTCGACGCGAAGTGCTTGTAGAAGCCGCCGTGCGTCAGGCCGGCAGCCTTCATCAGGTCGTTGAGCCCAGTCGCGACGATCCCGCACTTTCGGAACTCGCACGAGGCCGCCTCGACGATCCGCCTACGGGTCTGCGCCGCCTCCTCCCTCGATTTCCGCATGGAGCTTCCTCCTCGGGACTTAATTTGGATGGCAGTTGACATCTAAATTCTGGCCCCCTACCATTTGGATGTCAACTACAATCTTAGTCGCCTCCGGCGGAGAATTCAGATGATTCAGGGCAAGGTCTTGGTCACCGGCGCGACGGGGGACACCGGCCGGGCGACGGTCAACGAACTGCTGGCCCGCGGCCACGAGGTCCGGGCGCTGGCCCACGGGCAGGATGACAGGTCGAAGGGGCTCCAGGAGCGGGGCGTCGAGGTCGTCTACGGCGATCTGCTCGACTTCGGCCAGGTCCGCGCCGCGCTGAGCGGAGTGCAGCGGGCCTACTTCGTCTACCCCATCCGCCCCGGCATTCTTCAGGCGACGGCGTATTTCGCCCAGGCCGCGAAGGAGGCGGGCGTGGATGGCATCGTCAACATGTCGCAGAAATCCGCGCGGGAGGATGCCAAGAGCCACGCCGCGACCGATCACTGGCTCTCCGAGCGGGTCTTCGACTGGTCGGGGCTGACGGTCGCCCACATCCGGCCGACCTACTTCGCGGAGTGGCTGCTGTACATCGCCCCGATGATCAAGGCCGGCCTGCTCCACGTGCCGTTCGGCACCGGCAAGCACGCCCCGATCGCCGCCGAGGACCAGGGCCGCGTCATCGCCGGCATCCTGGAGGACCCCGCTGCCCATAAGGGGAAGATCTATCCCCTCTTCGGCCCGGTCGAGTACACGTACGAGGAGACCGCGCGGGTCCTGGGCCGGGTCCTCGGCAAGGACGTCCAATACAAGCAGGTCGACTTCGAGGAGTTCAGCCGGGCCCTGCAGTCGAGCGGGAAGAAAGCGGGCCGCGAGAATTCGTTCCTGTTCCAGCATCTCAGAGAGGTCGCGATCGACCACCAGAATGGCATCTTCGCTGGCACGAACGACCTGGTCGAGAAGCTCGGTGGCCGGCCGCCCATGACGCTCGAGGCGTTCATCGAGAAGCACCGCGCGGCGTTCGTCTGAACCGGTTTCGGAGTGCCCGTCCTTGACCGAGATGGTGGATTATCGGCCGTAGCCGAAAGAGGAGAGGGTTCGATGGATCAGGCCGCCTTGCTCGACGCCTATCTTGGGGGGCCAGACCGACTCCGGTCCGCCGTCAGCGGCCTGAGCCGCGAGCAGAAGATCTCGCGGCCCATCACCGGGAGGTGGAGCGTGCTGGAGGTCGTCTGCCACCTGGTTGACACCGATGCCAACATCGCCCATCGGATCAAGCGGGTCCTGTCGGAGGAGCGGCCGGTATTCGATCGGGTGAAGCCGGAGCTGATGCTGGCCGCCCTCGCGTACCATGACCGGGATGTCGAGGACGAGCTGGGCATATTCGACCTGACGAGACGCCAGATCGGTCGCATCCTGAGGGCCTCACGACCGGAGGCGTGGGAGCGGACGGGAGTCGTTGGCGATCGGGGCGATAGGACGGTGAGCCAGATGATCAACGGTGCGGTCGAGCATCTGGCCCATCACCTCGGATTCGTCATCGAGAAGCGACGCGCCCTGGGGATCGATTAGATGTTGTGCCGGGCCAGCCGCCGCCTCGGCGTCGGCTCGACCTCTCTCGATGGCTCGACGGCCGACCGCGAGGTTGCGCGCTTCGGCCCGACGACACCGAAGTCCATTGATCCCAGAGTGCTTCGGTCGATCAGACCGAAGCGCACAGCGCTCGGGGTCAGCCGCGCCAACATCGAGGCGATCGTCTACCGGAGATCGTGGAAGGATCTCTGATCGAGGCGTGGAGGGATCAGCGCAGAGATGGTCCGGTGGCTGACGGGGACGACCGGCGCAAGCGAAACCGATCGACCTACCCGGAGGACTCCCCGTCAGCTCCGCTCGGGCGACGCGTCCGTCCGTTCTGTTACACTGACGCGGGGCGATCCGAAAGTGACCACGACCCCTGGGCAACGCCGGGAGCTCGAGGGACCGAGAGTCGGCTCGGCTTGAGGACCATCCGTCCTGCGGGACTGTGCCTCCCGCTGACGTTCCCCCTGGGTCATAACAGACTCCGCGTGGGGCACTGCACGCCTTCCTTAACTCCTGACCAGGGACGATGACCGTGAATGCACCGTTTCGTATGGGACGCTGGGTCGCATGGATGATCCTGCTCATCGCGGTTTGCGGCGTAGCGAGAGGACAGGTCACCGCCCGGTGGTCCTGGCAGGAGCCGCAGGCCAAGGTCGTGCCGACCGGCGACCTGGAGTGGGCGCCGAAACCCTTCGCGTTTCGGCCGGGCGCGTCGGTCCGCTACATCGACTACGCCTCGGGCGACGATGCGGCCGACGGCCTCACGAAGCAGACCCCCTGGAAGCACCATCCCTGGGACCCGCAGGCCAGGGGCCGGGCCGCGGCCTGCAAGGGGGGACACACCTACGTGTTCAAGCAGGGCGTCGAGTACCGCGGCGAGCTGAACGCGCATGAGTCGGGCACCGCCGACGCGCCCATCGTCCTCACCCGCGACCCGTCGTGGGGCCAGGGGCCGGCGGTGATCAGCGGTTCGGAGGCGGTGACGGGCTGGAGCAAGGGGGCCGACAACCGACTCATCCCGGAGCCGGAGAAGGTCTGGTACGTCGACCTCCCCTGGGCCCCGCGGCTGGTCTGGACGGTCGGCAACGACCGCACCGTGACGCGAATCCCCCTGGCTCGCACGCCGAACTGGACGATCTCCGATCCGGACGACATCCAGAGCGAGTGGTGGACCTGGAAGAACCCTGGCAAGCCGTTCGACAACGTCGCGACGATCAACGGCCGGCGGTGGCACCTGGCGTTCGACAAGGACGACATCAACGAGAGCAGGCCGCAGGAGTACTACGAAAACGCCATCGTGCGGACCACCATGGGCTGGGTGATGGGTGGCCCGTACCCGGCCCGGGTCCTGTCCGTCGACCGCAAGAACGGCTCGCTGGCCTTCGCCGGGCGGTGGGGCGGCGGGCCGTCGTACAAGATCATCCGCGGCTGCCGCTTTTACCTGGAAGACAAGCCCCAGTACCTCGACAGCCCGGGCGAGTTCTGGTTCGACCGGAAGGGCAAGGGCGGCCGGCTCTACATGCGCCTGCCGGGCGACCAGGACCCTCACACGACACGCGTCGAGGTGGCCAAACGCATCCACATGATCGAGAGCACCGGGATGAGCCACGTCCACGTCCGCGGGCTCACTTTCCGGTTCCCCAACGGCTACTGGAACCTCACCGGCGCCCCGTACTGGGTTTCCCACGAGAGCGTCGACATCGAGCCCGGCTGCGTCCGCCTGCTGGGCAGCGGCGCCGACATCGCCGTGACCCACTGCGCCTTCGAGCACGTGCACAAGGGGGTCCGTATCAAGGCCGTCGGCCGGAATGACGCCGTCGACCGGGTGGTGGTGAGCGACTGCGTGTTCACCGACGCCGACTCGGGGGGCGTGGAGCTCTCCGACGGAACCACCTACGGCGACGTCGAGGGGCCGATGGGCCGCCTGTACGACGTCCGCGTGCTGCGGAACCGGTTCGACCACATCGGCATCCGCCCCGACCTCTTCGGCCAGGGCGTGGCGCTGATGGTCCAGTACGCCGAGACGGCCGAGGTGGCGGGCAACGTCCTCGACCGAGTCGCCTCGCAGGGGGTCGACGTCCACGGCGCCAAGCCCAGCGGCGCGGCCACCGACCGCCCCTTCACCCGCATCCTCATCCACCACAACAAGGCCGTGGACACGCTGATCAACAACGACGACTACGGCGGCATCGAGACCTGGCAGGGCGGACCGGCCTACGTCTACGACAACATCTCCGGCAACCCGGGTGGCTACCGCAACTGGGACCACGTGATGAGCCCGAACACGGAGGACCGCTTCGGCCACGCCTACTACCTGGACGGGGCGTTCAAGAACTATTACTTCAACAACATCGCCTGGGGCAAGTCGGAGGGCCCGGCCGGCAGGCTGGCCAACACGTCGGCCTTCCAGGAGATCATCAGTTACGAGAATGCGTTCTTTAACAACACGGTCTACCACTTCGTGCGTGCCTCGCGGCGGCAGGCGCCGCAGGCGGGGCGCGTGAAGTTCCTGGGCAACGTGTTTCAGTCGATGGGCCTGAGCGTCTTCCGCGACGCCGACCCGGCGCGGTCGGCGGCCGGCAACGAGGCCGACGCCGGGCCGCGCCGTAGCCGGTTCGCGCTGGAGACCGACGCGTACGCGCGGAACGTCTTCCACGACATCGGGCTGGGAGAGGGATTCGGTGTGCTGGAGCCGTCCGGGCGTTGGCTCATGACGTTCGAGGCGTTCCGGGAGACCCTCGAGCGCTACCGGCCGCTGGCCGCGTCCGTGGGTGTCATGGCCGAACGGTCGCCCCTGCGCGACCCGGCCGCGCATGACTTCCGGCCGTCGGCGGGCTCGGCGGTCCGCGGCCTGGGCGCGCGGGTCTTCGTCCCATGGGGCCTGTACGAGACGGTCGCCGAATGGGGCTTCTGCCCGATCCAGGGCGACCCGACCCGCATCCTGGACGAGCACTGGTGCATGTCGCCCTACTACACGGTGCGCGACGACTACTACCGGTTCCCCACGTACCCGCTCCGCGGCGTCAACATCAGCATCGAGGATTACGTGGCCGGCCCGCTCGAGAACTGGACCACCGGCGCCTGCGCCTGAACGGGCGCGACCAGTTCGCCGTCCTGGCCGATGCGGATATCGAACGCGGTGTGACCACGGTCGGCCGGCGCGGCGCCGCCCAGCGCACCGTGAGCGGGGCGGAGCTGCGAAACCCGCAGATCCGCACGTCGAACTTCCTGATCGAGGCGTACTTCAAGACGACACCGGGAGTGAAGGACGCGACGGTGATCCAGAAGACCGCCGACTCCGGCTACGCGCTGCGTGTCAACGAGGCGGGAGGCGTGACGCTGTCGGCGCGCGACTGACGCCGGGGCAAGCCTGGCGAGCCGTGGCGCCGTCAACGACGGCCGCTGGCACCACATCATCGCCGAGGCCGACCGCACGGCGAGGATCTTCACGATCTACATCGACGGCAAGCTGGACGTCCGGGCGCCGGCCTCGGCGCGGACGCCTCGTTGGCCAACGGGGCCGACCTCTACGTGGGCGGCACTCCGCGCGGGCACAACCTCGATGGTGTGATCGAATTCCTGCGCATCGCCCGCGGCACGCTCGCCGACGCGAAGACGACGGTCGAGGAGCTCCACGCGTGGGAGTTTGGCGGGCCATTCCTCGAGGACTTCACCGGCCGTAAGCGTCCGGCCGACGGGGGCGAAGCCGGGGCCATCGACGAGGCGGCTCCCGCGCACGCACGCGCCGCCCGCCCCTTGGTCGGTCCGACGGCCTCGCGGTCGGCCGGCGCGGGAGTCGTCCCCTGATCGCGGCGGAAGCCGCCGGGGACCGTTGTCCTCGGGCGATCCGAGGTTGCTTCGGTCGATCCGACTGAAGCATCGTACATGCCGACCGACGCCAGCGTGGTGGAGAAAGCGCGGCGGCCGGTCGCCGTGCACCGGAAGAGCGATTTGAACAGACGCCGGTCAGACTCGAGCGAGCCCATCATGAGCCTGCTCCGGCCGGCCCAGTCGGCCGGAGACGGTGCTCGGCGGCGGATCGAGTCCGCCGGATCGGAGTTCGTGATGTCCCGCGGCATTCCCTCGACAACGGTCCTCCTCCGGGCCACCATGGAGCGGCCCGACTCCGTGGTGGCCGGCCAGCTCCCTGCGTCCGGCGACACGGCGGGGAGCTCGTGGCGCCGGGCCGTCGGCAGTCGATCGTCGAGCACCTGGGATGAGTCGGTTCCAACCACAACACCACAGGAGCCAGGAGTCGTCGTGATGAAGCGAAGGTCGTTCGTCTCGCTCATGGGAACCGGGGCCGTGCTGCTCCGCGGCGAGGCGACCCGCGCGGGTGGCGTGGCGCCAGAGCCGGAAGGTCGAAGGCGTTCCGGCAAGCCTGTGAAGATGCACCTAGGGACCCAGCAGGGGCCCACGACCCCCCGGATGCTGCAATACTTCAAACGGCATGGGGTCAACCACATCTGCGGATATCCCCCGGACCCTTGCGCCAAGGGAGCTTGGACCTCCGACGATCTGCAGCGGACGCGTGACCTCTGTGAACAACATGGAATTGCGCTGGAGATGGTGGCTTTGCCATTCTTGTCGTCGAGCCATATCGACCACGAACCCCGTGGCGCAATCATGCTGGGGAATAGTCCCGAGCGCGATCGCGACATCGAACACATTCAGAAGATGATCGCGGCCTGCGCCAAGGCCGGGATTCCGGCGTTCAAGTACAACATGAGCCTCCTGGGGGTCTTGCGAACCGGGACGACTCTCGGTCGGGGCGGCTCGCGCTACAGCACGTGGCGGCTGGCCGACGCCCGCGAGGATCCGCCTCTGACCAGGGCCGGAAAGGTCACGGCCGACATCGCCTGGGAGCGGATCACGTACTTCCTCGAGCGCATCATTCCGGTTTGCAACGAGTACAAGGTCCGAGCCGCCTGCCATCCCCACGATCCGGGAGTGCCGCCACAGGGCTTCCAGGGCATCGTTCGCGTGCTGGGATCCCCCGAAGGACTCCGCCAATTCGTCTCGATCCAGGAGAGTCCTTACCACGGACTCAACCTGTGCCTGGGGACCACCGCCGAGATGCTCCAGGACCCGCGCCGCGAGATCCACGACATCATCCGCGAGTTCGGCCGGCGCAAGAAGATCTTCAACATTCACTTCCGTAATGTCCGGGGCAAGCGAGACGACTTCCAGGAGGTCTACCCCGACGAAGGTGACATGGACATGCTCCAGGTGGCGCTGACGCTCCACGAAGTCGGCTACGAGTTTATGCTGATGCCTGACCACGTGCCCGGGCACCCCGCTGACCCGCAAGGGCTGCAAGCCTTCGCGTTCGCCTACGGCTATATCGCCGGCATCCTTCAGGCTGTCGCGGCCGTGGCCTGAGAGGAGGAGGATTCCACGTCTGTTCGGCACGACATTTGCGCGATTTGCTCTGCCAGGCAAAGTGACTGCCATCCTGGCGGAGAGATCCCATGGCGGAGCCATCCGACAACAGCCCGCCGGCTGGACATAAACTCCAGGGGCTCAAGTACCTCGACCGATTGCTACCACTCTTCGACCGGCTCCATGACGTCGGCTGTCAACGTGACAGGGCCGGCAACCGCAAGCTCCATTTCGACCATTATTGCGCCCTAATCCTCCGGTTCCTCCTCAACCCGGTCCTCCGCTCCTTCCGGGCCTTGCAACAAGCCAGCCTCCTCGAGCAGGTGCGCCGCAAGGTCGGCTGCTCGCGGACCTCGTTGGGATCGTTGTCCGAGGCCGTCGAGATCCTCGAGCCCCAACGGCTCGAGGCGATCATCGCCGAGCTCTTGGCCGAGGCCCCCCTACCCGCGGCGTGGGCAAGGGGTACGGCCGCCAGGTGCTGACCGCCGTCGATGGCAGCGTGGTCAAGACCCTGGCCTCCTTGGCCGAGGCCGCTTACCTCCGCGACAAGAACGGCGACACCCACTGCGGCTGGCGGTTCCACACCCAGTTCGAGATCGACCGCCAGCTGCCCGTCCGCATCGAGGTCACCTCGGCGCTCAACGGCGGCAAGACCGGCGAGAAGTAGAGGACCTTCTTGGATGCCGGGTTGACACCGAGCCCCATATGCGGGATTATGATACCTGCACAATCGGCCGAATCAAGTCCCATGACGTCGGGGATAGCGGGTCCGCCCCGAGGGCCGGACGACCCTCATCAAAGGGCCGACTCGATGAGGCTCAAACGGCACGTATTGGCCCTGACGAGCCTCTTGGTGATCGGCGGCTGAGCGGCCACCTCCGGCCCGACTTCGGCCGGGGACGGCTTCGCCCGCTACCTGCGGCAACAGGCCCGCGCCCGCGAGCAGGCTCGCGCCCGCGAGCAGGCCCGCTGAAAAAACCGGTCGTCCACACCGAAGTCGGCCGGCGCGTCTTCCAGGGCGAGCACCATCTGGCGATCGACCCGTCCTCGAGCGTCGCCTTCCACACGTCAGGCGAGGCGCCCAGAGCCGCGGTCAGCTCGGCCGCGGCCCCCAGCCCTGATCGGAGGTTTCCTGGCGACGGGGCGACGCCCGCGACACCGTCGAGCATCGACAGGGCCCTCGACCCTCGGCCCGGCCGGCTCGCGTCTTCGACCCGACCAGCCACGAATCCGGCACGATGCTTGTGATCTCAGAATCCCAGTAGCTCCGTCGCGCCCCGTCGGTCCGGAGACCGGCCGAATCCCTTTTGAACGGGCCTCCTGGCGGGGTTCCTCACCGCGGCCATGGATCGAGCAGCTCGACGCGCACACCGGTCGAAGTCACGGAGGTATCCCTCCGGGGTCGCGTCCTGATCGATCCCGGCCAACGGGCTCCACGACGGCCTCAAAGGCACCCGCATCGACGAGGAGCAGACAGCCATGTTGTCCACCCAGCGACACGATCGGCGGATCCGCCGGCAGGCCCGGTTTCGCCTGGAATCCCTCGATGATCGGCTCGTCTTATCGGCGGGCGCCGGCGGCGCCGCGGCCGAGGCCGTGGTGCACCATCCTGTGGCCGACGACGCCCACCGCACCCGCCGGCCCGAGGTCCTCGGGCACGGAGCGCCCGCTGCGCTGCCGGCCAACGTGTCCCCGGCACTCCGGTCGCTCTACCGCGAGTACAAGGATCAGGGCGGCGGCAGCCGTTTCACGCCCGGCCAGTCCGGCGGCCGGCCGATCGGGATCAGCGGCACCCGGGTCGCCGTGCTCATCAAGGTCGCCTTCCCTCCCGCTCTCGACGCGTTCGTCACCCGTCTCCGGGCGGACGGGCTACACGTCATCAGGACCTTGCCGGACTACGGCCTGGCCGAAGGCACGCTGCCGATCACCGCGTTGCCGGCCGCGGCGCAACTCGCGGCGCACGTGTGGCCGGCTCCCCCGCCAAGCATGAGATAACTGCATCGCGACACGCACCGATGAGCCGGGGTCGGCATTCATTGCCGGGGGCCGGCCCGTGCATGATCCTCGGCGCCGATCGGCCGGTGGCGCGGCCGGTCGCCGTGCCGCTCCCGGTGCCGGTCCAGCATCTCACCGCCAGGCGACCCATGGCTTTGCGCGCGTCGGTCGGATCGACGGCGATCTCTATCTCTCGACCGGGGACGGCGGCGGCATCGCGGATGAGTTCGCGACTGGCCAGGACCTCGGCGACCTGCTCGGCGCGATCCTTCGCATCGACGTGGATCATCTCGAGGGGGACCGCCCCTACACGATCCCCAAGGACAACCCCTTCGTCGGGACTCCCGGCGCCCGGGGAGAGATCTGGTCGTTCGGACATCGACAAGTCTGGAAGTTTGGCTTCGACAGACAACGACGGCTCTGGGCCGGCGAAGTGGGGCAAGACCTGTGGGAGATGATCTATCTCGTCGAGCGGGGCGGCAATCACGGCTGGAGCGTCCATGAGGGGAGACACCCATTCCGGCCCGACCGGACGAAGGGGCCGGGGACGTTCGCGACGCCACGGGTCGAGCATCCCCACAGCGACTTCCGATCCATCACCGGCGGCTATGTCTATGGTTCCGACCGCCTGCCGAAACTCAAGGGTGCCTACATCTACGGCGACTACGACGCGGGCAAGATCTGGTCGCTGAGGGTCGATGAGGGCAAGGTGATCGACCACCATCAGTTGGCCGACACCCAGATCCGGATCGTGGAATTCGCCCAGGACGAGGCGGGCGAGGTCTACTGCGGACTTGCTCCCCGCTGAGGGGCTGAGTCGCTCGTACACGATCCGCGATCCCGCGGCGCCCGGCGGCACGCGTGCGCAGGCGTGGCGCTTCCCCAGCCGGACGGAATGCACCCTCTGCCACACGATGGCCTCGAAATACATCCTCGGCGTCACGACGCTCCAGATGAACAAGGATCGCGACTACGGCGAGGTCAAGCAGAACCAGCTCGCGGTCCTGGAACGACTGGGCGTCTTCAAGGAGAAACTGCCTCAACACCCAGGGCGCCTGCCCAGGCTCGTCGATTACCAGGACCCGCGTGCGGACTTGAACTTGCGTGCGCGCGCCGACCTGCACGCCAACTGCGCCCACTGCCATCGCAAGTGGGGGGGAGGGGGGAGGCAATGCCGATTTCGATCTGCAAGCCTCGATCCCGCTCGGCGCCACCAAGGCCGTGAACACGCGGCCCGGACAGGGAGCCTTCGGATTGGCCGACCCGCGCATCCTGGTGCCCGGCGAACCTGATCGCTCCCTCGTTTATCAACGGATGAAAAGGGAAGGCCTGGGGTGCATGCGCCACGTCGCGTGCGCGGTGGTGGACCAGGAGGCATTGACCCTGCTGCGCGCCTGGATCTTCGACCTTGGCGAGAGGAGTCCGATCCGGCAACCTGGGGCCGTCAATCCGCGCGTCGTCGAGGAGGAATAGGCCGAGCGCGACCCACACCTCGCCGGCCTCCCGTGCCGCGGCGGCGTTCGGCAACGATGTGCGCTCCGGCGTCACCGATAGAACGGCTGCCCTTTGAGCCACCTCGGTCCATACCGGGGCCCTGGCGTTCCGACTTCCAGCGCGCCCAGGTCCGGCGCACGACCCGTGAATCCGTCATTCACGGTCGGAAGCCTCTCGCCGGCATCCACCGCCTTGCTCGCCGGCCTGAGCCGGAAGTTCAGGTCCATCGCGTGATAGACCGCATGGCGGTTGGCCGGGTCCGGGGGAACAAGTCCCTCGAACTCGTCGTAATCGACCTCGACGCCGTGCGTCTCCTGGCCCGTCGCCGCGCGGAAGTCGGCCAGCGTCGCGAAGCACTTCCCGTCTCCGGGCCCGGGCTCATACAAGCGCTGTCCGTTCTTTGGGGCCAGCCAGGTGTACTGCTCGGTGACACCCCGGTTCCGGCGAAACCCGTCGTAATCCGAGCTGAACGCCTCGGTCGCGTTCGCCCAGCTCATGATCCCGCGGCCGGGGGTGTCACGGCCCAGGAACAGGTTGTTCCGGAAGTGCATGTTGGACGACGGTTCCCGCACCACCTGCTCCCCGATGATCGTGTTGTGGTAGACGAAGAGGCCGGCCGGCTTGGCCGAGAACTTGAACGCCACGCCCGTCGGCACGTGATACAGGATGTTGCCGATGAAGTAGACCGGCCCACCGAACACCGGCTGGGCGCTGTATCCGCCCTGCGCGGCGTTGACGCCGCGGTTGTTCATCACCCGCACGTTATGAACCCCGCCGTCGGTCTCCACGAAGTCGTCATTGAGCAGGTGCAGGTCGTTGTTGTAGATGTCGATCGACGAGGCCCGCTGGTCGGGATCCGGCGGCGGCGTCCCGTAGGTCGAGATGCCGATGCCGTCGTGGAAGTAGGCGATCGCGTTGTGGGCGATCACGTGCCCCGGCCCGTAGACCTTCACGGCATAGTAGCTCGTGAGGAGGTGCGAGCCGTAAGCCCCCGCGCTGGCCCACATCGGTCCGGTCCACCCGATCAGCCGGAATCGGTCATCGCGGCCGAGGAACAGGTTGTCCGCGATGTAGAAGTCGCTGGAGCCGGCGTACTCGGTCCAGACGCCGAACCCCACCTGCTCGAAGCGGCAGTTCTTAACCGTCAGGCCGACCGCCCCTAGAACCTCCTTCTGGCCGGCGAAGATGGCGACGTCGGTGTTGCGGATCGTCAGCCCGTCGAAGATGTGGTACCGCGACGCCATGACGTCGAACAGCCGGTGATTGCCGCCGCCGTCGAAGATCACCTCGCCGTCGCCGGCCGCCTTGATCGTGATCGGCTTCTCTGGCGTCCCCTTCAACGTCAGCGACATCGTGCCATCGAAGGGCGTCATCATCGGGTCCACGTAGTTCAGCCGCTCGGGCTTGTAGAGGCCGGCATGGATCAGGATCGTATCGCCCGGCCTCGCCCGCCGTTCCCAGACGACGCTCCAGTCGCCCAGGCCCGCGCCGTAGTAGGCCTGCAAGAGGCTTGTGAAGCTGGGTTCCTGGCGCGGGCCCTGATGGTCTGGGGGGTAGACGTGCAGCGTGCGACCTTCCCTGGAGGGCTGCGGCTCGCTGCGGGTTTTCACCCGCACGATGTGCTCGGTCTGGCCACTCGTCCCGTCCCGATCGGTCAAGTGGAACCGGCACTCATATTCCGTCCCCGGCCGCAGGTTCAGGATGCTGCCGGCGAATCCATCGGGGACGGTGTAGTCGAGATTTTCGCGTCGCCGGTAGACGTTCTCTCCGCCGATTCGTACCAGGGGCAGCGCCTGTCGCCAGTCAGACTCACCGACCGCCCGGAACTCCACCGCGACCGTCGCATTCCGGTTCGCATCCCCGCGGATCTGCCACTCGAATCCCAGGTTCAGGAGAGTGGGGTGCTCCACGACGAATCGTCCCGCCAGGGTGCTGTTCTCGGCGCCAGCCCCCATGGCAGCCAGGAGGAGGATGAAAAGGTTCGGGTAGATCATGGTTGGAGCCCCAAATCCGGGGATCTTGAGGTTACGGGTCAAGGTTTGACGGCCTCGAAGTACTCATAGAAGACGCGCCAGTTGCTCGCCGTAGCGCATCCAGTGCGCGCCCGAGGGGTAGTCCTTCAGGCCGGCGATCCAGTTGACGTTGAGTTCGTGGACGGCAGCGTCGATGCCGTAGCGTTCCAGCCAGCCCTCGCCAAGCGTCCCCGCGTTCCGGAAAGCCTCCTTCGTGCTCCCCTCGGTGAACCACGTGTGCTCGCGGAGCAACTCCTCCAGCGCCTGCATGCGGTCGAGATGACGGGTCAGCTCGGCCACGGGCGGCCGGCTGACGTGAAGCTGGCCGTTGCCGTCGTTGTGCAGCTCCAGGGCCAGGTGCGGGCGTCTCCCTCGTCCGATCATCGTCTCCAGCCAGGTCTCCAGGGCGTAGTTCTCCGGCGCGAGCAGCGGGTCGGCGGGCCTGTCCCAGTTCCGATTCAGGTCCTTGCCTCGCAGGTTGAAGCGCGTCCGGCCCCGCGCCACGCCGTCCTTGTTGGCCATCGGCAGCACGGAGACGGCGTACCGCTCGAGGTACCTCCTGGCCTCGCCGTCGCCCTTCAATAGCCGGTCGACCAGGCCCTGGACGACCCAGTTGCCGCCGGGCTCCCAGGGGTGGGCTCGTGCCCGGAGGAAGACCCGGTACGGCGCGTCGGGATGGCCGACCCGGATGACTTCCAGTCCGCGACCCTCGACCGTCTTGCCGATGGGCGTGATCTCCACGAGCGGATGGGACCGGATCGACGCGAGCCACTTCTCGAGGTCGGAGAGCCGATAGGGCTCGACGCGGGCCACGTAGAGCTCGGGGCCAGGCATCGTGACGGCCAGCCGCACGCGGTCCCCGGGGAGACGCCGCAGCGGGACCGGCTTCCACGCCCTCCCGTCCGCGGAGATCACGGCCGCCTTCAGCTCGTCCGCGACCGACGCCCTCCGGCCGTTCCAGACGTTGTCCAGATTCCGGAACTCCAGCGCGAGCGCGGAGCCGGGGCGGGCGTGGAGCCGGAAGTGGAAGTGGCCCGACGCGCGGTTGGGCGAGGATCGCTCGTGGTCGTAGAGGAGGTGGACCAGGACCGTGCCGTCGGGCGCGGCTTCGTACCAGAGCGGCGACGCATTCTCGAAGCCCGTGTCGATGTACTCCAGGCCCGGACCCGGGACCTTCGCCGAGCCGTCGGACCGGATGTCCGCCCTGGCGCTCTTCTTCTCTCGGATCCGCTTGGCGAGGAACCTGGCCGACTCGTCGCCGATCACGTGGTAGCCGGCCGGGTTGGGGTGGCGATCGGCGAACCAGCCGGGCAGATCGCGGAAATGGGCGTCGAGCCGGTTGTCCATCGCCACGACCTGGCCCCCCCTGACGAACGGCTTGACCCATCCGCGGTCCTTCTCCGGGATCTTCTCCAGCGGGTAGCGGCGGTAGTTGAGCATGTCCGGCCCGTGCGCCAGCTCGGCCCGGTAGCGAGTATACGCGTCGAACAGGGTCAGGCGCTCCGACTCGGCCACCTTCCGGATGAGCCGATTTACCGACTCGTCCCGCTCGGGCGTCATGTAAGGGATGATCGTCATCGGGACGATGGTCGCTCGCGGAAAGTCCCGGCGCAGCCGTCCGATCAGCTCGGCATAGTCCTTCGGGAAGTTGACCTCGAACCCCTCGCGCCTGGCGACGTCGTTCAGGCCATAGCGGATGAGGACGTAATCGACGCCTCCGAGGGTGGCGATCTCCTTGTCGTACCGGCCGGAGGAGAGCAGGCCCCGGATGAACTCGCCGTCCCGCCCCTGGTTGATGACCTCGGCCGGCGGCAGGTCCGGCTCCGCCGCGAGGAGTAGCCGGATGACGTCCTCGAGGTGGGGGCCGTCGGGCTCGACCTGCCGGCAGACGCTACCGATGGTCGTGCTGTCGCCCAGGAGGAGGATCTTGAGTTTTCCCTCCTCCCCGTGCAGGGCGCCAACAGGCCCAACCAGGAGGGCGACGACGGTCAGGAACGAAAGCGATGGCCGTCTCGACTTCACTGTCAACATTCATGACCTCCCGGTGGAGATTCTCATCGAAGAACGACATGGAACGTATCGGGAGAAAGACCGACGACTCGCCGGTCGGGCTCATCGGGTGCCCCAAACACACAGCAGACTCCCGCGGATGGCTCGACGCAAGACATCAGCGGCCCTGGACTCTCGAGAGACCAGACCACGGCCAGGCTCAGGTGGGACGACGTTCAGATCGGCCTGCCTGTCAAGGACCGGGCCCCCGACCAGGCGAGCTGCTGGTCCTCGCTCGCCGACGTCCGAGTGGCGGCCGGAACGGGTCATCGGGGTGAGCCGGTTGCTCAGGGACCCTTGAGCCGGTAACGTGATCCCGATCGCGACAGTCGCCGTCCGCTCGGCCGCCCGGCGTGGCTGCTCTCGGGTGGGAACGGCACCCCGGCCCGCGGGCCGCGCGAGCTGGGCCACGACGGGAAGCGGCGAGATCGGAAGGGCTTGACCGGCACGGACGACTCCTCGAGGAGAGACCTGCGTGATGAGAGGGCCTTCAATCGTACTGGCGAGCCTCCTGCTCTTTCCCGCGGGAACCGAGGGCAAGGACCGGGTGCTCGACTGGGTGAGGGTGACCGACCGGGCCGGCTGGCGGCCTCGCGACTCCAGCGGCGAGGTGGTCTTCAAGGACCGGCTCTGGCTCCTCGGCGGCTGGTTCGACTCCTACTCCGCTCCGCCGCGCGACGTCTGGAGCTCGGCCGACGCGAGGGCCTGGGACCTGGTGACGCGTGAGGCTCCCTGGAAGCACAGCGACCTGCCGATGACGGTCGTCTTCCACGACCGGATCTGGCTGATGTGGGGCTGGTACAACGGCCGGCTCCCGGGGCACGGCGCCAGCGGCGAGGTCTGGTCCTCGAGCGACGGCCTGAAATGGGAGCGGGCGACGGGTCCTTCTGGCCCACCCGCTCGATGCCGCGCAGCAGGCCCTCGGGCGCGACCAGGTCGAGAGGCTCCTCAATACTCTCACCCGCACGAATCGATCCCATATCGAGCCCCTGACCCGCGAGCGGACGAGGGCCGAGGTCTACCGCCGGCTCGTCCGGTCGGCCACCGGGGCGGGCCCGGCCCGTTAGAAGCTCGGCCGAGCCTCGGGATCGCCCTGGCCTCCCAGGCATGCCCGGCCGCGACGAGGCGTCGATTCATCGCGCCGCCGGAGCCCTGGCTCTCCATTTCGAGTTCGGACTGGGCGTCCACCGCCAGCGCCCGCCGGTCTCGGCCAGGAAGCCCATGGCCTCCTGGTGGCAGATCAACTGAGCGTCGAGCAGACGGTCGGGAGCGTGCAAGAACGGCCGCCCCTTCCTCCTCGCCGTCGTGTACGTATGCGAAGGGGACTCGACCACCACGGAGAGCGAGCCGCAGTGCAGGTTCATAGCCGAGTCGAGGTTGAACGGCGAGGGCCGCTCGCGCGCCGGGTCCGCCTCGACGGCAGGATCGTCGCTCGCCTGTAAGCCCGCCGCGGTCAGCTTCGTCATCACCCTCCGGTACAGGGCGTCGAAGGTTGGGGTGAGCGCCGACTCGACGAAGGGGCGGAGGGGGTGAACGAACGTCGCGCCGGTGTGCATATTCAGCGTCAGGTCCGGGCGCTCCTCGGCGGCCAGGTCCAGCAGCGCACGCGTCTCGGGCTGCGGGCGCCCGAAGAAGTCGTCGTGCTGGACGTTCACGCCGGCGTCGTTGGGGTAGCCGCCCGGGAACTGGGTGCCGGCGAAATCCAGCGGGATGAACTCCTTGCACTCAGGCCAGCCGATCAGCGAACCGTCGGGATATCCGCCGGTGTTGAAGTATTCCGCGACTGTGTGGTCGGTGCCGCGGTGCACCCCCATGCGGAGCGGGACGCGTGAACGCCCGTCGGCGTTCAGGATCGGGATGAGGACGATCCGATCGAGGGCCGAGGCGACGGCCGTGATCGCGGGCCAGGCCCGCCCGCGGAGGTCGGCCCCTGTCTCGAGCGCGGCGATCAGGTTTACGATCCCGACGATGCCCTCGAACTCGCCGCCGTGGACGGAAGCCATCCCGAGATAGACCTTCCTGGCGTAATCCGGCCCCAGCCAGGCGCGGAGATCGCCGTAACCGAGCGAGCCGGAGAAAGTCGTGGTCCCCTTCCCGGCCCTGGGGCGGCCATAGACGACGGCCCGAATCGGACGGCCCCCGGCGGTGCGACCGATCTCTCGGACCGTCCCCTTGCGCACGCGATCATCGAGGAATCGCCCGACCTCCGCGTACGTGCTGACCCAAGACTCGGGGATTCGCTCGGGCTCTCGCAGGTAATCCGGGGGGATGGAGAAGCCTGTCCGCTTCTGCTGGAGGCCAACTTGCTGCCCCGCTCGAGGCGCGACCGGACCGCCCGCCTGCAGGGCGCCCGCCGCGGACAACTGCAAGAGCTCTCGTCGGTTCAGCTCAGCCACGGATACCTCACCGCTGGTATTCGTTTGATGCCCGGAGTGCCCGGCCGAGTGGCCGGAAGGAAGGCACGAGATACGGGCCGGACTCCACTCGGTTGTTGTTGTGCACGGACAGCCCCCACCCTTCATCGAAGAAGCCGCTGCGGACCACAACCTCCGACGCAGGCCGGGATGGGTCGTCCGGGACCTTGATGATGGCCCAATCGCCCAGGCGCGGGAAGAGCAGGTAGTTGAGAGTCGCGAGCTCCTTCTCATGGAAAGTGTGCCCGCTGTTCAGGACCACGTAGCGGCCCTCGGCCAGCGGATTCGGCTGGATGAGCGCCGGCGCGTGGCGGGCCGCGGTGACCCTCGTGTCGCCGATCGCGCACTCCTCGCGCGTCCAGCGGACCGGGAGCCGCGGGAGTACCCGGGCGATCCACGCGTTGCTCCCGGGGTCGCCGAAGAGGATCAGGTTGAAGCGGCGAACGTCCTCCTCGGTGACCGCCGTGTCGTCCTTGACCGGCAGATCGCCGCGGAAGTAGCGGCTCCACTCGTCGGAGAACCGCTTCAGGCTCGCGTCCGCCCAGGCCTGCACGCCGGGATTCCAGGCCGCGCCGGTGCCGCGGACGCAGAGGAACGGGGCCGTGAAGGCATCGTCGATCGGCCCTTGCAGCCCGGGCCGCTTGCCCTCGAGCACCAGGCCGTCGAGCTCGGCCAGGTAGGCCCAGCGGCCGCCCCGCCTGCCCAGGACGATGCCCGGGCGCACCGGCCCCCCGCGGTGCTCCGGCACCGGAATGGAGGCACCGCCGACCCGGACCGTCTTCACGGCCTCTGCGATCGGCGGGAGAATGGCGAAATGCGCGACGTTCTTCGGTTCCCCGAATTCGACTTGGCCCTTTCCGTCGAACCGCCCCTCCAGCTCGGCCTTTGCGTAGTGCTCTCCCAACCCAAGCACCTCGAGCCAGTGGCATCGGCTGTATTTGAGCGTCCAGGTGACGAACCGGATGTGGTTGGGGGCGTGTGCCAACCCCTCCTTGGCGAGCTCGCCGATGCGCCGCATTTGCTCCCGATGTGTGACGGGGTCGAGGACGTGACCCGTGCCCGGGGAGATCAGGTTGACCATCGCGAGGCCTTCCTTCGCCATCGCCCGGCCCATGATCTCGTGGGCCCCAAAGAACGGGTCCTTCTCGCCCATGCAGGCGACGGCCGGGACCATGCCGGCGTTGGCCGCATGGCCGACCGAGTCGAGCATGTGGAGCATCTTCTCCTGATGCGGAGGGAGCGGGCCGACGGCCACGAAGTTCGGCTGCGGGGTCCTCGAGAACTCGTGCGTGTCGACGTAGCCGCAATAAGGCCCGAGGGCGACGAAGCGGTCCGGGTGCTTGAGCCCCATGTGCCAGGTGCCGGAGGCCCCCATCGACATCCCGCGCAGCACCATCCGGTCGCGGTCGACGGCGTAGTTGCGGCAGGCGGCCTCGATCGCCTCGAAGACGTCCGTCTCGCCCGCCCAGCGGTAGCCGTTCTCGACCCGCCCCAGCGGATGCAGCTCGATGTAGTCCCGATCGGGGGCGTCCCTGCCCGGGTTGTCCCCCTCGTCGAAGCGTCCGAGGAACCGGAGTTCGCTCATCCCCGTCGGCCGGCTGCTGCCGTGGAGCACCACGTCGAGCCGCATGGGACGGCTTGGATCGTACTCCTTCGGCACGACGATCGCGTAGGGCTGGACCGAGCCGTCCACTGCCGAAACAAACCCGCGGACGACTTTCCCCTTCTTCGCCGCCCAAGGCGCCTTGCCGGCCTCGAGGGCCGCGACCCGGCCCCGGCAACGTTCGAGTGCGGATCCCAGGAGTTTCCGGTCGGGCCGTGCGAAGGTCGCGTCGTACCTCAAGGCCCAGGCGATGCCCTTGGCGAAGACCTGCGCGTCGGCAAAGCGGTCGGGCCGAACCTCCGCCCCCCTGCGCGGCTCCCCGCAACATCCCGAGCCGTCCCGTCAGCTCATGGAGGCCGCGCTCGAGCTGCTGGCGCTCCTCCGCGCTCAGGGTGAGTTCGCCATCACCGCCCGAGGCGACGACCGGCCCCCCGTCCCCTGATGTGAGCAGCGCCGTGAGAATCGCGACCAGGATGCGGAAGCGGCGTATCATCCCCACGAGGCCATCCTCCCGCGTGCGACGATCCGTTACCATCGGCAGGACCGATTGTCGGGGGGACGTAGGCCGCTTGCAAGCGGAACGACCGGCGCGGCGGCCGGTTGATTGGGCCGGCCCGTCGGATCCGATCGTGTCCGGAGGACGCCATGAGGCAAGCCGTCGCGCTGGTATCGACCATGCTGTTGTTGTCCGGCTCCTTGGTCGCCTACGGCCAGGAGTGGCCCAGGGAGCCGATCTTCGCCCCGCGGATCCGCGACGAGGTCAAGGCCCACCGCTCCGGCCTGGCCGTGTGGTGGACCGGGCACAATGGATGGCTCATCAAGTCGGATGGCTTGCTCGTCGGCACCGACCTCGCCACCGAGGACGAGGCCCGGCTCTACCGGTCGCCGATCACGGCCGAGGAGCTCGCGCCGCTCCTTGACATCGCCTTCATAACGCACCGGCACGGCGACCACTTCAACCGGAAGACAGCACGCATCCTGGCCGAGCGGGGCCAGTGCACCTTCGTCATCCCCGCCAATTGCGTCGAAGACGCCCGCCGCCTCGGCATCCCCGACGGCCGGATGAAGGTCGCCTCCCCGCGGCAGCCGTTTGAGCTGAAAGGCGTGAAGGTCTCCCCGCTGCGCGCGATCCACGGCAACCCCAAATCCGCCGTCTACTTCGACGCGAACCTGGAGGACTGCGGCTACCTGATCGAGCTCGGAGGCCGGACGTTCCTCCAGCCGGGCGACTCGGTGCTGCTGGAGGACCACCTGTTCCTCAAGCACGTCGACGTGTTGTTCTTCTCGCCGACCGAGCACAACATGCACATCGATCCCTCGGTCATCCTGATCAACGAGCTGGACCCGGCATACATCCTGCCCCAGCATCGCGACACGTATCGCGTGACGCCCGAGAACCGCTTCTGGACGAGCGGCTACCCGCACGAAGTCAGGTTGCGGCTGTCGAGGCCCCTGCAGGCGCGATATCACATCCTGAAGCAGGGTCAGAAACTGGAGATCGAACGGGCATCGGGCGACGGGGGGCGAAGGAAGGACGGAGATCGCCCCGGCGGACGCGGATAGTGCCAATACCGGTTGACACCCGGGGTTGTAGCCGTCTCGCATATTTTCCTCCTTGACCGATCGGCGCACGAGCGGAGACCATGCTCGATGTCGGTGACCGGGGGCGACCGCGTGGAGGCAGCGACGATGAAACGGATGTTGATCCTGGCGTGCGTGGCGATCGGGTGGAATCCGGGCGACGTGGTACGGGCGGCGGATGGGCCGCTCGTCCTGGATGTCTGGCCGGGCAAGGCAGTCGGGGACCACGGACAGATCGGACCCGAGCGCGTGCGAGCCGCGGCGGAGGCGCCGACGAAGGACGCGAAGTGGATCACGAACGTGACGCGGCCGACGATCTCGGTATTCCGCCCCGACGCGGGGACCAACGCCCGGGTCGCGGTGGTGATTTGCCCGGGCGGTGGGTACTGGAACCTGGCGTGGGACAAGGAGGGCGAGGAGGTGGCGGCGTGGCTCAACACGCTGGGCATCACGGGGGTCGTGCTGAAGTACCGCGTGCCGCGACGGCCGGGCGAGCCGGAGCCGCTGCCCGCACCCGGGCCATTGCTGGATGCCCAGCGGGCGATCCGCCTGGTGCGGAGCCGGTCCGGCGAGTGGGGGATCGACCCGGAGCGGATCGGGATCATGGGGTTCTCGGCCGGCGGGCATCTGGCGGTGAAGACGGCGATCTCGTTCGAGAAGCCCTCGTACGGGCCGATCGACGAGGTCGATCGCACGAGCTGTCGGCCGGACTTCGCGGTGGTGGCTTATCCGGGCTATATTTTGACGCGCCCAGGGTCGGACGTGCTGGCCGATGACATGCGGATCCCGAAGGGGACCGGGCCGATGTTCCTGGTCCACGCCAGCGACGACGACGAGCGGGGCGCGCAGCCGGAGCAGAGCCTGGCGCTGTACCGGGTGTTGCGGGGTGCCGGCGTGCCGGTGGAGCTGCACGTCTACGACGAGGGCGGGCACGGCTTCGGCGTGAGGCGGACCGAACGGCCGGTCTCGCGGTGGACGGACCGGTGCGCCGATTGGTTGCGGCATCGAGGCCTCATGCCGGCCGGGACGCGGGGGCCAGCCCGCACAACTTCGTCCGTCGAGCCTCGGACGGGCAAGGACTGAGCGCGGGTCGAGTGTCGGTCGGCGTGGCCTGGAATCCTCCCACCAATCCGGTACACTCGAGATCCGGGAGCCGCTTGAAAAATGCGCCCGACGCCCCACTGAAGGAGGGCCCCGCATGCCTCGCGATAGCGCCTGTCCGAGATGGATGCTGATCGCCGCGCTGCTGTGTTCCGCCCACTCTGTGCGTGCCGACGAGCCCGAAGCGCGCAGGGCGCGCCGGCCCGGCACGACCGGCCGCCGCGCAAGGTGATCGTCGGGACTACCATGACCCGGTGGTATGGCGATTATCCCGGACTGAGCGGGCGGCTCGAGCAGATGCGCGGGCTGATCGACCAGATGGCGGCGGAATCGCGCGCCCGGTTTGGCCGTTCCCTCGACCTGGCCCTGTTCACCGAGTACGCGGTCACCGCCGGCAAGCCGGGGCCGGCCGCCGAGGTCGCCGTCCCGCTCGATGGCGCGATCCTCGAGGCGCTCGGCTCCAAGTCGCGCGAGCACCATGCCTATATCGTCTTCGGCGGCGTGTTCCGCGACGACCCGGACACCGGCGCCTGCTCAAATGCCGCCGTCGTGCTCGACCGCACAGGCCGGCCGGTCGGGCGGTATGTGAAGGTCCACCCCGTGCTGGATCGGGCCGGGCCGGACGGGAAGATCGTGCTGGAAGGCGGCGTGCGGCCCGGCACCGAGTACAACGTCCTCGACCTGGACTTCGGCCGCGTGGGCGTGCAGATCTGCTACGATATCGAGTATCCCGAGGGCTGGCGCCGCCTGGCGGAGCGGGGCGCCGAGCTCGTGCTCTTCCCCACGCAATCCCCGCAGCTCACCCGCCCCGGTATGTACGCCGCCACGCACGAATACTGGATCGTCTCGTCCACGTTCCGGAACAACGCGTCCGTCTTCGAGCCGGGGACGGGCCTAGTCGCCGCCCGAATCACCGAGCCGAAGCAGTCCCTGGTGCACGAGATCGACCTGAGCTACCTCATCCTCCACTGGTCGTCGCGGCTGCGCAACGGCAAGGCGTTCCGTGAAGCGCACGGCGACCGCGTCGGATACCGCTACTCCGAGTCGGAGGACCGAGGCGTCTTCTGGTCCAATGACCCGAGCCGGACCATCGGCGAGATGGCCCGCTCGCTGGGCCTGCTCGAGACGACGGCCGAGCAGCAGGCCCGCGCCCGCGACGCGCAGGATCGCCTACGGGGGGGCCCCGCACGGTGAGCGGCGCCCGGCGCGGGCCACGACGATGCGAGTTTGACGGTGCCTCTCCAAGGGACGCTCACCGGGTGTGAGCGGATGCGACCATGGACGAACAGGCGGATGCGCGGTGGGGGCTGGATCGGCGGAGCTTCGTCAAGGCGTCGCTGGTGCCGGCGGCGCTGGCGATCGCGGACGGTCGGGCCGGGCGCCCGGCCCGGGCGCCGAGCCGGCGCCGGCGGAGGCGGCCGCGGGACCGGAAATCGTCGACACCAACGTCCACCTGTTCCGCTGGCCCTTCCGCCGGCTGAAGTATGACCGCACCGAGGCGCTCGTGCGGAAGCTGCGCCGGCACCGGATCGTGCAGGCCTGGGCCGGCAGCTTCGAGGCCGTGGGGCACAAGCAACTGGACGCGGCCAACCGGCGCCTGGCCGACGAATGCCGCGGGCGCGGCGACGGGCTGCTGGTCCCGATCGGCAGCGTCAACCCGGCCTGGCCGGACTGGGAGGAGGATCTGTGCCGCTGCCACGAGCGATACAAGATGCCCGGGATCCGGCTCTACCCGGCGTACCACGGCTACAGGCTGGACCATCCCGAACTGCCCCGGCTGCTGGGAGCGGCGGCCCGGCGCGGGCTGCTCGTCCAGATCGCTATCCGCATGGAAGACGAGCGGGTGCACCACCCGAGCATCGTGGCGCCCGTGGTAGACGCATCGCCGCTGCCCGGGGTCCTGGTCGTGGTGCCGGGAGTCCGGGTGCAACTGCTCAACGCCGACACCGTCTTCCGTAGCCGCCACGTCCGCGCCCTGATCGAACGGACGCCGACCACGTTCGACGTCGCCGCGGTCGAGGGCAACGGCGGGATCGGCCGCCTGATGGCCGACGCGCATCCGACCTACCGGGGGCGAGTGCCCGTGGAGCGGCTGCTCTTCGGCTCGCACGCGCCGTTCTTCCCGTGCGAGAGCGCGGTGTTGAAGCTGTTCGAATCGCCGCTTGACCGCCCCCAGCTCGACGCGATCATGTTCGCCAACGCCCGGAGGTTGCTGGGATGACGCCGGCGCGATCCCGCGGCTCATCACGAGGAAGCCCACCATGAGGACCGGCCCCGGCCCGCGCGACTTCGCCCTGGATCCGGCCGACTACGGCCTGCCGACCCGCGACGACCTGGTCGCGATGCGGATCTGGGACGCCCACTACCACGGCCTCTCGGGGGGCGACCTCCGCCGGCACGAGGAGACGATGTTCTACGTCGAGCGGATGGGCATCGAGCGCGTGCTCGCGCTGGACGTCGCCGGCTCGCAGGCCGACCCGCTGGGCCGCGCAGTACCGGCCGAGGCGCGGCGGGCGATCCGGCGCTTCATCGAGGAGCACGCCGACCGGATCTCGGGGCTGATCCCTATCGATCCCGGGCAGCCCCGCGAGAGCTGCCGGAAGATGGAGGAGTGGATCCGCGACGGCCTGTGCGTGGGCATCAAGTACTATGGAGGGAACCCGGGTGGGGTGACGTGCAGCCACCCGAACAACGATCCGATCATCGAGCTAGCCGCAGAGTTGAAGGCGATCGTCTATATTCATACTTGGATGATCGTGGGCGGCGATCCGCGGCGGCCCGGGGGCGGGAACAACGCGGGCGAGTTGACGCCGATGGACGTGGCACTCCTGGCCGAGCGGTTCCCCGAGGTGCCGCTCATCTGCGGCCACTCCGGCGGCGACTGGGAGCTGGGCGTGCGTGCGGTGCGACTGCGGCCCAACGTCCTCATCGAGTTCAGCGGCTCGGATCCGCACTCGGGCCAGGTCGACTATACGGTGGCCCAAATGGGTGTCGACCGGCTGGTCTGGGGCGGGCACGGCCCGACCCGGTCGTACTCGAGCGAGCTGTCGAAGGTCCTCGACGCCGACCTCGACGAGGCCCAGCGGCGACAGATCTTCGGCGTTAACCTGCGGCGGATCGCCGCGCCGATCTTCCGCCGGAAGGGTTATCCGTTGGATCCATGATCGGTCGATGCCTCCGCCGCGGGGACTTGTCGCCGACCGGTCGGCCTTGGTGCCGACCATCGAACGATCTCGAAGGGGGTCCGTGATGAGTTGGGCCGTGTTGGCGTTGTTATTCGCCCGCTGGCCGGCCGATGCTCCCTTCGGGAACCCGGCCAGGCTCCAAGGGACGTGGCGGGTGGTCGTCATGAGTACCGGCGGGGAGGCGCACCACGACGCTGGCGGCCGGCTCGCGGCGCAGAGGAGCCGCGATGGCAGCGGGACCCTGCGCCTGCGGATCGTCGAGCGGAAGGCCGACCGGGTCTCCCCGATCCCGGCCCGGGTCCACCTGGCCGACGCGAGCGGCAAGCCCGTCCTGGCCCCGGGGCTGCCGGCATGGCGCGATCATTTCAACTGCGACGGCGACGTGCGGCTCGACCTGCCCCCCGGCCGCTACACCTACACTGTCGAGCGCGGGCCCGAATATCGACGATCCTCCGGCGCATGCACCCTCTCCGCGGGCGAGGTCCGCGAGCAGGAAGTGATCCTCGGACGGCTCATCGACCTGCCGGCCCTGGGCTGGTACTCGGGGGAGACGCACGTGCACCGACCGCCCGACGACCTTCCTCTGCTGCTCCGCTCCGAGGACCTCCACGTGGCCCCCGTCCTCACCGTCTGGAACGAGGACAACCACTGGAAAACCCGCCCCCTGCCGGCGCGGCTGCTGGTCCAGGCCGGGCCTGATCGCGCCTACTACGTGCTCGCCTGCGAGGACGAGCGACGCGGCGGGGCGCTCCTCTACTTCAATCTCGGTCGCCCCCTGGAGCTCGCCGGCGACGGCCCCGAGTTCCCTTCGCCGATCGTCCACTTGCGCCAGGCGATCGAGCAGCCGGGGGCCTGGGTTGACGTGGAGAAGCCGTTCTGGTGGGACATGCCCACCTGGGTGGCGACGGGGAAGGTGCGCTCGATCGGGCTGGCCAACAATCACATGTGCCGCGGCACGATGTTCGAGGACGAGGCGTGGGGCCGCCCGCGCGATGCCCGGGAATTCCCGCCCCCGCGGGGGAACGGCTTCTACTCGCAGGCGCTCTACTATCGCCTGCTCAACTGCGGCCTGCGCATCCCGCCATCGGCCGGATCGGCCTCGGGCGTGTTGCCCAATCCGGTCGGCTACAATCGGGCCTATGTGCGCCTCGACGGCCCGTTCTCCTACGAGGCGTGGTGGCGGGGCCTGGGAGAGGGCCGGTCGTTCGTCACCAACGGGCCGATCCTTCTGGTCGAGGCCGACGGCCGGCACCCCGGCTCGGTCTTCCGCTCCCCGGGCGGCGAGCCGCGCCGGGTGGCGCTGGATATACGGGTTCTCGGAGACGACCCGCTGGAGGCCGTCGAAGTCATACGCGACGGCGTGGTGGTCGAGCGGCTGGCCGGGGCAGACCTGGGGGAGCGAGTCAACTCCAAGCCGCTGGTGTTCGAGTCGAGCGGCTGGTTCCTGGTCCGCGCCATCGCCGCGGTGCCCGGGACATTCCGATTCGCCAGCACGGCCCCGTTCTACGTCGAGGTCGGCGAGAGCCGTGCCACGGTCCATCGCGACGACGTCGCATTCTTCCTCCGCTGGATCGACGAACGGATCGCCGCGCTCCAGGCCGATCAGAAAGCGGCCCTCGGCGACCCGGTGAGGAAGGAGGAGGTGCTCCGGCCGCATCGAGAGGCGCGGCAGTTCTTCGAGCGGCAACTGCGCGGGGCACGCTGAGGGGGATGATGGCTCCAGCGCCGCGCGTGGCCGATCGGAGATGCCTCGCCAAGATGACCTCGCGAGGGGCTAGCCTAGGTTGCGCAGTTCGTGGCCGTTTTGCCACGGAATCCTGGCGGTATCCCTCAAGAATCCCGGCAATTTGTAGTGAAAACGCCCGAGAACCGCGTGTAGTGAAGACCTAGTTACAGGTTTTCACCTTGAATTCAACACGCGCTCCTGGTCTCGTGGGGACCGGGAGGCGCTCATGTTCCTGCGGCGATACACCCGGACCAAAGATGGCAAGACGCACACCTACTACGCTCTGGTCGAGAGCGTGCGCACCGAGGCCGGGCCTCGCCAGCATGTCGTCGCCTACCTCGGCGAGCTCAACCACGACCAAGAACGACGCTGGCAACGCACCGTCGTCTTCCACAATCGCCAGGGGGAAGACCGCCAGCTTCGCCTCTTCCCCGATGCCGAGCCCGTCTCCCTGCCCGATGATCCCGATGTCGTCCAGGTCCGCCTCGACTCGGTGGGCTGGACCAATCCTCGCCGCTTCGGCGATGTCTGGCTCGGCCTGTGGCTGTGGAAGTTCCTCCATCTCGACGAGATCGTCGACCGCCATGTCCCTCAGGGGAAGGAGACGGTCCGGCCCGCGGACATCGTGGCCATCGAGGTCATCAATCGCCTCTGCGGCCCCTGCAGCGAATTCGCCCTGGCCGAGCACTGGTATCGGTCCACCGCCCTGGAGGACCTGCTCGGCGTCCCCGATAGCGCCGTGACCAAGGACCGCTTGTACCGGACGCTGGACCGGTTGCTCGAGGCCCAACAGGCGATCGAAGACGACCTGAAGGCCCGATTCGGCCAACTGTTCCAGCTCGACTTTGACCTGCTGCTCTACGACCTGACCAGCACCTACTTCGAGGGCCTGGCCGAGGAGAACGACCTGGCCCGCCGCGGTTATTCCCGCGATCACCGCGGTGATTGCCCACAGATCGTGCTGGCGTTGATCGTGACCCGTGACGGTTTCCCCCTGGCTCACCTGACGCTGGCGGGCAACACCCAAGACCTTCAGACCGTCGAGACCGTCGTCACGACGATCGAGGCCCGGTTCGGCCGATCGCAGCGGGTCTGGGTCATGGACCGTGGCATGATCAGCGAGGACACGCTCCAGTTCCTGGGCCGATCCAGCCGGCGCTATCTCCTGGCCACGCGGCGCGGTGAGTTGGCCGCGTTCGCCCAGCACTTGCGCGCGGCGGCTGGCAGCGGCTCCCCGACAATCCCGATGTCGAGGTGAAGCTGCTCAAACGGAAGCGCGTCCACTATCTCCTGGCCCGCAGCCGGCCGCGGCGTCAGAAGGAACGAGCCATCCGCCGCCGCCAGCGGCGTGGCCTGGCACGGGCCTTGGAGAAGCTCCGGAAACGAATCACGGACGGTCGCCTGAAGAGCCGCGACAAGATCCTCGAGGGTGTCGGTCGGCTCAAGGGCCGCTTCCCCAAGGCCCGCCCATTCGTGACGATCACGGTGACGAAGGCCAAGCCGGCACGGTTGAGCTGGAGCTGGCTTCGGGAGAAGTTCCGGACGGCCCTGGCCGGCGATGGTGCCTACCTGTTGCGGAGTAATCAAGGCGGCTGGTCGGCCAGGGAGTTCTGGGAGACCTACATCCAGTTGACGGTGGTGGAGCGCGCCTTCCGCGTCCTCAAGAGCGAGTTGCTGCTCCGTCCGGTCTGGCACCACTACAGCGGCCGGACGCAGGCGCATGTGATGGTCTGCGTGCTGGCGTACGCCCTCTGGAAGACGCTGGACCATCTGGCCAAGCGGGCGGGCCTGGAGACGGAGATCCACAAGCCGGATCCCCGTCGAGGCCAAGCCGCGCCCAAGCCGCGACCGATGACGCCCGAAGTCATCCTCCGCGAGCTGGGTCAGATCGCGATCGGTGACATCGAACTCGAGACAACCGATGGCCAGAGACTGGTCCTTCGGCGGGTCGCTCGTCCGATGGGGGAGCCGAAACGAATCTTGGCGGCGCTGGGTCTGGAGATCCCGGAACGCTTGAGTCCGGACCGGATTTTGTAGTGAAGACCGGGCGCCGCAGGCACCGGGATTTCCGGGGAAACCGGAGCTTCGCAACCGCCAACTGCGCAACATAGGCTAGCGCGTTTCGAAAACGGTTGCTCTCAGGCGTCGGTGGGCAGTCCGCTGGCCTGGAGCACGGCCGTCTGCACCGCGAGGTCGTGACTCGAGGTGTAGTCGATGGCCTTCTCGCCCCGAATGACGCGGGCCATATCGGCGGCGTCATCCACGTAGCGGGTGTACCTGGGGAAGGACACGTCCTGGTAGCCCTTGCGATAGGCGCCGTGCGGGGTCGAGAAGGCGACGCGGGCCGAAGGGTTGTCGAGCGGCTGGATGTGGAAGGTCCCCTCGGTACCGCAGACGACGAGGTGCCGTCGCTCGAATCCGTTGACTTCCAGGGCGCTGGACTTCACGGTGGCGATCGCGCCGGGATACTCGAACACGGCGAGCATGTTGTCGAGGAGGGCGTCGTTTCGCCTCAGGGAATGCCGGGGGTAGGGCGTGATCTTCGTCGGCATCCCCAGGACGCCGACGACCAGGTCGATGACGTGGCAACCGAGTTCGAACATCATCCCGCCGCGATACTCGGCGAGGGCGTCCCGCTCGGCGGGACCGACCACCTTGCTCATGACCGCGTGGACTTCGAAGACCTTGCCCAGCCACCCGCGCCGGAGGACGTCGCGGAGTAATACGACGGCCGGGTTGTATCGGTACATGTACCCCATCTGGACCCAGAGATGCTTCTTGGTGGCGGCGTTCAGGATGCGTCGATACCGGGGGAGTGACTCGCCGGCCGGCTTGTCGAGATGGACGTGAAGCCCCGCGCCGACACAGGCCTCGGCCGCGTCGAGTAAGTCGCGCACCCGCGTTTCGATGAGTACGGCCTGGAGCCCCGGCACCTCGAGCAGTTGTTCTCGGGTCATCCAGGGGAGGCCCCGGTAGACCTCCTTCGACTTGGCCTCCTCACGCATCCGGTCGTCCGGCTCGACGAGGCCGACGATCTCGTAGTCCTCGGATCGGCGGTAGACGGACAGCTTGCTCGCGTGCCCATGCCCCACGCCGATCTGCCCGATCTTGATGCGCGGCGGCCGAGGGCGGGCGGTGCCCTGCCCTCCCCGTGCCGGGTACCCGACGATCGGGATCGTCAGGAGACTCCCGGCCCGTCGGAGCAGGGTGCGGCGGCTCGGTCTGTTCATCGCTCCCCCTCCAGGCCGAGTTAGATTCGGCCCGTCAGGACCACGTGATCTTCGCAGGGATCAGACCGCGAGGATTTGCCGGACGACGTGACCGTGGACGTCGGTGAGGCGGTAGTCCCGTCCGCCGTGCCGGTAGGTCAGTCGTTCGTGATCGAAGCCCATGATGTACAGGATTGTCGCGTGCAAATCGTGGACGTGGACCTTGTCCCGCACGGCGTGCCAGCCGAACTCGTCGGTCGCCCCGTGGACGTATCCGGGGCGGACTCCTCCCCCGGCCATCCACATGGTGAACCCGAAGGGGTGGTGCTCGCGCCCGTCGGTCCCCTCGGCGGTCGGGGTGCGGCCGAACTCACCGCCCCAGACGACCAGGGTGTCCTCCAGGAGCCCGCGAGCCTTCAGGTCACGGAGGAGGGCGGCGATCGGGCGGTCGACCGCCGCGCAGCGCCTGGGCAGGTTCTCGCGAATTCCGCTGTGATGATCCCAGGCGTTGTTCGCCGGGGCGTCGAAGAGCTGGACGTAGCGCACGCCCCGCTCCAGGAGCCGACGGGCCAGGAGACACTGCCGGCCGAAGAGGTCGGTCGTCGGCTCGCCGACCCCGTAGAGCGAGCGGGTCGCCGCGCTCTCGCGCTCGATGTCGAAGGCTTCCGGCGCGTCTCGCTGCATGCGGAACGCCAGCTCGAACGACGCGATGCGGGCATCAAGCTGGCCGTCGATCGCGCGGTCGCGCCGGTGCAACCGGTTGAGCTGCCCGATCGCGTCGAGCTTGCGCGCTGGGCCCAGGCGTCGCCGGAGGGGTCGGAGAGGTTGGCGATCGGGCGGTTGAGGTCGCGGATCAGGGTCCCCTGGTAGGCGCTGGGCAGGAAGCTGGAGCTCCAGAGCTGGGCCCCCTGGAAGACGGCGGCCGGGCTCACCACCACGAAGGCCGGCAGGTTCTGGTTCTCGGTCCCCAGGCCGTAGACCAGCCACGAGCCGAGGCTCGGCCGCGAGAAGGCCTGCTCGCCGGTGTTCATCTGCAGGGCCGCGCCGGTGTGGTTGATGTTGTCGGCGACCATCGACCGGATCACGCAGAGGTCGTCGGCGTGCGTCGCGAGCATCGGCAGCAGCTCGCTGATCTCGGTCCCGCACTCGCCATGTTTCCGGAACTTCCACGGGGAGGCCAGCAGATTGCCGGTCTTGACGCGCTCGAGCCGGGGCTTCTCGAAGGGAAGCGGTCGGCCGTTCATCGCGGCCACCCTGGGTTTGGGGTCGAACAGGTCGATGTGCGACGGCCCGCCCGGCATGTACAGGAAGACGCAGCGTCTGGCTCGTGGGGCGTGGTGAGGGGCCCGGACCGCGTATGGGTCGGCCGCGCGGTTCGGTCCGGGCGCCTCGGCTCGCGACGAATGATCCGCGAGCAGGTCCGCGAGCGCCACGAGGCCGAAGCCGTTGCCGGCCCGCGACAGGAAATCACGCCGGGAGGGTCTCCGGCTGTCCCACATGGCAAGGGCCCCCGCGGATCGGACGGTTCAATCGACGTAGATAAATGCGTTGCTGCACAGCAGGACGTGGGCCAGCCCTTGCCAGTCGGCCCCGGCGCCGAGCCTCCCGGCCCGGGCCAGGAACTCTCGGCACACCCGGACCTCTTCCGGGCGTGCGGGCCGGCCGAACAGGAGGCGGTAGGCCCGGCCGATCCGGGCGGCCTCATCACCGGAGACCTCGGCACCCAGCCGCTCGGCCAGGTGCCGGGCCCGCGCGAGGACGAACGGGTGGTTCAGGAACAGGAGGGCCTGGGGCGCGACGGTTGACGGGGTTCGCTTCTCGGTGGACGCGTCGGGATTGGCCGCGTCGAAGAGCATTGCGAAGCTGCTCCGGTCCCACCGCGCCGTCTGGACGTAGAGCGAGCGCCTCGGCGAGTCGATGCCGTCCGCGGCCGGTCCACCGGGCGTCCGTTCGAGCCGCCCGCTCACGCTGAGCATCGCGTCACGGACCTCCTCCGCGTCCAGCCGACGCGCCGAGTACCGACCGAGCCAGCGGTTCTCGGGGTCGCGGGAAAGGTCATGGCTGTCCACGACGCTCGCCCGGCGGTACGCAGCCGACAGCAGGATGCGCCGGTGCAGCCTCTTGAGGGACCAGCCATCCCGGACGAACCGGTCCGCCAGCCAGTCGAGGAGTTTCGGGTGGGACGGAGGCTCCGAGAGCATGCCGAAATTGCTCGGCGTGCGCACGAGCCCCTCGCCGAAATGCCACTGCCAGGCGCGGTTGACGATCACGCGCGCGGTGAGCGGGTTGGCTGCCGAGGCCACCCAGCGGGCCAGTTCGCGCCGGCCGCTCCCTTCTCGGATGGGCGGCTGGGCGTCGCCCGCGAAGAAACGCGGCAAGCGGCGCGCGACGACCGGGCCGAGCCTGGCGTAACTGCCGCGAATGTGGATCGGCACGTCCTGGATCCCACGGAAGAAGCCGCCCGGTGTCCCCCCTTCCTGCACGGCCATCGCCAGGGGCGGTTCGCCGGGGATCTCGCGCCTGAGCCGGTCGCGCTCGGCGATGAGCTCGGCACGTTTCCTGTCCGAGGCTCCGGAGCGCGGACCCTTCTCGACCGCGGCCAGATCGGCCTCGGTCTTCGCGATCCGCTTGAGTTGCTCCTCTCTGGCCTCGACCTGGGCCCGGGGAACCAGCGGCACCCGGTTCATGACGTACTCTTCCCCCTTGGCGCCGAGGTCCTTGAGGATGTGGGTGCTGTAGAAGATTCCGGCGAGGGCGTAGTAGTCCTGCTGGGAGACCGGGTCGAACTTATGGTCGTGGCAGCGTGCGCAGCCGAGGGTCAGGCCGAGGAATGCCTTGCCGACGGTGTCGATGTTGTCGTCGACCATGTCGCTGACGATCTTCTCCTTGTCGGCGTCGCCACGGTCCCAGACGCCGTTGGAGAGGAACGTCGTGGCGATCAGGCCGGCCGGGTAGATCTCCCGACCGTCGGGGGCGGGCAGGAGGTCTCCGGCGATCTGATGGATGATGAACTGGTCGAACGGGAGGTCGCGGTTGAACGCATCGACGACCCAGTCGCGGTACCGCCAGGCCTCGGTCAGCTCGCAACTGGCCGTGCGGGTCTTGGGGTCGGCATCGTAGTAGTCGGCATATCGGGCCACGTCGAGCCAGTGCCGGGCCCAGCGCTGGCCGTAGGCCGGCGATGCCAGGAGCCTGTCGACCACGCGATCGAACGCCGGGGACGATTCATCCGCGAGGAACGCCTCGACCTCTTCGGGAGAGGGCGGGAGGCCGGTCAGGTCGAACGTGGCACGGCGGATCCAGGTCCGCCGGTCCGCGGGCGGGGCGGGCACGATCCCCTGCGTGTTCAAGGTGTCCTGGAGGAAATCATCGATCTCGTTCTCGGCGGCGCGCGGGCCGTTCACGTTCGGTGGCGGCTCGCCCCCGACGGGCTGGAAGGCCCACCAACTCCGCTGCGCGGGGGTCGGCTCGAAGCCCGCCGAGGTCGTCGTGCGGGCCGGCGGCGAGGGCCAGGCCGCCCCCGACGCGACCCAGCGCTCGAGCGCCGCGATCTGGGCCCCGGACAACTTCTGCTTCGGCGGCATCTTCAGCTCGTCGAGGTACCGCACCGCCCGGATGAGCCGGCTCTCGTCGGCGGCGTGCGGGACGACGGCCGGCCCACTGTCTCCGCCTTTCAGGAGCGACTCGCGGTCCGTCAATCGGAGCCCGGCCTTCGCCTTCGTCGGACCGTGGCAGGACTGACACTTCTCGACGAGCAACGGACGGATCGATGTCTCGAAGAAGTCGATCGACGCCGGGTCCCCGGCCAGTAACGGAGTCGCCTGGGGGCCGAGCTGGATGACCCCGACGACCAGGATCCACCGTTGAATCTCTCGCCAGGGCTCCGATCGCGAGGATATCCTCATGAGAACAACCCCTCCTGCGGCTTCGCCCCTTCCTCGCGAAAACATGCGCCCGAGTGCGCATCGGCAGGCCGGCTGGGGGACGGACGTTGAGGAGTCAGGGGCCGTGTGATCCCGCCTCGCCCCGGAGCTCTGCCGTGAGCGGCGGGCGAACGGTTGTCAAACTATTGTTGGAGAACGACTCTCGGCTTACAATACCGATCCTTCAAAGATTGGCTGTTCGACCAGGATCCGCGCCTGATCGAGTCCGTCTGGCGTCTCCTGCAGAACGGCTTGCGCTATCCGGGCGGTAGCTGTTCACACCCCGAACAATTTGTACAGTCGGTTCGTACTACTACATATGAGTCAACAGCTTCCACTCCTTGAGCCACTCTGGAGCCGCGTGCCCGCGGACCTTCAGGTCACCCTCTTGGACGGCTGGAAGTCCCTGCACGATCGGATCGCCGAATTGGAAGCCACCGTCCGCGACCTCCAGGCCCGGCTCCAACTCAACTCCACCAACTCCTCCAAGCCGCCCTCCTCCGACCCGATCGGCCTGAAGCGCAAGCCGCCCACACCGCCGTCGCGGCGGAGGCGCGGCGGTCAACCCGGCCATCGCAAGGCGTTCCGCGCCCTGGTCCCTCCCGAGAAGCTCCGCTCGTCCACCGACTGCAAGCCCGATGCGTGCCGGCGGTGTGGCCATGCGCTGTCGGGGGAGGACCCCGACCCCCTGATCCATCAGGTCGCCGAGTTGCCCCGGATCGAGCCGATCGTCGACGAATACCGCCTGCATCGCCTGGCCTGCCCCGACTGCGGTCAGACCACCTGCGGTCCGTTGCCCGAGGGCGTCCCCACGGTCCGCTTCGGCCCTTACTTGCAGGCCACACTGGCCACTTTGGCCGGCGCCTACCGGTTGAGCAAGCGGCCGATCCAGCAACTGGCCGGCGACCTCTTCGGGCTGTCGATCTCCACCGGGATGATCAGCAAGCTGGAGCGGCTGTCGGCCGAGGCGCTCCAGGCCCCATACAACGAACTGGCCACGGCGGTCCACACGGCGGGGGTGATCGGTGCCGACGAGACCGGCTGGCGAGAGGACCGGCACAAGGCCTGGCTGTGGGCGGCGGTGACGGCCCTGTTTACGGTCTTCACGATCGCCCGCAACCGCAACGCCCGGGTCGCCCGGGCCGTCCTGGGGACTCAAGACGGCCCGATCGCGGTGACCGACCGCTGGAGCGCCTACGACTGGATCGCAGGGGCCAGCCGGCCGGTCTGCTGGAGTCATCTCCGCCGCGATTTCCAGGCGATGATCGACCGCGGCGGCGCCGCCGCGCCGATCGGGAAGAAGCTGTTGCGCCTCTCGGACCGGCTGTTCCGCTGGTGGCATCGCCTCGAGGCCAAGCGAGTGGACTGGGGGCGATTCCGCACGGCGATGGCCCGGTTGAGGCGCGAGTTCAAGACGGCCCTGGAGGACGGGGCGCGCTGCGACTGCGCGCGGACCCGAGGGACCTGCGCCGAGCTCCTGCGGGTCGAGGAGAGCCTGTGGACCTTCGCGCGGGTCGCGGGTGTGCCGCCGACCAACAACGCCGCCGAGCGCGCCGAGCGGCACGCGGTGATCTGGCGTCGGATCAGCGGGGGAACCGATAGCGCGGCGGGGAGCCGGTTCGTGGAGCGGATGCTGACGGTGGTAGCCACCTGCCGCCAGCAGGGGCGGAATGTGCTGGACTACCTGACATCCTGTTTCGAGGCGGCTCGCGGTGGCCAAGCGATCCCCTCCCTCGTGCCAGCGAATCCACCAAAGGTCGAGGTTGCCTGATACCGGTTATCCCACTCTGTGAACGGTTACTCCGGGCGGAGAACGATTCATGCAGTTTCATGGGATCATACCGCCGGTCGCCACCCCGATGAGGGCCGACGAGGAACTCGACCTGCCCCGCCTCCGATGGTTCCTCGACCACGTCATCGGCAATGGCGTGCATGGGATCTTCGTGCTAGGCACGAACAGCGAGTTCTATGCCCTGGACGAGCGCGAGAAGCAGGAGGTCATCGCCACCGCAGTGGCCCACGTCAACAAGCGAGTCCCGGTCCTCGCCGGCACCGGGGCCGAGTCGACCCGCGAGGTCATCCGCCTGACGAGGATGGCCGAGCGCGAGGGAGCCGATGGCGTCTCGATCATCACGCCGTACTTCGTCCTGCCGAACCAGCGGGAGATCTTCGACCACTACCGTCGGATCGCCGAGAACACCCGCCTGCCGGTCCTCCTCTACAACAACCCGTCCACGTGCGGCGGCGTGAAGATCGACGTCGACACCCTGGCACGCCTCGCGGAGATTCCGAACATCGTCGGCATCAAGGACAGCAGCGGCGACCTGCAGAACACAGCCGAGTGTATCCGAGTCGTCCCGGAACGGTTCAGCGTCATGACCGGCCGGGACACGCTGATCTTCTACGGCCTGATGGCCGGCGCCGAGGGGCGGTTCCGGCCACCGGCAATATCGCGCCGGCGCTGCTGGTGGAGATCTATGAGCGCTGCCTCGCTGGCGACCTCGCGGGCTCGAAGGCCGCCCAGGATCGATTGAGCCCGCTGCGGCTGGCGCTGACCCTGTGCACCGTGCCCGCCGGGCTGAAAGCCGCCATGCGCCTGATCGGCCTGCCGATCGGCCCCTGCCGTTCGCCGGTCTCCGACCTGCCGGCGGAGAAAGAGCCCCAGATGCGCGCGGCCCTGCGCACGGCGGGCCTGCTGCCGGCCGCCGTCTGATCGATCGCGCAGGATCTGGCGTCGATATCGTTCGGCGAGTCGAAGGCCTCCGGGATCGGGCTCAGGATGACGACGCGAGCCCGAACAGCGTCGCACTCCGGATATGTAACTCGAGCCGCGTGGGGTGGGCGCCAGTACCCCCGGGGCGGACCGGACCTTCGCGGTCATTTCGCCGGCCAGAGGGAATTGATGAGCTCCACGGTCCGGTCCGCGAGGACCTGGCCCCCTTCGGGGCCCACGAGGTTGCTCTCCGCGATCGCCAAGATGGGAGTGCCGCCCCACGGATATCAGCCTTATCCCGGCGGGCACCTGCTCGCCTACGACATGGCAACCGGGAAGTTCGACAATCTCGACGTCGCACCCCGGCGCGAGGGGATCATCACGATGAGCATGGATCCGGCGCGAGGCCGGATCTTCGGGATCACCTGGCCGACCGGCCGCTTCTTCCGCTTCGATCTGGATCGCCGCGACCTGAAGGACTTCGGACGTGTGTGCGCCCTCGGCGAGGACGGCAAGGGGCCGACCTACCGGACGATCTGCCGCTCGATCGCCGTCGATCCCGACGACGGGTCGGCCTACTTCACCGATTCGGAAGGGACGATCCACCGCTACTGATGCCCGACCGATGCCGTTGAGATCGTGCGCGGCGACGACCTGAAGTAGGATTACTTCGGCCTCTACGACCCGACCTCGCCCGGCCACATGGGCTACAACTGGCGGCAGGTCGTCTGGGTCCCGTCCCGACGGATGGTCTATGGGGTGCACGGCAACTCCGGCTACCTATTCCGGTTCGATCCCCGGGCCGAGCGCGTCGAGCTGCTCGACCGCATCACGTCGCTGCCGTCGCGACGCGCCGGCATGTTCGATCAGTTCAGCTACGGCTACCTTGGGTTCACCCTGGGGCCCGATGGCCGGACGCTCTATTACCTGACCGGCGGGCCCGTGTACGTCGCCGGCAAGCGGGTCGCCGGCCAGGCCAGGACCGCCATGGGCGAGTCCAAGGGGATCGAGGACCTCCACCTCGTCACCTATGACGTCCCCTCCGGCCATTTCGTCGATCATGGGGCGATCTTCTTCGCCGACCGGCAGAGACCGTCCTACGTCAACTCGATCGCCGTGGGACAGGATGGGACCGTCTACGCACTGTCCCGGATCACGGACGGAGGTAAGACACGGACCGACTTGATGAGCATCCCCGCGTCCTTGACGCGGGATGTGATCCGGCGGACCCAGCGGGCTGGGGAATGACCTCCACCGAACCAAGCATCCACAAACCGACGGGGCATACCCTGAGAAATGCACTCGATCGGCGTCGTTTCCTGGCGGCGGGCGCCGCGCTGTCGGTGACGACGGCCACTTCGGCCGACCAGGACAAGCCGGCCCTCCTGGGGGGCAAGCCGGTCCGCGGTGAGCCGTTCCCGAGCTGGCCCCGGTACGACCAGCGCGATGAGAAGAACCTGCTCGAGGTCCTCCACAGCGGCAAGTGGTTTCGAGGCAGCGCCGAGTGTGTCAGCCGGTTCGAGGCGGCCTACGCCGACTTGATCGGCGCCAGGTACTGCGTGGCCACCGCAAACGGCACCGCCGCCCTGTACGCCTCGCTCGCGGCGATCGGGATCGAGCCGGGGGACAAGCTGATCGTACCCCCCTACACGTTCATCGCCACCATCAACACCGTACTCTTGCAGTACGCCCTGCCGATCTTCGTCGACACTGATCCGGTGACCTTCCAGAACTTCTTTAGCATGACTGCATGAGGTCCCGATGGCGAGTGCTTGGCCGCCTCACTTGCTTGCCGAGCAATATGGGGACCGCGGCTGCGCCGCGGTCCCCCCCGGTAGTTGGTTCTTGGATTCGCCGGCCCCACCGCTGGAAATCTCGGGCAAGAAGAGGGCGGATTCGGGCCAGGCGTGTGCGAAGGCATATGCGCCCACTCTCGCAGGGGGTTTCAGTGCCGGAAATGGCTTGTTTTTCGGTGTTGGCGCAGTGGGCGGGGCCGGTGTCGAGAACCGGTGTACCCCATCGCGGTTCCGTGGGTTCGAATCCCACCGCCTCCGCTGGATCTGGTCCGATGTTCGGCATCTCTAAGCCTATCCCGGGACCAAACGGATGATCCGTCTCCGTCGCGGTCGTTCCCTTGCAATCGCGGCTTCGGTTTGTAGAATAACGTGGCCGTCGATGGCGGCAAGCACGTCAGAACGCCGAGTTCTCGGAAGAGACGGCTTCTCGTAATCCGGTCGAAACGTCGGAATTGACTGGACCACCGACAATCGTGACGAGTTGGTCTCGAGGTCCGTTCCTGTTGACCTATCGCGCAGGTTCCTTCCCTCGTTGCTTGGGATCGCGGTCGATCGTGGGAAGTCCCATCGTTGCATCGATTGGCCAGGGATAGCGCCGTGCCGGCACGCGTCGTCTTACACCCCGGAGATGGGTCCTCGCGCATGCAGCGGTCAGAACGCCGCAGGAAGCCACGATCTATGACCCCCAAGAGCCCGGATTCTCCCGTCCGGATCATCGGGAGCCGCGAGCTCCATCAGAACCTCCCGGGCATCCTCAGGGATCTGGAAGACGGCACCGTCCGCTACGTCCTCACCGTGCACGGCAAGCCCCGGGCCGTGCTGGTCGGCGCCGAGCCTTATCTCAACATGATCTCCGACGGCAAAGGTTCCAGCGAGGTCCTGGTCGGTCTGCAGCTCTCGGCCCTCCTCGGCGGCCGCCTCGACGCCGTCCCGCTCGATGACATTGAGAAGGTCATGGATCCAAAGGGGACCTGAATCGAGCCATCCGGGGGGCGATCGCCCGGGACGCGATCGGGCCCACTCGGGGATTTCATGCGTCGAGGCAAAAACCTGGTTCATCAGACCCCGGTCGATGTCGCCTTGACTCGACGGCCCAGCCGCACGCGGATCGACTCGATGATCGGGGGTAAAACGGAGATCACGATGATGGCCCCGACGACCAGGTGGAAGTTCTTCTGCACGATGGCCCGACCGCCGAACCACCAGCCCGCGAACAGGAACGAGACCACCCACACCGCGCCGCCTGTGACGTTGTAGACCGCGAAGCGCGGGTAGCTCATCTTCCCGATGCCGGCGACGAAGGGCGCAAACGTCCGGACGATCGGCATGAACCGCGCCAGGATGATGGTGAGGCCGCCGTATCTCTCGTAGAACTCGTGGGCGCGCATCAAGTGCCTCTTGTTGAGCAGCCGCGATTTCTCGCTGCTGAAGACGCGTGGTCCGATGAAGTAGCCGGCCGCGTAATTCGCGGCGTCGCCGAGGATGGCGGCCAGGACCAGCAGCACCGCGATCGTCCCCAACTTGATCGGTGAGCCGGCGCTGGCCGTCACGGCGCCGACGGCGAAGAGCAGCGAGTCCCCCGGCAGGAATGGGGTCACGACCAGCCCCGTCTCGGCGAAGATGATCAGGAACAGCGCGGTGTAGGACAGGACCGGCCCAACCGCCCCCACGAAGGCGTTGATCGAATTCGGGCTCAGGTGAATCAGGGTGTCGAAGAGCTGCTGGCAGAGCTGCTGAAGGCTTACCATCCCGTACTCCCGGAGAACGGCCGACGGCGCGTCGGCGGGGATTCCGATGCCGGGCGCCCTGCACGCCAGGCGTCTTGCCGATGATCCATGCGATCGCTCGCTCGCTCGAGCGGGCTCCTCTCTCAGGGCGGGGCCGTCGGGCGATCCGGGCCGGTGCGCTCCTCGCGCGATCGGACCGGCAACCGCACGTTGCGGATGCCCGCCTCGTCGCAGGCCGAGAGGACGTCGGCCAGGTCCTGATACGTCAGCTTGGCGTCGCCGCGGATGACCACCCCCTGGTTGACGTATCGCCCGTGGGCCTCCCGGAGCAGGACGACGAGCCCATCTAAATCATATGACTTCTCACCCACCACGACCGTGCCGCGGCGGGTGATGGTGAGGATCAGGTCGTCGGGCGCGGCGGTCAGCGGGGCCGCCTCCGAGACCTCCGGGACCTTCACGACGAACTCGTTCTCGTCCCAGTCGTAGAGCCGCGTCGCGGCCATGAAGAAGACGAGCAGGCAGAGGATGACGTTGACCATCGGCGTCATGTTGATGACCGGCGGATCGTCGGACGGCACCCGGCTAGCAAGCATATCGAGTCCTTCCTGGGAGGGCGAGGCTCCGTCCAAGCCGCTTCCCTTCGCCGGCTCGCCGGGAGGTTCGCCCTCCCGGGTTCATCCGACGCCTCGCTCACACGACCCGCGACTCCTGGCGGAGGGGCTCGCTCGACGGGAGCGGCACGTGACGACGATCCGTCGGGCCGAGCCGCTGCACCTCGGCCGAGACCAGCTCGATGACCTGCCGCGCGCGCTGGTCCAGTTCGCGAACGAGGATGTCCACCCGGTTCAGGAGAACGTAATAGAACGCGACCGAAACGATCGCGATCGCCAGCCCGATCGCGGTGGCGACCAGTGCCAGGCTGATCCCATGGGCGAGGGCCTCGCCGCGCGACGGGCCCACGCGGCCGCCGAGCGCGTCAAACGACTGGATGATCCCGACGACCGTGCCGAGCAGGCCGAGCAGCGGGCCGAGGGTCGCCATCGCGCTGAGCACCCGGAGATTGCGCTTCAGCTCGACCACCTCTCCGGCGGCGTCGTAGCTGACGATCTGCCGGATGGTCGCGCCGGGCTGGCCCCAGGCGCCGACCACGATGGCGAAGACCCGCGCCGCCGGAGAGTCGTGCGCCCGGCAGAGCTCCAGGGCCCGCTCCCGGTCCAGCTTCCCGCCCGAGAGCCGCTCGAGGAACCGATCGGCGAACTCGCGGGGGATCACGCGATCCCGCCGCAAGGCCAGCGCGCGCTCCAAGACGTAGGCCATCGTGACGATCGAGCAGACCACCAGCGGCCAGAGCATCGGGTTGGCCTGGAGCAGCAGCCGGACCACGCTCGACCGATCGATCCCGGGACGCTGCGCCGGCGCCGAGGGCGCGGACCGATCGTCCGGCGCGCGGCCTTCGCCGAAGGGACCGTCGACGGATCCTCGTCGCGGGCATGCGACGGCCTGGCCAGGACCAGCAAGGCGCCGATCATCAGCCATGCGGAGATCAGGACCAATCGGCGCGGACGGACAGCCATCGTCGTCGCTCGCTTGAGAGTGGGTGTCGGAGGCGCCCGTCGGGTGCTCCGCGAGCACCGATCATCGTCCTCGTCGCGGATCGGGTGCTCGCGGAGCGCCCTACTATAAGCATTACACCACCTTGGCGTCGATCCAGGGCATGAGGCCGCGGAGCCGCCGGCCGACCTGCTCGACCGGATGCTCGCGCTCCAGCCGCTTGGTGGCGTTGAACACCGGGCGGTTGGCGCGGTTCTCGAGGATCCACTCGCGGGCGAACTGGCCGGTGCGGATCTCGTGGAGGATCTTCTTCATCTCGGCGCGGGTGTGTTCGTTGACGATGCGGGGGCCGCGGGTGTAGTCGCCGTACTCGGCGGTGTTGGAGATGCTGTAGCGCATGTAATTGAGGCCGCCCTGGTACATCAGGTCGACGATCAGCTTGAGCTCGTGCAGGCACTCGAAGTAGGCGCTCTCGGGCTGGTAGCCGGCCTCGATGAGCGTTTCGAACGCCGTCTTGACCAGCGCGCTGACGCCGCCGCAAAGGACGACCTGCTCGCCGAAGAGGTCGGTCTCGGTCTCCTCGGCGAACGTGGTCTGGAGGACGCCCGCGCGGGTGCCGCCGATCCCCTTGGCGTAGGCCAGCGCCAGCGCCTTGCCGGCCGGCGTGCAGTCCTCGGCGGTGGCGATCAAGCAGGGGACGCCGCCCCCCTTGACGAACTCGCTGCGGACCAGGTGGCCGGGCCCCTTGGGCGCGACCAGGGCGCAGTTGACTCCCTCCGGCGGGACGACCTGGCCGAAATGGATGTTGAACCCGTGCGAGCAGAGCAAGAGGTTCCCGGGCCGGAGGTGCGGCTTGATGTCGCGGGCGTAGATATCGGCCTGGACCTCGTCGGGCAGGAGGATATTCACCAGGTCGCCGGCCTCGGCGGCCTCCGCGGCGGTGACCGGCTTGAAGCCGTCGCGCACGGCGGCCTCGTGGTTGGGCGAGCCCGGCCGCTGGCCGATCACCACCGTGCAGCCCGAGTCCCGCAGGTTCTGGGCCTGGGCGTGGCCCTGGCTGCCGTAGCCGATCACCGCGATCGTCTTCCCCTTGAGCAGGGATAGGTCGGCATCCTGGTCGTAGTACATCTTCGCAGGCATCGGCGTGTCCCCTCTCAGTCGCTCAGCGAGTCGGTCGAGCCCCAGCGAGGCCCTCCCAGCCGGCCCACCGACGAACGGTCGTGTCCTATCCTAACACGCCGCGGCGGCCGTCGCGCCCCGATTCACAGCTCGGAGTGGCCCTGGATCTCGGGCGCCAGATCGGTCCCTGTAGCCGCCGGCGCGGCTCCGGTGCCGCCCGCCTCGTCGCGGCCTTCCTCGAGCGGGCGCTCGCCCCGGACCAGGGCGATCCGACCCGTGCGCGCCAACTCGCGGATGCCGTACGGCCGCACCCGTTCGATGAACGCCTCGAGCTTCTGCTCCTTGCCGGAGATCTCGATCATGAGCACTTCCGGACTGACGTCGACGATCCGGCCCCGGAAGATCCCGACCAGGGCCTGGATCTCGGCGCGCGGACGGCGGCGGCGCTCACCTTGATCAACATCAGGTCGCGCTCGACGTAATCCTCGCTCGAGATGTCGTGCACCTTCACGACAGTGACGATCTTCTCGAGTTGCTTGCGCACTTGCTCGAGGTGCCGGTCGTCGCCCATCACCACAACCGTGATCCGCGAGAGGTCCGGATCCTCGGTCTCGCCGACCGCCAGGCTGTCGATGTTGAAGCCCCGGGAGGCGAACATCCCCGAGACGTGCGCCAGCACGCCGGGCCGGTTCTGCACCAGCGCGGAAAGCACGTGTCGCCGTCCCCGAATCGGACTGCACCGCCATTGTTCGCTCCTCACGCCCCCGCTCGGAACAGTGATCAGAAAAGACCGGAACCACGAATAACACGAATCGACACGAATCAGGGGAAGCCCAGGGAGCGAGCCATCCACCCACTCCGAGGTTAGAGCGCGTAACGCACGGATGGCCGATGCGGTCGGGCCTCGAGATCGGGCTGGGGCCTCGACCCCCCCTGCCCCCCCCTTCGTAAGGGGGGGATGAACAGGGGCGAGCCGTTCCGAACGTCCCTCCCCTTACGAAGGGGGGGTCAGGGGGGGGCTCTCGGCGTGATGCAACGCGAGCGTTAAGCGCTCTAGGTTGGGGTCGGCACGCCGGAGTCAATCTCGTTGATTCTCACGTCCTTCTTCCCCTGTATGATTCGTGTTAATTCGTGTTATTCGTGGTTCTCCCGAGATTCAGACATAGGGCTCCTCGCCGCGGTTCATGGTTTCGAGGTCACGGATGGCCCGGGAAGCCGCCGGCGCCGGGGAACCCGCCGGCGCCGGGGAACCCGCCGCTCGGCGGCGAGGCGGCGCCGGCCGCGCCCTTGGGACGGAGGATGGTGGCGGAATCCAGGTCGATCTGGGTGAAGCTCTCGCCGGGCGTGACGTAGTACCACGGTCCGAACCGGGCCGCCAGCTCCTTCACCTTCTTCTGGCCGTCGGCGATCTTCCGGTCGTATTCCTCCTTGTCGCGCTTCTCCTTCTCCTCGGCGGCCTTCTGATCGGCGATGACCTTGGGGTCCTTGGGATCGGGCGCGAAGACGTCGTCGGGGAAGTCCTTGGTCTCGCCGGGCTTGGTCTCGGCCTTCTCGTCCTTGCCGGGCTTGGCGATCAGCGACGGATCGAACGAGACGGTCACCATCAGGAAGCGGCTCTCCTGGGTGCCCTGCGACTTCCGCTCGGCGGCCTTCTTCGCCTTGTCCGGCTCGTCCTTCTTCTCGGTCGTATCCGCCGTGCCGGCGGACAGCTCATCCCCGGTCGCGAAGACCGGGCCGCCGTAGCGGAGCATATAGACGACCCCCTCGTCGGTCGAGACGAACACGTCGCCCTGGTCCGAGAAGAGCCCGCGGTTGCGGGTGAGGTAGAAGCCCCGGTTCTGGAGCGAAAGCGCGATGGGCATCGTCAGCTCGAGCTTCGGGTCGTTGGGATCGGTCAGGCCGGGCGGCTTGGGCCGGATGCCGACGATCTTCAGGTCGCCGAGGGCGTCGACGAGCGACCGGAGTCGATCCTCGTTGGGCTCCTGGCCGGGGGGCACGGGGGATGGCTTCCATTCTCCGGACTTCGGGTCCGCCTTGTCGATCGTCACGGACCAGGGGCCGAACGACTCCTTGCGGGTGATCGTCACCCTCTCGTCACCGACCGGCATCAGCCCCCGCCGTCCGTCCGGGGTCTGGGTCTCCTGCATCTTGTAGTTGTCGAAGAGGACCTTGCGGATCTTGCCGGAGTCGACCTTGAGCAGGTTCGTCTCGATCCAGTCGGCGAACCGCGTCGAGAGCTCGGCCTTGACGGCCACGCCGTAGGTCCGCTTCTGGTCGGGCACGCGGACGTACTTCTGCGCCGCCACCTTCCTGCTTGCGCTCGGTGCCCTTGATCTCGTTGCCGATGATGAAGTCGGCGAGCACCTTCTCGGACGCGTCGCGGAGCGTGACCCGCTTGCCCCGCCCCTCGAGGGTCGCGACCTTGGAGTCGAGCGGGTCGATCACGCCCATCGCCTGCTGATCCTCGACCGAGTCGCTGCGGATCGTGTCCTTGGTCAGGTCCATCACCGCCGCGGCCGTCTTCGACAGCCTGTCGCGCGCGTCGGCCGGATAGTCGTAGTGCGACGGGATCACCCACCGGTTGTTCTTCCACATCACCCGGAACCGCGTCGGGACGGCGGTCGCCGCATCGAAGCTGACCACCTCGAGGTCGGTGCACTGCAGCGGGTCCTTGAAGTCGGGGAAGAACGCCTGGCCCTGGTCGCTGAACTGGGCATCCTTCACGGCGCGGTCGCGGGTGCCGACGAACGCCGCACCGGTCAACACCAGGGCCACGGCGACGAAGGTGATGGTCTTGATGAGCTCATTCATTTCTATAAACCCAAGTGGCTGTTTGTAGGTTGTAGGGTGCTCTGTGAGCACCGGATCGGCCGGGACATGCATCTCGGTGCTCGCAGAGCACCCTACGGGGGCCCCGAGATATCCGCTAGGCCAACCGCTTCGGGTTGGCGCCGAGGTTCTCGCGCGTCCGGCGGACGAACCAGACGACCAGGCCGAGCACCAGCGGCGGCAGGGGCGGCAGCGCCGCGGCCTCGAACCGCACGGTGTTCTGGATCTCGCGGGTATTCTGCTCGAGCTTGGCCCGGCTGTCGCGGATCCGCGCCTGCTTCTGGTCCTCGATCGTCGCCTTCTTGACGTCGAGCCGGCGCTGGGCGACCTTCTGGAGGTTGTCGAGCTGGACCTCCTTGGACCGTTCGTCGAGGTCGGGGTTCTTCCGGACGCGATCGACCTCCTTGTCGAAAGCCATCTGGGCGTCGTCGAGCTCCTTCCTGGCCTCGTCCTCGGCGACCTTGGTCTCGTTCTCCAGCTCGTCGTAGAACTTGCTGGTCTGGGCTTCGATCGCCCGGAGCGTGTGGTGCTTGGGCCGCTTCTTGCGGAGGCTTGACGAACGACTCGTCGCCGGCCAGCACGTCGACGCAGTTGAGGACGAACGGGATGTTGTCGAAGTCGAGGTCCGCGGCCTCGGCCTTGTTGGCCCGGATCTGGAAGAACTGCTCGCCGATCATGTCGAGGTCGGCGATGGCGATCACGTTGAGGTTGGCCTTGGGCTTCTGGTCCTTCTTCTCGGCGTCCTTCTTCCCGGCGTCCTTCTTGGCGGCCTCGGCCGGCTCGGCGTCGGCCGGGGCGGGGCCGGTGATCCGGGCGGCCAGGGTGTAGCTCTCGCCGCTGGGGAAATAGCGCCGTCGCGGGTTGGGGGCCAGGCCCATGCCCATGAAGCCCTGCGTGAACGACCTCGCTCCAGAGCAGCGTGCCGCCCCGGCGGCCGGTCCGCAGCAGCGGGATGAACTCGGGCCCCGAGCCGCTGGTCCGCGACCGCGGAGCAGGCCGGGGAAGATCGTGACGACTTCCTGGAGCCCGGCGCTGGCGACCTGGTCGGGGTTGAACGCATCGGGGTCGGCGCCGGCGCCGATGAAGACGATCTCGCGCGGCAGGCTGGCGAGCCGCGGGTGGGGGTTGTAGTCGTTCCAGACGATCTCGGCCGACGGCCACTCGATGCCGGCCATCTCGAGCAGCGGGCGAAGGTTCCCCTTGGGCTCCGGCGGCGGTCCGCCGCCGAATGGGCCGCCCGGCGACTGCCGGGGCAACTCGGGCGAGATCGCCGGGTTTTCCACCGGCGCCGGATCGAGGAACAGGAGCGTCGCCCCGCCCTTCTTGACGTATTCGGTGAGGTTGTCGATCTGCTTCTGGGTCAGCGACGACGGCTGCGCGACCAGCAGGACGTTCACGTCGCCGGCGATCGAGGCGTCGGGCGAGACCGAGCTGAACGTCGTACTGCTTCTTCAGCTCGGTGACGATCGACCACTCGGGGGTCTGGCTGAAGCTCCGCATGTCGAACCCGCCCATCAGCTTGGCGTCGGTGGTGAGGATGCCGAGCTTCTTGCGGCCGCTCTTGCGAGACGACCCGGATCGAGCGGGTCACCTCGTATTCCACCGGCAGGCCCCGGTCGAAGAACGGGATCACGACCTCCTCGAGCCCCGAGGTGAACGCCACGCCCAGGATCACGTCGACGGCCATCTGCCGGGCCTGGTCGCTGGAGAAGACCTTGCGCGGCTCGATGCCGAACCGCTTCTCGGCGTCGCGTGCCTCCTCGGAGTACAGCTCGGTCGGCACCAGGTTGAGCTGGATCCGGCCCCCGCTCCGCGCCGCGTATTCGCGGAGCAGGCCGAGCAGGGTCGCCTTGGTCTCGACGAACTCGCGCGGGACCTCGGGGCTGTAATAGCACTGGATCATCACCGGCCGGTCGGCGGGAATCTGCTGGATCAGGTCGAGCGACTCGGACGAGAGCGTATGCAGCCGCTCCGCGCTGGCGTCGGCCCGCTTGCCCCAGAGGTCGATCAGGAGGGTCAGGCTGCACAGGGCCAGCACCACGGACGCGAACCGCACGACCGAATGCAGCCAGCGGCCGCCGCTCGTCTCGCCGCCGGCCCAGTGCCGCCGCCCGAGCAGGACCATGTTCAGGTAGAGCATCGCCGCGGCGACGCCCAGGAAATAGAAGAGGCCCGACAGCGGGATCACCCCCGGGCCGAAGTCCTGGAACCGCGCCGGCACCGACCAGTCCTCCACCAGCCGCCCGACCGTGTTCCCCGTCGCCGCCTCGCTCGTGCCCATCAGTTTCGAGCTGATGTAGCGCAGCCCGGAGTTCTTCAGGAAGAACTCCAGCGACGGCGAGCCGACCCAGTCGAGGAAGATCGGCACGGCGCAGAACAGGGCACCCAGGATGAACGCCACCGTGACGTTCGATGACAGCAGCGAAGCGACCATCCCCAGCGCGATCAGCATCGCGCCCATCAGCCAGTAGCCCAGGTAATTGGCGAGGATGATGCCGTAATCGGCGCCCGCCCAGCGACATCAGGATGAACACGTGCGAGAGCGAGAACGCCAGGGCGACGGTGAAGATGCCCAGGGCCGCCAGGTACTTGCCCAGCACGACGTCGAGGTCGTGGGCGGGCAGGGTGAGCAGCAGCTCGTCGGTCCCCTGCCGCCGCTCGTCGGCCCACGAGCTCATCGTGATGGCCGGGATGAAGAACAGCAGCAGATACGGCATGTACCGATTGAGCTGATCGAGGTTCGCCAGATTGTTCGTGAAGAAGACGTTCTGCCAGAACGCCACGCACGAGCTGATCAGCACGAAGAGCGTGATGAAGACGTAGCCGGCGGGGTTGCTGAAATAGCTCAGGAGATTGCGCTTGAAGACCGCCCCGATCACGTGAACGCGGAACGGCCGCGGATGGCCGGCGCGGGGCTGGGACGCCGCCCGCTCCTTGCTGGTCGGTTGGGTTTCGAGCGTGGTCACCTCAGTCGTCCTCTCATGTCGATGGGTCGTGTGTCAGGCCCTCGCCTTCCGGGCCGGAGAGCCTCAATCTGAATAGTGGCAAGTGACAAGTTGTAGGGTGGGCCATGCTCACCGGTCGAGGCCTCGATTGGTGGGCATGGCCCACCCTACCCGACTCCCCGGGGGCGACGGCGCGGCCGCGGTCGGCGGCCGCGCCGGCTCAGACGGGTTGCGCCGTCAGATCGTAGAACGCCTGCTCCAGGCTCTTGTGGTTCTGCGCCATCGCCGCCGGCTTGCCGTCGAAGACGATCTTGCCGTCGTGGATGAACAGCACGCGATCGGCGACGGGTTCGACTTCCTGGAGGATGTGGGTCGAGACCATAACGGTCTTCGACTGGCCCAGGTCGCGGATCAACTGGCGGACGCCGCGGATCTGGTTGGGATCCAGCCCGCTGGTCGGCTCGTCCATGATCAGGACCTCGGGGTCGTGCAAGAGCGCCTGGGCCATGGAGACCCGCTGGCGGTATCCCTTGGAGAGCTTGCCGATCGGCTTGTGCGCGACCGAGTCGAGGCGCGCACTGGCTGATCACGGCGTCGATCCGCGACCTGAGCAGGGCTTGCGACATGCCGCGCGCCTCGCCGAAGAAGCGGAGCAAGGCCATGGGGGTCATATCGGTGTAGAGCGGCCCATTTTCGGGGAGGTAGCCGAGGTGCTCGGCCGCGTCGATCCGATCGGCCTGGACGTCGATGCCGGCGATCCGTGCCGTGCCGTGGGTCGGCGCGACGAAGCCGGTCAGGAGCCGCATGGTCGTGGTCTTGCCCGCCCCATTCGGGCCGAGGAAGGCCACGACCTGGCCCTTGGGTATGGTGAACGAGACGTCCCGGACGGCCAGGAACGACCCGAATTGCTTGCAGAGCCCATCGGCCTCGATCATGGCGGGCGTGGACATACCGGTGCGATCCTCCGCTGAATCAATCCCCTGAAGCCGGTGACCCGCGCGAGATCTCTCACCCCGCGTCCGCGCCCGGCGTTCGCAGCACGATCGTGGGGCCGGCCGATCAACGCGGGGTATCCCCGGCCCATACGGCGAGGCGCGCAGCCCTCAACTAACGTCATTACGGAAGGCTGGCCGAATGTGTTCATTATGCGCAGATGCTACTTTCGACGCAACCAGTCCCTTCGGCCTTAGTCCTTGAGTCCTTAGTCCTTGAGTCCTTAGTCCTTGAGTCCTGGGCTTTTCGGTTTATATCTTGAGTCTCGCGACTCGGGCCGGGCATGATGCGGGGACGAAGAAGGGCGGCGAATTCGAGGTGGGAGGCAGCCGCGGCGCTGGGATGCCACCTGTTGAGTTAAGGACTGATGAGTGATGACAAGGGGTGCCCTGATCGGCTGTGGATACGTCTCGCAATTCCATCTGGCGGCCTGGTCGGCAGTGCCCGACGTCCGGATCGTCGCCCTGTGCGACACGGACCGGCAGCGGCTCGAGCGTGCCGGCCACCGGGTGCCGGACGCCCGCCGCTATGCCGACGCTGCGGAGCTGTTTCAGCACGAGCACGAGCTGGATTTCGTCGAGATCTGCACGCAGCCGGAATCGCACGTCGAGTTGGTGGACCTCGCCGCCCGCCGCGGCGTGCATATCCTCTGCCAGAAGCCGGCCGCGACGGGTCGGTCCGAGTTCCTGGCGATGATTGATGCCTGCACGAAGGCGGGCGTGCGGCTGATGATCCATGAGAACTGGCGGTTCCGCCCGTGGTACCGCGTCCTGCGCGGCGAGATCGCGGCGGGGACGATCGGCCGGCCGATCCGGTTACGGATCTCGCATCATGACACGCGAGCCTTGCGCCCGACGGCCTCGCGCAGCAGCCTTACCTGGCGCACGATGCGACGGCTGATCCTGATGGACGTGGGCTGTCACCTGGTGGACACCGCGCGTTACCTGATGGGGGAGATCGAAGCGGTCTCGGCGTCGATGGCTCGGTTCGGCCGGTGGACGCTGGGCGAGGATGTGGCGCTGTTGTCGGTGGCGTTCGCCGGCGGCGCGCTCGGCTGGCTGGACATGAGCTGGTGCACGCCACCCGAGGGGTCGCGGCCGGAGTGGGCGTTGAACCCGACGGTGGTCGAGGGCACCGACGGGACCCTCCGGATCTTGACCGACGGCTCGCTCGAGTGGGTCAACCCCAGCGGCCGCCGCGAGCGGACGCCGGTCCCCCTGCCCCCGGACGACCGGGTCTACGTGGATGGATATGTCGCGGTGCAGCGGCATTTCATCGGGGGCCTGCTCTCCGGCGCCGATCATGAGACCCGGCGCCGCCGACAACCTCAAGACGATGGACGTCATCTGGGCGGCCTATCGCTCGGCCGAGGAAGGACGCACCCTCTCGGTTTGATCTTCGGCCCGGATCGATGTCCGTCTGTCGACCGCTTGCCCCCGGCTCGCCTTCACGATACGATGAGTTCTCGGAATCGCATCGAGCGACCTGCACCCGTAGCTCAATTGGATAGAGCATCGGTCTACGGAACCGAAGGTTAGTGGTTCGAATCCACTCGGGTGTATTGCGACAGAAGACGACACATCCCGCCTAGAGCCGTCCGCGGCAACCACTTCCGGCAACTCGCCGCTGACACTCTTCGCGGCCTCATCCCGCCAGGAAACGACAGAAAGCGACTCATCCCGTACCGTGCGCGCTGGCAGAGCGCTGTCAACTGGTGACAGTCCGGTGTCATCCGTCCCGGTCATCGCCAGGGCCTCGGATCGGTCCCCGGCCGGCTTCAGACTCGGCAGCATCCCGGCGGCGGCTTCGATGTCGACCGCCCGAGGGCGGGTATAGCGGCCGGTCAGCTCGAGGGTCGAATGCCTCATCAGCCGTTGCACGACGCGGGGCGACACCCCGGCGGCATCGGCCAGCGTCGCGGTCTGGCATCGCAGGGCATGGAAGTCGAAGAACAGTCCGGATGCATCCACGTAGGGGATGCCGGCGGCTTCCAGGTCGGCCCGGAGCATGTCGGCTCCCTTGGCGGGCAGCGGGAACACGGGCGAGTCCGTCGCCAGAGTCGCCACGTAGGGCCTCAGATCGCTCGCCAGGTCATTCGGAAGGGGCAGGGTCGCCGGGTCGCCGTTCTTCGTGTAGGCGGCCTGTATCGTGACGCCGGGGGCCTTCCAGTCGAACGACGCGGGTTGGATGCTCGCGATCTCCCCGTAACGGAGTCCGGTCGACGCGGCCAGCCGGTAGCAGAGGGCCCGCGCCGGGCCGGTCATCGCCTGGAAGTCCGGGCCGCGCTCGGCAACGGCGATGAGCCGGGTCAAGTCATCGAGGGACAGCGTCCGGCGGTCATGCCGGCGGTCTTCCTTTGTGTTGAAGCCGGTCACTCCCTCGAGCGGATACTCTCGCAACCGGCCGGTCCGCTTGCACCATCGGGCAAAGGCACGGATGCCGGCCCGGTAGTGGTTGCAGGTTTGGGCCGATCGGCCGGAGTCGCGGAACGTCGCCAGGGCAGCTTGAACCCGTTCGGTCCCGAGGTCCGAGAGCCGGGCCTTGCTTACAAGGCGGCCGATCATCTCCCGGGCTTCCTCTTGGCGGGCTCGACTCATGGTCTTCCCGTCGATGTCATCCGGCCGGGCCCCGAAGATCACCGCGATGAGCCGACGAACCCGATCCGCGGTCTGATCGGCATGCTTCGGCGTCGCTCCCTCATTCAGCAGCGTGTCCCGCCACGCATCCAGGTGTTCCGACAGCGGCCGGGCGGCATGGGCGGCATACCGATCGGCCTTGGCGTCGATGATCCCGCGGCGGCGCAGTTCGGCCTCGCTCTCCAGCTTGCGGGCCAGGGCCTCGGTCGCGGCCTTGTCGGGGCAACCCTTCTCCGTCCGCCGCACGCCATCGGCGTCCACATAGGCGACGTACCACGATGCCAGCCGGTTCCCCTTGTCGCGGGTCCGCTTGAACACGCTCGCCATCGTCAATCCTCCTTCACGGTTTCGGAGGGATCGTCCATCGTGAGTTTCAAGTCCAACCCGAGGGCTTCCGCGTAGCGGAACAGGGTCTCCAGCGTCGGGTTCAAGTTCCATCCGTTCTCGAGCCGGCTGATCGCGGCGCGGGTCAGTCCCGATCGCTCCGACAGATCGGTCAGGCTCAATCCCTTGCCCTCGCGCACCCGCCGGAAATGCACCCCCAGGGCGCGAACTTCGAGGTACTGCGCCTGAGGGACAAGTTCATCCAGCTCGCCGCGGTCGATCAGCTCATCCGGGCCGGGGCGTTCCTTGCGCGAACGCTCGCGGATCGCCTCGATGGCGGCGCGTTGCTCGGCCGACAGCGCGGGCTTGTCGTGCGTCTTGCTCATCTCTGCCTCCCTCGGGGCGGCGGCACTTCGTAAGCGGTGATGGGATAGATCGTCCGGGGATCGTCCGAGACTTCCTCCCAGATGACCGTGATGAACTTGCCGGTCGATGTCCACCCGAAGGCTTGCGGCCGGCCGGATGACCGGCTCTTGCCGGTCCGGGTCGCCGGGCTCCGCAAGACCTCCTCGACTTCCTCGACATCGACACCATGCTCGGCAATGTGCTGGACATTGCCGTCCGGGTCGTCGTCCAGACCCCAGATGATCTCCGCGTCGATCACCGTTGCCTCCCATGAGTATTCCTCGGTTTCAACATAACGCAACACTGACAAGAAATCAACCCCGCTCTCCCGGGGGCGAGAACGACTCACCCCGGTCAATCCTCACGGCAGTCCGGCCGCGCGCTCGAGCGGCTTGCCGGCGCAACCCGCCGTCGAATTCCATGATCGCGGCCCGTTCCTGGCGGTCGAGGGCATCGGCCGGGCCGGGCCGGACCGCCGGACGGACGGGCCGGTCAACCACGATGCCGGGCGCCGGGTCGGTCAGTCCCGGTCCCCAGCGCCGGCGGGCCAGCTCATCCCATCTGGAGCGCTCGGGGGCCTCGATTGCCCCGAGGCGGTCGCTCCACCAGCGGCGCAGGTTGACGCCGGATTGATGAGCCTCGGTCCAATCCTTGTCGGGGGCCGGGGGCCGGACGCGGACCGCTCGGGCGGGCCACTCCGCGGCGGCCCGGTCCCCGGCATCGTCGGCATCGTGCGCGGCGTACCATCGAGGGCATCGGAGCAAGGCGGGCAGCATCGCCGGGTCGAGCGGGGTCGATGACGATCCGGTCGTGATGACGCTCGCCAGGTCGGCAAGCTCTTGGGCGAGCAAGAGGCAGTCGAGCTCTCCCTCTGCGATCACCAGCGGCATGCCGGGCCGGACCGCCTCGGGGCCCGGATAGAGGGCCGGGCGGTCCCGGAACGCCTCGACATACTTCGGGGGCCGCTGTTCCTCGGGGAACCGCTTGCGCCGCTCATCAGGGGGGCGGATCTTGACCATCGCCAGGCGGTCGCCATCGTGCCAGGGAATGACGATCCGACGCTCGCCGGCGGCTTCCAGGTCGGCAGCATCGGCCCGCGGCGTCCATCCCAAGCCGGCGGCCCGGATCGTCGCCTCGGTCAGTCCGCGGCCTCTGAGGTATGCCAGCGCGGCCCGTCCCTCGGGCGTCCAGAGCCTCTTGGCGGCCTCATCGACCAGCGCCAGGGCATCGGCCGGGAGCAGTCCCTTCGGCCCGTCCGGCGGGCTCCCAGCGGCCCGGACGGGCGGTCCGGCCGGCGGGTCGGACCGCATCGAGGGCCGGACCGGTCCGGCGGCCGGGGGTTTCCAGGGTTTCGAGGGTTTACGAGTGACCACCGGAGGGAACTGGCCGGCCGGTCAGGTAGGCCACGGCCTCGGGAAACGTCCATCCCGGATTCAGCCGGCGCACCAGCTCGATGGCGTCCCCCTTCGCGCCGCATCCCCAGCATCGCCATCGGCGGCCACCCGGCTTGATGCAGAATGACGGGTTCGAGTCCTCATGAAACGGGCATTGCCACCAGAGGCGGCGGGCCGATCGCTCCCCGCGGCGGCCGGGGGCGGGCCGAGTAGCCGGGTCGCCACGTCCGCCAAGTCGATCGAGTCCCGGACCGCTCGCCAGTCGATCCGCTCCCCTCGGGCGGTCGCCGTGAATCGACCACGCACTCTCGCTTTCATCCCCATGTTCGCCACCCTGTACCAGTTACTAGAAACCCTGAGAACCCTAGAAACCCGGCATCAGCGGCCGGCTTGGGTGGGGTTTCTAGGGTTCTAAGGGTTTCCAGTGACGCAGTAGGGCCGGTTCACTTCATAGGCTGGCGACGGCGGGCGGCCACCCTTCGGGCCGGGTTGCGGGGCCGGAAGGGGTCGGATCGCTCCCCGGCCGATCAGGAAGGACAGGGCGTCCGCCAGGTCGTCATCCGATCCATCGCCGGGCCTGCCTGATCTCGCTTTCGGTGAACGTCGCTCGGTGCCCGGCCCGAATCCATTCGACGATCGCCTTGACGGCCCGGGTCGCGCCGTCGCCCGGGCCGAACGCGATGGCGGCATGAATCCGCCGGGTCTGGCTCTTGAAGTAGCCGATCAGTCGCCAGGCTTCATCGACGCGCCGGGGGCCGACTTTCGGCACAACGGAGGGGTCGGCGGTCGGGTCGGCGGCATGGTGCAAGAGGGTCAGGATGAGGGTCAGGCGGCCGGCATACTCGCGGAGTTTCCCCCACGGTCCGCGCAGGTAGGGAGGGAAGTCCGGGGCGTTCATCTCGGCGGAATGGGCGTTGTAATGCTCCACCCATCGGGCTTCCCCCTCGGGCGAGAGATAGGCGACATGGGGCACGGATCGGCCGTCCTTGAAGTCCATCGGCCTTATCCAAAGCCTGGCGATCAGCGCACGCCAGTCGGCGGCCAGATCCTCGGGGATGCCGTGGTCCGACCAATCGGCCACGGGCAGCGGGTCGGGATAGGCCGGCAGGAATCGATCGATGAACCCGTCGGCCCGTCCCCTCGGGTCCACCAGCTCGCCAAGCATGTCGGGCACAAGCCCGCCAGCGATGCGTCAGCGACGGATGGGGGCAGCGGATCGGGATGTTGTTCTCGTGGTTCACCCGGTCCTTGACGATCCGGTCCCCGGACCAGATCTTGAGGGCGTTGCTCCGATCGTTCCCCTTCCCTCCCTTGAACTGATTCATCCCGAGGACGAACGCGCTCAGCTCATCCCGGATCATGACCAGTCCCCTCGCGTTGTCCGCCAGGATCGCGGGCAGCACTTCCATCGTCGCATCGTCGATGTCGATCCGCCGGGGCTTGGGCGGGGCGGCGGCATGCTCCCCTTCGGGGCGCCGGCGTTAGCTTGTTTCCATCGCTCGATGGCTTGGGCATGCTCGGCGGCCAGCGCATCGTCGATGGCGCAACCGCATCGGCGGCGGCCTTCAGTGCGGGCGTCTTCCCGTCCGAGGGCGGGCCGATGCAAGCCACGTAAAGGGTCGGGCCGACGAAGTAGCCTGACTTGAGCATCAAGTGGACTGACCGGCCGATCGTCCCCGCGGCCACGGCCAGCATCGGCACCCCGAGGAAGTCCGGCGGGCAACCGATCGCAGCCGCTCCTTCGGTCGCCAGCCGGGCGGCCGCGTCGGGCAGCACATCGACCGGGAACGGTTCGACCGGGGGCAATTCCTCGAGAGTCAGGGGCGGCCAGTCGCCCGAGGGCGGGCCCGGTCCGGGGGCGGGCGCGGGTCCGTCGGCTTGACATCGGCCATGGCCCGGATGATGGCGTCCCGGTCCGTCCGGCCCGCCAGGAAGACATCGAAGAACAGGCGGCCTCGGTCCGCGAACGGCGTGGCGATCAGCAAATCGGCCATCGGCCGGAACGGGTCGGACATGGTGGCCAGTTCGCCGTTGACCGAGAGATGCGGGTCCGTCGTGACTCGGGAGAAAACCCAGAAATCGAGGGCGGTCGGCATCATGGGCGGCCCCCCTTTTCGAGCCAAGCCCTGACCGTCTCGACGCGCCAGAGCAGCGTGTGGCCATGCCGGATGTCGGGCTTGGGGAATTTCCCGGCCGATCGCCAGCGTTGAAGAGTCCGGTTGTCGATCCCGAGGGCTTGCTCCAGATCCTCGGGGCGGTACGCCAGTGGCTCGACGCGGGGCCGGTTGTCGGCCTGGCGATCCAGGGCGGCGCGCAGGCGGGCCAGCTCGGCGGCAAGCTCGCTCAGCGTCCGGGCCAGCGCGGCGTCCCCTTCGGGCAGCTCGGCGGCCTCAAGAGGGCGGCCGGCGGCCTCGGGGGCGCCATCGAGGCGAGAGTTAGCCGACATGACCACCCCCTTCGTGGCGGGCGGCCTGGCGGCTTTCCAGGGCGGCCAGCACATCGCGCAGGCTGAATCTCAGGACCTTGTGAGACAGCCGGCGGCCGGGAATCTTGCCTTGGCGGTGCCAGCCAAGGACAGTCGGCGGTTTCACGCCGAGATGACCGGCCAGCTCTTGGGCGGTCAACAGATCGTCACGGATCGTTTCCACGCTCGGGGCTCCGGGCGGGGTCCGCACCATGCGGTCCCCTCAACCGTTCCCCGGCGCATATGCAGAAACGACCGCGCATATCGAGCGCATGCCATTCACCGCATGCTACTTCCGTTGCGCATAGTTCGCTGCTTATGCGCTCATCGGAGCCTCGGGCCTTGCTCCATCTTCCGAGGGTCCATCGTCATCATCTTGGGCTTGGGGGCATCCAGGTCGGGCAGGACGTTCCCGGCCTTGATCCATCTCGCAACCTGCGCCACCCATCGCGAGATTGTCCCTTGGTTGACGCCGAGTTCCTTGGCGACATCCTCTTGCCTCTGTCCCAGGGCCTTCACGGCGCGGTAGGCGGCAAAGGCATCCCGAGACGGCTCATCGAGGCGGCCGCTCGCTCCCCGAGGCGTCCGCGGCGGCGGCCTGACTATCCGCCCGAGGGCTCCCGCCCGTCCCGGCGGCGGCCGGCTCAATCGCTGTTCCTGAGTGATCCGCCGGGCCGGCCGGCTCCCCCTTGGGCGGCGGGGCCGATCGGTCGATGGCGGCCTCGGACCGGGCGGCCGGGCGGTTCGTTCCCCCCGAGGGCGGCCGGGCCGATCCGGCGGGGCCAGCATCGACCGATCCGACCGGCGGGCCGGCGGCCTCGGTCCGCTCGGTCGGTCCGTCCGGTTCGGTCGGGGGCGACGGATCGGCCGGCGGGCTGGCGGGGGCCTCGGGCTCATCCGCCGGGATCAGGTCGTGGATTCGTCTCAGCGTGTCTATCAGGGAGGCGTCGGGGAGCCATTCCAGCTTGCGCAGCGTCACGGCGTCCATCTCCCACGGGCAGGGCCGTTCCTTCCTGCTGGCGAACAGCGTGTACGTCCATCGGTAGGCGAGATACAGGTTCTTGCCGGGCGGGTCGTGCCACACGCAAGGTCCGCCCTCCCTCCGTGCCTCGAGGAGATGCCGTCCCAGGTGCTCGCAGGCGATCTTGAGCCGGTTCACTTCCAACTCGAGGATGTTGAGGAAGCCGGGAAGCTTGACGTTGCGCCTCAGATCCTCGGAGATGTCGATCAGCTCGGTGACGAACCTGTAGAACTGCGCCTTCCACCACGGATCGGCGAACATCGGCGACGGCGACGTCGACGCACAGGCGCAGCGGCGCGGATTCGACCGACTCTGACATGACAGGTCCCCACCTCGGGCGGGCCGGGCCGGCGGCGGCGGCATCGACCGATCCGACCGGCGGGCCGGCGGGCGGGGCCGGACCGACCGAGGCGGCGGCCTGCCTCGCCTCTCCCTGGCGATGTCTTCCGCCAGGATCGGCGGAACTTTCTGACCGTTGTCGTAGAACCACCGGCTGGCCCATCGGAGGGAAACCTCGCTGTAGGGCAGATCGTCCCCGATGAGGCACATCGGCCATCCCGAATGGCTCTGCCTCCACCAGATCCATGCGGGCTTTCCGCCGGGCCTCGGTACGCGGCAGAGGTATTCGTCGTAGCGCTGCAGGAACGCGTGGAATACATGCTCGGGCGGGCATTCGGATAGGCTGAACACGTCCGTACCGCCATCGAGAGGGCAGTAGGGCCTCGGGTCGGACGGCGGGCCGACGGTCCCCGAGGGCGGCCGGGCTGGTCCGGCGGGGGCAGCGTTGACCACTCCGTCCGTCCGTCCGGCGGGCGGGTCCCCCTCGATCTTTGGCAGGATAAGTTGCCCTACTGCGGAGTCATCCCACCCGCAGTGCCGGCATTCGGCCCACACCGGCTTGACGCCACGGCATTGTGGGCATCGCTCAAGAGGCATGACGTGTCCCCAGCTCGGGCGGGCCGGACCGACCGGCGGCGGGCTGGGGGTCCGCAACCGGCCGGTCCGCTTCGGGCTCGGCGGTGTTGACTCCGCCGGACCACCCGTCCATTCAGTGTATGGCCGAACCCATTGTGCGCCAACGTCCCGCCGAGATAGCATGAATGGCAGATGCGTCGATGGCATCTTGCTAAGGGGGGGCAGGTCGATGGCGATCAAGTTTTCGTGCTCTGCATGCGGCAAGAGGCTTTCGGTGCAGGATGAGAATGCCGGCCGGCGGTCGAAGTGTCCGGTTTGCGGCCATGAGATCCAAGTTCCGCTGCTGACGGGGCTTGAGCCGCACATCCCATCCGAGCCGATCCCGCCATCGCTCCCACCGGCGGGGATGCAGTTCACGGACGATGGGGAGCCAGCCGACGCGGAGAGGGGCCGGCCATTCTGGAAGGACCCGATCGTCGTGATCGGCGCAGCGGTGCCGACGCTGGTTCTGTCCGTCTTCTTCACTTATTTGGCTTGGCCGCACATCCGCGCGATCCGGGGGGGAGCGGCGGTCCGGAATGTGGCCGGACGCGAGGCGCCGTCCCAGCAAGCGGCACCGACGGAACCGTTGCCGGCAAAGCCGCGGCTGTTGGCCGCGAAGGTCGAACAGCCCAAGGCGCCGGCCCCACCTCCCAAGAAAGACACGATCGATAAGGCCCCGAGTGAAGACCCACATTCCTCCTTACTACTCGGCGACGAAGCACCAGTCCCAAAGGCGGCCGAGTCATCCCGTCTCGCTACGGGACAGGAGGCGATCGCTTATACGAATCAGAAGGATTCGGAAGACTGTGTCGCCATCTATGTACCTTCCCTAGATGCCGAGGGTGCCTATGCCGCTGTCCTCCGGCCCGACTTCGACCCACACAAGTTCCCTCAACTCAAGGCAGGTGATCGACTCATCATCATCGAAGACACGGGTGATGAGTCACGCTCAACGCGCCAGGTCCGGGTGAAGGTTGAGAATGGCCAACTCGCGGGCAGGGTGGGTGACATGGCTCGGAAGGATGTCAGGCCGAAACCGCGGTGAATCAGGAGGCAGCCTGGTGGGCATTACCGATCCGTCACTTGGAAGACTCCTTTGACCTCCGCTCCGATGTTGACTTGATTCATCACCAGCGGACCGTTCAGCCGGCGAATCTTCGCCAGCGCCGTGAGGGCCTGCGTCAACCGCGCCTGCGCCCGGGCCAGCCGGCGGTCGATGATCTCGGCCTCGGGCGAACAGAACTGATGTCGATGGAACAGCCGGCCGGCCTCATACTCCAATAGCTCCAGGTGCAACCAGCAGAGCGCCGCGCGCTCCGCCAGCAGCTTCTCGGCGGGGCTCGACCCGGGCGGGGCCAGCTCGAAGCGCATCGCGGCCAGCTTGATTGCCACGAAATCGATGGGAGCCTCATAGGGCGGGCCCGCGCTCGGCTTGAGGGCCCGAAGCAAGACCACTTCGACCGTCTCGTGATGATGGCGGTCGGCTTCCTTCAAGACCGTCTCCAGCGCCGCTGGGTCGCCGCTCCAGGCGCGTTCCGCCAGCGCCTCGCCCTGAGTCAGCGGGACGGCTCCGCTCGGGTATCGCTCGGCCTCGCTCGTCAGCATGGTTTTTCGCCTCCGTCGCCATCGGCCTCGGGCATGCCTGTAGAATCCGCGCGCCGCCATCAGCGCGTCAACGTCCTTCGTCACCCGCCGGAAGTAGGCGCCGACGTCGCGGTCGATCGCATCGAGGCGGTCGCGCAAGTCCTGGCGTCCCTGGATCGCGGCCAGCCGCGCCTCGGATCGCTCGCGCCGCTCCTCCTCGCGCCGCATCCGCTCGGCTCGACGTTTCTCCCCGAGGAGGCGGTCCATCGCGGCCATCGTCCGCGCATACTCGGAGAGGGCGGGGCCGAACGACATCGACGTGACCCAACCTCCCACCCGAATTGACTTCGTGTAATACGGGTGGCCATTGATGATGACGTGGGCCATCGATCCCCCCGCAGACAGCCCCGTTGATCGTGACAGCCATCAGCGCATCGAGTGCAGGATTGCCCCAGACAAAAACAGCCCGATGAGAAGCGACACCGCCGCGATCCACAGCCAGACCGGCAGCGCGATCCAGAAGGTGTGCGCAGCCGTGCGGCGCGACGATCGGGCGATCTCATCGAGCAGGCCATGATCCGCTCGTTCTGGCGGATGATCGTGTGATTCTGGGCCTGGAGTCCCATCAGCACATCGATGGGCCGGCGCGGCTCCTCGATCGGGACAGCATTGGGCTCGCCCGATACCTTCTTTAGCCAGTGATCCAGCGATTCGTCGGCCATGATCAGACCCCCCAGGAGTGATGGGCACCGCGTCGTCCCGCAACCATCATGGATGATCCGACAATCACCATCAAGCCCGCGACATTTTACTACAGCGCGCCTCCCCCACTCGGCATGCGCCGCTCGCCTGCCAAGTCCCCGAGGCGGCGGTCCGGGCGGGCATTCGGGAATCGACGCGACGCGAGGCGAGAGTTTCGGGGCTCCGTCACACCGTTTTACGCCGTTTATCTGGTGAGAACAGGTGCGATCCGGCGGGGGTCGATTCCCGCAACCGGTCCGGCTCGGGGCGGGGGTTTTCCGATCAAGACCCCTACGCGCGATAGAGGGTCCCGAAAAACCCCCTCGGGCAGCGGGCTGGGTTCCGGGTCCGCCCGTCCCTGTTTTGCATGAGTGGGCCTCGCGCGTTAGGGCTGCGGAGAAATCTCGATCCCGGCGCGCTTCAGGTACGCGATCAGCCGATTGTAGGACGTCCGCTTGCCATGCCGGGCCAGCCTATCCAACCGCCGTCGCCAGAACTCCGCGGGGCCGAGCCGGGCGTATAGCTGGCGGATGAACCGGTCCTTGTCGGCGCGGATCAGCTCCCCGGTGCTCGATCGGCCGGTGATGGTGCCTCGGTAGGGGCGGGGCATGCAAACCTCCTGTTCCGGCGGGCCGGGTTCCGGGAATGCATGTTGGTAAAAGTTGACTTTCCGGGGGCTCGCGGCGCGGGGCCGAAAGTTAGCATTTACCATCATCCGTTCCCCCAACCGCTCCCTCGGGTTTCGGGCCGGTCATTCGCTGCCTTATCCGTTGCCAGCAGCGAAAAGGATTCTCGCATCCCCCGGCCTTCCCGAGGGGTCGTTTCGGTAGGGGGCTTCCCCTGTTTCCTTGCCTGTTCTTCAGGGATTCGGTTCTCACAAGGCATCCCGCGGGGTTTCGGGATGCCGAACCCATTTTCTATCCGTTTTCTAACGGGTTCCGGCTCCCGAATCCTCACCAGATATTCCGCCGGGCGGCTCCCTTGAAGATGTCGCCAAAGACCCGCACGTTGACGCTCCCCCGGTGGAAGGCATCGACGGTTTCGGCCAGCCTGGCGAATCGCGCGTCCCCGGCCCGACTGAGGGCCAGCCAGCGATAGAGCGTCGTCGTCCCGATCCCGGCGGCTAGGGCGGCTTCCTCGAGGCTCCCACCCCGCGCCAGGGCGGCCATGAGGGACGCGACCACGAACGGCGTGTAGCGACACGGGCGGCCACCCCGGTTCTTCGGCTTGCGTCGCGGCATGGTATGCAGCCTCCCGGGGTCGTAGAATGCTGGGGGCAGAGGGGCCGGTGCGCCCGGAAAATCAGGGGGATTTCGGGGGCCGGTGCGCCCGGAAAAATCAGGGGGATTTTGGGGGGAGTTGCGCCGGGCTCGTCGGGTGCCTCTCCCCCAAGCTACCATGTCGCGCGTCGGGTCGCTCATCGTCCCGGCTCCCCCTTCGAGGCGGCGGCCTTGACCATCGCCACGATGCCGGCGCGGACGGCGTCGGGCAGTCGATCCCAGGCGTCGATGACGGTTGCCAGACCGGCGTCATTCGACGCTGCGCTGTCCCTGCGCTGCCAAGGCAGGGGCGGATTGACGTAACCTGTTGGCTCGCTTGGCGGTTCCGGCAACGTCGCATCGGTCTACGGGACCTGGTTCAAAGTCGGGTAACACTAGCGTGACCAGTGGGAGCTTCTCTGAAATGCCTGCTTCCTCCATGCTGGCGATGGGGTTCCAAGCCAACGCCATCACACGGAGGAAGCAGACATGCTCGCTCAGACTATGCCTCTGGTTGCCGCCATGCAAGCCGATCCGCTCCCGGCCGCCGTCTCGATCCCTTGCCCCGCTCAGCAACTCCCGCCCCAAAAGCGGCAGGAGTTGGCCCTCCAGGTCCTCGACGGCTCGCAGCCGGTCGCCCAACTGGCCCGCCAACATCAGGTCAGCCGCCAGTTCCTCTACCGACAGGCCGACACCGCCCAACTCGCCCTGGACCACGCCTTCGACCCGCCTCCAGCGGCCCAGGAGGTCCTCTTCCACCTGCCGGTCACCACGTCCTGGCTCCGTCAATTGATCCTCACCCTGGTCCTGGCCTGTCACAGCCCTTACCGCGGCGTCATCGCGCTGTTGCGTGACCTCTTCGACACCGAGACCTCCCTGGGCACCGTCCATAACGTCGTCCAGGCCGCCGTCGCCCGGGCCCGCGCGATCAACGACTCGTACGACCTGGCCGCCGTCCGCGTCGGAGCCCATGACGAGATCTTCCAGGCCGGCCACCCGGTCCTGGTGGGTGTCGACACCGCCTCCACGTTCTGCTACCTCTTGAGCCAGGAGGAGCACCGCGATGCCGACACCTGGGCGGTGCGGCTGCTGGAATTGGCCGAGCACGGCTTCGCCCCCGACGCCATCGTCGCCGACTTCGGCACCGGCCTCCGCGCCGGCCAGGCCCTGGCGCTGCCCCAGGTCCCCTGTCGCGGCGATGTCTTCCATCTATTGCGCGATCTCGAGCAGGCCGTCTCCTACCTGGAGAACCGGGCCTACGACGCGCTGGAGGCCTGCGCGCCCTGGAGCGGGAGCAGGCCCGAGTGCGCCAGCAGGGCCGGCCGGCGCAGGGCGAGGCCCAGCGACTGCGGCGGGCCCGCGTCGCGTGCGACCCGGCCATCGCCTTGGCGGACGATGTCCGACTGCTGGGAGACTGGCTCCGCTACGACGTGCTCGCACTGGCCGGGCCGTGCCACGCCGACCGCCTGGTGTTGTACGACTTCATCTTGGCCGAACTGCAAGCGCGGGTCCCGGCCTGCGCACCGCCTGGGGCCGATCTACCGGCTGCTGAAGAACCGTCGCGACGACCTGCTGGCCTTCGCCCGGGCGCTGGACGAGGAGCTGGGGCAGATGGCGGTGGCGTGGGGGGTGGCGGCCGATGGCCTGCGTGGCCTGCTGAACGCCCGGTGCCGCGACGAGAGCGACCCGGTGCGCTGGGCCGAAGAGTCGGCGGTGCGGCCCCAGCTTCGCGGGTGGTCGCACGCGGCCTGCCGGGCGGTCGATGCGCTGGCCGCGGGGACGGTGCGCGCCAGTTCGCTGGTGGAGAACCTCAACAGTCGGCTACGGACGTACTTCAGCTTGCGCCGTCATCTCGGGGCCGATTACTTGGACCTGCTACGGTTCTACCTGAACCACCGCGTGCTGGAGCGGAGCGAACGGCCGGAGCGGCAGGGCCGGACGCCGGCGGAACTGCTGACCGGTGCGGTGCACGGGCACTGGCTGGAACTGCTGGGATTCCGTCGCTTTGCCCGCCCCGCGTGATCCGCCGGCTCATTGCGGTCGCCCCGAGCGCCTGGCTGGCCCAGGCACGGGGATCGTCCGCGCCGTGACTGCGGGAGAGTCAAACTGTTACCCTGGAAAGGCGGATTTTGAACCAGGCCGTCTACGGAACCGAAGGTTATAGGTTCGAATCCTATCGGGTGTATTCTGCGCAACCGGTCTTAAGATCAACGCTCGCTGCCGTCATCGTCGATCAGCTCACCCGCCCAGCGGCAGCGTCAGCAGCGGGCCGACGTTCTTGCCGTCCGACTCCTGCAGCGCGAACAGCATCTCCAGGATCGACAGGGCTGCCCGGGAATTGACGTCGTTCGAAGCGATGTAGAACCAGTATCCCCGGTACTGGACGGCCACCTCCGCGTCGTGAGGTCGGTGCTTCTGCGAATTCACGAAGAAGGTGCCGGCGGTGACCCGGGTCCAGTCGAAGGGCCGTCTGTCGGGGCCGGGGGTCAGGGGGGCAATCCCCGTCCGCACGTGCTCCTCGGGCACGCACACGCCCTTGGAGAGGAACGTCATGATCTGCAGCACGGACCTCATGTTCATGTAGACCGTGTCGCTCCCCAGCGGGCTGGGCATATCCTGGATCGCTTCCTCGCTCAGCTCCGGCTTGATCCGGTACCTGTCCCGGCCCGGGATCAACCGGAAGATCCGGGCGACTTCCGCCATCTCGGGAGAGTTGACGAACGCGGGACGGATTCGGAGGTAAAGGTCCTTCTCCCGCTTGTATAACGTCACGCGGTTGTCCCCCTGGGGGCGGAAGACGTAGCCGTCATGGGCGGCGTTGATCAGGTCACGCCCGCCCACCGATTCGCGGGAGATCGGTTCCGACGCCGCCTCCCTCTCCTCGGTCGTTCCGAACGCCAGCTCGGTCGCGTCGCGATCCCGGAGCGACGCCAGGATCCGGATGCCGCGGAGGAACTCGGCGTTGTCGTCCGGGACTCTCGGTATCAGGACCGTGGCCCGCGAGGCGTTCGGGACGTCGTTCATATCGTTGATGGTCATCAACAGGAGCTGCTCGAGGTTGGCCCCGGCGTTGACCACGCTGAAGAGGTCGGGCGTCAAGGGGTTCAAGAGCGACTTGGCAATTTCCCTCCCCTCGCGCGGGTGGTAGCTCAGGGTCGGGGTGTCACGCAACTCGAGCTCCCCATAACCAAGGCTCGCGCGACCCGGAGTCTGATTGCCATAGCCGCCGAGAAAGCTGCCCCGGCCCTGCACCTCGAACTGGCTGGTGATGTTCGGCAGGTCGATGAAAATCGGCGAGTCGGCGTAGCGGAGCCGCACGATGTTGAGCAAGAGCTGCTGATCATTCGTGTCGCGGACGACGTCGTTGTATCGCATTCGGGTGTACCGGACGGCATTCGGCCCCAGGCAGCCGCTCGTACCGGCCCACACCGCGAGAACGACGGCCACCCGCCCCAACCGCCGGCGACCTCGCTTCTCCCGCCGGCCCCGCTCGTCCATGAGATCCACCGAATCCGTCAGGCCTTGCCGCCCCCAGAGCCCCGAGGAGACACCATCCCCCCAGCTCCTCCCCGTCGTTATCGTCATCGCATCCCGCATTCTTGACCAAACCCGAAAATCCAGGACCCGCCCGACGCCGGCTTCCGACCCTTGACACCTTGACAGTTTATGTATAAACTAATTGCAGCTTGACCGACGGCTCGTGATGTTGGCCATCCGTCGATGGGGTGGCTTCCGGCACGTGGCAGTCGGGGATTGCCTGGTCTTTCGTTCACACACACACCATTCGGGAGAGAAGCAAAGTGAGGCGGTCATGATCAGGATTCGCGGTGCGATGGAGCGGGGCCGGTTCGATCATGGTTGGCTGGACACGCGGCACACGTTCTCGTTCGGGCGTTACTATGATCCGAGCCACATGGGCTTCCGTGCGTTGCGGGTCATCAACGAGGACTGGGTGAAGCCGGGTCGGGGCTTCGGCGCCCATCCGCACGAGGACATGGAGATCGTCACCTACGTGCTCGAGGGAGCGCTGGAGCACCGCGACAGTCTGGGCAGCGGGGGGACCATTCGTCCGGACGAGTTGCAGCGGATGACGGCCGGGACGGGCATCGTGCACAGCGAGGCGAACCCGTCGCCGGCGCAGCCGGTGCACCTCTACCAGATCTGGATCCTCCCCGAGCGGGAGGGCCTGGAGCCATCGTACGAGCAGCGGGCCTTCCCTGCGGACGAGCGGCGCAACCGGCTGCAGGTCGTCGCGTCGCCGGATGGGCGGGAGGGGTCGCTGACGATCCGCCAGGATGCCACGCTCCATCTCGGCGCGCTCGATGCCGGCCGGGAGTTGTCGCAGACGTTGGCGCCGGGACGCCATGCCTGGCTGCAGGTGCTGCGGGGTGCCGTCCAGTTCAATGGCCGGAAGCTCTCCGAGGGCGACGGCGCCGCGGTCTCGGGAGAGCCCACGCTGTCGATCGGGGCCGAACGGCCCGCGGAAGTCTTACTGTTCGACCTGGCCTGAATGACGGGAGGGAATCGACCATGCCTCGCACGATTCAGGGGATCCTGGCCGTCCTCGGCCGGGTGCTGCTCTGCACGATTTTCTTCCTGTCCGCCGTGGGGAACAAGATTCCCCACTTCAATGCCGTCGCCGGTCTGATGGACAAGGAGGGCGTGCCGGCCCCGCAGATCCTGCTCGTCGGCGCGATCGTCTTCCTGATCGCGGGCAGTCTCTCGGTGGTCCTCGGGTTCAAGGCCCGGATCGGGGCGACGCTGCTCCTGATCTTCCTGGTACTGGCCACCTACTACTTCCACGACTTCTGGACCGTGACCGACCCCCAGGTGAAGCAGGAGCAGTTGATCCAGTTCATGAAGAACCTCGGCCTGATGGGGGCCATGCTCCTGATCATCGCCAACGGTCCCGGACCAATGAGCCTGGACGAGCGGGCGAGTGCATCAGGCCTTGGCCGATCCGAGCCGCGAGCGTGAACGACCGGAGCGGAGCTGACCCGCCGCGCTTGCTGTCCTCGGCGCCATTCTGGAGCAGCCTCCTGCCTGTCGCCGTCACCCCGACGCGGACGAGGCCGGCAAGGAACTCCGTCGCCGGGGGGCTTGAATGTCCGCGACCAAGGCACGGAGGCAGAACGGGATGTAATTGAGGAAGGCGATGCCGGTGTAGGTCACCGGGACGTAACGGAACCCGCGGCGGATCAGCCACAAGGCGATCGCGGCGGCCGTGCGTCCACTCATCAGGCCGGGTCCCATTCGCGAGCGGAACGCCGACGGCACGACGTGGCGGTAGAGGATGTCGCGATCGTGCATCAGGCGGGCCGCTTGCCGCGCGTAGGCCCGCTTCGAGCGAGCATACGATTGCAATTCCGCGACCCCGAACGCCGGGTGGCATTCGATCTCCGACCCGACGGCCCAGACCTCGCCCGGCACCTGCCGGGGCCGCACGTGGGCCTTGTACCGGTCGATCAGGGCCAGGAACGAGTGGCAGTTGGCCTGCATGGCCCCGTCGCCCTTGGCCCCGTGCGCCAGCACGAGGATGTCGGCGACCTCGAGCGCGGCGTCGGCGCCGGAGTAATCCTCGTCGCTGTAGTTGACGCCGTATTTCAAGGGCACGACCACGGCGCCGGACCGTTCCAGAAGCTCCTTCAACGCCGAGCCGAAGGCCCCCGAGGCTCCCGTCAGCGCGACTCTTCGGCCTCGGATCTGGCAGGCCGTCCCCATCAGGCGGTCGAACAACGTCGTATAGGAGCTGATGTAACTGTCGGGATAGACGTGGTGCATCGCGTGGTATTGCGGGCACACAAGCAGCGTCTCGTGCGCAACCGGGACTTTCGGACAGGACTGGTGGTAGAAGTCCTTGCCGCGGAGGATCATCGCATAACAGGATATCACGGTGAACCCCGCCATCACGATGCCGACCGCCGCCGGATCCAGCACGGTGAAGGCCAGTGCGCAGACCGCCATCTGAGTGACATACTCGGGCACGATGTGGTAGAGGAGGTTGGATACCATCGCGTCGTCGCGGTACTGCAAGCGTCGATCGAAGAAGACGTGATGCGACAGGTGCGGGCGCGCCAGCCGTCGCAGCCATCGGTGGCGCGAGTTCAGGCACTGATGGAGCGTGAAGTGGATCGCATCGAAGACGAACGTTGCCACGACGAACAATGCCCCGGCCTGCGGCAGCAGGCGCGGTAACGAATACCAGGCCAGCTCGATCCAGGCGGGCATGCCATGTTCCTTTGCCAGTGGGTCGCTTGTCGCAGGACTCTCTCTATTACCCGAATTCGGCCCTTCGCCCAAGCCCGGTTCCGCCGGTTCGCCTTCAGATCAGGATTCTCTCAATCACCGTGCCGTGCACGTCGGTCAAACGGTGGTGCCGGCCCTGGTAGAGGAAGGTCAGCCTGGTGTGGTCGATGCCCAGGCAACGCAGCAGGGTGGCGTGCAGGTCGTGGACGTGGACCGGGTCCTGGCTGATGTTATAGCCGAAGTCGTCGGTGGCGCCGTGGGTGATGCCGGGCCGGATGCCCCCGCCCGCCAGCCAGACGGTGAAGCAGCGGGGATGATGGTCGCGGCCGTAGTCGAGGGCGGTCAGCCGGCCCTGGCAGTAGACGGTGCGGCCGAACTCGCCGCCCCAGACGACCAGGGTCTCGTCGAGCAGGCCGCGCTGCTCGAGGTCCCGGACCAGTGCCGCGGAGGCTCGATCGGTATCGCGGCACTGGCCGGCGATCTGGGTGGGGAGGTGCGTGTGCTGATCCCATCCCCGATGGAATAGCTGGATGAACCGCACGCCCCGCTCGGCCAGCCGGCGCGCCAGCAGGCAGTTCGCGGCATACGTCCCCGGCCGTCGCACATCGGGCCCGTACATCGCCAGGACCGATTCGGGCTCGTTCGACAGGTCGGTCAACTCGGGGACCGAGGTCTGCATCCGGAAGGCCAGCTCGTACTGGGCGATCCGCGTGAGGATCTCCGGGTCGCCGACATCGCGATGATTGATCGCATCGAGCCGGGCCAGGTCGTCGAGCATCCGCCGCCGGGCCGTCGGGGAGAGGCCGGGAGGATCGGAGAGGTAGAGGACCGGGTCGCCGACCGACCGGAACTTGACCCCCTGGTACGTGGTCGGCAGGAACCCGCTGCCCCAGAGCCGGTCGTAGAGCGGCTGGTCGTTGGGGTTGCCCGAGCCCTGGGAGATCATGACGACGAACGCCGGCAGGTCGTGGTTCTCGCTCCCCAGGCCGTAGGCCACCCAGGCGCCGATGCTGGGTCGTCCCGCGAGCTGGGCCCCCGTCTGGAAGAAGGTGACCGCCGGGTCGTGATTGATTGCCTCGGTGTGCATCGACTTGATGAAGCAGAGGCGGTCGACGACGCTCGCGGTGTGGGGCAGCAGGTCGCTGACCGTCGCCCCGCTCTGGCCGTGTCGCGCGAATCGGAACCGGCTCGCCGCGACCGGGAAGCGATCCTGTCGCGAGGTCATGCCCGTCAGCCGCTGTCCCATCCGGACCGAGTCGGGCAGCTCCGTCCCTCGGAGGCGCGACAGCAGGGGCTTCTCGTCGAAGAGGTCCATCTGCGACGGAGCGCCCGACTGGAACAGGTAGATCACCCGCTTCGCTCGGGGCGTGAAGTTGGGGAAGCCCACGACCCCGGCGCCGGTCGGGACCGGGCCGGCTGCCGCCGCCGGGCGATCGCGATCGAGCAGCGACGCCAGGGCCATCGCGCCCAGGCCCAGGCCGGAGCCGGCCCGGCCGAGGAAGTGGCGGCGCGTCAGGAGTTGCCCGAGTTCTTCCAGCGGGTGCACCTGCGGCTACTCCCTGGTAATCGTCTCGTCGAGGTTGAGGATCAGTTGCGCCGTCGCGGTATAGGCCGCCAGCTCGGCGGGATCGAGCCGGGGATCGGGGGTTGATTCGCCGGCATGGACCAGCGCGGCGGCTAATCTGCGATCGCGACGGAAGCGGGCCAGGTGGTCCGCGTGGCCGTCGATCAGGACGGCCAGCTCCTCGGGCCGCGGCCGGCGCGCGGTGGCGGCCCGGAACGCCGCGGCGACCCGCGACTCGGGGCTCGGCCCGGTCTCGCGCAGGATCCGCTCGGCGAAGGCGCGCGCGGCCTCGACGTAGGTCACGTCGTTCAGCACGTTGAGGGCCTGGAGCGGCGTATCGGTCCGCACCTCGCGGACGACGCACGTCTCGCGGCCCGGCGCGTCGAAAGCGACCATCGACGGCGGCGGGACCGTCCGCTTCCAGAAGGTATAGAGGCCCCGCCGGTAGAGGTCGGGGCCGTGGTCCTGGACGTAATCGGCGTCGGCCAGCTCGTTCCAGAGTCCCGGCGGCTGGTACGGCTTGACCGACGGCCCGCCCGTTCGCTCCACCAGAAGCCCGCCGAGGCGCAGCGCCTGGTCACGGATCATCTCCGCCGGCAGGCGGAGCCGCGGGCCGCGCGCCAGCAGTCGGTCCTCGGGATCGCGCCGGTAGGCTTCTGGCGCCGAACGGGAAGACTGCCGGTACGTGGCGCTGGTCACCATGAGGCGCAGCATCGCCTTGATATCCCACCCCGACCGGATGAACTCGACGGCCAGCCAGTCGAGCAATTCGGGATGGCTGGGCGGCTCTCCCTGCGCGCCGAAGTCGTCGACCGTCTTGACCAGCCCGGTGCCGAAGAGCATCTGCCAGTCGCGGTTGACCGCCACCCGCGCCGTCAGCGGGTTGGCCGGATCGACGAGCCAGCGTGCCAATCCCAGCCGATCGGCCGTCCGTCCCCCGGGCCAGGCGCGATCGCGCCCGGCACGCCAGCCTCGACCCGAGGCCCGGGCTGGTCGTACTGCCCGCGGATCAGGACGTGCGTCTGGCGGGGAGCCGGCAACTCCCGCATGACCATCGTCGTGGGGATTTGATCAATGAACGTCTCGACGTCTGCCCGCGCCGATTCGACCTGCGCCGTCAGCCGCCTGATCGCATCGGGGGCGCCGGTCGCCAGGAAACACCGGCGGACCTTTGCCGCCTGGCCGGGCGTCCGGCGTCCGGGGGGAATCGCCGCGATCTTCGCGATCGACTCGCATGTCGCGAGGATTGCGACGGCCTCTGGGCCGAGCGCCCGGTCGTAGACCACCGGCTCGGCGATCGCCCCACGAAACCGCGCCTCGGGACCGCCGCCGGCGCCGATCCGGAAGGGTTGCTTCGTCTCGAACGATTGATTCAGCTCGTCCAGGCGTACGGTCAGCGGAGTGGGCACGCCGTCGAGAAAGACGTGGATGCCGTCCGCGACCCGCGACCCGTCGTAGGTGACCGCGACGTGCGTCCATCGATCGACGGGCACCGCGGCCTTCGTCTCGACGCGGATGGCATCGTCGAGCCAGCGCTTGACCAGGTTGACCCGGACCTTGCCCCGGTCGAGGACGACGCCGTAGCCTTCGCCCTCGGGCTGGTCGGCCATCCGCGAAACGATGGTGCCGCCGCGCTGGTCGTTCGGCCTGATCCAGGCGGCGAGCGTGAACCGGTCGTAGAAGCCGAATCGGGCGACATCCCCGGCGTCGATCGGCTCTATGGCGCGATCGTTTCGATCCGGTGAACCTCGGATCGGGAAGATCCGATGCTCGTCCAGGGACCAGCCGATCGCCGGGCGACGGGGGATCGACGACTCCCAGGCGGACTGGGCTGAGGCGATCTCCGGCTCGCGCTGCTGCGCCTGCCGCTCCAGCTCGACCAGCCGACCTTGAAGGCGATCGAGCTCCCGCTGCTGGGCGCGGGTCGGAGCCTTGATGAAAGGCGGCGAGTTGCCGTACTTGACCGCGCGGCCGTTCTCGGGGACGTTGTTGAAGTAGGCGAAGAGCCGGTAGTAATCCTGCTGGGTGACGGGGTCGAACTTGTGGCTGTGGCACCGGGCGCAGCCGATGGTCAGGCCCAGCCAGACGGTCGCCGTGGTGTCGACGCGATCGACCACATACTCCGCGGCGTATTCCTCGGGGATGATGCCGCCCTCGCCGTTCCCGCGATGATTGCGGTTGAAGCCGGTCGCGATCTGTTGCTCCAGGGTCGCGCCGGGGATCAGGTCGCCGGCCAGTTGCTCGATCGTGAACCGGTCGAACGGCATGTCGCGGTTGTAGGCGTCGATGACCCAGTCGCGCCACCGCCACATGATCCGCGGCGCGTCGGTCTGATAGCCGTTGGTATCGGCGTACCGCGCGGCGTTGAGCCAGCGGGTCGCCATCCTCTCGCCGAAACGGGGCGAGGCCAGGAGGCGATCGATGGCCCGCTCGTAGGCATCCGGGGCGGTGTCGCGTTCGAACGCATCGAGCTCGGCGAGGGTCGGCGGCAGGCCGGTCAGGTCGAGGGTCGCACGCCGGAGCAAGATCCCCCGTTCGGCCTCGGGCGCAGGCGCGAGCCCCTCGCGCTCCAGCCGGGCCAGGATGAAGGCGTCGATCGGGTTCCGCACCCACCCCTTGCGGCCGAACCGGGGGATCGGGGGCCGCTCCGCCGGGATGAACGCCCAGTGTGGTTGCCATCGCGCGCCCTCGGCGATCCAGCGGCGGAGCATCTCGAGCTGGGGCGCGGTGAGGGACTTGCCCGACTTCGGCGGCGGCATCCGCTCGTCGGCCTCCTCGGCGGTGATCCGGCGATAGAGCTCGCTGGCGGCGAGGTCACCCGGGACGATCGGACGACGGCCGTCATGATCGGCCCTGGCCGATGACTCGAGATCGAGCCGCAGGCCGGCTTTCCGCCTGGCCGAGTCGGGTCCGTGGCACGGGTAGCAGTGGTCCGACAGGATCGGCCGGATATCGCGATTGAACGCGACCGGCGCCGCGGGATTGCTCGGCGGCAGCTCGCCCGAGATCGCCAGCAGTACCAGCGCGATCCAGACCACGGCTTTCTCCTCGAAACCATCCTCCGGCCCTGGATGAGAGTATAAGGCCGGTTCCGGGCGGGCGGAACCCCGGGCCGACCGGGTGGTCCTCCGATCCCAGGACATGCCCGCGATGAGGAACGAGCCGGTTCGCACGCTCGATCCGCCGCACGCGGGCGGTCCGAAAGACGATCCTCGCCCGTAGGATCTCCGCGCCGTGCCGCCGGTTGGGGCATGAAGAGTGTCACGCAAAGACGCAAAGATCCGCAGAGACGGAGAGAAGACCGATTCAAGAATCCTGGATTTGAGGCTCGATGAGCGCCGCCTGCCCTACGGACCTGGGGAACCGGACACCACTGCTTCATGACGCCGCATCCGGCCCTGGGTGAACAATCCGGCCGGTTCCATCGGTCGGGCCGAGGGTGCGCGGACAGGGATCGGGCCGCGGATGAGCGGTTGGAATCGTTGTTGCGGCGTCGCATCTGGAGCGATCCGGGGGGATGACGCGGATCACCGCCCCAGTCGGGGGCCAGCAAGTTTCCCCGGATCATCGAGGCCATGCAGGACGTGGTGGAGCTCTGGAAGCTGGCAAAGCCGCTGCTGTACGGCACCAATCCACTCTCCGTAACTCCCAGCCAATTGACGGGTTTTATCGATATTTGTAAGACTTGATCCGAGCGCGGCTGCGGGCCGCGTGCCGGTCTCCTGATTGACAGATTGACACTGGCGTGCGCCTCGGGCCGGCCGCGGCGCCGCGCCCGTCGCACCGGCGGTCGAGCGGAGAAGGGATCCCGACGAGCGAAGGAGGGGATCGGGGAGGAGTCTCCGAGGTCCGGCCGCGAGATCGTCCCGGCGATTCCATCTGTCACATCCATCATGAGGGGGGAACCGATGAACTGGCTTGAACGCAGACGGCCGGGCCGGTGGGCCGGCTTGACGATCGATCGGCGTCAGGGCGCGGCGAGGCGGCGAGGGCGGACCCCGTGCCTCGAGTCGCTCGAGTCGCGCCGGCTGCTGAGCAACACGAGCATCACCGACTTCGCCACGCCCACCGCCGCCGCCGGGCCGGTGTATGTCGCGGCGGGACCCGACGGCAACCTCTGGTTCACTGAGTTGAGTGTGGACAAGGTGGGCATGATCAATCCCACGAGCCATGTGACAACGGACATCCTGCTGCCGACGGCGGCCGCGGAGCCCGAAGGGATCACTGCGGGACCCGATGGCAATCTCTGGTTCACCGAGTTTACCGGCGACAAGATCGGCGTGATCAACCCGACGACCCACGTCATCGCGGAATACACCATCCCAACCGCGGCCGCGGAACCGCTCTCCATCGCGGCGGGACCCGACGGCAACCTCTGGTTCACCGAGTACGCAACCGGCAAGATCGGCGTGATCAACCCGATGACCCACGTCATCACCGAGTTCGCCCTCCCCTCGGCGACCGCCAATCCCGACGGAATCGTCGCGGGATCCGACGGCAATCTCTGGTTCACCGAGTTTACCGGCGACAAGATCGGCGTGATCAACCCGACGACCCACGTCATCACGGAATACACCATCCCGACCGCGGCCGCGGAACCGCTCTCCATCGCTGCAGGACCCGACGGCAACCTCTGGTTCACCGAGTACGGGGTCAGCAAGATCGGGGTGATCAGCCCGACGACCCACGCCATCACCGAGTTCGCCACCACGACGGCCACCACGAATCCAGTCGGGATCGCGGCGGGACCCGATGGCAACCTCTGGTTCACCGAGCCCAGTCCCGACCAGATCGGCACGATCAACCCCGTCACGCACGGGATCTCCGAGTATGCCATCCCGACCGCGAGCTCCGATCCCTACGGCATCGCTGCCGGACCGGACGGGAACTTGTGGTTCGCGGAATTCAACGCGTCGAAGATCGGAGTCGTCACGCCGGCGCTGTACGTGTCGGCCACGACCGAGCCGCCGGCCTTCGTCCAGCCGGGCAACTCCTTCGGTCTGTCGGTATCGGTCAACTATCTGTCCGGCCTGGTGGACGCGGGTTACAACGGGCCGGTCACCGTCGCCCTGGTCAATCCCGGGACGGCCACGCTGAGCGGCACGCTCACCGCGACGGCCAAGGACGGCGTGGCCACCTTCACCGGCCTGTCGATCAACCAGGTCGGCGCCGGCTACCGCCTGATGGCGTACACCGACGCACTCACGACGACGCTGACCATTCCCGTGACGGTCGACGTCGCGCCGACGATCGTGGGCGAGCAGATCCTCTACGCGGGCAAGGGCAGTCGCCGGCGCGCGGTCGGCTTCGTGCTCACCTTCAGCAAGCCGCTCGCCACCACGCCTGCGCAAAACGTCGCCAATTACGCGGTGGTTCAGATCGCCAAGGTCCGGGGCAAGATGCTGTCGAAGACGGTCGCGCTCATGTCGGCCGTCTACAATGCCTCGACCAACGCCGTCACGCTGACGATCGCCGGCAAGCCGGCATTCCTCACCGGGGGAATGATCGTGGTCAACGGCAAGCCGACCGACGGGATCAGCGACACCCTGGGGGGCTTCCTCGACGGGACCGATAACGGCATGTTCGGGACCAATGCCACACTGGTCATTTCACCCAGGGCGCGCAAGATCACGCTCGTGACCTGAGCGGCATGTTTCGCGATGACCGGGCCATGCGGGAGGCGTTGGCGAGGGCCCGCTGCTCGAAGACCCGCGTTGGCGGATCGAGTTGGTCCGGGGGTTCCGTTGTAACGACAGGCAGGGGATCGCCGATTCGGTCGTTGATCGCGAGCGGGCGGGGGACTATCATGTCACGTACAGTGCAGCTAGCACCCGACCCGCCGCGGGCAACGACCGAATCCGACCGGAGATCCTGCCGTCCGCGCATCGAAGGAAAATTGGAAACACATCTTTAGGTACCCATGCCGCGCGGACTCGTGAGAAACCGATGGCTTGTCCCGGGTCTCGCCTGCACGGTGATCCTGGCGGGCGTCGCCTGGTCCGGGGTGCGGTGGATCAAGGGCGATCGCCAGCGGGGGGCCCTCGAGCAGGGCCGGGCCGCTTATGAGCAACGGGACTGGCCGGCCGCGGAGCGACTCGCGCTCGAGCAGCTCAGGACGGACCGTGAGGACCCCCGCACCCGTCGCCTGCTGGGTCGAGCTTTATACCGCCAGGGGCGCGATCACGCCGCGGCGGCGATCTTCGAGCGCCTGGGTCGGGACACGATGGAGGCCGAGGACTACCTGCTGGTCGGTCAGGCCTGCCTCCGTGATCGCAAGATCGACCTGGCGATCAAGATCTGGGAAAAGGCCGTTCAACTCGACCCGAACCACTTCGAGTCTCGGATCGCGCTGGAGCAGGTTTGTTTCCGGCTGGACAAGCTGAGCCAGGCGGAACAACAGGCCGAAAGTCTTCTCGCTCAGCCCGGCCGGGATGCGCTCGCCGAGCTGTTGCGGGGGCAGATTCGCACCCAGCAATCGGACCCGGCCGGCGCGGCGCGAGCCTTCGAACTCGCGTTGGAACGACCCGACCAATGGACGTTCCTGGTTCAACCCGGACTTCCTGCGCAAGCAACTGGCTCGCTGCCTGCTCCAGACGGGCCAACCCGCCCTGGCACGCGAGCGGTTGCGGCCGTTGACCGGCTCGGCCCGCGATCCGGAAGCCTGCTGGCTGCTTGCCCGATGCGACCTGCAGGAAGCGATCCCGACCGAAGCGGCTGTCTCGGCCCAGGCGCGTGCCTATCGACGGTCGCACCCGATGGAGCCCGAGCCGGCGGCGTTCGTCGGCGAATCGCGCTGTGTCGCCTGCCATTCGCGGACCTTCCGTGATCACACCGCCAGTCGCCACGCCCGCACGTTCGTGCGCGCGGACAAGCTGCCCGAGATCCCGTTCCCCCAACGGCCGATCGCCGACCGCGGCAATGACCGGGTCTCGCATGAATTCCGCAAGCGTGGCGACGGCCTCGAAGTGGAGACCCGCAGCGAGGGCCAGGTCTATCAGACCGTCATCGACTACGCCTTCGGCTCGGGCGACCGGGGCTTGACTCTGGTCGGCCACGACGCGGAGAGCCAGGCGATCGAGTGCCGGCTCTCGTTGTATCCGGACCGAGTGGGCTGGGATGTGACGACCGGCCAGACGCTTCAGCCGGGCAGGCAGGCCGCTCTCTACCGGGGCCGTTCCCTCGCGATCGATGAAGTGCGGCAATGTATCGGTTGCCACACCACCAATTCGCGCGCGATCCTCACTGCGACGGGCCCGGAGTCGTCCGATCGTGCCATCGGCTGCGAGCGTTGCCATGGACCGGGCGGAAATCACCTGAAAGCCGCCGCATCCCGTGAGTTCGCTTCGGGTGATGCGGCGGACCTCGCCATCGCGGGGGCGTCCCTGGCATCCGGCCCGGCCGTCGTCGGGCTGTGCGGAATGCCACAGCCAGACGAAGTCGGGTGTCGTGCTCACGCCCGGCGCGCCCGACTCGGTCCGGTTTCAGGGGACCACGCTGACCTGGAGCCGTTGCTACAAGGAAGGCGATCACAGCCTCGACTGCGTGACCTGTCACGACCCCCATCGCAATGCGGAGACCTCGGCGCGATGGTACGAGTCCCGGTGCCTGCAATGCCATCCCTCCGACGGCACCGCGGCGAGCCGTGCCGGTAAACCGACCAGCCCCGCGGACTCCGACCACCGGACGTCATGCCCGATCCAACCGGCATCCGGCTGCATCGAGTGCCACATGCCCAAGCGCGCCACTCCGATGGCCCACACCCGTTTCACCGATCACTACATCCGCATCCATCGCCGGGATTGACGAGCTGTGCCGCAGAGCGGAAGATTGGACGATCTGCGGAGGGGGTCGAGAGCTCGCTGGCCCGCCGCCTGGTACCGGAGCAACGCTTGACCCATTGAGCCGTGACGACCGATGCGAGCGCCGCTCCGATTCTTCCTGACCGGCCTGTTCTGCGTCTGCGTGGCCGCGGGCGCGGTGACGTGGCTGCTGAACCTCGCCCCGGGGGCACGGAGGCGGGCCGATCGGGCTCGGCGCGAGCGCGGGGACTGGAGCCGGGCGAGCGTCCCAGGCCGCCGATGCGCAAACCCGCCTGGGCGTTTACTACATCGCTCAGGACGCGTTCGAGGACGGGGGTTTCGCCACCGCCTTTCGGTTCCAGGCGCCGATCCGCGACCTGGGGTCGCTCGACGAGCTGCGCGAGGCCGTCCGTCGGCGCGGCCGAAGGGGGATCTCGGCGCTCAAGGCGCGATACGACCAGCTCCAGTTCGACTCCCCGCCGACCCGGGAACAGATCTTGAAAAAGGCGTCGCTGGAACAGTCGATCGGCATCTTGTACATGTACGAAGGCAATTTCCCGGAGGCCGCCTCCTGGTTCGAGAAGTCGCTCGAATCCAGCGGGGCCACCGAAGTCCCCGCCGAGGCCCGCAGCCGGCTGTTGGCCCTGCTGGGGATCATCGCCATGCGCCGGGGTGAGATCGAGAATTGCCTGGAATGCGTCGGCCCGTCGAGCTGCATCTTCCCGATCAGCCGCGAGGCCGTCCACCGCAACCAGGCGGGCTCGCGCGAGGCGATCCGGTGGTTCACCGCCTTCCTGGAGACCTCGCCCCGAGACCTCCGGGTCATCTGGCTCTTGAACATCGCCTACATGACGCTGGGCGAATACCCCGAGAAGGTCCCGCCGCAATACCGGCTCCCGGCGAGGCTGTATCATTCGGCCGGCGACATCGGCCGGTTCACGAATGTGGCCCTGCCGGCCGGCCTGGGGGCGCGCGGGCCGAATCTGGCAGGCGGGAGCATCTTCGACGACTTCAACGGCGACGGACTCCCCGACCTGTTCACCACCTCGCTCGATGCCGACCTGGGGGCCTCGCTGTTCATCAATCGGGGTGATGGAACGTTCGACGATCGGTCGGCCTGGGCCGGTCTGGCATCGCAGGTCTATGCCCTCAACGTCACCCGGGCGGACTTCGACAACGACGGCGATCTCGACGTGCTGCTGTTGCGCGGTGCCTGGGAGAATCCGCTCCGACTCTCGCTGTTGCGGAACAAGGGCAACGGCGCCTTCGAGGATGTCACGGTGGCCAGCGGCTTCGGCGAGCCGATTTCGAGCGAATCGGCCGCCTGGGGCGATTACGACGACGATGGCCTCGTCAACGTCTTCGTCTGCGGCGAGTACCTGCCCCCGGGCGTCGTCTCGTCTCCCGAGCCGCGCGACCCCCGCAATCGCTGCCGGCTCTACCGCAACCTCGGCGACGGCAAGTTCCAGGACGTCGCCGCCGCGGCCGGCGTGATCAACGAGCGATGCGCCAAGGGGTCGGCCTGGGGCGACTACGATGGTGACGGCCGGCTCGACCTGTTCGTCTCGAACATGGGCCAGGAGTGCCGCCTCTATCACAATGAGGGGAATGGCAAGTTCCGCGACGTCGCCTCCCAACTCGGCATCACGGGCACCGATACGAGCTTCGCCTGCTGGTTCTGGGATTACGATAACGACGGTCTACTCGACCTCTACGTCAACGACTACAGGGCCAAGGTCGCCGAGGTCATCTGCGACGCGCTGGGCCTCGAGATCGCGGGAGCGAGCCGCCCGCGGTTCTACCGCAACCTCGGCTCGGCCGGCTTCCGCGACATCGCCGGGGAGGTCGGGCTCGCCCGGACCATGGCTCCCATGGGCGCGAATTTCGGGGACCTCGACAACGACGGCTATCTCGACATTTACCTCGGGACCGGCGACATGTCCTACGAGGGCCTGGAAGTCAACCTCATGTTCAGGAATGTCGAGGGCCATTACTTCGAGGACGTCACCACCCGTTCCGGCACCGCTCATCTCCAGAAGGGACACGGTGTCTCGTTCGCCGACTGCGATGGCGACGGCGACCTGGACCTGTTCGTCGAGCTCGGCGGCGCGACGCCCGGGGACCAGTCGTACAACGCCTTGTTTCAGAACCCGGGCCCGGGCCGCCATTGGTTGAAGGTCAAACTGATCGGCACCAGGACGAACCGCGCGGCGCTCGGCGCCAGGATCCGGGTCGACCTCAATGCCAAGGATGGCCAGCCACGGTCGATCCACCGCACGGTCGGTAACAACTCCAGTTTTGGCGGGAACAGCCTCGTCGAGACGATCGGTCTGGGCGAGACGACGCGCGTCGCCGCGCTGACGATTTCCTGGCCGACGAGCCGGACAACCCAGACCTTCCGCGATGTCGCCGCCGACCAGGCGATCGAGATCACCGAGGGCACCGAATCCTACAAGGTCCTCCTTCAGCCGAAGCCCCCTGCCCCGTCGCGATGAGACGATGATCGAACCGATGCCGCGTCGAGCCGACGATCGGGTGACTCCGGCCCTCGCGGAGCGGGGTTCATCGCGCGGGCTGCGAGGATTCGGCCCTGATCCGGTCGAGACGCGCCCGCAAACGCTGCACCAGGGGTTGCATGCCATCGACGTGTGCCCGATTCGTTAACTCGCGCGGGTCGTCGCGCTCGTCGAACAACTCCTCGCGTCCATCCGCTTCGTTGCGGATGTAAACGAAATCCCCCGCGGCCAGGGAGACCAGCGGGCCTCGAGCCGCCGGCGATCGACCTTGATTGGGATTGGCTGGATTGGGATCCGCGAGCTCGGAGAGGGCCCCGTCGCCCGAAAGGGAAGCGACGGTCGAGGAAGGATCTCGCCAGAGCCCGGCCAGCGACTGACCCGGGAACGGAGAACCGGACCCGAGCCCGATCAGATCGGTGATGGTCGCCGACAGGTCGCGCAGGCTGACGGTTTCGCGAACGACGCCTTGATGCCGGCTGCGCGGGCAACACGATCAAGAGCGGCACTCGAAGTTCCGCGCGGTAGAGACTTTCACCGTGGTCGAACAGGTCATGCTCTCCCAGTCCTTCGCCATGGTCGGCGGTCACGATCACCAATGTGCGATCGAGCACGCCGCGGCGTTGCAATTCATCGAACAGTTCTCCCAGCCGCTCGTCCAGATAAGCCAGGCAATTGTCGTAGCAATCGACGATGAGGGTTCGGTAGCGCAGGGGTAGCCGCGTCTTGTCGATGTCGCGCCAACGCTCGAATAGCCGGAAATCGGTATCCGTCTGTGGCTTCAGCCCGAAGCGGTACTCAGCTCCTGGGGGAAGCAGGTAGCGCGTATGAGTTTCGAAGTAATTGAGAAATGCGAAGAACGGACGACCGGGCTCGGGACGACGCGATAACCAGTGGAGGAATTCGCCGTTGATCGTCCCCGCGTGCTTCTTCTGGTCGGCGACCAGAAGCTCACCGAGCACCGATTCTCGCAGCGAGCGGAACGGCCCGGCGTCAATATGTTCACCCAGTTTTCCACCCAGTTCGGCGATCGTCTTCAGAGTGAGGTCAACCAGCCGCGCCGTCCGGAACGGACTGAGACGTTCGAGGACGTAGTCTTCGTAATGAGTAAAGCCTCGGTCCAGGCCGGTGTCGTACGAACAATAGAAGGTGTTGGCGACGAAACCGGCGGTGGCATATCCGTGAGACCCGAGGTATTCGGCCAGCGTGGGGAAGCTCGTGCCTAGCGGAGCCAACCACTTGACGGCAAGCTCGTGGGGCCAGCGGCCGGTGAAGATGCTGGCGTGGGAGGGAAGGGTCCAGGGCGCGGTCGCTCGCGCCGCATCGAAGCGGATCCCGCGCTTCGCCAGTCGCTCCAGCGCCGGCGTGGTGGCGCGTCCATAGCCGTAGAGGCTCATGTGGTCCGCACGGACGGTGTCGAGCACGATCAGGAGCACGTTGGGCAATTCGGCGGCGGGAACGGGTCGGCCGGTCTCGCGCCGCTGCTTGAGCCAGTCTCGTCCGAACGGGAAACACGCCAGGACCAGGACCAGTCCCAACAGGCAGGGAAACGTCTTCAAGAGCGACCGTCGCAAGCCGGTTTCATGCCGCTCGAGCACCGGTACCACGAGCGACGCGATCCCCAGGGAGAGGATCAACCAGGCCTCCGAGTAGACCTGGGGACCGGCGACCATGAACATCGGCACGACGGTCAGAGCGCACAGGATGCGTGGGCTGAGCCAGCCGCCTCGCCGGGGCCAGCACTTCGTTGCCACCGCCAGGAACACACCGATGATCGAGAACAGGAGCAGGTTCGTCAGGGGAACCAGCCAGACGAAATGCCGGCTCAAGTTGTAGAGCCGGTAGTTCGGGTCGATGTGCCTGCACACGACCCTGGCTCCCACCTCGAGCAACCCGGAGGCCAGCCCGCACCAGAGGGACAGCAACAGCACATCCAGAGGGCCAAGGCGTCGTTGGGTCGGGCTACTCATGTCAATCAGCGCTTCATTGGAGGGGAAGCGAAGCCGGTCATGGGCCGGGGCGCCGGCTCGCCCTCGATGAGCCGGTACCCGGCGTCGGCGGCGAGCCCGTGATAGCAGTCGCGGCGGCCCGAGGGCCATCGGACTTCGACACATTCGGCAACTCGGGCCGGTCCCAGGCCGAAGTGGAGGCGCGAGTCGCTCGCCGAGAGATAGCTGCCGCCGCCGAACCGCACCGCGACCCGGGCCCGACCCGAGGCGGTCACGGTGACCCGCGCCCCGACGGCATCGCGGTTCGAGGCGGTTCCCTCGAGCGCGAGCATCAGGAAATGGTTCTCCGCGTCGGCCTGGTTGCGGAGGATCGCCAGCGGGGCGTTCTCGGCGACCAGCAGCAGGTCGATGCGGCCATCGTTGTCGAGGTCGCCGGCTGCAAGTCCGCGCCCGAGCCGGGGTACTTGCCAGGCCGCCCCGGCCCGGTCCGTGACGTCGATGAGCCGCCCCGACGCGTCGCCCAGGAAGAGCTGCGCGGGCATCGCGTAGGGGATCGTGGGGCGGTAGTCCTCGACGTGGCCGTTGGCCTGCGCCAGGTCGAGGCGCCCGTCGTTGTTCGCATCGAGGGCGGCGAGCCCGAAGCCGAGCACGAAGCGGGTGGGCGCGGCGAGCCCGGCAGCGGCCGACCGGTCGCTGAACAGACCCCGGCCGTGGTTGTGATAGAGCGTCGTCGATTCGCCGAAGAAATTGGTCACGGCCAGATCGAGCCGGCCGTCGCCGTCGTAGTCGCCGCAGGCCACGCCCATCCCCGCAAGGTAGCCGCCGCCCGCGCTGGTCGCCAGCCCCGAAGCCACGCCCTCCTCGACGAAGCGAAAACCGCCCAGATTGCGGAAGAAATAGTTGGCCGACGTGTCGTTGGCCACGAACAGGTCGGTCCTGCCGTCCTCGTCGAGGTCGGCCGCGACGACTCCCAGGCCGCGTCCCTCCAGGTCCACGATGCCCGCCTCGGCCGTCACATCGACGAACCGGCCGCGGTCGTTCCGGAAGACATGGTCCGGCAGCGCGGGGAATCCGCGCGGGTTGCAGTAGGTCGTTTCCGCGCTGTTCACGCGGTGGCAGGGGGCCGCGGTCGCCGGGTCCCATTGCAGGTAGTGGCACACATACAGATCCAGGTCGCCGTCATTGTCCAGGTCGGCCCAGGCCGCCGAGGTCGGCCAGTCCCGGTCACCGCCGAGGCCCGCGCTCGCGGTGGCGTCCTCGAACCGGCCGTCGCCCCGGTTATGGTAAAGGCCATAGGACCGCCATCGCGTGACGAACAGATCGGGGCGGCCGTCATTGTCGTAGTCGCCGACGGCGACGCCATGCCCGTAACCGCGCGCGAGCGCGGCCAGGCCGGACCCGACGGTGGCGTCCTCGAACCGGCCGTCGCCCCGGTTGCGGAAAAGGCGGTCACCAAACGGAGGATGGTCTGAGGGTGGAGGAAACGGGCCCCCAGCCACCGCGTAAATGTCAAGCCATCCATCGCCGTCGAAGTCGAGCAGCGCCACGCCACCGCTCATGGTCTCGGGGAGCTGGCGGAGGTCGGTGCGGCCGTTATCGAAGGTGAAGGCGATGCCGCGTCGCTCGGCGTCGTCGGTGAAGGCGGGGACGCTCAAGGACCCGAGGAGGCCGGTCGATGCTTTCCTCGGGGCCGGCGGAGGCCCGAGCAGGTCCTCGAGCGACCGACCGCCGGGCGCGGACTCGGGCTCGGCCTGCGCCAGGCGAGCCAGCGCGGCCTCGGCCTCGGCCCGGCCGGACGGGTCCCGGCGGGCGGCGAGCTTCCACCAGGCCCGGGCGTCGAACCGTCGGCCGAGTGCCTCGGCGGCGCGAGCGAGATCGGCCGGGGCCGGCGCCGGTTCGAGCTGGTGCACGAGCGTCGCGTAGCGATCGCGCGCGGCGTCGCGCGCAGCCTTGAGCCGCCTCAACCCGGCGAGCCGGTCCCGATCGCCATCCTCCGCAGCCAGGTCGGCGAGCCGCTCCAGCCCGGCGGCCTCCTCCGGGTCGAGGGCGATGACCTGTTCAAGGGCCTCGCGCTCGGCCCGGCGATCGCCCCGCCGCGCGGCGAGCCAGGCGCGCAGCTTCAGCAGTGACCCCCTCGGCCAGCCCGAAGCGGGGAGGTGACCTGCCGCGCGCAACAGCTCGTCAGGCCGGTCAGCGGCCTGAGCCCACTCGAGCCGGGCGCGCCAGACCGACGGGTCGCTCGGGCGTGCCTGCTCACAGCGCGTGAGCCGGTCGTTGGCCTCGTCGAGCCGTCCGGAACGGGTCGCCAGATCGGCCAGGGCGATCCAGACGCGGTCGTCATCGGGAGCCATCGAGCCGGCCTTCTCCAGAGTCTGACGCATCCCTTCGATCGGATACGGCTCGTGGTCGAGGCTCCAGAGCAGGCGCAGGGTCTCGACGGGATCGCGTGTATGGTCGAACTCGCGGCGCAAGAAGCTCCGGTACTCGTCGTGCCGGCCGGTGATCCAGTGAAGGCGCGCGAGGAGCCGGCGCGCCTCGTTGGCGGGGTCGCCCCCCGCGCTGCGCGAGGTCCAGACACGTCTCGGCCAGCCCGTACCGCCCGGTTTCGAGGGCGAGCCGGCCGCGGGACAGCGACGCGAGGGGCGCCTCCGCGGCGTGGGCCGGGACACGGCTCCAGGCCGCCATGGCGGACTCGGAATGGCCTTGGGCCATCTCGCAAGCGCCCAGCAGATATTCGACTTCGCCCTGGCCGGGCCGGCGCTGCGCCAGCCGGGCGAGCCGCGCCCGGGCCGGGCCGAACCGCCGCGCGGCCAGCTCTCGCCGGGCCTGCTGCAGCTCGGTCTGAAATCGTCGCGACTCCACCGCGACAACCACGAACCATGCCGCCAGCACGGCCCCGAGCCCGACGAAAACGATCAACAGGCGACCACGCATCGTCGTCTCGACAGCCGACAGGCCATCAGGCGATAAGGTCCGGCGGAGTGAGCGCCCCGCCGGACCTTACCCTGGGATCTCACCATGATCGGGCGCTCGGCACCCGCTCGGGTCAATACGCGTCGGAGCTGATGGTCTCGCCGCCATTCCTGGTGCCGAGGGACATCCAGATTAACTGGCTCACCGAGTCCTTGACGAAACGCACGCTCCCATCGGCCATCATGACGTTCACGCCGCCCGGGTGGTTGCTCTGGGCGTTCGAGAACACCGCCTCGGAAGGCGCACACCCGGCACAATAGTGCTGACAGGTGTTCCACGCCCATGTCTTCGAATTGGGTGGGACCACGGTGTTGAACAGGGTCTCCGCCGTACCTCCCCAGCCCCATCGATTTCCCACCGAGATGTTGATCGAGGTCTGCTGCTGGTAGGCCTGGGTGCACGCGTTGAGCGCCGCGGTCAACGTGGCTTGCGGCAACGCGAGGGCATTGGCGGCCTGCGCATTTCCGGCGGCGGTCACTCCCTCGATCGCGTTGTTCCGCAGGCTGGGACCGAGGATGTTGTAATTCGGGCTGCCCACCAGCGACTCGGCGAAGGCGACGGTGTTCGAGGTGCCGTCGGTGCAGTCCTGGATGCCGAAGGCGAGGTAATAGACGAACACGCCGGTCGAGTACGGCTGGCCGCACGTATTGTACGGGCCGTTGATCATGAAGGGGTCGGGCTCGCAAGCGGCGTACCCGGAGTTACTCCCCCAGACGGACGTGGTGGTGCCGACGCTGCCGCGGTAGCTGTTGATGTTGGGCGGATCGTTGCTGATCACCGAAGGCCGGCCGCCGTAGGCGGCGTTGGTGTCGGACGGGCAGAGGTAGGACGCAATGATCGTCGTGTAGGACGTGCCGTTGATGAACGACCCCTTGCCGAAGGCGCCGACCCAACTGAAGTTGATCGCGTTGTAGATGGGCGTTTGCTCCATGAATGGGAGCATCTCAGCCTGGGCGCTCCACATTCCCCAGCCGCCCGAGTAGCCGAAGGGCGCGTAGGCGGCCTCGTCCGACGTTCCCTGGGGGAACTTGTTGTTGCCCGTGTGGTAGTTGTGCATCGCCAGGCCGATCTGCTTCAGGTTGTTGGAGCACTGCGCGCGCCGCGCCGCCTCGCGCGCGGACTGCACCGCGGGCAGCAGCAAGGCGATCAGGACGGCGATGATGGCGATGACGACGAGGAGCTCGATCAGCGTGAACCCGTGTCGCGGTTTCAGCTTCATGACGGATCTCCGCTCGAAGAAGAATGAGGAATCACATCGGACCGGACAACTCACACACACCCGATCCATCAGGCGGTGCCTCAGGACCTCCAGCAAGGCGCATTCTCTATCGGAATAGGCGTCTTAATGCACCTCACCGACCCCAGAGAATGATCGACTCATCGAATCGCCCAGATCCGCCACGCCGCGGGCGATCGAATTTGGACCATGAGAGGAAGGATCGGCCCGCCAGTTGGAAGGCCAGCGACTGCGTCCCCTCAAGAACGAAAAAGACAAGAATCGGGACTTCTCGACCTGATGCTGGCATCGAGGAGCCATGGAATCGCCTGGCGATCGCACCGACGATCCTTCGGCGCCAGACTCCGAACTGTTTGAATCGCTATGAGTTTCAGAGCGACAAGTTCAGCCAAGAACGATCGAATTCACACCTGAACGGGGGCCCGTCAGCATTCCGGCCGGATTGGAGCGGCAACCCCTTGTTCAACAACCTGTTATGTGCGAATCCGGCTGGCGGACGGCGGCCCCATTCTCTGATCCTCGGACACGACGGGAACGCCGGGCCGGTGACGCTTGACACGAGCGACGCGTTCCTTGCGGCACCGCTTGATTCCATCTGGCCCCGGCCGCCTATGGCTTCTTCGGGGCCTTCTCGACAATCCGCTTGCCGCCCGTCCCGAACTGCTTCGAGCGGGCTTCCTTCATCTTGTCGGTTCGCTCCTTCTGCTCCGCGGTCGCCGGCGGGGCTTCGGTGGTCGAACTGTCGCCGCAGCCGCTCGCCAAGGCGAGCAGTCCGAGCAAGCCCAGGCAAAGGGCCATCCGTTTCGCATGGAGGAGTCGAACAATGTGCATTGATAATTCCCTTGGGTGGGGGGGACTATCAGGAGGGTCGAAGACGCACAACGTCTCGCAACGGCAAAGGCGGGCAAGCAAGCGGGGCCAACAGACCGGTGACTGGGGGAAAACCCTCGGCGGAATGACCGTTCACTCGCAACGCCTCGTCGGGATCGTCGCGATTTGCTGACCGGCTCTCGAAGGCAACAAGAGGCGGTCGCCGATCGTCCATCTCTTATGGACTTAACGCAATCATACGCCGCGTCGCTCGAAAGCTCAATCCACTTGTTGGAATTGCACGTCCGATCGCGCACCATAGTCTCGGGAATTTTTAAATCTCTATGTCTAATTAATTAGTCATATTTAATATATTATAATGATGTTAATTCATCCGCCCTGCGGGATTGATGATTCGGCACGGCGAGTTGCTCTCATCGTGGAGACGACCGCCAATGGGTCCGAGAACCGTCGCGGAAGCCGCCGCAGTGCCGGGGACCATGCGCGGGAACGAGAACCGACAACGATGTTGGAGCACGGATCTTCATCGACCCGATCGGGGGTTCTCTGCCGATGCTCAACCGGCCGGAATCATCGCCCGGTTGCTACCTTCCGATGGTTGCCCGTTAGCAGTCGTTCTAACTCCGTGTTGCCGGTCGATTTGTGAGTGGAGGATAGGGGACTTGAACCCCTGACCTCTTGCATGCCATGCAAGCGCTCTCCCAGCTGAGCTAATCCCCCGATTGACTGGACCGATGACCGAGGCGGGTGATCCTCGCGGAATGACCGCCGACGGAGCGCCAACCCTGGATTCTGATGATATCGGCCGGCGCGGCCCATTGCAATGCCTGCCGCTGCGTCGTCTTACAGATCGGTGCGACCGCCCGGGTTCACTCTTGGCCTGGGCGGAATCGGCCGCCCTTCGCGTGCCTGCCAGATCGGACCCAACTCGAACACCTCGAGGGACTCGAGCCGGATCGGCCCGCCCGCGACGCGGGCTTCGAGGCGCGTGTCCCGAGCGTCGAGATTGATCGGCAGTGGCACATAGGTAAACCCGTCACCGGCGAAGACCTCCAGCGCGGTGCGGTCGGCGAAGACGATGAGACGCTGCTTGCCCCCGACGAGCGGCGCCGGTGCCACCAGGTCGCCCACGCGGATCTCCCGCTTCGCCGCGTCGTGGACGATCTCGACGCCGCGGACCTTCAGAGTCAAGAGGCTCCTCTGCCCCGGGTCGAAGGTCGCACGGATCTCGAGCAGCTCGCCGCTCGCCCCGGCCAGTGGGTTCTCGCCGGGCCCGATCGCCCCCGATGACCGGAGGATCGTCCGGGATCGCAAGTCCTTCAGCTCATCGACCGGCTGCCACGCCAGCCGCGGACCATCCGGCGTGGTGCGCAGGCTCAGCACCATCGGCAGCGACATGCCCTGGTTGAACGGCATGTCCGGCGTGGTCGTCTGGAGCCAGCCGATCTGCACGACGCGGCCGCGCGGGTCGTGGCTGAACGTCTGCGCGGCGTAGAAGCCCCGACCGCGATGGCCGGCCCGTTTCGGCGTCTCCGGGCGGAACGTCGCGCCGTCGAAAGTCCCCACCACGTACTCGCTGCTCGCGGCCGTGAGCACCCACTTGCGGCGGCTCGCGTCGCCGTCGAGCGGGAGCTCGAAGAGGTCGGGGCATTCGAAGAAGCCCTCGACGCGGCTGCGGAAGCTCCAGGCTTTCAGGTCGGGCGAGGTATAGAAGGCGATCCACCGCTTGCCGTCGGACTCGTCGTAGACCGCCATCACCCAGCGGCGGGTCGGCTCGTGCCAGAGCAGGCGCGGATCGCGCCCCTGATGCCGGATGACCGGGTTTCCCTCGAACTCGATCCAGGTCCGGCCCCGGTCGCGCGAATACACGATGCACTCGCCGCGCCCGGTGCTGGTGTAGGCGGCGACGAGCAGCGGGGTCTCGCCGCGTCGCCAGCCGGACGAGTCGGACTCGTCCACGACCGCGCTGCCGGAGAACGCCCAGTCGTCGAACCGTCGCGGATAGATCGCGATCGGCTGCTCCCGCCAGTGCACCAGGTCCCGGCTCACGGCGTGGCCCCAGTGCATGTTCCCCCAGTTCCAGCCGTAGGGATTGTGCTGGAAGTACAGATGATACTCGCCCTCGGAATAGACGAGTCCATTCGGGTCGTTGTTCCAGCCGCGTCGGGGCGAGAAGTGGAACTGGGCGCGGAGCGGCTCGCGATAGACGGCGCCGCCAGCCCAGATGTCGTCGGCCTGGACGACGTTCCGCAACGCGGACGAACCCTCGGGCAGGCGGTCAACGCGCAGCACGGCCTTCTTGCCGCGCCAATCGCTCACGTCGAGGTGGGCCCACCAGCCGGGGTCGTCGGCCAGCTCGATCTCGAACTCGCGGACCGTCTCGCCGTCGACGACCACCGACATGCGCCGCTTCGGCGCGCCCGTCTTCACCGGGAGATGCAGATAGCGATGATCGAGCGTCAACTCGCGAGTCACCTCGCGGCGTTCGGCGGGTCGCGCGACGTCGGGCGATTGCGCCCGCACCGGGACCAGACCCGCGGCGGTCGCGACCACGGCCAGCGAGAGGAGGAGCGACTTCATCGCAGTCACCGCGGAGAAAACGGGGAAGGAACCACGAAGAACACGAGATACACGAAAGGGGAGCGACTGGTCAAGCCGTCCCCGGCCCCGCATGGGTCCGCGTTTTTTCGTGTGTTTTCGTGGTTCCTCGCTCCGATCGGGTTTCGCCGGTCCGTTGTCCAGCGATGGTCTCGGTGTCACGGCGAGGCGGCGGCCGGCGCGGACGATGGTAGCGGCACTTCCGGGGGCCGGCAAGGTTTCGGTTCGCCAGCTTGGCCTCAGCGAGACTTCCTGGTGCCGGACGACTTCGCCGCGGAGCCCGAGGACGACCCGCTCGACTTCGCCGACGACCCCTTGGCCTTGGCGGAGGATACCTTAGCCTTGGACGCCGCGGATTTCGTCTTGGCCTTCGTCGCGCCGCGCGAAGAGGATCCGGGGGATTTCGCCTTCGCGCCGGGCGCGAAGTTGACGACTTGGCCTTGCCGCGCGAGGGTGAGCGAGTCGAGGCCGAGGTCGGGGAGAGCCGCTCCTTGACACCCTCGATCAACTTGGCTCCCACATTGGCGACCGCCTCGGCCCCTTCCACGACCGACTCGCCGATCGAGCGGAGGACGCTCTCCGCCTGGCGCCGCGCGCCCGCCTTCTTCGTCGCCTTCCTCGCCGGCTTGGCGGCGCCCGTCGCGGACTTGCCGGCCCGACTCTGCGTGCCCTTGCTGCTGCTCTTGCCCTGACTCATGAGGAACCTCTCGCGTTAGAGACTCGGTACCGGGCCTTCATGACTCGGTCTTCCAGCTCGCTCCCGCCGCCTTGCTCCGAATGGACTCCGTCCCTCAAGGGTGATTCCATTCGAGGTATTAGCAATTCTCGTGCCGGCTGATCTCGGATTGCACGACCCCGTCAACCTCGACCGACCGGCGAGTCCTGCCCGCGCACCGCCGTTGCGGAGACCGCCGACGAATGGCGTCAACTTTGATTATATATGAGAATTTACTAAATCTGATTGGTCGGCTCCTCGGGATCTCGCTCAGTCAACCTCGGTCGCGCATTTCGCCGGGATGGCACGGGGGATCCTGCGGCGTCCGACGGCGAAAAAAACGGGATGCTCTGGCCAAGTGGTGCGGAATCTGCGAGATTGCGATCATCCGTCAGCGGACATGAGTCGAGGCAGGACGACGTTTCGGAAACCCGACGATGAAGCGGAGCAGTTGGCCGGTCCGCTACGGCGTCGCCGCCGCGGCGATATTCATCGTGATCGCCCTGATGCAGATCCGGTCGATCGCCCCGGGGATCGCGCCGGTCGTCTTCCTGGCCATCTTCTTCAGCGCCTGGTATGGAGGGATCGGACCGGGCCTGTTCGCGACGGTGCTCTTCGAGGGCATCATCGTCGCTGTCGCGATTCACTCCGGGGCGACCTTCACGAGCAAGACGTACAATGACATATTCATAATATTCTTTCTCGGGGCGGTCTACACCGTGCTGCTGGAGGCCCTGCACCGAGCCCGGCGGCGGGCGGAGGCCTCGCGTCAGTGGCTCTCGGCGACGCTCTCCAGCATCGGCGACGCGGTGATCGCGACCGACGCCCGGGGGCGCGTGCTGTTGATGAACCCCGTGGCCGGATCGCACTGCGGGTGGGAGGAGGCCGAGGCGGTCGGGCGCCCGCTCGAGGAGGTCTTCCGCATCATCAACGAGCAGACGCGCCAGCCGGTCGAGAGCCCGGCGACGCGCGTGATCGCCGAGGGGACGGTCGTCGGCCTGGCCAATCACACCGTGCTGATCGCGCGCGACGGCGCCGAGCGGCCCATCGACGACAGCGGCGCGCCGATCCGCGGCCCGGGCGGCGAGGTGGAGGGCGTGGTCCTGGTCTTCCGTGACGTCACGGAGCGGCGGCGGGCGGAGGCGCGGGTCGCGGAGGAGGGCCGGCGCAAGGACGAGTTCCTGGCCATGCTCGCGCACGAGCTGCGCAACCCGCTGGCCGCCATGTCCAACGCGGTGCAGCTCCTGGCGCACCCCGGAGCCGAGGATACCCACGACTGGTCCCTCGAGGTCATCGAGCGCCAGGTCCGCCAGCTCACCCGGCTGGTCAACGACCTGCTGGATGTCTCGCGGATCAGTCGCGGCAAGATCCAGCTCCGGTCGCAGCGCGTTCAACCTGACCACGGTGATGCGCTCGGCCGCCCAGGTGGTCCGGCCGCTGATCGACGAGCGGGGGCACGACCTGGTCCTGACGATCCCGTCCGATCCGATCGAGCTTCAGGCCGATCCGGCGCGGCTCGAGCAGGTGATCGTCAATCTGCTCAACAACGCGGCCAAGTACACCGAGCCCGGCGGCCGGATCGAGCTGGAGGTCGCCCGGGATCCGGATCGGGCGGTCATCCGCGTGACCGACACGGGCATCGGGATCGTTCCCGAGTTGCTCCCGCGCGTCTTCGACCTGTTCACCCAGGGGGACCGCGCTGAACCGCGCCGAGGGGGGCCTGGGCATCGGTTTGACCATGGTCCAGAAGCTCGTCGAGATGCACGGTGGCGGCGTGAACGTCTCCAGCGATGGTCCCGGTCGGGGCAGCCGCTTCACGGTCTGGCTGCCCGTCCGGCCCGATCCGATCTCGGTTCCGATCGCGCCGGGCCAGCCCGAGCCAGCCGGGACCGTCCGGCCGGGTCGGACGCCGTGAAACGCGAGAGTCGCTCTTGCCGGGCCGGGGCTGTTGGCGGACGATGAGGAGAGCGAGATCGACCCGCGCGTCCCGGAGGCGACTGCCATGTCCGACCGACTCATCGATGAGACTTTGCCGGCGCACGACCCGACGTTCGTCAAGCCCCGCGGCCTGCTGCCGGTGCCCCCCGAGTTGGCCGAGCTCGTCGCCCGCCACGAGGCCGAGTGCATCCGCCAGCACGGATCGGGCTACTCGCCGGAGGCCCGGCAGCGCATCCTCGACGAGAATGTCCTCTACTGGTATTACGACGGCTCCTACATCGCGTACCGCCGCACGCCCGAGGGCGTCGAGGTCCTCGCCGTGGGCTGGGAAGAGGCTCATAAGTACCTCGAGGAGCACCCCGACGCGACCCTTGAAGGTGTCGTCATAGGGACGGTATAGATGGCGCGAGTCGAAATCCCGCTGGACAACAGGATATTGACGACGACCGGCGACAAGGTCCTGCGCGCCAAGCTCGACTTGGAGTTGAGAACCAACCAGAACGCGTGGAGAAGGCTCACCTTCCTGTTCGACTCGGGCACAGAGATGACCACCATGCCGGCGGCGGATGCGAAGACCTTCGACCTTCCGATGCCTAGGCGCCAGGTGCGCGGGCTGACCTTCCGCAGCCGGGAGGCCCGCGCCGGCCTGCTCCGGGCCCGCGTCGTCGGCCTGGACCCGATCGAGTACTTCTTCCCCTGCTACTTCTTGGGCGATCCCGACGTCCCCACGCCGGATCCCAGGAACCTGCTCGGTCTGACCGGCGTGATCAACCAGGTCCGCCTGACTTTCGACGGGACCTACACCCTGGCCGCGCCCGACGGCCGGCTGATCGTCGAGACCTATTGACCAGCGCCAGCCCGACACGTCTCTCTTCTCCGGCTTCGCGGCGGTCTCACTGAGCAACGCCTGGGCTTCGGCACGCAACAACTCCAACGTGGCTTTCCGAACCCACATCCCTGCGATCGGGTCTTGCGCGACGGCAAGGAGCTCCTTCTCGGTTTCCGCCACGGCTTTGGCGAGCCAGTTACGTGCCGCCTCCTTATGACCCAGCCGGTGGTGGGCCATAGCCTGGAAGAAGTGCCAGTACGCGGGCGAATTCTGCCCCTGGGGGTTATCCGCCGCTTCCGCGGCGTCGAAGTGCTTCAAGGACTCTTCCACGCGTCCCATCCGGTAAAGGATCGCTCCGATGGCCTGATGAGAACGTGCGTCGAGAGCCCCCCCTGCCCCCGCCTTCTCGGCCAGGCGGAGGACCGAGGCGAAATCGGGCACCGCGTCCGGGCGCAGGGCGGCCGTCCAGGCGGTGAAAAAGGCCGTCTGGACATCCGCCGTCGTCGGAAAGCGATCGACCGTTTCCGCACACATCTTGCGGTACTCCGCTTGCTGGCCGCTCGCGAGGAGGGCCAGGGCACGGCGGTACAAGAGATACCAGGCGGGTGGGGAGTCGGCCGCGTCCATCCGCATGAGCTTCGCGAAGTCGTCCGCGGCGTCAGCCCATTTTTCGCAGCGAGCCGAGAGGTCCGCGTGGAGGATCAACACCCGCAAATCGCCGGGCTGCAGTTCCACGATCTTGCTGTAGTCCTCCAGCGCCTCGACCCACTTCTTCAGCCCCAGGTAGATGTCGCCGCGAGCCTCCCGGGCCGCGAAGCTCTCCGGTTGCAGCTCGACGGCCCTCGTCGCCTCCGCGACAGCTTTGTCGGGCTGCTTCAGCGCCAGGTACGCCCGGGCGCGGTCAATGCGGGCGCCGGCATGATCCGGTTGAGGTTCCCGTGTCAGCCAGTCCGAGAGGAGTTCGGCGCGGTCCAGGGTATCCCAGATCCGGACCGTACCATCCTCACTTCCACTCGCAAGAACATCGCCGCCCGGCGCGAAGGCGACGCTCAGCACCCAGTTCGTGTGATCTGCCAGGGTGCGCAACTCGCGGCCGCTGACCACGTCCCACAGCCTGATTGTGTAGTCGGCGCTGGCCGAGGCCAGGGTCTTCCCGTCCGGGGAGAAGGCCACGTCAAAGACCCGGTGGGAGTGCCGCCCGAGCACGCGCAGCGTCTGGCCCGTGGCCACATCCCAGAGGCGGAGCGCCGTCCCCGCTGCCGGTCGCCAGCGTGCGGCCGTCGGGCCCGAAGGCCAGCGCGTCGAAGGTGTCCGGACCCTTCCAGCTCCGCGCCAACTTCCAGGAGCCCACGGCCCAGAGCCGTAGGCTGCCGTCGTGACACGCGGTCGCCAGTGTCTCGCCGTCTGGGGAGAAGGCGAGGGACGGCACCGTATTCCTGTGCGGCAGTGTGGCCGCCTCCTGCCCGGAGGCCACGTCCCAGGTCTTGACTACCTGGTCATCGTCACCGCGGTCCAAAATCTTGCCCACAGGGTCATATGTCATGTCGAACCAGTTGATGTGGCCGAACCCCGCCGCCAGCCACTTCCCATCCGGGGAAAAGGCAAGCGACCCGACGACACGGCGGAATCCGTTTGGTTCGCGCGGTCGTCCATCGAGGGTCCGCAAGAGGCGGCCGGTTTCAAGGTCCCACACGCGCACGCGTGAGTCCCCCCGCCGGAGGCCAGGATCTTGCTGTCCGGGGAGAACGCCACACTGTCGGCGGATGCGAGCCGCCGCACGAGTACCCCGGTCCGAGCGTCCCAGAGCGCGAGCGGCCCCGCAGCGGCCGCAAGCCATTTGCAGTCCCGCGAATAAGCCACGCGGGGCACCCAACCCCCGTCTGTCAAGAGGGTCCACGCCTCCCCCCGTTTCGTGAGGTCCCACAGCCTGGCGGATCCGTCTACGCTGCTGGAGACGAGCGATTTGCCGTCGGCGCAGAAGGCCAGATGGCCGACCCCGACCGTGGGTCCCTTGAAGAGGAACAGACGCTGTCGTCCGGCAAGGGCCCAGACGCTCACAAATCCCGGGTAGCCGCCCGTGGCTAGCAGAGTGCTGTCCGGGGAGAATGCGAGGCAAGTCAATTGGCCCATGTGAGCGGCGAATCGGTCACGGTGCCGCTCCTCAGCAGCGTCAAAGATGTCCACCCGGCCGGCGTCGTCGCTCGACGCGATCGTACGCCCGTCGGGGGAAAAGGCGACGCACCTCACCGATATCCCCCCCATCGGGCGGACCTCGGGCTCGACCCGGCCCGCACGGGAGAACGCCACCTGATCATGGTCCGGGTGGCCGACGAGCACGAGCGTCTTGCCATCCGGCGACAGCGCGCAGTCCCAAAAAGGCGGCACGTTCCGGGACTTGGCGACGATGCCCGTCGGCAACCGGAGCGCAAAGGTCGCCAGCTCCCGCCGCGTGGCGACCTCCCAGGCCCGGGCCTGCCTGTCCGCGTGGATGGTCACAAGCTTCTGACCGTCGGGCGAGAAGCACAGGGCCCTCAGCGGGGCCGCGCCCCGGAGGAAGGTACGCTCCTGATCGGTCGCCGCGTCGTAGAGATCGACCGATCCGTCCGCCGTCCCCAGCGCCAGCAGCGTGCCTCCGGGAGAGAACCGGCAACAGCAGCGGTTGGGCAGGGCCGCCGGACTCCGACGCCGGGTCTCGCGGTGCGTGACCCTGTCCCACCAGCGGAGCAGCGAGCCGTCGTACGTCACAACATCTCCGCCGGGCGCCACGGCGCAAGCTAGGACTGGCTTCTGCGGCTTGAAGGCCGGCGGATCGTGCAGGAGCCGCCACTGGTAGCGCCAGGCGAAGTCGCGCAGGTCGTCCTCGCCCGGCCGGGGGACGTGGGACTCCAGGAGTTCGGCCACGACGCGGGCGTTGACGGTCTCGCTCTTCCAGAGCTGCGCCGCCAACTGCATGTCGGAGTCGTAGAGCAAGCGTCGGTTGCGCGCCGCCTCGTCGGTCGCCTTGGCCTGCGCGGCGCGGGCGACCTCGCGCTCGTGCTCGGCCGCCTTCCACTGCTCGTCGACCTTCGCCAGGGCCAGGCTCGTCCGCACGTAGCCGACGGACGCGACCACCGCCACGGCGACCAGGAGCACAAGGACGCTCGCCGCCAGGGCCGCCACTGCCGGGTTGCGGTGACACCAGCGTATCGCGTGGTCCAGCGGTGTTACGCGCCGTGCCCGGATCGGTTCGTCCGCGAGGTATCGTCGCAGGTCCTCGGCCAGCGCCTCGGCCGACTGGTAACGGGCCTTGGGGTCCTTGGCCAACGCCTTCAGCACGATCGTCTCCAGGTCGCGCGGGATGTGGCCGTCGAGCGCACGCGGACGCGGCGGGTCCTCCGCCTTGATCTGCTCGATGAGCTCGAGCCGGTCGGGCGAGTCGAACGCCGGCCGCAGCGCGAGCAACTCGTAGAGGGTCATGCCCAGGGCATAGACGTCGGCCCGGCCGTCCCCCTCGCCCCGGAATCGCTCGGGGGCCATGTAGCGGAGTGTGCCCAGGATGTCGCCGGTGTGGGTCAGATCCTGCTGGTCGGTCGCCTTGGCCAGTCCGAAGTCAGCCACCCAGACCACGCCGGCCGTGTCGAGCAGGAGGTTCGACGGCTTGATGTCGCGGTGGAGCACACCCAAGGCGTGCGCGTGCTGCAAGGCGTCGGCGACCTGGACCCCGACGTGGGCCACGCTCTGCCAGTAGCTGGGCCGCCGCTTGCCGCCCCGCGATGATGAGCCTGCCCCCGCGAGAATCGCCGAGGTAGACGACCCCGTGGACGAATCGGAGATGAGCCCGGGTACGGGATCCGGCGCCGACGGGACGTCCTCGATATCCGCCATGGCGGCCGGTTCGATCGCCCCATCGGTGGCGTCTCCGGCCAGCGTCCCGTCGCTGTCCTCCGCCGGGACGAACCGCCCGGTCCAGAGCGAGTGAGCGACCTCAACCGCGGTGGCGTCGCGGCCGGGGACGGCGGACGGTCGGCTGCCGGTCGCGGGCGGGGCCATGCCGTCCTCACGCTGGGCCGGCTGGCTGGTCGGGCGCGAGTCGGCGCCCCCCTCCTTGCCCACCGCTTGCAGCCGCTTCAATTCCTTCAGGACCTCATCCAGCCCCGATCCCTGGATGAACTGCATCACATAATAGGGCTGCCCCTCGTGCTCGCCGACGCCGAAGACCGGCACGATGTTGGTGTGGTGCAGCCGCGCCGCCGAACGGGCCTCGCGCTCGAACCGCTGGTGGCTCTGGGGGTCGGTTAGGAGCTGCCGGGGCAGCACCTTCAGCGCGACCCGGCGGCCGAGCGAGACCTGCTCGGCCTCGTAGACGACCCCCATCCCGCCGCGGCCGATCTCGCGGATGATCCGGTAGTCGCCCAGCCGCCCCAGCGGCGGGAGCGGGCCGGTGGTCGCGGGGCCGGTGACCGCGTCGCGATCGTCCTTGACCTGCTCGATCTCGACCATGGCCGGGAAGAATTCGCGGATCTCCTCGGCCAGCTCGGGATGGCGGTCGATGTACTCCTGCAACGACGGACGCTCGCCGCGGCGATACCGCGCGGCGAACTCGTCCCCGAGGTGGTTCAGCAGCACGAAGCGTTCCGAGCTATCCATGGCCATGTCAAAAACCCTCGGGTCCGCCAGGCATCGCGGCGAGGATCACCTTGAGGCGTTTCAACGCGCGGAAGTATCGCTTGGCCGCGGCGGATTCCTCGATCCCCAGCACGCGGGCGGTCTCGGCGGCGGTCAATTCCTCGAAGTGTCGCAGCGAAAGGACCTCGCGGTCCATGGGCTCCAGCGCGTTGAGTGCCTCCTGCAACCGCAGGATGCGTTCGGCGCGCACGGCGGCCTGGGTGGGCGAGGTATGCCGGCCCAGCAACTGCGCCGCCAGCGCCGCCGAGCTGGCCGCCGGCAGTGCGCCGCGGTATAGCGACACCTCCCTGTTGGCGTCGCGCATCTGGGCGCCAAGGTGGTGCCGGTGCAGCGTGACCAGCCGCTCGCCGACGACCAGCCGCAGCCAGAGGAATAGCGGCAGCTTCGGATCCCGCAGATACTCGTCGAGCCGCTCTGCGACCTCCACGTACGCCTCCTGGATCACATCCGAGGCGTCGATCCGCGCCTGCAGGCGCGGATCCAGCCGCATCTCGACCATACGGCGCAACCGGTCGCGGTACCGCTCCAGGAGTTCATTCAGCGCCTCCCGGTCCCCGGCCTGTGCATGCCCGATCAGAACCGACGATTCGCCCGCATCGTCACCCATCGGTCCCCCTGTCCCACCGTATTACCTGCGCAACCCGATTCATTCTGGACACCCGGCCTCCGTTTTTCGAGTGGTCCGCTGATTCGGACGCAGGTTGTGAGGAGCATCGGGCTGACTTCCGGCAGGCTCGGGCTCCATTTTCATGGGAATCCATCGCAGCCGCTCCCCCGACGATCATCCGGGTCCTGAGGGAGTTGCATGTCGGTCGGCGACGACCCTTTCCGTTCCCGGGTCCCCGGTCCCATGGGGAGACGAACCCGTGCGCGGGCCCCTGGCAACTGAGAACGGACCACGTCGCTTCAGGTGGGCGGTCGGAGTGCGCTCTGGATCGCCTGTGCCAGCTCCTCGGGGCGCTGGCTGCCGATTAACAGGAGCGACCCGTCGGCCAGCTCGAGCCGGACGCCGCGGTTGCCGCGGGCGATCAGCGCGCGCTCGCCATCGCGACCCGAGCGGATCCCCCAGAAGCCGTAATCGGCGATCGGCCGGAAGGTCGCGTGCTCGACGCGGCGGATGTCTTGCAGCGGAACCACCCGCCGGTAGACCGGCACCCAGGCGAACCAGACCCGGACGTCGGTCGGGGTCACCTCGGTGGTCATGTGCAGCAGGAAGACGGCGAGGCCCAGGAGCAGCCCGGTCCCGACGGCGAGGCCCAGGAGCAACTCGTGCGACCAGGCGCCGCGTTGGAGGAACCCGAGCGCGGTGAGGGCCTCGACCGATGCGATCAGGGCATAGACGCGCCAGTCGAAGTACTGCTCCTCGCGGAACAGCGCCGTCGCGGGTTGGAGGGTCGCCACCGACGACACGCTCATGGTCCTCCTTCGCGCCCGGCCGCCGTCCCGACGCCGGCCGTCGGGGGTGCGTCGGCCGAATCGTCGAGCCACGGGCCCAGGACGCGGCGCAGCGCCCGCTGCCCGATCTCGGTCACGCGATCGGCGGCGACCTGCCAGAGATGGGGGTTGAGCAGCTCGAGCGCGACATACCCGTCATAGCCGGTCCGCGCCAGCCGATCGACGATCGCCGCGATGGGGAAATCGCCGTCCCCTGGCAGGACGCGGTCGGCGTCGCCGGCCAGCTCGCGCGGCGTGCCGCTGACGTCGCAGAGCTGCACCCAGGCGATCAGCTCGCCCGGCAGCCCGTCGAGGTCCTCGAGCTTGCTGGGTCCGGTCTGGAAATGGAACGCGTCCAGGCAGACGCCCGCGTTGCGGCTGCCGCACTGCGCCACCATCGCGACCGCAGTTTCCAGGCAGGCGCAGATCGGCGACGACTTCTGGAACTCCAGCGCGATCCGCACGCCGAACGAGCCGGCCAGCTCGGCGGCCTCGCCCAGCGCTGCGGCGGCCCGGGCGAAGTCCTCGAGGCCGACGGCCCCGCCGGCGGCCGTCGAGTCGGCCGCGACGATCAGGGTCGGGACGGCCAGCTCGCGCAGCAGGTCCAGCCGGAGCCGGAAGAGGTCCCAGTGCGCCTCGCGCCCGCGCCGCGCGACAGCAGCAAGCCCCCCTGCCCGGCCGCGGCGACCGGCCGCACGCCCGCCGAGTCGAACAGCGATCGCGCCTCGGCCGCCGAGTGGGCCTGCACGTACGACTCGAGCTTCGTCAGCCAGAGCTCGACGGCCGACCAGCCCCCGCTCCGGTAGGACGAGGCGTCCGACTCGAAGGGGTTCATCAGGGTCGTCACTTGGCTGATGCAGGCTTTCATGTCGATTTGGGCCTTGTCGGGTGGTCTGCGAGCACCGGGTCGTCTGTGGCTCGTGGGACGGTGCTCGAAGAGCACCCTACGATGCGCGATCGAGACATCCTCATGGTTCGGTGCGATGGCCCTCAGGCCCATCCGGGATCGGCTGACCTTGCAGCAGGTCGTCGAGCGCCCGGGCCGCGCCCTCGCCGGGCACGCGCCATTGCCGGCAGGTGTCGCGGTCGCGGAAGGTCACGGTGCCGTCGGCCAGCGTCTGGCTGTCCACGGTGATGCAGAAGGGCGTACCGGCCTCGTCCTGCCGCCGGTATCGGCGCCCGATCGCCCCCTTCTCGTCATAGAACACGTTGAATCGCCGCTTCAAATCGCGGTAGATCGCCTCCGCCTTCTCGGGCATGCCGTCGCGCTTCACCAGCGGGAAGACGGCCGCCTTGACCGGCGCGATCCTCGGGTGGAACTTCAGCACGGTCCGGGCCTTGCCGCCGACCTGGTCCTCGGTGTAGGCCTCGCAGAGGAAGGCCAGCGTCGCGCGGTCGGCGCCGGCCGACGGCTCGACCACGTGCGGCACGAACCGCTCCTTCTTGTCCTCGTCGAAGTAGCTGAGGTCCTTGCCGCTGAACTTGATGTGCTGCTTCAGGTCGTAATCGCCCCGGTGCGCGATCCCCTCGAGCTCGCTCGTGCCGAAGGGGAAGGCGTACTCGATGTCGGCCGTCGCGGTCGAGTAGAACGCCAGCTCCTCGGCGTCGTGGTCCCGGAGGCGGAGCCGGTCCGATCGCAGGCCGAGGTCCACGTACCACTGGAACCGGGCATTCCGCCAGTACGAGTACCACTCCTTGGCCTCCTCGGGCCGGCAGAAGAACTCGATCTCCATCTGCTCGAACTCGCGCGAGCGGAACGTGAAGTTCCGCGGGTTGATCTCGTTGCGGAAGCTCTTGCCGATCTGAGCGATGCCGAACGGCAGCTTCACCCGGCCGGTGTCGACGACGTTCTTGAAGTTGGCGAAGATGCCCTGCGCCGTCTCGGGCCGCAGGTAGGCGATGTTCGACTCGCTCTCGAGCGCGCCGACGAACGTCTTGAACATCAGGTTGAAGGCGCGGGGCTCGGTGAGGGTGCCGCGCTCGTCGGTCGCCGGGCCGATCACCTTCTGGCGGTCCTCCGCCGAGAGCTGCAAGTAGGGGATGATCGTCGGCGGGTCGGTCGGCGCGCCGAACCGCTTGGCCAGCTTGGCCGCGCGCTTCTCGACCAGCTCGGAGGCCTCTTCCGGGCTGCTGCCCAGCCCGGCCAGCCAGGCCTCGGTCGGCTCCCCCTTCTGGTTGACGGCCGGGAAGATATAAGCGAACACGTAGATCTGGTCGGCCCGATACCGCTCCTTGGTGGCTCGGCAGTCGACCATCGGGTCGGAGAAGCCGCCGACGTGGCCGGAGGCCTCCCACACCCGCGGGTTCATGATGATCGAGCAGTCCAGCCCGACCATGTCGTCGCGCATCCGGACGTTGTCGGCCCACCAGGCGTCCTTGATGTTCCGCTTCAGCTCGACCCCGAGCGGGCCATAGTCCCAGAAGCCGTTGATCCCGCCGTAGACCTCGCTCGAGGGGAAGATGAACCCCCGCCGCTTGCAGAGCGAGACCAGCTTGTCCATGTCGTCGAGCATCTCGTCACCTTTCCAGGGGGCATGACCTTGGCAGGGCCCGCCCCGCGCTTGGGTCCCGCCGCGACGGCCGCGGCGGCGTCTTTTCCACTCAGACCTTCACGATCCGCAACGGGTCGCGGTTCAACTCCGCCACGAGGGCGAAGCGGTCGAAATAGGCGGCGTCCTGAATATCGTTGGATCGCCCGATGCGGATCACATTCTGGCCGCCGCGGCCGACTCCCAGCAATGGCCAGAGCGGGCGCTGCTCCAGGTACTGCTCCACTTCGAGCCACTGCGACAGCACGATCAGGCTCTCGTCGTTGCCGAACAGGGCGTTTCCCATCATGCCGTGCGCGAAATTGGTCACGGTCTTCGCCAGCGCCGGCGAGCAGCGAATCCTCCAGGCTGATGAAGCCTTCCGTGCCGGCGCAGACGATGTGAACTGGGCGTCCATGATCCTTCTTGAGGAACTGGACCACCAGCTCGTCGGCCGTCGCTTTCAAGTTGTTAAAGCTGGCGATGTAAACGCGGTCGGCTTCCAGGCTCGCGAGGATCGCGCGGGTCCCGTTGGTCGTCGTGATGACCAGGGTCTTCCCCTCGCAGACCTCGCGGGTGAAGTCGCCGGGCGAGTTACCCACGTGGAAGCCGGGGATCGGCAGTCCGCCGCGCTCGCCGCCGAGGAGGGCCGTGCCCGGCGGCAGGCCGGCGGCGACCGCCTGCGCCTCCTCGATCTCGCCGCAAGGGACGACCGCATCGCAGCCGTTGGCCAGCGCGTGGACCATCACCGTGCTGGCGCAGGACGTCCACCACCACCGCGACCCCGCCGCGGAGGCTCCCCGGCGGGATCAGGGTCGGCAGCAGGTGCACGAACACCTTGGGCCGGTCGGTCGGGCTCATTTCCGAGGTTGTCGTCACGCGATCGTTCCCTGGTTGCTGCGCCCGACGATTATGGCATACGAGCGGCGATCTGGGGAGGTATCCTCTGGCGCCGCACGGATGGCGACGCCGGATCCGGCCCGCGCGACCCCTGCGACCGACCCGAACCCACTTCGCGCCAGGGGGCTCGGTGCGAGCGCGACAATCGACTTCACGCTCCCCCCGTTTTCCGGTACGCTTCGCCTCACTCGTCCCGACGGCCTCGCCGTGCCGGCCAGCCGGCCAGGCAGGACAGGCGCCGCGGACGACCCATCCTGATCCCGCGAGGTGCATGGATGCACGAGCCGAAAGGGCGCTACCTGCCGCTGGCCGGGCCGCGGCGATTCATCGGGGACCTGGTGCATTTCGCGCACCGGATCCCGTCGGCGCCGGTGAGCCGGACGATCGACCTGGGCGCCCTGGCCGAGCCCCGGAAGAGGCACGATGCGCGGCCGTCGTGGGCCAGCGTCTTCATGAAGGCGTATGCGCTGGTGGGCGCGGCGCATCCGCCCTTGAGACGCTCGTACCTGGAGTTCCCCTGGCCGCGGCTCTACGAGCACCCGTGGATGAACTGTGCCCTGGCCATCGAGCGGTCGTATCTCGGCGAGGACGGGGTCTTCGTCGGGCTGTTCCGCGCCCCGGAGCAGCAGACGCTGGCCCAGATCCAGCAGTCGGTGGAGTGGTACAAGAACGAGGCGCTGGAGAAGGTCGGCTTCTACCGCATGGCCTTGCGGTTCAGCCAGGCGCCGAGGCCGATCCGCCGGTTCCTCTGGTGGAGCACGCTCAACGTCTCCGGGTACAAGCGCTGCAAGCGGTTCGGCACGTTCGGGCTCTCGAGCTACGGCTCGCTGGGCGCCGAGCAGGTGCACCCGATCTCGCCCTTGACCACGACGCTGACCTACGGCCCGATCGACCCGGCGACGCAGCAGGTCGTCGTCAAGCTGATCTATGATCATCGCGTGCTGGACGGGGCCTACGTCGCCCGCCGGCTCCGCGATATCGAGGAGACGCTCCACGGTCCCATCCTGGAGGAGCTGCGCGGCGGCCCGTTGACGTTCGCCGGGGGCCCGGCGGCGGCCGCTCCCACCGTCGAGCCGCTGCTCAGGCCCCATGCTCCCTCCGTCCGACCGGCTCGCGACAGCGAGACAGCCGCGCTTTCATAGTGGTCGTGCAACCCAGCGATCCCCGACGTTGGAGCCCGCCGGGTCGCACCCGCCCCGCGAGACGAAACCCGGTCTCAGAGCGCCGCTTCCCCGGCTTCCTGGTCGCTCGTGATCCGGACCTCCAGCCGGCTCATCACCCGCTTGAGCGCCTCCTCCTTGCGACTGATGAACAGCACGTTGTCCAGCACCATCGCCTTGGGCATGTTGGGGATGTGCAGCACCAGGCGGCCGGCTCCCAGCAGGATGAACTCCAGGACGTCGGGGATCTCCTTGTCGAACTTCAGGTTCATGGTCGGGTACCGCTCCAGGTCGCTGAGCGGGCCATGGTGGTGCAGGATCTCGTTGGGCATGATCTCCCAGTAGTCCAGCCACCGGGTCAGCCAGACGATCAGGAAGACGAACATCAGGGTCACGAAGAACATCAAGTAGAAGCCCCGGTTGGCCACCGCGTAGATGTGCTGGATCATGGCGTGGATCGGCCGCAGAAGGTCGAACTGGAAATGCGATCCCAGCCACAGCAGGAAGAACAGAGCGAACAGGATTCCGAAGACCACGGCGACGATCGAAAACCGCGGCATGTCGATCCCCATGGTCACCAGGTTGAACGCGAGCATCGCCATGAAGAGCATGCCTAGGAGGTTCTGTGGCGTCCAGAACCGGTCGAGCTTGTCCATGGTCGTGGCCGAGTCCTTGACCGTGCCGCCTTCTGCCGTCAACTGCCGGGACTCGACCGCCTGGTCGAGCGACCGGGACGGGTCGTGCACCCGATCGCCGATGATCTGCATCCCGAAGGCGCAGATCAGGGACACGATCGCCGTGGGATAGAGGAAGATGACTTTCGGCCACATGAAGATCTTGATGCCCTTCTCGCGATGCTGGGTGGTGGGCACCGTCGGGGTCGATGGCTTGGCGTCGGATGACATATGGGGCATTCTCCGCGCTGAGGGTTCATCTCAAGATGTCGTCGAGGCCGGACCGTGGCACCAATGCGAATCACGTGCCGGGACAGCGAGAGTGGCCATCCTAACGCCATGGTGCGCTTGGGTAAAGGCCCTCACGGACGGAGGATCGGCCGGGTCGCGGCGCCCGCGCGCCGCGGGTCCGGACGGTCCTCCACACCAAGCTGTTCGCCGCCCGAGCCCCGAGCTTGGGACGCGCCCTGCGCCACCGACAAGAAGCTCGGGATGCCGTCGGGAGGGCGAGCCTCCGTGCGAGCCGGGATCCGCCGGCGGCTCGGACGGAGCCTCGCCCTCCCAAATCCCGATGGTCGCGGCGCGAAATCAGTACGGCAGTTCGTAGGCCAGTTTCCAGGAATCAGGAGACCGCCAGAGTCGTGAGATGAGAAGTTCGCGATCAAGCAGGAACTCCTTCGGCAGCTTGCTGTACAGCTTGAGCGCCAGCTCCTCGTCCGCGAGCGTTTCTCGGATCCAGGACTCGCGGTCGACCTCCATGATCTGATGGAAGTCCTCGGCGGTGAAGCCGTCCATGTCCTGGAGGTCGATGTCCTCGCGGCGCGGCATCCAGCCGAGCGGGCTCTCGATCGCGTACGCTCGGCCGTGGATGCGGTCGACGATCCATTTGAGCACCCGCATGTTGTCGCCGAAGCCGGGCCAGAGGAAGCGCCCGCCGGCGTCCTTGCGGAACCAGTTCACGCGGAAGATGCGGGGCGGGTTGGGGATCTGGCGGCCCATGTTGAGCCAGTGATTGAAGTATTCGGCCATGTGATAGCCGCAAAACGGGAGCATGGCCATCGGGTCCCGGCGGACCTCGCCCACGGTCCCGCTGGCCGCGGCGGTCGTCTCCGTGCCGATGGTCGCCCCGAGGTACACGCCATGGCTCCAGTTGAAGGCCTGGAACACCAGCGGCACGGTGGTGGAGCGACGGCCGCCGAAGATGAAGGCGCTCAAGGGCACGCCCGCGGGATTATCCCACTCCGGATCCAGGGTCGGGCACTGCGACAGGGGCGCGGTGTAGCGGGCGTTGGGGTGCGCCGCCTTGCGGCCGGATTTCGGCGTCCACTCCTGGCCGGTCCAGTCGATGAGCTGTTCCGGCGGCTTGTCCGTCATGCCCTCCCACCACACGTCGCCGTCCTCGGACAGGGCCACGTTGGTGAAGATCGTGTTCGCCCGGATCATCTCCATCGCGCTGGCGTTCGAGGCATAGGACGTGCCGGGCGCGACGCCGAAGGAGCCCGTCTCGGGGTTGATCGCCTGGAGTCGCCCGTCCGAGCCCGGCTTGATCCAGGCGATGTCGTCGCCCACCGTGGTGACCTTCCAGCCGGCGAATCGTTTGGGCGGGATCAACATGGAGAAGTTGGTCTTGCCGCAGGCGCTGGGGAACGCCGCGGCGACATAGGTCTTCTCGCAGTCGGGTCCCTGCACGCCGAGGATCAGCATGTGCTCCGCGAGCCAGCCCTCGTCGCGCGCCATGCACGAGGCGATCCGCAGGGCGAAGCACTTCTTGCCCAAAAGCGCGTTGCCGCCGTAGCCGCTGCCGTAGGACCAGATCGACCGCTCCTCGGGGAAGTGGACGATGTACTTGTGCTCCAGGTTGCAGGGCCACGGGACGTCCGGGTGACCGGGCTTCAGCGGCATGCCCACCGAATGGACGCAGGGCACGAAGAACCCGTCTCCCAGGGCGTCCAGCGCCGCCTTCCCCATGCGCGTCATGATCCGCATCGAGAGCACCACATACGGCGAGTCGGTGAGCTGGACGCCGATGTGGGCGATCGACGACTTGATCGGTCCCATGCTGAAGGGCACGACGTACATGGTCCGGCCGCGCATGCAGCGGTCGAACAGCCCCCGGAGCGTCTGCTTCATCTTGAGCGGATCGATCCAGTTGTTGGTCGGGCCCGCCTTGTCCTTGCCGAGGCTGCACATGAAGGTCCGCTGTTCGACCCGGGCCACGTCCGACTGATCCGAGAGGGCCAGGTAGCTGTTGGGCCTCAGCTCCGGGTTCAGGCGCCGGAGCGTCCCTTTTCGCACCAGCAGTTGGCAGAGCCGGTCGTATTCCTCCTCGGAGCCGTCGCACCAGACCACCCCGTCCGGCCGGCACAACGCGGCGACTTCCTCGACCCAGGGCCCCAACAGCGGATGCTCTCGCTTGACTTCCGGCAGCGCGCGAGCCTTCATTGGACTGCTCCTTCCAAGATGCACTCATGTCCATCGATGATCAAAGGAAGGTGCGCAGTCACATCGGCGGCGCACTATCGATCATGGATGAGGCAAGCAGTCACCGACCTTGAGGATCGTGTTCGCGGGCAGGGAGAGGGCTCCTCCTGAGAGAACAGTGCAAGACCGCGATTGCCGAGAGAAGGGATCGCGAGATGGGCGAGGATCAGGGCCTGGACCCGCGGCGACCGCGAGGACCATCGAGCCGCCCATGCGATCGATCGATCGGCAGGGGGCCATCACGGCCCGCTCCGGCTAGACCCGCCGTGAGTCTAAAGAGCAACTTCCATCGTAATCCCGAGAAATCGGGAGGTCAAGTCCGTATTTCAAACCACTCCTCAAATCCTCAAGTATCTCGATCATCGATCCGGGATGAGGCGTCACCGGAACCGGACGACGGGCTGGTCGACGGCCAGGCTATCGCCCGGCCTGGCCAGGAGCTCGGCGATCACGCAGTCGTTCTCCGCCTTGAGGATGTTCTGCATCTTCATGGCCTCGATCACCACCAGGTTCTCGCCGGCGCGCACCTCCTGGCCGGGCTTCACCGCCACCTCGGCGAGCAGGCCCGGCATGGGCGAGAGCAGGAACTTGCTCAGGTCGGGCGGGGGCTTGACGGGCATCAGGGCCAGCAGTTCGGCGGCGCGGGCGGTCATCACGACGGAGTCCACCTGCGTGCCCGAGTGGGCGACGCGGTAGCGCAGGCCCATGCGCTCGACCTGGAGGCAGACCGGTCCGCCGTCCCAGGTCCCGCGCATGAGGAGATCGCCGAGCTTCCAGTCGGTCCGAAGCGCGTGCGTCGTGCCGTCGTGGACGACGTCGCAGCCGCCGTCCACGAGGGTGAGGGCCAGCGGGATCTCGTTGTCCCCGAGCCGCACCACCCAACCCGGGCCGACCCGGCGCTCGTGGCCCTTGAGCTGCCCGGTGATCCGCACGGCGCGGTTGATGTAGCGGCGGCGCGCGTAGGCCGCCGCGACCGCCAGCAAGAGCGGCTCCTTGTGGGCGAGGCTCGAGGGATGGAAGCCCTTGGGGAACTCCTCGGCGATGAAGCCGGTGTGGAAGTCGCCCGCGACGAACCGCGGGTGCTGGAGCAGCGCCGCCTGGAAGGCGATGTTCGACGAGATGCCGCGGATGACGAACGCGTTGAGCGCGTTGCGCATCCGGTCGACGGCCTCGGCGCGGGTCGCGCCATGGGTGATGAGCTTGGCGATCATCGAGTCGTAGTGCATCGAGATCTCACCGCCCTCGTAGACGCCCGTATCCACGCGGACCGCGCCGTCGCGCTCCGCCGGCGGCAGGAACCGCACCAGGCGGCCGGTCGAGGGGAGGAACCCGCGGAACGGGTCCTCGGCGTTGATCCGGCACTCGATCGCACAGCCGTCGCGCCGGATCTGGTCCTGGCGGAAGGGGAGCGGCTCGCCGGCGGCGACGCGGATCATCAACTCGACGAGGTCGAGCCCCGTGATCATCTCGGTCACCGGGTGCTCGACCTGGATGCGCGTGTTCATCTCCAGGAAGTAGAAGCTCATGTCCTTGCCGACGACGAACTCGACCGTGCCGGCGGACTGGTACTTCACGGCCCGGGCCAGGGCGACCGCCTGCTCACCCATGAGCTGGCGAGTGGCGTCGTCGATGAAGGGAGAGGGGGCTTCCTCGAGGACCTTCTGGTGTCGGCGCTGGAGGGAGCACTCCCGCTCCCAGAGGTGGATCACGTGGCCGTGGGCGTCGCCGAGCACCTGGATCTCGACGTGCCTCGGCTCGACGACGAACTTCTCGAGGAAGACGCGATCGTCGCCGAAGGCGTTGCGGGCCTCCGCCCGGCAGGACGAGAAGCCCTCGTGGGCCTCCCGGTCGTCGCGGGCCACGCGCAGGCCCTTGCCGCCGCCGCCGGCCGAGGCCTTGATCATGACCGGATAGCCGATGGATCGCGCGATGGCGACGGCGTGGTCGGGCGACTCGATGGGGTCGTCGTAGCCGGGGATGATGTTCACGCCGACCTCGCGGGCGAGCCGCTTCGAGGCGATCTTGTCGCCCATCGCGGCCACGGAGTCGGCCTTCGGCCCGATGAAGACGATCCCCTCCCGCTCCAGCCGGCGGGAGAACTCCTCGTTCTCGGAGAGGAAACCGTAGCCCGGGTGGACCGCCTCCGCGCCGGTCTGCTTGCAGGCGGCGATGACCTTGTCGATCGCCAGGTACGACTCCCGCGACGGCGGCGGTCCGAGGCAGACCGCCTCGTCGGCCATCATCACGTGGCGCGCGTCCTTGTCCGCCTCCGAGTACACGGCGACAGCCTTTATGCCCATCCGATGAGCGGTCTTGATGACGCGGCAGGCGATCTCGCCGCGGTTGCCGATCAGGATCTTCTGGAACATGGTCGCCTCGGAGGCCGACGGTCGCCCGGGTGCTCGAGCGGGGATCGGAGTCGAGATTCCGGATTCCGGATTCAAGATTCCGGATTCAAAATTCCGAGTCTATATCCAATTCATCGAATATTTGATTGTTAGGAATTCGGAATTTGGAATAGGGAATCGATCGCGTACGCCATCCGACCGATCAGAGCGGGATGTTCCCGTGCTTCCGCCACGGGTTCTCGAGCTTCTTGTCCCTGAGCATCGCCAGCGAGCGGCAGATCCGCTTGCGGGTCTCGTGGGGCATGATCACGTCGTCGATGAAGCCGCGGTGGCCGGCGATGAAGGGGTTGGCGAACTTCTCCTTGTACTCCTGCTCGCGCGCCGCGATCTTCGCCGGCTCGGACTTCTCCTCGCGGAAGATGATCTCGACGGCGCCCTTGGGCCCCATCACGGCGATCTCGGCCGACGGCCAGGCGAAGTTCACGTCGCCGCGAAGGTGCTTGGACGCCATGACGTCGTAGGCCCCGCCGTAGGCCTTGCGGGTGATCAGGGTGACCTTGGGCACGGTGCACTCGGCGTAGGCGTACAGCAGCTTGGCGCCGTGCCGGATGATGCCGCCGTACTCCTGCGCCGTGCCGGGCAGGAAGCCGGGCACGTCCACGAAGGTCACGATCGGGATATTGAACGCGTCGCAGAAGCGGACGAACCGCGCCGCCTTGATCGCGCTCCTGATGTCCAGGCAGCCGGCCAGCACCATCGGCTGATTGGCGACGAAGCCGACCGCGTGCCCGGCCATGTGCCCGAACCCGATGACGATGTTCTTGGCGTGGTCGGGCATCAGCTCGAAGAAGTCGGACTCGTCGACGACCTTGAGGATGAGCTCCCGGATGTCGTAGGGGACGTTCGGGTTGTCGGGCACCAGGGTATCCAGTGACTTCTCCACCCGATCGGCCGGGTCCTCGGTCGGCACCACGGGCGGCTTTTCCTTGTTCGAGGAGGGGAGGAAGGTGAACAGCCGTCGGGTCATCATGGTGGCCTCGACGTCGTTCTCGAAGGCCAGGTCGGCCACGCCCGATCGGGTGGTGTGGGTGACCGCGCCGCCGAGCTCCTCGGCGGTCACCTCCTCATGCGTCACGGTCTTCACCACCTCGGGGCCGGTCACGAACATGTAGGAGGAGTCCTTCACCATGAAGATGAAGTCGGTCATGGCCGGTGAGTAGACCGCCCCGCCGGCGCATGGGCCCATGATCAGGGAGATCTGGGGGATCACGCCGGACGCGAGGACATTGCGCTGGAAGACGTCGGCGTAGCCGCCCAGCGAGGCGATCCCCTCCTGGATCCGGCGCCGCCCGAGTCGTTGATGCCGATCACCGGTGCGCCCACCTTCATGGCATGGTCCATGATCTTGCAGATCTTCTCGGCGTGGGACTCCGAGAGGGAGCCGCCGAAGACCGTGAAGTCCTGGCTGAAGACGAACGTCAGCCGGCCGTTGATGGTCCCGTAGCCGGTCACCACGCCGTCGCCCGGCACCGACTGGCGGTCCATGCCGAAGTCGGTGCAGCGGTGCTCCTTGAACATGTCCCATTCCTCGAAGGAATCGGGGTCGAGCAAGAGCTCGATGCGCTCGCGAGCCGTGAGCTTGCCCTTGGCGTGCTGCGCGTCGATGCGCTTCTGGCCGCCGCCCAGGCGGGCGGCCGCACGCTTCGCATCAAGTCGTCGAATGATCTCGTGCATGAACGACTCCTGCGCCGCGGCGGGTCAGGGATCTTGTCTCGGGCCGTCCAGGAATCCCAGCAGATGGTGGGCGGCGGCGGTGGACGTCATGCGCCCGTCGGCCACGGCTTTGCTGACGTCGTCCAGGTCGTGCCGGACCTGGGGGTTTTGCCGGAAGTGGCCGCGCAGGCCCCCGTCGATGAGAGTCCACATCCAGTCGATCGCCTGGCGCCGCCGCCGAGCCTGGAACTCGCCGCTCTCGGTCATCACCTTACGGTACTGCTCGATCGCGGTCCAGAGGGCGTCGATGCCCATGGCCGCCGCGGCGCTGGCGACGAGCACCCGCGGGCGCCAGTGCGGCGAGGCCGCGCGGAGCATCGCCAGCGCGCCGGCGAACTGGTGCCGGGCGCGCTCGGCCGCGTTCCGGTCGATGTCGGCCTTGTTGATGACGACGATGTCGGCCAGCTCGACGATGCCCCTCTTGATCGCCTGCAGGTCGTCGCCCGCGTTGGGGAGCTGGAGCAGCACGAAGACGTCGACCATACCGGCCACGGTCGTCTCCGACTGGCCCACCCCGACGGTCTCGACGAGGATCACGTCGAACCCGGCCGCTTCGCACACCAGCATCGCCTCGCGTGTCTTGTCCGCCACACCGCCCAGCGAGCCGCCCGACGGCGACGGGCGGATGAACGAACCGGACGACCGCGACAGCCGCTCCATCCGCGTCTTGTCGCCGAGGATCGAGCCGCCGGAGAGGGAGCTCGAGGGGTCCACCGCCAGCACGGCGACGCGATGGCCCACCCTGATCAGGTACAGGCCCAGGGCCTCGATGAACGTTGACTTCCCCGCGCCCGGCGAACCGGTGATCCCCACGCGGATCGAGCGCCCGGTATGAGGCAAGCAGCGCCGCCAGCACGCGCACCGCCCGCGCCTGGTGGTCGCTCCGGGTCGACTCGACCAGCGTGATCGTCTTGGCCACCGCCCGCGGCTGGCGTGCGATCACGCCGTTGACCAGCTCCTGATCTCGAGCCTCCAACTGGGCCTCGCCCGTCACGTCGTCACCTGCCGTTGTAGGGTGGGTCGAGCGCAGCGAGGCCCACCATCTGCCGCGAAGACGGTGGGCCTCGAAGACTCGACCCACCCTACGGGATCATCCACCTCGATGGGCCTCGTCAAACCGCCGCCGGATGCACCGCTCGGATCGCCTCGAGGACCTTCCGGGCACAGGCCGGGATCGGCGTGCCGGGTCCGAAGATCCCCGCGACGCCGGCCCGGCGGAGGAACTCGTAATCCTGCGGCGGCACCACGCCGCCGACGAAGGCGACGATGTCCCCCGCGCCCTGCTCCTTCAGCGCGTTGACCAGGGCCGGCACCAGCGTCTTGTGGCCGGCCGCCAGGGTCGACACGCCGACGGCGTGGCAATCGTTCTCGACGGCCTGCCGCGCGGCCTCTTCCGGCGTCTGGAACAGCGGGCCGACATCGATATCGAATCCCAGGTCGGCCAGCGCCGTGGCCACCACCTTGGCGCCGCGGTCGTGGCCGTCCTGACCGAGCTTCGCGATCAGCACGCGCGGGCGCCGACCCTCCGAGGCCGCGAAGTCGTCCACATCGTGCTTGAGCCGCTGCCACTCCTCGTCGCTCTCGAAGGCCGCGCCATAGACGCCGGAGATGGTCCGGTTGACCGCGCGGTAGCGGCCCCACGCCTTCTCCAGGGCGTCGGAGACCTCGCCCACGGTCGCCCGCACCCGGGCGGCCGCGACGGCCAGGTCGAGCAGGTTCCCGGTGCCGGTGACGGCGCATTCGTGCAGGGCCGCCAGCGCGTGCTGCACGGCTTGTGCATCGCGCTCGGCGCGGACCCGCGCCAGCCGGGCGACCTGCGCCTCGCGCACGGCGGTGTTGTCGATCTCGCGGGTCTCGACGGGCGCTTCCTCGTCGAGCTTGTACTTGTTCACACCGACGATCACGTCCTTGCCCGCGTCGATCCGCGCCTGCTTCTCGGCGGAGCACTGCTCGATCTTCAGCTTGGCCCAGCCGGATTCGACGGCCTTGGTCATGCCGCCCATGGCCTCGACCTCCTCGATCAGGGCCCAGGCCGCGTCGGCGATATCCTGCGTGAGCCGCTCCATCATGTAGGACCCGGCCCAGGGGTCGACCACGTTGCGGATGTGGGTCTCCTCCTGGATGATCAGTTGGGTGTTGCGGGCGATCCGCGCCGAGAAGTCGGTCGGCAGCGCGATCGCCTCGTCCAGCGAGTTGGTGTGCAGGGACTGGGTGCCGCCGAACACCGCCGCCATCGCCTCGATCGTCGTCCGCACCACGTTGTTGTAGGGGTCCTGCTCGGTGAGCGACCAGCCCGACGTCTGGCAGTGGGTGCGGAGCATCATCGACTTGGGGTTCTTGGCGCCGTACCCCTTGATGATCCGCCACCAGAGCAGCCGCGCGGCGCGGAGCTTGGCCACCTCCAGGTAGAAGTTCATGCCGATGCCGAAGAAGAAGCTGAGCCGCCCGGCGAAGTCGTTGACGTCCAGCCCCCGGGCGATCGCCGTCTTGACGTACTCCTTGCCGTCGGCCAGCGTGAACGCCAGCTCGAGCGCCTGCGTGGCCCCCGCCTCCTGCATGTGGTAGCCGGAGATCGAGATCGAGTTGAACTTCGGCATGTGCGCGGCCGTGTACTCGATGATGTCGGCCACGATCCGCATCGAGGGCTCGGGGGGATAGATGTACGTATTCCGCACCATGAACTCTTTGAGGATGTCGTTCTGGATGGTGCCGGAGAGCGCCTCGCGCGGGACCCCCTGCTCCTCGGCTGCGACGATGTAGCCGGCCAGGACCGGCAGCACGGCGCCGTTCATGGTCATCGAGACCGAGATCCGGTCGAGCGGGATCCCATCGAAGAGGACCTTCATGTCCTCCACCGAATCGATCGCCACGCCGGCCTTGCCGACGTCGCCGGCGACGCGCGGGTGGTCGGAGTCGTACCCGCGATGGGTCGCCAGGTCGAAGGCGACCGAGATGCCCTGGCCGCCGCCGGCGAGGGCGCGCTTGTAGAATGCGTTGGACTCCTCGGCGGTGGAGAACCCGGCGTACTGGCGCACGGTCCAGGGCCGCACCGCATACATGGTGGCCTGCGGCCCGCGCAGGAACGGCTCGAAACCGGGCAGCGTGTCGGCGTAGGGCAGGCCGTCCACGTCGCGCCGGGTGTACAGCGGCTTGACGGTGATCCCCTCGGGCGTGGCCCAGTTCAGGGAGGAGACGTCGCCCTTGCACGACCTGGCCGCGGCCTTCTCCCAGGCGCCGAGCTCGGAGGAATCAGGCAGTTTTTCGCTCATGTTGGGGACTCGCGTGGAGGGGGCGGCGCGGGCCGCCCGGATCGTTCCAGATGGGTCGGTAAGGGTCAAGGCGGGACTCACCCGTGAGACGTACCCGGATACCTCGGCGACCATTCCACCGCGACGCCGCGGGCTCGCCGCGAACGTTGCGGCTCTCAGGTCAGGGGAGGCGAGAGGCTGGCCTGGAAGAAAGCAGCGTGGGCCAGTCGGAACGAACCTGATCGGTGCCCATCGTCCTTGATTATACCATCGATTCTCCGGGAATCATAGGTCAGATTGACCGACCGAGCCCGACAATTCGGCTTCCGCGGTCAGCGTCGTCTTGCCGTCGGGCCCTTGCGCTTCGAGACGCACCCGCGGGCCGTCCGGGGTGCCGATCAGCCGGAACGGGACCAGGTCGAACAGCGGCGCCAGGGCTCGAAACGCGAAGGCGGAGACGGGCCGCGGCGAGTTCGAGCGCACCAGCTCCATGAGCAGGACGGCCACGAGCTGTCCGTGGACCACCAGGCCCGGATAGCCGTCGACGGTCGTGGCGTAATCGCGGTCATAGTGGATCCGATGCGCGTTGAAAGTCAGGGCCGAGAAGCGGAACAGCAAGGTCGGATCGGGGGCGACCACGCGCGACCACGAGCCCGCCGGCGGCGGCGCGGCTTCCCAGCGCTCGGGGGCGGCGATGGGGGCGCCCGCTTCCCGATAGACGATGTCTTGCTCCTCCTCGACGCAGACCTCGCCGCCCTGCCGGATCTGATGGCCGACGGTGACGAACGCCAGCTTCCCCGCCCGCCCGGCCTTCTCGGAGACCGCGCGGATCACGGACTGCCGGCGAGCGATTTCGCCGATGACGAGCGGCCGACGGAAGCGCACGCGGGCCCCGGCGAACATCCTCCGGGGCAGCTCGATCGGCGGCATGAATCCGCCCCGATGCGGGTGGCCGTCGGGGGCGAGCCCCGATTGAGGGACCCGCGGGACGAAGAAGGACCAGTGCCACAATGGGGGCAGCGGAGACCCCGGCGCGAATGCCGTGGTCGTGTCGTCCAGCGTGGCGGCGGTGGCCTGCACCGGCGGCAAGGCGATCAACTCCTCCGCCTCTTCCGTGCGGCCGATCCAGTCCGAATACGAGGCGTTCATCGGAGCCTCCGGCACGGTAACACCGCGTCGGCAAGGAAGTAGGTCAGGCTTTCCAGCCTGACGGGCCTTGAGCGTCAGGCTGGAAAGCCTGACCTACGTGAATCGGATCAGGCGCAGGCCCGCGCAGCCCGGTCCATGATCGCCAGCACGGCGAGTCCTGGCAGCGCCGCGGCGAGCCGCGCGAGGTCGGCGTTGGCGATCCGGGTCGGCAGGGCGCGGCTCTCCGGCGGGAGCAGGGCCCGCCAGGGCCATTCCGCCACCAGCCGGGGCAGGAACGAGGCGATCAGGGCGTCATCGAGCCGGAAATCGGGCAGGATGTCGGCCAGGACGCCGTCGAGGGTCAGGAGCGCCTTGCGGAAGGCCAGCAGGTGCGCCGCAACCCGGAGGCCGGCCGAGGCCACGGCCTCGTCGAGCACGACCATCACCCAGTCCAATCCGGGCGGCCGGAGGGGGGCCAGGGCACGGACATGCCGCTCGACGATGGCCCGGAGCGCGGGCCCATCCGGAGGGCGAAGGGCCACGCATTCCAGCGCGGTGACGATCGCCTCGACGTCGCGGGTGATCGCGCCGACGAGGACGCGAGCCATCACCGCGCGGTCCGAGACATCGAGATGGCCGCCCAGGCTCCAGTCGAGCGGCACGAGCCGGCCCCGGGTGTCGATCATCAGGTTGCCGGCGTGCGGATCGCCGTGGAACAGAGCCTGCGGCGCCATGGACCAGACCGGGTTGGCGATCAGGGCCTCGACCACCGTGCCGGCCAGCCGCGCTCGAATCGGCGGCGCCAGCGAATGGGCGTCCGTGACCTTCCAGCCATCGATCCGCTCCATCGCCAGCAGCCGCGGGGTCTGGAACGGCATGAGCCGGGGAACGTGGACGCCCGGGACCGGCCCGAGGACCTCGGCGGCCTCGGCCAGGTACTCGCGCTCGCCGTCGAACTGGACCTCGTGTGCCAGCAGGTCCCTGACCTGGGCGAAGGTCTCGCGATAGTCCAGCGGCGGCAGCCCCAGGTGCCCGCAACGATCGTCCAGGAAGGCCCCAAGGTCGTCGAGGATCGCCAGCTCCTCGGCCAGCTCCGACTCGACGCCCGACTTGAGCAGCTTGAAGACCCCCCTCTGACCGCGCCAGGTGAACGCGACGACCACGGCGATGCTCGCCTCGGCCAGCGCGGCGGGCTCCAGGGCGATCCCGGCCCGGTCGAGATCGCCCAGCTCCTGCTCGATGAGCGGCCTGAGCTCGGAGACGGTTGAGCTCGAAGGCATCGACTCGAGCCGCTGGAGGACCTGTCGAAGGTGAGGATCCAGCCGGCGGTCGCGGGCCAGGATCTGGCCGAGCTTATGGAGTGTCGGGCTGCGCCGCGCAGGGCGAACAATCGCTCGGCGTCGCCCGCCGAGGGCGGAAGCGCCAACTGATCGCCGACGATCGCCACGGCCCGGTCCGCGGAGAGGTGGTCCAGGAAGAAGGCCAGCGCCGCGGTCAGAGGTCGAACGATAAGCCGCGTAGGCCTCGGGGATCGCCGAAGCCAGCATCGCATCAAGTCCGACGTCGATGGCAAGCATACCTTCTACCTTAACGCGCCCCGGCCGCCGGTGCGAGGACACACCGAACGCGTCGCGCACCGCATCGAAGGGATCGGTCGGGTATCGGACGAGCACGTCCTGCGACGGCCGATCAGCCGTTAGAGGCATGGAACACGGACGACCATTCCGGCCCGTGAAGGACGCCAACCGCCCGCTCAGGCGCTCGTGACGAACAAAGCCAGCAGTTCGGGATCGGGGTTTCGCTCAACCCCCGAGCGAGGATCCGTCCCATCAGCCGGTCCGGTTTCGCGGCCGGCGGCTCGACGGACGACCGCGCGGCAGCCCGGGGGAATCCGGCGAAGAAGATCAGCGCGAACAAAGCCAGGATGGCGCCCGCCACCATGCGTGCTGGAGGAGCCGGCCGGTGGGGGTCGTTCGTCGGATTGCGCGAGTCCTGGTCAACCGATGGCGGGACTTCGATATCGCCGGCCGCGACCAGGGTGGGGTCGACGGGCACGCGACCCGGATCCCCGGGATGGCGAGGCTCCGTGTGTGCCTGGCCAGGCGCCGGCACCTCGGCGGGGGCTTCGATCTTCGCGTCCCCGGCTGGGGTCACCCGGGAGGCGCCGAGCGCCTGGACGATTCGCGCCAGCCGGGCCAGGATCTCCTCTTGCGTCAGGCTGTCTGCCTCCCGTTCGTCGCCAGCGGCGGAGTCCAGCGGATCGGATCCGGCTGACGCCGAGGCCGGCCCCTCCGGGGATTCGATCCGTTCCGGAGGCGCGCCGCCGGCTCGCACGGAGGCTCGCCCTCCCGAAGACGTCGTCGCGCCGGCCTTCTCCTGCCGCTTCCTCAACGTCTCGATGATCCGCAGCAGCGTCTTGTCGTTCGACACCTCGTATCGCCGCAGCCGCTCGCCCCAGGCGCTGTCGTCGAACGCCAGCTCCGCGGCCGCCTCCGCCTCCTCGCGCTCCAGGTGACCGGCCAGCGCCGCCTCCAGCCGCTCCTCCTCCGCGGCGATCAAGGCCAGCAGCTCGGATCGGGCCGCCTCCAGGCTCGCCGGCATGTCCGCCATCGACTCGCGGGCGTTGAGCCGATCGAGGTACACCGTCCGCTCCCTCGGCGTCAGCTCGTTGTACAGGTCGGTGAACCCGTACTGGTCCTCCGGGTCCCTCGCCCAGCAACACAGGTAGATGGCCCTGACCCGCCGGTCGTCGACCGCCTCCAGCGGCTGGCGGCCCAGCATCCGGATCGCCTTGAGCCGATCCGACGGCTGCCACAGGAGGCCGTCCTCCAGGATGTCGCGCAGCTCGCCCCAGCGGTCCAGCAGCCAGGCGCAGCCCAGGGTCATCGCCTCCAGCCGCACCACGATCCGCCCGGGGTCGTCGGGGTCGTTGGGATCGCCCGAGTCGGACACGCGCTGCGGCTCGCCGGTGGCCGGGGCCGTATGGGGATAGAGGCAGAGCGGGCCGACGCGGTCCCAGTACAGGCGGCGGCCCAGCGCGACGACCTCCTCGGCCTGCTGCGCGAGGCGGTCGGCGTCGGCATGGTGGAGCGCCTCGCGACGAAGCTCCAGCGCCCGGCGGACCCTATCGAGTTTCCACGAGATTTCGACGGCGCGGGTCACCATGAAGCGCTCGACCTCGTCGCGGGATCCAGGTCGATCGTCCAGGCATCCAGGCGCGCGCTGTAGGCGGTCTGGTCCTCACCGGGAAGGAGGATGGATTTGGCGCGGAGGCCATGTTTCAGCGCGTTGAACTTGACCTTTTGCTTCCCGGGAGCCGACCGGGGGCCAGTGGACATTTGTGCATTATTGCGGTTGATCTCTGCGCGGCTGGGAGCGGCCTGGGCGGTGGCGGTGGCGGTCATGGTTGAGCTCACCTTCATGGGATGGGACCTGGAATGCTGCATCCGTCGCAGAAAGGGGTCGGGCAAACGGCCTCGCTACGTCGGGGCCGTTGGTTATCTTAAACCCCAGCAATGAGTTTATCAAGGAAGAATGCGGCCGGGCAACGAATTGCGCCGAGTTTTTTTCGCGGCACGGGGTCGGAATTGAGCGATAATAAGGAGGAATCGTCTCCTATCGCGGCTCGTTCCGCCGCAGAATTGACGTGCGGCGGCCTGCTTGACGCTGGCCGTGTCGGGGATGGAGTGAGACAATCCCGGTGCGAGCGGTCAGCGCACCACGTCCGTCGTGCCGCGACCCTGGGCAAGTCGAAGGTGCGGCTGAGATTCTCATCTGACACTCGATCGTCAGCGAGATCCGGAATCCCGGAAACCCGTTGCCGATGTCACCAGGCCACTCTCAGGAGGCGACATGACTCGTTTTTGTTCGAGACTCTGGGGGGCCGCCGGGCTCCTCGTCGTGACGTCCACCTTGTGGGCGGCCTCCCCGCCGTTGCTCAAGGGGTGGGGTCAGGCCTCCGATCCTGATGGCGATTGCCGCTTCCAGCAGAAGGGCGGCAAGCTGACCATCACCGTCCCCGGCACGCTCCACAACCTCGTCGCCGATAGCGGCCAGGTCAACGCACCCACCGTCCTGAGTCCCGTCAAGGGGGAGTTCATCGCGATGGTCAAGGCCACCGGCAGCGTCCGCCCGGGGCCCCAGCCCAATGTGGCCGATGGCCTCCCTTACAACGGGACCGGGCTGCTCCTCTGGGTGGACCGGGACAACTACTTCCGCCTCGAGCGAGCCGGCCTGATCCGCGACGACGCCTTCATCACCTACGTCAACTTCGAGCATTTCAAGGACGGGCGGCGCTCGTTCAGCGAGGGGCAGGGCCTCCAGGACCTTCCCACCCATCTGCGGCTGGAGCGGCGCGGGGAAGCATCTATGCGTCCGCCAGCCAGGACGGCGTCAACTGGACGACGTTTCCCCCGCTGGAAGTCCGCCTGCCGGACGAAGTCAAGATCGGAGTCGCGGCGGTGAATTCGTCGACGAAACCGTTCACGGCGGAATTGGAGGGCTTGAATGTCTTCATTCGCCGCGACGCACCGTCGCGATGAGGGACCGAGGCATTCCGTGTCGCATGGGTCCCGGTGAGCCAGCATCCCGTGCGAGGCCGGTTCAACGTCGCTCGATCCACCGGATGGCCAGCGGCGCGAGCGTGATGCTCCCGGGCAGTCCCGGGTAGTCCACCTCCCATCGTCCGGCGGGCATCGCCACTTCCACGGTCGCGGCTTTCGCCGTCCGATTGAACAGGAGGATGCCATCGTCGAAGAGCGAGGTGAGGACGCCGTCCGGGCGCGCGTCCAACGGTGGCAAACCGGTCATTTGCCCGTCGCGCGTGCGAACCCGTTCGGCGAGCCGATCGAGATGGCCTCCGGCGTCGATGACGCGCCCTTTGCCGGCCGGCGTCGCGATGCGGTCGCCCTCCACGGTGCGGATAGCCGCCAGGTCGCGCACGAGCAGAGTCCCTCCGTGCTCGACCCAATCGCGAACCCTGTCCATGGTGCGAGCCTCGACCCGCGTGCCGAACGGCCAGATCAGCAGCCGGTAGGCGCAGCGCCCCATCGTCGATCAGTCGTTCATCCACGACGTCGTAGTCGAGGATGTCGCGCAGTCCCTCGAGCCAGGGAGCCATTCCCTCGGGGTAGCCTCCGCCGAATCCCTCGCGCCAGTTGTCCCAGTTTTCCAGCCGGTGTGCGGTCGTCGAGAAGAAGATGGCGGCGTCGATGCGGGGATAGTCGTGACGTGGCAACGATCGCGCCTGCCGGAACGACTCGCGCCCCCGCTCCATGTTCTGCGGATAGTCGAAGTGCCACGTGGCGCCGGTCGTGAGGTCCTTGAACAGGGCTCCGGCGATCTCATTCAGCGGCGCGGAACCGTCCACCGGTTCCGTCGAGAGACCCGCGGGATGGTAGAACCGGGCGGCCGTCGAGACTCGTCGCGTGTAGAGGTGCGTGACCATCGGGCCGGTGGGCGTGCGAACGATCATCTTCCTGGAGGCGAGCATCTTGACCAGACCCGAGAGGTCCTGGCCCAGGACGATCTTCTCGAATGGCCAGCCCAGGTTGGTACAGATCGGCGTCTCGGGGAAGTGCTTGCGGGCGACGTCGAAGAGTACGCCGAGGCGCTCGATGAGGGCCTCGTGATACCACTCGACGAAATCCAGCCAACGCCGCGGCGAGGTCGGATCGCGCGGATAATCGAACTCGAAACCGGTGAATTGCGTCCGCCACGCCGCGTTCAAGCGGTCGATGCCGTTGTACTTCTTCTCGACCCATCGGAGGAAGTGCTGCCGCGCCTCCGGCTCACCCGCCCACCAGCCCATGTGCACGTGCGCGACGGGAAACGCCTGGCTGGCGGCGCCGGCCGGGTAATGCGTCTCGCCGTAGTCGCACGGCGAGCCGATCCGCAGGGCGTCGATCTGGGTGCCGAGCGCCGCCTTGAGCTGGGCGAAGACCCGGTCGTACGCCTCGACCGTCTTGGGGGAGAAGACTGACAGGTACTCGCTGGGCTTACCGTGCTCCAGACACGTCGCGAAGCGATAATCCGCGCCGCGGCGCACCCAGGACGGGAGGTTCTGCACCCAGACATAGGGCACGTACTTCAGTCCCGCCTTGCGGATCTCCCGCGCGTTCTCTTGATAGGCGCTCCAATCCCAATGACCGGCCTTCGGCTCGACCACGGCCCAACCGACGTAGTCCTCCACTCCATTGGCGCCGTCGGCGTGAGCCTGTTGCACCAGGACGTTGCGCCCTCGGGCCAGGCCGGCTCCAGGTACGGACCTGGGCAGGTCGCCCCGCTGCCCCGCGATCTCGAGCATGCGGTCGAGCACGCGGCTGGCTTCCTCGAATCGCTGCGCATTCATCAATTGAGTGAGCCGGCCGCCGAGTGATTCGAGCTCGGCGCGCCGCGGGCCGGTGATCTGAGCGGTGGGCATGAGCTCCTGGAGGCGGTTGGATTTGCGCGTCAGCGCGGCGATCGGCGACCCCCAGGCGTCGGCGAGTAGGTTGACGCTCAGATTTCCCAGGGTGTACCAGACCGAACCGGGATCGGATCGGCGCGTCGTGAGACGGTGCTCCTTGTCCACGGCTCCGGCTGTCGGCTGACCGTCTTGTTCCTCCTGTCCCCCCACACCGCCCAAGCCCGTCGACGCCATCATCAACATGACCACCAGGAGGCCCGGACCGAGCCACCGCCCGTGCATGGAGAACATCACGATTCGCGCCTCTTCTCGAGAGAAACCGAGCACTCTGACTGCTTGCGCCGAGGAAAGAGAGTAGCGAGCTTCGGGCGAGGGAAGTCCGGCGCGGGTCCTGTCTCTGCTGCGTCCGTTACCCGGCGAAGGGTGGCCGGGTTTCAGGCTTCCGCGCTCGCCTGGGATGCTCCTTGATCGTCGGGTCCTTCGCGCCGCATCCAATTCCCCGTTGATTTTGACGCGCCTCTATGAGATGATGAACGAGGCAAGTCCGTCGAGCGGTTCCCTGACGATAAATCGAGCATGAACGGCCCGCCGACCGACGTGACGGAGGAGGATCTCGCGGGCCTTGACCGGGCAATCCGCGGCGATGTCATTGCAGGCGTGAGCGAAGGCCCGGGGCGCGGCGACGAGTTTGGATTGGCTCGGGGATGAGGTCGAGCTGGCACATCCTGGGTCGGGTCGGCTCCATGAAGGACGGTTGTATCCGCTGGGCTGTACCCGATCCCGAGTGGAGGGCGGCGATTTCTCCCCACGTCCGAAGGCGAGGGTTTCTTCGCCGCGAATTCGATGAGCCCCGGCAACACCGATCTTTACGACCGGATCCATGCCCGCTCGCTCTCCGACCCGGAGGGGTTCTGGGGGGAAGCAGCGGAGGACATCGCCTGGTTCCAGCGCTGGGACACGGTCCTGGATGACTCGAACCCGCCCTTCTACCGCTGGTTCAAGGGCGGGCTGCTCAACACCTGTTACAACGCCGTCGACCGCCATGTGGAGGCCGGGCGCGCCCAGCAGCCGGCCATCATCCACGACAGCGCGGTCACCGGCACGGTCCAGATCATCACCTACGGCGAGCTTCGCAACCGGGTCGCCCAGTTCGCCGGAGCCCTTCGCCGCCTGGGCGTCGGGCGGGGGGACCGCGTCCTGATCTACCTGCCGATGATCCCCGAGGCGCCGATCGCGATGCTGGCCTGCGCGCGGCTGGGGGCCGTGCACTCGGTGGTGTTCGGCGGCTTCGCCTCCCACGAGCTGGCCACGCGCATCGACGCCGCCCGGCCGCGCGTCATCGTCTCGGCCTCCTGCGGCCTCGAGCCGAACCGCGTCGTCCGATACAAGCCGATGCTCGACGCGGCCATCGCGGAGTCGTCGCACAAGCCCGAGCGGTGCATCATCCTCCAGCGCCCGCAGGACAAGGCCGAGCTGGTGCCCGGCCGCGACCTCGACTGGGACGACGCGGTCGCCGACGTCAGCCCGGCCGATTGCGTGCCGGTCGCCGCCACCGACCCGCTCTATATCCTCTACACCTCCGGCACCACCGGCCGGTGCAAGGGGGTCGTCCGCGACAACGGCGGCCACGCGGTGGCGCTCCGGTGGACCATGAGGAACCTCTACGACACCCGGCCGGGAGAGGTCTACTGGTCGGCCTCCGATGTGGGCTGGGTCGTCGGCCACTCGTACATCGTGTACGCTCCGCTGCTGCACGGCTGCACCACGGTCGTCTTCGAGGGCAAGCCCGTCGGCACGCCCGACGCCGGCACCTTCTGGCGGGTCATCCAGCAGCACAAGGTGGCGACGCTGTTCACCGCGCCGACGGCGATCCGCGCCATCCGGCGCGAGGACCCGGAGGCCATCCACCTGAAGAAGTACGACCTGTCCCACTTCCGCGCCCTGTTCCTGGCGGGGGAGCGCTCCGACCCCGATACCGTGCGATGGGCCGAACACCACCTAAAAGTCCCGGTGCTCGACCACTGGTGGCAGACCGAGACGGGATGGGCCATCACCGGCAACCCCCTCGGCATCCAACTGCTCCCCGTCAAATACGGCTCGGCCGCGAGGGCCATGCCGGGTTATGATCTGCTCGTGCTGGACGACGAGTTGAAAGAGGTGCCGCGCGGCCAGACCGGCGCGATCTTCGCCAGGCTTCCGCTGCCCCCGGGGACGCTGAGCACGCTCTGGGGCAACGACGGCGAGTTCGTGGAGTCCTACGTCCGTGCCCACCCCGGCCACTACCAGACGGGAGATGCGGGATTCATCGATGAGGACGGCTACGTCTCCATCATGGCCCGCACCGACGACCTCATCAACGTCGCCGGCCACCGGCTGTCCACCGGCGCCATGGAGGAGGTGCTCGCCGAACACCCGGACGTCGCCGAGTGCGCGGTCGTCGGCGTGGCCGACGAGCTCAAGGGCCAGGTGCCCGTGGGCTTCCTGGTGCTCAAGGCCGGCGTCATCCGCCCTCCCGAGGATATCGTCGCCGAAGTCATCCGGATGGTCCGCGAGCGGATCGGCCCGGTCGCCGGCTTCAAGTCCGCCATCGTCGTGGAGCGCCTGCCCAAGACCCGCTCCGGCAAGATCCTGCGCGGTACGATGCGGAAGATCGCCGATGGCGAGGAATACAAGACGCCGGCGACCATCGACGATCCCGATGCCCTGCTCGAGATCGCCGGGGCATTGAGTTACTCTGGAATTGCGTCCGACCCGAACCGGCGGGCATCGTGACCTCGCGAAACGGACTCGTGACCGGGTGCCATGGCGCCGACGTTCCTTCTGGATCGCCTTCGATGCAAGAATCGCTCTCCGTCTCTGCGGCCGCCGATCACGATCGCGGCCCGTCGCGCGAGGACTCCCAGCCGGGGCGGCTGGAATGCCTCCGGGCGCTCGAGCGCAAGGTGCTGTGGCTTTCCACCTGGATGATCCACAACGCCAATCACCTGCGCCCCAATCGCGACGGCTTGAAGGTGGGCGGACACCAGGCGTCGTGCGCCTCGGTGGCGACGCTCATGACGGCGCTCTACTTCGATGTCCTCCGTCCGCAGGATCGCGTCGCGGTCAAGCCGCACGCGAGCCCGATCCTCCATGCGATCGAGTACCTGCTGGGGCGGCAGACCGTCGACAAGCTCGAAGGGTTCCGGGCCCTCGGCGGCGCCCAATCGTACCCATCGCGGACCAAGGACACCGCGGACGTCGATTTCTCGACCGGCTCGGTCGGGCTGGGGGTCGCGATCACCCTCTTCGCCTCGCTGGTCCAGGATTACCTCCGGCTCAAGCGGCTCGTGCCCGGCGACGAGCCGCCCGGCCGGATGATCGCCTTGGCGGGCGATGCCGAGCTCGACGAGGGGAATGTCTCCGAAGCGTTGCTGGAGGGGTGGAAGCACGACGTTCAAAATGTCTGGTGGATCATCGACTACAACCGCCAGAGTCTCGATAGCGTGGTCGAGGATCGGCTGTTCCACCGGATCGACGGCGTCTTCCAGTCGATGGGCTGGGATGTCGTGACGTTGAAGTACGGCCGGCGGCTCCAGGAGGTCTTCGAACGCCCCGGAGGCGAGGCGCTCCGCGGCTGGATCGACAACTGCCCCAACTCGCTGTATTCGGCTCTGGTCTACCGCGGCGGGGCCGGCTGGCGGGCCCGGCTCCGGCGCGACCTGGGCTCGACCCATGGGATCGCCGCGCTGCTCGACGAGTATGATGACGCCGAACTCCACGCCCTGATGACCAACCTCGCCGGGCACGACATGGAGTCGGTCCTGGACGCGTTCCACGGTGTGACCACCGACGCCCCGACGTGCTTCATCGCCTACACGATCAAGGGATTCGGGCTGCCGTTCGCCGGCCACAAGGATAATCATTCGGGCCTGATGAGCGTCGAGCAGATGGAGGTCTATCGGCGGTCGCAAGGGATCGAGCCCGGCCAGGAGTACGATCCGTTCGCCGGCCTGGAGATCCCCGCCGAGGAAATACGCCGGTTCCTCGAACAGGTCCCGTTCGTCGCCCGCGCGCGGCGCCGGCACGACGCGCCCCGCATCGCGGTGCCCGAGGTCCTGGCGGTCCCCCGGGGATCGAGGATGTCGACGCAGGAGGGGTTCGGCAGGCTCCTGGGCGATCTGGGGCGGGAACCGGGCGGCGTGGCCGACCGGATCGTGACCGCGTCACCCGACGTGACGGTCTCGACGAACCTCGGCCCCTGGGTCAACCGCCGGGGGCTGTTCGACCGTCGCCGCCGCGGCGACCTCTCTTCCGAAGAGGTGGTGGCCTCGGCCCAGAAGTGGGAGATGTCCCCGGCCGGCCAGCACATCGAGCTGGGGATCGCCGAGAACAACCTGTTCCTCCTGCTGGCCGCGCTGGGGCTGTCCGGCCCGCTCTTCGGCGCGCGCTTGCTTCCCGTCGGGACGCTTTACGATCCGTTCATCTGTCGCGGCCTGGACGCGCTCAATTACGCCTGCTATCAGGGGGCGCGATTCGTGCTGATCGCCACCCCATCGGGGCTGAGCCTTGCACCGGAAGGGGGCGCGCACCAGTCGGTCATCACCACCCTGATCGGCCTGGGCCAGCCCGGGTTGACCGCGTTCGAGCCCGCATTCGTTGACGAGTTGAGCGCGATCCTGGCCTGGGCCCTGGGTCACGTCCAGGCCGATGAGGGAGGCTCGGTCTACCTCCGGCTCTCGACCCGGCCGGTGAATCAGCTCGAGCGAGCGATGACTCCCGAGCTCAGGGAGTCCATCGTCCGCGGGGGCTACTGGCTGGTCCCGCCGGAACCGGAGGCCGATCTCGCCCTGGTCTGCTCCGGGGTCATCACATCCGAGGCGATCGAGGCGCACGCGCTGATCCGCGAAGATATCCCGGGAGCGGGCCTGCTCGTGGTCACTTCGGCCGGCCGGCTGCATAACGACTGGCTGGCCGCCGTGCGCGCCCGGACCGCGGGCGATGCCGCGGCTCGCTCGCACGTCGAGGTCCTGCTCGACGGGCTGTCGCCAGGCGCGGCCCTGGTGACCGTCCTCGACGGCCATCCGGCGACACTCTCCTGGCTCGGCAGCGTGGCCCGATGCCCGGTCGTGGCCCTGGGCGTCGAAGACTTCGGCCAGTCGGGAGATCTCCCGGATCTCTACCGCGAGTACCGGCTCGACGTCCAGGCGATCGTCGATGCCGCCGCTCGGGCCGGTCTGGATCGGTGCGCGAGATAGAGTCGTGTTCAAAGAGCCTCTTGAGCCCCCGAATGGGGGCGATCGGACGTAGCCGGGGGCGTCAGCCCCCGGATAGACAGGAAGACATAAAAGAACATATTCGCCAGTTGCTCGGCGCGTTCCGCCAGGTCCGGGCATCGCCCGGACCTGGCGGAACGCCGTAGGAGGGATGGGCGGAAAAAGAACATCGCGACCCGCCAACCGGGGGCTGACGCCCCCGGCTACGTCCGATCGCCCCTCCGGGGCTAGTGGAACCGACTTCGAGGATCCCTCTCATGCCCACCGAGATCCGGATGCCCCGCCTGGTCGATACGATGACCCAGGGTACCGTCGTCGCCTGGCGGGCGCAGGAGGGGGAACGCGTGACGGCCGGCGAGGTCATCGCCGAGATCGAGGTTGACAAGACGACGGTGGATCTCCAGGCCCCCGACGCCGGCACGCTGACCCGGATCGTGGTCCCGGCCGGCTCGGCGGATGTCGAGGTGGGCTCCCTCCTGGCGATCCTGGACCCGGACGGCGGTCCCGCGCCCGCCGACAGGGAAGATTCCGTTTCCGTGTCTTCCCCGCCCGCGAAGGCGGACGGACTTGCCACGCAGCCGCACGAATCCGCTCCGATGTCCGTCCGGGCCGCGCGAGCCGATGCCGGCTCCTCGCCGGATCGAAGTCGACGCCAGCCCGCTGGCCCGGAGCACGGCCCTTCAGGCCGGGCTCGACCTGGCTGCTCTCCGGGGTAGCGGACCGGCCGGCCGCATCGTGCAGGCCGACGTCGTGGCCGCACTCGGACTCCACGCATCGGCCGAGGTACGGCCGACGGCGAGTCCCGCCGCCGCATCGAGGCGACCGCTCGCTCAATCCTCCGACTCCTATGACGAGATCCCCCACTCGCGCATCCGTCAGCTCATCGCCCAGCGCTTGAGCGATTCGAAACGAACGATCCCTCACTTCTATCTCGAGGTGAGCTGTCGGATCGATGGCCTGCTGAAGTTGCGCTCCGAGGTCCAGGCGGCCAGTGCCGACGGGATCAAGCTCTCGCTCAATGACTTCGCCGTCCGCGCCGCGGCCCTGGCCTTGAGGGAGGTCCCCGAGGCCAACGCCTCCTGGTCCGACACGGCCACCCGACGCTACCGTCGCGTCGACCTGGCGATCGCCGTCGCGACCGACGCCGGCCTGGTCGCACCGATCGTCCGCGATTGCGACCGCAAGGACCTGCTCCAGGTCGCGGCCGAACTCCGCGACCTGGCGCGGAGAGCGCGCGACGGGCGGCTTCGACCCGAGGAGCTCGAGGGAGGGACGTTCACTATCTCGAATCTCGGCATGCACGGGGTCGATCGCCTTTATGCGATCGTCAATCCTCCCCAGGCCGGAATCCTCGGCCTGGGAGCCGCCGAGCAGCGACCGGTGGTCGTCGATGGTTCCATCATCATCGCCACGATGATGAACTGCACGTTATCGGCCGACCACCGCGTCCTCGACGGCGCCACCGGGCGCGGTTGTTGTCGGCATTCAAGAGCCTGATCGAGCAGCCGTTGACGATGATTGGCACGCCCATCCCAGCTTCTCGGACGGATCGGACAAGTCCTGCTTGAACCGGACGCGGAATCTGACAAGAATGGCTTCTTTCCTTCAACCGATGGGAACCTGAGATGCCGCGCACGATCGAGGTGACCGAACTCTGCCTCCGCGACGGCCACCAGAGCCTGCTGGCCACCCGGATGGCGCTGGAAGACATGATCCCGGTCTGCGAGGACATCGATCAGGCCGGTTACTGGAGCGTCGAGTGCTGGGGCGGGGCCACCTACGACGCCTGCATCCGCTTCCTCAACGAAGACCCGTGGGTGCGCCTCCGCACGTTCCGCCAGCTCATGCCCAACTCCCGCTTGCAGATGCTGCTCCGCGGGCAGAACCTGCTCGGCTATCGCCACTACGAGGACACGGTGATCGACCGATTCGTGGACAAGTCGGCCGCCAACGGCATGGACGTCTTCCGCGTCTTCGATGCCCTCAACGACATCCGGAACCTCCGCCGCGCGCTCGAGGCCGTGCGCCGTACGGGCAAGCACGCCGAGGGCACGATCTGCTACACCACCTCTCCGCTGCACACCGTCGAGCGGTTCGTCGAGATGGCCCGGCAACTCCGCGACCTGGGTTGCGACTCGATCTGCATCAAGGACATGGCCGCGCTCCTGAGGCCCCAGCCGGCCTACGACATCGTGCGCGGGATCAAGAAAGCCTGCGGCGAGGACACGGTCGTCCACGTCCACGTCCATTCGACGACCGGCGTCACCATGGTGAGCCTGATGAAGGCGATCGAGGCCGGCGCCGACATCGTGGACACGTCCATCTCATCGCTGAGCCTGGGGTCGGGCCACAACCCCACCGAGGCCCTGGTCGAGATGCTCCAGGGGACCGGCTACACCACCCGGCTGCAGAAGGACCGGCTGCTGAAGATCAAAGAGCATTTTGGCAAGGTGCGGCCGAAGTACGCCGAATTCGAGTCGAAGTTCGTCGGCGTCGAGACCGAGATCTTCGACAGCCAGATCCCCGGCGGGATGATCTCGAACCTGGAGAGTCAGCTCAAGCAGCAGGGGGCCGGCGATCGTATCAAGGAGGTCCTGGCCGAGGTCCCGCGGGTCCGCCAGGACGCCGGCTTCCCGCCGCTGGTGACCCCGTCCAGTCAGATCGTCGGCACCCAGGCGGTGTTCAACGTCCTGATGGGCCGCTACAAGGCGCTCAGCGGCGAGTTCGCCGACCTGATGCTCGGCTACTACGGCGAGACGATCGGCCCGCGGGATCCGGCCGTGATGAAGGCCGCCGCCGAGCACGCCAAGAAGGAGCCGATCACCCGCCGGCCGGCCGACCTGCTCAAGCCCGAGTGGGAGCAGCTTCGGGCCCAGGCGCTCCCCTTGAAGGGGTGCGACGGCTCCGAGGAGGATGTGCTGACCTACGCCATGTTCCCGCAGGTGGCCCCGAAGTTCTTCGCGACGCGCGCCGAGGGTCCCAAGAACCTCAGCAAGGCCCCGGCCGCCGCCGCGGCCGCCAAGCCCGGCGCGGCCGCCAGGTCCGGCGGCGACGGCAAGGGACCCGTCACGAGCCCCGTCACCTACGAGATCCGGATCGGCGAGAAGTCTCACAAGGTGTCCGTCCAGCCTGTCTGAGCCGGGCCCAGAAGAGGGAGGAAACCGATGGCGGCCGATTCGGGACAGTCGATGGAGCAATTGGTCGAGTCGCTCCGCAGCCGGCGGGAGGACATCCAGCAGGGCGGCGGCGCCGATCGGCTGGCGAAGCAGAAGGAGGAGGGGAAGCTCACCGCTCGCGAGCGGGTCGACGCCCTGGTCGACCCCGGCAGCTTCGAGGAGATCGGCCTGTTCGCCCAGCATCGGCAGACCCAGTTCGGCATGGCCGGGCGCGAGGTCCCCGCCGACGGCGTCGTGACCGGCGCCGGCTCGGTCGACGGCCGGCTCATCCACCTCGCCAGCCAGGACTTCACCGTGCTCGGCGGCTCGGCGGGCGAAGTCCATTGCCACAAGGTCGCCGATGTGATGGAACTGGCCCTGCGCATCGGCACCCCGTTCGTCCTGATCAACGACTCGGGCGGCGCCCGGGTCCAGGAGGGGATCGACTCGCTCTCGGGCTACGGCCGCGTCTTCTACACCAACGTCGAGCTCTCCGGGGCCGTCCCCCAGGTCTCGCTGATCTGCGGCCCCTGCGCCGGCGGGGCGGCCTACTCGCCGGCCCTGACCGACTTCATCATCATGACCCGCAAAGCCCAGATGTTCATCACCGGCCCCCAGGTCATCAAGCAGGTGACCGGCGAGCAGATCACCGCCGACGCGCTCGGCGGCGCCGACGCGCACATGGTGCATTCCGGCGTCATCCACTTCATCGCCGAAGACGACGCGGAGGCGATCCACCTCTGTCGCCGCCTCCTCAGCTTCCTCCCCTCGAATAACCTCGAGGACCCGCCGCGCCTCCCCACCGATGGCCACGTTGACCCCGACCCCGAGCTCAACACGGTCGTGCCCACCGATTTCAAGCAGGGCTACGACATCCGCGAGGTGATCCGCCGCGTGGTCGACCGCGGCGATTTCCTGGAGGTCCAGGCCGGCTATGCGATGAATATCGTCGTCGGCTTCGCCCGCATCCTGGGGAGCACGATCGGGATCATCGCCAACCAGCCTTCGGTCCTCTCGGGGGCCATCGACGTCAATGCCTCCACCAAGGCGAGCCGCTTCATCCGCTTCTGCAACGCCTTCAATATCTCGCTGGTCACGTTCGTGGACGTGCCGGGGTTCCTACCCGGCGTCCAGCAGGAGTACGGCGGCATCATCCGCCACGGCGCCAAGATGCTGTTCGCCTACTCGGCGGCCACCGTGCCGAAGATCCAGCTCGTCCTCCGCAAGTCCTATGGCGGCTCTCACCTGGCGATGTGCTCAAAGGATCTGGGCGCCGACCGCGTCCTCGCGTGGCCGACCGCCGAGATCGCCGTCATGGGGGCCGAGGGGGCCGTCGAGATCGTCTTCCGCAAGGAGATGAAGGACGCGGCGGACAAGGCCGTCCGCCGCGCCGAGCTGATCGAGACCTACCGGTCGACCTTCGCCACGCCGTACGTCGCCGCCGGCCGCCGCCTGGTCGACGATGTCATCGAGCCGGCCGAGACGCGCAAGCACCTGGCTCGAGCCCTCGAATACGTCCGGACCAAGCGCGAGACCCGGCCGCCCAAGAAGCACGGCCTGATCCCGCTGTAGCGTCGTTTCTCGAAAAGGGAGGGCGTGGCTCCTGTCGAGCCCGTTCGGTGATCCCGGCGGCCTGGCAGGAACTCCCCTCCCGCAACCCGGAGCACTCCCATGAATCCGGAGAAGACCGACGCGGCGGATTGGTCGCGCGTGGTCGATTCGCTCGGAGCGATCCGAGAGGAGCTGGCCCGCCTGGGCGAACGGGTCGCGGCGCTGGAAGCGACGGCCGGGGCGGCGCACGCTCCCGCGCCCGCTTCCGCCTCCGCTCCGGCCCCGGGCCCGGCCGCCCCGCCCTACCCCGATCGTGAGCCGACGCCCGAGGGCCTCAGCGAGGAGCTGGTCCTGGTCATCGCCGCGGCCATCGCGGCGTTCCTGGGCAAGAAGGCCCACATCCGCCAGATTCGACTGCTCGGCTCCCCGGGCTGGGCCGAGCACGGCCGGGTCACGATCCAGGCGTCGCATGTCCTCTCGACTCACCACCGCTAGGAGTCCGCCTTGAAACTGAAGCTCACGGTCGACGGCAAGATGTACGAAGTCGACGTCGAGGTCTTCGAGCCGGAGCCGGTCTACGCCGGCTACGTGCCGCCCGTCGGCCAGACTCGCGTCCCCGCGGCCGCGCCCGGTTCCCCGACGGCGCCCCTGGTCCCGCCGGGCGTCGGCCCCCACGTCGCGGACGAGAGCAAGGTCTGTCGCAGCCCGTTCGCGGGGGTGGTCTCCCGCGTCTCGGTCCAGGCCGGGCAGTCGATCCAGGTCAACGACGTCCTCATGGTCCTCGAGGCGATGAAGATGGAGACCGTGATCACGGCGCCCATCGCGGGCAAGGTCGCTCGGATCGAGGCCAACGTGGGCGATGCCGTCCAGCAGGGGCAGGTCCTTGTCGTGTTCGAGTAAGTCCTCGGTCATGCAACTGATCGATCACGCGCCGCTTCCGTATCCTGGCAATGAGACTGGCCATCCGACCCTGGCGCCGGCCAGGAGGAGTCGAACATGACCCCCGTCAAAGCCATCAATCACATCGGCATCGCGGTCCGTTCCATCGAGGCGCAGCGGCCCTATTATGAGGGGACCCTCGGCGGCGTGTTCGAAGGCATCGAGGAAGTCGCCGACCAGAAGGTCCGGGTCGGGTTCTTCCGGATCAACGACGTCCGGCTCGAGCTGCTGGAGCCGACCGACCCCTCCAGCACGATCGCGTCCTTCCTCGACAAGCGAGGCGAGGGCCTGCACCACGTCGCGTTCACCGTCGAGGACATCGCGGCGCGGATCGCGGAGCTGAAGGAGTCCGGGTTGCGGATGATCGACCAGGTCGCCCGCCCCGGCGCGCATCACATGCAGATCGCCTTCATCCATCCCAAGAGCACGTTCGGCGTCCTCACCGAGCTGTGCGAGCCGGCCGGGGCCCATGATCCGTCGTAGGTCCGGCTTTCCCGACCTACGTGCGAGGCCCGTCCGGCTGAAAGGCCCGACCTGCGTGAGAATCCTCATCGCCGATCAAGGCTCTGAGAAGCTCGTCCGCGGCCTGCTCGTCATCCAGCTCGTGTCGCCTCCAGCGTTCCAGCACCGGCGCGACATCGTCGGCCCGGTGGTGGAAGCGACTCGCCAGACGTTCCTGGGCCTGCTTCAACAAGGCCCGGCCATCGGACTCCGCCCTGGACGTTCGCGCCGGCAGCGACTCGACGACGTCCCACAGATCGTCCAGCCCCCGTCCCTGGCTACTGCTGGCGCGGAGCACGGGGACCTCGCGACAGCCGGGCAGATTGAGCAGGCTCCGGACCTGCGCCTCGGTCCGCTCGGCCCCGGGCAGGTCGGCCTTGTGGACGACGATCACATCGGCGACTTCGAGCAGCCCGGCCTTCTCCCACTGGAATTCGTCGCCGGTCTCCGGCTGGAGGAGCAGGACGACGACGTCGGCCAGGTCCCAGACCGCCGTATCGCCCTGTCCCACTCCCGCGGTCTCCAGCAGCACGATGTCGAAAGGGAACGCCCGGAGGAGCGGGATCATCCGGTCGAGGTGTTCGGCGATGCCTTCGTGGCCCCGGGGGGCCGTCATGCTGCGGATGAAGACGCCGGGATCCTCGGGCCGGCTGGGCATGCGGACGCGATCGGCCAGGAGTGCGCCCCCGGTGAGGGCACTCTCGGGATCGCAGGCGAGGACCGCCACGGTCCGCCCCCGGCCCCGCAACAGCTCGATCAGCTTGCCGATCAGCGTACTCTTGCCGACTCCGCCACCCCCGGTCACGGCCACGACCCGGGTGCGGCCGGCCTCCTCGCCGGGGAGCGCCGCCCGGATGGCCTCCACTTGCTCCCCGCGCGCGATCAGGCTCAGGAGCCGGGCCAGGGCCAGCCGATCGCCCTGCCGGAACCGTTCCAGGAGGGGTTCAAGCATGGCTCCGATCCTCCTTACCGCGCAAGAAAGCGACGATCTCGGCCAGTGGTGTCCCGGGCCCGAAGACGCGGGCCACGCCCCGCTCGAGCAGTTTCGGGATGTCTCCCTGCGGGATCGTTCCCCCGACGATCACGCCGACATGCCCCAGGCCCGCCCGCCCCAGTTGCTCCAGCACCTTCGGGACGAGGGTCAGGTGCGCGCCGCTCAGGAGGCTCAGGCCGAGCCAGTCGGCGTCCTCGTCGGCGACGGTGCGGACGACGGCGTCCGGGGTCTGCCAGAGCCCGGCATAAATGACGTGGAAGCCGGAATCGCGGAGCGCCCGCGCCACCACCTTGATGCCACGATCGTGACCATCGAGGCCCACCTTGGCCAGGACGATCCGCATCGGCCGTTGCTGGAGCGACATGGGTCCCTCGTCACGGCAGGATCAGGGGGGCTCAACACGGGAGACACCGAAAGGACCTTACCATCTGGCGGCGCCGTCGTAACGACCGAGCACCTCGGCCAGCGCGTTCATCACTTCCCCGACCGTGGCGCGGCGCGGGCGGCGTCCAGCAACGGCGGCATCAGGTTCCGCGGACCCGAGGCCGCGCGCCGGACCTCATCCAGAGCCCGCCGCACGTCGTCCTGGCTGCGCTTCTCCTTCACCTGCCGCAGGACCCCCACTTGCTCACGCTCCACGGCGTCGTCGATGCGCAGCAACTCGATGGGCGTGTCGTCCGGCTCCTGGAACGCGTTGGCCCCCACGATCAACTTCCGCCCGGCCTCGACCTCGCGCTGGTAGGCGAAGCTCGCCTCGGCGATCTCGCGCCGGAAGAAGCCGGATTCAAGAGCCGCGATCATGCCCCCGAGTTGCTGGATCCGCTCGAAGTAGGCCCGCGCCTCGGCTTGCATCTGCCGCGTCAGGACCTCGACGAAATAACCGCCGCCGAGGGGATCGACCGTGTTCGTCACGCCGGTCTCATGGGCCAGCACTTGCTGGGTGCGCAGCGCCAGCGTGACCGCGTGCTCCGAGGGCAAGGCCAGCGTCTCGTCCATGCTGTTGGTGTGCAGCGACTGGCATCCGCCCAGGACGGCGGCCAGGGCCTGATAGGCCACCCGGACCAGGTTCACCTCCGGCTGCCGGGCCTGCAGCGAAGAGCCGGCGGTCTGGGCGTGGAACCGCAGCTTCCACGAGGCCTCGTTCCGCGCCCCATAGCGGTTCCGCATCGCATCCGCCCAGAGCACGCGGGCCGCCCGGTACTTCGCGACTTCCTCGAACAGGTCGTTGTGCGCGATGAAGAAGAAGCTCAGCCGAGGCGCGAAGTCATCCACCCCCAGGCCGCGGGCGAGGCACTGGTCGACGTAATGGAACCCATCCGCCAGCGTGAAGGCCAGTTCCTGCACCGCCGTCGAGCCCGCCTCGCGGATGTGATAGCCGCTGATGGAGACCGGGTTCCATCGGGGCACCTCGCGGGCGCAGAACTCGATCAGGTCGATCACCAGCCGCACGGATGGTTCCGGCGGGAAGACGAACTCGTTCTGGGCGTGGAATTCCTTGAGGATGTCGTTCTGGATCGTGCCCCGCAACCGTCCCCAGTCGAGGCCCTGGTCCCGAGCATGAGCGAGGAAGAAGGCCATCACCACGATGGCCGGGGCATTGATAGTCATGGAGACCGAGACTTGCTCCAGGTCGATGCCGTCGTAAAGTTGGCGGATGTCCTCGATCGAATCGACCGCGACCCCGAGCCGGCCCACCTCGCCGCAGGAGCGGGGATCGTCACTGTCCAGGCCCATCAGGGTCGGCAGATCGAACGCCGTGCTCAGGCCGGTCTGCCCCTTCTCGAGCAGGAAGCGGAACCGCTCGTTGGTCTGGCGCGGGGTGCCGAAGCCGGCGAACTGCCGCATCGTCCAGGGGCGCCCGCGATACATGCTGGCGTGGACCCCGCGAGTGTAAGGGAACTGGCCCGGGAAGCCGAGCTCGGTCCGGGCGTCGAAGCCCTCGAGGTCGTCCGAGGTATACAGCGGCGCGATGGGTTAACCGCTGATCGTTGTCGGCTGGTCACTCCCCGACCCGGAGCGCGATTCCGCCTGCGAGCGGTCGAAGGTCTCCCGGTGCGTGGCGGTGGTCATGCTGGTGATCCTCAAGCTAACACATCAGCAAGCGGCCGCGCCATGGCCGGCGATGCCGCAAGTCGGAGCCATTCGGCTGCCAGATCACCGCCCAGAAGTAAGCCAGAGATTAGGCCGGCTCCGATCGAGCCAGGAACGCCCCTTGCATGTGGCGGAGGATTTGATGTAAAGCCTTCTTTATCAGACACTTAAGCGGAGAGGGTGGGATTCGAACCCACGGTGGCTGTGACACCACACGGCATTTCCAGTGCCGATCCTGAAGGCCGATACCCCATGGCCGCGACGATTTAAGTCATTTGATGGCTGGTGCTTGTGTCGTCAGCATTTTGTAAACCGTCCCGGTCATGCCCTGTTGTAAACTTCCGTGTAAACCGCAGGTGCGATGACGGTACGGCATATTGTAAACCCGGCAAATGACGCGCACGAGTCTTCTCTGAAACAGGACAGAGCCGCCGCCAGCCGGTCAGAGGGTCCACTCGGAGATATCCATCGTCCGGGCCAGTTCTTCAGCGTAGATCAGTTTCGGTGCGGTGCCGATGCCCGCCGCTCGTGCTCCTTACACTCTTGAGCGGGTGCTGTAAGCCCGTCTTCGCCGTCTCCGACCTCCGGGGTCCGCCGGAAGATCCTCACAAGCCTTGTGTAACAAGCAGGATACAAAGTCAGGGCCGAAGGCCGGACGCCGGTGAGTCTCACGATGCGCGATAACCTGCACGTCAAGATGAGCGCGAGGCAGTACGACGACTTCGTGGCGAAGGCCGTCAACCCCTGGGACGACCTGCTGATCAGACGACTGGTCGAGGAGAGCCACGCACCGACCACTCGGGGGTCGTCTCCTCGATATCGGGACGGGGACGGCCGTGGTTCTCGTAAAGCTCAGCCATGTGGAAGCGTTCCGCGAAGTGGAGCTGATCGGCTCGGATTACTTCGAGGACATGGTCGATTCGGCACGAGCTCGCGTCGAAGAATCCGGCGTCTCGAGGCGGGTGCGAATCGACCGCGAGGACGTGCATGCCTTGAGCTATCCCGACGACTTCGCTCGCTACGTGATCAGCAAATCGACGATCCACCACTGGGCGATCCCCGTCCGGGCTCTACAGGAAATCCACAGGGTTCTGGAGCCCTGCGGTGTCGCCCTGATTCACGAGATCCGGCGGGACGCGCCTTCGTGGATCGTCCAGAGGTTCAACGAAATTCAGGAGTGCGGCGGGGGTCGGGCCAATGAACCTCGAGGAGAAGTACACACCCACCGAGGTCCAGCGGATGTGCGAGGAAGCCGGTATTTCCCGCTGTGTCTCCATCGCTGCCCCCGAGGCCAGTCCCGGCGCGATTGGCTTCGAATTGAGGATTGTCAAGCAATGCGGTGATGGGTCCGCCTCCTAATGCATAAGGGCCAGCGACCCTGCGGTTCTCGGTTCGCCCTGCGGGGAACCTGGAGTCACACGTCACCCGGATTCCCCGCTCTGGAGAACGCGAGCTCTTCCGCCGAACGCCAGAGGGAAGGAAGGAGGTTCCGCTGGAGTTTGCCGTTGTAGTTGCGCGCAGGGCGTTACGCAGAAGAAGCGTCGGGGGACCTTGTGCCAGGCGATGCGACGCGACATCTGCGCCAGAGTTCCTCGACGGAGGGCAGCGGCATTCTCCGGTCCGTTACGAGGAAGGCGATCAGTTGCGTCCCGTACACGTCGTCTTCCTCGACAGTCGCGGCCCCGTCCTCCACTCCTTCGAGCGCCGCAGTTCTTGGTCAACCTCTACAAGGCTGATCCGCTCGCCGCCGACCTTCCGCACGTCATCCAGTCGCCCGAGGACGGTGACGACCCCGTCCGGGTCGATCCGCGCCGCGTCACCCGTGTGAATCCAGCCCTCGCGCAGGCGTTCAGCGGTGTGTCTCGGTTCCCCAAGATAGCCCAGCATGACAACTGGTCCGCGACGCACAAACTCGTCATCGGCCCCCAGCCTCAACTCGATTCCCGGTACGGGCAGGCCGGATACGTTGCTGAAGAACCGGGGGTGTCGACTGGAGATGCAGAGGAGCCTCGACCAGCCTCCGACTGACCGTATGCGTTGTCGATCGTGGCGGCGGGGAACCGCTCGTGCAGGCGAAGCGCAGCGACTCGGCGAGCGGAGCGCCGGCCGATACGACGTGGGTGATCTGCTCATAGTTCGCCGGCTCCGGTCGGCAATGTCGCAGGAGCGCCTCCCAGTGGGCCGGCACGCCGCTCCAGACCCCCCGGGCCTGACCCTGTTCGATGACCGTCCGGGCCTCCGTCACATCCCTAAGGAGATGAGTGGTCAAGCCGCTGACCAGCCCTGGCAGGAGCTGAGCCAGCACTCCGAACGCGTGAGAGAGGGGGACGAAGATCACCTGGTCTCTCGCGCCGCGGAGTTCGCTGGTCTCGATGACGTTGCGGAGGTGCTGCTCCAGGTGGCACCGAGAGATCTGGACAGCCCTCGGCTGTCCGCTGCTCCCCGAGGTGAACAGGATCACCGCGGCGTCGGGGTGGTAAACCGGCGGCCGGTTCGGCGCGGCCCAGAGCACGTTGCCGGCGCCGTTCGACCTCGGCAGCCCGACCGAGGAGGGCTCGATGCGTTTCGAGCTCCGTCCCGCTCGAAGCGGGTGAGAGCAGGGCCACCGGCTTTCCCGCCTGCAGCGCCGCGAGGATCACTGAGGCCGGACCGATCTCGTTGCGGGCGGCTACTGCGACAACCCCTGGCAAGCTCTCGAGGCGAAGGGCCAGGTCGTCGATGCGAGCTTTCAGCTCGCGGTAAGTGAGTTTCACCTCGTGGCTTCGGATCGCGACGGCCCCGGGATCGGCGTCTAGTCGCATGATTCACCTTGGCTACATGTGAGAAAAGAGACACCAAACCTTCAGACAGTTCGGCGCACCCCTCCGGCCACCACTCGCGAGGCCGATGTGACGGAAGTGACGGCGCCTCCGCGCGACCCCAAACATTTTGAAAAACCCGGTGAGTGGGTCCGAAGGACCGAGCTCGATAATTCTTCCGGGGGCAAGTCCCGCGAGCACGCGCATGTTGTCCACCCATCTTACCAAGCCAGAGATCTGTCGCGTCAGGGCGTCCACCAGCGGGCCCCGTTCGCTGACATGAAAAGCGCCGGTATAATTCGAGACGACGCAAGCCGCTGCGTTTGCCGACCACCCTGCCGAGTCTGCCTCGAGCATCGAGCGGAAGTCCGGCTCGATCGGGGCCATGAGCCGGCTATGGAACGGGGCTGAGACTTGAAGGTAGCGAGCCGATGCGCCGACGAGGCGAGGGTGGCCAGCGACTCGCTCCAAGGCGATGCGCATATCGCCGGTCGTGCCAGAGAGGACGACCTGCCCGGGCGCATTGTGATTGGCAACGTCCACCGAAAGGCCATCGAGGATCGACCGAACGGCTTCGATATCGACTTTCTTACGCAAGAGTGCAACCATCGCACCCTGGCCGCGTGGCATGACCTCCTGCATTAGCCGCCCTCGCTCGTGGACTATCCGCACCGCCTGTTGGAGCGGCAGCACCCCCGCCGCTACTAGTGCCGTGTATTCCCCCAAACTGTGGCCTCCGAAATGTGTGGGGCGTAGGCCGAACTCCTCTCTCATCGTGTGCAACATGGCAACTTCGGTGGTCAGGATGGCCGGCTGCGCAACTGGGTGTGACCGAGGCAAGGGTCGTCGTGAAAGCAGAGCGAGCACAGATCCAGTCCAACGGCCTCGCTCGCATCTTCGAAAACGCGACGAGCAACCTGGAAGGCGGCATCGAAGTCACGGGCCATGCCTGGCCGCTGCACTCCCTGCCCCGGAAAAACGACAACACAGGATTCCATGAAACCTTCCGGGTCAGAGGATCTCCCAGTGAACCGGCTCCTCGCCGAGGAGATGTCTGAGAAAAGAGGCTAGTAATGACCTAATTCGCAAGTCGAAGGAGGGGTGCCACCGGATAGTACATCCGAGGTGCACTTGCCCGTCGGCGAAGCGGCGGCTCACCATCGGCATCTGGAAGACGGTCTGCCTAATCGTTGCACTCCCGAGCGGCCCGATCTCTCCCCAGCGCAGGATCTCGGTGACACCCAGGATAGGCAACGGCGAAAGGTGAAGCCGACCCTGTCTACAAACCAGCCGAGCCGTCTCTACGGTATCGTCGCCGATCGCTTGAACCATGGACGCCCGGAGAAAGGCAGAGAAGTGACGGTACATAAGTCGGTTCGATTAGCCCCTCTGCATGCGATCGAAGAAGCGTACCGCCAGCCGGTCAACGTCGGTCGGGTCGTCGCCGAATATCGGAACACCCTGGGGAAAGACGAGATTGCCGATCTGGGATTCCCGGCCGAGTATCTCCCGCATGTCGCGTGGGATCGATACTCCGAAGAAATCGCCTTGACGGCCTTCTCCTGGGTCAAACGCGGTGCACACCGCCGCTGCGAATGCCGCCCCAAGAAGGCCAGCGGCGTGATCCGCAAGCTGACGGTGCACGACACCAGTCCTGCGTAACGGACAGGGGCGACGACGGCGCGGAAGACGCGTAACTCGTAACGGTCGTCCCCGACGCATCCTGCCGCGACCGACATCCCCGGCTCGCACAGGCGTCTCGCTTTCGACACGATGTCCTCGAGGACGCGTGGCTCCATTGGGAGGCGTGAATGGAATTCGTCGAGGCTGACGTCATGGGCCTTGACCGAGAGCGGTGGTTTAGGGGTTTGGCCTCTTGCAAGGTCGCCAATTGCTCGCGCGAACTCGGCGCGAAACCGGTGGTTGGTATACCCATCGCCAGGTACATGAGTTACCTGGAAGGCAAGTAGTGGGACGGGACCATCGATACAGTGACATAAGAACAGTCCCGTTACGAAGGGATCGAGCCGCGTGTTGGCCAAGGCCCTTGCATAGGCAACGATGCCACCTTCGAAGCGGGGGAAGTGGATGAGACACTCCTTGCCGGTCCTGCCTGGGTCCTGCACGGCCGTGACGCCGATCCTATCATTGTCGAGCCGCAGGCGGGCGAAATGCAGCGGAAACGCCGGCCGGAGGGTATCGAGCGCGTCAGCAACTAGGCCCGGATCAAGGGCCCTGTCTAGCTCCACCAGCCAGTTCACGCAGTAGCTATCGTCACGCCGGTGTTCGAGAATTCGCGCTTTCTCCCACGCACCGAGCAGGATGGGAGATCCCGGTCCGCGCCCTCCGTCTGACTTGGTGTCGAACTCGGCGGTGTCGGCCATCACGTTACCGTCAGTGGTGGATTAGCCCGCCGTTGACGAGCAAAGTCTGCCCGTGTACGTAAGAGGCTGCATCGGAGAGCAGGAACACCACCACCTCGGCCACCTCCTCTGGTTTGCCCAACCGCTTGATTGCCGTCTGGGCGACTAGTGCCTTGCGCCGTTCCAGCGGGACCTGAGCGAACATGTCGGTCTCGATACAACCAGGAGCGACGCAGTTTACACGAATATTCAACTGCGCGACCTCAAGAGCCAGCGATCGCGTGAAGGCAATAACAGCAGCCTTACTCGCCGCGTAGTTGCACTGGCCGGCGTTTCCGCTGATCCCGCTCCCTCGAGCTCCATGTTTACGATCCGACCGGACTTGTGGCGGATCATCAACCGGACCGCCTCCCGCGTACAGTAGAAGAGGCCGTCGAGGTTCGTACTGATGACATCGTGCCACTGTTCATCGGACATCATACCTAGTAGGTGGTCGTCGAGCACAGCCGCGTTGTTGACAAGCATGTCGAGCCTGCCCGACCCGCGACGGATCTGCTCAAACATCCGCGTCACGGAGTCGCGCTCTGCCACACTCGCCTGTACGAGGCGCCCATCCGCTCCCACAGAGCGAAGCGTTTCCAGAACCGAGGCGGCTGCTTGCTCTTGCTTATGATAATTAATGTAGACATACGCACCTCGTTGCGCGAGTGCCTTGCATACCGCTGCCCCAATTCCGCGGCTTCCGCCGGTCACCAGCGCAACCGAACCTGCGAACGGACGGCCCAGGTCGCCGCCGTCGGTCATGAATCACCTCCTAGCCCCATCGCGCGTGCCAGTCGATCCACCACTTCAGGAGTCGCTGATCCGGGCCATGCCCCAACGGGACTAATAACGGCTTGATAAAGCGCCCTGGCCATCGGTGAGTGGAAATCGCTTTCGGAGAGGTCGATCTCCAGCATGTTCGTGTACTGGAGCATCAGAACGTCGTACCCCCGGTAAAAAGGCAGTAGGGCGGCGTACCGACAGCCGGATTCGACAAGGATATCTGTAACCTCCTCAACGCTAGGGCCCGACAACGGAAGCACGAAATGGATCAGATCGACCATTCCGTCACGAAAGTGCACGAGCCGGTCGAGGAGGACGTCAGCGGCGTCCGTGCCGACTTGCGTCAGCTCGACCACAGCGAGACTGCGTCGCAGGTCGAGGTCAGTTACAACCCTGCTTCTCCCCCAGGGGGCGACAGGCGGGATAAACCGGACCGGCAGCCCTAGCGCGTCATAGAGCGTCCGCAGCGTGGGCTCGAACCGTCGCGGGAGCGCCACGGCGTAGGGCTCGCATAGCTTTAGAAACGGGCGGATTGAAACTGTCTCAGTACGGCGGTGATTGCGGTGAAGGCTCACACGGGCTTCCGTCCCGTCGGATGGACTGGGAGTCCTTTCGGCAGGCAGTAGCCTGAGGCGTTCGCCCCACGCGGGGGTCCAGCCGAGGAGCATGCCCGTGGTCGTGAATCCGAACTGGTTAACCAACCGCTGCGTGAGCTTGTGGACAGTGACTTCCTGCGATGCGAGGGCCCGCAGTCCGCACTGCCTCGCGAGAACTCTGCGCCTTGTCCACCACGGCATTCCCTAGCAGGCGGAGGAACTGCCCGCTGACAGGGCCGGGTAGTGCCGGGTCGATGAGTAGGGCGCCCAACTCAGCCAGTTGCGTTCAACGGATAGCGGAACCTCAGCGCCAGCAATGCTCGCGCTTGGCCCGATCCGTCGATACCGATAAAGTACGTGTTCCGCCCACCATGCATCGCTGCGAGGATCGAGTCCGTCTGATACATGGCGGCATCGGTGTAAGTATAGCCAAACCCTCGGTACAGGAGTGGAGGGATCAGTGATGCGGTTTCAGGGGTCACTTCGACGACGGTGTAGCCGGTCATGAGAGTTGAACCACTGGCTTTTCGGCCTGACTGTGAGGCGAGGCCCTGTTGACATAAGCCCCAGCACTCGGGTCGCACCCTGAGAGCGAATCGCGCCTTCAGACTAGAATAAGAACTAAAGAGACTATGCGGTATGTGATACCGAGCTATTTCTCCGCAGCTCTGGATACCTACAGACCTCGTTCACACGTCCTGCTTCAAAACGAGGCGATCCGCAGGCATATCTCTAGCTGCGAACCGACAGTTGATCGCTCAGCCCAAAAGTATGGTGAGCCGACAACGCATCGCTTACTTGAACGACCGCGAGAACCGCCACTTTCGGCGGAACAAATGGCGGTTCCGCATGCCAATTCCACGATATGCGGGGTACTCGAAGATTGCCGTTTTGTGGACGAGTTTGGTCGCTCCGCCCATGGATGGGCTGGGGAATCAGGACTTCCTCGGCTTGACCATTGTCGGTTCAGGAGATCGAGCAGCCGTTCACTAGAGCAGCGAGGGGCTACCAGACTGCCACCAGAGGCGGTCAGGACCGACACCAGACTAAGCGATCCGCTGTCAGTCCAAGACGACGAAAGCTGAGCGATCAACTGTCGGTTCGCATCTAGCTCTCTGACATTGCATAGTCCTCCCAACGTCGAATGACGATCGAGTAGTTGCCGCCCCCGAGCGAGGACGCGTTGACGATCGCGGTGCGGATGGCGCCTGAACCGCGCGGGACCGTGGGCGACCTCGATCGCGCACTCGGGGTCGGGTTGCTCGTAAGCAACACCGCTTGGGACGAACCCATCTACCATCCCCAGCACGATCGCACAGATGGCAGCGGGGGCAGTCACGGACGAGACGCCGAAACGCGAGGCAAGGGCCGTAACGGGCACGCGAATATCACCGAAGACGCGGCGAATTGCCCGCGCCTCGATACGATCGTGCAACGAGTGCGACATGGCCCCGGCGCCCACTAGATCGACGACGGAGGGGCGCTCCGGGCATCCTCGAGCGCCAGCGGACATGCAGCGGGCGAGCCCCTCACCCGAAGAGTCCCAGCCGCGCACATGAGGAATATCAGCAGTGCCTGCATGTCCAACGATCTCTGCGAGGATTCGTGCGCCCCGAGCTGCGCGCGGATTCCAGAGACTCGAGCGCCAGGAGAACACCGCCCTCGCCGAGCACCAGGCCGCTGCGCCGCCGGTCGAAGGGACAACACAGTTCCTCCGTTCCAGGACCACGGCCGTATGGAGCGGTCCGACGGGCGGCAGCATAGCCCTCCAAAATGCACCGTTCGAGTTCGTCGGTCCCGCCAGCGAGAAGCACATCTGCCACGCCTGCGCGAATGAAGTCGTAGGCGATACAGAGCGCGTTTAGCCCTGCAGCCTGCCCGCTGCTGAGGGCGAGATTGCAGCCCTTCAATCTAAGATGGATCGATGCCATCCCCGCGCCGGCGTTCACGACGGTGTTGGGGAATAGAGCAGGGTTGGCGCGGTGGCCATCGCTGGTGGCCACGGGCCGGAAGAACTGCGTGCAGCTAGCCGCCGGACCTTGCATCGTACCGACGACCATCCCGACCCGACCTTGGTTCCCTTCGTTGATTTGCAGGCCGCTGCTACGCACGGCCAGCTCGGCCGCACACAAGGTCAAGCAACCGACCCGATCCATCCGCCGTATGTCAGCGCGTGTGTGTCGCCTCGGTTTCAAATCCTCGATCACACCACCGATCCGGGACCTGAGTCCTTCGGTCGAGAACCGATGGATCTCGGAGATCCCCGAGCGGTCGCTCCTGAAGGCCTCCCGGAAACTCTCGACCCCGTACGCTAAGGGTGTGATGATTCCCATCCCAGTGATTACCACTCGTGGCCTAACGCGCTCCTCGGTGGCGGCAACCGGCTTTCCGATTACGCCGATTATCAAGGCTGCGTTGTTACCCCCGAAGGCGAAGTTGAGCGACAGGGCATGGCTTACCCGCCCCTTGCGTGCTCGCGAGGTGATAACATCCAAGTCACAGCCTGCACGGGGTGCTGTGTAGTTCGCCGTGGGCGGCAGGAAACCGCGATCCACAGTGAGGGCAGTCATTGCGGCCTCGACTGCTCCAGCCGCTCCCAAGGTGTGGCCTATCGTCCCCTTAAGTGACGAGACCGGGACCTCCTCGGCGTGCGGGCCAAAGGCGAGCCGGAGCGTGCGGACCTCCACGGCATCGTTGCCGGTGGTACCCGTTCCGTGTGCGTTGACATAGCCGACGTGCCTTGGCTCGAGTCCTGCCATCCTGAGCGCCATGTTGACCGAGGCGGCTTGCGATCTGGCGGAGGGATCAGGGGATGTCGGGTGATGGGCGTCTGCCGTCAGGCCGTAGCCTAGGAGTCTGGCGTACGGTCGTGCCCCGCGATACCGGGCGTCAGCCTCGCGTTCTAGAACCATCACCGCGGCACCCTCACCCAGGCTTAGACCGACCGGCTCGCTGAAGGGGGCACACGGTCTTGAGGAGGCGTTGTTCATGCACATGAAACCGGCGAAGGAGAACTCGGTTAGTGGGTCGGCGCCTCCGGCGACCACGACGTCGGCTCGGCCGGTCCTCAGGATCTCCAGGGCGTACGCAATCGCCACCGTCGAGGCGGTGCACGCTGTCGAGAATACCGTCCTCGGACCACGGAATCCGAACTCCGCGGTCATGAGATCGAGACATACATGCAAGGGGTAGGCGAGGAGCTGCCGCCCTTCGACCCTTCCCTCCCGGATCCGGTTACGTTCGTATTGTTGAGCCGAGATGGTCCCACCAAGCGACGAACCAAGGACGATCGCAACACGTTCGGGGGCGGCGGAGAGACCTGCGTCCTCGACAGCCTCACGGGCAGCGGTGAGGAGAAGGAGATGGCAGCGGTCGAGCCACCGCACTCTCCTCGGTCGGGGAAGCGTGCTGGATCAACGCCAGACACTCGACCCGCGATGCCAACCGGATAGCGGGAGCAGTCCCAAAGCGTGACCGGTCCGATAGCGGTCCTGCCTGAGAGGATAGTCTCCCAGCTTCGCTCGCGGTCAGGTCCCGCCGGCGTAATGGCACCGATTCCGGTGATGACGACACTCGCTACTCTGTCCATTATCCCGAGGCCAACTTTGTGCTCTCTGTGAGGAGGAAAGGTGCCGAAACCGTAAGAAGGCGTCCCCGTTCCCCTTCCTCCGCTACCTCCAACTCTATTCCGACCCATGCATATGGGGTGTCGATGTAGGCAACCCCAATCGTCCTACTTAGGGCCGGGGACCACGCACACTGCGCCACGTAGCCCACAGGGACGTCTTCGTCGAGGACTTCAGTCCCGCGGGCGACCAGGACACCCTTGTCAAGGAGGAAACCGACGAGACGGCGCTCCAGCCCCCGGGCCTTTTCTGCCATCACTGCCTCTCGGCCGAGGAAGCCCGGCTTGCGGAAGTCGATCATCCAGTGTAAGCCGGCCTCCAGCGCGGTCTCACCCCGGAAGGTCGTGTGGGGCAAGTCGAACGACCGAGCCTCGAGACGGAGGAGTTCCTGGACCTTTTGTCCGCATCGAATCGCATCGGGCGACACGTCCAGTATCCGCTCGACTAGTTGCTCCGCCCGATCAGAGCGCAGGAAAAACTGGAAGCCGAACTCGCCTGAGTAACCGATACGGCTGAGTAGGACCTCCGTCCCCTGGACATTGCATCGCGTGAATTTGAGAAGAGAAAGACCGCTAGCGTCCATCCCGGCGATGGCCAACGGGACGGCGAGAGCCCTCGGACCCTCCACTGCGACCACAGCCATGGTCTCCGTCAGGTCCTCGATCTCCACGTCGTCGCGCCCGGAAGCTCGGAGCGAGTTCAGTACTGGCGAGCGAAGTGGTCCGGCACAGGTGACTAGGTACTTGCCAAAGTCGTTGTAGATCTGAACATCGGCGATGACCCGCCCGAATTCGTCCAGGATCGCCGTCCAGCGAATGCTGTTCTCAACGAGCCGGTCGAGGTTTCCAGCGACGAGCTCGTTGATCGAGCTCGCCCGCCCCGTCGCCAACTACCAGCACCTTCCCCGTGTCACTCAAGTCACTGATCCCAACGCCCTGACGCACAGCGAAATACTCGGACTCGACGTCCGGCAACTCGGCCGAGACCTGCCGACCGGCCTGCTTCTGGATTCCTCCCGTTGCCTCGCCGAAGGGGCCCTGGACGTAGCTACTCTTGGCTTGCATGATTGCGGGTGACCTCGACCACGTGATCGGCGATGGTGTTAATCGACCGGAGGATAGACACCTTGCCGTCGGGGATGACTATGCCGAATCTGTCCTCAACGCCGACCATGAGAGTGAGCACGTCAATCGAATCGAGACCTAGTCCAAACCCGAAAAGGAAACTGTCCTCGGACAGTTCGTCAGGATGGAGCTCGAGGTTGAGCCTCTCGATCAGTATTTGTTGGATAGTCGCGACGACCTCTTTGCGCCGGGCGATCGTTCTTCTCATCTGATCGTTCATAAAACGTGTTGCTCCTAACAATCCGAAGTTCGGTCGGTGACTACGAGTATCCCTGTTGCGACAGGCCGCCCGCGGGTTCGAGCGCCAACCGTGGCTTGGAGCAACCCAGCGGCCCGCCGGCCAATATGCGTCTCGATGACGAGTGGTTCCCCGGGTGATACAGGATCGAGAAACTTGAACCGTTCAACGGCGGCGAGGTACTCAAGGGCATCCTCACCTCGTCGATGTGGGACCGTGCGGCAAACGATAGCAGTGAGCTGCGCACACGCCTCAATTAGGAGCACGCCCGGCAATATTGGCCTGTCTGGGAAATGGCCGGAGAAGCACGAGGCGTCTTCAGGTAAATCCTTCTCACCCACCCCGCGCCGGCCTGGCTCAAGTTCGATCACGCGGTCTAGCATAAGGATCGGGGGGCGGTGTGGTATGAGAGACACGATCTCGCGTTTCCCCAGCAGCGGACCCCGGCCAGGAGGAGGCAACGAGGCGTGATGGCGCGCCAGTTCAGAGGCCATTGCCTCGACGGTGGTGGCCTGCAAGGCGCCTAACAAGCCGGTGGCCAAGCCGAACTCGGTCTCGAGGTCGGACCAGACTTGCAGGAACTGGATCGAGTCCATCCCGAGGAGGGCCACGAGGTTCACATCCCGCCGTTCGATCAGGTAGGCTGCGGGGACGCCGCTAACGCGGGCTACCGTATCGATTGTTGCACGTAAGAATATTCCTGAGTTCATCATTAAAAAGCCTGAGACAGTCCTTCAAGTGCATCGACCGATTGGGGTGATCACGCCGATCGCTCGCGCAAGCGGTGAGTTGTTTATGCAACTCTCCGAGGAGGCAGATGTTCGACCAGGGTGCGTCTCGAACGGGAGTGGTGACTCTCAGCCCCGAAGGTGTCCAAGGCGAACCTCGGTAGCCATTCGCAACAGGACCGAGTCTTCGTCAGAATCTGAGGGCCGCTCCAAAGCCTTGATTCGCCTTAGGAGTTCATCGACTTCGGCCGGGCTCAACGCGACGTCGAGGCCGGAAAGCCGATGCTCCAGTGCCGATCGGCCGCTGTGCTTCCCAAGTACTAAGCGGAAACCGGGTTCGGCGCCGACGATCTCGGGTGGAAACGGCTGATATGTCTGCACGTCCTTTAGCAGACCATCTTGGTGGATACCCGACTCGGTCGCGAAGATGTTCTCCCCCGCGATGGCCTTGTTAGGGGCAATACCGATTCCGCTACGGTCGGAGACCAAGCGGCAAACTCCCATGAGAGACCTGGTATCGACAGAGAGGGTACGCCCGAGGTAGCCGCCGTGAAGAGCAAGCGCTAGGACGACCTCTTCGAGAGCCGCATTGCCCGCCCGCTCCCCGATCCCGCCGACCGTGCATTGCACGACATGTGCCCCGGCCTCAACGGCCGCCAAGCTGTTCGCCACGGCCAGCCCAAGGTCGTCGTGAAAATGGACCGCGATCAGCGCACGCTCAACCCCTGGGACACCGTCCTGCACGCGATGCACCAGTTCGGCGGCCTGGCCAGGTAACAACACACCCACGGTATCGGGTAATGCGATTGACGTGGCCCCGGCCTCGATCGCGATTCGAAAGCACTCGCAGAGGAATTCGACTTCAGTCCGCGTTGCATCCTCTGCGCTAAAGGCGATGATGCTGAACGATCGAGCGGCGTAGCTGACCGAGTCTGCAATCAGGTCGAGCAGTTTCGACTTGCTCAACCCGAGCTTTCTTTCTCGGTGGACATGGCTCGTGCCGACGAAAAGGCTGATTCCCCGCAAGGGAGCTGCTCGCTCGTCGAGCGCTTCCACGGCTCGGTCAATGTCGGCCAGCATCGTGCGAGCCAGCGACATCACGATCGGGCGGCGCACCGACGCGGCGACCTGCCGGATCGCTTCGACCTCTTGCGGACCAACCGCCGCGAATCCCGCGTCGATCGAGTGGATTCCTGCCACTTCCAGTGCGCGAGCGATGTCAACCTTATCCTGGGTCGAAAAAGCGACGCGGGGCATCTGCTCCCCGTCGCGCAAGGTCGTATCGGACACCAGCACAGCTCGAGACTCGCGTTGACGCGCAATGACCTTCCGCACTTCCGCCGACTTGAGCAACGTCTCTCGTGACGTTGCACTATCTGCGAGCCTCGCGGTCATGCCACGGTGGCTTGGCGGGGGTACCGGGTCGTCGAGCATGAATCACCCTCAATTCTCCCCTGCTACGATCCCTGGCAGCATTGTGCTGTTGCCTGCAGTCCGCAGGTGGACCGAGGGTGTACGAACATCGGGTGTCGCCCGGGCAGTGCTCCCCTCACGCGATCCGAGACGGTCTAGGTCGTCTCCGCGACCTCTACCTGCTTAAGGACCGTTGCTACGTCCACCTTTTTCCAGAGTGGACTGACAGCCTGGAAGGCATGGATCGATATGGAGTTGGAGCCCCCGAAACTGGCGTAGACACTTGTCAGTTCCTTGTATTCACCCCGCATCGCCGCGAGATACGCCGCACCGATCGTTCGCTCCACCAGCGAGAGCTCCTGACTCGGGATGTCAGATTCGGCGAATGACGTTGAAAAATCAGCGCTCACCGCACCTTTGCCTCCGATCGGGCCGATTGCTTTGGCCGCCGGGGTTAGGTCAAACCCAACGAACTCCGTATCGATCGCGGAAAGCACGGGCAAGGTGATCGGGTTTTGCCCGCCGAGCGCCTTGTAGGACCCGCTCAACGTGCCGGAGAAACCGCGAATCTTGTCGAGCACCGCGGCGCCGATTGCTCGTTCGATGAGGCTCTCCTCGCCGTCGGGGATGTCCCATGCCTTGCTCAGGGCCTTGAACAGTCCGGTCCCGGTTGTCCCGCTCATTTCGTCCCCCGTCTCTTGTAAGTGCCACTGATGGGATCAGGTGACGTAAAGAAGTTGAACACCGCTAACTGCCCGTGTCAAGAGAGTATCGACCGGCCAGCCCCTCAGCTGGTCGTCGCCTCCAAGAAAGAGTTTGGCCAGGCGGAGTATAGTCATCCCGACGCATTTGCTGGCTTGTGATCATCCATCCATCTCTTCGACTAAGGCAACGGGCGGACTTCCCGTGCGATCGCGGTGTGTAATTCCCACGGCGGCAGCGAGTTCCGACGACGGACTGTTGACTACCAGCAGCTCGACTTCCCGGCGGTCACCGAGTTAGTCTGATGAGCCCAAGGGTTTACAGACAAGAAAAAAAGGGCCTGCGTCGTCCTGACGTAAACCCTTGTGCCAATCTGACTTAAGCGGAGAGGGTGGGATTCGAACCCACGGTGGCTGTGACACCACACGGCATTTCCAGTGCCGCACCTTCGGCCTCTCGGTCACCTCTCCGGATCACCTCGCACCCCGCCATGATTCGAGTTACGCCGCGTCCTTTCTGGGAACTTCCCCGCGGTGTGACTTCTGATAACCAGTGTGCTAACTTTCGGTGGACCAAACACGCGGCATCATGGCTAATCGGTGACACCGACATCCTATCGCGCTCGTGATACCCGTGGCAATCGCTTACGGTCAGGCGCCGTTGACGCGGGCGACGTCGACATCCGGCAATTGACGTCCATCGCCCCAATCGGAGGCTATCATGGGCGGCACGCGCATCCACCGCATCCTGGCCGAGGTCGGCTCGATCGCCTTCCCCGGCGTCTTTGACACCCTCTCGGTGAAGCTCGCCCACCGGGCCGGCTTCCCCATGGCGTTCGTCTCCGGCTATTCGGTCGCCGCCACCGCCATCGGCGAGCCGGACCTCGGCCTGCTGACCCAGACCGAGATGATCGACCGCGCCCGGCGGATCTGCCTGAGCGTGCCGATCCCGATCATCGTCGACGCCGACACCGGCTACGGCAACCCGCTGAATGTCCACCGCACCGTCGTCGAGCTGATCGCCGCCGGGGCCGCCGGCTGCTTCCTGGAGGACCAGGTCTGGCCGAAGCGGTGCGGCCACATGCGCGGCAAGCGGGTGATCGGCCGCGACGAGTACGTGCAGAAGGTCCGGGCGGCGGCCGAGGCGCGCGACGGCCGCGACTTCTTCATCGTCGCCCGCACCGACGCCCTGGCGGTCGAGGGCCTGGACGAGGCCATCGCGCGGGTGGAGGAGGCCCGCGCGGCGGGGGCCGACGCTAGCTTCGTCGAGGCGCCCGCCTCGATCGACGACCTGGAGGCGATCGGCCGCCGCGCGCGGCGCCGAACGTGGCCAACATGATCGAAGGTGGCCGGACGCCCGTCCTGCCGAAGGATCGGATGACGGACCTCGGCTTCCAGTTGATCCTCTACCCGCTGACGGGCCTGTTCGCGGCGGCCCGCGCCATCGAGGCGATGTACCGGAGGCTCAAGGCCGACGGTACGACCCTGGGGGATGAAGGCCGGCTGATGGGTTTCGCCGAGTTCAACGAGCTGATCGGGGCGGTGGAGCGCCACGCGCTGGCCGAGCGGTTCGGGGCCGGGTCCGGAGAGACGTAGCCACGGCCATCCCCTGCACGGCATTCCCTCGGCGAGTGGCCGTTGACTTCAGCCGGTACTGCCTTGCCTCGGACCGCGCGGGCAAGTCCAATGGGCGTGAGCGACACCCGCCAGCAGGGCTCCGTCCCCTCGGAGGATCATTGCCATGAGAGACTCGGCTCGTCCACCGCTTTCCCGCCGGCAGTTCGTCAAGGGCTCGGCGGCGGCGACCGCCGCTAGCTCGCTCGAGTTCGGCCATCTCGTCCATGCGGGGGGCACCGACGAGATCAAGATCGCGCTGGTGGGTTGCGGCGGCCGCGGGACGGGCGCGGTCGTCAATGCCTTCGAGAACAAGGCGCACAGTAACATTCGCCTGATCGCCCTGGCCGATGCCTTCGCCGAGCCGCTGGAGCGCGCATACCACGAACTGCGGGGACAGTTCCGCGACAGGGTCGAGGTGCCGCCGGACCGCCGCTTCGTGGGCCTGGACGCCTACGAGAAGGCCATCGCCGCCGGCCCGGACATCGTGCTCCTCTGCACCCCTCCGGGCTTTCGCCCGGCGCAGTTCGCGGCGGCAGTGGATGCCGGGAAGCACGTGTTCATGGAGAAGCCGCTGGCCGTGGACGCTCCCGGCTATCGCGCCGTGAAGGACGCCGGCCTCGAGGCGACGAAGAAGGGATTGTTCGTCGCGATCGGCCACCACCTGCGGCATGCCAAGAACCACCGCGAGGTCGTCCCGCGCATCCACGACGGGCTCATCGGCGATCTGCTGTACACCCGCGCTTATTTCGACGTGCAGGGGATCTGGAATCGTCCCCGGCAGCCGGGGATGAGCGAGCTGCAGTACCAGGTCAACAACTGGTATCATTTCGTCTGGCTGAGTGGGGACCATATCGTCGAGCAGCACGTCCACGGCATCGACATCTGCAACTGGATCGCGCGGGGCACCCCCATGCAGGCGACGGGCATGGGCGGCAGGCAGGTCCGCGCCGAGCCGGGGATCGGCGAGATCTTCGATCACCACTGCGTGCAGTACACGTATGCCGGGGGCTCGCGCAGCTTCAGCGAATGCCGCCAGCAGCCCGGCTGCTGGTCGAATACCGGCCATCATGCACATGGGACCAAGGGGAGCGTGAGCTTCGACTTCAGCGACGCCGTCACGATCGAGCTGAAGGGTTCACGCCCCGAGCATCTCAAGCCGGGACGGGACGGCCACCAGACCGAGTGGGACGACCTGCTGGCGGCCCTACTGGCGGGCCGGACCTACAACGAGGCCGACTGGGCCGCCGACAGTACGATGACGGCCATCCTCGGCCGCATGGCGACCTATTCCGGAAAGCTCGTGACGTGGGACGAGGCCGTGAGATCGACGTTGACGTACGGCCCGGGCCGGCTGGCGTGGGATGCCAACCCACGCTCCCGGGCGAACCCGGACGGGATCTACCCCTGCGCCACGCCGGGCATCACGACGGCCATCTGAAGAGTCGGATCGAGGCGTCAATCCGGCCCCGGCTCGAGAGCCGAGCAGGCGAGCCGGCGGGCCCTCGCCGCCCTTGATTGGACGTGGCGATCCGCGTCGAAGCGACGTTACCGCGTGAGCCCATCACGCCGCCCCTGATGGATCACCGTGTAGCACGAGGAGACGATCATGAAGACAACCCGGTGGTCCCTAGCCATACTGGTCGCCCTTGGCTGTGCAGGCGGTCGGGCGCGATCTGCCGAGCCCGCGCGGCCCACCTATCGCGATCCCGGACAGCCGATCGCCAGGCGGGTCGAGGACCTGCTCGGCCGGATGACGCTCGAGGAGAAGGTCGGGCAGATGAACATGCCCTGCGTCTACGAGGAGGGCCTGGGCGCGACGATCCCGGCGAAGACCGAGGCGGTGCAGAAGTTCGCGGCGGGGACCCTGATCGAGGGCTTCGGGCCCGGCGGCGGCTTCTTCACCCTGCCCAACACGATCCTCCACCGAGGCCCCGCGCAGCAGGCCGAGTTCCTCAATCGGCTCCAGGAACTGGCGCTGGAGCGGACCCGCCTGGGCATCCCGCTCCTGGAGACCGAAGAAGGGACGCATGGCTTGATGTGTCCCGGCGCCACCATCTTCCCCGAGGGCCCTGCGCTGGGCAGCACCTGGGACCTGGAGCTGCTAGGCCGGATCTATGCCGCCGCGGCGCGCGAGGCTCGTGCCATCGGCGTGCACCAGATCTTCACGCTGGTCGTCGAGCCCGTCCGGGACCCCCGCCTCGGGCGCAACCAGGAGGCCTATAGCGAGGACCCGTTCCTCTGCGCGGATCGCCGAGACCATCGCTCGCTCGGTGCAAGGCGACGACCCTTCCGCCGCCGACAAGGTCGTCGCCGGGCTCTGCCACTATCCCGGTCAGAGCCAGCCGGTCGGCGGGCTGGAGCGCGGGGCGATGGAGATCTCCGAGCGGACCTTGCGGGAGGTGTTCCTCCCCCCCTGGCAAGCGGGCATCAAGGCTGCGGGGCGCTGGGCGTGATGGCGACCTATCCGGCGATCGACGGCATGCCGGCGCACGCGTCGGACCGGCTCCTGACACGCCTCCTCCGCCAGGAGCTCGGGTTCGACGGCCTCGTCTTGTCCGAGGGGCGCGGCCTCGGCACGCTGGTCTACGAGGGATTGGCGCCCTCCCAGAAGGAGGCGGGGGCGCTGGCCCTGGCCGCCGGGGTCGACGTCGGCATCTCGTTCGAGTCGGGCTACATGCGGGATCTCCTGGCCGGCGTGCGCGCCGGCGAGGTGCCGATGAGCCTGGTCGACCGCAGCGTGCGGCGGATCCTCACGCAGAAGTTCCGCCTGGGCCTGTTCGATCGGCCGCGGGTCGACCCCCAGCACGCGGCCCGGACCGTCCATGGGCCGGACCACCAGGCCCTCGCCCTCCAGGCCGCGCGGGAGGGGATCGTCCTGCTCAAGAACGAGAAGCGGCTGCTCCCCTTGAAGAAGTCGCTCGGCTCGATCGCGGTCATCGGCCCCAACGCGGACGATCCCCGGAACCAGCTCGGCGACTACACGCCGGCGACGATCCCGCAGCCCATCATCACGGTCCTGGAGGGCATCAAGCAAGTGGTGTCGCCCGGGACCCGAGTGACCTACGTCAAGGGCTGTGAGGTGATCGGCGGCCGGCGCGACGAGATCGCCAGGGCCCGCGAGGCGGCGGCCGGCGCCGATGTCGCCATCGTGGTCGTCGGCGAGGCTCAGCATCACGCGGCAGGGAGGATGCCGACGGACGGCGAGGGGTTCGATGCCGCCACCCTCGAGCTGACCGGCTTCCAGGACGAGCTCGTCACGGCGGTGCACGCCACCGGCACGCCCACGGTGGTGGTGCTGATCAACGGCCGTCCCCTGGCCGCGCGCGGGCTCGCCCGGAATGTGCCCGCGATCGTCGAGGCGTGGCTGCCGGGCGAGAAAGGGGGCCGGGCGGTCGCGGAGGTCCTCTTCGGCGACGTTAATCCCAGCGGGAAGCTGGCGGTGACGGTCCCCCGCCACGCCGGCCAACTGCCGGTCTATTACTACGCCAGCAAGTCCAAAAGATATTGGCTGAAGCGCGGCTGGGGACATGCCTACGTGGACCTGGAGCCGACCCCCCTCTACCCCTTCGGCTTCGGGTTGAGTTACACCGAGTTCGAAATGAGCGACCTGAAGTTGAGCGCGCGGGAGATCAACCCCGCCGACGCGCTGGAGATCCAGATTCGCGTGAAGAATGCGGGCGACCGACCCGGCCAGGAGACGGTGCAGCTTTACCTCGAAGACGTCATCAGCAGCGTGGCCACGCCCGCCCAGCAGCTCCGCGGCTTCGCGAAGCTGGCGCTCGAACCCGGCGAGGCGCGGACCTGCACGTTCCGGCTGGCCCCGGATGACCTGGCCCTGTACGACAAGGACCTGAAACGAGTCATCGAGCCCGGCCGGTTCCGGGTGATGATCGGTTCCTCATCCCAGGACATTCGTCTGACCGGTGAGTTCGAGGTCAAGTGAGGGACGGGCCGGGAGGCCGGAGACTGGATCCGCGCGCTGTCGAAGGAGGCAAGCTTGACGACGACCGAGTTGAAGCGGGTCCTGGGATTGAGGGAGCTGGTCGTCTACGGGATCGTCCTCATCCAGCCCACGGCGCCCATGCCCATCTACGGCGTCGTCTGCCAGCAGGCCAGGGGGCATGTGGTCACGACCATCCTGATCGGCATGGTGGCCATGCTGTTCACGGCGATCAGCTACGGGCGGATGGCCGGGGCGTATCCCAGCGCGGGGTCGGCCTATACGTACGTCGGTCGGGAGCTGCACCCGGCGCTCGGCTATCTCACCGGCTGGGCCATGATCTTCGACTACGTGTTGAACCCGGTCATCTGCGTCATCTGGTGCAGCAAGGCGGCGATGAATTTCGTCCCCGGGGTGCCGTTCGCGGCCTGGGCGGTGTCGTTCGCCGCGCTCTTCACGCTGATGAACCTGCGCGGCATCCATGCGAGCGCGCGCACCAACGAGTGGATCGCCGCGGGACTGGGCGTGGTGATCGTCCTCTTTTTCCTGGCCGCGGCCCGGACCGTCCTGGGCGCGCCGGACCTGACGGCGGGCCGCTTCCTCCGCCCCTTCTACGACCCGGCGACCTTCTCCTGGCCGGCGGTCTCGACGGGGACCTCGATCGCGATGCTGACCTATATCGGTTTCGATGGCATTTCGACCCTCTCGGAAGAGGCCCATGATCCGCGCCGGAATATCCTGCTGGCGACCGTCCTGACCTGCCTCGTGACGGGGGTCCTGGCCGCCTCGCAGGTCTATGCCGCGCAACTGGTCTGGCCCGACTACCAGGATTTCCCCGACGTTGACACGGCGTTCGTCCACGTGGCCGGGCGGGCCGGGGGGCCCGGCTTGTTCTTCGCGGTGAACCTGGCGCTGCTGGTCGCCACGGTCGGGTCGGGGACCGGTTCGCATCTCGCCGCCGGCCGCCTGCTCTACGGCATGGGCCGCGACAACGCCATCCCTCGAGGCTTCTTCGCCGCGCTGGACCCGCGGACCCGGATCCCGCGCAACAACATCCTGCTCGTGGGCGGGCTGGCGCTGGTCGGTGCGTTCCTGGTGAGCTACCAACTCGGCGCAGAGCTGCTGAACTTCGGCGCCTTCATCGGCTTCATGGGCGTGAACCTCGCGGCCTTCGTGCGGTATTACTTGCGCGGCGACCGGAAGAGGTTCCTGGACCTGGCACCGCCGCTGCTGGGTTTCGCGGTCTGTGCTTATATCTGGTGGAGTCTCCGCTGGCCGGCCAAGCTGGCCGGCCTGGCCTGGCTGGCCGTCGGCCTGCTCTACGGGGCCTGGAAGACCGGAGGTTTTCGCCGGCAGATCGAATTCGCCGCGCCGGCCGAGACGGCCTCGGCCCCGCCGCCTGTTCACCCAGCCTCGTGACTTCATCGGCCGGAGGATCGGCAGCGGGTGGGGCGAGAGCAGGTCCGGTATCTTCCGGGGCACTCGGACGTGGGGACGACCCATTTCCACACAACCGCACGGAGAAGGAGGTTACCCGCAATCTCGTCGAACGGATCTCGATCCGACGGACCGAACCGATCGGCAGGGCGGATGAGGTCGCCTCCCCTGCCGTCGCGCTGGCCGGTGGATCACGGGAGTCACTTCTTCAGCGGCGTCAGCACGATATCGCGGAACTCGATCGGCGCCCCTTCGGACTGAAGGCAGATCGCGCCCTTGGTCACGGTACAGTTCGTCGCCTCGTTCACGAACTCGTCGTTGACCTTCACCCGGATGGTGTCGCCCTTGCAAGTGATCTCCATCCGGTTCCACTGGCCGACGGGCTTCTCCGAGTTCTCGGTCAGATTCCTGTGCCGGCGGCCTTCCTTGCGGTTCGCCTCATCGGGCACGTCGAGGTCGGTGCCGATGACCCAGAGGTCGCCCGCGTCCCCCTTGAAGAGCTGCACCTCGATCGACTTCGGCCAGATCCCCAGCGCCCGCGGCGTCGAGGCGTGCACGAGCACCCCGTTGTTCCCCCCCGCGGTCCCCGCCGGCCAGCGCCACTGCAACGTCAGCACGTAGTCGCTGAACTCCTTGTCCGTCTTGATGTACCCGGCCGGCTTACCGGTGCACTTGAGCACGCCGTCGGTCACGCTCCACGTCCTGGCCGGGTCGGCCCCCTGCTGGTCGAGCACCGGCGTCCAGCCGGAGAGGTCCTTGCCGTTGAAGAGTTGAATCGGCCGGTCCTGCGCCGGGCGCGAAACGCCAGCACGGCGAACACGGCGGCGGACGTCAAGGCGTGCCTCATGGCGATCTCCTCGAAGGTGCTTGGACGGAGGACCAACGACCCCTGCACGTCGCCGGGATGGCCGGACTGGCGGCTCCCGGGCGTCGATCGCGAATTATAGCCGCCGGTCGTGCCGCCCGCGCCGCACTGCCGGCTCCCCCTGAGTATCCATCGTCAAGGTCAACGAGCTGCTGAGGCGCCCGCACCAGCGATCTGGGCGGTACCCTCATCTGGACGGCACCCTGGTAAATGCAGCCGAGGACGATGGTCCGCCACGAGGTGGGGGACATATCGAGGATCGATCGGCCAGGAACCCGGACTCGTGGTACCCGCGAACGATCCCGAGACGGGCGCGGCGCACGTCTATGAGATCACCGGCCCGAAGTCTTACCGGCTCCGGGCCGCGTTCGCAAGCACCACGGCGGAGAGTGCCACGATCCCCGAATACCTGGCCAAATGGGCCCACGGGGCCGGCCGCCATTGTTTCGACCTCAAGATCCCGAAAGACGTCGATGAGCCGGGATCTGACCGCTAACTCATGTCGCGATGGCAAAGTGATTTTGCAACCCAGGCAGCAGCCACGGGGAGCGAGACTCCCGGAGCTTGTGACGGCCGCAAGAGAATCCGATGGCGGCCTGCGGCCCGGGGAGGCCCGGGACCAACACAGTTCGGGGGGCGAGTGGTCACCGGGTCGTTGACGCGAGCGGCCTGACCGCGACTTCCTTGAAGTAGACGACCGATCGCTCGTCGTGGTTCTGCAGCCCGATGTAGCCCGACCGCGGCCGCGGGCCTCGCTCCGGGTCGCCGTGCGGCGATGTGTCTTTACGCTCGGTCACCGGGCCGCTCGCGTCGAACTCGGCGACCTGGACGCCGTTGATCGCCGTGAGGACGCGATCCCCCTTGAGCGTGACTTCCAGCGTGTTCCATTCGCCGGACTTCGCCGGCTGGGCCGACGCCCTGGCGAACGTGTAGATCGAACCGGTGCGGCGGAACTCGGGCCCCGAGTCCATGATCTGCACCTCGTAGCCGTGGTGGACGGCGTACCACTCGTCCTTCGGGCGGTCGGCGATCCGGATGTAGACGCCGGAGTTGGCCCGAGGGGTGGCCGTCTTGTAGACGACGCGGAGGACGCAGTCGCCGAGCTTCTCGCGGGAATACCAGAGCAGGCCCATGCCGCCCTCGGTGCGGAGCATCCGGTCCTCGACCACGAAGCGGCCCGGGCCGACGTGCTCCCAGCCGTCGAGGGAGCGGCCGTCGAAGAGCGGCCGCCAGTCGGCGGCGGCGCCCGGCCCGCGGGGGCGCTCGGTCTGGGCACTGGCCGTCGAATCGGTCGATAGGGCGAACGCGGCGATCAACAGCAGGGGGATCGTTCTCATGGGTGCCTCGCGCGGGTAACGGGGTGAATTCGGCTCCGAAGCTACCGCGCCATGCCTGGCGGATCAACCGCCCCGCCCGGCTCGCATTGCAGCGACACGAGGAAACCCCCCCTCTCCCCCCTTCGATAAGGGGGGGATCAAGAGGGGCGGACCTCTCTCCGTCCCCCCCTTGGGAAGGGGGGGTCAGGGGGGGTCGAAGTTTCAGCGCGGCCTCGAGGCGGAACCACGTCCGCGATCCATTCGTTAACCGCTCTAAAGGCGCAGGCCGGCCCAGGGCTCGCGCAGGGCGCGAGCGCAGGCCATTCGCCTCGTCGTCGTCCACGAACTCCTCCTTGTCCGGGTCGAGCGTGAGCTTGCGGTTGAGCAGCCAGGCGAGCGCGGCCGCGTGGCAGGCGATGTGCGAGTGCCGCATCACCCGCGGGTTCGCCGCCGTCTCCCCACGCGACTTGACGCAGTCGAAGAAGTTGCGGGCGTGTGCCGAGACGTCCAGTCCCGACCGCGTCTTGGCGAGCTCTTTCAGCTCGGCCCTCAGCGAGGGCGGGTTCACCTCGATCTCGCCGCTGTCGCCGACCTCCACCCACCCCTCGTCGCCGACGAACCGCACCGGGCAGGTGCCGAGGTGCTGGACCCAGCCGGGGCGCTGGTCGAAGGGGGTCTTGAGGAAGTCGAGCACCAGCTTCACGCCGTTGGCGTAACGCGCGGTGATGTTGGTCGAGGAGGGCTCGTACTCGACGGGCATGGTGTCGTCGGCCTTGTTGGCCCACTGGCAGAGGTCAACGGTGTGCGCGCCCCAGTCGAGCAGCCGCGCGCCGGAGTCGAAGTCGTAATAGCCGCGCCAGGCGCCCCGGACGTAGGCCTTATTGTACGGCCGCCACGGGGCGGGGCCCAGCCAGAGGTCCCAGTTGACCACGTCCTTCTTGGGCGTCGGCTCGCCCGGCAGCCAGGCGGTCTCGACCTGGGGCGTATAGACCGAGGCGTAAAGGGTGTGGAGCTTGCCGAGCTTGCCGCTGTGGGCCAACCGGATGGCCGCCTGGAAGTTCGGCACGCTGCGCCTCTGGGTGCCGGCCTGGAAGACGCGGCCGGTGCGCTTCATGGCGTCGGCCAGGCTCCGGCAGGCGGCGATGGTCAGGCCGCACGGCTTTTCACTGTAGACGTCCTTGCCGGCCTGCGCCGCGAGGATCGACGCCGGGGCGTGCCAGCGGTCGCCGGTCGCGATGAGGACGGCGTCGATGTCCTTGCGCGCGAGCACATCGCGCAAGTCGCGGAAGAGGGTGCAATCCGAGTTGCCGTAGTGCCGGTCGACCAGGGTCTTGCCGGCCTCCCGGCGGCTGGCCTGGACGTCGCAGATGGCGACACACTGCACGTCGGGGAGGGCGAGCATGCTCTTGAGGTCGTAGGTGCAGCGTGGGCCGATCCCGATGACGCCGAGCGTGATCTTCTCGCTGGGCGCCACGGCGCCCCCGCGACCCATGGCCCGAGCGGGGACGACCGACGGAAACGAGAGCGCCGTGCCCGTCGCGAGGGCATGCTTCAGCAAGTCCCGTCGCGTCGCGCCTTGCCGTTCATTCCGATCCGCCTTCATGGAAAATCCCTCCTGAAGGTGCCTGCGTACCGTTCGCCCCTCGACGATAAGCCCGCGGATGCCGGGGTGCAAGACCCCGCGGTTTCCGTGTCGCTCTCTCGGATCCGCGAGGACCGTGATCTATCCCCGCGGGACCAGCGAGCCCCGGTCCGATGGGCCGCGGCCGGGATCTCGCGAATAACTCGTCGGCGCCCGGCTGGTCCCGGTCGCCCTCGAGGATCAAGGAGAGCCTGTCGCCCCGGCCGCCGGTTTGCTACACTGATCGGTGATAGATTCGCTCGTGTGGGTCGATGATATCCGGCTATGGCGGCCCCGCGGTGCGTGTCGGCGCACCGGCGGGGCTTTTTTGATTCCTCACGAGCCCCAGGTCCGGCTGACCCTTCGGTTGACCGAAATCATCGGCTCCCGCCGCTCGACGGCAGTGATCCCATGAAAAAGCACGACCACCACCGGAGCAGTCACCCGCGGCGGACCGCGGAGCTGGTGCGAGCCAACGAGGCCTTGACGGCGGAGATCCGCGAACGGCGGCGCGTCGATCGGGCCCGCCAGGCCCTCAGCCGTTGCAGCCAGGCCCTGATCCGGGCTGGCGACGAGCCCCAATTCCTCGGGGAGCTCTGCCGCGTCATCGTCGAGGTCGCCGGCTATCGCCTCTGCTGGGTCGGCTATGCCGAGCACGATGAGGCGAAGTCGGTGCGCCCCGTCGCCCATGCCGGCTATGAGGACGGCTATCTCGAGACGGTCCGCGTGACCTGGGCCGACACCGAGCGCGGCCATGGCCCGGTGGGCACGGCCATCCGGACCCGCGAGCCGGCGGTCCTCCGCGACCTGGCCCGCGATCCCGATTTCGCCCCCTGGCGTGCCGAGGCCCTCCGGCGCGGCTACGCCTCCGTGATCGGCCTGCCCCTGCTGTCCGGCCCGGAGGTCCTGGGGGCCCTGGCCATCTATGCCGCGGAGCCCGACGCATTCGATGAGGACGAGGTGCAGCTCCTCAGGGAGCTGGCCGACGACCTGACCTACGGCATCGTCGCGCTCCGCACTCGGGCCGCGCACCGGCGGGCGGAGGAGGCCCTGAGGCTTGCCTTCGACGAGCTCGAACGCCGCGTCGAGGAGCGCACCGCCGAGCTCTCCCGGGCCAACGCCCTGCTGACGCGGGAGATCGCCGACCGCGAGCGGGCCGAGGTGGCGATGCGGAACTCCGAGCGGCTGTATCGACAGCTCGCCGAAGGGATCCTCGAGGCGATCGTCGTGGCCGACGAGGTGGGCCGGATCAGGTTGTTCAACCCCGCCGCCCAGCGGGCCTTCGGCTACGAGGAGCGCGAGGTTCTCGGCCAACCCCTCAGCCTGCTGATACCGGCGGACGACCGGGAGGCCCACGAGCAGGCGCTGCGGCGCTACGTGGAGACTCGGGAGGCGCACAGCATCGGCCGCACCTTCGAGCTGCAGGGCCGGCGGAAGGGGGGCGAGATCTTCCCGCTCGAGCTCTCGCTCTCGGCGATGGAGCTGCCCGAGGGGATCGTCTTCCTGGGCGCGATCGACGACCTGACCGAGCGGCGGCGGATGCAGGCGATGATCGTCCAGGCGGAGAAGCTGGCCGCGCTGGGCCTGCTCAGCGCCGGGGTGGCGCACGAGATCAACAACCCGCTGGCCTACGTCGCCAACAACCTGGCCGTGCTCGAGCGCGATTGCCGGGGCCTCTGGGAAGTGCTGGAGGCGTACGAGGAGGCCAGCCCGGTACTGGCGGCAGCCCGCCCCGAGCTCGCGGGCCGGATCGACCGGATCGGCGAGGAGATCGACCTGCCCTACATCCGGGCGAACCTGGGGCCGTTGCTCGGCAGCACACGGCGGGGGGTCAATCGCATCTCCACCATCGTCGAGAGCCTGCGTGGATTCGCCCGGCTCGATCAGGCCGCCGTCGATCGGGTGGACCTGAAGCAGGCGATCGCGGGCAGCCTCGAGTTGATCCGGGGTCAGTTGGAGCGGCGCCACATCACGGTCGAGCAGCAGGAGGACGGAGTGCTTCCGGTCGTCTGCGCCGGCGCAGATCAACCAGGTGGTCCTCAATCTCATGGTCAACGCCATGCAGGCGATCGAGGCCACGGGGCGGGGCGCCGGGCGCATCGAGCTCGCGATCCGGTCGCGGGGCGACGAGGTGGTCCTGGAGGTGGCGGACGACGGCTGCGGCATCCCGGCGGCGGTCGTGCCGCGGATCTTCGACCCCTTCTTCACGACCAAGCCGGTCGGCGAGGGGACCGGTCTGGGGTTGGCGATCAGCCACGGCATCGTCGCCGACCACGGCGGGCGGATCGAGGTGGAGAGCGCGCCCGACCGGGGGAGCCGCTTCCGCGTGATCCTGCCGGTCGGGGGAAAAGGACAGGGCCATGAGCAGGCCGGTCGATCCTTGCCCGCCGGTGGCGGACGAGGGGCCGGAGATCAGCGACCGACCTCCGAACCGCCGTGCTAGTTCGTCGATTCGCCGCCGATGCTCAGATGCGGCCGGTTCTCGGCCGGTTCCGCTCCGGCCCCGAAGTAGGTCGCCGCGACGTTCTCGTCGTCCGGCACGGCGACGATCAAGATCGTTCCGCCCGCCTTGATCCGATCCCGCAGATAACGCCGCCCGGACTCGTCGGGTTTGAGCTCGAACGTGTCGGAGTGGCCGGTCTCGACCTTCTTGAAGGTCCCTGAGCCCAGCGGGTGCAGGGCCTTGAATGCCGCCTTGGCCGTGCCGCCGGCGGAGCCCGCCTCGAACTTCAGGCCCGACAGCGGGTCGGTCCCAACATCGGGGGGCTCCGCGAGCAAGAACTTCACTTTCCCGTCCTTGGAGAATCGCGCGACGCTCTGGACCAGCCGCAGGCTCAAGGCCTGGACTTCGCCCGCCTGGTCCGCGCCCTTCGGCAACCCGAAGACAAGCACCCCGAAACAGGCATACTGATCGTTCCTTGTTCCCTCGACGTTGAAGTAGCGGATCCCGGCTTCGCCCTGACGCGGCCCGGCCGGCTGGACGGTGAGGCTCTTGGTCGCAGTCGCCTTGATCCCGGCCACGGCGGGAAGGCCCGGCGTGATCGCCAGGGCGAAGAGCCACAGGATCGCCTGATTCCTCTCGAGCATGGTTCTCATGTCGGTTTGTCCTCCCGATTGGATGGCGCCTTCGTCGGGGCGAATGGGGCCGATGACCTGCGGATCATCGCGCGATCCAGTGACCCGTAGCCCGTTGCATCGCCAACCCGGATGGTGACGATAATCGATTCGAACCCGGAGAGCCATCTCCTCGGGTTCCTCCACGAACATCGCTGCCCGGTCGATGACTCGAACGACTCTCCCGATCCACGTGGAACGCGCGGCGCGGCGGTCCGTCCACAGGTGGGACGTTCCCCCTCACGTCTTCTCTTCCGGCGCATCGACGAATGAACGTACGTCTCCGGATCGCCGCAAGCCGGGTTGCTCGGCCGATCTTGCGAGCATCGGCTGGCGAGAGGCCGTCGTCCGGATCTCGCTTTCCAGTTGCGGGAACCATCCAAACGACCTAGGATGACGATGGCTCGCCGCGCTGAGCACCACCTGGACCGGGACGAACTCCCATCGGAGGCCAAGAATCATGGCCAGCATCGAACAGCAGATCAGCCGCCTGGACCTCTTCCTTGAGATGATGAAGGAGCAACTCCGAGCCAATTCTCACAAGGGAGACTGGCGCGAGCGAGTGATCCACCAGCCCGGCTCGACGGACGAGCCGCTGACGACCGCCCATGCCCTGGTGCGGCTGGAGGAGGAGCTGCGGGAATTGCGGGTTGCCGTCGAGGACGGCCAGGAGCCTGGCGTGGTCTTGCGGGAGGCAGCCGATGTGGCGAATTTCGCCCTCATCGTCGCCGACCTCTACGCCATCGACCCCAATTGGCCCCTGTCGGATGACTGAACGCCGATTCCAACAAGGGGAGGGCGAGGCCGTGGTCCGGCGTCCCACGCCGCGTGCTTGCACCTGGAACGTCACCGGTCCCACCTCGTCCCCCGATCGCCTGTCCTGGCCCGGCACCATGGCGGATCGCGCGGCCCGGATCGAGACTCGCGGACAGGAATTCCAAAAACCGTTCTCGAATTGTAGACTTGACTGTTGACTTCCGTTCTCGCTCTGACCATACTCAAGGTGTAATTCACCTGTTGCTCAAGAGCGGGCAATAGGTCTCGGCTAAGGTGGCCCCGGCGTGTGAACTTACACGACTGGGGTTTTTTGTTGCGCTTGCCGTTCAGGCGGTGAAGGCAGTGCGATGTTCAGACCACGAGGTTGACGTCCTCGGATCAGCCCTGTCGATGGCGCCGCCCGATTCCGGGCGTCCTCAGTCCGAGGAACCGCGATTCTCGAGGTCGCTCATCCGCTGCTCGAGGCGGTCCAGGCTGCCGCTACTGCCCGGACCCGGCCCGGTTGCCGCAGGCGCCCCGGCCTCAAGCCGCGCGATCCGCTCTTCCAGCACCGCGAGCCGCGAGGCCACATCGTTCGAGGCGTCCGCGGTTGACGTCGGGGCCAGCCAACCGGGCAGGAACGTCGACACCCAGGGCGTCGCCAGGTTCATCGGCGACAACGGTCGCTGCAAACCTTCAACGACCAGAAGCGCCTGCCGCAAGCAGGCCCCCCACAAATCCATGGCCAGATCATTGGCCCGCAGGAGCGACTGCAGCAGCGCCGCCGGGAACAGTTCGATCTTCTCGGGGTGGCGTTCCAGGAGAATCTGGGCCAGGACGCGCCGCGTGAGGTCCTCACCGCTGCGGCTGTCCTCGACCGCGATCGTCCGGCCCTGGAGGACCAGGTTCTCGATGTCGCCGAGCGTGATGTAACAGCTCCGGCTGCGGTCGTAGAACCGGCGGTTGGGGTATCGGCGGATCTGGATCGGTTCGGTGCTCATGATCGGCATCCCTCGGGGCGCCTCGCCCCGCTCCGGATTGCTGCAATCACGACATTGTACAGCCGGAGACCGTGGGAGAACACCGGAAAAATCGGGGCTTTTCCGGAATAGCGACTTTGTGCAATCGCAGCATTTTCGTCTTGACGCGTCGGGTCGCCCGGCCGACAATACAGGTGGTGGCCGTTCACAAATTTGGGGTCTCCGGGCTGACGGCCCGGAGTTGAGGAGGTGCGCCATGTTCGACCAGATCCTGGACAACTACCGCAAGGCGACCGAGTCGTCGCTGCAATTCCAGCAACTGATGCTGCGGAGCTTCGGCCAGCAGTGGCCCTCGACGTTCGGGGTGCCGATCCCGACGAACCCGGGCGCGTGGCCCGAGCAGTTCTACAAGGCCCAGAAGCAACTGGGCGACACGATCACCGACATGCTGACCAAGCACCGCGAGACGCTCGACACCCAGTACCGGGCCGGGATCCGCTCGATCGAGGAAGCGTTCCGCGTCGGTGAGGCCAAGGATCCCGAGCAGTTCCGCAAGCTGTCCGAGGAACTCTGGCGGCACAGCTACGAGTGTCTCAAGACTCTGGCCGAGTCGCAGATGCGCGACGTGCAGACCTTGATGCAGAAATGGTTCGATCTCGCGTCGCAGGGCGCGAGCGTTGTGAAGACGTGACCCCCGGGCGGGTCGCGAGGCGGAGCCCGGTCGGAGCGGCACCGGCCGTGGGTGTTCCCAGGATGGGCGATGAGGCTGGGAGGTTGGATCCTCGAGGTCAAGGACTACGATGATGGCGAGCAACGAGTCAGTGATCGTGGCGGGAGTTCGGACGGCGATGGGGGCCATGAGCAGCGGCCTGGCTGCGGTCCCGGCCCCGCAACTGGGGGCCACCTGCATCAGGGGGGTCGTCGCACGCAGCGGCGTCCCGGCGGACCAGGTCGATGAAGTGATCATGGGCAACTGCATCGCCGCCGGCCTCGGGATGAACCCGGCCCGGCAGGCGGCGATCTTCGGCGGAATCCCCCCCTCGGCCGGTGCGACGACGATCAACCGGGCGTGTGCCTCGGGGATGAAGGCCGTGCTGATGGCCAACCAGGCCATCCGGCAGGGCGATGCCGAGCTGGTCATCGCCGGCGGGATGGAGAGCATGACCCGCGCCCCCTACCTGCTGCTCAAGGGCCGGGAAGGCTACCGTATGGGGCACGGCGAGCTGTTCGACGCGCTCATCTACGACGGCCTGACCGACGCGTTCTCGAACAAGCACATGGGCGTGTTCGCCGACCGTTGTGCTGAGAAATTCGGCTTCACCAAGGCGTTGCAGGACGACTTCGCCGTCCGCAGCCACACCCGCGCCCGCGCGGCCATCGCGGCGGGCATCTCCGCCGACGAGATCGTGCCGGTGGAGATCAACGTCAGGGGCAAGACCACCTCGTTCGCCAGCGACGAGGGGCCCGCGAAGTTCGACGAGGCGAAGCTGCGGGGCCTCAAGCCGGCGTTCGGCCCCGAGGGCACCGTCACGGCCGGCAACGCCTCGAGCATCAACGACGGCGCCGCGGCCCTGCTGATCGCCTCGGACGCCAAGTGCCGGCAACTCGGGTTGAAGCCGCTGGCGCGGATCGTCGCCGGCGTCACCTTCAGCCGCGAGCCGGAGTGGTTCACGGTGGCCCCGATCGGCGCCATCAAGAAGCTCTTCGACAAGATCGGCTGGGGCGTCGCGGACGTCGACCTCTTCGAGGTCAACGAGGCTTTCGCGGCGGTCGGGCTGGTCGTCGAGAAGGAGCTCGGGCTGAACCCCGAGAAGGTCAATATCTACGGCGGCGCCGTGGCCCTGGGTCACCCGATCGGTTGCAGCGGGGCGCGGATCCTGGTCACGCTGCTCAACGGGTTGAAGCGGACCGGCGGCCACCGGGGCGTCGCCGCGCTCTGCGTCGGCGGCGGCGAGGGGATCGCCATGGCCGTGGAGACCGTCGGCTGAGCCTCGGGCGCGTGGAAGGACCGGATTCCGGATCCGCGGATCCTTGCGACATGGATTCAAATCCACTCGGGATTCGGAGTCTTGAATCCGGAATTCGATCCGGAATTCGGAATCTGGAATCCGAAATCCGATCTGGAATCCGAAATCTGGAATCCGGAATCCTCTCTTCACAGCCCCCGAGCCGCACACTTTCGCCCTCGATCGAGGAGGACCTGAGATGTCCACGAATTCCCATACCGAAGCGACCGCCGACCCGACCGCCGCCCTGTTCTCGTTCTGGACCCAATGGATGGAGCAATCCGCCCGCGGGACCCAGGCGATGCTGGAGGCGATGCAGTCGGCCGGCGACCTCCAGCACCTGCAACGCAACTGGCTCGATCCCATCGCGCGGAGCATCGAGGAGTTCATGCGCACCCCGGTGTTCCTCGAGGCGATGAAGCGGAATCTCAAGGCGGCGACCGACCTGAAGCGCCTCCAGGACCAGGTCGTGGGGGACACGGCCCGCCAGCTCGGCAGGCCGCTGGCGGCCGATATCACCGGCCTGTTTGATCGGCTCCAGAGCACCGAGCAGACGATCATCACCCGGCTGCAGGCGATCGAAGATCGGCTCAAGTCCGTCGAGGACAAGCTCCACTCGTCCTCCGGGCCGCGCCGGTCGTCGAACCGAACAACCGACGAAGCCGTCCCGACGTAGATCTCCCCATCGGCGTCCGGTCACGACGGGGCCTCGGAGTCCCCGTCTGACCGCGCCACTGAGCTCGATGAATCGACATTTTGTCTCTTCTGAATCTTACGAGGAGGTTGCGATGGAGTCGGCAATCCGGACCCCGCAGGAGTCTGATGTTTCGACGGAGAACGAACCGGAACTGATCGTGCCCAGTTTCAGTCTCCTGGGCAAGAAAGCATTCGTCACCGGCAGCTCGCGCGGCATCGGCCGGGCGATCGCGATCGGGCTGGCGTCGGCCGGGGCCGACGTCGCCCTGAGCTGCAACACGGGCGGCGCCGCCGCCGAGGAGGTCTGTGGCCGCATCCGCGGCCTGGGCTCCAGGGCGCAGTATTACAAGCACAACATCGCGATGGAGAAGGAGATCGAGGAGATGTGCGCCGAGGTCAAGCGCGACTTCGGCAGCATCGACATCCTGGTCAACAACGCGGGCATCAACCGCGACCGGACGTTCAAGAAACTGACCAAGGAGGCCTGGGACGAGGTCATCAACACCGACCTCACGAGCGCCTTCCTGGTGACCAAGCAGTTCATCGACGAGATGGCCGAGCGCGGCTGGGGCCGGGTGATCAACGTCACCAGCATGAACGGCGAGATCGGCAGTTTCGGCCAGGCCAACTACGCGGCCGCCAAGGCGGGCATGATCGGACTGACCAAGACCCTGGCCCGCGAATATGCCCGCAAGGGGGTCACGGTCAACGCCGTCGCGCCGGGGTTCACCAAGACCAGGATGACCGAGGGGATCCCCGAGAAGGCGCTGGAGGCGATCGTGGGCGCGACCCCGCTGGGACGCATGGGCGAGCCGATGGAAATCGCCTCGGGCGTGCTCTATCTTGCCTCGCCATCGGCGGCATTTATCACCGGATTCGTACTCGACATCAACGGGGGCTACAGCATGTAGCGGACGCCCGTGCGGGTACCGGACCGATCGGCGCCGCCGATCGGCCCGGCCTCCGATCCAGGGGGCCTTCCGAACCCAGTCGCCGTCGGGCGGCCGGACTGCCCCGCGGCTCCGAAACGTGGGGAAAGGTGGACTCACATGGCCAACACGCTCATCGACAAGACCCTGGAGCACCAGTCGACCTGGTTTGACCAGGCCCTGGCCCAGCAGAAGGCCGTGTACGACCAGACGCTCAAGATGTGGAGCCGCTTGTTCGCGGTCCCGCGGATCATGGACGCGGCTCGCGAGGTCAAGGTCGCCACGACGCCGTTCGACGTGGTGTACGAGGAGGACTCGCTCCGGCTGCTGCACTACCGGCGCGACACGCCCGCGGTGTACGCCGAGCCGGTCCTCTTCTGCTACGCCCTGGTCAACCGACCGTACATCATCGACCTCCAACACGACCGCAGCGTCATCCGCCAGTTCCTGGCCCGCGGCTTCGACGTGTACCTGATCGATTGGGGTGTCCCCTCGGCCGCCGACCGCAGCATGAAGCTCCGCGACTACATCGACGGCCTGATGAAGAACTGCGTCGACTTCGTCATACGCGAGGCGGGGAAGCCCCGGCTCCACCTGGTCGGCTACTGCATGGGCGGCACGATGTCGGCGATCTACGCCGCGCGCTATCCCGAGCCGATCAAGACGCTGACCCTGATGACCGCGCCGATCGACTTCAGCGTGGGCCAAGACCAGTCGCTGGTGCAGTTCTGGGCCGACCCGGACTACTTCGACGTCGACTCGCTGATCGACGCCTACGGCAATGTCCCCGCGGAGTTCCTGCAGGCGAGCTTCCAGATGATGAAGCCGGTGCAGAACTACTTCCTGAAGTACGTCAACTTCTTCGAGAAGATGCATGACGACCAGTTCGTCGAGAACTACTTCGCCATGGAGAAGTGGACGAACGACAACATCCCGGTCGCGGGCGAGACGTTCCGCGAGTTCGTCAAGAACCTCTACCAGCGCAACGAGCTGGTCAAGGGGGAGTTCCGGCTGGCCCCGAGGGAAGCGCCGGTGCAACTCAGCCGCATCACCTGTCCGCTGATGTTGCTGACCGCCAGCGCCGACCACCTGGTCCCGCCGTCGCAGACCGAGGGGATCGTGCCGCACGTGGGCACGAAGGACGTCAAGTCCATGACGCTCAATGCCGGCCACATCGGCCTGGCGGTCAGCACCAAGGCCCACAAGACATTCTGGCCGGACGCGACCCAGTGGCTCGCCGACCGCTCCACGGCGACGAAACCGTGACGGCCTGATGCAACCGATGCAGCGGCAGGATCCGCCGCATCCGGCCCGTAAACCGGAGGTTCAAGCAATGAACATCAAAAACAAGAGTGCGATCGTGACCGGTGCCGGCAGCGGCATCGGCCAGGCGGTCGCGACCGAGCTCGCCTATCGCGGCGCCAAGGCCGTGGGACTCATCGATCGGACCGATCATGTCCTCGACGTCGCCCGGGTGATCAACGATCGCATGGACGCCCACGTGGCGGAAGCCTGGATCGGAGACGTCACCGACGAAGCCTTCCGCAAGCGGACGTTCGATCAGATGTGTTCGAAACACGGTCCTCCCGGCGTCTGTGTCCCGGCCGCCGGCATCACCCGCGACCAGTTGGGCGTGAAGGTGGACAAGCAGACGGGAAAGGTCGAGATCTATCCGATCGAGAACTTCCGACTGGTCTGCGAGGTGAACCTGATCGCACCGGTCTACTGGGCGCTGGAGACGGTGGCCCGGATCGCCGAGGATCGCCACCGCCGCGGCCTGGGGCGATGGGAGCCGGGCGAGGGCATCCAGGGGACGATCATCTTCATCGGCTCGATCTCCTCGCAGGGGATCCCGGGCCAGCTCGTCTACTCGTCGAGCAAGGCCGCGCTCGAGGGTGTCGCCGCGACTCTCAGCAAGGAGGCGATGTACCACGGCGTGCGTTGTGCCGTCATCCACCCGGGTTTCACCGATACGCCGATGGTCCGCGCCCTGGGCCAGGATTACATCGACAAGAAGATCCTGCCCTACACGCAGTTGAAGCGACTGATCGACCCGGCGGAGATCGCCGATGCGATCTTCTTCATGATCTGCAATTCGGCCGTCAGCGGGGAGCTCTGGGCCGACGCCGGCTGGCACCCGTCGGCATGAACCTCGGTTTTCAGCGAGAGATCGATAGCTGAAGGCCCGAGTCACGAGTGTTGTCGTGGCGGCGTCCCACCCGCACTCACGGGTGCGGGTGGGACGCCGCCACCGCTATCCGCCGGCACCCATCCGCACGCCGAGCCGGAGCCATGGGGGGATGCTCTGTGGAGCTCCTGGACAATCAGTTCACCAATTTCTTGCTCTATCCCATCTTGATGGCGAACCAGGCGGCCGACCTGTTCTTCTATGACGTCGGAAACCTGGAGGCTCCCGAGTGGAAGACGCTCTCGCCGCTGGCCGACCTGAAGGGGACGATCATCGTCGTGTCCCCGCGGACGGCGCGGCGAGAGGACAAGGTCCGGCACTACGAGAGCGCCCTGCGGTTCATGATCGAGGAGGGCGACCACATCCAGGCCATCGCAGTCGCCGGCGGGGGCAGCTCGGTCCTCGGCACGGCGTCGCTGGCTCGGAGCGTCGCGGACTCCACCGGCTGGGACGTCGCCGGGATCGTGACCGGCTTCGGCCTGGCGGAGCTGGTGGTGGAGTCGCTCGGTGGCTTCTTCCTCCTCGGGCGAATCGAACGGCTCCGCTACGAGGTGGAGCTGGCCATCGATCGATGGCTCAGCGCGGCGGGACCGGCCGGGCGGGCCGATGCCGGCGGCCGTGGGAGCCGCTTCGGTCCCGGCTCTCGCCCGGGTACGTGGGACGCCCTGGGGGACTCGGATGTGCGGGCCCTCTGCGATATCCTGCTCGCCGGACCGCCGAGGCTCCGGCTCCTGGTTGGCCACAGCCGGGGGAACCTGCTGATCAGCTTCGTGCTGAAACACATGAAGGACGAGCTCGGCGGTCGCGCCATCCGGCTGCGCGAATCGCGTCACCCGCTCTTCGACCATCTGACCGTGGTCACGCTCGGCGCGGTCGTGGACATCCCCACCGACGCCTTCGCGATGGAGACTCACCAGTTCCTCGGCCAGCTCGACCTCCTCGGCCAGCTCCACTCCGACCGCTTTCCTCCCTTCGTGGGGGCGATCGCCATCGAGCACGAGATGATCCCGGGCGCGGGGCATCACCTCAACCCGATGATTCCCTGCTCGCTGTCGGTCCCGGACGTCCTGCGAAGGGCAGGGCTATTGGAGAGTCGGTCAGGCTTCCCGGCCTGACCGGGCTTGAGCGTCAGGCCGGAAAGCCTGACCGACTTTCTTGCCGCCGTAACACCGTCCCACCGCGGGACCGGAAAGCGATCCGTCACCACAGCGTCATGGAGCTGAGGAAGAGCTCCTTCAAGTCCGCTTCACCGGCGGGCCGGGGCGAGAGCTTGGTGACGCGGTGCTGCACGATGGTGCCGGCGACGAGCGCGTCGAACGTCAGGCGGGCCGAATCCCACGGCCTTCAGCCCGTTGGGCATCCCGGTCTGACGCATCAGGGTGATGATCGCCCGAGCGAGGGCCTCTCCCGCATCCTCGGGCCGGGCTTCCGAGACGTCCGCACCCATCAGCCGGGCGGCCTCCAGGTGGCGGTGCGGGTCGGCCGGCGCGGTGAAGCGGAAGACGGCCGGGGAATTGAGGATCACCGACATGCCGTGAGGGATCAGCGGACGGCGGGCGGGATAACCGGCCGGGATGAAGTCGCGGACCATCCCCGAGACCGGGTACGACATCCCATGGGGCAGGTGGACCCCCGCGTTGCCGAATCCGATGCCGGCGAAGGTGGCCGCCTGGAGCATCTGGCCCCGTGCCTCATCGTCCGACGGATCGGTCATCGCCCGGACGAGGTATCGCGCGACCAGCTCGATCGCCCGCGCGGACCAGATGTCGCTGATCGGGTTCGACCCCTGGTACGCGGGCCGCAGGCCGGGGTGTTCCGGCGCCGGGCGCCGGTGGAACGGCAAGGCGGTGAACGACTCCACGGCATGGCTGAGCACGTCCAGGCCCGAACACGCGGCGACCTGGGGAGGCAGCTCTCGGGTGTTGTCCGGGTCGATCAGGCCGAGCACCGGGCGCAGTGCGCGGTGTGCGATGCCCGTCTTGGCATGCAGCGGGGTGTAGTCGAACATCGCCACGCCCGTCGTCTCGCTCCCCGTCCCGGCTGTGGTCGGCACCGCGATCAGGGGCTTCAACCTCCCCGGGACCGGACGCCCCAGACCGATCGGCGCGTTGACGTAAGCGAGCAACTCGGCGGGCCAGGTGGCGTACAGGTTCGCCGTCTTGGCCGTGTCGATGCTCGAGCCACCGCCGACGGCGACGTACCCGTCGAAGGACCCTTCGGTGGCGAAGTCGATCGCGGCCTGCATCGACTCGTCGGTGGGCTCGACGCGGACCCGATCGAACAGCACCCCCTCGATCCCCGAGTCACGCAGCGCCTCGAGCACCACGGACACCGGCTCCTTCGCCGTCAGGTGGGGGTCGGTGACGACCATCACCCGGCGCACGCCCCACTGGCTCATGTCGTGCCCGACCTCGCGGGTCACCCCGGCGCCGTACTTGATGCTCGAGGTGTCCATCGAGAACGCCGTTTCCCATCGCATGAGTCGGACCTCGGTGAGGGGTTGCTGGCTGTGGGGAGGGGTTCACCATGCGAACCTCGCGGTAGACCCGCAGCTCTCGCCCGAGATGGACGAAATACGCGCGGAGCATCAACACATCCGCGAACGACACGCCGCCCGCTCTCAGGACGATGCCGATCCGGTAGACGGCCTGGCGAATCTGATTGTCGCAACCGCGGGGCAGCCGGGCCAGCCCGTCCCGGAAGGGATCCGCCAGGACGGTACGGACTTCCTCAACCTGCCTCTCGTCCGCCGACAGGACGTCATCGGAGGGAAGTGAGATCAGTCGGTCCGGCGAACTCGCCCGCCAATTCGCGTTCGGGCGCCGCGTGAGTCGCCGGCTCTCGAGGTCGATCGGAGGGTTTCATCCGGCGTCGTCCAGGGCGTGAGCCGCGGAGACAGACCGTCCATCCCCATTTCTCTGGAGGGAAGAGCGGGCTGCGGGGCCTCGCATGCGACCTGTTCCCCGGGCACGACCGGCCCCGGTCGCGCCCTTATCCGACGGTGATCTCGGCACGGAGGTGATGACCCGACAGCGACTCGAGGGCCCCGTGCAACGCCAGTTGCTTCACATGCTGGCTCGGGGCCTGGCCTCGCATGAGGATGCCGCCGTGATCCTCGCGGATGGTCAGATCCCGGATGCGATCCTGCGTCGTCTGGCGGACCCGCATCTCTACCTCTTCGGTGAGTGACGCCATGGTCGTGCCTCCCATGTCATAGGCTCCTGATGGGACGATCGCCTTCCGTCCTGGACGGTCCGAAGTGATTCCTTTCGATGGGGCCTCCATTATTAAGCAGGCGGCGTGGCCGCGTCAAGCGGCTTACGCCGCGCCTCCTTCTTATCTTCTTATTTGGCGTACGAATCACGATCACGATCCGCCCCGCGGACGATCTGGAAGCCATGGCCTCGGGCCCGCAGCGGTCCCGCTTCGATGAGGGTCGCGGGCGCCGACATCGTCTTCACCTTCGACGACTATCAATCGGGCCAGGTGAGTCCCCCCTACCTCACGCCGCCGAACCGTGTCGTCAGCATCCGCGAGGAGCGGTACAAGCTGGCCGAGTACTACGACGTGAACGGGGTCGTGCCGAGCCAGTGGGAGATGTACGACTTGCGGCCGGATCCCCTCGAGACGAACAACATCGCCTACAGGCTCGAGAAGCGGACCCGGGAGCAGCAAAGGCAATTTGAACGGCTCACGCTGAAACTCGCCGCCTCCGGGCAACGCGCCCCCAGCCTCTCGGCTGACCGTCTTTCCCGTTGGTGATCGGCTACCGGTCCCGGTCGTCGGCGACTTGACCAGGGCCTTGCGTGCGTCGGGTCGCCCGCACGGCCACCACCGGGAGGGTTGTTGCGCCGGCCATCAACCCGAGGTTGGCGAACCACTGGACCGTGCTGATGATCAGGTAAATCCGGTGGAGCGGGTAGAAGCCCCGCAGGCTGCCGGAATCGAGCCGTCCGTCCATCAGGTTGTGAAGGCAGACGAGGCCGAGGAGCAGCACCGTCGTCGCGGCCAGGAGCCCGAGGCGTGTGCGTCTGGCGAGGAGGCGCTCGTCCGATCGATCAACCCACGCGGCCAGCCACCAGAGAGCGACGGTCACGCCGCCCGCCGCGTTGATCCGGTCGGTCACTCGCTGCGTGATGAGGCCCGTCTCGAGGCTACCGAGTGACTCGTGCAGCACGGGGATGACGACGGCACTATAGAACGTGAAGCCGCCGACCCAGATCGACAGGGAGAGGAAGCACACGAAGCGGAGAACCAGCGGTCGCGGCGCCATGACTTGACTCAGTATGGACGCCTTGGGCCGGTTGTCGCCGTCCAGCATGGAGCACGATCCTCATGTCTCGGTCGTCGCCATTCGTCTCATCGCCGCGGCAGACCAGGTCGATGACGACCCGGTCGTCGCGGCCGAGGCGATCAGGCCGACGACGCGACGCTCCGGAGCCGCCCGCCGACCGGTTCGGTCTCGGTTCAGAGCCGCCATCTTACATCGTGGCCCCACAATGCGTGAACGGTGGGCGCGACGGATGGAACCTCGCGTGTGCCAGCCGTTCCTCGACCGGGTGTGCCCTTTCGGAGAGATCCGGCACCGACCGCACGCTCGCCACCGCGCCCTCCGTGACCGCCTGGCGGCCGGTGAGCAGCGCGAGGAAATTGCTGCCCGGCTTTCCGTCGTCGCTACCGTCGAGCAGCCGGCCCTGGAGATCGGTCAGGCCGCCCGGCGCGGTCCCGTTGACCGTCAGCGTATTCCGCTTGTGCGCGCTGAAGGCGAGTCCGGGGGTCAAGGTCACCGTCGAGGTTGCCGGATTGTACACGGCCTTCTTGACTTTCACGTGCCCCGACTTCTTGTGCTTCGGATACGTGAGCGAATAATTGAGGAGATTCACGGCCAACGCCGGGCTGAGCGGCTCGTTGAAGGTCAGGATGTACGTGAGCCGCTTCTTCTTCGGCTTGGATCGAACGATGCTCACGACGCGCGGACCGTCCGGAGCGGGCGTCGTCGGCGGCGTGGGAGTTGGCGTCGTCGTCGGACTCGGTGTCGGACTCGGTGTCGGTGTCGGAGTGGGGGTGGGGCTCACCGGCGTCGCGGCGACCAGCGTGGCCGTGGCCGTTGTCGTGATCGCCGGGTTCGACGTTGACGTGATCTTCACCGTCACGGTCCCGGTTCCCAGCGAGGCGATATCGGCCTGGAGCTCGATGAGACCCGAGGAAACCGGCGACACGATAAAGCTCGTGACGGACTGGGCCGGCGATCCCCGGAGGTTCACCAGGCTGGCGATGATCGGGCCATCGGTCCCGACGATCGAAGCCGTGTAGGTGTCTTGCGAATCGCCCGTGTTCTGGATGGTCAGGAAGAACGTGGCGTTGCCGGGAGCCGCCAACGTCTCGGACGCGGGGGCGAAGGACGCGGTCATCCCCAGCGTTGCCGGGATGCTCAAGTCGGCCGTCGCCTCGGCGATCACGCCGGGGTTCGCCTGCGATTGGACGACGGCGGTGAGGGGAAGGTCGCCCGGCACGGCTGAGCTGACCGCCCCGGTGGTGATGGCGATCTGTTGCGAGGCGCCCGGGCCCAGCGTGACGTGGGTCGTGGACGCCTGGGCCGCGAGCGCGGCCGGGCCGGCGAGGGTGAGCGTGAAGGTGTCGCTGACGGTGCCCGTGTTGGTCACGGTCGCCGTTAGACCGCCCCCGGGGCCGGTGGAAGCCGGGCTGAACGAAACGCTCACGGCGTTGGCGACGACGTCGAGCGCGCCCGCGGCCGACATCGTCACCGTCGCCATGGTGGTCGATGTCGCGTTGACCGTGAACGCGACGCTCCCCGGCTTCGCCCCACTCTGCGGTGTCAAGGTCAGCGGAACGTCCCGGAAGTTGCTCGCCCCCGGCGGGACGTCGATCGTCGTCTGGCCGAACGACGCCGCGATCCCCGCGGGCAAGCCGGCCAGCGAGAGCGAGACTGTGTCGTCGCTGCTGCCGGTATTGGTCAACTGCACGACGTAATGCGCAGCGGTCCCGGCGCCCGCGCTGGCCTGGGCCGGCGTCAGCACCGCGACGATGCCGTGCGACTCGGGGTCGGGAGCCGGCGCTTGACCCTGGAGCACCAAGTTGGCCTGGACCGAGGCCACGGCGCCGGCTGTGTCGGACGCCGACACGCTGAAACCGTAGTTGCCGACCGCCGCGAAGGCGTCGGAGGTGAGTACGAGTGGAGCCTGCGTCGATCCGTTCGCCGGGACCTGGACCGACGACGGCAGGTTCACCCAGCCCGCAGGCAGGCCCTGCACCGACAAGCTGTAGGTGACCGCACCGCCCGTGGGGTTCGAGAGTGTGACGGTGTATGACGCCGGCGCGGCCGGCGCGACGGTCTGCGTCGCCGGTGTCATGCCGATGATCTGGTCGCCCGTGACGGCCTGCGCGGGGAGGCCCAGCGTTCCCGACGTCCCCTGGCTGACGAACTGCACCGAGCCGCCCTGGGCGACTGCCAGCGCCTGGCCGGGCTGCACGCCGGTCACCGCCTCTTGCCAGGTGATCGCCTGGCTGGTGTCGCCGGCGCTGAAGCCAAGGTCCCACGTCAGGGTCTCAGAACTCGCGCCGGTGGTCATCGTCGTCGGTGCGACGCTGAACGAGCCCGAAACGATCGACACCCCGTTTCCGGTCGGCACGGTCACCTGGGCGACGACCGGCGTGTCCTGAGGCTGGCCGATCTGGTAGATCGACAGGTTCGAATTGTCGGTCGTGAACAGCAGGTTGCCGGCCGTCACGTAGCCCGTGTCGGGCACGTTGTTCGGCACGGCCATTGCGGTCGCGACGACGTCGCTGGGATCGTTGTCGTCGATGACGTAGAGCTGGGGCGAGAAGTTGGTGCCGCCCCCCACGCTGTCGGTGAGGTAGAGGTTGTTTCCCAGACTCAGGAGCTGGCCGATCCCGATCGAGGGGACGTTCAAGGTCTGCGACGAGACGACCGTCGGGCTGGTCGGGTTGCTCAGGTTGAGCGTCGCGACGACCAGGTTGCCGGTCAGGCCGAGGTTGCCGCCGCTGTTCCATCCGCCGGAGGAGCCGATGACGAACGCCTGGGATCCGTTGACCTGAATGCCCGTGACCGTCTCCATGCCGGGGATCGTCAGCTTCTCGAGTACGGTGGGCGTTGACGGGTTCGTCGTGTTCAGCACCATGACGACGCCGTTACCGCTCACGTTCGAGCAGGTCCCCGTCGTGCTCCCGGCGAGCATGACGTCGCTGTTGACGGCGGCCGTCTGCCAGACGTTGGACGTGCCGTCGGGATAGCCCGTCGAGGAGTCCGGCGGATCGTTGTAGACGATGGCGGTCTCGTTCGGTGAGCTCGGGTTGCTGATGTCAACGACATCGACCTCGCCGAACTGGGCGAAGATCTGGTGTCCGATGGTGTCGAATCGGAACCAGAACGCCGAAAGGTAGACATGATTATCGGAGATGGTGAAGCCGCCGAGGAAGCTGTCATTGGTCGAGTTGAAGGTGACGTTGGTCTTGCCGAGAAGCGTCGGGCTCTTCGGGTTGGCCAGCGAGTAGATGAGGATGGACGATGGAGGTCCGCTCGTCGGGTTGGCGCGCACCACCAGCTCGTTGTTGTCCACTTGCAGGTAGACGCCCGCACCGCTGGGCATGTCGCCGGTGCCGAAGGTCGAGAGCACCTTTGGCTTGGCCGGATCGCTGATATCGACGATATCGATGCCGCCCGCGATGCCGACATAAGCGAGCGTGCCGTCGATCGCCACGCTCTGGGCACCCGCGATGGCGGTCGTGCTCGTCAGGGTCAACGGAGGGCTATAGCTGAGCTGGCTGTTGAGCTGGAGGTCTTCGGTGACCGTGCCGTTGCCGGCGGGGAGCGTTGCGGGCGTCGATGTCAGCGTCGCGGTTACCGGCGTGCCGATCAGGAGACTTCCCTGGCCGGTCGCGCCCGGGATCGGTTTTCCCGAGCCGTCGGCGATGGTCACCGTGATCGTATACTCGCCCAGCGCGAATCCCGTCGTGGCCAGGTGGCCCAGGTTGACCGGGGTCAGCGTCGTGAGCACGTTGAGCGCCGCCGTCACCGGCTGTGAGCTGAAGACCGTTTTCCCGTTCGGGCCGGTCACGACGTACGAGACCTCGGCCTGTTGTTGCTGGTTGACGGCGTTGAGGATCTGGGCGGTGACATCCACCGCGGTGCCGGGATTGGCGAACGGCGGATTGGTCGTGATGCTCGTGACCTGCACGAACGCCGGCCGGGCCGTGAACTGGCCGAGGATCGATTGCTTGATCTCGGACGCTCCCTGCGCGGCCGCGGTCACGGTAAAGCTGAACGGGTCGAGCGCCACGGCCGAAGTCGAGGTCAGGCTGACCGTGATCGCGGGGACGCCCTGCGAGCCGGGGGTCACCTGCCCCGGCTGGAGCGTGATCGTCGACGGTGTGATCGACCCCGTGACGCCGCTGGGCAGCCCGCTGAGGCTCAGGTCATAAGTCGTCGCCTGAGAGCCCGTGTTCTGCAGCACCACCTGGTAATCGGTCGCGACTTGCGGCTGCGCGGTCTGGCTGTTCGAGACGAACGCGAGCGTGAAGCTGTGAGCGGCCTCGTCGGCCAGGATCGTCGCCACCGAGGTCAAGTCGTTGCCGAGCTGGGTCGTGGCCGCCTGAACGGTGGCCGCCGTGTTCGCCCGGGCCAGCGCCGCTCCGTCGGCGTCGAGCGCCGGGATCAAGGGCGACAGGAAGGGATCGGGGGCAATCAAACCAACGATCGCCCGGATCGCGGCCAGCGCCTCGCTGTTCTCGACCCCGCTCGTCGGACTCTCGACGAGGTTCGTCACGGCCGTGCTGAGGTCTCCCAGCCGACTCCCCAGTTCCGTGTCGCCGTCCTGAGCGGCGGCCACCGCCGCGTCCGCGATCCCGGCGGCGCCCGGAATCACGACATGCACCGGGATCGTCACGGTCTCGGTGATCGGCGAGCCCGCCGGACCGAAACTCGCCGTGACCGTTCCGACGAGCGTGCTGTTGAGCGGCGTTGACGAAGCCGGCGTCAGTGTGATCGTCTCGGTGGTGGACTTCCCGACCGGGAGCGAGACAGTGCGCAGGCCGGTGAGTCCCAGGCCGGCGGCGAGTGTGTCGGTCAGCGTGATATGGCTCTCGTTCTCGTTGCCGACGTTGGTGAACCCGAGCACCGTCGTGACCGCCGCGCCGGGCGTCGTGTTCAACGTCGAAGGCGTCACGGTGACGGCCACCGCATCGACCGCCGGCATCGTGAAGTTGATGACCTGGGTCTGCTTGAGCGCCGAATTGGTCGTGCTGGTCGCCGTCACCGAGAATGAGAGCGCGTTGCCAGGGGCCGGGAGCGTCTGGCCGGCGACGGGTTGCAGGTAGATGCCGAGGATTCCGGTCTGGCCGGCCGGCACGCTCACGCCGCTTCCGCTGTCGAGGACGGTGAAGCCGCTCGGTACGTTCGTGACTGCCAGGTTGTAGGTGTCCCCCGCCGGACCGAGGTTGCGTATCGATGCGCGAAACGCCGAGGGTACCTGCGCGCTGTTGTACGGCACAGTCAACTGGTTATCCGACACCACGTTGAGGGCAAGACCGGCACTGGTGGCCGTGATCGTCACGTTCACGGTCGTCTGCGCCACGAGGTTGGGATCGGTCTTGGACTGGGCAATGACCTGGATCGGATACGAGCCGGCCTGAACGCCCGCCGCCGGCGTGGCCGTGACTTTGCCGCCGCCGTCGATCGAGACCGTCCATCCCACCGGTGCGTTGACGGTGAGGGTGTAGGCGCCCGCAAGGCTGGTCGAGACGTTGGGCGCGAACGCGATCGGGGTATTCTGGTTGGTCGTCAGTGTTGCCAAGCTGGGCGCCACCTCGAGAGCGTTGCCCGCGCTGCCATTGATCGTGACCGAATCGGTCCCGTTGCCGCCGGCGGTGACGGAAAGGGTGCCACTGTAGCCGTCGAGCGTCGTCTCGACGGTCGTATTCAGCGCCTTGCCCGCGAGCGTGACGCTGCCGGTAGAGGGACCCAGCTCGAGCGTGCCATCGGTCGCCTTGACGGAGGCCGACCCCGCGAAATCCGGGGAGGTCATCGCACCGCTGCCGGCGAGCGCCGCCGCCGTCGTCGTGATCGTGTACGTCCCGGCGGGGAGAGTCCGGCCGTTCAGAATCAGCGACGACGTGGTCAGTGTGATCGAGACGCTTCCGGTGATGCTGGCCGTGTAGCTGGCCCAATCGCCGCCGACGCCCAGCTCCGACTCGGCGGGTCCGTAGAACGACAGGTTGCCCGACCCGCTGACGCTGTACTGGTCGGCGCCCGAGACGCCGAGGGTCGCCGCGGCGCCCACTGCCAACGTCACGGCACCGGTGCCGATCGATCGGCCGGCCGACGTTACCGTGGCCGTCGGGGCGCTCAGAGAGTTGGCGAGGAACGCGCTGGTCGCGCTCGTCGACCACGCCGCGCTCAACTCGCTCGACGAGACCGCGACGCTCGCTGAGGAGGCCGTTCCCTGGATCGTGCCGGCCACCATCGTACCGGCGACCGTCGCCGTCGACTCGTCCGTATTGTTCGGGAAGATCGGCACGGGCGCCACATTGATCAAGGTCGGCCCGACCGGCGGGTCCGCCCCCAGCATGAGTTGCACCGTGGCCAGCAGGCTCGTCTTGAAGAGGGTGTCCTCGACCGACGGGAAGTTGGGAAACACGAGGTTGATCAAGTACCCCGTGATCGCGTCCTCCAGGCCCTCGAACGACTCGAACGCCTCGTGTGCGGCCTCTTCCGCCTCGGTTTTGTCGATCTCGAGCTGAGCCAGCGCGAGCTGGCGGTTGCCTGCGAGGAGATTCAACTGAAACGCGGTGTACAGGAGCTGGCCGGAGATGATCCCCCCGATGATGGCCGCCTGGGGGAACAACAGCACCGCCTGTTCGTGGGCTTCCTGTTCGAGCGAGATGAATTCGACGAGGGCTTCGTGCCCGCCGTCCTGCGTGACTCCGATCAGCTCTCCGGTGGCCGGGTTGACGTCGTACCAGGCGGTCGTGGCGATGCCGTTGAGCGTCACGGTCTGATCGGGCGTGATGACGTCCAGTCCCTGCTCGACGTCGGCCGTGATCCGCGCCTTGGCTTCCGCCGGGAGCGCGAGCCCGTCCAGCGTCCCCAGCGAGGCGCTGGTGATCAGGCTCAGCGAGATCCCCTGGGCCGCCGCGGTCTGGAACACCACGGCCGTGTTGTCGACCTGCAGCGTCTGGCCCGTCGCCGCGGCCAGTCCGGCGATGACCTGCTGCTCCTCGATATTCTCGAACAGCCCACGCGCCAGGTTGAACTCGTCCGGCGCGATCTCGGTTTGTCCCGGCGCGGCGATGACGTGCAGCGAGTCGTTCACCAGGTCGATCGACGAGGTCATGTTGTCGGTATTCGTCGTCGAATCGAGCGTGTCGCGAGTGGTCACCATGACGATCCGGGGCCGATCGAAATACGCGACGACGTCGGCCTCGTTTGCCTGTGTCCGGGTGGTGTACTGCGACTGGTCGATGACTTCGTCGGCGAGCAGCCGGTTCATTCCGTTCTCGACTCCGGTCAGGAGTGCCCCCAGGTCCGCGGGAGGATTCGACGCGCTGGCGGCGGCGATCTGGGCGGAGTCCTGCGCGAGCTCGGCGTCCAGGGCCGCAGACGGGATGGGATTGGTCGCGCTCGCGAGGATGTCGAGCGTGGTCAGATCGTAACTGTTGATGGCCGGCTGGCCGCTGGCGTTCGCCGAGACGGTCGAGGTCCCGCCCTGCTGCCGCGCGGCGAAGCCGATCAGGTCCACCAGGGAGCGGCTGAAGGTCTCGGACGCACCCTGGGGACCCGAGAGCGTCACGTTCAGGAAAAGGCTGGTCAGGACCTCGCTCCCGTCGGGGAAGTTCGTCAGCGTCTCCTGAAATGGCGTCCCCTGCATGATCGAGTCGGTCGAGGGTGGATAGGCCTCGTCCCCCTCTTCGATGTACGGCGAATAGGTGTTGATCGTCTCGGTGATGACCGAACCGAGGGTTGCGTTCGTGACGACACTGCCGATCGTGAGCGGCCGGCCGACCAGGTCGACGTCGTTGAAGGTCTGGTCGAGGACCGTGGTATCCTGCTGGCCGCTGACTCCGAACAGCGAATCGGCCGTGTTGGTGATCTCGGCCACGAGCTGCACGTCGGTCTTCTCGCGAAGGGAATCCGGCACCGTGGCGAAGGTGGTCGGCGATGTGGCGAAGGCGTGTCCGATGGTTGCACCCGGCATGAGCGGGTCGGCGTCCTGCATGCCGCTCCCGGAATTGAACTGGAACCAGGTGTGCGACTCGGTCTCGGCGAGTAATGTCGGGTCGTTCGCCGGGTCGGCGACCGGCGTGCCGGCGGCGATGTAGCCGACGGTCTGGTCGCTCGCGGGGAACATCGTCAGGATCAATTCCTCAGCGAGGTTCTGCGAGAGCGTCCCCGAGACGTACTGCGCGGGGATGCCCGAGGCCCGCATGAGCGCCACGCCCAGGCTGGCGACGTCGAGCGAATTGCCGGCCGCCGACCAGAGCGTACCGCGCGCCCCCCGCACCGAGCCGACATAGGCGTTGTAGCCGATCTCGGAATGGAGGAAGATGAAGATATTCTGAGCGTTGTAGTCGAGCGCCGCCGCTTCCTCCTGGATGAAGGGATCGGTGATGTTCGCGTCGGGAGTCGAGGCGAGCAACGTGGGATCGAGGGCGCTCGGGTTCAGCGTCGCCGGTGTGGTCGCGGCGGTGACGGCTCCCGCGTCGAGGGTCGCATAGGCCTGGGCTCCCGTGTCGAGCTGGAGCGGAGTCGGCGTGGGGAGGTGCAGCGTCACCGTGACGCTCGCCCGGTCGAATCCCGCGATCGTTCCCAGGCTCCAGGCGAGGTCCTGCCCGGATTGGTCGGGGGTCTGCGACGACGACGCCATCGTGACGCCCGCCGCCAGCTTGTCGGTCAACAAGACCCCCGTCTCCGGGTCGGACTGCTCGTTGTAGACCGTGAGGGTGATCGTCTCCTGGTCGTTCTGAATCCCCGGCACGGTGTACGACGAGAGCACGCGGCCCACCACCATCGCCGGCGCGATGTCCGGCGCTGAGCTGAGCATCACGCGCTCCTCGAGCAGCTCGATGGCCGCCGCGATGGGCTTCCGTCGCCATCGCAGAGATCGGGACATGGTTCTCCGCGAGCTGGCTCGGCGGAATCGGGCGTTCATCGAGGAGGATCCCCCTGGTTTGTTCGCAAAGCGATCGATCGATCCGGGAATGCGTCTGATTTCATTAGCTCGGTCGGATCGAGCTTCGGACAGCGTGTCCGAAAAAAGCATCAGGATCGGGGCGAGCGGATCGGATCGGGGGGATTTCAACGGTACTGCCGGCATTGCAGATCGCGCGGGGTCATCCGTCGCGTTACGGCGCGGCGAGCACGATCGGGCGCCACCGCTTGCCGGCGAGTTCGCCTGAATCGGTTTCCATCGCGGACCGTCCGACGATTGCCAGGGATGCCGCACAGCCGCTATCCTGAACCGCGAGGAAAGGGCCCGAGGAGAGCGCGGATGGCGGAGGAGTTGATCATCGGTCGCCTGGACGATCTCGCCCTGAGTCGCTTTGCGGAGATGCTGGCCGAGAGCGAGGCTGCGGGCTATGGATTCCTTCGCCGGGTGGTCGACGAGTGGGAGAGCGGCGCCAACCGCTTCTCGCGTCCCGGTGAGGCGTTGCTGGTGGCGGAGATGCGCGGCCGATGGGTGGGGGTCTGCGGTCTCAGCATCGATCCCTACCTCGACGATCCCCGAGTCGGGCGGGTGCGCAACGTCTACATCCTGGCCGATTGCCGCAGGAATGGGGTCGGCCGCCGCCTGGTGGTCGAGGCCATCGTCCGAGCCCGCGGCCATTTCGACCGGCTGAGGCTCCGCGGTGAAGAGGAGGGGCCGGCGAGGCTCTATGAATCACTCGGCTTCCGCCCGTGTCGAGACATCCCGGACTGCACTCATATCCTGGAATGGTGTGGCGGAACGGGCAGGTGCCTCTCAGGATAAGCCCTACGCCGGCCGCTAGGATTCGTTGACCGCTTCGGCAAATTCGTCGTGCCTGCGAAACAAGAATGCGGCCCTGTCGCCTCGTTGCTCCAGCTCATAGGGATAGAGCCTTTCGAATGGGCCGTCCTTATCCAGATCGCCGCGGATAACGCGGTCCCACTCGAGGAGCGCAGGCATCATGGCGAAAAGTCGCTCCTCATCCTCGCTCCCCATCCTGACGAGGTGACAGAAACGCCTGATTTCGTCGACCTCCAGCACCAGACCGTCGTGCGGACCTCGATAGAATTCGGCCGAAGCCTCGGACACGGCTTCCTCCCCGCATGGTTCGATGGATACGACAGACTCCCGACGCACTATGGTTATTCTACCATCGCGATGCCACCTGGCCAAGCGATCACATAGGGCGAGACTTGCGACATGCGCCGCTTACGCGCCGTCTTCCGGCTCGAAGCGCCGAACGGCTCCGGATCTCATTCGTCGGTGAAGACGCCGGCCCGACGACCCTGGCGAAAAGCGGCCGTGCTTGTCGATGGCAGGGTCTACCATTGCGGTGGCCGTCCGGCCAGGGCGTCCTCGACCGCCGCCCGCTTCGTGACTGCAGCCTCGTCGGTGGCGTCATCCGCCACACCATGGAGGAGTTCGTTCCGGACGTGGTCCGGCGAGTCCCCGGCCGCCAACAGGTCCCGCACCGAGTCGTAGGTGGAGCGGTAGAGGATGACCCGCAACTCCTCGACCTTCGCCTCGTCTTCGTTCGTCATCGTGTCGTCCTCCCGATCTAAATGCCGATGCCGTCAAGCGATAGCGCCAAGCCTATCACGGCCGCCTCTCAAAAAGCGAGCCCGACCCTTCACGGCTTCCCGAGATCGTGACCCCGCAGGAAATCCTCGAGGGATCTTCCGGATTACGACGCGAACAGGTGAAAAACGGCCCCCTGCGCGACCCTCACGGAATCCATGTCCTCATGTGCGAGGCCAACAGAAATTTCAAATTCTTCTGAATTCTCAGAAACTTTTCTGCGATTCCGGCGCTTAATACCTTGAGGGGCGTTGCTCGCCCGGCGCGCGTCGGGAGTCGAAAGCGACGCCGCAACTTCTTTTGGTGGGAGGACACCCATGCGCTCCGCGTCGCGCGATTGGCTTGGTCCTGGCGCTTGTGTTCGCCAGCGGTTCGTCGCGCGCTCAGGAGGAGCTGACCAAGGCCAAACCGGTTCCCGGCGTCAGCGTCATCGTGATTGAAGTCCAGCCCGGCCAAGTCACCGGGCCCGTGCAACAAGTGTTGCCGACTGACGTGCAGGTCGGTCGCACGGTCGTGCCGCCGGGGATCATTCCGGCCATCGCACCAGCGACGACCAAGGCGAACGCGTTATCGCCGTCGGTGCCGTACGCCGGTCCATTCCAGGCGATGGACACCAACAAGGACGGCAAGATCAGCCGGGCCGAGTTCAAGGGGCCGCAGGAGGTCTTCGCTGACGTCGACGCCAATCACGACGGCTCCATCACCCAGCCCGAGGCGACCCGCTACCTGGCCTTCATCGGCCTGATGTCGCTCCAGGAGAAGGCCCGGGCCTACCAGGCGATGGACACGAACAAGGACGGCAAGATCAGCCAGGATGAGTTCAAGGGCCCGAAGGCCGTTTTCGCCCGGCTCGACGCCGACCATGACGGCGTGGTCACCAAGGACGAAGCGATCCGGGCGTTCCGCGGCCGGGTCCACCGCGCGATGGTCATCGCCCGGTTGCGGTCGATGGATACCAACCACGACGGCCTGATCAGCGCCGCCGAATTCAAGGGGTCGGTGCCCCGATTCGTCCGGCTCGATGTGGACCACGACGGTGCGATCAGCCAGGCCGATCTGGCCAAGGTCTTCCACTTCGGGCCAGGCCGGCAGACCGCTCAGACGGCCAAGCCCGTCGCGCCAGCTCCCAAGCCGGCGCCCGCAGCGACCACAACGAGGGTCGTTCCGCCGGTCCCGGTCAAGACAGCGTCCCAGGCGACCGAGTCGGTCAATCTCGGACGCCGGGCGAAACACTTCCTGGCGATGGATGCGAACAAGGACGGTAAGGTCTGCAAGGCCGAGTATCTCAAGGCGGCCGAGGCCCGCTTCACGTACCTCGACCAGGACAAGGACGGCTACATCACGGCGGCGGACATCGCGAAGGTCGTGCAAGCTCGGCAGACGAATCCAGGCCCGGCGGCCAAGCCCGTCGCTGCCGGAAAGACGATCAAGACCGGAGAACCCGCCGCGAAGGGTGTCAAGACCGCGGGAGTGGTGAAGTAGCCATAGGGCGTCGCCCCGTCGGGACGGACCCAGGGCTCTGGCGATCGTTGAGGTTCATGAGATGACTCCTCGTTGAATGTGGCGACGTTGAGCCAATCGCCCACCTGGCGAGTCTTTGGAGGGAGGAAGGGTTTGACCTTCCTCCCTCCGGTTCTGCGCGGTTCTCGAGTGCGGCGCCGTGCATCCGATCCGGGCAACCAGCGAGCCGCGTTCGTCCTGACACCGCTCACGGCGGATCATAGCCTCCCGGGTTCCAGGGATGGCATCGCGACACCCTGCGCACGCCCTTCGCCAACCCGCGGAACAGCCCGTATTTCCGCAGGCATTCGACCGTGTAGCGGCTGCAGCTCGGTTCGAAGCGGCAGGCGTTGCCCAGGAGTGGGCTCAGGGTGCGCTGGTAGATCCAGATCGCCCCGATGAGCAGCCTGATGATCAGCCGCTCGGGCCAGCGCAGCACGTCCAGGAGCGCTCGGGCGATCATCGTGGGGCGGCCCGCGAGTTAGGGCTTGCGGCTCCTCATCCGGCGCTCGAGGCCCCGGGCCAGGGCCGGCAAGGAACGCCGGACGTCGGCGAAGCGGGGGGCCAGCGCACGAGGGACGACGACCAGGTCCAGGCCGGCCGGCAGCTCGGGCTTCGAGAGGCGGAAGGCCTCGCGGATCAGCCGCTTGAGCCGGTTGCGGGCGGGGGCCGTCTTGACCTTCTTGCGCGAGACCGAGATCCCCAGCCGGGGGTGATCGAGGCCGTTCTCGACCCCGTAGATCGTCAGGATGGCGTCGGACTCCCAGCGCCGGCGGTCGAACGCCCGGCGGAATGCCCCCGGATTCTTGATCCGCTCATGCGGTCGGAACCTCGTCGTCCTCGTCATGGAGATCTCCCGTGATGGCCGGCAGCTCGGGCAAGCGGACGACCTTCGGCGGGCCGAGCCGCTCGCGGATGATCCGCCCCCGACGGACCAGGTGCCAGATCACCAGGCCGCCGATCGCGGCCAGGGCAATCAGCGCCGTCCCCAGGAGCGCGGCGACCGCCTCGGCGAGCCGTTTCCGCGCCGCCGGTCCCTGCCCGATGATCCGACTCAGCCAGCTCCGCCGCGGTTCGCCCGGCAGGGCGGACGCAGGCGTGGCGGGTGCCTCGCCGGTCGAACGTCGAGGGGCGTCATCCATCGGTCTCGGAGCCCGCGGTCGGCTCGTCGGTGTCGATTGCTTCGTGGATCTCTTTGGCCAGGCCGCCCACCCGGCGGTGGACGTCCGCCAGCCGGTCGAAGAGGCCCAGGATCACCTCGATGCCCGCCAGGTTCACGCCGAGGTCGCGCTGGAAGCTCACGATCGTCCAGAGCCGCCGAACCTGGGCCGGCTCGTAGCCCTCCTCCGCCCCGGTCTGGACCACCCGCACCAGCCCGAGCGACTCGTAGCGCAGGAGCATCCCCTGGGAGATCGACAGTTCGCGGGCGACGAGTTCGCGTGGGATGATCGGTCGAGTCATGGCCGCAACACGCCCTAAGAGCCGTACCGGTCGGGGGATTCGTAGGGTGGGTATCACCCACCGGTGCTAGCCACGCGATCCCGGTGGGTGACACCCACCCTACCGAGAGCCTCGGGGCTTCACGACAGCCCGGCGCGGGGATCGTACGGATTCCGCCGGGAGAACTCCTCGATCAGCCGGCGGCTCTCGGCGTCGATCCCCTTGGGCACGATGATCTTGAGCACGACGAACAGGTCGCCGGCCGAGAGACTCCCCGACGCCGGGACCCCTTGCCCGCGCAGCCGGAGCTTCTGCCCACAGGAGCTGCCGGCGGGGATGGTCAGCGACTTCTGGCCGTCGGGCGCGGGGACGTCAATCCTGGCGCCCAGGACGGCCTCGCCCACCGTGATCGGGACGTCGACCAGCAGGTCGCGCCCTTCGCGGCGGAAAATTGGGTGCGACTGGACGGTCAGTCGGATGGTCAGGTCGCCGGGCGGGGTGCCCTTGGTGCCGGGCTCGCCGCGGCCCTTGAGCCGCAGCTTCGAGCCGGTCTCGACCCCCGGCGGGATCTTCACGACCAGGGTCTCGGTCTTCCCCTCGCCGCGCTGCACCTCGATCGTGGTCTCGCCGCCGCGCACCGCCGTCAGGAACGGGATCGTGAGGTGCGCCTCCATCCCCCGCCCGGTCCGCGGCCGGCCACCGCCGCTCCGTCCGGAGCGCATCCGGCCCAGGAGGTCCTCGAAGAGCCCCCCGCCGGTCGCCTCCTCCTCGTTGACCGCCCCGCCGGCACCGCCCCCGCCGCGCCCCATCTTGCCGAAGAACTCCGAGAAGTCGATGTTCTCGTAGCCCGGCTCGCCGAACCGGAACGTGAAGTTCGAGGCGCCGGTCCGCGGCCCGGCGGCGGCCATCCCCTCGAACGCGGCGTCGCCGTAGCGATCATAGCGCGCCCGCTTCTCCGGTTCGGACAGGATGTCATAGGCCTGCTGGACTTCCTTGAACTTCGCTTCGGCCGTTTTGTCGCCCGGGTTGACGTCGGGGTGGTATTTCCGCGCCAGGCCGCGGTACGCCTTCTTGATGGCCTCGGGCTTCGCGTCGCGGGCCACTCCCAGCACTTCGTAATAGTCGCGTTCGGGCATCGTGACACCGACCTCGTGGGCTCGCGCCGGGGCCGCGCCACCGTCGCGGCGGACCGCGTGTTCCGAGAGGATGATCCGTCCGGCGAGGGTCCGCGCGAACGACGCGACGGACGACCTCGGCGGCCGTCCTCGGATGCAAGGGATTGTACTCGCGAATCGTAAACTGATTCAAGCGAAGGTACAGCGCCTCGGTACGAGCCGTCCGGGTCCGATCGGCCCCGCGAGGGCGGGGGGCTCACGGCACCGAGTCACGCCTTCCCCGCGGTCGCCGCTTCAGGCCGGGCGTATCGGTCCGGCTCCTTGTCGAACTTCTCCTTGCAGGCCGGACAGCAGAAGTAGAAGGTCCGGCCCTGGTATTCGCTCTGGCCGGCGGCTTGCTCGGGCTGCACGTCCATGCCGCAAACCGGATCCTGTGCCATGGGGATCTCTCCTCGGTGTTGGTGATGGGACGACTCGCGACGTCCGTGGAGCGGGAGTGTCCCGATCGCCGCGCCGGCGGCTGGCCACGCTCGCGGCTCGTTCCGGGAAATGGCCGCAACCGGCATGCCGCCGGCGGTGGATCATGCGAGCGTCGCGGAAGAGCCCACCGTGTCGGGCGGGCGCGGACGCCCGCTCCACTCATGGACTCAGGTGTCTCCCCGGCGGGGCACGCCTCCGTGCCCGCCGGTCGAAGCGCCGCACCTCACGAATCCAGCTCGGCCAGGAGCTCGTTAACCTCCTGGTGGAGGAACCGCGTCGACGGGTCGCTCGGCGCCTGGACGTGCTGTCGGGCGGACCGCACGATTTCCTCGGTGTCGTCGTCGTTCCCGAGCGACTCGGCGTGGTCTCCCTGGCCGTTGGACGGGCGGCCACCCGGCTCCTCCTGCTTGCGGGAGCGCAGGTAGAGCTTGATCGGGATGTCGCGGAAGGGGAGCTTGTTGCGGAAGACGTTGAGCAGGTAGCGCTGATAGGTCGCGTCGAAGAGCCGGGTGCTGTTGACGAACAGGACGATCGTCGGCGGGGTGACATCCACCTGGGTGGCGTAGTAGATCCGCGGCGTCCGGTTCTCGCGCGAGGACGGCGGATGGGCCTCGACCGCCTCGCGCAGCACGCGGTTGAGCGTGCCGGTGCCCACCCGCTTCTGCGACTGCTTGTACAGCGACTGGGCCAGGTTGACCAGGGCCTTGACGTTCTTGCCCGTCTTGGCCGTGATGAACGCGATGGGCATGTAGGCCATCGTGCGGAAGGAGTGCTGAATCAGGTTGGCGAACCGGGTTGCGGCGCCCTGCGTCGGGTCGTCGCGATCGCCGACCATCAGGTCCCACTTGTTGACCGCGAAGATGCAGGGCTTCTGCTGCTGGGCGACGTAGTCGGCCAGTTGCTTGTCCAGCCGGCTGATGCCCTGGGTGGGGTCGAGGAAGAGCAGGACGACGTCGGCGCGGCGGATCGAACGCTCGGCGCGGTGGATCGAGAAGAAGTCCAGGCTCTCGCGGATCTTGGCCTTGCGCTTCACCCCGGCGGTGTCGATGGCCAGGAACGGCAAGCCGTCGAGCTCGAAGTGCACGTTGACCGAGTCGCGGGTGGTGCCCGGCCGCTCCGAGACGATCATCCGCTCGGCCCGCGCGAGGGTGTTGATCAGGGTTGACTTGCCCGTGTTGGGGCGGCCCACCGCGGCGATCTTCATCACGGCGTCGGCCGGCGGGGTCGCGTCGTTCGGTGGCAACATCTCGTCGATGCAACGCAACAGCGCCTTCTTGTTGCGGTTCTGCTGCGTCGAGACCGCGATCGGTTTGCCCCGGCCCAGCTTGTAGAACTCGGCGCCCCGGTTGTCGAGATCCGGGTGGTCGGCCTTGTTCATCACCAGGATCACCGGCGTCTTCAGGTAGCGCAGCCGCTGCGCCACCTCCTGGTCCAGCGGCATCAGTCCGTCGCGGATATCGACGACGAACAGGATCAGCGCGGCCTCGTTCATCGCGGTGTCGATCTGGCGTTCGACGTCCTCGCTCAGGTCGTCGCGGTTGACCATGCCGATGCCGCCGGTGTCCGTCAGCTCGACGAATCGCGGCTCGACGTCGGTGCCGAGCTGGACGAGCGTGCTGACCCGATCGCGGGTGACACCGGCCATATTGTTGACGATGGCGATCCTGCGGCCGGCGAGCCAGTTGAAGAGCGACGACTTGCCGACGTTCGGCCGCCCGACGATCACGACCTTGGGGAGTGCCATCGCGTTTTTCCACCCGTCAGGGGTCAGGTCGCGTCCGGACCGGCGGAGGCGGGAAGGAAGGATGATGGCGCCCAGCAGGGGCCCTCGTGTGCCCGCCGCCGGGTTCATTCCGCACCGACCCTGCGACCAGGGAGACCAGGATTGGGCCGTAGCCTACCTCGATTATATGCTCGCCGGACGCCGTCCGGCAAATCGAGGCATCGTATCCCGTCATGAAAAACTTGATCCAAAAGCCTAAAATCAGTTCGACCCGGGCTCGCTCGCCGGGGTGGGATCGGGCACGGGCGGGGTTGGGGGCAGGCACCTATGGAACGGGTGGACACCGGTGGGGGGTTCAGCGTCCTCGACGGGATAGCGATGGTCATGGGCTCGGCGATCGCGTCGATCCACAGCCTGCGCGTGATCCGCGGCGACATGACCGCCCCGGGCTGGTTCATGCTCGGGCTGACCTTCTCCGGGCTGGCGATCACGGCGACCGGCCCGTTCCTGTACCTGGGACGGCGGTTCGCCCGCAAGTTGCCCGAGTATCCCAAGATCGGCGATCAGCTCTGGGCGCTCCTGGGGCTCCCCTGGCTGTTGACGGCGGTCATCCAGTCGGCGGCCGCGGGGTCGGAGCCGCGGCAGGATTCCCTGTTCACCTTGACATTGGGGGTGGGGTTGGGCCTGGTGTGTATGATCGCGCTGGGGGTCGTCTGGAGCACCTGGGTCATGGTCCCTCCGGAGCAGGCGGCGCGAGTCGCCGGATCGCCGTGGACCAACCGTGTCGGACTGATCCTCGCCATCGCCTGGCCGATCCAGTGCGGACTGGGCCTGATCGTCCTGAACTGACCGCCGCGTCGCGGCCGGTTCGCGCCATTCCGGCGAGTGCCGCCGCTGCCCGAGGCTACCATGATGCCCCTGCCCACCGAGACCATGCCGGCCCGTCGCCTGCGGTTCCAGCTTCGGGACATCCTGGCGCTGGTGGTGGGTTACGGCCTGGCGGCCCTGTTCTTCCGGGCGTTCTGGCCGGCCGGGGGCCCGCCGACCCGGCTGATCGCGCCGGCGACGCTCCTGTACGCATGGCTCGGGATGGCGCTGAGCGGGCCCGTCGTCCTCTTACGTCGCGGGCCGCGCGATCACGCCGCCGGGCCGACGCCACCGGCTGTGCCGCCGGGTGTCGGTTCGCACACGTGGGCGGAATGGGCCTGGCTGTTCGTCGGGTGTTACTGGATCGTGCTGGGCCTGTTCGTCATCCCGGCCCGGCTGCGCGGATTCAGGGTCGGCGATGTCCTCCTGTTCGGCCTGGTGCCGATCGTGGCGGCGCTGCTCTTCCGCATGGTCGGCTCAGAGGCCGCCGCGGCGAAGCGGCGAACGACCGACTGGACGCATCCGGCGGCCGTCATCCTGCTCCTGGCCTGGCCCGTCGCCTGGGGGTGCCTGGTCTTCATCGGTCGGGGGTTGAAGTGAGAGTCCGTTCCGAAAGGTGGTCTGGGTAGGGCAGGTGCAGCCCGCCGAATGTCCGGCCTTGACCTTTCCGGCCCGACGCGGATCCGGGGTAGGTCAGGCTTTCCAGCCTGACGCGGATCGGACCGGATCGGATCGGACGGAGTCAGGCTGGAAAGCCTGACCTACTTCCCGGCCCGCCCGTTGCCCGCATCCTTGTGACAGTCGGCCCACCACGAGAGGCAACCCCCCCCTCAACGAATCGAGGTTGGACGACGGCTTCAGGCTCTTGAGTGCGCAGGCATGTGCGCCCTGGAGGACGGAACCCGACTCGGACGGCAACGGTGCGGGGGCCGGCGTCCCGGCACCATCCCATCGGTGTGACTCCAGGCTGCGGAGCACCTGGTCGGCCAGCCGCACGGCGCGGAGGCCCTCCTTGCCGCCGCGGGTCGCCTTCATCAAGGATTCGTGGCGGATGTCTTCGGCGTGATGCAGGTAAAGGCGCCGAGCACGGTGAAATCGGCCGGATTGGTGGTGAGGAGGGATGGGATGCCAGCCTGTCGGTAGGTCGCGGCCAGGAGCGTGTCCAGCAGCCGCTTGCGCCCCAAGGAGAACTGTTGCAGCCAGGCGAGAAACTGCCGGGTCGCGGCGTCGTCGGGGAACACGCGCACGACCTCACGCGCCGTCCACCATTGCTCGGCGACCTGCTGCGCGGCAGTCATGTCGAGCGGCTGGGCGAAACGACGGGGGTCGGTGACGATGTGGATGAACTCGGCCAGCACCTGCGGGGCCATGGCGATGAGGTCGCCCGCCGACAGCAGCCGGGCCAGCGTGTCCCGGGCGGCGGCGTGCTCGGCGTGTTCCCTCACCTCCGCCGCGACCAGAAAGCCGGTGTCCAGGCCATGAATCATGACCGGCCTTCCAGCATGTCGCCGAGCAAGTCGTCCTCGGCCGTCAGCGGGCAAAACTCCGCCCACGCTCACTGGCGCGATGTCGAGGATACTATGTGGCCGCGCCATGGTCGGCCATGCCCCGGGCGCCAGCACGGTCACTTCTTGGCCTTCCGGCAGCCGGATGCCGTTGGCGAGCACCACGACGCCGTTCTTGACTTGCCCCCGCGTAACCATTGCAGACCTCATTCAAAAGGGTACTGTTGTATCTTACCTCCCGGGTCCTGGCGACGAAAGAGAGAACGCCGTGCGAACGCGAACAACCCCGGCCGCCGAGATCCGGCTCGGCTGACCAGCGTTGGAAGTGTGATTGATCGACGCGACGAACGTCGGCGGGCAAAGAGGAGGAGACTGAAAGGGTGTACGAAAAGCCTCGATCAAGCTGGATCGAGGCGCCGGAGCATGAAATGAGTCATAGCCACATAGATCCAAGATTCGCTCGACTCCTCGCTCCCCTCGTAATCCTTGCTCAAGTCGCCGGTAGCGGCCCAGCCAGGCGAATGTCCGCTCCACGATCCACCGCCACTTCAGGACCTTGAACTCCGTCTCCCCCTCGGGACGGACTACCATCTCCAGGAGCCAACCACCGACCGCGCGGGCCCACTCAGCGATCCCGCCGTTGTAGATCCCGTCGGTCAGGATCTTCTCCAGCCGCGGGAAGCGGCCGACCATCTTCCCCAGGACCCGCTTGGCGCCGTCCCGATCCTGGATGCCCGCCGAGTGGACCGCCGCGGCCACGACCATCCCCAGCGTATCGACGACCAGGTGACGCTTCCGCCCGTTGACCTTCTTGAACGGGTCCTTGCCGTGCGGGCCGCCGCGCTCGGTGGTCTTGACGCTCTGACTATCGATGATACCCATGCTGGGGCTCTTCTTCCGCCCGGCGCGTCGGCGGACCTGGGTCCGCAGCGCGTCGTTGATCTTTGCCCAGGTGCCGGCGTCGCGCCACTTACGGAAGTAGTCGTAGCAGGTACTCCACGGGGGCAGATCCGTGGGCATCATCCGCCAGGCACAGCCGCCGCGGAGGATGTAGAAGATGCCGTTGAGGACCTCCCGCAGATTCACGGAGCGAGGTCGTCCGCCGGGCTTGGCCGGCGGCAGCAACCGCTTGAGGCGTTTCCACTGGGTCCGAGTCCGATCGGACGGGTAGCGTTTGGGTTTCATGCGGAATTATAGGCCCAAACTGGCTTTTCGTACACCCTGTGAGGGTCCACAGGTTCATTGACCTCTTGACGTATCCAAGTTGGACAACGGCCTCAGGCTCTTGAGGCGCCAGGCATGCGGGCCCTGGAGGACGGAACCCGACTCGGACAGCAACGGTGCGGGGGCCGGCGTCCCGGCGCCGTCCCATCGGTGCGACTCCAGGCTGCGGAGGACCTGGTCGGCCAGCCGCATGGCGCGGAGGCCCTCCTCGCCGCCGACCCGCGGGCGGGAGCCGCCCCGCGCCGCGGCGATGAAGTCCTCGAGCTCCAGCGCCAGCGGCTCGGGGCCCTCGCAGGCGACCCGGTCCACGCGCAGCATCTTGCCGAAGACGTGGTCCTTGATCGCGGCGGGCTGGCCGAGGTCCAGGCCCTCGAGTTCCAGCCGGCCGCGGCGGAGTGAATCCGACGGGCGGACCAGCTTGGCCTGTGCGCGGCGAAGTCCAGCGAGGCATAGCCCTCCACCCCCCAGATCCGCATCTTCCGGACCGCCTGGTCGCTCGCCCGGCTGGCCGTGACGTTGGCCACGCTCCCGTCCTCGAACTCGATCCGCGCGTTGGCCACGTCCTCGTGCTCGCCGAAGACGCTGACGCCCACCGCGGCCACCGAACGCACCGGGGCGGCGATCAGGGACAGGATGAGGTCCAGGTCGTGGATCATCAGGTCGAGCACGACGCCGATGTCGGTTGACCGGAAGGTGAAGGTCGAGAGTCGTTCGGCATTGATGTACCTTGGCCGGACCGGCAGCCGGTCGAGGGCCTGGAGCGCCGGGTTGAATCGCTCGATGTGGCCGACCTGCAGGACGGCGCCCGTCGCGTCGGCCAGGGCGGCGAGCTGCTCGGCCTCGGCGAGCGTGCCGGCCATCGGCTTCTCGACGAGGGTGGCGATCCCCCGTTGCAGGAAGGCGCCGGCGACCTCGCGGTGCAGGACCGTCGGCACGGCGATCACGGCGGCATCCACCGCGGGGAGGAGCCGGCGGTAGTCGGCCAAAGCCGTCGTCTGGCAACGGGCGGCCACGGCAGCGGCCCGCTCGGGACTGGCGTCGGCCACGCCGACGAGGCGCACACCCGGCATCGCCGAGAGGATGCGGGCGTGATGCTGGCCCAGGTGCCCGACCCCGACGACGCCGATTCGCAAGGGCTTCATGCCTGGACTTTCCTCCAGCGTTCCCGTGCCCGCCCCTGCTTGCCCAGGTGCTGGGCCTCGATGAACTCGAGCAGGTTCTTCACCTCAGGGCAGACGTGACCATGCGACTCGAGGATCCCGGCGGCGTGGGCGGCGGTCATCTTCGCCCGGTAGATCAGCCGGTGCGCCTCGTGCAGGGCCGAGATGGCCTCGGCCGACACCCCGTGCCGTCGGAGGCCGACCACGTTGATGCAGCGGACCTTCGACGGATTGCCGTTGACGATCATGTAGCGGGGTACATCGTGGTAGATGCGCGACAGCCCGCCGGTGTAGCTGAACTCGCCGAAAGTCACGAACGGGTGCACGCCGACGCCCCCGGAGATCGTCACGTACGACTCGATGTGCACGTGGCCCGCCAGGATCGTGTTATTGGCGATGACGATCCGGTCCTCGATCAGGCAGTCGTGCGCGACGTGGACATTCACCATCAGGAGGTTGTCGGACCCGATCCGGGTGAGCCCCTCCTCCTTCTCGCTGCCGCGGTGGATGGTCACGCCCTCGCGGATGACGTTGCGGTCGCCGATCTCGACCCGCGTCGGGCTGCCCTGATACGAGACGTCCTGGGGCTCGCCGCCGATGACGGCGAACGGGTGGACGACGTTGTCGCGCCCGATGGTCGTCAGGCCGAGGAGGCAGGCGTGGGCGATCAGCCGGGTGCCCTTGCCGATCGTGACCTCCGGGCCGACCACGCAGTAAGGCCCGACTTCGACGTCGTCATCGATCTCCGCGCGGGGGTCGACGCAGGCCGTGTCGGCAATCAGGGTCGCCATGATCGCTGGGTTCCTTTGATTGGGGTCAAGACGGGAGTCGCGGGGCCGGCGGGATTCCCGGCCGGCCCGTCCCACCGGCCGGCCTCACGCGTAGAGCGCCCGGGCCAGGCCCGTAGCGCATCGGGTGCCGCCGGCGGCCGCCCGATGGGCTTCGACGATGATGAAGCGGATCCGGGCTTCGGCCGCCAGGCAGCCGTTGACCTTGGCCGTCCCGCTGACGACCGCCGCGTGGTCCTTGATCCGTTCGCCGACGACCTCCAGCACCACCTGGTCGCCGGGGACGATCGGCCGGCGCAGCTTGATGCCGTCGATCGCCGCGATCAGCGCCAGCTTCCCCTCGCGGGGGATGCTGGCGGCGATCAGCACGCCCGCGGTCTGCGCGAGGGCCTCCACGACGAGGACCCCCGGCATGATCGGCATCCCGGGCCAGTGCCCGGGGAAGAAGGGTTCGTTGATGCTCACGTTCTTGATCCCCACTACGCGACGATGGGGGACCACCTCGAGCACGCGGTTGACCAGCAGGAAGGGATAGCGATGGGGCAGGAGGCGCATGATGCCGGCGATGTCGATCGTGCCGTCGGCGCGGAGCGGCAGCGGTGCGTCGCCGTCGGATCTCGACGCGCCGACCTCGAGCAACCGCCGCCCCAGGGCCGCGTTGGTCTGGTGGCCCGAGCGATACGCCACGACGAACCCGTGCAGGTCGGCGCCCAGGAGCGCGAGGTCGCCGACCATGTCGAGGACCTTGTGCCGGGCGGGCTCGTCGGGGTATCGCAGCGCGTTGCCGATGACGCCGTCGCGGCCGAAGAGCAGCAGGTCGGCCTCGGTGGTCCGGACGCCGATGCCCGCGGCCCGCAGCGCTGTGGCCTCCGCCTCCAGCAGGAAGGTCCGGCTGGCCGAGATCTCCTCGCGAAAGGAGTCGGTTGACAGGCCCAAGCAGTAGCTCTGCGGGCGGATCGGCGCGTCCGGGCCGTAATCGAGGTGATACGAGAGGGTCAGCCCGCCCGTGGGCCCCGGCGGGTGGACGGCCAGCACGGCGTCCCCCTCGCGGATGCTCATCGGCTCCTCGACGACCAGGGCCCGGCGCATCCGGTCCTGCTCGACGATCCCGGCGTCATCGAGCACCTCGACGAACGCCCGGCTCGAGCCGTCGCAGCCCGGACACTCGCCGGCGTCGATCTCGACGACGGCGTTGTTGACCTGGAGGCCGGCCAGGGCCGCCATCACGTGCTCGATCATCTCCACACTAGCGTCGCCGCGACGGATGGTGGTCCGGCGCTGTGAGGGTACGACCGAATCGAGCCGAGCCGGGACCCTCGGCCGGCCGGGGAGGTCGGCCCGCTCGAACACGATCCCCGCGTCCGGCTCGGCCGGATGGAAGCGGACCGTCACGTCCGAGCCGTGGAAGAAGCCGACCCCATGCAATTCCGCCGGGCGCGCGATCGTGCGCTGCCGCCGGGTCGTCCTGAGCATTCCTTGCCCCTTCCTCTCATCCGTGAGAGTTTCGTGACGTCGAGGGCCGCCTCCGCGATGCCGTCGGCCGACCGCATACACGATGGGCGATGCGTTTTCGCGTCACCGGTCATCGGGCGACTGCGGCCGCGCCCGGCCCGGGCTCAGCCAACGAGACCCGGGCCGACGTCGCGCGGTCGAACTTCTTCGTCTTCAGGATGCCGGCCCGGCTCACTGATCGGCGGCCGGACGACCGGCCCCGGCACCAAGCCCACCGGCCGGCTGCTGACGCGCAGTGGGCTTGTCGGCCGCCTTGCCCATCTTGTTGTAGGTCTGGTTGAGGTAGAGGATCACGTCGTCCGTGATGTCGTTGCGGGGATCGGCATAGACCAACGGGCGGTTGATGGCGGCCAGGACCGAGTTCGGGTCGCTGCCGCTAGGCGGCGTGTTGGACGCGACCAGGATGTGGGTGATACCCCGCTGCTTGGCGACCCAGCCCGCGTAGGCCCCGACTTCCTTGTAGAGGATGGCCATGGTCTCGGCGTTGCGGAGCTCCATCTCGCGCTGGAATTGCTCGCGGCCCGCCTCCATCTTCGCCTTGAGCTCGGTGATCCGGTCCTCGTGCTTGCGATAATCCGGCGTGCCGGGCTGGAACTTGCTGCGCAGCTCGGCTTCCCCTCGGGCCTCCTCATCGTACTTCATCAACTCGCCCTTGCGGATCTGGACCTGCGTCTGGAGGTCCTTCATGGCCGCCTTGACCTTGTCGTAGTTCTTGAAGACATGATCGAGGTCGATGGTGCCGACGACCGTCGGGACTGCCTGCTTGAGGGCGCCGGTCGTCCGGCCGCCGTTCGCCGCCCCGTTGGCCGCGGCTTGCACCCGCGCGTCGCCCTTGGGCCCCTGGCCCTGCGACGGTGCGACCAGGTAGACGACTCCCGCCAGGCTCAGACCGATCGCCAAGATCTTACGTGGCCAGACACCCATCGGTACAACTCCTTTTCTACCGTGGTGATGCGTTCCAGAGCGACGGCGTCCCCTGGAGGTCCTCCGAGTCGCGATCGCGCCGCCGGTTCGATCGGTCGGGCCGTTCGGGCCCGGCCCCGCGGCAGCCGGCCGAGCGGCTGCCTCCTTCGCCGGACGGAGATCGGCCGCATTCTGCGCCGACATCCGGGCGCGGTCAAGCCGAACCGATCGCGTTTGGCCGGCTTCGTCGACTCCCGCCTCCGCGGGGCCAAGGGCCGCGATCTCTCCCCGCCCCTCCGAGCGGTCCGTCCGTATTTGATCGCCCCGTCATGGGGAGCGGGTCACCAGCTTCGGCTCTTTCCCCGCGCCCTCCGGTTCGCCGCTGAGGACGGCTTTCTCTCGGAACAGAGCCGGTCGGAGATCGAGGATCACTTCCTGAGTACCGCGCCGTGGAAGAAAGGTCGGGTATTTCCCCGGGAGGGCGAGGCTCCGTGCGAGCCGGTTAAGGGGGGGGATCAAGATGGGCGGGCCTTTCCGTTTTCCCCCCCTTAAGAAGGGGGGGTCAGGGGGGGCTCGGGCGCACGCAACGCAAGTGTCGAGCGCTCTAGCGGGCTGCTCGGACGGAGCCTCGCCCTCCCGAATTCCCATGCCCAATTCGGGAGACAATCGGTGTCAAGAGTTTCGTCCGCTTGTCGAGGGGAGAATACAATTAACAACAATTCCGTCCCCATCCGGACCTCGAGGACCGGGGTAACTGAACTGGAGTCATCCCGATCAACGGCGATCCGCTCCATCGCACGAACGAGCAATGCCGGAATCAGCCGGTCGTCGAGCGACTCACCGGCGAGCCCTCTCGGACGCCCGCCGACCGCCCGTTGTGTGGGGGCCCTCATTTGAAGAACACGCGAAGTACAAGGACGACCAATCCCGCCGCAAGCCAGTAGATCCCCAGGCATCGCCCGAGCCGATCGATCCAGCTCGGCTCCGGACGCCATCTCCGGTTGAAGATCAGGAGCGACCAAGTCCCCACCACCGCAGTCGCAAGCGGCACGGGTTCCACGACGCGAAGTGCCACGAGCGAGAAGACGTCCTGCAAGGCCGAAGGCCACATGAAGGCGACATCCCACGCACACCAAGAATTCAACAGGGATGCGGCAGACACCGCCAAGCAGGCGGCCAACCCCGGCGGATCGAACCGTCGCCGTCGTGTCGGGCGTGGGCCGATGAGCCTCAGGGCGACCAGCGTCCAGTTGATCGGCAACGCCACCACCGAGACGCCGTTGAGGATCGGCCAGGCCACATGTTGCCCCCAGAATGCCAACGCCGACATGTAGCCCAGGGCGAATGCCGCCACGAGGACCATGATGTCGAGGATCGTCGATCGTCGCCCCCACGTTCGTCCCCGACGATCGATCAGGCATCCCAGGAGGGAGCGACATCTCGGGCAGATGATCGTCTGACCGCGATGTTGTTCGGTGAGCAGGATAAGTTGTCCGCAATCTTGACATGCGGATCTCCTGATGATACCGCCGCGGTCCTGCCAGGGATTACCGCAGGCCGGGCATAGCCCCCGATCTCCATCCGGAGAGGGGACCATCGGCCCCTCGTATCCGCAGGCGACACAGACCGTGTCCCGAGCAATTGACAGCGACTCCGGTTGGGTCGAGGTGACGACCCAGGAGGCGATCAACTCTTCGGCCGCGGCTAGCCCCAAAACAAGCGTGATAAAAAAAGAGACTTATGTGCAATTTACGTGATCAAGTCTTTTATGTCCAGACGTACCTTCCACAGCTCGGGGGATTTCGCCCCCTCTTGACTTCCCGGATTGCATCTCGGTCATCGCTCACCCGCCTTTCTGTCTCGACGGCCCACACGGATCGGGGCATCCGGACCCCGACTTCACTCGTCCATCACTCAGCACTGCCAGCAACCGTTCAGTCGCTCGACCAACCGCAGGAAGACTCCCTGCCACGGGTTCCACGACAGCAGTCGATAGATCAACCGGCCTCCACCTCGCACGAGCTGGCACGGCATCTGGATGAACGCCGCGCAGTACGTCGCGAACTCCATCCGCAACAGCGTCCGTCTCTCCTCCGTGTGCTCGGCCCGGTGCCGAGGGGCGATCGGGACCAGCAGGGCGCTCCAGGCCTTCAGGCTCCACGCCAACGACGCCATCACCATGTACGCCCAGTTACTCACCAGGTCGTCCACCGGCGCCTCCAGCGCGTGGACGCCCCCCTTGAGCTGCGCGATCAGGTTCTCCTGGTCGCAGCGATCGTTGGCCGAGAAGACCACCTCCTCGGCGGTCATCGTCCGGTCGTTGGTGATGTAGAAGAAGTAGCGGTATTCCTCGAAGAGTCGCAGTTGTCCCTTGCCGACCTCCACCCGCTTGCGGAGCACGACCATCCGATAGCTCTTCTTGCACGCCGTCGGCCGATAGGCGAACTCCGCGACCATCTCCTCGACGAGCTCGATGTTCTCATAGCCGCGCTCGCGGACGACCTCCGGCTTGACTCGCTCGGGCTTCTGCCGCTCCGAGGTCTTGATCGGGCGCGATGGTCGTCTCAGGAGGCGGTAGGCGGCGGCCGGCAGGTCGTCGGCCCGCGCCTTGAGCGAATCGTAGGCCTCGTAGCCGAAGACGAAGCGGGTGTCGCCGGCGGCGTCCCATCGATCCAGATGCCTGGTCTGGCTGAATTTGGTATCGCCCCGCATCAGGATCTTGCGGAAGCCGGCCCGACGGCAAAGCGCCATGGCCTTGTCCAGGAAGACGTCCGCCTCTTCCTGAGAGGGGCGGTTGCCGCCGCGATTGAGCAGGTAAAGCGGCTCGGCGGTGTTGGCCAGCGAGACCAGGAGGGGGTGGTAGCCGAACTGGCCGTCGTAGGTGAAGTCCATCCCCCGCTTGCACTCTCCGTCGCTGGGCACGATGCTGCCATCGGCCTCGAGGATCGCTTCCTCGAAGAACTCGGGCGGCTGCCGGGCCCAGACCCGGAGCCGCGATCCATTGATGGTGTCCATCAAGGTGAGGACGTCGGGCTCGGAGAAGCGGCGGCAGAAGTCGCCGGCGGTGGTCGGGTCGGGGATCCGCTCGGCCCCGAGCGCATCGAGGTAGACCTCATCGTTGCGGCGCAATTCGAGATGTTCGATGTGCCGGCCGCCGGCGAGGAGATTGAGGGCGATGTTCAGGACATGGTCGGATTCGTGATACGGCAGATGACGCTTGAGCAGGTGGAGATCGCGGTCGATATCCTTGACCAGTTCGATCCGTTGAGCCAGCAGGAAGAGGGCGCCGATACCGCCGGCACTGAGCCCGTGGACGCGATCAGCATATTCGTAGTGGATGTTGGTCGCGGTCATCATGGGAGTCGGCCGCTCGGGGCAGGGCGTCGGGTCGAGTCGTTTCTTGATCCGCCGCCGCCCCTGCTGGAAGGATCTCTTCTTGCGTGCGGCGCGTTTTTTTCGGAGAGTAGCACTCACTCGAAAGCCCCCTTGTTCCGGAATGGTGAGGATGTGTTTCCACCTCCATTATTCCAGAAACAAGCGGGGTTTTCGAGCTATTTCCGTGAAATCGGGGCGGCCGGACTATAAATCACGCTTGGTTCAGGGCTAGAGGCGGGTTCACGAAGCCGCATGCCGGGCATGACACGCCGGCGTCGTCCCATGCGGCTCCGCAGCCTGGGCAGGTGACTTGGGTCAGCATGACCTGCTCCTCCAAGGTGGAGATCGGGCCATGCTCATCCTACATCTGTAGAAGCCGATCGACAATCCCCTCTCGGCCCGACGGTTGAACCACGATGCTAATCCATGGACTCTCACCGGTTCTGACGGATCGCCGAGGCTAAGGAGTTCCTTAGAGTCTGTCCCGGAAGGGTCGAGAGCGATCCCGTAGGGTGGGTGAAACCCACCGTGTGCCCAGGCCTTGCGTCGGTGGGTTTCACCCACCCTACAATCGTCTGACCCACCTTCTGGGACAGACTCTGAGACCTCCCGGGTCCACCCCGCCGACTGCTCCTCTTCGGTATCGAGAACAGCCTGGCAAGCGAATCGACAAGCCCCTCCACTCACCCATTTTACTCGCGTCCCCGCCATGGTATGACCAATCATCGCAGCGTCAAAGACATCTGGACCCGAAATGAAGATGGTGGTATCCGGCACGCCGGCATCGGCCTGGGGGAAGGCGACGGTGCGCACCGACCCGCCGGATACCACCTTCTTCATTTCGGGTCCTCGATGATCCGCCGTGGGTCTCATCCGGAACCAGAGGTCGCCAGGTGGAAGAAGTCGGCCGGGCAGGAACAGACGAACTCGATTTGAGCGACCCTCCGGCCCGACGGGTGAAACGAGGACATGCGGAGTCGCCCTTCGATCCCATTGATCCCAACGCTCGGATAGACGCGGTGATCGAGCTGGAGCCAGATCGGGACCCCCGATGGGGGCAGGTCGTCCCCGAGGAAGGCCGCGCCCCCAACGCAGATGTTCAGTAGGTCTCCGCGGATCGACTTCTCGGTCGCCCCGTCCAGCCAGGTCACGCTCGCGCGTGATTCGTTGGCCGCATGGCGATCCCACCGGTGCCGTTGGCTGTGCGCCTCGAGGTACGGGCCGAGCGGGACCCAGCGGACGAACCGCACATGGACCACCCATCCCCCCGAGGGGTCGCGCCTCGTCTCGATGACGTGGCCTTCGATGGGTGGCTGGTCCGGTTTGCTCGGCAGGGTCAGTCGGAGTGGCTGGCCGGCTCGCGGCGCCTTGTCGGCAAGGATCGCCGCGCCTCCGCCACTGATGTTCAACACTTTCACATTGAATTTGATATCACCCTCTTCCCCCCGCAAGATCATCGTCCCCTCGACGTCGCGGAGCAGGCTGCGGGTCGCACTCCGGCGCTCGGCGAGTGAGGAGTCCTGTTGTCCGGGCACTCCATGTTTGATCGAGGCATCGGGCTCACTCATGGGTTCTCGTACCTCCGGGAATGAGCGGGGGCTGGCGCGACCTCGTCGGTGGCGTTCGACGTCACGCAGCAGGGGGCCAACTCCTCGGTGGCATTTCGTACACGGGGGCTGTCCAATGCACGTCGTCGGCCAGATCGAGCAGGCCGACGGCGACGGCCTCGGCGCGGAATCGCGGCGTCAGGTTGATGAAACGCAAGGCCGGCGACAACCTCGAGGGACCGGCGACCGCCGAGCCCCTCGGGCAACGCGGCCGCGCGGCACGGGTCCCGGTCGTTCGGGCGGATGCGAGCCCCGACGCGCCGCCGGTCCGCCATCCAGCCCGAATCCGCGACCATGGCGCCCTGCTCGCCCACGGCGCGGCATCTGGCCGCAGCCGAAGCGGAGCCGCGAGGGTGAGCGAGCGATCCGCGGCGGACGCCGGGCCGCTCCCTCACCGTCGATGAAAATGTAACCGAAAAGACCTGTTCGTTGTAGAATTATGACATCTTGTACGCTGTATGAGACTTTGAAGGTTCGTCGTGCAGAGAAAGCCCCGGGACTCTCCCCGCCGCCTGCGAGCAGGAGGGCGCCGGGGACGCCTCGACGGTGACTGCCGCCCGCCGCGAGTGGTGTCTATTTAAAAACTAGGGCGCCCCGGCATGCATAGCGGGCTGCGTGGTCGAAACGAGACGTCGGCCTCCGATCCTCGTCCCCGGCTCAGCGAGGCCCCCGGCCGCCCCTCAGGCGCAGGAACTGGTCCGACGGCCCCGGAGCCGGCCCTGGCCCGCTGATCGCTCCAGTGAGCCGCCAGGCCCCTCCCCAGTCCGCCGACCTCCCGTCGAGGCGGATGATCGGTCCGATGGCCGTCTACACGCGAGCCGGCCGTGTGGGTGCCGGAAGGGCCGAATTGGTTCGCGACGGGCCGGAAATCGGTGTCAGGCCGGAAATCGGTGTCAGATCGTCTCAGGGAAATATGATCTGACATTGTGCCAAGTCGCTCGCGTTTGGCCGGATCCGGATCCGCCCGGGCCGCTCCGTACGGTCCGACCGGCCCGCCCGACGGCATCTCGCGTCGCCCCCCGCCGACGCTGACGGCCACCCTCGTCGCCCTCGCCACCGCCGGCCGGAACCCGACCGACATCACCCGGCCGACCGCCGGGAACCAGGCGGGCTCGGTCGGGGGCCAGCCGGCCGCCCTCGCCGGCCCATCCGGCACGATGACCGCCGCCGGACCGGGCGGGACGGTACTGGCCGAAGACGGTGGCCCGGGAGGCGGACAGACGGCCCCGAGGAGCCAGCAAGTGCGACCACTCGTCGAGCTGGGCGACGACCCCGAGCAGCCCCTGACCCCGCTCCAAGCCGCGGACGCCGCACCGCCTGGCGTCCAAGCCGGGCTGGAGGTACACCCAGTCCGCCGAGCGCCTCCGATGATCCGGCCACGAGGGTCCGCAGGTTTCTCTCGACGACGGAGCCTGGCCGGACACCCGGCTCCGCCTGGCGAGCCGCGACCCGGCCCTCCGGTCGGGTAAACCCTTCAACGGCGAGGTCCAAATGGCGCGGCGCCGGCCCTCCCGCCCGGTCCGCGGCCGACCTCTTCGTCCAGCTCCCCATCGCCCGGCTTCGTCGCCGAACGCGGGCATTAATCCGCGCCGACCTTGCCCGGAAGGACCGTCGAATCCCCTACGATCGGGCGCCCGATCCACCGAGAGATCTTACACAGATTAATTTTTTCCGAATTTTTTATCTCCCTACACCAAACCAAGTTGTGTCTACTATTTCCTTAGTTTTTGCGATAGGTGCATTTAAGGAATTGCAAACTCGCAGCATCCTGTTAGTAGAGGCTTTTAGTGGGAATTCAGGGGCCGAGTCGAGCGACACACACGCATTCACGCACATCCGATATCCCGCTTCGTGCCGCGTTCTCTACGTGGCGGGCGGGCGGCGTGAAGCCGACGGGTGGCTCAAACCCCCGGCGCCTGTCCGACCGGCTTCTCCTGCCCGGCGCCTCGGCCGATGGCCATGGCATAGGCCGTCGCGTAGGTGCGGCAGTGCGAGATCGAGACCAGGATCTCGCCGATTCCCCGCTCGCGGGCCACTTCCCGTGCCGCACCGCAGATCATGACCCTCGGCTGCCCGTCCTTGCTGTTGCGCACCTCGACGTGGGTCCAGGCGATCCCGAGGCTGCGGCCGGTCCCCATCGCCTTGAGGATCGCCTCCTTGGCCGCCCATCGCCCGGCGAAGTGCTCGATCGCGTGCTTCCGTGCCTGGCAGTAGCGGATCTCCCGATCGGTGTAGACCCTGCGGAGGAACAGCTCGCCGTGCTGCTCGATCATCTTGCCGATCCGCGGGCATTCCACGATATCGGTGCCGATCCCCAGGACGTCCATCGAGCGAGCTCCTGCCACGCCGGCGGTGCTGGCACCGGGCCGGACCGTTCCCGCGTCGCGTCGCGCCGGTGCGATCGACCGGGGATCCAGCTCTATCCCCCGTCGGCCGGAGGGCCAAGACCGTGATCCCGGCGGGCCATGTCGAGCATCTCTCCGACGCGAAGTCGCATCGCCCCCGGCGATCGGCGCGGCTATACTGGGGGGACGATTCCGATCCCGGCCGATCCCGGCGCCGGCGCCCAGGGTTTCGGGCCGCGCTCCCGGGCCCAGGGTGGACCCACCGATGGACTTGCTCGCCGACCTCACCGCCCCCCAGCGCGAGGCCGTCACCCATATCGACGGCCCCCTCCTCGTCCTCGCCGGGGCCGGCTCGGGCAAGACGCGCGTGATCACCCGGCGGGTCGCCTACCTGCTCGGGTCGGGAATCCCGGCCGACTCGATCCTCGCCGTGACCTTCACCAACAAGGCGGCCGGCGAGATGCGCGAGCGCATCGACGCCCTGGTGCCGACCTCCCGCGTCTGGGTCGGCACCTTCCACGGCATCTGCGCCAGGCTGCTCCGCAAGTACGCCAAGCTCGTCGGCATCGACCCGGGCTTCTCGATCTACGACCAGAACGACCGCCGCCGCGCCATCAAGGACATCATGGACCAGGTCGGCTGGGACCTGCCCGGCTGGACGCCCGAACGCGTCGAGTCGGCCATCAGCCGGGCCAAGAACGACCTGGTCCAACCCGACGACTGGCGCCGTCGCGCCGCCGATCGCAAGGACGCCCTGCTGGCGCAGGTCTACGAGGCCTACGAGGCGCGACTCCGCCAGACCTCCGCCGTTGACTTCGACGACCTGCTCGTGCACCTGGTGGCCATCCTCAAGGAACACAAGGACGTCCGCGCCGACCTCGACCGCCGCTATCGCTACGTGCTCGTCGACGAATATCAAGACACGAACCTCGCCCAATATGCCATCGTCCGCGCCCTCTCGGTTGACCATCCCAACATCTGCGTGACCGGCGACCCCGACCAGTCGATCTACGGATGGCGAGGCGCGGACCTCACCAACATCCTCGAATTCGAACGTGATTACCCAGGTTGCCGGGTCGTCACGCTCCAGCAAAATTACCGGAGCACCAAGAACATCCTGAGCGTCGCGGACCAACTGATCCGCAACAACCGCAACCGCAAGCCCAAGTCGCTGCTCACCGAGAACCCGCGCGGTGCGCCGGTGGAGCTGACCGTCTATCCGCGCGAGACCGACGAGGCCGAGGGCGTGGCCGCCCGGATAGCGGCGCTCGTCCGCGAGGGCGAGTACGGCTTCGCCGATATCGCCGTCTTCTGCCGGATGACCGCGCTGACCCGCCCGTTCGAACAGGCGTTCCGCGCGGCCCGGATCCCCTACCAGATCGTGGGCGGGGTCGCGTTCTACGAGCGGCAGGAAGTCAAGGATGTCCTGGGTTATCTCAACCTGATGGTCAATCCCAAGGATGACCTGGCGTTCCTGCGGGTGGTGAACGTCCCACCCCGGGGGCTGGGCAAGGCGTCGATTGAGGCCCTCTCGACCGCCGCGCGCGAGCAGGGCGTGCCGCTCCTGGCCCTGGCGCGGCGGGCCTGGACCGTGCCGGGCCTGAAAGAGAAGGCCGCCAAGGCCTTCGACGACTTCGCCCGCCTGATCGACGGACTGTCGGCGCTCCGGGAACTGGCCGCGGAGGAGGTCGTCAGCCGACTGCTGGTCCAGACCGGGTACCGCGAACACCTGGCGGCCGAGGCCAAGGGGACCGGCGAGGAGCGGCTGGCGAACCTGGACGAGCTCATCACGGCGGCCCGCGAGTTTGACCAGGTCCATCCCGGCTCGTCGATCCAGGATTTCCTGGCCGAGATCACCCTCGCCTCGCCGATCGACCGCTGGGACCAGGATACCGGGGCCGTCACGCTGATGACCCTGCATGCGGCCAAGGGGCTGGAATTCCCCGCCGTGTTCATCGTGGCCCTGGAGGACGGGATCCTGCCCCACGCCCGCGGCAACGAGAATCACAAGGAACTGGAGGAGGAGCGCCGGCTCCTGTTCGTCGGCATCACGCGGGCCCGCCGCGAGCTGTACCTCAGCCGCTGCTGCGTCCGATCATTCCGCGGCCAGCAGCAGGCGACCATGCCGTCCCGCTTCCTCTCCGAGCTGCCCGAGGAGCCGATGACCGTGCGCGACCTGTCGGGGGTCGGATACCAGGACGTCCGACACCGACCGGCCGGCGGGTACTGGGCCGCCCGCCGTCCCGATCCCCGGCCGGCCGCATCTCCGTCTTTCCGGATGACCACCGCCGCCGACCTCGCGGCCAAGGGCGCGGCGCCTTCCCGGCGCCGGGCACCGCGGACCTCGAGGCCCTCCGTCCTGGGGTCTCCGTGCTCCATCCCGAGTACGGGCTCGGGCGGATCGTCGCGGTCGAAGGCGCCGGCCCGAATCGCAAGGGCCGGGTCGCGTTCGCCGTCGGGCCCGAGCGGACGTTCGTGCTGTCCAGGTCCCCGCTCCGGACCGTGGGCCGAAGCAACCCCGACGCCGCGCCGCCGCGCCGCGCCGGGGACGGGAACCCCTAGCCGTATCGTGCCGACCACCTGGGAGATGCGCTCATGTCGCGGTTGGGCGTGAATATCGATCATGTCGCCACCCTCCGCCAGGCCAGGGGCGGGCGGGAGCCGGACCCGGTCTGGGCGGCCGTCCTCGCCGAGCTGAACGGCGCCGACGGGATCACCATCCATCTCCGCGAGGACCGGCGTCATATCCGGGACCGCGACTTGCGCCTGTTGCGTGAGACCGTGCAGGTCCGATTGAATCTGGAGATGGCCGTTGACCCGGCGATCGTCGAGATCGCCCTGGCGATTCGGCCCGACCAGGTGACGCTCGTACCCGAGCGGCGCGAGGAGCTGACGACCGAGGGGGGCCTCGACGTCGCCGGTCAGGTCGCGCGGGTGGGCGAGGCCGCCCGGCGCGTCGCCGAGGCGGGCATCGAGGTCTCGCTCTTCATCGACCCCGACCCCCGCCAAGTCGAGGCCTCGATCGCGATGGAGGTGTCCGCGGTCGAGCTGCACACCGGCCGATACGCCGACGCGCCCGAGGGCCCGGCGCGCGACGCCGAGCTCGAGTCGCTCCGGCAGGCCGCCGCGTCCCTCGTCGCCGCCGGACTCGAGCTACACGCCGGGCACGGCCTCAACTACCGGAACGTCGGGCCGATCGCGCGACTCGACTGCATGGCCGAGCTCAACATCGGCCACAGTATCGTCAGCCGGGCCGTCTTCATCGGCCTGGGCCCGGCGGTCCGGGAGATGAAGGACTGCATCAATCGGGCCCTGCTCGGCCCGACCGGATGAGGCCTCACGCCGCCCTCGGGTGGCCCGGAATCACATAGTTGCCGCGAATCATGGCCGCGAACGTGATTGCTGTCAGGACCGGCCAACGCTCCGGACGCCGTGTCCGCCTCCTGCTGACTCCATTTTTGGAAATTCCGTGCAGCGGGCCTAATTCGGCTTCCCTTTCGGGGAGAACGACCTTAAGATTATTAGAGATTGAAACCATGGTGTTCTGAGAGTTGTGAGTCGACGATCGCCCGGTCGTGCGAAACCCCGGCCCTCCCCGGCCATCGGGCGCCCGTAGGATGAGTGGACTAGGATGAGCGTTCTCCGCTCCGTGGGACGCTCACCGCTCGGCCCTTCCGGATTGCGCATGCCCACCAAAGGTCGGATATTCGCTGGATGCACGGTGGCTCTCGTCACGCCGTTCCGGGACGGCGCGGTGGACGAATTGGGCCTCCGCCGACTGGTGGACTGGCATATCGAGCAGGGGACGCCGGTGCTCAGCCCGGTGGGCACGACCGGTGAATCGCCGACCCTCTCGCACGAGGAGCATGAGCGGGTCATCGCGCTGGTGGTCGAGGCAGTCGCCGGCCGTGCCAAGGTCATCGCCGGCGCCGGCTCGAACTCGACGGCCGAGGCCATCCGGCTGACGCGGTTCGCCGCGCGAGCCGGGGCCGACGCCGCCCTATCGGTCGCACCCTATTATAACCGGCCTAATCAGGAAGGTTTATACCGGCACTTCGCCGCGATCGCCGAGTCGGTGGACATTCCGATCGTCCTCTACAACATCCCCGCGCGGACCGGGCGGAATGTCGAGCCCGAGACGGTGGAGAGGTTGGCCGAGGTGGGGCCGATCGTCGCGGTCAAGGAGGCGGCCGGTTCGCTCGATCAGGTCAGCGAGCTGCTGGCGCGGACGAATCTGACCATCCTGTCGGGAGACGACTCCTTGACCCTGCCGATGCTCTCGGTGGGCGCCGAGGGGGTGATCTCGGTCGTGGCGAATCTCGTCCCTCGCGAGGTCGCCGCGATGGTCGAGGCTTACCAAGGCGGCAGGGTCGACGAGGCGCGGCGTTCGCATGCCCGGCTCTTCCCGCTGAGTCGCGACCTCCTCGGCCTGGCGCCGAATCCGATCCCGGTCAAGGCGGCGCTATCTTTGCTTGGTCGGTGCAGGGCGGAGGTCCGGCTCCCCCTGTGTCCGCTGGACGAGCAGGGGCTGGGAGTCGTGCGGCGCGGGCTGGTGAGTTACGGCCTCTTGACCGGGTCTGCATAATAGGTATATGAGTCATACCGAGGATAGCTTACTTCAGAACATCTGTGACTTCGCGTTCGCCTCATGCGGTCGGATCTCGACTGATACGAATAGGGAGCGAATGCGGTCACCCCTCGACCGACCAGCGTTGCGGGACCGGGGTCGAACCGGACCCGGTGACTCGCCTGATGATCGTGACGGACATCCAGCCGGCCCCATGCGGACGACCCGCCCGGATCCTCGATAGCGGGGTTCCCCGGGTCTTGCCTTCGGATCGCAAAACTCGCTCGCTCGAGACCGGATGCTGGCAGCCGTCCACCTCGCCTCGTGCCGGGCCGGCTGGCCGTCGGTGGGGGTCTGCCAGCAGCCACCCTCCCGTTCCGAACGGGGGTTGGCGGCCATTTTCGTCGAGTCGAGCTCCATTTCACCAGAAAGGGCTGAGGTATATCACCCATGGCACGCAAGGAAACCAAGCGCGGTTCAGACACCAACGGTCAGCTCGTGACGATGGGGACGGAGGTCTCCGATCAATCGGTCCGCGAGCTGGCGCAGGTCTTCAAGCTCCTCAGCGACGAGACCCGACTGCGCATCTTGTTCTATCTGGCCTTGTCGCCCCAGGGCGAGCTTCACGTCACGGACCTCTGCCAGCGGCTGGGACAGAGCCAGCCCGCGGTGAGCCATCACCTGGCGCTCTTGCGGGTCTCGGGGCTGATCGAATCACGCCGCGAGGGTAAGCATAACTTCTATTGCGTCCGGACCGACCACTTCGGCGACCTGCTCCTGAGCCTGTTCTCGGCCGCCGGCGAGGTCCCCCGCAACAAGAAGTATCGATTCCATGACTTCACGCTCACGTACTCGGGCGAGTGAGATAACCCGTGGCATGGTCCCCGACCCGGCGTGCGGAGTCCGCGCGGTCGCGGACGGGGGCCGGTCCCGTTCGACATGGTTTCCGAAACCGGCCCGACCGCGTTGAAGTCCCAATTTGAAGTAGAACGACCCCCGATTCCCGGGCGACGGCCATGGGCTCCTCAGCCGATGACCTCCAGCTTGGGCATCTTGGGGGTCTTTATATTCTGGATACTGATCTGGGCGGCGAGCTGCTCGACGACGCCGAGCAGGTAGGGGCGGGAAGGGGAGCCGGGCGATAAGGCTTGCTCGATCTTCCCCTCGTCACCGGTCTCCCTCAAGAAGACGTTGAGAGGCACTTCGCCGAGGAACGGCACGCCGAGTTCCCCGGCCTTCCGCCGGGCCCCGCCCCGCCCGAAGATGTAGACCCGCTCGTCCCCGGGCGTGTCGAAGAAGCTCCTCGAATCGAGGAGCCTGTGCGCCCCGGGGCCGCCTCGCTCTCGCAGGTAGGCGACCATGTCGAAGAAGGCCATGTTCTCGATCATGCCCAGCACGGGCACCTTGAGCTGCCTGAACATGCTGATCGCCCGGGTCGCGTCGAGCAGCGCGACCTCCTGGGGCGTGCAGACCACGACCGCGCCGGTCAGGGGGAGCGATTGCGCGAGGGTCAGCGGCACGTCGCCGGTGCCCGGCGGCAGGTCGATGACCAGGTAGTCGAGCGGGCCCCAGTCGACCTGGCGGAGGAATTGCTGGATGATCCCGTGGAGCATGGGGCCGCGCATGATGACGGCCCGCTCGGGCTCCAGCAGGAAGCCCATCGACATCAGGTTCAGGCCGCCCGCCTCGATCGGCTGGATACGTTCACCGCGTGCCATCGGCCGGCCGGAGGCACCGACGAGGTGCGGGATCGAGGGCCCGTAGACGTCGGCGTCCATGAGGCCGACCCGGGCGCCGTAGGATTGCAGGCCGTAGGCGATCGCCGCGGCCATCGTTGACTTGCCGACCCCTCCCTTGCCCGACCCGACGGCGATCACGTTCTTGATGCCCGGGATGTCCCCGGTCTCGGCGACCCCCTTGCCCCGGACCTCGGATCCCATCGTGATCTGGAAGGTCCAATCGCCGGCCAGCCGGCCCTGCAGGGCGTTGCGGACGTCCCGCTCGATCTGCGCCTTGAGCGGGCAGGCCGGCGTCGTGAGGTTCACGGTCAGCCCCACCGTGCCGTCGCCGATGCAAATGTCCTTGATCATGCCCAGGTCGACGAGGTCTCGGCCGATGTCCGGGTCCTTGACCCCTTTGAGGGCTTCTAGCACGTCACGTTCCGTGAGCGCCGCGTTGTTCTTGCCGAACATCAGTCGTTGTCCTCAAGAGGCAGTGGAGAGCAGGAGCACCGCGTGGCGCGTCCATCATCTGTCGAGGGCCGGCCGGGCCCATCGCGGGGGGGCCGGTTGTGCATCGGTCAGGCGGGCCGGCTCACCCAGGTAGTCGGAAAGCCAGCTCCACGGGTCCGTGGCGGTCTCGGGGAAGGTGGTTCGCGACCAGCCGGCCGACTCGATCCCGCGACGAGCCAGCGCGATCCAGCGCGCGATCAGCTCGGCGACGAGCGGGGGTGGTGTGAATCCGGTCCAGACATGGGTCGCCCCCAGTTCGCGTGCCGGATGATGGGCGCCGGCCTGCGCCTCGGGATCGAGCACCAGGGTCCGCGCGGCGGGGGCAGACTGGTCGACCAGGCTCAGCGCAACGAGCCCGTCCACGGGCTGCCGCGCCAGGTCGATCAGGACGACGGGGAACGCGAGTCCCTTCAAGATCTCCTCCAGATCGCGGGGCGAACGCGTCTCGAACCACCGCACGGGTCGGTCGGACAACCGGGGCCGCAACTGCCGGCACCACCTCCCCATCCGTTCGTGGACGATCACCGCCGCCCGCATCAACCCGCCCCCCGGCCATGCCGAGACCGAGGTCGGGAGGCGTCCCGGACCAGCCCCACGTCGACCGTGCCCGACGCTCCCATTGTAACCCCGCTCAGCAAGCCCTTCGAGAGGTGTAGCGGCGGCATCGCACGGGAAAGGCGTCGGATCGGCGCCGAGGGCGTCACTCAGGCCGGATGTGCAGCTCCTTGAGCTGACGGGCCTCCACCTTCCCCGGCGCCGGTCATGAGGTCGGTCCCCCTGGCGGTCTTGGGGAAGGCGATGCAATCGCGGATGTTGGACAGGCCGGAGTACAGCATGGTCAGCCGGTCGAACCCCAGCGCGATGCCGCCGTGCGGCGGGGCACCGTTCCTGAGGGCACTCAGGAGGAAGCCGAACTTCTCCTGGGCCTGCTCGGGCGTCAGTCCCAGCAGGGCGAAGATCTTCGACTGGATCTCGGGGTCGTGGACGCGGATCGTGCCGCCGCCGGCCTCCTCGCCGTTGATGACCAGGTCATACGCCTGGGCCCGCACCTTGGCCGGATCGGAGTCGAGCAGGTGGAGGTCCTCGAACAGCGGCATGGTGAACGGGTGGTGCTCGGCGACGAATCGCCCTTCCTCGGCGTCCCAGGCGAAGAGCGGGAAGCGGACGATCCACGAGTAGTGGAACGTCTTCGGGTCGTAGAGCTCGAGTTCGGCGGCCAGCCGGGCGCGCAGGCTGGAGAGCGCCAGGCTGGTGACGGCCTGGGTGTCGGCGACGATCAGGATCAGGTCGCCGGCCTTGGCACCGAACCGCTCGCGGAGGCTCTGCTGGGCCTCCGGCGGGAAGAACTTGGCGGTCGGGCCCGTCAGGGCGTCGGCCTCGACCTTCAGCCAGACGAGTCCTTTGGCGCCCATGCCGCCGATGAACTCGGTCAAGCCGTCGAGATCCTTGCGGCTGTATCGCGTGCCACCACCCGGGCGCAGAGTCCCCTGATCCGATGACCATGCTCCTTGGCCCGCTGGAAGACCTTGAACTCGGTCTGCCCGGCGATGTCGGCGACGTCCTTCAGTTCCAGGCCATAGCGCAGGTCGGGCCGGTCGCTGCCGAACCGCTCCATCACGTCATGATAATCCAGGCGGGGCAGGGGGAGCTTGACCTCCTGGCCGGTGAACTCCCGGGCCATCTCGGCGACCAGGATCTCCATGGTCGAGGTGACGTCGTGGTCGTCGACGAACGACATCTCGACGTCGAGCTGCGTGAATTCCGGCTGTCGGTTGGCGCGGAGGTCCTCGTCGCGGAAGCAGCGGGCGATCTGGAAATAGCGGTCGAAGCCCGAGACCATCAGGAGCTGTTTGTAAAGCTGGGGCGACTGGGGCAAGGCGTAGAAGTGGCCGACATGGACCCGGCTGGGCACGAGGAAGTCCCGCGCGCCTTCCGGCGTGCTGCGTCCGAGGATCGGGGTCTCGACCTCGAGGAAGCCGAGGTCCGTCATCACGCGCCGCATGAGCTGCGCCAGCCGATGGCGCGTGATGAACACCTGCTGAAGCGCCGGACGGCGGAGGTCGAGATAGCGATAGGTCAGCCGCAATTCCTCGTTGGGCTCGGGCCCGTGCATCTCGAACGGCGGTGTGGGGGTGGCGTTGTAGATGACCAGTTCCCGCACCCGGACCTCGATGGCGCCCGTCTTGAGCTTGGGGTTCTCCTTGCCGGGCAAGCGCGGTGCGACGGTCCCCTTCACGCCGATGACGTACTCGTTGCGCAGCTCGCGCGCCCGGGCCTGGAGTTCCGCGCCGGCCTCGGGCTCGAAGACGACTTGGCTCACCCCGTACCGGTCGCGGAGATCGATGAACACCAGGCCGCCGAAATCGCGCCAAGCGTTGACCCAGCCGTTCAGCGCGACGGCCTGCCCCACGTGTTCGAGTGTCAGTTCCCCACAGGTATGCGTGCGTTTGTAGAGCATGATTTCGACGATCGGGCGATAAGGAATCCGGCCTACTGGCTCCGGCCGATCACGATACCCCCTTCGGACGAAAACCGTCAAGCCATCGAGGATTCCGACACGGTATCGTGCGCAGGGGTTCACGACCAGCACGGTTGCTCCTCGGTCCCCTCAGGGTCGGGCGAAGATTGCGGCGGGCAGCTCGGGCTTCCCCACGTTGGATTCCCACCCGGCGGCCTGAAGGAGCAGGCGACCAGGACTCAAAGCTACTGCGACGATCCGCCGGTCTCATTGGAAAAAGGGATCGGGAGGGAACATCAGGTCCATCTCGAGTTCCGCGAAGTCGGCCCGGGAACGGAGCGGATCGAGGTTGGTGTCCTCGCGCCATCGATCCAGGTCCTGGAACCCGGCGGCGACGGCCCGCCGGAGCATATCCATGGCTCGGTCAAGCGCGGCCAGGCGCTGTGCAGGCTCATCCGCAGTCGGACGCGCCCCGTTCGCGGTGGGCCTGGCGCCGCACCAGGCCTCGACGCTGGCCAGAGTGTAGAGCCCGTTCGCGCCGGGGTGCGGTAAGCCTTCGAGGAGCTCTCGGGCCCGCCGGTAGGCCCGCATCGAATTGGCGGCGCGGCCGGATTGGCCATACAGCTTGCCCAGGACCCAGAGTGCCTCGGGCAGCGCTTCGCGGTATTCGACGAGGTTCGGGTCCTCACGGACCAGCGTCTCCAGCATCTCCTCCGCCTCACGGAGCATCGGCTCGGCCTGCCGCACACGCCCGGACTGACTCAAAAGGTTGCCGAGGCCGGCCTGGCAATTGGCCAGGTCGAAGCGATTAACCGGGACATCGGGATGATCGGCGACGAGCTTATGAAACAGGGCCATGGCCCGACGATAGGACGCCTCGGCCTCGTTCCGCCAGCCAGCCAGGTGGCAAGTGATACCCAGGTTGAAGTGGCAGGCGGCCAGCTCGCTCCGGATCTCAGGGACCTGGGAGTGCTCGGCGTCCAGGGATTCGTGAATCTCCGCGGCCTGGCGCCAGGCCGCTGCGGCCTTCGACAGCCGTCGCGATTCGAGGTAAAGGTCACCCAGCCAGCTATGAAGATAGACCCGATCCCGCGGATTCCGCAGGGCCTCGGGGGGCTCGGCCACCAAGGCCTCGGAGACCTCCTGGAACTTGCGGAAGGCCGCCGCGGCCTCCGCAGGCTGGTCAGCGGCTCGGCAGGCCCTCCCGAGATTGTAACAGCCTCGCGCCAGGTCCAGTCGATGGGCGATGACGCCCGGCGCTTCGGCGGCCAGGGCCTCGCGGATCGCCACGCTCTTGCGGTGGAATTCCACGGCCTGGGATAGCCGGCCGGTGGCGCTGTAGAGGCCAGCCAGATTGTTGTAACTGTTCGCCAGGTCGCCGCGGAAATCGGCCCTCTCGGGGTGCTCGGCGACCAGTCGCTCGCAAGCGGTGACCTCCGAGTGGTGGGCCTCCTCGGCCTTGTCCCAACGGTTAGTCATCTCGTAGAGAGTGGCCAGGAAGTTGTGCGCGACAGCCCGCGCGCGCCGATACCGGGCCTCCCCCGGGAAGTCGGCCACCAGGGAGTCCAGGACCTCCAGCGCGCGGCGATAGGCGGCCTCCGCCTTGTCCAGTTCGGCCAGCTTCGCCCAGAAGTGTCCCAATCGCCCGATAGCCTGTCCGGCGGCGAGGCGCATGATAGGGTGGTCGCGGGCCTGGGGCAGTGCGACCGTCTCGTAGAACCGCCGGGCCTTCTCAAGGAGTTCCCGCTCGTAATCTTCCATCCCGCCCCGCTGGCCGAGCTTCTCGGCGACTCGGGTGTAGATCTCCTCGACGGCGACGTGGGCCTCGGCGAGGTTGGCCCGGGCCTGCGCAGCGCCGCCTGGGTGTCGGCCTGCGCCTTCTCGGTGGCGGCCAGGGCCCTGTTGGTCTGGTCGTGGGCCCGCTGGAGCCGGAGGTTGGACCGGCCCTGCACGCCGGCCACGGCCGCCAGTCCGACCACGCCCGCCGCCAGCGCGACGATCAGCGCCGCCACAGCCGTGCGGTGGCGCCGCGACCATCGCAGCACCCGGGTCGAGGCCGGCTCGCGCCAGGCGGCGACCGGCTCGTCGGCCAGCCAGCTCGTGACATCCTGGGCCAGGGCGCGGGCGGACGGATATCGATCCTCGGGCCGGGCCGCCAGCGCCCTCAGACAGATCGCCTCCAGGGCGCGGGGCAGGCCCGGGTCCCGCCGGCGAGGCGGCACGATCGCCGACTCGCGCACCGCCTTCAGCGGGTCGTCGCCCCGGAAGCTCGACTCATCGAAGGCCGAAGTCCCCGTCAGGATCGTATACAGGATCAAACCCAGGCTGAAGACGTCGCCGGCCGGGCCGGGCGGGTTGCCCCGGGCCTGCTCGGGGCTCATGTAGAGCGGGGTGCCCACGATGTCCCCGGTGATCGTCACATCCTGGGCGGATCGGTCGGGACGCCCGGCCTCTTCCTCGGCCTCCTCGCCGCCGAGGCGCTTGGCGAGGCCCCAGTCCATCACGAGCGTCTCGCCGTAGGGCCCGAGCATGATGTTCGACGGCTTGAGGTCGCGGTGCACGATCCCCTGATCGTGGGCGTAGGCGACGGTGTTGCAGACCATGAGGAAGGGCTGGAGCAAGCCGCTGAGGCCCAACCTCCAACGGCCGGGGTCACCTCGCAGCGATTCGTCGCCATGGAAGGCTTCGATCACCTGCTGGAGCGTCCTGCCCCGGATGAACGGCATCGTGTAGAACGGCCCGTCGTCATCCTCCCCCAGGCCATAGATGGGCACGATCCCGGGGTGCTGCAGCCGCGCGGTGATGGCGGCCTCGCGGAGGAACCGCCGCCGCGCAGCCTCGTGGAGCCTGTCGGGCCGGATCCGCTTCAGCGCCACGGGCCGGTCCAGCTCCGTCTGCTCGGCGAGGAAGATGACCCCCAACCCGCCACGGTCGTGAGGGTGCCGGGTCTGATACACCGCGGTGGCCCGCACGATCTGGGGTCGTGCGGGCGGCTCGTCCGCCCCGGCATTCCCGAGGTCCCCGGCCCTCGAGAAGACCTCGGTCTCCTCGGTATCGAGCGCCGAATCCACGACCCCGAGGGCCTCGATCCGCCGCCTCACCTCGGGGAGCAGCTCCGGGCACTCGGCGCACAGCTCCTCCAATGTCGGGGGCGTGCCCCGGCGTTGCAGGTCTTCCCAGCGATCGATCAGGTCATCGATACGAGCCCCGGTTTCCATGCGCGACCCCCGATCTCCCCGTCGAGCGATCCCCTACCCGGGCATCCGGCCGCCGAGCCGCCGGTGGAGCTCGAGCCGGGCGGACCGCCAGCGATACTTCACCACCCGCTCGGTGACGCCCAACAGCGTGGCGGCCTCGGCCTGGGACAGGCCCTGATACCAGAGCAGGTCGAAGACCTCCTTCCACTCGCCCGGCAGCGCGTCGATCTGGGCGTGGAATTCGGTCCAGGTCGCCAGGTCGTCCGGGTCGTCGGTATCGGCCGGTGTGTCCGGCGGCGTCGGCGCCGTCCCCGAGCCGTCCATCCGGGCCTGACCGACCTGGTGCCGACCCATCCCCCGTGGCCCGTGGTAATGCCGGGCCAGGTCGATCAGCTCCCGGCGGATCTGGAGCGCAGCGAGGTTGATGAAACTCCGGACGGACTCCGGCCTCACCTCCTTCAGGGCCTGGCAGAGCCGCATCGAGGCGTTCTGCAGCACGTCGTCGGTCTGTTCCCAGCGCCTCACCCCAGGGAAGCGCCGGAGCATCTTCCGGGCCAGGCGGTTCAGGCGCCGGCAGGCCAGCTTCAGCAGCTCATCGCGCGCGGTCTCGTCGCCGGCGCGGAGTCGGTCGAGCCGGAGCTGGATCTGGGTCGTCGAGCCGAATGGCACGGACATGAGGGCCGTCCGCCGTACCCGCGCTCCGAGGAAAACCTCGCCACCATCACTCATGATACATCGGTCTTAATGTTACCGCCTTGTCGCCGATGTTGGAAGAAAAAAAGCAACATGAATTCGTCGGAGACTTGACGCTCGCCGTCCGCACCGGTCGGTGAAGACGGGAGTGAGACCCGCGCATCGGCCCCCCGGGACCGACGCGCGGCATCGAATTTGGCGGCGAGAACCGCCGCCTGCCGACGTCCGCGATCGCACGAGGAGGATGCCGATGAAACGCGCGGCGACGATGATTCTCGCCCTCTCGGCGGTCCTCGCCACGAGCTGGTCAGGGGCACGAGGGGGCACGATCGACATCACCTTCGACCAGCCCTAGCTCGTCAACAATGACCCGATCCTCCTCTTCTAAGACGGCGGCACGACGTTCCGGGGGATCGGTGGCGGACCCGACCTGGGCGTCGCGTTCTCGGTGAATGCCCGGGTCTTCACCCAGACCGATGGCTTGACCGGGTTGTTCACGCCGCCCGGCATCGCGGAGCTTTATAGCGACACGGCGCGCGAGGGGGAAGGGATCGCCTTCACGATGGATGTTTATCCCGGATTCTCGTCCAGCCTGACGTTCGACTACGCGGCCATCGACGCCGCCGGCGAGGTCGGGGTTTACAGCGGGCTGGACGGCACGGGGACCCTCCTGGCCGACGTCGCGCTGCCGGTCACCTCGCCGATCGCGGGTCCCGGCAACTTCGTCACCGATTCCGTGTCACTCTCCGGCATCGGATATTCGGTCGTCTTCGACGGCGGCAACAAGCAACTGGCGCTCGACGACCTGATCTTGGCCGCCGTACCCGAGCCGCCGGCCTGGTGCCTGCTGGCCGTCGGCGGGGTGCTGGCGGGGCTGGCAAGCGGCGCGCGCCGGACTCGGTAGCCCTGCGCCGGCCGAGTCGGTCCGAGGTCGTGACTCGTGGTGATCCCGACGAAGGGGGACGGTCCGCGCGAGCCCGGCGGGCCGTCGGCGTCCCTTGGCCGCGACGGAGCGGAGCGTCCCTCGTCCGGAGCAGCCCGCGTTGTCGCACCGGGGCGGGCCATCCGCGCTCGGACGCGGCGGTGACGATTCCTCGCGATTCTCGCGGGTCGTTGTACCTGACCGCCACGACTTCCGCTCAACGCGGGTAGGCAGACCACTTCCGGGGCACGGGGCCCCGGGCCGGCGCACGGGCCAGGTCCGGTCTGCGGACTGGGTCGGCGTGCGATGGCGCGCGTTCGGGACGTCGCATCACGGCGACGGCCTCGGACGGTCTCTGCCCTTCGCATCCGTGTGCCGGACATCGAACTCCCGCGACAGCCGGGGGCGGGGATTCCCCGCGGCGGACGGGACGACCTTACACCAATCGGAGATCCGCGCTATGAAGATCCTGCCCAACGACAACGCCCGAGCGGGCCGCCGGCGGCGGAACCGCCGACACTGGACCCTGGAGGCCCTCGAGCCCCGCGCGCTGCTGAGCTTGACGCCGATCAACCGGCCGGTCCCCGCGACCGAGGGGATGTCGATCGACAACGGGATCGTCTACTCGTTCACCGACAACACCGACCCGTCGGCCACGGCGGCCAGCTTCAAGGCAACCATCAACTGGGGGGACGGGACTCCCCTCACGGCCGGGACCGTGGTCGCCAACATCGCCGGCGGCTTCGAAGTCACCGGCACGCACACTTACGCGGAAGAGGGCTCCTACCCGGTGAACGTCCAGGTTGTCGACCTGCACGACGGCGATGCCTCGCCGACGCCCTTTCAGGCCAATCACCCCACCCAGGAGACCCTGGTCTCCGACGTCTCGACGATCACGGCCGATAACCACGACCCGCACCTGGTCAACCCCTGGGGTATCGCCTTCGACGAGGGCGGGACGGTGGGGGTGAACGACTCCTTCGCCGCGGGCGGGCCGTTCTGGGTCGCCGACAACCACACGGGCTTCTCCAGTCTCTACGACGGTGCAGGCGTGCCGCAGCCCCTGGACGTCGCGACCCCGGCCCTGCCCACCGGCGTCGTCTTCAACTCGACGATCAATACCTCCGCGCCCGGCTTCCAGATCAATGGGTTAACCCCGACCTTCCTGTTCGCCGACCAGGAGGGACAGATCGGCGGCTGGACCTGGACATCGGGCCCTCCATCCGGCACGACGACGGTCGCCGTGACGGCTCCACTGGCGAACTACACCGGCCTGACGATGGCCACCGATGCGCTCGGCAACACCTACCTCTATGCCACCGATTTCAACGTCTCGAAATCGATCGACGTCTACAACTCGTCGTTCGGGTTGGTCGGGAGCTTCGTCGATCCGTACCAGAAAGCCTATTACCCGGCCCCGTACAATCGGTACGAGCCTTACAACATCCAGGCCATCGGCGGGAATCTGTACGTGACCTATGCCGCGCCGAACGCCTCCGGCCTCGACGCGGCGACGGGCGGCGGCTTCGTCGATGTCTTCTCGACCGCCGGGACATTCATCAAGCGGTTGATCTCACCGTTCGTCGCGCCCGGCGGCCAGAACCAGACCGACAACCACCTCAACGCCCCGTGGGGGACGGTCCAGGCCCCGAGCGATTTCGGCGCGTACAGCAACGACCTGCTGATCGCCAACCACGGCGACGGTCGTATCAATGCGTACAACATCAACACGGGGGCCTTCCTGGGGACGCTGACCGATGCCTCTGGCAACGCGGTGATCATCGGTGGCCTGAGGGGATTGTCGTTCGGCAACAATGGGCTGGCGGGGCTGCAAGATACGTTGTACTACACCGCGGGTACCGACGGCGGCGCCGACGGCACGGTGGGCAGCCTGTCCTTGAGCAGCTACGCCCTGGTCGCCGACGCGCCGCTCCAGTCGTCGCCAGACCAGCCGGTCGCGCCGGCCGAGGGTCAGCCCTTCACCGCCGCGCTGGCGACCTTCACCGACGCCGACCCCGAGGGGTCGCTGGGGCCGCCGTCCGACTACACGGCCGTGATCGACTGGGGCGATGGGACGGGCCCGGAGCTGGGCGTGATCTCGCTCGACGGCTCCCCGAAGTCTCCGACGTTCGAAGTCAGCGGGTCGCACGTCTACCCCGATGAGGGCAGCTACGAATACACCGTATTCATCTATGACCGGGGCGGTAGCATGACGATCGCGAGGGGCGACGTCGTCGTGCCCGACGCGGACCTGGATGTCGCCCCCGTGCAACCGGGCCCCTTCCTCGCCCTCGCCGGGATCCCGAGGACTGCCGCCGTGCTCAACTTCATCGACGAGAATCCGCTGGCGGACCCCTCCGACTTCTCGGCGGAGATCGACTGGGGCGACGGCACCCCGTCGTCCTTCGGAAAGATCATCCAGCTCGGGGGCACCGGCGCCGCGTTCCAGGTCGTCGGCCTGCATACGTACAACAATCCGGCCGTCTACAAGATCAGCGTCCACGTCTTCGATCAGGGCGGAAGCCAACTGATCCTCGACCCGGAGGCCGACGTCGAGGATGATCCGCTGACGCCGGGCCAGGGCCCCGTGAACCAATCGGCCGTCGAGTTCCAGCCGTTCACCGGCGAGGTCGCGACGTTCACCTATGGTAACCCCCTGGCCACCCCCGAGGACCTGATGGCCACGATCGACTGGGGCCCCGATGCGACGGGCCACGACGTGACGTCCGCGGGTACGATCCTCCGGGACGAAACCGGCACGTTCCATGTGGTCGGGACTCATACCTTCGACCAGGCCGACGCGAGCCAGCCGATCAGCGTGCTGATCCAGGATCTCGCCTCGTTGACGCCGGTGTACGACTCGAGCGGGACCCAGTTGACCAACAATCCCCTGAAGATCTCCGGCTCGATCGACGTGGCCGCCGCGGGCATCAACGCCCAGGGAGCCCCGTTCATCGCCACCGAGGGATCGTCCTCCACGACGACGGTCGCATCTTTCACCGATCCCGATCCCCTGGCCGAGCCCGGCGACTTCGTCGCTACGATCAACTGGGGCGATGGGACGTCGTCCCCTGACGCGACGATCACCCAGCCGGGCGGCGCAGGGACCCCGTTCGACGTGGAGGGCACGCACGTCTACACCGAGGAGGGGAAGTACCTGATCTCGATCTCCGTGAGCGATGCGGCCGGCGGGCCCGCCACCCGGGTGACCACCACGGCCGATGTGGCCGACGCCGACCTCGAGTCGTTGGGCGTCACGCTTCCCGACGAACCCACCTTCGTAGGGACCCCGATGTATGGCGTCAACGGGGTCATCGCGACCTTCGAAGATACCAACCACCAGGCCACGGCCGAGGACTTCACCGCGACGATCGACTGGGGCGACGACAGGAGCTCCCCCGCGAGCGTCGTGGCCGTCCCCGACGGCAATGGACTCTTCGATGTGCTGGGCTCGCATGTCTATTACAACATGGCGGGCGTCCTCGAGGTCACGGTCTCGGTCGTCGACAGGGGGGGCAAGGCGATCGACGGGAGCAATTCCCTCTCCATCGTCAACGCGCCGCTGAATCCCGTCAGCGGCCCGGTGGACCAGATGGCCGTCGAGGGCCAGCCGTACACCGGGGAGGTGGCGTCGTTCACCTACGGCGACCCCTCGGCCACGACCCAGGACCTGATGGCCACGATCGACTGGGGCGATGGCACGACGTCGGCGGGCACCATCCTGCAGGACGCCCTCCCCTCCGGCCAGTTCCAGTTCGAGGTCATCGGGACTCATACCTTCGACCAGTCGAGCGCGAGCCAACCGATCCAGGTCACGATCCAGGATCTAGTCTCGCAGACGCCCAAGTCGGACGCGAATGGCAATGCGCTGACCCACGACCCCCTGGTGATCACCGGCTCGATCGACGTGGTCGGCGCGAACATCGACGCCGTGGGTGCCAACTTCGACACCCCCGAGGGCGTCCCACTGGTCGCCGGCACGGTGCTCGCGACCTTCGTCGTCCCCGTCGCCGGACTCGGGCCGAAGGACATCGCGTCCATCGAAGTCGATTGGGGCGACGGCTCTCCGCAGGAGTCCCTCAACCCGGACACGTATGTCGTCGTCCAACCCTCGCCCGCCGGCACGACCTTCGAGGTCCTTGCGCCGCCTAAGGTCTATAACGACAACGATGCGAAGTCGGGCGCGGACCAGGACGGGTACCAGATCCTCGTCACGCTCACGACGACCGGGGGAAGCGTCGGCGTTGCGACCTCCCACGTCAATCTCTGGGACCCCGTGCTGATCGACCCCGGGCTCAACACCCAGGCCGTCGCCGGTTCACCGTTCCAGGGGGCGGTGGCCTCGTTCTCCTCCACCGACGCCGGCGCCACGGTCGGCGACTTCACCGCGGTCATCGACTGGGGCGACGGCCAGTCGTCGACCGGCACGATCGTGAGTGACCCATCCGGGGGGTTCGTCGTCGTGGGCGATCATACGTACGCCCAGCCCGGGACGTATTCCGTGGCCACGGCGATCCGCGACGATGAGGGCCAGTCGGTCTCCGACACCAGCACGGCCACCGTGGCCACGCCGGCCCTGATTGCCAAGGGGCTGACGATCGAAGAAGCGCGTCATCGGCGCTTCTCGGGCGCCGTGGCCACGTTCACCAGCCCCGTCCCCGTCGCGGCTGGAGATTACTCCGCGCTGATCGACTGGGGCGACGGTTCCTCGTCTCCTGGCGCCGTGTCGGCCTCGGCGGGCGGTACGAGTTTCACCGTCGCCGGGTCGCATCGGTACGCCCATCGCGGGCCCTACTCGGGCACCGTGACGATCATCGCCAGCGACGGGACCCGGACCGTCATCCCAATCGTCGCCAAGGTCCGTCCCGGCCTCGATCTGGTCGGCTCGGCGCGACAGCCCGCCGATCGGAGACCTCTCGCTACCTGGGCCGATCGCGTGCTCGGCTCGGTCCACCCCAAGGGGCCGCTCAGATCGTTCAGGTCGAGCGCTGCGGCCCGAACGGGCCCGAGACCGCAGTCGGCGACCTGGGCGCTTTACGTCGCGTATCCCGAGACCAAGGCTCCGAGGGCATCGAGGCATCCGAGAGGCATGGCGGTGCGATCCGTGGCCGAGTGATGGCCCTTCCCACGGATCGGATGACGGTGTCCAGGGCGCGGTTGAGTGAATTCGACGCGGCTCGACCCCGGCGGATCGTCGGGCGGCGGGTGATGAAGGACCCGATCAAGATCGGCGATCCGATTCCCTGGAGTCTTCGACTGTTGGCCCCTCTCCTTGCCATCGCGATCCAGGCCGGTCCTGTCAGAGCAGCCGGACCGGCCGCGGTCGGGATCGGGATTGACGAACAGAAGCGGCTCGGGACTCCTGGATCGGCCGGATGACGCTTGCGTCGCGGCCCTCATGAGACGACGATCGTCCTCCGGCGGAATGAGCCGGATGTGTCATCGAACCTCGGGAGGCGCCAGCAGTGCGACGCGGTGCAGGCTTCATCGGGGCGGGGATCCTTGTGGTACTGGCCGCCGCGCCGGCGGCGCATGCGGGGTTATCAGCGACCGATCCCGCGTCGCTGGGCCTTGATCCCGACCGGCTCCGGCGGATCGACGCGGCGATCGACCGGGCCATCGAGCGCAAGCAGGTGCCCGGTGCCGTCGTGCTGGTCGGGCGACGGGGATCGATCGTCTACGCCCGCGCGGCGGGCCTCCGGGCCGTCGTCCCCCGCCCGGAGCCGATGACGCGCGACACGGTCTTCGACATGGCCTCGCTGACCAAGCCGGTCGCCACCGCGACGTCGATCATGATCCTGATCGAGGAGGGCAAGCTGCGGCTGTCGGACCGTCTCGGCCGCGTGCTGCCGGAGTTCGACAACCACGGCAAGGGGGCCATCACGATCGAAGAGCTCCTCCGTCACCGCTCGGGACTGATCCCCGACGATCCGCTCGCGGACTACCAGCACGGTCCCGAAACGGCCTGGAAGCGACTCGCGGAGATCGACCTGGTCGGGGCGCCCGGCGAGCAGTTCCGCTATTCGGACGTGGGATTCCTGATCCTCGCCCGGATCGTCGAGCGGGTCGGTGGGAAGCCGCTGGATGAGTTCGCCACCGAGCGGATCTTCGAACCCCTCGACATGAAGGACGCCCATTTCCGGCCTGTCAAATCGAAGACGGGAGCCGGCGACCGTGTCCCGGGCGAACGGGTCGCTCCGACCGAGCCGGAAAGCCGCGGCGGTCGGATGCTGCGCGGCGTCGTCCACGACCCGAGGTCGCGGGCCCTGGGCGGGGTCGCCGGGCATGCCGGTCTCTTCGCCACCGCCGACGACCTGGCGATTTTCGCCCAGACGCTGCTCAAAGGCGGGATCGGGCCGAACGGCCGCCGCGTGCTCTCGCCGATGGCCGTCCGCGCGATGATCGACCCCGCCTCGACCCCGCCCGACCGGCGCCGGGCTCTCGGCTGGGACGTGCAAACCAGTTACAGCAGCCCGCGTGGCGGGCTATTCGGGCCGACCAGCTTCGGCCACACGGGGTTCACCGGCACGAGCCTCTGGATCGATCCGGAGACCGAGACCTTCGTCGTCATCCTGACCAGCCGGCTGCATCCCGACGGCCGCGGCGCCTCGCCGACGTCGTTGCGATACGAGGTGGCCACCCTGGCCGCCGCGGCGATCGTCGATGTCTCGCCACGGCCGACGCCTGGACTGGCGGCAAATCCGAATCAAACTCAGCAACACCGCCCCATTGCGGCCGACGGTGAGCGACGCTCCTCGACGCGTTGCGGGATCGACATCCTGGTCGAGCAGAAGTTCCGCCCGTTGCGGAACAAGCGCGTCGGGCTGGTGACCAACCACACCGGACGGACGCGCGGCGGGGCCTCGACGATCGACGTGCTCTTCCGGGCGCCGGACGTGAAGCTGGTGAAGCTCTTCAGCCCCGAGCACGGCATCCGCGGCGAGCTGGACGCCGCGGTCTCGGACAGCGTCAACGAGACGACCGGCCTGCCGATCGTCAGCCTCTATGGAAAGAACCGCAAGCCGCAGCCGCACGACCTGGAAGGGCTCGACGTGCTGGTCTACGACATCCAGGACATCGGCGCCCGGTTCTACACGTACATCACGACCCTGGGGCTGGTGCTCGAGGCGGCCCGGGAAGCCAACAAGGACGTCGTCGTACTCGACCGTCCCAACCCGATCGGAGGCCGGGTGGTCTCGGGACCGGTTCGCGACGACGAATTCGCCTCATTCATCGCCTTTCACCCCCTGCCGGTCAGGCACGGGATGACCGTCGGAGAGCTGGCGCGGCTCTACAACGCCGAGCGGAGGATCGGCGCGATGCTCGAGGTCATCCCCTGCACGGGGTGGTCGAGGGATGACCTCTTCGATCGTACGGGGCTGGTCTGGATCAACCCGTCGCCCAACATGCGGAGCCTGACCGAGGCCCTGATCTATCCGGGCGTCGGCCTCCTCGAGGCGACAAACCTGGCGACCGGCCGCGGGACGGACACGCCCTTCGAGCGGGTCGGGGCACCGTGGATCGACCCGCAGCCGTTCGCCGCCGCGCTCGCCGCCGCGGGCGTCCCCGGGACCCGTTTCGTCCCGATCCACTTCACACCCACCCAGCGCCAATACGCGGGCGCCCGCTGTGGCGGCGTCACCATCATCGTAACCGACTGGTCGCGGTTCGACCCGCTCCGGCTCGGCATCACGCTGGCCGTGCAGCTCCGAGCACTGTACCCACGGGAGTGGAAACCCGAGGGACTGCTCCGCCTGCTCGCCGATCGAGCGACCTATGAAGACATCCTCGCCGGGAAGTCGGTGAATGCGATCATGGCCCGCTGGGAGTCCGAGCTGGGCGAGTTCCGCCGGATCCGCGAGAGGTATCTCCTGTACCGATGAGTAGAGACATCCGCGTGAAACTCGTCATCCCGAATGCCGAGGCCTCGGCCCGGGCTCGAGCGGGGGCGGATCCTCGGGCCCGCCTGGCGAAGCATATTCGTTCTTGACCCAATCGCGAAAGCGATCGGGCGAATGGGTGAGCCCCCGGGCGGCGAGCCAGGCAGCATACTCCTTCAAGGGCTCGTGGAGGTGCTCCGGACCACCCAGCGGGATGTGGCCGTGTTCGAGGGTGAAGGCGTTCTCGGCCTGCTCGGGGGGGACGTCTCGCCTGAGCATCAAGTACATCGCCGAGGCGAGCCCGGTCCGGTCGGCGCCGCTCTTGCAATGGATCAGCAAGGGGTGGGAGCAGGACCGGAGCGTGTCGATCAGCACGAGCAGCTCGTGGCGAGTCGGACGTCTGGTCGCGCTGAGGGGGAAATCGTAAAAGGAGACCCCCCCGGCCTGTGCGGCCTTGACCTCGGCGTTGTACCACCAATCCGCGGGGCTGCCGCCCCTCAGGTTCAGGATCGATCGGAGCCCGTAATCGCGAATCCATGCGGGGAGCTGGGTGGTCGGTTGGGCCGATCGGATCACGCGGCCGGCTTCGACGACGCCGAGGTTGCCGTGGAACCAGGGGCGTCGGAATGTCCAGCACGCGGACGACGCGAGGATGACGAGCAACATCGACGACGCCAGGGCGATGCGCCGCAGCGCCGCCGACGTCCGGGATGAGTCCGGGACGAGTCGGCCTGTTCGCGAGAGATCACCTGTGCCACGCGGCATTCCTTTCGATCGGGATCGCCGAGCAGACCATAAAATGCGATTCCCGTCCACGTCGATCGCCCGAAGGTCGGGGAAGCGGGCCGCGGGAGGCCGGCGACCGATGCTCCCGGACGTCGAGCGGCCGGCCCCTCCTCCGAGGTGGAGGAGGGGCCGGCCGTCAAGGGTTCGCGTCCCCATCCGCCGGCTGTCGCCGTCGCTCCGAGCGGCGAGCGGACCGATCAGGCTAGGCTACCTGGCTCCCGGCTCCAGGGGGAGCTGGGGTGGGATCCGGGTCGCCGCCGCAGCTCCTCCGACCGGGGCTTTCAGGAATTGCAGGTACCGGATGAAGAAGGTCGTCTGCAAGCCCGAGCCGATCACGGCCTGGTACGGCGCGACGATGCGGTCGAGGAAGACGGTGAAGCGGACGATCGGGTCGCGGTGGACGACGATCCGGTCGCCGGGCATCAATTGATAGTTCGTGGTGGGGTCGCCGCCGTTGGTGATGGCAGCCAGGTTGACCGGCAGGGTCTGCTCACAGCAGGCGCCCGGCGGGGCCGGCCGGACCAGCCGGATGTTCTGGGCGCGGCCGTCGGCAGCAGGCCGCCGGCATATTCCAGCGCATCGAGCACGGTCTCGTTGCCGGTGATCGGCAGCTTGCCCGGGATCAGTACGTCGCCGAGGACATAGTAATTCTTGCTGTTGTAGGCGGTGACGTCCACGAAGATGCGGTCGGTGTCCTTGGGGTCCTTGAGGATGTACTGGCCGCTGCTGTCGCGCTTGGGTACTCCGGTCTCCGAGTCCACCTGGACCAGCCCGAGGATCTCGTCGTTGATGTACTTCCTCAGGTGCAGGACGATCTTCTCCTTCACCTCCGGGAGCGTCAGGCCGGCGACATAGACCTCGCCGTAGAAGCCCAGCGTGATCCGGCCGTCGGGCCGGACCAGGCGCTCGCCCGAGATCGGCCGGCCGGGTAACGCCTCGAGGACCTCGACGAGGAGCAAATCGGGGGGCTCGACGACGTAGTCGGGCATGCTGACCTTCTGGAACTCGCGCGGGATGTTGCTGCTGGCGATCTTCTCCTCGGGCGTCCGGACCGTCTGGCATCCGCAGGCCGCCGAGAGCACGACAACGAGCAGCCAGCCGGCCCGTCGGTGGTCATTTCTCGTGTGATTCATCCGAAACATCCTCCGGCATTCCGACATCGGCCGAACAGGCACCCGGCCTGTCCCCCGCTGCTTCGGCTCCTGACTTCGAGCCCGACCCGCCTGGTGCCGGATCGGTCTTGACACGAGATACAATCGGCACAATCCCCCGCTTGCTCAAATCGAAAACACCCCGAACGTCCATTAAGAGCCGATTCCGGTAGGGTGGGTCGAGTCTTCGAGGCCCACCGTGATCGCGGCCGATGGTGGGCCTCGCTGCGCTCGACCCACCCTACCGCCTGACCTTGCGAGATCGGCGAGGCGGGGATTACGGGAAGTAGCGAGTCTGCCGGTTGAAATAGCGCTGGGGATAAGCGGGGCGCGGGTTGCTTCGGTTGAAGTAACGGGCGGCCAGGCCGCCGGGCCGGGCGGGCGCCCGTTGCCTCGAGCTGGCGGCGGCACTCGCGGACGCCGAAGCCTGCGGCTGGGAAGTACCCCGCGCGCCACTGATCCGGCCCGAGCCGATCCCGCCGTTCTGCTGCTGAGCCGCCAGCAGGAACATGCCGAGCTGCGTCGCGCCATGCCGGCCGGGCCGTAGAGACCGCCCATCGATCCGCTCGCGGCGGCCGTGCCGGTCGTGCCGGTCGTGCCGGCCGTACTGGTCGCGCCCAACGAACCCATCGCGCCCATCGGTGCCCCGGCCTGGAGCAGGCTGCTATACAGGAACGGCGCCGCCATCGGGTTGCTGAAGAGATTCCCCTGCGTCGAGGAGGTGCTGGGCAACCCCGTCAGGCTTGCCGCGGCGTCGGGAACAGTGGGCGAGAACAATGGCATGCCGCTCGGCATGGTCTGGACGACCGGACTGGCCGCCCCGGCGCCGGCCATTCCGAATCCGGCCGCTCCGGCGCCTCCCGCTCCCAGGCTGGGCGATCCCGAGCCTGACGCTCCCAGGCTCGGCAGTCCGCTGCCGAAACTCTGGGCGGCCACCTCGCCGCCGTCGATCACGCCCGCGCCGCAGATAACAACGGCGCACGTCAACTTCCATGACATCCGCTTCATGGCCAACTCCTTGTCCCGTGCCAGGCCGGGTGGTGCCGCCAAGCCGAACGACGCAACCGACCGATCCGCCGAGACGGGCGTCAGCGGGTCGCACTCACCCCACGAACGGAAATCCATTTCCCCGGATCGTCACTCATCATTTCGACGTCGATGGTCCGCTCGGAACACTAAAACCCGCACAGACCGACGATGCCCCGTATTCGCTATTTGCGCAAAACCCGGACAATCCCCGCTTTCTCCAGATTCCCTGGAGTGAGGTATGGAGGGAACCCGATCGAACGGGACAGGCTCGTTGCAGAGAGTGGGACTGCCTCCGCCCAGGAGATCCTGGAGGCCAAACCGTCACCGCGAGCGGACGAGGCAAGGATGCGTACAAACTCGAGGAGGGGGGCCCACGCGCTGACGATGGTCGTGTTGACCGCGGCCGTCGGCCTGTCCGGCGCGTGGAGGCCCAGCAGACCGGTCTATTCCCGCTGGCGCCGATCCGTCGGCAGCGGGTCCCGTGCGATCGCGAGGATCCGACGTACAAGATCTACAAGCAGCAGTATTTCGGCTATCACCCGACGTGCTGGCGCACGTTCCCGCCGGGCTGGGGATGCCCGAGTGCCCAGGCTCCGGATTTCGAGAAATCCAAGCGCGACTTCCCGCCCGGCCACGCCACCGAGGAAACCGCGGGCGAGGGCAGCCCGTTCGAGGATCAGCCGATCCAACCGCGGGAACGTCGGGCCCCCGGCATGCCCGCCATTCCCGAGGATCGCGTCGATCCGTTCGGCGAGATGGAACAGCCGCAGCGTGGTGCGCCCAACGTGAATCCGCCGGCTCGCGGCAACCCCGCGCCCCGAACACCTGCGGCACCGCGCGGCGAGCGGCCGTTCGACGACGTCCCCAATCAGGGATCGACCACACAGCCGTCGCGGAACCGCTCGCAGGCACGGAGTGCCCCGGCGGCGCCGGCCGAGGGTGCTCCGGCACTGTCGGCGCCGGCAGGACAGCCCGCCGGCGGCTCCGCGGCCCGCTCCGAACGGAACGACGACGAGGCCGATGAGCCGGCAAACAGCAACGCGGGGCCGCTGCTCGGACTATCCGACTCGGACCTCGTCCGCCCCGACAGCGGCAGCTCCGCATTCGATCCTCAAGCCGGCACCCTGGCGGCCCCGGCCGACGGCTCGGCGTCGGGCGACGTCGCGGCCTCGACCGCGCCGGCCGCCCAGCCTCGCCGCCGGATTTTCGGCAACCTGTTCAGCAGCCTCACCTCGAACTGGCTCCGCCGGTAATCCCGCCGAAATGAGACCCCCGTCCGCGACGAACTCCCTGTGAGGCTCGGCACTCCCGAGGCTCTCATGGAGTTCGTGCTTTCGGCGAAATGCAGCGGAGTCACACGCGTCGGCCAGACGATCGCCGAAGCGAATGGATGCAAAGAACCCGCGATCCTGTCACAATCAGGGGGAATCGGGTGGATGCCGCCCACGGTCGATCGCCCGTGAGCCGAGAGCGCCAGCGAGCACCTGCGAATGCGTAGTCGGACGACGTACACCTATGTCGCGTTGACGGTGGTCCTCGTGGGCGCCGCGATCGGGCTGGCGGCCTGGCTGGTCAGCTCGCTGAACGAGATGCACGAGCGGTTCGCCAGGGAGTCGCGGGGATTGGGGCTGGCGTTCCTGGTCGTCCTGATCGTCCTGATGGGCGTCGGGGCCGTCTGGCTGGGCCTGCTGGCGTGGCGTTCGCGATCGGGCGGGGCGAGTCCGGCCTCGGCGCCGGTCCCGGCCGATGTGATCAAGGCCGCGTCGGTCCAGGCCGATCAGGCGGAGGGCGTGATCCGCCGAGTGGGCAACGAGCACGCCCGGGCGGAGCTGAACCGGGAGCTGGGCGAGATCCGCGCCGGTCGCGAGCAACGAGAGTTCCACGTCGTGATCTTCGGGACGGGCTCGGCCGGCAAGACGTCGCTGATCAACGCCCTGCTGGGCCGCGAGGTCGGCAAGACCGATGCGACCATGGGGACGACCCAGCGGGGCGAGAGCCACACCTACACCCTGAAAGGCGTCGAGGAGACGGTCTTCCTCACGGACACGCCGGGGCTGTCCGAGATCGGCGCCGGCGGCGCGGCCCGCGAGCAGGAAGCGCGCGAGCTGGCCGCGCGGGCCGACCTGCTGGTCTTCGTGCTCGATCACGACCTGGTCCGCACCGAGTTCGACCCCTTGTCGGCCCTGGTGCGCCAGGGGAAGCGGTCGATCGTGCTGCTGAACAAGTCGGATCGATTCAGCGACACCGATCGAGACGCCATCCTGACCAAATTGCGGGAGCGCCTCCGGGGATTGGTGCCGCCCGACGACATCATCGCCGGCGCGGCGGCTCCGCGGCCGTTCCCGGTGCGCGTCCGTCGGGACGACGGGACGACCGAAACCGTCCTCGAGCCCCAGCAGCCCGAGCTCGACTCCCTCCGCGCCCGGATCGCCCAGGTGCTCAAGCGCGAGGGCGATGTCCTCCGCGCCGGCAACCTGCTGCTCCGCGCCCATCTGCTCAGCCGCAAGGCCCAGGATCAGCTCTCGCAGGAGCGCGACCGGCGGGCCGAGGAGGTGATCGAGAAGTTCCAGTGGATCACGGCCGCGACGTCGTTCACCAACCCGTTCCCGGCACTGGAGCTGCTCGCCAGCGGCGCGGTGCAGTTCCAGATGATCTCGGAGCTGGCCAACGTCTACGGCATCACGCTCTCGACGTCGAACGTCCGGATGATCGGCACCGAGATGATCCAGATGCTGGTGAAGCTCGGACTGGTCGAGGCCACGACGTCGCTGATCGCTGGCATCTTCAAGTCGACGCTGGTGGGCTACGCGGCCGGCGGCGCCGTGCAGGCGGTGTCGTTGGCCTATCTCACGCATATCTCGGGCGAGACGTTCGCCGAGTACTTCCGCCACGGCCAGACCTGGGGCGACGGCGGGATGCAGGCGGCGTTGATCCGTCAGTTCGACCTGACCAGCCGGGCGGAGTTCCTCCAGCAGTTCGCCAAGCAGGCCGTGCAGAAGGTCTCCAGCCGGATCCTCCACGGTGGACCGAAGCCCCAGGAACAGCCGGCGTCCAAGAATTGAACGATCGAGGAGAAACACCGTGTCCGATCTCCTTGGGGACCTCCCACGATTGTTCCCCCGGCCCGAGCAGACGATCGCCGGCGTCGGCTGGCTGCTGCGGCAAGGCGAAGTGAGCTGCATGGATATCCTCAACGCCTGTCTCGAACAGGTCGATCGATGGGAGCCGAAGGTCCACGCCTGGGTCGTGCTTGATCGCGACGGGGCGATAGAGCAGGCCCGGGCGCTCGATGAAGAGCGGCAATCCGGCGCGGATCGCGGGCCGCTGCATGGCATCCCGATCGGGATCAAGGACATCATTGACGTGAAGGGATCGCCGACGGCCTGTGGCTCGAAGCGCTGGGTCGCCCGGATCGCCGGGAAGGACGCCGACGTTGTGGCCAAACTCAGAGAGGCCGGCGCTGTCATCATGGGCAAGACGGTCACGACGCCCTATGCCTGGATCGACCCGCCGCGGACTCGAAATCCGTGGAACCTGGAACGGACTCCGGGGGGCTCATCGAGCGGGTCAGCGGCGGCAGTGGCATGCGGCATGTGCTATGGTGCAGTCGGCACTCAGACGGGCGGCTCGATCACCCGGCCGGCGTCGTTCTGCGGCATCGCGGGGATGAAGCCCAGTTATCATTACTCGATAGCTGCCGGAACGCTCCCGTTCGCCCCTAGTCTCGATCACGTCGGTGCACTCGCTCGAAACGTCCCTGATCTCCGCTGGATCTTCGGAGCGATGACTGAGCCCAGTCTCATCCTGTCTGGAGATCGAGAGGGCGATACTCCTCGCACGAGTCCACCCCGACTCGTCCGCTTGCGCGGTTTCTTCGATCGCCGAGCCGATCCGTCGATGCGGTCCATGTTCGAAGCAGCGTTACACGTGCTAGCGGATCGGGAAGCGGAAATCATCGAGGCCGACGATCCCGTCAACTTCGAGCAGGTCCTCGCCGACCATCGCCGAGTGATGGCGGCTGAAGCCGCGAATGTGCATTCCGCATGGCTGGACGAGTTCCCCGACGAATATCCAGCTCGGATCAAAGAACTCATCCTGGAAGGTCAGACCGTGCGAGCAGTGGATTATCTCCGCGCCAAAGGTCGGCAATTACCCGTTATGTTCCAGATCCTCGAGGCGTTGTTGGGTCGCGAGGCGAATGCATTGATCAATCCCGCCACGGTCGGTGCGCCCCCAAATCCATCGACCACCGGCGATCCTGCCTTCAATTCTCCCTGGACCTTCAGCCAACTCCCGACAGTGTCTCTCCCGATGGGACTGGGGACGGACGGGATGCCACTGGCCGTCCAACTCGTTGGTTGCTTCTGCCGTGACTATGAATTGCTGCATACCGCCGAATGGTGTGAAAGCGCCATTCGGACGAGCCGACGTTAGAGGACCGGTACCATGACCGGCGACGAGGAGCTGAACGACTTGCTCGAGGAACTCGACCGACAGACCGCCGCATCGAAGCCGGACGAGGCCGTCGAGCGGCGCGCGAGAGCCTGGAGGAGACCCTGGCCGGGCTGAAGCTCACGCCCGAGGAAGAGACCGCGCTGGCCGACGAGCTGCGCCAGCTCCGCGACCTGACGCAGAAGCTCGACGAGACCACCATCGAGATCGCCGCCTTCGGTATGGTGAGCCGGGGCAAATCGTCGGTCTTGAACTCGCTGATCGGCAAGGAGGTCTTCAAGGTCGGCGCCACGCACGGGACGACCGTCGCCCGGGCCGCCCAGCGCTGGGAGCAGAGCGCCATCGGCCGGCCCGGTCTGGAAGGCGCCAGGCTGGTCGTGGTCGACACGCCGGGGATCGACGAGGTCGGCGGCGAGGTCCGCGAGGCGCTGGCCCGCGACGTCGCGCGGCATGCCGACCTGATCCTCTTCATCGTCTCGGGAGACATGCAGCGCGTCGAGATCGAGTCCCTCGCCGAGCTGCGCGAGGCCCAGAAGCCGATCATCCTGGTCTTCAACCAGATCGACCGCTATCCCGAGCTCGACCGCGATCAGATCTATGCCAAGATCAAGGACGAGCGGGTCCGGCACCTCGTCCGGCCCGAGGACGTCGTCATGACGGCGGCCCGGCCGGATGCGTTCCGCGTCAAGGTCCAGATGCCCGACGGCACGACGCAGGTCCAGTGGGAGCGACCCGCGCCCCTGATCGAGCCGCTCAAGGCCCGCATCCTCGACGTCCTCGACCGCGAGGGGAAGGCCCTTGTCGCCCTGAACACGCTGCTTATCGCCGGCGACCTCCATGCCGAGATCGTCGCGCGGAAGATCCAGATCCGGGACGAGGCGGCCAATCGACTCATCTGGAACTTCGCCCTGGCCAAGGGCGCGGCCGTCGCGCTCAACCCGATCCCCGTCGCCGACATGGCCGGCGGACTCGCCGTGGACGTCGGCATGATCGTCACGTTGAGCAAGCTCTACGGCATCCCGCTGACCCGGCGCACCGCCACCAGCCTGGTCCGCGACATGATGCTGGCCCTGGGCGCGATGGGACTGGCCAGCGTCGCCAGCCGGCTGCTCGCCAGCGGGCTCAAGTCGTCGCTGGCGGGACTCACCGTCGCCAGCGGCGGCCTGGCGGCGCCGCTCACGGCGCTCGGCTACGGCGCGATCGGGCTGGGACAGGCGGCCACCGGCGCGACCACGTCGTATGTGCTGGGGCAGGGGGCCAAGACCTACCTGCGCCAGGGGTGCCAGTGGGGTCCGCGCGGCATCAAGACGGTCATCCAGCAGATCCTCGCCGAGGCCAAGCAAGACTCGGTCATCGACCGGCTGCGGGACGACTTGAAGAAACGCTTGAAGACCTGATGCCGCTTCCTTGGATGCAGGATGAGAGATGACGCGCACTCGCTCGCTGATCATCGCCATCGCCGTCGTACTGATCCTGCTCGGCGGCCTGGCGTACGAGATCATCTCGACCGCGCCGGTGCGCGGCGCGGTGCGGACGTGCTCCGAGCTGTTCACGATCGCCAATCGCCCCGGCTTGCGGCCCGAGGAACGCGTCGCCGCGGCCAGGACCCTCTGCACCAGGCGCTACCTCGCGACCCACAAGCTGGACGTCGCCGATGACGGCCAGGGGCTCGTCGGCGTCCCGCGCAACCTCAACAAGAATTTCCAAGCGTGGCGCGAGGGCCCGAATGTCTGGGTCTGCCCGACCAACCGCGTCGGCCCGGTCTACCAGTTCGTCCTCGAGGACGGGACCTGGCGGTTCGACGGGCCCGTCGGCATCCTCCGCCCACGGGGCCAGATCATCCCGATGGCGGATGCGCCGGATCTCGAATAGCTCCTTCGCTTGATCCCTCCATCGCGGGACCGGCGAATTCCCAATTCAGAATTCCGAATCCAAAATTCAATTCATTAAATTCAATTCTGCATATCGAATCTTGAATCCGGAATCTTGAATTCGGAATCCCCGATCCGGGTCCCTCGACTCGGGCCAGCGGCGGCCGGAAGACGCGAGCAAGGGCCTCAGGGCAGCTTGAAGAGATGAGCCTTGTTGTCCGACGCGGCCACCGCGAGCTGCGAGCCGTCAGGGCTCCAGGCCAGTCCATAGGCGTACGTCCTGGGCGCGAGACGCTGGTGGAAGAGCGGCCTGGCCTCGTTCGGGTCCCAGACGAAGAGGTTGCCGGCATTCCCGATCGAGGCCAGCCGGCGGCCATCGCGGCTGTAGGCGACGACGTAGATATCATCGGGGTGGCCGTCGAGCTTGTGCAGTTCCTTGCCGTCGGCGACGTTCCAGATCCGGACCGTCTTGTCAACCGATCCGGACGCGAGGTTGCTCCCATCGGGCTGAAAGGAGATGGAATAGACGGGGGCGCCGTGGCCCTGGCTCTTGCGCAGCTCCTTGCCGTCGGCGACGTTCCAGTACTTGATCAGCTTGTCGTCGCCGGCGGTGGCGAGGACGTCTCCCTTGGGGCTGAAGGCCACCGCGTAGACGGTCGTGGCGTGGGCGGTCCACGACCGGATCTGGGAGCCCTTGATCGGGTCCCAGATCCGGGCCGTCTTGTCGGCGGCGCCGGTGGCCGCCTGCCTGGCGTCGGGACTCCAGGCGACGCTGTAGATCGCGCCGGTGTGTCCGGTGAACGTCCTCGCCAGGCCGGGCGGACCCGTCTTGGCCTTGGCTTTCTCCTTGGACTTTTCCTTCGCCTCGGCCTCGGGCGCCGGATAGTCCCACAGCCGCACGGTGTTGTCGTTGCCGCCGGAGAGGATCTGCCGTCCACCGGGCGAGATGGCGACCGCCATGACGATCTTGGTATGACCCTCGTACTTGCGGAGTTCCTTGCGAGTGGACGCATCCCAGAGGCGGATGGTGTTGTCGAAGCCTGCCGTCGCCAGGGTCTTGCCGTCGGGACTCCACGCCACCGAGTACACCGGCTCGGTATGCCCGTCCAGCGTACCGACAAGCGACGCCTGCTGGCCGATTGCGACTCCGGCCAGCAGGATCGCCGCGAGGGCGGAAACCAGCGGCCGGCGACATCGTCTCACGAACGAGGCCATGACGATTCCTCTCGACCACGAAGTCCGCTTGCGTCGCCCTCCGGGAGGGTGATGACGGCGTCGGCCGCTCATCGCGGGATCGCCATCTCGGGCATCATGAGCAGCACGCCCTCGCGCTGCAATAACTGGAGATGGCGGAGTGCGTCCTTGATGGCGGCGACTCGGGGCGGGTCGAGGTGCCGTAGCATCGGCAAGGCAAGGTCGACCAGCGACTCGGGCCCGGCGGCGGCCGGCCTCACTCGGATGTCGAGGCCCGGCGTGTCCTCGCCGGCGCCCGAGCGCCTCCTCGATCAGTTGTTCGAGGAAGTTCTTCGGCGCCGGCACGATGCGGACGTCATAATCCGTCAGCTTGGCCTGTTCGGCGGCATGGGCGATGGCGTCGCCGAGTCCGCCGATCTTGTCGACCAGGCCGAGGTCCAGCGCCTGCTTGCCGGTGAAGACCCGTCCGCCGGCCAGCTCGTCGAGCGGCTTCTTGAGCCGCCCGCCGCGGATCGCCTGGACGTGCCCCTTGAAGACCTTGTAGACGTCGTCCATCCAGTCCTGGAGCCGCTCGCGCTCGCCCGGGGTGAAGGGATCGCCCGAGGCCAGCAGGCCGGCGTTCCGGCCCCGCTTGTAGGCCTTGAACGTGACGCCGATCTTCCTCCACATGATGGTCGTCGCGAGCTTGCCGCCCACCACGCCGATGGACGCGGTGATCGTCGACTCGTCGGCGAAGATGACGTCCGAGGCGCACGCGACGTAATAGCCGCCGCTGCCGGCGACGTCGCCCATCGAGACGACAAACGGTTTCGTCGCCTTCACGCGGCGGGTGGCGTCGAGGATGATCTCGCTGGCGACGGCCGAACCGCCAGGCGAGTCGACCCGCAGTACCACGGCCTTGATCGAGTCGTCCCGCGCCGCCTGGTCGAGGGCCTTGCGGATCCTGGTCGCCCGGGCTTCCATCTCGCCGAACAGCGACGCCTGCCCGCCCCCGATCACGATCGGCCCCTGGACGTACACGATGCCGACGGCCGGTCTGGACGGTCCTTTCTTCTGCCCCTGGCCCATCATCTCGCCCCAGAGCTTGAAGAAGGCGAATGGCGAGGAGAGGTCGAGCGTCGGCACGCGCTTCTGACCGTACTTCTTGTCGAAGACGACGTCGTGCCCGTACTTGCCCTTGAGCATCGCCTCGAAGTCCTGGCGGTGTTCCACGGCGTCGATCAGGCCGGCCTCCTTGGCATGCTCGGCGGAATACGGGCCGCCGTCGATCCACTCCTTCACGCGATCGGCCGAGACCTTCCGGCCCTGGGCGATGAGGTTGGTCGCGCTGGCATACATCCCGTCGAGCAGCCAGTTCTGCATCGCCTCGGCCTCGGGGCTCGGCCCGCTGCGCAGGAAGATCTCCGCGGCGCTCTTGTATGCCCCGCAGGTGAGGAACTCGGGCAAGACGCCGATCTTGTCGAGCAGCCCACGGAGGTATGGCGCCTCGCCGAAGAGCCCGGTGATCCACAGGTCGGCCGTCGGCACGACGCTCAGCCGGGAGGCACCCGAGAGCAGGACATATTCGCGCATCGACAGCGAATCGGCGTGCGCGTAGATCTCCTTGCCCTTGGCCCGCAGCCTGGCCATCGCGGCGCGGAGCTCCTCGGCCTGGCCGGCGCCGACCGAGCCTCCTTCGTGGAGGAAGACCACGGCCTTGACGTCCGCATCCCCCTCGGCCTTCTTCATCCGTTCGACCAGGTCGCGGAGCGAGGTCCCGCCCGCGGCGCCGAAGGAGAATGTCTCGTCGGGCGGAAGCTCGGTCAGGTCCCCCGCCAGGCGGAAGACGGCGATCTTCGGCTTGGGCGGGGCCGGCTTCGCCTCGGGATGATCCGACTTCGCGGTTGTCAACGCCTTGGCCTGACCGCCCTGATCATCGGCACGCGCCCCGGCTTCCGCCACCACGGCCAGGTGCACCATCAGACCCGCCGCCATCGCGAGAGATACCGCCTTGGCCAATCCCGTTCTCATGGATTCTGCCTCCTGGTTGCGAACACTGCCCGAACCATGGGCCCGATCGCCCCGAGCCCACAGTATAACCGGCCCCGGTGCCCGAGTTGGCAGATTCTCCGGGAGGAGGCGCACTCGACTCATCGGGGATCACGAGGCCATGCACGAACGGAAAGAGAACCACGAATAGCACGAATGAACACGAATAAAAGCCAGAAGACGGCCCACCTGGGGTGGTACGATCCATCGGTCCGATCGGCATTCGTGTTCATTCGTGTTATTCGTGGTTCTCTTTCCGGATCGGTCGGTCCGTTTCGACAGGCTGTGCTCCGTGGTGACCCGGAGCCTTGAGGGCCTCACCCCGATTCGGCGCGATCCGGATCTTCGCTGGGGACGATGCCGCCGCGTCGTCTCTTGCCGCCGACGGCCCGCTTGCCGGCCGGCGTGCCCCCGACCGCGCCGCCGGTGGGGCCGGAGTAGGCGACGGTGTCCTCGTCGTCTTCCTCGATCGCCACGTCGTGCTGGCCGCTACCCATCGCGGCTTCGAGGTCGGCGTTATTCGGGTCGCCTTCTCCGATGTTCGTCCCGGCCAGTCCGCCCTCGGCGCTGCCCCCGCCGGCGGTCCCGGCCGCATAGACATCCCCCCGGCTCCGCCGCGCCGCACGATCGCGTAAGGCCATCGCGCCCGATGTCCTGACTGGTATAATCGGTCCCCTTCATCGACGCGGCGGCCCGCTCGCTATACGGGTTGTACGCCTCGTCGGCCTCGCGCGGCCGGCCCTCGTTGAGGTTGATGTCCTTGCCGGATTGCAGTTCCTCGGCGCAGGGGGTGCAATGCCGCGCATAAGGCAGCAATTCCAGCCGTTCCTCGATAATCTTCTTCCCGCAATGCTCGCAGGAGCCGTACGACCCGCCGTCGATCCGGTCCAACGCCGCCAGCACCTCGCCGCGAAGGTATTCCTCGTTTTCCAGCAAGGTCGCATTCATCTCCTGGAGATAGACCTCGGTCCCCATGTCGCCCAGATGCATGGGGGCATTGGACAGGTTCCCGGCGGCCTGGCCACCGGTCGGCGTGCGGGCCTGGTCCTCCAGGGCCGAGATGTCCCCACGGAGCCGCGCCGAAAGTCGCTGGAGCTGTTTGCGGTACGATTCAAGCTTCTTCTTGTTCATGCGCCACCTCGATCACGTTCCCAGGTCATCTGGCTGATCATGTACAGTCATGCATACCTCGTGCCGTAGCGAGGGCGCGGTGCATGTGACCGTCGATGGATCGGACGGTGTTCGTCAAAGCTCGACCCTGCGGAGCCGCAGCGCGTTGAGGATCACTGAGACCGAGCTGAGCGTCATGGCGCCACTGGCGATCATCGGGTTGAGCAGCAGGTGGACGAAGGGGTAGAGCGCCCCCGCGGCGATCGGCACGCCGAGGGCGTTGTAGAGGAAGGCGAAGGCCAGGTTCTGGCGGATGTTGGCCATGGTGGCCCGGCTGAGCCGGTGGGCGCGGACGACGCCGCGGAGGTCGCCCCGGACCAGAGTGATCCCGGCGCTCTGCATGGCGACGTCGGTGCCGGTTCCCATGGCGATGCCCACGTCGGCCTGGGCGAGCGCCGGGGCATCGTTGATCCCGTCGCCGGCCATCGCGACGATGCGTCCCTGAGCCTGGAACCGCTTGATCTCCTCGGCCTTCTGGTCGGGGAGCACCTCGGCGCGGACCTCATCCAGCCCGAGCCGCGCGCGACGGCCTCGGCCGACGTGCGATGATCGCCGGTGAGCATGACAAGCCGGAGCCCCGCGGCCCGAAGATCCGCGATCGCGCCGGGAGCCGACTCCTTGATCGGGTCGGCGATGCCCAGCAGGCCGGCAAGGTGTCCGTCGATCCCCACGAAGACCACCGTCTGGCCGTCGCGACGCAACGCGTCGGCCCGCTCCGCGAGCGGCCCGGCGTCAATACCCAACTGCTCCAGCATCGCCGGATTGCCGATCGCGACCGATCGACCCTCGACGCGGCCTTCGACGCCGAGGCCCGTCTGCGAGCGGAATCCGTCCGCCGATGGAATGGTCAGCCCGCGTTCGCTCGCGGCGCAGTTCGACCGCGGCGGCCAGGGGATGTTCGCTCGATCGCTCGAGCCCGGCGGCCAGCCGCAGCAGCTCCGACTCGTCCTGGGCGGTGACCGTCGCGATCGAGACGACGCGCGGTTTCCCTTCGGTGAGCGTGCCCGTCTTGTCGAAGACCAGCGTGTCGACCCGCTCGAGGATCTCGATGGCCTCGGCATCCTTGACGAGCACGCCCGCGGCGGCGCTTCGGCCGGTAGCGACCATGATCGACATCGGCGTGGCCAAGCCCAGTGCGCACGGGCAGGCGATGATCAGCACCGCGACGGCATTGACCAGCGCGTGTGCCATCCGCGGCTCGGGGCCGATCGCCGCCCAGGCCACGAAGGCGATCAGCGCGACGAGGATCACTCCCGGTACGAAATAGGCCGAGACCTGGTCGGCCAGGCGCTGGATCGGCGCGCGGGTGCGCCGCGCTTCGCTGACCATCCGGACAATCTGGGCCAGCATCGTATCGGCGCCGACCCGCTCGGCTTGCATGACGAGGGAGCCGTTGCCGTTGACCGTCCCCCCGATCAACCGGTCCCCGGGTCCTTTCTCGACCGGGATCGGCTCGCCCGTGATCATCGACTCGTCCACGGCGCTCGCGCCCTCCAGCACGACGCCGTCGACCGGGACTTTCTCTCCCGGGCGAATGCGCAGGCGATCGCCGGGAACGACGCGATCGATCGGCACGTCCTCCTCGCCGCCGTCATCGCGGAGCCGCCGGGCGGTCTTGGGCGCGAGGCCGAGCAGGGCCCGGATGGCGCTGCCGGTCTGCCGCCGCGCACGCAGTTCGAGCATCTGCCCCAGCAAGACCAGCGTTGTGATCACCGCCGCGGGCTCGAAGTAGACGGCGACCTGCCCGTGATGGTCGCGGAACGAATCGGGGAAGAGCCCGGGGGCGATCGTGGCGGCGAGGCTGAAGAGATAGGCCGTCCCGGTGCCCATCGCGATCAGCGTGAACATGTTGAGCTGGCGGCTCTTCAGCGAACCCCAGGCCCGTTCGAAGAACGGCCATCCGCACCAGAGGACGACCGGCGAGGCCAGCGCGAGCTGGATCCAGACCATCGCTCGCGCCGAGCCGCGACGCGAGGTCCAGCCACGGGATCATCTCCCCCATCGACAAGAGCAACAGCGGGACGGTGAACGCCAGGCCGATCCAGAACCTCCGGCTCATGTCGGCCAGCTCGGGATCGGCCTCGTCGTCGTCGCCGACGGACATCGGCTCCAGCGCCATCCCGCAGATCGGGCACGGCCCGGGGCGATCGCGAATGATCTCCGGATGCATCGGGCAGGTGTAGCGGGCGCCGGGGGGAGTCTGCCGCGCCGGCAACGCCGTGGTCAAGACGACGAGGTCGTCATGGCCGCGCGACTCCATCGGCCGTCGCGTATCGCGCCGGATCCTCCCTGAACCGCTCCAGGCATCGCGTGCAGCAGAAGTAGATCGTGCGGCCGTCGTGCTCGATGGAGGCCGCCGCCGTCGCGGGGTCGACATCCATGCCGCAGACCGGGTCCCTGGCGAGGATCCGCCGATCGGCCTCGGCGCGCCCGGCCGACGCGACGGTCGAGGCATCATGAGCATGCGCGTGAGTGTGCTGGTGTTCGTTGTCTTTCATGCACAAGCCACCTGCCACTCACCACGTCTCTTGAGCCTTCAGCCTTCAGCCTTTAGAAGATGAGGCCTTCCGACAAAGCCACCTCCGCGACCTCTTGCGATCGAGCTTGTCCCAGGCGTCGAAGAACGCCTCGCGGGCGGCCCGCGCCGCTTCGGCCTGGCCATCGAGCACGCGGCGGGCGGCTTGCTCGAAATCGGGTCCGTGGGAATGGCGGGCGAGGAGTCCGGCGAGCTCGTGCCCGGCGACGACGGCGTCCTGGTGCTCGCCGAGCACGTCCTGGACCCGGGTCGTGCCCCGGATGAACCGGTGCGCCCCCTTGGCGGCGGCTCCGGACAGGACGGGGGCGACCATCTCGGCCGTGTAGCGAGCCCGCTTGGCGCGCTTGCGGACCTCGTGAAAGGCTTCATCGGAGTCGGACGGCCGCAGCGCCAGGCCGCACTTCTTGAGCCGCTGCCAGGTCGCGGCGGCGAGCGGCGGCAACGCGGTCCGGCACGGAGTGCAGGACCCGCTTTCCAGCGACGGACGGTGGATCGCTTCCTGGAGGGCGGCGAGGAGGTTTCGATACCGGTCCCCCTGCAACGCCCCGCGCAGTTCGCGCGAGGCGCCGCGCATGCCGGGCCATGAGATCGGAGAACAGAGGTGCCAGTGCCTCAGTCCCCGAGCCGACCTCCTCGGCAGCCTTGCGGAACCGGTCCATCAGCACGTCGAGATCGCGGACGTCCCCGAGCAGGCCGGCGAGCCATTTCATCTGGCCCTCGAGCGGGCCAATCCATTCCGGGTCGAACCAGGCTGCGGAACGCGCGAAGCTCGCTGCGCAGCCGGCGGGTGGTGGTCCGAAGGCGGTGGATTCCCTCCACGTCGCCGCGGCGTGCGTCGGCCTCGATGCTTCGAATCCGCGACAAGGACGCCTGGAGCGATGCCACGACGGCCCGTGCCACGGGGTCGCGGGGCTTGATCCGGGGGACTGTGACCGTCGATCCGGAACCCTCGGGCCGCTCTCGGCCGGGACGCGTCCGGACACGGCCGGCTAGCATCTGGGCGGGTTCATGAATGGGCATGGTCGTCGCCGGGTTGTTTCGAGCCGCCGGGCCCCTCAACGCATCGATGGGTCGAACGCGGTTCGAAGGTGTGATCTTCCGTGACAGGTGTTCGTCGGTGCATGGTCGAATTCCTCACTGGCGCCTTTACCTTAACCGACGGGGTCCGCGCGCTCAAGCCGCCGCCTCGTCTCGGGGCGAACCTCGCGGCAATGTCCTCGAGAGACCACATGCGAGCCGATCGACCGGTCTCCGCCCCGCCTCGGCACGATCACATCCCTGTGGTAACCTGATGGAGAGCACCCGGGACCCTGTACTGTTCGAGGATTCACCTGTCCTAGCCCCAGTCCGCCGCCCACGAGGATCGTCACGATGCCGTCACCCTTCCCGGGCATGAATCCCTATCTCGAGCAAGATGCGTTCTGGCAGGATTTCCACCTGGCGTTCCTGCCGGCGACCCGCGAACGGCTGGTCGCCCAGGTCCGTCCGAAGTACGTCGTCATGCTCGATGAGCACATCTATGTCGAGGAGGTTCCACCCGGACCGCGCCGGCTCGTGGGCCGTGCCGACGTCTCGCTGGCGGCACCGCCCCGGCGCAGGGCCGCGCAGACCGCCGCGGTCGCGACGCTCGAGGCCCCCGCGCAGGTCCAGCTTCCCGTGCAGGACGTCCGCCGCGTCCCATTCCTCGAAATCCGGGATCGTCTGGGCCGGGAGCTGATCACGGTTCTCGAGCTGCTCAGCCCATCCAACAAGGGCGGTGGCGCGGATCGCGAACAGTATTTGGGCAAGCGCGAGGAAATCTTCAAGAGTGCCGCCCACTTCGTGGAGATCGACCTGTTGCGTCGCGGCCGGCCGATGCCCCTGGAGAATCGACCCCGGTGCGATTACTCCGTGCTGGTCAGCCGGGCCGACACCCGCCCCCGGGCCGGGTTCTGGCCCATTCGCCTGCGTCAGCGCCTGCCGATCATCCCGATCCCGCTGCGACCGGCCGATCCCGATGCCCGGATCGATCTCCAGGAGATCCTTCACCACGTCTACGATGCGTCCGGTTACGAGGACTTCATCTATGCCGGCCGGGCCGATCTTCGCCTCTCGGCTAGGGATGCGGCCTGGGCCCGGACGTTCTTGCCGCCGACAGCCTGAGCGTCAACCGGGCGAATGAGAGGCTCGGTTGAGCTGGAAGGCAGGTTGCGGCCGATTCGTTGCTGTTGGATGGTAGCGGTGATGAGAGCGGTGCGGGTCGCGCCCGCGGGGCGGCTCGACGCCGGCGTGAAACCGGGCGGAGCGGGACGGGGGTATGATATTGGGAGGGCGGGCTTTCGGCGCGAGCCGGGAGTCCGGCCGATGGGAAGCGCGAGATGCCGATGGACGACCCCGCGCTGGTCGAGGCGCTCCGGTCCGGAGATCCGCAGGCGCCACGCCTGCTGATCGAACGGTTCCAGGGGGTGGTCTTCGGCCTGTGTTACCGGATGATGGGGCACCGCCAGGACGCCGAGGATGTGGCCCAGGAGGCGTTCGTCCGCGCCTTGCGGTCCATCGCGGGGTTCGACGTGACCCGTCCGCTGCGTCCCTGGCTGCTGGAGATCGCCGCCAATCGCTGCCGGACGGCCCTGGTTCGCCGGGCCCGGCGGCCGCCGGTGGTGTCCCAGCCGATCGAGGATCGGGCCGATCCGCGCCCCGCACTGTCCGACCCCGACGACCTGGCCGGCGAGCTCGATCGCGGGCTCCAGGCCCTCCGTCCCGAGTATCGCATGGTCTTCATCCTCTTCCACGAACAGAATCTGTCGTATGACGAGATCGCCGAGGCGGTCTCGCGGCCGATCGGCACCGTCAAGACCTGGCTCCATCGCGCCCGCGCCCAATTGGCCGAAGACCTCAGCCGTCGCGGCGTCCATTGTTGAATCGAACACCGCCTCCTCACCCAGGTCAGGCGGTCGCCATCGCCACCCGTGAATCGGATCGGAGAAGTCAACGTCATGACCTGTCACGAATTCCAGCGCCAATGGAACGAGCTGCTCGACGCGGAGTCCGGCGTCGCGCGCGGCGACGAAGCCGCGGGCTCGGCACCGATCGGATTGGCACGGACTCCCGCCGTCGATGAAGCGGAATCTCTCCTGCTGGGCCATGCGGCCGATTGCCCGGCCTGTCGCCCGATTGCCGCTCGCTATCAGGTGTTGCGTCAAGCGATCCGGGCCTGGCGACAGCCGCCTGTGCCCTCGGCCGATCTCATGCAACGCATCCTGTCCACGCCGGCCGAGGCGATGCCCCGAACGTGGGGACCGGCCCCCGGGCACTGGCGGCGGTTGTGGACGGCCCAGCGGCCCCTGCTCATAGAGCTGGTGGGATGCTCCGCCGCGATACTCCTCTGCATGGTCCTGTTGACGGCTATCCAACGCGGACTCAGGACCGATCGGGCGGAAACGGTGATTCCACCAGCCCTTGCCGACCTCCATTCGCACGCGATCCCGCCGAGGGCGCCGGCGACCTCCCTCGCTCTCAATCGGGCCCTGGCCGAGGCCACCTCCGCGACCTGGGACCTGGCCCGCTCGGCTTCCGAGCCGGCCGCCCGGATCAGCCGTGACGTCCTGGATGCGAGCGAGTCGGTTGGAGAGAGCCCGGCACCGCGGACGGGCGATCGGTCGGCGATGGCCGCCGTCGACTCGAGCGACGGCCTCGCCGGCCTCTCGCTGCCGATGCCCTCGCTGGGTCCCCTGACGTCCGATCCAACGGCGGCTTCCGCGGTCTTTCAGCAGGTCGGCGATCAACTGGCGGCGGGGGTCGCGCCGATCTCGAATACGGCCCGCCATGCGTTCGGGTTCCTGCTCGGCGCGCCTCGACCCCGGGCCGGTTCGCGCGACAGCCGATCGACCCCGACGGGAGCCTGAAGCCGATGAGAATCGACCAGAACCGGCGGGGCGAGGAGCACTTCCGCCGTTCCCGATGGCCGAGCCGGCCGCTGAGATGCGGGGTCGTGCCATGCCTGGCCTCCATCCTGGCGCTCGCGGCTGCCTCGGTAGGGGGACGGGCGCGAGCGGCGTATCCGCCCGCCGTCGTCGAGGACTTGCTACGTCTGGTCCCCGCGGACGCCAGCCTGGTCCTGACGATCGAGGGCCTGCGCGACCACGTCCGGAGCATCGGCGCTTCGCGATTGGCCGCCGACCTCCGCCGGCTCCCGGCGGTGAAGTCCTGGCTCGAATCGGAGAAGTATCGGCACTGGAAGCGTTCATGCTCGGAGATCGAGGCCTCTCTGGGCGTCAAGCTGGCGGATCTGCGGGATCAGGTGCTGGGAGATGCCGTCGTCCTGGTCTTGCGGCTCCCCGCCGATGCTCCGCCCGATCCGAGCAGGGCGCGCGGGCTGCTCCTGCTGCGGGCCCGCGACCCCGCGCTGCTGGTCCGCTTGATCGACGTCATCAACTCGTCCCAGCGGGGCAGCGGAGAGCTGGCGAGAGTCCAGGATCGCCGCCGGGCCGGGACGACCTATTACGTCCGCGAATTCCCGGAGAACTCGGGCCGGCCACCGGAGTGGTACGTCGGCTATCCCGACGGCACGTTCGCCTTCTCCAATTCGGAGGCGATGATCCAGGCTGTCGTGGATCGGAAGCCCCCGGGGCCGAGCCCCCCGCGCGTCGGGTCGACGAACGTGGAGAAGCCCAAGGAGGTCGGGCCTTGCCTGGGCGACCTGCCGAAGCTGGCGGCCGTCCGCAGACGCCTGCCGGACCGGGCGCTGGCCCGACTGTACGTGGATCCCCGGGCGATCGAGCGCCTTCTGACCATGGCACCCCGTCCCGCCAAGCCGGCCGACGACCGCGTCGTGGCCACGCTGGAGCGTCACCTGGCCTCGGTCGAGTACGCCGGCGCCGCCCTGGTCTGGCGGGACGACGCGATCGTCGTCCACGCGGTCGAGACGCTCGATGCCTCGCGGGTGGACGGCTGGCTCCGGCGATGGGCCGGGGACTCCAGGGCCTGCCGCGCCGAGCTGCGCCGCGTGCCGAAGACGGCGATCGCGCTCGCCGCCGCGCACGTTGACGCGACGGCCTTGCGCGAGGCGATCGATCGGGTCACTCCGGAGGGCGATCATCAGCGGCTCCGCAACATGGAAGCCCTCGCGACGGGCCTGCTGCTGGGACAGGACCTGGCCTCCCGGGTTCTGCCGGTCCTGGGGCCCGGCGTGATTGCCTACCTCGATGCGCCGGCCGACGACGGCGAGAAGGCCCAGGCGACTCCCGGCCGCGGCCGGCTGTTCCCCGTGGTGCTGGTCGTGGATCTCGCCGGCGATCCGGGTCGAGCGAATCAACCGACCCGAGGGCAGGTGCCCGCAGCTCCGACTGTCTCTGACGCCCTGGAGAACGCCCTGCGTACGGTCCTGACGATGATGGCGCTGGACGAGAAGCGCGGACAGGGACGGGCGGGTCTCGCGACGACCGAGGTGGCCGGCGCGACGGTGACGACCCTCAGCACTCCGATCCCGTTCGCCTACGCGATCGATCGGAACGGCGGCCGGCTGGTGCTGGGTACCTCGGCCGCATCGGTGGCCCGGTATCTCGAAGGTGCGTCCGACCCAGCGGCGGGCGCCCGCTTCCGCGAGCTGCAAGCGGTAGCCTTCCCGGGATACGAGACCTTCGTCTGCGTCGACCTCGAGTCGCTGGCCGGACTCGCCGGGCGATACCGCGAGCACCTCACCCGCAACCTGGCCGCGCGGCAGAAGCGCACGGCAAGCGACGTCGAGAAAGACCTCGAACACGTCCTGGCGCTGGCCCACCTCTTCCGTGCCGCCTTCATCGCCAGTCGGATCGAGCCGGATGCGTCCGCGATTCATCGGTGCTTCGGAGTGATCGTGAGGGACTCGAAAGGGAGGGCTTCTGAGCAACCGTGAGGTCTGGTGAGAAGCGCATCGAATGCCCGGTTTACGTCGGCATCGTCGCGTTCGACTGGATGGTGCTCTTGGTCGTCCCGTAAGGGATGTCGACCCCGCTGACGCTGCCGCCGACACGGATGTTGGCGTTAATCAGGCCGCCCTGGCCGCTGATGCCGCCCAGGATGGTCAGGCCGCTCAGGTTGAGCCCGACGCCGACGTCGATGGCCGACGGGTTGCTTGTGCCTCCCTGCCCGAGTAAGTAGCCGTTGACGCTCAGGGACTGGAGGGCTCCATCGACGGCGATCCCGCTGCCGCTGGGCTGGACGATGAGGTTGCCGCTGACCGCCAGGCTCGTCAGGTTGCGGCCGATGACGATCTGGCCGCCCGTGCTGAGCAGCAGCGACCCATCGACCGCGAACGTACCGTCCTGGTCGCGGCCGATCGAGAAGGAGCCGTCATGGCTGATGGTCACGTCGCCGTCGATCGTGAACGACGACAGCAGGTCGCGGCCGATCGAGAAGCGTCCCCCGACGATATTGATCGCACCGATCGTGGTCGTCGTCGCGGATGTCCCGGTGCCGGTCGTTCCCGATGTCCCGGTGCCGGTCGTTCCCGATGTCCCGGTGCCGGTCGTTCCCGATTGCGCGATGCTGTTGACGTCCCCCGTGATGGTGACGTGGCCGGTCGGGCCGAGGTTGATGTTCGCGACGTCCAGTGAATCGACGTTGCCATTGACGTCGACCTGCGCTTTCGGGCCGATCATGCCGAAGGCGAGCGTCTGTAGCGGGCCGGTCAGTGGGGTCAGCCGGCCATCGAGCTCGGCGGTCATCGCCGACAGGCCGCCGAGCTCACCGGATCGTATCCTCAGGTCGCGGATCAAGAGGAGCTGGCTGGGTGCGTGAAATCGCGGCTCGGTCTGGGTGATGGTGATGGTGGAGCTGGTCGTGGTCCCGTAAGCGGTCAGGTCGATCGCGCCGCCGGGGGCAGGGTGGACTTCGACCACTCCGGGCCCGCTGACCTCGACCAGGAACGCCCCCGCGTGCGCGAGCAGCGGGCGACGGGCCGTCGGACCCGTGTAGAACGAGAGGAGCCGGCGTCCTTCCAGCGGCTCGAGCGCCGGCGTGACCCGGCGGAATCGGCGATCGCGAGTGCCGGCCAGGGCCCGACGCCCGTCCATCCCGGAAACGCCGGCCCGGACCCGCCGACGAGCGTCGCGATGCATGGCGTGGGCTCCCTCCACTGTCCCTGATGGGGTGACTGCTCGGATCGCGTGGGCTGCCGACCGGCCCGCACCGGCCGGTCCGGGCGGCTCCGGCGTCACCGGGCGTTGCGGACCCCATTCTGTCATTTCGGCTTTGAGAGCCTACCAACTTTGCGGGAAATAGCCGATCCTCGACGGCGCCACGCCCGGGCCCCGGGCCGGCCGCCGTCCCGAGCCGGCGGTCTTCCCCGACAACAGGAGTGGAGAACAAGGCGGATTGTCGTAGACTGATCCGAGGCCGGATCACCGCGAGCGGGCCGGCCCATGTCCGGACTTGCGAGCGCCGCTCGCGGAGGAAGGGCCCCTCACCATGGCGGAACAAGCGAAGAACGAGCCGGCGCCGGGATTGCGCCGGATCGATCACGAATACAGCCGGTCGCTGGCGGCGTTCCTGGCGCAACATGGCGTCTCGCTGCTGATCACGACCTACCAGGCCGGGAAGCTGGTCCTGGCCGCGCCCACGGCGGACGGCCGCGAGCTGGTCATGTCCTATCGCAACCTGACCAGCCCGATGGGGATGGCCGTGCGTCCCGACGGCGCGATCCTGGCCATCAACGTGCAGGACCACATCTGGCAGTTCCGCAACGTCCCGGACCTGGCCCCGCGGATCGAGCCGGCCGGGACTTACGACGCGTGCTACCTGCCGCGGCAGGCGATCTACACCGGGCCGATCGACGCCCACGAGATGGCGTGGTGCGGCGGGGACCTGTGGGTCGTCAATACGCTGTTCTCCTGCCTGTGCACCTTCGACGGGGTCCACAACTTCGTCCCGCGCTGGAAGCCGCGTTTCGTCTCGGCGATCGCGGCCGAGGATCGCTGCCACTTGAACGGCCTCGGCCTGATCGGCGGGCGGCCGGCTTACCTGACGGCCCTGGGCGAGACGGACACCAAAGAAGGCTGGCGGCCGGGCAAGGCGTCGGGAGGATGCCTGATCGACGTCGCCAGCGGCATGCCGGTCGTCCGGGGGCTGTCCATGCCCCACTCGCCGCGCCCGTCTGACGGGGGTGTCCTGCTGCTGGAATCGGGCCGAGGACGCCTGGTCCGCGCCAACCCCGCCGACGGCACAATCGAGGCGGTGGCCGAGGTGCCGGGCTACGCGCGGGGGCTCTCGTTCGTCGGCGGATATGCCTTCGTCGGCCTCTCGAAGATCCGGCAGTCGTCAACGTCAACCTTCGGCGGCCTGCCGATCTCGCAGCGGACGACTCCCTTGAGCTGCGGGGTGTCGGTCGCGGAACTGTCCACCGGCCGCGAGGTCGCCCGCCTGGAGTTCCACGCGGGGATCGACGAGATCTTCGACGTCCAACCGCTCCCGTTCCGCCACCCGTGGTTCTCCGGCCCTCATCACGAGGCCGATGAAGTCCGGCCCATCTGGGTCGTCCCCGAGCCGAAGGGTCTCTGACGCTACGCCCGCGCTGCCAGGCCGCCAGCCAGCGGAAGGGGGTCGGAGCGGCCGATCGGATGTGCGTGATTGCATGTAGGAAGGTCAACTCGGCCCTTGAATTCCCACTAAAAGCCTCTACTAACAGGATGCTGCGAGTTTGCAATTCCTTAAATGCACCTATCGCAAGAACCAACGAGCTTCTTGGCGTAACTTCATTTGCTATAAAGAGATAAGGAATTCCGAAAATACTTTTCCCGGTGAGATTACTCGGCGGCTTGGGCGACGGGCTGTAGGGGTTGTAACGGTTTTTCGGGCAGGGTCAACACGGTGCCATCCCCGCGTGTGGCGCGGAGCCGGGCTCGGGGAGGTGAACGAAGCGGACGGCGTCGGCCAGGTCGGGCAGCGGGGCATGGCGGGCGATACGCTGAGCCGCGCAAATCCGGGGCGACTCCCGGGCGTTCAAGCCTTCTGGGACCGGGAATAATAGGTGCAGTATAGGCCCGCGCCGAGCTTCATCACGGCCAGGGCCAGGAAGGCCACCATCCCCGTCGCCACGAGCACGGTCAAGCCGCACGTCCCGGCGATAACGCCGCCCATGATCTTGGCCGCGTCCTGAGTCACTTCCTTGGCCCCGGAACGGACCGATCCGTAGAACGGGTCGTCGGTGCACAGGAGCCGATGGAGCTCGAAGAGGATCGCGGAACGCGCCCCCGGGATGGTATCCCTCGGCTCGCCCTTGGAGACGAGGTCCTCCGGCAAATCGCCGCGTGCGAGCTCCGCCTCGACGATGTTCAGGTCCGAGAAGAACTGAGGCGGCAGCGCGTCGCGGTGCTGAAGCGCGAACTTTTCGTCGACCGGCTTCGATGAGTAGGCGGGATGCATCGCGGGTAACCCTCAGGACTTCGGGAGGTAACGGAGGAGATCATGGACGTAGAGCAGGCTCGGGAGCAGGCACCGGATCGAAGCCCTCCGACCTAGCGGGTCAACGCAATAGAGGTAGACCAGAGTGCGCGGGCCGGCTCCGGCCTGGCTCGGGCTCCGACCGTTGCTTTCGGTGATGGTCGCGTTGCCGACATAATCAATGCCGTTATCTCGATTCGTCCATGAGATGTTGTGCTCGCTGGGACCCTCGAACCGCTCCTGCTCCTCGTACCTCCCGTCCCTGAGGTGATCGACGAGCGGCCGGAAGAACTCGATCGACACGACATCCTGCCAGACGAAGACGATCTTCGGCAGGATGGCATGAACCAGGAGCAGCGACTCGAGGAGATCGGCCGGGCGCCAGTGTCGCCCTCCGTCCGGGAGGCGGACGGACAGCGTCGACTCATCCTCGTCGGCGATGATGAGTTCCTTGAGGAGGGCCATCCCGCTCCGGCTCTTCGGGCTCAGATGATGCCACTGTAACAGTTCGCTCGCGATGGCGTCCTTCAGCTCGTACCACTCCTGTTCCGTGCCGGCTCGGTACTCGAGCAGGCAAGAAGCCGGCTCCACCCGCGCGGCCGGGCGGGGGCCGTGAGGGGTGGTGGGCAGGCTGATCTCGTCCGCCCAACACCCCTGGAGCTGGTGGTGCAGGAGCCACCACGACGGGCCGGCGCGGGTCAGTTGGCGAGCGAGATCACGGACCGAGCAGGACCTGCGGCCCGCGTCAACGGCCATCGAGGCGAGGCAACGGAGCAAGGAGTGGGTCAGCAATCCGCCGCTTCGCGAACCCTGCTGAGCGGATTCCCCGACTTCGGAGGCGAACAGGATGCAGACGTTCGGGGCGACATCGTCCTCCAGGGGAAGCTCGGTGCCGGATCGGCAGCAGTCCAGGATGAGCAGGAACAGCTTGCCCGATCCGGCGGACTTGAGGATCTCGATCACGCGTTGCAGGGGGACGCCACTATCGTGCGGCAAGTCCGACTGGTAATCCGAGGGCACCAGCATCAGCCCCTTCGGCCCGCCCACGCCGTGGCCCGAGAAGTAGAACAGACCGGCTTCACCATCGGAGGTCTGACTCGCCAGCCAGTGGACCTTGGCGAGGACCTCCCGCCGCGTCGGGCCGTGGCTTTCCGAGCCGCCGCTCAAGTCTCGCCAGTCGCCTTCGGGGGCCGCGTTCTGGAAGTACTGGAGCAGGATCGTGGCGTCCGCGGCGGCGTGTCGCAGGGGCGCCAACGGCGCATCCGGAGTGGCCCGAACCCCGGCGAAAACGCCTCTGTTACACGGCCTTCTCACCGGGTCTCCTCCTGGAGACGAAGACGAAGGATTCGGCAGTAGTCGGCGCGACTCATCTCGCCGTCCCGGAGGCTCTCGAACTCCTCGACGGTGAGCCTCAGGTTCTTCCGGAACTTGTGGGGGATCATCCCCGGCAGGTCGCCCCGTCTACGCGAACAGTGCACGACGAGGACGGAGGCACCGTCGAGCATCAGGACGCCGCGATGATGCTGCGCGGAGGACGTGAACGGGATCTCCAATCGCCTCATGATCGCGAGGGCTTGGTCGATGGTCAGGTGCATGACCGCTTCACCCGAAGATATTGGTGAGGTCGTCGCGGAGTTGTGCCAGCGCGGGCCCGAACGGCGACCCGGCCTGCTTCCGGAAATCCTGGTGATAGCTGAACATCAGGATGAGCAACGCCTCGATGGCGCCTTCGGGCGTTTCGTGTTCCGAGTAGAGCATGTTATGGCCCCGGAGATCAGCGACGGCATAATTGACCTCCTTGAGCAGGAAAATGGGCACCGGGATGCGAGTCTTGATACGTTCTCCCGTCTCGAGGACGACCTCCCAGCCCGCCGGGATCTGATCGGGGATGTAGCCGAGTTCGCCCTCGTCGCGCCGATCTTCGACGGCGAGCGGGATCTCGACCTCATCGGCGCGGCGCGCGCCGGGTTGAACCGCTCGGGCCGAGTTCTCCTCCGAAGGCGTAAACCGGTAGTTCTTGCGCAGCCGCTCGACCTCCCGTTTCGATTCCTCGACCCGCCTCCGACGGCACTCGAGAGCCTCGTCCTTCAGGCCCTCGAACATCGTCACGATCTTGGTCGGGAGTTCGGCGCGGAGGACGACCTTGGTGAAGAGGTCGAGGTCCTCACGCCGCATGTCTTTCTCGTTGAAATAGGCGGAGTAGCCCACGACCGGCATGTCCCGCTGCTGGGCCTTGATCTTGCGCGCGAGTTCGATCCCCGAGCGGTCCGAGTGATTATTCGGGACGAGGCTGACGTCCGTGATCACGATGTCGATCGCCGGCGTACATCGGAACTCGCGCCAGGCGTCATCGGCGTTGCTGACGGCGATCGCGTGATAGCCCAGACCCCGGATCAACTCCCGGCGGTCGTTCAGGACCTTGTTGTTGTCTTCCACCAGCAGGGCGATCGGCTTCTCGGCGGGGGCCGTCGACAGTATAGTGACCTCTGGCATCGTTGGGCGTGCTCCTTTCGTCGGTGTCTCTCGGTCAGCGGAGTCGATCCTTCGGCAGCTTCAGGTCGAAGACCACCCCGTTACGATAACTCGTCAAGTCGATCGACCCCTTGTGGTCGGCGAGGGTCTTGCGGACCAGGAACATGCCGTAGCCCGAGCCCTGCTCCTTGGACGTGACGCCCTCCTTGAAGATGGCATCGGCCGGCAGGACATTGACGCCCTCGGGCAGGGGGCGCAGCCTCGAGGGGTCGATCCCCGGACCCGTGTCGGCATATCGGCACGCGATGAAGTTGGCCCGCTCCTCGCTCGCGATCGACACGTCGATCCGACGGTTAGATTTCTTCCCATCTTTGAATGCGTCGATGCTGTTCGAGATGACGTTGAGGAAGGCGGACCTGAGATACTCCGGGGCGACGCGTACCTCGGCGTCCCCTTTCACGTGGTACTGGATGTTCTCCTTCGACAATCGGCCACTCACCAGGTCGAAGGCGTCGTCCCAGATCGCCTTGAGACTCATCAACTTGAACTCCTTCGCCGGCGGTTTGCTCGCCGTCCGGAGCTTCTCCAGGGCCATCCGGAGCCTCTGAAGATAATCCTCCGAGAGCCGTTCGAGGTCCTGCCGGAAACTGGCTTGGTCCTCGCCCCGAATCGGCTTGCTGAGGCTGACCAGCCATCTCGCGAGCTTCGTGTTGACCCCGTCCAGGAGGGTCAGGCCCTCATGCCTGACCGCCTGCGCGACGTCCATCGTCGTGATGGCGGCATCGATCTTGGCGTTCTCGAAGTGGCGCTCATTGGCCTGGCGCAGGTTATGGTAATTCGAAAAGGCCACGCCGACTGCGTTGGCGACCGCCTTCAGGCCGTTCCGCTCCAGTCTCGTGTAGTCGTGGTCGCACTGCACCGCGAACGACAGGGTACCCCAGATGGCGCTGCCCACCAGCACCGGGACGATGCAAATGCTGCGGACGTTGCGGTCTTCCAGCTTCAGCGTCTGGAGGACATGACGGGCCTCGTCGCCCTCCATGTCGTCGATGACGACGACCTGTTCGTGAATCACGGCCCGCTCGTAAGCCGGGAAGTCACCGATCGGCGAGAGGTGGAGCTCCTCGGGGTCCCTCTCGTCAAGGCCGTATTTGGCCAGGCAGACCAAGGTTTCATCGATGAGCTCACGCAAGACGATGATCGGCATCTTCGACGCCGCGGCGATGAGGGTCACCAGTTCGTCGAGGTACCTGGTCTGGTCCCCGTGAAAGGGGATGGGACGCTGAAGTTCCTTCAGCAGGTTGAGCGTATTCCCTTTCTCGAGGAGCAAGACGGCGACCTCGGCCGCCAGCTCCACGACCTTTTCGTGCTCGCATGTGAAGTGATCTTCTTCCGTTGAATCCAGGTCGATCAGGCCGATGCATGTGTGGTCGCGCAGGATGGGCACGATGAGGCGGGACTTCGCCAGGGGCAGATCGCCTCGGCATCGGGGTTGGAAGTCGACCCGACCCAGGCGCTTCGTCCGACGGTTGTCGATCACCCACCTCAGCGACGAAAAATCGGGAGGCTGCAGCAAGCTGATCTGACAGGGAGGATCCCCGGGTGGCCGAGCGGGATCGTGGAGGACATAACAGGCACTCTCGAGATTCAGGAGATAGAACCGGCCGACCGTCGCATCCGTGGCCTCCACGCAATCCTCGCGCAATCGGAGTAACGCCTCGTTCGGCTCCGTTTCCATGCTGGCCCGGCGCACGATCGCCAGGAGCTTCACGATGGTGTCACAGGAGGCGTCAGCGACGTTCATCATGCCAACTCCGCCCCCGTCATCGGGGGTTTGGCCATGCGATCGTACCACCATGATCGCCGACAGGTCGGGGAGCGTATCGGTTCTGTGAACGAATAGTTATCGCAAACAAAGCCGCTGATCTTCTCTGAATGGGAAATGCGGCGCGACACCGCTACCGCGCCGAGACGATGACCGAGTGCGTCTCAGGGGAAAGAGGGCGAGAGAGGGCGCTCGCGTTCACGGTACGGCTTCCTTCGTTGGCACAGTCGCGCCGCGATGATCCGGGGAACATGGGCCAAGAAGTCGATGGGACCCTGTTTCCGCTCCTTCAAGGAGACGAGGATGGTCTCAAGTAAGCATCTTCACGGAGGGGCGGAGGATTGTCAAGTCAGCGGTCCTCCAGTTGACGGCTCTTTTATGCCTGGTGCGATTCCAGGTGCGGCGCCGTAAATTCGTTAATGTTTCGCGATTACAGACTTAAGTCGGCGGTGCCTCATTCCCGCGGTCGGTCCGACCGTGGCCATTCTGGACCGACTTGGCGATCATTTACCGATCGGCTCAGGCCCCCACGACCTCATTGATCTTCGCCAGCGTCTCCTCGCTGGGCTGTCGGGTACCCCGGCACTTGGGATACTTGGCGCAGCCGAGGAAGAAGCCGCGGCGGCTGCGGCGGACCAGCATCGACCCACCACACTGCTCGCAGGTCTCGTCGATCGGGATCGATTTGAGTTCGGGCCCCGACTCCGGCGCGGCCGGCGGCGTCTGCTCGGCGAGCTGCTCCTTGAGGTCGTCGGGCACTTGCGCGGTCCCGCGGCATCTCGGGTAATTGGTGCAGCCGAGGAAGGACCCCCGGCGGCCCCGGCGCACGGCCATCGCCCCGCCGCACTTGGGACAGGGGATCTCGACCTTGACCGGCGGCACCGGCTTGCCTTGCTCGTCGACCGGCATCGCGTTGCGGCACTTCGGGTACCCGGTGCAGCCCAGGAACTTGCCCCGCGAGCTCTCGCGAAGAACCATCGGTTTGCCGCACTTCTCGCACTTATACTCGGTCTCGACGACCGACGGCACGGGGTTGCCCGCCTCGTCGATGTTGAACGACTCCTTGCAGTCGGGGTACCCCGAGCAGGAGAGGAACTTCTCGCCCCGCTTGTTCTCGCGGATCAGCAGCGGCTTGCCGCACTTGGGGCAGGCGTGCTGGCTCTCGACGGCCTCGGCCCGGGGGCGCCGCCGATCGGGCGGGTCGCCTTGCAATCGGGGTACTTGGAGCAGCCCAGGAACTGGCCGGTCCGGCCGGATTTCAGCTCCATCGGCGCCCCGCAGACGTGACACGTCTCGTCGGTGGTGATCCGGACGCGCTCCGCCTGCTCGGCCGCCGTCTTGAGGGCCTCCTGGAAGGGGTAGTAGAACTCGTCGAGGACCTTGACCATGTCCTCCTTGGCCGAGGCGATCCCGTCGAGCTCGCCCTCCATGTGGGCCGTGAACTTCAGGTCGAGGATCTTGGGGAAGCGTTGGACCAGGAAGTCGGTCACGACCATGCCCAGGTCGGTGGCGAAGAAGCGCCGCTCCTTCTGCTCGACATATTGCCGGTCCTGGATCGTCTGGATGATGGGTGCATAGGTGCTGGGCCGGCCGATGGCCTCCTTCTCGAGGGCCTTGATCAGCGCGGCCTCGCTGTACCGGGGCGGAGGCTGGGTGAAGTGCTGGGTCGCCTGCAGCTCGTGCAGATCGAGCGCCTGGCCGACGGCGAGGGCCGGGATCAGCTCGTCGTCGGTCTTGCCGCCCGGCGGCCAGACGCGGCGGTGGCCGTCGAACTTCAGGACCTTGCCCTGGGCCTTGAACAACCCCTTCTCGGCCGCGATCGCCACGTCCGTGATCGTGAACACCGCCGGCGCCATCTGGCTGGCGACGAAGCGGGCGTAGATGAGCTGGTACAGTCGGTACTGATCGTGCGAGAGGTGCCCCTTGGCCCGTTCCGGAGTCATCGTCAGATCCGTGGGGCGGATGGCCTCGTGGGCCTCCTGCGCCATCTTGCCCGCGGCGTAGCGCAACGGCTTGGCGGGCACATAGCGATCGCCGAACTCGGCCTGGATCTTCTCGCGGAGCGCGGTGAGCGCCTCGTCGCTGACGCGGAGGCTGTCGGTCCGCATGTAGGTGATCAGGCCGACGGGGCCGCTGCCGTTGACCTCGATCCCCTCGTAGAGCTCCTGCGCCACTTTCATGGTCCGCTTGCTCGAGAACCGCAGGCGGATCGCCGCTTGCTGCTGGAGCGTGCTGGTCTTGAACGGGGGATCGGCCCTGTCGAGCTTCTCCGTCTCGTCGACCTTGCTGACGACGTAGGCGGCGTCCTTGAGGGCGTCGCGGACGGCATGGGCGTCCGCCTCGTTCCTGGCCTCGAACTTGGCCCCGTCGTACTCGACCAGCGCGGCGGTGAAGCGGTCGGATTCGGCCGACGAGCCGGCCGGGCTGACGGTGGCGGCGATCTTCCAGTATTCCTCGCTGACGAAGGCGCGGATCTCGCGCTCGCGGTCGGCGATCAGCCGGACGGCCACCGACTGGACGCGCCCCGCGCTCAAGTTCCGCATGATCTTCTTCCAGAGCAGCGGGCTGAGCTGGTAGCCGACGAAGCGGTCGAGGAACCGCCGGGCCTGCTGGGCGTTGACCAGGTCCATGTTGATGGGCGTGGTGTGGCCGAAGGCGTCCCTGACGGCGCGCTCGGTGATCTCGTTGAAGGTGACGCGGCGGACGCGGTCGTCGGGCAGATCCAGCGCCTGCTGGAGGTGCCAGGCGATGGCCTCACCCTCGCGGTCGGGGTCGGTCGCCAGGTAGACCAGATCGGCCCGCGCGGCGGCCTTCTTCAGCTCGCCGATGGTCTCCTTCTTGGCCGGCACCACCTCGTAGGAAGGGGCGTAGCCGTGGTTGACGTCCAGGCCGAGCTTCCGCTTGGGCAGGTCGCGGACGTGGCCCATGCTCGCCTTGACGATGTAATCCGAGCCGAGGAACTTGTGGATCGACCTGGCCTTCTTGGGACTCTCGACGATCACCAGTGATGGGCCGCTGCCGTTGCCCGACGGCTCCCGCTCCGCCGCGGCCTTGCGGCGCGCCGGTGCCTTGGCCGCCGGGGCCTCCTTGGCCGCCCGGCGCTTCCTGACGGGGGCTTCGGGGGTGGCGTCATGGACCGGACCGTGATGTCGATTCGACTTGCTTGCCACGATGTGATCCTACCTATCCTGTTGCCGATCCACTGCTTGCGACAAATGCCGCCGCAGCGTTCCTGGCGGGTTGGGCGATGTTTGCGATTGCCCTGGCGTCGATACTTGATACGATAAAACATGGAGCCCGATGCGGCATCGGTTTCACATCCTGCTCCCCTAGCGACATAAGCTAGGGTATCGGCGCCTGTCAAGAGGGGGATGTCGAGGGGCCGCCCGGCGGGTGACGACTGCCGGCCGGGCTCCGCCGGACAATTCGACCCGTCGAAGGTCACGATCGAGAACTCGAGGAACTCCATGTCGTTTGAGGTTTTTCGCCGCCACCAGCGCAAGCTGCTCGCGATCTTCGCGATCCTTGCCATGTTCGGCTTCGTGGTCTCCGACAGCCTGCCCAGGCTGCTGAGCTCCAACACGAGCGGCCGCGATCAGCCCGTCGTCACGCTCTACGGCCGCACGATCCACCAGAGCGACCTCAATGAGATGGCCATGGAGCGGAGCTACGCCAACCAGTTCGTCTCGCGACTGATGCCCTATTTTGGCCCGAACCCGTTCGGCGGCCTGAAGTCGCGCGAGATGGTCGACGCCCTGGTCCTGCGGCACGAGGCCGATCGGCTGAAGATCCCCTCCGGGCCCGAGATCGGCCGCGAATTCCTCAAGCAGGCGACGCAGGGCCGGATGAATGGCGAGCTCTTCGACATGTTGATGGCCGATTTCAACAACCGGGTCAGCGGCGAGCAGGTCCTCTCCGCGATCGCCGACCAGGTCCGGATGCGGAAGGTCATGGCCCTGCTCGGTGGCGGGATGGTCACGCCCTATGACGTCTTCCGGGCCTACCGCGACCAGAGCGAGAAGGTCTCGGCCAAGCTGGTCGAGCTGCCGGTGAGCAAGTTCCTGCCCCAGGTCCCCGAGCCGTCGGCGCAGGAGCTCCAGGCCTACTACGACCGGTACAAGGACGTGCTGCCCGACCCGTCGCGTCCGACCCCCGGCTTCAAGGTGCCGCGTCAGGTGCAGATCGAGGTGCTCTCGATCGACGGCAACGCCAAGGCCCGGGCCATCAAGGACGGCATCTCCGACGCCGAGCTGCGAACGGCCTACGAGAACCGCAAGTCGGACTTCGAAGTCAAGCCCGGCCCCCGCGACCTGCCCACCGATCTCTTCGCCGGCCACCCCGAGCTGACCCCGCCGGTCATCCAGCCCTTCTCGGAAGTCCGGAGCATCCTGGCCTCCTCGCTGGCGGAGGACAAGGCGCAGGCCGAGATCGTCGACAAGTTCGAGAAGCTCAAGAAGGATTTCCTCGACCCGTTCTTCGACGAGTACCAGGACGCGCTCGATAACCAGGAGGAGGCCAAGAAGCAGGGCGCCGCGCCCGCCCCCCTGCCCTCCCCGGGCGACTTGAAGGACGTGGCCAAGCGCGAGGGCCTCAACTACGAGCTCACGCCGATGCTCTCCCTCGAGGAGGCCAAGCAGTTCGGCAAGATCCGAGACGCCAAGGTCGGGCTGACGCGAGGTATCGGCGGCCGGACCTTTGACGACGAGTTCTTCGACCCCAAGACGGCGCTCTACGAGTCGGTGGAGCTGACCGACCTGTTCGGCACGCGATACCTCGCCCGAAAGATCAAGGACGCGGCGCCGCGTGTTCCCCCCCTGGACGAGGTCCGCTCGCAGGTGGCGCTGGCCTGGAAGACCGAGAAGGCGCGCCCGATGGCCCAGAAGGCGGCCGAGCAGGTCGCGGACCAGGTCAAGAAGCAGGGCAGCCCGCCCAAGGACGCCACGTTCCAGGGATACCCGGTCGTGACGATCCCGGCGATCGCCCGCATGCAGTCGCCGATGAACCTGTTCAACCAATCCGTTCCGGATGGACGAGCCGGAGGAGTCGCCGATCTCGGGGGTCGACTTCCCGGGAGAAGCGTTCCGCAAGGCGTACTTCTCGCTCCAGCCCGGCTCGGTGGCCGTCTCCCCCAATCAACCCCAGACGACCTACTACGCGATGATCCTCGACCGCCGCGAGCCGGCGACCTTCTCCGCGCTCTACGCTCTGGCCGGCGACGAGTACCGCTACAAGTCGCTTGCCAAGGAGCACGCGGATCGCCAGCTCATCGAGAGCTGGATGAGCTCGTTACGCCGTCAGGCCGGCATCGATCCCAACTGGACGCCGCCCGACGAGGCCAAGGAGAAGGAAGCGGCGAATCGCCGTGGCTGACCGCGGGCTCAGGACCGCTCCCCGGAAATGGGGATGGGGACTCACTATAAGTCCAAGGATTGGACCAGGTTACGGTCGATGATCGGGCGGCTGGATTCGTCGAATTCAGGGTCGGCCGCCTGGTTTCGGCCACCGCCACATCGAGCGCGATTCGCCCGGCGCGTCGTCGTCTTCGTCATCTTCTTCGTCGTCAAACGCCCCCTCGATCGCGTCGAGACCCTCGACGTCATCGCCAGGAACACCCATGATGAAATGTCCTCCGGCTTCCTGCACGCGTTGGACGATGGCCATGGCCTGTGCGGGCGTCTCATTGGGCCCCTGGATGTACAAGGGGCGGCCTTCCTTCCCGAACACATAGTGCTCGGGGCACGTCGAGGGATCGATCCCATCCAGGAGACGCGATGCATGGCGGAAGTCGGGATGGGGCGGGAAGCCGAAGGATTGCGCGAATTCCACGGCCCCCAGGACGATTTTCGCCAGGCAAGCGGGACTGATCGGACGCATGCTCTGGACTTTCTCCATCTCCTGGATCAGCTCGCGGAACTCCTCCATGGTGCCGGCTCGCCAGAAGGCGTCCTTCGCTCCCAGGCAGAGCACATCCACCAGGAATGAAGCAAAGACGATCGCTCCCTCGGGCTCCTGCCGCGCGAGCACGAGGTAGCCGATCCCCTCGTCCCAGAGGTCGGTCGAGGTGTAGGCATTCACAACCGGCCAGTTCTCGACTCGCTGCAGCCGGATGGTGGGATCTTTCGAGCTGCGTCGGGCCAGGAGAGAACGCTTCGCCTGACGCTTGGCTTTCTGCTTGGCCACCCGTTTCTGCTGCCTTGCCCCGTGATTCTTGGCCATCGCCGCAGCTCCCGTACGCCGCGTTCGTCGAGAGTTGACTCGAGAGCATCCGATCCGATCGTCTGCCACAATGCCGACAGAGGCACACCTCGTTCCTATCATCCCGATTCGGGAGCGAGGCCGCCAGGTTCGTCCTTTGGCCGAGATTGTCGCACGGCCGGGCGAATGCCGCCAGACGGACCGAGGCGCGGTGGTCGATCGTCCGCCCGCGCTTGCCAGTCATCGCGGCACTGCATTAAACTGGCTCGACCGACTCGCACCGGGGCGGTCGGCCCTCGCGCCGATCCCGATTCGGGTGCGAGAGTACCAGGCCCGGTGCCGCCCCGCGCGGCGCGGATGCCGGACCGTCGCGTTCCATGACGAGCAACAGCAAGGTCAAGTCGATGGCAAAGCAAGAGGCCGAGAAGGACAAGAAGAAGGACAAGCCCAAGACCAAACCGGCCGCCCAGGGGGGGCAGGACCAGGGGAAGAAGGCCAAGGATAAGGCCAAGGAGAAGCCCAAGGCCCCGGATGCGGCCGCGGAGAAGGCGGCGGCGGAGAAGGAGAAGCCCAAGCCCCCGCCGCGTCCACCGGCCGACCCCCGCCTCAAGTTCATCAAGAAGTTCCACGGCAAGTTCTTGCCCCGGGGTCCGCTCCGCGATCGTCTCAAGACACTCATGCAGCGCTGGGATTCCGGCGAGGAACACGGCGGCGTGACCGTCGAGGATCTGAAGTCGCTGTACGAGGACTGGAAGGCGGACCGGGCGAAGCGACGCCGACCGGCACCGACCTCGGGGTGATATCCGGACCACCGGTCACGATGGGCCGGCCGGCGCAGGATCTCCCACCCGCGCATCGGTTCCTCTGGCCGTGAACCGCTCCACGGCGCGGGTGATGCGGGCGGCCGCGTCGCGGGAGCGATCGTCAGGCGCCGCCGCGACGGCCTTCGTCGCCAGGTCGTGCGCGGCCGCCGCGTCGCCGGCATCCAGCTCGAGGACCGCGAGTCCGTAGCAGGCCTCGAAGAGTCCGGGCCTGGCGGCCAGGGCGCGCCGGTAGGCCTTGCGGGCGGATTCGAAGTCCTCCTCGGCGAGGTAGGCGGCTCCGATGCGAGCGGCCGCGACCGCCGGATCGGGCGCCTCTCCCATCCCTCGCTGCCAGAGGGCCCGCGCCCGGGCCGGCTCGCCGAGGTGAAGCCGGAGCGTGGCCATCCGGTCCAGCACGTCCCAGTGTGCCCGCTCGGAGGGATTGGCCTTCTCCAGGACCTCGGCGGCGGTCTGGGCCCGGCCGGTGGCCAGCAGCGAGTCCACCAGCCGATCGAGCTCGGCGAGGTTGCGCCAGGTCGTGGCGGGCGGTGCTCCCAGGTCGCGCCGGTACGCGGCGCGCTTCGGCTCGGACTGCTCCAGGAGCTCGCTCGCGGCCGGGTGGCGGGCCGCCCGCTCCATGAACCGGCCCAGGACGCCCAGCGCCGCCTCGTGCATGCCCCGCCGCGCGTAGGCGTCGTCGAGCCTCATCAGGGATGACAAATCGTCGGGTTCCGATTCGAGCGCGTGCCGCAGCGCGTAAGTCGCACGCACGAGCGACAGGTCGGCCGCGGCGTCGAAGGGCAGTCGATATCGCGGGCTGGGCGGATAGGCCGGGGCCGGCTCGCGGTCGATCTCGATCTGGCCGAGCAGCTTCCAGGCGACGGCCGAGTTGGGCTCGTCGCGGAGGACTCCGCGACACGCGTCGCGGCCGAGCCAGACCAGCGGCCAGACCAGGTCGGAGCGATGCGAGGGGATCGCAGCGACGTAGTAGCGATACGCCTTGGCCAGCGCGATCCGTTCGCCGAGGGTCCGAGCCCGGCTCGAAGGGTCGGGCCGGAAGTGACGCGCCGCGAAGTCGACGGCATGGCTCCGGACCGCCTCCTCGGCCGAGTCGTGGACGAACACCGCCACGATCGGGTCGAACCAGACGCATCGCCAGTGCGAATCGCCGAGCAGCGTGGCCCCGTCGGCCCAGCTATACTCGTGATCCACCATGATGACCGGGCGCTCGAGCCGGTCCAGCTTGGTCTGCCATCCCGTAGTGTTGTTCTTGATCTCCTTGTCGAGCCGCAGGTACTGGTCGAAGAGCGTCGCTCCCGCGACTTCCAGCCGGGGGTCGGTGAAAACCTTGCGCTCGGGCCCGTGGTAATACTCGAAGAGTGACGCGTGCCCGTTGTGGAAGCTGAGGAACCGGGCGGGCATCTCCCGCCTTCCGGCGAACCGGGCCGCCTCGTGGGCGAAGAAGAGCGGCGCCTCGCCCAGGCTGATCGTCCGGCCCTCGCCGGTCATCCGGTAGAACACACCCGAGCCGACCCAGCCGAGCACGGCGACGATCGCCCCGGCGGCCGCCAGGCGCGGCATCCACCGACCGTGCGGCGCGGCGGGGCTCGCTCCGAAACCCCGGCGTTCGGCCTTCCATCGGCGGACCGCCGCGGCCCATTCGGCGAAGTTCCAGGCCGTGACCGAGCCGACCACCGCGGCGAACTGATGGCTGTTCCGCGTGGCCTGGAAGCTCAAATAGCTGAACGCCGCGAACAGCATGAGCCGGAACGGGCTGAGCCGCCACGACGCCGGCGCGGGCTCATCGGTCGGATCGCTCTGCTTGCGCGACCGGCTGGCCGCCTTCTTCCGAGTGGATTTTGCTCGAGCCTCGACCTTGTCCTTCCCGCGCCCGGTCGATCGCGGCGGCTCGGCGGCCGACTCGACCGCATCGGCCGATTGACGCGGTGCCCAGGTGCCCGAGAATCGGGCGACGAGCAACCAGAGAAGTGGCACGACGAAGCTCAGCGCACCCACAGCCATCGTGAGGAGGTGGAGCTGCAAGGGCAGATTGGCGAGCCCGGCTCGCCGGATGAACTCCGGGATCGGTGTCAATTCGGCGATGTTGAGCGAGAACACGGGGTTCGTCATGGTCCCGGCGAGCTCGATCGGATAAATGGCCCCGCGAATCCCATAGGGATTGACCAGGCAGGCCGCGAACGTCGCCAGGGTGCCGATGCCGGCCATTCGCCACCACCGCCTCGGACCCGGGGCCAACGAGCCCGGCCGGACCGCGGCGTCGAGGAGCGCCATGACCAGGATGATCGGCCCGAGCACGAACAATCCATGCGAGTTGACCCACGCCACCTGGACGAACGGCAGGATCGCCACGAGTGCCGGATGGCGGTCCCAGCGGGTGAGCACGGCCAGGTAGATCGAGAGATAGAGCAGCGAGAGCGTCTCGGGACGGACGTACATGCGGCCGCCGAGCACCAGGAGCGCGGGGAGCCACGCGACGAGCGTCGCCCAGATCGGCCAGTCGCGGCGACGGCAGGTCACGAGGATCAGCACGGCCAGGCAGGTGACGATGCACTTGGCCAGGTTGAGAGCCACGGCGCCGCCGCGCTCGTACAGCCAGCTCACGGCGACCTGAAAGACCCAGTGCAGGTCGATCCAGGCGGCCGTTTCTCGCGTGTAGGTGAACAGGTCGGTGCGCGGAACCTGGCCGGTCTGTCGGATGATCTGGCCGGTGCGGAGGTGCCAGAAGATATCCGTGTCCTTGAGCGGGAAGACCCCGAGCAGGAACGTCAAGGCCAGGAACAGGACGAGGAGGCCCGCGTCGAAGGCGGCGATTGCCGGCCTTCCGGGGCCTGAAGCGGCGACCGACGGGCGGCGCTCGGCCTGGTCGGCCCTGGCTTTCGGCACCGCGGCGGGAGAGCTCTCGGCGGAAATCATGCGATGAACCTATGAGTGGAGAGATGATGTCGGGCGGGCGATGCCCACCGATCCTCTCATCCTATTCCAGTCGCTCGCAGCGGCGGAACGGCAAATCGGCCGGACCGGCTCACCTTGACGAGCTTCGGATGGCCTCGCGCGAGGGAAAACGCTAAGGTCTTAGGCCCGTTGACGGCCGGTTTCGGAATCGGAAGGAGGAAAGCCGCTCGACGGCGCACCGCCATCTATCCAAGGAGGGGCCAGACATGACGTTCTACTGGATCTACGACCTGCCGAACTGGGTGCTCGGCGTCCTGATCGTGGCGACGTTCGTCGCCTTGTCGCTCGCGGGTCTCTTCGCGACGCGCCCGATGATGCGGAGGCTGCTGGGGCCCGCCTCACACTACAACGACCTGGTCAGCTACTTCTTCGCGGGCATCGGCGTGTTCTACGGGCTGGCCCTGGGTCTGATCGCGGTCGCGACCTGGGAAAACTACACGGACATCGATGGCGTGGTGGGGACGGAGGCGGCGGCGGTCGCCAGCTTCTACCGCGACCTGGACGGCTATCCGCAGCCCATGCGCGGCCGCCTCGAGGCGATGATGCGCGACTATACGAAGCTCGTCATCGAAAAGGAGTGGCCCGCCCACAAGAAGGGGATCGCCCTGGAGGACGGAGATGCCCTGCTCGACACCCTCGAAGACGAAGTGATGAACTACGACCCGACCAGGGAGCGCGAGAAAGTCCTGCAAGCCGAGGTGCTGCGCTCGCTCGACACGGTCCAGGAGCAGCGCCGGCTCCGACTCCAGGCCGTCCCCACCGGCCTGCCGGCGGCGCTCTGGTCGGTCGTGCTCATCGGCGCCCTGCTGAACATCGGCCTGACGTACCTCTTCTGGACCGAGAACCTGACCATCCACGCGATCCTCGTGGCGATCCTGGCCGTCTTCATCGGGCTGCTCGTCTTCCTCACCGCCGCCATGGATAACCCGTTCCGGGGCGAGTTCAGCGTCGCGGCCGATGCCTTCCAGACGGTGCTGGACAATGTCATGAACCGCCACGGCTGATTCAGCCGGTGGATTATTTTCGCATGACGGAGCCCTTTCTCTTGCATTGACACCCAACTTGCGGCATAATAAAGCAATCAGGCGGATCCGACGACGGGGTTCGCGGGCATTACACCGATGTAAGGGCAACGATGATGCGTGATGAGCCGGTACCGACCGAACATGGCGTGGTGGCGAGGCAGCGGTTACGGGTCCTGATCGTGGATGATCACGCGGGGACGCGGCGGGCCCTGCAGCTCTTGTTGCGCTGGCTCAAGTGCCCCCCGGATGTCGCCTCCGACGGCGTCGAGGCGCTCGAGGCGACCCGGATGCGTGAATATGACGTCATCCTGATGGATGTGACCATGCCCAGGATGGACGGTCTGGAGGCCGCCCGGCGGATCCGCGAGGGCCGGACGCCGGGGTCGGGGCCTCGGATCGTCGGAACGTCCGCCGATACCGCGGTCGAGGACCGGGAGATCTGCTTCGCCGCCGGGATGGACGACTTCCTGCCGAAGCCGATCGACGTGGACAGGTTGGTCCGGATCCTCGATGAGGCGGCGCTGGGCCTGGCGTCGGCGTGTTGAGAGCGTTCCTCGCGCCGGTCGCCTCATCTCTCATGCTTGCGGAATGAATCCATTCCGCAAGCATGAGAGACGAGAGCGGTGGGCCTCACGCCGCTGTGCGGCGTTCGACCCACCCTACGCCTCGTCCCATACACCCTCTCAGACCCGGTGACGCCCGCTGGCGTGATCCTTCACGGCCGGCTTGCCCTGCTTGACGACCCGGCTGGGGTGAGCCGCCGCGTGCGACGAGTGCTGCGACGAGCCGTGGCGCGCCTTATTACGGTGATGCTTCCCGCCGGTCGGCGTGGGCGTGGGAGTTGGAGTCGCAGTCGGCGTGGGCGTCGGGGTCGGGGTCGGCGTGGGCGTCGGCAGCGGCGAGGTGATGGTGCTGGCGGCCAGGTCGTTCACCAGGGAAGTGCCATTCGGTGTCCCCAGGCCGGTCTGCGTGTTCGCGGTGGCGCCGGCGGTGGAACCACCTGCGGATGCGGTGCCCCCGCCCGAACTGCCGAGCCCGCCCCAGCCGCTGAACCATCCCCCGGGGAAGCCGAAACCCGGGTTATTCGACCAGGGCGTGCCGGTCGGGCTGGCCGCGATCGCATGGAAGTCGCCGCCCGACTGGCTGGTGGAGGCCACGGTATAAAGTGCAGGCAGGGTCTGCGTGGCCCCGCTGAGATTGGAGAGGCCCGCCAGCGCGCGGCCCTGGTTGACGATCGCGATGATCCCAGCCCACGAGGGCGCACCCACGCTCGTGCCGCCGACGACCGACCACGAACCCTGCGGGTTCGAGTTCCAGAATCCCCTACCCGCCGGGGGCGTGTAGTAGACCGCCACGCCGGTGTTGGGATCGCCGTCGAAGGCGACGTCGGGCGTGCTCCGCTGGCCGGTCGTCTGGACCGACTGCTGATAGGCCGGCTCCGACTCGAACTGACTGTAGCCGCCGCCGCTGTCATACCAGGCGGTCTCCGAACCGTAGCCGCCCAACGCGCCCAGGTTCAGCGATGTCCCGCCCACGGCCAGCACGTCGGGCGAGGCGGCCGGGTATTCCACGCCGGGCGTATCCCCACTGGCCGCGATGTACGTGATCCCCGGCGTCGTGAAGGACGAGTCGTACTGAGTCTCGCCGGGGAACTCGTTGAAGCCCCAGCTCATGGAGACGACCGCGACACCCGGCGTGCTGCTAGCGGCCTGCACCGCGGCCATCAGGTTCGCGAACGCCTGGGTATCGGAATTGGATGGGGCGGCCTCGACCACCAGGATGCTGGCGCCCGGCGCGACCGCGTGCGCCCACTCCACGTCCAGCGACTCTTCCTGCCCCCAACCGCTATCCGTCTGGTTGCCGGCCTGGTTGATCACGTTGAGCGTCGGATCGGGCAGGCCGTACTGCTGGTCGAAGACGTGGAGGTCCGACGCCAGGTTCGGGTCGTGATACATCTCGATCAGGGCGATCGTCTCGCCGGCGCCGTTTCCATTGACGGTGCCGGAGGACGACTTGAACGGGATCGCATCCAGGCCATAAGCCGAAGTAATCTGGGCGGGGGTCAGACCGGCGGAACCCGACAGGAGACAGCGATCGTCGAGCTCGTCGACGATCGGTCGGATCCCACGACGACGCTTGCGCATGGCGGTACGTCTCGCTTCGTTGCGCATTCCCTTGCTGCCGTCATCCGATCACCACTCGATGATGACCGTCTCTCGCCGCCGACCACGACGTTCGATCACGACGAACGAACGATTTCAACACGATGGCCAGCAACCCGGCAAGAGCCGATCCCCCACTCTTCGATCGTGAGTGGCGATCCGGAGACGACACGAGCAAATCTCTGTAAATCCCCGGTGAACGGCGAGTGAGCCGGGGGTCCTTCCTCAGCGAGCGTCCCGGTGTTCGCCCGCCACGTGGTGCGGCGATCGGGTGCGGGAGGTGGGATGCGCCTTTGATCGACCGTGGCCTGCGAGGGCCGACAGGGGCACCGTCACGTCGCTGGCCACCAGGTCGGCGACCAGGCTGGGGCCGACGGGCGAGCCGAGGCCGGTAGTGATGTTGCCTCCGTTCGCCGAGCCGGCCCCTTTCTTGGCGTTATGCCGGACGAAGGGCCAGCCGCTGAAGGAGAACTTGAAGGGATTGACGCCGCCGCCCCAGGGGGAGGCCGGTGGCGGGTTCGGGACGTTGTGGAAATCCGACGCGGGCAGGGTGTAGAGTGCGGGGAGGGTCTGGGTCGCTCCGTCGAGGCTCGCCGATCCCTCGAGGGCCCGGCCCTGGTCGACGATGGCGATGATCGCCGCCCAGGCCGGCGTGCCCAGGCTGGTACCGCCGACCGTCTGCCACGAGCCCCAGCCGCCGCGCGGGGGCGTCTCGTACACTTCAACGCCCGTGTCGGGATCGCCGTCGAAGGCCACGTCGGGCGTGCTCCGATGCCCACTGGTCTGCGCCGAAGCCTGGTAGGCCGGCTCCGGTTCGAAGGGGCTATGGCCCCCGCCGCTGTCGGACCAGGCGACCTCGCCCAGGTAGTCGCCCGCGGGATCGATCGAGAGGGTCGTCCCGCCGACGGCGAGGACGCGGGGCGATGTCGAGGGGTACTCCGGGCCGCCGGCCGAACCATAATCGCCGCTGGCCGCGACGAACGTGATCCCCTGGTGTCCGGCCGGGGTCTGGAAATGGGCGTCGAACGCCGTCTCGCCGGCCGTCTCGTTGAAACCCCAGCTCATGGAGACGGTGGCCACGCCGGGCGTGTTTCGGGCCACGTCCACCGCCGCCAGCAGGTCGCTCAACGAGGCGGACCTGGCCTCGACGACCAGGAGGCCGGCGCCGGGGGCGATCGCGTGCGCCCACTCGACGTCCAGGGTTTCCTCCGCCGCCCAGACCGAGTTGGTCGCACCGCCCGCCTGGTCGACGACCGTCAGGGAGGCGTCGGCCAGCCCGTTGGCCTGGTCGAACACCTGAAGGTCGGAGACCAGGTTCGGGTCGTGATAGGCTTCGATCAGGGCGATCGTCTCGCCCGAGCCGTCGCCCGGGACCGTCTGGCCGGTCGGCGAGCGAAACGTGATCGCGTCGAGGCCGTAAGCGTGGGTCACCTGGGCGACGGTGTACCCCGAAGGCAGGCAGCGGCGGTCGAGGCGTTCCACACGCGGCCGGACGACCCGGCGTGGCTTCCGCATGACGAGTGCACTCCGATCGTAGCGCAATCCCTTGCGGCGATATTTCGTAGGCGCGGCGCGATCGGCATCATCCGGCGGGCGTGACTGAGGCCCGGGATGACGGTGAGGACTGCGACGACCGAGCCTCCGAGGACCACGCGGTGCCGCTCCGACGTCGGGCGACCGGGCAGCGGAGGCCGGCGGACGGCTCAATTCTCTCCAATATCAGTTTACCCTTCGAAAGCGGGTCGTGCTTGCGGCACGGGGATCGTGACGAGTCAGCGCTCGATCGGGGCGATCGGTCGGGACACGCGTCTGGACGAATCGGCTTGACGATCGCGCGACCAGCCCGGAGCATGGGGAGCCTCGGCGGCCCGGGAGGAAGTCCGGGTGCGACGACGAGATGGTCGGGATGGTGAAGAATGGCGCAGGGCGGAGAGACGACGAGCCCGCGGCGTGTGCTCGTCACCGGGGCGACCGGCTTGCTGGGAAGTCACCTGGCCGAGCGGCTCACGGCGCGGGGCGACCGGGTGCGCGTCCTGGCGCGGCCGGGCAGCCGGACCGATTTCGTCGAATCGCTGGGTGCGGAGATCGTCCGCGGCGATCTGACCGATCCCGGCGATTGCGGCGCGGCCACGGCAGGCGTGTCGCAGGTCTATCATTGTGCCGCGAAGGTCGGCGACTGGGGCACCTGGCCCGAGTTCCAGCGCGGCTGCATGGACGCGACTCGAACGCTGGCCGAGGCCGCGGGCCGCTCGGGGGTCGATCGCTTCCTGCACATCAGCTCGACGAGCGCCTACGGTCATCCCGCCGACCGCCAGCGGCCGGTTGACGAGGCCGAGCCCCTGGGACAGAACGTCTGGTTCATGGATTACTACACGCGCAGCAAGGTCGATTGCGAGCGCATCCTCTGGGACCTCGCCGGCGCGGGCCAACTGCCGCTGACCATCATCCGACCGAGCTGGCTATTCGGCGAGCGCGACCGGACGACGATCCCCCGTTTCCTCCGCGAGTTCGGCCGCGGCCGCGTGCTGATCCTCGGCAAGGGAGATAATCCCTTGAGCGCGGTATATGCCGGAGTCGTCGCCGACGCCGCCATCCTCGCGGCCAACGATCTCGGCTCGCGCGGCGAGGCGTACAACATCACGAACCAGGGGCCGATCACCCAGCGCGAATTCGTCGACCTCATCGCCGACGCGCTGGGAGTCCCGCGCGTCTCGCGGCACATCCCGTATCGCCTCGCCTATGGCGGCGGTTTCCTCCTGGAGATGCAGGGCCGGTTGCTGCGGAGTCCCAGGCCGCCGCGAGTCACCCGATACGGCGTCTGGCTGCTGGGCGCTATCTCGAATACAGCACCGAGAAGGCCCGGGCCCGACTCGGCTGGCAGCCGGCGCTCGGCTATCGCGAGAGCATCGAACGGACGATCCGGTGGTTTCAGGGCTTGCTCTCGCTTGCCCCGGGGAGCGCTCGCTGACGCTCGTTGCGGAGTGCGCTTCGCTGCAGGGAGCGCTCCCCGAAGATCAAAACGGCACGGTGCTTCCGGACGGCTGCCCGCCAGCCGGGGTGGCGCCGGGTTTGGGCGTCTCCGGGTTCGCCGGGCGAGGGGCGACGATGGCCGCGGCCTTGCCGCCTTCCACGGCCAGCGAGCAGCGGAAGCCCACGTAGGCCGATCGCTGGTCGGCGTCCATCCCCGATCGGTCGAAGACGAGCCAGTCCTTCGAGCAGCCCTTGACCACCCGCTGGATGCCCTTTCGCTTGTCGGGCGGGCCGAGGGGGTCCTCCGTGGTCTGATTCCGCATCTTGTCGAAATACCTCGGGTCGTACCAGTCGCGGACCCACTCGACGGCGTTGCCGGCCATGTCGTAGACGCCGAACGGCGAGACATCCTCGGGGAAGCTCGCCACGGGATCGATGTGGCGGAACATCCGCGGGCGTGACCAGCGGACGGGTTGATCGCCCCACGGGTATCGACGGCCGTCGGCCGATCGAGCGGCCATCTCCCACTGGGCCTCGGTGGGCAGCCGCTTGTGCGCCCAGATGGTGTAGGCTTCGGCGTCATGATAGCTGACGAAGATCGCGGGCGCGTTCTCGGGCAGGGACTTGAGCCGCTCGTCACTCAGCCACTTGCCGGGCGGCCGGCCGTGATAGCCGGTGTCTTCCAGGAAGGTCCGGAACTGGCGGTTCGTCACCTCATGCTGGTCGATGTAAAACGTGGAGACTCGGACGGAGTGCGCCGGGCCGTTCCATGGGTCTCCCCGATCGCTGCCCATCGTGAAGGTCCCACCCGAGACCAGGACCATGGTGGCTCCATCACGATCGCTGACGATGACCAGCGGCCAGCCCGCCTCGTTCATTCCGGCCTCATCCTTGGCCTTGAAGCCGGGCGGCAACTTGCGCATGACGTGAGTCCCGGCGACTCGATCGTTCGGGCCGCCGGGGTTCGCGGCGTCGGGCGGCACCCCGGCGTTGTTCTCGGGTTTCACCGGGATCAACACCGCCGCCTCACCGGGGCCAGGGGGCGGAGGTTGTGCCTGCGGTTGGGGCTGGGCCTGCGGCTGATTCGGCGGGGTCGCCACCGCGACGGGACCCGCCGATGGGGGCGGCCCGGCGGGAGGCGCCGAGGGCATGGCTGCCGGGGGCGCGCTCGGGGTCCTGGGCGGTGGGGCCGTCGTGTTGCCCGCGACGTTCGGTTGGCTGGGCGCGACCGGCGACGGCGGGGGACCCACCGTACCCGGATTGGTGCTCGCGGCCGGCGTCATCGCGCCGGGATCCCTCGCGGGCGATGCGGTCGGCGGCCCCGAATTGGCCACTTGCGGCGGTGGCGCGGGAGCCGGCCCGGGGAGCGTGGCTGGCCCGGTGGCTGGCGCCACGTGGGTGCGTGCAGGGGCGGGAGACGTCGCCGGTCCCGGTGGAGGGCTCGCCTCGGCCGCCTTGTGCTCCGCCAGGAGGTAAGGTCCGTCGGGAAACAGCGGCAGACCCTGCTTGGGTCGATCGAGCGCCGCCTGGGCCGCCTGGGCCGCCTGCGTCCCCTTGTAGACCGAGACGACCTTCTCGAGCATCGCCATGGCCTGCTTGGTCTGGTTGCGCAGCGCATACTCGCGAGCGCGGTCCAGCATGTAGAGCGCCTCGCCATCGCGCGAGGGTTTCGGCCCGGGCAGCGCGATCATCTCCGAGGCCGGCATCTCCACCGGTTCGACGACGAGCCCGCCCGAGCCCGAGAAGAGCATGCCTCGGATGTTCCACCCGAAGATCACGACGCAGAACACCATCAAGCCGCCCATGATCAGGCGAGCGCGCTGACGCGACTCGATCGTGTCGAATGCGGGCGTCTCCTCCAGCAGGACCCGCTTCTCCCCTTTCTCGCCGTCATCCTCGGACTTCTTCTTCTTGGGCTTGGGTTTCGCGGTCTTGCTCCGTGCCACTGTCGGCTTGCTTGGCGACTTGGATGCAGGCGCGGTGACAGACTCACCCTTCGAGCTTTTCTTCTGATCGCGTTCCGGCGGTGATGGCTGCGACTCCTCGTCGGGATCCGGTTCGGCCTTCCAGAGCCGCGGCAATGGCTGGCCGGCGACGTAAGGGACCGACTCCTTCTGAGGAGTTTCGGGTTCCGAGATGTCGCCGAGGGGGATCTCGTCGTCGTCAGGCGGCGGGGATCCCTGGATATCGGCGAGGGGGATCTCGAACTCGCTCGACGGCTGGAGTTTCTGGGTCTCGGACATGCGATCGCACTCCCGGTTCGGGGACCGAGGGGGCCGGAGCGGAGAACCATGGCGAAAGTGCCGGGCGGCCGCGATTCGCTCCTCACCTGTCGTTGATCGGTTGCCGACCCGTTCAGCCTAACCCGATGGATGGATCGTCGGCAAGTCGAACCGCGACCCTGATATAAAGCGGAGCCCCGGCTCTTGTCGGTTGATGGCGTGCGTTCCGCCCCGGCATGGTCCATAATGTGCCCGACGCGATCCCTGAGATCAACTTCCCAGGTGCGGAGAGGCCGTCGTCATGAGTCCGATGCAAACCGAGGGCCGGCCGACCGGCGGCACGAGCGTGCACGGTTGCCCGTCGAAGGCCGTCCACGACCGCGAAGTGCCGGAGATCGACCTGTTCAGTCCGCTGAAGATCCGTGGGATCGAGCTGCGGAATCGTGTGGTGATGTCGCCGATGTGCCAGTATTGTGCGCGCGAGGGGATGGCCGACGACTGGCATCTGGTCCATCTGGGCAGCCGGGCGGTCGGCGGGGTGTCCCTGGCGTTCGTCGAGGCGACGGCGGTGACGCCCGACGGGCGGATCACCCCGGGCGACATGGGGATCTGGAGCGATGCGCATGTCGAGCCCCTGGCCCGGATCGCCCGGTTCGTGCACAGCCAGGGCGCGGTGGCCGGCATCCAGCTCGCCCATGCCGGCCGCAAGGCCAGTTGCGACCTGCCGTGGAACGGCGGCGCCCGGCTGAAGACCCCCGAGGAGGGAGGCTGGACGGTGGTCGGGCCCAGCCCGATCCCCTTCAACGAGGGGGACCCGCCTCCGGTCCCGCTCGACCAGCCGGGGATCGACGGCCTCGTCGCGGCCTTCGAGGCCGCTGCCCTCCGGGCACTCGAGGCCGGGTTCCGGGTCATCGAGATCCACTCGGCCCACGGCTACCTGCTCCACGAGTTCCTCTCGCCGATCTCCAACCATCGCGACGACGAGTATGGAGGCAGCCTGGAGAACCGGATGCGCCTGGTCCTCCGCGTGGCCGAGCGGATCCGCCGGCAGATGCCCGACGAGCTGCCGCTCTTCGTCCGGATCTCGGCGACCGACTGGGTCGACGGCGGCTGGGACATCGAGCAATCCGTCGTGCTCTCCTGCCGGCTCAAGGAGCTGGGCGTGGACCTCATCGATTGCTCGTCGGGGGCCCTGACGCCCAAGGCGCGCATCCCCGTCGGCAAGGGGTACCAGGTCCCGTTCGCGCGGCGGATCCGCGACGAGACCGGCATCATGACCGGCGCCGTCGGCATGATCACCGAGCCCCAGCACGCCAACGAGATCATCACCGGCGGCGACGCCGACCTGGTCTTCCTGGCTCGCGAGCTGCTCCGCCAGCCCTACTGGGCGATCAAGGCGGCCCAGGACCTCGGCGTCGAGCCACCCTGGCCGGTCCAGTACGGTTATGCGGTCCGCAGGCGGGCGAAGTAGGGTGGGCAATGCCAACCGACGCAAGCCCTTCCCCGGTGGGCATTGCCCACCCTACCTGACTCCGCGATCGATCTATGGAACGGTGAACGTGACCTTGCCGCAACCTGATCTGCCGACCTCCGAGCACCGCCGCCTGGGCGACAGCGCGGCCCGCCGCGCCGACTGGAAGAACTGGGGTCCGTATCTCGCCGAGCGGGCCTGGGGGACCGTCCGCGAAGACTACAGCCCCGACGGCCGGGCCTGGGACGTCTTCCCCCACGATCACGCCCGCAGCCGCGCCTACCGATGGAACGAGGACGGCCTCGCCGGGTTCTGCAATCGGTTCCAGAACCTCTGCCTGGCCCTGGCCCTCTGGAACGGCCGCGACCCCTTCCTCAAGGAACGCCTCTTCGGCCTGGCCAACGAGGAAGGCAACCACGGCGAAGACGTCAAGGAGTATTACTTCTATCTCGACGGGCTGCCGAGCCACGCCTACATGAAAATGTTGTATAAGTATCCGCAGGTGGAGTACCCCTACGGTCGGCTGCTGGAAGAGAATCGTCGGCGCAGCCGCTCCGAGCCGGAGTTCGACCTCATCGACGCCCTGGGCGATGCCTTCGCGGCCGGGCGTTACTTCGACGTCGTCGTCGAATATGCCAAGGCCGACCAGGAGGACATCCTCTGCCGGATCACGGCGCACAACCGCGGCCCCGAGCCGGCCGAGCTGCACATCCTGCCGCAGGCCTGGTATCGCAACACCTGGTCGTGGGGCTACGGGACACACCGTCCGATGCTCTGGAGGCACGAAGACGCGGCGATCCGGACCGCGCACCGGCACCTGGGCGATCGCTGGTGGTACCTGGACCGTCATCCGCACGACCCGACTCTGCTGTTCACCGAGAACGAAACGAACCGATGGCGGCTCTTCGGGATCCCCAACGTCGGCCAGTACGTCAAGGACGCCTTCCACGAGGCGGTCGTGGCCGGCCGGTCCGACCGCGTCAATCCGGCGGGCCAGGGCTCGAAGGCCGCCGGCCATTATCGCGCGGTGATCGGGCCCGGCGATTCGGTGACGGTCCGGACGCGGCTGTCACAGCGGCCTCTGGAGGATCCGTTCGGTGGCTTCGATGCAATCGTCGGCGAGCGCGTGACCGAGGCCGACGCGTTCTACCGTGCCATCGAGCCGCCGGGACTGGACGACGACCGGCGGCGCGTGCTGCGCCAGGCGTATGCCGGGATCCTGTGGTCCAAACAGTTCTACCACTACAGCGTGGATCTCTGGCTCGATGGCGATCCGGCCGGGCCCGCGCCGCCGGCGAGCCGGAAGCAGGGGCGGAACTCCGGCTGGCGGCACGTCTATAACCTCGATGTCCTGAGCGTCCCGGACAAGTGGGAATACCCCTGGTTCGCCGCCTGGGACACGGCGTTCCATTGCATCGTCCTGGCCCGGATCGACCCGGAGTGGGCCAAGCGGCAGGTCGTGTTGCTGCTCCGTGAATGGTACATGCATCCCAGCGGCCAGCTCCCGGCCTACGAGTGGGACTTCGCCGACGCCAACCCGCCGGTGCACGCCTACGCCGCGCTCCGGGTCTACCAGATCGATCGCGAGATGTCGGGCGCGAGGACACTGACTTCCTCGAGGAGGTCTTCCACAAGCTGCTGTTGAATTTCACCTGGTGGGTCAACCGCAAGGATCCCGAGGGACGCAACGCGTTCCAGGGCGGCTTCCTGGGCCTGGACAACATCGGCGTGTTCGACCGCAGCCGCCCGAACCTGCCGGACGGCCGGCGGCTCGAACAGGCCGACGGCACGGCGTGGATGGGACGCTTCTGCCTGGACATGCTGGCGATCGCGCTGGAGCTGTCGCGGACCCGGCCGGCGTACGAGTCGATCGTGACCAAGTTCTTCGAGCACTTCCTCGCCATCTCGCACGCGATCAACGGCATCTCGGAGATGGGGCTGTGGGACCCGGTGGATCGGTTCTACTACGACGTGATCCGGGTCGAGGGCGGACCGCCCGAGCACCTGAGAGTTCGGTCGTTCGTGGGCCTGATCCCGCTCTTTGCCGCGCTGGTGATCGAGCCGGGCGCAATGGAGCGACTGCCCCACTTCCGGCGGCGGATGGAGTGGTATCTGAAGTACCGCCCGACGCTTTGCGGTAACCTCCGGCTGATGACCGAGCCTGGGGAAGGCGGGACACGATTGCTGACGCTGGCCGATCGCGACAAACTCGAGTCGGTGGTGCCGCGGCTGCTCGACCCGGTGCAGTTCCTCTCGGACTACGGCCTGCGGTCGATGTCCCGGGGGCTGGCCGTCGAGCCCTACGTCTTCAACGGCGCCCGCGTCGTCTACGAGCCGGGCGAGTCTTCCTCACCGATCTACGGCGGGAACTCCAACTGGCGAGGGCCGATCTGGTTCCCGGTGAATTACCTGATGGTCCAGGCATTGCGGGAGTATCACCGTTATTATGGATCGAGCCTCGCGGTCGAGCTGCCGCGCTGGAGTTCGAATCGGGGGACGCTCGAACAGGCCGCGGACGAGATCGCGCGACGACTGGTGCGGATCTTCCTCCGCGGTCCCGACGGCCGTCGGCCGGTCCTGGGTGACGTCGCGTTGTTCCAGTCGGACGAGCATTGGAGAGACCTCGTACCTTTCTACGAGTATTTCCACGGCGATGACGGCTGCGGCCTGGGCGCGAGCCACCAGACGGGCTGGACGGCTCTGGTCGCGGAGTTGATCTTGCATTCGGCGACCGGGCCAGCGCGGGCCGGCGGGGGAAATCCGGCGCATGACCGATCTCGGCGGACGCTTTGCATGCGGTGTCAATCACGTCGGCGAGGCTGGGGGCGACGAGAGCGGGGATCAGATCCATGCAAGATCGGACGTTCGGGCGGACGGGTTGGTCGGTCAGCGAGATCGGCTACGGCATGTGGGGCCTGGCCGGGTGGACGGGCTCGGATGACGAGGAGACGATGGCCTCGCTCGAGCGGTCCGTCCACCTCGGTTGCAGTTTCTTCGATACGGCCTGGGCCTACGGCGACGGCCGCAGCGAGCAGATGCTGGGCCGGCTGGTGCGCAACCACCCGGACAGGCAACTCTATGTGGCGACGAAGGTGCCGCCCAGGAACCGCGTGTGGCCATCGCGGCGGGGGTTCAGCCTCGACGATTGCTTCCCGCCCGATCACATCCGGGAATATGCCGAGAAGAGCCTGCGGAACCTGGAGCTGACCCGGATCGACTTGCTCCAGTTCCACGTCTGGGAGGATGACTGGGCGCACGACGAGCGGTGGCAGCGTGCCGTGGACGAATTGAAGCGCCAGGCGTTGGTCCGCGCCGTCGGAGTCAGCGTGAACCGCTGGGAGCCCGAGAACGTGCTGGAGACGTTGCGGACGGGCCTGATCGACGCCGTTCAGGTCATCTACAACATCTTCGATCAGTCGCCTCAGGACGAGCTGTTCCCGCTGTGCCGCGAGTTGAATATCGGCGTGATCGCGCGGGTGCCGTTCGACGAGGGGACGCTGGCCGGCACGTTGACGAAGGAATCCCGGTGGCCCGAGGGCGACTGGCGGAACACGTATTTCGTGCCGGAGAACCTCGAGGCGAGCGTCGACCGCGCCGAGGCGCTGCGGCCGCTCGTGCCGGCCGGGATGTCGATGCCCGAGCTGGCGTTACGCTGGATCCTCGCCGATCCGACGGTGTCGACGATCATCCCGGGCATGCGGAAGCTGCCGCACGTCGAGTCGAACATCGCCGCCAGCGATGGAAAGCCGCTCGAGCCGGCGCTGCTGGAGCAGCTCGCGGCGCTTCGCTGGGACCGGAGGCCGACGGAGTGGTCGCAGTGAGGTTAGAGCGGTTAACGAATGGATGTCGTACATGGTTTGGCCTCAAGGCGCGGCTGGAGCCTCGACCCCCCCTGGCCCCCCCTTCTTAAGGGGGGGATCAAGATGGGCGGGCCTTCTTCCGTTTTCCCCTCCTTATTACCCCGGCGAGGAAGATGCGCACGATCCGTCTACCAGCCCGACGCGCCAGCGAGGGGAATGCCCCGCGGACCCTCGCTGGCGCGTCGGGCTAGTGTGTGACCATCTTCGGTACCGGGGTAATAAGAAGGGGGGGCCAGGGGGGTCGGGCGCACGCAACGCAAGTGTTAAGCGCTCGAGCCTGGGCCGCGCAACCGGAGTTTCTGGCCTTGCCGGCCTGCCGTGAACTGGCCAATGCTGATCCTCGCTCTATGCTGACCACAGAGAATCGGACGCCGTGGTAAAGTACACGATGAACCCACGAGATCGACCGGCGGTCGACGGATTCCCGGCCGGACTCGTCGAGGGATGCCGAAATGAGACAATATCTGGAATTGCTCCGGGACGTCCGTGAGAACGGTGCAAGAAAGCCGACGCGGGCGGTCTTGCGGTCCACTGGCGAGAAGATCGACGCCCTGAGCGTGTTCGGACGTCAGATCCGGTTCGATCTGAATGATGGATTTCCCCTGGTCACGACCAAGCGAATGGCATTCAACGCCATCGCCCACGAGCTGATCTGGTTCCTTCGAGGCTCGACGAACATTCAGTATCTCCGGGAGCATGATGTTTCCATCTGGGACGAGTGGGCCGACGAGGATGGCGAACTCGGACCCGTCTACGGCAAGCAATGGCGATCCTGGGAGGCACTTGACGGTCGGAAGATCGATCAGATCGATGCCATCCTGAAGGGGATCGAGGCGCTTCGGAACGACCCGACGGCTTCGGTCGGACGGCGTTTGATCGTCACGGCCTGGAATCCGGCCGACATCTCTCGGATGGCTCTGCCGCCCTGCCACACGCTCTTCCAGTTCGACGTGTCCGGTGGAAAACTCTCCTGTCAGCTCTACCAGCGGTCGGCCGATCTGTTCCTCGGGGTCCCTTTCAACATCGCGAGCTATGCCCTGCTAACCCACTTGGTCGCGCACGTCACTCGGATGGAACTCGGCGACTTCGTCCATACGTTTGGGGACGCGCATATCTATACGAACCACCTCGAGCAGGTGGACGAGCAGCTCGGACGGGAGCCGTTTGCCCTCCCGATGCTGGAAATCGACGCCGAAGTCCGGGACCTCGACTCGATCGAGCGCGAGCAGATCCGGTTGATCGGCTATCGCTCGCACGCGCCGCTCCGAGGCGAAGTGGCCGTGTAGGGGGATATTTCGCCGGCAAGGAGGATTCGCACGCTGCCAGATACGAGCCCGAAGCGCCAGCGAGTGAATTGATGGTCCCCGGGCGGAATTCACTCGCTGGCGCGTCGGGCTCCTATGTGACCTTCTTCTTCGCCGGGGGTAGTATTCGGTGATCGTCTCAGCCATCGCGGCCATCGGACAGAACGGCGTGATCGGGCACGAGGGTAAGCTGCCCTGGCACCTCCCCGACGATCTGAAGCGTTTTCGTGCGATCACCTGGGGCAAGCCGATCATCATGGGACGTAGGACCTTCGAGTCCCTCGGGCGGGCCCTGCCCGGGCGGACGAACATCGTCCTGACGCGGAGGTCGGACTATCGCGCGGCCGGCTGTACCGTGGCCGACTCCCCGGCCGAGGCGCTTTCCGTCGCGGCATCGGGAGGAGCAACGGAGGCGATCGTCATCGGTGGCAGCGAGGTGTTCCGGCAGTTCATGCCGTGGTGCCACAAGGTCTACCTGACGATCGTGGAAGGGGAATTCGAGGGGGATACCCTCTTCCCGGTCACACTGCTGAACCCTCCCGATTGGGAGGTCATTCACGAGGAACGCTGTCCCGCCGACGGTCGAAATCAATTCAGTACGCGGTATCGGATCCTGAAGAGACGGGAGCTGGTCAAGACCACGAACGAGGATGGACCAGGCGCCTTGAACTGATGTGAATACCATCGTCCAAACCAAGAGACAGCCTCGATGACGACGTTCGGAGGCCATCCCGCGGTTGGGGCGATCGGCTAGAGCGGCTAACGCTCGGCCTGGATACGGTGGAGCGGGCCGGTCGGGGGACGGAGCGGGCCGGTCGGGGGACGGAGCGGGCCGGTCGGGGGACGGAGCCCCCTCCTACAGGATTTCCCGGCCCGGTCCGGTCCGTTGTCGGAGGCGGCTCCGTCCGCCGACCCGACCCGATCCGGATCCGCCCGCTGATCCCATCGGGGAACGGAGTCTCCGACCAACGACCTTGAGCCACACGAGCGTTTGGCGATCTAACGACGGGGAACCGGGAATTGAGCGCGAGCGGGAAAAGAATGGAGGACCACAGCCGGCGCGACCAGCGCCGGCCGGGAGAAAGCGTACGACCCGACGAGGATCCTCTGATCCGGCTGGGACCTCTCCGCGAGCTAGCAACTCCCGTTCAAGGAGAGAGTCCCAGCCGGCTGCGGATCTCCTTCCGGGCAAACTCCGCATATCGAAGTGCCGCCTGGGCCTTTCGTCAGTCCGCCCTCCGGATCGGGTAACGAAACTCGACGGCGTACCGCGTGAGGGAAGTGAGTCGTCGGCGTTCGGATTTCAAGGTCGGGTCGTGCGGCAACGTGAGGTTCAAAAGCACCAGCAAATCGTGAGTGCGTGGTGGTGCCACGCCTCGATCGATGAGAAGGGCCTTGAGGTATTTCTCGGCCGACTGCTGGCAATGAAAGCAGACCAGGTCATGGAGCGAGGGTTTGCCGGCCGCCAGCTTTCTTGCGCCGATCAGGTCGTCTTCGGCCTTCCGCACCCACTTCGCCGTCTGCCTTTTCATAAAGGAGCTTCCCCTTCGCCAGGACCTCGCGGAGGAACCAGTCGCCGTCCTCCCAGTCACGCTGGAGGCTCTTGGGGGTTCAGACGATTAAATCCAGCGGGAAAGGTGCCTCGAGCGTGTTCATGATCCGGATCGACTGGTTCACTTCATCGTAAACCTTCATGACGACAAGGATGTTGACGTCGCTCCACTCGTGCGGCTGCCCGTACGCATAAGAGCCGAAGAGGATGATCTTATCCGGCTGGAACCTCTCGGCGATCTGGCGCGCGTAGCGGCGGATCGCCGCCATGGGGATGTCGGGCGATTGATAGAGATAGCCCGGGACGGGTTCGGCGGCTTTCTTGGCTTTCTTGGCCATGACTCCGATCCTCGCGGCGGAACGCGACGAGTCAACTCGGGCGGACGGATCCTTCACAACAGGCTCAACGGTTGGACAGCTCGGCTCGGACCCAGGCTCGGAGCCGCCGCTTCCAGGCCAGGAGTTCGGAAAGATCCTCTTGGAGCACCCAGCGGTCCACCTCCTCCTTGCGGATCGGCAGGAATCCGCTCTGGTCGCTGGCGGTATAAGTCCCGTGGTCGGTCAGCCGCTCGATGGTCACGCCGGTCTTGCCGAACCGCCAGATCTCCGGCACGCGCAGCGCCGCGTAGATGCCCGGCCGATCGATCAGGGGCGGAGAGATATCGACCTCGATGGCCAAATCGGGATTCGGATAGTCATCGATATCTTCGGACTTCCTGGCCAGGGCCGCAGCCAATGCGGCCAGCTTCGCCGGCAGGAAGAAGAAGCACTCGTCGGCCTCGATCCCCCGCTTGATCGCTGGCCGCTTCCAGGTCGTCCGGCCCAACGATCTTGATTGAATCTCGAGTTCCTCTGTGATGATCTCGATGAGCCTCCACGTGAAATCGGCCACATCCTCGTGAACGCCTCTGATCGACATGATCTCCAGATTCCTTCCATCGTAGGCGATCCGCAGCCACTTCCTCCCCCAGGCGACCTCGACGACTCGCTCGTAGAAGTCCCAGTCCACGCCGTGGAATACCTTGCGCTCGCCCGGCGTCAAGCATTCGAGCTCATCGAGCGTCGGGACGGCGGGGTTCGCGCCGGGGTCGCCGGGGACTCCGGCGGGAAGAGCGAATCGGCGGCCGTCGGCGTCGTGGGCATCATCGACCTCCCTCTTCGATCTCGTGGTCAACAAACGGGATCTCTCCTGCTATAATACCGTTTTCCCGAAACGACGGCACGCCGGGAATCCTCGCCCCGTGGTGGCACCGATGCGGAAGATCCGACTGAAATCGACGCCGGCGTCCCGGCTCGGCGAGCACTTCCAGCGCGAGCTGAACGAGTCGCAGCGGGCAGCGGTGACCGCGCCCGACGGCTACAACCTCATCCTGGCCGGGCCGGGATCGGGCAAGACCCGGGTGATCACGTTCCGCGTCGCCTATCTCATCGCCAACGGCGTGCCCGCGGACTCGATCATGCTGGTGACCTTCACCCGACGCGCGGCGAGGGAGATGGTCCACCGGCTCGAATCCCTGATCGGCGAACAGGCCAACCGGGTCTGGGCCGGGACGTTCCACCACATCGGCAATCGCCTGCTCCGGCGGGCGGCGCCGCTCCTGGGCTATCAACCCAACTTCACCATCCTCGACGGCGAGGACCAGCTCGATCTGATCCGGCTGGCCATGGACGACGCCAAGCTGACCGGTACCGGCAAGATGGCGCCCCGGCCCGCCGAGGTCCAGCACCTGATCAGCTTCAGCGCCAACGTCGACCGCCCGCTGGCCGAGCTCATCGCCGAGCGCCATCCCGAGTTGACCGACTGGGTCGCCGGGATCGAGGCGGTCGCCAAAGCCTATGCCGTCCGCAAGCGCGACGCCAATTGCATGGACTACGACGACCTGCTGCTCCAGTGGGGGCGGCTGATCCGCGAGGTCCCCGAACAGCGCGAGCTCCAGGGCCGGATGTTCCGGCACCTCTTGATCGACGAGATGCAGGACACCAACGCCGTCCAGGTCGCCGTCCTCGAGGCGATCGCCGCCGCTGGCCCGGGCAACCTCACGGCCGTCGGCGACGACGCCCAATCGATCTACCGCTTCCGCGGAGCCGACTACGACAACATCCTCAAGTTCGCCGAGCGGCACCCCGGCGCGCGGATCTTCCAGCTCGAGACAAACTACCGGTCGACGCCCCAGATCGTCGCGTTCACCCGGGCCTCGATCGCCCACAACACGACCGGGTTTCCCAAGGAGCTGGTCTCGGCCCGTTCCGACGGCGTCCTCCCGCTCGTCGTCGCGGCCGAGGACGCCTACGACGAAGCCGCGTTCATCTGCGAGCAGATCCTCGACGAGCGCGATAAGGGCCTGGCACTCGGGCAGATCGCGGTCCTCTATCGCAATCATTATGACAGCATCGTCTTGCAGGGCGAGGTCCTGCGCGCGGGATTCCGTACACGGTGCGGAGCGGGATGCGGTTCTTCGAGCAGGCGCACATCAAGGACGTGCTGGCCTTCCTGCGGATCGTGGTCAACCCGCGCGACGAGGCGTCCTGGCGCCGGCTGTTGCTCCTGATCCCCGGCGTCGGTCCCGCCAAGGCCGCCGCACTCTACCAGCACCTGGCGAAGAGCGGGAACGCCCTGGACGCGATCGAGTCGGCCGAGGCCATGGCGCTGTTGCCGGCCAAGAGCAAGGGGTTCTTCGCGGGGTTCGTCGGCGACCTCCGTAAGCTCCGGTCGACCAGTCCCGAGACCAACCCGGCGGCGGCCATCGGAGCGATCCTCAAGGGGGGTTATCCGGCCACCGTCCGGCTGAAGTACGAGCGGCCCGACAATCGCATCGCCGATCTCGAGCAGTTCGCCTTGCTGGCCGGGCGGTACGACAGCCTCCAGCGGCTCGTCGCCGACCTGATCCTGGCGGGAGACGTCTACGGCATGGACTCGATCGCCACGGACGAGACCCGCGAGGTCCTGGTGCTCAGCACGATCCACCAGGCCAAGGGGCTGGAGTGGTCCCATGTTTTCATGCCCCGGGTCATCGAGGAGAGCTTCCCCCATCGCCGGGCCCTCGACGAGCCCGGGGGCGAAGAGGAGGAGCGCCGGATCTTCTACGTGGGCATCTCCCGCGCGATGAACGAGCTGACGATCAGCTACCCGCTGTGCCTCCCCCGCGGCGCACGGGGACCGATCGTCTTCACCACGCCCAGCCGGTTCCTTACGGAGCTCGACGAGGGACTCTTCGAGCGAGCGGAGATCGAGCCGGGCGCCGGCGCCGGGTCCCGCAACCCGTGGTCCAGTCTCGCCGGGCCGGGCCGCCCGTAGGCGATCCGGAGCGAGACGGACACGGGTCCGTGAGCCCGATCCCTCTAGCGAGGTGTGATTCACCGGTTCTCCACAGGAAGGGACGCCATGGATCCGCCCGACCCAGAACCCGAGGATTCCCGCGATCTCGACGGAGACCCGACCGAGAGGGCCAGTCCGTCCTCCGGGATCGAGAAGGGCGACGATGATACGGGGGCCGACTGGCTCGAGGAGGTCGTCGCGCGACTGGAAGACGACCCCGACGAGCGCTGGGCGGCGATCGAGAGCCTCTCGGCCGTCGACGAGGAGACCCGCCTCCAGGTCATCGCGGCGCTCGCCGAGCATCGGGAACGGCCCGCCATCCGCGAACTCCTCCGGCTGCTCGGCTCGGAGCACGACCCGGTCGTCCGCGCGGCGGCCGGCCTCGCGGTTCGCCACGATCACGATTCTCGCATCAACGGCGGACCGGCATCCGAGAGCGGCGTCGGCGCCGTCGGGTCGGTCCCCGCCGAATGCAAGGCGTCCTTGCCGGTCATCCTGGCCGATCGCGGAGGACGCCACCTCGCGGCCGAATGGAATCGTCTCGCCGACCGGATCGTCCGTTCGCTGGTGACGGCCATCGACTGGGACGGCCGTGGGACCATCGTGCTTTCGGCTCGCGACGGTGAATTCCGGCGGACCGCGGCCTTCCGGTCGGATGTCCGCCACGGGGTCCTCGATGTGGTCGGCGAGGTCGAGCGCGAGGGGCCGTCCGCCGGCCGGTTGATCGATGAATGGATCGACCGGGCCGAGGGAGACTACGCGCTCGACGTCCCCGAGCTGGCCGTGAGCCTCCTGGGTGGAAGCCTCGTGCTGAGCGGCAAGGACGTTCCCGCCCCGGTCCGGACCTGGCTGGATGCGACGATCGGGCTGGAGATCCTCCCGTTCGGATTACCCCCGATCCTTCCCGGGCCGCCATTCGAGGCGATCCCCGCCGAGGAAATGTCCTCGCGGGTCAACCAGGTCCTCGACGCCTGCCCGGCCTGGCTCGACCGTTCGGCGCTCACCTTCGAGATGGCCGAGGAGATCAGCTTGAGGGAGCGCGACGCGAGCCCGGATCCCATCCGCGACGCCGGTGCCTATCGATACCTGTTCGAGCACCTGCTGTGCGACCGCCTCGAGATCTTCGCGCGGATGCTGCTCTGGATGGGATGGGTCTGGCACGCGTCGGGACGGCGCGAGCTGGCGCGATCGGCGTTCGCCCTGGCCGGCCAGCTCTCGGACGAGCAGTACGCCGTGCCGTCCCACCCGTTTACCGTGGCGCTCTCGACCCGCAGCCTTCAGGCCGCCCAGGAAGCGCTGCTCAGGAGCGAGCGTCCCGATGCCGGAGCATCCCGACGGCCTCGTCGCTGAATCGGACCGACCGGTCGCCGTGAAACGAACCGGACCCGGGCGTGCGACTCTCGAGGGATCGTCGCGCGCCCGGGTCCGGGCAAAGGAGACTCGCGTCGGGACCCTCATTTCTTCTTCGGGGCGGCCTTAGCCTCGGCCTTCGCGGCCGGCTTCTTGGCGGTCAACTTCTTTTCGTCGGCCTTCTTCTTCTTGGCGGTGTCGCGTGCGTCGCCCATTGCTCGATTCTCCTCGTGAACTAGGACCGAGTTAGCGAAACTCGAAATGAGCTTGTCGTCTCTCTCCGCAAGAAGAACGACGACTCTTAGAATGACATCCAGATTCTCAAGCTTCAAGAGAGATTTTGACGAAATTTGTTGTTCCGTTAAGTTCTTATAGGAATGAGTCAGCCCGGGCGGAGGTGTCGATCTTAAGGGTCGGGGAGAAGGCTCGGGGAGCCGCCCGCACCGGAGCGCGGAGTCGGGGGATTCGCCGCCCTCGGCGACCGCCGCCAGGCCGGAACGGCGCCGGATCGACTCGGCAGCTCGGGTGAGGGAACGCGGATCGCGACGGTCGCGGCGGCGAGCCGAGCGACGCGGGACGCATGCCGATCGGATCGCTTGACCCTGTCCTCACCCCTTGATTCATGCGACGGGGTCGATCTCTCGGCTCCCGTTGATGCTGGACTCCGGCCGTTCGCTCGTCCGACCGGTCCCCCGTCGCCTGCCCGGTGGTCCGTCCCCCGTGGCTCCCGGGCCTGAGGGCGTCGTCCGGCGCAAGAAAAACGCCTCGGCGACGGTTTCCCATCGCCGAGGCGTCGAATTCACTCGGGCCGCCACCCGAGGGTGGGCGGCGGTTTCTAGAGCGGTTAACGAATGGATGGCCGAGGTGGTTCGGCCGCGAGGCCGGGCTGAAGCCTCGACCTCCCCAGACCCCCCTTCGTAAGGGGGGGACGGAGAGAGGTCCGCCCCTCTTGATCCCCCCCTTGCGAAGGGGGGAGAGCCCCTCTTGATCCCCCCCTTGCGAAGGGGGGGATAGGGGGGGTTTCCTCGTGTCGCTGCGATGCAAGCGTTAAGCGCTCTAAATAGATCCACACAAGAGGGAAAGTAGGGTGGGCTCTGCCCACCGATGAGGGCCTCTCGTCGGTGGGCAGAGCCCACCCTACATCCCGCTCGTCGCTACTTTCCCCATTGGGTGGATCTATTTAGATACGCTCGTCTCCGATTACAGCGGTTCGTAGCAGGAACGGCCGGAATCCCGGCATTCGGGGCGTCCGACGAGATCGTCGTCGGGCCCGAAGGCTTTCATGGTCAGCAGGCACCAGCACGCCGAAGGTTCGTAGTCGTCATCGTCGTCGCCGCCGTCGGGACGGCCGTCGAAGATGTACATGCTATTGCTGCGCAAATGGCGGCAGGTCGCCGCGCGCGGCTTGGAGCCGGGAGCAACGAACTCATTCGATGCGGGTTCGGCCACGGCATTGCGGCGGTTCACGCCTCCTCCCAGTATCCCTTGGGATTGACCGCCCGGATCAGGGCCCGCTTCACGACGGTCCTGGTCAGGGGGACCTTGTAGGCGTTCATCGACAGGGGCTCGACCCCGGCGATGGCCGCCTCGCCGGCCTCCGCGGCCGTTTCCGGCGTCAGCCGCTTGCCGGTGATCGCCCGCTCGGCCGCCGCGCTGCGCCAGGGGATCGGCGCCACGCCGTAGATCACGACCCGCGCGGCCGAGACCGTGTCGTTGTCCATGGTCAGGTTGACCGACGCCATCACCAGCGGCCAGTCCTGCGCCTGCTTCTGACGGGCCTCGTACGAGGCATTCTTGCCGGCGCCCGAGATCGTGACCTGGGTCAGGATCTCGCCCGCCTCGAGCGTGAACTCGCTGTCGGAGTCGCGCTTCGGCACCTGGTAGATTTCTTCCACCTTCAGGGTGCGTTCGCCCTTCGGCCCGCGAATCTTCGCCGAGGCGCCGAGGGCGATCAGGGCCACCGCGAGGCTCGACGGGCTGACGAAGAGGGCGTCGCCGCTGGTCATGAAGATGGCGTGGTAGCGGTTGTCTCCGGCGCGGACGAGGCTCTTGCCGTCCTGCAGGCCGAGCAGGCCGAAGCCGGCGCGGTAGTACCAGCAGCGGGGCGCTGGAGCAGGTTGCCGCCCACCGTGCTCATGTTGCGGATCTGGACCGAGCCGACCTCGGAGGTCGCCTGCCAGAGCGCCGGGTAGGACTCGCGGATTCCGGCATGGTGGACGATGTCGGAGAGCCGGGTCCCGGCCCCGATCGTCAGCCCGCCTGCCTTGGGGTCGCCGGAGATCCCGGCGAGCTCCTTGATGTCCTTGATGTAGACCACCCGGTCGGGGGAGGTGACGTAGTCCTTGGTCCTGCCCAGCAGGTCGGTGCCCCCGGCCAGCGGCGCCGAGTTGGGGGCGCCGAGCAGCTTGACGGCGTCCTCGACCGTCGTGGGGGCAGCGTATTCGAAGGCTTTCATGGGTTACGCTCTCCCTTCTCTGGAGGCCGTGGCCAGGGCGTTGAGCACGTTGCGGGGGGTCATGGGCCACTCGGGGACGCGGACCCCGATGGCGTTGGAGACGGCGTTGCCGATCGCGGCGGCCGTTGAGATCGTCGGCGGCTCGCCGACGCCGATGACTCCGCGGGCCTTCTGCTCGTCGGGCTCATAGGCCCGGACGATGATCTCGGGGATATCCGAGGCCCCGGCCAGCTTGTACCACTCCATGTCGGGGTTGAGCATCCGGCCGGTGGTGATGTCGACCACCCGCTCCTCGAACAGGCCGTAGTTGAGCCCCATGATCACGCCGCCGTAGACCTGGCTCTCCCAGGTCATTTTGTCGATGATCAGGCCCGTGTCCTGGATGGCGACGATCTTCTTGACCTTGACCACGCCGGTCTCGAGGTCGACGACCACCTCGGCGAACTGGCAGCCGCCGACGCCCGAGCTGGTCAGCCCATCGATGAAGTCGCCGGTGGTGGAGATCGACGAGGTCCCGAGCTTGCGGCAGGCGTCCTTCCAGGAGCCGACCGGTTCGCCCGAGACCCAGACCTGGCCCTGTTTGAGCGTGAGGTCTTCGGGCCTGGCGTTGTTGAAGGCCGACGCGACCTTCTTGAACAGGGCGTCGCGGGCCTTGGTGACCGCGTCGTAGCACGGCGCCGACATGGTCGGCGTGGTGGTCGACCCGCCCGAGGCCTGACCCGGCGGGTACGAGGAGTTGCCGATGCTGCTGATGATGTCGGTCGGCTGGAGGCCGAGGATCTCGGCGGCGATGATCGCGAGGATCGTGCGGGCGCCGGTGCCGATGTCCTGGGTGGCGGTCTTGACCTCGACCGAGCCGTCCGGGTTGATCGTGCAGGAGACCTGCTTGCCCTGGGCGGCGCCGCCGCCCCACTGGTGCAGGGCCATGCCCATCCCGGTTCGGATCGGGCCGGTGCCGCTCTTGCCGCGCGGCTTGCGCTTTTCCTGCCAGCCGATCAGCTCGGCACCCATCGCGATCTCGGACCGGTAGATCGGCGTGTGGAAGTCGGCCCTGGGATCGGGCAGGTTCTTGAGCCTGAGCTCGAGCGGGTCGATGCCCAGCTTCTCGGCCAGGTCGTCCATGGCCGCCTCGGTGAGCAGGCAGCTCTGGGGGTGGCGCGGGGCCCGCATGGCTCGCGAGCTGCCGAAGTTGGTGAAGACGGTCGATTGCTTGAGCAGCGTGTTGGGGATGCCGGCCCTGGGAGTGGCATAGACGTAGGGCAGGATCACGTCGGCACCGCCGCCGACACCGCCGGTGCCGTGCGCCTCGGCGATCATGGCGACGATCGTGCCGTCGCGGTTGGCGCCCATCTTGATGTGGGCCCAGCCGCTCGGGCGGTTGCCCGCGGCGAGGTGCTCCTGCACCCGGTCGAGGAACATCCTGACCGGCCGGCCGCCGGCCTTCTTGGACAGCTCGACCGCCGTCTTACCCCAGATGTCGGCCTGGAACTTCGAGCCGAAGCCGCCGCCCATGAAGTCGGTGTAGACCAGGACGTTCGCCGTGGGGATCTTGAACGCGGCGGCCAGCTCGTTGCCGACGCCGTTGACGTTCTGCGTGCTCGCCCAGGCGACGATCTTGTCGTCTCCCTCCCACTTGGCGGTCAGGCCGTGCGGCTCGAGGCAGACGTGTGTGATCATCGGGACCGAGTACGTCCCTTCGACCGTGACCTCTGCGGAGGCCATCGCCTCCTCGGGCTTGCCCTTGGTCTGGCTGCGGCCCGCGCGGACGTTGCCGCCCCTGAAGACCTCGGGCGCCCGCTCGGCCATCGAGAGCGCCTCGGTGGCGACGTGCGGGAGGACCTCGTAGTTGACCTTGATGGCGCGGACGGCGTCGCGCGCCTGCTCCTCGGTCTCGGCGGCCACCGCAGCGACGTCGTCGCCGTGGTAGCGAAGGGTCGCGTCCGGCTTGGCGATCGCGATGACGGCCTTGACGCCGGGCATCTTCTCGGCGGCCGAGATGTCGATCGACTTGACCTTGGCGTGGGCGTGGGGGCTATAGAGCATCACGCCGAACAGGGTCCCTTCGGGCCGGACGTCGGAGGGATACTTCGCCTTGCCGGACGCCTTGAGCAGGCCGTCGAGCCGGGGGATGCGCTTGCCGATCAAATTGGGTGCTGCGGGCCACTCTGCCATGGCTCAGGCTCCTTTCATCGCTTTGGCCGCGGCCTGCGCCGCCGCCAGGACGCCGATGTACGTTCCGCAGCGACAGATGTTGCCGTCGATGCCCTTGCGGATCTCGTCCTCGGTGGCGTTCGGGTGCTTGTCGAGGTACGACTTGCACGCGGTGACGAACCCGGGCGTGCAGTAGCCGCACATCAGGGCGTCGTTCTGGTGGAAGGCGTGGGGCACCCCGCGCTCGCCGGCGTCGAAGCTCTCGACGGTCTCGATCGTCTTGCCCTGGCACGAGACGGCCAGCGTGGTGCACGAGTAGATCGCCTCGCCGTCGACGATCGCCGTGCAGGCGCCGCAGCTCCCCCGGTCGCAGACCCGCTTGGGTCCGGTCACATCGAGCCGGTTGCGCAGCGTGTCGAGCAGCGTGCTGCGGGGCTCGACCTGGCACGAGCGATCCTGTCCGTTGACCTTCAGCGTGATCTCGACGGTGCCGGAGAGCACCTTCGGCTCGTCGGCGGCCTGGGCCTCCTCGAGCACCCCGACCGCCTGGCCGGTCAGCACGGCCGTGGCCGCCGCCACGCCCGAGCCCCGCAAGAAGTCGCGCCGGCTGTGGCCGCCCACCTCTCCGGGCTTCCTGGGTTTCTGGTCTGTCATCGAGCGAATCTCCCGTTTGCGTTCGCCCCAACGTCCACGACACGCGCGAATCCGGGCCGACGCGAGGCCCCGCCGTCTGTGCGAGCGGAGGGACGTCGCCGCGGCCCCGAACTCAATCGACTTAATACAGTACGCCGCGCCCCGGACCGCGACAAGAGCCTGGTTCGCCCGATCAGGTCGGTGTTTGCGTACTGACATCGAATCGCTGGAAGGCCCAGGCGACGCCCAGCACCAGAGGGATCAGCTCGGCCGTCAACATCAGCCAGCTCGTGATCGCGAACGCCGCCCAGGAATAGCCCGCGAGGAAATACGCGGCGCCCCCCAGCGCCGCGGCGAGGCCCACCAGGGCGAGCAGGATGAAGAACTGGAGGAACATGAACAGCGACATCTTGCCCATCATCTGGAAGTCGAAGGTCGTCCCCCCCGGGTGCCGCACGGGGTAGATCAGGAACAGCAGGTTGTTGGTCGACATCATCAGCCCGTTGAACGGCCCGCAGAACGCGGCGGCGGCCAGCGTGATCGGCCAGCTCGCCGGGGATACGGCCGCCACCGCGCCGAAGAGGAGGACCTGGGTCGCGGTCAGGAGCAGCACTCCGCCGGCCAGCTCGCCGGCCGCCAGCCTCGCGGGCCGCACGGGGAGCGTCTTGAGGAAGTCGATGTGATCGATGTCGCCCCGGAACGCCCAGGGGAGCTGCATCGTGAAGATGAAGGTCAGGTAGAAGATCATCCCGACGGCCGACGCGGGAAAAGCAATCGACGCGGCCTGGACCCGTCCCGGACCCGCCGAGAACGCGAACGTGGCGGCGGCCACGCCGACGATCACCGTGGAGAGGATCACCATGTGCCGCGAGGTCCGCAGGACCACCAGCAACTGGCGCCATGCGATCGGCCCGGCCCCGGCCAGCCAGGGGAACGGCGGCAGGCGCAGCCGGCCCGCCCGGGCGCCGACCGGCATCGCGATCCCGCCGCCCTGCTTGGTGCGGCGGATCCGCTCGTAGACCTTCTGGCTGATCGCTGCGGCCGACTCGATGTAGTTGGCGTCCAGCTTGAGCACCAGCGCGATCAGGGCCGCGTCGATCGCCAGCGCCCCGCGCCCCAGCCGACTAGCTCCGGGAACCAGTCCTCCGCGAAGATCGTGGCGGTGAAGACCTGGAACGGCGCCAGCACGACCCGAAAGATCGGCGAATCCCGCAGGTTCATCAGCAGTTCGCCGAACCCGCGGGCCTCGGCCCGCCGCAGCGATTCCGCCAGGCCCGCCAGCGCGACGACCGCCACGACGAGCAGCACGACCTTCCGCGCCCGGGTGTAAGCCGACTCGGTCGCGATGTGGCTGGCCAGCGCCGTCGCCATGCCGAGGAGCTGGATCATCGCCAGCGCGAGGATGATGCCGACGAAGCCCGCCAGCGAGGAGCGGAGGCTCATCTGCATCATCAGCGTGATGAACGCCGAGATGAAGACCAGGGCCTGCGCCGTCTTCGCCAGCTTGTAGATCAGCAGCTCGCGGCGCGAGAACGGTGCCGCGAACAGCAGATCGACCTCGGCCGGCGTGAAGAAGATCGCCGCCTCGCCCGCCGAGCTGAAGACGGACAGCAGCGTCAGGGCGAGGAGTCCCAGGGCGCGAAGGCCGCGACCGCCCCGGAGACGTGTCGCAGCTCGGGACGGCCCCTCATGATGATCGCCGAGGCGATCTGCGGCCCGATGATCAGGACGATGAGCCCCAGGCTGAACAGCAGGAGGAAGGCCCCGCGCACCGTCCTGGCGCCGCGGAGCGTCCGGCGCAGGATCGCCTTGTTGTTGAGCAGCAGCAGTTTGAACAGGGCGCGATTCATCACAGTTCGCCGGGTTCCTCGACGAGCGTCTTCGCCGTCCGGGCTTGCTCGTTCGCGCGGAAGAAGACCTCCTCGAGCGAGGCATCACCCTGAAGGTCGGCGTAGCGCGCCCTGGCCTCCTCGAGCGTGCCCCAGAAGAGGCATCGCCCCTTGTTCAGGATCAGGAGGTGCGTGCACAGGTCCTCGACCAGCGACAGCAGGTGCGAGCTGACCATGATGGCGGCGCCCGCGGCGGCCCGCCGGGCGATCGACGCCTTGAGCGTGCGGATGGCGTAGGGATCCAGCCCCGTCAGCGGCTCGTCGAAGAGGATGACGCGGGGGTCGTGCAGGTAGGCGCAGCAGATCGCCACCTTCTGCCGCATCCCGCGCGACAGCTCCTGGGCCATCGTGTCGCGCTTCTCCTCCAGCTCGAATTGCTCCAGCAGCGCCGCGCCCCGGGCGGCGATGTCGTCGACGCGATAGGCCGACGCGATGAACTGGAGGTGCTCCCAGACCGTCAGCGCGTCGAACAGCTTGGGATCGTCCGGGATATAGGCCAGCTCGCGCTTGGCGGCGACGGGGTCATTGACGACGTCGTGTCCCGCGACGAAGAGCCGACCGCGGGTCGGCCGGATGATGCCCGCCAGGGCGCGGAGGGTCGTCGTCTTGCCGGCGCCGTTGGGTCCGATCAGGCCCAGGACCGAGCCGGGAAGGACCTCGAAGCACAGCCCCTCGACCGCGACCGTGGTGCGGTACGCCTTGTGGTAATCCAGGACGCGGATCAAGAGTCTCCTCCCGCGGAGGTATCCACCGGCAGGTCGGGCCGATTGCCCCACTCGTTCCAGGACCCGTCGTAGTTGGCCGAGTCGGTGTAGCCCAGCCTCGCCAGGTTGAACAGGACGACGGTGGCCGCGACGCCGCCGTTGCAATACGCCACGGTGGGCCGGTCCGGCCTCAGCCCGTGCTCCTCGATGAGCCGGCTGACATCCTCCAGCGGGCGGAACCCGCCGCCCGGCGCGAAGAACAGCTCGCGCGGGACGTTGATCGCTTCCGGGATATGTCCGCCGCGATCCCCCCGGCGCCGGGCCCCGGTGTATTGCCCCGCGTCGCGGGCGTCGACGAGCTGCCAGTCGCGCCCGGTTCCGCCCAGGCTCGCCTTGAGTTGATCCCCGGTGACCCGTCGCTCGGGCCGCGGCCGCGGCGTGAACGTCGCGCGCGGCACCGAGACCGCGCCCGCCTGTGTCGGTCGGTCCTCATCGAGCCATCGGTTCCAGCCGCCGTCCAGCACGCTCACCCGGTCGTGACCGTAGTAGCCGAGCGCCCACCACAGCCGCGTCGCGTACTGGCCGCCGGCATGATCGACGGCGATCACGTGCGTCCCGTCTCCGATGCCGCGCACGGCCATCGCCTCGGCGAACCGCCCCGCCGGCGCGATCTGGGCCGGCACGGGATCGTCCAGGTCGACGATGTTGCGCGTCCAGTCCACATAGACCGCGCCGGGGATATGCGATGCGAGGTACTCCTCGGAGGCACCTCGGTACTCGGCTTCATCGACGCCCGGCCCGATCGGCCGCGTCACCACGTAGCCCCTCATGTCGACGACCCGGACGTCCGGATCTTGAAGGTGTTCCGCCAGCCATTCGGTTGTCACTAGCATCTCTGGTCCGCCGTCCGTTGTCCGTTGTGCGTCGAAAAGAACCCTCCTCAGTCGGCAGAATAACCGAAGTCGGACGAAGGTAGTAGGGGCTAGGTGGTTGATCCCGAGCTGTCCACACCCTAGAGTCTGCCATGCCAGGCCTGGCCTCCACGGACAACGGACTATGGACAACGGACCACGGACAACAGATGAAAGCCGCCGTCTTCGAGAGGTTTGGGGATCCTGAAGAGGTGCTCCAGGTCCGGGACGTACCGGAGCCGCATCCGGGGCCGGGCGAGGTCCGGGTCCGGATGATCCTGAGCCCGGTCAACCCGTCTGACATCCTGGTCGTGCGCGGCCGGTACGGCGTGCTGCCCGAGCTGCCCGCGACGCCGGGTTTTGAGGGTGTCGGCGTCGTCGATGAGGTTGGGGCCGGGCTGCTCGGCCGCTTTGTCAAGGGGAAGCGGGTCATCGCGATCAACAGCGCGGGCGGCAACTGGGCCGAGTACGCGGTGATCCCCTGGCGGCAAGCTCGTCCGCTGCCCGACGATATCCCCGACGAGCAGGCGGCGGTGGCTTTCATCAACCCGGCGACGGTGCTGGCGCTCGCGCGGCACGTGCTGAAGGTCCGCCGCGGCGAATGGCTGCTCCAGTCGGCCGCCGGTTCGACACTCGGCCGCATGATGATCAACCTAGGTCGCCACGACGGCTTCAAGACGCTCAACGTCGTCCGCCGCCGCGAGGCGATCGACGAGCTCAGGACGCTCGGCGGGGACGCCGTCATCTCCAGCGAGGACGGTCCGATCGACGAGCAGGTCCGACGCATCGTCGGACCCGAGGGCGTCAGGTACGCCATCGACCCGGTCGGCGGCGAGACCGGGACCGCCGTGCTGCGCTCGCTCGCCCCCGACGGCCGCCTCATCCTCTATGGCACCCTCTCCGGCCAGCCGATCCAGATCGATCCCCGGTTGATGATCTCCGGTAAACGCATCGTCGAAGGATTCTGGCTCGGCTACTGGATGCGCGAACGCTCCATCCCTTCCGCATTGATGCTATTCCGCGAGATCGCATCCATGATTCGACAGGGCGTGCTCCGATCGGAGATCGGCCGGACCTATCCTCTCGAGGACATCAGGGAGGCGGCCAAGCAGGCCGATACCGTTGGCCGCCATGGCAAGGTGCTCGTGCGACTGTGAGGGGGTGTATGGATGTCATCTGTAGGGTGGGTGAAACGCCACCGGGGGCGTGAGGCCCGATAAAGGCGCCACGGCGACCTTTTCCTTCTCCGGTTTTTCAAGATTTTGTTCGCCGCAGGGCTTACTGGCCGCTACAATTCATCTGATTGACCTGATTCGGTGTTCCATGGATTGCCCGGCCGTCCGATGACGTCCGGATCGATTGGCTGCCGTTCAGTCCCTCCTCCTGCAACCTCGTGCGTGCTCGACAGTTGCGGTCATTCCTCCTCGCTCTCGCCGCGCCTGGCACCCTGCAATAGCAGGGTTCCATGGATGATCGTGATGGAAGGGATCTCTGCCGAGGGACAGGGTAGAGATCGTTTTCTTGTTTGTGGCCTGCGCGGATGGCCGGGGTGGGAAGGATCGAAGGAAACAAGGAATAACCAACGATGAGTAGTGGAACGGTCGGTGCTCAAGACTGGCGAGCGGTGGCGTGCTTGTCCCCCAGTGGCGAGCGGTTGCTCTGTGTGGGCGAGAGTTCTTCCCAGGTCCGGGCGGCATATACCGGCGCGTGGGGGGAAGTGATTCGAGATGAGGATCGGCCGACAGTCCGGGCGATCTCGCTGCAAAAATGGACGGGTCAGTTCTGGTCGGGCCAGTGGGAGCACCAGATGTTCCTCGCGCTGCCGACGGCCCGGCCCGCCAAGCCTGGGACGGCAGAAGGTGTAGAAGAAGAAGAGGAAGCGCCGTCTCCCGCCGGGCCCGTGAAGGCCAAAAAGAAGGCCTGAGAACCGTCATCGGGATGGGGCGGAGCGTACCAGATCGCGAAGGAGAGCGAGCCGGAGTATGGTCGAGAGTCAATGAGGGGAATTTCCCCGGGGACGCCCCCGGGGTTTTCTTTGCGCGGTCGGCAAGCGAGGAGTGTGGTCTTCGTCCAGCCATTCATCCCACATGACGCCGCGCCCGCCCGTTCGTCGTGGCGGCTCCGGGCGGTTCCGGCCGAGGTCGAATTCATCCCAAGCCCTGAGCAGCGTCTCGGTCTGGCGCTTGGATAACTTCTCCGAGACGTTCCCCCGTTGGGGCCAGATCAGGAGGGGTCCTAATTTGAGGACCGCCAGGAAGACACAGGCTGCGATCAAACTGAAGATCTCCATCGGATCGCCCCTCTCGTGGATCGGCCTTCCCGGGTGGACTCTCCGGCGGTGTCGGGCTGGGATACGCGCCGCTTCGTCGCAGCGATGCCACCATGTCATTCGCGGCGTCGATCCGGATTATTAGTGTGACGGGACGATGGAGGGCCCCGCCCCGAGTGGCTACGGGGTCGCGGCCACCGCAGGCGCGACGAGACGGAATGGGTCGCGCTCGGACCGGCTCGGCCAGACGCTTGACCCGGGGAAAGCCGCGGCGATCCGGCTCGCCAGCACTTCGACGCCGATCCGCTCGGTGGCATGGTGGCCGGCGGTGATCAGGGCGATGCCCAGCGCCTCGGCCTCGAGCCCGCGGTGGAACCGCGCCTCTCCGGTGAGAAGGACGTCGGCCCCGGCGCGGGCGGCGTCGTTCAGGAAGTCGTCCCCCGCGCCGCAGGAAACCGCCACGCGTTCGATCGATCGTTCCGGATCGCCCACCATCTGGACGCACGAGCTGTTCAGGGCGCGGCGGACGTATTCCGCGAGGTCGGCCAGGCAAAGCGGTTCGAGGAGGCGGCCCACCCGACCGGCCCCGGCACCTTCCGGCCGACCCGTTCCCGGACGGACGTCTTGCAGCGGATAGACGTCGATCGCCGGCTCCTCGTACGAGTGGCGGGTTCGGATCGCGGCCAGGACCGACGCGAGCCGTTCGGCCGGGCAGACGAACTCGAGCCGCCATTCGGCGACCTCTTCACGCCGTCCCCGCTGACCGACGGTCGGGTCGGTGGCCTCGGTACCGAAGAACGTCCCCACCCCGGGGAGCGCAAACGAGCATTCCCGGTAATCACCGATCACGCCGGCCCCGGCCTCGAAGACCGCCGCCATCACCGCGGTCTTGTCCGAGCCCGGGGTGAAGACGACGACCTTGAACGTGCTCGGGCCCGAGGGTGACGCACCCCCGCCACTTCCCCGCCGGCCCGCGATCGGCCGCAAGGGGACGGCCTCGGTGATCCCCAGGCGCACGCAGAGCAGGTCGTTGATCCCGTCCCGCGTGTTGTCGAACGCCGTGTGCGGGCTGGCGACCGCGATCCCGGCCCGGGCCAGCGCCCACAGGTGGCCGGTCTCGGCCAGGTCGGCGCGGATTCGCTTCACCTCGCGGAAGAGCACGGGATGATGGCTGACGATCAGGCCGGCCCGCTCGCGGATGGCCTCGTCGGCCGTCGTCGGGGTCACGGTGAGGCAGGTCATGATCCGGTCCGCCGCCGCGGCCGGGTCGCCCCAGAGCAGGCCGACGTTGTCCCACGATTCGGCCAGGTGCGACGGGGCGAATCCCTCGAGCCACGCGGCCACGTCGGCGACGGTCGTCATGAAGTCGAGCCTCCCGATTCGAGCCAGGGCAGGATCCGGTCCCAGAGGCGTCGTGTCACGGGCCCGGGCGCCGGCAGGTCGGCGTGCAGGAGCCGGGCCACCGGCAGCATACCGCGGACCGAATTGGTGAGGAAAGCCTCATCGGCCGAGTTGACCGCGTCGAGACCCACCGGGCCTTCGACGACAGGGATCCCGTCGATGCGGGCCTGCTCGATCACGACCCGGCGCATCACGCCGGCGAGGAGGGGGCCGTCGGTCCCCGGGGTGATCAAACGATCGTCGCGGATCAGGAAGATGTTGGAGCGTGTCCCCTCGCAGATCAGTCCGTCGGGCGTCACGCAGAGCACATCGTCGGCGCCTTCCTCCTCGGCCCGAGCCTGTTCGATCCGCCGGCGCCAGTAGTTGAGGGTCTTGTGCCGGGCGAGGGGATCCTGGGGATCGGCGAGGATCGATCGCAGGATCCGGGCGCCGCCGGTTCGCAACGGCGGAGGCAACGGCCCCGCGGTCATCCAGGCGCTCGTAGAGTGCTCTCTGAGCACCGGATCAGCGATGGCATGCAGACCGGTGCTCACAGAGCACCCTACGGGCAGACCGCCCGTGAGGACGATGCGCAATCGCACGTCGCCCGATCCGGCGCGAGGTCGCTTGCTTCAGCCGGACCACGGCCCCGAAATCCGGCAGATCGCCGGTATACAGGGGTAAACCCAGCTCGTCAGCCGAGCGACGCATCCGCTCCAGGTGGCGATCCAGCAGCGTCGCGTGGCCGTTCCAGGTGCGGAACGTCTCGAACAGCCCGAGGCCGTGTTCGAATGTCCGGTCGAGCACGCTGATGCGCAGCGCCTCGTCGGGGATGATCTCGCCGCGTGTCCAGATCATTGCGTGTGCAGTCCGCCGGATTCCCAACTGTCAGTCGGTTCTGTCACAACAAAGTCGAGCCTAAGTCAGCCTTTCGAGTAATCTCTCCGCCTCCCTCAATGCCGTTTCAGATCTTGGAAGAAACACGTTTTTTACCCAGTCTTTATGAGGTGGCAATGCCTTACCGTCCTTCATTTTGGTAACGAACACGGGCCGGAACCCGTGCCAATCCGCATGTGCTCCACTCTCCAAGTATTCCCGTCCTTTGGTGATCGCCTCTTCAAGATCCTTGATGCGGTCGAGAATGGCTTTTTCCTTGGGCTTCATTTGCGTGTTCCCTTTTGGATTGAGGCATTCGGCTAAGAGGCGAAATTGACCACCACGTCAGCGCGACGAGCCCCCCTGTCCGTCCAAGACCGCGTACATCGCCCGGCCCTTGGCGAGGGTCTCTTCGTACTCGGCTTCCGGGTCGGAATCGGCGACGATCCCGCCGCCGACCTGATAGCTGGCGCGATCGCCCTCGACCAGGATGGTGCGGATCGCGATGTTGAAGGCACTCGAGCCCCCTCGGCTCAGGTAGCCGATGGCGCCGGTGTAGAGGCTACGGCGGTCCGGCTCGAGCTCGTCGATGATCTCCATCGCCCGAATCTTGGGGGCGCCGGTGATCGACCCGCCAGGAAACATCGCGCGGACCACGTCCACCGGGCCGACGCCGGGCCGGATCCGTCCCTCGACGGTGGCGACCAGGTGATGCACCTGGGCGAACGATTCGACACGGAGAGCATCCCGGACGACGACCGACCCATACCGGCAGACGCGGCCCAGGTCGTTGCGTTCGAGGTCGACGATCATGGTCAGCTCGGCGCGGTCCTTGGGCGATGCCGCCAGCTCGGCCGCGAGCCGCGCGTCGTCGTCCTCGTTCTGTCCCCGCGGCCGCGTCCCCTTGATCGGCCGGGTGACGATCCGGTCGCCGCGCGTCTGGTAGAACCACTCAGGACTGGCCGAGACCACGGCGAGCTCGCCCCAGCGCAGGAAGGCCGAGAACGGCGCGGGGCTGCGGTCGCGCAGCCGGAGATGGAGGTCCAGCGGATCGAACCGTCCCCGGGCCGAGAAGCGTTGCGACAAGTTGACCTGGAAGACGTCTCCCGCCGCGATGTACTCCAGCACGCGTTGCACGGCTTTCACGTACGACTCGCGATCGAACGAGCTGACGAGCGGCGAAACGCCGACCGATCCGCGGTCCGGGGCCGGCGGCTCGCGGAGCGCGCCCTGGATCGTCCGGCCCCACCGCTGACCTCGCTGCTCGGTGGCCGACCGCCCCTGTCCGGTGAGGTCCCAGGCGTAGAGGTGGACCAGACCCGTGTTCGCATCGACGGCGATCGCCGTATCGTAGAGGGCCATGCGAATGTCGGGCATCCGCGAGTCGCGCGCGCCCGTCGCGGCAGACGTTCCAGCCGCGGAGCGAGGTCGTAGCCGATGAATCCGATCAGGCCCCCCTGGAAGGGGGGAAGCTCCGGATCCGGCTCCTCGGCCGGATCCGCGAGGCGAAAGCGATGGACGAGCCGTGCGAGTGCCGCGAGGGGATCGTCGTCGCCCGATTCCACCGAGCCCGCGTCGCTGGCGATCGACCATCGCGTCCCCGTGGCCTCGAAGACGAGTCGCGGGCGAGCCGTGAGGACGCTCCACCGGCCGGCCTCGCCGAAGCCGGGACCGCTCTCCAGGATCGAAGGCTCGGTCCACGATCCGACCACCGCGGCGAGCCGATCGGCCGGCACGTCCAGGATTTGATGTACGGTGGCGGGTCGATCGCGAGTCGTCACGGGGAACCCCTTGCGTGGGAGCCGCACGGGATCGGGCCCCCCCTCGATCATCAGGGAATCCCTCGCGACGTTCAAGTTCGACTGTCACGACGACTCGAGCGGGTGGCGATCGAATCGTTCGACATGATCACACGTCGCTCGCATCGACATCGTCGGTCGATTCAATCTGACAAGACCCGGGCGCATCGGTATGGGCTACAGCCCGAAATCCGAAACTGTCCTGTCATCCCCTGACAATCTAGAGCGCCGAACGGTTGGATGGCCTACGTGACTCGGCCTCGAGACGGGGCCGAGGCCTCGACCCCCCCGTTCCCCCCCTTCGTAAGGGGGGGATTTTTGGGAGGCCCGCCCCTCTGAATCCCCCCCTTACGAAGGGGGGGTCAAGGGGGGGGTTCTCTCGCGTAGATGCAACGCAAACGTTAAGCGCTCTAAGGAATACGCCAAGAAAGATATAGCGGTCGCGCCGCACGTCTGCTTATAATGGATGATGTAGACGGCCAAGATGGCTAATGCCCGCGTTGTTGCGAGACCCATGACGTGATGCTTTTCCGCGATCGCACCCATTCGCCGATTCCTCATCCCAATGAAGGGTACCACGACGATGACCGCCACCGCCCAGGCCGCGCCCAGCCGCGCTGAGATCAATCGCTGTAATGCACAAATGTCCACTGGTCCCAGGACGGCTTCCGGAAAGCAAAGGGTCAAGTTCAATGCCCTGAAGCACGGCCTCCGCGCCAAGACGATCATCCTACCCGGTGAAGAAGGGGCCTTCAACGCCCGCCTCGACGCCTGGATCATCGACCTGGATCCTCGCGACGAGGTCGAGCGCTTCATGGTGACCCGGGCCGTCGAAATCTCATGGAAACTCGATCGTGTTCGCCGGGTGATGGAGAGCCGTCGCGAGGCCCTCCGCCATTGCGACGCCGAGCGCCTCGCCTCGCAGGCCGAGGAGGTCGTCGCCCTGGGCCGCCGCCTCTACTGGGACCGCGTCGGGCCGCTCTGCCTCTATCCCCATGCCGCCCCGGCCGCCGGCGAGGTTCAACACGTCTCTTACTCCGGGGACCCGGAGGATCCCGACGACCCGGCGAGGATCGTCGTGCGGCTGGAGGCGATGACCCTGGGCCTCGCCTGGCTGCTGGACCGCTGGGGCGAGCTGCGCGACATCCTGGAGGACGGCCTGTTGTGGCAGCCGCCCGACCGGCTCAAGGCGGTCCGCATGCTGGGCCGTCAGCCGCTGGAGGCGACGGACGACCGGCGGGTGATGGCCATCTACCTTTATTGCTGGGCGATGGACCCGGCGGACCAGTACGGATTCACCGACGTCTACAACGAGCTGACGCCCAAGGATCGCACGGTGTACCTCGATCGGCTCAACGCCCGCGAGCCGATGCGGGACTTGCCCGCCAGCCCCGAGGCGGCGCGGGCGGAGCTGCTGGCTCTGATCGCTCAGGAGGAGGAGCGGCTGGAGGCGGCGCTGGCCGGTCACCTGGAACGTGAGGAGGCCGAGGCGCAGGCGGCGCTGGCGTTCGACGACAGTGCCTGGGGCGAGCGGCTGCGGAAGTACGAGGTGTCCAACGACAAGACGCTGCTGCGGATCATCGAGACCCTGCGGAGGCGGCAGCGGGAGGCGGACGGGATCGGGTCCCCGCGAGAGCGAGGCTCCGTCCGAGCCGCTTCCCCATCGGGAGACCTCGGCCCGATTCCGTCCGGAGGCGACACTCCGGCGGAGGGAAGCGGTGACCTCCGGTCGGACGTCGGAGCGGCCGCCCTTGGGGTGTCCGCGGATCCGTCCCCGGACGACCCGGGACGGCTCGCCGAGTCCGAGTTTCCGGTGGCGGAGCGGCTCGATGCGGACGATTCGATTGAGCTGACGGAGGAGGTGATCCGGGCCCGCGTGGCGCGGCTCGCCGAGGTCCTCGGCCTCGCCCCGGACAGCCCGGCCGGGGATGTGAAGGTCGAAGCGCCTTCCGAGCAGCCTCTCGGCGCGGGTCTGACGGACTCGCCCAGGGGCCCGACCGAACGTCTTGCGAACGGGAATCGGCCCAGGCCCCGCCGTCCGCCGATCCGGCCGCGCGGGATCTGACGAGTCCAACGACCCGGTCGGCCGCGGCGACCGGCCTGGTGGCGAGCGTCGTGCTGGCTTTGTTCGCGCTGCTCGTCTTCGCCGGAGTTTCCGCGGCCTCCGTGCCTTCGAACGCGCCCTCACCATCGGCAAGATCGGATCGGCCCGTCGGCCAGATCATCCGTCGGGAGTCGAGCGATGCCCCGGGACGTGTCGCGCGGCAACGATGCGCAACGCAACTCCTCTCCAAGGGCGACGGAACTCCTTGAGACGAGCCGGAGATCGGCCCGATCGGCGGGGATGATGCGCGCCGACGGCACGTCCGGCGTCACCGGCATGATCCGGCCGACTCCTACCGGACTGCGGTCGGCCCGGTCGGCGGCTGCGGTTTCGTCCCTTCCCTCGGGCGCGGCTTCCTATAATTCTTGCGATCCTCCGGATCAGCGCCGTGCTCCCGTCGTGGAGGGCTGGAATGAGCGCCCTGCGCCGTCGCGAGGCCCGGTTGTCCGCGGGTCGCTCATCTCGTCCGACGGTTTCCGCCGGTTCCCTTCTGTACATGGCACGATCATTGCCGGTGGAGGCAACGTAATACCTGTAGGTAGCCGAGTTGAGGCGAATCCCACGCCGACGACGGCAACCGCGCCGCGTGCGAAGGTCAAAAACATGGCCATGCGAAAGACGAAGACCAGGGCGCGGGATGGACGCTTGCGACTGTGGCCCGCGCGGTGGCTCAGGCAGACCGAGACATCGCCGTCGGCGTCGCCCGTCTCCGCCCTCGAGCCACCGGCCGTCGAGAGCCCAGAGCGGACAACTCTGCTCCGCGCCGTTGCTCCCGGTCAACATGCCGTGAACCGTGATGAATTGAAGCAACATATCGCCACCGCGGCGATCGCGTTCCGCGGGTATGATGCGACCAATTTCGGCCGGAGTTCCGAGCTGCTGGCGCATCCGGTCTACGGGCCGGTCGTCCGGGAGCTGCTGGGCCGCGCCTCGGGCGTCTGCGGCGACGTGCTCAAGAGGAAGGTCGACCTGGCGACGCGAGTGGAGGCGGGCGAGCCGGCGACTCTCGACACGTTCGTGGAGGACACGGCGACCATCGTCGCGATGGAGCTGGCGCAGATCCGGCTGCTCGAGCAGGTGTTCGAAGTGCCGGTTCGCGACGCGATGCTCAGTTTCGGGCACAGCATCGGCGAGCTGGCGGCGCTGGTGCTCGGCGGCGTCTACGAGATGGAGCAGCTCCTGCCGATCCCGCTGTCGCTGGCCCACGATTGCGCCGACCTGACCGCGGACACGACACTCGGCATCCTGACGAGCCCGAGCGGAGCCCTCGCGCCCGAGCGGGTGCAACGGCTCTGCTCGGCGATCAGCAGCCGGGGGCATGGGCTGGTCGGCCCGTCGACGTTCCTCTCGCCCTACCAGGTGATCCTGCTCGGGCAGGCCGATACGCTCGACCTGCTGGAGGCCGAGATGCGGGACTACCTGCCCGCGGCGGTCACGCTGCGGCGCCGGCCCAATCGGTGGCCGCCGATCCATACGCCCCTGGTGTGGGAGCGGAGCGTGCCCAACCGCGCGGCGGTGGCCCTCTATCGCACCAGCGGGGGCAATCAGCGGCCCAGACCCGCGGTGGTCTCCTGCACGACCGGGCGCGCCAGTTACGACGAGTGGAACAGCCGGGAGATCCTGACCGAATGGACCGATCACCCGCAGCGGCTCTGGGACGCGATCGAGCACACGCTGGCCTCGGGCGCCGAACTGGTGATCCACGTCGGCCCCGAGCCCAAGCTGATCCCCACGGCGTTCGAGCGCTTGAGCGGCAAGGTCATGAGACAGCTCAAACATCGTCACCTGGGTAGCCTGGGCCGTCACGTGCTGCCGAGCATCAGCCGGAACCACTGGCTGGCCCGCCGGCTGCCTCACAACGCGGTCGTGATCCGCGCCCCGTTCCTGAACCACCTGATCCTGGAGGACTGGCTGCTGGCCCAGGAAGTGACCTGAGCGCCATGGACCGGACAATCGGGGGCCAGCCCGTTCCCGTCCCGGCGTCGAGCGCGCATAATATCCGCCTGGTCGTGCTTTCGGCGGTGAAGACGAAGCGATGGGACGATTCAATGGGTTTCACGCAGAGACCAAAGGGCCGCAGAGACGCAAAGACAACCGAGGAGCCAAGAAGAGTCGAATCCACGGATCCTTTTCTTCTCTGCGTCTCTGCGGCCCTTTGCGTCTCTGCGTGAAACGTCCCGGAAGATCGAATCTCAAGAGGCGCGGCCTCTCTCATGCTCCGAGGCATGCGTATCGGCCGCGAAGGAAACCGATGAGTACCGAATTGCGGGAGCCCGAGGCCCAGACGTTCGTCGAGACCGCGCTGAAGCTCGGCGGTAAGAGCGAGGAGGAGGCGCGGAAGACCGGGAGCCTCGACCGGGCGGACGACCAGGTCGAGGCCCTGTTCGCCGAGCGGTACCAGACGGCGCATAGCCCGATCCACCGGGCGGTCTGGGACCACCAGTTCCCCGCCGACCTGTTCGCGCCCGAGCCGCCGCGCGTCTCGCCCGATTGCGAGCGGACCATGCGCGAGTCGCTCGAGGTGGCGCGGCGGCACCGGGACGCCGGGACCCTGCTGGACTCCGACGGCAAGATCGCCGAATCCGTGCTCGGCGAGCTGGGCGGCGCCGGATACTGGGGGCTCCTGATCGACCCGCAGTTCGGCGGCCAGGGCGCGCCGTTCGCCGCGTTCTCGCGCTTCCTGACCCAGATGGCGACGATCGAGCCGAGCCTCGCCGGGCTGGCCTCGGTCCACGGCTGCATCGGCGCCGTCGACCCCGTGCGGACGTTCGGCAGCCCCGAGCAGAAGTCGCGGTATCTGCCGCTGCTGGCGAGTGGGCGGAAGCTCTCGGCATTCGCGCTGACCGAGCCCGGCGCCGGCTCCGACCTGACCGCGCTGCGGACCACGGCCACGCTCGACGGCGACCGTTATCTCGTCAACGGCGAGAAGCTGTTCATCACCAACGCCGTGCCCGGCCGGACCATCGGCCTGGTCTGCCTGATCGACAAGAAGCCCGCCGTCCTGATCGTCGACCTGCCCGACCACGAGGACGAGCACTTCGAGATCGTGCGTTACGGCCTCCTGGCGCTGCGGCACATCCACAACCACGGGCTGAAGTTCCGCGACCTGCCCGTGCCCCGCGAGAACCTGCTCCGCCCGGCGCAGGGCGACGGGCTGACCGTCGCCTATCACGGCCTGAACCTGGGCCGGGTCTCGCTGTGCGCGACGGCCGCCGGCGCCATGCGGGTGATGATGGCCAACATGCTCACCTGGCGCAGTTCCGCCGGACGTATGGCGCGGCGATCGTCCAGCGCGAGCTGGTGCAGCGGCGGATCGGCAAGCTCGCGGCCCTGATGACCGGCTGCGACGCCCTGGTCGCCTGGTGCTCGTGGCTGCTCGACCAGGGGTTCCGCGGCGAGATGGAATGCATCATCGCCAAGATCTTCGGCAGCGAGGCGCAGAAGGAAGCAGCGATCGAGCTGTTCATGAAGACCCACGGCGGCCGGTCCTTCCTCCGCGGCCACCTCTTCGGCGAGAACGTCCACGAGTACCTGGCGCCCTGCATCTACGAGGGCGAGGGCGAGATGCTCGGCATGGCGTTCTTCAAGTCGCTGATCAAGGAGCACGGCAAGGCGTATTTCGAGCCGATCGGCAAGGCGCTGGTGGCCTCCGGCCTCAAGAAGCCCAACCCGATGAACCCGGTGCACGCCTGGGCGCTCCGGTCGGCGCTGGTGCCCTACGGCAAGTGGCGATTGCGGGAGGCGGTGACGCCCCTGGCGCATCCCGAGTTCCCGGGCATCCCCGATCGACTGGCCGCGCACGCCAAGCATGCTGCGGCGGGCCTCCAGCGCAGCCGGCTGGAGATCAGCGACGTGATGACCAAGTACCAGCTCAAGCTGGCCGACCGCCAGTGCCGGATGGCCGAGCTCTCGCAGCGCGTCCAGGACCTGGTCGTGATCCTGGCCACCAGCGTCTGGGCCGGGCGCCAGTCGAGCGAGCTGGTCCACGACGCGGCCGACATCCTCTGCCAGGACCTGCGGCGCAAGCTGACCGGCAAGCGGCCGACCGACGGCTATTACCGCGCGGTCACCAAGCTGGGCGCGAAGATCGCCGAGGGCGGCTTCGAGGCGATCGCCGGCCTGAAGGCCGAGCCGATCCTGATGCCGTACTCGCAGTGAGAGCGTAGGGTGGGTCGAGCCGCGATCCATCGCGGCGAGGCCCACCGGAACCACCGAGGATTTCGGTGGGCCTCACGCCGCGATGCGGCGTTCGACCCACCCTACCTAAGGAGTGGCCATGCCTGACGCATTCCGAGTGGAAGACCTGGACGGCGGGATCGCCCTGGTCACTTTCGACCTGCCCGACAAGAAGGTGAACACGCTGGGCCAGGCCGTGCTCCGCGAGCTGGCCGGATTGGTGGCCAGGCTGGCGCAGCGCACCGACTTGAAGGGTCTGTTGCTCAGGAGCGGCAAGCCGGGTCAGTTCATCGCTGGGGCCGACCTCAATGACCTGGCGATGCTGGCATACATCACGCCCGAGCAGGCCGTCGGAGGACTCGGTGCCGGTCATCAAATCTACAACCAGCTCAGCCGTCTGCCGTTCCCGACCGTCGCCCTGATCGACGGCAATTGCCTGGGCGGCGGGACCGAGCTGGCCCTCGCCATGGACGACCGCATCGCCTCGACAGCGCCCCACACGCAGATCGGCCTGCCCGAGGTGAAGGTCGGCCTGATCCCCGGCTGGGGCGGGACCCAGCGGCTGCCGCGATTGGTCGGCCTGAGCCCGGCGATCGAGATGATCACGTCGGGCGAGCCGGTCTCGGGGCAGAAGGCCGCCTCGATCGGACTGGTCTTCGACGCGGTCCCCGCCGATCGGCTGCTCGAGGAGGGCAAGCGGAGGCTCGCGTACCTTCAGCAGAGCGGCGAGTGGAAGGAGCGGCGTGAGCAGCTCCGCCGGCCGCTCGGGCTCGACCAGGACGAGATGATGTTCGCCTTCGCGGTCGCGGAGGGCTACGTCAAGTCGAAGACCAAGGGTCAGTACCCCGCCCCGCTGATCGCGCTCAAGGCCATCCGCGAGGGATGCAACCTCCCGCTCGAGGAGGGCCTCGAGGCCGAGCAGAAGGCCGTCGGCGAGCTGATCGGCTCGCCGATCCTGGGCAACCTGATCGCGATCTTCTTCATGAAGAACCGGCTGTCGCGCGACCCGGGCGTGATCGATGCATCGGTCGAGCCCCGAGCCATCAACTCGGCCGGCGTGCTGGGCACGGGACTGATGGGTGCCGGCATCGCCACGGCGCACGCGCGCTCGGGCATCCGCACCGCGATGGTCGACGTTGACGACGAGCGGATCAAGGACGGGCTCCAGCGCGCCTCGGACGTCGTCATGAGCCGCATCAAGATCGGCCGTGCGACGTCCGAGGACATGGCCAGGATGCTGGCCGTGCTCAATACCTCGACCAACCCCGCCGTCTTCGCCGACTGCGACATCGTCATCGAGGCGATCACCGAGAACGAGCCGCTCAAGAAGGAGGCTTATCGGAAGCTCGCCAAGGTGATGCGGGACGACGCGATCCTCGCCAGCAACACGTTGACGATCTCGATCACCCGATTGGCCGAGTCGGCGCCGCATCCCGAACGATTCGTCGGGATGCACTTCTTCAACCCGGTTGACCGCATGGAGCTCGTTGAGGTGATCCGCGGCGAGAAGACCAGTGAGGAGACCGTCGCGACGGTGGTCGCCCTGGCCAAGCGGATCCGCAAGACGCCGATCGTGGTGAAGGACTGCGCGGGATTCCTGGTCAACCGCGTGCTCTTCCCCTACATGAACGAGGCCTACCTGATGCTCCAGGAAGGCGTGCCGATGGAGGCGATCGACAAGGCGGCCGTGAAGTTCGGCATGCCGATGGGGCCGATCACGCTGACGGACCTCGTCGGGCTGGCCACGGCCGTCTACGCCGGCCAGGTCGTGCAGGCGGCCTATGCCGACCGGGCCGTCAGCTCGCCGATCCTGGAGGAGATGCTCGCGACCGGCGGGGGCGGCAAGTCGGCGCTGCGGTTCTACAACACCAGGGGCAAGGGCGGCAAGCCCGAGCCGAACCCGGCGGTCGCGGCGATCATCGCCAAGCATCAGAGACCCAGCAAGCCGATGAACGAGGCCGAGATCACCGACCGGCTGTTCATCCCGATGCTGCTCGAGGCGACCCGCGTCCTCGAGGAGGGGATCGTCCGCGAGCCGGGCGACGTGGACATGGGGCTGATCCTGGGCATCGGCTTCCCGCCGTTCCGCGGCGGCATCCTCCGCTGGGCCGACACCATCGGCGCCGCGAACCTCGTCGAGAAGCTGAAGTACGCCCCGCCGGGCAAGCGATTCGAGCCGACCGAGATCCTGCTCAAGCTGGCCAGGGAGGGCGGGACGTTCTACCCGCGGCCGAAGCTCGGCGCCGCGTCTTGAACCGCACTAAGTAGGTCAGGCTTTCCAGCCTGACGGTATTGATTTGTCAGGCTGGAAAGCCTGACCTACTTAACTCGAACAGGAATTCATCCGATGAGCCAGGCCGTGATCATCGACGCCGCCCGCACGCCGATCGGTGCGCGTCCTCGGACAAGGGATACTATCGCCACGTCCGCGCCGACGACCTGTCGGCGCACGTCATCCAGGCGCTGGTGAAGCGCACCGGCATCGACCCGGGATCGATCGAGGACGTGCGCTGGGGCTGCGTTCAACAGCAGGGGGAGCAGGGGTACGACGTCGCGCGGGTCGCGGCGTTGATCGCCGGACTCCCGAAGGAGACGGCGGGCGTGACGATCAACCGCAACTGCGCCTCGAGCCTCCAGGCGATCAACGACGCCGCGATGAGCATCGCCGCCGGCTGCGAGGACGTGCAGATCGCCGGCGGGGTCGAGCACATGGACCACGTCCCCATGACCAAGGACTACAACCCCAGCCCGCTCCTATTCCGCCGCCACAGCGAGGCGATCATGAACATGGGGCTGACCGCCGAGTACCTGGCGATGAAGTACCGCATCCCCCGCGGCAAGCAGGACGAGTTCGCCCTCCGCAGCCACCAGCTCGCCGCCCAGGCGACCGACCGGGGCGAGTACCAGGACGAGATCATCCCGACCTGGGGCCACGACGAATCCGGCCGCAAGGACCTGCTCACGAAGGATCAGGGCTACCGCCTCGACACGTCGCTGGAAGCCCTCTCGTCGCTACCCCCGGCCTTCCAGCCCGAGGGCGGCTCGGTGACGGCAGGGAACAGCTCGCAGGTCAGCGTCGGGTCGGCGGCGGCCCTGATCATGTCGGAAGACAAGGCCCGCGAGCTGGGGCTCAAGCCCCTGGCCAAGGTCCGCGCCATGGCCGTCGCCGGGGTCAGTCCCGAGGAGATGGGCATCGGTCCCGTGCCGGCGGTCCACAAGGCGCTGAAGCGGGCCGGACTCTCGCTGGACCAGATCGAGTGCATCGAGCTCAACGAGGCGTTCGCCGTGCAGGTCCTGAGCGTGCTCAAGCTCCTGGGCATCGACGAGAAGCGGGTCAATACCCGCGGAGGCGCGATTGCGCTGGGCCACCCGCTGGGCGCCACCGGCGCGCGACTGGTCACGACCCTGCTCCACCGGATGCTCGACCACGGCGCGAAGCTCGGGATGGCGACGCTCTGCGTCGGCCAGGGCCAGGGCGTGGCGACTATCCTGGAGAGCTGCTCCTGACGCGATCCGATCGACACCGGGCCGAGGAGCCGGATTCCGAGTTCCCGATTCCAAATTCCAGATTCAAACTCCAATATGTATGATATTTTTGAATATTTTGAATTCGGAATCTTGAATCCGGAATCAGGGCACGTGAGAATGCCTGCCGTCGAATTCAGAGGGGCCTCGCAGGGCGAACACCGACAACCCGCGGTAGCATCGACATGATTCGCAATCCCCTCGGCTTGAGGCTCGATCCCGAGCGCCCGGTGCGGGACCAGCTCCACGAGGCGGTGCGCCTCGGGCGCGGGGCGTCGTCGTTGACGCCATCGGCGACCTGGCACCGCACCGACTCAGCGAGACCGGGCGGCGCGAGTTCCGCCACGTGCTCCGGACCGTCGAGCTGGCGCTGATCGCCGTCTCGCTGCCCACGCGGCGGCCGTTCGACACCACCGATCAGCTCGACGACCGGTTGCGCCGGGCCGACGCCGCGTTCGCGATGGCCTTCGAGCTGGGGACCGACGTCGTGCTGGCCCGCGTCGGCGCGGTCCCTCCCGAGGACGACGCCGACCGCCGCCGGATCTTCACCGACGCCGTGCGCGAGCTGGGACTTCGCGCCGACCATCGGGGCGTGCGCCTCGCCATCGAGACGGGCACCGAGCCCGGCGCGACGCTCCGGTCCTTCCTCGAGTCGTTGTCCGTGCCCGCGCTGGCGGCCAGCTTCGACCCGGCGAGCCTCCTCCAGGTCGGCATCGACCCGGTCCAGGCCGTACGCGAGCTGGCCGGGTGGGTGGCCCACGCCTATGCCAACGACGCCACGGGTACCAACCGGATCGCGGCGCCCAATCCCCGGGGCTTCGGCTTCCCTCCCGTGCGCTCGACTGGGAGGAATTCCTCGGCGCCCTCGAGGAGATCGCCTATCGCGGGTTCTTGACCGTCTGGCCTCCGCCCGGCCGCCCCGCCGCGGCGTCGTTCAAGGCCATCTCCGAACGCCTCCAGCGGCTCTGACGAATCTTCGTCGTCGGGAAGTCGCGCCGATCAGCGCGACTTCCCGGCCGGGTCGATCACCGATCGGGCCTCTCGATCGAAGAGTTCATACTCAAACCAGCCGGGCTCGACGAAGGCACCCGCGGAGGCCGTGTGCTCACGATGGTCGTCGAGCTTCACTTTCGCCTTGGAGAGCTGATCCTCGGCCTCCCGACGGTGGCCGAGCCGGTGTTCGACCATGGCCATGAGCGGGTGTCCGAGCCAGGCGTCATGGGACTTCTCCATGAACTCGTGCAGGGCGGATCGGGCCGGCTCCCACTGTCCCGCCCGGTAGAGGGCCATGGCCCGGGCGAACTGATAACTCGGTCTGGCCATGGAGTCCTTCGATGGGATCGGGATCGCTCGGACGACGCGCTCGGCGTCGGCGACCGAGCAAGGTGCGAGACCGATGATCCGGCCCAGTTGCCAGGCCAACCGGACATCGGGCCTCTTCTCGTAGGCTTCGAGCGAGTGCTGGAGGAACCGATTGTAACCCTCCTGGTCGCCGCGCAACAGGAACAGGCGGGCATAGGTGAGGTGCGCGTAACCAGAGTCGGCCGCGCCGCCGGCGAGCCAGCGTGCGAGGTCCTTGTCCGCCTCATCAAGCCGGCGGAGGCTCATGGCGACAAACGCCGTGCGGACCAGCGAAGTCGGGTCGGGCGGTTCGGTTCCGTGGAGCTTGTCGAGATGAAAGGCCGCGGCGCCGGCCTGTCTCGCGGCGATGGCGGCCTCGGCCTCGTCCAGGTGCCATGCGAATACGCGGCCCCGCGCCGACGCCCAGCGCTCCTCCGCCGGTATGGTCTCCGCGGGGGCGTTCCAGAGGGAGACGCTCCCGGTCCAGGTCGTTGCCGCCAGCCGCATCCCGTCGGGACTCCAGGCGACGACCGGGTTGAAGCCGCCGTCACTCGAACGCGACGGGGCGCCGCGCAGGATCAGGATCTCCTGCCCGCTCTCGACGTCGCGGATCTGGACCTTCGGTTGACTGACCCCGGCCAGGCGACGGCCGTCGGGGCTGAACGCCAGCCGGAAGTTGATCTCGTCCCACTGCGTCTGGTGCAGCAGCCGGCCGGTGCGGGCGTCCCAGACCCAGACGCGTTGCTTCTCCTTGTCCCCGGCCGCCAGCCGCGAGCCGTCGGGGCTGAACGCCAGGCTGAAGACGATGTCCCCATCCGGCACCGGCAACTTCAGCAGCTCGCGCCCTCCGTCCACGGAATGGACCTCGATGAACGACCGCTGGTGGCCCAGCGGCTCCCTGGTCGCGACGTCGAACGCGGCGTCCTCGTAGTCGTCGAACGCGATGGTCGACCCGTCGGCGTCGAGCGCGACACGCCCCTGAGTGAAGATCGTCGCGGCGGGCGTCGGCCGGAACGACGCGACGACCCGGCCGGTCGCCGCGTCCCAGACGAGGACGTCGCCGTGGTCGGGCTGCTTCCGGACATCGCAGGTGGTCGCGGCCACCCGGCCGCCATCCCGGCTGATCGCGAGGTACGTGGCGCCCAGGGGCAGGCCGCGGAGGGTCGCCAGCTCGCGGCCGTCCTCCGTGTCCCAGAGCTTGACGAGCTTGCGGTCGTCGGCGACCGTCGCCAGCCGCCGGCCGTCGGCCGAGAACTCGGCGAGGACCGCCGGGGTGATCCACGCCTGGGTCACGTTGACCCGGGGACCGACTTCGATGGTCGCACCCTCGGCATCGCGACGGTAGAGCTGGCCTTCGGGGCCGATCATCCGCAGCCGACGGCCGTCCGGCTCGAAGTGGATGGCGGTGGGCAGATTCCCGCGGAGGGACAACCGCTCCGGGTGTCGGGTCAGGTCCCACAGCTTGACCTCGGCGCCCTGACGGCTGCCGGAGAGGAGGCACCACCCCTCGGGATGGAAGGCGACAGAAGCGGCCCAGGAATAGTGTCCGCGCAGGACGGACTGTTCGGAGCCGGTCTGCGCGTCCCAGATCCGGATCGTCGAATCGACGCCGGCCGTGGCGATCAGCCGGCCATCGGGGCTGAATGCGATGCCTTGCACCGTCCCGTCATGGCCGCTGAGCTGGAGCCGCTGTTCCCCGGTGGACGTGTCCCAGACTCGGGGCGGGTCGGTCGCGACGGCCAGCCATCGCCCGTCCGGGCTGAACGCCAGCTCGGGGCCTTCCTCGCCGAAATAGCTCGTCTGTCGGAGCGACGGATCGCCCGGCCCATGAGGCAGGCGCCTCAGCTCGCGGCCGCTCGACACATCGCGCAGCTCGACGGCGTCCCCACCACTCACCGCCACAACCCGGCCGTCTGGCCGATAGGTCACCCGTCCGCTGGCCGAGGCGAACGCGCGGTCCAGGCGTCCCGATCGCGCATCCCAGAAGGTCACCCGACGATCGCGGCAGGACGCGAGGGTCTTTCCATCAGGGCTGAAGCTCAGCGCGCCGACCGCCGGCCAGGAGTGGACCTCCGCTCCGGTCGCGACGTCGCAGAGCTTGGCCCCATGCGGGCCGCTGGCCGCCAGCAGGCGGCCGTCCGGGCTGAACGAAAGCCTGGCGGTTGACCCGGTCTCGAAACCGCGGATGCGACGCGGGGGGAACGTGTCCCAGATCTCCACCGGGTGGCGCAGCTCGTCCTTGGACGCGCCGTAGGGGTTCGACGCCGAGAACGCGAAGCGACGGCCGTCGGGGCTGAAGGCGATGGCATCGACGAACACCATGCCGGCCGGAGGCTCGATGGTCAGGAGTTCGGAGCGGTCGACGCCCTGCAGGTAATGCCACTCCCAGCCCCGGCGGCGCGGGTCGCATTGCTCGAGCACCTGCCGGGCCGCCGCGATGTGGTTGAGCCGCCACTCCAGCCGGGCCTGGGCGAGCTGGCTGAAGTAGAGGTGGTCCAGGGCCTTGGCCTCGGCCAGCTCGGCGCGGGCCCGCTGGCGGGCCTCGGCCCTGGCTCGCTCCTGGGCGTTCCGCGTTTGAGCGGCCACGCCCAGCATGCCCGCGACGACCGCCAGGGCCAGCCCCGCCGCCAGGATCGCCTTGGCCGGCTCGCGGCGACACCAGCGCCACAGCCACTCCGCCCGGCCGATCCGCCGGGCGACGATCGGCCGGTCCTCGAGGAACCGGCGCAGGTCGTCGGCCAGGTCTTCCGCGCTGGCGTAGCGCTTGCGCGGGTCCTTTTCGAGGCATTTCAGGCAGATGGTGTCCAGTTCGCGAGGGAGGTGGCGCTGCAAGCGGCCCGGCGGCAGCGCGTCCTGCTCGGCCGCCTGGCTGAGGGTTGACAGCGGCGTCGAGCCCTTGAATGGCGGCCGCCCGGTGAGCATCTCGTAGCAGATCGCGCCCAGGGCATAGATGTCGGCGGCGGCGGTGACGTCCGCGGGAGTGCCGCTGGCCTGCTCGGGGGCCATGTAGCTGGGCGTCCCCATGATGTCGCCCGTCCGGGTCAGGCCGGCCTCGCGCTCCATCAGCTTGGCCAGCCCGAAGTCGGTGACCTTCGGGATGCCCTCCTCGGCCAGCACGACGTTGGCCGGCTTGAGGTCGCGATGGACGATCCCGCGCTGATGGGCGTAATGCAGGGCGCGGGCCAGTTGCTCGATGAGCTGCGCGGCCTCCCTCGGCGGCTGGGGGTTGCCGCCGAGCTTCTGCTGCAGGCTGCCGCCCGAGGCATATTCCAGCACCAGGTAGCCCTGCCCTTCGAACTCACCGACTTCGTACACCTGGATGATATTGGGGTGCTGGAACCGCGCGGCGGCCTCGGCCTCGTCGCGGAAACGGGTCGCGACCTCGGGATCGGCATAGAACCGGCCCCGGATCAGCTTGAGCGCCACCAGGCGATTGAGGGCGACCTGCCGCGCCAGGTACACGACGCTCATTCCCCCCTGGCCGAGGATGCCCAGGATCTCGAACCCCGGGACCATCGGGACCGTCAGGACGTCGTCGCGGTCCGGGCCGGCGTCGCCGTCGATTTCGATTTCGGTCTGGGCCGGCGGCTCGCCGAGGGCGCTGTGCAGCCTGAGCTGGCGCAGGAGCCGATCGGCGAAGGCAGGGAACCGCCAGCAGAACTCCTCGAGCTTCGGCGCCTCGCCGAGCGACTCGCGGATGAGGAACTCGCCGTAGATCAGCTCGAAGGCCGCTTCTCCGCCACCGTGCAGCGTCGGATGCAGGGCGAGATAGGCCTCGGCGGGGATCCGCTCGCCGGCCCGCCAGCGATCGACCTGATCGGCGCAGAGCCACTCGACCAGATCAGCCTCGTCGATGGGATCGCCACCGGCGAGGCGTTCGCGCGGATCCTGGGGACGACCGCCGCGATCCGAGCCGTTGACCGAGCTCGATGTCACCGGTTCCGCTCGGTCCGCGCTCATGGCGTCGATGGGTTCATTCATCATTGGGCCTGGTCGGATGGCGTCTCAGCGTTGAGGACGGTCGATGGCCGGCGGCCGGCCAAAAAGGGCGGGACGGACGGCTTAATCAACGGCCGGGTCCAGGCCGAGCTCGGCCTCGACGCGGACGACGGCCCGGGCGAGTTGCTTGCGGCGCCCCTCGGCCGTGCCGCCGAGCTCCGCGGCGACGGCCGCCCAGTCGTGACCCTTGGCGCGGAGGTCGGCGATCTGCCGCTCCTCCTCCGAGAGGCTCTCGCGGAACTTCTGGAGCAGCTCGCGGCCCGATGCCAGACGGCTGGGCGTCTGCTGCCTGCCGGCCAGGGTCCCCTCCTGGACGTCGAGGTCTCCGACCCGCCGCACGTCGCGGCGCTGGCGCTGGTGGTGCCGCGCCTGCTCGGCCACCTTGTTGCGGGCCATGCCGACGAGCAGGCGGATGAGCTGCGGCGGCTCCTCCAGGTCGAAGTCACCCACGGCCGCCCGGGCGAAGAAGCTGGCCAGCACCGACTGGCAGATGTCCATGGAATCGAAGACGCGGCGCAGCGCGGGATTGCGCAGGCGGAGCCAGGACCGCACTTCCAGCCGGATCTCGTTCTCGTAACGACGAACGAGCTCCTCGGCCGCCAGCTCGTCGCCCTGGCGGATCCGCCGGATGAAGTCCGAGTAATCGTCCCGCACGGTCGATCCGGTCATATCGGTCCCCTGCAAAGCATCATTATAGTCGGGCCGTCGGCCTCTCGACAGGGCCCCGACGCGCGATTCCCGACCGCGACCGGCCGGTCGGGGCTCGCCCGGCGACGTGAACGTGGTGATCGCCCAGGTCCTGAAGGCGGATGCGACGGGCCTCTCGATCGCCTACGACCCGACCGCCTCTCCGCCGCTGACGGTGAGCTCGACGACGATCGACCTGACCTCGCCCGACTTCCCCGGGCTCGACGCCCAGGCGACCGACTTCACGGCCAGCAATGCGGGCTTCTCACTCGGAAGCGCGACCTTGTCCGACTCGAGCCCCATCACGCTGCGGGATTACTCGAGATCGACGGTCTTCAAGTCACCGCGACTGACCTCAGCTACCAGACCAACCCCCCGAGCGGGCAGCCGGCCCTTCAGGGGACGATCGGTATCAGCGCGACTTCGGTCCAGGTCTTCGGCGGCGGCACGAGCGAGTTCAACACCACGGTCGACAGCTTCTCGGGCAGCGACGATCTCCAGACCAGCGCCCTCGCGCTGCAAGCCGGCGAGGTCGACATCGACGTCGGCACCGCGCTGACCGTCACCGCCAAGGACGTCTCGTTCAGCCTCACGCCCGACGGGTCGAGCGTCGACGTCGCGGTCGGCGTCGGCTCGGTGACCGACGCCATCATCGACGTCGGGCTCTGCGAGCAGGGCCAGTTCCCGATCACTTCGCTGGGCGGCTTCAGCGTCTCGGCCGGCGGCCCGCTTTTCGGCGCCGCGGTCAAGGGCGAGCTGGTCGGAGGGATCGTGAGCGTCGAAGCCAACGGCAACGTGGTGTCTCAGGGCTCGTCGACGCCGGCGGTGTCATGGGAGCGTGGAATACATGACAATGTTCCCGGCGATCTTGACGGCGCTCTCGTACGAATAACCCTTGCAGTCCATCCCCGAATGTCGCTCCAGCGCGCAGCCGAGGTCGAGCTTCGAGTAGATGATCGCCCAGTGGCCGTTGATCTTGACCCCCTCGAGCTGCGGGAAGTCCTTGCGTCCGCCGGCCGCCTTGGTGTACTGGCATTCGCGCAGGTCGAACCCCCCTTCGAGGTTGTACAGCTCATCAGTTCGGGGGATCGGCTCGAGCTTGTTGTTGGGCAGCAGTTGGGCGACGAAGCGGCGGAAGGCCCCGTCGAAGGCGAGGCTGCCGCAAGCCGCGTCGGCGAACAGGGTGCCGCCGCTGGGGTCGAGGTGCCGGCGCAACGCGTCGAGGTCCTCCCTGGGGAACGACAGGGCGCCTCGGCCGTGGATGTAGATCAGCGGGTAGTAGATCAGGTTCGGATCGCGAGCGAACAGGTCCTTCTGAGTCAGGACCACGTTGTAGCTGGTGGGCGGCTTGCGGAGGGCGTCCATCAGGTTGGGGATCGCCTGAGGCGCGATGTTCCAGTCACCGGCGTGGATGAGCTTGGCGACCCGCAGCGCGCCCTCTTGGCCGGCGCGGCGGCGCGCATGTCGCGGACCTCGCGAGCGACCAGCTTGTCGGCGGGCATCTCGCGGCCGGTGGCATAGTCGACGACGTTCTGCCCGATCATCACCGCCCGGACGACCCCCGTGTTGGCCGGGCTGCGCTCCACCTGGTTCCAGTAGCAAGAAAGGTCCCGGGGCGAGTAGATCGCCACCGTGCGGCAGCCGTGCTCGATCCCCCAGAGCGGGTGGACCTCGGGAGACAGCAGGTGGCGGGCGCGCCAGACCGGGTGCTCGGGCGGGAGCAGCCGGAGCTGGAACTCGGGCGGGGGGAAGATCTGCTCGATGAGCCGGCGGAACCCCTGGTCGAACTCGCGCTCGCCGCAGCAGGCATCGGCGAATACGAAGCCCCCCTGCTCCACGTACTCGCGGATATTCCGGCGGCCCTCGGCCGTGAAGTCGGGCGCCTGGTGTCCGTTGAAGAACAGGATCGGGGCCTGGAGCAGGTCCTGAACGGTCGAGTTATTCGGGTTGAACGATCTGCCAGGTCAAGAGGCTCTTCCAATCGCGCGAGACGATGGCGACGAGGTTGCGCACGTCGTCGGGGTCGTTATTCCAGTCGCTGTACGGCGCGTGGAAGAGCTTGTTGACCAGCACCGGCGCGCGGCCCTTGGCGAGGAACAGGAGCGCGAAGCTGGTCGCGATCAGTTCGTTCTCCTGGCTGGCCCCGCGCCAGAAGCCGGAGAGGGGCTGCTGGTCGTGCACCAGTTCCTCGGCGCCCTCGCGATACCAGTCGTGCTGGCCGAAGAACCGGATGCCGGCCAGACGGCCGGCGCGCTCCATCCCATAAAGGTAGTAGTACTTCCAGACCTGGCCCTGGTTGATGTTCTGACCCACCTGGAACTGGCTGGCGAGCCAGTTGATCGCCCGGTTGAGCGTGGGGTTGGTGCCGCCCCGGCCGCAGCCGCGGATCGACTCCCCCTGGAGGATCTCCTGGCCCTCATATCGCCGGGAGCCGGCGATGATCAGGCTGGAGATCCCCGCGCAGGTCATGCTGCCGCTCGACGGGTGGTGGCGCGGCGTGTAGGCCCACCCTCCGTCGCGGTTCTGGGATTTCTCGAAGTGGATGCGCGAGAGCTCCCAGACCACAGGATTGACGCGGACCCCGATCTCGCTGGCGGCGTTGAGGCCCAGGAGCGCGTACTGCGTATTGGAATGGTCGCCGGCCTGGCCCTTGGCCTCGGAGTACGTCCACGTCCCCGGCCAGGGCACACGGTCGCCCGGCTTGAGTTGGGCCTGCTCCAGCCAGTCGACGTTCGCGAGCAGGCGCAGGCGATCGCGATCGGGTTCGGCCGCGGCGTAGACCATGGTCTGCAGGCCGATGGCATAGGTGTTGTGGAGCTGCTGCGGCCCGTAGCCCCGGAGATACTCCAGGGCGCGCTGGATTGTCGGCGAATCGGGCTTCTCGCCCGCGGTGAGCAGCGCCAGGGTCACCAGGCTGGTCGTCCCCGTCTTGACCTGGGCCTCGGCCTCGGTCCAGGAGCCGTCGGGCTGCTGCCGGTCCTTGAGGTAGCGGACCCCCTCGCGGATGGCCCGCTCGACCTGCTCGCTGGTGACCCCGCCCCGGACGCAAGCCGGTCCCAGCACGACGACCGCGAAGGCCAGGGCGAAACACGTACGCAACGTCGGGAAGCGACACATGTGTGAAACCTCGACTGGCGAGCCGACGGGGTTCGGAGCGGTTGCGGACGACCCCAACTCCTTGATTGTGACGTGCTCTTAAGAACTTCGGCAAGCCATCAGTCGAGAGCCATCAAGGCGGGAGGGGACATCGGAGGCGCATCCGTCGCTACTCCGCCAGTAAGGCGCGAAGCAACAGCCCGTGGACGTCGCGGAGCGGGATCGTCTCCCCGGCGTCCGGCGGCGGCCCGTCGCCGATCAGGATCGGCCGGTCCTCCGGCCGGCCGGCCGGCAGGCCGTGACTGCCTCGCACCAGGCTCGCGTCGAGCGGGATCACGTCGAACAGCGTGCGAAGACCCAGCTTCTTCTGCAAGAGTCGGAGCAGGGCTCGACCCCTGGGCCAGAACCGTTCCGGGTCGAAGAACAGCTCGCAGGGGTCGTACCCTGGCTTGCGGTGGATGTCCACCGTCCGGGCGAAGTCCGGAGCAAAGCGGTCGTCCAGCCAGTAAGGATAGGCGAACCAGGCATCCGTCTCGGCCAGCACGACGAGGTCCCCGGCGCGGGGGTGGTCCAGCCCCAGTTCGGCGCGCTCCTCGCCCTCGAGCACGCGTGCCACGCCGGGCGTTGCGGAGAGCACGTCCCGGGCTCGGGCGCGATCGTGCGGCTGAGTGGAGTAAACATGAGCCAGTTGATGGTCGCAGACGGCGAAGGCCCGGCTGCCGAACGTGTCCAGGGACTCGCCGAACGGCCCAGGCCGGATTGAGAGCAACCCAGCCTCGCGGAGTACGCGGTTCAGGTAGACCGGGCGGGAGACATCGACATGCCCGTATTCGCTGACAATCCAGACCCGAGCGCCGATCGCTTCCGCGGCGTCGAGCAACGGGCAGCATGCGGCGTCCAGCTCTTCCACCAGACGCGGCATGTCGCACCCCGACGGGCCGGTCCGCTGGGGGTCGTAGTCCAAATGCGGGAGGTAGACGAGCGTCAGATCAGGCCGATCGGCTTCCAGCACATTCGCCGCAGCCTGGCCGATCCATTGCGTACATGGCAAGTCGGCGCCCGGCCCCCAGAACGTGTGGAACGGGAACCGGCCCAGGCCGGCCTCGAGCCGCTCGCAGAGTCCGTCGGGCGTGCCGGTGATGCCGAAGACCTTGTTGCCGTCGGCCCCGTAATGCGGCTTGGGCGTCACGCTGATCGCGACGTCGGCGCCCTGGTTGAACCACCAGAACAGTTTGGCGGCGCGGAAGGTCCGGCCGCGCTCGCTGGCCAGCCGCCTGGCCGTCGCGTAGATCGGCTCGGCCTGGAGGAGCGCGTTCGACTGCTGCCAGAACCGGACCTCGCCCGTCTCGCGGAACAGCCAGCCGTTGCCGACGATCCCGTGCCCTTGCGGGGATACGCCCGTCAGCAGGCTCGCCTGGGCCGTGCAGGTCACCGCCGGAACGACCTCCTCCAGCGTCCGCAACCAGCCGGCGCGTGCCAGCGCCTCCAGGCGGGGCGCATGCGCCAGGAGCTTGCGAGTCAGTCCGACGGCATTGATCAGGACGAGCGATTGCTGTTCCATGGAGTCAGGTCTGTGGAGGAATCGGCCGGATCGCCTCGCGTCGGGAGGGGGAACGATGGGCAGAGATCCGATCTCGGGCTTGCCGCCTTACACTTACGTGCCGGGCGGGCCCTGGCCCCATCCCAATCGGGCAAAGGAGGGTGAGGGCGATCGCGGCGCCCGGCCGCCCGGAGATGCGGCCGATTCGCCGCTGTTCCGCCGGGGAGTCGAACTCTTCGACGCCGGCTACTACTGGGAGGCGCACGAAGCCTGGGAGGTCCTCTGGCACGCCGCCGGCCGTCGCGGTGCGACGGCGGACGTGCTCCGGGGCTTGATCAAGCTGGCGGCGGCGGGCATCAAGGTGCGCGAGCGGCGCGAGCCCGGCGTGCGGACGCATGCCCGACGCGCCGCCGAGTGCTTCGCTTCGGCGCGTCGGCAGGGCGGCGTCCATCAGCTTGGCCTCGACCTCGATGTCTGGATCGAGCGGGCCCGCTCGATCGCCGAGAACCCGCCCGTCGATCCCGGGCCGCCCGATTCACCCGTCACGTGCGTCTTCGCTTTCCGGATCGATCCATCAAGCTGAGACCTCGACGTAATCGACGATGCTCGATGGCTCGGGGATCGGCAGGCCCTCTTCCCGCATCCCCTCGAGATGGAACTCGATCGCCTCGCGCATCAGCTCCTCCACTTCTTCGACGGTTGCGCCGGTGGTGATACAGCCGGGCAAATCCGGGACATAAGCAGAGTCTAAAGCAGGGATACCGGGTATGGGGATCTGGCCCCGAAGGGGCCGAACAGATCAGCCCAGGGCAACGCCCTGGGACCGCTTTCAGGGCCGGGGGATCGACATCCGACATTCGACCGGATCCCAGGGCGTTGCCCTGGGCTGGCGTGTGCCTGCCCCTTCGGGGCGACAGACAAGGATGCGGGTATCGTGGCGACAGTCTCCATGAGCAGAGTCGTTTGATTCCGCCTTCTCAACAACGATGGCGTAGCGCATCCCGGCAACCTGTGTGTCAGAACACCGGCCGATACCCCAGGAAACGCCGCCAGGCCGCCCCCACGGGCAGGGCCAGGAACCCGGCGATGATCACGCTCATGGCCCCCTGCCCGCCGCCCTCGACGAAGCCGTAGCTGTGCAGCCCGACGCCCAGGACGAAGTTGACGCCGTACCAGGCCATGACCACCGACAGGAAGCAGAAGACCGAGGCGAAGACCAGCCAGAAGGTGTTCACCCAGCCGGCGAAGCGGCCGTGGAGCGGGATCAGGTAGACCAGCAGGGTGATCAGCGCCCAGACCTCCTTGGCGTCCCAGCCCCAGAATCGACCCCACGAGTAATCGGCCCAGACGCCGCCCAGGATCGTCCCGGCGGCGATCAGGAGCACGCCGACCTGCATCGTCCGGTAGATGAAGTTCGACAGCGGCTTGACCTGCGCGGCCGTCCGCTGCATGGCCAGTCCCCGCGCGTCGAGCTTCACCCGGCTGGCTGTCTCCCGCGCACGGATCTCGGCCACCGTCGGCTTGACCAGCGTGGCCACGCCGCCGGAGGAAGCGAACGACGCGGAAGCGCCGGTCGTTGCCGGCGTCTGGTCGGATTCCCAGGTTGGACCGCTCGACGGTTCGGACTCGGCATCGGCCCGGAAGGTCAGCCGGTTGACCAGCTCGCCCCCGACCGCCAGGGCCGCCATCAGGGTGATCGTCTCGCCGATCAGGCCCATGACCGCGAAGACGTAGAACAGCGCGTCGCCGGTCGTCCACTGCGGACCGAACATGCCGTAGGACGCCGCCACGCCCGCGCCGCCCGCGGTCAGGAGCACGAGGCCCGGGATCATCGGCAACATCAGCTCGCCGATCCGGGGCGACCGGCGATAGGTGGCCGTCAGGTAGTACAGCGTCGTGATCAATCCCAGCGCCCACGCCAGCCCGAAGGCCGCGTAGCTGGAGACCTCCGTCAGCACGTGGATCGTCAGCCAGAGGTTGCTCCGCAAGACGGGCTGGAGGCTCTTGATGCTCGGGTCCAGGAGCGGGACGTTCGCGGCCGTGATCGTGCCGAGCAGCGCGACCGCCGTGCCGGCCATCGCCATGAAGACCTGGCGGAAGATCAGCTCGAAGACCAGCGAGAGGACCGCGGCGACCAGGGCGACCCAGATCACCGTCTCGTACATATTGGTCACCGGCGCCCAGCCCGAGATCTGGATCCGCAGGTAGAAGCCGTAGACCTCGGTGGCGATCCCGGCGAACAGCGCGGCCAGGCCCAGCACGTAGACGCCCTTACCGACCGATCGGATTCGTGAGTCCGGCGCCGCGGTCTGGAGCATCACCAGGCTGAGGACCAGGAGGACCAGGCCCGCGCCGTAATCGAACGGGGCCAGCCAGAACGGATTGATCGCATTGAACTGGGTCTCGCGCTCGATCGAGGCGACCGTGGGATAGCTGCTGGCGACCGCCTCGCCCAGCGAGCGCGAGGACTTCAGGAATGTCGCGGCGACGGGCTCGGCGAGGTGTCCCGGCTCCCGCACTTCGGCCTGCTCGAGGGCGCGGTAGGCATCGAGGAACGCCTTGACGGCCCCCTCGGGATAGCCGGCCTCGGCGAGCGACTCGGGCTTGGCCTTCAGCAGGGCCTTGAGCGGTACCCAGGTCGAACTGTCGCGGAGCCATTCGGCGAACTTGGCGTCGGCCTTGGCGTCCTCGCCGGGCGTGCGATGGTCGTCCACGGGGATCAGCCGCCAGTAGGTGTCGAGTGCCGAGAGGGCCTCGAGCTCCATCGGCTTGAGGTCCTCGGCACTCTGCTTCTCGCGGGCCTCCTTGACGACCTTGCCCGTGTACGCCAGGTACGTCTTGTCGGAGGGCCGCGGCATGATCAGGATCACGCCTGCGTTCGAGAGCCGCTCGCCGCTGTAAGCCTGGTAGGTCATCAGCCGCCGGCCCACGTCGATGCCGCGGCGCTCGAGCTCGGTGGGCCGCTCGACCGAGCTGGGGTTGCGGTCGAATTGCTCCTTCTTGTCGTCGGCCGCGGCGGACCAGGTCATGAACGGGACGGCCGCCGCGCCGTCCCGGCCGGCCATCGTCGCCTCCTGCAGCTCGCGAGGCGAGAGCCACTTGTGTTCCTCGGTCAACTTGGCGGCCAGCTCGGCGATCGTCTCCCGGTCCTGGGCCGGCAGCTTCGAGCCGCGGACGAAGGCGGTCAGCGCCGTCGCGGTCACCTCGGGGTCGACCGCCAGCGATCGCAGGCGGTCCTTCTCGGCCTCGGGCGTGGTCGACTTGTCGGCGATCGCCTTGAGCCGCGACTGGATCGTGCCGGCCATCACGGCCCGGCGGAGCGGCAGGTAGTCGACGAGGATGAACGGCTGGTCGTCCCAGAACTCGGGCCGGACGGTCCACTCCAGGAACGCCCCGATGGGCCCCCATTTCTCGACCTTCCACTTCGTGCCGGCGGCCTTGCTCGAATCCTCGACATCCAGGATCTTGGCGATCTCCTCGCGTGGGTCGTGGATCGCGATCGTCTCGCGGCCGTAGACCTGCTTGACCTCCTCGCGCGAGACCGTGTCCAAGGGCTTGACCCGCCCGTGGTGCATGACGGCGACCTGGCCGACCCGGTCGTAGGCGGTCCCGGTGCCGGGGCGTTCGACCGTCTCGGCCGCCCTGGCCGTCAGCCCGGACGCCAGCGCCGCGGTCAGGACCAGCGCGGCGGGATGCTTGGCGAAACGTCTCATGGGAAAACCTCCGAGGGTCCGATCGGCCGCGGCGGGTTGTACTGTGAACATCAGAGCTCTTCCGGTTCCGCGGGCTTCTCGAGCGCGGCTTCGCGGGACTTCGTCTCCGCCGCCCGCGCCCGGGCGGCGGCCCCGTCGCGCTCCTTCTTGCCGCCGTCGGTGAAGACGCCGGCCCTCATGTAGAACTGGGCGAAGACGCCCAGCACGATCAGCAAGCAGCCGGTGTAGATGATCGGCCGGCCGGGGTTCGTCGCGACCTGGAAGACCGACTGGAACCGGCCCGTCGGCCGTCGCGTTTGCGGGTCGAAGTCCGTGACGTAACGCGACTGGTAGAAGGTGTAGCCGCGATGATCCATCGGATGGTTCATCCAGATCGTGTGCGTCTCGTCGCGGATCCCCTCGGACTTGTCGGTCAGCCGGATCTTGCTCTCGAACTTGGTCGGCTGCTGCGTGCCGGGCTCGAAGCCGACTTCGAAGTCGTCGAGCTTGATGTCGAAGCCCAGCGGCTTGCGGTCCACGTCGTACGCCAGCGCGTAGACCGTGTCGCCGAAGACGACGTGCCGCGGCGGCGGCGGCTCGAGCGGGTTCGTGCGATTGCCGCTCAGCCAGACCTCCTTCGTCTCATGACCGACGGTCATCTCGAAGCGGCAGGCGGGGACCTGACCGTCCATCTCGCCCGCCGCGACCTCGACCGGCACGCAGATGTCCCGCTCGACGCCCGAGGGGACATAATCATCCAGCTCGAAGCTGATCGTCATCGGCATGTTGGGCGTGCCGCCGAAGGCGACCATCGACTTGCCCCGATCCAGCGGCCCGGCGGCGCGGAGCTCATTCCGGGCGCCCTCCTTGCCGCGGCCGTAGACGCGGTAATACAGCGTCTGATGGCGGGCCGGATGGGCCGGGTCCCGGATGGCGAGGACGTCGATCTGGCCGAACCGCCCATTGGTCTTCGGGTCGATCGCCGGTTCGACCATGTAATGAATCGACGCCAGCGCCGGCTTGAGGGGCGCCTCGGGCTGTTCGGGCGAGGGGATGATGTTGGGGACCATGGGCAAGTTCGCCATGGCCATGTGAGTGGCCGGCTCGGCGCCGCCCTTCTGGATCTTGAACAGCGCGATCGGTATCGGGTCCTCGCCCAGCACGCTGTCAAGCCCGCGCGTCTGGGTGGGGAAGTCGATCACCTCGGAGAGCGTCACGGTCAGGTCGCTCTCCGGCAGCGCGGTCGACTTGCCCTCGCGGCCGTCGAGCGGCCAGTCGAAGGTTCTGGCCCGCCCGGTCTTGTCGGGGTATCGGAAACGCGCGACGCCCCGAGGTCCGGAGGCGGCCGGCGGCTTGAGGAAGTCCTCGACCAGCTCCGGCCGATCGACGGCCGAGAAGGTGACCACCGCGGGGGCCGATCGCATCGGCTGGCGGACGACCCGCTGGAACTTCTTCTCCGTCACGAACCACTGGCTCTCCTCGGACGGGAAGGCGTCGCGCGCCTCGGGCATGCCGGGCGCCTTGAACTGCACGCGGATGCGGGCCATCGGCGTGCCGTCCGGGCCGTCGACATGTTCCTTGGCCTCGGCCGAGGCGGTCAGGTATTCCTTCGCCACGATCTGGAACGGATCGCCGGACTTGGTCAACACCTCGCTGCCAGTCCCGGCCTGACCGAAGTTGAGCAGCGACAGCAGCTTCGTACCCAGGCCCACCGATGGCGCACGCCCCGGCCCCCACGAGAAGGCCCCGGGCCGGAACGGCAGATCGAACTCGCGGGTCATTCGCTCGGTGTGCGGGTCCACTTCCCAGACCCGGATCACGGGATAGTCGGTGCGGACCAGCTCGTTACGGACGTCCCCTTCGAGCATGCCGACCTGTCCCTCGTCGGACGTGCGGCACGCTGTAGTACGAGCCGGTCAGCAGGATCAGCAGCCCGGCATGGGTGATGACGAAGCCGGTCTGCCGCTTCTTCCATGGGAACCGGATCAAGGCCGCGCAGAGGATGTTCGTGCCCAGGAACGCCAGCAGGATCGCGAAGAACGGGCCGCGATAGATGTACTCATTCACCGCCGCCCGGCCGTACCACTTCTCGAAGAACGTCGCGTAGGCCAGGGTCCCCGCCAGGGTCGCGATCGAGAACACCGCCAGCTTCAGCGACGCCAGGAAGCGGTAGATCCTCTCGACGCCGCCGGCCAGCCGGTCCACCAGCGACGGAGTCGGCTTCCGCTCCGGCCGGGACGGCGGCGTCGGCGATGACGGAGGGATCTTCTTGGTGGCGGTCGCCATGAGTTCGCACCTACCCGGAGGTGAAGGTTTCAAGGAAGGAGCCAGGGCGGGGAGATTCGCCACACGTCGCGTCGTGACGTTCTACCCGCGATATTCTAGCCGGTACGCCCGTTGCCGGCCAGTCTCTTCATCATCCCCACTCGTGTCGCGCGGGAATCGGCCGCAGGTCGGGCGCAATGACCGAACAAAATGCCCCGTCTATCTTTACGATCGCTCCGGCCCATTCGTTCGATGCGGGGATGGTGAAGCGCTCCGCTTCACTCCGCTGGGCGGCGGGGAGTACATTCGCTCCGCTCGTCGGGGGACGGAGGAGAAAGGGGATCCGGGCGGCTCTCCAGTCCGGCCCGGGTGGTGAGCCTCGCCGAGCGGCGAGGGTGAGCGACCGCGCGGTTGGAACTGGCCGAAGGCTCGTGATCCCGGGGGGTAAACCGAACGGTATTCGATCGGATGCGGGCAGGCCCGCATGCGCCGGTTCTGCTCGAAATACGGCGTGGCAGCTCATGCAACTGGCGTCGAGGCGGCGGGCGGCGGCGATCAGGGCCGCTCCGTCGGAATCGCGGCAGGCCCGTTCTAGGTCGGTCGCCGAGCGATTCATCTCCGCGGCGTAGCGGTTCCAGAGGGCGGCCAGCGGGCCGCGGGCACGGCCTTGGATCCGCCGGGCGGCCAGGGCCGCCTCACGGGCCGCGGGGAGGATGCGGGCGAAGTCGGATTGATCGGCCCGGATCCGCGCGGCCGCGGCGAGGATGGCGCCATAATCGCGACCGCCTTCCGATTCCGGCTTGAACGGCGCCATGACGTTGCGGACGGACGAAGACGGCAGGGAGCGGTCGGTCCGCAGCCCGATGCCGCCCGCGGCGATCGCGATGGAAGCGACGCCGACGATGGCGAGGGCGACTCCGCGATGGGTCAGCCGCCGTCTCAAGAGCGATCGGGCCCGATCGAGCCGGCGCGACATCGAGCCGGTCGGCCAGCCGAGCTGCCGGGCGGCCTCCTCGCGGGTGTGGCCTTCCAGGTCGCAGAGCACCACGGGCGCCCGGTACTTCTCGGGCAGTCGCAGGAGTTCGTCGTCGAGGACGCGTCGCAGGTCGCGCCGCTCGATTTCGCCCGAGGGCTGGACCAGCGGATGGTAACGCTCGGGCAACTGGCCGTCGTCGGTCGTCGGCTCGCCCGTCAAGGCCGTGACCGTCCGCTCCCAACCCCTGCGCCGCGCCGCTCCCGACCTGGCATGGAGGGCGAGTCGTCGCGCCACGCCGTCGATCCACGGACTCACCGAGTCCTGCCACGAGATCGCGGCCGCCCTGCGAGCCAGCACGAGGAAGGTGGCCTGGAAGACGTCCTCGACGTCCTGCTCGTTCCGCAAGATCCCCCGGCAGATCCGCTCGACCCGCGGCCCGTGCCGCCGCACCAGCGCCACGAACGCCGCCTCCTCGCGTCCGCTCGCGAACCGCTCCAGTAAGGTCGCATCGCTCAGGCACTCGCCCATCGATCGCTCGATCCTCGCAGGGCCGACGTTCCGATCCTCCATTTGATAATGCCGGCCTGCTGCCCGACCAGATGCAAGTTCTCCGATTCTCGTCCGAAACGCCTCTCTTGGCTGCATGCGTGTGGGCAGCGCTGGCGCGGTCCGGCACCAGATCGCGATGGCTCAGGTCGGTCTGCTTCAGTTTGCAATCTCGTGGGAAGCGCTTCAAGGTGGCCATGTCGTTGTAAGGCGGGAGGGAATCTCAACGGTCGCTGACCGAGGGGATTCAGCGGCTCGGCGATTCATGACCTATGCTGCGAGTAGGGTGGAAGCACTCCCATCGGCAACCACATGGCCCGATCTCATCGCCTGAGGCGGTTCTTGTGGGCATGGGGGCGGCGATGTCGGCAGTCGGTCGTGGACGTCGGCTGCGGCCCGGGAGCGAACATCGCATCATTGGCGGGCGAGTACAACGGCGTCGGGATCGACCCGTCGCCCGAGGCGATCGAGCTGGCGCGCCGCCGCTTCCCGGACACCCGGTTCATCTGCGGTCGGGCGCCGCGCGATCTGGACCGAGCGATCGAGGAGGCCCGCCTCATCATGCTCATGGATGTCCTCGAGCATGTCGCCGATGATTTCGCGTTCCTGTCCGAGCTGCTGGCTACGTCATGCGCGGGGACCTACTTCCTGATCACCGTGCCGGCCAATCCGTCGTTCTGGTCGCAGCACGACGAGAGCAACGGTCACTACCGCCGGTACGAACCGGACCGGCTCCGGAGGGTCTGGGAAGGGCTGCCGGTCAGCACCCGGTTGTCGTCGTCGTCCCGTGCTCGATCCTGGACTTCCGGCCGGAGATCGATATGGTCTTCGGCGCCCGGGTCCGCCTGCTCGGCCGGTCCGTGGGACGCCAGCCGATCCGCCACGATCTCGGGCGGATCTTCGCCAGGGCCGCCTCTCTCCCGCTGGGCGTCGGCATCGACGACACGCAATCTGGCGCGAAGCTCTTCCGCTCCACCCCCGAGACCGAGGCGACGGTCCGCACGCGCTGGATCCTCGACATCGAGATCCTGGCCCGTTTGATCGCCGCCCGCCGCCGGACCGGTGGACCTTGGATCGAGGAGGTGACCTATGAATATACCATGCATCAATGGCCCGTCGCGGTGGGCCTCGGGCTCAATCCGCTCGACGCGCTGGAGTCCCTCCTCGGACTGGGCGCGATCCGCTGGACCTACCATCGGACGGTCGGGCCGCGACGTCGTCAGCCGGCGACACCGATCGCGGCGCGGCCGCGCCCGGTCCCCGCTCCGATCGCTGGGTGTAAGGCAGGACGTCCTCTGTCGAACGAATCGAGGTCTTAGCCGATGAATGATCCTTACCCCACACGACGAACCCGCGGAACACCCGGCGGTGAAGGGGTGATCCTCGCGCTCGTCGCGGCCGGGTTCGTCCTGGGCGCCGTGCCGGTGTTCCTGGGGATACTGAATCACGATGTGGCGTGGCTGCTCCACGCCGCCGCGCGGGTCCTGGCCGGCGACCGGCTGTACGTGGACGTCGCCGATAACGACCCGCCGCTGATCGTCTGGCTCAGCCTCGCGCCGGTCCTGCTGGCGCGCACCGCGGGCCTCTCCGAGATCCTGGTCGTCCGGATCCTGGTGATCCTCCTGGTCGCGTGCTCGTTGGCGCTGTCGCAAGCGATAGTGCGGCGAACCTGGCCCGAGCGGCCGACGTTCCGAGGAATGGTCCTGGTCCTGGCCATGTTCGTCCTGATGCCGCTCTCGGGCTACGAATTCGGCGAGCGAGAGCATCTCCTGTTCGCCTTGATCCTTCCTTATCTGCTGATGGCCTCCGGCGCGCGGCCGGAGAGCCGTTCGGCGGCATCCTCCCCTGGATCGCGGGCCTGCTGGCGGGGGTCGGGATCGCGCTCAAGCCGCATTTCCTGCTGTTCTGGGTCGCCGTCGAGTCGACCGTCGCCTGGACCCGCCGTGATGGGCGGACCTGGCTCCGGCCGGAGTCGCTGACGATCGCGGCGGTCGAGATCGCCTACGCCGTCACGGTCGTGGCCTTCGTCCCGGAGTACCTGAGCCTCGTCGGCTGGGCGAAGTCCTTGTATCTGCTCTGCGGCGACATGACGGTCGCGATGCTGATCGGCGAGCCGTCGGCGTGTGTCTGCTGGCTGGCGAGCCTGGCATTCGTGCTCGTGGGTCCGACGGGCCGCGACCGCGGTCCCTGCCTGGTGTTCCTCGTCGCCAGCCTCAGCTTGCTGAGCATCGCCGTGATCCAGTACAAGGGATATCCTTATCATTATTACCCTGCGGTCGCCTCGGCGGTGCTCCTGCTCGGCCTGCTGCTCCTCGCGTCGCGCGGGCCGTGGTCGGGTCGCTCGCGGATCGCCGGGATCCTCTGCGGCGTCATGCTCGCGGGCCTGGTCGTGCAGACGGTGGCCGCTCGGGTCGAAGAGTCCCGGAAGTGGAAGGGACATCCGGACAGCACGGACACGGCATTCGGCCGCATGGCCCGGCTGGCGAAGGCTTATGCCCGGCGCGACCGCATCTTCACCTTCTCGCCGGGCATCGTGCATTCTTTCCCGCTGGTCAACTACAGCGGCGTGGGGTGGTCCTCGCGACATTCGTGCCTCTGGTTTCTCCCGGTACTCTATGCCGAGTCGCCCGCCGCCGGGCCGCTCCGCGACCCTCACTCGACGGAAGCGATGGGCGCGACGGAGCGCTTCCTCTTCGAGGGCGTCGTGGCCGACCTGCTGGCGCATCCGCCGGCGCTGCTCTTTGTCGACGAATCCGAACGGAAGGGGGCGTTCCACTGGCAGCGATTCGACTACCTGGAATACTACTCCCGCGACCCGCGGTTCGCGTCGTTCCTGCGAGACTACGAGCCGCTGGCGAGGGTCGACTCATTCCGGGTCTACCGGCGGAAGGTCGATGGCGCCGGATCACTGGCCGGCCGCACCGGTCATTAGGCGGGTCAACTTGGAGAAGAAGCGATCCCACTCGATGGGCTTGCTGACGAAATCGTCGCAGCCAAGCCGGAGGCACTCCTCCCGGTCTTCGCTCATCGCGTAGGCGGTGACGGCGACGATCGGGGCCGTGAAACCGCCCGCGCGCAGCCGCCGCACGGCCTCATAGCCGTCCAGCACCGGCATTTGCATATCCATGATCACCGCATCGAACGGGCGGCCCGCTTCTCGGGCATCGCGGACCCTGTCGAGGGCCTCCTGGCCGTTGAGGGCCGTCACGACCTCGGCTCCCGCCTGGATCAAGCGGAGGCCGATGATTTGCTGGTTGGCCTCGTTATCGTCGGCCACCAGGATACGGGCATCGAGTCGGCGCGGCGGGGAGGAAGTTGACGAGAGCGGCGGTCTCTCCGGAACGTCCTCGGCTCGGTTCGTCGCGGCGCGTCCATCAAGCGAGCCGGCCGGGATGGAGAGGGTGAAGGTCGACCCCTCCCCGGGCGCACTCTGCACGGCGATATCGCCCCCGAGCCTCCTGGCGAGGCGCTGACAGATCGCCAGTCCCAGGCCCGTCCCCGCCGGTCGATCTCGCGCCGCGGAAGGAACCCGGTAGAACGGCTCGAACAACCGAGACATCTCGGCCGCCGTCATCCCGACGCCGGTGTCCACCACGGCGAATTGAAGGAGCGGATCGGCACCCGGCCGATCGATCGCGCGGACACTCAGCCGGACCGCACCGCGCTCGGTGAACTTGATGGCGTTATCCAGCAGGTTGACCAGGATCTGCCGGAGCCGCAAGGGATCGGTGGTGACGGCATCGGGGATCGAGCCGTCGTAGTGTACCTCGAGACCCAGGGCCCTGGCGTTCGCCTTGGCCCGCAGGGATTCGACCACATCGGAGACGAGGGCCGACGGCGAACACGGCTCGCGCTCCACGCGGAGCGCGCCCGCCTCGATCCGTGAGATATCGAGGAGTTCGTCGATGAGTGCCAGCAGGAACCGACCGTTCTGGCGGATGGTGGCGTAGTACTCCGCGATATCGACCGGGCCGCCTTGAAAGTAGGGGTGTTCGCCCAGCAATTCAATGAAGCCCAGGATCGCGGTCAACGGGGTCCGGATCTCATGGCTGACGTTGGACAGGAACTCGCTCTTGGCCCGGTTCGCCCGTTCGGCGGCCTCCTTGGCCAGGCGCAGCGCCTCGGCTTGCGCCGCGGCCTGGGCGATCTGCTTCTGTTGCGTGACATCGCGGATCACCTCCAGGAGCCGCTCGGAGGTCCCCTCCCGGATCCTGGTGACCAGGAGGGACTCGCAGTCCAGCCAACCCCCCGACCTCGTCTGGATGCGCAACTCGTGGCGGGGGACGGTCTCTCCCAGCCACGCACGCCGGTGGATGCCGGCCGTCGCCTCGCGATCATCGGGGTGGAGGATCTCCTCGCGGCGCCGGCCGATCCAATCGGCCGGGGACCAGCCGGTGATCTCCTCGAACCCCGGGCTGATCGAGAGCAGGACCTCGCCGGCGTCGACCTCCCAGACCATCACCCCGGTCGACGCGACGATGCTCCTGTAGCGAATCTCGGCCTGCTTCAGGGCCTCCTCGACCCGCTTGCGCTCGCTGATGTCGCGCGCGACGACCAGCCCGACCGCCTGGGGCTCGGTGTGGATCCGGCTCACGCTGATGTTGACCGGCAAGTCCGCCTTCGACGGCCTGCGGAGGAAGTATCCTTCCCGCGAGTGGAAGAAGCCGGTCGTGCCGAGGGCCTGCATGACTCGATCCAGGCCCGTGACATCCGAGCCGCAGAAGAGGTCTTCCAGTCGCAACGAACAGGCCTCGTGCTTCTCCAATCCCGTGAGCCGCTGGGCGGTGGGATTGAGGTCGATGATGACCCGCGTTCTCGGATCGAAGAGAAAGAAGGCATCGTTGGACTCGCGAAAGAGGCCGCGAGCGAACGCGAGATGGCGGTCTGCCGGGTCCATGAGTCGTGCTTCGAGCCTCGATTGAGGTGTTCCACCGGCGAGTCGCCGCGGACGTGGGGGAGCGGCTCGCGACTAGAGCGCTTAACGCTTGCGTTGCATCCGCCCGACCCCCCCTGACCCCCCCTTCTTAAGGGGGGGAAAGTGAAGGAGGCCCGCCCATCTTGATCCCCCCCTTACGAAGGGGGGGTCAGGGGGGGTCGAGGCCTAAGCCGGGCCTTGAGGCCAGACCATGTATGCCTTCCATTCGTTAAGCGCTCTAGGGGATGGGATGCCGTCGCATCTCCGCTTCGGTCTCCTGCAAGAGCTCGACCTCGGCCGATCGAAGGTTCTTTTCCCGACTGGACTCGCCGGCCGCGCCCGTTGGACGACCCTGTTGCTCCCACATCCTGTAGGCTCGGGCGTCAACCTCGTCGCGGATCCGGCGTTCGGCTTCCAGCCAGTTCTTCACCTTGACGGCCTCGCCGGCCGCGCCGATGGGACGGCCACTCCGGTGCCAGATCGTGTACGCACGCAACTCCACCAACCGGGTGAATTCCCGGGAGGGCTCGGGGGGTTTGGGCTGGGAAGCGCTCGGGGCCTCTGGCGCTCGAGCTGGGGCCGGATTCGCCACCGTCCGCTCCCCCGAGTGGCCGGGCTGCGCGGGGCTCGACTCGATCCCGACAGCCATCCTCGATCCGCCGTCCACGACCCATGCCAGCGCGGCGGCCGCGAACAACAGCGCCAATGCGGCGGCGAATGCCAGGGCCCGCTTGCGGGCCGTCCACCACGAACCCCGCAGCGGCTGGTCGAGGGCCGCCATGAACTCCTGGACGCTGGGGAACCGATCCTTGGGCTGCTCCGACAGGCCACGGAGGATCACCGCATCCACCTCGCGGGACAATCGCGGGTTCGCTCGAGACGGGGGCGGGAAGACGCCGAGCGGTCGTCGCCCCGTCAGGAGCTCGTAACCCATGGCCGCCAGGGAGTACTGGTCGGTTCGCTCGTCCACCTTCAGGGCATATTGCTGTTCGGGGGAGACATAGCCCATCGTCCCCATACCGCGAGCGGATCCCGTCAAGACTCCGGCCTCCTCCTGCAGGACCGCAATCCCGAGGTCCCCGACCTTCACCTGCGAGTCGGTCGGCATGAGGATGTTCTCGGGCTTGAGGTCGCGGTGGAGGATCCCCCTGGCGTGCAGGTAGGTCAAGGCTTCGCCGACCTGCAGCAGGATCGATCGCGCCAGGCTCACCGGCATCGGTTGCCCTGGAGTCATGAACCGGCGCAGATCGCCCTTCTCGATGTACTCGGTTACCAGGAACGGCAAGCCGGAGTCGCTCGTCGGGCCATAGTCGAAGATCGACAGGATGTGGGGGTGCGAAACGCTCGCCAGCAGTTCGGCCTCCCGGTTGAAGCGGGACCGCCAGACGTCGGCATCCTCGCCGGCGGGGATCGAGAGGAACTTCACGCAGACGAGTCGCTTCAGGGCCTGCTGCCTCGCCAGGTAGACGCGCCCCATCCCCCCTGCGCTGAGCATACGCAGGATCTCGCAGCCGGGGACGACCGGCGCATCGACCCCGGAGGTTTCATGCGTTGCAGACATGGCATGCCTGCCTTCCGGTCAACGGCCTCGACATCACGGTCGCCCACCGGGATCCGGGCGCGAGCGTCCCTCGGATCGCCGGACGATTGGCTGAACGAACTCGGTCGATGCCGGCCTCAACATGATGGCAAATCCTTCGGCCAGGACGCAAGGCCCGGCATCATGGCACATGGATCATGGGATCATACCAGCACGTAGGCAAGCGCCAGGACGAGGATGGAGACGACCGCCAGGACGGCGATGACGATCTGCCCGGCGCTGGGTTCGGCCAGGAAATCGCCGAACTTCTCGCCGATCCGCTCGTACCAGGCCTGGTCCACCGCCGTCGTCTCGCCGGACGGATCCATGGAGCGGAGCTCGGCCATCACGCGATTCATCTGGACCAGCTCGTTGCGGTACTTCTCGTGCGCCTCCCGGCCGGATTCGTGGCCATCCTCCTCGAGCACCTTGCGATGGGACGAGAGGCGCCTGCTGGAAGGTGCTTTGGGCTCGCGTTCATCCGACGGCAGCGCGCTCCGGCCGGCGTGGACGCCGGCGGGGCTGAGCGCCAGTTCGATCAGGGACCAGTCGACCGGCGGTTCCGGTTCGGCGTGGACGGGCGTGACGGTGGCGCCGGACCGCTTCTCCTTCGACCTGCCTCGCGCACGGCGGTCGGGCTCGTCCGACGGCGGGATCAGCGCCTCCAGGGCTTCGGCCACCTCCTCCGCGGAGGCGAAGCGGTCATCGGGGCGAATCGCCAGGAGTCGATCGACGATCCGGACCAGGCCGACGGGGATGCCGGGTCGGACGTCCGTGATCGGGACGTGCCGCCCGCGGATTCGCTTGATCAACCGATCCTCGCGGGTGACACCGGGGAAGGCGTATTCGCCCGTCAGCAGCCGGTACATCGTGCAGCCGAGGCTGAAGAGGTCCGTCCGGGCATCGACCGGTTTGTCCGTGACTTGCTCGGGCGACATGAAGTCGGTCGTTCCGACGACGACGCCTTCATCGGTGTCGAAGACGTTCCCCGGTTGCCCGGCCTTCCCGACCAGCTCCCCGCAGCCGAGATCCAGCACCTTGACAGCACCGGTGTCCACGAGGAACAAGTTGGTGGGCTTGACGTCGCGGTGGATGACTCCTTTCTCGTGCGCGTGGGCGAGGCCACGCGCGGCCTGCGCCATGTAGTCCATGACCTCGACGGCGGGCAAGGGCCCGTTTCGCGCGTAGACTCGTTCCAGGTCATGCCCTTCCAGGTGTTCCATGACGATGTACGGGAAGCCGTCATGCTCGTCGGCGTCGATGGCCCGGACGACATTGGGGTGGTCGAGCAGCGCGACGATCTTCATCTCGCGGAAGAACCGGGCGACTGACCGCTCGCTCAGCGATCCATCCGGCAAGACCACCTTGACTGCGACCAAGCGATCCATCAGGCGGTGCCGCGCCTTGAACACCCGGCCCCGCGCCCCCTGGCCGATATGGTCGAGCAGGACGTAACGTCCGAAGACGAGGCCGCGCTTCCCCCGCAAGATGCGACGGGCCTGAAACGCCGTGAGCGTCCCCTCCTCCACGAGCTGACGGGCCAGTACCGAGGGATCGTCGAGGTCCGTCACTTGCCCGAGGCGACTGAGCAACTCCCGCGAACTCGTCTCGGTCAGTACCCCCGACCCTTCGATGGCCGAGAGGAACTCGCGCGCGGAGACGTACTTGGGCATGGCCTTGGAGTCTTCGGGCATGGCGCCGCCTCCGGATCCTCAAGCGATTCATTCCAGGATGATGCCATCCTCGCACGCTTATGATTCTCTGGGATCTCTTCAGTTCGATTATCGTCGTCGGCCACGCTAAAGAGAAGAGGGGATGCATGGCCACGGACCGGAGGGCGATGGCCACCATAAGCGAGCCGATGACTTATGTGTTCCATGCAGTGCTCAGTAGGCGTCGTCCCGGTGTTCGGGTATGTTCGAGGAAAAGGCCCTCGTCGTGCGGGTCGGATGCTTGGCCCTTCGGATTGCGGGTTGCCGTCGTTGATCCGGGATGGGATCATCCGGCTCGGTTAGATGATCGCGGTGCGCTGCGGGAGGGGTTCGGCCATGGCTGATTCTGTCTTCTCCGTGGGAGGGATCCGCGGCGCCGGATCGCGCCGGGCGTTCCTGCGGGCAGGGGCAGCCGGGGCAATGGCGATGACGTTGGGGGACCCGCTCCTTGTGCCCGCCTTGGCCGGCCGGTCCTCGCCGCCGGCGCGGGCCGTGATCCTGCTGTGGCTGTGGGGCGGACCGAGCCACCTCGATACCTTCGACATGAAGCCGGATGCGCCGGCCGAGTACCGCGGGCCGTTCGAGCCGATCGCCACGGCCGTCCCCGGGATCCAGGTCTGCGAGCTGTTGCCCGGCCTGGCCCGCCGCGCCGATCGGTTCGCGCTGCTCCGGGCCGTGCAGCACGAATCGAACGACCACGGCATCGCCGGGACCATCGCGCTGACGGGGAGCATCGCCGGGGCGGTCGGGCTGGGAGGGGCCGCGAACACGCAGGCGATGCGGCCCAGCACGGGCGCGATCGTCGGTCGGCTGCACGGCCGCGAGGCGGGTTCGTTACCACCGTACGTGATACTGGGCAGCCCACTGCACCAGGGACTGAAACGCGCCGTCGGCGAAGGCGGCGGTGCGCTGGGCAGCACGTTCGACCCGTTCCGCGTCGATTACGAGCCGGGCATCGGTTTGAAGCTCCCGGACGTCGAGCTCCCCGAGGGCGTGGGCGCCGGGCGCTTCGAGACGCGCTGGGGCCTGCTCCGGGACATCGAGGAACCTCGCGACCGCCGGACGATCTCCGGGCCGCCCGCGCGGATGAGGCGCCATTACGACCTGGCCCACACGCTGATCGCCTCGCGCGAGAGCCTGGCGGCGCTCGACGTCGGCCGCGAGCCGGCGCGGGTCCGCGACGCTTACGGGCCGCACCGGTTCGGCCAGTGCTGCCTCATCGCCCGGCGACTGGTCGAGGCGGGCACCCCGTTCGTCCAGGTCAACTGGAGCACGCACGTCGAGGGCCCCGAGGATGCCGGCGACGGCGGCTGGGATATGCACGACCGCTATTTCCAGATCATGCAGGACCGGCACGGCTGGATGCTCGACCGGGCGCTGTCGGCCTTGCTCGACGATCTGCACGATCGCGGCCTACTGGAATCCACCCTGGTCGTCGCGGTGGGCGAGTTCGGCCGCACGCCCAAGATCAATGAGAAGGCGGGGCGCGACCACTGGAACGCATGTTACTCGGCGCTGATGGCGGGCGCGGGCGTGCGAGGCGGGCGGGCCGTGGGGGCGTCGGACCGCCGCGGGGAACAGCCGACCGCCCGTCCCGTGACGCCCGCGGACCTGGGCGCGACCGTCCTGGCGCGGCTCGGCATCGGCGCGGCCGACCTGACCGGCATCGGCCTCAACCCGATGGGGTCGGTCATCGAAGAGCTCTTCTGAACGAATACATCCCCGGATCCCGGTGGGAAGCCGACCATGATGGCGCTCGCGTTCCGCCGGATCCGGCTCGCAGGACTGGCCCTCATCGTCTTGGCCGGTGCCGACGAGTGGACCGCGGTCAAGGTCGGTCCTCTGCTCCGCTTGACCCGCGACGGACTCGACAAGGAACGGCCGAGCTGGTCGCCCGATGGCCGGCGTCTGCTGTTCGCGCGGCACGAGCCCGGCGGGATGCAGGTCTGGCAATATGTGCTCGACACCGGGGCACCCGGATCCGCCGCGCGGCGGCTCACGGATCGCAAGGAACCGGAGTACAACGGCGCCTTCTCGCCCGACGGGAAGCGCATCCTGTTCGCCGCGATCACGCTCATCGGGACCCAGGGCAACCTCGATATCGCCGCGATCAACGCCGACGGGTCCGGGCTCAAGACGGTGTTCGCGGGTACCGGGCCGCTTTCGCATCAGGACTGGCCGGCATGGTCGCCCGATGGCCGCCGGTTCGCGTTCAGCTCGACGCACGAGGGGAATCAGGAGATCTACGCCGCCGAGGCCGATGGCACCGGCCTCGTGCGCCTGACCAACAGTTCGGGGATCGACGCACACCCGTGTTGGTCGCCCGATGGCCGGGCGATCGCCTTCGCCACCGATCGCTGGGGGGGCCTGGAGCTCGCCTCCGTCCGACCCGACGGGACCGGCGTCGTGCGACTGACACGCAGCCGCGGGCTTGATGATTACCCGTGCTATTCGCCCGACGGCCAGCGGCTGGCGTTTGTCTCCAATCGCGACGGGCAATTCGAAGTGTACGTCTCCGCGGCCGACGGCACTCGGCCCATCAACGTGTCCCACCACCCGCTGCGCGACACCTTCCCCACCTGGACGCCCGACGGCCGGGGCGTCACGTTCGTCTCCAACCGCGACGGCGGGGCCGACCTCTACACCCGGACGCTCTCGGTGCCGGGGAATCCGTCCGAATGAAGATTGCCGATTCTGAATTCGGAGTTCGCGTTCCCGAGTCTTTGAATTTGTTCCGGAGGCCGGGTTTGATCGCTGGATGGCGGGTGCACCGCACCGACGTCAAGCCGTTGCGTTCCGAGTCTATAGCAGAAATACCGGGTACGGGGATCTTGCCCCGAAGGGGCCGAACAGATCAGCCCAGGGCAACGCCCTGGGACCGCGAATTCCGATTGGCCTCGAGCCCTGAAAGGGCGGGACAAGGGGATGGCGATGTCTCGCCCTTTCAGGGCCGGGGGATCGACATCCGACATCCGAACGGATCCCAGGGCGTTGCCCTGGGCTGGTGTGTGCCTGCCCCTTCGGGGCGACAGACAAGGAAGCCGGTATCGTGGCGACAGTCTCTGCTTTCCGCGGTTTGCGCCCATCCTCCGGAATCGCCTCGGACCTTGTTTGAGAACGAAAAGCGGTCCCGAGCTGGCGGTCGGGATCGTCCGGATCGGCTCCGGCCCCCGTTGGGTTGCGCAGGCTTCGCCACATGGGCTCTTCGGCGCGTGGCCTCGCTGTTGTCTCCCGCGCCGAACGGAATGCGCCGACCCTGCGCCGAGCGGACCGGATCGGCCGGGACCGGACGGGTGCCCGCGGAATCGGCCCGGTGGGACGGCCGATGTCCGGCCGGGCGGTAAACACCAAGAACAACGTTTGACCCCGACCGGCCCCTTTGACCCCGACCGGCCAATCTTTCGCCGAGGGCCTAGTGATACTATGATGTGGCAATGGGCAAGCTCTTTGAGCAGATTCGCTCGGCCGTGGCGAACGATCGGTTTTTCGTCGCCTGGCATGCCGATGAGCGGTGCGAAGAACGCGGAATCACGGCCTGGCAACTGGTAGCGGGTCTCGAAGAGGCCGAGCTGGTCCGAGAGCGCCCCAAGAGCAAACCAAATCCATCCGTGGTGGTCCGGCAAATCCTCGAGGACGGGAGTGAGGTCGAAGTGATCTGGTCCTGGTTAGGTGAAACGAGGCAGGCCAAGCTTGTCACGGTTTATCTAGTGGAGTAAGGGAGATGAAGGAACGGCGGGAGAAGCGCAAGCGCTGGGTGCGTCGCGGTCGATATGCCGTCGAGGTCGAGGTCGAGGTGGTTTATCCCGCCGGAGATCCATCCGAACCTTGTCTGGAGCCGGCCACGGTGCGCTGGCTCGACGAGGTCGCACGCCGCGCCGAGAAAGGGGATGTCGCCTACCTCAAATCCGTCGGCGAGGTATTTCGGGCAGTTCCTACGTGAACAAAATGATTCCCATAGCGGCGGACGGGGCGACGTCCGCGGGTGGCGGCATCAGTACGAACGCTAGCAGCGCGACGATCCGGGTCCTCGGGGGCCGGACCTTGTGATTTGATTCTTCGGGGATGCCGGCCCGCTCAAGGGGACAAGAACCCAGTCTGATCCCGACCCGACTGGACCACGACCCGACCACGACCTCCTCCGAAAAAAACAAAAACCAAGACTGCCATATGGATTTGGCCATGATCGAGTCTATCGCTCGCCGCGCGTACCGTCCACGGTCCACCCGGCTGATAGTGGACGTTTGATGACCGGAGCATCGAGCGTGCCGCGGGTTGACGAAGAGCCTTCTCTGTCGTGGATATGATCACATCTCGCCACACTCGTTTATCAGGGGAGTGACCCCAAACTGCCCGATCCGGCGTTGGTGACCCGACAGAGCGCCACGCTTAGTTACGGCTTTGCGCCTCAGTCTGAAACGGCGTTGTCTGGACCCTCGACGACTCGCCCGGGCGCGCTCAGGGCCATCTCCCCTGACGTCGGTGATTGTACCGGTTCACCTCCCAACTTGGCCAAGACGGCGGGGAGGATCTCGATGAGCCGCCGCGGACCCGTCCCCCGCCTCGACGACAGCGCGGCCCACTCGGCCGCCAGCGGGGCGGCCTCGCTCGCGTACTCCGAGCGAGGCAACCGCGCCACCGCGGCGTCGAGATCGCTCCTGGTCTCCTCGATGCTCGTTTTATGTTCATTATAAAATACGATCAATTTCGAGATTACATAGTGGCGTTTCTGCGAGCAAGGGTGTCGGTAGGCCAGGCCGCCCGCCACCATCTGGTAGGCGATCCGGCAGAACCGGTCGGCGACCTTGACCCGGATGTCGCGCTTGTCCTTCTTGAGGCCCAGCCAGTAAGCGGCCGGCGCCCGGAAATGGTGGTTGCAGCGGATCAGGTTGTCCGCGATCTGGATCAGGGCACGCCGCAGGGCACGGTTGCCGCTGACGGCCAGCGGACCGTCGGCGTGATCGACCCGGTCGCTCTGGTATCGCCGGGGATAGAGCCCGGCGCGTCCGGTCATCTGGCGGGCCCCGGCATAGGACGTGATCGGCCCGAGTTCGCCCGCGGCGTCGGCCGCCGAGACGACGTTGATCCCGGGGATGGCCAGGAGCACGACGTAGGGGGTCCGGACCAGGCGCCGGGCCATCTCGCGCTCGATGCGAGCGATCTGCCGGGCCTTGGTCGCGCGATCATGTTCCAGGTCGCGGAGGATCTCCTGGCGGAGTTCGGGGAGTTCGCCGCCACCGCCGGCCTGATCCGCCCAGGCGAGGATCCGCTCCAGCGTCCGGCCCTGAAAGCCGACCCGGGCCGGCGCGCGAGTTGCTCCAGACCGGCCCGCCCGGCCTGGCGGATCGCCTCGGGAGTCGCCAGGTGCTGGGGGATCAGCAACGCGATGTTATGAAGGAAGAGATTGTCAAAGCATTTCTCGTATCCAGGGAATTCTTCATGCAAAAGATCGCTGATCTGACAGCGCAGCGCCGTGGACTTCTTGACCAGGTCACGTCGATGTCGCGCCCAGGCGCGGAGCTTCGCGTCGTCCTCGGGCAAGACCGGTTCGATCAGGCCGAAGCCGTTGACCGCGCCGCGATGGATGGCCGCGAGATCGGTGTCATCGGTCTTCCGGTCGGGGTGTGCCGGTTGGCGAAACTGCTTGGTCGTGAACGGATGGATGACGCGGACCTCGAAGCCCGCGGCCGAGAATGCGCGTTTGGCCGGGTGATGGAATTTCCCGGTGCGCTCGATGACAACGATGATGTCTTTGATTTGACTGATGTGGATCTGTCGCCGGATCGCCTCGATGGCCTCTTGGAAGCCCTTGGCGTTGTGCTCGAGTTGAGCGGGATCGATGAGGACCGTGCCGTAGAAATCGGCCATCATCCACTTGGACCGGCACTTCGCGGGGTCGACGGAGACGATGGCGAAGTGTTCCGGTCCGACCTTCTGAACGCGGGGATGAATCACGCCGTTGGGCTTGTGGACCAGCGACGTGTACGAGCGAGCGCGACGCCGGGGCGGCTTGTTCGTTGCCATGGCGAGAGACCTCCGGGCATGAGTGGTAGCAGACCGTACGACCCACGGCCACTCTCCTCATGGAAGTCTCGAAACGACTGGGAGTTAAGGGCTAACCCTCCGAACCGGCGAAATCCTCCCGCTCCTCGCCCCCCCTGGACCCCCCCGGAATTCAGGGTATCTTCTCCCTCGGAACCGATATACGAGCCTGACCCCGATATCCCCAATGGGATGCGTGCCCGGCCCATCCGACCCGACCGGCCGGGTGGCGAATCCGGCCGGCGGAGCGGACCGAACGGGCGACCGACGCCGGCCGGGTCCGGACCGTCGAGACGAGGGGCGTCCCCGTGTTCCGGTTCCTTGGACCGTCGGCTCTCCGCGGCCTTGTGCCTGAGTTTCCCATCTTGACCTTCCGGATTTGTGAAGTATGATGGGAGGGAGAACGCGGCAGAATCGGGCCGGAGTGCGTCATGGCCAAGGCGGACGGTAACGGGCTCGCCGATGACCAACCGAAGCGCATGCACATCATCTCGCGCAGGAAGCTGCGCGAGTTCTCCGAGGATCATCCCGATGCCAAGGCCGCCCTGGACCACTGGTACAACGCCGCCCGGAGGGCGATCTGGAGGAACTTCTCCGATCTCCGGGCGACGTTCGGCACCGCCGACCAGGTCGGGCACTTCGTCGTCTTCAACATCGGCGGCAACAAATACCGCCTGATCGTCCGGATCTATTACAAGGATGCCGTCCTATTAATTCGGCATGTGCTGACTCATGAGGAGTATGACCGGGGCGACTGGAAATCCGGGGCGGAGCCGTGATGGCGGCTCGGGCATCGAGGCCCATGAGTCTGGGGACCGGATGGCTTGCTCCAAGCGGGCATCGACCGCGGGGGGAGGTGTTGCGATGGCCGGGAAGGCGTCCGCGACTTCGCGGGGCGGGAAGGCGGGCGACGAGGGCTACCTGGCCCTGATCCGGAAGTTGCCGCTGCGACCGATCCGCTCGGAGGCCGAGCTCGATCGGGCGATCGCCATGGTTGACGCCCTGAGCGACCGGGGGGCGCTGTCTCCGGCCGAGCACGATTACCTGCTCGTCCTTTCCGGGCTGATCGAGCGCTACGAGGACGAGCATCATCCGATCCCCGCGGTCAGCGGCGTGCCGATGCTGCGCTACCTCATCGAATCCCGGGGCGTCCCCCAGGCGCGGGTGGCGGCCGAGGCGGGCGTGGCGGAATCGACGCTCTCGGAGATCCTGGCGGGCAAGCGGAAGCTGGGGACCAAGTACATCAGCGCCCTGGCCGGGTACTTCAAGGTCGACCCGGGGCTATTCATTCCCGGCTGATCCCTGGCTTCTTCTCGCTCACCAGGTGACGGCCGGCCCTGGCCCGCTCGGGCGACCGGGCGAAGCGGTCGGATCGGATCGGACTGCCGGGAGCCGGTGCGGTCCCGGGCCCGCCCGAGGCCGGCGGTCGTGATCGGGCCGGCCAGCGACGGGCGGGACGAAGCCGCCAGGTCGGTCCGCGGCCGCCGGAAAAACCCGAAACCAGGTCTGACACCCGGCCGCCCCGACACCCGGCCGCCCCAAACTAGCTGCGTCCCCGTTCCGGTTCCCAGGTGACGGCCGGCCCTGGCCCGCTCGGGCGACCGGGCGAAGCGGTCGGATCGGATCGGACTGCCGGGAGCCGGGCGCGGTCCCGGGCCCGCCCGAGGCCGGCGGTCGTGATCGGGCCGGCCGGCGACGGGCGGGACGAAGCCGCCAGGTCGGTCCGCGGCCGCCGGAAAAACTTATTAAGGATTTGAGTTCGCGAAGCCGAACTCAAATCCCTGGTTCAAGAAGCCCGGGGACGTGCGCGGCATCCGCTGTATAGGGAAACGGTTGGGAGGACGAACGTCTCGAGGTGTCAGCCACGGAGGAGTGGGCGATGAGGAGCGGCGGCGCGTCGTGCCGCCAAGACGGGCCATGGCTCTCTCGACCGCGGAGGAACGGCGTGATTCGGCCGGAGTGACCGCGTGGGACCTCGTTGAGCGAGTTGGGCGCGCACGCTCGACCTCCTTCGGCTGGGCGAAGTCGTTGGCGACGGGCCTCGGGTGTCAAGGGCTCTGCGCATCGTCTAGCTGGTATCGAAGGGGACGGGCTCGGTGTCAGGCACGAAACCGACGACGATCATCGGCCCGCCGCAAAAGGCGCAGCGGACTCGAGGCCGGGTCGGAGCCTGTTGCGGGAGGTGGCCCCGCAGCGCGAACACCAAGCCCTGATACAACGCGATCAGCCAGCGCACCAGTTCGAGCGACACCCGGCTGTTCGGGCTCAGGAAGCCGTAATGCCGTACCTTTTGAAAGCCGGTGGGTAGGACGTGTTGGAGGAATCGTCGCACGAACTCCGACCCATCGACCGTCATCTTCCTCCAGCGATTCGAGCCGCTCTTGCGGTAGGAATACGTCACCTTTCCGGCGTCGCAAGAGACGATGCGCCGGTCACTGATGGCCACTCGGAAGACGTAAGGGGCCAGGTATTTCAACGAGGCCCGGCCGTCGCCGACGGCTTGCGAGTGAACGACCCAGTCGGGGCGCCACACGGCGGGATCGACCTGCGCCAGCACGCCGGCGCGGTCGAGAGCGTCGCGGAACTTGGCGCGAAACAGGATCGACAGGGCATGCACGGGCACCAAGAAATGGGCGTGTGACGGTAGCCATCGCGTGCCGTCGGCGCTGAGGCCCCCACCCGGCACGACGTAGTGGACGTGCGGGTGATACTCCAGAGTGCGGCCCCAGGTATGCAGGACTCCGAAAAAGCCAGCCTTGGTGGCGCCGACGTACTTGGGATCGGCCATCAAGGTCCGGATCGCCTCGCTGGACGCCTCGAACAACGCGGCATACGCGATGCGCTGATGACCGCGGATCCAGCCCCGCAGCGCCGCCGGGACGGTGAAGGTCAACAGGAAGTAAGGACAGGGCAGGAGCCGGTCGGTTTGGGCCTCGAGCCAGGCCTTGGTCTTGTCCTGTTGGCAGCCCGGGCAATGCCGGTTGCCACAAGAACGCCCCATGGCATGGGTGCGACCGCACGACGTACATGCGTAGAACACCATCCCCAACTCGCCGGTGCGACAGGCCATGATCGTGTTGAGGACTTTCTTGTGCTCCACGGGCATCGTCGCGCCGAACCGCTCGAGGTATTCCGGCCCGTACTGCCGCAGCACGTCGGCGACGGTCGGCATCGGACTACTCCGACATCAACCGGGCGATGGTGGCCCGCGCTTGTTCCTGGCCCAGGGACGTCAGATGGAGATAGATCGTCGTCGCCTGCAAGGAACTGTGACCCAGATACTTCTGGATGAGTCGCAGGTTGACCCCCGCCTCGAGCAAGTGCGTCGCGTAGCTATGTCTCAAGGTGTGGATCGTGATCCTCTTGCGGAATCCCAGCTCTTGGACCACGCGCTTCATCGCGCCGTGGACGCTGGAGCGTGCCATCGGCTCGGCCGCCGAGTGAGCTTCGGCGTGGTCCCGCCCCGTGGCCGGGAACAACCAGATCGGGTGGCGATGCGTGACCCAATACTGGCGGAGCACGGCCAGGGTCCGCGGCGGGAGCGGCACGAAGCGGTCCTTCGAGCCCTTGCCACGATGGACATGGACGACCATCCGCCCGCTGTCGATGTCGCCGACTTGCAGATTCAAACCCTCTTGGAGCCGCAGCCCCAGCGAATAGACGGTCCAGAAGAAGGTCTTGTTGTGTGGCGTGCGCACGGCGTCGATCAGGCGCCTCACTTCGGCGATGCTCAGGACGTCTGGCAAGCTCTGGGGCCGGGGGATATGGAGGTTCTTGAAGGTAAGCCAGTCGCGTGGGACGGTATGGGTATAGAAGAAGATGAGGCCGCTGGCGGCGATCTTCAGTGAGCTGGGCGAATACCTTCGCTCGCTCTTGAGATAGACCAGGTACTCCCGCACTTCGTGTTCGGTGATCTGGTCGGGAGGCTTGCGGCAGTGTGCGGCGAGTTGCCTGACGGCGCGGAGGTAAGCCGTCTGCGTCCCCTCGGCGAGGCCGGCCAATTGCAGGTCCTGGTGCATGCGCTGGCGCAGCGTGATGCTCATGAGTGGGTCCTTTCCAAACGGAGGGAAGAGAAACCGTCTGGAAACCCACTCTGTCTCGGTCGCCGCCGCCTTGTCACCGGGCCCCCGGCGCCCGCCGCCGACGGCGCGTTCGAACAGCGCCGGGTCCTCAGCAAGAGAGCCCGGCGATCATCCTGCCGCGGAGCCCCGGCGCCCAACGAAGGCGCGGGGACGAAAGCCGTGCCCTCAGTGGGAGAGCCTGGAGATCATTCCTGCCGCGCAGCGGCTTACTTGAACCCGAAACCAGGTCTGACACCCGGCCGCCCCGACACCCGGCCGCCCCAAACTAGCTGCGTCCCCGTTCCGGTTCCCAAACTAGCTGCGTCCCCGTTCCGGTTCCGCCGTTCCGGTTCCGCTGCGTCCCCGTTCCGGTTCCGTTGAGATCCGCGAGAGCCCATGTCGCCCCGAACGGTCCATCGGGGCCGAAGGCGTCAACCTCCGGTAGATAGAAGAAGACCACGGTCCGCCTATTCCTGATCCCGGTCCGTGGATTGCGCGGCTTGTTCGATTCGATTTCCCGGGCAATCTCCTTTAGAGCGGTCTTGGAGACCTTCCTAGACAGTCGGACAGAGAAGACGTCCTTCCCCGACTCCTCCAATAAGGCTCTGCCGATGTCGGCCGATAGGAACCTATAACGGAGACCGGCAGAATCACGCGACACGGGCTGTCGAGGATTGGCCGGTACAAGCGACGGCTCCCGTTCCGAGCCCTCCGACTGGTTGATCGCCGCAGACGCCGGCTGGATCGGCTTGCGGCCCGAGGCTCGCAGCGAGACGAAAGCGAATCCGGCGATTAGGATCAAACCGCCGGCGCCGACGAACGCCAGCATGATGCGATTCGTCGGCGCCGATCGCGAAGCCGCCGGCTTGCTCGGCTTCCAGGTCTGGGGCTCGTCGTCCTCGTCCTCGCTGGTCTGGATCTGTGCCAAGGCCGCGGGGAGCGTCGATGTGGACGAGACCCCGGGCAGCGGCGGCGGAGGCGCCGGAATCGGCTCTGCAGGCGAGTCACTCTCCTCCCACGTCGGCTCGAACGGGACCACAATCCCCCAGCCACACGCCGGACACTTCGACCGCCGCCCGGCGTACTCATCCTTGACCCTGAGCTTTTTTCCGCACGCGGAGCATGAGAATCGGATCGGCATCGATCACCACCTTCCGTCGCGGACGCTAGGCTTGCATACAGAAGTACATGATATCGTGGGATAGCGATTTTTGCAAGATGGGAGTGGTGAGGCAGTCGATCGCCGAGAAGGCGAGAATGAGTTGCGGCGGGCCAAAGGGCGCGGCGCCTGACGCCAAGCGGGATGGCGAGCGGGAGGGGCCCGGCTCGTTCCCCGCCCCGTCCTGAAGCCGCTGGACGATCGGCCGGGGCGATGGGAGCCTCCGAGTCCGTCCGTCGCTCCTGAGCGATCCCGGGACGTTTACGGCCGCCGGGCGGGCGGGCGGGATCGCCGGTCGTGATGGTCGGGCGGGTTGCCACCGAGTCGGGGTCAAAGGTTGTTTTTTTCTAGGCTGGCAAACTTAGCTGAGACCGGGAACGTAGAAAGGGGGTAGCCACAAAAGGAGGCCCTCCATGCGCAAGCGACGACGACCGCGCCCCAAACCCGATCGCGCCCTCAGCTTGGTCCCCGTCACGCGCGATTGCCCGGAATGTCAGCAACCGCTCCGGGCCCGCTACAACAACTTCCGCACCATCACCACGCTCGACGGCGTCCTGCATCTGACGCTGGCCATCCGACGCTGCCACAATCCCGATTGCCCCGGTTCCGTCTGCCCTACCGGCCCGAGGCCGAACCCCACTTCGCCTTGCCCTATCACGAGTTCGGCCTCGATGTCATGGCCACTGTCGGACGGCTCCGATATGCCGAGCACCGCAGCATCCCCGAGATCCACCAGGGGCTGACCCGCCGCGGCCTGGTCGTTTCGCAACGCACGGTCACCAACCTCCTGGACCGCTACGACGAACTCAGGGCGCTGGCCACAGCCGACCCCAAGCGGCTGGGACCCCTGTTGCGCCAGCAGCGTCGCGTCATCCTGGCCATCGATGGACTGCAACCCGACGTCGGTCACGAGGTCCTCTGGGTCTTGCGTGACTGCCTCTCCGGGGAGATCCTTCTGGCCAGGAGCCTCTTGTCGTCCACCGCCAAGGACCTGGCCGGCCTGATTACCGAGGTGCGCCAGGCGCTGCCCGTGCCGATCACTGGTGTGATCTCCGACGGCCAGGAAAGCATTCGCAACGCCGTCAGGCAGGCGCTGAAGGGCGTGCCGCACCAACTCTGTCACTTCCACTATCTTCGCGAGGCGGCCAAGCCGATCTCCGAGGCCGATCGTCATGCCAAGAAGGAATTGAAGAAGCGAGTCCGGGGAATCCGTCGGATCGAACGCCAGGCGGAGGCGGATCCGGAGGACGAGGAGGCGGACATTGTACGGAGCTACTGCGCCGCGGTGCGTGCCGCCTTGACCGACGACGGCTTGCCGCCGCTGGCCGCTGCGGGGCTGAAGCTGCAGGACCGACTGAGCCGGATCGCCGCCAGCTTGGACCAGGTGGCGGCTTTGGCGGGGAGTTTGCCCTCTGGTCTGAAGCGTCTGCAGCAGTTGCTGCGGCGTGGGCTGGAGGAGACAGCCGCCCTGTTCCCGCCGGTGCGGGAGGCCTACAAGTGGGTCAAGCGCGTGGCCCGGATCCTCAAGAACCGGGAGCAGTTGCCGGCCTCGAAGGTCCGGCGTCGGCTGGTGCAATTGCTGGTGCGGATGCGGCAGGCAGCGGCCACGACCGATGAGCCCTCGGTCCAGAAGGGCCTGCGGCACTTCCTGAAAGTGACAAAGAGCTACCGGCCAGGCTTGTTCAAGTGCTACGAATCGTCGGACCTGCCGCGGACGAATAACGATCTGGAGCACGCCTTTGGGAGCCATCGTTATCATCGAGCGCCGCGCCAGTGGCCGGCGTCGGGCCTCGCCCGGATTGGTGGTGATGGGCTCGGCACGGGTGATCTCGAGTCTGGCGACCCGGCTGCGCCCGACGAAGGCTTGGTCTTACGTCCGGGTTATGTGTCGCGCTGGCAAGAGCTGCGTGCGGACTTGGACGCGCGGCGCGAGTCGCGACGAAAGCAGCGCCGCTTCCGCCACGACCCGGGCAGCTATCTCAGGGCGTTGGAGCAGCGATGCCTCCAGCTACTTTTGCCACCCTAGTTTTTTTGTCTCAATCCGGTCCTGCAACCCCGTCCCGCCCGTCGGCCGCTCCCGCCCTGCACTGACGTCACCGACGGCTGTCCGGGACCGAGCGGGCCGACGACTGCCGCGGCTCGGCCGGCATCGCCCGGCACCCGCCCTGCTCGGCGGCATCCCGCGGACCGCCCCGCCCGGCCGGAGCATCCTGGGCTCGACCCACGGTCGGCCCGGGCGGCGACCGCGACGCGGCCGGGCGGGGTCGTCCGGGCCGGCACCCCGGCCTCATCGGATGACGTCACCAAGGCCGGGGAGCCGCCCGGGGATGGTCCCCGTTTTGTGTTCTCGTCCGTTCGTGCTTTCGTGAGAACGGAACCGCCCCAGCATCGGGGAACGAGATCCGTGTCGGCGACCCGGGACGACACCCGCGAGTCCGGGACCGACTCAGCCCGCGTTCGGAGTGCTCACGGCGTGATCGATCCCACGGCCGCGGTGCGCCGCGCCGGGTCGGATTCCAGGGCATCGAGTCGGGCAACGGCGGCCTTCGCGTCGGCCAGCGCGGAAACGGCGATGCGTGCGGACCGGAACGGGCCGGACGGCGACAGTTGATAGTCCGCCGCGTTGCGAAGTCGACCGAGGGCTTCGAGCGTCAGGCCGATCTGCTTGAGGTCGGAATCGGTCGCATAGACGAGCTTGAGCCGGGCGAAGGTATGCACCTTGTCGCGGGGAGGCAGCGAGAAGCCCCAGCGTCGCAGCGCGCCGAGCACTTCGTGCAGCAGCGCATAGTAGGCCCGCCCGACCCCGGACCTCCACTGGGCCTCGCCCGAGCCGGCCGCCAGGTCGCGGGCGACGTCGAGGAACGCCCTACCGTCCATGATCGTGATAGACCGAGAGAAGCGAGAAGTTCTGGCAGACCTCGGGCGGGAACGTCGCCGCCATCCAGTCGATCCAGTCTCGATGCGTCGGATCACTCCCCGGATCGACGTCGTCGCGGTGGACCCAGAGCACGACCCCCGCCGGCATCTCCGCCGTCGCGTCGTCGAGCACCACCTCGATCGACCTCAGACCGGGCACAGTCCGCGCCGCCCGGTCGATCATCTTCTCCAGGTCCTCGCCCTGATCGAACCTCTCGGTGAAGGATCGTGCGTCGGCTGATATCGTGACCGGAACCGTGGTCGCGGAAGTCATGGGGTCCTCACCGATATCGACAGGGAGCGACCGAGATTGGCGCAGGCCCCACGCGAGAGCCATCCGCCTGATTCTATCCGCACCGTCGCGTCCGGCAAATCGCATTTGGACCACCGAGTTGGGGTCGAACACCGAGTCGGGGTCAAACGTTGATTTGACTTTTTGTCCCGGGCCGGTCCTGAAACCCCGTCCCGCCCGTCGGCAACTCCCGCCGCGCACTGACGTCACCGACGGCCGTCCGGAACCGTGCAGGCCGACGACGGCCGCGGCCCGGCCGGCATCGCCCGGCACCCGCCCTGGTCGGCGGCATCCCGCGGACCGCCCCGCCCGTCCGGGGCATCCTGGGCTCGACCCACGGTCGGCCCGGACCCGGCGTCCGTTCGCCGCCCGGCCCCGCCGGGTCGCCGGCCGTTCGATCCACGCCCGGAGCATCCACCCGGTCCCCATCGACCTCTGTCCGGCGTGCGCCTGCACCCTTCGGTGCCGTTTCTCGCTCTCTCTCCTCCCCGGAATCGAGGTCGAGACGCGTTCCCTCCTAAAAAAACTGGAGCCATTTGCATTTTCAGAATGATGCGCCATAATCTAAAATGGAGGAGCCTCATTATTAGGAATCTTTGACAATTCGGTTGACGGAATTCCATCGGGCGATTCGACCCGAGACGGCACTTCTTTCTGGACGGCCGTGGAATGCAAAGCCTGCCAGCGATCATGGAAACATTGATGGTTGCGGCTGACCATGACGATACGGACACACTCGTCATGGCTTCGTTGCAGAGATGTACTCTCCTCCTTCAGTCGTTGCACATGCATTCCACCACGACGCCAGGAATGAGCGAGTGTGCCGTCTCGGGCCGGTCGCCAGGTCTCGGGGGTTCGACCGGCGCGCCTGAAAACGACGAAACGAACCCAGAACTGCCAAAATGGCAGTCTATCGCGCGGGTCGAGGAGGGGAAGAAATCGCGCGAACGAACCCACGGCGTCGGCGCCGAAGCGCCGAAAGCGCACGAACGAAGCCACGGAGGCGGCGAAGACTTGCCGAAAGCGCGCGAACGAACCCAGCATGGCCCCTTCGGAGCCGACATCATCCCGCCAAGACCGACTAAGACGGAAAATCTCCCTCTGTTTGCTCAACCCGCCCAAGATCCCGGTGTTATCGAATCTTGCACGCACTCACTGCGGTCAACGGACAAAGCACTTGGGTGATGGCGTGCGATCGGCACGGTTCGATCTGTGCCGGCTGTTCGAGGGACAACGAATCCTCCAATTCACCGCAAGAGGCACGAATCACAAGGGGGGAGAGCTGAATCGGAAGGGAGGGCTCGAGCGTCTCACGGGGTTGCATCGAGTTTGCCGGCTCTGGTGGGTTTATGTGCGACGCCGACCCGGGAAGTTGAGACGGATCGCAGGGTGGGTGCGACTGACGGACGCCGGCCAGCACGGCAATCATCAAACTCAACTCCGGGAACTGACTCTCAGGCAGGGTGTAGGAGCCGGTCCATCCTGGCGACGACGTCCTTCATCTGTTCCAGGTTGCCGAACGAGACCTCCGCGGTGATCCAGCCCTCGTAACCGGCCGCGATGAGGGCGGAGCGCACCGCCGCCCAGTCGATCTCCTTCCCCTCGCCGAGGAGATACTTGAAGCGGTTCGTCTTGGCGTATTCCTTGATGTGGACCTTGAGGATCCGCTTGCCCAGCTCGCGGATCCATTCCTCGGGGTAGCCGTACTCGACGACGTTACCGACGTCGAAGTAGGCGCCGACCCAGGGGCTCTCGAACTCGTCGATGTAGCGGGCGAATTCGATCGGGCTGAGCAAGAACTTGTTCCAGACCTCCTCGATGGCGATCTTGACGCCGTGCTTCTCGGCGTCGGGGATGAGCTGGCGGATGTTGGCCTGCGAGCGCTTGTAGGCGTCGCGATAGCTGACCTTCTTGTTGACCACGGCCGGGACGACGAGGACGGTCGTGCCGCCGTAGGCGCGGCAATCCTCGAACTCCTGGCGGATCGCGGCCATCCCGCGCTCCACGACGGCCGGGTCGGGGTCGGAGAGCGTATCCTGCCAGTGTCGCGAGCCGCTGACGCCGTGGATGATCAGGCCGGTCTGGTCGCGAGCCTCGAGGACCGTCCTGCGATCCATGCGGTTGGGGCTGATCAACTCGACACCCTCGAACCCGGCCTCCTTCAGGAGCCGGAAAGACTCCAGGGGGGAGCCCGCGCTCACGCCGCCGAGCATGAACGCCTTCTTCCAGCGGTTCCGACCGGCGTCGGCGGCGGAAGCGGATGGCGAGCGGCTCCCCAGCCAGGCCGAGGCCGCGGTCGCCGCCGCAGTCCCGAGGAATGTCCTTCGCTCGATCGGGTCCATGGTGCTGTCTCCTGGGGAATTCGGTCGGTTTGGCGGGTCGGCCGGGGTCGCCGGCGATCCGGCGGCCGGCCTTCAAAAATACGGGGAAGGCAGCCGACGTTCCAGGGGCCACCCCTGCCACTTCTTTTGGTGCCGCACCGTGCCGGAAGCACGAGCCGGCCGGCACTCCGATCGATCGAGTGCCGGCCGGCTCAGTGTGTCTTGTTGTGACGCACGGAAGACGTCTACTTGATGCCGAGCGACTTCTTCACGCCGCTCCACCACTTGTCCAGTGAGCTCTGTTTCTTGTGCGACAACGCGTAGTTCCGCACGGCGAGCCTCTCGGCCCTGGGCTGCCGCTGGGCCTGCGACTGAACCGTGGGCGTGGACGAGACCGCGATCGTCGGGCCGCTGCTGTACGCCAGCGGTGCCGGGGAGATCGGATTGGTGGACGTGGGCGACGCGGTGGACGCGGCCGTCGTCGTCGATGTCGGCGACGGTGAGGTCGGCGTCGGCGTCGTGGTGGTCGATCCCGAGCCCGACGTGGACGGTGACGAGCTGACGGGCGTCATCGTCCCCGCCACGGACATCGGCGACGGCGTCAACGGCGCCGTGGCCAACTGGGTAGGTGTCGGCGTGGTGAGCGTGTTGGGGCCCAAGGCGGTCGATGTCGGTGTCGTCGGCGACGTGGTCGCGGTCGTGCCCTGTCCGATGGCGGCCAGGATGCCCCGCACCCCGGTCAAGGTCGTGGGCGTCGAGCCGGTGGACGTCGGGGAGGGCGTCGTGGTCGTGATGCCCGTTGATGTCCCGGCTGACGAGGCCGCGGTGCCGGACGTCGCCAGGCCGTTGGACGCCCCGGTGCCGGACGTCGCCAGGCTGTTGCTCGACGCCGATGGGGTCGTCGCCGTCGTCGTTGATGTCGCGGTCGTCGTCGGCGACGCGGTGGGGCTGGGGGTGGTCGTCGGAGTCGGTGTCGGTGCGTTCACCATGTAGTTGACCGTAAATTTCCTGCCGCCCACGCTGGTGGTCTCGGTCAGGCCGACGACCTGCGAATCGGGAGTCGAGGTCGAGCTCGCGGCCGCGACTTCCGTCGGGCTGAAGAGCGTGAAGACCGGGAGGTACTCCCCGCCCTTCTCGCCGCGGCCCACGGTGAACTGGTCGGGGGAGATGTGGCGGTAGCGCGCGACCGTCGACTTGGGTATCCACAGGAAGCTGGGCTTGAGGTACTTCAGGCCCACGAAGTTCCTGGGCGTGCTGGGCGCGAGCAGGAAGCCGTTGGCCGCGGCGCGCTGCCGATCGACGATCGTGAAGGCGTCGGGCGAGGGCAGCAGGGTGCGGCCCAGCATCTTGAATTCGTTGATGCTGATCGAGCCGTTGAGCTGGCCGTCGGCGGCGTAGTCGAAGAAGTTGAACCGCCGCTGCTCGGCGCCCGGCTGGTCGGGGTTCTCGTTGAACACCTCGTTGTTGATCCCGGCCAGGACGGGGCCGTAGGTCGCGGTACCGCCGAGCAGGGCCGCCATCGCTCCAGCTTCGGGTACGCCCATGGAGGCGGCGTTGTTGACGAAGGTCTGGAGCTGCTGGGCGGTGATCAGCCCGTCGTGGGTGGTATTGATGAGACTCCAGTCGTGGTGCTGGGTGAGGTACTGGATCGCCTCGTAGCCTTCGATCGCGGCGACGGCATTGCCGACCGAGACGCGGGCGTAGGAGGGATAGGCCGTGCTGTTGGGCAGTTGGTACGGGGTCGAGACCGTGTTGATATCGTTGACGTCGGTCGCCGGCACGGCCGTCCAGGCGAGGATGCCGTTGATCCCGTCGGGCGTGTTCCAGGCCGAGAGGTTCTTGAAGGCGTGCTTGCCGAAATTCAGGGTATTGGTCCCGACCGGCGTGTTGAGGTACGCGTCGGACGTGACGCCGTTGGACTGGGCCAGGCCGGTCCAGTAGTTCAGCGCCGAGGAGACCAGGGCGAACGAACCTGTGACGATGGACGCCGACATGGACGTGCCCACTTCCGAGAACACCAGCGGGTTCGAGACGAAACCGCCGCCGGTCGTGCCGCCGGCGCCGCCGCCGGCGCCGCCACCGGCGCCGCCCCGGCCGCCGCCGGCGCCGCCGGTCCCGGTGGTCGATGAACTACTCGTGGCCGAGGCCAGGAAGACCCGGCTGAACGTCGGCACGTTGAAGGCGGGCGCGGCGAAGTCGGTCTGGACGTTGCGGTTGACGGCGCCGGGGATGCGGTCGACCCAGAGGTTGAAGTCGGCGGCCGCCAGGAGGTTGACGTTGCCGGACGCCGTCGTGGTGCCGGTGCCGCCGGTGCCGGTGCCGCCGGTGCCGCCGGTCGTCGATGAGCTGGCGGTGCCGCCGATGGTCAGGCTGTTGCCGAAGAGGAGGATGGGGCCGAGCTTGTTGGGGATGACGCCGGTGGGCGTGTCGATCGGCGCCGTCGAGGGCGTGAGCTGGAACGGGAAGGAGTAGACGCCCGTGACCGAGATCACTTCGTTGATGACGGCGGGCAGCGAGATGCCCTTCACGTCGCCCACGGCCGAGTTCATGGCATTGTTGTCGGCCCGGAAGATGGTGGTGTTGCCCGTCCCGGTGGTCGTGGTGGAGGATGTGGTCGAGCCGTTGAGCAACGGCGCGCCGAAGTTTCCCGTGGACGCGATGTTGGCGATCCCCTCCTTGCGCAACTTGTGATACTGGTTCTTGAGGGCGACCACTTCCTGAGGGAACTGCTGGTAGGCCGCGTTCTCCGACTCGAACGTGAACGGCGTGCCGAAGGCATAGACGGAGGCGACCACCCGGTCAACCTGTCCGGGCCGGATCGGGTCGTTGACGTACGGGTGCTGGATGAGGTACTGGAGGCCATCGTAGAGGGTCTGGATCGTCGCACCCGGGTCGTTGGTGACGATGGTGCCGCCACCGGTCGTGCCGGTGCCGCCGGTGCCGCCGCCGGCGCCGCCGGCGCCGCCGGTGCCGCCGGTGCCGCCGGTGCCCGAGCTCGAGCTGCCGATGGCGATCGTGCCGCTTCCCCAGAACGGGCTGAAGATGTTGATCGGGTCGATCGTCGCGTCGGGGACGAACTGGGCCACGACGCCGGCGACCGGCGTGCCGTGTCCGTAGATCGTGTTGGAGAGGTTCGTGTTGGGGCCGGAGGTGCCGGTGCCGCCGGCGCCCCCGGCGCCGCCGGCGCCGCCGGCGCCGCCGGCGCCACCGGTCGTGCCCGAGGTGGTCGGGCCGGCGGCCGCCGCCAGGTCCTGGTTGCCCGGGCCGCCGGTGGGGATATTGATCCCGGGCGCCACCCGGCCGCGGAACGACGTCGCCGTCCCGTCCACGCCGGTATCGACCACCGCGACGGCCGCGTTCTGGCCGTCATAGGGCACGCCCAGCGCCCGCAGGTCGCTCAGCCCGATCAGGCTGCCGCTGGTCGAGTCGGCCAGGTCAGCCGTGGTCTTGAACTGCCAGATACCCTGGTCGTCGGCCGCGTAGAGGATGGTGCCATCCGACGAGAAGCCGATGCTCAGGGTCGAGTCGACGAAGCTGGAGGCATCCTGGGCGCCGGAGACGTCGAAGCCGTAGGCGAAGACGTTGACTACGCCGTTGGGCGTGATCCGGAGGATCCGGCCGCCGAAGTCGTTGCTGCCGTCGGTCGAGTTGCCGTTGGTGATGACCGGGATGACGTTGCCCGCGGCGTTGGTCGTCACGCTGATGATGCCCGAGCCCTGGACGGGCACCAGGATCGGCGTGGTGGGGAACGGCGCCTGCGGCGTGACCGAGACATACAGGCCCGACGCCAGGTCGCTGACGAAGAGGCTGCCGGCGTAGGCCGGCGGGTTGCTGCTGAGGGTGTAGGTCGTCCCTGTGGTGGTCCCGCTCGTCGCCGAGCTCAACGTCACGGCCTGCGAGAAGTAGCCGTATTGATCGAAGGCGATGCCATAGAACCGCCGGAATGGCGTGGTGGCCGCCCCCTGCGTGTCCGTCGGGGCGCTGGCGGCCAGCGTCGTGCTCTCGCCGATGAGCAGGCTGCCGTCGCTGCTCTGCTGGACGCCGCTGAAGCCGGGCGCGGCGGGGATGCCGCCGCCGGCCGGCGTGCCGAAGTCGGTGAAGACCGAGAAGATCTGGTGGCCGTACGAGGCGTTCGAAGCCGTGAGCCCGACGATCGGGCCGGTGGCGACCCCCGCTGCGACCACGGTGTTGAAGTTGTCCAGGACATCCGCGGCGACGGGCAACCCCAGATTGGTTTCCTGGACGCCGGTGGGCAACGTCGAATTGCTGATGACCTGGCCGGGCGAATAGCTGCTCGAGTCGAAGAACAGCGCCGCGAACGTGCCCCCCGTCGAGGTGCCGATCCCGCTGCCGGCGATCATACCGTGGCCATTGGTCAGGCCGCTCAGGAAGTTCTGCTCCTGAACCGGCGGGATCAGGATCGCCGTCGGGTTGAGGTTGAACTTCATCGACGCGAGACCGTCGGTCATCGTGACGAAGACGCCGATGAGCGTGCCGCTGGGCGAGATCTGGAAGATGATGTTCTTGTTGGGATCGGAGCGGTCGACGCTGCTGACGAACAGCGAGGGGGTGCCGTCGAAGTACCCCTCGGGATCGAACGTCATGCTGTACCAGTTCACCAGGCCCGTCGAGGCGCCCAGCGAGTTGGCCGCGGGGGTCGTCGTGGAGGTATTGTTGGGGTCGGTCTGGCTGAGGACCGTGTTCAGGTCGAAGAAGACGCTGGCCTTGCCCGTCGCCGGGTCCACGCGATAGATCGTGCCCGGCCGGTTGATGGCGCCGGCGTTGCCCCCGGCACCGCGGGAGATCGCGTAGACGTCGCTGCCGAAGACTCCCCCGGGCCCCGGCGTGATGTTCACGATGTCGCCGCCGAACGACGAGTTCGGGGTCAACTCGGCGACCGAGGTGATCGGCGCGGCCGTGTTGAGGGTCCCCGTGGCCAATTCGCTGACGGTCACCGTCCCCAGGTCGCCGTTCGTCGGCGACGTCGGGGTCGTTAACACCGCTTGCAAGGGGAACGCCGCGACGACCGGCGCCGGCAATCGCCGATCCTCCAGGGGGATCGGCTGCTCCAGCTTCAGATCACGACGACGCCGCTGCGCAGGACCACGCGCCCGCGGTCGGGATGGCTGAGACATTCCATTATCTCCTAACGCTGGACTCGTCCGTCCTGGACCGAGGCCGTGTTGCCCGGCACAACACCATATCGGCGCCCATGGCGCAACAGGATGAGCCGAAGCACGCGGCGAGATCGCCCATTCGACAAAACCCGCATGCGCAATCGGGATCGTCACAGCCTCAAAATCGGCCGAAACCCACGTTGACGATCAGCGAAAGACCGCCACGACCGGAAAATCCCGCAACCACGCCATCGGCGACGACCCGACGTGACTGCAGAGACCGATGAAATCGCAATGAGTGACAGTGTGTCGAAGAGGCGAACTGGCGAAGGCAGGTGGGATAGGTTAGGAAGTTCGGGCGGTCCGGCCAGGCGTGATGCCGCCGTCGACCAGAACGCCCGATGGAGGAGAAGGGCCCGCGACCGGCGGATGCCGGGACGCAGTGAGGGACCGGGTTACTCGACGATCCCCTGCGGCCCGACGCGACCGGGCTGGGGGTAAGTCTGAGGCTGGCTGGTCGCCCGGCGACGGACGTCCAGCTCGATGGCGCCGAAGGTCCCCTCGTGCCGCTGGATCGTCATGCTCAGGGCCGTGAGCAGTCGCTTGGCCGTGTAGAAGTTCATCACGATCCGCTGGTTGGCCTTGACCTCCTGGCGTCCGGTCGCGAAGGGCTGGGGATTGAGTCCGAAGTCGAGGATGACCTCCTCGGGAGTGGCGGTCACTCGGCAGAAGTTGGAATAGGACGGCAGAGTGCCGGAATCATCGACCACGACTTCGGTGGCTTGGCCCTGCTGGCCCTGCTGGGGATGCAAGGTTGCGGGACCTTCTTCTCGCTCGCTCATGGGTGTCTCCGGATCTCGGTCAATGGTCGTTGGTCATTGGTCATCGGTCACTGGTCATTGGTCATCGCACAGGACCTCGTTCGGGGCTCTTTGCCAATGACTGATGACGAATGACGAATGGCCAGGGACCCTATTTCAGCGATTCGAGCGAGAAAAGGCAAGGTGGTGCTCACGCGGCGGTCCCCGCCAGCGTGGATTCGACCAGGCGGTCGAGCTCGGCGAGGGTCCGGCCGGCGGCGCCGTGCTGGGCGAGCACCAGGGTCCGGCCGGCGGCGCCGCGCGCCGCGGCGGCCTCGGGGTTCTCCAGATCGGCCATCAGGCCGCGGGTCAGGTCCTCGGCGTCGCGGACCTCCCGCGCGGCGTCGTGGCGGAGGAGTTGCTCGACGGTGTCGCGGAAGTTCGACGTGTGGCGGCCGAACATTACCGAGGCGCCGTAGGCGGCCGGCTCCATCATGTTCTGCCCTCCCCGGCCCGGGACCAGGCTGCCGCCGACGAAGGCGATGTCGGCCAGACCCCAGACGGCCCCCAGCTCGCCGATCGTGTCGACCAGGATCACCGGCGGCTTCCCGCCCGCCGGCGAGGGACGGGTGTGGGTTTTCCCCTCGAGCTGGCTGCGGCGAAGGACAGTCTCTCCCTGCTGCCCCAGCCACTCGGCCACGCGATCGAACCGTTCGGCATGGCGCGGCACCAGCACCAATCGAAGGCACGGATGCTGGCGGCGCGCGGCCGAGTAGGCGGCCAGGGCGGCCGCCTCCTCGCCCTCCATCGTGCTGCCCGCGACGAAGACGAGGTCCGCGGGCGAGAGGCCCAACAGCCGGCGGAGCGCTGGGTCCGCTCGTTGTTCCGGTCGCTCTCCAGTCCGTCGAATTTCACCGAACCGGTGATGCGGACTCGATCCTCCGGCATGCCAAGGTCCACGAACCGCGCGGCGTACTCGTCATTCTGGGCGGCGACCGCGTCGATCCGAGCCAGCGTCGATTGGAGCGGGCGCCGCAGGCGCCGGTAGCCCCGGTAGCTGCGCGTGCTCAGCCGCGCGTTGATGATCGCCACCTTGGCTCCGCCCCGCTTGGCCGCGCGGATCAGGTTGGGCCAGAGCTCCAGCTCCACCAGCGCCAGGACCGTCGGCCGGATCCGCGCCACCGCGCGCCGGGTTGAACCAGGAGAAGTCCATCGGTGCGTAGAACGTGACCAGGTCGGGATAGGTGCGGCGTGCGACCGCGAGGCCCGTGGCGGTGGTCGTGGAGACGACGATCTCCCAGCCACGCCGGCGGCGGGACATCTCGCGGATCAGCGGCCGGAGCAGCAGGACTTCGCCCACGCTCACCGCGTGGAACCAGAGGCACGGCTGGTTGCCGATCCGCAGCGGAGCCTTGCCTCCGAGTTTCTCGCTCCAGCCCTCGCGGTACTTCCCGCTCCGGGCCCATCGGTAGATCAAGAACGGCGCGAAGACCAGCAGGGCGAGCGCGTAGATCAGGTTCAAGGCCAACGGCATCTCGGGGAATCCTTTCCCGGAATGGTGCCCCTGTTGTCGCGTGGAGAAGTGGTGGCCTCTTTAGCAATCGGCGTGCCTCGGAATCGCCGCGGGGCATCGCCTCCCGACAGCGGCGACTGCGCCGTCTCCCCAACCGCTCCGATCTTCCAGGTCGCCAGGTTCGGCCGGTGAACCGATTGGGGACCGGTGTAGCGGCCTAACTCTTTTCGCTGTCGGGCATTGCCGCGCCAGACCGGTCCGGCCGCCCGGCATCGCCCGGTCGCGCGCCGGCCGGTCCGCGGCGGCCGGCGCGGCTCACCGACCAGGCGTTGGCATTCAGAACGGGTCGCCGGAGGCGTTCTTCCGCATGCAGCAGGCTTTGAATTTTTTACCGGATCCGCACGGGCAGGGGTCGTTCCGGCCCACCTTTTTTCCAACGTTGCGGACGGGCTCGCGCTTCTTCTCGGTCGACTGCTGGCTGCCGGCGATGGCAGCGTCCTGCTGCTGACGCACCCCGCCGCCGGCTGGCGCGGCCACCAACTGCGATTCGGCCTGCTGGTGGACGGTCTGCGCCCGGTCCAGCTTGTTGTAGCGAGAACCCAGATAATCGAGGAACTCGGGGTCGAAGTGCTCGACCCGGAAGATCAGGTCGGTGACCCGGTCGGCACTGGCGGCCCACATGTCGGCGAAGATGCGCATGCCTTCGCGCTTGTACTCGACCTTGGGGTCGATCTGGGCGTAACCCTGCAGGCCGATCGAGCTCCGCAGGTGATCCATGGCGCGAAGGTGTTCCATCCAGGCCGAGTCGAGGATCTGGAGCAGGACGGCTTTCTCCATCTCGCGCATCTCGGGGCGATGCTTGGCGTCGAGCGCGGCGACCAGGCGGTTGCGGACCTGGGCGGGCTCGAGGGCTTGCAGCTCCTCGGCGGAGGCCTCGACGCCGAGAGATTCGCGGGCCCATCGGGCCAGCTCGTCGAGCGAAACGGGCTTGGGGGCCTGCCCGTCCTTCTCCGGGGCGGGCGCGGACAGGCCGGCGGCGGCGAACTGGGTGTCGAGCTCCTCGGCGAGCCGGCCGCCCTGGTAGTGTTGGCGGGCCAGGTCGAGGATATAGGTCTCGATCTCGGTACGGAGCATCGGCCGGAGCTCCTCCGGCTCCACGACGATGTGATAGCGCCCCGAGGTCCAGGCGGCGAGGCCCTCGCGGTCCAATCGCGGCGGCCCGCTCGCGGCGCGGTCGGCGAGGAAGCGGAGCATCGCGATCCGCGCCGGCAGTTCGGCTTCCTTCTGGGTGTAGAGGCGACGCGCCTCGGCCTTGATGCGGCGAACGATCTCGGCGCGATCGAGCTCGGCCCAGTCGGCGGGGTCGATGGCGATGGTGAACTTGTGGTGGACCCAGCCGCTCAAGGAGCGTCGGCCCCAGTCGGGCAGGAGGAACTCGCGGGCCGGCGTCAGGTCGATCTTCTGCAGCGACTCGGTCGCCTGGTTGTAGAGGAATTCCTCGAGCTCATCGCGCCCGGACCCGAACTCCTCGTCATCGTCGCGGATGAACTTCTTGAGGTCGCGGTCCTTGAGACCGAGCTCGAAGCGTTCGTTGACCCAGCGGACCAGGGCCTGCCAGGTCCATTCCGAGGGCTCCGCCTCGGCGGGGAGGTTCTCGTCCATCGCCTGGCGGATCGCCTCGTGGAGCTGGCGCTCGGCCTTGGTGCGGGCGATCTCCTCGGCGTCCTCGAACGAGGCGCCCTTGATGTCGCGTCCCGTCAGCTCGACGCCGACGCGCTGGCCGACCCACTCGGCGAAGCTCGAGGCGCCGTAGTCGTCGGCGAGGAAGCGGTTGGCGGCGTCCTGGACCTGGCTTTCGATCATCTCCAGGACCATGTCCTTGGGCGAGGCGCCCTCGAGCAGGCTCTGGCGGAACGAGTAGATCCGCTTGCGCTGCTCGTCCATGACCTCGTCGTACTCGAGCAGGTTCTTGCGGATATCGAAATTCCGCTCCTCGACCTTCTTCTGGGCCCCCTCGATGCGCCGGCTGACCATCTTGCTCTCGATGGCCTCGCCCTCCTGCATGCCCAGCCTCGTCAGTACGGCGGAGACCCACTCGCCGGCGAACTTGCGCATCAGGTCGTCTTCGAGCGAGAGGAAGAACCGGGAGCTTCCCGGGTCGCCCTGCCGGCCGGCGCGGCCGCGGAGCTGGTTGTCGATCCGGCGGCTCTCGTGGCGCTCGGTGCCGATGATGTGCAGGCCGCCGACGCCCGCCACCTCGCGCCCCTCGACCCGCATCTCGGGCTCGTACTTCGCGACGGCCTGCTCCCAGATGTCCTTGGGGACCTCCAGCCGGGTCGGGTACAGCCGGCGGCCGTCCTCGTCGGTCAGCCGCTGGAGGTCGGCCCAGGCCATGAACTCGGGGTTGCCGCCGAGGATGATGTCGGTGCCGCGCCCGGCCATGTTGGTGGCGATGGTCACGGCCCCGCGCCGGCCGGCCTGCGCCACGATCTCGGCCTCGCGCTCGTGGTGCTTGGCGTTCAGGACCTGGTGGGTGATGCCGTACCGCGACAGCATCTCCGAGATCTCCTCGGACTTCTCGATCGAGGTGGTGCCGACCAGCACCGGCCGCCCCGTCTCGTGGACCTCGCGGATCTCGTCGAGGATCGCCTGCATCTTCTCGCGCTCCGAGCGGAAGATGACGTCGGAGAAATTGAACCGGACCAGGTCGCGGTTGGTCGGGATGGCGACGACGTCGAGGCTGTAGACCTTGTAGAACTCGGTGGCCTCGGTCATGGCCGTGCCGGTCATGCCCGCCAGCTTCTTGTACAACTTGAAGAAGTTCTGCAGCGTGATGGTGGCCAGCGTCTGGTTCTCTTCCTTGATCTTGACCCGCTCCTTGGCCTCGACGGCCTGGTGCAGCCCGTCGGACCACTGGCGGCCGATCATCAGCCGGCCGGTGAACTCGTTGACGATCACGACCTCGCCGTCGGGCTGGACCACGTAGTCGCGATCCTTGCGATACAGGTGGTGGGCCTTCAGAGCATTGTCGATCAAGTGGGGCCATTCCATGTTGCCGGGCGTGTAGAAGCTCTCCAGACCGGCGATGCGCTCCGCCTCGCGAATGCCCTCGTCGTTGAGGTGGCAGGTCCGCTCCTTCTCCTTGACCTCGAAGTGCTGGTCGCGCCTGAGCAGCCGGGCGATCCGGTCGGCTTCGGCGTACTTCCGGACGTCGTCGAAGGCCGGCCCGGAGATGATCAGCGGCGTGCGAGCCTCGTCGATCAGGATGCTGTCAACCTCGTCGATGATCGCGTAGTGCAGGATGCCCTGGGCCTGCGTCTCCTTGGTCGGCTTCATGTTGTCGCGGAGATAGTCGAAGCCGAACTCGTTGTTGGTGCCGTAGGTGATGTCGCGGGCGTAGACCTCCTGGCGTTCGCCGGAGTCCATCTCCGACTGAATGGCCCCGACCGTCATGCCCAGGCCGAGGAAGAGCGGGCTCATCCACTCGGCGTCGCGGCGGGCGAGGTAGTCGTTGACCGTGACCACGTGGACGCCGCGACCGTCCAGCGCGTTGAGGTACGCGGCCAGGGTGGCGACCAGCGTCTTCCCTTCGCCGGTGACCATCTCGGCGATGTTCCCGCCGTGCAGGACCATGCCGCCCATCAACTGGACGTCGAAATGCCGCATGTTCAGATAGCGACGTCCCGATTCCCGGCAGGCGGCGAACGCCTCGGGGAGCAAGTCTTCGAGCGATTCGCCCCGCGCCCGGCGCTGCCGCAATTCCTGCGTCTTGGCCCGGAGTTCCTCTTCCGACAGCGCCATCATGCTCGGCTCGAGCTCATTGATCTGGGCCACGATCGGCCGCATCTGGCGGATCTTGCGCTCGTTGGAACTGCCGAACAACCGGACCAGCCCCTCGGAGACCCCTTCCGAGAAAGCCGACAAGGCGTCGGTCGTCTTATCCCAAATCTCAGTCAGCACTTCCATTGCCACATCGGCCTCGCGAGGATACGGGGGTTCGGTGTACTAAGTCGTTTGAGATTCTCATCTTACAGCAGGTCTGCCCGGGCCGTCAAGCCGGCCGGACGCCGAACGCGGCGGGCCTGCGGCGCCCTCTCATACTTATTGGGACGGTTGTTTCCAGATTCTTCGCCGGCCGGCGTCTCCGAGTTCGCGCCGCGGCGAAATCGTGCTCGACCGGCGAATAAGCCCGCCGCGGCACTCGTCAATCCTGACGTCGAGCGGACGAGAGCGATTGGGGCGTGCAGCCGCCAATCCGCCGGGTCCCGCGAGGGCTCAACCATGGTTCCTGGCGACGGCTTTCACGAAACTCAATGGATTCGATCCGACTTGACAACCTGGGGAAGGACGGGTATCGTTTTGTGGCGATAAGGCCCGGGGTGAGCTGCGACTGCGCACTCCTCTCCTGTACCTTGATCGAGGGCCGGCCAAAATGGCTTTGCGCCGCCTGACTCTCCTGCTGGTCGTTGCGTTTGGCCTGGTCCCCTGCTGGCGTGACCAGCGGGCCGGCGACACGTCGGTTCGACCCACGAATCCTCGTGTGGTTGGTGACGTCGCCATTCGAACGGCCGCCGTCGCACCACCGAGCACCCGCCCCTATTCCATCGCACCGTTTGCACCCTGGCGTTACCGGCTCAAATCGGTGCTCCAGGAGAGCGACTACCGGGTCCATCTGGAGTCTGATCTGGCTCCCCTGCCGTTGCCCGGCCGATCCTATTCCGCGGCCGTACCGACCTCGAAATCGGGCCCGTCCTGCACGGTAGTTCCCCTGCGCTGTTGATCCGTCGGACCGCTCAACTCGCGGCAGGTCCGTGGATGCGTTGACAGGCGTTGGGCCGGAACCACCGGCGCGATGTCTCGGACCTCATCGGGAATCCGGGCCAACCGGCCGTCCAATCCCCGTCCCTCCGCGGCGAGCGCGTCATTACGAGTGGCGTTTAGTCCTCCCGCGCCTCGCACCGAGGACGCCCTGAAACCTCCGGCAAGCGAAGCTGCGCGACTTCGCGTGTGTAACCTTCGTGGTTGCCGAGTTCCCGAACTCCACGGGGTCGGCTCCTCTCCATCCGAGATTTCGAACAGGTCGTCATCGGGGGCTCGCTGGCTTCTTACCTTGTTTCGTCATCCGGCTGTTGTCATCAGAGAAAGGTGAAGGATTATGCGTGTGTTCTTTCGAGCGTCCATCGTCGCCATCGCGGGGTGGGTCGCGGCCCCTGCGATGATCAGCGGTGCCCTTGCCGGCGAGGATCCACCCCGCGACGCTGGCCGACCCGTGCAGGCCAAGAACGAGGCAGCCGGTGCCTCGGCGACGAAACCAGACGAGAATCCGCCCGAGGTCAGCCTCCTGGATGCCATGCGGAAAGGCCAGGTCGCCGTGCAGGCCGAGGGGAGCGGCGACGGCCGCATGACGGTCACGGTGACGAATCGCACTCGCAAACCCCTCCGCGTCGTCCTTCCCCCGGGCATCATCGCGCAGGGCGCCACCGGCCAGATGGGCGGCATGGGTGGCATGGGCGGCGGCATGGGCGGCATGGGCGGCATGGGCGGCGGCATGGGCGGCATGGGCGGCATGGGCGGCGGTGGCATGGGCGGTGGCATGGGCGGTGGCATGATGGGCGGCGGCGGCATGGGGCGGGGTGGCGGCACGATGCCCCCCATGATGGGCATGATGATGCTCGCCCGCATGATCATGTACTTCTGCGGTGATTACGATAGCTGGGACATGCGCAGCCTGATGATGGGCATGGGCGGCATGGGCATGATGGGTGGTGGGATGGGGGGCATGGGCGGCGGCATGGGCGGCGGCATGGGCGGCGGCATGGGCGGTATGATGCGTTCGGTGCCACCCACCGGCCTGCCGTTCGCCGACCTGAGGCCCGGCCAGACCCGTAAGCTGCCCACGCGTCTGGTGAGCCTCAACGCGCCTAACCCCGATGCGGGCGTGAAGTTGCCCGAGAAGGGGGAACAGTTGCGACTCGGCGACATCGGAGAGATCAGCGAGAATCCGCGGGTGCAGAAGGCGCTGCGGCGTCTGGCGGCGGAGAAGGCGGCCACCACGGTCTCGCAGCTCGTGATGTGGAACGTGGCGGCGGGCCTGGAATGGGGCACGATCGCCGAGCTGTCGCAGCGCTGGGCCAACCGTTTCGAGCTGGCATTGGCGCGGGACTTCGTCGACCGCCTCGACGCGGACGCCGCGTCGGAGTGGGAGACGGGCAAGATCCTCTTCCAGATCGAGGGGACCGACGACGCGTCGTCGTCGCGTGCGGCGGGCCTGAACAAGGCGCTGGAGGGTAAAATGGTGCTGGGCCTGCGGTCGGGGACTGGGATCCCGGCGCGGCCATCCGGTCCGTCGCTGGCCTGCCGGGTGCGGATCAAGGGTGAGGAGATGCAGGTGCAGTTGAGCGGCAGCGATCCGGCGGCGCGGACCTGGGTGCCGTTCGGCAAGTTCAACCTGCCGGTCGCCGACGCCACCGGAGAAGCCGAGTCGTTGCGGCTGGCCGACGCACTGGCCGAGGGCCTGTTGAGCCGCCTGGTTCGGGCGCAGGTGGTCAAGGGCCCGCGGGACAAGGGGAAGTTGACCTACCGCATCCGGATCGAGAACGTCTCACCGCTGCGGCTCAACGGGCTGGCGGCGGTGGGGATCAACAACAAGAAGGATGAGGAGGCCCGGGTCCTCTCGGGGATCAGCATCCCGCCGCGGCGAAGTATGACGGTGCCGGCGAGCGAGGAGGTGGTCAAGGGCCTGGGATTGAAGCAAGGGATCCGAGTTACCGCCATCGATTTGAGTGGGCTGTGAGGGTCCGGCTGGCGAGACGGGCTGGATGCATCGAAGGTGCTTGGTGGAGGGGGCCCGAGCCCCCTCCACCCGCCACGCCCCTCGCCTAGCCCCGAATTCCCGGCCGGCGCGGGGATCAGTCCCACCGGCCTGTTCGTAGGGTCTCGGCTCGATGTTCGTGCAACGCCTGGTCTGTTTGATCGCGATGGTCTTCCTGGGCTCCGGCCCGGTCGGCGATCGCTCCTCGGCGGCGACTTCCTCGCGCCAAGCGGGGTCGTCGGCTGTCGGTCTCGCTCCGTTCATGGTCGTCACTCCCGCTTCGTCACCGCACGCCTGTCTATCACGTCTTGGCCCCTGGCGCCATCGGATCAAGTCCGTTCTCGAGGATAAGGTGGCCTGGGCTCCCCGATCGGTTGACCGGGGCCCCGTCGAGTTACCCGATCTCATCGTCAATTCGGTCAGCTCCGCACCGAGCGTGGCTCGAGCGAAGACGCTCGTTGCCCTGCGCTGTTGACACGCGCGCCCAATCCGCCGCCTCCCATCATCCGAGGGGCTGCGCGGATTGAACATCGCCGGAGACTCGCCCGCCGGATCCTGGAGTCCGTCCGGGATCGCCGCGGCCGAGCGAGGTGCGAACCGCATCCGCGCGGGGACTCATCGACCCTTCTCGCGCCCACGCGTTCGCTCCTCGGATGCCGGACGGCGCGATCCGTCGAACCGGCATCGATCCTGGCTCGAACAGCTCTCTCCATACCGTTCGACCCGGTTGATCGATGATCCGGCCCTCATCCTCGCGGATGCGGGATAAGCCGCGGTCATCACGGTCGATGCCTTATCGTCGTCCTTGCTACCGATGTCCTGTGTTGATAAGGAAAGGGTGAATGCGATGCATACGTTATCTCGGGCGTCGCTCATGGCGATCGTGCTGGGGCTGGCGGCCCCGGTATCGTCGTCTCAGGTCCGCGCCGGCGCCGACGATTCCTCCCCGCACAAGAAACCGCCGTCGGCGAGCGCCTCGGCCAAGGCGACCGCGACTCCAGGCAAACAGGAAGAACCCCCGGCCGTGAGCCTGCTCGACGCCCTGCGCCAGGGGAGTGTGTCCGTCGAGACCGAGGGCCGCAGCGACGGTCGGGTCACCATCACGGTGACCAATCGCACCCGCAAGCCGCTCCGCGTCGTCCTGCCGCCGGGCCTCATCGCCCAGGGTGCGACCGGCCAGATGGGCGGCATGATGGGCGGCGGTGGGATGGGTGGCATGGGTGGCATGGGCGGCATGGGTGGCATGGGCGGCATGGGCGGTGGCGGCATGGGCGGTGGCATGGGCGGTGGCATGGGCCGCATGGGCGGCGGTATGGGCCGGGGCGGTGGGACGATGCCGCCGATGATGGGCATGATGATGCTCGCCCGCATGATCATGTACTTCTGCGGCGATTACGATAGCTGGGACATGCGCAGCCTGATGATCGGTATGGGCCGCATGGGCATGATGGGCGGCGGGATGGGCGGCATGGGCGGCGGGATGGGCGGCATGGGCGGCGGGATGGGCGGCATGATGCGCTCCGTCCCGCCGACCGGGCTTCCCTTCGCCGACCTGAAGGCCGGCCAGACGCGGCACCTGCCCACGCGGTTCGTCAGCCTGACGCCTCCCGATCCGCAAGGCGCCGTGCGGCTGCCCCGTGAAGGCGAGGCGTTCCAGATCGGCGACATCGGGGAGGTGAGCGAGAACCCGCGGGTGCCGAAGGCGCTGCGGCGGCTGGCGGCGGAGAAGGCGGCCACCACGGTCTCGCAGCTCGTGATGTGGAGCGTGGCGGCGGGACTGGAGTGGGAGACGATCGCCGAGCTGTCGCGTTCGTGGGCCAATCGCCATGAACTGGCGCTGGCGCGAGCGTTCGTCGAGCATCTCGACACCCTGTCGGAGTGGGAGACGGGTCGGATCTACTTCGATATCAGCGGCGCGGAGCCGGCCGACGAGACGCGGGCCGCGAACCTGAAGAAGGCCATCGAGGGCAAGGTCGTCTTGGGCCTGCGCGGGGAGCTGAGCGTCCCCAAACGTCCGGACTTGCCCTCGCTGGCCTGCCGGGTGCAGATCAAGGCGGATGAGGCGCTCGTCCAGTTGGCCGGCAGCGACGGCTCGACGCGGGGCTGGGTGCCATTCGGCAAGTTCAGCCTGCGGATCCAGGCCGATCGCGACCACTTCGACGCGACCGGGGTCGCCGACGAAGTCGCGGAGGGGCTGCTGGGCCGGCTGGTCCGCATGCAGCTCGTCAAGGGACCGCGAGAGAAAGGGAAGCTGACCTACCGAATCCGCATCGAGAACGCCTCGCCGATGCGTCTCAATGGGCTGGCCGCGGTGGGCCTGGAGAGCGCGAAGGAGGCGAAGCCCCGCGTGCTCTCGGGGATCAGCATCCCGCCGCGACGGACCATGACCGTCCCCGCCAGTGAGGACGTCGTCAACCACCTCGGCCTGAAGCGCGGCATCCGCGTGACGGCAATTGACCTGAGTGGGTTGTGAGAGGTTGACAAGCGAGGATAAATTGACCATGATAGGGCGGTTGGAGGAGCCCTGACCCGGTCCTCCACCCGCCCTGGAATGATCGTCGCCGACTGGGTTCGGTTTTCGGTCCTCGGGGGCGTGCGTATCCTCTGGCCGGCTGCTGCTGAATCGGGGCTTGATGCTCCTCCGAAACGTACCCTTCTCCCTGATCGCGGTGGCCTGCCTGGTCCCTTGTCTCCGCGACCACCACCCGGCGCACTCTTCTCCTCGATGCAGACTCGGACGAGTCGGTGTCCCAGCAGCCCCGCCCTCCGTGTCTTCTTCCGCCTCGCCGGCGCTCGCCTCTGTGTCATCGCTCTTGCCCTGGCGACACCGGATCAAGTCCGTACTCAAGAAAATGGATACGGTCAGTCCCTGGCCTGTTGACCTGGGACCTGCGGTGATGCCCGACCGTATCGGCATCCTGGACGCGATCCCGCCCGGCGAAGCTCGTTCCGCTGCGCTGATTTCCCTTCGCTGTTGATGCGTCCCACGCGCACGCGCCTCCACCTACTCCGTCTTGCGAGAGCGTGCGTGGACAAGGCCGGACACCCGGTGCCAGTCCATGGGACGACTCCCGGCTGCCGGGGTCAAGGGCAATCCAATCCGGGTCCCGCCCGGCGGCATTGCCAGTTTCCACGTCCCCCGCGACCTCCAGTCGCGTGCGGAGACGTCCCGATCCCCGACCGATACCGGGTCCGCACTCGTGCGGCCTATTCCAGGACCCGGTCACCTCAGTAGATCGATGCGTCGTCCAGCATCCGTACCCGCGCGAGACGGGGGCCGGGCCATCCTGATTCGATCGCACTTCATCAGACGTTCTCACGGGCTCATTGCATTGAAGGGAAAGGCTAAATCCATGCGTATGCTGTCTCGCGTTACCTGTATCATGATTGTTGCGGGGATACTCGCCCCCGCGATGCGCGCCCGTGCCCGCACGGACGAGCCGGCGGACCCCTCGCCGGGCAAGAAACGGCCGACGGCCACGACCCCGGACAAAGCAGCCTCTACGGCGGGTAAACTCGAGAGGGAGTCCCCCGTCGTGAGCTTGCTCGATGCCCTTCGCCAGGGGAGTGTCTCCGTCGCGGCCGAGGGCCGGAGTGATGGCCGGGTCACCGTCTCCGTGACCAACCGCACTCGCAAGCCGCTCCGCGTCGTCCTCCCGCCCGGTATCATCGCCCAGGGCGCCACCGGCCAGATGGGCGGCATGATGGGCGGCGGCGGCATGGGCGGCGGCATGGGTGGCATGGGCGGCGGCGGCATGGGCGGCGGCGGCATGGGCGGCGGCGGCATGGGTGGCATGGGTGGTGGCATGGGCGGCGGCGGCATGGGCCGGGGCGGTGGGACGATGCCCCCCATGATGGGCATGATGACGCTATCACGAATGATCATGTACTTCTGCGGTGATTACGATAGCTGGGACATGCGCAGCCTGATGATGGGCATGGGCGGCATGGGCATGATGGGTGGTGGGATGGGCGGCATGGGCGGCGGCATGGGCGGCGGCATGGGCGGCGGCATGGGCGGTATGATGCGCTCCGTCCCGCCGACCGGGCTGCCCTTCGCCGAACTCAAGGCCGGCCAGACGCGGCACCTGCCCACGCGGTTCGTCAGCCTGACGCCTCCCGATCCGCAAGGCGGCGTGCGACTGCCCCAGGAAGGCGAGGCGTTCCAGATCGGCGACATCGGGGAGGTGAGCGAGAACTCGCGGGCGCAGAAGGCGCTGCGGCGGCTGGCGGCGGAGAAGGCGGCGACCAACGTCTCGCAGTTGGTGATGTGGAACGTGGCGGCGGGCGTGGAATGGGGGACGATCGCCGAGCTATCCCAGCGCTGGGCCAACCGCTTCGAACTGGCCCTGGCCCGCGACTTCGTCGACCGCCTGGACGCGGGGACCGCGTCGGAATGGGAGTCGGGCCGGATCCTCTTCCAGATCGAGGGGACGGACGACGCGTCGTCGTCCAGGGCGTCGGGCCTGAAGAAGGCGCTGGAGGGCAAAGTGGTGCTGGGCCTGCGGTCGGGGACGGGGATCCCGGCGCAGGCCGACCGGCCCGTCGCTGGCCTGCCGGGTGCGGATCAAGTCCGAGGAGGTGCAGGTGCAGTTGAGCGGCAGCGATCCGGCGGCGCGGACCTGGGTGCCATTCGGCAAGTTCACGCTGCCGGTGGCGGGTGGCACCGGAGAAGCCGAGTCGTTGCGGCTGGCCGACGCGCTGGCCGAGGGGCTGTTGGGCCGTCTGGTGCGGACGCAGGTCGTCAAGGGCCCGCGGGAAAAGGGGAAGCTGACCTACCGCATCCGCATCGAGAACGTCTCGCCGCTGCGGCTCAATGGGCTGGCGGCGGTGGGGATCAACAGCAAAGCAGACGAGAAGGCGCGCGTCCTTTCGGGGATCAGTATCCCGCCGCGGCGGACCATGACCGTGCCCGCGAGTGAGGAAGTTGTCAAGGAACTCGGCCTGAAGCACGGCATCCGCGTGACGGCCGTGGATTTGAGCGCGTTGTGAGAATTCCCTTGGAGGAGGCGGCTCCGTCCGCCGATCTTCGGCCGGGGGACGGAGCACCTCCTGCGAGGCCGCGTCATTTCTCCCGCGTTGCGCTGACCCGCCAGATGGTGCCCGAGCCGTCGTCGGTCACCAGCAACGCCCCGTTCTTGGCCACGGCCACTCCGACGGGGCGGCCCCACACCTGGCCGTCCTTGGTGACGAATCCGACCAGGAAGTCCTCGTATTCGCCGGTCGCCTTGTCGTCCTTCATCGGGATGCGGATCACCTTGTAGCCGGTGCGCCGGGCGCGGTTCCACGAGCCGTGCTCGGCGGCGAAGGCGTCCTTGCGGTAGGTCTCGGGGAACTGGTCGCCGGTGTAGAAGGTCATGCAGAGCGAGGCCGAGTGCGACTGGACCAGCACGTCGGGCACGATCACCCTGTCCTTCAGCTCCGGGTGCTTTCCCTCATGCCGCGGGTCCTGGTGCGCGCCGATGTAGTACCAGGGCCAGCCGTAGAAGCCGCCTTCCTCGACGTGGGTGACGTAGTCGGGGGCGAGGTGATCGCCGAGCACGTCACGCTCGTTGACCGAGGCCCAGAGCTGGCCGGTCTCGGGGTGGATAGCCAGTCCCACGGCGTTGCGGATGCCCCAGGCGTAGATTTTCTCGTTCTTGCCGTCGGGATCGAAGACGAGAATATCCGCCCGGCGCTTCTCCCTCGCGTCGTCGTTCACGTTGGAGAACGACCCGACGGAGACGAACATCCGCTTGCCGTCCGGGGAGAAGACGATGTCGCGGGTCCAGTGGCCGCCGCCGCGGAGCCGGCCGAAGCCGGGCAGGTTGGGGACGATCGTCTCGGATTGGGCCCGGGCTTCGGTGTCGCCCTCGTTGTAGGCGAAGCGAACGACCGAGTCGGTGTTGGCGACGTACACGTGGGTCGGCTTCGGGCCGGGCGGATAGAAGGCGATCCCGAAGGGCAGGCTCAGGCGCTGGGCGAAGACGTCATTCCGCTCGGGTTTTCCGTCTCCGTCGGCGTCGCGCAACACGCGGATGCGGCCCGGTTCACTCTCGGCGACGAAGATGTCGCCATTCGGGGCGGTGACGATCTTGCGGGGATTCCTCAGCCCGGTAGCGAACTCGCTGACCGTGAACCCCATTGGGGCCCGGGGCCACGCGTCCGGGGGCCGGCGAACGATCCGCGGGAAGTTGTCGGCCGACTTCGTCTCGTAGGGCGGAGGCAGGTCGTCCATGGTGATCCTCCGCCGGACGCCCGGTGCATCGGTCGTCCAGTCGCCGAGGGCATCGCGACCCGTCAGCACGGGTTTGTCGGCTGGGGCCGCGTCGGCGGCTTTGCCCTGCTGTTCGCCGGCGCCGGACGGCGGCGATGTGCCGACCAGGGCCAACATCATTGTCCCGATGACGATGCGGTCGATCATGAGACGGGGCCTCGTTTCCTTTCGGGGTTGATCGTTCGGTGGCAGGACGTTCGGAGAGAAGCCAGGCTCGGCGAAACGAGAGACGTCCTTCGGCGCGTCGGCTGGACGACGAGGCCGAGATGCGGCCGGCCGCTTGCCTCGGCAGGTTCCACCCAGGTTAATCCGATCGCCGCCGAGACGCCACTCCCCGTGACCCGGCCGTCGCGCACGATCGCCTCGTCATTCGGCGTTCGCCCCGGCCGCCGGGGAGAGGCCCGGGAACCGCTCCAGGATCTGCTGGAAGAGGTCCGCCGGCAGGTGTGACTGGATGAACGCAATCGCCCTCGGCAGGAACGCCTCGATCTGTTCAGGCTTGAAGCCGAGCTTCGCGAAGGTTTCCAGCAGCTTGGTCAGGTCGCCCGCCCCTCCTCCGAGAAACTTCGCCGCCAGGCCGGTGAGCGCGCCGAGCAACCCCCCTCCTCCCGCGGCCTCGGGGGACGATTCGAAGCGATTGAGGAAATCCGATGCGTTCGGGATCGCCGACTGGACGCGTTCGAAGGTCTCCTCGCCGAGGTGCTGCCTGATGAAGTCCAGGACAGCCCCCAGTCCCTTGTGGACAAGGTCGGTCGACAGTCCGGTCTCGGAAGCCACTGCATTCGCGGTGTCGGACATCTTGAAGTCTCCCGTTGAGGTCAGCGGTTCAAGTCGCGAACACGATACAACCCAAGGATGGCGGCGCGACGCCCGGATCGTCCGGCGGATCGTCTACTCTCATATTCGCGTCGCGCTGCCGAGTCCAGAGGGGTCTATGGCGGAATCGAAATATCTACCACTTCAACGACCAGTCGATTCGGAGGATCGGCCGTCGCTCCTGGCCGCAAGTCACTCCGAGCCCAGTGAATAAGGTGCCAGTGGGACCGGCATCGGGCACTTGACGCACCTTTTCTTCGTCGGAAGACTCACGAGAACGTCACGACCGCGCCAGGGATCGCGTTTCGCGTGCGGGACCGGGTGGCGGCCTCTTGATAAACCCGTGCAAGGGAGTACAAGCTAGGACGGCTGGAAGGTCCGAGCATATCGACATGGCGGTCGTTCTTCTTGGCCCGACCGGGTTCAGGGCGATCTGTTGGGGTGTCAACCATCTCGATCCGACCCGCTTATCGGAGGCACGCGACCATGCGACGCACGCTGAGCTTGCTCCTCACGGGGACCACGATTTGCGCCCTCGGCCTGTTCTCGGCGGGGCGCAGGAAGCCAAGAAGGCCGAGAGACCCCAGATCCCGGGGGGAATCGAAGGTCATGTCAAGCGCGTCGATACGGAGAAGGAGACGCTCACGATCGTCACGACCGCCGGCGCCGAGCGCACCTTCAACGTGACCGACGACACGACGATGCTCGGCCCCCGAGGAGGCAAGGTCCGGCGCCGTTTGCATGACCCGCGCTTCCATGACGGTATGAGCCTGACCGTGGTGGCGAGCGGGTCGACCGCCAAGGAGGTGCATCTGGGTTTCAGCCGTCGCGAGCCCGGTGGTGCCGCGGAGGACCGCAAGACGTCCGGCAAGGCCGCCAAGGGAGACCCCGGCGTCCGGGAGGGGACTGGTGGCAACCTCGTGACGAAGCCGAAAGCCTCGAAGAAGGGCACCGTGGCGACGGCCGAAGAAGCGGACGATGAAGACGACGAGATCCCGGGCAAGGTCAAGTCCTACGACGTGGAACGCCGACTCCTCGTGGTGACGCTGCTGAACGGCACCAATCGCTCATTCCTCCTTTCGAGGGACCTCAAGGTGCTCGTCAAGGGCGCGGCCAGCAAGCAGGGGACCGCCGACCCGGCCATCAAGGAGGGTACGCACGTCACCGTGCTGGTCGACGCAGGGGGCCGACGCGTCAAGGAGCTGCGCGTCAACCCGGCCCCGCCGGCGCGCACCAAGACGAAGAAAGCGGCTTGATCGCGGCACTCGGCCCAGGGGCGAGGGGCGACGTCCGGACACCTGCCGCCTGCCGGGCATCGCCTCTGACTGCTCCTCGAGAGGCCCTCAATACGTGACCACTCGGGGCAATGTCTTGGCCTCTTTGATCCACTCGGTGACCTGATCCTCCGTCGGGAGTTTGCGGACGAGTTGCTTTTTCTCGTTCGTCTCGACCAGCGCCGGGTACAGGTGCGACGGATTCCGCTGGGCCAGCTCGGGGACTGTATCCACGCCCGCGGCCTCGAGCAGCTCGGCGTATTGCTTCTGCACGCCCTTGATCCGGAACAGGTTAACGTGATTGACCCAGCGAAGGATCAACTTGTCGCTGATCCCCGTCTCCTGGGCGATCTTCTCCCTGCCCCCGCGGGTGGCTCCTTTCTCCAGCAGATCCTTGTCCGTTGCGATGCCCGCTTCCGTGAGCTTCCGGGCGTAGACTTCGCCGATCCCTTCGACGTCGATGATATTGCTCATCGCCCAAGGCTCCGTGAAAGTGACGAACGGTGAAGGAACCACACGACGCCTGGCTATTCAGGCGAGGATGACGGGGTGCAGCGGAACGAGCCCGCTCCGCGCATCGAACAACTACAACGACTCGGCGTCCAGGGTGTTTCCCTGGTTGACATCCCCGGTCTTCAGGCCGAGGCGGAACCAGCGGACGCGCTGCTCCGAGGTTCCGTGAGTGAAGGAATCCGGCACGACGTAGCCCCGAGCCTGTTTCTGGAGGGCATCGTCGCCGATGGCGGTCGCCGCGCGCAGGGCCGACTCGACGTCGCCGGGCTCGATGATCTGGCGGCGCCGCTGGGCGTGGTGTGCCCACACGCCGGCCAGGAAATCGGCCTGGAGCTCCAGCCGCACCGACAGGTGGTTGGCCTCCTCCTTGGAGGCGCGAGCCTGGAGTCTCCGGACCTTCGAGTTGATCCCCAGCAGGTTCTGGACATGATGCCCCACCTCGTGCGCGACCACATACGCCTGGGCGAAATCCCCGGGCGCATCGAAGCGCTCCTCCAGCTCCCGGAAGAAGCCCAGATCCAGGTATACCTTCTCGTCCCCGGGGCAATAGAACGGCCCCACGGCGGCGCTGGCGAAGCCGCAACCCTGGCTCTGGACCGCTTCCGTGAAGAGCACAAGGGTCGGTCGCTTGTACTCGCGGTTCATCAACTGGAATTGCTCACCCCATACGTCCTCCGTCTGGGCCAGGACGGCACTGACGAAGTCCTTTCGTTCCTCCTCGGCGGGGTTGAGCGGGCGATCGACCTTCTGTGGGGCTCCTGCCTGCTGTTTCTGCTGCTGTTGCTGAACCAGGTTGAGCACCTGCCGCGGATCCGCGCCGAGCAAGACGGCCACGACCACGACGATGAGGGTCCCGATCCCTCCGCCCACGGCGATTCCGGCGGGTCGGATGTTTCGGCGATCCTCGATGTTCTCGCTCCGACGTTCATCCTTCCATCGCATGGATGTAGCCTTGGATTGGATAGTGTGACGGGTCAATAACTCTAGATCATAGTCCGAAAACGATGGCGGGCAAGGTACGACCCCGCATTGTGACCCGCGAGGGCCGCATCATTGCTTCACCCGTCGATCGGCCGTGGTGAGGAATCCGCGGCACTCGGGCTCCGGGGAGGCCATGAGCGCGACAACCAGCCGACGGTCATCCCCTGGACGAGGATCGAGAAAACCACGACGACGTAGGTCATGGCGACGATCAGCTCGCGTCCCGCGGGACCGTGGGAATCGTCGATTTCAGAGAGCGATAGCGCCAGGGCGACGGAGATGCCGCCCCTCAGGCCGCCCCAAGTCAGGATGGGGATCAATGACGGCTCGAAGCGCTCCCCGCGTCTGAGGAGCCAGACGGGTAGCCCCACCGAGACCAGTCGCGCCAGCAGGACGACGGCGACGGCGAGCAGGCCGGCCAGGAGATACCGGGCGGTGAAGGTCACGACCAGGACCTCGATGCCGATCATCACGAAGAGCGCGGCGTTGAGGAACTCGTCCAGCAGGCCCCAGAAGCGGTCGAGGTGCTCGATCGTCGTCGGCGACATGGCGAAGCTGCGGCCGTGGTTGCCGATCAGGAGGCCGGCGACCACCATCGCGATCGGCCCGGAGAGGTGCAGGGCCTCCGCCGCGGCGTAGCCGCCCGCGACCAGGGCCAGCGAGAGCAGGATCTCGAGCCGGTAATGATCGACCGATTTGATCAGGTGATAGACGATCACCCCGGCGCCGAAGCCGAACACGGCGCCGCCGGCGGCCTCACGGAGGAAGAGGGTGAGGAACGAGCCGGGGTCGGGCGACCCGTCTCCCGCGGCGACTGCGAGCAGGCCCGTGAAGACCGCCACACCGACGCCGTCGTTGAAGAGCGATTCGCCGGCGATCTGGATCTCCAGGATCTTGGGCGCCCCGATTCGCTTCAGGAGTGACAGGACGGCGATCGGGTCGGTCGGAGAGATCAAGGCCCCGAACAGCAGGCAGTCGATGAATCTCAGGGGACAGTCGAGGGCCTGGCTGACGAGCCAGGTGAGCCCGCCGACGATCGCGGTCGAGATCAGGACGCCGACGGTGGCGAAGATGGCGATCGGCCACTTGTGGTCGGCCAGTTCGTTCAGGTCGACGTGCAGCGCCCCGGCGAACAGGAGGAAGCCGAGCATACCGTGCAACAGCGCCTCGTCGAAAGAGAACTGCTGGACGACGAGCCGGGCCTGCCGCTCGACCGCGGGCACATAGGCGCCGATCGCCAGGAGGATCACCGAGAAGAGCAGCGTCAGGGCCATCAACCCGATCGTCGGTGGCAGCTTCAACACGCGGACGTTGACATAGCCGCAGGCGGCCGTCAGGACGACCAACATCGCGAAGAGCTCGAAGTTCTGCATGGCGGCCTCATCCTGCTGCTCGGCCCGACCTCGCGACGTGGAACGCGAGGCTGGCAAACCCGGCCCGCCACACCTTATCCTGGATCGATCCCTGGCTGCAAAGCCCGCCGAACGCCTACCGCGGCCGCCACGGCAACGCCGGGAACCACCACACCGACGAGGAATTCCAGCACCGCGGCCACGGCGAGGTCGCGCCGGACGACGCAGTCATCGCGCTGTTCAGCAACATCGCCATGCGGCAGAAGCGCCGCATCAAGTTCGACCCCAGGTGGTCCGACGACCAGCCCCCGACGTCCCCGGCGGCCCGGCGACCATCGCCCAGCGGGTCTCGGCCGGCTTTTCTTCCGCTCGGGCCCGGAACGGGTGGCGTGCCACATCAGACCACGGACGGCGCCGACCGTGGCCCCGTCCGAGCCCGATCCGATCCCGGCTCGACGGGAGGCTAGGCTTCCCGAATTCGGCTCTTCTCGCCGCGAGGCGATTCAGAAGATCGTGTAAGGTGCCGACGCCGACCGCGTACCAGCGGTATGGGAAAACTCCATCGGGTTGGCGCTCAGATTGATGATTATTGTGGAATTGACATCGTGGTCCGCGTAAGCTCTCTGGAGCACGTCGACGGCGAACCCGGACCATTTCGACACCCGGTTCGCCAGAAAGGGTCTTCAACTCATGAGTGCCGGAACGATCACGATGTGCGATACCCGACAGTCCCTGCTGGCACGGGTGCGCAACCCCAGAGACGGCCGGAGCTGGGACGAGTTCCACGCGATCTACCGCCCGCTGATCTTCGGCTACCTGCGGAGCATGGGCCTCAAGGACCACGACGCCCAGGAGCTGACACAGGAGGTCTTCTGTCGGCTGCTGAGGATCCTGCCGACGTTCGAGCTCAAGCCACGGAAGGGCCGATTCCGCACCTACTTGTGGAGGCTCACCTACAGCGCGCTCGTCGATCAGGCGCGGCGGCGGAAGGTCCGCGACCGGGCGGAGGAGGAGTGGGTGAGGCGGTTCAGCGAGGTCGACGAGTCCGAGAGCCGCAAGCTCGAGGAAGCGTGGACCATCCAGCACCGCAAGAGGATCCTGGAAGTCGTGCTGCCGCGGGTCCGGGAGACAACCTCGCGGACGGCCTGGGCGTGCTTCGAGGCCCGGCTGGTGCACCGCCGGCCGGCGGCGGAGATCGCCGCCAAATTGGGGATCACGGCGAACGCGGTGTACGTTTACGCCTCGCGGGTGCTGCAAGAGGTCCGGCGCCGCTGTGCCGAGATCGAGGGGGAACTGGGCGATGACGGCCATCTCAACCTGTCCTGACGAGTCCGAGCTGCTGCCCGTCGCCACCGGCGAACCGGCCGGCGAGGCGATCCAACGGCACCTCGACGCCTGCCCGGAGTGCCGCGAGCGCGTAGACCACCTCCGGGCCGACCTGGCGGCGTTGCGCGATCTCGACGGGTGCGCGGCGGCTGACCCGTCCGGGCCGGACCCGGCAACGGACGGTGAGGGCGAGCCGTCGGTCGGGCCGACGGCCCTCTTCCCGATGATCCCGGATCCGGCCGGGGTCCGGCCTGAGAAGCCCGTCGCGATCGGCAAGTACGTGGTGGTCGACCTGCTCGACAAGGGTGGCGAAGCGGACGTCTACCGGGTCATCCACCCGAACCTCGGCAAGGAGATGGTGCTCAAGCTGGCCCGCCAACCCGTCATTGGCGACGACGGGACCTCGCTCGTCGACGAGGTTCGGGTGCTGCGGGACCTGGAGCACATCAACCTGGTGAGGGTCTATGACAGCGGCTTACACGACAACCGGCCGTTCCTGGTGATGGAGTACGTGCACGGCCGGAACCTCGAGGACTACGCTCGCGACGAGCCGGTGACGCCGCGCCGGGCCGCAGACTTGGTGGCCCGGCTGGCCGGGGCCCTGGCGATGGTGCACCGGAAGGGAGTCATCCACCGCGACATCAAGCCGCGGAACATCCTGATCGATGAGGCGGGCGAGCCCCGGCTGATCGACTTCGGCCTGGCCCGGCTGCGGAACGCCTGGTCGGATCCGTCCCCGACCACCTGGGGCGGCACGCTCCCCTACATGGCCCCCGAGCAGGCCCGGCGCGAGCACGACCGGATCGGCACCCGCAGCGACCTCTTCGGCCTGGGCGCGGTGCTCTACTTCCTCCTGACCGGCCGGCCGCCCTTCCCGGGGGAGACTCTGGAGGAGGTCTGGGACCGCGCGCGGCGCTGCGATTTCGATGCAGGCGCCCTGCGAATCGCCAGGGTCCCGCGCCGGCTCGAGCGGATCTGCCTGAAGGCCCTGGCCGCCGAGCCGGAAGGCCGCTACGCCACAGACGGGGAACTGGCCGACGCGCTCGACGCCTTCCTCCGGCGTCCTCGTCGGCTGGCATTCCAGGCCGGGGCCTTGCTCATCGCGGCCCTGACCGCGGGCGCCTGGTCAGTCCGGCTGGGCCGTCCCGAAGCGGCGACCTCGGCGGCACCGGGCGGATCCCCGGATCGGGAGACCGCTCTCCCCGTCCCGGGCCCGCGCCCCGCGGCGGACCTTCCAGCGATCGCGGCCTTGCGGATCGAATCGCTGGATGTGCTTGTCTACCGCCGCGATCCGGGAGCCAAGGAGGCCAGACTCCTCGGTCGGGTCGGCCCGGGCGGGGTCGCCCCGCGGCCCGATGATAATGTGCGGATCCAGGCCCGATTGAGCGCGCCGGCCTATTGCTACCTGATCGCGCTCAACCCGGACGGCTCGATCCAGCATTGTTACCCCGAGAGTCCGGCATCGGCCCCTCCTCGCACGGAATCCCTGGAGTTCCCGGGAGACCCGCTCTCGGGCTTCGGCCTGACGGACGGCGTCGGGGTCCAGGCCTTCGTGTTAATCGCATCAGCCCAGCCGCTGCCGCCGCCCGAGGCTGTGCGGGGAAAGATCGAGAAACTGCCGTGGAAACCGCTCCATAACGATGCCGTCTGGCGTTTCGACGGGGAGAAATGGAGCCTCGATCTGGACCCGCGGCGCGGCACCAAGCGTCCCCTGGCCGATCTGCCCCAGCCTCTCGATCGCTCCTGCCGCGCACTCAAGGGCGGGCTCGACATCGAGACCATCCAGGCGCTCGCCTTTCCCGTCGAAGATCGACGATGATTCGCGGCTCGTGCATCTGTCATCAGAATCGGAGCGTTCTTCATGCCGCCCCGGCCATCGATCCGACCCGTCGTCCGCCTGGTTGCGATCGCGATTCTCGTGATCCTCGGCTCCCCCGGTCCACTCGGGGCCCAGACCGGAGACGGGGGGACCGGCGCCCCTCCCTCGCCGCCGAATCGTCTCGATGGAGCAGCGGCATCAAAGATCGATGAACTGGGCCGGCAGAGCGACCGGCTCATGGAGGCGGGGCGGTATGCGGAGGCCATCGCGCCGGCCCGCGAAGTGCTCGAGATCCGCACCAGGCTGCAGGGTACGGACCACTGGCAAACGGCGATCGTGCGCTATCGGCTCGATCTGCTCGAGAAACTGGCGAGCCTGCCCGCGGAGGGTCAGCGCGCGATGGTCAAGGCCTATTCCGAAGTCCGCCGTGCCGCCGCCCTGAACGAGAGGGCGCAACACCGCGAGGCCGAGGCCATCCATCGAACCGTACTGGAGTCGCTCCGGCACTGGCTCGGCGCGGACCACTTCGCGACGGCGCTCACCTACACGAGACTGGGCACCGATCTGGAAAAGCAGGGGCGACATCCCGAAGCCCTGCCCCTGTTCCAGCGGGCCCTGGAGATCTACCGCAAGACGTGGGGCGAGGGCCACCCCGAGACCGCGTTGGCCTACACGCGCCTCGCCAGCAGCCTGGGTCTTCTGGGGCGTGAGGCTGAAGCGCTGCCGCCCCTCCAGCGGGCCCTGGACATCTGGCGCAAGGCCCTGGGCGAGGGCCATCCCGACACCGCGATGGCCTACCACAACATCGGCCGCAACCTGGATTCTCAGGGGCATCATGCCGAGGCGGCGCCGTTCCTCGAGAAGGCCCTGAAATCCTACGAGAACCTCGCTTCCAACCTGCGGTCTCGAGGGCGCCATGCCGACGCGCAGCCGCTCCTCCAGCGGGCCCTGGAGATCCGGCGTAAGGTCTCGGGCGAGGACCACCCCGACACCGCCACGGCCTACTTCAACCTGGCCGACAATCTGCGTGACCTGGGCCGGCATGCGGAGGCCGAACCCCTGCTCCGCAAGGCCCTGGACATCCGGCGCAAAGCCCGGGGCGAGGACCATCCCGACACCGCAACAGCCTACGCCATCCTGGCCAGGAACCTGGATCAGCAGGGTCGGTATGCCGTCGCCGAGCCCCTGTTCCGAAGCGCCCTGGATATCCGGCGCAGGGTCCTGGGCGAGGACCACCCCGACACCGCAATCGCCTACAACAACCTGGCCCTCAACCTGGGCTTTCGTCAGAGACGGCATGCCGAGGCCCAACTCCTGGCCCAGAAGGCCCTGGAGATCTACATCAAGGTCCGGGGCGAGGACCACCCCGACACCGCAGCCGGCTACCACAACCTCGCCCTCACCCTGGCTGAGCAGGGTCAGTATGCCGAGGCGCAGCCCCGGTTCCAGCGGGCCCTGGACATCTGGCGCAAGGCCCGGGGCGAGGACCATCCCGACACCGCACTCGCCTACAGCGACCTGGCCGCCAACCTGGATCATCAGGGTCGGCATGCCGAGGCCCAACCCTTGCACCAGAAGGCCCTGGACATCCGGCGCAAGGCCCTGAGCGAGGGCCACGTCGACACCGCAATCGCCTACGAACACCTGGCCATGAATCTGGGAAGGCAGGGCCGGTATGCCGAGGCCGAACCCCTGCTCCGCAAGGCCCTGGACATCCGGCGCAGGGTCTCGGGCGAGGGCCACCCCGAGACCGCGCGGGCCTACAACCACCTGGGCTTCATCCTGCATCATCAAGCTCGGCATGCCGAGGCCGAGCTGTTGGATCAGCGGGCCCTGGACATCTGGCGCAAGGCCCTGGGCGAAGACCACCCCGACACCGCCATGGCCTACATCAACCTGGCCGTGAATATGGGTTATGTTCAGAGGAAGTATGCCGAGGCCGAACCCCTGCTCCGCAAGGCCCTGGACATCCGGCGCAAGGTCCTGGGCGAGGGCCACCCCGACATCGCCATGGCCTATGCTAGTCTGGGAGGGAACCTGTCCGATCAGGATCGGGAAGCCGAGGCCCAGCCTCTGCTCCAGCGAGCCCTGGACATCTGGCGCAAGGCCCTGGGCGAGGACCACCCCGACGTTGCACTCGCCTACCACGCCCTGGCCTACAGCCTGCGCAAGCAAGGTCGGTATGCCGAGGCCGAACCCCTGTATCGGAAGGCCCTGGACATCTACGTCAAGATCCTGGGCAAGGGCCACCCCGATACCGCATCGACCTACTTTGGACGGGCTTCCAACCTCCGCGGTCAGGGTCGGCCTGCCGACGCCCTGCCCCTGTTCCAGAAGGCTCTGGACATCTGGCGCAAGGCCCTGGGCGAGGACCATCCCGACACCGCGCTAGCCGGCTACAACCTGGGCTCGACTCTGCATGCGCTCGGCCGGATCCCGGAGGCGATCACCTGCTGGACGAGTGCATCCGAGAGCTTCGAGCGGTACCGACGGGCACTGAGCAACTCGGGGCTCGGGAGATCGCAGGCCGACCGGATCGATCCGCTGCCCGCGCTGGCCGCGGCCCTGGCCTCGCAGGGTCAGGTCCGAGAGGCGTGGCGGCGGTGGGAGTCGAGCCTGGGCCAAGGGTTGCTGGACGACATATCGGCCCGGCGACTCCGGCCGCTGAGTCCCGAACAGCGGGTCCGGGAAGAGGGCCTCCTCGGCCGGATCCAGCAGCTTGATGAGCGGATCGGTGTGCTGGCTGGCCGGCGAGGCCTGGCTCCGCCAGATGAGGTGCGACTGGAGCACCTGCGCCGGCAACGAGGCACACTGCACGGGCAGCTCCGGGAGTTCGAGCGGGCGATCGAGGCCCAGTACGGGGCGCTCGGCGGCAAGCGGGCCTCACTGAAAGAGATCCAGGCCATGTTGCCGCCCGATGCGGCCCTGGTCGGCTGGGTGGATGTGGTGGCGAAACCAGGACGAATCCTATCCCTTCACTGGGCGTGCATGGTGGGTGCCCAGGGGATCCGTTCTGGGTCCCGGTCCCGGGGAGCGGGGCGGACGGGGCCTGGACGGACGAGGATGATCGGCGCCGGGACCAGCTCCGCACCGTCCTGGTCGGCGAGGACCCCGGTTGGCGGGGGCTGGCCGCCGAGGTCGCCCGTCAGCGGCTGGGGCCGCTCAAGCCGCGGCTTGGCCACCTGCGCTGCCTGATCGTCCTCCCATCGCCCGATCTGGCGGGGATCCCCGTGGAGGTGCTGCTGGCGGCCTGGTCGGACAGTCCGCCGCTCGTGGTCTCCTACGCCCCGTCCAGCACCATGTTCGCCCAGCTCGCGAGGGCGGCGGCGCACCCCACGAGCGCGGCGAGACTCCTGGCCGTGGGCGACCCGCTTTATGATTCCCCTCCGACGAGCCGGGCGCCCTCCTCGCGGCCTTCCCACGGCGTGCAGATCACCCAGCTCGAGTATCCCGAGGGCCCGCGCGGTGGCCTGGAGCCGGGTGATGTGCTGCTGACCTACGATGGTCAGGAGACCTTGGAATCCAGACAATTCTCCCAGTGGTTGAAAGAGGCGTGGGCCCAGCGGAAGGCCGCCCGGACGCGGGAGCCGCTCAAGCCGACGGTGACCATCCTGCGCGAAGGGAAGATTCGCTCGTTCGTGCTCGACCCGCACCCTGTCAAAGTCACCCACCGAAATTGGAGGGGAGGTTCCGTGCCGCGCCTGTCGATGCCGCGGACCTCGCTGCCGCGGCTGCCGGGTACGCGCCGGGAAGTCGAGGCGATCGCGGCGCTGTTCCCGGCGGCGGAATCCACCACGCTCCTCGGCGAGCAGGCCACCGAGGCGGCGGCCCAGCGCCTGGCCGCCTCGGGCGAGCTGGCGCGCTATCGCTTCCTCCACTTCGCCACCCACGGGACGGCCGACCCGGACGTGGCGATGAGCTCGGCCCTGATCCTGGCCCCCGGCGACGGCGGCCGTCCGCCCTCGGATCCCTCGGCGGCGGCGTCCGACGGCCGGATCACGGCCGAGCAGATCCTCAACACCTGGACGCTCGACGCCGACCTGATCGTCCTCTCCGCCTGCGAGACGGGACTAGGCAAGAAGGTGAACGGCGAGGGCTACCTGGGTTTTGCGCAGGCGCTGTTCATCAAAGGGGCCCGCGGCCTGGTCCTGAGCCAGTGGAGCGTCAGTGACGCCGCCACCGCGCTGCTGATGGTGCGGTTCTATCGGAACCTGCTCGGCCAGCGGCCGGGGCTCTCGCGGCCGTTGCCCAAAGCCGAGGCGCTGGACGAGGCCAAGCGATGGCTCCGCAACCTCACCCGGGATGAGGTGATCCGCGAGCTCGACGCGATCCAGGAGCGCGGCAAGGTGCGACCGCTGGCCGCGCCTGGCGGCTCGGCGGCTGCCCAGCCTTCCCTTCCGTCCGCGCCGGCCGGGGTGCGGCCGTTCGAGCATCCCCGGTTCTGGGCAGCGTTCATCCTGATCGGCGACCGGTCGTGAATTCGCGCCGAACGAGTCGTCGATACCGACTCAAATCGGGACTCCAGCCGTCCGACCGGACGGCTTCCCGCCCTCGGGCCGTTCATCGCGCCCTCGTCAGGATTCGGGCGTCGTCGCGTATCACTGGTGAAGGACAGGGACTGGCTCCCACTCCGACGCGACGCCGCCGAGATGGGTTCTCGACGATGGAGCGACGACGACTCGGCTCGCAGAGATCGCAGCCATCCCGCACGCCTCGATGAGCTGATTATTCCTTTCCCGAAAAAACCGAGGTGAACCATGCGACGCGACGCGATCGACAGCGTCCCGAGATCGGCCCGCGCGCTGAGACCGGGAGGAAGCGACCCCGACCCGGGGGAGAGGGAACCGAGACGCGGCGGGATTTCCATGCCGCCTCGGGGACTGATGGTCCTGATCGCGCTCGGCCTCATCGGGCTGATTGGCTACTCGTGCGGCGATCCCGGCCCGCAGCCCTCGCGGATGCGGCTCATCCCGGGCTCGCCCGGTGGGCAGACGATCGATTTCGCCCTCTCACCGGACGGGAAGTCGGTCGCGACAACGAGCAGCGACGGCTGGGCATCGCTCCGGAGCCTTGGGGATAACCAGGCCATCGGGCGGATCCTCCAGCCCCGGGGCGGTCTGGGGCAGGGCCTGGCCTTCGCGCCCGACGGCCGGACGCTCGCCCTGGGACGGGCCCCGACCGGCATCCTCCTTTTTGACCTCGCCGGAGGAAGGCCGGAGATGACCGTCGCCGCGCCGCTCTCCCGGATCAAGGCCCTGGCCTTCGCGCCCGACGGCCGATCGCTCGCGGCGTCAACCCAACGGGGAGGAGAGATCCTCCTGTGGGACCTCGACGCAAGCCGTGTGCGCGCCAGGTTGCAAGGTCACCACTCGGCCGTGAGCCTCGCGTTTTCGCCCGACGGCCGATCGCTCGCGGCGGGAGAAAACGATCAGCGGAGGGTCACGATCTGGCACCTCGACACCGACCGGAGTCGATCGATCCAAAGCGGTACGGTCGGCCCGATCACGTCCGTCGCCTTCTCGCCCGACGGGAGCCTGCTGGCCGCCGCCTCCCCGTGCGAACAACCCGTCGGGCTATGGCACTTCCGGTCGGGTCGATTGCAGCTCGAGGTTGCGGGGCATGCCCGCGGCGCCGTGGCGGTCGCTTTCTCGCCGGATGGCAGCCGGCTGGCCACCTCGGGCAATGACGGCATGGTGCGCATCTGGAGTCCGGCCACCGGCGAGCTGCTCGCCACCCTCGATGGCCGGTCATCGTGGCTGCCTCGGATCGCCTTCTCGGCCGACGGCCGGACCCTCGCCGCCGCCGGGTGCGACAACCACATCCGGGTCTGGGACATGGACGGCATCGGCCAGGCGAGGATCGATCGGCCACGCCGTTAGAGCGCTGAACGCTTGAGTCGCTCGTGGTCGGCGGGACGCCGCCGTTTCCGACGCCGGAAACCGCAGCCCGGCCGCGAGCCCCCGGCGGTGCCCGCCAGTCGAACCTCCCATACCAACACACCCAGACAACCCACGCGGCCGGCTCCAGCGGCCGGGCAGCCCCCCGGCGGCCGGGTGCCCTCGATGGGAACCCCGCGGGAATGCATGCTACTATCCATGCTCGCCCCGGGGCCGCCATCGGGTCGCCGGAGAGCCGGGATCCCATCGCCCGCGCCCATACTTTTGAGTTGTCCCGGGCGCGTGACATCTCGGATCCATGAGATACATGGGATCCATGAGACGCATGGGCGGCCGAAGGGTCCGCCGATCGACCGGCGCGCATGCCGACATCAATGCTCGCATGATATCTTCGCCGCGTAGCCGGAACCACCCGAGATTCGTGACCGGCGCCCATGCGTCGCACCAAACACCGGCGCGTCGCTCGTGCGCCACATGCGCCACATGCGACGCATGGGCGGTCCTCGGTCGGGCCTCCGGGGCCGGATCGATTCGATGGTCGGCGGGGGCTCGGCCCCCGAACGGCCGGCCCTCATCGCCGGCGCCCATGCGTCGCACCAAACACCGGCGCGTTGCTCGTGCGATCCATGCGATCCATGCGGGGCATGGGCAGTCGTCGGGTGGGCGCCGACCACCGGTCGGGCCCCGGCGACCGCAGCGGTATGTATCGGGTACCGGGCCACCGGACGGAGTCGGCCCCAACCGGGGGACGACGAGCCGACCAAACCTCTGTGGGACAAGACGACCCGGCGGTCTCCGGTTCGGAGGTCGTTCCGTCCGCCGATCCTCGACCGCTCGTTATCCGCTCCAGACGATCTGGTCCGCCTCGGGCGTCGTGCGGCCCTCCGGCTCCCCGCTCGCAGGGCGGCGCGCCAGGCTGGCCAACCCGGCCGATAAGACCTTATCCTGGATCGATCCTCCGCGGCGAAGCCCGCCGGCGACGGGCGGGTGAAGCCGGGCGGCGGGGATCGACCCGCCTGCCCTTCCCTCTCCCGACCTACCTACGGCGGAACCAACCATGACACGATCGGTCTCTCTCTCGATCCTCCTCCTCGTGCTCGCTTCCTGGAACGGTCCCGCACCGGCCGAAGCGCCCAACGGCGAACCGGTGGAAGCCGGCCGCGTGCCGACCGACGCCTCGGGACGGCCGCTGAACCTGGACTTCGAGACGGGCACGCTCGCGGACTGGACGGCGGAGGGGGACGGCTTCCGGGGCCAGCCGGTCGAGGGAGACACAGTCAGCCGCCGGCGCGGCGACATGCACAGCCGGCACGCCGGTCGGTTCTGGGTCGGGACCTACGAGCGCGGCGGCGACCGCGCCAGGGGACGCTGACCTCGGTCCCGTTCCGCGTCACCCGGCCGTTCGCCAGCTTCCTCGTCGGCGGCGGGGCGCATGACGGCACTGCCGTCGAGCTGGTGCTCAAGGACACGGGCAAGATCATCTTCAGCGCCACGGGCGTCGACCTCGAGGACATGGAGCGTGTCGTCGCGGACCTCTCGGCATACCAGGGCAAGGAGATCGTGATCCGCCTGATCGACCGGGAGTGGGTCGGCTGGGGGCACATCAACTTCGACGACTTCCGCCTGCATGAGACGCGCCCGGACGTCCCGCCGCGGCGCCGACTCTTGGCCCGGGACTTGTACAAACACGCCGGTCTCGACCCCGAGGAGGCCGCGCGGGCGATGACGGTCCCGCCCGGGTTCCGCGTCACCCTCTTCGCCGGCGAGCCCGACGTCGTCCAGCCGATCGCGATGGCGATCGACGATCGCGGCCGGGTCTGGGTCGCCGAGGCGTATTCCTACCCGCGCAGGGTCCGCGACGACCAGGCCCGCGACCGCATCCTGATCTTCGAGGACACCGACGGCGACGGCCGGTTCAACACCCGCAAGGTCTTCGCCGACCGGCTGAACCTCGTCAGCGGCCTGGCGGTCGGCTTCGGAGGAGTGTGGGTCGGGGCCGCCCCGAATCTGCTGTTCATCCCCGATCAGGACGGCGACGATCGTCCGGATGGTCCGCCGCAGGTCCTCCTCGACGGCTGGGGCCAGCACGACACCCACGAGACGCTCAACACCTTCACCTGGGGGCCGGACGGCTGGCTCTACGGCTGCCATGGGGTGTTCACGCACTCGATGGTCGGCAAGCCCGGAACGCCGCACGAGCAGCGCACGCCGATCAACGCCGGGATCTGGCGGTACCACCCGACCCGCCACGTCTTCGAGGTCTTCGCCCACGGCACGAGCAACCCGTGGGGCCTCGACTTCGACGAGCGCGGCCAGATGATCATCACCGCCTGCGTGATCCCGCACCTCTACCACATGGTTCAGGGCGGACGCTACGAGCGCCAGGCCGGTCCGCACTTCAACCCGTATACCTACGACGACATCAAGACGATCGCCGACCACCGCCATTACCTGGGGTTCAACCCCCACGCCGGCAACGGCCGGTCGGACGCGGCCGGCGGCGGCCATGCCCACGCCGGGGCGATGATCTACCTCGGGACGAGCTGGCCGCCCGAGTATCGCGGTTCCCTGCTCATGAACAACATTCACGGGGCCCGGATCAACCGCGACTTGCTCAAGCCCAACGGCTCCGGTTTCGTCGGCTCGCACGCGCCGGACTTCCTCCGGGCCAATGATATGTGGTCGCAGATCGTCCACCTGGAATACGGCCCCGACGGCGGCGTCTACATGATCGATTGGTACGACAAGAACCAGTGCCACCACAACGAAGTGGACGCCCACGACCGGACCAACGGTCGGATCTTCAAGGTCAGCTACGGCGAGGCCGGGCGACCCGCGCGATCTCGCGAAGCTGTCGAGCCCGGAACTCGTCGAGATGCAAGCCGGCTCCGACGAGTGGCATGCGCGGCACGCGCGGCGAGTCCTCCAGGAGCGCGGTCCGTCCGAGAAGGTGGTCGACATGCTGCGAACGCTCGCTCGCCAGACCGCGGGTCAGTCGATCGCCCAGCCTCGGATCCTCTGGACAATCCACGCCGTCGGCGGCCTGGACGAGACCGCGGCCGTCGCGGAGAGGCTCGCCAGCTCGGAGGCCATCATCCGAGCCTGGACGATCCAGCTCGCGACCGAGAAGGGCGCACCGCCGGCCACCATCCTCGATCGCTTCGCCGAGATGGCGCGCAATGATACGTCACCGGTGGTGCGACTCTACCTGGCGTCCGCGGCGCAACGACTGCCCGCGGATCGGCGGTGGGACATCGTCGCGGGTCTCGTCGGCCACGCTGAGGATGTCTCCGATCCCAACCTGCCGCTGATGGACTGGTACGCCGCGGAACCCCTGCCGACGGTCGATGCGCGGCGGGCGGCCCGGCATGGCGTCGTCCTCTCCGATCCCGATCATCCGCGAGTTCATGGCCCGGCGGATCGGCGCGATCGGGACGGCCGAGTCGCTGGCCATCCTCGTGGATGAGGTCGGTCGCGCCGGCGACTCGGGCTTGCGCAACAACCTGCTGGCGGGCATCGAAGAAGGCTTGCGGGGCCGCCGGCAGGTGGCGATGCCCGGGGAGTGGCCGGCTGTGTTTTCCAGGCTCGCGGCCGATGCCGATTCCCACGTCCGATCCCGGGCGATGTCCCTGGCGCTCCAGTTCGGCGACCCCAAGGCGCGGGCGGCGCTCCGGTCGATCCTGGCCGATGCCGGGGCCGCGGTGGACTCGCGGCGCGAGGCGCTGGCGGCTCTGCTCAAGGTCAAGGAGGCGTCGCTGCCGGAGCAGCTCCACGCGATGATCCTCGACCCGTCGCTGGGCGGCGAGGCCGTGCGCGGGCTGTCCGCTTACGACGATCCCGCGACGCCGGGCATCCTGCTGAAGGCGTACGACAAGCTCGGACGCTTCGAGCGCCGCGATGCCTTGAACACGTTCGCGGCGCGGCGGGAGTGGGCCCGCGCGCTGCTCGCCGCGGTCGAGGCCGGCAAACTGCCCCGCGCCGACCTCACGGCCGACATCGTGCGCCAGATGAGGAACCTCCGCGATGCGGACGTCGATTCGCGGATCGAGAAGGTCTGGGGGAGCGTCCGCGAGACGACGGCCGACCGGGCCAGGAACATCGCCCGGTACAAGGCGATGCTAACGTCGAAGCCGGGCCGCCAGCCCGATCCATCGCTCGGCCGCGCCGTCTTCGCCAAGACGTGCCAGCAGTGCCATACCCTCTTCGAAGTCGGCGCGAAGGTCGGGCCCGACCTCACCGGCTCCAATCGCTCCGACCTCGATTACTTGCTTTCGAACGTGCTCGATCCCGGCGCCTTGATCGGGAGGGACTATCTGGCCCACACCATCGCGACCGAGGACGGCCGCGTGTTGACCGGGATCATCCGCGCCGAGGATAAGGACACGATCACGCTCGTGACGGCCAACGAGACCGTCACCCTGCCCAAGAGCGAGGTCGCCGAGCGCCGCCAGAGCGAGCTGTCGATGATGCCCGAGGACCTCTGGGTACCGCTTTCCGAGCACGAGGTCCGCTCGCTGGTCTCGTATCTGGCCGGCCCGGCCCAGGTGCCGTTGCCGGCGTCGGAGACTGGACAGAATCCGAAGTGAACGCCGAGGGGCCGGGCGAACCCGAATCGTCGCCGTGAGCGCCGTTGGCTAGAATAGAGAGAGACTCCACGACGACCTCGAACGGAGGAACCTATGGCGACCGCCACGATCATCAAGCGATACACGCCGGAGGAGTACCTCGCCCTAGAGCGGACGACGACGATCAAGAGCGAGTATCGCAACGGATTTATCACAGCGATGTCCGGGGCCAGTCGCAAGCACAACCTCGTCGCGGGCAATATGTACGCCGAGATTCATGGCCAATTGCGGAGGCGTTCGTGCGAGGCCTACATGGGCGACATGCGCGTGCGGGTGACGCCGACTGGGCTCTACACGTACCCGGATGTCGTGGTCGTCTGCGACGAGCCCGAGTTCCTCGACGACGAGCTTGACACGCTCCTCAATCCCACGCTGATCGTCGAGGTGTTGTCGCCATCGACGGAAGGCTACGATCGCGGGGGCAAGTTCGAGCATTACCGGACACTCGATTCCTTGAAGGAGTATGTGTTGGTGGCCCAAGATCAGGTGCTGGTGGAGCGGCGAGTGCGGCAGGGCCAGGAATGGGCCAGCACCGAGTACGGCAACATCGAGGAGACGCTCGTCCTGGAGTCGATCGGCTGCGCAATCCCGCTGCGCGAGATCTACGCGAAGGTCAAGTTCGTGGATCTGAATGACGCCGATCGATAGACTCGACTCTTGCGAAGAACCCGGCTAGCTCCTCCTGGTAGAGTTTCCAGCGCCCGACGGAGCCGCGGTAGACCGGCTTGCGCACCTGGACCTGGCTCGCGGTCCGGACCGGCCGCGGGCTCCGGTGGAATTCGAGGCAGGCCGGGTCCCAGTCGAGGTCCATTGCGGAGAGGAGCCGTCGGGCCTCGCCTTCGAGATCGGCCACGGCGTCCTCGTAGGCGACCTCGTGGACCGTGAAGGTTGACGGCAAAGCCAATTTCCAGTGGTCCATCAGACGGCAATGACCTTCGAAGCGCGAGGCGATGTGATCGTGGTGGTTGGCCCACGGGACGTCGGTGAAATTGGTGAACCAGCAGGAGAGCGCGACGTCGCGGAGGTCGCGCCGGCAGTGGATCACTACGGCGCGGGGGAACATCAGGGCGATCAGACCGAGGTAGAAGTAGTTGTCGGGCATCTTGCCGATCACGCGACGGGCTTTCCCTCCATCCAGCTCGATGAGTCGCCGCTCGTGCCGTCGGGCCAGCTCCTGGACGGTCGGGATGTCGAGTCGGCGCACCGCGTGGAGGGGATCGCCGCTGCCGCCCAGTAATCCGGGGAGTTCCTCGAAGCTCCTGCGGGCCAGCGTGACCTCGCCGGCCCCATGAACTTCGGGATGGCTCGCGAGGACCTGCTCGATCAGGGTTGTGCCCGAACGAGGCAGGCCGATGATGAACACAGGGCGCGCGGTCTCGAGCCCCGCGCCGGCCAGCCGCTCGAAGAGATCCGTCGAGAACGCCGAGATCAGGGCATCGACGAAGCGGAGGTGCTCCTCCGGCTCATAGGCGCGGTCCTGGCGGACGAGCTCGTCGAGAGCCAGGGCATTGGCTTGTTCCAGGCACGCGGCGGCTTCAGGGTAGCACCCGCGTCCGTCGTGGACCAGCGCCAGGCCGAAGAGCAAGTTGGCCCGGTCGCGCCCGGTCACGCCGGACTGGGAGAGCAGGTGTTGCACGGCGTCCATATCGGCGCCGGTGAGGGTCTCACGCAGCAGGGACGCCAGGCGCGCCAGCGCGGTCGCGTGGGTCGGCTCGCATTGTAACGTGCTGCGATAGCGGGTCTCGGCGTCGGCCAGTTCCCCGAGCTCCTCGTGGAACACGCCGAAGTTGAAGTGCGCCGTGGCGAAGTCAGGCTGGAGCAGGATCGCGGCCCGGTAATGCTCTCGGGCCTCATCATGACGCCCCGAGTCCTGCAGCACCCAGGCCAGGGCGTTGTGGGCGACCGCCTGGTCGGGATCGAGTGCAAGGATCCGCTCGCAGCAGGCCTTCACCTCGGGATAAAGCGAAAGTGTCCCCGCCGTCTCCGCGAGATAGCGGAGGAATTCGACCGACGTCGGGCGCCAGTTCAACGGCCCGGCGGAACCAGTCAAGTGCGTTGCTCCAGGCACCCTGGCGGACTGCGGCCAGGCCGATGCCGGCCGCGGCCTGGGCCCGGTCTGGATCCAGTTGGTACGCCCGGTAGTAGGACGCCGCGGACCCCGCCGGTTGACCCAGGGCGAGCAGGACATCGCCCAGGTTGAGGTGCGCCTCGACCAGCCCGGGCTGGACCGCGACGGCTGCCTGGCAATGCGGCAGGGCCTCGTCGGGCCGTCCTAGCTCCAGCAAGAGCTCGCCGAGGTTGGTCCGGGCCTGGGCCAGGCGGGGATCGATCTCGACGGCGCGGCGGAAGTGCGCCAGCGACGCGTGTCGATCGCCCAGGGCGCGGACGACGACCCCGCGGTTGACGTGCGCCGCGGCGTCGCCGGGATTCAGGGCGAGCACCTTGGCGAACGCATCGGCGGCGTCGGCCGGCCGGCCCAGCGCCTGCCACGCCAGGCCGAGGCTGGCATGATAAGCCGGCACGTCCGGGCGGATCGCCACGGCCCGCTCGATCCGGTCGACGGCCTGGTCGACGTGACCCTGCTCATGAAGGACGACCCCCAGCAGGCAACTGGCATCGGCGTCGTCCGGATCCCGCGCCAGGACCGCCTCGTAGAGCCGCGCCGCCCCGGGAAGGTCACCCGCGCGATGCAACCGTAGTCCTTCGGCTATCTCGCCTTGCATTGTCGGAGCGGTCGTCGTCGTCACCGGTCGACCTCCTTGAAGACACGGTGGGTGGTCGCGGTCATCGGGCGATTATCGTAAAATGGAAGCTCGAGGTTGTCGATATCGGTTGATGACGGCCCCGGAGCGGATTGGAGAGTCGATTGAGCGAGTTCGCGGTGGGCCCGAATCGCCGCTTGACGTTCCTCGGGACGGGGACATCCACGGGCGTCCCCATGATCGGATGCGACTGCCTCGTGTGCACGTCGACCGATCCGCGCAACCAACGCACTCGGCCCAGCGTCCTGCTCTCGCTGCCCGGGGGCAACTTGCTGATCGACACGACGCCCGAGATGCGGCTGCAGCTCCTCCGGGAGAAGGTGCGGCACGTCCACGCGATCGCGTTCACACACCATCACGCGGATCACCTGTTCGGGCTGGACGATGCCCGGCTGTTCCCGCGGTGGATCGGCGGGCCGGTGCCGGTCTATTGCGAGCGAGACACCGAGGAGTGCATCCGTCGGGTGTTCCACTACGCGTTCCGCGAGGGCATGGATCGGTTGCCGCCGGGAGTCGTCCCCAAGCTGCACTTCATCCGGGTGGAACCGGGCGCGAGCTTCGACGTGCTCGGCGAGCGCGTGCTGCCGATCCGGCTCGAGCACGGGCCGTTCCCGGTGTTGGGGTACCGAGTCGGACCGCTGGCGTATTGCACGGATGTCAGCCGGATCCCGGAGTCCAGCCTGGCGATGCTCGAAGGGCTCGATGTCCTCGTGCTCGACGCTCTGCGATACGATCCACACCCCACGCATTTCTCGCTGAGCGAGGCGTTGGCGGTCGCGGCGTCGCTGAAGCCCAGGCGGACGTTCTTGACGCATCTGTCGCACACCTTCGATCATGGACCGACGCAGGCCGTGCTGCCGGCGAGTGTCTCGCTGGCCTACGACGGGTTGAGCGTGGAGTTCTGATGGATTCCATCGGGGAAGATCCCGCAGGAGGCGGCCCTTTTCGATGCACGGAGCCGAATGCCTGATGTCACCTGAAGCGACTCTGGTCGAACGTCTGGAACGGCATGGACAGGGCCACCTCCTGAGGTGGTGGCAGGAACTGGACGACGCCGGGCGCGAGCGGCTGGCGGCGGACGTGGCGTCGATCGACTACACGCAGGTCGAGCGCCTGGTCGGCGAACTGGTCCACGGCGATGCGGCCGGCGCGCCGGCGGCCGATCGCGTCGAGCCGATCGAGGCGTTCCGGTTGCCGCAGACCGACGGCGAGCGGGTGGCGATGCGACGCGCCGGGGGGATCGGCGCGGACGCGTTGGCGGCGGGCGAGGTCGGAGTGATCCTGGTCGCGGGCGGGTCGGGGACCCGCCTGGGCTTCGAAGGGCCGAAAGGGACGTTCCCGATCGGGCCGGTCTCCTCGGCCAGCCTGTTCCAGATCCACGCCGAGAAGGTCGTCGCGCTCTCCCGTCGCCATCGCCGGGTCGTGCCGGTCTACATCATGACGAGCCCCGAGAATCACCAGGCGACCGTCGACTTCTTCCTGGCGAACAGCCGGTTCGGGCTCGAGCACGTCCGGTTCTTCGTGCAGGGGCAGATGCCGGCCGTCGACCAGTCCACGGGCAAGGTCCTGCTGGCCGCGAAGGATCGCGTGGCGCTCTCGCCCGACGGCCACGGCGGGACGCTGGCGGCCCTCGCAGCCCCTGGGCCCGGCGGAATCCCGAGCTGCCTGGAGGAGATGCGCGACCTGGGCGTCCGGACGCTGTTCTACTTCCAGGTGGACAACCCGCTGGTCCGGATCGCCGACCCGGCCTTCATCGGGCTGCATCGCGAGGCGGGCGCCGAGATGTCGTTCAAGGTCGTCGAGCGGCTCTCTCCCGGCGAGAAGCTGGGCGTGGTCGTCCGCGTCGATGGACGGCCCCAGGTGATCGAGTACTCCGACCTGCCCGAGGAGCTGGCCGGCCGGCGCGAGCCCGAGGGCCGGCTGGAGTTGTGGGCAGGCAGCATCGCCGTGCACATCCTCGAGCGGGCGTTCATCGAGCGGCTCACCGGTGACCGGGAGCATCGGCTGCCGTTCCACCGCGCGATCAAGAAGGTGCCTTACGTGGACGACTCCGGACGCACCGTGAAGCCCGACGAGGCCAACGCCGTCAAATTCGAGCAGTTCATCTTCGACGCACTGCCCATGGCGGAGCGTTGGACCGTGGTGGAGACCGACCGCTCGGCGGAATTCGAGCCGCTCAAGAACGCAGTCGGTCCCGATTCGCCCGCCACGGTGCACCAGCGGATGAGCGACCAGTTCGGTAGCTGGCTCGAGCAGGCCGGTGCCACGGTCCCCCGCCGGGCTGACGGCTCCGTCCCCTTCGGCATCGAGATCAGCCCGCTCTTCGCCCTCGACGCCGCCGAGCTGAAGTCCAAGATCGAGCCGGGGCTCGTCGTGGACCGGCCCATCTATCTCCGATAGGCCGCATCGCGGCGGGCTGAGCCATCGAGAGTCGATGCCGAAATGGACGTGGATTCGGCTTGAGGACCGGCAGATACCTGACGAGCATGGAAGTTTGCGCGACACGCCCGTCTCGCTGGTGGAAGCCCCCAGTGCCGGCACCAGTCGGGCGGCAAGCAGGGACGCGAGCCTCCGCGGGAGCCAAGACCGGGTATTCCGGGAGGACCCGACCAGCGGCGTGAAAACCCCAAACTGGACGGGCGTGTCCTTCGAGTTCGATCCCGGGGTCGAACGGATCTGCTCCGGGCCGGGCCTCCAGCCGCATTCCGCCGAGAGACGGCCCGACTTGGCGCCAGAATGAGGGGCCCTGCAGATCCTTGACGGGCCTTCCGACTCGCTCCAGCGGAAGGAGCCATCAATCAGGTCTTCTCACTGCCGGCCGCATTAAGAATCCCGTCCGCGCCGGGCGGTCGAGGAGGTGGATCGAGGCGGTCGCGTCCCCGCTCGTGCGGTAGAGCACCGGTCACGGCGCTCAGCAACTGGTGAGCCGGGAAAGGCTCCGAGAACGCCAGCCGCGTCTGCCAGCGGTTGAAGCCGATCGGTGAGGTCCCTATGACGCAGGCCGGGTGCCAGGGCTCGGGCGCGTGGCAGGCCAGCGTCAGCCAAACCTCGGCACCCGCGTCGGGCGGCCGGAATTTGCAGATGAGCAGCACGCCTTCCCGGCTGAGGTTCTCGATGTGGGCGTATTCCCGGTGGTACGTCGGCCCATCCCACCAGGTATAGTGGACGATCGTGCGGATCGTCTTGTGCCTCGGTCCGCGGCGGCGCTCGGGGTCGGCCATCGTGATTCCCCTGTATGTCAAGGATCGACCTCGTTCGACAGCGTCAAGAGAACCATAGCTCACTCCGGGACTTAAACTGGCGCGCCGGCAGCAATCGTCTGAGCGGACGCCCCATCTTTCCACCAGCCTGAAGGAGGCGCCATCGACCCGCATAGCCGGTCCGGCGCCGATCCTTCAACCTGCGCACCCGCGTGTTTCTAGGCGATGGCGCTCCACGATGCCCCGTGACTCGCCTGGCGTAGGTCAGCACGCGTTGGCCAGCAAATCGAACGAGACCAAACCAATCATCAACTGATCAAGGGCGCACGATTCAAAATGCACACGCTTGCGATCCACTCTTGATGAAGGCACAATGCTGTGTTGAGTGCTGCAGCAGAGTCGCTCATCCTTCCACGGGCGAGGTACGCCATGAGCCGCGACACAGCGGGTTTCCGGCGGCGGAGCCGTTTCGGCGCGGGCTGGATCGTGGAATTGCGATCCCGGCGGGGGGATCGGCACCGGCTTCGGCCTGGATTGATGGAGCTGGAGGAACGGCGGCTGCTCGCGACGTTCACCGTCACCAGCACGGCCGACGACGGCAGCCCTGGCACCTTGCGGTCTGAGATCAACGAAGCCGACGCGACCCCGGGTGACAACACGGTGGCCTTCAATGCCATGGTCTTCAGTACGCCGCAAACGATCACGCTGAGTGGGCTCCCGCTCGAGCTGAACAACGCCACCGGGACAGAAACGATCACGGGGCCGGCGGTGCGCGTGACGGTGAGCGGCGGCGGCCGGAGCCGGGTGTTCAAGGTCGACAAGGGAGTGACGGCGTCGATCACGGGCCTGACCGTCACCGGTGGCAACGCCAGCGGCAACGGAGCGGCCAGTACCGGCGGCGGCCTGTACAACGACGGCACCGTCAACTTGTACGATTGCACGTTCAGCGGTAGCTCGGCCGGGACCGCCGGCGGCCTGATGAATTACGGGATGGCGAACCTGACCGGTTGCATTGTCAGCGGCAACGTCGCCACCAATGGCGGCGGCCTGGCCAACGTCAGGGCCACCGCGCGCCTGACCGGTTGCATTGTCAGCGGTAACACAGCCGGAGGCTTCGACACCGGCGTCGGCGCGGGGCTGGAGAACTACTCCGGCACGATGACCCTGACTGATTGCAGGGTCACCGGCAATTCGGCCGCGTACAACGGTTCCGGTGGCGGCCTGTACAACATCGGCGGCACGGCGAACCTGACCGGCTGCACCTTCAGCGACAACACCGCCAGGTTCGAAGGCGGCGGCGTGGGCGGTGAAGGGACAGCGAACCTGACCGACTGTACCCTAAACGACAACTCGGTCAGCGGCAACGGTACCGGTGGCGGCCTGTTCGACGCGGGTGGCCACACGGCGACCCTGACCAACTGCACCGTCAGCGGCAACAGTGCCAGCTCCGGCGGCGGACTGGAGATCGTGAGCAAGGCCAACTTGACCGACTGCACCGTCAGCGGCAACGTCGCCGGAGGTGGTGGCGGCCTGTACGTTCCCAGCTATGGCGTGGCGATTCTGTTCGGCTGCACCCTCAGCGGCAACTCCGCCGGAGGTGGCGGCGGCCTGGAAAAGCTCGGCTTCAACTACGCCGACCTGACCGACTGCACGATCTACGGCAACTCGGCCACAGTTGGCGGCGGCCTGTTGAATGGGGTCTCATTCGGGGCGCCAGGGGGCACGATGAATCTGACGGCGTGCACGGTCAGCGGCAACTCGGCTTCAGGCGTCGGCGGCGGCCTGTACGATGACGGCACGGCGACGTTGATCGACACGATCGTCGCCGCCAACACCCTTCCGAACTCATTGATCCCCAACGACATCGGCGGTAAGAGCAGCGTCTCGGGCAGTTATAACCTGATCGGCCCGGACGGGGCGAGCGGGCTCCAGCCTGGGATGAACGGCAACATCGTCTTGCCCAACCTGAGCACCCTGGGACTGGCCCCCCTGGGATTCTACGGCGGCCCGACCCAGACCATGGCACTCCTTCCCGGCAGCGCGGCCATCAGCAAGGGCACAGGTGTCAACGGCGTCACGACCGACCAGCGGGGCGAGCCGCTCGACGTACCCACTCCCGACATCGGGGCGTTCCAGGGTACGAACGGTACGACCACGCTGGTGGTCAATACCACGGCCGACGGATCCGGCTCGTCCGCGAGCGGCGAGCTGAGCCTGCGCCAGGCCATCAACCTGGCCAATGTGCTGGACGGCGCCGGGACGATCACCTTCGACTCGACCGTGTTCGCTGCCGCGCAGACGATCACGCTGACGCAGGGCCAGCTCGAGCTGAGCGACAGCGGCGGGACGCTGACGATCACCGGCCCGAAGGCGGGGTTGATCGTCAGCGGAGGGGGCGCCAGTCGCGTGTTCGCCGTCGATTCCGGCGTGACCGTGGTGATCTCGGGACTCACCATCACCGGCGGCTCGACCAGCCTCGACGGCGGCGGCCTTTATAACCAAGGGAACACGACGCTCACCGACTGCACCATCAGCGGCAACTCGGCGCAAAACGACGGCGGCGGGATGGGAGACGATGGTACGGCGACGCTCACCGACTGCACCATCAGCGGCAACTCGGCCAACACCGGCGGCGGCCTCGTGATCGGCACCACCGCGACCCTGAACGACTGCACCGTCAGCGGCAACGACGCCGGCGTCAACGGTGGGGGCCTGTATATCAAGGGTTCGGCGACGTTGCAGGACACGATCGTCGCCGGCAATGCCGGGAGCGGCAACTCCGCCAGCGATATCCAGGGTAGTGTCGCGAGCTCGAGCTCCTACAACCTGATCGGCACCGGCGGCACCGGCGGCCTCACGAACGGCAGCGGCCACAACATCGTCTTGGGCAATCTCGCCGGCCTGGGCCTGGCCCCACTCGGCGAGTACGGCGGACCGACCGATACCATGGCGCTCTTGCCCGGCAGCGCGGCCATCGGCGCGGGCACGGCCGCGAGCGGTATCAACACCGACCAGCGGGGAGTATCCCGACCGACTTCCGGCGCCGTCGACATCGGTGCCGTTCAGGACCGGGGCTACACCCTGGCGGTTTCCTCGGGGAGCGGTCAAAGCACGCTGGTTGGCCAGGCGTTCGGTTCTCCGATGACGGCCGAGTTGACCGAGAACTTTGTCGGCGCGCCGCTCCCGGGTGTGACGATCGATTTCAGCGCGCCGTCCTCGGGCGCCGGTGCCGCGCTCAATGCCAGCTCGGCGGTGAGCAACGCCAGCGGCCTGGCAAGCGTCACGGCCACGGCCAACGCGACCGCCGGCAGATATGTCGTGACCGCCTCCGCGACCGGCGTGACGTCGTCGGCCTCATTCAACCTGACCAACCAGATCCAGCCGACCTTCTCGGTGCCGACCAGTCAGACGGTCACGTACGGGAGCACGGTGACGTTCACGGGCACGCTCGCGGCCGGCCCGCAGGTCCCGGTTGGAGAAGAAGTCGCGGTTACCGTCCACGGCGTCTTGCACAAGGTCACGATCGCCTCCGACGGTTCATTCTCCGCCCAGTTCAGCCGTGCGGACGTGATTTTGAACGCGAGATTGGCGGCCTACAACGTCACTTACACCTACGCGACCGATGGCGTATTCCTCGCGGCCACCGGCTCGAGCCAACTGACGGTCAACCCGGAGGCGCTCACGATCACGGCGGTCAGCGACACCAAGGTCTACGACGGCACGACGAGCGCCGCGGAGGTCCCGACGATCACCTCGGGCACTTTGGCTACCGGCGACACGGCCGATTTCACCGAGACCTACAGCAGCAGGGACGTGGGCACGAGGCTGACGCTAACGCCGAGTGGAACAGTCGAGGACGGCAATGGCGGCAACAACTACACCTACACTTTCGTGGCGGTGGAGACGGGCGTGATCACACCCGCCCCACTCATCATCACCGCGACCAGCGACAGCAAGGTCTACGACGGTACCACCACCTCGTCCAAGACCCCGACCTATGTGGGGCTCATCGGCGGCGAGACGGTGACCGGACTGACCCAGGCGTTCACCTCGAAGGATGTGCTCGGGGCCAACGGCAGCACGCTGACCGTCACCGGCTACACCGTCACCGGCGGCGACGGCGGTAACGACTACGCGGTCACCGCGCAGGACGCCTCCGGAACGATCACGCCCGCCGCGCTGGTCATCACCGCGACCAGCGACAGCAAGGTCTACGACGGTACCACCACCTCGTCCAAGACCCCGACTTACGGGACGCTCTACGACGGCGACACCGTGACCGAGTTGACCGAGGCGTTCACCTCGAAGAACGTGCTCAGGACCGAGGGCAGCACGCTGAAGGTCAGCGGCTACACCATCAGCGACGGCGACGGCGGGAAGGACTACACGGTCACCACTCAAGACGCCTCCGGAACCATCACACCCGCGGCGCTGACCATCAGCGCGACCAGCGACACGAAGGTCTACGACGGCAACACCAGCTCCTCCCGCGCCCCGAGATACGGGACGCTCTACGATGGCGACACCGTGACCGGTCTGACCGAGGCGTTCACCTCGAAGGATGTGCTCGGGGCCGACGGCAGCATGCTGAAGGTCACCGGCTACACCGTCAACGACGGCGACGGCGGGAAGGACTACACGGTCACCACTCAAGACGTCTCCGGGACCATCACACCCGCGGCGCTGACGATCATCGCCAACAACCAGACCAAGGTCTACGGCGCGGCGCTGCCGACCCTCACGGTCAGCTACAGCGGCTTCGTCAATGGCGACTCCTCCGCCGGCCTGACGACGCAGCCGACGCTGACGACGACGGCCACCGCCGGAAGTTCCGTCGCGGACAGCCCCTACACGATCACCGTCAGCGGGGCCGCGGATCCCAATTACGCGATCTCGTACGTCGCGGGCAGCCTGACCGTCACCGCCGCGCCGTTGACGATCACCGCCAACGACCAGACCAAGGTGTACGGCGCGGCGCTGCCGACCCTGACGGTCGGCTACAGCGGCTTCGTCAATGGCGACTCTTCAGCCAGTCTCACGACCCAGCCGACGCTGAGCACAACCGCCACCGCCGCCAGCGACGTGGCATCGGGCGGCTATCCCATCACGGCCGACGGCGCCGTCGATCCAGACTACAAGGTCATCTACGCGGCCGGCACGCTCACGGTCACCCCGGTCACGCCGACGATCTCGGTCTCCGCGCCCGGCGGCACGTTCGACGCCAGCCCCTTCGTTCCTTCCGTCACACTGACCGGCACGGGCAGCGGCAACACGCCCGCCTCGACCCTGGAAAACGTCAGTCCCACATTCACCTACTACGCCGGATCGGGGACGTCCGGAACCGACCTCGGCTCGACGCCGCCCTCCGCACCGGGGACCTACACGGTCGTCGTCGCGTTCCCCGGCAGCACCGACTACGCGGCGACCGAGTCCTCGCCGATCACCTTCACGATCGCCCGGGCCACGGCGACGATCGCGCTGACGTCGTCGGGAGGCTCGGCCGTGTACGGGCAGCCGATCACATTCGCAGCCACCGTGACAGGCGCAGGTACGCCGACGGGCTCGGTGACGTTCACCGACGGTGGCGCCGTGCTGGGCACCGTGGGGCTCGACGGCTCCGGGACGGCCACGCTCACCATCTCGATCCTGGCCGTCGGCTCGCAGCCGATCGTGGCGACCTATAACGGCGGCGCCGGCTTCGTCGCGGCGACCTCGGGACCTACCACCGTGGCGGTCGCCAGGGCGGGAACCCAGGTGGTCCTCGCGACCCAGGCCGTTCACAAGAAGAGGAAGGTCGTGTCGCTGAACCTGGATGCGATGGTCGCCCCGCTGGCCGCCGGCGCGGGCCTACCGACCGGCGTGGTGACCTTCGAGCTGATGGAGAATAAGAACAGGGTCAAGATGCTCGGGATGGCCCCGCTTCTCGGCGGCTCGGCGACCCTGACGGTCAAGCCCAAGTCGGTGCTGAAGAAGACCGTCACAATCCTCTACGGGGGAGACACCGACTTCCAGGCGAGCCGGTTGACTGCGTCGGTATCGGCCACCGCTTCGGCCGCCCTGGTCCGCCGCGTGACCCACGTTCCCCTTCTGGGAGAAAAACAGGGGCGGAACGCATAACCAGGAGTCGCTGCCGAAGTCTGCGCGACCGAGGTTGACTTCATCCAGACGGAGGGCGACGCCGAGATCTCCGCGCGCCGCATCCCGATCCGCCGGACCAGCCTCCGGGGTCAGCGGCCCCGGCGGCTGCTGTCCCGACGATCCTCGCCGCCGAACCGGCCTGGAGGTGAATGGAACGGATGGATAGGATGGACGGGTACGGTCACCAGGCCCAGGACCGGCTCTCGTTTCGGTTTCAAGGAGGAACGCCCATGACCGATGCCGAGCGGCGGATCATCGAATTCCTCATGACCTCCGATGCGGCCCGACGATCTCCGCGAGTAGTTGCTTGCCCTCGTCGAGGGCAACCGCCAGCCGTGGCTGAGCCACGAGCTGATGACCGCCGCCTCGCTGATCGGTCGGATCACGGCATTCCGGCTCTTCTGCTGCTTCGAGCGCGGAGAGCGTTCGGCGCGGTTCGGCGCGAGGAATGACGCGCTCGGCGATGCTCACGACCGCGCCGGTCCCGTTCGGAATCGCGGTGCGGACACGGAGGATCGGATGAACGTCCAGGATCCGTCACTGCGTGAGGCGCTCGCCCGAGGGCGCACCCTTCCCGCGGAATGGTACACTGACCCGAATCGCTTTGAACGCGAGGAGGAGCGCATCTTCGCGGAGAGCTGGAACTATGTCGGCCGACTCGAGCAGGTCGCGAAGCCCGGCGACTTTCTGACCGGCCGGGTGGGTCGGGTTCCGGTCATCATCGTCCGCGATGAGGCTGGGACGCTTCGGGCCTACGCGAACGTCTGCGGCCACCGAGGCAGCGAGCTGGTGCTGGATAAGAGCGGCAACCGCCGCACCCTTCAGTGCCACTATCACGCCTGGACCTGGGGTCTCGACGGAACCTTGCGCGCAGCCCCGCACTGCCAGGAGCAGCCCGGATTCAACAAGGCCGACTTTCCGCTGACGCCGCTCGCGGTTGAGACCTTCGGCCCTTTCATCTTCATCAACCCCGGCTCCGCATCGTGCTCATTGGAGGACTCGCTCGGCCAGTTGCCCGCGATCCTCCGGTCAGGCGGGACCGATATCGACGCGCTCGCGTTTCGCGAGCGGAGGGAATATGCGATCCAGGCCAACTGGAAGGTCGTGGTCGAGAACTTCCTCGAATGCTACCATTGCGCGGTCTCCCACCCGGGATTCGCCGATCTGATCGACCTCGACAAGTATCAGGTCGTTGCCTATGAGCGTTGCTCCGTGCAACGCGGACCGCTCAAGGCGAGCGCCCGAGCGCGGCGCGACCACGGAATCGAGACCGACACCTGCCGCGAAGGGATCTATACCTATCTCTGGCCGAACTTCATGCTCAACGTCTATCCCGGCGCCGGCAATGCCTCGACCAATCATATCATTCCGATCGACGAGCATCATTGCATTGCGGTCTACGAGTTCTTCTTCGCCGGGAGTATGCCGGAGGAGGAGCAGCGCGCGATGGTCGATTTCATCGATCAGGTCCAGCGGGAAGACATCATCATCGTCGAGTCGGTGCAGCGAGGGTTGCGATCCGGGTTCTACAAGCAGGGCCAGTTGATCCTCTCGCGCGAGAACGGGATTCAGCACTTCCAGAAACTGGTTTTCTCCGCTCTGACCGGCTCACCCTGAGGTTGCCGTGCCGGTCGGCGTCATCGCTCCGACGACGTTCGACTTCTCTCCACGCCGCGCGCGGGGCTCGCGCTCGCGGCACTCGCTCGATCGCCCGGCGATGGCTGCGCAAGCTCCTTTTCGAGTGTCTGGAGGATTTCCCGGAAAGTCGTTTCAGTATACCCCACGGACGCCAGCTTGATCCTTCCGTCCTTCCCCACGATGAAGTTTCGGGGAATGTACTTCTCGGCGTACTTGCCGTAGATCTCCCGCTTGGGGTCGGGCGCCATGGGAAGGGCGAGCCTCTTCTCCTTCGCGAACTTCTGCAACTCTTCGGCGCCGTGCTCCCGCCCGATCACGATCAACTTGAAGTCCTTGCGGTCGCCGTATTTTTTCATGATTTCCTTTTCGAGGTGAGGCAGTTCCGCCAGACACGGTCCGCACCACGTCGCGAAGAAGTTGACCAGAACGACCGTTCCTTGCTGCTTGCCGAGGGAGAATTCTTCCCCGGTGATCGGCTTGCAGGTGAAGTCCGGAGCCTTTTCTCCGGCCTTGACCCGCGTCGATTTCGCCTCGTCGTCGGCGATTGGGGACTGCTGCGCCCAAGTCACTGGCAGCGCGAGGACGAATGCCAACCCGGCGAACGCACCCAGTCCGATCGATCGCATTGTTGAACCTTTCCATTCGTGTCCAAAGGACGAAGCGAACCGACCGCCGCTCCTGGACGTTGAGACTAGCTCCAATCGCGTCAACAAACAAGAACGGATGCGACGTCGGAGGAGTTGATCCCGGGGAAGTCGTCGGCGAACGGCCTGAGCGGGTTGCGCGGCCTGTCAACGCTCCAGGCCCGGACCAGATTGGTTGATTTGTGGGCCCGTGTTTCGCCGGGGCCCTGCTATGGGATCTCGCCCAGCTCCTCCCGGAGCCGGCGGAGGACGCGGGACTTCGCGACGCGCACGGCGCCTGGGCTCATCCTCAGCTCGAGGGCCACCTCAACGGCGGCCCGGTTCTCGACCGCGGTCAGCCAGAACGCCTGCCAGGTCCGCTCTTCGAACTCGCTCCGCAGCAGCTCCAGGGCCCGCACGAAGAGGCCCCGGTCTGCCGGTCCCTCGTCGGAGTCGTCCGCATCGGCGCAGGGGTCGGGGAGCCGCGCGAACAGGAGCTGAGCCTCGGTGCCGCCGGCGCCGCCCGGCTCCCGCCCGAGTTTCCGGAAATGGTCTCGCACCTTGTTCCGGGTGATCACCCTGAGCCAACCGCGAAACGTATCGTTGGCCCCCGCGCGCGGAACGACGCGATGTGCGTCGCGACCGCGTGGAACACGTCCTGGAAGACGTCGGCGATCTCCTGCTCGGGCAGGTCGGCGCGGCGGCACCAACGGTAGACCAGCGGTGCGTACAGCACGACGAGCCGGTCCCATGCCGCCGCGTCTGCCGCCTTCACCCGCTCGAGCAGGCTCGGAGACGTCGCGGTGGACGACTGTGGCACGTCGTCGCCGGATATCGGCTGATTCGCGGAGCTCATGCCGGGCGACCCGAACGAACGGACGATGGTCAAGGACCCTTCGTCCCACGATAATGAATGCGGTCCCCCGGAGCCAGGGTCCGGCCGTGTAACACCGCCGCGTTAAAGAGGTCGTACGAGCGCAGCGAGGGTCCAGCCATGGACGCGACGGTCTGCCCCGCCAGGGCGGAACTCGAAGGCTTCGTCGTCGGCACCCTGTCCGGCTCGGAGTTTGCGCGGGTCGCGGGCCATGTCGAGCGGTGTCCCGACTGCGAACAAGCCGTTCAGGCGCTCGATCACTTCGCCGACCCGTTCCTCGCCCGACTCCGACGGTCGACCGCGTCGGAGGATTCGGAGGTGGAGCCGGTCCCCTGCGACCTCGTCGCGGCCGCCCGGTTCGCCCGCGCCCGACGCGAGGCGGAATGGCTGCTGTCCGAGCAAGGCCCGCGTCGCCTGGGCCGCTTCGAACTCCTCGAGCGGCTCGGTGCCGGCTCCTTCGGTTACGTATTCCGGGCCCGCGACACCGAGCTCGGGCGCTTGGTCGCGATCAAGATCCCCCGAGCGGGTAGCCTGGCTGGCGCCGAGGACGTGACCCGCTTCTTCCGCGAGGCGCGGAGCGCCGCCCAGCTCCAGCACCCCGGGATCGTCGCCCTTCACGAGACCGGCCAGGCCGAGGACGGGACGCTCTACCTCATCGAGGAATTCGTCCAGGGAACGACGCTGGCGAGCCGCCTGGCCGGCGGGCCGCTCCCTCCTCGCCAGGCGGCCGAACTCGTCGCCGCGGTGGCCGACGCGCTCGACTACGCCCACCATCACGGCGTGATCCACCGCGACATCAAGCCGGCGAACATCCTCCTCGACGCCGAGGACCGGCCCCACCTGATGGATTTCGGCCTGGCGAAGCGGGAGTCGGACGATGCCTCGATGACCAAGGAGGGCCAGGTCCTCGGGACGCCGGCCTACATGCCGCCCGAGCAGGCGCGGGCGAGTCGCGCCGGGTCGACGCCCGGAGCGACATCTACAGCCTGGGAGTCGTCCTGTACGAGGCACTGACCGGGGAACGCCCCTTCCGGGGCAACCGCCGGATGCTCATCCTCCAGGTCCTCGAGGACGAGCCCCGCCCGCCTCGCCAGCTCAACGACAAGATCCCGCGCGACCTGGAGACGGTTTGCCTCAAGGCGATGGCGAAGTCACCCGCTCGCCGCTACGCCACCGCGCGGGAACTCGCCGACGACCTGCGGCGCTTTCTCGGCGGCGAGCCGATCCGCGCCCGCCCCATCGGTTGGGCCGAGAAGCTCCGGCTGTGGTGCCGCCAGAACCCGGTCGCGGCGAGCCTGCTGGCCGCGGTCACGCTCGGATCCGCGGTCGGGCTCTGGCACCTGACCCGACTGTCCGAGCATCTCGTCCGGTTGACCGCCATGGAGAGCGCCGCGCAGCAGTCCGAAATGCTCGAAGTGGTCAACAATCTTTACAGCTCAAAGGTCGTCGATCGACTTCAATCGCACGGCGTTGTCGTCACGCACGACTACGCGGCGCGGAACGGGGCGATCCCGCTACCGGCGACGTTCACGATCGAGTCGGGCCAGGAGATCGGACGGCACAGCAAGACAGGCATGCTCTTCCGGCTCTACAGCGACTGGCCGTTCCGTTCGCGAAAAGACGGCGGTCCCCACGACGAATTCGAGCGGATGGCCCTCGCCGGCCTGCGGGATCATCCCGACGCGCCGGTCTACCGATTTCGAAGCTTTCCAGGGACGTCCGTCATTGCGCTACGCCACGGCGCGGGTGATGAAGGCCGACTGCATCGGCTGTCATAACCAGGACTCGAACAGTACCAAGCGGGATTGGAGAGTCGGAGATGTCGCGGGCGTGCTCGAGATCATCCGTCCGCTCGACCGCGACATCGCCCGGACCCACGAGGGGCTGCGAGGAACGTTCTTCCTCATGGCGGGGGTTTCCGGTGCGCTGCTCCTCCTCTGCGGGCTCGTCCTGGTGGTGCGGTCCCGGCCCGAGCGGATTTCCCGGTCTTCCGCACGGCTGGGGGAAAGTCGTGTAACGCCCCCGCGTTAGCCAGTAGTTTCCCTGATGAAATGCACAATCGCGGCCTGATGCGTACCGCCGCTGTCGCCGCGGCGGCTCCCCGGCGCCGCCGAGCGTTTCTGGCTGCTGCACCGGACGCGGGAGCGCCCCGCGATGCCCGCTCTTGACCGTCCTACAGCCGGCTCATGCCACGGCCTCCTCGGTTTCTCCACCATCTCCCAGCCACTCCGACAGGAGCTGCTGAATTTCCGCCCGGTGCCGCCGCATCAGCCGCTCGGCGTCCAGGACGCTCGGCCGGTCCTTGTCCTTGTGCCACGGCGGCCGGAACCACCAATCCGCCTCCCCGGCCGCCTCCAGGCGGAATTGCAGCAATCGCAGCAGGCTCATCGTCACCCACTGCGCCTGGCTGGTCCGCTCGATCGGGTTCTTGGTCCACGCCCGGCACTCCTCCCAGCCCAGCCGCTGCTTGAGGTCGCGGAACCCGTCCTCCTGCCGGAACCGCGCCGCGAACAGCTCGACCATCTGCAGCCCGGTCAGTTCCACGGCCGAGGTCACCAGCGCGAATCGCTTCCTGTACCCCTCGACATGGGCGATGATCGCCTTGACCGGCACCTCGTGGCCCAGCACCCGCCAGAGGCAGACCACCTCCTTCCAGCGGACCTTCCGCTGTCGGCCGTAGATGAAGGCGACGCCGGTCCGCCAACCCCGCTCCCACCGGCCGCCACGGCGGGGCGGGTCCAGCCGCCGGCCCCACTTCGGCAAAGGCCCCCGGGTCCCGGCGGGGCGATCGGCCGGCGGCAGGGCATAGAGTCGGGCGTCGTGCCGCAACCGGGTCAGGAAGTCGATGCGCCGGCCACCCCCCTCGGGGAGGACCAGCGGCCGCACGACGCTCCGCAGGGCGTAGCCGCCGTCGAAGACGCCCAGGTGCTTGCCACCGGTGATCCGCGCCTGCTCGCGGAGCAACTCCACGGCCAGCTCGCACTTGGTCCGGAACGTCAGCGGGCCGCCGGGGCCGGCGGGCAACTGCGACGCGCGGAAGTAGAGCCGGCCGGAGATCGGCAGGAACCACCCCGGCTTTCCCGGCTCGTGGAGCAGCGCGCCGAGGACGACCCAGTTGTGGGCTCGGACGGTACCGGCCCGATTGGGGCAGCGGGCGGTGTACTCGTGGAAGGTGCAGGTCCCCCAGACGTGGGGGCTGGAGCGATGGACCTTGGTGTCGTCGACGGCCGAGGCGATGTAGCCGTGCCAGGTTCGACCCGGGGCGGCCTCGACCAGGCGGGTCAGGTCGTAGGTGACGCGGCCCTCGTGCCAGCCGCCGTACTCGGCGAAGGTCTCCAGGGCCTTCCAGGCGGCGGGCTGCTCCAGCGCCAGGACGGACTGGGTGATGGTGTGCTCCTCGACGTTGAGGGCCATCGCGGTGATCCACTCGGCGAAGCGGCGGAAGCCGCGGCGGGTAAACGAATGGGCGAAGGCCTGCAGCAGAGCTTGCCAGGTGGTCCAGGTGAGCGTAGCTTCGGTCATGGTGCGTCTCCTGTGTCGGGGCCGGTCGGGGTTGGTTACCACCCGGCAGGTTCCGACCAGGAGACGCCGCCTTCAAGGCGGTACATCCGATCAGTTATTGTGCCTTCCTACTGGGAAACTACTGGTTATCGCCGTCGTGAGTTTCTCGCCGACGTGGGCCGGGGCATGCTGGTCGCGAGCGTCGGGGCAGGCCTGGCGCAAAACCTCGGCCTGGCGTCGTCCGCCCTGGCGGACGGGGCGGAAGGCCACCTGACGTTCGGATCGATGGAACCGCTGGTGAACCTGATGCAGGACACGCCCGCGGACCGCCTCCTGCCGATCGTCGTGGAGCGGATGAAAAGCGGCACAGAACTCCGCGAGTTCGTCGCCGCGGCGGCCCTGGCGAACGCCCGCGCCTTCGGCGGGCAAGATTACGATGGCTACCACGCGCTGATGGCGCTGGCACCGTCGTACCAGATGGCGCAGGAGCTGCCCGAGTCGCAGCGAGCGATGCCGGTCCTGAAGGTGCTCTACCGCAACACGAACCGCATCCAGCAGACGGGCGGCTGCGCGCATGAGACGCTCCACCCGATCGCCCCCGCCCCCTCGTCCGGCGACGGTCTTGGGGCAGAGACGCTGCGCGAGGCGACGCGGCGGCAGGACATGGAAGGGGCCGAGCGTGTTTTCGCGGCGATGGCACGCGGGTCGCTCGACGACGCGTACAACGACTTGCTGTACGTCGTTCAGGATCACGTCAATGTCCACCGGGTCGTCCTGGCCTGGCGCGCCTGGGCGCTCCTCGACCTCACCGGCAAGGAGCACGCCCACACTCTGCTCCGCCAGTCCGTCCGCTACTGCGTGGACGAGGAGAAGAACGTTCGCGCGTATCACGCCAAGGACGGGTTGCGGTCGCTCCTTCCCCGATTGCTCGACCGATACCGCCTGCACGACCGTCCGGCGGGCGATCGCCAGCCGGGCGACGCCTGGGTCGAGGAATTGAGCCGTACCATCTATGCTGCCGACCGGTCCAAAGCCGCTGACGCCGTCGCCGCGGCCCTGGCCGATGGGGTCGCGTTCGAGGCGGTGGGCGAGGCGATCTCCCTGGCCGCGAACCAGCTCGTGCTCCACGACCCGGGGCGGTCCAGGGCCGACACGCCCGCGAAGCCCAAGGGGAGTGTCCACGGCGCCTCGGTGGGCGTACACGCGCAGGACGCCGCGAACGCCTGGAGGAACATCGCCCGGGTCAGCAGCCGCCGCAATGCGCTGGCGAGCCTCATCGTCGCGGGCTACCACACCGCAGGTCAGGCGGGCGGCCTGAACCCACAGCCATACCCCCTGGCCGAACACCGCGAGAAGGTCCGCGACGTGGCCCCCGACGCCCTGCTGGCCGAGGCGGAGGCCGCGATCAAGGCGACCGACCAGGCCCGCGCTTGCGCGTTGATTCACCGCCATGGCGAGCTCGGAAAGCCGGCCCGGGCCGCCTTCGACCTCTTACTCCGGTTCGCGATCAGTGAGGACGGCGCGCTGCATGCCGAGAAGTATTATCGGACCGTATCGGAGGAGTTCGCGGCAACCCGCCCGGCCTTCCGTTGGCGCCACCTGGCGGCCCTCGCCCGGGTCACCGCTAGCGAATACGGCCACCCGGCGCCCGGCATCGCCGACGCACGCCGGCTCCTCGGCGCATAGGTTACCATCCCGAACGTGACGGTCCAGAATTGGGCCGGTTCGCTCCGATGATCACTCCCCGGCGCGACCCGGCCTGATTCGAGGCGCCGCTCCTTCCCAGCAAACCTCAGTGCGCACGAACTTCGTACTCCTCCGTCGGGGGGTCGGCCTCCCTTGGTGCTTCGCCAAGTTCGCGGGCCAACTGGTCGGCGATCGACCGGAACGACGCCGCCCCGGATCCCCCCAACTCCGCCAAGCGGCGATGACACTCCATCACGTGCCGGCCCAGGTCGTCGCCCGGCAGGATCGGACGAGACACCTCCAGGACATCGCTGATCGGCTCGGGACAGTCATCCGTCAGGTCCAGCACGTGGTTCAGATGAGTGGGGGCCAGGAGCTTCAGGCTCTTGTCGCGCGACGCTGCGACCTGGAATCGGTGGGGTGACGTCCGGTTATACTTCCGGTGCAGGTTCACCAAGCAGCCGAGGAACGTGCTATCGAGATAGTCGCAATGCGACAGGTTGACGACCACCGTACTCGGGCCGGAGGGGCCGTCGAGCGATTGAACCGCGAATTCCTGCAGGGCGGGGCTTTCCGACAGCGTGCCCCGGCCCTCGACCTGGACGAGAAAGCCCGAGGCGGTCCGTCCGACTCGGAGCATCGACCCGTGCGCGTCGGCTCCCATAGTGTCACCCCCGTCGGGATGGACGACCGAAACCCGGCCCTTCACTTCCTGTGGCGGCCCGTCGTCTTCGGACGTCGCAGCTCGAAGTCGAGGACACGTTCACGCGCCTTATTCGTTACCAGATCGATGTTCTGAAATCAAGGATGCGATCACGGCTCGCGGCCGGCGGGAATACCGGTGTCGGGGGAATACTGGTGCCGCGTCTTTTTTCCGCCTCCGTGCGGCCAGCCGCCCCCGACGACGATCGCTAACGCGGTCTCGAACGGCGCCGTCGTGATTCCCCGTTTGCCCGCTTGATGGTCGCACCACCAGCTTTTCGGGCCATGGGGCGCCCTCGCGACTCGCCTTGCGGTAGAATGAGCCGCCATGGATTCTCAGGAGAGGGACACCATGCTACACGCAATCATCATGGCGGGCGGCAGCGGGACGCGGTTCTGGCCCCGGAGCCGAAGGGATCGGCCCAAGCAGTTGCTGCGGCTGGCGGGCGAATCGACGATGCTCCAGCAGACCGTGGCGCGGATCGAGCACATGGTGCCGCCCGAGCGGGTCTTCATCATCACAGGGGCCGACCAGGAAGCGGCGACCCGCGATCAGTTGCCGGAGCTCCCGGCCAGGAATATCGTGGCTGAGCCCGCTCCGCGTGATACGGCGCCGTGCGTGGCGCTGGCGGCGGGGATCGTGGCTTCGAAGGACCCCTCGGGCACCATGATCGTGATGCCGGCCGATCACGTCATCGAGCCGGTCGAGGCGTTCCAGACCTCGGTGCGGGCGGCGGTCGAGGTGGTCGAAGCGGACCCGACGTCCCTGGTGACCTTCGGCATCACACCCAACCGGCCGGAGACCGGCTACGGCTACATCGAGCGCGGGCCGCTCCTGGAAAACCGGCTGGGGGTGCCCGTTTACCGGGTGCTCCAGTTCCGCGAGAAGCCCGACCGACCGACGGCCGAGCGGTTCGTGGCCGCCGGGAATTTCCTGTGGAACTCGGGGATCTTCGTCTGGAAGGCCGGGACGATCCTCGACGCGATCCACGAGCATCGCCCCGGCCTGGGTGCGGGCTTCGCACCGATTCTGAGTGCGCTGGGCACCCCGGACGAGCCCGAGGCCCTCGCCCGCCACTTCCCCCACCTCGAACGGGTCCCGATCGACAAGGCCGTGATGGAGCACGCCCCGAACGTCCGGGTCCTCGAAGTCCCGTACACCTGGAACGACGTCGGCGACTGGCGGGCGCTGGCCAGCCTGCTGGAATGCGACGAGGCCGGCAACGCCGTGCAGGGGCACGTCGTCGCCCGCGACACCAGCGACTCGATCCTCATCTCCGACGACGGCGGGATCCTCGCCACCCTGGGCGTCGATGACCTCGTGGTCGTGCATTCCGGCAAGGCGACCCTGGTCGCACGCAAGGACCGGCTCGACGACCTCAAGGCCCTCGTCGAAAGCCTGGCCAAGGCGGGATACGGGGCGCACCTGTAGATGCGAACCCGGGCGATCGCCATCCGGAGCCGCCAGGCAGCGCCAACAATCGGGCCGGGACCATGAGCCGTGTTGGCCGTCGTTCGTCGCCCGCGGTAACCCCCTTGACAGCGAATTCGTTGCATATACAATGGTCCTGGACCTCGAGAACGGCTCACCAGCTCGTACGGAGATCGGTCCATGAGTTCGGGAGGGGCAAGACCATCCGCCGTCGAGATCATCGCCGCCGAGTGCGTGGCGATCCGGCTGCGGTCTCTGAACCGCGCGCTCACGAGCCTGTATGACGACGCTCTCCGCCCTCTCGGAATACGGGTCGGCCAGCTCAATATCCTCGTCGCTGTCGCTTGTATGAAGCAAGCCAAGCCGGCGGAGCTGTGCCGGATCTTGTGCATGGAGAAGTTGACTCTCAGCCGCGACGTCAAGGTCATGCAACGTCATGGCTGGCTCGAGGAGCGTACGGGCGAGGATGCCCGGACGCGTCCGCTCCGGATCACGCCCAAGGGCGCCCGCCTGGTGGAGAAAAGCATGCCCGCGTGGCGGGCGGCCCAGGCGAAGGCCAAGGAGTTGCTCGGTGAGGAAGGCACGGCCGTCTTGTTCCGCGCCGCCGGTGCCCCGTCGCAGAGAGATTGACAGGCCAATCCCGAAGGGATCTCGCCTGCCGCCTGTGTCGCAGTGTTGTATATACAACTTTCGCGTGGAATGGGTCAGCTTTCACGAATCGTCGAGGTGTTACCATGAGACCGATCATCGTCGGCATGCTCGCCCTCTGGCTGGTGGTAGTCTTCTGGCTCGGCGCCGCCGGGGCATTCGTCAGGGCGCCTGGGACTCCGCCGTTTCCGATCTTGATCGGGGCGACGGCCCCGGTCGTCGTGTTCCTGGCCGCGTACTGGGGATCTGCGGCTTTCCATTCGTTCACTCTATCCATCGACCTGCCTCTGGCCGCGGCGGTCCAGGCGTGGAGAGCGGGCGGGCTCGGGTTTCTGGCCCTGTACGCGCATGGAGTCTTGCCGGGCAGCTTCGCCTGGCCGGCCGGGATGGGCGACATCGCGATTGGGGTCACCGCGCCGTGGGTCACGCTCGCCCTCGTCCGCCGACCCCGCTTTGTGTCCAGCCGAGTCTTCGTGGTCTGGAACTTGCTTGGGATCCTGGATCTTGTCGTCGCAGTGAGTGTCGGCGGCCTGAGCTCCCTCCTTGCCACCGGCGCCGCGGGGGAGGTGACGACCGCGCCGATGGCGCAGTTGCCGCTGTTGCTCATCCCTGCGTACCTCGTGCCATTGTTCATCGTCCTCCATCTGTCCGGGCTCTTGCAGTCGCGACGGCAGGCATCGAACGACCATTCGGGCGGAACAGCCTCTCGAGTTCGACCGCGGTGCGGCGGCTTCGGCGTCCGCGTAGGCCGTGGTGGCACGGCGCGTCCACGACCAATCGAAGCGGTGGGCGGCCCGCTCATTCCGTCCCTCCAAATAAGGGAACCCCTCCAGCGAATGAACGTAAGTACGACACTCGACATGAGGCATCGTCGTTCGTGACGTGGGAGGCCCGGTGACAGTCAGTGCGCCAACGCGGCGGAAGGGGTCTTACGGGATCGACGCACCGTATCTGCTCCCCATCCCGGCGGCACTTGTGGTCGCCAATGCGGTTCAAGGATTGGTCACGGCCTCTGCCTGGCCGTTCTTGGCGGCAGGGGTTGTGTTGGCCTGCATGGGCTGCGGCCTGTATACCTCCGTTCGGGGCAAGTTCGTGGTCTGGTCGGGCCTGCTCGACCGGCTCGGACTGCGGGGTGATGAGCAGGTCCTGGACCTGGGCTGCGGGCGCGGTGCCGTGCTGTTGTTGGCCGCCCGGCGCTTGAACACCGGTCGTGCGGTTGGGGTGGACCTCTGGAGGAAGGGAGACCAGTCGGGCAACGCGGCCGAAGCGACACGGCGCAACGCCGTCGCCGAGGGGGTGGCCGACCGCGTCGCGCTGCAGACGGCCGACATGGCCGCACTGCCTTTCGCGGATGACAGCTTCGACGTGGTGCTCTCGAGCATCGCCGTCCACAACATCAAGGGCCGGGCCGGCCGCGACCGGGCGATCGCCGAGGCCGTGCGCGGTGCTGCGCCGGGCGGCCGGCTGATGATCGCCGACATCTTTGCCACCGGGCAATACCGCGACCGCCTCGCGGAGGTCGGCATGATCGATATCGCGCTCCGCGGGCTGGGATGGCGGTTCTGGTGGAGCGGCCCCTGGCTGTCCACCCGTCTCGTGACCGCCACCAAACCGCCCGATCTGGAGCCGACAAGCGTGGAACTCCAGTGAGCGTACCGAGCGGATTCCGCGTGGTCACGAGGCATTCGGTCAAACTGGATCGAACAGGGTTGGAAGCCGTCCAGCGTCATTCCCGGACAGGGTGCCACCAAATACAGAAGGTCACCACGATGTTTAAACGGCTTGAGCGATCATCTCGAAAGCTGATCATCCCGTTCACCGGCCTGATCATGGCGGCCACGCTCCTCGGAGGCTCGAGCCGGCGAGCCGTTGCTGCGGCCGATCGCGCAGGATCCGAAAGGGTCATCACCGCACGCCGCCGACGTCACGGTGCGCGAAGGCAAGGTCAAGGCGAACGGGATTACCATCGCTTACGAGAGCTACGGGCCCGAGGATCGTGAGGCCGTGCTGCTGATCATGGGCAATGGCGCACGCTCACCGCGTGGCCCGTCGAGCTCATCGAAGAACTGGTGACGCGGGGCTACCGGGTCGTCATCTATGACAATCGGGACGTCGGCCTTTCGACCAAGTTCGACAAAGCCGGAGTACCCGATGCCAGGGCGGTCATCGAGGCGCGGATAGCCGGCAAGCCCTCACCGCTGCCATATACTCTCGACGACATGGCGGAGGATGCGGTCGGTCTGCTCGACGCACTCGGCATCAAGAAGGCCCACATCGTCGGCGTGTCGATGGGCGGGATGATCGCGCAGCTCGTGGCGGCCGATCATCCCGAGCACACGCTCTCGCTGACTTCGATCATGTCAACCTCGGGCAATCCGGAGGTGCCGTTCCCGGCCGACCCCGCGGCCATGGCGAAGATGCCACCCCCCGCCCCGGAAGCCGACGCGGAAGCGACCATCGCCAACGCCGTCAAGGTGATCCGGGTGCTGGCGGGTTCCGACTACCCGCCCGACGAGAAGCGGATCAGGGACGTGGTCGTCCGATCCATGAAGCGCTCGGCGGACCGGGCGGGCATGGCGCGGCATAACGCGTTATCGGCCCTCGGGCTGTACGAGGACAGGCGGGCGAAGCTGAAGACCATCAGGGCGCCGACCGTCGTCGTTCACGGCGAGAAAGACCCGATCATGTCGGTCGAGGGCGGCAAGGACACCGCGGCGAATATCCCCGGCGCGGAGCTGCGAATCATCCCGGGCATGGGGCATGATCTCCCGATCCCGCTCGTCAAGACGATCGCCGATGCCGTCGCGGCGGCCGCGTCCCGCGCGGCCGGCGCCAAGGCATCGCGGTGAGCCCCGGACCCGCTCGCCCCCAAGCAGGAACCCAGATCCTCCATGAATCTCCCCGGCGAAGACGAATCTCAGGGGAGCCTCTTCATGAACCTCGCGGGGGCCAAGCTGTATCGAGACCTCGGCTGCGGTCCGGTGACCAGTCGCTTGCGCGCGACCGTCAGACAGGGGCTCGCCGTCTCGATGCCGACGCTCGCCGGTCGGATCGTGCAGCCGGCACGGTGAATTGGTCGATCCTCACGTCACCCTTTGGGAACCTCGCGACAACCTCCAATTCGCCTCCCAGCGCGGTCACGATGTCGCCGAAGAGTCGAAATCTGCATATCGGATTGCTTCTCGAGCTTCGACAGACTTGGCTGCTTGATCCCCAGCGCATCGGCGACCTGGCGCTGGCTCTTACCCGCCAGCTCGCGGATCTCGCTGAGCAGCAGTTCCCCCAAGAGTTCTCTGGTGCGGACGGCGGCGCGCCGACGTGTGCGCTTGGTTGTCGTCTGTTTCACCAGCTCGTCGAATGACTTGGCCATCTTACTCCTCCTCTTCGGTCTTCCGAGCGGCCAACCTCGCCAGATGTGCGTCGTAGAGGGCGTCGGCCCTCGCGATCAACTGCTTGTAGAACCGCTTCTGGCTGACGCCCGACTTATTTCCGCCCAGAAGCAGGATGGCGGCTCGGCCGGGATCAAATGCGAAGGCGATACGAAGGACTTGATCCTTGGTGTCGGCTCGAAGCTCCTTCATGTTGGAGTGCCTCGAATCATTAAGGGTGTCCGCGTGCGGCCGACCAAGCCGCGGACCCAGCAGTTTGAGGAGTTCGACCTTTGCGATGACTTCGGCCTGGCCGTCTTCATTCAGGTCGGCGAACCAGCCATCGAATTCATTTGTCGTCGCAACTTCCCACATGCCCAGAGTATAGCTTATAGGCTATAGTCAGTCAAACGAGCTCGAGCGATAACTGGATTCGGAACGATGGTTGATCTGACTCGAGAAGGGTTTGATCGGTTATCGGTGTGTGACGAGGAATCGCCCGCGCAGTCCGTCCCTGAAAGAATGAGGAGATGGGCCATCGGCCCGCGCGTTGAACCCGGTCCGGCGAGGCGGCCCGGCGCCCATCGTCGGGGCGGAACGGAGCATCAGAGGGAGTACGAGAAGAGGCCGTAGGGTGGGTCGAACGCCGCATGGCGGCGTGAGGCCCACCGGAATTCTCAGGATCACTCGATCAACCGCTGGTTGATGATCTTGTCTCTCGCCGACGTTCCCAGGCTCCAGCCTCTCCCTCGGAAGGCCAGTCGGACCTCGGCACGAAGTGCGGGCCGAGCCGCTGAGCTGTGACTCGTTTGACCGTTGCCCGGCGACGATGGGCCGCTCGTCCCGAGGCGAACCGGTGCGTTCACCGGTACGGAGCCGTCACCGAGGCCGACCGCCATGCTGCTGGCCTTAGCGGGTTGGTTGGTGAGCGAGAAGACGGGCGTCCTCCTCGCGCCGGCGGCCGAGGCTGTGACTTCATAGCCGCCCGAGACGCCGTTGGCGGTGGCCGTCACGCTGGCCTGGCCATCGGCCGAGATCGTCGCGGTGCTCGCGCTCAGCGTCGCCGAGGCGCCGTCCTTGGCCGGCGTCACGGTGAATGTGATCACGCCGCCGGCGACCGGATCGCCATAGAGGCTGATGACAGTGACGGCCAGCGGGTTGGGGAAGGCGGTGTTGACGCTCGTGGATTGCGGGCTGCTGCCGGCGACGAGCGTGAGCCGGAATCCCCGGTCCTGGAAGGCCCCGATGTCGATGCTGTCGCTGGGTCTGCTGACCCCGCGCTGGTCGGTCGAGGGGACGGTGACGCCCGGGATGTTGTCGCTGCCGGCGCCGATGGCGGGGCTGCCGGGCAAGACGGCGATGGTCTGGGTCGGCCCGCCGTTGTTCTGCAATCCGTTCGGGTCGAGTCCCGGGTTGGCGACGCCGACCAGGTTCCCATGGACGCCGTTGACCAGGCCGCCCGAGCCTCCGGTGCCGATCAGGTTGTTGGCGCTCGCCGAGGAGACAGTCCCGGCGATGTCGCTGGTGTTCAGCGCGAGGATCGAGTTGTCCAGAATGGCCGTGCCGCCATTGACATCCAGGCCGCCGCCCGCTCCACCGCTGGCGACGTCATTGTAGGCGATGGTGCTATTCATCAGGCTGAGAGTGCCGCCGGCGACATAAAGACCGCCTCCATCGACAGGGGCCGACCTGCCGCCCGCCGATCCTGACCCACCTGCAGTACCAGGAGCGCCGACACCACCGGCCTGGGCAGAATTGCCCGCATGGCCGGAAGGCCCGCAACATCTAGGGGAACCGTGCCCCGGATAAATGGTTCCGCCCGGACCAGCCGCGCCACCCCCACCCCCACCGCCGCCCTGGCCGCCGGATCCGCCAGCCCCGCCCTTACCCCCTGAGGCGCCAGCGCCGTCGGTGGCGGAATTACCACTGAGGGTGTCATCGGAGAGGGTGACAGCCCCGCCGCCCACATACAATCCGCCACCCTTCGCCGGTCCGCCGGTCCCCCCCGATCCACCGCTTGCTCCGCGACCGCCTGTCCCGCCAGCACCACCGAAGGCGCCACTACCTCCATTGCCACCCGTTCCGGGATGGCTCCTACAGCAACCTCCGCCCCAGGTAGGTCCAGTGAATGCTTCTCCGCCAGTGCCACCAGCTCCACCGGGACCGCCGTAGCCGCCTCTGCCTCCAGCGTTACCATCGCCACCCAGACCTCCGAATCCGCCTCGCCCTCCGACGACGGAATCTCCGGTGATTGTGGCGGACGTCAGATCGGTAGCGCCGCCAGCGATATACAGGGCGCCGCCATCGGCCGCACCCCCGGTGCCGCCATTGTTTCCGGGGCCTCCGATACCACCATTCCCACCGCGACCTCCTGGGCCGCCATAACCCCCGTTTCCTCCAACTCCCCCGCCGACGAACCCGGTCGAGGCATGGCCCCATCCGCCCCTGCCACCAGGCCCACCGGGTCCTCCTGAAGCACCAATACCACCTCGACAACCCTGGCCTCCAAATCCACCCGATCCACCTGATGCGGAATCGGCGCCGAAGGTGATCGCGGACAGGGCGATGTTTCCCCCGGCGACGTACAGACCGCCGCCGGCACCATGGCCACCAGCAGCCCCGAGACCGCCCCTGCCGCCGGATCCGGCGCTTCCGCCATCTCCTCCCCACCCGCCGTTTCCGCCACCACCAGCAGCACTACTAGGGCCAAAGCCCCCGTTGGCACCCGCGCCACCAGCGCCTCCGGCGCTCCGGCGCCTCCGGCACCTCCAGTGCCCCCCGGACCGCCGGCGCCCCCTGTCCCCCCGGTCGCGATGTTGGATTCAAGATATGATGACTCAATTGTTACATTTCCCGCCGAGTAGCTGTTCACACCCCGAACAATTTGTACAGTCGGTTCGTACTACTACATATGAGTCAACAGCTTCCACTCCTTGAGCCACTCTGGAGCCGCGTGCCCGCGGACCTTCAGGTCACCCTCTTGGACGGCTGGAAGTCCCTGCACGATCGGATCGCCGAATTGGAAGCCACCGTCCGCGACCTCCAGGCCCGGCTCCAACTCAACTCCACCAACTCCTCCAAGCCGCCCTCCTCCGACCCGATCGGCCTGAAGCGCAAGCCGCCCACACCGCCGTCGCGGCGGAGGCGCGGCGGTCAACCCGGCCATCGCAAGGCGTTCCGCGCCCTGGTCCCTCCCGAGAAGCTCCGCTCGTCCACCGACTGCAAGCCCGATGCGTGCCGGCGGTGTGGCCATGCGCTGTCGGGGGAGGACCCCGACCCCCTGATCCATCAGGTCGCCGAGTTGCCCCGGATCGAGCCGATCGTCGACGAATACCGCCTGCATCGCCTGGCCTGCCCCGACTGCGGTCAGACCACCTGCGGTCCGTTGCCCGAGGGCGTCCCCACGGTCCGCTTCGGCCCTTACTTGCAGGCCACACTGGCCACTTTGGCCGGCGCCTACCGGTTGAGCAAGCGGCCGATCCAGCAACTGGCCGGCGACCTCTTCGGGCTGTCGATCTCCACCGGGATGATCAGCAAGCTGGAGCGGCTGTCGGCCGAGGCGCTCCAGGCCCCATACAACGAACTGGCCACGGCGGTCCACACGGCGGGGGTGATCGGTGCCGACGAGACCGGCTGGCGAGAGGACCGGCACAAGGCCTGGCTGTGGGCGGCGGTGACGGCCCTGTTTACGGTCTTCACGATCGCCCGCAACCGCAACGCCCGGGTCGCCCGGGCCGTCCTGGGGACTCAAGACGGCCCGATCGCGGTGACCGACCGCTGGAGCGCCTACGACTGGATCGCAGGGGCCAGCCGGCCGGTCTGCTGGAGTCATCTCCGCCGCGATTTCCAGGCGATGATCGACCGCGGCGGCGCCGCCGCGCCGATCGGGAAGAAGCTGTTGCGCTCTCGGACCGGCTGTTCCGCTGGTGGCATCGCCTCGAGGCCAAGCGAGTGGACTGGGGGCGATTCCGCACGGCGATGGCCCGGTTGAGGCGCGAGTTCAAGACGGCCCTGGAGGACGGGGCGCGCTGCGACTGCGCGGACCCGAGGGACCTGCGCCGAGCTCCTGCGGGTCGAGGAGAGCCTGTGGACCTTCGCGCGGGTCGCGGGTGTGCCGCCGACCAACAACGCCGCCGAGCGCGCCGAGCGGCACGCGGTGATCTGGCGTCGGATCAGCGGGGGAACCGATAGCGCGGCGGGGAGCCGGTTCGTGGAGCGGATGCTGACGGTGGTAGCCACCTGCCGCCAGCAGGGGCGGAATGTGCTGGACTACCTGACATCCTGTTTCGAGGCGGCTCGCGGTGGCCAAGCGATCCCCTCCCTCGTGCCAGCGAATCCACCAAAGGTCGAGGTTGCCTGATACCGGTTATCCCACTCTGTGAACGGTTACCCCGCCGAGACATACAGCCCGCCACCCTCGCCCGAGCCGGCGGCGCCGCCATCGCCGCCCTTACCCCCCGCAGCGCCAGCGCCGCCCGTCCTCCCAGTGGCCCCCGCGGCTCCTGCCGCGCCGGCGGCTCCTGCCGCGCCGGCGCCTCCATTCCCTCCCGCGCCGCCGATGGCCTGATTCGATTCGAATGAGTCGTTACCCGCGACGAGGGTTCCATTCGCCACGTAGATGCCGCCGCCGGCGCCCAGCCCTCCGGCGCCGCCGGCACCACCCGATCCACCATCCCCGCTAGCACCGCCGTTGCCGCCGGCACCCCCACGCGCGACGTTGCTGGCGATGAGGTCGTCGTTCAGGGTCAGGCTGCCGTCGGCCATATAGATGCCGCCACCCAGGGCATTGCCGCCGTTGCCGCCCGCGCCGCCATCACCGCCGGGGCCGCCAAAAGTAAAGAAGCCGCCCTTCGCACCGAGGGCGCCGGCGCTGCCCACCGCCCCGTCAGCTCCCACGGCCTGATTGTTGATCACGCTCACGTGCGTGAGCGAGACCGTGCCACCGTCGTCGGAGAGGCCGCCGCCCTGCGTGGCCAGGCCGCCCGAGATGGTCAGGCCGGTGAGGCGGGCCGTCACGCCGCTGGCGACCGAGAACACCTCGACGGCGTTGTTGCCGCTGACCGTCGCCAGGTTCGCGCCGGGGCCGTCGATCACCTCCGGCCCGGCCGTCTCGGAGAGCACCAGGGTACTGCTCAGTGTGATGGTCTGGGGTGACCCGAAGACGGTCCTGTCGAACCGGATCTCGCTGCCGAGGGGATTCGTACTGGCGTCAGCCTGGCCGATCACGTAGGGCAACGTGCCCGAGACGCCCGTGCCCGCGGTGCCGCCGCCCGCCGAATTGACGGTGTAGATCGTGGGGCCTCCCGAGAGCAGGAGCCGGTCCTCCAGGCCCTCGAGTAACCAGCGTCGACCGCGGCGACGCGTCCGCATGCGCGCCTCGGCTTGGGATGTGCCTCTCGTCATCTCCAGAATGTGTCGATGATGGCCGAACATAAGAGATCTCCTTAATGCGTTGTCGTGTGGAACGCTCGGAACCTCGTGTTCGGCTGAGCGCAAGAGAAACGCGCCGGTGCGCCATCGCACGGGCACGCCGCGGGCCGCCCTGGCCGGGCTGCATCGGCCTCGCATGAGCCGACGGCGCAAAAAAAACTAGGCTGGCAAACTTAGCTGAGACCGGGAACGTAGAAAGGGGGTAGCCACAAAAGGAGGCCCTCCATGCGCAAGCGACGACGACCGCGCCCCAAACCCGATCGCGCCCTCAGCTTGGTCCCCGTCACGCGCGATTGCCCGGAATGTCAGCAACCGCTCCGGGCCCGCTACAACAACTTCCGCACCATCACCACGCTCGACGGCGTCCTGCATCTGACGCTGGCCATCCGACGCTGCCACAATCCCGATTGCCCCCGGTTCCGTCTGCCCTACCGGCCCGAGGCCGAACCCCACTTCGCCTTGCCCTATCACGAGTTCGGCCTCGATGTCATGGCCACTGTCGGACGGCTCCGATATGCCGAGCACCGCAGCATCCCCGAGATCCACCAGGGGCTGACCCGCCGCGGCCTGGTCGTTTCGCAACGCACGGTCACCAACCTCCTGGACCGCTACGACGAACTCAGGGCGCTGGCCACAGCCGACCCCAAGCGGCTGGGACCCCTGTTGCGCCAGCAGCGTCGCGTCATCCTGGCCATCGATGGACTGCAACCCGACGTCGGTCACGAGGTCCTCTGGGTCTTGCGTGACTGCCTCTCCGGGGAGATCCTTCGGGCCAGGAGCCTCTTGTCGTCCACCGCCAAGGACCTGGCCGGCCTGATTACCGAGGTGCGCCAGGCGCTGCCCGTGCCGATCACTGGTGTGATCTCCGACGGCCAGGAGAGCATTCGCAACGCCGTCAGGCAGGCGCTGAAGGGCGTGCCGCACCAACTCTGTCACTTCCACTATCTTCGCGAGGCGGCCAAGCCGATCTCCGAGGCCGATCGTCATGCCAAGAAGGAATTGAAGAAGCGAGTCCGGGGAATCCGTCGGATCGACCGCCAGGCGGAGGCGGATCCGGAGGACGAGGAGGCGGACATTGTACGGAGCTACTGCGCCGCGGTGCGTGCCGCCTTGACCGACGACGGCTTGCCGCCGCTGGCCGCTGCGGGGCTGAAGCTGCAGGACCGACTGAGCCGGATCGCCGCCAGCTTGGACCAGGTGGCGGCTTTGGCGGGGAGTTTGCCCTCTGGTCTGAAGCGTCTGCAGCAGTTGCTGCGGCGTGGGCTGGAGGAGACAGCCGCCCTGTTCCCGCCGGTGCGGGAGGCCTACAAGTGGGTCAAGCGCGTGGCCCGGATCCTCAAGAACCGGGAGCAGTTGCCGGCCTCGAAGGTCCGGCGTCGGCTGGTGCAATTGCTGGTGCGGATGCGGCAGGCAGCGGCCACGACCGATGAGCCCTCGGTCCAGAAGGGCCTGCGGCACTTCCTGAAAGTGACAAAGAGCTACCGGCCAGGCTTGTTCAAGTGCTACGAATCGTCGGACCTGCCGCGGACGAATAACGATCTGGAGCACGCCTTTGGGAGCCATCGTTATCATGAGCGCCGCGCCAGTGGCCGGCGTCGGGCCTCGCCCGGATTGGTGGTGATGGGCTCGGCACGGGTGATCTCGAGTCTGGCGACCCGGCTGCGCCCCGACGAAGGCTTGGTCTTACGTCCGGGTTATGTGTCGCGCTGGCAAGAGCTGCGTGCGGACTTGGACGCGCAGCGCGAGTCGCGACGAAAGCAGCGCCGCTTCCGCCACGACCCGGGCAGCTATCTCAGGGCGTTGGAGCAGCGGTGCCTCCAGCTACTTTTGCCACCCTAGAAAAAAAGGCCCGCCGGTGTGCCTCTGCACGCCGCGGGCTACCCTGGCTCGGCCTCATCGACCTCTCGCAAGCCGACGAGATAGGTCCGATATTGTTGATTGTGCTCAGGTGGGGATCGGTTTGTCAAGCGTCGATCTGGCTTGATCGCGGATCGGCGGATCGGGCGGATCGCGGCTGACGGAAGCGGCCGGCCGTGCCGGGCGAGGACATGGGCTGACGCACCCGGGCCCGGCCGCGGTGATCGCGACTCGCGGGTGGGCGTGACTCGACTCGTGGAGATCGATGCGTGCGAGTTGGTGGCGAGGAATCGCCCGCTCGACACCTCCCTGATAGAATCATCGGGAGGGCCATGGGCCCGCGGGGCAACACCGACCGGCGAGGCGGCCCGGCACCCATCGTCAACGCGGAACGGAGCGGAGGCATCCCAGCCATGCGCATCATCTCGGGCCAGCGCCGCGGGCACAAGATCGACGGGCCGAAGGCGTCGAACGGCACCCGGCCGACGAGCGACATGGTGCGCGAGTCGCTGTTCAATATCCTCCGCGACCTGGTGGTCGATCGCGTGGTCATCGACCTGTTCGCCGGCACCGGCGCGCTGGGGCTCGAGGCGCTCAGCCGGGCGCCCGGGAGGCGATCTTCGTCGAGCGGGACCGCGAGAACGTGGCGCTGATCCATCGCAATATTGCCACCTTGCGCTACCAGGACCGCGCCACCGTCCGTCACGCCGACGCCTATCGCTGGGCGCGGTCGCACACGCCCGCCGATGACGGCCCGGTCGTCGTCTTCCTCGACCCGCCCTATCGCGAATACGAGATCCATGCCCGATACCTGAACCGGATGCTCGCCGAGCTTGTCGAAAAGCTGCCGCCGGGATCGGTGGTCGTGCTCGAGTCGGGGCGGACCCTCGACGCCCGGATCCTCCCCGAGTTCGACGCCTGGGACATCCGGCGCTACGGCGGGACCCAGCTCGCGCTGCGGCTGATCGCCGCGCCCATCGAGGCCTCGATATCCGGAGGCGATCCGGACGGACCGGAGCTGGAAACGAAAGCCGAGGCAGGACCGGAGGACGCCGGCGATGAGTGATCCCGAGGCGCGCCACCGGTTTGCCCTCGAGGTCGTGAAGACTCTCCAGCGGGCCCGCAACACGGCCCTCTGGGCCGGGGGGTGCGTCCGCGACCTGCTGCTGGGCCAGACGCCGGCCGACTACGACGTGGCCACCGACGCGACGCCCGAGGAGGTGATGAGGATCCTGCCCTATCGGGCGGTCACCGTGGGGATCTCCTTCGGCGTGGTGCGGGTGCTCGCGCCGGGGCACTCGGGCATCGAGGTCGAGGTCGCCACGTTCCGCAGCGACGGGGCCTACGTGGACGGGCGGCGGCCCGAGTCGGTCGTCTTCAGCTCGCCCGAGATCGATGCGTCCCGCCGCGACTTCACCATCAATGGGATGTTCTGGGACCCCGTGGCCGAGCGGCTGATCGACTACGTCGGCGGCCGCGAGGACCTGGAGCGTCGCGTGCTGCGCGCGATCGGCGACCCGGCGGCGCGGTTCCGCGAGGACAAGCTCCGCCTGCTCCGCGCCGTGCGGATGGCGGCGCGGTTCCGGCTCGCGATCGAGCCGGCCACCGCGTCGGAGATCCGAGTCATGGCCGCCGAGGTCGTCGGCGTCTCGGCCGAGCGGATCGCGCAGGAACTGCGGCGGATGCTCGTCCATCCGACAAGGGCCCGGGCGATGGAGTTGGCCCTCGACCTCGGGGTCCTCACCCCCGTGGTCCCGCCCGCCGTCCGGATGAAGGGGCTGTTCCAGGGCAAACCGATGCAGCCCGAGGGAGACCTCTGGAACCACACCATGCTGGTCCTCTCGCTGCTGCCGCCCGATCCGTCGTTCCCGCTGGCGTTGGCCGCGCTCCTGCACGACGTGGGCAAGCCCTTCACGCGCTGCTTCCAGCATGGCCGCTACTCGTTCCACAACCACGAGCAGGAGGGCGCCTCGATCGCCGAGGGGGTCGCCCGGCGGCTCAAGCTGTCCAACTCCGAGCGCGACCGCGTCACGTGGCTGGTCCGATTCCACCAGTATCTGGGGGAGGCCAGGCGGATGCGCGAGTCGAAGCTCAAGCGGATGCTGGCCGAGCCTGGGATCGAGGAGCTGCTGGAATTGCACCGCGCCGACGCCCTGGCGACCACCGGGGACACGTCCCAGGTTGACTACTGCCGCGATTACCTGGAGCATCCACCCAGCGGCCCGATTAATCCGCCGCCGCTGTTGACCGGTCACGACCTGGCCCGGCACGGACTCAAGCCGGGCCCCCAGTTCAAGATCCTGCTGGACCGTGTGCGCGAACTCCAACTCGAGGGCCAGGTCCAGAGCAAGCGCGAGGCGCTCGAATGGGTTGATCGCGAACTCCGGGCCGCCGCGGTTGCAGCCTCCGCCGGCAGGCCCGAGCCGGCGTAGGCGCCGCCCGGGTGGTTGTCGGTCCACGGATCTCGGCCTAGAATAAGGCGACTCGTGGGCCTCGGCCGCGTCTTCCGGAGGGTGTTGCCGCGCGATGAGCCAATCGGAACGGCCCGCCGCCGCCGTGCTGGTCAGCGGGGGACTCGACAGCGCCATCCTGTGCGTCGAGCTGCTCCTCGATTACCCGCGAGTGGTGCCGATCTACATCCGATCGGGGCTGCGGTGGGAGTCCGCGGAGATCGCCGGTCTGCATCGCTTCCTCGCCGAGGTGGGCGACGATCGACTCGATCGTCCGGTCTTGCTCGACGAGCCGATCGCCGATGTCTATGGTCCTCACTGGAGCACGAACGGCGAAGGGATTCCGGGGTCCGAGACGCCCGATGAGGCGGTCTATCTACCGGGCCGCAACCTGCTCTTGACCGTGAAGGCATCGGTCTGGTGCCGCCTGCGGGGCGTCGGGGCGCTGGCGCTGGGATCGCTTGGCTCCAATCCGTTCCCCGACAGCACGCCCGGGTTCTTCAACAGGCTTGAGGCCCTGCTCAACGAGGCGATGGACGGCACCCTGCGCCTGATCCGGCCGTTCGCGACCCTCCACAAAGCCGAGGTGCTGGCACGCGGCCGGCACCTGCCCCTCCACTTGACGTTCTCCTGCATCGACCCGGTCGACGGGCGTCACTGCGGACGGTGCAACAAATGCGCGGAGCGGAAGAAGGGCTTCCGCGAAGCCGGGATCAGAGACCTGACCGGCTATAACACCGGTTAAACCGTCAGGGCGCCGCTCTCGCTTTCGAGCCCGACACGGCCGGCGAGTCGGGCTGGGACGCCCGACCTCAGGAACCGGCGGCCGGAGAGGAGACTTGTTGACCATCATGTATCGAGTCACGCGCGAGATCGCCTTCTGCTACGGCCATCGGCTGCTCGACTACGACGGGAAATGCCGCCACCTCCACGGGCACAACGGCCGCGCCGTGATCACGCTGGAGGGCCCGCAGCTCGATGCGGCGGGATGCTGGTGGATTTCGGGGAGATCAAGCGGCAGGTCCAGCGCTGGATCGACGAGAACCTCGACCACAACATGCTGCTCCGCCGCGATGACCCGCTCTTGCCGGCTCTGCGAGAGTGCGGTGAGCGCTTCTTCGTGATGGATGAGAACCCGACCGCCGAGAACATCGCCCGGCTCATCTTCAACCGGGCGCGGGAGGCCGGTCTGCCCGTCGTGGAAGTCGTACTCTGGGAGACCGACCAGTGCTGCTCGACCTATGCCCCGTCGAGAGTCGCCAGTTCCTGAGTTGCCAGTCGGAGACGGAAGGTCTGAAACTGGCCACTGGGAACTGACAACTGGAAAACGCAAGGTCAATGACCACCCGGCGCGTGTCCGTGCCCGTCGTCGACCGGCTTCGGCGCCATCTGGAACGACTTGGCGCATAGGGATAGACCACATCGTCCACCCACCATTCATAATGCCGGCCTTTCGTCTGGCCCTTGAGCAGGACGAGGGCGAACTGGTTGCCGCCCGACTTGTTCTTCGCGGTCGGCCCCTCGACTTCGAAGAGGGCCGTGGCGAAATAACCGACTTGGCCCGTGTGGCCCTCGTCAACGCCCTTGGATTCGATCTTCACGAAGTGGAGGCGGGAGTCCTTCGATTGTGCTGCCTTGCGGAGGTTGGTCAGCGGGGCCATCCTGATGTCTATCATGCCGCGCTCGCGGGCCTTCATCTTCTCGAAGTCCTTCTCCGCGTCCTCGGCGGTCTTGTTCTCGCGCTGTTGGGGCGGCTGCCGATAGAGCAGCGCGTCGCCGAAGCTCCCCTCCTTGAGCACCTTGCCGTACAACTGGGCGAACTTGCTGGCGTCGCGGTCGAGCATGACGCTTTGAAGCGTCGTGTAGGTGAGGACGGTCAGGCCGAAGATCAAGCCCAGGGCGATGCCGGCGTTGGCCAGGCGACGTCCGGTCAGGATATCGGGGTTGCGCTTGATCGCCACGTTGGCCGACAGACCGAGCGCCACGGCCAGTACGGCGAAGATGAGGAAGCCCAGATTCGCGTAGCTGAACGATGCGAGGACGCCGCAGAGCAGACCAAAGACCGCGCGGTTGCAGATGGCCCGGTAAGTCGGCAGTTCGTTCTCGATGGCCGATGATGTCGGCGGGGCCTCCTCGACGAGCAGGTGTCCTGGCTTCTCGGTCGGCACGGGTAGGATCCTCCGGCTGGATGCAATCGGCGTCGTGATGGATGAGGGATGATGATCGGCGCGGGCGTGTGCCCGTCCGCATCCGAAATCAAGGCAATTCGAAGCTACTCATCGACTGCGCGAGCCGTCAAGGATCAGAGATTGGCCAGGCTCGGCCGCCCGGGACCGGCGAGGAGCCAGGAACAGATCGCCATACCGACCCAGAAGGCGCTGAGCATGCAGCCGGCGACGTTGGTCCACGACCAGTTCCGATGTGCCAGACCGCATTTCCAGCCCGCCACCAGGACGGCGAGGACCGTCAGCCCCAGCGTCCGGTCCGAGAGGGGTGTGGCCCAATGGACAGTCTTCCACTGACCCTGGAGCGCCGCCGCGATGTCGAAGGCCCAGATGAGGATACCCGCCGTCAGCCACGCCAGCTCTCCCAGGCTACCCTGGATCTCGCCCGAGCGGAAGAGGATGATCGGGCCAACTAGAGCCAGGCAACCGGCGAGCGTCGCCAGGTTCGAGAGGAGCGAATAGGGGGGCCACGTCATCCGGCCGCGCTGGACCAGGAGAGATAGGCCCCAGGCCAGCGCGGCGGCGACGAGGAGCGCGTTGATGATCGCGGACCCGGAGGACGCCGCAGCGCGGGGCGACGGTGCGGCGGAACGCTTTGCGCTCATGGGAGTTCGCTCGCTGTCAGTTGATTCGAATCCACCTGGTCGCTCCCCGACGGCCCGAGCCGCGACCGTGGCGCGCAGCCGGCCATGGCGCGAGGTGCTCGACGCGGAACTGGTTTCGTCCGCCGGCACGTCGTTTGATGATCGGAACCGGAGCGGCGCGAAGGACGCAGGCGGCGCGATCGGCAAAGTCGCGCGGACCGATCGCACCAAACAGGGAGGGCCGGCGCCCTCAGCGTATGGGGATGCCTCCGCGGCCGGACTCCGTGTCCCGGGGCCTGGTGAGAGGATTCACGCTGACGATTCCGGCTTTCCGATCCCGCGGCGTTCGCGATCCGGAATCGATTCCGCGATTGCCCCTCAACGCAAGGCCGCGACGTCACTCGGCGTCGATTCGGCACCGCTCGGGGCTGAGGGTGGAGCGACGAGGGCAGGCTCTGACGGGTCCTCGAGCTCGATCTCCAAGGGATGGGGATTCATGACAACCTGGTCTCCTTCGCGGAGACCCTCGGTCACCTCTGTCATCACCTCCGTGACGCTCCCGACCTTCACTTGCCGCCGTTCCAGGGCGTCTCCCTGGAGCACGAAGCACACATCCTGCCCGTCGTGGGACGTCACGGCCTGGGACGGCACGGCCAGGACGTTGTCCCGCTCCGGCATCTCCAGCTCGACCTGGGCGGTCATGCCGGGCTTGAGCCCGGCGGGCGGGGCCTCGAGCTTAACGATCCCCTGGAAGTAGCGGGCGTCGCTCCGCCAGTCGGGCATGGCGAACTGGGCGACTTTCGTGACGAAGCCCGTCATGGTGCGACCGGGCAGGCCCTCGACCTGGATGCGTGCCCGCATGCCCGAGCGGACATCTTTGACGATCGTCTCGTTGAGCAGGGCCGCGACCTCCATGTCGTTCAGGTCGGGGAGGTAGAACAGCTTCTGGTTCTGGCGGACGGGCATGCCCTCCTCGATGTAAATCTCGCGCCTTGTGTCGTTTGCGTAGACGACATACCCGTCGTGCGGGGCGCGGATCGTGCAGAGGTCCACCTGTTCCTGCAGAGTGGCCAGCCGTTCGCGCTGGCGCTGCGAGCGGAGGATCTCGTAATCGAGGTTGGCCTCGGCGCTGAGGACCTTGCCTTCGAGCTCGCGGATCGTCTTGGGCGCAGAGTACTTCTGGAACACGTCGAAGGCGCCCTCTTCCTGCTTGAGGGCCAGCTCGAGCTGTGCGGCCGTGAACTCATCCGACTTGACCGTGCTCTGGGAGACGTAGCCCTTGGCCTTCATCGCGTGCGTCCAGTCGAGGCGCTCGCGGGCCCGCTGCAAATCGGATCGCGCCAGCGTGACCCGGCGGTGGAAGTCCTCGATCGTTTCCTTCAACGTGCCGTCGCGGTATTCCAGCACGGCGAGTTTGGCGATCTCGTGGTCGAGCTCGGCTTGCAGTTTGTCGGCCTCGGCGCGCTCCACGTCGATCTTCTGGAGCCGGAGCAACTCGGCGTAGTCGGCCGAGTCGAGCACGGCGAGGACGTCGCCCTTCTTCACGACGGTCCCCTCGGGGACCAGCTGGAGGACGACCGAAGCCCCACCGGCAGAAGCACCCTGACCCCGCGCGCGACCGAGAGGCGCTCGAGCTCGCACTCGATCACGGTCTGCTTCCCGCTCTGGACGACGCCGCCGGCCTTGAGGATCGGTCGGAGGTCGGCCCGTCTGACATTGGTGACCTCGTACCGTTCCGCGGCGGGCTTCCTGGCGTGCAGCCGGTTCCAGCCCAGCGCGAGGCCACCGAGGGAGACTACAGCCAAGACGATTGCGACCAGAAGACCGGCCCAGGACGATGGCCGGCGGACCTTTGATTGTTGCATGGGTGAAACCTTCGAACCGCCCTCGGCGGGGCCGCGGCGTGCAACCCGGCACGAGTGGACGCGGGACGAGTTAAGACCGCCTCCTTCCAGCCGCGGAAGGGAGCCGGTTCGCACGGTGTGCAGAATGCGGGGAACTCGGGGCGGGGCTCGACCAAACGGTTTCGCTGGGACTCTCGTCCGATCGATCGCACAGGCGGGCCGCACTGCCTCTGATGCGTCGATCCGACTCATCGAGCCGGTGATCACTCGTCCGTCAGTGGGACCATGGAGACAACAAGACGCGTCCGGCGGACTGTCCGCCGAAGTGCGCCGCTGCCACCGTCAACGATTGTAAAACAATTCTTGGACAACGTCTAGTCCCCGGTCCACCGATCCGGGATTATTCGGCATCGGCAGCTTTCTTGCGGAACTTGCGCGCCGCTCCGTTGGGCGGACCGTTCCCCTTGCGGCGTTCGCCGCCTCCGCCGAAGGCGCCCTTGGTTCGCCCAGCCGATTTCGTGCCGGCCTCGGCGGCCTTGGCCAGGGCGTCCTTGGGCCATGGGCGCGATTCGAAGCCGGCGAGCGAGCGCGGACGGCTGGTCCGGCCCGGTGGATCGAGGACGATTTCGTCGCCCTCGGAGAGCCCCTCGGCGATCTCGATCAGGTCGGTGGTGCCCTGGCCGAGCTTGAGATTCCGTCGCTCCAGATGGTCGCCGACTGCCAGGAAGCAGACAGGGTTATCCACGTCGGCGATGACCGCATCGTGAGGTACCGCGATGACGCCGTCGCGACGAGGCAGTTCGAATGTCACCACGGCGGTCATCCCAGGCTTGAGCCCGGGCGTCGAGTGGTCGAGTTTCAGGGTTCCGAGGAAGAAGCGGATGTCCTCGCCGCGCTGGTTCTCGCGGTTGGGGATCTCGCCGACCGAGGCGATCGCGCCTTCGATCGAGACCGCGGGCAGGGCTTCGAATTCGACCTTCGCCCGCAGGCCCGGGCTCACCCGGTTGACGACCGACTCGTTGAGGATGACCAGGACCTCCATCTCGCTCAAATCGGGCAGGAAGAAGAGCTTTTGCTCCTGACGGACCGCCATCCCCTCCTCGATCTGCGAGTTGTCCGAGTCCCGTCGGGGGTTGGGGTTGACGTAGTAGTAGACCACGCCGTCGTGCGGCGCCTTGATCGAACAGCGGTCAACCTGCTTCTTGAGCAGCTCGAAACGCTCGACCTGTCGGTTCAGTTTGACCTGTTCGCTGTCGAGCGTGGTGCCCGTGGTGGTGATGTCCGCCTCGAGGGTCATCTGCGTCTTGGGGAGTGTGAACTTCTTGAACAGTTCGTACGCGGTGACCAGTCGCTGGAGCGTCAGGTCCGAGGTCATGTAGGTCTGCGTGTCCGTCTGAATCTGCGCGATCGAGGCGTACCCCTTCGATTTCATCTTCTTGGTCCATTCCAGTCGTTCGCCGGCCGTGGTGAGATTGGCCTTCGCCAGGGCGATACTGGCTTCCATCTCCTGGACCGTCTCCTTGACCAGGCCATCGAGGTATTCCCGAAGGGCAATCTTGGCGATCTCGTGGTCGAGCGTCGCCTGAACGTGGCTGGCCTTGGCCTGCTCAACCACGATGGTCTGCTGGCGGAGCATTTCCTCGTAGGTGGATGCGTCCAGTTTGGCGATCACCTCGCCTTTCTTCACCGCCGACCCCTCGGGGATCACCCAGACGATCGTCGATGATCCGCTGGTCGCGGAGACGCCGCCCGCGGCGGCCATGTTCTCCAGCTCGCAGCGCACGACGGTCCGGCGCGCGCTCTCGACACGCCCCGGCGCTGAGGAACGGATCGAGGCTCACGCGCTCCACCCGCTGCAGGTGATATCGTTCCCGGAGGGTGCGCCGGTCGGCGAAGGGCCAGGTTTCGAGCTCGTAACTGGCGATCAGAAAAGAGGATAAGACCACGAGCGCGATGACGGCCGCCGTCAAGTTGAAGAGCCATTCGCGGATTCGCGCAAACATTTTGGCACGTCCTCGCTCGACCGGCTGGATATGGATTCGGCCATTGTACGTCGTGAGGAGTTCCCATGCGATCGGTCGGTGTGGGTCATCCCCTCGCGCACTCCTATTTGATGAAGCGTCAGCGGGACCGCGCCTGGCCTGACGGGGGCCCGGAAATCCTGGCGGCGAACCGTCATCGGCTCCCGCAAGACCGATAGCGCGATTCGGCGCGGGGGAATCGGCCACGACGGGCCGGACGGTCGATCTCGCGGGATGACCGAGCGATGGCGGGGCCTCCGAAGACCGAGGGACTGGCGCCATCCTGACGCGGCCCCCAACCATTTTGAGGACGTGGTCTACCGGCCGACGTCCAGGAACCGCTTTCGAAGGATGGGGCTCACCGAACGCTCTCCGATCTTCTTCATTTCCTCCCCCACGTCCCCATCCTCTCCCCCGATCGACTTCACTTCCTCGCCGCGACGATCATGGCTTGTCCGGCATAGGCTCTCTCGGTTTCGAAGACGATGCTCGAGAACCCGGCCTCGAGAACCATCTCCTTGACTTCGGCCAGGCTCCATCGATACAGCATCGGACCGAGCATGAACTTATTGATGTACTCCACATGTGCAAGATCTTCGCTGAGCGACTCGAGCTTTCGGGAGGAAGTCAGCTCCCTCCTGATCCGACGGAAGAGAGTGTCGAGATTGGTATCGCGCTTGGGCCCGCTGATGCGGATCTCGCCTCCGGGTTTCAATACGCGCCTCGATTCCTTGAGGCACTTCAGGGGGTCGTCGAGGGTGTAGAGCGTGTTGTTCATGATCGCGACGTCGAAATAGTTATCATTGAGGCCGTAGAGGTGGACGATATCTTGCTTGACCGCCAGGACGCCCGGGCCTCGATCGTCGTCGCGAAGATAATCCCGGCAGCGGTATCGCAACCGGTCCAACATGGCCCGATTGTTCTCGATCGCGAAGACCACGCGCTCCTGGGACGGTTCCGCCAGCCGTTCGGTGAGATTCCCGGTGCCCGCCCCGAGGTCGAGGACCCGAGCCTTGGCGCCGATCGGCACCAGGCCTCCGCTCTCGCCGAGCATCGTCTCGATGAGCTTGGGATAGACGATCGAATTGTTGAGGACCGCGTCGTAGCTGAAGGCGTATTCCGTCCAGATCAGGTTCTTGCGGAGGACCTCGATGAGGTCGCTCTGGTACTGGTAGGCGGCCTGGTCGTCCTCGAATGATAGCTCGAGGATGACGAGCCAGCCGGCATACCTGCCGTCGTCGTCGGGTATCTGGTACGCGCGCTTCTTGGCGTTGATCATTTTGTATCTTATACTTTTATATTTCAATATTTCGACGTCAATTGCGGGGAACGGCCCTTCCCCGGAGAAGACCCTCTCTCCGTGATCGACGACTTCCTGGAAGTTCTCGAGGAAGTAGACCCATTCCAGGGCGTTCATATTCCGGCGGCCTTCCATCGTCCTATCGAAGGCGAGGCTGAATGCATCATTCCAGTCGAGGACCTTGAAGTGCTTATCGAGGAGATACATGGGGACCATGGGATTCGAGTGGGGCATGATATCGAGGTTGGGGCGATCACCCAGGTCCCTGAGCATGTTGAAATCGCGGAACTGCCCGCCGGGAACGTGCTTGGTCTCGGCATAACTCCTCTTCCTGTCAACCTCCTCCTTGGGCAAGACCCTCTGCGCGATCTCGATGGGTGCGATCGGGCGCAGGGCGGGCTGGTCGACGCCCGCCAGGGTGAACTTGACCCCGAGCCACTCCACCTGCGTGGGGCGGAAGCCGAGTGCCGTCAACCCGCCGACGAGCATCATCACGCCCGCAATTCCCAAAAGCCACACATGATGTGCTTTAAAACTTATCGTCGGAAGTGCTGACAGCGCGATCGGGAAGAAGCAGATCGCCCCGGCGATGAACAAGCCGCTGCCAAAGTAGATGGGTAACCGTCGTGGCATCCCGCGTCCCCCCTCAGTCGGTTTCCTCGTCTCGCAGATGCATGGCCACGGCCGGTACGTTCACTCCCGCGAAGCTCTCGCACGACAACCCTTGGATCACGTCGAAACCGCAGCGCTCGTAGAACGGTGCGTGTCGCTCGAGACAGGCCAGGAAGAGCACTCGAATTCCCATCATCCTCGCCTTCGCGACGAGGGTGTCGACGAGCATCTCGCCGACGAACTTGCGGCGCCACTCGGGAAGGACGATGACCCGGCTGATCTCGGCCTTGGGTACGTTGTTCTTGACGAGGCGTTGATAATAGGCGTTGAATTCCCGGAACGACTTGAGAAGGTCGAAGGGATGAGTCAGATGTTCCGGGTACTCGAAGTTATCTCGAAGCTTCGCGTCGTCCCGCTCCTTGATGAGCTTCATGATGACCGGTATGGTCATGTGATTCTCGTGGCCGTAGCCCATAACGAGGCGGGCGCAACCGACCATCTCGCCGTTGCCGTCGGACAAGAGGACCCCGATCGGGAAGGACACACGATCCGTATAGTCCACCTCCCAGCGAGTCTTCCCGCTTGCCTGTGCCGGCGCGAGGTAGTTCAACTCGGTCCAGACTTGATGGCGGAGCGAGAAGTATGCGTCGAGTTCCTCCTCGGATTGCAGGTTGACGATCGTGACGCGCGGTCTCAGGCTGAGGCGAATGCAGGCCTTTCGGAGGAACGGGATGGGATCGTTAGCTCCCGCGTTGACCCGCGTGATCTCACGCGGGGAGCAAGAGGCGGACGAGACGGGTCGGTCGTCGTCGGGCTTGCAGACAATGATCTCGTCCTTGCTCGTATCAAGTTTATCGAGAAACGCATCGATCTCTCGATTGTTGATGCCGATCGTTAGGAGGATGCTCGCGGAGGGGTCCGCCTTTACCTGGCTCACGGCCGACTCCAAACCCTGCTCCCTGACGGTCCGATTGATCATATCGGCTACATTCGGGTCTGTCTTGCGGGACAGCCATTCCCGAATCCGTCGCACCAATTCGTCATTATAGTGATCGGCTGAGCACACGATCGTTAGGACGATTCCACCCATGAAGGTCGCCTTTGTAGTTCGATAGCAGCCATACCTTGAGAATATTATCAACGCAGTCAAGCATGTCTGCGAGCGAGAGAATCGGTCTAACGGCCGATGCTTCACACGAGTTTAAACCGAATTTCGTCACATCTGCCCAATGATGTCTTCGATCGGTCACAGCCGACGAAATCGGCGGAAAACCTGGCTCAGTAAAGAAGATGTGTCTGATTGCCGTTGAAGCCTGGGTTCCGGAAAGGCGGTCGGAAAGCAGTCAGGCGAATCGGTGCCGGTGCGCTTGGACCTTCCGGTCATGATCGTCAGGAACTACCGATTGTAATGCATTGCCACATTCATTCAGCTCGCCGGTCGCACTTTCTTTGCAGTTGTCATCGGCGTGGCATAACTGCGATTTGACCAGATCGCCTACGAGAAAGCCAGGATCAAGACCCGAGAACCAAGTCTCGAGCCGAACCAGCTCGCGGCCGCTCGCCTTCCGCGCCGGGATCACCAACCTGCGGCTCAGCCGGGACGGCTGCAACATTCACTTCCAGGAAGGCGAGTCCGTCTACACGACGCCGGTCGGCGGCGTTGGAGGCGGTGGCGGCGGCGGACTCTCCGCGGTGGCCGCACCGGACGGCGTCGGCCCTGGCGGGCGCGGCCGGGCGATTCCGCGAGTTCCGCGGATTCCGACTGCGGTTCGGTCGCCGGTGGCGGCGGCAAGCGGAGGATCAACTTCAACGGCTCCGTCCGGATCGACAAGCCCCGGGAATGGGACAAGATGCTCGACGACGCCTGGCGCTGCATGAAGTGTCGCTTCGACGACCCCAGGCTCCATGGCACCGACTGGGACTCCATGCGCGCCAAGTACAATCCGCTGGTCGCCCACGTCGCCGACCGCCAGCAGTTGATGAATCTCATCAACGAGATGATCGGCGAGCTCAACGCCTCGAATACAGGGGCCGCGGCGGGCCGGGCCGCCCGCCCGGGTTATCGGATCCGGCGCCGGTCCAAGCCGCGCGATTCGGTCGCGAAGCAAGGCAAGCCGTAAAAGTGTGACAAGAGATCCGCTCCCCGAATCCCTCCCTATCCTGACGTCATCTCGACCCCTGGCGGTCCACCCGGCCGGGGGTCGTTCTTTTTGGAACCGAGGGCCGCATTTCTCTTTCCTAGACTTCCCATTTCATTTGCATTGCCCAGATTATCCAGTATCATTTAACCGGCTACCCTCCCAGGACTCGACGAATCCCGACAATCAGCGGACTTTCACAACGAGGTCTGGGGAGACCGATCTTCGGAGCGTTCGATGGCTCCGGAGGCGAGAGCGGCTTCCATCGATTGATATCCGGGGTTCGGCCCGCGCCCGACGGGTTGCGGAGCGCGTTCCGATCGGGATGGGCGAGGATCTTCGTCGATTCGAGGCATCACGTCGGAACGGTCGCGGGTTCGGGGAAGGTGCGGGGCTGGCGATGCCCTGCGGTCGGGTGGGTGTTTCAACGAGAGCGGTCTGCAACACACAGAGGATTTTCCATGACGACGATTCGACGGTCTTTGGTCAAGGGTGCCACCCTGGGTGCGCTGACGTTCTGCCTCGCGGCTGGACCGGCTTTCGCGGGCCACGGCTCGAGCGGCGGCTCGGTCGGCGGCTTCATGAAGAAGCACGGCGGTGGCGGCTCGAGCGGCGGCTCGGTCGGCGGGGGCGGCTTCCTGCATCATGGTGGTGGCGGCTCGAGCGGCGGCTCGGTCGGCGGGGGCGGCTTCCTGCATCATGGTGGCGGCGGCTCGAGCGGCGGCTCGGTCGGCGGCTTCATGACGAAGCACGGCGGCGGCGGGTCGAGCGGCGGTTCGGTCGGCGGGGGCGGCTTCCTGCACCACGGCGGCGGCGGCTCGAGCGGCGGTTCGGTCGGCGGCTTCATGACGAAGCACGGCGGCGGCGGCTCGAGCGGCGGCTCGGTCGGCGGGGGCGGCTTCCTGCACCACGGCGGCGGCGGCTCGAGCGGCGGTTCGGTCGGCGGCTTCATGAAGAAGCACCACGGTGGCGGCGGATCGAGCGGTGGCTCGGTCGGCGGCTCGAGCGGCGGCTCGTACTGAGCGTCGCCTGTGCCGCCCGCCGCTCGACGGGGGAAGGCACCCAGGGCAAGAGATCGGAATCGCTGCGCGGGGAGGACGGCTCCGCCCGACTCCCCGGGCATGCGGACGTCTTCCATGTTCAGATCACGGACTCAGAGAAGGGATCTCCTCTCGTGAACTTCGAGCGAGACGAGGGTCGCGTTGCGCGCTCCGAAACCGCGCCTTCGATCGACCCGGGGCGGCGTTGGCTTGGAAGGGCCGTGAGTGTCTGGCTCGTCTTCCATGTCGCCGCCATCATCATCGCACCGGCCGCCGTGGCCCCGTCGTCCGAGTTGACGCGCGAGATTTGCAGGTTCTTCCAGCCGTACCTGGGGGCACTGTATCTCGATCACGGCTATCACTTCTTCGCCCCGGAGCCGGCCGAGAGCACGCTTCTGGCTTACGTCGCCGAGCGCGAGGACGGCACGGTTGTCCGCGGCCGGATCCCCGACCGGAAGACACAGCCCCGTTTGCTCTATCATCGTTATTTCATGCTCACCGAGCACATGAACGACGCGCATGAGGACGTCGAACGGCTCTGGCATGAATCCTATGCGGAACACATCGCCAGGGAGCACGGCGCGACCCGAGTCACGCTGATCCAGCAGACACATAACCTGCCGACGATGGAGCGCGTCCGAGACGGCGGACGGCTCGATGATCTCGAGAGCTATGAAGAGCGTGAACTGGGGGTCTTCCCATGAGGCGGTTGCGCGGTGCTCTCGTTTCCTACGCGGAGGATTCCGCGCGGGCTGCGGCCCAGGCATGGGATGCGTTCTGGTTCCGTCCGGCGGATCCGACGCTGCTCGGGTTGATCCGGATCCTGACCGGGTCGATGCTCCTCTATACGCACGCCGTCTGGGGACTGGTGCTTCCCGACTTCTTCGGCCCGGGGAGCTGGTTGGATGAACGCCTGGTGCGGACACTTTCGGACGGCAGTTTCACCTATTCCTTCTGGTGGCTGGTCCCGGATGGCCGGATGTGGCAGGCGTACGCGCTCTCGATGGTCGTGCTGGCGATGTTCACCGTGGGATTGTGGACCCGCCTGACATCGTTGCTCGCCTTCCTGGTCACCGTCTCGTATGCATATCGGGTCCCGGCAGCGACGTTCGGCCTCGATCAGATCAACGGGATGCTGACCTTGTACCTGGCCATCGGGCCGAGCGGTCAGGCGTTCTCGATCGACCGATGGCTGGCCGTGCGACGAGGCCGGGCCTCATCGACTCGGCCGGCGCCGAGCGCGGGCACGAACCTGGCGCTGCGGCTGATGAACGTACACATGTGCGTCATCTATTTCTTCGCCGGCATATCCAAGCTCCAGGGAGAGGCCTGGTGGAACGGCGAGGCCATGTGGCGGGCGTTCGCCAACCTGGAATACCAGTCGATCGACATGACGTGGCTCGCGTGGCACCCGCGACTCATGGAGCTCCTCACTCACGTCTCCGTGCTCTGGGAAATCTCCTTCTGCGCCCTCGATCTGGCGCCCCCGGCTACGGCCGGTCGTCCTGGTCGGAGCGGTCGCCCTCCACGTCGGCATCGGCGCCTGCCTGGGCATGTGGACGTTCGGGCTGATCATGCTGGTCGGGTGCGCGTCGTTCCTGCCGGCCGACGCGGTCCGCGGTTGGATCGGTTCAATGGCACGCGGCCGGAGCCGGTCGGCACCGGTACGAGGGCCGCTGCCGGTGGTCGTCCCGTCGGTGTCGTACTCATCCGGCCGCCGCGACGTCCGGGAACCGGTGCTCGCCGCCTTCTCGGGTGAGGAGTTGGGCGCGAGGGGCGAGTGAAAAGAGGCCGGTCCCGCTCCGACTCGCGTCTTCGTCGTAGATAATCCGCAAATCTCCGCGAACATTCCCGCCACGGCGCGCGTCTGTCGTCGTGGACGTTCGACATCTCGATCGAATCCTACAGACACGGCGCAGCCGGGGAGGTCGTCATGGCCCAGCTACTGAACCAGGAAGCCGTCTTGCACGTCCGCTTCGACGGGCAGAGCCTCGACATCCCGCTAGCCGATCTCGATGTGGCCATCGCCTCCGAGGATCGCGACGTCAGGCGCGCCTTGGCCCGGCATCTCGCGGTCCCCGAGGTCCGCTTGCGCGACTACGCCGTTGACCGCCACGAGACCGGCAACGTGACCGTCCGGCCCGAGGCCGTCTTCGGCTAACCGAATCATCGAGGGACCAACCCGTACCCAACGGCATGAGCGTACAAACGTTCCTCCATAAGGGAGAGGTTGGAGGTTCGAGTCCTCGCGGCCCGACCGATATTCACCGGGCCGTAGCTCAATGGCAGAGCGCTCAGTTCAAGCGCTTACGCGACTTGTACGGGTGTGGAATCACGGTCGTCGACAACCCGCGCCCCACGTCATGAGCTTACAAACTTTGCTCAGTGGCTAGAGCGCAGCATTGAACAAGTGCTGAGAGAAGGGTTCGAGTCCCTTAGTTTCCCGATGGCTTGTGCAACTTGCGTGGGTTGCTCTTGGAATCATCGCTGATGCGACTTGTATGGACCGACAGCACGTGGCGGCCGGAGCCTGAGGGGACGACCCCGCGGCCATCCGATCGTCGCCGCGATCGAGCGGCCCGTACCCAACGGCACGAGCGTACACACCGCTGTCATGGAGCGGCCCTCCTGGGCCTCGGCGCGCGACCGCCCCCGTGACAGACCGCAACGCTCGGATGAGGAGGGTGGAATCATGTCTTTCGAGCGGGACTTGCGGCTGGATATCCTCAACACGCTGCTTACCACGCCGCACCGCGAGCTGGCCAGGATCTGGCCGGTCCATCGCGACCTGGCCGAGCTGGACCCGCGGTTCTACGTCCGCCTGGCCGCCTGGTATCACGACCACGGCGACGTCCGCGACCACAAGGAGATGTTCATCGTCGCACTCGTCCTGAGCGGCTTCGACGGGCATCGTGACGTCGGCCTGGCCCTGCTCCGCCGGCTGCCCCCGTACCAGGTGATCCGCGTCCTCGACTTCATCCACGGCCGAAAGGCGACGAGGAAGGTCAAGGCCGCCGGCGCCGCGGCGACGGGTAACGGCGAGGCCGCGAAGGCCGCGAGGGTCGTCGAGGAGTTCGGGCTGTTCCGCAACCCGCCTCGCGCGCTGCGGACCGAGATCGTGCGGTATCTGCGCGAGCGCGAGGCCGACGCCGACTGGTTCGACGGCAGCGTGCTGGTCGCGCGCCACGCCATCAAGCGTATGTACGCGCTCCTCCACGTGGCGCCCCACGAGCGGGCCCAGAAGATCCTGTTCGATGAGGACCCGCCGGCCGACAGCCGGATCTTCGCGCTCAAGAAGCTCGCCGCGGCCGAGAGCCCGGTTGAACAGGCCCGCGCGATCATCGAGCACGCGATCCCGTACCGGGTCGCCACCACGGTGGTCAAGCAGATGACGCCAACGGTGCTCCTGGCCCTGATCGACCGGATGAGCCCGCAGGAGTTGATCAACAACCTCGGCGCCCTCAATCGCCGCGGCGCGCTCGACAACCCCGAGCTCAAGGCGCTGGTCGAGGTCAAGCTCCAGGACGCCAGGACCGCCGAGCGGGTCAGCGCGTTCAAGGCAGAGGAGGCCATGAAGGCGACGGACCTGTCGGACGACATCAAGCGCAGCCTCGAGCAGGTCGCCGACGCCCAGGTCAAGGCCAAGGGGCGGATCGACCGGCCCACGGCGCTGTTGATCGACAAGTCGGGGTCGATGAGCGTGGCGATCGAGCTGGGCAAGCGGATCGGCGCCCTGGTCTCGAGCGTCAGCGCTCAGGCGCTTTACGTCTATGCCTTCGACACCCTCGCGTACCCGATCCAGGCCACCGGCCCCGACCTGGCCGCGTGGGAGGCCGCCATCAAGGGCATCACGGCCGGCGGCGGGACCTCGTGCGGCGTCGCGGTCGAGATGATGCGCCGCAAGAAGCAGTACGTCGAGCAGATCATCCTGGTCACCGACGAGGGCGAGAACACCGCTCCCCTGTTCGTCGAGACCCTGAAGAAGTACCGAGAGGAGGTCAAGGCCGATCCCAACGTCTGCTTCGTCCGCACGCCCGGGGCCGTCACCGCGCTTGAGGAGCAGGCCCGCAAGGCGGGGATCATGGTCGACGCGTTCCAGTTCACGGGCGACTACTACGCGCTGCCCAACCTGGTGCCTCTGCTGTCGCGCCCGTCGAAGCTGGATCTGCTGCAGGAAATCCTCGAGTACCCGCTACCGGTCCGCAAGCCGGCGTGAGCGGGGCTCAATCGAACCAATCAGGGCCCGCGCCCGATCGCCTGAGCTTACAAACCGCCAGTCTGAGGAACTGGTTCCTGAGAAGGAACAGGTGAAATCGGCTCCGGGAACTTGCGCGGGACTTGATTGTCAGATCCGGACTGATTCGTATCGGACAATTCAAAGTATTGAAGATGGCAAAATGGGTGCTCGGCGGCCGTCCAGGGAGCGTCTGCGTGAAGCCTTGGGGCGATTGGCCGTGGCCGAGGAGCTCGCCCTCACGGCCGAGTTCCTGGCGCCGATCGTACGTGGCGGAACCGTGCAGGTGCGCATCGCCGGAGTCATCTGCGGGCTGAAGGTGACCCCGGCCGACTTCGAGGGCTGGGGCGTATTCCGGCCTACGTCGGTCGCGGGGGCTTGCTTGATTCGTCCCGCCCAGCTCCAGGAGCGTCGACGATACCTCGACCTACTCCCTCCGCTCGGGATGATCGTCTGCCTGCGCGGAGGCGAGGAGTGGCTGGCGGTACCGGCGCATCGGGGGGATGGTCGTTTCCGGATCGAGGGCCTGGTCCCCGTCCGCCTGATCGAGGAAGCCGAGCCGTTCGCGGTGGTCCTGACTCGGTTCGACGGCGCCCAGTGCTGGTACGACGGCCCGGATCCGCGTCACGATCCGGGTACAGCGGCCTACCTGCGTGAGTCGCTCGCCCGGATGGTCGAGCCCGAGCATCTGAGCCGGAAGGGGCTGACGGCCGAGGAGCGGGCGGCTTATGCGATGAATTACGTCCCGAGGCTCGAGGCCGAGATCGAAGTCAGGCGCGATCGCGTCGAGGAACGGCTCCGTGAGGCTCTGGCCCACGCGGGGGCCGTGCTTCGCGAATACCAGGAGCGCGGCGACGTCTACCGGGTGGCCTACGAGGTTGACGGTCGCCGCCACGTCTCCGTGGTCTCACGCGACGACCTGTCGATTCAGGTCGCCGGCATCTGCCTGAGCGGACGTGACCGCCACTTCGACCTGCAGAGCATGGTCGGCGTCCTACGCGAGGCGGAGGACACCGGAGCCGCCGTGAGGATCGGCGACGACGGCATTCCCGCGGATATGTACTGGAATGTGCACCCTCCCGGACGATGACACGAGGGCCGGTGCGATGAGTGGGAGATGACCGCGATGCCCGACCTGTACCATCACGAGCGATTGTATCGCGGTGCGGACCTGCTGACTCGCTTGGGGGCGACCTCGGTGACGCTGTGCGGAGCCGGTGCGCTGGGGTCGCTCCTGGCCGACAACCTGGCTCGCCAGGGTGTTCGCCGCTGGAAGGTCATCGACCGCGATCGGGTCGAGGAGCACAACGCGGGGACGCAGCTCTACGGCCAGTCGGAGGTCGGCGCCTGGAAGGTCGAGGCCCTGCGCACCCGGCTCTTCCGAGCCGTCGGCGTCGAGATCGAGGCGATCGCCAAGGAGTTGAACGACCGCAATGCGCGAAGCCTGCTCAAGGGCTCGGGGATCATCATCGATGCGTTCGACAACTCGGCCGCGCGCCGGCTCGTCCAGGAGCATTGCCGGGCGGCGGCGATTCCTTGCCTCCACGTCGGGCTCAACACAGACTATGCGGAGGTCATCTGGGATGCGGATTACCGAGTACCGAATGACGTCGCCGGCGACGTTTGCGACTATCCCCTGGCCCGAAACCTGGTGCTACTGGCCGTCGCGGTGTCCTCGGAGGCCGTGTCGCGGTACATCCAGGACGGTCGCCAGGACGGGTGCTCGATCACGCTCCGGGACTTCGCCGTTCGACCGTTCGAGGCCTTTAGTGGAAGTCCCTCGATCGGTGGCCGAGATCGGGTAACTGGCTCGTCAAGTCCTCGAAACGATCCACGATCAGGTGGATGACGTCTTCCTGCCTCTGCAGCAAACCCGTGGCGATGATTGCTCCGGCTCGACGAGCGACGCGGCTGAAGCGTTCCCAGACCTGAGGCCGGATGATCAGGTTCGTCGTGCCCGTCTCGTCTTCCAGCGTCATGAACGTGATGCCCTTGGCCGTCGCCGGCCGCTGCCTCGAGAGGACCAGTCCGGCGACTCGATAACGACGATCAGCATCGAGTTTCTTGAGCGTCGCGGCCGGCACGACGTCAAGCGCGCTCAAGGACTCGCGAAGGGCGGCGAGCGGGTGGCCCCGTAGCGAGAGCCCCTGGGAGTGATAATCCAGGACGACCTCCTCCGGCGATGAGAGCGGCGGCAGGGACGGAGGCGGCTCGTCGTCGGCAAGGCCCTCGAATAATGGGAGCGACGGAGTCACGGCCAGTGACTGCCAGAGGGCCGGCCGGCGCGCGAGTCCTATAGAGCCGAACGCATCGGCGGCCGCCAATCGAGAGAGGACCGCGTTCGTGAGCCGGGTTCGGGCCGCGAAATCGCCGTACGAACGAAATGCCCCGGCCTGCGCGCTCGGACCACCGCTTCGGCCGCGCCGCTGGACAATCCTTTGATCATCGACAGGCCGAGTCGAACCGCCAGCTTCTGGCCCCGATCGCCGGGTTCGATCGTGGTCTCCCAATCGCTGTGATTGACGTTGACGGGACGGACCTCGACATCATGAGCTCGCGCGTCGGCCACGAGCTGCGCCGGACCGTAGAATCCCATCGGCTGGCTGTTCAGCAGGGCGGCCAGGAAGATCGCTGGATGATGACACTTGATCCAGGCCGAGACATAGACGAGCAGGGCGAACGAGGCGGCATGGGACTCGGGGAATCCGTACGACCCGAAGCCTTCGATCTGCCGGAAGAGGCCGCGGGAGAATTCTTCGGTGTACCCATGGGAGAGCATGCCCCGGATCAGCTTCTGCTCGAATTGCTCGATGAGTCCCGTCTTCCTCCATGCGCCCATGGCCCGCCGAAGCTGGTCGGCCTCGCCGGGCGTGAAGCCCGCCGCCACCACGACCAGCTTCATCGCTTGCTCCTGGAACAGCGGCACGCCGAGCGTCTTCTCCAGGACCTCGCGGACGGCGTCGGTCGGGTATTCGATCGCCTCCTGGCCGTTGCGCCGCCGCAGGTAGGGATGGACCATGTCCCCCTGGATGGGGCCAGGACGGACGATCGCCACTTCGATCACCAGGTCGTAAAAATCCTTCGGCTTCAGACGTGGGAGCATGCTCATCTGGGCGCGGGATTCGATCTGGAAGACGCCGACCGTGTCGGCCCGCTGGATCATCTCGTAGACCGCCGGGTCCTCGGCGGGGATCGTCGCGAGCGTCAGGTGTTGCCCCGTGTGTTGAGCGAGCATGTCCAGGCTCCGCCGGATGGCCGAGAGCATCCCGAGCGCGAGACAATCCACCTTGAGGATGCCGAGCGCGTCCAGATCGTCCTTGTCCCACTCGACGACTGTGCGGCCGGGCATGCTGGCATTCTCGATCGGCACCATCTCGCAGAGCGGGCGTTGCGTCAGGACCATGCCGCCGACGTGTTGCGAAAGGTGACGCGGGAAGCCGAGGATCTCGCGGACGAGATGGATCAACTGCCGGGCGAGTCGGCCGGTCGGGTCGAGTCCCGCCTCGCTCAAGCGTACGGGCAACTTCTCCCCTTCTTCATGATGACCGATGACCTTCGCCAGATAGTCGACCCGTTCCAGCGATAAACCCAGGGCCTTGCCGACGTCGCGCATCGCGGAACGCGGTCGATAGGTGATCAACTCGGCGGTCATCCCGGACCGCTCGCGGCCATACTTCTCGTAGATGTACTGGATCACTTCTTCACGACGTTGATGTTCGAAGTCGATGTCGATATCCGGGGCTTCGTCGCGATCCTTCGAGATGAAACGCTCGAACAGGACGTCGATACGATCCGGATCGACCGATGTGACCCCCAGGCAATAACAGACCGCCGAGTTGGCCGCCGAGCCGCGCCCCTGGCAGAGGATGCCTTTGTCCCGGGCGAATCGGACCAGGTCCCACACGGTGAGGAAATAGGCCGCGTAATTCAATTCCTGGATGATCGCGAGTTCGCGATGGATCAGTTCGCCGACCTTGCTCGGCACCCCGGCGTGGTACCGATCCCGAGCCCCCGCCCATGTCAGCCGGGTGAGATAGGACAATGGTGTCTCGCCCGCGGGGCATAATTCTTCCGGATAGCCATATCGCAGCTCATCGAGAGAGAAAGTGCAGCGGTCGGCGACCTCGCCCGTTCGTCGGACGGCGGCGGGACACTGCGAGAATACCCGGATGATCTCCTCGAGCGGTCGCAGGCCGCGTTCGCCGTTGGGGAATCGAGCCGTTCCCAGCTCGGAGACGGTCGTCTTGAGCCGGATGGCCGTGAGCACGTCCTGGAGATAGCGGCGCCGGGGATGGTGATAATGCACGTCACCGGCGACGATCATCGGAATCCGCGCGTCCTGGGCGGCTCGTTGCCATCGGTTCAATCGCCGGCCATCACCGATGCCACGATGCAGCTCGGCCACCGCGTAGGTTCGATCGGGAAAGACCTCGTGCCACCGACTCAAGCTCCGGAGAGAATTCGCCCTCCCGCGGCAGCAACACGCCGATCAGCAATCCCTGCGCATGCTCGGCGACATCCGTGAACTCCAGCCGGCATTGGCCCTTCGGCGCCTGACGGCGGCCGCGGGTCACGAGCTGACAGAGGCGACCATAACCGCCGCGATCCATTGTCCACAGCAAGATCGGTCCCGCATCCACCAGCGTGATTTCGGCGCCGATGACGAGTTTCAGACCGGCCTCCCTGGCAGCGACATGGGCGCGGACCGCGCCGGCCAATGAGTTCCGATCGGTCACCGCCATGCCGGCATAGCCGAGCCTCGTCGCCGCGGCCACCAGTTCGTCGGGATGGGATGCGCCTTCCAGGAAGGAGAAGTTCGTCTTGCAGTGCAGCTCGACATAGCGGATCGGCGCCGCCACCGCGGAAGGCGGTCCTGCCTGCGGCCCCGGACGATGGAGCTTGTGAGGAGGTTGTTCGGGCATATCGCTTCAGTCGAAGAAACCGTGCAGGAACCAGCGACCCGTCCTCCGATCGCGGTAGATCCACGCGTGAGTACCCTCCTCCCATTCGGCGCGGTAATAATCGCGCTCGACATCCGGCCCGCGCCACCAGCCCGTCGCGATTCGCTCGGGTCCCCAGATGCGAGTCACGGTGCGGTATCGTCCTCGCCACACTACGTGAATCGGGGGTCCATCCGGGACGATGGACGAGACTTCGATGGGTTGGGGGACGACCAGGAGCCTGAGGGGTCGTCCCCGCGCGACTTCCGGGGGCAAGACGAATGGCGCCGCCTGACTCGGGGGGATGTTCGTCCAGGGGACGTGTCGGACCACGCACTCTGGCTGGGCGTCGGGAAGGCATTCGACGCGCAGCACCGCACTCCCCTCCAATCGGCTGCTGAGCCGGTCGACGAGGGTGTTGAAAGACCGGGTCTTGTCCGCCTCGAGAGCGTCGTCGAACCAGGAGCCCTGGATGTCTTCCAGCCGTCCGAGACGAAGCGCGGACCAGCGCACCGAGGTCACTCCACCGGACCACACCCGTCGCTCGAGCTGCAGTTCGAGGAGCTTCCCGAGGTGCTCCAGGTCGCGCGTCGGTTCCACGAGGCGAAGAGCGATCCCGACCGGCCCGCCCTCGGTATCGAGTTCTCCCTCTAATTCCTGGAGACCCAGGCCGTGGCGATCCGCCATCGATAAGAGCTCTTGAAGCATCTGCCTGCACAGCACGACGAGGTTGAGCCGGTCATCAATCGGCGTCTCCCATTCGCGGGCGGTACACAAGGGCTGCTTCAGACGTTCGCAGACGAACGATTCCGGCCTGAGGCCGAGTGCCTGGTCGAGCCTTTGCGTCAGCGTGGTCCCGAATCGGGCGGCCAGCGAGTCTCTCGGGAGCCGCGAGACATCGCCGATCGTCCTCAAGCCGAGGAGTTGGAGGCGGTCGAGGACACTCGGCGGCAGACGCAATGCTTCCGCCGGTAGACTCGATAAACTCGACGCCTCTTCCCCAACCGGCACCAGGGAGAAAGGTACCGTGTGCGCCAGCGCCCATGATGCCCCCACCGACCCCGCGAGTGCGATCTGGACGTGATAGTGTCGGTGGCGCCAATAATCCCGAACGTGATACAGAAAGTGGTCTTCGCCTCCCCAGAGATGAGTGCAACCGTTGACGTTGCACAATAGCGATTCGGGTTGGGGCCCGTCCTCCAGGCCGACAAGCGGGGAGAATTGTTGACAGTCCAGGGCCAGTTGACGGAGTGCGTCGCGGTCGGCGAGGTCATCGGAGGGGAGGAAGATGGCCCTCGGCAGGAGCGCCTTGGCCTCGGAGAGCGGGAGACCGGCTCGCACTCCCAGACGTTCGGCCCTGGCAGTGCACTGAATCACAAAAGGGCGCTGGGCCTGCCCGGCGAACAGGACGGGCTCCGACCGCCTAAGCTCGGGCCGCTCGCTCCGCAGCCTTTGGATGGGCCACTTCGGGAACCAGACGCACATCACCCGCGGCATGGTCGATCTCCCATACCTGGGCGCTGCCTCCGAGGCCGCCCCGGCGATACAGCACGTCGATTCTGATCTGCCTGGCGTCACCCTGGCCTCCCGACAGGGGCGTGACCCGCAGGCGTAAGTCGGCCCAAACGGGCTCCTGCCGGACCTCATCCGGCCGGAACAGCAAACCCACTCCGCCACCGACTTCAGCTGCCAGTTTCCAGCGACGATGAATGGTCGTACTCAGCCGCTTCTCGACCCAGGCCCACGTGGCCGAGACCCCGGGACATCGCAGGCACTGCTCGATCGCCCAGCATGTTTCCTGCAGGGTCGTCGGACGAAGGAGCAGCGTCCGGCCCGGATTGATGCCCCATCCGGATAATCCCGGGACATAGAATTCGCGAGCCGGATCCACGAGCACCCAGGCGCCCCGGCCGTCGAGGTGCTGCGACGCGACCTTCAACACCGAGGTCACTGCTCCCGCACCCGGCGGCGCCACCACCAATTCCAGGATCATGCCGGGCCGAACACCGAGTTCGGGGCCGCGGGCTATCTTCACGGGAAACTCGCTCCGTTCCCCGTCGTACCGGAAGGAGAAAAGCCCGAGTCGTTCCCGAAGTTCCTCAACCGTCGCCAGGCCCTGACGGATCGGGGGATCAGGATGGCCGGACATACTGTTCTCCGAGGTACGGATGAACCACATGCTGAAGGATAGTACCCTTCTGTACAGTATTGTCAAGCGCGTTTTCCAAAAAGCACTTATGGCTGGCCAGAACCGACCAGGTGCCGCCCCGAGCGCTCGAGTGGCCAGGGAAGCGGCTTGCTCATCGGCAGGGATGACGCTCGCGTCCTGTCGCATCGACGCGACAAATGATCTGGGAGTGTCTCAGGTGGCGATTCTCCGACGATGAGTATGATGTGTTCATCATCGAGCCTCATCGACGGCAAGCGGCGCCGTGTCGCGCTCAGAACCGCGAGTAGATCCTGAATCGGCAGGAAGAATGGGCGGCGCCGGATTCGAACCAGCGACTTCCACCGTGTGAGGATGCGAATCGCCTGCGACGCAAGTCCTTTCCCCCTCGGCTGTTTGCAGTTCCACTCGGCCGACGACGCGTTGCGACCTGATGCGCCCTCCTCGCCAGGAGGCGCGAAGAGGGCCAGGAATAGGCCAGAGCCGGGGCGGTTTGGTGCAGTCGGTGGTGCAGACGAACGGGCGAGTTTCGGCAGTAAGTGCCAGATCGCCGACGATGGCGACTAAGCCGGGCCGGTCGAACGCCACTTGGCCGATGCCGAGTTGCCACAGACCGATCAGCAAGCCGAAGCCGCTGCGCCCTTCTTCAGATCGGCTGGGGCCGCGTTTCGCTGGAAAAAGCTCTGGAATGCCTTCTGACACGCATCTATGCGTGCGTAGGTGGGGATGGGCCGGGGCTTCGGTAAGCCACGTTCGGCATCCGGATGCTGCTAAAGATCGAAGGCGTAAGTTGCCCAGACTGACGGGGATATTGCGCTCCTAGGGAGGCGTCCTCAACTGTGTGACCTGGACGATCGCAGCCGATCAGACTTCGTGAGGCCCGCGTCCGATGGAAGACGCATCGACGAATCCGAGGAAGACCTCAGCGACAGTCATCCCGACGGTCCCGCGGCCATATCTGGACGAATATGACCCTGCGTAGGGCTCTCATGCCTGCTGCGGGCAGTGTCGGCTGACCTGACGCTCCGGCACCCCACCGTCTTCCGTGGGTCCCTCGGACGGCCCGGCAACCCCATGTTGTTGAGTTTGAAATCCCCCACTCTCCCCGTCATTCTGGGACCCATACAGATGTTCGGACAAGTGAAAATTAAGAGAAATTATGTGTGAACTGCTATGGGCGACTTGCTCGTTGGCGGCAGCGACAGGGGCGAGCGAGGCAACCAAGCCGACAACGACGCCTCTACGAGCGGGTCTTGCAAGTGCGTGCAGAGCCGGCGCGGTGCGCAGGCCGACCGCCGGGAATGCGGGCAGATACTTGCCGCCAGGACGGCCGGCTGCTAAAATATTTAAATATGAAATAGTATAAGTTAATCGCCAGTGACCTTGGTTCGGCCCCTGGCGCCGGCGGAATCCCGCTTGGTCCCTCCGAGCCGGAGGGCTTGCACCTCATTCTTACTGACCGCTGCGCAAAGAGGTTTAACTTTCTTACAGTAAGATCGAGGGATGGAAGCGACCCACCCCATCCCGTTTGAATGCCTCGAATGGCGGAGATTCCGTGCCTTGTACCTCAAACGGCGAGGCTGGATCCAGCGAGACATTGCCGAGGCCCTCGATGTCTCCGAGGTGGCCCTCAGCACTTGGCTGGCCCGCGCCCGCGACGGCGGGCCCGAGGTGCTGCGGGCGCGACCCGTGCCGGGTCGATCGCCTCGGCTCACCCCGGACCAACTGAGCTCGATCCCGGAATTCCTCTGGCATGGGCCGGAGGTCGACGGCTTCCGCGGCCAGGTCTGGACCTGCGCCCGCATCGCCGAGGTCGTCGAGTGGGAGTTCGGCGTCCGCTACCACAAGGACCACGTCGGCCGGCTGCTCAAGGCCTTGCACCGGACGCCGCAACAGCCGATCAAGCGGGCCATCCAGCGGGACGACGAGGCGATCCAACTCCGGCGCGACGAGACCTGGCCATAGCTGCGCCGCCGCGCCCGCCGTGAGCTTGTTTTCGAGGACGAGTCGGGGTTCTACCTCCTCCCGGGGCTGGTCAAGACCTACGCCCCCGAGGGGCTGACCCCGGTCCTCCGCGAGAAGCAGACGCGCGACCATGTGTCGGTCATGGGGGGGATGACTCCCGAGGGCCGGGTCTACACCCTCGTCCGGCCGGAGTCGCTCAACGGGCTGCATTGCATCGGGTTCCTCCTGCACCTGCTCCGCGCGGCGGGCGCGCGGCTGCTGGTGATCTGGGACGGCTCGACGATCCATCGGCGTGTGGAGGTCAAGGAGTTCGTGGCGGGGACGCGGGGCCGGGTGTGGCGGGAGGCCCTGCCGGGCTATGCCCCCGACTTGAACCCTTGGGATGAGGGCGGCTGGCATCACTTGAAGGACGTGGAGATGCGGAACCCGGTCTGCCGGGACCTGGACGAGTTGCACCAGGAGATCGACCTCGCCGTCGGGCGCCTGCGGCAGAAGCCTCATCTGGTCCGTTCCTTCTTTGCACAGGCCGGGTTGAACCTCAAGGAAACTTAAACCTCTTTGCGCAGCGGTCAGTAGCAGCGCCAGATCGCCGCTCCCGATATTGATCGCCCCGTGGAGCACCCGCTTGGCGTGCGACCCACTGATCGGCACCCGCACTTGCTCTCCGATGGGGCCATAGCAGTTATACAGTGGCGGTGTCTCCGTGACGATCGTCTCGTCCGGCATCAAGATCACGGTGCGCGTGCGACCCGCCAGGCCGCGTTTTAGCCCCCTTTTGCTTCGCGCCAGGTCTTCGGCCTCGCCGCCAACTCATGCCGGGGCCGTTTCCAGCGGAAATCCAGGCGTGCGATCGCCATGCTGATGCTCTTGAGGGAGGCCCTGATCCCATGAGATCGCTCCAAGTCGTGCTGCAGCAACTCGGCCGTCCAGATCGTGTCATGATAACCCGACTCGCGGGGATCGCGGGCCAAGGCCGCCTCGATCAAGGGGTCGATGACCTCGGCGATCGCCGGAGGGCGGCCCGGCCGCGGGGCATCGAGCAGCTGCGCCCTGAGGTCGAGGCCGTCGCGCCGGAGGAAGCGATTGGCCCAGTTGTAGACGGTCTGACGGCTGACCTGGAACGTCTCGGCGACCTGCTCGGCAGAGAGTCCCTCGGCGAGCCAGAGCACCGCTTGGGCACGGCACCGCTCCTTGACCGAGGGTGTCCTGATGACAAGGTCTTCCAGTTCCCCGCGCAGGCGCGCGTTCAATGATGATGGGAGCCATCGCGCCACCCCCTTGACCGGTGGTATCTCGATGATCGATCCTACTTGTCAAAGAACTTCCTGTCAGGCCCGGACCCATAGTTTCTTGGGAGTCCATCACGGAGAGCCTGAAAAACAAGGGGAAAACGGGGCTGGCTCTCAATAAAGGGATGCCTAGCTATATTCAGATCAGCAGTTGGAGAGTGGAACTCGAGCGCCAACCCTCACAAGACCCGGGATTTCTCGGCCCTGTGCATTCGGCGAAGCCCCTGATGAGGCTCCCTTTGTCAAAGAACTTCTTGCGACCTACTTAGTTCGAGTTTCGCACGGATGAGGGCGTACCGCGAGTAGCCCGTCGGGTGAAATCCATCCCGTCGGATCGGTCGTGAAGTCGCGTACCGCCCAGGAATCCTCGGCCAAGAGGCCGCTCACCCGGTCCGGCTGAGAAGCTCGGTGAGCTGGGCGACCCAGGTTCTCAGTCGAGAGTGCTTCGGGAGCAGCCCCTCGGTCTTCTCATCGTAGCTCAGTCGCCTCAGGGTCGTCAGCAGATCCGCGAACGACGGCTCGGCCTTCTTCTGATACCACGGCCGGAAGGGGAACTGCACCGAGCGATGACCCTCGCGGTGGAACCACACGACCACCATGGTGTAGATGAACATCGCCATGGGTGCCGTCCGCTCGACCGCCTTGGGGAGGCGATTGGCCGGGTCCTCCAATCCCAGGAATTGCTTGCAATATTCGAATGTGCATTCGATCGCCCAGCGACAGGAGTACGCCGAGAGCACCTGACGCGCCGCCCAGTCGAGCTTGGTGCAGTAGAACATCTGATCGGGGCGCTTCCCCTCGACATCGTGCACCAGGACGATGGTCAAGAGCCGGTCCCGCCCCGCCTTGTAGTACAGCGCCCGGATCGTCTTGACCTCCAGGGTGGCATGCAGCCCGAACTGGTCGAAGTCCAGTCGCGTCCAGGGCGCCTCCGGGTCGGCGGCCCACTCGGTCATGCCCGGCAGGCGGTCCCCCTTCTTGCGGGATGGCCCCCTCTGACCCGGTCGCCGCGGCGGGGCCGCGGGTACAGCGCGGCGTTGGCGGCGACCCGGCTGATGAGATGAACGTTGGCGGGCAGATGAGACAGGACACTTCGACCACCATAGGTGCTGTCGCCGAGCATGAGGATCTCGTCGTCGGGGAACCACCGGGCTACCAGTTCGATGAGTTCCAGGGCCAATTCCGGCCGCGTGCGATGATCGAGCTCGGTCTTGGCCTCGACCCCGCTGCCGGTCCCCGACGACTTCCCCTTGCCCTTCTTCCCCTTGGTGAGCCCCTGGCGGTTGATGTAGAGCCGAGCGGCGATGGGCAAGGCGAAGACCTTGCCGGGCGCCCAGAAGGGATGGACGACGATCAGGCAGAGCACGACCCAGTCGTGTCCCCAACTGACGAGGGCCTTGGATCGGCTGGAGATGAGCGGGTCGTAGTGCATGCCGGCGCCGTAGAGGGTCAGCCCGCGCTTGCGACAGAGGGTGTCGTCGACGGCCCAGAGGAGTTGGGCGCCGGGGCGAGGATCGTCACGACCAGCTTGGCCAGAGCCATGGAGAAGGAATCGATGTCCCAGGCGGCATGGCTGAAGAAGCGATGGAACCGCGACCAGTGCCCCTTGCCGACGTGGCCGCCGGAGAAGATGAGTTCGGTGATGAAGCGGTGGCGCTGGGAGAGGACCCAGCCGGCGACGATCACGAGGAAGGTCTTGTGGGTGGGTGCGGTGAACACCGGTGCGAAGTGCTGTAGCAGGTTGACGAACGAGGAGGTAAGTTCCATGGGTCGGTCTCCTTGCTTTGGTGCCTTGTCGAGGCGTGGTAACCCAGACAAGTAGCCAAGAGATGGTAAGGAGACCGACGTATCTTTCTGATCAGGTGCCGACCCTCAAGAGTGCGAAACCTGAACTTAGATGCTGGACGACCGTGATCGTTGCACCTGGGGCGCGTTATCAAGTGGAGCCGAGACGGCGTCGTCTAGTCTGGATGGCGGTGCCCTCTGCGTTGGACCGGGCGACGACGTGCGACACGGCGTCGCCGGAGCGGCGGCCGACCGAGCGGGCAGCGGTTTGGTAGTCGTCGCCGCGGGCGACGGCCAGGAGGATCTTGGCCCGGAGGACTTCGACGGCCGTAGTGACGCGCGAGCGACAGAGCTGGGTCAGCTCTTACTGCTCCTGCACGGCGAACTGGCGGAGCGTTGCCTTCCTGTGGCGGGGCATGCGGCCTCCGTGGCGCGCGAGGCCGCTTATCATCGACGGGCGCACGACATTATGGCCACCGGCAGGCCGTTTGACCCACTAGAAACGGACCCCGGCCAGCATCGCGATCGGGCACCGATCGGTCCGGTCCTCTCTCATGATGGGCGGGCCCTGGCGGGAGTAGGGTGATCTGGTAGGATGATCGGCCGTTGAGGAGTGTCGGACGGGCGGATCGGATCAGGGTGGGATGGCGATGGGATCGGATCGCGAGGGAGGGGACGGGGTGGCGATCCGGGCGGTCGAGGTACGGAAGGTGTACGGGACGAAGGACGCCCAGGTCGAGGCGCTGCGGGGGATCTCGATCGAGGTCGCGGGCGGCGAGCGGGTCGCCCTGCTGGGCAAGTCGGGGTCGGGGAAGTCGACTTTATTGAACCTGCTGGGCGGTCTCGACCGGCCCAGCTCGGGCGGACTGCGGGTCGGCGGCCGGGACCTCCACCAACTCTCGGGCGCGAGATGGCCCGGTTCCGGTCGACGACCGTCGGCATCATCTTCCAGTCGTTCAACCTGATCGCCTCGAGGACGGCCGTCGAGAATGTCGAACTGCCGATGGTCTTCGCCGGCCGATCGCCGCGCGACCGGCTGGCCGCCGCCCGGGGGGCGTTGGAGGCCGTCGGGCTCGGGGCGAGGCTGAATCACCGGCCGGACCAGTTGAGCGGCGGCGAGAGCCAGCGGGTCGCCATTGCGCGGGCGCTGGTCAACCGGCCTCGGGTCGTCCTGGCCGACGAGCCGACGGGCAACCTCGACAGCCAGACGGCGCGGCAGGTCATGGCCCTGATCCTCGACCACGTCCGCGAGCACGCCGCCACCCTCGTCCTCGTCACCCACGACGAGGAGCTGGCCGCGAGCTGCACGGACCGGGCCGTCCGGCTGGTCGACGGCCGGATCGCGGACGGGGCCCTTTGATCGGAAGTGGATGGAGGACCGCCTCGTGCTCTGGATCGACCTGCTCTGGTTGCCCCTGGCCGCGCTGGGCCAGCAGAAAATGCGCACCTGCCTGACCACCCTGGGTGTCGTCTTCGGCGCATTCGTACTCGCCGCGAGCCTGTCGATCGACGAGGGGGTCCAGCGGACGATCGAACGCGAGTCGAACAAGGGAGACGTCTCGCGGAAGGTGACGGTCTCTGCCGGGTGGCGCGCGGCCGAGACCAAGAAGGCGAACGACGTGAAGGTCGCCGGGCGGATGTCGCCGGATCGCCGCGAGCGAATCCGCAAGGTCCTCGCCCAGCGAAACCAGGACGGCGGTTCGGTCCAGCAGGTCAACCTGACCCCGGAGCGGCTGGAGACGCTCTGGCGAATCCCTCACGTCCGGCGGATGATTCCGATCGTCGGCGGCCCGGTCGTCGCGACCCTGGGCAACCGGCCCGAGGAGGCGAGCGTCTCGTCCGGCGCCGGCGAGGACCCCGAGTTCCGCAAGCGGATCGTCGTGGGCCGGTCGTTCGACTCGGACGACGAGCGATCGGTGCTGCTCTCCGAGATGTTTGCGTACCGGATCGGCCTGATCGACGACGCGGACCTGAACCAGGTCATCGGCCAGCCGCTGCGGGTCGAGATCCGAGGCCGGGAGGAAGGGCCGAGCTTCTACGTCTCGCTGGCCGACCGGTCGAGAGCCGGCGGCGGCCGGGACGAGCAGTCGGCCCTCCGCCAACTGGCCTGGCAGATCCCGGGGGCGCTCGACCGATTCAGCCTGACCGGCGAGGAGATCGCGGCCCTGAGGAAGGCGATCCGGCAGGAACCGACAACGGTCAACCCGGTCGTCGTCGCCGACGACTTCCGGGTCGTCGGCATCTTCCGCGAGCTGAGCGACGAGGAGAGCAAGGAAGCCTGGAGCCAGTTCCCCGCCGAAACGGACCTGGTCCTACCCCGGAAGACGGCGGTCGACCTGGCCTTCCGCGACCCGGCCCGTCGCGAGGATGGGGTCGCCCGGGCGGTCCTCTTCGTCGACGACATCAGGAACGTCAAGGAGGTCGTCGACAAGCTCGAAGCCCTCGGCCTGAATAGTCGGTCGATCCACGATTTCATCGAGCGCCAGCGGCTGACCTACCTGCTCATCTTCGGCGGGATGACGTGCGTGGCCGCGGTGGCGCTGCTCGTCTCGTCGCTCGGGATCGCCAACACGATGCTGATGAGCGTCCTCGAACGGCGCCGCGAGATCGGCATCATGAAGGCCGTCGGCGCGGCGAACTGGCAACTCCAGGCCATCTTCGTCATCGAGGGGGGCCTGATCGGCCTGGTGGGCGGTGGGCTCGGCCTTCTCCTGGCCTGGTCGATCTCATTCCCGGGCGACGGGTGGGTCCGCTCGATGGTCCACCGCGACATGAACATCGACCTCACAGGCTCGATCTTCGCCTTCCCGGATTGGATCGGCATGACGGTCGTCCTCTCCACCGTCTCCGTGACGATCGTCGCGGCGCTCTACCCGGCCCGGCACGCCGCGAAGGTCGACCCGGTCAGGGCACTCCGGCACGACTGACGGATCGGCCCAACCGGACCCGGCCCGGCTCTAGAGCCATCCAAGCCGGCGACGTGTGCTGATGGAGAAGCGGTCATCCAGGTAGCGCGCGAGCGCCGCAACGAGGATGGGCTTGGCCTCGCGTTCCCGGTAGTTTAACGGCCCGGTCAGTTCGTGCGCCCGTCCGCTGATCGCCTCGGCGATCAGCTCGCGGCAGAGAAGGTACTCATGGGTGTCTCGGCCGTCGCGAGTTGGGGGGATGGCCGCGGCGTGCTCGAGGGCCTCGGCGATCCGCGAATCGGCGGTCAGATCACTATTCTTGAGCAGGTCGATCAGGACCGAATTGAAGTAACCGTCGCCGAACTGCCGCTCGGCCTTTCTCATGGCCGTGCGGAGACCCAGCGCGAATCGTTCGGCCTCATTCTCGGGGCTCACCGCCCGCACGTGCAACGCGATGAGCCCCGCGTTCAGTTCGTCATCCCACGCCGCCGAATCGAGTTGGGGCGGGCTTCCCGGCTCGGTGAACTGGACATCCATTACAGCTCGCGATCGGCCCAGCTCGGCCTCCGGCCGGAATACTTCGAGGACGGCGGTGGTGCCGGGACGATCCAGGCGATCACTCCAGAGACGTAGGAGTTGGTGCCTGAATGCCTCGGGCGGCGCGTGGAAGAAATCATCGAGCCTGGTCATGGTCATCTCCCTGACGGCGATCTTATCAGTCCCTCGCATCATTCGTCAGCGCGGCCAGCACGAATTCCGCCGCGTTCCGGCAGGCGATGGGACGGTATTCGTCGATTACGGCATCCCGGTTCTCGTCGGCGAAGTCCGATATCCCCTTGACGACGCACCAGATCGGGTCGTCGGCGGCGAGCGAAGCGGCGAGCAGCCCGACCCCCTCCATCTCACCTCCGACGATCGGGTCTTCACCGGCCGGTATACCCCGGACCAGTTCGTCCCGGAATCGCCGGCTGTGGATCCTCGCGGCCCCCGACAGGATGGTCCCGACATGGACGCCGAACGGATGACCGCCTCGTTCCTTCTCCCGGAGGAACAGGTTGACCAGCGACGGCCTGGCCGGTTGGCGATCGGCGTTCGAGTAATCGACGATGTACCCGGATTCGATGCGGAGCAAGCGTTCAAGCCAGGACAGACGGGCGGGCCGGATCGTCCGGTTATCGTAGGGGATCAGCGACGAGGACACCAGCACGTCGCCGGGCCGCTGGACTCGGGACTCGATCCCGAAGGCCATCCCGAGTTGAACGATCCCCTGGGCGCCCTTCGCCACCCGGAATCGCATCGCCTTGGCCGCGGATCCGAGACGGCCGACGGATCCCATGACGACCCGACCTTGCTCCCGGGCTGGCGGGATCGCGATGACCGTCTCGTCCCCGACGACTCCCACCCAGTAATATTCACCCAACTCGGGCTCCCTGACCCTCTCGAAGGTCAGGCCGCGGCCCTTCACGGCCTGCTTCAGCCCCTCTTCCTCGGCCGACGTCGCGACGAAGAGCAGGAGAGAACATTGTCGCTTGCTGGGGGCAGGTCCGGCGGATGGGTCGTGATCCGTCACCGGTCGTCTCCGCGCCCGGGTCCACCGACGCCTGATCTCGCGCTCAACCCAACTCCTCGCCCGACCCCGCTCCCGCGACCCGCAACAGGGTAGGTCACCCCGTGCCTTCGCGCGGGCTACCGACGCAGGGCAGCATGGTCCGCGTTCGCCCGATCGCGACGGGATCGCCCCGGCCGGGCGGCCGGTCCGGTCCGCCATGGCATCCGCCGCGAAGGCAGGGCTCCGACAACGCGGAACTCGAGATCGTTCTTCCGGTTGTACGGCGCGTTCCTGTTGCAGGAGGCCGACCGGGCGTACGTCGGGTGGTCGTCCTAGCTACCGCCCCGGATTACCCGGTGCGAGGCCCTGGCCGTTCGCCGCAGGCGATTGTAGGACCTGGCTCCGCCGGCGCCAACTCGATGTCAAGGCCGGGCGGGGCTCGGAAACGGGCACACGACCACATTTGACCAGATGCCAGGTCCCACCCGACGGTCGGAGTCGTCCGGGCAAGCCGAGGTTGTACCGCACCCGAAGTCCTCACCCAGGGCCGAGACCAGCGCCGGGTTTGAATTGGGCCGCGTCGCGAACCTAAGTAAACCCCATGCTACTCGGGGGAGATGCCGGCACTGGGGATTATCCTGCTTCGGTCGGACCGACCGAAGTAGCCGGGAAGCCACTGCACCGTTCGGTGCCGTTCTCTACTATTGTCACATCCAACCTGTGAACGACTGTTCGGATTTAACATTCATTTGGAATCTTGAATCTGTTATTTTGAATCCATTCTCCCGCAGGCTCTCAGGGGAGCCGGATCACGCTGCTGTGGAAGAAACCGGCCGATTCGGGGTTGCCCGGGTCTTCGCGAAAGGTCTCGCCATCGATGAGGAACTTGTACTCGTGCGACCCGGGGTCGAGCGCGATCGTCGTCGAGTAGTTCCCCTGGGCGTCCGGACCGGTCAGGGCGAGAGGCCGTTCCTTCCAGTCGGTGAACGTGCCGACGAGGGCGACCGACTTCGCAGGCCCGGCGGGGCGGTGGTGGAAGGTGACCTCGTACTGGCCGCTCGCGAGTCGCTTCGAGGTGGGCATGCCGACGGCGAGGTCCTGGTCGGCGAGGGCGAAGCAGAGGTAGCCGACGTGCATCTCATCCCACGTCTGCTCGCCGAAGGTGATGGCGCGCCGCGGGTCCGGGTTGTTCGGGTTCTCGTCCGAGTTGTCGAAGTGGGCCTCGGTATGGAGGATCGTCCCCTCGGGCATCGGCTTGGGCCGGTCGAGCGTGTAGAGGTTCTGCCAGTCGAACTCGTAGCGGGGGACGTCGAGGAGGACCTCACGGCGGCCGTCGGGGTACTCGGCGACGAACCTCATCGACTTGCCCCGCAGGTGCATGTGCGGCATCAGCGCGATGAGCATCGAGGGCGCGAGAACCGGAAATCGGCCCGCGAGACGTAGTCGCGCGTCCCGGGCGGGATCTGGAGGCGGAAGTTGAGCGCCATACCCGACATCAGTTCTTTGTGGACCGTCGCCGGGTCGGCGAAGACTAGACCGATCCGGCTCCGGTTGACCTGCTTCGTCCCCCGGGGGGTGTAGTGCATCTGGAGGACGATCTTCGATCCGGCCGGGACTGCGCTTTGCCACGCCGTCGGGCAGAACGCGGGGCGGCAGGCCGGGTGCGTAGGCGGCGAGGAAGTCGCTGCCGGCCTCGTCGATCTTCTCAACGCCGGGCGGCAGGACGAGGACGACGACGTGGTGGACGACCGTCGGGTTCCCCGGCCGAACCTGCGAGGCGCGGACCAAGACGTCGCGCGTTAACTTCGGATCGATCTCGACGAGCTGGTAAGGCATCGACCCCTCGGCCGGGATCTCGATCTCGCGGGGCATCTCCAGGACGAGGTCGGGCCGGGGGATCTGCCATCCCTCGACGAATCGGGGCGGCGGGGGTAGGTCTGCCGGGTCTCCTTCGGGCGCGCCGGCGGCGACCCAGTCGCGAATCGCCTTCTTCTCATCGCCTGAAAGCCGGGAGTCGTTGGCGAACTTGCCGTGTTCGGGCGAGGCGTGCCATGGGGGCATTCGACCCTCATCGACGACCTCGGCGATCATGCTCGACCAGCCGGCCGCCTGGCGGTAGTCGGTCAGGGAGAACGGGGCGATCTCGCCGGGTCGGTGGCAAGTGACGCAGTGCGACTGGAGGATGCGAGCGACCTCTTTCGCGTACGTCACGGCGCCACCCTGGGCCGACTTCGCAACCCGGCCGATCCTGCAGCCGACCGCATCCGTCCTCGGCGTCGCGACCGGCCGCCCGGCGAGGACCGCATCGAGGGCGTTGACCAGGTCGTGACGGGTGGACGAAGGTCGATGGATGCCGATGGCGTACTGGTCGTCGACCCGGCCTCGGTAGACGACGGCCCGCGACCTATCCAGGACGAAGACCTCGGGCGTCCGCTCGGCCCCGAGGCGGTCAGCCAAGCCGTTGCCGACGTCCTTCAGGATCGGGAATGGCAGGCCATGCTTCTCGGCGAACCGGCCGATCGCGACCGGCCCATCCTGCTGGTTCGCGTTGACGCCGAAGAAGCCGACACCTCGCTTTTCGAAATCGCGCGCGACCTCGGCCAGCTTCGGGGCATAGGCCTCGGCCAGGGGACACTCGACCCCGAGGAAGGCCAGGACGACGACCTCCCGGTCGCGGGCCTCGTCGAGCGTGTGCCAGGCTCCCCGGTGGTCCTGGAGTCGGAAGCCCACCGTCGGCTTCGCCGGTTCGCCCGGCCCGACTAGGCTGACCAGCGCCATGACCCCGACCAAACCCGTAGCGCCCATCGTCCGGCCCTCAATATTCCAAACCCGCTTCCCGAACCGCGGATCGATAATACCACAAGTGTCCGAGAGGTTCCACGGATTCGGACCGGATCAGGCCCTGCGGCCCTGCCGCCCTGCCGACGCCGGTCGAGGGCGGGTCGCTAGCCTTCTCATCGGCCAACTGCCGTAGACTGGACACGTCGAGCCAGGCGGGCTCACGAGCGGCGGAACGGCAGGCGATCGTCTCATCCGTGTTGCCGCGCTTCGGTCCGACGACACCGAGGCACCCTCCGGAGTCGCCTCCAGCCCTATGGCGGTTGGATCGGCTCTCATGCTGCCGCATCCTGTTCGATGCTGAACGACTGTCACCCTCGGCCCGTGAACGCGTACCCCCGCCGATCAGTCTGAGGTAACATGGACGCCTGGCGGATGAGTCGGGTTGGCGTCTCTTGATAGTCCGCCCACCTGCGGATAGGCGGTCTCGACTTCATTCGCGAGCGGGGTACGGGCAAAAGAAAACTCAAACTGACGCCAAGTGCCCGTTGACGAAATGGGGAATCCTGGGTGGCGATCGAGATGCAAGCGGAACGAAACCGGGCGGCGGGGTATTCTCTCCGATTTCTTGTCGCGTTCGTCTTGCAAGGCGGTGCGGTTCTGCCCGCATTCGAGGACCGGGCTCAGGCCGAGTCTCCCGCCCTCGACTTCAACCGCGACATCCGGCCCATCCTCGCGGAAAACTGCTTCTACTGCCATGGCCAGGACGCGAACAAGCGTCAGGCCGACCTGCGGCTCGACATTCGCGACGTGGCGATCGAGGCCGGTGCGATCGTTCCGAAGGACCCTCGCGCCAGCGAACTGATCTCGCGGATCAACGCGACGAATCCCGAGGAATTGATGCCGCCTCCGAGGTCGAACCGGCGGCTTACCCCCGAGCAAAAGAAGCGGCTGGAGCGTTGGATCGGGGAAGGGGCGAATTATGCCACGCACTGGGCTTTCGTCGCTCCCAAGCGACCGGCCGAACCCGCCGTGAACGACGCTCGGTGGGTCAGAAATTCGATCGACCGCTTCGTGCTCGCGAAGCTCGAAGCCGAAGGGATGTCTCCCTCGCCCGAGGCCGACCGGGCCACCCTCATCAAGCGGCTCTCGATCGACCTCACGGGGTTGCCCCCGACGCTCGAGGAAGTTGACGCCTTCGTGGCCGACACCGATCCCAATGCCTACGAAATGCTGGTTGACCGGTTGCTCGCCAGTCCGCATCACGGCGAGCGGATGGCCCTCCCCTGGCTCGACGCCGCCCGTTATGCCGACAGCAACGGGTTCCAACAAGACGGCGATACCTGGCAATGGATCTGGCGCGACTGGCTGGTCAAGGCGCTGAACGATGACATCCCCTTCGATCAGTTCACGATCCGCCTGCTGGCCGGCGATCTCTTGCCCGATGCCACGATCGACGACAAGATCGCCAGCGGATTCAATCGCAATCACCTCTTGAATGGAGAAGGGGGCGCGATCGCCGAGGAACAGCGGTGGGTCAACCTCTTCGACCGGATCGACACCACGTCCACGACGTGGCTCGGCCTGACGATGGCTTGCGCAGTGTCACGATCACAAATTTGATCCGATGACCCAGAAAGACTACTACAGCCTTCTCGATGCCTTCAATCGCGTTCCGGAGAGCGGCACGCCGCAGTTCTTTTCGTCGCGGGTTCGCGTGGCGGCGCCGTTCGTCGAGGTGCCGACCGAGGAGAATCGAGCCCGAATTGCCGAACTGGAAGCGAAGCTGAAGGAAGCCGAGGCCCAGGGAAAGATTGCGGCCGAGTCGGCCTTTGAGGGCTGGCGATTAGGTATTCTCACCGATGGCAAGCCCGCGAGCGGAAAAGGCCTGCCGGACGCACTGGCCTCCATCCTTCGCGAGCCGGAAGGCGAGCGCAGCGACGACGAGAAGAAGGCGCTCGACGCGGGCCTTCGCCAACACTTCGACGATAAGGTCCGCCCGACGCTTACCTCCAAACTGCCCGCTCTGTCGAAGTCCGACGTCGTCCGGAACCAGCTCAAGGACTATCGCGGCGATCACCTCCCGCGCGTGATGATCATGAGCGACGCCAGGCCCCGGCAAACGGCCATCCTGACCCGGGGTGAGTACCTCAAGCCGGGGGCAAGAGTCTCGTTCGCGACGCCGGCATTTCTGCCCCCGATGCCCGAGGGGGCGCCGGCCAACCGCCTGGGGCTCGCCCGCTGGCTCGTCATGCCCGAGCACCCGCTGACCGCCCGCGTGCAGGTCAACCGGATGTGGCAGCACGCCTTCGGCAGCGGGATCGTCAAGGCCGCGGAGGATTTCGGCGTCCAGAGCGAATTCCCGGTCCACGGAAAGCTCCTCGACTGGTTGGCCGTCGAGTTCCGCGAGCGGGGCTGGGGGATGAAGGCCATGCATCGGCTGATCGTCACGAGTGCGACTTACCGGCAGTCGAGTCGCGCGACGCCCGGTCAGCGCGCCCGCGAGCCGGAAAACCGGCTGTATTCACGGGCGAGCCGGTTCCGGATGTCGTCCTTGATCTTGCGAGATTGGGCGCTCGCGTCCTCCGGCCTGATCGACCTCCGGATCGGCGGACGCCCCGTTTATCCCTACCAGCCTGACGCCATCTGGGAGGCGCTCGCCATCACCAAGGAACGGGACTTCACGTACCCGGCCTCCTCGGGCAAGGACCTCTATCGTCGCAGCCTCTACACGTTCTGGCGACGGACCGTCGGGCCGGCCAACATGTTCGACGCCTCGAACCGTCAGACCTGCCGCGTGCGGTCCAGCACCACGAGCACGCCCCTCCACGCGCTCACCACGCTCAACGACCCGACCTGGGTCGAGGCCGCGCGGGCCTTGGCCGAACGAAGCATGAAGGCGTCGAACAACCTCGATGACCGGCTGACGAAGGCCTTCCAACTCGTGATGTGCCGCAAGCCGACGGATCTCGACCTCGGGATTCTGCGTTGGGCCTACGCCAAGCAGGTCGAGATTTACGCGAAGGACGGCGCGGGAGCGAGGGCACTGCTCGGCGTGGGCGAGTCCAAGCGGGACGAGACGCTCGACGCCGGCGAGCTCGCCGCGTTTTCGGCGGTTTGCCTGGCGATCCTGAACCTCGACGAGGCATTGACGCGGGAGTGAATCGTGAACCACCTTGATCGTGAAAGCATCGTCCGCGTGACTCGCCGCCAGTTGTTCGGTTCGGCGGCGAGCGGAGTCGGAATGGCGGCCTTGGCGTCGCTCATGGGGGGCGGCCCGCGCGCGGGGCCGCTCGACCCGAGGGTGAATCCGGGCTGAAGGGCCTGCCCCACTTCGCCCCCAAGGCGAAGCGAGTGGTCATCCTCTGGCAAGGGGGTGGACCTTCACATGTGGATCTGTTCGACCCGAAGCCGGTGATGCGGGCGACGGCCGGGAAGAACATCCCCGACAGCGTCCGCGGGATGACCCGGCTCTCGACCATGTCGAGCGGCTACGGCAAATGGCCGACCCTCCCTGCGATCAAGCCGTTCAAGAAGTACGGCCAGTCCGGCATCGAGATGAGCGAGATGCTCCCGAACGTGGGAGTGCTCGCCGACGAGATCTGCTTGGTTCGAAGCATGTACACCGAGGCGGTCAACCACGCGCCCGGCGTGACGTTCTTCATGACGGTGCGCAGGCCCCCGGCCGGCCGAGCATGGGGGCCTGGCTGTCGTACGGACTCGGCAGCGAGACCGACAACCTGCCGACCTTCGTCGTGATGACCTCGAGCGACAAGGGGAAGACCTGCGGCCAGCTCTTCTTCGACTACTACTGGGGCAGCGGGTTCCTACCCAGCCGGTACCAAGGGGTCCGGTTCCGGAACACGGGCGACCTCGTGCCGTATCTGGCCAACCCTCCGGGCGTGAGCCGCGAGGGGCGGCGTGCGTTGCTCGACGACATGGCCGCCATGAACGCGGTGCATCTCTCCGATTATGGCGATCCCGAGATCGACACGCGCATCGCCCAGTACGAGATGGCCTTCCGGATGCAGACGAGCGTGCCCGACCTCGTCGACTTCTCGAACGAGTCGAAGACCACGCTCGCGCGCTACGGTCCCGACGCCCTGCAACACGGCACGTTCGCGAACAACTGCCTGATCGCCCGCAGGCTGCTCGAACGGGGCGTCCGGTTCGTGCAGTTGATGCACTCCGGCTGGGACCAGCACGGGAACCTCTTCACCCAGCTCGAGCAGCAGTGCAAGGACACGGAGGGTCCGTCGGCGGCGTTGGTGCGCGACCTCAAGGAGCGCGGGATGCTGGACGACACGCTGGTCATCTGGGGCGGCGAGTTCGGCCGCACCCCGTTCGGACAGGGGAACCCCGCCAACCCCCAGGGTCGGGACCACTTCGGCAAGGCGTACAGTTGGTGGCTCGCGGGGGGCGGCATCAAACCCGGCACGGTTTACGGGGCGACCGACGACTACGCCTGGAACATCACGTCCGACCCCGTCCACGTTCACGACATGCAGGCGACGATCCTGCACCTCTGCGGGATCGACCACACGAAGTTGACTTTCCGCTACCAGGGCCGCCAGTACCGCCTCACCGACGTACACGGCAGGGTCGTGACCGGCCTGCTCGCCTGAGCAGACGCCCCGAATGTCGGCGTTCATAGGTCGGGACGCAGCAGGACGAGCGGCGGACGTTCAGTGGCTGGTCGAAGGGGTCCGTCGGAAGCGCTGCCGGGGCGGCAGAACAGAGTGAGGGGGGTCGGGCATGCCAATCCGGCTGGACCAACTCGTCGCCAAGCTGTTCGGCCTGTCGCGCGCCGCGCGCGAGGCGATCCGCAACGGCCGGATCGACCTGGCCGGCCAACGTAGCGATGAGCCGGGCTTGGCCGTCGAGTCCGATGCGGCGGTCGCGTTCTTCCCCAATCGGCCGAAGGCGCGGAAAGTTGCTCAGCGCTTGCAGGTCCTCTTCGAGGACCGGCACCTGATCATCGTCGATAAGACCGCCGGGTTACTCTCTGTCCCCACGCCCGACGGCGAGTGCAACACTCTCCGGGAACGAACGGGTCGCTACCTCCAACTCCGCTACGGCGGACGGCCCTATCTCGGGGTCGTCCACCGGCTCGACAAAGACACCTCTGGGGCCCTGGTCTTCGCCCGCTCTCCCGAAGCCCTCCGCGCTTTGCAAGCGTTGTTCAAGGCCCACACCATCGAGCGCCAGTATTTGGCGGTGGTTGAGGGCTCGCCCCACCTCGACGCCGGGCGGATCGACCTACCCCTCGTCGCCGACCGCGGCGACCGCCGTCGCGGCGTGGCCCACGATGACGAAGGCCGCCACGCGGTGACGCACTACTGCGTCCTCGAGCGGTTCGGGAGCCGCGCCGCGCTCATGGCCTGCCGGCTCGAGACCGGCCGGACCCATCAGATCCGCATCCACCTGGCCGCCTTCGGACTGCCGGTCGTCGGCGATCCCGTCTATCGTCCACGCTTTCTCCCCCCTCCCCGGGTCACCTTCCATCGCCAGGCCCTCCACGCCCGAACCCTCGGCTTCACCCACCCGATCACCGGCGTCCCCCTCCACGTCGAAGCCGACCCCCCCACCGACTTCGCCGCCTTGCTCGTCGAGCTCCGAGACCGCCCCGACCCTCCCGGTCTGAAGCGCCGAGATGAGCACATGGAGATCGGTGTTGAAGAGAGGTAGCTGTTCACACCCCGAACAATTTGTACAGTCGGTTCGTACTACTACATATGAGTCAACAGCTTCCACTCCTTGAGCCACTCTGGAGCCGCGTGCCCGCGGACCTTCAGGTCACCCTCTTGGACGGCTGGAAGTCCCTGCACGATCGGATCGCCGAATTGGAAGCCACCGTCCGCGACCTCCAGGCCCGGCTCCAACTCAACTCCACCAACTCCTCCAAGCCGCCCTCCTCCGACCCGATCGGCCTGAAGCGCAAGCCGCCCACACCGCCGTCGCGGCGGAGGCGCGGCGGTCAACCCGGCCATCGCAAGGCGTTCCGCGCCCTGGTCCCTCCCGAGAAGCTCCGCTCGTCCACCGACTGCAAGCCCGATGCGTGCCGGCGGTGTGGCCATGCGCTGTCGGGGGAGGACCCCGACCCCCTGATCCATCAGGTCGCCGAGTTGCCCCGGATCGAGCCGATCGTCGACGAATACCGCCTGCATCGCCTGGCCTGCCCCGACTGCGGTCAGACCACCTGCGGTCCGTTGCCCGAGGGCGTCCCCACGGTCCGCTTCGGCCCTTACTTGCAGGCCACACTGGCCACTTTGGCCGGCGCCTACCGGTTGAGCAAGCGGCCGATCCAGCAACTGGCCGGCGACCTCTTCGGGCTGTCGATCTCCACCGGGATGATCAGCAAGCTGGAGCGGCTGTCGGCCGAGGCGCTCCAGGCCCCATACAACGAACTGGCCACGGCGGTCCACACGGCGGGGGTGATCGGTGCCGACGAGACCGGCTGGCGAGAGGACCGGCACAAGGCCTGGCTGTGGGCGGCGGTGACGGCCCTGTTTACGGTCTTCACGATCGCCCGCAACCGCAACGCCCGGGTCGCCCGGGCCGTCCTGGGGACTCAAGACGGCCCGATCGCGGTGACCGACCGCTGGAGCGCCTACGACTGGATCGCAGGGGCCAGCCGGCCGGTCTGCTGGAGTCATCTCCGCCGCGATTTCCAGGCGATGATCGACCGCGGCGGCGCCGCCGCGCCGATCGGGAAGAAGCTGTTGCGCCTCTCGGACCGGCTGTTCCGCTGGTGGCATCGCCTCGAGGCCAAGCGAGTGGACTGGGGGCGATTCCGCACGGCGATGGCCCGGTTGAGGCGCGAGTTCAAGACGGCCCTGGAGGACGGGGCGCGCTGCGACTGCGCGGACCCGAGGGACCTGCGCCGAGCTCCTGCGGGTCGAGGAGAGCCTGTGGACCTTCGCGCGGGTCGCGGGTGTGCCGCCGACCAACAACGCCGCCGAGCGCGCCGAGCGGCACGCGGTGATCTGGCGTCGGATCAGCGGGGGAACCGATAGCGCGGCGGGGAGCCGGTTCGTGGAGCGGATGCTGACGGTGGTAGCCACCTGCCGCCAGCAGGGGCGGAATGTGCTGGACTACCTGACATCCTGTTTCGAGGCGGCTCGCGGTGGCCAAGCGATCCCCTCCCTCGTGCCAGCGAATCCACCAAAGGTCGAGGTTGCCTGATACCGGTTATCCCACTCTGTGAACGGTTACCAAAGTCGAAGCCTGGAAGGCGGAGAAGCACGGGTTCGATGTGTGGCCCGACATCGAGGCCCACGCGCGGGCGGGGACCGCGATGTCGGAGATCCCCGACCCGGACCTTGAGCGGATGAAGTGGTATGGGACCTTCTACCGCAAGCGGGTCGAGGACGGCCGGTACATGGTCCGGATCCGCATCCCCGGCTGCGAGATGACGGCCGAGCAGGCGAAGATGGTCGCGGTGATCGCGCGCGACGGCTATAGCATCATCGACGTGACGACGCGCGGGAACCTCCAGGTGCAGGGGCTGCACGTCAACGACCTGCCGGAGATGGTCCGCCGGCTCGAGGCGGTCGGGTTGACGTCGAAGCAGACGGGGCACGACAACGTCCGCAACGTGATGACGCATCCCTGGGCGGGCCTCGACCCGGCTGAGCTGGTGGATGTCCGCGCGCTCTGCCGCCGCTTGACGGACGTGTTCCTCGACGATTGCGTGCTGTCGGACCTGCCCCGCAAGTTCAACGTGGCCGTGGATGGCCGACCCGTCCCGGCGCTGCATTGCTGGACGCAGGACACCAGCTTCGTCGCCGCCCGGCGCGACGATGGATCGATCGCGTTCCATTGGCTCCTGGCCGGGACCCAGGGCCAGAACCCTCACCTGGCCCGGAAGGTGCCGGCGTGGGTCCGCGAGAACGAGGCACCCGACGTCCTGTTTCACGCGCTGCACGTCTTCCGCGACCATGGTTCGCGCGAGAAACGCGACAAGGCCCGGCTGCGGTACCTCATCGAGCAGATCGGGGTCGAGGAGTTCCTGCGTCGCGTCGAGGCGCGTCTGGGCCAGGCGCTCGAGCCGTCCGATGCGCAGATCCCGGAGATCGACGAGCAGGAGGATTTCATCGGCTGGTTCCCCCAGAAGCAGGCGGGCCTCCTGGCGCTGGGGGTGTCGATCCCGCTGGGCCGGCTGACGCACGAGCAGCTCGACGGCCTGGCCGACCTGGCCGATCGGTTCGGCGACGGCACACTCCGCACGGCGTACGACCAGGGGATCGTGATCCCCAACATCCCGGCGAGCGACCGCGCCTGGGCCGTGCGGGCGCTCAACCGCGTCGGCCTGGAGCACGAGGCCGATTCGATCGCGCGCAACATCATCGCCTGCACGGGCCGACAATTCTGCAACATCGCCGTGAGCGAGACCAAGGGCCATGCGTTCGGACTGATGGACGCCCTGCGCCAAGGGCGTCCGCCTTGCCGGGATCAAGGTCAATATGAGCGGCTGTCCCAGCTCGTGCGCCCAGACGTATACCGGCGACATCGGGCTCAAGGGAGTGAGGGTGCGGCGCGGCTCGACCACATGCGACGCGTTCGACGTACTGGTCGGCGGCGGCGTTCAGGGCCGCGTCGAGCTCGGCCGGCTCTACCGCAAGGGGGTCGACCTGGTCCAACTCCCCGAGGTGATCTCCCAGCTCGTGCGCACTTACGACGAAGAGCACGAGCTAGGACAGACCTTCAGCCGCTTCTGGCGCCAGCGGCTGGGCGACGCGCATCAGGCGTCGGCCCTCGGTCCGGACGAGCACCGCCCCGATGTCTGGCTCTGCGAGTCTTGCTCCCACCAGCACCGCGGCGATGATCCGCCCGTTTTCTGCCCCCGGTGTGCCGCGCTCCGCAGGAACTTCGTGCGTCTCGATCCGGAGAATGAAGCGACGGCGGAGGCGGCAGACACCTCGGCGCCTCAGGAGCAGCCGGCGGAACCGACCGGGCCCGTCGCATCGCTCGACGGCTATCGTGAGGCGTGCACGATGTCCGACCTCCGCCGCGACGGTCGGCGGGCCGTGCAGGTTGACGGCCGCGACCTGGCGGTCTTCCTCGTCGGCGAGCAGGTGCGATGCCTCGACGGCCTCTGCCCGCACGAGGGTGGACCGATGGCCGAAGGGGAACTCGCTGGCGGTATCGTGACCTGTCCCTGGCACGGCTGGGCGTTCCATTGCGACGACGGGCGGAGCGTTGACGGCGAAGCTTGCTCGCTACGGACCTACCCGGTGAAGGTCGAGGACGGCCGGGTCTTCGTCGCCCTGCCGGCTGCAACCGATTCGCCATCGGCCGGCGACACGAAACACGAGTCGGGGCAGTCGCTGCGCGTCGTCGAGGTGGTCCAGGAGACGCCCGACACGCGGACGATCCGCCTGGACAACTCGGCGCGTATGCTGGCGTTGCACCGCCCGGGCCAGCACGTCAAGGTCTGTGTGTCGGGACCGGCCGGCCCGATATGGCGATCGTTCACGATCAGCTCTCCGCCGACGCGTCCCGACATGCTCGAGGTGACGGTGAAGCGGAATCCGGCGGGGATCGTCTCGTCGGCGGTCCACTCGCTTTGTCCGGGCGACGAGCTGATGGTCCAGGGACCGCTCGGACGATTCGTGTTCGACCCCGAGACGCACAATGAGCCCCTGGTCCTGGCCGCGGCGGGCAGCGGGATCACTCCCGCGATGAGCATCCTGCGCACGATCCTCGACCTCCAGCTCGAAGTCCCCGTGACGCTCCTCTACGGCTGTCGTGCGCATGACGACGTGATATTCGGGCGCGAACTCGACGCGATGCGGCTGCGGCTCGCCCGATTCCGGCTGGTCCTCACGCTGAGCCGGCCCGATCCCGATTGGACCGGTTCGGTCGGCCGCGTCACGCCGGCCCTCCTCGCCCGCCACGTCCCCGAACCTGCTGCCGCCCGCCATTTCCTCTGCGGGCCGGGCGATTTCGTCGAGACCCTCTCGCAGTGGCTCCGACAGAACGGGGTGCCTGCCCAGCGTATCCATTCCGAGCGTTTCGGCAGGTCCGGCGTGCTGCCGATCCCGCCGCAAGCGGCCGAGGCGGCTCTCCCGTCGGCCACTCAACAAGCGGTCGTCACGCGCTGACCGCGACCGACCATTCGACCGGCCGCCAGCCGGTGGCAATCCTCCCGGTCGCGCGCTCGAATGCGACACTGTGAAGGTCGTGCTCAACAACCGGCTCGTCATCCCGGGCGCCAACATCCCGGAGCTGCCGGCCCGCGGCCGGATCGGCCTCCAGCATCACGGGGCGATGCGCGACGGCAAGTGGATCGGGCCGCCCAGCCTCATCCAGTTCAAGAATGTGTTCATCAAGGAGTTGAGGCACTGAGGAGCTCTGGCACGGCCAAGTCTCGAGCCCCTCTCTTCAGGCTTGCGCCCTCCGCCCCTTCCAACCCTTCCGTCTCGCTGGACAAGTCCGTCTTGACCGATCGGGGCCGGGAGAGCATACTGCCCGTCGGCCTGAAATCCTACTCTGGAATGGACGCTCCGGATCGGGCTGCACCCGTACGAGTCAAGGAAGACGAGCCCTATCATGTTATGCTTCTTCCCCCTTGCGATCTACCGCGCGGCTCACGCGCCCCCTCCGGCAGGCCAATGCCGGCTTCGAGCCGGCCAGCATCCCGACGCGACCGATGAGCGGAGCAACCATCGCCACCGCCGCGGCGATTCGGTCCTACGTGCGCCCTCCAACCAACCAGGGCGACGTCGGACATCCCCGCGTCCTGGTGAGAGCGATCGATCCCTCGGGAGATGATCGGATTCATGATAATATCGAACGTCTATCTGACGATCTTCGCCTTCGGGATGCTCGGGTGCGTGCTGTCGACGCCGCTGGTCACGTGGTTCGCGACCCGCGTGGGAGCGATCGACCGGCCCGACCATTTCCGGCGGATTCATCAGGCCGCGATCCCGCGGCTCGGAGGGCTGGCGCTGGCAATCGGGGTCGCGACCGCGACCCTCTTGACCCAACTCGATGCGTCGGTCGGCCTGCAGGCGGCCGGCGGCGCGCCGATGCCGGGCCGCGGTTGCCTGCTGTTCGCGGCGCTCGTGATCCTGGCCGTCGGATTCGTCGACGACACGCGCTCGTTGGGACCCCGCATCAAGCTCCTGGGACAGGCGGCGGCCGTGCTGACGCTGTACTTTGGCGGCGTGCGGATCCGCTCCATCGAGTTCCTCCACCTGAATTTCGACCTGACCGAGCCGGCGCTCCAGCTTTCGAGGCTGGGGCTTCCGTTCGACCTGTCCGTGCCGAGCCTGCTGGTCACCATGGTCTGGTTCCTGGGCTGCATGAATATCTGGAACCTGATCGACGGCATGGACGGGCTGGCCTCCGGCGTGGGGCTGCTGGTCACCGGCACGCTGACGCTCGTGGCGATCCACAACGAGAACTTCGACGCCGCGGTCCTTTCCGTGGCATTGTCGGGCAGCCTGGCCGGGTTCCTGCTCTATAACTGGCACCCGGCCTGCATCTTCCTCGGTGACAGCGGCAGCATGCTGATCGGACTGTTGATCGGCGTGATCGGGGTGCAGGGGTCGATGGGCGGCCCGTCGGCCTTCTCGATCCTCTTCCCGATCGTGGCGATGGGCCTGCCGATCTCCGACACGGCGATGGCGATCTTCCGGCGATGGGTGCGCAACCTGCCGCTCAGCGCGGCCGACCGGCGGCACGTCCATCACCTCTTGATGGGGCTGGGCCTCAACCCGCGCGGGGCGGCGCTGATGCTCTACTTCTTCGCGTCGTTCCTTTGCGGCGCCGTGATGCTTGGCGTCGCGTGGGGGAACGAGTACCTGACGCTCATCCTGGGCATCTTCGGCTGCCTGGCATTCCTGCTGGTCGTGACCAGCCGGCGGGACGAACTGGCGAACCTCCGCGACGACTTGCAGGACCGCCTGACCCGCGGACGCCAGGAGCGGACCGCCGCCACGCTGACCTGGGAGGCCATCCAGCGGATCGAGCTGTGTCCCTCGGCGGAGGCGGCCGGCCAGGTCCTCGATCGCGCGGCGGAAGAAATGGGCTGCCGGCGCGTGCGGATCGCCAGCGGCGGCCCGGTCGAGCCCGATCTGCCGCGGGCACACGCCGCCGAGGCGGTGTCGGGGCCGTCCGCGATCTTTCGACTCTCCGGTGGCCGCGGGCGATGGATCACGATGGAGCTGGCCCTGGGCGAGGAGACGCCCCTGGCGGCGGACATCGTCTTCCGCTACATGCAGCGGCTGGGACTGGCACTGGCGGGGCGCATCGAGCGACTCGAAGAGGGGACGGAAGCCGATCCGTCCGCGCGGCCACATCCGCCGGACGGATCGGCTCCCGCCCTGCCCGCGCCGCCGGCGCCGCGCGGGCTCGGACGGATCGCGACGCTCCTGGGGCGCCTCGCTACCCGAGGCCTGACGGCCAGGCTCGCCGCGCCGCCCGTTCCTCGACCGGCCGCCGATCGCCTGGCCGGACCACATTCGCCCGCGCGGCCTTGACCAGCCACATCGTCACGGAGGCGACTATGGACGCGATCCAGACCTATCGAGGCTATGCCGCCCCGACCCCGATGCGGGCGGCTCCGGCGGCCGCTCACCTCGCCGTCAACCCGGCCGCGACCAAGACGACGTCGGACTACTTCCGCGCCTGAGGCGCCGGATCTGGATGGTGCTGGCCGTCGCCGTACCGCTGGCCGTCCTGGGCTGCATCTACGCCCTGAGGATGGCGCCGGTCTACCTCGTCACCGCGGAAGTCGAGATCAATGTACCGGACTACGACCCCATCCTTTCGTCCCTGGTCTCGCACGACCTCGGCCGGCGCGATTCCGGGAGCCAGGCCCAGTACATCCCCAACCGCGCCGCCCAGATCAAGAGCCTGCGGCTCAAGCAGAAGGCGGTCGGCGCGGAAGACATCCGGAACGACATGGGCCAGTTCGAAGACCCTGTGAACGAGCTGCTCTTCAGCCTCAACGTCCAGCCGATCCAGAAGGGCGGCAACACCTTCCTCGTCAGCCTCGAAGGACGCGACCCCTTCCGGACCAAGAGGCTGCTCGAGGTCCTGCTCCGCGAGTTCGCCGCTGAGGCCAAGGAAGAGAACGGTAAGAAGATCGAGGAGAGCCGGCTCCAGGCCAACCGGAACCTCGCCAAGCTCAGGGAGGACCAGATCAAGCTGAAAGGCGACATCAGCGCCGAGCTGCTGAAGTCCACCGCCACCTTCGGCGCCGGCGGGAGGAGTATCCTCGAAGAGAAGTACATTAATATGAGCACGATGCTCAGCCAGAAACAGCTTCGGCTCGGCGAGCTCAACCAGCAGATGATGCTGATGCAGAGCTTTCCCGCGATCGATCGGAGCCCTGACGCGGCGCGGAAGGAGTCGCTGATCAGCCAGCTCGAGATGGAGCGCCGGAGGTACACCGAGCTCCTGGCTTACGCGAAGCAGACGACTCGCGATTTCAATGGCGACAGCTACGCGATCGCCCTGAAACGCAAGCTCGAGATGGTCCTCGACGAGCTCGACGAGCTGAGGAACGTGCGCACCGAGGTCGGCCTGACGCCGACCGAGATGATCATCGAGCAGTATCGCAAGGAGATCGAGGCCGACAAGGAGGAGCACGATCGGCTGCTGATCGAGATGCGCGCCAAGCTCCCTGCGCACCAGCACATCCTCGACCTGATGGCGGACGGCCAGCAGAAGGCCAAGCAGATCGCCGACCTGGAGGTCAAGCTCGCCGACTTCGAGATCCTCTCCGAGTCGCTGACCTCCACCGACTTCGTCAAGGTGCCGTCGAGCGTCACGGAGCCGTCCGTGCCGCTCAAGCCGAACCGCGTGCTCCTGATCGTCGCATCGCTGTTCGTGAGCCTGGCGGCAGGCATCGGCCTGGTCTGCCTGCTGGAGCATATCGACCACGCCGTGAAGGTGCCGGAGCATGTCAGCCACGGATTGACGCTGCCGCTCCTGGGCGTGGTCCCCCGCATCCGCCGGACCGCGATGACGCAGCGGGGTAGCCACCTGTGGACACCCGGGTCGTCCGACGCCCTCGCCAGCGACGCGTACCGCAACGTTCGGGCCAGCCTGCTGGGCGTCGCGGACCGACGCGGGCCGATCATCACGCTGCTGGTCACCAGCTCCAAGGCGGGCGAGGGGAAGAGCACGACGGCCCTGAACCTCGCGGCCACCTGCGCCCTGGCCGGCGAGCGGACGTTGCTCCTGGACATCGACCTCCGCCGGCCCAGCCTGGCCGACGTGTTCATCGAGGACGAGGACCCGCGGTCGGTCCTGGGCGTTGCCGACGTCCTCAAGGGCGAGGTCCCCTGGCAGCGGACGCTCCGCCACACCCGGATCCCCAACCTCGACTTCATCCCGACCGGCGACACGCGGGACACACCGATCGAGATCCTCGGCACGCTGGAGCTCCGCCAGCTCTTACTGGCGCTCTCCGGCCATTACGACCGCGTGATCCTCGACGGGCCGGCGGTCCTCGGACTGGCCGACTGCCGGTTCCTCGGCCGCATCGTCGATGCCGCGCTCCTGGTCGTGCGATCCGGTTCGCATCACCTGATGACACTCCACCGCGCCAAGTCGATGCTGGAGCAGTCGCACGTGGCCATCGCGGGTGTCGTGTTCAACGGGCTGACCGAGGACATGGAGAACTGGTCGAGCTATTACGATGACCACGGCGTCCTGCCGGCGCCCGAACGGGCCGAGTCCGCCGCGGAGGACGAGGAAGCCATGGCCATGGCCGGGACGTGATGGAACGGCCTTTGAGTGTCCCGCGCAGATCAACCCGGAGATCCATCGTGGAACTGCGTCAGAAGATCATGGCGGCCACCGATCGCGTGCTGATCACGGCGCTCGTCGTGCTCGTGCTGGGAAGCGGTCTGTGCTTCGGCGGCGCGGTCTGGTGGTTTCCGCCGGCGCTGGCGGCCCTGGCGTTTCTGATGGTCATGAGCCGGCTCTTGCATTGTGCCGTCCGGGGCCGGATCGCGATGCTGAAGAGCCCGATGACCTTTCTGGGCGTGCTGGCGCTGGCCCTGGGCGTCGCGCAATCTCTGCCCCTTCCCGAGGCGCTGGGGCGACGCATCTCGCCGGTGGCGCAGGACGTGTGGACCACCGGGACCTGGTCCCGCCTGGTGCAGGAGGATGATCCCGAGGCCGAGCCGGTGCCGCCCGCGCCGGTCCGATCGCCGGCGACGCTCGACCGGGCGGCAACGCTCCGATGGCTCGTCGGCGCCGTCGCGTGCCTGGCGATCTTCTGGACAGCCTCGCATTTCGTTGACCGGATGAGGCGGCTTTACTGGCTGCTGGGGAGCGTGCTGGCGATCTTCCTGGTCAACGCGGCCCTCGCGATCGTGCAGCTCGGCGGCGGGACCGAGGGCCTGTTGGGGTTCATGATGCCGGGACCTGCGCCGGTCTGGGGGCCGAACCTCGACGATTTGCTCGTCTCGCCCACGCCCGTCGCCTTGCGGCGGTTGGAGGCCCCGTCGCGCGACGCCCGGCCGGCGATCGAGAAGATCGCGTCGGTCCCCGAGCGTCCCTATTTGCTGGGGACGATGATGGGCGGTCCCGGCGCCTTGCTGGCGATCGGCTCGATGGCCATGCCGGTGGGGCTGGCGATCCTGCTTCACGTGCTTTCGCCGCGCGGCAGCCGCGAGGGCCTCGGCGACCGGCTGAGGGCCTCGGGGCAGGGGGGTCTGGCCGTGCTCGTGGTCCTGCTGCTGGCGGCCGGGTCATTCCTGGCCGGGATGATGTCCGGCCCCTGGTTCTGCTGGCCGTTCGCCGCGGCGATGCTCCTGGTGGGGCTGCCCGGCGTCGCAACACCCGGCGGCCGATGGGCCGCGGCCGGCCTGACCGCGCTCCTGCTGGCGTCCCTCGGGCTGGGCGCGGCGAGCGTGGCGGCCTGGCCGAGGTACATCGGCAGCCAGTCGCCGGTCCCGCCGATCTCGTGGGAGTCCACGCGCCGGCTCTGGGCCGAATGTCGGCCGATCCTCGAGGACTTCCCGGCGGTCGGGACGGGCTTCGGCACCTTCCCGACGGTCTACGCGTATTTCAAGACGGAGGACGTCCCGTCGGGGCCTGCCATGAGCAGCGCATTGCGATGGGCCGTCGAGGCAGGGTGGGCCGGGATCGCCCTGCTGGCACTGGCCGCATTGTGGTCGATCTGCCGCCTCCCGTCTTGCCTGGGAAGGGTCGGCTCGGCTGATCGGGCGCTGGCTCGTGGCTTGATCGGGGCCGCCGTCGGCTTTAGTCTATGGTCGATCCTGCACTGGACCGTCGAGCTGCCGGCCGTGGCGATCTCGGCGAGCGCGCTGGGCGGCACCTGGAACCGTTGGCTGGCGGGCGGTACGGATCTGTTCGTCGACCGGGCTTGAGGGATCGAAAGCCGGGCGAGACTCAAGGAGGAGTTGCTCCCACCATGCCGGAATCCACTTGCCTCCACATTCAGGATCGTGAATCGGGGCCGATTCGCGTCGTGGAGTTGCACTGGATCTCGGTCCGGATCGGCCGCGCCGCGTTCTGCGAGATCCACTTACCCGACGATCGACTCGCCGAGGAAGTATGCCGCCTCACTCGCAAGGGGCGGACCTGGAGCCTGATCCCATCGTCCGGCCACGCGTCCATCTTGTTTGAAGGCCGACCCCTCGCCGGCCCTTGCCCATTGCCGTTCGATGTCCCATTCCGCCTGGGTCCCTACTGCCTGACCCTCCGGCACGACGTGGCCGCGGAGCCCGACTGGGAGCTTTATCCCGCCTCCGAGCCGCCCGCGCCGATCGAACTCCCACGCGCGAGCGAAGCGGGGAAGGCCGAGGCCGGAGTCACCGCTCCGACGGATTCCTCGAAAAGCGCCGGCCGCCCGGGTTCCGATCCCGATCGCTGGCGGGCCCGCTGGAAGGCGGCCGAGGCGCATCTCAAGGCGCGCGCCGCGCGGCTCGACACGGGCGGCCAGCGAGTCTCCTACTCCACGCCTCCGGAGGCCCCGCGGGACACCGAGCGGCCACTGTATCGCCCTCCGTCGGTGAGCCCGCCGACGGTCGATCGTCCCACCCGCCCGGTACCGACCCCGAGCGCCCCGCGCATCGAGCCGGTATGGAAGGCGCCTCGCGCGGACTTCGCGCCGGCGACGCCACGCGTCGAACCGGAGTTGCGGCCGACACCCCCTCCCGCCGCCTACCGCGACGAACCGCGCGCGACGCCTTCGTCCGATCCGCCCGCCAGCTCGCCGCAGGCATCGGACTTCACCGAGAAGCCATTCCAGCAGCCCGATTCGACCGTTGCCGGGCAGGTCCAACCGACCGAGGTCGAGGCTGGAGATGCGCTGGTAGACGCCCACCCGACGAGGGCACCGTTCGAGCCCTGGGAAGCGGAATCTGACGCCTCGCCATCCGAATACGTGGTTCCGGCATTCCTCCTGGAAGCCGAGAAGTTCGACGTCGCCGAGACGGACGTCTTCGAGGCCCCGCCGCTCGGGTCGGAGTCGAGTCACTCGGCCGAGACCGACCCCGATCCGGACGTCATCCGCTCTCCCCGACAGAGTGCCGCTGCTCGACCGAGTAGCCGGACCCGATCAGGCGATGGCGAAGGGGTCCGCACGGGGCGAGGGCCGACGTCGGGCGCCGGGCCGGCACGGCCCATGGACCGCGGCCCGCGCAGGCGGAAGCCGCCCCGGCGATCGCGCATCGACGCGGTGGCGTCGGAATCGATCGACCACGAGCGAGGTCCGGCGTCGAACGAGGCCGAGCTGCCGTCGGTCCGGGACATCCTCGCGACCCACCGGAACAGCCCCGGCCCGCGACCGGCCGTCGAGCGGTCGCGTCGCGGAGGGCTGGCGGTGCCGACGGTGCCCCAGGAGCCCGGTCAGTGGGTCCTGCCCGGCTGGCTCGCCCTGCCACCCGTCGGGGTCGTCGCCCTGGCGATCGGCGTGATCTCCTGCGTCCTGTCCTGGTGGTGGACCCTGGACGCCTCGAACTCCTCGGTCGTGACCCAGCGGCTCCTGACCGCCGACGGGTCGGCCCGGCGCCGACGTCTACCCGAGAACCTCGAGCGGCCCGGCGGCCGCTGGATCAAGACCACCGCCCAGCACCTGGCGCACTGGGCCATCTATACGGCCGGCGTGGAGCAGGACGAGCGTCACTCCGCGACGGAAGCGCCATCGATCCTGACGCAGGCTCTCGAGGTCTCGCCCCTGAACCCCACCGCCCGGCTGGCGATGTCGCAGCTCGAGGGGACCGGTGGCGATGGCTCGGGACGAATCCGCGGCCTGGGACTCAGCCGCGATTCCGTGAGCCTGGCCTGGAGCGCGCGCCGGCTGATGGATTCGGGCAAGAGAGACGCGGCGCTGCGGCTGTATCACCGGGCCCTCTCGTCCGCGGCGGACGGCGGCCTTTCGCGATCGGTCACGCCGCGATTCGCCGAGGATCCGGGCTTGCGCCGCTACTACTATCTCCTGCCGTCGGAGGACGCGGTCCACGACATCGTCGCCGAGCTGGCCGCGCGCGACGGACTCGAGTTCCGGGGATGGTCGCGCGCCCTGCCGCACAATCCCACCGTCTTGCTGGCGACCGCCCGGATCCTCCGCGAGCGGGCACCGACCGAGGCCGATGCCCTTCTCGACCGGATCCTCGGCGATGATTGGGGGGCGACGCGAGACGGCCCGGCCGATCCGCGACTGCTGGCGGCGCGGGCCGAGGCCCTCACGCTCCGCTCGCGATGGCAGGACGCCGCCGAGCAATACCGCCAGGCGATCGAGCTGGTCGACAACGACCTGATCCGCCGCTCATGGTGGTTCAACCTCGCCGACATCGCGCAACGGCTCAACGACGAAGGACAGCGGCAGGCGGCGCTCCGGGCCGCGCTGGCCGTCAACAACAGCGACGATATCAGCCGCCGCGTCAGCCTGCTCCAGAAGTCGGGCGATACGAGGGTGAAGCCGCGGGCCGGGTACGGGACGGCGAGGGCCAACTGACGACCGAGTCGCGCCGGCGGTCCCGTGGGGACGGGGATCGCCGCGCTCGCTCAGAAGCGAATTCTCCGGGTTCCGACGGTTTCTCTCCCAGACCCCGACGAGGAATACCCGACATGGCGGCAATCTCCGAGGCGATGGCTTCTCCACCCGCGATCGACGCTCAGCCTTGGAACCTCCTGACGCTCTTCCGCCGATCGATCGCGGAGCCCGGCGATCGCCCGGTCTGGCTCGGCGCCGTGAGCTGCACGGCGCTGTTCCTGCTGCTCTTCCGCGATGTCCTCCGGCATTTCTACTACGCGTGGACGACCGACGAGAACTACAGCCATGGATTCCTCGTGCCCCTGATCGCCGCGTACTTCGCGGATCAGGCGGCCCGGCGCGGCCCCGTGGCGGTCCGGGGCGGCGGCGCGATCGGCGGCACGATGCTGGCCGCATCCGTGCTGATCCGGCTCGTGACGATCCCGCTGCCGATCCCGTTCCTCGGCCAGGTCGCGTTCATCGCGGGCCTGACGGGCATGTTCGGCCTCCTCCTCGGCGCCGAGGCCCTCCGGCGATTCTGGTTCACATTCACATTCTTGCTCTTCATGGTACCGCTGCCCGTAGCGATCTATTCCCGGATGGCCTCCCCGCTCCAGCTCCTGGCCAGCCAGATCGCCGCGACCGTGATGAACGCGACGGGCTTGCCCGTGCTTCGCGAGGGCAATCACTTGACGCTGCCCGGCGGCATCCAGCTCTTCGTCGCGGAGGCCTGCAGCGGCATGAGGCAACTGACGGGGTTCCTCGCACTCACGACCGCGGTGGCGTACCTGTCGCGGCGTCCGGCGTGGTATCGTGCGGTGATCATCGTCTCGGCCGTCCCGATCGCTCTGACCGCGAACATCACCCGCGTGATGCTGACCGGCTACATCATGCACTTCTTCACCCCCGAGTACGCGCTGGGGACGTTCCACACGGTCGAGGGCCTGCTCATGATGGGGTTCGGCCTGTTGCTGCTGAACCTGGAGTGCTGGGTGCTCGACCGGTTCCACGGCCCGAGGCACGAGGCACGAGAGGGGCGAACGCAGGAGGAGTTCCCATGACGCACATTCGACGGATCGCGATCTGCGGAGCGATCGTCACGAGCGGCCTGGCTGCGCAGGCCGCGCTGGAGGGGGTCAGCCGACCCGAGCGTCCGTCGTTGCGCCAGCCGCTCGAGAGCCTGCCGATGGCGATCGGCGATTGGGTCGGCGTCGATCTGCCGGTCACCGACGAGGTCATCCGACAAGCCCAGACGAGCGATTACCTCAGCCGCGAGTACGAGAGCCGCACGCGACCCGGGCTGAAGCTGAATCTCTGGGTGAACTTCTCGATCATGGGCACGAACCTCCGCCACACGCCCGAGATCTGCCTGCCCTCGGGCGGGTGGGAAAAGATCGAGGCCCAGACGCGGGTCTTCGAAGTGCCGGGCGGCGACAGCCAGCCCGTTCGAGTCTCGCGCCTGGCCTACCGGCAAGGTGAACTGGTGAAGCACGTCGGTTTCTGGTACTACATTTTCGGTGAGGGTCGGCTCGAGAATTACGTGCGGACCCTACCCATCACGAGCCAGAGCAGCCATGGTAGGGCGACGCGCGGCTCGTCGATCACCATCGAGGTGTTCTACCCCGGCGACCAGGACTCCGACGGCCAAGCCTTTCGTCAATTCGCAGGGGAACTGATCCGGGAGCTCGGTCCCATCCTTCCGGTCCCTCGAGCGGCGTACTATCTGCCCTGACGAATCGTTAATCCGAGAACGCGGAACGGATTGAAAAATGAGACGTGCCTTGATCACCGGAATCACGGGGCAGGATGGCTCTTACCTCGCGGAACGGCTCTTGAGCAAGCCCGACTACGAGGTCCACGGGTTGGTGCGGCGGTCGAGCAGCCTGAACCGGCAGCGGATCGACCACCTGTTCGCCGACCCTTCCGTCGCCGAGCGGTTCCAGCTCCATTACGCCGACCTGGCCGATGCGTCGAGCCTCTCGATGGTCCTCGAGCAGGTACGTCCGCACGAGGTTTACAACCTCGGCGCGCAGAGCCATGTCCGCGTCTCGTTCGACCAGCCGCTGTATACGGCGGACGTCGTCGGCCTGGGCACTCTTCGGCTCCTCGAGGCCGTGCGCCAGTTGAACCACAGCCAGCCGGTGAGGTTCTATCAGGCGTCGAGCTCGGAGATGTACGGCTCGGCGCCGCCGCCCCAGGGCCCCGACACTCCGTTCCACCCCCGCAGCCCGTATGCGTGCGCCAAGCTGTACGCGCACTGGCAGACGATCAACTATCGCGAGGCCTACGGCCTGTTCGCCTGCTCGGGGATCCTCTTCAACCACGAGAGCCCGCGCCGCGGCGAGTCGTTCGTCACACGCAAGGTGACGCTGGGGGCCGCGGATCAAGGAGGGCTTGCAGAAGAAGCTGGTCATGGGCAACCTCGAGGCCAAGCGCGACTGGGGATTCGCCGGCGATTACGTCAAGGCCATGTGGATGATGCTCCAGCGGGATGAGCCGGACGATTACGTCGTCGCCACCGGGGAGACCCACTCGGTCCGCGAGTTCCTCGAGGTGGCCTTCTCTTCGCTGGGTCTGGACTACCGCGACTTCGTGGTGTTCGACCCCAGGTACACGCGACCCTCCGAGGTCGAGGTCCTCCTCGGCGACGCGACCAAGGCGAGGGAAGCCCTCGGCTGGAGACCCGAGGTCGACTTCCGGGGATTGGTCAAGATGATGGTGGAGAGCGACCTCGAGCTGGCTCGCCGCGAGAAGTATGCGGGGACTTACTCGCCTCGGTGATTTCGGGACGACGGGAAGCCCGTCGCATGATCACGGAGGGTCAGAACCTGGGTGCATCATGGATGAGATACCCTTCGCGTACGTCACGGCCGGTGTCATCGTCGCGTACTTCCTCGCGCAGGTGCTCACCAGGCGCTTCGACCCGTTCGCGCCGACCTGGCTCTACCTCGTCGGGTACGTGCAGATCTACGTCATCCAGGCGATCCACTATCACGACTGGGGCGTTTCGGTCCGTGGCAAGGACGTGGTCGCCGCGGCCGACTGGATGGCGTTGTGGTCACTGCTCTGGTTCCTCCTGGCCTACCACCTGGGTCCCGGGCGTGCCTTGGCGCGGGTCTTGCCCCGGCCGCCGCGGGCCTGGTCGTCGACCTGGGTATCGTCCCTCTCGCCCTTCCTGGTGCTCTGGGGACTGTTCTGCGCAGGGGTCGTGCTGAGGTCCGCAGGCGAGACGCCCCTGAGCGGTGAGGCGTCGCTCATCACCAACTTCCCGTTCGTGATGCTGGTCGCCGCGGTGCTCCTGATCGTGACCGGTCGGAACGCCCGGGCTCCGCGGCCCGGCTACCTGGCGGCCGGCCTGGCCGTCTCGTCGGCCTACACCATCATCTGGATGTTCAACGGCAAGCGGTCCCATTCGCTGATCGGCGTGCTGGCCACCATCTGCGCCCTCTACCTGACCCGACTCAAGCGGCCCTCCTGGGCGGTCCTGCTCACGACGGCCGTCGCCGGCGCGCTGGTCGTCGCGGTCGCGATCGGCTGGAGGACCGACAGCGAACATCCCCGTTCGTTCGCCGGCTTCGTGTCGTTCCTGTCCGATTTCCAGGTGTCGCGCGTGCTCCAGAGCCTGAACGTCACGGACCTGGACAACGAGATCCCGACCTACGAGACGGAGGAGTACGGGGGATTCCTGCTGATGATGGACACGGTCCCGGGGAAGTCGGGCTACGACTACGGCGCGAACTACCTCCGGGTCTTCTCGACGTTCATCCCGCGCGCCCTCTGGCCCAGCAAACCGCTCTTCGGTCGGCCCGCCTGGATCGAGGCCTGGATCGCCGGCTCGGAGCTCGAGCGCGAGGAGGACTTCTCGGGGCCCTCGATCGGCCTATTGGGGGCCACCCAGCTCAATGGAGGCTCGACCGCGACCGCGATCGTGCTGGCCTGCATCGCCCTGGTCTTTCGCGCGGCCTACGAGTACCTGCGTCTTCACGCAGACGTTCCCTGGGTGCAGTTCTGGTGGGCGATCACTTACTACAACGCCTGGTTCGTGGTCGTCTGCGACAATCCGCTCGCCTGGTTCTACTTGAACTGGGGCTTCACCACCCTCCCCCTCGTCGTGCTGATGTGGTGGGCGAACCGATCCAGGGCGCCGGCGGGAGCGAGGGACCTCCCCGGCGTGCACGGGCCGATCGTCGGCATGGCATGAACGATCCCCGCCGATGGGCCGGGGGAGGCGTGCCGGCGCACCGCCAACCGGGGCGGGAGCCTGCATCGAGGACAAGTCACCGCGGGAGGATGAGTGACATGTCGAGCTCTGGGGACGAGAAGCCGGACCTCGCGACGGCCCGGCTCCATACGAACGACAAGATCGACGTCTGCCGGGGCCTCTTCGCGTTCCTGGTCGTCATCGCCCATGGGCTCGAAGTCACTTTCTCGATGCTGCCGATCGCGAGGGAAGACCTCGGCTCATTGGCGCGTCAAGTGCTTGGCGGCGTCGCCGGGACGGGGATCTACTGGGTCATGGGATTCTTCGTGATCAGCGGTTATTGCATCCAGCTCTCGGTCCAGCGCCTGAACGAGCCGGGCGGCTTCCCGCTCAAGACCTATCTGTTCGCGCGCCTGACTCGCATCCTCCCGCTGTACTATCTCGCCCTCCTGTTCACCGTCCTCGTCGAATGGTGGATCGCCTCGGATCGGCCCGCGAACTGGCCGAACGGATTGAGCTACCTGGTGCTCGGCTGCCAAGTGTTGCTGATCCAGAACCTGAGCCAGACCTACGGCTCGTTCGCATCGTCCTGGAGCATCACCAACGAGGTGTTCTACTACGCGCTGTTCGGCCTGCTGGTCTACCGGTCGGCCCACCGGGGAAGTCGGCCGATCGTGGCGGGGATCGCGGTCTGTCTCGGGATCGGCGGAATCATGTACCTGGCGTACCGACTGGGGCTCAGGTCGCCGGCGATCTTGAGCGCGGCGACACTCTTCGGCCTGGGGATCAACTGGTTCCTCGGTGCCCTGGTCGCCGCGCATCGGGACCGGGTGGCGAAGGACACTCGGATGCAGGCCGTCGCACGGTCATGGCCGCTGGTCCTCGCGGCGAGCGTGGGCTTGCAATGCACCGATCGCGTGCGGATCGAGTTCGTGCTCATGGGATCGGGGCTGGCCTTCGCGCTGATGCTGATCCGCTTCCTGGGGGCGGACCGAGCGGCTGCCGGCCCGAGCCGGTCGGGGAGTCTGGCCCCGCGCACGACGGCGATAATCGCGTGCCTCGGGCTGGCGAGCTATCCCACGTACCTGTTCCACGGACCGATCATGATGGCGGTCGGATCGATCATGATTCGCTCGGCGCTGGTGCTCGATTGGCGGTGGACCTGGATTGTGCTGGCTTCGTCCGGTATCGCGTCGGGGATCATCGGGGGGTACCTGGTCGAGGGGCCGATCATGACGTGGCGTGCCGGCCTGCTGAGGAGGCTCAAGTCCGCGGCCGCGACGGGACGAGTCGGCGGATCGGCCCAGATCCCTATCGCGGCGACCCACTAGCGGAACGATCCCGGGAGGGGACCCATGATCGTCTCGGTGTGCTTCACCAATTTCGGGCCCTACCACCTCGCCCGACTCCGCGCCTGGCGGCGCGCCTCGACGAGCGCGGCGACCGGCTGATCGCCTACGAGGTCGCCGGGACCGAACGGACCTACCCCTGGACGCGGAGTCGTCGGGACGAGCCGTTCGAATGGATCACGCTGTTCCCCGACCGCGTCCTCGAGACGATCGAACCCGACGCCTGCCGATGGGCCATGCTCGAGGCGCTGGAGCACGACCGCCCCGATGTGCTGGGGATCGTGGGCTACGCCGCGGCCCGAATCGATAGCCGCGGCCCGCTGGGCCGCGCGGCGCCGCCGGGCCACGATCCTGATGTCCGAGAGCCAGGCGATCGACAAGCCGCGCGTCTGGTGGAAGGAGCTGATCAAGCGCGCGGCGCATCCGGCTGTTCGACGCGGCCGTCGTGGGCGGCCCGGCACACGGGGAGTACCTGGTCCAGCTCGGCATGCCGCCATCCCGCATCGCGATGGGTTACAACGCCGTTGACAACGCCTATTTCGCCGGGGCAGCCCGGCGTTGGCGCGACCGGCCTGACGGGCGCGGGGGCTTGCCCGAGCGCCCCTATTTCCTGACGGTCTGCCGCTTCGTGCCCGAAAAGAACCTGGTACGCCTCGTCGAGGCGTTCGCTCGCTACCGGCGCTCCCCCGCGGGCGATCGGCCCTGGGATCTGGTGCTCTGCGGCGACGGTCCGGGCAGGGACGAGGTCGACGCCGCCGTCGCGGCCAGCGGGTTCGCCGAAGCGATCCACCGGCCCGGATTCCTCCAGGTCGACGAGCTACCCCGTTGGTACGCGCACGCGGGCGCGTTCGTCCTGCCCAGCTTGCTGGAGCCCTGGGGACTGGTCGCCAACGAGGCCGCCGCCAGCGGCCTGCCCCTGGTGATCTCGCGTCGCGCCGGTTGCGCCGCGACGCTCGTGCCGGATCCGCCCGGGATCACCGGCGCCCGGTTCGATCCCCTGGACGTCGCCGAGCTCGCCGAGACTCTCGGCTGGATCGCGACGACGACGAGCGAGGCGCTCGCGGAGATGGGTCGCCGGGCGGCCGAAGTCGTGGCATTCTGGGGGCCGGGTCGATTTGCCGACGGCGTCCTGGAGGCGATCGATCTCGCCCGAGATCGTCGCAATAGCCGCCGCGAGCCTTCCGACCTGGTCGCGTCCGAAATGAGGTGAGGCGATGAGCCAGCATACGAGCGAAAGGCCGTCGATCGGTTCGCGGCCCCGCCGCGATCTCGGGTCGCGGTCGCTCACCCGAGGAGGGTGGCTCCACGTCTGCAACGGGCTGGATCCCCGCCGCGACGGGGGCATGGTGCCTAGCATCCTCGGAATGACCCGAGCCCTGTCGCGGGTGCGCGACGATGTGGGCATCGTCACGCACACGCCGTCGCGGCTGGAGCAGGTCGCCCTTCCTCCGGGCCTCTGCCTGAATGGTCCGGAGACGCCGATCGAGGACGCGGTGAGATCGGCGGAAGTCGTCCACATCCACGGCCTCTGGCAGCCCCAGACGAGGAGAGGCGCCAAAGCGGCGATCGCGGCGCGTGTCCCGTACCTGGTCGCCGCGCACGGCATGGCCGAACCCTGGGCCCTCCGGCAAAAGTACTGGAAGAAGCGGATCTACCTGGCGCTCGTCGAGACGGGCAACCTTCGCCGAGCGGCTTGCCTTCACGCGCTGTCACGGCCCGAGATCGGCCACCTCCGGGCCCTCGCCCCGCGGACGCCGATCGGTCTGGCGCCGAACGGTGTGGATCTCGCGCCGTTCGACGAACTGCCCTCCCGGTCGGCCCTGGAGGAGGAGTACCCCGAGCTGCGGGGAAAGTTCGTGCTGTTATTCTTCGCACGGCTGCACGTCAAGAAAGGGCTCGACCTGCTGGCGGACGCTCTTCGCCGGATCGCGCCGGACCGTCCCGATCTGCATCTGCTCCTCGCCGGCAACGACGACGGAGCGTGGGCGCCGTTTCTCGCCCGCATGGAGGAGGCTGGCCTGACCGGGCGTCTCACGTACCTCGGTCATGTCTCGGGCGAGAAGGCTCGTCGGGCCTGGGGGGCCGCCGACGCCTTCGTCCTGCCCAGTTACAGCGAGGGATTCAGCATGGCCATCCTCGAGGCCCTGGCCTGCCGCCTCCCAAGCCTGATCACCACCGCCTGCTACTTTCCCGAGGTGGCCGCGGCCGGCGGGGCCGTCGTGGTCGAGCCCACAGCGGAGGACGTCACCCGCGGCCTGCGCGAGCTGCTGGAGCGCGATCCCGAGGAGCGATCCGACCTCGGCCGGAACGGCCGCCGTCTCATCGAACGCGACTACACCTGGGACCGCCAGGCCGATCGTCTGGCCGCGATCTACGGATGGATCACCGGCGGCGGTCCGCCGCCGGATTGTGTCGAATGCTGATCTCAACCGGGTTCCGCCCGACTCCACGCCAGTGAGGATGATGATGCGTTCGTGCGAAGATGTTTCATCGGTATCGGTCGAGTCATCGCGGGAACCCCATCGGATCAGTTGCTCCCGAGTGCCCGTCAGCGCGATCGTCCCGGTCAGGAACGAGGCCGAGAATCTGAGGCGATGCCTGCCTGCCCTGTCCTGGGCGGACGAGGTGTTTGTCGTCGACAGCGGGAGCACCGACGGGACGCCCGAGGTCGCGGCCGAGCATGGCGCGTCGGTCGTGCAATTCCACTTCAACGGGACCTACCCGAAGAAGAAGAACTGGGCCCTGGGGAACCTGCCGTTCCGCAATGATTGGGTGCTGATCGTGGACGCCGATGAAGTGGTGCTCCCCGAACTGGCTGAGGAGATCGGCCGTCGGATCGAAACGGATGAGGCGGACGGTTTTTATCTCAACTCGCGCTACTATTTCCTCGGCCGTCGGATCCGGCATTGCGGGTACTCGGAGTGCTGGAACCTCAGGCTATTCAAGCACCGGCTGGGGCGCTACGAGAAGATGCCCGATGGCACGGGTGGGCGATGTGGCGACAATGAGGCCCACGAGCAAGTCGAGCTCGCCGGCCGCGTCCTCAGGCTCCGGAACGAGCTGGAACATCACGCCTATCCGACCGTGGCCGCGTGGGTCGAGAAGCATAGCCGTTACGCGATCTGGGAGGCGGCGCAGTACCAGCGCCTCCGAGACGAGCCGATCCCCGAGACGATCGGTCCGACCCAGCGGTTCAGGCGTCGGCTCAAGAAGATCGCCTTGCGGCTGCCCATGCGCCCCGTCATCCGGTTCATTTACAGCTACGTCCTGCGCCTGGGGTTCCTGGATGGTCGGCCCGGATTGATCTTCTGCGGGCTGCTCGCCTTCTACGACCTGCTCGCCTCGGCGAATCGGTATGAGCAGCAACTTGGTCGCGACGCGCGGCGGCCGACTCCTCAACGACAGGAGCGAGCCGGGCGAGGAGGGAAGTCCCTCGGCTCGCCGGCTCGCCCCGATAAGTCCCCGACCTCCTCGCTGCTCAGCTCGACACGTTCGTCGAGGTCGAGCTGCTGGTCTGCCCGGAGCCGCCGTTCGCGGCGTTGTTGGTCGTCGAGCTCTGGGTGGTCGCGCTGTTGTTACCGTTGGGCTGGGTTGACGTCGTCGAACCGGTGGAAGTCGTGGTGCCGGCGGACGCCCCGGACCCGGAACCGGTCTGCGACGAGCCGGAGGCCCCCGTCGTCGCCGAGGACGTTCCCGTGCCGGTCGAAGTCGGAGTTGTCGTGCCCGCCGGGCTCTGAGAGCTCGATTGATTACTCCCATTACCGGAAGACGACTGCCCGGAGCTGGACGTTCCCGCGCCCGTGCTAGCTGTGCCGGAGCCCGAGCCTTGCGCCGGTCGAGCCGGTGTTCGAGGGGTTCGTCGCCGTACTCGACCCGGTCCCCGACGTCGCGGTCCCGGTGGTCGGCATGCCCGTCGAAGAGTTGCCCGCGGTGGTGCTCGCCGTGCTCCCGGTTGAAGCCGACGCCGATGAACCGCCGGAGCCCGACGAATTGGCCGACGTGTTCGTGTTGGTCGTGGTCGTCGCACTGGCCGCGCCGCCCGTCGTGCCCGTCGGCGACGGGGTCGGAGTGGGCGCCGGGGTTGGGGTCGGCGTTGAAGTGTGCGTCCCGGAGGCAGGTCCTGTCCCCGAATTGTTGTGGGAGCCGGTCGTCGCGGTCGGCGTCGGCGTGGGCGCAGGAGTCGGGGTCGGGGTGGGCGCCGGGGTCGGGCTCGGCGTGGTGTGAGGCGTATTACTGGCGGAATTGGTGTTCGTGGTGGAATTCGTGGAGGTCTCAGACGACCCGCCGCTGATCGAGGGATTCACGTTGATCGTCGGGTTGACGGTGATCATTGGGGAGTAGTTGATGATCGCCACCGCGTTGGCCCGAGTTCCACCGCGCCGATGATGCTCCGATTGACGATGTCCGTGTGAGCTCCCGCCATGCTGCCCTGTCGTGGTGTTCCCCGTCGCGCCGCCCGATCCGGAGTCGCCGGAGGTTGAGCTGTTCCCACCGGCCGCCCCGCCGCTCGACTGAGCGCTGAGCTGGGCATGGTGGTGCAAGGAATGACCGTGATGGAAGCCTGACAGCAGGACCTTGCCCTCCAGGTCCTCCAGGGTACCGAGAAATCGAACCCGACGCCGCGATGCCTCATTCCCGACCCGACCGGCGACATCCTTCGCGAACATGGCCCCTCCCTGGGCAAAACGCCCGACCCTTGCGGTGATTTGGAGCCGGTCATCCTGACCAGCTCACGAATTCCCCAGCGAGAAAGGACGTTTGATTGAGTTGGAGCGGCAGGCACCAACGGTTTCTTCAGGTTTTCCCGAACCTTCCTTGCGGGTCGTGATGACGATTCAAGCTGAGCAAAAGGAGAAGTCTGGAGAAGACCTGATGAAGATTCGCCGGTCCTGGGCGATTCGCGCCGAAGCAGGGTGGATCGAGCCTTCGATTTCTCCCCGCCGCCGTGTCCCTCTCGCTGGGGTTCGTGTGGACGTATCATGGCGAATCGGGTTTGGAGTGTGCCACGAGGGATTGACTTTTTCCCGAGACGATGAACGTCGAGTCGCTGAGGATTCGGTTCCGGGAGGTGGATCGTCGGCCCAACGACGCGGTCAGGACTGGGATGATTCGACTCTGCCGGTTGACTCCAGCACATCGCGATACAGTTCCACTAGCTGGTCGGCCTCGGCATCGGGATCGAAGCAGCTCTGGACGCGGAGGCGCAGCGTTGCGGCCCAGGCGCCGGGCTTCCTCCGGCCGGTCGAGTAGCTCGATGATCGCGGCCTCGAGTGCGGCGGGATCATCGGGTGGGATCGTCAAGCCGCTCGATCCCGGCTCGATGAGCCCGCGCAGGCCGGCTGCGGCGGTGGCGATGCAAGGGACGGCGTGTGCCATGGCCTGGAGCAACGTCACCCCGGAATTCGGCGCGATGGACGGCTGACAGTAAATGTCCAGCACGGCCCAGTAATCCGCACCGACCGAGGGGAACTCGGCCACCGTCACCCGCTCGGCAATGCCCAGGTCTTGTGCCCGGCGCCTCAGCTCCACGTGTGACGCCCCCTGGCCGGCGATCACAAACTCGGCATCCACGCCCGATTCGAGGACCCGGCGGGCTGCCTCGAGGAAGACCACCAACCCCGTCACGTCGTCGAGCGGACCTCCGGTCCCGATGACCGGCACTCTCCCCGCCGCGGGCTCGCGAGTCGGCTCTTCGGGGAGGGCGATCCCCGGGGCAATCACCGTGACCCGCAGCTCCGGCACGCCCAGTTCGGAGACCAGCCCGTCAGCAAGCTCCGGCCGGATCGCCACCACCTGACGGCACCACCTCCGGCTCAGTCGCAATCCACGACCCAGAGTCCGGAAATCGGCCACCGTCTGGATGTAGGGGAGTTGAGACGATTCCGAGAGGATCAGCGCCGCCTCGCTCATCTCGTCGTGGATCACGTGCACCAGATCCGGCCGCATCAGGTGGGCGCGCGACCAGAGCGATCGCACGGCCCACCCCCTCATCCATCGATTGCCCAGGCCAGAGACCTCGAAGCAACGATGGTCGTCAGTCAGGACGCTTCCGCGGGCGAGGCACAGGACCTGCAAACTGCACCCGCGCCGCTCCAGGCGGTCGAGCCATGGCACCAGGGGCCAGCGCGCGTCGTACCGGCTGAGGCGGCCCGCCAGGATCAAGATTCTCTGTTCCCCACCTGTCATCGATGCTGGCCGTTCCCCGGGACCGGCGGCCTCCCTCTCTCACCACCAGTCGGATGACCCAAACCGTCGACGCGGCATTCGCATCCGTCCATCCGGCGGTTGGAATCGGTATGTCCTTTATGGTACAAGAGTATTCCTCCCGGTTTCAGAACCGGTAGTGATTTCACACCAGACGCACCGAAGTCCGAGCGCAACGCATGAATGCAATTGAGACCACTGAGGCCGCATCGCTACCCCTCGCAGAGCTGCTCTCTCTCGCGAATCGGCTGATGGAGAATGTCGGATCGGTGGTCCTGGGCAAGCCCGACGTGATCCGGCTGGCCGTGGTCGCCCTGCTCGCCGAGGGCCATGTCCTCATCGAGGACGTGCCCGGGGTGGGCAAGACGTTGCTGGCCCGCGCCCTGGCTGCCAGTATCGACTGCTCGTTTCGTCGAATCCAGTTCACTCCCGATCTGCTGCCCTCGGACGTGCTGGGCTCGAGCGTCTACCATGCGCCCTCGGGCGATTTCGTCTTCAAGCCGGGCCCGCTGTTCGCCAACGTGATCCTCGCCGACGAGATCAATCGGACGACGCCGCGGACCCAGAGTGCCTTGCTGGAGGCGATGAGCGATCGCCAGGTCTCGGTCGAGGGCAAGACGTATCCGCTCGACGCGCCGTTCATCGTGCTGGCGACCCAGAATCCTTACGAGTTCGAGGGGACCTACGTCCTGCCGGAGAGCCAGCTCGATCGATTCATGATCCGCCTGAGGATGGGCTACCCGATTCGCTCCGAAGAGCGCAAGGTCTTCGCCAGTCACCGCCACGGCGAACCGGTCGAATCGCTCGGCGCGGCCTTATCCGCCGAAGACGTGCTGATGCTCCAACGGTCGGTCCGCGCGGTCCAGGTGGACGACGCCATCGGTGACTACCTGCTCGACATCGTCCACGCGACGCGGCGGAGCGAAGATCTGCATGTGGGCGTGAGCACGCGCGGGGCACTGACCCTCTACCGTGCGGCGCAGAGCTTCGCGCTGGTCTCCGGGCGAAACTATGTGATACCCGACGACGTCAAGACCCTGGTCGTCCCGGTGCTGGCCCACCGCGTCGTCGGCAAGTCGTTCCTTCAGGCCGGCGAATTCGGGGCGGCTGAGGCCATCATCCGCGATACGGTCGACCGAATCCGAGTGCCGACCTGACCGCGGTCGGATCCGGGTGGCGGAGTTCTGGTGCACGGGATCGGACGGGGGAGGCAGGCGAGATGAGCGTCGAGGAGCGGGCCGGTTCCCGCGCTCACGGCGGGCGACTTCGACGGCTCGCCAGGGGCCTGATGGGGGCCCTCGGGCCCTCCGAGCGCTCGATCCTCACCCGCGAGGGATTCTTCTATTTCCTGGTCAGCCTCGCGCTGCTGGTCGCCGGGTTGATCCACCAGGTCAATCTGATCCTCCTGGTCTTCACCCTGGCCGCCGGCCCGTTCCTCGCGTCGATCTTCGGCGGCCGCCCCATGCTGCGACGGCTCAGCGTGATGCGTCGCGTGCCGTCCTACGTCTTCTCCGGCGACCCCCTGGTCATCGACTACGCGCTGGAGAACGGCCGACGGTGGTACACGGCGCTGGCGCTGTTCATCGAGGACTCGCTCGTCCCGGCGGACCGCACGGTCCCCGGGGCGACGACCATCACGCCGCGCGTGTTCTTTCCGAGGGTCCCGGGCCAGGAGCGGATGCGTCAGCAGTGGCTGTGCACGGGCCCGCGACGGGGACGATACCGATTCCGAGACCTGGACATCGGCACGCGATCGCCGTTCGGGATCGTCGAGCATCGCGTCACCGTCCCGCTCGCCGATCAGATCGTCGTCTATCCCCGCATCGGGCAGCTGACCCGCCGATGGCACATGATCCAGCGCCAGGCCACCGAGCACCGACGCGGCCAGCGGCACGATCGCTCGGCCCAGCAGATGGAGTACCACGGGCTGCGCGACTACCGCTCGGGCGACAGCCCGCGGTGGATTCACTGGCGGACCTCGGCGCGACGCGGCGAGCTCATGGTCAAGGAATTCGAGCAGCAGAACGAGCAGGAGCTGGCGATCCTCGTGGATCCGTGGCTACCGCGCAGCAAGGCGACCTACGAGCAGCGCGAAGCCGTGGAACAGGTGATCTCCTTCGCCGCGACGGTCTGCCTGGATACCTGCCGACATCAGGGCCGCCGGCTCCTGCTGGGCTGGACGGGGCCGACCCCCGGCGCCAGGCACGGGCCGGCATCCGTGAAGCTCCTGCATGAGCTGCTCGACCAGCTCGCGATCCTCCGCGCCGCCAGCGAAGGGGGCCTCTCCGACTTGCTCGACGTGTTGCCGCCGTTCGTCTTGCGCGAGGCGATCCTCGTCGTGGTGTCAACGCGGCCGTTGAACGTCGTGGAGGAGGCCGATCGCTCCCGCCGGCTGGCGGGCACCGCGGCGCGCGGCCTCGCCGGCCGCATCTCCCTGCTCAACGCGTCGCAAGGGGACCTCAACCCGCTGTTTCAGCCCTTCGAGAACACCGCCCGGAGCCTCTTGCAGCAGCGGCTCAGCAGCGCGCTGGAGGAGCGACTGGCGACCCACGAGCAACGGCGCCGGGAGCCGGCGTCCGAGGATGAGCACCGCGCCGTCCCGGATCCGAGCGATCGGGAGGGCGAGCGCCGAGGCGCCGGGAGCGAGCCGTGAATAGCTACTACCTTTACCGGGCGAGCTTCTATCTCATGCTCACGGTGGCCACCGCGGCTCTCAGCGGCGATGCCGGTGAGCCGCGGTTCTTCAGCCTGTATCCGGTCTTCGTCGCCGTCGCCGGCGTCATCGCGTTCTTAACCGTCGATCGGCAGCCTCGCTTCGCCCTCTCTCGACCGGTGGCCAACGTTCTCGCCCTCATGACCGTCGTACTCCTGTACTACGAGTACCGGCTCGACGATACCCAATTGATCCGCTCGCTGGGTCACTGGCTCGTGTACCTCCAACTGATCAAGTATGCCCTGCCCAAGACCGCCGAGGACGACTGGTTCCTGTTCCTCCTGGGCTTGATGCAGGTCCTGATCGGCGCCGTGGTCAGCCAGAGCGACCGGATCGGTCTTTGGCTCTTCGCATGGGCGATGCTGGCGATCTGGGTGCTCGGACAGTTCTTCCTCCAGCGGGAGGCGGGACGGTTCCTGGCCCGTCCGGAACCGGGCGCCTCCACGCTCTTGCGCCCCGTCGCGGTCGATCCCTATGCCGGCCTGCTCGATTTCCCGTACGTGATGTCCACCCTCCGGGTCCTGGCGACGACGCTCGCGTTGGGGGGCCTGATCTTCTTGACGCTCCCCCGGCAGGCGGGAGCGACTCGGACTCAACCCGGGGCCCAGATGGCCCAGCACTTGACCGGATTCGACGAGGAGGTCGCGCTGGGCCAGTTCGGAGAGATCCTGGAGAACGACACGGTCGTCATGACGGTCGAATTCACCGACATGACGGGTAAGACAGTCCCGCCGCGCGGCGAGCCGCTGTGGCGCGGAGTCACGATGATCCGCTACGAACGCGGACGATGGCGGCGCCAGCCCCGGTACACGTCCCAGATGTACGTGGGATTCCCCCCCGGCAACCTCTCGCCTGATTTCATCCGCCAGAAGATCAAACTCGAGGCCAATGACTCGCCGACCCTCTTCGCGATCCGGCCGATCCGATCCATCGAACCCGGCGAGACCGGGCTGCGGGTGCCGCCGGTCCTCAACCCGGTCGACGGCACGCTCCAGCGGCCCGACCACAGGGTCGGCTCGTATGACTATGTGGTTGTCTCCGAACCGGACCCCAGCGGCATCCAGATCGGCGAGAATCCGCCCGACCTGGCCCACAGCGATTATCTGCTCTCTCTCTCCGAGGCGCTCAAGGCCAAACTCCGTCCGATCGCCCTGCCCGTGGTGGCGTCCATCACCCAGGAGGGCCGGCAGGGGATCCGGGCGCGGGCCGAGGCCCTGGAGCGCTATCTGCGGGACTCGGGGCGATTCCACTACACGCTCCGCATGGAGCAGATCGACCAGTCTCTCGACCCCGTCGAGGACTTCCTCGTGAATCGCAAAGAGGGTCACTGCGAGTATTTCGCCAGCGCGCTGGCGCTTTTGCTCCGGTCGATCGACATCCCCACTCGGATGGTCAATGGCTTCAAAGGTGGAGACTGGAACGATCTCACCCAGACCTTGAACGTGCGGCAGAAGCACGCCCATAGCTGGGTCGAAGCCTACGTCGGTATGGGTGAACAGAATCGTCCGATCTGGATCTCCCTGGACCCCACACCGGGCGAGCAGCGCGATGAGTCGGTCGCTCGTGTCGGCGGCATCGCCGGGAACTTCCGGCCGCTGACCGATCTGGTCCGCCACATCTGGGTTTTCTACATCATCGGCTACGACGGTGAGAGGCAAAGCCGGCTGCTGTACACGCCGATGAGGCAGATGATCAACTGGGTGAAAGAGAAATACCTGGAATTGGGGAGGCTGGTGCAGAAGGGCTTCGCCGTCCTGTTCCGCTTCGAGACCATTGGCGCCTTCATCAGCATCCGCGGCTTCGTGGTCACGTTCCTGACAGGCTGCCTGCTGGTCGGCCTGGCGAAGCTGTCGATCCGCCTGGGTCGGCGGATGCTCCGCTGGTTCCGCGGGCCCCGGGAAGACGCCACATCGCTGACGGCCGGGATCCTGTTCTATCGCCGTTTGACCCAGCTCCTTTCGCAGCTGGAGCTCGAGCGCACACCGGCCGAGACCCAGGGAGAGTTCGCCTCACGGGCGGCGAGGTTCCTCTCTGGCCGTGGCCAGCCCGAGCAGTCGGTCGCGGAGGTGCCGCAGGAAGTGGTGGAAGCGTTCTACCGCGTCCGTTTCGGCCACCTCGACCTCGAGCCGGCCTCGCTCCAGGAGCTCGACGCGCGGCTCGATGCCCTGGAGGCCAGCCTCTCTCTTGGAAAGTAGTCAGAAGTCGGAAGTCAGTGAGTTCGCATCGCCCGTGGTCGCCGAATGATCAGTGCGACGGCCGCCCGACCCGAAAAACCACCGACTCCTGATCGCTGACGACTGACGACTGGAGACGAAGGATGCAAGTCGGAATCGTTGGGTTTGCCGGTAGCGGCAAGAGTACGCTGTTCGAACTCGTCACCGGCGCCCGTCCGGACCCGGGTAAGATCCATTCGGGGCAGGTTGGCGTCGCCACGCTCTCGGACCCGCGCCTGGATTACCTGGCGCGGCTCCACGAACCCAAGAAGGTCACGCCGGCCACCGTCGAATTCCTCGATACGCCCGGACTGATGGCGGGCTCCCACGCCGACAACCCCCAGCGACTGGCCTTGATCCGCGAGGGAGACGCGCTGCTGATCGTCCTTGCTGGCTTCGCCGGGGGAGACGCGGCGGCCGAGTTGACCAACTTCCGCGAGGAGCTGCTCTTCGCCGACCTCAGCGTCGTCACCAATCGCGTCGAGCGGCTCGAGGCGAGCGCGAAGAAGCCCAGGCCCGATCGCGAGGCCCTCGCAAAGGAGCTCGAGCTGGTCAAGACCATCCAGGGCGTGCTCGAACAGGGCAAGACCGTCGCTTCGCTGGGCCTCTCGGACGAGGACAAGAAGCCCCTGCGCTCATTCGGCCTGCTGACCGATAAACCTCAGGTCATCGTCCTCAACTCACCGCAAGGCCAGGGCATCACCGATGCGCTTCGGGCGCTCGCGCCGGAGGCCCTCTCGATCGACGCCAAACTCGAACTGGAACTCTCCCAGCTCGACGCAGAGGAGCGTGGCGCGTTCATGGCCGACCTCGGCATCACCGATCTGGGCCGCGACCGGATCATCCGCGCCGCATACGATGCGGTCGGGATCATCACGTTCTTCACCGCAGGCGAACCCGAGGTCCGCGGTTGGAACCTCGAGCGCGGCTCGAGTGCCGTCGAGGCCGCGGGCAAGATCCACACCGACCTGTCCAAGGGGTTCATCCGCGCCGAGGTGACCGCGTTCGAGGACCTCCGGCAGGCCGGCTCTCTGAAGGAATCCAAGGCCAAGCACCTCCAGCGACTCGAGGGCAAGGATTACATCGTCAAGGACGGCGACGTCATCTACTTCCGGAGCGCGCTGTAGAGGCTGAAGCGCCTCGGCCCGTCGGCGCCGGTTTCCAACCGGACGTACGCGCCGGATCCGCCCGAGCCGGTTCCGCCGATTCCGGGCGGCCCGATCGATTCGAGACCGTTCGGATCGCCGGTGCCGGCGCCGCGATGATCGGCTCCCGGCTCGCCCCGACGTCGGCCTGGGCGGACGCCTCCCCAACGTCGGCCGCGGCAATCTCGCGCCCGATCTCCTTCGCCGGGACCCGACTGGCCGCGGCGATTGGACCTCGCGAGGACTCCGACTCTTGCGCGGCCCCCAATTCGCCGACGGCGGCAGGGATGGGGACTTCGGACCGACCCGCTGTCGCGATTCCCGGGGAGGTCGAGTTCGCCGAGTCGTCTCGCTTCGGCGAACGCCGCGGGTCGGCATCGCGCTGGTAAAGGGCGATGGCGAAGAAGCAGACGATCGAAACGCTCACGAAGATGCTGGGCACTGCCTGGCGATTCATGGTGTTCGAGTGGGCTGGTGCAATCATCGGGTGCATTCACGGGATGCCACTTGCTCATTATCGGCCCATCTCGAGAGCGACTTGAGGCGCTCCGGCGGATCCCTCGGGAGATTCCCGACGATGCCAGCAGAGCAATAATGACTGGTCAATCCCTGACGTCAGAGCCGACAAATCGTGTGACGGCGCGTCCCCGGGTGCGGACCGGCAGCGGTCTCCCCGTCGACGCGTCGGACAGTCCAGCGGAGGCGGGGAAATCGCACCGTCCTCCATTCGCGCTCGTAGGGGCGACGCGGTAAGTTCCGGCGAGCCTTGGGCTGCCCTTGTCCCCCGCGGCGGTGGCAGCTAGGATGTTAGTGGTGAGGTCGGCTCTTTTCGATCGAAGCAAGTCGCTCCCAGATCAGGAACATAAGCCCATGCCTCGGATTGCCTTCCGTCCGCTGGTGCTGATTGCGGTCCTGGCCCTGATGGCCGTCATCGTCGGAGCGCAGGCCCCGGTGCCTCAGCCCGAAGATCAGGAGACCGCTCGGGAGGTGGTCGATCTGGTCGAGCGGAATCACATGGCCCACCCGCAGATCAATGACGAGATCGCGGTGAAGTGGTGCGAGAATTTCATCAAGCGGCTCGACCCCCAGAAGTATAACTTCCTGAAGTCGGACGTCGTGGAGTTCCGCAAGGAGGCCAAGAACCTCGACGATCAGATCCGCGCCGGCAACATCGATTTCGCTCGCCAGGTGTACAGTCGCTTCCTCGAGCGGAGCGATGAGCGATTCAAGACGGAGATGGACCTGCTCAAGCAGAAGTTCGACTTCACGGTGGATGATTCGATCAACGACGACTTCGACAAGATCGACTTCCCCAAGGACAAGGCCGAGGCTGAGGACCGGCTCCGGAAGAAGGTCAAGTTTGACTTGCTCTTCAGCAAGGTGATCGAGGACCTGAACGAGCCGGAGGCGATCCGGAAGTTGACGGTCCGCTACCGCGATCGCAACCGGGCGGCGCATCAGTTCGATTCCAGCGAGCTGCTGGAATTCTACCTGACCAGCCTGACCGAGACCTTCGACCCCCATTCCGCCTATCTTAACCAGAAGGATCTCGAGGATCTGCTCAATCAGCAGCTCCACCTGTCGCTGGAGGGTATCGGCGCCTCGCTCCGGTCGGAAGATGGATACGCGGTCGTTCAGGAAATCGTCCCGGGGATGGCGGCTGACAAGGACGGGCGGCTCCAGCCCGAGGACAAGATCATCGGCATCCAGAAGGAGAACGGTGAGGAGATCGACCTCGTCGAGAAGAAACTCAACGATGTCGTCCGTTACATCCGCGGCCCCCGAGGGACCAAGGTGCGGCTGATCGTCCAGCCCGAGGGTTCCAAGGAGCGGAAGATCTACGAGCTGACTCGCGAGCGGATCGAGCTCAAGGAGCAGCATGCCAAGGGCAAGATCCTCGAAGCCAAGGGGCCCGAGGGCAAGAACTTCAAGATCGGCATCATCAGCCTCCCCGCCTTCTACGGCGACACCATGGCGATGCTCAGGGGGATCCCGATGCCGTGAGCGCGACGGCCGACTGCAGGAAGATCCTCGAGGACTTCCGCAAGGCCCACGTCGAGTCGGTCGTGATGGACCTCCGCGGCAATGGCGGCGGTCTTCTCGAGGAGGCCAAGACCCTCTCCGGCCTGTTCATCGACACAGGTCCAGTCGTCCAGGTCAAGGAGATCCTGGGTGTGAAGCACCTGGATGATGAAGAAGAAGGGATGGCCTGGGACGGTCCCCTCGTCGTCCTGATCGACAAGGCCAGCGCCAGCGCCTCGGAGATCTTCGCCGGCGTGATCAAGGACTATGGCCGCGGGTTGATCATCGGCGATTCCAGCACGTTCGGCAAGGGGACGGTGCAGAGCATCGTCCCGATCCAGGACCACTCACGCCGGCGGATTCGCGGAGGCCCCGGGGGCGGCGGTCGCGGCGCGCTGAAGCTGACGATCCAGCAGTTCTTCCGCGCCAACGGCGACAGCACGCAGATCAATGGCGTCACGCCCCATATCCATATTCCTTCGATGCTCGATCATCGCGACTTCGGCGAAGGGAAGATGGATAACGCGGTGCACTTCGACAAGGTCGACGCGCTCCATCACGACCAGTATCAAGGCGTGCCCGACGATCTGGTCTCGGCCATCAATGTCCGCTCCGAGCAGCGGCGCAAGGATGACCCGAAATTCCGCAAGCTCGACGAGCAGATCAAGAAGTTCCTGGAGCGGAAGGCGCGGCACGCGATCTCGTTGAACGAGGCGAAGTTCCGATCGGAGTACGTCGCCCTCGACGGCGAGGAGAAGTCCGCCGACGAGAAGGCCAAGAAGGACCGCAAGAAGAAGAAGTACGTCGAGCGCGAGATCTGGCCGACCGACTTCTACAACGACGAGGTGATCAAGATCGTCACCGATTACCTCAGCCTGGGCTCCAAGGTCCTGGCCGCCGCCCAGGAGAAGGCCCGGCTCGTCGGCCAATGAGGCCCAACGACGCGTCGCTCCACAGAGCATTGCATAGCAGAGCGCTCGCCTCCGGCCTCGCCGGGGCGAGCGCTCTTATCTTTGCGCATCGTTCGTTCAGGGCTATCGGAGGGGCCGGTACCGCCGGCCGATCATCGACCTCGGCACGTTAACCGGGACGGGGGCTTTGCCCACCGGGCATCAGCCTGGACCGGTGGGCATTTGAACGATTTGACAGCAGCAGAATCCCTTGTGCAGGACAGCAGCCTGAGTCCTCGGTCGAAGCCCACCTGACAACACGTACGCATTGACCCACCGAGCATCGGCCTGGACCGATGGGAGGTGCCCGCCCTGTCAATCAGCCCTGGATCGCGTTGGTGCGACCGAGAGCGATATCGAAGTCTCCGACCGCCGGGACGAGCATGGCGAGCAAGGCGAAGCCATACACGCCTGCGCTGACGAGGAACGCGGCCATGAGGTCGCCGTTGACCAGGCTGATGATGCAGTAGAACGTCCAGAACGGCGTCAATATCGCGACCAGGGCGATCGCGTGCGACGGGTTCCTGGCGCCCATCGAGCCGAACAGGGCCACGCTCCCGGCACCGATGAAGATCATGAAGCTCAGCAACTGGCGGCCGAACTCCCGGTCGCTCTTGACGATCAGGAACGCGCACAGCAGGATGCCCACCATCAACAGGAAGATCGTGCCGAGGCTGTTGGCGACCGCGGTCCGGCTGCTCGTGTACGTGATCGCGGAGTGCAGGCCGAGCATGGCGGAGAAGTGGCACAACAGCAGGAAGTCGATCAGGAAGAACGTCAAGTTCTCGAACGTCAGATAACCCACGACTGCCAGGCCAATGGCGGTGAGGACCGGCAGGGCGATCATCTCCTTGGAGTTGTAGAGGATGCCATAGAGCTTGCCGTAGATGAACTCGCCGGGGCTGAGTTCGGTCACGAGGAGGAGGTCGAGGGCGCCGGTATCTCGCTCGCTCGTGAGGGCGGTCACGCCCTGGGCGTTGACCAGGACCAGGCTGAGGATGCAGAGTCCGACCGGGATCATGACCAGGCCGGACGCCAGCGGGTTCTCCCGACCCTGGCCCAGATAGGAGAAGAGCCACATACCGAGGAAGTACAGCAGGATGTAACAACCTTTGACGATGAGAGGCCGGGTCCCGTAGGCCCGCGTCATCAGCTCGCGCCAGAGGATCGGGTTGGCCCAGGCGTGTCGGTACGGTCGGGCGGCCGGGGCGATGCGTCGGTGACTCCGCCGCGGGACATGCAGCCCGGTGGTCGGGCCAGGCGCGCTGATGGGCGGGGGGTTAGGGCTCAGCGGCGCCGAGGAGGAGGCACCCGCTCCGTTCCACCCCTCCCGCGGTCCTCGACCCTCGACCTCTTTCGAGCCCCTCGACTCCGACCACGCGTCGTCCGTCCCCATCGCGCCGGTGCGGGCGCCGACGACGACCGGTAGCTCGGCTTCCTCCTCGACCTCCACGATCTCCTCGACAACCCCGACTTCCTCGTCTTCCCTCAACTCGCGCGGCTCGTTGCTCCCGGGGTTCCACTTGCGGAGCTTCCAGGTGCCGAAGGCGACCAACGCGGCCGCGAAGGTCAGCCGGCAAGCGATGTAGACGACACTGGTCGTCCGCACCACCATGCCGATCTGGTCCGAACGAGGATAAAGGACCGCGAGCATGGCCCGATAGGGGTTGAGGACCTCGACCAGCGGGATACCCAGGAGCTCGATCGTGGGGAAGAAGATCGCGACCACCTCTACCCCCACGACCGAGAACACGACCATCAAGATGGTCAGCGAAATCGACTGGAATGTCCGGTCGCGCCAGAGCGCGATCAACAATCCCAGGCCGCCGCCCGCCACGCCCGACGCGGCCGTCACGAGGAACAGGTTGCTCACCTGGGCGAACGAGATCCCGCCGAAGAGCGTGCAAAGCATCATCAATCCGACGCTGGCCGCCAGGATCATCATGAGGTTCAGCAGGCCGGCGACCAACTTTCCCAGGACGATCTCCAGGTCGCTGAGGTCGGTCATGAGCAGGAGCGTGAAGGTCCGGCGATCCTTCTCGTAGGCGATGGCGGCGGCCGTGAAGAGCGGCGCGAAGAAGAGCATCAAGGTCAACTGGAGCATGGCGAAGATCAGGTACAGCAACTCGCCGAACCGCGCCAGGATGCCGAGTTCGTGGATCATCTGCCAGCCGATGATCGACTGCCAGGCCGTCCACATCAGCATGAACAACAGGCACGAGAATGACGCCCGCGCCAGGTAGTAGCGCAAAGGACGGGGGGCGGTCAACACCTCCCGTGCGATGATGGGTCCCGCGAACAAGGACGATCCTCCAACGGTGACAGTCGCCAGGATGGGCTATGCGCGGCCGGTATGAATGCGTACAAGTTGGAGTGGGCTCGGAACCACCACCGGGTCGCGACCCGGCTGGTCGGAAGAGCACGCTCCGCGACGATCGCGAGGACTTTGAGCCCAGATACGCTGCCGGTGACCGGATTGTTCGCCGGTCCCGCCACCGTTATGGCAACGTCGAGTCTACCAAATCGCCGTCCGACGCTCCAAGGGCGGTGCAGGGGGTCGCCCGTTAGGAGAGAAGCGGAGGGGGTGGGATTCAAACCCACGGGACGGCGGAGCCGCCCAACGGTTTTCAAGACCGTCCCAATCGACCACTCTGGCACCCCTCCTCCGGACGGGCCAGCGACGACGGGTGAGGGAGACCCGGCCGCCTCTCCTCCTGGCCCTTGACCACCGGCCGCTGCTACTGCTGCCCCACCTCCTCGATGATGTCGTCGGCGACGAAGATGGGCACGTCGACGGTGACAGCCAGCGCGATTGCATCACTCGGCCGGGAATCGACCTCCACCAGCTCTCCGTCGTGGCGGATCCGGAGCTTGGCGAAGTAGGTGTGCTCGCGCAGCTCGTTGATGTAGATATCTTGCAGGTCGCCACCGAGCAGGTCGATCGCATTCGCCAGCAGATCATGGGTCAGCGGACGCTGGGTCGTCTGGTTCTTCACTCGCCGCTCGATGCTCGATGCCTCGAAGAAACCGATGACGATGGGGAACATCCGCTCGCCATCGACCTCCTTGAGGAAGATGATATGCGAATCACTCGTCTCATTGATGATGATCCGCGTGAGCTCCATCTGGACCGCCACGGCACTCGCACCTCTCCGCCCTCGGACTGCAACCATATCGCCTCGACTCGATGATACTAGGGGTCGGTGGCCAGTGGCTAGGGGATTGTCGACCGCCGGAGGCGGACCGCACGCGTTGGGGAGGGCCAGCCGCCGCGCGAGCCGGAGTCGGACCGGCCCGCGACGGTGCCCCGACCCGCGGGGAATCCTACCGGCCGCCCACCAGCGACAACACGGCCTCGCGTTGCGCTTCGAGTTCGGCCAGCTTGGACCGGGTCTGCTCGACGACTTCGGCCGGGGCGCGGGCGACGAACGACTCGTTGGCCAGCTTCGAACGATGGCCGCCGATCTGCCGCTCCAGTTCGGCGAGCATCTTCTTATGCTTCGCCAGCTCGGCCTCCTCATCGACTAACCCGGCCAGGGGCAGGATGATCTCCGCCTCGGGCAGCACGGCCACGGCGCATTCGGCCGGCCGCTCGACCGCCGAGTCGGCGATCGTCACCGATTCGGCCGGCGAGAGGCTCCGAAGATAGCGTTCACCCCGCCGGAGCATCTCGGCCACTGAGCTCGATGCGACGATCATCGGGGCGACCTTGGCGTCCTTGGGAACGTTGCGCTCGGCGCGGAGGTTTCGGATCGCCTTGATGGCCTCACACCATTGATCGACCGTCTTCCTCGCGTCCTCGTCGGACCAGCCCATCAGCTCGGGCCAGGCCGCGATGCAGACGCTCTCCTCGGCCGGCCGAGGGGCGGGCAGGCCCCGCGTCGGGGCGAAGCTCGCGAGCCCTTGCCAGACCTGCTCGGTCACGAATGGCATGATCGGATGCAACAAGCGGCAGAGGCCGTCCAGAAGGGCCGCCAGTACGCGCTGCGCGGTCGGACGTGTCTCCGGGTCGCGCAGCCGCCCCTTGGCGAACTCGACGTACCAGTCGCAGAACTCGCCCCACGTAAAATCACGCAGCCGCCGGGCGGCCTCGGCGAACCCGAATTGCTCCAGGTCCGAAGTCACGCCCGAGATCGTCCGATCGAGCCCGTCGATGATCCAGCGATCCTCGATCGGTAAGGCGGCGAGATCGAGTTCGGCCGGCTCGTAGCCTTCCAGGTTCATCAGGGCGAACCGGGCGGCGTTCCAGAACTTGTTGGCGAAGTTGCGGCCCTGCTCGAACCGCTCCGATGTGTTGATGGTGCGACCGTCGGGCAGCTTGAGCTTCTCGACCGGGATCCGCAGGTCCTGGGTCTCGGTCGCGCCGGCGGCCAGCGTGTAACGCAGGGCGTCGGCGCCGTAAATCTCGATGATATCGACCGGATCCACGCCGTTGCCCGCCGATTTCGACATCCGCTTGCCGTTACCGTCCTGGATCACGGGGTGGATATACACGTCGCGGAACGGCACGTCCTGGCGGTTGAACAGCCCGAAGATGACCATCCGGGCCACCCAGAGGGTGATGATGTCGCGGGCCGTCGAGAGCACGTTCGTCGGATAATACCTCGCCAGCTCGGGAGTCTCCGTGGGCCAGCCGAGCGTCGAATGCGGCCACAGCGCCGAGCTGAACCAGGTATCGAGGACGTCGGGGTCCTGGCTCAGTCGATGATCCGGACCGAGTTCGTCACCGCGGATCTCGGCTTCGGCGCAGACGAGCCAACCGCCGGACTCGCCGGGCCGCCAGGTCACGTCTTCACGGCCGGCAAAGGCGGATTTCAGGTCGTCCTCGGACGCCGTCGCGCAGTACCAGATGGGGATGCGGTGTCCCCACCAGAGCTGCCGGCTGATGCACCAGTCGCGCTTCTCGCCCAGCCAGTCGAGGTAGCTCTTGGCGTACCGCTCGGGGTGGATCTTGACGCGGCCGGAGGTCACCGCGTCCATCGCCTGCTGCGCGAAGCCCGGCGAGCCTTCGGGATCGTCGCCCATCCGCACGAACCATTGGTCGGACAGATACGGCTCGATCGGCGTCTTGCTCCGATCCGAGTGGTTGAGCCGAACGAGGTACGAATCCACCCGCCCGAGCAGCCCGGCGGATTCGAGGTCCTTCACGACCCGCTTGCGCACGACGATCCGGTCGAGGCCGGCGTAGGTGCCGGCGTTCTCGTTGTAGGTGCCGTCCGGGTTGAGGAGGTTGATCATCGGCAGCTTGTTGCGCACGCCGGCCTGGTAGTCGTTGGGGTCGTGGGCGGGCGTCACCTTCACCACACCCGTGCCGAACGACGGATCGACGAGCAGGCCGTCGGCGATGATCGGGATGCGACGGCCGGTCAGGGGTAGCTCGACCTCCTTGCCGATCAGGTGCCGATAGCGCGCGTCGTCCGGATGCACGGCGACCGCGGTGTCGCCCAGCATCGTCTCGGGCCGCGTGGTGGCGATGTGCAGGACCTCGCCCGAGGCCGAGCCGGCAACGGGGTACTTGATGGTCCAGAGGTGGCCGGGGACCTCCTCATAGTAGATCTCGTCGTCGGCCACGGCGGTGCGCAGCTGGGTGTCCCAGTTGATCAGGCGCTTGCCGCGGAAGATCTTGCCCGCCTTGAACAGGTTGAAGAACGTGCGCCGCACCGCGCGCGAACAGACCTCGTCGAGCGTGAACCGGGTCCGATCCCAATCGCACGAGCAGCCCATCAGCCGGAGCTGGCTCAAGATGCGGGCCTCGTACTCGTCCTTCCAGGCCCAGATGCGCCGGACCAGTTCCTCGCGGCCGAGGTCGTGCCGGGTCTTCTTCTCCTCCTCGAAGAGACGACGCTCCACCACGGCCTGGGTGGCGATGCCCGCGTGGTCGGTGCCAGGCATCCAGAGCGCGTCATAGCCCTGCATTCGCCGCCAGCGAACGAGGATGTCCTGGAGCGTGTTGTTCAGCGCATGGCCGAGGTGCAGCGCGCCAGTGACGTTCGGCGGCGGGATCACGATGCAGTAGGGCGTCCGGCCGCTCGACGGATCGGCGTGGAAATAGCCCCGGCCCAGCCACAGCTCGTAATAGCGGCGCTGGGCGTGCTGGGGATCATATTGCTTGGGGATTTCGGTGGTGGTCATGATGCGTCCGGTGGGAGCGGGTCGGCGCCATCGGCGGGTCGATCGCGCTTGTCGTCGAAGAGCCGATCGCAATCCACGATGTGCAGCGTCTCTTCGTCGACACCGTAGCGCACGGATAACACGATGAGGCAGTGCAGCGGAGGAGGCCCCGGGTCGCGGTAGACCACATCCGTCTGGAGGACGTGGACCGAAGATGGGAACCGGATCAGGTGCCGGCTAGGATTCTCGCTCAACTCGTCCATCCGCCGAAGGATCGCCCCAATCCCTTCCTTCGGCAGCCGCCACTCCGCCATCTTTCGCCGGGTTTCCTTAGCGAGGTGAACGGAGTAGCTCATCCCGAAATTCCTCCCATGGAACGAAGTCATCCGGCGTGAGCTCTTCGAACGGCTTGCCCGTCCAGAATGGCCCGACCGTGACGGACCACCCGGCATGCCGGAGTTGCTCCAGCCACTCTTCCCATTGGGACAGGGTCAGCTCGGAATCGGGCTGCCTGACCCACACCGGACCTTCGACGTGGAGTTTCTGCGCGTCGGGTCCGATAGGGGTCCCCAAAGGAAAGTCCGGTACGCCGTAGACTCGGACGCCCCCTTCCACGGGGATGGCCACGAATTCTTGCCTGACGATCATGGGGGTGTCTCCTCATTCAGCCGGCTTCATGGGGTCGTCCGACCGCAATTCTATGCGATCCGCCAGATAGTGACGACCCCGGCCTCCTGTCGCGGGTTCGCGCGGCTACCACACCGGCGGCTCGTTCGTGCTCGACTGCAGCGCCTGGACCAGGTAGCTCATCTGGCCGATATGGTTGTTCATGTGCGCCGCACAGACGAGGAACAATCCGAGGCGGGTCCGGATCGGCGCCTGGGACTCGACGGCCGTCGTCAACCCGGCCTCGTCCTGGGATTGGACCGTGCGGACGACCATCTCGACCGCCTCGCGGAACCTCGCCAGGACCTCGTCGCGGGGGTGTTTCTGAGGGTCGGTGAACTCGTGCTCGCGGTGGCGGACGTAGTCCGTTCCGACGACCAGCGCCCCGATGTAATGGTTGAGGTTGCCGGTCAAATGCAGCACCAGGTGGCCGATGCTGTTCCCAAACGTGAATGGCTTGGTCCAGAACCTGTCCTTGGGGATCGCCGTGGCGGCCTTCTCGACGCGTTCGCCCAGGTGGTGGAAATACCGGGCGAACTCCTCCGCCGTGGTCCGGGCCAGGGCCTGTGAATCGATCTGTGGGCGCATGTTGGTCTCCTCGATTACGCCGTGGTCGCGGCCAGGTGCCGCGGGGATCCGCTACCGGTGGCGGCGCGACGGTCCTTGGAGAGCTTGTATTCGAAGGCGTCCGCCAACGCGAGCCAGCTCGCCTCGATGACGTTCTCGGAAACGCCGACCGTACCCCAGACGGCGTCGTGGTCCCGACTCTCGATGACGACCCGGACGCGGGCCGCGGTGCCCGCGCCGGCGTTGATCACCCGGACCTTGTAATCGACCAGGTGCATCTCCTTGAGCCGTGGGAAATGCGGCTCGAGGGCCTTCCGCAGCGCGCCGTCCAGGGCATTCACCGGGCCATCCCCCTCGCTGACGGTGTGCTCGAAGGCCTCCGCGACCTCCAGCTTGATCGTCGCCTCGGTGGACGTCGCAGACTCGCCGCCGGGCCGGCCGCTGACCCTCACATTGAACTGGCGCACATCGAAGCTGGGACGGTGCCGACCGGCCATCCGCTCGACCAGTAGCACGAACGAGGCCTCCGCCGCCTCGAACTGGTAACCCTCGTTCTCCAGGTCTTGCACGCGATCGAGCACCTTGACCAGCAGGTCGCCGTCCAGCTCCAGGCCGAACTCGCTGAGCTTCTCGGCGATGTTCGACTTGCCGGAGAGCTCGCTGACCAGCACGCGACGCTCGTTGCCGACTGTCGCCGGGTCGATGTGTTCGTAGCTTGCCGCGTTCTTACGCACGCCGTGGACGTGCATCCCGCCCTTGTGGGCGAACGCGCTGACCCCCACGAACGGCTGATCCGGGCGGAAGTTCATGTTGGCCGTCTCGTAGACGTAGCGCGACACCTCGGTGAGGTGCACGAGCTGTCCGGGCCGCAGCACCTGGTAGTCGGAATACTTGAGGGCCAGGTTGGCTGCGGCGCTGCAGAGGTCCATGTTGCCACAGCGCTCGCCCAGGCCGTTGATCGTGCCCTGCACCTGCGTCGCTCCGTGGCGGACGGCCGCCAACGCATTGGCCAGCGCCAGGTCCCCATCGTTGTGGGTGTGGATGCCCAGCGGTACGGTCAGTTCGCGCCGCACCTGGTCGATCGCCGAGGCGACCTCCTCGGGAAGGGCACCACCGTTGGTGTCGCAGAGCACGATCCAGCGCGCCCCGGCATCGGCCGCCGCCCGGATCGTCCGGAGGGCGTAATCCGGGTTCCGCTTGAAGCCGTCGAAGAAGTGCTCGGCGTCGTAGATGACTTCGGGCGCATTGGCGGCACAGTAGGCGATCGAGTCGCCGATCATCCGCAGGTTCTCGTCGAGCGCGACCCCAAGGACCTCGTGAACGTGCAGGTCCCAGCTCTTGCCGACGATCGTGATCGCCTGCGCCTTCGCCTCGACCAGCGCGTTCATGCCGCCGTCATCCTCGGCGGCGATGTCACGCCGCCGCGTCATGCCGAAGGACGTCACCTTCGCGTGGCGTAGTTCCAGGTCGCGCACTTCGCGAAAATAGGCGGCGTCCTTGGGGTTGGAGAGCGGATAACCCCCCTCGACGTAGTCGAACCCCGCTGCGTCTAGCCTGGCGGTGATCAGGAGTTTGTCCTGCAGCGAGAAGTTCACGCCTTCCCCCTGGCTCCCGTCCCGCAACGTGGTATCGTACAGAAAGATACGTGTCATTGGCTCGCCGTGATCCTCAGCCGACAACCGGCCCCGCCGCCGCGCTGGGCCCACTGGGGATTCTAGCAGATCCGCGGGATTCCCCGACAGACGACACCAGAATGGGAGCGCGGTTCGCTGGCAAGAGGTACCGAGACCAGGAGTTGTCGTCATGCAAGGCGAGAGCATCGAAGAGTTGATCGCGGCCGTCCGGCGCGAGGCCGATGCGGCGGACTTCCCGATCGACGAGCCGGTCTACCGCCGGGCCAGTCGCGACCCGAAAGACCCGATCCTCTTCGCCGGGTCGCTGGAGTCGCCGGTTTGCATCGTCGGCCGCGACCTGGGTAAGGACGAGGTCGCCGCCGGCCAGCCATTGATCGGTGCGGCGGGCCGACTCGTTCGGCTCGGCGTCCTGGCCGCGTGGGGCGACCATGCCGTTCCCGCTCCACAACCCCAGTCAGGACCACCACTTCAGGAGGCACTCAAGTACGTCGTTCTCACGAACACGGTGCCTTACAAGCCGCCCGGAAACAAGGCCTATCCCGAGCCCGTCCGCCGCAGGTTTCGCCCTTTCATCGAACGGTTGCTGGGAGACCACTGGCAAGGGCACCACGTCATTACCCTGGGCACGGAGGCGTTCCAATGGTTCGAGCCCTACGCCGACGCCGCTGAGTTCGCCGAGCGCGGCAAGACCGACGCACGCTTCCAGTCGGCATTCCACTGCCGCCTCCCGTGCCATCATTCGCCGCGGGAAGGCCCCAAGGAAGCTACCGTCTTCCCCCTCCCTCACCCTTCGCCTCTCAACCGGCGCTGGTACGACCAGTTCCCCTCCATGCTGGCCGGCCGCTTGGCCGAAATCCTTGGAGATGCCGAAGACAGGGCGAAGCACAAGGGCGCATGAATGCAATCGAGAAGAGCCGTTTGTCTTCGTGGCCAGGGGGATCGAAAACGGCTTGCCGAGGGTGCGGCGGGAGCACGAGAATTCCGAGTTGCTTCGGGTTGCGTATTGTGATGGAGCACGTTACGTTACGAGCATGATTATTCTCGTTTTTCGCGTCATCAGAGGAGCAGGCCGTGCGGAAGACTCAGATGGTGACCGATCGCGAGCTAGAGATCATGAAGATCCTCTGGGCGCGCAGTCGGGCGAGTGTGCGTGAGGTGCAAGAGGACCTGAATCGGACGGCGGGCCCGGTGGCTTACAGCACCGTGCAGACCTTGCTCAACATCATGGAGGATAAGAAAGGGCTGGTTCGCCATGTCGTCGAGGGCCGGACGTTCGTGTACATCCCGAAGAAGTCGTCGGAACGAACGATCGGCGAGCTAACCAGGCGGTTCGTGGACCGCGTATTCGACGGGGCGCTGGATCGGGTGATGGTCGCATTACTCGGATCGAAGTCGCCCACCCCGGAAGAACTGGATCGGCTGCGCGAGATGATCGACGAGGCGCAGCGGCATTCCGGTCAAAGGTCGGAGGAACTCGAGCCGGCGGGTATGCTCGAGGAATCTTGACGAGAGCGCGCCGACCCCGCCACGCCGGGGAAACTTCCCGATCGGGACATCGGCGAGAAACCGAATTGAGCGGGACGCGCGGCCAACCCGTGCGTCCCGCCGTCATTTATCGCCCTATAATAATAGCGGCTCGATTTTCGGACTCCGCGTCCGTTCCGTATCGCCTCGACAGTGAAGTGACCATTGCCATCATCCTCCCCATCACGCGACCTTCGCCATGTGGGACTGGACGGATCGCCTCGGCGTCATCTTGTTCGATGCGGCCTTATCGACGGCCGTTTTCGTCACGTTGATCGTGCTGGCCATGCTGGGATGCCGGCAGCCGGCGCGTCGCATCCTGCTTGCGCGGGTGGCCCTCGTGGCATCGCTGGCGATCCTGCCCCTCGTCGCTTTGGGGCGGCTGCCCCGCCTGGATGTGATCGATACTGTGGTCGAATCGCGGTTCTTTCCCAGGTCCCTCTTTCGGGAGCCGGCACAGGCTGAGGAGCCCGCCGGTGAATCGGTGGAGACCGTGGCTGTCCGCGGGGACGTGGATCGCGTCCTTCCGCATTGGCTCCACGCCTGGGCGTCGATGACCAGGGGTTGGCTCCCTCGCGGACTGACCGTCGTCAACGTGGCGTGCGTCGCCGCGGGCTCCGCGTGGCTGTTGCTGGGCGTGGCGGGCGTGCACTGGCTGATCTATCGCTCGCGCACGCCGTCGTCGGCCACTCGGGCGCTGTTCGACGCGCTCGTGGCCGGCCGGTCGAGAGCGGCCGCGCGGACCGGGCTCCGCGTCTGCTCGCGACTCCAGCATCCCGTGGTGACGGGACTCCTTCGTCCGACGATCCTCATCCCCGCCGCGCTGGATCAATCGGATCAAGACCCCGAACCGTTACGGCTGAGCTTGCTGCACGAGATCGCCCACGCCGAGCGGTCCGATCACTGGTTCAGCACCGCGGCCGGCATGGCCCAGGCGCTCTGGTTCTTCATCCCTCAGGTCTGGTGGATCCGGTCCCAGCTCCTGATCGACCAGGAGTTCCTGGCCGACCGCGCGGCGGCGGAGCACTACGGCACCTCGTCGGAATATGCCTCCTCGCTGCTCTCGCTGGCCGCGCCGGACGCGCAGCGTGCCGCGGCGCCGGCCCGGAATTCGGCACGCGACGCGCCGGTCGCCGGCACGATCGGCGTGCAGTCGCCCCTCTTCCAGCGGATGATGATGCTCTTGCACTGCCCGTTTCCGGTGGAATCGCGGACACCCCGGGTCTGGTCGTGGACGTCGCGACTGGCCGTGGTCGTCGCGTCGATCGCCGCGGCTTGCCTGGTCATCCGATGGCCGCAAGCCTCCCTTGCCGTTCTGGCACCGCCGGCCGCCGGTTCTCCGCGCCACCTTTTCGAGGTCGATCAGTTCGTCGCCCAACCGCCTCAGCAGGCACCCGGGACCGAACGGTCCCTCCTCTACATCATCCCCGTGGCACTCCCCTCCCATTTCGACCTGGACGTGGAGGTCTTCTCGAGCGAAGCCGATCTCCCTCAGATCCGCATCGCCGGTCAGGGCCTGGGTCTTGCTCGAGGCTCGACGACGTCCGGACCCTCGCTCCCAGGCCCGGATTCCCCGCACGCGATCGACGCCAGCCCCGCCGCCGACTGGCACCGGGTCCACATTCACAGCGATCATCACCACGTCTCCGTCCTGGTGGACGGCCATGCCATCTCCACCGTCTCGCGGAATGCAGCCTCCAACTGGTTGACCGTCGAACCGCCCCCACATATCTCGGTGCCATTCCGCAACCTGATGGTGACGTGGTGAACGCCCCGGCCAGGTCCGCTTCCACACCCTCGCGGTCCGACTGTACCTGCCATAACGGCAGCTTCGCGGCGAACCTGACATCTCCACACTCGCGCGCTGCCAAAATGGCAGATTCCCGAATCCTGCGAAGCGTTCGGCGGCACGTTCCGCTACGGGAATCGTCTATCGTAAGTCTTTGTTTTTGAGCATGATATGGAAGCGACCGGAGAATGCGGCTGTCAGATTGGCGGATGGCACGGGGTCTGCTTGTGGTGTCGTTCACGATTCAGAGCGATCGACACTCGTTATTTGAGACGAGCTCCGAGCCCATCGTAGTCGAGGGGGACGAGAATGAGCGGCATGCCATGGCAGCGACGGTGGGATCCCTTCCGGGAGTTGCAGCGCGAGGTCGGTCGCATCCTCGAATCGTTCGACCCCTTCTTGACCGCGCGTCGGGCGCAGGTGTATCCCCCCATGAACCTCTACGACGCGGGCGATCGCTATGTCTTGTCGGCCCAGTTGCCGGGGATCACTCCCGGGGAGATCGAGCTGGCGATCACGGGCGAGACGCTGACGATGCGCGGTGAGCGGAAGCGGCCGGCGGGGGTCCCCGACGATAGCTATCGCCGCCAGGAGAGGCCGATGGGGAGATGGTCGCGGACGGTGACCCTGCCCGCTCGAGTGGACGGCAGCCAGGTGTCGGCCTCGTTCGCCAACGGCATCCTGACGATCATCCTGCCCAAGGCCGAGGAGGCCAGGCCGCGGCACATCGCCGTGACGGCCGGCTCGAGCGGGGAAGGACTCAGAGGTGATCATGGATAATCCGACCATTCAAGTGACGGTGGGTACCAAGGCCCCGGGGACGACGACGCCGGCCTCCGCTCGCGAGGACCGAGAGGCGGCGTTCCAGACGTTCACCCCGCTCATCGACATCCATGAAGTGCCGGAGGGGCTCATCCTCGAAGCCGACCTGCCCGGCGCCGTCGAGCAGAACCTCGGGATCCAGCTCGAGGACAACGTCCTGAGCCTTCATGCCAAGGTCGATTCCCCGGCGCCCGAGGAGGCGAGAGTCTTGCACGAAGAGTATGTCCTGGGCGATTATCAGCGATCGTTCATCCTGGGTGACGAGGTCGACCGCGATCGGATCACGGCGGAGTTGACCAACGGGGTACTCCGCCTCTTCCTTCCCAGGGCGGACCGGGCGCGGACGCGGCGGATCGAGATCAAATCGTGAGTTGGCCGGGGCCCGGTGGGTGCCTCCAAGCGGGCACCGCACCGATCGAACGCCGACGCATTCCACTTGACCCATGGAGCCCAATCATGTCCCGGTCCCGCCAGTGGCCCCACGACACCGCGACGCCGTTCCAACTGCTCCAGCATGAACTGAATCGCCTGCTGGACCATTACATCGGCCCGGTGCGGTACGCGGGCGCCGAAGCTCCTCCCACCGACCTGGATCCGGCGACCTGGAACCCGCCGGTCGACCTCTATGAGACCCCCGAGGAACTGGTTGTGGTCGTGGAGGTTCCCGGGGTCGAACCTTCCTCGATCGATCTGACCGTGACGGGCAACGTCCTGAGCCTCAAGGGCGTCAAGGAGGTCGGCGACCTGCCCGAGCCGCTGCTCCAGTTGCGAGAACGGACCTTCGGCGCCTTCCATCGTCAGGTCACGCTTCCCAACGAGGTGGATTTCGACAAGGCCGAGGCCGCCATCAACCAGGGCGTGCTCAAGATCCGGCTACCCAAACGCTCCGCGGTCAAGCCCCGGACCATACCCGTCCGACCGGCTTGATCGGCCGGACATCGAACCGACAATCGGCGGGGTCGCTCCGGTCCGGACGCGGCTCCTCCGCCGTCTCCATTGGCCGTCGCGCGCGGATTTGTGGTAAAGTGATCTGGTGAGGCTCTTTGTCACAATCCGCGGAGTTTGACCCCATGGGGATCGATAAGATCGTCACTTACTTTGCGATCGGGACGGCCGGAATCGTCTGCCTGATCTTCCTGCTCGACCTCGCCGTCGGGATCTTCGGCCGCCTGATCGCCATGGATATCCTGTTCATCCTCGCCGCCGCGTTCATCCTCTGGCAGGGGGTCGAGACGATCCTGGAGCTGCGCTGAGTCCCGAGGTCAGGCGGGAATCTCGCGACCGGTCGGAGACTGTGGCGACGACGATGAAGCGGCCGACGCGCGTTCCGCCGCGATCCGCTCGACGAGCGAGTGGACGAGGCCCTCCCAGGTGAATTCCCGGGCCTCGACGGCCACGTCCCAGCCGAGCTTGGCGGCGGTTTCCGAAGTCACCGGGCTGAGGCTCGCGAGCCGGACCTGGCGGCCGACGCGCCGGCGGGCCGGTTCGGGCAGGAGCGAGTGCAACCGGGCGGCGATGGCCGAGCTCGTGAGGGTGATCCAGTCGACCGTGCCTTCAGCGATCCGTGCGGCCACTCCTTCCGGCCAGGCGGCCGCATCGGCATTATGGTAAACCGGCACCTGGGTGACATCGGCCAGGTGTTCCAGCTCCTCGCGGAGCACCGCACGGCCGCGGTCGGCGCGGGCCAGGAGGATCCGCGCACCGCTGGCGCGGTGGCCCAGCTCTTTGGCGAGGGCCTCGGAGCGGAAGGAATCGGGGACGAGGTCCGCGCGGAGGTGGAAACCGGACAGGGCTTGGGCCGTCGTCGGCCCGATCGCCGCCAGCCGGACTCCGCCCAGTGCGCGGAGATCGCGGCCCAGTTCCTCCAGCCGCCGGAGGAAGAACCGCACCCCATTGGCCGACGTGAAGACCACCCAGTCGAACTCGTGAAGGCGCCCGATCGCGGCATCGAGTGGCCCCGGGTCGGAGATCGGGCGCACCTCGACCGTCGGCGCGATGAGGACCTCGGCGCCCAGCGCCTCCAGCAGGGCCGCCGACCTCGCCGACTCGCCGGCCGGCCGGGTGATCACGATCCGCTGGCCGAACAGCGGCAATCGCTCGTACCAGGCCAGCTCGTCGCGCAGCCGGACGACCTCGCCGACGATCAGGAGAGCCGGGGGGCCGACGCCCGCCTCGCGGGCCGCCTGAGGTAAGGTCGCAAGCGTCGCCAGATGCGTGCGTTGCGAGGGCAGCGTCCCCGTTTCCACGATCGCGGCCGGCGTGTCGCCCGGCTTGCCCTCACGGATCAGGGTCCGGCAGATGGCTGCCAGGTGAGTGACGCCCATGTATACGACCAGGGTGCCTGGAAACGACGCCAGGGCTGACCAGTCGAGCCGGCCGGCGGCGCCGACGGCTTCGGGGTCCGAATGACCGGTCACGAAAGCGACGGCCGATGCCGTGGCGCGATGCGTCACCGGGATGCCCGCGTAGGCCGCCACGCCCACCCCGGCGGTGACACCCGGGACGATCTCGAAGGGGATGCCCGCGGCCTGGAGCGCGGAGGCCTCCTCGGCCCCGCGGCCGAAGACCAGGGGATCACCCCCCTTGAGCCGGACCACCGAACGGCCCGCCCGGGCGTGCTCGATCAGGACCTCGTGGATCGCGTCCTGAGTCATCGTGCAGTGCCCGACCGACTTCCCCGCGCAGAGGCGAAGGGCCTCCGGCGGGGCCAGCTCCAGCAGCCGCGGGCTGGCCAGATGGTCGTACACGACGACGTCGGCGGTCGCGAGGATCGCCTCGCCACGGCGGGTCAACAGGCCGGGATCGCCCGGCCCCGCACCGACGAGGTAAACCTTCCCCACGCCGGTCATCACGCCACCCCCGCTTCGTAGGGTGGGCTATGCCCACCGATTCGAGGCCGCGGCCGGTGGGCAAAGCCCACCCTACTCAATACGCCGCCTTCCGATGCCGACGTCCGACCATGAGGATGCCCAACTCGTAGAGCAGGACCATCGGCAGGGCGAGCAAGATCATGCTGAATGGGTCCTGGCCGGGCGTCAACAGGGCGGCGGCGATCGAGATGATCAGGATCGCGAACTTCCGCTTCGCCCGGAAGTCGTCCACCGTGAAGATGTTCAGCCGCTCGAGCACCAGCATGACCAGCGGCGTCTGGAACGCCAGGCCGAAGATCAGCGGCAGCAGGGTGGCGAAGCTCATCCATTCGCTCAGCCGCAGCGTCGGTGCGACGCCCAGATAGATGTTGAACTGGAGGAGGAACTTCAGCGTGATCGGCAGGACCGCGAAGAAGCAGAGGAAGACCCCCGTGAGGAACAGGCCGAGTGAGAACGGCAGGAACTTCTTCACGTAGGCACGCTCGTGTCGGTAAAGCCCGGCGCCGACGAAGGCCCACCCCTGGTAGAACACCCACGGACTGGCCAGCACCAGCCCGCTGACCAGCGCGACCATGAAGTAGATGGCGATCGTCTCCAACGGCGCCAGCGAGACGATGCTCTGGTCGATCTGCACGCTGCCAACCTGGATTTCGCGGGTGATACCCGACCGGGGGAACCGCATCGGCAGATCGATCGACTTGTCCTTGAGGGTCTCCGGGTCGGGTTGGGGGAGTTGGGGGAAGATCTCCCTGATGATGCGGGCGAAGTCCTCGGCGGCGATCGTCGCCTGGAGCGGGAGCGTCTGGGCCTTCGCGTCCTCCGCGTTCTTGACCTTCTCGTCGTATTGCTGCTTGTAGAAGGCGTCGAGCGCCTCCTTGGCCGGGGCCTGCATGGTCTTCATCACGCGCGAAGCGATATCGAGTGGTGGCACGAACACGATGATGACGCCGACGACCAGGCCGAGCAGCGCCAGGATCAACCGGACGCGCAGCTCCTCGATGTGCTCGCCGAAGCTCATCGTCGCCATCGTCTTCTCTTCGGCGAAGAGATCTTGATCGGTAGTCATGGAGTTGGACCATCCGAACGGGGCCGGGATGGAAATCGCCGGAAACGGCGGGTCGAGGAGGAGACGCGGGTTGCTTCGGCCAGTCCCGAGGCCGGAACCCTTGCTGGCGGCACCGCGCGCTAGCCTCGCCGGGACGGCCGGGCGCGCGGGGGCGTTCCTGCTGCATTGATCTTACTGGTCGTGCGACCGTGAAGTCAACTTCCGGACTCGGGGGCCCCGATGCCGCCAGCGAAATCGGATGGACAGCGCCGAAGCCCGAGCGTTACAACAATCCCACACATGCTGCCCAACCGACGGCGGTTCCAATCGCTTGGATGGATGTTCGAGGCGTGCCGACATGGAGACGCGATCACTCTACCCTCTTCGATTCGAGCCGATCCTCCGCCACCTGATCTGGGGCGGCCGCCGGCTGGGGACGGTGTTGCACAAGCCGATTGGCGACGCGTCGGATTACGCCGAGAGCTGGGAGATCTCCGATTATCACGACCAGGTCAGCATCGTCAGCGAGGGACCCCTCGCCGGGACGAGCCTGCGCGAGCTGGTGTCGTCGCGTCCGCTGGAGCTGCTGGGCCAGGCGGTTGGGCCTGGCGATCACTTCCCCCTGCTGGTGAAGTTCATCGATGCCAACCAGGACCTCTCCGTCCAGGTCCATCCGGACGACGAGAAGGGCCGCCGGCTCGCCAATGACAGCGGCAAGACCGAGACCTGGGTGATCCTGGCCGCCGAGCCGGGGAGCCTCATCTACGCCGGTTTGAAGGAAGGCGTCGGACCCGAGCAGTTTCGCCGCGCCATCGATTCGGGCGAGGTCGAGCCGCTCTTGCACCGGTTCGAGGCGAGGCCCGGCGACGCGATCCTGATCGAGGCCGGCACGGTGCACGCCATCGGCGCGGGCGTGCTCCTGGCCGAGATCCAGCAGATGTCCGATGCGACCTTCCGCGTCTTCGACTGGAATCGGGTCGGGGCCGACGGCAAGCCCCGCGAGCTGCACGTCGAGCAAGCCATGGAGTCGATCGACTTTCAGCGGGGCCCGGTCAACCCGATTTCGCCCCAGGTGGTCGACCTCGACGGGATCGGAAGGCTCGAACGGCTGGCGCGTTCGCGCTATTTCGCGGTCGACCGACTGCGAATCCGCCGGACGACGAGGATCGGCCGCCCCGATCGATTCACCATCCTGATCGGACTGGAGGGGACCTGTGAGATCGTGCACGACCAGTGGCCGGTCGCGCTCGAATTCGGGCAGACGGTTCTCTTGCCCGCGGCGGTCGGCGAGTGTCAGATGGTCCCGGACGGCCAGGCGGTCGTGCTGAGTTGCGTGGTGCCGTGAGGAGCGAGGCGTGGCCGAGGATCGACGGGAGGACGGGACTCGCATCGCCTCGGCGGTGGCCGGGCCTGCGGTTGACGGCGGCGGTCCGGATGGCCTTCGATGCCCGAAAGCTCGCGATCGCGGCGGCCGGCTTGCTGCTGCTCCAGCTCGGCTGGTCGCTACTGGACCTCGCCTTCCTGGGATCGGTCGAGGTGACGCCCGACGTCCTGCCTTCCGGCGCGTCCATCAGGCCGGGGGATGGACTCTCCTGGTCCACGGACACCGTCGCCCGGCTCACGCATCGGCTGTTCGAGCCCGCACGCGTCCTGCTGACTCCATTGTCGGCTCTTTTCGATCCAAGGAGCGGCTGGCCGGCGATGCTGCACGCACTCCTGGGACTGGCCTGGCTGATCGTCGTCTGGGGTTATGGCGGCGGGGCGATCGCGCGGATCGCGGCCGTCCAGGAAGCCCAGTTGCGACAGCCCGGAATCGCGGAAGCCGTCCGGTTCGCCCGGAGATCGGGGCCATCGCTGATCCTGGCCCCATGCTGCCCCTTTTTTGGGCTCGCGTTCTGCAGCGTGGTGGGGCTCGTATTCGGCCTGGTCTACAGGCTGGTGGGGGGCCCCGCCATCGCCGGCGTTCTCCTCTTCATCCCGCTCCTGGCCGGGCTAGTGATGACGCTGCTGGTCGCCGCCCTCGTCGCCGGCTGGCCGCTCTTCCACGCCGCGCTGGCCACCGGTGCCGACGACGCCCTCGACGCGCTGAGCCGGACCTACGGCTACATCAACCAGCGTCTCATCCTCTTCGCCGCCGGGATCGCGATCGCCTGGGCCGCCGGACTGGCCGGGCTGGCCCTCGTCGATCTCCTCGCCAGCGGCGTGATCCGCCTGACGCACTGGAGCCTGTCGCTTTCGGGTCCCGGCCCGACCATCGCGGCGCTCTTCGGGATGGGCCCTGTGGACCCGAGCACGGTCGCGGTCCGAACGCATCGCTTCTGGCTGGGCGCCGTCCGGCTCTTCATGCATGCCTGGGTGTTCAGCTACTTCTGGACCGCGGCGACTCTGCTGTATCTCTGGCTGCGACACGAGGTGGACGGCACGCCGGCGAGTCTGGTCGATCCTCCCGGCACAACCGCCACATCCCTTGCGAGTCCCACCGGGGTTGATGTTAGGAACTCCGCGCAGTAGGGGGTTCCTAACATCGTAACACGTAACACGCCCGGAGGAGGGTCAATCTCTCTCTGACATTTGTCGTCTCTTGTTAGGAACTCCCTCCCCCCTAGGGTTTCTAACATCGTAACACGTAACATCGCCCCGGCAGCCGGTCCCCGGTCAATACCGCCCCTTCCAGGGACCGGCGACGAAGTCCCCCTCGAAGACGGTCCCCGCCACGGGCAGGTCGGATTCGAGCACGAGCTGGTAGGGGTCGGACTCGTCGCGGTCGGGCAGGTCGATGAGGGCGAGGTCGGCCGACTTGCCGGCCTTGAGGCTGCCGGTGGTCGTCTCGGCGCGGAGCGCCCAGGCTCCGAAGAGGGTCGCCATGGTCAGCAGCAGCTCGCCGGAGAGCGATTCATCCCGACGGTGGAGGAATCGCATCTCGTCGAGCATGCCGAGCGTCTCGGCCGACGCCAGGCTATCCGTGCCCAGGCAAACGATCACGCCCCGCTCCAGGAGGGCGCGATAGGGATGCGGCGCATGGCCGAAGCGGGCGTGAGTCCGCGGACAGTAGGCGATGGCCACCCGCTTGTTGTCGGGCGCGGCCTCGGGGCGGAGCTGCCAGAAGTCGTCGGGGTCGAGGTAGGTGCCGTGGGCGATCAGCCAGTCGGCGTTGCGCAGCTCGCCCTTGCGGACGTAATCGGACGGCCGCGGCCCGATGGGCTCCCAATCGTCGTCCCAGGCCCCGATGTCCTCGAGGAACCGTCGCAACGGGCCGTCGCGGTGCTCGAGCAGTCGGAGTTCCTCGGGCATCTCGGCCAGGTGGGTCATCAAGCGGCAACCGGCTGGCCGCGGCCTTGTGGTAGAGCCATCCCGAGGTGCTGTACGGCGCGTGCGGGCTCAGCCCGACCCGTGCGCAGGCGGCCACCTGCGACTCGGGACGGACCGAGCCGAGCCACTGCCAGGCCGCGGCGTCGGTCTGGAGCCCCCGGTCGCGCCTCAGCCCGATCACCTCGGCGAACACCACGGCTCGGACCGCCGCGCCCGCGATCGGCCCCCAGCTCAGGCCGGCCGTGGTCGAGTCGGCCAGCAGCGTCGTCCCCGCCTCGATCGAGGCCGTCAGGTTCTCGGCCGCCGTCACGCGAAAGGTCGCGTCGCTGCCGGCCCGTCGTTGCGCGATCACCCGAGCCAGCCAGGCGACCTCATCCTCCGGTCCGGTTGACGCACGACGGCCGTCGAGCGGACCCAGCTCGAGATGTGTGTGTGCATTGACGAATCCGGGGACGATGGCGACGTTGCCCAGGTCGAGGTCGGCCGTTCGCTCCGCGGCCGGTCCCAGCCAGCCGATCCGCGGGCCTTGCATCGTCAGGCAGCCGTCCTCGATCGGGGTCCCCTCGACCGGGAAGAGATAGCGCGCCCGGACGGTGAGGGTGTCGCGCCTCATCGGGGAGCTCCCCGGGGCATCGCCCGGACGGCAGAGGGGAGTCGGGTCATCCTGGAGTCATCCCCGGGGCTGGGAGATGTCATAGGGCTCGCGATTCGCGAGGGGTACGGGCCGCGGACGGGCCTCGTCGGGCCCGGCCGACGGGTCCGGCTTCCGCTTCCAGAGCAAATAGAGCAATCCGGACGAGAGGACCAGGCCGGTCACGACCCAGACGACATGATAAAGGCCCCCACTCGGGTTGCGATAGATCCAACCGACGAAGGATGCATCCCCCGCCCTCTCGATCACGGCGGCCCGCGCCACGCCCATCGCGTTGTTGAGGAAGTGGAAGACGATCCCGGGCAGGATGCTCCGGCTCCGGACGGCCAGCAGGCCCAGCACGATCCCCAGCAGCGTCGCGTTGAAGAGCTGCTGGAAGAGGCTCATCAGCACGTGGAGGAATCCGAACATCAGGGCCGAGAGGAGGATCGCCGAGCGGGTCTGGTGCTGGCGTTCCAGCCCCGAGAGGATGAAGCCCCGGAAGGCGAACTCCTCGCAGACCGCCGGCACCAGGGCGAAGACGAGGACCGCCATGCCCAGCGACGTCGACGGGCCCATGAGCTGCCCAGCGCGGCCTTGATCGTCGTTGAGATCGGGAAGAGCCGCTCGACGATCGGCTGCAGCTCGTTGACCAGCGGGTTGAGCGTGAAGGCCAGCGCGATGGCCATGAGCCAGTACCGCGGCCGGGGCCAGGCCAGCCGGAGCGTCCGCGAGGGCGACGAGGTCAGGAACACGGCCATCAACATCGGAGGAATGACGATGAACAACTGGCCCAGGACGACGTCGCCGAGATCCGGGCCCCCTCGGTTTTCGCCCAGGTACATCATCAGGAACCACGAGGACGTCAGGATCAGGGCGAAGCAGAGCAGCGCCTGGCTGCCGGTCGGCGTCGGCTCGCGGTCGCGGTACAGGTGCCGGAGCCAGGTCGACAAGCTGAAACGCTCCGCCTCGCGGAACAGCACGTCCTCGCGCTGGAACTGGTCGATGGCCCAGCGCAAGGCGACGGCGGCATAGACCAGCATCGGCAAGAGGACCGGCAGGAAGTAGCGGAACGCCACGTCGTAGCTGCCGAGGATCAACGCTCGGAGCAGGAGCGCGACCCCGGTGATCGGGACGAGGCTGTAGAACAGGTTGAGCTCGATCTCCGGGGCCAGCGAGAGGAAGATCAGCGGCATGCTGACCAGGTACAGGGGCGTCATGTAGTACTGGCCCTCCTTCATGCTCCGGGCCAGCACCGCCAGGGCCAGGCAGACGGCGCCGAAGAAGGCGGCCAGGGGGATCAGCAGCACGATCATCCAGACCGCCGCCTGGAGGGTGGGGGCGGCCAGCGTGACCGCCGCGGCGCCGGCCGCTCGCCGGGACGGTGACGGCGCCAGCGTGCCGACCTGCTGGGCCATCCGCAGCCCGGTCAGCCCCATGCTCACCAGGTTCAAGAGCGCCGTCAGCACGCTGGCCAGCATCACCGTGAGGAACTTGCCCATCACGATCTCGGACCGGCTGGCCGGGCTGATCAGCAGGGTCTCCATCGTCCCGCGCTCCTTCTCGCCGGCGCAGAGGTCCACGGCCGGGTAGAAGGCCCCGGTCAGGGCCATGATCACCAGCAGGAACGGGAACAGCCGGCTCCAGACGCTGCTCCCCACCTCGCTGGGAGTGGCCACGTCCTCGACGCTGCACCCGGATCGGCTCGGCGTAGCTCAGTGGCTTCCCGTCCTGCTCCAGCCTCAGCGTCGACGATCCGCGTCTTCCAGCGATCGAGCATCTCCCTGAGCCGGAGGTTGGTGATCTGGCTGGGCTCGTCCACGCTGTTGTACGCGATCGGGATCTCGAACTTCGCCTCGCGACGGAGCTGCTCGGGCAGGTCGCGGGGTACGATCAGCGCGGCCGACGCCTCGCCACGGTGGATCGCCTGCTTGCGCCGGGAGGGCTCGCCCCACGGACCCGGTGGACGACTCCAGCCGCACCACGAGCCGCTCGGCGTCGGCCGGACGGTCGAACAGCGTCGGGTCGAAGCCGTCTCGCTCAGGATTCAGCAGTGGCGGGCTCTTCGGCAGGTGCTCGGCGCCGACCACCACGACGACCCTGGGCTTCTGCTCCAGCGTCGCGGCGAACTGCACCATGCCGTATCCCAGCAGCGGATACAACAGGATCGGCAGCACGAAGATCATGAACAGGGTGCGACGGTCGCGGACCTGGTCTCGCACCTCGCGGCGGAAGATCACGCCGACATTGGACCAGCGCATCGAGTGCTCGCGTAGCGGGAGGGGATGAGAGAAAACGGGAGGTCATCGACAGGAAAGCGAATCCCCGTCCCATTCGCCGGAACGCATCGGGCTTTTGCCGACCACGCCGGCGCCGGATTCGGCTCGCTCGACCAGATAAAAGAATAGCTCTTCCAGATCGGGCTGGTCAAACTGCCGGAGCAGCTCGACGGGGTGCGCCCTCGGCCTGGAGCCGGCCCTTGTAGATGATCGCCACCCGGGAGCAGAGCTTCTCGACCTCGTGCATCGAGTGCGTGGAGAAGACGATCGTCTTGCCCTGGTCGCGCAGCTCGAGGATCTTCTGCAGGACGGCCCGCGCCACCAGGACGTCCAGCCCCGACGTCGGCTCGTCGAAGATCAGGACGGGCGGATCGTGGACGATCGTCCGGGCGATCGAGACCTTCTGCTTCATCCCGGTCGACATCTTCGAGCCGAGCACGTCGCGGAAGTCGTTCATCCGGAGCCAGTCGAAGATCGTCTCCATCCGCCCGACCAGCCGGTCGCCGCTGAGCCCGTACAGGCGGCCGAAATATTCCACCAGCTCCCAGGCGGTCATCCGGTCGTAGATCCCGGTGCTCGCCGACATGTAGCCGATCTTGGCCCGCACCTGCTCGGGCTCGGTGCGGACGTCGTGGCCGGCCACGACGGCGGTGCCGCTCGTCGGCTTGAGCACGGTGCTCAGGATGCGCAGCGTCGTGGTCTTGCCGGCACCGTTGGGCCCCAGCAGCCCGAAGATCGCCCCGGGATGGCACTCGAACGAGACGTCGTCGACCGCCGCGACCCAGCCGCGCTGATAGTCGAGGAACGACTTGCACAGGTCCTGGACCTGGATCACGACGAGGGCGGGCCCGGCCAGCCCTGACTCGGCTTAACCGGCCATCGGCGAACCGACCGACCGCCGGCTCCTCGTCGATATACTCGTAGAATACATTACGCTGGCGGGGGATGTAGCCGCACTCGCGGATCGCGCGGCGGATTTCCTCGAGCGAGAGGTGATACACCGTGCCGGCCGACGAGACGACGTTCTCCTCGATCATCAGGCTCCCCATGTCGTTCGCGCCGAAGTGGAGCGCGACCTGGCCGATCTTGGGCCCCTGCGTGACCCACGACGACTGGATGTTCGGGATGTTGTCCAGGTAGAGCCGCGAGATCGCCTGGGTCTTGAGGTACTCGAAGGCCCCGGCCGGGGGAACGTCCGCCATGTCGGTATGGTCGGGCTGGAACGTCCAGGAGATGAACGCCGTGAAGCCGCCGGTCTCGTCCTGGAGTCGCCGCACCCGCTCGAAGTGCTCGACCCGCTCCTCGATCGTCTCGACGTGGCCGAACATCATCGTGGCCGTCGACCGCCCGCCGAGCTGGTGCCAGACGCGATGGACGTCGAGCCAGTTGTCGGTCATGACCTTGCCCCGCGTGATCGCCTTGCGGACGCGGTCGACCAGGATCTCCGCCCCGCCGCCGGGCAGGCTCCCCAGCCCCGCGGCCTTGAGCCGCTCCAGGACCTCCCGCAGCGGCTTCCTGGCCACCTTCGTGAGGAAATAGATCTCCGGCGCGCTGAAGCCGTGCACGTTGACCCGGGGGAAGTGCGACTTGATGTCGCGAAGCAGGTCCTCGTACCACTCGAGCTCGAGGTCCGGATGCAGACCGCCCTGCATGAGGATCTGGTCGCCGCCCAGCTCGACGGTCTCGCGGATCTTCTCGAGCAGCACGTCGCGGTCCAGGACGTAAGCGTCGGTGGCGCCCGACTTTCCGGTAGAAGGCGCAGAAGTCGCAGACGGCCGCGCAGACGTTGGTGTAGTTGATGTTCCGGTCGATGTTGTAGGTGCGATACGGCTCGGGATGGAGCCGGCGGCAGACGGCGTCGGCGGCGCGTCCCAGCTCCAGTAGCGAGGCCGAACGGAACAGCTCGACCCCCTCGTCGAATCCCAGTCGACGCCCCTCAACGGCGCGGCGCAAGATCTCGGCGACGGTGGAAGACAAGGCTCACTCCTTCCGGGGCCAATCCGAGCCGCGCCGCCATGGCGGCGAACTTCCGCAGCCCGGCGATCTCGGGCTCCCCGAGGTCGTAGGACAGGACCTTCGTCAGGTAATCGTAACACGTCGTGAAGTCGAGTCCCAGCGGCGGGCCGTGCGTCGCGGCCAGCTCGGCCGCATGAGCCAGGCCCTCGGTCCGGCTCCGCTCCAGAGCCTCGGGAAGCTCGCCCAGATCCAGTCCGCCGCGCGCCACCCAGAGCGCGAACACGAAAGGCAGCCCGGTCAGGTCCACCCACGCCTCCGCCAGATCCACGACCTCATGGAACGGCTCGTGAGGGACCTTCATGGCCCGGTCGCCGATCACGAGCACGGCGTCGGCGGTGCTCTCCAGGACCGAGACGCCCAGCGGCAGCTCCTCGACGACTGGCGGCCGGATGCCATGCCGCGCATCCAGCCAGATCTGCGCCAGCGCCTGGCTGGTCCGCGAGCCGGCGTCGAGGGCCAGGCGTCGGACCTCGGTGCCAGGGTACCCGGCTGAACAGCTTCACGCTCCGCACCGGCCCCCGCGCCGCGATCGCGAAGCCCGGGCAGGATCTCATAACCCCGCCCCACCCCCCGCAGGTATTCGACCGACGGGATCAAGGCGACGTCCAGCGCCCCCTCGGCCAATTGCTCGGCCAGCCGGCTCGGGACGTCCATCGACAGAGCCGCGTCCGGTGCGAACTCAGCAAAGCCGATAATACAAAGGCTTTGCGTTGAGGTAACTCACCGCTCCGACCCGGATCGGGGGCGTCATGACAATCGGCCTCCCTGTCTGATTCTCGGCGTCGCGAGGACCATTGCATCCCAATGGCGACGACCGATCTCCCCGGTTTCGGTGGAACTTTCAGAAGCATTTGAATTCTAGGCAGCGAGGAAGGAATCGCAAGGGGAGTCCGGGTGATCTCTACAACTCCATCCGCTGAAACGCCTTGATCCCGATCCGCAGCGGCAGGACGGTCCCGATCGCGCCGATGACCAGGCTCACGAGGATGGCCACGGCGAGCCAGAAGCGGAAGTCGCCGTGGGTCAGCGCGTACTGCGCCTCCGGGTGCTCCTCGCCGAGGAAATAGAGGTGGCACGGGACCGCGAGGGCCGTCACGATCGCGAAGATGAAGACCAGGCTGACCAGCAGGTTGAGCGTCCCGCCGAAGCCGACGGCGATCTTGGATGGGTCGCTCTCTCGCAGGTTCGGCAGTCGAGCGCCCAGGCCCACGCTGATGCCTGATAGCCCCATGCAGAGCACGGCCACCATCGCCGCGTGCAGCCAGATCATCAGCGGGCTCATGCCCAGCATCAGGTCGCTCAGGATGACGAGCAGCTCCGTCGGCCAGAGGGCGATCCCGACCGAGAAGACGAACTTGCCCCAGAGGATCTGCTCGCGACGCAGTGGGAACAGGCCGAGGACCCAGAAGTTCCGCCCCTCGAGCGAGAGCAAGGGGAAGATGAACCGGCTCGTGAACGTGGAGAGGATCAGCGCCGTCACGGACAGGTTCAGGAAGCTGACGAGGTTCCGCCACGACGGCGACTGCACCGCGTAACCCAGTCGCGGGATGTTGAGGAAGTAGAAGCCCAGCAGGCCGAAGAAGATCAGGAACTGCGACCACTGCGCCGGGTCGCGGCGGAACGTCCGCAGGTCCTTGAGGATCAGCAGCCGGACGGTGCGGGGCAGGAAGAAGAAGAGGCGATGCAGGATGGCGTCGAGCCCGTAGAGCCCGATGCGACGCCGGGCGCTGCGGTTCCCCTGCACCCGGCTATACCCGCGGAAATAAAGGTCCCGCGCCATGGCCGCCGCGGCCAGGTACGCCAGGGCGCCGTGGGCCGAGAGCACCATCAAGTAATAGCCGGCACGAGGCCAGTGGCCCCGCGCCGCCGCGATCAGCCCGGCCGACATCCAGCGGCTGGGCCAGAGCGGATTCTGGCAGAATGCCAGGCGGTCCTGCACGCCGGACAGCCAGTCGCTCGTCAGCGCCTGTCCCGGAGCCGTCCAGAGCCGGAATCCCAGTGCCACCATCAGGCCAACCGTCCCGACCACCGAAGCCCCCAGGACCAGCTTCTGACGCCTCGGGAACACGTTCGCCACCGCGATCGCCGCGATCGCCCCCAGGCTCCCCGCCATCAGGACGAACGAGACCAGGTAAGCCAGGAACATCGCGTAGAAGCCCGGCGGGGCCTTCGTCGTCAGGCCGTACGCCACCATCAGGGGGCTGCCCAGCAGGAAGAAGCCCCAGCTCGACAGCCCGATCGCCTCCGCGAACTTGTAGGCGAAGATCCGGTCGGTCGTCGCCGGGGTCGTCAGCAGGAACGCCCCCTCGCGCGAGTGGAAGAGCGCCGTATAGGTGATGATCCCGGTCGAAAAGAAGAGCATGACCAGGATCGAGAGGAAGAACATGCTGAACAGGTATTCGAAGATCCCGTTGAACAGCGCGTCGTTCAGCCCCATGAACTCGAACCCCCCCAGGAACAGCCCGAACAGGCCGAGCCAGAAGACCGCGCTGCAGATCAGGATCATCGAGAGCCGCAGCCGCGAGCCGGACAGGACCGATCGCACCGTGTTTCGGGTCAGGCACCAGCGCAGTTGCCGCAGCGCCCGGGCCGTCCGATCGGCGGGCAGGGCGGGGGGGTTCAGTCGTCCGGTGTCGGGGATGGCGAGGCTCATGATGGCATTTCGACCGGCTGGGACTCCACGGCGGGATCGAGCGGCCCGTCCCCATTCATCGACGGCCGAAGATCTCCGGTCAGTTTGAGGAACAGGTCCTCGAGCGGCCCGTGATGCTTGACCTGGGCGCGGAGCTGGTCGAGCGTCCCCAAGGCGAGCATCCGGCCATGGTCCACGATGCCGATCCGGTCGGCCAGCTCCTCGGCGATGGCCAGCAAGTGGGTCGACATCAAGACGGCACACCCCGAACGCGCTTGCTGGACGAAGAGGTCCTTGACGATCCGGGCACTGCGGGGGTCAAGTCCGACAAGAGGCTCGTCCACCACCAGGACCCTGGGGTCGTGCACCAGGGCCGAGGCGAAGACCACCCGCTGCTTCATGCCCTGGGAGTAGCTCTCGCACAGCTCGTCCACGTAATCGCCCATCTCGAACGTATCGATCAGCTCGAGGACTCGCCGGGCTGCCCGACTGGGTTCGAGGCCGTACATCTCCACGACGAACCGGAGGAACTCGCGACCGGTCAGCTTGTCGTAGAGATACGGCTGGTCGGGGACATACCCGAGCAATTGCCGGGCCTGTTGGCTGGTCGCCTCGTGGCCGCCGACCCGCACGACGCCCTCCGAAGGCGCCAGCAGCCCGCAGATCATCTTGATCGTCGTCGTCTTGCCGGCCCCGTTGGGACCCAGGAAGGCGAAGAGCTCGCCGGCTCGGACCTCGAGGTCCAGCCGATCGACGGCGTACTTGGATCCGAACCGCTTGGTGACTCCCCGGACCTCGATCATCGAGACGGCCTCCCCGCGGTCCCGGATGGCTCCGGCTCCGGTTGCTCGAGACTGTCCTCGCGGCGACGCTCCAGGATCAGCCGCACGAACGGGAATGGCACCTCCTGTCGCAAGATGACGCCGTCGGGTCGGACCCACGTCCGCATCCTCAGGCTGGACATCTTCTGCTCCACCTCGTAAGTCGGCTCGGGATTGCCCGCCCAGTGGATCACGGTCCGCCGGGCCACCTCCGCCCGCACCTGCTCGACCTGGCCCGAGAACGGGTTGACGACCTGCATCTCCCAGCGCTGGCCCACGTGCAGGCCCGGCAGCCGGTCGAGTGGACCCAGGATGTCGCTGACCACGCTCCGTGGCTGGTACTTGAGGCTCACGCTGGTGTTCAGGATCGGCAGCGGGCCTCGGGAGACGATCTCCATCCTCCCCCCCTCGTGGAGCCGCCCCGTGACGTGCACCAGCTCGTCGCCGAAGTCCTTCGATTCCACCCGCAGGTCGAAGCTCTGAAGGTTCCCCGAGGTGTCGATGTGATACCGGCTATTGACGTGCACCCGCAGGCTCTCGCGCATCGCCAGCACCGTACCCCGCAGCAGGTTGCCCGCGTCGAAATCCACGCGGCTGGTCATCTCGTACCAGCCGTCGGGCTGGCGCTTCGAGGCGGTCACGGCCTCGCCCACCGTCCGGCGATTGTCGCTGCCGGGTCCCTCCAGCACCTGGATGCTCCACCGCACCGGCCGATCCGACTGGCTGGCGAACGCGATCCCGCGCAGGTCGGGGGGGTACCCAATCGACAGTTCCGGTAGCACATCCCACTTCAACAAGCAGAACGCCGCGATCGACCAGTAGACCAGGATCAACAGCGACATCAAACGTGAGGGCATGGCCCCGGACTCCTTTTCCGACATGGTCACTCATTACTTATCCTAGACACACCGGCAGCGCCCAAACAATCTCCACGCTCCGACGGTCTCGTCGTGTGGCCTCTGCCCACCGACGGGAGGCTTCGACCGGCGGGCAAAGCCGACCCTCCTACTTTGGACGATCTCCGGACGTCGATCGCGCGCCGGAGCGGTCCGGGTTGACCGATCCGGGAGCGTCCCGTATGCTCCTAAGGTAGGTTCGACCACGTCTCCACCTCGGGCCGCCTGACGGGACTCTCCCACCCTCGCCAAGGGCGATGGTCGTTTCCCCCCCTTGTACCCCCGTTCCCCGGACTGGGATGTCCCATGCGCAAGAAGAAGAAATGGCTGTGGGTCGGAATCGTCCTGGCCATCTTCGCCGCCGCGCCGGCGGCGGTCTGGATGTCGCTGACCTATCAGCCGTCCTATTATCGGGCGATGGTCCTCCAGTCGCACGAACAGCGGCAAGGGAAAGCACGTAAGTTCGTGGCGCAGGGCCTCCAGCTACGCAACGACATCTGCAACGAGCCGAACTGGGAGGCCGTCTTCTCCGACGAGGAAGTCAATGCCTGGCTGGCCGAAGACCTCGTCACGCACTTCGCCGACCAGCTACCGCCGGAGGTCCATGAGCCCCGGGTGCTTTTCGAGCTCGATCGTATCGTGCTGGCGTTCCAGCTCCGCCAGCGCGGCGTCGAGTCGGTCATCACCGTGGTGGCGCGGCCGCGGGTCCCCGAGGGGAACACCGTCGAACTGACCCTGGAGAAGATCCGCGCCGGGATTCTACCGGTGCCCGCCGACAATGTCCTCGACCGGGTCGTCGAGTATGCCCGGTACCTGGGCGTGGACGTCGAATGGATCCGGAGGGATGGCTATCCCGTCGTGCTGATCCGCTACACTCCCAGCCTCGAGCGCGACGACGTCCAGCTCGAGGAGGTGCAGATCCGCACCGGCCAGCTCCGACTGGCGGGCCGCTCGGATCGGACGAGAGGCGCCTTCTTCCGGCCGACGCTCCCGTCGCGCAGGGTCCTTCAGTCCAAATTCCCCAGGCGGAATACCCACGAGGCGCCGCCGTCGGAGCAGACCTGGCATATCTCGACCTCGCCGACGAGTTGAGCCCCCTCCAGCCGCACGCGCACCCGGCCCTCTTCCCAGATCAACGCCGTGTAGACACCTTCGTCGACGCGATGCACCGTCCCCCGGTTCCCCGATACCTCGCCCTCATATTCCAGGTAGATCCTCCGGTGGTCCGGAAGCGCCCGAGCCGGCAGGTCGAGATCGGCCACGACCGGGGCGTCGATCGCCCAGGTCCTCAGCGATTCGCCGCGTTCCAGCATGAAGTCCCAGTGGACTCCATTCCATCGGTGCTCGAGCAAAACGAATCGCGTCGCGGACATGGGTCGTTCGTCCTTGGTCCTTCCGTCACGAGCCGCGTGCCCGCAATAATGACATCCTCGATCATCGATCCACCGACACTGGCACGAGGTTCCCGGTGACTCCCAAAGAAGTCTTGGCTCTGATCCGGCAACGCGAGGTGACGACCGTCGACCTGCGATTCATGGACTTTCCCGGCGTCTGGCAGCACTTTTCCATCCCGGCCGATGCCCTCACTGAGGAGACCTTCGAGGAAGGGATCGGCTTCGACGGCTCGAGCGTGATGGGGTGGCGGGCGATCAACGAGGCCGACGTGTTGGTCGTGCCGCAACCCGAGACGGCGGTGATCGATCCGTTCCCGTCGCAGCCCACCCTGACGATGATCTGCAACATCCACGACCCCATCACCCACCAGGATTATACGCGCGACCCCCGGAACATCGCCCGCAAGGCGACGAGCTACATGCGCAACACCGGCGTCGCGGATGAATGCCTGCTGGCCCCCGAGCTGGAGTTCTTCGTCTTCGATAACGTCCAGTACGAACAGCGAGGCCACGAGGCCTTCTACCACGTCGACTCGATCGAAGGGGCATGGAACCGCGGTCGGGTCGAGTCCCCCAACCTGGGTTCGAAGGTCGGCTCGGGACTCGGCTACTTCCCCTGTCCGCCGACCGATAGCCTCGTTGACCTCCGCTCCGAGATGGCTCAGCGCATGAATGAATGCGGCATCGGCACGGCTGCGCATTTCCATGAGGTCGCCACGGGCGGACAGTGCGAGATCGACCTGCTGTCCGCGCCGCTGGTGGACGTCGCCGACCACGTGATGCTGGCCCGTTACATCATCCGCAACGTCGCCCGGAGGGCCCGCAAGACAGCGACCTTCATGCCCAAGCCGCTTTTCGGCGATAATGGCTCGGGGATGCACACCCACCTGACCCTCTGGAAGGACGGCCAGCCCCTGCTCGCCGGCCAAGGATATGCCGGCCTGAGCGATCTGGGGATCCACGCCATCGGCGGCCTGATCCGGCACGCCACGGCGCTCTGCGCCTTCGCCAACCCCACCACCAATAGCTACAAGCGGCTGGTGACGGGCTTCGAAGCCCCCACGAGGCTGTCCTATAGCCGTCGCAATCGTGCGGCGATCGTGCGCGTCCCGGTGGGCAGCCCCAGCCCGATGAGTCGGCGGATCGAATACCGGGGGCCCGATGCCGCCGCCAATCCCTACCTGCTCTTCTCCGCCATGCTCATGGCCATCCTCGACGGCATCCAGAACAAGATCCGTCCCGGCGAGCCCCTCGATCGGGACATCTACGACCTCCAGCCCGAAGAGCTCGATGACGTTCCCACGACGCCGCGATCGCTGGAGGCGTCGCTCCAGGCCCTCCGCGCGGACCACGAGTTCCTGCTCCGCGGCGACGTCTTCACCCCGGACGTCATCGATACCTGGATCTGGTACAAGCAGACGCATGAAGTCGAGATGATCCGCGTCCGCCCGCACCCGTACGAGTTCGCGCTGTACTACGACGTCTGACAGCCCGACCCGGACCGGGATCAGGACGACTGCGAGCCGGTGACTTCCAGTACCGAGTCGGCGCTGGACGGCTTGGGGGGGCCCGGCTCCTCGGGGCGAAGGGCGTAGAGCACCAGCGTCAGCGCGCCGAGCACCAGCATGTTGTCGGCGAAGTTGAAGATCGCGCAGTCGAAGTTGACGGGATCGACGTGGAAGTGGACGAAGTCGCGGACATGGCCGAACACGAGCCGGTCGTAGCAATTTCCCAGGGCGCCGGCCATGATCAAACCCAGCGCGATCGTGAGCACGCGGTTGGACGCCGCCCCCAGGAAGAAGAGCCAGTAGCAGATGATGACCGCCGCGACCACCGACAGCCCGGCGAAGATGAGGCTGCTGCCGGGCAGGCTCGCGCCAAGTCCCCAGAGGGCGCCGGTGTTCTGGCTGGTCTGGATCTCGAGGACCCGCGGGATCAGCGGGACGACGGGCGACGGAGGGGGACCGATCCGCGCGAACACGATGGCCTTGGTGACCAGGTCGAACGCCAACCCGCCCAGGGCGATGCCACAGAAGAGGATCAACCGGCTCGGATCGACGCCCACTTGTTGCCTCATTCGCCACCCTCCAGCTTCCTTGCACAGCGGATGCAGTGCCGCGCGTAGGGAATGGCCTGGAGCCGCGGCTTCGCGATCGGCTCGCCGCATTCCGCGCACTGCCCGAACGTCCCCCGCTCCATCCGATCCAACGCCTCGTTGATGAGTTCCAGCGTCCCCTGCTCGTTCTCGATCAATCCGAGCGTGAACTCCTGGTCATAGTTCTCCGTGCCCAGGTCGGCCATGTGGAGCGGCACGCTCGAGAGACTGCCGCTGCCGCCGGTCGCCTGACGTCGCAGGGCTTCATCGGTCATCCGGTCCAGGTCGCCCCGGAGCCGCGAACGAAGACTGTCGAGGACCCGTCGATACGAGAGCAGATCCTCGTTCTTGAGAGCGCTCGCCATGAGACCTAACCTCTCCCGTCCTTCAGGGCCTATGGAATCCGGAGGAGGGCGGTCCAGGGAATCCTAGACCGTCGTCCCGCTGGGGTCAATCCGAACACATCTGCGCCGAGGATGAGTCCGAAGGTGCGGCATCGCCCTGGGGCTGTCCCTCGCCAGGGAGGATCCAGCCTACATCGCAGTCGGCCCCGAAAGCCACCCCCAACCCCGGCTTGCGCAGGAACTTTCCCGATCGCATCGGCGCGCTGTCGCAGAAAGGCGTCATCGGCCTCGATGATCGACCAGGGACAACGTCGAAATCGACCCGATTCTCCCCGCCTGCCCCATCCGTTACCATGACGGCCACAACGGGGCGATCGCGATCAAGTTCACCGCGAGGGAACGGCACTCATGACGACCGAGTCGGCCAAGACGATCTTCATCACCGGGGCGACCGGACTGGTCGGCGGACACGCCACCGAGGAGGCCCTGCGGCGAGGCCATCGCGTCCGGGCCCTGGTCCGACCCTCCAGCGACACGGGATGGCTCGACCGGTGGGGCGTGGAGCGAATCGTCGGTGATCTGGAAGACCCGAAGTCACTTCGCGCGGGAGCCGCTGACGCCGATTGGATCTTCAACTGCGCCGCCAAGGTGGGAGACTGGGGAACTCTGGAGGAATTCCGAAGGCTCAATGTGGAAGCGCTCCGCCTGTTGCTCGACGCCGCCTGTGAGGCGAAGGTCGAGCGCCTGGTCCACGTGAGTTCGCTGGGGGTCTATGAGGGCCGCGATCACTACGGCACCGACGAGACGGTCCCGCCAGCGGCGAACTCGCTGGACGCCTATACCCGATCGAAGACCGAGGCCGAGGCGCTGGTGCTGGAGTATCATCGCACGCGCGGGTTGCCCGCGGCGGTCGTCCGTCCGGGATTCATCTATGGCGAGCGCGACCGTACCGTCCTACCGAAGTTGCTGACCAACCTGAGGCGAGGAACCTTCGCCTTCTTCGGCTCGGGCGAGCAGCGGCTCAACTGCATCTATGTCAAGAACCTGGTACACGCGATCTTCCTGGCGGCAGAGAGCCCTGCAGCCGTCGGCGAGGTCTTCAACTTGACCGATGGCGAGCCGATTACGAAGAAGCAGTTCGTCGGGCGGGTCGCCGAGCTGGCCGGCCTGGCCATTCCGACTCGCCATATCCCATTGCCGGCCGCGAGGATTCTCGCGCAGGTCGTCGAGGGGGCGGCCAGGCTCCTGCGGGCGAAGAAGCCCCCGCTGATCAACAAAGCTCGATACAAATTCCTCGGTCTCAACCTGGACTATTCGATTGAAAAGGCTCGCCGTGTGCTCGGTTACCAGCCTCCGTTCACCTTCGACGAGGGAATCGAACGGGCCATAGCCGAGCATCGGCCCAGCGGCTCGCCGCGGCCGGCCGAAGCGGCCGCGCCGTAGAATGCAGCGCGTTCGACCCCTACCATCATCACACGAGGAGGCAGCAAGGATGAGCAACGTCCAAGGCAAACGCGTCGCGGTCCTCGTCGAGAAGTTCTACGAGGACCTGGAGTTATGGTATCCGGTCCTGCGGCTTCGCGAGGCCGGCTGCGACGTCAAGATCGTCGGCCCCAAGGCGGGCGAGACCTACACCTCGAAGCATGGCTATCCCGCCAAGGCGGAGGTCGCCGCCAGCGAGGTCAAGGCCACGGACTTCGACGGGATCGTCATCCCCGGCGGCTACTCGCCCGACCACATGCGCCGCCACCCGGCGATGGTCAACCTGGTCACCCAGGCGGCCCGACAGGGGAAGGTACTGGCGGCGATCTGCCACGGACCGTGGATGCTCTGCTCGGCGAAGTGCCTCAAGGGTCGCAAGGTGACGGGGTTCTTCGCGATCAGGGATGACGTCGAGAACGCCGGCGGCGTCTGGCAGGATGCCGCCTGCGTCCGTGACGGGAACCTGGTCACCAGCCGGACGCCGGACGACCTGCCGGCATTCATGCAGGGGATCTTCGCGGCGCTCGAAGAGGGTGCGCGAAAGTAACCCGTTTTTCGGGAGGGCGAGCCTCCGTGTGAGCCGCGATGGAACACAGCTCACACGGAGGCTCGCCCTCCCGAATTCGGCCCTCGATTCGATTCTGTGGCGCCGGAACTCAGATCAACTCGTTGATCAGGTTTTCGAGCATTTCCTGGCGGCCGCTCGAGTTCTTGGCGGCATCTCCCTTGGGCAGGATATAGGCCTCGAGGTCACTGAAGCTGGCCTGGCCCCCCTCGACGCGGCGCCCCAGTTCACACTCCCAGCTCTTGTAACGTTCCTTGACGAACCCGGCGAGGCGGCCGTCGGCCATGATCGCCCGTGCGATCTTCAGTCCTCGGGCGAAGGCATCCATCCCGCCGATGTGCGCATAGAAGAGGTCGATCGGCTCGAAGCTCTCGCGGCGGACCTTGGCGTCGAAGTTGACGCCGCCGGTGGTGAAACCGCCCATGCCCAGGATGCAGAGCATGCACTGAGTCGTGAGGTAGATGCTGGTGGGGAACTGGTCGGTATCCCAGCCGAGCAGGTAATCCCCGGTATTCGCATCGATCGAACCGAGCGCCCCGGCACCGATAGCGACCTCCAGCTCATGCATCATCTCGTGGCCGGCCAGCGTGGCGTGGTTGGTCTCGAGGTTGAGCTTGAAGTGCGGCAGCAGGTCATAGGTTCGGAGGAAGTTCAGGCAAGCGGCGGCATCGGAGTCATACTGGTGCTTGGTCGGTTCCTTCGGCTTGGGCTCGATATAGAAAGTGCCGTTGAAGCCGATCTGCTTCTTGTAATCGACGGCCATCTGGAGGAACCGGCCGAGGTGGTCGAGCTCGCGCTTCATGTCGGTGTTAAGGAGCGTGGAGTAGCCCTCCCGGCCCCCCCAGAACGTATAGCCGGCGCCGCCGAGCGCGTGGGTAACCTCCATGGCCTTCTTGACCTGGGCCGCGGCGAAGGCGAAGACGTCGAAGTTGGGGCTGGTGGCCGCGCCGTGCATGTAACGGGGGTTGGTGAAGAGGTTGGCCGTGCCCCAGAGCAGCTTGACGCCGGTCCGCGCCTGTTCCTCCTTGAGGACCTTGACGACTTCATCGAGGTTGGCGTGGCTTTCCTTGAGGTTGCGGCCCTCGGGAGCGACGTCGCGGTCGTGGAAGGCATAATAGGGCGCCCCGAGCTTCTCGAAGAACTCGAACGCGACCCTCGCCTTACGCTGGGCGTTGGCGACGGTGTTGCTCCCGTCGTCCCACGGCCGAAGCGCGGTCCCGACGCCGAAGGGGTCCGACAGCGTATTGCAGAACGTATGCCAGTAGACCACCGAGAACCGAAGGTGCTCTTTCATCGTCTTGCCGTTGACGTATTCGTCGGGGTTGTAATGCTTGAACTCCAACGGGTTGCGCGACTTGGGACCGCCGTAGGCGATCTTCGGCATCTCGGGGAAGAACTCGGACATCGGCGTGACCTGGCCTCTCTCTATTTTCGGATCAAAGACTGACGATCGGTACAGCCTCCCGAACCATGTACTGTAAGTGGGCGCCGGATGTTGAGCAACCCCCTTGCGTTCCTTCGCCGAGCGCAGGATGCGCACCGGCAAACGGAGAGCGCGCTCTCTTGCCGCCCGCAGCGTCGGCCGTTATCCTCGGGGAATGAGACGTCGGCCCCGCCTCGCCTGGGCCGGCTGCCGGGCGGCTAACTCAGCGGTTAGAGTGCCATCCTCACACGGTGGAAGTCGCTGGTTCGAATCCAGCGCCGCCCATAAAGAGGCCCCGACGCGGAAAAGACGGCGTCGGGGCCTTCTCGTTGGTTCGAGTCCGGAGGCCATTCTGACCCGGGAAAAGGGCCGTCTGCACCACGGACTGCACCAAGCTCTTCGCCTCTGGCGGCCTGTTCCTCGGGCTGGACCATCCCACGACCAGGGTCTCGAGGCGCCGATTCGGGATCGAGCAAGGCTACTTCGCGGCGGTCGCACCTCTCCCCCTCGGGAGGTCCCGAGAGAATCGGCGCAGACCTCCAGATCGCATCATGCCCAAAACAAATGCAATCATAATAATGTTAATATATTATGATTTATTTATATCACACAATCACGATCGGCCAGGGTGAGGCGACATCGAGGACATACGGGCCGCTGATGGCGGGGATCCTGCACGCCGAGCGGGACCCCGGGACAGCCGCCCCTTCGCCCCGTCCCGCGGCTCCTGCGCACACCCACACACACACCGTAGGCCCTGAACGCGATGAATGGCCTCCCAAGGGCCACGAAGGGCACGCCGCCGGGGAGCCCGAGCCGCCGACGACGGCGCGGACCGGGTGACCGTTCACGAGTCAAATGATACGGATATACAGTATGTGCGAAAATCCAATGCAGCCAATCCCGGGCTGCCCCCACGGTCGGAACAACCTGGGCCGGGACGACCCCGGTTCAGCGTCGGGGCGAGCGGGTCAGCATGGGATTATCAAGTGTTGCCCAGCCAATAGCGAATGATTTGCTGCTGGGCTTCAGGGCGAAGTCGCTGTTGGTCCAGCGGTATTGGGCCTTGAGGTAGGGGGCCAGGACGCTGAGCGTCTGGCGATCGATGGAATTGATGACGGTGGAAGTGAAGAGCAGCCCGCCGATGCACCAGCGCAGATTCGACGCACGGGGACGGGGGGTGCGTGTTCGGTCCGGCGTTGCCATGGGTGTAAGTGGCGTCCCGGGAGAAACGGGGGCATCCGGGGGAGTAGTATAGCAGGGGGATGCGGGGGACGGAGCCCGTCGGGTCGGGACACGCCCGCCGGGCTGCATGCAGATCGCCGGCCCGGTCGAGCGGCCGGGCGGGAGGAGTGGTCCGGGGAGATGCGGAGGGGCTGCCGCCGCCGGCATAATCTATATGATTATATGTAATAGAACATAATTACCCTTACCGGGCGTCCCACGCGGGCGGATTCCGGGCGTTGCACGGCCCGGCGGCAGAACCCGCCCGCATCCCCTCCATGCTCGGCCAAGGCCAGGCTCTCCGGACGGCCACTGTCCCAGCATCGTCCTTCGAGGCGGGATCGGACTTACAGCTTCTTCAGCAGCTCCTTCCAGCGCCGCCACGCCTCGTCGCGCCCTTCTTGTCGCCCGGGCGAGCATCGGGCGCCTCGCCGCCGCGCATGAACCCGTGGCCGGCCCCCTCGTAGGTCACCGGCTCATACGCCTTGCCGGCGGCCTTCATCAGCTCCTCGGATCGGGGGATCGTCGCGTTGACCCGCGCGTCGTTGCCGCCGTAGAAACCGTAGACCGGCGCCTCGATGCGCCGGACGGCCGCCTCGTCGGTCGGCCCGCCGCCGTAGAAGACGAAGGCGCCCTTGATCCCCTGGTTGTGGGTCGCGTAGCGGAAGGCCTGGCCGCCGCCCCAGCAGAAGCCGCAGACGGCGACCTTGCCGTCGCAGGCGGGTAGCTTGGCGACGTACGCGACGGCGGCGTCCAGGTCGGCCGTGACCTGCTCCGGCGGGAGGTCGCGGACGGCGCGGGTGACGCCGTCCCGGCCCGGCAGCGACTCGGTGCCGCCGCCGCCCGGCCCCATGCCCGAGGGCAGGTCGGCGCGATGGCGATGTAGCCGGCCTCGGCCAGTTCGTCGGCCAGCAGCTTCGGCCAGTCGGCCAGGCCGAAGATCTCGTGGATGACGACGACGGCCGGGGCTTTCTCCTTGACCTCGGGGTAGGCCACGAAGCAGTTGACCTCCCGGCGGTCGTGCCTGACCTTGACATACTCGACGTGGCGGGGCGACTTCTCCAGTCGCGCCTTGGCCCAGTCCTGGGCCTGGGCGGCCGCGGGGATTGCGAGGGTGACGGCGAATCCGATGAGGCGCTTCATGGCGACCGCTCCGCGAATGTGGGGTGGCCGGGCCGCGCCGGCGGTCCCCCCAGCTGGAGGGAGAGTTCGGCGGATATCAACGGGTGCGCCCGCGTCAGATGCTCACCCGCGGTCGCCGTGGCGCCCCGGATGCCGGGCGGGGTCATCCCGGCCCCCTGCCTGTTAAGTTGCCGGTAGCTGGCACGGTTTCAGTCCGCGCGCTGCTGGCGAGCTGGCGGCCGGCCGGGGTGAGGCTGCCCGAAGACCCGCTGGCCGACGCTGAGGGGGTCGCGGCGATCATCCGGGTCACCGGCGGGAGCTTCCGCTTGCGTATGGCAACGATTCTGTCCGGAATTCTGATTTTCACATCAAAAATCCCACTTCGGCTCCCAGCTCGGGCTATGGGCGGCTTTCATGTAGGCGGCGGCCTTCGCCGCGAGGTCGGGGCGCCGACCGGCGAGGTTGGTCGTCTCGCCCGGATCCGTGGCCAGGTCGTAGAGCTCGGGCGTCGCGTCCGGCGATTTCGTGACGTTGGCGCGAATCGCCTTCCAGTTCCCGAACCGCACGGCCTGGGCGCGGCCGCCGCTGTGGTATTCCCAGTACAGGAATTCGTGCGGTTTCTGTCCGGCCCGGCCGAGGAGCGTGGGGACGATACTCAGGCCATCGATGTCGTCGGGCGCCCGCGTGCCGGCAATCTCGCAAAGGGTGGGCATCACATCCCAGAACGCGCCGACGAATTCGCTGGTGACGCCGGCTTGGATCTTCCCGGGCCAGCGCGCGAGGAACGGCGTGCGGATGCCCCCTTCGTACAGGTCCTGCTTGTAGCCGCGTAGATCGCCGTTGCTGCGGAAGAATTCAGGGTCGGTGCCGGCGTAGGCGAACACGGCGCCGTTGTCGCTGGAGAAACACACGAGCGTGTCGTCGTCCAGGCCCAGTTCCTTCAGCAGCGCCAGCAGGCGGCCGACGTCGCGATCCATCCGCGTGATCATTGCGGCATACGCGGCGCGCGGCGTGTCGTGATTGGCGTAATGTTTCGAGGTGGTCATCGGCGTCTCGGGCCAGCGGCCGCGGTAGGCGGCGAGCGAGTCGTCGGGCACCTGGAGCGAGAGGTGCGGGATCGTGAAGGCCAGATAGAGGAAGAACGGCCCGTCCCGATGCGCGCGCACCCAGCGGAGCGCGTCCTCGGTCAGGAGATCGTGAGCATAGATCTTCCCCACCGGCGCGATCGTGCCCGGTTTGCCATAAGAATAGGGCGGGTTCCCGGCGAGCGGCTCTTGCTGATTGTCGCGCCAGAGGTACGGCGGGTAATACGTGTGGGCCATCCCCTGGCAGAGATATCCATAGTGGTGATCGAAGCCGAAATCCAGCGGGCTGCTTTGATCTTCCGGCATCCCGAGTCCCCACTTGCCGACGATGGCCGTCGCATAGCCCGCCTTTTTCACGAGCTGGGCCACCGTGACCGTCCCGGGCTGCATGGGATGCTGGCCCTCGAGGCCGGGCCCGCGTTGCAGGTTGTCGCGCACCGTGGCGTGGCCGAGATGTTTGCCGGTCATCAAGGTGCAGCGACTGGGCGCGCAGACCGAGCAACCCGCATAGAAGTTCGTGAACCGCACCCCCTCGGCGGCGAGTCGGTCGAGGTTCGGCGTCCGAATCTTCGTCTGCCCGTAACAGCCCAGATCGCCGTATCCGAGGTCATCCGCCAGGATGAACACGATGTTGGGCTTCGTCGCCGCGGCGAGCGGGGACCAGGGCCAGGTCGCCAGGAGAAGGAGGGACATTGCCAACCGTTTCATCGAGAGAGTTGCCCTCCGATCAGCCCGAACTGATGTCGGGCCGTCTCCAGCCGAGCGGCGAGTCGGTCGGTTTCGCGGTCTCCGAACCCAGTCGCTCCTGATCCTTGTTACGCATGACAATTGTCTCGAGGACGATATCCTGGGATTGTGTCGATAGCACGTACCGCCATTCTATTCACGATTCTTGTCAAGCACCACCACGGGACGGAAATGGGGACCAAGCTGGAAAGAAGCCTGCGCGAACATACACTCCATTCTAAGGCATCGGGCTTTCTGAAGCGGTGATTGAACTCGCTCACCAACAGAGGAATCGGGATCGCGCGACACCCCGGCATGATCCAATCGCCCCTGCCAACCAGACGGAATGCCTCCTCTCGGTTGCTGGGGGTCTCCTACGTGGACTTTCCGCGTGGGCAGGTCAAACGAGTGGGGAATAAGGCCCGTGTCTGGGGCGGTGTCGAGCGGTTCCTCGGGAGGAGATTCTGACCCTCACTCTACCGGCCCGCGTCCGATCGCCAATGCCCCGTATCTCGTACTCCGGGGGGGGATCATCGAGTCGGACGGACTTGGGGCTGAGAGTTCGTGAGGACTTTCCGCTCCCGAGACTCCCGGGACTGGAGTGCCACGGGCGGCCGCCAGAACCGGCCCCACAATGAGTCGAGCATCCTCTGCACCCGGCCTCGAAGGATCCCCGCCTGTTCCGGCGCAGCGGGGATGACCAGGAATGCCAGCGACACCCGACGCCGCCACCAGACGGCCAGCGGCGATGGCGTCCCGACCGGCATCGCCCCCCGGACCTCGCGCAAGCGCTCCCGGATCTGGACGAGGTGGGGTGCGGTCCGCCCCGGGAAATGGATGACCACGACTGACTTGCCCAGTTCCACGAACGCCCGCAGTTCGTCCAGATAGGCGTACTGCGTACCCTCGTTGGTGTGCCGGCCGACGGCCGGTGACACCACGCCGTTGTCCGGCTCGAGGAACACCAGGTCGCAACCCGCCGTGGCGCGGACCGCCCCCAGCAGCGACCCGGCGCGGTTGCGGAAGGCCCTGAGGATCGCCGACGGCCTGTACGCGGAGGTCAACCACTCGGCCAACGGTCTCCGCGACGTGATCCGGATGCTGCCGGCCACCTTCGAGATCTCCAGGGATCGCCTGCAGCTCTTCCTCCGCGAGGACCGCGACGCCGACAGCGACGAGGTGCCGCCGGAGGCCGGGTCCGGTCGGACGCGGACCCGGTGATCCGCTCCGGCCCCGAACGGCCCGTCCCCGCCCCGCGATCCCGCCCGGGAGGATCCCGGTAGGGCTGATCGGCCGCACGGCGCAGCGGATCGTACGCACCTGGGCTTGCACCGTCCGTCGCGTCGCGCCCGTCCCGCGATGACGAGCGTGACCCCCGCAACCGACCGGCGAAATCCTTGCCGCCGGGATTCGTCGAATGGTAGGATGACCTCCCGGGACCTGATGCCCCCGACCGACGGATCTCGCCGTCGGATCCCCACCGCACCGATCCCCGGGAGCCGCCCCCATAGCCAACGCACCGGACCCTGAGCAAGGCCGGTCGGGATGGGGTCCTGCACCTCGAGATCCCAGTGGGCACCCCGGACGCGGAGTTCGAAGTCGTCGTCGTCCTCCAGCCGAGTCGCCCGGCATCCGACCCAGCAACCCTCGAGGATCTCGGCTGGCCGCCCGGGTTCTTCGAGCAGGCGGCGGGCTCGATCCAGGACCCGACCTTCCGGCCCCAGGACCAGGGCGAATTCGAGAGGCGGCCGGGATTCTGAATGGCGTACCTCCTCGAGACAAACACCTGCGCCGAGTAGCCCCGACGGCGGTATTCCGCCGTCGTCGCCCGGATCGCCGCGACGCTCCCGGACGACATCCGGGTCGGCTCGGTCGTCAAGGCGGAGCTCGACCACTTTGAGAAGCCCAAGGGGCTCGGAGCCTTCCCGACATTCTTCCTGGCGAGATGCCGTGAGGCTAGCGGTGCCGTCCGATGGGCGGGTACGGACAGGCCGTTGAATCGACGGGAGTCCTCCGATGATTCCAGATCAGAAGAGAGTCCTGCCCGCCCGGACGCCCGGGCCGGCGTTCGTGATCCTCGGGATGTTGACCTGGCTCCTCCCACCGATCGGGGCCTCAGCCGGACCCGCCAAGGACGCGGCGACGAAGGTCCGGGTCAAGGCGAGCCGGCCGCTCCGGCGTGAGGTCCGCGACGATGTGGATCTCCCGGGGCGGATCGTACCCGGCGCGAGCGTCCGGCTCGTCGCCCTGGTCGGCGGCCGGATCGAGAAAGTGCGGATCGCCCCGGGTCAGAAGGTCCGTCGAGGCGAGATCCTCATGACGATCGAATCGCGGCCGTACGAGGAAAAGCTGAAGAAAGCCGAGGCCGAGGTCCAGGCCGCGCAGAGCCGGCTGGAAGCGAAGAGGAGCGAGGCGGGTAAGGAAGCCCGCGACGCGGGGGATCGCGGCAAGTACACACGGCTCCAGGCCGAGTGCGAGGCGGCCGAGGCGGCGGTCGCCGCCGCCGCCAAGGCCCGCGACATCGCCCGGCTGGAACTCCGCTTCACCGAGCTGAAGTCGCCGTTCGATGGCAAGGTGCTGGGCGCCGTACCGCGAGCGGGCGTCATCGCCGAAGCCGAGCGGACCGAGCTGGCCAGGATCGTCTCGATCGACCCGATGCTCGTCTTCTTCGACATCCCCTGGCATCTAATGCTGACGATCGGGCGGCTCCGAGACGAGAATAAGCTCGACCTCGCGCCGGGCACAAAACTCTCGGTGAACGTCCATCTGGAAGGTGGTAACGGTTTCGCCTGCCGGGGTACTTTCGACAGGTTCGGTAATGCCGTCGATCCGATCACAAACACATTCCTCGGGCGCGCCACGATCCCGAACCCCGATGAGCGGCTGCGGCCCGACATGTCCGCGCACGTGGGACTGCCGGTCGGCAAGCCCCACAAGGCCCTGCTCGTGTCCGCCGAGGCCGTCCGGTCGGATGCCGGCGTGAACTATCTGTTCGTCGTCTCCCCTGATGGTGTGCTCGAAAGACGAGTGGTGACGGTCGGCCTCGACCGCGACGGAAAGCGCGAGGTGAAGAAGGGCCTGCACGCCGACGAGTGGGTCGTGATACAGCCTCCGGAGCAACTCCCGCAGTCGCTCCGCGCAGGGTCGAGGGTCGAGGTGGAAAAGGTCCCGATGCCGGAGGGCCCGTCATCCGCGCAGCGAGGCCCGCAACGAGATGGCGCGCGCCGATGAGACGCCTCCCTGCCGTGATGATCGGGTCCCTGCTGACAGCCCCGGCCTAGTCGGGCGAGGTGCGCGTCGGGGCGGCCGCGGTCCCGATCATGCCGCCGGACGGCATCCCGATGGCCGGGTACGACTCGGAGCATGCGCGCCCGGGGCATGCACGACGACCTCCACGTCAGGGCGATCGTCATCGACGCCGGCGGCCGCGAGGCGGCGCTGGTCGTGACGACCACGGGACGCAGCCAGGGGACGGCGACAGGGACGCGCACCTTTTCGCTTGTCGTCCAGCCCACGGGGCTACTGAGCCGGCTTCCAGCGGTTAGCCGGTGTCCGGGGCCGCGGCTAGAGGAAGGGGGAGACACTCGCCGCGCAGCTTCGCACGCACCACGTCGATCCCGTACTGGATGAACCGAACATGGTTCTTCATGCCCGTGACGATGATACTCTTGAGCCGGGCGAAGGCCGCCGCACTCCAGTCGGCCCGGTGCGTGCCACCGTCGCTCCGCGCCGCCGCCAGGCTGCGAATATCCCGCTCGGTGCCGTTGTTGTGCGCCGGCACCGCCGGGTCATCCAGGAAGGTAAACAGTTCGTCGCAGTGCTTGTACAGCCGCTTCCAGATCCGGCGGCACTCGGGATGACGCGATTGGGTCTCGAACATCAATTCGTCGAACCGGTCGATGAGCCGCCGGTAGGCCGTGTCGAATGCCGCGCGGTCGAGTTTCTCCCGGTCCTTGCCCAACTGGATGGCATCTTGGAACAGGTCGATCAACGGTTGAATGAACGCCCGCACCGACTGCCAGGGGAGTTCCTCCCGCAGCTTGGCCAGCTCTCGGAGCAGGTGGACCAGGCACCGTCGCTTGGCGCAGTCCAGGCCGTTGTACGCCGCGTAGAAGTCGCTGACCAACGGCCCGGCGAACGATCCCCCCAGGACCCGGATGAGGACATCGCGACTGCGGTGGCGGTCGATGAGGAACAGCGCCAGCCGCGGGTCGCGGAAGCACCAGGCCCAGGCGGGCCGGCCGTCGATCCGCCAGCCGGTCTCGTCCCCTTGGACCACGGGGGATCGACGGAGCAACTCCAGGAGTTCATCGACGACCGGGGCGAAGAGTTGACCACCCCAGCGGAGGTGACCGAGCACGCCGGGTCGGCTGATGGTCAGCCCGAAGAAGTCGTGGAGCAGGTCGCGGGTCTTGCCCAAGGAGATGCCGACGTGGGCCCGGCTGTAGCAGGTGAGCAAGCGGGCGCGGGGGCCGATATGCGAGCCGGGCAGTTCCAGGTCGCCGCGGCCCCGGCAGGTCTGCTGACAGGACCGGCAACGGTAGATGTGCCGCCGATAACGATGCCATTCGAGCTTGGGCTCGGGGAGATCGGCGACGAAGTGGTCCTGGAGCTGGTCGGTGGACTCGAGGTCGTGAGCACCGCAATGGGAGCACTGCTGAGGGCGGACGTTGTGTTCGATCAAGACGGTGTCGGGCGGCGGCTCGGATCGGAAGGATCCGGCGTGTTGACGGTGCTCCTTGCGCCGGCGGTCGGTGTGCGGCTCCTGAGCCGGGTCACGGCGATGGGAGGGGCGCTGGCCGCGCCGGCGGATGTTCTGCAGTTGGTGCTCGACCTGGGCCAGCCGGCGGCGCAGGTCGGCGTTCTCCGCCTCGAGGTCGGCGATCCGTTGCTCGAGGTCGGCGAGATGGGCCAGGATGGCAGCTTGGGCCTCAGGAGGGATCCTGTCCCAGAGGGATGCGAGGATCGGCGGTTGAGCAGCCATACCCCTATTACGAGACTTCCGTACAGAGAGTTCGTTCAGACGTGGGATGGCCCCGGTCCCCCGAAAGCTCCGAGCAGCATGAGACGAACGGCTTATCAGTTACCTCCGTGGCGTATGGGATTCGCCCGGGATCTGGGAAGGGTTCGTCGTGCTCCTGGCATCGGCTCGATGAGGACTATGCATTTCCTGGGCGGAAACTATCGCACCCTATTTTGCGCGCCATGTCCCGGCTCGATCGGTATCGCGCCACATGGGGTCGTCAGCCACCCGGCGATGGCCGCGAGAGAGGAGAGCCATGAAGGATGAGAAGGCGCCTGATGGCTGGGTATGGCTCTCACCGGTCCTGGGCCTGCTCATCGGGCTCGTGTGATCGGCGACAATTAGAATTCCCTGGCGTGTTGCCTCACCAGAGAATGTTACCAAGAGACGCCCCCAGGGGGGCGGCGCGAGGCCACTCCCTCTCTGCCGCACCCGACCTTGGCGACGAAGCCGCCGGACACATCACCTTCTGCCGCACCCGCCCCCCGGTCATTCCTTCCGCTCCCCTCCCACGACGACCGGGTCCCCAGTCGCCTCGTCCCCGTCCAGGCAGGCATGGACCAGCGTCCGGGCCATCACCCGGCGCCATTCTCTGATGCGGCGCTGCAAGGTCCGCAGTTGGCCCTCGGCGAACTGGCCGGGGTAGTCCCGCTGCAGTCGTTCCATCGGGGATTTGGCCGTCGACTCGGGATCCTGTTGGAGCCACAGGAGGATCTCCGGCCAGACCGCCTCGAAGAAGTCCTTTCGGGTTCGCCAAGTGCGCGGTGAGGGGGCCTCACTCCGATGCGTCGGACGAGCTCCCCTTCGCGCCACAGGCCGGGGAGCTTGGCGAGGAACGCCTCCAGACTTTCTCGCTCCGGACCATGACTCAGATCGCCCGAACTCAGCGCAGCCAGGGCCGCCTGGCCTTCGCGGATCTGATGCAAGATCTCCAACGGGTCCAGGGAGGCGAGCTCCGTCCGGAAGGCATCGTTGGTCGCGGCCGGGACCGAGGCATGGGCCAGGAGGCGATCGCAGGGCGTTGCGGGCTTGTGGTACCGCTTCTTGACCTTGGCTCCCTCTGGGGTCTTGGACAGGAGCTTGAACGACGGTTGAAAATAACTTACATACAATCGTATCATCCGATACATGCGGGCCAAGCACTGACCGGCGACCAAGCCCGAGAGGCGTCGGTAGCCCACGAACCGCCGGACGACCGAGCCGTTCTTCTGCTTGATCCAGGCTTGATCGTTCTTCTGATAGGCCCGCGAGCGCGTGAACTCGAGATGCTGTTCCTGGCAATAGCCCTGGAGTGTCTCGTTGATGAAGGCGCTGTCATTGTCCGTGTCGATCCCGCGGACCGGCACGGGGAAGTGACGGCGAAGGATCGCGAGCCCTTCGAGGACCAGGGACTGCTCGCGGGCCAGCAAGGGGACCGCCTCGGTCCACCCCGAGCACACATCGGTCGCCACCAAGCTCTACAAGAACGTCCCCTGCATGGAATCGCCGCCGTGGGAGACGAAATCCAACTCCAGGAACCCGGGGTCCGGCTCGCCCCAGTCGGCGAACGCCCGGATCGGGATCTGCTGGCTGGACTGGGTGGCCCGCTTTCGCTTCCGGCGCCGGCGCGCCGTGCCGCGGATCGGCGCCAGGAGCCGGTCGATGGTCGCCGGGCTGATCGTGAGCAGATGCTGACGGACGATCGGGTCGAGCGCCAGATGGCCGTGGCGTTCCATCGCCGCGATCAGGCCGGGCATGATCGCTTTGAGGCGCTTCCCACAGATGCGATCCGCGGCCTCCCAGGGGATGATGAGCGCCTCGCGGACCGGCTCCGGATAGATCCGCCGAGCCGGCGCGGGCGCCTCGTGGACAAGGGGATCGGCTCCGGTGAGGAGCCGAATCGCATGTTTGCGATGGCAGTGGACGATGGCGATGAATTTATCCAAGATTTTGGACTTTTCTAATTTCGTCGCATGTTCATAACGTTCGCGTAGAGCCCGGATAAGTTCGTGCTTCGCGTGCTTGCCGATCTCGGCGTGCACGCTGTCCCTCCGCAGGTTGGTAACATCCTGCTGAGGCAACAGCCATTCTTCGGTAGCAGAACCGATGAGCCAATGCGATAGTCGACGCATGTGTCATGAACGAATAAGAATCACGGATAATCATTGATTCCTTGGGACGTTACAACTGTCTGAGGGGAGGAGACTTGCCTGAAAACCCAAGAGAGAACATGGTTGTGGCGTGGAGCCACGATGAAAACTCGCATCGCTCCACGACGCAACCATCCTCTCTTCGTAACCGTTCACAGAGTGGGATAACCGGTATCAGGCAACCTCGACCTTTGGTGGATTCGCTGGCACGAGGGAGGGGATCGCTTGGCCACCGCGAGCCGCCTCGAAACAGGATGTCAGGTAGTCCAGCACATTCCGCCCCTGCTGGCGGCAGGTGGCTACCACCGTCAGCATCCGCTCCACGAACCGGCTCCCCGCCGCGCTATCGGTTCCCCCGCTGATCCGACGCCAGATCACCGCGTGCCGCTCGGCGCGCTCGGCGGCGTTGTTGGTCGGCGGCACACCCGCGACCCGCGCGAAGGTCCACAGGCTCTCCTCGACCCGCAGGAGCTCGGCGCAGGTCCCTCGGGTCCGCGCGCAGTCGCAGCGCGCCCCGTCCTCCAGGGCCGTCTTGAACTCGCGCCTCAACCGGGCCATCGCCGTGCGGAATCGCCCCCAGTCCACTCGCTTGGCCTCGAGGCGATGCCACCAGCGGAACAGCCGGTCCGAGAGGCGCAACAGCTTCTTCCCGATCGGCGCGGCGGCGCCGCCGCGGTCGATCATCGCCTGGAAATCGCGGCGGAGATGACTCCAGCAGACCGGCCGGCTGGCCCCTGCGATCCAGTCGTAGGCGCTCCAGCGGTCGGTCACCGCGATCGGGCCGTCTTGAGTCCCCAGGACGGCCCGGGCGACCCGGGCGTTGCGGTTGCGGGCGATCGTGAAGACCGTAAACAGGGCCGTCACCGCCGCCCACAGCCAGGCCTTGTGCCGGTCCTCTCGCCAGCCGGTCTCGTCGGCACCGATCACCCCCGCCGTGTGGACCGCCGTGGCCAGTTCGTTGTATGGGGCCTGGAGCGCCTCGGCCGACAGCCGCTCCAGCTTGCTGATCATCCCGGTGGAGATCGACAGCCCGAAGAGGTCGCCGGCCAGTTGCTGGATCGGCCGCTTGCTCAACCGGTAGGCGCCGGCCAAAGTGGCCAGTGTGGCCTGCAAGTAAGGGCCGAAGCGGACCGTGGGGACGCCCTCGGGCAACGGACCGCAGGTGGTCTGACCGCAGTCGGGGCAGGCCAGGCGATGCAGGCGGTATTCGTCGACGATCGGCTCGATCCGGGGCAACTCGGCGACCTGATGGATCAGGGGGTCGGGGTCCTCCCCCGACAGCGCATGGCCACACCGCCGGCACGCATCGGGCTTGCAGTCGGTGGACGAGCGGAGCTTCTCGGGAGGGACCAGGGCGCGGAACGCCTTGCGATGGCCGGGTTGACCGCCGCGCCTCCGCCGCGACGGCGGTGTGGGCGGCTTGCGCTTCAGGCCGATCGGGTCGGAGGAGGGCGGCTTGGAGGAGTTGGTGGAGTTGAGTTGGAGCCGGGCCTGGAGGTCGCGGACGGTGGCTTCCAATTCGGCGATCCGATCGTGCAGGGACTTCCAGCCGTCCAAGAGGGTGACCTGAAGGTCCGCGGGCACGCGGCTCCAGAGTGGCTCAAGGAGTGGAAGCTGTTGACTCATATGTAGTAGTACGAACCGACTGTACAAATTGTTCGGGGTGTGAACAGCTACCGACTTTGTTCATCGGATAAAGTAGCTAAATAAATGCATGTCAGGATGCAATGCAATGCGACGCAATGCCGTTTGGGTCCCACGAGTGCGAGGTCGGTGCCAAAGTCGGGCGGGGCTCGAAAGTCGTGCCGGGCCGATCGATTCAACTCGAAGGGCCCTTTCCATTTGGGACCGGCGGGCGCGGTGAGGCGCGGTGAGACGGGAAGTGCCGGTGCATCGAAATCTGCACATAGAGTCGGCATTGCGGCGCCATTTCTGGGCAGCGACCGAGGACTCGGGCCCGGTCACGTGAGAACCGGAAGGGCCATCCGGCGCTCTTTAAGTATCGCGAGGATCGGGGATTAACCCGCGCGGCTCGGGCATCTGTTCGCTCGCGGTATCCGAATCGCTATGAACGCGGTGTCGAGTTCGAGACGTGAGCGCCGCGCGCCGACCCTGGCCGCAAGCGGCGTCGCGTTCGCTGTGCGCCATCAACCGGAGCTTTCGCCAAAGAGTGGTGAGGATGAGCGACGCCGAGACGAGCCGAATGGGAGTCTCACGGTCGTGGGACCCGGGCGCGGTGGCCCGCGAAGCCATTTGTCCGTATTGCGGCGTCGGCTGCCGGCTGGAGATGACAGCCCGGTCGGGTCAGCTTGTTGGCGTGCGGGGCGTGGTCGATGCACCGGCCAATCGGGGGGAATCTGCGCCAAGGGGGCGACGTTACACCAGGTCGTCCAGGGCGACGGGCGACTGGAGCGACCGCTATGGCGGGAAGCCCGACACAAGCCGCTGCGCCCCACCTCCTGGAACGCGGCCCTGGTGTTCCTCGCCGACCGGTTCCGCGCCATCGTCGCGGAGCACGGCCCGGATTCGGTCGCGTTCTACGGCAGCGGACAGCTCGACACCGAGGCCGCGTACCTGGCCGTCAAGCTGTTCAAGGTTTCGATCGGCACCAACAACACCGACTCCAACAGCCGGCTCTGCATGGCCGCGTCCGTCGCGGGTTACCGCACCAGCCTGGGCGCCGACGGCCCGCCGACCTGCTACGACGACATCGACCTGAGCGACTGCCTGGTGATCTGGGGGAGCAACATGGCCGAGGCCCATCCGGTCACCTTCGACCGGATCAAGGCCCGGCGCAAGGCCGACCCGCGGGTCGAGCTGATCGTGATTGATCCCAGGCGCACGGCCACAGCGGCGCAGGCCACGCTGCACGTCCCGGTCGCGCCGGGCGGCGACATCCCGCTGATGAACGCGATCGGCTGGCTGATGCTCGAACGCGGCGCGCTCGACCGCGACTTCATCATCCGCCATACCAACGGATTCGACGAATACCGCCGGTTCCTGCTGGAGTGCGACTGGGCTGCGCTCGTCTCGGCATCCGGCGTTCCCGCCGCGACGATCCACGCGATGGCCGACCGGTTCGCCGGCGCGTCCGCCTGGCTGAGCTTCTATTGCATGGGGCTCAATCAGAGCACCGTCGGCATGTGGAAGAACAACAGTCTGATCAATCTCCACCTGCTCACCGGCCAGATCGCCAGGCCGGGCGCGGGGCCGTTCAGCCTCACCGGCCAGCCCAACGCGATGGGCGGCCGCGAGGCCGGGCTGCTGGCGCAGCAACTCCCCGGCTACCGTTTCGTGGAGGAGCCCGTCGACCGCGCCGCCGTCGAAACGTACTGGGGTCGCGCTCCGGGCACCATCTCGCGCCGGCCCGGTCTCACGGCTGTCGAGATGTTCCGCTCGCTCGAAGCCCGGCGGCTCAGGGCGATCTGGATCGCGGCGACCAACCCGGCGGTGAGCCTGCCCGACCTCCACCAGGTGCGTCGCGCCCTGGCGCATGCCGAGCTCGTCGTCGTGCAGGAGCCGTATTTCCCCACCGAGACCGCCCGGCTGGCGGACGTCGCGCTGCCGGCGGCGCAATGGTCGGAGAAAGAGGGGACCAGCACCAGCAGCGAGCGACGGGTCTCGCGCAGCGAGAAGGTGATCGATCCTCCGGGCGAAGCCCTGCCCGACTGGGAAGTCATCGCCCGGTTCGCCCGGGCGATGGGTTACCGCGGTTTCGCGCATCGCTCGTCGGACGAGGTCTGGGATGAGTTCATCGGGCTGACGGCCGGCCGTCCCTGCGATATGGCCGGCCTGACCGCCGCGCGGCTACGGCGGGACCGACACGTTTCGTGGCCTTGCCCGCGCGAGGATCACCCCGGCACCGAACGGCTCTACCTGGATCGCCGGTTCCCGACCCCGGACGGTCGGGCGCGGTTCCTCGCCCGGGCGCATCGGGCGCCCCGCGAGACGGCCGACCATGAATTCCCCCTGATCTTGAACACCGGCCGGCTCTACGCCCACTGGCACACTCTGACGCGAACCGGCCGATCACCCAAACTCGTGGCTCGCGACCCCGCCCCATATATCGAAGTTCACCCCGACGACGCCTTTGAGCTCGGCCTCGCCGCCGGGCAGCACGCCGAGGTGGCGAGCCGCCGCGGCGTGCTGAGACTGCCGATGCGGATGAACGCCGGCCTGCTCAGGGGCATGGTCTTCGTGCCCTTTCACTGGGGCGACGAACACGGCGAGCGCACTGCCGCAAACTATCTCACGATCTCGGCCACGGGGCGTGTTGCCAAGCAGCCCGAGCTGAAGTATTGCGCCGTGCGATTATCTCCGGCGGCGGTCGCCGCCGATCGGCCGGGTTCCGTGTCGATCACGACGACACAGCGGTCGCCGGCCCCGACCACGTCACTCGCGACCATCGGAGAATCCGCGCATGAACCTGGGTGAGTTCCGACGTGCCGGCCACTGGCCGACATTGCTCTGCGCGTTCCTGTACTTCAGCCTGAGCTGCATGGCGTGGATGCTGATCGGGGCCCTCGGAAATACTCTGGCCGGACAATTCCACCTGACGCCGCAGCAGAAGGGGCTGATGGTCGCGACGCCGGTCCTGGGCGGGGCGATCCTGCGGATCGTCATGGGCGTCTTGACCGACCGGCTCGGGGCCCGACACACGGCACTGATCGGCCTGGGCGCGACATTGGTCCCGCTCCTTCTGGGTTGGCTCTGGGTCTCGCGATTCGACCAGCTCCTGCTGGTCGGCCTGTTGCTCGGCGTCCCGGGGGCGAGCTTCGCGGCGGCGTTGCCGATGGCCAGCCGATGGTACCCGCCGCGCTATCAGGGGCTGGTCATGGGCATCGCGGGCGCCGGCAACGCCGGCATCGCGCTGGCCACATTCTTCGGCACTCGCCTCGCCGTCCAGCTCGGCGGTCTTCGGCCTGGCATCGATCCCCATCACGCTGACCGCCGCCTTCGTCGCAATCGTCGGCCGCGATGCCCCCGACCGGCCGCCGCCCCGACCGCTGCGCGCGTACGCCGCCCCGCTCAGGACCCGTGACGCCTGGTGGTTCTGCCTCTTCTACTCGGTCACATTCGGCGGCTTCGTCGGCCTCTCGAGCTTCCTGGCCATCTTCTTCCACGACCAGTATGGCGTGAACCTGATCCAGGCCGGCAACCTCGCGACGCTCTGCGCCGTGGCCGGCTCGTTCATCCGGCCGCTGGGCGGCCACCTCGCCGACCGATTCGGCGGAATTCGCGTCCTCTTGCTGCTTTATCTCGCCCTGACGATCGTGATGGGTGGGATGGCCTGGCTGCCCCCGCAGTCGGGTGCGATTGCGCTGTTATTAGCGGCGATGTGCCTGCTGGGCATGGGCAACGGGGCGGTGTTCCAGCTCGTACCGTTGCGCTATCCGCGCGAGATCGGCGTCATGACCGGCCTGGTCGGGGCGGCCGGCGGCATCGGCGGCTTCCTCCTGCCGACGCTGCTGGGCAGCCTCAAGGGTCTGACGGGCAGCTTCTCGGGGGCATTCCTTCTCTTCGCCCTGGCCGGGCTCGCGTGCGCCGTCATCCTCGCCGCCGTCAGCACGGTCGGGGAGCGCGAGTTCGTCGGCCGCGGCGGACTGGCGCCTCAATCGGCATGACCTCGGCCTTATGCCCCCTGTCGCCGAGCCGCGTTCCCCTGATGCTCGGGAGGCGCCGGGTTGGAGACCTTCTGCGGCCGCGCCTGATTGGGTTCCGGCGGGACCAGCGACATTGGCATGACTCCATTGCTCAGCTCAGGGAATCCCGGCGAGTACGTCGGCGGCACGACGGTGATGAGCTGCTGCGCCGACCAGATCCCGTGTCGGTCGTTACCGGGAAAATAGACGAGGGTGCTGAAATCCAGCGGGTGCTCGAGGGTGTACTGCGACGCGAGCCGCAGGCCGAACATGCACACCGGGAACTCCGCGGCGCGCTCCATGTCGCCGAGTTGGATCGGCTTGCAAAGTTCGACACCGGCCACCTGGAAGGCCTTCGCGGTCATCTCGATGCAATAGAGGGCCGAGTCATCCAGGCCCAGCTCGTAATCGAAGGGGACTTGCTCCTGGTACACCTTGCGGCAATACGCCAGGACCCGCGGGATCGCGTCGTGGAACTCGGGCCGGAGCCGCTTGACGCCGATGCAGCCGACGTTGTCGAGTACCCACACGCAGAACGGTTGCCGCGCGACAGCCGGACGCGTGGTGTCGTAGACGACCGGCCCATCCTTCTCGAAGGCGATGATGCCGGTGTGCGAGAACGGGCTGTTGCTGCAGTTCGCCAGGAATCGGCTCATGGGGAAGTAGCCATGGAGCAGCCGGGCGTCGCCCATCCGGAAGACGATGTCGCCGTCGCGCAAGACCTGGCGCGCCCAACGGTCCCAGCGCGCCATGTGGGGGGTCATCATGATCGGCGGCAATTTCCCCTCTTCGCGCGCCTCCGTGGCCTCCGGACCCCAGTAGTTGCCGACAAAGCCCGGCGGAGCGATCCGCTCGCTCATCTCACGTGCTTCGGGTGGAAACAAGACCAGGGAGAGGAACCAGGCGAGCATTCCAGTCATCTGTCGGGCCTCGATCCATGTGCGAAGGTCAGGCGGGGTCACTTGCCGGTGCCCCGGCACGTCGTCCGAGGACGGCCACGCTATTGATCGGCCGGTCGCTCACGCCGAATCATCGCGAGGCCCTCAAATCGGGCCATCGCGTCGGAGGGGTCCCGAAAACCGGATGACCTTCCGGTGCAATCACTTCGAAGAGAATCGGTGCTTCACTATAACTTGTAGCAACCGTCAAATCGAGCAAAAAAGATGCCGCCGGCGACTTGACCGACTGGCCAGGCGGAAGGGACGGCATGACTGGCGCGATCGTTCCGTCCGTCACGACGCGACGATTTCGTACCAACGGACGTCGGGAACCGCGGGAGGCGGCGGGACCTGCAGAATCCGCGGAAGTTGCAGCGGCTCGGAGGGGAGCAAGAACGCCGCGGCCCGTCGCGATCGACGGATGGTCGATGATGGAAAGGCCGCGGCAGGATGGTCGGCGAGTTGGTAAGAACTTCAGCGCTTGCGGGCCGGCACCGCATCGGCCGCGGACGCCGGGATGGTCAGCTCGTCGACGACCTTGGTGACGCCGACGGTCTCGGCGGCGAGGGTGACGGCCTTGGTCTTGGCGTCGGCTGTCGGCACGCTGCCGGTGAGGGTCGCAACGCCTTCCTCGACCTTGACATGCAAGGTGCTGTTGTGCAGGGCCTTATCCCAGTGCAGGCGTCCATACACCCGCGCCGCCACGCCCATGCTGTGAACCGATTCGCGGGTCTTGTGGAACTGCTCCCGGACGGCCTGCTCGGCCTTGTCGATGCCCTTCTTGATCTTGCGGCCGACCTCGTCGAGCTTCTCGCCTGCCTTCTCGCCGGCGCCCTCCTGCTGGGCCCGGCCGACCCCGCCGAACCATCCCACGCCGAGGGCCAGGGCAACCGCGGCCGCGATTCCGTATGCCTTCCTCATCGTGATGCCTCCATCGCTGTGGTCAAGAATCGATCGCTCACGGAGTCGGAACCATCTTGCATTGTAGCAAAACTCGAGCCGGGGCCGAGGGACTTCTCATCCTTGAATGGATAAAGAACTGCTAATTGCGCGCATCCGTGCGGATTCCGTGGCGATCGAAGGCGTCGAGCATCGGCCGGACGAACGGCTCGTAGTTCCGCCATCGCCCGACGGAATGCGTGTGGACGGGCTGACGGACCTGGACCCGACTGCGCGTCCGGACCACGCGCGGGTTCGCGTGGAATTCGAGGCAGGCCGGGTCCCATTCCAGGCCGAGGAACTCCGTCATGCGGCGGGCCTGAACCTCCAGGCCGCCGACGAGATCCTCGTAGCAGACGTCGAGCCAGGGCAAGGGCTGAGCCACCTTCCACTGGTCCAGGACCCTCTGGTGATTGGCGAACCGCCGGGCGATGTGTTCCCAGTCGTTGCACCAGGGGTTGGACGGGAAGCCCATCTGCCAGCAGGAGACTGCGACGTCGCGCAGGTCGCGATGGCAGACGATCACGCGGGCCGCGGGCCAGAGCAGCGCGACCAGGCCGAGGTAGCTGAAGTTGTCCGGTTGCTTGTCGACGACGCGTGCGGCAGTGGAGGGCGCGAGCGCGTCGAGCCGGTCGATGTAGCTCCTCGCGGCGGCGCGGGTCGTTTCGGGCTTGAGACGGTCCAGGGCGTCGAACGGGTCATCGGAGGGTTGGCCGGTCAGCTCGCCCAGGGATCGGAAGATGCGCACCACCTCGTGCAGCTCACCGGCGCCGTGGACCCTGGGGTGGGAGGCGAGGATTTGTTCGGTGAGTGTCGTACCGGAGCGCGGCAGTCCGACGACGAAGACAGGCCGCGGGTCGAAATCGCCCCACCCGCGACGCCGCTCGAGGAACTCGGGGGAGAACGCCGTGAGGAGCCGTCCGACGAAGAGGGAGCTGCCGTCGGCGTCGAACGCCAACCCCCGCGTGGACTTCCACGAGGACTGGAGCGCATTGCCCGCCTCGAGATGCGCAGCGGCCTCCGCGAACTGTCCGCGTCGATCCAGCACCGTGGCCAGGCCGAATCGCAACAGCGCTCGGTCGCCGGCCCCGAGCTCCCGGTCTTCGAGCAGAGCTTCCATGGCGCGGACCTCGGCGTCGGGCAGGTCGCGCCCGAGGACTGTGGCCAGCACGCCGTAGGCGTCGGCCAGCTTGGGACGGAGGGCCAGAGCCGAGCGCGCCGACCGGCAGGCCTCCTCGAATTCGCCGCGTTCCTCGTGCACGCGCCAGCGCCAGCCACGAGGCCACCAGCGTGCTGTCGGCCCGGAGCGCCTGGCGAAAGCAGGCCTCGGCATCGTCGAGCCGGCCGTCCTTGAAGCCGACGAGGCCGTGCGCGTGCCGTTCCGCGGCGGAGACGGACGGCGGCGCCTCGAGCCCGTCGCCCGCGGCACCCTCCTGCCGCGGAGACGGCTGCCCCGATGTCGGCTCCACCGGGGACGGTGGTCTCGATTGGTCAGCGGCGAGGCTCCGCGCCGCTCGAAACACGCCCTGGCCTCATCGTCCCGACCCCGAAAGCGGAGGATCTGGCCCAGGTTCAACGCGGCGTAGGGGAGATGCGGCATGAGCTCGGTGGCGCGACGGGCCAGCGCCTCTGCCTCGTCGGCCACCTCGGGTCGGCGCGTCTCGGCCAGGACGCGCGCCAGGTTCATCATCGCCACGCCGTGATGGGGTTCGATCCGAAGCGCCTGGCGGAGCGCCTCGGCCGCCTCCTCGATCCGGCCGCGGGCCAGCAGGGCGTTGGCGAGGTTGATATGCGAAGCCGCGAACTTCGGCCGCAACCGCAAGGACTCGCGGTACGCGGTCTCGGCGTAATCGAGGTGGCCGCGCGCGTGGGCCAGGAGCCCCAGGCTGTTCCATGCTTGCGCGAACCCGGGATCGAGCTCCGTTGCGCGGCGGAGGTGGACCAGAGCCTCGTCGAGTCGCCCGATCGACCGCAACGCTTCGCCGAGATTGGCTCGCAGCCGCGGTGAATCCGGCTGGATTGCCAGTCCGCGCCGAAGAGGCTCACCGCCTCTCCGACATGTCCCCGCTGGAGGACCAGCACGGCCAGCCCCTCGATCGCCCCGACGTCGTCGGGCTGCTCGCTCAGAATCTCGCGGTACAGGCTCTCGGCTTCGGACGCCCGGCCTTCGAAGTACAAGGTTTGAGCTACGATGGTCGGATCGTTCGTCGCCATCTCCTGCTGTCCGGGGTTTCCCGTCCTTATCAGAACATCCGAACGCGGATGTCTGTCGATGACGGCCGCCCCAATCCCGGTGGTGGACCTTGGGCCAGCGGCCTGGTTCTCCCGCCCTGGATTCTATACCCTCGGCGTCTCCGGGGTCAGTGGCAAGAACGAGATCCAGGTGGACCCGCTACGATCCCGAGCGAGCGCGTCATCGGGCGACTCCCTGATCCCACCATCAATAATGACCTGCGATCGGCAGCGTCAGGTGTCTGGATCACGCCATCGATTCATCGTGCCGCATCAATCAAGTGGCCGGGTCGGAGGCGACGCTGGGGATTCCTGGATCCCATGGCGGCGGTGGCCGACTCGACGCGTCGATCGCTTCACCTTACCCAGGGCCGACCCTCGATTCTCGTCGGCCTGAACGATCCTCCATGGAGCGGAACCAATCGGAGATGATCGTGGTCCAGGACGTGAGATCGTGCGCTCGACGATGCGAAGAATCCACGGAACACGCGATGTGGTTGACAGCCGTTCTACGCCTGGTTCCGATGGATTCCGTCTGGGACCGGCCGGTCAAGCTTGCGCCCTGACGCGATGTGACCATCCATATTCCATGGGCAGTACGTATGTCGATGTCGGAAGACGTTCGAACCCTCGCCGTGGCGCCAGGCCGGCCATCCCGGGCATCGCAGCCGATGGGCGCGGCAGATTCGCACGCCTCGTACCTTCGCACGAAGACCTTTTCGGCGCTCAACGGAGTCCGCTGCATCTGCTGCCTGGCGGTGATCAAGGTGCACGTGCAATGGGAATCTCCCGCGCCGCGCCTGATCAACGCGGGGTGGCTGCGGGTCAACCTGGCCGCGACTGGCGATTCACGTGCTGTTCATGCTGCTGCTCGCCTCGCTGGTCGTCCGCGAGGACCATTTCGCGAAACTATCTCGAAGACATCTGTAAAAGGGCAAAAGACAAGCTTAGAGTCTGTCCCGGAAGGGTCGAGAGCGATCCCGTAGGGTGGGTGAAACCCACCGTGTGCCAAGGCCTGGCGTCGGTGGGTTTCACCCACCCTACAATCGTCTGACCCACCTCCTGGGACAGACTCTAAGTGCCTCGAGAACGCGGGACTTACGTCGCACGCCGATGACCGGGCTGCTAGGTCTCTTATCGTTGCGGCGAAGGCAATGATCGCTGCGGAATCGCAGCGCACTCCTGATCGGGCTCGGCCATCGGGCGACGTCGAACTGAGACGCGGGCTTCCCGTTCGGGGGCTCGTTCGCAGCATCAGGCGTCGCGGTGCGGCCGTTTTCGAGCCCGTGACGCAGGCCGGCGGACGGATACCAAGATTTACGGTCCGATTTGCCAGAATGGGTCGAGTCTCCAGGCGAATCGGCCGATAACTCTCGATAATCCGGATTTCCTGCGGGATCGTTCCCGTTGATCTCGTCGAGTTGGGGCGTGACCATGGGCCAGGGAAGGCGATTCCCGCAGTTCTGGCAGTGCATCTTCCTGCTCGCCACGACGATCCAGGGCATCACGCCCGATCCCCAGGATCTCGCGTCACTGAAGTTGCTCCGGATGATTTGCCCGGTGCCGGGGTCAGAGGTCGGATCGCCAGGGGAAGACGAACCAGGAGCCGACGTCGGCGAGCCGCTCCGAATGGATCAAGGTTCGCGAATTCGTCAAGTTGCCGACCAGGTACCACTCCCAGGACGGATCCTGCTCGGGACGTGGCCGGGAGTCTCCCCACCAGCGATCCGACCGGTCGAATCCGAAGGCAGCGTGGATCCGTGGCCTCATCGTCGGCTCACCTCACTCGCGCGACTGCGTTGCTGAGATCCATCGCCTTCATCTCACCGGTTAGGGTGAGGTCGCCGTATGCCCACACCCGGCGCCCGATGCTTGCCAGGGGGCTGCGCGAGTGATCGGATCCTCGACCCGCGAGCAAGCCCGAGTGTTGACGGCTGGATGACCTGGCTGCCATCGACGACATCGTTTCAAGAGCCTCGACGCACCCGAGGTGAAAGCGCGAAAGGAGTGCGCGCCGTGACGCCCAGCCCCCAGGAGAAAAGCCATGCTCCAAGCCATCTGCATCCCACGACGGGCGATTCCGCGCGTCCGAGATCAGTTCGCGCCCTGACCGAATCGCCGAGCTACCACCCGACGTCGGTGTTTCGTCGAACTCGTGAACCAGTCGGTCCGCGTTCGGGAACGCGCGGGGGCTGCGGTGGGAGCGTCCTCACCCCAGCCCGAGATGGCGAGGCAAGCGCCTAGAATCTTGACGTTCTTGGGAGTCGCACTTCTCCTCGGTGTGGCGTCCGGATTCCTCGAGCTGGCCGTGCTGGAGATCCAGATCCATGTCCGACACCGCGTCGATTGGTATTGCCTGATGGTCAGCCGGCACATCACCTGGATGCTCCCCGTCACTGCTCCCCTGGTGATCGTCCCGGTGGCCGGCATCCTGGTCAGCCCGGCACTTGCGTTGTTCGCCTGGCGAAGCCGGCGAGGGCGACGAGCGTCGCCCTTGGCGCTGGCGTGGGTCTGGGGCTGGGCGGGAACGGTCCTGGGCATGCTCCTGCTCCTCGGCCCCCTCCTCGCCATTCGCGCCCTCCATCCGGCGGCGCCGATCGCCCTGGCGCTGGGCCTCGGATTTCGACTCTGGCGCGGATTGGTCCGGCCGATCGCGTCCTGGCGTCGCCTCTCGTACCTGGGCGCTGGCATCGTGATCCTGGCGCTGCCGGCTTGCCTACTTGCCCGGTGGAATGCGATCGCTCGCACGCGGGAGCCGGCCTTGTCCCGACCCGTCGCCGGGTCCGCCAATCTGCTCTGGATCGTCCTGGACACCCTTCGTGCGGATCACATGAGCCTGTATGGGTATGGCCGGCGAACGACCCCCGAACTCGAGGCCTGGGCGAAGGAGGGGATCACCTTCGAGATGGCGCGCTCGGCCGCGCCCTGGACCCTGCCGTCGCACGTCACGATGTTCACCGGGCTCTGGCCGTTCGAGCACGACGCGCGGGTCGACCGGGCGTACACCGGGCCGTCTCCGACCCTGGCCGAGCATCTGCATCGGCACGGCTATCAGACGGCCGGCATCGTGGCCAACGTCAGGATGTGCAACACCGCCTATGGCCTGGGGCGCGGGTTCGACGATTACCTCGACTACCCTTGCAACCAGGAGATCAGCCTGAGAGCGATGATGTATAACTCGGCGCTGGGGGGTGCGGTGATGGAACTGGGCCGGCGGATGCTGCTGCCGATTCCCGGGCCAACCCCTTTCGGCTTGCAGCGCACCGCGCGCGAGATCACGGCCGACGGACGCGCCTGGCTCGATGGAGTCTACCCAAGCAACCCGCGCGAGACGCCCGGATCGCGCCGTCCATTTTTCCTCTTCCTGAACTTCATGGATGTGCATGGCCCTTATCTGCCTTCGCCCGACGCGGACCGCCGGTTCTGGACCGGCCCCCTCCCGTCGAAGCGGCAAGCCTCACCGGGGAGTGGCATGAACGCGCTGCGAGCCCGCACCGCCGCACCGCCCGAGCAACGCGAACAGCGCGAGCGGGAACTGGACGATGTTCGCCGCCGGCTCACTGATCTGTACGACGAATGTCTTTATGGCCTGGACGCCGAGCTCGGCCGCTTCCTCCTCGAGTTACGCGCAAGCGGCCGCTTGGCGAACACCTGGGTCGTCATCACCGCTGACCATGGAGAAGACCTCGGCGAGCACGATAGCTTCGGCCATGGCGGGAGCCTCTACAACGAGCAGACTCATGTCCCTCTGGTCGTCATCCCTCCGCTTGGCGAAGGAACCGGCACGGACCTGGCGGTGGGGCTCCGCGGTCGACGCGTCTCGGCTCCCGTCTCGCTTCGCGACTTGCCCAGAACGCTGACCGAACTGCTCGTCGGCGGCGCCGACAACCCGTTCCGCGGTCGCAGCCTCACCCGCTTCTGGAGCGCGAGTGGGCCCGCCCTGGCCGATCCCGTCCTCTCGCAACTGGAGGAGCCGAGGCTCGCCGGCGATGACTTCGCGGGCGATCAGATGGCCCGGATCAATTCCGTCATCGATGAGGATCACATCCTGATCGACTCTGGCGGCAAACCCCCGGAACTCTACACCCTCGATGATCGGAACCAGCAGCGGAATCTCGCTGACCATCCCGACCAGCGGTCGCGCCTGGAACGCTTGAGATGCACCCTGGCGACCCTCCGGCACGCAGCCGGTCATCTTTGAGCCGCCAACCTGGCGGCAAGTCGGCGCACTCGCCGCGGCCGGTCGACGGCCGCTCTGGAGCGAAGGAGTCCTGCCGTCGGCGTCCGAAGTTACGTTTGCCGATTGGTCCCCGTCTGCGTCGCCTTGTGGATCGCCTCGGCCACCTCCAAGGCGCTGGGGCCGTCCGAATGCCGGGCGCCTTGATCACTGGTGTTGAAAGAGACGAAGACGCCGCTGTCCGATTTCGGGTAGAGGATCAGCTCGGAGGAGAATCCGGGGACGAGCCCGCTCTTGGCGATCTCGGTGGGCTTGGCGCCCGCGTCGATCGCCGTATCCCATCCCAGGGCGCGCATGTCGGAGGTGCCCTTCGCCCCGTAGTGTGGCGTCGGTGTCGAGGTCCACATCGTGGCGTAGGTCCCGGGATCGAGGAGTCGGCCGCTGAGGAGTGCCGTCATATACGTGCCCATGTCCTGGGCCGTCGAGACGATCCCGGCGGCGGCATACATCGCCGAGCCGTTCTGCATGCTGGCCTTCGGCCACCGGCCGTGCCTGGGCGCGTCGTAGCCGACCGCCTGGTTCGGGACCGTCGCGGACCGGCCCAGTTCCTGGGTCTCGGACATCCCGAACGGTCCCAGGATCTGATTTTGGATGAAGGTTCCGTAAGTCTCTCCGGTCCACTGCTCGATGAGCTCGCCGAGCAGGTCGTAGTTCGCGCTGCTGTACGAGCTCTTCGTCCCGGGTGTGTACAGGAGGGGGGCTGCCGCGATCGCACTGAGCTGGGCCTGCCAGGGCTGGGGGCCTCCCACATCCCTGATGCCGCTGGTCATGTTCAGCAGCTCCCTCGTCGTGATGTGGGACCACTTGCGAGGTAGCTTGAAAGATTGATTATCGTGCAAGTATTGACCGATCGGGGCGTCGAGGTTCAGCGGGTGGGATGTGCCCTGGCTTTCCTGGTAGAGCAGAAGCACGCCCAGGGCGGTGAACGTCTTCGTCACCGACCCGATGTCGAACCGGGTGTCGGCCTGGACGGGCGAGCCGGTCGCCACGTCGCTGACCCCGTAACCTTGCTCCAGCGCGACATGCTCGTGTTTGACGATCGCCACGGAGATTCCGGGAAAGTCGTCCTGTGCCAGGTAGGGTTGCACGGCCTGCGCGACGCGGTCGGCGATGTCCGAAGACGTTGCCGCGCCGGCCGTACCGGGGTGAGCGGTGGCCATGAGCAGGCGCAGATCAGCGCCTCGGCCTCGGGCCGCGCCCGCCGCCGTACACGCCGCCCTGGCCGGTCCGCCGCGCGGAGCAGGGCCGATCCGCGCCGGGGCTCGGAGGAAGGGCGTGAATCGTGCCGCCGTGCGATGAGACGCATCATGCCTTGCCCTTTTGATTTCCGCCCGAATGACCCGCCAAGAGCGCAACTGACAGACTCCTAGCACAGAGGATAACGTCGGAATTTAACCGGCCGGCGCGTCAAGCGTTAATAAACTCATACAATTCGGTCTTCCAACTCTTCGTCGACGTTCAAAGTTGCTGGCTTCTTTGGGGTTGCGCCGTTTGAAGGATGTTCCTCGAGGCCGATTTGGCACGCGCCTCGCGGCGTTATGGCCCGAACCGCACCTGATTCGTGCGCCTGCGCCATCCTCAACGGACCATCTGGCGGCGCGGCGGGGACACGACCCGGCACTCGGTAGGACATGCCGATCAAGGTTGACGTTTTCGGCGGCGATCATAGGCTGTTGGCCGTGAGGGCCGATTTCCTCCCCCCGGGCCTCCTCCATCGGCAGAGGCGATGGCCGCCACAGACTCTAAACTAACCGGGCCGGAGATTCCGATGAATCGCAAAAGGCATCGGATCCCGACCACGATCGCGACGGTCGTCTGGACCTTCACCCGCGCTCCGAGGTCGATCGTAGGGTGGATGCTGAGATCATCGGAACGCAAGCGCCCCCATCGAGGGAGCAGGTGATCACGTCGAGGTGGCTGGCGAGGGACGCGATTCCAGAGATTCCAAGGACGGTCGAGAGAGACGATGATGCATGGCCAGGAGCAGCCCTCGGAGCCGACCCCCCACCTCGCACCGGCCCTGACGGCGGTGATCCTGGGTGTCCTCGCGCTGGCGGCGTTCGGGTTCTATGCCCGGTCTCTGGAAGATCGCTCGATCCTGGCTCTCGCGGCAGACGAGGCCATCATCGAGCGAGACGGCCAGTTGGCTCCGGTCAAGAACCAGGGCACGGCCTTGCAACAAGCGGCCCTCGACACCGATTGCCTGCTGCCGGTTTACGGCAGTTCCGAGCTGAATCTGCACGCGGCCTACAACCGCCCTTTTCAGGCGACCAACCTGTTCCGCGACCATCCCACGGGGTTCACGATCTTCCCGGTAGGCAAGGCGGCGACGACCTGCTTGATCATCCTGCAAAAGCTGGCCGCGGTTGGCCCCGCGCTCCAGGGGCGGAGGGTGGCGGTCTCGCTTTCTCCCTTCTGGTTCTTCGGCAGTCTCAGGCCGGACGGCTATAGCGGTAACTTCTCCGCCTTGCACGCCGGAGAACTGGCCTTCAATACCCGCTTGAGTCTCCGGCTCAGGCAGGACGCGGCGCGGCGGATGCTCCAGTACCCGGCGACGATCAAGAATCGACCGATCCTCCGGTTCGCCCTCGAGAACCTGGCCGACGGTTCCCCCCTCAGCCTGGCCTGCTACGACGCGGTGATTCCCCTCGGAATCGCGCACAATGCAATCCTGCGCTACCAGGATCACTGGGGCGTGGTGTGTTATCTGTGGAAACACCCAAGGAGGACCCCGCCGCCGATCTCGCCTCGCGGCGGCCAGCCGCCGGATTGGCCGACGCTGCACCGCCAGGCCGACGCGGTGTACCGGACCCGTTCCAACAACAATGAGTTCGGCCTGGACAACGAGAAGTGGGACCGCGAGCTTCGGCAGGAGATGGCCCGCCAGAGACACACCCAATCGGACCAGGCTTTTCTGCGGAAACTCCAGAAGAACCAGGAATGGGTCGATCTGGAGCTCCTCTTGCGCGAGTTGAACGAGCTCGGTGCCCGGGCGCTCCTGGTGAGCACACCTATTCACGGTCGCTGGTATGATCAATTGGGAATCACATACACCGCCCGGAGTGTCTATTACCGGCGGTTACGCGAAATCAGCGATCGCTATCATACCCCGGTCGTCGACTTCGCCGATCGCGATGACGACCCGTCCTTCTGTCACGATAACATGGGGCACCTGGCTCCCCGCGGATTGCTGTACTACGACCAGGTCCTCGACGGATTCTTCCACGGCGCGATCCCGCGCCAGTCTGAGCTCCCTTCCCGCTCGCCCGTGGCGAGCCGAGCGACCTCAGCGAGTCTCCCGTCCCCGTCCGCTCCCGGATCGCAACCGCCCTAGGCGGGTTTGCAAGGGCCGTCCTGCGCGTCGGCGAATCGACACAGGGCGTCCAGGGAGAAGACCCGGACCCGTTGACCAGGGAAGAAAAGTCATGAGTTTGATGGATCAATGTGAGAAACATGCGGTTCCGTCGGGCAAATGGTTCGCGCGTCCATGGGTGCGGTTCGTGACCCTGGCGATCTATTACCTGGGAATCCTGGTGACGCTGGTCGCACTCTACGGTCAAGGGGACTTCTCCACACCCCCCTTTATTTACCAGAATTTCTAGGGGTTCACTTGTGGAAATCATCGAGTGCATCGATCACTGGGGGAGGACGACTCCGGATCACCCCGCCCACATCAGCGGGGGTCGTACCCTCAGCTACGGGGAATTGTGCCGCAGGTCCGACGTCCTGGCCGCCCACCTGGCCGCGTCGCTCCCGGCGAGGGCGCCGGTAGTCGTGCTGGGACACAAGGAGCCCGAACTCCTGATCGCCTACCTGGGCGTCATCAAATCGGGATGTGCATATGTGCCGGTGGATACCGCCACACCCTCGCAGCGGATCGAGCGCATCGCGGCGGCCAGCGGCGCCCCCCTCATCCTGTCGCCCGAGGAGGTCTCCGAGCTCTCGAGCGGACGAGAGCCGGCCCCCCAGTGGCGGCTGGGAACAGACGATCATTATTACATCATGTTTACCTCGGGCAGCACGGGGGAGCCCAAAGGGGTGCCGATCACCTACGGCTGCCTGCAGAGTTTCCTCCGGTGGATGCTGGCGGAGCACGCATTCGAAGAGGGCCGCGAGGTCTTCCTGAACGTCGTCCCCTACTCGTTCGACGTCTCGCTGATGGATACCTACCCGGCCCTGGTGACGGGAGGGACGGTGACCAGCGTCACCAAGGCGGAGATCGCGAACCCGAGGCGACTGTATCAGCTCCTGGCTTCATCGGGATTGACAACCTGGGTGTCCACGCCTTCGTTCGCTCAGATGTGCCTGGTCGAGCCCGGGTTCAACCGGGACATGCTGCCGGGCCTGCGGCGGTTCCTGTTCTGCGGGGAGACGCTGGCCACGGAAGTCGCATCCCAGCTCCTGGAGCGTTTCCCCACGGCGGAGGTCTGGAACACCTACGGCCCCACGGAGGCGACTGTCGCCACCACGTCGATCCGGATCACGCGCGAGATCGTCGATCGGTACTCCCCGCTGCCGATCGGTTACCCGATGCCGGGGAGCCGGGTCCTCGTGATGGACGAGCAGCGGCGCGAGCAGCCGGCGGGTGAGCGGGGGGAGATCGTCATCGCCGGCCCCAACGTGAGCCCCGGGTACCTGAACCGGCCCGAGTTGAACGAGAACGCGTTCTTTCACCTGGACGGCCAGCGGGCCTACCGGACCGGCGACTGGGGCCGCTACCGCGACGGCTTGCTCTTCTTCGAAGGCCGGATCGACAACCAAATCAAGCTGCACGGCTACCGCATCGAGCTGGCGGATGTGGAAGCGAACCTGCGGGCTCTGGCAGGGGTCCGCGATGCCGTGGTCCTACCCGTCCTCAAGCAGGGGGCCGTCGATTCCCTTGCCGCCTTCGTGATCTTGAATGCGCGGCCCCAACTCTCGGATTTCCAACTGGCTTGCGAGCTGAAGGGCCGGATGATCGAGCGTCTGCCCGCGTACATGATCCCCCGGAGGTTCTCGTTCCTGGAGAGCTTTCCCATGAACACGAACGGCAAGGCGGACCGGCGGAGGCTGGCCGAGGCCCTGACATGATCCCGTACGCGGACTTCCTCTATTTCGGCATCCTCCTGTACATCGGCCTGCCGACCTTGCTGATCCGCCGGTGGCTCGGCTTCTCGCGCGCTTGGGTCCTGCTCGCCACCGCGGCGATGTTGCTCGTCCAGTACGGGACCATCATGCGATTCCTGCCGGTCATCACTCCCGAGGCCGTCGGGGTCACCGGAGGCTCGTCAGTCGCCGGCAGGCTCGCGGAGATCCGGGCGATCTGGGTGGTGATGGCCTGCGGCGTCTTCCAGTGGATCGTGGCCCAGGCCTTCCTCTGGATGAGGACGCGCAGCTCGTGGTACTGGCCCTTCCCCGCGGCCCTGGTGCTGACGCTGCTCCCGCTGGTCGGAGCCCGATTCCTGCCCCTGGCCATCCCCGGCGCACAACTCGGGTTCCTGGGGCTCTCCTACGTGACTTTCCGCAGCCTGGACGTCATCTTCGGCATCCGGGACGGGCTGATCGTCTCGCTCCCCGCGGGCCAGTTCGCGGCCTTCCTCTTCTTCTTCCCGACGATCTCGTCGGGCCCGATCGATCGCTACCGTCGGTTCAGTCACGACTGGAATCGCCCCCGCCTCCCCGCCGAGTTCTGGAACGACCTGGACGCCGCCGTCCACCGCATCTTCACGGGCTTCCTGTACAAGTTCATCCTGGCGGCCTCGATCAAGAGCTGCTGGATCGACCGCGTCGGCGATGGCGGACTCCTCAACACCCTGTCATACATGTACGGGTACACTCTCTACCTGTACTTCGACTTCGCCGGCTACAGCGCCTTCGCGATCGGGGTCAGCTACCTGCTGGGGATCCACACGCCCGAGAACTTCAACCGCCCCTTCCTGGCCGGCAACATCAAGGACTTCTGGAACCGCTGGCACATGAGCCTCTCCACCTGGCTCCGCGATCATGTGTACATGCGATTCATGTTAGCCGCGGCGAAGGGTCGCTGGTTCGCCGGCAAGTACACGGCGTCGTACCTCGGCTTGTTCCTCACGTTCGGACTGATGGGGCTGTGGCACGGGATCGAGCCCTACTACCTGCTCTACGGGCTGTATCACGGGACGCTCCTGGTGGGGCATGACCTCTTTACCCGCTGGAACAAATCACGGGGGCTGTGGGGGAACGGCCGGCTCTGGCGGGTTGCGGGGACCCTGGTCACGTTCCACCTGGTTTGCCTGGGCTTCCTCCTCTTCTCGGGAAGGATCGGTCCCACGTGGAAGCCGGCGAGCTCCGTTCCGACCGTCGCACAGGCGGTCCTGCCGCGTTGACGATGGAATTGTGGTTCGACCGTGTGTGGAAGGACTCTTCCGATGACGATTTCCGATCGCGTGCTGAACGTGCTCGTCGGCGTGGCTGAGATCGAGGAGATACGGCACGACCCCGACGTTCGTCTGTATGACCTTCAGATCCTGGATTCGATGAAGACCGTGGAATTGATCGTCGCGCTGTCGTCCGAGTTCGGTGTCGAGATCTCGCCCGGGGAGCTCGACCGCGAGGAGTGGGCGACGCCCCGCAAGATCATCTCCTACATGGAGCGGCAAGGTCGCCGCCTGACGCCAGCCGATCGTCGTCGCTTCAATTCTGTCCGGGGTCCTCTCCGATGATCTTGATCTCGGGGCCCTCGGCACAACGGCACGCTCCACCGTCCGGGTAGGGGCAACCCTCGTCGTGCCAGATCTGGACCTCGACGACGGTGCCGGGCCGCATCCGGGAGCGATGGGCGGCCACCCAAGCCTCGACCCCGGGCAGGGGGACGCGGCCGACGTACAGGACGTCGCCACGGCGACGGAATAGACGTTTTGGTCGTTTCATGGTCCCTCCGTAACGGGTTGTGCTCATCGCAGTCCCAGCCGGCGCTCGGCCTCATCCCCGCCCGACCCGCCGTCGCAGTCGAGGATGGCAATTCGCTCCTCGCTATCTTAATCATCGGTTGGTCTGCTACGCCAGAGTAAGTCAGGACCGAGCCGATCGTCCACGCCGGCCGGCACCGCCAGCGGGCGGAGCGTGTGCGCCTCCAGGGAATCCGGGACCTCGGAAGTCAGCACTCCGGCTGGCGTGTCGAGGCGCGTCCCGACTCGAATACCGGCGGTGGGATTCGAACCCACACCCTGGTTCCCCAGGAGAGGATTTTAAGTCCTCAGCGTCTGCCATTCCGCCACGCCGGCCGTTGGCGCTCGTCGTGCCCCGAGCGAAACCCGACAGCATACCGGGCCGCGGCTCGCCGAGGCAATCCGCGGGTGGGGTCGCGCGCGCCTTCTTCGCCATTCGGCTTAGACGCCAATTGGCATACAAACTGCAGAGAGGGATCAACCGATACGTTCGACCGCGGTCGGTCGGACCTGGGAGGGCGACATCCATGAGCGTGGAGAAGGTCGTGCGCGACCAGGAGGGGCCCGTGAGCAAGGGATTGCGCGAGGCGATCAACGAACGAGGGCTGACGGCCTATGCGGCGGCCAAACGGTCCGGCGTCTCGGTGGGCGCGATCCAGCGTTTCCTGAATGAAGAGCGGGGCTTGAACCTCGCGACGGTGGACAAGCTCGCTGATGCGCTGGGGTTGAGCCTATGCCCCGACGACTCCAAGGAGGAGTCCCCTTAACCCTTGAGGATGCTGGACCTTCCGCCCGAATCGAGAAGCCCTCCATGGATCAGACGACCGAACTGCTCAGCGCCTGGATCGAGACGGCGCGGGATTATGCGATCCTCCTCGTCGACCGGGACGGGCTGGTGAGCAGTTGGAACGTCGGGGCGGAACGGATCCTGGGCTATGAGGAGGCGGAAGTCATCGGCCAGCCGATCGCGCTCTTCTTCGAGCCCGAAGATCGCGAGAAGGGGGTGGCGGACCGCGAACTCGGGCGGGCGCTGGCCAATGGCCGCGCGTCGGACGACCGCTGGCACGTCAGGAAGGACGGTTCCCGATTCTGGTGCAGCGGGGTGCTCATGCGTGTGGGCGACGACCCCGAGGAGCCCCGCGGGTTCGTCAAGGTGATGCGGGACCTGACCGAACGCAAGTTGATGGAGGAGCGCCTGCGGCGCGCACCGAGGAGCTGATGGCGGCCGACCGCCGCCGTAACGAGTTCCTGGCGATGCTCTCGCATGAGCTGCGCAATCCGCTGGCCCCCATCATGACGGCGGTCTACCTCCTCCGCGATCGGCTCCCCACAGCGGACCCGATCGTGTGCGAGGCCCGGGATATGATCGAGCGCCAGGCGATGCGCCTGCGGCGGATCGTCGACGGCCTCCTGGACGTCTCCCGCATGACGCTCAACCGGATCGAGCTCAACAAGACCGCGGTGGACCTGGCTGAGGTGGCGGCCCGGTCCGTCGAATCGGTGCGGTCGATGGTCGTCGAGCGCGGGCACAGCCTGACGATCGCGGCCGAGGCGGAGGAGATGATCGTCTCGGCGGACCCGCTGCGCCTGGAGCAGGCGATCGCGGCGTTGCTCTCCAACGCGGCCCGGTTCACCGAACCCGGCGGGCAGATCGCGCTCACCGTCGGCCGCGAAGCCGAACTGGCGGTGGTCCGCGTCCGCGACAACGGCATCGGCATGGAGCCGGAGATGATCGACCGAGTGTTTGACCTGTTCTGCCAGGGCGACCAGGGACTGGCCCGCACCGCGGGCGGGCTCGGCATCGGGCTGACACTCGCCCGCAGCCTCGTCCGGCTGCACGGCGGCACCATCGAAGTGGCCAGCGATGGGCCCGGCAAGGGCTCGGAGTTCACCGTCCGGCTACCGCTCGGGCCGGGCGAGGAATTAGGGGCGGGGGGTGAAGAAGCCAGGGATGTGCTTCCGCCCTCCGCCTCGCCCTTCGCCCCGCGCACCCCGCCCCTCGCCCGCATCCTGCTGGTAGACGATAACCGCGATGCCGCCCGCAGCACCGAGCTGGTCCTGCGCCTGGCCGGCCACGTCGTGATCGTCGCACACGACGGCGCATCCGCCATCGCGATGGCCCTCCAGCACCGCCCCGACCTGGTGATCCTCGACGTCGGCCTGCCCCAGATCGACGGCTATGGCGTCGCCCGCGAGCTGCGGCGGCTCACGTCCGTTCCCCTCATCGCCCTGACGGGCTACGCGCCCGAGAAGTCCACGAGCCTCCTCTTCGACGCCTACCTCCTCAAACCCGTCCAGCCCGAGGAACTCGTCAAAGTCCTGTCATCGGTCACTCGTCCTTAGTCCGTTGTCCGTTCTTGGGCCGTCGGTGCCGTGCGGCCTGGCCCGAAGGTGGACGGCATTCGGCTCGAGAGGCTGGGCATCGACCTCCGGCCGCGGTAGCCTCGGAGGTCCGCGTCAGCGGACAACGGACAACGGACAACGGACAAAGGACAGAACGATGCGGAACAATCCGGTCAAGCGGGTCCTTCGCGAGGGCGGTGTCTCGGTCGGGACGATGATGTTCGAGTTCGCCACGACGGGGATCGCGCGGATCGCCGCCGAGGCGGGCGCCGAGTTCGCCGTCTTCGACATGGAGCACACCGGCTGGAGCATGGAGACGATCCGGATGCTCGTGGCGACATCCAGCGGGGCGGGCATCGTGCCGATGGTCCGCGTGCCCAACTTGCAGTACCACTTCATCGCCCGCGTGCTCGACGTCGGTGCGATGGGAGTCGTCGTGCCCATGGTCGCCGATGCCGCGCAGGCCAGGACGATCGTCGAGTCGGCCAAGTACCCGCCCGCTGGCCGGCGCGGGCTGGCTTTCGGCTGCGCGCACGACGATTACCGCGTCGGCGACCTGACTGAAGGGATGCGGCAAGCGAATGACGAGGTGCTGATCATAGCCCAGATCGAGACGCCCGGCGGCGTCGAGGAAGCCGACGCGATCGCGGCCGTCGAGGGCATCGACGCGCTGTGGATCGGCCGGTACGACCTCACGACGACGATGGGGATCCCGGGCCGCTTCGACCACCCGGATTTCCAGCGGGCGACCGGGCGCGTCATCGATGCCTGCCGCCGCCGAGGCAAGACGGCCGTATTGAGCTCGGGCGACTTGCAGACGCTCCGCCATGGTCCGGCCGATGGTTACAACATGCTCGTCTACCTGGCGGACATCTGGATCTACCAGCAGGCCCTGCGGCAGGGGCTCGTGGCGGTGAGGGAGCGCTCGTAGGGTGCTCTGTGAGCACCGGCGTCGGCGTCGGCCTTGGGGACGGTGCTCGGAGAGCACCCTACGAGGAGGATCGGCTTACACGCTCACCAGCTCGCGCATCGCCTTGGCGACGTACTCCTTCAGCTTCATCCCGTCGGCGTAGAAGCGGCGGATGCCGTCGGAGAGCTGTTCGGTGGCCATCTGGTCCTCGTTGAGCATCCAGCGGAAGGACTCCTCGTCGAGGTGGATCTTCTCGAGTTTCTGCGCCTTGGCCTTCTCGGGCGAGAGCTTGCGCTCGAGGGTGCCCTCGGTCTTCTGCAGCTCGCCCAGGAGCTCGGGCGAGATCGTCAGCAGGTCGCAGCCGGCGAGCTCGGTGATCTCGCCGATGTTGCGGAAGCTGGCACCCATGATCTCGGTGGGATAGCCGAACTTCTTGAAGTAGTCGTAGATCTTCGTGACGGAATGGACCCCCGGGTCATCGGCCGGCGGGATGCTCTTGAGGCCCTGCTTCTTGAGATACCAGTCGTGGATGCGGCCGACGAACGGGGAGATCAGCGTGACGCCGGCCTCGGCGCAGGCGACGGCCTGGGCGAAGCCGAAGAGCAGCGTCAGGTTGCAGTGGATGCCTTCCTTCTCGAGCTTCTCGGCGGCGCGGATGCCCTCCCAGGTCGAGGCGATCTTGATGAGGATGCGCTTGCGGTCGATGCCGTCGGCCTCATAAAGGCCGATCAGCCGGCGGGCCTTCTCGATGGTTCCCTTGGTGTTGAACGACAGTCGGGCATCCACCTCGGTCGAGACGCGGCCGGGGATGATCTTGAGGATCTCCTTGCCGAAGGCGATGAACAGGCGATCGACGCACGCTTCGACCTGGGCGTCGAAGTCGTCGCTCTCGCCCTGGGCCGTGCCGATGACGTCTTCGAGCAGCCGCCGATAATCGGGCATCTCGGCCGCCTTGAGCAACAGCGAGGGGTTCGTCGTGGCGTCGCGCGGCTTGTACTGGGCGATCGTCTCGAAGTCGCCGCTGTCGGCCACGACCACGGTCATCTGGCGCAATTGATCGAGCAGGTTCATCGCTGTGCGCTCCGATCCAGAGGAATTCGAGAAGCTCCGCGGGATGCTCCGCGAGCACCGCAGCGGCCTAACCGGCGAGACGGTGCTCGGAGAGCACCCTACGAGGCGGATTCTAGCATGGGGCGTGCCTCGGCGGCTACGTCGAGAGGACTGAGGAGCCAGGAGGCGTGGGCGATGCGAAGGCGGAGCGTTACACTCTCTCCGGTGCCCGGTCGGCAGGACCAAGGAGACGTCCATCGATGAGCCAGCACATGCCCCCTTTGATCGCAACGCGACTGAGAGACCTGCAAGGCTTCGTCTTCGACCTGGACGGCACGATCTGGGAGGGGCCGCGGCTGATGCCGGGCGCGCGGGAGTTGGTGGATGACCTTCGGGCGTCGAAGCTGGCGGTCGTCTTCGCCTCGAATTCCTCGCGACATGCCTCGGGCGTGCTGCGAGAGCGCCTGGCCGAGCTGGGGATCGACACGTCGCCGAACGAGATGCTGGCGGCCCTCGACCTGGCCGGCGAGGAGGTCCTGCGCCGCATGGGCGCTGTCCGCATCCTGGCGCTCGGCACCGATGAGCTGACCGAGATCTTGCTGGCGAGCGGGCATGCGATCATTGCCGATGATGACTGGAAATCGGCGCAGGCGGTGGTGGTCGGGATCGACCCGCATTTCAGCTACGACCGGCTGCGGTCGGCGTCGCGCGCGGTGGCGGCGGGTGCGGCGTTCTTCGCGGTCAACATGGATCGAAACTTCCCGATCGGACCGGGCGTGTTCGACCCGGGTTGTGGGGCGCTCGCCGCGGCGATCGAGGCGGCCGGAGGGTCTCCGCCGATCGGCATCGGCAAGCCCGAGCCCCCCCTGTTCCTCGCGGCGGTCGAACGGCTCGGCTGCGCGCCGCACCAGGCGGCGATGGTCGGCGACAGCACAGCCTCGGACATCGAGGGCGGCCGCAAGGCGGGGATGTTCACCATCTGGCTCAAGCCCGATCCCGAGAGAGCCTTACCGGCCTCCGTGGACCTGCTGGTCCCCGACCTCGAGGTCTTGCACCGCCTCTGGCGCGCCGCAAGGTCTTGACCGCCATTGACAATTCCGTCGGCGGGTCCTTACGATCGAATCTTCCCCTCCGACCAATCCTTCTCCGCGAACTGGAGCGATCGCGACGTGCCCCGGCCCGGTCACTGGAACCTGAGTCGCCCGGCGATGCTCGCCCTGGCGATGGTCGTCTGGCTCTCGCCGCCGATGGGCGCGAGGCCGGCCCAGGCCGCGGGTTGTCATGTTCCGGAACGTCCGATCCTGGCGACTTTGCACTCATCAGAGCGCGATGGCCGTCCCGAAGCCTGGGCGATGGTCGGGGGTGGCCCGCTCGCTCCGACTGTTCTCACGCGGGTCCCCTGCCCCGGCGAGATTCCCCAGGTCCCGGTCGCGTCGACGGCGAGCATCGGCCCGGCGTTCGTGGCGCCGGCCGAGATCGCACCGCCGGTCTGCCGCGAGTTGTTGCCGGCGACTGACGACAGCGCGGGAATCGAGCCCAATCCCTTCCGCCTCGATCGTCCGCCGCGTGAATCCCCCCGCATTCCAACCCTCTCCCCGTCGGGGCGAGGGCGACCGCTTGAACCCTTCGACGTGCGCTCCGCGCTCGGCGAAGGCGCACATCATCTCCTTCTCCCCGCCGGGGAGAAGGTGCCGGAAGGGCGGATGAGGGGGCGGGCAGCCCCCACAAATCGCCGTCATCCTTCTTCCTTAATCGTGCGTCCCGACCGCCCCGGTCGGGCCTGAAGCGGAGCGTTCGTTCATGACCACCCAGATTCAACCCATGCGGGATCGGCGCGGGAGGGCTTACACCCCGGCCATCGGCCCGCGCCTGCGGCCCCTGCTCTGGGTCATCCTCCTGAGTTTCGCCGTGCTGGGCGCCAACGGCTTCTACCTCGCCAGCGTCACGGCCCTGACCTGGTACCTCGGCACGACCCAGCAAACGTTCTTCTACATGCTCATGGTGCTGCTGCACCTGGTCCTCGGGTTCCTGCTGATCGTGCCGTTCGTGGCCTTCGGCTCCGCGCACCTGGTGACCTCGTGGAAGCGGCCGAATCGCGACGCCGTCCGTTACGGGTTGGCGCTGCTGGCGACCGCGATCGTGATCCTGGTCTCGGGGCTGGTCCTGGTCCGGATCGGCGGCTTCGAGGTCCGCGACCCGCGCTTCCGCGAGATCGGCTACTGGCTGCACGTGGCGGCCCCGCTGGCGGCGATCGGGCTCTATGTCAAGCATCGCCTGGCCGGTCCGATGATCCGATGGCACTGGGCGCGCCGGTTCGGCATCGCCGTGGTCGGGTTCGTCATCGTCATGGGGCTGTTGCACAGGGAGGACCCGCGGGCTTTCGGCGTCAAGGGTCCCAAGGAGGGGAAGAAGTATTTCTCTCCGTCCGAGGCCATCACAGCGACCGGCAACTTCATCCCCGCGCAGACGCTGATGATGGACGACTACTGCATGAAGTGCCACAAGGACGCCTACGACGGCTGGTTCCACTCGGCGCATCACCTCAGCTCGTTCAACAACAAGCCGTACCTCTTCAGCGTCCGCGAGACACGAAAGGTCGGCCTCGAGCGCGACCGCTCGACGCAGGCCTCTCGTTGGTGCGCCGGCTGCCACGACCTGGTGCCATTCTTCTCGGGGGCGTTCGACGACCCGAACTACGACGACGTGAACGACCCGACCAGCCAGGCCGGCATCACCTGCACAGCGTGCCACTCGATCACCAACGTCAACAACACCCGCGGGAATGCGGCGTACACGATCGAGGAGCCGGTGCATTATCCGTTCGCCACCAGCAAGAACCCGATCCTCCAGTGGATCAACCAGACGCTGGTCAAGGCCAAGCCCGAGATGCACAGAAAGACGTTCCTGAAGCCGGTGATCAAGAGCGCGGAGTTCTGCTCGACGTGCCACAAGGTGGGCATCCCCTGGGGCGTGAACCACTACAAGGACTTCGTCCGCGGCCAGGACCACTACGACCCGTTCCTGCTCTCGGGTGTGTCGGGCCACGGCGCGCGGAGCTTCTACTACCCCGAGGTCGCCAAGACGACCTGCACCGAGTGCCACATGGAGATGAAGCCGTCCGAGGACTTCGGAGCCAAGGACTTCGACGGCAAGGGCGGCCGCAAGATCCACGACCATTTCGTCGTCGGGGCCAACACCGGGTTGGCCGCCATCAACGGCGACAAGCAGGCCCTCGAGCGCCAGAAGCGGTTCCTGGAAGACAAGAAGCTGCGCGTCGACATCTTCGGACTCCGCGAGGGCGGCGAGATCGACGGCAAGCTGACGGCGCCCCTCCGCCCTGAGGCCCCGGTGCTCAGCCCGGGGAAGAAGTATCTCGTCGAGGTCGTGGTGCGGACGCTCAACATCGGCCACCTCTTCAGCCAGGGGACCGTCGATTCCAACGAGATCTGGGTCGAGCTGGCGGCGAAATCGGGGGGCAAGGTCATCGGCCATTCGGGGGGCATCGATCCCAACGGATACGTCGATCCCTATGCGCACTTCATCAACGTCTACATGCTCAATTTCAAGGGCGGGCGGGTCGACCGCCGCAACCCGCAGGACATCTTCGTCCCGCTCTATAACAAGCAGATCCCGCCCGGCGCCGGTCAGGTCGTGCACTTCGCGCTCGAGGTCCCCCAGGGCCTGACCGGCCCGATCGAGCTCGAGGCGAAGGTCAACTATCGCAAGTTCGACCGGATCTACATGGATTACGTCTTCGGCAAGGGACAGGGGCCGGAGCTGCCGATCGTCACGATGGCGCGGGATGCGGTGCAGCTCGCGGTCGAACGGGACCAGGCGGCGAAGAACGAGCCCTCGCCGATCCAGCCCGCCTGGCAGCGATGGAACGACTACGGCATCGGGTTGTTCCTGGAAGGTTCGGAGAAAGGCGGCCAGAAGGGCGAGTTGAAGCAGGCCGAGCAAGTCTTCCTGAAGGTTGCTGAGCTGGGCCGCGCCGACGGATGGGTCAACCTGGCGCGGGTCTATCAGAGGGAGGGCCGCATCGGCGAGGCGCTCACGGCCCTCGAGGAGGCCGCCGCGCACCAGGAGCCGCCGGCTCCCTGGGTCATCAACTGGCTCACCGGCCAGATCAACATGCGCAACGCGATGTTCGACGACGCCATCCAGAACTTCCAGGCGGTGCTCGACACCAGGATTCCGGCGAGGAAGATCGACCTCAGCCTCGACTTCTTCGTGATCAACGAGCTGGCCGGCGCGTACTACATGAAGTCGAGGGAGTTCAAGCGCGACAGCCCCGAGCGGCGGGAGTACCTGATGAAGGTCATCGCCGCCTACCGCCGGACGCTGGCCATCGACTCGGAGGACGTCACCGCCCACTACGGGCTGGCGCAGGCGTACAACGACGTGGCGTGGGGGAAGGTCCCTCAGGAGGCATCGGCCGCCGTTGAGGAACAGAAACAGCCTCAATCCGTCGATCCGGATGCACTGATTCAGATCGCAACGGCGGCCTCCGACGCGAGGATCTCCGACGAAGCTCGTCGCGTGAAGGCGCTGCAACTGGCGGCGGGCGTCCGCTCGTTCATGAGCGGGCCGAGGCCGCAGTACCAATCGCGGCTCGAGCCTCTACACGACATCGTCGAGATCCTGGGACCGGCCTGGGAACGAGAGAAGAGCCCCGACGCCCGCACCGCGTTCGCTCACGCGCTGGAAGTCACTCACCGCCGGCTGCACGAGCGGCTCAAGCAGGATGAGACGGCTGAGGGCAAGGTGTTCGCCGAGGCCCGGAGGCTGGACCCTGCGGCCAATCAGAACGCCCAGTCGATCGTCATCCACTCGTTGCATCGCCCTGGGGCACCGGGGATCGATCGGACGTTCGCGCGGGGCTCCCGACCTCGCCCGAAGCCGTTCCGAAGGTCTTCACTCTCGGCCCATCCCCCGCACCTGCACCCACCGCCACGGAGAATGGAAAATGAGACTCAACCTGATCGGACGCGCCGCGGCCCTGGTGGGCGCGTCGATGTTGCCCGTGGCCTTCTCCGGGTGTATCGATGCTCCGGCGAAGCCGAACGTCGCACCGGCCAAGGCCCCGCCCCGGCCCAAGGAAGTCCCTCCCGAGACGATCCCGAGCGTCAAGTTCGTGGACGTGACCAAGGAGGCCGGGATCGCCTTCCGCCACTTCAACGGAGCGCTGGGCGAGAAGCTCCTGCCCGAGACCATGGGCGCGGGCGTGGCGTTCCTCGACTACGACAACGACGGCGACCAGGACCTGTTCTTCGTCAACTCGTCGTACTGGCCCCGGCACGAGGTCTCTCCGACCCCGACGCAGGCGCTGTACCGCAACGACGGCAAGGGGCACTTCGAGGACGTCACCAAGGCCGCCGGACTCGATAAGACGTTCTACGGCCAGGGCGTCGCGGTGGGCGATTTCGACAACGACGGCGACGAGGACCTCTACGTGACGGCCATCGGCGGCGGGCACCTGTTACCGCAACGACGGCAAAGGGCACTTCGAGGACGTCACCGAGAGCGTCAACGCCCACGGGCCGAACGCCTGGCTCACGGGCGCGGCGTTCCTCGACATCGAGAACGACGGCGACCTCGACCTCTTCATCGCGAGCTACATCACCTGGTCGCCCGAGCTCGACAAGGTGCAAGGATTCCAGTTCACCGGGCTCGGGCCGCGCCTACGGACCGCCGACGTCGTTCAGCGGCTCGTTGTGCACGCTGCTGCGCAACGATGGCGGCCACTTCGTGGACGTCAGCGAGTCCTCGGGCGTGCACGTGCGGACGCCCGATTTGAAGGTCCCGCTCGGCAAGTCGCTGGGCGTCGCGCCGTTCGACGTGGACGGCGACGGCCTGGTGGACATCGCGGTGGCCAACGACACGGTCCAGAACTTCCTCTTCAAGAACAAGGGCGGCGGGAAGTTCGAGGAGATGGCGATCATGTGCGGGGTCGCGTTCGACCAGTCGGGCTCGCCGCGCGGCGGCATGGGCGTCGACTGGGCCACGTTCCTCAACGACGAGCGACTCGGCCTGGCAGTCGGCAACTTCGCCAACGAGATGACGGCCCTTTATGTCTGCGACCAGCCGTCGTCGATGGTGTTCTCCGACCTGGCCAACGTCTACGGCCTGGGCGCGCCGACGCAGCCGCCGCTCAAGTTCGGCCTGTTCTTCTTCGACTACGACCTCGACGGCCGCCTCGACCTGCTCTCGGCCAACGGCCACCTCGAGCCCGAGATTTCCAAGGTGCAGGCCAGCGAGCGCTACGAACAGCCGGTGCAGCTCTTCTGGAACTCGGGCAAACCCGGGCGATCGCTCTTCCTGCTGGTCAAACCCGACCAGGCCGGGCCAGACCTCTTCCGGCCGGTCGTCGGACGCGGCTGCGCTTACGCCGACATCGATGGCGACGGCGATCTCGACATCGTCATCACCGTCAATAACGGCACGCCCCATCTCTTCCGCAACGACGGCGGCAACAAGAACCACTGGGTTCGCCTGGTCCTCTCCGGCGACGGCAAGACCTCCAATCGCGACGCCATCGGCGCCAGGGTCGAGGTCAAGGCCGGCGAGACCGTCTGCCGTCGCCAGCTCTTCCCATCCAAGAGCTACCTGTCGTCGGTCGAGCTTCCGCTGACGTTCGGCCTGGGCCAGGCGGACCAGGTGGACCAGGTGACCATCATCTGGCCCTCGGGCAAGGTCACCCAGCATAAGGATTTGAAGGCCGACCGGGTGCATCGCATCCAGGAGGGTTCGGGAAACCGTTGATGCGATCGATCCCGCCTTGACCGGCGAACGTATGTTATCAGTAGAGGCCGCACGTACAGTGGTCTCACCGACCCATCGCCGTCCGCCGCCGAGGTGGCGCGGGGCGCGTTGAGTGAAGTGTTGTGGCTGGGCCGGCGCGCGCAGCCGCGATCGTGGAGCGCGCGTTGATCGCATCTGGAGGAAAGTCGAACCCCGTCTCCGGTCGATGAAGAATCCATGGCGACGCACGAGGCGATGCGACCCGAGAGCCTGTGGCGCCACCCGCGCCGTCGCCGTCCTGGTCCCCGAGGGAACCCGATCTCCGCCGATCGGCCCGCCCCTCCCCGACCCACGGAGGACCCTTCACGAGCGAGACGGTCCAGCTTGGATCCCGAGTGCGCCAGGTCCCGACCGGTGTGGGAAACGGTCGCGGTGCGGCTCCTTATCGCCTTTTGGCGATTGGGTTTACAAAAAACGGCCGCCGGTCCTGCCCCGTTTGCCAAACCCCGGAACCGGGCGCACAATTTGTTAAACACCCGCCAAACCGTGGGTGGAGAGCAGGAAGGAAGGGCTAACGACATGTTGAGCCTCTTCGGACCGGCGCGGACGGGTTATTGCGATGGAGTGACGCGGCGGGACTTCCTGAGGATCGGGGGGCTGGCCCTCGGTGGCCTGTCGTTCCCCGGACTGTTGCGGGCGGAGAGCCGGGCGGGCATCGGCCGATCGCATAAAGCGGTCATCATGATCTTTCTGGCGGGGGGTCCCCCGCACCAGGACATGTTCGACCTCAAGCCGGGTGCGCCCGAGGGGATTCGGGGCGAGTTCCGTCCGATCCCGACGAACGTGCCGGGGCTGGAGATCTGCGAGTACATGCCCCGGCTGGCCCGGATGATGGACCGGTTCGCGGTGATTCGCTCGGTGGTGGGCGCGGGCCCCGATCATTCCGCCGGCCAGTGCCTGACCGGCTACACGGACATGACGAGCAAGGTGCAAGGGGGTCGGCCGAGTTTGGGGTCGGTGGTCTCGCAACTGAAGGGACCGGTGCATCCCGATGTCCCCGCCTTCGTCGGCCTCTCGCCGCGGACCGGCGAGCCGCGGTGGGGGAACCCGGGCGAGCCGGGATACCTGGGGTTGGCCCATGCCCCGTTCACGCCGTTCCGCTCCGAGGCCAAGGGGAGCCGGGCGAACGGCACCGGAGGGGCCGGGCTGAGCCTGGACGAGTCGGCCATCGACGCCACCCGGCTGGCCGGCCGCCGCTCGCTCCTGGGCCAGCTCGACGGCTTCCGCCGGGCCTTCGACCACGACGACGCCGTCCGGGGGATGGACAGCTTCACCCAGCGGGCCTTCGAGGTGCTCACCTCGCGGCGGGTGTACGAGGCCCTGGACGTCACCAAGGAAGATCCCCGGGTCCGCGCCCGCTACGGCATCGGCGACTTGACCAACGAGAAGGATGGTCCACCCTGCTGCATGGACCACTTCCTCATGGCGCGGCGACTGGTCGAGGCCGGCGCCCGGGTCGTGACCATCAGCTTCGGCCGGTGGGACACGCACAGCGAGAACTTCTCCACGAACCGGGCCCGCATCCCCAAGCTCGACATGGGGCTGTCGGCGCTGGTCGAGGACCTGCATCGCCGCGGGCTGGACAGCGATGTCTCGGTGGTCGTCTGGGGCGAGTTCGGCCGCACGCCGACGATCAACAAGAATGCCGGCCGCGACCACTGGCCGCCTGTGAACTTCGCCCTGCTGGCCGGCGGCGGGATGCGCACCGGCCAGGTCATCGGCGCCACCGACAAGCACGCGGCGTACGTCTCGGACCGGCCGGTGTCGTTCCAGAGCGTGTTCGCGACGCTCTATCACAACCTCGGTATCGACCCCGCCACGGCGGTCTCCGACCGCGGCGGCCGGCCGATGACGCTGCTCGACGAGCGCGCGCCGATCCGGGAGCTGATCTGACGGGCTGTGGGTCGGTGGTTTCGGGATTCCGGATTCCAGATTAAAATAAAATTGAATAAATTGAATATTTAATCCGGAATCCTCTCTCTGCCGTGATGAGTTAGGGTCGGAGCGATCTCGCGGCGTTGAACCCGCCCTCCGCGGCTCTGCGTCAACATGCAAAGGAGTGCCCCATGGGACCCGGCGATCTCCTGCTGCGGCTCGGGACCGCCGCCCTGCTGGGGAGCCTGATCGGCCTGGATCGCCAGCGGCTCGACAAGGCAGCCGGCCTGCGCACCCACATGCTGGTGAGCGTCGGCTCGGCCCTCGTGATGATCGTCTCGGCTTACGGCTTCGACCGCGTGATTGAGCCGGGGCGAGTCGTGCTCGATCCGTCCCGCGTCGCCGCCCAGGTCGTCAGCGGGATCGGGTTCCTGGGCGCGGGCACGATCGTCGTCAGGAAGCAGTCGGTGCACGGCCTGACGACGGCCGCGAGCGTCTGGGCCGTCGCGACGATCGGGCTGGCGGCGGGAGGGGCCCTCTACGTCGCCGCGATCGCCGCGACCGCGCTCCTGCTCGTCATCCTGGCCGTCATCAAGCCATTTGAGGATCGCCTCCTCGGTCATGGTCACATCGAACGCCGGACGGTGAGGCTGACCGTCACCGGGGCGTTCGCGCTCCAGGCGATCGAGGCCCCCTTCCGCCGGGCCGGCGTGGATGTCATCGGCGTCCGCGTACGTGACGGCGATGCCCATGGCGAGCGAGAGATCGACGTGACCTACGGCCCCGCTCCTTCGACCACGGCGTTGCGGCTGGTCGGAGAGCTTCAGGGCATCGAGGGCGTACGCGAGGTCGAGTCCGAATGATCAATTCGCGCGGATGGAACTCGCGGTCGACGAGTCGGCGTTCTTGGAGTCGGACTTCACCGAGGGATGGTACCGCCTCAGCCCCCATTCCTCGAGCACGCCGACGCGGTGCCAGGGCTTCTTGGAACGATAGCGGTCGAGGCACGCCTGGTAGTAGCCGCGGACCGGATCCTTCTCGGGCGTGACCTCCAGCGCCTTGCGCTGCATCTGCACCGCGCCGCCGAAGTCCCCTTTCTCGGCGAACGCCGCGGCGAGCGTGGCCAGGGGCCGCGGCGATTTCCATTGCGTCAGCTCGCAGGCGCGCGTGGCCGATTCCACGGCCTTGGCCCCGTCGCGGAGCTTCGCCTCCGAGCAGGTGGCGAGCGTCCACGCTCGGGAGACGTGAGCCTCGACGTCGTTGGGATCGAGCCGGACGGCCGTTTCCATGTCGGCCAGGGCCTGGCTCCATTGCCCTTCCATCGCGTAGGCCTGGCCGCGGTCCCGGAACAGGTCGGCCCGCATCGAATCGAAGCGGATCGCATGATTCAGGTCGTCCAGCGCCGCCTTGCGCTGGCCGAGGCTCATGTAGGCGACCGCCCGGCCGCCGTAGCCGCCCCCCTTCTCCGGCTCGAGCTTGATTGCCCGCGAGAAGGTCTGGATCGCCGCGGCCTGCTGCGAGCGGATCAACTGGGCCGAGCCCAGCATCAAGTGGGCGTCGAAGCTCCTGGGGTCGATGGCGATCGCCTCCTGGAACGCCTTGATGGCGTCATCGACCTGCTTCCGCTCGACATAGATCGAGCCCCGGACCAGGGGAATGTAGATCGACCGCGAACCCAGGTCCCGCGCGCGATCGAGATCCGCCAGCGCGTCGTGCTGCTCCTTCAGGCGGTAGTGGTACACGCCCCGCTCGAGGTAGGCGTCGGCCGACGCCGGATCGACCCGGATGGCTCGGTTGACTTCCTCGAAGGCCAGATCCATCCGGTTGCGGGATGCCCAGAGGAAGGATCGCTCGATGTATGCGGGCACGTATCGCGGGTCCAGCCTGAGCGCCGCGTCGAGATCGCGGAAGGCGCGATCGAAACGATCGTTGTCCTGGCAGACGACCGCGCGCATCAGGTAGGTGAACGCGGTGGGGGTCTTCGTGTCGAGCTGGGTGGTGAAGTAGCCCTCCGCCTCGTTGTAGGGGATAACCGAGTCGCGCGAGGCCCAGCCGTAGAGGCCCTGGCTCGGCATCGAGAGCAGGATCCGGTCTTTGTCGCCGCGCTCGATGCGGTAGATGAGCCCGGCGCGGCTGGGCTTGATCGACTTGGTGCCGTCGATCAGCGTGAAGTCGGGGGACTTCTGCACGGCGTCGCGAATGTGGTTCTTCGACGGCTTGGCCGTGAGCGTGACGCCGAACTTGAGCTTCGGGATTTCCGGGTCCTCCGCGGCCCGCGCGAGGGAGCAGGCGGCCAGTCCCGCGAGCATCGCGATAGCGACGGGCCGAATTCGGGCATTCCGAGTCATGACCGCGATCCTTTCCACACGAGGAATCCGTGGGCGGCGACCTGATACGGGCACCGATCCGTCTCTCCATGGACTCAACCGGACGACTGTCCGGCCGACGGCGGCTGATAGTTCTTGATCCCCAGCTCTTCGAGCAGGCCCACGGCGTGAGGCGGCTTCTTCGCCCGGTACCGATCGAGGAGCTTGCGGTACTTGGTTGTCTCCGGGGACTTCGGGTTGAAAAGCCTCAGGGCTCGCTCTTGCCCCTGGGCCGCATTCTCGAAGTCACCGCTCTCGGCGTAGGCCGCGGCGAGCGTGCACACATACCGCGGATTCTTCCAGCCGGAGAGCTCACAGGCCCTGGTCGCCGATTCCACCGCCTTGCGGCCGTCGCGGAACTTCTCGACCGGGCAGGTCGCCAGCAGCCACGCCCGCTCGTTGAAGGCCAGCGCCGAGCCGGGTGACAGCCGGATCACTTCGTCCAGGTTGAACAACGTCTTCTCGTGATCGCCGCGGGCCATGTAGAACGTGGCGCGGTTCCCGTACGCTTCGGGGTTATGGGGATCGGCGCGGACCGCATCGTCGAGGATCGCCTGGGCTTGCTTGGGCTGTCCTCGCATCAGGTAGACCGAGGCCAGCCCGAGATACGCGTCGTGCCGGGTCGGGTCCGCTTTCAAGGCATTCACGAACGACTCATAAGCTTTCTTCGTGTCCTTGTTCTCGAGCAGGATCTGCCCCCGCAGGACGTGGACGATGACCTCCCGCGAGCCCAGTTCGGTCGCGCGGTCGAGGTCCGAGTTGGCCTTGGTGAATTCCTTGCGAGTGAACCAGAAGACGGCGCGCTCGACGTGGGCCGACGGTTCGCGGCCGTCGATCGCGATCGCCCGGTCGAGATCGGCGAGCGCCCGATCCGCATCCTGGCGGGCCCGCCATAAACGAGCGCGCCGCACCAGCGCCGGCACGTATTTCGGGTCCCGCTCGAGGGCCTCGTTCATGTCGGCCAGCGCCCCGTCGACGTTGCCCTTCTCCAGGCGGGCGATCCCCCTCATCAGGTAGCCGAAAGGGTCATCCGGCTGGATCTTGATCGACTGGGTGAAGAATTCCTCCGCCAGCTTCAGCGAGATCACCGCGCTCGACAATGACCAGCCGCGAAGGCCGTGCGCGGGGGCTTTCAGGAGCAGGCGCAAGCGGTCGACTCGCTCGATCTCGTAGAGCACCCCGATGCACCCGGGTTCGATCTTCGTGCCGGCGTCCCACAAGGCGAAGTCGGGTTTCTGCGGGAGGACGACCAGCGACCCATCAGGCTGACCGGACGGTCGCAGGGCCGTTCCCCGAGGCGTCGGCCGCGAGGCCGATCCCCGAGCGAGCCGGTTCGGGACACCCGCCGGCTGTGCCGCGGCAGCCGAACTCAAGATCGCGCCGAGCACGACGAACCGGGCTATTGCCATCATCGACGACATGTCCGGAGTCCTTTCCGGCGGATTGAGACGGTAAACTGCCCGGAATCATGGCGGGCGGCCGCGAATCGGGCAAGGCGAAAATCGGACCGTCATTGCATCATTGCAACGTGGCGGCATGAGCCGCAGCCTGCGCCTTGGCGGGACTGTAGGGTGGGTCGAACGCCGCGGAGCGGCGTGAGGCCCACCGCGAACGAGCCTCGGCCGAGCCGGTGGGCCTCGCCTCGAGGAATCGAGGCTCGACCCACCCTACAGCTCCGCGGCCGACAGGGGATCCTCGAGCACGTCCTCGAATGCGCCGATGTCGGCCGGCTCCGGAGCCGGCGAGGCGGCCGGCCTGACTCGCCCGGCCAGCCAGAGGCTCAGCAGCGTCGCCGCCACGGCGATCCAGCCCACGCGGTCGAAATGTCGGATCGAGTGATCCACGGGGTTGTCCGCGATGATCAGGCCGCCGAGGTAGGCGCCGAGACCTGTGGAGATGTGCTGGACGGCGGAATTCGCGCTCATAAAGCCGCCGCGGCGCCTCTGCTCGACGCTGCCGGTGACCATCGCCATCGCCGCCACCATCCGCCCGGCGTTGGTGAGCATCAGCGTGCCCGTCGCCGCCGCCACGAGCGCGATCGGTAGCCGCGGCAGGTTGGTCACCAGGACCATCAAGACGGCCGAGATGCTGGCCACGACCCGGTAGACCGGCAGCTTGCCGTGTCGATCCGCGAACCTCCCGACGATCGGCGCACCCACGAGGGTCAGCAGGCCGCCGGTGACATAGATGATCGGAAGGTCCGCCTCGCGGACGCCCACGTTTCCCACGACGTAGACCGAGATATACGGTATCACCGCGAAACCACCGAGCATCATCGTGGCGACGAGCGCGAAGGCGCGCAGGTGGTTGGCGTGGCTGAACGTCTCGGCGAGCTTGGCGAGCGGATGGGCGTGCGGGCCGTGGTGCAGGTGGTCGCGCAAGGCCGGCAGCACGCGGATCGACGCGAAGAGCACCGGCAGGCCGAGCGCGGCCAGCACCAGGAACGGTGCGTGCCAGTCGAAGCGATTCCCCAGGTAGATCCCCACCGGCACCCCGACGACCGACGCCAGGGCGAACGCGGACATCAACACCCCGGTCGCCCGCCCGCGCTTGTACTCGGGGAACACGTCGCCCACGATCGCCAGCGCCATGCCGCCCAGGATGCCCCCGAACGCCCCTGTCGCGACCCGCGCAGCCAGCAGAGTCGGGTAGCTCCCCGCCAACCCGCACAGGAACGTCCCGACGAGGAAGCCGCAATACAGCGTCAGGAACGCCGCCTTCCGGCCGAACCGATCCATGAACGAAGCGGCGAAGATCCCGGCGATCCCCGCGCTGATCGTGTAAGACGACACGATCAGGCCGAATTGAGACGACGTGATCTCCAGCGTCCGCTTGAGCTGCGGCCCGAGCGGCATCACGACCATGAAGTCGACGATGCTCGTGAACTGGACCGACGCCAGCATGAGCAGGAGCATCATCTCGCGGCCGACGATGGCGGAATCGTCGACTGCGACGGATTTCTCGACGGGACCGGGATCCGAGGCGTCGGCCAGGGCGTCGTCGTTGGGATTCATGGCAGGAACTCGATAAAGCCGTGATGGTGAAGTCCATCGGCCATTTTACCCGAGGCGGCAACAGTCGTCGCTCGCGTCGGCGAAGTGTCCTGCCGATCGCGATCGATGTGTTATAATTCGCTTGGACGGGCAGTCGGCCCCGGCCGCTCCCGTTTCGGACCGGCGATGGCAGGTGCATGGGTCGCGAGGCCTGGGCCTGCGGATTGTCGTGCCCGCTTTGCAGCGGAATGACTCCATACGAACGGCAACGACGGAGCGGTGCGCGCGGAATCTCTCTGTAGTCGCAACGGTGAGCCAGGTACTCCGGATTCCCGACGGACGCCGAGTCCCTCCCTCCCGATCGAGACGCTTCGGCTCATCCCCGCGGGATAACCGGTCGCGAGCCGGCCGGTGATGCGACGACGAACGAGCTTTCGCCTCACGCTCCTCAAGCGGGAGATCGTCGTCCATGCGCCGGCTCGTTCACGCCCTGGCGATGATGTTCCTGGTCTGGTCGGGCGCATGATCGGCGCGGGCGGAGTGGCTCGATCCGCCGGACTCGCCGTCGGTCCCATCCGCATCGGTCGCGGCCGACCCCGCCGCCGCGAGCGGCGATGCGACGGTGGCGCTCGAGCACGGGCTGGACAACGAGCGCAGCGCAACTGGGCCGCCGCGATCGAGGTCTACCGTGACGCCCTGGAACGCTGGCCCAGCCACGTCGAGTTCAGCCGGCGGCTCCGGCTCTGCGAGATCCATTTCAAGCTGCATCGGCGCTACGCGGACGTCAGCTTCCGCAACGTCCTGCTGGCCCTGCCGTCAGATCAGGCCGCCGAGCTCTATGACGAGGTCCTCGAGCGGATCCAGTCGAACTACGTGGACGACGTGCCGATGGAGCCCCTGGTCCGCCACGGCATCGATAATCTCGAGGTCGCGCTCCGCGACCCGGTGTTCATCAAGGCCAACGCGCCGGCCGCCGCGGCCGACCGCGTGGCCTGGTTCCGCGATGTCCTCCGCCGGTACCGCGCCGACCTGGCCGTCCCGGACCGCGCCGCCGCGATCCGCATGGCCCTGACCTGCGGCGAGGTGGGCCGCCAGACCATCGGCCTGGCCGCCACCCCCGTATTCCTGGAATTCACCTGCGGCGCGTGCGATGCGCTCGACGATTTCACCAGCTACCTCACGCCCGACAAGCTGGAAGACCTCTACGCGATGATCGACGGCAATTTCGTCGGCCTCGGCATCGAGCTCAAGCTCGACAAGGCCGGGCTGCGGCTGGTGAACGTCCTTCGCGGCGGTCCGGCCTGGGAAGCGGGCATCCAGCCCGGGGACACGATCATCAAGGTTGACGGCACGTCGATCCAGGGAATGGGCCTCGACGAGTCCGCCAACAAGCTCCAGGGCGTCGAGGGAAGCGCCGTCGATCTCGTCGTCAAGAAGGCGGACGGGGCCGCGGCCGCGTTGCGACTGGTGCGCCGGCATGTCGACGTCGAGAGCGTCACGAAAGCGAAGCTGGTGGATCGCGAGTCCGGGATCGGATACCTCCGGCTCGCGGGGTTCCAGAAGACGTCGGCCGAGGAGCTCGACGCCGCCGTCGGCGGCCTGTCGGCCCGGGGGATGCGTGTGCTGGTGCTCGACCTGCGGGGAAATCCCGGCGGGCTCTTGAGCGTGGCCGTCGACATCGCGGGCCGGTTCGTCGACTCGGGGCCGATCGTCACGACTCGCGGCCGGGCGCACGGTCAGACCCAGGCTTACGTGGCCGGCGGCCGGGCCCGGTGGAAGATGCCCCTGTACGTCCTGGTCGACCACGATAGCGCCAGCGCCAGCGAGATCCTCGCCGGCGCCTTGCAGGACCACCAGCGGGCCACGATCGTCGGCGCCCGGACCTACGGCAAGGGCTCGGTGCAGAGCATCTTCTCGCTGCGGTCGGCCCCGGCCGGGCTCAAGCTGACCACGGCCAAGTTCTACTCCCCCCGCAATCGGCCCTATAGCGAGCAGGGAGTCCAGCCCGACCTGCCGATCGTCGCCCGCTCGGCCGCCAAGCCCGCCGACGACAACGCCCGGATCCGCGAGGAAGCCAGCTACGGGGATCCGGACCACGACCCGGTCCTGGCCGCGGCCATCCGCGCCGCCAAGGCCAACTAGGACGCGGCTCCGCCCGCCGATCCCCGGCCCCGTCCGGTCGGGTTGTAGGAGGGGGCTCTGTGCCCCGGGCGGGCGGACCGGACCGGACCGGTCGGGGGACAGAGCCTCCTCCTACAAGGACGCCGGACCGATCCGTTGTCGGCGAGCGGGCGGGCGGGTCGGGGGACCGAGCCCCACCGTACAAAGCCGATCTCCGAACGCCGAGGGCTTGAACTCCCGATCCGGAATCCGGAGTCTGGAATCCGGAGTCCCTCGCGCCTTCACCAGCCCGGAATCCTGGACGATCGATGAGTGAGGCAGCCGGCCGCCCTTCGACCCGGATCGACCCCGAGACCGCCTGGACGGTCGTCACCGACTCTCCGCTCAAGGGTATGGCCCTGGCCAGGGAAGCGGGCACGATCCTCGCCTGGGACGAAGGCAACCAGCTCTATCTCTTCGATGTCAAGGGCGACTCGCTGTCCTACTCGCGGCTGCCCAGCCGCATCCTGGCCGGCGCGATCAGCGACTCGGGAGGCCTCATCGCGCTCCTTGTCGAGTCGGAGAACCCCGAATTGCTCCTGCTCGACGCCGATTTCTCGGTGGAGCAGCAGAAGCCGGCGCCGTCGGAGGCGACATTCGTCACGCTCGACGCGCATGGCCGGTACCTGGCCGTCGGCACCCGGCATGGGCTCCTTCACCTGCTCAACCGCTACGCCCGGCCCGTCGGCCGGCTGGAGACGCTGGAGACCATCGCCCATTTCTGCTTCGTGGCCGACCGGCCGATCGCGGTCGGGGCCGCGGCCTTCGGCATGATGCTGAGCGTCGCGCTGGACCCGGCGCGGGGCGGCCGGCTCGAGACCGAGATCCTCTGGCAGGAACGCCTGATGTCCAACGTGGGACGGCTCGCCATCAGCGGCGACGGCGGGATGATCCTGACGAGCTGCTACACGCTGGGCATCCAGCGCTTCGATCTGAGGGGGCGGAACGAGGGCTCGTATCACCTGGGCGGGACGATCTCGCACGCGGTCCCCGACTTCCCGGGCCGCACCATCGCCGCCGCGACCCTGGAGGGCGAGCTGGCCGTGATGAACTCGGCCGGCAACGTCCGGTGGCGGACCACCCTGTCGCGGCCGATCACCGCGATGGACGTGGACCCTCTGGGCCGTTACCTCATCTACGGGCACTCCACGGGCGAGATCGTCCGCCTGGATCTGTTCGGCGGCGGGACGGGGCGATCCGCCGCCCGGCCGTCGAAGCGGGCCTCGTCCGCCCAGACGACCGGGTCCGCGGTCCGGACCTCCTCGGGCGGCGTGCGCACGCCGAACTGGATCGTGCCCGCGGTCGAGAGCGACCAGCAGGCCGAGACCGCCGTCATGGCCGTGGTCGACGATCCGCCGCTGATCGCGCTGTTCGCCAGCCGGAACCGCCTGCAGCTTTTCGACACCACCGGACAGAAGCGCGGACAGGCGCCGGAACTCTCCGGTGTGGGCAGGATCCTTCGCACCACACCCGGCTGGCTGGCCGCCGCGACCGACCGCCAGATCCTCCTGTGCGACCTGAAGCGCGAGACCCAGCGACGCCTCGACGTCAGCCTGGTCCAGCTCACCCATCTGGCCATCCGCCCCGACGACTTCGGCGTGGCGCTGGTCCAGGAGCGCGACCGCGTCGGCCGGATGACGGTTTCGAACCGGTGGGTGTGGAAGCAGGAGCTCCGTTCACCCGTGGAGGACCTGGCGATTGGGGCGTACGGATTCGTGGGCGCGACGACCCATGGCGGCGAGTTCCTCGTCTTCGACCCGGCCGGGGAATACACCACCGGCTTCACCTTCGATGCGTCCGATCCCCCCCTGTTGATCGAGGCACCCGTCGAGTCGCCTCCCCCGGTCGCCTGGATCACGCTGACCCGCCGCGCGCAGTCCCTCCGCGGTCACGACCTGCGGGGACAGGTGATCTGGGAGCGGCCTACGCCCTGGGAAGGCTGGGCGCTTCATCGCATCCACCGTTACGCCGTGGCCACGGCGGCCGATGGTCGCGCCCTGGTCTGCACCGGCTCCGGCGAGCTGACGGCGCAGTCGACCTCATCGGGAGAGTCGAACGACGCGTTCTACGGCGATGCGTCCGGCACGCCGCTGCGGCTCTCTCGCCGCGGGGTGCACCTGATCTGCTCGACCCTCGATGATCGCGTGCGATGGCGCGCGGTGACCGACCAGCCGGCCGGCCCGCTGGCCTGCGGCTCCCCCGGCGTGGCGGTCATGCTCGGGAAATCGCTGGCCTGGTTCCGTGATGATTCGTCCTCCTTGTAAGAGATGATTCTCCGACACCGCCGCGAACCGGAACCTGCCAACGAAGAAACGACCGGCCAATGATCGGCGCGGTGTTGACATTCCTCACCATGCCGTCGCCCGACTTGCCGGTTTTGCGATCAGCGGATACAATGCGTATGATCATCTAGGATTGAGCAGTGGCTCGCTCGCTGACGACGAGGCTCCCGATCGTGCGACGGCGGCACGCCGATTGCGTCACCGCCGCATCAAGTTGAGCTCGTGGAGGCGTGAACTGACCTGGTCCGATGCTTTCGGACTTGCCGCCCCGTTTGCCAAGGGAATGGCCGCTCGACTCGGCTTGGAGGTGTCGATGGTTGAGTGTAACTCCGCGCCTGCAATCGACCTCTCGCCCGAGACTCGCCTGAGTCTGCACCAATGCGGTGAGGAAGAGGCGCAGCGGTTCAAGTGGATCGAGAGCGAGAAGGCGGGACGGGACCTGGGCGAGACGGCGATCCGAGCCTGGATCGGTGAGCATTGGAATGGCTTCTTGAGACACCGATGGTTGGAGCATCTCCAGGGTCGGGCATTCTGGATCGAGCTGGATCAGGGCGATTTCGGCCTGCTCCGGCGGGCCTTCCGCGGCTCGCCGCTGATCGATCCGATCCTGGACCATTTCAAGGGCGGTCGCGAGAACCTCGACATCATCCTCTGGGCGAGGAAGCTCGGCCTGCCGATGGATGGGGTGCTTGAGATCCTGGAGGCGCTCGACGTCAACAGTCGCCGGATCGAGTGCCGGTTCGATCCGCGTCGGCGGCGGGCGTCGGGTTGAGTGTCGGTCAGGCCTTCCAGCCTGACGCGGATCGAGCCTGACGCGAATCGGATCGGACCGGATCGGATCGGACGGAGTCAGGCCGGAGAGTCTGACCGACATGTTCTCTCCATGAAGCTGACGAGCGTCCGGACGAAGCAGCCGGTGGCGCCGGCGTCGCGGGTGGGGCTGTCGGCGTCGGCCCAGCTCGGGCCGGCGATGTCCAGGTGGACCCAGGGCGTGGACCCCACGAATGTCTCCAGGAACTTGGCCGCGGTGACCGCCCCGCCCCACTTCCCGCCGATGTTCTTCATGTCGGCGACCTGGCTCTTGAGGCCCTCCTTGAAATCGTCGTCGAGCGGCATACGCCAGGTGCGCTCGCCCGTCTGCTGAGTGATCTCGATGACTTCCTGAGCGAACGCTGCGTCGTTGCCGAATAGCCCGGCGATCCGGCTCCCCAGAGCGACCATGCAGGCGCCGGTCAGTGTGGCCAGGTCGATCAGGCGATGGGGCTTCTTCTCCACGGCGTAGCTGAGGGCGTCGGCCAGGATGAGCCGCCCTTCGGCGTCGGTGTTGAGGACCTCGACGGTCTTCCCATTGCGAATGGTCAGCACGTCGCCGAGCTTCATGGCCCGACCGCCGGTCATGTTCTCCGTGAGTGGGAGGTAGCCGGCGATATTGACGGGCAGGTCCAGCCGCGCGGCGGCCAGCATAGCCGCGGCCACGACGGCCGCGCCGGTCATGTCCACCTTCATGTCCTCCATCGAGGCGCTCGGCTTGATGCTGAGGCCCCCCGAGTCGAACGTCACGCCTTTGCCCACGAGGGCGAGCGTGGGCGAGCCGCCGCCCCCGGCGTGCTGGAGCACGACGAACCGCGGCGGTTCGTACGATCCCGCGGCGACCGCCATCAATCCCCCGAAGCGCTCTTGCTCGATGCGCACGGCATCCCAGACCTCGACCGCGAGCCCGGCGTCCTCGGCGACGAGCCGGATGCGGTCGGCGAGCCTGGCGGGTGACTTCTCGGCGGGGGGCGTATTGGCCAGGTCCCGCGCGAGGTTCACCGCCTGGCCGACGATCTCGCCGCGGCGCAGGCTGGCGTCGAGCGATGCGGTCGTGGTCGACTCCATCCCCGGCGGCGCGACGATCAAGAGCGAGCCGAACGGGTGGCGGCTGGGTTCGGTCAGGCGCAGGCCCGGGCCGCGGGTACCGACCACCGCACCCTCCACCATCGCCGAGGCCACAGCCGTCACGTCCTTCGCTTCCGGCAGGACCAGCGCGACGCTCTCGCGGGCCCTGGCCGCCAGCCGCTTGGACGCGGCGACAGCGGCGGTGAAGGCGGCCCCGGCGTCGAAGCGACCTCTTGGACCGAGCCCGACCAGCAGCACCGCGCCGGCGGCCATGCCCGAAGGCTCGTGGAGCACCGTCAGGTCGGCGAGCGTGCCGGTCATCTCCTTCGCCGATCGCAGCCGCTCGATCGTCGCGCCGACCCCCGTCCCCTCCACGCCCGCTGGGAGCCCGGCGTCGTCCTCGAAGAGACCCAGGATGAGCCAGTCCGACTTGACGTCCTTGGGCGGCTGCGCAACTCGCTGAATCTTCATTTTGGTCCTTTGTCCGTCGTCCGTTGTCCGTTGTCCGTTGTTGGGCTTGCGGTGGAGCGAGCCCCTTCGGGATGGCAAAGGCGCTGATCGGGGTCCGCCCTAACCATGACTAATGACTCCGGGCCAGAAAGCCAAGCCGACTTGCCCCCTTTCCGGATGATCGATAGAATCCCGCCGCCCCGTCGATCCGTCCGTCCCTGTTCGACGGACAACGGACAACGGACAACGGACAAAGGACAAGAAGGATGGTGAAATCCCACCCCGCGCGTCGCCGGACGACGATCGTCGTCCTCGCGGCCGTCGCCGGCCTGACCGGTTGCGTCGAGCGCCGCTACACCATCCGGACCGATCCGCCCGGTGCGCTGGTCATCGTCAACGGGGAATCGCTCGGCCCCGCGCCGGCCTCGCACAATTATTACTACTACGGCGGCCGCGAGATCACGCTGGTGATGGACGGCTACGAGACCAAGACATTCGTCGAGCAATTCCAGGCGCCGTGGTGGGACAACTACCTGACCGAGTTCTTCAGCGAGAACGTGGTGCCGTGGGTCATCCGCGACGAACGGGAGTTCACCTACAAGCTGGATCCGGCCCGCCAGCCACCCACCGAGCAGGTCCAGTCCCGCGCCGAGGCGCTGCGGAGCGAGGCCAGGATCCTGCCCCCGCCCCGCCGCGGAGGGATCCTCGGCTGGCTGGGTTTCTGAGCCGGATGGCCGTCGACACCGGAATTCGTGAGATTCCGCCTGATCCGGCGCGGCCACCGTGTCGATCTATGAGATACGGGGTCCCGAGGCGATCGATCCTCAGATCGAGGGAACGGCCGTGAAGATCGTCGTCGCTGCCATCCAGATGCCCTCCGATCCGCTGGATGTCGCGGGCAACCTGCAGCGCGCCGACGATCGCCTCCGCGCCGCGCACGGGGACGGCGTCGAGCTGGCGGTCCTCCCCGAGTTGTTCAACACCGGTTACAGCCTCTGCCCCGACTTCGCACCCTACAGCGAGACGGCCGATGGCCCGACCATCACGCACCTCCGCCGCCGCAGCAAGCAGTGGCGGATGGCGATCGCCGCCGGTTTCGTCGAGCGGAAGGGCCGCCACCTGTACGACTCGCTGGCGTTCAGCGATCCCGACGGCCGAGTCCACATCTACCGCAAGCGCAACCTGGTCTTCTGGGAGCGGTTCCGCTTCCGGCCCGGCCGAGCGCCCTGGTCGTCGCGACCCCCTGGGGCCGCGTCGGGTTCGCGATCTGCGCCGACATGATCTACAAGAAGGTCTGGAACGATTACCGCGATCGGATCGACCTCGCGGTGGTCTCGGCCGCCTGGCCCAACTTCGCCAATCGCGACTCCGGCCGCCGCCACTGGCTGCTGGGTCACGTGGGGCCGCTGTCGGAGTCGATCCCGGCGAAGGTGGCCTCGGACCTGGCCATCCCGGTCGTCTTCGCCAACCAGTGCGGCGAGACCCACACGACCATCCCCATCCTCTGCACGCGGATCAAGGATCGCTTCGCCGGCCTGAGCAGCATCTGCGACGGACGGCACGGGGCGCCGTTGCGCGCCGGCGACCAGCCGGCGACGCTGATCGCACCCATCACCCTCCACCACTCGAAAGGCCCGATATCGTGGCATTTTACGTCCCACTCGGCCCTCGCGGCTGGCTCTTCCGTATCGGTACATTCCTGATCGGCCTCATGGGAGGCGTCGTCTACCGCATCGCCTCGCGGCGCCGCGCGCTGGCCGGGCCGTTCTCGCAGCCATTGACCGTTCCCCTGCCGGACTGATATCAAGGGTCCGGTCCCTCCGCTCGCGAATCTCTTGACCCACCAGCCGATCTGCCCCTGCCGAGGACACCTCATGTGCGGCATCGCCGGCGCCGTCGACCTGAAGGGAACGCGGGAGTTCCCCTGGGATCGCCTCCTGTCCATGACCGGGGCCATCGCCCATCGCGGCCCCGACGACGAGCAGGTCCACATCGAGCCGGGCGTGGCGCTGGGTGCTCGTCGGCTGTCGATCATCGACCTGGCGGGCGGCCGGCAACCGGTGGCGAATGAGGACCAGTCGGTGTGGGTCGCCTTCAACGGCGAGCTGTTCGAGTACCCCGAGCTGCGCAGCAGCTCCTGGCCCGCGGCCATCGCCTGGCGACGCGATGCGACACCGAGGCCTGGGTCCACCTCTACGAGGATCTCGGCGAGGCGATGTTCGAGCGGGCTCGCGGGCAGTTCGCCGTCTCGCTCTGGGACCGGAACACGCGGACCTTGATCCTCGGCCGGGACCGCGTCGGCATCTGCCCGATGTACTACACCGAGGTCGACGGCTGGCTGCTCTGGGCGTCGGAGGTCAAGGCGCTGCTGGCCTCGGGGATGGTGGCGGCGCGGCCGGACCCCAAGGGCATCGATCACTTTTTCACATTTTTCTGCGCCGGCACGACGCGGACGTTCTTCGATGGCGTCCGCTCGCTGCCTCCCGGCCATTTCCTGCGGGTGCGCGACGGGCGCGTGACCGAGCATTGCTACTGGGACCTCGACTTCCCCGACGCCGGCGATGAGCGGCGGCTCGTCGACCCGACGCCGCTGGTCGAGGAGCTCGAGAACCTGATGATGCAGGCGGTCGAGCGCCGGCTGCGGAGCGACGTCCCGGTGGTGAGCTACATCAGCGGCGGACTCGATTCGACCGTCGTCCTCGGCTGTTGCAGCCGGCATCGGGGCGAGCCGATCCCGGCGTTCACGATCGGGTTCGACCGGGCGGGGCCCGACGAGCGCTCGCACGCCTCCGAGGCCGCCGCGGTGCTCGGCTCGCCGTTGACGACCGTGACGATGGATCGCGCGGGCCTGGCGAGCACGTATCCCGAGCTGATCCGCGCCGCCGAGGGACCCGTGCTCGACACCTCGTGCGCGGCCTTGCTGCGGCTGGCCGAGGCCGTGCACCAGCAGGGTTACAAGGTCGCCCTCACCGGCGAAGGCGCCGACGAGGCGCTCGCCGGCTACGTCTGGTACAAGGCTCAAGCGATCCGCGACGCGATCACCGGCAAGATCGGCCACGGCCTGCCCAGGATCTTCCGCCGGCTGGTCATGGGGACCGTGGCCGGCGGCCGTCCGCTGCTGCCCGCGGAGCGAGCGATCCGCGACGTCCGGCCGGCCCAGCAGGAGCTCTTCGAGTTCATCAGCCAGGCCAAGCCGACCGTCTATTCGTCATCCATGTGGGAACGGCTGGGCGATCACAACCCTTATGGCGACCTGGACATCACCAACGAGCGCATCGGCCGGTGGCATCCGCTGAACCAGTCGCTGTACGTCGGCTACAAGGTGATGCTGGCGGGCCTGCTGATGATCGCCAAGGGGGACCGGATCGCCATGAATTCTTCGGTCGAGACGCGTTACCCGTTCCTCGATGACGACGTCATCAAGTTCTGCGCGGGCATCGCCCCCGAATACAAGCTGCACGGCCGGACCGAGAAGTGGATCCTCCGCCAGGTCGGCGGCCCGGATCCTGCCCGAGCGGATCGCCCGTCGGCCCAAGACGATGTTCCGGGCCTGCATGTCGGGCACGTTCCTCGGCCCCGGCCGTCCGCCGTGGGTTGACCAGCTACTGAGCGCCGAGTCGCTGAAGGCGACGGGCTATTTCGACCCGACCATGGTGGCGCGCCAGCGCGCCTGGCAGGTGCGAATCCCGCGGATCACGCCGGCGCGGTTCGTCTTCGACGTGGCGCTGACGTGCGTCGTCTCGACCCAGCTCTGGCATCACCTCTTCTGCGGCGGCGGGCTCTGCGACCTGTCCGCGTGGCAGCCCGCGATGCGCCGAGGCCGCACGAAGCGGCCTAGCCGGCATTCGCCTGACTTCGGGTGGGACCTTGAAGCCCGGGCGATGCGGCCGCTACGATGATCCCCGTTCGGCTCCTCCGACTCACACAGCCAACCGGGAGAACCTCTCATGGCACTGGTCAGCTATATCACGAACCATGAAGCGGGCGACAAGGTCAAGACGGTCTTCGAGGGCATGGAGAAGAAGATCGGCGCGGTGCCGAACGTCTTCCGGGTCATGGCCCACAACCCCGAGATGCTCGAGGCCTTCCTGGCCCTCAACGCCACGCTGCCCAAGACCAAGCTCGATGGCAAGCTGCGCGAGCTGGCCTACATCAAGACCTCCGAGCTCAACGACTGCGACTACTGCCTGCACCATCACCGCACGATCGGAAAGAAGGCCGGCCTGAACGACCGTCAGGTCGCCGAGACCGCCGACTTCGAATCGAGCGACGCCTACGACGAGCTCCAGCGCGAGGTGATGCGGTACGCCGAGCAGGTCACCCGGCACATCAACGTCGAGGATTCGCTGTTCGCGCGCCTCAAGCAGTCGCTGAGCGACCGCGAGATCGTCGAGCTGGCCATGACCGTCGGCATCGCCAACTTCACCAACCGCGTCACCGAGACGATGCGGATGGAGCTGCCCTGAGCATCGGCTCCTTCGGGAGTGCGAAGACGAGCGGGGGCCGGGCTACCCGGCACCCCGCGTTTCGCGCGCGGCCTTTTCGATGTCGAGCCGCCGCAAGACGAGCCTGTCGTTGGTGTACGGAATGGTGATCAGCATCTTGGCGGCGGGGATCAAGTGGTAGCGCTTCTCGATCGTGAAGTCGCTGGGGATGCCCGACGGCTCAATCCCGCCGGCTGCCATCTCATCAAGGTCGAGCACGCTGAAGAGCGGCCCACCCGGGTTGGTACCGTGCACGACGGCGTGGTCCGATTCCACTCCCAAGAAGTAGCCGGGATCCGTTGAAGGAATAGCGATCATTGATGCGGAACTGCATTTTTCCACAGGCCAAACCGGTTTGCTGTCGATATCCTGAATGGCTCTTCGATCAATGTACACCGTGCGGCCGTCCGGCCCAGGGAGGATCTGAGCGCTCCTCCTCAAGGCGCTATTAGACGACCACTGGAGGCCCGCTCCACGAATCGCCAGGATTTGAGGAATCCCGTGCGCGGACCCCCACATTCCGTAGAGGTTGCCCCCGGCTGATGCTCGGACACGGACCTGGGCTTTGAGAGCCTCCTGAGAAGGATGCCGGTCATGAAATACAGGGAGGTACGAGTCTGTGTCCATGACGATACTGCCGCCTGACGGTGAAATGCCGGCCCAAGGTGACAAATCCCATTGCGTGAATCTCAGGTCAGTCATCGAGCCGGCTTTGAGTACGGCGAACGTCTGGGGATCCAGGAAGCTGAAGCGGGCTTCCGCGGCGCTGCGCAAGTCGATGTAGGGAGCCCAGACCACGACGAGCGGTCCGTCCGAGTCGCTCCCCATCGCGAGGGCCTTGATTCGGCCCCGGATCGGTAACGCGACCTTCGTTGCATCGGCGGACAGGTCAGCAAAGCTCCATCGCTGGACCGTGCCAGGGACGTGATCCTGGCAGGCAACCACGAGGGATTCGGCACCGGCGGCGATCAGAACGTTATCCGAGTCCAGCTTGATCGTCTTGATGACGTCGGCGGCATTGACATCGAAGACGGCCAGCTCCGGTCCCTCGAGCTTCAGACAGAGATAGCGTCCGCCACCTCCGACAACGAGGTCCTCGATCGGGGAGTCGAGCTTTCGAACCAGGGGCTCGAGCCCTGCGCCAGGAGCGGTTCGATCCCTCTCCGGTTCCGGCTCCGGTGCGGCATACTCGATCAAGCTGCCGAGGTAGTCGCGCCAGAACACGCGGCGGCCATCAGGCGTGGAGCCGCCGCGAAGGAGACCACCCCCAAACCCCGTGCTTTCCGGTAGCTCCGTGCTTGCCAGTAGCTGGCCCTTGCGGAGGTCCCAGATAAAGGACGCATTTCCAGCGGGCCCCCGCGAGATCAAGATGCGTCCGTCGGGGGATGCCACGAGGTGGGAAGTTGTCCCGGTCTCATCGGGAGGTCCAAAGGCGCAGCTCGCGCAACGTGGGCACTTCAAGAACACGGATCACATGCGGACCGCGTGTGGCTATGATCACGGTTTGACTGTCAGGTGAGAAGACGGCCTTCCTGGTCAGATCGTCCTGGTTGTGAAAGGCTGCCAAGGCCCTGCCCGTTTTCACGTCCCAGAGCTGCGTCGATCTCAGCTTGGACGACGACAGCGCGAACCGGCCATCGGGCGAGACGGCCAGGGATATGTCAATAACGAAACCGCCGATGGGCCACTTTGCGACGACTTTCCCCGTGTCAAGATCTAGAACCGAAATCTCCTTCAGTGCCCGCCCCGCGGAGAGGGCCTTGCGTCCATCTTGAGTGAACGCGACCGCCAAGATCGACGTATATTCGTTGATCTCCCGGAGCTCGCGATCCTCGTATGAACGCAGCAGCTCGCCACGGTCGATGTCCCAGAGTCCGAGCACCTTGTCTCTCCCGCCGGAGAGTGCTCTTGGCGGCTGTCCGGAGAGATGGCGACAGAATTCACCTTGCCGACCGCATCGGCCAAGAGGCTCATGAAGCAGCCTGCCACTCGTCGCGTCCCAGACGCCGCACTTTGCCATCGACCGATCCCGCAACCGGCGCTTGCCATCGGGTGAAACCGCGAGATCCAAGGGCCGCTCAGCGTACCACGGGATTCTGCCTTTTCTGCCTTGGTCCTCGCATACGATTTTCCGAACCTCCCGCAGACCGCCGAGACTCCGCCAGATCCTCGCGTCTCCCATGGGCACATCAGGGGGTCGGATCGACCTCCCCGCGCCACGGGGCTGTCCGTTGACATCGAGCACTCCATTGACATTGAGCAGGCCATCGTCGCTTGGAGCTTGCTGCTGGACATTGACTTGGATGATAACCGGTGCCAGCACGATGGGGCCGCGTCACTCGGGCGAGTCGTGCCGTCGCTCGGGTTCCCTGGCTCCAACGACGGGTGATGCATGTGCATCCACCGAGCTCGATTCTCCGGCGGAGGGTGGCCACGACCACCGGACCGTGCTTCGCCTCGACCAGCGCCTCGATCTCCCGCACGGGTACAAGCGGATCAGCGGCACCGGAACGAATTCCCTAACTTGCACGACCCATCAGGCCCGGGCTTCGCCCAGAGAGTGCGCCGGTCTCCCTCACTCTGAGCGATCGTAACCTGCAACGACAAGCCCTTGGGAAGCGTCCGGACGGGAGTCGGCGGCTCCAGTTTGATGGTCCAAATCACGGGCTTATAGCGATCGTCATACGATAGGCTCGGGGGATGGAACGACACCCCAGGTGCGGCCATGAAATCCGAGAGCCGCCCGACGGAAATCGCGGAGCTGGGCGACCTCCCCTCGACCGTCCGCGCGATCACTCCGATCACCTCGCCGGACGCGTCGAGGACCGGTCCGCCCGAGTAGCCCTGGTTAATCTGTCGGGTTTGACCGATGATCGATGTCACATCGTTGGTCATGCGGTCGATCTCGGCGGCGGTCAGCACGTGCGGCGGCGACAAGGCCGGGAGTTGCCGCCTGAGGATCGAGATCGTCCCGGCTTGCGCACGAGGTAGCTTCGTCTCGTCCGTGTTCACGACGCGGCCGCTGCCATCGAAGAGCCGGACATGGAGCAGGCCGTTGTCGTCGATGCCGACGATGAGTCGGTTGTTGCCCGAAGTCGGCACTCCGGAACCATCTCCCCAGGGCATCAATCGTAGTTCAAACCCGATCTGTCCGCCGAATAGAACCGAGTCCAGCCGCCGATCGTCCCGATGCAGGTCGGTGACTTTGCTCAGAAGGACCGCGCAGTGCGGGTCGGTCTCGTCTCCGAAACGCGTGGTCTCGCCCAACGGGAAGCCGATGGCGACCAAGGGCGCCGTTTCGGACAAGGTCTCGTCGTTCCCGAGGTCGAGGGCCGTCAGCCTGGGATCGGCGTCGATCTTGAGCAGGGCCAGGTCGAAGACCTTGTCCGCACGCAAGACGGTCGCCGGCACTCTGCGCTGCGCGTCCTTGTCGATGTCGAGCACCAGGTGGACCTCCCCTCTTCCTTCAAGCACTCTGATGATGACATGATGATTCGTTATGAAGAGGCCGGACTTGTTCACGCAGAACGCCGTCCCGCTGGTCTTGCCGTCGGGCATCGACACCTCGACGAGAGCCGTCGCTTTCTTGCCCTGCGCGATGACCACCTCCGTGGGCCGTGGCGGGGAGACCTTGGCCCGGGAGGGAGTGGCCGGTCGGTTGCGGTCGGCCGCGGAGGCTGGGCCTTGGAACGAGGGGGATTCGCGGCCGGTGCGGCCGGCGACACGTACGGGCCGGCGTGAGACGGCTCCGCGGGCTGGCTGGGAGTCGAGCTTCTGGGACGCGCGCAGGACGATCAAGCCAACCAGTGTCAGCGCCGCGGCACACCCCACTGCTCCATAGGCCCAGCCGCGCATGTGCGCGCGCTTGCCCGGTTGCGGCCTCGCCGGGCTCAGCCTACCGCGGCTCGATGGCCGCCTTCAGTTCCGAGGTCGTGACCCGAAAGACGACGCGGCAGTTCGGACATGCGCACTTTCCGGCCCAGCAAGTCCTGGGACGCGGGCTGGGTATGACCGCAGGCCGGGCATGTCAGAGTCGAGTTCATGAGGCGCACCTCTTCGCTTTCCGGATTTGTACCGAATGGCCCAGCACATCGACCGCGTGACGAATGACCGCTCCGGTCTCCAAGCTTGATGGTCGGTGAGCTACTCGGCACCCTGCGTGGGACCGCGCGGCCTTCTCGACGTCGAGCCGTCGCAGGACGAGCCGGTCGTTGGCATGCGGGATCGTGATCAGCAATTTGGCGGCGGGGATCAGGTGGAAGTGCTTCTCGACCGTCAGCGCCTTGAGGAGTGCTCGACGCACCCGCGGCGTCGGCCTCCATCTCGGGCAGGTCGGTCACTCGAAACAGGGGCGCTCTTGAGTTGCTCTCGTTCACGATGATCTCGATCGGCCCGGGACGAGCCTCGACCGTCGCGGGCCTCGGGTCCGGAAGTCCGTAGACCGCCAGGTAATAGCGCGGATCGGCGGAAGGGATCAAGGCCGCCGGATCGAGCCTGCCCGGAACCGCCGTGGGCGCGTTCAACTCGATCCGTGAGGAATCCCCTTTCCATTCGTTGCGGGCGCGACGTAGCCGACGTCCCGATTACCGCTGCCACCCGAGATCGACCCGCCGTTGATGAAGACGGTGTAGGACACGTTCGCGCCGGCGCGGGGCGTCCAGATCCCGAAGAGATTGCCCACGGCCGATGCACGGATCTGGAGGTGACGACCGGACGCGACCAGGCTGCCGCCCGAGGGCGTTGGGCGCGACCGGAACCAGAACCCTCCCAGGGGGGCGCGGTCACACCTGAGGACTTCCAATGTTCCCGGGTCAACGAAACTGAGCAGGCTGTGATAAATGTCCGGATCATCGGGTTTGGGGTCCCAGGCGACGGCCAGCGGACCGTCCGAGTCGCTCCCCATCGCCAGGGCCGCGAACGCGCCCTTGATCGGCGACGTGACCTTCGTTCCTTGCCCGCCCGGGTCATCGAGGCTCCATCGCGCGAACGACGGCTCGCCCGGATAGGCGACGACGAGCTGGGAGTGCCCGCGGCGATCAAAGCCCTGTCCGCGTCGAGCTCGATGGTCTTGATGACGGCGGCCGCGTTGACGTCGAAGATGGCCACCGCCCGACCCTTGAGCTTCATGCAGAGGTAGCGCCCGCCGCCGCCGACCACGACGTCCTCGAGCGGGGCCGAGAGTTTCCGAACCAGGGGCGGGCCGTGCGACGGCGCCGCGGCTGGAGGTCTGTCGTCCACCGGCGTCGGGGCGTCGTACTCGCGGATGTCGAGTCCATAGAAGGACCAGAAGACGCGGCGGCCGTCCGGCGCGAAGACCACGAGATGGGGTTCGCCGTCCGTGGGCCACTTGCCGAGCGGCTGGCCGTCCTTCAGGTCCCAGGCGCGGAACGTGTGATCGTGCCTGCTCCCGGAGACCAGCACCCGCCCGTCGGGGGAGACAGCCAGGGATTTGACCAGGCCGATATGGCCGCGGAGGACCAGCCGCTCGCGGCCGTCGGGCACGTCGAAGACCCGGATCGTGGAGTCGTCGGCCGAAGCCACGATCGCCGAATGGCCGTCGGGCGAGAAGACGGCGCCGCACGTTGACAGTGAGTTGGCCGGAGAGTTGCTTCAATTCCCTGCCAGTCGCCACATCCCAGAGCCGCGCCTTCCTGTCGGCCGAGGACGACAGCGCCAGCCGGCCATCGCGCGAGACGGCCAACCCAAAGATATTCCCGGTCTTGTGGCCGCGCCAGTGCGCCACGACCTCGCCAGTCTCCAGGTCACTGACCGAGATCTCCATATCGTTCCCGGATACAAAGTCGCTTGGAGGGCTGCCTCCCGCCGAGAGGGCACGGCGACCGTCTGGCGTGAACGCGATCGCGTGGATCCAGTAGCCCAGAGGCTCGTACTCGCGCAGCAGCTTGCCGTCCTCGATGTCCCAGAGCCGGAGCACCCGGTCTTCGCCGCCGGAGAGGAGACGCCGGCCATCGGGAGACATCGCCAGTGCGAGCACGAGACCCTTGTGCCCCTTGAGGACGTGGAGCGGCCGCCCCGTCGTGGCGTCCCTCACCAGGATGGTGCTGTCGTCCGAGGCCGACACCAGCCGCCGGCCGTCGGGCGAGATGACGAGATCCATGACCGCGCAATGTCGCCGTCGAACCTCCTGGCTGCGCAGGCCCCCGGGGATGCGACCGACGCGCGCCTCTCCGATCTCCAGCGTCGGCGGTCGGATCGACCGGCCGGCGCCGCGCGGTTTGCCGCTGACGTCCAGCCGTCCCGTGACGGTGATCAGTCCGGTGTCGGTCGGGACCGGATTCGGAGCGACGCGCCGCGGCGTGTTATTCGGCACGACCACGATGATTTCCTCTCGGGGGACTCCGAGGCCGGGCACCCGCGGGCCGAGACCGCCGAGGCCGGGCCTGCGCGGACCGAAACCGCCGATGCCGGGCACCCGCGGGTTGTAGGGACCGAACATCGGTGGTCGGCGAATCTTGCGGATGATGTAGAATTCCGGTTCGACCCCGGGATTGGCCGCAACCGGCGGCGCGGTGCGCCCGCCAGCTCGATCACTCGCCAGTAGCTGGCCAGGACCTCCGTGCCCTTCCTGGCCTCGACCATGACCTCGATCGCGCGGACCGGCATGGACGGCTCGCTCGGCAACAGACTCACCTCGACCTGGTAGGTCCCGTCGGTCGCCCTCCTGGCCTCGCAGGTGCGGCGGTCCTCCTTGCTCACCGCGACCGTGACCCGCACCGACAGGCCGTCGGGCACCGTCCCTCCGGCCTTCGGCGGCTCCAACTTGATCGACCACGTCACCGGTCGCCAGCGATCGCGATAGGCCAGCGCCGGCGGGTGGAAGGCGATCCCCGGCGCGGCCAGGAAATCCCGGAGCCGGCTGACGGGAATCGCCAGATTCATCGCTTTTCCCTCGATCGTCGCCACCTCGACGCCGACCACGCGTCCCGTCGCGTCGAGGAGCGGCCCGCCCGACTGCCCCTTGTTGATCTGCCCGTCGAACTCGATGCCATCGAGCCGTTTCGTCGGCCCGTGGAACCGGGTGACCTTGCCCGAGATTACGGTGCTACTCGGGTATTGCTCGCGTCCGTACCTCGTGCGCTCACCGAGGGGGAAGCCGAAAGCGAACACCGGCGCCGTCTCCATGAGGGTGACGTCATCCCCCAGCTCGAGGGTCGCCAGCCGGGGGTCGGCGGGGACTTCGAGCAGGGCGAGGTCCAGCTCGGTGTCCTCGCGAAGGACCCTTGCCGCGACGCTGCGCTGGGTCTCCAGGCCAATGTCGATCACCAGCCGCAAGTCGCCCTCGACCTGGGCCAGCACCTCGACGACGTGCGAGTTGGTGACGAACAGCCCCGACTTGTCGATGCAGAAGGCCGTCCCGCTGACCTTCCCCCTGGGCAATGTGATCTCGACCAGGGCCGACGCCCTCTTGCCGAGGCCCACGATCACTTCCCGGGGCCGCTCCGCAAGTGGCTTCGCCTTGACGGGGGGAACTGGAATTCGGGTCGCCGCCCTTGGCGGGGCTTGTGCTGCTTTCGGTTCGGGCCGCTTCTCGGTCTCGGGAATCGTCGTCTTGGCCACAGCGTCCGCGGGCGGGTCGTCGGCCGGACGCGCGTCGCGGGACTGGAACGAACGGCCCACGAGCACCGTGCCGACCAGGATCAACGTCGCGACGAACCCCACGGCCGAAGGCCCGAGGAATCGCAGGTAGGCTCGATCCGGCGTCGCCGGCTCCCGCGGTCGCGGCGGAGCCGGCTTCTTCCTCGCGGAAGTCGGCCCGTTCGACGCGGGCGGAGGAGGATCGTCCGGCGTCGCCAGGGCGTACTCGGCGGTCGAGTCGAGCGGTTCGGGCGTCCCAGCGGGGACCACCGACCGCAGCTCCGCGTTCGTGGCCCGGAAGATGGCCCCGCAGGACGGACAGCGCACTTTGCGGCCATGGAAGCTCTCGTCGGCCGGCTGGGAATGGTGGCACTCCGGGCAGGTGAGATACAGGATCATGGGGGATTGCCTCCAGTTCGGAGAGCCTCGGGGCGTCATTCGAGCACGTCGTTCATCCAGTAGAGGACGTCGGTATCCCGGGTCGTGTCCGGCGAACCTCCGGCCGAAGGGAAGCGGGTCCGTGGGCGGCTTCACGTAGTCCACGTGCAGGGCGTACTTGCGGAACAGCCCCTTCCAGCGGTAGATCACCCTCCTCGGACCGGCGAGATCGGGAGGCGAGGTGTCCTCGCCCGCGCATCGGATCAGGTCCTCGATTTCCTTCCGCGTCGGAGGGCTCGGGCCCTTGAGGAAGCGTTGAAGGGCGATGGCCTTGAAGGCCCGTTTCGCCTCCCTGTATGTCAACCATTCGTTGTAGGCGATCCCCGAGACGACCAGGAGGATCGCAGTCGCCATCGCGTGCCGCAGCAGGCGGACCAGCCGGCTCCTCCGGGTGTCCGCCCCGCGGTCGCCCCGAACCGCGGCCAGCACCCGCGCGACGCCCCAGGTGACGACCGCCAGCCCGGCGAACGCCAGCAGGACGATGATCTAGCGCTTCCTCGCTGTAGTCCTGCCACCAGGATCGGATGCGGTTGACGATGGCGACGGCCGCGAGGGCGACGGCTGTCGCGATCCCGACGCACGGGACGACGAGCCACCCGATCGAGCGACCAGAACGCGCCCGCGATCCTGGGCGGTGCGTCCTCCTTGGCCGCCGGCGCTGGCAGGTCCTCGGTGTCCACGATCTCGAACTTCCCGCCGGGCCCGCCAGGCCGCGGACGTTCGCCGGTCGGCCGTTCGGGCTCGGATTCACCCAGCGAAGGGCCGGCCCCCCTGCCCTGAATGTTCGCCAGCTCGTCGACCAGCGCGGCGGACTAACTCGCTCGCCGAGGCGAACCGCTCCGCCGGGTCCTTGGCCATCAGTCGGCGGATGTGGTCCTCCAGCGCGGGGGGATCTCGGGATTGAGGTCCCGGATCGGCCGAGGTTCGTGCTCGCGGACGCCGGTCAGGATGGCCATGAGCGTGGGGCCCGGGAACGGCGGCTCCCCCGTGCACAACTGGTAGAGCACGCTCCCCAGGCTGAACAGGTCCGACCGTTGGTCGAGCGCGGCCGCTTGCGCTTGTTCGGGGGACATGTAGGCGGGCGTACCCAGCAACATCCCGCTGGCCGTCAGCGCCAGGGGTCGGCCATGACGCAGGCCAGTCCGAAGTCGGTGATCTTGACGCGGTCGAGCCCGCTCTCCAGCAGGATGTTCGCCGGCTTGACGTCGCGATGGATCAGCCCCTGGTCGTGCGCGGCGGCCAGGCCCCGGGCGATCTGGATGCCGATGCGCAGGACCGACTTCCGCTCGAGCACCCCATCTTGCTTCAACCGATCGTCCAGGGTGATCCCGGCGACGTACTCCATGACCAGGTAGGGCAAGCCCTCGTGCTCGCCGATGGCGTGGATCGTGACGATATTCGGGTGATTGATCGCCGCGGCGGCCTGGGCTTCTCGGGTGAAGCGGACACGGGCCAGCGGCGAGGCGGCCAGCCGGGGCGAAAGGAACTTGACGGCGACGACCCGCCGGAGCGCGGAATCGAACGCCTGGAACACCACGCCCATACCCCCGCGGCCGATCCGCTGATCGATCCGGTAGGGGCCGATCGGGCCGATCGACTCCCCCGGTGTCGGCTCGCCGATCAGCTCCATCCAGGCCGGCGGAAGGGCCGGCTCCCCGGTCGTCGGACCCATCGGGTCGGGGTTCGTCGACGGCGCCGGCGATGAAGTCGCGCAGCCAGTTGTCGTCCCCTCCGCGTGTTGATGAGTTCATGTACGCGGCCTCCTGACGGCGGTAACCCGATGAGATCCCACCACTCGCATGTCGTCGGCGATCGCGTCGATTTCACCCTGGCGCATCGGCTTTCCGTTGTCGTGTCCCGCGTAGGGCCGGGAAGTGGCTGGTCGGCTCGCTCCGCACCGCGGCGACGGCCGGGGCCCAGCACCGCCGCGAGGTGTTGATGCCGGGCCGGAGCCGGTTCGCCTCGGTGAACGCCGGCACGGCGACCCGGTCGGCGCCCTGGCGTCTCAAGGCGATGCCGAGGTTGACGTGGACCGCGGCCAGCCCTCGATCGAGGCGGATCGCCTCGGCCAGGGCGACCATCGCCGCCCCCATCTCCTCCTGGCCGAGCAGGGCGGCGCCCAGGTTGCTCCGCGCCTCGGCGAACCTCGGTCGGATGCGGATCGCCTTGCGGAACGCGGCGATGGCCTCGTCGGTTTTCCCGTCGCTTACCAGCTCGATGCCCCGGTTATTCTCGACGACGGCCTGGTCCAGGAGCCGGATTGCCTCCCGGCGTGAGGCCTCGGCCTCGGCCGTCCTCCCCTGCTCGGCCATCACCCGCCCGAGCCGATCGTGGGCGTCCGCCATCTCGGGCTGGAGCCGGATCGCGCGGCGTCAATACCTGGATGGCCTCGGCCGGCTGGCCGCTCTCGCCGAGCACGAAGCCGAGGTTATACCAGCCGTCCGCGTCGTCGGGCCGGATGGCGACGGCCGCGCACAGCTCGGAGACGGCCTCATCCGTCTCGCCGTCGTGGGCGAGACAAAGTCCCAGGGACATGCGGGCGTCGATCGCATTCGGCTGGACGCGGACCACCTCGCGGAAGTCCGCGATCGCGTCAGCCGGGTGCCCCTGCATGTGGAGGACCACTCCGAGGTTGAAGAGGGCGTCGGGATCCTCCGGCTGGGATTCGATCACCAGCTCGAAGGCGGAGAGTGCCAATTCCATCCACCCGTGCTGTGCGAACCGGACGCCCAGCGTGTAACGTGAATCGTCGGATCGGAAGTCGTCCGCCCACTTTTTATCGGGAGCCATCAGTCTGCTGAGCCACTGCTTGTTCTGGTCGACTCTGTGTCTGAAGGGGTCCCGGACCTCCTTGAACGTGCCGGTCGCCGGGTCCCACTCCTTGGTCTGGTCGGCCAGGCGTCTGATGAGGTCCGGCCGGTTATCGTAGATTGCATCCACCGCGATGAACCATTGCATTCGCTCCAGCACCTTGAGGTACACGGCGGTCGATTCGTCGGGCTGTACAGACACCGGCTTGACCGAGACGGCGATGCGATCGCCGCGCTTGTAGCGTGAGCGTCTCCCTCGAGATCCGGAGGCCGGCGACGCCGGGAGGCAGTTCGAGGTCGTAGCGCCCCGGCTCGAGCTCGATCCGATTGGCCTGGCGTGTGTTGATCGTCGCGACCCGCTTACCCGCCTGCGTCACATAGACCTCGGCGTTCGGGAGGTCGGTCTCGATCACCAGTTCCGTCTTGAGCGTGGCCCAGCGGTAGACGCCCGCGCCGATCAGCCCGGCGGCGAGCAAACCCAGCGCCGTGGAGAGCACACCTCCCCAGCGTCGTCGGGACCTCGGTCCGGGCCTGGGAGCCTTCGAGACCGTCACCGCTTGGGGTTCGATCTCATCGAACGCACTCGGGGAGGGCACCGGCGGATCGACCCGCCGAACGGTCGGCAGCGGTAATGCAACCGGCTCGCCCTCCGCTTCCAGGAACGGCCCTAACGCTTGCGCCACCTCGGCGGGCGTTTGGAACCGCCGGCGGGGCTCCTTGGCCATCATCGTGGCCACCAGCGCGGCGAGCGCCGGGGGAACGTCCGACCGTCGCCGATCGAGCGGCGCCGCCGCTCTCTTACGGTGCGCCTCGAGGACCTCGAACGTCGTCCCCTGGAACGGGGGGGCACCGCTCAGGAGGTGATAGAGCGTGCAGCCCAGGCTGTAGATGTCCGCGCGGATATCGGCGAGCCGGGGGTCGTCGGCCTGCTCGGGTGCCATGTAGTCCACCGATCCCAGGAAGGCCCCGGTGGACGTCAGGCCGGCGTTGACGGACAGCTCGCTCTGCATCTTGGCCAGGCCGAAGTCGAGGATCTTCACCGTCCCGTTGACGCCCAGCATCAGGTTCGACGGCTTGATGTCGCGGTGGACCAGCCCCTGCTCGGAATGAGTAGTCGAGCCCCAGCGCCGCCTGCCGGGTGAGCTCGCACCCCACGCGGACGGGGACCGGCCCGGTCTGCTCGACGAGTCGGCCCAGGTCCGTCCCCTGGATGTATTCCATCACCAGGACCGGCCAGCGTCCGAACGCCTCGGCCCCGTGGACGTCACGATGTTGGGATGCTTCAGACGGGTCGCCGCCGCGGCCTCGCGGCGAAACCGCTCGACCAGGCGCGGATGATCGAGCAAGTCCTCGCGGAGGAACTTCAAGACGACGGGGCGGTTCTCGACGCGATCGTCCGCGAGGTAGATCAGACCCATGCCCCCGCGACCGAGCGAGGCCCTCACCTGGTACCGCGGATGCTGGAACGGCCCACCTGCGGATGGCCCGACCTCGGGCTCCTCGACCGGCGTAAACGACCCCGTGGGGACTAGGTCCGGCGGGGCGTTCCGCAGTTCCTCCTCCGGGAGATGGCGAGAGTCCTCACCCGGGGCCCTTCCCGCACCGAGTTCGCCGAGCGACCCGTCGATTTCACTTCGATGTTCGCCGAGCAGCCGGACCATCGAGTCCTCGGGGACCTGCTCCAGGGCCGCCAGGCAAATCGAGCACTCGGCCACGTGCTCTCCGACCCGCTGCATCTGCGACTCCGACAATCGCCCCGCCGCAAAGAGCGCGAGGATAGCGGCGTCGGGATGGACCGTCGCTGGCGTTGCACCCACGGCAACCCCCTGGATCGCGAGCGACCCGGGAAAAACTTGGTGTCTGAACCAGCGACCCCGTTCGCCGGTGACGTCCGACCCGCAACGGCGACGACGACGATGACTGGCGTGATGTGATAGCGCACGAGAGCGACGAACCTTTCAGGACCAGGACCGGATTTTATACGATCAACTCGGCGGCTTCCAGTCGCAACCTCTTGCGCGAGCGAGTTTTGGCGATGGAAGCCCCTGGCGGGGCCCGACGACGGCCGAAGGGGACCATGGCTGGCTCTGGCCCGTCAATTGTTACGTTCAGCGGCGAGGGGCCGCGGAGGAGGAGCTGGCGATCGCCGCGTCGCAGGGCCGAGCGGAGGACGAGCGCTGACACCGTCGCAAGCACGGCAGCCGCTTCGTGAATCGCTGCACCATGATGCCGATCCGAGACGGGGCGGCGTTGGTCAACATCCTCCGCGACAGCACCGAGCGCCGGCGGGCCAAGAACCGCCTCCAGGCCGCGACGAAGGCGACCGAGCCGAGCGGGGAGCGTTACCCGCTGTGCGGGCCGCGGGACGACATCGCGTCCCCGTTCTCGGTTCTGGTCAGGCCCGAGATGCGACGGCTGCGGACACTCCTGCACGGCCGGTCATCCGTTGCCAACGGGTAACCGTCACCAACGCCGTCGGCCTCCACTTGAGGGCGGCGTCGAAGTTCGCGCACCTCGCCAGCGGCTTCCGAGCGACGATTGGGGTTGCGCTCGGCGACCAGCCGGCGAACGGCAACAGCGTCATCGATCTCTCGACGCTCGCGGCCGATAGCGGCGGCCTCCTGGAGATCGAGCCGTGCGGCTTGGACGCCGAGTCCACACTGGCCGCCCTCGCGGCGGACGTCGAAGCGGGGTTCCAGGAGGATGCGGACGGTCTGCACAGGGCTTCAGGGCCCGGACCAGGCGGTCGAATCGCTCCATTTCATCGCGCCGGATCGAGGCGTGATGGCGTCGATGGCCCACTCGAGAGCTCGAACTCGACTCGCGCCGGACCGAGAGGGTCCGAGAGGGTCAAATCCCTTCCGAACATCCCCCTCATGCCCGCGAGCCCACCGGGCCCGCAACGCGTTGAGGTTTGCGCCGACAGTCACTTCAATCGAACGGTCCGGAAGTCCGAAAGCGGAGCCGAATTGGCGGGAGGCTTCCCGTTGTTTTCGTGCCGACGAAGATGATCTGCCCCGTGCGGCCGTCGGCGGTCTGCAAGCGGTAGAATCGCTGCAGATGAGGCGGGATCGCATCCAGGGGCAAATCAAACTGGCCCTGCCATCCGGCACCATCGCCGGGCGTTCGGGCCTCCAGCATCAAGATCGCCACGTCCCGGGCGACGACGCGATCGCCGTCGCTGATCGTGCCCATGACTCGTTCCATGGCCGCCCCCGTTTCCGGCTGGGTCTCGGTGTCCTCCGGCGCATGCTGTCGCCCGCGAGCGGTCCCGGCTGCGCATTTCGAGCCGGGCGGCCCGCGTCGCCCCGCGAGAGATCGTTCGCCTCGGGCGATCAGGCGTTCGCGGTCGCTCGCAGCTTCACGCCCGGCCAGCCGGGTCGGATGCGGTTGCCCTCGGCGTCCGCCCGCCGGATGCGGGTGAACTCCAGGCGGTCCGCGTGCTCCTTGATCATGTCGAGGAACTGCTCGTCGGTGAACTTCCAGCCCGTGGTCTTGCGAATGTAATTGAAGCTGTGCGGCTTGTCCTTCACGGCCGCAGCCACGGTCTCGATTCGGCTCATCTCTTCCTCCAAAGTGGGGTTCATCCCGATCGCTGCCATCCCCTACTATTCTATCGTCGTCGACAACGATTGAGCAACAACAAAGTCCAATTATCTGCGGGTTTATGCCATTTGCATTGAATCGAAATCTTCAAAATCAAGAAAATTTCTGATGCAATTCATTGTCGGTGGACGTATAATGGGCGGGTACAAGTCGCGCCGCATACCCCGTCCGGGACGCCCCGGAGAGAGGCCGTTCGCCGCCATGCAGAGATTATTCGACAAATGGTTCCTGCCCGTCCTCTTCGTCCTCATCGGCGGTGTGCTCGTCTGGACGGTGTGGAAGGGTTGGAGTTGAGCCCCGCGGCGGGATCCCGCCACTCGTCGATCGCTCGGGATTCCCCCGCTACACGGCGCCTCGGTGGCGGATCGCGACCGAGCTTCTGGACGGGTCGGTGGAGCTGATCCCGGACTTCCGGAGTCAGCACGCTGGCCCGTGGCGACTGGTGCTCCCGCACCTCGTGCTGTCGGCCGCGCGGGTCACCGCGGGGCGGGAGACGACCCGATCACGCCCGCGAGGCGAGACACGGAGGGACCTTGAGATACGTCACTAACGGCGGCCCGACCCTTGGGGCGCTGCTACACCGCGACGTCATCGGCAGCATCGACGTGCTGGATTCCCTCGAACCAAGATCGCCGGTCGGCATGGCGTTCTGTACCGGGGCGAATGCCGCCGGTGTCGCGGTCTGGAGGCTGTCGATCCGGGGCCGTCAGGTGCCCGGCACTCACGTCGTCCTGCACCGCTTGTTCCGGCCGGCGTGATCGGACGGCTGCCGGCACCGTGGCCGCCCGGCGGGACAGATCTTTCATGTGATCGAATGTCACTTCGCGAATGCGCCCGAAGCGATTCGCGGCGACGGACAGTGCAGCACTCGGGCGGGCATCGCCTCCCTCGCCGCGATCTGACGCCGTTCTCTTGCCCGATCGGCCCCCGGTCACGGGCGCGGAGAGTCGCCCGAGGCTCGGGGCTCAGTCATGCGAGCGATCGCGCGCATTCGCCGAGCACTGGCTCATCGTCGAGGAGCGGATGACGGAACAGGAAATGTCCAATGACCGATATCCTAGAGCGGCTCACGTTTGCATGGCCTCGCCGCGAGAGGCCCCGGCCGGCTCTCGAGGCCGAAATCACGTAGGCCAACCAACCGTTCGGCGCTCGAACATCTCACCTCTTTCTCAAACAGACTGGCGAGAGCGTCATGTTCCTCGTTCCTTCACGGCCGTTGCATGGATCGGCAAACGTCGTAGCCCGTCGACTCCAACATCGTCGTTCATGACCCGCCCCGCAGACCGATCTCTGATGTCGGAGTCCCGCCTTCGCGGAGCACGGGGAAGCCCCGCTCAAAAATCTTAAAAAAAGCACTTGAAGTGGTGCAGAATTCTCGGCATAATAAGGGAGTAACAGTTTAGATAGGATGGACAACCTGACAAGACGTCCACTCTGACCTCTCTTCGCGACGAAGCGAATCCTCCACTCCAGAGCCCACGCAGAGGAGCACCCCCATGAACGCCGCCGCCGCCGAGACTGTGGCCGCCGAGACTGTGGCCGCCGAGACTGCATCGAAACGCACTGAGGCCAATCGGCTCAACGCAAAACGGTCTACGGGTCCAAGGAATGCCGAAGGTAAAAGCCGAGTCAGGCTCAATGCGTTGAAGTATGGTCTGACTGCCAGGTCGGTCCTCTTACCGGGCGAGTCAGCCGAGCAGTTGCTGCAGAGGATCGAGGCCTGGAAGGCTGACTTTCAGCCCCGATCCGATGTCGAGGACTACCTGGTCGAGCGGGCGGTGCACGCATCCTGGGGGCTCGATCGGGCCGAACGCACGATCGCCAGCCGCTTGACGGAACTGGTCCGCTTCGGGTATCTGGACCGCGCCGAAGCCGAGGCCGATGAGGTCGAGGACTGCGTCCGGCGCCTCTTGTGGGACCCCCGCGGCCCCATTGCGCTGTACCCGCACTGGCGGGGACTCCGCGCCACGCCCAGGATCAGTTGGCCCGATTCCGTCGAGGATCCGCTGAACCCCGCGCGCCTGGTCAACCGGCTGGAGGGCACGCTGACCGGCTGCCGATGGCTGCTGGACTGCTGGGCCGACCTGCGGCGGATCCTCGAGGAAGACCTGAAGTGGCAGGCGCCCGACCGGCTGCGGGCGATCCGGCTGCTGGGCCGCCAGCCGATGGACCTGCTGACCGACGAGCGGGTGCTGATGATCTATCTGGCCTGCGACGCCATGGACCCGACGGCGCCGACGAGCCTCCACGACATGATGACCGAGACTGACGACGAGGATCTGGAGCGGATCAAGGAGGGGGTGCGGGGTCGAGGAGCGGGCCGGAAGAAGCCGGACAGCCCGGAGGCGGGCCGGGCTGCGCTCCTGTCGCTGGTCGAGCACGTAGCGAATCGGCTGGAGGTCAAGCTGAGTGTGCACCGGGAGCGGCAGGAGTTCGAGAAGGCGGTGCAGTGGGACCTGCTGGCCTTCGACGACAGCAAGGAAGGGGAGCTGATGCGGCGGTATCAACTCGCCAAGGATCGGGAGATGCACCGGGCGATCAACGCGGTGTTCAAGGTGCGGAAGGAGACGCCCGCATCGGCCGGTTGCGAGTTGCCGGTTGTCGGTTGTGCCGATGGCGACGCCGATCTGCCGGCGTTGCCCGTCGAACTCACGATCGGCCGCGACGACGAGTCGCACCCGGATCCGCTCGAGTCGGCGCTGGAGTCCCGCCTTCAGGCGGTCGATGGATCGCCGATACCGGCTGACGCCGCGACTCCCACCATTCCGCCGCTTCAGTCCTGCGTTCAGGCGGCCGGTGGGTTGCCGATTCCGGCTGAAGCCGGGACTCCAACCATTCACGCGCAGGAGGCCGGGCTTCAGGCGGAAATCGGCATCGGAACGGGCGACGAAACGAAGCCAAGTCCCCCCGAGGGCCTGGTGGACGAAACAAAGCCAAATCCGGCGAAGCCACCGATCCCGGCGGGTGGCTTGCTGACCGTCCCAGAGTATGTGGCGGCCGTTTTGGCGCGAGAGGACCCGTCCCATCCATACCCGCCGATGTTCGTCGAGGCCATCAGAGCGCCGGAGAGGCAGTCGATGTCCTGAGCCGTCCTTCCTTCATGGATGCATGTCCGTCGTCCGCGGGGCGGGATCGGTCTTCGTCCGGAAACTGGCGGCCGGCAACCGGGCACCGGCAATCCGGCCATCGCGGCGTGGAATGCCATTTCCGAGGGAAACCGTCGAATGAGGCGATCTGTCGTCTCTGTCAAGGGCATCGGGTGTGCGGAATCCCGAGGGCCAACCCGAGGGGTCGGAGGAATCGGTGCGACGCGACCGAGGTTGTCCCCCCTTGACTGGCTCGTGTCGAGGGACCACTATCCGAAAGGACTCGGTCTGCGGAGCTTCCGGACGGGATCCGCGGTTCGCCGGACGGAGTCGCACCTGACAACGGGACATGGCCGGGGTGATTCGTCGTCGAAGCGATCTCCGTCCCTCGACGCCGCCGACGGCCGGTCTGAAGCTGGACCGCGAGGATCGGCTACGGAACGAGAACGACATCATGACCGAGAATTCGAATGCAACGGGCTCCGGCCCGGCCTGGGTGGCGCTGAACCCGCGCGAGCGCCGGGTGCTGGGCGTCATGGTCGAGAAGGCCAAGACGACGCCCGAGTACTACCCGATGACCGTGGCGGCGATCGTGACGGCGAGCAACCAGAAGTCGAACCGCGACCCCGTCACGAATTATGACCAGGACGACGTCGAGGACACGCTCCAGGCCCTCAGGAAGAAGGGAGCCGTCATCCTGATCGAGGGCGGCGGGCGGGTCGCACGGTGGAAGCATACGCTTTATGACTGGTTGAAGGTCAGCAAGGTCGAGCTGGCCGTGGTGGCCGAGCTGTTGCTCCGCGGACCGCAGACCGAGGGCGATCTGCGGGCCCGCGCCAGCCGGATGGAGCCGCTGGCGGATCTGGGCGTGCTGCGGGGCATCCTGGATGCGCTGGTGCCGCGCAACCTGGTCCATTTCCTCTCCCCGCCCGGCCAGAAGCGCGGCGTGTTCGTCGCCCACGGCCTCTATCCCCCGGAGGAGTTCGAGCGGGTCCGGCAGGCGTTCGCCAATCGCGTCGCCGACGAGGACGAGGTCCCGTCGCGACTGTCGACGGCCCGTGAGGGACTGGCCGCCACCGCCGCCGCGCCCGGATGGGTCGGCGAGATCGCAGCTCTCCGCACGCAGGTCGAGGAACTCCGGGGCACCATCGAGGCGCTCCGCTCCGAGGTCCGCGACCTGAAATCAGCCCTGGGAGCCTGACCGGATGACCATCCCGCCGCCCGATCCCGAAGACTCGATGCCGAGCGACCTCGCGCCCGATTCGGACCTGTCCTCTCCCGCGGACTCGGAGGCGGATCCGTCGCTCGCCGAGCCCTCGGCAATCACCGGCGCCTCGCCGGCGTCCGAGTCCACTCGACCGGAGGACGGCTGGTCGCTGATCGCCCTGGTGCCGTATGACGGACGCGAGCCCCCGGCCTCGGTGAGCGAGGAACTGGCGCTGTCCGTCTGGTGCGCGGTCTCGGCGATCTGGCACCCGTCGCTGCTGGCCCGCGCCCGCGAGCTTCCCCGGATCGAGTCGATCGAATCGCCCACGTCCCCGGGGCCGCGCGAGGTCCGGGTCATCGCCGGGGATTCGGGCGACCGGCTCCCCTCCGGCTATCGGACGCAGGCCGAGGACGCCGGCGCCGCGATGCTCGAGTCGGGGACCGACCGGGCCGGGCTCGTCCGCCGCATCCAGGAGCGGATCGGCGTCGCGGGGGCGGCCGATTTCGTCGAGACCGAGCCGATGGCCGCCACCGCCGGCGACTTCCTGGCGCTCGGGACGGCCCGGTGGATGCTGCGCGACCTGACCGTCGGGATGGGGCATTCCGAAGGCGTTGACCGCGAGAGTCTCTGGCGCGAGCTGACGGCCGGGGCTTACGCGTGGCAGCTCGGAGACTTCCAGGCCGCGGGCAGTCGCCTCCGCGCCGGGTTCGAGCTGCTCACACAGGCCCGCGAACGGTTTTACCCGGTCGACGCCTATCTCCTCGACCTTTGCCTGCTCGACCCGTCGATGCCGGCCGGCGTGCTCGCCGAGCCGCTGGCGACGGCGGTGCCCGTGACGTTCGTTGCCCCAGCCCGCGCGATCGAGGCCCAGGCGGCCGAGGACCCTCATCGCGTGGCGGCGCTCCGGCAAGCGATCGCCGACGGATGGGCCGACATCGCCGGCGGCACGTTTTCCGAGGCCGAGGACGCCTTGCTGCCGCTCGAGTCGATCCTCTGGCAGTTCGCTCGGGGCGGGGACGTCTACCGCGCGCACCTCGACGAGCGGAGCGTCGAGACCTATGCACGCCGCCGATTCGGCCTGTTCGTGCAGCTCCCGCAGATCGCCAAACGCTTCGGCATCCGCTATGCGATGCACATGGCGTTCGACGCCGGCCGGTTCCCGCTGCGTCCCGAGACCAAGCGACTGTGGGAAGGCCCGGAAGGGAGCAGCCTGGAGAGTCTGCTGCGGCCACCGATGGCCGCCGACCGGCCGTCGCAGGGCTGGCGGTTCGCCTGGCGGCTGGCCGCCACGATGCGTGACGATCACGTGGCCGCGGTCCCGTGCGTCCGCTGGCCGAGCCCCGTGGCGCCCTGGTTCGCCGACCTCCGCCGCGTGGCCACGTATTCCCCCGTACTGGCCCGATGGACCACGCTCAACGACTTCTTCCACCTGACCGACCGGCCCTACGAGACCTTCCGACCCGAGCCGGACGCGTACGGCTCGCCGTACCTGGCCCAGGCCGTCGCGCGGGGCGACGCCGAGCCGATCTCCTGGCTCGCCCGCCATCATCGTCTCCGGGCCCGTGTTGATGGGGCCCGGACCTTCCAGGCGCTCGGCCGTGCCATCGCGTCGGCCGCCGCCGGCCAGGCGTCCGCACCGGAGGGATCACCGGCCGATCTCGCGTCGATCGAGGCCGTCGAGGAACACGTCGAGTTGCGTCGGCCCGAAGCGGCGGATCGGGAGCTGGACCGCGCCGGGCCGGCCTGGGCGGCGGCGCTGGCCGGGCGGATCATCGGAGTCGGCTCCGGGACCGGAGCGGCACCGCGCCGCGGGTACCTGCTGCTCAACCCGATCGGGTTGCCCCGACGAGTCGCGGTCCTCCTGCCGGATGCGGCGCCGGACCTCCGTCCGGAGGGGCCGCTCCGGGCTGCGCAGCTCACCGATGAGGGCGTCCACGCGGTCGTTGACCTGCCGCCGTTCGGCTTCGCGTGGGTCCCGGCCGAGGCCGACTTGCAGCGCCCGCTCGCCGCGACGAAGGCCCTGTCGGCCCGCGATCGCGAGCTGCGGAATGAGTCGATGGCGATCGAGGTCGACGCCGCCACCGGGGGACTGCGGAGCGTCGCGGGGATCAGCGAGGCCTCGCCGCGGCTGGGCCAGCAACTGGTCATCCACGGCCTGGTCGACGCGGCCGGGAAGCCGGTCGCCTCCCAGATGCGCCGCGAGCGGTTCGAGGTCGATTTCGGCGGCCCCGCGCTCGTGCAGGCGACCGCCGCCGGGCGGATCGTCGACCCTCGCCAGGGCAACTCACTGGCGGCTTTCGAGCAGCGTTACCGGCTCTGGACGGGCCGGCCGATCCTCGAGGTTCAGATCACCCTGAGCGACATCGACGCCGGCTGGCTCGAGCAGGTGTCCCGGTCCGACCCGTGGTCGACCTACCTCGCCTGCCGGTGGGCCTGGCCCGACGCCAGCTCGATGCTCCGCCGCATGGTGCTCTGGAGCCCGGAGATGACCGAGATCGACCGGCCGGAGACGCCCGACGCCCTCGATATCACGACGCGCACTCAGCGGACGGCGATCTTCTTCGGCGGGCTCGCGCATCACCGCAAGGCGAGCGGCCGGATGCTCGACACCCTGCTCGTGGTCGGCGCCGAGACTTGCCGCTCGTTCTCGCTGGGAGTCGTGCTCGACCTCGAGCATCCGTTCCATGCCGCGCAGGACTTCGTGACGCCGGCGGTCGTGGTCGCGAGTGAGCACGGTCCCCCTGCGGTCGGTGTCACCGGCTGGCTGGTGCGGATCGATCGTCAAAACGTCGCCATCTCGCGGGTCGAGTTCACCGAGAACGCCGGCGAACGCGGCTGGGGATTGGTCTTTCACCTGCTGGAGACGGCCGGCCAGTCAGGGCGATGCCGGCTCCGCTTGTTCCGCAACCCGAGTTGGGCCCGACAGGTGGATTTCCTGGGTGAGACGATCGTGGACCTCTCGGTCGAGGGAGATGCCGTGCAGGTGGACCTCACGCCGCACGAGATCGCCCGAATCGAGGTGGCGCTGGCATGACGACGATCCGGGCCTCGGGGACAATTCCGGGTTGTAGGGTGGGTCGAGCCGCGATTCATCGCGGCGCTGGCCCACCGGAATGCCGCCGGAATCGGTGGGCCTCACGACGCAAGGCGTCGTTCGACCCACCCTACAGCGGCTTCTCGTACACCCAATCAAGCCAGGATCGGCTTCACGACCTTGCCATGCACGTCGGTCAGCCGGAAGTCCCGGCCCTGGAAGCGGTAGGTGAGCCGGGTGTGCTCGATGCCGAGGAGCTGCAAGATCGTGGCGTTGAGGTCGTACACCTCGACGGGATCCTTGACGATGTTGTACGAGAAGTCGTCGGTCTCGCCGTGGACGTAGCCGGGCCTGATGCCGCCGCCGGCCATCCAGATGGAGAAGCAGCGCGGGTGGTGGTCGCGGCCGTAGTTCATCGCCGTGAGCTGGCCCTGCGAGTAGATCGTCCGGCCGAACTCGCCGCCCCAGATGACCAGGGTGTCCTCGAGCAGGCCGCGCTGCTTGAGGTCCTTGACGAGCGCGGCGGAGGCCTGGTCGGTGTCGCGGCACTGGGCGCGGATCTGACTGGGCAAGTCGCTGTGCTGGTCCCAGCCCATGTGATAGAGCTGGATGAACCGGACGCCGCGCTCCGCCAGGCGGCGGGCCAGCAGGCAGTTGGCGGCGTAGCTGCCGGGCTCATGCACGTCGGGGCCATACATGTCGATGACCGACTGCGGCTCGCGCGACAGGTCCGTCAGCTCGGGCACCGACTGCTGCATCCGGTACGCCAGCTCGTACTGCGAGACGCGGGTGAGGATCTCGGGATCGCCGGTCTCCGCGTGATGCAGGTCATCGAGCGCGCCGATGTCGTCGAGCATCTGCCGCCGAGTGGCCGTCGAGCAGCCGGAGGGATTCGACAGGTAGAGGACCGGCTCCTTGCCGCCGCGGAGCTTCACGCCCTGATAGCGAGTCGGCAGGAATCCGCTGCCCCAGAGGCGGTCGTAGAGCGGCTGGTCGGTCCGCCCGCGCGAGAGCAGCACCACGAATGCCGGCAGGTCCTGGTTGAGGCTCCCCAGGCCATAAGCGACCCACGAACCCATGCTCGGCCGGCCCGCGAGCTGCGAGCCGGTCTGCACGAACGTGATCGCCGGGTCGTGGTTGATCGCCTCGGTCTGCATCGAGCGGACGATCGTGATGTCGTTGACGATCTCCGCCGTCTGGGGCAAGAGCTCGCTGAGCCAGGCGCCGCTCTCGCCGTACTGCCGGAACTTGAAGATCGACGGCGCCACCGGGAAGCTCTTCTGTCCCGAGGTCATCGTGGTGATCCGCTGGCCCATCCGCACCGAGTCGGGCAGCTCGATCCCCCGACGGCTGTTGAGAGCCGGCTTGAAGTCGAACAGGTCCATCTGCGACGGTGCGCCCGACTGGAACAGGTAGATGACCCGCCTGGCCTTGGCGGCGAAATGCGGCAGCCCGGGCAGTCCGCCCGCAGGTGTCCTCGACTCGGCGACGTCCGTCGCGGCCCGGACGCCGTCACCTTCGAGCAGCGAGCCCAGCGCCAGCGCGCCCAGGCCCACGCCCGCTCGCGAGAGGAACAGCCGGCGATTGACTTGCTGGGAGATCTTCAGTCCGTCCACGGTTCACTCCTGGCTGATCGTCTCGTCGAGGTTGAGGATGACGCCGGCGGTGGCGGTATAGGCGGCCAGCTCGGCGCGATCGACATTCGGATCGGGCGGGCTCTCGCCGTGGCGGATGAGTTGCTCCGCCGCCTTCGCATCCGAGCGGTACGCTGTCCGGTAGCGATCGAGCCTGCGCCGCAAGACGGCGAGCTCGGCCGGCGTCGGCGTTCGCGATGTCGCGCGGCGGAACGCGGAGACGATCCGCTCGTCGGGCGAGCAGCCGCCTTGCTCGATCGTGAGCTGGGCCAGGGCGCGCGCGGCCTCCACGTAGGCCACGTCGTTGAGCAGCTCGAGGGCCTGGAGCGGCGTGTTCGTCCGGGCGCGTTTGACCTGGCAGGTCTCGCGGCTGGGGGCGTCGAACGTCGCCAGGGCCGGGTGCGGCACCGTCCGCTTGCGATAGACATACAGGCTGCGGCGGTAGAGGTCCGGCCCCTTGTCCTGGATGTAGGGCCCCTCCCCTGCCCCTCCGGCCAGCTCCTCCCAGAGGCCGGCCGGCTGGTAGGGCTTTACCGACGGTCCACCGATCCGAGGCGCAGCAGGCCCGCGATCGCCAGGGCATTGTCGCGGACGACTTCCGCGGAGAGGCGAAACCGCGGCCCACGCGCCAGCCATCGGTTCTCGGGGTCGTGCGCGAGCAGCGCCGGCGGCACGCGCGAGGCTTGCTGATAGGTCGCGCTGGTGAGGATCAGCCGGTGCATTGCCTTGACGTCCCAGCCGGTGCGGATCAGCTCGGTCGCCAGCCAGTCGAGCAGCTCGGGATGGGACGGCGGCTCACCCTGGACGCCGAAGTTCTCCGCCGTCTTCACCAGCCCCTGGCCGACGTGATGCTGCCAGATCCGGTTGATCTCGACCCGGGCCGTGAGCGGATTGTCCGGAGAGACGAGCCACCGCGCCAGCCCGAGCCGGTTGCGCGGTGCGCCGGCGGGCAGGCCCGGCAGACACGAGGGCGTGCCCGGCTCGAGCGGCCGCGACTTGTCGGGCTGGTCGTACTGGCCGCGCTTCAGGAGGTACATGGGGCGCGGTTTGGACAGGTCCGCCATCACCATGACCGAGGGGATCAACTTCTCGTAGTCCGCCTTCTCCTTGATCAGCAGGTCCGCGTGCTTCTTGGCGCCATACGTCTTCGCCACGACGATCGCCAGGTCCACCTCACCGAGCCGCCGCGTATCGTCCGCGAGGGGCAGAGCGATCAGCGGGGGCACGTTGCCCCTCGTCTCGGTGTAGACGCCCTTCTCATTGATGCTGTTGAAGAAGCCGAAGAACTGGTAGAACTCGGCCTGCGAGATCGGGTCGTACTTGTGGTCGTGGCAACGGCCGCAGCCCATCGTGAGCCCGAGGAAGACCATCGAGGTCGTCTCGATCCGGTCGATCGCGTTCTCGACGCGCCACTCCTCGTCGATCGAGCCGGCCTCGGTGACCGTTCGGTTGTTCCGGTTGAAGCCGGTGGCGATGCGCTGGGCCAGGGAGGCACCGGGCAGCAGGTCGCCCGCAATCTGATCGATCGTGAAGCGGTCGAACGGCTCGTTGGCGTTGAACGCGGCGATCACCCAGTCGCGCCAGGGCCACATGGTGCGGGCGAAGTCGTTCTGGTAGCCGTTGGTGTCCGCGTACCGTGCACCGTCGAGCCAGTCCATGGTCATGCGTTCGCCGTATGCGGGCGATGCCAGCAGGCGGTTGACAAGCCGGTCGTAGGCGTCGGGCGAACGATCGGCCAGGAATGCATCGACGTCTGCGCGGAGACGGAGGGAGGCCCGTGAGGTCGAGATAAACCCGCCGGATGAGCGTCTCCTTCGACGCCTGCGAAGAAGGGGCGATCGCTCCCGCCTCCAGTCGCGAGAGGACGAAGGCGTCGATCGGGTTCCTCGGCCAGTTGTGCTGCTTGACCGCCGGCGGGGCCTGCCGCTTCGGGGGTTCAAACGCCCAGTGCCGGCTCCAGGACGCTCCTTGATCGATCCACGTCTTCAGCAGGGCGATCTGGTGCGGCGTCAGCGGCTTGCCCGACTTGCGGGGCGGCATCATCTCGTCGGGGTCCGTGCTGGTGATGCGGTGATACAGCTCGCTGTCCGCGCTCTTGCCCGGCACGATGACGGGCTCGTCCTTGCGGAATGCGCCTTCCTTCACGTCGAGCCGGAGGTCGGCCTTGCGCGTCTTGGAGTCCGGCCCGTGGCAGAGGAAGCAGTGCTCCGACAGGATCGGCAGGATCTCCTTGCGGAAGTCCACCGAGCCGCTATCGGCGGCGCGGGCTGTCGCCGGGATGGCGGCGCAAGCCAGCACGAAGAGGGCCAGGCCGGCGCCGTGCGCAACGGCGCGGGCACTCCAACCACGATGGTCGTATGGGATCGACGATTCCGCTCGCATGGATCGTTCGGACTCGCGGTAAAGGAGGGCGGGTTCAGGCAGGCGGGAGGACGTCCTCCGCTCATTATCCACGGGGATGCTCCCGAGAGGCAAGGGGGATCGAGGGGCTCGCGACCTCACGCGCCGGGATGCCGTCGCAGAACACGGCCCCGATCCGACTCACAGAGTCCAGCCCTTGCGATACTCGACGTGGACATACGGGTTCAGCTCGGTCGCATTCTTCACCTTCAGGTTCTGGCTGTCCCATTCGATTCGCCGGCCCGGCGCCCGGAGCGCCAGCACGCCGAGGAGCGCGATCTCCGTCATCGGTCCGGCATAGTCGAAGTTCGAGACCGGGCGAGGACCGCCCTTGCAGGCCTGGACCCATTCCTCGTAATGGCCGGGAGAGCGCGCCATCGTCTTGGGAACGATCGCGGCCTGTTCGTGGAGCTCGCGCGGCAGGAGCTGCGGCATCCCGCCGTGGGAACTGTGAACCATCTTCCCCTTGCTGCCGACGTAGAGCACGCCGTTATCGGGGAGGTGCTGATCGTCACCCATCTCGGTCGGGTCGGGCGGCATCAGGCCGCCCTCGTACCAGGTCATCCGGACCGGGGGCAGCGCCCGCGCGCGGGGAACTCGTAGGTGATGATCGACGCGATCGGATAGGTCTCGAAGTTCGGCTTGTCGCCGTCGAGGAACGACCCCTCGATGGTCGAGCGGGCCTCGACGGATTTCGGCGGCGCCCAGGCCGAGCGCCCAGACCGGATGGTCGATGATGTGGCAACCCATATCGCCCAGCGCGCCGGTGCCGAAGTCGCGCCAGCCGCGCCAGCTCACCGGGGCATAGGCCGGGTGGTAGGGGCGAGCGGCGACCGGCCCGAGCCAGAGATCCCAATCGAGCGACCGAGGGATCGGCGGCGTGTCCTTGGGCCGGCCGATGCCCTGCTTCCAGAGGCGGCCGGCGCGGTCGGACCAGACGTGGACCTCGCGCACCTCGCCGATGACGCCCGCCTGGATCCACTCGTTGGTCAGCCGCGCGCCTTCGGTGGCATGCCCCTGGTTGCCCATCTGGGTGGCGACGGCGGCCTCGCGCGCGGCCTTCGTCAGGGTGCGGCACTCGAAGAGGGTGTGGGTCAGGGGCTTCTGGCAGTAGACGTGCTTGCCCGCGCGGATCGCCGCCATCGACGCGACCGCATGGATATGGTCGGGAGTCCCCACGGTCACCGCATCGATCCGGTCGCGCTCCGCATCGAGCATCCTGCGGAAGTCCTTGTATTTCCGCGCCTTGGGGAAGGCGTTGAAGCTCCCGGCGGCCCGTTCGTCGTCGACGTCGCAAAGCGCGACGATGTTGGCTCCGAGGCGGCTGACAGTGGCGATGTCTCCGCCTCCCATGCCGCCGGCCCCGATCCCCGCCACATTGAGCCGCTCACTCGGCGGCGTGTAGCCGGTCCCGCCCAGCACGTGACGCGGTACCACGGCGAAATCCAGGGCCAGGCCCGCCGACGCGCCGAGGAACGCCCTCCTGGTCGCGTCGGACAGCCGGGAAGGTGCTTGTTGCTCCATCGTCATCGGATGCCTCCGAGTTGGATCGTCATTGATCGGTGTGGCCTAGCGGGCGGCAGGCGGCGTTCAGCCCTGCGGATTGGTGCGGCCAGCAACCACCCATTCGACGCCCTGGACGATCAACCGTTGCAGGTTCCTGTTGTGGAGCGGATCCTTCTTGTCCGGGCCGAAATCGCGATGTCCCATGGTCGTGTGGAACACGCGGCCCTTGCCGAACGTGCGCGTCCAGGCGACGGGCCAGGCCGTCCCCTGGTATTCGATCGTCGCGAGCGGCTGGACGTCCGGCATCATCTGGAGCTGGTAGTAGAGCTCGTCCTCGATCGGGAAGTCCTTGATGCCGCTCGTGATCGGGCTCGATGTGTTGACGATCTTGACCGTGAAACTGCCCTTCCTGGTCTTGCCGTCCGGCAGGCCGAGATGCGAGAAGACGCCGCCGAGCATCTCCTTCCAGGTGGGGAGCCAGTCCTGCGCCGCATTGTCGGCGCCATGGACCGAGACATACCCATGACCCGAGCGGACGAACTCGAACAGGGCTTCCTGCTGGCTCCTGGTGAACTTGAACTCGGGGTCGCGTCGATCGGCATTGACGATGATCAGGTCGTACTTACGGATGGCCGGCGTCTCGAGGATCGCGGCGTCCTCGCCGATGGTGACTTCGAACCGGCCGGTGTTCTCCAGGACGTTCGCCAGGTAAAATGCCTGGTCGCGGTATCCGTGGTGTTGCCGCTTCCCGCCCGAGAGCAGGAAGATCTTGGCGCCGTCGGGCGCCGCCTTCTGCGCCACGGCCGGCTGCGACAGAAGGCAAGACGATCCCACGATCAAACCGACGAGGGAGAGACGCTTCACGGCAGTGGCTCCTGGAAGGCCGGCCCACCTGGTAGGATCAGCTCGGTGGGAGCGGCCGGAACGGGCTGGGTTCGCTCAGCGGGGAGTTGGAATCGTAGCGTAGCCCGGCCGAGGGCCTCTCGCAAGCCACGGCCGGCGATTGTACCTGATCGGGGAGTGATTGACCGATGAGACGACCGAACGTGTTTCGCCGCGGCATGGGGCTGACATGGGGCCTGGCGGCCATCGCCGTCCTGTCCGTCGCGGCGGACGAGCCGAAGCAGACCGTTGACGCGCGCGGCCTGACCTTCGAGGCCCCGAAGGCGTGGAAGTCCACCCCGCCCGCGTCGCAGATGCGCCGCGCCCAGTTGACCGCGCAGCCGATCGAGGGCGACGACTATCCGGCCGAGCTGATCGTGTTCGCATTCCCGGGCGGAGCCGGCACGGTCGAGGCCAATATCAAGCGCTGGCAGAACCTGTTCAAGGACGACGAAGGCAATCCCCCGAGCATCGAGACCAGGAACGTCAAGGGGAAGAACGTCGAAGTGACACGCGCCGAGACGCACGGCGAGTACCATCCCGCGCAGTTCGGTGGCCGGCCCGAGCCGGTGCGCAAGGGTGCCCGCCTGCTGGGAGCGATCGTCATGGCCGGGGATGTCAGCTACTACATCCGCATGGTCGGACCCGACAAGACCATGAAGAAGCTGACGCCCGAGTTCGACGAGATGCTCAAGTCGATCAAGGTCGGGGAGTAGACGCCAGGCGATCGCGGCGCCGCGCCGGGGAAACGCGACGTGGAGGAACCCAAGAGCGATGACCACAATCACCGTCGTCTGCGCCCGGTGCACGCTCGCCAACCATGTGTCGGAGCGGTACTGCTCGTGCTGCGGCCTGCCGCTGGGTGCCGTACTGGCGGACGCCGGGGCCGGCACCGACGCGCTGGGTCCTTACGAGATGCCCGATCCCGCGGATCCCGACGTCGCCCGGCTGATCCGCGAGTTCGTGCGCCGGGCCGGCTACGAGTCCAACCCGTCCGGCCAGGGCTGGCAGGCCGTCGTCCCGCTGCGGCAGGATCGCAAGCAGGCCGTCTACCTCGGCCCGGCCGGCACCGACGCCGACGGGCGTGGCTTCCTCGCCATGGTTTCGGTCTGCGGGACGGTGAACGACCGCGACTGCCGCACCCTGCTGAAGCTCAACACGCGGATCGTCGAGGGGCACTTCGCCATCCGCGTGCTGCGGGGCGAGGAGTACTTCGTCGTCATCCACAACATCCCCGCCGAAGCCCTGCCGTCGATCGACTCCCAGGCGCTGGTCCGCCGCATCGCCGAGCTGGCCGACGGACTGGAGGAACGCCTCTCGCGCGGAGGAGACATCTATTGAAGATGCGCCGTCGATCGGGCTCGGTTCTCCGGTGCTCGACGTTCCGCCTCGCGGAAACCCGGACTCGGGATGTCGGGCGTCCGGTAGATGGCGATCGTCGTGTCGGGGGTATAGCAGACCGGCTGGAGTCCGTCGAGCGGCCGGAAATACCCCGGAGGTCCCCAGGGCCCCCACTGGAGCGAGGCGGAGACGCCCACGTAGGCGGTCTCCGGCGCCAGTCTCCTGGGGAGGTTGTCGTTGGGGTTCTCGGCCCGTACCGTGTAGCACCGGCCCGCGACGCCGTAGCGGCCCGCCTCGGTGTCGCCGAAGTAGAAGAGGGTCAAATCCCGATACTCCGGATGCTCGCGCTGGAGCTCGGCCAGCGGCTTGAGGCCCTGCGACCAGTCGAGGTTCGAGTCCGCGAGGATCCTCCGGCCGCCGATCGGCCCCCCGGCCAGGGCGTTGAAGTACGACAACTCATAGGGATGGATCGAGGCCGTCGCCAGCGACTGGGCGGCCAGGCCGCACCAGGCGAGGCGTCGCGCCCACGATGGCCCCTCGGCCAGGCCCGAGATCCAGACGATGGCCAGCGGGGCGATCGGCAGCAGGTAGCGGAACCCCAGGTTGCGCGTTGAAGCGAGCGAAGCGATGGCCACGAACGCCAGCGCCGCGGCGGGAAGCATCCACGCCCGACCGGCCGTCGGGATCCGGCGGCCGAGCGTCGAGCGCAGGGCCGCGACCACCCAGAACGTCAGCGGGACCTTCACGGCCAGAGTCACCAGGTAGTAGTGCCGCCAGCCGGTCCCGCGGGTCTCTCCGAACAGGTAGCTCGGGGTGCCCCCCTTCTGCAGGATCGCCTGCCGGACGAATCCCGCCCAATCCTGCGGGATCGGCGACTCGATCACACGGGTCACCCAGGTCTCGAAGTGGCCCAGCTTTCCCTCGAGGCTCGGATGGCTCCCCGTGTGATTGCTGATCGGCAGCATCGCGCCCCCGGTGATCATCACGTCGGAGAGGCCCATGATCGCTACATACCCGGCCATCCCCCCGGCCACGGTCAGAGTCAGTCGCGCCGGTCTCCGGTCGCCGTCGACCCACCGGCTGATCAGCCACAACACCGCGAACATCGGCGGCACGATCGCGGCGGTGAACTTGCACGAGAACGCCAGCCCGCCGATGGCCGCGCTGGCGAAGAACGCCCTGCGGCTGTCGGTCCGGAGGAACTCCCAGAACAGGAGCGACATGCCGGTCATCGCCGCCAGGATGGGCAGCTCCATCGTCACGAGCGGTCCATGTGCCAGCAGGTTCGGGCTCATCGCGAACCACCACGAGGCCAGCACCATCGCGCGCGGCCCGTAAAGGCGATGGCTCCAGCAGGCGACCAGGCCGAAGGCCGCCAGCCAGGTCCAGAGCGCCGAGGTCCGCGCCAGCGGCAGGAGCTGGGCCTCGAACAGCTTCGGGTCGTCGATCCAGGGCCCGTAGCCCAGGAGATCGAGCGTCCAGAGCATCGGCACCTGCTGAAGCTTCCAGAACGTCAGCGGCGATCCGGCCCGGGTGACGCGGTTCTGCTCGCCGGTCCGCCACCACTGGGCGGCCACCTGGAGATACATGACCTCGTCGTAGGTCGCCGAACTTCGCCAGAGCGAGTTGACCATCAAGCCCAGCCCCGCGATCGCGGCCATCGCGACACAGACGGCCCGTCGAATCCCCGCGGGACCCATCCGCGCCGCGACGGATGTGACAGCGTCTTGCCGCTCCGATTGGGGTGCTTCCTGCATCGGTGCGCTCCTGCTACGAAGATCGAGTGACAACTCCGCCCTCGATCTGGCTGCGGCGCACGTCCCGGACGAGCCGGCCGATCATCAGCGCGTCGCGGATCGTCGGCGCCAGGGACTGGTGTCCCCGGACCAGGCGATGGAAATGGTCGTTGAGCACGTCGCCGACCGTCGGCTCCAGGGGGAGCCGTTCGTCCTTGGTCCCGCTGGCTCCCGACCACTGGATCCGCTCGGGCATCTCCAGGCTGGCGACGCCTCGCTCGGCGTAGACCTGGAATCCCGGCGGCGGCAGGAATCGGGTCGCGTCACCCCAGCACGCCCTGTGATACAGTCCGAACGAGATGTGGGCCGTCGCGCCGCGGGCGAAACGCGCCACGAAGGTCTCGAAGTCCGACTCCTGGTCGGCCGCGTTTGCACCGGGGATGACCCGACACCGCACCCCCTGCACGGCTTCGGGGATCGACTGGAAGATGAACCCGCACCAGTCGAGCAGGTAACTCCCCGGGTCGATCAGCAGCGGCGCGGGCGCGATCTGGGTCGTCGGGCCGGGTAGCGCGTAGCGATCGAACCCGTAGAGCCGCGAATGGCCGACGACGAGCCGCGGCGCACCCAGCTCGGTCGCCAGCAGCTCCTTGAGCCGCAAGGTCGCCGGATAGCAGCGCCGGGCGAACTCGGGCATGAAGACGATCCCGCTGGCCTCGACCAGTTCCACGAGGGTCTCGAGCTCCGACAGGTCATCGGCCAGGGGAAGTGCGCAGTACACCGGTTTGCCCGCCGCGCACGCCAGCGCGATCGGATACAGCCCGAACCACTGGCGAGACAGGAGGTAGATGACGTTGACGTCCGGGCGCTCCACCAGCGCCGAGAGCCCCTCGCACGCCGCGCAGCCGATCTGGGCCGCCTCGATCTCGGCGCGGCGGCAGACCTGGTCGTAGACCGCCGTGACCCGGAACCGATCCTCCATCCGGGCCAGGGACGGCTTGTGCCGCGTTTCCCAGAGCCGGCCTAATCCGACCACTCCCACGCGGAGCCGAACTGGCTTCGACCCGACCAAGCTCTCCTCCTCGCGATCCTCGCCGACCGTGGTCCTTCATGGATGCCAACAGCAGGTTAACAGTTCAGCGCGAATCCATCTACCCGGATTGGACCCCATTCGGCATCCCTATCGAACCTTCGGACTCGACGCATCTCCCGTCCCATCCCGAGTTTTCCCGCGGCCAGCGGGACTCCGTCCGCCCGGCATTGTATCATCATCCGGAATCCCCCGATCTCTCCTACTGAGGGCTGGTTGCATGCGCGCCGTGTTGCAGAGAGTCACTCGAAGCTCCGTGGAAGTGGAGGGTTCGTGCGTCGGACGGATCGGGCGGGGCTGGCTGGTCTTGCTCGGAGTGGAGCGGGGCGACACCGATGCGGACGCGGCCTGGATCGCCGAGAAGGTGCTCAACCTGCGCGCGTTCGAGGACGAACAGGGGAAGATGAACCGGAGCGCGGTGGATATCGGCGGCGGCGTCCTGGTCGTCAGCCAGTTCACGCTGCTGGGCGATTGTCGGGGCGGACGCCGGCCCAGTTTCACGGCCGCGGCGGATCCCGCCGAGGCCGAGCGGCTGTATCTGCGCTGTGCCGAGCTGATGGCACAGTCGGGCCTCGAGGTCGCCAAGGGCGTCTTCCGCGCGATGATGAACGTCGAGCTGGTCAACGATGGGCCGGTGACACTCTTGCTGGACAGCCGCAAGGCGTTCTGACCGAGCTGGGACATTCCGCCAATTCTCATGACGTCGCGAGAGGTCGTTTCCATGGAATCGAATCGCGGGCGAAGTGGCTTGCTGATGGGTCTGGATGTGGGCACGCAGAGCTTGCGTGCGGCGCTCGTCGATCGTCATGGCCGCACGGTCGCCTATGGCGTCGCACCGATCGAGACGGCCTATCCACGTCCCACCTGGGCCGAACAGGATCCGGAATCCTGGTGGACGGCCGCGCGATCGGCGGTGCGGTCGGCGCTGGAGACGGCCGGCGTCGGACCGGACGAGGTCGCGGCCATCGGGCTCGATTGCACGGCCTGCACGGTCGTGGCCTGCGACGACGGCGGGGGCCCGCTCTGTCCGGCGCTGCTGTGGATGGATCAGCGTTCCTTCCGCGAGGCCGAGGACATCAGCGCGACCGGCGACCCGGTCTTGCGTTATGTCTCGGGCCGGGTCTCGCCCGAGTGGATGCTGCCCAAGGCGCTCTGGCTCAAGCGAAACAAGCCCGAGCTGTACGGATCGGCCGCGCGAGTGGTCGAGGGCACCGACTGGATGATGCACCGCCTGACCGGCGACTGGACCTTGTCGCTCAACCACGTCGCGGTCAAGTGGAACTACGCCCGGCCCGACGGCGGCTGGCCGCTGGGATTGCTCCGCGCGGTCGGACTCGAGGATCTCCCGGAGAAGTGGCCGGCGCGGATTGTGCCCCTGGGTCGTGGGGACGGGAAGCTCTGCCGGTCGGCCGCCGAGGATCTCGGCCTGTCGACCGACATCCCGGTGGCCCAGGGAGGGATCGACGCCTACCTCGGGATGCTCGGCCTGGGCGCGACCCAGGACGGCGACGTGGCCGTCATCGTCGGCTCGAGCACGTGCCACCTGGCGCAGTCGCGGGATGGCGTGTTCGGCTCGGGCGCCGGCGGCTGCTATCCCGACGCGACGGTCGAGGGACTCTACACCCTCGAGGCCGGCCAGACGGCGACGGGCTCGATCCTCGACTGGTACCGGCGCCACTTCGCCGGGCGCAGCGACAGGAGGCCGAGCGGCGGGGCATCCACGTCTTCGAGGTCCTGGATGAACAGGCCGCGGCGGTGCCGCCGGGCTCCGAGGGCCTGGTGGTCCGCGATGACTGGCAGGGCAATCGGTCGCCGTACAAGAACCCTCAGGCCCGCGGCGCGATCGTTGGCCTGTCGCTGGCGCATGGCCCCGGCCATATCTTCCGGGCCATCTACGAGGCCACCGCGTGCGGCACGCGGCACATCCTCGAGGATGCCGCGGCTCATGGCCTGGGCATCGAGCGGATCTTCGTAGGCGGCGGCGGCGCCCGCTCCGCGCTCTGGCTGCAGATCCACGCCGATATCCTCAAGAAGCCGATTCATCTGGCTCGCGAGAGCGAGGCGTGCGCCCTGGGCTCGGCGATGGCGGCGGCCGTCGCCGCCGGCGTTTATCCGGACTTCGACGAGGCCGCCCTCGCGATGGTCGCCATCGAGCGGGTCGTCGAGCCAAACCCGGCCAACGCGGGCGTTTATGACGAGCTGTTCGGCCGCTACGTTGACCTCTACGCGCGGCTCAATTCCGGGGACGCGCGTCCCAGATCGTGACGGCTCCCGAGTGGTCGGTGGCGGCCAGCAACAGGCCGTCGGGGCTGAACGCGACCGAGTTGACCCGGGCGCGACACTCGGTCAGCCAGAGCAGCTCCTGTCCGGTCATGACATCGCAGATTCGGACGGTCTTATCGCCGCTCGCCGAAGCCACGACGGCGCCATCGGGCGAGCCGGCCAGGCCGAAGACCTGGCCCGAATGCCCTGGCACGGTCCAGACCTGGCGAAGCTCGGGAAGATCCAGGTGTCGGATCGACCCATCATTGCAGCCGACCAGGAGCGACCTTCCTTCTCGCGTCAACTCCAGCGCGTTCGACCACGGAGTCCATCGCGACCTCTCGCGTTTCTCGGGTCGCTCGGTTGACTAACATGACCCGCTTGCCGGCGTTCACGGCGAGCGTCCGGCTATCCGGACTGAACGAGAGCCCGCAGGGGTAGTGATAGCCGACGGGGATCTCCGCGATCCGACTTCCCGTGCTCGCGTCCCACAGCATGACCGCGTCATCGTCACCGGTCGTCGCGAGGGTCTGGCCGTCGGGGCTGAACGCCACGCGTCGCACGAAATTCTGATGGCCTTTCAGGAAGCTCTTCGGGAGCCGCGATTCGACGTCACAGAGCATGGCGTAGTTCCGTTCGTCGAAGCTGCCGCTCGCCAGCGTGTGGCCATCGGGCGAGAAAGCCAGCGAGGTCACCAGGGCATCGTGCTGGCGAAGCGTCGCCGTCTCTCGTCCCGTGGCCAAATCCCAGAGGCGGATTCGATGATCGTCACCCCCCGAAGCCAAAGTACGGCCATCCGGCGAGAAGGCGACGGACCATCCCTCCGCGGGAGCGTGCCCTCGCAGGGTGATCGTCCGAGGGCGCGGACTGACGCGCCACAAGCGGACCAGGTGATCAAGAGACCCCGCCGCGAGCGTCGACCCGTCGGGGCTGAGAGCCAGCGATCGCAGTCCGTTGAGCTGCCCCAGCGCGGTGATCGTCCGCTCCGCCCTCGACTCCATCCCGATCTCGCCGAGCCGTTTCTCTCTCTCATTCCAGAAGACCACGCGTCTGGCCTCGGGGCTGAAGCCGCTCCACGAGGCCCCCTCCATCCCGACGACGGTCCCCCTGGACGATGGCGGGACCAGGCCCTCGGCCATGCGCTTCAGGCGTGTCCGCTCGGCGGCCGACGAGTCGTCTTCTCTCCGGATCTGACCGAGGAGAAGCACCGCCCAACCACCAGGGCGACCGAAGATGCGAGCCAGCCGGAACGGCGATCGGTTACGGAACACCTCGACGGAGCCGTCGGTCAGAGCGACGACCGCCAGGGCACCGTCTCGCGTCAAGGCGACCGCCGGGCCGGCCGGCTCGCCCGGGGCGCCCGATGACGTGGCGTCCAGAGGGACAGCGGACGGCCCCGGCCCATCCAGCAGGTTGACCACGTGCCGAATTCGCTCTGCGGCAGGGTTGCGGCGATTCGACGCGCGTTCTTCGGCCGGCGCCTCGGGCAGGACGACGTCCGGCCGAGCGATGTCCCAGGACGTGATCAATGGTGGTACCGGCACCCGTGGCGAGCGGATCGCGGTGATGCGCCGGCCCTGCTCTTGAAAGCACAGTTCCCAGACGGGCTCGCCGGCGCCGGTCCCGACGAGCCGGCCGCGGGCGCGGCCCGACGGGACATCCCAGAGCCGGATCTCGCCGGTCAGGAGGTCGGCCGATGCCAGGATCGTCCCGTCTGGGCTGAACGCGAGCTGGCGGATGGAGCTGTACGACCCGCGAAACGCCCGCAGACAGCGACCGCTCTCGAGGTTCCACAGCCGGATCTGGCCGCGGTCGTCGCCGCTGGCGAGCGTCCGGCCGTCGGAGGAAATGGCCAGGCATCCCACGGTATCCTCGTGCCCCGAGAGGACCTGGATGTGGTCGCGAACGGACTCCTCGAGGTAACGCCAGGGGAACGGCCTCTGCCCGAGTGGGCCGAACTCCGGCCCGTTGACGTCGAGGAGCCTCCGCGCCCGCTCGAAGTTCCCCAACGACAGGGCCTGTTGCGCCTGGGAGAGCTGCGAGCCGGCCAGTTGCCTTCGGAGCAGGCGCGTCTGAAGTTCCGCCAGGTTGCGCTGGATCCCCGCGTCCTGCGCGTGGCGTTCGGCGCGAAGGGCCTCGCGCCGAGCTCGTCGTTCTTGTCGCGCAGGACGGACGCATGCCAGAGCAGTCCGCCCAGTCCAGCGACGGTGGCGATGACCACGGCCGAGACCAGCGCGGCAGCCGCCGGGTTGCGCCGCGCCCACCGACCCGCTCGCTCCCAGGCCGGCGTCGGACGGGCGGCGATGGGCCGTCCGTCGAGGAAGCGCTCGAGATCCTCGACCAGGTCGGCCGCCGAGGAGTACCGCCTCTCCGGGCGCTTCGCCAGGCATTTGAGGCAGATCGTCTCCAGGTCGCGCGGGATCCCGGTCCGCCGCTGTCGCGGAGGGATCGGTTCGTCCGTCACCACGCGGCGGAGGATCTCCAGGTTGCTCCGGCCATGGAAAGGCGGCCGGCCCGAGAGCAACTCGTAGAGGATCGTGCCCAATCCATAGATGTCGGTCTCCGGGCCGATCTCATCCCGGCGCGAATCGGCCTGTTCCGGGGCCATGTACGGCGGAGAGCCGCAGACCACCCGCGATCGCGTCTCTTCCTCCTCGATCTCGCGCAGCTTCGCCAGCCCGAAGTCGCAGATGCGAGGGACCCACGACTCGAGCGGCACGCCCACCCAGTTCGAGGGCTCGGCCAGGTCGCTGCCTGAGCCCGCGGCGTGCAGCAGGATATTGGCCGGCTTGAGGTCCCGGTGCAGGATGCCCCGGACATGGACGTGATCGATGGCACCGGCCAGGGCCGCAACCAGGCGCGCCGCCCATCGGGGGTCGGCCCGCTCGGAGAATCTCCGCAGCCATTGTTCAAGGCTGGGACCAGGTACGTACGCCGAGACGATGTAACCCACCGGTCCGACGGCGCCGGCCTCCAGCAGCGGCACGAGGTTCGGGTGATCCAGCCGCGACGCGGCGCGCGCCTCGCGCACGAACCTCCGCCACGACTCGGAACCGGCCAGGATCTCCACTCTGGGCACCTTCACGGCCACCCGGCGCCCCAGCAGCGAGTCCTCCGCGAGGAACACGACGCCGAAACCGCCGCGTCCCAGCTCGGATCGGATCGTGAACCGCCCGAGCTGGCGGGGGATCTCGTCGTACGGTTCCCCATCCGGCGGCCAGACCTCATCGAGGAGCTTCAAGCACTCCTCGATGTCCCGGGATGAGGCCGGCTCGCCGCCCGACGGGCAGGCGCCGAGGCTCCCCGCGCCGGGCGAGTCGCTCCGAATTCCGGAGTTCGAGTCGAGTTCGATCCGCGAGGTGTCAAGGTGATCCATATTCCGATCCGAGCTCCTGGCGAAGTCGGCCCAGCGCACGGGTCCAGAGCTTGCGGGTCGCTTCGGCGCTGATGCCGCGTCGCCGGCCGATCTCCTCGAATGGTAGCCGCTCGCGATGGTGCCAGATCACGACCTCGCGATAATGATCGGGCAGACGATCCATGGCGGCCAAGCAGCGCTCCCTCGCGCTCGAGCCGGGCGAGTTCGCGGCTGGGCGTCGGATCCCGAGATCGGGGCCCCTCGATGATCCCCGACTCGATCGGGACCTCGCGGCCCTGCCGCCGCCTGGCGGTTCCCTCGTACCGCCGCCGGTGATGGGCCAGGCTGCGGACCAGGATCGTCCGCAGCCAGTTCCGCCACTCGGCGCCGGTCTGGCCGCGGAATTCCGCGAATCCCCGATGGGCGCGCAGTAACGTGTCCTGCACGAGGTCCGAGGCCCCGCCCTTGACGCTGAGCGACGGCCGGAGCTCCTGGTTGGCCACCAGCAGGAGATAGCCGCGAAAGGAGAGCAGCGCCCGGCCGAGTGCCTCGCGGTCGCCCCGGCGCGCCGCCTCGATCCAGGCCGCCAGACCCGGCGGCGGTACATCGCTCGCGTCGGTCTCGACCATTCCATGACCCTGGGTGCTCGATCCATCAGTTGGATGTGAGGCCGGTCGGATTATGCGAGAACGTCGTAAACGTGTCAATAGACTGTGGACGTTCCGATCGTTTTCGGGCGATCGCCGCGAAATCCCCACGATTTCCGCCGAGGCGCGTCCGGTTCGAGCGAGAATCGGCTCTCGGAGTCCTGGAGGCCCGAGCCGGATCGTTCGGCGCCGAGGGAAGGCCCATTCACCAAGTAGGAGATGCACGCGATGGAGCGACTTCGTTACGGACGACCGACATGGACGGCGATCGCGATGCTGGCGATGGGGCTATGGCTCGCCGGGCCCGCACACGGCGGCCAGTTCACCGGGATCGTCAGCTTCGGCGACAGCCTGACGGACGTGGGGAACTTCTACGCGGCGACCGGCGGGCTGGCGCCGCCCACGTCGCTGGGCTACGACGCCGGCCGGTTCACCAACGGGCCGAACTGGGTCGAGTACCTCGCCCAGGATCTCGGAGTCGCGGCGCCCACCGCCAGCACGAGCGGCGGCACGGACTACGCCTACGGCGGCGCGACAACCGGGACCGGCACGACGAACTCGACATTCCTGGGCGTCACTGCGACCGTACCCAATATCGGCACTCAGATCGACACCTACCTGGCGTCCCATACGCCGACCGCGGGCCAGCTCTTCACGATCTGGGGCGGAGCCAACGACTTCCTCAATGCCGGCCAGACCAACCCGCTCGTCCCCGCCGAGAACATCGCGGCCGAGATCACTCAACTGGCCGGCGCGGGTGCCAAGCAGTTCTTGATCCCCAACCTGCCCCCGCTCGGCGTGCTCCCCGGCACGAGCACCTTGCCCGCGCCCATTCCCTCCGAACTGGACGCCCTGGCCGCGGCCTTCAACACGATCCTGCAATCCGAGGCGACCCAGCTCGAGCAGAGCCTGGGCGTCCAGATCCACATCCTCGATGTCTACTCGCTCACCAACAGTGTCATTGCGGACCCATCCAGGTACGGCTTCACCAACGTCACCGACGCTGCCTTGCTATCGAATTCCAATGGCAGCGGCTACCTGTTCTGGGACACGGTCCACCCGACGACCCAGGCCGATCAGATCATCGCCGGCATCGGGGCGCAAGCCGTCCCCGAACCTTCGTCGCTCGCGTTGCTCGGCACCGCGATCGTGGTCGCCGGCGGTCGGGCGTGGCGTTCGCGGCGTCGATCCAGCGCTCCGGCGGTGCGATGAAGGTCGGACGTACCTCCCGCGCAGAGTGCGTTCTCCCGAGCATCGTCGCGCAAACGAGATCGTTGAGTTCCCCTCGATATAATCGTATAAGGAGGATGATGAGGGAACCGATATGGCGGCCAAGGGGACGCCTCGAGCCGGGGGGTGACGCTTGCGAAAGGTGACCTTCGTCGGAGCGATCAGCCTGGACAGCTTCATCGCTCGCCGGGACCACGCGGTGGATTGGCTGTTATGGGGCGAGGAAGCCGCTTCCGTGATGGCCAGCTACTGGAAGACCATCGACACCGTACTGATGGGTCGGAAGACCTACGAAGTGGCCCTCCGGAGCGGCCAGGGGGACTGGAGTTACCCCGGAATCAGGACATTCGTTTTCTCGCGGACTCTCGCGGAAGCATCCGATGAGAGCGTGGTCATCACTCGGCGTGATGTGGCCGAGTTCGTCCGCGACCTGAAGAATCACGACGGTAAGGACATCTGCATGATGGGCGGGGGAGAGCTGGCCCGGCCCCTCTTCGAGGCCGATTTGATCGACGAGATCGGGTTCAACATCCACCCGGTCTTACTCGGGTCGGGGATCCCGCTGTACCATCCGATGAGCCGTCAGATCGACCTCGAGCTGCTCGAATGCAGGCCGTTCAAGAACGGATGCGTCTACGTCAGGTACCGGGTCAAGCACCGAGTCTCTCCATCGGGGGACGGCACGCATGGCGCCCGTTCCGCGGCTTCTCGTTCGCCGGAATCCGGCACGACGAGAATCCAGCCTGATGCAATCGCCGATTCGGTATGATAGACTAAAAGAGTCGCATATCCCGTTGCCGTATAATTGATGGTATGATGGAGGCAGAACTGATGACCGAATTCCTTGCTTCTATGTATCATATCACGCTAGCGGGAAGGCACGTCGCCGCCGGGCTCTTCACCACGCCGGATGAGATCTTCGACCGCATCCGCTGTCACCGGGCGGGCGTTTACACCGTCTATCGACAACTCCAGCCGGAACAGGAATCGGGCCCGGAGACGGAGTTATGGGGCGATGTGGCGCATTTCGGGGCGGGGAAGATCTCGTTCGATCCGACTCCCGCGCAGAATTGATCGTGCCCGCTTCGGGGATGGCCTGGTTCCCGATTCTACAAAAGTCACGAAGAACGGCCGGGGCTGAGTGGCCCCGGCCGTTTGTGTTGTGGTCTCCGAAGGGTCAACGCCGGGGATCGGGGGGCGCGGCGAGGTGCCAGGCCGCCGCCGTCCGGTCCCGGCTAGGACGCCGATGCCTGGACTTCGGTGCGGGTCCGCCGTGACGGGCCGGGCCGGCGTCTTCGGCTCGGAGCCGCCCACTGCGTGCGGCCGAGGTCGCGATGCGTGTCGGCGCGATAGAGATCGCGCCAGTCGGGTCGCGTGGAGATGAACTCGCGGTCCACGATCACCCACGGGCCCTCATCTTCCTCGTCCTGGAGAGCCAGCCGCCAGACCGCCGAGCCGGCGGCATCCCAGCCGACGCAACGCGCCGTGCCGATCGGCGTGGGGCAGGCGGAGTCTTCGAACACCTCGATCGAGCCAGCGACGTCACAGTACTTCATGATCCCGTCTTCCGGTCCGGAGTCGGAATAATACGGTCCCAAGGTCCCCTCCCCTTTCGTGTCGGGTCGGTTACGAGAGCGGGACGCACGTCCTTCGCGGCCGCTGCGGGTTGGAATGGAGTACGTCGGTGGACTAATCCGTTGGGAATGGCGGAGGGAACCCCCGCAATTTCCATGCCAATGTTCGCGACGCCGACGGATGCCTGCTTCGACCCCTGGGCACATGCGCCATTCGATGGCACGATTCATCACGACAGGGTCGCCTTCTCGCTCGCTTCCTCGATCGGCCTGGCAGGGACGCCGACGACGGTCTGGCCGTCGGCGACGTCCTGACCTTTGGTGACGACGGCGTTTGCGCCGACCACCGCATGTCGTCCCACCGTCACGGGAGCGACGAGGATCGCACCGGCGCCGATCAGGCTGCCATCGCCGATTCGGGTCGGATTCTTGCGGACGCCGTCGAAGTTGGCCGTCACGGCCGCGGCGCCGACGTTGACGCGCTCGCCGACGTCGGCGTCGCCCAGGTAGGCCAGGTGCCGGATCAATGTGCCCGAGCCCAGGTGCGAGCGATTGATCTCGACGAAGGCGCCGACCTCGACTCCGTCGTCCAGCACGGTGCCGTCTCTGAGGTGGGTCAGCGGGCCAATCCGGCAGCCGACACCGATCCGGACCCGGCCCGTGATCGCCGTGAACGGGTAGACCACCGTGTCGCGGCCGATCGTGCAGCGGCCGTCGATGTAGGTGGAGCGCGGGTTGACGATCGTCACGCCCTCGGTCATCCAGCGGTCCTGGATCCGGTCCTGCATGATCGCGGTGGCCTGAGCCAGGTGCTGGCGGGTGTTGACGCCGAGGACGTCGTCGGGCTCGAGCACGTTGAGCGCCAGGACCTTGCGGCCCATCGACATGAGCTGCGCCGGCGCGTCGGTGAGGTAGTATTCGTGCTGGACGTTGTTGGTGCCGATCTGGTCGAGGGCGTCCCAGAGGCCCGGCAGCTCGAAGACGTAGCAGCTCGGGTTGGTTTCCTTGATCGCACGTTCCTCGGGGGTGCAGTCGCGCTCCTCGACGATCCGGATGAACCGGGCTGCGGAGTCGCGGAGGATGCGGCCGAAGCCGGTCGGATCGGGCAAGACGGCGGTACCCAGAAGGCAGGCGGCCCCGTCGACTTGCTGGCGGCGGAACAGGCCGGCCAGCGGCTCGGGACGGAGCAGCGGCTCGTCCCCCACCAGGATCATCGCCGGGCCCTGATAATCGCCGAGGAGAGGTTGACAGACCTTGGCGGCGTGGCCGGTGCCGAGCTGCTCGGTCTGCGTGGCGAACAGGACGTCGGGATCATCGCGGAAATAGTCGCGGACCTGCTCGGCGCCATAGCCGACCACGACCACGATCGTCCGGGCCCCGGCTTCTCGCGCCGCGTCCACGACGTAGCGGATCATCGGCTGGCCGCAGACCTCGTGCAGGACCTTGGCCTTTTCGGACTTCATTCGCTTGCCCTGGCCGGCGGCCAGGATGATCGCCACGGGTCCGTTCATCGTTTTCGCGTCTCGACTCGCTGGAGTGGGGTGGCAGGTCGTGCCGTCGATCGGCCGCAGCAACATGATAGGACGTCCTCTCGCCGGCCGTCAAATCAACAGGGCCCGGACCGGGACGACCGACGCCGGCCGTCGAGCTCCGCGACGCTCCGAACCTTGAATGCTGGTCTCGAATCTGTCAGACTGAGGGCCGATTGCTTGTCGGTCCTCAGTCATTCGTCATTTGTCCCTGGTGGGCCGGCCCGCCGCGCGCGCGGTTTGCTCCGGCGTCGCCAGCCCTGGACCGCCTCGAGCCTCGGCCACGACCAGGGACGAAAGGAAATCACCGGTATGTCCTTGTCGAATGCCGAAGTGGCCAAGGTCGCGCTGTTGGCGCGGTTACGGGTCAGCCCCGAGGAGCTGGAGACCTTCACCGGCCAGCTCAATTCGATCGTCGATTACGTGGCGCAGCTCCAGGAGGTGGACACGACGGGCGTCGAGCCGCTGGCCCACGGGGTGGAGGTCCGCAACGTCTTCCGCGACGACGTCCGCGGCGAGCCCCTGCCGCGCGAGCAGGCCCTGGCCAATGCCCCCAAGCGGAACGCCACGAGCTTCCTGGTCCCCGCCGTGCTGGATTGACTCGGGTGGGGGGTGGCGCGTGAAATCTCATCCCTCCACCCGCCATGCGCCGCCCGCCACCCGCCACGAGGATGCCGATCGATGAATGACACCGCCGCCGCGCTGCTGGCCCGCATGAAAGCGCGGGACACGACGTCCGAGGAGATCGTCACCGCGCTTCTGGATCGGGCGAAACGAGCCGATCGCCTGAATGTGTTCGTCCACCTCGACGCGCAACGAATCCTGGACGAGGCCCGCGAGGTCGATCGCCGGCGCCGGGCCGGCGAGACACTAGGTCCCCTGGCCGGCGTCCCAGTCGCGATCAAGGACGTGCTCTGCGTGCAAGGCGAGCCGACGACCTGCGGCAGCCGGATGCTCCGGAACTTCCGGCCGCCGTACGACGCCACGGTGATCGCCCGGCTGAGGGCGGCCGGCGCGATCCTGTTCGGCAAGACGAACATGGACGAGTTCGCGATGGGTTCCTCGACGGAGAACAGCGCGTATGGGCCGACGCTCAACCCGTGGGACGAGTCGCGGGTGCCGGGCGGCTCGTCCGGCGGCTCGGCGGCGGCCGTCGCGGCCGGCCTGGCCCCTGTCTCGCTCGGCTCCGACACGGGCGGCTCGATCCGTCAGCCGGCGGCCGTCTGTGGGGTCGTCGGCCTCAAGCCGACCTACGGCCGGGTGAGCCGCTATGGACTGATCGCCTTCGCCAGCTCGCTGGACCAGATCGGGCCGTTCGCCCACGACCTCACCGACACCGCGCTGTTGCTCAAGGTCATCTCGGGCCACGACGCGCACGACTCGACGAGCGTCGTCGAGGCGGTCCCCGACTATCCCGCCACGCTCGACACGCCGCCCGAATCGCTGCGGATCGGCGTCGTCCGCGAGTTCTTCGGCGAGGGGCTCGACCCCGAAGTCGCCGCCGCCGTGCAGGAGGCGGTGAAGGTCTACCAGCAGGCTGGGGCGACGATCAAGGAGGTCTCGCTCCCGCATTCGCGGTACGGCGTGCCGGCGTACTACATCGTCGCGCCGGCCGAGTGCTCCAGCAACCTGGCCCGCTACGACGGCACCACCTACGGCCACCGCGCCGAGGACTTCTCTCCCCGATATCCGGGCGAGGAGGAGATCGCCCCGCTGGTCCGGATGATGATGGTCACACGGGCCGAGGGATTCGGCCCCGAGGTCAAGCGGCGGATCATGCTGGGGACGTTCGCGCTGTCGGCCGGGTATGCCGACCAGTATTACAACAAGGCGCTTCAAGTGCGCCGCAAGATCCGCGGCGACTTCGACTCCGCGTTCCGCGAGGTCGACGTGCTGCTCGGCCCGACGTCGCCGACTCCCGCGTTCAAGCTCGGCGAGCGGACGACCAACCCGCTGGCGATGTACCTCTCGGATATCTACACCATCACGGCCAACCTGGCGGGAATCCCGGGCCTGAGCATCCCCTGCGGCCTGACGCGGGAGAACCTCCCCATCGGCCTGCAACTCCTGGCCGCGCCATTCGCCGAGGGGATGCTGCTGCGGACGGCGCGCGTCTTCGAGCGCCGGACGGATTGGCACACCCGGCGGCCGGGAATGGTATGATGGCGGGGGGATCAAAGTTCTCAATTCCGGCGCCCTACTGGCTGACCTGCAGCAAGCGGCGGCCGACCGTCTCCTGGACGCCGACGCTCTCCTCGCGGCCGGCCGCTTCGCCTCGGCGATCGCGATGGGCGTCTATTCGCTGGAGATTCACCTGAAGGTCCGGATCTGTCAGAGGCTCAATCTGACCGCACTGCCGAGGGCCTTCGAGATTCACGAGCTGCAAGGGCTCTTGGTGATGACAGGACTTCAGGCTGCCCGATTCGCGGCACCACATCCGGTCCAGCAGAATTGGGAATATGTCTCCGACGAGGCCGAACGTATCAATGATCTCCGGTATGGTCCCTCGGCGAATTGGAGTCAATCCGACGCTCAGACGTTTCTGCAGAAGCTGCGAGATCCTCCCGATGGAGTCCTGCCATGGCTGATCGCCCAACCTTGACGACCAAAGCGGTCGTTCGCCGGATCGCGACGGCCCTCGTTGACTTCGCGAAGGGCCAGGGATGGAAGAAGGACCAATACGAGATCTTGTTCCGCTTACTCGAGGATTGGGGACATATCCGCGTTATGCTGATCGTGGACGATTTCGGGGGTCGATCCGACCAAGTCATGTGGAGCCTCGTCCACGATTATCTCGAGGAGTCGCTCAAACGGGATGGCGGCATCGGGTTCTCGCTGGGAATATCCGTGCGGGAGAGGCGACAGGTCGAGCAGGGCGGGATTTACACCATCCCGGACACCTTTGTCGAAGTGGCGGACTTGCTGCCCGCGTCCAGTTTGGAGCAATGATCGGCCTGTTTGAGATCGACGGCGCGCCGAGATCGGGGACGAGAACATGGACTACGAACTCATCATCGGCCTGGAGATCCACGTGCAGCTCCAGACCGAGAGCAAGATGTTCTCCTGGAGCGGGACCGACTTCGGCCTGCCGCCGAACACGCAGACCGACCCGGTGTCGCTGGGCCTGCCCGGCACGCTGCCGGTGATGAACCGCAAGGCGTTCGAGCTGGCGCTCAAGACGGCCGTGGCGCTCGGCGCCGAGATCGCCCGGTTCACGAAGTGGGACCGCAAGAACTACTATTACCCCGACCTGCCCAAGAACTATCAGATCAGCCAGTACGACCTGCCGTTCTCCAAGGGCGGCCACCTGGAGATCCCGGTGCGCAAGGACGGCGGCGGGGGCGGGAAGTGCGGCCTCACCCGCATCCACCTCGAGGAAGACACGGGGAAGTTGACCCACGGCGCCGGGAACATGTCCGAGGTGGACCTGAACCGCGCGGGGATTCCCCTCATGGAGATCGTCAGCGAACCCGACATCCGCACCGCCGCCGATGCCCGCGGCTGCCTGGAAGAGCTGAGGCTGACGCTCCGCTACCTCGATGTCTCCGACTGCGAGATGCAGGAGGGCTCGCTGCGCTGCGATGCCAACGTCAACCTGCACATCACCCGCGACGGCAAGACGATCGCCACGCCAATCGTCGAGATCAAGAACCTGAACAGCTTCCGTGCCGTCGAGAAGGCGCTCCTCTACGAGGCCGATCGCCAGTATGAGGAGTGGCAGAAGACCGGCAAGACGATTAAGGACGCCCCCAAGACGACGCGGGGCTGGGACGACGACGATGAGGTCACCAAGCCCCAGCGCGAGAAGGAGACGGCCGCCGACTATCGCTACTTCCCGGAGCCCGACCTCGTGCCCGTGGTCGTCGACGCCGCCTGGCTCGATCGCGTCCGCCAGTCGGTCGGCGAGCTGCCGTTCGCCCGACGCCAGCGGTTCGAGTTCGAGTATGGCCTCTCGCCCTACGACGCGAATGTCCTGGTGGAGCAGGGTCAGGACGTCGCCGACTACTATGACGCCGTCGCCCGGGCGACGGGCGAATACAAGCTGGCCAGCAATTGGATTCAGCAGGACGTGCTGCGCACGATCAAGGAGAAGAAGTCCACGGTCGCCGAGTTCCCGGTCCGGCCGGAGGGACTGGCCGACCTGATCAACCGGGTCAAGCGCGGCGAGCTGAACACGAACCAGGGCCGCGAGATCCTGGGCCGGATGATCGACACCGGCGAGCCCGCCGCGACGATCATCAAGCAAGGCGGCTACGAGATGGTCTCCGACCGCGACACGATCGCCGCGGCGGTCGCCGCCGCCATCGCCGCCAATCCCCAGGCCCTGGAGGAGCTGAGAAAAGGCAAGAAGAAGCCCGACGCCGTCAAGGGCTTCCTCCGGGGCCAGGTGATGAAGCAGACCGGCGGCAAGGCCAACCCGGCCCTGGTGGGCGAGCTGCTCGAGGTCAAGCTGGCCGAGATCCAGTCGTGAGTGAAGCGGCCGGCGCGGGCGAAGATCAAGCGGCCAGGCACCGATTCGATGGGAACCACGATGACCGACCCCGATTCGATCCGGTTGACGCAGTTCGCCAAGCGTGCCGGCTGCGCGGCCAAGCAGCCGCCCGATTACCTCCTCTCGCTGCTGGCCGGCTTGCCACCGATCGACGACCCGAATGTGCTGGTCGGCCACGCGACGGCCGACGACGCCGCGGTCTACCGGATCACCGATGACCTCGCCTTGATCCTGACGACCGACTTCTTCACGCCGATCGTGGACCGGCCGTATGACTTCGGCGCCGTGGCGGCGGCCAACGCCTTGAGCGACGTCTACGCGATGGCGGGCACCCCGCTGACCGCCCTGAGCATCGTCGGCTTCCCGAGCGGCGCGCTGCCGCCCGAGGTGCTCGTCGAGATCCTCCGCGGCGCCGGCGACAAGGCGCGGGAGGCCGGCATCGCCATCGTAGGCGGTCACACGATCCAGTCGGACGAGCCGATCTTCGGCCTCGCGGTCGTGGGCAAGGTGCACCCTGAGCAGGCCATCTCCAACGCCGGCGCGCAGCCCGGGGATTTCCTGGTCCTCAGCAAGCCGCTGGGACTGGGGATCATCACGACCGCCGCGAAACGCAACGAGGATGCGCAGGGTGCCATTCGCGAGGCGCTGGCGGTGATGACAACCCTGAACCGCGACGCGGCCGTAGTCATGGCCGCGGCCGGCGCCCACGCGATGACCGACGTCACGGGATTCGGCCTGCTGGGCCACCTCCGCAACGTGACGGCCGCCAGCAAGGTCTCGGCGACCATTTGGAGCGACCTCGTCCCGATCCTGCCGGCGGCGCGGGACTACGTGCAGGCCGGGATCGCCCCAGGCGGGACCCACGCGAACCGCCGCTTCCTTTCGCGATGGGTCGACTACGACCCGGACATCCCGGAGACGCTTCAGCTCCTGCTCTGCGACGCCCAGACCTCGGGCGGGCTCCTCGCCGCGGTCCCGGGCACGCACGCCGCCGAGGTCGTGCGACACCTCCGCTACCATGAGCTGGCAGCCGCGGCGATCATCGGCTCCATCGACGACGGCGAACCGGGCCGGATCCGCGTCAGACCGTCCCCCGAATCGGCCCCTCACTGATACTCTTCAACGATTCCTCCCATGATCGAAGCGGAATACGACCGTCGGTCCATCCCATCGAGAGTCAAGCCCGAGCTCCTGGCGCCGGCCGGTGACCGGACTTGCCTGCTCGCCGCCGTGGAGAATGGGGCGGATGCCGTCTACTTCGGTCTCGGTCGACACAACGCCCGGATGCGCGCACAACTTCGACGGGGCCGAGTTGCCGGAGGTCATGGCGCTCCTGCACCGACGCGGCGTCAAGGGCTACGTGACCCTCAACACGCTCGTCTTCACCGCCGAGCTCCCCGATCTGGAAGCCGCGGTGCGCGAGGCCGCACTAGCCGGGGTCGACGCGCTGATCGTGCAGGACCTCGGCCTGGCCCGGATGATCCGGGCGATCGCGCCGGAGCTGGAAATCCACGGCTCGACGCAGATGTCGGTGACCAGCTCGGAGGGCATTGAATTGGCCCGCGAGCTGGGTTGCACGCGGGTCATCCTCGCCCGGGAGCTCTCCCTGGCCGAGATCGGCCGCATCCGCCAGGCGACCGACTTCCCGCTGGAAGTCTTCGTCCATGGCGCGCTGTGCGTCGCCTACTCGGGCCAGTGCCTGACCAGCGAGGCGCTCGGCGGCCGATCCGCGAATCGCGGCGAGTGCGCCCAGGCCTGCCGCATGCCGTACCAGATCGTCTGCGACGGCCGGCCGGTCAACCTGAAGAACATCCAGTACCTCCTGAGCCCGCAGGACCTGGCCGCGTACGACCTGATCCCGCGCCTGATCGAACTGGGCGTGGCCAGCTTCAAGATCGAGGGCCGGCTCAAGACGCCCGAGTACGTCGCGAACATCACGCGCCACTACCGGTCGGCGATCGACGCCGCCTGGGCCGGGCATCCGGTCGAGTTCACACCGAGGGATGTCCGCGAGATGGAGCTCTCCTTCTCCCGCGGCTTCTCGCACGGTTTCCTCGACGGCAACAACCACAAGGTCCTGGTCCGCGGCGACTACGCCAAGAAGCGGGGGATCGACGTGGGCGTCGTCGAGTCGGTCACCGGCGCCGGCGTCCGCCTGACGGTCAAAGCACCCGTCAAGCCAGGCGATGGCCTCGTCTTCGACGGCGATGAATCGATCGGCCGGGGCGAGCAGGGCGGTCGAGTTTATGAAGTGGTCCCCCTGGATCGGCGCGAGAATGGCTCTGATTCTGCCGCGACGGAGAGCGGCCACACCGGACGTCTCGAGCTGCGGTTCGGACGAGAATCGATCAGCCTGCACCAGCTCGCGGTCGGCCAGCGCGTCTGGAAGACGGATGATCCGGAGCTGACGCGTCGGCTGCGGCGCTCGTTCGAGGGCCCGCCGGGCCGCAAGGTCGCCCTGGACATCGAGGTCTTCGCCTCCGAGGGCGAGCCGCTCCGAATCGTCGGCCGGACCGCGACCGGCCTGGCAGCTACGGTGCTTTCGGCGAAACCGATGGCCAGGGCCGAGAGCCGCCCTGCGGACGAATCGCTCTTCGCCGCCCAGCTCGGGCGGCTGGGCGGGACGATCTATTCGCTTGGACGCCTCGCCACGACGATCTCCGGCGAGCCGATGGTGCCGATGAGCGTCCTCAACCACTTGCGCCGCGAGCTGGTCGCGCGGCTGGATGCGGCCGCGGCGATGCCGGCGTCTCGATCGATCGCCGCCGAGCCGATCCTGCCGACGCTCCTCGCCCCGATCGCCCACGAGCGCGCTCGCGAATGCCCCGATGCGCGTGAACCGTCCGAGATCGAGCTGGCGGTGCTCTGCCGTCAGACCGAGCAGATCGAGGCGGCCGTCGCGCAAGGGATCGCGACGATCTATGCCGACTACCAGGACATCAAGGAATATGACGACGCCGTCGCGGCGGCGCACCGGGGTGGATCATCGATCTACCTGGCCACGCCGCGGATCGAGAAGCCGGGCGAGGGCAACATCTTCAAGTACTTGGCCGGTCGCGGCGCCGACGGCCTCCTGGTCCGCAACGCCGGCGGGATGCATTACTGCTCGGAGCACGGCATCCCGTTCGTCGCGGATTTCTCGATGAACGCCGCCAATCCGCTTTCGGTCGAGCGACTCCGGATCCGAGGGGCGGTGCGAGTGACGGCGTCCTACGACCTGAACGTGCAACAGCTCCTGGATCTGCTCGACGCGACGCCGCCTTCCTGGCTGGAAGTTGTGATCCATCAGCGTATTCCCATGTTCCACATGGAGCATTGCGTTTTCTGTGCGTTCCTCTCGCCGGGGACGGACGCGACCAATTGCGGTCGTCCCTGCGACCATCACGACGTCAAGCTCCGCGATCGAGTCGGCGCCGAGCATCCCCTCAAGGCCGACGTCGGATGCAGGAACACCCTCTTCAACGCCGTGCCCCAGACCGCCGCCGAGTACCTGCCTCGCCTCGTCTCGCACGGGGCACGGCATCTGCGCGTCGAATTCCTCGACGAGGATGCGGCCTCGGTCGAGAGGATCCTCGAGCTCTACCGCGACGCCTTGACCGGCCGGCGGGATGCGAAAAAGCTCTGGAAGGACCTCCAGGCGAACAATCAGTATGGGGTGACGCGCGGGCCTCTGGCCGTCCTCTGAGGAATGGGCGGATTCAGTTGAACCACAACGCGAACCCGATGAACTCGCCTCGGAAGACGTTCTGGAGACGTCGCCAGGTTTCCGCTTTGGTCAGGGAGCCCTTTTCGAGGTAAGGGGCGGCGGCGGTGCCCTGGACCCAGAGGACCAGGTCGAACGTCCGCGGTTCCGTGAAGACGCGCCGGAGGTTAACGCCACGCTCTTCTCCGTCGCGCCAGAATGGGATGAGCTTCTTGCCCTGGAAGATCGCCTCGGCCTCATCGAGGAAGGTCATCCAGGCCTTGACCATGTCGTCGTTGACCGAGCCGCCCGGCAGCACGCTCTGCTGGCGCGGATTGGGCACCCATTCGTGATCGTTGTCGGTCTCGGCGAGGATGAATCTCCATGACTCGCGGCTCATCGCGATCATCGACTCCAGGTGCGCCAGGGCGGCGTTCAACCGCTCGGGCTCTTTCACGGGAAACTGGATCAGGTGGATCATTGCGACCCCGTCGAAGGCATCGGACAGGTCCATTTCGCCCTCCTTCCTCGCCGGGCTTCGAACCAGGAACGGAAATGGCGTCTCGGCCTTGGCGAAGAACATCGGGCCGGTGTGGTCGAATAACGACTGCCCGTCATAGGCGAGATACGACTCGATCAAGGCCATCAGGAGATGGCAGTAACCGCGGAGCCAGGCGACGTCGCCCCGATCGAACGCGATGACGAACGCCTCGCATTGCTCGGTGGTGACCTGGTTCCGCGCCACTGCATTGAGGACCAGGTATAACTTCCAGAGCCGCTCGTCCGGACTGGCCTGGCCATTGCCGTCGAGGTCCAGGCGGATTCGCCCGAAATGAAGGGGAATCTTGACCTGCCGGTCGCCGATGGGCGCCAGCGTGGACTCGGCGTTCGCCAGGTCGTCGTTCAGATTCTGCATGATCTTGCGCAAGTCCGCGTACCGGATCGGCTCGGGGTGGTCGTTGGGCGGTACGGGGAGTCGGGCGAATGGCACCGCGTCGCCAACCAGGCCGCCGCGGAGGCCGTGGCGGTGGAACGACTGCGAGAGCCGTTCCACGGCGTGGAGGAACCGGGTGACACCCAGGCCGAACCGCGCCTCGGCCTCATCCGGGTGGGCCTTCACGATTTCGCCCAGGGCCGAATCGGCTTCTGCGAGCTTCCCGGCGGTCAGCAATCGCTCGGTCAGCTCTGCCGGCGTCTCGGCGAGAGCCGGGGATGTCGTGAACGCCGCCACCAAGGTCAGGATCGCCACGGGGATACGCATGGGTGTGCACTCCTGGGGAACGACGGTGAGGATGGCTCTCCCGGTCTTACTCTCAGGGACGGCCAGACGGTTTCATCCATTCACAGGATTGGCACCATTCATAAGTCTTGTATCTACAGGAAGTTGCAGAAGCTCGTGGGATCCGCTATGATCGTCCGTATGACCAGGATACCAGCGATCTGAGTCGTCCTGGAGCCGGAAGCGTTCTGATCCGGACGGGAGCGAGTGCTTGGGCGAGCCTGATGGGCGTCGCCGGTTGCCGCCGGTGGATGCGATCTTGAACGACGAACTGCTGGCCGAGCCCATGCGCCGGCATGGCCGGGTTGCGGTGCGCCGCGTGGTCAGGACGGTGATGGATGGGCTGAGAAGGGGCTTGCAGGAGGGAAAGTCCGAGCCGGTGGATCCGCGGAGCGTCGCGGCTCGTGCGCAGGAGATCCTCCGTCGCGAGCGGCGATCGCTACGAGCGGTGATCAATGCCACGGGGGTGTTGCTCCACACGGGGCTGGGACGGGCCCCGCTGGCTCGAGAAGCCATCGAAGCCGTGTCGGAGGCGGCCGCCGGATACAGTAATCTCGAGCTCGACCTCGCCGACGGATCGCGGGGGCGCCGGACCTCCGGTGTCGCCGAGTTGCTCCGCGAGTTGACGGGGGCCGAGGCGGCCACGGTCGTGAACAACAACGCCGGCGCCACGGTGCTGGCGCTCCGGCGCTCGCGGCCGGGCGCGAAGTGATCGTCTCGCGGGGCCATCTCGTGGAGATCGGCGGCAGCTTCCGGCTCCCGGAGATATTCGAAGTGTCGGGGGCACGACTGCGTGAGGTCGGCACGACCAACAAGACGCGGCTATCCGATTATCGCCGGGCGATCGCCTCCGACACGGCCGCCATCCTCCGCGTCCATCCCAGCAACTTCCGGATCGTCGGTTTCACCGAGCAACCCGAGCTGACGGAGCTGGTGCAGCTCGCGCACTCGCACGGCTTCTGGGCGATCGACGACATCGGTTCCGGGGCGATTCGGCCGGGTTGTCCGCCCGGGATCGAGGACGAGCCGACGGCCGCGGAATCGCTCTCCAATGGGGCCGACCTGGTGCTGTTCTCCGGCGACAAGTTGCTCGGCGGACCGCAGTGCGGGATCATGGTCGGGAGCCGCGAGGCGATCGGGCGGATCGAAGTTGACCCGCTCATGCGGGCCTTGAGGGTCGACAAGATGACGCTGGCTGCGCTCGAGGCGACGTTGCGGCTGGCGTCGGACGCCGAGCACGCCGCGCGACGCATCCCGCTCTGGGCGATGATCGCGGCCCCGCTGTCCGGCCTGGTGGAACGGGCGGAGTCGCTGGCCGGCCTGATTCGATCGGAGCTGGGGATGAATGCGTCCGCGATCCCGTCGGAGGCGTTCATCGGCGGCGGCAGCGTGCCGATCCATGCGATCCCCTCGGCGGCTGTCGCCGTCTCCCCGCCGTTTCCGGCGCCGCTCCACGAGGGATCCGAGGCGGCCTGGGCCGAGGCGCTCCGGCTCGGGGATCCGCCGGTCGTGGCGCGCGTCCGGAAGGGTGCCGTGATTCTCGACCTGCGGACGGTCCCGGCCGAGAAAGACCCGCAACTCCTCGACGCGATCCGCGAGGTTTGTCAGGATAGGGGCGCTCCTGCGCCGGATCTGCAGGCCCAGGACGTTCAGGGCCTCGCGGCGATCCGGGCGGAGTACGACGGCGTGGGGCGAAGCCGCCAGATGGGCCAGGCCTGAGCGGAGGGCGTCGCGATGCGTATCTGCCGATTCGGTTTCGACGAGATGGTCTTGACGGGCTTCTATGACGATTCCCACGTGATCCCCCTCGATCAGGCCGCCGAGGCCTTCAGCCGGGACAACGTGGTCGAGCTGGTCCTGCCGTTAACGGAGGATCCGCTGGAGATGCTGCCGCCGGAGGGGATCTCCTACGAACCCGCCCGGGAGCTGTTCGACTGGATCGCTGGGCTCGACGAGGACGACCGCGCGGAGCTGATGATCCCGGTGACGGACGTGAGGCTGTTGGTGCCGATCGCGCATCCGTCGAAGCTGCTGCTGCTGGCGGGGAATTATGCCAAGCACGTGGCCGAACGGGGTGGCGTCGCCGCGGAGCGCCAAGAGACCTTCCCTTACGTCTTCATGAAGCCGCCGAGCACGACGCTCACGCGCCCCGGCGACCCGATCGTCCTGCCGCGCATCTCGCCGGATCACATCGATTGGGAGTGCGAACTGGGCGTCGTCATCGGCCGGACCTGCCGGCATGTCGACGAGGACGAGGCGCTTGCGTGCGTCGCCGGCTATACCATCATCAACGACATCAGCGATCGGTCGTTCCGGCCCAACCCGGGCCGCAAGCCGCGCGAACGAGACAAATTCTTCGACTGGATGCACGGCAAGTGGCACGACACGTTTTGCCCGATGGGGCCGTGCATCCTGTCGGCGGACGCGGTCCCCGACCCCCAGGCCCTGCCGATCAAGCTCCTGGTCAACGGCGAGGTGAAGCAGGACGCCTCGACCGCCGAGATGGTCTTCCCGGTCGCGGCGGTCATCGCGTTCATCTCCCGGATGATGACGCTCCAACCCGGCGACGTGATCGCCACGGGTACGCCTTCGGGAGTCGGTTCGGCGACCGGCACCTACCTCCGGCCCGGCGATCTGGTCTCCGCCAGCATTGATCCGATCGGCACACTGGAGAATCCCGTCGAGGCCGAGGAGGATGAGGATCTCTGACTGCGAGGCGGTGGCCGAATGGATTCCGAATTCCGGATTCCGCATGAGGTCATTCCCATCGATTGGCGTGAACGGGAATCCGGAATCCCGCCGATTGGCGTGAACGGGAATTCGGAATCCGGAATTGTAAACTCGCTTCCTTGAAAGCCTCCAAGCCGGCACCCTTGCCCGGTCATGCCACCCGCCAAGATAACGGGCCTCCGCGAGCGCCGGCATCAACTTCGCAGATACCGAAGCCCGGGCGCACGGCGACCGCGGGCTTGCTCCTTGACCACCAGGATGTCTCGATGACCGCATTCCGCAAGTTGATGGCCGCCAATCGGGGCGAGATCGCGATCCGTGTCTTCCGCTCGGCACACGAGCTGGGGATCCGGACGGTGGCGATCTACTCGCACGAGGATCGCTTCGCGCCGCATCGCCTGAAGGCCGACGAGGCCTATGAACTGGGTCGGCCGGGCGAGCCGATCCGCAGCTACCTCGACATTCACTCGATCGTCGAGCTGGCCAAGGAGAAGGGCGTCAACGCGATCCATCCGGGATACGGCTTCCTGTCGGAGAACGCCGAGTTCGCGCGGGCCTGCGATCGGGCCGGGATCGCGTTCGTCGGCCCCCGTCCGGAGCTGCTCGAGCTGCTGGGCGACAAGGTCGCCGCGCGGCGACTGGCCCGGGAGGCCGGCATCCCTGTGCTCTCCGGGAGCGATTCCTCGGTCCACTCCGCAGTCGAAGCCCGCGCCCTGGCCGACACTCTTGGTTACCCGGTGATCATCAAGGCTTCGATGGGCGGCGGCGGCCGGGGCATGCGCGTCGTCGAGTCGCCCGAGGCACTGGAGCCGGCCCTCGACCAGGCCCGCCGCGAGGCCGGCACAGCCTTCGGCGTGCCCGATGTCTTCATCGAGAAGTTCCTCCGCCGCGCCAAGCACATCGAGGTCCAGATCCTCGGCGACCGGCACGGGAACCTCGTGCACCTCCACGAGCGCGATTGCTCGGTCCAGCGCCGGCACCAGAAGATCGTCGAGATCGCGCCGGCTCCCAACCTCGATCCCGCCATCCGGCGGGCGATCTGCGACGCCGCCGTCGCCATCGGCCGCCACGTCGGGTACGAGAACGCCGGCACCGTCGAGTTCCTGCTCGACGTGGAGAACGGGGACTTCTCCTTCATCGAGGTCAATCCGCGCATCCAGGTCGAGCACACCGTCACCGAGATCGTGACGGGGGTCGACCTGGTGAAAAGCCAGATCCTCATCGCGAACGGGGCGCCGCTCTCCGACCCGGAGATCGACATGGCCGACCAGTCCGCGATCCAGGTCCAGGGTTATGCCTTGCAGTGCCGGGTGACCACCGAGGATCCGGACAATCGGTTCACGCCCGACTACGGCCGGATCACGCATTACCGATCGGTGGGCGGAGTGGGTATCCGCACCGACGGAGGGCCGGCGATCAGCGGCGGCATCATCACGCCGTTCTACGACTCGCTGCTGGTCAAGATCAGCGCGTATGGGCGGCGGTTCACGGACGCGGCTCGCCGGCAGGAACGGGCGCTCCAGGAGTTGCGGGTGCGGGGCGTCAAGACCAACGTCCCGTTCCTGCTCAACGTGGTCACGCACCCGACTTTCCTCTCCGGCGAGTGCACGACACGGTTCATCGACGAGACCCCAGAGCTGTTCCACTTTGCGCTCCGCCAGGATCGCGCCACCAAGCTGCTCAGCTACGCCGCCGAGGTCACGGTCAACGGCTTCCCCGGCTTGACACGACCGGCCGGCTACGCGACGCCTCCTGAGCCCGACCCGCCGCGGTTCGACCACTTGATTGACCCGCCGCCGGGCTCGCGTCAGCGCTTTCGGGAGATGGGTGCCGAGGCCTTCGCCCGATGGGTCCGCGAGCACGAGCCGCTCTTGCTGACGGACACCACGTTCCGCGATGCGCACCAGTCGCTGCTGGCGACCCGGGTTCGCACTCGCGACATGCTCCGCGTCGCCGACGCTTATGCCCGGCTGTGTCCCGGGGTCTTCTCGATCGAGATGTGGGGTGGTGCCACGTTTGACACCGCCATGCGTTTTCTCAAGGAAGACCCCTGGGAACGACTGGCCCAGCTCCGCGAGAAGATCCCCAACATCCTCTTCCAGATGCTGCTCCGAGGCTCCAACGCGGTCGGCTACACCAGTTACCCGGACAACGTGGTCAAGGCGTTCATCAAGGAGGCGGCCGCGGCCGGGATCGACCTGTTCCGCGTCTTCGACTCGCTCAACTGGGTGCCGAACATGGCGCTCTCGCTGGAGGCCGTGCGCGAAGCGGGGCGCTCTGCGAAGCGGCGATCTGCTACTCGGGCGACATCCTCGACCCGCCGGCCCAAGTACAACCTCGCGTATTATGTCGAGCTCGCCAGGGAGCTGGAGAAGCGCGGGGCCAACTTGATCGCGATCAAGGACATGGCGGGTCTCTGCAAGCCGGCGGCCGCCGAGCGGCTGATCAAGATCTTGCGCGAGGAGGTCGGCGTTCCGATCCACTTCCATACGCACGACATCGGCGGTGCCCAGGCGGCCAGCGTGCTGCGGGGCGCGGACGTCGGCCTCGACGTCGCCGACGGGGCGATCGCCTCGATGTCCGGGCTGACCTCGCAGCCGAGCCTCAACGCCCTGGTCGAATCCCTGCGGTTCACGCCGCGGGAGACCGAAGTCGACCCGAAGGCGCTGATGGAGATCGGCCGGTACTGGGAAGATGTCCGGACGCTGTACGCCCCCTTCGAGTCGGGTCCGCGCTCGCCGGCGGCCGATCTCTACGAGCTGGAGATGCCCGGCGGGCAGTATTCCAACCTGTACCAGCAGGCCAAGGCCCTCGGCCTGTCGCCGCGCTGGCACGAGGTCTGTGACGCTTACTCCGAGGTGAACCGGCTCTTCGGGGACATTATCAAGGTGACGCCGAGCTCGAAGGTCGTCGGCGACATGGCCTTGTTCGTGGTTGCCAACAACCTGACGCCCGAGGACGTGCTGGACCGGGAGCGCGAGCTGGCGTTCCCGGAGAGCGTGGTGGAGTTCTTCGAAGGCAGGCTGGGCCAGCCGCCGGGCGGGTTCCCGGCGGCGCTGCAAGAGCGCGTGCTCAAGGGCCGCCGGCCGCTGACGGATCGGCCGGGCGCCAACCTCCCGTCCGCCGATCTGGCCGAGGCGCGCGAGAAAGCCAGCTCGCTACTCGGCCGGCCGGCGACCGAAGGCGAGGCGCTCAGCTACGTCCTCTATCCCCGCGTGTTCCCGGATCTCGCCGTCCACGAGCGGAGCTATGCCGACACGTCGATGCTCCCGACGTCGATCTTCTTCTACGGGCCGGACCCCGGCGAGGAGAACCGCGTCGAGATCGAGCCGGGCAAGACCCTGATCGTCAAGCTGGTCGCGGTGGGCGAGCCGCACACCGACGGCAAGCGGACGGTGTTCTTCGAGCTCAACGGCCAGGCCCGCGAGGTGGAGGTGATCGATCGTTCGCTCGCCTCGTCGGTGCGCGAGACGCCCATGGCCGATCCCGCCGACCCCAACCAGGTCGCCTCTCCCCTGCCGGGGCTGGTCGTCGGGGTGGCGGTCTCCGTCGGCGATCCCGTGCGGAAGGGGCAGAAGCTGCTCTCGATCGAGGCCATGAAGATGGAGACGACGATCTACGCCGAGCGGCCGGGTCGCGTGGCCGAGCTCCTCGCCGAGGTCGGCCACCAGGTCAAGACCGGCGAGCTGCTCCTCAGGTTGAGCGGGGACTGATCGAGCCATGTCGGCCGGCGCGCGAGACGATGGCAGCCCGTGGCCTTTCGTCAGGTCGACGATGGTCCTCGACGAGGTCGACTCGACGAACGATCGCGCCGCGCATTGCATCCGCCAGGGATCGGTCGAGCTGCCCCTGGTCGTCTGGGCCAGGCGCCAGACCCGCGGGCGTGGCCGAGGCTCCCACTCGTGGTGGTCGGATTCCGGCAGCCTGACCTTCACCCTCGCGATCGATCCCGCCGCGCACGGCGTGGCGGGGCAGTCCGAGCCGAAGCTGGCGCTCGCCACGGCGGTCGCGGTGATCGAGGCCCTCGTTGACCTCGGCTTCGGCTCGCCCGCGCTCGGCATCCGCTGGCCGAACGACGTCGAGGTCGACGGCCGGAAGCTGGGCGGGATCCTGCCCGAGCGGCTGGACACCTCGGACGGTCATCGCATCCTGATCGGCGTCGGCGTCAACGTGTCGACCGACCCGGCGGGCATGCCCGCCGAAGTCCGGCGCATGGCGACCAGCCTCTCGATGATGCGGGACGGTCGGGTCGATCCGGAGACCTTGCCGCGACTGCTGGCGGCGATCTTGGATCACTTCGGGTCGGTGCTCGGACGCCTCGTCGAAGGAGACCCCGCCCTGGCCAGGCGGTGGAACGCGCTGGATCTGCTCCGCGATCAGCGTGTGAGCGTCGACCTGGGATCCCGGATCGTCGCCGGCCGCGGCTGCGGCATCGACGAGGACGGAGCCCTGTGCCTCGACGACGGCTTGTCGCGGCACCGCCTCTTCGGTGGGCAAGTGTTGCGTTGAGACGAGGCGACTCGGTCTCAAACGAGCCGCGACCGTCGGGGAGCCGTACGAAGGAGACTTCGATACGCGCGCCCGCTGACGTTCGCGGCTCGGTTCGGCAGTCGCTCAGCGTACGGCCGCCAGTTTCTTTCCCGACTTCTCCGGCTCCGTCTTGGATGCCACGAAGTCGATGAGGATCGGCGTGGCGATGTACACCGTGCTGTATGTGCCGCTCAGGAAGCCGACGACGAGGGCGAAGGCGAAGCCGTGCAGCCCCTCGCCACCGAAGAGGTAGAGGATGACGACCACCAGCCAGGCCGTGAACGAGGTGAGGATCGTCCGGCTGAGGGTCTGGTTGATGGCGTCGTTGACCATCTTGTTGGTCAGGTGCGGCGTCTTACCCTTGATCTCCCGGATCCGGTCGAAGATGACGATGGTGTCATTGACCGAGAAGCCGATCAGGGTGAGGAAGGCCGCGACGATCGGCAGGTCGATCTTGAATTGATCGATCTGCAAGAGCGTGCTGATCCCCGGGATCATCGCCAGCCAGTAGCTGATGGCGATGGCTCCCAGCGTGATGAGCACGTCGTGCACGACGGCCAGCACGGCGGCGAAGCCGTAGGTGAACGAGTGGAACCGCCACCAGAGATAGGCGATGATGATCAGCCAGCTCGCCACGGTGGCGATCAGCGCCAGGGTGCGGGTCTCGCCCGCCACCGTGCCGCCGAAGGTCTCGATCCGCTCGAAGAGGAGGTCGCGGTTGTTGGCCAGCGATTCCTTCAGCTTCTCGAGCTGGGCCTTGGCGACGTCCGGTTCCAGGTCCGTGCGGAGGACCAAGTGGGTCCCGGTCGCGGCCGGGGCGGCTGATTCCGCACTCGCCGGGGGGACCGGCGCCTCCTTGATCTCGAACCGCGACTCGGGATTGGTGATCTTCGCGGCGGCGAGGACCTTGACGAACTCGGCCGAGACGACCTGCGCCGGCGACTGCGTGCTATTGAACGCCGTGGTGTTGAAATCGAGCGCGTATTCCCGGCCCCCTGCAAAGCGAGAAGGCGTGGCGTCGGCCGCGCTCCCGTCGGGGGCGGGTGGGGTGCTCGAGATGGCTTTCTCTCCGCCATAGGTCATCTCGACACGCGCCAGGCTGGGACCGAACGCCTTGAGGATCACCTGCTTGACGTCCTCGGGCTTCTCATTGGTCGTGCGGATGTTGAACCGCGTCAAGCTCTTGTCGTTGCTGACGCGGAGGCTCTCGACCGTGACGTCGGGGAGCTGGTGGGCCTTCTCGCGCACGAACTCCGCCCTCCGCGACTCCGACAGCGCCTTGACGGCCGGATCGTTCTCGTTGAGGCGGATCGTCACCAGCGTCCCGCCGGTGAAATCGATGTTGAACATCCCCTTGCCGCGGTACACCGTCGCGACCAGGCCCAGGACGATCAGGATCAGCGACCCGGTCATGCAGATGTAGCGCGGCCCGATGAAGTCGATGTTGGTCTTGCCCAGCATCTTCAGCATCGTCACCTTCTTCAGCCAGCCCCGCGAGTAGCAGTACTCGAAGATGACTCGCGACATGAAGACGGCCGTGAAGAGGTTCCAGGCCATGCCGATCATCATGGTCAGCGCGAAGCCCTTGACCTCCTCGGTCCCGACCATGTAGAGCACGACGGCGGCCAGGAAGTTGGTCACGTGCGAGTCGAAGATCGTGATCCACGCCCGGTTGAAGCCGTTGCGGATCTGCTGGGCGAGGCCGGCTCCTCGCTCCTTCTCCTCACGCATCCGCTCGAACACCAGGACGTTGGCGTCGACAGCCATGCCGATCGTCAGCGCCAGCCCCGCCAGCCCCGGCAGCGAGAAGGTAGCCTGCATGAAGGCCATCGAGCCGACCAGGAGGATCATGTTGACGACCAGCGCGATGACCGCCACGAAGCCCGCGAACCGGTAATACACCAGCATAAAGATGGGGACCACCAGCATCGAGATCCAGATCGCGAAGATGCCCTTGGCGATGGTGTCCTCGCCGAGAGTCGGGCCCACCTTCTCCTCCTGGAGCGGGGTCGGATCGAGGGTGGCCGGCAGGCTGCCGGCGCGGAGCACGTTGATGAGGTGCTCGACCTCCTTGGGCTTGAACCCCTGCGGGCCGCCCTCGATGATCCCCGAATCGCGGATCTCCGAGTTGATCACCGGCGCGGACATCACCAGGTTGTCGAGGATGATCGCCAACTGGTACTTGAACGCGTCCCCTTCCTCGGGCAGGTGCTCGCGCGTCAGCTTGCTGAACCGCACCGCGCCGCGGCGATCGAACTCGAATCGGACCGCCGGCTGGAGCCGCTCGTCGTAGTCGGGACGCACCTGGCGGAGATACTTGCCGGTGACCTCCTGGCCGGGCCGATCGGAGTTGCAGAGGATCCAGGTCTCGATCCGCCCGGCGGCCATCTTCTCTTCGCGGATGCAGACGTCGTCGGGGCCCGGGTTGGCCGGATCCTTGACGCGGATCCGGCTCGGGTTGTATTCGACCCGATACGACTCGACTTTCTTGAGCCGCGGGGCGCGGTCGAGGGTCAGGTAGTTGGTGCCGTTGCGGCGGATGCGGATGACCTCGGACCCTTCCTTGCCGTCGGCGTCCCGGCCCGTCAACATGACGTCGGTGCCGGCGTACAGGTCCTTCTTCCAGGCCTGCTTCAGATCCTCGAGCACGTCCCCTTTGACGGCGGGGTTGTTGCCCGTGGAGATCTCCCCGAGCCGCGCCCATTTGTATCGCGAGGGCGGCTTGGTGAACCCGCCCGGCGCGAGGGCGCGGGTGATCGCGTCCTTGTCGTGCTTGTAGTTGGCGAGGATGCGGAACTCCAGCACGCCCACGTCCGTGAGCATGTTCTTGACGTCCTCGACCTCCTCGGGGCTGGCCTCCGGGAGGATGATCTCGATCCGGTGCGAGCCGATCTGGCGGATCGGGATCTCCTTGACGCCCTCGGGATCGGCGCGTTTCTTGAGCGCAGCGACGAGTTCGTCCATCTTGAACCCCGGGGGCAGGTTGTTGGTATCAACCTGGTAGACGAGGATCGTGCCCCCCGAGAGATCGATCCCGCGCTTGAGTTTCTTGTCGGGCGGCCAGAGGCTATACAGGCCGATCAGAGTGAAGCCAATGATCAACGTGAATCGCCACCAGAAATCCTTCATCCTCGTCCCTCCTGCCCGGCTTGACCGCGCCGGCCATCTCCCTCTGCCGGCCCCGTGAGCTCCCGACAGCGGCTTGATTCCCCGAGTTTCACCAACATGAATCCCGCGAACTTTCGGTCCGGTCGCTCCCGACGGTCCTGCGAGGGGCTACGACTCGGCCGGCTTCTCCCCGCTGGGCTCGACCACCCGCGTCACGCTCGACCGAGCCAGCGTGACCTTGACCCCTTTCTCGTCGTCGATGCGGATCACGACCCGATCCGCGGCCGCATCCACCGACGTCACCGTGCCGTAGATCCCGCCGCTGGTGACGACCTTGTCGTTCTTCTTGAGGGCGTCGATCATCGCGCGGCGCTTCTGCTCCTGCTGCCGCTGGGGACGCAGGAGCAGGAAGTAAGTGATGGCCAGGAATCCCAGCACGTACAAGGGGAGCATGGCTGCGCCCGAGCCGTCCTGCTGTGCGAACAGCGGCGCCAGTGCGACCCGGAGTCCAAGCATGGTTGACAGATCCATCGGGCCTAGTGGGCTCATCCCATCGGTACGAAAAGGCATCCGGCGGGCCGCGATCGACGCGGGCCGCGATCGACGCGACCCACGTATCGAACGGCCGCCGCGCCGGGCCCCGCTTGCACTCTAACTCTTAGGGTCCTAACGCTTCAAGGACTTCTCGATGCAACTGGACAAACCGGCCCGTCGCGATCGCTTCCCGGATCCGGCGAGTCAGGCGCTGGAGGTACGTCACGTTATGGATCGAGGCCAGGATCGGGCCCAGCATCTCCCTGGCCAGGAAGAGATGCCGGAGATAGGAGCGGCTGAATCGCCGGCAGGCGAGGCAGTCGCAACCCTGGTCGACCGGACGGAAGTCATTTCGATGGCAGGCGTTGCGGAGCTTGACCAGGCCCGAGTCGGTGAAGCAGGTCGCGTTCCGGCCATTGCGGGTGGGCATCACGCAGTCGAAGAGGTCGATGCCGGTGGCGACGGCCTCGAGGATGTCCTGAGGCCGGCCGACCCCCATGAGATACGCGCGGTCGGTCATCGGGCAGGAGATGCGTCGTCACGGCGAGTGCTTGCCGGATCTCGTCACGCCCCTCGCCGACGCTGACCCCGCCGACGGCGTAGCCGTCGAACTCCATCGCCAGCAGGGCCTCGGCGCATTCGGCGCGGAGATCGGCATACGGTCCCCCTTGCACGATCCCGAACAGGGCCTGATCGGGGCGTCGGTGCGCGTCCTTGCAACGCCGAGCCCAGGCGACCGTGCGGCGGACGGCGTCGGCGATGGTTTCCCGCGACGCCGGCAGCGACGGGCAGTGATCCAGGCACATCGCCACGTCGGCGCCCAGATCCTCCTGGATCGTCGTGGCGCGCTCCGGGGTCAACTCCAGCAGGCTCCCGTCGATGTGGGAGCGGAACGTCACGCCGGCGTCGCTGACGCGGTTGCGCGCCGCCAGGCTGAAGACCTGGAAGCCGCCCGAGTCGGTCAGGATCGGGCCGTCCCAGCCCATGAACCGATGCAAACCGCCCGCGCCGGCCACGACCTTCTCCCCCGGCCGGAGGGCCAGGTGGAACGTGTTGGCGAGGATCATCCGCGTCCCCGTGGCGAGGAGCTGGTCGGGCGTGATCCCCTTGACCGTCGCCTGCGTGCCGACCGGCATGAACGCCGGGGTCTCGATCGTCCCGTGGGGTGTCTCCAGCAAGCCGGTCCGCGCAGCCGAGCCCGGGTCGCGGGCCGTGCGCTGGAAGCGCAGCGGCGATCGCGGTCGGGCGGCATCCTGAGCCGGAATGTCGAGGGTTGACGTGATGAGTTGCACGCTCCAGGGAGGACGATGCCCGGAACCTTCCTTCGCGGGGTCGGTCGGGTGGGGGTGGCCGACGGTTGGAGGCCTGCGTCGGTGGGCATAGCCCACCCTACCGTCTAATCGTTCTTCAGCTTGATGTTCAGGCCGGATAGCTTGTCCCGCACCTCGTTGAGCGACGTGATGCCGAAGTTCTTGCATTCCAGCAGCTCGTCGCCGGTGTGCTTGAGCAGGTCGCCGATCGTCTGGATATTGAGCTTGCTCATGCACTTGCGGGCCCGGACCGAGAGATTCAGGTCGCCGATCGGCTTGGACAGCATGGCCTGCAACTCGGGCGGCACTTCCTGGGGCGGTTCCATCCGGTGATCGTGGCCGCGATCGTTGCCTTCCAGGGCCATCCCCAGCCGCAGGCCCTTGGCCTGCATCATCTCCTTGATCTCGGCCAGCGACGTCTCGCCGAAGTTCTTGCTCGAGAGCAGTGCGGCCTCGGTCGTGCGAGTGAGGTCGCCCAGCGTCCGGATGTTCATCTTCCGGAGGCAGTTGCGGCTGCGGACCGAGAGCTCGAAGTCGGTCACCGGAATCTCGTGGAGTTGCTTCAGGACGGTATAGCCCCGCTCCGCCTCCTCGTCGTAGTACATCCCCTTGCTCGCCTGGCAGTCCTTGACGAACAGCCGGGCCCGCGGGTGGTTGGGATCGTGGGCGAGCACCTGGCGGTAGCAGTTCTCCGCGTCGCGGAACCGCATTTCGTCCTCGTAGAGGATGCCGAGGTTGATCCAGGCGGCCAGCGGGACCGGCGGACGCTCGGTACAGCGCCTGTAGTAATCGACGGCCAGGTCGTCGTTGCCGTGGATGTCGTTGATGTAGGCCAGCTCGAAGAGGGCGCCGTTGTGGTCCTTGTCGATGCTGAGCGCCTTCTCGAACTCGACCGCCGCCGCGGCCAGCTCGCCCTCGGCGGCGATCAGACACCCCTGCTGGAAGTGATACTCCGCCGACGAACCGCTCTGCTTCTGCTGCGCCGCGAGGATCTTCCTGGCTTCCTGGCCGTGGCCGGCCCGGCGGAGCGCGCCGGCGCGGTGCAGCTCGGAATTCTTGGTGTCATAGCCCAGCTTGTGCGCCTGGGCGAATGCCTCGGCGGCCTGCTCGTAGTGCTGCTGATTCTCGAGGCCCAGGCCGCGGAAGAAATAGGCCATGCCGATCTCACCGGCCTTCTTGAGGTGCTCCAGCCCCGAATAGTACCGGCCCAGGAGCACCTCGCCGACGCCCAGGCGCAAGTGAGTCTCCGGCTTGGGATCCTTCTCCTTGCGCTCGCGCTCGCGGATATTGGCCACGGCCTCGCGCAACGTCCGATATCGCGACGGATCGCGGTTGAGCAGCTCGCGGAGGTCGGCCACGGCGGCGACGTCGAACGGGGTGCGATCCATGATCGCACGGACGTCAGTAGTCATCATCTCGGGCATGCCAACATCTCTCCCTATCACCGATCCCGATCGCGGACGATCGGTCCGCGTTCCTGTGCCCGGGTGTCCGCCTCTCGGCCGGACCGGAGCCCGGCCGGAGCCGCAACTTCGGTCATTCGGCCGTCATGGCGTTCACCCCGGCAGTGGTCGAACTAAGCATGCTACCACAAACAACGTAATTGTCAAAGCTCGCATCGATGCCGCGCGACGGCGGCACGTTTCCGGCGGCCGATCTGGCCTCGGGGCGGGCCTGGCCCTCAGGTGCCGGATGCGGCGCCCGGGGCGGACGGCCCGCCGGTGCCCGGTCCGGAGCGGGAGGGCGGGATGATGCTGGGGAGTTCCAGACGATGCGCCGCCTCGCCCCGCAGGAGCTGGTGTTTCGCCTGGGTCGTCTGGCCCAGTCCGTGGATCTTGATGAAGCCCAGCGCGGCGGACGCGTCGTACTGATCGCCCTCCTCGTAGGTTGCCAGCTCGTGACGGTAGAGGCTGTGTTCGCTCTTGCGGCCGACGACCTGCACATGGCCCTTGAAGAGCTTCAGCCGTACCGTGCCCGAGACGATACTGCTGATTCGAGACGGTGAAGGCCATGAGGTCCTGGTGGAGCTGGCTGAACCAGAGGCCGTTGTAGATCAGGTCGGCGTAGGCCTGGCTCACCAGGGTCTTGAACCGCAGCGACTCCTTCGAGAGGGTGAGGAACTCGAGCTCGCGATGGGCCTCGTGGAGTGCGATCGCGGCGGGTGCCTCGTAGATCTCGCGCGACTTGATGCCGACGAGGCGATTCTCGATGTGGTCGATTCGCCCGATGCCGTGCTTGCCGGCGAGCTGGTTGAGCTCGCCGATCAGCTCGACGCCGTCGAGCTCGCGGCCGCCGATGGCCACGGGCTTGCCGCACTCGAAGGTGATCTCCACCTCCTCGGGCTGGTCGGGGGCGAGACTGGGGTCGGCCGTCCACTGGAAGGTCTCGGGCGGCGGCTCGACCCAGGGGTCCTCGAGGATGCCCGCCTCGATCGAACGGCCCCAGAGGTTCTGGTCGGTGCTGAAGATCGATTTCTTGGTGGCCTCGACCTCGATGCCATGCTTGGCGGCGAACTCGAGCTCCTGGGTCCGCGTCCACTTCCATTCCCGGACCGGCGCGATGATCTTCAGCTCCGGCGCGAGGGTCTGGAAGGTCACGTCGAAGCGGACCTGGTCGTTCCCTTTGCCCGTGCAGCCGTGCGCCACGGCGGTCGCCCCGTTGTCCCGCGCGACGCGGACCATCAGCTGCGCGATGAGCGGCCGGCCCAGCGCCGTGGCCAGGGGATACTTCCCCTCGTAGAGCGCCCCGGCAGCCAGCGAGGGGAAGACGAAGTAGTCGACGAACAGGTTGCGCGCGTCCTCGGCGATGGCGTCGATCGCGCCGGTGCGCAGCGCCTTCTGGCGGATCGCCTCGATGTCCTGCCCCTGGCCCAGGTCGCAGGTGTAGGCGATCACGTCCATGTTATACGTCTCGTTGATCCACTTGACGGCCACGGACGTGTCGAGGCCGCCGCTATAGGCCAGGACGACCTTCTCGCGCCTGTCCCCTTTTCACTCCCCACGGATCGACCTTCTTTCGGCTGAGTTCCCGTGACCCCTATCGGCAAGACACGAAGCGATCATTGTAGCGCGAAGGCCCGCCTGAGGCACTCGAGCCCCTCACGGCCGCGGTCGAGATCGGTGCCCACGTTGATGCGGACCTCGCTGGTATTGATCAGGTTCACGTTGATCCCGCGATCGGCCAGGGCGGCGAACATCCGGGTCGCGACGCCGGTGTGGGTCCGCATGCCGACGCCGATCACCGACAGCTTGGCCATGGCGGGCTCGACGGTGGCGTCCAGCGCCCCGGCGGCCCTGGCGGCCTCGACGGCCAGCGACGCCAAGTCTCGCGGCACCGTGAAGGAGAGCACGGAGTCGCCCGCGATCCCGATGTTCTGGACGATCATGTCGACGAACACGCCGGCATCGGCGATCGCTCGGAACACCCGCGCCGCGTATCCCGGCCGGTCCGGCACGTGGAACAGCGAGATCCGCGCCTGCGATTCGTCGAGCTCGACGCCGGCGATGACCAGGTCCTCCATGCCCAGGACCCGCGACTCATTCGGCGCCGCCGCGGCCTCGGCCAGCGGGACGAGGTTCATGACCCGACCGCCGCGCGAGGGGACGATCGTGGACGGGCCGGCGCCCATCCGGTCGAGCTGGAAAGCCTGGTGCACGGCGCGGAGAGCCGGCACCGCCGAGGCGCGATCGACCAGCACGCTGATCTTGATCTCGCTGGTCGTGATCATCTGGATGTTGATGCCGGCGGTGGCCAGCGCGCCGAACATCGAGGTGGCGACGCCCGTATGCATGCGCATCCCGATCCCGACGACCGACACCTTGGCGACTTCGGCGTCGTGCGTGACGCCCGACGCGTCGCAATCCCTCGAGGCCGCTTCCGCCGCGCGCAGGGTTTCCGGCAGGTCTCCCTTGGCGACCGTGAAACTCACCTCGGTCGTGCCGCCTGTCGAGACGTTCTGGACGATCATGTCGACCACGATATGCGAGGCCCCGATCGTCCGGAAGATGCCGTGCACGACGCCGGGATGATCGGGCACGCCCAGGATGGTGATTCGCGCCTCGTCCTTGGCCAGGGCGGCGCCGGTCACGGCCGCGCCCAGCCGCCGGGCGGACGCTTCGTCCACGATCCAGGTCCCCGGCGCGTCCGAGAACGAGCTGCGCACATGGATCGGCACGCCGTACTTCTTGGCGAACTCGATCGATCGCGAGTGCATCACACCCGCGCCCAGGCTGGCCAGCTCGAGCATCTCGTCGTAGCTGATGCGGTCGACCTTGCGGGCTTCGGGGACGATCCGGGGATCGGTCGTGTAGACGCCGTCGACGTCGGTGTAGATCTCGCAGCCGTCGGCGCCCAGGACGGCGGCCAGCGCCACGGCGGTCGTGTCCGAGCCCCCGCGTCCCAGCGTGGTGATGTTGTAGTTCTCGTCGACGCCCTGGAAGCCGGCCACGATGACGATCTTGTCCTCGCCCAGCGCCTGGAGCATCCGCTCGGTCGAGATGTTCCGGATCCGCGCCTTGGTGTGGAAGCTGTCGGTCACCAGGCCGATCTGGGCGCCGGTGAAGCTGATCGCGGGCACGCCCAGGCTCTCGATCGCCATGGCCATCAGCGCCACGCTCACCTGCTCGCCGGTGGACAGCAGCATGTCCATCTCACGCGCCGGCGGTGTTTCGGTGATCTCCTTGGCCAGGGCGATCAGCTCATCGGTCGTATGGCCCCGCGCCGAGACGACCATCAGGACCTGATCCCCGCGGTTATGGGCCTGAATCGCCCGCCGCGCGGCGGCCAGGATCTTGTCCGAATCGGCGACGCTGGTCCCGCCGAATTTCTGCACGAGCAAGGGCAAGGCGGAGGCTCCGTGTCATGGTGGCAAGTGGCAAGTGGCAAGTAACGGACCGGTCTTCAGTCACTTGCCACTTGCCACTGAATCGGACCATCCCAGGTCGAGGAAGCATCGCATCAGTCGGTAACCCTGGTCGAAGGAGGGACAACCCGGCTGGCTAGCCGAGACTTCGTCGTAGGTCCGGCCCGAGGCGGGAAGGCCGGTCCCCGCCATGGCCCAGGCCACCGGTGCGCGGTCGTGCGCCCGCGTTCGCAGCAACGTCGAGTGATCGGGCGAAACCAGCATCCTCCACCGCTCGCGGGTCTCGAGCGCCCGGCGCACAGGCCCCACGATCTCGCGGTCGATGCGCTGGATGGCCTCGACCTTGGCGTCGGCGCGGCCTTCGTGGCTCGCCTCGTCCGGCGCCTCGACGTGCACGCACACGATGTCAAAGTCCTCGAGGCGCACGGACGGCGGCCTCGCCCTTGGCGGCATAGTCGGTGTCCAGATATCCGGTCGCGCCGGGCAGCTCGATCCGGGTCCAGCCGGCGAGCACGCCCACGCCCCGGACCAGGTCGACCGCCGAGATGATCGCGCCGGCAACGCCATGGACCTCGGCGAACTTCGGCATGCTCGGCGCCCGGCCTTGCCCCCACAACCAGATCGCGTTCGCCGGCTGCTCTCCGGCCGCGATCCGCGCCCGATTGATCGGATGCGACTCGAGCACCGCGGTGGCCCGGCTCATCAAGCCCTTCAGCAAGTCGGAGCCCGGCCCGCGAGGCAAGTGTTCGGCCACCGGCTGGTCCGGATGATCATGCGGAGGGTCCGTCACGGTTTCGTCGCTGAATGGCCGATCGCCCGCCGCGCCTCGGTAGATCATGAGATTGCGGTAGCTCACTCCGGCGTGGAACTCGATCCCCGGGCGTCCGAGCGCCATGCCTAGCGACTCGATCAGGTCGCGACCTTCGGCGCTGGTGATGTGGCCGGCCGTGAAGTCGGCGAGTTTCCCGTCCGCGACATGCATCAGGTTGCACCGGATCGCCCAGTCATCGGGCCCGAGGTCGATGCCCATCGCCGCGGCCTCGAGCGGCGCGCGCCCCGTGTAGTATCGCTCGGGATCGTAGCCGAAGAGGCTGAGCGTCGCGACGTCGCTCGCCGGCAGGAATCGGTCCGGTACGTTGCGCGAACGGCCGACGATCCCCTCGCTGGCCAGTCGATCCATTTCGGGGATCGACGCCGCCTGGAGAGCCGTCCTTCCTCCCAGCCCCTCGAAAGGCTCGTCTGCGGCACCGTCCGGAATCACGATGACGTACTTGGCGCCTGTCAACATCGGCCGCGACTCTCCGACACTTCCCGTCCACCCCAGCTCCACGCGACCCACCTGTCACCCCATCTTAAGCCCGACTCCGCTCTCGATCGAGCCGTGCTCCCTCGCTCGCGGGACTGAGGCCGGAATGAGCATGACAACCTCACGCTGGAAACGCAAGATTTCACAGGAGATCGAGCCACGGGCTCCTGAACTCATCGCTCGCTTCGGAGTCTATTCTTGACTAATTCGATCGAGAACCAATACTAACTGATAGCCACGGATTCTGCCGATGAATTGACGAGAGATGATTCAACGGACCATGGAAACGACGGCCAGGCTGCGACGGGAGGTCGCCATGGGAATCGGGACGCTCAACGGCGTGGAGTCGAGGCCGGTGCAGTTCGAGGGCGGAGAGGGTGCGGATGGAGGAATCACGCCCTCGATCCTGGCCGCGATCGGCTGGACTCCGTTGATTCCGCTGCGGCGAGTGGCCGCCGGGCTCAAGTCGCGTGTCCTGGCCAAGGTCGAGTCGCTGAATCCGGGAGGGAGCATCAAGGATCGGGTCGGGGTGGCGATGGTCGAAGAGGCCGAGCGGCGAGGATGGCTGCGTCCGGGAGGCACGATCATCGAGGCGACCGCGGGCAATACCGGTGTCGGTCTGGCGCTGGCGGCCGCGGTCAAGGGCTATCGGTGCATCTTCGTCCTTCCCGACAAGATGAGCGGAGAGAAAATCCGACTCCTGAAGGCCTACGGTGCGGAGATCGTCATCACGCCGACCTCGGTCCCGCCCGACTCGCCCGAGAGTTACAACGGCGTGGCCGACCGGCTCGCGCGAGATTCCCGGCGGTTGGCGGCCCAACCAGTTCGCGAACCTGGCCAACCCGGAGGTCCACTTCCGCACCACGGGCCCGGAGATCTGGGAACAGACGGAGGGCCAGGTCACGGCCTTCGTGGCGGGAGTCGGCACGGGCGGAACGATCTCCGGCGTCGGTCGCTTCCTCAAGGAACGCAATCCCGAGATTCGCATCATCGGAGCCGATCCGGAAGGCTCGATCCTGTCGGGTGATGCGCCTCGGCCCTGGAAAGTCGAGGGGATCGGTGAGGACTTCGTGCCCAGGACGCTCAACGGTCAGGTCGTCGACGAGTGGATTCGCGTGAGCGACTCCGAGAGCTTCCGCACGGCGCGCGACCTGGCCCGTCGGGAAGGACTGCTGGTCGGCGGCTCGGCCGGCACGGCGATGGCCGCGGCGCTCCGCTATGTCCGCCGCCTCTCGAGCGAGGACGTCGTGGTCGTCCTCTTCCCCGACACCGGCCGCAATTACCTCAGCAAGTTCCACGACGATGCCTGGATGGCCGAGAATCACCTGCTCGACACCGACCCGGTGACCGAGACCGTCGGCGATCTGCTGCGGATCCGCGGGCGCGGGCGCTGCTCTTCATCGGGCCCGATGCGACGGCGGCCGAAGCCGCCGAGCGGATGCAATCACGCGGAATCTCGCAGCTCCCCGTGCTCCGCAACGGACAGGCCGTCGGCAGCATCCAGGAAGTCACGCTGGCCCGGCTCTTGCACGATGGTTCGAACGCGGCCACGGTCCGCGTGGAGGACGTCATGGCCCGACCCCTGCCGCAGCTCGATGTCGCCGTCCACCTCGATGAGGCGTATCGTCTCCTGCTGGCGGGAAACTCTGGAGTCTTGGCCACTTCGGGCGGCTCGGTCGTCGAGATCATCACTCGGATCGACCTGATTTCGTACTGGAATCGGCCGCGTTGAAGAACCGGTGCAGGGACCTCACTGGAGGCTGATCAGTCCGATGTCGAAAGCGCTGGAAGATCACGGGTTCGCAACCCGCGCGATCCATGCTGGACAGGATCCGGACCCCGCCACCGGCGCGACCATCGTGCCGATCTACGCGACCTCGACCTTCACTCAGGAGGCACCCGGGCGACACAAGGGCTACGAGTACTCGCGCAGCGGGAACCCGACCCGGTCGGCCCTCGAGACCTGCCTGGCGTCGCTGGAAGGCGGCGAACGCGCCCTGGCCTTCGCGTCGGGCCTGGCCGCCAGTACGGCGGTCCTTTCCGTTCTCCGGCCCGGCGACGAGGTCGCCGCCGCGGCCGATCTCTATGGCGGGACGTTTCGCCTGCTGGAGCGCGTGTTCAAGCCCTGGGGCCTGATCCCCCGGTACACCGAGGTCCCCACCGCGGCAGGATTCGCCGAGATCCTCACACCCGCCACAAGATTGGTCTGGATCGAGACGCCGACGAACCCGCTCCTCCAGGTCATCGACATCGGGGCCGTCGCCGAGCTGGCGCACCACAAGGGCGCGCTCCTGGCCGTCGATAACACCTTCGCGTCGCCCTACCTGCAACGGCCCCTGGAGTACGGCGCCGACATCGTGGTCCATAGCACGACGAAATACCTCGGCGGCCATTCCGACGTCATCGGAGGGGCCGTGATCGGACGCCGGGACCACCTCGACGCGATCGCCCTCTATCAGAACGCCGCCGGTGGCGTCCCCGGTCCGTTCGACGCGTGGTTGATCCTGCGTGGCATCAAGACGCTCGCGCTCCGCATGGAGCGCCATTGCGCGAATGCATCCGCCCTCGCCGAATGGCTGGCGTCGCATCCCGCCGTGGAGCACGTCTATTACCCCGGTCTGTCCGATCACGATGGACACGCGATCGCCGCGCGCAGATGCGCGGCTTCGGCGGCATGATCAGTATTCGGCTCCGCGGCGGCGCGGAGAAGGCACGCGAGTTCCTCGAAAAGACACGGCTCTTCAGCCTGGCCGAGAGCCTGGGCGGCGTGGAATCCCTGGTCGGCCACCCAGCCACCATGACACACGCCAGCATACCCGCCGGGATCCGCGCCTGCGCGTGGGATCGACGACGGACTGGTACGGCTCAGCGTCGGTATCGAAGAGGTAGAGGATCTGCGAGACGACCTGGCGCATGCCCTCGCATGAGGGCTCGGGCCAGGGAGGCCGTTCGGAAACGTCAACTCGAACGTCAACGGCCGGCGCTCGCATCCGTACTAGCGTCGGCGTCGGCCCGCGGATCGGCCGCAGGAACCGAGTACAACGCCCTGGCCGGTCCTGCGACTCTGTCATCCTCTTTCTTGTTCAGATCGAAATGCGATTCCATCCATTTGGCGGCCTTCTCGAATCGTTGCTGTTCGCGGGCGCAGTGCTTTTCCCAGGCTTGGACTCGGTCGAGCTCGCGCCGGGCCTTCCGAGACTTCGATCGATCGCCGGTCGCGGCGAGGACTCGCGCCTGCTTCTCCAGCGTCGATTCCTCGAGCTTGGAGCGCTCGATGGCTTCCTGGTAATTGACCGCCATCTGGCGGTAGTACGCGTTGACATCCGTGGTCATCGCGGCGCACCCGCAAAGCCAGATGCCGGATGTCGCCATCATCAGCAGGCGCGGCCACGTCCTTGTGTTCCCGGTACGCCCATTGACCGATCGCATGAGGGCGATCTCCTATGGAAGGCTCCATCCCCGCGCGGCATCCGTGCCGGCGCGATTCGACGATCGAATGGTGGGTGCTCATCCTAGGAAAGCCCAGGGAAAGGGACAATCTCAGTCTTCGACTCGCAGGCGGATGCTGGGCGCATGGACGACGTCGAGTCGATCGATGACCTCGATGGCCGAGTCGAGATCGGCCTGGACGGCGAGGTGGGTCATGATGACCAGGGGGACCGGGCTCGGATCGGGTGCGTCGACGCCGGTGTCATGCTGGATGACGCTGGCGATGCTGATGCCGCGCTCGCCGAGGATCTGCGCCAGGCGTCCCAGGACGCCGGGCCGGTCGGCGATCGTGAACCGCAGGTAGTATCGACTGCGGATGTCGCCGGGCGAGGCGAAGCGGATCGCGGGGGCGTCGTCCGACCAGAGGTTACGGAGCCGCGACGGGACCCCGGCCGCGCCCATCGCCACCTGGATCAGGTCGCCGACGATTGCCGAGGCCGTCGGCATCGAGCCGGCTCCCCGGCCGTAGAACAGCGTGTCGCCGACGGCGTCGCCGACGACGTGGATCGCGTTGTACGGGCCCCGGACTTCCGCAAGGGGCGTGCCGTGGCGGACCAGCGTCGGCGAGACCCGCAGTTCCAGGCCGGCGTTCGAGAGCCTCGCCAGTGCCAGGAGCTTGACCGCGTATCCGAGCTCGCCCGCGTACTTGATGTCGGCGCCCTGGAGGCGATCGATCCCCTGTCGGGGGATGTCCGCCGGCCGGACGTTGGCCTCGAAGGCGAGCTGCGCCAGGATCGCCAGCTTGTGCGCCGTGTCGGTGCCGTCGACGTCCAGGCTGGGATCGGCCTCGGCATACCCGAGCTGCTGGGCTTGCCGCAGCGCCTCCTCGTAGGGCAGGCCCTCCGTCGTCATCCGCGTGAGGATGAAGTTGCAAGTGCCGTTGACGATCGCGGCGAGGCCCTGGATCTGGTTGGCCGCGAGGGCCACTCCGAGGCACTGGACGATCGGGATGCCGCCCCCGACGCTGGCCTCGAAGGCCACCGCTCGACCCGAAGCCCGCGCCTGGGCGAAGACCTGGCCGCCATGCTCGGCGAGCAGGGCCTTGTTGGCGGTGACGACGTCCTTCCCGGCCCTCAGGGCTGCCAGCGTGTATTGCAGCGCCGGGTCCGTGCCGCCCATGGTCTCGACGATGACGTCGACCTCGGGATCATCGAGGATTCGCTCGACCTCGGCCGTGACGTGAACGTCATCCAGCGGGACGCCCCGGGCCTTGCGAAGGTCGCGCACGGCCGCCCATTTCCAGCGGATCGGCCGCCCGGCTCGCCTCTCCAGCCGCTGCCGATGCTCGGTCAGGAGCCGGGCCACCCCGGAACCGACCGTCCCCATCCCGATCAAGCCGATCGTGAGCTCGTCCATCGGTCTCCGACTCGATAGCGGCGGTGTGATCCCGGGCGAGTCACCCGGGTCTCGCCAGGATACCAGGATCCCCGCGAGCATGGGAACTCCCGCTACTCCCGATTGATCATCCGACCTCCGTGGGCTACGCTTGATTGGCTCGGCCAGGGCGTCCCGTTCGCGCCGCCATCGAACGCCGGGACTGCGCCGACTGGCCGGATACTCCGCTTGAGGGTTGACGCATGGATGACCGACGACTCGAAGTGAACATCTACCAGATCGTCGACGACTCGATGATGAAGGCCAACCGGGCCGACGGCACCGGGTGGGACTGGTGCTGGGCCGACTGGCAGCGTTCCTGGATGAACAGCACGCCGCAGCGGTACGCCTATCGATGCCTGCCGCTGACGATCGTGAACCAGACCGGATGGTGGATCAAGAACCCCGTCGGCTTCACCGCGACCTGGCGCGGCGCGACGCACCCGGGGACCATCGAATTCCACTTCGACGCCGCCGGCGAGGTGTGGTCGCAGTGGATCAACAGCCAGTTCGGCGAAGGCATCATCACCTGGAATACGCCGTTCCTCTTCCGCACGAAGCCGCGCGGCTCCCGACTCCTGGTCTGCGGCCCGGTCAATTACTTCAAGGTCAACGCGCATCCGCTCACAGCCCTGATCGAGAGCGATTGGGTGAGCATGTCGTTCACCATGAATTACAAGCTGATGATCCCCAACCTGCCCGTGCGCTTCGAGGTGGGCGAGCCGCTCTTCCAGGCCATCCCGCTGGTCAGCAACGTCTGCTCGGACCTCGAGGGGGCGTCCGTCTCGTTCCAGCGGCTCGCCGACGACCCCGAGCTGGCGCGCGCCTACTATGAGTGGGACCAGGGCCGCCGCGATTTCCACCAGCAGAAGGCTCGGGGCGAGGTCAGGCCGGATGGCTGGCAGCGGGACTACTTCCAGGGCCGCGACGCCGTCGGCCGCACGGCCGAGACGGACCACATGATCAAGGTGCGGCCGCCGCAGGTCATCTACGGGCCCGCTCCGCACCCGAGCCGCTGACTCGGAGGCGTGATGAGAGGCCACGGTCAGCTCGTCGTGACTGTCCTGCTGGCCGCGATGCTGGGGCCGCTCGCGGTCGGGGCCCGGCATCGCGCAACCGCGTCGGCCGCGGTCGAGCAGTCCGTGATGGCCAAAGCGCCGAGAGGCTACCAGACGCGGCAGATCGAGGGCTGGGCGGTCCTGGTCAACAACGGATTCCTCAAAGGAGAGCCGGAGTTGGCCGATCGCACCCTCAGGCTGCTGGCGTTCCAGCTCTACCAGATCACGCGCGTCGTCCCTCAGGACGCGCTGTCGAAACTGAAGAGGATCCGGATCTGGGTCGAGGAGAAAGAGCCGGACCCGCCCTGCATGACCTACCACCCGGATCCGAACTGGCTCCGCGAGCACGGCAAGGATCCGGAGAAGGCACGTTGCGTCGAGGTGGCCAACGCCCGGAACTTCCTGGCTTGGACGATCGAGCAACCCTGGATGCTGTTGCACGAGCTCTCGCACGGCTATCACGACCAGTTCCTGGCGCGCGGCTTCGGCAACCCCAGGGTCAAGGCGGCCTATGACCATGCCATGAAGGCGGGACTCTACGACCGCGTGCTGCGGTACAGCGGCCAGGAGGAGAAGGCCTATGCCGCGACCAACCCCATGGAGTACTTCGCCGAGGCGAGCGAAGCCTACTTCGGGACCAACGACTTCTTCCCGTTCATCCGGATCGAGCTGAGGCGTCACGACCCGAGGGCCATCGACATGCTCGAGACGCTGTGGGGAGTGAAGCCGGCGAGCGCGAGGAAGGCGTCGTCGGTCAAGAAGGCATCGAGCCGGCGCGCGACCTCCCGTCCGCGCGATGCGGCCAACAGCGGGAGCAGACGTTCGCGGTGACAGGTTCATCGTTGATCCCGTGGGACTTCAACCGGCAACACCCGGGCGCCGCGCCAGTCGCCCGCCGAACTGTCGCAGCCAATCGTCGGACGGGAGGCAGTAGGGGCGGAATTTCTCCAGCCGGTTTTGCTCCTCGCTGAAGAACAGCGCCCGATGCGGCCCGAGCTTGCTGGCCAGCGGATTGTCGAGCATCTGGCCGGAGTCGGCCGGACTCATCTGAAACAGGACGCGCATCTCGAACTCGCGCAGCGCCTGGTGGGCGAAGTGCCGATTCAGGTTGTTGACCGTGTCGCACCAGGTGATGACGTGCACGCCGAGTCCGGCCCCTTCGCGGAGGATCGCGTCGAGGTGGTCGACCGGGCTGCTCGACTCGTCCTCGCGCCGCGAGAAGCTGAACTCATCCTCGCGGCGGCGGAGGTCGCGGAACCGGGCGAGGTCGTGGATCAGGACGAACATCTCGGGGCCGTCGCCGCCTTCCTCCTGTCGGCGCCGGACCTCCTCGCCGACCTCGGAGAGGATGCGGCCGGTGTCGCGCCAGCCGCCGACTTCAACGCCGTGCGGCAGAACCGTGGCGATCCGCGCCAGCGCGCCGGCCATCGGATGGTCCTCCGGGGTGCCATCGAGGATGAAGAAGCGGGCGCCCGCGCGCGCCGTCGGGTCGGCCGCGGGCGCGTACTGGGCCGCGAGGCCGAGCAAGAGCGAGGCCGACACGCCGAGCGCCGCCTCGTCGTTCTGGCCGACGATGAGCAGATGGTTGCCTCCCAGGCGGCGGAACAGGGCCGAGGTCGGATCCTTGATCGCCACCGCGTCCCCCAGCCAGGCTTGCACCGACCGCGGCGTCGCCGGCCAGTCCGGAGCCTCCAGCCGCTCGCGCAGCATCGGGTTCAAGGCAAGCTCGGCCGCGGCGTCGCCTTCGAAGACGATCGGCGTGCGGGCGAGGATGGGCTTGCGCAACTGCGCGAGCCCGTGGATCCGCTCGAGGTACTGCTCGCGGCGCTCGTCGGAGAGCCAGACGACCTGGAAGAAGTGGTTGCCCTCGGGCGCGCCGTTGGCGTCGTTGTAGATCGCCTCGCCGGGGCGCGACAGCATCTTCGGCGCGACGTTGTTCTCGCTCAGGATCAGGTGGGCGTCGGTCTCGCTGCATTGCAGGGCGATCCGGACGGCCATCTGGCCGAGCGTGCTCCGCGCCAGGGTGAAGGCGCCGCTCAAGCTCTGCGAACCCAGCAGCACGTGGATGCCGAACGCCCGGCCCTGGCGGACGAGGCGGTCGAGCCAGAGGGCCGCGTCCTGCGCCAGCTTGTCCTCCTCGACGAAGAACTCCTGGAACTCGTCGACGATCAGGAGGATGCGGGGCAGCGGCGCCGAGCCCGGCACATTGCGGTACCCGTTGATCTCCTGGACGCCGGCCTCGCGGAACCGCTCGGCCCGCACGCGCAGCTCGGCGTCGAGCCGCTGGAGGACGCTCAGACCGAACTCGCGTTCGCTCTCGATCGCCACGACGCTCGCGTGCGGCAGCTCGTGGGTCGCGTACACCTTGAACTCGACGCCCTTCTTGAAGTCGATCAAGTAGAGGTCGATCTCGTCCGGGCTGTAGTTGAGGGCGACGTTGGTGATCAGGGCGTGCATCAGCGTCGACTTGCCCGAGCCGGTGCGGCCTGCGAGCAGGACGTGCTGCGAGGTCCCCTGCCCCAGCTCGAGGTGTTGACGCTTGGTCGCGCCCGCCTTGCCGAGCGGCACGTCGATGCCCGACCGGCTGTCGCGCGTCCACCATTCCGGCTCGGGCGGCGCGATGAACTCGAAGGGGACCTCGACGCGACGCGCATCCTTGGCGGCCGCCCCGACGCGCAGGATCTCTCGGGTGGCGAAGTCGGCGGCGGGCGGGCCGTCGAGGGCGAGCGGATGGGCCCCGAAGTCGGGGTCGGGCCAGGCGAGCCGGGCGCCGTCCCAGGTCAGGCTGGCGCAATGAGGCCGCAGGTCGCCGAGCGAGAAGTCGGCCGGCATCGGGCGGGAGGTGTCGGCGGCGACGAGCAGCACCACGCCGCAGGGTATGCCGCCGGCGGCGAGTGCCGCCAGCCGCGCCGCGGCCTTCTCGTCGATCTTGGCCGGGAAATCGGCGATGACCAGGACGCGATAGGCCTCGGCGACCTCGCCGGCCACGGCGTTGTATTCCTCCAGCGTGGCGTACTCGTTCCGCAGGTACTTCTGCGTGACCGTCTCCATGTGCGCCGCCAGATCCGCCAGCCGTTCCTCGATCTGGCGGGGATCGGTCCAGACCTGGTGCGTGACCATCGTCGGGTCGAAGTCGGCCAGATGCATGAACGCACCGAAGCTGCGGCCGATCCCCACGGGGTCGACGATCGTGAACCGCACCTGTCCCGGCGGCAGGCTCGTCAGCAGCCGGAGCATCGACGCTTGCAGCACGCCCAGCGCCGCGGCGCGGCCTTCGGGCGGGTGCTCGACGAGCAGGTTGGTTCCGGACGGGAATGCCCGCAGGGCGGGGAACGCGAACCGCGTGCGGATGCCTTCCATCAACCGGGCATCGGGCGAGATCCCACCCGGCAGGTCGCGGAGGTCGAGCGAAACGTCGCCGAAACGGGTCACCGGCGGGATCGCGCCAGGCAACGTCCGCGACGCCCAGACCGGGTCGTCCCAGCGCAGGCCATATCCGGCGGCCTCGCGATCGATCGCGTCGAACTCCCCGGTCGCCTGTCGCATCCCCTCGCGCCAGGCATCGGACATTGCCTTCCACGACGATTCGTGGCGGGTCCTGACCTGCTCCTTGAGCGTCCGGTACTTCTCGTCCAGTTTGACGGCCTTGGCCGCGGCCTGCGCCTTGAGCTCGGCCATGAGGTGGTCGTGCGCATCGATGGCGTCGCGGAGGTCGCGCTGCTGGGTCGTCTGGACCTCGGTGATCCGGGTCGCGTAGACCTCGTTGATCTTGCGGAGCTGCTCGTCGCGATGGGCCTCGCCGGCGGAGATGCTCCGGGCGTGATTGGCCTCGGCTCGCTTCAGCTCGTCTTCGCGCCGTGCCGTCAGGGCCTTCCGCGCCTCGTTGAGCCCGCCGTCAACCCTTTCGCGGCAATAGGCCGCGAGGTTGTCGGCGTCGGCGAGGGCCTTCATGAGCGGCAGGTAGAGCCGTTCGAGCTGGTCCTTGGACAGCTTGACCAGCCAGATGCGGAGCAACACCGCCAGGGCCGCTCCCGCCGCGAGCCCGCCGCCGATCCCCGCGGCCCCACCGCCGGCCATCGCGGCGATCCCGAGGACCGCTCCCACGACGACCACGTGGATCCAGGCCTCGCGAGCCCCGATCATCAGCTTGGGGATGACGAGGCCCTCGAGCAGCTTGAGGGGCGTCTCCATGCGCGACAGGCGATCGAACAGCTCGTCAACTGGGTCCTGGAACTTCGACAGGTCCTCGTCGGACGGGGACGGCGGTTCGGGGTCGAGCCGTAGCTTCGTATGATCGGCGGCCAGCGCGGCGAGCCGGTGGCGATGGGAGTCGGCGAGCTCGACGAGTTCCAGGATCGGAGCGATGGCTTCTGAGTGTTCCTTGGCCGCCTTGACCTGCCCGGCGTCGAAGCTGGCGGCGGCATCGGACCGGCCGCGGCTGAGCTCGTTGCGGGCGATCTCGCGGTGCTTATCGAACTCCCTGGCGATGCGACGGCTGGCGTCGGCGAACTGCTGCTTCGCCTCGGCTTCGCCGCGCATGGCGGCCTCGACGATCGAGCGCCGCTTCTGCTCATCGGCGGCACGCGCGTCGCGATCGAGTTGCTGGACCTTCTCGCGGAGGGTCCGCTTGGTCCGCTCGTACTCGGAGTCGGCCGTCGCATCGCCGCGGGAGCGGGCTCCTTCGACCTGGGCCTCGGCGGCGGCGCGCTCGGCGACCAGCCGGAGGATCTCGCGGAAGACCGCGCGCTCGCGGCGGAGGATCGGGGGCTCGCCCGGGGCCGGGGTCGGTATCGCGGGACTCGTCGGCACGGCCAATTCCGGCAAGGACGTCGTGATGCTCACAGCAGCTCGCTCCGGTCGGAACAGTCGCGGCGGACCTGTTCGAGGATCTCGGCCATCTTCCCGATCCCGTTGACCGCCGAGTCGACCGCCGACTCGATCGGCGTCAGATATCGCTCCTCGAACCGCTGGCGGACCGAGTCGCTCCACGTGGCCTCGGTGGCCAGCCAATGCTCGCGCACCTGGCGGAAGCACTGGGCCAGGCGATGCGAGCCGGCGATGGCCTTGGAGTTGGGCATGACAGTTTACCTCGGTTGGGTCAAGGTCGCGGGAACCAATCCCGGGCCGTCGTCGGCACATGCCTCGAGTCTTACGATTCCCCGGCGGGCGATCACCGCCGGCCGGGCCGCGGGGTTCAGGCACCGCGTCACTGGTTCATGCCGGCCACGGGATCGGTCCTTTCACAATGGATCACGACGGTTGCTCGGTATCCGACGCGCTCGCGGCGGGGGGCGACTCGTCGGACTCGGGCTGCCCGTCGCCCCGGGCCGCCTCGACACGAGCGATGTCCTCGGCGATGAGCGTGGCCGCGATCTCCTCCATCGCGGACGACGCTCGTGCCATGGTGGTGTCGGCTTCCAACCCGGCCCCCGACGGCGGCTGGACGCGGAGATAGCCCTCGATGGAGTTGACGATCCGGCCGAGTAACAGGGCGGCGTTGGGAATATCGGTCGCGGCGATGTCCTTGATCCGCTGGACGCTGGCCTGATACTCGAGGACGGCATGCTGGAGCCGCGGCTGCCACTTGCGGACGAGCGTGAGGCGCTTCTCGGCCTCAAGCAGGCTGGCCTCGGCCTTGCGGAGGTTCTCCATCTGCTCGCTCATCGGCGGGTTGTAATCGGGCCGCTTCTGGAGCTTCTTGCGGAAGACCTCGCCCTTCGCCTGCGAGACCAGCTCGCGACGGCGCTTGATCTGGTCGTGCCAGTACCCCGGCCGGTTCTGCTCGAGCCAGAGGACCGTGCGACGGACCTCGGCCCCCACGGCGCCCAGTGCGGCGAGGGTTTCCTCGCCATAGAGCGCCAGCGCGGCGCGGAACGCCTTGAGGTCCTCAACAGAATGCACGGTAGCCTGCGAGCTCATCGGCGACGTCCCCGTTTGTCCGATTGTCATGCCTCGCCACCAAACCTCACCGGACCATGCATGCATCGTGAAGCTTCGCAACGGCCCCCTGATGGAAAGGCGCCGGAAAGGCATCCATTGGTTGTGCGCGTTCTCGAAGTTTCATCCCACCTTCCGCGGAGTTGACCCTGAAGAGCGGCTGGACTTTGGAAGAGCATGACTCCAGGTTAACCCCCGGTCCCGGGTCGGGCAATGATCCCGGCCCCCAGGCAGACGATTCCGGAGGGCGACGTTCCCTCGCCAACACGTCCCTTGACCCTCGACGGTTCTGGCTTCGATCGGTGGCGGAGCACGGTCGCGCGGCGTCCTTGAGACGACCTGTCACGTCATGAGCGACCAGGGCGAACTCGCCAAAATTCCTATTTATCATATTTTTCCTGATCGATACAACTATCCTAATCAATATAAGTTTGGGTTCGTTTCGTCGAAACGAAGGACGCCTTCCTGAGTTGAGAATGGCCTCCATCGACGCGGAACCCTATGATCCACTTATTTTTCTCAGACGTAACAGACGACTCATTCCACAAATTCTACGCATTCCACGTATCTTTGGGTTCGTTTCGTCGAACTCGAGGTTCCCAGGGCCTCTAAGTCGAGCAATCACGCACTCAATCTTCGGAAGGTGGGTGGAGAATGGCTTTGTTTCGCTGACGCCAGAACAGGCCGCTACCATTCCATCAGCGGATAGAATGCATGTATTCATGTGTGTCATTATGCAGGATTGTGGAGGAGTAATGAAGGTTGGCTTCGATCGGAAGAGACGCCGCATGCATCGCCGTCTCGGCCGGCAGAGACATCTTGGGAGAAGTCGTTTGTGCTTGCTGTTATGCATGTTTGCGCGATAGCTCCTGGCGTGAGAGAAGTGCGAGTCACTTGTCCAGTCGATTTCGGTGTTGAGGATGGCATTTTGGCATGGCTTGTCTCGGTCAGGGTTGTCCTTGTCGCTCAGACCGTGTCGATCGCTACCTCGCCCACTCGTCACTCGCTCCGCCGCTCAGCCTGCTTCGCTGCACCTTAATTATACGAATGTCGCTTTGGCACATTGTCCTACTTTCTTCGGATGAATTCCGGTACCCCAGGCCCTCTAGTGAACTGATGATCACTTAATCTGGCCGACGGCGAGGCGGGTATGATGACAACTTCTCGGCCTGTTGTAGGTTTATGGCAAGTGGTCATGGTCACTGGGACGGCGATAGCCGATCGAGTCGAGGGCGAGGGATGACGGGATACTGCGAAGATCCGAGTGCGGTCCGGCCGGATCGCCGGGCGCGTAGGAGAGCCCGGGCGAGGCGGGATCGCAAAGACAAGAAGACGCGGGCATGGGGCAGGATTCTCCGCATAGAGGTATGGAAGGCGCGTAAGGAGCGGGGTGATCTACCGGAGATCGACGAGGCGGACATCCTCGCGTGGGCGGACGCGCACCACGCGCGGACCGGCCAGTGGCCGACATCGAAGGTAGGCGAAATCCCGGAGGAACCGGGTGAGACCTGGATGCTTGTGGAAGCGGCTCTCTTTTTCGGCTTGCGGGGTCTCCCGGGTCGCACAACGCTCCTTCGGTTCCTCAGCGAGCACTGGGTGCGATCCCCCCAGCAACCCTCGGACTTCACCGTCGAACCGGATCCTCACCTGGGCCGACGCGTACCACGAACGGACCGGCCGTCGGCCGATCACGACCACGGGCCACATCCCCGGCGCGGATGGGATCACCTGGAAGACGGTGGACGACGCGCTCCGAGCCGGTCGGACGGATCGTCCCGCGGGTCTGTCGCTTTCCCGGCTGTTGACCGGGATGCGGGGTGTGTTCCGCCACTGGGAAAAGCCTGCACTGTCCGAGGCGCAGATCCTGGCCTGGGCCGACGCGCACCATCAGCGGAACGGCTCCTGGCCAACCAACGACTCGGGCTGGATCGTCGACGCCCCGGGTGAGACCTGGCAACACGTCAACGAGGCGCTCTTGCGAGGCATTCGCGGCCTGGCCGGCGGTTCCTCGCTGCCACGACTGCTGGCGGCGCGGCGGGGTGCGCAACCGGATGGATCTCCCGCCCTGGGACCTGGAACGGATCCTCGCCTGGGCTGATGCCCATCACGCGCGCACGGGCCGATGGCCCCACTACGAATCCGGTCCGATCGCGGAGGCGCCCGGGGAGAGCTGGCAAGGAGTCGAATCCGGCCTGAGTGAGGGAATCCGCGGTCTCCCGGGCGGTTCGTCCCTGGCCCAACTGCTCGCCGAGCGTCGCGGGGTCCGGAACAAGTCCCGTCTTCCTCCGTTGAGCGACGAGCAGATCCTGTCGTGGGCTGATGCCTTCCACGGGCGCACCGGCCGCTGGCCGACGCGCGACGACGGCCTCGTCGCCGAGGCTCCCGGCGAGAACTGGATGGCCGTCGACCTGGCCATGCGCAAGGGCATCCGGGGCTTCGCCGGTGGATCGTCGCTGGCCCGGGTGCTCGACCGGGAGCGCGGGAGGCGCAACACATGCGACCTCCCGCCGTTGAGCATCCCGCAGATCCTCGGCTGGGCCGATGCGCATCGCGAGCGCCACGGCGCGTGGCCGACCCAGAATTCCGGACCGATCCCGGGAGCGCCCGGCGAGACCTGGAAGAACATTCAATCGTCGCTCCAGCGGGGAAGCCGCGGTCTGCCGGTCGGCTCCTCGCTCCGTCGCGTGCTCGCGGCGCAGCGCGGGGCACGCAACCAGGCGGACGTCCCTCCCCTGACGGTGGACCGGATCCTCGCCTGGGCCGATGCCCATCACGCCCGCACCGGGCGATGGCCGACCGATGGGCCGGGGCCGATCCCGGAGGCGCCGGGCGAGACCTGGAGCGCTATCAGGTCAGCGCCCTCACCGGGGGCCTCCGCGGGCTATCCGGCGGATCGTCGCTGGCCCGGCTCCTCGCGCGGCAGCGCGGGCGCGCAACCACATGGGCCTCCCGCCATTGACCATCCCGGAGATCCTCCGCTGGGCCGATGCGCATCGCGAGCGCCACGGCAAATGGCCGACGAGCCACTCGGGGCCCATCCCGGAGGCGCCGGGCGAGACCTGGAATGGCGTCGAGAACGCACTCAGCCACGCCTACCGCGGCCTGGCGGGGGGCTCCTCGCTGGCTCGCCTGCTCGCGGCCGAGCGCGGGACGCGAAACCAGAAGGCCCTCCCGCCCCTTACGGTTGACGGGATCCTCGCCTGGGCCGATGCCCATCACGCCCGCACCGGGCGATGGCCCAACTGCAGGTCGGGTCCGATCCCGGAGGCACCGGGCGAGACCTGGAGCGGTATCGAAGCCGCCCTCTCCCAGGGACACAGGGGGTTACCCGGCGGATCGTCGCTGGCCCGGCTCCTCGCCCGCGAGCGGGGAGTGCATCGTAACTCCGGCCGTCCATCCTCGGGGATGGTCGACAACGCTCATGACGCCGTGGAGCAGGCTCGGAACTCACGGGACGGGAACGAATCGAATCGAAGATTCAAGATGGAAGACTGAATGACCCCGATCCGTACGCGTTCACGGGCTGAGGTTGACACTCATTCACACGCAAAGAAGGTGCGTCAGCATCGAAGCCGATCCTGTCGCCAGTGGGTCGTAACCAGCCCCGGAACGTGCGTCGGTGTCGTCGGACCGACGCGCGCAGGATCGCGGTAGGCAGCCGCCAAGGCGAGAAGGCTGACCGCAAGAACGGCCCGCGAGCGTTCTCGGTTCTCTCGACCTCCGCGTGAGCAGCCCCCAAGCTCCTTTGTGGCGTTGTCTTGCGAGTGTCGGAGCGCCCGGCTCGGGTCCGTGAGTTCGCAGGTTCAAATCCTGTCGCCCCGATTTATGAGTCGTTTTCAGCAAATAAATTATGAAAACTTATTAATGTATTCATGTTATCTTTGGAGCGCTTTTCTAAATAGATCCACCCAATGGGGAAAGTGGCGACGCGCAGAATGTAGGGTGGGCTCTGCCCACCGACGAGAGGCCCTCATCGGTGGGCAGAGCCCACCCTACTTTCCCTCTTGCGTGGACCTATTTAGTGGCAGAGCTGCCACACTTCCGACACTCCCAAGTCCTTGTTTCAGAAGGCGATGTGCCGCTGAAAGGCGGCAGAGCTTCCAGCACAGGAGTAAAGCAGATCACTCGTAAGTCCGGGCGAGGCGACAGCCGAAGTTGGAGATGCGAACCGACGGGGCGAACGCGCTGCGGACCGCCGAGCGGATGCCGGTCTGGAGATAGTAGAACGACCCGCCCCGAAGCAAACGAGGGACCGTTTCATTAATTAATTCTGACCTAACTATTATATCACTAAAGCGGCCCCTCGTTTCGGGCATCAGACGGCCCGTGCCGTCCTGCGCCCATTCAAACTCGTTCCCGAGCATGTCGAACAGCCCCAGATCGTTCGGCAGCAAGCTCCCGCACGGCCAGGCGTGCTCCCGGCTGTTGGCCTGATACCAGGCGTAGTTGCCCAGCAGCTCGAGCGACAGTCCGAAGTAACGGCTGGTCGTCGTACCGGAGCGGCAGGCGAATTCCCATTCTGCCTCGGTGGGCAGGCGGTATCCGGAGCGCTTGAGTACATCGGCGGGAATCATCATCCCCGCGTCGTAGTCCCCCCGCTGGTTGGGCAGGTAGCACCACTGGTCCCTGGGCAACCCCTCCTGCTCGCTCAACCAGTTGCAGTAGTTTGCCGCGATGTACCAGGTGAACCCGATCATGGGACAGTCGGGGGCGGAACTGAACTGGTTCACGAAGCTAGGGGGCATTCCGAGCTGGCTGTTGGTCCGCACGAACCGCTGCCACTGCTCGACTGTGACCTCCCTGGTGGCGATGGCGAACCGGCGGGGGATGACGAGGCGGCGAGGCGTTTCCATCGCGGCATTACGATTCGGCTCGGCTGGCGGCGACCCGAAGCGGAATTCGACCGGCCCGTCGATGACCGCAAACGTCTGCCCCTGCCGGTTGACGAACCAGCGGCGGTGACCTTTGTCCTTGAGCCCGCTCAGCTCGGCATCGGCGGCCTTGAGCTTCTCCTGCTGGCCCCACTGACGGAGGGTCCATGCGGCCGCCCCGTGAACACCTGCGTCGGGGTCGTCGCGGTAGAGGGCAAGCAGCTTGGCGGCGAGTTGGTCGCGTTCGCCGGCGGAAAGCCTATCGTTCGGGTAGGTCCCGAGGGCCTGAATCACGGCCCGCCGTACCGAGGTTTCGGGGTGGAAGAGGATGGTGTCCATCCGCTGTGATCCTGGTGGAGCGGACACCTCACCCGGCCGTCGGCCACCCTCTTCCCGCTCCGCGGGGCGAGCGGGGGAATCCAGTCGCGCGAGTTCACTCGCCATCACCCTCGGGTCAGCGCACAGCGGATTCAGCCAGTTGATGATGAAACTGCGCAGGCGCGGATCGGCGCTGTGCCGCAGGAGAGGCCAGACCTCCTCGACCCGGCCCAGCCGCATCAAACCGACCGCGGCCCTTGCTTGCCGCTTGGCCAGTCGGTCCTTGACTTGCTCCTTGACCACGGGCCGGTGCCAGACTGACGCGCTCACCGGCGTTCCGTCTGGAGTTGTCCGGGACACCGACCACGACACCGGACGATAACCCAGGGTGATGAGGTCACGAGACCTGGAAACCTGGGCGACGGGATCAACGCCGTAGATCGAAATCGCCTCGAAGCTCGCATCCGTGCTCCAGACAGCAGCGTAACGGCGGTCGGCATGAGCTGCCCCCGCCAGCTCGGGAAACGCCGGATCATCCCGGATCGGGCCCGGGCCGGCATCGTTACCTTTGCTTTGAAGGTCAGCCTGCGCACGCTCTTGGGACGGCTGTGGTTTGCATGCCCCACTGACCGACACATCGAGGAGCAACTGGTCGCTGAGTTCCGCCTGGCTGTGCTCGAAGTTTTCCTCGAGCTGGTTTCGAATGGTCCGACCTGTGACGGCGGCTCCTGGGGGTCGTCCCCAAACGCCGCAATAGCTGCGCGCGCCCGTCGGGCCCGATCATGGCGTTCTGAGTCCGCGGAATGAGCTTCGCCTCGAAAAGCGCGTCGTGAACCTCGGTCTCGCGATCGGCGCTAATCCCAACGTACAACCGAGCGTCGTCCTCGCCGGATTTCTCGACCCAAAGCGCCGCATAATGGTCGGTCGGCTTGGCGTCTTTGTCGATCGTCACGTACCCGGCGACATCGACGGGGAGGAACTTCTCGTTCTTGTTGCGTTCATCCTGTTGTCGGATTGCATCGGCGGTCAGACTGGAAACGATTCGCCAGTTCCGTCCATCGCGCGTCCAGACTGCCGCGACTCGCAATGTCTGCCCGTCGGCATACGGGCGGAAGCTCACGGGCCTGTATCCCAAGCTGCGCAGAGCCAGGGCGGTCGTCAGGAACTCGTCGATTGGCATTGTCTGGCAGAAAGCGAACCGCGCGGCGAGAATCCCCTGCGTCTGCTCGAGCCGACTCACGAGACTGGCGTCTGGTTGCGTCCACGATGGATCGAGCGGCACATCGTGCCATGAATACGTCGCTCTCTTGGAAAGCTCGGCCTGAAAAACAGGCACGATCTGCTCTGCGCTCCTCGCGGCGACCGGGAACAGGCTCAAATACTCTTTCGAGCCGGCGACCATGAGCAGTTCGGCAAGTCTTTCCGGGTCATCGCTGGCGTAATCGGTGAGGATGTTCGTCGCCAGATTGAGTTCTGACTCATGGCGATCCTTGTCCTGGAAGATCGCGGCGAGCGAAGCCGACAGCTTGCCCCGAACGGGACGCAGGGCTTCGATCCAGGGTCCGAGTTGGATGGCATTGGCCGACACCAACGCCTGAGCCACCTTGCCGCCCACTGCCTCCCACTGGGCGTCATCCGGGGCGTAGCTTGCCAGGGCACTGGCGGCCGGAAGTACAGCGTCATCGCCCGGCTTGGCTGACTCGAGCACGGTCCAGAGCTTCGGAGTCAGGGTGGAACGGTGGGCTTTCAGGGCATCACACAGGACGGGAAGTTCGCTCGATGTGGCTTTGAGAAGGCGGTGGAAGAGGAAGTCAACCTGAGAGGCATCGACGGGGAGGAGGGCGAGGCTGGCGTGGAGATGTTCCCGCTCATCGGTACTTTGTGCCGCGCGCGCGAGCCGACGATCAGCCCAGCGGCGGTAACCCGAGAGTTGATTGACGATGGCGGGAACGTCTGGCGTGCCGACCTTCTGAAGTGACTCCACCAGCGCCGAAGCCCGTAGTGTGCCATAGCCCTCGATCCCTCCCCAGGTGATCAAGGAGACCAGCGTGACCAATCCCAGTGCCCTTAGACCATGCACTCGTCCCGCACGCTTCATCATCCGGCGTTGTGGCTCCGTCCAGTCCCGCCGTTTCGTCAGCAGCCGGATGTTCGCCCACTCCGCAGGAGACGGCAAGTGGCGGTTCTCGGGCTTGGAGTTCCAGAGCGAGGAGCGTTCCGCCAGGCGAAGTTCCGCCCTTCCTCGACGTGTCTCACGCTGCTTGCGGGTCAGCCAGTCCCGCAGGGAGTGAACCAGGTAATCATGCGCGAGCTGATAGTATTGCCCGCTCGCGGTGGTCTTCTGACCTCCACTCGAGGAGCCTTCCGGGTCGGTGGGGGTGACCAGGCGAAGCTCCGGGTCGAGGATGTGGATCAGGTCATCGAAGTCTCCGGGGCGGTCCGCATAACCCGAGGCTTCGAGCAATTCCTGGCGCGATCTCATCTGCCCCTTGATGTCCGTGCCGGTCACGGGCAGTAGAGCTTTCAGCACCGCCTGGGCGGCTTTCTGGTGGAGTCGATGCTCGGGGGGCGCGGTCGAGGCGCTGAAGGTCTCTTCCAGAAATGTGACACCGACACCCTTCGTTCCGCCCACTTCTTTGAGGGTGGAAGGAGCCCAAGGCTTGCCTTTCATCATCTCGGCATAGAGCGCCAGGCGAACGGAAATCACTTTGCCTTCTTCCGCCAGTCCATTCACGGATTCCTTCAGGAATTCGTTCTGGTCACTCGACGCATACGGCGCATTCTCGGGAAGCTTGCCGAATGCTCGACCGAATGCCGCGAGCACCTTTCGGGCGTGGTCCAAGTCGAAGAGATCAACGGCCGCCGAGTTCTCCCCTTCGAGGAGGCGGATCTCGAGATCCCTCATGAACCGGGTCGCCGCCATCCAGAAATCATCCCGCACCATCACGACCGCTTGGAGATGTTCGCCATCGCACTGACGAAGCGCGGTGACGAGTTCCGTATTCTGCTCACCCCACCTGGCAAAGAGCCATTGCTCGAACTGATCCAGGACCAGCAACACCTTGCGCCCGGGTGGCAGGACGCGGCCCCTTCGGAGCTTTGCCAGCGAATCGACCAGCCCCAATCCTCGGGGCAGTTCAGGACAGACCCTTCGTAGACCCTTGACCAGCCGAGCTTCCGTCTCTTCCGGGGTCGCCTCGATGTAAATCGGGAGGACGTGCTTGCCCAGCCGGGGCAGAAGTCCCGCCTTCACGAGCGATGACTTGCCGCAGCCCGAGGGGCCGTAGATCAGCCCGACCTTGAAGGTCAGGTCGGGGTCGCTCTGCTCGATCCTTCGCTTCCAGAATTGGATGCTGTCAGGCAGTCCGTCCCGGTCCCGAGGACCGGGCAAGAGCTCCACGAAGAAGTCGGCATCATGTTCATCGAAGGACCGCAGCCCTCTGGGGACGATCTTGATCGGTCGCTGGATGGAGTCGGATTGCCCGGACGTGGCCGGGAGCGGAGGGGATTCCAGGCTTGATCCGGGTGGGGGGCTTGCAAGAACCGCAGGGGCGCCAGGCGAGACCGTGCCTCCCGCGGCCTGGGTGAACAGGCGCAGGTCTTCCGCCATGTCCCTGGCGGTGCTGTACCGCTCCGACGCCCGCTTCGAGAGTGTCTTCAGGCAGATCCGTTCCAGTTCCTTGGGGATCGTGTCATCGATCTGGCGGGGCGGACGAGGCTCGGTGGCGGTGATCGACTCAAGTACCTCCCGGAGAGAATCCCCGCGGAATGGTCTCTTTCCGGTCAGCAACTCGTAGAACACGACGCCCACGCTGAAGATGTCGGATCGCCCATCGACGCGGTGACCTTCGCCCCTGGCCTGCTCGGGACTCATGTAGGCCGGCGTGCCCGCCAGCCCCCCCCCTTGCCGAAGTCTTCATCCTTGAGGGCGAGCCCGAAGTCCGCCACGCAGGGTTTGCCTGATGGGTCGATCAGGATGTTGGCTGGCTTGATATCGCGATGGACCAGCCCTCGCGTGTGGGCGTAGTGCAATGCGTCGGCCACGGTGGCCACCAGGTCCGCCGAGTCCCGGAAGGCCATTCGAACCTGTCCCATCCTCACTGCAAGGTCGCTGCCTTCGACGAGCTTCGATACCACGAAGCAGAGGCCGTCTTCCGTGCGACCCACATCGAAGACCGGCACGATGTGGGGATGGTCCAGTTTGGCGAGAATGCGGGCTTCAGTGAGAAACGCTTCCAGGTCCGCAGAGTCGGTGATTCGTTCCGGGTTCGGCACCTTGATGGCGACCGGGCGGTCGAGGTCGTCGTCGTGGGCCAGATAGATTCGCCCAAACCCACCCTGACCGAGCCGGCGGATGATCCGGTAGCGCCCGATCCTCGAGGGATCGCCGTCCGGGGAGCCGCTCGAGTCCGCGCCGGGCGGTTGCGAGCCTTCGGTCCCGGACAGGCTCTTCGTCTCGTCCGAGGGGTCGTTCGAAGCCTCGGTGGGCGATCGAGAGGCTGCCGTTTGAGACGCGGGCGTCGTCTCATCCATTGTCTGATCCCCGACAACAAGCGATGCCATTGATGACGGCCAGGCGGAGCCATTGTCTCATCCTGGGCCGACATGGAGAAGTGGGATCGATCTCATCCTGGGCCGGTATGGGTTCGTGCTGACGATCCCTTCGCGGTACACGGCGTCGAATGCGCCAGTGCCGACGGCGCGCGAGGTGGCGCCGTGGGTGGCGATCGTCGAGCGGCTCTGGGACGATCCGGATTTCGAGCACCGGCATCGCGAGCTGGCGATTCGTGAGTCGCGGCGCTGGGACGCCGACCGGCTGGTCGAACGGTACGAGGGCTTCTTCCATTCGTTCCGGGCGCGCGCCTGACTGCACCGAAGGCGGGACCCGGCGGAGACGGGACGCGCCTTTCTCGCGGCCTCCCGTCGGCCCGGTGACGCGGCCGGCCGGGGATCGCCGGCGCGCCCGGTGTCGGACGACCGGCGAGGTGAGCCACTCAGCCTCCGGCCATCCGAGGACTCGTCGTTCGGTGTCCGCCGGGGCGGGAGCGCCGCCGGCATCCTTGGCGCTTCGGTCGGATCCGCCGAAGCGTCGGACGGTCCCCGTGCGCGCTTCGGTCGGATCGACCGAAGCACCTTCGAAGCATGCTCGCTGTGCGACGCCATTCTGTACACTTGTCACCCTCGACCCGTGAACGGGTACCCGGATCCTTGACACGACGCGGGTTGAAAGCCATTCTCGCTCTTCAATCCGTCATCTTGGATCGGTCCTCTCACGGCCTCGCGCTCGCTCGGCAGCCGATCCTCATCGCATGGGGCCGGCGCCATCGGCCGCAGCCCCAGCCGATCGAATAGCCGACGGTCCGCGTGCGTGGCCGGGTTGGGCGTCGTGAGCAGCTTCTCGCCGTAGAAGATCGAATTCGCCCCGGCGAGGAAGCAGAGGGCCTGGAGCTCGTCGCTCATCGACTCGCGGCCGGCGGAGAGCCGCACGACCGAGCGCGGCATCAGGATCCGCGCCACGGCGATCGTCCGGACGAAATCGAGCGGGTCGACCGGGTCGGCACCGGCCAGCGGCGTGCCTTCCACCCGCACGAGCTGGTTGATCGGCACGCTCTCGGGATGCTCGGGCAGGTTCGCCAGGGTCCGCAGCAGCTCGGCTCGGTCCTCGAGGCCCTCGCCCATCCCGAGGATTCCGCCGCAGCAGACGTGCATCCCGGCCGCGCGGACGTGCTCCAGCGTCTCGAGACGGTCCTGAAGCGTCCTCGTGCGGATGATCTGCCCGTAGTAAGACGCCGACGTGTCCAAGTTGTGGTTGTAGAAGTCGAGCCCAGCGTCCTTGAGACGGTCGGCCTGCCGGCGCGTGAGCATCCCGAGCGTCGCGCAGGTCTCCAGGTCCAGCGCCTTGACGCCCTCGACGAGTTCCGCCACTTGTTCGACATCGCTGTCCCGGGGCGATGCCAGGCCGCCCCCATGCAGAACCGCGTCGCGCCCGCCTCTTTCGCCCGACGCGCCTCGGCCAGCACGGTCTCCCGGGCCATCAGCTTGTCCATCGTCACGCCGGTCTGATAGTGGGCGCTCTGCGGGCAGTAGGCGCAATCTTCCGGGCACCCGCCCGTCTTGATCGAGAGCAAGGTCGAGATCTGAACCGCGTTGGCGTCGAAAGTCGCGCGGTGGACCGTCTGCGCGGTAGAGCAGATCGTTGAAGGGCAACCGGAACAGGGCGAGCACCTCGTCGAGCGTCCAGTCGTGGCGGACGGCGGAGGTGTCGTTCTCCGCGACAGGGGATTCGGCGTTGAAATCCATCGGGTCCCTCATCTACAGTGGCTTCGGTTCCGGTGCAATCGGAGTCTATAGCAAGGATACCGGGCATGGGGGTCCTGCCCCGAAGGGGCCGAACAGATCAGCCCAGGGCAACGCCCTGGGACCTGGAAGTCGGAGCGACCTCGAGCCCTGAAAGGGCGGGACACGGGCACGGCGATGTTCCGCCCTTTCAGGGCTCAGGGATCCCCATCCGATCCGATCCCAGGGCGTTGCCCTGGGCTGATTTGTGGCGGCCCCTTCGGGGCGACAGACAATGATGCCGGTGTCGATGCTACAGTCTCTGCAATCGTCGCATTTCCAGGGAGGATGTCAACCCATGCCGGCGCTTCGGGACTACGCCCGCGGCCAGCTCTCCATCGCGGAAGGCCGATCGCTACGCCGCCGGCTGGTCGAGACGGAGCGGATCGGGTCGGGCCGGGTACGCCGGGGCGGAAAGGAATACGTCTCGTTCAGTTGCAATGATTATATGGGTCTGACTCATCATCCGGAGGTGATCGCCGCCGCCCGCGAGGCGATGGAGCGCCACGGCATCGGCGCGGGTGCGTCGCGGCTCGTCACGGGCAGCCATCCGCTCTATGCCCAGCTCGAATCACTCCTCGCCGAGATGAAAGGCACCGAGCGCCGCGCTCGTCTTCAGCAGCGGATACATGGCGAATGTCGGGACCATACCGGTCCTCGTCGGTCAGGGCGACCTCATCGTTGCCGACCGACTCTGTCACGCCTGCTCGTGGGACGGGGCGCGGCTCTCGGCGCGACCGTCCATCGCTTCGATCACAACGACGTCGGCCATTGCCGAGAGCTGCTGGAGGCGAACCGCGGCGCCTTCGAGAGATGTTTGATACTCACCGAGACGGTCTTCAGCATGGACGGCGACCGGGGGCCGGTCGAGGAACTGGGCGAGCTCGCTCGCGAATTCGACGCGTGGTTGATGACCGACGACGCCCACGGACTCGGCGTCTGTCCGTCGACGCCCGCGGACGTGCAGATGGGGACGCTCTCGAAGGCCGCGGGCGGTCTCGGCGGGTACGTTTGCGGATCGACCGAGCTGATCGCCTGGCTGGAGAACCGCTCCCGGAGCCTGATGTTCTCGACGGGGCTGCCGCCCGCTTCCGTCGCCGGCGCCGCGGCGGCGCTGCGAATCATCCGCGACGATCCGGACCTGCGGGTTAGACCGCTGGCGAATGCCAGGAGGTTCGCCGCCGCGCTGGGACGCCCGCCCGCGGAGAGTCCGATCGTGCCGGTCATCCTCGGCGAGCCCGAGCGGGCGCTGGCGGCATCGGCCATGTTGGAGAAATACGGCTTACTCGTCGTGGCGATCCGGCCGCCGTCGGTCCCGCCCGGGACGGCCCGGCTCAGGTTCGCCTTCTCGGCGCTGCACGAGCCCGAGCCGATCGACCGGGCGGCCGCTTTGTTGAAAGAGCACCAATACGTTTGATCGATCGGCGGTATGGTCATGAACGACCTGTTCATCACCGGAGTGGGGACGGGCGTCGGCAAGACCCTGGTCACGACGATCCTCTGCAGGCAATTACGAGCGGTCGGGGTGGAGGTCCTCCCGCTCAAGCCGGTCGTCTCAGGATTCGACCCGGACGATCCCTCGAGCGACCCGGCGCTGCTGCTGCGGAGTCTCGGCATCGAACCGACCGCGACGTCGATCGCGTCCATCTCGCCGTGGCGATTCGCGGCCCCGATCGCGCCCCATCTGGCGGCCCGCCGCGAGGGCCGATCGGTCACGCTCCATGAGGTGGGCCGATTCTGTTCGGAGCGGGTGCTCGTCCCGGGACCGATCCGGCTGATCGAAGGGGCCGGCGGGGTGATGTCGCCCCTTTGCGAGGATGCGACATGCCTCGACCTGATCGCCGGGCTCGGCGACCCGACCATCTTGGTTACCGGCACCTACCTGGGGGCGATCAGCCATACGCTCACGGCGCTCTGGGTGCTCCGGAGCGCGGCCATCCCCCTCCGCGGGATCGTCGTCTCGGAGTCGGCCGAGAGCGTCGGGCTCGCCGAGACGATCGACGGACTGCGGCAATTCGGCGGCGGGGAGGTCCCGATCTTCCCCCTGCCGAGGCTGGCGGGGGGGGCGGGCGAGCGCTGGCAGGGCGCCCCGAACCTCCTGGCTCTCTGCGAGGCCGACGATGAATGACGTGCCGGAGACACCCTCCTGGTATGAGCAAGGACTGCCCCACGTCTGGCTGCCCTACTGCCAGATGAAGGTCGCCCCGCCACCGTCGCCCGTGGTGCGGACACACGGATGCCGGATCGTCCTGTCCGACGGCCGCGAGTTGATCGACGGCATCGCGTCGTGGTGGAGCGCCTGCCACGGTTATAACCACCCGCACATCCGCGAGGCGGTCGAGCGCCAGCTCGCCACGATGCCGCACGTGATGTTCGGCGGCCTGGTCCACGAGCCGGCGCTGAGGCTGGCCACTCGGCTGTCGGGCATGGCTCCGGAAGGTCTCTCTCGCATCTTCTTCACCGATTCGGGGTCGATCGCCGTCGAGGTCGCGCTCAAGATGGCGCTACAATACTGGCTGAACAAGGGACACACCCGGAAGGATCACTTCCTCTGTTTCTCCGACGGGTATCACGGCGATACCTTCGGTGCGATGGCCGTCTCCGACCCTGCTCGATCGATGCACAAAGCGTTTCGGGAGAGCCTCCCCCGAAACTTCGTCGTCGATATCCCGGCAGTGGGCAGCACGCTGGACCACCTCGATCGGCTACTCGGGCACCTGGCGCACGAGACGGCAGCGATGATCATCGAACCGCTGGTCCAGGGAGCGGGTGGGATGCGCTTTCATTCCCCGGAGTCGCTGGCGGGGCTCGACAAGGTCGCGAAGGCTCATGACGTCCTCTTCATCGCCGACGAGATCGCGACGGGATTCTGGCGGACGGGCCACCGATTCGCCTGCGATGCGGCCGACGTGCACCCCGACATCATGTGTGTCGGCAAGGCGCTGACCGGAGGCACGATCACGATGGGCGCCACCCTGGCCACCGAGGAAGTCTTCCGGGCTTTCCTGAGCGACGAATGGGAAGCCGCGCTGATGCACGGTCCGACATTCATGGCCAATCCACTCGCCTGCGCGGCGGCGAACGCGTCGCTCGACCTGTTCGAATGCGAGCCCAAGGCCGAGCGGGTCAAGCAGATCGAGGCGCGCCTGCGAACCGGGTTGGAGCCGTGCCGCTCGATGCCCGGGGTGGTCGACGTACGTGTCCTCGGAGCAATCGGGGTCGTCCAGCTCGCCGAGGGGACCGACGTCTATGCGCTCCGGCCGCGCTTCGTGGAACACGGCGTCTGGATCCGGCCGTTCAAGGACGTCGTCTACCTGATGCCGCCGCTGGTGATCGACGACGAGGAACTCGACGCTTTAACGCGGGCCGTGCGGGCGGTCCTGGGGACAGGGGCGTGATGCCCCCAGGTAGAGCGCTTACCGCTTGCATTGCAGCGACACAAGGAAACCCCCCCTATCCCCCCCTTCGTCAGGGGGGGATCAAGAGGGGCTATCCGCCCCTTCGTAAAGGGGGGGATCAAGAGGGGCGGACCTCTCGCAGTCCCCCCCTGACGAAGGGGGGGTCAGGGGGGGTCGAGGCTTCAGCCCGGCCTCGAGGTCCGGATCAAAGCCGCCAGGCCACTCCCCAGCGCGGATGAGCCCGATGCCAGCGGAGCGTCTCCTTGTTGTGGAAATAGAACAGGCCGAGGAGCCGCAGCATGACGATCTGGACCCACAAGAAGACCATCCAGCAAATCAGGGCAATCGGCAGGTAAACCCAGAACGCGTGCTGCCGCAACACGAGCGCCAGCGCGAAGCAACACGCGGCGAATCCGAGCGCCGCGGCGACCAGCGCGCTGAGGGCCCAGAAGGAAGCGCCCAGCCGCATCAGCCCGAACAAGACCCGCCACGGCATCGCGGCCAGCTCGTCGTCGTGGAGGAAGCTCAACATCAGTGCGGCCAGGATATACGGCAGCGCCGCGAAGGCGAGGCTCAGCGACAACCACGGCACGCCGCCCTGGTACCGCCCGACCGGAAACGCGAACAACGCGGCCGGGATCAGGCCGACGCCCAGTCCCAGGACCATCCAGATGAACCAGGGACTCAGCCCGTTGAAGAAGCCGTCGAAGTTGCGGTCGGGCATCCGCGGAGGTGCGCACTCGCCCATCGCGCTCGTCACGAGGACGCGGCCCAGATACTGGAGCCAGTAAGACACGAAGAAGGGACCGAGGATCACGCCGGGCACGGCGGCGATCCAGGTGAACAGCAAGCCGATGAGCGAAGCGCCCATCGATGCGGAGTCCGCCATGGCCTGGAGGCAGTACTCGGTGACCAGCACCGTGAAGACCCAGGCGATGACGCCGAAGGCTCCGACCATCGCGAGGCTCTCCGCACCGCGAAGCGGATAGAGGAAGCTGGTGAGCCACGCCGTCTCGGGCTTCTGCTGCAAGGGCAACAACCCGTCGGCCATCGGCGGGCGTCCGCCACGCGGCCCGGAGAGGACGGGCGACCGCTCGCGCGCGGGCTCCGCAGGGGCCGATCGAGAGGGCGCCAGTACGATCTCGCGACGCGTACCGAAACCCCCCGAGGTGTCGGCGAAGTCGATCGTGGGCTTCGGCTCCTCGGGGGTCGCCGGCGCCTCCGGCACCTCGAGCCGTCCCCCGCACGCCGGGCAACGGCCCACGCGACCCGGCCGCGCCCGGGCGCCCGGACCCGCATCCCACACCCGCAGACCATGATCGGTACGTCCATCGAAGCTCCAAGGATCCGCAAGTCCGTCAGGCTGGAAAGCCTGACCTACTTCCTACGACAAGTGTAATGGATAGACGCCGCTTGGTCAACGCGACGTCAGGGAGTGGAGGCGGCTGGGGTCTCGACGGCGACGGTGGCGTCTCCGAGGCGGCGGGTGTCGCCTTCGCGGCGTGTGAGTCCGATGCGGTCGAGGTATTCGCCGATGGGGACGGCGTATTTGCGGGTGGTGCCGAGGAGGTCGCGGAGCTCGGACATGGTGATGGCGGAGCCGTCGGCCAGTCGTTCGCGGACCTTGCGGCGGAGCTCGGCGTCGGCGTCGGCGTCGAGATAGAGCCCGGGGTTGATCTCGGCGAGGCGCTGCTCGTCACGGAGGAGTGCGAGCAGGTCGGGAACGACGGCGGCGCGGGGGCCGGCGATTGCGGCGAGTTCGGAGGCGTCGGGTGGGCTGATCCCGCCCGCGCGGATCGCCTCGGCCAGCTCCTGCTTGAGCCGGCGCTCGCCCTGGCTGAGCTTCGCCTCGTGGCCCGGTAGCGCCACGGTGCGGGCATCGGCGACGATCCGACTCTGGCGCTTCAAGCGTTCGAGGAGGCCCGCGACCAGTGCCTCGCTGGCGAGGTCCGGCAGCTCGGCCGCGAGGTGGACGCGGGGGATCGCCGACTGTCGCGGATGGGCCGCGTGGAGCCGGCCGACGGCGCGGAGCACGCGATCCTCGAGGTCGGCCGCGAACTCCCGGAGAACCCGGACGGTGCGCCTGGGACCGATCGGGAGCTCGACGAGGGCCTCCTCGGCGGTGAGGGACTCGAGGGCCGCCTTGATGGCCTCGATCGGCGAGCCGACGAGCGCGGCGAGCCTGCGCTCGGTCCAGGGGGTGAGGCCCAGGAAGGCGAGCGCAGCCCGGACGCGATCGATGGGCTCGGCCGCTCGCAGCCACTGAAGGCGCTCGATGGCGGCGTGATCGCGCCGACGATAACGCCGGGCCGAAGGCTGGAGCACGCGGCCGCCGCCGATCGTCGCGGGTGGGCTCTCGGCCCGCAGCACGAACGGCTGGCCGTGGACCGCGGCCACCGGCTCGGCCAGCACGATCTGTCCCGGGCGCGCGATGCCCGGATACGATCCGACCCGGTCCAGGAGCGATAGGACGCACGAGACCTCGGCCGTCCCGATGTGGAACTTGTAGCGGCCCCGGTGCCGGAGCGGCTGGGTGGCACCGACCGATTCCACGATCTCGACGGTGAGGATCCGGGACGCTTCGAGGTATCCCGAAGCAACCAGCATGTCGCCGCGGCGGACCTCCGCGTGATGCACGCCGACCAGGTTGATCGCGGCCCGCGAGCCCCGGACGACCCGGTCGACGGGGCGGTCGTGACGCTGGAGACCTCGCACCCGCACCGGCTTACCGGCCGGGAGCCACTCGAGCTCGTCGCCCACCGCCACGCTCCCCGAAACGACCGTCCCCGTGACGACCGTGCCGTGCCCGGCCACGGTGAACGCCCGGTCGATGGCCATGCGGAAGAGGCCGGCGTCGATGGCCGGCCGCACCCGCGAGCAGAGGGCTTCGAGCGCCCGCTTGAGCTCGTCGATCCCCTGACCGGTCGTCGCCGAGGTCCGGACGATCGCCGCCCCTTCGAGGAACGACCCTCGCACGAGCCCGCGGATGTCGTCCTCGACCATGTCGATCCAGCCCGGTTCGACGAGGTCGCACTTGGTGATGACCACCACGCCGCCCGAGAGGCCCAGCAGCCGCAGGATCTCCAGGTGCTCGCGCGTCTGGGGCATGACCGAGTCGTCCGCGGCGACGATTAACATCGCCAGGTCCAACCCCGACGCGCCGGCCAGCATGTTGCGGATGAACCGCTCGTGGCCGGGGACGTCGATCATCGCCAGGCGATATTCGCCGACTTGCATCGACGCGAAGCCCAGGTCGATCGTAATCCCCCGCTGCTTCTCCGCCGGCAGGCGATCCGTGTCGACCCCGGTGAGGGCCCGCACCAGCGCGGTCTTCCCATGATCGATGTGGCCTGCGGTCCCGATCACGAAGTCGCGTACCGGTTCGTCCATGGTCTTCCGTCCGTCCGCAAGCCGACCCCGATCGTTCGCACCCGATCCGCTCCAGTCTAAAGGGGGAGGGCCAGCCGGAGAAGTGGCGCATCGGTCGGCGCCTCCTCCGATTCCGGGGTGGAGATCATGCGAGGTCGTTATGGTAAAAGTGTAGCCCAGCGCCGGTGAAACGGCCGGGCCCGCCCCGACTTGCAGGCTGACGAGACAACAGTTCGAATCGACAGGAGCTTCTCGTGGAGAAGGTGTCGGCGATCGTTCACCTTGCCAATCGTCCGGAGGAAATCCGTCAGGTGCTCGCGAGTCTCGATGCCGCGGTCGGGTTCCTCCACGGCCACTCCGAGGGCCATGGCGTCGCGGTGGACGTCGTCGTCGTCGTCGACCAGCCAGAGGCGGACGCGCGACAGAACGTGGAGGAGTACGCTCGGGGACGACCGCACTACCAGGTGCTCCTCCGCGGCGGGGGTCGAAACCGGGCCTCCGCCCGCAACCTGGGCGCCTCGCTCGCGGCCGGCGACGTGTTCTTCTTCCTCGACGGCGATGGCGTGTTCCTGGAGGACCACCTGCACGAGTGCCTGTCCGTCCTGCGATCCCACCCCGAAGTGGATTTCGTCAAGAGCCAGGCCATGCTCTCGGACCCGGTTCATCCCGATTGGGTCGCCCGGATCGTCAATAGCCTCGCGATGAACCTGGGCGTCCGCCGTCGCTGCCACGAGCGCGTGGGCGGATTCCCGGACCGGCACGTCTTCCGGCGCCAGGGGGACCGATTGGAGCACGAGCTGGACATCTTCGAATCGATCGAAGACGTCTTCTACAACATGAAGCTCACCGCGGTTTGCCACGGACAGGCGATCCCGCGCGCCACGGTGACGTACCTGCGCCGGCCCGGTAACTCTTTCGATCGACAGTTTGAGCGGTTTCAAGCCGAGCCCGGCCAGGGCCGTCACGACGTTGACGAACGGTACGAACTGCGGTTGAAGCTCGCCAGGGCACTGGTTAACCATGAGATCGCCGCGATCGGCGGCGGCCCGGGTTCGCCGGTGCCGCGAACGCCGCCATCATGAGGCCACAGCCGGAAGCTGCCGCGGACCGTGGGCTTTGCCCACCGACCCGAGGCCTCGACCGTTGGGCATCGCCCACCCTACAAAAAATCGACTTGACTCCTCAGACGGTTCGTCTTAGACTGTCACTCAGACACGTTGTCTTGGGGTGAGGAACGACGAGGATGGGCGAGCATCAAAACGACGTGACGGAGGCGGAGCTGGCGGTCTTGCAGGCGCTCTGGGACCTGGGACCCGCGACGATCCGTCAACTGGTCGAGCGGGTCTACCAGCAGACGGGGACCTCGGTCTATGGGACGGTGCAGAAGCTGCTCGAGCGGCTCGAGGCGAAGGGTTTCGTCGGTCGCGACCGGAGCGTTCCCGTGCACGTCTTCCGAGCGACCGTCGACCGCGACGAGCTGATCGGTCGGCGACTGCGCGCCGTGGCCGATTCGCTCTGCGGCGGCTCGCTCACGCCCCTGTTGACGCACCTGGTCGAGGGCAAGGGCCTATCCCCGAAAGAACATCGAGAGCTGCGCGCCTTGATCGACAAGCTCGACCGTCGCAAGCGGAAATGATGCGAGCTGCGACCGACAGGGACCGGACGAAAGGGGCCCCCGTTGACTCGAAGGGAGATCGGCCATGGAGACGCTACTGCGAGCCGGGTTCAGCAACGCCGCGGCGGCCACTCTCATGGCGCTGGCGGTCGTCTGCTTATCGAGACCGCTGGCGCGACGACCGGCGATCCTGCACGGGCTCTGGCTCCTGGTGCTGCTGAAGCTCGTCACGCCGCCGTTCTATGAGGTGCCGATCCCCTGGCCGGTCTCGTCGCCTGCAGGGCCCGAGATCCCACTCGAAGTCGCATTGGCCCGCGCTGATTTCGGCGGACGAGTCGTCGCGAGCGGCGAAGGCGCGGACGTCGCCGACGAGATCGCCTTGGTCCCCGTCGCGATCGAGGCGGAAGGCGAGGAGGCCCTGGCCTCATCGAGCCAGTCTCCGATCGGCATTTCATCGCCTGGATTCCGCGCATGCCTCGTCACGGCGTGGCTGGCCGGCTCGGCGGCGGTGCTCCTGCTGTCCTTCCGCAGGATCCGACGCTTCCAGGACCTCCTGGCCGATGCCCGAGAGGCGTCGTGGCTCGAGCAGGAATGGGTCGACGAGTGGGCCGGGCGCCTCGGACTTCGCCGCGCCCCCGAGCTCCGCTGGGTCCCCGGTCGCATCTCGCCCATGATCTGGTTCGTCGGGCCGCGGCCCCGCCTGATCATCCCGGAAGGGCTCTGGAAGCAACTGGATGGGCAGCAAAGATCGACGTTGCTCGTGCACGAGCTGTCCCACCTCCGCCGCGGCGATCACTACGTCCGCGTGCTGGAACTCGTCGCGACGGCCCTCTTCTGGTGGCACCCGCTCGTGTGGTGGATGCGCGGGCCGCTCCGCGACGTCGAAGAGCAGTGTTGCGACGCCTGGGTCGTCTGGGCCCTCCCCGACGCCGTCCGATCTTATGCCGAAACCTTGCTCGATACCCTGGAGTTCCTCCAGAAGTCCGGTCGCCCCGAGCCGCTCCTGGCGAGCGGCCTGGGCAATGTCCCTCATCTCCGAAGGAGGTTGACGATGATCATGACGGGTTCATCACGACGATTGCCGGGACTCGCCGGCAAACTGGGATTGCTGGCGGTCGCGGGAGCCATGCTCCCGATCGGGGCCACCTGGGCGCAGAAGGCCGATGATCCGAACGAGGTCCGGGTCGTCGTGAAGTCCGATCAGAAGCGGTCCGATGATGGCGGGGACATGTTGCTTCACGGCAACCTGAACATCGTCACGTCCGATGCCTTCGGGGACCAGTACTCGCCGGGCTCGGCCGTCGTCGTGTTGCGCGTCGAGGGCGGAGCCAAGCCGACGACCGTGATCGAGTCCGGTTCCATCGACGACGTCGTCAAGAAGCTCCAGGCGCAGATCGGCGAGCTGAAGAAGGGCGAGGATTCGTCGGATGCCGCCAAGGAGAGGATCAAGGCCCTGACGCAGGCGCTCGCCGAGATCAAGAAGGCCCAGGGCGCCGCACGCCACGTGACGATCCGCAGCGATCACCCTGGCAACGTGCACACGACGCAGCGCACGCCCAAGGACGCGGCGGAAATCGAGAAGCTCGCCACGGAGGTCGCCAGGCTGCGAAAGCACGTAGAGTCGAACCTCAAGGAGCTCGAGGCCATTCAGACCAAGATCCGTGGCCTCGGCGGAGACCCGGGCGAGGTTCCCATGGTGCGCTGGAGGCGGATCGCGAATACGGCCGACGCTCAGGCCCGCACGTACACCGTCGTGAGGCCGGTCGAAGGCTCCCAGCGCCACGTCCAGACCTACTTCATCGCCAAACCCATCACGGTGAAGCCGGAGCAGGTCAAGGTCTACACCGACGTCAAGCCCAGCGCGGTGAAGCCACAGGTTTTCGAATTCAGGACGGGGACGGTCGAGACGCGGAAACCGGAGAAGACCGAGTCTGACAAGCCGTCAGGTGCCGCCACGGCTCGTATCCACCTGAGTCTTGATCCGGAGAAGGCGAAGGCCTCCGAGGGACTCGACGTCACGAAGCTCGAGATCCTCGAGAAGAAGCTCAAGGCCCTCCAGGACGAGGTCGAACGCCTCAAGAAGGGCTCGGCGGAGAGCGACGTGAAGAAGTAGGTCCGACCGGGATTCGCGCCCGTCAGCCGGCTCATTCCACCCGGCAGATCATGCACTTCAAGTACTCGGTCTCCAGGCAGCTCGCCGAGACGGGATGATCGGGCGCCTGCCCGCGCTGTTCGAGGATCTGGATCGGCCGCCCGGACTGCTCGGCTACCTGGCCGAGCAGGTCCGCGAACAGCTCGCGCCCGACCAGACCGGAGCACGAGCAGGTGGCCAGGATGCCGTCGGGAGACAGGACGTCGAGCGCCGCCCGGTTCAAGCGCAGGTACCCCTTGAGCGCGTGCTCGACGTCCTTGGCCTGCCGCGCGTACTTGGGCGGGTCGCAGATGACCGCGCCGAAGGTCTGGCCCTCAGACCCGAGCCGCTCAAGGACCTCCAGTGCGTCTCCCGCCTCAAACGTGACGCGGTCAACACCGTTCATCGCGGCATGTTCGCGGGCCCGTTCGATCGCAGAAGCCGAACTGTCGACCCCGACCGCCTCGGCCGCGGCACCGTGCTTGAGGGCGTTGAGCGAGAACGAGCCGGTGAAGCAGAAGAGGTCGAGGACACGACGGCCGCGGCAGTAGGACGCCACCGCCGTGCGATTGTCGCGCTGGTCCAGGTAGAAGCCCGTCTTCTGACCGGCGCGCAGGTCCACCCGGTACCGCAGCGCATGTTCGACGATCTCGACCGGCCCGTCCGGCACCGAGCCGACCAGATCCTCCTCGCCCGCACGCAGACCCTCGCGAGACGCGATTCCTCGCTCGGTCCGGGCGATGATCCCCTCGGCCCCCGTCCGCTCGGCGAGCCTCCGGACGATGACATCCCGCCGCTCGTACAGGGCCAGGCTGGTGAACCGCGCCACGAGCCATCGGTCGTAACGATCAACGGTCAGGCCCGAGAGGCCGTCGGCCTCGCTGAAGACGAGCCGGCAGGCCGCCTGCGACCCCATGTCCAGCGGCAGCATCCCCTCCCTCAAGCGGATGGCCGATTCCAGCCGGCTGGTCCAGAAGGATTCATCGAGCGGTCCCTCGTCCCACCGATAGAGCCGTACCCGGATCGTACTGCCCGGATTGTAGAGTCCCCGCGCGACGAATTTGCCCTCGGCACTCAACACGTTCAACCTCCGCACCGGCCGAAGGATCGCCCTCGACCCGCTGGATCGAAGTATCGAACACCCACGGGTGGCGGGCGAAGAACGGTCGGGCGCGCCGCGGTTTCAACATCACACGACCGCCGGCGGTCATCGTCAGCGACTTTCTTTATGGTGGCGCCATCGGCAGCAGACGACCGCCGCACCGTGCGGACGTCGCATGATTTGACAGATACCAGCATCCATGCTATGTTGGGTGGTCAGGATTCCGGCGTCTCGGCGCGGCTGGCTGCTTCGAATTCGGCCAGGTAGGCGAGCGTGCGGTCCAGTTGGGTCTTCAGATGCCGGACCCTCAGCAGGCTTCGGACGCGGCAGAGCAGCTCGACTTTATTCACGGGCTTGGTGAGGAAATCATCGGTGCCTGCCTGCACTCCGCGTTCGAAGTCCGCCGCCTCGTTCAGCGCCGTCACCATCAGGACCAGCAGGTCCTTGGTCTTCGGATTGGACCGGATCTTGCGACACACTTCGAAACCGGAAAGCCGCGGCATCATGACGTCGAGCAGGAGCAGGTCGGGAGCGTCCTCCTCGACGGCGTTCAAGGTCTCTTCGCCGTCGCGGGCGGTCCGGATCTCGCACTCGAAATCGCTCAGGTACGCTTCCAACAACTCGATATTCTGAGGGTTGTCGTCGGCGATGAGGATTCTTGGGGGAGTTGACGATTGCTCCAACGGCCGTCCTCCTCGCAGGCGGCGCGCGGCCGCCCGACCGGCTTCTTCGATCCGATGTCGCGTGAATTCTACCACTTGAGGGCTGAGGGCTGAAGGCTGAATAAGAGACTGCCGTCGGTCGTCAGCCCGGTTTCAACCTCCCCGGCCGGCTCCTCGGAACGCCGAAACCGGGCGTTGGTCCGGGTTTAGCCTTCAGCCTTCAAGATGAAGCCGTCTAGAAGTTGCCCGCCGCGACAGCTATGTTAAAATTAGAGCGTTTATCACGCGCATCCCGGAGGCCGGGATCTTCCGCCACTTCCAGTGATGCCTTCTTCGCCGAGAGGAGGCCGCTCCGTGCCTTTGCGTGACATCGATCGTCAGCTCATCGACCGTTGCCTGCGGAAGGAGCCCGGTGCCTGGAACGATTTCGTCGATAGATACATGGGCTTGATCTATCACGTCATCCACCACGCCGCCCATGCGCGAAGCCGCGTCCTCTCCTCGGAGGACGTCGAGGACATCGCCGCCGAGGTCTTCCTGAAGATCGTGGACGATAACTACGCCGTGCTCCGACGCTTCAAGGGGATCAGCTCGTTGCCCACGTATCTGACGGTGATCGCGCGTCGGATCGCCGTCAAGGAATTGATCCGCCGCCATCGCGAGGAGGAACTGGGCCACACGAACGCCCACCGTGCGTTCGTGGACGACGGTTCGCCCGAAGGCCCCGAGGCGATCATCTCTCAGGAGGAGGTCGAGAGGATGCTGGAGGACCTCCCGGCGCGAGAGGCCGAGGTCATCCGGCTCTACCATCTAAAGTACCAGAATTACCGGCAAATCAGCAAGAAGTTGGGCATCCCCGAGAACTCGGTCGGCCCGATCCTGGCCAAGGCACGCAAACTGCTGCGAGAGGCCGCCGAGGAGCAGCGCAGCGCCGGTTGAGGACCCGCCGCCGTCCGCGACCTTTTTTCCGGCGCCGGCGATGATCCGGCGCGTCACCGTTCGATCGTCGAGTCCAGTCCGGCGCCGAAGAGAAGAGCGGCGGCCCGGCCGGTCCCGAGTTTGGTGGTTTGGCCGCGGGGGCTCCCACCGGTTCGTCCAGGGTGGTGAGCGGCTTCTCGTCGGACTCTCGTGTCGGACGGTTTGTCCGCCGACCCACACTGGGAACGGTCGGCTCGTCGTCGGGGATCGGCGCCGGCCGGCCGAGCTGGATGTGATCCGCCGAGTCCGGCGGCGGGATCGTCTGCCTCGTCCGCGTCCGGTTCTCGGGGCGCGACCGCCGGCTCAGTTCAGCCAGGTTCTTCCGGGTGTAGCCGTCTCGGTCCGGCTCGGTGAAAAAGGCCGCGCTCTGCGCGTGATCGAACTGATTGACTGTCACGTCCTTGAGGGTGACATCGAGCACCAGTTGCTCGCGCTTCCAGTCCAGTTTCAACCTCTGCGGGAGGTAGCACGTCGATCGGGATGGAGCGGCCGCGTCCCCCGCATACGATTGGTAAGTGTCCGGGACGGCCTCGGCGATCAGGGCCCTCGGCCTCTCGCTGAAGATCTGCAGTTTCTGGATCCGCCGATCGGTGCTGGAGACGACCATCTCTCGCGTATACGGCTCTCCCTGGCCGCGGACGGGCGGGAAGCTCAGCACCACGGTGCCCGGCTTGAGCCCGTTGCGCACCCGGATGGAGGCCACGTCTTCACGCGCGATCGGCTTCAAGCCCAACGCGTCGATGATCCAGTCCGGCTGATAGGTGACGGGAAGCGCACTCGTTTCCAGCTCGTCATAGCGACACCAGTAGATGAACGGCTGGTCCTTGTTGGAGATCCAGTACCAGAACTCCTCGTCATTCGACCCGATGTCACCCTTGGTCTGGCCGAAGTACGAGAGCGCCAGGTCGAAGTTGCGGGGCCGTTCCAGGGCCATCCGCCCGTTGACGTGGACAGGCCGGTGCTTCTCGATAGCGGCGACGATCGACGGCCGGGCCTCCAGACTCTGGATCGCCTCGGCGTTTCGATTATGCTTCGCGACGAACTCCTCGAGGTCGAATGACGTCTGGGATAGTCCCGGGCGTGGATGCAGGGAGAGCGAGCCCGTGCCGACGGCCCGGCACCCGGTCAGGCCGAGCACCAGAGCCATCCAGAGCCACTTCGTTCGCCCGAACGTCATTGGGCCGGTCTCCCCGATAAAGGCCCCCGCCACGGCGAGAGTGGTACGCCGCCCTTACCATTATGATCGAAGATCGCCCGGTCCGAGATGATCTGGATGAGGGGGCGCGTAACGTAACCCATTCCCGCGCTTCCAACAAGCGTGATTCGCCAACGAGGATGATCGGATGATCGTCGGAGCAGCCGGCTTTTGCAGAATCAGCCGCGCAGGAACTCCTCCAGCGCGTCGAAACCCCGGGCAAGCGTCTGCATATCGGTTGCAAACGAAAGTCGGGCATAACCTTCCGCACCGAACGCCGACCCCATCACCAGCGCGACCCTGGCGCTGGACAGCGCGGCCATGCAAAACGCCGTGGAGTCGGAAATCATCTTCCCGCCCAACGTCCGGCCGAAGTGGGCCGAGACATTCATGAACGCATAGAATGCCCCGCCCGGCGGGAGGCATGGGACGTCCGGGAGCCGGTCGATCCGCTCGAAGACGAAATCCCGTCGCTTCTGAAACTCGGCCTTCATCACGGAGACGGAGTCCTGCGGGCCGGTGATCGCCTCGAGGGCCGCCCACTGGCTGATCGAGCAGGGGTTGCTCGTCTCCTGGCTCTGGAGGTCTCCCATGAACTTGGCCACCGGCGCGGCGGCCACCGCCCATCCCATCCGCCATCCCGTCATCGCGTAGGTCTTGCTGACCCCGGAGATCGTGATGGTTCGCTCGGCCAGGCCGGGCCGCAATGTCGCGAAACAGGTCGGCCGCACCTCGCCGTAAGTCAGTTGCTCGTAGATCTCATCGGATAGCACGCCGACGTCGGTGCTCAGGACGGCGTCGGCGAGTGCGGTCAGCTCCGCGCGGTCGTAGACGACACCCGTCGGGTTCGAGGGACTGTTGATCATCAACAGCTTGGTCCGCGGGGTCACGGCCGCCCGGAACTGCTCGGGCGAGAGCTTGAACCCGCTCGCCTCGGTGGTCGTGAGAACTACGGGTGTGGCGCCGGTCAATTTGACCAGGTCGGAGTAGCTCACCCAGTAGGGCGCCGGGATGATCACCTCGTCGCCCGGACCGCAAACGGCCATCAGGGCGTTGTGGATCGAGTGCTTCGCCCCATTGGAGATGACCACCTGGGACGAGTCCGTCGGGAGTCCGTGATGTTTCGTGTAGAGCTCCGCCACGGCCGAGCGGAGCTCGGGGATCCCCGCTGCCGGCGTGTAGTGCGTCTGCCCCGAAGTCATGGCCCGGATCGCGGCCTGCTGGATGTTGAGCGGCGTATCGAAGTCCGGTTCGCCGAGAGCGAAATCCAGCACTTCCACCCCCTGGGCCTTCAGCCTCTTGGCTTCGGCCGCCATCGCCAGGGTCGCCGAGGGGGCAATCAACTTCGATCGAGACGCGAGCGCTAACGCCATGACCCACCCTTTCTCCACGTAGGACGACTTGTCTGAGCCTCCCCATCCCAGTCTCTATCCTAACCGGACTCCCCATGGAACCTAGATGTTCGAGGCTCCGAACCGTCTCACCAAAGGTTTACCGTGATGCCGCATATTACCCATGCTCCTCAATCTATTTGCTGGAAACCGCAGTGAGTGGTAAACTCTGATAACGGGGTAAGGTCTAGGAACATTTCGGGGATGCCGCCGGTCTGGGAACCGCGGATTCTAAATCCAAGGAATAAGAGAAGCAGGCAGTGTACGGCGAGTTTTCGTCGTGTGTGAGATGAGCTGGCGGATGAGGGAACCCGTCCGGGCGACGAGGGGAGCGTCGTGTTCAGGCCAAGTCAGGGAGGAACAGGAGCGAAAACCAGGAAAGAGCCCACATACCACCTGTGATGTAGCGACGAAGAGAGCGTGGGGGAACCAATGCACCGCGTGGTGGTAACCGGAATCGGCGTGGTGGCGCCCAACGGGATCGGCCGTCGAGAGTTCTGCGAGGCCATCTTCGAGGGGCGATCTGGCGTGGATTACATCCGGACCTTCGACACCGCCGGACTGAACATCAAGATCGCGGGCGAGGTGAGGAACTTCGACGTGCTGCCGTATCTCGGCGAGCACAAGAAGAACCTCAAGTTGATGAGCCGGGCCGTGAAGTTCGCCGTCGGGGCGGCGGCGATGGCCGTCGAGGATGCCGGCTGGGACACGTCCGAACTGGACCCCGCCCGGTTCGGGGTCTGCATGGGAGCGGGGATCACGCCGATCGACGTCGGCGAGCTGGTGCCGCCCATCCTGCGGAGCGTGGGCGAGGACGGCGCGTTCGACATTGGCCGGTTCGCGCAGGCGCGATCGGAGTCGATCTTTCCGCTCTGGCTGCTCCAACAGCTGCCCAACATGGCGGCGGCCCATATCTCGATCTTGCACCACGCGATGGGGCCGAATAACACGATCGTGACCGCCTGCGCGGCCGGGACCCAGGCCGTCGGCGAGGCGTTCCGGCTGATCGCCCGCGGCGACGCCGAGGTCATGCTGGCCGGCGGCTGCGACAGCCGGCTGGATCCGCAGCTCCTCGTCGCGTACTCGGCGATGAAGGCGGTCAGCCTCTCGCTCCGGCCTCCCGCCGAGGTCTCGCGGCCATTCGACGCCGAGCGCGATGGGTTCGTCCTGGGCGAAGGCGCAGCGGTGCTCGCGCTGGAGAGCCTCGAACGGGCCCGGCGCCGGGGTGCCCCCATCTATGCCGAGATCACCGGTTACGGGTCGTCCTTCGATGCCTTCGGGATCACTCGCCCCGAGCCCGAGGGCCGGGGCGCCGCGCTCTCGATGGCGGCGGCCCTCCGCGAGGCGCGGCTCGACCCGGCCGACGTTGACTACATCAACGCGCACGGCACCTCCACCAAGCTGAACGACCTGATGGAGACCGTCGCGGTCAAGCGCGTCTTCGGGCACCGGGCGGGATCGATCCCGATGAGCTCGCAGAAGTCGATGATCGGCCACCTGATCGGGGCCTCGGGCGCCGTCGAGGCCGCCGCGACCGCGCTATCGCTCGAACGCGGCGTCGTCCCGCCCACGATCAACCTGGCGACCCCCGATCCCGATTGCGACCTCGACTACGTGCCCAACACATCCCGCGAGATGTGCCTCCGCACGGCGCTCTCCAACAGCTTCGGCTTCGGCGGCCAGAACGCCTCGCTGGTGATGACGAGCGTGTCCTGAACGAAAGCGTGGCCTGGGATCACCTGACCGCTCGCATGAAGCGAGGGGAGCTTTCAGACAAGGGCGAATCGCTTGCGTCCCGGGCCCTGGATGAGTAACATCAGGAAATTCACCGTTTGGGATGATGATCCGCCACGAGGTCACGATGTCGCTGGACAAAAGTCTGAAGAAATCGGCGAGCCTGGCACGCGTGCGCAATGTCCTGACCCGCGCCGAGCGACTGGCCATATTGCAAGAAGACGATCGCTGGACGCCGGAAAAGGGCGTCCTTAACCTGCCCAAGACCAAGTACCGGCGGCTGGCCCCGGGCCAGTCCGGCCCGAAGCGCCCCCAGCCGGCGAGCTGAATGCGCACCCCGGCCGGACGGCGCCCCGTTGCGGCACGCGGCCGGCGCAGAAGGAATGCGACCCCGAACCGCCGCCGTCCATCGTGGCGCGCCAGCGGAGCGACCGCCGTCCGCCGCCTTCCGGTCGATCGGGGAGGATTCGCGGAAGGCCGACGACCGCGCTCAGCGGTCGGTGGGGACTTCGTTAATCGCGGCGACGAGCCCGAAATCGCGCTCGGTCAATCCGCCGACGTCATGGGTGGAGATCTCGATCCGCACCGAGCGATACGTCACGATCAGGTCGGGGTAATGCTCGGTCTTGTCGATGACGGCCCCCACCTGGTTGACGAACTCCAGGGCGCGGCGGAAGGAAGGGAATTGCCAGGTCCGCACCAGCATGTCGCCATGCCGATCCCAGCCCTTGGCCGTCGGCAGCCTGGCGGTGATCTCGGCTTCGCTCAGTTTCGTCATGGGAGCCACCTCGTGCGGAGGCCGGAATGGCGGGCCGGCTGGATCGGTTTTCCCCGGCTGTCGGCCTGACATTCCCGCTTCAAGTCTTTATTATTTCGAGTCGGATGGCCGTCCACAAGGGACGAGCAGCCGGGGCCGACGGGGGTGGGCCGATGACCGAGGGGCTTGCGCTTTCCGCATTCTGCACGGCCGTCGTGATCGTCAGCGTGCTCGGCGGAATCCTCCCCCTGGCGGTGATGCTCAACCACACCCGACTCCAAGTCTACCTGAGTTTTTCCGCGGGCGCGATGCTCGGCGCGGCTTTCTTCCACATGTTGCCCGAGGCCGTTCGCGTCGGGTCGCCCGAGACCCTGTACTGGACGGCCTTCGGGCTGCTGGCCCTGTTCTTCCTGGAACGATTCTTCTCGTTCCATCACCATGAGGCCCATGACGCCGCCCAGTCAGTGCAGGGAGCCGGCGCTCGGCCCGCACCGAACCCGAATGAGCCCACGCTCGCCGGCGACGTGGACCATCATGGCCATCAGGTCGGCGCCCCGTCGCACCCCACCGAAGCGTTGCGCTGGGGTCCGGCGGCCGTCGGACTGTCGGTCCACTCGCTGGTCGGCGGAATCGCCCTGGCCAGCGCGGTGGCCGCCGATTTCGACGTCGGCCGAGGCGCCTTCGGCGCGGGCCTGGGCGTCTTCGTCGCCACGATGGTCCACAAACCCGCCGACGCCCTGACCATCACCGCGCTGATGCTGAAATCGGGCACGCACCGGGGTCACGCGTACCTCGTCAACCTGGCATTCGCCCTGATGATCCCGGCGGGGGTCGTCGTCTTCTGGGCCGGCACACACAGCTTCCTGCCCATCTCCTCCGGCACCTGGACAGCAGCGGCCCTGGCGTTCTCCGCCGGGACGTTCCTCTGCATCGCGCTGAGCGACCTGCTGCCCGAGTTGCAATTCCACTCGCACGACCGGGTACCGATGTCGGTCGCGCTCCTGGCCGGCTTCGCGCTGATGGCGGGGACGGCCCTGGTCGAGCGATCGTCCCAGAACGACGCAAGCCCCAACATCCCCGCCACCCCGGCAGCCACGCGGTGAGTTCGGTATGACAGCGCAACGGACATCCGCGCACGACGTCCGGGCGGATTCGTCCGATTCTTCGGGAAATGACTCAAGTAACGCGCGGTCGATGCCGATGCCAGACGCGTCAGATTCGGTTTGATGTCGAGGCGCGAATGTCGATTCGCCCGATCGCGGTGTCTGCCATCATGGCAACATTCGCCTGGAGTGCCCGGGCGCAGGATCAGCGTCCGTCGCCGCCCCCCTCTCTGTCGTCCGAGGGTGCGTCAACTCCTACGGCACCGGCTTCCACATCGACAACCGTCGAACAGCTCGCTGCGCGGCTCAGGGCAATGGAGGAAACGAACAAGAAGCTCGCGGAGCAGTTGGAGAGGAACTCGCGTGAGCACGACGAGCAGATGAGATCGCTCCTGGCGAAATACGGAGAGCTTTCGAAGCGGTTGAACGAACGGGAGATGAACGGGAGCCCCGGCACGGTGGGCACCGGCGTTGGATCGCCGTCGTCCTTGGTCGGCGAGGCGGGGGACGCGGAGACACCTCTGCCGGATTATCGCGACGGAGCGGAGGTTTCCATCTCGCCCGCCACGGTTCCTCCGCCCGCGAGAACCGTGGCGTCAGGGAGGATCCCGCTGAGGGCCGACTTCGGCCCCGGCTTCCGATTCGCGACCGAGGACGATGAGTTCCAGCTCCAGGTCGATGTCGAGTCACAGGTTGAAGCACGCGCCTGGCGCAGGGCAACCAGGACCCGGCCCATAGCGGTCTCTTCCTGCCCCGCCAGCGGATCTTCTTCCGAGGCCGGATCACCAAACCCATCGAATACGAGTTATCCATCAATCGCGGGCTGAACAACATCAACTTGTTGAACGCTTACCTGAATTTCCATTTCGACGACCGTTTGGAAGTCCGATTCGGCCGCTACTTCACGCCATTGGGCTACGACCAGTACGCAATCTCGAATTACTGGATGCCGACTCCTGAGCGTTCCCTGTTCACCACCAACGTGGGCCTGAGCCGACAGATCGGGCTGATGGCATGGGGTTACCTCTTCGACACGCGACTCGACTACGCGGTCGGCTTATTCAATGGCTCACGCAACTCATTCGATAGCCTCAACAACGCCAAGGACGTCGTTGGCTTCCTCAACGCAAGGCCGTTCCAAGATTCGGAATCGCTGGGGTTCCTTCGGTTCCTGAACGTCGGTACGTCGGTCGCCTTCGGCCCGCAGGATCAACCGCCCGTACCGGCGTCGTTCCGGGTCGGCGCCGGCTCTCCCGACGCCAACATTCCCGGCACGGCGACGACGCCGTTCCTGATCCTCAACCCCAACGTCATCGAGAGAGGCGACCGGTTGCTGGGGTCGGTCCACGCCGCCTACTACTTCAAGGGACTGTCACTGCTCGGCGAGTGGCAATATGGCTACAATGGCTACGCAACTCCCGATCATCGCTCGCCGGTGTCGGTGCCCCTTTCGGGCTTCTACGTCACCGGGGCCTATTTCCTGACCGGCGAGCACATCGAGCGCCGGACGCGGGTGCATCCGCTCCGGCCTCTCTTGCCGACGAGGAAGGGGGAAATCCGCGGCCTGGGTGCCTGGGAGGCGGTCGCACGGGTCAGCGAACTTCGGCTCGGCGAGAACGTCTTCAGCGCCGGCTTCGCCGACCCGAACCTCTGGTCGAACTCCGCCGTCACGACGGAACTCGGTCTGAACTGGTACTGGAACGAATATTTTAAAATGTACATTTTCTGGATGCACGCCGATTTTGGGCAGCCCGTCGAGTACCGCGTGGGCGGTTTCCAGAGGGCCGCCGACATGTTCTGGCTGAGGTGCCAGCTTTACTTCTGAGTCCTTCGCGCGTGGGCGGATGTGCCGAGTCGCCGGCCGGATCCCCGACGGCCGCTGGGCGAGCGAGCCGACAGTTCGGGTCCAGCTCGACCGTCGGCCACAGGACGCGCGTCCTCGCGGATCACTTCGCCTGCCCAAGGCCCAGACGCCGATGGAACCGGCGAACATGAAAATGGGATGGGACTCCCGTCAATCCCTTGTTGCGATCGATTCGATCTGCAATAATCCCCGCGCGGATCGCAGCAGTCGTCCTCTTCGTGCGAGCTCATCGGGCCTCGGGCCGGCACTCGCCCAGTTTCGACACCTTTGGATCGAGATAGCCTCCATGCGACTGCCGACACCTTCATCTCGCCGGGAATTCGTGCGACGATCGGGGTTGGCCATCGGTGCGGCCGGGGCGGTCCTCTCGGCCAATGAGCCGGCGATCGGCCAGCCGGCTGCGGGGCGCGGGCCCGACGCGGTACTCGCACGATTGCGCGAGGGCAACCGACGCTTCGTCAACGGACGGCTCGAACACCCGGGACGTCGGCCTGAGGACTTCGCACCGCTCGCCGAGGGACAAGCCCCGGTTGCGGCCATCGTCGGGTGTGCCGACTCGCGCGTGTCGCCCGAGCTCGTCTTCGATCAGGGGGTCGGGGACCTGTTCGTCGTTCGGGTGGCCGGGAACCTCGTCAGCGGCGCGGGCCCGGCCTTGAAAGGAAGTATCGAGTTCGCCGTCGCCGAACTCGGTGTCAGGCTCATCGTGGTCCTGGGCCACAGCGCATGTGGCGCCGTCAAGGCCGCCGTCCAGCATATCGACGCCAACGACACCCTGCCCGGGTCGATTCGCGATCTCGTGGAGCTCATCAGGCCGGCCGCCGCCTCGGTCCGGGGAAAGCCCGGAGATAAACTCGAGAACGCCATCAAGGCCAACGTCGCGTCGGGAGTGGAACGGCTCAAGGGCCTCGATCCGATCCTGTCCGGATTCGTGAAGACCGGAGAGCTGAAGGTGGTCGGAGGCGTCTATGAACTACGCACAGGCCAGGTCGATTGGCTCGATTGAATCGAGCCGGGAAAGGGGTCTGCTTCGGCCTCTGGCTCGAGGCGGATCCGGTGGGCCTCGCCTCGATGAATCGAGGCTCGACCCACCCTACGCCAATCCGGCGGCCTTCTCGTACACCCTCTGACACTGGCGCTCTTCCAGGTCCTTTGTTCAGCATATACAGAATAGTAAATACTTAGAAAAATGATTTCGACTTGAAGTTACGCTCGAGGGCGTGATTTCGGCTGGGAGGGACGAACCACCGGTTCTATTACGCCGTCGTATTCGCGAACGGGCCCGGGGATGTGCGAGTCATGACATCTGTCGATGCGCGTCCGATCGAACGGATTCTGTCGCTCTCGGAGAGGATTCCAGCCCCGATTCTCTGCGCGTTTCGCGGTGTAGGGCAGGTCTTCTTTCAGGAGAACGCACTGACCGGTGGGCTCTTCGTCATAGGAATCGCCCTCAGCTCGCCGCTGATGGCGGCAGGCGCGGTCGTCGGTTCGGCGATCGGCACGGCCATGGCGTGGCTGTTGAAGTTCGAGAAATCGGAGACGCTGGCGGGGATTCACGGATTCAATCCCGCACTGGTTGGAATTGCGACGCTGTTCTTCTTCCGACCCGGCGCGATGTGCATCGCCCTGTTGGCGGTCGGGTGCGCCGTGGCGACGATCGTCACTCGACTGGCACGGGGATACGTGCCTTTTCCGACTTATACGGCCCCCTTCATCGTCACCACCTGGGTGTTGTTCCTCGTGGGACAGTCCCTGGGCATACCTCGAGTGGATCATGGAGGATCCCTGGAGGGTGTCGGCCTTTTCGGCTCCGTCGCGCATGGCGTCAGTCAAGTGATGTTCCAGGCGAACTCGTGGACCGCACTGCTGTTCCTCGTGGGCATCGCCTTGAACGATTGGAGGCATGCTTCGCTCGTTCTAGCGGGCGCAGCGATCGGCATGCTCCTGGGGAGCCATCACGCGACCGCGGCCGCGCGCACTCTGGACCCCGAGAGCCTGGTCGATCGCGGACTGCTCGACAACGTCGCTTTGGGGCTGTACGGATACAATGCGACGCTGGCTCCCGTCGCCCTCTTCCTCTGGCGGCGGTCGCTGGTTTATCCCCTGCTCGGAATGTTCCTCTCGGTCGTACTCACGGATCTGATTCCTCTCCTCGGCCTGCCGGCCCTGACGGCTCCGTTCGTGCTGGCGACCTGGCTCGTGCTCTTCCTCGCCTGGCTCGATGGTCGGTTGCTGCAAGTTCCGAAAACTGCGTCACCCTGACGGCTCTTCAGTCTTCGGCGGTTTTCGTCCGCCGTCGAGCGTCACCGGCACAGCGCTGGACTGACTCGTGGAGTGTCATTCATGAATCTATCGCCTCAAGAGCGCGATAAGCTGCTCATCTTCGTGGCGGCCCAGGTGGCCAGGGCGCGGAAGCAACGCGGACTCAAGCTCAACGTCCCGGAGGCCACGGCCCTCATCACCGCCGAGCTGATGGAGTTGGCCCGGGACGGCAAGTCCGTCGCCGAGATCATGAGCGCCGGTCGCGAGATCCTCGGCCGGGACGACGTCATGGAGGGCGTCCCCGAGATGATCTCGATGATCCAGGTCGAACCGACTTTTCCCGACGGCAGCAAGCTCGTCACGATCCACGAGCCGATCCGGTGAGGCCCCGTCCCGGTGCCTCGATCCTTCGATTCCTGCGAGGTGACGCATGATACCCGGTGAATACCTCCTGGACGGTCCCGACCTCGAGCTCAACGCCGGCCGACCGGTCGTGACTCTGAGTGTCAACAACACGGGAGACCGGCCGATCCAGGTCGGGTCCCACTACCATTTCTTCGAGACGAATCGGGCGCTGGTCTTCGACCGGGAGAAGGCGTACGGCATGCGCCTGGACCTCCCGAGCGGCACCTCGGTGCGCTTCGAGCCCGGCGACGTCAAGGAGGTGAAGCTGATCCCCTACGGCGGTCGCCGAGTCGTCTACGGCTTCAACGCCCTGGTGTCGGGCCGTCTTGACGACCCGTACACGCGGGAGACGAGCCTCAAGCGAGCCCATGACCAAGGCTTTGGACACAAGCCCTCGAAGTGAGGTGGCGGGCATTTCCGGAACCGAACACCGTCTTCAAGCGGAATCCTCCCATGAGCGTCCGACTCTCGCGAAAAGCCTACTCCAAGAAGTACGGTCCCACCGTCGGCGACCGAATCCGGCTGGCGGACAGTGAGCTGATCATCGAGATCGAGCACGACTACACCGACTACGGCGAGGAGTCGATCTTCGGCGGGGGCAAGTCGATTCGAGACGGGCAAGATCAATGTCCGATCGCCGAGCCGATGAGCCCGCCACACTGCGACCTGGTCATCACCAACGCGGTGATCATCGACCATTGGGGAATCGTCAAGGGTGACATCGGCGTCCGGGAAGGCCGGATCGTGGCCGTCGGCAAATCGGGCAATCCGCTGACGCAATCCGGCGTCGACCCCCGGCTGGTCATCGGCCCGGCGACCGAGATCATCGCCGGGGAGGGGAAGATCTGTGTCGCCGGCGGGGTTGACACCCACATCCACTTCATCTGCCCTCAGCAGATCGAGACCGCCGTGTCATCGGGCATCACGACGCTCATCGGCGGCGGCACCGGCTCCGCAACCGGGACGTGGGCCACGACCTGCACTCCCGGGCCGTGGAACATCATGCGGATGCTCCAGGCCTTCGAGGGGCTGCCGATCAATGTCGGCGTGCTCGGCAAGGGGAACGGCAGCGTGGCCAAGCCCCTCGCCGACCAGATCGAGGCCGGCGCCTGCGGACTGAAGCTGCACGAGGACTGGGGCACCACGCCGGCCGTGATCGACACCAGCCTGACGGTGGCCGACGAATACGACATCCAGATCGCCATCCACACCGACACGCTCAACGAGTCCGGCTTCCTGGCCGACTCGATCGCGGCGATGAAGGGGCGGGCCATCCACAGCTTCCATACCGAGGGCGCCGGCGGCGGCCACGCGCCGGACATCATCAGCATCGCCGGCCAGCCCAACGTCCTTCCGTCGAGCACGAACCCCACCAGGCCCTTCACCGTCAACACGATCGATGAGCACCTCGACATGCTGATGGTGTGTCACCACCTCTCCCGCGACATCCCGGAGGACGTGGCCTTCGCCGAGAGCCGCATCAGGGCCGAGACGATCGGCGCCGAGGACGTCTTCCACGATCGCGGCATCCTCAGCATGATGAGCTCCGACTCGCAGGCGATGGGCCGGATCGGCGAGGCGATCGTCAGGTGCTGGCAGACGGCGCACAAGATGAAGGTCCAGCTCGGCGCCCTGGCGGGCGACGGCGCGCGCAATGACAACGAGCGCGTCAAGCGATACGTCGCGAAGTACACGATCAACCCGGCCATCACGCACGGGATCGCCCAGCACGTCGGGAGCATCGAGGGTGGTAAATTCGCCGACCTCGTGCTTTACGACCCCGCGTACTTCGGCGTCAAGCCGTTCCTGATCCTCAAGGGAGGCCTGATCGTCGCCGCCCAGATGGGCGATCCCAACGCCAGCATCGCGACCCCGCAGCCGGTCTACATGCGGCCTCAGTTCGCCGCGTATGGCCGGGCCCTGGGGAAATCGTGCCTGACGTTCGTCTCGGAGGCGTCGCTCGACGCCGGGATCGTCGGGCGCTGACGGCCTCGAGCGCGAGGTCGTGGCGGTCGAGGGCTGCCGCAACATCGGCAAGAAGGACATGCGGCGCAACGAGGCGACCCCCGAGATCCGGGTCGATCCCGACACGTACCAGGTCTGGGTCGATGGCGAGAAGGTCGGAAGCGAGCCGCTCGAGACGCTCCCGATGGCGCAGCGGTACTTCCTCTTCTGACCCGCGAAGACGGCGCCGCCGGTCGACCGGCCTCCGCCCTTGGACCGACTGCCCGATCCATCCGAATATGAATCTTTGCTTGCTTCAGATGGCCGATTCGGCCCTGCCGGTCGGCGGCTACACACACTCGTGGGGGTTGGAAGGGGCGATCGCACGTGGGCTGGTCCACGATCCCGACAGCCTCGAGCAATGGACCAGGCGATGGCTTCGACACGCGCTCGGACCCCTCGAGGGAATCCTCGTCGCGTCGAGCGGTCGCGTGGTCCGCGCCGGACTGACCTCCGGCTTGCTCGAGCTCAACGAGCTGGCGGACACCTCGATCGTACCAGCGACGATCCGGACGGCCAGCCGCGAGATGGGCCAGCAATTGATGGCCCTCGCAGCGACATGGAACTGGTCGGCGAGTCGGCTCACCTCGGTGCTGACGGATTCGCCGTCGGACGACGTCCCGTGGCACCATTCGATCGCCTTTGGCCTGCTCGGGGCACTTGCCGACGCGAGCCCCGAGGAGGTGTTGGCCGCCTACCTCCACCAGGCCGCCCTCGGCATGATCGGCGCCGGCGTCCGCGCCATACCGGTCGGCCACACCCACGGTCAGCAGGTGCTGGCGTATCTCCACGACGACATTCGCGAGCTGGCCGCGTCGCTCGCCGGACGAGAACCCGAGACCGCCGGCGCCGGTTGCCCCTTCTACGAGGTCCTCTGCGATGAACAAACGAAGCTTTACGCTAGAATGTTTCGATCATGACGGATGGTCTTCGACGCCGGAGTGGGTCGCCCGGTGCACCAGGCGTCGGGCCCGATGGGGGGTCGCGTTCCACAAGGACCACGACCACCCCCACGATCACATGGGCCGCCCCGGCCCCGCCCGGTATGCGGGGCCCAGCCGCAGGGTCTTCACGATCGGCGTGGCCGGGCCGGTCGGATCGGGTAAGACCGCGCTCGTCGAAATGCTGTGCCGCGCCTTGTGGCCGGAGATCAATCTCGCTGTCATCACCAACGACATCTACACCCATGAGGACGCCGAATTCCTCTCGCGTCGCGAGGCCCTGCCGCTCGAACGGATCGTCGGCGTTCAGACCGGTGGGTGCCCGCATACGGCCATCCGCGACGACGCCAGCGCCAACCTCAGCGCGGTGGCAAACTTGCAGCGACAGTTCGCGGACCTCGAGCTGGTGCTGATCGAGTCGGGAGGGGACAATCTCACCGCGGTCTTCTCGCGCGAGCTGGCCGACCGCTTCATCTTCGTGATCGACGTCGCCGAAGGGGACAAGATCCCTCGCAAGGGCGGCCCCGGTATCTGCAACAGCGACCTCCTGGTGATCAACAAGATCGACCTGGCGCCGCACGTCGGGGCGGACCTGGATGTCATGCGTCGCGACAGCACGAAGATGCGGGGCGAGCGGCCTTTCCTGCTCATCAGCCTCCGCCAGAAGGAGGGCGTCGAGGAGGTGATCACGTGGGTGCGCGAGCAGCTCGCATCACGCGCGACGAAATCCTGAGCCCTCCGGAATTCCGGGAACTGCGGCCGGCCGGGCACCCGGCGGGCCGGGTGGGGCGCGCGGATCGAGCTCGTCCGTACTGGTAACGAAACCCGCCTGGGGACCTGCTACCAGCAGGTCCCGATCCGCCTCATGCCGCCATTCCACCCCGGGTCCGAGCCGGTGGCGCTGCTCTACCTGATCAACCTGACCGCAGGGCTCCTGGACGGTGACGGCCACCTGATTCAGCTCGTGGGGCGAGCCGGTACGAAGGCCGTGGTGACCGGTCAGTCGGCGACCCGAGTGCACCCCGCCCTGGACAGCTACGGGGCCCAGCAATGGGACGTAACGGTCGCCGACGATGCGTGCCTCGTCGTCCTGCCCGGCCCGGTCATTCCATTCGCCGGTTGCCGGTATTTTCAACGCGGCCGGATCGAGCTCGCCCCCCGTGCACGGGTGCTCTGGGGAGACATCTGGCTGGCGGGACGCTACGACCGCGGCGAACTGTCCGAACGATTCCGGTTCGAGCGCATCATTCAAGACTTGGAGGTCCGCCGCTCCGGTCGTCTGATCTACCGTGACCGCTTTCGATGGGAAGGCCCCTGGGCGGCCGAGGACGTTCGCTGGTTCTTCGGCGGGGAGCTTGCGTCCGCCAGCTTGTTCGTCTCAGGCCCTGTGCCGGAGGCCCTACCCGATCCCGATTCGACGTTACACCGCTCCGTGTTTCGGCTCGCGTCGGGAGACTCCTGCATGCGCTGGTGCGGCCATCCGACCGCTGTCACGGCAGACCTCGTACGAGCGGCGCTCCAGATCGCCGCGTACTGGACAGCCGGCCCCGACGCTCCTCCCTGGCTACTGAGCTCTCGCGGGCTCGCCCCGAATCATTGGTTCTCAGCCAGTCATGCATCTTCATCGGGCTGACCCACGGCGGCTCAGAATTTCACCAGGAAGCTGATGCCCCCGCTCAGTTGGTCGCGGTAATTGTGCGCGCCGTTCCTGCCGAATGCCGGTGCGCCTGCGAAGTCTCCGCGGATCTCCGGACGGAACTCCAGCCACCTGAGAGGATGCCAGTTGAGGCCGCCGGTGACCTCCGAGTAATTGGTGTTGATTCCTGTGCGGGTGCCCTTCACGTCGTCGAACCATTCCGCCCGGCCGATGAGGTCGAACTTGTTGGTCAAGTGGAAGATCCCGATCGTGTATAGACCATACCAGGAGCCGGTCCCGACCGGCGTATTGGCGTCCCAGCCCATGTTAGACTGGATCACTTGAGTGATGCGTGGGCTCCAGTCCTGCTGAACCCTGAGCTCCACGATGGTGTCGAAATCGCCGGCCTTGCCCGGGGCGGCGAAGATCGCATTCGGGCCGCAGTAGATCGAGGCGGTCAACCGCGTCCTCTGTTCGTCCGTCAGCCAGTAGTTCACTTGCCCGATGTAGCAAAACGACCGGCTGCTGCGCTGGACGAAGAAGGTATTGGCACCCAGGGTCATCCCGTTCCAGAAGTCCAGTCGCGGGGAGACGTGGAGGTCCGTCAGGAAGCCGGTGAACGCACCGTCCTGAGAGTAGAAGAACTGGTAATCGCTGGAGTAGAGAGGGCGGTAGGGGGCCAGGAATCCGTTGTAGCCGATGATCGTGTTCATGCGCCCGATCTTAAAATCCAGCCCGCCATCGGTGATGATTGGCAGGTGAGCGGACAGGTACAGGTCGCGGAAATCCTGGCCGAAATGGGGATCGCCGACCGGATAGCCGATGCCCCCCTTGGGCTGGCCCAAAGCCGCGTCGGCCCCGGCGAAATACCGGATATTGAAGCCGATGTCGAACTCGTCTTCCCTGAGCGGCTTCTGGATGACCCAGCCGATCTGATTGAGCAGGAATTCGTCGCCGAAGCGATTCTGGCGGGTCTGGACGGAGAGGAGCCCTGGGCCGACCGAGGCGCCCGTGTAGCCGCCTTCGACCCAGCCGAAGGTCCGGACGCCGCATCGATCCTCCAACCCTTCAAGATGCAGGAGATCCCTCAGGAGTCGGACGTTCGCGACGGGCGTCGGACCTAGCCTGGGAACGGGGTAACCTTGATAAAAATCCTCGGAAAGCTGCGCGGGCAATGACTCCGCCTCCAGTCCGTAGCCGGGCGTCGTCGGCCGGGGGCCCATTACGCCCCGGGCTTCGCCCGGCCCTTGCTCGGCCTCGAATCCGTTGACGATGGTGGAAAATGGGAGGTTCGCGGGAGCGGTGGTCGCGGCGGGCGCGGCGACCGCTCCCGAGTCGGCCTCTTCCTGTGGCGGCGGAGCCGTGGGCAGCGCCGGGGGCTCGATTGACTGGGCGCCGGAGCCAGAGACCGGGACGGCGTCGGGCGCCGTAGGAGTGGGCGCGGACTCCCGCGCGGCCGGCGTCTCCTGCGCGACGGCAGGATACCCCCCTATCCAGCTAGCGATCAGGAATGTGAGAACGAATTCTCGTCGTCTCATCGTTCTGGACCCCAACTGTCGAGGAATCCCACCGCGTGCACCGACATCGTGAACCCACGTTTACTCATTGCTGATCAATGTGACAGGTCCGGCCTCCCGTCCGCCGGAATGTAATGATTGTATCGGACCGCACGATCGGCTCCTTGAATCTGATTGAGAATTGATTATAACATTCGGACATCACCAGAATCGAGGGATCCCTGACATGGACGTACGGATACCTACTCGGCATGTTACTCCTAGGTCGAAACGCCGTCCTGCTGGCGGAGCCGTCAAGCACACGCGGAGATGCGGCGAGCGCGATCGGGCGACGCGGTGGTCAGCGACCGGGTGTGGCCGTTTTCAAGACGTACCTGATGAAGTCCGGGTCGTCTCCCTCGGTCGCTTGCGACGAGTCGCCTGGCCGGCTATGCTGTCACGCGTCAACATCTTTTCGAGTCCTGCAAGCAAGGAAGGGCGCGGATGATCAGTCGCGGCGAGTTGAAACGGCTCCAGGGACTGCGGGATTACGCTACTGAGCCGGTCGTCTCGAGAGCGGCCACGGCGCGAATGGCCGTCCGCGAGCGAGTCCTTCTTCCGAGCCGGTAGAGCCTTTCTACATCGAGGCCTGATTCATCATGAACATCCAGAGGCGTCAATCGGGCTTCATCGGGTTCGTGGCGGGGATGACCGTCATCATCGGAGGGGCGAACCCGGCCGCGGCTCAGTGGGGCATGGGCATGGGGTGGGGCATGTTCGGCGTCGGTCCGTCTCCATCGACGCAATTGTTGAATCAGCACGCCCTGACTCGCGCGGCCGCCGGAGGGAGCCGCGGGCCCTCGCGCAGCCCGTTATCGGGTAACTCCAACTCCTACTCCAATCGCCTGCGCGATAACGGCTTCGTCTCGCACTACGACGTCGCGCGGCGAGCGGCTCCGTCGTACCGCTCGACTCCCACAGCCGCGCGCTCGAATGCCGGGCGGTCACAGGGGCGGTCCGCCGCCGCCGACCGACCGGCGGCAACGGTCACACCGCTGGTGAGCTTTTTCGATGCCTCGATGAGGCTCATCTGGCCGACTGAATCACCTATCACGGGTGACCTGCAGGCGAAGCGCGACGTCTCCGACCAGGCCAGCCGGGCCGTGCTGACGCAGACGAAGCAGCACGGCGCGGCGTCGATGGTGAGCGTGACGGAGGCGCGGGAGAGACTGCTCGACTACGGTCGGCCGGCCCTGCGAGAGATTCGGGCCCACGCCACACCCCCGATCGCCGACGCATTCCACAACTTCCTGCTGTCCCTCTACGATTCCTTGGCGGCGGCGGCCCCGTCCCTTTGAGGTGCTTCGGGGTCTGATCGATGAACCAGCCGCTCCGCGGATGACGGAGAGAGGCATCACACCGGTCCTCGCTCCGCAGCAGAGCCGGCTACCGACCAACCGCCCGGGCGATCGTCGGTTCGAGGTTCTTGCCGACCACATCGATATCACGGACCCTTCCGTCCTTCGCGATCAAGACGTTGGCGGGGATCTCGGTCACTCCGTAAGCCCCGGCGAAGTCCTTCTCGCCGCGGTCATCGATCAGCGTCGTCCAGTCGACGTTGTAGTCGAGGATGAACCGGCGGACGTTGGGCAGGACCGACTCCTGTTTCGGACTCCCGTCGGCCGCGGCATCGAGGTTGATCCCGACGATTCGAAACCCCTTGGCTCGGTAGGACTGCTCCATCTGATGAAGTAAGTCCATCTCGGCGGCGCACGGCAGGCACCAACTCGCCCAGAAAACGAGGAGCACGACATCTCCCCTGCTCGCGCCAGGTCGAACGGCTTGCCATCGAGATCGGTACCCCGGATCGGGGGCGCCGGCTTGCCGACCAGCTCGAGCCGTTTCAGGCGGCCGGTGAGGTACTCCTTGAGGGCCGCACGCTCGGTGTGCCCGAGCAGGACGTTCAGCGCCTTCCGGGCGGTCTCGTACTGGCCGTGCTGGAGGAGCCTTTGATAGTAGGCATCGCAGAGTTCCACGAGCTCGTCGGTTGGCAATGCGGCGCGAGGCTTCCCGCCGGCCGCGGCCTTCTTCCCATCCGCCACGGCATCATCGAGACTCGCCAGGGACTGATCGTAGGCCCCACGATCGGCCTCGGCGATGATGTTTACCAGATGAGCGAGTGCCGTCACCGTCGACGAAGGGCTGCCCGCACTGATCACCCGTTCGGCGGCGGGCTCGGCACGATCGAAACGGTTGGCGGCGATCGCCAGGCGGAACAGTCTTTCGTAAGTGCTCGCGGCATCCGCGGGACCCTGCCGGGCGGCAAGGCGCTCCAGGCGCTCCAGGCGCCGGCGCTCGAGTGCGAGTAATTGCTGCTCATACTCGTCGTCGATCGACTTGATGCTGTCACCGACCGGGGCGGCCGATGGGCGATCCTGCGATGTCGCCTCCCGCACGCTCGACGGCTCGTCACCGTGCGCCGTGGACGGCACGATGAAAAACGCGGCGAGCGCCGCCGGGATCCCCATTCTTCGGAGGTAAGTTGAACATCTCATCTCAGTCGATGCTCCTCGGCGCGAACCAACCGGCAGGCCCAGATTTCGAGCCATCATCTTGCCATGCCTCGGGACGTGACGCCAGAGACGAACGCGCCGGGAATCGGCGCCGCACCCGGGGGTTGGAGCCGACAGCATCATGGTTTCAAGAGACGATTCATAGAATGATTCGAGATGCCCCTCGACGGATGAGGATGCGTACGTGCGGCTCTCGATCTGGCCGGCCCGACCCGCTGGCGACGTGGTCTTGACGGCTCGCTCGGCGATCGTGTTGACTCGAAGGAGAGTCGCGCCGCTTGACGATTCGAAGTGAACACACGAGAGACCACGCCCCATGCTTGCGAAGACCGTGATCGCCAGGTTAGCCCGCGGGCTCGCCCTCGCGGGCTGCTCGCTCGCCTTGATCGCCGGGGGCGGCGCCGCCCCGGGCGGAGAGCCATCGACGCCGAAGGACGCGACCCTCCGCGGACTGGGTGGCGAACGGATCGCCCTGGCGGCGCCCGAAGGAGGTGCTACCGTCCTGATCTTCTACTCGACGGAGTGCCCGATCTCGAACTCGTACAGCCCGACGTTCGACGAGCTCATGGGCCAATTCGCCGGCAAACCCCTCAAGTGGATCGGGATCTGCATGGACCCCGATTTGAGCGATGTCGAGGTGCGTACGCATGCCCGCGACTTCAAGTTGAAGTTGAGGATCGCGCGCGATCGGCGTGGCGCCTTTGCGAGGAAGATCGGTGCGACCATGACCCCCGAGGCGTTCGTCCTCGATTCCCGGGGTAAGGTCCGCTACCACGGGCGGATCGACGACCAGTACGTCGCCCGTCGGGTGCGGAACGCCACCCCGGGGGGGAGCGAGTTGAAAGACGCGATCGCTGCCGTGCTCGCCGGCAAGGCGGTAGCCATGCCGCACGTCGCCGCCGTCGGCTGCCCGATCCCCGAGGCTCCCGCCGTGGTCGCGCACCCGACCTACGCCAGGGACATCGCGCCGATCGTGCAGAAGAACTGCCAGGAATGCCACCGCAAGGGGCAGGTCGCTCCGTTCGCACTCGAGAGCTACGAGCAGGTCCGGAAACGCGCGGCGGACATCGCCTCGGTCGTCGAGGATCGCGGCATGCCCCCGTGGAAGGCCTCGCCGCACTTCGGGCTCCGCTTCAAGGACGATCGGACCCTCCCCGATAAGGACATCGCCACGATCGTCGCCTGGGCGGATTCCGGCGCCCCCGAAGGCGACCCGCGCGACGTGCCGCCGGCTCCGAACTTCACCGACGACTGGGCGCTCGGCAAACCCGATCTGGTCGTGGACATCGGCGCCGATTTCGCCGTTCCGGCCTCGGGCGACGACATCTACCGCTGTTTCGTGGTCCCGACGAATACCGACAAGGATCAGTACGTCACTGCGATCGAATACCAGGTCGGCAACCGCCGAGTCGTCCACCACATCCTGGCCTATGTTGACGTCTCGGGCGAGGCGCGGAAGCGGGACGCGGCGGACCCCGGCCCGGGCTATTCGTGCTTCGCCGGGCCTGGCGAGCCGGTGCATGGCGACCTCGGAGGCTGGGCGCCCGGCATCCAGCCCAGTGAACTTCCCGATGGCGTCGGCCGATCGCTTCCCCGCGGCGCCGACCTCATCGTGCAGGTGCATTACCACCCCAGCGGCAAGCCCGAGTCGGACCGCACCCGGATCGGCCTCCACTTCGCCCGCAAGCCGATCCGCCAGACCCTGCACTGGGCCGCCGCGCTGAACCCCGGACTCGAGCTGCCCCCGGGCCATTCCCAGATCGAGATCAAGGCGTCCTGGCCGATCCCTATCGACCTGGTCGCACACGCGGTGACGCCCCACATGCATCTCCTCGGCCGCGATATCGCCATGTCCGTCACCTTCCCGGACGGCCGCGTCCAGGACCTGATCAAGATCGACGACTGGGACTTCAACTGGCAGTATTCCTACTTCTTCCAGCAGCCGCTGGATCTGCCCAAGGGCTCGGTCCTGAACGTCGTCTCGCACTACGACAACACCTCGGCGAACCCGCACAACCCCAACAAGCCGCCCAAGCTGGTGAAGTGGGGCGAGGCCACGACCGACGAGATGTGCGTCGGCTTCATCGCCGTGACCAAGAAAGGCCAGGACCTCACGCGCCCCGGCGAGAAAGATGACCTGATGGACATCTTCCACAAACAGAGGGAAGAATACCGGGCCAGGCGCGAGCAGGCCATCAAGGAAGCGCGGGAGAAGGACGCCAAGAGCGGCGCCCCGAGCGGAGGAAAGTAGGGTGGGTGAAACGTTGCACCCACCCTACGAATGAAATGCCGGGGCCGGCAGGTCTCGTTCGATCTCCGCGATCCGGTACCCGAGACCCGGCCCGCGCACCGTCGAAAGGTCCAAGCGGCCATCGGTGCGGCGGTAGAGGCCGGGGTGGATGGCCGCCTCCGGCAGGGACGCGGCCGGATAGAACTGCATGCCGTTTGACTCGACTCCCATGATGGTGCCCGCGTGGGCTGCCAGGAGTACGTGCGGGATCTGCGCGAGCATGGGGTTGGACAGATCCTGGACCATCAAGGTCATCCCATGCGAACGGGCCCAGCAGAGGGACAGGAGGGCGCCAGTCAACGTCTTGCAGGTCTTCAGCGCCACTCCAGACCAGCCCAGCTCGCGACCGAGCCGGACGAACCGCCAGTCGTGCGCGCTCTCGTCCATGAAGAGCGGCTTGGCGCCGACACGCTGCGCACGTCGATCCGATGCGTCTCGAGGTCGTACGGGAAGGGCTGTTCCACGTAGAGCAGCATCCCGTACAGCCGCGGATGCTCTTCCAGCAGCCGGTCGAGGATCGCATTGACATACGCGGGCTCGCCGACCGTACAGTTGAAGTCGGCGGTCAACCAGTTGACGCCCTCCTCGACGGCGATGCGGCCGACCTTGAGCAGCCGGTCGTAATCCCAATCCGCGTCGTCGCCGCGGAGCTTGACCTTCAGGCACTTGAGTCCATCCCGGCGGATCCAGTCGCGCAGCAGGACCGGGTACCCGTCCTGGGGCTCTTCGCCCGTCAGGTCCCATGGGTTAACCGGGTCCTTGCCGCCGACCAGGTGCCAGGCGGCGATGGTCTCCGGTCGGGGATGCACCAGGAAACTCCGCGGGTACCGGCCCTCGAAGGAAAATGCGGAATCGGTCGCGGGGGTGAGATAATGCGCCAGGTCATGGCTCATGTAGTGTTGGTCGTACGTGTCGAAGCACGACACGCCATGAAGCACGCCGAACGCGTCGTGCAGGGCGAGGTCGAACGGGGAGGCACAGACCAGCGTGCCGAGCCAGGGGACGGGTTCGGTCCCCGCCCGCTCGCCGGAGTTGAAGTGGCTCGCGACGTCGGGCAGCCTGTGTTCGAGGAAATGGTGGCCGACCTCCAGCGGATGACCGGCGGGACCGGGCCGCGCACTCCACGCCTCCGCAATCTGAACGCAGAGCGATCGCAGGGCCTTGTGTCTCTCCTCGTAACCGAGTCGGCTGGGCCAGACCCACTGGACCGAGAGCGGCGTTTCGCCCCAGCCGTCGGCGCGTTCAACCGCGCTCGTCTTCCACGGTCATGCGAACTCGGGCGCAGGTCACCTCGGTGGTGACCTCCGGGCCGAACTTGAGCGGCATCCGGGCCTTGATCGGCAGGAAGTAGAGCTCGACCGCGACCGGTCGCACGTCGGTGGGCAGGGCCATGGGATTCACTCGCTTTTGCGCGTCGGGCCGGCGGTCGCGATGTAGGCGATCAGATCGGCCAGGTCGCGGGCTGTCAGGTCCTTCTCGAGCCCCTCCGGCATGAGCGACTGGCCCGAGGTCGTCATTTCGTCGATGTCGGAGCGGAGCAGGACCTCGTCCTTGCCCTCCTGTCGTCGGAGGGTGACGCTGGTCGCCGACTCGCTGGCGATGAGGCCGCTGAGGACGCGGCCGTTGACCGTGGCGATCGAGAACGCGGCATACTTCGACTCGAGCGCCCGGTTCGGGTCCAGGATGGCCGACAGCAACGACTCGGGCGACTTGTCGTTGAGCGAGGCCAGGTCTGGCCCGACGTTCAACGCCCTCATTGCCCAGCCGGTGGCACGCGATGCAGAGCTTCTTGAAGACCGCTGCGCCGGTGGCCGGATCGCCCTTCATCCGGAGCGCCGGTTTGTACGACTCGACGACGGCCTGGCGCCGGACCCTGGTGCGCGAACAGGGCCTCGGCCTTCGCCCGGAGCGCCGGATCGCGGCGCCGGATGAGCCGCTCGCGTCGCGCGGGGTCGATCTCGGCGGGCGAGATGCGGCCGGCTTCCAGGGCCGAGAGCAGCGTGCCGGTCCACTCGCGGCGGCTGAGGAGCGCGTCGAGGACGGTCCCGCGGATCTGCGGGGAATGACCCTTCCAGCCGGCCAGCAGGAGATCGGCCACCCGGGGATCGTTGACGTAGCCCAGGTTCGTGACGGCCGCCTGCTGGATCGCCGCCGACACGCGCGGCCGGAGCAATCCGGCGATCCGGTCGCGATCGCTGGCGTCTTTCGCTGCCGAGTGGCGCAACAGCGAGACGGCCGCGACCCGCTCTGCTTCAACAGCGGTGTCGTCCGGCACCAGGCGGCGGGCGGATTCCCAGAGCGAGGCGAATGGCTGATCCAGGTCGATCGAGAGTGGTTTCCTGGCCCGTTCGCGGGCCGAGAGCAGCCCCGCCAGTGCGGAGAACTGCCATGGAGCATAGCGCCCCCCCTGCCCCGCGGGCCGGCCGATCGATCGAATCGCCGCATCGCTGAGCCCACCGCCGGGCAACGCGCCGGCCAGGGCCAGGAGGGGCTCGACCATTTCCGGAGGCGGCTCCCCCGCGCCCTCGCCACTCAGCAGGCCGCCCAGCAGGGCGGGAACGTGCGGCAACGCCGAGCAGAGGATGGCCGCGCGCATCCAGGAATCCTTGCCGTCGCGCCGCGCCAGTTTCGCCAACGCGTCTCCCGCACGATGGTCGTCCCAGTCGCCCAGAAGCAGCGCCAGCCGGAACCGGACGCGAGCCTCGGGATGATCGGCCAACCGCAGCACGGCGTCGGCCACCGCGGACGATTCTCGCAAGAGCGGCTCGACGGCCTCGACGATGGCCTCGCGCACCCGCGAATCCGCGTCGGTGAGCCCGGCGAGCGCGGACGACGCGTCCAGTCCGCCCAGATCGGCGAGCGCCCAGATGGCTTGAACTCGCGTCTGGGGGCGCCTGGTGTGCATCGCGAGCTCGCGCAGCGCCGGAATGGCCGCAGTGCCGCCTCGGTGGAGCAACAGCCGATGAGCCGCGTCGCGTTGCCAGCCGCTGGGGCTGTCGAGGGCGGCGACGAGTCCGGCCTCGTCGAGTCGATCCAGGCGCGGGATCGGCCGCGGTCGCTGGTCCACCGGGAAGACGCGGTAGATCCGCCCTTGTTCGCTGCCGGCGCGGAGGTCCAGCCGCTTCTCCCAGTCGTCGGGAATCCACTCGGGATGCTCGATGACGGCGCGGTACATGTCGGCGATCCAGAGGGCGCCGTCGGGCCCGGTCTTGAGCATCGTGGGCCGGAACCAGTTATCGCTGGATGCCACGAACTCGCGGCCCGAGCCGTTCGGCCCCCGGCGGCCGCGGAAGGTGACGCCGTCGGGCTCGAGCACGATCCGGTGCACGACGTTATGGACGGGCTCGCTGACGAACAGGCTGGTGCCGAACCACGGGCCGAACAGCTCGTCCCGATAGGGGGTCGGGCTGTTGGCCGACGTCACGTGGTTGGCCATGCTCAGGTCATTGAACCGGGCCGCGGTGATGCTGAGGGGGTAGACCCGCGTCTCGGGCTCGAGGGTGTGCCGCGGGTCGGGGGCGGCGTAGTGACGGTTCCGCCTCACGTCGCGATTGGCGAGGACGTAGTGCCAGGCCCAGTTCGGGTTGTTGTTGCCGAACCAGCGTCCCCAGTCGTCGCGATGCCGGCCGTACTGCGTCTGGCCGCTCTCGGCCTCGAACTCGCCGGTGTCGGGGCGGAAGCGGAAGTCTCGGCCGCTGATGGAGACCGTCTTGCCGGTCTTGATCGAGCGGACCGTCCCGCCGCTATCGCCGTTGGCACCATAGACCCAGCCGTCGAGGCCGAATTCGAAGCCGTTGACGCGATGCTGCGGGTTCCCCTCGGTGAAGCCCGTGAACAACACTTCGCGATGGTCGGCCCGGCCGTCGCCGTCGCGGTCCTCGGCGTAGAAGATGTCCGGGGCGCAACCGATCAGCACGCCGTTTCGCCACGCCATGATCCCGGCGGGAATGCCCAGGCCGTCGAGGAACGTCGTGGACCTGTCGTACCGGCCGTCGCCATCGGTGTCCTCGAGGATCCGGACGACACCGCCCGGCTTCCCGTGGCCGTCGGCGCCGAGTGGGTAGTCTCCCATCTCGAGGACCCAGAGCCGGCCGTCGGCGCCCCAGTCGAAGGCGATCGGATCCTTCACCAGCGGCTCTGCCGCGGCTAGATCGACGGTGAATCCGGGCTCCACCCGGATGGACTTCAGCGCCGCCCCGGGCGGCTTGCCGCGCGGCTCGGCGTCTTTCAAGAGGTCGTTGAACGAGCGGCGATCGACGAGATTCGGCAGCTTGGCCGTATCCTCGTTCTGCCACCAGAGGCTCCGCGAATGGACGAAAAACCCGTTGTTCGTGCCGTCGCGGACGATCTTGGGAAGCGCTCCTGCCTCGCCGGCCTTGCCCGCCATGACCTTCCGCGTCCACGCCCTTCTCGATTCGTCGAAGAGATAAATCCCATAGCCCTCGTCATTCGAGAACACGATGTCGCCCCAGCCATCCTCGTCGAGATCGACCAACCGAAGCCCTGCGTCCCGGCCTTTTGCATCGAACGGGCGAGCGCCGGGGACGAGGTAAATGCTCGGGTTGAGACCCTGTATGATTCCCGGCTGCCGGGCGGCCATGCCGTCGGCCTGCCGAAGCGGCTGCCCGTTGAGCGCGTTCTTGTTCAGGCGATCCAGCGCTTCCTTGAACGTGAGGAACTTGACCTTCTTGCCGTGTTTCTTGTCCGCGTAATCGACCAGTTCGACGACCTGCTCGGGCTTGATCCAGCCATATGGGTGGAAGACCAGGTCGAAGACACCTTGCTTGAGTACGACGCAGTCGAGCGCCGCCTTCATGTCCTCGAGGGTCCTGGGATTGGCCGGTTTGTGGATGTTCTGGGCCTCCCAGTCGCTGGGTACGATGCAGGGGAACTCCCAGCAGATCCCGCCGATGACATAGGGATAGGGGTAATTCTCGATTGTATTGACGAAGGACGGGAACGGGATGTACTTCCGAAAGCGCTCCCGGCCGTCGGGGTCGAACACGAGGTTGCGCGGGAGGGCGGGATCATCCGGCGTGAGGACCGTGAAGACCGAGGAGTCGATCGACAAGAAATGTCCGCCCGGGCTGGTCTTGCTGAAGATCTCGGCAAAGAACCGGGGACTCACGCTGTTGATCGAGTCGCAGCACGGCATCCGGAAGGCGACGGGTTGATTCCCGGGGATCTCGTTGATCAGGTCAACGCACCCGTGGTAGGTCCGCGCGGCCTCGGCGAAGTCGCCCTTTTGCAGGCACGGACAAGGATGCGTCAGCGTGTGGACCTCGATTGACAGGCCCTCCTTGAGCCATCGCTGGAGCCTCGGGTCCTTCGGGTTAACGCGACACGTCATGATGCTGACCGGCGCCCGGCCATCGATCGCCTTGAGCCGATTCAGGATCGGCCGGAGGTATTTCTCGTAGACGGCCGGGTCGCGCATATCGTCGATGGCCAGAACGACGACGGCCTCGACGCCGGGCTCGCCCACCCATTGGGGCGTGGTCAGCCTGGGGGAGTCGCGATGGGGGAAATAGGGGTTGAACTGGTAATGGCCGGCCACGCGGTCCTCGCCGGGTGGATCCGCGAGGCCGCGCGACGCCGTGGCAGCGAGCAAGGCCAACCAGGCGGTGAGGACGGCGAATGGGCGCGGCATGGCGGCGACCTCCTCGGGACGCAACGGGGCGTCGCGGCGATCGGACGCGACCCCGAACGGCCGGCCGACGACGCGGATTCACCCAGGCTACCGGAGGAGAGTCCGCCGGGCAATTCACTTGGCAGCACGGATCTTCGCCAGCGCCTCGGTTGCGGCGTTCCGGACGACCTCTTCCTGGTGCTGCTGCAACTCGCGGATCCGGGGAATGGCGGCGCCGGCCCTGGGCCCGAATTCGCCGAGCGCCTCGATCGTCCACTTCGTCGCCCAGGAATTCGGACGGGATTGGAGGAATTCGACCAGGGCCGCGACGGCCTGATCGGCTTGTGAGCTGCCCGGCGCAATGCGCCCAGGGTCCATGCGGCATGCCAATGATAGCCGTCAGTCTTCGGGTTGTAGGGGTCCTTGAGCAGGCGGATCACGACGGGAATGGCCGGCGCGGCAGCCCGACCGAGCCTTGCGATCGCCGCGCAAACGAATTCGCGACTAACCGGCTCCGGAGTCTCGAGCCCCTTGATCAGATGAGGCACCGACATCGCCGTGATCTTGGGAGGGCCAAGGACAGAGATCACGGTCGCGCACATGCTTCGGGCTTCCTTATCGGGGTCGGTCAGGAGATGCTGCACCAGCGCCGGGACGAAGGGGTCGGCGCCCATGCCGGAATGGCCGATCGCCGCGGCGGCATCGGATCGGGTCTGCGCGGAGGCGTCTTCCAGGGCCGTCGCGAGCGCCTTCGGTATGGTATACCCCTCGGCGAAATTCAGGTCATGGATGGACCAGATGACCGCGTGACGAACGGCGGGGTCACGGTCGAGGATGAACTCGCTCAAGGCCGCGAACACGGCGGGATCCTGGCGGAACCGGCCCAGGGTCCGCGCCGCGGCCAGCCGAAGCGCCGGCTCGCGATCGGGCCGGAGGGCCTTCGCCAGGGCCGCGGCCGCCTCCTTCTGGTCGCTCGCATTCCGGCCGATGCGACTCAGGCAGTTGACGATCGTCGAGGCGTTGTCCCGATCCGGTCGATCCGGGGACGACGGGCCGGCTGGCCCGGCGTCGAGCAGTTCATCGAGCTTCTTGCCCAGGTCGGGCGCCGCAGGCCCGGCTTTCTCGCCGAGTTCCGACAGCTTCGTGACGGCGAGGCGCACGACCTCCGGGTCGCGGGATCGAAGGGCCGCGACAAGACCGGGGATGCCCTTGGGGCTGAGCTGCGTCCCGTGTATTTGCTCGAGGAGCATCACGAACGACTTGCGAAACTCGGGACTGCCCCTTTCGAGCGATCGGACCATCGTCGGGAGCAAGCCGGCGAGTCCGCCCTTGTATGCGGTGAGCGCGATCGAAGCCGCGTTGCGGTTCGGCTCCGAGGCGTCTTCCAGTCGGGCCAGGAGCGCGGCCGGCGGTTCCTCCGCCACCTTCGGGCCGATGTAGCCGAGACCACGGATGGCGGCGAGGCGGACCGAGGCATCTGCGTCGCCCAGCCTCGCGATGAAGGGGGGCACGAGGGGTTCGAGATCGGCCTTCTCGGGTGGTGCTCCCGAGACCATGACGACCATCCAGGCGGCATGCAGGGCCTCGGCCCGCACCCGCGGATCCGGATCGTCCAGGCACCCCAGCGAGGCCGAGATCGCGGCGTTCACCTGTTCCCGAGCGGGGGGCAGGCCACCGGACGGCAGCATCGTCGAGACCATAGACTTCGCCGCCGCGGCGCGGATCTCGGCGTCCGGGTCGCCCATGGCCTTGAGCAGCGCGGGGACGGCCGCGTCCCGATTCGTCCGGCCCGCCTGCTCCAGCGCGCGGACAGCGGTCAGTCGGTCCTTGGCGTCCGAACTCCTCACGCCACGCACCCAGGGCTCGCCTGCGAAGTACCTCTCGCGAAGGATCAGGCATCCCCAACCGAGCGCGACCACGGCCGTAAACAACACAATCACCCGAACCAACGACGCGCGGGATCGCGATCGGCCCGAATGCCCCATCCCGGCCTCGGATACCCCCGACATCGGCGGGGGATCGGCGCCATCGCGGCTCGGTGTGTTCATCGTGCATGACCTCCCGGACGGGATTGTACCGCAACGCATGAATGATCGACCATGAGGAATTTCGGAAGTGTTCGGCCTCGCGGCCTGGTTCAAAATCCGCCTTTCCAGGGTAACAGTTTGACTCTCCCGCAGTCACGGCGCGGACGATCCCCGTGCCTGGGCCAGCCAGGCGCTCGGGGCGACCGCAATGAGCCGGCGGATCACGCGGGGCGGGCAAAGCGACGGAATCCCAGCAGTTCCAGCCAGTGCCCGTGCACCGCACCGGTCAGCAGTTCCGCCGGCGTCCGGCCCTGCCGCTCCGGCCGTTCGCTCCGCTCCAGCACGCGGTGGTTCAGGTAGAACCGTAGCAGGTCCAAGTAATCGGCCCCGAGATGACGGCGCAAGCTGAAGTACGTCCGTAGCCGACTGTTGAGGTTCTCCACCAGCGAACTGGCGCGCACCGTCCCCGCGGCCAGCGCATCGACCGCCCGGCAGGCCGCGTGCGACCACCCGCGAAGCTGGGGCCGCACTGCCGACTCTTCGGCCCAGCGCACCGGGTCGCTCTCGTCGCGGCACCGGGCGTTCAGCAGGCCACGCAGGCCATCGGCCGCCACCCCCCACGCCACCGCCATCTGCCCCAGCTCCTCGTCCAGCGCCCGGGCGAAGGCCAGCAGGTCGTCGCGACGGTTCTTCAGCAGCCGGTAGATCGGCCCCAGGCGGTGCGCGCAGGCCGGGACCCGCGCTTGCAGTTCGGCCAAGATGAAGTCGTACAACACCAGGCGGTCGGCGTGGCACGGCCCGGCCAGTGCGAGCACGTCGTAGCGGAGCCAGTCTCCCAGCAGTCGGACATCGTCCGCCAAGGCGATGGCCGGGTCGCACGCGACGCGGGCCCGCCGCAGTCGCTGGGCCGCGCCCTGCGCCGGCCGGCCCTGCTGGCGCACTCGGGCCTGCTCCCGCTCCAGGCGCGCGCAGGCCTCCAGCGCGTCGTAGGCCCGGTTCTCCAGGTAGGAGACGGCCTGCTCGAGATCGCGCAATAGATGGAAGACATCGCCGCGACAGGGGACCTGGGGCAGCGCCAGGGCCTGGCCGGCGCGGAGGCCGGTGCCGAAGTCGGCGACGATGGCGTCGGGGGCGAAGCCGTGCTCGGCCAATTCCAGCAGCCGCACCGCCCAGGTGTCGGCATCGCGGTGCTCCTCCTGGCTCAAGAGGTAGCAGAACGTGGAGGCGGTGTTGACACCCACCAGGACCGGGTGGCCGGCCTGGAAGATCTCGTCATGGGCTCCGACGCGGACGGCGGCCAGGTCGTACGAGTCGTTGATCGCGCGGGCCCGGGCGACGGCGGCCTGGACGACGTTATGGACGGTGCCCAGGGAGGTCTCGGTGTCGAAGAGGTCACGCAACAGCGCGATGACGCCGCGGTAAGGGCTGTGACAGGCCAGGACCAGGGTGAGGATCAATTGACGGAGCCAGGACGTGGTGACCGGCAGGTGGAAGAGGACCTCCTGGGCCGCTGGAGGCGGGTCGAAGGCGTGGTCCAGGGCGAGTTGGGCGGTGTCGGCCTGTCGGTAGAGGAACTGGCGGCTGACCTGATGTTGGCGGGCCAGTTGGGCGACCGGCTGCGAGCCGTCGAGGACCTGGAGGGCCAACTCCTGCCGCTTTTGGGGCGGGAGTTGCTGAGCGGGGCAAGGGATCGAGACGGCGGCCGGGAGCGGATCGGCTTGCATGGCGGCAACCAGAGGCATAGTCTGAGCGAGCATGTCTGCTTCCTCCGTGTGATGGCGTTGGCTTGGAACCCCATCGCCAGCATGGAGGAAGCAGGCATTTCAGAGAAGCTCCCACTGGTCACGCTAGTGTTACCCGACTTTGAACCAGGTCGGCCTCGCGATGACGCAGTCCGCACTAGTCAAGGACCTGGAGCGAAGATACGATCGGCCTCTGAGTCATCCACTGAAGCCGAGAGGACCCGTGCCGATCGAAACCGCTCGCGACCACAGGCCGTTTCTGATCCTCGCCAGTGCATCGCCCCGGCGCCGGCAGTTGCTCGAAGAGGCCGGTTATTCCTTCGAGGTGGTGCCGTCCCGCGTGGAGGAACCTCCTCCGCCGCCCGGGACGTCGCCGTTGGACTACGCCGCTCAACTGGCCTGGCGGAAAGCCGCCGAGGTCGCGGTCCGAAGGTCGAACGGATTGATCCTGGCCGCCGACACCGTCTGCTGCGTCGCGGGCGAGATCCTCAACAAGCCCGAGGACCGCGCCGATGCCGAGCGGATGATCCGACTCCAGGAGGGTCGGGATACCGAGGTGATCTCCGGGCTATGTCTGTATCACGCCGGCCGCGGCGAGTGGATCGGGGCCATCGAGATCAGCGTCGTCCGTCTCCGAAGGCTGGAGGAGACGGAGCGCGAGGCGTATCTCCAGTCGGGACGCTGGGAAGGCAAGTCAGGGGCCTACGGCGTCCAGGATCGCGACCCGTGGGTCTCCGTGGTCAGCGGCAGCTTTTCGAACGTCGTCGGACTGCCGATGGAACGGCTCGCCGACCTCCTCGAGCGGTATCCGTCGTTGATGTAGGCCGGGCTTTCCGGCCCGGCGTTTGGGCGGTGTCGCGTCGGAATGCACGACGCACTTGTCTTCCCGGCTCGTGCGGCCGAATGACCTGGACGTAAAGGGGAACCCATGGGACGGCACGTCATCTCGCACCGAAACGATCGGCGATTGATCCCGGGGATCACCTTCACACCCGTTGTGATCGGCGCGGCGGTCATAACGGCGATGGCCTCGTTTCAGCAGCCCCGCGCCCTCGAAGCCCAGGCCGCCACGCAATCGACCCCGGCGAAGATCGACGGCGAGCGGGCCTATGGGTATCTGAAGAAGATCTGCGAGATCGGCCCGCGGGTCGCGGGCTCGGAAGCCAATGCGCGGCAGCGGAAGATGGTGGCCGAACACTTCGCCAAGGCCGGCGGCCAGGTGAAGGAACAGCCGTTCCACGCCAAGCATCCGCTCAACGGCCGAAGAGTGAACATGGTCAACCTGATCGGGTCGTGGCATCCGGAGCGGTTGCACCGTGTGGTCCTCTGCGCTCACTACGACACCCGCCCCCGAGCCGACCAGGAGCAGGACGCCGACCGGCTCAACCAGCCGTTCATCGGGGCCAACGACGGGGCCTCGGGCGTCGCCTTGCTGATGGAGATCGCCAATCATCTCGACAAGCTGGAGACGCCGTGGGGCGTCGACCTGGTCCTGTTCGATGGCGAGGAGCTGGTCTACGGCAACGACCCCCGCCGGGGCGAGTACTTCCTCGGCTCCACGATCTTCGCCCGGGCCTACGCCGCCCAGCGCGAAGAGGGGGACGTCCGAGGATGCAGTACGATGCCGGGATCCTCTTCGACATGGTCGGCGGCAAGGAGATGACGATCAAGCGCGAACCCACGAGCCACGAGTACGCCCCCGACCTGCTCCGTGACGTCTGGGCCGTCGCCCACCGGATCAACGCCCGGTCGTTCAGCAACGAGTTCGGTCGCGAGGTCCAGGATGATCACGTCCCGCTGAACAAGGCGGGCATCAGGACCATCGACCTGATCGACTTCGACTATCCCCACTGGCACAAGATCGACGACGTCCCCGAGAATTGCTCGGCCGAGAGCCTGGCCGAAGTGGGCCGGGTCGTAACCACTTGGCTGACCCAGCCGAGCCGCCGCAGCCGGCGGTAGCTCGGAAGAGGATATGTGCGCGGATCCGTGGCGGCGTCCGTTCGACGCGGTTCGAGCGGCGGGACGCGGGACGAGGAGGGCAACCCATGGGACGGCGCGTGATCCCGCACTGGTACGATTTGCTTTTCATCAATTCAATCTACCTAGCTCTCTTCGTCATCGCAGCCCTCGTCGGCCCGACTCTCTATTTAATCCACTACTTCCGCTCGTCGGAGGCCCAGGCCGCCATGCAAGCGACCCCCGCACCGATCGACGGCAAACGAGCCTTCGGCTATCTCGAGAAGATCTGCGAGATCGGCCCGCGGGTCGCCGGCTCCGAGGCCAATGCGCGCCAGCGGAAGATGGTGGCCGACCACTTCGCCAAGGCGGGCGGCCAGGTGAAGGAACAGCCGTTCCACGCCGATCATCCTCTCACCGGCCAGCGGGTTGACATGGTCAACCTGATGGGCTCCTGGCATCCGGAGCGCCTGAACCGCGTCGTCCTCTGCGCCACTATGACACCCGCCCCCGCGCCGATCAGGAGGAGGACGCCGACCGGCTCAACCGGCCGTTCCTCGGGGCGAACGACGGGGCCTCGGGCGTCGCCTTGCTGATGGAGATCGCCAACCATCTCGACAAGCTCGAGACCACCTGGGGCGTCGATCTCGTCCTGTTCGACGGCGAGGAGCTGGTCTACGGCAACAACCCGCGGCGCGGAGAGTATTTCCTCGGCTCCTGGCACTTCGCCCGGGACTACACCGAGCAGCGCGACAAAGCGGCGGGCCCGAAAATGCAGTACGAAGCCGGAATCCTCCTGGATATGGTCGGCGGCAAGGACTTGACGATCAAGCGCGAGCCCAACAGCCTCGACTTCGCGCCCGACCTGGTGAGGGATGTCTGGGCCGTCGCCCGCAGGCTCGACGCCCGGTCGTTCAGCAACGAGGTGGGCCGTGAGGTCATGGATGACCATCTACCGCTCAACGATTCCCGGATCCCGACCATCGACCTGATCGATTTCGACTATCCCCACTGGCACAAGATCGACGACGTCCCCAAGAATTGCTCGGCCGAAAGCCTGGCCGAAGTGGGCCGGGTCGTCACTGCCTGGTTGACCCAGCCCCACCGCTGAGCCCGCCGATGGCGCAGAATGTCAAGAGGATCGACGCTCGCGTCGCGTCGCTTCGAGATCGAATCGCGCCGAGGCCAGGTCAAGCCGGAAGCGCTGGAGCGCCTCCCGCGCGATCAGCATCACCCGGCTCCGGAACATCGCGTGCTCCATCACCTCGTCGATCAGCGGCTCCAGCTCTGCCCGCACCGACGGGGGTTGACCCTGAATCCGCTCCTTCAATTCCACCAACTCGGTCGGAACCTCCTCCGTCCCGTCCGCTGCCTGCGCCGCCTCACTCGTCGGAATCATCGTTGTACCTCCTCATCCGGGTGCTGATCCAGTCTACCATAAAATAGAGAAGAAGGTGGGATCAGCTAGAAGGCTCACTCTACGTAAAGTCCGTTGGTTGTATCGGAATTGACGACGGGAAGCTGGGGGATGCCAGATTGGATGGATAGACATTGACCTTCCGGCGGATGAAGAGCCCCGATAGGATGACCCGCATTCTCGAGGCAGTTCCGTTTCGGTTCGCGGACAGGGAGGTCTCGCGATGGTGGTGTCACGACATCATGTCACGATCCTGGCCGCGGCGATCCTGGCGACAGTCGTGGTGGCGGCTCGCGGCGAGCCGGATGGGGACCGCCCGGGAAAGGGCGCGTTCATCCGGGACGGGTTCGAGACCGAACGAACGAGCTGGCAGCGGGAGTATACTGATGCGACCGTGCGGTTGCAGGCGCACGAGCGGTCGGATCGCGCCGCGCACGGCGGGCGGCTATCGGAGCGATTCCAGTTCGAGGCGCAGTCGGGCAGCCGGTTCTTCGTCAGCTATGCCCTGCCGAGGGTCCTGGTCACCGCGGACCTCGGCCTGAGCCTGTACGTCCGTGCCAACCGGGCGGGTGCGCAGCTCTTCGGCTGGGTGGTGCTGCCCGCCGACATCGACCCCGAGACGCGAGCCCCGTCCTACGTCCTGGTTCCTGGCACGGTCTTCAACCGGCCCGACCGCTGGCAGAAGCTGGAGCTGTTCGATCTGCTCCCCGCGGTCGAGGAGCAGGCGCGGGTGTTGCGCTCCTCGACCCGTCGGCCGGTGCCGCTCCAGGGGGCTTATCTGGAGCGTGTGGTCGTGAACCTGATGGGCGGCATGGGCGAGTCGGAGGTGTTCCTCGATGACCTCGAAGTCGGGCCCGTGCCGCAGAAACTCGCCGCGGACTGGTCCGCCGGCCATGCCGAGGTGAATCGCGAGGTATCCGCGGCAGGCGGTGTCATGCACAAGGCGGCCGCCGCCAAGGACCGAGCTGAGGCGACGCTGCCGCCGATCAGGTTCTCGCGCAACGCTTTCAGTCGCTTGATCGAGAGCCAGCGGCGTTATGTCCCCTGGTTCCCGACCGCGGTGGAGGCGGCCGGTGCCGATCCCATCGCGCTGCGGCAGGCCGGCTACGACGTGCTGGTGACCGATGCCCGGCCCGATCGGAGGAAACTGCAATCGATCGTCAAGAGTGGGATGTTCCTGCTCCCGCGTCTGGAGGGCGCGGACGACGAGCAAGGCGGCGCCGAGCGAATCAAGGCGGAGATGTCCCAGTATCCCCTCCCCCAATCCGTGGCGCTTTGGTCGATCGGTGAGCACCTCGGCCGGCAGCGCGAGGTGGACGCACGCACGCAGCAGATCGCCCGGATTCGCGAGGCGATCGCGGCCGTCCGCGAGCGGGAGGACGAACTGAACCTGGCGACGGCCACGGTGGACGGCGAGTACCGGAAGTATGCCCGCTCGCCGGCGAACCTCGACGTCATCGGGGTCGACCTGCCGATCTGGGGCACTTCGCAGTCGTTCGAGGACGGGTTCGAGTATCTCAAGCAGCGGCGATTCGCGACCGCGCGATCGAATGCCGAAGCCGTGTTCTGGGCGTGGTTGCCGGCCGCGCCGTCGGAGGTCGTGACGCGGAACATCTGGGGGACCGACCTCGTACCAACCTGGGGGACGCCGCCGGTGCAAGCCGACCAGCTCCGGCTCATGACCTACATGGCGCTGTCGGGCGGCTGTCGCGGCCTGACCTTCATCGGCGATGCCGATCTGACCCGGCCCGTCGGGGAACCGGCGCTGATCGAGATGAACTTCCTCAATGCCGAGATCGACCTGTTCGAGCAGATCCTGGCCCAGAACACCCAGCAGATCGCCGAGTACAAGACCTTCGACCCGGATCCCGCCGAGCGTCCCTCGTCAGCGAACGTCAACATGAAGCGAATGCCTCTCATTGCCGAGTACGGCGGCAAGCCCGGACTGCGCGCCGCGGCCATCCCGTTGCCCGGCTCGAAAGGTTGCTTGCTGCTGGTCGCCGATTACGGCTGGGTGGACGGCTTCGGCACCATCTCACAATGGCAACCCACGCAGGCGGCCTACAACAACCTCGTGATCAACCCGCGGGTGCCGCAGGGCGTGCAGTTCCTGGAGGTCAGCCCGGGGGACGCTCACTTCCTCGAGACGAAGACGGACGATCGGGTGCCGGGAGGCACCCGTCTGACCCTCCCGGACTTCGGCTTGACCACCATGGTCCTTTGTACCGGCGACACGGCGTTATGCGAGCGGGTCCGTGGCTACGTCCAGCGCATCCGGCCGCGCGCGGCCCAGATGGCGATCCGGCAGGCCGAGCTCCAGCTCGCCCTGGTCCGGGAAACCCACGAGCGGCTGAAAGCCGACGGCCACCAGCTCAACAACAAGAAGGAGATCGAGCAGCGCCGGAAGCGGGGCATCGAGGCGAAACCGACGGATGCCGACGACCTGGTGGCCAAGGTCGAGGAGTACATCAAGAACGCCCGGGTCGCGCAGGAGGCCGAGGATTACGCCACCGCCTGGATCGAGGCCCGCCGCGCCGGCCGCCCATTACGCAACCTGATGGCGGGCTACTGGCGCCAGGGCATGACGGAGCTCCGCGAGACGGTTAACGAGAGCTTCTACGGCAAGAAGCCCGAGTATCCCCGCGGAGCCATGCGGCCCTTTCCCAACCCGCCGGTCATCGTCACCGGCGTCTCGTGCCCGCCCGCCATCTCCTTCTACACTCTGCCCCAGTTGCACATCTGGAAGGACTGGATCAGCGGACTGGAGGGCTACCGGTTCGGTCCCAACCGGGTCCCCTCCGGTTCGTTCGACGAGGCGGACGCGATCCTCGCCGCCGGCTGGACTGACGTGAGTCACCAGTACGAGAATGTCGTCAAGAAGATCACCGTGCCGCGGCGCGAGAAGACGCCGCTCGCCAAGAGGAACGACAAGAAGGACAAGGACCCGAAGAAGCCGGAGGTCGCCAAGCACAAACCGGAGGAGATCCGGTACGACGAAGAAAAGCTCGAACCGAACGACCACGTCCTGATGCTCTCGGTTGCGGCGGATGACCCGAAGGCCGTCGACCAGGTGCAACCGGTCCTGGACTATCCGGCGGCCGCCGTCCTGTCGCCGGCGATCCCGATCCGGGCGAACAACCTGATCCGCATCTCGGTGCTGGTGCGGCACCCCAATGCGAACCCGTCGGGCAAGGGCGGAATCATCGTCCGCGACACGATCGGCGGCGAACAATTCCAGTACCGTTCCAGCGAGATCATCGCCGGCTACTCTCGCGTCGTGCTCTACCGCAAAGCCCCTGCCGATGGCACCTTCCGCGTCCTGCTCGGCCTGGCGGGCTACGGCGAGGCCATCTTCGATGATTTCCGCGTCCAGGTCGTCGAGGAAGACCGTCCCCATCGATCGGCCCAGCCCGGCCTCGTGCAGAGCCGACGGCCCGGTCGAGCCACTCCCCGCCTCCCCGGTCCCGGCCAACCGGCCGCCGCCGCACCCTCGGATTCGCGTCGTCAGCGCTGAACCCGGTGCGTCTCACCTCACTGTGCGGCCGGGCGGAGCAGCGTCTTCCAGGTGTGAGCATGCGGTCAGCTACACATCCCCCGAGCCCCCCTGCTTCACTCGTGCATCGATCCTTCCGACCGATGGTTTTCGCGTTCCATGCCGTATTTCTGGGGCTCACGGGAAAAAAAACGCGCGCGCTCGTCACCGCCATCTCCGCTTTCCTTAAGTGATCCCCCCTGGCGCCTTGCCACCGGGTGGCGTCCCGAAACGGACGTCCACCTGGTGGCGGGGCGACGATCGGCTCGCGCCATCCGACTTTCACGGAATGACGAGTGTCATCCTCCGCGCGTATCGCTGCTGAGTGGAGCTGGATCGGGGGGACCCGAGCGAGTCCTGATTCACTGACGTCGAAGTCGCAGCATCGCGATCCATTCGCTCTGGTCGGTCATCCTGGAACGGCAGCACGGTGAGGTGAGTCATCATGAGTCCTTCGAGGTTCTTGCCCGTTCCGCGGGCAGCGGCGAGCCGGCCCCGCGTCCGCCGGAAGCGTCGCGCCGCATTGTGGTGCGAGTGGTTGGAGACGCGGCAGCTTCTTTCCGCGGGAGCCGTGGCATCGGGCGTGGCATCGGCCACGGCTCAGAACTTCCTCCAGGTGCTGCCGATGGCGGGGGGCGGGTCATCGGGGTACAGCCCCCGGCAGATCGACTCCGCGTATGGGATCGGCGGCCTCTCGTTCTCCGGCGTCTCCGGCAACGGGGCCGGCCAGACGATCGCGATCGTCAACGCCTACAACGATCCCAATATCAAGTCGGACCTCGCGGCCTTCGATGCCCAGTACGGCCTCTCCGCCCCTCCGTCGTTCACGGTCGACAACCTCGGAGCGACGACGACCGACGCGGGATGGTCCGTCGAGACGGCTCTGGACGTGGAATGGGCCCATGCGGTCGCTCCTGACGCCAACATCGTGCTGGTCGAGGCGCCGACCGCGTCGCTCACCTCGCTTTTGAGCGCGGTTGGTACCGTCGCCAAGTTGCCGGGTGTCAGCGTGATCTCGATGAGCTGGGGGACGAGCGAATTCTACGGCGAGTGGAACAACGAGGGCGTATTCAACACGCCGGCCGGACACACCAATGAGACGTTCGTCGCCGCATCGGGCGACTCGGGGGCGTGGTCCGGCCCGTCCTTCCCCGCGGTCTCGCCCAATGTCCTGGGCGTGGGCGGCACGACGCTCACGCTGGGCTCGGGGAACTCGTACGGTTCGGAGGCTGGCTGGACGTTCAGCACCGGTGGGTTCAGCGGCCTGGATAACGGCTTCTGGTACGGCCTGCCCGCCCCGAGCTACCAGACATCGACCCTGAACTCGGCCGGCCTGAATTACGGCCTGCGGACGTCGCCCGACGTCTCGCTCAATGCCGACCCGAACACGGGGTACGCAGTCTACGATTCGGTTCCCTATAACGGTTCCTCGGGGTGGTTTGACGTCGGCGGGACGAGTGCGGCGGCCCCCGCGTGGGCGGGCCTGGTCGCCATCACCGACCAGGGCCTGGCTTCGGCCGGCAAGAGCACGCTCACGACGACGCAGTTGCTGACCAACCTGTACTCTCTGCCCACCTCCGATTTCAATCAGATTACCAGCGGGTTCAACGGTTACTCTGCGGGCTCCGGCTACAACCTGGTCGCCGGCCTGGGATCGCCGAAGGCCAATCTGCTCGTCCCCGCCGTGCTGGCGGCGAACGGGGTGGCGGCCAGTTCGAGCACGAGCACGCCGAAGTCCCCCGCGGCGACCACGCAGACGAATCACTCTTCCACCGTCAACAACGCCGCGGTGGTTTCCGCCGCGTCAACCAGCCCGACGACCGTCGCGGGGACGACGGCGGTCATTACCGCCGGCTTCTCGGCGGGGATCGCGTCCCTGCCGGGTCAGACGGTGTCCACATCCATCGCGACGGGTGCGTCCGGGCCGGCGACGCAAGGCGGGGCATCGAGCGGGTCGTCCAGCGGTGTCCAGGCCGCCGCGATCGGGTTCGGTCAGGGGACCCCGAATTCGACGATGGTGACTCGCTCCGAGATCAGTCGCACGGATGAGGGGGCGAGCGCGCCGGTCGAACACGATCGATGCGGGCGAGGCGAGCGACGCAGCGGCGCCCGAATCCGAATCCCCGACGCCGCAGCCGTCGCCGACGAATAGGTCCGATCCGGACGCGAACCCGGAGTCTGCCACTTCGGGTTCGTTCGACCCGGCGGTGGGCGGGGCGCAGTCGGCGATCGACCGGACCGTCGCCGGCGCGAACGCCGCGCCATTCGACGCGGAGACCAAACGTGAGGACGACGTCGTCGATACGCCGGCGGCCGGACTGGTCGCCGCGGGCGCGGTCCTCGTCCTCGGCCAGAGGATCGTACGGGGGCGAGGCCCGCGAAGGCGGCCGCTGACGGCGGCCTTCCGATTGAGAGGCCAATGAGCCGTCCGGCCGGGAGAAAAGGGGAGCACGCGAGGACGCCAGGGGGAGGATTCCAGATCCATCGACAGGAAGTCGAGAGACCGAAGTCCTCGTGTGCTCCCCAAATCCGACTTTCGCCCTGCATTGGAGCGCGGGGCGTTGCTCGCGTTTCAAGCAACATCGGGGGCCGGCCGCATCTCCTGGCGCACCCCTCGAGAAAAAGAACTAGAATTCTCCGGGACGGCGGGCGATCGGGCCCGCCCTTTTACGTTTATCACTTCAGGCGACGGACGGTCGTTCGTCGCGGTCTGTCAACAGAACGGCCATGGCGCTCCACGGATCCCGTTTCGTCGGAGCAGGACCCGGGGCATGTTGATTCGTGAAGCGATCGAACCGATGCGCGGAGGGGGGCGGATCCACCGTACCGCAGAGTCGGTCGCGATCCGAGCGCGTGCAGCTCCGCGCCGCACGCTTGCTTGGTGCAGCGACGCGCGAATCGGCTGGATAACGCGGGGTCCTCGGGGTAAAATCACCATGCCCCCACGTGCAATCCGGACCCGAAGGGGTGCGACGCGGCCCCGATTCCTCCCTGCGGTGGCAGCTATGTGGAAACACCTCGACATCCCACGTCGGCATCGTCTCCAATTCGACCGGCTGGAGGATCGCCAGCTCCTGAGCGGCGGTGCCTTCGCGGGGCCTCGGGCCGAGTTCGTCACCCTGACGTCCGGCTCCCCAATCGAAGCGGGTTGGGTCTCGGGAAATCAGGGCGGGCCGGTCGGGTCGGGATATACGACGTTTATGAGTAGCGCCGCCCGGTGGGGTCCCGCGATCCAGAGCTTGGAACGCGGCGGCAGTGCGCCGGGGGGTTTTGCGGGTCCGGCCGAGCCGTCTTCGTTCGGCGGTTTCAACCCGGGCTCCCCGGGTTGGTACCATGCCGCTGATCCCGCTTCGTCGCCGTCGGCGGAGTCGGCCTCGAGTTTCGATGCCGGCGATCCGGTGTCCGGAGGGTATCTGCTGGTTTTGTTCACGTTTTCCACCGCTTCCGGCTTACCCGGCGGCGGTTGGAACTCGGCGAACGGAACGGGGGCCAGTCTCGCAGGGACGCCGTATGGGGTACCCTCGGGCCTCGGCGGATCGGCAGGTAGCCCCCCGCTGGGTGTTCACGATCCCGGCGATGCCATGACATTCGCCCGCCCTGACGATCCGGGATCGGCCGCTTTCGCGCTGAGCGGGTCGAACGTCTCGCCGGTCCTGCCGTTCACGCAGCCGAGGGATCATCTTGATGCCCCCGGGTTCGGGACGGTGCTCGCCGCTGCATTGAATGGCGGGCCGGTCACGAACGGGCCGGGCGTCCAAGCCCTGGCCGCGCCCGGTTCCGGTGCCGGCGGTGCCTCGACGGTCGGTGGTCCGGGCTTCGGGATCGCTCCGTCCGCATCGGCCTTGCCGGCGCAGCCGTCCACAACGATCGCTTTGGACGGCGCGATGAGCGATCACGCGATCGCCTGGGCGGCCGGCGGCGCTCAACGATTGGACGGGAGGGCCGGTGTCGATCAGAGCCCGGTGGCTCGGACGTTGGGTCGTAGCGTGGCGGCGACGACGCAACTTCCCTCCTTGCTGGTCTTATCGTCGGGCAACCTGGACCCGGCCGCGGCGGACCAGTACGACCCGCCTCCCTCGCCCCGTGGCGCCGACTTGATTGCCGAGGCGCTCCCCTTCGCTGGCGACTCGCTGGAACGGAGCCTCGATGAATTCGTCCGGCAGCTCAAGACGGTCGATGTCGCGGCCCTGGTGACCGACGGGCCGGCGCCCCTCGTCGTCGCCTCCCTGGCCGTGGCGAGCGCGGCGGCGTCGGCGGTGGTGGTACGCGAGATCGTGCGCCGCCGATCGGCGCACGGCCGAGGCTTTCGCATGGTGGATCCGCAGGGGCGGGAGCTCGCGTTGAGCTTCCCCGAGCTGCCGCGGAGCTGGTCCGAGAAGCGTTGATGAGTACCGAACACCTCGACGACCTGATCGAGAGGCTCAACGGCGGGGACGTCGCGGCGGCCGAGCGCGCGCGTTCCTGGCCTACGAGCCCTATCTACGCATGGCGATCCGCCGCCAGTTGAGCGGCCCGCTGCGGTCGAAGCTCGACACGATGGACATAGTCCAGTCGGTCTGGGCCGACGTCCTGGGCGGCTTCCGCGACGCCGGGTGGCAATTCACCGATCGGTCCCACCTGCGTGCCTTCCTGATGAAGGTGGCGCGGAACCGCCTGATCGACCGCCGGCGCCAGCACCATCGGGCCATCGAGCAGGAACGGCCGCTCGATCTGGCCGCGGTCGACCTCCCCGGCGCCAATCAGCCGCGGCCCAGCGAGATCGCGCAGGAGCACGAGCTGTGGAAGCGCATGCTGGACGAATGCTCGCCGGGCCACCGCGAGATCCTGATCCTCAAGCGGCAGGGGATGCCCAACGCCGAGATCGCCCGGCGCACCGGGCTGCATGAGGGGAGCGTCCGGCGCATCCTCTACGAACTGGCTCGGCGGCTCTCCATCCCGCGACGTTCCTCCGGCGCCCCGGCCGTCGAAGAGGACGAGGGGGATTGATCCATGTCCGCCGCCTGGCCCGGTCCGTCGGACCGCTCGACTCCGACCCGGCAACTCCGGCGCTCGGAGTTATCGGTCCGGGTTGACTCCGACGCGTCGTGGGTCTCGCGCGAGGTTGAACGCGATGGCCGCAGCGTGGACTCGCGGGCAGCGCGTCTTCGCCGGGGACGTCATCGAGCGCCATCCCGGCATCGACGACGAGGCAGCCGTCCGGCTGATCTATGAAGAAGTCAGCCTGCGCCGCGAGTCGGGCGAGGACGTTCACACCACCGAGGTGATCGGCCGGTATCCCCGATGGAGGGATGAGCTGGAGGTCCTGCTCGGCTGCGACCGGATGCTAAGGCCGCTGACCGGGCTGGTGCACCTGCCGGAGGTCGGCGAACACCTCGGACCGTTCCTCCTGCGGGCGGAGTTGGGCCGGGGGGCGTCGGGCAAGACCTACCTCGCCTCCGAGCCGACCCTGGCGGACCGGCCGGTCGTGCTGAAGGTCATCTCCGACGACCAGGAAGAGCACCTCTCGTTGGCAAGGCTCCAGCACACGCACATCATTCCCCTCTTCTCGGAGCATACCTTCCCCGAGCTCGGGTTGCGGGCCTTGTGCATGCCCTATCTGGGGGGGACCAGCCTGGCGCGGATCCTCGACGCCCTGGCCTCCATCCCTCCAGCGGACCGACGCGGACGGGACATCATCCACGTGCTCGATCGCGTGCAGGCCGCGGCCCCGGAGCCGGCGCCGCAGGAGGGTCCGTATCGCCGCATGGAACAGTGGTCCCACGTCAACGCGATCTGCTGGATCGGCACCCGGCTGGCCGACGCCTTGCAAGAGGCACACGCCCACGGCCTGGTCCACATGGACGTGAAGCCCTCGAACGTCCTGATCGCGGCCGACGGCTCGCCGATGCTGCTCGACTTCCACCTGGCGTGCCGCCCGATCGCGGCGGGGGAGCGGTTCCCCGAACGGATCGGGGGGACGCCGGGCTGGATGGCGCCCGAGCATCGCGCGGCGCTCGATGCGGTCGCGAGCGGCGAGCCCGTCCCTGAGCTGGTCGATCACCGGGCGGACATCTATGCGCTCGGGCTTCTGCTGCGCGAGGCGCTGGGCGGCAGCAGCGGGCCGGAGGCTGGCACGTCGCTTCGACGGAGCAACCCCCAGGTCGGCGTCGGGCTGGAGTTGATTATCCGCAAATGCCTGGCCGAGCGTCCATCTGACCGCTACCCGACCGCCGCCGCGCTCGCCGACGACCTGCGCAGCCACCTGGACGGCCTCCCGCTCCGCGGCGTGCCGAACCGCCTGGGCGCGCGGCTGGGCCGGATGTGGCGGCGCGGGCCCGCGGCGATCGGCCGATGGGTGGCGCTCGCCTCGCTCCTGCTCACCCTGACGGCGATGGGGGTGTTCTGGGCCGCGGCCGTGCTCCGGGCGGGTGACATCCGCGCCGATTACCGCGAGGGGAAAGCGCTCTGCGATGAGGCGAGGTATTCGGAGGCGGAACTCCTGCTCGACAGGGGGCTCGAACGCGCGGAGATGTTCCCGCGGCATGGCGACCTGGCCGCGAAAATCGAGGAGCAGCGACGCGTCGCCCAGCGGGGCCGGAAGGCTGAGGCGTTGCACAAGCTCGCCGACCAGATCCGCTTCCGTTACGGCGTCGACCCGCCCGCCGCGGCCGAAGCGGAGTCCCTTCGCGACGCGGTGCGCACGATCTGGGGGGATCGCCATCTCCTGATCTCCCGGGAATCGGCGCCACTCGGTCCGTCGGTGGAGGATCAGATCCGGACGGACCTGCTGGAACTGGTCGCCACCTGGGCCGACCTGCGGACCCGCCTGGCGGCGCCCAATGAGGCCCGGGCCGCGCAAGAAGACGCACTGGCGATCCTGGAAGAGGCCCGCTCCGCTTACGGTCCGAGCTTCACCATCGACCGCATCCGACAGTCGCTGGCCGCGGGACTGGGTCGTGTTGCCTCGGCGGCCGAGCCGGAAGCCGCGCCGCGCTCCGCCTACGACCATTACGACCTGGGCCGCTCGCTGCTCCGAGCGGAGAAGTACGCGGCAGCCACCGAACAATTCCGGCTCTGCCTGGACCAGAATCCCAAGGATTTCTGGCCCAACTTCTACCTGGGCTTGTGCGAGTACCGGCTCCGCCGCTTCCAATCGGCGGAGTCCGCTTTCGGCATCTGCGTCGCACTGGCCCCCCCGGGGGCGGAAGCGCAGTGCTACTACAATCGGGCGATGGCCGCCGAGGCCCTCGGCCGGAGCGACGCGGCCGTTCACGGATATGGCAAGGCCCTGGACAAGGACCACGGTTTCGCCGCGGCGCGGCTCAATCGCGGGATCCTGTTCTTCAAATCCGGACAACACGCCGAAGCGATCGCCGATTTTCGCCGTGCCTTGCAGGCGACGACCGAACCGAAGACCCTCGGCCGCATCCATTACAACCTGGCGTTGGTCTATCTCGCCGCCGGTGATCGGGAATCCGCCCGCGGGAGCGCCGACCAGGCGATCGCCATGGGCGATGAGGAGGCCTGGAACCTGCGCGATCGCCTGCGAAGCGGACGATGACCGTTCGCTCCCCTCGCGGACCCAAGGGGCGCGTCACGCCGTCCCGCTGGCGGAATGCCCCGGCCGGGATCAGCGGGGTGGACCTGCGTGCCGGCGACTTCTTGACGACCCCGCGCACCTGGTTCATCCTTTATATGGGCGCGCGCTTCGCCGCGCGGCCTCCGTTCTTCTTTGTTTGGTCGAGACGACGAAGTCGCCACTTCCGCGCGAATTTCGCTTCACCTAATAGCGGCCCTGCATCGTCTCATCATCGAAGGGGTCTGGAACCATGAGATACTCTCCGCATCGCACAAATTGGAGGGTCTGGGGTACCCCCGCTGGCTCGCCGGCCTCGTCGCTGGCTCGGTCCCCCTTGGCGTCCCGCAGGTCGCGATCGCTCTCGACGCTCGGCGAGTCGCTCGAGGAACGCGTCGTCCTGTCCGACTGGGGCGGCAACCTGCTGGGATCGGCTCTGAACGCGATCGGGGTCGTCACAGCTCCCGTCGTCGCCGCCAGCCCGTTGAACTCGTCGGTCTCGTCGAGTGGCCCCACGTCGCAGCTCCGGACGGACATTCAGGCTTTGCAGACGGAGCTGGCGAGCCTGGCGGCGAAGTCGGGCCTCACCGTCGCCGACCTCACCAGCCTCACCAAGGACGGCCTGGCTATCGTCCAACAGGCCGGCGGCCCGGTCGACATCAAGAACCTCGACACCGCCGTCAGCGAACTGGCCACGGCGGTCGCCGGTGGGACCTCGACGACCCAGGCACAGACCGACTTCCAGGCGGTCTTCGCCAAGACGAGCGTGACTTCGACGACGCTCACACAGTCGTTCAACGACCTGTCCAAGGCGATCAAGGACTCGGGAGTGAGCACGAGCGCCCTCTCCACCGTGGCCGCCGACCAGGCCGCCATCCGGAAGGACCTGTCAAGCCTGCCCGCGCCGACGGGGCATGCCCCGCCGGGAGGACATTTGCCACCCGGTGGGCCGTTCTGGGCCGACGTCATCGTCCTCGGCGGTGGCCTCCCCGGCGGCGGCGAGTTCGGCTTCGGCGCCCCCGCCGGCAGCGAGTTCGGCTCCGGCGCCCCCGCCGGCAACTCCGGCTCCGGCGGTTTCGGCGGCGTCGACTTCGGCGTACACTTCGGGGGGTGGGGCACCGAGCTCCTGGCCGCTGCGCTGTCTTCGACCGGCGTGGTGACCGGGCCGGTGACGACGGCTCCGAGCCCGATCCGGGGAGTCTTGGCCGGGAGTAGTAGCCAGACATCGCAGCTCCAGACGGACATCCAGACGCTGCAGAAGGAGCTGGCGAGCCTCGCGGCGAAGTCGGGCCTCACCGTCGCCGACCTCACCAGCCTCGCCACCGACAGCCTGGCCATCAACCAGCAGGCCGGCGCCCGGATCGATACCAAGAGCCTGGACACCGCCGTCGATGAGCTGGCGACGGCGATCGCCGGCGGGGCCTCGACGAGTCAGGCGCAGACGGACTTCCAGGCGGTCTTCGCCAAGACGAGCGTGACCTCCGCGACGGTGACGCAGGCGTTCAACGACCTGAGCAAGTCGATCAAGGACTCGGGGGTAACTACAACCGACCTCTCGACTGTGGCCGCCGACCAGGCCGCCATCCAGAAGGACCGGGCCAGCTTGCAGAGCGGCCCGCACTCGACCGGTACCGGCTCGACCTCGGGCGGGGACGGCGATGGATCGTCGAGCGGCGGCGGGACATCGAGCGGCAGCGGGACGTCGAGCGGCAGCGGGACGTCGAGCGGCGGCGGGTCGTCAGGCGGCAGTGGCTCCACGGGGAGCAGCTCTTCGAGTAGCGGTGGCTCCTCGGGCACAGGCACGACCACACCGCCCCTACCGACGCCGCTGCCCACGGTCACTGGCGACGGTACCGGGACCGGCAGCGCGGGCACGAGTTCGTCGGGCAACTCGTCGAACGGATCTTCCACGACCCACAAGAAACCGGGCCACCACGTCAATCGTTCCGTCTCGAAGCCGGTGAAGACTCACCCGACCAAGACTCAGGCGCGGACGCACCACGGACGCGGCTGATCGGAGGAGATTTCGACGCGGGGTTCGCGGTGGCCGGGCCGGCATCGGGCTGGCGAATGATCGGAAGGGCTCCCTTCCGCGCGACGCCTTCTCGTTCCGGCCCTGTCGGCGCGTGCGTGTGATCAACGCGGTCCCGGTTTCCGGCCCGGTCCGCGCGGCCGGTCGCCGCGACCAACGCCTCCGTCTGCTCCATCACGCCCGGCTCGACCTTCGGGACCTCGATCGAGGACCTTGTCGGACCACGCGCGGAGTTGTGCCGCGGTGGTCGCGTCGCCAATGTCCTCGTACAAGTCCGCAAGGCTCGCGACGCATTCGTCGAGCAACTTCCCTCCCCACCGGATGGGCCGGCCGTGTTCCGCGACGGCGCGAAGGTCGGCCGCAGCCTGGTCGAGCAAGGGCCGAGCGTCGTCCCGCCGGCCCTTACGAATCAACATGCCCGCGTAATCCGTCCGCCTCGACGCCAGCATCGCTCGAACCATCTGGTTATCGGGGAGTTCTCCAGCCAGCCATTCGTCGTGGTCGATCGCGGCGCGATGGTGGGCCGCCGCCTCATCGGTGCGACCGAGGTCGTCGAGCAGCCATGCCAGACGTGAATTCCAACGCGCCAGAGCTGCCGCATACTCCTTCCTGGGGGCCCGGGTGTTCAGGTCCTTGACCATGGCGATCGCCCGGCGAAGCTCCGGCTCGGCTTGCTCGGCCGATACGTCTTCGTCACCCGGGCCGTCGAGCGCCAGGGTTCGGGCCAGCTCATACCGGTACCGCGGTTCCTCGCCGTAGCGGGCGATCAGGGATTCGAATCCCTTGACGGCCCGGGACTGGGCCTCCCGAGCCTTGTCCTCTCTCTGCGACATTCTGTAGAGAACTGCCACCTTGCGGAAGCCCTTGGCGGCCTCGTATTGGAGCCGGGAGTTGGTCTCGTTTCGCTCGGCGAACTTGTCGTAGAAGCTCAGGACGCTGCCGAGGACCGCCAGCTCGCGCGGAGAGTCCGGGCCCCCCGGGCATCCCCGGGCGGGGATTTGGCGGCCCGCCCTCGCCCGGCGGTCGAGGAGGTTGCCCCGTCTTTCCCGGCATTCCCCGGCCGGGACGACCCCGGTGTGGCGGATCGAATCTCGGGCCTTGTCCGGGCCATTCGTCCTTCGGGGGAGGCCTTTTGCCCTCCTCGGCGAACGGTCCGGCGTCGGTCGGGTCGGTGAATTCATTGAAGAGCTCCTCGAAAGCCCCGAGAGCGAGCTTGACATTCGCGTCGGACTTCTCGAGCGCCCCGGTCGTGATGACGTAGCCCGCTGTCGACACGACCAACGCCACGAGCACGGCCGACGCCGTCGCCGCCGCCGCGGCGGTCAGCAATCTGTTGCGGCGGCACCATCGGGCCAGCCGTTCCGGCGCCGAGGCCCGCCGCGCCCGGATCGGTCGATCGTCCAGGAACGCCCGCAGGTCGTCGGCCAGCTCGCCGGCCGTCGCGTAGCGATGCGCGGGCTCGCGGGCCGTCGCCTTCAGGATGATGGTCTCCAGGTCGAGCGGGATGGAACGATCCACCTTGCGGGGCCGGGGCGGCTGCTCCTCGGTCACGCGGCGGAGGAGCTCGCTGGGGCTCACGTCGCCGAACGGCAACTGGAGCGTCAACAGCTCGTAGAGCGTCAAGCCCAGGCTGTAGATATCGCCGCGGTGGTCGGCCTGGCCGCGGAGGGCCTCGGGCGCGAGGTAGCGCAGGGTGCCGACGACGTCGCCGGAATTCGTCAGCTCGTCGCGGCCGGCCAGCTTCGCCAGGCCGAAATCGGTGATCCAGGCGACCCGGTGCTCGTCGACCAGCACGTTGGCCGGCTTGACGTCACGGTGGAGGATGCCCTGGTCATGGGCGTACTGGAGGGCCTCCGCCGCCTGGATGCCGACCCGGGCCACGAATCGCCAGTGCTCGGCGTCGCGCGCGAGTCCATCGCGCCGCCAGGTTTCCAGCAGCCGGTCGAGCCCGCTGCCCCGGATGTACTGCATCGCATAGAACGGCAGGCCGTCGTGCTCGCCGGCCGCGAAGATGGGCACGATGTTGGTGTGGTGGAGCTGCGCCACGGCCTGGGCCTCGCGCTGGAACCGCTGGCGGCGCTTCGCGTCGAGCATCCCGTGCCGGGGGATCACTTTGAGGGCGACATGCCGGCCGAGCGACTCCTGGAACGCCTCGTAGACGATCCCCATGCCGCCGCGGCCCAGCTCGCGGATGATCCGGTACTCGCCGAGCCGCTCGAGCCGGGACTCGTGCAGGTTGTCGGAGGACTCCGCGGCCCGGACCCGCCCCTTTAGGCGCTCCATCATGGCGACGGAGGGGAGCAGGTCGCGGATCCTCCGCTCGTGCTGCGGGTACCGCTCGACATACTCCGGCACCGAAGGCGACTCGCCGCGACGGCAGCGCTCCGCGAACTCCTCGGCGACCTGATCGAAGGGGTCGCGCTCCGCGTCGATCGCGTGGTCGGAGGTGAGGTCGGCGTCGTCGGATATGAGTCGTTCGGTCATCACTCGTCCCCGTCCGGTCCTTGCAGCTTCTCCAGGACCCCTTTGAGACGTTCGAGGGCCCGCACGTACCGTTTGCTGGCGGCGGCCGGCTGGATTCCCAGCACGGCGGCGGCCTCCAGGTTGCTCAGCTCCTCGAAATGTCGGAGGGCGAGCACCTCGCGATCGGCCGGATCGAGGCCCTCGAGGGCCGTCCGGAGATGTTCCATCCCCTCGGCGCGCTCGGCGGCCATGCTGGGAGATGTCTGGTCGCCGATGAACTCCGCGATCTTCTCCGAACTGGCCGCCAGAGAACCCCCGGGGTCCAGCGCGACTTCCCGGCCCGCGTCCCTCATTCGCGCACCCAGGTGCTGGCGATGGACCTCGACGACCCGCTGCATGGTCACCCACCGGAGCCAGAGCAAGAACGGCATGCCCTCGGCCGCCTGGTAGTGCGGGAGCCGTTTCAGGGCGTCGATATAGGCCTCTTGCAGGACGTCCGATGTCGCCACTCGACCCTTGAGCCGGCCGTCCAGCCGGAACTGGACCATCCGGCCCAGGCGATCGCGATAGTGGCTGAACAACTCTCCCAGCGCGAGCTGATCGCCGGCCTGGAGGCGGTCGAGCAAAGCCCGGACGTCGGCGGAATCGTCCATCATCACGTCCTGGGCTCGGCGCCGGGATGAATGTCATCCCTGATTGAAGGAAACGGCAAGATGGGGGAGTCGGAGACGCACGTTCCTGAGAGATTATCGTTCTGCATCGGTCGGGTTGGAAGGGCGACGGACCTCGGGCCGGCCCGACGGCCGCGCGGCGACGACCGTTTCCCGCTCCCGGTTGTCTCCGCGCATCCACCGCTCCCGTTCCAGACACTATCCGTTGCCGCGCGACCGAAAACCAGCGGGTTTCGAAGCCGGCAAGCGAGACGTACGCACAGCATCAGCGCCATCATCCCGAAGGGGGGACTCCATCCTATGGACCAGAAAGTGATCCGGACCCTCATCGCCACGGCGGTCTGTGGCGGCCTGCTCGGCTGGGCGGGTTGCGACTCGGCCAGCGATGAGAACGAACAGGCGGCGGCGAACGTGGCCAACAGTCCGGCGCCCGGCGGTCCCGGGGGCCCTCCGCCTCCGGACGGAGGCGGAGGACCGGGCGGCCCCGGCCCGGGCGGTGGCCGCCGATCGTCGCCCATCCGGACCATCATGAGGAAGCTCGACGACCATAATCCGCAAGGCTTGACCAAGGCGATCACCAAGGGATTGGAGCCGCAGCAGCCCGACTGGCCGACCCTCGAGAAACAAGCCGGCGAGTACGCGCAACTCACCTCTGAACTGGCGAAATACGACCCGCCGCGCGGTACCAAGGAATCCTGGACCAAGCTGACCTCCGCCTTCCACGAGTCGGCTGTCGATCTCGATCAGGCGGTCCAGGCCAAGAAGCGCGACGACGCCGTGACCGCAGGCAATCACCTGGCGAATTCGTGCATGGAGTGCCATCGGGAACACCGGATGATGCGGGGTGGATTCGGGGGGCGAGGCGGATTCGGGCCGCCTCCAGGCGGTGGCCCGCCTCCGGGTGGTGGTCCACCCCCGGGCGGTGGCCCGCCCCCGGGTTGATCTCGTCCGACTGGATCCCACGCCTTCCAGAAGCGCTGCACGCAACGTCCCGATTCCCGCGAGCAAGCCCGGCCATCCGGGCTTGCTCGCGTTCCATTTGGCAGGTTGGACTGACGACACAAGTCCACGCGGCGTGGTAAGATTCGACGAGATCACGGCCCGTTCCGGTCTTCTCGCGATTGCGTGCAATGATACACGATCTCAGCGTCGGGATGTCCCGACGAATTCGCGACGGGGAAGTTGAGGAACTTTTCGCCGGCTCGATTCATCAAAGGAGAGGAAGAGCGGGGGTTTAGGACCAGGGTCGGGCGAAGTCAGCCCTGCCGACACTCGGCGTGGGCGGGGTCTGGTGGTTTCGACCTCCCGGCACTCGACCGGGCCGTGATTGTTGCCGTGACGTCCGGCGGATGTGGCGGCTTGCCTCGTTGCCTCTTGCAAGGCTAGTCTCTCCCCCCGAGCCTCTTGACTTTGTTACACTTTGCACGAACTTCAGGGAGCCGGACTCACCGGCTCCCGGCCGATCCCGGCCAAACGATTCGCAAACCCTTGGGACGACTCTGGATACCTCGACCCCGGTCCGGGCGGAATTTCCGCATCGGCTGTCCGGAAGGAGTCTGATCGTATGGCGAAGATTCAGGCAGTATGGGCGATCGACGTCGGCCAGTCCGCCCTGAAGGCGCTCAAGCTCGTCCCGGGCGAGTCGCCCGACCAGGTCGTGGCCGAGGCGTTCGACTTCATCGAGTACCCCAAGATCCTCAGCCAGCCGGATGCCGACCCCGACGAGCTGGTCCGAGAAGCCCTGGCCACATTCACCGATCGCAACGATCTCAAGGGGTGCAAGGTCGCGATCGCGGTGCCCGGCCAGTCGGGGCTGGTGAAGTTCATCAAGCTCCCGCCGGTGGAGAAGAAGCGCATCCCCGACATCGTCAAGTTCGAAGCCAAGCAGCAGATCCCCTTCGCGCTCGACGAGGTCGTCTGGGCGTATCAGCAGGTCGGCGGCGACGACGAGGTGAACGATGAGGAGTTCACCATGGCGGAGGTGGGTCTGTTCGCCATGAAACGCGACCAGATCAACCGGGCCATCCTGCCGTTCGCCGTGGCCGGCATCGAGGTTGACGTCGTCCAGATGAGCCCGATCGCGCTTTATAACTTCATCGCCTTCGACCAGGTCAAGGGGAGCGGCTCGAAGGACTCGGTCGTCCTGCTGGACATCGGCGCCGACAACACCGACTTGATCATCACCGACGGCAACCGGATCTGGCAGCGCAACGTGCCGATCGGCGGCAACCACTTCACCCGGGCCCTGACCAAGGAGCTCAAGCTCACCTTCGCCAAGGCCGAGCACCTGAAGCGCAACGCCACCAAGGCCCCCGACCCCCGCGCCATCTTCACGGCCATGCGCGGCGTGTTCAACGACTTCGCCAGCGAGGTCAACCGGTCGATCGGCTTCTACTCGAGCATCAACCGGACCGCCAAGATCCGCAGGGTGATCGGGCTGGGCAACGGCTTCAAGCTGCCGGGGCTCCAGAAGTTCCTCCAGCAGAACCTCAATCAGGAAGTCGATCGGCTCGAGACCTTCGACAAGCTGATCGGCGACGAGGTCAAAGGGGCCCCGCAGTTCCAGGACAACCTGGCGTCGTTCGGCGTGGTCTACGGGCTGGGCATCCAGGGGCTGGGCCGCGGCGGGCTCTCGACCAACCTGCTACCGCCGGAGATCGAGCGCGTCCGGCTGATCCGGGCCAAGAAGCCGTGGGCGCTGGCGGCGTCGGCCTTGATCATGCTGGGCCTGACCTTCCTCTTCACCCTGGGCGATTATCGCGTGCTGGCCAGCGTCACCACGCTCCCCTTCCAGGACGCGGTCAAGCAGGCCAAGTCGGTCACCGAGCGCGGCAGCCGGATCGAGTCCGATTTCAAGAAGGCCACGGGCGAGTGGACCACCAAGTTCGAGGAAGGCAAGGTCCTGGTGGGCGGCTCGGACGACCGCGCGATGTGGCCGCAGTTCCTCGCCGCGATCAGCCAGTTCTTCCCCGACCCCCAGCAGGATTACAGGCTCGATCCCGATGACCCGACGCTCCAGGACACGATCGAGAAGCTGGAAGTCCACATCGACGCCATCAAGCCCGTCTGGCGCGGCGACGTCGGCGAGTGGTTCACGGGGCTGGACCCGAATTTCAAGATGCTCATGCACCCGATCGACGCGGAGACCGCTCCGACCGGCGCCGGCTGGATCGTCCAGATCGCTTGCCACCACTACAATCCGTATCCCACGACCCGGGACCAGATCGCGCTGCCCTCGACCGACCCGCGGCGGGTCGATTTCGGCCCGGTGCAGTTCCTCACCGACAAGGTGCTGCCCAAGCTCAATGACCCCCGGCTGCGCATGTTCGGCGTCTCCCACGTGGCGGTCTCCTGGCTGACCACCGAGAAGGAATGGACGACCGAGAAAGGCCAGGGCAACAACAACCTGGCCAGCAGCACGGTCCCCATGCTCGAACGCGCCGCTCCCCCCGCGGCGGATACCAGCGGCGGCGGTGCCGCCGGTGGCGCGATGGGCGGCAGTTCGATGATGCAGGGGATGCAGTCCATGATGGCCAATCAGCAGGGGAATATGGGTCGGATGGGCAAGAGCATGATGGGTGGAGGTATGGGTGGAGGTATGGGTGGCGGCATGCAGGCGATGATGGCCAACCAGATGCGTATGGGCGGCGGGATGGGCGGCGGGCAGGACGCCGAGATGAAGAAGAAGTTGAAGACGCTCAGCCGTACCGACTTCCTGCTCCAGTTCGTCTGGAAGCCGGTCCCGCCGGAACAGCGTCCCAAGACCCGTGACGATGAGAACGAGAAACTGAAGGGCCTCGTGGCGGAGCTCACCAAGGCCGAGGAGAAGAAGCCCGCGGTGCGGGCGGCCCAGGAGGACACGGCCAAGCAGCTCGAAGCCGCCTCGCTCAAGAAGTCGGAGCAGGTTGACACGCAGATCACCAATGCGATCGGGGCGGCCGCCGGCGGTGCACCCGGTGCACCCGGTGCACCCGGTGCGCCAACGCCTCCAGCCGGTGTTCCGGCCGGCGCGGCCCCTGCCCTCGGTCCCGGCGCGGCGCCCACTCCGCCGGCCGCGGCTCCCCAGCCCCGTTAACTCCTTCGCTTCGCCCGCGGTAGGCAGTCGGCAGCGACGACCGGACCACTCCGACTCGCTGCCGGCTTCCTGCTCACTGCCTGCTGCGTACCACCGACACACTTCTGCCTACTGGAGGGACCATGGCCAAAGAAGACGCGACCGAACAAGTCAAGGAAGTCTTGCGACAGTGCATCAAGCATCGGTTCTGGATCTCGATCGGCTTCGCCGCGCTGTTCGCCATCATCGCGTACTTCATGGGCTCCGGGCCCGTGAAGGCCAGCGCGGACAAGGAGCGCAAGAACATCAAGGACGCCGAGAACGGCGTGAAGGCCTATCAGACCCCGGACAAACCCACGGACGCGTACAAGCCGATCGTGGTCGAGAAGACCGAGATCCTGAACAAGGATTACGACAAGGCGTGGAAGGAGCTGTACGACCGCCAGGCCCCGCTCCTGACCTGGCCCGAGATCGTCCAGGATCGGTTCCGCAAGTGGGGCCGCACCTGGCCGGAAAATGAGGACCGCGGCAAGGTCCGGCTGGCGATCGTCGACTACATCGAAGCCTATCCGGCCTATGTTGACTTGGTCTATAAGACCTTCGATCCCTTCGACTACGAGACCGGCAAGGGGATCGTGGCGGCGCCTTCGAAGGAGCAATTGCTCATGCCGGCGCAGTTCAGCGTCGAGAGCATGCCCAGCCTCGGCAAGGTCTGGGCGGCGCAGGAGCGGCTGTGGATTCAGCGCACGGTTCTGGAAGTCATCCGCCAGGTGAACAAGAAGGCCACCAACTGGGATTCGGCCATCGTCAAGCAGATCGACGTGCTCCAGGTCGCCAGCCAGGCGGCCCAGGATCAGCGGTCGATGGCCAACAACGAGACGCTCACCAAGGCCCCGGACATTCTCGCTCCCGGCCAGGCGGCTGCCACTGAAGACACGAGTGGCGGCGGCGCCGGGATGGGCATGGCGGGCGGCGCCTCGGGCAGTGGGAGTATGATGCAGTCCATGATGTCGGGCGCCGGAATGCGGCGCGGCATGGGGGGCATGGGCATGGGCGGCGGCGTCGCCCAGGCCGACGATTCCATCTACTACGTCGAAAAGGGTAAGTCCAAGATCCTGCCGGTCTCCATCACCGTCCTGATCGACCAGGATCACGTCCAGGACCTGCTCGTCGAACTCGAGAACTCGCCGATGTCGATCCAAGTGATGGATTTCGAGCTCGAGCGACCGTCGTCCCGCGTGACCAAGCCCGAGAAGGGCGAGCAGCCCGGCGGCATGGGCGGCATGATGGGCGGCATGATGGGCAGCATGGGCATGGGCCGCATGATGCGTGGGATGATGGGTGGTGGCTACGGCGGTATGGCCTCGCAGATGCGAAATCAGATGATGTCCTCGCAGATGAGCATGATGGGCGGGATGCGCATGGGCATGCAAGGCATGGGCATGGGCGGCATGGGCGGCATGGGCGGCGCCGGCCGAGCCGAACACAAGAAGGTTGACGTCAGCAACGTCAACCGCAAGGAGGAGCGCGAGAAGAAGGCGAAGGAGCTGGAGGAGAAGAAGGGCCCAACCCTCTTCGATCCTTACTTCAACATCGTGCAAGTGACCGTGTACGGCCAGGCGAGGTTCTTCGACGCGCCGCCGATCGCGCCGCCGGCGGAGCCGAGCCTCGGGGACGCAGCGGCGAGCCCGGCCGCCCCCGGCGCGACGGACCAGACGCCGCCGGGGACACCCGCCCCGGCCGGGAAGACCGCGGCACCTGCCGCTGCCGAGAAAGCCGCGGCGCCGCGCCGCCGGCCGGAGCTGACGAGACAGCGCCGAAGCCCCAGTCGGATGCCGGTGCCTCCCCGGCCAAGCCGGCCGAGAAACCGGCCGCCGAGGCCAAGCCGGCCGCCCAGCCGGCCGACGCGACCAAGCCCGAGACCAAGGGCGACGCCGTCAAGAAATAGTCCATCGTCGGGATGCGCGCCGCCCGTGTTCGGACCGGGCCGGCCACTCCGGGCGCGCGATTCCCAGCGTGACGATCCCGAGCTTGAGGAAGGTCCCAGACGGACGTAACGAGGAGCTGCTGATATGGCCAATGCTAACGCAATCGTCGAGAAAATGGCGGGAATCGGACTGCGACACGGCGAGAAGGCCGCCGTGGCGATCGCCACGATGGTCTTCCTCTTCTGCGTCGGCGTGGCCGTGTCGCTGCCCACGATCGATACCGACCCCGACAAGGTCAAGAAGGCTGCGCAGTTGTCCGACAACAACCTCAACCGCAAGGAGGATCGCGACACGATCATCAAGCGGCTCGAGGAGAAGGAGAAGATCGCGCCGACGGATTTCGCCGGCAAGGTCGAGGAGCAGACCAAGGTCAAGCTCGTCAGCGACGTCTTCAAGCCGAAGCGCGAATGGGTCACGCCCGAGCCGGGCGCCGGCCTGATCCGCGACACGCCCAAGCTGATCGCCCCCTCCGAGCTCTATGCCTACCCGGGCCGCGGCGGACTGCTGGTCTACGCGCTCGATGAGGAAGGCAAGCGCATCCCCTTGAAGGAAGGGGAGGACCAGCCGAAGAAGGCGCAGCGATACGGCAATACCAAGAGCCGCCGCAGCAGCGGTCGAGGCGGCATGATGGGCGGCGGCATGGGCGGCATGATGGGCGGCCAGCGCAAGAAGCACCGCAAGAGCAAGGCCGAGATCGCACGCGAGGAGAAGGAGGACCGCGAGCGGAAGGAGAGGGCGCTCAAGGGCGGGCTGGTCGGTGGCACCACCGGAAGGGAGTCCGAGAAGAGCGAGGCCGACAAGGAGGAAGGCGGCCCATTCAAGGAAGTCACCAAGGGTTACCGCTGGGTGGCGATCACTGGGACCCTCGACCACGGCAAGATGCTCGCCAATTACCGCGACGCGCTCAAGAACCCCAACTTCGCCCACCCGCAGTACATCCGCCTCGACCTGGAGCGGCGAACCCTCCAGCCCGACGGCACGTGGTCGAGCTGGAAGGAGGTTGACACCGACAAGAACCTGGCGATCCTCGATAATCTCCCGGCCGTGGAAGAAGAGCTGGCACCCACGACCGTCCTGCCCGACACCCTCGTCGATCCCCTGCCTTTCCTCAACGCCGGACTGTGGGAGAAGGTCCACATCGCCAGCCTCGTACCCAAGGAGAAGATTGAGCTGCCCGAGCCGCCCAAGAACCAGATGGGTATGGGCGGCCGGATGGGCGGCATGATGGGCGGCAGCATGGGAGGCATGGCGGGCATGATGCAGGGCCAGATGCAGATGCAGAACCAGATGCAGATGCAGGGTCAGAATCAGATGAGGATGATGCAGAGCATGGGTCGAGGCATGGGCTCGGGCATGGGCATGGGCTCGGGCATGGGCGGAGGCACCGAGTCGGCCGGCAATTTCTGGAAATCGGAGGAGAAGCGGGTGATGATCCGGGCCCTCGATTTCACCGCCGAGCCCAACGAATCCTATCGCTATCGCGTCCGGATCGTGGTCTTCAACCCCAATTACACCCGCGAGGACGTCAGCCCGATCTCCAAGGAGGACACCAAGAAGAAGTACCTGGAGGGTCCCTGGAGCAAGGAGACCGACGTCGTGACCATGCCGCCGGACGTCGAGCCTTACCTCGTCCGGCCGATGTCGCCCAACCCCAGCGTCAAACCCAAGGTGTCCTTCCACGTGATCCGCTTCCATCACAACGACGGCTGGACGGTCCCGCATCCGTTCGTCGCCGGCGTCGGCGACGTGATCGGGGAGCCGGCTCGCGACGATGTCCCCAGCTCCGACGGCTCGGGGAAGCACTCGACGTTGATCGACTTCAGCACCCGGCAGATCGTCCTCGACGTGGACGGCGGCGGACTTCAGAACTTGCCGGCTGGTCTGGTCGGTCCGTCGCTCGAACGGCCGGCGTATTCCGCGCTGCTCCGCAGCGATGGCGCGATGGTCGTTCACAGCCAGGCCGACGACCTGACCAATGAGTTCCGCAAGGACGCCGAGGCCAATTACAAGCATGAGATCGAGCAGTCGGGCAAGGAGCGCAAGAACTCCCAGGGGTCCGGATACGCCAGTATGATGCAGATGATGGGCGGTATGGGCGGAGGTATGAGGGGCGGCGGAATGCGGTGATCGCCCCCTGCCGGATCCCCCGCCCGACTTCGACGAGCCACGACCGACCCCCACCCTTGCGGTGGGGGTTTTTCTTTGGACTTCCGCTCACTCCGGGAACGGATCCGCGCGGAAACTCAGCCCAGCAGCGCGGCCTCTACCGCGAGACCGGGCCCGAATCCGATGGCGACGCAGGGCCTTCGCGCATCGCCCGCCCGCAGGCGGTCCAGGATGAAGGCGATGGTCGGTGACGACATGTTGCCGTAGTCGGCCAGCACCCCGAACGACGGCGAGAGCGACGACGGATCGAGTCCCGCCGCCTCTCCGAACACCGACAGGATCCGCGGACCGCCGGGGTGGACGGCCCACGAGCCCACCGACTCGATCGTGTGGCCGTGGCGGGCCAGCCAGCCTGAGAGCCAGGGCCTGACATCTCTTCCGATCAGCTCGGGGACTCGCGGCGAGAGCGTCATGGTGAATCCATGATCGCCGACTCGCCAGGACATCGCGCCCTCGCTGTCCGGCAACAGCGTCGATCCGACGCCGAGAATGGTAAAGGCGGACGAGTCGCGGGGCACGACAGCCGGGAGGACCACCATCGCGGCGGCACCGTCAGCGAACAGGGCGTTGGCAACCATGCGCTCGGAATCCCACCCGTACTGGAAGTGCAAGCTGCACAGCTCCGCCGCGCAGAGCAGCACGCACGCCGTCGGGTCCGATTCGACGAAGGCGCGCGCGACCCGCAGGCCGTTGAGCAGTCCGTGGCAACCCATGAAACCGACGTGGGTACGCGCCACGCCCGGCGAAAGCCCGAGCCGGCGGATCAGCTCCTGATCGATGCCAGGCGCCGAGAATCCGCTGCACGAGACGGTGACCACGTGGGTCACGTCTCGCGGCTCGACCCCGGCATCGGCCAACGCGCCTCCCGACGCCTCCACGGCGAGCGGGCCGGCACATCCCTCGTAGGCTTCCATTCGCTCTCGAGTCGTCGGACTGGCCGGGCCATAGAACGACTGGCGGCAGGCCAGGTCGCCGTCGGACGCGTCGAGGACCGCGCTATGTCGGGTCTCGACCCCCGAGAGGCGGAAGATCGCCGAGAAGACGCGATCGTGTTCCTTCGTCTCGCACGAGAACGACCGGGCGATCTCGGCGGCGTCGGCTTGGTGGATGCGATGCGTCGGCAGGGCGGTCGCGATCCCGGCGATCGTCGCGGGCATGGTCAACTCGCTTCCACGAAAGGGGGCGCGGCGTTCAGGTGGTCGAGCAATCGCCCGACGGACACGGGCAGGCGCGAGATGATCTCAAAGGCGGCGCGGGTCAGCCAGGGCCGTCGCAGGATCCCGGCGGCGGCGCGGCAGAGGACCTGGCGTCGCCGAACCACCCGGCCATGGAGTACCTCCCACTCGCGGGCGAGCGGCGGCTCCCAGTGCTCGATGCCCCGTGCAGCCAGCGGACCGATCGCACGGGCCGTCGCGAGTGCCCAGGCGATCCCCTCGCCCGTGAATGGTTCCACGTAGCCGGCCGCGTCGCCCAGGATGAGCAGGCGCTCATCGGCCAGCGGGCGGGTCCGTCTCGTCAGGCCCGGCGTGCCCCGCCAGAGGGCAGCTCCGAGACCGGGCACCGGCGCGAATCCGGCCTCGGCGAGGATCACCGCCGCGGCGGCGCCGGGGCCGCCGGCATCATGCAAGACGGCCGGCCGGACCGCGCCCGCAACATGAAGGCGGCCGTCGCCGAGCCGAACCAGCCCGACATAACCGGTTCTGCCGACCGCCATGTGGATGGTGCCGGCGTCGTAGTGGGTCGAGCCGGCGTCCAGGAAGCAACCGGTGCCGACCTTCGACGCGCGCGCGACCCGCGTCCGCGGGGCGGAGCCTTCGGGCAGGTGCGGCGGGCCGAGACCCGTCGCGACCAGGACGAGGCTCGCGGCGATGGTCCGAGGATCGTTGCCCCTCCCCAGGTGCACATGTCGCTTCGCGCCTTCCACAGTTCCGACCTGAGCCTCGGTGCCCGGCAGGAACTGCACCCCGGCATCGACCGCCGCAGCGACGAGCTCCTGGTCGAACCGGGCGCGCGACACGGCCAGGCCGGCCGGCAGGTCGAGCTGGACCGAGCGGCCCCGTACGCCGAGCCGGAACGATTGCAGAGGCACGCCGCCGGATCGCTCGGCCAACGATCCCAATCCGGCGGATCGCAGCACAGCCAGGGCGTGCCCGTTGAGGCATCCGCCGCAGACCTTCTCCCGCGGGAACCCTCGGCGCTCGACCAGAAGGACCTCCGCACCCCGCACGGCCAGCTCCCGCGCCGCCATCGCCCCGGCCGGGCCCGCGCCGATGACGATCGCGTCCCATGACCGGCGGTCGCATGCTTCGGTCGTCGCCTGCGAGTCCATCATCAGCGTCCCTGGCTCCAGGACAACAGAAACCGCCACGGCCATCGGCGTTCGACCAACGCGCCAGCGAGGCCGGCCCGCTCTGCCAGGACCCGGACCTCCTTCAGGCGGAAAGCCGCCCGCACAGACGCCGGCCCGTCGTGATGCACGATTGGAGAACGGCTCAGCAGGCGGCCGCCGGTCCACGCGAGCCAGTACCCGGCCTGCGACCGAACGAGGTCATTCACCAGGATCGTGGATCCGGCTGCCTCTGCCATCTTGCGCAAGAGCCGGACCGCGTCAACCTCCGCCAGGTGGTGCAGGAACAGGGAGCAGGTCACGATGTCGAAGCCCTCCGGCATCGGCTCATTCAGCGCATCGAGTGGGAAGAAGCGGATGGAGACGCCCGCCGCGTTCGCCGCCCGGGAGGCGAATCCGACGGCCACCGGGCTGATGTCACAACCGTCGATCTCGATATCCAGCCCGGCTCGGCGAGCCCGCATCGCCAGGTTGATCGGGACATCACCTCCGCCCGTGGCGAGATCGAGGACACGGATTGGACTCCGGCTCGGCTTCCTGGCCAGGCCGGCGATGGCCGGCCAGAGGATTGATGCGCTCGCGCTGACGCGATTGATCCGTCCCAGGCCCCGTAGCGCCTGCGCGTGAACGGCCTGATCCAGCCCCGGCTGATCCATGAGCTCCGGTGTTCGGAAGCGATTCGATCGTGCGATCTTCACCCGGCCGTCCCTTGAGCGAGCAGGAGGACCCAGTACGGCACGCCATCGGAATCGGTTGCGACCCCGACGCCGATCCGGTCGAACCGGGAGAGCAGCGCCTCGCGATCCCGAGGTTCCTCGAGCCAGGCAGCGACGACCTTCCCCGGGTCGCCTTCCCCCGAGGCGAGAGTCGCGGCGAACCGTCAACTCGGGTAGCCCTCGCGCTTCAGGATGTCGAAAGGCGACTTCCCCTCGCGACCCTCCACATCCAGGGATTTGCGCGCGGCCGCGTCGCGCGCGAATCCCGCGGCGACGCGCGTGAGGTGCGCATCGGCTTTCAAGGGACGTTTCTTGGCTCCGGATCGGGCGCGGTTGAGGGCGGCGATCAGCTCTCCAGGGCTCTTCACGGGGTCCACTGGAGGTATAGGCCGGCCGAACTCGACGCACCAGTAATTCTGGCCGTCCTTTCCTTTGGCGACGGCTCCGCCCATCTCGGTGAAGTTGCCGAGGATCGCCTCGCGATGGGGCGGGCTCTCGATCCAGGAGAGCATGGCCTCGGCGACGGTTTCCTGCCCGGCGGCGATGTTCTCTCCGATTTCCTTGTAAACGTAGCCCGTCCGCTTGATCCGCGTGGCGGGGTCCGAGCCGTCGCTCCCGTCATGGGCCTGATGACCGTGTTCGGCCATGTCGCGGGCGTGGACGCGGGCGGCCTGGGTCAGTCGGGCGTTGGCCTTGAGTGGCGGCCGTTTCTCTTCGGCCCGCACCTTGTTGTGGGCCGCGAGCAGGTCACCGAGGGTGGCGTCGGCCGGCTCGCTGCCGACGGCAGGCCGGCCCGACTCCTTGGGTTTTGTGTCCTGCCCGCGCGCCGAAGCGACCGGGACCAGCAAGGCGGCGAGCAAGAGGAATGACTGGGGCGCGGTCAGCGGGATCGGATACATCGCGAGCCCTCCCTCGATCGATCTCGAGGCGGCCACGGAGTTTCTCCTGGGGATTCCGAGGGCTCCCTCCGAGGAAGTCTACGCGTGCGAATCGCGGACCGCAACGATCGAGAGCGGTTCCGAACACCGGATTTTCGCCCGCCGCCCATGGCGGACGACGGTCCGTCGATCCGTCGGGTAGCGCCACCTGGCGAATGCCCGCCGGGTTGTTGATAATCCAGCGACCTACGAGCGGCGCGGGACGAACCGGCCGATATGATCCATGACCTTCGGAGCGATTGACCAACATGAACCGGACAACCTCTCCCCAACGCGTGGCGGACTGCGAGATCGCCCGGCCCCAGATGAGGCAGTCAGGTCGATGGATCGGGATCGTGGCGGCCTGGTGCTTGATTGCGACGTGGGCCCCGCTCGTCGGGGCGGCTGGACCGTTCGCGCTCCGCGACGGCGATAAGGTGGTCTTCTACGGCGACAGCATCACCGACCAGCGGCTCTACACGACGTTCGTCGAGACCTATGTTGTGACGCGGTTTCCGGAGATGAAGGTGGCGTTCGTCCACTCGGGGTGGGGAGGCGACCGTGTGACCGGCGGCGGCGGCGGACCGATCGATCGGCGGCTCGAGCGCGACGTCTTCGCCTACAAGCCGACGGTGGTCACCGTGATGCTGGGGATGAACGACGCCAGCTATCAGCCGTTCAAGCAGCCGATCTTCGACAGATACGTGCGGGGTTATGAACACCTCGTCGAGTCGCTCAAGTCGAACCTGCCGGGCGCACGCATCACGCTGATCCTGCCGTCTCCCTTCGATGACGTGACCCGCAAGCCCAACTTCGAAGGCGGATACAACCAGGTGCTGGTCCGCTACGGTGAATTCGTCCGATCGCTGGCCGAGAAGGAGGGGGCGACCGTCGCCGACCTGAATTCGTCGGTCGTCGCGGCGCTCAAGAAGGCCCACGAGCTCGATCCGACGCATGCGCAGGACCTGATCCGCGACCGGGTCCATCCCGGACCGGGCGGTCAATTGCTGATGGCCGAGGCCCTGCTCAAGGCGTGGAATGCCCCGTCGCTGGTCTCACTGGTCGAGATCGACGCCTCCGCAGGCCGGGCCTCCCGCCAGGAGAACGCCAAGGTCGACGACGTCAAGGCCGGCCAGACGATCTCATGGACCCAGCTCGACGCGGCCTTGCCGATGCCCATCGACCTGAAGGATCCCATCATCGCGCTGGCGGCCCGGGCCTCCGACGTCGAGGAGGCACTGAATCAGCAGATCCTCAAGGTGACCGGCCTGGAATCGCCCCGGTATCAGCTCAGGATTGATGGCAACGACGTGGCCGAGCTGACCAAGGATCGCCTCGCCGCGGGCGTGAATCTCGCCGACGAGCCGACGCCGATGATGAGCCAGGCCGTGGCCGTGCATCGGCTGACGCGCGGCCACAACGATCTCCATTTCCAGCGCTGGCGGACGCTCCAGGTGCCGATGGAACGCCGAGGCTATCCCAACCTGTCGAAGGCGCTGGAGGGTCTCGACGCCCTGGAGTCGGATATGGTGACGGCGCAGCGCGACGAAGCGAAGCCGGTTCCGCATCGTTTCGAGCTGGTGCCGCGGTCCTGAGCCGGTCTTTCGTGCGGGATTGGGGAAGGGTTTCACGCAGAGACGCAAAGGTGCGCAGAGACGCAAAGGGGAAATCGGAGGGAATGCACCAAGTCCGCTGTTTCGTCTTCTCTGCGTCTCTGCGCACCTTTGCGTCTCTGGGTGAAATCCCGTCGAGCGGATCAGAATGGAGACTGGACCATGAATCGATCCTCAAGGTGCCACAGCGTTCTGATCGTGGTGGCTTGGGCTTGCAGCCACGCATCGGCTTATGGGGCCCTCAAGGCCGGCTTCGCCGAGCGGGACATCACGCCCGAGATCGGCATGGAGGCGCCCGGCGGCTATGGCAAGGCGTACCACCGATCGCTGCACGACGCCTGCAAGGTACGAGCCTCGGTGTTCGACGATGGTCGCAATCGAGTGGCCGTCGTCGGGATCGACGCGCTGGGCATCCGCCGCGACACGGTCCAGAAAGTCCGCGGCGCCGTCGCGGCCCGGATCGGCATCCCGGCTCAATCCATCCTGATCGGCGCATCGCATTCCCACTCCTCCGGGCCGATCGTCTGGATCATGCCCGGCGAGTTCGATGATGCCTCTCCCCTGGTTCAGCGCCTGGCGTACGAGGAATCCACCAACGTGGACCCGAAGTACCTGGCCCGGGTCGAACATGCCTTGATTGATGCGATCTCTGAGGCCAACGACCATCGCGTGGAGGCGCGCGGGAGTCGGCAAGGGCCTCGAGCCCACGGTCGCGTTCAACCGGCGGTTCCGCATGCGCGACGGGCGGACGGTCACGCATCCGGGCCTTGGCAACCCCGACATCGTCGAGCCGGCGGGTCCGGTCGACCCGGAAGTCGGCGTTTTGGGGGCGTGGGATGCCAAGGATTCTCGTCGCCTGCTCGGCTGCATCGTCAACTTCGCCTGCCATGCGACGACCAGCCCGGGGGGGATCTCGGCCAATTACATCCACTACCTCGAGAAGGCAATCCAGGGCTATTACGGCAAGGAGTGCGTCGTCGTTTTCCTGGCCGGCGCCTCTGGCGACATCACCCAGGTGGACAATCGGAGTCCCTATCAGTACCCAAACGGCGAGCGATGGGCGCAGCTCGTGGGCGGCAAGGTCGGGGCCGAGGCGCTGAAGACCCTCCTGACGATGGAGCGCGGCGCACTGGTGCCGGTCGAGGCGCGAACCCGCGTCTGGGCGATCCCGCGACGGGCTCCCTCTTCAGAGCGGGTGAAGAAGAGCTTCGAGATCGTCGAGCGCGACAAGCCGGGGACCGACCCGACGACCTTGACCTTCGCCAAGGAGACCGTGCTTCTCGACGCGTTGATCAAGAAGAGCCCGAAAGTCGAAGTGGAGGTCCAGGCCGTGCAGGTGGGGCCGGCGATCTTCGTGACGACGCCCGCCGAATACTTCTGCCGCTACGGCCTGGAAATCAAGGCGGCGAGCGGATTCCCCTTCACTTTTACGGTCTCGCTGGCAAACGGATGCGTGGGCTACGTGCCGACGGAGGACGCCTTCGGTGCGAATGGCGGCGGCTACGAGACGCGGCTGACGAGTTACAGCAACCTCGAGATCAACGCGGGCACGCAGATGCGCGACGCCGGCATCGCCCTGGCGCGGCAACTCAAGCCGGGGCCGGATCCCGTGTCGCCACGCCGACCTGCGTTCAAGGGCGAGCCCTGGTCCTACGGGAACCTGCCGCCGGAACGCGATTGAACGTTCGGATCTTCAAGCCACGGCGTAGCCGGTGTGGGGTCGGATCTTCGCTGATTTAAATGCCAAGACGATCCGATCCTTGGGGATACCGGCGGCTTCCAGGTCGAGCGCGACTCCGGTCTCGGTGCCGTCGCGCTGGATCCAGCATTTCCCGTCGATGATGTCGATGTGGACCACACACCCGTGGACGCGCTGCTTGTGCCAGCCGACACTCAACAGGAGATAATGGTCGCGCTCGCGGTCGAATACGAGTTGTTGGTCAATTTCCCCGTAGGAATAGGGGTCTTTCGCACAGTCCGAAAGGACTCGCTCGACGATGTCGCGGTAGGCCTCTAGTCCGGTATCCATCGAACAATGACTCCCTGCTCTGGTTCGAAGACGAGCAACTTCAAGGGCTCGAGGTTCAGGAGCAACTGGCCAATTGGTTCGGTAAAGAGGTCCTGAAAGACCTCCAGGCGGATCGCCAGGTAGAGGCGACGATCCGGTTCATTCTGCGCGAGAACATGACGATAGATGGTGAACTGACCGACAGCTTTCTCGAGGTCATCGATTTCGGAGGTTCCGAAGAAGCTCTTGACCTCGACGGCGATCTTTCGGCCCTGCTTGTCGGCGGCGAGCAACTGCTCCGCGCCAAGGTCCACGAAGAGGTTCTTCGTGCCGACAGAGAGCTTCAGCGGATCATTAGTGATGGTCCACCCATCGGCGATCAAGGCCGCCTTGACCACGTCGTGGTAGAAATCTCGAGCGGGCATCCCATGCCTCGTTCGGCCACCGGGACCGGAAGAGTCGATATCGAAACCATCTCCCGATTCTACGATTGCCCAGCCTCCCTGAGAAGCGCCGCGACCTGGGCCCAGAATGCCCGCCACGCGTGCTGTTCGCCTTCAGGCAGAAGCTTGAGGCCATCCTCTGCGCGCACGCTCGCGAGGTTCGGGTCATCGGTCCAACCCCGGAGCGTCCTCATCAAGGCCGCTCGGTCGGCGGGCAAGGGGCTTCCGAGGACCTTTGCCCGCGCGGCGAGATCGGCCTTCAGCCACTCGAGCGCCTGACTCCGAAACCGAGTCCTCGCGGAATCGTTTGGGCCTGGCTTGTCCTTCCCCTGCCCGGATCCGGCCATCGCGGCGGCGGCGGCCGCATGGTAGCGATATTCCTTCTTGAGGTTGTCCGCGAGCGCCGGCTCCAGGGCGAACGCCGCCGTCCAGAGCGTCACCGAGGCCGAGAAGAACCGGCGGCGGGCGCAGGCATCGGCGTAGCAATCGTCGGAACGACTCGCGCTGTGGAGGATCCTCGGCAACTGCGGGCCGACCACAGCGATGCGCTCGATCAAGGCGATCGCCCGGTTGACCCAGTCGATAACAGCCCGGTCGCCGTCGGAGTGTTCCCGGATCCTCCGGAGCGTACGGATCGACTCCTCCTTGTGATTCATCACCACGATCGCTCCGAGCAAGGGCACGGGATTCAGGCGATGGCCCGGTTCCTGCTGGATCGCCTGACGCACGACGGTCATGGCCCCGGCCACGTCGCCGGTTCGAGCCAGGGCGAGCGACAGGTTGAAGCCGACATCGGTCGCGACCAGCCCGGGAGTGATGCGGATCGCCTCGCGGAACTCGGCGATCGCACCCGGGAGGTCGCCCGCACGGACGAGCGCCATGCCGAGGTAGCGATGCGGGTGCGAGAGGCCCTCCTCCGACCAGACACTGGAGGAATTGAGGAACTTGTAGTGCGCCAACCCATCGCTTTCGCCCAGTCGGACGGCCTCGCGATACTCCGCGATCGCGCCCCGTCGATCGCCGCTTTCCTCCAGGGCATTGGCCAGTGCCAGATGGTCCTGGTCAAAGTCGTTGAAAAACCCCGACCAGAAGTTGGAATTGTCCGTGAGGAAATGCCCGTCCCATTGGTCGTGGGTCTCGGTCGGTGGCCCCTCCTGGCGGTGCGGCTCGCCGCGAGTCATCGTGGATTCCAGGCGGACCGCTTCGCGTATCGACGCGATCTCGCCGGGATGGTCTCCCGTGAGGCACTGCGCGAAGGCAAGCTCGTAATGGCAGTTGACGTCTTTCGAAAAGGCCCGCAGCGCGTTCCGGTAGGTTTCGACCGCGCCAGCCAGGTCGCCCTCGCGGATCAGGGCGTGGCCGAGCTCGTGGTGGAAATCCGGGTTCCCGGGGCCGAGTCGTGCGGCTTCCCTCAGCTCGGCGAGCTCGAGCGGCCGGTCCTGAAGCATCCGGTAGGTGAGCCCGAGCTTGAGATGGGCGACCGGATTGTCGATATCGGCTTGCCAGCGTTGGAAATGTCGGGACAGTGCGAGGCGGGCGTCGTCCCACTTGTCGCGGCGGACGAGCAGCTTGGCCAGCGACACCACCAGATTGTCATCGTCCGGCCGGAGCCGCACCAGCTCGCGTCGGATCGCCTCGGCCTCGTCCTCCTGGCCCTGGACGAATAACAGGTTGGATAGCTCTTCGCCGGTCGTGGGCCTCAGGGCGCGGACGATCGAGTAGTAGCGAATCGCCTCCTCATCCCGCGGTGGAGTCGCATAGCTCAAGCGCTTCGCCAGCGCGAAGTTCAGCCACAGGTCACCGGGATGACGCACGACGGCCGCGCGCAACACTTCGATCTCGGACGGTTCGTCCCCCGCCTTTTCGAGCGCGGACGCGAGCAAGAGCGACGTGGACGGGCCAAACTCGTCCGCCCGGCGGCTCTTCGCCAGGGCGACGATCTTGGGGCGCTGGCCCTTCAGGTCGGGCTGCTCCAACAGCGTGCGGAGCCGATTCCGATAGGGATCGGTGTCGAGCGCACGGGCCACTGCGAGCGGCCTGGCCACGGCGTCCTGATAGTCATACGCCCCACGCATCACGAAGCTCTCCATCCGCACGATCGCCCAATCGTCGAGGAATTCGACGACCTGACGCCGGTACGCCTCCGGCAGGGAGTTCAGGCGGGCCACCACCACCTCGATCGGGGTCGTCTCGAGATCCAGGCCGTATTTCCGAAACGCATCGACATACCCGTCGTCGATCCCGGTGTTGGGCCGACTCGCGCGGAAATCCGACAGATCCGACATCAGCCGACGGTCACGCTCGGCCTGCTGCTCATCCGCGACGATCGCCGCCTTGACGGCGGCCAGGCGGCGTCCGGGCGGTGAGTGGGCCAGTTCGCCGATCGTCGCCAGGGCCTGGTCGGCCGCGGCACGGACCTCGCGCCACGCGACCGGGTTGGCGCCCTGCGCCCGGGCTTGTTCATGGAGGGTCTCGACGCGGGCCAGGACGGTCTCGGCCGCCGTCAGTCGTTGCTGCTGTTGGCGGTACATCCCGAATGCGCCCGCGCCGCCAAGGATGACGAGGGCCAGCACGCTCGCCGCCAGGGCGATGGTCAGGCGTAATCGATCGCGCTCCACGCGGAAGCGCTTCGTGGCCTCCTCGGCGCGGGCCTTCTGCTCCGCGCGTTCGATCTCGGCGTCCCTCAACCGTCGCTGGACTCCGGCCTGGTAGTCCTGGATCCGCGTGGCGACCTTGCCGGCCTGACGCGGGCGGTCTTCCGGCTCGGCGGCAAGGCAGTCCCCGGCCAGCGCGATCAGCTCGGCATGTGCCACACACGATCCGAGGCGATCGGCGGCTTCCTTCAGGTCGCCCCGGGAGGCCTTGCGCTGGATCTCGGCCGCCGATCGGCCGGTGAAGGCGGGCTCGCCGGTGAGGATCTCGCAGAGGATCGAGCCCAGGGCGAACACGTCGCAACGCTCGTCGAGCCGATGGATCTCGCCGCGCGCCTGCTCCGGAGCCATGTACGACGGCGTGCCCAGCACGCTGCCGGCCTGCGACAGGTCACTATCGGACCCGCTCCGCGCCGTCGCGATCACGGTGTCCCGAGGGGAAGCCTTGCCGGCCGAGGCGTCATCGGCCGCGCCGCCCTGCGGCAGGACCTTGGCGAGGCCCCAGTCCATCACTTGCACCTCGCCGAAGGCCCCGACCATGATGTTGGACGGCTTGAGGTCGCGATGGATCACCCCGCGAGCATGGGCATAGGCGAGCGTCTGGCAGACGGCCTCGAAGATCGCGAGGAACCGCGGTGCCTCATGGGCGGGTCCGGGGCGCTCGTCGAGCAGGCTGGAGAGCGTACGGCCCTTGACTAGCTTCATGGCGAAGTAGGGCCGCCGGTCCTCGAAGGCGCCCAGCTCGTAGATCGGGACGATGCCCGGATGCTGCAACTGGCCGCCGATCTGCGCCTCCTCGATGAAGCGGCGGATCAGGTCGGGCTTGTCGCGGTGGGCCTCGAGGAGGACCTTGACGGCGAGGTCGCGTCCGAGGCCGGGGTCGCGGCCCTTGATGACGGCGCCCATGCCGCCGCGGGCGATCTCGCCGAGGAGCTGGAGGCGGCCGGACCGATCGGCGGCGGCGGGCATCTCCGGGGAGCTCGGCTGGATCAGCGGCCCGGGGCCGGTCCCTACATCCGAGTCGCGCAACAGGACGCGGGGCAGGCCGCCGATGGTGTCCTCCAGGTCCGCCAGCCTGCCCACCGAGGAGGGCGCGAGCGTGGCACTGCGGCCTGGCCCCGCCTCCGGCAGCGCGGACCCGTTGCCGGCCAGGCCCTCTCGGAGCAGGCAGACCGGACACAATCCGCCCAGCGCTCCTTCGGGCAACGGCGTCCCGCATCCCTGGCATCGGCGCCCGGCGTTCATGGTCGGTCTCCAGGTGTGTTGGAAGTCACTCCCTATTGCGGGTAGAAGGAAAAACCGTCGAACGTTACACGGAAACCGGCGTAGGGTGGGCTTTGCCCACCGGTCGACGCCTCGGATCGGCGCGATTCCGAGCCCACGGATCGCGGGTCGCGGAGGCTTCCATCGGTGGGCATAGCCCACCCAGCCCTCTTGGAGGCATTACTTTGTACATGTATAACGCGCTTCCAGAATCTTCGCGGTGGCCACATGTTTGATCTTGGCCCCGCTCTGTTTCTTGGGCTTCGGCTTCTTCGGGCCGCGCGGGTGCTTGCGCAGCTTGGGAAGGGAGACCGACCGCGCCAAGCGGACCAACACGTCGGCCAACTCCATGGGGGTCAGATCGTGGAAGACGACCCATTCATCTTCAGGGATGGCGATCATCATCCCGCGGTGGGTCATCCGGATCTCGTCGGCCACGTAATAGCCCGAGACCTCTTCCGCGACTACGGCCTCGCCATGCACCGCCCGCAACGCCGCCTTGAGCGTGCTCAGCACGTTGTACGACACCAGCGCCACGCAGAAGGCGAACAGTGCGGCCTTGGGATAACCCAAGGTGTTGATCTCGCTGTGGAGCGTCGCCTCCAACTCCTGGAACGCGGTCTCGATCGTCCAGCGGCGACGGTACAGATCGGCGATGACCTTGGCGCGGGCGTCCTGGGCCGGCACGTTGGTCACCAGGTGGAGCTCCGTGTCCCCGTCCCGCGTCGGCTGGTCCAGGACCACCGTGACCCGCCGCAAGAAGAGGATCTCACCCGCGTCGTCGGTGGCCCGGATCGTCTGCTCATAGACCTTGCCGGTCTCGATCCGGCCGCACGCCCGCCGCTTGCCGACGCACTCCCAGTGGAGTGTCGAGGCGTGTTGTCGGATCACGAAGAAACCGCCGCGCCGCGCGATCCCGAAGAGGAAATCGGTCGTGCAGAAGTTGCGGTCGGCGATGAAGAGGTCCTGGGCCGCGACGATCGCCAGGATCCGGTCCAGCAGCGATCGCTCCTGGGCATGACCGTCTTCGCACAGGACGACGTCGGTGGCCAACATCAGCCGGGGGTCGAGGACGACCAGCGCCTGGCCGGGCAAGGCCCCGGCGCGGATCGTCCGCAACTCCTTGAGCCGGTGCTCGGAGCCGGGGAGATGGTTGCCGTCGAGGATCCGGACGCGATAGCCGGGCAGCCACTCCGCCCGGCCGCCGCCCATCGCGTCGATGACCGGAGCCAACCGCGCGGCCACCGCAGGGACCAGCGCCGCCGACACGGCGGTCTCGGTGCCGTCGAGCTTGTCGTAGACGGCGTCGATCGAGGCCCCGACGGTCTCGGCCCGCGCCTGGAAGGCCGCGTGGATCGAGGGCCGGATGCGGCAGACGACCACGCTCATCAGGTTGACGATCGTGGAGAAAAGGAGCTTGTGGGTGAATTGCTTCTCCGCGACGTCCTCGAAGAGTTGATCGAGGACCTGGGGGTTCAGGGCGTTCTCGATGATCCCTCGCGCCATGACGGACAAGGGGGCATCCTGGGAGAATCGCTCAAAGACGTCGCTGAGGATCATCGCTGCCGCCTCCGCGGGGAATTGGTAACTCCGTATCTGGCGGCAGCTTAGCAGATTCATGCAGCCGACTCCAAAGGGCTGGCATAGCCCACCCTACGAACCGCCGGCGTTCGGTGGATTCAACCGCCGGAAAGCGCGATCATCAGCTCTCCGATTTCCTCGTCGACATCGTCCGGGTCGGCGGTCGTGCGACCGACCTCCTCGCGGAGCAACTCCCGATAGCGGAGCCGCATCCGGCGGGCGGCGCCGCGCACGGCATTCTCCGTCATGCACAGCTCGCCGCCGATCACCACGTAGTTGGGGGCCATGCCGTCGCCCTGCAGGGCCGGCCGGAGCCACCGGAAAAGCTCTGCCTTCCCTTCCTGCTTGCACTCCGCTTCGAGTCGCTCGAGCACGCGAGCGAGCAGCGCCAGGGCCCATTGCTGTTCGTACAGCCGCTCGGCCGTCCGCTCGTGTGACGGCTCGCGCGCGTAGCGGACCTCGGCATCCAGTCGATCGATCGAAATGATCACCACACCGCCGCCGCGTTTCGCCGCTCGGTCGTGGGCGCGGCGGTTGGCGACGTAATGATCGCACGCCGCCCGCAGGAACGAGCGGAAGCGGCCCTTCGACTGATCGAGTCGCGCTAGTTCGCCCCGCTCCAGGAGGTCGGCGAGGAAGCCCTGGACCAGATCCTCGGCTTGATACGCGTCGTGGCCTCGGCGCCGGATGAAGGCGTAGAGCGGGAACCAGTAGTCGCGACAGACCTGCTCAAGCGCCTCGCGACAACCGGCGTTCGCCGGGTCGCCGACCCGGCCGAGGAGGCTCCAGTGAGTGGTCGGGAAACGGGCCGTCATCGATCTTCCTCAACGGGAGGATTCTCCAATTCCGCCGCCTCATGGTCCCTTGGTCGGTGATCCACGATCGAGAAACCCCTGGTTCTTGAGCCAGGTCTCGCAGAGCTTGGGCCAGGCCTTGAATGACGGTTCGGCCGGGATCCGATAGGCAGCGACGCCGTCGCCGAGGCCCAGGCCGTGCGGCCCACGCTCGAAGAGGTGCAGTTCCACCGGGACCTTCTCCTTTCGCAGGGCCAGCGCGAACAACAAGGCATTCTCGGCCGGGACGCCGGTGTCGGCGTTGGTGTGGGCCAGGAACGTCGGCGGCGTTTCCTTGGTGACCTGCCGTTCGTTGGTCAGGCTCTCAACCAGTTCGCGGGGAGGGTTCTCTCCCAGAAGGTTCCGGAGCGATGCCGTGTGCCCGTAAGGAGTCGCCAGCGCGATGACCGGGTAAACCAGGATCATCCGGTCCGGCCGTGAGCTGACGCGCTCGACGGGGTCCTCGGCATCGCGCCGGCCCGCGTCGAAGTGCGTGCCGGCGGTCGAACGCCAGGTGCCCGCCGGCGGAGAAGCCCAGGATCGCGATCCGGTGCGGGTCGATCTGCCAGTTCTCGGCCCCGGCCCGAACGGTCCGGATCGCCCGGCCCGCGTCCTGGAGCATCGCCGGGTGGTGGTAGCGCGGGCCCAGCCGGTACTTGAGCACGAACGCGGTGATGCCCAGCGAGTTGAGCCACTCCGCGACCTGCTTTCCCTCGTGATCCATCGCCAGCATGCCATACCCGCCACCGGGGCAGACGACCACCGCCGAGCGCGTCGAAAGCTCCGGCCGAGGCCGCCAGACCGTGAGCGTCGGGACATCCTTGTCGGGGTCGGTTCCTTTCGCCCCGGGCGCGCCTTGCGGCCAGAGCGTGATCGTGTCGGACTGCCCCGGCGGCTCCGAGCCGTGCGCTAACCCGGAGGCCCCGATGAGCGACGCCAGGCTGACCCCGACACCGATGACCATCGAGCGAATCCCTCCACGCATTCTCCGACCCGTCCCCATCATCGTCTTCCTCCCCCACACGCCAGGCGAACGGTCTGCGGCGTTGTCTCGTGATTCACGACCCTCTGCACAGTCTGACGACGGGCCGGGCTCTCGTCAAAGGGCCTGATTCCGTCACTCGTGAAGCGGATGACAAATCCGGTCGGGAACTGCCAAAACGGCAGATTCCGATCGCTACATCGTGTCGGTCGAGTGACTCAAATTATTGGAAATGAATGACTTGTGTTCGCTAGCTCGTCGTGGTACGTGAGTTGCATCTAGCCAGGCGTTTTGATCGTTGGGAGGTCGTGCGCGGACCCCGGCGGTCTCCGTTTCGTGCCGGGCGGGCGAGGTCCGGCCGACCCATCGGACAACGACGAAGGAGATCCATCGTGGCGAAGATCTTGGCCTATGAAGAGGAGGCCCGCCAGAAGCTGGCCAACGGCGTGACGAAATTGGCCCGGGCGGTGCGGTCCACTCTGGGCCCGCGAGGCCGGAATGCGGTGATCGATAAGGGCTGGGGCAGCCCGACGATCACCAAGGACGGCGTGACGGTCGCCGAGGAGATCGAGCTGAGCGATCCGTACGAGAACATGGGCGCACAGCTCGTCAAGGAAGCGGCTTCCAAGACGTCCTCCGCCGCCGGCGACGGGACCACCACCGCGACCGTCCTGGCCGAGGCCATCTTCAAGGAAGGGCTCAAGGCCCTGGCCGCCGGGGCCGATGCGATGGCCCTCAAGCGCGGGATCGATAGGGGCGTCGAAGCCGTCGTCGCCCACGTCAAGGGACAGTCGAAGAAGATCTCCGGCAAGAAGGAGATCACGGAGGTCGCCTCCATCGCCGCCAATGGCGACAAGGCGATCGGCGAGAAGCTGGCCGACGCGTTCGAGAAGGTCGGCACCGACGGCGTGATCACCATCGAGGAGGGCAAGGGCTTCGAGACGACGGTTGACGTCGTCGAGGGCATGCAGTTCGACCGCGGCTACCTGAGCCCCCACTTCGTGACCGACCCCGAGCGGATGGAAGTCGTGCTCGAGGATACCTACATCCTGATCTACGAGGAGAAGATCAGCACGCCCACCAAGCTGATCCCCGTCCTGGAGAAAATCGCCAAGGCGAACAAGCCGCTCTTGATCATCGCCGAGGACATCGAGGGCGAGGCCCTGGCGACCCTGGTCGTCAACAAGCTGCGGGGCATCCTCAAGGTCGCCGCGGTCAAGGCGCCTGGCTACGGCGATCGCCGCAAGGCCATGCTCGGCGACATCGCCGTCCTGACCGGTGGCCAGGCGATCTTCAAGGACCTGGGGATCGACCTGGAGAACGTCCCCCTGTCCGACCTCGGTCGTGCCAAGAAGGTCACGATCGACAGCGAGAACACCACGATCGTCGAAGGGGCCGGCACGGCCGAGGCGATCAAGGGCCGCGCCGACATGATCCGCCGCGAGATCGAGAACACCGACAGCGACTACGACCGCGAGAAGCTCCAGGAGCGGCTTGCCAAGCTCGCCGGCGGCATCGCCCAGATCAACGTCGGGGCCGCGACCGAGACCGAGATGAAGGAGCGCAAGGCCCTGGTCGAGGACGCGCTGCACGCCACCCGCGCCGCCATCGAGGAAGGCGTCGTCCCGGGCGGCGGCACCGCCCTGATCCGCGCCGCCTCGGCCGTCGACGGCCTCAAACTCACCGGCGACGAGGGCCACGGCGCCGATATCGTCCGTCGCGCCGTCGAGCAGCCCGCCCGCTACATCGCCGATAATGCCGGCATCGACGGCGCCGTCGTCGTCAGCCGAATCAAGAAGAGCTCCGATCCCAAATACGGCTACGACGCCGAGAACAACGCCTGGGGCGACATGTTCGTCGCCGGCATCGTCGACCCGACCAAGGTCACCCGCTCGGCGCTGCAAAACGGTGCCTCCGTCGCCGGCTTGCTCCTGACCACCGAGGCGCTCGTCGCCGAACCCCCCAAGAAGAAGGAGGCCGCCGGCCACGCCGATCCGCACCACGGCGGTGGCATGGGTGGCATGGGCGGCATGGGCGGCATGGGCGGCATGGGAGACATGGGGATGATGTGAGACGCTGGCCGCGGCGCGAGACCGATCGAGACGAGTTTTCCGACGGGACGAGACATCAGACACTCCTGAACATAAGGACGAGGATCCATGGCGAAGGTAACGATTCGACCCCTCGAGGATCGCGTGGTGATCCAGCAGATCGAGGCCGAGGAGAAGACGGCCGGCGGCATCGTGCTGCCGGATACGGCCAAGGAGAAGCCGCAGCGGGGCAAGGTGCTCGCGGTCGGGCCGGGCAAGCTCCTCGACTCGGGCGAGCGGGCGCCGATCGGAGTGGTCGAGGGGGACGAGGTGCTCTTCGGCAAGTATTCGGGCACGGAGATCAAGCTGGACGGCGAGGAGATCAAGATCCTCCGCGAGTCCGACATCCTGGCCAAGATCGTCAAGTGACGGCGTGAACTCGGGCCGGGCATCCCCCGATCGGGCCGGGCGCCCGGCCCGCGGCCCCTCCAACCAAGATCGGGACGATTCGATTCGATTCTGAGGAGCATACGACGGTGCCAAAGCAATTACTCTTCTCCGACGCCGGTCGCCGCAAGATGTTCGAGGGCGTCAACATCCTGGCCCGGGCGGTCGGGAGCACGCTCGGCCCGACCGGGCACAACGTCATCCTGAGCAAGTCGTTCGGCGGGCCGACGGTGACCAAGGACGGCGTGACGGTCGCCAAGGAGATCGAGCTGCCCGACCCGTTCGAGAACATGGGCGCCAAGCTCGTCAATGTCGTCGCGTCCAAGACGTCCGACGTGGCCGGCGACGGGACCACGACGGCGACCATCCTGGCCCGGGCGATCTATCGCGAAGGGCTGAGGAACATCACGGCGGGCGCCAACCCCACCGCGATCCGGCGGGGCATCGAGAAGGCCGTCGAGGCGGCCGTCGCCGAGCTGACCGGCAAGGTCTCCCGGCCGGTCTCCAAGAAGGAGGAGATCGCCCAGGTCGGCTCGATCTCGGCCAACAACGATCCCGCGATCGGCAAGATGCTGGCCGACGCCGTCGAGCGGGTCGGCCGCGACGGCGTGATCACCGTCGAGGAGGGCAAGACGGCGGCCACGACGCTCGAGTTCGTCGAGGGGATGCAGTTCGACAAGGGCTACCTGAGCCCGTACTTCGTGACCAGCACGGCCACGATGGAGGTCATCTTCGAGGATGCCCTGATCCTCCTGCACGAGAAGAAGATCAGCAGCCTCCGCGAGATGATCCCGCTCCTGGAGAAGGTGGCGCAGTCGAGCAAGCCGCTCTTGATCGTCGCCGAGGAGGTGGAGGGCGAGGCGCTGGCGACGCTGGTCGTCAACAAGCTGCGGGGCGTGCTGAACATCTGCGCCGTCAAGGCCCCGGGATTCGGCGACCGCCGCAAGGCGATGCTCGGCGACATGGCCGTGCTCACCGGCGGCACCGTGATCAGCGAGGACCTCGGGCTTAAGCTGGAGAACCTGCAGCTCTCGCAGCTCGGCAAGGCCAAGCAGGTGAAGGTGAACAAGGACAGCACGACCATTATCCAGGGGGCCGGCAAGAAGTCGGAAATCCAGCGGCGGATCGATCAGCTCCGGCGCCAGATCGACGAGACCGACAGCGAGTACGACAAGGAGAAGTTCCAGGAGCGGCTGGCGAAGCTTTCCGGCGGCGTGGCGCTGATCCGCGTCGGCGCGCCGACGGAGGCCGACATGAAGCAGACCAAGGCCCGGATCGAGGACGCCCTCCACGCGACGCGCGCGGCGGCCGAGGAGGGGATCGTCCCCGGCGGCGGCGTGGCGCTGATCCGCGTCATTCCGGCCGTGCAGCAGGTCTACGACTCGCTGACCGGCGATGAGAAGCTCGGCGCAGCCATCATCCGTCGGGCGCTCGAGGAGCCGGCCCGCCACATCGCGGCCAACTCGGGCCAGGACGGCGGGGTCATCGCCGAGGAGATCCGCAACCACGAGGGCGCGATCGGCTTCGATGCGAACACCGGCGAGTTCGTCGACATGTTCCAGGCCGGCATCATCGACCCGACCAAGGTCACCCGGTCGGCCCTGCAGAACGCCGCCTCGATCGCCTCACTCATGCTGACGACCGAGGCCATGATCACCAACATCAAGGAGGACGAGAAGGAGAACGCCCCTCGGATCGAAGGAGCGGTCCGCTGAGACGATAGCCGCGACCCGGCATCTTTCCGGGAGGGCAAGGCTCCATCCGAGCCATCCGGTCAACCCGGCTCGCACGGAGGCTCGCCCTCTCGGGGGGATTCCGAGCCCCTGCTTCGGTTTCCCGTCCGGCACCCGGAGGAGTATGATATTAAGAGACAGATTCCCGGACACCGCGGTCGAACGCGAACCGACCGGTCCCTTCGCCGCACCCCCAATCCCCTGAGACGCCATGCCGATGGCCGCTACGAAACGCGATTTTTACGAGGTGCTCAGCGTCAACCGCGAGGCCTCGGTCGAAGACATCAAGAAAGCCTACCGTCAGATGGCGCTCAAGTATCATCCGGACCGCAACCCGGGTGATGAAGAAGCGCCGAAGCGGTTCAAGGAAGCGGCCGAGGCCTACGAGGTCCTGTCCGACCCCGACAAGCGGCAACGCTACGACCGCTATGGCCACGCCGGGCTCAACGGGGCCGCGTTCCACGACTTCCGCTCGACCGACGATATCATGTCGGCGTTCAGCGACATCTTCGGCGGCGGTCTGTTCGGCGACCTGTTCGGCAACCGTCGCCGCGGGCCGCGGCCGGGTCCCGACCTGCTGCTGAAGCTCGAGATCGAGCTGATCGAGGCCGCCCGGGGCACCACACGGACGATCGAGGTCAACCGGCAGGACTTCTGCGGCGAATGCAACGGTTCCGGCGCCCGGAAGGGGACGGTCGCCACCACCTGCAACTATTGCGGCGGTCGCGGACAGATCGTGCAGACCCGAGGATTCTTCCAGGTCGCGACCACCTGCCCGGCGTGCGGCGGCGACGGGGTACGGATCACCGACCCTTGCCCGAACTGCCGCGGGGCGGGACGCATACCGACCACCGTCCATCTCCAGGTGAACGTCCCGCCGGGCGTCGAGGGCGGGATGTGGCTGCAGCAGCGCAACCAGGGCGAGCTGGGCGATGTGGGTGCCCCCCGCGGCAATCTGCGGGTGCAAATCCTCGTGAAGAAGCACCCCTTCTTCGAGCGGCGACGCAACGATCTGTATTGTCAGGTGCCGATCAGTTTCGCCCAGGCAGCCCTCGGCGCCGAGATCGAAGTGCCCACCCTCGACCGCCAAGACCGGATGCAAGTCCCGCGGGGCACGCAGAGCGGCGACATCCTCCGCATCAGGGGCCGGGGCATGCCGGACATCGGCGGCCGCGGCCGCGGCGACGAGCTAGTGGAGGTCGTCGTCGAGACGCCGCGGAGCCTGACGCCCCGCCAGGAGGAGCTGCTCCGCGAATTCGCCGAGATCGAGCACGAGCAGGTCAGCCCCCGGCGGAAGAGCTTCTTCGAAAAACTTCGCGACTATTTCACCGAGGAGGAAGCCGAGGAGGAGAGCAAGTCCTGATCGAGCGACTTGCACCCGTCGGGTGGGTACTGCCCACCCTGCGAAACCGGTAACTCGAGGAGACAAGGCAGTATGACCGATTCAACCGAAGGCTTCGGAATGCCCGAGACGCCGGACAGCGCATCCGCCTCGGCACCGCCCGGTAATGGTCCCCTGGATCCGGACGATCGCTCGTCGGCCACCGACCTGATCGCGCAGTTGAAGAAGGAGCGGGACGACTATCGCGAGCAGGCCCTGCGGTGCCGGGCCGATTTCGCCAATTATCAGAAGCGGTCCAAGCAGCAGGCCGATACGGATCGGGTCTATGCGATCGGCTCGCTGGCGAAGGACCTGCTCGACCCTCTCGATAATCTCGCCCGCGCCATCGACCACCTGCGGGACTCGGGCGTCGAAGGGATCACTGCCGGGCTCGACATGGTGCAGAGGCAGTTGCTCGACGTCCTGGCCAAGCACGGGGTCGAGCCGATCCAGGCGATGGGGACAGCCTTCGACCCGAACCTCCACGACGCGCTCCTCCAGCAGCCGACCGCCGATCATCCCGAGGGCACCGTCGTGAACGAGCTGAGCAAGGGTTACAAGATCCACGACCGGGTCCTGCGTCCGAGCAAGGTCGCGGTCTCGGCGCGGCCCGGCGCGGGTTGAACGGGACCGGCACGGATGCGTGCCGCGGCGGCGAGCAAGTCGGTCAGGCTTTCCGGCCTGACGCCGAAGACCTGTCAGGCCGGAAAGCCTGACCTACGTGATGGGTAGCCTATGCCGACATACGACTATATTTGCGATGACTGCGGGCACGAGTTCGAGGCCTACGAGCCGATCACGGCGGACCCGCGCAAGGACTGTCCCGCGTGCAGCCGCCCCGGCCTGCGCCGGAAGATCGGGCCGGGCGCCGCCATCCTGTTCAAGGGTTCGGGCTTCTACCAGACCGATTATCGGAGCGAGTCGTACAAGAAGGCCGCGAAGGCGGACAAGCCGGCCGACGCCGCCGCGAAGTCCTCGAGCGAGTCGCCGTCTCCGTCGTCGACGCCATCGAGCGGAGGCGGTTCCGAGACGTCCAAGCCGACACCCAGCCCATCGAGCTGATCTGCCATGATCCGGGGACGCTGTCCGATCTGTTCGAAGTCCTATGAGATCGCCGCGCTCGACGACCTCCCGTCATTCCCCTTCTGCTGTGAACGTTGCCGGTTGATCGACGTGGGGCGCTGGGCCGATGGCAAGTACGTCATCCCCAGCGGCCCGGCGCCGAACGAGCCGGCGCGAAGACGCGGACGAGTCGGAGTGAGGTCCCATCCCTTGGCGGTTGCCCGGTAGGGTGTTCCGTAGGCACCGGGTTCGCCCTGGAATCGGGGGATCGGTGCTCGCGGAGCACCCTACCTGAGTGCCTCTCGCTCGGCTTGCTAGAGCGCCGAAGGGTTGGTTGGCCTACGTGATTTCGGCCTCGAGAGCCGGCCGGGGCATCGACCCCCCCTGACCCCCCCTTCGTAAGGGGGGGTCAGGGGGGGTTCTCTCGCGGCGAGGCCACGCAAACGCGAGCCGCTCTAGCCCATCCTCTCGTCGGCCCTGCGGAGCAAATCGGCGACCGGCAGACCGTGGGGGCAGGCGGATTGCGCCGCGGCCAGGTCGGCGCGGGCGATGTCGCGGGCCTCGGGCGAGAGCGACTGGTAGAGTTCGCGGGCCCGGGTCCTCTTGCCATAGACCTCATCGTACCGGAGGTAGCGGAAGATCTCCGCCACGGCGACGCCCCCGGCCGCCGGCTCGCAGTGCTGTCCGCACCCGTGGCAATAGAGGTGCGCGGTCGCCTGTCGGTACTCCTCCAGGAGCCGCTGGTCCCGCGAAGAGAGGGCCGGATTGGAGGCGGCGGCGATGTTGTCGCGGAGCTGGTCGCGGTTGGTCATCTCGCTGACGACCGCCTGCATCCGCTGGTCGGCGAACACCGTCTTGATCGCCGCCTGGTGCTGATTGAATCCCTTCGCCACGAATTCCTGGAACTTGGGCGACGCGCCGGCCTCGCGGAAGTTGCCGGCACCGCCCTGGGACTTCATCGCGACCAGGCCGAGGTTGGCCTTCGATGCCGCGTCCAGCGCCCGGCGGATTTCGTCGGCGGTCATCGTGCGGTAGTTGTACTGGATCATGATCTGGTCGATCCAGCCGCATTCGGCGGCGGCCGTGACGATCTCGGGGAGCCGTCGGTCGTGACAGCTCAGGCCGCAGAAGCGGATCTTGCCGGATTTCTTGAGCTTCTCGAACGCGGCCTTCACGTTGGGGTCACGCAGCAAGGGGATCTCGCGCCCGTCCACGCCGTGAAGGTAGTAGCAATCGACGTAGTCGGTGCGGAGCCGCTCGAGGCTGGCGGCGAGCCGCTGCTCGTACGCGGCGGGGTCCCTCTTGGACCGGCTGTTCTTGGTGATGAGGTAGATCTCCTTGCGCATCTTGGTGCGCTCGAAGACCTCGCCCAGGACCTTCTCGCAACGGCCTCCCTCGTAGGTCTCTGAACAGTCGATGTAGCGAATCCCCGCGGCCAGCGCCGCCTGCACGAAGCTCGGCTGGAGCTGCCAGCTCGTTCCCATCCCCAGCGCCGGGACCTTCTGGCCGGTCTTGCCCAGAGTCACCACGGGCAATGCCGACGGCGCGGCCCATGCCGACGTCGCCGGAGCCAGGGCTGCCGTGCCGCCGGCGACCGCCGCCGTCTTGAGGAACTCACGCCGACTGCCGCCGCCGATCCGGTCGTTCTGACTGCCGTCCATCTTGGCCGCCTTTCGTCAGAGTGTGGAATCCCCCGGGCTGTGGTGGGAAATCGAACGTCGGCTCTATTCTGACCAAGGCCCGAGCGGCTGGTCAACAAGGTTGCAACAAGAGTTGAACCATCCGCCCGTCGGTCCGGTCACTTGTCCGGGAGAGGCGGCAGCTCGATGTTGACGGGTAATGGCGGCAGGTCCTCGGGCGGCGGCGCCGGGCTCCCGCCGCCGGACGTGGCGGGCGCTTGACCCGCCTGGGCACGTCCCGGCGTTGCCGCTTGAAGCGCGGAAGCGATCGAGCCACCCGCCGCGGGGGCGGATGGGGATCGTCCGGGTCCCGATGGACCGCCGCCCGCGGCCATTCCGACGCCTGCGGCCGGAGAGGCCGTACGCGACAACGGCGCCGCGGCATCGCCGGAGGTCAGCGTCATCTCGCTCGCCGGCGCCGGGGTCGAGGGGCTGGCGAGGGCGGCGGCGGTCCGCGGGGCGTTCGACGCCGAGGCTCCACTGCCCGCGCCGGGCGTATTCCGGGAGAGGAACGGCTGGGTCGAGGTCGGCACGTGGGGCGGCAGCGGGGTCGGGGACGGACCGAGCGGGCCGATCGGGGCGGGCATGGGCGGATACTGCGGCTCGTCGGCGTTAGGCGGCGGATTGGGGGTCGTGATATCGGGATTGGCCGGCCCGACCGGCTTCTCGGGCATCATCGGCCCATCGGGCGACATGTGGAACTGCCGGTGGGCTCCCTGGATGTCGCGGGCCTGGGGATACGCCTTGCCGGGGTGCGGGCCCTCGGCGACGGCGATGTTGTCGTAGGCCAGGAGCGTGCCCTTGGCTTCCTCCAGGGCGACGATCGAGATGTTGTACGTCGTCTTGTACTGGGCCTCGGTGGCCACGGCCGTGGCGTACTGGCTCACCGCGTCGAGGAACCGGTCGATCGTGATGCGACCTTCCTCGTAGTAGGCGCGCTGGGCGTCGAGTCGCTGGGCGGCGGCGGCCCGCAGCCGCGACGCCGTCTTGAATTGCTTGTAGTTCGCGTCGATTTCCAGGAAGAATCGGGCCAGGGAGTGCGTCGTCTGGTGGACGACCTGCTGGAGATAGGCGCGGGCCCGCAGCAGCACGTACTGCGCCGACCGGGCGTTGGCCAGGGGAAACCGCATGCCCAGCGGCATCTGGAACGTGAATCCGACCTGCCAGGTGATGAAGTTGTTATACATGCCCGGGTTCTGGTTGAGTCCCGCGGCCCGCTGCTGGTTGGCGATGACCGGGTTGAGCGCCTTGAGCGTCGCCCCGGTCATGACGGCCTCCGCGGAGTCGAGCTGCTGGCCCAGGCCGTTGAACTGGTAGAGGGCGTTCATGCTCAACTGGGGCAGCAACTGGTTGCGGGCGATCAGGAGCTGGAGCTCGGCGACCCGGACGAGGATCTGCTGCTGGACGATGTCGGGCTGGAAGCTGAGCATCTGGGCGAGGCTCGAGTCCCAGTCCGGCTCGAGGCGTGCCTCGGTGGGCGGCGTGACCGGGATGATCCGGCGGTTGTCGGCCGGCGGCAGGCCGAGCAAGTTGCGGAGCTGCCGCTCGGTCGTGATCACGTCGGATGTGCGGGTCACCAGGTCGAGGTTGAACTGCTCGAGCCGCTGGGCGGCCTCGGCGACGTCCGCGACCGTGCCGCGGCCGACCAGCAACTCGGCCTGCTCGCGGTTGAGGATCTCCTGGGCCAGGCTGACGGCCCGGTCGGCACTCCAGAGCTGGACGTGCGCCTGGGCGAGGTTCCAGTACTGCTGTTCGATCGATCGCACCTCGGCCATGATCTCGGCCTTGAACCGCCAGACCGCGGCGTCGGCGTTGAGCCGGGCGATGACGATCGGGGCGCGGTTCGCCTCGAGGCCCACGGGCGGCCCGGCCGCCTGGCCGGGCAGCGGGGCGTACCGAGCAAGGGCTGGGTCAAGGTGAGCTGGAGGTTCGTGGTGTAAGCCGACGGCCAGACCAGGAACGAGCTGTTCTGGTACGACCAGTTGACGTTGTGCACGATGCCCATCAAGGCACCGGTTGCGGTGCGCTTCGAGAGCCCCATCTGGAACGTCGCCGAGTCGTTGACCGACACGATCGGGTACCGGGTGCCGGTGAGGCTCAGCGAGCCGCCCTGCACGCCGTTGTTGAACGGCTGGTTGGAGTCGCCCCACAGCAAGCTGGTGGTGAACGCGGTGTCGAAGTTCGACAGCGCCGTGGCGATCTGGGTCTCGAGGATCGCCGGATCGTACACCGACTGGAGCGTGCCCGAGCCCAGCGAGCTGGCGATGCCGGCTCCGGCACCGGTGTTCAACGGGGTCGGCTCGAACCCGCCGATCGGGATGCCCTGGGCACCGAAGGCGATCACGCGGACGATCTCGGAGTTGTCCAGGCCGATCCGGATCGCTTCGGGCAAGGTCATCGGCCAGACCTCCTGCGCCTCCGGGTCGTTCGTGGTGCGGGGTTTCGACACTCGGGGCATCTGCATCGGCAGCGAACTGCTCAGGAGGGTGGCCTTCTTGACCTCCGAGTCCTCCAGCGCGGCCCGCCCCATGTTGTCATGGGGCACCTGCTTGGATTCATCGATATAGGGGAGCCTCTGGCAGCCAGAGGAGAGGATCCAGGCCGCAAGCAGGGTCGCCCGCGTCCATCGGTTCCTTCTGAGGGTCAATCGCATGGCCAGCCATCCTTGACTAAGATCGCCATGTGACGAGGAAACACGCCCGTCCGGTCGGGCCGAGCCGCGCCGTCCCTGGCTTGGCATCGTCCGGTGCATCAGGCCGGGCCGTTCCCTCGCCCGGCGCGTCCACGACGCGTCCGGGTCAGGCGGTCCGGCTTCACAACCAAGGGCCTGGCGAACGGTCGGAACGCCCGGCCCCGTAGCTCAGGCCGGCAACGATCCGACGACGCACGACCCTCGCGCCACCGGGCGCATCACTGTCCCGTCGATCGAATCCTTCGACTTATCGGACTGAATCGGAAAAATCAGACGTGCGACTTGAAGCGACGGCGCGAATTCTATCGATTTTCCCGAACTGGCCTAGGTCAAAAAGACCATGGGCGCGAGCCGCGCGCAGTCCAGCCGCCACCGAATCGGCGCGGCCGAAGGGGGCGGAAGGGAACGATCGCGAATCCGCGATACCGACGAAGTCCGTCCAGTCCGATCGCGGGCCAACTTCACCGGCAACAGGAAAGGGACAACGACCGGTGCGGACTTCCCAGCTCAACCGCCGAGCTGCTCGGCCGGACGGGGCATCGCCGAGTCGCAATTCCTTCACGCGCAATGGGTTCGTCATCGAGCCCGCGAAATACGCACGGCCCGACGGCCAAGGCCAGGATGAGCCAGGGCCAGGACGCGAGGACCCTCCTGGTCGCCGATGCCGACATCCTCGAGGACAGGAAGCAGCCTCGCATCGTGGCCGGAAGGCTTCAGGCCGCCGTCTGGACCTCGGCACTCAACGCCGCGACCAGGTCGGCCACCCGCCTGAACTCGGAGACCTCGTCCGGGTCGATCTCGACCCCGAATTCGTCCTGCAACTCCACGAGGACCGCCACGAGGTCCAGCGAGTCGAGGGCGAGATCCTCGGACAGCCGCGAATCGGGCTCGATCGCGGCCTGACGAGCCCCGGCAGAGACAGCCCGGATCGTCTCCGCGGTCCGGGCCATGACATCCGCGCGAATCGAGTCCGGCTGACGGCGGGGGTCTTTCATGGAAGACCTCCAGGGGAGATTGCGAGGAGTTCGCCGAATTCGGCCGCTCCATCAAGGTCCGATCATCGCGCTTGCGGACGGGACCGGAGACTCTGCGAGCACCCGCTCGACCCGCTCGATGACCATGGCGGCCGTGACTTCCCGCATGCAACGGTGGTCCCGGGCGCATTGACGCAGGCGCCGCAAATTGCACGGCGCACAGCTCACGTCGGCACGGACCACCGCGTGGGGCCGGCCGTAGGGTCCGATCCAGATTGGATTGGTCGGGCCGAACACGCTGACGACGGGGGTGTCCACGGCCACGGCCACATGCATCGAGCCCGAGTCGTTCGTCACGCAGATCGTCGCGCGCTCGATCAGCCCGACGAGCCCGGCGACGGTCGTCCGGCCGGAAAGGTCCTGGACGCCCGGGCAAGCCGCGGCAATCATCCGGTTCCGGGCGCCATCGCCCGACGTTCCGGCGATCGCGACGGACATGCCGGACGCGAGCAGATGTCGCCCGACCTGGGCAAATCCCTCGACGCGCCAGTGCTTCGTTTCCCAGATGGTGCCGGGGACCAGGACCGCCATTGGGCGGTCATCGAGCCGGTAGAAGCGCAACAGCTCCTCGGTCTCGCGGGTCACCTGGTGCGGTAGGTGGATTCGGAAATCCGGCGGGCGGTCATCCAGCCCAAGCATCGGCGCGAGCCAGAGATACCGATCCACCGCATGGACATCGAGCGTGGGGATCGGGATTCGGTGCGTGTAGGCGAGCCAGGATCCTTCGCGGGCCCCTCTCCACCCATGGTGGCCGGGCACCCCCGGGGGACGTCTGGCTCCCTCCGCTTGGGTCCAAGCGCGTGGCCGGTCGAATCCGATCCGGACCGGGGCGCCGCTGGCCAGCGTTAGTACGGCCGATCGAAATTGGCCGTGGAGGTCGATGGCCAGGTCGTGTTGAGCCCGTCTGATCGCGGAGAGCAGTCGGAAGGGCCCGAAGGTCGCGGGCCAGTCCCGGCCGAATCGGCCGAGTTCCTTCCGCCGGAACAGGATCGCCTGCGAGAGGGCCGGGTGATGGCGGACCAGGTCGGCATTCTCCGGCGTGATCAGCCAGTCGATCTGCGCCTCCGGGTATCGGGCGCGGAGCTTCACGAGGACCGGGAGGGTGTGGACCACATCCCCCAGCGCCGAGGGCTTGATGAGCAGGATTCGCGCGAACTGACGGGTGAGGAGGTCGGCCATCGTCGTCCCTTCCGCTCAGCTCGCCCGGAGCAAGATCCTCTTCAAGGCGGCGGAGATGCGATGGCGTCTCGTCTCGTAGCGCAAGACCCTCTGGCTGACCACCCAGTTCATCTGGATCACGCGGCGGGGTCCGATGAACGGCTTGTGACCGTGCCAGGAGTTCTCGCTGCGCCGGAAGCTGATCAGGGTCCCCTGGTCGGGAGGCACTTCGACGATGAAGTCGTCCAAATCCGAGCCGGAGCGCAGCAGCCGGAGGCGACCGCCCGCCTCCTCCCAGTTCGGATTCATGTAGATCAGGACGGTGATCAGCTTCGTGGTCGAATCGGTGTGGATGTTGCCGTCCTTCTCCCAGCAGCGTCCTCGCACGGTGAACATCGTCGGCCGGCCGCTCAGGTCGATGCCGAACTTTTCCTCGAAGGCCGCCTGGACCGCCTCCCCTCGCAGCTCATCGATCAGGGCGGCGAACGCGGGACCGTACTGCTGACTTTCCAGCGGGAAGCTACCGGGCCGGACCACGCGGGGGAAATCCTCGTTGATCGCGGCAAATGCCTCGGACTTGAGGAAACCCGGCACCACCAGGAAATCGAAGGGCTCCCGGCATAGTTCCGTCGCACCAAACTTCGCGAGATCCAGCATCGACATGATCCGAGCCTCCCCTCCTTGCGGCCCCCCGGGACGTCTCCTTCGCGTGGGACGGACAGTCGATACGATGCGGCCACAGCCTGGGGCCCACGTCGAGATTCCGTCACGCAGTTTATCGGACCGCTCCGGCTGGTGCGGAGAGTGATTTTGGGCGTGCGCGGGATTGTCTAGCCGAATGCGCGGCCGGTGCAGCCAGGTGTCCAGGTGGACATGCGGCCGAGCGGCAACCGCGATCGGGCCACGAGGGTCAGCGAGCGGTCAGACCGGCCCCGGTGCCGACGGGACCGGCGCCCCGACCGCCGGCCGGCGCCGCGCGGCCCTCGGACGCGGGAACTCCACGTACGCGAGCCCGAGCTTGCGCTTGAAGTAGATGATCTCGCCCGGATCGGTCCCCTCGAGGAGATGGCCGGCGAACTGGAGGAGGTAGCCGCCCACGAACAGGCCAAGGGCCAGCAGGAACAACGTCCAGGAGAGGAGGCAGAGATAGATCGGGACGAACAGGGCGCCGAGGAAGGTCGGCGGGATGCCGATCATGTGGAGGATGAAGCTGGTGGGATGGGGATGTCGCTGGAGCCAGCGCTGGACGCGAGGGTCGGGCGTGAGGGGAGGCTCGATCATCGTCGGGTGCACCGCGGATTGGGTCGATCAAGGGGGCAGCCGCAGGGCTCGCGGCCGCTTGACGATCGGGGCGGCGGCCGGTTAGCCTGGCGACATCTCGCACACCTAGAATACCACAACGCGCGGTTGATGCAACGACCGCCGAACCGTTTCTGTCCTCGGCGTCGCGGGGCGGGCCGCGACGCGCCGAACGATCCCTGGAGATTGCGAACCGATGCCGTACGACGTGACGCTGATCCGCGGCGATGGGGTGGGGCCCGAGCTGGCCGAGGCCGCCAGGATGTGCATCGATGCGACCGGCGTGTCGATCCGCTGGGATGAGCAGGACGCCGGCGTCGACATCATGGCCAAGGTGGGCACGCCCCTGCCCGACAGCGTCATCGAATCCTGCCGCCGCACCAAGGTGGCCCTCAAGGCGCCGATCACCACGCCCGTCGGCACCGGCTTCCGAAGCGTCAACGTCTACCTGCGTCAGGCACTCGACCTCTACGCCTGCATCCGGCCGTGCAAGGTGTATCGCGGCGTGCGGACGTACTTCTCCAGCGTGCCGGTCAACCTCGTCGTCGTCCGGGAGAACACCGAGGACCTGTACTTCGGCTGCGAGTTCGAGCAGGGCAAGCCCGAGACGGCCGAGCTGATCAGCACCATCAAGCGGCTCAACAACAAGACGGTGCGGCCCGACTCGGGGATCTCGGTCAAGGCCATCTCGATCACCGGGACCCGCCGGATCGTCAAGTACGCCTTCGAATACGCCCGCAAGCACGGTCGCAAGAAGGTCACCTCCGTCCACAAGGCGAACATCCTCAAGTACAGCGACGGCCTGTTCCTCGAGGTCAGCCGGGAGGTCGCCAAGGAATACCCCGACATCGAGTTCGAGGACCGGATCGTCGACAACATGTGCATGCAGCTCGTCCAGAAGCCCGAGCTGTATGACGTCCTGGTGCTGCCCAACCTGTACGGGGACATCGTGTCGGACCTCTGCGCCGGACTGGTCGGCGGGCTGGGCGTGGCGCCCGGAGCCAACATCGGCGAGGGGGGCGCGGTCTTCGAGGCGACGCACGGCTCGGCGCCCAAGTACAAGGGCCAATATAAGATGAATCCGACCGCCTTGATCCTCTCCGGCGTGTTGATGCTGGAGCACCTGGGTGAAGTGCAGGCGGCCCGGCGCCTGGAAAAGGCGGTGGCGTGGGTCATCGAGGTCGGCAAGGACGTCACGTACGACATGAAACCAAATCGCGATGATCCGACGGCCGTCGGCACGCTCGAGATGGCCCGCGCGATCATCCGTGTCATGGAATCCGGCGCTTGAGCCGATCGGGCCACGATGCCTACCTCCGGCTGATCCGGGGCGAGAGCCGCGGGTGGATCTCTGCCCTGGGGCGAACGGGTCTGACCGTCGCATCGGCGGGCTACGGTGCGGTCATCGCCTCGCGGAATCGAGCCTACGACCGGGGCTGGCTCGCGGTGCATCCGGCCGATATCCCGGTGGTATCGGTCGGCAATCTGACGGTCGGGGGCACCGGCAAGACGCCCATGGTCGAATGGGTGGCCCGCTGGTACCGCAAGCGTGCGAAGCGGGTCGTCATCCTCAGCCGCGGCTATGGGCAGGTTCAGGGCCTCAACGACGAGGGCCGGGTCCTGGAGGACAACCTGCCCGACGTCCCGCACCTCCAGGACGGCGATCGCGTTCGCTCGGCGGGGATCGCCATCGAGGAGCTCGAGGCCGAGCTGCTGGTACTCGACGACGGCTTTCAGCACCGTCGGCTGGCGCGCGGCCTGGACCTGGTGCTGATCGATGCCCTGGACCCCTTCGGACTGGGACATCTCTTGCCCCGCGGCCTGCTCCGCGAGCCGATCTCCTCGCTGCGGCGCGCGGACGTCGCGGTCTTATCGAGGGCCGATCTGATCGCCGCCGACGAGCGAGCCGCCATTCGCACGAGGGCCGAGCGCCACGCCGGCCCGATCCGGTGGGTCGAGGCCCGACATGCGCCGCTCGATCTGGTGGACTCGGAAGGAGGGACCGGACCGCTCGATGAGCTGGCCGGGCGTCAGGTGGCCGCTTTCTGCGGCATCGGCAATCCCGAGGGATTCCGCCGGACGCTCGCGCCGCTCTGCGGCTCGCTGCGGGATCTCCGCGTCTTCCCCGATCATCACGATTACTCGGCCGCCGATGTGGAGTCGCTGGCGGCGTGGTCGCGCGATCGGGATGCCAATCTCGTCTTGACCACCCAGAAGGATTTGGTGAAGCTTCGCGGCGCCCGCTTGGGTCCTGCCCCGCTGCGTGCCCTCAGGATCGGGCTCGAGATCGTGGCGGGGCATGATGTCATGGAAGACGCCCTGGCCCGGCTCATGGAGAATCCGACGCCCGACCGAGCCGGCCGATAAGGAGTTGCCGTGAGCGCGAATGGATTCGCCGCCACGCTCCAGAGGATGAGATTCCCCGCCCCGTTCGGGATCGGCCGCGCCCCCGTTGCGGAAGGGGGCCGGCCATGAAGATCGCGATCTTCTGCCCGAACTGGATCGGCGACGCGGTGATGGCGACGCCGACGTTCCGCGCCCTCCGGCGCGGCTTCCCCGGCGCGACGCTCACCGCCGTCATCAAGCCGCACGTGGCCCCGACGCTCGAGGGCACCGCGTGGTTCGACGATTGGATCCTCTTCAACCACCGCTCGCCGGACCGAGAGCAGCGCACCATCGGCGCGCTGCGCCGGCTGCGTCGAGAGCGATTCGACCTGGCGGTCCTGCTGCCAAACACCTTCCGCTCGGCGCTCGATGGCGCGGCTGGCCGGCATCCCGCGCCGGATCGGATATGAGCGGCATGGTCGAAGCACCCTGCTGACCGATATCTTGCATCACCCGCTCGACGCCGAGGGACGACGGCTGCCGTCGCCGATCATCGATACCTACCTGAAGCTCGCCCGCCACCTGGGTTGCCCGGTCGAGTCGATCCGGCTGGAGCTCGCCACAACGCCGGCCAACGAGGAAGCGGCCGATCGCGCCTGGTCCGACCTGCGGCTCGATGGCGGCCACCGCGTGGTCTGCCTGAACACGGGAGGCGCCTTCGGACCGGCCAAGAACTGGCCGACGGGACACTTCGCCGTGCTGGCGCGGCGATTGGTCGAGGAATCCGGCGCGGCTGTGCTCGTCCTCTGCGGCCCGGGCGAGCGCGACAATGCACGGGCGATCGTCGCGGACGCCGCTTGCGATCGGGTCGTGAGCCTGGCCGATCAAGAGCTCGGCATCGGCTTGACGAAAGCGTGCGTGCGCCGAGCGGCGCTCTTGATCACGACCGATTCCGGGCCGCGTCATTTCGCGGCGGCCTTCGGCACGCCGGTCGTCACGCTCTTCGGCCCGACCCACATCGCCTGGACCCGGACCCACCACCCTCTGTCCTGGCATGTCAAGCACCCCGTCCCGTGCGGCCCATGCCAGAGGCGGAATTGTCCCGAGGGCCACCACAAATGCATGCGCGACTTGACGCCTGAGAGTGTTTATCGCATCGCGAGCCGTGTCGTGGCGATCCCCGCGAACTAGTTTGGAGTATGGGGATCGAGGGGCGGCAACAGCGGACGGTCCCGAGGAGCGGCGAGATGGCGGTCTGGTTGGTCACTGGCGGGAACGGTTTCGTGGGGCGCCACGTGCTGGAGGCGCTCTCGGCGGGCCGGCCGGGTGGTTCCGTCCTGGATGCGGAGGTCATCGCGCTGGGCCGGCATCGGCCCGCCAATGGCGCGGGACCTCGCTTCATCGAGGCCGATCTCAACGATCCCGAGGGCCTGCGCGGGTCGCTCCGCGGCCTCGCGCCGGATTACGTGATCCACACGGCGGGCAAGACGCCTCCGGCTGCCGATGAGGACCTCTACCGGGCGAATTTCTGGTCCACCACGCATCTGCTGGGCGCCCTGCGGGCCACCGGCAAGCCGATGCGGATCGTCCTGGCGGGATCGGCGGCGGAGCTCGGCCCGGTGGCCGAGGCCGACCTGCCGGTGGGCGAGGATCATGCCGCCGAGCCGGTCGAAGCCTATGGCCGGAGCAAGCTGCTGGCGACCCGCAGCGGCCTGGCGGAACGCCCCCCGCTCGAGGTCGTCGCCGCCCGCATCTTCAACGTGATCGGGCCGGGCCTGCCGGCCACCCAGGCCTTCGGCGCCTTCGCCGCGCGGCTGGCGGAGCCCGGACCGGACCCCCTGGACATGCCCGTCGGCCGCCTCGACACCCGCCGCGACTTCGTCGACGTCCGCGACGTCGCCCGGGCCATGATCGATCTGGCAGTCCACGGTCGTTCGGGACAGGTCTACCATGTGGGAACGGGAGAATCCCGCGCCGTCAAGGAGGGACTCGCGGTCCTGATCAAGTCGAGCGGCCGCTCGGTCGGCTGCCACGAGGACCCCACCCTGCTCCGCCGCCCCGGCCCGGCCGACTCCCGCGCCGCGATCGGCCGGATCGTCGCCGACACCGGCTGGCAGCCGCGGATCAGCTTCGAGGAGAGCCTCCGCGACCTCTGGCGAGACATCAGCGAGCGCCAGGCGATCAATCGCTGGCGCGAGGCGGCGATCGTGGCTTCTCCCGCCTGGCGCTTGCCATTGACCGCCTAGAGACCGGCCCTATAATCTCGCCTCGATCAAGTAGGTCAGGCTTCCCAGCCTGACGCTCCGCTCCCGTCAGGCTGGAAAGCCTGACCTACGTGCGCTCTGATGACGGCGCAATAGGGCGTCTATCCGGGCCGATGATCACGGAGGATCGCGATGGCCCATCGCCGGAGTCTGCTCGCGATCGTGCTCCTTGCGGCGAGCTTGCACGCCGTCGCGATCGCGCGGACTCTCTTGCCGGCCCAGGACGGCCTGAAACTGCTCCGCTTCGCCCGGCAGTTCCAGAGCGATCCCTGGGCGGACGTCGTCCGCAATGCCGACGTCCATCCGCTCTATCCCGCTCTGGTGGCGATGGTCGAGCCGCCGGTGTCGTGGATGATCGGAGAGGGCCCGGACACCTGGCGGCTCGCCGCTCAGCTCGTCGCGGCGCTGGCGTCACTGGGCGTCCTGGTGCCGGTCTACTTCCTCACGGAGTCGCTCTTCGACCGTCGGGTCGCGTTCATCGCGGCCGCGGTGCTCGCGCTGTTGCCGCGTTTCGCCGAGGCCGGCCACGAGACGCTCGCCGATAGCCTGGGGCTGTTCGCCACTTTCATGGCGCTCTGGCTGGCCGCTCGGGCCTTCTCCATTGGCGATTGGCGCGCCGCGATCGGCTCGGGCCTCTTCGCCGGATTGGGCTACCTGGCCAGGCCCGAGGTGATCCTCGTACCCGCCGTCGTCGCGCTGACCTGGCTGGTCGATTGCGTGCGACCGGCAGGACGTTCGCGTCAGGGCCGGCTCGTCGCCACCTCGCTGATGCTGATCCTGCCGGGGCTGGCGGTGGCCGGCTATGCCGCGATCAAGGGCGAGGTCTCCGAGAAGCTGTCGCTCCGCTGGGGCGCGAGCCTGGGTCCGCAAGCCATCATGAAGCGGTCGGTGCCGCAGCAGGTCCCCCGCGGACTGGACGACCCCCGCTGGGACTTCTCGCCCAAGGAGGAGTCCGACGCGGTGGCCATCCGGGGCACGCGGCAAGCCGTCACGAAAATCCTCAGTCGATGGTGGGAGGCTACGGCCTGGTTCTTCGCCGTCATGACCGTTTGGGGCTACGCGCGGCGGAAGACGATCCGACGGCGACTCGATGAGCACGAGCCGTCACGGACTCCGGGCATCGAGGGGCGACTTCTGGGTCTGTTCGCTGTCCTCTACACGCTCGCCCTGCTCCGCCACAGCACATCGCTGGGCTACCTCTCCTGGCGGCACGTCCTGCCGCTGGTGGTCGCCGCGATGCCCTGGGCGGCGGGAGGGACCTATATCTGCTGCCGGCGCATCGGGGAACGGCTGCGGCTGGGACCGCGCGGAGTGTTGGCCGGGCAGCTCTCGGCGATGGCGTTCTGCCTGATCTTGTCGGTTGCGACGCAGTGGAACCCGCATCACCTGACTCACCTGAGCCGATGGGGTCACCGAGCGGCCGGTCGATGGCTCGCGGCGCATGCCGGGCCCGGCGAGGAGGTCCTCGACACGCGGGGCTGGGCGCGATTCGTCTCGGAACGGCCCGGGTACGACTACTGGCACGTCCGCCAGGCGCTGACGGACTCGCGCCTCAGCTACATCCTGGTGGGACTGGACGAATTGACGGCGAGCAGCGCGGCGCGGCCACACTTCGTTCGCTCCTGTCCTACGCCGCGAGTCCGCTGGCGGAGTTCCCGGCCTCGCCGACGGACCCGACCCCCGCCGTTCGGATCTATCGTTTTCGACGCCCCGCGACCTGGGAAGGAATCGCCCGGTGAACTACGGATCGCTCTGGCAACGATGGACCCGAGGCGTGAGCTGGACGTGGGTCAACGACCGATACCGCGACTCGCTGCCTGCCGATTTCGACGCGGGGATCATGTCGCAGGAAACCCCGGACCGCCTGCACGTCAAGCAAGGCCGATCGACGGCCCGCGTCGTGTTTCCGCCGGCGCTCTCGGTCTACCTCAAGCGGCATTACCGGCTCCCGTGGCCCGCCAGGCTGGCGGCCACGCTCGCTCCCTGGAGTCGACACTCCCCCGCGACCGCCGAGTGGGACCGCCTGGCGCGGAGCCGGGCGCTGGGCATCGAGGTCCCCGACGTCGTGGCGGCCGGCGAACGCATCGGCCCACGCGCGGGCCTCACCAGCTTCCTGATGGTCGCCGAGTTGACCGGTTGCGAGGCCTTGAACGAGGTCCTGCCGAGGTTGGCGGCCCGGCTCGATCCGAATCAGTTCGCGAGCCTCAAGCGACGAGTGATCGCGGAGATGGCGCGGATCGCGGCGACTTTGCATGCCGCGCGACTTTTCCACCGCGACCTGTACCTGTGCCACTTCTTCCTGGACGTGGAGCGGTTCGAGCGCGGCGGCCGGACAATCCGCCTCGTGCTGATCGACCTGCACCGGCTGTCGTCGCGACGAATCGGCCCCGACTGGCTCCGCTGGAAGGACCTGGGCCAATTGCTCTACTCGACGTTCGATGTCGAAAGTATCGATGATCGCGATCGGCTCCGGTTCTGGCGGCTGTACCGGAAGCACTGTCCGGTGGCCCTGGCGTGGTGGCAGGCCGGGATCGTGAAGTTCCGCGCCGGGCGTTACCAGACGCATAACCGAAAGCCGCGTCAAGCCCGCGAACCTCGGGGCGTCGAATCGCTCCAGTGCTCAACGGGCCCGACGCGATAAGACGAGGAAGGCGGTCCACCGGCAGTCATCGAAACCCTGTTGAGTACGGAATCATGCACCTCGCCCTCAATTTCCAGCGTGTCAACCCGTCCCGAGGGGGCGCGGAGACCTACGTCGCCGACCTGTGCAGGGCCCTGGCCCAGGGCGGCCACCGGGTTGACCTCTACGCCGAATCCTGGGCCGACGACTGCCTGCCCCATGGGGTGAACGTCGTCCCGGTGAACGTGACCGGCCGGACCAAGCTCGAGCGCATCTGGAACTTCGCCGACCACTCCGAGCAGGCGATGCGGCACGGCCAGCACGATTGCTCGGTCGGCTTCATCAACACCTGGGCGCACGACGTGATCATCCCGCAGGGCGGCGTCCAGGAGGGCAGCCTGCGCGCCAACGCCGCGCGGTTCTCGACGGGCATCCACAGCCAGGCGTACCGGCTGGTGAAGTCGGCCAACCCGAAGTTCTGGGTCCATCGCGCCATCGAACGGCGGCAGTACGACCAGGAGCGGACGGCCCGATACGTCGCCGTCAGCCAGATGGTGCGCCGGCACCTCGTGGAGTTCCACCACGTCCCCAAGCAGCGGATTCACGTCGTGCCCAACGCGATCGATCTCCGTCGCGTGGACGTCCCCCAGCCCGGCGCCGTGCGTTGCGGGTTCCGCAACCGGCTGGGCTTCGAGCCGAACGACCTGGTCGGCCTGTTCGTCGGCCACAACTTCGCCCTCAAGGGCCTGCGCCCGCTGATCGAGGCCCTCGGCGCCTGCAAGCGCCGCCATCCCTCGGGCCGGATCATCCACCTGCTGGTTTGCGGCAGCGGCAACCCGGCGCCCTATGCCCGCATGGCGGCTCGGCTGGGCCTGCGCGACCATGTCCACTTCCTGGGCTTTTACCCCGATATCCGCGACGCCTACTGGTCGAGCGACTTCTTCGTCCAGCCGACGTATTACGACCCGTGCTCGCTGGTCGTGCTCGAGGCCCTGGCGTGCGGCCTGCCCGTGATCACCACCGAGCAGAACGGCGCCGGCGAGCTGATGACCGACGGCAACCAGGGGTTCATCCTCACCTCGCCCGGCGCCGAGGCCGAGCTGATCGCGGCGCTGGACAAGATGACCGACGATCGGGCGCGGCGCGCGATGTCCGCCGAGGCCCGGAAGCTCGGCCGCCGGCAGACATTCGACGTCCACGTCGAGCGGCTGGTCGGCGTCTTCGAGGAGTCCGCGCGGGCGAAGAAGGCACGCTCGCCCCATTCGGGGAAATGGAATGCCCACGCGGTGCTGGGACCGCACGCCGGGCGGGCCAAGCGTACGCGCGCGTAACGTGGAATCAGGAGGATTCGAGGATGCAGGCAGCGCTCTTGGCGGGCGGGAAGGGGACGCGGCTGCGTCCGTACACCTACGTGCTGCCCAAGCCGCTGATGCCGCTCGGCGTCGAGGAGCCGATGCCGATCATCGAGCTGGTGCTCCGCCAGCTCGCGCGCTCCGGCTTCCGCGACGTCACCATCATCACCGGTTATCTCGGCGAGTTGATCGAGGCCCTCTGCGGCGATGGCCGCAAGTTCGGCACGCGGATCGGCTATCGGCGCGAGACCTCCCCCCTCGGCACCGCCGGCGGCTTGACGCTCCTCGATCGGCCTTCCGAGCCGGTCCTCGTGATCAACGGCGACATCCTCACGACGCTCGACTTCGCCGCGATGTACCGCTTCCACCGCCGCCGCGGGGCCGCCGCGACGATCGCGTCGTACCCGCGCGAGGTGAAGATCGACTTCGGCGTCTTGTTATTCGAGGATGATCCGCACGTCTTGAAGGGCTATCATGAGAAGCCCGAGTATTCCTTCCAGGTGAGCATGGGGGTGTATCTCCTCGACCCCGCCGCGTGGGACTACCTCGAGCCGGCCCGGTCGCTGGGCATGCCGGACCTCCTCGAGGCGATGCGGCGCGACGGGCACGACATCCATTGCTTCCGCGAGGAGTGCTACTGGCTGGACATCGGCCGGCCCGACGACTACGAGCTGGCCAACGAGGTCTTCGAGTCGCGGCGGTCGCAGTTCCTCGGCGAGCGGCAGGCCGAGACCCTCAGGATCGGGCGGGACCAGTGACGTGACGCAGATCTCCCCATCGGTCGCGGCCGCCCTGGCGGTCGTGGCCGCCTACCTGATCGGTGCGATCCCCTTCGGCTACCTGGTCGCGCGCGCCGTCAGGGGGATCGACATCCGCACGGTGGGCTCGGGCAACCTGGGGGCCACCAACGTCGGCCGCATCCTCGGCCGCCGTTATTTCTGGATCGTCCTGGGGCTCGACCTGTTGAAGGGACTCCTGCCCACGGCCGGCTTCCCCTGGCTGGTGGGCCGGCTCACGGGAGCGACGCCGGTCGACTTGCGAGTGCTGGTCGGCCTGGCCGCGATCCTGGGTCATACGTTTCCGGTCTATCTGAAGTTTCGGGGCGGCAAGGGGGTCGCGACGAGCCTGGGCGTGGTCCTGGCGCTCGAGCCCGCCTCTTGCGCCGTGGCGGTCCTGGTCTTCGGCGTGGTGCTGGTGATCGCGCGCTACATGTCGCTGGCGTCGCTGCTGGGCGGCGTCGGCTTCATGGCGGCGCATTTCATCCGGGACCCGGCGCCGTTCAGTCGCGAGCACATAGCCATGAGCTTATTCTCGGTGGCCGTCGTGGCCCTGCTGGTGGTGCGACACCGTTCGAACTTGGCCCGCATCTGGGCGGGCACGGAGAACCGGGTGAACCTGGGCCGATCGAGGAAATCCGGGGACGAACCGCGTTCCGACGCACCGTCGCCTCCGAGTTCCGGGCGCATCGGGTTGTTCCTGTCGGTCGGCCTGACGGTGCTCGCGTCGGTGCTCGTGGCGGGCACCTGGCTGATCCGCAACGCCTCGCGGACGATCGTGGCCCAGGCCGGCCCCTGGTCGCTGAAGGAGACCGACCGCGCGATCACCGGCCAGCAGCGCGTGGACCGCGTCGCCTTCGCCTCTGGCGGCGATCGGCTGGCGGGCATTTGCCCGCGGTACAATCACCTCTTGATCTACAAGGTGGACGCGGCCGACGCCTTGAATCTCATCGCCGAGACCCAGCTCGAGGGCCGTCCCGTGGGCGTGGTGGCGCTCGGCACGCGGTTCGCCGTGCTGCAGCGCCCGGCGGGCGACGCCAAGCACCTGGAACCCGGCTGGTGGGAGGTCTTCGACCGCGACGGCCATCGAGTCGGCTCGCGGCACCTCACGGGCTTCTACCCCGACGACATGGCGGCCTCGGCCGATGGCCATCGGATGTTCGTCCTCTGCTCCGGGCGATCGGAAGGGGACCAGAAGAAGCCGCCGGCCTCGCTCGACGTGCTCGAGGTGGACCCCGAGACGGCGTCGGCCCGGTCGCTGGGCCAGGTCACGTTCGACGCCTCGGATGATCCCGAGCGGCTGGCGATCTCCGCCTCGGCGCGGCACGCGGCGGTCTTCCTGGCCAAGTCGCGGCGCACGGTCGCGGTGGACGCCTCGGACCCCGCCGAGCCGCGCGTGATCGGGCGCACGCCGCCCGTCACGGCCGGCGCGCCCTACGTCTCGGCCCCCGGCGATCCGGCTTGCGGCGCGGACTGGATCATGATGCCGGCGGGCTCGGAGAGCGACACCATCGCGCTGCACGCGCCCGGCTCCGCGTCGCGGGACCACGTCTCGCCGCGCCCCCGCCCGGACTACCTGGTCACGACCCGCGACAACGAGTCCGCGCTGGAGATCGTCCAGACGAGGCCCGAGCACGAGGTCGGCCGCTTCCCGCTGCTCGGCCCGTTCAACCTGGGACGAACGCGACCGACGGGCCTCGCCTATTCGCCGGAGCGGAACCTCATCGCCGTGGCCACGCGGACCGGCAGCATCCATGTGGTGGCCCTGCGGGTGCGGTGAGGGCTCCTGGGCTCGCCCGCGGCTCGCGGTGGTCAGTGGTCAGAGGTCAGTCGAGAGGGTACGATGGCCTCGGCTTGCGCTCGACCCGGGCCCCCGGATCTTGAATCCGGAATCCGGACTCTTGAATCCGGAATCAAGCCGCCCCACGAGGCCGAATCCCGTGCAACCCGATGCATGAAGAAACCACCACCTCTGTGAGCGATTTCCCGCGGTTCTGCCCCGCCTGCGGTCGCGCCGCCGCCGACTCGGACAGCGGCCTCTGCGAGCACTGCGGTGAGCCGCTGGCGATCCAGGGCTATTGCCCGATCTGCGAGGGCCGGGTGCGCCGTCGCGTCGGCGAGCTCTGTCCCAAGCACGACGTGAAGCTGCTGACCGATGACGCCGACGAGGAGCGTCCGCGGCTCCCGGACGGCTCGGCGATCTCATGGGTGACGGTGCAGCGGTTCCCGGACAGCCTCGCGGTCTCCGGGGCGCGGATTCGCCTCGAGGCCGAGGGTATCCCGACGTTCGTCGAGGGCGAGCGGATGGGTTCGCCGACGATGTACCGAGTGGCGACCGGCGGGGTGAAGCTCCAGGTCCCCGCCGAATTCGCGGCCGATGCCCGCGTGATCCTCGCCCAGGACTGGTCGTGGCCCGACGAGGACCTCGGCCTGGCCGAAGACGCCGCCGAGGAGGAGGACGATCGCGAGGAACTCCCGCCCGAGCCCGATCCGGCCCGCAACTTCCTCATCGAGATGATCGTCATCCTGGCCATCGCGATCCCGGTGACGGCGGTGTTGATCGCGTATTTCTGGGGCAATTTGTAGCTCCGTCCCCCGACCGGATGAAGATCGGCGGACGGAGCCGCCTCCTACACGGGCTGATACGCCATCCACAGTGCGCGGAAGTACCTGAGCACGCGATCGGGATCGCGGCTCTCGGGGATTTCGGCCAGGGTGAAGCCCTGGAAGTTCCGCGCTTTCAACAGGGCGAACAGCTCGCGCCAGGGGTAGTTCTCGTCGGTGAGGTCGCGGAGGTGGACCTCTCGCACCCGGTCGGCGACCAGGGCGAAGTTGTCCCTGATGGTGCCGTTCTTGACGTCGGTCTGGTTCGAGTTCCAGCAGGCGAAGACGTTGGGATGGTCGGCGTATCGGAGGATCCTGGCGAAGTTGTCGAGCTCCTGGGTGACGGCGCCGTGGACCTCGACGCGGATCTCGATGCCGAAGTCCTCGGCGTCGTCGCCGATCTCGTGGAGGGCCCGGCCGATCTGGCGGAGGGTGGCGTCGAGGTCGGCCCCCTTGGGAATCCCGTTGGGCCGGACCTTCACGCCCGGCGCGCCGATATCGTGCGCCAGCCGGACATACGCCTTGGTCCCGTCGATGTTCGACCGGACGACGGCGGGATCGGTGGATTGGTACTCGAAGGCACTTCCCAGCCCCGCGAGCTGGACGACCGAGTCCTCGAACCGCTTGCGGACTTCCTCGCGCTGCGGCTTGGTGAGGTTGACCTCGACCTTGTGCGCGTGCGAGGTCCGCAGCTCGACGCCCTCGTAGCCGAGTGCCTCGAGCTTCTTGAAGATGGTGTCGAGGTCCCAGTCCTTGGCGATGTTGTAGGTGACGATGCCGAGCTGCGCCATGGTTGATCATCCGGGACGAGGGCCGCACTGGTGAGGGCGAGGCTCCTGCCGAGCCGCGCACCCCGGGAAGGCCGGCTCCGCCGGAGCCTCGCCGTCCCATTCCAGGAATCGACTCTCATTGTGGCGCCCTGGCGGACCATGGGCAAGCACCGGCCCTCTCGTGACCGAGTCGCCGGTCTGGACGCGGCCCGCGTCGCTGGCGTAATCTGGGATCTCCCAGACCGGGTAGCTCAGTCGGTAGAGCAACGGACTTTTAATCCGTTGGTCGAGGGTTCGAGTCCCTCCCCGGTCATTTCCGGCAGTTCCCGGCAGTTCCCGTCCAGAGCCTATGATGCCAAGAACTTGCGTCGAGGCGCCTCACAGCCCTCATCTCGCCAGTTCCCGGCAGTTTCCGGCCCTGACCGGCCCTCAAGTGCTACCGAAACTTCTCCCAGATTGCTACCGGATGACCCGGACCTCGCGGCCGTCGTCGACGCCTGGAATCGATTGCCCGAGGCCGTCCGCGCCGGAATCGTGGCGATTGTCAAGGCTGCTGCAAACTATCCCGGCGGACGCTGAGCGAAGCAGTCCCTTCGATTCGCTGGCGACCCTGGACGGGTGACGAGTCCTATCTGCATCGTTGGTCGCCGTGCCTTGTCGCCAATCTCGGAGTAACCTGTCGTGGATGATGCAACCAAGAGGTGGACGCTGGAAGGGTTCGTCGAGCACTTCGACTTCGTCCACCACCTAATGCCAGACCACAAGTTCGTCTGGATCCTGGGCGCTGGAGCGTCTAAGGCATCGGGCATCCCACTCGGCAGTGAACTGGTCGATCGTTGGCTCCGAGAGTTGCACCTTAGGGAGGGCGATGGGACGATCCCGCTCGAACAGTGGGCGACGGCGGAGAGGCTGGGGATCGGCGGCTTCAAGTATGAGGCGAGGGCTAGCTTCTATACAAAGATCTATCACCGCCGGTTCCGCGACTACGCCGACGAGGGCTTCGCCTACCTTGAGAGGTGTATGTCCGGCAAGGATCCGAGCCCTGGCTACTCGATCCTGGCCGCGGCTCTGGCCGGCAAATCCGACAACCTGCCCCGGCACAACGCAGTCGTGACGACAAACTTCGACAACCTGGTCGCCGATGCCCTGTCCATTTACACCGATGTCTTCCCGTTCGTTTGCGGGCACGAGTCGCTGACCGGCTTCGTCCGTGTGGCCATGCGGCGGCCCCTAATCTGCAAGATCCACCGCGACCTGCTCCTCGCCCCGCAGAACGATCCCCGTAGCCTCCGGCGCCTTCACGACGCCTGGGGGGCCGCTCTTCGCGCACTGTTCCAGTCGTACACGCCGCTGGTCATCGGTTACGGCGGCAACGACGACACGCTGATGGATTTGCTGGAGTCCATGCAGCCCGGGGACATCAAGGGACAACTGGTCTGGTGCTATCGCGAGGGCGGCCAGCCCGCTGAGCGGATCGTGAACCTGGTGGCCGATCTGAAAGGTATCCTCGTCCCAGTCCCTGACTTCGACCTGCTGATGGTCCTGCTGGGCGAGAAGATGAACATTCAGCTACTCGACCAGGAGATCGGCCGGCGTGCCGAGGAGCGTACCGCGCGTTACCGGGAGCGGATCCAGCGGCTCGACACCGTGAAGCATCCGAATGTGGCGACGGCGCTCGGGGCTACATTCGATCGTTCGGGTGGTTGGTGGGCCTGGCATCGCAAGGCAGAACTCGAACGGGACCTCAGGCGACGCGAGATCGTGTACCGCCAGGCGATTCAACACTGCCCGAAAGATGGAAGGCTCCATGCCGTGTTCGCCGACTTCCTGGCCCGGCCGCGCGGCGACCACGCCGAGGCCGAGCGGCTCTACCGCAAAGCCCTCGAACTAGAACCGAAGGACGCATTCATCCTGGTCCGATTCGCGAGGTTCGAGGCGTATGTTCGCAGGGACCACGCCGAGGCGGAGCGGCTCTTCGCCAAGGCTCTCGAGGTCGAGCCCAACGATTCGTTCGCACACTCCGAGTTTGGGGAATTCCTCTGGATTGTGCGGCGGAAAGTCGACGAGGCCGAGCGACACTATCGCAAAGCCATCGAGCTCAGCCCCGACTCGGAATACATATCGTACGAATTCGCTCGTTTTCTCCGCCGCGCTCTCAGCGCCTATGATGAGGCGGAGCAGTACTACCGCAGGGCCCTCGCCCTCGATGCTTCCTCTGTCTCCGCCATCGTCGGACTTGCGGACTTGCAAGCCTATACGCGCGGCGATTACGCCGAGGCCGAGCGGCTCTACCAGCGAGCTCTCGAACTCGAGCCTGAGGACGCGTACAACACCAGGATGTTCGCGTGGTTCATGGCCTATGTGCGCCGCGATTACGACGAATCCGAGCGGCTCTACCAGCGGGCTCTCAACCTGGATCCTGAGGACGCGTACACAATTGCCGAATTCGCCGAACTGCTGCTCGGACGCGGAAGAGGTGATAAGGCCGAGCCGCTCATCAGAAAGGCGCTCGATGTCGATCCCCGGAGCGCAGCGCTGAACCTGGTAATGGCCGTATTCCTCGACAAATTGCGAGACGATTCGGAAAACGCCGAGCGGTTTTACCTTCTCGCCCTCGAGCTAGATTCCGGAGACGACGACATCCACCGTGCGTACGCCGAATTCTTGGCCTACAAGCGAGGCGACCACGACAAGGCCGAGCAGTTCTACTGCAAAGCCATTGAGCTAGCTCCTAAGGATCCTGAGCACGCCGGACGTTACACCGAATGGCTACTGGCTCGTGGTCGATTCCATGATGCCGCCGGCATGGTGGAGAAGGTCGATCCCCTAATCCCGAACCGGGGAACTTCGATCAATGCCGAGCTGAGCCTCTACCGATCGGTTCTGGCTCGCGTCAACGGGCGGGATGACGTGCCATGTATCGAGGGGTTTCGGAAGCTCCTAGCGGAAGGCTTTCTCCGCGAAGTCGTGACTTGGGACCCGAACCCCGGGCTGCGACTTACCCTGGAGCGCCTCCCGCCCGAGGACCGCGCGCTCTATTCAGCCCTCATCGGGGCCATCCGCGATCCCGACAACGTCACCAATGTTGAAGGTCTACTTCGGGAACGATCAGCGGCGATCGCGTCAACCGACGGTAGACATTCTGGCGCTGTCCGCCACCGGCGTCAGCACGCCGAGAACCTCAGGACGGTCTGGTGCGAGAAGTCGTGGCGCGGGATGGGCTGCCCGCGCCGATTCTAAACGGAAAGGCCGCTCGAAGTAGTCCCTGGGATCCAACTCGGCTATCCCGACCCGGTCCGACTCGTGACTTAAGATCGCATCCGGAAAAGCCGAGTTCGATGTGGATCCCACCTTCTCTCTTTCAGGACCACACCATGCTGGTCACTTCAGTCAATGTCGTGGATGTCGCTCAGGCCGTGCAAGCATTCGACCGGGTCTTTCGCGAGATGGAAAGAGCCCTTTGGCGACTCTCCCGAGCGTGCCGGTCGGAACTGCTAGGAGATCCGTCCATAGTCCACTTGGAGGAGTTGGTCTAGTTGGTGAAGAAATAGATGGGCATCCAAGAAGTGATGCCATCGATCAAAGGAATCGCGGCGCTGGCGCTGAAGTCGTTTCCTTGGACCACTCAGATCTGAGAGGAGCCAGGTATCGGACCCGATTCCGGCCGTTCCTGATTTGGATTGCCCACGGGAGCAAAGTCCGGTTGTCAAATCCCGAGACGATCGCCTGGGATGCGAAGTCCCGGACGGCCATCTGCCTGTCCGAGGGTGCATGGGACGTGATTGACATAGACATGATCACGTCACTAAGCGACGCCTTGAATACGTGAATTGGAAGGAGCGATCCATGTCCACGATCACGACAACGTTGCCGACAGACGCGCCGGCCGGCTCGGAGTGGATCCCCTCACCGCCCTATCGGCTGACGCTGGAGCAATACGAGCGGATGGTCGACGAGGGCATCCTCGGCGAGCACGATCGGGTCCATCTCATCAACGGGATCCTGGTGGCTAAGATGACCCAGAACGACCCTCATTGCACGGCCGATGACCTCTGCAACGAGGCGCTGAGGCGGATCATCCCGGCCGGGTGGTACATCCGCGGGGCCAAGCCGATCCGGATCCCCGGGCGGGCCGGACGCCGGGACAGCAAGCCGGAACCCGACCGGTGCGTCGTCCGCGGGTCGATCCTCGATTACTGCCGGCGCACCCCCGAGCCGGCCGACGTCGGCCTGGTCGTCGAGATCGCCGATTCCAGCCTGGCGGATGACCACAAACTGGGCATCGAGGTCTATGGGCCTGCGCGGATCCCGGTCTACTGGATCGTCAACCTCGTGGACCGCCAGGTGGAGGTCTACACGAAGCCGGGACCGCGAGGCTACCGCTCGACCGAGGTCTTCAAAGAGGGGCGGTCCGTGCCCGTCGTGATCGACGGCCGGGAAGTCGGCCGGATCGCCGTCGACGACATCCTGCCCCCGAAGCCGGCCGAGGGCGACGGAGCCTGACCATGTCCGAGCAACCCCAATCGCCTCCGTTGCCCCTGCAACTAGCCAAGGAAGACATCGCGCGCGTCTCCGGGTTCCTCTCTTACAGCGATCTGTCCGGGTCGTATCTGGAGAACGAGCGGCTCTTGATCGAGATCCTCGATTGCTTGCGGCGGATCGACGACAAGTTGGAGCGGTTATTGGAGGCCGGGCGGCATCCGCGGTGAAGGGCGACTTCCGCGGCCGAGTCGAACAGCGAGAGCAACGGACCATGAGCGAGGAACGACGGGAGGAAGCCGAGTCCCGGTGGGATAACCCACGGCGCGAGAAGGTAGAAGAGCCCGATTTCACCGATGAGGATCTGGCCATCATGGACGAGGTCTGGCGGGAGATCGCCGAGCGGGGATGGACCGCCGGCTGACCCGGGCGCAGGCCCGGTTGACTCAGGCCGTCACGGCGCCGGCGAAGATCCGTCGGCTGAATGCCCCGGCGATGATCGGTCAGATCAATGTCGGCGGGAAGATCAACGGCGCGGTGCGGGTGACGGCCGGTGATGCCCGGCCGGCCGCCTACGGCGCGGCCTGTAGGAGACGATCGACGATCGGACGGCGTCCCTCGAGTTGGGGTTGACTCGGAGGGGGCGAAGGCTAATCTCGGCCCGACTCCGTACTCACATTTCTTTTCAAGATCATTGATGATCACCGAAATCGTTGCCGCGGTTCGGTCCCGGTCCCTCTCCGCGCCATTTCGCCCGGCGTGGTCGGCCGCGCCTGGAGTCGCGAGGTGTGTTTGCCGATGATGATACGGGACACTGCTCTGACGCGATCCGAAAGGTCCCAATGACGGAATTGGCGAGGCTGATGCCCCCGGACGACCACAAGGAAGCGGGCGTCGGTGTCATCACCCGTCCTTGCCGACGAGTCGCGACAGCGGCGATGAGACCTCGCCGCCGCGGTGAGATTGCGTGATCCGACGTGATCGGAAGATCGACGAGACGGGAGCAAGTCCTCAGAAAAGCTTGAGCAGGGATGTTCCTGAATGATCAGACTCAGACGACTGTTGATCCCGGTCATTTCGGGCGGCCTCGGCCTGACGTGGTGCCTTGCCGCCGCGGCGCAGGAGTCGCTTCCTCCGCTGCCGGATCCCGGGCCCTCCGCCTCGGCTGCCACGCCGGCGGCGGGGGCGGCGGGCTCGCGCGAGGCGCAGTTGCAAGAGGAGGTGCGCCAGCTCAAGGAGATGGTGCGCCAGCTCTCGACACGGGTGGACGACCTGTCGGCGCGGACCTCGGCGGGGACACAGGCTCCGGCCGTGCCGCCGTCCTCGGCGGTGCTACCGTCCTCGGCGGCGAGCGGGCTGGCCGGCCCCGGCGGATTCAAGCTCGGGCCCGGTCCGAGCGATAGCGGCCTCAGCGAGCCTCCGTCGGATGGGTCCAGGACGACGAGCGGCGGCACGCGCGAGCTGCCGAATTCGCAACTGGAGGGCAATCGCCGCCTGGGACACATCCCGCTGAGGACCTACTTCGACTACGGATTGGACGGCGTCGGCTTCTCGACCGACGACGAGGAGTTCCAGCTCAGGTTCCGCATGCTCGAGCAGATCGATTACGACGGCTATCTGGGCAGCCAGGGCCTCAGCCCCAACGCCACCACCAGCGGCTTCTATCTGCCGCGATCCCGTTACTACTTCCAGGGCCGGCTCACCAAGCCCATCACCTACGACCTCTCGTTTCAGCGGAGCTACACCACCTTCAACTTCTTCAACGCCTACTTGAACTTCGAATACGACCCGAGGCTCCAGATCCGCGTCGGGCGACAGAAGGTGCCCTTCACCTACGAGTTCTACAAGATCAACGTCTGGCGCCTGATCGCCCCCGAGCGGTCGGTGTGGAACAACAACTACCAGTCCAATCGCGACATCGGCATCGCGGCCTGGGGCGGGCTGTTCGAGAACCGAATCGAGTACGCCACCATGATCCACAACGGCCCGCGCAACGGGTACCAGGCCTACGACTACCCCAAGACCGTCGCCGCGTTCCTCAACTTCAAGCCGTTCGAGACTCGCGAGGGCTCCTTCCTCAGAGACCTGAACTTCGGCGGCTCGCTCGATTACGGATATCAGAACAACCCCGCCGTTCCGGGAGTGTTCCGCACCAACGTCAACGCCTCGAACGTGGCGCTGTCGGCGAACGATCCGACCAATAATGCGACGCTACCCTTCCTGGGCTTGAACAACAACGTCATGGAGCGGGGGCTCCGAGACCTGTGGGAGCTACATGCCGCCTACTATTATAAAGGCCTATCGCTGCTCGGGGCGTGGGACAGCGGCTTCAACGGCTATGCCCTGCCGCAGCAACCCTCGGTCCGTGTGCCCACCAGCGGCTTCTTCGTCCAGGCCGCGTACCTCATCACGGGGGAGACGCTGCGTGAGCGGACGGCGATCGACCCGATCAATCGCTTCGACCTTCGCCCGGGGAAGTTCGGCCTGGGTGCCTTCGAGCCCCACGTCCGCTACAGCGAGATGACCCTCGGCCATCAGATCTTCACCGCCGGCCTGGCGGATCCCAACCTCTGGACCAACCGCGTCCAGTTGATCGACGTCGGTGTGAACTGGTACCTGAACAAGTTCGTGAAGGTTTATTTCGATTGGGAGCACGCCATATTCGCCTCACCGGTCTTCGCCGGGAACAGCTCGAGCGGCCATGCCGCGTTCCAGAACACGAACGATTTGCTTTGGCTGCGGCTCCAGTTTTACTACTGACAGCCGCTCCCCGGGGCGAGATCGCGGGCGCCGATCGACGGGTTGGAATCCCGGCTTCAGCCGCTCTTCTTCCGCCTGAAGGCATGGCTTCAGCAAGTCCATCGAGAGTTGCGGCAAATCCCCACGTATAGACGCGCCCAAGTTATTGCACTATTATGGATGCTTGGAGACCGGGTTGCTCAGTTGGTCGAGCGACGGACTTCGAATCCGTTGGTCGGAGGTTCAAGTCCCTTCCCGGTCGCTGGCGATGAACGCCACTACCACGAGGAGGTTGACAATGTTACGCCATGCGATGCGTCGGCGTCCCCAGCTCGAGTCCCTCGAAACCATGGTGCTCCCCTCGGGGATCGCCGCGGCCGCCCTGGTGGCGACGCCCAGCTCCCCGATCGCGCTCAGCGGCGTTTCGACGGGCAAGTACCACGTCAAGGCCGGCGTGTCCGATTTCACCGCGAGTGGCAAGCTGTCCCCGCTCGGCCACAGCACGTTGAAGGGCTCGATCGGGGCGGCCGCGAGCGGCCATGGGTACGCGGGCTCTCTCACGATCAAGGCCGCGAAGGGCAAGCTCTCCGTCGCCGTGACCTACCTCCGCCTGGCCGGCTCGCTGTCGGAAGCGGAGTATTCCTATCAGATCACGGGAGCCACGGGGCACTTGAAGGGCGCGACGGGCGACGGCGACGCGATCGTCACCGTGACACCCGGGAAGTCGCTCACCCAGGGCAAGCTGACGATCGACTGGGGCGTCGCCTGACATCGCGCCCGGGCGTGGAACGGCTCGACGTTCCGGATGAGCGACGACGGCTCGGGCTCGCGCGCGGCGCGGTCGGGATCGCGGCGGCTACCGCGGCGAGGTGCCTCTCGTGTCGTGCACCGGCATAGGTCGCCGATCCTTCACGCCGGTCGTGGTCAACTCCGGCCGCCATCGCGCCGGAATCGCTCGACGGCCTCCTCGTCGATGTCCAGGCCGATCCCAGGGTGCTCGGGGGCCAGGATCATCCCGTCGCGGATCGTGAACACCTCCTTGCTCTTGAGGACCTTGAGTCCGGGCGACCACTGTTCCTCCGGTAAGAGGGGTGGTGTGACCAGCGCCAGCTCTTGCCACTCCGAACCGAAGGCCAGCGTCGCCTGGAGCCAGCCGGCGACTCGCAGCGACATCGAGCCGTGGAGGATGCACGGGACCCGAAAGGCGCGGGCGAGGGCGGCCACCTGGACACACGTGAAAATGCCGCCCGATCCGCTCCCTTCCGGCTGGAGGATGTCGTAGGTCTTGTGGATCAGGCATTCGCGGAACGCGTCGAGCCCGCGGTATCCCTCGCCGCCCGTGATCGGGATGTCCACTTCGGCGGCCAGCCGTGCGGGGCTGAGATAGTCGTCTCGCGCGAAAGGCTCTTCGAGCCACCGGGCCCCCTGCTCTTGCAGGCCGCGCGCGACCTTCAGCCCGGTCTCGTAGTCCCAGACCTTCTGCCCGACGTCTCGGGGCCGGTCGGCCGTGCGATCGAACATGAGCGCGAAGTCCGAGCCGACGGGCTGCTTGATGACCCCGCAGGCCGCCACGTCGTCCATCGGCTCGGGCCGCCAGGCGCGGATCTTCATCCCCTTGAAGCCGGCCTGCTTCAGCTTCACGGCCATCCTGGCCTGCTCCTCGTAGGCGACGTGGGACTGGTCCAGCTTCCCCTTCCAGACGCAGGTGACGTAGGCTTTCACGCGGTCCGCCGCGCCGCCCAGCAGCTTGTACACCGGCTGGCCGGCGACCTTGCCGATGGCGTCCCAGATGGCGTGCTCGACCCCGCCCCAGCGGATCAGTCCCCGGCGCAGGTGCCGATCGACGGCGAACAGGTCCTGGCCGACGAGCACTTTGCGGATCTCGGCCAGGGCCCCCTCCCTCGGGCCGGCGAAGGAGTAGCCGCGGACCCCCACGTCGGTGCCGATCCTCACCACCGTGTATTGATGGTCGAGGCCGGCGTCATGCTCGGCCCGCGAGGTCGGGATCTCGATCGGGAAGATGTCCACCTCCCGGATCGTCACCGGGCTGACCGCCGCGGCCAGCGACCGGAGAGGACCGAAGTTCGTCGCCGTCGCCGTCGCCGCCGTGGCCGCACGAAGGAAGTCGCGCCGAGTGGGATCAGGCGTGGTCATCGCAGTTGTCCATGGAGAACCGGCAAACGCCGTCGCTGACAGTCCGGGATCGATCGCCCCGACGTAAGGGGATCGAAGCCATGTTCGAACTATTCTTCCGGCCCGGTGTCGCGTACTCAAGAGGGGAGGCGGTCGAGCCGGTCCCCGCGGCCGCCACGATCATCGGCTGGAGGGGCGGCTTCAGACCACCGACCCGTTGACGGATGCAGATGCCGCCGGGTCCTGGCTGAGGACCTGCTGGCGCATCGCGGCGGCGCCGAGCAATCCGCCCAGGCCCATGGACTCGACGGCCGTGCTGGGAACGAGCATCAGCGCGCCCTTCTCCTTGAGGCCTTCGTAGAGGATGTTCATCGCCCGGAGGTGAAGGGCCGTCGCGTTGTGCTCGTACGACAAGGCCGCCTGCGCGAACAGGTGGGCGATCTCGACCTCCGCCTGGCCGAGGATGATCCGCGCCTCTTTCTCTCGCGCCGCCTGGGCCTCGCGCGACATGGCGTCCTGCAACGACTCGGGGATGATCACGTCGCGCATCTCGACGGATTGGACCGTGACGCCCCAGGGATTGGACCGCTCGTCGATGAGCTTCTGGAGCTGGGCCTCGATCTGCTCGCGGCCGCGGAGGAGCACGGTCAGCGGCGTGCGGCCGATGATGTCGCGGAGCGCCGTCTGCGCCGCCCAACTGACCGCCACCCTGTAATCCTGGACCTCCAGCGCCGCCTTCTCCGGGTCATACACCATCCAGAACATCACCGCGTCCACGTTCACCGGGACCGTGTCCGAGGTGAGCGTCTGCTCCGCGGCGAACCCGGTTGTGATGATCCGCTGATCGATCCAGGACGAGACCTTGTCGATGCCGGGGATGATCCAGAACAGCCCCGGGCCGCGCAGGCCGGTGTATCTCCCGAGCCGCAGGACGACCGCCCGCTCCCACTGTTGCGCGATCTGGGGCGACATCGCCGCGATCCATCCCACGAGCCACCCCACGGCGATCGCCCAACGATTCCCCCACCCCACGGCGACCGCGACACCCAACCCGATGCCGGCGATCAGCAGGAGCTGGGAGATGATGTTGAGCCCCGGCAGACCGGTCAAACCGCGGCGGCTCTTCAGGCCCTCGGCAACGCTCGTCAGGCTAGCCATCGGATTGCTCCCTTTTCATGTCGATCCATCGCACTTTCAGGAAGTTGATCGCCTCATCGGCCGAGAACCCCAGCGTGTCGGCGCCGGCCAGGAAGCGGTCCGCCAGTTCCACAAGCAGCCGCTCGCGATCCGGCACGGGGTACGCACTCGCCCCCTCCCGCCGGATGAACGTCCCCACCCCCCGCCGCGTCTCGAGCACGCCGGAACGCTCGAGCTCCCCATAGACCTTCGCCACGGTGTTCGCGTTGACCTTCAGATCTACCGCGAGCTGTCGCACCGTCGGCAGCTTGTCCCCCACGTTGAGCCGCCCCGTCGCGATCGACACCCGGATCGCCCGCTCGAGCTGAGCATACAACGGCGTCGGGTCGTTCCCGTCGATCGCGAACATGGCCTGAGGGCAATCCGTTGTCCTTGGTGCGACGGTGTTGGCGATGCCCGAACCGATCGCGCCGGGAGGACCGACCGCAGGCGAATCGCCACGGGGGCCCGGACCGGCGGAATCACGGCGTGGTCTCCGACAGGGCCAGGGCGATGAACTTCGGTAGCATCGCCGTCAGCTCGCTGGAGAACATCCCGGCATCGACCGGTTCGATTCGTCCCACGATCGGTCGGAAGCGCGACGGATCGGTCACCACCAGGTCCGAGACCAGCGAGTGACAGGCCCGCAGTGTCGTCGATCCCTCGCAAGTGGTCAACCGAATCACGCTGCGGTGCTCCAGGGCCGGCTTCTCGCGGAAGAGGCCGACTCGGAGTCGCACGGCGACGGCCGCGTCGGCGCGCGTCTCCTGGAGGATTCGCGCCTCGGCCGCCGCCCGAGCATGTGGGCTCCCTTGCAAGACGCAAAGTCCGGGTGCCGCAACCGTCCGGGTGTGCAACACGGTTCCCGTATCACTCCCGATCACGTTGAGCACCATCAGCCGCGACGATCGGACCGCCGGCTCCTTGCACGACTCGACATACGCGGGACTCGCGCCAAGACGTCCTGGGAGACCAGTTCCAGCCCCCGCCGATGGAGGTCCCGGACGAAAGCGTCGTAGAGCTGGGAGGCCAGGGCCTGGTGTTGCTCTTCGGCCAGGGGGGTGTATCTTCGCCCGAAGCCGATCAACTCCAGCGCCAGGTGCACCGGCTGGAGCGAGATCGGCATCGGCCCGAACATCCTCTGCCGCGGAAGGGGCGTCTGGAACTGGAGATCCACGAATTCGACGTCGAACTCCGTCACAGCGACGCGCCGTCCCTTGCTGAGAGCGACCCGCGGCTCCAAATCGCCGGATTGTTTCCAGCAGTCAACCGGCGGCCCGGCCTCGCCAGGCTGCGCGGGCCCGTCGGAAGTCGCCGGTGCCGTCGGAGGATTCCCTGTCATCTCTGAAGCGCGTCGAGGCGGGCTGAAGCAGCCGGACACCCAGGATAGGACGAGGAGAAGGGCCGCGCAACGACATCGGCGACGCGATCGCATCCCCACGCCGCCGCGCACGCGGACTCGACCGATCCGGATCGCGGGGCCAGATCGATCCCCACGCAGTCCGTTACAAAGGCATCCGTTCATGACGACCTCCATGTCTGATCATCTCATCCTGACCGTCTGACTCGGTGTTGTTTGCTTGTGATATTGTAATAGTACAAGTCGGCAAGACAGCGTTCAACAGTCCAGTGTTGAGGGCGGAAGGGTCGGTTTTCCGCGCGCTGAGGCGCCGCCGCGGGCCAGGTCTGCGTTCGGCGTCCCGGGGTCTCGACCGCCCCTGATCTCCCCGTCGTGCTGCTGGGGTCTCGACCGCCCCTGACCCCCCGTCGTGCTTCTGGGGCCTCGACCGCCCCTGACCCCCCCTTCTTAAGGGGGGGAACGGCGGCCCGGCCCTCTTCAATCCCCCCCTTAAGAAGGGGGGGTCAGGGGGGGTTCTTTCGGGTCGCTGCAATGCGAGTGTTCAGCGCTCGAGCGTCATCGACGCCTTCGCCCGGATTCCCCCCCCGCTGGGCCGACGCTCGTCGCCAGAGCGGATCTCACGGGTGAAACGGTTCCGCGTCGTCGAAGAGCGGCAAGGGTTCGGGCTCGCGGGCCGGGGCGGTCTGGATCTCGGAGGCCACGGCGGCGAGGTGCATCTCGTGCACCACGATCAGGGCGCCGGTCTTCCCCTTGGCGTAGAGCATCACCACGGGCGTTTTGCCCTCGAGCCGCGCCAGGGCCGCGGTCTTCTCCCACAGGCTCCGCACCGACGACGACGCCCGCAGCTTCGTCTCGATGAAGAGCCGGTCGTGCGTCGAATCGGACCGCGTCTGATCGGGCAGTCCGCACGATCCCGAGCCGGGCTGACGCTCGGCCCCAAACACGCGAGCCGCGTCGCGCTCGCGCCGCTGCCAGGTCGATCGATGAGTGCTCATCTTCGCTCCAAAGGCTGAAGGCTCGAGGCTGACGGCTGAATCGGTCGACCGCCGATCGGCGTGGACCCGCACATGCCGCGGCCTGCCTGCGGTTACGCGTTGATCAACGCGGGCCACTCGACCCGCGTGGTTCAGGATCATCTGGGTCACAGGGACATCCGGCACACCGAGCGTTACACGGAGCTCTTTCGGACCGGTCGGCGCGGCTCCGGGACGATTGAGCGGCGTCCTCGGCGCGGGCGCGGCGGTCGGCGAGGTAGGCGATGCCCAGGGTGATCAGGGCGAGGAGGCCGAGCGTGCCAGGGAGGGTCATGGGTGGTCCTCGTCAGGGGGTTCGTGGAGGCTGGCCCGACGTCGGGCCGGGACGAGCCAGGTGCGTTCGTCGCCCTGGAGCCGGGTGGTGTCCGTTCAGCAGACCGGAGGAGATCCACCACGATCGCAGGTCGATGCCGGCGACCTTCGCGTCGGTCCAGTCCTTGTGGCCGCCGGGAGGTCGGATTCGGATGGCCCGGTCGTACCAGTGCCTGGCCGAGCCGTCGCCGGCCGGGTCGGCGTCGGTGGCGAGGAACAGCCGAAACGCCCCCCCGAGGGCCGTCCTCAGTTTGCGCGAAGGCCCCGACGACGCCGATCCGGTCGTGATCACCGGCGCCAGTCCCTTCAGCTCCTGCCCGAGCAAGAGCGCGTCGAGCTCGCCCTCGACGATCACCACGTCGTCGCCCTCGCGGATCGTCGCCAGTGGCGGGCCGGGATAGACGTCGGGCCGGTCGCGATAGGTTTCCAGGTAACGCGGCTCGCGACCGGGCGGTTGGCGGAGCTTCACCAGCGCGAGGCGGTCGCCGTCGAACCAGGGGATCGTGACCCCGCGGGACTTCATCGCCCGCTTGCCGTCCTTCGTCCGGATCATGACCGACGGCATCCATCCCAGCCGCGCCAGGCGGATCGTGGCGTCATCGAGCCCCCGTCCGCGGAGGTACGCGAGCCCCTGCGCACCATCCGGCATCCAGATCAGCTCCGCCGCCACGTCCACGATCCCCCGAGCCTCCCCGGCAGCCCATCCCGAGGGCTTGGTGGGCTCGGGCGCGGCCTTGGCCGGGGGTGGCTGGCCGTTCCCGCGGCTGTCGGGATTCCTTGACGGCCGGCGTGGCGTCCTGGAGCCGCCGTCGAGGGCCAGGTGAGTCCCCTCCAGCACGAATTGCAGCGCCTCCCGGAACGCGAGGCGGTTGTGCCGCATCACCAGGGCGATGGCGTCGCCCCACGCGCCGCAGCCGTAGCATCGCCAGGACATCTTGCCCGGCTCGACGCAGAACGAGGGATTCCTGTCCTCGTGGAACGGGCAACACCACCAGAGCCGCCGGCCGCCCTCGCCGCGACGCCCCGGCGCCGGTCCTAGCAGGCGAGTCGCCACGTCCGCCAGGTCGATCCGGTCGCGGACCGTCCCCCAGTCGATCGGGCGGCGATCCTGATTCCAGCGGTCCTTCTGGTTGCGGGCGCAGCCCGTCCGCTCCCCCGGACCGCGAGGGGAGGAAAAGCCTTCGGAAGTCGTCATGAGGTGTTCTCGGAGGGGTGACGAAGCGTATCGTTGTCCTGAAATCCTGAAACCCTAGGGTGTGGGATTTCAGGACGCGAACGCGACACAGGCAAGGAAGTGAATCGTGCTTTCCAGCCTGATGGGCCTCGCGCGTCAGGCTAAATAGATCCACACAATGGGGAAAGTGGCGACGCGCAGAATGTAGGGTGGGCTCTGCCCACCGACGAGAGGCCCTCATCGGTGGGCAGAGCCCACCCTACTTTCCCTCTTGCGTGGACCTATTTAGAAAGCCTGACCTACGTGGGGATCTTCCGTGTCAACGTCTTAGAGCACTAATAGTAGTACCTTGTAGTAGTGTTGTTGTTGTCCTGAAATCCCACACCCTAGGGTTCGGGGATTTCAGGAAAAACGAGCTCCGGGTCCCGATCGTCCGCCTGGCCCTCGGAGTCAGGTAGCATCCACGACTTCTTACCGTGGCGAGCGAACTCCGTGATGCCGAGGGCCTTGATCGCCACGTAAGTCATGGTCTTGCTGAAGCCTTCAGCCTTGGCGGCCTCGCGGATCGAGTGGCTTGATGCCGGGCCTGCGGTGAGCCGCTCGTTGAGCCATCGCTTGCACTTCTCGAGCTGGGCCGGCGGCCGCCCCACCTTGCCCCCGTCGCCGATCGGCGGCTCGCCGTCGAACGTGCATCCCTGATCGCTGATGGTCATGCCCAGCGGCTTGGGGACGACGGTATACGACTTGTCCACCCAGAACCTGCGGCGGTCGGGCTGGCCGTCGGGATCGGGGTGGGTGAGCTTCCACACGACCCGGCAGGCACCGACGATCCGCCGACCCAGGGCCTGGGCGTCGCGGCTCAGGTGCGTCAGCAGCAGGAACGGCACGCCGGACTCGCCGGCCATCGTCATCAGGGGGCCGAAGTACGCCCGCGCCTCCTCGGGACGCCCCAGGTTGCGGTCGGTCGTCATGCCGACGGTGTCCACGATCACCAGGCCCGGCGACTGCTCCTTGACGCGGGCATACAGCGCGTCGCGGACCTCGGCCTCGTCGAGGTCGAGTCCGTCGGCGGGCTTATCCGCCGGTGCGTTGAACAGCAGCGCGTCGTCGTCCAGGCCGTAGCGCTCGGCGAGGTCGAGCAACTGCGTGTAGTGCCGGTCGCCCGGCACCCAGAGGGTCCGCGTGCGGGGAGGGAACGGGTTGATCTGGCCGTCGGGCCAGGGCCGGCCGTGCCAGAGCACGCGGGCCAGGTTCATCGCCAGGATCGTCTTGCCGACGCCCGGGTCGGCCGCCAGCGAATTGAGCACCCCGCCGGCCAGCCAGCCCGGCCACGGCCAGGAAGTGTCGGCGACCATCCGCTTCAGGTCGCCGAGCGTCGCGCAACTGACCGGCGCGTTCGCCCGACCCTCGGCCTCCGGCGGCGGGGCACAGGGATCGGCGTTGCCGATCGCATCGATCCAGGCGTCCGGGTCGGCCTGGGCCGCCAGGAAACCGTCCCAGACCAGCATCCGCGACCCTGATTCGACCGCCCGCAGCCGCTCGGCGATCGAGCGGACGACGTCGGACTCATCGACCGGCTCGATGGAGCCGTCGGGCACCGACACCTTGCCGCAGAGCAGCCGGGCCAGCACCCACGCATCCCGTTTGCCGATCGTCGTCACAGGCTCGTCCCCCGCTTGATCCACCAGCCGATCGTGTCCCGGTCCCAGTACGGCCGCCCGGAGAAGTAGCCGTCCGGCAGCGGGAAACGCCCCGCGTCGATCGCCTCGTCCAGCTCGTCGTCGGTCAGGCCCACCAGCCGGACGACATCCGCGATCCCCAGCGGACGGCCCGTCCGGGAGTCGTCCCCGTCGCTGTCGGCCTCCACGTTCTCTTCCTCGAAGTCAGTCTCGGCGTCGGCATCGGCGTCGACCGGCCGTGCCACGTCCTGGAGGCCCTCGCCCCGGTCGCGCGGCGGCATCCGGCGGATCAACCAGCCGAGCCGCTCCAGCTCGAGCTGGGCCTGGCCCGCGGCGATGTAGTCGCCCGATTGCTGGCCGGAGTCCATCTGCTGGAACCAGAACCCGGACGGGACCTCGGGCTCGGCGCCCGGGCCTTTGCTCGACTTCATCATGCTGTAGACCTCCCGGCGACCCCGCGGGCATCGCGGGGCGTCATGAGCGATACCACGGCCTGGCCGCGGAGTACGACGCGGTTCAGACCACTCGAATTCAGCGAACACGCGTGAGCACGACGGGACGGGACGGTGTGCGACGGGCTGACATCGCCGTCGCTCCGGGATCAACCGGCGGAAGACCGATCGAGCCCTCTATCTAACAGGATGCTGCGACTTTGCAATTCCTTGAACGCACCTATCGAGAGAATCGCCCGATTCCTCGTCGTAACTCTTGTCAGGAGCAGGAGAAAAAACTTTCGGCAGAATTTTTTCCCGGTGAGATTTCTCGCCGCGCCCCGGCCGTCGCGATCCGGATAACCGGCAGGGTCGTCACGGAGTCGGCTCGCCTCACCGGTCCTTCCGATTGGACTTGCGTCCGGACGAGTTGCCGCCCTTGCGCGAGCGGGCGCGGCGCCGATCCTGCGGCGGCTCGGCGGGCCGGACGACGCTCGCCAGCAGCTCGGCGAGCCGCTTGCCGGTCGGGCAGTCGCAGGCGGCCAGCTCGGCCATCTCCGCGAAGCTCAACTGCGGGTCGGGGAACGGCAGCCGTCCCTCGGCGTCCTCGGCCGTGGTCAACAGGTGGTACAGCTTCTTGCGGTGCCGCACCTTCACGCCGCATCGCCGGAGCAGGTCGAGCTCGCGATAGAAGGTCCGCAGCCCGATCCGCAGGTGGGTCAAGATGTCCGCGCGAGTGCGAGCCGACAGGCCGAGATAACCGACCAGACGATGGAAGCGGGCGGCACGATGCAACGTGATGTGCACGGACGGGCGCCTTCGGCTACTGGAAGTGCTGGTCATCATGAGTCCCTTGTCCGTTGTCCGTTGTCTGTCGTCCCTCGTCGGGCCCGCGCGACGTCGCCGGCCTTTGCATCCGCTTGCGTATTTCGGACCACGGACCACGGGCCAAAGGACGAAGACCTCCAGCCCTGCCCAGATAGCCGGGTCCGCCGCCTCGCCTTCATTTTGCGTAGTCGGGTTCTGGCGATTGTGAGGATCGCGATAATTCTAACGAATCTCTCAAGGATTCCGAACAGGGTGCCGATCATGACCCTTGGTCGATGGTCGGTGGCCGATGGTCCGTTGTACGTCAGCGGACAGCGGAGGCGGCCCGGGATGGCCAGGGACGGGCCTGACGGCGGGGAAGGCCAGGAGAGCGGTCGCTCCACACAAGCCAACGGACAAAGGACTCGGGACGAGAGGTAAGGACCCATGTCGAAGCGGAACCCATCGCCGGCACGACGATCCCTCTGGCTCCGGCCGCGGGCGGAAGGGCTGGAGACACGGCAGCTCCTGTCCATGTCCGCGGGCCCCGGTGGGCCGGTGTCGAAGATCATCGGGGCGCCGGTCACGGGCAAGCCGTCGGCACAGGTCAGCGGGACCGACCCCGACGGCGCGCACTGGACGCTGAAGCTCTACGGGCCGGGGACGCTCAACGTGGTCGACTCGGCGGGCAACGCCTTCATCAAGGGGAACAAGAACACGCCCGATTCGATCGATACGATCACGGTGGGCGGCTCGATCACCACCGAGACCCGTTTGGTGGGCACGGTGACGCCGGCGCCCGACGGGGCCTCCAACGTCTACTTCGAGAACCTGAGCGTCACGCCCACCGGCGAGCTGGGGCGAATCGACTCCGGCCAGGTGAACAACTTCAAGCAGCAGCAGCTCGGCATCGCGGCGATCGACATGCCCGATTTCTACCTGGCGCACACGAACACGACCAAGCCGAGCACGGCCTCGCCGCTGCACTCGACCGCGCAGCTCGCCGGAAGCATCAATATCCCCGGAGGCGTGATCAACCTCCGCTTCGGCGGCGTGAACGCCGACTACACGCCTCCCGGCGGCACGCCGCTGAACCAGACCGGGCAGAGCAACGAGTTCGCCATCAACCTGGGCCTGCCGGTCGTCATGGGCACGTCGGTGATCGTCAACAACATCACCACCGACGCCCAGGCCAATACCACGGCGGGTTCGCCGGCGTTCCAGGACATGGTGACCTTCCTGATAGATGGCCGTATGAACCTCTTCCAGGCCAACTCGATCAGCGGCAACACGACCTCGGGGCTGGTGCCGTCGCAGTTCGCCAGCTCGGCCCCCAGCACGGGCTCGCCGGGCGGGACCTTCGTGATCTCCGGCGGCGGCTCGGCGGGGACGGGGCAGATCGGCGACGTCCGCGTCGGCGGCAACGCCACGAACTTCACCACCCTGGTCAACGAGTACCCACTGACCACGACGCCCGTCGAGGGCGCCCTCGACGCCAAGATCAGCAATTTCTTCGTCGGCGGCGAGACCAACAACGTCATGTTGATCGCGCCGTCGGGCTCGCGGAACATCTCGTTCGGCCTGGGGATGGACAACACCACGATCAACAGCCTGACGGTCCAGTCGCTCCGCGCCAATCGCGACGCGACCAATTCGTCGGTCACCGTCAGCCGTTCGATCCAGAACCTGTTCATCGGCGGCAACGTCGAGAACACGAACATCCAGGCCGGCTACGGCCAGGGGCTCTTCGAGGACGCCGCCTCGCCGGCGACCAGCGTCTTCGCCTCGGGGACCGGGGTCTTCTTCGGCGACCCGCCGCCGACGATCAGCGACCACCGCCTCGGGGCGGAGTCGGGCCTGCTCGAGCCCTACGCGCAGAACGGCGGCATGATCATCGGCCGCATCGCCGGCAATATCGTCAACTCGGTCATCTCGGCCTCGGTCAACCCGAACCCCTCGGGGCTCTCGCCCTCGGTGGTCGATTCGAGCGGCCAGTTCGAGCCATCGACCAATGTGAATTTCCCCTTCGGCGCCGGATAACCTGGTCCTGCCGCGCGGCGTGATCAACATGAAGTTCGAGGGCACGGTTGACAACTCGACGAACCCGCTCGTCTCGACGTCGGCGCCGGTCAACGCGGCCTTCTTCGCGAAGGTCGTGCACATCAAGAAGGGCCCGGTGATCCCGCCGAGCGTGCCCTACCAGCCGTACGTGGCGCCGACCACGTACCATCGCGGCCAGATCACGCTCAAGGGCGTGTTCCAGGTCGATCACATCCCGGCGAACCTGAAGCTGGCCCGGGAGGCGAAGGCTTCGGCCAGCCGCAAGAAGAAGTAGGCGCCCGGCGCGGTTCCTGCGCAGCTGGCATCGATCTCGTGAACCCGCGGGAGGCGAGGTGGGCCTCGACCCCCCCTGACCCGCCCTTCTTCAGAGCCCCGAACGGTTGGTTGGCCCACGTGATTTCGGCCTCGAGAGCCGGCCGGGGCCTCGACCCCCCCTGACCCCCCTTCGTAAGAGGGGGAGAAGAAGAGGGCTGAGCCTCCCTGAAAATCCCCCCCTTACGAAGGGGGGGTCAGGGGGGGTTTCGGGCGCCACCGCGCCGCTCGAGAGTGTCAGCCGCCCTACCCCCTCCGCCGTCCGGCGATATCGCGGCGGTACCAGGCGCCGGGGAACTTGATGGCGCGGACGGCCTCGTAGGCGCGGGCCTGGGCGATCTCGAGGGTGTCGCCCAGCGCGGTGACGTTGAGGACGCGGCCGCCGTCGGAGACGATCCGCGCGTCGCGGCCGGGTCCGGCCTCGGCGCGGAGGGTGGTGCCGGCATGGAAGACCTTGACGTCGGGGATTCGCTCGGCGGCGTCGAGGTTCTGGATCGGCCGCTCGCGCTCGTAGTGGCCGGGGTATCCCTCGGCGGCCATGACGACCGTGACGGCGGGCCGGTTGTCCCAGACGAGCGAGGCGCTGTCGAGCCGCTCGTCGGCGGCGGCCTCGAGGACGTCGAGCAGGTCCGACTTGAGCCGCATCATCAGGACCTGGGTCTCGGGGTCGCCGAATCGGACGTTGAACTCGAGGACCTTCGGACCCTGGTTGGTCAGCATCAGCCCGGCGTAGAGCACGCCGCGGAAGGGGCGGCGGGCCCGCTTCAGCGCATGGATGGCCGGGACGAGGATCTCGCGCTCGACCTGCTCCATCAGCTCGGGGGTGACCGTGGGCGTGGGCGAGAACGCGCCCATGCCGCCGGTGTTGGGGCCCTCGTCGTGGTCGAAGGCGCGCTTGTAGTCCTGGGCCGATTCCAGCGGGACGATCGTGCGGCCGTCGGTGATCGCCAGCACGCTGGTCTCCTGCCCGTCGAGCCGCTCCTCGATGATCAGCCGATCGCCGGCCTGGCCGAAGATGCGCCGGACCATGATCTGGTCGATGCCCTCGAGCGCCTGGCGGAGGTTGTCGCAGACGAAGACCCCCTTGCCTCCCGCCAGGCCATCGGCCTTGAGCACCAGGCCGACGGGCCGGCCCAGCACGAAGTCGCGGGCCTCGGCGGTGGTCGAGAAGACCCGCTTCTGGCCGCGCTCCTCGATCTCGACCTGGACGCCCGGGCTGAGCATCTCGCGCGGGTCCATGATCCGCTCGATGGCCTCGAGCGACTCGCCGGCCGTCCGGCAGTGGAGCGTGTGGCGGATCGTCGAGCGGCCGCGGGAGCGGACCGTCAGCGCCACCTCGCGCGACAGCGCGTAGTGCTCGGCATCGGGCGCCGAGCGGAAGATGCGATAATCGGCCGTGGGGATGCCGGCCTGGCGGATCAGGTCCTTGGCGAAGACCTTGCTGCCCTCCAGCTCGGCCGCTTCCTTCCTCGGGCCGAAGACCTTCAGGCCCTCGCGCTGGAAGACGTTGACGATCCCCTTGACCAGCGGCTCCTCCGGCCCGACGACGGTCAGGCCGATGCCCTCCTTCCTGCAGAACTGGACCAGCCCGCGGAAGTCGCCCGGCTCGATGGCGACGTTCTGCACGTCGAGGGCCGTGCCCGCGTTGCCAGGGGCACAGAAGACGGCGGTGACGCGCGGCGACTGCTTGAGCTTCCAGCACAGGGCGTGTTCCCGCCCCCCTTTACCCACCACGAGCACTTTCAAGGCACATGCCCCCATTCCCGCGACGATCGGCTCCCCCTCCACTCCACTCCGCACCTATCCTATTCTAAGCCGAGGGCGCATGCGATGGCAGATGGCCATCGTCGCGGACCCCGCGGGGGGATTCTCGGACGACGCGGTCTGTTGTAAACTGGGACTATACTGAAGAATCCATCGGTAGCCAGCCAGAGAACGGAGCGCCGGATCGTGAAGCACGTTGCCGTTGTGGGTGCCAGTGGTGCCGTGGGCGAGCGGATGATCCGCCTGCTGGAGGAGCGCGATTTTCCCGTCGCGTCGATCCGGTTCCTGGCGTCGGAGCGGAGCGCGGGCAAGACGATCACGTTCCGGGGCGAGGGCCATCCGATCGAGCGGCTCTCGAGCGCCGCGTTCGAGGGGGTGGAGATCGTGCTGTCGAGCACGCCGGCGGCGGTCTCCCGCCACTGGAGCCCGGTCGCCGCCGAGGCCGGGGCGGTCGTGGTGGATAACTCGAGCGCCTTCCGGATGGAGCCCGGCGTGCCGCTGGTCGTGCCCGAGGTCAACCCGCAGGACATCCTCAAGCACCGCGGGATCATCGCCAATCCCAATTGCTCGACGATCCAGATGGTCGTGGCCCTCAAGCCCTTGCACGACGCGGCGCGGGTGCGGCGGGTGGTGGTCAGCACGTATCAGTCGGTCTCGGGCGCGGGGCAGAAGGGCCTCAATGAGCTGAACCTCCAGTCAGCGGCCGCGCATCGGGGCGAGGCGCCGCCGTCGCCGTCGAAGTTCCCGCACCCGATCCTGGGCAACTGCATCCCGCAGATCGACGACTTCCTCCCCACGGGTTACACCAAGGAGGAGATGAAGATGGTCAACGAGACGCGGAAGATCATGGGGGACCCGACGATCGACATCAGCCCGACGTGCGTGCGCGTGCCGGTGCCGTTCTGCCACAGCGAGTCGATCCTCGTCGAGACCGAGCGGCCGCTGTCGGTCGAGGAGGCCAAGGCACTCTGGGCCGAGGCGCCGGGCGTGACGGTGCTGGACGACCCCCTGGCCCGATCCTACCCGCTGGCCAGCAACGCCGCCGAGAAGGACGACGTCTTCATCGGCCGCATCCGGCCCGACCTCGGTTGTCCGCGGGCGCTGCTGTTCTGGTGCGTCAGCGACAACCTCCGCAAAGGGGCGGCCACCAACGCCGTGCAGATCGCCGAGAAGCTGCTGGAGCTGGTGCCGGTGGGGGTGTGAGTGGAACGGACTTCCGAGCGCGGTTAACGGATGGATGGCCTACGTGGTTCGACCCGGATGCCGGGCTGTCGCCTCGACCTCCCTGGTCTGCGGGAGGGGGTTGAGTCTCGACCCCCCCTGACCCCCCCTTCTTAAGGGGGGGAGGGCCCGCCCCTCTTGATCCCCCCCTTTAAGAAGGGGGGGTTCGGGGGGGTTCGGGAGGACGCAACGCACGCGTGAATCGCTCTCATGTAGAGGAATGGCTGCGATGAGTCTACTTCTCACTCCGGCTGAAACCGCTTACGTACGGCGATTCTGCTACGAAGTGGCCACGAACCAGTTCGGCCCCGGGTCGATCTTCGACTACTGCCGAGACCATTGTCGGGACCTAGAGACCCTGGCAATGGAGACCAATCTTCAGGGCGAGATACTGGACGATCACGTGAACGGCCGATCAGGTCCAGAACCAGCCCCTTTCCCCTGGCAGTCCTTCGAGGATCTCCATCGGCGGGCCGCAGAGTCCCAATTAATCCATAGCTGATCACTAGTGGCCGTGCGGTGGCGGCCATCGCCTCGATTCGATGCGGAACATCAAACTGACCCTGTGCTACGACGGGACCGACTTCCACGGCTGGCAGCGCCAACCCCGGATGCGGACCGTTCAAGGCGTCCTCGAGGATGCTCTGGAACAGCTCACCGGCGCGGCCCTCCACGACCGCGAGCGGCAGGACGGATGCCGGCGTCCACGCGCTGGGCCAGGCGGTGCACTTCCTGACAGCCTCGCGGCACTCGAACGAGACGTTCGTGCGGGCGCTCGATGCGCTGATGCCCCGGGATGTGCGCGTGCTCGACGCGACCGAGGTGGCCCAATCGTTCCATGCGACGCTCGACGCGAAGTCGAAACGGTACCGCTATGCGATCGAGAACGCGCGGATCGCCAGTCCGTTTGAGCTGCGATACCGCTGGCACGTGCCGAGGAAACTCGACGTGGCCGCGATGGGCCGTGCGGGCGCCAGCCTGCTGGGCCGGCACGACTTCCGCAGCTTCGAGACCGAGTGGCCCAACCGCCTGAGCAGCGTCCGGACGATCCTCGACCTGGCAGTCGAACGCGAAGGCGACACCGTCACCATCGAGGTCGAGGCCGATGGGTTCCTGTACAACATGGTGCGGTCGATCGCCGGGACGCTGGTGCTGGTCGGCACCGGCAGGCGCCCCGAGTCGTGGGTCGCGGAGGTCCTGGCCGCGCAGGCCCGCGTCGAGGCCGGCCCCACCGCGCCGCCGCAGGGACTCTTCCTGCTGTTCGTCCGTTACGGCGATGACCGGCGGAGCTGAGATGCGAATCGTCCACGTCATCACTCGATTGATCATCGGCGGTGCGCAGGAAAACACCCTGCTGACGGTCGAGGGGCTGCACCACCGCTTCGGCGACGACGTGACGCTGATCACCGGGCCGGCGGAGGGACCGGAGGGGGACCTCTTCGACCGGGCGACGGCCCTGGGTCTGAAGGTCGAGGTCCTGCCGGAGCTGGTCCGGGCGATCCGTCCCGGGGTCGACTGGACGGCCTACCGCAAGCTGCGGGCGGCGATCCGGCGGCTGAAGCCCGAGGTGGTGCACACGCACAGCTCGAAGGCGGGCATCCTGGGCCGGGCGGCGGCCTGGGACGAGCGGGTGCCGGCGATCGTCCACACCATCCACGGCCTACCATTCGGGCCCTTCGAGACGCCGCTCAAGAATCGGCTCTATATCGCGCTCGAGAGGTGGGCGGCGCGGCGGTGTCACGCGATCGTCGGGGTCTGCGACGCGATGGCCACGCAGGCGCTCGCGGCCGGAGTGGGACGCCCCGGGCAGTACCTCACCGTGTATAGCGGCATGGACGCGGATGCCTTCTTGAACCCGCCCCGGCCGCGCGACGAGGTACGCCGCGAGCTCGGTTTGGCCGGCGACGACGTGGCGTTCGCAACGGTGGCGCGACTCTTCGAATTGAAGGGACACGACGACATCCTGGCGGTCGCCCGGCGCGTCATCGCGGCGAATCCGAAGGTGCGATTCGTCTGGATCGGCGATGGCATCTGGCGGGATCGGCTCAAGGGCGAGATCGAACGGCCGGGCCTGCGTTCGTCGTTCATCCTCACCGGCCTCGTGCCGCCGGCTCGGATACCCGAGCTGTTGCAGGCCGTGGACGCCGTGATCCACCCCAGCCTGCGCGAAGGACTGGCGCGGGTCCTGCCTCAGAGCTTGCTGGTGGGACGCCCGGTCATCAGCTACGACATCGACGGCGCCCGCGAGGTCGTGCTGCCGGAGACCGGCGTCCTGTTGCAGCCGAGGGACCTGGAGGGATTGGCCGAGGGAATCCTCCGGCTTGCCGGCGATCCGGAGTCGCGGGCCGCGATGGGCGCCGAAGGCCGCCGACGGTTCGCCGACCAGTTCCGCCACGAGACGATGACCGGTCAGCTCCGCTCACTTTACGAGCGTCTGCTCGCCGGTGCTCCGGGTAGCCGTGTCCTCGGTGAGCCGTTCGTCCGTGCGTGAGGAGCCTTCCTTCACGACGGCGAGGTAAAGCGTCCGCCGCTTCCCCTTGGTCAACTCGAGGCTCTCGACCTGGTCCACCACGGTCACGTCGAGCCCGAAGTGGCTGCGCATCACGGGGATCTCGAAGTCGAGCAGCACCGTCGCGACGGATCGCCCTCCCGTGACGTGAGTGAAGAAGCCGTCGCTGTCGCGGACGAGCGCGATGGGATGCCCCAGCGCGTAGACGACGCCCGGCTCCTGGTATTCGAGCAAGACGGGCTCGATCCCGAGGCGTCGGGAAAGCTCGCCGAGCTTCGTGCCGATCACGCGCGATGTCCGCGCCGATTCGCACATCGGCACGACCCATCCCGCCGCCATGAGCAGGATGGCGGCCCAGCAACCGGCCATCGCGAACACGGCGCGTTCCGGGGAAGTGTCCTGGAACTTGGCCATGCCGGCGAGGGTCCCGGCGACGACGATCGCCGCGATACCCAGGAGCGGCCAGCTCACGCGGCTGGCGAGGAAGCCGGCACCCGCGAGCAGGATCGCGGCCATCGCCAGGCCGATGCCCACCAGCATCGCCATCGACAGCCGGCCCAGGGCCCGCCTGCGGATGTTGACGCCTTCCGCCGCCAGCGCCATCACCAGCCAGGCAACCAGCAGGGCGCACGAGGGGAACGCGGGCAGGAAGTAGTGGATGAGCTTCGTGCGGGAGCACTCGAGCAAGATGAGCGGGCCGACGATCCAGCCCAGCAGATAGCCGAGCGCGGGGTCCGCTTTGCGGCGAGCCCACGCGCCCGCGATGGCCGCGGGCAGGAGCGCGGACCACGGATAGAAGACCAGCGCCGACACCACCGGATAGTATCCGGGGAATCCGCCGTGCGCCTCCATGTCCGACGAGAGCCGGTGCAGGATCTGCTTCCCGACCGCGAAGCGCAGGAACTCGCCGCGCGAGGCGATGGTCGCCGCGACGAACCAGGGAGCGGAGACGACGAGCAGGCTGACGAGTCCCCATCGGAGATGGAGGCGCGCTCGGGGTGGGAGGGCCCAACCGAACCACCACGCGATCGCGGCCGCGGCGACGATGAACGCCGGTCCGACCGGTCCTTTCGTGAGGATGGCGAGGTTCAGGAACGCCCAGAAGAGCGCGGCGGCGAACCGCGACTCGCGACGGCTCAAGACCCACAAGCTGGCCTGGCAACCGAGGAGCCAGAGGGCGAGCGTGGCGTCGGTCGTCGCCAGCTTGGACTCGGCGGCGACGATCGGCGCCGTCGCGTAGATGATCGCGGCCAGCGTGCCGCCGCGGGGACCGAGCAGGCGGCGGCCCAGCCACCAGACGCCGACCACCGCGGCGGCTCCGGCCGTCGTCGAGACCAGGCGCAAGCCGACGGCATTGTCGCCGGCCCAGGCGGTCGTCAGCCCCATCAGCCAGTAGATCAAGATTGGCTTATGATATCGCGGCTCGCCGTTGAACGTGGGGAAGATCCAGTCGCCGCGGGCGCGCATCTCGCGGACGGCGACGGCGTAGCGGGGCTCGTCGCGGTCCCAGAGGCCCGTGTGGGCGTTGCCGGCCAGGTTGATGGCCAGGGCCAGCAGGACGAGGGTGAGCGGCTCGAGCCACCGCGTCCGGCGGGTCGGCGAGGCTTCCGGCTCCACGGCTCCCTCCTGGAGAGTTCACGTAGGTCAGGCTCTCCAGCCTGACCGGCAAGCACCGTCAGGCTGGAGAGCCTGACCTACTTCGCGGATCGTCGGGTCGCGGTAAGATAATGGATGTCGGACGTTCCGAGGAGACGAGTTTGGCCGCCGGAGGATCATCGAGAGATGGAACATCGCGCCGAGGCGGCGTGTTTGCTGGAGACGGGCGCCCTTTATCGGAGACGGATCGGCCTGGTGCCGGCCACCGGCAAGGACGAGCCGATTTTCGCCGGCTTCAAGCACGGGGCGTTCTCGCTCTACTTCGGCGACGAGCCGATCTACCACTTCGACCTCGAGGGCCGATGGCAGCGGGCCTACGTTGACGGGCTCCATTTCCTCAAGGGGCTCGACGCCGAAGTCCACGCGATCGACCGCCTGCGCGAAGGCCCGAACATGGTCCTCCGCCGCCGCAAATTGAGCTTCGGCGAGGCCGGCGACCTGGACGCCCGCATCCGTTCAGTGGCCCTCGACCTGATGGCCGGGCTGGACGGCGGTCGATTCGTCCGCAAGTCGCCGCCGCTCGGCAAGGCCGATCCGCTCGCCGATCGGGATCTGCGCGACTTCCTCGAAGGGATCAGCCGATGGGACGCCGCCGCCTGGTTCGCCCATCGCGAGCGGTACACCGGCACGTATGGCCCCCTGCCCTTCCTCCCACCCGAATGCCAGAACGCCGTCGTGTTGCAGGCGACACTCGGCCACGCCGGGGGGCAGACGTTCGGACTCTCGAAAGCGGCCGAGCCGTACGTGCGCGGCGCGGAGGAATTCGCTCAGCATGCCGGTGAAGTCGCGAGGCTCTGGGGCAGGAGGCTTCTCCAGAGCCGCCTCATCTTCCTGGCCGGAGACGATGTGCTGTACCAGCCCCTGGAACTGGTCGAAGCCTATCTCGACCAGACCGGCAAGACGTTCCCCATCGGCCGCAAGGACGACGCGAGCGAGATCGGGTTCGAAGGCGTCCACGCGTTCCTGGACGACTTCCTCAATCCAACAATGGACCGTGAGGGCTGGAGCCGACTGCGCGAGCGGGGATTGAGCCGGGTCAGCCTGGGCATCGAATCGGGAGATGCGAACGTGCGGCTCCTCTACAGCAAGCACTGGGCCGGCGCGGAATTACGATGGACGGTCGGCGAGATCAAGGCGGCCGGGCTCGGTGTCAGCGTCTTGACACTGGTCGGTGCGGGCGGGGTCGAGCGGGCCGCCGAACACGTCGAGCGCACGGCCCGGCTCATCGCGACGCTCGAGCTGGCCCCGGGCGACTTCGTCTTCCTCCTCGATGAGAGCGAGGTGCGGGAGGCCGGATCGCGTCCGGCCGGGCTCATGCTCCTGGCAGGAGCCGAGTGGAGCGAGCAGCAGTCGCGATTGCGCGAGGCCCTGACATCGCTGAAGCGTCGCAAGATCAAGGTGCTTCCTTATACGCTCGATAAACAGTGGACATGAGCATTCCACCAACCAACGACAAAGAGACGATACCGGCTCCGGCGGATTTGCTCGATCGGATGGTCAGAGCCGTGGAAAGAGTCCGCGAGCGCCTGCACGGCGCGACGACGGCCCTCGAAGCGGCTGGAATCCCCTACGCGGTGGTCGGCGAGCAGGCGTTGGCGTGCTGGGTGCGATGCGTTGACGAGGCCGCCGAGAGGTTCAGTCCTGCTGTGGAAATCCTGCTGGACCGTTCCGACCTCGAAACGGCCAGGACGGCCCTCGCTCAGGCGGGATTTGTATTCCGCCCAGTCGGTGAGATCGGGCGGTTCGTCGATGGGGCGGATGGCAAGGCCCGCGACGCGGTGCACATTGTGTTAGCCGGCGAGAAGATTCGACCCGATGATGAGTATCCGGCGCCGGAGATTCGAGAGTCGGAACGGGGAGATCGTTTCCGTGTCATCTCGCTTGAGCCTCTGGTGCGGATGAAGCTCGCATCCTTTCGACGGATCGATCGAGTCAGCATTCGCGACATGATCGACGTGGGACTGGTCGATCACTCCTGGCTCCCGCATCTCCACGCCCCGTTGGCGGAGCGGCTGAAGGAGTTACTGGAGAGCCCTGACGGATGAACTCGACTCACCGGCCAAATCGTCGCGTGCGCCGGCCGCCGACGAAGCTCTCGAAGACGAGGTTGCCGATGTCGTCGGTCGAGCAATACGCCGCCACGCCCTTGGAGACGCGGGCCATCTCCTCGACGAAGTTGACCAGGCCGAGGTAGAAGTAATCCTCGATCAGGGCGAAGCTCGACACGCGGATGCCGGCGTTGGCGCATTGCCGGACCTCGGCCAGGGTGTGCGTCGCGGTCTTCTCGGCTGGCGGATAGATCAGCACGACCTCGCGGCCCTCGATGTGCGCGGTGGGCTCGCCGTCGGTGATCACGATGATCTGCTTGTTCACCGCCGGCTGCCTCGTCAGCACGCTCCGCGCCAGGCGGAGGCCGGCGTGGATGTTGGTGAAGTGCTGCGGCACGCCGCCCGCCGGCTGGTCGAGGTCGAAGCGCAGGTGAATCCGGCTGTCGAACATGCTCACCGGCTTCGGGGCCGACTTGATGAGCTGCCGCTCGTTCATCATGCTGGCGAACGTGTAGAAGCCGATCATCTGCAGCGAATCTTGCGGGTAGCGCGCCCGGACCATCCCCTGGAGGGCCAGCGCGACCTTCTTGGTCGTGTAATACTTGCCGTAGCGGTTCATCGAACCGCTCATGTCGATCAGGACCACGGTGGCGCATCGGGTCTGGAACTCGGTCTCGTGGACGACGTAGTCCTCGGAGCTGAGCCGGATCGGCACGCCCCCGCCCTGGCGGATGTAGGCGTTCTTGATCGTCTCGTGCAGGTCGAGATGGGCCAGCGAGTCGCCGTAAACATAAGGCCGCGTGTCCTCGAGCGGGACGCTGCCCTCGCCCTTCTCCAGCGTGTCGTGCCGGCCGATCGAATCGCGGCGGAACGACTGGAAGAGGTCCTCGACGCGCCTTGTCCTGGATGCGCCGGATGCCCTTGGGGGTGACGCGCCATTGCCCCTCGCGGTCCTTCTCGATCAGCCCCTCTTTCTGGATCAGCTCGACCACCTCCGGCATCTCGTCCTCGAGCTCCTCCATGTTCCGGAGGACGCGCTCGCCGTACTGCATCAGGTACTCGGAGAGCTGGTCGAAGACCTTGTCCGCCGACTGGGGGAGGAACTGCTGCGAGCCGTCCCATTTCGTGTATTCAAATAAGGGCATGAGAGCGCGGTCCTCTGGAAATCAACGCCGGTAGGTTGCCCCGCCCGCCTTCGCCGCCTTGTTGAGCTTGTTGTGCACGTGCAGCCCTTCGAGGATGAACTCGGCCGCACTGGCCACCGCGGCCTCGACGGCCTCGCGATCGGCCAGGCCGGGGATCGCCTTGGAGGCGAGCTCCTCGGCCCGTTTGCGCAGGCCGGGCACCTTGGCGATCCGTTCCAACATCGCGCGGGTCGAGAGCGTATCGCCGACCTCGACGTTGTGCCCCGACTCGAAGTATTCGACGATCTGGCGCAGCTCGCGGGCGTCCAGGTGCAGGCCGAAGATGTTCTTGGTCGCCTCGTCGATGATCCGATGGATCAGCTTGTCCTCGTGGCCTTCGTCCTCCGACATGGTCAGCTCGAGCTTGCCGCGTGAGCTGGCGGCGGCGAAGGCGAGGTCCGAGCTGCGGGGGACGATCCACCGCTCGCGGTGGACGATCGCGCGACGCTCGGCGTTCGAGACGACGTTCTCGAGGTTGGCGATCGACATCCGGACCGACACCCCCGACTGCTGGTTCACGTGCGGGGACGACCGCGCCAGCCGGGAGATCTCCTCGACGATCTCCTTGACGTACGAAGGCACGGCCAGGGTGGCGCCGTCGTGCTTGCGCTCGAGCCAGGCGTTCTGGTCGCTGATGGCGATACCCGTCTCGCGGGTCAGCGGGTAGTGGGTGCGGACGACCGAGCCGATGCGGTCCTTGAGCGGCGTGACGATCCGCCCGCGATTGGTGTAGTCCTCCGGGTTGGCCGAGAAGACCATGCAGAGATCCAGGTCCAGGCGCACCGGGTAACCCCGAATCTGGACGTCGCGCTCCTCCAGCACGTTGAACAGGCCGACCTGGATCTTGGGGGCGAGATCGGGGAGCTCGTTGATGCAGAAGATGCCGCGATTCGTGCGCGGGATCAGGCCGAAGTGCATGGTCAGCTCGCTGGAGAGATACCGGCCCTCGGCGTGCTTGATCATGTTGACTTCGCCGATCAGGTCGGCGATGGTCACGTCCGGCGTGGCGAGCTTCTCGTGGTAGCGGCGATCCGGCCCGATCCACTCGACGGGCGTCTCGTCGCCCATGGCGGCGACGAGGTCCTTCGCCGGCTTCGAGATCGGCGAATAAGGATGATCGTTGATCTCCGAACCGGCGATGATCGGGACGGCGTCGTCGAGCAGGTGCACGAGCTGGCGGAGCATCCGGGTCTTGGCCTGGCCGCGCAGGCCGAGGAAGAGCATGTCATGCTTGGAGAGGATGGCGTTCTGGATCTGCGGGACGACCGTCTCTTCATATCCGAGGATGTCCGGGAACAGGGGCTCGCCGGTCTCGAGCTGGGCCACCAGGTTCCGCCTCATCTCGTCCTTGACCGACTCCGTCCGATATCCGCTCGACCTCAACTCGCCCAGGGTCCGGGGCCGATCCGTCCTCATCACTGGCTAGCCTCTCGGGGGTGAATTCCATCGTGCGCAGCATCACAGGCAAGAGCCGTCCTATGCTAGGCACGCGGGAAGAGGAAGTCAACGTGATGGGTCGGCGACAGCGAGCCTTAGTTGAAGCGGCCAAAGACGTTGGGGCGGTGGTCCGTGGCGCTGCGGCGGGAGGGCGCGGCTCCGCCCGAGCCGATTCCAACGACCGGCTCGCCCTCCCGAAGTAGGGACTCACAGCGAGTGTTCGCGCTCTTCGGGGCGATAATTGAACAGGCGGCTGACGCTCTCGCGGCGGTGGATGGAGATGATCGCGTCGGCGAACAGTCCGGCGATGCTCACGACCTTGCAGCAGGGGGCCAGCGGCTCGAAGCGGTGCTGGATCGTGTCGGTGAGCACGAGCTCCTTGATGGGGCTCGCCGCGAGCTTCGCGGAGGAGCCCTTGGAGAAGACGCCGTGCGAGACGCAGGCGTAGATGTCGCGGGCCCCGCGCCGCTTGCATTCGACCGCCATCTCGATGAGGGTGCCGCCCGTGATCGTGAAGTCGTTGACGATGAGGACGTTCTTGCCCTCGACCTGGCCGACGATGTCGAGCATCTCGGCCTTCTCGTCGTGGCCGCGGCGGGTCTTGTTGCCGAAAACCACCGGACAATTCATCATCTCGCCGAACTTGTACGCCTGCTTGCCGAAGCCGACGTCGGGTGCCGCCACGACGAGGTTGGGGACCCGCTTCCCCCGGAAGTAGTCCACGAGCACCGGCATCGCATAGAGGTGATCGACGGGGATGCGGAAGAACCCCTGGATCTGCGGGCTGTGCAGGTCCATCGTCAGGACGCGATCGGCGCCGGCGGCCTCGATGCAATCGGCGCAGACCCGGGCCCGGATCGAGACCCGCGGTTCGTCCTTCTTGTCGCCCTTGGCGTAGGAGAAATACGGGATGACCGCGGTAACCTGCGTGGCGCTGGCCCGCTTGAAGGCGTCGATCCAGAAGAGCAGCTCGACGAAGTTGTCGTTGACCGGGTAGTCGATGCCCTGGACGATGAAGACGTCCCGGCCGCGGACGTTCTCCAGCACCCGGACGAAGACGTTCCCCTCGCTGAAGACCATGGTCTCCGACCTGGCCAGCTCCATGCCCAGCCGTCGGCAGATGGCGTCGCCCAGCTTGTGGCCCGAGCTGCCGGCGAAGACCTTGAGCTCTCCATAGGGGTCGGTCTTCTTGGAGGAATCGTCGGTGCAGATCAGCGATTTGTCCATGCTCACGGTGGTCTCTCCGCCGGAACCGCCGCGAGCTTTGGGCGGGGTCGCCCACGCCGTGTCGGGTTCCGTTCTGGACTGTCGTCCTCGCCGGTGTTGAGGCCGCCCGCCTCGCCTTCGCTTGCACGCTACACGGGATTTTAACATAACGGGTCGGGCCCCCGCTAGTTTTGATGCCCGGACGCATCAACGGATGCCTTGCCCGCAGGTCGGGGACCTTCGGTCGGGCTCGGGGCGGGGTAGGGAGCCCCGCACCCATAATGGACGGAGTCCGGAACGGATCCGTTTGCGTCACGAGTCCGCGGACACTAGAATGAGTCGACGCCGGCCGGCTCACGATTTCCCAACCAAAGAACCCCGACACGTCGGCTCACCATGGAACTTGACCGCGAACAACTGCGCCGGACCTACGAGGTCAGCCGGATCGGATTCGCGATCCTCTCGGTGGCCCTGGTCCTGGCGTGCATGACGGCGTTCGTGCCGCTTCTGTGGCACTTCTATCCCGATTTCTGCGCGGCGATCACCGGGACGAGGTGGTTCCGGTCGCTCGACGTGCCGATCACCTGGGGCAGCCTGCTGGGCGTGACCCTGCTCTGGGGTCGATTCGAGCACGCCGGCTGGCAGCGCCGGGTGGGCCTGCTCCTGGTGATGTCGCTCGTCGATGCCGGATTGTGGCTGCTCGACCATGGCGACGCCCTCGGCCTGGGCGAGGGGAAACTGGCCCACGAGTGGCTGCGCGGCAACGTGGGCGAGGCGCTGGGCTGGGCCGAGTTCGCCCTGATGGCCGGGCTCTCTTGCGACTACCTCGAGCACCTGGGGGTCGAGTACGCCCGCGAATCGGGCAAGTCGACCCGATCGATGGCGGCCACCGGCGCCGTCCTCTGGCTGCTGCTGTTCTGCCAGCGGACCAACTGGTCGGCGGGCTGGCCCCTGTCGGCCCACCGCATCCGTTCCATCGAGGAGTATCTCCTCTTCCAGGCGTCCCACCTGATCTGGGCGATCACCCTCGTCCAGGTGACCGCCCTGGTCATCTCGTCGGCCAAGCGATCGGGCCGCGTCCTGGCCGAGATGAAGCACGAGGACGAGTCCAACGACCCGTTCAAGCCGTGGTCGGAGCCGGAGTGGACCGAGGAGCTGGACGTCCACCGGGTCTGACCCCGCCCCGATGCTCCCTCATGACGTCCCCGCCGGCAACAAGTCGCGGAGGGATCGTGGCAGGGGGAAATGGACGCTCTCCTCGCGGATCGTCTCCTCGCGGATCGTCGCCCCGAAATTGCGCTGAAGATACTCGATGCACTCCTGCACGACCTCCTCCGGCGCGCTAGCACCGGCCGTGATCAACACCGCGCCGGCGTCGCGGAACCATTCGTCCCGGATTTCCGAGACGCCGTCGATCAGGTAGGCGGGCCGCCCCAGGCCGTTGGCGATCTCGGCCAGCCGTCGGCTGTTCGAGCTGTTCTGGCTCCCCAGCACCAGCACAAGGTCCGTCCTTGACGCCAGCTCGCGGACCGCCTCCTGGCGGTTCTGAGTCGCGTAACAGATGTCATCCTTGGGTGGATTGGCGATCCGCGGGAATTTCTTGCGGAGGGCGGCGATCACGATGTTGGCGTCGTTGACGCTGAGGGTCGTCTGCGTCAGATAGGCGACCCTGGACGGATCGGGGACGTCGAGCTGTTCGACATCCTCGGCGGTTTCGACCAGGATCATCTGGTTGGGTGCTTCTCCCATCGTGCCGATCACCTCGTCGTGGCCTTCGTGGCCGATGAGGATGATGGTGTAGCCTTCCTGGGCGTATCGGATGGCTTCGAGATGGACCTTGATCACCAGGGGGCAGGTGGCGTCGATGGCGCGGAGCCGTCGCCGACGGGCCAGCTCGCGGATCTGCGGGGAGACTCCGTGGGCGCTGTAGAGGAGTGGGGAGCCGGGGGGGACCTCGTCGAGCGATTCGACGAAGATGGTGCCCAGCCGCCGGAACTTGTCCACGACGAACTTGTTATGGACGATCTCGTGGTAGACGTACAGGGGCGGGCCGAAGAACTCGAGGGCCCGCTCCAGGCACTCGATCGCCATGTTGACCCCGGCGCAGAAGCCGCGGGGATTCGCCAGGATGATTTCCATGCTGTCGTTTGGTCCTTGATGCGGCGGCACGCACGTAGGTCAGGCTTTCCAGCCTGACATGATGAAGACGTCAGGCTGGAAAGCCTGACCTACGAGGACCTATCGTAGGCTTTGGCCGCCCGAAGGGAAAGGCGAGTCGCCGGTCCGACCCATAAGTCGGATTGCCCGGGTGGCGCCAGTCGGAGCGGCCCAGGTCGGTCGAGGCTTGCCGGTCCTGCTTGATAGCCGGGAATGGAGTCTGCTACAGTTCCAGACGACGACGTTCGAAAGAAGTCGGCCACGTCGGGAGGATCTGTCGTGTCGAAACCGGTGGAACGGCCGATTTGCGACGGACCGACGGTGGAGCACCTGATCGCGTCGATGGCCGCCGAGCTGGCCCGGACTGCGCCGGCCGGCGGTGCCGCTCCGATTGGTCGGTGTGCGGACCCGCGGCGTGCCGCTGGCCGAGCGGCTGGCGACGGAACTCGCCCGACTCTGCGGGACCAGTGTGCCGGTCGGAGCCGTTGACATCACCCTGTACCGCGATGACCTGGGCCGCACCCAGACCTGGCCGGTGCTGCGCGGCACCGAGATCCCGTTCGACATCGACGGGGCCGACGTCGTCCTGGTGGACGATGTCCTGTTCACCGGCCGGACCGTTCGAGCGGCCCTCAATGCCATCTGCGACCTGGGCCGCCCGGCGTCGGTCCGCCTGGCGGTGCTGGTCGACCGCGGACACCGCGAGCTGCCGATCCGCGCCGATGTCGTCGGACTCGAGCACAAGACCGAGCGGGAGGATCACGTGCAGGTCCGGCTGCGTCCGGCGGACGCGCGCGACGAGGTCGTCGCGATCGAGGGCGTCCTGCGCGGCGCGACTCCGGCGGCTCCCCGCGCGACCGATGGGAGGTCCCCGTCATGAGAACCGCGCCGCACGCGCCGGACCTCGCCCCGGGAGCCGCAGCCTGGACCCGCAAGCACCTGCTCGGCCTGGAGGACCTCTCGGCCGAGGAGATCGTCGCGATCCTGGACACCGCCGAGTCGTTCGCCGAGGTCTCCACCCGCAGCCGCAAGAAGGTGCCGGCGCTCCAGGGCCGCGTCGTGTTCAACCTCTTCTTCGAGAGCTCGACCCGTACCCGCACCAGCTTCAGCCTGGCCGCCAAGCGGCTCTCGGCCGACACCCAGGACTTCTCGGCCAGCGGGTCCAGCCTGTCCAAGGGCGAGTCGTTCATCGACACCGCCAAGAACATCGAGGCGATGGGCGCCGATATCCTCGTCGTCAGGCACCCGACGCCCGGCACGCCGCACCTGCTGGCGCAGCACGTGGGCTGTTCGATCATCAACGCCGGCGACGGGGCCCACGAGCATCCCACCCAGGGGCTGCTCGACCTGATGACGATCCGCCGGGCGAAGGGCCAGATCGAAGGCCTCACCGTCGGGCTGCTCGGCGACATCTCGCACTCGCGGGTCGCCAGGTCGAATATCTATGCCCTGACCAGGCTGGGCGCCAAGGTGATCCTCTGCGGGCCGCCGACGCTCGTGCCCCGGGCGTGGGAGCAATTCGGCTGCGAGGTCGCGTATTCGCTCGACGAGGTGCTGCCCCGCTGCGATGTCGTGAACGTCCTGCGCATCCAGTTCGAGCGGCAGCAGCGGGGGCTGTTCCCCTCGGTGGCCGAGTATTCCCAGTTCTACATGATGACCCAGGAACGGCTCGGACTGGCGAAGCGCGACCTGCTGCTGCTCGCCCCCGGCCCGATCAACCGCGGCGTCGAGCTGACCCCCGAGGTCGCCGACGGCCCCCACTCGGCGATCCTCGACCAGGTCACCAACGGGCTGGCTGTGCGGATGGCGGTCCTCTACTTGCTCAGCGGCCGGTTCGAGCCCGCCGAGCGGGCTGGCCAAGACGGCCGACCGCGACGATGATGGACCGCGACGATGACGGGCGAGCGCGCCGGGGAGAGACACCTTGCCGACGATCCAGATCACCGGCGGACGGATCATCGACCCCAGCCAGGGCCTCGACCAGGTCGGCGACCTCTGCATCAGCCGCGGCCGGATCCTGCCGATCGGCGGCGGTTCCGAGGAGCCGGAGGTCGTCATCGACGCGCGGGGGATGATCGTCTGTCCCGGCCTGATCGATATCCACGTGCACCTCCGCGAGCCGGGCAACGAGGAGGACGAGACGATCGCCACCGGCGCGGCCGCGGCCCTGGCGGGCGGCGTCACCTCGGTCGCGTGCATGCCCAACACCCAGCCCGCGATCGACACCCAGGCAGCCGCGGAGTTCGTCGTCTTGCAGGCCCAGCGCGCGCGGCAGGCCAATGTGTTCCCCGTCGGCGCCGTGAGCAAGGGCCGGCAGGGCGCCGAGCTGGCCGAGCTGGGCCAACTGGTCGCCGGCGGCGCCGTGGCGTTCACCGATGACGGCGCACCGGTCGCCTCGGCCGAACTGATGCGCCGGGCCCTCCAGTACTCGACGATGTTCGATCGCGTGATCATGCAGCATTGCCAGGTACCCGAGCTCACCGTCGGCGGCGTCATGAACGAGGGCGTCGAGTCGATGCGGCTGGGATTGGCCGGAATGCCGGCCGCCGCCGAGGACATCATGGTCGCCCGCGACATCCGCCTCGCCGAGATCACCGGCGGCCGGCTGCACATCCAGCACATCTCGACGGCCCGCTCGGTCGAGCTGGTCCGCGAGGGCAAGCGTCGGGGGGTGAAAGTCACCGCCGAGGCCTGTCCGCACCATTTCACCCTCACCGACGAGAAGTTGCGGACCTACGACTCGAAATACAAGATGAATCCGCCGCTGCGGACCTGGAGCGACGTCGAGGCGGTGATCGGCGGCCTCAAGGAGAACACGATCGAGTTCATCGCCACCGACCACGCCCCCCACGCTCGCGAGAAGAAGATGCGCGAGATCGACCAGGCTCCGTTCGGCATCGTCGGACTCGAGACCCTGGTGCCGATCACGGCCAAGAGCCTCATCGAAGCCGGGCACCTGACCTGGCCCGAGGTCATCGCCAAGCTGACCTGCAACCCCGCGACCCTGCTCGGCCTGACCGACAAGGGGACGCTCCGCGGTGGCGCCGATGCCGACGTCACCATCATCGACCCCGAGACCCGATGGACGATCGACCCCCTGCGGTTCCGCTCCAAGAGCCGCAATACGCCGTTCGGCGGCTGGGAGGTGAACGCCCGCGCCCACACCGTCATCGTGGGCGGGGAAGTCCGATTCACACGCGGCGGCATTGTCCATCAGGCGGGGGCTGTCGTCGGCGCCTGATGGTGACATGAGAGGCAGAAGCTCCGTCCGAGCCGGCTTCAGCTTGAATCGGGGCTGCACCGCTCTACACTTCCTTCAGGCGAGGAAGGAAGTTGGGGCGATTCGGGGCGGGGCCATGCGCTGGCTCATCGACGGCTATAACCTCATGCATGCGGCCGGTCTGCTGGACGAGCGGCTGGGCCGTGAGGGCTTCCGCCGCGCGCGCCGGCGGTTCCTCGACGACGTGGCCCGGATCCTCCCGGTCGAGCGCGACCATGATGTGACGGTGGTCTTCGATGCCTCGGTCCCTCCCGGCGACTTCCCGCTCTCGTCCAGCTACCGCGGACTCCACGTCCTCTTTGCCCTGGGGGATGAGGACGCCGACTCCCGGATCGAATACATCATCGGGCACGACGCCAACCCCAAGACGCTGACCGTGGTCTCGTCCGACCGCCGCATCCGTCAGGCGGCGTCGCGCCGGCGAGCCCATCCGCTCACCGCGGATGAGTTCTGGGACCTCAAGGACCATCTGCGAGTGGCGCCCGCTCCGGCGATCGAGACCGAGCCGTCCGACGATCGTGATGCCCCGATGGATGCCGGCGAGGCTGCGTTCTGGGTCCAGGCGTTTCGCGATGTGGAGCAAGTCCCCGACATCGGCGAAGTGATGTCCCCCGGCGCCGCACTTCTCACCGACGCCGAGATCGCCGAGATCCAGCGACTGGTCGATCGCGAGGGCTGAACCGTCGTGCCGATGTCGCCGGCCCGAATCCTGGCATGCCGACTCCGTCCGTGGTAAAAACGACGGAACGAATTCATTCAGGACGCGCACAGCCATGGCGCGCGGACGGGGGTCCTTTTTGCCAGATGGGGTCCGGTCACGATGAAGGTTCACGAATACCAGGCGAAAGAGCTGCTCAAGAACGCGGGGGTCGCGGTACCCGAGGGAGTCGTCGTGACCCGCGCCGAGGACGCGGCGCGGGCGTACGACGCGTTGGGCGGGGGACTGATCGTGGTCAAGGCGCAGGTCCACGCCGGAGGCCGGGGCAAGGGCGTGGCGGTCGGTCCGGAGGACGACCGCAACCTGGCGCTGGAGATCGCCAGCGGACGTCAGCCGAGGCCCGCCTCCTTGGCGAAGGGCGTGCAGCTCGTGCGCTCCTCTAAAGAAGCGGTTCAGGCCGCGGCCAGCCTGCTGGGCAAGACGCTCGTCACCTATCAGACGGGGCGCAAGGCCAGCTCAACTCCAAGGTGCTGGTGACCGTCGGCCATGACATCGCGCGCGAGCTCTACCTTGGGATGGCCGTCGACCGAGCCGTCCAGTGCCCGGTGCTGATGGCGTCGACCGAGGGCGGCGTCGAGATCGAGACCGTGGCCAAGAATACGCCGGAGAAGATCCATCGCGAGCCGATCGACGTCGGCCTCGGCCTGGCGGATTTCCAGGCCCGCAAGGTCTGCAAGGCGCTGGGTCTCACGGGCGACTCGGCCAAGAAGGGGGCGACGTTCCTCAAGAACTTCGTGCGACTGTTCATCGATACTGATGCCTCGCTCGCCGAGATCAACCCCCTGATCGTCACGGCGGAGGGCGACGTGCTGGCGCTCGATTGCAAGCTCAATTTCGACGACAACGCGGCGTTCCGCCACCCCGAGATCGTCGCCATGCTCGACGAGGCCGAAGAAGACCCGGCCGAGCTGAGGGCGACGCGGATCGGCCTGTCTTATGTCAGCCTCGACGGCGACATCGCCTGCCTGGTCAACGGCGCGGGGCTGGCGATGAGCACCATGGACCTGATCAAGTACCACGGCGGCGAGCCGGCCAACTTCCTCGACGTCGGCGGCGGCGCCAACAAGGACCAGGTCCTCGAAGGGTTCCGCATCCTGCTCAGCGAGCCGCGGGTCAAGGCGGTGCTCGTGAATATCTTCGGCGGCATCATGAAGTGCGACACCATCGCCGCCGCGTTGCTCGCCGCCTACGACGAGCTGGATTTCCGCGTCCCGCTGGTCGTCCGGCTCGAGGGCACCAACGTCGAGAAGGGCAAGTCCCTCCTCAAGGAGAGCGGCCGCAAGATCATCACCGCCGACGGGCTGACGGACGCGGCCCAGAAGGTCGTCGCCGCGGCCAAGGGGGCGGCGTGAATCAATTAGCATGTGCTTGATCGTTTCCTCGCATCAGAGGAGGCTCGAATGGACACCGAGACCATGGGAAGAGTGCTTGTTGCGGCCAAGGTTGAGAACTACGGCGACTTGCTGATGGCGAAGAGGGGGATTCTCCCGCCGGACCAGGTTCGGACCATCGAAGTGACCAATGCCCTCGTGGACACGGGGGCGTCGAGTCTTTCGATGCCGAAGAGCATGATCGAGCAACTGGGCCTCGATCTCGTTCGGACCCGTACGGCCGTCACCAGCGCGGGCGTCGTCACGCTTGGGGTCTACGGCCCCGCGAAACTGACGATCCAGGGTCGCGATTGTCCGACCGATGTCGCTGAACTACCCGAGGAATGCCCGGTCCTGATCGGTCAGCTCCCGCTGGAAGCCATGGACTGGGTGATCGACATGAAGAACCACTGCGTCATCGGCAATCCGGCACACGGCGGGGAGCAGATCATCGAGCTGTACTGGAGAAGGTTCATCGACTGAGTTTGATGGGGACACTCATGAGCATCCTGGTCAACAAGAACACGCGGTTGATCTGTCAGGGCATCACGGGCAAGGCGGGGGCGTTCCACGCCGAGCAGTGCCAGGCTTACGGGACGAACCTGGTGGGCGGGACGACTCCCGGCCGCGGCGGGACCACGGCGCTGGGAGTCCCCGTCTTCGACACGGTGGCCGAGGCTGTCAAAGAGACCGGCGCCAACGCGACAATGATCTTCGTGCCGCCGCCGTTCGCCGCCGACGCGATCATGGAGGCGGCAGACGCCGGGGTCGCCGTGATCGTCGCCGTCACCGAGGGCATCCCGGTGATCGACATGGTCCGCGCGGTCGCCTACCTGAAGGCCCACTGTCCGGATGCCCGATTGATCGGTCCGAACTGCCCGGGCGTCATCACGCCCGGCCAGTGCAAGATCGGCATCATGCCGGGGTATATCCACAAGCCGGGAAACGTCGGCGTCGTGAGCCGCTCGGGCACGCTCACTTATGAAGGTGTCTGGCAGCTCACGAACCTCGGGATCGGCCAGAGCACGTGTATCGGGATCGGCGGCGATCCGGTCAACGGCACGAGCTTCGTCGACGCCCTGATGCTCTTCGAGGCCGACCCCGAGACCGAGGCCGTGCTGATGATGGGCGAGATCGGCGGCAACGCCGAGGAGCAGGCGGCCGCGCTCAGGGCAGCGGGGAAGTTCACCAAGCCGCTTGCCGCCTTCATCGCCGGACAGACCGCGCCGCCCGGCAAGCGGATGGGCCACGCCGGGGCGATCATCTCGGGCGGGTCGGGGAAGGCCTCCGACAAGATCGCGGCGCTCGAGGCCGCCGGCATCCGCGTCGCCGGCAGCCCGGCCGACATGGGCGTCACCCTCCAGGCGGCCCTCAAGGGTTGAGTTCGCCGATGTCCACCGCCGATCCGGCCGATCGCGCCGATCCCGATCGATCGAACCCCTGGACGACCCTGTCCAGCCGGCCCATCTACGAGAACCCGTGGATCAGCCTGCGCGAGGACCAGGTGCTCCGGCCCGATGGCGAGAGGGGCATCTACGGCGTCGTCCACTTCAAGAACCGCGCCGTCGGCGTGCTGCCCGTGGACGAGCGGGGCCGCGTCTGGCTCGTCGGGCAGCATCGGTATCCGCTCGACGCCTATTCGTGGGAGATCCCCGAGGGCGGCTGTCCCGAATCGGAGACGCCGGAAGCCACCGCCCTCCGTGAGTTGCGCGAGGAAACCGGCCTCGACGCCGGCCGACTCGAGCTCGTCGCCATGGCGCATCTGTCCAATTCCGTGAGCGATGAGCTCGGCTACGTGTTCCGCGCCACGGAGCTGACCGAGGGGCCCAGCGACCCCGAAGGCTGCGAACGGATCGACGTCCGACGGGTGGAATGGGAGGAAGCCTGGCGGATGCTCCGGTGCGGCGAGATCACCGATTCCCTCACCGTGATCGCCCTGCTGCATGAGGCCGTGCGCCGACTCGAGGAGCGGGCCACGGAGACATCAGGATGAAATGCGTAGAAGGTGGGAATCAGAGCGTCGTCATTCGGAATCTTGAATCCGGAATCTTGAATCTTGAATCCGGAATCTTGAATTGAGGATCGGGACCCCGGTCAACTCGCTCCCGGCCCCGCGCTCCGAGCCCCCGCCAGGATCGTCGCGGGAAAGAACTTCCCGGGGCAAACCGTGGGCGTTGCCGCGAGGTGCGCGTGGGTCGTCACGCGTGCGGGCTCGATCTCGTAACGCCGGCCAAGATAGGCCACGAGGGCCTGGGTCGCGGCGACCTGGCGGGGAGTCGGCGGCTGCTGATCCAGGTCGCCGATGAGGCAGATTCCGATGCCGTACTCATCCACGTCGTGGCTGCGGGCGTTGCGGCAATGGACGCCTTGCTTCTGGTGATTCCATCGCTGGGCGACCTCGATCTGGCCGTCGCCGCTGCCATTGCCGTTGCCGATGATGAAGTGGTAGCCGCAGCCGTCGAAGCCCAGGAGCTTGCGGTGCTCGCGGTCGATCTCGTCATAGTTGCCCCCGGACGAGGCGCTGTGGTGCAGCACGATGTAGCGCCACGGGCGATCGGCCTTGTCGGGATAGAACAGCTCGTTGGCGCCCGATCCGGCGATGAAGGGCTCGAGCCGGGCCGCCAGCCCGGTGTTCGACGCGGGCTGGGGGCCAGTGCCGGAACGCCCGGAGAGCCGGGCGTCCTGGCCGTTGACGTTCCAGGTCGAGGGCGTGCCGCCCTGCCCCGAGTTCGGCGCCTGCAATTTAGGGGCGGCGCCGGGACTGGCCGGCGCCGGCGGGGACGAAGGCGGCTTCGCGCTGTTGCGCTGAATCGGCGTCGAATACTCATCCAGGTACTCGGGCTCCACGGGCCGGGCCTTGGGCGGGGCCTCGACCGTCGAGCTGCGGACGGACCCCGAGCCCGACCGGATGGCCGAGCTCGGGTTGACACTGGAATCCATCGAAGAGCCCGGGAGCGTGGGGACCGTCGGCGAGGGGACTGTCGTCGCGCCTTCGGTCGTGACGCTGGCGCCCGTGCCACAATTGGTGCACGGGGCCGCGACGGCCGTCGGTCGGGCGAAGATGGGGCGATACGTGGTCGATCTGTTGTGGCTGCAGCCGGACACGTACGCGACGGCTAGTAGGGCCGTTGCGGTCAGGCGCAGGTGCCGCGGCCATGATGGCGGCGTTGCCCGTTCTCCAATTCTCATCATCGGATCTCCTTGCCAGGTGTGCGACACGCCCGACCGTTCCGGTCGCGGCTCGACGCCAGTGCAACCGCAAGCCGGATGCCGAACGAATCGTCCAGGGATACCAGGTGCTTGTCACGTGAACCTGGCCTTCGACTCAAGTCTACACGCCGATTGGCCGATGGGCCGGCAGCCCGACTTTTTTCCGATTTTTTCTCAAGTCAGAGGCGTTGGATTCCGCAAGGTCGGCTTTGTAACTTCTACCAATCTCAAGACGTGACGCGTTCGGGTTGGGGAAGATGGCGCGACAAGCGAATGAGGCGAGTCGACTGCGATCGAATCCGGCCCAAGCAAGCATCGAACGAGGCGAGGGCCGCACCGAGAAATGCCAGGGACGCCGCACTCGAGGCGGCGATCCAGAACGCGCCCCAGCGCAACTGCCGGGCCCAGTTCGCCGGTGAGGCGTCGACCATCTCGCTCGTACCGATCATGACACCGAATAGCGGACTGCCGGAGGCCAGGCCCATGCCGAGCGCCCTGTCGCCCCGGCTGAGCACGAACATCAGGGGGATCCAGGCGACGGTGAAGAAGACCGCCACCGCGGCCGAGAGGGTCAAGGCGCGGTCGAGCCGGGGAACCCAGATGGCCAGGGCGATCCCCAGGCTGGTGACGGCCGCGCCCTGGGCCAGGACCGTCGCGACCACCAGCGCGACGCCCTGCCACCGGCCCGTCGGGATCGCGTGCGCGACGGCCACCATCCCCGGCAAGACGGTGAGCCAGGGAACCGCCCGGTAGTGCGCCAGCCACTTGCCCAGGACGATACTCGGACTCGAGAGCGGCGTGGAGAGCAAGAGCGCGAGGCTACCCCGGGCCCGATCCTCGGCCATCGAGGCCGGCGTGACCAGGCTCAGCAAGAGCAGGCCGACCGCCGCCTGGAAGCCATTGAACGGGCCGGCCCAGAGCGTCGTCAGCTTCGCGCCTCGGCCCGAGCACTCCACCACGGCGAGGACGCTGAAAAACAGGGCGCCGGCGACGTACAGCCCCCAGAGCAGGCCGATCCAGCTCGAAGGCCGTTGGAGGCGGCATTCCCTCCAGTACACCGGGTGCCTGTCGAGCATCGATCCCGAACTCCGGCCGGTCAGAATGCGGCTCCACGGCGGTCGCCGCGATGAACGCTCATCCGTCGTGACGGAGGCGCGCAATCGCCAGGCGGCCAGGCCGATGAGTGATGCTGAGATCACAAGTGTCCCCGCCAGGAATGCCCAGACCTCGTCGGATCGCGACGATCCGGGCCGCAAGACCGGCGCCAGCGCCTGCCAGAACGGATTGATGTCCCGCAGCCATCGCGTCGCGGCCGGCGGGATCAACCCACCCACCGCCGTCTGCCGGATGATCATCAGGATGGGGTAGCCCAGAGCCCACCCCGACAGCAAGACGTAGGTCGCGACGAGGACCTCGTGGAACCTGCGGGCGTCGATCGACAGAACGAGCGCCACCGCGCAGCCCACAGTGGCGCTCCCGGCCGTCACGGCCAGCAGGTCGATCATCGCCCAGGGCGGGATACCCCCCAGGTGCGACGTCAAGGCGAGTACGGGAACGACGCACAGGACCCCGGCCAGCACGGGGAGCAGACGCGCGGCCAGCACGCCGAGCGCGATATCCAGGGGGGTCACTTCCGTGATCAGCATCAGGCGGACCTGTTCCCGCGCACTCTCCATGCAAAACGTCCCGGCCGTCGCCGCGGGGGCGGCCAGGAGCACCATCGCGAGCTGCCCCACCGTCATCACGGCGAAGAACACCTGCCCCACGCGGGCCATCAGCCGCGGCGCGCTGGGCTCCGCGGTCGTCGCCAGTACCCCCCAGGCCGCCCCGAGGCCCGCCAGCAAACCGCCCACCAGCGCCGAACGCATGGCGTAGAACCACCACTGGCGCGAGACCCGCCGCCACTCCCACTCGAACACCGGCCCCACGCCCAACCAGCCCATCCGGACATCCTTTCACACTCGTTCCTTCGTCATCGCGGCTCCTCCCCGCCTCGCGACATCACTTTACATTGCAAAGTGCGCGTCGGCAAGATCGGAGCGGGATTTCCGTTCGCGCCGGGGCTCGGCACAGCCATAGTAGTGGAATGGAACGGGAGGGCTCGACCTTTCTCGGTCCGTCGCGATTGCGGGATAGGTGGGACGAGGCGCGCGATGGGACCCCAGGATCACGGAGCGGAGGCCCGATGGACAGCACCCGGCTGGACACGCATCAGAAGGCCGTCCAGATCAACCTGGACAAGTCGAAGTACGGCACGTTCGCGGAGATCGGCGCCGGGCAGGAGGTAGCCCGCTGGTTCTTCCGCGTCGGGGGGGCGGCCGGCACGATCGCCAAGAGCATCTCGGCCTACGACATGACCGTCTCGGACGCCATCTACGGCGCGTCGGGCCGCTACGTGAGCCGCCAGCGACTCGAGACGATGCTCGACCATGAGTACGGCCTGATGAATGAGCGGCTCGCCGAGAAGCGCGGCGAGAGCACCCGGTTCTTCGTCTTCGCCGACACCGTCGCCGCCAAGAGCTACACGCGCAAGGACAACTGGCACGGCTGGATGGGCATCCGGTTCCAGAACCGTCCTGGGCACCCGCCCTCCCAGGTCATCCTGCATTTCAGCCTGCTGGATCGCGAGTCAACGTTGCAGCAGGAGACCGTGGGCATCCTGGGCGTCAACCTGGTGCATGCCGCGCTTTACGAGGCCGCCGCGGCCGACCTGCTGGGCCATCTGCTCGACGGCCTGTCCCACGAGCGGGTCGAGGTCGACCTGGTCGAGTTCACCGGGCCCGCGTTCGCCGGGGTGGACAACCGGCTGATGAGCCTGGAGCTGGTCCACTGCGGGCTGACCGACGCGGCCATGTTCACGGCCGACGGGAAGGTCGTCCAGGCGGCCGATGCGTTCTACAAGCGGCCGATCCTCGTCCTTCGCGGCCGATTCCGGCCGGTCACCACCCACACCGTCAACATGCTCGCGTGCGCGCTGGACCAGTTCCGAAAAGAGCCGGCCAACCAGGGCGAGGATCCCCTCGTCATCACCGAGATGACGCTGCACCACCTCCAGGAGGGCGACGCCCCGATCAACGACCGCGACTACCTCGACCGCGTCAACCTGCTGCGGACGCTCGGACGGCCCGTGTTGATCAGCAATTTCGGCGAATTCTATCGGCTGTCCCAGTACCTCCAGCGGCACACGAGCAAGCTCATCGGATTGGCGGTGGGCGTCTCGACCCTCCGCGAGATCTTCGAGGAGAAGTATTACACGCACCTGGCCGGCGGCATCCTCGAGTCGTTCGGCCGGATGTTCAAGAACGACTTGAAGCTCTACGTCTACCCGCTGCTGGACCCCGTCGCCGGCACGACCGCGACGGCCGCCGACTTCCGCGTGTCGCCCCGGCTCCAGCACCTTTACAACTACCTCGTCGATAACGGGCATATCCAGCCGATCAGGGACTACAAGCCGGAGTTCCTGGGCGTCTTCTCGCGCGACGTCTACCGCAAGCTCAGAGAGGGCGATCCCACCTGGGTCCACGACGTCCCGCCCAACGTGGCGCTGCTCATCTGCCAGCGGCACATGATGGGCTACGACCCGGCGAAGTTCGAAGAACCGGCGGGCGCCCCCAGGCACCATGACGAACGCATTCAGACCGCAGCGAGGAAACCTGCTTGCATTGGGGTCGTTTGTCCGCGATCATCTTTCGATGCCACGAGAGCTCGACGCCCCCCGGGAGAGCCCGGCCGGATCTCGGAGAACGCCCCGATGCCGCGCAGGATCGCCGCCGTCGTCCTCGCCTTCTCGGTCCTCATCTCGCCGACGACCCGCGCCGCTCAGGACGCGCCCCGCCAGGAAGAGCCGGCTCGCAAGGCTCCGGCCCGTCGCAATCCGCTCGACGGTCTGGACGGCTATATCGAGGCGGGCATGAAGCGGTGGGACATTCCGGGCCTGGCGATCGGCATCGTCAAGGATGACCATCTCGTCTACGCCAAGGGATTCGGGGTCCGAGAGAAGGGCAGGCCCGAACCGGTCACGGAGAAGACCTTCTTCGCCATGGCCTCGCAGAGCAAGGCGTTCACGGCGACCGCGCTCGGGCTGCTGGTCTCCGAGGGGAAGCTGCGGTGGGACGATCCGGCCACGAAGCACCTGCCGTGGTTCCAGATGTTTGACCCCTACGTCACGCGCGAGCTGACGGTGCGGGACATGTTGTGCCACCGCTGCGGGCTCTCGACGTGGCAGGGCGACCTGGTCTGGTACGGGTCCGAACTGACTCGCCGGGAAGTCCTCGAGCGGGTCCGGTACATCGAGCCCGAGTCCTCCTTCAGGAGCCGATACGGTTATTGCAATCTGACGTTCGCAGCCGCCGGGGAGATCATCCCGACCATCACCGGGGTCTCCTGGGAAGACTACCTCCGGAGCCGGTTCTTCGAGCCGATGGGGATGACGCGGACGAAGACCGACCTCCGGGCGGTGGAACGGCTCGACGACGTCGCCCGGCCCCATACGTTAGTCAGAGGGAAGATCGTGCCGATCGCGTATCGAGCGACGGCGAACACGGCACCGGCCGGGGCGATCAACTCGTGCGTCAAGGACTGGGCGCAGTGGATCCGCCTGCAGCTCAACCACGGCACGCTCGACGGCCGGAAGGTCGTCCCGGCTGAAATCATCCGTGAAACCCGCAGCCCGCAGACCATCACACCCGCCCAGCCCGATGGCGACAAGCTCTCGTTCTCGGCCTATGGCCTGGGCTGGATGCTCCGGGCCTACGAGGGACGCCTGATGATCGCACACGGCGGCGGCCTCGACGGGATGCTCTCGCTCTCGATCCTGGTGCCGGAGGAGAAGCTCGGGGTCGTGGTCCTCTCCAACTACGACGAGCAGGAGTTCTACGCCTCGTTGCCGTTCCACGTCATCGACGCCTACCTCGGCGTGACCCGCGAGGATGGCGATGAGAAACTCTTCAAAGCCCGCAAGGAGCGAGAACGCCGCGAGCGCGACGAGGAGGAGAAGGACAAGTCCGACGGCGGCTCCGGCCCCAGCCTCGAGCGATCCGGGTACTTCGGCATCTATCATCACCCCGTGCTCGGCCGCGCGACCGTCTCCGCGAAGGACGGCAAACTCTTCATCGAGATCGACAGGAACCCCGGCCTGCGCGGCGAGCTGAAACACCGGCGGTTCGATACGTTCCGGGTGGAGTGGGCCGACCCCTACCTGCGCACCAGCCTCATCCCTTTCAGGCTGAACGAGCGCGGCCAGGCGGATGAGTTCCGCATGAGGGTGCGGCCCGACTTCGTCGACCCGATGGAGTACAGGTTCACCCGCAAACCGTAGGCTGATCCGAATCAGGACCAGCCGTGGAGAAGACGATGAGCGCGAGAGGTCCCGCGGAACGCACCAGGACTGGATCGGCGGTCGTGGCCTGCCTGCTTTGGACGGCCGTCGCATCCGCAGCCCCCGTCGAGGTGCCGGGATTCCAGGCGTCAGAAGCGATGATCCCGATGCGCGACGGGGTGAAGCTCCACACCGTGATCTACGCGCCCGTGGATTCACGGGGCGACCTGCCGATCCTGTTCCAGCGGACGCCGTACAGCGCCGATCGCCGGGGGACCTCGCTCGGGGCCGGGCTCCGCGAGCTGGTCGACGACGGGTACATCTTCGTCTTCCAGGATATCCGGGGGAAATTCGGCTCGGAGGGCGAGTTCGCCATGATCCGCGCCCCCCGCGACGCGGACGACCCGAGGGCGATCGACGAGGGGACCGACGCCTATGACACGATCGACTGGCTGATCAAGAACGTCCGGGGACACAACGGCCGCGTCGGGATGTCGGGCGTCTCGTACGACGGCTGGACGACCGTGATGGCGCTCCTGGAGCCGCATCCGGCGCTCAAGGCGGCCTCTCCCCAGGCGTCGCCGGCCGACATGTTCCTCGGCGACGACTTCCACCACAACGGCGCGTTCCGGCTCAGCTACGGGCTCGAATACGTCGCGCGGATGGAGTCGACCAAGGGCATGAAGTTCTTCAAATTCGACCGGCACGACACCTATGAATGGTTCCTGGCCCTCGGCGCGCTGCCCAACGCGGATGCCCGCTATTTCCACGGCAAGCTGCCGACCTGGAACGACTTCGTCCACCACCCGAATTACGATCGATTCTGGCAGCGCCAGGCCGTCGAGCGGTTCCTGTCGCGGCCCAAGGTCCCGACCCTGAATGTCGCCGGCTGGTGGGACCAGGAGGATTTCTACGGTCCGCTGAAGATCTACGAGACGTGGGAAAAGCAGGATTCGGGGCAATTCAGCACCATCGTCGTCGGTCCCTGGAATCACGGGGGCTGGAGCGCCGGGCTCGGTGACCGCCTGGGACCGATCAAGTTCGACGCGCCGACGGCCTGGCAGTTCCGCGAGAAGATCCAGCGCCCGTTCTTCGCCCATTACCTCAAGGATCGCCCTCTCGAGCTGGACAAGCAGATCGACCCCGATGCCGCACAGGGACGCGCGGCATCGGGCCGCAACGGGTTCCCCGAGGTGATCGGCTTCCGCACCGGCGACAACGCCTGGAAGACCTACGACCATTGGCCTCCGCGAGGCTCCTCGACCCGCAGGCTCTTCCTGCGTGCGGCCGGCCGTCTGGCTTACGAGCCTCCGCCTGGCGCCGAGTCCGGCAACGAACGGCGGGACGCGGAGTACGACGAGTACGTCTCCGACCCCGCGCGTCCCGTGCCCTATTATCCCCGCCCGATCTCCCCGCTGTACGCCAACCGGCAATGGACCGAGTGGCTCGTCCAGGACCAGCGGTTCGTCCACTTGCGCCCCGACGTGCTCAGTTACGAATCCGAAACGCTCGATCGAGATCTGGACGTCGTCGGCCCCGTCGTGGCGCAGCTCTTCGCCTCGACGAGCGGGACCGACAGCGACTGGATCGTCAAGCTGATCGACGTCTATCCCGACAGTCCGGACGGGGCGCTCGCCGGCTATCAGCTCATGATCGCCGACGAGGTCTTTCGCGCGATTTCGCAAGAGCTTCGAGCGTCCCGAGCCGGTCCGAGCCGGTCACGCCGAGCACTATCCGATCGATCTGCACTGGGTGGACCACCGGTTCAAGAAGGGCCACAAGATCATGGTGCAGATCCAGAGCACCTGGTTCCCGCTGATCGATCGCAACCCGCAGAATTACGTCCCGAACATCTTCGAGGCCAGAGTCTCGGACTACACGCCCGCGACCCAGAGGGTCTATCGGACGCCCGGGCGCGCGACGCATCTGGAGCTTCCCGTCATGGAGCCGTAGTCTTCTCCGGCCGCCGATTCCATCGGCCTGCGATCCTCGTCGGTCCTCTGCCACGGTCACGATGAACCCGGAACAAGGAGCCGCGGATGTCGACCCCCAACTTCCACCACCTCCGGCTCAGCATGGTGGGCGACGTCGCCCTGGTCGAGGTCCACACGAAGGATCTCCAGGGCCCGACGGCCGCCAAGGAACTCGGTTCCGAGCTGGCCCTGGTCCTCGCCCAGGAATGGGCGCGCCGGATCCTGGTGGATTTCCAGCGGACCGCCTTCCTGAGCAGCTCGGGATTCGCCGCGCTCTTCAAGCTGGCGAACCAGGCACGGGCCGACGGGCGGCAGGTCAAGATCTGCGGCATGGCGCCGGGGGTGATGATTGGTGCCGAGGTCGTCGGCCTGCCGAAAGTGGTCGAGATCCACGAGGATCAGGAGGCGGCCTTGAAGGCGTTCACCCCGGCGTGAGTCGCTCAGGGGAAGCGGCCGGTATGCCGGCGCACCCGCTCGCCATGTTCGGACAGCCGCGCGTAGTCCGCGGGTTTCAGCGGAGCGGCGTCATCGAGCACCTTCAGGTCCTCGTCCAGCTCCGCGCGGTTCGCGGGAGCGGCCAGCACGACCGCGACCGAAGGCGATCGGAGCGCAAAGCGATACCAATCGGGCGCCGTGGGGACGCGGAAGCCCGGCGGGTCGTCGGGGGTCGGTTGCAGCAAGGCTCCCCATCGCAGGGCGGTGTACGCGATCACGGGCATCCCGATCGCATCGGTGACCGGGAAGATCTCGCGCTCGGCGCCGCGATGGGCCGCGTTGTACCGGATCATCAGCGCGTCCACCAGCCCGCCGCGCGCGATCTCGGCCGCCAGGGCGCGCTGATGGCTCGTGATCCCCAGCCGTCGGATCGTCCCTTCGCGCAGCGCGGCGCAGCAGTACTCGTGGGCGCCACCCGGCCCGATCAACAGGCGCCATTCTTCGGCTCTCTCGACGTAGTAGAACGTAAGGACGTCAATGTAATCCGTGCCGAGCGTGCCCAGGATCGAGCGGAGCTCGATCGCGGCGTCGGCCGCCGACCGGGCGCCGAACTGGACGGCGACGACGACCGACTCGCGTCGGGAACCCAGTGAGGCGATGGCGGCGCTCAAAGCGTCCGCCCCGCCCGGCTCGTCGGCCTCGCCCGGCCAGTTGAGGAAGTTGATGCCCCGCTCGACGGCGGTCAGCACATCGTCTGGCGTCATGGCCGACTCCGGCCATCCTCGCGAGGCCAGCCCGAGCCGGCATACAGGCTGGCCGAAGAACGCCGCGGGGGAGATCAAGAATGATGACCGGTCCGGTCCAGTTGCCGAAACCTCGTCCCCGACCGTCTTGCTTCTTGTGCTGCTATCGCATGACCTCACCATCATCAACCCCCCACCCGGTCCTCGCTGCTGGCCCATGGGCGGCATGATCGGCCTTGTCACCCCGCCGATTTTTTAACAATAATTCAACGTGGTGACTCGAGGCCTGGCACACGCATTCATTGATGCTGCCGAACGATGCGAGCGTCAGGTCGGAATGGAGAAACTGTACATGCCCGCCTTTCGCCCGTCCGCGATCGCAGGATGGCTTGCGTTCTTCTGGATTGTTCCATTGTCGCGGGCGGACGACGCCACGACTACGACATTTGAACGGCAAGTCCGGCCGATCCTCAAGGCGTACTGCCTCGATTGCCACGGCGGCGGGTCGGAGCTGAAGGGAAAGCTCGATCTCCGGCTGGCGCGGACGGCCCGCCGCGGGGGAAAGCTCGGGCCGGCGTTGGTACCGGGCAAACCCGACGAAAGCGTCCTGCTCGACCGTATTCGCGAGGGCGAGATGCCGCCGGGGGAGAAGAAAGTCCCGCCGGCTCAGGTGGCCCTCATCGAGCGCTGGATCGCCCAGGGGGCGAGGACGCTTCGCGACGAGCCCGAGAGCCTTCCTCCCGGCATCGACATCACGCCGGAGGAGCGCGCGTTCTGGGCGTTTCAGCCGATCCGACGCCTCCTGCCGCCGGTCGTCGTCCCCGAGGATCGGGCTCGCGTCCGCACGCCGATCGACGCCTTCCTGCTCGCGCAGTTGCGGCGCCGCGGATCGTCATTCGCACCGGAGGCCGACCCCGTGGTGCTCCTGCGCCGCGCCGCGTTCGACCTCACCGGGCTACCTCCTTCAGCCGATCTGGTCGATGAATTCCTCGCCGATCGGCGGCCGGATGCGTACGAACGGGCGATCGACCGTCTGCTCGATTCGCCGCATTACGGCGAGCGCTGGGGACGCCACTGGCTGGACGTCGCCGGCTACGCCGATTCCGACGGCAACGGCAACGACGACAGTCCACGCCCGTACGCGTACAAGTTCCGCGATTATGTCATCCGCAGCTTCAACGCCGACAAACCGCTGGATCGCTTCATCATCGAGCAACTGGCCGGCGATGAGCTGGTCCCTCGCCCCTGGGCCAACCTCAAGCCCGACCAGGTCGAGAGCCTGGCGGCGACCGGTTTCCTGCGTATGGCCGCCGACGGCACGTCGGCGGGGCGCAGGACCCGGCGATGGCCGCGAACCAGGTGGTCGCCGACACGCTCAAGATCGTCGGCTCGTCGCTGCTCGGGCTGACCGTCGGCTGCGCAGTGCCACGACCATCGCTACGACCCGATCCCGCAGTCGGACTATTACCGCCTCCGCGCCGTCTTCGAGCCCGCGATCGACCCGAACCACTGGCGGAGGCCGTCGCAGCGGCTCATCTCGCTCTACACCGATGCCGACCGCGCCCGCGCGGCGACAGTCGAAGCGGAGGCCCGGAAACTCGAGAAGGCGCTCGAGCCCAAAGTCGCCCGGTACATGACCGAGGCCCTGGAGAAGGAACTGACGAAGTTCCCGGCGGACATCCGAGGCAAGCTGCGCGACGCGCGCGGCGCACCCGAGGCCATGCGCACGCCCGAGCAGAAACAATTGCTCACCTCTCATCCCAGCGTGAACATCACCGAAGGCGTGCTCTACCAGTACAACCAGGCGGCGGCCGACGACCTCAAGAAAGAGCGGGAGAAGATCGCCGCGGTGCGGGCCCGGAAACCGGTCGAGGACTTCGTCGGGGTGCTCGACGAGGTCCCCGGCGTGATCCCCGAGACGCATGTCTTCCACCGCGGCGATCATCGTCAGCCGACGCGCGCGGTCGGCCCCGGCGACCTCACGATCGCCGCGCCTACCGGAGCCCGGTTCGAGATTCCGAGCAAGTCCCCCGGTCTGCCGACATCGGGCCGGCGGCTGGCCTATGCTCGTCATCTGGTCGATGGCCGCCATCCGCTGGTCGGCCGCGTGCTTGTCAACCGGATCTGGATGCACCACTTCGGCCGGGGACTGGTCGAGACGCCCGGCGACCTCGGCGCGCTGGGCACGCGCCCAACGCACTCCGAGCTGCTCGACTGGCTGGCCTCCGAGCTGGTGCGACAAGGCTGGAGCCTCAAGCGGATGCATCGGCTGATCATGACCTCGGCGGCCTACCGCCAGTCCTCGCGACGCGAGTCGGCCGGCGCCGATGCCGACGACGCCTGGTACGCCCGCTACCCGGTCCGCCGACTCGATGCCGAGGCACTGCGGGATCGCGTCCTGTGCGCCAGTGGCAGGCTGGATTCCACCCTGTATGGCCGGCCCGTTCCGGTGACCGAGGATTCGGTCGGTCAGGTGAATGCCGCCAACGACTCATCCCGGCGGAGCGTCTACCTCGAAGTCCGTCGGTCCCGGCCGGTGTCTTTCCTGGCGGCCTTCGACGCCCCCGTCATGGCGGTCAATTGCGACCGGCGGATGCCCAGCACGTCGGCGACGCAGTCGCTGATGCTGATGAATAGCGACTACGTCCTGGACCACGCCAGGGCGATGGCACGCCGTCTGCGGTCGGAGATCCCGGCTGCCGGGGGAAGCCCGAAGGACAGGCTGACCTTGATGATCGACCGGGCCTGGCGGATCGCGTATGGACGTGCCATCTCGCACGAGGAGCGAGCGTGGGCACTTGAGTTCGTCGACGGACAGCTCGACCCTCTCGATCGCTCGAAACCCGGCGGCGACCGCGAGCTGGCCGTGCTCGCGAACCTCTGCCAGCAACTCATGACATCGAACGAGTTCCTCTATGTGGACTGATGCAAGCTATCCCAGCCGTCGGGCCTTCCTGGCCAATTCCGCGTTCGGAGTCGGCGCCTTCGCGCTCGCCCAACTGCTGCGCCAGGATGGGCTCCTGGCCGACGTGCCCAAGAAGCCCGGAGAGAACCTGCCGCTGGACCTGAAGCCGAAGGCCACGCACTTCCCGCCCAGGGCCAACGCGATGATCTCGCTGTTCATGCATGGCGGGCCGTCGCACGTCAACCTGCTCGACCCGAAGCCCGAGCTCTCGAAACACCACGGGACCGAGTACGGCGGCGACATCGTCTACAGCTTCGTGAACCGGGCCAACAAGAAGCTCTTCGGCTCGCCGTGGAAGTTCGCCAGGCACGGCGCGTGCGGCACCGACGTCTCCGAGCTCCTGCCGGCGACGGCCGGCATCGTCGACGACATCTGCGTGGTCCGCTCGATGCATACCGGACACAACGGCCATGAGGTCTCGATCCGCTTCTTCCACGGGGGAATCGCGGGCATCGCCGGCCGGCCGACAATGGGGAGCTGGATCGTCTACGGTCTGGGCAGCGAGTCGCAGGAGTTGCCGGCGTACATGGTGCTCTCGGACCCCGGCGGCCCGCCGGTTGACGGCACGATCAACTGGTCGAGCGGGTTCATGCCGCCCTTGTATCAAGGGACCGTGCTCCGGCCCGAGGAGCCGCGGATCCTGAATCTCGATCCGCCGCCGCACCTGCGCGGGCGATTGCAACAGCAGAACCTCGCCTTGCTCGACCGCCTCAATCGGCGGCATCTCGCGCAACACGCCGGCGAGTCCGACCTCGAGGCCCGCATCCAGAGCTACGAGCTGGCCGCGGCCATGCAGACCGCCGCCAAGGAGGCGCTCGACATCACCGGCGAGCCCCAGTCGATCCGCCGCCTCTATGGCCTGGATGAGGAAGCTACACGCGAGTACGGCGCTCGCTGCCTGATCGCCCGGCGACTGGTCGAGCGGGGCGTCCGCTTTGTCCAGCTCTTCCTCGGCGGCCAGCCGTGGGATACGCACAGTTCGATCCGGACGAGCCTGCCCGCCATCTGCCAGCGCACCGACCGGCCCGCGGCCGCCCTCGTCACCGATCTCAAGCAGCGAGGACTCCTGGACACGACGATCGTGCACTGGGGCGGCGAGATCGGCCGGCTGCCGGTCAGCGAGGGGAACCTCGACCAGGGCGCCGGCCGCGACCACAACGGCCAGGGCTTCTCGATCTGGCTGGCCGGCGGTGGGATCAAGCCCGGCATGACCTTCGGCGCGACCGACGAGGTGGGCCATCGCGCCGCCGAGAACATCGTCACGCCCAACGACTTCCAGGCGACGATCATGCACCTCTTCGGCCTGGACCACACGCGGCTGGTCTACCACGCCAACGGCCGCGAGCAGCGCCTGACCGACGGCCGACCGGCGCGGGTGGTCAAGGAGATCCTCGCCATCGGATGACGAGAGCAATGAAGCGAATGAATCGCGCGGCGACCACGGAACGCCATCTGATGAGCCCGAGTTACGCCTCGTTGACCTACAAGATCGAGTCGCAGGTCGGTCCCCCAAGCAAGCCTCAGTTCCCGCACACATGAATCTCTCTTCGAGGAATGTCCGTACCTGGAATGGCAGCATGATGAGGTCGAGCTCGTCCGGTCTGGCGAGGAGACGGCGTTTCGACACTCGATCCTTTTCACGAGGGGGCTCGAAGTTCGATTGAGGTTCGAGGACTTCGACTTCGCGACCCTGAAGCCGATGGCGACGGCCGAGGAACGGGTCGGATTGGGGGTGCAGAACCAGGACCGATGAGGGAGTATTGGTCCGGAGAACCGAATAATCCGACGATTCGATCTGATGGTCGGTATCCGACCGATCGGCCCGCTTGGACCGGGATCGCGGCATGAGTCGGAGATTGCGGCACGGAGTTGTCATGAACCGGAAACTCCGCATCTCGATCGCGCGACTGATGGGCGTCGTGCTGGTCGCGGCGCTGGGCTCCGCCGTCCTGCGGAACTCCTCGCAGACCTCGGCGGGGATCATGCTGCTCTTCACCTGTGGCGCATTGATGCTCGCGGTGGTGGGTGTCCTTTGCCGCGGGCGGGAGGAGCGGGCCTGGTGGCTCGGGTTCGTCCTGTTCGGCGGGGGTTACCTCGCGCTGGCGTACTGGACGGCGGCTTATCGGAACCCGCTGCCGACGATCACGCTGGCGGAAGTCATCGGCTCGTGGCGCGGGCTGACGATCACCCCCACGAGTCGGAGGGTCGAGGACTGGGATTCGCTGGCTCCGAGTTATCGAATCCTCCACTGTCTATGGGCCCTCGGATTGGGCCTCGTCGGGTGCCTCCTGTCCGGGTTCCTGGTCGGCGGCAACGCGCCCGCCCCGTCCGATCCCGTGGACGAGACGGGATCCGCCAGACGATCGTCGCGGGCTCGATGGAAGTGGCCGGCCCTGGTGGGACTGTCGGCCTTCTGGATCGTGGCCATGGCCGCCGCGGTCGGTCGCTGGCCGGCCCCCGGGATCTGGGCGGGCGCGAGCTTCCTGCTGACCTGCGGCTTGCTCGGCATGGCGGCTCTCGGCGCGGTCTTCAGTCGGGGCAGACAGCGAGAGTCCTGGCTCGGCGCCGCGCTCTTCGGCTTCGGCTACCTGGCCTTGAGCTTCGGCCAGTCCCAACTGTTCATCGTCACCGCACACATGCCGACCGAGGGGATGATCAACAGTCTGGTTCGGCCCGACGGCCCGCCGATTCATTCGGATCTCCCCGACTTCACGACCGAGGTTTTCCCCCGCGTCAGGAACGACGCCATCATGAGGAAAATGGATCAGCCGATCGCAATGCACTTCCCCAGGGAGACGTCACTTGATGAGGTGCTGAAGCACATCCGGAACGCGACCAAGGACGCGAACTTCCCTGGCATCCCGATCTACGTCGACCCGATCGGCCTGGAGACCGCCGAGCGGACCCTGAGCTCGACCGTCCAGCTCGACGTGGACGCCATCCCCGTGCGGGTCGCGTTGCGACTCTGTTTAAAGCAGCTCGGCCTGGGGTTCAGCGTCCGTTCCGGGGTCGTCATGATCTCGGACAAGGATTCCGCCACGATCCCGGTCTATGAAGACCCCGTACAGGTCGTCGGACACAGCCTGCTGGCCTTGATCGCGGCCGGACTTGGTGCGGTGTCGGCCAGCTTCGTCTCCGACCGGGTGCGGCAGTCCCGGCGGGGCGAAACCAGCGAGGGGGACTCGCCATGATCCGCCACCCACGACTCGCGATCGCCGGATCGATCGGCCTGCTGGTGAGCTGCGCGGTCACCGGCGTCTTGATCGGTGCCACCGCCGAGACCTGCGCAGGCGCGGTGCATCTCTTCGCGGGTGGCATGCTGATGCTATCGGTCATCGGTGCGATCTGTCGGGAAGCCAGCGATCGGCCGCGTCTGCTGGGTTTCGCCGTCTTCGGCTGGGGCTACTTGGCGCTGGCTCACTGGTACTCCGGCCACGAGGGGCCACTGCCGACCGTCCGCTTCGTGCCCGGTTCCGTCAATCTTCGCAGCGATCTGCCCGCCCTGCCGCCGAACGTGCGCATCGCGCATGATGCCTGGGCCGTGGGGATCGCGTTCCTCGGAGGCTGGCTGACCGGACGGCTGTTCGGGCGTTGCGTGTCTCGCGCGGGTCGGCGATGAGGAAGCGCCGCTGGCCGGAGACTCCGCGAGATGGTGGGGGAAGCCCGCCGTCGTGGGCCTCTCGGGCATCGGCCTCGTCTCGATCGCATGGCTGGCCGGCGCGGTTTCCGACAAAGCCCTGGCGGCGGGCACGGTGTTTCTGTTGACCTGGGCCTTGATGGGGCTTGCCGTCCTTGGCGCGGCTTTCGGTCGGGGCCGGCGCCGCGAGGTCTGGATCGGGGCCGCCTCCTTCGGGCTCGGTTACTTGATCCTGGCCTTCAGTCCGCTCGTGTCGCCGAAATTGCCGACCAACCACTGGCTCAATGCCGTCTTTCGCCTCGGCGGCCCGAGGACGGCCATTGACCTCGACGATAAGGACCTCCCCACCGACGAGGAAAGCCGGCAACTCAGGAACGCCCTCGCCGCGCCGGTCTCGCTCCATTTTTCCGGGAACACGCCGCTGGGGACCGTCCTGAAGCCGATCAAGGACGCGGTCCGAAACGCGATCGGCAAGGACCCCCTCATCTATCCCGCTTGGGACGAGTTGCGGCTCGCGCCGACGGAGATTGAGCATCTGCTGGTGTCGGTCGATCGCGAGAACATTTCGTCCCGGGACGCTCTGCGCCTCGCCCTCGGCCAGCTCGGGCTGACCTATCGCGTCCAGTCCGGATACATCCGGGTCTTCCCCGACGCGTATCGGCCGGTCCGGTTCGAGGACGACCCCCTGATGATCGCCGGTCATTCGCTGCTTGCGCTGATCGCCGCGGCGGTCGGTGGCGCCGGGGCGCCGATCGTCGCCGGCCTCTGCGGCCGGCACGGCCGGATCCACCGACCTACTTCCGTTCCAGATCCTCGAAGCTCGCCAGCAGCGCGGCGAATTGAGGCTTGATCGCCTCGTAGGCCGACTCCTCCACGCTGAGCGCCAGGAGAAAGCCCGATCCGGCCTTGGTCCAGATCACCTCGTCGGCGCGTCGGGGCTTCCCCTTTTCTCGGACGTGGCGGAATACATGCCGATAACCCTTCAGGCCATTGACGGTGCACGCCTCGTCGGAGGAGAACTCGAGTCCCTTGAGGGTCGACTCGTAGTGCTTCCGGCGGAGGCCGATCAGCGTTTTCGGCTCGAACCCGGCCGGCAGGGGGAACCCGACGAGGTGGATCTGGACGTCGTCCTTGCCGGGTACTTTGAAGCGGACCATCGCCACGCCCGGCTCCGGTTTATTCTCGATTGACCAGCCTTCCGCCGGCGCGGTCATCCGGCAGCCCAGCTCCGCATTGGTGTAGACGCGGCCGTCGATACCCGTCTTGAACCGTTTCGCCAGCGGAGGCGCGGACGAGCGATGGCCGATGATCCGCAGCTCGAGGCTCGCCGGCAAGGCAAAGCGCAGCGGCGCCACGCCCTCGACCGAATCGGCGTCGACGAACTTCAGCAGGGCGAGGGACTGGCCGACTTCGTTGTAGCTCGCGTCAACGGGGATCCAGCGTCCGACGTAGACCTCGTTCCACATGTGACCGCCCCACTGGCCCAGGAGCAACCGGTCGCCGAGGACGATCCGCGTGGGAATCCCGGCCGCCCGCGCCAGCGAGGCGAATAGGATGGCGAACTCGCTGCACTTGCCCTTGCGACACGCCAGGACCTCCGGCCCCGTGAGGGTCTCCGCGATGGCGGCAGCCTCGACGTGCTTCGAGACCCATTCGGAGAGCGCCCGGACGGCTTGGAGCGCGTCCGTCTTCCCCTGCGTCACCTCCCGGGCGAGGGCGGCGATCTTCGGGTCATGCGGTTTGATGAAACGCGACTCGCCCAGCGCGGCGGCGAACTCCGGCCCCGAGATCGGCAGTCGAGCGGGATGCGCGATCGGCTCGGCAGGCTCGATCCGCACCACGGACCGGTATCGCGTCCCCTCCTGCGATCGCTCGACGACATGCTGGCGATCGTCCTCCAGCCGGAACCGATCGAACGTGATGTCCTTCCAGCGCAGCTCGACGGTCAACGACTCAAGCCGGTCGATCGGTCCGATCTCCTCGCTGATGGGGAACATCAGCAGGTCGCGCCCGTCGAGCTTGCGGAAGTCGATGGCCTTCGCCTGCTCGGCGGAACATCGCTCCATCTTCAGCATCCCGGACGCGCTCGAGGACGAGAGCCGCAGGCCGTCCGAGTCCAGGACGAGCCGCTGTTCTCCTTCGTCCAGCCCCTGGTCGATCGACCATGACGAACCGCCGTCGCCGGGATCGACCCGCTTCACCCTCGCCGTCCGCGCCTCGCAGGACACCTCGTCCAGCACGAGGACCTCGCCGGCCCGGAAGTCCGCCGGCCGGTCGGCCAGCCAGTCGTCCACGCAGGGCCTGGGCAAGATCGCGTCGGCCGGGCCGAAGGTACGGGCGCGCTCGACACCAGCCACCTTCGTGGTCACCTCCAGCGCGTCCCCGCGACGCCGGCCCGTCATGTGGGCCGGCCCCGATCCCCGCTTCGCGTCGACTGCGATCGAGACCGGCCGGTAGTCCGGCGTGACGACGTACTCGCCGCGCTCGAGGATCTCCTCCTTGTTCACCCCGAGGACGTCGAGCAGGAGCCGGCTGTCGGTGGTGATGCGGTAATTCCCGTCGGGCAGGCGGGCGACGATCATGTGGCGTGCGCCGTAGCGATGGCCGTCGGCGACATAGGCGTGCCAGACGTCGCGTACCCGCGGCGCGGCCGTCGCCGAGCCCGACGCCGCCAGGACCAGGACCGCCGCCAATGCCAGTCGTCGCATCGAGGTCATGGGATGCATCTCCTTCAAGGTGTGTTGTCGTGTCTCCGGTTCAAGTTGCGACGTCGGCGAGGCCCCAGGACTCGCGGCGCCGTCGCCGCGCGACGGACTCGCGGGCGGCGTACATCAGCAGCGGCGGTGCGAAGAATGATGCGGCCACGAGCCTGACGAAATCGGCTCCGGCGAACGGGCACCCGACATGGCGGTCCAGCGAGACGATCAGGACGAAGCTCATCCCCAGGCCGATCGCGACCACGCTCGAGAGCACGGAACAGAGCACGAGGCGCACGCGGCCCGCCCTGCGGTCCTCGATCGCCCGGACCATCGCGGCGCCCAGCAGGACGAACACGATGGCGCCGCTGCCCGAGACCACGAGGGACGCGATCGCCCACAGCACGGTCGTTGACCCGTCGGAGCTCGGGCGGCCGTTGAGTCGCCATCGCCACCGGGACGACGATGAACTCCGCCGCCGCGATCCCCGCGGTGAACCACGCCGTGACCCGGACCGCGTAACGCGCCGGAGTCTCGCCGTCCCTCGGCGACGCGGCGCGGTCCACGCGGTCGACCCAGGACAGCGAGCGGACAGGGCGCGAACAGCCAACGCTCGAGCCGCGGCACCGAGTCCTGGAGCGACCGGCTGAGCTCGCCGATCTCGCCCATCCGCAGGATGGCTCGCTCGGCGGCGGCCATCTCGTCGCCGCCCCCGCCTCGTTCCTGCTCCCAACTCGCTACCAGGTGGGCGGCCAGCTCCTCACGCATCCGGTCCTTCCGCGTCCCGATCGCCCGGACCGGCCCCACGACCCGCTCGATGTAGTTCGTGAAGGGATTGTCATTCATGCCGGTGCCCCCAGGATCCGACCCACGACCGTCACGAACTCCGACCAGTCCTCGCGGCGCCGCGCCAGGTCGCGCTTCCCCTTCTCGGTAAGCGCGTAGATCCGCCGCCGCGGACCCCGTCGGCCCACCGAGTCGTCCTCCCACTCGCCCCGCACCAGGCCCGCCGCCTCGAGGCGATACAGGACCGGGTACAGCGTCCCTTCCTTGAGGGCCAGCGCCCCGCAGCCCAGGTCTTCGAGGCGGTGCAACACCTCGAAGCCGTGCGCCGCGCCCCGTTCCAGGGCCGCCAGCACCATCGCCTCCAGATGCCCGCGCAACCTGTCCCGCTCGATTCTTTGCATGACTCATTATTTAGCTAGACTAAATAGCTTGTCAAGACCTTGCTTCCGGGATCTCGTCAGGCCAGTTCGTCCAGCTTCGCCTTGACCAGCCGTTCGATCTCCGCGATGGCGGCGTCCGTCGCCTCCTGGACGCGTTTCAGCGAGCCCCTCCCGGACGACTCGATCTGTTTGCGCGTCTGCTGTCGGATCGCCCGGATGGCGACCTTCGCGTCCTCGCCCAGTTTCTTGACGTGCCGGGCGATCTCGTGGCGTTGCTCGACGCTCATCGGCGGCACGCTGACGCTCACGATGGTCGGATTCACGGCGTAGGCGCTCAGCTTCGATTCCGTCAGCGCCCTGACGATCGCCGGGACATTCGCGCGGTCGAACGGCGTGATCAGGATCCGGTCGCCCTGTACCCGAGCCGTCCCCAGGCGATTGATCGGCACCAGGTTTCCCTGGACCGAGGCCCGCACCGTCTCGATCAGGCCGATGCCGATCGTGCCGGACCGCATGCCCCGGAGCTGATCGTCGAAGTGCAGGACGGCCTTCTCCATCCGGGCCTTTTCGTTCATGCCGGGGACTCCTCGTTGAGCGGCGAGGCTCGAGGCTCGACCCACCCTACGCCGATCCGGCGTCCCTGTACACCCTCTCATAGCTGGAGCGTCGGCTCACTCGATGCCACCGATGCGGATCACGGCCTTGCGGGCCAGGTCCCGGGCACGCGCGTCCTTGTCGGAGCGGCTCATGGTCTCGAGCCGTTGTTTCAACGCAGCCGGCGGGTCCTTCAGCCGGGCGACGGCGAGGATCGCATCGCGACGGACGAGGGGTTCGGGATCATTCAGGGCCTCGACCAGTCCCGCGGCCACGGATGGGTCGGAGTCCCCGACGTTGCCCAGTTTGATCACGGCCTGGCGGCGAACCTGCGGCCTGGGATGGTGCAGGTCCGCGACCCACGACTTCACCTCCCGGCCGCCCAACAGTTCCGGCCCCCTTTCCTCGCGGCCGCACCCCGTCCAGGCGACGGCCGAGCCGAGGATCGCCGACAGCATCGCCGCCGTCGCGGTGGGGCTCTTCGCGGCTCGGAGATTCCTCGTCATGCTCATGTCCCGGACGCCCTCAGTATGAGTCGGAGCTCACGACCTCGCCGCCTGCCCGGGTTCCCAGGGCCTGAAAAATGATGCTTCCTGGCGAATAGCGGGTCGTGCCGTCCGGGTTGACGCCGGCATTGGACGGTATGCTCCGGAGGAAGTGCACCGATCCGTCCGCGAAGAGGATGTTGGCTCCGCCGGGATGGAAACTCGAGGGATCGTCCAGCCCGCTATCAAGGTCGGAGTTGCTGTTGAGCATGTTGCAATGGACCAGCACGAGGCACGGCGCCAGATAATACGGGGAGCCGCCCGTAGCCACAGTCGGGCACGGGTTGAACGGTCCTCGCAGGACGACTCCGCCCGCGACCGCGCCGGCCCAGGTCCCCTCCGTGTCCCCCCAGGCGCGCTCCTCGAGCATGACCGTCTGGCTCGTGCCGTCGGTGATGGCCGCGATGCGAATCCCGCTGTTGCGGAAGAACAGCCCATTGCCCAGACCGTCGTTATTGAGCCCGAGCGCCACGTCCGACTGCGTCGTTGCCGGTGCAGGCCGCGTAGGAGGAAGGCGCCACCGTGGCGACCGTATTCCCCAGCCCGTCGGTCACCGGGAACGTCCCGCCAGGCGGAAGCTGATCCGAGGGACAGAAGAGCGCGGCGAGGAGTGTCTGGGTCGCGGTCGTATTCGCCGAAGCCTGAATCGGTAGATAGACGTTGATGGACGAGTACAACGGCCCGTTGTCGAGCTGCGGCAGGATCATCGACGCCCAGCTCCAGCCGGGGGCCGTGTCGGTCTCGCCATCGTAAAACGGTCTCGATGCGATGTACCCCGGCGGTAAGACCGATAGCGCATCGTGGTAGTTGTGCAGGGCGATTCCCAACTGCTTCAGGTCATTCACACACTGGATCCGGCGCGCGGCCTCGCGCGCCGCCTGGACCGCCGGCAGCAACAGCGCGATCAACACCGCGATGATCGCGATCACGACCAGTAGCTCGATCAGCGTGAAGCCGTCTCTCCGCTTCATGACGATGGACCTCGGGGACTCGTGTCGGCCGGAAAAGTCTCGACCTCCCTTCGCAATTGCCGCGCCGACCCGTTAAGGATGTGCATCTTATTGCGAAGTCATGAGTTCCGTCCTGAAGCCCGTCGCCTCTCCCGACGGCGAAGGCGAAATGTTCGCCGTGGCCGGCGATTCGTTGACCGTCTCGCGGAGACCATTCGGCGCACGAAGCGGGCGGGCGGACCCGACCCGAGCCCGCCCGCCCCGTTCTTTCGTGGAATTCGATCGTCATTGACGCCCGGTCAAGAGCCTCAGGGCTCGTTGACGTTGAGATTCGCCTTCAATACCTTGTCGATACGGAAGTGGATCTCCTTGAGATGGGCCAGCGTGGTGTCTTCGACTTTCACGCCCGGCTCCGCGAGGAGTTTATCGATGTGCTTGCCGATCTCCTCGAGGTGCAGTCGCGCCAGGTTCTTGGCGTCGGCCGGCGCCGGCGACTGGATCCCGTAGAAGATCACGTAACGATAGCCGCCCATGGACGAGTCGTTCTTGGGCCCGAGCACCATCGTGCTCAGCCGCTTGATGTACTCGCGCTGGAGGTTGCGGCGGATGGTCGAGATCTCGAACGGCGTCGTGGCACCCTTCGCAGGGGGGGCGCACAGCTCGGTGCAGATCCCATCAGACAGGGAGCGGAAGACCTCGGAGATCTTCAGGGGATTGCTGCCGGCGTCGCTTTGCATCTCCTGGTTCTGGATCCGCTGGAGCACGCTCGAGTCGAGGCAATGATCGAGCACGATCTCCTGGATCTCGAGGACCAGGCGGTAGATGGGATAGTCCGAGTCCATGAAGAAGTAGGAGCGGCTATCCTGCCAGGACTCGCTCATCAGCTTGCGGAGCAGGCCCGGCGAGAAGTGGAACGACTTGTCGCCGAGGATCCGGTCGACCAGGAGCTTGAGGGCCTCGCGCTGACGGGACCCGGACACGGGCGTCACCGGATCGTGGGCCTTGTCGCTCCCCTTGAAGTCGCGATGAATCGAGTTGCCGCCGATGTACTCGGCCGCCAGGTCGGCCCCGTTGCCATACTGCTGGATGCAAGACAGGAAGGCGGTGCGGAGTCGCGACCAGGACTCGCCGTCCTTGACCACGCGGTGGTCGAGGTCCTTCAGTAGCTCGTCGGCCATGGCCATCCGCGTCCGGCCGTAATCGAGCGTGTCGGAGGTCAGGTCGTAGGCGTTGACGAGGGGGTCATTTCCCCGCATGTCGTCGTCCGTGGCGAACGCCAGGTCGGGGTCGGGGGAGCGGGCGGCGATCTTCTTGAGCGCCTCCTCCTCGTTGCCCATGACCGGCGTGTAAGCATATTCGATCGCCCAGTAGTCGTAGGGGCCGATCGTCGTGGAGGCGTAGTCGCCTTGCTTCTGGCCCTTGGGCGCGACGTTGATCGGGTTGTAGTCCATCACGCTGCCGGACAAGCCCTTGAGCCGGGTGATCGCCGTGTCGTTGACCTGCTCGGGGCGGAGCATGCCGCTGGCGCGGAAGTTATGCCGCAGGCCCAGCGAGTGGCCGACTTCGTGCATCACCACTTCCTTGATGGCCTGACCGAGGAACTCCTCGGGGAGCTTGGGCTCCTTCTTCTCCGGCTCCTTCTTGGCCTGATCCTTCTTCTCCTCGGCGGCCGGCTTGGTCTTGGGCTTCTCCTTGCCCTTCTCGTCGTCGGCAGGGGTGGTCGGGTTGTCGGCCTCGGCCAGCGCGAGGGCCAACGCGGCGAACCGGATCTCGTGCGACTTGGCCGCGGCGTAGTTGCAGGCCGAGGTCCGCCCCTGGGCGAGTCGCTGCTGGAGCTGAGACTGGATCGGGTCCCAGCCGGTCGGGACGACGTCGATGGCGATGGGGGATCCGCCGTCGCGCCGGGCCGCGAATTCGGGCTGGCCGGTGCCGGCCAGGAGGGCGTTCCTCCAGGCGGCGGCGCGCCGAGTCCCTGGCGGCGGCACGATCTGACCGAATCCCTCCCTGGCGGCCATGATCGGGCTGATGATGTCGCCCACCGCCAGCGGGAACGCGCCGGACATCTGGTCGGGGGCCTGTCCCGCGCCGGTCGGGATCGGCATGCCCACCAGGAAGGCGTACTCTTCCTTCCAGCTCTTGATCCAGCTCGCGTCGAAGATCACGTCGCCGTCGATCATCTCGCCGGTCAGCGGATTACTGCGGAGGCCCGACATCGCGAAGGTGCTGCCGGTGGTGACCCAGCGCAGGGTGCAGTAATGGATATCCTCCGGCTCGAAGTCGTCGCGTCCGGCCTCCGCCCATCGGACGGCGATGGCGTCCTTGAAGCCGATCTTCTCGAAGGCCTTGTTCCACTCGAGGATCCCCTCCTGGACATAGGGCCGGTATTCCTCGGGGACGTTGTCCTCGATGTACCAGACGATCTGCTTCTTGGGCGGAGAGAGCTTGGCGCCGGGGACCGCCTTCTCCAGCCGCCATCGGTTGATCATCCGCTTGGCGTTGGTGTCCGGATTGGGGTTGGCGAAGTCGGTGACCGTGTTGAGGAAGTGGCCGACGCGGTAGTCGGCCATCCGCGGGTGGTATCCGAATTCCGGGTTCTTGCAGAGGCTGTAGTGCAGGACCATCGTGATGCCGCGGGGGTCGACCACGGCGGAAGGCCCGCCGAAATAGAACCGCCCGCCTTGCCGGCCGCCGGCGAAAGTCGCCTCGACCTGGATCTCGACGTTGCTGTCGTAGGCGCGGATCTTGTACCAGTGGGACCGATTGCGGTCCAGGAAGCCCATCCCGACCTGCGCGAAGTCGGTCAGGAAGATGTCGGCGAAGTCGATCACCAGGCCGCCGCCTTTGGGGCTGATGCTCAAGATCGGCAACGACATCAGGATCGAGTCGGTGTAGTTCTGCTTCACCGCCTTGTCGAGCGGCGTGCCCGACGGTGCCGTGAAATGGATGTTCTTGCGGATGAGCTGGAGGTTGTCGCCGACCCGGTGGAAGGTCAGGACCCACTCGTCGCCGAAATTCAGCGGCATGCCGGCATTCGCCGAGCCGCGCGCGATCACCATCGGGCGCCAGGATCGGCTGCTCGAGCAGCATCGGCTTGATCTCGGCATACAGATGCTGATCCTTCTCGTGGAGCGTGATGAACCCTTCGTAGGTCTTCGCATTCTTGGTCAGCTCGTTGAAGTCCTGCATCGGCCGCCCGCTGCCGGGACGGACCATTTGCCGATTCATCGATCGGATGACGATCGGCGGAGGCGCATCCTCCCCGTCGTCCTGAGCGCGGACGCCGTGGAAGGACGCCGCACCGGCCAGTCCCATCCCGCAGAGCGCCGCGATCAGAAGTTGCTTCTTCATCGCTGTTTCTCCCAAAACCCGGGCCCGAGATCCCGCGACGCCGTCGCCGTGACCGCCCCGAAAAAGTCGCCTCGGCCTTGCGGCTTCCCCAGGCCGCAGAGACGATATTCCATAGAATACACCAGGGCTCCGACGATAGTAAATGTCCGAGACAATTCGTCCGGACGACCGGCGGCCGGATGTGACGGCGGGAGGTGGCCCGATGAGCAGGCGACCGGGGGCCCGAAGGGCTTTTCGCGGTTCGAGGCCCGGTCTGGCCATCGCCGCCGGCCTGGCGCTCGCGTTCGCGGGCTGCTGGCATTCAGAGCCGGAAGGGGTCGATGATCCCAGCCGGCTGACGATGACGTTGCTGAGCCCGGCGTTCGCCGAAGGAGAGTCGATCCCCAGGGAATTCACCTGCGACGGAGCGGGAATCTCGCCGCCGCTGGACTGGTCGGGCGTACCGCCGGCGGCCAGGGGGCTTGCCCTGATCTGTGACGACCCCGACGCCCCGATGGGGACCTTCTCGCACTGGGTGGTGGTCGACTTGCCCACCGACGTCAAGGGGCTCAAGGGAGGCGTGCCGGCCGAAGCGGTCGTGCCGGCGGAATCGATGGTGTCGACCGGCGAATCCAAGCCCAAGGCCGGCGCCCGGCAGGGAAAAAACGATTTCGGCAAATTCGGCTATGGCGGGCCGTGTCCTCCGAGCGGGACACACCGCTATTTCTTCCGGATCTACGCTCTGGACGCGGCGGTCGGGTCGGACACGGCCTCGCCGACACGTTCTGACGTCCTCAAGGCGATCAAGGGGCACATCCTGGCCGAGGGACGGCTGATGGGCCGGTATGCCCGGTCGAAGTGAGACTGTTTGAAGAGGATGAAGCAATGAGAGCGGCATTGAAGCGATGGGTGCCGTGCGTCCTGATCGCGGTTGGCCTGGCCATTGAAGCTCCCGCGGCTTCAGCCCAGGGGTACGTTCCGTCGGCTTCCCTGGGGGGCTATGGGGCGCCATCGAGCGATCCCATCGCCGGGATGGGGAGTGGCAGCCCGATGATCATCCCCTACGCCGGGACGTTCGAGGGGTTCATGCCCAGCCGCATGGGCGGGGGTTCCACGCTCTCCTTCCGATCGCGCTCGACGACGTCCATGGCATCCGGCCGGACCTCCTTCAGCCTCTCGCCGCTCTCCGGTGGGATGTCCGCGATGTCCGGTGGCTCGGGCCGCTCCCGGCCCCGGATCCGGGCGCTGTCGCCCGTCAACTCCCGCGACACGATGGGCCTGGGCGGGATGCAGCGCATGCCGCGCGGCGGTGGGACAAGCGTCATGCCGCCCAGCATCGGCTACCCGTTCCGACAACCGCCCAGCCTCATGTCTCCTGCCACATCCGGGACCGGCATGTCGATGTGACGCGCTCGAACCGCGGTCGCCGGTGGCTACTTCTGGAAATCCCCCGCGCGGATGACGACCAGCCGTTGCGGATCGATATACTTGCGGAACGCCTCGGCGACCTTGGTCGGTGTGAGAGCCAGGATCGACTTTTCCTGGTCGGCGGCGAAGGCGAAAGTTCGGCCCGTGTTCAGGTTCGAGACGATTTGCGCGGCGATCGTCGGATCGCCCGTGCGGCCGACTTTCTGGGCTTCGACGAAGGCCTGCTTCGCGTCCGCGACTTCCCGGTCCGTCGGGCCGTCCTTGAGGAACCGCTGGAGCTCCTCCATGACCGCGGCGGTGACCTTGTCGATGTTCGCCGGGTTGGTGCTGACGGTGACCGTCAGCGAGGCCACCGGATCGCGGGATGAAGCGACGAACGACGAGGTGGCTCCGTAGGAAAGTCCGTCCTTCTGGCGGATCCGGTCGCCGATCCGCGAGGCGAGCGTGCTGCCGCCGAAGATGAAGTTGCCGATCCGGAGCGCCGGGTAGTTCGGGTCGCTGTCCGAGAGGGCGAACGAGAGCCCCGCGAGGTATTCCGCGTTCGACTTGTCGGGCGTGACGATGTCCTCCTTCATCCCCGTCCCGTAGTCGCCGACCTTGTGGTCGATCCGCTCGAATGGCGTGTTCGATTCCCAGCCGGACAGCATCCGCTTCACGAGCCGGAGCGTGCTCTCCGGGTCGAAGTCGCCGACGATGCCCAGCTCGGCGTGCGAGCCGCCGACCTGCGTCTCGTACAGCGTCTTGATTTGCTCGAGCGTGACGTGCTGGTTGCGGTCGAGCGTCTCCTCGAGCGTCGGCACGTAACGCACGTCATCCTTCGCGTACGGCGACAGGGCGCGGCTGAGCTTGTTCCGGGCCAGGGCGCCCGGCTCGGTGCGACCGGCGGAGAGCATCGAGGCCATGCGGCTCTTCGCCGTTTCGAACTCCTCGACGGGGAATGCCGGTTCGCGGAGGATCTCGCCCAGCAGATCGAGTGCCCGCGGGAGCGTGTCGCGTTTGGCCTGAACGGAGAAGGTCAGTTGCCCGGGAGTACCGCCGCCCCCTCCGCCGCCGCGGCCCCCGCGACCCCCTCGGCCACCGCCGCCGCCACCCGATGTGATGCGGACGCCCAGCGATTCCAGCTCCTCGCGCAGGGCCTGGCGATCGTGCTTCTTCGTGCCGGCCATCATCAGGCCGGGGAGCATCCCGGCGACGGCCGTCTGGCCCTTGAGCGATTCGGAGCTGCCGTAATGGAGCGTCAGCACGAGCGAGACCGTCTCGCCGCGATTCTTCTTGTGCAACAAGCCGGCCTTCAGGCTGCCGTCATTCACGATCTTGGTCCGGGAATCCAGGTTGGCGGGCGAGGGGTCGAACGCTTCACCCGCCACATCCACGGCGCCCCCCTTGTAGTCCTTCACAACCAGGTCGATGGGGGGAGCGACGGGCACCGCCAGCCGCATCGATTCCCTGGACGGGATGTAGACGCCGACCGTGCGATTGGGCTTCTGGAGATACATCTTCGTCACGCGGTTGACGTCGGCCGCGGTCACCGCGGCGACCCGATCGCGCTGGATGAACAGCAGCCGCCAATCGCCGACGCTCGCCGACGAGCTCAGCGCCTGCGACATCGCCTGGCTATTCGATTGCAGCATCTCGGCGTTCCGCTTGCTGCGGACCTTCGCCTTGTTCACCTCGTCGTCGGTGAAGGGCAAGTCGCCGAGGGATTCGACCGTCTTCACCAGGGCGTCGCGCACCGCATCGAGCCTCTCCGGCTCGCAGGACGCCGATGCGAAGAACAGGCCGGGATCGTGCGAGTTATCCGAACGCGCCGACGCGTTGGTCGCCAGCTTCGATTCAACCAGGGCCTTGTACAGCCGGCCATTCGGCGACTGCGAGATGATACCGCCCAGCAGGCTCAGCGGCGCCCAGTCGGCCTGCGAGGCCGACGGGACATGATACGCCACGCCCACCGAGCCGACGGCGCCGACCCGGCGCAGCGTCACCGTCCGTTCGCCGTCTTGCGGAGGCTCCTCGGTGTAGGTGGCATCCAGGCGGCGCATCGGCCTCGGTATCGAGCCGAGGTATCGCTCCACGAGGGCGAGGGCCTTCGCCTCGTCGAACTTGCCGGCCACGATCAGCACGGCGTTATCGGGCTGATAGTATTTCTTGTAAAAGGCCTTCAGGTTCTCGATGGGTACGCGTTCGATGTCGGCACGGCTGCCGATCGTGGACTTGCCGTAGTTGTGCCATTCGTAGGCCGCGGCGTGGATCCGCTGGTTGAGGATCGACGCCGGGTTGTTCTCGCCGCGTTCGAACTCGTTGCGGACGACGGTCATCTCCGACAGCAGGTCCTCACCCTTGACGTAACTGTTGACGAGCCGATCGGATTCCAGGGCGATGCCGAACTCGAGGTTCGCGTCGGTGGCGGGCATGGTCTCGAAGTAATTGGTGCGATCGCTATTCGTGGTGCCGTTGAAGCTGGCCCCGTGATCGCGAAGCGCCTTCGGGATTTGCGGGTGGTCGGGCGTCCCCTTGAAGACCATGTGCTCGAGAAGGTGGGCCATGCCGGATTCGCCGTAGCCTTCGTGGCGGCTGCCGACGAGCACGGTCAGGTTGACGGTCACGGTCGGCCGCGACGCTTCGGGGAAGAGCAGCACCCGCGCCCCGTTGGCGAGCCGATACTCGGTCACGCCCTCGATCGAGGCGACTTTGACCGGGGGCTGCGCCATCGCGGCGGCCCCGCACAGGACGATCCAGCCGAACACGAGCGTGCGACGCATCGTAGTAGCCTCCGGGGGGGTTCTGATCGCCCCCAGATTATAGTCGGCGCGTATTCCGCTCGCCACTATGGGGAGGGCGTGGATTCGCACGGCGGGGACAGTGAGACGTCATCGGGTCCGTGATCCGGCCTCGCCTGCGTCTCCACCTGCGTCTCCTGGGTGATCCGGCAACCGACGGCACGCTCCAGCGAGGCCAGGGCCTTGCCCAGCTCGGCCTCGACCTGGGCGACCTGGATTTCGACCTGGAGCACCTCCCGCTGGGCCGACAGCACGGTGGCGATGTCGACGTTCTGATTCTCGTAGTCGCTCCTGGCGAGATCCAGCGTATGCCGGGCGCGGGGCAGGATGCCGTCGCGGAGCAGGCTCAGGACGTCCTGTTGCACCCTGGCCTGGGTGGAGAGGTCCTTGATCTCGCTGTCCGTCTCGTCCCGCTGGGCCTCGTATAGCTTCGCGTCGGCGAGGGCCCGCTCCTGGGCCTCGCACACGCCGGCCTCGTACTTCTTGCGGTAGACCGGCAGGTTGAAGCCGACGAACAGCCCGATGTTCGGCGAGCCGCTGGCCGTCCGGGAGACGGCGTCGGTCTTCGTCATGTCCATGTAGGTAAAGCCGAGCGTGACGTTGGGATACGACCGCTTACGGGCCAGCTCGATGGCCTTCTCGTCGCGGGCGATGGCCTCCAACCGGCCCCGGAGCTCGGGTCGCGCGGTCACGGCCAACTGGTAGAGCCGATCGATCTCCGCGGGGACGGTCTCTTGCGGCAGCTCGGGGAGCGTGCGCAGATCGGCCTCGGGGTTGGCATGGATCTGCCTGGCTAACGCCGCTTGGGCCGAGGCGACATCCTGCTGGTTTCCGGCCAGCGTCCGATCCAGCTCGGTGATCAGCGTCTCGGCGCGGATCACGTCCTGCTGCGAACCGCCCTCGGGAATGCGCGACCGGGCCAGCGCCTGGAAGTGTTCAAGGACCTTGCGAATCTCGGCCAGGATCTCGCCGGTCTTTTCGGCCGCATGCAGCTCGTAGTAGGCCCGCTTCACCGCGGCGACGGCGTCGAGCTGCGCGGCGGCCAGCTCGGCCAGGGCGACCCGCACGTCCCGGTCGGCCACCTCGCCTCGCACCTTCAGCGTGCCGAACCATGGGAACTGCTGTGCCAGCGTCAGGTTGTAGGGGTTGTAGCCCATCAGCGAGTACTGCGGACCCACGCTCGGGATCGGGAAGCTCGTGTTGGCGGCCACCGGGTCGTCCAGCGCCGTGACCTGCGGGATGCGGTACTTCAGCGACTGGACATTGTGGAACGCGGCCTGGACGGTCCGGTTCTCGGCCAGGGCTCGACGGATGTAGGCATCCAATGGCTGCGGCCCGATCAGTTCGGGCGGGGTCGGGCCTGTTGGCTCCGACGGCATGGCCGCCGGCTGGTGTCGGTCGCCGGCCTCGTCGGGCCGATAGGCAGCGCGTCCGACGTCCCGATCCGTTCGAGCCGGTGTCCGACCGCCGGTCGGCCTGGGCACATCCGATCAGTCCGATGACGACAGCCACCACGACTGCAGGGCGCCATGGTCGTGTCATTGCCGGCCTCCTGACGAAGCCACCGCGTCGCGCATACCGCCCGCGCAACCGGCAACGCCGATCCGATGAGCCCAAGAGTTCCATCGGCAACGACATCGGTCCCGCTTCGGACGATTATCCCGGTTGCGCGCGTTTTTCGACGACCTCCGGTTCCGACGTGAATCCAGTCAAGATGTTGGAGATCCTGGCCTGCATCGATATCTGAGATTGTCAAGATCCCGCCGGCACCTATAATGTAAATAGTGGTGACCTGGGCAATCTTGGTGGCATCGCCATGACCGCTGCTCGCTCCTGCCTCCGGCTTCCCTCGGTCGTCCTCGCGGCGATTGCGGGAGTGCTATTGGTCGTCGGCGAGGCATCGGCCTGCTCGATGAAGGGCTCCGACGAGAGCGCGGACTCTTGCTGCGCCGCGCTTCCCGATCCGCGTGCTGCTGCGAGGCGGAGAAGGCCGAGCCAGGCCCCCAATCGAACGAGCGCGGCCCTGTCCGCATGGCGAACGAAGTCGGTCCGCTCCTCAGTCCGGCCTCCCCGTGCGGGTGTCGGGCGAGCAACCCGACCGAGCCGGCCCCGAAGCCCCGATCGCCCACTTCCGAGCGTCGGACCGATCAAGACCGAGCCCGGTCTCTTGAATCGATCCCCGAACCCCGCCTCCCGATCATCTTCGTGCCGCCACTCTCGCCCACCGAGAGTCCGCCGAGGATACCTCTCTACCTCCGCGCGTCCCGCCTTCTCATCTGAGATCTCCTTGCGCCGAGACCGCTCCCTGCGCGCTCGATCGCCGTCCGTTGGCGCCCCGGTTCCGTCCCGGATGCCGACGTGAGGTCATCGCGTGCCGGTATTCTTCGTCGTGTCCCTCTTTGGTCTCCGATCGCGAATCTCGCCGGTCGGTCTGAACCCGATCCGGCGTGGGGATTCGAATCATGTCCTCCAATGGTCGCTCAGCACCGGATGTCCGGGCTGTGCCCGAGCCCGTTCTCACGGACGAGGCACCGCTGACGCGCTGGCAGAAGTTCCGCCTGGTCGTCAAGGTCGTGGAGCTCCGGCTCCGGTTCATCGCGCTGATGGCGATCACCGGGCTGGCGTTCGCCTACTGGGATCAACTCTGGAATCGCTACGAGAAGTGGATGCGGCCGGCCGCCGAGAAGCATGCGGCGGTCTCCGGCGTCGAGTATTACTGCCCGATGCACCCCCAGGTCGTGCAGGACGAGCCGGGCAGTTGCCCGATCTGCGGCATGCCCCTGGCCAGGCGGAAGAAAGGGGAGAAGGCGAGGTTGCCGCAGGGGGTCCTCGTCCCGCGTGCAACTCGCCCCGTTCCGCGTCGAGCAGGCGGGCATCCAGACCGCCGAGGTGGGTTTTGCCCCACTCATGGAGACGCTGACCACCGTCGGGTACGTCGGGTTCGACGAGCGCAAGCTGGCGACGATCGCCTCCAAGGTCACCGGCAAGTCCCGGGTCGAGAAGCTCCACGTCAATTTCACCGGCAGGGAGGTGAAGGCGGGCGAGCCGCTGGCCGAGCTCTACAGTCCGGAGCTGCGCCAGGCGATCCAGGAGTTGCTCATCACGGCCAGGCGCGCGGAACAAGACGCGAACCAGAGTCGGAGTGCCGCGGCACGCGTCGCTGCTGGGCGATCGCCGCGAGCTGGTCCGGCTCTCCGCCGAGAAGCTCAGGCGGTGGGGGATCACCCAGGCTCAGATCGACGAGATCCTCGCGCAGGGGAAGAGCGACTTCGACGATCCCGATCCTCGCGCCGATCGGCGGCACCGTCGTCAAGAAGAACGTGGTCGAGGGGCAGGAGGTGCCGGAAGGCTACCCGATGTTCGAGATCGCCGACCTGAGCCACGTCTGGGTCCAGGCCCAGGTCTTCGAGCATCAGCTGGGCCTGGTCCACGAGGGTCAGGCGGTCGAGGCGACCGTCGAGGCGTATCCCGGCCGGACGTTCCCGGGCAAGGTCGAGTTCATCCAGCCGACGCTCGACCCGGCGACTCGCACGGTCGAGGTCCGGTTCGACCTGGAGAACCCCGGCCGACAGCTCCGGCCCGGCATGTTCGCCACGGTGACGCTCAAGACCCCGGTGGCCGACGCGCCCGCCTTCCGGGACAAATTCGCCGCGACGTCACGATCGGCTCATGCGGGTCATCAGGCCAGCTTGACCGTGGACGAGCAGAAGATCTGCCCCGTGACCAGCGCGAAGCTCGGCTCGATGGGCGATCCTCTCACCGTCGACGTCCAGGGCCGCAAGGTCTGGATCTGCTGCGCCGCCTGTCCGGCCAAGCTGAAGACCCAGCCCGCCAGGTACCTGGCCCGGCTGGAGCCTCCGCCGCGTGACGAGGTGCTCAGCGTACCCGAGTCGGCGGTCATCGACACCGGTGACCAGAAGTCGTCTACGTCGAGGCCGAGCCGGGCGTCTTCGAGGGCCGCGAGGTCGTCCTCGGCGACCGCGTCGGCGACCGCTTCCCGGTGCTCGAAGGGCTTTCGCCCGGCGAGAAGGTCGCCGCGAAGGGCGCCTTCCTGATCGACGCCGAGAGCCGGCTCAACCCGGCGACCGGGCCCGCTGCGCCCGGATCTCATGGTTCGTCTCACGCGGACGGCCCGCCGCCCCGGGCCGCGTCGCGCCAATCCCGGGCGTCCATCGGCATTGAGAGCGTTTCAAAGAAAGGAATCAAAGATTCCGAATTCCAAATTCCGGATTTCAGTTCCTCGGATCCGTCGGTGACGGGGATCCAAGACCACTCGGATTCCCGAATCCGGTATCGATCGTCTCGCAGCCTGTCGGCCCGAGGGAAAGCGCGCCATGATCGAGTCGATCATCGAGTGGTCGGTCCGCAACCGCTTCGTCGTCATCCTGGCCTCGCTGGCGCTCGGCGATCGCCGGCGTGCGCGCCATGCTGACCATGCCGGTCGATGCCATCCCCGACCTGTCGGAGAACCAGGTGATCGTCTTCACCGACTGGATGGGCCGCAGCCCGCAGGAGATCGAGGACCAGGTCACTTACCCGCTCTCGTCAAGCTCCAGGGCCTGGCCGGCGTGAAGGTGGTGCGGTCGTCGAGCGAGTTCAACTTCTCGATGATCACCATCATCTTCGAGGACGCGACCGACTACTACTTCGCCCGCCAGCGTGTCCTCGAGAAGCTCTCCACGATCGCCCCGGAGATGCCTGCCGCAGGGCGTCGTCCCGTACCTGGCCGCCGACGCCACGGCCGTCGGCCAGATCTTCTGGTACACCGTCGAGGGCGAGGGCAAGAGCCTGGACGAGCTGCGGTCGATCCAGGACTGGTTCGTCCGCTACCAGTTGAACAGCGTCCCGGGCGTGGCCGAGGTGGCCTCGGTCGGCGGGGCACCGCGCGAGTACCAGATCGATCTCGACCCGAACAAGCTGCGGGCCTACGGCATCAGCCTGGGCGAGGTCTACTCGGCCGTCGCCCGGTCGAATTCCTCCGTCGGCGGCCGGGTCATCCACCAGGGGAATGCCGAGTACCTGATCCGCTCGGTCGGCTGGATCGAGAACCTCGACGACATCCGCGACACCGTCGTCGCCCAGCGCAAGAACGGGACGCCGATCGACGGATCGGCGACCTCGGCACCGTGCAGATCGGGCCGGCGTTCCGCCGCAGCGTGCTGGAGAAGGACGGCAAGGAGGTCGTCGGCGGAGTCGTCCTGATGCGGTACGGCGAGAACCCGCTCGAAGTCACGCGGCGGATCAAGGAGAAGATCACGAGCGCTCCAGGCCGGCCTGCCCCAGGGCGTGCGGATCGTCCCGTTCTACGACCGCACCCCGCTGATCCACAAGGCGATCGAGACCGTCAGCGGGACGGTCAAGGAGGAGCTGATCGTCTGCACGATCGCGATCCTGCTGGTGATGGGCCACGTCGGCAACGCCTTCGTGGTGGCGGTGACGCTGCCGATGGCGATCCTGTTCAGCTTCCTGATGATGCGGCTGTTCGGGCATCTCGTCGAACATCATGAGCCTGGCCGGGATCTCGATCTCGCGTCGGCATCCTGATCGACCAGGCGGTCGTGATGGGCGAGAACGCCGCGCACCACCTGACCCGCCACTTCGGCCGCGAGCGGGTCGCGGGCGACACGACCGAGATCGTCGTCCAGGCCTGCCGCACGGTGGGCCGGCCGATCTTCTTCTCGGTGCTGATCACGATCCTGTCGTTCCTGCCCGTCTTCGCCCTCTCCGGCCGCGAGGGGAAGATGTTCCACCCGCTGGCCTGGACCAAGACCTTCGCGCTGGTCGGGGTGGCGGTGCTGTCGATCACGCTGGTGCCGGCGCTGATCCCGATCTTCCTGAAGGGACGGATCAAGTCGGAGGACGAGAACTGGCTGGTCCGCACGCATGATCGAGATCTTCAAGCCGATGCTCGCCTGGCTGATGGACCGGACCACGCTGGTCTGCTGGCTGTTCGTGGTCATCCTGGGGCTGGGCTAGGTCGCCTCGACGAAGCTGGGCCGCGAGTTCATGCCCGACCTGGACGAGAGGCTCGATCATGGACATGCCGACCACCGTGCCCCGGGCATCGATCGCCGAGGTGGAGCAAGACCTGCGGGTCCGCGACGAAGTGCTGCGCGGCTTCCCCGAGGTCTGGCAGGTCGTCGGCAAGGCGGGCCGCGCCGAGACGCCGACCGACCCGTCGCCCTGGATATGATCGAGACGGTCATCAACCTCCGCGACCGCGACGTCTGGCCAAGGCGGAAGCTCAGATTCGAGGACGCCGTGGCCCAGACGAGGGCGGCGCTCGACGCCCTCGTGGCGCGAGGAGCTGGTCGACCGCCCCGCCCCGCCCGACGACGAGGCGCTCATCAGCGAGGCCGCGATGAACGTCGCAGCCAGGATCGATGAGATCCTCCGCGACCTCGCGTCGCGGCGACTGGCGGAGTACCGGCCCGAGCTGGGCCAGGCCCTGGTCGGCGAGGCGGTCGACGCACCTGCTCGGTCGCGTCGATCTCGTCGCCGTCGCCCGCAAGCCGACTCCGCTCGAGCGCGAGGCCCTCGTCGAATCGCTGGGAAGACCTACGGCGGCCGGCTCGCCGTCCAGGTGCTGCCCGATGACGTCGCTGACCTGGTCAACGAGGCCGCGAAGCGACTGATCAAGCTGGGCGTCCTGCGCGATCGATCCGACCTGCTCGCGCCGGCCCCGACGCCGCTGGAGCGTGCCGCCGATATCGCCGGCGAAGTGCTCGGACTGGCGAAGCCGACGCTGTTCAGCCGGGTCGCCGAGCATCTCGCCGCCAGCCATGAGCACCGCCTCAAGGAGCGGATCAAGTCGCTCAACTGGGAGCTTTTCGACCGCGCCGTGGGTGCCACCAACTGGGCGGCCCTCGAGGAGCTGACGAGCCTCGATCGTCGGAGACGACCCCGGGAGGGCGAGCCTCCCGGCGAGCCGGGATGGAAAACGGCCCGGACGGAGCCTCGCCCTCCCTCGCGAGGCCACGCCGGACGACCTGTCGGCCATCCGGGCCGACCTCGACAAGCCATTCGCCGATCGGCTCCTGCTCTGGCAGAAGACCAAGCAGGACCTGGTCGAGGAGATGAGCACGGCCTTGCAGATGCCCGGCTGGGGCAACAGCTTCACCCAGCCGATCGCCAACCGGATCGAGATGCTCTCGACCGGGGTGCGGCTGCCGGTGGCGGTGAAGGTCTTCGGCTCGAAGCTCGACGAGATCCAGCGCGTCAGCCAGGAGATCGCCGGGGTGCTCCGCACGGTCCGCGGCGCGGCCGATGTGTTCCCCGATCAGATCACCGGCAAGGGGTATGTCGAGATCAAGATCGACCGCAAGAAGGCGGCCCGGTACGGGATCAACGTCGGCGACATCCAGGACGTGGTCGAGACGGCGATGGGCGGCAAGCCCGTGACGCATGACCGTCGAGGGCCGCGAGCGCTACCCGTCCGCGTTCGCTACGCCCGCGACTATCGCGACGACGTGGAGGCCCTCAAGAACATCCTCGTCACCGTTCGGGGCATGGCCGCCGATCTAGGCCAGGGCGGCCGGATCGGGAGTGGCATGAGCAATGCCATGGCCCCGCCGACGCCGTCCGGCGGTGCGGTCCAACCCCTCCAGGTGCCGCTCGCCGCGGTGGCCGACGTGCGGGTCGTCGAGGGACCCTCGATGATCAAGAGCGAGAACGGCCTGCTCCGCGCCTACATCCAGCTACGCGTCCGCGACCGCGACGAGGTCGGCTTCATCGAGGAGGCGCAACGGGTGGTGGCGGAGAAGGTCTTGCCCCACCTGCCGCGGGGCATGTATCGTCGAGTGGTCGGGGACGTTCGAGCATCAGGTCCGGGCGCAGAAGACGCTGCGAGTCGTCTTCCCCGCCGTCATCGCGCGTCATCGCCCTGATCCTCTACCTGACGCACAAGAGCTGGATCCGACGCGCTGCCTGATGATGACCAGCGTCCTGGGCGCGCTGGCCGGCGGAGCGATCTTCCAGTGGCTCTTCGGCTTCCCCTTCAGCGTGGCGGTGCAGGTCGGATACATCGCCTGCTTCGGCATGGCCGTCGAGACGGGCGTCGTGATGCTGGTCTACCTCCGCGAGGCGATCGACGAGCGCGGGGGCCTGGAGCGGATCGGCTCGATCGCCGAGCTGCGGCAGGCGATCCTGGAGGGAGCGATCCATCGGCTGCGGCCCAAGCTGCTGACCGAAGGCGCGGCGATCATCTCGATCGCTCCGATGCTCTGGGCGACTGGCGTCGGGGCCGAGGTCATCCGGCCGATGGCCGCACCGGTGCTGGGCGGACTGCTGATCGCCGACGAGGTCATCGACGTCTTCCTGCCTGTCCTCTTCTTCGCCGTCCAGAGGCGGAAGTGGGCGAAGGTGTCGAGGCTCGCGGCGCTATCGGTGACAACCACGGACCCGGAAAGAGGACCTGGGACACGCGACTCTGGAACACTTCCCCCGATCGGTCCGGCCAATCGCATCAGCTAGCGTCGTCGCTGATTCGCGCTCCTGACACGGCGACGGACGCGGCCGAACCATCGGCGACGAGGTTGCGCATGCGCACACCGAGATTCGCCACCGGCCCCGGTCCTTACGGACCGGCCGGCTAGGGCCGCCTGCTGGCCCCCGCCCGTGCCGCCCGCCTGGCTGCCGGCGGTCGGGAGGGTGAGGTCGGTCGGGTTGCGGCCGGCGGCGGACCGGGCGGTCGGGTCCGGCGGGCCGGAGTGGTTGAAGCCGAGCCTGGACAACGTAGGTGCGTCCCCGTTTCGGGTCTCCCCGTTTCGGGTCTCCCCGTTTCGGGTCCCGTCCCCGTTTCGGGTCCTCCCCGTTTCGGGTCCAGGTGCGTCCCCGTTTCGGGTCCAGGTGCGTCCCCGTTTCGGGACCCCCCGTTTCGGGTCCCATCAACCGTAAGCGTTCTTCTCGATTAGATCAAAGACATCAATGCCATCTTTCTCGACCCTCACCTCACCATCTCCAGGCCAGATCGAGATGATGGTCTCGCCGTTGTCAGACTCAACCTTCAGGGTCACTGGCTCTTTGTCAAACGCATCCCGCACCGTCACTTCTTCGCCAGGGGGCAGCGATATCTGGATGCACTCCGGCTCGATGTTCACGATGGCGGGGCCAGACAGGGCGTTCTGGATAACAAACCGGCTATAGTTGGTCATTCCTCATCTCCCGTCAATCAAACAGCTTCGCAATCTCCCGCAACTGTGCAGCCCGCCCAGCCGCACTCGGGTTCGCTGGCGTGATCCGGGCGATATGTTCGTAGCCCTCAGCGACATCCAGCAGCCGGTCTTTCGTCCACCCTCCCGCCAACAATTGGTCCTTCGTGAAGTCCGCAGCGGTCTTTGTCACTGATCTCGGCTTCCAGCCAAAGAACTCCCCGGCTTCTTTCAACGTGGCCCCACCGGCTTGTCTGATCCGTCCTGGTAGATCGAGTTCCCTGAGCGTCATGGGAACACCCTTTGGAGCCGCACGCTCGGCCGCCGCCAGCGCCTGTTCCGCTGAACGGGCTTCCGCCGTCGCCCGCTCGGCCGCCGCGGCAGCTTCCGCAGCGCGGGCTGCGGCTGCCGCCCGCTCGGCCGCCGCTGCCTCTTCCACCGCACGAGCCGCTGCGGCCGCTTCCTGCACCTTCTTGAGCGCCGCGAGCCGCTTGGCGTCGGCCGCCGCCTTGAGGCCTATCAGCGTCAGGGCCACCTTGCCGACGACCTCCGCTTGACCCTCGCTCCCCGATTCCAGCTTCTTGCCGATCTCCCCCCCGATGGCCCCGACGGCCTCAGCCGGATGGGTTACAGCATACCCGATCCCTTGCGCGGTTTGAATGGGATGCCGGAGCACCGAGTAGACGCCCGTGACGATGTTCACCGGGGTATTCACGAACAGGCCTTTTTCAGCCTTGAGTACCTCGGCTCCCACGCCCTCGTTGAGGCCCGGACCCGGCTCGGCGTGGACGAAATTCCGCACCATCGCCTCGGCCTCGGTCATCGGCGCGGGGCGCGGCTGGCCCGCCTGGGCGGTCACGGGCTCCTCATGGCTCCCCGGCGGCGGGTCGACGGCCTGGCTGCCGGCGGTCGGGAGGGTGAGGTCGGTCGGGTTGCGGCCGGCGGCGGCCAGGGCCGTCAGGACGGCGGTCGGGTCGGGCGGGGCGTCGCGCGAGACGCCGTCGGGCGGGGCGGTGCTGCGGGGTAGGTCAGTGATGAAATTGGCCTCCTGGCCGGGTAGGCCATTGGGCATCATGCCGCTCGTCGTGACTCCAAGACTCGGCGACCAACCGGAGTTGATCAACGTGTTGAGCCCGGATGAAAACCCAAAAAGCATTTGGTTGTGTTCGATGTCATAGAGCAACCCCGAATAACTCCCGTCTTCGTTCGGCCACAGGTCGCCCTGAAAGAAAACGACATCGAAACCATACAACCCGGACCCCTCGCTTGTCGTCGTTACTACGCCTCCCTCAGAAACGCAAGAGTGAGACTCGCTCCAGGTCACCCCACCCAGGAAGCTCCCACTGATACCATTATCAGATTCCGCATATGATGCGAATGTTACATTGGATGTTCCATCGAATCCATAGGTGTATTGATACGGTGGATTATATCCCAGGTATAAAGAATTGGAGCTGTTATCGTCCGTACCCCATCCGTCGCTTTCAGAATTGTAACTCCCGTCGTTGATCGTGACCGAGTCTGCCGTGGTCGACGACGTGCCGGCCTGGGACCATGAATCGAAGCCGCCAACCTCCGAATCGACTGCCATCGTTCCCTCGGACATGCCGTTGCCAGTTCCGATGGGCCACAGACCTGGCGGGTAGCCGGCCGGATAGTCGAGCTGAGTCTGCGCCGAGGCTGCCCCACTCGGACTCGGTCGTACTCTCCAGGTAATTGTCGCCTCTCCAGGATGACGTCCCCGATTCACCGTCGCTGCTTGTCCTCAGCTCGCTTAGACTAAACCAATCGCCTTCATCGTACGACTCGCTGAGTGATGACGTGAGACCCGACGAGACGAAGCCGCCGGGCCCGCCAGCACCATATCCAAGGGATATCGAGACCCAGAGCGAGTCGGTGTCCTTCTCCGACGTCTGGGTGAGGCTCGCGGAATCGTCTTGGTCTGCCTCCAGGGTCTCGAAGCCTGTATCAAATACGCTGAAGGACTGCACTCCGCCGCCTGCCCACGAGCCGGTCCCCCACCTAATCGGTTCCCCAGATAGGGTTGATAGAACCGAATCCGAATCCGTGACGTTGTCCGTGAGCGTGTTGAGTTGACCCCACTGGTAGGTGTCACTCTCGCCCATGATTGCGCCGCCCTCCGTGAGCTCGTCGGCACCTGCATCATGCCAAGAGGAACTCGCCGTGGCGGTCAGATTCAATGTATAGGATGCCCATGTGGACGACGTGTATGTGGGCGTAGATGACTGGCTTGTGAAACTGTTCGCTTGATGGATCTGATAGTAATCCGTCCCCATCTGGTTCCAGAGGAAGCTCACCGTCCCCGGCGCATCGGCGCCGCCTGTGGTGATCGTTTCCGTCCCCGACTCGCCGAAGCCATACGTATCGGTGCTGTTCTCGGTGATGTCCAGGATCGCCGCGATCCCATTGACCGCGAGGTTGCGGCTCAGCGAGTCGCCGACGCTCCAACTGAACGACGCCGTACCGGTACTGATCGTGCCACCGCCGCCGAGCGTCTCGGTGCCCGTCTCCCAGTCGGATGCGCTGTCCGGCATCATGGTGGTGACGCTATACGACGCCGTCTGGCTCGTGCCCCCAGCCAGCTCATCCGCGATGGTCTCGGTCCCCGTCTCGGTCGTGGTCGCGACGTCGGTTTCTGAGGAGGTCACCGTGTAGGTCAGGCTCCCTGACGCGATGTCCCCTCCGCTCCCGAGCACATCGCCGAACTTCTGGTACGTGAAGTTCGACGACGACCCCGAGCCGGTGACCTTCGCCGTGCCGTCGGGCGTGCTCGACGTGTCGTTGTAGTCCTCGGGGCCGCTGCCGTTCGAGGTGTAGCCGGAGGTCTCCAGGCTGCTCACCGTGAAGCAATCCGAGCCGCCCGCAATCGTGCCGCTGGTGCCCAGGGTTTCGCAGGCCCAATCCTGGTCCGACTCGTTGGCCGTGTCGCTGTTCGTGACGGTGCTGGTCAGCGTCATCGTCACGTCCGAGGCCGATTCGTTTACCGTCTCGGTCGGGTGGTCGATCTCGGTAGTCGTGGCGCCGGAGGACTCGCTCAGGCTGTCGCTCTCGGCCCCGCTGGCGATCGTGCCGTCGGCGCCCAGGGCCTCGGTCAGCGTCCCGGTCGAGCTGCTCGCCGCGACCTCGTAGCCGGTGGTCGTGTCGGTGCCCGCTTCATCGCCGACGTCCGGGCTATCGCCGCTGTCGTCGATCGACGTGTCGTTGAAGTTCTCCGTGATGCTGTCGGTCTCGGTCGTGCTGTCGGTGAGGGTCGTGGTCGTGGTCAGGGTCCCGCTGATGCTGAGACTCGTCCCGCTGCTGTCGGAATAGGTCTGCGTCAGGCCGCCGCCGATGACCACCCCGCCGGCGCCCAGCGTGTCGGTCATCGATTCCGAGAACGCCGACCCCGACGCCGACGGGTCGGTAGAGCTGATCGTGTCGCTGACGACCTCGCTGGTGCTGTCGTTCGACGAGTCGCCGGTGTCGCTCTCCGCGTCGCTCTCGGTCGCCGTGTACGTCTCGGCGATGCCGGCGGTCGTCCCGCCGCTCGACGTGTCCGTGCCGGTCTCGATGTCCTGGTCGTCGCCCCCCACGATCACGCCGGCCAGGCCCAGCGACTGGCTCGACGAGTCGTACTCCGTGTCGGTGCTCGCGTCGGTCGCCGTGTCGGTGCTGCTCGCGGTTGACGTCTCCGTTTCGTGGTCCTGGAGCGAGCTCATGGAGCTGCCGCCGTCCGCGTCGGAGTCCGTCTCGGTGCTCGTGTCCTGCTCCACGTCGCTGTCCGTCTCGCCGTCGGTCACGACGTCGCTCAGCGAGGTCGAGCTCCAGCCGCTCAGCACGATCCCCGCGGCGCCGTAGGTCGCACTCGAGCCGGACCAGTCGGTCGGGGCGTCGTTCTCCGTGTCGGTGGAGTGATCCGTCTCCGTCGAGGTGTCGGTCGCCTGGTCGGTGGCCGACTCGCCGCCCACCGTCTCGCTCGAGGAATCCGCCTCGGTCGTCGTCTCGGTGGACGTCTCGCGGTCGGTCGTCTGGTCGCTGCCGGTGTCGCTCTCGGTGGACGACGAGAACCCGCTCAGGATGTTGTCGGCCGCGCCCAACACCTGGCCGTCCTGCTCGTCGGCCGTGACCAGGTCGCTGTCGGTCTCGTTCACCGTGCCCGAGTCGGTGCCGGTCGTGTCCGGCGCGTCGCTGACGGAATCCGCCGCCTCGGCCTGCGCGTCGCTCGCATTCGACGCATTGCTGCCGCTGCTGGTGTCAGTCGTCGTCTCGGTCGGCGAGTCGATGTCGGTGCTGCTATCGCCCTCGTTCCCGCCGGTCACGATCCCGCCGGGGCCGTAGCCGGTGTTCTCCGTGGTCGTTGACCACTCGGTCCCGCCGTCGTTGTTCGCGTCCGAGCTCGTGTCCGTCTCGCTTGTGCTGAGGCTGTCGGACGTCGTGTTGCCGCCGACGTCGCCGGTCGAGTCGTCCACCTCCTGGCTGCTGCCCGAGCCGGTGTCGGTGTCATTCTCGGTGAACGAACCGCTGTCGGTCTCGAAGCTGTATTCGTTGCCCGAGAGGACCACGCCCGCGGCGCCCATCGTCAGGCTGGAGGTATCGGTCTCGGTCGCCGTGTCCGAGGCGGTCTCGCTCGAATTGTCCGTGGTCGACTCGTTCGAGGTCAGGCTGGTCGATTCCCAATCGCCCCCCTCGCTGGTCGTCCCGGTCGAGGAGTCCGCGTCGATCTCGGCGTCCGTCTCGGTCGAGGTGACATAGTCCTCGATGAGGGGCTGGGTCAGGCTCGTGCTCTCGTAGCCGCCGAGGACCGTCCCGCCCGCTCCGATCGTGGTCGAGCCCTGTTCGATCTCGGTCGCGTGGAGGTCGAGATCCGTCTCGGTCGTCGAGGCGACGTCCGACTCGGACGAGGAATACGAGTCGGTATCGGTCGAGCCCGGACCCAGGTCGAACTCGGTGCCGCTGACCTCGGCCGTGTCCGTCTCGCTTGTCGTGAGTGTGTCGCAGGAGAAAGGATAATCCGTCAGCGAGTAAGCGAGGATCAACCCCCCGGCGCCCAGGGTGCGTGTGCCCCGGGGCTGCGAGACGGGTATGGACAGCTCGCTCGATCCCGAGGTGTCCTGGTCGGTCTCGACCGAGCTGGTGTAGTTGGTCACCAGGCCCCCGGACGCGGCGTCGGTCTCGGTCGCGATCTGCGTGATGGTGTCGCCGCCGCTGTCCTGCTCCGTGCAGAAGATCGACGGGTACTCGTTCCAGGTGCCGAACACCACGCCCTCGATCGTCGCGACGTTCTCGCTGCCCCCCAGGACCAGCCCGTATGAGCCGATCGTCTCCGTGCCCCCGTCGATGGAGATCTGCACCACGACGTCGTCGGTCGTCGTCGCCGTGCTCGCGTCGTCGCCGGACTCCGACTGGAAATACGAACTCGAATCGCCGCCGTTCACCTCCGAGCCGCTCTCGGACCCACTCGACGATTCGGTGCCGCTCTCGACGTCAGTGTTGAGCTGGGCTTCGTCCTCTTGCCAGTTAAACGTGGAGGATCCGCCGCCGATCAGGCCGTTGGTCAGGGACTGGCTGCCGGTGTTGACCAGCCACTGGGTGACCGTGCCCTGCCCGTTGTCCGTCTCCGTCGAGCTGAATGTCTCGCCGCTCCCGCCCGCGTCGGCACCGTCGAGGTTGACATCGGCCTCTCCGCCGGTCTCCGTCCCCTGGTCCCACCCCTTATCCTGGCTGTTGTTGACGTAGCTGACGCACTCGGACCAGCTATAGGTCGTCCCCTCGCTATTGGTGTATCCCTCCGACCCGGTCTCCCCGTCGCTCGCCGAGTCGCTGGTCGTCTCCGTCGTCGTGACCGACTCGGCCTGCCCGTCTCCCGACACCGTGACGCCGTCGCTGTCGGTCGCCGTCGTGGTCTCGTTCTCGGAGTCGCTGCCGCTCCAGGTGAAGCTGTTGGTCCCCTGGGGCAAGAACCCGCCGGCGCCCATGGTGTCCGTGCCGGTGACGTGGTCGGTGTGGCCGCCCGAGCCCGAACCCGCCGAGGACGACGTGCCGGCGTCGGCCACACCGCCACTCGCCACCGTCTCGTTGCCCTGGTCCGAGAGGCTGGAGGTGTCGGTCCCAGTCTCGTTGTAGACGTAGCTATCCGCGCCGCCGGTGATGCTCCCCGAGCCGTTGACCGTTTCGGTCTGGGTCTCGACCATCGTGAAGTTGTCGGACCCGCCGGCGCTGTCCGTCGTGCTCTCGGCCGAAGTATACGCCCCGGTGATGGTGTCGCCCTGGACGAGGACCTGGGTCAGCGCGTAGCTGTCCGAGCCGATGAGCGTATTCGTCAGCGAGTGGGTCAACGTGTTGCCGTTGTCGGCGTGGATGTTGAGCGTGCCGCCACCCTGGTCGTTGAGGGTGAAGAGGTTGCCGTCTGGCGTATAGCCGACCTCGTGAAAGCTGTAGATGAGCGTGGCACTATCGGTGGTGCTGAAACTGCCGTGGATGTACTGGCCGTCGATGTCGTAGTTGGCGGTGGCGCTGAAGGTGAAGGTGCCGAGGCCGTCGAAGGCGGTGACTGAGAGGCTGGCCGGGTTGGTGGCGACGTTTCTGCCGGAAGTATTGGCCGGGACGATGCTGGCCAGCGCCTGGTCGATGTAGCTGAGGATCAGCGAGTTGAGGGTCTGGAACGGGGCGCCGTCGGAGGACTGGTTGGCCGGCCCGCCGCCGCCGTAGGGGGCGTCATAGGGCGTGGCGGGATGGAGCCGCCAGACCTGGGCGTAGATGCCGCCGTCGCCGCCGCCGACCGGCATGACCTCGATCCCGCCGCCGTCGTCCGCCGGGGAGACTCCGCCGGCACGGCCGGAGTTCCCGCCGTTCGTCTGTCCGCCGCTCGGTGCCGACGAGCCGGTCGAGGAGGGCGTCGGGCTGAAGGTGAGGGACGCGAACGACAGCGAGCTGAGCGAGAGGCTCGACGAGGCGGTCAGCCCGTTCGAGGTGCCGGTCGGGCTCTGTGGACCGAAGTTCTGGACCGTCGGGTGACCGGCGCGGCCGGTCGAGGACTGGGTGGCGTCCGAGACGGACGTCGCGACCGAGGATGCGGTCGGGGCCGTCGAGCCGGCCGCGGTGGACGTGGGGGTTGGCGAGGCGATCCCCGGCGGGGCGGACGAAGTCTGACCGGCTCCGGCCGTGCCGTTGCCGGATTGTGCGAGATTGACCGGCGGGGATGACGGTGCTCCTCCGGCCGGTCCGCCGACGCTCGCCCCGAAGAACGGCGCCGCGCCGCCCGATCCGCGGACCGGCTGAGCGTTGGCCGCCCAGGATCGCGCTCCGCCCGACGGGATCCCCGAGCCGCCCCGGCCGGGCAGCGCACCGCCGCCCGAGGAGGTGTCCGTGTCGGTGTGGCTCAGGAATGCCGCGTTGTCGGAAGGCTGCGCGGTCCCCCGGGAGGGCGAGCCTCCCGGCGAGCCGCCGGTCGGAAGAGGCTCGGACGGAGCCTCGCCCTCCCGTGAACCGCCCCGGGCCGGGAAGCCGGCCGTCTGTTCGACGCCGGACCCCGCTGCATGGGCGCCCGGCGCCGAGGGATGGGTTATCACCTGGAACGAGAGCGAGGACGAGCCGGGTCCCGGTTCGGCGAAGAGCGCCGCCAGGCTGAAGGGCGCCAGGGCCGCGAACCCCGGCGGGGCCACCACCGCACTGGCCGACTTGAGCCGGTCGAGGGGCAGATCGGCCTCGGGATTGTACCTCCGGGAAGGCCGCGGGTCCTCCGGCTTCCTCGGCATGGCGATCCCTCAGCGCTGCTTGACCCCGGGACTTGATGATCTCGCCACGGATTCCGCAAAGCGGAGATCGGAGAATTCGCGAGCCAAGGTCTCGTCAAGAAAAAATCCGGAATGATGCGAAAAATCAACGTATTCACGGGTCCTTCACGGGGATCGGCGGACCTTTCGACATTCCGCACCATGCCACAGGGTTGTTCGCACTGCATCGGATGTCATATGATCTGGGCAATGATGATGTAGGTCAGGCTTTCCAGCCTGACGCGGATCGGACTGGATTCGGATCGGACGGAGTCAGGCTGGAAAGCCTGACCTACGCGGACCGGACCGCCTCGGGCGCTGGAAAGACCGACCGACTCCCGCATCGCGTGGCGTCCGGCGAGGGTATCCCATGTCGGAAGGTTCGGACGTCTTGATGGTCAGTCCCGGCGCCTCGGGCGATGCGGGTTCCTACCGCGAGCACCGCAACGGGCGGTCGGACGCCGAGAACCGGCACGACAATCCGGAGGTCGTGTTCCTGCTGGGGATGCTCGCCCTGAAGGACGCTCGTCCTGAGGCCGCCGTCGAACTGCTGCGTCGGGCCGTCGCGCTCGACGGAGGGAAGGCCGACCATCACCACGCGCTGGGCACGGCGTATCGGGCCTCGGGCCGGCCGGACCGCGCCGCGGCCTGCTACCGCGAGGCGATCCGGTTGCGGCCGGATTCCGCCGAGGTCCACAACGATCTGGCCAACCTCCACGCCGAGGCCGGCGACCTCGAATCGGCCGTCGTTTGCCTCCGCCGCGCCGTCGAGCGCAGGCCCGATCTCGCCGCGGCGCACTTCAACCTGGGGCAGCTCCTCCGCCGGAAGATGGATTTCGATGGGGCAGCCTCAGCATTCGAGGCGGCGCTGCGGGCCGCGCCCGAATTCGTCGAGGCCGCCAAGGACCTGGGCAACCTCCCGGCGCGGCAGGGCCGGCCCGAGCCGGCCGCTGGAGACTTTAGCACCATCGCCGGGGATTATCGCAGCCTGGCGCGGTGGAGTACCTTCATCGTTTCGGCGCGGGGCGGACCTTGGATCTCGCGGAACATGTCCAGGGCGATCCGGCCGCGGATCGTCGCTTGAGTTCGGACCCGGTAGACCGTCTTCTGCATCTTGCGATGCCGGCGGTTGCCCCGTTCCACCGCGTTGGAGGTCGAACCCAGCAGGCTGTCGTCGAGGAAGGTCAGGGCCTTCTCCAAGTCGGGGGACTCGAGCTTCTGGAAGATCGGTCTCATCCCTTTGAAGTGGTGGACCTGAGCCCGCAGCCGAGCCAGCTTCCTCAAGGCCGTCTCAGTGCGGCACCGGCGGTCGAACAACCGGTGGATCTCCTCCACCACTCGTCGGAGGGCCCCCAACTGAGGCAAACCCCGAGTGATGCGTCGGAGTATCTGGCGCTCACCCTCCGCGAGGTGCCGCTTCACGAACAGATGGCGATGCTCGAACAGGTCCCCGACCTTCCGTTGCAGATGCCGGCGTCGCCGGGCCTTCCGTCTCGCCTCCGGTGTGCCGGGGCGCCTGCGCGGCAGCTCCGGCTGCTGCGCGGCCAGGTGCTTGCGGACCCGAGCGATGGCGCGGAGGACGGCCTTGTTCAGCTCCGCCAGGATATGGAAGCGACAGACCTGATGCTCCACGGCTCCGAAGACCTCGGAGATCGGCCGTGGATACAGGTCCGAACCGTCGGTGGTGACTCCGCGGAGGGTCAACCCCCGGCCGGTCAGGGCCGCCCGGAAGCGGCGGAAGAACCTCCGGATATCCCGGTGAGTCGGGGCGTGGTCGAGGACCTCGTAACAGAGCCGCCTGAAGGCGCGGTTGTTGACGATCGACAGGACGCAGAAGGGGCCGTCATATAACTCATCAGCGGCGATGTATCCCGAGAAGCCGTCGAGGGCCCAATCGAGGTAGTCGGTCCCGATCCGGTCGGCCGCCTTTTTTCCCCCCGGCCTCGACCCAGTTCTGGATGGTGGCGAAGGGGACGAAGACGCGGTGGTCGCGCCAGAGGTGCCAACTGGCGGCCTGATAGGGTAAGCCGTCCTCGAAGACCAGCCGGACGGCCAGGGCCACGACCCGATGGGTGTAGCGGGCCTTGGGTGCGGCCAGGCCGGATATGTCGGCGGTGAAGTAGTGCTGGCACCGGACGCAGTAGTGTTGCGAATAGGTGAGGTGAATGTCACGGGGCCGCCCCCCCAACGGATCGCCGAGATCATGCAGGGTGCGGGTCCGGACCCGATCCCGAGGGCAAGACTTGCCGCACTTCGGACACGGCCGATGCGGGTAATTCCGACTGCGCGGGACGACCTTCGGGTCCGGGAGCATCTGGGGATCGGTGATGCCCAAGGTGGGGTCCGGCGGGTAGACTGCAGGGCAGAGCATGGCGTCGCCCTCCTGAGCAAGAGGCTCTTCCCCCTTAGTTTACGGCTCGGACCAAGCTCCGTCATCCTGAAATCCCCGGCGATGGTGCTAAAGTCTCGGCCGTCGCCGCTTTTCGCCGCGTGCTGGAGTGCCGGCCCGACGACTTCGAGGTCCACAACGAGCTCGGCATCGTCCTGGCCCGGCTGCGCCGCTATGCCGAGGCCGAGGCCAGCTATCGCCAGGCGATCCGCATCCGGCCCGATGATCCCGACGCGCACAACAACCTCGGCAATGCCCTCCGCAACCAGGGCAAGCTCGACCAGGCGCTCGTCGCCCTCCGCGAGGCCCTGCGGCTCCGTCCGAATTATCCGGAAGCGTACAATAATGTTGGGATCGTGCTGAAGCATCTCGGCAAGCTCGGCGAGGCGGTGGCCAGCTACGAACAGGCGTTGCGGCTGCGGTCCGACTATCCCGAGGCGCACAACAACCTGGGGCTGGCCCTGGCCAGCCGCGGCAAGCTCGAGGCCGCGGTCGTCAGCTATCAGCAGGCGGTGCGGCTCAAGCCCGACTATGCCGAAGCCTGCGCCAACATGGCCGACGCCCTCAGCGGGTTGGGCCGGCTGCCCGAGGCCGTGGCCGGTTACAAGCAGGCGCTGGCAATTCGTCCCACCGATCCCAGGCTGCACAAGTGCCTGGGCAACGCATTGTCGCGGATGGACAAGCTCGCCGAGGCCGAGGCCAGCTATCGCGAGGCGATCCGGCTGGCGCCCGCTTATGTCGAGGCGATCAACGACCTGGGGATCGCTTATGCCCGGCAGAACCGCTTCGACGACGCGATCGCGTCCTATCGCCGGGCGATCGAGGTCAACACGGGCTTCGTCGAGGCCTACAACAATATGGGCAATGCCCTCCGGAGCGCCGGGCGGTTCGAGGAGAGCCTGGAGTGCTACCGCAAGGCGCTGGAGCAGAAGCCCGATTACGCCGACGCCCACAACAACCTGGGGATCGCCTACGCCGAGCAGGGGCGGTTCGACGAGGCGGTGGCCAGCTACACGCAGTGCCTGAAGCTCCGACCCAACCACGTCGACGCCCACATGAACCGGGCGCTGACCTGGCTCCGCAAGGGGGATTACGCGCAGGGCTGGGCCGAGTACGAGTGGCGGTGGAAGAAGCGGACGCTCACCAATCGCCCGCTGATCATGCCCCAGTGGAACGGCTTCCCGCTGGCCGGTCGGCGCATCCTCCTGATCACCGAGCAGGGGCTGGGCGACACCTTGCAGTTCGTCCGCTTCTGCCAGGTGCTCAAGCGCCAGGGCGCCGGCGCCGTGATCCTGGAGTGCCCCGAGGTGCTGGTCAAGGTGCTCGCGCGCACGCCGGGGATCGATCACCTGGTGCCCCAGGGTCAGCCCTTGCCCGATTACGACGTGTATTGCCCGCTGATGAACGTCCCGGGGCTGACGGCGATCTCGGTCGAGTCGATCCCGTCGGAGGTCCCCTACATCGTCGCCGACCCCGAGCTGGTCGAGCGCTGGCGGCGCGAGCTGGCCGGCATGCCGGAGCTCAAGGTCGGGATCAACTGGCAGGGGAATCCCAAGTACGCGGGCGACCGGCACCGCTCGATCCCGCTGGCGAGCTTCGAGCCGCTGGCGCGGGTCCCCGGCGTGCGACAGTTCAGCATCCAGCAGCTCCACGGGCTCGACCAGCTCGAGGCGATGCGAGGGAAGTTCCCGGTGACCGACCTGGGCGCCCGGTTGAACCAGGCGACCGGGCCGTTCATGGACTCGGCGGCGGTGATGATGAACCTGGACGTGCTGATCACCTGCGACTCGTGCCCGGCGCACCTGGCCGGGGGCCTGGGAGCGCCGGTGTGGATGGCGATCTCGAGCACGCCCGACTGGCGGTGGCTCAGCCATCGCGAGGACACGCCGTGGTATCCGAGCCTGCGGATCTTCCGCCAGGGCCAGCGGTTCGTCTGGGACCCGGTGTTCGAGCGGATGGCGGCAGAGCTGAGGAAGCTGGCCCGCGCGCGGCGCGCACGCCGTCGGCGACGATCCGCATCGCCCCCGGCGAGCTGATCGACCGGATCACGATCCTCGAGATCAAGGCCGCGCGGACCGCGGACCCGGTGGAGCTGGGGAAGGTCCGCGCCGAGCTGGCGGAGCTGATCGACGCCCGCGACCGCACGATCTTCGATCCGGCGGCGATCGAGGGCATGACGTCCGAATTGCGGGCCGTCAACGAGGAGCTGTGCACGATCCGGGAACGGACCCGGGAATGCGAACAGGGCGGTGACTTCGGGCCGGAGTTCGTCGAGCTGGCACGGTCGGCGTACGAGCACGAGGAGCGCCGCGTCGCGATCCGGCGGCGGATCGATGAACGGCTCGAGTCGCAGATCAGTTGAGGAGGTGCCACACGGAGACCCAGGGGCGAACTTGGAGAGTCGCCCAGCAGCCCGCGCGTTCGAAACCCTGGCTGAAGCCGTCGAATCCCGGGTGCCGAATCCGCGCCGGCGCGAAGGATTAGCGTGATCGGAGTTGGACCGATTCCCCTGGTCACTGCGGCCGATTCAGGGTAGAACACGCCACGACTTCGTCGGTCGATTGAGCGACCCGCGGTGAATCGGGAGGATGCGTGGCGATGGCAGGATGGTGGCGATGGACCGCCCTCGGCATTCTGGCCTCGCTCGCGATGGCGCAGGACCGCCCGGCCCGAGCGGCGGCCGACATCAGGCTGGACCGGGACTTCATCGCCGGGATCATCGAGAAGCTGCCCCCGGCTTACTTCGAGAAGCCGGACCAGTTTCGTGGTTCCGTCCACGGTTTCCAGTTGATCGCGATCGAGGCGCGCAGCCGTCAACTGCTGGTCGGGTGCAAGATCGACGGCGAGTTCCGCGCCCCGGTCAACGGACCGATCACCGATCGGGTCGCCCGCAGCCCCGATACCCCGGAAGGCTGGCGGAAATTCGGGTTCGACGTCCGGGCGCGGGTGAACGTCGAGCCGGGTGGGAACGCCGCGCCGAGGTTCCGCATCGAGATCGAACAGGTCAAGCGGCGGGACCTCGACGGGGCCTCGGGGCTCGTCGCCAAGGCCCTCGGCCAGCTCTTCGACGACCTGATCACCCAGCTCGCCAACGGCCGCGCCTCGCGCCTCGGCGACCGGCTCAACGCCGAGATCGCCCGGCGCGTCTCCCTCTTCAGGGAGTACGGCGTCTTCTGCGGGATCGAGTACTCCCAGAACGAGCTGGTCCTCCACTTCGACCTGACCCGGCTCCGATCCGAGGGGATCGCCGGGTACGTCTTCGCCGAGGAGCGGCCCGGTACGGTCCCACTCTACCGATGGGTGCATCCCGTGGACAGCTCGCACTATTACACCGTCCGTCCCAACTCCCCCGACCGGCCCCGCGCGATCGGCGAGGGGATCGCATGCTTTGTCCCCGACCATCGCATGCCCGACGCCGTCCCCCTCTACCGATGGTCGAATGGTTCCGACCATCTGTATACCTCGGCGCTCGATGGCGAGCGTGCCAGCCGCCTGGGCTACAAGCACCGCGGCGTCGCCTGCTACGTCTTCCACGATCCCCAACCCGGAACGGTGCCCCTGTACCGCTTCTTCGACCCCCGCCGTTGACAGCACTTCTACACCCTGCATCCTTATGCCGAGTTCCTCAAGTAGCTCGAAGAAGCCGGAGCCGCCCACGCACCGAGCAAAGTGCATGACCGCCTGCGCGCCGCGACGGACAGGACGTGCGAGAATCGGCGGACCGAATTGCATCCTGGACAATCCGCGCGATATGATGAATTCCATCCCGGCCGGAAACCTGGCATCCACCATGCGCGACGCGGTTCGAGCGCGGCGCGAGCCCGGTCGGGGTCGGTTGGCAACCGCCGGTAATCGCCAACCGGCGGCAAGCGTCGGCATCCTGGGCGGCGGATCAGGGGAAACCCCGGGTCCTCGTCGGTTGACCCAGCGGAGGTATACGCCACGTCATGTCTGCTTTCAACACACGCGCCGAGTCTGACGTCCTGATCGTGAAGTTCGAGGCGGCCGCCGGTCTCAACGACTTCCGGAATAACGCCCTCCGCGATGCCCTCTATGAACTGGTGCAGAACCGTCCGGATCCCCGTCTCGCGGTCGACCTCCAGAAGGTGGACTACCTCTCCAGCTCCGGCGTCGCCATCCTCGTCGGTCTCAAGCGGCGGGTCGACACCCGCAACGGCAAGGTCATCTTCTACCACGTCCAGCCCGTGGTGCGCGACCTCCTCTCCGTCATGAAGCTCGACCGCTTCTTCGTCATCAATGATGACGAACCCCAAGCCCTGGCCTCCCTCCGTCCGGTCCCCACGGCTTAATCGGCTCGTCCGCTTTCCTCGAACCCCCGGCTTGCCCACCCTTCCAAGTCGCATGAAGTCCGTCGTCGCCGGGCGACGATGGAGAGAGGCGTAAGACCGGTGTATTCCGCGCCGCAGATGGCGCGGTACGACCGGAACTTGGGCCGGTTGACCAATCGAATCAGGGAGGGCGGCTTCCGGGGCGTCGATCCGTCGGGGCTGATGTTCGCGATCGGCCCGACGTACCGTCACGAGCTGCCGGGGAGGGAGTCTTCCATGAGATGCACGCGGTGGCGCTCCGTCCGGTCCGAGTCGACCCGGCGGAGGCACGTGACCCAGCCCGAGTCCCTGGAGAGCCGCGTGGTCCTCTCCAGCGCACTGCCAACGTACCTGGCACCCTGGATCCCCAGCGACTTGCCCGTCGAGAACCCGGTGACGCACCAGCGCGAGTTCATCTCGCAGGCGAGCCTCCGTCCGGCCAACCCCAACAGCCCGCTCTACAGCAACGAAGGGAAGATCGTCTCGGGCACGGATCGCGCCGGCGACCTCTGGACGATCACCGTACACGGGCCGGGCAAGGTCATCGTGACCGACACCACCCCCAATGACGGCGTGCTGGACGACGACATCAATACGATCCAGCTCGTGGGCACCAGCCCGACGAAGACCTACGTGACAGGCCTGGTGCGAGCCTCGGCAACGAACCTGACGACCGGCACGATCCCGTTCAACGAACTCATCGCGACCTCCGGGGTCCGGTCGATCGAGCTCAACGGGTTCAACCTGACCGACCAGGTCTCGCCGGGAGTCACCTCGCCCACCGGCATCTTCCTCCCCGGCGGCGTCCGCGTCCTGTCGTTCAACGGCATCATCGCCCAGCTCGACACCTCGATCACGACCACGCCGTACCAGATCATCATTGGGTCGGGGACGCAACCGCTCAAGGTCGCGCCGTCCATCTACGTCAACAGCATCCAGGACCTGGTGTTCAACAGCACGGCCACCACGATCCCGACGACGCCCATCACGTCGCCGACCGTGCAGTTCATCATCAACGGCAACCTCCAGAACTTCGACATCACGTCGGCGACCCAGGGCCCCATCACGGCGGGATTCCAGTTCGAGTTCCCCGTCGTGGGGACGACCGGGCGGACGGCGGTCCAGGCGCTTGGGGTCAACAACCTCAACGTCCACGGCTCGGCCGTCAACTTCACCGTGTCGAAGTCCCCCAAGCCGTTCTCGTCGGAGGCCAGCGGGGTCAACTACCTCCACAAAGCGACCTTCGGTGGCGTCGCCGACGCGGTCGGCCTCGACGTCAACGGGCCCATCAATCGGCTCACCTTCAAGCGCGGCCTGGGCAACCCGAGCGGCGTCTCCACCGCCATCACCTCCAGCGGCCAGACGCTCCCCGCCACGGCGTACGGCACCACGGAGGGCTCGACGGGGTATCCGGCCGCGGGCGACCTGGGCGGTGTCGTGAAGGCGACCCACATCCACAAGCTGGACGTCGGGCCCGCCAACGAGTTCACGCAGACGGCGCAGAATCCGGAGTTCGTGCAGAGCCGCGAGCAGGGCTTCCCCTACTACCAGGCCACCCCCGGCTATGCCCTCTCCAACGCGGTGATCTCGACCGAGGGCTCGATCGACAAGGCCAAGATCAAGGGCTCGCTGCAGAACTCGGAGGTCAAGACCGGATTCGACTACACCGCCTATGTCGCCGGGCTCCAGGGGACCCGCGGGGCGAGCCGCATCGGCCGTCTCCGCGTCAATGGCAGTCTGGTCAACAGCGCCATCTCGGCGTCGTTCATTCCCGCCAAGAACCATTACACCCGGCAGACGGGAATCGCCGGCAATGGGACGATCCGGGGCAGGGTCACCGGCTCGGCGCTCGATGCCGGCGGCACCACCGGACTGGGCAATACCGGCGCCGGCGTGTTCGCCAAGCACCTCAAGGGCCGGCTCCCGGCCACTCAGTAGTCGTCGGTACCCGGTAGTCAGTAGTCAGTGGGGACGGTCATGTCCCGGTCTCCACTGACTACCGACTGCTGAGAACCGACGCCTCACCACCGCCAGAGCGCCGTTCCCCAGTTCAGCCCGGCGCCGAAACCGGAAGTCAGGAGGAGGTCCCCGCGGCGGACGCCGCCCTGCCGGTACAGCTCATCCAGCGCGATCGGGATCGAGCCGGCCGAGGTATTGCCGTACCGCTCCAGGTTCTTGAAGACGGACTCGCGCGGGAACCCCAGCACGTCGCTCGCCGCGTGGATGATCCGGACGTTGGCCTGGTGCGGCACGAACCAGCGGACGTCGCTGACGCGGTTGCCGGCGTGGGCCAGGACGGCCAGCGAGGAGTCGGTGACCATGCGGACCGCCCACTTGAAGATGGCCCGGCCATCCATGGTGAGGAAGTGGAGCCCCTGCTCCAGCGCCGCGGCCGAAGGCGGGATGCGGCTGCCGCACGCGGGACGGCTCAGGAGATCGCCGCCCGAGCCATCCGAACCGAGCTGGTAAGCGACCAGCCCCTGGTCCGGCTCCCCGGGCCCGAGCAGCACCGCGCCGGCGCCGTCGCCGAAGAGCGGGAAGCTCTTCTGATCGCCGGGATTGATCACCCGACTGTTGCAATCGCCGCCGACGACCAGCGCGCACCGACTGTTGCCCGTTCCGACGAACTGCGCCGCGATCACCAGGGCAAAGACGAACCCTGCGCAGGCCGCCTGCACATCGAACGCCGGACACGTCAGCTTGAGCTGGTCCTGCACCAGGTTGCCCGTCGACGGGAACGCCATGTCGGGGGTGAAGGTCGCGAGCACCAGCAGGTCGACGTCGCTGGGTTCGCGGCCGGCCGCGCGCAGGCAGCGGATCGCCGCCTGATTGCACAAGTCGCTGGTCGCGTGGTGCGGGGCGCGAACCGCCTCTCGTGGATTCCGGTCCGATTTACGATCCAGTCGGGGTCGAACCCGTGCGTGCGGGAGAGGTCGTGGTTGCTCACCACAAGCTCGGGGACGTAGCTGCCCGTGCCCAGGATGCGGATTCCCAGCAAGGTATGCGTGCTCGGCAGCGAATGTGCCTGCGTCTGGCCGTTCGACGACGTTTGGGGCCGACATGACTCATCCCGGTCGGATGAGCGCCAATCCGCGTGAGCGGTCTTGCCCACTCGTTCATTTACCATGGGTATGACTGCAAGGGATGAGAGACAGGCCCGAGCCGACGGCAGGCGGTGAGATACGGACGAGGTCGGACGGCTCGCGGACCCTAACGTGCCTCGGCAGCGAGCAGTCAGCCCCCGGCGACCGGCGATCGCCCGACCGGGGAGAACTCGAGGGCGACGCTAAAGCGACGAGAGGCCCAGCCCGCGGCCTCCTTCGTCCCACTTTCGGTTGTATCCAGGAGTTTCTGACTATAATGGGTTACACCCGTGAAGGCCAGACCAAAGCCCACCCCAAATCTTAAGATCGAACGACGAAAATGCAAGATAGCATGGCGATTTGCGGGGGCGGGCTCGTGTGTCATGCTCGGAGGATCGGGGATTGGACATCCATGAGATCCGTCTCCGCGGCGGTTGGGAGTACGCCGGGGCCGATGGTGTCGCCCAGGCACCGACCCGGATCACCTTGCCCTTCCCGGCGTTCTCGGTCCCGGCGGGTCGATGGCAACTGATCCGGCGGTTCAACCGTCCGCCGCGGATCACAAGCGAGGCGGTCGAGGTGCGAATGCGGCAAGTCCCCGGCATCGAATCGGTCATGCTCAACGGACTTGCGCTGGGCCCGATCTCGCCGGAGTGTTCGGAATTCGACCTGGCAGCCGGACCGCTGATGCCCCGGAACGAGCTGGTGATCACGGCGACACCGCCCCGTATCGAGCTCGATTGGGGAGTGGTCAGCCTGGTCTTCCGGGAGTCGAGGCCAGGTGCGAGCGAAGCCCTGCCGGTGGCTCCGCGCCCCTGATCCCTGGCCGCGAAACCCGATTCGGCTACAATGCGAACGTGGGGAATTGCGGAATCGCCACGCCGTCGCGACGAACCGAACGCACCCGCCACCATGAAAGGCCCTGGCATGCTTCATCCTCGTTTGTCGTCTCGAGCCCCCTGGTTGCTGGTTGGCCTTGCCGTCCTGTGCTCCCTGATCTTCGTTGTCTTTCGCTTCGGACCTCGTCGGGACGCGGCGCCGGGCCGCGGAACGGAGCCGGGCGCCTACCCTGGAGCGAGGCTGGCATCGCTGGAACAAGGCGAAGTCCCCAGCCTGAACGGGGGCGTGGGTTGGATCAATAGCGGGCCGATCAGCCTCGCCGAGCTGCGGGGCAAGATCGTCCTGCTGGACTTCTGGACGTTCTGCTGCATCAATTGCCACCACGTCCTGCCGGACCTGGCCAAGCTGGAGAAGAAGTACGAGCACGAACTGGTGGTCATCGGCGTCCACACGCCCAAGTTCACCGCCGAGGCGGACACCGAGAACCTCCGGCAGAAGGTGCGCGAGTACCGGATCAAGCATCCGGTCGTCAACGACGCCCGGCAGGTGATCTGGCATCGGTTCGGCGTATCGAGCTGGCCGACGCTCGCGCTGATCGACGCCAACGGCCGGTTCGTCGGAATGGTCTCGGGCGAGGGGCATTACGAGCAGCTCGACCGCGTGATCGGCCAGCTCGTGGCGACGCACAGGGAGAAGGGTGACCTGAACCTGGCGCCGCTGAAGTTCAATTCCGAGATGGAGCGCCCCGACAACGGTCCCCTGCTCTTCCCCGGCAAGATCGTCGCCGATGCCGAGGGCAAGCGGCTCTTCATCGCCGACACCGGCCACAACCGGATCGTGCAGGCCGAGCTCGATGGCAAGAACGCCATTGCCATCGGCGACGGCGAGGAGGGATTGGAGGACGGCCCGTTCGAGAAGGCCCGGTTCAACCGGCCGCAGGGCATGTACCTCGACGGCGAGACGCTCTACGTCGCGGACACCGAGAATCACGCCATCCGGGCGGTGGACTTGAAGTCGCGCGAGGTGAGTACAGTCGCCGGCATCGGCAGCCAGATGATGCGGCCGGAGTCGATACCCTTCTCGGGACCGGCCAAGACGACGGCGCTTTCGAGCCCCTGGGACGTCATCAAGGTCCCCGGCGACAAGGCGCTCTACATCGCCATGGCGGGACCGCACCAGATCTGGAAGCTTGACGTGGCCGCTTCCACCGTCGGCGTCTTCGCCGGCACCGGCCGCGAGGACGTGGTGGACGGCACCGCGGAGTCCGCCTGGTTCGCCCAGCCGAGCGGACTGGCCACCGACGGGCAGAACCTGTTCGTCGCCGACTCGGAGGTCTCGGGCATCCGCATGATCAGCCGGCTCCATACCTCGGAGCCGATCGTGCGCACGATCGTCGGCACCGCGCTGTTCGGCTACGGCGACCACGACGGCACCGGCAGCGTCGTCCGCCTCCAGCACTGCCTGGGGGTGGCGTACGGCAACGGGCACCTCTACATCGCCGACACGTACAACAACAAGATCAAGGCGTGCACCCCGAAGACTCATGCCGTCCACACGCTGGTGGGCACGGTCAAGGCGGGCGACAGCGACAAGCCGCCCCACTTCTACGAGCCGGGCGGCCTGAGCGTGGCCGGCTCCGAGCTGTATGTCGCGGACACCAACAACCACAAGATCCGCGTCGTGGAACTGAAGGGCCACGCGGTCAGGACGATCGAGCTGGCGGGACTTTCGGCACCGAAACAGGCCCCCCGCCCGCCGAGCTTCCGGAACGCGACCGTCGTCGATGCCCCCGCCGCCGAGGCCGCGCCCGGCGATTCGGTCAGCCTCAAGGTCTCCCTGGACCTTGCCAAGGGGCTGAAGCTCAATCAAGAGGCGGGCAGCAGCATGGTGTACCTGGTCGAGACGCCCGGCAAGACGGCCGTGCTGTCCGACAAGGTCCGGCCCGACGGCGAGCGGATCGCGCCGAGTCCCTCGTTCACCATCGACGTCCCGCTGGCCCGGCCCGCCGCCGACGGCGACACGATGGACCTGCGCGTCTCGGTACTCTCCCTGGTCTGCCGCGAGGCGTCGAGCGTGTGCTTCATCAAGAGCACGATCTGGAACGTGCCGGTGCGATTCTCGGCCGCGAAGAAGCCCGGCGAGGCGATCCCGCTGACCGCCACGGTCGCGGTCACGAAGGGGTGATCTTCGATAGGGCGCCGTCACTGGCCGTCTCCCGTGTTTGTGGAGCCGGTGGCGGCGTCCGTGAGCAATCGCAGCCCGATCGGCAGCGCGTCGCCGAGCGCCTGGCCTTCCTGCGCCGTCTGAAGCTCATGGTACTCGCGGACGGGCAGGAGCGTGGCTTCGTCGGCACCGAGCTCGGCGAGCCGGTTGAGGACGCGGTTTCGGAGGTCGTCGTCGATGTCGCGGGCGCGGTCGTTGGCGACGCGTGCGAGTTGCGATAGCGCGAAGATCGCCTCGGCCGATTCACGGCCGGGCTGATACTGGCGATTCAGCAGGGCCTCGAGCCAGCGCTCGGCGGCCTCCTTGCGAACGGCCGTGTTGGCCAGTCCGTAGAGGGGCACACGCGCGCCGAACCGGCCGATGCACCAGAGTGATGTCGCGGTCGGGATCGGCGGCTTGTCCTTGATCAGTACCGAACCCAGCGATTCCTTGATCTCGGGCGAGAGCCGTTCGAGGCTGGCGGCGCACCGCCACATCTCGGCCAGCTCGTGGGGCTCGGGCTTGGGCCGGCCCGACTTCCTGGCCGGGCTCGTACCCTTGGCGGGCGTCAGGAACGGCGCCAGCCGACGATGGATCTCATCGTGGTGGGCGCGGGCCAGCCCGGCCGCGACCCGCCGCCAGAGGACCCACCACTCGACCCAGCACTGGACGTCCTTGACGTGCCGGACTCCCTGGTGAAAGACCGGCCAGAGCGCCTTGATCCGGACCTCATCCATGGGGAATCCGCGCCCGGCCGCAGGACGAAGCCGGCGAGGTTGAACCAGCGTGACTCGTGCTGGGGACTCTTGAGCCGGTGGTCGGCCAGGTCGCGGAGCGGCTCCCAGAACGCGCGCAAGGCCGACGGCGGCCAGCGGTCGCGCGGCTCGTCGAGGACCTCCTCGAGCCGCTTGATCACCCGCGCGGGGTTCGGTGCCTCGGGGGGGACGGATGTCCCCGCCTGAAACGCGGCGCGGATCACCTCGCTCGCCGCGTCGATCACCGATTGCTCCATGACGACCCGGTCCGATTCCTGCCCCGTGACCGGCCCCTGGGACACGGGCTGCCCGGCCGGCCCGCGGAGCTGGATCTGCAGCCGCCATCGGCGGTCGTCGGTGCGCGACTGGCACCAGAGCTCGACCGTGCCGACCTCGGTCACCCGCGCCGCGAGGCTGACCGGCACCCGCTCGGCCTTCGCCTTGCGGCCCACGCGCATCAGGCTCTGGAGCGGGGGCAGCTCGCGGATCGAGTCGGGATCGGCGGCGACCAGGTCCCCCGGCCGGTCGTCGGGCCGCACCGAGCTGCTCGCCAGCGGGAAGGCGACCGGTTGGCCCATCAGCAGGTCGAAGTCGTGCCCCGCGATGGCGATCTCCTCGCCTTCCTGGGCGTTGCGCGGCACGGCGCAGAGCCACGGCTTGCCGGCCGCCGCGCCCTCGAAGCCGACGTAGAACGACCGGGCCGTGCCGCCGCCGATCCGGATCCCGCCGCCGCGACGGACCACGCCGTAATACGCCGCGCCCTGCGCCACGGCCAGGTCGAGCGAGGGATTCGTCAGCACCCGGGGCGAGTAGGGAGCCCCGGGGTCATCCTCGAACCACGACGAGACCACCTCGACGATCCGGTTGCGCACGATGTCGGGAGTCAGTGCGCCGCCGTTGAAGAGGATGGCATCGGGCCGGGCGGGCCGGTCCTCCGGCTGGTGGCCCGCAGGCTCGATCGCCTCGGCCCGATGCCGGCGGAGGAAATCGCCGAGATGCTTGGGGACCGCCGGGTCGGCCACGAACGGCAGGCCGAATTCCTGCAAACCGAGCCTGGCCGACCGCTGGGGCGACTCGCCGCGGGCCACCCTGGGGAAGAAACCGTTGACCGCAACCGACTCGACCTCGCCGCGGGTTAGCTCCGACTGGATGCTGCCGCCGATGATCCGCGAGCCGCGCCCGGCGATCGTCACCGGGTAACGTTCGAGCGTCACCTGCTGTTCCCCCAGCAGCTTCTCCTTGGCCGTGCGGCAGGCGAACCGCAGCGCGCTCCACTGTTCGGTATCGAGCCGGGTGCCGCCCAGCTTCTTCTCGACGTGATGCGCCAGCGCCAGGTCGATGTTGTCGCCGCCGAGCATCAAGTGATCGCCGACGGCGACCCGGCGGAATCCCGGCCCTGTCGCGGTCTCGACGACGGTGATCAGGCTGAAGTCGGTGGTCCCGCCGCCGATGTCGCAGACCAGGATCAGCTCGCCGGCGCGGACCTCGCGCTGCCATCGATCCTTGTGCGCGACGATCCAGCAGTAGAACGCCGCCTGCGGCTCCTCGAGCAGCGTGATGTTCGCCAGCCCGGCCTGGCGGGCCGCCTGGATCGTCAGCTCGCGCGCCGCCTCGTCGAACGAGGCCGGGACCGTCAGGACGACCTCCTGCTGCTCGAGACGATGGTCCTCGTTATCGGCCGCGAACGTCGCATTCCACGCGTCGCGCATGTGGGCGATGTACGCCGCGGACGCCGCGACCGGCGAGACCTTCTTGATCTCCGGCGGGCTGCCCCAGGGGAGGATATCGGCCTCGCGATCGATCCCCGGGTGGCAGAGCCAGCTCTTGGCGCTGCTGACCAGCCGGCTGGGGACGCGCGCCCCTGGACGCGCGCGAACTCGCCGACGATCCGATCGGCCTGCTCGTTCCAGGGCAACCGGGCCGCGCCGGGCGGCAGCTCATGCTCGCCCGGGAGATAGAGGAACGAAGGCAGCATCGTCCGGGGCGCGGTCTCGGCCGGGGCGACGAGCTGAGGCACCGGGAAGTCGCGGATGTCGGCCGACGGACGTTCGCGCCCCTGGGTGTCGACGTACCCGACCGCGCAGTTGGTCGTGCCCAGGTCGATGCCCACAATGTAGCGTGACCGCGCCATACCCGCGCCTCACAGGCCGGACCGACCTACCATCATCCGACGACGAAATTCACGAGCTTACCGGGTACGATGACGACCTTGCGCACCGTCTTCCCTTCGAGCAGCACGGCGATCCGCTCGTCGCGCCGCGCGGCCACCTCGATCGCCGCTCCATCGGCGTCCGCCGGCACCACGACGCGCGCGCGGAGCTTGCCGTTGACCTGCACCGGGACCTCGATCTCCTCGTCCTTCAGGAGCGCCGGATCGTAGCCCGGCCAGGGGTGATAGGCCAGCGACTGCTCGTGGCCGAGGATCTGCCAGAGCTCCTCGGCAAGATGCGGGGCCATCGGCGCCAGCAGCAGGGCGAAGGTCTCCATCGCCGCCTTGGGCCGGAGCTCCTGCCCCGTGAAGAAGTTGGTGAACTCCATCAACCGGCTGATCGCCGTGTTGAACCGGAGCGCCTCCAGGTCGTCGGTAACAGCCGCGACGGTCCGCGCCACGACCTTGGCCTGCTCCGGAGTCACGTCGACGGTGCGGACCTTGGGATCGAGCCGGATGTCCTCGGCCTCGGCGTCGACGATCATCCGCCACGCCCGGGCCAGGAACCGCGAGACCCCCTCGACGCCCTTCATGCTCCAGGGCTTGACGGCCTCGAGCGGTCCCATGAACATCTCGTAGAGCCTCAGGCTATCAGCTCCGTACTCGGCCACGATCCAGTCGGGATTGAGGACGTTGCCGCGACTCTTGGACATCTTGTAGGCCCGGGCGTCAACGCGGATGTCGGGATCCTCGGCCAGGACGAAGCCCTCGCCCTTCTTGATGACCTGGTCCTCCCGCAGCTTGATCGCCTGGGCGGGGCGTCGCTCCTTGTTCTCGATGATCACGTAGCCATGATCGTCGGGTTCGACCAGGGCGCTCGAAGCCCAGCGGCCTGTCTCGTCCCGGAAGCCCGTGTACTCGACCTCTCCCAGGATCATTCCCTGATTGACCAGTTTCTGAAACGGCTCGACCGTGCTGACCAGGCCGCGGTCGAAGAGGACCTTGTGCCAGAAGCGGCTGTACAGGAGGTGGAGCACCGCGTGCTCGGCGCCGCCGACGTACAGGTTGACCGGCATCCAGTAGCGTTCCTTCTCCGGGTCCCAGGGGCGCCGGTCGTTCCGCGGGTCGATGAATCGCAGGTAATACCAGCACGACCCCGCCCACTGGGGCATCGTGTTAGTCTCGCGGCGAGCCTTCTCCGAATAGCGGACCCACTCGATGGCCTTGCTGAGCGGCGGCTCTGGCTTGCCAGTCGGCTGGAAGTCCTCGAGATCCGGCAGCCGGACGGGCAATTCCTCGACAGGCACGGGACGAACGCGATCCTGCGCGTCAAGGACGACCGGGAATGGCTCGCCCCAGTACCGCTGTCGCGAGAACAGCCAGTCCCGCAGCTTGTAATTGATGGTCTTCTTGCCGAGCCCGTGCTCCTCCAGCCAGGCCGTGATCGCAGCTTTCGCCTCTGCGGTCGGCAGGCCGTCGAGCACGATCGACTCGTTCCGCGACTGGACCGAGACGCCCGGCTCGGCCTCGGCGCGGTCCAGCGGGTTGCTCGCTTGTTCAACGCTCGACGCGACGACCCGGACGATCGGGAGATCGAACGCCTGGGCGAACTCGAAATCGCGCTCGTCGTGACCGGGCACGGCCATGATCGCGCCGGTGCCGTAGCCCATCAGCACATAGTCGGCGATCCAGATCGGGATCGGGGCGTCATTGACCGGGTTGATGGCGTACCCGCCGGTGAAGACGCCGGTCTTGGTCTTGGCCAGCTCGGTACGGTCGAGATCGCTCTTGCGCGCGGCGGCCTCGCGGTAGGCGTTGACGGCCTCGCGCCGGTCAAGCGTCGTGATCCGGTTGACGAGCGGATGCTCCGGGGCCAGCACCATGTAGGTGGCGCCGAAGAGGGTGTCGGGACGCGTGGTGAAGACGCGGATCGACTCGGTGCGATGTTCGAGCACGATCGGGAAATCGACCTCGGCGCCTTCGCTTCGGCCGACCCAGTTGCGCTGCATCTCCTTGATGGCCCGGGGCCAGTCCAGATCGTCCAGGTCCTCGATCAGCCGTTCGCCATAAGCGGTGATCCGCAACATCCACTGCGTCAGCGGCATGCGGACGACGGGGTGTCCGCCGCGCTCGCTCTTGCCGTCGATGACCTCTTCATTGGCCAGCACGGTCCCCAGGGCCGGGCACCAGTTGACCGGCACCTCGGCGCGATACGCCAGCCGACGAGCGTCGCGGTAGGCGTCAGAGTCGGGCGTATCCGGCGGGATCGGCAACTCCGAGATCGGCCGGCCCTTGCCGCGACGCCGGCGGCCCGCGGCGTCCACCCACTCATATTCGGCGTCGTACCAGGTGTCGTGGATCTGGAGGAAAATCCACTGGGTCCACTTGTAGTAGCCAGGATCGGTCGTATCGATCTCGCGGTCCCAGTCGTACGAGAAACCCAGCGACTTGATCTGCCGCCGGAAGTTGTTGATGTTCTGCTCGGTGGTGATCCGCGGGTGGATGTTCTTCTCGACGGCGTACTGCTCGGCGGGCAGGCCGAAGGCGTCCCAGCCCATCGGGTGGAGGACGTTGTACCCCCTCATCCGCTTGTACCGGCAGAGGATATCCGTGGCGGTGTAGCCCTCGGGGTGTCCTACGTGGAGGCCGGCCCCGCTGGGGTAAGGGAACATATCGAGGATATAGAGCTTGGGCCGGCCCACCTCGCAATCGACGGCGCGGAAGGTCTTGTTCCGCTCCCATTCGGCCTGCCATTTCGGTTCGATACGCTGGGGATGATAGGCGGGCATGACTCGGATTCGTCCTCGGTCCGCGGTAGTGGGCCCGTTCAGAACAAGTGATTACGGACAATGAACATCGGACAAAAAAGGCCCGCCGCGAGTTCGGGGGCCGCTCTCCGAAGAACGTCGCCCCCAGGATACCGTCTCGTCGTCAACGTCGGTAGGGTCGTCCGGCCCCGCGGGCAGACCGGTCTCGACCTCCCTTGATCCCGACAAGTGCAGAACGGCCTCTCGACTGGACGGGATTTCCCATGGACTCTGCACCGCTCTCAAGACGGAGGGAGGCTCTTGCACGTCTGCCGCCTGTGGCGTGCGCTCGAAGGAGCGGGACTCCTGATTGGGTTCGTTCCGCACGCTCACACAAGTCGTTCTTTGAAGTGCAGTTAGGGATACGATCTGGTCGTATTTCGCGGGCTGAACGCCTGCCATTGGCGGGAGGCGATGGCAGGTGGTCGGTTGCCCCGTCGCAACGGCCGGCTCGCCGCTCGCCCCGACCGAAATTGAAGTGGAGATCGACGCCACGGGCACCGAGGGCGGCTCGGCGTTGGCTTCGTTCCGTATCTTTTCATAATTGCCTGGTCCGAATCGATTTGCGGTCACTGCGTCCGCCGGTTGCGGTCGGGCGAACTGGGCATCCGGACGCCGCCGGGCTTCGGTCAGCCGGTTGATCGTCCGAATGAGCGACCCGAACAGGCGACTCTGCAACCGCAGCAACCGACGCCCGGCGGGGCTGGGGTCGAACGCCAGCCGGTCCGACGACAACTCCGCCTCTTCCCTTTCCGCATGCATGGCTGCTCGCGCTTGCAGGCCAACCATCACGCCATCCACCATCGCCAGCAGACAATCGCGCGCCGCCTCGCGGCTGGGCGGCGCCTGGCCCGTCAGACCCCGGCCGGCCATCCGCTCGACGAAGTACGTGAACTCGACGTCGGCCATCTCCCGCACCTGGTCGGCAAAGACCAGCGCGTCCTTGCCGCCGAGGATCACGCAACTGAAGTAGATGGATCGCACCGTCGGGTCGTTGACCGCGTCGGCCGGCAGCTTCGCCAGGAGCCTCACGGCGCGGAGCCGCTCCTCCGGTTGCCAGCCGGCGTAGTGTTCCAGCGCCGCGCGCAGCTCGGCCCAGCGGTCCAGCAGCCATTCGCAGCCGGCGGCGGTGGACTTGAGCCGCCGGAGCAGTCGCTCGGGGTGCGCCGGGTCGTCGGGCGGGATCGGCATGCGGAACCGCTTCCGGGCCAGTTTGGCCTGCGCGGTGGGCAGGTCGAAGATGGGCGTGAACGGGGCGAACTCGGTTCGCCTCAGCCGCACCAGCCGGGCGTGGATCTTGGCCAGGTTGTATTTCGGCGGCGGCGGGTCGGCGAGCAGTTGCTCGCCGACCTTCGCGGCCTCGGCCGCCGCCGCCTCGGCCTGCTCCTTCTGGTAATCCGGGGACTGGAGGAGCCGGATGCGCTCGCTCAGGTGCTGGTGCAGACCCGATCCGCCCGGTCCAGTCGCCACGAGAGTTGGACGGCCTGCTCGACGAGCGAGGCCTCGAGCGGGTTGCGCGGTCGGTAATGCGCCATCCAGGCGGCGAGCCGGTCCCGGTCGTCTGATTCGTTCTCGCCGGCGAGGATGACGGTCTGGGCATCCAGGCCATGCTTCAGAGCATTCATCCGTGATCGCAACTTCCCGCTCGGCGTTGACGGCCCCGTGCTTTTTTTGGCGTTACGCCTGTTCGCCTTGATCCGCTTCGCACTCGTCATCGCCGGACTCCGGTGGCCGACTCGGTTTCCGCGTGTCTTTCCGTCGCTTCGTCGCACCTCGACACTCCCGACCTTACTTATTATAGGCGGGTTGGGGTTCGCTTGTCGCGGGATTCCGTTGGAGTTCCGGATTTGGAATGTCATTTCGCATCGGAAAGCCGATTCCGTCGCTTGCCGAGTGGATCCTGCGGACCGATCGAGGACTCGAATCGCCCGGCAATGCCGACTCGACTCGCTGGACTCCGCCGAGGATCGGGGCATCGAGCGGGCCGGGACGTCGGTCAGGCTTTCCGGCCCGACGCCGTGGGGTCCGATCCGCGTCAAGGTGGAAAACCCGACCGACACGAGCGGTTAACCGGTCCGCGTTCCCGGTTCGGCGAGGTTGTCGTGACCGGCTGGCGGCTGGTGGCCGGCGGATCGGGAATGCGGGTCTTGTCGATGGATCGATCATGGTCGCGTACGCTTTCCGGGATGTCGCGACGCTCGATAGAATCAGCGAGGTGTCGCCCATTGTTCGCGATCACGCCCCCAGCCTCGCGATCGAGGTAAACTACACGAGCATCTCGGTCGGTCGGATGCGGATCTACGCCGCCCTGGGGGGTCGATGAGGTCTGGCGCTATGATGACGGTTTGGAGTTCCACAAGCTGGAGGACGGCACCTACCGGCGAACCGAGATCAGCGCGAACTTTCCCATGCTGACGGTGGCCGAGGCCGCTCGGTTCCTGGGTGACTCGCTGACGATGGGGCGAGTGGCCTGGGTGAAGGCTTTCCGCCGGTATGTCCGCGACGAGCGGGCCGCCCCGCCGGCCGGGCCGCGCAACGGCGCGGATCAAGCCTGAGCGACACCGCAGGCGCCGGGGACCGCTCCAGCCTGGAGGCAAGCCCTCGGAGGGTCGTCATGACCGTGCAATCCGTCAGTGACACCAGCACGTAACCGTTCGGCCAGACCATCCTTGGCGCGCGTGGTAGTCTGACCCCCGGACCGCATGTGACGCGGCTTCCGGCAGAATCCACATGGCTCAGCTTCGTACCGGTGTCGATCGTCAATAATCACGAGCTTCCAGCCTTCTCGGCGGTCTCCACCAGGAGTTGGGTGCGACGGGCTGTCTTCAACCGGATGTGACCTCGGATTGATGTGACCAGTGCGGCGGGTTAGTCGGCCTCGAATTGAGGCCCGATGAGGACCAGCAGGGTTCCGAGAATCCCTGTCACGATCCCGTAACACGCGAGTCGCATCGACTGCCGCTCGGCCGGAGTGCTACCCCAGAAGGCGAACGAGATGCCGAGTGTTCCGACCAGCAGACACAGGGTCCCGACGACCCTACCCCTCCCGCCGGTGATCCGCTTCGTCGCCGTGAGTGGCAAACCCCGCCCCGTGAACCCTCTGGCCCCGACCACGATGAAAAAGAGGCTGAGTCCCAAGACACCGGACATGACAGACCTCGCGACGGGGTGAACGCCGAGACCGGTTGCTGCCCCCTCTGCCAGCTTACCGCCGCTCGTATCTCGGATTCCATCCGGGGAATCCGGCGACGCGGATCAGGGTATTGTTCAAGGATGACATCATTCCCCTGACACGACATCAATCCTCGGTCACACCCCTTCAACCCGTGCCGGCTGACCAGATCGACCGGCGCAGGTTGCCGGTGGCCGCGTGAGTCGTTTGAGACTTCAGATTCCAAACGACAGCCATCGTCGGTCACGCCCGGGCATCCGAGTGGACCGGCCGGAGCGACATCCCCGTCGCTCCCTGCGCGAGGAGCGCGTCCACTAGCGGCAGTCGGAGGAAGATGGGGCGGTGTCCCGAACCCCAAGAGCGTTCGCGCTCGAGGTCGAGCTCCGCACCGATCTGGTGGTGGCCTTCGATGATCGCGCCACGCCAGTTGATGAGGTCGCGAGAACTCGCGGCAGGGGCATCTGTGACCTCCGCCGACAGTGGCCACTCCTTGGCCACAAAGAGTCCGTCGTCTCCATCGGAAAGCAGATCACACTCAACATTGTCGCTCCGGTCATACCCCACCCTCCCACAGCCCGGGCACCGCTCCTCGACCTCGAAGAGCGGGAACACCGGCCGGAGCGTGACGACATCCGGAGTCACGACCTGGACGAAGTCGCTCCGGCCGGAGAGGCCACGGACCTCGGCACCGACGTGCTCGGCCACGGGCGCGAGGCGACGGGCCAGGAGCATTTGCGTGTAGTCGGTGACCTGGACGTCAACTTGCGGCGCTGGACGCACCTTGAGCGGGCGGACCTGTTCCAGCCGTACCCGGGTACACCAGCCGCAATCCCACCAACCACGGAAGGCGACCATCATGTTCTCTACCGCGGGAGGCTCCCATCCGGTGTCGTGGTAAAGCTCGGCCATCGGCGAGTCGCCCAGTTCCGTCCGGTCGCAGCGCTCGTAGAGGCGAGCGACCCGGAGGATCGTCCGGCCTTCGATGCGTTGGCGGCCGAAACGCACGATCTCCTCCAGTTGGGATGGCGTCACCTCCACCTCCGCCTTGGCGAGGGGCTCGATCCACCCCGTGCTATCCTTCAATACGCGGGCCAGGAAGGCGAGGGATTCAGGGAGTCGCCGGATGAGCTCTGTCGAGGTCCCTCGCATCTGGATAAACGCCCTAGTTCGCATGTATCCCTCACGATCGGTGAGTCCCCTCCTCCAGCCCGGGGGAGGAAGGCTAGGGTCCTGGACGCATGGGTCCCGGATATCGGCGGATCGTGGACGGTCCGGTTGAGAAGTGGCCCACCCGATGCTAGTCTAAAGAGTGCTCAGGGGCAAGGAGTCTGGCACGCCTCCAGTCCCAAGGTGCGTTCGACAACCCCTCCGGCCGTGGCGTTCGTTGAAGCGCGGGCGAGAGGCGGCCCTGGCTCCGCCCTGGGGATTCGGGAATAACGAGAGGCAAGGTTCGGCGGAACACGGTGCGTCGGTTAGGTATCAATCGGTTTGCAGCAACTCGCGCCGGGAAGGGCCGGTCGAATGAATCCCATGGTACTTGAACGACTCGGGGGGCTGCACTACTCCGAGCATTGCAAGCGATCGCGCCCTATTGACCGCAAGGACATAGCGCGACTGGAGTCTGAAATCGGGAACCGATTGCCCGAGGAGTACGCCGAGTTCTTGTTGAGTCACCCCGTGGGCCCTGCTCGGTTCGGGAAGAACGGCGTCTTCTGCCGCAACGAAAATGGGGAGCGGCTCTACCTTGACACTTTTTACAGTATCACGGACGGTGGTGCCTGCCCGGGACGGGATCTGCGAAATGCAATCGGGGACGAGATGATCCCGCCGCATCTCCTGCCTATCATCGACAATGCAATTGGGGACTACGTCTGCATCGCGGTTGCGGGGGATCGTCGCGGGGCGGTGTTTTCCTGGCAACACGAGTTTTACGACTACCACGGCGGAAGGCCTTGGCTGCAGCCCTGGGAGCTGGCAGTTGCCGAGGTCGCGCCATTGTTCAGCGCGTTCCTTGAGTCGCTCGAAGTTGACCCGAAGTGGGATTGAGTATCGAACAAGCCGCAACGGCCAAGAGCTGGTCGTGGAGCGGGTCGGCGCTGATCTCGTCAACGTCATAACGGCCGGGTTGGCGGCTTCGGACAACCGTCAACAGTCCTTGGGCCCTCGAATGAATTCGCGGGACCGCGAGCGGCCAGCCGACTCGTACACGAAGTCGAGCAGCCAAACGACACCCCGCGCCCGCCGGTCCGAGGAGAGGTCCGGCCCGGCCGGTCGGACGGCTCGCCCGGCCGACGGGTCGGTCGCGGTCGTCGGGCCCCGCGGCAGCGGACGCCGCAGGACGGGAATCCGGTGTCGCCGGATCCGATTCGGCGCGTCCCCCCACGCCGCGTGCACCGACCGTCGTGTGGTCCCACTCAAGGCCCGTTCGGAGGCCGACTGTGGTGATCGATTTCCGGAGCCTCCCGCGCCAGTCAGCGAGGTTGAGGGCGACTTCGTCCATGAAGCGGCAGGCGATCAGGCTGGGCGGACGGGTCGCATGTTCCCAGCGACGGACGGTGCTGGCATCCGAGCCGAGCCAGGCCGAGCTCCGAGCGTCAGCGGGCGGTCGGATCGGACCCGCAGGCTCCCCGTGTCTCCATGGTCGCGGCCCACTCGATCCGGTCCACCGGCCCTTCAGCCATCCAGCGCAGCTAGTGGAAGAGACTCCTAAATCGGAACCGTGAGCGAGAGCTGGATCGTCTTGGCCGATGGTGCCGTGCCGGTCGCGCTCAGGCTGCCCGTGGCATTCGCGAAACGTCCCGATCCGCCCGTGACCGTCCCGCTGAGGCTGAAGCTGGGTTTCTTGGGACTGTGGTAGAGCTCCGTCCCGCTGAAGGTCAGGGACTCCTGGTCCCCGTGGGAATCGCTGAGAGTCCCCTTCCCTTGGGAAATGAACACCTCGCGCCCCACAACGACCGACATGGAGCTCGCCTGAAGATGGATCCGACCGAGCTTCGCGACGTGTCCGTTGGCGCTGATATCGTAGATAAAGACGGTCCCGTTCCCGACCTCGTACGATGATGAGTAGAGATCGGAGCCCTTGAGCGTGACATGGATCGACGAGGCTGCGGCGTCGGTCCGGACCTCGGCCGTCGGTGACGACGGGCGAGCGGCGTTCAGTAGGGTCCGATTCTCGAGGAAATCGATGGAGAAGGCGCGAGGCCGTCGTCGGCCGTGTCTTTGTGTCATTGACGCAAACTCCTCTGTCATCGAGTAACACGTGGGATCATCGAGGATGCCCGACAACATCGACGTTAATCGACGCGCTCCAATTTGTCAATGTAGCCCCCATGCGATGCGTTCGACGATCGAGCGACCGCTCCCTCCCGCGATTCGCGGACGGCGCGAGGGCGGGAACGGGAACGAAGGCCGGGGGCCAATTCCGGAGATCCGACCATGCCTCGGCCTCGCTCTCGGTTCTCGGTACGGCAGATGATCGTCGGGGTCGGAATCGCTGCCGTGCTCACGGCCTGCCTCGTCGGTCTGTTCCGGAGCGTCGGATGGCTCCGCACGCCCATCGAGCTGGCGCCTCCACCGCTCAGGGCGAATACCGACCACGATCTCTTCGATATCGTGCTCTCGGACCTGATCGCCAACGATCAATTCCGCCCGGCCGGCGGTGGTGGTACGAAGAAGTTCCAGATTGTCGTGAGCGATCAGACACCCGGTGCCGCTCGGAATCTGGAAGAAGCACTCGGGGAGGACATCAAGGACGTGCCTGCAGAGCTACGGGCCGACCTGGTGAATCGAAATCGGGAAAGGACTCATTATTCCCTGGCCCGTTATCAGCCGTCGAACCCGGACATCCTCTTTCAGGACATGCGCCAGGTTGAACAGACTCTTCGGATTCGATCGTCAGTTTCCCAACGCCGTGGGATTTGTCGTGCCCTTGCTCCCCGGGTACTCACGCGATGGCCGCATGGCGTTGTTCTACTTCTACTACGGTCCGTCGCTGCACGGGGCGGCCGGATACCACCTGTTTCGGAAAGTGAAAGGGCGATGGGAGATCATTCTGAAGGGCTTTTATCGGTTTCCCCATGATTTCTGAGCGCGTCTCGCGACGACGAGGACATCGGAGCGACGACGGGTACGGAACGGCGATTGGCGACCATCGGTGTCACCGGGTCCCCCGATCGGCCGGCCGCGTCCTAGCTGCCCACCGCCCCTGGGGTTTCGTTGACTTATCACTCCGTACGGCTTCCCGGATGGATATCTCGCAACGATTCGTAGACAGTTCCGGTCGAGTCAGGAGAGTCGTGTCGCGTGGCAAGGCCAGCGCCGGGTCCACCTCGGCGGCGCCCCGATGCGATTCGACGACGCGGGCCACGGCTACTTGCCCGCGGGATCGGCGTGGTCACCGACAAGGCCGGCAGACGCCTTCCGGCCGGTCCGGTTCAGTGCCAGCTTCAGGGCGTGGAGACTCTCCGGCGAGCCGGCGAAGGTCCGGTCGGGGAATCGGAAATGGGCGAGGATGCCAGAGAGGATCTGGGCGCCGGTGTTGGAGTTCAACGACAGGCCGGCCAGGTACTGGAGGCGCAAGTTGCGGTCCGTGTTGATCTGGGCGCCGCGCGTCCACTCCTTCAGCAAGGGCGCCTGACCGGCGTAGGTGGCGAGCAGGTTGATCGCCTCCTTGCGGAGCACCACACCTTCGCCTTCCTCGTCGAACTCCCCGAACCCCACCTCGCGGAGCGACTGCTTCACCGACTGATGGTCGGGACGGTCCAGTCGCTGTTGCAGCGCGTCGATGTCGATCACCGTGGGCTCGACCTCGCCGTACAGGACGGCGTCGTAGCCGTAGCGCTCGTCGCTCCAGAGGGCGTCGGAGCCGTAGCCCTCGCGCTCGTTGCTCCAGAGGATCCCGCTCGGGAAGACCTGGAAGAAGGTGGCGATCACGCTCTTCGCCGTGTCCAGGTTGCTCTGGTAGAGGGGAATCCAGAGGCTCACACTCCCGCCGGGATTCAGGTGGTCGCGGCACATCCGGTAGTACTCCACCGTATTCAAGGCCGCGCATCCTTTGACCCATGGGTCGATCGGGTCGGACGTGATGATGTCGAACTTTTCACGCGTCGTGCTGAGGAAGTGCCGCCCATCGTCGTAGATCACCTCGACCTGCTTGCCATTGACCATGTGGGGGTTCTCGCGGGCGATGCCGTCGACGACGTGATAGTTCTCGTCGCCGAACATCGGCGTCACCACGGTCGGCACCAAGGGCTCGATGTCGCAGATGACGATTCGCTTGACGTCGGGGTGCAGGACGAAGCATCCGGCGGTGACGCCCGCACCGCACGCCACGACCAGGACCGACTCGGGTTTCTTGTGCAGGAGCGCCGGGATGTGACCGAGCATGCGCTGGAGCCGCATGTCGGCGGGCAAGCTCGACGCCTGGATCTTGCCGGCGCCGTGGAAGCTCCGCACGCCCTCCCTCGTCTGCGTGACGGCGACCGAGACGTTGGTCCCCTCGCCGACGTAGGTGCAGAAGACGTCCGGATCACCGGGCCCCTCAGGGACCTCCTTGACGATGCCGGGGGCGACCTCCGGGATCACGCTGACCGTCTCACGGCCGAACGCCACGACCGTCCACGGCACCGGCGTCACGCTCCAGGCGAGCCCGCCGGCGACTCCCGTCGCGGCCGCCAGCGCCGCCAGGCGGCCGAGGCGCATCGTCCCGGGTGCCGGCCGGACCAGGGGCAGCAGGGCCGCCAGCGCGGCCGCGGCGGCCAGCCCGATCAGTATCCGCTCGGCGCCCGCCGTGCCCAGGGCGGGGATCAGCAGCAGGCTGAACGCCAGGGCGCCGGCGATCGCGCCGATCGTGTTGGCCGCGTAGACCCCTCCGACCAGCCGGCCCGGGTCCTGGCCGCGGGAGGCCACCGCCGCCAGCGCCAGCGGGAAGCTCGCTCCCCACAGGCACGCCGGCGGCAGGACTGCCCAGAGGCATCGCGCCAGGTCGAGCTGGAACGTGTACCAGGGGCTCGGCGACAGCGAGGGCAGGATCGGCCAGTAGGGGAGCGACTGCGAGATCATGACCGCGGTCCAGGCGATCGCGGCGGTCAGGAGCCACTGGCAGGCGCGAGCGCCACCCGTGCTGAGGCGGCTCCCCGTGCCGCGAGGGCGCCGAAGCTGCTGCCGATCCCCAGGCCGACCAGGAAAACGGCCAGGATCAAGGAGAACGTGTACACCGTGCCGCCGAGCATGAGCGCGAGGAGACGCGTCCACACGACCTCGGCGCCCAGCGCCGACATCCCCGAGAGGGCGATCGCCAGGTAAACGGGCCAGGCGCCGGCGGCGCGCTCCGCATCGGCCGCGGGTGAGGCCGGTCGTTCGTAGCGCATCGGGGCGGCCGCCAGGGCCAGGGAGATGGCGGCCACGATCACATTGAGGGCGAGGGCGACGTAGGTGGCGGTCGCCGCGTCGAAGACGCGCAGCAGGTAGAAGCCGGCCAGCAAGCAGCCGACGACGGCGCCGACGATATTGCCGCCGTAGAAGAAGCCCAGCCACGACACCCCCGCGGGACTGGTCTCGACCCAGCGCGCAATCGCCGGCAGCGTCGCGCCCATCAGCAGAGTCGGCGGCAGCAAGCAGACCCCGGCCACCGCGCCGCGAAGCAGGATGCTCGGCAAGCCGTGGCCGGCGTATCGTACATAAACCCCTTCGACATGCGAGATACCGAACAACACCGCGAGCCCCATGGCGCCGATTCCCAGCTCGAGCAGGGCGTAGACTCGCAGCGGGTGTCGCCGGACCGAGACGAGGCGCGGCAGCAGCAGGCTGCCCAGGCACATGCCGCCCATGAACGTCCCCAGGAGAACGCCGAGGGAAACGGCCGTCGATCCGATCACGAGCTGCAGGAGCTGGAACCAGACGACCTCGTAGATCAGCGCCGCACAGCCGCTGCCGACGAACAGCAGGAGCAGCACGGGCAGGAACCGGCGCGGCGCCGGCTGGTCGGTCGGTGGGGTCGAGTCCTGTGGGGTCATCGAGCGGTTGTCTCCTGGAAGAATGTACGACGCTCCGACAGAGCGTGGCCGGCCACGTCCCCGACGTCCTGTCAGAACCGACCCGAATCGATGGCCCGACCGGCCGATTCGCCGAGTGCCGCGACGACGGGTCCGAGCACGGCGAATCGGGGGTCGCGCGTGGCGCCCCGGACATAGCGGGCGTAGATCTGCTGGGCGATCACGGCGATCTTGAACAGGCCATAGACGTAGTGGAACAGCAAGTCCGGCAGGTCGCGGCCGGCGGCTGTCGCGTATCGGTCCGCCAGTTCGCGGCGGGTCAGGCTGCCGGGCATCGCGGTCGGACCGGCCAGGAAGCGGCGGATCGGTTCGGGGTCGTCTGGCTGGATCCAGTAACCGAGCGTCGTCCCGAGGTCCATCAGTGGGTCGCCGATGGTGGCCATCTCCCAGTCGAGCACGGCGACGATCCGGCCCAGGTCATCGGGGTCGAGCACCAGGTTGTCGAACTTGTAGTCGTTGTGGATGAGGGCGGCCCCGGACTCGCCCGGCCGATGGGCCGCGAGCCACTCGGCGGCTCGATCCAGCGCGGGGAGGTCGTCGGTCTGGGCGTCGCGATACCGGCGGGACCAGCCGGTCACCTGGCGCTCGACGTAGCCTTCCGCCTTGCCGAGGTCCGCCAGTCCGGCCGCGGCGTAGTCCAGGGCGTGAAGCCGCGCCAGGCCGACGATCAGCGACTCACACAGGCGGCGCACCATCTCGGGCGGGATCGAACGATCGACCGGCGGCCGCCTGAGGATGATCCCCCTGCGCCGTTCCATCAGGTAAAACGGTGCCCCCAGGACGCCTTCGTCTTCGCAGAACAGCAGCGGGCAGGGCGCCGGCTCGTAAACGCGGCAGAGCCGAGAGAGGATCCGGTACTCGCGACCCATGTCGTGTGCCGACTTCACGCGGTTGCCGAACGGAGGACGACGCAGCACCAGCTCTCGATCGCCCAGCCGGACGAGGTACGTGAGGTTCGAATGCCCATGAGGGAACTGCTCGACCACGAGCGGATCGGAGGCGGCGGCCCCGGGCAGGTTCTCCGCAAGATACGTCACCAGCTTCTCGAGATCGAGCTCCTCGCCCGACCGGACCGATCCCGCCTCGTCAATGGTAAAGCCCGACATGGCGATCCCCGCTTCTCCAGTCCGGTCCCCTGCCCTTGTTGGTTCCTCAGCGTCTGCCGAGGATGCGCCGGGCCACGACCGCTTTGTGGACCTCATCGGGTCCGTCGTAGATGCGTGCCGCGCGTTCCTGGCGGTAGAACCACGAGAGCACCGTATCGTCGCTGATCCCCAGTGCGCCGTGGGTCTGGATCGCGCGGTCGACGACTTGCAGCATGACGTCGGCGACGTGGAATTTGACCAGCGAGATGGCCTCGCGTGCCGCGTCGGAGCCCTGGGTATCGATCGTCCACGCCGCGTGCAGGACCAGGAGCCGGGCGGCCTCGATCGCGGCCCGGCTCTCGGCGATCCAACCCTGGACGGCCTGCCGGCTGCCGAGCGGGTCTCCCGGGGCGAGCTGTCGGCCGGCGGCGCGCTCGCACATCAGGTCGAAGGCCCGCCGGCAGACGCCGATCCATCGCATCGCGTGGTGGATCCGGCCCGGTCCCAGCCGTGCCTGCGCCATCGCGAAGCCGGCGCCTTCTTCCCCCAGCCGGTTCTCGATCGGGACCCGACAGGCCTCGAACGCCAGCTCGGCGTGGCTCGCCCAGTCGTCGCCCGCGTGCCCCATGCAGGAGATATTCCGCACGTGGCGGAAGCCGCGGGTTCCGGCCGGGACGATCAGCAGGCTGGCGCGTCGGTGCGGATCGGCGTCCGGGTCGGTCACGGCCATCACGATCGCGAAGCTCGACCCGTCGGCCCCGGAGGCGAACCACTTGCGGCCATCGATGACGTAGGCGTCGCCGTCGCGAACGGCTCGCGTCCCCATCCAGACCGGGTTCGAGCCGGGGTGATCGGGCTCGGTCATCGCGAAGCAGCTCCGCTCGTCACCCCGCGTCAGGGGCATCAGCCAGCGCTCTTTCTGGACTTCCGTTCCGAACTCGCGGAGCAGCTCCATGTTCCCGGCGTCGGGGGCCTGGCAGTTGAAGACGTAGTTTCCCAGCGGGCTGCGACCCAGCTCCTCGCCGACCAGGGCGAACTCCAGCAGGCGGAGGCCCATCCCGCCGAGATCCCGAGGGAGCTGCGGGGCCCAGAGCCCGCGGGCCTTCACCTCGGCCCGGACCGCCGCCAGGGCCGGAACGAGCTCGGCGAATCGGCCGCCGGCCAGCCTCGGCTCGAGGGGCAAGACCGCCCGATCGACGAGCTCCCGGACCGAAGCGAGCATCGATCGGAGTGACTCGCTGATCGAGAAGTCCATGAGTTGATCGCTCCGGCCCGATGATCGACGGTCCCCCGGACGGATCCCGATCGTAGTCTCTCGCTGTTGGCGTTACAATCGGTCCCCCGGGTTCGAGGCGGTAACGGACCGCCATCGAAGCCGATCGCTCGCGCCCTCGGAGCCGAAGTTCGCATGGCATTTTTCGACTGGCTGCTCGGCCGCAGGCTGGCGACGCTCGAAGAGGAACATCAGCGCGTCGGCGTGCTGGCCGGCATCCCGATGCTGGGGCTCGACGCGCTGGCGTCGGCCGCCTACGGCCCCGAGGCCGCGCTGACCCTCCTGATCCCCCTGGGCAGCGACGGCGTCCGTTATATCGGGTCGATCACGACGCTGATCCTCATCCTCCTGGTGGTCGTCTACTTCTCCTACCGGCAGACGATCGCGGCCTATCCGCTCGGCGGCGGATCATACACGGTGGCCAAGGAGAACCTCGGGACTCCGGCGGGCCTGGTCGCGGCAGCGGCCCTGATGCTCGACTACGTCCTCGTCGTGGCGGTCGGCGTCTCGGCGGGGATCGGGGCCCTGGTCTCGGCGCTGCCCGTCTTCCAGCCGTACACCCTGCCGCTCTGCCTGGCGACGCTGGCGTTCATCACGATCGTGAACCTGCGCGGGGTCCGCGAGTCCGGATTGGCCTTCGTGGTGCCGACCTACCTCTTCGTCGGCTCTCTGTTGGCCGTGCTGGCCATCGGGATCCTCAAGACCATCACGTCGGGCGGACACCCCGAGCCGGTGGTCGCGCCGCCCGAGTTGCCCTCGGCGACGGTCCGCGCGACGCTCTGGCTCCTGATGCGGTCGTTCGCCAGCGGCTGCACGGCGATGACGGGCGTCGAGGCGGTCAGCAACGGCGTGTCGGCGTTCCGCGAGCCGTCGGTCCGGTACGCTCGCCGCACCCTGACGGCGATCATCGCGATCCTGGCGGTCCTGCTGGCCGGCATCGCCTTCCTCTGCCGGGTTTACGGCGTCGGCGCCACCGAGCCGGGCCGGCCCGGCTACGAGAGCATCCTGTCCCAGCTCGTCGCCGCCATCATCGGTAAGGGCGTCATCTACTACATCACCATCGGCTCGGTCCTGGCGGTGCTGGCGCTGTCGGCGAACACGGGATTCGCCGACTTCCCTCGCCTGTGCCGGGTCATCGCCCAGGACGGGTTCCTGCCGAGCGCGTTCGCCCACCGGGGACGCCGGCTGGTCTATTCGCACGGCATCCTGGTGCTGGCGGGGTTGTCGGGCTTCTTGCTCGTCCTGTTCCGCGGCATCACCGATGCCCTGATCCCGCTGTTCGCCGTGGGGGCGTTCCTGGCATTCACGCTCTCGCAGGCGGGGATGGTCGAGCACTGGCGGCGCGAGCGCGGCCCGGGCTCATCGCGGTCGATGGTGATCAACGGCCTGGGCGCGATCTGCACGGGGGTGACCCTCGTGGTGGTGCTGGTGTCCAAGTTCGTCGAAGGCGCGTGGGTGACGGCCCTGCTGATCCCGGTGCTCCTGGCCGTGTTCACGAGCGTGCGGGCGCACTACCACACCGTCGCCCGCGAGGTGGGCAGCGACGCCCCGCTGGACGCCACGAACCTGGAGCCGCCCGTCGCCCTGCTGCCGATCCGCGGCTGGAGCGCGATCACCCGCAAGGCGCTGCGAATCGCGCTCAAGATCTCGCCCGACGTCTATGCCCTGCACATCGCGGGGGACGAACAAGCCGTCCTCGACCTCGAAGATACCTGGTCGCACCGCGTCCGTGAGCCGGCGGCGGATGCCGGGGTACCCGCCCCACGGCTGATCGTCATCTTCTCCCCTTTCCGGCAGCTTTATGGACCCCTGATGCAGGTGGTCGGCGACCTCCAGCACGCGCACCCCGGCCGCGACATCGCCGTAATCGTGCCCGAGCTGGTGGCGACGCGCTGGTACCACTATGTGCTGCACAATCAAACGGCCGCCATCATCAAGGCGTATCTCCTGTTCAGCGGCCTGCGACGCGTCATCGTGGTCAACGTCCCGTGGTACCTGTCCGAATGAAAGGCCGGGCACCGCGGGCGAGGGAATCGGGGTCGCTGCGGAGAGCGGCCGCACGCTCATGTCGTCGAGCCCTCGAGGTCGTACGACGTCGCCTCCACCGAGATCGTTGCCCTCGGGTATTCCGCCAGGAGCTGCGCGTACACCGGCACCGTCCTGAGCAGGCGGCGAAGCTTCCTCTGTGATCCCCGCCGCTCGAGCCTGTCGTGGTACTCGCGGCCGAGGCGCAGGGGCACCCTCACGACTGTGTCCCGGCCATGATGCTCCTCACGTTCCCTGCGCCCGAGCGCCAGGATCGCCATCCAGAAGCCCACGAGCAAGGACGCAAAAACCGCGACCAGGTAGCGATCTTGCGGGGCATAGAAACGCTCGCACTGGACGGCGAGCTCGATCACGTCCTTCGTCGGCCAGCCCGACTCGGCGCAGGTTTCTCCCCAGGGCAAGGTCCCTTCGGCCAGCATTCGCCTGATGGTGTCTATCGTCCCCGATTCGTAAGAGTTCAGGCCGGCCGCCGCGCGGAGCCTGCTCAACGAGGGAACAGCGACGCCCTGGCCGCAGGCGCAGCGAATCGTCGTACCTGAGTCGTCGGTCTTGACGGGGATCGTCTTTCCGCACTGGCACAAGACCTGGTATTCCATAGTTGCGTCTCTTCTGGATCGAGATTCTCCAGAACACGAAGCCGGTCGCCAGCCGCAGAATCATTCATTACGGGACCGTCCGGTCCCGATCGTATCGGGTTCTCGCGGCGTGGAGAAGGGTCGTCGTGCAACCGGAGGGAGCGCGGGAATGCCGTTCGGGCCGGAGCTGTTGGCGGCGGTCGCAGGGGGACGTTGGCGGCCGGGAATCGGCGACCCGACCGTGCTGGGTTGGGTCACGGTGGTCGCCTACTTCGTTGCCGCGTTCGTTTGCGGGGTGGCGGCGCGGCGCGAGCCGATGCCCGACGGCACCCAACGGCCCCGCGCGCGGCCGTCGCGGTTCTGGTTGGCGCTGTGCGGGCTGTTGCTGGCGCTGGGGGTCAACAAGCAGCTCGATCTTCAGAGCCTGGTCACCCAGACCGGCCGCGACCTGATCGGCGCCTGGGGCCTTTATTCGGAGCGTCGCGAGCTGCAGCTCGGCTTCCTCATCGCGGTGGCGATCGTCTGCGGAGCGGCCATGGGTGCCTTCTTCTGGGCGGCGCGCGGACCTTGAAGAGCCGCTGGCCGGCGATCGCCGGCATCCTGTTCATCCTCGGCTTCGTCCTGATCCGCGCCGCGTCGTTTCACAATGTCGACGCCTTCCTGGCCGCGCGGCTGGGCGGCATGAAGTGGAACTGGATCCTCGAGCTGGGGGGGATCGCGGTCGTCGCCGCTGCGGCCGTCCGGATCCTCCTGGCACCGCCGGGCAGGCCACCCCAGCCAGCCGGCGCGATGACCTATCATTACCGCGTCAAATCGCGATGAACCGGGTCGATCGGAACGAGTCGCGGAGCGCTCAGTGTCCGTTCCGGAACGGGGTTTTCGGGCGGGCGAGGCTCCTGCCGAGCCTTGAAATGCGGCTCGGACGGGGTCTGGCCCTCCGGCGATCCCGACAAAGCGAGTGCTTCTAAAGGCCGAGCCGGTCGCGTGCGAAGGCCAGGCACGCGCGGACGTTCTCATCCTCGGCCCGGAGCTGTTCGTCGCGCGGAAGCGGGCTGATGCGCTGTAACGGCCGGCTCGGGGGATGCGCGCGGACTAGCGAGAGCGTCCGGGCCAGGTGGCGTGCGGGCAGATCGGGAAAGGTCGTCCAGTACCTGTCTTCGAGGCAGGGCACCCGCAGGGGGTCGCGGGTGATCATCTCGATGTTGAAGCGGATCTCCGGCCGGGCGGCCCGCAGGATCCGGACGGTGCGCGGCAAGTCCAGGACGCCGGTGCCGAGCGGCACCTCGGCGAGGAGGATCCCGTCGCGGTATTCGTCGAGCCCCATGTCCTTGAAGTGGGTCGTGAACGATCGGGGGGCGAGTGCCTCGATCACGTCCATGGGGTCTTCGAGCAGGGCGATGCTGTTCCCCGTGTCGAGGCAGACTCCGACGTGATCGTTGCCGACCCGCTTGAGGATCGCGAGCAGCTCGTCGGCGCGCCAGTCCTTGTGGTTCTCGACAGCCAGGAGGACACCATGCCGCGCGACCACGGCCGCCGCCAGCTTCAGCGAATGCGAGGACGATTCCGCGAACCGTCGAAAGGCGTCGGCGCTCGTAAAGGTCTCATACCTGCGCCCGGAGAGCATCACGGTGCGGACGACACGGACTCCGGCTCGTTCGGCCGTCTGGATCTCGGCCTCGAAGCGACCGACGTCGGATTCGTCGCGGGGCAGCGCGATGATGCCTTCGAGGTACATCGAAGCGGCCTCGGCCCGATCGCGGAGGGCGCGGGCGTCGGCCTCGTCGCGGACCCCGAGGCCGACCTGCACGCCGCGAGCCTCCAAGGACCGGCCGTATTCGAGGAATCGGGTCGGATCGGCGAACCGATCCGCTCCGCGACGGCCGCGATCAGCAGCCGTGCGAACCGCGAACGAATGAATCACGAGGCCGAGTGAGTCGTTACGGCCGGCGTCGAGATTCCTCGAGGGGCGAGCAGCGCCCGAGAGAGCGGAACAGACTGGAAGGGCGCCGGCAGTCGCCGCGAGCAGCGCACGTCGGGTCAGTTGCATGACAACCTCGGTCGCGTGGAGCGGTCTGGGAGGGATGGGACTCGCGCCTATGTCAGATTGATCTCCTCCGCCCGGAAGTCGATCAGGAGCGATAGACCTCGAAAGAAATCCAAGCCGAGGAGTCCATCAACGGCGGCCTCGGTGGGGAGGTCATGGGCCAGCACTCGGAGTCCGATGGCATGACGTCCCAGGGCGCTCAGCCGGTTCAACATGATTCGCGGGACCATCACCACGGCGGAACCCGTGGCCATTTGGACAAAGTCGGTTGCGGCGTCTGGATCGTAACCGACGGAGCGAAGCAAACTCACGTTGAGGGACGTACTGGTGGCTCCGGTGTCCAGAACGAGGGTCGCACCAGCCTTGCCGATTGGACCGGAGATTTCTGCCTCGACGAGGATCAGGCCGCTTCTGCCGTTGAAGGCGTGGCTCATAGCACGAACGCCATATCCTCGGGCATCTCGCCGAGGTAGCGGAAGGCGAAATTCCCCGGTCGGAGCTCGATCGCCCGGCGGTAAACGGCTTCTCGGTCCGGGCTATGAAACAGGACCACACCCGCATTCAGTCTCTGGGACTCATCGGTCTGTGGATCACCGATGAGCACCCAGTCCGGTGCATATCGCGCCTTGATCTCCGCGATAGTGAGAATCTCGTCCATTGTCTTCCTCCCACTGGAAGTGTCCAATCGATCATCCCAGCCACCAGCCGCGACGTCAAGGACGACGTCTGGACCCTAATCGCGGGCGATGGCGGGGTGCCGATCCGCACCTTCAGCGCCATCGCGATCGCGGACGATACGACCTACGTTGCTGGCGAACGATCATGGGCCGAGCTTGTGTCGATTCTCGAGATACAGGCACGATCTCGTGAGGGATTGCGGGGCGATCGCTCTGTTCGAGGTGGTGTCGATGCAGCAGTTCTCACGACTCACGATTGATCCGGCCGTGATGGGCGGCAAGGCGTGCATCCGGGGAATGCGCGTGACGGTGGGAATGATCGTCGGACTCCTCGCCGTCGGTCGAAGCCGGGAGGAGATCCTGCGGGCCTATCCCTATCTTGAACCAGTGGACATCGACCAGGCACTGACCTTCGCCTCGCTTGAGTCAGGTCGTGCGGACTAAATAGATCAACCCAATGGGGAAAGTGGCGACGAGCGGGATGTAGGGTGGGCTCTGCCCACCGACGAGAGGCCCTCATCGGTGGGCAGAGCCCACCCTACTTTCCCTCTTGCGTGGATCTATTTAGGGTTTTGCGTTCCGCGTCCCAAGGTGGGCGATACGGCCGCTCCAGCATGGCCTCGGCCTCGCGATCGTCCACGACCGTCTCGCGAGCCGCATCCCAACGAATCTTCCGGCCCAGCCGGAGTGACAGGTTCGCCAGGTGGCAGGCTGTCACGACTCGGTGTGAACTCTCCAGATCCGAGATCGGCTCGCGGCGAGAGCGGACGCAATCGAGGAAATCCCGGGCGTGACGCCGGAACTGGTCGAATTCGTCTCCGGTGCGATCCTCGACGGCGGTCGTCCACTTGTTCGCGGATTCGCGCTGGCCCTTGCCCGTCGGGCCGCCGTCGGGATGTAGGCTGCCGAATCGCGGGATCGCGTCGGCCGGCGCGATCTTCGAGTCAGGCGTCACGACGAAGCCCCGGCGCGAGATCGTGAGGCTCCCGAGCGTGCCGCAGAACTCCAGCCCCGCCGCCGGCGCGGCGCCACGGCAGCACTCACGTTCCGACCACGTGGCCGTCCAGCCCGGGTGTTCGAAGAGCGCGTCCTGGGTGTCCGGAGTTTCGCCGTTGTCCTGGAGCGCAAATCGCCCTCCCGAGCTGGTGACCGCCGAGGGTCCCGTTGCGCCCAGGAACCAGTGGACGATGTCGAGCGAGTGCTGGCCCAGGTTGGTCATCTGGCCGCCCGAGTAATCCCAGAACCATCGGAAGTGGTAGATCGATCGGTTGGGATTGTAGGCACGCTTCGGCGCGGGACCGAGCCAGAGCTCATAGTCGAGTCCCGGCGGCGGGTCGCCGTCGGGAGGCGAGCCGAAGCCGGGCATCACGTTGCGGTAGTACCACATGCGGACGGCGACCACCTTGCCGATATGGCCGGAGCGGACCAGGTCGCGCGCCTTCTGATAGTGCGGGCCCGAACGCTGCTGCGTGCCGACCTGGACCACTCGCTTGTACTTCCTTGCGACGTTGACCATCCAGCGACCTTCGCGGACGAACAGGCTGAGCGGCTTCTCGACGTAGACGTCCTTTCCGGCCGCGCAGGCCATCATCGTCATCAGGGCGTGCCAGTGATCGGGCGTCGAGACCACGACCGCGTTGACCTCGGGGTCGTCGAGCAGTGCCCGGAAGTCGCCGTGGGCCCGGGCCGAACCACCCATCAGAGCGACGGCCTCGTCGCGACGCCCGCGGTGCACCTCGGCGATCGCCATCATGGTCGTGCCCGGCTGCTCGCGGAAGTCGAGCACGTGCCGCTTGCCGATCAGGCCGAAGCCGATGAAGCCCAGTCCGACGCGGTCATTGGCTCCCATGACTCGCCCGTACGACCGCGCCGATAACACCGCGGCGGCGCCTCCTCCGATCAGGGAACGGCGGCTGAGCCCGGTTCGGACGTCGTCGGGATGGATCATCGTGCCCTCCGCGCGGGAGCGACCCGTCACGGCCTCGGCGGATGTGTGCGGCCATTTCGGCCAACTTACATCAGCAATCGCTCTCGGGCAATCGCCTCGTGGTTGACACGCGGCTGTCTCGCGCCGGACTTCGAGGTTCATTGACCTGACCTTCGGCCAGACCGGATAATCGGGCCTGACAGCGGGCAGCCCACCCCGGATCCTCACCGCGAACGGAGCGAATGCCAGCCGATGCTCACAACGATCCTGATGGCCGTCGTCGCGGCGGGCGGCCCGGACGTCGATTACGCGCGAGACATCAAGCCGATCCTCGCCGCTCGTTGCACGAGCTGCCACGGGTCGATCCGGCAGAAGGCGGGCCTTCGACTCGATACCGCCGCGCTGGTCCGGCGCGGAGGAGACGACGGCCCGGCCATCATGCCCGGTCGAAGCGCCGAGAGCCTGCTCATCGAGCGGGTCACGGCCGTCGGCGAGGACCGCATGCCGCCGGAGAGCGAGGGAGTCGGCCTGTCGCCCGATGAAATCGCGCGCTTGCGGGCCTGGATCGACGGAGGCGCCGCGGCTCCGCATGAACCCATCCCGCCGGACCCCCGCCGACACTGGGCCTTCCAGCCACCGAGGCGGCCGGCGATCTCTTTCGATCCACTTTCGTCATGGGCGCGCAACCCGATCGATGCCCTGCTCGCCTCCACCCATCGAGCGCATGGGCTCAGGCCCGCGCCGCCGATCAGCCGGGATCTCTGGCTTCGCCGCGTCACGCTGGACCTGATCGGCTTGCCGCCGACACGGGACGAGCTCTTGGCGTTCCGTGCCGATGACAAGCCCGACGCGGCGGAGCGAGTCGTCGACCGCCTGCTGGCCAGCCCCCGGTATGGCGAGCGCTGGGGGCGGCACTGGATGGACGTCTGGCGCTACAGCGATTGGTATGGCCTGGGCCAGGAAGTCCGCTTCAGCCATCCCCATCTCTGGCACTGGCGCGACTGGATCGTCGAGTCGCTCAACGCCGATAAGGGCTATGACCGGATGGTGCTGGAGATGCTCGCCGGCGACGAGCTGGCTCCGGACGACCCCGAGGTCGTTCGCGCCACCGGTTTCCTCGCCCGCAACTGGGACGTCTTCAACCGCAACGTCTGGGTGGCCAGCACGGTCGAGCACACCTCGCGCGCCTTCCTGGGCTTGACGATGCAATGCGCCCGATGCCACGACCACAAGTACGACCCGATTTCCCAGGTGGATTACTACCGCTTCCGTGCCTTTTTCGAGCCGTATCACATCCGCGTCGATCGAGTGCCGGGTCAGCCGGATCGGGACAAGGCGGGCGTGCCGCGGGCCTTTGACGACTTCCTGGATCGGCCGACGTACGTCTTCATCCGCGGCGAGGAGTCGCAGCCCGATCGGAAGCGTCCGTTGTCGCCCGGGACGCCCGCGGTACTCGGCGGCGAGCTCTACATCGCGCCGATCCCATTGCCGCTGACCGCCCGCGTGCCCGATAAGCGGCCGTTCGTCATCGATGAGGCACGAGCCGACGCCGATCGCGGTGAGTCCGCGGCGCGCCGGCTCGCGGAGGAATCGCGCCATCACCATGATCGAGCGGAGAAGGAATTCGCCGCCGCTCGGGATGCCGATACGAACGCTCAGGCCGCATTTTCGGCGGCCCCGAATCAGCCTGACGCGAATCCTCGGGCCAAAGCCGAGGCGGTCGCGGCGGTCGAGGGGCTGGAACGCGCTCGCCTGGCGGCCGAGGACGCGCGCAACGATCGTGAAGTGGCCGAGGCCGACCTGGCGGCGGCCGAGGCCCGGCGCAGGCGCGCTACTCGCGGTGCTGGCCGTCGAGCGGCTCGAGGACGAGGGCGCGAGGGAGGCCGGCTCGACATCGTGGGCGGACGCCGCCCGGACGGCTTCGGCCGCGCAGCGTTCGCTCGCGATGGCCGTGGCGCACCGATCGGTCGTCAGGGCGAGCCGCGATGTGGAGCGTGCCAGGCGCGCGATCCGGGGGTTCCTGGTGAGCGCCGCCGGCCGTGATGGTGTCACGCTCAAGCTGGATCGCGACAAGATCGCCGCATCGCTTGTCGACGCCCGGGCCCGTCTCGCCTCGGCAATCAAGGAGGAGGGGCGAGCCAGCTCCCTTGTCGCCGGACAGCCGGCCACCGCTTACAACCCTCGGCCGCTCGCGTTCCCCGCGCGAAGACGACCTACCGCGACGTCCCGCCGAATACTCCCTATTCGAAGTTCAGCACCGGGCGCCGGCTGGCGCTGGCGCGATGGATCGTCGATCGCCGCAATCCGCTGGCAGCACGCGTCGCCGTCAACCACGCCTGGGCCCGGCATTTCGGCGAGCCGCTGGTGGGCGCGATGTCGGATTTCGGACTGCGCGCTCCCCGCCCCGAGCTTGCCGACCTCCTCGATTGGCTCGCCGTCGAGTTGATCGAATCCGGCTGGAGTCTCAAGCACCTGCAACGGCTGATCGTGACGTCGGAGGCCTACCGGATGCAGTCCTCAACCGCAGGCGGGGACGATGCGAACGCCAGGATCGATCCCGACAACCATGATCTCTGGCGGATGAACGCCCGGCGGATGGAGGGCGAGGTCATCCGCGATAGTCTCCTGTTCCTGGCGGGAAGTCTCGACTCGACACTCGGCGGGCCGGACCTGCCGATCGACTCGGCGGAGGCCGGGGCCCGCCGGTCGCTCTACTACCGAGGAACGCGCGATGAGCGAATCCCCTTGCTGACCACCTTCGATGCCCCGAACGTCGAGGAGTGCTACCGCCGCAGCGAGACGATCGTCCCGCAGCAGGCACTGGCCATGACCAACAGCGGGATGGTGCTGACCCGCGCGGCCGAGATCGCCCGCGTCATGGATCGGAAGGACATTGAGCGATCTCAGTTTGTGGCCGCTGCATTCGAACGTATCCTCGCGCGTCCACCGACCCGGGCGGAGCGGGCCGAATGCGAGGCCGGCCTCGCGCGGCTGGCGGTGGCGTTCAAGGCAGAGGCAACCGCAGACGCCGCCGGTCGGACCCCTGAAACCCGCGCCCGCGTGGCTCTGGTTCATGTGCTGCTGAATCACAACGACTTCATCACGATCCGGTGAAACATGCCCCGGCGAAGTCGATTTCGCGAGGACCTCCTCATGAGCACCAGACGTACATTCCTCGCCGACATGGGCTTGGGCTTCGTGGGGACGGCCCTCGCGGCCATCTTGCACCGCGACGGCATCGCCCGCGCCGAGGGCCCCACAGGCTGGATGCCCCCCGACGGCCGACCGCATCATTCACCACGAGCCAGCCGGGTGATCTGGCTGATGATGCGCGGCGGGGTCAGCCACCTGGAGAGCTTCGACCCCAAGCCCGCGATTGACCGCTACGCCGGCAAGACGATGAGCGAGACGGAGCACAAGTCGGCGGTCTTCGACTCGCCGTTCCTCAAGAACGTCCGCGAGCAGGTCGCCAACAACATCATCGACAAGCAGAAGGCGCGGATCTATCCCACGCAGAGCGGCTTCCGGAAGGCGGGTCAGAGCGGGACCGCGGTCAGCGACTGGTGGCCTCACCTGCGAGGTTGCGTTCGACGATCTGGCGATCATCCGCTCGATGTACACGACCGACAACAACCACGGCGCGCAGCTCGAGTTCCTCACCGGCCGGCACCTGCTCGACGGTTGTTACCCGACCATCGGCGCCTGGATCCATTATGGACTGGGGTCGCTGAGCGACGATCTGCCCCAGTTCATCTCGATGGGGCCGGCGCTCGAATCTCAGTGCATGGGCGGCGTCGACGCCAACTACCTGGGCCCCGAGCACGCGGGCGTCGTGCTCAAGGTCGATCCCGACAATCCGCTGCCTTTCGCCCGTCCCGGGGTGCCGGTCGGGCGATCCGAGGCCGCGATCAAGGCCGATCTGCTGGGCCGCCTGAACCGGCTGACGACGCTGGAGTATCCCGAGGACGACCGCCTCCGGGCCCGCGTCAAGTCGTACGAGCTGGCCTTTCGCATGCAGACGGCGGTACCGGAGCTCCTCCGGCTCGGCGACGAGGACGAGTCGACGCGACGCCTTTACGGACTCGACCACGACATCACCCGACCGTTCGGCCAGCAGCTACTGGCGGCCCGACGGCTGGCGGAGCGCGGCGTCCGGTTCATCCAGGTCTTCCACGGCGACGGTGCCGCCGGCGCGTGGAACGCGCATTCGGGACTCCGCGCCAACCACTCCACGCTTTGTGCCCAGGTGGACCGGCCGATCGCCGGCTTGCTGGTCGATCTCAAGCGACGGGGTCTGCTGGACGACACGATCGTCGTCTGGGCCACCGAGTTCGGCCGGACTCCCTGCGCCAGGGGGCGGACGGGCGCGATCACCACAATTACGGGTTCTCCGTCTGGATGGCCGGCGGAGGAATCCAGGGAGGGATCGTACACGGGGCCACCGACGAGCTCGGCTTCCACGCCGTCGAGGACCGGCATTACGTCACCGACATCCATGCGACGATCCTGCACCTGCTCGGCCTCGATTCTCGCCGCCTCGAGATCTCGGGACGGAAGCGTCTGGAGGTCGAGCACGGCCGGCCGATCCGGCAGATCCTGGCCTGAGTCAACGAAGTGCGGTATTGGTGTCTGTATCCCGGACGAGGCGGCCGGGCGATCGCTCCGATTACACGAAGGGGAGAACCCGAATGCGACGACGATGGCTCGTCTATTGCGCCTGTGCCTGCGCTCTGTCGATCGAACAGGCGGTCCATGCCGAGATCCAGGTCGGCGCCGCGGTCCGGGTGATCACACCGGAGAAATACTTGCCCGTCTCGGGCGGGATGGGCATTCCCAAACCGTCGAGGGAGAAGCGCGGCGAACTCACGGCCCGGGCGCTCGTGTTCCGCAAGGGGGAGGTCTCGGTGGCCGTGGTTTCCCTGGACTTGCTCGGTTTTCCGTCGGTGCTGGGAGACCGCGTCCGAGCGAAGGTCTCGCGGATCCCCGCGGAAAATATCCTTATCGGCTCGACCCACACCCACAGCGCCCCCGATTGCTATGCCTTCCCCGACGGTCGAGGCGGCCACACCGGCGACCTCGCGTATATCGACTCCGTCTGCGACAAGGCCGCCGAGGCAATCAACGAGGCGATCGACCGACTCCAGCCGGCCTGGATCAAGGTCGCCACCGGCGAGGCCAAAGGCAAGATCGCGTACAACTATTACGCGCCCGACCTCTACGACCGGCGGATGAGCGTCATTCAAGCCGTCAATCCCCAGGGCCGGACGATCGCCACGCTCGTGAATTATGCCGTCCATCCCGAGGTCCTCGGGAATGACGTCGGCATCATCAGCCCGGACCTGGTCGGACCGTTATGCGAGCGCATCGAGTCCAGGGTCGGCGGCGTGGCGCTCTTCATGAACAGCGCCCAGGGCGGCATGGTCACCGCCGACAATCGCAATCTCGAGCAGGCACGCGACCCGCAGCGCGGCTACTGGAACGATTCGCGAACCTGGGAGGAGTGCCTGCGGATCGGCCACCTGATGGCCGACGAGGCGCAACGAATCGTCAAGGACGCGCAAGAGCAGAAAGATCCCGCACTCGGATGTCAATCGACGGTCGTCCGCTTCCCGGTCGATTCGGACGGGATGTGGGCCGTCGTCCTCGGCTCGCCCCTGAAGTACCCGCATGGCGAGGACCGGTCCATCCGGACGCGGATCAACCTCGTCAACCTGGGCGATGCGCAGATCCTCACGATCCCCGGCGAGGCCCTCCCGAACATCGGCTTCTACCTGAAGCGCAAGATGCACGGCAAGCACAACCTCCTGTTCGGGCTGACCAACGACGCGTTCGGCTACATCCTGACCAAGGTCGATTTCGCCAGCTTCCCGCGGTACGAGTATGTGTCGCGGACCTCGCTCGGCGAGATGACGGGCGAGATCCTGATCGAGAAGGCTCTGGACCTGGTCAGCCGCGCGCCGGCGCCGGACCGTTAGCGATCCGTCATGAACGGCGGCATGGCCCGTCGAGCCCTTGGCGGTGGCGCGGCAAGCGGCCGGCTGTTACGCGTCGTCCCGGAGTGCGGGTAGCGCGCTGAGGCCGATGCTGCATCCTGTCCAGTCGTCGCTGTAGGTGCGAGGATCGTACTCGAACGACTCGGAGATGCGGTGCGCCACCACGCCCGGAGCCTCCGGCTCCTTATGGCAGGTGTCCACAATACATTTGAGCACTTGTTCCTGAGAAGTCACGGGCTGCCGGGGGACCGCGACCATGAGCTGTCCGGCGGTGACCGGCACCTGCTGGCGGTCGAACGACAGCAACGGCGGCGGGGAGGCCGGATGGCGGTTGCGCTCGTCGATGCGGGCCCTGCTCTCGCGATCCGGCGTGAGGACCATCGCTTCGAACAGCACGCGATCGGGGTCGATCCGATCGGCCTCGAGATTGAGGTGGGCCGCCAGCGTCCTGATATCCTCCGCGGTGAGCCGGTTCTTCTTCTCCCCGCCGGGCGGCCAGTACAGACGGTCGAGAAGGCCGGGATAGAGCACGATCTTCCCATTGGGGTCGCGCCGCCGTACCGCGCCGCGCCCCTGTCGAGCTCCATCGCTCGCTGGAGGTGGGCGCTGTAGGGCTTTCCCCTGCAAACGCCCTTCGGCGGCCGCATGTCGGTCGGGCTACGTTCGCATGCGATCTTGACCCCCTCCGCCGTGGCGGACGCCACAACAAGGAATGTGGTGGTCATCCGGAAGCACCTGGATCCGATGTGCCGTCTCGTCCGCGCCGCTTCGGGTTTCATCCGCATTGCCTCCGCTGTTGGAGAAGGAGATTCTCTGTCGCCCGTGGCCGCCTGGCCGATGGCCAGGGCGAGCGCTTTCGCGTCGCTTCCTCGTGCTGCGGCCCTCCCGCTTCCTGAGGTCGTTGATCACCGCGCGCGCATTGGCCTCGGCATCCGGGAAGCGCCTCGAGCTGACGCCGGCCTGGACTCTGATGAAGTCGGCAAGCCGATCGCGGTGCGCTCCTCCGGCGGCGCTCGCCCGGATCCCTGGGAACTCGGAGCCGAATGGCCTGACTATCGCACTGCGGCGGGTGGTGGAGATGTTGGCTTGACCCCACCCAGCCGAGCCACCAGTTGCTGGAAGTCATCCCGGCCGCGAAGGCCCTCGAAGTAGTGTTCGGCCGCGAGCTGCGCCGCATTGCTCCATCCGGCGGAGACCGCCTGCTCGATCCGGGCCACGGCCTGGTCCGCCTCTGCGTCGGCCTTCCTGGCCCCTTCGGCGGACTTGTCGGTTGCGCGGATCGCCGTGGCGGCCAGCGCGTGGCAGAGGGCCGCATTGTAACGGCCGGAGGCGTCGGTCCTGTTCCGTTTCTCCCACCCCAAGGCCGCTTCCCGCGCCGCCGCGATGGCCTCGGCGCCGCGGCCGACTCGCAGGAGACTGCTGGCCACGCACATCTGGCTCTTCAGCGTGTCAACATGCGCGGGGCCTAGCTTCGCTTTCCGCAGCGCCAGGGTCTGCTCGTTGAGGGCGAGGGCCTCGGCATCACGGCCCCCGGCACTCAAGGTGTAGGCCAGGCTGTGCATACTCCAGAGCGTGTCCGGGTGATCGCCGCCGAGCTTGGCTTTCTGACGCGCCAGGGTCTCCTCGTAGAGCGCGATGGCGTCGCCATAACGGCTCAGGGCGGTATACGAGATCGCGAGGTCGGCCATGTTCCGCAGCGTGTCGGGGTGGTCGGGACCGAACCTGGCTTTCCGCAGCGCCAGGGCCTGCTCGCAGAGCTTGAGAGCCTCGTCGGACTGGCCCAGGACGAGGTCTGTCTTGGCCAGGGTGTCCAAGGTCGTGAGCGTGTCGGGGTGATCGGGACCGAGCGTTGCTCTCAAGCGCGCGAGCGTCTCCTCGAGGAGCTGACGGGCCTCGCCGTGACGGCCCAGGGCGACGTACCGGAGCGCCAGGTTGGTCATACTCGCGAGTGTGTTGGGATGATCGGGACCGAGCTTGACCTTCGTGCGCGCCACACCCTCCTCGCCAAGCGGGACAGCCAGGTCGAAGCGGCCGAGGGCGGCGTAGCTGTTGCCCAGGTTGATCAGGCTGGCGAGCGTATCGGGATGATCGGCGCCGAGCTTGGCTTTCCGCGCCGTCAGCGTGTCCTCGTTGAGCTTGACGGCTTCGGCCAGACGGCCCAGGGCGGAAAAGTCATTGGCGAGGTTGCTCATGGTACTGAGCGTATCGGGGTGGTCGGGACCGAGCTCGGTTTTCCGCAGCGCGAGGGTCTCCTCGTTGACCTTCAGCGCCTCGGCGTGGCGGCCCAGCGCCTGGTAGGCGCTCGCCAGGTTGCTCATGCTCGTCAGGGTCTCGGGATGATGGGGGCCGAGCCTGGCTTTCCGCAATGCCAGGGTCTGACGGTGCAACTCCAGCGCCTCAGCGTGACGGCTCAGGGCGTGGTAGCCGCCGGCGACGTTGTTCATGCTCCCGAGCGTGTCGGGGTGGTCGGGACCGAGCTTGGCCCTGCGCACCGCCAGGGTCTCCTCGTTGAGCTTCAGGGCGTCGGCGTGCCGGCCCAGGTCGTAGTAGCTGGCGGCCAGGTTGTTCATGCTCGCCAGCGTCCTGGGGTGGTCGGGACCGAGCTTCGCCTTCGCGAGCGCGACCGTCTGCTCGCGGAGCTTGACGGCGTCGGCTTGCCGGCCGAGGGCGGCGTAGCTGTTGGCCAAGTCGATCATGGTCACCAGCGTGTCGGGGTCGTCGGGTCCGCGAAATCGGGTGTCGAGCGCGCGGGCGGCTTCGAGTTGCTCCTGAGCGATCCGGGGCTCGCCCAGGCGCAGGAACGAGACGCCCAGCGTCCGCCGCAGCCGGGCCTCGATGAGCGGCTGGCCGCGGAAGCTGCTGGCGATATGAGGCAGCGACAACTCGAGCGCCGCGCGGAGCGACACCGAGCGGCCCAGGCCCCCGCTCTGGCCTTCGGGACGGGCGGCGGCGAGGATCCGGTTCTCGACGAATTCGAGCACCGTCCGCGTCTCGGCCTCCCGCGCCTCCGCCGCGAGGCGCGCCGCTTTCTCGTCGCCCGCTGCCGCCAGGGCTTTCGCCTCGGCGCCGTGCGCCCGCACCGCCTGCGTTCCGCTGACCAATACACCCGCCGCCATGACCGTGAAGACCGCCGCCGTCAAGCCCGCCACCGCCGGGTTGCGGCCGGCCCAGCGCGCCGCCCGCTCTCCCACCCCGATCCGCCGTGCGCCGATCGGCTGACCGGCCATGAAACGCTCCAGGTCATCGCCCAGCTCCCTGGCCGTCTGGTAGCGCCGCCGCGGGTCCTTCTCCATGGCCTTCTGCACGATCGTTTCCAGGTCTGCGCGGCACACGCGGATCGCGCGCTCGCAGTGAGCGAGCCTCCTCATTGCGGATCTGTTCGATGAGCGTCATCCGGTCCGCCGCGGCGAAGGCGGGCTCGAGCGCCAGCAGTTCGTAGAGGGTCAAACCCAGCGCGTACACATCGGCCCGCGCGTCACACTCGCCGCGAAAGCGTTCCGGGGACATGTAGCGGATCGTGCCCGGGTAATCGCCGGTCTGCGTCACACCCGCATCGCCGGCCTTGGCGAGCCCGAAATCCGTCACCCAGACGACGCCCTGGGCGTCCAGGAGCAGGTTCGACGGCTTGATGTCCCGGTGTATCACCCCGCGAGAGTGGGCATAGCTCAGGGCGCCGGCGATCTGAATTCCGATCTCGGCCACGCTGCGGTGGTAGGCGCGGCGGTTGCCGTGGGACGTGGAGAGCTCCGACTGCCCCGACAGGACGGCCCGGGAGGACGTCGGGTCGTCGGACCAGGCGATCTCCTGGTCGATTCGCGCCTCCTCGCCGGTCGCGGTGTCGGTCGAACGGTCGTGCGGCATTCGACCCCAGACGAGTGACGCGGCCAGACGGGACTCGGACGCGACGTGCCCGGCACCGGGTCCGGGCTCGCCCTGGTCGCGCAGCCACTTGAGGTCATCGATGACCCGATCGAGACCGGCCCCGCAGATCATCTGCATGGCGAAGAAGACCGACCAGTCGTCCTGTCCGACGTCGAAGACGGGAACGATGTTGGTGTGGTGCATCCGGGCGGCGGCGCGGGCCTCGCGGTCGAACCGCGCCCGCGCCTTGGCGTCGCCGGCCATTGCGCCGGGCAAGACCTTCAAGGCGACCCGCCGCCCCAGCGCCTCTTGCTCGGCCTCGTAGACGACCCCCATACCCCCCCGGCCGATCTCCCGGACGATGCGGTAGCCGCCGATGCGCTCGGGGAGCTGCCGATCGCCGTCGAAGCCGACTCCGCGGGCCGACTCGCGCTCGTCGGTCGATTCGGGCTTGAGATCCCGGACCATCAGGATCGCCTCGAAGACCTCGCGGATCTCGTCGGCGTGCGCGGGATGCCGCTGGCAGTATTCGCCGATCGTCGCCCGTTCCCCGCGCCGGCAGCGCTCGAGGAACTCCTCGGCCAGCAGGACCACCGTCTCGTGGCTATCGCCCGTTGCGTCCATGGACACTCCCACTTCCTATCGAAGGAACCCCGGGTGTTCTCGAGGACCTGTCGCAACCGCCTCAGCGCCCGTACCTGCGTTTTTTGGAGGCGCCGGCTCGTCAGGAGCCGCAGCCAGATGAAGCCCAGCAGCCGCGCGGTACCGCTCCCACACCCGGCCGACCGCGTCCGGTTCGCAGTGGCGCTGCCGCGGCAGTTCAACGGCATGGCTGGAGTCTTCGGCCATCGGCGTCACTCCCTAGAGAGTAACTACCAGGAGAAGGCCGCCGAGCACTCACTTTATCGATTTTTTTTTTCCGAAGCCGGTAGCCGGACGCAGCCCGAGCCGCGCGGGGACTGAAGATGGGTATCCCCGGTCGATCCGGTACAGGGAGGCAGAGATGGGTTGACCGTACGCTCACTGTCCAGCGTCAAGGACGAGGCGAGCGGCCCCTCCGGCCTGCTCGACCACCCGATCGGTGAGCGTCTATTGTCGCGAGGGAGTTCCCCGAACGATCACCCGGGCCCCGTCGTCCGGCCCGAGCGGGAGCCCATAGCGCCTCGGCCGCGATCGGGCGCCGGCGGGGCGGGCGAGGCGGACCTGGCTGAAAAGCGTCGCCAGGACGACCTTCATCTCGTAGAGCGCGAACGGCATCCCCACGCAGACCCGGTTGCTGCCACCGAACGGGAACCATTCGTGCGGGCCGAACTTCCGCTCCAGGAAGCGCTCGGGCCGGAACCGGTCGGGCTCGGGGTAAAGGTCGTCTCGACGGTGGACCAGGTACGAGCACGGGCAGAGGACGACCCCGGGCGGGTACTCCCGCCCCCCCGCCGCGAACGGCCGTACCGTCCTGCGCACGACGAATGGCGCCACCGGGCGCAGCCGCAGGCTCTCACGGATCGTCGCGTCGAGATACTCGAGCGCCGGCAGGTGTTCTGCGTCGGGAGGCCCGCCGCCGGTGACTCGTGCCAATTCGTCGGTCAGGCGATCGAGGACGTCTGGACGCGGCAGGATGTCGGTCAGCGCCCAGGCCAGCCCCAGGGCGGTCGTGTCGTGGCCGGCGAACAGGGTTGTGACGAGGGCGTCTCGCACCTCCTGTTCCTCGAGCGGCGAACCGTCCTCGTGCGTCGCGGCGAGCAGGTCGTCGAGTACGTTCTCGCCGCCCGCTGGGCGAACGCCCCGTCGCCGCGCCGCGACGAACTCGGAGAGGTCATGGTCCAGGTCGCGGAGCTGCCGGAACAGCGGGAACCAACGCGACCCTCTCAGCCGGTGGACCGGGAAGATCGTCATGTACACCAGGGCATATCGCTGGCGTCCGTGGGACACGACCCTCTCGGTCTTGTACTCGAAGCGGTCCATCTCGGGCCCTGGGGCGAGGCCCAGCGCCGTGCGGAGGATGACGCGTAGGCTGATCCTCCGCATCGTCGGCAGGGCCGGGATCGGTGCATCGCGCGGCGACGACTGCGCGGCTTCCAACGTCTCCAGCCGCATCGCTTCGAAGAAGGACCGCATCCGCTCGCCCTTCAGGGGCGGGACCAGGAGGCGACGTTGCCGTGCGTGCGGGGCCCCGTCGAGCACCAGGACCGACTGCCGCCCGACCGTCGAGCCTAACAGCGCGTTGGCCTCGCCCGAGTGGAGCACCTCCGGGTCGCCGCGGAAGATTTCGCGAACGACCTCCGGGTCGGAGAGCATCACGAACCGGCCGCGGCCGGCGGCGTGAAGGGTGAAGGCGTCGCCGTAGCGGCGGTGGCACTCGTCGAGCAGTCGGAGTGGATTACCCACGAAGCGGACGAGCTGCCACCAAGCCGGGGATGTCGGGCCCGGGGGAGCGCGGACGTGGTCGGGGCCTCCGGGGCGATTGTCTGGGACATCGTGTGGACTCCAGGAAGGGTCAGCCGAGCAGCGAGACCTCACCTAAGCGGGCCCCCAGCCGGCCGCGAGGCGCTCGCGGAGGTTGATCGCCCGCACGTTGACGCGGGCACGGAGCCGGTTGAGCATGGCCACCGTGCCGAAGTACCACCGCGCAACGAACCCGTTCATCGGCAACCAAGGCGCCGGGATCGGCGCGCGACCGATCGCCACGAAGCGGTCCACCCCCTCGCGCAGATAGCCGGGGTCGCTGAAATCGAAGGGCCCTTCGTGCCAGTACGGTCGCCACATCCATCGGCCGAACTCGACGTTCTGGGCCAGCAACTCGGGGTCGAACTCGTCGCCCTCGGTCAGGCCGAGAATGGAGCGGAGCGCCGCGGACGACGTCGTCTCGGCTCCCGCGGATCGCCAGGTCGCACAGCCGGGTGCACTCCCATTCCCGGTCGGTGTAAGGGCGGACGCAGCCGAAGTCGAGGAAGCCGAGGCGGCCGTCGGGCCGGAACAGGTAGTTGCCGGGGTGCGGATCGGCGTAGAGCAGGCGGCCGGCGTAATGGAGGCGGCTCTGCGCCTGGTAAATCAGGCCGCCGAAGCGGTCCCGCTGTTCCTGCGAGGGGTTGCCGGCCAGGAAGGCGCGGATGTGGACCCCGTCCAGATACTCCATCGTGAGCACCCGCCGCGTGCTCAGCTCGTCATACACGCGCGGGACGAGGATCGGATCGTCCTCGTGGAACAGGGAGCGGGCCCGCCGCTGCCACTCGGCCTCCCGCTGATAGTCGGTCTCCTGATCGATCACGCGGCGGACTTCCTCGAACTGGGCCTTCACCGGCTCCCAGCCCCTGCCGAGGCGCAGTGGCTGGAGGATCGCGGACAGGTTGCGGAAGTCCGAGCGGATCGACCGGCCGATGGCGGGATACTGGATCTTGACGGCGACGCCCTCGCCCGACTTCAGCGTGGCCCGGTGCACCTGGCCCAGCGACGCGGCCGCGAAGGCCCGCTGGTCGAAGGTGGCGAAGGCCTGCTCCGGTTCTCGCCCGAGCTCGTCGCGCACGTGCTCGCGCAGCAGCGCGAAGTGCATCGGCGGTGCTTCGAACTGCAGCCGCTCGAGCGTCGTCACGATCTGGTCGGGGACGATGTTCGGGAAATTGGCCAGCGTCTGACCGAGCTTCGCGGCCGCGCCGCGGAGGTAGCCCATCGTCCGCAGCATCGCGATGGCCGCACGCAGGTGCGCCTCGGCCAGCTCCTTCTCCCGCCGGTCGGCGCCGCTGAACCAGTTTCGCACCCAGAACGCCAGATAGGCGAGGGCGACTTGAGCCTGGAGTCCGCCGAACACCCAGAGGCGTCGCAGCGCGCCTTCCGGAACCGGTTGCCTGGTCAAGTCCGACAGGGCTTCCTGCAATGTGTCCTGCCGGGCGGATTCCTCGTCGCCTTCGAGGTCGGACAGCGCGGCGACTAATTCGGCAGCCTTGGATGACATGAGCTGGCTCCTTTGGGCATCGCGCCCGTCGTGGTCGGGTCACTCGCGCGGGGTTAGCGAGGCCACGAAGGCTCGGAGATAGTGGTCCAGGACGGCGAGCGTATCCTCCTGGTGCGGCGACCCATCGCCCGCCCAGAACGCCAGCACGCCGGTGTAGAGCGTCCAGTAGAGGTTCCACGCCACCGGCGAGAGCGACTCCCTCGGGTCCCGCGCCGCGATCAGTCGCCCGACCGCCTCGAGGTGCCCGATGCGGATCGCCTCCCCGTCCGGGCTGGCCTCGGCCCGGGCGAGCGGGCTGAGCGCCGTCTCGAGCACGGGCCGGAGACAGCCCCGGTGCGGCCGGAGGCCCCGCAGCTCGGCGGCGATCAGGGCGAAGAGGTCCTCAACCAGCGACTCGCCGCGCGGGCCCGCCTCGAACTGGCAGGCGCCTTGCCCAGCGCCTCGGCGACCAGCGCCATGACGATCGCCTCCTTCGACGGGAAGTAGTTGAACAGCGTGCCCACCGCGATCCCCGCCGCCGCGGCGATCTCCCGCGTCGTCGCGGCCTCGAACCCCGCTTCCGAGAAGCGCTCCCGCGCCGCCTCCAGGATGCGGTTTCGCGTCGCGACCTTGACCTCAGCGGTAACCCTCACGACCGGCCTCCTTCTAATCTGAGCACGCTCACATTCTAGAGGACAGCGGCCGGTTGTCAAGGAATAAAATGAGCGTGCTCGCAAAATTCCCGGCGAGGCATAGCCGAAGACGTTCTTCCCGGTGACGGGTCATGCGTGAACGTGGTGCGCGTCCGACGACTGACACCGACCCGTAAGGCAGCGAGCATCGGCCGACGAACCTGTCCACGCCATGAAGCGACCTGCTGTGTATTATGGCCAAGATGGCTGGATGTCTTGGGTGAGTTCTTGCTTGACAACGTGCGGTGCGCCGATAAACTTGACGCGACCTGTCAATTTTCATCTCTGATTTGGCTCTACGATGAGGCGGGTGTCCGGCCCGGGATGAGTTGTCCAGCATCGACACGAGTGACCCCCGACGCGGTGGGGCGATGGGGATGTGGGCCGTCCTGACCGCGGTCCTTGTGGCGGCATTCGGCTCGCGGGGGTCATCGCCGAACGCCCGGAGGGAGGCATCGTCCGGGACCGCCGCGTCTGGGCCGGCCGCCTCCGTGGCCGGAGACAGGGCGTCGGCCGGCGTCCCCCGGGATCATCGCATGCCCTACCTCGAATTCTGGGGGCGATCGACGCTCGGAGATTCCGACCGGCACTCTGACCTCGGCGATCTCATCGCCGCCGACGGCGACCGGGTGGCCGCCGAATTCCTGATCGTGACGGTTCCCGATCCGCTCGACACGCGATTGGGCTACCGCTTCGACGCGGCGCTCGACGCCGTGCAGATGGCCGTCGAGTCGCAGAGATGGAACCTCGATCGGTCCTGGCTCCCCTGGTGCCCCGCCGGCCGGCAGCTCACCGCCCGGTCGGACCTGAAACCGGTCATCGACGCGGCGACTCAGCTCCCGCTCCACGAGACTCAGCCGGGCGTGCTGATGTTCCGCAAGCCGCGGATGCCCGAGGACACTCGGCGCAGCCAGCGACTCCTCTTCGTGCTGATGGTCGGCGAATCGCCCACGACCGGAGTGGCCAAGCAGCCGCTGGTCAAGTGCCTGGAGATCATCCGTTCGTATCACCGCCGCCGCGGGTCCGACGAGCGACTGCAATGCGTCTCGGACGGCCTCGATCGGTTCGTGATCGAGCCGGTCGCGGCCGGTATGCTCGGCCCGAAACCCCTCGGGCGGATACTGATCGCCCTGCCCTCGGTCCTGAAGTCGCTGGTCGCGCTGAACACGCTCGACATCCGGATCGTCGGGCCGATGTTCAGCGGTTCGCAGCAGTCGCTGGCGCAGGTGCTCTCGGGTTGGTTCGGGGAACACGCGGCCGATCCCTGGTGGCGTTCCTGCTACGCGCTGGTCCGCGTGCGATCGGGCAATGCCCTCACGATCGCCAAGGAGCAGTTCGGCGCGAGTCCGCGGCCGGGGCACGCTGGCCGAAGGCTCGGGTCCGATTCGATTCGACGCTCCAGCCCGAGGAGCTGGTGATGCCCGCCCTGCTGGAGTACCTGAAACAACTCAATGGCGGAAAGCCGCTGGGCAAGCTGGCGCTCTTGACCGAGTCGGACACCGAATTCGGCCACTGGCCATATACCCATTTCAGGGGGACGGCCGGGTCCCATACGCCGGTCACCTTGATGAAGTTCCCATTCCACATCTCGCAGGTGGCGATGGCCTACCACGAGCGCGACCGTAAGGATGATCGCGCGACGCCGACCCTCGTCCGGCCGAGCAGCCGACTTGCCATCCCGTTCGACGAGACCGGCAATCCGCGCGATGTGGTCCCCGCTCTCTCGCCGGCCATGACCACGGCCACCGATGAGTTCGTCACGGCGAAGATCCTCGAGACGATCTCGGTGGAAGACTTCCGGTATATCGGGATCCTCGCGACCGACACCCGCGACATGATCTTCCTCTCCGCGATGATCCGCCAGTACTGCCCCGACGTCCAGATCTTCATCCCGTCGGGCGACCTGCTGCTGGGCCATCCGCGTTACGTGAATGACCTGAGCGGGACCATCGTCGCCTCCACGTATCCGTTGTTCTCGATGGCTCAGCGTTGGGATCCGCCCTATCGCGGGTACCAGCAGAACCACCGGCGCCACCTGTTCTCGCACGAGGGCGACCAGGGCATCTACAACGCCGCACTCTCGTTGTTGAACGAGGGGGGCGGCCCCTTCGCCGACCATAACCCGCGCTACTTCGAGGCGCTCTACGACTACGGGATGCCGTTCGACGAACTGGAGAACTATCGGCGGCTCGACGACGTGGCGAGATTCCTCGCGCGGCCTCAGCAGGACCCGGCGACTCAAAATTCCAGGTCGTGGGCCATCTCGACGCGATACGAGCAGCCCAGCGTCTGGGTGAGCGTGGTCGGTCAACGGGGCCTCTGGCCGGTGGCCTACCGTGACCCCAAGGCGATCTCGGGTGCCCCCCAGCTCGCGAACTATACCTTTCAGTCCCGCAATGCCGCCGAGGCGATCGGTCCCGAGCTCTTCGCCAAGCAGTTCTTGCCGCTCATCCCGCAATTCACCTGGCAATGGGGAGTCGTGTTCCTCGGGCTGAGTGTCGCGGCCTGGCTGACGTTCTGGTTTCATGTGCCGATCGCCGCGGCGCCACCGGGAGCTCACATCGCGTCGAGGTGGTTGGGCGTCCTGGCTCCGCCCGACACCGGGCGGATCTGGCTCGATGACGAACGTCGCTGGAGGTTCCGCGACCACCTTCATCGCGAGGGGTTCGTGATGTGCGGATTGCTGGGGCTGGCGGCGACTTACGCCTATGTCGGGCTGCGCCCGTGCTGGATCGCGTTCGCCGATTCGCCCTGTGCGGAGTTCCTGCGCCCGGAGTTGCACACGCTGGCGACGCAGAATGACCGCTGGAACATCCGGTTCGCCTGGATGGCCTACTACGGATCCTATGCGACCGTGCTCGCCCTGATGGCCGCGCTGGCCTGCCGCGCCAGTCTCTGGTTGCCTTCCGAGGTGGGGAAACATCGCTTGCGCCGCGCTTTCCAGTGCGCGTTCGGAGCGGCGGTTCCCATCGCGTGCCTCGAGATGGCGATCGCGATCATGCCCGATGTCTTCGGCCCGTGGGCGGCCAGGATGCTCCGCGGATATGCTCTGCTTCCGGACGCCTTGAGAGGCTCCCGGGTCGGCGAGGGCATGGCGGCTCTCAACCTCGCCGTGTTGGCGTCGGCAGTCGTGGTTTCCGGCGTGTTGCTGGCCGTCGGGTGGCGGCTCAAGCAGCTCAGTTTATGGGGCGGAACGGCGCTGATCGGCCTGCTGGCCCTACCCCCGTCGCTATCGGTCACGCTGGTGAGCCGGGAACAGTGGGTCTATGTGCCGGAACGGTTCCATACGCTGCTGTTCTTCGAGAGGGCGGTCAACCTCGGGAGCGGCGTCTCGCCCTTCGTGCCGGCGATCATCCTCGCGCTGATCGGCATCTTCTGGCCCTGGTCCCAGTTGCGACGCATCACCTTCGCCGAGCGTTTCTGGGGACCGCCTCTCGCTCTACGGACCGATCCTGTCACCGCCGATTCTCTCGCGAAGTTCCAGGTCCGGCTCGCGGACCTGGCCCGGGGGGTCGCGGCCTGGCTCGCTGGCGTGGCCCGAAGGTCCGCCGGCGTGCTCGCCCGCCTGACCCGGAGGGTCGCGGCCAGGTGGATGAAGCGTTCTGCCGACGAAGGAAAAGCGGAAAAGGAAACAGCCGTCGGCACCGAGATCGGGGCGCAGACCGTTGCGTTGTCGGTCCAGGTCATGGGTATTCGTGCGTCTGGCACAAAGGACGCGGGGCCGCCCCGTCCGGACCCGCTGCCGCATAACGAGGGTGGCCCGGGTCAAGCGTCCGGGTCGTGGGTGCTCTACAAGCCGCAACGGCGGGGACAGCGGACCATGGCCCAACGGCTGCGCCGGGCGCACGTGGGCGCCGATCGGCTGGTGAGGGGCTGGCTGCCGCCGAGGCTCATGCTCTGGCCGCCGATGCTCGCCGCCGAGGTGGCGGCCGTGGTCGTCCTCTTCCGACTCTGGCAGCGATCCGTGCCGAGCGTCGATTTCCCCGGCGGCTGGACGATCTTGGCCATGACCATCTTCTGGTTCCTGATGTTCTCGGTGGTCGTCTCTCTGGGACGTTTCATCGCGCTGTGGCGGGCCATCGCGATGATGACTCGCGAGTTCCTCGCACTACCGATGATTCGGGCCTATGACCGTATTCCGCCCATCTATACGCGGTCCTTCGGCCGCTACCTCGATCAGATCATCCCGTCGATGGAGAATCTCGAGCTCCCCGTGCGCCAGTGGGCGGTGGTTGCCTCCGGGTTTTCGAAGGTCGAAGCCGACCTTCGCGCGCGGTTCGTTGCTCAACCCTCAGATGAGTCGGGATCCGCGGTCCAACCGTTGGATTTCGATCGGGCCGCCAGGGCGATCACCCGGGGGAACCCGGAGGCGACCGGAGCAGAGCCGTCGGGGTCGGCGGCGGCGAACGTCATCTCCATCTATCTCGAAGAGATCAAGAGGCTGGGCGAGAAGAACCCGAGGGCCGGCGGGGCGGAGATGGTCGGGATGCCGTCGGGTGCGCTGGCCGATGACGACGTCGCCTGGAGCGTCACGTGGGCCGCTCTTCGGAACGCCTCGAGGGCCTGCTTCGACGTCATTGATCCCCTCTGGATCGAGAGGGCCGCGACCGAAGGGTATGGCGACGCGAAGGAGCCCAGGCCGGCGGACGGGCCTGCCAGGGAGGTTCGCGACCGGGCGATGTGGGTCGTCGGGCCCGATACGGCGCCGACCGCCGGCACAGAGAAGGCCTTGAAGGAGTGGGTCCAGGCCGCGGAAGACCTGATCGCCCTCGAACTCATCGCCTTCGTCAGCCAGAACACGGTCCATCTCAAGTCGCTGGCGTACTACCTCGCCGTCGCGCCGGTCCTCCTCCTGCTGGTCGTCGGCAGCTATCCGTTCCAGCCCCAGCGGTTCCTCCAGGTCTGCATCTGGGCGATCCTGTTCCTGGTCGTGGCGGGAGTGGTCTGGGTCTATGTTCGCATGGAGAAGAACGAGTTCCTCAGCCGGATCTCGCGGACGGCGCCGAATCAGGTCACGCTCGATCGGACATTCCTGGGGAATCTCCTGGCGTTCGTGATACCGGTCGTCGGCCTGGTCCTGGCGCAATTCCCATTCGTCTCGGACATGCTCAACCAGGTCGTGGAGCCGATCACTCGAGTGCTCAAATAAAGCGATTAACGCGTGCGTTGGATCCGCCCGCCCCCCTTTTTGAGGGGGAGAATCGGTCCTTCGAGCGGTCGCGGCAGACCCTGTGAAGAGCAAAGGACATCGCGAAGATCACCCCGTTCGTGATGTCCGATCCGTCCTGCGCCACGCGGAGACCAAGAGGGACGGAACGATAACCGAATTTCGCTACGAACCGTTTATTCCGTGCCGTTCGGGGATTCCGCGGCTTCGACGGACGGAGGGAGAATTCGATCGCTTCCCTCTTTTTCCGCCTTTTTCCTTGCGTCGGCAATCCGTGCCGTGCTAAGTTCCGTGCGCGTTCAAATCGGTGGGCGGCAACCCGACGCTAGTCCGCCCGGCATCGATTCATGTTTCGGCGTCTGTTGTGTTCGACCGTATGGGGCCGACGGATGCTCCGGCGCGGCTTTCGCAGCCAACGGCGGCGCCAGCGGTACGGGGAGATGGGGATGAACTGGAGAACGAGGCGGCTGGGATGGGCTAGTGCGGTGGCGGCCTGCGCGTTGATGACGACGGCGGCGCACGCCGGCCAGTGGCAGTTCACGAAGATCGCCGACACCTCGACGGCGATCCCCGGCGGCACGGGGACGTTCACGAACTTCTACTCCCCCGCGCTGAACAACGGCGTGGTGGCCTTCGTGGGATACGGCGGGCCAAACTTGACCGCGCCGGGCATCTACACCGCCCCGATCGGCGGCCCGGTCCAACTCGTCGCGAACACCGGCACGACGGCTCCCGGCGACACGAGCGCGTTCAGCGGCTTCGAGCGGCCCTCGATCGACGCCTCGGGCAACGTGGCGTTCGTCGCCACCGTCGCCGACGGGAACAACGGGGCTTACGCCCGGATCGGCGGGAGCCTCGTCCGGATCGCCGATACGACCACCGCGACCCCGGGCTTCAACGGGAATTTCTTCGATTTCACGACCCTGGGGTCCGCCTCGATCGACCATGGGACCGTGTCCTTCGCGGCCTTCAGCCGGGGGAACGGCGGGGTTGACCAGGGCGTCTACACCTCGACCAACGGCTCGCTGTCCGTGGTCGCCGACCGCTCCACCCCCTTGCCGTTCGGGACGGGTACGGCCACGTTCATCTTCATCGAGCGCTCGATGATCAGTAACGGCAACGTGATCTTCAACGCCTCCTCCGGGGCCGAACAGGGGATCTACGAGCTGAAAAATGGCGCGCTGACCCGCGTCATCGATAGCACGATGACCCTCCCCGGCACGTCGTCCACGTTCCAGCTCGAGGGGACCGTCGATCGGGGGCCGATCCTCTCCGGGGACCGCACGGCGTTCTTCTCCGCCCCGAGCAAGCTCAGCGACTATGGGTACTACGGCACCGACCCGAACGGGAACCTCATCTCGCTGGTGACCTATCACACGATCCCGATCGGGTACACCGTGCCGTTCACCGGCCTGGACTACCTGAGCCTCGGCACCACCGGCTTCGTCTTCTGGGGCAGCTCGAGCCAGATTCCCGGCGACCTGTTCTACGAATCGTACGACGGGTCGGTCTTCCAGAAGATCATCGGGTACGGCGATCTGCTCGACGGCAAGACGGTGAATCAGGTCTTCGCCTCGGACTACAGTTACAACGACGGCAAGGTGGCGGTGACGGTCCAGTTCACCGACGGTTCCTACGGCGTGTTCGTGGGCGGCCAGTCGGTGCCCGAGCCCTCGAGCGTGATCCTGCTCGGGTTCGGAGGCGCAGTGCTCGCCGTCCTCGCACGGCATCGGCGGCCAAAGCGCGGGTAGGCCCGCCTCGCGCCCATTGCACCGCGGTCTGCGGGCGATGACTCGGGCCCGGTGGACCCGGGTGGTTCCCGGGCCGGGCCCCCCACGCAGCCGGACGCAGACTCGCTGACGCCCCGGGCGCGTCAGGCGCTCCGCACCACCCTGACGGACGCTAGAGGGTCGTCACCGCGACGGCCTCGCGAATGAAGGCCGGGTCGATGGCGATCCCGAATCCGGGCCCGGACGGGACCCGGACCACGCCGTTCTCGCACTTGAGTGAGGAGGTCTCGCTGCTGGCGGGGATGTCGGAATCCCCCTTGAATTCGGTGAACGGCACGGGGTTGGGAATGCAGCCGGCGAAGATCGCCGCGTCCAGGTAACCGAGCCCCGAGCCCGACATGTGCGGCGTGCAGAGCAGGCCGGCGACGTGTGCCATCCGGGCGACGCGCACCGAGCGGATGAATCCGCCGTAGTAATGCAGGTCGGGCTGGATGACGTCCAGGCCGCGGTTGGCGATGATCCAGCGGAAGCGGTCCTCGCTCGATTCCTGCTCGCCGCCGGCGACCGGGATGCGCAGCGCGTCGGCGACCGCCTTGGTCTCCTCCAGGTGATCGAAGCGGCAGGGCTCCTCGTAGAAGGCGTAATCATATTCCTCCATCAACCGGCCGATCTCGATGGCCTTGGCCGCGTCGTACGAGCTGTTCGAGTCGGCGTAGAGGGTCATCTCCTTGCCGAACGCCTCGCGGACCATCGGGATGAGCCTCTCGGTCCGGCCGGGCAGGGAATCCGCGTTCTTGCTCATGCGGCCCCCCAGGCGGAACTTCAGCGCCTTGGCCCCGGTCTCAGCCGCGAGCTGCTTGAGGTAGGCGACCTCCTGCTCCGGCGTGTTGCCCCGGACCCCACTGGCCCGGTAGACCGCGATGTCGCGGCGTTTGGCACCGCCCAGCAGGTCGCCGATCGGCTTGCCGGTCTGCTTGCCGAGCAGGTCGAGGACGGCGAACTCCGCGGCCGCGACGCAGACCCAGAGCGCCAGGCCCTGGTACTTGTAGTTGTCGTCGTGACGGTAGAGTTCCCAGAGCATCGGCTCGAGCTGGCGGGCATCCTTGCCGACGAAGAAGGGCGCGACCCGGTTGAGGAAGATCGGATAGGTGTGGACGAGATGCATCGCGTTCGGGACGCCGATGCCCTCGGCGCCGTCGGTGGTCCTCACCCGGACCAGGAAGTTGCGTCGATTGCGAAGCAGCTCCATGGTCGCGATCTTGACCGGCCGCTGCAAATCGTCGAGCCGGAGGACTGGAGCTTCGAACGCTTCATCAATTCGACGGGAGAGCTCGCGGGGGTCCTCGCCGGCCGTCGCCTGGCGCGCCGCGGGGATCAGCACGCCCGCGGTCAGGCCGGTACCCAAAAAGGAGCGTCGTGTCGGTTGCATGGTGGATCTCCTCCGGGGCCAACGAACAGTCAGTCCGCGAACGGACATTGTCTGTCTCCCACTCATGCCAAGCAATCGGATGGCCCCGGAATCATCCGCGGCGTCAGACGGTGTGCGAGAAGGCGCCGTAGGGTCGGTCGAACGCCGCAGAGCGGCGCGAGGCCCACCGGTCTCTTGGGCGGATCCGGTGGGCCTTGCCTCGATGAAATCGTGCAACGCGACCTCAAGCCGGCCAATGTGTTGCGCGATGCGCAAGGTCGTCCTCGCGTGACCGACTTCGGGCTGGCCCGGCGTCTCGCCTCAAACGGCCAGCTCACGGCGACCGGCCACGTGATGGGCACGCCGAGCTTCATGGCGCCGGAACAGGCCGTGGGGGAAGCGGCCGGTCCGCCCGCGGACGTCTCTGCTGTCGGAGCAATCCTCTACGCCCTGCTGACCGGCCGGCCGCCGTTCCAGGCCGCCAACCCCATCGAGACGCTCGCCCAGGTCGCGCTTACCAATGACGCGCGGGCTTATTCTTCCACCACGAGGGCGAGCTCACTTCGCCCGGTCCCGGCGCCGTCGTGATCGGAGTGACAGGGGCCGTATCGAGCGGGAGTTCATGACCGTCGAGCCATTCGGCCGTGGCGGGGGTCGGCACGATGCGGTGCCCCGCGGCGCGGCCATCGCTCGATGCGCGCCCTCCGGAATGCGACGGACGAGGTTGACGGCTCACGACCTGGTTGAACGGATTGGGGATGTCATCCAACATCGCGCTAGCTCCTCGAGAGTCGTTCGTTGTCAGGCTGAAGCGCATCCGTTCCTGGCGCCGGCCCTTGAAGGTCGTGAAGGCCAGACTTCTCCATTATCGGACGAAATGCGGCCATTCGACAAGCCCCCACCCATCGCTCGCTTCCACGACAAGCATTATGCTTGTATGCGTGAGATCTTGAATCGTCGGCGCCAGCGGGGCGGACGTCATGGCCCTAGGGTCTCAGACCGCAGCGTCGGTGCGATAGTCAGCGACCACGACCGTGACGTTGTCCTTACCTCCGCGCTCGAGGGCCAGGTCGATCAGGGCCTGGCATGCTTCGTGACTCGATCCTCCCCTCCGGAGGAGGGCACCGATCGTCGGGTCGTTGACCATGTCGGTGAGCCCATCGGTGCAGAGCAACAGGCGGTCGCCTTCACAAAGATGAAGGCGACGGATATCGGGCTCGGTCCCCTCCTCCCGAATGCCGATGGCATGGGTCAGCACGGAATGGTAACGACGCGGTACGTCGCGCAACGCGATGGTTCCGTGTTCGGCCATCGCCTCGGCCACCGTGTGCTTCCTGGTCAGGCGGAAGAGGTTGCCACCCCGGAACAGGTAGACCGCCGAGTCGCCGACGTGGGCGATCAGCAGGTCCATGCCCAGGCTGCACGCCATGGTCAGTGTCGTGCCCATACCCCTGAGCCTCGGCTCTCGCTGGGCCTGCTCGATGATCGATTGATTCACCTTGTAGAAGCGGTCGATCGCCCGATCGATGACCTGGTTGACGTAGGGCTCTTCATGCGAGAGGATCCAGTCCGGCGTCTCGAGCACGAGGTTGATGAGGATGGCGATCGCCCGCCGGCTCGCGACCTCCCCGGCGGCCATGCCGCCCATCCCGTCCGCCACGGCCATGCCGTACCCCGCGAGCCCGTACTCGGGGGCCAGGTCGCCGTCGGGCAAGCTGGACTGCATCGTCTGAAGGTAACGGCCGAAGCGGACGACCAGGAAGTTGTCCTCGTTGTTGGGCCGCACCTTCCCCGTGTGCGTCATCCCGGCGATATCGGCGCGGACCGACGGGGATGAACCGGCCTGCGCGGGGGCGTCCGTCCGGGCCGCCGGGTTCGGAAACTCGGCCGTTTCCGTCAGCGTATCGAGACTCATCGTGGACTCCCGGAGGATTCCCGAGCTCGGTCCCGAGATCCCTTCTCCGCTTCTCCCACGAGCTGCGGATGCCTGGTGGGGCCGAAGTTGACGTTCATGTGGGAGTTGAAGAACAGCTTATCCCCCTCGGATTTCAGGTCGAGGGTGAGGATGAACGGTGTCTCGTACAAGCAGATCTTCGCGGTGTAGGTATCATCGTTCGTCCAGGCGCCTCCGGCGGCCGCGGGCTGTTCGCGCAGGCCGCCGATGCCGAACCGCCCTTTGCGCCACTCACCGCGGCCGCAGACGATCCGGCGGTCGGCGCCGTCGGATCGCACGATCAGGGTGACGTCCTGGCCCTGCACTTGATACTCCAGCGCGATGGCTTCCAGCTTGAGATCGTTCTTCGGAAATCGATAGGTCCGATCCGACACGTGCGCCGCGGCCTCGTTCGTCGCATAGGCGGCCGGCAGGCGAAGCGCCAGCGAGTCCAGCCTGTGTTCGAGCCTTGCCCGGGCGTCAGCATCGTCCGCCAGGGGCGACGGCTTCATGGCGGGGAGCAGCTTGTCCCAGACCAGGTCCAGGACGGACTGCATGTTGGCCACGCCGCTGGTGATGGCGATCACGGCGTCCTGTTCGGGCATCACGATGCAATACTGCCCGAACGCCCCGTCGCCGCGATAGGCGCCATGCCGGCTTCGCCAGAACTGGTATCCGTATCCCTGGTCCCAATCGCTCTTGGGGTTGCTGCCGTTCGAGGTCTGGCGCGCCGTCGCCGCCTCGACCCAGGCCGCGGGCACGACTTGCTTCCCCTGCCATTTCCCTTTCTGCAAATAGAGCTGGCCGAAGCGGGCGATGTCCTCGGTGCGGACGCTCAGGCCATACCCGCCGAGTGAGACGCCTTGCGGACTCGTCCCCCAGGTCGGGTGCTCGATGCCGAGCGGCTCGAATAGCCGGGGACGCAGGTAGTCCAGAACCGTCGTACCGGTCGCCTTCTGGACGATGGCAGAGAGCATGTAAGTCGCCGACGTGTTGTAGAGGAAATGGGTGCCGGGCTTGTGCGGCACGGGGTGCTCCAGGAAGGCCTTGGCCCAGTTCGGCGCCGACCGGACCGAAGGCTCGGTCTGATGGCCGGTCGACATGCGCAGCAGGTCGCTGACGCGCATCGATTTCAATTTGTCGCCGAGATGGGCAGGTGCTTCGTCCGGGAAGAACTTCAACACCGGGTCGTTCGACGCTCAGCTTCCCCTCCGAGACGGCCAGGCCGACCGCCGTCGAGGTGAAGCTCTTGCTCAGCGAGTAGAGCTCATGGGGAGACCCGGCCGCATAGGGCGACCACCATCCCTCGGCCACGACGTGTCCGTGGCGCACCAGCATGAAGCTGTGCAGCGAGTCGATGTCCCGATCGGCCGCCTCGATGAACGCGAGGATGCCGGACGATGCGACGCCCTGCGCCTCGGGGCTACTTCGCGGCAGCGCCGAAGATGGCTCCGCCGCCGAGCAGAGGGTCCCGATGCATGCGATCAGCCCGACGAAGACGAGGTTCTTCATGATCGGTATCCATTTCAGCTTCGGCTCGGCCACCTGGAACCATTTGACGAGCAGAGACGGTGCGGGTCAAGCATCGACCGGAAGGTTGGATGCGCGGAGATTCTCAATTCTTGGACTGGACGTGTTCGTTCGAATCGTTAGAATGACGCCGCGCCTGCTATGGGGGACAGCCGTCCAGATAAGATCATCCGTGCAGGCAGACCGAGTTCGGGTTCCAGCCACGTCTCAGGAGAAGGAGTCAGCGATGAGCGCGGTACGAGTCCTGGTGGGCACGCGTAAGGGAGCGTTCGTCTTGACGTCGGACGCCAGCCGAGATCGGTGGGAGGTCAGCGGTCCCCACTTCGGGGGCTGGGAGATGTACCACGTCAAGGGCTCGCCGGTCGACCCGAACCGGCTGTATGCGTCGCAGTGCAGCGGCTGGTTCGGTCAGATGATCCAGCGCTCCGACGACGGTGGAAAGACGTGGACGCCGGTCGGCAACGAGTTCAAATATGACGGGACCACTGGGACCCACCAGTGGTACGACGGCACGCAGCACCCCTGGGAGTTCAAGCGGGTCTGGCATCTCGAGCCGTCGCTGACGGATCCGGACACGGTCTACGCCGGCGTCGAGGACGCCGCGATGTTCCGCACCACTGACGGAGGCAAGACGTGGCATGAGCTCCCCGGCCTCCGCCGTCATGAGTCAGGACCCAGGTGGTCGCCCGGCGCCGGCGGCATGGGGCTGCACACGATCCTGCTGGACGAGACCAACCCGGGGCGGATCTACATCGCGATCTCCGCGGCGGGCGTGTTCCGGACCGACGATGGCGGCGAGACCTGGCGGCCGGCGAACCGCGGGCTTCGATCGGAGTTCATGCCGGACCCGTCGGCGGAAGTCGGGCACTGCGTCCACCGGATCGCCATGCACCCGTCGCGGCCGAACGTGCTGTTCATGCAGAAGCACTGGGACGTGATGCGGAGCGACGACGCGGGCGAGTCGTGGCAGGAGGTCAGCGGCAACCTGCCGACCGACTTCGGGTTCCCGATCGGCGTCCACGCCCACGAGCCGGAGACGATCTACGTCGTCCCGATCAAGAGCGACTCCGAGCACTATCCGCTGGAGGGGAAGCTGCGCGTCTATCGCAGCCGGACCGGCGGGAACGAGTGGGAGGCGCTCACCGACGGCTTGCCGCAGAGTGACTGCTACGTCAACGTGCTGCGGGAGGCGATGGCGATCGACTCGCTCGATCCCTGCGGCGTGTACTTCGGCACGACCGGCGGCCAGGTCTACGCATCGGCCGACTCGGGCGACAGTTGGGCCCCCATCGTCCGGGATCTCCCGGCGGTCCTCTCGGTCGAGGTGCAGGTGCTGCCATGATCCGTGTCGTCCTACCCTTTCATCTTCGGACGATCGCGCAGGTCGAGGGCGAGGTGGTCCTGCTCGTCGAGGGACCCGTGACCCAGCGCTCGGTCCTCGACGCGCTCGAAGCCCGCTACCCGATGCTGCGCGGGACGATCCGCGATCATGCCACGCAGCGTCGCCGGGCATTCTTGCGGTTCTACGCCAGCGAGCAGGACCTCTCCCTCGAACCACCGGATGCTCCCCTTCCCGAGTCGGTCGCGACCGGAGCCGAGCCCTTCCTGGTCGTGGGGGCCATCGCCGGAGGGTGATCCGCGATCGTTGACAGCCGCCATGATCTCGACCGAATGTCCGCTCCCACGTGGGGACGATCGGCCGCCATCACGTCTCGGCGTGCAGCCGATCGATGGCCGACTTCAGGTCCTCGACCGTCTCGCAGATGTCGTCGGCGCCGGCCTCACGGAGCCGCTCCGGCCGATAGGCCGCCCAGAGCACGCCGGCCGTCTTCGCACCCGCCGTCCGGCCGGCTTTCACATCGGCGGGCGAGTCGCCCGCCAGGAGGACCCGCTCGACCGGGACGCCCAGCTCCGCCGCGGCTCGGTAGACGCCCTCCGGGTCCGGTTTCGGCCGCGATACGTCGTCGCTGGAGATGAGCCGCTCGATCCGCTCCCATAGCCCCAGTTCCACCAAGGTGAACCGGGCCGAACGACGCCCCTTGCCGGTGAAGACCCCGACCCGCCAGCCCAGCGAGCGCGCGTGATCGATCACCTCGGCGATCCCGTTCGACCAGTTCGACCCGCTCGCTCAACTGGGCCTCGTAATAGTCATGGAACCGAATCTCGGCCGCATCGAGTTCGGCGACAGGCACCATGCGGGCGATGCACTCGCGCTCGGCCGGGCCGAACGTCGCTTCCACCTCGGCGTCGGTCGGGGGCCGATCAACCCAGGGCGCGACCGCGTGGCGGTAGGCGTCGAAGACGAGCGGCAGCGTGTCGGCGATCGTGCCGTCCAGGTCCAGCAGCAACGCTCGGGCCATTCGAGAGGCGTGCATCGGGACGGCGATCTCCCTCGGTCGTCGGCATCCCCGGCCCTCACGCGGGACAAGGCTCGCTCATTCAAGAGCCTACGATGTCGGCCGGGGCCGCGGCAACCCGCTCTCGGCCGTCACCGTTACGGCACCGGCCACGAGGTGAACCGACGGTCCGATCGAACTCTCAGATCGCCCATCGCCCCCAGCCGACCCGGCCAGCACGACGGAGGCCACGGGACTCGCGGTGTGAGACGGGCCGGACAGCAAGTCACGCAACTCAGCGGGATCGACCGGCTTGACCAGATGACGGTCGAATCCTGCTTCCCTGGACGACTGACGATCCTGCTCCTGGCCCCATCCGGTCACGGCGATCAGGGGCACGTCCCTGAACTCGGGACTGGCCCGTAGCCGCCTGGCGACCTCGTAGCCATCCATGCCGGGCATGCCGATGTCGAGCAGGACGAGCTCGGGACGGAAATCCTCGACGAGGGCCAGCGCCTCGTGTCCGTCACGGGCGATGCGGACATCCTGATGGTACACCCGGATCAGGAGTGTCGCGAGGCTGCTGGCGGCGTCTTCGTTATCGTCCACGACGAGGATTCGCCGTCGTCCGCGTTCGTTCTCGGGCTGGCAAGAGTCCCGCGCCGGCGTCCGGTCGTCTTCGGCTTGCCCCTGAAGCCGGACGGGCAGCCGAACCACGAACTCGCTGCCTGCGTTCGGACCCCGGCTCGTCGCCGAGATGCTCCCGCCATGCGATTCCACGAGCGTCCTGACCAGGCACAACCCGATCCCCAGGCCGCCTTGCGAGTGGTCCGCGTGTTCCCCGACCTGCACGAACATCTCGAAGATGCTCGCGAGGTTGTCGGGCGGGATGCCGATGCCGTTGTCGGCCACCCGGATCTCGACGTCGCCGTCCCGGCACGCCGCGGAGAGCGTGATGCGGCCCCCGGGCTGCGTGTACTTCGCCGCGTTGGCCAGCAGGTTCGAGAGCACCTGTTCCAGCCGCGCGGGATCGGCGTCCAGGCGGACCGGCCCCGGCGGGAGCGCGACCACGAGCGCATGCCGCCTCTCGGCGATGAGCGGTCGGGTCGCGTCGATCGCGTGGTTAACCAGCGTGTTCAGCTCGACGATCTCCTTGCGGAGTTGGATCTTCCCCTTGCGGATGCGAGCGACGTCCATGAGGTCGGCCACGAGCCTCGACAGGTGGGCCACCTGGCGCTCGGCCATCGCCCGCTCGGCCTCATATCCTCTCCCTGACTCGTCCGGGTGGGCCATCAGTTGCAGGGTGTTGGCAATCGGCGCCAGCGGGTTGCGCAGTTCATGTGCCAGGGTCGCCAGGAAATCGTCCTTGCGGCGATCGGCCTCCCTCAGCGCGTCCTCCATCTCCAGGCGGTCGGTGATGTCGATAGCCATCCCGCCCACGAGCACCTCGCCGCCGTCCGGGCCGGGGATCGGGAACTTGCTGACCAGCGAATGGTGCACCGTCCCGTCCCCGTGCTCCAGCGTCTCGATGACCTGGATGCCCTGACCCGAGTCGAGAGCCCGATGGTCGTGCTCCCTGAACAAGGCTGCTGTCTCGGCCGGGAAGACCTCCTCATCGGTGCGGCCGTACAACGCTCCCGGCGACACGCCGAATGCCCGCTCGGCGGAGTCGTTGGCATAGACGTAACGCCCCTGCGAGTCCTTGATCCACGCCAGGCCGGGAAGGTGCTGCATGAAGCGGGCGAACCGTTGCTCGCTCGCCCTCAACGCCTGCTCGGCGAGCTTCCGCTCCGTGATGTCCTGCGCGGCCCCGACGAACCCGATCACGGTCTCTCCGCTCTCGTCGAAGACCGGCCGATTGAGGTAGCGGACCCACAGGACCTTGCCGGACTTCGCCACGAGCCGGACCTCGGCCTCGGACCGGCTCCCGCCCCGCAACGCCTCGACCGACGCGAGTGTGACGTGCAGGTCGTCCGGGTGCACGACGCTCGGCCAGTCACCCCGGGCGATCACTTCGTCCAGGGTGAAGCCGGTCAACTTGGTCAGGCCCTCGGTGAACCACTCAGTTCGGGGCTGACCACCCTCGACGAAGCTCATGCCGAAGGCGAAGTCGGTCGTCAATTCGGCGATGAGACGGTGCCGCTCCTCGCTGGCCCGCAGCTCGTCCTCGGCCCGCGTGCGGTCGTCGATGTCGGTGCACGCGGCGGGCCATCGGGCCTTCCGGCCGGAGGTGCCCGTGAGCTCGGGCGGCCCGGGAATGACGTCGAAGATCCTCGAGTCCAAGGCTGTGGCCTCCTCGCCGAGCGGCCCTGGTGCAGATGGACGGATCAGGAAGCACGACTCCGGGCTCCTCTTCGGACCCGGACCTCAAGCAGGCAGGACGGAATCAAATCGAAACGAACTACGACTTCATGGCTGCTGGGCTTGCGCCGCACGAGGTCGAGCACCGCGAGAGGAAAGCGCAGCCATCAGACCACGCACGATGGCCGCGGTCCCTTCGCACTCAATCTGCCCTCGTCATGACAGAGAAACGGGCCCTTGCGAACCATCGCAAAGGGCCCTCGAGTGGAGGCGGCGGGAATTGCACCCGCGTCCCGAGAAGCATCGGCGACGGCCTCTACGTGCGTAGCCGTTCATTTGATTGTCGGCCTCGGGGCCCCGATCGGCAGGGTCCCCTTCGGCTTATCCCGTCATGAGTTTAACCCGAGCCGCAACAGGAGGTTAAGCTCGAGCGATCCCGAATTGGCGTCCCCGGCCGCGTCTCTCGGGCGAAGACGCGGCGCGAGGCCGTGGCTGCTGATTAGGCAGCGAGACGGAGACCAACAGTGTTGTTGGCAGGTAATGGTTTGGTCGGCTTTTTACGAGGCCTGCTGACCAACCTCGGCACGCCACCAGTCACTTCAGACATCCGGTCGATCCTGGTTCGCCCCCGTGGTCAAAGAACGTCGCGGGGAAACCGCCTGCGTTTCCCATGCAATCCATTATTCACTCTACGCTCCCAAGGTCAAGGCGGTTCGCCCGCTACCGACGCCGCATCGCCCGATCGATGTCGCGTTTGGCCTCCTGCTTCTTGAGGGCCTCGCGCTTGTCGAACGTCTTGCGGCCCCGGGCGAGGCACAGCTCGACCTTGGCGACCCCCTTCTTGAAATACAGCGACAGGGGCACGAGCGTGATCCCCTTCTCGTTCGTCTTGGTCTCGAGCTTGCCGATCTCGCGGCGGTGCAAGAGGAGCTTGCGAGGCCGCTTGGGCGCGTGATTCATCCGGTTGGCCTGGACGTATTCGGGGATGTCGCAGCCGAGCAGCCAGACCTCACCGCGATCGACCTCGGCGTAGGCGTCCTCGAGGTTCGCCTTGCCATTCCGCAGGCTCTTCACCTCGGTCCCGGTCAGGACCAGGCCCGCCTCCACCTTCTCGATCAGGTCGAAGTCATGCCGTGCGCGGCGGTTGCGGGCGACGACCTTGATGCCCGAGTCGTCGGGCTTCGGGGCCGCCTTCGGTTTCTCGGGCTCCTTCTTCTTGGCCATCGATAGGGCACGCCACGATCGACAAGGAAAGTCCGGATACGTCCGCGGGATCGTTCGAGAAGGAATGATAAAGGTCGAATCCGGCCGGGACAAGGGCTCCGCCGGCTCGATCGCGCTAACCGCCGTCCCGATCCAGCGCTCGCAGCAGTTCGGACACCGTCCGGCCGCTCGTGGGTTCGACGGCGTCCGGGGCCACTTCGGCCAGCGGTTCCAGGACGAACCGGCGTTCCTCGAGCCGCGGGTGCGGCACGGTCAACTCGGGTGTCCGGATGATCCGATCGTCGAAGAGGAGCAGGTCCAGGTCAAGCGTCCGCTCCCCCCAGCGGACCGCGCGGACTCTTCCGAACCGTCCCTCGATCGCCTGGAGGACGTGCAGCAATCCGATCGGATCGAGCCTAGTCTCGAGCATCGCGGCGGCATTGAGGTAACTCCCCTGCCCCGGCGGTCCGCCGACCGGCTCGGTCTCGCGGTACGTGCTGACCCGCTGGACGCGGACGCCCGGCGTCTCCGATAGCGCGGCGATCGCCCCCTCCAGCGTCGCGCGGCGGTCGCCGAGATTGCTGCCCAGCCCGATCATCGCGATCGATGACATGCGCGGCTCGCCCGGGTCAGAGGCCCAGTTTGCCGATCCGTTCGACGGCCTCGATCAGCCGCGGTGTCTCCACGGTCAACGCGGCGCGGATGTAGCCATCGGCCGTCCGCCCGAAGCCGATGCCCGGCGTGGTCACGACGTCGGCCTCCTCGAGCACCCGTGTGCAGAGCTCGGCCGAGGTGTATCCCTTGGGGCACGGCATCCAGACATAGAAGGTCGCTTGCGGCGAGGGGACGTCCCATCCGATCCCGCGCAGGGCCCCGACGAACGCGTCGCGCCGCTCCTTGTAGAACGCACGGATCGGGGGCGCCAGGCGGTCATATTCGTCGAGTGCCGTCTTGGCGGCGAACTGAATGGCGGTGAAGATCCCCGAATCCACGTTGGCCTTCAACTGTCCGAGCGCGGCGATCATCGGCGCGCCGCCGATGGCGAAGCCGACGCGCCAGCCGGTCATGTTGAACGTCTTGGAGAGGCTGTGGAACTCGATCGCCCGCTCCCTGGCCCCGGGGATCTGCAGGATGCTCGGGGGCGGCTCGTCGAAGTACATCTCGTTGTACGCGGCGTCCTGGGCGACCACCAAATCGTGCGCCTGGGCCAGCCCGACGACTCTCTCGAAGAAGCCGCGGTCGGCCACGCCGCCTGTCGGGTTATTCGGGTAGTTGAGGAACATCAGCCGGGCCCGCCCGTACACGTCGGCGGGAATGACGTCCAGGTCGGGATGGAAGCCGAGCCCGGGCTCCAGCGGCATGGTGTAGACGTCGGCGCCGGCGAACATGCTGCTCGACCGATAGACGGGGTAGCACGGATCGGGCACCAGGCTGATGTCGCCCGGATTCAGGACGGCCAGCGGGAAATGCGCCAGCCCCTCCTTCGAGCCGATCAACGGCAGGATCTCGGACTCGGGATCGAGGTCGAGTCCATAGCGTACCTTGCAGAATGCCGCGATCGAACGCCGTAGCTCCGGCGCCCCCTGGTCGAGCGCGTACCGGTGGAACGCCGGGTTCTCGACGTGATGCTGCAGGCTCTTGATGATCGCCGACGGCGTGGGGCGGTCCGGGTCGCCGACCCCCAGGTTGATCACGTCGCGGCCCGCAGCGCTCGCCGCCTTCTTCTTCTTGTCGATCTCGGCGAACAGGTACGGCGGGAGCTTCCGCAGCCGTTCCGACTTCACGAATGTCATCTAAGCCATCGCCTCCTCGGGGATGTTGTCGTTGGCGTAGACGTTCTGGACGTCATCGTTCTCCTCGAGCATGTCCTTGAGCTTGAGCATCTTCTTGCCACTGTCAACGTCGAGGTTGACCGACGTGGTCGGGATGTAGCTGGTCTCGGCGGTTTCGGTGGCGATGCGGGCGTCCTCGAGCGCCTTGCGTACGGTCTCGAAGATCTTGGGGTCGCAGGTGACTTCGTAGAGTCCCTCGATGAGCTGCACGTCGTCGGCCCCGGCTTCCAGGGCGATCTCGATCAGGCGTTCCTCCTCGACATGTTTCGGGTCGACGACGAAGAGGCCCTTGAAGTTGAAGAGGTAGCTGACGCAGCCGCTGGCGCCGAGGTTGCCGCCGGCCGCCTCGAACGCGCGGCGCAACTCGCCGGCGGTTCGGTTGCGATTATCGGTCAGGGCTTCGCAGAGCACGGCCACTCCGCCGGGCCCGTAGCCCTCGTAGACGACCTCCTCGAAGTTCTCGGCGCCCAGCTCGCCGGTCTGCGCGCTTGATGGATCGCTCGATGTTATCCTTCGGCACGCTGTACGAGCGTGCCTTGTCGATCGCGTAACGCAGCCGCATGTTGGCGGCGGGGTCGCCGCCCCCCGTGCGCGCGGCGACGTAGATCGCGCGGCAGAGCTTGGTGAACAGCTTCCCCCGCTTGGCGTTGACGAGCCCCTTCCGGTGCGCGATATTGGCCGAATGCGAATGTCCTGCCATCTCTCTTGCTGGCTCCCTTCGAGTCTCCGCGAATCCATCGTCCGAGGCGGTGGTCAGCGTGGTCCGCCGGCCCCGCTCATCTCAGCTCAGGGCTCTTGAATGAAACGAATTCCCGATTCCCGATCCCGAATTCCGGGACCCTCGACCCTCAAGTCATTGAGAACGAAAACGAATCGGAATTCGGAATCCGCGATCCGGAATGAATGGTGCGGCGAAAGCTCAGGGTGACGGGCTCGCGGAGGCCCTGGGCTTGGGCCCGACCTTCTTGAGGGCCTCGAGCTTCTTGCGGATCTCGCCGGCCCGCTTGTCCGGCGGGACGGCCTCCTCGGCGACCTTGAGCGCCCGGCGCCAGGAGTCCTCGGCATGGGTGACGTCCTGAAGTTGGAAGTACACGTCGCCGAGGTGCTCGAGGATCGTGTTGTCTGGTTCAGGCCGCTCGACCAACATCCGCTCGGCGGCCTTCTTCATCGCCTCAAGGGCTTCCTTGTACTTGCCGCGCTTGAAGAGCACCCAGCCCATGCTGTCGAGATACGCGGCGTTATCGGGGTCCTCCTTGAGGGCCTTCTGGATCATCTCCTCGGCCTTCTCCAGGTTCTTCCCCTGCTCCGCGTAGAGGTAGCCCAGGTCGTTGTTCGGTCCGGCCTCGTCCGGGTTGCGCTGGAGCAGCATCTCCAGCTCCGCTTCGCCCTTGGGGTAATTCCCCATGTTGACATAGGCGCCCGAGAGGCCGCCGCGGGCCAGCTTGATGACGTCGTCGTTGTCGCCGAACCGCTTCAGGACGTCCTCGTAGATCTTGACGGCGTCCTCGTTGCGGCCGAACCGCGCGAGCATCTCCGCGAGCGTCAGGTCGTAGATCGGGTTATTGGGCTCGCGCCGGGCGACGTCGCGGATGATGCGGACGGCGTCGTCGATCCGGCCCACGTCCCGGAAGCCATAGGCCAGGCGGACCAGGGATTCGGGATCACGGGCGTTGAGCTTCTGAGCCTCGGCCAGGCTCGCCCTGGCGGCGTTGACGTTCCCGGCACGGCGCTGGGAATCGGCCAGGAAGATCAGGGTGACGACCGACCGCTCGGCGGGATACTTGGCGAGCATCTCCTCGATCGTCGCCACGGAGTCCGAATACCGGCCCAGCCGACGTTGCGTGTCGGCGATCTCGCGGTAGACCAGGGCCGACGGCGATTCGGCCAGCTCGATCTGCTGGAGCTTCAGCACCTTCTCGAGCCGTCGCGGCTTGAGGACCCCGCCCTCGGCGACCGCGATGGCGGCCAGGACCTTGAAGGCGTGGGGCGGCAGAGTGGGGGGCTTGGCCGAGAGCCGCTCGATGCCGGCGTCGAGCGTGGCATCGGTCATCGCGTCATCCTGGGCGACGGCCTGGGCTTGCGGCAGGATCGCGGCCTTCGTCTCGGGACGCGTCCAGGCGTCGCAGAACACCTTGAGCAGGTCGCCGGCCTTCTTCCGCTTGAGCAGCGACGCGGCCAGGGCGCGATAGGTCAGCGGCGTCGGTTGCTTGCTCAAGAGCGCCTTGTACAGGGCCTCGGCCTTGTCCACCTGGCCGGTCTCGCGATAGCGATCGGCCAGGACGTATTGCAGCGGCACGTTCTCGCTGTCGCGGCGGGCGGCCTCCTCGAGCCGCGCGGTGATGTCCTTCTCCCGGCCCATCGCCTTGAGCACCTTGGACATCAGGTCGTAGGCCTCGACACCCTGCGGCTGGCGGCGGATGACGCGGTTGACCAGCTCGAGCGCCCGATCCGGCTTGTGCAGCCGCTGGAGTGCCTCGGCCAGCAAGAGCGCGATCTGCGGGTTGTCCTCGTCGTAGATCAGGCCGCGCTCGAGCGCCTTGACGACCAGGTCATCCCGCCTGGCCGCCAGGAAGATCATGCCGAAATTGAGGTAGGCACTCGACGGGTCGTTGCCGAGGATCCGGGCCATCTCGGCGGGCGAGAGGCGGTTGGCCGACTTGTCGTCGAGGTCCTGGATCACGCTGGCGAAGGCATCGGCCGCCTTGTCCATCTGCTTGAGCCGGGTCGAGTAGAGCCGGCCCAGCTCGAACTCGGCGACGAGCCGGCCGGGCGCGTGCGCGGGGAGCTTCGGGTTGGCCAGGACCTCTTTGAGCAGCGACTCGGCGGACTCGGGTTCGGCCCCTTTGGTGTAGAACGCGACCAGCTTCGACAGGGTCTCGGTGTCGCCGGGCTCCATGGAGAGGACGCGACGGCCGTACTGGACCGCCAGATCGGGGCGTCCCAGGGCGCCGATGTAGATCTTCGCCAGGCGGCGGGCGATGGCGACCGAGTCCGGATCGAGCTTGGACGCGTCCTGGAGCAGGCTCACGGCGTCGGACCAGAGCCCCCGGTCCTCCATGGCGCGGGCCGCGGTGTACAGGCGGGTGGCGTCGAGCCGGCGGCGATCCTCCAGGGTCGCGGGGCGGAGCGGAACGGACGCGCGGGGCGGATCGTCGCCGGGCTGGCGGAAGAACTCGGCGAGCTTCGATCGCCAGTCCGACGCCCGGGCCGCGGCGGGGGCTGTCGCCCCGGCGCCGGACTGGACCTTGGCTTTCTCGTCGGCCTTACCCTGGGGACGCGGTCCTTCATCCGCCCCCGGTGCCGGCTGATACAGCCCGAGGCCGGCGATCGCCACAAGAGACGTCACGGCCCATCGAGACCGTCGCATCGACCCGCCCATGGTATCCAACCCCCTCCCCTTCGATCGCGGGTCTTCCGACCCCGCGCTGTTCCGTAGGGTGCTCACTGGGATCGAGTGCATCGTCTGAATACCGCGCTGCCAAGCAAGGGCCTGGAAATCCCTCGGGAGGGCGAGCCTCCGTGCGAGCCGGCAGCGGCAAGCGGCCCCGACGGAGCCTCGCCCCCCGCGTTCCGATCCCCAGGGCCGGGGAGCTATACTTAGGCCCGATCTCCCACGAAGTTACGGTATGGTATCACGCTGCGGCAAGGGCTGCCAAGACCTCCAGACGCGTTCGGCCCGGGCTTCCCCCGATCGGTCGATCCCGGCACGGATTCGAGTCGTCCCGACCGGAGGATTGACCCGATACGCAGGGACGGCCCGCCCGGCAGGATCGGGTTCGGTGTGCCGCTCACTCGCCGGTCGCCGGCGCCGGGACGAACACCGAACCCCCCTGCGGGCGACGGACGACCGACGACAGTCACAAGCAGGAATCAGGACATCGAGCGCCTCGAGTCCTCCCTCAATCCCTCGCCGATCATCGGCGGGAGCGGTCGGGACGGATCCAATCGCGCCACCGCGGCCGCCACGTACTCCTCAAGGGTCGGCTGACCGGCCGCGGGAGCCGGTGGCGCGGCGATCGCCGCGGCCGGCTCCGGCGGATTCGGCTTCGTTTCGTCGCCCGGCCTCGACGGCGGATTTGGCTTCGTTTCGTCGCCTGTCCCAATCACCTCCTCCGCCCGAGGGCCCGACTCCGGCGGTTGGATGGTTGGAGTCCCGGCTTCAGCCGGAATCCCCACCGGATCGGCCGCCTCGAGGCGGGACTCCAGCACCGGACCCGGTGGAGTTGGCTTCGTTTCGTCCCCCAAGCCCATCGCCTCCTCGACGCCCGCCGGTGCCACTTCGGCACCTCCATCGATGCAATCGGCCAGCGGCCACCCGGCCTCGGCGGCGGCCCGAGCCTCCTTCCTCACCTTGAGCAACGCGTTGATCGCCCGGTGCATCTCCCGATCCTTGGCGAGCTGATACCGCCGCGCCAGCTCGCCCTCGTGACTGTCGTCGAACGCCAGCAGGTCCGTCTGCATCGACTCCTCGAACTCCTGACGCTCGCGATGCCGGCTCAGCTTGACCGCCAGCCGCCTCGCCATCTCCTCGATCAGCGCCAGAAGCGCCGCCTTGCCCGCCTCCGGGCTCGCCGGCTTCTTCCAGTCCGCTCCCCGACCCCGCACCCGCTCCTTGATCCGCTCCAACTCATCATCCTCCGTCTCCGTCATCATGTCGTCGAGGCTCGTCGGCGCACTCGGGTCCATGGCGTCGCAGGCCAGGTAGATCGTCAGCACCCGCTCGTCGGACAGGACGTCCATCGGCTGCCGGCCCAAGAGCCGGATGGCCCGCAGCCGGTCGGGCGCCTGCCAGTTCAGGCCCTGCTCCAGCACCCCCCGCAGGTCGGCCCAGCGGTCGAGCAGCCATCGGCAGCCGGCGGCCAGGTTCTCCAGCCGGTTGACGATGCGGGCCGGGTTGATCGGGTCGTCCAGGGAATTGGGCCCCGACACCCGGGGAGTGACCCGGAAGCCGCGCCAGTGGGGATACAGCGCGATGGGCCCGCGGGGGTCCCAGAAGAGGCGTCGGGTCTGGTCCTCGACCTCGTCGGCCTCGGCCTCGTCGCGATCGAGCCGGCCGAAGCGGACCAGCTCGGTGAGCTTCGCGTTGATGGCACGGTCGATCCGATCCGATTGCCAGGCGCAGGCGACGGCCCGCTCGACGAGGTCATCCTCGAACTCCGATCGGGGCTGGAATTCTTCCTTCCAGGCCATGATCTTCGCGCGATAAAGTTCGCCATCCTCCCCCGGAAGTAGTAGGATGACCTTGGAAGTCATCCCGTGCTTCATGGCATTCAGCCTGGATTGGCTTTTGCCTTCGGCGGTGCGTGGCCCTGTGGATCGCTGCGCGTTGCGCCGATTGGCCTCAACGCGCTTCGACACGGTCTCGGCGGTCGGCGAGGCGACGGACTCGACGGTCTCGGTGGCGGCGATCATGGGGGCGGCTCCGTGGCGTGGGAACGGGTCTGAGGGATTCGCGTCATTGCGAACGACGAGGGAGGCGGAGATCACGGCACAGTGACGTTTATCTTAGTCGCACGCTTTCCTTATTATACTGAGAAGATTCGCTGGTTCAAGCGACTTCTCGTTTTTTTTGGAATCGGGAACGCCATCGATCGGGCCAGTGCATCGGCCCCCCGTCCGAGAATCTGCAGGAGATGGGACTTGCGTCAAGGGCGACGGTAGGAACCCCGGCGGTCGGGGCCGATCGGCGGACGTCCGTCGGGTCCGACCGCGGACGACGGGCCGGGTTGAACGGAGGTCGGACCCGGCCGGTCGGCGGCTGGCTTCGCCCGCACCGGAGCCGGAGGAGCCCTGTGGCCGGCCCGCTCGGCCGGATTGGCATGCGGCCGAACGCCGATCGACATCGATCAGGTTGCGTGAGGCCGGCTCCGTCCGCTCGGGCAGGACGCGCTGGGCCGCCGGGTCGGGGCCGTGCATACCCGATCCGAGATCTGGGCGAACGGGCCGGCCGATCGCGCCGTCAGGCGGTTCGGCGCCGGACGGGGACCGCTCTGGCCGTGGCACCTCGGCCGAGGCGGTCCAGGGTGAGCCGAGTCGTGAGCGTGCGGCAGCAGGCCGCCCCGAGGCGCGTGGATCGACCGCTCCCCGACGATCAGGTGGGAAAGCCAGCGGGCCGCATGTCTTGGCGGGACGGCCGGGCCTTTCAGCCGGAGTCGAGCGGGCTGCGGACGCTGAGAGGACCGGCCTTCAGCACGTGGGTATAGATCATCGTGGTGCGGACATCCTTGTGGCCGAGCAGCTCCTGGATGGTGCGGATATCGTGGCCGGATTCGAGGAGGTGGGTCGCGAAGCTATGCCGCAGGGAATGGCAACTGGCCGGCTTGAGGATGCGGGCGCGTTGGACGGCGGCGCCGACGTCGCGCTGCAAGGCGCGTTCGGCGGCGTGATGCCGCCGAACGGTGCCGGTGCGGGGGTCGGTCGAACGGCGAGCGGCGGGGAAGAGGTACTGCCAGGCGAACTGGCGGTCGGCGACGGGGTATTTCTCCGCCAGGGCGTGTGGGAGGTAGACTCGGCCATGGCCGTCGTCGAGGTCCTGCTGATGGAGGATCCGGACCCGATCGACTTGCCGACGCAAGGGCTCATCCAGCGCCCGGGGCAGCAGGGTGGCGCGGTCCTTCTGCCCCTTGCCGTCGCGGACGATGATGTGCCGCTGGCCGAAGTCGACGTCCTTGACTCGGAGGCGGAGGCATTCCATCAGCCTCAAGCCCGAGCCATAGAGGAGGCTGGCCATCAGCCAGGCGGTGCCGTCGAGCTGGGCCAGGACCGAGCGGACCTCGTCGCGGGTCAGGACGACGGGCAAGCGCTCGGGCCGACGAGCCGGGGCGATGCGGCCCAACTCATCGAGCGGTCGGCCGAGGACTTCGCGATAGAGGAGGAGGATGGCGCTGAGCGCCTGGTTCTGGGTGGAGGCCGCGACGTTGCGATCGACGGCCAGGTGGGTGAGGAAGGCCTCCAGTTCGGGCGCCCCCATCTCCTGGGGATGGCGTTTCCCGTGGAAGAGGATGAAGCGCCTGATCCACTGGACGTAGGCGTCCTCCGTCCGAATGCTGTAATGCAGGACGCGAACGCGGTCCCGTACACGGTCCAGCAGCTTGGCCATCTTCGCCTCGGCGGTATCAGTCATCTAATCCCGGATCCGGCTTGCGATCCCGCGACAACGACGTCAAGATATCAGGGAGGCTGGGATTATACGACTGTTCAGTCGTGTTTTTCCACGACATTTCGGTCGTCGACTTCTCGTTAGGCGGCGATTTCGGCGAGGCTACTCAACAGCATCATCTGTGGAGGTTAAGACTATGTCGATCGACTTTCCGAGCCTCTGGAAGCTGCTCAATCTAGGCGTGATCGCCGATTGGGAGAAGCGGGTAGTCACTATCCACCTCGGGCCTTTCAGCTTGGAGAACATGCCGCTCCCAGTCCTCAGAGCTTTGGCCGACGATCCCTTGAATCTGGAGTCCGCCCTTGACACGCTTTTCGTGCGCCATCGCGTCATGTGGGAGGATCTGAAGCGGGAGAGACCCTGCGAAGTCCAGGCGGGTTTGGAGAGTCTCAGCAAGGAAGCAATCGAGGTTGCCCGTAAGTTCGATGCCAGCTCGAAGCAGATTGACCGGGAGATCGCATCGAGACTCCGGACATGGTCCGGGGTGACCGACGTCATGGCGAGGAGGTTCAAGACAGCGATCGAGATGGAGAATGATCCCGCCGATCCGGGAATGGACACATCGGCTTGCGCTGAGATGGATTCCGTCCTTGTGGAGCTCCGGACGAAGTGTTACCCGTGGGTGGAGTTCTTGGTGACGCTCTTGCCCGGAGCCAGCGCTGTGGCTGCTGAGGTTCAGCGACTCCTTGCTGATGGCAGAAACACACTTATCCAGAAGTATTTCGTACCACCAAATTCGATTCTCAGCGTTACCGCCGAGATGGCGTCTTGAAGAGTTGTCTTGCCTAACGAAGCGATGCAGCGGACCCGCCTGTCGGCGGGCCGCTGATCTGGGGCGTTAGACCCTCCATGGGGTCACTGGAAGCCCATGAGCTTCAAGCCCGCGCTCGACATCGGCTGCTTCAACTGGGACCCATCCCCGGCCGAGCACATCGTTCGGTCGCTGACGGCCTCCGACATCGACGCGGCTATCGTCCGTTGCGGGGGCCGATTGCTCGCGGACGGGCACCAGACCGAGCCGCAGCTCACCGCCATCGCCCGGCTGATGATCCATAAAGGTGGGCAGGACGTGCGCGGTTTCCTCGGCCGCGAGGTGGTCGTGCGTCACCCACTCGGATACGTCCGCCTGGCAGTCGACCGGCGGTCAGCCGCGCCGGTGGCCGCGTTCCTCCGCCTCCTCAACGCCGAGTTTGGTTGCGGGGTCTACGTCTGGGATAACGAGGAGCAGGATCCGGCCCGAGTCATCGCCTGGCTGGAGGAAATGGGCGAGTTGAGGCCGGCCTGACATTGCGATGCAGCGGACCCGCTGCGCGGGCCGCTGATCTCGGGCGTTAGGCGGCGGGGGCGGAGGGCAGCATGGTCATTCGCACGAAGGGCTTTGCCACTTCGACGGGCGACCCCGACGACGACGGCCTCGCCTACGTCTACCGCACGGACGAGAGCGGGTACTGCCTTTCGCTGTGCCGGATGCCCGATGGCGAACTCGTCGAGGTGATGGTCCTCGACCAGATCATCCACAAGACCCGTGAGGTCGCCGTCACGTTGTCGCGCGACGAACTCCGGGTCACCGTGTCCCCCGATGCGGCGGCCCACTTCGACGGGATCACGGATTACACGGTCCCGCTCGCCGCCAGCGAAGTCGAGTTGCGCGAGCTGGACGAGGCGTTGTCGGCGATCTTCGAGGGGAGGCGTCGTGGCCGAAATGACTCGCGGTTGGAACATTGCGGAGGTCACGCCTGACCGGTGCTTTCGGGGGCCGGTAGAATCCCCGGGGGCTCAAGTTCCAGGGCCCAGACGATGGCCTTCTTGATCTCGCTCATGGTCTCTGCGGATAGCAGGCCAAGCCTTCGGCCGAGTCGAACGGTCGGAAATGACGCGATGCCCTGGACATTGGCAACGGAGCCCTTCTCCAGGAACCGGGTCTTCGGGAGCCTCACCTCATAGGGGCTTCCCCGATCCTGGGTCGTCAGAGGGACATAGATGATCAGAGCGCGTGGCGGGTCCGGGTCTTGGCGAGAGACGATGACGACCGGTCGAAACTTCGCCGCGAAGCCGAGATCCGCCATCCAGACTTCACCGGGACGCGGGTTCATCGAGGAGGTCCAGGACTTCCTGCTCCACCTGGCGAGACCGTACTATATCGAGGAGGCCTTGGTCGGCCAACTCGATGATTTCAACCACCTGGCTCCGGACCTGTTCGGCGGTCTCCGGGCTCCATTCCCGGAGCTTTCGGTCCAGGCGCTCAGCGAGGACGTCCATGGGTCGTCACCACCCTCCGTTGTTGCTCAGCAGAGATCGTCTTCATGGACCAAGAATACCAGAAGGTTCCGGGCCTAACAAATGGTTGCAGCGGACCCGCTGCGCGGGCCGCTGAACCCGGCGTTACACGGCTTATCCCATACGTCGGGAGTTCATCCGATGGCCGAGGAAGGCCTTTGCATCCACACCCCCAGGCTCCGCCTCGTGGCCGCGCGTGAGGTGCACCTGCGGGCGGAGTGGGATCACCCCGAACGACTGGGCTCGCTCCTGGGCGCTGGGATCCCTTCGAGCTGGCCGCCGGGCGAATACGATCGCGATGCGATCGCCTACTTCCTCGCGCGGTACGAGTCGGAGGGGGAGGCCGCCGCGGGCTGGTACGGCTGGTACGCCATCCGAACGGGCGATGATCAGACCCCCGCGGAGTTGGTGGGGGCCGCGGGTTATCTCGGCCCCCCCTCAGCGGACGGAACGGTCGAGGTCGGCTACTCGATCGTCGCCGAAGCGCGAGGGCGGGGTTTCGCCACCGAGATCGTTCGCGCGCTGGTCGAGCGCGCGTCGGGGCTGCCGGGCGTGAAGAAGGTGATCGCCCACGCCAACGAGGACAACGCTCCATCCCAGGCCGTGCTGGCTCGCGCGGGATTTCAGCGGGGGCCGGTGGACGAGACGGGGAGGCGACGCTTCGAACACTCCGTCCGAACGACCGCCTGACTGTGCGCAGCAGCGGGGTTGGCCCGTCGCCGCGCCCTCTGATCACATGGGAGGTTGTGTCCCCGCGGGTCGGCTGCAGGGCTATGGGGTGACTCGTCCGTTAGAGAGGATGAGCACGCTGCCATCGGCAGCGCACCGATCGCCTTCACCGGCGGCTTTTCCAACCTCGGAGGCATACAAGGGCCGCTGAGTCGGCCTGGCCTTAGCCGGGGCGGGAGTCAGGGGCCTCCGCGATGCGGACCTTGAAGCCCTCAACGGCCGGGACCGCCGTCGATCGGCCGGATCGGATCGCCACCGATCCAGCCGGCCGGCGCCCGGCCTGCCACGCCGTCCCGGCTCGAACAGGCCGCGGCGGCGCGGCACGCCACGCGGCACCGACCCCGGCGATTGAACGAGTGTATTCCAGCTATGATGAAATTGCCAGGGCGGACCCGCAGAGGCGGCGCCGACCGATCCGCCCCGGAACGGCCCGATCCGAATCGTCGATCACTGGCGGCCGGTGATCGAATCGTGTAAACCGATCGAAGGGAGTCGCGGCCGGTTCCCGCGCCGGGCGATGAGGGGAGCGGAGCGAGATAACGCGGAGGGACGACCGTGACACTTTCGCAGGCCGATCACCGGGCGATCGATCGCGTCGTCGAGCTGCTGCGCCCCGCTCGCCGCTTGCTGTTCATCACCGGAGCCGGTCTCTCGGCCGATTCCGGCCTGCCCACGTACCGCGGAGTCGGCGGGCTCTATGACGCCGGGCGCAAGACGCCCCACGGCCTGCCCGTCGAGGATGTCCTCTCCGGCGCATGCTGGCCCGCCGTCCCGAGATCACCTGGCAGTTCCTCCTGGAACTGGAGCGTCCCGCGCGCGGGGCCGCCCCCAACCGCGGGCACCATGTCATCGCGGAGATGGAGGGTCACTTCGACGAGGTCTGGACCCTGACGCAGAACGTCAACGGCCTGCACCGACGCGCCGGCTCGCGGCGGGTCCTCGAGGTGCACGGCGACCTCCACGACCTGGCGTGTACCCGCTGCGATCACACCGCGAACGTGCCCGACTACACCGGCTTGGACGTCCCGCCGCGCTGCCCGCAGTGCGGAGGGATCGTCCGCCCTGAGGTTGTCCTGTTCGGCGAGGAGCTGCCGGGAGCGACGATGGCCCGGTTGTGGTCGGAGGTCCGTGCCGGCTTCGACCTGGTCTTCAGCGTCGGCACGAGCAGCTCGTTCCCGTACATCGCCGCCCCGGTGCTGATGGCGCGCGAGTCCGGGACCCCGACGGTGGAGATCAACCCCGAGTCGACCGCGGTGACCTCCGAAGTGGATATCAAGATCGCCGGGCGCGCGGCGGAGGCGCTGGACCGGATCTGGCAGGAATACCTCGCGCCGCGACCCTGAATGTCGGAGCGATCGAGTGGCTCGGACCCCCGCCCCTCGACCAATCATCAAGGGAAGGTGAGCGCGGCGGGTGGGGGCGCTCAGGGAGGAGCGACCGCTCACGCGACGGATTTGTCGCGGAGTCGGGAGCGACCCGCCGCTTCTTGTCCGCAACGAGGTCTCGCGGTAAGGTCTTCAGGGAGCTTCATCGGGCGATGCATTCGCCTTCCCAGTGACCACGGCTCGAGAGCACCTGCCATGAAACTCACGCTCGTCCTTGGACTGATGCTTTCGTTCACCGCCGCCGTTGGCGACCGGCCGATCCCGCAGGACGCCGCCCGGATGGAGAAGCGGGATCGCGAGCGGCTGGAGTGGCACCGAAAGACGCTTCAGGGCGTCTACGATAAAGTCGGCAAGAAGGACCCCCGCTGGGACAAGCCCGCGCGCGAGGCCCTCGACCTCGCCGCGCGGATGTTCTCCCAGCAACTCGACCCCGCGGTCCTATCCGCCGACGTCCACGCCGCGGCGAAGAAGGCGGTCGACGCCGGCTGCGGCGATCCGATGATCCAGTACCTCTACGTGCGCACGTCGCTCGGTGAGGAGGGCGCGAATCGTCGGGACTACAAGCTGCGGTTGCAGAACGCCGCGGAGGCGATGGAGGCCAGTGCCTGCTCTCCCTATCGCCGCGCGGTGGCCATCGAGGTGGCGATCACCGGCAAGGCGTGGAATGCCGCCGTCACGCCCGAGGAGCGGCGCGAGCGCCAGCGGAAGCTCGACACCGTCCTGGAGCTCCTGCCCAGGAGCCTCGCCGAGGACCCCAGGAACGACGAGTGGGAGGTCGTCTGGTACAGGGAGATCAACTCCCTCATCGCGGCGCATCGCCAGCTCGGCGGCGATTACCAGGCCGCCTTCGACCGGGTTGACGCCCGGCTCGCGAAGATCCCGGAGATCCAGGCGCTGCGGCTGGCCGTCAAGGGGAATTTCCTGATCAACTCGGGCTGGGAGACGCGGACGGCTCAGGTCGCCGCCAAGGTCACTGAGGACCAATTCCGCGTCTTCGGGCGCGACTCCAGGAGGCCCGCGATGTCCTCAACAAGGCGTGGAAGATCAATCCGAACCAGCCCCACGTCGCTGAGCTGATGCTGATCGTGGAGAAAGGGATCGGCCAGGGCGACCGCGAGAAGATGGAGACCTGGTTCGACCGGGCCATGAAGGCCGACGGGAACAGCCATCAGGCCTGTCTGCAGAAGCTCGACTGGCTCGACCCGAAGTGGTACGGCGGCGGCTCGTTCGATGAGATGCTGGCCTTCGGCAAGGCGTGCGCCGCGACCAAGAACTGGCACAATGGCATCACGCTCCTTGCCGCCGACGCCCACTTCCGCGTCTGGCAGAGACTCCCGCAGGGCGAGCGGGTCAAGTACATGAGGTCCCCCGAGGTCTGGAACGAAGTCAGGTCGGTGTACGACGAGTACTTCAAGCACTATCCCGACGATGACGTCCAGCGCAGCAAGTTCGCCATGATCTGCTACCTTGGGGCCCACTACCCCATCGCACACGCCCAGTTCCAGACGCTGGGCGACCGCCTCACGACGTGGCAGGGCCCGCCGCAGATGCCCCTCGAGAGGCTGAAGCGGGCTCGCGAGCACACCGAGAATATCATCGCCAAGCAGGTCAAGAAACCCGGGGCGTGACGGCCCTTCGGTCGATGGCGGGCGGGGAACACTCGAGGGCAGGTATCAAAGGGTGTACGAGAAGCCTCGACGGTGCGCCGGTCGGGCGATCTGTGAGCACGTGTCGCCCGCCCCCGCCGCGTATTGCTCGACCCACCCTTTGGCTTGACGAACCGCAGTCCGCCCGGTGCACTTCCTCAAGAGCATCCTCGGCGACGGCGCCATCCTGCCGGACGGCACGACGGTTGATACGCCCGCCCAGGTCGCCTTCCAGGCGATGGCGACGCGGGCCGGCGGGGAAGTCATCTCGGCTGACGCGTATTGACCCGCGGGCGCCATGATGGCCCGGGCACCTCCTGGAGCCGGCCGCTGGGCTCGGGGCCCGCCCGCTGCCGGCTCGTCGCGGCGGCGGAAGCGGTCCGGGGCCCAGTTCGTCACCGTTGCGAGGCGGCCCTTCTCTCGGGTAGCGGGTTTCTACGCGTTGACAGTCGCGACCTGCGTCCGTCGCCGGCCGATTGCCTTGTGGTCGAACTCGCGCAGCGAGAACGCTTCCGCCTCCTCGGCGGCGCCCTCGATGTGCGGGAGGGTCCGGAGAACCTTCGGCAGTTCCTTCCGCACATCCAGGAAGCCCGGGATCTTCGTGTTCAGGTGATGTCCCGCGCCGTCGACCCGGATGGAATCGGGGGGGATATCTCCGAACATGGAGCGGGAGTTCAGCCGGCCCAGGAGATCGAGCGAGCCCAGCAACTGGTGCTGGTTCTCCTTCTTGATGAGGGCCCGGGGGAGGTCCACGACGGCGCCGAGGGTCACCACGACCAGGCTGTTGAACGGATCGTCAGGGCCATCGGTGCTGCTGCCGTCGGGGCCTTGCAGTTCGCGATACATGTGATTGAGGGCCGAGCTGATGAGGAGGTTCCCCTTGCTGTGGCCGACCAGCAGGCGGAGCCTCATCCGCGGCCGCGTCCTGTGCCAGTATCGGGCGAGCAGGATGCTATTCAGGGCGTTGATGTCGAGCGTCGAAGGCACGTAATCGTCGATCCGGAAGTTGACGCGACGCAACAGCTCCTGAGGGTCGATCCCCTTGGAGAAGACCTGTGAGAGGATCGCGCCGATGTCGGCGGCGCCTTTCTGGAGTTCGTAGCGGAGCTGGTCGATCTTGCCGTAGAAGTACCAGCCGCCGACCCCTTCGAGCACGACGTCAGCCAGGCCGTAGCCGGTGACGATGCCGGCGACCTCGCAACCGTAGGTGTCGGCGACGCTTCGGGCCAGCGCGGCCGTGCCCACGACCGAGCTGCCCACCCCCGCGACCGCGATGGCGTTGACGATGTGGCCCTCCTTGTTGAGGAACTCCAGGGCGTGTTCGTACGCCCGGATCGTGTCCGGCCGCTTCGAATCGCCCGGCGAGACGACGACGACGGTCCCCTTGCAATTGATCCAGGGCGTCAGCGCCAGCCACTCCTTGGCCGTCAGGGCTCCCACGTCATAGAACAGGGCGTTGACGGCCTGATTCCTCGCGTTGATCAGCATCATGAACGGATTGAGCGGGTTCACATCGAGGAGACTCATGACCCTCGCTCCTGCGCGGCCGGCGGCGGCCGGCGCAAAAAGAAGCCCCGCTGGGCGCGTTCGCGCCTGGCGGGGCCGCCGTGACCTCGGAAAAGCCGCCCAACGCGAGCGGCGTCCTAATTCCGGTGTATCATGGCCGGATTGCTGACTTCAAAGGTTTTCTTGCATTTCGAACGTTGCGAAGTTTTCTCGAAGGATGAAAGGGGGGAAATCGCTGCTCGAACCGGACTGAACCTGACGAAATTCGGCGGCGAGATCCTTCCGTGTTCAGCCGTCAGCATTTAGTGGATCGTGTAGCCCCGCCGGTAGTGGCGGCGGATGAACTCGTCGGCCTCGGGGGCGTTCTTGGCCCGCAGGTTCTCGGCGTCCCACTCGATCCGCTTGCCGGCCTTGAGCGCCACGACGCCAAGCAGGACGGTCTCGGTAAGCCGGCTGGCATAGTCGAAGTTCGACATCGGCTTGTGGCAGTCGTGCGACTTGATGCCCTCGACCCACTCGGTGAAGTGGCCGGGCGAGCGCGGCAGGGTGCGCTCGGGCTGCTTGACCTCCTTGAACTGCTCCCTGGGCAGCAACACGTGCTCGGCGCCGTAGTCGTTCTTGGAGAAGAACGAGCCCTTGTCGCCGATGAGGAGGAGTCCGCTGTTGGGGACCTTCTCGCCGTAGACGCGTTCCTTGTAGCTCCGCTTGTTCTCGGGCAGATTGTCGCCGCCGTCGTACCAGGTCATCGTCAGCGGGCCCCGGCCGTTGCGCGGGCCGAACGTGGTCCGGATGATCGACCAGACCGGATAGGTGGCGTTGTCGACGATCCCCGAGGTGTCCACGACTTCGACCTCGACCGGATCAAACAGCTCGAAGGCCATGCAGGCGACGTTGATCGTGTGGCAGGCCATGTCGCCCAGGGCGCCGGTGCCGAAATCCAGCCAGCCGCGCCAGTTGAACGGCTGGTACTTGGGGTGATAGGGACGGTCCTCGGCGGGGCCCAGGAACTCGTACCAGCGCACGTGATTGGGGATGCCGGGCGTGTCCCTGGGCCGGGGGATTCCCTGCGGCCAGATCGGGCGGTTGGTCCAGACCTCGATCTCCTTGAGCTGTCCAATCACGCCGGCGCGGAGCAGTTCGACGGCGGAGCGGAAGCCGTCGTGCGCGGTGCCCTGGTTGCCCATCTGGGTGACCAGCTTCTTGTCGGCGGCGAGGGTGCGCATCACCCGGGCCTCCTCGATCGACCAGGTCAGCGGCTTCTGTGTGAAGCAGTGTTTGCCCATCCGCATCGCCATGACGCTCGCCGGGGCGTGGGTGTGATCCGGCGTGCTGACGGTCACCGCGTCGATCTTGCCGTGCAGGTCCTCGAGCATCTTGCGGTAGTCGTAGTACTTCTTGGCGTCGGGATGGTCCTTGGCCAGCCGGGTGGCCATCTTGCCCAGGGTGTTGTCGTCGACGTCGCAGAGGCCGACGATCTTTCCGTGGCGGGCGGCGTCGCGGGTGTCGCTGTCCCCCTTGCCGCCGACGCCGATGCAGGCGAAGCGGACCCGCTCGCTGGGCGGCGAGGACTGCATCGACCGGACATAGCCGGGCGCCGCCCAGCAGGAACGAGCCGGCTCCGGCGCCCGTCTTGAGGAAATCGCGACGATCCATGTGGTGTTCTCCATGGAGGGAATGGGGGTCTGTTGTTGACCGATCGGTTGGTCGGACTCGACCGGATCGGGCCGGGTGGGGGGACAGAGCCCCCTCCTACAGGGATCCGCGGATCGGTCCGTTGTAGGAGCCGGCTCCGTCCGGCGACCGGTCGGACTCATTCCTACTATCTCCCAGCGGACGCCTCCGATCTACTGACTACTGGCGGGCGATCGACTGCAACAGCGCCGCCATCCCCTCGAACAAGGCCCCGAGTTCCCCGGCGGCTTCGGCCGGTGCTTCGATGACGACCTTGCCGGTGGTCGGCTCGCGTCGGACCTCGAGCTGGGCGAAGAGGTCGCGGACGCGGGGCATCGACGGATGCTGAGCGGCCCCGTTGGCGCCGGGAGCCGGCGCGTGCGGCGCGGTTGATGGTTCGGGCGGAGGCGGGGGAGCCGGGACGGTCTCGGCGACGGCCGCGGGCTCCGGCTCCGGCGCGGGCGGCGGCGTGTCGTGAGCCTCGTCCGTCGCGTCGATCAGCTCGTCGAGGGGGTCGGTCACCTCGTCGTCGATGTCGATGTCGAGATCGGCGTCGGTCCGGTCGGGCTCGGCCTCTGCCTGCCCGCCCCGCGCCGAGACGACGGCGATCGCCGACGGGTCGATCAGCTTCCGGACGCGCGTGAGGAAGTTCGACGCCTCGCCGAAGCGGACGGTGTCGGTCTCGCCGTCGAAAAGGCCCTTGAAGAACGCCTGCTTCGAGTCGACCAGCACGGAGATCCGCGACTCGATCCCCTGCTCGCTGACGAGGTTGTACACGTCGATCGGCTTCTTCTGCCCCAGGCGGTAGATGCGGCCGATCCGCTGCTCGAGCACCGCGGGATTCCAGGGCAGCTCGAGGTTGATCACGCAGTTGGCCGCGCGCTGGAGATTCAAACCGACACCGCCGGCATCGCTGGAGAACAGGATGCGGAACGACGGGTCGTCGTGGAACTCGACGATGTTCTGCGTCCGACGCCGCTGGTTCTCGGCGCCGGTGAAGAAGCCGGCGCGGAGTCCCTGCTCGGCCAGGACGTCGCGGACCGCCCAGTGCGCCAGGTTGAGCATCCGCCGCCACTGGCTGAAGATCACCGCCTTGCGCCCCTGGTCCACCACGATCTGCTGCACGAGCTGCCGCAGCTCGAACAGCTTCGGGGTCGCGAGGCCCTGGAGCACGCCCTCATCGGGCTTGCGTTCGCGTAGCGACGGCCAGATGTCCTCGAACCGGAGCTGCGCGATCCCGTTGCAGATGATCCGCTGGAGCGTCAGCAGGCTCATCAGCTTGAGGAATTCCTCCTGGGTCAACGGGCGAAGCTGGGCCTTCTCCATCAGCACGATGATCGGCTGATCCAGGGAATCGTGCTGGGCTCGCTGCGCATCGGTCCAGATGACCGGGACGCGGGTGTCGGTCCGGGGCGGGAGCTGATCGAGCACCTCCTGGCGCACCCGGCGCATCAGGCAGTGCCGGAGCCGGTCGCGGATCGTGCCCAGATGCCGGACGCCGACCATCTCGGTGCGGCCATCCTCGCGGATCGCGTGCAGCGCACCCAATCGCCACTTGGGCTCGAGCGCCATGTCGTTGACCCACTCGACGACCGAGGCCAGCTCGTCGATCCGGTTCTCCATCGGCGTGCCGGTCAGCACCAGGCGATAGTCCGGGGTCAGCCCCTTCACCGACAGGGCCGTCTTGGTCGCCCAGTTCTTGATCCGCTGCGCCTCATCCAGCACGACGAGATCGGGGTCCCAGGCGCGGACGATCTCCAGGTCGCGGAGCAGTTGCTCGTAGTTGATGATCAGGAAGCCTTCTTTCCGCGCGGCATAGAGGGCCTGGCGATCGCCGGGGGAGCCGTCGACGACCTCGATGGGGAGGTCGGAGAAGGCGGCCCACTCGCGGGCCCACTGGGGCTTGAGGCTGGCCGGGGTGATGATCACGGCGCGGCGCACTCGACCGCTCCGCCAGAGCACGCCGCACGCCGCGATGGCCTGCGCGGTCTTACCCAGGCCCATATCGTCGGCGAGGAGCAGCCGTCCCTCCGAGAGGAAGCGACGGACGCCGTCATGTTGATAAGGATAGAGCGGGCGCTTCAGGCCGCGGAGTCCCTGGCGGACGTCGGCGGGCGTGAGGGACTGCTCCACGATTAGCCGGAGCCGCTGCCGTTCGCGGACGAGGAGGGCGCGCACCGCGGGGTCGTGGCGGATGCCCAACGCGCCGGCCGGGATCACCTTGAGCAGGTCGTCAACGATCGCCAGCCGCCGTTTCGGGTCGGTGGGATGGGCGTTCTTCAGGACCGCGGAGCCGTCCTTGGAGGGGCGGAACCATTGCAGCGCTGCGCGGCGCGGGACGAACGCGCGGCGACGGCCTCGGTCTCGCCGCGCCAGGCGACGCGTTCGAGCCAGTCGCCCAGTCCGATCAGCGGCCGGATCGGGTCCCACCAGAGGCCCTCGCGGCCGGGCGGGTCCCCCCATTCCTGCTCCTTGATCGCGCGCTGCAAGTGGCGGGGACGGGCGTGGAGATGCTCGAGCACGGTCAGCGAGTGCTTGCAGACGCCGAGCGAGTTCCGCAGGAAGTCGGGGCAGTCGCAACGAGCACCGATGGGGTCGATTCCCAGGAGGGTGGTGCGATAGGGCCGGGCGCCCGAGCCCGGCCGGCGGGTGGCCCACAAACCCAGCATCCGCCCGCCCGGCGGGCGCGACTCGACGCGCAGCTTGTCCTCGTGGGCGGCATCCAGACGGCGAAGCAGGGCATCCATCGCCTCGACGCGCACCGGCCATTCCGACGCCGGCACGTTCGCGAGGATATGACGGACCAGGGACTCGGGCGGGATCTTGCCGGTGCGCTTGAAGACGCGCCCGATCAGGGTCTCATACGCCTCGGTCTCCTCGACCGGCACGGCGACTTCGGCAACGGTGGAAGACATCGGGACGGCTCGTCTCGGGTGCTGCCCATGGTAGTTGAATTCGCGACGTGCTATTATTCCCGCGCGGCGTGGACAATGCCAGCGGTCTGGCGGAGGTCAGGCGGTCCAGCCTCACGCGGATCGGATCGGATCGGGCGGAGTCACGCTGGAGGACCCGACCCGATCGACATTACGGCAGTTGACCCGCCGCAAGAAAGGGCCGTCGGTGGGCTCGTGCAGTACGGGCACCGAAATGGGATCGGGGAGCGATGATCGCGCTCGGCTTGGTCCGGGGGAGCGGCATCCGCAAGCAGGGATTCGACGACCCGCTGGCCATCATCCGTGACCCGGTTGCCCACCGGCCCGACGTCCGGGTCGCCGCATGAAGTTGAGGGGAGGCGCTCGATCTGGCCCCGAGGATCGACATCGATGCCCCGGACCTCCGCAAGCCTTCTGGAACGGCTGTGCGACCAGACGGATTCCGACGCCTGGGCTCGGATGGTCGATCTTTACTCCCCAATGATCCGGGCATGGCTGCGGCGGTACGGGCTGCCGGAGTTCGACGTTGACGACATCTCCCAGACTGTGCTGAGTGCGGTGGTGGCCAGCCTGCCCCATTTCCAGCACAACGGCCGGGTCGGCGCCTTCCGGAGCTGGCTCCGAACGATCACGATCAACAGCCTCCGACAGAAGTTCCGAGTGGACAGACGGCGGCTGGAGTCCCTGGGTGGACGCGAGCTGCTAGCCAGTCTGAACGAATTGGAAGATCCCGACAGCGATTTGAGCGAGGTCTGGGACCGGGCCCACGACGCGCACGTGCTCCGGACCGTGATGGCCTTGGCGGAGCCCGAGTTCGAAGCGCAGACCTGGCGAGCATTTCGCCTCCAGGTCTTCGACGAGGCCCAACCCAGGCTAGTGGCCGCCCAGCTCGAGATGACGGTCAACGCTGTCCTGATCGCCAAGTCCCGAGTCTTGAAGCGGTTGCGCGAGCTAAGTCGCGGCCTGATCGACTAGGATGCAACCACCACAACTGAAAATCCAAAAGACGTGAAAGGAAGGGGGCAGACCGACATTTCTCCTTACGAAGGAGAGGACCGCCGGTGCCGATCCCCGGATGACGATCAGCCACGCTCGGGGGTTCTTGGGCGGCCTGAATGCACCTACGAAGACAATCGCTGGATTCACTGAGTGGAGGAGGTCCCGCCGATGGCAGAGCAGTCATTGGACCATCCCGACCCCGCTCGACTGGCGGCGTTCGGCCGGGGACTCCTTGATCACGGCGAGATGGCCGAGGTGGAGACTCACCTCGCCGTCTGCGAGCCGTGCTGTCAGGTGCTGAGCACCCTGCCGGACGATGAATTCGTTGGCTTGCTGCGCACTGCTCAGAAGCACTTGGACTTGGCCACGAGTCTTTGGATCGCTGCCGACTCGAGCGCGGCGCCGTCAGAAACCCTCGACGTGCCTGACTTCGAGGTTGCTTCGTCGTTTGTCCTGTCTGGATCGCATTCCTCCTCCAAGCTGGGCGCGACCCTTTCGGCTGGTAATCTGGACAGTTCCGAGACACCGGAGCGGGAGCTTCCCGCGGAGCTTGCGGACCATCCGCGCTACCGGGTCGTGAGGCGGCTGGGGAGCGGCGGGATGGGCACAGTTTACCTGGCCGAGCACCGGCTGATGGACCGCTCGGTCGCCTTGAAAGTTATGCGCCGTGACCTTCTCGGGAACGAGGCCCTGGTGGAGCGGTTTCGTCGTGAGGTCAGGGCGGCGGCCCGGTTGGCCCTGCATCCCAACATCGTCGCGGCGTACGACGCCGAGCAGGCCGGCGAGTCACACTTCCTGGTCATGGAATTCGTCGAGGGGGTCGATCTGGCTCATCTCGTGAAGACGCGAGGGCCCCTCCCATGCGCGCTCGCCTGCCAGGCCGTCAAGCAGGCCGCGGAAGGACTGGACCACGCCTTCCGGAGCGGCATGGTCCATCGCGACATCAAGCCGCAGAACCTGATGCTCACCCCCGACGGACGGGTCAAGATCCTCGACTTCGGTCTGGCCCGGTTCGCCAGTGAGGCACTACCTGATCTCTTGCCCCTTGAGCGAGAGACCGATTCAGGGACCGAGGCGAGGGCGCCTGATCGTGCCGCCCGGATCACGCTCACCGACATGGTGCTGGGAACCGCCGATTACATCGCCCCGGAACAGGTCTCGGCTCCGCGCTCGGCCGACATCCGGGCCGATGTCTACAGCCTCGGGTGCACCCTCTACTATCTCCTCACGGGTCATACTCCGTTCCCCGACGGGACCCTCCTCCAGAAGCTCAAGGCCCACAGCGAGCAGACGCCCCGGCCGCTGACCGAGGCCCGCCCGGATGTCCCCTCGGACCTCGCGCGGGTCGTCGAACGGATGATGGCCAAGGACCGGAGCCTCCGCTTCCAGAGGCCCTCCGACGTGGCCGAGGCCCTGGCTCCTTTTGCCGATGCCAAGGCCGCGCACGCCGAGGCTCTTGATCTCCCGATCCCGATGGAAGGTGATGTTCGTCCGGTCGATTCCCCGTCCATCTTGACGGCGGCGCAAGGCAGCGAGCTTGGGCTCCGTCCTGATGCCAAGGCGCAGACCATCACCCGGGGGACACGGATCAGACGGGCGCCGCTCCTGGCCCTCCTCGTTGGGAGTGTGGGGCTCTTCCTGGCGAGACCCCCCTTCTGGCCCCCCGGCGTGGGCGCGAGCTTCTCTGGCTTCTGGCCGGTGAGCGCGCCCCTCTTCTTGCTCATCGGTTATGCGGGATTCTTGGGTATGGATGCGATGGGCCGGCCTGGGCTCGCGCTCATCTCGCTGTTCACCGGGTTCATGGCGTTTACTGGCCTGGAACCTCCGGGGTGGCCTTGGGCCGCGCACCTCGGCCTCTTCGTGTGCTGTCTGCGAGCCCTCGGAATGATCACCGTCCGCCTGCTTTCGTACGCGATATTCTCCCTACTCATCGGCTCTGTCGGGTGGTTCGAGCTGGCCGACGCGGGCTGGCACGGAGCCGCGGCGGTCTCCCTGCTCATAGGCTTGGCAGGGCCACTCGTCATCGTCGCTTTCCGCGAGTTGGATCACTTCGCGCCGGCCAGCAAATTCCGCGCCTGGACCGTCCTGGCGATCGTGTTCGGTGGCTGTACAGCCGGCATCGCTTATACGTGCGCCTACCGTTCCGTTACAAGAGTGCACGGTGAGGGGATCCTCTTGACCGAGAATGATATGCTGGTGTTGGTCAGAGCGCATTCAACCGGACGACTGGTATCCGCGCGCGAAGCAAGGCGATCGGGTCGGGCCTGGGGACGTGATCGGTGACATCGACCAGGGCGACCTCGCAGACGCCATCCGCGAGGCGAAAGCGGCTCTCGCCGAGCTTCGACGCGTCGATCTGGAACTCACCCGAATCGAGGATCGTGACCGGGAGAACAAAGGGGCGACCATCGCGCCCTTGGAGAAAGCCCCTGCCGCGGCGCCCGACGATTCGCGCGACAGATCGCAGGGCACCCAGCGTCAGGCCGAGCGGGAGCGCGAGTCGATCAGTGCGAATCGTTCGGTGGAGCGTGACCGGCTCGAGCGCCGGTTCAAGATCTCTCAATTGGAGACAAGACTCCAACTGGACCGCGACAAGTTCGACCGGACCTCGCGGATCACCAGCGCCACCACGGGTGTGGTCGATCAGTTCCTCGTCGCCGTGCATGAGCAGGTCCAAGACGGGGCTCCCGCCGTTGTGCTCCGTGCCCCCAGGGCCCAGGGGGGGACCGCACCTTCCGACCCGCCTTACGATGCGATCGTCTTCGTGCCGGCGGACGACGCCGCCATGGTGGAGGTCGGCCATGCCGTCGAGGTCGTCCCGGCTACGATCAAGCGCGAGTCGTATGGGTTCATCAGGGGGCGAGTCGTCTGGATCGATGAGCTTCCGGCCGACAAGATGACCGTTCAGGAAGCGCTCGGGAATCCAGTGGTCGCCGATGCGTTGCTGAAGCGGTACGCGGGAAAAGGGCTGCTCCGCGTTAAGGTCAAGCTGCTGGAGGAGAACAAGGCACGCGTGGGCCCGAACGGAATTCCGGGGCCGAGTTCTGACCGCTTTCGATGGTCGAAACCGCACAGCGCCGGACAACGGTTCAGAACGGGTACAATGTGCCAGGCCGAGATCGTCGTCGAGCGGAGGCCGTTGATCCGACTGATCCTCCCCTGGAGCAGGCGGCTCGTGGGGGCCGATTGAGAGCGATGGCCTGACACTGAGCCGGAGGGCCTCGCGAAAGCAACGTGGCAAGTCAGCCAGGAGGGCCATTTGTGCTTCCGGAATCCTCCGTTCGCAGCCATTTCCAGCTTGCAGGGCCTCAGGGTTCAAGTCGATCTGTTGGTTCTTCAGGTTCGCCATCGCCTCACCCGGCCGGGCCTCGGGAATCGCTGGCCGGCTTTCGTCCTGGTAGATTCGACCTCATGCAGGCGACGATCCCGACCTACTCTCTGTACGGCATGGACGCAGTCCCGGCGGACGTGACCGTGGGAGGGAACAGCGTAGTCGTAATCGAGCGGCATACCCGCCGGTCCCTCCGTGAGGTCAGGTGGGGACCCGACAGTTGTAGGCTAGCAAGCGTGCAATCAGATGGTTCAACCCTTGTGCGGCGAGACTCGGCCCCAGAGACAATGACCACCGGCCAGGGTTGCCCATTTCACCTGGCCACGCCAATATGACATTGATGGGACGACTTGGACCAAACTGAGATCCACACCTTTGTATTCGACCAGACCTTCGCCGAGCGACACCGTCCGACTCGACTTCGACTGACTCCCGAGATACAGCCGCCGTTTCCCGCCCAAGACCATCTCCCTGGCTCCTAGACCAGGAATGGGAGTCGTCAGCCTGGGCCCTCCCGTTACTCCTCTCCCTTCTCACCTCGAGGCAAGTGCCGGTTCAACCCGCGCCATCGGGTCAGCGAAGCAACAGTAGGCCAACCAGGTGGGGTCATTGGGATAGCGCTCGCGCACCTGTTGCCTCGCTGCCATCATAGCCTGGCCGATCGGCAGCCCTTGGCACATCCGCCCGTAGAATGCCTGCGCGAACGCCAAGGCGGCCCGATCTGTCACCGGCCAGAGAGTCCCCACGAAACCGCCACAGCCGGAATGGACGAATTGGGCTCCCCAGGAGCCCAGGCGCGTGAGCGAGAAGCCGATCCGGCCGGTGTGGCAGGAATTGAAGAAGATCAGCGGGGCGGCGCGGCGAAGCGCCGCTGCCATCCTCGGTGAAAGTTCGCCCGCGAGGAATGCACCGTCTTCCACCTGCACCGCCGAGGCATCCGCCGCGGAGAGCCCCGCGAAATCGCCGTGTGTGATCAGGTGAAGGACGTCGAATTCACCCTGCTCGAGTAGGCCAAGGATCTCCCGCCGTCGGGCAGGAATGAACCGGATTTGGGAGCCCGAAGCTTCCAGCGAACGGAGCACTTCCAATTCTTCATCAATCGACACGAGAGGGCCGGCAGACCCGTCGGGTCGCTCTAAGATGGATGGGGGCTCGGAGACAAGTCGATTCATGTCGCGAGCGACCGTGGCCTGGCCAACCGGTGGCCGGTCTACCTTGGCCGCCAAGGCACAGATGCGCTGGAACGATAGCCTCGGGACGGGCGGCCTTCCCCGCAGCCAATGGGTCAGGGCAAAGGAATGCCCCCAGAACTCGTCCTCCTCGAATTCGCCGGTCCGCGGATTATCCCGGTAGGGTTTGATTAATTCCCAGGGGATGTGGGGCTCATCCGAGAGGACCATCACTGCCCTTACCCCGCGCTCGCGAAACGTCCAGCAGAGGTTCTGAAGCGGCAGGGGCAGTAATTGCTGAAACAGGTTACAGCCGATGCGGGCCAATGTCCGCTCGGCCTCCTCGGCGGTAACCTCGGGCTGCTCCGCAACGGCGCCCACCTCACGGAGTTGCTCGCCGACCCAATCGACGAGCTCGGTGCGGAGGTCGAGTGTTCCTAAATCACCGTCGAGTACCGGAAGGTCGGAGAGTGCGCGAAGGGTCGAGGACAGGACGAACTGGAGCCTCCCAGCGTGACCGGCTAGGCGGTGCTCGAAGACCTTGATCACCAGGTCGGGAGGCGCAGGGGCCTGCCCCGCGGCCAGGTTCAGGATCAAGGCCCCCCCAGGGGCGCGGGGGCGCTGGGTGGGCTTTGGGGCTCAATCGTGGCGACTACTTCGGGAGCGAGATCAACGGAGCCGATAGGCCGCCCGCCCTGGGCGAAGTCGATCATGACTCGGCCCGGACCAACCTCCACCCCTCGTAGTCGGAACTGAACCCGATTAGAGAAACCCTCGAAAGGCGCGATCAACTCGGCGCGACCGGCTTCGCTCACTTCGAAGTTCTCGGCCACCAGACTGACGATGACCTCGATCGGAGGCGGCGCCCCCGTGCCGGCGAACGAGGAGAACGAGAACGCCAGGAAGGCGAGAGGCCAGTCGTCCGCGTATGGAAGCCGCCGCAAGGAAGGCAGGCCGCCGGGATCACCGCCCTCGATGGGAACTAGCTGAATACTCAAGTCATACGCCTTGCCGACCAAGACGTGGCTCGGGAACGATATATCAGCGCGTCGTCGGATGGTCGCGGGGACCCCTCGCATCGAAAAGGGCTCCGCTCCCTCCGGAGGTTTCGTTTCGAGTGCGGACTTTGCAGCAGATTGGGGGAACTTGGCCGATCGGTGCGGGCGGCGACGGCGGGATCGGCCAAGTTTCCCCAAGAAGCGGATGAGTAGGCCCATCGGCCCAGCGCCCCGTGGGGACGAGGGGCTGACTGCGGGCGCGATCTCGGCTCGCAGAGGTCGTTCGTCATGAGCTCTCATCTCGTCTATCGCTTCACGGAACTGATCGGACAGCTCTGACGCCGATTGGGGCCGGTCATCGGGAATCTTATTCAGGCAGCGCAGAACGACTCCCTCGACGGCCGGGTGGATCTGGATTCCCGGTGCCTTCTCGTTGAACGGCGGCGGCGGCGTGTGGGCGTGATCGTAGAGGATCTTGGTCTGCGTGCCGGTGAATGGGCGGGCGCCGACGAGCATCTCGTAGAGCATCACGCCCAGCGAGTAGATGTCGCTGCGGTGGTCAACGACGCCTTGGGTCTGCTCGGTCTCCAGCAGCCCGAGCTGCTCGGGGCTGGAGTAGGGGATCGCCCCCAGGAAGCCCATGCTGTCCTGGGTCAAGGAGGCGAACGTCTCGGAGGCGGCATCGCGGATGACCTTGGCAATGCCGAAGTCGAGGACCTTGACCCGCTCGCCCCGCGGTGCGGCCGGGTCGGGGACAACCATGATGTTGTCCGGCTTGATGTCGTGGTGGACAAGCCCCAGCTCATGCGCCCGGCCTAGCACCTCGCACATCTCGTGCAGCAACCATTCCACCCTCTCCAGCGGCAGGGATTCGCCGGGCTCCAGCCACTGGCGCAGGGTCCGCCCTTGGACATACTCCATCTCGATGTAGGCCAAGTCGCCAACCTTCCCGATGTCGTAGACGGCGACGGCGCCGGGATGCCTGAACGCGGCCAGGCGCCGGACTTCGCCGGTAAACCGTTGCCACCACGGATCGTCGAGGGCGACCTCAGCCTTGATGACCTTCAGCGCGCACTCGCGCTCTCTGCCGATATTCCAGGCCCGCCAGACCGTGCCCATACCCCCTGCGCCGATCTTCTCCAGCAACCGGTATTTGTTGAAGCCAACCTGACCCACCTCGAAGCTGGGGGAAGGCAGGCTCTGCCATTCGCCGGTCGAGGTAAACAGTTCCTCGATCTGCGGGATTAGCGGTGCTGGGGACCCGGATACACTGTCACGGGACCTCGTGCTCGGATCGAGTTCTTGCGCCAGTCGCTTCCGGATGAACGCCAGCTTGAGCTCGACGGTCCGCTCAGTACGACCAAGCAATCTAGCGATCTTGGCATTGGTAAGTCCTTCGAGTTTCCAGGAGACGATCCGGCGGAGATCTTCGGGGAGGTCTTCGAGCCTGCGAACGATCTCTTCGACCTCGACGACATGCCCGCTTAACAGCGCGGACAGCTTTGCGCGGAGCGACCTGATCTGCTCCTCATCGGGTGTCGTGGAGTCGGCAGGCCGAGAAGTGCCCGATTCAAGGATCGGCTTGTGCACGTCCCCCCGGTTCTCCCGCGGGTCGGAACTCATGGCGGCTTCCCCATTCCTGGCTGTTTCCGTTCGCCGTCTCGGCTAAATAACAATTGTCGTGCACTCCACTCGTCACTTCAATCGGGACGTATCATGCACAGATCCTCTCTCCGCCTAGACACGGTGCGGCAGCGATGCGATCCTGGAGGATCTGATCGTGAGAGGGGACATCGTCCGGGTGGTCGAGCAGGGGCCCCAACGGACCCTCCGTGAAGTTAAGCAGGAACCGGGTAGGCGTAGGCCAGCAAGCGTGCAACCAGTTTATCCAAGCCTTGTGCGGCGAGAATCAGCCCCGGCTGATCTCAAGAAGGACGCTGGCGCCTTCGACCTGCCGATCGCCCTGGGCCTGGTGCTGGGCAGCGGCCAGGTCGCCCTCGTCCGGCCCGGCTCCTTCGCCCTGGTCGGCGAGCTGGCCTCGACCGGCGAGACCCGCCCGATCAAGGGCGTCTTGGCCATGGTCTTGCACGCCGTCACCGACCGCCGCTAGGCGCTGCCAGCCTCCGCCGCCACAGCCACGGAAGTCGTCGTCGAGGACTCGACATTCTCCCCTGGCCAGCCGTGCCGACGCACCTGGTTGGCGGCTTGTCAGATCCGGGGTTCGCGAATTATCGTTGGCTTCTACCGAGCGATCTTAAACCCGAGGGTCTCGGAGAAGACCGATGCAAGAGGCGCGTCAGCCCCAGGTCGTCATCATCGGCGCCGGCTTCGCGGGGCTGGCCGCGGCCCGGGAGCTCCGGCGTGCCCCGGTGCGAATCAAGTTCATCGACCGCTCCAACCATCACCTGTTCCAGCCGCTGCTCTACCAGGTGGCGACGGCCGCGCTCAGCCCGGCTGACATCGCCACCCCCATCCGCCGGATCTTCCGGCGTCAGAAGAACGTGGAAGTCCTCTTGGCCGAAGCGACCGCGATCGACGTGCAGGGCAAGCGGGTCGTGCTGGCCGACGGGCAGGTACCGTACGACTACCTCGTGGTCGCGACCGGGGCGACCCATGCCTACTTCGGTCACGATGAGTGGGCGGAGTTTGCGCCGGGCCTGAAGAGCCTAAAGGACGCCTTGAGAATCCGACAGCATATGCTGATGGCCTTCGAGATCGCCGAGCGCGAGCCGGACGAACTCCGGCGCCGGGCCTGGATGACGTTCGTGGTCGTCGGCGGCGGGCCGACGGGCGTCGAGCTGGCCGGGACGCTGGCCGAGGTCTCGCGGCAGACCCTGGCCAAGGACTTCCGGCACATCGACACGGCTTCGGCGAGGGTCATCCTCATCGAGGGTACTGCGCACATCCTTGGGGCCTACCCGGAGTCGCTCTCGGCAAGGGCGAAAGAGCAGTTGGAGCGCCTGGGGGTCACGGTCTGGACCGGGCTCCAGGTCACGGGGATCGACGCCGACGGGGTCTGCATCGGGCCGGAGCGAATCCACGCCCGGACGGTCCTGTGGGCGGCGGGAGTGGCCGCCTCGCCACTGGCCCGCACCCTCGGCATCCCGCTCGACCGCGCAGGTCGCGTACCGGTCGAGCCGGACCTGACCCTCCCCGGCCGCGAAGACGTGTTCATCATCGGCGACCTTGCCCACTTCGAGGACAATGGCGCCTTGGTCCCCGGCGTCGCGCCGGCCGCCATCCAGCAGGGCCAGCTCGCCGCCCGGAATATCCGCAACGCCCTCGAAGGCCGGCCCCGTCAGCCGTTCCACTACGTCGATAAGGGTATGCTGGCCACAATCGGCAGGGGTGCCGGAATTGCCAAGATCGGACGGGTCAAGGCGTCGGGCGTCGTCGCCTGGCTGCTCTGGCTGTTCGTCCACATCTTCTTCCTGATCGGCTTCCGCAACCGGCTGATCGTCATGATCCAGTGGGCCTGGTCCTATTTCACCTTCGACCGCGGCGCGCGGCTGATCACCGAACCGCTCAGGGAGCCGCTGGTCGGCGTCGATGCGCCGGAGGGGTCGAAGTGCGGCGTGTCGTAGCTGGCCGTGAACAGGTCGGTAAGCGGACCGTTAAGCCCGCATACCGGCCGAGGCCAGGTTGATCCGGCGGAAGTCGCGCGCCGGCGTCTGCCGCGCGACCTCGGCGAGCGTCCCGGCCAGCTCCACGCCCGTCGGGCCATCGCCGACGATCACGAACGTCATCCACGCCCGGCGCCTGGCCTCGTCCGGCTCGCGTTCGGCGATCTCGAACGCAATCAGCATCCGCTGCCGGATGTGCAACGCGTCTCTCAGGCTTTTCAAGCCCGCCGAAGCCGCCGCCGATGATGACGACATGGGGTCCTTGAGGGCCGGGCATGTGGGACCTTTGTAGGGTGGGTGCAACCCACCGGTGCGACGCTCGGGCATTCGGTGGGTTGGACCCACCCGACAAGACGTCAATCGTCCTTCCGGCCGGGCAGGCCGGCAATCGCACCCTGCAAGCCGCCATACACCAGGAGGCCGACCAGCGCGCCAAGGGCGGTGCTCAAGCCGCCCGCATTCTGGCCGAAGAAGCCGTAGCCCGAGATCGGCATGATCACCGCTTCCGTCATCAACCAGAGGATCAGCCCCCAGATCAGCCCCTTCACCAGCCAGGGTCCGGGTATGCGCGAGGATAAGAACGCGAATCCCAGCGGGAAGATGATCGAGCCATTGAAGAAATGGAACACAACCAGGCCGACGCCGTGAGGAGTGCCGATCTCCGCGCCGAGGAGCCGGGCGAGGCCCGACGTCTGTCCCGTCAGGATGGGCTCGACGAACAACATGATCAAGGCGAGCGCCGCGGTCCCGACAATCCCGCCCAGGAAGAGCCGGAACAGGGACGACTGGCGCGTGCGTCGATGCGGCGGTGGGCATGGGGACGCCGACCCCGCACCGTCGCCGACCGAAGGTCTCCCGGCGCCGACATCAGCTCCCTGATCTGTCATGCGGAATCTCGGGAGACCTTCGGTCAGGTGTCCGGCGGGGTCAGGAGATCCGCGCAGAACCCGTCTGAGCCGCGTCAGGATTTCGTGGACCGGCCGTGGACAACTCCTCAGGGAACGCTAGAGCGCCGAACGGTTGGTTGGCCTACGTGATTTCGGCCTCGAGAGCCGGCCGGGGCCTCGACCCCCCCTGGCCCCCCCTTCGTAAGGGGGGGAAATTGAGGGAGGCTCAGCCCTCTTCTTCTCCCCCCCTTATCGAAGGGGGGGTCAGGGGGGGTTCTCTCGCGGCGAAGCCACGCAAACGTGAGCCGCTCTAACCGAGCGAATCGACCTTGAGTAGCCGGCGCGCCTCGTCGAGGCCGGGCGCGGGGTGGCCGAACTCGCTCGCCGTGACCCGGGCCAGGGCGGCCAGGTGGCGCCATCGGAAGGCCGGGCGAGTCGCCGCGAACTCCTCGGTCACGGTGCGGTAATACTTCTCGGCATGGAGGGCGCCGTCCTCGCTGATGGCGTAGCGGAGCAGCATGTCGAAGACCGGTTGGGCCGGCCGATCCAGCGAGCCATAGCGGTGGATCAGGGCGCAAGCCCGCGCCTGGTCCTTCGCCTTGATGGCGGCCTCGGCCTCGTGGAGCAGGTCGTCGGGCTTGACGTCGCGGATCTTCTCCTCGTGCTCGGCGAACGGGTAGGGCATGGTATGGAGGCCGCCGGACTGACCGGCCGTGTGATAGGCTCCCACGATCAGGCTGGCGTACATGTTGCGGCGGTCGCTGACCCGGCTGATATTCCGCCAGGCATTCGCGGCGTCGGAGGCGTGCACGCCGACCGAGGCGCCATGGACGCTCCCCTTCGGCTTGGCGGGCGAATCCGCCTGCCGGCGGCCGGGGTCGTGCAGCACGAGCTGGTTGGCGGCCATCGAGATCGCTTCGCCGATGACCTCGGGTGCGACCCCTTCGATCAGGGCGTCGGTCACCGCTTCGGCCGCCTGCTCCCGGCGTGAGCCGTAGATCGTGTGGCACATCTGCTGGACCCATTCGTCGTCCGGGAGCCGTTCCCCGGGCATCCGGCCCATCAGGCCCTGGCGGTCGAGCAGCTTGGGCAGGAGCGCCCGCAGCGCGGCCTCGCCGCCGCGGCCGTGCTTGCGGAGCCCTTGCTCTTCATCGACGCAGAATCGCACCGACTGGCGCAGCAGCGTGTGGGCATACTCCTTGCCGGTGAAGTCGAGCAGCGCCCAGGACCGCCAGGCGAGCACGACGCGATGGACGTCGATGTAGTCCTGCACCACGTACTGAAGGTCGTTGTACGCGATGTCGAGCGGCCCGCGGGCGATCGCGGCGAAGTCGCGCTCGGCCGCCGCCATGTCCATGCGGCGAGTCGCCTCGCGGAGGGCCTCCGCCGTAGGCGAGGCGGCCGGCAGCTCCGACGGTTCGACCGCATGGAGGACCTCGTGCGACGGGCCGCCCTTTTCCTGGATGTGGTCGGTGTTGCGGTAGAGGACCTTCAGCACCGGCAAGGCCCGCTTCGATCGGGGCAGCTCGCTGGCCATCTGGTAGGACGGAGCCAGTGCCATGATCGCGTGGTAACCGTCGTAATCCTGGCCGCCGAACGTGCGGGCGTTCGCCAGCGCGGCCGCGGCCACCAGCCGGCGGAGGTCCTCCCCGGCCTCGATCCGTTCCACGACGGCCGGCAGGAACCTCTCGATGGGGGTTTCCTGCATCAGCGACACCAGCGGTTCCATCGCCCCGAACGTCAGGCGATCGGGACCTTCTCCGGCCAGGGCCGCCGGGGCCAGCCCGAGGTCGTGGGCCAGTAACGGACCCACGCTGGCGACCAGCATGCCGCGGCCCACGTCGGCCAGAAACTCGCGACGGTCGTAACGGCTCGTCATCACTGTCTCCTCGGCGCAATGCGCCTCGTAAGATGAGCTCTGCACGCCGATTCGAGGCGTCGACCGGCCGGCAGGACCCACCCTACGTCATACCCGTGGCGGCCCGCGGAGACAAGGCGCCCGCTTCAGCCCTCCGCCTTCAGCCTTCAGGGATTCTGCCACTTGTGGCACTCGGGCAGCAGACGATCCGCCTCGGCCGGGCCCCATGTCCCCGGCTCATAGCAGGACAGCGGAGGCGGCTCCTCGATGATCGGCTCGACGACGCGCCACTGGGCCTCGATGGAATCCTCGCGGGAGAAAAGGCTGGGGTCGCCTTCGATCGCCGCGTGCAGCAGGCGGGCGTACGGCGGCACCTCGTCCATCGCCTGGCGAAGGGCCATCAGCTCGACGGGTTGGAGCCCCTCCCCCTCGCCTTCCTTCCGCACCACCGCGCCGATGGCGATGATCTCCTCGGGATTGAACCGAATTCGAATGTAATTCTGCGAGCAATCGAGCGTATGCCCGGCGAACGACCCCTGGGGCGGGGGCTCGAATCGCACGAAGACCTCCGTGGCCGTCTTCGCCAGGCACTTGCCGGCCCGGATCAGGAACGGGACGCCGGCCCACCGCCACGAATCGATGTGCAGGCGGACCGCGGCGAAGGTCTCCACCTGCGAGTCGGGCTCGACGCCCTTCTCGCGGCGATAGCCGTCATACTGGCCGCGAACCACGTCGTCGGGCTGGAGCGGGCGGATGGCCCGCAGGACCTTCACCTTCTCGTCGCGGATGCCGTCGGGCGAGTTGGCCCCCGGCGGCTCCATCGCCAGCAACGAGACGACCTGGAGCAAGTGGTTCTGGATGACGTCGCGGATCGCCCCGGCCTCCTCGTAGAACGCGCCGCGGCCCTGCACGTCGAACTGCTCGGCCATCGTGATCTGCACGTCCTCGACGCAATCGCGGTCCCAGATCGGCTGGAGGAACCGGTTGGCGAACCGGAAGCTCAGGATGTTGAGCACCGGCTCCTTGCCCATGTAGTGGTCGATCCGGAAGATCCGCGACTCATCGAAAATCTGGTGGAGGATGCGGTTCAGCTCCTGGGCCGATCGCAGGTCGCGGCCGAACGGCTTCTCGACGATGACGCGACCATCATGCGCGCAGCCGGACTCGGCCAGATGCTGGACGACCGTGGCGAACATGCTCGGCGGGATCGCCAGGTAGTGCGCCGGCCGGCGGGCCGAGCCCAGCGCCTCGCGGAGCTTGACGAAGGTCTCGGGGTCGTGGTAGTCGCCATCCACGTAGCGAAGCCGCTCGACCAGCAAGGCGAAGACGTTCGGGTCGACCCCGCCGTGATGCGCCAGGCTGTCGCGCGCCCGGGCCTTGAACTGTTCCAGACCCCAGCCCGACTTGGCCACCCCGACGATCGGCACGTCTAGTTGGCCGTGCTTGATCAGGTGCTGGATGGCCGGGAACACCTTCTTGTAGGCGAGGTCGCCGGTGGCCCCGAAGAACACCAGGGCATCGGCCTTCGCATCAGGGCTCGACATGGTGGACGCTCCTGAAGTAGGTCAGGCTTTCCAGCCTGACATTCACAATACCGTCTGGCTGGAAAGCCTGACCTACTTCCAGCCGGCGTGACGCTCAGGTCTTCTTCTCGAGATGACCGCCGAAGGCGTATCGCATGGCCGAGAGGATCTTGTCCGCGTAGTCGTCCTTGCCGCGCGAGCTGAATCGGGCGTAGAGGGCGGCGCTGAGCACGGCGGCCGGCACGCCCTCGTCGATGGCCGCCTGGACGGTCCAGCGGCCCTCGCCGGAGTCGGAGACGCGGCCGGAGAACTCGGCCAGGTCGGGGCTGCGGCAGAGGGTCTGCGCGGTCAGGTCGAGCAACCATGACGCGATCACGCTCCCACGCCGCCAGACCTCGGCGATGTCGGCGATATTCAGGTCGTACTGGTACAGCTCGGGATGTCGCATGGGCGCGGTCTCGGCGTCAACTTCCTGCGACTCCTTACCGACGCCGGCATGCTCGAGGACATTGAACCCCTCGGCGTAGGCCGCCATCAGGCCGTATTCGATGCCGTTGTGGACCATCTTGACGAAGTGCCCGGCCCCGCTGGGCCCGCAATGCAGGTATCCCTGCTCGGAAGTCCCGCCGAGCTGCTCGCGGCAGGGCGTCCGCGGGGCGGCTTCGATGCCCGGCGCCAGCGCGGCGAAGATCGGGTCGAGATGCTTCACGACATCGGGTTCGCCGCCGATCATCATGCAGTAACCCCGCTCACGTCCCCAGACTCCGCCGCTCGTGCCCACGTTGACGTAATGGATGCCCCTGGGCTTCAGCTCGGCGGCGCGGCGGATGTCGTCGTGATAGTACGAATTGCCGCCGTCGATCAGGATGTCTCCCTTCTCGAGCTTGCCCTTGAGCTGGTCGATCATCGTGTCCACGACCGCGGCGGGCACCATCATCCAGACGGAGCGCGGCGTCTTGAGCTTGGCGAGGAACTCGTTGACGCTCTTGCCGGCGATGGCCCCCTCCTTGACGAGCGGGGCCGCCGCCTCGGCGTGGACGTCGTACACGACGCACTCCTGGCTGTGGGCCAGCAGTCGCCGGACCATGTTCGAGCCCATCCGGCCCAGGCCGATCATTCCCAGTTGCATGGGAAACCACCCCTTTCCGCTGTCAGGGTTCACTCGCCACGGGCCGCGATCGGGACAACCCGAGGTCGACCCGGAACTTCCTTCAGCTCGAATAGAGCAGGATCTGGATCGCCATCGCCAGCCCCACCAGCGCCAGGATGGCGGCGATGCCCAGCGACGTCCCGATCTTGAGTGGCGGGTTCGCGACGCCGGCGCAAGGCGTTCACGTAACTCCGATGACGGCCGGCGGCCGTCACGCAGACGACGACACCTACAACAACCATGCCGAATCCCAGCCAGGGAGAGACGTGCGCGTGGGTGCGAGCCCTCGGCGTCAGACCCTGCAGCTCTTCATACTCGCGCAACCAAAAGGCGAATCGCGCGATCAGGAACCCGAATCCCATGAGCGCCACCGACGTCCTGACCCAGGCCAGGAATGTCCGTTCGGCCGCCAGGTACACCCGCGGGTCCTCGACCGGCGCGGGGGACGGTGTCGGTGACCGGTCGGCGGGCGATCGAGTCGATTCGGTCGTATCGGGCTGCATCGGGCGATCGCCGCGTGGAAAAGTCGATGGCCGTCGAACTCTCCTCGAAATATAGGCGGACCGCGGCGACCGGATCAAGTCCGCCGACCGGGCTCGGGCCTGTTCTCGGCGGGGCGATTCGGTTAGAACCGTCCGGGTGGCGACGAAAGGGAGAACCGTACCGCCGGGGAACGATCGTCATGCGACGGCTCGAAAGAGGCGGCCAACTTGACCGACTGGGGACGACGATCCTCTTCATGGCTTGTGCCTGGTGGATCCCGACGGGATCGCGCGGGCGAGCCGCGACTCAACCAGATCCAGGTCATCGGCACTCACAACTCGTACCACGTCGCGCCGGCCCCGGCGATCCTGGACCTGATCGCGAGCACCTCACGACGGCAGGCCGAGGGACTCGATTACAGTCATCGCCCGTTCGCCGAGCAGTTCAGCCGACTGGGCATCCGCCAGATCGAGCTCGACGTCTTCGCCGACCCCAAGGGGGGACTCTTCGCGGACCCGAGCCTGCGGAAACTGCTCCTCAAGCGAGGCAAGGACCCCGGCCCCGACCCGAACGCCGACGGACAGCTCTCGAAGCCCGGGATGAAGGTGCTGCACGTCCAGGACGCGGACTTCATCTCCCGCGCTCCCACGTTCATCGAGGCCCTGAAGCAGGTCAAAGCCTGGTCGAAGGCGAATCCACGGCACGTCCCCATCCTGATCCTGGTCGAGCTCAAGGACGGCGCGATCTTCGGCCTGCCGACTCAGCCCGTCAAGTTCCAGCGCGACGAGCTGGACGCGGTCAACGGCGAGATTTTCTCGGTCTTCGACCGGTCCGAGATCGTCACGCCCGACCGGGTCCGCGGCCGGTTCGCCTCGCTGCCGGAGGCGATCCGGTCTCAGGGCTGGCCGGAGCTCGACGCCGTCCGAGGCCACGTCCTGTTCGCCCTGGATAACGAAGGGCCGATCCGCGATCGTTATGTTGAGGGACACCCCGGGCTCAAGGGCCGCGCAATGTTCGTGACGGCCGAGAGCCAAGACGCCCCCGAGGCCGCGTGGTTCAAGGTCAACGACCCGGTCAAGGATTTCGACCGGATCCAGCGGCTGGTCCGCGATGGCTTCCTCGTGCGAACGCGAGCCGATGCCGATACGCGGCAGTCGCGAGCCAACGACGGCTCGCAACGCGACAAGGCGCTGGCCAGCGGGGCCCAGTTCGTCAGTACCGATTACGTCGAGCCCGACAAGCGGTTCTCGGGTTATCGCGTCGGGCTGCCGGGCGGAGTCGTGGCGCGCCCTAATCCCGTCAGCGGAGATCGGACCTGGGGCAATAATGACCTGGAAAGCCGCAGGCGGCACCAGGATTGACTGGTGCCAACCTCCGGGGCGTCAGGACGCGAGGAATTCGCTGGCCCGGATGAGCGCGACCATCGCCTCGTCGACGGCCTTCTCGGCCGCCTTGTCGCCCTGGTTAGTCGCGGCCAGGAAAGCGACGTTCAGCGCGGGGGCGAGCCAGATCGTTGCGTACCACGAAGTATTGCTGCCGCTGTGGGTGAAGGCCTGGCCTCCCGCCCAGGTGCGCTGGCAGACGATCCAGCCGCCGGCGTAATCGAAGCCGGTCGGCGGTGTGTGGAGGCGCGCGGAATGTCGCGGCGTGGAGCAGCCGCGGCTTCCCTCGCGCGGCGGCCAGGTGGAGCGCGGCAAATCGAGACCAGTCGGACATCGTGCAATGCACGGTGCCCGCGGGCCCGAACGCCGGGACGTTGTCTTGCTGGGTCGGCCGGACCTCTCCTCGAACGGCATGGTGGCCCCAGGGCTGATCGTCGGCGCCGGGCCGGCCGGGCGAGCCGAATCCCGCCGAGGCCATCTCGAGCGGGTCGAAGAGCCGTTCCTTCATCAGGGATTCCCACGATCGACCGGCGACCGTCTCGGCGATCAGTCCGGCCAGGACATAACCGACGTTCGAATACTCGTAGGTCGTACCGGGCCGATGCCGCGGAGGTGTCCGGAGCGTCGTCCCGAGGATCGAGAGGCGTTTCTCCGTCAGAGTCCGCCCCGTCAGGTGAAACCAGGAGATGTTCGCGGGTAAGCCGGCCCGATGGGTGAGCAACTGGCTGACCGTGACCTTCTGATAGTCGGCATCAATCTGCTCGGCCTGGTCGGGGAAGACCTCGGCGATGGTCGATCCCCACGACAACTTCCGTTCGTCGACCAGCGTGCCGATCAAGGTCGCGGTCATCGCCTTGGTGCAGGAGCCGATGTGGATCTGATCGGTGACACGAATCCGCTCGGACGATCCGATCTTGCGGACGCCTACAGCGCCGATCGCCGCCAGTCGATCGCGTGCGAAGATCGCGCCGATCAATCCCGGAAGATGATGCTCGTCGCGGATCGGAGCGAGCACGTCGCTGACACGATCGTCCGGCTGGATCGGCCCACGATCGGCGGGCGGCGACTTCTTCTTGTTTCGTTGGAGCTTCCGCTTCGGCTCCTGAGCCATCGCCGCGCCGAAATAGGCGGCCAGCCCCTGCAAAGCGGCCGCCCCGAGGACCCTGCGCCGCGTGATCATGGACGCACCTGATCGGAGCGTCGCCGGTTGGAGGGTGTGTCGAGACATTGCGAGCGACATTCGCTCGCGTCTCCATGACGCCGGCGGCCCGAAGAATTCCCTGGATTCCAGGTTATCCTCTCAGGTCGCCGGCTGCAACTTTCGCCGCGCCGGGAACGCCGATTCCGGCTCTCGCAGCACGCTCGACTCGTGATGCAGGAGCCATTTCTTGAGCGGCAATCCGCCGCCGTAACCCACCAGCGTCCCACCCGAGCCGATCACCCGGTGGCAGGGGACGACGATGGCGATCGGGTTCCTGCCATTGGCGGCGCCGACGGCGCGCGGCGCCTCCGGCCGGCCGATCCGCCGGGCTTGCTCGGCATAGCTGATTGTCGTGCCGAAGGGGATGGTCAAGAGCGCGTCCCAGGCGAGGCGCTGGAAGGGTGTGCCGGTGATGCGGAGCGCCAGGTCGAACGCGGTTCGCTCGCCGCCGAAGTAATCGCGCAATTGTTCGAGGGCCGCCCGGAACGGGGCGTTGTCCCGTCGCCAGTTCGACCCGCGAAGGGGCGCCGCACTTCCGTCGGGGAGCGGCAAGTGAAGGCCGGTCAGCGCCTCGCCGTCGGACGTCAGCACGAGCTCGCCGACGGGGCTGGAATAGTGGCAGTACCACGAGGTGGACGGCTCAGACATCGGAGGTCTCCATCGAAGAGGAAAACGAGGTACCAGTCGTCCAGAGATACATGGCCGCATACGAGCGCCAGGGGCGCCAGGCCTCGGCCGTGTCGCGGAGCTGGCGTTCCGAAGTGACGCCGGCCGCCCTGAGTAGACCGAGGTCGCCGGCCGGGAAGGCGTCCGGCCATCGCAGGGCCCGCATGGCGATATACTGCGCGGTCCAGTCGCCCAGACCGGGGAATTGCCGCAGTTTGGCGACGGCCGCGTCGGGGTCAGGTCCCGGCTGGATGTCGAGCTCGCGCCGCGCGACGGCCGCCGCAATGGTGCGGATCGCCGCGGCGCGGGGCGCGGCGATGCCGAGCGCCGTCAGGTCGCACTCGCCGGCCTCGGCAAGCCGATCAGCCGGGGGACTGAGGCGGTCCAGGTTCGGAAACGGCGTCGCGATCGGCTCGCCGAAGCGACAAGCCAGTCGCCCGGCGAGCGTCGTGGCCGAGCGCACCGAGACGCGCTGACCGAGGATCGCCCGGGTCGCCAGCTCGAATCCGTCGAAGGCGCCCGGGACGCGGAGGCCCGGCAGCCGATCGACGGCCTCGGCGATCCTGGCGTCGCCGCGCAGGTGCCCCGCGATCATGTCCGGCCGTGCGGATAGGTCGAAGACGTGCTTGAGGCGCGAGAGGATTTCGGGCAAGGCCGGGACCAGCCCCATCGCCAGCTCGACCGCCAGCGCATGACGCCCCGCGATCGGCTCGACCCTCAGCCAGCCCCGGTGTGCGCCGACGGACGCGGTCCGGAGATAAGCTCGACCCTCGACCCGCTCCACGCCGGACGTCGTCCGCCCGGCCAGGAAGCCGAGGAGCGCGTCCCAGGCCATCGGCGGCCGATAAGCCAGGGTCAACCGGAGCGAGTCCCGTCCGTGGACCTTCGGCGAAGATCGTCGCATGCCGGTCGGTGTCAATCGGTAGTGAGACTGGAACAGCGCGTTGAATCGCCGGACGCTCTCGAACCCGCTGGCGAAGGCGATCCGCACGATCGGCAAGTCCGACTCGGTGAGGAGCTGCTTGGCCAGGAGCAGCCGGCGTGTTTGAGCCAGCTCGATGGGCGAGACACCGAACTCGCGGCGGACGGCCCGGCGGAGATGTCGATCGCTCAGGCCCAGGTCCCGCGCCAGCCGCTCGACGCTCCCTCCGTCATTCAAGGCGCCGGCCTCGATGCGGGCCGCCGCGATCCGAGCGATCCGGCTCACCGCGTCGACCGGCGCATGACCCGGAGCCAGCTCGGGCCGGCATCGCAAGCAGGGCCGAAACCCCGCTTTCTCGGCCATCGCGGCGTCGGCGAAGAACCGGCAACGGTCGCGGCCCGCCGTCCGGGCCGGACAGATCGGCCGGCAGTAGATCCTCGTCGTCGTGACCCCGACGAAGAAGACGCCGTCGAACCGCGTGTCGCGGGCGCGCCAGGGCACGGTAACATGTCTCGTCGTCGATCAGCATGGCAGCCTCGGCCCGTTCGGCGAGTGGCGTCGTCGATTGGCTCTTGACTGCGGCAAGTCTAACCGATGCCGATGGAAGAGTCTGGCCATTTTCGGACATCGATACGCATTCGGCTTCGATGTCCGAAAATGGCTATGCCTCATTGGGGCGCTGGCGATTGCGCTCGGCGCGCCGCTTCATCTCCTCGGGCGAGACGTCCTCGACGTGGGTCGCGATCCACCAGTAGTTGCCCGAAGGGTCCTGGATGCCGGCGTTGCGGTCGCCGTAGAACTGGGTCGCGGGCTCCATCAGCGACGTCGCGCCGGCATCGAGTGCGCGGCGATACGAGGCATCGGTGTCATCCACGTAGAGGTAAAGCGTGCTGGGCCGCGGCTGCCATCGTCCTTGCGCGTCGGCCAGCATCACGATCGAATCGCCGATCTTGACCTCGGCATGATGGATCGAACCGTCGGGACGCCTCATGCACTCGTGCGTGTTGGCGTCGAATGCCTGCGTCAGGAAGTCGAGGAGCTTCGCGGCACCCTCGACGGCCAGATAGGGCGTCACGGAATGGTACGGATCGGGCTTCGGCTTGACGGACATCAGCGTTCGGCTCCCTGGTTTGGTGGTGTGGAGACGACACGAGGCGCATGACACCAAAAGAGGAGCCATCGCTCAAGGTCGATAGAAGCGTGATGACAGTGGGGCGAAGATCGTTCAGAATAACGGAGGTGATCGACGATTTGGCACGGGCCTCGGGGCGAGGTGCCCGATGAGGGTTGGGAGCGGCGCATCGAGACCGGCGATCTCGGTCGTCTCGGCCGCTGTGCTGATCGTTGCCGGGACGATCACCGTCGTCCTGGTGATGCTCGCTCCCGATCTCCAGTGGTTCCTGCCCGACTTTCTCCGCCGCCGCCGAGTCGCGATGGCCCTCGCCGGACTCGTCGCGGCCTACGCTCTCGGTCGCTACGCCCTCAGCCGGAAACGATTCGAAGGCGCCTCGACGGGTCCCCTGCTCCGGGTCTTGCATGGCGTGGACGCCGTCGCCGCGATGGCGATGTCAGGCGGACTGACCATTCTGGTCGGAGTCGTCTGCCTGGTGCTGCTGGCCACCTGGCTGCCCCATTACCTGCTCTGGCCCTGGGCCCGCGATGCGGATACGTTCGCGACGCTGGCACAGTCGTGGGATGCCGGCATCCGGCCGTACCGCGATATCAGGGGCTATAACTTCCCGGGAGCCATCTACTTGTTCTGGCTGCTCGGGAAGGCGTTCGGATGGGGACGGACCGCGCCGTTGTACGCCTTCGATGCCGCGGCGCTCGTGCTGCTCGGCGTGGTCCTGGCCGCGTGGAGCCGGAGGTGCCTGGGGCAAATGCTTCCCGGACTGGCGGCCTTCGTCGTCTTCCTCACGTCTTATCTGAGTCGCGACTTCGAGACGGTCGCCCAGCGCGACTGGCATGCCAGTCTGTGCATCGTCCTGGGCCTGCTGATCCTGGAGAGCTGGCCCGGCCGTTCAAGTCGGATCCTCTCCGCCCTGCTGGCCGCGGCTGCCCTGGCAACCCGACCGCATGTCGTGCTGTTTCTGCCCGCGATGGCCGCGGCCGTCCTCGAGCGAGTCGATGAGGCAAGACCGAGCCGCGGCCCTGGGATGCGACGAGTGGCGGAATGGCTGCTCGCGGTGATCGTGTTCGCGACGATCGCCTTCTCGCCGCTAGTCTTCGCGGGCATCGAAGGCGACCTGGTGCGGGGCCTGCGAATCGTCGCCTACGGAGGCCCGTATAGCCGGGCCAATCCCGGGTCCACGGTCGAGCAACTCGCCGAACAACTCCTCCAACCGGCCATGGGGATCCTGATCGGGTTGCTGGGTCCGATGCTCTTATTCACTCGCGGGGCATCACGTCGGCGGGCCGTCACCTGGACGATGGCTCTGGCAGCGGCCCTGGCGTATCGTTTGGTGCATCCGGTGCAGCATGCCTACCTCGCGCATCCACTCGCCTTGGTGAGCTCGGTCGCGATGGCGCTGCCAATCGCCTGGCTCATCGAACGGGCTGGCGTGCCGCCCTTCCTGCGGGTGATCGCCATACTCGTATTGATCGTGGAGATGAGCGCGGGAATCCCGCGGTTCTGCGACCTGACCGCGAGCGTCGAGGCGATCGGTTCAATCGCTCGCGGTGAGATGACTCCGCTCGATTCTCCGCCGGGCAGCCGGGCCTGGTTCGATCCCGCGAGCGGTCGCTGGTATGCCTGGGAGGACTATCGGAATACGTTGAGATTTCTCCGCGAGAGGACCGGTCCCACGACCCTGGTGGCCAACGTCCTCAAGGAGCCGCCGTTCCCGGCGATCAACGGCCCGACGGGCCGGCTCTCGCCGTTCCGGGCCGAGTCGGGCATTTGCTGGATGTGGCTGGTCGCCGTCGACCTCGAGCCCGAATTCGCAGCGGCTCTCGAACAGGCGACCGACTGCGTGGTCGTCTGGTCTCCCGAGGAGCACAACCTGGTCTCGCGACTGCGCCTCGATCACCTTGCCTCCGCGATTCGAGAGCATTACGAACCGGAGGCCCGCTTCGGTCATATCGAGGTCTGGAAACGGGCCGCCGCCGGCCGATGATGCCGGCAAGGTCTACCTCTTTCGTGCCGCGATGAACGACGCGCGGACGAGGATGTCGTTCTTCTCGTAGGACGAATTGGGCATCAGGCAGGTCCTGACCGCGACCCCGCGCGAGAAATATGGGCGGTAGATGCCGTTCATTGGCTGATAATCCTTCATGTCCCGGAGGTAGACGCATCCCGATGCGATGTCCTCGAGGGTCAGACCGGCCGATTCGAGGACGGCGATGTGGTTCCGCGCCATCTGGTGGACCTGTTCGGCCAGGTTGCTCGAGGCGCCCCCGCCTTGCGGCTTCGAGCCGTCGAGCGCCGAGATATACAGGGTGTTGCCGGCCCAGACCGCCGGGCTACCCGTGACGGCGCCTTCGCTGGACAGGTTCTTCAATGCGTCGGGCCGGACGACCTTGCGTGCCGCGAGATCGGTCGTGGCGATGCAGGTGATCTCGACGTGCGATCCGCCAGGGATCCAGTTCGACGAAAACGGTGGCGCAGGCCGGTTCGCTGCCGTCCTCGAAGAACTCGTTGTAGACCTTGTTCGCGATGCCGAGGTTCTCGTAATTGTCGAGGAAGACGTGACTCATCACGACGTTGCGGAAGTCGAGTCTGGCCTGCTTGAGCGTGGCCTCGACGTTCTTCATCGCCTGGCGGACTTGCTCCTCGAACGTCGCGGGATGGCCGCCGCCCGGGAGCTGATCCCCCTTGCCCGAGACGTAGAGCGTGTCACCCGCCAGGATGCCCGGGCTGAAGGGTAAGGCCGCCGGGGGATCGCCGATCCGCTTCTTCTCGGCGAGGTCGGTGTAGGCGATGCAGGTGATCTCCAGCCGCGAATCGCCCGGCACCTGGGCAACGCCGAGCGTCGTCCGCGCCGGCGGGTCTTCGGGGAAGAACTTCGCGTAATGGGGATTCAGGTCCGCGTACTTATCGCGGTCTTCCAGGTACACGAACGACTTGACGACGTGTCGCATGTCGAGACCCGCCGACTGCAAGGTCTTGCGGATCTCGTTCAGGCAATTCTCGACCTTCTCGGGGAATTCCGCGTTCGGTCGATAATCGCCCTTGCCCGAGATGTACAGGGTCTTCCCGACCTTGGCGCCTGCCGAGAAGAGCGCGGCACGTTTCGCCTGCTTGGCCTCTTGTTTCTTGGCGGCCGCCCGGTCCTGCGCCAGACCCGGCGAAGCCGAGCCGATGGCGATGGTTGTGACAGCCACGACGATCAGACCACGCCTTGTCATCACGGCGACCTCCGCGAAGTTCGAGCGACGAAATCACTTTTTTTCACCACAGCCGGCGCCGAGTCTAGCAAGCCGGGCGCCCGGATTCCATCATCGGTCACGGCCGCCGTGTGTAAGTTTCTGTCAGGGCAACGGAGTGGGTGCTCGACAAAGGCATCCGGGCGAAGCAAGATATCGACTGGCCGCGATGCCGTGAGCGCTCCCCTCCCGATCCGAGGACGAACGATGAAATGGCTCCAGGCATCCCTACTCCTGTTGCTCGCCGGCGGCGCCTCGGCGCAGCCGCCGGCTGCCCAGCCGACGAAATATGACCTGCTGCTCCGCGGCGGCCGCCTGATCGATCCTCGCAACAAGATCGACGGGGTCCGCGACGTGGCGATCCGCGCCGGCAAGATCGCCGCCGTGAGCGAGAAGATCGACCCGGCCCATGCCGTGAAGACCATCGAGCTGGGCGGCCTGTACGTGACCCCGGGCCTGGTCGACATCCACGTCCACGTCTTCGCGGGGACCGGCGAGCGTCGATCCTACGCCGGGGACAACAGCGTCTACCCCGACGGCTTCACGCTCCGATCGGGCGTCACCGCGGTGGCCGATGCCGGCTGCGCCGGCTGGCGGAACTTCGACGACTTCAAGCGGCTCGTCATCGACCGCGCCCGGACCCGGGTCTTCGCGTTCATCAACATCGTCGGCCACGGGATGCGCGGCGCGCGGTACGAACAGGACGTCAACGACATGCAGGCCAGCCCCACGGCCGAGATGGCCATGCGCCACAAGGGGCTGATCGTGGGGATCAAGACGGCGCACTTCATGGGGCGAAGTTTCACCGGCGTCGATCGCGCCGTCGAGGCCGGTAGAATTGCCGACATCCCGGTGATGGTCGACTTCGGCCGGGCCTATCCCGAGAAGTCGCTGGCCGAGCTGCTCACGCGGAAGCTGCGCCGGGCGATATTTACACGCACGTCTACTCCGGGCTTCGCGGCGAGCTCGACCCGTCCGGGCATGCCAACCCCGCTCTCTTCGAAGGCCGCAAACGCGGCGTGATCTTCGACGTGGGCCACGGCGGGGGGAGCTTCGTCTGGCGCGTGGCCGTGCCCATCATCGGCCAGGGCTTCCTTCCCGATTCCATCTCGACCGATCTTCATGCCGGCGACATGAACAGCGGCGTGAAGGACATGCTCAGCGTGATGAGCAAGTTCCTCGCCCTGCGGATGCCGATCGAAGAAGTGATCCTCCGCTCCACCTGGAACCCCGCCCGCGAGATCAAGCAGGAGCAACTCGGCCATCTCTCGGTGGGGGCGGCGGCGGACATCGCCGTGCTCCGGCTCGAGACGGGAGACTTCGGCTTCACGGACGTCTATGGCGCCCGCCTGCGCGGCGATCGGAAGCTGAGCTGCGAGATGACGCTGCGGGACGGCAAGGTCGTCTACGAGCTCAACGGCCTGTCGCGACCCGACTGGGTCACGCTGCCCAAGAATTACCGGGTCACCGGCGATCCCCGCTGGGACGGCATCCGCAACTCCAACGGCGGCCTGATGCGGCAGCCGCTCGGCGCCGACGGCGAGGCGGTCCCCGCTTCCGGCCGGCCGAACGAACGTCCCCAGGCCAAACGGTAAGAGCTCGTCCCCCTTTCTCGGAGACCAGAAATGGATCAGCAGAAGACCAGGCGTCGGACGTTCCTCGGGGCGATGGCGGGCGTGCCGGCCTTGCAGATGCTCCAGGCCAGCGGCGATGCCGATGCCGCCGAGGAAGCGGGTGCCCCGGGCCGCGACGTCATCCGGGAGCTGGACGTCCGTTCGTTCATCAACGCCGCCGGGACCTTCACCGCGCTGACGGGCTCGCTGATGCGTCCGGAGTGCGTCACGGCGATGCAGATCGCTTCGCGCAAGTACGTGAAGCTCGAGGAACTGCAGGACGCCGTGGGCCGGCGGATCGCCGAGTTATTGCACTGCCAATCGGCCCTGGTGACCGCGGGCTGTGCCTCGGCCCTCTCGCTGTCGACGGCCGCCTGTGTGGCCGGCAAGGATCCCGAGCGCATTCGCCGGCTCCCTGACACCACCGGCATGAAGAGCGAGGTGATCGTTCAGAGGACGCACCGGGTCGGCTACGATCACGCCATCCGCAACGCCGGGGTCAAGCTCATCGAGGTCGTGACGCGACAGCAGATGGAAGCCGCGATCGGCGAGAAGACGGCGATGATGTTCTTCCTCAACTTCGCCGATCCCAAGGGGAAGATCCATCACGAGGAGTTCGTCGAGATCGCCAGGTCGCGCAACATCCCGACATTGATCGATGCCGCCGCGGACGTCCCGCCCGTGGACAACCTCTGGCGGTTCACCAAGATGGGGTTCGACCTCGTGGCGTTCTCGGGTGGCAAGGGACTGCGCGGGCCGCAATCCTCCGGGCTCCTGCTGGGCCGCAAGGACCTGATCGACGCGGCCAAGCTCAGCAACTGCCCCAACGGCGATACGCTCTGCCGGACGAACAAGGTCAACAAGGAGGAGATCATCGGCATGCTGGTGGCCCTCGAGTCGTACTTGAAGGAGGACCACGCCGCCGTCTGGAAGGAGTGGGAGGACCGCTGCCGTCGGATCGCCGACGCGCTCAAGGAATTCCAGGACGTCCGGACGCAGGTCGTCGTCCCCTCGATCGCCAACGCGGTGCCGCACCTGCATGTCCGCTGGGACGCGCAAGCCCGGCGCGTCAGCCCGTCGGAGATGATCAAGAAGCTGCGCGAGGGCCAGCCGAGCATCGAAGTCAGCCCCGGCTCGCGGAATCCGCTGGTGATCGGCGTCTGGATGATGGAGCCGGGCGACGACGCGATCGTCGGCCGCCGGATCCGCGAGATCTTCGCCGGGGCGTGACGATCACCTTCACTTCGGCGCCGGTCGCGATCGATCGGGGGGCGCATCGTCCTGCTGGACCCTGCCGCCACGGCCGCGGAGCGCCGGCCGGACCTGGTCGGGCGAGCGATTCCCGAGGTGTTCCGCATCGCGTGTGAGCTGGAGGAAGCCGATGCACATCTCGTCGGTCGTCTCCTCGCCCCAGCGAACTTCGATCGGCGGCTTGCTCGGGTTGTGGATGTTGCCAGGCGAGTTGTCGAAGTGGGCCACCATCTCGACCTTGGTCCCCTTCGGCAAGGCGACCGGAGTCACGAATTCGTAGGGATTCTGCCAGTTGAAGTCCCAGTCATCGATGCGGATCAGGGTCTGCCGCGAGCCGTCGGGTCGGACGGCCGCCAGCAGGAAATCCTTCCCGAGTAGATGCATGTGGGGGAAGACGGCCAGGAGGTGTGAGTCGTCGCGGATCGTCAGCTCCCCCTTCACCTCATGATTGGCCTCGCCGGGCGGAATGCGTAGCTGGGGCCGGCCGAAGAACGGCGCGCGCCGGGGAATGACCATTCCGGAGCGGATCTGCTTGTCGACGGGACCCTTGGCGAAGTACAGGCCGATCGCGGACGCATCGGTTTCGGGCTTGCCGCTCTTGTGGTAATGGACCTGGATCAGGACATCCGCCCCGGCCGGCAAGGCGCGCGGTCCCCTGCGGCGACCAGTTCGGCCGGCGCCCGGGCGCCCAGCCCCAGAGCTGTCCGGACGGCATGAATGGCAGGCCGTTCGGGAGCCGGCCGTAGCCGCCGCCCGTCGTGGCGTATCCCGGGCCCTTGTCGGCGGCGTCGATCTTCCTGGCATTACCGCTCAGGTCATAAGCCGCCAGGATGTGATGGACGACGCGCATGTTCCCCGGCTTGAAATCGGCCGCGGCGATCCATCGGCCCTGCGTCAAGCCGGAAGGCAGGACGAAGACGCGGTACTCATCCGGTCCGGAGGCTCCGAGCGAATAAGACTCGCTCACCTTGAGGATCAGGTCGGGTGGACCGAGCGACCATTCGGACTCCCACACCTTGGGCGGCGGGGCGTCCTTGGGATCGCCCTCGGGTGCGCCCGCCTCGGCCCAGTCTGCCAGGGCTCTCCGCTCGCGGTCGGTCAACACACGGGCGTCGCGGAACGGGCCCCCTTCCGTCGTGGACGCGTGCCAGGGGGGCATGGTGCGCTGCTCCGTCACCGCCGAGATGTCGTCGGCGCGCTTCCGCGCCTGGGCGTAATCGAGGAGCGAGAACGGCGCGACCTGCCCCGGGCGATGGCATTCCTGGCAGTTCTTCTGGAGGATGGGGACGACGTCGCGGTGATAGGTCGCGGCGTCTTCGGCCCGGGCCATCGGGCAGGCCATCAGCGCGAATCCGATGAGCACCGCCGCGCCCGGCACCCACCGTCGCGATTCGGTCAGAAACACGTCCATCGTGCGATCCTTTTCGATTCAAGCCGGTCGACAGATGCCCGTCCAGAGGCGGAGTCGGCTTGGGCCGCCGAGCCCTCCATGAGATGATAGCCTCGCCGGCAATGCTCTGTTTCAAGGATCGCTCGCTGACGGATCAGAACGAGTGGCCGCCGGCCCCGGTCCCCACCACCGCCTCGATCGAGGGACGTTCCAGATCGGGGAAGAGCCGGTCCAACAGCGACGTGTCGAGCGAGACATCCACCGGCCGGGGCTCCGGCAACCTGGCCTCGGCCTGGCATCCGGGTCGAACGAGGTCGGGATCGATACCCGAGGCGACGGCGGCGCGTCGCATGAGCACGAACCGGCTGAGGCGTTCGCGGCCCCCGACGTGCACGATCCCCACGGCGTCGGATTCGACGAGCCGGGCGAGGATTTCGGCCGCCGTGCGGTAATCGAGCGGCGTACGGAACTCGTCCTCGAAGAAAGCCCGGGGCTCGCCGCGGTGGAGGGCATCGATCGCCACGTCGAAGAAACCGGGGCGTCCCGACGGCGTCGGGCCGAAGAGCAGGCTGAGCCGGGCGACCAGGCCCGTCGGCCAGGTGAGCACGTGCGCCTCGGCTTCGTGCTTGGTGCGGCCGTACGCCAGGATCGGGTGCGCCGGGTCGTTCTCGCGATACCACGACCCGGCGCCGTCGAAGACCAGGTCCGTCGAGGTGAAGACGAATCTTCGGCCCCGCGAGCCTGCCCACTCGGCCAGTTGGCGCGTGGCCTCGACGTTGACGGCATGGCCCCGCATCGGGTCGCGATAGACCGCGTCGGCCGAGCTGAGAGCCCCGGCATGGATCACCGCATCAGGGTCCGCTACGCGCAGCGACTCGACGATCGCGTGCGGATCGCAGAGGTCGACCGGTTGGAGAGCCACCCGCCCGCGCGGTCCGCAGGTCGCGCCACTCCAGGCGATCACCTCATGCCGCGTCTCGCTCGTCAGGCGGTCGATCAGGGCCGAGCCGAGCCGGCCACTCGCGCCGGTCACGAGAATCCGCATGATCGCTTCATCCCTCCTCGCATCGCGAGATTCCCCGGTCTCCCGGTGAGGCCCGGGGTGATTCGTGCCGATCATAGGCGCACAGGGTGGGACTTGGGAACACGACTCGGGGTGCACGGTCACCCGACCACGAAAGAAGCGCCGCCATGGATATCCGCGAGGTGCCATTAGACGACCTCGTCCTCGACCCAGGCTTGAATCTCCGCGACCGCCTCGACGATTTCACCGTTGAGCGTTACGCCGACTCCTGGGAACGCCTGCCGCCGATCACGGTCTTCGAGGTCAACGACCGCTTGTTAATTGCCGATGGCTTCCACCGCCATGCGGCGGCCGTCATGCTGGGCAAACGGACGATACCGGCCGAGATCAAGGTGGGGACGTTCACCGAGGCCCTGGACTTCGTCGCCAGCGTCAACCTCTTCCACGGACTGCCATTGACCCGCGCCGAACGCCGGCGCACCGTCGAGGTCAAGCTGAAGCTGCATCCCGATTGGTCCGATCGCCGCATGGCGCAGGAGCTCGCCGTCAGTCGCGAGCTGGTCTTCAAGATCCGCAAGCAATTGATCGACTCGCGGCAGATCCCGGCCCTCGCCGGCCGCATCGGAGCCGACGGCAAGCTGTACACAACCGCCGGCCTCCCGAAGGACGACAACGAACGACTCCCCCGAGACAACAAGCAGGGCGGCGCCGAGGACGAGCCCACCGGGCGCGACCGGCGGACGATGCACGCGGCGGCTACCGCCGAGGAAGAAAGGACGGGGGCACGCGAGAAGGGCGCGAGACCGGGCCCCGGATACGAAGCATCACCGTTCTCCCGCGAGGACCGGGATGCCGCCGCGGCCGTGCCGACCCAGGCCACCGGAGCGACCATCGACGAGATGCTCGAGCTGATGGCCAAGCAGGTGAGCGAAGTGATCACCTGGTCCAAGGCGGAGGGGTTCGCCGACGCGTACCGCTCGGCCGGCGGCAATGCCCGGGGCCTCTTCCAGGCAGCCGCCCTGAATCTGTACCGACGCGCCGGAGAGCTCCGCCAGGGCTGAGCGTGTTCCCAGGGCACGATTCCCGTCGATCAGAGGAACGCGGCCATGACCCGATCGGCGACGAAGACCCCTTCCCGGCTGAGCCGCAACCGCGTCCCGTCGTCCTCCAGGTAACCGATCCGCGAATAACGCTCGACGGCCGGCCCGGCCAGTCCATCGATCTCGAATCCGGTCCGATGGCGGAAGTCGGCGCGGTCCAGGCCGGTACCTGTCCGTCGCAGCATCAGCACGGCCGTCTCGCGCGCTCGATCCTCCGGCGAGAGCTCCTCGCTGGGGCCCGTCGCCGGCTCGCCGGATTCGATCCGGCGCAGGTATGCCGGCAGGTCGCGCGTATTCACCGATCGCACGCCGCGGATATACCGCGCCGCGCCGACCCCGAATCCGAAGTAAGCCTCGTTCGCCCAGTAGACCAGATTGTGCCGCGACTCATGACCCGGCCGGGCGAAGTTGGAGATCTCATACATCCCCAACCCGGCCTGCTCCAGCCGGACGATCGTGGTCTCATACATCGAGCGCTCGAGTTCCTCGTCGAGCGGACGCACCTCGCCGAGTTCGCGCTGTTTCCAGAGCGGTGTTCCCTTCTCGAAGACCAGTCCGTAGCAGGACAGGTGCGCGGGCCCGAATCCCATCGCGATCTCCAGGTCGCGCTCCCAGTCATCGAGCGACGAGCCAGGCACGCCGAAGATGAGGTCGAGCGACCACCGTCGGAATCGCTCGCCGACGATCTCGACGGCACGCTCCACCTCGGCCCGACCGTGATGGCGCTCCAGCACACGCAGCGAATCGGGCCGGAACGACTGCGCGCCGAGGCTGATGCGGTCAACGCCGGCCTCCGCCAGGACGTCGGCCTTGGCCGCATCGAGCGTCCCGGGATTGGCTTCGACGGTCCACTCGGCGCCGGGCGCCGGCACCAGCCATCGACGGATGATCCGGGTCAGCCGCTCGAGTTGGGCGGCATCCAGGCGCGTCGGCGTGCCGCCGCCGACGAAGATGGTATCGACCTCCTGGGGGACCGCCAGGGTCATCGCCATCTCGCGCTCGAGGGCCTCGAGATAACGGTCGGCCAGATGGTCCATCCCCGCCAGGGATGCGAAGTCGCAGTAGCCGCACTTGTCGGCGCAGAAGGGGACGTGTACGTAGGCCGCGCGCGGCCACTGCCACGGCGGCTCGCCCGCTGCTGGGATGGGTTGCGGGATCAAGGGACGGCCTCGACGAAGCGGATTTCCGGCACGGCGGCCTTCAAGGTCAACTCGACCCTCATCGTGAGGGTGATCAACGACGACGAGCATCCCTGGCAGGCCCCGGTCAAGCGGACCTGCACGATGCGATCGGGGTCGATGCCCACCAGCTCGATGCCCCCGCCATCCGACTCGAGGTCCGGCCGGACTCGCTCGGCGAGGACGCGCTCGATCCGCTCGAGGAGAGCGGGCCCTGTCGTGGCTTCCGGCCTGTCCGAATGGGGATCGTGCATGTTGACCATCGCGCTCTGGAACCGCTCGGGATGAATCGAGAGGCGTGACGAAAAAACCCCGGATTGCGTCGAGCAACGCGGGGCCTCATGAGTTCAAATTGGGACTCTCTTGAGACGTGCCCAAGACGCCATGATCGATCGAGTCGTGAGATCCGCCGAGCGGAGAAGTCCGTGCTCGATCGAGGGAGTGGAGAGGAGAACAACTGCTCATTCGGCGAAGATCAATAATCGCCATAACCGCCACCGCCTCCGCGGTAGCCGCCGCCGCCACCGCCTCCGCGGTAGCCGCCGCCGCCACCTCCCCCGCCGCCCGGGGTCCGCGGTCGCGCTTCATTGACCGTGAGGCGACGGCCGTCGTGATCCCGGCCGTCCAGGCTCTCGATCGCCGCCAGGGCCTCGTCGTCATTGACCATCTCGATGAAGCCGAATCCCCGACTCCGACCGGTCTCACGGTCGCTCAGGACCTGGGCGTTGCTCACGGTCCCGAACTGTTCGAACAGCTCCTGAAGATCCTCCGAACTGACCGTGTATTTGAGGTTCCCAACGTAAAGCCGCTTCGCCATCGCTGTCGCCCGAAGAAGGCTCTCCACCGACCACTGGGGACGAACTACCCCGTCTCGCAGGGCCGAGCACCGAACGCGACGTCGGTCTCTTGCCCTCCTACAATCGAACCGCGCATCGGACGACCGCGAATCTTCCCGAAGCCGGCCGTCCCTTGCCCGGATCGTTGTTGCCATAAAGTATAAGCATCTCGCGCAGTCGTATCAACGAGAAAAACTCGATCGACTGGAAATCCCCCGGAATGCCCCGGATCGGATCGGCAAGGGATCAGTCAAAGCCGCCGTGGGGCGGTATCGCCACCGAGCGATCGGCCCCGGATCATCCGCCCGGCCTCCGAGGGGCGGATCAACCGTCCGTCCGGTCGGACCCGACCCGTCCCGCACGCCCCGGCACCCGCCGGGACTCCGGCCGATCCGCCTCGATGGCCCGCGCCGGACGGGCTCCAGTCGAAGGGGAACTCCGCTTCATTGGGCGGTGGCCGTCAACGTCGCGGTCGGGGAATCCCGGCGGTCGGCGGAACCCGTCTGGCGCGAGCCGAGCCTCAACGCCCGCGGAGGGCCTCGATCTCGCGGCGGAGCCGCTCGTTCTCCTCGGCAAGCCGCCGCTGATCGGCGACCGCGGCCTCGGCGCGGCGGCACTCCTCCGCGGCGCGGCGGCGCTCCTCCTCGGCGCGGCGACCGGCCTCGCGGGCGCGGCGGCCGGCCTCGCGGGCGCGGCGGCGCTCCTCCGCGGCGCAGGCGCTCGGCCGCCTGTTGCCGCTCGAGCCGCGTCAGGAGATACTGTCCGGTCGCCGGATCGGACAGGCGCAAGCGCTCGCCGTCACGCTCGAGGTGAAGTCCAAGGACCTCGCTGGACAGCCGGCTGGCAACCGGCTCGATCGGCACGTAATCCCCGCCGGCCAGCCGGAATCCCTGGAGCGGGGGCTTCAGGTACTCCGCCCGGGGGTCGAACAGGAAGTACTCCATCACCCTCAAGACATCGCGGTAGATCTCGAACTTCGTCTTCTGGTCCTCGTTCTTGGTCGATCTCGAGGTGATCTCGGCGACGAAGTCGGGTGCTTTGCCCTCCATCCACACCAGGTACTGATCGCGATCCGGCTCCTTGGGTACGTCGAAGGCCACGAAGACGTCGGGGGCGACGTGCTTGCGGGGGTTGCCCTCCTCGTAGCAAAGCATGAGGTTACCAGAGACATACACGCGGGGCCGATCGGCGAAGTGGTCCTCCAGCGTCTGGATGGTATCGGTCAAGTCTCGCCGATGGAGATCGGTCTCCGCCATGGGCTTTCCATCCGTCGTGGGGTACTCGATCGCACGCGGTCGTCGCTGCCCTGGGACCGTCGCCATGATCGCGCTGCTCCTCTCTTCCGAGGCGATCCGCCGAACACCGCGGCGATCCGCCCCCCCGCGGCCATTCGGTCGCATTCTAACACGCTTCGAGGGAACGGGTAAGGTCGGATGCCGATGACCGGATGACCGGGTCCGGCGCCGGAAGGCGTCGGACCGGTTCGACGCGGGATCGGTCCATCTCGCCGTCGGGGGTTGCTCATCGAGCGATCGGCCCCGGACGATCCATCCGGGCCTCGAGAGCCGGCTCACCGCTCGGGCCGATCGGACCCGACCCGTCCCGCACGCGCCGGCACCCGGCCGGGATCCGCTCCGATGGAGCTTCCGGGTCCGGCGACGATCATCGGATCAGGTTGCCGCGTGATCGCTTTACAGGTCCGCCCAAGCCCTGCTGTCGATCCGATCGCCGGCGCGTCGTCGATCAGCATGCATGATGAAAACGGCGAAGCACAACACATCGATCAAGATTTGCGCAACTGACGGCAGGATTCCGGTGATTATATAGATGTCGGGGATCACGGAATCGCGAAAGTCCGTGGAGAAGCGGCAGGCATGACCGAACCCCACTCCAACGCTGTCCTCCCGCCCGAGTCGCGTCTTGAAATGGCGTTCGCCGCACCACATCTCACGATCGCGAGATTGCACGCCTTGATCGATGGAGCAGATAGCGGACCTGGCAGGAGCCCACAGTACGAGACGAGATCCATCCGTATCAAGAGCGTGCTGGCACGCACGAGTGTACGCATGAAACCGTTGTTGCGTGCTTTGTCGGTGGTCCGAGGCATTGGACGAAACGAACCCATTCTTCATGGTTCCTTCACGATCATGGGTGCTAAGTCCGCGCAAGCATGGATGCTCATGCGGGGTTCTGACGCCGTCCATGACGCGGTTTTGACGAAACGAACCCATTCTTCATGGTTCCTTCATGATTCGCGGTTCGCGTTCAAGGATGGAATCGCCTTGGGCAGCTCGGCGCGGCGACGAAACGAACCCAATGGGGGCGGGAGGCGCGACGGGACCTGTTCGGCGACGACCGATCGCGGGAATGGCCCGGGCTGCGGGGATGATTGTCAAGCGTTGCGACCTTGTGTAACTTTGGTTGATCCACCCGACCGTCTGGCGGCGCGTGGCTGCATGATCGCTCGGCGCTGTCATTCGATGACGAAACGAACCCAAGGAGTCGGCACCATGGCTCGACAATCGACCTTGGGACTGCTGGTTCTGCTCGCGCTGGCGAGTCCGGTGGCCGCCGACGAGCCGGCCGAGACGTTCTTCGAGCTGAAGATTCGTCCGGTGCTCGCGACCGAGTGCCTGCCTTGCCACGGCGGCAAGAAGACGAGCGGCGGTTTTTCGGTTGCCAGCCGGGAGGCGGTGCTCAAGGGAGGCGACCGCGGGCCGGCCATCGTCGCCGGCAAACCGGACCAGAGCCTGCTGATCCAGGCGGTCCGGCGGACTCACGAGGAAGTCCGCATGCCGCCGAAGAAGCGGCTGTCCGACCAGACCGTGGCCGACTTCGCCCGGTGGATCGCCGAAGGTGCCGCCTGGCCGGTGTCCAGCCGCAGGCCGGCAGTGGGAGGCAACCGCGATACGACTGCTGATTCCAGACACTGGGCGTTCGAACCGGTGAGGGCGCTCGAACCGCCGCCGGACCCGTCCGGCTGGTCCGAGCGGCCAGTCGATCGGTTCATCGCGGCCCGCCGCGCCGCGGCCGGCTTGAGGCGTGTCCGCCGGGCCGACCGGCGCACGCTCATCCGCCGGGTGACCTTCGACCTGATCGGGCTGCCACCCACGCCCGATGAGATCGACGAGTTCCTCGCCGATCCATCGCCGGATGCCTTCGCCGGGGTCGTCAACCGCCTGCTCGCGTCGCCGCATTACGGCGAGCGATGGGGACGTCACTGGATGGACGTCGCCCATTACGCCGATACCGCCGGCGACAACGCCGATTACCCGGTCCCGGAGGTCATCGCGTACCGCGATTACGTCATCGACGCCTTCAACCGCGACAAGCCATACGACCAGTTCGTCCGCGAGCAACTCGCCGGCGACGTGCTGGCGCGCGGGAAGTCCGGCAGCGAATACGCCGACTCGATCGCCGCCACCGGGTTTGTGGCCCTCGCGCGCCGATACGGGACCGGTCCGTACGAGCTCTGGCACCTGACCCTGGAGGACGCGATCGAGACCACCGGTCGGACGTTCCTCGGCCTGACCCTCCGGTGCGCCCGGTGCCACGATCACAAGTTCGATCCGGTCACCCAGCGCGATTACTACGCGCTCTATGGGATGTTCGCGAGCACGAGTTTCCCGTGGGCCGGGTCCGAGGAGACACAATCCAAGGGATTCCCGCGCATGAGCTTCGTTCCGCTCGTCGAGCCGGTGCGGGCCGAGCCGCCGCTCGAGGCCTACCGCAAACGACTCGCCGAGCTGGAACGCGTCATCCCCTCCCTGGAATCCGCCAAGGATGCGGCGTCCCGCAGACGGCTCCACGAGCTGAAGCGCGAGGCCATTCGGCTCAAGCGTACCTCCTTGCCGCCCGACCTGCCCGGCGCCTACGCCGTCACGGAGGGCAAGCCGACGGACGTACCACTCCAGCGCCGGGGTGAGCCCGAGAACCCGGGTCCGGTCGTCCCACACGGCGTGCCGCGCTTCGCTTTCCTTGCGTGCGGGGCACCGCCGTCGGTGTCGCCAGGAAGCAGCGGCCGGAGTGAATTGGCCCGGTGGCTGACCCGACCCGACCATCCGCTCACCGCCCGCGTGATGGTCAACCGGATCTGGCAACAACACTTCGGCCGCGGGATCGTCGCGACCCCGTCGAATTTCGGCGTCCGCGGCGAGCCGCCAACTCACCCCGAGCTGCTCGACTGGCTGGCGGCAAGGTTCGTGGCTGAAGGGTGGTCGATCAAGGCGATCCAGCGCGAGATCGTGCTCTCGGAGACCTACCAGCTATCGAGCGACGAAGACCCGCGCAATGCTGCGCCTCGATCCCGAAGACCGATGGCTCTGGCGATTCCCCCGCCGCCGGCTCGACGCCGAATCGATCCGTGACGCCATGCTGGCCGTCTCGGGTCAACTCGACACCCGCCGACCGGGCCGTCACCCTTATCCGGGTATCGAGGACTGGCACTGGACCCAGCATGACGCCTTCAAGACGGTGTACGCCTCCGATCACCGGAGCGTCTACCTCATGACCCAGCGCCTCGTGAAGCACCCATTCCTGGCGCTCTTCGACGGCCCCGACACCAACACCTCGACCGACGTCCGCAGCCGGTCAACGGTCCCGCTCCAGGCACTCTACTTCCTCAACAATCCATTCGTCCTGGAGTGCGCCAGGGGGCTCGCGAGCCGCATGATCGCCGCCGGGGATGACGCCGCGAGGCGGGTCGCACTGGGCTTCGAGCTGACATGGGGACGCGCTCCGGAGGCCGGGGAAACGGAGCGGGCTCTCCGCTTCGTCGGCGACGCCGCCCGGGTCACCACGGATCGCGACGCGTGGAATAGCCTCGCCAGGATCCTCTTGACCGCCAACGAATTCCTCTACGTCGATTAGTCGACATCCAGGGGCAAACCGCGATGAGTCACTCGATGCGGATCGGACGGCGGGAGTTCCTGAGGTCAGCGGCGACGGCCGCGGCGATGGGTGCCGGTACGTATCCCGCGCTGGCGCGGGCCGCCGAGCAGAATGGCGGAGGCCTGGTCGCGCCCTCGCGGACCCACCACGAGCCGAGGGCAAGGAACCTGCTGATCGTCTTCCTCACCGGCGGCTTCTCGCACGTCGACACTTTCGACCATAAGCCGGAACTGAGCCGCTATCATGGGAAGTCCGTCCCATCGTTCGGGCTGCGGCCGGACGAGACGCACGACCGCCCGCTGATGGGCTCGCCGTTTCAGTTCCGCGCTTGCGGCAATTCGGGCCTGATGATCAGTGAGCTATTCCCGAATCTGGGTTCGATGGCGGACGAGCTGTGCGTCATCCGCTCGATGCACACCGACATCGTCGAGCACTTCCAGGCGGTGCTGGCGATGCACACCGGCTCGGCGACCGTCCCGATGCCGAGCATCGGCGCGTGGATCAGCTACGGGCTGGGCACGATGAATCCGAACCTGCCCGCGTATGTGGTGCTTTGCGAGCGCCTGCCGTACGCCGGCACGCAGATCTGGGACAGCAGCTTCCTCCCGCCATCGCACCAGGGAGTGCGGATCGTGCCCGGCCCCGAGCCGATCCCCGACCTGCGGCCTCCCGAGCGGCTGGCGAGCCTGGCCGAGCTCGAACGGATCATGCTCCGCGACGTCAACGAGCGCCACGCCGCGCGGCGGCCCGGCGATGCCGACCTCCGCGCGCGCACCGCGACCTTCGACGTCGCCCGGGGATTGATGCGCGAGGCCCCCGAGGCCCTCGACGTCGGCCGGGAGTCGCCGGCGACTCTCGCTGCCTACGGGATTGAGGACGCGAGCCCGACGTCGTTCGGCAGGCAATGCCTGATGGCCCGGCGACTGATCGAGCGCGGGGTCCGCGTCGTCGAGCTCATCGACAGCGGGTCGAACAACAACTGGGACGCCCACGGCAACATGGAAGAGCATCGGCCCAAGGCGCGTTCGGGTCAACCGCGCGATCGCGGCGCTACTGGCCGACCTGAAGCGGCGGGGGCTCCTCGGCGAGACACTGGTCGCGATCTGCACCGAGTTCGGCCGGACCCCGTGGACGGACTCGCCGGGCAGTAAGGGTCGCAACCACTACGCCAAGGCGTTCACGGTCCTGCTCGCGGGAGCGGGCGTCAAGGGAGGCATGGCGTTCGGCGAGACCGACGAGTTCGGCGTCGGTATCGTCGCGAACCCGGTGCACGTCCACGACTACCATGCGACGATTTTGCACCTCATGGGGATCGATCACACCCGGCTGGTCTATCGATACGCCGGGCGGGACTTCCGGCTGACCGACGTGGATGGCAAGGTCGTCACCCCGGTGCTGGCCTGATCGATCCCGCGGGTCGGTCCGGCTGACGAGGCTTTGACTCCGCGGATACGATGCCCACAATGGACGACGGGACAGACGATCGATCCCCAAGACGCGCTGGGACCATGCGTATCCTCATCGTTGATGACGAGTTGAACATCCGCAAGACCTTGCGGGTCGCCCTGGAGTCGATGCGGCACACGGTGGAAGAAGCCGCGGGCAAAGCCGACGCCCTCAGGGCCATGGAGCGCCTTCGGTTCGACGTGGCGCTGGTGGACCTGCGGCTGGGCTCCGACTCCGGATTGGACCTCCTGGCGGAAATCACGCGCCGGGCGCCGCGCACGACCGTGGTGATCATCACGGCCCACGGGACCATCGATACGGCGGTCGAGGCGATGCGCCTCGGAGCCTTCGATTACCTTCCCAAGCCGTTCACGCCGACACAGGTCCGCGCGGTCCTGGAGCGGCTCGATCGGCTCAGGATCCTCCAGAACCGGCTCGATGACCTGGAGGACCAGCTCGCCAGCGAGATCCCGGAGATCTCGATGGACAGCGATGATCAGCAGGTTCGGGCCGTACTCGACCAGGGCCGTCGGGTGGCCGGCACCGATGCCGTGGTCCTGATCCGGGGAGAGAGCGGGACGGGTAAGGGGGTCCTCGCCCGGGCGATCCACGCCTGGAGCCGGCGGGCCCGGGCCCCGTTCGTCACGGTGAGCTGCCCAAGCCTGAGCGCCGAACTGCTGGAGAGCGAGCTGTTCGGCCACGCGCACGGCGCCTTCACGGGTGCCGTGGCGGAGACCGAGGGGAAAGTCGCCGCGGCGGAGGGGGGGACGTTGTTCCTCGACGAGATCGGCGACTTGCCGCTGCCCCTTCAACCGAAGCTCCTGCGATTCCTCCAGGAGCGGCGATACGAACGAGTCGGCGAGGCCCGATCGCGATCCGCGGACGTCCGCCTGATCGCCGCGACGAGTCGGGACCTCGATGCGAGCGTCGCCGCCGGCCAGTTCCGGGAGGACCTCCTCTTCCGCCTCAATGTCGTCGAGCTATCATTGCCGCCGCTCCGCGATCGGGCCGACCGGCTGACCCTCGCGGAGCACCTCCTGGCCTTCTTCGCGAGGCAGATGGGCAAGAGGATCGAGGGTTTCACGACCGAGGCTCGCGAGGCCCTCTCGCGATACACATGGCCCGGCAACCTCCGCGAGCTTCGCAACGCCATGGAGCGAGCCGCCATCTTCGCTAATGGACCCGTGTTCGACGAGGCGGACTTGCCCCGCCGGATCACCGCCGCGACATCGTCGACGGCCGCCACGGAGACCGCGACGATCGCCGTCGGCGCGCACCGTCACTCTCGAACAGCTCGAGGCCGAACATATCCGGCTGATCCTCGCTCGGACGTCCAGCCGCGAAGATGCCTCGCGCATCCTTGGCATCGACCCGAGTACCCTCTATCGCAAGCGGAAGCAGCTCGGACTCTGAACAACGGCGTTCTCTGACCGCATGGAAACAGTCCCCGCGTCGTGCAAGTCGCAAGCCGATCGACCGCAAGTCGTGCAACTCGCACGAAGCATCATTGGCCTTCGCGACGGCAAGTTCCCCAGTTCCGGGCGCATCTGTGCACCAGATATGGGTTTAACCGATTTGCTCGCGGGCCGGATCGTACGGCATGCCGATCGCTCAGGGCTTGACGAGGACGTTCACGGTGAAGACGCTTCAATCCAAGATCCTGATCGGCCTACTGCCGACGCTGGCCCTCCTCGTAGGCCTGGGACTCTGGGCGATCGTGATGTTCTACCGCCTGGGCGGGAACATTGACGTGATCCTGCGCGAGAACTATCGCAGCGTCCTGGCGGCCGAAAGGATGAAGGAGGCCATCGAGCGGATGGACTCCGGCTTGCTGTTCGCAGTCGGCGGTCAGGAGAAGCGCGGGCACGAGCAGTTCGATACCCATCGGCCGAAGTTCGAGGAGCAGCTCGGGATCGAGCAGGGGAACGTGACGCTGCCCGGGGAACAGGAGCTTGCGGACGAACTGACTCGGCTGTTCCGGCGCTACCTCGCCGCGGCCGATCGGTTCTTCGCGCTGCCGACGCAGGAAGAGGAACGCCGGACCGCGATCTACTTCGGTGAGCTGGAGCCCACTTTCAACGAGATCCGCAAACGGGCCGACCAGGTCCTGAACATCAACCACGACAACATGACGGCGATGGACCGGCGCGCACGCGAGAACGCCGACCTTTCCGTGCGGTTGATGATCGGCGCGCTGCTGGGCGCGATCGCCCTGGCGGTCGTTGTCTCGTTCCGCCTGAGCCGGTCGATCGAGCGGCCGATCGAGGTGGTCACCGACGCCGCCCGCGCGCTGGCCCGCGGCGACCTCGACCAGGTCGTGCAGGCCGGCACCGGTGTTGAGCTGGGCGAGCTCGCCAGCGCGTTCAACCAGATGGCGCGGACGATCCGCGAATATCGGCAGGCCGGCACCGCGCGGCTGCTCCGCGCCGAGAAGACCGCGCAGGCCACGATCGACTCGTTTCCAGATCCCGTCGTCGTGGTCGACCCGCTGGGATCGGTGGCGCAGGCCAATCCGGCGGCGCACGGCTGCTCGGCGTGGTCCCGACCGTGGAGCCTTCGGTGCCGTGGTATCCGCCGCAACCGTTGAAATCGCTGGTCAACGACGTCCTCGCCGGCCGGGGCGACTCTCTGCCGCACACGCTGGAGCAGGCGATCCCCCTGTCCGACGGCGGCCAGGAGCGTTATTTCCTCCCGCGCGTCGTGGCGATCCGCGCCGACAAGGACGAGCTGATCGGCGCGGCCGTCAATCTCCTCGACGTGACCAAGTTCCACCTGCTCGACCGGCTCAAGAGCGACATGGTCTCGACCGTGAGCCATGAGCTGAAGACGCCGCTGACGAGCGTGCAGATGGCCGTCCACCTCCTGCTCGAGGAGGTTGTGGGGCCGTTGACGCCCAAGCAAGTCGAGCTCCTCATGGCGGCGCGGCAGGACGCGGACCGCATCCTGGCGATGATCAACGACCTGCTCGACCTGACCCGGATCGAGCAGGGCCGCGTGAAGCTCGACCTCCAGCCGGTGCACGTCGGCGCGCTCGTCGCGGAGGCCGTCGCGCGGATGAAGCCGCAGGCCGACGACGCGGGCCTCGTCCTGGAGACCGACGTCGCCGGTCCCGACTCGTTCGTCATGGTCGACCGCGATCGGATCAGCCACGTCTTCGACAACTTGATCGTGAACGCGATCCGCCACACCCCGCGCGGCGGCTCGATCCGGGTGGCGGCCCGGCCCGAGGACGATCGCGTGCAGGTCGACGTCCGCGACACCGGGAAGGGGATCGCCAAGGAGCATCTACCCCGTTTATTCGAGAAGTTCTATCGGATTCCCGGCGAGAGCGCCACCGGCGGCGCCGGGCTGGGCCTGGCGATCGTCCGGGAGATCGTCACCGCACATGGCGGCCGGATCGACGTGGCGAGCCGGCCCAGCAAGGGGACGACCTTCACCGTCACGCTCCCCGGTTGTGCGGCAACGCCCGGTTCGACCCCAGACCAAGGCTCCCTCTCATGCACGCCCCTCGATGTATCCTGATCGTCGACGACGAGCCCAACGTCCGGCTCATGCTGCGCACGGCCCTGGAGTCGGCCGGCTACCGGGTGCTCGAGGCCCCCGATGGGCTGGGCGCCCTGGCCCAGCTCCGCGCCAACCCTTGCGACCTCATCCTGCTGGACTTGCGGATGCCCAAGCTCGACGGCATGGAGACCCTGTCGCGGCTTCGCGAGGGCCGCGACACGACCCCCGTCGTGATGCTCACGGCGCACGGCAGCATCCCCGATGCCGTCGCCGCGATGAAGCTGGGCGCGATCGATTTCCTGACCAAGCCCATCACGCCCGCCGAGCTGCGCTCCGTGGTCGCCGATGTCCTCCGCCGGACGGAAGCGGTGCCGGCCCCGGCGGAAGTGCCCGCCCAGCAGCCGCTCGCGCCCGCTCGGTCGTTCGGCTACGAGCTGGCCCGAGCCAAACGCTCCATCAACCGCGGCGAATTCGAAGAGGCCGAGAGGCTACTCCGCGAGGTCCTGGGCGGGGCCGCGGATTCGAAGGAGGCCCACGAGCTCCTCGATCGGTTGCTCACCTTGAAGGAACGCGAGGGGAAGGGGTCGTTCTCCCTCCTCCGCGAGTGGTTCCCCGGGTGATCGGGACGCCCATCGACCTCGCCGCGATCGAAAGGAGGACCTCGATGATGTCGCTCGCAACGCTCGCCATCGGCCTCGCTCTCTTCGGACTGTTCTATGCCCTGGTGGTCGCCTGCGACCATCTCTGACGTCGGAGCCTCGCATGATCTACTTGACCGGTCTGCTGACCGTGGCGGCGCTGGTTTACCTCGCCTACGTCATGATCCGTCCCGAGCGATTCTGACCTTCTCCTGACCCGGAGGCCGTTACGTGGATTGGTCGCTGCTGCATCCGTTTTGGGCGATCGGCCTGCCGATCGCGGCATCGCTGCCCCTCGGCTGGCTGATGTGGAAGACCCTGGACCCGCCGCCGGATCGCGCGGGCCGGGGCATCGACGCCGTGCCGATGTTCCTGCTCCGGTCATTCGGCCATCGCGAACCGGCCAGGATGGGCTGGAGGCGCTACGCGATGTCGCTGCTCGCGTTCAACGCCGCGCTGTTCGTCATCTCATTCGGGGTCCTCTGGGCACAGAGCGATCTTCCGCTGAACCCCGACAACAAGGGCGCATTGACGGCACTCGGCTACAAGGATGCCGAGGGAGTCGAGCATCCCGGCGCCGACACGGGTGTGATCTTCAACACGGTCTGCTCGTTCGTGACCAACACGAACTTGCAGCATTACTCGGGCGAGCAGCATCTCTCCTATTTCAGCCAGCTCGGCGGGATCGTCTGGCTCCAGCTCGTCACTCCGGCTTGCGGACTGGCCGTCATGCTCGCGGTGATCCGCGGGTTGCGGGGCGAGCAGCATCTTGGTGACTTCTACCTGGATACCGCGCGGAGTATCGTGTTGGTCCTCGTCCCGCTCTCGTTCATCGTGGCGTTGCTCCTCGTGTTCACCGGCATGCCGATGACGTTCCACGGCGCGGCCACGGCGACGACGCTGGAGGGCGGGACCCAGACGATCGCCCGCGGGCCGGTGGCGGCGGAAGTCGCGATCAAGCAGCTCGGCACCAACGGGGGCGGCTTCTTCGGGCCGAACTCGACGCATCCTTTCGAGAACCCGAGCCCGTGGAGCAATATCCTCGAGGTCGTCTCCATCCTCCTGATCCCGATGGCGTCGATCGTGATGTTCGGCCTGATGATCAAGGACCGGGCCCATGCGACGGTGGTCTATGGCGTCATGCTGGCCCTCTTGATCACCGGCGCGACGATCGCGATCTGGGCCGAGCTGCATCCCAGCCCCGCGACCAGCGGGCTGCCGGTCGCGGTCGGAGGCAACATGGAGGGGAAGGAGGTGCGGACCGGACCGGTCGCCGCTGCGACGTGGGCGGCGATCACGACCGCCACGTCGAATGGCTCCGTCAACAGCATGCACGACAGCCTCCAGCCGCTCGGTGGCGTCGTGCCGATGTCGCTGATGATGCTCAACGTTGACTTCAGCGGGATCGGAGCCGGCTTCCTGAATATGCTGATGTACGTGATCACTGCCGTGTTCCTCGCGGGGCTGATGGTCGGGCGGACGCCCGAGTACCTCGGCAAGAAGATCGAGGCCAAGGAAGTGAAGCTGGCCATGCTGGCGATCCTGATTCACCCGCTGTTGATCTGCTGCGGTGCGGCGCTGTTCGCGGCGAACGTCTGGGGCCGCGGTACGGTCGCCAATCCGGGCCCGCACGGATTCAGCGAGATCCTCTACGAGTTCACGTCGGCGGCGGCCAACAACGGATCGGGCTTCGAGGGCCTCTCGGACAACAACCCGCCGTGGAACATCGCCACCGGGATCGTGCTGCTCTTGGGCCGGTTCCCGGCGCTGGTGCTGCCGATCGCGATCGCGGGGTTCCTCGCCCAGAAGAAGCGCGTCCCGCCCTCGTCGGGCACTCTGCTGACCAATGATCTGACCTTCGGCGCGATGCTGCTGGGCACGGTGCTCCTCGTCGGGGCGCTGTCGTTCATGCCGGCCGTCGTGCTGGGGCCGATCGCCGATCATCTCTCGGCGACGGCGGCCGCTCCGTGAGATCCACGATCCGATCCGGCTGGAATCGCCAAGAACCGAGATGCCGACCGCTTCACCAGAGACCCGATAAAGGACTGACTGTCGATGAGCCTCCTCACTCCGACCCAGGTCCCCGAGCGGACGCCGACCGACGTCCAGGCCCTGAAGCTCCACCGTCGCCATACGCGACGCCTGAAGCTATTCGAGCCGGCGCTGGTGCGAATGGCCACGATCCGCTCGTTCGCGATGCTCGACCCGCGCAATATGGCCCGCAACCCCGTGATGTTCCTGGTCGAGGTCGGTTGGGTCCTGACCACGATCGTCGCAGTCGGTTCGATGGCGACCGGGGCCGGCGTCGCCCTGATCGTCTATCAATGGGCCCTCGCGATGTTGCTGCTGCTCACCGTGCTCTTCGCCAATTTCGCCGAGGCGCTGGCCGAGGCGCGGGGCAAGGCCCAGGCGCAGAGCCTGCGGGCGACGCGCCAGGACACGATGGCGATGAAGCTCGAGTCGTCGGGCGAGATCGTCGAGGTCTCCTCGACCCAACTCAGGACGGGCGACCGCGTCGTCGTGGAGGCCGGCCAGGTCATCCCGGCCGATGGAGAGATCGTCGAGGGCGTGGCCTCGGTTGACGAGTCGGCGATCACCGGCGAGAGCGCCCCGGTGATCCGCGAGGCCGGCGGCGACCGATCGGGCGTGACCGGCGGCACCCGAGTGCTGTCGGACCGGATCATCGTCGAGGTCACGGCGGGGGCCGGCGAGAGCTTCCTCGACCGGATGATCGCCCTGGTGGAAGGCGCCACCCGCCAGAAGACGCCCAACGAGATCGCGCTGACGATCATCCTCGCCGCGTTCTCGATCATCTTCCTGATCGTGACCGCGACGCTCTACCCGATGGCCCTCTACTATGGCATCACGCTGGACATCCCGACGTTGATCGCGCTGCTCGTCTGCTTGATCCCCACGACGATCGGGGCGCTGCTGGCGGCGATCGGCATCGCCGGGATGGACCTGGCGCTGGCCGCCAACATCATCGCCAAGAGCGGCAAGTCGGTCGAGGTGGCCGGCGACGTCGACACGCTGCTGCTGGATAAGACCGGTACGATCACTCTGGGCAACCGACGCGCGACGATGTTCATCCCGTTGGGGGGCATCTCGGATCGCGAGCTGGGGCGGCTGGCCGCGATCGCCTCGCTGGCCGATACGACGCCCGAGGGGAAGAGCATCGTCGAACTGGGCCGCATCGAATTCGGCCTGGAGCTGGTGGCTCCGGACGGCAGCAGGTTCATCGAGTTCACCGCCCAGACCCGAATGAGCGGCATCGACCTTCTCGACGGGACCCGGATCCGCAAGGGCGCGCCCGATACCATGGCCAAGGTGGCGCAGCTCCACGGAGGGAACATCCCCGAGGGCTACCAGGCCACGGTCGACTCGATCGCGTCCAAGGGCGCGACTCCGCTGACGGTGACCTCTGGCGACGATATCGTCGGTGTGATCAAGCTCGAGGACATCCTCAAGCCGGGGATCCGCGAGCGGTTCGCGCGGCTGCGCCAGATGGGCTTGCGCGTGGTCATGGTCACCGGCGACAACCCGCTGACCGCCAAGTCGATCGCCGACGAGGCCGGGGTCGACGACTTCATCGCCCAGGCCACCCCCGAGGCCAAGCTGGCGTATATCCGCACCGAACAGACGGGCGGCAAACTCGTCGCCATGATGGGCGATGGCACCAACGACGCCCCGGCGCTGGCGCAGGCCGACATCGGCGTGGCCATGAACTCCGGCACCCAGGCCGCCAAGGAGGCCGGCAACATGGTCGACCTCGACAGCGACCCGACCAAGCTCATCGAGGTCGTCGAGATCGGCAAGCAGCTCCTGATGACTCGCGGCGCACTGACGACGTTCTCGATCGCCAACGACCTGGCCAAGTACTTCGCGGTGATCCCGGCCATGTTCGTCGAGTTCCCCTCGCTGAGTGCGCTCAAGGCCCTCGACCTGATGGGACTGGCCAGCCGGGGCGGTGCCCAATCGGCGATCCTCTCGGCGGTGATCTTCAACGCCATCATCATCCCGATGCTGATCCCGATCGCGCTCAAGGGCGTCACTTATCGGCCGGTCGGGGCCAGTGCGCTGTTGAGGCGCAACCTGCTGTACTACGGCCTCGGCGGAGTCATCGCGCCGTTCATCGGCATCAAGCTCATCGACGTCGCCATCGACCCGCTGCTCTGGCTGGTCCGCGGCGCCTAGCCGGCGACGCGCGGTGGTGGATCGTCATCGGAACGTCCCGATTCGCGAAGGAGAGGATCATTACATGGTACGCGAGCTCACCTTGGCCTTCCGGGCCTGCGTGGCGACCTTCGTCCTGTGCGCGGTCGTCTATCCGGCCGCGGTCTGGGGATTCGCCCAGTTGCTCTTCCCCTGGCAGGCGGAGGGGAGCCTAATCCACCGGAAGGATCGGACCCTGATCGGATCGGAGCTGATCGCGCAGCAGTTCGAGTCCGACCGGTACTTCCACGCGCGGCCCTCGGCCACCAATCCCGCCTACAATGCGGAGGCGGCGTCGGGCTCGAACCTCGGTACCAACAACCCCGACCTGCGCAAGGCGATTCAAGAGCGCGCGGAGAAACTCAAGGCCACGACGAACCTCCCCGCTCCGGTTCGACCTGGTCACGGCGTCGGGCTCGGGCCTGGATCCGGACATCAGCGTGGAGGCGGCGTCCTATCAGGCCCCTCGGGTCGCCGCGGCGCGGGGGCTTGCCCCCGAACGGGTCCGGGTGGTGATCGAACGCATGACCAACCGCTCCGGCGCGATCATCGGCGCCCCGCCGCGCGTCAACGTCCTGCTCTTGAACCTGGCCCTCGACGAGGAGAGCGATCCCGCACGATAATGAGCGGGGGAGGACCAATCCATGCCCGCGACGGAGCTCCATCGACCCACGCCGGAGCAGTTCCTGAACCTGATCCGCCGTCAGACGCGGGGTCGGCTCAAGGTCTATCTCGGCTCGGCGGCCGGGGTCGGCAAGACGTACGCCATGCTCCGCGAGGGTCACCGCCTCAAGGCGCAGGGGGTCGACGTCGTCGTCGGATTCGTCGAGACCCACGGCCGGGACGAAACTCAGCAGCAGATCGGTGAACTGGAGGTCATCCCGGCCCGCGTCATCGAGTACCGAGGCGTCACCCTCCGCGAGATGGACCTAGACGCCATCCTCGAGCGACGACCGACCGTCTCCCTGGTCGACGAGCTGGCCCACACCAACGCCCCGGGCAGCCGTCATCCCAAGCGGTACCAGGATGTCGAGGACTTGCTCCACGCCGGGATCCACGTCATCACGACGGTGAATGTCCAGCACCTGGAGAGCCTCTACGACGAGATCGAGCGCGTCACGAACGTCCGGGTCAAGGAGCGCCTCCCCGATCGCGTCGTGGCGGAGGCCGATCAGATCGTCAACGTGGACGTCTCCGTCGAGGACCTCATCGAGCGGCTCAACATGGGCAAGATCTATCCCGCCGAGCGGATCAACGCCGCGCTGGAGAACTTCTTCCGGCCGTCGAATCTCACGCGGCTCCGCGAGATCACGATGACGGAGATCGCCCACTTGATCGACCGCCGCACGCGACGCGCCGAGGCCGACCAGTACCCGCTCTCCGCGACCGATCGCGTCATGGTGGGGCTGTCGAGTCGCAGCCCGGATGCGCCCGCCCTCCTGCGCAAGACGGCCCGACTCGCCGATCGGCTCAACGCGCCATGGTACGCCGTCTATATCCAGATCCCGGCCGAGGACATCACCCGGATCGACGCAGCGACGCAACGGCTCATCAGCAATCACCTCGAGCTGGCCCAGCAGCTTGGCGGCATCCCCATGACGTTCCGCGGGTCCGATGTCGCCAGCACGATCCTCGCGTTCGCCCGCGAATACGCGATCAAGATCCTGGTGGTCGGCAAGACTCGCCAGCCATGGTACAAGCGGCTCATGGTTCGTTCGATCCTCGAACGGCTCGAGCGTCATTCCGAGGGAATCGATATCGTGATCGCGGATGTATAGAATGAGTGCGGAGCGGGTCTCGTTCGACCGATCAGGACGGCTGTGGCGCGGGTGAATCCCATGAAGAAAGCGACGTTCGGCGCCGGGTGCTTCTGGGGCGTGGAGGCGACCTTCCGCCGCGTCCCCGGCGTGATCGACACGGCGGTCGGCTATGCAGGCGGCGATACCGAAAACCCCACCTACAAGGAAGTCTGCACCGATCGGACCGGCCACGCCGAGGTCGTCCAGGTGGAGTACGACCCCGCCAAGGTCTCGTACACCCAGCTCCTCGACGTCTTCTGGTCGGCGCACGACCCCACCCAAGTCAACCGCCAGGGGCCCGACTACGGCACGCAGTATCGCACCGTCATCTTCTATCACGACGACGAGCAGAAGGCCGAGGCCGAGGAATCGAAGCAACGACTCGACGCCAGCCGACGCTTCCCGCGCACCATCGCGACCCAGATCGTCCCCGCCGGCCCCTTCTACCGCGCCGAGGACTACCACCAGCGGTACCTGGAAAAGCGCGGACTCGAGAACTGCCACCTCTGAGCCGCGCGCCTCGCCGCTCAGCCACTCCGACCCAGCCGCCGCGAAGTCGCGGCATTGCTGCATCATAGCATTGGCTCGGGCGATGGATCGATTAGACTGAGCGATAGCCTCGCATCTGGTCGGAATCCGAGTATCCGGGAGGCGGCTTCCTCAGAGCATCCGGCCGGGCCCTTCGATCAAGCTCACCGACGTCTGGAACGGCAGGCCGAACCAGCCCGGCATTCACGAGCTGACTCCCGGGACGTACACGGTTGACGTGGTCTACGGCGATTATGGCGGCGTGACGATCATCCAGATCGGCCGCAAGGACTCAGAGCACCCCGGGAATCACGGATTCCTCCGACCGACCAGCTCCTCGACAAGCCGCTCGGCACGGTAGACGGAGCGCAGCGATTCGATGATTCCCCGCGAGTCCACCGCGACCGCGCGGGCCTGCCGGTCGTCGTAGCCGAAATCCAGCACGAGCGACTGGATGTTGCCGTCGAAGATCAAGCCGACGACCTGATTCTGGCGGTTCACGACCGGGCTGCCCGAGTTGCCGCCGATGATGTCGGCGGTCGACACGAAATTGACGGGCGTTTCGAGGTGGAGGTTCCCCGACTCGCGGGCCTTGACCCAGCTCTTCGGCAGCTCGTAGGGCGGCAGATTGCCATGGGCCTTGGCATGTTCGAAGGCCCCGCCGATCGTGGTGTAAGGAGGGATCGCCTTGCCGTTGACCTCATAGCCCTTGACGACGCCGAATGCCAGCCGGAGGGTGAACGTCGCGTCGGGGTAGACCGAATCGCCGTGCATCTCGACCAGGGACTTGGCGATGATCGCGTAGTTCGCGGCTTCGACTCCTTCGATCTGGTCCTCCTGGATCTTGCGCAGCCGCCGGGCCTCGGCGTTGACCGCGAGTGCCAGCTTGATCATCGGATCGTCCGAGGCCACGATCGCCTTCATGCCACCGGCGGCCAACTTCTTGCGGAATTCCACGTCGGCCAGCTGCGTCCCCTGGACCAGTTGCCGGGCAGCTTCGGCGGGCGTCCGGCCGCGGAGCACGCGCTCCACCAGGGGATCGTCGGGCATGTCCTTCTTCCACTCTGTAAGAGAGTGGGTGAGCTTGACAGTCTCGAACTCGGGATAGATCGGCGCCGGCGAGAACAACTTCAATTCGAGCGACTGGATGCCCGATTCGCGGAACTCCTTGAGCCGTTCCGCATTGGGCTTGGTGGTCTCCTCGGCCAGGCGAACCAGGTCGCGGGCGATCTCGAAGAGCGTCGAGTCGAACGCCCAGCCCCGCTCGAGGTAGGACCAGGGCTTGATGATGCTCGCGGCCGTCTTCTGCGCCTGAGCAATTCGGTCCCAGGCCGCGTCGCGTGGGTCTCCCGGCTTGGCGGCGGCCTTGATGCGGGAGCGCAGCTCGGACTCGGCCTGCGCCTTCCGCTTGATGAACGCCTCGTCGCGCAGCCCCTCGAGGCCGCCGACGCCGCGCCTTGCGGCTGTTCTGGAAGCTGAAGAGTTCTTCCCTCGACTGGCGTTCCGCCTCGGCACTCCGACTCCCGAAGGCCAGCAGGAGCGCCTCCTTCTTCTTCAGGTGGTCGAGCAGGAACGGGAAGCGGACGTCGCGGAGATGTTCCAGGCTGGCGACCGTGTTGAGCCGGTCGGTTCGCCCCGGATGGCCGGCGACAAAGACCAGGTCGCCTTCATTCGAGCCCTTTGGGCTCCACTCGAGGAAGTGCTCGACCCTGGCCGGCTTGCCGTCCTCGTAGGCCCGGAAGAAGCAGATATCCAGGTCATAACGGGGGTATTCGAAGTTATCGGGATCGCCCCCGAAGAACGCGATGTCGAACTCGGCGCGAAGACGAGCCGGACGTCCGTGTACTTCTTGAACGAGTAGAGATGATACTGGCCGCCCTGGTAGAGGGTCACGACGTCGTTGCGCAGCCCGTTCTTGTCGGTCGCCTCCTTCTCGATCCGCGCCATGGCCCGGCGGCGGACCTCGCTGGCGCGGGCATCCTCCATCTCCGGGCTCACTTCGCGGTTGACCTGCTCGGTCACATCCTGGATGCCAACCAGCACATTGAGCTCGAGGTCCGGAGCTTTCACCTCGTCCTCATGGCGACGCGCGAAGAACCCATCGTGATGGTAGTTCTTCTCGCGCGTGCTGAGCTTCGACAGGGTATCCGCCCCGACGTGATGGTTGGTCAGGATCAGTCCGTCGGCCGAGACGAACGAGCCCGAGCCGCCGCTATTGAAACGCACGGCCGAGGACCGCAGATGATCGGCCCAGCCGGCCGGCGGCTCGAAGCCATACCGCGCCTTGAGCTGGGCCAGCGGCAACTGGTTGAAGAGCCACATGCCCTCGTCGCCGTGCGCCATCGACATGGGTGCCAGGAGTGCGAGACCCGTCGAGATCAGGAACGCCCAGAGCGGCAGCGGTATCCTCATCGTGGCAATCTCCTCGGGAGTGCGGCAGCCAGGCTGCGTCATGATGCGTTAGCCTAAGCGCGACCGCCCCAATCAGCAAGACTCCCCATGGCCCTACCACCCGCCCACGCGAAGAAGTTGATCTTGGAAGCAACCAGGTTTTGTGGTTCTACTCTCCGCCCGAAGCCAACGATCAGGAGGATCGCCCATGGCCGGGAATACGCACGGAAGCGTGTTGGTCCAGGGGCCCCGGGCCTCGTCTCTGGACGCAGATTCTTACGTCGCAACGATTTATTTCAAGCAAGGGACCGCCTTGCTCAGGCAGGGATGCTACGCCGAGGCGGAGACCTACTTGCGCGAAGTCGTCCGGATATGGCCGCGCCATGCCGGTGCGTGGAACAACCTCGGCACCTCGGTCTGGCAGCAGAACCGGGTGGCCGAGGCGGAAGATCACTATCGCCGGGCGCTGACTGAGGCACCTGGCGACTTCGGGGTGCTCAACAACTTGGGCAACGCCTTGTGGGAACAGGGCCGCCCGGGCGAGGCGGTCGCCTACTATCGACGAGCCCTCCAGCTTCAGCCGGACTCGCCGGAAACCCAGATGAATTACGGGGTTGCCCTCGCCGACCTGGGGGAGTTCGATGAGGCGATCGCGTGGATCGAGTCCTCCCTGCGGCTGCGGCCGGACTCCCCGGAGGCTCTCGACAACATGGGGATGACGCTGACGCGGCAAGGCAAGTGGGCGGAGGCGGTGAGCTGGCACGAGCGGGCGCTGGCGCTCCGACCGGATTTCCCGGAGGCCCACCGGAATCTGGCCCACGTCTGGCTGGCCCAGGGCGATTACCAACGGGGATGGCCTGAGCACGAGTGGCGGTTGCGGTGTCGCAATCACCAGGTGCTTCCGGTTCCCCGACCGCAGTGGCGGGGGGAGGATATCGCCGGCCGCATCATCCTCTTGCATGCCGAGCAGGGTCACGGCGATGCCCTGCAGTTCATCCGATTCGCCGCGGCCGTCAAGCGACGCGGAGCCCGGGTGCTCGTCGCCTGCCCCGAGTCGTTGTTGCGGCTGGTGGCGCGATGTCCGGGCGTCGACTCGGTCCAGGATTGGTATGCCCCGATCCCCGAGTGCGACGTCCATTCGACCCTGATGAGCCTGCCGGCCATCCTAGGCACCACGCTGGCATCGCTGCCGGGCGATTTTCCGTATCTCTCCCCCGACGCCGCGACGGTGGACCGCTGGCGGCCCGTCGTCGAGCGGAGCGTGGCGCAGGCCTATCCGGATGCGACCAAGGGCCAGTCAGCCGGCGGACGGACACTCAAGATCGGTATCGCATGGCAGGGCAATCCGCGAAATCGCATCGACCGCTGGCGTTCCTTTCCGCTGGCTCAATTCGCCCGATTGGCGGAACTGCCCGGAGTGCGGCTGATCAGCCTGCAAAAAGGGCGGGGCACCGAACAGCTCGATGACGTGGTGGGCGCCTTTCCGGTCGCTGTGCTTCCGGGTGGCGGACCCGGAGAGGACGACGACCGCGACTTCCTCGATACGGCGGCCGTCCTGAGCCTCGTTGATCTGGTCATCGCCCCGGAGTCGGCCGTCGCCCATCTGGCGGGGGGCCTCGGCGTCAGGGCCTGGGTTCCCCTGGCCACCGTCACGGATTGGCGGTGGCTCCTGGATCGGGACGATAGCCCCTGGTATCCGCGGATGACTCTCTTCCGCCAGGAGTCGCCCGGCGACTGGGGGAACGTCTTTCGAAGGATGGCCGGCCGGCTCCAGGTCGAGCTCGCCGCCTGAGAGTCCCCGACGCCACCGAGTGCGTCGCCGAATCATCAATGCGAGATATTCGGCATCAGTGCGTCACGATGGGAGTCTCGTATCCTATCATTGATAGAGTCACTGACACTTACAAAGGTCTAAACTCATGCGTCCGACTGTCGCGGGTTTGATCGCGGTTGTTCTGGTGCTCTTCGGCGCCGGAGGGGGCAGCGCGGCCGGCGGCATCCACATCCGGTACGGCCCCGACGCGCCCGAGAAGATGGAAGAGTCGAATATCCGCTACTACGAGGGCGTCGTGCAGCTCGAGCACAAACACCCCTTGGAATTCGAACACGAGCATCCGTTCTACGCGAAGATGTTCCACGATCCGGTCATGCTTGACAAGCTGGTGGCTCGCTGGGAAGCGCACCCGCAGCGGTTCGAATACTGGCACAACTGCCTGTGGAAGGTCCTGGACGGTTACGTGGCCACCCACCCGAGTCTGCCGGCACAGCTCGGCCCGAGCCCGATCGAGGTCGGCCCAGGGGGTGTATCTTACCGGGTCCCGCCAGGAGGTGGCGGCGTGACGCCGAGCTCCGTGCCCGAGCCATCGAGCGGTCTGATGATCGTGCTGGCTCTGCTTACCGTAGGTTCCTGGCTCGCCTACCGTCGCGCGAGGACGCCTTTCCACAGGTCACCGGCGGCAAGCTGACACCAGCACGACCTTCGGTCCGGTGTTCCAGGGGGCACCAACTTCGAGGCGCAGCCACAAGGATGCGCCTGCCGGCGGAATGACGTCCGAAACGAAGGCCTCGCCGTCGCCGCTGATGTTCAGCACGCTCACTTCGCGGGCGAACTCATCGAGCAAAGGACCTTGTTGTTTGGGGACCACGCGTTCGATCGTGGCGCGGGACTCGCTCATGGGTTCTCTGTCCTCGCGCGATGGACGTGGTACGGTCCGGTCCGAGACCGGATTTCGCGGCCGGGATCGTCGAATCAGCGGCCCAGATTGAGGGCACGACAGACGCTCGCAGCCCGGGACTCGGCGCCCCACGGTCGCCTGCCCGGCAACCAGGGACCTGCGTCATGCGGATCCGCCACGCTCCAACCGAACTTGCGTCGCACCAGCTCAAGGGCCTGGTCTCGCGCCACGCCGGTGAGGAACCGATAAACCGTGCCCTCCTCCTTGAGACAGCGATGCCCGCCGAGGGACTCCAGTAGCATGAGCGCACGACACGAACTCCAGTGCTCGTCGTGCAGCCGGATGCATGTCGTCGTGCGTTGCAAGTCGGCCATCGAGCCCGAGAGGTCGTGCATCGCTGTTCCTTCGCACAAAAGCAGAGCCCCGGCGCCCCCCTGCGGTCGCCGCGTCGAGGATGCGTCGGGGCCATCGAGACCATTCTGCCCGCCGATCGTAAGCGGGGCTTTAACGAGCGCAGTCCCTGCCCATCGCGAGCAGGGTCTATCTGAAACATAGACCGCCGCGTCATGGGTTGCTACGTCACGCGGTGAAAACGAGACATTGCCTGCCGGTCGATTGACCTCGACGCGGCACGCCGCTCACGACGATGACGTCGCGACGCGCCTTCAGGGCCTGCCGGTCGAAGTCGCGGGCGGGCGGGTGGTCGAACCTCTCCGGCACGCGCTGGATGGCCAGCTCGACGAGCGTCATCCGAACGGTCGGCCGGCGGGTTTTCACGTCCTATAATTCAACTGGGCGACGTAGTGAGCTACGATTTCAGGGTGCGTGATATCATGGTCGAGCTGGACGCTCGGCACCAGTTGACACCGGCACCGGTCGGCGAGCGCGGGGCGGGAACTGCCCATGATTTCAGGCTGCGACGTGGTTTCGGTCAGTCGGGGCGACCGGATTTGAACCGGTGACCTCTAGCACCCCAAGCTAGCGCGCTAATCCAAACTGCGCTACGCCCCGATCGCCTACCAGGATAACCCGAACCGTGGGGTTCCGTCTATCCCTGGTTGGCGGATGACTCTAGACCCAAAACAAGCGTGATAAAAAAAGAGACTTATGTGCAATTTACGTGATCAAGTCTTTTATGTCCAGACGTACCTTCCACAGCTCGGGGGATTTCGCCCCCTCTTGACTTCCCGGATTGCATCTCGGTCATCGCTCACCCGCCTTTCTGTCTCGACGGCCCACACGGATCGGGGCATCCGGACCCCGACTTCACTCGTCCATCACTCAGCACTGCCAGCAACCGTTCAGTCGCTCGACCAACCGCAGGAAGACTCCCTGCCACGGGTTCCACGACAGCAGTCGATAGATCAACCGGCCTCCACCTCGCACGAGCTGGCACGGCATCTGGATGAACGCCGCGCAGTACGTCGCGAACTCCATCCGCAACAGCGTCCGTCTCTCCTCCGTGTGCTCGGCCCGGTGCCGAGGGGCGATCGGGACCAGCAGGGCGCTCCAGGCCTTCAGGCTCCACGCCAACGACGCCATCACCATGTACGCCCAGTTACTCACCAGGTCGTCCACCGGCGCCTCCAGCGCGTGGACGCCCCCCTTGAGCTGCGCGATCAGGTTCTCCTGGTCGCAGCGATCGTTGGCCGAGAAGACCACCTCCTCGGCGGTCATCGTCCGGTCGTTGGTGATGTAGAAGAAGTAGCGGTATTCCTCGAAGAGTCGCAGTTGTCCCTTGCCGACCTCCACCCGCTTGCGGAGCACGACCATCCGATAGCTCTTCTTGCACGCCGTCGGCCGATAGGCGAACTCCGCGACCATCTCCTCGACGAGCTCGATGTTCTCATAGCCGCGCTCGCGGACGACCTCCGGCTTGACTCGCTCGGGCTTCTGCCGCTCCGAGGTCTTGATCGGGCGCGATGGTCGTCTCAGGAGGCGGTAGGCGGCGGCCGGCAGGTCGTCGGCCCGCGCCTTGAGCGAATCGTAGGCCTCGTAGCCGAAGACGAAGCGGGTGTCGCCGGCGGCGTCCCATCGATCCAGATGCCTGGTCTGGCTGAATTTGGTATCGCCCCGCATCAGGATCTTGCGGAAGCCGGCCCGACGGCAAAGCGCCATGGCCTTGTCCAGGAAGACGTCCGCCTCTTCCTGAGAGGGGCGGTTGCCGCCGCGATTGAGCAGGTAAAGCGGCTCGGCGGTGTTGGCCAGCGAGACCAGGAGGGGGTGGTAGCCGAACTGGCCGTCGTAGGTGAAGTCCATCCCCCGCTTGCACTCTCCGTCGCTGGGCACGATGCTGCCATCGGCCTCGAGGATCGCTTCCTCGAAGAACTCGGGCGGCTGCCGGGCCCAGACCCGGAGCCGCGATCCATTGATGGTGTCCATCAAGGTGAGGACGTCGGGCTCGGAGAAGCGGCGGCAGAAGTCGCCGGCGGTGGTCGGGTCGGGGATCCGCTCGGCCCCGAGCGCATCGAGGTAGACCTCATCGTTGCGGCGCAATTCGAGATGTTCGATGTGCCGGCCGCCGGCGAGGAGATTGAGGGCGATGTTCAGGACATGGTCGGATTCGTGATACGGCAGATGACGCTTGAGCAGGTGGAGATCGCGGTCGATATCCTTGACCAGTTCGATCCGTTGAGCCAGCAGGAAGAGGGCGCCGATACCGCCGGCACTGAGCCCGTGGACGCGATCAGCATATTCGTAGTGGATGTTGGTCGCGGTCATCATGGGAGTCGGCCGCTCGGGGCAGGGCGTCGGGTCGAGTCGTTTCTTGATCCGCCGCCGCCCCTGCTGGAAGGATCTCTTCTTGCGTGCGGCGCGTTTTTTTCGGAGAGTAGCACTCACTCGAAAGCCCCCTTGTTCCGGAATGGTGAGGATGTGTTTCCACCTCCATTATTCCAGAAACAAGCGGGGTTTTCGAGCTATTTCCGTGAAATCGGGGCGGCCGGACTATAAATCACGCTTGGTTCAGGTCTAGACTGATACGACGATCTGTCCATTGCCAGGCCGACGGAGGGGACCCGTGCATTTCACCGAGCGCCTTTTCGCGGCGGTTCGCCGCGTGCAGAACCCGATCGTCGTCGGGATCGATCCCCGGCCTGAAGAGCTGCCGCCCGACTTTCTCGATCGGTTTCCCGAGACGTGTCAGGGTGTCGCCGACGCCTTGCACCGGTTCGGCGGCGAGGTGATCGACGTCGTCGCGCCCATGGTCGCCGCGGTGAAATTCCAGTCCGCGTTCTACGAAGCGTACGGGCCCGCAGGAGTCGCCGCTCTCCACGCAAACATCGTGGAGGCGCAGTCGAAGGGATTGATGGTGATCGTGGACGGCAAGCGCAATGACATCGGTTCGACCGCCGAAGCCTATGCCCGCGCGTACCTGGGCAAAGTTCCCGTCGGGGGACGTTACGAGCACTCCTGGACCGGAGATGCCCTCACCGTCAACCCCTATCCGGGATCGGACGGCATCCTGCCGTTCGTTCGCACGGCCGCTCGCGAACACAAAGGCGTCTTCGTGCTGGTGCGGACGAGCAACGTGTCCGCCGGTGAGTTCCAGGACCTGGTCTGCGACGGACGGCCCGTCTACCGGCACGTCGCTGGACGGCTCCGCCAGTGGGCCGAACCTTATCAGGCCGAATCGGGCTACAGCTTCGTCGGGGCCGTCGTCGGGGCCACCTATCCCGCCCAGCTCGCCGAATTGCGCAGACCTGCCGGGCGTCCCGTTCCTGGTCCCGGGTTACGGTTCGCAGGGTGCCACGTCGAAGGACGTGGCCCCGGCGTTCGACGCGAATGGCCTCGGGCGCTGATCAATAATTCTCGCGGCATCACCGGCGCGCATGACCGCCAGGCCTACCGATCTCGATTCGGCGATCGTTGGCAGGCGGCCGTCGAACAGGCGGTACGCGACATGATCGACGATCTCGCCGCCAATACCCGCGCGGGCCGGCTCCGCGACGTTCAGAGCGCCCTGGTGTCGTGACCCTGGTCCCGATCGAGCGGAGCGGCCGACGTCACAGCTCGGGCAATGACCCCCGCTTCACGGCGCGGTGGATCGCGAACGCCCCCGTCCCCATCATGGAAAACGGCACGATGAGCATGAACATGACGCTCCAGTTGTAACCGTCCGACTGGCTGGCCGCATCTCCCGACTGCAGCGACACAGCCTCCTTGCAGTTGGGGCACGCCCACGCACCCTGTTCGCCGACGAACAGGGTGAGCAGCGCCAGCGAAATGGTCACCAAGCCCGTCCGAATGCTCCGATTCATGTCGCGGGACCTCGGGTGTCGCAGAGGAGGCTCTCGCCCCGTCGGCGTTTCCAGCTTGAGACATTCGATAATGTATCCGCGGCCGCCCAGCGCGTCAATCGAATCGACCGGGCACTAGCCTCATCTCATTTCATCACAGGACGTAACGTCCGCGACGCTGGAACGGGAGCTGAGTGACGCGGAACGGCGGCGTCTTCAAGAGGACCTTCACGTCGCCGAACTGACCCAGGCCCGTGATCGTCCCGATCTGGGTCTGGCCGCTGCCTCCCTTGAGCGGCTTGATACGTCCCTTGAGGGTCGTCCGGTGCGGTACCATGCCCACGAGGTTCAACTGCGTGCAATTACCGTTCGGATCGAGCAGTTCCTCGATGTAACCCGGCCCGCCAACGTCGAACGTCACCTTATTCCGGCTGCCATCCACGTACGTGAGGTGCGTCCCCTGTGCGAAGGTGGCCAGGTAATTCGAGCCGGCGACCCCATTGCCGACGCCGTCGAGGAGGTTGTCCGCGAGGTCGCGGATCGCCGAAGCGCCGCTACCGATGACCTGGATCTGAGTATACTGCCGCGAGGGAATCGGCGCTTGTGGCACGATCGTCACGGCGAAACGCGTGGGATCATAACTGATCGACGCGATCGGGACGGATTGGCCGCCGATTGACTTGACGAGTCGATAGTCGGCGGCGTCCGTCGCATACGACGGATCCAGCGGCGCCGAGAAGGTCAACGTCAAGCTCGTGATGGCGCGGGAGGAACCCGACCAGGTCAAGCCGCTCACGCTGGGCGGGGTCAGGTCAGGGTCGATGTCCTGAATCCCCAGCAGGGTCGTGGTCGTCGGGCCAAGGACCGCGCCTCCGGCTGGGTCGCTGAGCGTGACGTCGACGAACTGTTCCTGTTTCTTGTAGGGATCGTCGAGCACGGGCACCTGGATGGACCCGGCCCACTGACCCGGCCCGAGGGTGAGCGTTCCCGAGATCGGCGTGTAATCCATTCCCGGCGTCGCGTTGACGGCAACCGTCTGGTAGTGGACCGTGATCGTCCCGCTCGCGCCGAAGGTCCGCACCACCGGGATCACCGCCACACCGGCCTGGTCCGTCACCTGGGCGTCGGTGGATTCGAACTGGATCATCCCGGGCGATTCGACGACGTCGGCCGACGCACTGGCCGAGGCGGCTGGCAGGTCGAGGTTGTATTCGGTCTCCGTGACGGTCCCGGTGAGTGTGTAGTCCCCCGCGGCGATCGCCAGTTCCTCGACCGAGACAGTCGCGGTCGCCCCCGCCGGCAGATCGCCGAGGCGGGCGACAAACTGGCCGGAGACCACGGCGGGCGTCTCCTGGCTCGGCGTGGCGGAGAGATAAGCCAGGCCATTCACCGAGGGAAGCGTGACGGTCACGCCCGTGGCCGGCGTCGGGCCCTGGTTGGTGACCGAGGCGGTGAACGTGACGACCTGGCCGCTCGGGATGACCTGCGGCGTGGACGTCAGGGCCATGGAAAGGCTGACGGACGGGGTCACCGCCAGGTTCAGCGACGCCTGGTTATTGGCGGGATTGGGGTCGTACTCGTCGCCGGCGACTGCCCCAGCCAGCGAGATCGTCCCGCCCGGGACCGACGCCGTCGGATCGATCACCACCGTGACGGAGGCCGATCCGCCCGAGGCGATCGTGCCCAGATTGGCCGTGAGGGCGCCGGCTTGTCCCGTCGGCGGATCGCCCTGGGTGGACGAAGCCGAGACGAATTGCACGCCCGCCGGTACGGGAATGGTCGCGACGACACCGGTGGCCGGCGAGGGGCCTTTATTCGTGACGACCACGGTGTACGACCAGTTCGACCTGGTCCACCGCGGCGACGTCGCTCGGCACGATGGTCGCCTCCAGGTCGCATGATGCGGCGACCGGGACGGCGACCGCGACGGTGTTATTCGAGACGTCGGGGTCGTAGTCTTGACCCTGCACCGAGAACCCGGTCGTCAACGTGCCCACATCCGAAGCTCCTGGAGTGGCGACGACCCTCACGACGGCGGTCTGGCCCGACGCGAGTGGCCCGAGGTCGGCCGTGAGGACCCCCTGGCTCACCGGCGGGCTCGCGCCCTGCGTCGAGGTGGTAGACTGGACGTCCAGGCCGTTCGGCAGCACGCTGCTCAGCACGGCATCCGGCTCATCGGCCGGTCCGTTGTTGGTGACGTCGATGGTGAAAGTCAGTGGCTGGCCGACATAGGCGGAGCCGGGCTGGGCCGTCGCGGTGACGGACAGGTCGCTCTCGCCCCGCACCGGCAGGCTGAGCTTCGCCGAGTTATTGGCGGGGTTCGAGTCGGGCTGCGCGCCCTGCACCGTCGCGGTATCGACCAGCATGGAACCCGGGGGAGCGGTGGTCGTCACGTTGAGCGAGAGCGTGGCGGACGTACCGGCCGCGAGGGTATCGAGCGTGAGGGTCACGACGCCGTCGGACACGCTCGGAGTCGCGTCCGCCCCGGTCGAGTCCGACACCAGCGCGACCCCGGACGGCAACGTGTCGCTGACGGTCACCGCGGTCGCGTCGCTCGGTCCATTGTTGGTCACCGTCACCGTGTAGGTGAACGCGGCGCCGTTCGCCGCCACGTCGGTGTCCGCGGAAATCTGGACCGCGAGGTCGCACGCCGGGTCCACCACGGTGGTTACCGTCAACGTATTGTTGGACAGGTTCAGATCCAGGGAGTCGCTGGCGACGGACGCCGTTTCTGTCACGCTCCCCGCGGCGGTGGCCTGGAGGACGACGGTGGCGACAGCCTGCCCGCCGGACGCCAGGTTGCCGAGGTTCGCGTTGACCTGGCCGTTCGCGAACGCCACCGATCCGACGGCGGTATTCGACGAGACATAAGCGAGTCCCGACGCGACCGGAAGCGACGCGACGGCGTTCGAGGCCGCCTGTGGACCGTTGTTGACGACCGTCATCGTATACGTCAGATCGCCGCCGGCCAGCGCCTGCGAGGGACTCTCGGCGAGCGAGACGGACAGGTCGGCATCCGTCTCGACCGTCACCGGGATCGAGGTCGTCTCCGCGCTCGGGTCGGGGTCGGTCTCCTGGCTGGTGACCGAGGCGGTGTCCGTGATCGTGCCGACCGAGCTGCTCGAAGTCCGGACGACGATGACCAGGGAAGCCGAGGCGCCGGCCGGGATCGTGCCGAGGAGCGCCTCGAGCGACCCGTTCCCCATCTGCGGCACCATACCCCCCTGGCTAGGGGACGCGGATACCAGCGAGACGCCGGCCGGAAGCGCGTCGGAGAGGATCACGCCGTGAGCGTCGGCGCTCCCCTGATTGTTGACCGATAACGTGTACGTGACGTCGGCGCCGGCGGCGACCGGATTGGGCGTCGCGCTCCCGGTGAGGACGAGGTTGATCTCCCCCTGGACCTGGATGTCTTCGGCGAACTCCGAGGTATTCCCGTCCGGATCGGTCGCCGTCGCCGACACGTACTGTCCCGCGGATGCGGCGGCCGACAGCGACTCCGTGAAGGTCGCGTTCCCCTTGTCGTCGGTCTGTGCGGTCGTCGCGCCGATCAGCATCTTGCCCTGGCCATACCCGGAGGGATCGGGCTGCGGGCTGGCGAAGAACTGGATCAGGTACGACGTGTCCGGACTCTCGAAGAGCGTGCCCTGAATGATCGTGGCGGTCCCGTCGTTCCTCGCGATCGAGAGCACCGGGTAGTTCTGATAGTCATTGGGCCCGGCGCTTCCTGGAGCATGGTTGGGCGTCGGTCCGCTGCCGAAGTTGATCCCCAGCCCGGCATTCGCGTAGATGGAATTGGAGAGGATGGAGTTCTCGTCGGCGGCGCCCACCAGTTGGACCCCGGCGCCGACCCGGCCGGTCCCGTTGAACTCGATGACGTTGGTGCCGCCGCCGGTGGTGCTCCCGATCGAATTCGAGGAGGAGGCGAGGCAGATGCCATCCTGCTGATTGCCCAGGTCGAGCAAGCCGGAGACATCCGTCCCGATGTGGTTGCCCTGGACCGAGAGGCCGGCTGTATCACCCGACGTCTCGATCCCGTTACCCTGGTTCGCCCCGATGACGTTCCCCTGACCGAATTCGCCGCCGCCGATCGTCGTCCCCGGAGCATCGTCGAGCTGGATGCCGTCCCCCTGGTTGCCGAGCGGCGTCTTCCCATCGACCGCCACGCCGATGAAGTTTCCCTGGATGGATGTCCCCGTCGCGCCGCCGGTCACGCGGATCGCGGGGCCCAGATTCCCGGACAGCACGTTGCCGAAGGCCTGACCGGGACCTCCGATCTCGTTGCCGTTCGCGCCGGCCACGGCGATCCCGGCTCCCGCGTTGGCGATCGCGTGGAGACCGTCCGGAGATGTGCCGATCCGATTCCCCGTCATCAAGTTGGAGGTGGAGTCCGTCCCCGCCCCGGGCTCGATGAGGATGCCGTCGCCATTGTTGCCGGAGATCACGTTCCCGGAACCCGCCGTGCCCGCCCCGACGGTGTTGCCCGACGAGCCCACCAGCGTGATCCCCTGTTGATTCGGCGCGGAAGCGGAGCCCGACGGAGCCAGGCCCAGGTAGTTCCCGGCGACGGCGTTGTCGCCCCCCGACATCAGGACGATCGCCGAATCAGAGAACCCCACCAGGGACAGGCCCCGGACCGTGCTGTCTCCCGCCGTCAGCACCAGCCCGTCGTCTCCGGAGCCGGCTAGCGCCGCCCCATCGATTTCCACCAGCGGACTGCCCTGATATCCGGGCTGGCTCGTCCCGTCGATCATGACGGGCACGTCGATGGCAGGCAGGGGAGACGTCAGGTGGATCGTCCCAGCACCCGAGCCGGGAAGCCTGAATTCGATCGCGACACCCGACGCAGGGGGACTGGCGTTCGCCTGCAGGATCGCCCATCGCAGTGAGTTGGGATTGGTGTCGTCATTCGTGTCCGTGACCACGAACGTCGACAGGAGCTGGCGGCGCTCCATGACCTCGCAGGCAAGCCGGAGCGAGGTCCTGCGTCCCGGGCGGATTCGACGTCCCGACCTGCGAACGATGCCCATCGTAGTGATGCCCGCTCTCGAGGTCCCTGTCCAATCGCCAGCTCGACTGACTTCTTACAACCCATCCACCCGCGACGTGAGCACATTGAACACACGCCATCCACGCCCGCCGTATTCAGATACGGGAGACAATCGAGACTGTTCGCGTTCGTCTCCTCAGGATGGCGCTCGTGCACCGCCGAGCTGGATCGATCAAAGCTTCGCGTCGCCTCTCGAACCCCAGGTTCGTCCTGGAAGGCCGAGTCTTTCGCAATAGCATCCCAGAATCCCCTGACAAAAGTCAAGCGGGATAACACGCCCGCTTCAATGCATCACCGATATTTATCTCCGTCGATTTCAGTTCGCATCTGGGCGACTCTGTGGTTATAGGGTGTACTTACGCATCCACAAGTTTGTTTCAGCAACGATGAACGGCCAGACTCAAGCGTAGTAGCATGCATGCAGCTAAGTTGACACCTGGTGATCGACGCATTGGTTGTCCTAAAGATATGGGCGACAAATCCGGCTCGAGCAAAGCGGCGCGAGCGATTTTTTTTGTGAAAGTTTTCGAAAGCCGCGAGACGGGGAGGAATATGCGGGTCGTGAGGGGTATCGGTGGATATCAGCCAGGTGGGCTCGGACTACTGGACGCGGGGCCGGTTGATCTGGAATGAATGCCCGGTGGCGATGGATCATCTCGCGAGAGAAGCGCCATTCAGCATGATGGGCAGGTGATAGAGCATCAGGTAAACGACGACGCCCGTTACGGCGACATACAGCCAGATCGGCAGGGTCACCGAGGCAATAGAGACGTGGCGATTGAGCTGGCCCCGCCATCCGCGCCAAAGAGTCATCAGGATGAGCGGGACCGAAGCCGTCGCGAGCAAGGTGTGAGAAAGCAGGATGGACAGGTAAGCCACGCGCAGCATTCCTCCCTGTCCGAAGGGCATGCTGCCGGCCCGGTAATGATAGTAGAGGTAACACGCGAGGAAGAGCGTGGATGTGCAGACCGCCGCCATCATGCAAGCAATATGACCCTTCACGAGGGGCTGGGCCCAGATCCCTCCGGGCGTGGCTGGCCCCACGGATGTGGCATTGGGGCCATCGGTGGGCGTTGAGCGATACCGGCGGATCAGGATCCAGCCGGCCACCAGCAGACAGGCGCTGAGGCCATTGAGTCCGGCATTGACGCTCGGCAGGCGGGCGACCCAGATCGGCAGCGCCCGCCGCCGTGCCTGCAGTACGATTGCGTCGAGCGCCTCGGGGTCATTCGACTCGTAAAGCCCGACGATCCGGCCCCGGTCGATCAGCGCGAGCCGGTCGCTGTGGACGATGGCCTCGGTCTCCGATCCGGCGGGGCCGGCCGACTCCATCACGCTGAGCTTGAAGCGATGCCGGATCAACTCGTAGATCGATGACTTGGCGCCGGTCAGGAACCACCAACGATCGGGCGAGGCGCCGAATCGCTCGGCGTACGACCGCAGCACGGCGGGCGTGTCGTGTTCGGGGTCGACGGAGAAGGAGACGAGCTGGACGCCCGTGCCGGATAGCCGCCGTTGCAGGCCCTGCATGACGCCCGAGATCCTCGGGCACGACAGGGGACAGCGCGTGAAGATGAACGAGGCGATCGCGACGCGGTCCGCGAGGTCATCCGCGGTGACCGAACGCCCCGACCGCTCTTCCAACCGGAACGGGCCGACGGCCATCGCCAGAGGCCCGAGGTCCTCCGCGGCGCGGGTAGGCCGCGAGGGCTGACGTGAGGCCGCGATCAAGCAAAGGACCGACGACGCCAAGATCGTCGCCACGACGACTTGCAGACCGATCCCATAGAACCTGGACACGTTGAGATCTCGAAGAGGAATCGTGCCGCGATCGTCGGCATGAACCGCCGGGAGCGGGGTCAAGGCGGACCGATCGGACGTCAGACCGCATGGCGGCTCGTTCGGTCGAGCCGCCCTGGCAAGGCGCTTGCCGATGCGAGAAGTCCCCGATAGGGGGCTCCCATTGATGGAGCGAGTTGGCCCGTCTCCTCGTTTTCAATGTCCTCCGGCTTCAGCGCCTGATCGGGGACCAGGGCCAGGACCAAGATCGTGGCGAGGACGCAGGCCGGTACGATCAGCAGGTACACCCACTTGCCCTCGAACTTCAGGTGCATGAAATACCAGCCGACCAACCCCGCCTTGATGCCCGCCAGGACGAGCAGGCCGCCGAGCAGGATCACGAAGAAGTCCGCCAGCTTGGCGGCGTAGACGTACTCGACACCGGTGAGGACCGCCAGCCACAACCAGACCAGGAGGTAGGGCGCATGGGACTCCTGCTGATGCTCCTCGGCGACCTCGGAGGGCGACAGGATCTTGGTCTCGGCCATCGGCATGATCCCTTCGTAGGGTGGGTGCAACCCACCGAATTCCAAGGCGCGGCATCGGTGGGTCGCACCCACCCTCCAACCGTCAAACGAGGCGTCCGTAACCGACGATCATACGAGGTAAACGATCGTGAACAAGATGATCCACACCAGGTCGACGAAGTGCCAGTACAGGCCCGCCAGCTCGATGGTCGAATAATTCGTCGCCGAGAAGGCGCCCCGTAGTGACGCAATCAAGACGCAGGCCAGCAGGATCACGCCGCCGGTGACGTGCGCCCCGTGGAAACCGGTCATCGTGAAGAAGCACGAGGCGAACAGGCTGCAACTCGGGACGAAATGCCCGGTGGCACTGATCCCCACCGGATAGGCATGAACGAACATGAGTTGTCGATATTCGTAAACCTGGACGCTGAGGAAGATCGATCCGATGAAAACGGTGGCCGCCAGGAAGATGTTGCACTTCGTCCGGTTGCCCCGCTGGATCGCCGAGAGAGCCAGGACCATCGTGACCGACGAGCAAATCAGGACGAACGTGTTGCAGGCCGTGAGGTTGATGGCCAGCGGGTTGAGGTATTCATGGTAGGGGACGGGCCACTTGTATGTCTCGAGCCGTTCGAGCTCGACGTCGGCGCCGGCCGAACGGAGCTTCTTCTCGAGCTCCTCGGCCTGTCTGGCCGGCCGGCCAGGGACGACGGCGTGGGGCGCCGCATGAAGGATGCCTTTGACCTGTTCTTCCTTGAGGCCGGCATCCGTGCGGAGGATCCGCTCCACCTCGTGCTCGTTGGATCCGACCGAGTGGATCGCGATCCCTTTCGTGTCATCGAGCCCTTGCAGGTTCGTCCCGGGTGAGTAGATGTTGCTGTACGCCGTATGGGAGCTGCCGGCGCGCAGGACGATATACGACCCGATCAGCCCGGTGAAGAACATGACCTCGGTGGCCAGGAAGAGCCACATCGCCACCTTGCCGGGCGTGACGGGGGCCGCGTGGGTCGGGACGGGGGCGTGGCCGCCGGAGTGTCCCGCGGGCTTCGGGTGGGCTGTGCTGGGGCTGGCGATAGCCATCGTTTCTTCGACCCTCCGGGACTTCAAAAGGGACACGGGCCGCCGCGCCGGCCGCTTCGGTGCTCCTCAGGCGGGCGGATTGAGGAGCAGCAAGAGCAGGATCGCGGGCAAGTAGACGAACGACGTTCGGAGCAGCCGGCGGGCCCCCAGGTCGCAGGCGTCCCGCCAGAACCGCACGGCGGCCCCCAGGTAGATCAGTCCGATCATCAGGGCGCCGAGGAAATAGAGCGGCCCGGCCAGGCCGATGGTCGCCGGCAGCAGGCCCGCCGGGATCAGTGCCAGTGCATAGGAGACCGCCTGGCCGCCGGTCATCCGGCCGCGATCGTCCCGGGCCGTCAGCATCCGGAACCCCGCGCGGCGATAATCGTCGCGATAGATCCATGCGATGGCCAGGAAATGGGGGAACTGCCAGAGGAAGACGATCAGGAACAACGACCAGGCCTCGATCCCGAGCCGCCCCGTCGCCGCCCCCCAACCGATCAGGGGCGGCAACGCACCCGGGACCGCGCCAACCACCGTGTTGAGCGTCGTGAGGGGCTTCAGCGGCGTGTACACGAACACGTAGAGCAACAACGTGATGAGGGCGACCGAAGCCGCCAGGGAGTTCGCCCCGGCGGCGAGCAGGACCGTGCCCAGGAACCCCAGCGCCAGGCCGAACGAGACGGCCTCGGCGCCCGTCAAACGACCTCCGGGCAGCGCCCGGCCGGCCGTGCGCCGCATGGCGGCGTCGCGATCGCGCTCGAGCCACTGGTTCAGCGCCCCGGCACCGCCCGCCACCAGCGCGGTTCCGATGAGCGTCATCGCCAGTGTCGACGGTCGCGCTGCCCCGCGAGCACCGAGCAGATAGCCGACGGCGACCGTCACCAGGACCATGAGCACCAGCCGCGGCTTGGTCAGGGACAGGTAGGCAACCGCCCGGCTGCCAAGGGCGGGCAGGATCGCTCCCGATTCGGGGACCGCGAGCAGGGGTTGATCGAGCGATGCCAGCGATTTCAAGCGACGGCCTCCCAGTCCAGCGCGGCCGGCTCGGGCCGTCCCACCGGTCTCTCTCCGGGCCGGGACTCGGCGGAATGCGCCGCCCCGGCGAGATGGCGAAAGGAACGCAAAGTCAGCACAATCGACGCCGCGAAGAGGATTGCGGCGTTGGTCTGATGGCCCGTCCGGATGACGCCCTGGAGGAACGGCACCGGGCGGGCGGTCCCGTCCAGCGGCCACAGCAACACCAGCGCCGAGATTCCCAGGATCACCTGGGCATCCACCGCGACCGCGAGGAGTCGCGCGGGCCCCACCAACCGGGGCAAATCGGCACGCCGAGCGTGGATACTCCAGGTCAGCCAGGCCGTGTAGACCCACACCCCGCCCGCCAGCGCCGAGTGGAGCCAGAGCGCCGACGGCGTCGCGAAGTGGCGCAGCCAGCCGCCCACCAGGATCTGGGCATACACCAGGCCGAGCGCCAGGGCCGTGCGGGCGCGCCATTGGCCACGATCCGCCGCGTGTTCCGTCGTCATGTTCCAGTCACGGCCCGTCAAGACGCAGAGCGCCACCAGCAGGCCGAAGAAAGCCTGTCCGGTGCACCCGTGCACCGCCGCCAGCAACGTCGAGACCTGCGTGACCCTCAACCCGCCGAGCACGCCCTGACCGACGACCGCCGCCAGCGTCAGCACGCCCAGTCCCTTGAGCCATCGCCGCGGCTCGAACGCCAGCATCCCGGCGGCGAGCACGATCGTCGCCAGGCCGACGGCGGCCCCGTAGAGGCGGTGGACGTGCTCGACCCGCACGCCGAACGGGGCGTTCCAGAAGTCATAGGTCAACATGTTCTCCTGGAACGTCGTCGGCCAATCGGGTACGGCCAGCCCCACGCGGTAGGTCGTGACCGAGCCTCCGGCGTACAGCAGCGGGAGCGTCAGCGCGGCCGCGAAGACGGCGACTGCATGAATGCCAGGGCGATAACCCGCGGTCGAATTCATTCGTCCAACCAATCGGTGGCGTCGCCGTCCACTCCTCGTTCTGGGGTTCCGGAAGCTCGAATGCGGAATCCGGCGTCTCGAATCCGGAATCCACGATCGTCGTCAACAGGGCGCAGCTCCTCAAGCGACCTAGGCCATGACCGGATCCAGCGGTCCGGCCGACGCCGGGCGGGGCAACGTCTGGGGCAGGAAATCCTCCTCGACGCCCGGCACGCTGTACTCGTACGGCGCATGGTAGACCGTCGGGATCCGCTCGAAATTGTAGTGCGGAGGCGGCGAGGTCACGGTGGTCCACTCCAGGGTATTCGCGTGCCAGGGGTTGAGCGGGGCCTTGGGCCCGGCCACCAGGCTGTAGAGGAAGTTGAACGCGAAGATGATCTGGGTCAACCCGAGCAGGAACGCATTATAAGTCATGAACACGTTCATGCCGGCGGTCCCGGACCCTCGCAGGAAGGGGTAGATGGTCGGATCCGCGATCCGCCGCGGATGGCCGTGCATCCCGATGATGTGCATCAGGAAGAACGTGCCGTTGAAGAAGATGAACGTGAGGAAGAAGTGGATCAGCCCCAGCCTCTCGTTCATCATCCGGCCGAACATCTTGGGGAACCAGTAGTAGATCGCCGCGAAGATCGCGAACGTGCTGCCGCCGAAGAGCACGTAGTGGATGTGCCCGACGATGAAGTAGGTGTCGTGGATGTGCATATCGACGGGCGTTGCCGCCATGAAGATGCCCGACAGGCCGCCGATGACGAACATCGCCACGAACGCGATGGCGTTGAGCATCGCCGAGGTGTACTGCAGCCGCCCGCCCCACATCGTGCCCAGCCAGTTGAAGACCTTGATGGCCGAGGGCAGGGCGATCATCATCGTCGAGAGCATGAAGGTGGCGCCCAGGGCCGGGTTCATCCCCGACTGGAACATGTGGTGCCCCCAGACGATGAACCCCAGCCCGGCGATGCCCGCGATGGCGAAGACCATCGGCTTGTAGCCGAAGAGCGGCTTGCGCGAGAAGGTCGCGATGATGTCCGAGACCATGCCCATGCCCGGCAGGATCATCACGTAGACCGCCGGGTGCGAGTAGAACCAGAACACGTGCTGGAACAGGAGCGGTCCGCCGCCGCCGACCACCGGCGGCGCGTTGGCCACCGTCCAGCCCACCGGCTGGAAGAAGTTCGTCCCGGCGACCCGGTCCAGAGTCTGCATGATCAAGGCCGCGGTCAGGACCGGCAGGGCGAAGGCCTGGAGGAGCGCCGTGATGAACATCGCCCACACCGTCATCGGCATCCGGAACATCTTCATGCCCGGGGCCCGCAGCATCACGATCGTCGTGATGTAGTTGATCGACCCCGTCAGCGATGAGATACCGGCGGACAGCAGCGCCAGCAGCCAGAATGTCTGTCCGTTGAGCGAGCCCGGCGTGGCCCACCTCGCCACCGTCAGGACCGGATAGCTCGTCCAGCCCGCCTCGGCGGACCCGCCTTCCACGAAGAACGAGTACGTGATCATGATGAACGCTGGCCACATGAACCAGTACGAGACCATGTTCAGCTTGGGGAACGCCATGTCGCGGGCCCCGATCATCAGCGGGATGAGGAAGTTCCCGAACGCGCCGGTCAGGATCGGGATGATCACGAAGAAGATCATGATCGTCGCGTGCATGGTGAACAGCTTGTTGTAGTATTCCGGCGGAAGCTGGTAGCCGAACGACGGGCTGGACCAGAGCCAGTGGCTGAGCAGCGGCATCGGCTTCCATGGCCAGGCGAGTTGCCAGCGGACCGCCATGGCCAGCAGGCCGCCGAGCACGAAGAAGATCAGGCCCGAGAACAGGAACTGCAGGCCGATGATCTTGTGGTCGGTCGAGAACACGTACTTGGTGATGAAGAAACGGGGAGCCGGGTGAATGTGGTCGTGATCGTGCCCATGCCCGTGCTCCCCGCCGTGGCCATGGTCGTGCGCGGGCGCATGGCCGTCTCCATGCTCGTGAGAAGACTTCGGGACATCGCCGGACGGCCCGTTGGCAGATAGTTCAGCACTCATCCCAATCACCTCCCCTCGGGACCGCTGGCCATCGTGAGCTGGCTCCGGTTCTGCTCGGCCAGCTTCTCGTCCATCCACTTCTGTAGCTGCTCGTCGGTCTCGTGGACCGTGACGCGGCCCCGCATCTTGTAATGCCCCCAGCCGCACAACTCGGCACACACGAGCTCGTAGTCGCCGGCTGTGTCGGCGTCGAACCAGACCGGGATCGTCAGGCCCGGGACGGCGTCTTGCTTGATCCGAAGTTGCGGCAGGAAGAACGAGTGAAGAACGTCGGATGACTTCAGGTAGATCAGCGCCTGCTTGTTCTTGACGAAATGCAAGTCGTTGACGACGATCAGGTCGTCCCGGGTGTTGAGCCGCCCGTCGGGGCCGGGATACCGCATCACCCACTGGAATTGCCGCCCCGTGATCTCGGCCAGCGGGGGGACCTTGGGAGCCGAACTGCGGAACTTGATCTCGGCCCACGTCCCCATCTGGTACAGGGCGATGAACACCAGGATGGCGGCCGGGATGATCGTCCAGATCACCTCCAAGCGCTGGCTGCCGTGGAAGTAGTCGGCCTTGCGGACCGGGCGGCCCTGGGCGTCCCGCTCGTCCACGAACCGGTGCATCGCCCACACCAGCACGACCTGGGTGCCGATGAAGACCACGCCCGTGATGTACAGGATGATCAAGTAGAGGCTGTCGATCTCGCGCCCGAATTTCGAGACCACGTGGTGCGGATCGTCCGCCGTATTGGGGAGCCACCAATCCGGGGAGAAGTAGGAGTAGACGAAGCAGGCGACGACGCCGATTGCCGCCAACGCGAAGAGGATGCTCCAGTTTCGCACGGAAACGCTCCCATTCTGCCTCGAGGCCGGTGGCTGCTGGGGGGTCAAGGTCCAACTCGTCGCGCCACGAGCCACTCGCCGCTAGCCGCTCTTACTTCCCCTCCGCCGCGGCCACGGCGGTGCCGCTCGCGGGCGAAGGAACGTCTCTCAGAAGCTCGGGTTCAAAGGGCAGGGCCAGAACGAAGTTCACCACGTCCCACATCTTCTTCTCGTCGAATGGCGACGGATAATGCGCCGGCATCTGGGCCCCGTTGATGCCCTTGGCGATTCGCCAGTAGATGTCGATCGGGCGGCGGCCGCCCTTATACTGGCTGCGGTTCAGGTTCGCCGGGCGGAGCGGATTGCCCCAATCGTCCGGCTTCTGGTTCCAGAGGGTCCTGGTCTTCTCATCCAGGGCATCGATCCGGGCCTGCCGCTCGCTGGGGTTGCCGCCGAAGACGACCTCGTTGAACACGTCGATGTTGACGAAGCTCTCGCCATCGCCGTGCGCCAGCCGGCCGTGGCAGTCCTTGCAGTCGGAGCCCAGGAACAGGTCGCGGCCCCTCAAGATGCTCTCCCGCGTCGGCGGCGTGCGCGCGATGGGGGGATTGAAGACCTGGGTCTGGGCCGTGTGCCACTTCTTGAAGACGGCGCTGACGATGTCCTTGACGGTGTCCTCGCCGAGGGCATTGGCGTCGTTTTCGTCCGCGGTGGCGGCCTCATCGATCAGGTTCAACTCGGTCTCCCCCCGGACGCTCAGGAACATGACGTAATCGATGACCTCCTCGATCTCCGCCTCGGTGAGCAGCGGCTCGAAGGCCGGCATGGACGTCCCGTGCAGGCCGTAGGTGATGGTCCGGCGAAGGTCATCGCGGTGAGGCCGAGCCCCGCTCGGGGTGGAAGTGAACTTGAAGATTCCCCGGCGATAGTCGCGCGGTATGGGATAGAGGAATGGGGCAGTGGGACCGTCGCCAGCCCCGGAGACTCCGTGGCAATGGAGGCAGTTGCGGCGATAGATGGCATAGCCGCCGGCCTGGGCTGTCAACTGAGGGTCATCGAAGCTCCCACCCCAGAAGATCCGCTTGACCGCAGCACCCTCTCCCTCGCCCTCGACCTTCTTGTTCGCCAGGTAGATGCCGCCGTTGAGCAACGGCGAGCCGGCCGGGACGCGGATCTGCTGAGGTGTCGGGCCATAGAGATCGACGAGCGCCTTGCGTACCTTGTTCTGCAGGTTCGGCTTGCCGTGGAGATTGGCCTTGTTGGGCCCGAGATCCTGGGTCAGCGCGTCGGCCTCGACGTACTGGAGAGGGCCGGCGTTGATCGCGTCCGAGCAGCCGGAGGCCGCGATCGCCAGGCAGGAGCATCCGAGTATCAATGCGAGTCGATACCGCGATTCCACGCGTCGATCCTCCCAACATCGAATCCTATCGCCAGCGACTCGGCAGCACCGGCCACCTGAGGCGGCCCGAGGGATGGATGACCCATCCGGGCCATGCGGTGACGACGCGGTGCTGAGTTCGACGACCCGATCGAGCACGCCAACGACCCATGAAAAGCGCCAGCAGGGCAGGACGGACGACGATGGCGCCGATTGCGTCGCCATTGTGAAGGCGGACCGCGGCGCCGTCAAGGCTCCGCGGTCCTGATTTAGTGCTTATGGTAGCCTTCCCATTCCGGGCCTACAAGGCACCCCATGATTTCGTATTTTTCGTCGCGGCCGAAAACGATAACAATATTGAAACGCTCGGGGTAGCGGCCGCAGAAGCGGGTCGGCGCCCCGCGTCGGGCACTGGAAGAAAGGGTGTCTCTTGGTCTTACCCCGACTCTCAACCCGAAGGTTCGGCCGAGCGCGCCGCTCGCCGCGTCGCGCGAATCCGACGGGTGCCGATCCGCAGGCGTGGCTGGCGGAGCACCGGCCTTGCTCTTACTGGGAGGCGACCCGCCGCCCCGTCCCGTCGCTCCTGTTCGTGGCCCCGATGGTCCTGCTCTATGAGGTCTCGGTATACCTTCTCGGGGGCGCCGCCGAACCCGGGGCCCTGCGTTCGGGCGCCGACGCCTGGATGCGGCGCGGATTGGCGGCGGCCGGGTTGTCCGATCCCTGGTTCCTGCCCCTGCTCCTGGTCGTGATCCTGATGGGCTGGCAGATCGCCCGGTCGCGCGACTGGCGATTCTCGCCCTCGATCCTGGCGGGAATGATCTTCGAGAGCCTGTTCTGGGCCATCGCGCTGTTGGGTGTCGGCAGGCTGGTCGACCTCGGCTTCTCCTACCTCGAGCAAGACCGATGGCCCCTGCTGGCCCTCGAACCCGGGTCGGCTCGTCCGCAGCTCAGCGCCTTGATCGGCTATGTCGGTGCCGGAGTTTACGAAGAAACGCTCTTCCGGCTGATGTTAGTCCCTGCGTTCTATGCGACCCTCAGGCTCCTCCAGATGCCCCAGGTCCTGGCGAGTAGCTGGGCGGTCACGGCTTCGGCCTTGCTATTCGCCTTGGCCCACCACGCCGGAATGCCCGGCGAGCCATTCACCTGGTACGCTTTCATCTTCCGGTGGATGGCCGGCGTGTTCTTCGCGTGGGTCTTCGTCCTCCGCGGTTTCGGGATCGCCGTCGGCACACATACGGCGTACGATATCCTCGTCGGCTGGATGGGCTGACCGGAGTATCTGCTCGGGAAACCGGGACAAGCCGAGGCCGAATCCGTGCGCATTGTCCACCTCTCCGATATCCACTTCTGGCAATACGCGTTCAACCCGTTGCGGCTGATGAGCAAACGGCTCGCGGGCATGGCTTCGCTTCTGGCCGGCCGGGCCCGGCGCTTCCGGCTGGCGGGAATTCCTCGGCTCGTCGACCGGGTCAGCAGCCTCGAGCCGGACCATATCCTGATCACCGGCGACCTGACGACCACGGCCCTGCCGGATGAATTCCGGGCGGCGCGGCGGGCGCTCGCGCCCTGGCTCGACGAGCCGGAACGGTTGACGGTCATCCCGGGAAATCACGATCGGTACACGTGGTGGGCCCATCGCAGTCGCCGGTTCGAGAAGTTCTTCGGGGAATTCGCGCCCCGTCTCCGATACCCATGGCTGCGACAAATCGATCCCTTCACGGCGATCCTGGGCCTCGATCCGACCCAGGCGGCGGTGACCGCGCGGGGTCGTCTGGCCCCCGCCCAGGTCGACGAGGCGAAGGAGTTGGTCGCGTCGGCAGGATCGCGCGCGTCGCGGCTCATCGTGGCCTGCCACTATCCCGTGGCGGTCCCCGACCCCTTCGAGCGCGAGCTCCTGGGCAAACGGATGCTCAACGCGAACGAACTACGGCGATGGCTGGCCACGATCGGTGCGCATCTGTACTGCTGCGGGCATATCCACGCCACTTGGGCGCATCGACCGGCCGATCTGCCCGGACAGCTCTGCCTGAACCCTGGAGCACCCCTTCTCCGGAGCCACTCCGGTCGGAACCGACCCGGCTTCCTGGAGATCGACCTGGACGGTCGCGACGTGACGGTCCGCCACCACTCGTGGACCGGCGAGGACTGGAACGTGCAGATGCTCTATCGGGGGGCGGCATTTTTCCCCGCGCCGGAGCAGGGATTCGGGACGAGTGGGTAGTGGAGGGCACGTCCAGGCCGGTGTTCGACCGTCTGTCCTCATTCCGGATCGCGTCGATCAGCCGTGGCGCGCGACCCGGATCATGCCGCGGGCGCGGGCGACGGCCCGCTGCTTGTCGGCGAACTCGTGGTCGGTGACGGCCCGTTGCTCCTCGGCACGCTCCAGCTCCTTCGTGGCCGTTGCCGCATCGACCTGGGCGGACGGCAGGGCGCGATGAGTCAGGACCGTGACGACGTCGTCGCGGACCTGGGCGAATCCGCCGTCCACGTAATAGCGGTGCACGGTCTCGCCCGTCTTGGTCCGTAGCTCGCCGTATCCGAGCCGTGCGATCAGCGGCGTATGGCCGGGCAGGACACCCAGCTCGCCGTCGTAGGCGGGGATGACGACGGAGTCCACCAGCTCGTCGAGCCACGTTCGCTCGGGCGTCACCACGACGCACTGGATGCGCTTCTCGCCGAATTTGCGGCCCTTCTCCTCGCCAATCGTATCGGTGTATGTCGCCATCGAGCTGGTCGCCTTCTGGTCTTTCGCCCTCGACTCGATCGAGCGCGCCGTCGATCGCCGGCCCGCCCGCGCCACGGCCCCAGGTGAATCCGCCCCCTCAGGCGTTCATCTTCCGGGCCTGCTCCTCGGCCTGCTCGATCGCGCCGACGTACATGAAGGCGCCTTCGGGCAGGTGGTCCCACTTGCCCTCACAGATCTCCTTGAAACTGCGAATGGTATCGGGCAGCTTGGTGTACTGGCCGGGTTTATTCAAGAACACCTCGGCCACGAAGAACGGCTGCGACAGGAACCGCTCGATCCGGCGGGCGCGATGGACGATCAGCTTGTCGTCCTCCGACAGCTCGTCCACGCCCAGGATCGCGATGATGTCCCGCAGCTCCTTGTAGCGCTGGAGGATCGTCTGGACCCGGCGCCGACGTCGTAATGCTCCTGGCCGACGTACTGCGGGTCGAGGATTCGCGAGCTCGAGCCGAGCGGGTCGATCGCCGGGTAGATCCCCTTCTCGGAGATCGATCGCGCCAGCACGATGAAGGCGTCCAGGAACCCGAAGGTGGTCGCCGGAGCCGGGTCGGTCAGGTCGTCAGCCGGGACGTAGACGGCCTGCACCGACGTGATCGCGCCCTTCTTGGTCGAGGTGATGCGCTCCTGCAGCGCCCCCATCTCGGTCGCCAGGGTGGGCTGGTAGCCGACGTTCGACGGCATCCGGCCCAATAGCGCCGAGACCTCCGAGCCGGCCTGGCTGAACCGGAAGATGTTGTCGATGAACAGCAGGGTGTCGGCGCCGGTGGAGTCGCGGAACCACTCGGCCGAGGTCAGCGCCGAAAGCGCGACCCGCAACCGGGCCCCGGGAGGCTCGTTCATCTGGCCGAAGTACATCACGGTGCTGTCGATGACCGATTTGTCTGTGCTGCCGATCTTGGTCTCCTGCATCTCGAGCCAGAGGTCGTTGCCTTCGCGCGTCCGCTCGCCCACGCCGGCGAACACGGAGTAACCGCTGTGGACCGACGCGATCCGCGCGATCAGCTCGGTCAGGATAACCGTCTTGCCCAGCCCCGCGCCGCCGAAGAGGCCGATCTTGCCGCCGCGGACGAACGGTGTCAGCAGGTCAATAACCTTGATCCCCGTCTCGAACTGCTCGGTCTTGGCCGAGAGGTCTTCGAATGGCGGTGGCTCGCGATGGATGGGCCAGCGCTCCTGGATGTCGACGGCGCCACGGCCATCGATCGTGTCGCCCAGCAGGTTGAAGACGCGACCCAGTGTCGCCGTGCCGACCGGCACGCTCACCGGCCCGGCGGTGTCGACCACCGGCATGCCGCGAACCAGCCCGTCGGTCGAGCCCAGGGCCACGCACCGCACCCGGTTGCCGCCCAGGTGCTGCTCCACCTTGCCCGTCAGGTTGATCCGCATGCCCTTGACCTTGCCCTCGACCTTCAGGGCGTTGTAAATGTTGGGCAGATGCCCTTCATCGAACTCGGCATCGAACGTCGAGCCGATCACCTGCGAGATCCGTCCGGTGTTCGTATCGGTAGCCATCGTCGTTCCCCCTGGAATTCGCTCGTCGGTCGGGCCTTTGCCCGACGTCTCGATCCTGTCAGGCTGGTAGGCCCGAACGCCGTAGATCTCACTGCAAGGCCGCCGCGGCGCCGACGATATCGGCCAGCTCGCGGGTGATCTGCGTCTGTCGGGCCCGGTTGTACTGTCGCGTCAACGACTTCACCAGGTCGTCGGCGTTCTTGGTGGCCCCGCCCATCGCGACCATGCGGGCGATCTGCTCGCTGACGGCGGCGTCGAGGAAGCACTTGAACAGCCGCACCTTGAACGAGACCGGCACGATCTCCTCGAGGATGCTCCGGGGATCCGGCAGGAACTCGTAGGGTACGCGTTCCGTCTTCTTCGCCGGCGCGGGGGCCTCAGTCGCCGCCGGCTTGGCCTGGCGGACCGACGGGCCCGCTCGACCGATTTCGGCCGTGACGATCGGCAAGAGCGTCTGGACGGTCGCGATCTGCCGCGACGATGAGATGAACTGGGTATACGCCACGTCGAAGCGATCGATCGAGCCCTGCACGTAGAGCTTAATGTACTTCTCGGCGAGGGCCTCGACCTCCTCGTACTGGGGACGGTCCTCGAACTGCGTGTAGGTCGCCTGCACGGGTTGCCGGCGGAAGCGGAAGAAATTGATCCCGCGCTTGCCGGCGACCTCCACGGTCGTGTCGATGCCTCCGGTCCGGTTGTCGAGCAGCCGGGCATTGGCCACCCGCAGGACGTTCCCGTTGTAGGCCCCGGCCAGCCCTCGGTTGCTCGTCAGCACGAGCATCAATGACCGCTGAATCGGCTCGCGGCGCACTAACAGGGGGTGTGTCACCTCTCTCGTCGTCTCGCCGAGGTCGGCGACCAGTTCGGCGATCTTCCGCGTGAACGCCTCGGCCTCCGTGGCCCGATTCAGGGCCTTGCGGAATCGGTTGGTGGCGATGAGCTCCATCGTCCGCGTGATCTTGCGGATATTCTCGATCGCCTTGCGGCGCTTCACGATTGCGCGGGCTTTGGCCATCTTTGGATCTCGGGGGGCGAGGCCATGTCCTCGGGGCGAGCCATGTCCCCGGGGCGATGCCCCGGGCCGATCTGTTGCCGCCCCTTCGGGGCGTTTGGAACCTACCGAACCCTATCCCTTCCAATGCGTCTTGAACTCGGTGATGGCCGCGCGGAGGTCGGCCTCGATCTGGGGCGTCATCTTCTTCTCGCGCTCGAGGGCATCGCGGACGCTCGACTTGCGCCTTGCGCATGAAGCGGAGGAACTCGGCTTCCCACTTCTGGACCGCGCGGCGCTCGACGTCGTCGAGATAGCCCTCGATGCCGGCGAAGAGGCTCATGACCTGGTCGGTGGCGCTGAGCGGCTGGTACTGGGGCTGCTTGAGCAGCTCGACCATGCGATAGCCGCGGTCGAGCTGGCGCTGCGTGGCCTTGTCGAGCTCGGTACCGAGCTGGGCGAATGCCTCCAGCTCGCGGAAAGCGGCGAGGTCCAGCCGCAGGCCGCCGGCCACCTTCTTCATCGCCGGGATCTGCGCCTTGCCGCCGACCCGCGAGACGCTGATGCCGACGTCGATCGCCGGGCGGACGCCGGCGAAGAACAGGTCGGGGACCAGGTAGATCTGCCCGTCGGTGATCGAGATCACGTTGGTGGGGATGTAGGCCGAGACCTCGCCCTCGAGCGTTTCGATGATCGGCAAGGCCGTCAGCGAGCCGCCCGACTTGGTGGTCTTCACGACCTTATGCCCCTGAGGATAATGCTCCTTGAGGGCGTGCTTGGCCTCTTCGAGCCCCGGGACGCCGATGTAGAACTTCCCGTCAACGCCCATCTCGTCGGTGACGTTCTCGGTCGAAGTGCCTTCCGGCAGGATGATATAGTGGTTGGCCAGCTTGCACGATCGCTCCAGCAGCCGGGAGTGCGCGTAGAAGATATCGCCGGGGAACGCCTCGCGGCCGGGCGGCCGCCGCAACAGCAGCGAGACCTCGCGATAGGCGACGGCCTGCTTCGAGAGGTCGTCGTAGATCACCAGGGTCGGCTTGCCCAGCTCGTACATGAAGTACTCGGCCATCGCGCAGCCGGCGTAGGGCGCGATGTACTGCATCGAAGCCGGGTCGCTGGCGCCGGCGGCCACGACGATGGTGTAGTCCAGGGCGCCGTGACGGCGCAGGACGTCCACCAACCCGGCGGTCGTGGACTCCTTCTGGGCGATACCCACGTAGACGCAGATGACGCCGGTCCCCTTCTGGTTGAGGATTGCGTCGATGGCGATGGCCGTCTTGCCGGTCTTGCGGTCGCCGATGATCAGCTCGCGCTGGCCGCGGCCGATCGGGGTCATGGCGTCGATCGACTTGATGCCGGTCTGGAGCGGCTCGTCGACCGGCTGGCGGTCGGCGATGCCGGGCGCGGGAGACTCCAGCGGCCAGGTCCGGTCGGTCGCGACCGGACCGTGCTCGTCGATCGGCTCGCCCAGCCCGTTGACCACCCGCCCGATCAGGGCCTCGCCCACCGGCACGCGCAGCAGCTCGCCGGTCGCCGTGACCGTGTCGCCCTCCTCGATCTCGGTGTATTCGCCGAGGATCATCACGCCGACCGACGATTCCTCGAGGTTCAGCGCAATGCCCTTCACGCCGTTCTCGAAGGACACCATCTCTCCGGCCATGAGCCCCGAGAGCCCGTAGACGCGCGCGATGCCGTCGCCGACCTCGAGGACCTGGCCCACCTCGCTCCGCGTGACTTCGGGGGAGAACTGCTCGATTTCACGCTGGATAACTGAACTGATCTCGTCGGCTCTGAATCTCATGCAACTTCCCTTCGATGAGGCGATGGCGTAGCTGTGCGAGACGGTTCTTCACCGACGCGTCATACACGTGATCGCCGACCTGGACGACCAGGCCGCCGATCAGCGAGGCGTCCGTCGAAACGCTCAGGATCGGGGTGCCGGGGACCAGGCCCGCCAGCCGCTCGCGGAGCGACTGAATCTGGTCCTCGCCGAGCACGACGGCCGAGCGGACCGACACCGGGATGCGGCGGTTGCGCCGGTCCCAGATCGTCCTGGCCTCGGCGACGATCGGCCCGAGCAGCCCCAGGCGCCCATGGCGATTGAGCACCCGCAGGAACCTCAACACCAGGTCCGAGGCCCGGCCGGAGAAGGCCTCGGTGAGGATGCGGTCCTTATCGGCCGCCGCGACGCGCTCCGAGGCCAGCAACTGCGCGAACCGGGGAAAGCGAGCCAGCACGTCCGATTCGAATTCCGCCAGCTCTTCCAAGGCCGCGTCGACCTGGCCCTGCTTCTCGACGGCGTCGATGAGGGCCTCGGCGTAGCGGCGGGCGATGGCGATGGTCGTGTCATCCGCGACCTCGACGACGCCAGTGGCAGGGGTTTGGGCAGCGGTCATGCGGGATGACCTCCCTTGCCGTTGGCGCCGGCCACCGCCGGCAGCTCGCGGATGGCCGCATCCAGCAGGCGGCGATGATCGTCGACGGAAAGCTCCGTGGCCAGCACCCGGCCGGCGACCAACACGGCGGTGTCCGCCGCCTTCTGCCAGATCTCGGCGAGCGCCTGGTCGCGGGCCGACACGATGTCGCGCTGGGCCCGCTGACGGGCCGCCTCGGCCTCGTCCTGCGCCTGCTTGATCAACCGCTCGGCGGTGGCCTGTGCATCCTGCCTCCCCTTCTCGAGGATGGCGCGCACCTCGTCGGCGGCGCGGGCCATCTGCCGGCGGTGCTCGGCGAGAAGGCCCTCGCTCTCGTTGCGGGCCCGCTCGGTCTCCTCCAGGACGTGCTGGAGGTGATGTTCCCTCTGATGGAGGGCCGAGAGCAGCGGCTTCCAGGCGAAGCGTCCCAGCACCAACATCAGGCCGACGAAGACCACGAGGGTCCAGATCGCCAGCGTCGGCTCCGGCTTGAGCGGGTTGGAGTCCTCGGCCGAGTTTTCATGCGCGCCCGCCCCCGGAGTCGCTTCCGCATGCGTGCCGGCGGGCGCGGGCCCGCGCGCCTCCTGGGCCACCGACGCGCGGTAAGGCGCGAGCAGGCCGACGACCAGAGCCAGCGATCCCAACCAGACAGCTCGATTCAATCGCATCAACATGAGAATTCTCGCGCGGGACGGGAGACTCGGAGGAGTCCGTTGGTCATCGTTCGGCCGGCGTCTTGCCGCCGGCCCGGCCGAGCCCTTCGAGCGCAAGGGCTCGCCGCTCCAACCCGCGGCCCTACTTGCCGAGGATGACCTGAAGGATGATGATGACCAGCGCGAAGAAGGTCACGCCCTCGATGAGCGCCGCGGCGATGATCATGGCCGTCTGGATGTTGCCGGCGATCTCCGGCTGGCGCGACATGCTCTCCACGGCCCCCTTGGCCAGGCTGCCGATGCCCAGGGCCGCCCCGATGATCACCAGGCCGGCGCCGATCGCCTTGAGGTCCGAGAACGGACCGGCCGCCGTGGTGGGCTGCGCCTGCGCGGTCCCGTTGGCGAAGAGGAAGAGCGCCCCGGCGAACATGATCGACTTGATCCACTTCATCTGAATCTCGACTCCTTGGGTGGTTGAGGAGACATTCTCCGACCGAGATTTCCACAGCGGGACCGGCCGCACTCGTCCGCCGACCTCGGGCCCGCCCATCGCGGCCCGGCGTTCGACCTCAGACCCTCCGGCACGACCCGGCCGGCGCCCGCCGCCGGCGCAGCGTCGTCAGTGCGGATGGACGGCCATCCCGATGAACAACGCAGACAGAAACGTGAAGATGTACGCCTGCAAAAATGCGACAAACAGCTCGAGCATGCTCAGCGCGATCACGCCGAGGATGCTCGCCGGCATCACCAGCCAGAAGGCCAGCGACGCGTAGGCCATCAGGATGAACCCGAGGATCACCGAGAGCACCACGTGGCCGGCGAACATGTTGGCGAAGAGACGCACGGCGAGCACGATATGCCGGATCAGCAGTCCCGCGACCTCGATGACGAGCATCAGGCCCCATAGCAGTGGATGCATCCATCGCGGGACGTCGAGATGCGGCACAAGGCCCGTCCAGAAGCCCACGGGCCCCATCTCCCGCACCCCGGCGCCGACGACGGCCACGAGCGTCATCAGCGCCAGCACCGCCGTCACGTTGACGTTCCCCGTTGCCGACGCCCCCCCGGGGAAGATCCCCAGCAGGTTGTTGAACAGCACGAAGAAGAAGACCGTCCACAGGTAGGGGAGGAACCGGTCGGCGCCGTGCCCTCCGATCGCCGGACGGGCGACCTCGTCTCGGATGAACATGAGGACCGACTCAATCATGTTCATGAACCAGCCGCGGCTGACCGGGTTGCGGGCGATGTGCCGCACGACCGGGACGAGGACCGCGATCATCAGCACCCCTGCGATCAGCTCCATGAGCATGAAGCGCGTGATCTGGATCCCGCCGATCGGGCGCAGGATGATTTCTTTGGTGTAGTTGGACGACCACCACGGCAGCTCGATCGTCGTGCTATCGAGGACGTGGCTCAGGGGGTTGTGGGATTGTCCGGCCATGGTTGTCCGTGATCGGGTGGTCTGATCGGTCGGTCCGCTTCGCCGCCACGCGGGACCGACTCGTTCGGTCGATGGGAGTCGAGCGGGCCAGTCATATCATCATCTGTCTGGAGCCGATTCCGCCGAAACTCTCATCGGCGGCCCGGCCGACGCGGCCCGGTGGCGAGGTCGCTCGACATCCGCACGGTATGCAGCATCCCGACCAGGAAGCCCACCACCGCGCCGGCGATCGTCCCCGCCGGGGTCGTCCCAAGCCAGTAGTCCACTCCAAAGCCGGCCATGGGGGGCAACGCGAACTCCAACCCGATCGTCGTGATCCTCGATGCCAGCTCGAGGCCCACTCCGAGAGGAGACCGCGGCTCCGGTTGGTCGGCCACGCACGACTCCTGTGTCCCGGATGCCGCCCGCGCGGGGCTAGCCCGGGTGACAACACCGGTCCGACGGCTGGCGGCCGTCGATCCGGCGGTCGCGGGATGACAAAACAAGGGGACCATCCAGAGCCAGAAGTTACCTGCGCGGATACCCCCTGTCAACCACTCAATACGTCTCTTCGAGAAATTTTTCACAAAGTCGTCTGAAGTCCATTCGCTCTACCGAGAAAGTAATTGCCGGGACTCCCTCCGACGGCGTGTTCGGCCGGCGATGCGTTAAAGTGTCCATTTCCGAACACTCCCGCCGCGCGATGATTGACAGGGCCCGCAGGTCTATGGTATTTGGTACCTGGCGAAGCGAGAGCGAAAACGGGATGAATTTCATCCGGTGTTGCTCGACTTGTCCGGTCCATCCAGCCAGGGGACTCGCCATGCTGCCATACCTGCGTGAGGTCCCCTGTCGATTGAAGCATAGAGGCGGCTGCGAGCCCCGGTGAGGGGCGCGCAGGCCGCCTTCGTCGTTTTCAATGTGGATACTGGTCATCTTCGCGGTCGCGTCGCGGTGGCGTCGGTTCATCGAGGTATCGCCCTTCCGGCTCGTCATGCTGGGATTCCGCTGAGGGTTTTGTGGTCGTTGGTCTCGCCGGTATCGGGGTCTCATGCCGAGGCGTTGCGCCATCCGATCCAGTCCGGGACGCATGGAGTTTTCCGGATCGGTCCACTCACGGATGATCATCGAACGCATTACAACCACCCCTCGCGAGACCAGCTTGCGTGGACGCTGCGGGGTGTCGGAGTGGTACCGTATGACCGTCGATGCACTCAAGGACTGCAATAAGAAGCGTCTCGCCCAACTGGCGAAGGATCACGGCATCACCGGCTGGCACGCGATGAGGAAGGATCAGTTGATCCGGGCATTGTCCGCCCCTCGCGCCGCTGCCAAGCGGAAGTCCGGCTCCAAGTCAACCGTGTCTCCGGCCCGGAGGAACAGGACCTCCGGTCGGGCGCCCGCCCCCAATGGCAATGGTCATTCCGCGACCTTGGCGGCCGCGCAATCGATGGCACCACCGACCGTGCACACCCTCGACCATGCCCATCAGAAGGACCGGATCGTCGTCCTCGCCCGCGATTCATACTGGCTCCATGCCTACTGGGAACTCAGCCGTGCGACGCTCGCCAGGGCCCAAGCGGCCCTGGGGCAGGAATGGCATATGGCCCGGCCGATCTTGCGGCTGATGGACGTTTCCAGCGAGGATACGACGTCCGCCTCCGAGCGCCACTTGCGCGATATCCCGATCCATGGCGGCGTCAACAACTGGTACATCGATGTCGTGGAGCCGTCGCGTTCCTTTCGCATCGACGTCGGCTACCTGTCGCGCCGCGGTAAGTTCTACGTCCTGGCCCGATCCAACGTGGTGACGACGCCGAAATTGGGAGTCGCCGATCCGCTCGACGAGAACTGGCTCGACGTCCAGAAGAAGATCGACCGGATCGAGAACCCGGCCTCGATCGGCGGAGGGAACAACGGGCATAGCACGGCGATCGACCTGCGCGACCTGTTCGAGGAGCGCCTGCGCCGGCCGATGAATAGCGTCTCGCTGCACGGTCTCGGGGCGGCGACGCTGGGCCGCGATTTCCACTTTCACATCGACGCCGAACTGATCGTCTACGGGACCACCGAGCCGAACGCACGCGTGACGCTCCAGGGCGAACCGGTCCAGCTCCGACCCGACGGGACCTTCACGGTCCGCTTCAGTCTCCCCGACTCGCGGCAGATCATCCCGGCCGTGGCCGCCAGCGCCGACGGCATCGAGGAACGGACCATCGTGCTCGCCGTGGAACGCAACACGAAAGAGCTCGAGCCCATGATCCACGATAATAACGAGTTCTGAAACCGCGTTGAGTTCGGAGTGACTCCTCCCATGAGCCAGGATCTCCGGCCCATCCTGGCCGGTTGGGAGTTCGAGCCCGATCGCGTGCAGGTCCGCACGATCACGGCTGACGACGGGACCGCGAAGATCCAGATGCGGATCGACCTCGGTGTCATGCAGATGGAGCTGGACGGCCGCCCTGACGGTCAGCGACCGGGCGGCCACGAGTCGATGCTCGAATTCCACGAGGCCGCGCAGCGGACGGCCGCGGCCGCCGGAGAACAGTACACCCTGGGACCGGACGAGTGCGGCATCCTGATGCGCGAGGGTGTCCAGTATTATCACCGTTATCTTTCGGCCTTCCATCTCGAGCGATTTGACCTGGTGGCGCACGACACCGCGCAACCTCCGCCTCTTCGCCTTCGTGGTCAAGCATGCCGCCCGCCAGCGCGACCGCATCGAGTTCGATCGCTACCGCCCTTATGTCGAGATGATGCATTGCCGCGCGAAGGCCTCCGAGGCCCTGCGCCAGGAGGATTCCCGCGGCGCGCTCGAATTCATCGACGGCGGCATCCGAGCCATCCGCCAGTTCCTCGCCGATTACGGCCAGGAGGAACATGAGGAGGAATGCGCCGAGCTCCAGTTCCTCCTCCGATGGCAGAAGGACCTCGAACGGGATCGCCCGATCGGACCCATCGAGCGTCTGGAACAGCAGCTCGAGGTCTCGGTCAAGCTCGAGAACTACGAGGAAGCGGCGCGAATCCGCGACCAGATCCGCCGGCTTCGAGCCGGCGAGTCACGCGAGCATCGACGCCTCGGGTCTCCCTGATCTCGGCGTCCGTCAGCGGCCGCCTGCTGGTCCAATCGCCGCGTTTGCGTATGCCCTCTTGATCGCCGGCGCCGCGCGGGTACAGTGAGGTCGTCTGGTTCATCCGGACGAGCCTCTGCCATGCTCGATAAGGGGTGGTCCTTTTGGCGAACCAACATTAAACCCGTAGGGAACCGAACTCGGCTCCTTGGGGTTGCTCTGCAGCCTCTCGAGAGTCTCAGGTACCCACTTGAACTGCGGGTTCTCAAAAGCACCCCACCGGCATTGCGGCGGAGGTTTTTTCTGCCTCTTCCACTTATGAACTTGGAACGCTCAAACTCCGACTGCGAATGACCGGCTAGCCGCCCCATCGACATGACCTCCCGCCGCCCCGAGGAGCGTTCTCCCCTCGCCCTGACCAAGCGGCAATGGCGCCGGTCGATCATCACCGCGATCGACGCGATCGACCCGCACGATCGGCGCGCTCAAGCGGCGGCGCTCGTTGATGCGTTCCCGCGGCTCCCTGGCTGGGCGGGAGCGGAGACGGTGCTCCTCTATGTCTCCGCGTTCCCGGAGGAAATCCCTACCGCTCCCTTCCTGGCGATGGCTCGCGATTCGGGCAAGCGAGTGATCCTCCCCCGGGTGGATCGGATTGAGCGTCGGTTGCGCCTGCATCGGGTGGTCGATCCCGGACGCGACCTGTCGCCTGGCGTGCTCGGTATCCCCGAGCCAAGCGCGCGTTCGCCCGAAGTGGCGGCGGACTCGATCGACTGGGCCCTCATTCCCGGGCTCGCCTTCGACGACCGCGGTTACCGGTTGGGTCGAGGAGCCGGGCATTACGACCGCCTCCTGCCCACGATGCGCCGGAGTGTGTCTGCTGGGCACTCTGCTGGACCTGTCAGCTCGTCGAACGCCTGCCCGTTGAGCCCCACGACGTCCCACTCGAAGGCGTCACCTCTCCCGATCGGACCATCCGGGGAGTGGGACGGTCGGAAGGCGTGGGGCGGCCGGGCGATGGCGGCCCGGCCCGTTAGTCCGCGCGGGTTGTCAGCTCCGGGATCCCGGCATAACTCTGGAAGAGCCGGTCGAACTCCCAGTGACGCGGTGTCGCCCTTGTGGAGGATGACCCGGTACGCGAAGCGAAGCGTCTCGCCGGCCGGCAGAGTGTAATCGCCGCGGTCAGTCCGGCCGAATTCCTTCCGGCCGAACGGATTGGCAGCGAATAGGCCGTAGTCGCGCACATGCCAGGTCGTCGGGAAACGGAAGCTGCTGGGGTGGTTGAGGATTGCGATCCCAACGGTCTGGTCCTTCACGGGACCGACATAATCGACCCAGGGCGATGCCTTTCCCCAGGCCTCGAGATCGGTCAAGCCCTCGGCGTTGGTGATCTTTCCGCCTTGCTTGTTCTTGACGTCCATCGAGGACGCGACGCGCAGCCCGAACATCCCTTCCTTCGTGTCGCCGAAGATCACGGGGCCGCTGGTCGCCTCGATCGCGAAGTCGAAGTCGATGATCCGTAGATCCCGGGTGGCGTAGAAGGTCACGGCCCGCCGGTCCTGGCAGACGGGGCGGCCGTCGGGTGCGAGCCACTCGTCGCGGGTCCGGAGTCGCGCCAGGACGGGCCCCTCGACGACCGCCTGCCGTTCGGATTCACGAATGGTCCCTATTTTTCCCTCCCCCGGCGTTCCTTGCTCTTCCGACCAGAAGTCGATCCCGTTGACGCGACCGTGTGTGAACCAACACGAGCGTTGATGGGGATGGTCTCGATCCTCGCCCGGCATCCGGAACATCGGATAGGCCCGAGTGAATGATTCGCCGGTCGGGCCGATCAGGGGATAGAGGAAGGGCTTCGGTCCGGTCCCGACCCAGTAGGTCGCAAGCGGCCGGTCGTCGATCGTCACCTCGAGGTTGTTGCCAGAAGGTCGAAAGCGTATCCCCCCCGCAGTCTTCCGGCCGGCCGGGACTTCCGGCTTCAGGTCGAAGGAGAAAGCCTTCCGGGCCGGCACGGCTGGAAGGATGGCGGCAACCCATCGCCGACCCCCATCCTCGAAAATCGCCGCGGGGACACGGGCGCCCTGAGGGCCCTCCAGCACACACGGGCCGGTCGTGAGCGGCGTCTTGACCTCGACGACCACCGGTGTCTCGCCCCAATCGGCGTCCCCACCGTGGCCTGTCAGGTGCAAGACTTGTGCTCGTGTCGTCGGGGGAATGGTCGAGAGCAGGAGTCCCAGCAGGAGGATGCTCAGGCCTCGCCCGCAGCCGCGTGATGACATGGACTTGGTCTCCTCGTCTCAAGACCGGCGACGCGAGGGGGTTCAGCAACAACCGCCGTCGCCGCAGGGAGCGCTCGGAGGCCGGCCGGTCCCGGCGGACCATCTTATCCGGGAGCCTTTTCGCAAGCCAGCCTCAGCTCGAACGAACGACCGATCGAACGGCGCGGACTCGAAACGGACGTTCGAATGATGAAGGAATTCGGCGATTTCCAGGGGTGGGCGTCTTTAGAGTGGGTAGGAGATCTACGCCCCCTTGCGGCGGTTGGCCCAGAACGCCTCCCATCGGCCCTTCTCGCTCAAGAGCAGAGCTCGCAGATGGCTGACCGCGTCGGCTCCTTCATGCCCCCACTGCATCCCCGAGCCTTTCATCCTCTGGCCGATGACCGTCTTGCAAGCCGCCTCCACCGGACCGGAGCGGATCTGCCAACCCTGGGCTCGATAGCTCGGATAGTCCATCCGATGGTGCTGGTTCCGGAAGTAGGCCACGATCTCCTCCCACGCCGACTGCGCCCGAGGATTGCCCGCGATATCCAGGCCCTCGAGCCATTTCAGGATCACGGCACCGCCCTCGCGTTTGAGCCGGTGGGCCCACTCCGCATGCTTCGCCCGGGCCGCCTCGACGTCGCCACCGCACCACACCTTGGCGAAGTCCCCCAGGTGTTCCGAGGCGTGGTAGAAGTCCAGGATCACCGCCTCGACCCGGCCGAGGTGGACCCGCAGCAATTCTTCCAGACCCACGCCCCCGTCGCTGATGGCGATCCACCGCTGCGCCTGGCCCATGCCGACCTGGCCGGCCTGGTGACGCAAGGGCTCGGCCACCGCCTCTTGGCCCTCCAAGCTGGCCACGTATCGGGCTTGCCAAGGCGGCCGCCGGCCCTTTGGTTTGGCCCACTGCTGTGGATTCTCCGCGACCGGGTTGTACACCATCCCCACCGCGACCATCTCCCCCTCGGCGGCCGCCGCGCCCGGCCCTTGCTTGGCGACTCCGGTCGAGTCGATCGACACGTAGGCGCAGGTCTTGCCCTCGGCGTCGTGGTGCCAGTCCCACGGTCGGGCCTCACCGAAGACGACTTTCGCCTCCACGGCTTGGCCCAGCTCGCAGCCGATCGCTTCGGTCGTCCGCTCCACCGTCGATTCGGCGATCACCAATCCGCTCATCTTGGGCAAGACCACGTCGGCGGCGCGGGCGAAGTTGTCCAGGGTCCCGGCCAAGCTGGTCAACTCGGCCGCACCGCCGGTCAAATCACCTGGGTCCAAGCCGAAGGCATCGTCGCCGGGACAGTGGCCTTGGTGGCAGTGGGAACAATGGTAATTGGCGCGTGCGATGGTCAAAGGCCCCAGCGTCGAGAGCAGGTCCTTCGGGCGATAACCCTTGAATCGCGCCGGTTCCTGGCAGTGAGGGCAGGTCATGCTGGAACCTCGGTACCCCCTTTTTTCCGCTGCTCGGCAGCGGTTTGGAGGGCCTGGGCGCCGAGGCGATGGACGAGTTCGCGGAGTTGGAACTCGGTCTGGCCAAAGAGTTGATCGTCGGGTTTGCTGGCCAGTAATTCGGCGATGGCTCGCAGGTCGCCTTCGGCGGACGCCTTAAGGGATTCGAGCAACTGCTCGGCGCGATGCGCCTGCTCTTCGGGAAGATGGGCAAAGGACATGGGAACCCTCCGTGAACAAAGGACTACTGAATCGGAGATGATACATCGAAGACCTCAGTTCGACGAAATCTTCCACCCACTTTCGAGACGCCCACCCCATTCCGGGGTCGGCCCGAGAGTCATCGTGGCGGGAGTGGGCTCGTAGCGGTATAATGCCACCGGATTCGGTGGAGCTCACGGCCGGAGGACGTCCATGGATCTTCCCCACTTCTTGACTCGATGGCCGAACGGCGAGATCGTCCTGACGGGCCACCGAATCGGTCTGTACTCGGTGATCGACCGCTACCAGCAGGGACGCACCCCGGACCAGATCCACAACGAGTTCCCCACGCTGGAGTCGGACCTGATCCGGAACGTGATCGCTTTTCGCGAGGCCCATCCAGTCGAGGTGGATACCTACGTCGCCGTATACCGGGCCGATCTCGACCGCCAGGAGGCGGCGTCTGAGCCCAGCCCGGCCGTACTCCGGATCCGTCGTCGAATCGCCGAGAGGGCGACTGCGGCTCGGTCGCCGGGCGAGTCGTGATCCATGGCCCTTCGCTACCTCCTCGACGAGCATTTCCGCAGCGACATCTGGAGCGCGATCCTGCATCACAACGCCCAGGCCGTCGAGTCGATCGACGCGGTCCGGGTCGGGGACCCTGCGGACCTGCCGCTCTCCTGTCCCGACTCGGAGATCCTCGTCTGGGCCGAGCGTGCGGGGCGCGTGCTGATCTCCCGCGACCGCCGGACGATGATCGCCGAACTGAGGGCGCAGGTGCAGGCGGGTCGCACCTGTCCAGGGCTCTTCATCGTTCGTCCGCGCTGCCGGCTCGCGGACGTCCTGGGCTTCCTCGTCGAGGCCGCACAGGCCGGGGATGAGGACCAGTGGCGAGACCAGGCGACCTACATCCCTGTCAATGGAACAGTGCATCTTGGGGCGTTCGAGTACGGGGCGGCCGTGGTGACGCCGACTCAATTGGTGGCGACGCCGCAACCGCCCGCTTCGATCGCGGATAGCTCGCAGCTCAACGTGAGCGTGGCCGCACAGGACGGCTCCGGCAACACGGCGATCGCGTTCGACCGGCCTGTGACTGTGGCGATCGCGAGCGGGCCCGCAGGCGGGACGCTCAGCGGGACGCTCACCGAGACGGCCAGCCTCGGTGTCGCCGCGTTCTCCGGCTTGACCTTCAACGAACCGGGATGGTACACGCTCGCCGTCTCGGGCGGCGGCCTGTCCGGCACGATCGGTCCCATCCAGGTCGTGGCGGGCAAGGCCGTCGAGGCCGTGGCGACCACCGAGCCGCCGGCCGACGTCGCGCCCGTGCGCCGGATTCCAGGTCGTCGTGACGGCCGAAGACTCGCTGGGATTCGTGAACACGACCTACGCCGGCACGGCCACGGTCGCCCTCATCGCCGACCCCGGCAACGCGACGCTTGGCGGCACGCTGACGGAGCCTTTCGGGTCGGGTGTCGCGACGTTCAACGGCCTCACTTTGAGCGCAACGGGGAGCGGCTACCTGCTGCAGGCTAAGGCACCTAGCCTGGTGCCCGCGACCACAAGCGCGTTCGACGTCGCGACGGTTCGCATGGCTCCCGACATCACGTGGGCCAACCCTGCCGGCATCACGTTCGGAACGCCGCTGTCCTCCACCCAGCTCGACGCCACCGCGAACGTGCCGGGGACGTTCGCCTATTCGCCCGCGGCGGGCACGGTCCCGAAGGCGGGGACCGGCACACTGTCGGTGACCTTCACCCCCACCGATACCACCGACCACAAGACCGTGACGGCGATGGCGACGATCGACGTGGTGCAGGCGACGCCCAGCATCGCGTGGTCGCAGCCCGGTCGGCGTCGATTTCGGAACGCCCCTCTCGTCTGCCGAGTCTCGACGCGATCGCCAGCGTGCCGGGGACCTTCGTCTACTCGCCACCCGCCGGCACGATCATCGGTCCGGGCACGGACCTGCTGTCGGCGGTCTTCACTCCCGCGGACACCGCCGACTACAAGACCGTTTCAGCCACGACGGATCTGACGGTCGTCGCGGTTCGTTCCTTGCCCACATCGTCCCCGACGACCACGCCCACCTCCAGATCACCGACATCCACGCCCGCGGCGGTCATCGGTGAGCAGCCGGTGTTCGATGCAAGCTCAACAGGAAGGGAAGCCCGTAGGCAAGGCCCGCTCTCCGGGTTCACCCTCGACTTCGGCACGCCGCTCGATCCGACGTCCGCGGGCAACGCCGCGAATTATCAGGTCGATACGGTCACCACCAAGAAGGTCAAGAAGAAGACCGAGCACGTCCTGCACCCGATCACGAATTTCACGGTCTCCTACGGCGCGGCGAGCGACGCGGTTACGATCGACTTCGAGAGTCCGGAGACCTTCCCGACGGGCGGACAGGTCACCGTCCTGAGCGGCGTGGCCGGCGGATCGGGCGGCTCACTCAGTGGGCCCACGGTTTTCGCGATCTCCAAGCGGGGGAAGGCCATCGTGGCGGAGTGAGACGAGGTTCGGCCCACAGCGATGCTCAATTGGCCGGGGCCGGTCCGCGGCACTTGCACCGGGTCGAAGCGGGCGGGATGATGCGTCTGCTGGGGGGCGGCGGGTGTGCTCCGGTCGGTGGTCACGCCGCCGAAGGCGACGCGCCGTCGTCGCTCAGGGCGCGGCGAAAACCTCGTCGGGAAGGTCGGTCAGCTTCAGTCTCTCCTTCCACGCGACGGCCGCGTCGTTCTTGCCCCACGACTCGTAAAGCCGCACGACGTGAGTGGCCGCCTCCACGACCCGAGACCTGAGCGGCGCGGGGAGCCGGTCCCGGCGCACCTCGAGACCCTCGTAGCCCCCGACGATCGAAGGCTCGGCTTCGGCGAGACGCCCCTGGCCGAGAAGCGAGCGACCTAGGTCGTTCATCGCGACGTACCCCCTCCAGTCGTCGGGCATCATCCGCCGGAAGCTCGCCAAGGATCCGCGCAAATGTGATTCGGCTTCCGACCACTTCGACTGCGCCAGCAGATTCCGCCCCAGCCCGGCGAGATCGGCAGCCACCGTGGGGTGGCCATGATCGAAGACATTGCGACGGCGGGCGACGAGAAGGTGACGGAGACGCTCGGCGTCGTCCAAGCGGCCGCAGTCCTCGTACGCCGTGGCGATCTCGTCGAGAGTCTGCAGGGTGAAGGGATGGTGAGGACCGTTGGCATCCTCGCTGCGTCGGAGGGTCTCTTCGACGAGTGCGATCGCCTCCGACTGCCGGCCGGCGGCGCGCAGTGCGTCGGCGAGCTTGTTGCGGCTCTGAACGGTCTCGGGGTGGGCGGCACCCTGCTGGGCTTCGCGCAGCCGGCTCGACTGCTCCAGAGTCGCGATCGCCTCGGAGTAGCGGCCGGCGCACCAGTAGGCGATCCCCAGATCCATGCGGCTGAAGCTGGTATGGGCGTGCCCGGCACCCAGCTTCGAGACGCGAAGCTCCAGCGCTCTCGAAAAGCGCGATCGCCTCGTCGAACCGGCCAGCGTCGCGGTAAGCGACGCCGAGATTGTTCCGGGCCTGCAGCGTATCGAGATGATCCGGGCCGAGGGCCCTGACCCTCCGCTCGAGATTCGACGCATAGAGGGCGATCGAATCGGACAATTGACCGGCGTCCTTGTAGGCGGTCGCACCAGTGGTCGTTCCCCAGGTGGTCGCGGGTCGTGAGCGTGTCGGGATGGTCAGGGCCGAGCGCCGCCTCGCGCACGGCCAGGGCCTTCGCGTGCAATTGCGTCGCTCGGTTGTACAGCCCCAGGCCCCAGTAAGTATCGCCGAGCGCATGGAGTAGGGCTCCCTTGCTCGCCTGTGACCCTCCGAACGTCCGCTCGAGCCGCTCGCCGGCCCGATCGAGGATGTCGGCGACCTTGACGTCGCGGCCGTCACGGGTCGGATCCGGGCTGCGGAGGGCATCGACGAGGAACGCGGTGGTCAGCTCGGCCTGCTTCCGCGACTCGTCGGATTGCTCGATGGCCCCTCCCGTCCGGATCTCGGCGGCTCTCGCTTCGTGCAGGGCCCGGTTGACGGCGACGACCGCGTCCTTCAGTTGAGTGTTGGCGCTCGCCGAATACCGGCGACGGCGCCCAGTCCGACGACGCCAATCGCCAGCACCCCAGCCGTCAGGGCGTCCACGGATCGATGCCGCAAGGCCCACTTCGCCGCCAGTTCCGCGACGCTCGGCCGGCGGGCTTTGATCGGCCGGTGCTCCAGGTGCCGCCGCAGGTCGTCGGCCAGCGCCTGGGCCGTTGCATATCGCTCCTCGGGCTCGCGGGCGACCGACTTCAGCAGGATCGTCTCGAGATCGCGGGGAATAGCGGGTTCCATGCGCCGAGGCGGCACCGGCTCGTGCTGCACGATCCGGCGGAGCACCTCCTGTCGATCGCGGCCTTCGACGGCCGGATGCAGGGTCAACAGCTCGTAGAGCGTGGCGCCCAGCGAGTAGATGTCGGTGCGATGGTCGAGGACCAGCCGTTTGGCCAGCGCCTGCTCGGGGCTCATTTAGCGGAGCGTGCCAATCAGGTCGCCGGTCATGGTCAATCCTGCCTCGTTGACGAACCGCGCCAGGCCGAAGTCGGCGATCCAGAGGTTGCCGCGGAGGTCCACCAGCAGGTTGGCCGGCTTGACGTCGCGGTGGATGATCCCCTGGCGGTGGGCGTGATCGATGCCTCGGCCGCCTGGATGCCCACCCGGGCCACCGACCGGGTGTATTCCCGTTCAGCGGGCGGTCTGGGCGGGCCGTCTCCAACCCGGGCCGCGTCCCGCCGTTCCTGGACCAGGGCCGCGACGGTCCGGCCCTCGATGAATTGCATGGCGTAGAAATGCACGCCGTGCTCGCAGCCGACCGAGAACACCGGCACGATGCTGGTGTGGTGCAGTTGCGCGGCAGCCTGGGCCTCGATCTGGAACCGCCGGAGCTGGTGCGGGTCGAGCGCCGAGGTGAACGGCAGCACCTTTAAGGCCACTCGGCGGTTGAGCGAGAGCCGGATCGCCTCATAGACGACGCCCATCTCGCCCCGGCCGATGATCCGCAGGACGCGGTAATCGCCCAGCTCGAACGCGTCGGCTGGGGAGGCCCCAAGGGCGGCTCCGGCGGGAGGACGGGCGGCAGTGGCCCCGTGGCCGTGCGGCCGACCTCGGCCATCATACAGAGCGACGGCAGCAGCCGGCGGAGCCGTTCGGCGTGCTCGGGATGGCGGGCGGCCAGCTCGTCGAGGTCGATCGGCTCCCCCGCCTGGAGCCGGTTGGTGCACTCCTCGATCAGGTCTTCCAGGACCGAGTCGCCGTCGGGAATCGGCGTCGAGCCGTTCGAATCTTCGTACCGGGCCGGCTGGATCATCGGTGGCCCTTGTCTTCGAGTCCTTCCTCCGGACGAGCCAGATCCTCGCGTAGGTCAGGCTCTCAGCCTGTTGGCATTCATCTGTCAGGCTGAGAGGGTGAACGAGAAGGCCGCCGGAACGTCGTAGGGTGGGTCGAGCCTCGATTCCTCGAGGCGAGGCCCACCGGATCCGCCGAAGAGACCGGTGGGCCTCGCGCCGCTCCGCGGCGTTCGACCCACCCTACGGCCCCTCCTCGTTCACCCTCTGCGAGCCTGACCTACTTTCGCTACTCCTCGGTTCCCCATAGGCCGCGGAGGCGCTCCAGGGCGCGGAGGCGGCGCTTCTTCACGGCCGCTTCGGTGATCCCCAGGACTTCAGCGCCTCGGCGGTCGAGAGCTGCTCCAGGTGCCGCAGGATGATCACCTCGCGGTCCCGCGGGCCGAGCCCGGCCAGTGCGCCTGCACCCGCTGGCGCAGCTCCTCGCGCTGGATCCGATGACTGGGGCTCGACTCGCGACCTGCCAACCGCTCGGCCAGCAGCGCGGTCGATTCCTCCGGGAGGTACCAATCGCCGCCCTCCTCCCGACGGACGCTGCGGCGCTGCGCCCCCACGTGATGCCGGTGCAGCTTGCTGATCCGCTGCCCCACATATTGGCGCAGCCAAGCATGGAAAGGCAAGGGGCGATCGCGCAAGTACTGGGAGAGGTCCTGGGACGCCTCCAGCATCGCTTCCTGCACGACGTCGGCCGGGTTCGACTCGCGGGGCCAGCCGCCGGTCGAGCCGCACGGCCGCCATCCGGACCAATCGCTCGTAATACCGGATCAACAGCGCCTGGCGGGCGCGGTAGTCGCCCCGCGCGCGCGCTTCACCAGCTCGGTGGTGTCCGGCTCATGCTCGTTCTTCGTCATCGCGGCGAGGCCCCCTACCTCCTCATCTTCCCAATCGCTCGCGAGCGGGGACAGGAGATTCGCTCACCATTCGCCGCGGCGGTTCCACAGGCGGCGGGACCGTTCGCTGGCGGCCGGGGGCTCCGACACGTACAGTATCACCACCGAGCGGCGCGGGGAGAAACGCCGAAGCCCAAACAGAGACGGAGGCGCTCCGATGGAGCCGGATCTGGGAAGGCGGGCGTTCCTGGGCGGGTCGGTTGTGAGTTGGCTGGGACGCGCCCTGCCCCTGAGCCGACGAACGCGGTCGAGGTCCGGCGAGAGACCTTCATCTACAAGACAGTCGGCGATTGCGCGATCAAGGCCGACGTGATCCGGCCGGTGACGCGGGACCAGCTGCCGGTCGCCGTCTGGATCCATGGCGGGGCGCTGATCATGGGAGACCGCCGTGGGATCGACCGACGGCTGCGCGACGAGCTGGTCGGGGCCGGTTATGCCATCGTCTCGATCGACTATCGGCTGGCTCCGGAGACGAAACTGCCGGACATCCTCGAGGATTGCGCGACGCCTTCGGTGGATCCGGTGCGAGGGGCCGAAGCGATTCGGCGCGCGGACCGATCGGATCGCGGTGCTGGGTGGCTCTGCGGGCGGCTACCTCACCCTGTGCACCGGATACCTCGTCGAGCCGCGTCCCGTGGCGCTCGTGTCGTTCTGGGGATATGGCGAGATTGCCGGCGATTGGTACGCCCGGCCCGACGCGTTCTATCGCCGCCAGCCGCTGGTATCCGAGGCCGAGGCCCGCGCCGCGGTGGGCCGAGCCGTCGTTCCCGAGCCGCCGGCGGGAAATCAACGGATGCGCTTCTACCTCTATTGCCGGCAGAATGGCCTCTGGCCTCGCGAAGTCTTCGGCCATGACCCGGCCTCCGAGCCGCGGGCCTTCGATCGGTTCTGCCCGGTCAGGAACGTCTCGCGTCAATATCCGCCCACACTGCTGATCCACGGGACCACGGACTCGGATGTCCCTAATGAGCAATCGGTCCTGATGGATCGCGAGCTCGCGCGGCAGGGCGTGTCACACGAGTTCATCTCGGTCCCTGGCGGCGGTCACGGGCTGGGCAACATCGACCGAGGGAAGGTCGAGGACATTTATCGCCGGGCCGTAGCGTTCATTGGCCAGTACTCGGCCTGACCGATCGGGTTCCCGCTCCGGACCCGCGACGATTGCGTCGGCCTTCCCCGGAAAAAACGATTGAACGGCCCGCTGCCGGCAGTATGAAGGTAGACGAGGCGCGCGTCGGCCGATCGGTCGAGTGAGGCGTCCGGAAATGGCGGTTGGGCAGCGATCCGAGGGTGTCCTGGGCTCGATCCAGCGGCTGTTCGGCCGGGGGACTGTCTCGGGTCTATCGCAGGGGCAGCTCCTGGCGCGGTTCGTGGGCGAGCGCGACGAGATCGCCTTCGAGGCGATCGTGTCGCAGCACGGCCCGATGGTCCTGGGGATCTGCCGGCGATTGCTCGACGACCCGCACGACGTCGAGGACGCGTTCCAGGCGACCTTCCTGGTCCTCGTCCGCCGGGCGGCATCGCTCCGGGACCGCGACCTCCTGTCGAACTGGCTCTACGGCGTGGCGCTGCGGGTCGCCTCGCGAGCCCGTCGCGATCGGGCGCGGCGTCGGATCCGGGAGCACTCCGATCTCGAGGATCGGCTCGCCGCCACGGAGGACGATTCCGAACTCGGCGAGCTCCGGCCGCTGCTCGATTCCGAGATCGCCCGGTTGCCGGAACGGTTCCGGACGCCGATCGTCCTGTGTTACTTCGAGGGCCTGACGCACGACCAGGCGGCCGAGCGGCTACGATGCCCGGTGGGCACGGTCCGCAGCCGGATGGCCAAGGCCCGCGACCTGCTGCGCACGCGGCTGACCCGCCGCGGGTTCGGTCAGGAGGGCGGGATCCCGGCCGCGCCGCTGGCCATCCTCTCGCCGTCCGTCCCCCCGCCCTGTTGACCCGTACGACCGCCGCGGCGAGTTCCGTGATCGGGCGGTCGCTGCTCACGGTCGGCGCGACGACACCAGCGATTGCCCTGGCACGAGGAGTCTTGAGAGCCATGACCATCACCAAGTGGATGACGTTCGCGGGGGCTCTGGTGGTCCTCGGCGCGGTCGGCGGCGGCCTGCGGGTGGCGGCGCGACAGGATGGGACGCCAGCGACTCATCGTCAGGCAGCGCAGCTGCGTCCGCCCGACGGAAGCGGAGGGCCGCCCCGCCCGACAGGCCCTCGAGGAAGTTCAGTCGTGGATCAGTCGGTATGAGGAGCAACTCGCGGCCGGTCGGGCCGAGATCGCCGATCAACAGAAGCAGATCCGGGAGCTCAACGATCGAATCCGCCTGCTGGAAGCGCGGGCCAAGCCGGACGACATCGGTACTCCGGCCCGCTCCTCGTCCGGTGCTCCTCCCAAAGTCGCTCCCTCCGTCGCCGAGCCGGCCGACCCCAAGACCCGGGATCAGGCCGCCGTCCTGGACCAGATCCTGACGGGCCCGACGGCCCTCGTCTCGGTCTCGGCCTCGAAGCACCGCGTGATCATCTACGGAACCCTCTCCCATCGGTCGCGGACCTACGTGATCCCTCACGACATGAAGACGATTCTCGTGTCATTCCACGGAGACGATGTGACCATCGTGGCCAACGGACCTCGTGGTGCGCATCTGGCCGACTACAACATGAAGACCGATCGCTGGGCCCTGCAGGATCTCCGTGGCGGGAAGGAGGGCCAGGCGTACATGGCCGCTGGACGGGGGGACCAGGTTCCGCGGTTCGTCTTGCCTTGTGTCCTCGACGGCTCCGGATTCACACAGGTCGCCGTCTTCGACGTCAAGCGGTCGTCCTGGTCGATCCAGAACCTGGTCGAGCCGTCGGAGAAATCGGTTGTCCCCCTCGTGCGCAGTCAACTGGCGATGTACGTGCTGGGGCGTCACGCCTACGCCTACAGCGCCGAGACCGGGACCTGGGATACGCTGACTCTGGAAGAGAGGCTGCTGCCGGACTCGAGGGATCCGTACTTTAAAGGTTCCCCCGTGCTGATCCAGGAAGACATGTTCGCCGTCTCTCAGAACGGCCGGCTCCATCTCTTCACGGCGAAGAACGGCCGATGGGAGACGGTCAATCCCAGGGATTGAGGCGGACGCGGCGAGTTAGCCCGCCGGCTCGGTCCTGGCCCGCTGTAGCTCGGCGGCGAAGGCCGCGTGCTCGGGGCTGGCCAGACCGCGCTGCACGACGGCGGACGCGGCGGCCAGGCCGCCGCGCAAGAGGGCGTCGGGATCGAGCCACAAGCCGGGAAAGATCGTGCTACGAAGGATGCCGTCCGCCGAAGGCTCGATCCGCTGGTATGTCCCGTCGCGGCGTACGAACCAGTCGAACGTGCGGTCCAGCACGCGCCACACCAGGTATTCGCGAACGCCGTGGTTCGCATAGGTCTCGAGCTTGTCGTGCAGGTCGTAACTGGCACTGCTGGCGGCGACCTCGGCCACCAGGTCGGGTGCGCCATGGATGTAGCCAACCTCATCGATCTGCACTTGCCCGCCATGCTCGGGCAGGACGAAGAAAAGGCCATCGGGTTGCGGGACATTCTCATCGTCCAGGAGCAACGTGCTGTTGTCGCCGCCCTCGATTCCGGGGGTTCCCGCCTCGTACGAGCCGAGCCAGTTCAGCAGCAGGTAATGCTCCCGACCGTGGCGTCGGTGTCTTACTGGTGAAGGCACGTAGACGACTCCCTGGATGAGTTCCGCTTTCTTGAGGCGCGGCATCGCCTCGTAACGTCGCATGAATTCGTCGGCCTTCAGCCGATCACCGCTCTCCAGGGGGGGGATCTCACCCTTGTAATCAGCCGGCGGGATGCTGGGCGCGGACGCGGGCCGAATGGTCGAGACGGACATGGCATCAGCCTCCAGGGCGCCGGTGGATCGGAATCGCTCACCATCCATACTACGCCCTCGAGGCGAGGTGGGACAGCGCCGCTCGAGGCCGCCGAGCTTCTTCGCCGAGTTCGACCGCAAAGCGATCCGCGCCGATTCCCTATCTGGCCAGTGGTGGATTGGCGACCCGCCGAGTAGAATGGATGGACACGGCATGGCCTTGCCGTGCCCCACCACGAACCCGGTTCGCCCGGGTCCAGCAGACTTTCCCTTGATCGACGAGCACCCGACGGCTGCGGACGGAGAGGCGACGATGCCTGAATCGGCCGAGCCGAACCCATCGACCACTGCGAGGGCATCAGAGTCATGAGCGGTCCCGGCATGAGCATCCGAATCCGCCAGATCCGGCCGAACCGGCGGCGAGCCGGTCTGCTCTTCGTCATCGGCCTGGTCTCGATCGTGGGGACCCTCGTCGTCCGGGCCGGCGAAGCGGATACCGACAAGTCGAAGACATCCGCGGCGGCGAAGACCGTCGACTTCACCCGCGATATCCGTCCCATCCTGGCCGATAAGTGCTTCCAGTGCCACGGCCCCGACGCCCGGCAGCGTAAGGGGAAGCTCCGGCTGGACAACCTCCGCGATGCCACGGCCCCGGCCGCGTCGGGCAGCCCGGCGATCGTGCCGGGCAAGGTCGAGGAGAGCGAACTCTCTAGCCGGATCACCGCCGACGACCCCGAGGAGCGCATGCCGCCGGCAAGCAGCAAGAAGTCGCTCTCTCCGGCCGAGATCGCCCGTCTCAAGGCGTGGATCGAACAGGGCGCCCAGTACCAGGAGCACTGGGCGTTCGTCCCGCCGGTCCGACCCAGGATCCCCTCGATCAAGGACCCCGGGTGGTGCCGCAACCCGATCGATTACTTCATCCTCGCCCGGCTCGAGGCCGAGGGCCTCAACGCTTCGCCCGAGGCCGACAAGCTCACCCTCATCCGCCGGCTCAGCCTCGATCTGGTCGGACTGCCTCCGTCCATCGACGAAGTGGACGCATTCCTCGCCGACACGCACAAGGACGCCGAGGCGCGATTGGTCGACCGGCTCCTGGATTCGCCGCATTACGGCGAGCGGTGGGGCCGCATCTGGCTCGATGCGGCGCGCTACGCCGATTCCGACGGATACGAGAAGGACAAGTCGCGCCAGGTCTTCGCCTACCGCGACTGGGTCATCCGCGCCCTGAATCGCGACCTGCCCTACAACCAGTTCATCGTCGAGCAGATCGCGGGCGACCTGCTCCCGGGCGCCGGACAGGATCAGCTCGTCGCCACGGGCTACCTCCGCAACTCGATGATCAACGAAGAAGGCGGCGTCGATCCCGAGCAGTTCCGGATGGAGGCGATGTTCGACCGCATGGACTGCATCGGCAAGGGCGTGCTCGGCCTGACGATCCAGTGCGCCCAGTGCCATAGCCACAAGTATGATCCGCTGACCCAGGACGAGTATTACCGGATGTTCGCCTTCCTCAACAACAGCCATGAGGCGAACGTCGCGGTCTATTCTCCCGAGGAGCAGATGAAGCGGGCGGATGTCATGCGCCAGACCCGGGAGATCGAGGAGGACCTCAAGCATCGCGAGCCCGCCTGGCGGGAGCGCATGGCCGAGTGGGAAAAGAAGTTGGCCGCCGACCAGCCCGAATGGGTCGTCGTCCGGCCGCACGTGGACGAGGAATCCACCGGCGGCGAGAAGGAATTGCCGATGGAGGACGGCTCGTTCCTCTCGCAGGGCTATGCGCCGACGAAGCACACGCTCGAGATGACCGTGAAGACCGACGTGTCGCCGATCACCGCGTTCCGCCTCGAGCTGCTCAACGATCCCAACCTCCCGCTGGGCGGCCCCGGCCGGTCGATCAAGGGGACCGCCGCATTGACGGAGTTCAAGGTGGAGGCCGCCCCGGCCGACGCGCCAGGCAAGGTCACGCGCGTCAAGTTCTCGCGCGCCACCGCCGACGTCAACCCGCCCGAGAAGCCACTCGATCCGATCTTCGACGACCAGAGCGGCAAGAAGCGCATCACCGGGCCGGTCGGCTACGCCATCGACGGCAAGAACGACACGGCGTGGGGCATCGACGTGGGACCGGGTCGGCGCAACCAGCCGCGCAAGGCGGTCTTCACGGCCGACACGCCGATCGCTTTCCCGCGCGGCACCGTCCTCACATTCAACCTGGTCCAGAACCACGGCGGCTGGAATAGCGACGACAATCAAAGCCACAACATGGGCCGATTCCGGCTGTCGATCACCAGCAAGCCCGGCGCCGGGGCCGATCCGCTGCCGCGCGCCGTTCGGGAGATTCTGGGTATCCCCCGCGAGAAACGCTCCCCGGCGCAAGAGGCCGCGGTCTTCAGCTACTGGCGGACGACGGTCCCCGCCTGGAAGGAGGCGAACGACCGCATCGACGCCATCTGGGCCCGGCATCCCGAGGGCGCGGCGCAACTGGTCCTGTCGGAGCGTTCCCAGCATCGCGCGACCAACCTGCTCCAGCGCGGCGATTTCCTCAAGCCGGTCAAGCCGGTCGAGCCCGGCGTGCCGTCGTTCCTGAATCCCTTGCCGGTGGGCTCCGGCGCGACTCGACTGGATTTCGCCCGGTGGCTGGTCGCCCGGCGGTCGCCGACCTCGGCGCGTGCGATCGTGAACCGGGTCTGGCAGGCGCACTTCGGGACCGGGCTCGTGGCGACGAGCGAGGACTTCGGCCTCCAGTGCGAGCCGCCCAGCCACCCCGAGCTACTCGACTGGCTGGCCGTCGAGTTCATGGACCGCGGCTGGAGCCTCAAGGCGCTGCATCGCCTGATCGTGACGTCGTCGACGTATCGCCAGTCGTCGCGGGTGACGCCCGCGCTCCAAGCCCGCGACCCGTATAACCGCCTGCTCGCTCGCGGCCCCCGGCTACGGGTTGACGCCGAGATCGTGCGCGACATCGCCCTGGCCGCCAGCGGATTGCTCGTGCCGAAGGTCGGCGGACCGAGCGTCTACCCGCCGGCGCCCGATTTCCTGTTCCAGCCGCCGGCCAGCTATGGCCCCAAGGTCTGGCACGAGGCTAAGGGGCCCGACCGATACCGTCGGGCGCTGTACACCTTCCGGTATCGATCGGTGCCCTATCCGATGCTCCAATCCTTCGACGCGCCCAACGGCGACTTCGCCTGCGTCCGGAGGACGCGCTCGAACACGCCGCTCCAGGCCCTGACCACGCTCAACGAGCCGATCTTCCTCGAATGCGCGCGCGCGTTGGCCCTGCGGACCCTGCGCGAGGGCGGCTGCGAGGACGGCGACCGACTGGAATACGCCTTCCGCCGCTGCCTGACGCGCCGGCCGACCCCGGCAGAGGCCGCGGCGCTCCTCGACCTCCTGCACCGGCAGGTCCGTCATTTCGAGAAGCCCGGCGCCGATCCCTGGGCACTGGCGGCTGACGATCCCAATCGCAAGCCCGAGCTGCCGCCAGGCTCCTCGCCGGCCCAGCTCGCCGCCTGGACGGCCGTCTCGCGCGTCTTGCTGAATCTCGACGAGACCATCACGAAGGAGTGAGACGACAAGATGAGACTCACGAGACCTCCATTCCCGGGGATGGACCCCTGGCTCGAGAATCCGGACTTCTGGCCGGACTTCCACAACAGCCTGATCGTTTCCATCCGCGACGCGCTGACGCCGCTCGTCATCCCTCGCTATTTCGTGCGAGTGGAGTCGCGCATGACTGTCTTGACGGGTGAGGACTTCGACCAGATGTATCGACCAGACGTCGCGGTCCGCACCGACGATCCCACATGGCCGGCGCGAGAGGCGGGAGCGGCCGTGATCGACGCCGTCGAGGTCAAGCCGTACCGGGTGGTGGTGCGACTCGAGGAGGATGAGATCGAGGAGTGTTTCTTGACCATCCGGGAGCTGCCCGAGCGCAAATTGGTCACAGCGATCGAGGTGCTTTCTCCCACCAATAAGAGGACGAAGAACGCCCGGCGAGAATACCTGGATAAGCGTCGCGATCTTATGCGGTCCGGAGTGAATCTCGTGGAGCTCGACCTGCTGCGGTCGGGGCAGCGGATGCCCTTGAACAACGCGCCGCCCCCGACCGACTACCGCATCCTCGTGTATCGTCCGCGGCCCAACAAGCTGGCCGAGGTTTTCGGATTCTCGTATAAGGATCCTATCCCGTCTATTTCGATCCCATTATTGGCGCGGGAATGCGAGCCGACCCTCGAGCTAAACGACATCGTGCACGCCCTGATCGAGCGAGCGCGTTACGATCTGGAAATCGACTACAGCCAATCGCCGCACCCCCGCCTGCGCAAAGGAGACCAGGCATGGGCCGCGGCGATTGTTGCCCAGGTCCCCGTTCAGACGCCCCCAGCCCCCGCCGGAGGAGAGACCCCATCATGAACTGCCAGGACCATCTTTATCGGAATGCCGACCCGCGCCAGGTGACGAGGCGCTGGTTCCTCGAGCAGTGCGGGGTCGGCCTGGGTGCCATGGCGCTGAGCCATTTGCTAGGGCCGCAGGGCTCGGCCGCGGAAGCCGGCGCAGACCCTGCGCACTCCCTCAATCCGATGGCACCGAGGGCTCCGCATTACGCGCCCGAAGGCCAAGCGCGTCCTCTTCCTGTTCATGGCCGGCGCGCCTAGCCACCTGGAGATGTTCGACTACAAGCCGCAGCTCGCCAATTTCGACGGCACGCTGCCACCCCCGGGGCTGATCAAGGGCTATCGCGCGGCGTTCATCCGGCCCGACTCGAAGCTGCTCGGCCCGAGGTTCAAGTTCGCCCGCCACGGCCAGAGCGGCACCGAGCTGTCGCAGCTCCTGCCCCACCTCGCCACCGTGGCCGATGACATCGCGGTCGTGAAGGGCATGGTCACCGACGCGTTCAACCACGCGCCCGGCCAGATCATGATGAGCACCGGCGCCCAGATCTTCGGGCGGCCGAGCATCGGCTCCTGGGTCACTTACGGCCTGGGGAGCGAGTCGCAGGACCTGCCCGGGTTCGTGGTCTTCAGCACCGGCAACAAGGGGCCGAGCGGCGGCAACTCCAACTGGGGCAGCGGCTTCCTGCCCACGGTCTACCAGGGCGTACAATTCCGGACCAGCGGCGACCCGGTCCTCTATCTCTCCAATCCTCGCGGCGTCGACGCCGAACTCCAGCGCGACAGCCTCGATGCGGTGCGCAAGCTCAACCAGATGAAGCTCGAACGCACCGGCGACCCCGAGATCGCCACGCGGATCAACTCCTTCGAGATGGCGTTCCGCATGCAGCTCTCGGCCCCCGACGTGATGCAGATCACCAACGAGCCGCGCCACGTCCTCGAGATGTACGGCGCGGAGCCGGGCAAGCCGTCGTTCGCCAATACCTGCGTGCTGGCCCGCCGGCTGCTCGAGCGCGGCGTCCGGTTCGTGCAGATCTTCCACGAATCCTGGGACCAGCACGGCAACCTGGTGAATGACCTCAAGAAGAACTGCAAGGTCACCGACCAGGCCTGCGCCGCGCTCATCAAGGACCTGAAGCAGCGCGGGATGCTCGAGGATACCCTGATCGTCTGGGGCGGTGAGTTCGGCCGGACGCCCATGGTCCAGGGCGGCGGCAATGACGGCCGCGACCATCACCCCAACGCCTTCTCCATGTGGCTGGCCGGCGGCGGCGTCAAGCCGGGCATCACGCACGGCCTGACCGACGACTTCGGATTCGACGTCGTCAAGGACCGCGTGCACGTCCACGACCTGCACGCCACGATCCTCCACCTGCTCGGATTCGACCATACCAGGCTGACCTACCGCTTCCAGGGGCGCGATTTTCGCTTGACTGATGTCAGCGGCGAGATCATCAAGGGACTGCTGGCTTGATCGCAGCCCCTCATCGTCCCGGGAGACCGATCATGGACAGGTGCCATCGATCACTGCAACCCCAAGTGGAGAGCTTCGAGCCCAGAGCGTTGCTCTCGGCCGGAATCGGAGGCATGGCGAACGTCGGGCGCGGTTCGACGCGGTTCATCAGCCTCAAAGGTACGTTCCATGGCCACTACGTCGTCGTTTCGTCGTTTCCCGACGCGGGCACCAGGTACAGCGCGAGCGGGTCGGGCCGTCTGAACGACCTCGGGCGCGCTTCCCTGAAGGGAACGCTGACGAGCACCGGCTTCATCGCGCAAGGGGTGGCCCAGGGCGATGTCACCCTGGCACGACCCCGCGGGAAGATCACACTTCATCTCACCGGTGTCCCGCAGTTCGGGCACCCCAAGGGCTGCCCAGTGTGTTCACGTTCGGAATCACCGGAGCGACGGGCAAGTTCAAAGGGGATCATGGGTACGGGTCCGCGACACTGGCGATGATTCCCCGTCAGGCCAGCGTGGGAATCCGCGCCGGCAGGTAGGGACCTTCACCCTCGCGTTGTCGCCCAGGGCCCTGCCGCTCTGAGGTTAGACCTCGCCGAGTACCGGCAGACCATTGATGATTCGTCTGCTCACGGCCCGTGAGGTGGTCCGGCTCCGTGCCCCGTCCGTCTCCCGCCCAAGCGTTGGGCGGCTGAGCCACGACGAGTGTTGCAGGTCTCTGCTCGCTACCTTCACCAATCTGCCGGGCTAATATAGGAAGAGGCATCCTCCGATCCAACAGTCCGGTACTGAAGGCCGGAAGGGATCGGCTGGTTATCCTCTTATCCGCGGATTCACCCTCGCCCGTTCGTCATCACGTCTGCCCCGTCCAGCTCGCGTCGGCCACCTCGCGCCATCGTGCGCGGATCCGCTCATACTCGGCAGCCGGCAGGAGACCCGCCTGGAGGATGGCGGCGTTGTCGCGCCAGCGGCCGGGCTTGGCGGTGCCGACGATCGCGGTGTGCACGCCGGGGACGCTCAACGTGAAGCGCAGAGCGGTGGCGACTCCCGACGAGGGATCGGCCTGGAGGAAGTCGTAGCCGAGCTTCTGAATTCGCTCCCAGTAGGGCACGACGTAGGAGTTCTCGGGCTTCTCGGCGTGGCGCCACACCGCGTTGGCGATCGGCCGCTTGGCGATCACACCCATCCGACGCGCGCGGGCCGGCGGCAGCGTGAGCTCGATGGCTTCCTGATCGGCGATGCTGACCGACGTCTGGAGGGCGTCGAACGCCCCGGATTCGATCGCGTACCGCGCCGCGGGGCCGTCGCCGCTGTAGCCGATGTAGCGGGTATACCCTTTCTCGCGGGCCCGGCGGAGCGCCGCGACCACGTCCCCCTTGCGCAGCTCCTCCTCGGAGCAGCTATGGAGAGTGACCAGGTCAACCCGGTCGGTCTTCAGCCGGCGAAGGCTACGCTCGATGCTCCGGAGCAGCGACTCCGGCCTCCAATCGCCCGCGGACGGCGAGTCGGGGTGGCCGCACTTGGTGAACAGGAAGAACTCCGAACGCCGCGATGAGACGGCCTGCCCGATCAATTCCTCGCTCTGGAGGTAGCATTCGGCCGTGTCGATCACGTTCAGCCCGGCGTCGAGCGCGTCGTTGAGCAACCGCGCGACGTCGTCCGGCGACGCCTTCTCGAAGCCGATCTCCGCCGCGCCGAAGCCGAGCACCGTCACCTCCATATCCGTCTTGCCGAACGGTCGCTTCTCCATCACAACGTCCTCCGCGTGAGTCAGGAATGGCGGACCACTCCGGCTGCCGAGGCGTGGCGCGCCGGTGTTGAGACAGTCGTCATCGAGCATCTTGGCCGCCCTGTGCCGGAGTTTCAACCCGAACGAACTTCCGGCCGGGCGGACCGATGGTTTACAATGGCACGTGAGGGGCGCCTGGCGCACCCCGTGAGGCGGATGCGGAGCACGACCGGAGGCCGGCTCCGCGGGCCGCGAGCTCTCCCGAGGATCCGACATGCCCACCCTGGTGGAAACCTTCCCCAACCAGTTCCCCGGCCGCGACTACGAGATCGAGATCACCTACCCGGAGTTCACGGCCGTCTGCCCCAAGACCGGCCAGCCCGATTTCGGCACGATCGTCATCGAGTATGTCCCCGACGCGACCTGCCTCGAGCTGAAGAGCCTGAAGCTCTACTTCTTCGAATACCGCAACCGCGGGATCTACTACGAGCATTCGATCAACACGATCCTCGACGAGCTCGTGGCGTCGTGCCGGCCGAGGAGGATGAAGGTCGTCGGGCACTTCAACCCGCGCGGCGGGATGACCTCGCGGATCACGGCGGTCTACGAGGCCAGCCGCACATGACGGCGGCTCAGCGGGCACAGCTTGCGGGCGAGTCCGAGCGGTCCTCGGCCTCGCCCGGTGGATCGGGGGGCGTCATGAAATCCGGGATCATCACGCTGACGACGGACTTCGGCCTGAGCGGCCCCTACGTCGCGGCGGTCAAGGGTGTCTTGCTCGAGAGGGCACCGGGAACGCAGATCGTGGACGTCTGCCACACGATCGCGCCCCAGAACATCCTCGAAGGCGGATTCGTGCTGGCGAACATCGTCGAGGCCTTCCCCGCCGGGACGGTCCATCTGGTTGTCGTGGACCCCGGAGTGGGTACGGACCGCCGGCTGATCGCCGTCTCCGTGGCGGGCCAGTGGTTCGTGCTGCCCGATAACGGCCTCATCACCGGCGTGATCGCGGAGCCGGACGCCGGAGCAAGTCCGGGCGATCACCAACCCGGCGATCCGCCGCGAGGTCGTCTCGGCCACGTTCCACGGGCGCGACATCCTCGCCCCGGCCGCCGCCCATCTCGCCATGGGCCGACCGCCGGAGGAGCTCGGCCCGCTCGTCTCGGAATTCGTCACGCTCCGGAACTTCGAGCCATCCTCCGACGACCACGGCTATGTCGGCGAGGTGATCTTCAAGGACACATTCGGCAACCTCATCACCAATATCCACGGCGATCGACTGGCTCGACTCCCCGGCGGATTCGTGGGAGGTCGAGATCGCCGGCGAGCGGATCCGGGGCATCGTGCGGACCTACGGCGAGCGGCCGACCGGCACCCTGATCGCCCTGCTGGGCAGCTCGGGATGGCTCGAGATCGCCGTCGTCAACGGCGATGCCGGACGGTTCCTGACCGCCGGCGCCGGCACGACCGTCCGGCTGCGGAAGGGGACCTGACGGCGCCGCGAGGGCGGATGCGCCGTCGGTCCGGCGGGAAATCCCTCTCGCCACAAAGACATATCACGGGTTAGAATGCCTGAGTGTCTTTTCACCGGCTCCAGGAGGCGACCAGAGAGCCGATGCCGGCCGAGGACGCGGCCAGCGGGTCCCCGAACATGAACCGCAACATCCCCAACAAGCCCCATCCGACTCCCGACCCGGAGAAGCCGCACACCGCGGAAGCGGCCGATCGCGCCAACTTCGCGGTGTTTCTGCCCGGCGTGCACGCGAATCCCGATCACTCCGCCGAGTCCGTCGACGAGCTGGGGCCGGACGAGGCCAGCTACGACTCCTGCTTCGACGACCTCAACCAGGTGCTCTCGCAGTCGATGGAGCAGCCCGACCCCGACCCGAACCTCGAATCGCTGGGGGCGGGTGTCCGCCACCCCGATGGCGCGGATTCGCGACCCGGCCGGGACCGGGCCCGGCGGGGCAAGACTCCCAGGACCTCGGAGATCTTCCGGGCGGTCGTGGCCTCCGGCGGCGGCCCAGCAGTGCCCGATGGACCGACCGGACCGACCGGACCCGCCGGACATCTCGGGCGAGGTGAACCTGCCCGGCCTGGACGTGACCGACAGCCGCTCAGGATCGAGCGACTCCGCCGCCACCGGGGGATCGGAACCAGGACGCGACGATCCCCTGGGGCCAGATCGCGCTCTTGAGCTACTCCACCCTGCTCACCTTCGCCCTGATCTGGATGTTCTGGACGGGTCGCAGTCCCGAGGGGCACCGATCCGGCGACCGCCCCGGCCGAGAAGACCGGCGTCGAACCGGCTCCCAGGACCGTCGAGCCCGCCGCCCGCACGCCGGTTCCGCCCATCCCGCCGGAGAACATCGCCACGATCGGCAAGCCGATCCGGCTCGGCGACCTCGAGGTCACGCCGCTGTCGGTCGAAGCGGTGCCGGTGGAGCTCGTCCGCACGATCGATCCGGACAAGCGGCGCCGCGAGCCGAAGTGCCTGATCCTCCGGCTGCGTTTGGTGAACCACTCGGACGAGACAGACCTTCGCACCTCTGGATCGCACGCTCGTCCGCGACAGGGACCTCCGGGCATCCGATCCCTATATCGCCACGTCCGACCGGGGAGCTGATCCGTCTGTTCCCGCTGGCGATGGACAGCGAATGGTCGATACTGGGGCAAGGCTTCCCGGTGCTCGAGCCCGGCGATTCGGCGGAGACGTTCATCGCCGCCGAGCCCGGCTCGGCGGACCAGCTGGCCGACGAGATGACCTGGCGAGTCCGATTGCGGATCGGCGTCTATCGCAGCGATATGCTGGGCGTGCGGTTCACCAAGGACGACGTCCGCCGCCCCCGCACGACGCCCTGGATTGACGAAGATTGACCTCCTTCGCGGCAGCGCGGACGTCGGGCCGCGTCATCGGCGATTGGCGTTGCTGCTACTCGCGGTCGCTGGTGCGGCCGGCGCCTTCGACGCCGCGCGGCCTCCCTTGGGCCGAGGTCGCGCGCGCGGCTTGAAGCGAATCCGCGCGGCCAGGGCCGCCACGCGGGGCTCCCAGAACCTCAACGCCTCGTCGAGCTCCCCGTCATGGTGGTCGGACCGTGCGGCGCGAACTTGAGCAAGTCGATCCGATCGAGGAACTGCATGAGCTCCTGGAACGCATCCGCGCCGAGGAGCTCCGCCAGTCGCTCATCGGCGGATAACTCCTCGGTCGTCTTGGCACGGCAGGAGACGCCGAATTGCGGGTCAACGCGTCGCGGATCGTCTCGGAGAGGCCCACGAGCCGGTCGCGCGGCGTCGGATCGGCGACGGCCAGGATGCCCGACGAGGCGAGCGATCGGCGGGCGGCGCGGCGGACTCGTCGCCGCCAGGCCCAGGCGGCGAGCAGCAACAACAGTCCGACGGCGACGATCCCCAGCCCGATGAGAAGGCGGGATGTCGCATCGGGCTCGCGCCAGGGTTCCGGCCCGAGGTTGGGCTGAGGGGGGACGAGTCCCCGGGCTTTTTCTGCCGTTCACGTCGGACCTCGGCGGGTCGCGCGGCGGGAGAACAGCTCGATCAGTGGGACGATCGGGTCGGTGTCGGTCGTCATGGTGAACGCCTGGATGCCCGAGTTCGTGCACCAGCGCTGGAACACCGCCGATCGGCGGGCGGCGGTCTCGGCAGTACTGCTTCCGCACTCGCTTCGAGCTGGTGTCGATCGTGCGGGTCGCCCCCTTCTCGGCGTCCTCGAGCACGAGCAATCCGGCGTCGGGGAGCTGGTCCTCGCGGGGGTCGACGACCCGCAGGGCGATCGTGTCGTGCCGCCGTGCGGCCCGGCGCCAGGTGGCGATCGGCTCCTCGCTGATGAAGTCGCTGATGACCACGATCATGGCCCGCCGCGCCGTCCGGCGAACCCGCGCCAGCCCGACGCTCAGCCGCGTCTTGGGCGACGTGGTCGGCGTGGCGACCAGCGCCCGGACGAGCTGCGAGAGGTGCCGCACGCCCCCGGCCGGAGGCAGCTCGACCTCGATCCGGTCGCTGACCAGGATCAGCCCGGCCCGGTCGCCATTCTGGATGGCCGCCGTCGCCAGCAGCGCCGCCGCCTGCGCCGCCCGATCGGCCTTGGTCTTTCGCTCCGGGCCGAACCTCATGCTCGCCGAGACGTCCACGACCAGCCAGAGGCAGAGAGCCCGCTCCTCGACGAACCGCCGGACGAACGGCCGCCCCTGACGCGCCGTCACGTTCCAGTCGAGATGCCGCACATCGTCGCCCGGCTCGTAGGCTCGCAGCTCGGCGAACGTCAGCCCGATCCCCGGCCGGGCGCCGTGATAGGCGCCGGCGAGTTGCGAGACGGCATCGGGACGCACCCGGAACCGCAGCCGCCGCGCACGCCGAACGATCGCGGCGGCATCCAACGGGGCCGGCTTCGGGATGGGGACTCGGCGGCGAAACGGCCAGATCATGATTCAGGGAACATCCGTCCATGCCTTTCGTTCGCGATCAGCCGCGCTGCCGTTTCCGAACGACCAGGCACTCGCACTATTGTAGTGGGAGGTGTGTGAGGAAGTAAACTTTTCGGGGTCGCAAGCGTGTCTCAGCCTGAGGTGCGATCGGATCAGCCACCGCAACCCGGCTGTGCCCGTTGCCATCGATCTGGTGAGGAGGGAAGGGAGTCCAAGGTGCCCACGGGACGGACAATGTGCAAGACGAAGCCGGGCCGACGTCCTTGAATCTCAAGTCTTTGATTTATAACGACTTGTATCGTCGGGAAGCGAGCGACCGGCGGAGCGTCGTGGCAGGAGTTTCGCACGCCACGGTCGCACGGCCCGAATCCTGGGAGGAAATGCGGCCCGCGCACGAATGGAACGAACGCGTGGTCCGATCGTCGAACTCAAGGGCTGACCTGCGGGGAACTTAGGTCGTCCGCCCTCGGAGGTCGCGTTCCTCACCAGCTCGAGGGCGACGCGACGCCCATATTGCAGTTTCCGCAGAAGATGTGCAGACTGCATATGTGGACTTACCAGGGACTTGCGGCCTGGGACCGGCCGCGAGATCACGCGAAGCCGGTATCCGGCACTCGACTCGGAACCTCCGGGACGAGTCCATTGATCGGCCCACCGGATCGTCGTATGATATACACCGATACACTATGCCGTAAGAAACTGGGATTGCGGGACCGGGCGATTGAAGGTCTGTATTGGGCAGGATGTGCGACGCGGGGGGCACTCGGCATCGCTTGAGTGCCGTGAGGTAGGACGCGAGCGATGGCCAAGCGCAAGGGAACCGGGGACGGTCGCAAAGGGCGTGGCGGCGGGCGATCCAGCGCCGTGATCGAGGATGTCGCGCTGGCCGAGGCCACGCGCAGCCGCTATCTCAACTACGCCCTGAGCGTGATCACGTCGCGCGCCTTGCCCGACGTGCGCGACGGCCTCAAGCCCGTGCAGCGACGCATCTTGTACGCGATGTGGCACGACCTGCACGTCACGTCCGACGGGCGGTACATCAAGTGCGCGGCGGTCGTCGGCGAGGTGATGAAGACCTACCACCCGCACGGCGACCAGTCGATCTATGATGCCCTGGTCCGGATGGCACAGCCGTTCAGCATGCGGCATCCGCTGGTCGACGGCTACGGCAACTTCGGCTCGATCGACGGCGATCCGCCGGCCGCGTTCCGATACACCGAGTGCCGGCTCACGCCGATCGCCCAGACGCTGCTGAGCGAACTACGCGAGCAGACGGTCGATTTCCGGCCCAATTATGCATCCACGGCCGACGAGCCGATCGTGCTGCCGGCGCAGCTCCCCAACATGCTGATCAACGGCGTGGCCGGGATCGCCGTCGGCATGGCGACGAACATCCCGCCGCACAACCTGAAGGAAGTGTCAACGCCCTGGTCTCCCTGCTTGACGATCGCGAAATGCCGCTGGAGAAGATCCTCAGGAAGATCCACGGCCCGGACTTCCCCACCGGCGGCGTGATCCTGAACTCGGCCGAGGAGATGAAGCGGATCTACTCCACCGGCCAGGGGACGATCAAGCTCCGCGGGACCTATGAGCCGCATCCGGATCGGCCCAATGCCCTGTTGATCACCTCGATCCCCTATGGCATCGAGAAGGACCCTCTGGTCGAGCGGATCGGCGAGCTGATCTCCAAGGGGCAGGTCCCGCAGTTGGTCAACGTCAAGGACCTCAGCACCGACGATATCGAGATCCTGCTGGAGCTGAAGCCCGGGGCCAATGCCGAGGCCGCGATGGCCTACCTGTTCAAGAATTCGCCGCTCCAGATCAACTACAGCATCAACCTCACCTGCCTTTTGCCCGCGGAGGGGGCCGAGGTGGCCGTCCCGCGGCGGCTCGACCTCAAGACGATCCTCCAGCAGTTCCTCGACTTCCGCCTCGAGGTCGTCACGCGGCGGCTGCGGTACGAGCTCAAGAACCTGCTCGACCGCATCCACATCCTCGAAGGCTTCGCCATCGTCTTCAACAACCTGGACGAGGCGATCCGGATCATCCGCGCCAGCGACGGCAAGGCCGACGCCGCCCCCAAGCTGATCGAGCGGTTCGGCCTCACCGAGATCCAGGCCGACGCGGTGCTCGAGACCAAGCTCTACCGCCTCGGCAAGCTGGAGATCAAGGACATCCTCGCCGAGCTGGCGCAGAAGAGGAAACGGGCCAAGGAGATCCAGAAGCTGCTCGACGACGAGCCGGCGCGGTGGGAGATCATCCGCGGCGAGCTGACGCAGATCGCCCGGACCTTCGGCGACGCCCGGCGGACGAGGATCGAGGTCCCGGCGGCGCCGATGGAGTTCCGCGAGGAGGATTACATCGTCGACGAGGACGCCTGGGTCATCATCACCCGCGACGGCTGGACCAAGCGGCAGAAGTCGTTCACCGACGTGGCCAGCATCCGGGTGCGGGACGACGATCACGTCGGCTGGGTGTACCGGGCGCGGGCGCGTCAGACCCTGACTGTCTTCACCGACCGCGGCGTCGCCTACACCTTGCGGGTCAACGATATCCCGATGACGACGGGGCACGGCGAGCCGATCCAGAAGCAGTTCGCCTTCGAGGACCAGGAGCACATCGTCGGCGTCATCTGCCACGACCCGCGCTGCCTGCCCGATCACAGCAAGCATCCGCAGACCGGCCCGCGGCTGGTCCAGCGGCTGCTCGGCGAGGAGGCGGAGAGTGGCCCGAGCGACGGCGATGGTCGCATGCACGCCAATGGCGACGGCCACGCGCCGGCCATCGGCGAGGTTGACGGCCCGGCCCTCCCGCCGCCGCCGTACGGCATCGCGCTGACCGCGGGCGGCAAGGTCCTGCGGTTCTCGCTGGCGCCGCTGGCGGCCGTGTCCACCCGGAAGGGCCGGACCATCGTCCGGCTGGACCCGGCAATCAAGGACGACAAGGTCGTCGGCGTCCACGCGACCGACGGCTCGGAGAACGTCTGCCTGGCGACGCGGTCGGCGCGGGTGCTGATCTTCCCGGTCACCGAGGCCAACATCGTCGCCGGAGCGGCCCGCGGCGTGGTGGCGATCCGGCTCGAGCCCAAGGACCGCGTCATCGGCTTCGTGCTGGCCAACAAGAAGCGCGAAGGTCTCACCGTGCGGACGAACCGCGGCGCCACCCAGATCGTCCGCGCGACCAGGTATCCGGTCACGGCCCGCGGCGGCAAGGGCTACGCCATCCTCCAGCGCGGGTCGCTCGAGGCCCTCCTGCCCGATGAGGCCGAGCCGATCCCGTCGCTCGACGAGTTCACCGAAGGGGGAGGTTCCAAGGGTGATCCCGGAGAGTAGCGCGAACCGAGGTCATAGCTCCCGGTGAGGGTGGGGACCTCTTGGCCCCTCCATTGCTATAGAATCGAAGACCGGCCCGCCGGTCGAGTGCGGAGAGCCGAGCATGGAATTCCGCTACCTCTATCGCGGTACGACGGAAGGTTGGCCGGGCAACGAAATCATGCAAGAGCGCCGTATCACCTGCACGACGACCGATCCCTTCGTCGCGGCCCTGTTCGGCGTGGAGTGCCGGAATCATGGACACGCGGTCATCCTGATGGTACGCGAGGACGTTTTCCCGGATCTGGTTGGTCCATCGAACCACTTTGCAATGATCGAGAGCGCGGTCAACCTGCGGATCCCCCAGAGGACTTCGCCCGGAGAGCCGAGCGGGTCCTCGAAGTCGATGAAGTCCTGAGGGTCCTGCGAGACTTGGGCTTCGCTGGGATATCGATCCGGATCCGGGACAGGTCGGCGCTGCAAGAGGCCTTGTTCGCCTCCTACCAGGCCGGAGAACGATTGAATGAGGAACAACTCCTGAGCTTCGTTACCCATATCCGAGGAGCTGGGCCATGATCGAGAAGGAGCTTCAATTCATCGTTGCCGGATTCGTGCACGGCGAGCGGTTCACCGTGATCGGTCGTTGCGGCGACCTGCCGATCCATGTCGGCGATCGATTCGACGCGGCCTACCGCTACAAGCGGCGGCGCTATCCGGATGAAATGGGCGATGAGCCGGTCCGTGAGGTCGAGAAGCCGGCGGCCATTCGCGTCGTCTCCATTCATGCTTACGAAATGTGCCTCCCGACACTGGGCGAGGGCATGACTGGCTCGCTAACCCTGGAAGGCGATGGCCTCCAGTACCTCGCTCCCGGTTGGATCCTCGGACAGAAGAGCGCGAGCCCGTCATCCGTCGACCAGATATCGGAGCCTGCACCGGCCAAGGTCTGAGGTCACTTGACGCCCCCAGGAACCCATCCCCGGAAACGCCCATGTCTTCAGCAAGTTACACCGCCAAATCGATCACGGTGCTCGAGGGCCTCGAAGCCGTCCGTCGCCGGCCGGGCATGTACATCGGCGGCGTCGACAAGTCCGGGCTGCACCATCTCCTGTGGGAGATCGTTGACAACGCCGTCGACGAGGTGATGAACGGCCACGCCAGCCGGATCGTCGTCACGATGCACGGCGACGGCAAGACGATGACGGTTTCGGACAACGGCCGTGGCATCCCGGTGGATGTCCACTCGAAGACCGGCAAGAGCGCGCTCGAGGTGATCTTCACCACGCTGCACGCCGGCGGCAAGTTCGACAACGACGCCTACAAGGTCGCCGGCGGCCTGCACGGCGTCGGGGCCAGCGTCGTCAACGCGCTCTCCAAGAGCCTGACGGCCGAGGTTCGCCGCGACGGAAACACGTACATCCAGCGCTACCGCCGGGGCAAGCCGCAGGGTCCGGTCGAGCGCGGCGAGCCGTCGCGCGGCAGCGGTACGAGCGTGACCTTCACGCCCGACACCGATATCTTCGAGGACCTGAATTACGACTCGGCGCTCATCGCCGAGCGACTGGAGGTCAAGACCTACCTCAACAAGGGGCTGGTCATCCAGTTCGTCGATCAGAAGAACAAGACGAGCGTGGAATTCCGCCACGACGGCGGCGTGGCCGACTTCCTCGATGCCGTCAACCGGCAGCGGAACGACCAGCGGGTCGCGTCGTTGCCGTTCGTCCTGGAGCGCGAGGACGACGAGGACGGACTCCGCTGCCACCTGGCGCTGACCTGGAGCGAGGCGACCGACGAGGATGTCCGCTCGTTCGTCAACACCATCCCGACGCGCGATGGCGGCACCCACGAACTGGGCATGCTCTCGGCGGTCGGCACGGCCGTGCAACGGTTCATGGAGACGCACGATCTGGTGAAGAAGGGGATGGAGATCAAGCGGGAGGACATCCGCGAGGGATTGACCGCGGTGCTGGCGGTCTGCGTCCACGAGCCGCAGTTCCAGGGTCAGACCAAGGGCCGGCTCAACAATCCCGAGGTCAAGGCGCAGGTCGAGTCGATGGTCCGGCCGGCGCTCGAGAACTTCCTGCTCAAGAACAAGAGCGTCGGCGACGCGATCGCCGCGCGGGTGATCCAGGCGGCCAAGGCCCGCGAGGCCAGCCGCGCCGCCGCCAGCCAGGTCCGGCGCAAGACGGCGATCAGCGGGCGGCTCAACCTCCCCGGCAAGCTCGCCGACTGCGACAGCACCGACCCGGAGGTCTCCGAGCTCTTCATCGTCGAGGGCGACAGCGCCGGCGGCTCGGCCAAGCAGGGCCGCGACCGCGACATCCAGGCGATCCTGCCCCTGAAAGGGAAGGTCCTGAACGCCGAGCAGGCCGGCAAGGCCAAGGTGCTGGACAACAAGGAGCTGACCGACATCATCAGTGCCCTGGGCTGCGGCATGGACGACCAGTACGATCCCGGCCGCCTCCGCTACGGCAAGATTATTCTCATGACCGACGCCGACAGCGACGGGCACCACATCGCCACGCTGCTGATGACGTTCTTCTATCGACACGTGCCAGGCTTGTTCAATGACGGCCGGATCTACCTGGCCTGCCCGCCGCTCTACAAGGTCGCGCACGGCAAGGAGACCCACTGGGCGTCCGACGACGCCGCGCGCGACCGCATCCTGGCGGGCCTGCCCAGGAACGCCAAGCCCCTGATCACCCGGTTCAAGGGGCTGGGCGAGATGCCGCCGAAGCTCCTGTATGAGACGACCCTGGACCCGGCGCGCCGCCGGTTGCTCCGCGTGGTCGTCCCCGACGACGATCGCCCCTACACCGATCGCACCGTGAGCGACCTGATGGGCAAGGAACCCGAGGCCCGATTCAAGTTCATCATGGAAGAAGCCTATACGGCGAAGGACATCGACATTTAGAGTGGCGGTGTTGTCGCACGGGTTCGCGGAGGGGGCGAGATGAGCCGAGCCGGGCACCGCGCCGCATGGGGCATCGTCGCGATCGTCGCCGTGCTGGCCGGTGCGCGCCGGTGATCTTCTGGGCGAAGCGCCTCCCAGTCCGTTGACCCTCGCCCGTCGGGCCTACGATCGCGGCGAGTGGCAGCAGGCCGTCAACGCCCTGCGCGGGGAGGTGAAGACGGACTCCGGCCAGACGCCGGACCCGGAGGTCATGCGGATCTATGCGCGGGCGCTGGCCCGGCTGGATCGTGACTCGGCCGCGAGCGCGATCTATGAGGGCCGGCTCGCTTCGGCGGAGCTCGAGCCGGAGGATGCGTTCCTGAAGGGTCTCGTGATGACCCGCACCGGCCGCCCAGAAGCGGCCGTCGAGCTGTGGGCCGGCTTCGTGAAGAAGGGCGTCGATCATTCCGAGATGCTCGACCACTTCTCGCGCCTTTCCGCCCTGTCCCAGCGCATGGACCCGGCACTCGAGGCAGCCCGGCGGCTCTCCCGACAGCCGGGTTGGGAGGCGCGGGGGCTGTTCGTCCTCGGGCAGATCGGCGAGCTCATCGATGATCCGCCGGGCGTCGTCGACTCGCTGGACCAGGCCCTTCGCCGGGATCCGGATGCCCGCGCCGGACTGATGGACGCCGGGCACTACCGCAGACTGCTGGCGCGGAACCTGCTTCGGCTCGGGCCGCCCCGCGGACGCGGAGCGCGATCTCAAGGCGATCGCTTCGGAGTCGGCCAGGTCGGCCGCCGACGGCGGTGACAAGGAGACCGAGTGGCTGCTGAGCCGAGCCTATCTCCAGCAGGGTCGCATGACCGAGGCCGCGGAGGCCCTCGCCCGATCGGGTTCGTATGGCAACGAACATCGCCTGACACCCGAGCCGAGCCCCTACGTCGGCTCGGCGGCCTGCGCCCCTTGCCACCGCGATGAGAGTCGGAACTACGACACCACGCGCGCACACGCGGCACCTTCTATCACGGAGCCGGACTGCTCGACCTGCCACTTCCCGGTCGGCCCGTGGCCGATCCCGATGATCCCAAGGTGATGCATACGGTCGAGCGCGTCGGCGACCGCATCGAGGCGACGAGCGCGATCGATGGTCAGGTCTCGCGGATGGTCGTCGAGTATGCCTTCGGCACGCCCGCAGCACTACCTGACGATGATCGCCCGCGACGAGGCGAAGACCTACCGCGCCTTGAGGGTGTCGTATTATCACACGGCCAAGGGTTCGGGCTGGGGGCCGACCGCGGGCGACGTCGGCCATTCGGATTCGGCCGATGACCGACTCGGCCAGCGGATCGACGTGCGCGACGGCGTCGTCCGCTGCCTGTACTGCCACGTCACCCGCTCGCGCGACTTCCGCGATCCCCCGCCGGCCGGCGGCCCGGGGCCGGCGGCCGCCGACCGGGCCATCGGCTGCGAGCGGTGTCACGGGCCCGGCGGACATCATCTCCAGGCGATCGCCCGGGACTTCAAGGACTCGAAAGGCTCGTCGGACTTCGCGATCGTCAACGTCGCCGGCGCGCCGGCGCGACGGCCAACGGCCAGTGCGCCGAGTGCCACACCGTCGGCCTCGCCTCGCAGATCCGAGCGGAACCCGCGAGAATCCCGGCTACGTCCGCTCTCCGGGCGTGACGTTTCGCCGTCAGCCGCTGCTTCACCGAGAGCGGCGGGGCCCATGAGCTGCATGACCTGCCACGACCCCCACCGCGAGGCCGAGCATTCCGCCTCGTTCTACGAGGCCAAGTGCCTCAACTGCCACTCCGCCGCCGGCGGCGTCGGCGAAGCCGTCGGCCATACGCCGGACCGCCTGTCCGGTCAACCCGGTCGAAGGACTGCCTGACCTGCCACATGCCCAAGGTGCCGATGCCCACGCTGCACACCACCCTCACCGATCATTACATCCGTATCCATCACGAGGACAGTCCGCCGCCCAAATCGTGACGCTGCCCGCAGAGAATTCGTTCCCCAATTTGGAATCCGGAATCTTGAATGTGGAATTGAGGAAGGCGATGACATGAGCATGATCGAGGCCGTCGAGCTGACGAAGACCTACCGCGTGGCCCAGAAGACAGGAGGGCGTGCTCGGCGCCCTCCGAGGCCTGTATCGCCGCGAGTATCGCGACGTCCGCGCCGTCGACCGGATCAGCTTCCGGATCGAGCCGGGCGAGATGGTGGCGTTCCTCGGCCCGAACGGGGCGGGCAAGACGACGACGCTCAAGATGCTCTCGGGGCTGATCTACCCGACGGCCGGGGAGGCGCGGGTGCTGGGCTACGTCCCCTGGCAGCGGGCCGACGCATTCCGCCGCCAGTTCGCGCTGGTGATGGGCCAGAAGAACCAGCTCTGGTGGGACCTGCCGGCGGCCGACAGCTTCCAGCTCCTGCGGGAGATCTACGCGATCCCGCCGGCCGAGTTCCGCGCGACGCTCGACGAGCTGACGAGTCTCCTCGGCGTGGAGACAGCTGACCCGACAGGCGGTCCGCGAGCTGTCGCTGGGCGAGCGGATGAAGATGGAGCTGATCGCCGCGCTCTTGCACCGGCCGCGGCTGCTCCTGCTCGACGAGCCCACGATCGGGCTGGACGTGGTGGCACAGGGAATGATCCAGAAGTGCCTGCTCGACTATCACACTCGCCGGGGTGTGACGACGCTGCTCACCAGCCACTACATGCGCGACGTCGAGGCCCTCTGCGATCGCGTGATCGTGATCAATCACGGCAGTTTGATCTACGACGGGCCGCTCTCGCGGATCATCGAGCGATTCAGCGAGACGAAGCTGGTGAAGCTCGCAGTTCGAGGCGGATGCCCCCGAGGACCTCGGCCGGTTCGGCGAGGTCGTGCGGCGCGAGGGCCCGTGGGCCGACGTGAAGGTCGAGCGCAGCCGGGTCGCCGCGGTCCTGGCGGCGATCCTCGACCGGCATGCGGTCGCCGACGTCAGCGTGGAAGAGCCTCCGCTCGAGGAGGTCATCACCCGTGTCTTCGAGGAGGCCCGCGCCGGCCATGACGCCGCCTGACGCCCTCGCTACCGAGCCCGATGCGGAAATCCCGGCGCCGGCCAAAGGGCCGGCCGCACCGAGTGGCGACGTCGCGCCGCGCATCGCGGTGCTCGCCGCTCGTGGATGGCCAAGTACCTGGCCATCTTCCGCGTCTCGCTCGCCGAGCGGATGACGTACCGCGGCGACTTCCTGCTCGCCACGATCTTCCGGTTCCTGCCGATGGTCACGACGATCCTGCTCTGGCAGGCCATCTACGTCGGGTCGGGCCGAAGGATTCCGACCTGGCAGGCTTCCGATACAGCGAGATGATCGCCTACCTGCTGCTGACCCACATCAGCCGGATGTTCTCCAGCATGCCCAACCTCGCCGCGGGGATCGCGCGCGAGGTCCGCGAGGGCACGCTCAAGCGCTACCTGCTCCAGCCGATGGACATGATCGGCTACCTGCTCGCCTATCGCGTGGCGCACAAGGTCGCCTATATCGTGACCTCGTTCCTCCCCTATGCCCTGCTGTTCTTCGTCTGCCGGTCAGCCTGGCATCTTCGACGGGTTCCCCGACCCGGCCACGCTCGCGGCCTATGCCGTGTCGCTGATCCTGGCGTTCCTCGTCGGCTTCTTCTTCGAGGCCAGCGTGGGGATGGTCGGCTTCTGGTTCCTCGAGGTGACCTCGCTGCTCTACATCGTGATGACCCTGAACTTCTTCATCTCGGGCCAGATGCTGCCGCTCGACCTGCTGCCGCAGCCGTGGTTCGGCATGCTGAAGCTCCTGCCGTTCCAGTACATGGCCTATTTCCCGGCGGTGGTGTTCCTGGGCAAGGTGAAGGGGACGGAGCTCTGGCTGCATCTCCTCGGCGAGCTGCTCTGGGCGATCGGCTTCATGGTCCTGGCCCGGCTGTTGTTCCGCATGGGCCTGCGGCGTTACAGCGCGTTCGGAGGTTGAATCCGTGGGCAGACTCGTCGGGCTGATGAGGTACCTCCGGCTGCTCGGCAGCCTGGGCGTTTACACGCTCAACCGCGAGCTGGCGTTCCGCGGGCAACTTCCTGGTGAAGGTGTCGGTGGAAGTGATCTGGCTGGGGATCCTGATCGCCTTCTACAAGGTGGTCTTCGCGCGCACGAGCACCGTCGCCGGCTGGAACGAGCCGCAGTATCTGTTCTTCGTCGGCTGCTTCTTCGCCCTGAACGGCCTGATCGAGATGCTCTTCCTGGAGAACTGCAACGAGTTCGCCGAGCTGGTCCGGACCGGCGACCTCGACGGACTCCTCCTCAAGCCGATCGACGAGCAATTCCTGATCACCTGCCGGCGGATCGACTGGGGGACCGCCCCCAACGTGCTGATGGGCTCGGCCGTGATGGCGATCGCGCTCTACAACGCGGGACTGGCACTTCGACTTGACCGCGGGTCGCGACGTTCCTGCTCACGTTCGTCTGCGGCACGGCCGATCGCCTACGGCTTCATGCTGATGCTGACGTCGTTATCCGTGTGGATGGTGAGGAACCAGAGTCTGATGGAGATGTGGTGGCTGTTCTCCAGCCTGGCGCGCTACCCGAAGGAGATCTTCGCGGGGCCCTGGGCCGAGCCGCTGGGCATCTTCTTCACGTATTGCGTGCCGATCCTGGTGGTGGTGAACGTGCCGGCCAACGCGATGGTGCGCGTCCTCGACTGGCCGATGGTCGGCCTCACGGTCGCCGCGACAGTGCTGCTGCTCTGGCTCAGCCGCCGGTTCTTCCACCACGCGCTGCGGTCGTATCGCAGCGCGAGCAGTTGAACGATGGTGCGGGAGCCGACTCATCCCAGGCCGCGTGCCCTGGGAAGGATGGCGATCGCGATGGCCGACTTCGTGCCGGTCGGCGCCGCGCTCGCGACTTGCGCGTCAGCGGCTGCGCCGATCGCGGCGGCGGACGTCGGATCGACGACGATGCGGCCGCCGCGGGCGAACTTGGGCCGGCCCTTGAGCACGAGCTGGACCGAGTGGTCCGTCGCATCGTAGACCGCCCGGAAGGCGACGGGATGGGAGACGAGCTTGTGACCCTGCTTCTTCTGCTGGACGACCGTGTAGTTGGCCGGATCCTGGGCCGAGGCGGCGTCGAGGGGCTTGTTGAAATCGAGCTGGAAGCCGACGAGGTGCTGATGCTTGCCCTTGCCGGCGGTGACGACCTCTTCGCCGACCACGACGGTCGGGCCGACCGCGGCGTTGGTGGCGCCCGCGGACGCACTGGGCGTCGGCGCCGGGTCACCCGTCCCCGAAGTGATGCTGGGAGCAGGCCCGCCACCGGGGGGTGCCGGGGTCGGGGCCGGGGCCGGGATCGGTGTCGGTCCGACGAGCACCACCTCACCGATGCTCGCCGCGCCCGCCTGGGCGAACCATAAATTGCCGTCGCTGCCAGCCGCGATCCCGATCGGTGCGGAATGCAAGATCGGCGGGGACAGTTCCGTGAGCTTCTGGGTCGCTGGATCGATGACGCCGATCTTGCCGGCGCCGTTCTCGGTGAACCAGATGTTGCCGTCGGGGCCGGCGGTGATCCCCCAGGGTTCGCGAGGTCGCGCTGGCCGTCCCGATCTGCGTGATGGCGTCGGTCTTGGGATTGATCACGCCGACCTGGGCCGCCCCGTACTCGGTGAACCAGATGTTGCCGTCTGGACCGGCCGTGATCCCCTCGGGCTGCGCGGACCGGCTCGGCAGCACGTATTCGGTCATGGCATCGGTCTTGGGATTCATCGTGCCGACCTGATCGGCCGTGAACTCGGTGAACCAGAGGTTGCCGTCCGGACCCACCGTGATCCCCGCGGGCTCGGAGTGCGGGGTCGGGGTCGCGTACTCGGTGATCGCATCGGTCTTCGGGTTCGATCATGCCGATCTGGGCGGCCCCGAGCTCGGTGAACCAGATGTTGCCGTCCGGTCCGGTCGACGATCCCATAGGGGTCGGAGTTCGTGGTCGGCGTCGGGATCTCCCGGATAGCTCCCGGTCGCCGGATCAAGGATGCCGATCTGGCCCACTCGCTCCTCGGTGAAATAGATGTTGCCGTCCGGGCCCTCGGTCAGGCTGTTCGCATACGCCGCGGAGGTGGGTATCGGGTACGTGTGCGATGACGTGGGTGACCGGGAGATCGAGGCGATCTGGTTGCTGCCCTGCTCGATGAACCACATCAGACCGCCGGGACCATCGGCGACCGCGACGGGAATGGCCGCGGCGGCGGGCAGCGGGATATTCGGTGATACTCGTGAGGAGCCGGCGTTCCTCCATGGCCTCCACGAACGGAGCCAGTCGCCGGGTGGTCTCGGCTTGGTCTCGCCGCCGGGGGCAATCATCGCGGGAGCACGCCGGCCGCCGCGGGAAAGGGCGATGCCACATGACGGTAACTCCCCATCAGGACGAAGTGATGTCTCGCGGATCTGCCACAGAGAGACCGTCCCGACGAGCGTTCCAGGCCGACTCGAGCACGGATCACGGCCGGTCGATCGTCGCCCGCCCGCTCACACCGATTGAACAATATATATCGCAATCACCAGGGAGGAAAGGGGCTTCTTCTCCGAATCGCGAAGAAAATGTCGGATTCAACGGATTTATGGCTCAGTCGTCTTGCATGCGAGATTCCAGGCGATCAAGCTCCGACCAGGGCCCGCGGCTACGGAATGTCGGCTGGGGCAATCGACCGGCCAGGCTGACGGCGTCCTCGGTCGTCAACCCATCGTGGCGGCAGGCTTCGCCCCGGAAGACCTGGAGGCCCCGACCTCGCGCCAGGATCTCGCGTCGCGTTCGACCTTGCGGCGCGTCCGGCCAGGGATCCGTGCGTTCTTTCCAGTCGAAAAAGGCGGGGAGGACGCGACACATGTAGGTCCAGTACTCCGGATTGTCGGTCTGGACGTACAATCGGCCCCCCGGGACCAGGACGCGGTGGACGTCGGCCAGGAGGTGTGGAGTGAAGACCCGTCGATGCGAACGGCGATGGTCGTGATAAGGCTGGGGGTGATAGAGGTGCACCTCGTCGACGCTCGACGCCGGCACGTAGCGTCCGAGGAACGTCTCGGCGTCCTTGACGGCGAACCGGACGTTGCTGCAGCCCGCGCTGGTTGGCCCGTCGGGTCGCGTACCGGATCACGACCGGCAGGATGTCCACGGCGAAGTGGTCGTGATCCGGCCGGCTCAGGGCGCTCGAGATCGTGTAGCGCCCATTGCCGCAGCCGAGGTCCAGGACGATCGGCGCCGACCGACCGAAGATCGCCGCCCAGTCGAGGGGCCCGGATTCGGGCAGCCGCTTGATCGCGGTGCGGGCCCACTCGGCCCGAGGGAGGATCCGCCCCGGGATCGGCACCCCTAACTCGTATTCGATCGATCCCTCGGTCATGCCGCGGCTTCCAGGGAGTAGGGTCCGAGCGTTATCCTCATTGTAACATCACGCCCGCTGACCCGGCCGCAGGGAGAGGAGATCGTGTTGCCATGCGTGAACAGTCGATCATGCAGGCCCTGATGGGAGTCATTCAGGAGCGCAAGGCCCGCGAGCCCGGCGAGCGATCGTACGTGGTGGACCTCATGCGCGGCGGCGTCGCCAAGATCGGCGGCAAGATCGTCGAGGAGGCGGCCGAAGTGGTCCAAGCCGGCGATGAGCCGGGCGACGCCGGTCGTATCCAGCTCGTCAAGGAGGTCGCCGACCTGGTCTTTCATGCGATGGTGCTCCTGGGGTACCGCGATGCTAGCTGGGATGAAGTCGAGGCCGAACTGGCGCGGAGGTTCGGGATCTCCGGCATCGTCGAAAAGGAGTCGCGCGGCCGCACGTCTTGACCCTGGATTCTCCCGGCTCCCCGGTCTCCGGTGGCAAGGTCAGCCGAAATCGGATCGGCAAGGTTGACGCGGCAGCCCGACAATCTCACGAGACGAGGAGCCTTGCGATGGCCGTCCGAGAGATCATGAGTGGTTTGCTGATCATGACCGTTCTCGTCGCACCCGCGGCAAGTTGCGGGCCAGCGTTGGGGGACGAGCCACCCGTCGGCCTCCCCGGCGATTTGACGGCTCGCGTGGACGGGTTGTTCGCGAACTGGAATCGTCGGGATAGCCCGGGCTGTGCCGTCGGAATCGTGCATCGCGGCCACCTCATTTGCAGCAAGGGCTTCGGGTCGGCCAACCTGGAATGCGAAGCGCCCAACACGCCACGGACCGTGTTCGAAGTCTGTTCGTTCTCCAAATCGCTGACCTGCGTCTGCCTGGCGCTGTTGATGGACGAAGGGAGAATCTCGCCCGACGACGACCTTCGCAAGTTCGTGCCCGAGATGCACCAGTTCGATCCGCCGATTCGAATTCAGGATATGGTGCGCTGCCGCTCCGGCTTGTGGGACCAGATCTCGCTGCCCGTCCTCGTCGGGTGGGAAAATGCGCCCCTTCAGTATCCCCATACGGAAGCGGACTTCCTGAGCCTGCTGGCCGGGCAGAAGACGTTGCCGTTCCAGCCGGGGTCGCAGTATCGCTACAGCAGCGGCGACTATTTCCTGTTGGGGATCATCGTGAAACGGATCAGCGGGCAATCCCTGGCCGAGTTTGCCCGGAAGCGCGTCTTCGCGCCGCTCGGCATGAGTCGCACCTTCTTCGAAGAAGACCCGACACGTGTCGTCGAGCAGCGCGCGGTCGGCCACTACAAACGCGTCGGCGACGCCTGGCACCTCTGGCGACCCACCGCGTACTTCGTCGGCGGAGCCGGATTGAAGACATGCGTGGAAGACCTCGTCCTCTGGGATCAAAACTTCGCGCACAACCGTTTGCCGGGCGGGAAGTACCTCGACGAGTTCTTGCGAGAGGGCACGCTCCTGGCGAATCGCTCTTGCCTCGACCTGGATGCCGCTCTCAAGGAAAACAACCCCGAGGCGCGGCGCGAGTCGCCGCCCGGCCAGTACCGCGGACTCAGGAGACGTCAGTTCACGGGTGGTGCGTGGGGCATCAATGCCGCTATGAGCCAGTTTCCTGACCAGGAGTTCACCGTGATCTGCCTGAGCAACAATGACGACATCGCATCCTGGAAGATGAACCAGCGCATCGTGGACCTCGCGCTCGGAGACCGCCTTGGGCCTCGGGCGTCCCGGGCCCTGGCCCGCGCGGCGAGCGAATTGCCGACGGTCGAACTCACGGAAGCTGACCTGCGCGACAAGGTCGGTGCCTATCGAATGAAGAACTCCAGATTCGTCTTGCGGATCAAGCTCCAGGACGGAACGCTCTATTTGACGGACCACTTGCAGGCGACCTCTCGTCTTCGTCCCTTGAGCGCCACCCGCTTCGATCCCGAGGGCCCGGGGTTTTCTGCAAGCACCCAACTGGTCTTCTCGCGGGCCGTGGCGGGTTCGCCGAAGTCCTTCACGTCGCAGTGGGATGAGCCGGAGAATTCGGGAAGACTCGATTTCGAGGAGGTCGAGCCGGTCGATCCGACCCCGGATCAGCTCAGGGAGTACGCCGGCCGCTACGAGAGCGATGAGCTCGCGGCGACCTATCGGCTGGACGTTCGCGACGGGCGGCTCTGGCTTCGCGTGAACAGTCGGCGATGGGAGACGCTCGACGCAACCGTCCGCGACGAATTCGTTCATGTGCAGGAACCGGCCGACGGCCGCATCATCACCTTTCTGCGGAACAAGAAAAGCGAAGTGACCGGCCTCTCGATCGATTACTACCGAGTGAAGGGAATTCGGTTTACGAAGCGATGACCCGGCTCCCACGAGGCGCATGAACTTTGACCCTCGCCTGCGCGTCGGGTTAGTATGGGGACCATGCCGGCGAGATGTGGGAAACGGCTTCGTCAGACGCTCGAGTCCAATCACAGGGCGCATTTGATTGCACCCACCCCGCGACGTTCGATCATCGGAGAGTCATGGGTAAGCGAGTTGTGCTGGCGATGAGTGGCGGCGTGGACAGCTCCGTCTCGGCCGCCCTCTTGAAGGACCAGGGTTACGACGTCCTCGGGCTGTTCATGCGGACGGGCGCCCACGCCGTTGACGAGCAGCGCCGCGCCAGGACGTGTTGCAGCGTCGCGGACGCGCTAGACGCGCGGAACGTCGCGGACCGGCTCGACATCCCGTTCTACGTCCTGGACTTCCAGCGCGAGTTCGCCCGGATCGAGGACTATTTCGCCGACGAATACCTGGCCGGCCGGACGCCCAACCCCTGCGTGATGTGCAACATCTGGTTGAAGTTCGGCCGACTCTGGTCCTATGGCAAGCAGGTCGGTGCCGACTTCGTGGCCACCGGTCATTACGCGCGGATTGGACGCGCCGACGATGGCACGCCGCGCGTGGCGCGGGCCGTGGATCGGTCCAAGGACCAGTCGTACGTCCTGTTCGGACTGCGGCACGAGCTGTTGCCGCACGTGCTCTTCCCCGTCGGCGAGTTTCCGAAGGCCGAGATCCGCGAGCTGGCCCGCCTTCGCGGTCTCCCCGTGCACGACAAGCCCGACAGCCAGGAGATCTGCTTCGTACCCGACGATGATTACCTCGGGTTCGTCCGCGGCCGCCGGCCCGATCGGAAGACCGGAGGACCCATCATGGACGAGCAGGGGAACGTCGTGGGCGAGCATGCCGGGATCGAAGCCTTCACGATCGGTCAGCGGCGCGGGCTGGGTATCGCGTTCGGCGAGCCGCGCTACGTCGTGGACATCGAGCCACTCGGCCGTTCCGTGACGGTCGGCGTTCGTGAATCGCTCCTGAGGGCCGGCTTGATGGCGTCGCGATTCAACTGGCAAGGAGCCGAGCCGGCCGGACCGGTCGCCTGTCTGGCCCAGATCCGCGCTCAGCATACCGCCGTGCCGGCCACCGTCGAGCCCTTGCCCGCCGGCGAGGCCCGCGTGATCTTCGAGACGCCGCAGGCCGCCGTCGCGCCCGGCCAGGTGGTCACCGTGTACCAGGACGATCTGGTCCTGGGCGGCGGCTGGATCGAGCGCTCATTTTCGACCGGCGACGCGCTCCGCTCCGCGAAGGCGGGCGAACCAGCCCCGACAGGCTGAGAGGACCCAGTGCGCCAGAGGCGGCAGGGCCGAGGGAGGCGCATCGGTCACGGTCGACGTTTTCGGCTCGTTGTGTGCCAGCACCTTTTCCAGGTCGAGCCCGAATGGGCGGAACTCCGCCTTGTAACCGCCTCGCCGCATCTCCAGGACCATGAGGAGCCCGGCGGCGGCGTTGTGGGTGTGAACGTAGAACAGCGACTCCTTCAGGTGGCTCCGCGGCTCCTTGCAGAGCCATCGGATCACCTCCATTCCGCAATCCGTGTCCGTGCTGTCGACGAAGAGCTTGCCGCCGAGGTCGTGATCCAGGTGCACCTCGTCCCACGGTTCGGCCAGTCGGGCGACGCACTCCGGCACGGTCGTCACCCAGACGGCATCGGGATGGTCCTTGAGGAAGCGCACGGCGCGGTTCGGATCGTCGTCGAGGAAGAGGAGACGATTCGCCCTGGCCGGCCGGAATCCCGGCCGGAATCGACGCCCCCAGGCCGCGCGAATCCCGGTCCAGCGGCTCGTTCGCTGCTGGTTCGGAGCGTCGCGTTGACCCTCGGGCGTGCGAATCATGGATTTGCGGATGGTTACAACGGGTGGGTCTCGCCTCGCTTCGCCGCCGGAACATCGGCGGACGACCGTCTGGGCGACCGGGCCGGTTCAGCCCGTCAGGGGATAATCCCTGATCGAGAGGTTCTGTTTCGACAGCTCCTGGAGTCTCACGTAGCCGGCGCTGACCCGTTGTTCCTCGCGGCCGACGAAATCGGGATCCAGCTCCGCCTTGGCGAACGGCCCCTCCGCGACGACGACCGGCGTGACCCCTTCCACGACGATGAACTGCGCCAGGGCCGGGTTGCAGCGGATGTGCCGTTCGGGCAGGCGGTCGAGCTGCTCGGCCTTCACCTCACCCAGCACATAGCGCAAGTATAGTTCGGAATCGCCGATTTCCTCGACGTCGCGGCCGCAGACCGCGCAGAGGTAGCCCCGTTCGCAAGCCGCCATGATCTCCTCTCCCCCTGGGCGTCGGACTCGGCCCACGTCGGCTGCCGTCAGGCGAGTACATCCTCGATCGTGTAAAGGCCCGGGTTCTTGCCGGCAAGGAACTTCGCGGCGTCGAGCGCCCCGCGCGCGAACCCGTCACGATTCAGGGCACGATGGCCGAGCTCCAGGGTCTCGCCCATGAGCGAAAAGACGACGACGTGTTCGCCCGGAGAATCGGCCACTCGCAGGGCATGAATGCCGATCTCGCCGGGCTGGCGCACTCCGGCTGCCGCCGGCAGTCCGGGGATCAGCCGGCTGGCGGCCTGGCCCCGTCCCGCCACTTCGCCCAGGCGGAGTGCGGTCCCGCTCGGCGCGTCCTTCTTCGTCCTGTGATGCCGCTCGATGATCTCGATATCCGCCGCGGAGCCCAGCACCCGAGCGGCTTCGCCCACCAGCCTCATCAGCAGGTTGACCGCACGGCTCATGTTCGGCGAGATCAGCATGGCGATCTCCTCGGCCGCCCCTTCCAGCTCCCGGCGCTGCCCCGGCTCGAAACCGGTCGTGCCAACGACCAGCGGGACTCGTCGCTGGCGGCACCAGGTCGCGATCGCAAGAGCGGCGGCCGGCGCCGAAAAATCGACCATCACGTTGACCGTTGTTCCGACGGGCACCGCCGCGCTCAACGGAACGCCCGCCGGCCCCGTTCCCGCGGCCGTACCGGCGTCCTCGCCGAGCTTGGAGTGGCCATCCCGCTCCAGCGCGGCTGCGAGTTCGAGGGATGGGTCCTCGGCGATCAACTGGATCAGCCTCAGGCCCATCCGTCCCATCGCACCGTGGATTCCGACCTCGATCTGACCTCGCGACACGACGTCGAGACTCCCATAATGAAACGACCGCGGATTCCGTGTGTGACGGCCGATCACCCTTTCATCCGACCGCATCGATCAGCCGGGCGCACCCAGCGACTCCGGCGCCTGAGCCTCGGAGTAAAGCGCGATCGTTCGGATGATATCGTCCAGGTCATTGGCGACCACGACGGGCCGATTGGCGAAGCCCGCGCGGCGGACCCCGCGACTGCCGAGTACCTGGTCGAAGAGCGCCTGGTCCCCGCTGTGATACGCCACCGTCGCCGTCGGGTCCTTGAGCTGGTGGCCGGTCAGCACGCAGACGACGCGGTCCGACGGCGCGATCACGCCGTCCTCCCGCAATCGCTTGGCACCGGCCACGCTCGCCGCGCTGGCCGGCTCGCAGCCCAGCCCGCCGGCACCGACTCGCGCCTTCGCATCCATGATCTCCTGGTCGCTGACCATCTGAACGACGCCGCCGCAGCAATGGAGTGCCCTCAAGCACTTCTTCAGGTTCACCGGCCGGTTGATTTCGATGGCCGACGCGATCGTCGACGCCTTGATCCGGTCCGTGTCGAGCTGCGTGTAGTAGGCGTCGACCTTGGCCATGTCGGGTAGTCCGTCCCGCCAGGCCAACCGCCGTTGCCCGACCAGCTCGTCCAGAGTGCGTGCCCCGGACGCATTGATGACCGCCAATCGCGGGACCCGTTCGATCAGGCCCAGGTGCTTCAACTCGATCAAGGCCTTGCCAAACGCGCTGGAGTTGCCCAAATTCCCCCCGGGAACCACGATCCAGTCGGGAACTTCCCAGCGCAGTCCCTCCAGGATCCGGTAGATGATGGTCTTCTGCCCCTCCAGGCGAAACGGGTTGATCGAGTTCATCAAGTAGATGCCCAGCCGGTCGGCGACCTGCCGCACCCGCTGCATGGCATCATCGAAGTCCCCCACGATCTGGATCGTCAGCGCCCCGTGATCCAGCGCCTGGGCCAGCTTCCCATAAGCGATCTTCCCCGACCCGATGAAGATGATCGCCCGGAATCCCAGGTCGGTCGCCGAGCAATAAACCGCCAGCGCCGCCGAGGTGTTCCCTGTGCTCGCACACGCCACACGATGAGCTGACACCATGCGAGCATGCGTGAATGCTGCCGTCATGCCATTATCTTTGAAGCTCCCGGACGGGTTCATGCCCTCATACTGAAGCCATAAGCATGCGTGGTTGAGGCCGACGTAGCGGGCGACTTTATCGGCGGGTCGGAGGAGGGTCTGGCCCTCGCCGATGGAGACGATCAGCTCGGGGGGTGCGAAGGGGAGCAGTTCCCGGAACCTCCAGACGCCGGAGAAGTTGAGGGGATTGGAGCGATCGGCCCACTTCGCCTCGAAGTCGTGAAGGCGTTTGGGGACGGGGAGGCGGTTCCAATCGTAGACGACGTCGATGAGATCGGCGCAAACCGGGCAGGCGAAATGGGTCTCGTCGACGGCGAACGTCGCCGAGCAGGCCGGGTTGATGCATTGTTGATAGGCGAGGGCCGCGGTCGCTGCCGGGATGGGTCGGGATATCGGCTGGATCATCGGTCGCTCGGTCCTGGGTCGCCACGGGCCGAGGAGCGGCTCGGCGGCCCGGCCGCCGATCGGTCCGCCACGTCCCGGTCCTCGCGGCGACGGCTCCCGACCCCCACTCTACCGGCCGACGGCGGCCAGCGGCAAGCGAGGTTCACCCGGCGCCCGGCACCGGCCGCCCTACCGGACGGCGCCCGAACCACTTGGGATCGAGACTGTTCATTAATCCGAGAATTCAATTGAATGAGCCGCACAAGAGGTCTTGACCGGTGCTAGGCATAAATTTATTATAAGCTGTAGCGATTCTTAACTGGTCGTCCCGCCCCACGGCGCCGGGAAGGCCCATTGACCGAAACCTCTACAGAACAGTGACTTGAGGAAACCCATGCCGCCCACCACGACGAAGTCTTCGTCCTCGTCCCGGTCCTCCAAGTCGTCCGCGTCGTCCGGATCCCGTCCCACGGCGGAGATCCGTCGCGTCGCCGAGTTACTCAAACAGGTGTCGGACCCCACACGCCTGCAGGTCCTGATGTTGCTGAGCGAGAAGGAGCGAAACGTCACCGAGCTTTGCGCCGACCTCGGTACGCAGAGCCAGCCGGCGGTCAGCCATCACCTCGCGCTCTTGCGACACGGCCGCCTGATCGAACCTCGCCGTTCGGGGAAGCATAATTTCTACGCCCTGACCGACGCCGGTCGCGAGCTGGCTCAGGTCGTCAATTCCGTTGTGAGCTGAATTTCTGCATCCTAGTGGATCGAATGGAGTATGCGTCATCGAGCCGCCCGTGCATGCAAGCGGACTCGGCCCTGCATCGTCGCGATCCGGACCGTGCCGCGAGCGTCAGCGAGTCCATCTCCGGGCAGTTCAGTCGCCCGGGGTGCTGACGGTCGCGGCCCGGCGAGGCGCGGGTCGCGCGGGATTTCCGACGCCGGAACATCGGCCTTGATTCCGCAGGCTCAAGTCTCCCGCCATCGACGCAGCCGATCCAGGCCGAGGGCCACATCTCGCAGCCGGCCGGCCTGATCGCCCACCTCGCGCTCGACGATCAGTGGGCCGGTGAAGCCGATGCGTTCCAGCGCCTGGAGGAACTGGGGGATGTTCGCCTCGCCTTCGCCGAGGGGAACCTCCTGCCCCCACTCGCCGGGGACGTGGGTGCGCCGGGCGTCCTTGACATGCACCGAGCGGATGTCCGGGCCGAGGATCTCCACGGCGCGGATCGGGTCGCCCATGTCGTAAAGGATCATGTTGGCCGGATCGAAATTGACCTTGAGGTTGGGCGCCTTCAGCTCGTCCAGCGTGGTTCGGAGCAGGTCGGCGGTCTCCTGTCCGGTCTCGAACGCGAGCGTCACGCCAGCGTCCGCGGCGAGTTGGCCGGCCTGGGCGAGGGTGTCGAGCATGGCGTTGCGCCCGGGATCATCGGGCTCCGGGATGAAGCCGGCGTGCAGGGTCAGGTCCGAAAGCCCCAGCGCCCTGGTCCGCGCCAGCGCCCAGCGGAGTCGGTCGAGCCGCTCCGGCACGGGTGGCCGGATTGCCGAAGCCGCCGGTCTCCTTGATCGTGCGGGGCGTCGTGTAATCCTCGCCCGGAAACCCCAGCATGGCGCCGGTCATCGCGATCCCCGAGGCCAGCGCCGCCCGAGGCATCTCGTCCCCCTCGTCCCAGCTCGCGTGATGCGGATCCCCGCAGGCGATCTGCACGACGTTGATCCCGAGATGGTCGAGGAGTCGCCTGCAGCTCGGCGATGCTCTTGACCTGGAGGCTCCAACTGCAGACGCCCAGCGTCCAGGGCGCCAGTGTCGTAGACGTCGACGAAGGCGGTTGGGTCACGGTCTCACCCCTCGCGGCCACCGGGCCGCTTCCAGTCTCCCCAGGAATCAGTGCCCACGCGATCAGCCGACGATCATAGCGGCAAGCGCGCCACATGGCGACGAGCAAGGACCCGCCGCATGCCGAATCCACGCGGATGCTTGATTGAGTCTCGATCGCCGCGTCATTCCGTCCAACGGCGGGAGATCGTCGCGAGTCGGGAGCGCGACTGCCGGAGGAAGCCGAATGCTAGATGGACGTGAGGACCTCGACGGAGAGGGTCTCCTTGGAGGCGGGGGAGAACGCCTGTCGGCCGAGGATGACGCAGTTCCGACCCTCGGACTTCGCCCGATAGAGCGCCTCATCGGCCGCCTCGATCAGCGAAACCTGGCTGCAGCGGCCGCTGGGGCAGGCTGTACGCCAGCCCGATGCTCACGGTCACGTGGATGTCGTTGCCGCCGGTCCGGATGCGCCGGCTTGCCACGTCGGAGCGGATCTTCTCGGCGCGCTCGGCGGCGAGATCGGGCGAGGATGTGGGCAGCGCGACGATGAATTCCTCGCCGCCGTAACGGGCGACGAGGTCTTCGGTCCGGGTGGATTCCCGCAGGACGGCCGAGACTTCCCGCAGCACCCCGTCGCCGATGAGGTGGCCGTATCGGTCGTTGATCCGCTTGAAATGGTCGATGTCCACCATCAGGATCGCCAGCCCGATCCCCTGCGCGGCCTGGCGCGCCGAGCAGGCCCCGACCTGGTTGAGGAAGTAAGTGCGATTATAGACGCCAGTCAGTCCGTCGCGGACGGTCCGCTCGAACATCTGACGCTGGAAGTGCTCGTCGGAGGAGTCGAGTCGGACGAGTTTCATGACGACCCCGCTGCCGAACTGGACGCGGTCACCCTCGTCGACAGCGACCGGACTCCTCGCCTCCACGCGGCGCCCGTTGAGGAACGTCCCGTTGGTGCTCCCCTCGGTCGATGAGCGTGACCTGCCCGACCGTCGTCCAGCTTCATGGTCGCATGCCGCCTCGAGACGGTCATGTCATCGAGGGGAAACGTGTTATCGGCCGAACGGCCCAGGCTGGTCTCGTCGGGACCCGACGCGAAGCATCGTGCCCGGTATGCCTCCGCGGATCATGATCAGGTACGCCGACGGTCGGTTCGACAGCCCGGATTCCGAGTGTGAGGCGTTCAGAGGGGACTCGCAGATGTGCGTACTTGCCTTCGCATCCATGGTATCGCCTCTCTCGGCGGGTCCGGAGCGCGCGGTCGGGACTCGGGTCGGGGAGGCCACCGCGGCGGCTCGCAATCGCGACGCGGACGGACCGGCCCGCGGAATGGGCGTCACACCGGTCCCCTGCCATCCGCGCGGGGATCGTTCTCGCGCGATGCCATCGATTGAAACCTAGGTCACGTCGCGCGCGTGTCAACTCGGGCGAGGTGGCGTTGCGTCGCGGCGACTTGGCGGTGAGTTGGAGGATCGGGCGGGCCGGCCTGACGCCGGTTCGGAGAGGTCGTCAGGGGATTCCGCCTGAAGGCGGGACTCCGGCAGGATCCGCCGACCGCGGGGTGGAAATGCCGGTTTCAGCAGGAGTCGTCTCGGACGCCTGGCGGCATTCCGGGCGTCGGGTTGGGGATCGGGGCGGATCCCGACGCACATCTCGATGTGTCGACGGCATATGACGAAATGGACCGACCGACTTCAGAGCCCCGGCTCAGCGATTCGGCTCTTCGTAGACCCCCGCCACGGGCTCGTCCGGTGGCGGGGGTGCCGGGGGAAGGTCGACCGCGTTGGTGCCGATCGTCGACTGGACGACGATCCGCTCGGCATCGCCCAGGAACAGTTCGGTCGTCGAGTAGCTGCCGAAATGGATCGAGGTCGGATCGACCTCGAATTCCTCGGTCTCGAAGCCGGGCGCGGGAGCGGTGAACGGCAACGGGCCGGAGATGGGCAGCGGCATGGACACGGAGACGGTATTCGGGGCCGGAGGCGTCGGGGATTCGGACGGAACGGGATCCGTCCCGAGCCTGCTGGTGCGAGAGCGAGACCGGACGGCGGCGTTCGAGCAGGTGACCGACGTCGAACCGTTCGCCGATGTAGTGCCGGCGGACCTCGGGGTTGTTGAAGATCTGCTCGCGGTTGCCGTAGGCGAAGACGCGGCCCTCGCGGATCAGGTAGCAGCGGTCGGTGACCTCGAGCGTCTCGCGGAACTGGTGGTCCGTCAGCAGGATGCCGATGTTGTACCGCTCGACCAGGTCACGGATCTGGTCCTGGATCTCGGCCACGGTCTTGGGATCGATGCCGGCGAACGGCTCGTCGAGCATGATCAGCTTGGGCTCGGTGATCAGCGAGCGGGCGATCTCCAGCCGGCGGCCCTCGCCGCCGGAGACGCGGTCGGCCTTCGTCTTGCGGATCTTGGTCAGGCCGAACTGGTCGAGCAGCTCCTCCTGCCGGTCCTTCCGCTGCTTGCGCGTCATGTCCTTGCGGGTCTCGAGGATCGCCATCAGGTTATCCTCGACCGACAACTGCCGGAAGACGCTGCGGTCCTGCGCCAGGTAGCCCATGCCGGCCTTGGCGCGGAGGTACATCGGCAGCCGGGTGACGTCGCGGCCGTCGAACATCACCTTGCCGCCATCGGAGTCGATCAGGCCGATCGTCATCCGGAAGCTCGTCGTCTTGCCGGCGCCGTTGGGCCCCAGCAGGCCGACCACTTCGCCCCGGTCAACGTCGTAATCGACCCCGTTGACCACTTGCCGCCGGCCATACCACTTTTCCAGCCCGCGGACCTGGAGCAAGGGCATCCGTCGATCCTCCTTGATCGCGATGATCGGCGTCCGGCCGGACGGAGCCGAGACCAGCGAGGCCGGCCGGGCTCACACACGTCGCCGGCGTCATTCCCGCCGCCGGCCGGCTCCGAACGATCAGCGAATCCATTTCATCCGCTCGAGATAAGGCCGGAATGGGAACCTGAAGTCTCGTCCCAGCCGGAAGACCTCGGGCCAGAACGGGACCCCGTGCGGCCAGTAGATAAAGAACGCCTTCCCTGTCAGGTAGTGTCGGGGGACCTCCCACGCCTTGCGCTCGGTCGTGTCGTCCCAGCCGCGCCCGGTGGCCGGGTCTTTCTGGTCGTCCGTGCCCCAGCCGCGGCTGTCCTTGCTCCGGGGGCTGTTGTCCCCCAGCATGAAGAACCGGTCCTGGCCGACCTCGTAGTCGTGGTACCGCAACCGGCCCAGCGCCGAGAACCGCGACGGGTCGGACAGGAAGTCGAACAGCTCGGTCGGGTTCCGCGGCCGGCGGTCGTCCCAGACCACATCATAATCGAACCGTCCGGGGTACTGGGTATAGTAGATATCTCGCTTCAGGACAAGGTCGCCCGCCTCGACCGTCGCGTCGCGCACCGACAGCGCGGCCGGCTCGAGATCTTGCGCGGTCGGGATCGGATTGGCCTCGCCCGTGTCATAGGTGAAGCCGTGCTCATTCACGGCTCGCCCATCGACGACAAGCGTCATGTGGTCATCCACATTCGCGAACTCGACGTGGTATCGCCCGGCTCCCTTCACCGGCGTCCCGGCTTGGCCCACGACCTCCTCCCCGCGAGTGAACGTCGCGTCACCGGTGGTCAGGTCGATCGTGCATCGATGCGGGACACCCGCCTTGACCAACTCCCAGCGGATCGACCCGCCCGGCATGACTTGCTTCACCTCGACCGTGGAGTCCAGCGTCAGGTCGCCGACCCAGTGCGGCTGCATCCATGCACTCTCCTGGTCGTAGTGACTCTCGGCCACGAGGTCGGAGTATCGCGCCTGAAGATTGGTGTTATACGAGTAGAAGTCGGTGACGAGCGTCGAGCGGGGCGGCCGGGGCAGTTCGCGGCCGTTCAGGACGGCGTCCCACTGTTCCGGGTCGGGGACGAGGTGACGATAACGCAGCTCGGACCAGGATTCGCCGGAGGCCTCGGCACGATAGCGGCTCTCCGTGGGAGCGGGCGCACTCCAGCCCGAGCCCGACTGCCAGCGGGTCCACTCCGGCAGATCCGCCAGGGCCCGGGGGTGATAGCGATCGTCATAGACGTTGATCTGCATGGACGACTGGTGAATCAGCGGCTTCCGGGCGAGGGCGAACTGGCTCCCGCCGGGCGGCTTGACGTAGATGTCGCCGTGGGCGATGCGGATCGTCTCGCCGGGGAGCCCCACCAGGCGCTTGATGTAGCTGACCTCCGGTTCCTCGGGGTAGCGGAAGACCACGACGTCCCACCGCTCCGGAGGGCGGCTCATCGGCAAGAACGGCACGTCGTAGGGAAACATCATGACGAGGATGCGATCGCCTTTGAAGCTGGGCTTCTCCTCCAGGGAGCGGTCCTGGTACCGGCAGTTGACGCAGAGGCCCGAGGCGACGTCGCGGGGATAGGCTCGGGGCTCGACCTCCTCCGAGGCATTGACCGCGTAGACGAAGCCGCACTGTGGGCAGGCGACCTCCTTGTGCCGGCCCATCAAGGTCGGGGCCATGGACCCGGTCGGGATGACGAACGCTTGCGCCTGGAATCCCCGAAACACCAGGGCGAGGATGAAGGCGACGACGACGGCCTCGACGGTATCCCGATACCCTTCCTTGGCCGGGGGCTCCGGGCGACTGGGGGCATTCCTGGGGCTCGTCGCGGCCGCGGGCAGAGTGGCGGAGAACCGTCCCATCGTGTGCGCTTCCTTTTCCTCTCCTCGATTCATCACCCTGGGACCCGGGCCGGTTTCGTTCCGGCGCAGGTCACTCGTCCCGGAGGCGACCGTCCCGGGGTGCGTCCGAGCTCGGTCCGCGGTCAACCCGTTGCCGCCGCTCTCTATCGAATGTAACGGATTCTCCGGGGATCGGGAACCCAGCAAACCGACCGCCCGAAGACCTTGAGCGGGACGACCTCGCCCGGCAGGTGGACGAGGAACGGCTTACCCAGCATCATCGAGCCCGGAACCACCGGGCCGACCGTCCAGAACCGCGAGTCATTCGACACCGGGCTATTGTCGCCCAGGACGAAATACTCGTCGGGCCCCAGCGACACGGCCGAGTGAACCGAGTGGCCCAGGCGGGCCATGCCGGCGAGCGTCGCTGTGTAGTGGACGTCGCGGAAGACCCGCAGCTCGTGCACGACCAGGTCGCCACCGTCGACGCCCACGCCGATCGGGATCTCCCCGACGCTCGGTCCCGGACGAGGGCGCTCGTAATCGTAGGGCTCGAACAGGAGCTTTCCGTCCACGGCGACCGTGACCCGACGGTCGAACGCCGAGGCCTCCAGCGTCACCGTCCGGGGCCATGCGCCGTCCCCATGGAATAGGTTCTGGCCGCCCGTGATCGGGATCCGGCGGCCATTGTGCTCCAGCTCGATCTCGCCGCGGAGTCCGACCGGGATCCTGACGAGGAATTGATCCGCGCCCGACCGCAGCGCGGCGGAGATGGCATCGACCGAGCGGTCGACCGTCATCCGGGCCTCGAGCCCGAGGTCGGCCACCTCGTTGTCGGCGGGCAACTCGCCGCCGTTGTAGGCGTAGAAGTCCCGTACCGGGCCTTGACGCCGACGCCCCGGATCCCAGTGCCGGTAGATGACCCAGTCGCCCGGACCGACCCCGGACCTGGCCCGGTGCACGAATCCCCCCTCGGAGCGCGACCACCCGCTGACTCGCGACCTGTAGCCCCATCCCGAGCGGAACGACCAGCGCGGGAATCGCCCCGCATCCTTGGGCTCGTACCGGCTGTCATGGACCACGATCCGCATGGCCCGCTGATCCTCGAGCGTTTTGCGCACGATCTGGCCGTCGGCGTAGACGTCCCCGTCGGCGATGCGGATCGATTCGCCCGGCAACCCGACCACCCGCTTGACATACGCTTGCGAGGGGTCGCCGGGGAAATGGAAGACCGCGACCTCCCACCGCTTGGGCGCCCGGGAATCGTACAGGAACTTCTGAACCAGCACCCTGTCCCCGCCGCATTCCACGGCCGTGGTCCGGTCGAGGTCGGCCTCGCCGCAATTCGGGCAGACCGCGGGCGCGGAGCGGCCGCCGTCGTCGATCCCCACGTCGAAAGGACACCGGCAGTTCGGGCAGACCAGCTCGCGGTGCCAGCCCAGCAGCGTCGGCGCCATCGAACCGGTCGGCACCACGTACGCCTCGGCCGAGAACGTCCGGACCAGCACCACGCAAATCGTCAGGGAAATCAGCAGCTCGATCGTCTGACGCACCGTGCCTCGACCCGGATTCGGAGTCCGGCCGGCTGGGGCTTCGGCGATCGCGGGTTCATCGGGCATGAGTGTTCGATTACCGTGGTGTGGGCGAAAACCACCGATCGCTGAGGATGGCGCTCGCGGGGGCACACCTCCCTCGGGAACTCAATCCTCGCTATCATCCAGCACCGCCAGGAACGCGTCCTGCGAGATCTCCACGCTCCCTACCTGCTTCATACGCTTCTTGCCCTCTTTTTGCTTTTCGAGCAGCTTGCGTTTCCGCGTGATGTCGCCCCCGTAGCACTTGGCCGTCACGTTCTTTCGCAGCGCGGAGATGGTCTCACGGGCGATGACCCGACTGCCGATGGCGGCCTGGATCGGGACTTCGAACTGGTGCCGCTCGATCTCACCTCTCAGCTTCCTGACCAGTTTACGCCCGCGCCGCTCGGCCTGTGACCGATGGACCACGGTCGACAATGCATCCACTCGCTGGCCGGCGACCAGGATGTCGAGCCGCACCAGGTCCCCGGACCGATAGCCGATCACCTCGTAATCCATCGTCCCGTAGCCGCGGGTCGCGCTCTTCAGCTTGTCGTACAGGTCGTAGATCATCTCGGCGAGCGGCAGCTCATAGCTCAGGATCGCCCGCGATGGCGACAGGTACTCCGTCTTCAAATAGACTCCACGCCGGTCCTCGCATAGCTGCATGATCGCACCGATGCAGTCGGACGGGACGATGAAGTTGAGTCGAGCGATGGGTTCGCGGAACTCCTCGATCGCGCCGGCTTCGGGGATGCGGGTCGGATTGGAGATATGCAAGGTCTCTCCGTCGCGGTTGACGATCTCGTAGGTGACGGTGGGCGCGGTCTGAACCAGGGCGAGGTTGCTCTCGCGTTCGAGGCGCTGCTGGACGATCTCCATGTGCAGCATGCCGAGGAACCCGCAACGGAAGCCGAAGCCGAGGGCGTCGGAGGTCTCGGGCTCGAACGTGAAGCTAGAATCATTCAGCGCCAATTTCTGGAGCGCCGTCCGGAGATCATCGAACTGATTGTGAGTTGCGGGAAATAACCCGCAAAACACGACCGGGACGGGCTCGTGGTAGCCGGGCAGTGCGATCTCGGCCGATCCGGGGACCTCGGTGATGGTGTCGCCGATCCGGACGTCGGAGAGCCGCTTGATGTTGGCGATGACGTAACCGACCTGGCCGACGCCGAGCTCGTCGCAGGGGACCTCGCGGGGTCGGAAGCGGCCCAGCCCGGTGACTTCGTGTTCGGTCTCGCCGGCCATCAGGCGGATCTTCTGGCCGCGGCGAAGCGCGCCGTCCACGACGCGGACGTACGTGATGACGCCCTGGTAGTCGTCGAACTTGGAGTCGAAGATCAGGGCGCGGAGGGGAGCGTTCGGATCGCCGGCCGGGGGCGGCACGCGTTCGATGATCGTTCGAAAGACGTCCGGGACCCCCTGCCCCGTCTTGGCGCTGATGGCCAGGACCTCGGCGGGATCGATCCCCAGGCTGGTCATGATCTCTTCCTTGACCGTCTCGGGGCGCGATGCCTGCATGTCGATCTTATTGAGCACCGGCACGATCGCGAGGTCGCCCGCCGCCGCCAGGAACGCGTTGGCCACCGTCTGCGCCTGGACCCCCTGAGTGGCGTTGACCAGCAGGATCGCGCCCTCGCACGCCGCCAGGCTGCGCGAGACCTCGTAGTGGAAATCGACGTGCCCCGGCGTGTCGATCAGGTTCAGCTCATACACCTGGCCGTCCAGGGTGTAGTTGATCGCCACGGCTCGCGCCTTGATGGTGATCCCTCGCTCGCGCTCCAGGTCCATGTCGTCCAGGAGCTGCTCGCGGAACTCGCGCTGCGTGATGGCCCCCGATTGGAGGAGGAGCTGATCGGCGAGCGTGCTCTTGCCGTGGTCGATGTGCGCGATGATCGAGAAGTTTCGGATGAACTTCGGGTCGAAAACCATGGTCCAGTCCACACCCTCGGGGTCAGCCATCTCGGCCGGTTCGAACGGATTTCAGTGTCAGAGTCAGGAGCCTGCTTGGATCTGCGGCGAACGAAGCCAAAGGGGCGGTCCCGGCCGGTCCCAGGTGCATCGGTCGCACGGGTCGTGAGAGCGATGGCATGCGGTGGGAACAGTAGTCATCGAGATTGGAAATCGTCACAGGAGCCGGCAGCACCCGCTCCGGAATGGGTCGTGGCGCCGGCGGCGACATCCGCCCCGGCGGGCAGGTTGCATGAATTATATTGCACCGCGTCAATGGCGAGAAGGCTGGTTCCAAGGTGATTGGATGTGGTGACCCGCAGCGTCGCGATCAGTCTCCCAAGCGTGTCGGGATTGACGCACACCCAACGACAATGCAAACCGGACCGATGAAACCCAGAGCCGCAACGACCGCAATCCGGCGACGACCATCGCGGCGTGACGAACAAAGCCAGGTCGGCCCGAGACCGGTCATGAGGCGGCCTTCTCATCGCAGCAAGCCGCGCGAACAAAGCCAAAGATGCGCAAATTGCGTCGACATTGCCGATTGTGTCGGCAGACGGCTGAGCTCCTGCCGGGTTTTCGCGCGAACAAAGCCAAAGATGCGTAAATTCGGCAAATTCTCTGGACTACATGGCTTTTTCCGATTGCAACGGAAGGGGAAGTGACACCGTGTGTCGCTGGACGGATCCGACGACGACCGATTGCGGAACAAGGGGACGGACGTTGAAGGAATCGGCTCCGACCGCAGATCGACACTATCATCCAACCATGAGGCTTCCGTTGAGCCGGCGTCGGCCGCCGGGACCTTCCGATTGAGGGGATGTGCTGTCGCGCCCGATCTCCGGGATGTTTGCGTCCGAATTGCCAAAGAACCGCGCCATCCAAACATAGGTCGGATATTCGTGGTTTATTTGGTCGTCTGATCCGGAGTCCAGGCAGTTACCGCCTGGCGACGATCACCACCGGCAAGAAACTGCGGAGCAAGATGGTAGCGCTGTCGCAGGCGAATTACAGCTCTGCGGCCAACACTGTGACGCTGGTGACTCGTTCACTGCTCGTGTTGACCCCGCCGCTGAGGCTGACGATCAGTGCTTCCGGGTTTCTCGATTCTCTCGGCCGTCCACTGGATGGCGATGGCGATGGCCAGCCGGGCGGCAAATTCATGACGACCTTGAGCAAGTAGCCGGGGACAAGGTGGATCGCACTCGCGACGATCTTGCCGTGAAAGGCGGATCGAACTCGATTCGTTCTTTAGGATCGAGCGGGAGCCGCGATATCAGCGGGTCGGCGCACGGGGACGCGGGTCGAGTTGATATCACCCATGCTGCAGGCTGCCCTATTTCGACCGGTTGGAAGTGGAAATCGAACCGTCCGGTCCGGATCATGGGCGTGTCAGGAGACTCGACGATTCGTGGTGCCGCCGGGATGGGGGCATGACGGACGACACCGATGATTCTCGTAGGGAGGAGCCATGATCGGTCACCGACGCGGCACGGCCATCGTCCGCGCGTGCCTGGCCTCGCTCTTGATCGCGCCGATGGCGAACCTCGGACAGGCCGCCGAGGATCCGGCGGCCTCGGCCGTTTATCACGTCGGACCTCGAGGTCGCGATGAGTGGACCGGTACCCTCGCCGCACCCAACGTCGCGGGGACGGATGGCCCGTTCGCCACGATCGCGCGAGCCCGTGACGCTATCCGCCGGCTGTCTTCCGACGCCCGGCGCCGCGGGCCGGTCGTGGTCCAGCTTCACGCGGGCCGTTACGAATTGATGGAACCGTTGATCTTCACGCCCGACGACTCGGGCACCGCGCAGGGTCCGACCGTCTACGTCGCCGCCCCCGGGGACGAGGGCCGGGTCGTCGTCAGCGGCGGGCGGGCCGTCGCCGGTTGGAAGGCGGCCCGCGGCCCGCGCGGGGAACTGGTCGCGGATTTACCCGGGCTGAATGACGGCTGGCGGTTCCGACATCTCTCGGTGAATGGCCGGTGGCGGGGCCGCCCGAGGCAACCCGGCGGGACGACCGCCACGTACACCATGGCCGGGCTCGCCGGCGCCGACCCCCGGGCCCGCTACGACACGCCCGCGGACCGGTTTCGAATATGTCCCGGGTCACATCGACCCGGGCTGGATGCGGCTCCACGACGTCGAGGTGGTCGTATTGCACTTCTGGATCGATTCCCACCTCAAGATCGCTGGCGTCGAGCCCGACCGTCGCATTGTGACGTTCGACCGGAAGAGCCGCTACAAGTTCACCGACGAGTATCGGCCGTCCCCCGGCCGTTACTACGTCGCGAACGTCTACGAGGCCCTCGGGCCCGGGCAGTTCTACGCGAACTCCGCGGCCGGCACTCTCCACTACTTGCCGGGCCGGGGGGAGTCACCGGATCGCGTCGAGGTCGTGGTGCCGCGGCTCGCAAGCCTGGTCGAGTTCCGGGGTGACGCCGGCGCCGGCCGGTTCGTCGAACATGTCGTCCTGCGGGGCCTGACCTTCTCCGACACGGGATGGGAGCCCGGTCCGCGCGACGCGATGGACGGTCAGGCGTCGAGCGAGGTGCCGGGCGCGATCGTCGCCACCGGGGCTCGGGACTTCGCCATCGAGGGATGCACGCTCAAGAACCTCGGCGGTTACGGGATCGACCTGCGTGCCGGCTGCCGCCGGGTGCAACTCGCGGGCAACGAGCTGGCCTGGATCGGCGCGGGAGGGATCAAGGTCAACGGGGCCGTCGAGCCCGAACCGCTCCGCACCGGGCAGACGACGATCGCCGACAACCGCCTGCACCACCTCGGCCGCCTCTTCCATAGCGGCGTGGGCGTGCTGATCATGAACGCCTTCGGCAACACGGTGGCTCACAACGAGATCAACGACCTGTATTATACCGCGATCTCCGTCGGCTGGGTCTGGGGCTACGGGCCGAGCGTCAGCCGCGACAACCGGATCGAATTCAATCACATCCACCACGTCGGCCAGGGGTTGCTGTCGGACCTGGCCGGGTTCTACTCACTCGGCCGATCGCCCGGCACCGTGGTGCGAAACAACATCGTCCACGATGTCGAGGGCCGCAACATCGGGTGGGGACTTTACACCGACGAGGGGAGCACCGGCATCGTGCTGGAGAACAACCTCGTCTACCGGACGACGCACGGCGGCTTCCACCAGCACTACGGCCGTGACAATCTCGTGCGCAACAATATCTTCGCGCTCGGCCGCGATGCCCAGGTCATGCGCACGCGCGATGAGCCTCACCGCTCGTTCACGTTCGAGCGCAACATCGTCTATTATCGCACCGGCGAGCTGTTCAGGTCCGACTGGTCGGGCGGGACGGATCATCTGGCGCTCGACCATAACCTGTACTGGAGGGTCGGCGGCGCTCCGCCCGGGTTCCCCGCCGGGAGTCTCGAGGCCTGGCAGGCTCTCGGGTTCGACCGGCATTCTCGCGTCGCCGATCCGGGGTTCGTGGACCCGGATCACGACGACTTCCGCTTGAAGGACGACAGCCCCGCGCCTTCGATCGGTTTCCACCCGCTCGACCTCTCTTCGGTCGGCCCTCGCACGCCACCCAGGATGGCCGTCGAGGGTCGTTCCGCGGCGGAGACGGGAAGTCCCTGACTCCGAGTCGTTGAAACCTCTCCTGTCCGCAAGCCGGCCTCATAAGGAGCGGCGGAGGGCACGAAGCAGGATCGGGAGGTCTCCGCGCTGGTGCTCCCGACCCGTTATCGTCTTTACGGCTGATCCGATGGTCAGGAGAGTCGATTGCGTTCAAACGCCCGACCCAGCGGTTGGATGACGTCGCGCAGTTCGCGAACGCCGTGGACCTCCGGCTGAGACGCGAGGAACTACTCGACCAGCGCGGTGCCCGGGCGCGGTGAACCGACAGCCATCAACACGGGCGCCTCGGCCCGTCCGTCACTCGGCTCGCGCAAGAACACGGGCGGCCGCGCCCTGCGGGGTACACGACCGCCCGTGCTATCTCGACGCCTTCCTTGGCGGCTGCTTCGCCATGAACGAGGATAAGAATCCGCGCGGTTCGCAAATGAGCCGCTGACCTCGATGACGCGAACCGTCGTCGCGTTACGCCCTGGATATCACGGGCCGCGAGACTTGGCCATGCCCGACTGGTCGTGTGGGCGGGACGATCACGGGCCGAACAGCGTGCTGTGGGTCGAGCTGAACGATCCGCTGAGCGTCGCTCCCAGGCTTCTTACCACCGAAATGGAGACCATGATGATCATGGCGAGCATGACTGCATACTCGACCGCCGTCGGGCCGTCCTCGCTGACGAGGAAGAGTCGCACTCTCGAGAAGGCGCCGTTCATCTCCACGTCCTTTCTGCCAACCTGATGAAGCGAGAGACGGGAGGCCCGGTGAATCGTTTCACCGAATGGTTGGGGGGCTCGGTCTCGGTCGCGGGCCATCGGGGTCGTGCAGCGATCTGCCCCACGGCCATCACGCTCGCGATGCCAACCTCATCAGAAGTCTAAGTCGCGAGGACTTCGGCTGTCGCGCGGGCCCTCGGACGCGTTGCCGCGTGGCAACACGGGCATGTGCTGCGCTCCACCGGTGAGACGGCTCGCCGTCGTATCGTCTCGAAAGAGTCACGGGGATTTCTCCCGGTCTCCGCCGATCGACGTACTCGCGTCCGGTCATCTGTCAACCCGTCCATTCCCGGCCGTGATCGACATTCGCACCCGACCGATCGAACGGGCGGCGCGATCACGAGCCGCCTACGGTGCTCTGCACCGAGCTGAACGTTCCGCTGACGCTGACCCCCAGGCTGGTGATCGTCGTGATACAGACCAGGATGATCAGGGCGAGCATCACGGCATACTCGACGGCCGTCGGGCCGTCCTCACTGAGCAGGAAACGTCGGGCTTGCGAGAAGAGGGCGTTCATCTTTGGATCCTTTCTGGAAACCTGATGAAGCAAGAGGCGGGGAGGTTGGTGAACGACGTTCACCGGAGGGATTCGAGACCTGGCATTAACGGCCGGTTGAGCCGCATCGCCGGGCCTATCAGAACGCTAAGCCGCGAGGTTCGTCGGTGTCAAAGTTCGGTCGGATGCGTTGTGACATCGCATCAAGGAGATGACTGCGCAACGCTGGAACAACGCCGCGCCGCCGTGATGCGTCGTTGCGACTCGGCGAGGGCGGGATCGGCCGCTCCGGGTGGGCCGGGAACAACGCCGCGCCGCCGTGATGCGTCGTTGCGACGGACGCAAGCCTCTCGTCAGCTTGGTTTCCGGCCCCCTTGGGCCTGCCCAAGACTCTTCGGAATGGTCACCGGGATGGCGATCCGGCCCCCGCAGGGCGGCGCGGTCCTGGCCCGCGTCCTTTCTCAGGTCCGGCGACGATGCGAGGTCCGGCTCACGATCGAACGGAGCCGCGACCGGCTGGACGAAGCCGGAATCGTGCACGAGCAGGCCCTTCTTCCCGACGAGAAAATCGTGGTTCTCGGCGACGTCGAGGTTGTGGACCGGCTGCGAAGGGGCCGCCTCGACCGACTTGACCTCGACCACCGCGCCGAGCGCGCGGATGCGATCACCCGGCGTCAGCTCGCGGGCCGTGACCCAGCCTTTGCCGGCCCGCCAGAAGCGATGGATGCCGGTCGCGACGATCTCTTCACCATCGACACTGACCCGGACCGTCGCCGCCGACTTCGTGTGGTGGACCGCCAGGACCGGCTGGAAACCCAGCACCCCCGTGGAAGGGTCCTGCGAGAGGATGCGATCGCCGACGTGGATCGACTCGATCGGCCGCGGGCCGTCGATCGTGTGCACCGGCGTGCCCGCGCCGAAGCATTCCAGCGAGGCCGACCAGCTCGGCGAGTCCACCACGTCGGTGAAGGTGGGCTTGCTCGTGGATTGCTTCTGGAACGCATAACCGAGTTGATCGGTCCACCAGGCCTTCCACTTCTCGGGCTCGGCGCCCAGGTCCTGGCCGGTGAGCGTCGTCAGGATCGGGAGGATGCGGCCGTCGAGCTCCCTGATCCGGGCGTTGATCGCGTCGAGGCTCCGGACATCGTCGGCGATCCGTTGCCGCTGGACCTGGTTATCCTGGCGGACCTGGTCGAGCCGCTGGGCGATCCGGAGATCCCGCTGTGTCGAGGCCGACTCGAACGCTCGCGCCACCAGGTCGGTCAACGGATCGAAGCCGTAGCCCGTCGGCAAGCCGGCGAGCGGGAGAGTCTGGCCACCCATGGCGACGGGATCGACGAGGGGGTCGGCGGTCGCCGACGGAGCGATGGAACCGGGCGGGATCAAGCCGGGATCGAGCGGGCGGGATCGATACACCCGGCGGACGTTAAACGTCTCGCCCTCGACGAACAGCTCGCCCGTCGAGCCCGGCCCGTCGATCGGCCGGACCTTGTACGTGAAGGGCTTGCGGACCAGCGTGATGAGCCGGCCGACGATGTCGTGCGGGTCGCGGCGCATCAAGGTCTCCGCGGCCCGCGCGCGGACCGCGCCGTCGGGGCCGAGGACCGCCAGGCTGGCCAGGGCCGCCGATGCGGTCGGGCCATCGATCTGGCCGAGCATCTGCACGGCGGCAATCTGCAATCGTTCGTTGCCGCCGGAGATGAAGACGCCCCAGATCATCGGCACGGCAAGGGGGTCGGTCACGTCAGCCAGAGCGCGCTCGGCCCGGGCCTTCCGGGCCGCGTCCTTGCCGGCGAGCCCGTCGCGCATCTTCTCCAACCGCGATCTCCAGGTCTTGTCCGCGTGTCGCTGCCGCTCCGCCCCCAGCTTCTCGGCGGCCGCCTCCTCGGGCTTGACCCAGCGTTTGCCCGACCTCTTGTAGCCAAGGTGCCGCCAGGCCGACTCGCGCGACGGATCGACCTGGACCACGACGTTGTAATGCGCGATGGCCTTGCGCCTTGAGGCCCTTCTCCTCGCACCACGAGGCCAGCTTCATCTGCGCGTCGGCCGTGTTCGCCGTCTTGGCCCGTCGCTGGAGGTATTCCTCGATCAGTTCGCGGTAGGCCGGATCGTCCTGGATATGCTTCCCGATCTCCTCGGGACGGCCCCACTTCCCCTTGTACGACACCAGGCCCATCAAGCCCCGCGCCGGCGCATTGGACGGATCGTACAGCACGGCCATCGCGAGGTGCTTCATCCGCTCGGCCGACATGCCGTGCGCCTCGCACCAGAGGGCCAGCCGGACGTGGGCTCCGGCATCTCGCCCGGCGTCCTTGCGGGCCTGCTCGTAGGCCGGGCGATCGGCCGTGGTATCGACGGGACTCGCCCCTTCCCCGCGCCCTGCGCCGAGCAAGGAGCAGCAAAACAGCAGGGTGCCCAACATGCCGCCACCTCCAGAGAGTGCGAGCGAACCGGACCGGTCGCGGCAGAATGCCGCGGCATCGAGACGTGTCGAGCCGTGGTGGATATTAAGAAATGGCCCGCGCGGATGCAACGAAAAAATTCGGCGGTTTGACGATGGCACGAGGGTCGGCGGACGGAGGCCCTCGCTGGCTGCTCGGGGGCAAACAGCCGGGCCGTCCGGTCCATTACGGCCGGAGACCGAGTTCCTCCAGCTTGCGATAGAGCGACGAGAGGCCCAGGCCAAGCCGGCGGGCCGCCTCGCGCTTGTCGTCGCCGGAGTCGTGGAGCACGCGCTGGATATGCCGGCGTTCGTAGTCGCGAACGGCCGCGCGGAGATTATCGGCGTCCACATCGGCGTCGCCTTCGACGATCAGGCCGGGCGGGAAGTCGTCGGGCGTCAGGATCGGGTTCTCGGAGAGGATGACGGCGCGTTCCAGGGCGTTATTCAGCTCGCGGACGTTGCCGGTCCAGGGGGCGGCCATCAGGCCCCGGATCGTCGCGTTGTCGACCCCGTCGAACGCGCTTGCCCAGGCTCCGGGCTTGCATGGCCAGGAGCGCGGTGACCAGGTCGGGGATATCGTCGCGCCGGTCGCGAAGCGGCGGCAGGTGGATCGTGACGACGTTCAGCCGGTAGTACAGATCGGGCCGGAACCGATGGGCGGCGACCTCCGTGGTGAGATCCTTGTTGGTGGCGGCGATCAGCCGGGCCTGGAACGAGACCGGGCGGGTGGCGCCCACGGGCAGCACTTCCTTGTTCTCGATCGCCCGGAGGAGCTTCGCCTGGGTCGACGGCGAGAGCTCGCCGATCTCGTCGAGGAAGATCGAACCCGAGCCGGCGGCCACGAAGAGGCCGGCATAATCGCGGTCAGCGCCGGTGAAGGCGCCTCGCAAGTGGCCAAAGAGCTGGTTCTCCAGCAGATCGTGGGGGATGGCCGCGCAATTGACCGCGAGGAACACCCCATCCCGATCCGGCCCCGCCGCATGCAAGGCCCGGGCCACCAGCTCCTTGCCGGTGCCCGACTCGCCGGTAATCAACACCGTGCTCCGAGTCGGACCGACCTTGCGGATCAGGGTCTTGACCGCCTGCATGGGCACACTTTCTCCGACCAGTGCGTCGAGGTCCCCCTGCGGGTGGAGCTGTCTGCGAAGCGCCTGGTTCTCCATCAGCAGCCGTCGATAGGCGATCAGGCGGTCGAGTTTGGCCAGGAGGTCCTCGAACAGGACCGGCTTCATCAGGTAGTCTTGCGCACCGCGACGAAAGGCGGCCACGGCGTTCTCGACGGTTGCATACGCCGTGATCATGATGAACAGCGTCTCCGGCCGGATGCGGAGCGACCGCTCGAGCACGGTCAGGCCATCGCCGCCGGGTAGCTGGACGTCGCAAAGGACGACATCCGGCCCGAACGAATCGACCAGTTCCAGCGCGCCTCGCATGTCGGCTGCCGTGGCGACCTCGAATTGCTCCCCCTCGAGGAACTCGCGGAGGGTGCCGGAGATCACCTCCTCGTCGTCCACGATCAGGATTCGCCCGCGAGTGACTCTGGAAGGCTGAAGGCTGAAGGCTGAAGGCTGAATCATCTCGGCCATCTTGGACTTCATCGCGAGACCGTCTCCTCACGGATTCGAATCCGGGCGGGCGAAGGGATGTGGGCGGGCGAGGCCGCTTCCGACCGATCGAGGCTGTCCGAGGTCGGCACGCTCGCTGTTGGCAGCGGCAGGCGGACGATGAACGTCGAGCCGTGACCCGGCTCGGAGCGATAGGTGAGCTGGCCGGCGACGTCCTCGAGGATCTGGCGGCTGACGAACAGGCCAAGGCCCGTCCCGTGCGGCTTGGTGGTGAAGAACGGTTGAAACAGCCGGCAGCGGTCGGCCAGGGAGATCCCGCGGCCGTCGTCCTCGACGCTGAGGACAAGCCATGTGTCCTCGACGTGAGCCTCGAGATGGATGCTGCCCTGGTCCTCGGTGGCGTCGATGGCGTTGAGCACCAGGTTGAGCACGACCTGGATGAAGTGGTCGCGCATCACGACCACGGCCGGCAAGTCGGGCGGCAGATCGGTCGTGATCGATCGCTGCTTTGTGCGCTGGTAGTACTTGGCGATGCCGAGGGCCTCCTCGACCACCTCGGCCACGCGGGTGCGGCTCAACTGGCTGGACGCGGGCCGCGAGAAATCGACCAGCTCGCGGATGGTGCGCTCGATCCGGTGCAACTGCCGGCCCGCCAGGTCGAGTTTCTCGGACGTGTAGGGGTCCGGTCCCCGCCGCTTGAGCATCTGCACCAGCGAACTCAAGGCCGCCAGTGGATTGCCGACCTCGTGCGCGATGCCGGCGGCCAGCAGCCCGAAGGCGGCCATCTTCTCCTGCTGGATCACCCGGGCCTGCGACACGCGCAAGGCATTCGTGCGTTCCTCGACCCGACGCTCCAGCTCGCGCTGCGCCAGGGCCAGCTCGCCGTTGAGCCGGGCGAATTCCTCGCCGGCGGCCCTCAGGGAACCGGCGAGCGACGAGCTGGCCCAGGTGACCCAGGCCATGATCGTCATGGTCAGCACCGGCAGAGAGCCGGCCCGCCACGGAGTTCCGAGCACCCATGCCAGCGTCAACAAGGTCAGGCTGTGGAACCCGAGCGTCCACCAGGCCACGACCGGCCGATTCCGGATCGAGCAGCAGATGAGCGAGAGCAAGTAATACCAGCGAAACGGGCTGTTCAACCCCGTGTCATGGTAGCAGAGCAGCGCGATGAAGACCGATTCCATGAAGGAGACGAGCAGGGGCCAGCCCTTGAGGATCACCTCGCCCATCCGCCAGAAGGCGAAGTCGAGCGCGGCATAGCCGGCTCCGAGCGCCAGGAACGCCCGGACGGCCCAGGGGTCATGCAGGCCGGTCCGCGTCTGGACCAGGATGTACCCCATCACGATCCCGAACCAACGGAGCTTCACCACGGTCAACTCGGCCGCCAGCTCCCAGCGCGACCGTTCGGTGACCTCCGCCATCGATGACAATCTCCCGCGATCGAAAGCGCGAGTTCCCTGGGATGGGCCACGGTTCGGACGTAGCCTTGGCCATCCGGATCCCCTATCGCCGCCGACGGGATCATTATAGACAACATCCCGCCAGTCCGGCAGGAGAGGATTCGGCGGAGGATCGGCAATCCGATCCGTCGCCGTCTGATCCCGCCTCCGCCGTCGCGTATTCGCCGGCTACCATCAATCCGATCGAAATCCCCACTCATTCCCCGGCCGCGCGATTCCGGTTAATCTCAACCCTCGGGAGCCGAATTTCTTCATGCTTGCCGGACACCGGGACTCTCGATGATCGCCTGATGGCAAGCGACTGCCAATGCATGCGAATTCTCGTCATGAAAAAATCAACTGGGGCGATTTCATTGGTGTTGCTGGGCACGGCGCTGGCCTTGGCCGGATGTTCCTCGCCGTCGGACGATGAGGACGACCCTCAGCAGGGAGGCGGCGGCCACGGCGGTCACGCGGGCACGCATTTCGTGCCGGTGATCCGGGGAGGTGGCTTCGGTCGCCCCGGTTCGGTGAGCGCGACACCGTCGGTCCGGGGCGGATTCGGCGGGATCGGCTCGGGCGGGTCCGGGTCATGAGTCGGCCCGATCTGGCCCGCCGCTCACTCGGGACGGCCGCCCTTCCTCGGATGCGCTGGGAATTCCACGATGCTCCGGATCGCCACGCCACCCCGCGCCGACTGGACCAAGATCGTCGAGTCGCAGGGCCTGCTTTTCCACTCGATCGACGGCATCCCGTATTGGGACGAGGCGGCTTATTACCTCTTCGAAGCCGGGGAAGTCGACGCCATCGAGGCGGCCACTTACCGGCTCAACGAGATGTGCCTCTCGGCCGTTGAGCACGTGATCGAGAACAGGCGGCTGGGCGAGTTCGGCATCCCCGAGCCGTACCATGACTGGGTCTCGCGGAGCTGGTGGGTCAACGAGCGCACGATCTACGGCCGGTTCGACCTGCGCTACGATGGCGCGGGCCCGCCGAAGCTCCTGGAGTACAACGCCGATACGCCGACGGCACTCCTCGAAGCGGCGGTCATCCAGTGGTTCTGGTTCCAGGACTTGCTGGCCTCATCGGGGCTCGGCCCGGCGGAGCGAGAGCTTCCTCCCTTCGACCAGTTCAACAGCATCCACGAGCGGTTGATCGAGGCGTGGGTCCGCGTGAATTGCGAGATGGACCGGTGGATCTGGTTCACCGCGCCGGCCGAGGCGCTCGAGGACGTGATGACGGTCAACTACCTGCGGGACACGGCGTTCCAGGCGGGGTGCAAGACGGATTTTCTGGGCGTCAAGGACATCGGCTGGCACCCCGGCCGCCGGGTGTTCACCGATCGGCACGAGCGGTCGATCACCACGATGTTCAAGCTCTATCCGTGGGAGTGGTTGCTCCGCGAGCCGTTCGGGAAGCACCTGCCCACGGCGCCGACTCGATGGCTCGAGCCCCCCTGGAAGATGATCCTGAGTAACAAGGCGATCCTGACGGTGCTCTGGGAACTCTTCCCCGACAACCCTTATCTGTTGCAAGCCAGCTTCGACCCGATCGGCGAAGATTACGTCGTCAAGCCGATCTATTCCCGCGAGGGGTCGAACATCGCCATCGTGCAGAGCGGCCAGGTCATCGCGGAAACGGGCGGCGATTACACCGAAGGGCCACATGTCTACCAGGAGCTCTCTCCGCTACCGAGCTTCGACGGCCGGTATCCGGTCGTCGGGAGCTGGATCGTCAACGGCCACGCCTGCGGGATGGGCATCCGCGAGGACGACGGACTGATCACGCGAAACACCAGCCGGTTCCTCCCGCACATCTTCCGCAAATCGGCCTCCGCCAAACCACCGGTGATGAATCCGAAAGCACGGACCGCCGTGGTCGCGGAATCGCGCCCATCCGGCGTCAAGGATGACCCGCTGTGGGACCCCTGGCTGGATCGTTGATCGATTGCAAACATCAAATCGAGTGGGTACCCCCGACGCCGTCAGGGCGACTCTTGATCCGCACGACCCTCTTGCCGGATCGGCCCGCCAGTCGTTAATTTTGGAACTCGATTTGCGGCGGAATCCCGCGAAATGTGTGATCGAGCGGTCGAGAGGCCGTCCGGACTCGTGGGGCAACCCAGCCGACCGGGTGCGATCGGGCGGCATGGGTCGGGGCATCGAGGAGGACGCATCGGTGACGAACAACCTTGACGCCCTGCTGGCGCGGGCCAAGTCGATCCGGGAAGACATCGTGAGGATGACGACCGAGGCCGGCTCGGGGCATCCCAGCAGTTCGCTGTCGGCCGTCGAGGTCGTAACGGCGCTCTATTTCGGCGGTTTCCTCCGGCACGACGCCAAGAATCCCCACTGGCCGGACCGTGACCGGTTCATCCTGTCGAAAGGGCATGCCGCGCCGGTGCTGTACGCCGCGCTGGCACAGTCCGGCTACTTCCCGCACGACGAGATCATGACGCTGCGCAAGATCGGCAGCCCGGTTGAGGGACATCCGAACATGCGCCGGCTGCCGGGCGTCGAGGCATCCACCGGTTCGCTGGGCCAGGGTTTGTCGATCGGGATCGGTCACGCGCTGGCGGCTCGGGTGGACAAGAAGGCCTACCATACCTACGTGATGACCGGCGATGGCGAGCTCGACCAGGGACAGATCTGGGAGGCGGCCGCGTCGGCGGCCAAGTTCCAGCTCGACAACCTCAGCCTGATCGTCAACCGCAATCACTTCCAGCAGACGGGGCCGGCCGAGGAGGTCCTGAACATGGACCCGATCGACGGCAAATTCGCCGCCTTCGGTTGGAAAACCCAGGTCATCAACGGCAACGACATGCGCGAGGTCTTGCAGGCCCTCGACCGGGCCAATGCCGTCAAGGGCATGCCGACCTGTATCGTCTCCCTGACTCACAAGGGTCAGGGCATCCTCAACCTCCTCCGCAAGCTCGGCGACACCAACTTTCACGGCAAGCCGGTCCCGCCCCAGTACCTCGACGAGGCCCTGGCCGAGATCGCGGCGGGGGGCGCGTAGCCGCCCGCGGCGGGGTTCGATGCCGAGAACCGATCCTGATTTCAGCAGCCGCTTGCCAGTTGCCGCTCCGAAGAAGAAAGGTGATCCGTTATGGCCGGTGCGTCCTCGGGGTTGCAGTCGAAACGAGAGCTGGGCAAGGCGACCCGGGACGCGTTCGGTCGGGCGCTGGAGGCGCTCGGCGCCGACCATCCGGAGATCGTGGTGGTCGACGGCGACGTGAACAACTCGACGCGGACCGAATGGTTCGGCAAGAAGCATCCGGACCGGTTCTTCAACGTCGGCATCGCCGAGAGCAACCTGGTGGGGGTCGCTGCCGGGCTGGCGTCAGCCGGCAAGACCAGCGTCATCGCCAGTTTCGCGGCCTTCATCACGTGCAACGCCTACGATCAGCTCCGCATGTCGATCGCGTTCCCCGAGCTCAACGTCAAGGTGGTGGGTAGCCACGCGGGGATCTCGATCGGCGAGGACGGGCCGTCGCAGATGGGGATCGAGGACGTCGCCTTGGGCTGCGCGCTGCCGAACTTCGTCGTGCTGGTCCCGGCCGATGAGGAATCGGCCAAGGCGGCGACGCGCGCCATGATCGAGCACAAGGGTCCCGTTTACCTCCGCGTCGGCCGCCCCGAGGTCCCCAAGCTCTACGCGGCGGGCTCGGTACCTTTCCAGATCGGCAAGGCGAACCAGCTTCGCGAGGGCAAGGACCTGACGATCGTGGCCAACGGCATCATGGTGGCCCCCGCCCTCGACGCGGCCGAGACGCTCGCCGGCGAGAAGATCGAGGCCCGCGTGCTGGACATGCACACGGTGAAGCCGATCGACCGCGACGCGCTCCAGGCGGCCGCGAAGGAGACCGGCGCACTCGTCGTCGCCGAGGAGCATCTCGCGCACGGCGGCCTGGGCAGCGCGGTCGCATACACGATCGCCGAGCTGAACCCGGCACCGATCCGGTACGTCAACCTCGACGACCGGTTCGCCGAGAGCGGGGCACCCGACGCCCTCCTCGAGAAATACGGCCTCACCGCAGGGAAGATCGTCGAGGCGGCGAAGGCAGCCGTCGCGGCCAAGAAGCGTTGAACGGGCTACGGTCCGCTACACGATCCCTTCGGTGGTTCCAGCAACCGCTTGAGGCGTGCGGGGAAGAACTCGTCCCAGGTCCTCTGATACGACTTCTCCAGGGGAGCCGGCACGTAATAGCCCGGCTTGAGGAAGATCGGCATATCCGGCAGGACGTCGCCGACCGCGACCGACTCGACGTAGGCCACCGGCTCGGGCTGCGCCTCATACGAGACGAGGGTCAGCGGCTTTTCGGCCGGCAACTCGTAATCTTCTTCGATGAAGCAGTCCCAGATGGCCTTGTGGATCCCCTGCGGATCACGCTTGCTCGGCGGGAAGAGGTCGATCACGAGCAGATGAACCTCGGCGCCGATGTATCCGGCGCTCTTCTGGACGAAGGTGTTCAGGGCGTACGTACTGGCCTTGTTGCCGGGCGAGACGATCTCGATGACCGCGACGATCTCCCCATGCCGATGGCGCACCGCGATCTGATCGGCCCTCCTCGCGTAGACCTGCTCCTCGGCGCGACGCGTCAGGCGAACCCGGGGAGGGGCGTCAGCGACAGCCAGACCGGCGGCACCTCGTGACGATTCCGAACCCTCCGGTGGCAACTGCAAGGTCAACACGTCCGGGATTGGTCCCTGGATCGTCTGCTCGGGTAGCGCGTAGTAATCGGAGGGTAGGACTCCAGCGTTCAGGGCCGCGGAGAGCGATGTGATCCATTCGTGATGGAACGCGTGAAACAATCCCGCATCTACGCGGGTCCAGTCGTGGATCGGCATGGCCATTCGCTCCGAATCGAGAGATCGTCACCCAACCCGATTGTACCCGTGAACCGGCCGCGCGTTCGAGATCGGGCCAACCCTCATTCCCCGGAGCCGCGCCTGCGTCCCGGCATCTGGAGGCCCATCTCTTTCATGAGGAGCTGGAGGTCTTCCCAGGCGTCCTTCTTGGCGGCCGGATTCCTCAATAGATAGGACGGATGATAGGTGACCAGGGTCCTGATGCCGCGATGGCGGTGCCAGCGGCCCCGGAGCCGGCCCATCGACGCCGACGGATCGACCCTCAGCACTCCCATCGCGGCCGTCTTGCCGAGCAGGCAGAGGAACTCGGGCCGGATCACGGCGATCTGGTGCTCGAGGTAGCCGGAGCAGTTGGCGGCCTCCTCGGGGGTGGGCGTGCGGTTGTCGGGCGGGCGGCACTTGAGGATGTTAGCGATGTAGACATCCTCACGCCGCAGTCCCATCCCCTTGGTGATCATGTCGGTGAGCAATTGCCCCGCCCGCCCGACGAACGGTTGGCCCAGCCGGTCCTCGTCGGCCCCTGGCGCCTCGCCGATGAACATGAGTCGGGCCGTCGGCGTGCCGCAGCCGAAGACGGTCTGCGTCCGCGTGGCCGCCAGGTGCGGACAGCGCGTGCAGCGCGCGACCTCGGCCGCCGCGGCGGCCAGCACGGCCGGACGCTCTTCCGCCGGGACTGGCGGCGTGTCGAACCCCGATTCCTCGAAGAGTGAGCCGAGCGACACGGATGGCGGTAGGACCACCGGCATCGGCGGCGCCGAGCGGAGCGGAGGGCTCGCCGCCGGCTGTTCCGTCACCACCTCGATGACCGATGACGGGACAACGGGCGCCGATTGGGGCGGAGCCGGCGGTTCTCCCCGTGAGGACCGGCCCAGAAAACTGGGGCAAGGTAAGTCACGGACCCCCGCACGCTGGAGCGATTCCAGGCGCTGCCGGACCTGGCGGATCAGGTAATGCCTTTCATCCGAGTCATCGTTCCGATCGTTCGACACAATCAGAATCCTCTGATCGAGTTGTCAGCGGTCCGCGGCCGGGGAAGTCGCCGGCCTTCGTCGACCCCCGAGCGCCGTGGATCACGGCTGCGGCACGCGGCGGGACGGGCGCGGATGGGGATTGTACGACCGCGTCACCCATCGCCGCCAGGCTGCGATGTCGTAGCCAAAGTCCTCGCCGGTGAGCTTCTGCAGCGCTCCGAGCACCTCGACATTGCGATAGCTGAAGGTCTCCACGTGCGCATCCTCGATCGTGCGACTGGGACCGGCGTAATTGCCGCCGGGCACGAGTCCGGGCGCCGCATAATAGGGAACGACGCCCATACCGGCTGCGATGGCCCCGTTGCTGACCGCCGGCGGCGTCGTGACGACGACGCCAAAATTGCTATAGGCCCGCGGGACCACACCGGGCGCCACCGGGGAGTTGAGGGGCGGGATCGGGCTGCCGTCCAGGTTGGGAACGACGATGCGGTCCTCGGAGGTGATCAGGACGGGGACCAGTTGGGGCACGGATTCCACGGCGTTGAGGTTGCCGAGCGCCCAGGCCGCCCGATTGATCACCGGGACGTCGGGGCGTCCCAGCGCCCGGATGAAACGGGCGGTCACCCCGGCGTCGCCGCGTTGCTTGAGGTGCTCGAATGTGATGGATCGGACCTCCGAATCGGGCTCGTCGAGCACCCGCTGGACCAGGGCTGCCGTGGCCTCGCGCCCGCCGATCGTCGAGAGCACCAGGGCCAGCAGGATGCGTCGCGGGTGCTCGTCCTGACCGAAGATGCGCACCAGCGGCACCACGGCGTCCGGGTCGCGGATCGCCATCAATTGCGCCTCGGCCTCGCGGCGACGGTCCTCCGAGCCGTTGATCAGCGCCTGCCGCAAGATGCGGATCCGCCTCAGCCACGATCCCTGGGCCGCCGTGGTCTTGTCGGCGTCCTCGCGTTTCGTCTTCTCGTCGGCGGTGACCCACCGCCCCTTGTATTTCACCAGCCCTTGGGCGGCCGTCAGTTCGTCGCGCGTCAGCCACGAGCCCTCGACCTTGGTGTGCCCGAGCTTCCTGTGCGCCGACTCGAAGTCGGGATCGAAACTCAGCGCCTGCTCGTAGTGGAGCTTGGCCAGGTCCATGAGCCGGTTCTGCTCGCACCAGTATCCCAGCTCATATTGCGCGTCGGCGGTGCTGGCGGCCTTGGCCCGCTTGATCACGTAATCGTCGAGAGGGCTCGGCTTGGGGACGATTCGAAGGATCTGGCCCTTCTGCAACGAGAGGGGGTGACGGCCCTGGAGGAGCAAGACCTGCACGCGTTCCTTGTTCTTGGCGTCCGGGACGACCTTGCCCTGGATCTGGCCGCCACCTCGCAAGTCGACGATGTCCGCCCGGAGCGAGCCGCTCACCGGTCCCATGAATGAGATCGCGTTCAGGACCAGCCACCAGATCCGCCCCAGCACGCACTCGATCGGCCGTCGTTGCCCCGCGGACATGACGATGTCTCCCGATCTCGGTGAACGCACCCTCCCGCGCCGCGACCTCGAAGCCCTGGTATTGTAAGGTGACCTCACCGCGATTCGCAATCGACCGAACTCGCCCGTCCTGATTTGTTGAGATGGGATGCTTGCCACGGGTGGGGGCTCTGGGAGGTTTCTGCATGATTGGGGCCGTGAACGAGCATCGGGCGGATGCGCCCAAGGCGCTGAATCTCGCCGTGATGACCGTCTCCGACACGCGAACGGCGGAGACCGACACCTCGGGCGCACTCATCGTCGCGATGGCGGAAGCGGCGGGACATCGAATCCTCGACAGGGTCATTATACCCGACGAGCCCGATCGCATGACTCCCCTGCTCCGCGAGTTCGCCTCGCGGGACGAGCTGCAGGCGATCTTGATCACGGGCGGGACCGGGATCAGCCTGCGAGATCAGACTTATGAAACCGTTTCCGCGCTCTCGACCAGGCCCCTGCCGGGTTATGGCGAACTCTTCCGCATGCTGAGCTTCGCCGAGATCGGGCCCGCCTGCATCCTGAGCCGGGCCGTCGGGGGACTGATCGGCCAGGCGGTCGTCCTCGTGATGCCGGGCTCGCGGGCCGCCGTCGAGCTGGCGATGAGCAAGATCATCCTCCCCGAGCTGCCGCATATCGTCCGCGAGGCCCGCAAGAAGACCGCCGTCACCGGGCCTTGATCGTTCGTTTCGTTGATGGTATACATTCATTCCGCTCTCTCCAGCCGGAGATTGGGTTGGAGAAACGGAGTGGAACAATCAGGTTGAATGTTCGGTGTTGTGGCCGAAAAATGCATGCACGGTTCTCTTGAACGGAGATCGAGACGATGATGACGCGACGTGTCGGCATCGGGTTGGCCGTGGGTGCCTGGATGACCGTCTGCCTGGCGGCGTACGCGGCGGATGGCAAGGACGAGGGTGACCTGAAGAAACTGGAGGGGAAGTGGACGACTCCTTCCGGCCAGGGTGGCAAGGTGACTTACGCTTTCAAGGGGAACAAGCTGAAGATCGAGACCAATAGCCGGACCTACGAGATGACGGTCACGCTCGATGCGACGGCCAAGCCGCACAAGACGATCGACTTCAAGATCGACGAAGGTCCGGATGACGCCAAGGGGAAGACCTGCAAGGGCATCTACAAGTTCGACGGCAACGACAAGTTCACCTTCTGCTTCCGCCCGGAAGGGGAACGGCCGGACAAGTATGAGCAGATCGGCTACGAGCAGATCGTCAGCGAGCTGAAACGGGTCAAGTGAGGCACCTGACTCCGTCCCCGCGTTCAGCCGTCGCCAGGACCCCCGCGGGACCAGACGTACAGGGCAATCGCGGCGGCGGCGGCGGCGTTCAGCGACTCGACCGCGGGGCGCATGGCGATCCGCCGCCGTTCCCCTTCGCGGAGATGGGCGGGCAACCCGGGGCCCTCCACACCGACGACCATGCCGAAGCGCTCGGGGAAGGCCGCTTCGGACAACTCGGGCCCGGTCGTGTCCATCGCGATCAAGGGGGCGCCGGCCGCATGCAGATCCGACAGGCGGGGGCCGGATCGTAGCGGGACCTGGAACAGGGCCGGCCCCGCCGCCCGGCTGCTGCGCGGGTGGAACGGGTGGGCGGCCTCGCGCAACAAGACGACCTGCGCCACGCCGAAAGCCGCCGCCGAACGAATCACGGCGCCGACGTTCTCCGGATCCTGAAATGGCACGAACAACGTGCAACCGGCCGGCCACGGCTCATCGTCGCGCCACGCAGTCATCTCCGGCACCCGCACGAGCAACAGAGGCGCGTGCGTGCCGGCGACGTCAAGCTCCTTGAAGAGAGAATCCGACAGTCGGAGCCATGGAATCGACTCCCTGGGAGGCAGCGGTCCGTCCAGATCCGTCAACCAGCCGACCACCTGCTCGGCGAACCGCGCCAGGACCTCGTCCCGGATCCTCGATCCCGCGAGGATCGCCTCGCCGTGCTCACGGATGCCTGGACCGGAGAGGACGGCGCGCAGCCGCCGGAACGTCGCGTTCGATGAGCTAGCGAGCTCGCGGACCTCGCCAGCGAAAGACGCGGGTGGGACGCGCGCAGCCCTCGTCGATCTCTCTGGCGCCTCACCCCCCTCCAGCCGCTCGTAGACGAGCAGCCGGCGCCGATGCGGCGTTCCCGGGATCTCGTAAGCATGATCCTCGGCCAGGCGGAATCGTCCGGCATGGGAGGCTTCGGCCGCGGCGATCTCGCCATCGCATCCCGGACCTTTCATGAAGATCATCCGGCCGCCGGCTCGCAGGCATGACGCCACCCGGTCCAGCGTCTCGGGGATCGTCGTAACCGCCCGGCTGATCACGCCTGCGACTTGACCCGGATAGTCCGGACCCAGCTTGTGGGCGTAGACTTCCACGCCCTCCAGGCCGAGTTGATCGCAGACCGCGCGGAGGAAGTCCGCCCGCGCCCGCGCGGCTCGGCCAGGATCATCCGCACTCCCGGCCGCGCGATCTTCAAGGGAATCCCCGGCAGGCCGGGACCCGACCCCATGTCGATCAGCGGCGAGGGCAACTCCACGAACCGGAGCACGAGCAGGCTGTTGACGTAGTGCTTCAACGCCATGTTCTCGAAGTTGTGGATGCGGGTCAGGTTGAGCCGCTCGTTCGCGCCGCGGAGCAGCCGGTGGTACTGCCACAACAAGTCGAGCTGCGCCGGCTCCAGCTCGACGCCGCACCGCTTCAGAATCGCCGCCAGTGCTCCGGGTCCCGGTTTCAAATGTCCACTCCTCGCTGAAACGCCATCATCTCGTCGTCGAGTTTTCGGGCGGAGCAGGCTCCTGAAACTCCGAGCATTGCGTATGTCGGACACTTGTGGTAGGTTTGAGGGAAACCGCCGAACACGGCCAGGAGTCTCACCCCTTGACCATCATACCAACCGTCGGCCGCGAGATGATCGCCACGGCGCGGAGCGGCTACCTGCACGCCCAGCGTCGCGCCTTCGTGACGATACTGTTCGTTCTGATCGTCGGCACATTCTCGGCCTGGTATTACTGGTCGGGCGGAAACCTCACCAGCGGCACGATGGCCCGGATCTCGGATCAGCTCCTGGGCTGGACCGTCGGATTCCATGCCGCGTTATTCGGAATCATCATGCTCCGGGGCGCGACATCGATCGCCAGCGAGCGGGACGGTCGGACCCTCGACTTCCTGCTGATCACGCCGATGACCAGCGCCGAGATCGTGCTGGGCAAGCTCGCGGCGTGCCTGAGCACGTGCCTGGCGACGATGGCCGCGGGGTTTCCGGTGATGCTCTTGCTGCACGTCCTGGGCGGCGTGGAGTTGCGGGTGATCCTGCTGGCTTATTCAGGATATGGGTCGTCGATCCTGTTCCTCATCGCCCTGGCGCTATGGGTCTCCGTCGAACTCCCCGACCGTCGCGCCGCCGCCGGCCTCTTCGTCCTGGCCGTGATGTTGTGGATGATTGGACCGTTCATTCTGACGATGATCCTGCGTCGCTGGGGCATCCGCCTACCCGAGTGGCTGGCCGCCGCGAAGTGGTGGCTCGTGACCAGCAGCCCGATCTCGATCGCGTTCCATATCGCGACGGGCCTCAGTTCCTGGACCCAACTGGTCGAGCAGGTGGGCCGGATGGCTGCGATTCAGCTCGCAGGCACGGCCTTCTTCACGGTCGCGGCGATCGCCCGCTTGCGGCCGGCCCACCGAGCGATCGCCGGCCTGGACCGCGGGACGCAGCGCCGGGCCCGCCGGCGATTCGTCTGGCGCCTGCGGCCTCGGCCTCCCGTGGGCGATGACCCGATCCTCTGGCGCGAGAAGTTCACCTCTCGGGTGAACGGCCTACTGAAGGCTGCGAACGTGGTGATCTTCGGCGGCCTCCTGGTCGGGCTGACGGTCGGCACCGTCTATTTCGCCCGGCCCGCGTTCGTCGAGCTCTGGCAGTATGGATACGGATTCGGGTCGACCACGGCTCCGGCGACCGAAATGAACATTTTTTTGCGGGTCTTCATGCCCGCCACCGGTCCGGGCGGACTGCCCGACTTGGCGCGGAGCGATTTCAATGTCTTCATCCGCTATGTCACGGTCGTGATCATCATGATCATGTGCTTCATCATTGGAGGCATGGCGTCAGAGGTCGCCGGAGTGGAGCGGCTGAAGGACACCTGGACGAGCCTGCTGGCGACGCCCCTGGAGGCCCGCGACATCCTTCGCGCGGCGATCCTTTCGGCGGCCTGGCGATCTCGCTGGGCCTTCGGTGCCGTGCTCGTCCTCTGGACGCTCGGCGTCGTTTTGGGAGCCATTCATCCGCTGGGATTCGTCATCGCGCTTCTGGAATTAGCGGCAACGGTCTGGTTGATCGTTGTACTCGGGGCCCTGGTCTCGATCGGGGCCGAGAAGGCCGAGAACGCGGCCGGCCAGGGTTTACTCATCGCCATCTTCCTGACGTGTACAGGCGTCCTGCCATTGGTCTTACCGGCCGGCTTCAACTCGGCGTTCCTGGCAGCGGGGTCCATGCCCTTCATGGTGTGGACCAGCCTCATGTCCTACCGCGAGCTGGCCCGAGCGTTCGTATCACCGTTCACGCCGATCGATTGGACCGGCTTGCGGGGCGACCAGATACCGCTTGTCCTGTTCGCTTCCTGGCTGATTGCGATCGTCGGCCCGGCACTCGGAGGGATGTGGACCTGGCGATACGCCGTCCGTCATTTCGATCGCCTGGTCGGACGGCCCCACCGGCCCGCCGTCGCAGCGGGACTCGACGTCGAGCCTCCGGACCCGGCAACCGCCCTCCCGCATCCCGTTGTCCCCCGACCGGGCCGAGGGTCCCCCCTGGCGGAAGCCAACGGCGCCGTTTAGGATAGGCGGCATCTGGGGGTCATCCGCGTGCATGCCCACCCGGGGATGATTCGCCCCCGCCTACCGTCGGTCGGACGATCTCGACGCGCCCGGGCCGCGACGCCCACCCAGGGAGTCGCCCCGCCCAGCCGCCGGTCTTAATGCAGGCATAGATGATCTCATCATGACAAATGCCACCATCGCACGCCCGGAATGGACGACGAACATCGACCCGGTGCTCCAGAAGGAGCTGGAGCAGCACGTCCTGGTGACGACGTGGGACAAGCTGCTGGGGATCGTGGATACGGTGTACAACTGGGGGCGGCGGTCGGCCTTGTGGCCGCTGGGTTTCGGGCTGGCCTGCTGCGCGATCGAGATGATCTGTACGGCGTCGAGCCGGTTCGATATCGCTCGCTTCGGGGCTGAGGTCTTCCGCGGCTCGCCGCGTCAGGCCGACCTGATGATCGTCTCGGGCACGGTCACGAAGACGATGATGCCGATGATCGCGCGGCTCTACGACCAGATGCCCGAGCCCAAGTACGTGATCTCGATGGGAGCGTGCGCCACAGGGGGCGGTCCGTTCAAGGAGGGTTACAACGTCGTCTCGGGGGTTGACAAGTTCCTGCCGGTGGACGTCTACATCCCCGGCTGCCCGCCGACGCCGCAGGCGCTCCTGAATGGCCTGATCATGCTCCAGAGGAAGATCGACGGCGAGAAGCTGCCGATCCCGATGCTGGGCAAGAAGGGATTCGCCCCCTGGTACGGGGACGCGGTGGAGCGTGACATCCCGGTGCCGGTCCTGGGCCCCGACCTGATCGACCTGCGCACGGTGGAGATCACGGCCGAGCGGGCGGCCGCGGGATTGCTGGACCAGCGTGAGGCCGAACTCCCCAAGCCGGCCAAGATCCCGGCACCGCAGCCCGAGCCCGAGGCCGACGAGGGTTCCGCCCCACCCCCCGCCGCGGCGCCCAAGGCCCCCAGCAAGATCGATCTGATCCGCGCCAAGGCACGCGGAGAGGCCGCCGGCGCCGCGCCGCCCGCGCCGGAAGCCGCCACGCCCCCGACCGGCAACGGGGAGGCGGCCGCGGCACCCGCACCTGCGCCCGCCGCCAAGCCGGCCAAGAAGGCCAAGCGGGCGGAGGCCCGGCCCAGCCTCGTCTGGCTCGGCATGGAGAAGCTGAAGGACCTGGCCGGCCGGCTCAACGCCGAATTCGGACCGGGCACCGCCACCATCGTCCAGGCCGGGCTGCTGATCCCGCCGGATAAGCTCATCGAGGTCGCGCTCTTCCTTCGCGACAAGAACTCCATCAAGTACGACTACCTGGCCAGTCTTCAGAGCGTCCACTATGAGGATTGCATCGAGGTCAATTACCAGCTCGACAGCACGATCACCCAGGGCAGCTTGATCGAGCTGCGGGTCCGCGCCGACGAGGCCGAGGGGAAGGGCGTGGTCCCGTCCCTCTACCACGTCTATCGCGGGGCCGACTTCCAGGAGCGCGAAGTGTACGACATGATGGGCGTGCACTTCGCCGGCCACCCCGAGCTGAAGCGGATCCTCATGTGGGAGGGTTTCGCCTACTATCCGATGCGCAAGGACTTCCTCGAACCGTATTACGAGGCTCCGTCCAAGGTCTTCCCGAGCCGGGTCGACGAAGGCCTGGGCCAGCACTTCCGCGCCGAGGAGGTCAACCCGTTCGGCACGAATCTCAAGGTGCCCAAGGATTACAGCGACTGGGCCAACCTCCACAGCGGCGACGATCCCAAGGGCAAGCCGCTCATGCCCGGCGGCGTCGAGGTCGCGGAGCTGGACACCGATCAGTTCATCCTGAGCATGGGGCCGCAGCACCCCAGCACCCACGGCGTCTTCCGGCTCAACCTGCGGGTTGACGGCGAGACGATCGTCGGGCTCAAGCCGGTGATGGGGTACATGCACCGCAACCACGAGAAGATCGGCGAGCGGAATACGTTCCTGATGAACTTCCCGTTCACCGACCGGCTCGATTACCTCACCAGCATGGGCAACAACTTCGGCTATGCCCTGGCGGTCGAGCAGCTCATGGGCGACGACGCCAAGCCGCCCGAGCGGGCCGAGTATATCCGGGTGATCATGGCCGAGCTGACCCGGATCGCCAGCCACATGTGGTCGATCGGCTTCCTGCTCAACGACCTCGGGGCGTTCTTCACCCCGGCGCTCTACTGCATCGAGGAACGCGAGCTGATCCTCGACCTCTTCGAGTGGGCCGCCGGCAGCCGGATGATGTGCAACTACTTCCGGTTCGGCGGAGTGGCCTTCGACCTGCCGCCGGGCTGGATCGAGCGCTGCCGGGCGATCGTCACCGATCGACTCGACAAGAGGATCGACGAGCTCGACCGCTATCTCTCCGGCAACGAGATCGTGCTCGACCGCGCCAAGGGCGTCGGCATCCTGACGCGCGAGCAGGCGATCAGTTACTCGACGGCCGGCCCGGTGCTGCGGGCCTCGGGTGTCGATTACGATATCCGCCGCGCGGCGCCGTACGGCATCTACGACCGATTCCAATTCGACGTCATCACCGGCAAGAACGGCGACCTGTACGACCGGTATTATGTTCGCTTGCTCGAGATGCGCGAGAGCGTCCGCATCCTCAAGCAGGCGGTCGCGGGCATCCCGAACGGGCCGATCCTCCCCGGCAAGAAGAGCTACCAGATCAAGGTGCCGGCCGGCGAGGCGTATTCCCGCGTCGAGAACCCCAAGGGCGAGTTGGGCTACTACGTCGTCGCCGACGGCTCCGGATCGGCGTATCGCTACCACGTTCGCAGCCCGAGCTTCATCAACCTCACGGCGCTCGAGACCATGTGCCTGGGGCACACGGTGGCCGACGTCGTCGGCATCCTCGGCAGCCTCGACATCGTGCTGGGCGAGGTGGATCGCTAGGGTCTGGCTGGACCGAACGGGGACCGAACGATGTCCTACAGTGACTTCACACTCGAGCTCGCCTGCCGGGAATTCACCCTGGACGTACAGGACGAGTTGGATCTGTTCTCCGCCGTTCCGCCAGTCCGGGTGAGTCCGCTTCTCGGAGCGATCTTGGAAGAGCATGTGCCCCTGGCGACATCGATCCACACCGAGAAGGCGCGTTCTGAACTCATCGTGGCCCCGGTGCTGGTCGAGGTCAGGAAACTCATGGGCCGGCGGATCAGCCTGTTCTCCGGCGTGGAACTGAACGTCGACGCCGCTCGGGGATTGAACGGCACCTGCGACTTTATCCTTGCAGCCGCACCGGTCCAGTTGTTCCTCCAACGTCCCGCGGTCATGATCGTCGAGGCGAAGAACGACAACGTCAAGTCGGGGCTTGGCCAATGCGTCGCTGAGATGGTGGCTGCCCGGATCTTCAACCAGGCCCAAGCGGACGGTCCTTCCACACTCCACGGCGCGGTCACCACGGGTAGCATCTGGAAGTTTCTCAAGCTGGACGGTTCGACCGTCTTCATCGACCATCCGGAGTATTATCCGGATCACATGGAGAAGATCCTCGGAATCCTGATGCACTGCGTCGGCGGTGACCCGGCCACGGCGGGTGCCGCAGCATAGCGACGGGACACGGGGTGCGGATCGGATGGTGCTCCAGTCAGCACGGTACCAAGCTAGGGGGCATTTGAGATGGGCGTAGGAACGGGCGTCATCCGGGGCCATCTGATCACGCTCCGGCGATTCTTGCTGACCTTCTGGCGCGACATCCGTGCCGGCAAGGGCCTCCATCGCCGCGGCGGGGGCCCGCTGCTCGTCGACCTGTTCCGCACGCCCAAGCGCGGCGAGGAGCCGACCGTGCGGCAGGACGCCGCGACCTCCGGGCTGTTCACGGTCGAGTACCCCGACGAGCGGCTGCCGGTCTATGAGCGCTTCCGCGTCTTGCCGGTGCTGATCTACGACACGGAGGACGGCAACGTGCCGCTGCACGTCGTGCAATATCTGCGCGAAGGTCTGCCCGCCGCAGTGTATCTGGATGAGCCAGGCCAAGAGCCCGAAGGGTACGGTGGTCCCGCTCCCCGAAGACTTCTACATCGACATGGACGTCTGCATGAACTGTGGACTATGCTCCGAGTACTGCCCGTTCGACGCCATCAAGATGGACCACAACTTCGAGCTGTCGAACTACGAGCGGCACCAGACGCACATTTTCAACCTCCAGGATCTGCTCGTCTCGAGCGAGTTCTACGCCAAGACCCACCCCGAGGCCTGGAATAGCGCCGACGAGGTGGCCGAGCGCAACAAGGTCGCCAAGAAGAAGGACCAGCGGCTCCAGAAGGCACTGGGGGCGACCAAACCCGCCGTTGCGGCCAAGCCGGCTGCCCCCAAGCCGGTCAAGGCGTAGCGTCTTGGATGGCGCCTCGGCCCGGATGCGTCTCCGGCGACGGCGCCTCGAAAACGACGAGGAATTCGCGACGAGAGTAGGGTCTTGCCCCACCGATCGAGCCGCCTTAAGATGGTCGCTCGAAACCGGAAACGAATCGAAAAGACAACGGAGCTAAGGCCGCAAGGACCGCCCCCGGACGCGGCGTTCCGACGTGGCCGGACGTTAGGATTCCCCGCCAGCATGATCCCGACAGCGACAAGCAAGCCTCAGTATCCGCCCGGCACCCGCGTCCGCGTGACCCAGCAAGTGCGCGTCGGCCATCGGCGCTGGATGACCCAGGTCGAGGGGGTCGTCGAGCACGAAGGACGGCGCCCGGTCGGCGGGATCGAGATGGGGGGCAAGGCGTCGTACGTCCAGCAGAGGACCATCCGGCTCCGCCGCGACGACGGCGAGATCACCGAGGTGGCCGAGGACTCCGCGACGCAAGTCGAGGTCCTCACCGACCCGACGGCCCCCGTACAGACGGTCGCCAACCCGGCCGCGCCTGACCCGGCTTCACCGGTCCAGGCGGTCACGAACCCGACCCCCGAGATTCGGAGCTGACCCGCCGATCGGATCGAGACACCCCGACCTCCCGGACCATCGAGGACGTCCTTCACCGCGACAGGCAGGATGGTGCACGCCATGGTCATGTACAACTATGTCTTCATCGGTCTCCTCCTGCTCGAGGCGATCTTCTTCGCGATGGCCCCGCTGATCGTCGTCTGGATCGTGGCGCCCCGCAAGCGCTCGCTGGCCAAGAGCGACGTGTACGAGTGCGGCGTGCGCACCTACGGCGAGACCTGGATCCGCTTCCGCATCCAGTACTACATCTACGCCATGATGTTCGTGGTCTTCGACATCGAGAGCCTGTTCCTCTTCCCCTGGGCGGTCAGCTATGCGGGATTGGGCGCGTTCGCGCTGTGGGAGATGGCGATCTTCCTGCTGATCCTCGTGGTCGGGCTGGTGTATGCCTGGGCCAAGGGCGTGCTGCGCTGGGTGTGAAAGGCGCGGGCGCGACGGGCGGCGTGATGATTCGATCGGCCGATTCGATGGGGGACGACGAGCGGTGGACATCGCGATGAGCTACTTGGGAACGCCGTTCCTCGCCCAGGAACAGCTCGTGGAGCTGGGCGGTTTGTGGGGGCCGACGTTCTGGCGATGGTTGGCCTGGCTCTTGATCGGGTTCTTCGGCGTGTTCCCGGGCATCGTGGCCTACATGGTCTGGCTGGAACGCAAGGTGGCCGCCCGGTTCCAGGACCGGATCGGCCCCAACCGCGTGGGACCGCTCGGCCTGTTGCAGCCGATCGCCGATGCGATCAAGCTCATCACCAAGGAAGACATCGTCCCGCGCTCGGCGGACCAGGTGGTGCATCTGGTCGCCCCCGTGCTCGTGATCGTCTCGGCCTTCCTGGTGATGGCGGTCATCCCGTTCGCCATCAACATGGCCCCGGTGAACCTCCCCTCGGGGATCATCTACTTGATCGCGGTCTCGAGCATCAGCCCGCTGGGGATCTTCCTGGCCGGCTGGTCCAGCCGCAACAAGTATTCGCTGCTGGGCGCCATGCGAGCGGTGGCCCAGCTTGTCTCCTACGAGATCCCGCAGGTCCTGGCGATGGTCCCGATCGTGCTCTGGACGGGCAGCCTGAGCCTGGTCACCGTCTTCGAGAGGCAGAGGGATTTCGGCTGGTTCCTGATGTCGCCGCCGGGATTGCTGGCATTCGTGATCCTGCTGATCGCCAGCATGGCCGAGGTGAACCGGACGCCCTTCGACCTGCCCGAGGCCGAGTCGGAGATCATCGCCGGTTACAACACCGAGTACTCGAGCATGCGGTTCGGACTGTTCTTCCTCGCCGAGTACCTGAATATCTTCGCGGTCAGTTGCCTGGCGACTGTGCTCTTCCTGGGCGGCGGGCTGCCGATCCCGTTCGCGTCGTTCCCCGCCGACCTTGCCGGCGGCACGACGTTCAGCTTGCTGCTGGCCGATTCGATCCTGCTCGGCGTGTTCATGGGGAAGGTGCTCTTCTTCATCTTCGTGGTGTTCTGGATCCGTGTGACCCTGCCCCGGATGCGGGTCGATCGGCTGATGAACTTCTCGTGGAAGTACCTAGTCCCGCTGAGCATCGTGAACATCTTCGCGGCCGCGGTCTGGTTCGAGATGGTGCTTCGGCCGGGGTATCTGAGCCTGGGCCGATGGGTGCTGGGGAGCCTCGTCACGGGACTGATCCTGCTGGTGGCGCTGGTCGTGGTCTTCGTGGTGAACCGGCGGACGGCCGCCGCCGAGCCCCTGGGAACGGCGTGGCCCTCGGTCGGCCTGCTCAAGCCGCCCGTGCTGACCGTTCGCACGGCGGCGCGGCGATGAGGAGGGGTTGGGTAGGTCGATGCGGGTCGAGTGCGATGGGTCGTGCCGACGAGAGTGACCGGGCCGACGGTCGGGAGATGGGATCGTCATGCAGATTGTGTTCATGATCATCGCGGGCCTGGGGCTGCTGGCGGCGCTGGGCACGGTGCTGGCGCGGAACCTCGTCCACGCGGCCCTGTTCCTGATCGCGTTCTTCTTCACGGTCGCCTGCCTGTTCGTGCTGCTCGAGGCCGAGTTCCTGGCGGCGCTCCAGGTGCTGGTCTACATCGGAGCTGTCGCGATCATCCTGATGTTCGGGATCATGCTGACCCGGAACGTCCAGGGCGATGATCCGACGAGCACGCCGTCGGCGTGGTATGTCCCCGGGGCCATCGTGGGGCTGGGCATGTTCGCCGTGCTGGCCTTCGGGGTCAGCTTCCAGGGCGGCGGTCCTACCGGGACCACCTGGGCGCAGATGGACGAGCGGCCCAGCATCGTCGCGACGCCCGGCCGCCCAGCGCCGTCGCGAGCCGAGCCGATCAACAGCATGGCCAGGATCGTCGGCGATGAGCTGCTGACCCGTTATGTCATCGCTTTCGAGGTCGCCGGCCTGTTGCTCACCGCGGCGCTGGTCGGCGCCATCGCCCTGGCGCATCGCGAAGAGCTCGAACCGGGCAAGCGGAGACCGGCGGGAATGGCCGGAGACGTCGCCGGGGCCGACGGGTCGCCGACCGGAGAGCCCGCCGCCGCCTTGGCCGCGGCGAGCGAGCGCTGAGGTCAGGCCCGTTCGTCGCGCGTGCCCGGGCGTCAAGCGACCGCCCCGATTCATCGATCGACCGAACGGAACGAACTCCCACCGACGACATGAGATGAGTGGACACCATGGGTTCTGACATCCCGCTGACCTGGTTCCTGTACTTCGCCGCCGCGGCCTTCTCGATCGGGCTGGTCGGCGTGATGGTGCGGCGCAACGCGATCGCCGTGCTGATGGCCATCGAGATCATGCTCAACGCCGCCAACGTCAACCTGGTGGCGTTCTGGCGATATCGGCCCGTCAGCCCCGAGGCCGGCCCGCTGGGCGGGGTCATCCTCGCCATCTTCGTGCTGACGGTGGCCGCCGCCGAGGTCGCCGTCGGAATCGGATTGATCCTGCTGTGCTATCGGCGCTGGCACGCCGCCGACGTGGACCGTTACGACAGCCTTTCGGGCTGAGTCGTTTGTACGGTGGGTGCAACCCGCCGAGTCAAGGCCCCGGAATTCGGTGGGTTCAACCCACCCTGCGAGCTCGCCTTCCGACCATCCCGGAACCGACTCGAAACGAAGGTGACGACGCGATGCCGACGAAAGCCCCGCTCACGCCCGACGTCAAGGATGTCCTGTTCCTGATCCCCCATATCGTGCTGACGGTGTGGGGGCTCCTGGTGTTGCTGGTCGATCTGGGGCTGGCCCGCCGGATGAGTCCGACGGCACGGCGCAACACGATGGGCTGGCTGTCGATGGCCGGCGCCGGGTTGGGGCTGCTCGCGGCGGTGTTCGTCTGCCGGCTGGTCGTCGATCCGGGATCGTTCGCCTGGCTGCTGAATCAGGCGACGATCGATGCGCTGGGCTACCAGGATCGCCCGCTGTTCTTCGGCACGCTGGCGGGCGACTCGCAGGTCGCCTATTTCAACGTGCTGTACACCGCCCTGCTGCTCCTGGTCTTCTGGCTGTCGACGGCCTGGTCATTCACCGAGGAGTGGGGCGAGTATTTCGCCCTGATGTTCTGGGCCACCGTGGGGATGATGTTGCTGACCGCCTCCGAAGAGCTGGTCACGCTCTTCATCACCCTGGAGACCATGACGATCTGCCTGTATCTCGCGACGGCGATGGAGAAGTCGAGGCGCCGATCCGCCGAGGGAGGGTTGAAGTATTTCGTCTATGGATCGGTCTCCTCGGCGCTGTTCCTGTTCGGCGTGAGCATGCTCTATGGCCTGACCGGCACGACCTACTTCGAGGGGATCCGGCAGGTGCTGCGTGGCGTTCCCGTGGGGCCCGTCGGGGAACATGCGATCGTTCCCGAGACGGGCCTCGCGGGCAATGTCGCCGGGGCAACGGCGGTGCTGCTGATGCTGGTCGGCTTCGGGTTCAAGGTGGCGGCGTTCCCGTTCCATCAGTGGGCGCCCGACGCTTACGAGGGGGCGCCCGCGCCGGTCACGGCGTGGATCGCGACCGGCTCGAAGCTCGCCAGCTTCGTGGCGATGATGAAGGTATTCCTGCACGCGCTCGTGCCCTGGTCGAATCCCGCGAACAACATCATCGGTCCCGGCTGGCTGGGCATCATCGCCGTGATCGCGGCGCTCACCATGACTTACGGGAACTTCGCGGCGCTGGCGCAGCGGAACCTGAAGCGGATGCTGGCGTACTCCTCGATCGCGCATGCCGGCTACATCCTGGTCGGCGTGGCGACGGCGAGCGTGGCGGCCGACAACTCGAAGGCGGCCGGAGCGGTGCTCTATTACCTGGTAGTGTATGCCTTCGCCAACGTCGGAGCGTTCGCGGTGGCGGCCTGGCTGGTGCGGGACAAGAAGACCGACGACATCGACGACCTGAACGGCCTGGGCTTCCAGGAGCCGTGGTTGGCCGGCTCCATCCTGATCCTGATGCTGTCGCTGATCGGCATCCCGCCGCTGGCCGGGTTCTTCGGCAAGCTCTATGTCTTCATGGAGGCGCTCGATCAGAAGGATCCGGCTCACTCCGTCACCCTGATGTGGCTGGTCGCATTGGGCCTGTTCAACTCGGTCGTCTCGGCCTTCTACTATGTGCGCGTGCTCAAGGCGATGTACTTCCGCGAGCCCGGGCCCCGGCGCCTTGCGCCGGCCAGCCGGTCGATCGCGGTCCCGATCGTGCTGGGTGCCGCATTGATGATCGCATTCGGGGTCGTCTTGCCCGACTGGCTGCTCAGCAACATGCAGGCCGCCGCGGTGCCCATGCTGACGTCCTCGGCGCCCACGACCGCACTGGAAGCCAACCCCGAACGGGACGCGAAGGGGAACATCGTCAAGAAGACCTATGCGCCGATCGTGTACACTGCGGAACAGCAGAAGGCGACCTTGGCGGCCGCGCCAGAGCCCACCGCCCTCCACCAAAGGGGCCGCGGGCAACGCGACACCGAAGAAGGCCGGGACACCGAAGAAGGCCGGGGGGGCGGCCGCGTTGACCCCGGCCAAGGACGCCGGCGGGGCCCCCGAGAAGAAGGCACCGGCCCGGCCTTGACGCGATTCCATTCTCGCCGGGCCAACGATCCGACCACCTGCTCATCGAGTCGATAGCGACGGGACGCCAGCGAAACATGGCCATCATCAATACGTTCCAGAAGTGCCTGGAGAGCCCCTACCTGTTCGAGGACAAGGAGGCGCCGGCTCGGATTGTCGAGCTGCTCGCCAAGGCGGGCGACCGCCTGGACGCCGCCGTCAATATCCACTCGACGGGCCAGGGCGACCCGGCGGACATCGTCTTCCTGAGCTACGAGGCGATGTTCTGCTGCCTGAGGGCGCTGGTGTACGCCAAAGGATATCGCGAGTACGGCCTGCGGTGCCTGCTCCTGGCCTGCGACAACCTCTACGTCCGTACCGGGCAGCTCGATGCCGAGCTGCTTCGCAAGCTCGAGTCGGCGCAGCGGCTCAAGCTCGCGCCCGGCGACGCGGTCGAGTCGTGCTCCGCGTTCGTCCGCCGGACGCTCGAACTGCTGGGGCAGTGAGCGCGCTCAGGTCAGAAGGACTGGATTCCGACCGACGTCCGAAGTTCGTCCTGAAGGCGTTCTGATGGACGTCGGGATTCCACAACGAGGGTACGGTGTCGAATGGTGACCATCAATCCGACCGCCGGACGTCCCGGCGTGATTCGGTCGGGCCGCGGGACCTTACCCCCGCGCCAGGCGATGCGCCGGGTCGGTCGCCGTTTGCGGCCGATGGCCGAGGACCTGGAGGGGCGGACGTTGTTGTCCGTGGGACTCGATCCGACCTGGGGGTTCGGCGGCGTCTCGACACTTAACGTGCCACCCAACACCGCGTCGAACAGCTATCTGGAGATCTTCAACTCGATCGCCCTCCAGAACGGTCAGGTTGTGGAGCTGGGTACCCTGACGAACACTCCGACGGCGAGCGGTTCAACCGCCACGACGAACCTGATCGTGTCGCGGCTCAACACCGATGGCTTCCTCGACCCGACCTTCGGCTCGGGTGGCACCGAGACGATCCCGTTGACCTTCGGGAGCGTGACTTACACCGTGCAGTCCGCCGACGACATCGCGGTCCAGTCCAACGGTAGCGTCGACGTCCTGGCGACGGTCATTCCATCGGGCTCCAGTTCGACCGATTTCCTGGTCGTCCAGCTCACCGCGAATGGGTCGATCGATACGACGTTCGGCACTTCGGGCTTCCAACTGATCAGCTTCGGAACCGGCTCCTCGCCAGCCAGCGCCAACGCTCTGGCGCTGGCGATCGGTCCCGACGGCAAGATCGTCGCCGCGGGCTCGACGACGACGTCCGCCGGGACGTTCTTCGCGGTCGCACGGCTCAATACGAATGGCACGCTCGATACCTCCTTCAACGGCAACGGCACGGCGACCGTTGACTTCAACGTCGGCGGCTCGTCGGGAGAGTACGACCAGGCCAATGCCGTGGTCGTCCAACCCGACGACGCGATCGTGGTCGTCGGCACGGCCTATCTCCCGACGAGCGGGACCAGGTTTACCATCGGCAGCCCATCGGACGTCGCCGTGGCGCGAATCAATACCAACGGCACGCTCGACACCTCCTTCAACGGCACGGGCACCTTGGCCTTCAACGAGGATCTCGGAGGGAGCACCAGCAGCGACGTCGCCAGCGCCGTGATCCTCGAGGGCACGCAGATCGTGATCGTCGGCACCTCGACCCAGATCTTCCCCTCGGGCAGCGGCTTTGCCTCGAACGTCTACGCCCTGACCGTGACTCGGCTGAATTCCGATGGCGCCGTTGACACGACGTTTGATGGCAGCGGCAAGTTCGTGCTGGCGTTCAACCAGGCCGGGACGACCTTCGACACCTCGGCCAGCTCGGTCATCGATCTACCCGACGGCTCGCTCCTGGTCGGCGGATACGCCAGCGAACAGAACGGCGCAGGCGGATCCAGCGGCGGGCTGCTGCTGACCTTGACGCCCTCCGGCGGCCTCGACACCACCTTCGGCACCGACGGCGAGGCGGTCATCCCGGAGCCCGTCGAGAGCCGGATGCTGATGCAATCGGACGGCAAGCTCATCTTCCGCGCGGGCGATAATGTCGTGGCCCGTACCACGGCCCCGGCGCCGCAGGTCGCTTCCACGGCGCCGATCGTCACCGGGTCGGGCAAGAAGGCCAAGGCCATGGGCGTGACCATCACGTTCAACACCGGGATCAACGCGACCCTGGCCTCCAATGTGAGCTCCTACCTGGTTCGGCCCATGAAGGGACGGAGGGCCATCAGGATCAAGAAGGGCGGCGTGTCCTACAACGCGACGACCCGGACCTTGACCATCAAGTTCGCCGCGAAGAACCCGCTGGGCAACGGCTTCCAGGTCCTGATCACGCCGGGTGCGATCATCGGAGCGGATGCCCAGACCCTGAGTACGAACATCATCCTGATTCCGCCCCCGACGACGTGAGCGAACGGCGAACGACTAAAGGAACACGCTCGGCGATCTGGAGTTCACGGTCACGAATCGATCGTCCATTTCGGCTTGGAGGCCGACGCCGATTAGTAGCTCCCGGCCTGCATGTAGGATCAATCTGGGCAAGGGAGCGCGATCCCGGTCGGAGGGGGAGCCTCCCGACCTGGTAGAATGGATCGAGCCGAACCTCGCGCAACGGCACCGACCGGGATGAAGGATCGGGCCGGGAATCGCGTGCGCCGTCCGAGGCACTCTATCGTGGCGTATGACGTGAGTCTCCATCCTCGCGTGAAGGACTCCCACGATGTCGAGTGCACGATCGAGCGGTGTGGCGGCCGGACAGCTCGGTTCGCTGTTCAGCCTGGGGGCGACCGGCAGCTTGACCGATGGTCAGCTCCTGGAACGCTTTCTGACTCGAGACGACCCGGCAGCGGCGGAGGCCGCCTTCACGGCGCTGGTCGATCGCCACGGGTCGATGGTGCTGAGCGTCTGCCGTCGCGAGCTGGGCGACCTCCATGATGCACACGACGCGTTCCAGGCGACGTTCCTGGTGCTGGTGACCAAGGCCGGAAGTATCCGCCACCGGGAGACGGTCGGCGGGTGGCTCTTCGGCATCGCCCGGCGGGTCGCGGCGCGGGCCCGGATCGAGACGCCCGGCGACGTCGCCACCTGGAGAGGTTCGGGACGGAGCGGTCCATCACGGAGATGCCCTCGACGGCCTCTCCGGCTGCGGAGTCCGAAGCCGACTACACACCCCTGCTCGCCGAGGTGGACCAGCTCCCCGAGCGTTTCCGCGCCCCGGTGGTCCTGCATTACCTGGAGGGCCTGAGCACCGAGGCCACCGCGCAACGGCTGGGCTGTGCTCGCGGGACGGTCCTCTCGCGGCTGTCGCGGGCGCGGGATCGCCTCCGTCGGCGCCTGGAGCGGCGCGGCGCGGTGCCGGCGGTCCTCATCCCGGCCGGCGACGCCTCGATGCGGTGGTTGCCGGCGGAGGTTGTGCCGTCCCCGCTCGCGTATGGGACGATCCGGGCCGCCAGCACGCTGGGAATGGCCGGGGCGGCGATCGAGAGCGTCGTCCCACCGACGGTCGCCGGCCTCTCGCGGCGTGTCGTCCGCACGCTGGCCCTCGCGCGGGTCGGTGCCGCGGCTGCGCTGGCCCTCACGGCCCTGGTGGGCGTCTCGATCGGGCTGGCCGCGACGCTCCGACCGGAGCAGGAGCGTCAGCACGGCGCCATGCAGAAGCCGCAGGCACCGACCCAGAAACGACAGGCCCCGGCCTCCGATCAGCAGGCGAAATCCGAGCCGCTCGTCCTGCGCGGCCACGTCGTCGATCCGGACGGGAAGCCGGTCGCCGGCGCCGAGGTCCTGCTCAGCATCGCCAAGCCGGGGCTGGTGGGCGAGCCACGGCATGTCGGTGCGAGCGGGCCTGACGGTCAGTTCGAGGTGTCGGTCCCGCGCCATACGGTCGAGTCGCCCGCGGCCCGTTCCGAGGTGCTGTTCGAACCGTCGCTGGCCGCCGTCTCCCCGGGTTTCGGGCCCGACTGGTCGGCGATCGACCCGAAGAGAGCGAGTGAGCCGATCCATTTGAAGCTCCGGCGCGACGACGTCCCGATCGAGGGCCGGATCATCAGCCTCGAAGGGCGCCCGATCCCGGGGTTGATCATCAAGGTCTCCGACATCGCCGAGTTCCCGCCCGCCTTGATGGCCAAGCTGCGCGAGAATGCCGGCAGGATGAATCCCGACCTCTGGGGCGAGATGCGCAACGTCTTCGTGCCGGGCGAGAAAGGGCCGCTTCGTCCCGTGCAGACCGGTGCCGACGGCCGGTTCCGCGTGACGGGCGTCGGACGAGATCGGGTGGTCCTCCTGTTGATCGAGGGCGGCTCGATCGAGCAGTCGTTCGCGATGGTCTCGACCAGCAGCGACCGCAATTACAAGCCGGTCCTCCTGCCCGCCGACGGCTCGGGCGAGCGCAAGATCGAGGCACCGCGCTTCGACATGGCTGCCGCGCCAGGACGCGCGATAGAGGGGACCGTCCGCGACCGCGACACGGGCCAGCCCATCGCCGGCGCCAGGATCCAGGACTGGATGGGCCTCAACCACGAGAGCGACGCACAGGGCCGATTCCGGCTCTCGGGCCAACCCAAAGGTCCCAACAACTTGCCCAATTTCCTCTATGTCTCGGTGGACGACCAGCCCTACATCAAGTTCGGTAAGGCGCTGGACGAGACGAGGGGATTCGAGCCGGTGCGCCTCGACATCGCGCTCAAGCGAGGGATCTGGGCCGAGGGCAGTGTGACGAACCGGGCGACCGGCAAGCCCGCGAGGGCCGTCGTCGTTTACTATCCCTTCCGCGACAACCCGAATGTCAAGGACTATCCCGACGCCACGTTCGTCAACAATCACATGGGCGACGAGCCCGAGTTCCCGACCGATGCCGACGGGCGGTTCCGTATACCCGTGCTCCCGGGCGGCGGCCTGCTCGCCGTGTGCGCCACCGATCCGGGGTACCAGTTCGCCGAGCCGCTCGACGAGAAGACGGCCGGCAATGTGCTCTATCTCGGCGACTTCCGGATCTACCCTTTACCCAAGCACGCCTTGCTGCCGATCGATGCGCCGGCCGGTAAGACACTGGTCATCCCCCCTATTGCCCTGGCAGCCGGGCGGACCCAGCACATCCGGATCGTCGATCGCGATGGCAAGCCGGTCTCCGGGGCCAAGGTGCAGTGCCTTCAATCGGGGTCACTGGCGGGCGAAAGCATCCCCGAGGACGAGATGACCTTCATCCACGCCAACCCGGGCAAGGCCGAATCCCTCATCTTCTGGCAGGGTGATCGATCGCTCGGCGTGCGGATCGACCTCAAGGGAGACGAGCCCGATCCGGTCCGGCTGGTCCTCCAACCGACCGGCTCCGTGGTCGGCCGCCTCGTCGACGAGGATGGAAAGCCAAGGCCGGGCGTGGACCTGGCCATTCATCAGCGGTACCTGTCACGGGGTGACTCCAACGGCAGCGACCGATCCGACCCGGTCATCACCGGTCCGGACGGCCGCTTCCGCATCAGGAACCTGGTCCCCGCATTGACTTACAACGTCGAGGTCATCAAGCGGGGCGAGATCAACTACTCGCTCCGCGCGGAGGGCTACCTCCATCAGAACGGGTGGACCATCAGGCCCGGCGAAACCCTCGACTGGGGCGACGTCCAGGTCAAGCCGTACCGCCCGTGACGAAGCCCTGGACTCCCGCAAGTCCATGCGATTGGCTCACCGGCCGGCGAATTCGTCGAGGCCGCGCGCCCGGTCGGCCGCGTACCGGTGACTGATACTTCGGCGACGCGATGCCGGGTCTCGAGAAGCGAATCTCGGAATCGTCCCCAAAAAGTTGAGAGAAACCCCGTCCCGCTGGCCTCTTTATTGATAGACGACGAGCGATCGACGTGGAGGGAGCGTACAACCGAATCCATCCAGCCCCTTGCAATCTACGGGAACTCCAGTACGATGAAGCCAGTTGATAGAGTTCTTCCCGTAGGAGGGGGCAAGCTCATGGCGGACGTGGTACCGACGGGTCGAGAGCTGGAGGCGCTCAAGGTGCTCTGGTCGCGGGACAAGGCGACGGTGCGCGAGATCTATCGGGCGCTGCGGCCGCGCGACGGGGAGAGCGAGCTGGCCTATACCACGGTGCTCAGCCTGCTCCAGACGATGGAGCAGAAGGGACTGGTGGGACACGAGGTCGCCGGCAAGGCGTACACCTACTTTCCGCTTGTCCAGCGCGAGTGCACGTTCCGTCGGCTGGCTGGCGGATTCCTCGAGCAAGTGTTCGACGGTGCGCTGGGAGAATACGTGGCGCGGGCCTTGCAGTCGCGGCGGCCCTCGCTCAAGGAGCTCGAGGAGCTCGAACGGATGATCGCGGCGGCCAAGAAGGAAGCTCGCAAGTCGGCCGCGATCGGGACGGGAGGTGACCGATGAACGGCATTTCCCTCGAAGCCCTGGCCGCATGGGTGATCGATCTCTATCTGCTGTCGTCGATCCTGCTGCTCGTGCTGGCCGTCCTTTCGATGCGGTTGCGCCAGCCGGCGCGACGGCTGGCCGTCGCCCGCGCGACTTCCGTTGGGCTCGTTGTGCTTATCGCGCTCACGGCGATGCCCGGATGGCCGCGGCTGTCGTGGCGGATCGACCGGCCGCCGGCGCCCAATCGCTCCCGTCTGCAGCATATCCGCATCGGGAGCCGTCGGGCGCAACGCGAGGCGTCTCCGTGCCGTCGCTGGAACCTGCCCAGCGCCTTCGGAGTCGCTCGACGTCGGCACGAGGGGATGACGAGCAAAGCTCGGCGACCCCGCTGCGCTCCGTCGTTCCTGCCGATGCATCAGCATCCACCGGCCTTTCGCTCGTCTCGATCGCGACCAGGACCTATCTCGCCGGCTCATTGCTGGCCGTCTGCTGGCTTGGCGTTGGTGCGATCCAGGCGGCTCGGCTGCTCCGCGGCAGTCGTCCCGCACCGGCCGTTTTCCACCGGTGGATCTGTGGGGACGTCGCGCCGAGTCGTCCGATCGCGCAACTTCGCCTGACAAATCGGATCCGGCACCCGGTGGCGATGGGGTTATTGCGGCCGGCGATTCTGCTGCCGATGGAGTTCATCTCGCGCGAGGACCGGCCGGCCTTGGCCGCGGCGTTGCGGCACGAGGAGGCCCACGTCCGCAACGGGGATCTGCGGCATCTGGCGGTCCTCCGGCTGCTGTTGCCCGTGCTCTATCTCCACCCGCTCTACTGGTGGATGAGACGCCGGGTCCGCCTCGACCAGGAGCTACTCGCCGACGCCGCCGCGACCGGCGCCGACCGCACCACATACGCCGAGACCCTGCTGAGCTGGGCAGGGTCCGCCGCAGCGCCGCGACGGGAGCGATATGCCGGCGCGCTCGCCCTGATCGAACGGCCGTCGGACCTGCAACGGCGGATCGCGGCGTTGCTCGATCCGACCTGGAACACCGAGCCACGATGCCCACGGATCTGGCGGGTATCGGCGTGGGGACTCGTCCTGCCCGCGGCCGTCGCCCTCTCCTTCGCCACGCTTCGGCCCGGGGCGGTGGCCGCGGCGTCCGGGTCCGATGCTTCGAATTCCGGAAGCGCGGCCGCCGACTCCATCGGCTTTCGCGGCCGTGTCGTCGACCCGGACGGTCGGCCGTTCGTCGGGGCCAGGTTATTCCTCAACTACTCGCGATCGGAGGACCGGGATCGTCCCCAGCCTGTGCGGGCCGTCAGCGACCGGGAGGGGCACTTCCGCTTCACCCTGGCGAGGACCGACTTCGACCGACCTCACATCGAGCCCTGGCAGAACGCGCGGGTCGTGGCCTTCGCCGACGGTTATGCGCCATCGGGCTCCGACTCGGACTCGTACGACCACGATCGCGAGCTGAACGTCCGGCTGTCCCGCGACGACGTGCCGGTCACCGGCCGACTGGTCGACCTGGAAGGCCGGCCGGTCGCCGGAGCCACGATCCGGGTCGTCTCGATTTCCGCCGCGCCGGGCGGCGATCTCGGCCCCTGGATCTCGGCGGTCAACGCGAGGCAGGGAAACCTGTACCAGCTCGAGTTCCGATATCTCAAGGATCTCCGGGCGCCCATGTACGACCGGCTCCCCGAGATGCCTCCGGTGTTAACGGCGCCCGACGGTCGGTTCACGATCGGCGGCATCGGGCGGGAACGGCTGGCCGACCTTCGAATTGAGGGCCCGGCAATCCGGACATCGGAAGCGTCCGTCATGACGCGAACGGGCGAGGCAGTTCGCGTCCCGATCTTCGGGCGGCGCAAGGAGGACTGGTTCAAGGTCTATTACCCCGCGCGGCTCGAACTGACGGCGCCGCCCAGCCGTCCGATCGAAGGGATCGTCCGCGACCGCGATACCGGCGCCCCGATTCCGGCGCGAGGATCCGCAGCTACCGCCTGGCCGACCTGGACCTCGTCAACAACCAGCTCATCCAGGTCACGACCGATGCGGCGGGCCAGTTCCGCATGACCGGAATGCCGCTGGGCAAGGGCAACGAGGTCGTCATCGCGCCGCCCGACGATCAGCCCTATCTGCCCTCGCGGCAGTCGCTTGATGAGCTGACCGCCGCCGGGCCGTTGCACGTGGAGTTCGCGCTCAAGCGAGGCGTCTGGGTCGAGGGAAAGGTCACCGACAGGGTCACCGGGAAGCCTGCTTTCTCCATGTTCCGGTACGCCGCCGCGAAGGATAACCCCTACCTCGCCGAGGCGCCGGGATTCCGCGATCTGGAGAACAACGGGGACTACACGGACATCTGCGAGACCAGGCCTGACGGCACCTACCGGATCGCTGCGCTTCCGGGTCGCGGCGTGCTCGCAGTTGCGACGGACTTCACGATCTACGCGGCGCCCGATGACGGCACGGGATCGAAGCCCGATCGAAGGGACTTCGTCCCCCACATCTATCAAGGTCAGCCGTTCGCCGAGATTGACATCCAGCCGGGCCGACCGGCACCGCGGTGCGACCTGGAGCTGGTCCCGGCGCGCACGGTGGAAGGGATCGTCCTGGACACCGAGGGAAAGCCGCTCGCTGGTGCGAACGTCAATGGCCAGTGGCCCATCAATGGCTGGTTCCGGCCGCTCGAGTCGGCACGGTTCATGGTCAGGGGACTCACCTCACCGAAGCCGATCACGATGCGCGGTTTGTTCAAGGCCCGCGATCTCGATGCGATGACTTCGATGGTGCTCCCGGAGAAGCCGCGTTTCCTGCTCGTCCAGCACGAGGCGAAAAAGTTGGCCGGGTGGAACCTGGTGACGGCCGAGACCAAGGGGCCGGTGGAAATCCGGCTCCAGCCGTGGGCGACCGTCACGGGTCGGCTGGTGGATCGCGCCGGCGATCCCAGGCCACACTACGCGCTCCGGCCCCACCTGATCGACCGGATCCGGCTGAGAGCCAGTTGGATCGAGCACCGGCCCGAGCGAATCACCACCGACAGCCACGGCCGATTCCGGGTCGAGGGCCTCGTCCCGGGCCTGCGATACCGGCTGGCGCTCGAGGACGCCAACGGCGCGAATTCCCTGAAAGGCCCCGAAGTCGCACCGCTCAAGCCCGGTGAGCATCGCGACCTGGGCGACGTGACAGGCATCGTTCCCGGCGAATCCGACTGATCACTTGAAACGATCGAGGGGGGAAGGAATGACGACGACCGACAAGAACGCGAGGAACGCCTGGGAGCGCTACGAGCCCTCGGCCGAGGCGCCGTGGGACCTCCGCCGCGTCGTCCACCTCCATCGCCGGGCGGGCCTCGGCGCGAGCTGGGCCGAGCTGCAGCGCGACCTGGCGGACGGGCCCGAGGCCAGCGTGACCCGGCTGCTGGAGGGGAAGAGCCGACCGGTCGGCGCGCCCGAGCCCGAGGACTTCGAACGGACGGCCGCCGTGCTGGGCGAGGCCGCGACCGCCTCGAGCGACCCGGGCCGGCTCAAGGCGTGGTGGTTCTACCGCCTGTTGTTCTCGCCCGACCCCCTGGGCGAGCGGCTCACCCTGATGTGGCACAACCACTTCGCCACCAGCATCCAGAAGGTCGGCGACCCCGCCCTGATGCGCAAGCAGAATGAGACGTGCCGCCGCCTGGCCCGCAAGCCGTTCGGCGAGCTGCTCTCGGCCGTGACCCGCGACCCCGCACTTCTCATCTGGCTCGACGCTCCGGCCAATCGCAAGGGCCATCCCAACGAGAACCTGGCCCGCGAGCTGATGGAGCTATTCACCCTGGGGATAGGGCATTTCAGCGAGTCCGACGTCAAGGAAACCGCGCGCTCGCTGACCGGCTGGACTGTGACCGATGGCGAGTTCCGGGAGGCCGCCGCGCGGCACGACGACGGCGACAAGATCGTCCTCGGGAAGAAGGGCCGGTGGGGCGGTGCCGACGTGGTTCGCATCCTGCTGGACCAGCCGGCGACGGCCCATCGCCTGGCCTGGCGTCTCTGCGACACCTTCATGGGCGAAAAGGTCGCGGGCAAACCCGAAATCGACGCCCTGGCCAACGGCCTCGAGTCGCATGGGCTCGATATCGGCTGGGCGGTGGAAACCGTGTTGCGATCCCGAGCTTTCTTCGCCTCCACGAACATCCGGACGCGAGTCGTTGGGCCGGTCGAATACGTCGTCGGCGCGGCGCGTTCGCTCGAGCTGCTCGACCCTCCGCCGAGCACGCTGGTGCTGGCCGACTGGTCGGCACGGCTCGGGCAGGACGTGTTCAACCCGCCGAATGTCGGCGGATGGCCGGGCGGCCGGGGCTGGCTATCGGCGCGATCGCTGATCGGCCGCGCCAACTTCGCCGCGGCCCTGGTCGAGGGACGAGGCGTCGGGCGCGACGCGCCGCTCGACCCGAAGTCGCTGGCGCGGCGATTCGGCCGCGGACGCGATGGCGCCGACGTCGTACGCTTCTGCGGCGAGTTGTTGACGGGCGTCGCACCGGCCGAGGATTCCCTCGAGCGACTGGGCCCGTCGCCCGGCACCAGGCCCCAGGCGTGGGATCGCGACGCCGCCGCGGGGGCCATCGCCCGGCTGATCGCCGCCCCGGAGTCTCAACTCGGTTGATCGTTCCATCCCCCGTTCGAACCATCGGAAGGAGTTCCCATGCTCACGCGACGCGATCTCTTCAAGACGACGATGAACGGCGCGGCGCTGGTGGCGCTGTCTCCGACCGTGCCGACCTTCCTGGCCCGGACGGCGCGTGCGGCCGAGGCCAGCCGCGACGGACGCGTGCTCGTGGTCATCCAGCTCGACGGCGGCAACGACGCGATCAACACGCTGGTCCCCTTCCGCGACGAGGGCTATGCGAAGCACAGGACCACGTTGCGGATCGATCGCAAGAACCTGGTCCACGTCAACGATGAGGTCGGATTACACCCGGGGCTCCGCGACATGGGGGCGCTGCTCGAACGCGGGCAGCTCGCGCTGGTGCCGGGAGTGGGCTATCCCAATCCCAACCGGTCGCACTTCGAGAGCATGGCGATCTGGCAGACGGCGCGGATGGATCCGGAAGAGCACTCGGGATCGGGCTGGATCGGCCGGGGCCTCGACGCTCAGATCGAGGCGCGCAAGACGCAGCCGAGCGGCGCAGCGGCCCTGTTCATCGGCGACGGGACGTCTCCGGCCGCCTTACGCGCCCGACGCGCCGCGACGTCGGCCCTCGATCGCATCGACGATCTCGTGCTGCCGGAGGGCTGGGCTCGCTCTCCCGGCGGCCAGGCGCCCATCGACGGCGATGACCTCGATGCCTATGTCCGGCGCAGCGTGCTGGACGCTTACGCCTCCTCCAAGCGCGTGGCCGAGTTGACACGGCAGCGGGCCGACGGCGACGCTCGCTATCCCACGACCGCGCTGGCCGGTCGACTCCAGACTGTGGCCCGGCTGCTCAAGGCGGGCCTCGGCGCCCGGGTGTTCTACACCGTCCAGGGGGGCTACGACACCCATGCGGGCCAGTCCAACACCCACTACAGCCTGTTCTTCGAACTCGGCGGCGCCATCAAGGCATTCCTGGACGACCTCACGGCCGCGAAGCTGGCCGATCGCGTCGTTGTGCTGGGTTTCAGCGAGTTTGGCCGCCGTGTAGCAGAGAACGGCTCGGCCGGCACGGATCACGGCACGGCCGGCCTGGTGTTCCTCGCGGGACCGGGCGTGAAGAGCGGAGTCCACGGCAAGGTCCCCAGCCTGACCGACCTGGTCGACGGCGACCCCAGGATCACGACCGACTTCCGCCGGGTTTATGCGGCCATCCTGGAGGAATGGCTCGGCCTGCCCAGCCTTCCGGCGCTGGGATCGGCGTTCGAGCCGATGCCGCTCTTCCGCTGATGCGCCTTCCCCGTTTCAGCCTCAGTCAGCACCGGGCTCGGCGTACGAGGATTCAGCCCTCGAGGGCCCGGACCTCATCGATCATCACGACCCGGCGCTCATCGACGGCCTTGCGGGCCAGCAGTCCGATGAACGTCGCGGCGCGGGCGTCGGCCAGGTTGATCGGCGGGGCGAGCGGACTCGCGGCTCTCACCGCGCCGAGGAACGCTTCCAGCGCCAGCCGTGAATCGGCCTGCGGACCGCCGTGGATCGTCTGGCGCGGGCGCGATCGGTCTCGGTACGTGAGCGATCCGGTCGAGAAGTCGAACCCACCGTCTTCGCCCAGCAAGCGGAGCGTCGAGCCGGTGAAGCCCTCATCGGCCGGCGCGATCCAACTCTGGACGAACGACGCCCGGAAGCCGTCGGCCCACTCGAGCTCGACCGAATAATGGTCCGTGACGTCGCGGTGGGGATCAATGCGAGCGAAGAGCCCGCGGCGCCCCCAGCCGCTGGCGCGGGCCGGCAGTTCGCCCTTGATCCAGTACAACACATCCCAGACGTGGACGGCCTGTTCGATCATCCAATCGCCCGATCGCTCCCGCCGCCCCAGCCATCCGTCGTGGCCGGTCATCGGGCCGTTGCTGCTGGTCCAGGACGCCCGAGCCTCGACCAGCGGTCCCAGTTCGCCCGCTTCGATCCGCTCGACCGCCTCGCGATAACGCGGGTTCGATCGCCGCTGGAAGCCGACGTGCACCGCCAGGCTCGGTGCCTTCGCCGCAAGTGCCGCCAGGCGATCGCAGGCGGCCAGGCTCGGCGCCAGCGGCTTCTCCGCGTACAGGTGTTTGCCGGCCGCGAGGGCGTCGCGATACAGGGGCTCATGGAGGTCGCACGGCACTGCGATCACAACCGCGTTGACATCCTTCCGATCGAAGACGTGCCGCGGGTCGTTGTACGCCTCCGGCCGCCGACCGCTCGCCTTCTCGACAATACCTTGCCCGCGCACCCGGTGCTTGGGTTCCGCGTCACAGACCGCGACGATCGAAGAGCCCGGTAACTCGAGCACGGTGCGTACCAACGACGTACCTCGATTGCCGACACCAATCACCCCCAGGCGCACCAGAGACGAACAACCGCCCCCGGCGGCCTCCGCCAGGTTACCCTGCGTCAGTGCCAGGCTCGCCGCGGCCGAACATCCCAGGAACCGGCGTCGATTCACTCGGACCGGAGGCATGGAGGAAAACTCCGTGATTGATAGCATACGGCGGGGGTGCCCATCCTCAACTTTGTCCATTCGACCTCAACATTGTATCGGAAATCCCCGCCAAGTTCGAGTTGTCGGAGTCGCCGCGACCGTCCACCATGGTATACTACGTTTCGGGCGATGGCGTACAGATGATCACAGTAGGGCGAGGAGACGATGGCCAAGCACATCTTCGTGACCGGCGGAGTGGTGAGCTCGCTCGGCAAGGGGTTGACGTGCGCGTCGATCGGCATGCTGCTGGAACAGCGCGGGCTGCGGGTCCGGCTGCAGAAGTTCGACCCGTATATCAACGTCGATCCGGGGACGATGAGCCCGTACCAGCATGGGGAAGTGTACGTGCTCGACGATGGCTCGGAGACCGACCTCGACCTGGGTCATTATGAGCGGTTCACTCATGCGCCGCTCACCCGCGACTGCAACTACACGACCGGTAAGATCTACCTCTCGGTCATCCAGAAGGAGCGCGAGGGTCGCTACTACGAGGGGAAGACCGTCCAGGTCATCCCTCATGTGACCGACGAGATCAAGGACGCCATCCATCGCCTGGCCACGGACGACGTGGATGTCGTGATCACCGAGATCGGCGGGACGGTGGGCGATATCGAGGGCCTGCCCTTCCTGGAGGCCATCCGCCAGTTCGCTCTCGACGTGGGCCGTGAGAACTGCCTGTATATCCACCTGACACTGGTCCCCTACTTGAAGGCCGCGGCCGAGCTGAAGACGAAGCCCACCCAGCACTCGGTCGGCGCACTGCGCCAGATCGGCATCCAGCCCGATGTCCTGATCTGCCGTACGGAACACCCGATCTCCGCCGAGGACAAGGACAAGATCGCGCTGTTCTGCAACGTCGAGCGCAAGGCGGTGATCGAGGAGCGCGACAAGCAGTTCAGCATCTACGAGGTGCCGCTCAGTCTCGTCAACCACGGGCTGGACGACATCCTGGTCAAGCGGTTGCGGCTCAAGAGCAACCCGCTCGATCTGACCGAGTGGCGCGACATGGTCGAACGCATCAAGAAGCCCAAGCACGAGGTCCGGATCGCCGTCGTCGGCAAGTACATGAAGCACCGCGACGCGTACAAGTCGGTGTATGAGGCACTCGACCATGCCGGGATCGCCAATCATGCGCGGGTCCTCGTCGTCCGGGTCGAGGCCGAAGAGGTCGAGAGCCGGGGCGCCGAAGCGATCCTGGGCGGCATCGACGGCATCCTCGTCCCCGGCGGGTTCGGCATGCGCGGGATCGAGGGGAAGATCGAGGCCATCCGCTACGCCCGTACGCAGAACGTCCCGTATTTCGGCATCTGCCTGGGCATGCAATGCGCCGTGGTGGAATTCGCCCGCGACGTCCTGGGTCTCGAGGATGCCAACAGTACCGAGTTCGACACGACGACGGAACACCCGGTGATCTGGCTGATGCCCGAGCAGCAATCGGTCCGCGAGCGCGGCGGCACGATGCGGCTGGGTTCCTGGCCCTGCGCCCTGGCTCCGGAAGGGATGGCCCGCGAGGCTTACGGCGCCGATCTGGTCGCCGAACGTCACCGCCATCGCTATGAGTTCAACAACGCTTACCGGCGGAACTTCGAGGACAATGGCCTGATCGCGACCGGCACCAGCCCCGACGGTACGATCGTCGAGATCATCGAGCTGACGGACCATCCCTGGTTCGTGGCCGTGCAGTTCCACCCCGAGTTCCAGTCCAAGCCGACCCGCGCCCATCCGCTCTTCCGCGAGTTCATCGCCGCCGCGCTGCGGCAGCGCGGGGCGGCCCGAGCGGCAGCGGGGTCCGAGCTGGATGCGCGGGTCATGGCAACTTAGGTGAAACCTTCCGCCGGCTTCCGAGGCTCATCGATGACGATCACCGCGCGACATTACCTCGATGGGCGCTGGGTGGAGCTCGTGGTGCGAGACGGGAGCATCGTCTCAGTCGACGCAGCCGAAGGACCTTCGTCCGTCGGCCCGGAGGACGACTGGCTGGCCCCGGCCTTCTGGGACATCCAGATCAACGGCCGATGGGGACACTCCTTCTCCAGCCCGGATCTGACAGTCGAACAGGTGGCGGAAATTGTGCGAGCGCAGGCCGTTCACGGGACCGCCCGGCTATGTCCCACGTTGATCACGGCCCCGATACCCGAGATGCGGCATGGCTTGCGGACCATCGCGGCGGCCTGCGATCGGTTCCCCGATGTCGCTGCTCGGGTGCTCGGAATTCATCTCGAGGGGCCGTTCATCTCCGACCTCGAAGGTTACCGCGGCGCGCACCCGCCAGCCGCCACCCGCGATGCCGACTGGGGCTTGTTCGAGGAGCTACAGCAGGCCGCGGGCGGGCGGATCGTCCTGATCACCCTGGCTCCGGAGCGGGTCAAGTCCGGCGCGTTCGTCTCCGAGGCGGTGGCGCGGGGCGTGGTCGTGGCGATCGGCCATACGGCGGCGACCGGCCCGGCGATCCGTGCTGTCGTGGACCGCGGCGCCACGCTCTCGACTCACCTGGGCAACGGGATCGCCGGGATGCTGCCGCGTCATCCGAACCCGATCTGGGAGCAGGCGGCGTGCGACGAGCTGTCGGCCTCCTTCATCGCGGACGGCCATCACGTTGACCTGCGGACGCTCCGAGTGCTGGCGAGAGCGAAAGGTCCCGGGCGAACGATCCTGGTCAGCGATGCGAGCCCGCTGGCGGGTTTGCCGCCGGGGACGTACGGCGATTGGGCCGTCGATCCTTCCGGCAAGGTCGTTGTCGCCGGGACGCCGTACCTTGCGGGCTCGAACCAGGGGCTCGAAGTCGGCGTGCGGAACCTCCTCGAGGCCACTCGCTGGAGCCTGCCCGAGGTGCTGGCCGCCGCGACGATCAATCCCGCGAAGCTGCTCGGCCGGCCCGAGCCCCGGCTGGAGGCCGGTGAGCCGGCGAGCTTCATCCTGTTCCACCGTGAAGCATCCCGTTTCGCTTTGCGTCGGATCTGCGTGGATGGCGATTGGAGCGAACAACGGGCGAAGTGAGCGAGAGAGGCCTCGACCCGGGCCGCGTCATCGGACGGACGACCCGAGCCGAGGTTCGACACAACAGGCGGTCACGCCGAAGCGGCCGGATCCTTGCCGTCGATCCAGGGTCCCTCGAGCTTCTGGTAATCGGGGGGCTCGAGCAGCGAGCCTTCGGTGCCGGCCTTCCAGCCGATGACCTGGTTCGGCTTGCCGCGGAGGTGGCTGCGCTCCTCCCAGCGAGCGGCCCAGGAGCGATCGGCCTCGCAGGACTGGCCGGTCTCCTTGTCGAAGAAGTAGGCCTTGCCCTCGCGGTACGACTGGACGCCCAGGTTCACCGTGGTGATCGCCGCATAGCCGAGGTCGGCCGGGCAGAGGGTATCGGGATTGCGCGAGCGGGTGCACTCCATGAAGTGCTCCCACAGAGCGTAGGTGTCCTCGCCGGGCTGCGGCGGATCGAACTTGTCGCCGCCCTCGCCGCGATTCGCTCCCGGAGGCGCCGGGCGTCCCTCGAGCTTCTGCTGGACGACGCGGAACCCGTCCCGCGGATGGGGCTCGAACATCATGGTCGCGGTGTGGCCGCGGATCACCTCGGGGAGCTGCACGTCGTTGGCCATCGTCGCGGAGATGAGGACCTGGCAGCCCTCGTCGTAGTCGGCGACCACGGTGGCCATGTCGGGGACGTCCCGGCCGTCGTACTCGAGATAGAGTCCGCCGGCGCCGACCACCCTGCGCGGCAGGCGGACGCCCATCGCGGTGATCAGGTGGGTGAGCTGGTGAACGAACAGGTCGGTGTACATGCCGCCGCCGAAGTCCCAGTAGCAGCGCCACTGGGCGTACTTGGCGCGATCGAACGGCATCTCGGGCGCCAGGCCGAAGTCGGTGCCCAGGAACATCTTCCAATCGACGGTCCGCGGCGTCATGTCCTTGGAGAGGGGATAGTACCGCCACTGGCCAATGTTGCTGTTGCGGTAGTAGCTGGTCTGCCCCTGCATCACGTGGCCGATCTTCCCCTCGGTGATCATCCGGTTGGCCAGCTTCCAGCGAGGGTCGGCGGTGGACTGGACGCCCACGGTGAAGACCTGCTTGGTCCGCCTGGCGGTCTCGGCGACGCGGCGCGCCTCGTCGATCGTGTGGGTCATCGGCTTTTCGCAGTAGACGTCCTTGCCGGCCTCCATGGCGTCGATGGACATCTTGGCGTGCCAGTGGTCGGGCGTGGCGATCAGGACCACGTTGACGTCCTTGCAATCGAGCAGGCGGCGATAGTCCTTGGTGATGCGGTCCTTGTCCTTGCCCTCGGGCTCCAGCCCGCATTTCTTGGCGGAGTAGTACAGGCCGCGCTTGACCTCGTCGTTGCCGTCCCAGACGTCGCAGATGCCGATGAGGTCGACCGGCTTCTGCTGGCCTTTCATCTTCAGGAGGATGCGGAGGTGCTCCTCGGCGCGTCCCCCGGACCCGAGGACAGCGATATTGAGCTTCTCATTCGCCCCCTTGACCGCCCCGACAGCCGGGTGGGGGAAGGCGCCGGCGGCCACGGCCGCGCCGGTGGCGGCTCCCGCCGTCCCCAGGAATCCCCGCCGGCTCACCACGTGATTGTGTTTCATCGCAATTGACTCCAGGTGCCCGGTAGCGGGTACGAAGCGGCCACGGCGTTGCCGAGCCACGAATCCGTCCTCGCACCCTTGCCCGCTTCCCGCCCGATCGGCGACGGGACGCCCGCCTCGATGACCGAAAACCCTGGGATGTCAACGCAGCTCGCACGACGACCGGATGCCCGGACGACTCCACGTTCGTTTTCCCAGGCCGATGTCTGAGAACACGTTAACGCCGATGCCCCCCCGCGGTCAAGCCGCGGCTCGTCGCCCCGGCCCTCGGCTTCCGACATCCCTTGTCGAGCGCCGCAACGGCCATTCCATCAACAATTCCTTACTGGTTGCGATAGATGGTGTTTGACAGCCGTCGAATCGGCGGCGACAATGACGCTAGGACGATCTGGGGGAGTGACACCGCCGGGCCGGCAACGCCTATGGACTGAGAACGAGATCCATCGGGCGAGTTCCCCCAAGCCGCCCAAACCGCACGGAGCGGCGGGCGCAAATCTCTTCAGGACTTCGACATCGGGAGGGATCGGCATTTGCGACTGCTGCAGATTCCGGCGTCTTCCCGAGAATTTCGTCTGCGGAATTCGGTCGAACCGACGTTAGAATCTGATGTTACAAGTCGCAGGATGCGCGGGGCCACGCTGTTCAGACGACGGTCCCCGCTGCCGGTCGACGGCGACGTTAGTCCAGGGAAAAATACCGAGAGGCGCGTGCCGAGAATTATGCCCCGGACCTGCCAATGCAGAAGTTGTGGCGTGATCCTCAACCTCCCCGACAAGGCGGTGGCAGGGAAACGCCTGCGCTGTCCCAAGTGCGGATTGAGGTTCGTGGTCACGGTGGCCGATGCCAGTTCCGAATCGACCATGGCGGGACCGCTCGACGCCGATCCCACGGTCTCCGGGTTCGAGATCGAGAAGCCGCTGCTCGGCCGGGATGACCTGCCGCTGCCGATGGCCGACCGGGACCTGCGCGAGACGTTCGAACTGCCGCTCATGAGCGGCAGGGACGCCGAACGCGAAGGGGCGTCCATGGCCCCGGCCGTCAGCGACGCCGCGGCGCTGTTCCAGGATCACGGCGAGGGCCGCCGACGCGGATCGGTCGGCGACGCGCGCTCCAGGGCCAGGCGATGCTGCCAATGCGGCGGTCTTGTACCTCAGGGGATGTCGATCTGCGTGACGTGCGGCGTCGATCAGGAGACCGGCATTCGCGTCGGCCTGGACGACGATCTCGCGCCGCCGCCGCCCCCGGCACCCTCGGGCCCTCCCCTCCATGTCGCCATCATCGGTGCGATGCTGGGCATCGGTGCCCTCATCATGCTCATCTTGTCGCTGATCAACTCGGTCGGCGGGGCCGGGGGCTGGCAGAAGTACGGCTGGCTCTGCCTGGCGCTGGTCTCGTGCTTCGGGATCTACGCCGTCGTGCAGTTCCTCCGGCTCAAGACGGCCAAGCTCCTGATGGTCGCCCTGACACTGGGCGTCGTCATCAACCTGATGGCCCTGATCGCGATGCCGCTGATCCTGTCGAATTGGGTTATGGGCCAGACCGTGGAGGAATTCCGTTCCGATAATCCGGAAGACGCCGGGATCCTGATCAAACCCCCCGAGGATCAGCTCGATATCCGGAGCATCGAGGTTGGGGTGACCTTGCTGGTGATCTACGCGGGCCTCGCCCTCTACCTGATGTCGCCGGCGGTGAAGAAGCCTTTCCAGCGGGCGAACGCGACGGTGACGTGGTGAATACCCGGTCCGATTCGTCCCGACCGGGTGCATCATGAACATCCAGGGGGATACGGTCGGCGCCGCCCGCCGATCGAGGCCTCATCGAATCGGGGAGCGACGCCTACCCGTCCATGTCTCGAACCGTCTGCTGGCGTCAGGCCGTGGCGCTGTCGAGCGGACTGCGCCAGATGGGCGTCTGCGGGAACAGGATGCGAGCCGCGTCGATCGCCGTGCTGGTCGAGGCGATGAATCCCTCCTCCTCGGCCGCTGCGGTGATTCCGGAATGGCCCATCAACAGTCGCACCAGGACTGACGGACTGAGCGTCAGGTACCTCCGGCTGAGTTTCTCCGGCTCGATGCGCGGCGTCCTTCGGGCCGGCGTGGATCAGCCAGCGTTGTTCGCCCGAGCAGAGTCCCAGCTCGATGGGGAGCGGCGCCCCCGACTCGATGGCCCGGCGGGACAGCTCGGGCAGGATGGCCTGAAGGAATCGGCCCAGGTCGGGGATGTGGTACATCGAGACCGTGCCGTCGTACGCGTCCTGGTCGATGACCCGTCCCGAGGAGCCGCGGATCACGTCCATCACCGGGTGATTGCTCGGCGCGTAGATCGTGACCTCGGGATAGGCCCGCTCCAGCGCCTCGGCGCGGACGCGTCCGAGCAGCACCCGCATCGCCTGGGGATAGGCCGGGTCGAAGGCGAGTTCCAGGACCTTATGATCCTTGATGAACGCATAGCCCCGCACGGCTTCCCCCTGGCAGGCGACCCAGATGACGTGCGCGTATCGGCGGCCGATGATCCATCGCCAGTATTCCTCGGAGCGCACGACCGAACCGGTCGTGCCGGCGTACTGGTGATCGTAAAGCGTCATCAGGTCCCCGAGTTCGACCTGACGCCAGGGGCGGACGTGCCAGAAAGCACCGCGGCCTTCGACGACCCCGTCGCTGACCTGGGGCAGGTTCCGACTGAGGACCTGCGCGAAGGTCTGCCGGCCGCACACCCCCCACCCGATCGGACGATAAAACTGCGGCATGCCGGTGGTCAGCGCCTGGAGGACGGCTCCCCCCTCTCGCGCCGCCCACTCGCCAGCCGCATCAGGTTCTGCGCGAATCCCATCCCCCGGAATTCCGGCAGCGTGCCGACCCACATCACCCCATTAATGGGGAGGGTCGCTCCACCATAGCGGACGACCCGCTCCGTCAGGTGGAGGTGGCTGACCACCTTGCCGTCGACCTTGGCCAGGAGGCGAGCGTCCGGACGGTACGAGGGGTCGCTGAGCGCACCCAGAAACGACTCCCGATCGGGACCGTGAAAGACGTGCAAGAGTGTCTGGTAGACCGCCTCGTGATCGGCTTCGGAACCGAATCCGTACTCGACCGAGCCCCTCGTCAGGGGCAGTCGGGATCCGGCCCTGGAGGCTTTCGTCGGATCAGCCATACTGGGTATTCGCCGCACGGGCCGCGTGCCTTCTACCGGGTTCCAGGTTTTGTCTCTTAGTGGCACCGAACGCTGCTTCGTTCTCATTGTACGTGCTCGCTGTCGGCTCCGCCGCAATCCAGGAAAAATATGCGATCAATTTGCCCGCGAACCGCCCGCCGGGTCCGTCCGGATCCCGCAACACCGGCATAACCCTTCCATTCCCTGCCGTTGACCGCCCTGTCAGCCGCCCGATGCGACGCGAACCGCTTCAGGTCACCGACTCCCGAGCAGACCAGTCGTCCCGCAGCACACGCTCGAGCCGGCTTCGGGAATGGAGGACCGATGCGAAGTCCCGGCTCCGGGCGAGCCGGTTCGATCGGAGCGCCTCGCGAATCGCGAGTCGGCGCCCGACCAACTCGCCTCGCATGGCCATGACCCACGGCTGCATGGCTTCATTGTGTCGGCGAATGGCTTTCACCCGAGCGGCTCGTTCGCGACGAGAGGTGACCGGCCCGGCGACGGCCGCGCGCTTGCCTTCAATGTGTATACGGAGCCCCTCCGCAAAGGGTTCGTGGAGGTGGCGGTCGGGATTGAAAGTGAGGTCACGGATCTCCCGATCAACGGCCGCCAGGTCATCGAGGCTGAACGGTTGGACCGGCAGGCCCAGCCGAAGCGTCATCGACAAGGTGAGGAAGCCCGGCGGCTCGATTCCGCAGAAGTGCCGCACGATTTCATCGCCAAGCTCGTCATACTTGGCGCCACCGATACCATGGATGAACAGGTCGCCCAGCAGGAGCCGCGCGAACATCGTCGTCGTCAGGGCGCGGGTGCGGAGGCGAACCGATCCCGCCGTCAGCTCCCGCAGACGCTCGACGGCGCAACAACCCTCGCCCTCCGGCGTCAGCGGGAGTGAGGCGAGAAGGTCCGACTCGCCGGCAATTCGCAACTCCACCACGCGAGCGCGCTGACGGGCGAGCAGGGCACGCCGGCGCGGCTGGCTGGCACGCCAGACCCAGAAAGGCGCCTCCAGCCAATCATCCACTCGGCCCAGGGCGGCCACGGGGTGGTGGCGGCTGCGGATATGATGGGCGGCTCGGTAGCGTGCCAGGCAGTCGTTGTGCACCACCTGATATCGCGGGAGCTGCGCGATCAGGTGCGAGGCGAACCAGAGGAAGCTATCGGTCTGGCAGAGCTGGCTCAGGGGGAGCTCGAGGTTCGTCACGCCCCACGAAGCCTCGATCTCGCGGCGGGCGAGGGCGAACCGCAAGCCGACGCCGGAGATCTCCCCGCGGCGTCGGGTCACGCGAGGCCAGTAGTCGTCGAGCAACGGGTCGGAGACGGCGCCGCCCAGGACTTCGCTTACCCTGTGCGGAAAGGACGAGAACATGGACTCGTCGCCGACCTTCCAATCCTCGAAAGGGATCTCGCCGGCCCAGCGATCGAACTCGACCGGCACCGCGCGGAGCGGGCCACCCCCGGACGTCGGGACGCGGATTGCCGAGTCCTTGGGGATATCGTTGTTGACGATCAGGTTGAGCGAGATCCCCTGGCACGATCGCGCGGCGGCCGCCGCCGCGAAATTCTTGACCCAGACGCCGGGGTGGAACAATTCCGGCTGGTGTCCGGTCACGATCAGGGGTGGCGCCGTGGCCTCGTCCGCCGATCCCGGGACGGCCGGCCCGTCGCCCAGTCCATGTCGCCGCAGGAAATCGCGGGCGAGTTGAAGGACCTCACGGCGGGCGTGGCTGCGAAGCCGAGAGACCTTGCGGCCCTGGACGTCGTAATCGCACGCCGAGAGCCGCTCGGCGTTCGTCGCGGTGAGGTCCGGGACCGCGGGCCAAGGCGGGTCGACGAGCAAACCGCCGTCGGTCGCGGGGGCGAGCAGACGGCGCGGCTTCATCCCAAACATCCCCCCGCGGAAACCAGCCCCGCACGCTCGAGCGCCTCCTGGAAGACCTCGCGATAGTGGGCCAGGCGATAACCGGCATCGTCGAGCGCACCGCCGAAGGCACGCGACTCGTCCAGGTAAATCAGGGGGACCGCCACCTCCTCGATCGTCAAGCCGAGGGCCGCCGCCTGGACCCAGACCTGCAACGGCATGGCATAGCCCTCGTCCGTGATGTCGAACTGCTCGAGTGCCGAAGTGCGATAAGCTTTGAAGCCGCAGAACGCGTCGGTCAGCCCCAGTCCCAGGCATTCATTCAGCCATCTCGTGATCTCGACGTTGATGCGCCGCCGCTCTTCGGGCGGCCGCTGCGACGGGTCGAAGACCTCGAGGTATCGACTGCCCGAGACGATGTCGGCATCCGCCAGCCGGGCCGCGAGGACCGGGATTCGCGACGGCTCATGCTGGCCGTCGCAATCGAGCGTCACCAGCCCGTCGTACCCGCCGTTGACCGCCGCGCGGAAGGCCGTGCGCAGGCCGGCCCCGTAGCCCAAGTTGCGGCGATGCCGGATCGTCCGCACCGTCGGGAAGGCGCGGAGCAGCTCGGGAGTCCGATCGGTCGATCCATCGTCCACGACGAGGACGTCAACGGCATATCGAAGCACCTCCGAGAGCACGGGATGGAGGTAGTCTTCCTCGTTGTAAACCGGGATGGCCGTGAGGAGGTGCATTGGCGGATCGACTGGTAGGGACATCGTTTAAGGCGATCAAAGATCGATGGAATCCGCAGGCGGTGAACCGTCGCATTGTAGGTCGCGCCTCACGAAAGTCAACGAACCGGACTGTGCTCCGTCAGACATCGTCGTCCGGCCCCCTCTTGACCCGATCGGCCCGCCCCACCTAGCATGAAGTTTCCCTATGCGGGGCTTGGAAACCCCGCGCCCATTGCTGCCATCATCTCCTCCATCTTACCCAGCGAAACTGATGACCGAACCCCATACAAAAGAACCTGTTCCGGAGATTGAATCGGCCGAGCCGCCGCCGGCCGAGGCCGTGCCTCCTCCTCCGCCCGAGCCCGAACCCTGGACGCCCGAGCGAGTCAGCGAGTGGAACGCCTACTACGACCGCTACGTGATGGGCGCCACGCTGCTGCTGGCACTGGTTGTCTCCTGCAATTATGTGGCCGACTCGTCGCTCTTCCTGCACCTGAAAGCCGGCCAGCTCATCGGCGAACGGACCGCCCCTTTGACGACTGATGAATTTTCGTACACCAAGCCGGGCGAACGGTGGGTGGATGTTCCCTGGCTCTTCCAGTGGTCACATGCGGCGCTCTACAACGCGATCTACAATGCTGTGCCGGTCGATCCGGCGGATCAGACGGCGAACCAGGCCAAGGCGGACCGGATCGCGGTCGGCGGGCTGGGGCTGCTCGATGCCCTGGTGAAGCTGGCCGCCGCCTGGGTGCTCTTGAAGATCCGGCACCGGGGGCCCGGGCTCTGGTGGTCCGCGATCTGCGTCGCACTCGCGATGGGCGTCTTTTACGACCCGCTGAACGGCCTGGCTCCGGGCGGACTCGCTTCGGTGCATGGGGTCGCGCTCTCGGGATCGACGATCCTGCCCGGCACCTGGAGCTACCTCTTCCTGGCCCTGGAGCTCCTGATCATTTTCCGCGCCTTTGAGCAGGGCCGGCGGGCGTGGATCTGGTGGTTGATCCCCCTGTTCGTGCTCTGGGCGAACTGGGACGTATCGTTCCTGCCCGGGCTGCTCATCCTCGCCGCGACCGCCGTGGGCCACTGGCTCGACGGCGACGTACCAGGTTGGACCGAGGGAGCTACGGATCCGACGCGCCGTGGCCGGTCAGAAGGAGGACGGCGTCGCCGGTAGCAAGCCGGTCGCAGACCGTTCCATGCCCGCGTCGCTCGGGTTCCTGGTCGTGGGGCTTTGCGCCGCGGCCTGCCTCGTGAATCCCTGGACGTTCCGGATCTATTCCGTCGCCGCGGATCCCATCCTCCGGCTGTTCCAGCCCAACGAGCACTTCCAGCTCGTCGAGTCTCTTTCGTTCTTCGGCATCCGGAATCAGCTTCGGGCGGAAGGTGCTGAGTACCTGTGGACCTGGCTGATGGCCTTCTACCTGATCATGGTCGCGTTGGGGCTCGGCTCCTTCCTGCTCAACGCCGCCCGATTCTCCTGGCGCCGGTTCGTCCCGTTCGTGGTCGTCTCGCTCCTCTGGGGATGCTTGATCAGGCACAGCACCGAGTTCGCGCTGGTGCTCGCGGTGGTCGTCGCGCTCAATGGCCAGGAGTGGTATCAGGGCCGATTCGGCGCGCGGGGCCGGCTGGGTGCCGGCTGGACGCTGTGGTCGACGGGTGGTCGGCTGTTGACGCTGGCCCTGATCTTCTTCATGGTGGGCGTGGACATCACCGGGTGGCATCTCTACAAGCCGGGCATCCACTTCGGGCTGGGGTACAACCCCGACCATTTCCCGATCGAGGCCGCCGATTTCCTGGCCCGCCAGAACGACCTCAAGGGGAATGTGCTCAATACGTCGATGGCCCAGGGAGATCTCCTGATCTGGAAGGCGTATCCCAAGCGGTTGACCTTCGTCGACGGTCGGACCAGCCTGTTCCCGCAGGAGCTGCTGGAGAAGTGGCATATGATCCGCACGGCCCTCCGGGACGACGAGGTCGAGAAGTGGAAGCCGTGGCTGGATGAGTACAAGATCAGCACGGTGATGATCGAGCCGATGGACTCGAACTTGACCTATCAGAAGCTCAAGGACAGCCGGAACTGGATCCCGTTCTACGACGACGGGCGCATCGCGATGTTCGGCCGCGCGGACGCACCGGCCACGGACCTGGCGGTCTTCGAGGCCAACCGCCTGCGGCCCGAGCGCGTTTACACGTCGACCCGTCCGCTGCCCGCGGCGGAGGGGCCGCCGACACCGACCTCCTGGATCGACGAGATCTTCCAGAATCGGTCGTTGGGCCGCGCGCAGATGCGCACGCAGTCGGCGATGCGATGGCTCGTGGCCGGGCCGGGCGGCCCCCAGAACCTGCCCGAGCCGGCCCGCTGCCTGCTGGCGATCCAGGACGCCCGCATCGCCCTGTCGCGCAACCCGGACGACCCGATGGCCTTCCGCATCCTCAACGACGCGTACCGCCTGCTGACCGCCCAGGAGACCGCCCTGATGGCCGGCATCGCCTTGACGCCCGAGAACCAGGGGCGGATCGGTCAGCTCACGGCGTCTCCCGACCGGCTGATCAACCGGTTCCGCCAGCGGGTCACGGCGCTCAACTACGCGATTCAGACGAGCCCCAAGCCCGCGTCCGAGCCGGCCCGCAACGAGCTCTTCGACCTGAATATGCAGTTGTACGAGCTCTACGCGTCCGCCAACGCCCTCGACCTGGCCCGCGACCGCCTCGGCGCCGCGCTGGCGCTCAACCCGGGCGAGGAATACCTCCAGTTCCGGCGGATCTCTCGGGCGGCACTCCAGAACCAGTTCAACCAGCTCGATCAGGGGATCACCCAGATCGAACAGAAGGTCGAGGACCAGGGACTGGAACTGCAGCCGCGGCCCGTGGACCTGGCCATGTACGCCCGGCAACAGGGCGCGGTCGGCCTGGCGATCTCGAAGCTGGCCGAGGCCGAGACGAGCGGCGATAGCGTCGCCGTGGTCAAGCCTCAGCTCCTGGACCTCTACTGCTTCACCGGCCAGCCCGACAAGGCGCTCGATCTCCTCAACGTCGGCTCCATCGGCGACCCCAACCTGGGAAGCGAGCCCGGCTTCGCGACTTACCGTCAGGGGCTCGTCTACTACCTGCTGGGCAACTACCTGTCGACCGCATCGCTCTGGGACCAGCGCTCGATCCCCGCGATCCGGACGGACCGCAGCAGCCGCGCGCTGACGGCGGGCCGGTTCCTGGTCCACGGCGAGGCGATGTCCGCGAATAACATCTTCCAGGTCATCCCCAGCAGTCTGGAGCAGCAGGCATCCTGGGAATTCGACCTCGGCATCTGCCAGCTCGAGGCGGGGCTGCCCACCCAGGCGAGCGAGCATTTCACCAATGCGCTCACCCTGGAACCCGACATGTCGGTACGGCCGATCGCGGCGTACTACCTCGAGAAGATGGGCAAGCCCGTCCCACCGAAACGAAGCGGCTCCGGCACGGCGAAGCCGAGCCCCGGCGAAACGAAACCTCCCGCCGCCGGAGCGGCCGGCGAGAAGCCGCCGACGCCCGCTCCGCCGGCACCTCCAAGCCCTCCCAATCAGACGAATCCACCCGAAACCAAGGAGAAGTCCGCCCCGAGCGAGCCGGTCAAGCCGGCCGCTCCCAGCAAGCCGGCCGGCGAACCCCCATCCGCGAAGAAGGCGACCGAGAACAAAGCGGCGCCGAAATGACCCGGCGCGGCTTTCGTTTCAGGGCGGTCTGGAGAACGGGCCCTTTCGAACGGGCGAGGCTCCTGCCGAGCCGATCCTGTGGGATCGGCGGCTCGGCAGGGGAATCGCCGTCCCATTCCTTCAACGCTTGCTCATATCATCGCTCTGGCTGACTCTTGGGCTTCGGCTGATGCCCCTCTTCGACGAGGACGACATTGTCCACCTGGCAGACGACGTCCTGGAAGTCGTCGTTGGTGGAATACTCCCAGCCGATCAGGTAGCTATTCGGGATGAGCCGGCCCGTGGCCTTGTCCCGGTTGGGATAGATCATGGCCTTGTACGGCTGTTTCGCCAGGCGTCGATTGACTCGTGCCACGATCGCCGGCTGGGTGAACACCCCCCCATCGTCCAGTCCGTCATTGGAGACCCAGAGGCCGAATGCACCCTCTCCCGGGTCGAAGGTCGTCGACGAACTCGCGGCCAGCGGCGGCGGTAGGTTCTTCCCCGTCCGCAGGTCCTCGGTCGTGTTCTTGAAGACGTAACTCCACAACTCCGTCTTGCGGGGCAGAGCGTCCGGAGAGCCGCCGGCGGTGTACCATCCTCCCCGGTTCTTGGTCTCCAGCCCCAGGGCGATGACCGGCGTAAAGCGGACGGGACCGGCTTCCGCCTTGCGAAAGAGGCCGCCGGTCTGTTCGGGCGTCGTGCGGACCGGGTTGAGCAGATCGTCGAACATCGAGAGTCCGTAGCGATCCCTCAGGATCACCGCCCAGTCCGGCTCGTTGGCACCTGGCGCGACTCTCGGTTGCTTCGCAGTCTGCGCCAGACCGCCGACCGCCGAACCCACGATCAGGATCGCCGCGATCGCGGACGTCTTACTCATGGCCTGCAACCTCCTTCGGGATAGACTGCGACCGGTGCACCACCGCTGTTTCGACCGGGTGCCTCCAGCAGACGAGGGCCGAAAGGGCCATCGCCACGAGCCCCAGGGCCGACACGATCAGCCCGATGCGGAAGGATCGCGGCGCATAGGTATACACCAGGTGATGAGGCCCCTTTTTCAGCGCGGCACCCCTCATCGCGCGATTCACCTGGTAGATCGGCGCGGGCGCGCCGTCAACGGTCAGCTCCCAGCCGGGATAGTACACATCGGCCAGCACGACCATCCCTGGGGACTCGAGGGTCACGTCGAGCTCGACGCGCCGAGGGGACGGATAGCTCACGCGGACCGATTCCGACTGCCGCGGCGAGGCGCCGGAGAGGTAAGGGTTCAAGGCCGATCGTTGATCGTTGTCGATCCAGACGACGCGCTGGGGGTCGAAGGCCTGGAGGGTCGTATCGTTCCAGAGCGCGTCGTTCTGGTAGGTGATCTCCTGCATCGCCGTCTGCCGCTCGGCGCCGGCCCTGAGCTCGTGGGCCGGCCTGATCGTCCGCGCCTCGTGAACGACCCAGGCGCGGGGATGTTCCCGTTTATTGCGGAGGATTCGATAATCGTTGCGTTCGTACCAATCGTTCTGCCTCTCATCGGCACCGGGTCCCTGGAAATCCCGGGCCAGCGGCGCGATCGTCTCGCTATCCAGGAGAATCGACGCATAGCCGCGGAAGGCGTCCAGCCAGCCGTTGGCCCACATCGGCACGATGAAGTAACGCACATTCCACATGTCGAACGTACGCCGCGGGTAGTAGACCACCTGGTCGCCGAGGGCGACGTTCAGGAGCCGAGCCATCTCCTTGTCCCGTACCGTCCGGAGGAAACCGCCGTAGTACCACTCCAGCTCGTACAGCTCGGCGACGCCGACGACGTGGGCGTACTCCACTCCCATGGAGATCCCGTACTTGGGCTGGAGGGTATCGCGTTCCCAGCGGACGAGCTCCCGGCCGCGGTCGGCGGAGCCCTTCCGGTACCAGATGGTCGGTGACCACACGGGGAAGCGGTGCACGCGGTACGGCCCCGGTGAGGGACTCGAACGCTCAGCCTCCTCGATCGTGCGGAGGATTTCGGGCGTCGTCTCGAACTCCGCCTGGGGCACCGTCAGGACATAATGCCGGTTGGCGGCGATCAGGTCGGCCGTGGTGACCAGCAGCACCAGCACTCCGGCCAGTCGCGGTCGCCGGGTCCCGAGCAGGATCGCCACCAATCCCAGGGTGAAGACGATCGTGCCCTGGAGCAGGCCCAGAACCAGCGCTTGATAAGCGCCGTCCGGGTCGAACGGGCCATAAAGCGACGTCGCGGTCATGGCCTTGAGCGCGCCGAGGATCGACGATCGCAGGACCCCGACACCCGCGAGCAAGATCACGCTGATGCCCAGGACGACCACCGTCACCACCATCGCTCGCCGCGACCCGCCCCGGCCGACGGCGTCCCAGCCCAGCCCGGCCAGCACCGCGAGTCCGAGGCTGGTGAACGTGAAGAGCTTGGCTGGGAAGCGGAACTGCCGAAAGCCCGGCAGGAGGGTGGCCATGAGCCAGTAGACGCTGCCGTCGCCGTCGCGGAGGAAGTGGTCCTGACGGATCGGCGTGGTGTCCTCGGGATCGAGCGTTCCCAGTTGTCGGATCAGCGGTCGCAACGGCGGCCAGATCTTCGACTCATCGACATGGAAATCCTTCGAGTCCCGCGCGAAGCCGGGTTTCTTGTCGGCGTCGAGCCGCTTTCCCTGGGCCACGGCGCGAACGGCCCAGATAGGGCTGGTGAACAGGCCCAGGCTGCCGACGGCACTGACAAGCACGATGACCGAGAGCCAGACGCGCCACGGTGCACCACCACGCAAGGCCAGGCTCGACAGAGCGAGGACGATCGTCAGACCGCCGAGGTAAAGAGACGGTACCCAGACTCGAGGGGCGGACCCCGGTAGCCGGACCTGGTCGGCCCAGGCGGTGTTCTTGCTGACGGCGGATCCCAGGACATCCGGCCAGATCAGCCCGGCGAAGCGGATCGGCTCCAGGCTGAACGAATAGATCTCGTGCGTCCCGGCCTCGGCGGCCCTGATCGTCTGCTGGGTGAACTCCACGATCGGCAGCAGCTGCGCGGCGGACAAGGCCACCGCCAGGCCGGCCGCGCCGGCCAACCCCATCCAGCCGATCCCCAGCGGAAGTCCCCAGCCATGACGCCGCCAGAATCTCAGGAAGCCGATGGCGACAGCCGCCCATGCTGCGTTCACGACCAGGGGTACATAGGGCATCCAGGGCAAGGGCTTTGGCGGCCGCTCGTCCGGCCGGAACTGGGGGACCCAGCTCGCGAGTGCCACGGTCATCACGAACCAGAGAACCACCAGCGTCGCGACGGATGGAATGACCAGCCAGACCGACGCGGCGCGCGATTCGCGGCCCCGCTCGGCGTCGGCGGCACGCCGACGCGCGGCGGCGCGATCCCAGGCCAACCCGGCGGCATAGCCGACCCCTGCGAGTCCCAGGAGGTAAGCCGACTGCGGCTCGCCGCCCAGCGTCTGCATGGAGAGGACGATCGCCAGCTCCAGGAGCGCCCACCGCCGGCCGCCACGAAGCCAGCGATCCACCGCGTGCACGCCCAGAGGGAGCCAGGCGGCGCCGACCAGGTAGATGATGTTGCAGTACTGGAACAGCACGGGGGCACCGAACGCATAGGCCATCGCGCTCAGCCCGGAGCCTGCCCAGCTCGTCCCCCACGACCTCATCAAGATCAGCATCGCGGCGAACGCCAGGGCGGTATGGGCCACGATGTAGATCCGTGCCCCCCATGCGTACGGGAGCAAGCCGTAGACGATCTTCAAGGGATAGAGGACCGCCGCCGTCGGATTGCCCAGGAGCGGCATGCCCGCGTTCTCCTCCATCTCCCAGAGCGGAATACGGCCGGCGTCCCACTCCTGCTGGACGCGCTGATAAAGGGGATAGTAATAGTGGGCGGCGTCGCGAAACCCGAATTGCTGTCCCCGGAAGAGGACCGGGGAGAAACACGCCAGGAACAGCGCCGCGAAGCAGGCCAGGACCAGGATGATCGACCAACGATGATGCATGAGAATCTCCCTCGAGCCGATGAGCCGACCGACAGCCCGCCAGCGGCCGGGGAGCGCGATCCCGGGTGGAATGAAGGGGACGATCCGAATCGCTTGACGCGTTCTCCCGGTCCGGCCCGATGGGGAAGCCGACTCGGTCCCTATCGTAGCACGACTTCCCCCCGCGGGGCACGGCGAACCGATCGCGACTGGCCCGCTCGGACGGCCGCGACGCGGCCCGATGAGCCGCAGCGCAAGAGAAACGGCCGCCCTTCACTTCGAGGGGCGGCCGGCTTCGGGACGTTCCGCGATCTTGCTCGACGTGTGCTCGTCGAGCGGTCAATTCACAGGCGACGGATGGAGAACCGCGGCGACCTTCTTGCCCGGAGCCGACAGTGCCGGCCGGGGATCCACGGTCTTGCCGTCAGGTCCGGGCGGGAGAATCGGAAGGAGCTCATCCAGCGACTTGGTCTCGCCCGTCAGCGCCTTCATGAAAGCGATCACGTCGGCCTTCTCTCGGGCGGTGAGGTTGAGCTTCTTCATTTCCTTATCGAGGGCCGGGTTGGGATGGCCGCCCTTGTCGTAGTGGTCCATCACCTGTTCGAGCGTGGCCAGGCTGCCGTCGTGCATGTACGGCGCGGTCTTCTCGATGTCCCGGATCGTCGGCGTCTTGAACGCCCCCATGCTCCCGTCGTAACGCGCCCCGAAGGGCTCGACCGCCCATCGACCCAGGTCCTTGAACGTCCCCGGCGACGTCCCCTTGCCTGGTTCCCAGCCGATCCCCAGGTTGTGGAAATCCTCATCCGTGAAGTTGAATCCGGCGTGGCACGCCGTGCAATTGGCCTTCTGGCGAACGACATCGGTCTTGAATCCGTCATCCTGGTTGAGCCTCAAGCCGAACAGGACCATGCCGCGCTTCTCGCTGTCGGAGAGGGCGTTGTTGTCGCGCTTGTATTTGTCGTACTTCGAGTTGCCGCTGATCGCCGCGACGCGTTCGAACGTCGCGATCGCCTTGGCCATGCCGTCGAGCGTCACCGTGGTGCCGAAGACCTTCTCGAACTGCTCGCGGTAGCCGGGGATCTGCCGGAGCCGCTCGATGATCTCCTTGTACGATTGCTTGCCCATCTCGATCGGGTTCTGGACCGGCCCCTGGGCCTGGGCTTCCAGCGACGGCGCGCGGCCGTCCCAGAACATGGTCCGGCCATAGACCGTGTTCAGCACGGTCGGGGCACTCCGACTGCCGGCCTGGCCGCCGATCCCGGTCGAGACGGGCATCTGGTCGGTCCAGCCCTTGGCCGGGTTGTGGCAGGTGGCACAGCTCACCGTCCCATCGAGCGAGACCCGAGGATCGAAGTAAAGCTGGCGGCCCAGCTCATACTTCCCCTTGGTCAGCGGGTTGGCCACCGGCACGTTCACCCTGTCGGCCACGGGATTGAAGCCGCTGGGCACGGTCACGGCCAGGGGCTCATCCTTGATCAGCTCGGGCTTGGTCGGCTTCCACAGGTAATCGAACGGCGTCGGGCCCTCTTGTGCCTCGCCGCCCTTGACTTCCTCCTTGACAACCTCGGTGAGCTGCCGGGTATCGACCCTCTGATCGGGGGTCGTGAGCTGCCCGTCCGCCTTCTGGGTGTCAGCCTTCTGGACCGTCGGCGGGTACGACTTCAGCGACGGCCGAGGGCCCTGAGACTGGCCGGACCCGCCGGCTTGCTGGCCCGGGTCACATCCCGCCGCAAGTCCAAGCGCCATGCTGCCTAGCGTGAATGCCGCAGCCAATCGAAACCAACAGATCATACACGTCCTCCGCTCGAGTTGAGAATCGCTCGCAACGATCTCGGTGCCGCCGTGCGCAACGCGATCGCTCCGGAGTTCCCGGCGCCTGACCCGGGTCGTCATTGACCCGTTTCGTGGTCCCGCCGTCACTTCTTCTTGGCCAGCAGGCCCTCGGCGTTGCGCTGCGCCTGGTCCACCAGGTCATCCCAGCGCTGGTCGACGTAACGCGGGGGGCCACCCTTCAGCGCCACGTGGTAAGCCACGTCGATGGTATCGACCATGTCGATCGCGTCCCACGGGCAGACCTGCGCACAATGCTTGCAGCCGATGCATCGATCCAGGTCGATGTCGCAGAAGGTCTGCAAGGACGTGTGTTCCTCGCCGGGGACCTTGTAAATACAGTCAACGGGGCAGACCTCCAGACAAGCCTCACATCCCGTGCAGCCATCGGCGTGAATGACGGCCAGGATCTTGGGGATCACCTTGCGCGGCTTGCCGGCCAGGGACGCTGCTGCCATGTGTTTGCTTCCGTTTCAGTTTCGATCGGCTCCCGGCATCAAGACCGGGAAGAGTAAGATGGACTCGGGGCCGAGGCCGGCTCAGAGCATCAGGGCATGCGTCGTAACGGGTGTTCTCGGGAGGCCCAGGCGAACCGATAATCATTATCGTTTGCCGGGGGAACAGGGTCAAGGTGATGGCCCGAGCGGAAGTCCTGCGACCAGTTCCAAGTTTCAATCGAGCGTTCGAGGTGGGGAGGGAGTGAAACATGAAGTTGACACCGCGGATCGGGATGACGGGCGAGCAGACCATCGTCGTCGGTCCGTCGAATCGCATCAGCTTCGCGGACGCGAGCATGCCGGCGGTGCTGGCGACTCCCTGGTTGATCGCGCACCTCGAGTACGCCGCTCGCGACGCGATCGCCGTCTGCCTGGAAGACCGGGAACGGAGCGTCGGCACTTTCGTGGAACTCGAGCATCTCGCGCCGGCTCCTGAAGGATTCACGGTGACCTGCCGCGCCCGGGTGATCCACGTCGATAGCCCGGTCGTGACGTTTCAAGTCGAGGCGCACGACGGAGTCGAGCCGGTCGCGCGGGGCATCCATCGCCGCCGCGTCATCGATGTCGACCGCTTCGCCCGTCGAGTGGCCCGCAAGCAGGGCGGTGCCGACTCGTCCGGCGGTTGATCGGCTCAGTGGCCATGTCCGTGGCCGCCGGACGCCTGTTCGACGGGTTCCTCGTGACCGGCGGTATCCTCGGTGGATGCATCCGTGGGCCCGTCGCCGGCTCCAACCCGCGGCATGAATCCAAAGAAGATCCGAAGCGCGGTCTGGACGACTCCGCGCTCCAGGCGCGTGGCCAGGTACTGTTTGGCCAGCGCCGGGCCCACGCCCGCGTAGGTGGGATAGATCGCCGTGGCCGCGGCGATGGCGCCGAGTCCCAGTCCCTTCTCCAGAGCCAGGGTGAACTCCTGGATGAGCAGGCTGGCCTCCGGCCCGACGATGGCGGCGCCCAGGATCCGGCCGCCGGGGGTCGCGAGGACCTTGGCGAACCCGTCGATCCGGCCGTCGATCTGGGCCCGGTCGAGCTCCGCGAAGGGTACGCGATAAACCCGGTGATCGGGGTGCTCCGTCCGGGCCTGCTCCTCGGTGATCCCCACACCGGCGACTTCCGGGTCGGAGAACGTCACGCGAGGGATCGTGGAGTAGTCCATCTTCTTGCGGCGCCGGAGGATCGCGTTGGCGAACACGACCTCCGCCTCCCGCTCGGCCGCATACGCATACTGGTGGCGCATCAGGACGTCGCCGATCGCATAGACGCGGCTGGCGTGCGTCTGGAGGAAGTCGTCCACGGCGATGCCGTGCTCCGGGTCGCCGTGCACGCCGGCGGCATCGAGATTCAACCCATCAACCTGGGCCCGCCGGCCGGCCGCGAGGAGCAGGTCCGATCCGGCGACCTCTCCGGTCGTGCCCGTCGCGATCTCCCGGAGGATGCAGACCTTGCGATCGCCGCGCACCTCGACCTTGGTCATCTCCACGCCCAACCTCAGTTCGATGCCCTCGGCGGCGAGAGCATCGCTGAGGTACTCGGCGGCCTCTTCGTCCTCGCGGGGCAGGATGCGCGTCGAACTCGGCGACGATGGTGACTTCGGTCCCGAAGCGGGCGAAGCACTGGGCGAATTCGACCGCGGTCGCCCCGGCGCCGATGATCAGCAGGCTTTCAGGAAGAGCGTTCAGCGAGCAGAGCGAGTGCTCGTCGAGGTAACCGGCCTCGGACAATCCGGGCACGGAGGGGACGGCCGGCCGCGAGCCGGTGGCGATCACGAAACGATAGCCGGTGATCGCCGTGCCGTCGCTGATCCGGACGGTGTCGTAGGCCTCGAACGTCGCGGTACCGTGGTAGACGTCGATCCCGCCTGCCCGCAGCATATCGGCCGTTTCGCGCCGCGCCAGGACCTCCGCCACCGATCGGGCCCGCGCCATGATCGCGGGGAAGTCCACTTCCGCCGGCCCGACCTTCAGCCCATACAATGCGGCCGAGCGGACCTGCTGCAATCGCTTCGCGGTCTGCACCAGACCCTTGCTCGGCACACAGGCCGAGAGCACGAACTCGCCGCCGAGCTGCCCCTTCTCGACCAGGGCCACCTTCGCGCCGACCCTGGCGGCCGCCTTCGCGAGGCTCAGGCCGCCCGAACCCCCACCGATCACGACCAGGTCGTACATCGCGCACTCTCGATCTGTCGTCGGGAAAGGAATCGGTCCGCCCCCGCGCCAATTTCCCGGAAGAGAGGCCGAGGGTATCCGGTGGCGAATCGCGCAACCGCAATATACACTCTGTCAACCCGACTTCGTAGTGGCCAAAGGACTTGAGGGCGAGGAAAGCCATGTCGAAGAAAGTCGCGATTTTCTGGCCCGGTGATTATCGCAGCAAGCCGAACGAGTGGGCGCTGCCGCAGTCGCGCGAGACGACCGACCAACTGATGGCCGCGCTCCGCAAACTCGGGAGGTCGCCCTATGTGATCGACGGGTACCTCACGCGCCCCGACGAGGCGATCGCCAAGCTGAGCCCGATCGATGACCCGATCATCGGCGTCTTCGTGCACTGGACCTACGCACCGCATACCGTTGATGGAGTCGTCGGCAAGGAGAACCCGCTGCTCCTGGCGTCGAACTTCTCCGGGACCTGGCCCGGCCTGGTGGCGTTGCTCAACACCGGCGCCTCGCTGGAGAGCGTCGGCCGCGACGCCTCTCGGGTCTGGACCAACGCCCCCGACTGGACGGCTGACGCCGGCTTCATGGAACGGCTCGACGAATGGTGCTCCACCGGGCGAATCCAGTACGCCACGAGCGAGGTCCGGGGCGCCGGCGCGGTCTCCGTCGACGCGGTGCGGATCGCCGAGCGGGTCCTCGACGAGATCCGGCGTCGCCGCGTGCTGGCGCTCATGCTCGGCGACACCTCGATGGGGATGATCAACGGCTATTTCGGGCCCCGGGTGCTCTACCCGATCGGCTTCAGCGAGCACAAGGTCGACCAGGCCTGGCTGATCGATCGGACGCGATCGGTGACGGACGCCCGCGTGGATGATGCCTTCCGATTCGTCCAGGATCGAGGGGTGACCTTCCACTGGCAGGAGGCCGATGCCGCGGACTTCACGCCGGCCGCGACCCGGGAACAGCTCCGGGGCTACCTGGCGGTCCTCGACCTGCTGGCCGAGTTCCGCGCCGATTGCCTGGGCTGGCAGTATCAGCTCGGCCTCTTGAACCTCCTCCCGCCCAGCGATTTCGCCGAGGGTCTGCTGAACTCGCATTCCCGACCCGAGGGCGACGGCCAGGTCGTGATCACCAGCACCGAGGCCGACCAGGGAAACCTGGTCCCGATGGAGCTGATGAAGCGAATCCTCCGCGCCAAGGGCATGCCCGCCGCGGTGATGTTCCACGACGTCCGATGGGGAGCCTGGGAGCTCCGATTCACGGTACCCGCCAGAGACCCCGCCGCGGTGAAGTTCCAAGACGTCCTATGGGGAGCCCAGCACGACGGCCGGTTCCTGTGGGTGCTGTTGAACTCGGGGAGCTGCGGAGCCTACGCGTTCAATCACGACGTCAACAGCCTGGCCGGCGTCCACAGCTACCGCCAGCCGGCCGGTTATTTCCCCATTCCTGGGGGCACCTTCGCGGGCGTCAGTCTGCCGGGCCAGATCACCTGGGCCCGCGCGTGGCTCGACCGGACGGGCCGGCTCGTCATGGACCTCGGCCGCGGGGAATCCGTGGCGTTGCCGGACGACGTCCGCGAGGCGTGGTGGCGCGGCACGACGCGGCAATGGCCGTTCATGGCCGCCGACCTCGGCTGCTCGATGGACACCATCATGGCCCACTACATGAGCAATCACATCGCCGTGGCCTACGGGGACATCTTCGGGGAGATGGTCGCGCTCTCGCAGTCGCTCGGGTTCCGGGTCCGCGTCCTCTCGTCATGACCCGCGAAAGGGCGTCGCGGAATTTACCGCCGGCAGTCGCTTTCCGCGCCGCTTGCCGACTGTTAGACTCAGGGATCCCGTGACCGAATCCTTTCAGACTTGGCCATTGAGAGTCCACCGGTGATGGAACCCGTGGTCATCGATCGTGGCGACGTCGGTCGTACCGAGGCGTTCGGTCGAGGTCGGGACCGCTCGTCCCCGGCTGTGAAGGTGATTCATCGCCTGGTGCTTCTGGCGGCGGCTGTCGGATCCGCGGTCCCCGCGGCGGCCCAGGGGCCGATCGTTGGGGAGACATCGGGTGGAGGGAAGGCGGCGAACCGAAGCGTCCTGGCGCGTAACGCCCACGCTCCGACGGGTCCGACCCGGAGCCGATCCAGACCGCCGACGCTGGCGGTCGCGCCGTCGGGAGATGTCGGGTCGCCTGGGACCAAGGTCGCGAGCGGGGACTCGCTGGCCCATCCCGTGGCGGCGGCCGCCAAGCGATACCGGATCCGCGACAAGTCCGGCAATTGCGTCGTGGCCCGACTGTATGGTCAGCGCGGCGACAAGACGGTGCTGCTTCAGCCCGACGGTCAGCTCGGTTACCCGAGCCGGCTGGTGCCGACCGACGAGCCGTTCGTGCCCGTCGCGGCCGACGAGTTGAAGCGGCGCCTCGAGCGCGGCCCCTACTCGGGATTCGCGGTGCTGACGACCGAGCATTATCTGATCTTCTACCAGTCCCGACTGGCCTTCGCGCAGGACAGCGCCCGCTTGCTGGAGGACCTCTATCGGGGCCTGACCGAGTTCTGCCGGCGGCACGGCCTGGCGGTGCACGACTCGGAGTTCCCGCTGGTGGCGGTCATCTTCGCCAACGAGCAGGACTTCCGGGCACACAAGAAGGTTGACCCGGAAGTCCAGGCTTACTACGAGATCTTCACGAATCGGATCTTCTTCTACGAGGACTCGGAGCGGGACCGGACGGAGCCGAAGCTGCTGGCCTTGCGCAAGCCGCAGACGGTGGCCCACGAGGGGACGCACCAGATCCTCGCCAACATCGGCGTGCAGCCCCGCCTGGCCGCCTGGCCCCTCTGGCTCGTCGAGGGGTTCACGGAATACTGTGCGACTCCGACGCGGACGAAGAAGGGGCTGGCATGGGACAAGATTGGGGCGATCAACCCCTTGCACATGGCGACGCTCCGGGAGCTGGACGATCCGCTTTCGAGCGAGCTGCTGGATGACGCCCAGCGGGCCGAGGCGCCCGCCGGGCCAACCCGGCTGGTGGACTCGGAGTCCCTGGTCACGAAGATGCATTTGACGCCGACCGACTACTCGCAGGCCTGGGCCCTGACGTACTACCTGGCCCTGCGGAGAGCCCCCGAGTTCGTCGAATACGTGAAGTCGATGAGCCGGATGCCACCGCTGGAGCCCCGGACGCCGGAATCGCATCTCGCCGAGTTCCGCAAGTACTTCGGCGGCGATCTGGGGAAGCTCGACAGGAAGGCCGAGGATTATATCCGCAAGCTGAGCCTGCGGGGCAATTTCGTGGCGTTGCCCCACTATGCGGTCATTTTCGAGCAGCAACTCGGTGGCGGCATGGTCCGCCGCGCGGCGACGGTCAGCCAGTCCCCCCAGGTCATCCAGAAATGGGTGGAGCAGACGATCTCGCCGCAAGGCGGCGTGCCCAACTGGCAGGTCTTATCCTTCCCCAGCCGCGCGCGGGCCCTGATCGCCGCCGAAGAGTGGATGAGGCGATCTTATTAGCGGATGCCCGTCCCCCCGGCAGCCCCAGCGAGGCACTTGCTTCGAATTGCGCTATGATGCACCTAGCCACCAAAGCGATGCCACGCTATCATCGATAAACATCGGCGGCTGGGCGACTCGTGCGCCATCGTCGTACGGGTGGGGGAGCCATCTTCCAGGGGACGTAGCTCAATCGGGAGAGCGCCTGGTTTGCAACCAGGAGGTTGCCGGTTCGATCCCGGTCGTCTCCACTCTCAAGCCCTTCTCGTTTCCTCCCTGAAAACCAGCGAAATCCCCTGGAATACAGGCTTTTCCCGCAAGCCCAGGCGGCCCGATCGAATTCGGAAGCTCGGCTTTCGTTGTGTCAGCGTATGCCTCGCTTGCACTCGGCTTGCACCAAGTTAGTGCAAGCGGCGGTGCAAGCGGATGATGATCGTCCGTCCCCGTCGCTTGGAGCGAGTCCCGGCCCGCGTCCGGCCCGGCGGCGAGAGGAAGGGTCGGCAGCACGTCCAATGCCCCGTGGATGTCGAGCAACCGCGGGTCGGTGTAGACGTTGGCGGTGAGAGACGGGTCGGAATGCCGCATAGCGGCTTGAGCCGTCCGCAAAGGCACTCCCCCCTTGCTGAGCAGCGTCCCGAACGTCGTCCGCAATGCATGCACGTCGAACGTGCGGCCCCGGTCGTCCCGCTTCGGGATGCCAGCAAGCCGTAAGTCGCGGTCGAGGATCCGGACCAATCCGGCCGGAACCGTGAACAGCGGAGTGTCGCCCGGCAACCCGGCCGGAACCGGCTCGCCGTTCCGCATCGCGGCCTTGCGGGCATCGGCCACCTTGTCGGCGAGCCAGGATCGCAGGTCGTCCGCCAAGTCGGCCCGAATCGGCACCGCGTTGCCCTCCCGGTTCTTCTCGTCGGCCGCATCCAGCTCGGCATAGGCGGTCGGCTCATCGAGCCGGAGTTGACCGACAGTCAGGCTCGCCAGTTCGCCCCGGCGGAGTCCGGTCAAGACCATGGTCTTGTAGATGAGGGCTCGCTCCCGGCCGAGTGCCTCAAGCCGCTCCCGAGTCTCGAGACCGGGGTTCGCGACAGCTTGGCCCTTCCTCTTGCCGCGGTGAACGGTCATGGCGTCGATGATCGGTCGGCGTTGAGCGACGTCGAGCAACCGGCTCAACTCATCGGCGGTCATGGCACGCCGCTGGCGGCGGCGGTCGGCTTTCTGATCGGCCTTCGGAACTCCCTTGAAGGGGTTGGCGGTCATGCGCCCCATCTCGACGCACCAGTTGGCGAACGTCACCAGGGCTTCCCGGTCCGCGTTGCGGGTCCGGGCCGATACCTTCGCCTGACGTCGCCGGTTCAAGTGCCGCTCGAAAGCCCCGCGGTCGAAGTCCGCCAGCGTCCGGAACTCGCAAGACGAGAAGACCGCGGCCAGGATTCGGCGAGACTCCCGGACGTGACCGCGGCTCGCCCCCTTCGCTTCCAAGCTCCCGATGTAGGCGTCGATGTGCTCGGCGACCGGCGTCGTCAGGTGCTCGGCGGTCCGGGCTTCGGCCGGCGTGATCAGACCGGCCCGCACTCGCTCCGCCTTCCGCTCCAGATCGGCGAGCACTTGGCGGGCGGCGTCCTCGGTGCGGCATCCGGTCGGCACTTCGACGACGCGGCGGTTACCGTCACGATACTTGGCGTACCACGTCTCCGATTCGATCCGGATGCGGTCCCCGGCCTCCGTCAGCGGTGCCGTCCGCGTCTTCCCCTTCTCGATCGCGCCAGCGTGCCAGTCGCTCCCCCTTGCGAGTGACGATCTCGGCGTTCTCGGGCAACGGCTTGGTGAACGACTTGCGGTAAACGGCGCCCATGGTCACTTCCTCCCTCGCTCCACAAGCTCCAACCTGAAGAACGCGGCGAGCCGGTCCGCCATGTCGAGCCGTAGCGTCCGCTCGCCATTGACGAACCGCATGATGCTGGCGCGGGCAACCCCGGTCTCTCGCTCAAGAGCCAGGTATGTCATCCCGCTCTGGACGATCGTCCGCCGCAACACGGTCGCGATGGGTGGCTTGCTCATGGTGTGTCAATTGTCACGCAATCCGATCCCGAAGTCAATACCGACCTACCTCTGTGAACGCACGCCCCGCCGTCAAGGCGGCCAAGGGCGTGCGTTCCTTCTGAAAGCACTTGTCCGAAGAACAGTGCTTTCTGGGAAGGGTGGCGTGGGTGCCACCAGTGGACGCACCGAAATGCCACCTTGCGGGTTCTGGGAAGGGTGGCGTGGGTGCCACCAGTGCGAATGATCATCATGCCCCCGGCGGCGGCCAGACTCGATAGTGGGAAGCCCCTCGATTCAGCCCGCCGCGCTTGAGCACTTGGACCATCTGGCGGCCCCGCAGTCGCTTCAACGCTCGGATGGCGGTCGTCCGATTCATCCCGCCCCGGCGAGCCAGGTCGTCAACCGCCGGGCGTGCGATCCCGTCCCGGCGAGTGTCGCGGTAGAGGATGAGCCAGACCGCCAACTCGGCCCGGCTCAGGTCAGCCATGCCGGAATCGACGAAGGTGTTGAGCAACTCGAATCGGAGCCGCGATTGCAGCTTGGTCGTCTTGCGCCTGGCGGTCGTCCCGCTCATTCGTCACCCTCCCCGTCGTCGTGAGCCGGTGGGGTCCGCTCCCACATCGCCCGCAATGCCGTGGTCAGCTTGCCGTCGTCGGCCCGCGGTGCCGGCCCGGCGGCGGGCTCGACCGTGAACCGCTGATGCGGCCGGTCGAACGTCAGAGAGAAGTCGCGAGTCTCGCCGTGTCGGCTCTTGAGGTGCTTGAGGACAACAGGAACGGAAGGGGATGCCCCGATCTCGCCATCGACCGCCAGGATGAAAGCGTCGTCGGCCCCATACTCCAACTCGCTCGTCTCCCGGAAGGATGCCAGGCTCAAGCCGTCGGTGTAACTCGACCGGCCCGCCTTGTCCCTCGACCGGGCCAGCGCAGCGACGACGACAACGGCAACCCCGGCGTCGGCGAACTGGCGGATGTAGCTCATCGTCTCACTGACCGCCCCGCGGTGATCATCGTGCGAGCCGGCCGCGCCGATCCGCTGGATGTAATCCAGCACGATCAGCGTCGCCCCGAACGCATCGGCCGACGCGGCGACGTTCCGCAGGTCGAACGGTGGCCGGACAAAGGCGAGTCGGTCGCTCAGGGCGTCGAGGGCCTCAATCCCCCGTGCGATCGCGTCCCCGTGCCCGGCCGTGAGCCGGCGGTGCCGGATGAGGTTCAAGTCGGTGCCGGACAGCCGGGCAAGCTGGCGGTCGAGCAAGGTGCTCGGGCTCATCTCGACGTTGCAGATGATCGCCCGCAAGCCCGGCGTGAGCATCAGGGCGTCGAGCGTCCATTGCATCGTCAACGCCGTCTTGCCGGCCCCGGGCGCCCCGCCGATCAGCGTCACGAGCCCCGGCCCGATCTCGACCCGGCCAAGCTCGCCGGTGCCGACCGGATAGAGCGTCGGCGGCGTGCCGGATAGCACGTCGTCCCGCCAGCCGTCGAGGATGTCGGCCGTCGCCTGATAGTGTGCTGTGCTCATGCGTCGCCCCCTTCATTTCGCTCTCGACGCATCGGCCCGTTTGGACTAGAATGCAAACGGGTATCCAGGATGGGAGCGAGCCGATGCACGACGCCATCGTCATTTGGGACTTGGACGACGATCCCGATGGGAACGTGGTCCACATCGCCGAACACGATCTGACGAAGGACGACGTGCTCGACGCCTTGAACGACCCGAACATGAAGACCGACGTCAGCCGAACGAGCGGACACGCCATCTCGTTCGGAGGGACATCTGACGGTCGTTACATTGCCGTGGTCTGGGAATTGGTCGAGGAAGATCCCCTGACGATCTACCCCCGGACCGCCTACGAAGTCCCCCGCCCCCGGTCGAGGTCGAAGAAACGGAGATAGGCCATGCCGTTCCGCGGTGAAACCCGAAAGATCGAGCGCACTCCGGAGGAACAGGCCCGAATCCGGCGCTCCGGGAACGCTTCCAGAACGAGCGTCCGACGCATGAGCAGTTGATCGCCTCCGGTGAATACGAAGGGCCGATCTCCCCGGGCTCGCTCGTCTCGTATTTCTCCGCGGTCGCCAAGTTGAAACAGGAACGCCAGCGCCAGGGCTTGACGCTCAGCGAGGTCTCGGATCGCTCCGGGCTCGACGTCGGCTTGCTGTCTCGGCTGGAGAACGGCAAGGTCGTCAACCCGACGCTCGCCACGCTCTGGCGGTACGCGGACGCTTTGGGCCGCACGGTCACGCTCGACGTCGGCGAGCCGGCGGCGGTCTGACGATTGGCTCATGCGTTGTCCCCTTCCTTTTGTCGTCGCCCATGGGCAAGCCCGCAATCGATCTGTCGGGCCGTTTCGCTCGGCGTGAGTCCCGAGTCGAGGGCGGCATCGGTGAGCAGGGCGTGAGCCAGGGCGTCGGGACAGCCCAGCTCAGCGAGGTTGGCGGCGGCCCGGAACAGCGAGGTCGCCCGCTCCCCCTCCGTCGCCCCCTCCCGGATAAACATCATCGTCGTCTTGGTCAGCCGGCCCCCGTCGCGGTAGGTGGCCTTACGCTCGGCGGCCCGGCGCTCGACTGTGCCGGCGGCATCCCGCCAGTCGGCGGCGGCGGTCGGGCCCGTCACGGCGATCGTCGGCACGGCGAACGGCTCGGGCTGTCGAGCCAGTGCCACGATGCCGTCAACGCTCAGGCCCATCAACTCGTCGAGCGTCAACCGGCGCTTGAACAGCCCGGTCCGCGGATGCCTCGAATTGGGTGCTCTGAACAGCCGGGCCTTGCTGTACACCGACGGATCGATCGTGACCCCGGCCAGCTCGGCATGAGCCAGGGCGAACCGCCTGGCGATCTCATGGAACCTAGTCGAGGGCGGCGGTCCCCAGAGCGCAGCCGCAACGCCGACGTGAAACCCCTTGCCTCCCGAAAGGAAGATGAGCAGGTCATCGTCGCCAAGCTCCCGGTATCGGTCGAGGATCGCCCCGGAAAGCCGCCTGGCGTCGCGTAGGGCGGCGTCGAGGTCGTCGGCCCGGTCGATGTCCCAATGGAGCCAGTCGGTCCCGCACGGGCCGGTAAAGCCCGCCTCCGAGCCGGTCCGGGTCAGGTACTCATGGAGGTCCCGACCGAACGTGAAATGAGAAAAGAACGCCTCTCGCTCGGGCTGTGCCCGGTCGTCGCAAGCGCAGTAGGCGGCGAAGGCGGTCCGCCAATCGACGGACTGCCTCCGTGCCCACAGACTGCCTACAACCCAAAAGCCGTAGGCTGTCGTCACGGTGTCGCCTCCCCCTCCTGGCGGCCCGTCGTCCAGTCGAAACCGTCGTCGTCAGCCGTCGAGCTGTTACCCGGCCCGGCGTCGGGTGCGAACGGATTGCGCTCGGCGGCCTCGATGCCGGTCGCCCGGAAGTCCTTGACGCGGTTGCGCTCGGTCCCGTCGTCATCCTTTCGCACCACCATCTTCACGGTCGCCAAGACAACGGAAGGAAGGGGTTGATACAGTTGATCCGAGTGCGTGATGCCGATCTTGCCCAGGTCGCGCATGGTGTTCGCAAAGGCGGCATCAGTGAGCCAAAGGTCGTGCCAGATCCGTCGCCCCGCATAATCTCCGTCGATGATCTCGAATGTAATCTTGTAACTCAGAGTGCCAGTTTTGGCCTCGGACAGGGTGCCGTCGAGGATGCGGCATCGATACTCGCCCGCGGGCAACAGACCGAGGTCGGCGGCGGGCTTGGTTGTCTCCCAGAGCCGGGCTATCCGATCGCGCTCGGCTTGCGGTAGAATGTCTGAGAGCCGCTTACGTTCCTGCATGTGAATCCTCCGAATCGAGTGTGTGAGCGCTCGCCGGATTGCGGCCGGCGGGCGCGGGACAGTCACCAGTCACCACAAGGTCGTCTGATGAGTCGCGGCGGCGGGCTCGACCGGCGGGTCGGGCTCGGCCGCTGCCTCGGGTAGCTCGGGGTGATGGGCGAGCCAGGCCAGCGCGGCGGCGCGGTCGGCAAGTTCCCATACGGCGATCACTGATGCGTGCCGGATCGGTCGGCACGACGCGGTGTATCCGACCCGGCGGATCAGCCCGGCGCCGGCGAGCGTCCTCATCACGGCGCCGCGCCATCGCGGATCGATCCCGTCCGGGTCGGTCGGCAGCCGGTCGGCGACGTCATCCGCCGTCCCGGCGTCGTGGTCGAGTAGGTGGACGATCAGTGCTCGGCACGCCCCGCGGATGAGCCAGCGCCGGCGTGCGGCGAGCCTGGCGAGTGCGTCGTCTCGACGCCGCTCGCCCTCCGTCCGGCCCGCCTGGCGGTCGGGTCGGGTGCTCATCGGGTCGGCCTCCCGGCCCGGCGGATCAACGGACAGCCATCGGCGATCCATCGCATCAGTATGTCTTTATCCCATCTGACGAGCGCACCCAACTTGACGGGCGGCGGCATCTTGCCGGCGTCGGCCATGCGGTACACATGCCGACGGGAACAGTGGAGTAGCTCGGCGACGGCGGCGACATCGAGTAAGGCGGGCTCGACCGCGCTGGCGAGTCTGATCGGGGTCGAAGTCATGTCATGGTCCGTGTCGTGCCTCAAGTCGCGCTGTCGGCGGATGTCGCCGAACGAATGGGCGCGACTCGCACGAACCACAGACCGGACTGAGCGGACTGCCAACCGGACCGAAGCGGACGACTCGTCTTCCCGAGAGAATGGCTGTCGAAAAAAATTTCGGCAGTCCGGTTTCGGTCCGGTTTAGAGTTGCTCCCTGTCTGCTATACTCCGGCCCGTCCGCCCGCGGCGTGGGCGGTTCTTCGATAAACCGTGCTGGTTTCGTGCCTGGCGAAGATAGCGGCCCCACGTCGCGAAGGTCGGTAGGTTGTCCCCGTCCGAATGGTCTTCGAGCCACTCGTAGATTTCCCGGTCGGGCGTCTTGGCGTCGAAATGCGAGTTCGCCTTGATCGCATGCTGCCACTGTGAAAAGGCTTTGAGCCGAGCGGGAGGGAGTCTGTCAAGCGTCCCCTTCGGTGGTTGTTTGATCGTAGGATCAGGAGGCGGGTTGGAAGGCGCCGGGTCGTCGGTCTTCCCCTTCCCTTCGTTCTCAGTGCCGGTCCCCTGGCGCTCGTCACCGGTCGTCGGGTCGTCGCCGGTTCCCAAGTGCCGACTCACGATGTCGGCGAGTTCTGGGGGCAAGGGCTCTTCCGCACGGTGAAACCACGCGGCAGCCTGTTCGGGCGTGACTTGGAGGTAGTCATACCCATGCTCTCCCCTCATGCATCCGTACCATCGGTTGATGCCCGCACTCCCACGGAGGAACCATCTGTCCGTCTGAGTCAGACCCACCCATGCGAAGTGGAACTCAGTCCCGGGAATCCGGGGATCACGGTAGGACAGAACCCGACCGTTGAGTGGGCGCCACTTGACGCGATAAGGATCGATGAATGTGGGTTCGCCCGCCAGGTCGAAGGCGACCGCGGATCGCGCCGTCATGCTCCCGCCCCATGGAGTCGGGCCGGACCGGACAGCGCACGCCCATGGGGTGGCGTGATGTCCGGCCCGCTTGGCTCGTCGGTGTGCACTCCGACGAGCCGTCCCGATCTACCCTACCGTATCCGGCCCGGCGGCGGCCGGGAACGGCAGTCATCGGCGCGTCGCCCCCGGGCCGGACCGACGATGCCGGTCGGGCAAGGACTGCCGGAGAGAGTCGTCTGGGGATCTTTGGAAGACCAAGGTCTTGTGTTCGCGATCATTCACGATACCATGAATCCCCAGGCACATCCTCATTGGCTGCCGTGGGAGGGACCGACCGATGGCGATTCGGTTCTCATGCTCGGCGTGTGGAAAGAAGCTCCTGGTGAAGGATGAATATGCCGGTCGTGGTTCCAACTGTCCGGCGTGCGGCGGCCGGATCGTCGTGCCAAACAGGAGCGCGCCGGCGGCGGAAGACGTAAAAGGCGGGAGCCAGCACAAACCGCCATCGCTTCAGGAAATGGATACCCAGAAGTCGGGCCGGCGGGCGGACGGGGGGTCATTCACTCATGCGCGAAAGATACTCCCTACTCGGATCGTCGTTGCCGTTGTGATGCTCTGCTTGGCCGGCATATGCGGCTACTCCCTGCGAGACGGAGGTCCGCCAGTCATTCCGCGGCACAATACTGTGGTTGATCGGCCACGTGGTGTGGCCCCGACCCGGAATCCGAACATCCCTGTTGAACTCTCATATCCCACGATCGAGGATGTGATCGACCCGCCTCACAAGGTCGCTGGCTTCCCGCGGAAGCGCACCGTGTCGATAAGGTTGAATATGAGAGTTTCGGAAGATGTTCTCCGGAATATCTGCCTGGAAGTGAAATCTCAAGAACAAGAGCAATTTGAATTTATTCGCATCAACTTCTATCTTCCGGGGCAAGAAGTGGGTCATGGCTGCTGGGCGATTGCCGACTTTGATTCTGGACTGCGCGTTACGATCATGGGGCTTACGATTGACGAGGAAAGGTTCCTCCTGACGAGTCCAGTCGAGGTCCCCCCTGGGGCCGACTCGCTTGGAACTTGGATCATCGAGGAGGAATTCCTTAAGCATCGGATCACGATCTATCGGACTGGCGAGAGTTGGTTCTGGCAATCAGTCTCGCCGGGAAGTACCAAGCCCATCGTTCACGAACTTGTCCAGATTCCATCCGAAGAAGGAATGATCTTCAAGATGTCCAAAGGTTCGGATCGATATGTGATAGATAAAGCTGGTGTGCTCCGAATCTACGGCTATGAGGATAAGCTTATCTCGGTCCCTCGGCCACTCAGCCGATAACTCCCGCATGGCATTGGCGATCCATTAGATCTCGGCCCCGACGATCGCCTCATCGGTCTGCCTGATGGCTTTCTCAGCCGCTTGGTGGGTTGGTTTGGCCCGGCGGCCTTCACAGCCTTTTCGACATTGGAGGATTGAGCCATGACTCGTGTCGCCGGAATGGTCGTGCTGGGGATGATCGCGGGCTACTCGCTGCTGGTCATCTTGGGGCGCATGTCGGCTCGCCTCGATGTTCCGGAAGCCGTTCCGATCTGCTTCACGCTGGCGGTCGGGTTCCTGACTGTCGTCAGCAGTCTCAACGCCCCCTCTGCCCGCCGGTCATCGGAGCCAGACGCTCGGAGTGCGGAGGAATCCCGGCCCGCCTCCGGCGTTTCGCCGGTTGCCGCGTCGCCTTCGCGATCTGCCAAGGGAGTTCCCGGCGGTCGCAGTTGACCCGTTGCTGGCGCATCCCGGTGTCGCCTGTTGTCTAGCTCCGCTACAACCCGAAGGAGTTTTGAAACAATATATATGTACTCATCATGATTCTCATGGCCTTGGTGCTCATCAGCGCCTCTATCCTCTGGCTTATCGACCAAGCGAGATCAACTGTCTGCCCCTACTGCCGGAAGCAAGTCAGCCGTGGGTCAGTGAAATGCCCGTACTGCCAGTCTGCTATCGGGGGTTGAACGAAGCGGACCCCGTCATCGGGTCAACGTGGTCCCGCTCATCCGGGTTGGCGGTCGCCTTTCCCATTCCCGGATGTCGTCGGCGAGCCAGTCGATTTCTCCCCTGATGATCGCTTCATCGGCCTCCTTGACGGCTTGTTCGGCCGCTTCGTGGTCTTGCTCGATGGCGGCATCACCATCGGGCGCCGTGCGGACCGGCTCGGCGTCCGGCCCCTCACCGGCCAGCATGGCGCGGAGATAGACGCTGGCCAGTAGGCCCCGGATCGGATGGACCGATTCTGACCACACCGGCGTGTCACGTACCCAGTCGGCCAGTCTCCGCCGAGTGAATGCCAGGCCCGGCGCGGACCGGAGTCGGACCACGATCGGCCGGGCGTCCCGTGCCGGCATCTTCGCTTCGATGGCGTCGAGTCGGCGTGACAGGGTATTCATGGTGTTCTCTCGGTTCCTTCGTCCCACCCCTTCGGATCGGTGCGAGGATATCGGTCATCGTAGTCCGGGATGCGGATGCGGCGTGGCGGCTCCGCCGTTCCACGGGCTCGCTCCGTTTCGATTTGCAGCAGCCGGGCGTCAAGCTCGACGTGTTCCCTGAGTCGGACCGCGGATTCGAGGATGCTCGTTGCGGCCCGGAGCCGGACGTTGCCGTTGCCATCGTTGAGCAGGCTTTTCAGGGTGCCGACCGCCTCATTGGTGGCTTCCACCAGCGTGCCGACCGCCTCATCCATCATCCGGTGGCGTAGCTCGGCGATCAGTGCCCGATACCGAGGATCCTCGAGCCAGGTGTGGGCCGTCCGCTCGCCGATCTCCAGCTCGGCAGCGGCGTCCTTGATGGACCGGCCGGCGGCGATCAGCACGGCGAGCCGTTCCTGTTTCGGATTCCAGGCATCCGTTGGCTGTTCATTCATGACGTTCGCCCGCCCCGGAAAAGCCGTTGATGGCTGCCGATGGCTGCCGATGGCTGCCGTTCGACGGGTCCGGCGAGCCGCGGTCCGGCGGCCCGGTCGTCGCGGCCCGGCCGTTCGGATCGGGCGGCCCCCGTTCGTTCCATTCTAGACGGGCTCCCGGCCCCGCCAGGGCGTTCGCCCGGCCCGGTCGGTTCGATCATCGTCGCCCCCTTCCCGCGCGCTTGGGAGCCGCCGGCGGTCGGTCCGTCGGGTCCGTCGTCGCGGCCCGGCCCGGCCGGATCGTTCCGGATCCGCTCATCGGCCCGGCCGGACGATCCGGAACCGGGCTGGCGGCTGGCCCCGAACACCGCGGCCCCGTCCCGCTCCCGACGCTTCCAGGTCAACCGGTGGGTGCTCATGACCCGCCCCCTTCCTTCCTGCCCGTGAGCAGGGCGGCGAGCCGCTGGCGTTGCTCGACGGTCAGACTCGCAACGAAGTCGGCGAGCGGATCGGCGGCCGGTGCGTTCTCGTTTTTCGGCTCGCTGGTGCAAGCGGCGGTGCAATCGAGCGAAGGGGTTGACGTAACTTCAGACGGGTTCTCACTTACGATCGACGACTCACTGGTTTGCAACCAGGAGGTTGCCGGTTCGATCCCGGTCGTCTCCACTAAACTCCTTATTCTATCGGCCGGCGCACCGCACGGTCTGTCATCGTGGACTCGAGGCACTCGGCACCTGTGCTCAAGCGAGGTAGGCCGCCTCGGTGGCACGGCGATAAGTTGCCTCGAGATCGACCGGCACCGACTCCAGGACCGACAGCGGCAGCCACATCGCCGGTAGGGGCGAGCCCACCGCCAGGTGCCGTCGCCAGATGGCGAGGAACCGACCGCCGCCCGGTGCCTGGCTCTCCCACTCGGTAGGCGACGGCGAACGGTGCCGAACAGGGCGGCTGCTCCAATTGCAGCTCCTGCGCGATCCGGTCGGCGAAAGAGAATGAAACGGGACGCCGATGCACATCCACCAGCAATAGGTGGACTCCCCGCAACAGATAGCCGGCATAGGCACTGGTATAGGCCGTGCAAGCCGAGGGACGGTCCTTGTTCCGGGGTGAAACCAACTCGATTGCCGCGATCAGTCGCCCCTGCTGCTCGACGAGCAGAGCCGTGTCCCCGGCGATGGTGCCGACTGCGACCTCCTCGTCCGGTTCCACGGCCGGCTCGCCGGTTCCAGCACCTGCCTGACAGGCCGAGGGAGGCGGGGAGTGATCCGACCCACACCAGTCCCGGACTCCCACGTCCGGCCGTTCCTCCGTTGGGGCACCGATCGCGAATGTGGGGGTTGTCCCGATGTACGCTCGGTACCCAGCGGGCAGGCGGGGCTTAATCCAGTAGAGGAGTTCCACGATCCAGACCTGATGGACGCCATCCCAGCCCGCCAGCGTGGACCAGTCGTGCAGTGACATCGTTCGGTATCCTCCCCGGTGACCAAGCCCAACGCAAGACCGCTTGCCCATCCGCCGTGGCGCACTCCTTCAACCACTATACCGACACTCAGAATCTGCCGAAACGCCGGGTTGGGCCCAAAGCACGTCCGAGGGGTCATCCTCATTCTTGACGCGGGCTGCACGGCAAGAAGAATAAAGGTGCCAGGAAGAACCAAGGTGCCGGGAACCGTTCTTGATCTCCAAGAGCGGAATTGTCCCCAGGAGCCTGGGGTCGGACTCGAAGGTTTCGCGAGGTTGGGGCGAGACCACGAGGTTTCCGCCGCCGCCAACACCTCGTACTCTCGTACTCGGAGAGCGCGGTTGCTCGGACAAGCCTCCCCTGCTCTGCATGACGCATGACCGGCGACCACGACGTTGCCGAGGCGATGGCCCCGGACACGACGCTCCCGATCACGGATGGGGCGCGCCAGATTCTTCGGGCGATCAGGGGAAATCCCCGGGAGCGGTGATGTGATCCACTACCTCACGGTGGGGCATCTCGACCCAGAAGCGCTCCGTGAGTGCGCGGCCGTGGCGACCAGGCCGCTCGACGAGACGACGGTCCGCTGCGTGCTCGCCGAGTTCCCGGGCATCAAGGCCGAACACAAGGATGGATACATGGTCCTGCCGTGGCACGGCCTCGGGCCGGTGGGCTTGAGCGAGGCATTCGCCCTCCGGCTCCACGAACTGACCGGCTGCTTGATCGCCGACCGGAGGAACGGGCGTCTCATCGAGCCGGAGGCATTGTCGGAGACGAAGACGGCAGCCGCTCAGGAGTTGTCGCAGGTCAACCGTCGGATTTGATCTGCCGGGCCGTGAGGAATCCTCTGTCGTGTCGGCCGCCGCGAGCGGTCCCGCCCATCACATCCTCAAGACGGACCGCCAGACCACCGCAAGTACCGCTGTTCGGCCAGGCGCCGCAGCCAGTCGAAATCCGGCTCCTTGTCGGGCGACCGGTTGAGTTTGCCGATCCGAACCCGCGTCTCCTCCGTGTCAACGAGATCGTCGAGGGCCATCGCCGCACACCAACTGGGCGTCTGCCGGTGGATGTCCTCGTCATGGCGGGCGGCCATCGCGCCGAGCAGCACCGGGATGACGGCGGGACCGCCGAGCGGGGCCGCTGCAACCCCCGGTCAGGCGTGTCGGCCGCGCAAAGATGGAAACCCCTCGCAATGAACCGCGGCCTCATGCCGTACCCGACCCTGAACGACGCCGGTCACAGACCGGCCAGTCAGGATACCACCGGTCAAGGGCAATGAGAATCGAGTCACCCGATGTTCATCCCTTGAGCGTTGGAGCGACGGCGGGCGACTCACGCGTTTGCAACAGGAGCTTGGCCGGTTCGATCCAGCTCGACGTTAGGGGATGCTGATTGCGAAAGGTATCGGATCGCCGGCCCGCCGAGACGCACGGACTGGCGAGGCCACGTGTCCGAGCGAAAACGGCGTGAGGCCGTTTGCAAGCCGGGTCTTCCTATCCTAGGGTTCGCCTGGAAAGGGACTGGATGCGCGGGCGCCTGTGGCTCGACTCGCTCTCCCGGTCTCGATCCGGATCCATACCTCTGCACGAGCGGTCGCAACGTCGGAGCGATCCGAACTGCGGCCGTTCGTGTTTAGCTGGCGAGTCGATGGGCGAGACGGGCCGGAGGCGCGCGCTCGATGGCTACATCTCGGTCTTGCCGATCGCGTGGAGCGCGGCATCATCCGGTAGCTGTCGGACGCGATACCGCGCGGGGTAATGGTCCGTCGGCTCCATCAGGTCTCCGGCGACCTCCATGACGCGGCTCCAATCGCCCAGCGCGACCGGACCCTCGTGTCCGTGCTTCATGATCGCCACCTTCTGGGTCACGGGCAGCAACGAGTCGAGTCCTTCACCCCAGACGCAGTAGCTCACCGTCTCGCCGCCCTTCTTCTCGACCGCGGAGAAGTTGGCGACGAACACGTCCAGGCCCTCTTTGCGGTGGAGTTCGTCCAGCAGTAGTTTCTGTTCGGCGTAGAGACCGCCCAACCATCCGCTCGCCATCTTCTGGAACTCACGGCGGGAGGGGTGGCTCTCCGGCGGCATCCAGTCCGCCCATTCCCGGTCCTTCAGGATCAGAGCGATGCCGCTCAACGTGTACGGCCCGCCGAGCGCCTGGCTCGCCAGCTCGGCCATCATCTTCAGGCCCTGCTCGTCCTCCGAGCCGGTCATGTAGAGCTGTTCGCGCGTCGGCACCATGGCCACCGGTTGGCCGGCGACGTCGAATTCCTGGATGCGATCGATCAAGGTCAGGCGGGACGCGTCATAGCTGTCTCCCGAAGTGAAGCAGTACAGATGCTCGTCGATCCGGGAATACGTCGGCGTGGCCTCTTCGAGGTTCCGCCGGGCGACTTCCATCGCCTCGTAGACCGTGACGCCCCAGTCGGCGAGGTTCTCCGAGGCGACCGACTGGACCGACTCCGGCCAGTCGTAGGCCAGGCAGGCGAGCAAGTGCTCTCCGATCGGCTCGCTCGGCATCTCGGCCAGGCGCGTCCCCTTGTCGCCGAGCAGGCCCCGGAGCCGCTCGTGCTCCAGGGACGCCCGCGGCCAGATCCGCGGTCTCAGGTCATGGCTGGCCGCCTCGAACTCGTCCGGAAGCTCGCGGTGCCGGGCCATCGCCATCCGCACGCACGTGCGCAGGAACTCGGGCCGGCGGGCACGGGGCAACTGGCGATAATTGCCGAAGATGTTGCCGAGGTTCATCACCCCGACGACCTCGCCGTCGCGGATCTGGAGGATGCTGCGCTCGGCAGGGTCGAATCGCAGCTCGTTCGTCTCGCCGGCCTCTCGAATGCCCCGCATCAAATCGACCGCGAATCGGTCGAGGCTCGGTCGGCCGAGGAGTCTATCGTAGAATCCCATGGTGTCGCTCGAGAACGGGACGAGTCTGAGCCGTCGCGTCGTCGGGCGGATCGGGCGAGGCGAGGGCTCGACCGACGCGCCCGCCGTGGCCACATCCAATCCCGGAGTGACCGTGGCCGCAGGCACTCAGGTAGAGGATCCGTGACGCCGGCGGGGCTTTCGGGGGACCGGTGAACGTCGCCGGCGGCGAGCTTCCATTGTAATCGACCCGAGCGGCTGCAAAATCGTGGAACTGAGAATCGCGATGCACCCTCATTATAGACGTTCTCGGCGAAAGGGGGACGGAATTCGATGGCGACCCGATTGAACGCCGATGCGCTCCGATGGCTCGAGACCCTCAACCGCGAGGGTTCGCTCGGCCGGATGAGCGATGTCCAGTTGCTGGAGGGATTCCTGGCGCAGAACGGCTCGATGAGCGAGGCGGCATTCGAGGTGCTGGTCAGGCGACACGGTCCGATGGTCCTGTCACTCTGCCGCGGCGTGCTTCGCGACGACCACGATGCCGCCGACGCCTTTCAAGCGACGTTCCTGATCCTGGCCCGCCGCGCATCCACCATCCGCGATCGCGAACACCTGGCCCGCTGGCTGGGCCGAGTCGCACGACGCATCGCCCGGCGCTCCCGGGCGGACGCCGTGCGCCGCGCCGCGCGTGAGCGGCGGACGCTCGTCGCCGCCCCGACGACAGGGGTGGCGACGGCGGAATCCGTCGGACGCGAGACGGCAGCCGCGGTCCGGGCCGAGGTCGATCGACTCCCCGAAGCCGACCGCCTCTTGCTGCAAATGACCTACTGGCAGGGCAAGACGTACGAGGAAGCAGCCGACCTGCTCTCCTGGCCGATCGGGACAGTCCGAAGCCGATTGTCTCGCGCCCGAGAGCGGTTGCGGGGCCGATTGACCCGCCTCGGGCTGGCTCCCGCGCTGGCCCTCGGCGGATGGTTGAAGCCCGCTCAGAAAGCGTCCGCCGCGCCCGTGCCGGACGCCCTGGTGGTGCGGACGGTCCGCGCGGCCAGTCGAATGACGGGCGGGATGACGGCGGCCGTCGAGGCCGGGATGGTCCCGGCGACGGTGGCCGCGCTGGTGAACGGAGAACTCTCGACGATGGCCATCATCCCATGGAAGTCGATCGCCCTCCTGCTCATCCTGGGCGGTACGCTGACCGCCGGTGCGGTTTCGCGAGTCTTGCATGGTCCCGATCCCGGCGACGTCCAGCCGGCGCCGCCCGCGGTTGCCCTCGAGGCCGCGATCCCAGCCCCGCCGCTCGAGACGCAGGCGAAGGCCGAGGCCAAGTCTCTACTCGCCAACGGCGACGTCGAGGACGGCGACGGCGACTCGCCCAGGTCCTGGACCGAGGGCGCCACGATCCCCGGTGTCGATTATCAATGGAGCCGGCTCGGCCATGGCGGCAAGGGGAGCCTGTGCCTGAAGAAATCGGTCCAGCGCTATTTTCCCATCGCCCAGTGGCAACAGAAGGTCGAGCATAAGGGCAACGCTCCCCGGCTGAAGGTCTCGGCATGGGTGAAGGCGGACCAGGTCACGAAGGCCATCCTCGATGCCCAGTTCCTCGATAGCAGGGGAAACGGGACCCATGCGTGGGTGGCGTACATCGGCGCCAAGGAGGCGAACGATCCGCCCGTGACCCACGGCTGGAAGCGTTACGAAGGCGTCGTCGAGATCCCCCGGGGGACGCGGCAGATCATCATCGCCCCGCAGATCTACGGCCCGGGAAAGGTCTGGTTCGACGACCTGGCCGCGGAGTACACGAGCGCTCCCAAGACCGACCCGACCGGTTCGTGATCGCTCACGCGGGCGTGCGAATCCGCCCTCCGGGCTTGATTCTTTCGGGATATCGGCTCAACAATCGTCGATTGGCGTCAGGTCCGGTCCCGCTCACCGAGCGGCAGACCCTGTCCGTGGCGTCGATCGGCATTTGATTTCGGAAGCAGAGCATCGCCCGCGGGCGGCATGCAATCCGGTACCCCGAAACGTCACTCGAGGAAGGACCAGGCGATGACCCGGACCGTGAAAGTCACGTGGCTGGCGGCGATGCTCGGCCTCGGCATTTGGGCGGCTCCGTCCACCCCGGCGCTCGCCGGCGACCGTCCGGCCAAGGCGATCATCCAGGAGATCGACGGCGTCAAGTTCCCGACCGTGGATCAGTCAAAGATCCGGGACCACGACTACGTCCGCGAGTACCTCGCCAGGCGCGGAGAGGTGTTGAAGAAGGTCAACGGCCTGATCATGGAATTGTACAAGGCCGCACCGGACCACGAGCGCATCCCCAAGCTGATGAGCGACCGCTGGAGCCGCATCGGCGCGCAGTACTCCAACCTGGCCAAGGATGTCAACGCCATCCTGGCCCACGACAAGAACCCCAAGCTCCAGCTCGAAGGCACATTTGTCAAGGCCCGGGCCAAGCTGCTCGAGAGCGGCCGGGGAGGCTCCCCCGATCTGACGTGTATCGAGGAATTCCGCAAGGCCGCTCCCAAGGACTCGCGCGTCGCCAGCCTGCTCTCGATGGCTCTTCATTACACGCGAGACGCCAAGGCCAAGGCCGCCCTCGAGGATCGAATCCTCAAGGAATACCCCGACTCGTCGCAGGCGGCGATGATCAAGGGCACGCAGCGTCAGCGCGCGTCGATCGGCAAGCCGTTCGAGCTCGAATTCACCGACGCCATCAAGGGCTCGACGGTCTCGATCAAGGGCCTGAAAGGGAAGGTCGTCGTCATCGACTTCTGGGCGACCTGGTGCGGACCCTGCGTCGGCGAGATGCCTCGCATGAAGGACCTCTATGCCAAGTACCGCGACCAGGGGGTCGAGTTCATCGGCGTCAGCCTCGATCGGTCCAAGGAAGAGGGTGGACTGGACGAGCTGAAGAAGTTCGTCATCGAGAACAAGATCGCCTGGCCGCAATACTATCAGGGCAACTACTGGCAGAGCGAGTTCTCCAGCTCCTGGGGGATCAACGCGATCCCGGCGCTCTTCGTGGTCGACCCCGAGGGCAAGCTCTACTCGGTAGAAGCCCGAGGCGAGCTCGAGAAGATCATCCCCGAGTTGCTCAAGAAGAGGTCCGTCACGGCCGGTGGCGGCGAGTGAGCCGTTCGCGGGCCGCGGCCGACCGGGTCGCGGCCCGTCGCTTCTCCCTGGCTGAGCCGGAGCGTCCTCCGCGGCTTCTCATGCGCCGAGTATTTCGGCCGCCCCCACCCCTCATTCCGGGCCGATCCGCGTCGGCTCGCGGTCGCCGGGTCAGGCACGACGGCCCGCGATTCTGTGACAATCTTGTTGAATACTCGCGCATCGGGCAAGCTGGTGGTGGGACAGGTCCGGTGAGGACAGCAGCCCAGCGGAGGACGTGCGCGGATGAAACAGGTGGGACTATGCGAGCGCGAAGACGGTCGCGCGAGAAGACTCCGGTCCATGCCGGTGTGGCGCTGGCGCTCACGATCGTCTGGCTCGCCGGCTGGTGCGGCCGGTCGCCGGCTTCGGATGACCGGTCGGGCGTCGATTTCTTCGAGACCAGGATCCGCCCGGTCCTGGTGGATCGCTGCCAGAAATGCCATTCGGCGGCGCTGGCCAAGCCGAAGGGTCAACTGCGGCTCGACACGCGCGACGGTTCGCGCCGCGGAGGGACCTCGGGCCCGGCGGTCGTGCCGGGAGACCTCGAGGCCAGTGCGCTCTACCAGGCGATCACCGCGGCCGACGGCTACTCGCCGATGCCGCCCAAGGAGACGCTGTCCGCCCCGGTAATCGCCGACTTCCGCCGCTGGATCGAGATGGGAGCACCCGATCCCCGCGACGCTTCGGCGTCCGCGTCGAAGGCATCGCCGGCAGCATCCGGCGACGGCCGCAACTGGTGGTCCCTGCGGCCTCTGGCCCGCGCCGCGGTGCCGACGGTCCCCCCTGCCCTGACCGGCTGGTGCCGGACGTCGATCGATCGCTTCATCGCGGCCACGCTGGCGGAGAAGGGCCTGCACCCTTCGCCGGAGGCCGACCGCCGCACGCTGATCCGCCGGCTCTCATTCGACCTCACCGGCTTGCCGCCGACGCCCCGAGAGATCGACGCGTTCCTCCACGACTGCTCGCCAGGCGCCTACGAGCGGCTGGTCGATCGCCTGCTCGACAGCCCCCATCACGGAGAACGCTGGGCGCGACACTGGATGGACGTCGTCCACTTCGCCGAGACTCACGGCCACGACCAGGACCGCATCCGTCCCAACGCCTGGCCCTATCGCGACTACCTGATCGCCGCATTCAATCGTGACACGCCTTACGCCCGGTTCGTGCAGGAGCAGGTGGCCGCCGACGCGATGTTTCCGGAGGAGCCCGGGCTGGCGGTCGCGCTGGGGATGATCGCGGCCGGGCCCTGGGACGAGAGCTCGCTCCGCGACATCCGCGACGACAGCATCGACCGCCAGATCGGCTTCTACATCGATCGCGACGACATGGTCGCCACGGTGATGTCAACGTTCGTCAGTGCCACGGTTCACTGCGCGCGCTGCCACGACCACAAGTTCGACCCGATCTCGCAAGAGGACTACTACAGCCTCCAGGCCGTCTTCGCGGGCGTGGACAAGGCGGAGCGGCCTTACGACTCGGATCCCCAGATCGCCCGATTGCGCCGCGCTCTCTCGGCCGACCTCGGCCGGCCGCGGCGCAAGGAAGCCGGTCGCTCCGCCTGGCTGGACGCCGAGCTGGCCGCCCTGCCGCCCCCGAACCTGGTCTTCGCGGCCGCGAGCGAGTTCGCCCCCGACGCCGGCCACAAGCCGCCGGGCGGTCCTCGCCCGGTGCATATGCTGCGGCGGGGCGACATCCACAGCCCGGGGGCGGTCGCCGTCCCCGGCACCCTCCGATGCATCGCCGACCTGCCCGGTCGTTTCAGCCTGCCACCCGGCGGCGACGAGTCCGCCCGCCGCGCGGCGCTCGCCCGATGGCTGACCGACCGCCGCAACCCGCTGACCTGGCGCTCGATCGTCAACCGCGTCTGGCACGAGCACTTCGGCCGCGGACTGGTCGCCACGCCCAACGACTTCGGCCGGATGGGGGCCCTGCCCTCGCATCCGGAGCTGCTCGACTGGCTGGCGGCGAACTTCCGAGACTCGGGCGGCTCGCTCAAGCAGCTTCATCGTCTGATCCTGACGAGCGCGGTCTACATGCAGGACTCGCAGGACGACCCGTCGGCCTCGGCGATCGACGCCGATGCGACCTGGCTCTGGCGACAGCGGCGCCGACGGATCGACGCCGAGTCGATCCACGACGCGATCCTCCGCGCGTCGGGCACGCTCGAGACGACGATGGGCGGGCCTTCCGTGCAGCAGTTCATGCTCAGCCCGGGTGTCCACGTGACCCCGGTCGTCGACTATACGCGGTACGACTGGAACAGCCCGGGTGCGTCGCGGCGGAGCGTCTATCGCTTCCTGTTCCGCACCCTGCCCGACCCGTTCTACGACGCCCTCGATTCGGCCGACGCCTCGCAGCTCATCGCAGTCCGCAACGAGTCGACCACGCCATTGCAGGCGCTCGTGCTCCTGAATAACCCGTTCATCTTAGGCCAGTGCGAACATTTTGCCGAGCGATTGGAGCGCCTCGCGGCGCAGGCCGATCGGCGCCTCGCGGTCGCGTTCGAATGCACGTATGGCAGACCTCCGTGCGCCGACGAGGCCCGTGTCCTCGAAGACTACGCCCGCCGCCACGGCTGGACCAACCTGTGCCGCCTGCTCATCAACAGCAACGAGTTCCTGTACGTGAATTGATCGGACCCTCGGGGGACCCGGCGATGTTCGATCCGATACCGCGACGCGACTTCCTCTGGCGGCTGGGAGGCGGCCTGGGCGGGATCGCGCTGGCCGAGATGCTGGGCCGCGACGGCCTGATCGCCGGGACCGCCTCCGGAGCGGACATCGCGCGGCCCCGGCCCGATCTCAACGGGGGGTTGCATCACCGCGCCAAGGTCCGCCGGATCATCCAGCTCTTCATGAACGGCGGCGTCAGCCAGATGGACACCTTCGACCACAAGCCCGAGCTCGATCGCCGACATGGCCAGCGCTTCGACCCGGGCAGTCACGTCGAGGCACCCACGAGCGCACCCGGCAACCTGATGAAGAGCCCGTTCGCGTTCCGGCGACATGGCGAATCCGGCCGATGGGTCAGCAATGTGTTCCCGGAGATCGCCCGATGCGTCGATGACCTGGCGTTCCTGCTGGCGCTTTCGTCGAAGACGAACGTGCACGGGCCGGCGAGCTACATGATGAACTGCGGGTTCCTGATGCCCGGCTTCCCTTGCCTCGGCGCGTGGCTATCCTATGGACTCGGCTCGCTGGTCAACAACCTGCCGACGTTCGTCGTGCTCCCCGACCCCCGCGGCCTGCCGTACAACGCCAAGGGGAACTTCACGGCGGGCTTCCTCCCGCAGTCGCACCAGGGGACGATCCTGGATGCCGGCGCACCGAAGCCGATCCCGGACCTCTTCCCGCCCGACTCGGCCCGGTTCCTGACGGCCGACAGCCGTCGCGAGGGCCTGGAGGTCCTGGCATGGCTGAACCGCCGCCATGCCGCGGCCAACGAGGGCGACACCCGGCTCGAATCGCGCATCGCCGCTTATGAGCTCGCCGCGCGGATGCAGCAAAGCGCCCCGAAGCGCTGGATCTCGGCGGCGAGACCACGGCGATGCGAACGCTGTACGGACTGGACGACCCCAACACGGCCGACTTCGGCCGTCGATGCCTCATGGGCCGGCGACTCCTCGAGCGAGGCGTCCGTTTCGTGCAGATCTGGAGCGGGGCCGGCGGGCCGACGAAGAACTGGGACAACCACAGCGACATCCCCGGCGAGCTTCCCGCGATCGCGCGCACGGTCGACCGTCCGATCGCGGCGCTGCTGCGCGACCTGAAGGCCCGCGGGCTGCTCGACGACACCCTGGTCGTCTGGAGCACCGAGTTCGGCCGGATGCCGTTCACCCAGGGCGCGACCGGCCGCGATCACAACGGCGGCACGGGCGTGTCGTGGCTGGCGGGCGCGGGCATCAAAGCGGGCGTCGCCCATGGCGAGAGCGATCCCTGGTCCTGGAAGGCCGCGACGGGCCAGACCTACTGCTACGACCTCCACGCGACGATCCTGCACCTACTGGGGATCGACCACACCCGCTTGACCTACCGCCACAACGGGATCGATCGCCGGCTCACCGACGTCCACGGCCACGTCATCGATGCGATCCTGGCGTGAGTCGAGCGCGCTCCGGCGCAGGGAGCCTGGCCGGTCGCGCGGGCTCCAGGAACGCGAAACGTGTCAGACCGCGCGAGGTCGGGCCCCGGCCCATCGAGTCCGCGAAACTCCGGACCCTCCGATCTGCTCCTGGCGCGGGGATCCTGATTCGCACCCTCCTCCGTCAAGAACTGGTCCATCGTGGTCTCTTTGAACAGCGTTTCCATCAGCGCGATCCCGTCGGCGAGCCGCCGATCCAGCCGGCGGAGAGCGTCCGCGCAGGCCGGCGGCTCATCCGAGGAGCGATGGGTGCGTTCCAGCGACCGCGAGGCGTTGATCACGTCCAGGATCGTCAGGTCATTGAGCGGCCGTGCCAGTTCGACACCGCCGCAACGCCCCCTCCGCGCCTTGACGAGCCCGGCCCTGCGCAGCGATCCCAGGACCTTCATCATGTAGGCCGGGGGTGCCTGGATCCCCGTTGCGATGCGGTGTGTCTTCGCGGGTTGCCCATTCTGGCTTCCCAGGAACACGACGGCCCGGAGTGCGTATTCGGCTGTCATTGAGATCATGGTCAACTCGCCTTCCTGCGTTCTGGACGTTGACCTTCGTCCGGTGGGCGCTCCCTGAATTGCGTCCCGTTCGCTTGACACCCTCGGTCCTCCGAGGATCTCGAAATCCCCTCTCGCGCGAGCAAGCCGGCCCGGAGTTCGCCTGGAATCCATCACGGGAACGACGCGGACTCATCGCGATCACGCGACGCTGCTCGTCGCGAGAGGTGCTATCTAGACCAATAGGACATGGTCAGGTGATTTCAACTGCCGAATTACAGGATCTACCTGAATGATCGTACGTTCAGAGTGTGAGGCGGCGGAACGCGCGCAGGTGCCTGGGCCGGAGCCGCCCAGGCCGGCCCGCAACCTGGTTTCAACGAGTGTGCCAGGATCCGCAAGCATGATCGATCGACTCTCGAGTTTGCTATTGTGCCCCGAGCCGATCGGTCCGGGCGCAGGGGATCACCTGAGTGCGGTCGTCCCGAAGAGAGGTGTCGCACCGGCTGTCGTCCCACGGTAAGAACGAGGAGGTGAGGATCATGGACCAACGAGGAACCGATCATGGCGAACCCTCCCCGGACATGGAGGACGCCCGGACCGATGGGCCCGTCGCGGCGGTCGGGGCGGCCGGTTTCGAGCCGCCGGAGGGAACACACCCAGGTGTGGTGGTCCCGCGCCTCCTGATCGGGTGGGTCGTCCTCATCTGCGCCGAGGTCTTCTCGGGGGCGTCTCTCGCGCTCGGGCTGTGGCACCCCTGGACGCTGCTGGTCACGTACTGGCTCTATTTCGCCCACTTCTTCTTCTTCACGACGCTGGCGGCCCGCACGGGTCGGACCTCGCTGCCCTCGCTGTACTTGTGGGGCGTACTCTTCGGGCTGTACGAGTCGTGGATCACCAAGGTCATCTGGAGCGGCTACGCGGCCGACGGGAAGTTCGCGATGGGGCGGATCGGGCCGTACGGGTTCTCCGAGATCAGCATGGTGTTCGCCTTCCATCCGGTCGTCTCGTTCATCCTCCCCTTGACGGCCGCCTGCGTCCTCAGCCCGCCGCTCCGGGGACTGTTCCCGGACCTCGCCTGGTTCACCGGCCGGGACAGGTGGGCCCGCGTGGCTCGAGCCTACATGGGACTTTCCTTCGGCATCGTGATGGGGTTCAACTCGGGCGGGCCGATGAACCTGGCCCTCAACGCGGCGGTGATGCTCGCCGTCTTGCTGGCCCTGTGGCGGCTGGCCCGTCGCGGCCTCGCGGACCCGGACGCACGCCGCATCGTGGTCTTCGGCCGGCCGGGCTTCGCCGGCCTCTGCGTGTACCTGGCACTTCTCTACGGCGTGACCTACGTGAGATTGAGGCCAGAGGCCCTGCCGTCGGTCCGGGTGCAACTGCTGACGTTCGTCTTCTACGCCATGGCCATCGCCGGTCTCTGGCGACATCGCCGACGGGAGCCCGTGCCGGGCGACATGGTGGCCGTCGACGCCGACGAGCGGAGGACCCTGGTCACCTGGTTCGCGATGGTGCTCGGACTCGGCTTCCTGGTCGCGCTGGTGCCTCGGGGCCCGGTCGTCGTCGTCCCGTTCCTTCTGGTCGTCGTGGTCTGGCCCGTCGCGGGTTTCGTGTTGACCGGTCTCGCTCTCTGGGCAGGGACCCGGGAGCGTCCTCGACCCCGTCACGGCTCTCCATAGAGCCGTTAACGAATGGTTGGCCCACGAGTTTCGGCCTCGAGACTGCGCCGGGGCCTCGACCCCCTGATCCCCCCTTCCTGCTGCTGGGGCCTCGCTTCGCTGATCGCCCCTTCGTGCTGCTGGGGCCTCGACCCCCCCCTGGCCCCCCCTTCGTGCTGCTGGGGCCTCGACCCCCCTGATCCCCCCTTCCTGCTGCTGGGGCCTCGACCCCCCTGATCCCCCCTTCCTGCTGCTGGGGCCTCGACCCCCCCTGACCCCCCCTTCGTAAGGGGGGGAGAACGGCGGCCCGCCCCTCTCCAATCCCCCCCTTACGAAGGGGGGGTCAGGGGGGGTTCTTTCGTGTCGGTGCGATGCAAGTGTAATGCGCTCTGGAGACTCCCCAGCCCGCCCTCAGATCGGCCGCTGCAACTGCACTACTCCTGGAGGACATACGTGCCTGGCGCATCCGCCAATGGCGGATAGCCGCCGTCGGGCGCCCCCATCGGCGGGACCGGCACGGGGCCGCTCGAATGCCCCCCCAGCCAGCATTGCCAGGCCGGCCACCACGAGCCTTCCTGTTTCGGGGCGAAGGCCTGCCAGGCGTCGGGGTCGGGATGCCTGGTGCCTTCCTTGTGGGTGGCGATCTGATAGCTGCGGTGCGGGTGGCCCGGCTCGCTCACGATTCCCGCATTGTGGCCGCCGGAGGTCAGGACGAACGTGACGTCCGTGTCGGCGAGCAGGTGGATCTTGTAGACCGAACGCCACGGCGCGACGTGATCCGTCACCGTGCTGACCACGAAGATCGGCACGCGGATGTCCGCCAGGGTGACCGACCGGCCGCCGGCCTGATATCGCCCCTCGGCCAGGTCGTTCCTCAGGAACAGCGAACGCAGGTACTCCGAGTGCATCCGGTACGGCATCCGGGTCGCGTCGGCGTTCCAGGCCATGAGGTCGGTCATGGGCTGCCGTTCGCCCAACAGGTAGTCGTGGATCAGGCGCGACCAGATCAGGTCGCGGGACCGCAGCAACTGGAACGCGCCGGCCATCTGCCCGGTCTCCAGGTAGCCCTGGTCCCACATCATGTCCTCGACGAAGGTGACCTCCGTCTCGTCGACGAACAGCGCGAGTTCGCCGGGCTCGGTGAAGTCGGTCTCGGTCGCGAACAGCGTCAGGCTCCGGAGGCGCTCGTCGCCGTCCCGCGCCATGGCGGCGGCGGCGATCGCCAGCAGGGTGCCGCCGAGGCAATATCCGACCGCGTGGACCCGGCGTTCGGGCACGATCGCCCGGACGGCCGCCAGCGCCTCCATGATCCCCAGGCCGCGGTAGTCCTCCATCCCGAGGTCACGATCCTCCGGCCCCGGGTTCTTCCAGGAGATCATGAAGACGGTGTGCCCGCGATCGACCAGGTACTTGACCAGCGAGTTCTGCGGCGAGAGGTCCAGGATGTAGTACTTCATGATCCAGGCGGGCACGATCAGGATCGGCTCGGCCTGGACGGCGGGGGTCGCCGGCGCGTACTGGATCAGCTCGATGAGCTGGTTGCGGTAGACCACCTTCCCCGGGCTGATCGCCAGCACCTTGCCGACCGGGAACGCCTCGGTGCCCGGAGGCTTCCGGCCCAGCATCGCCCGCTCCCAGTCCTCGACGAGATTGGCCGCGCCCCGCAACAGGTTCGTCCCCCCTTGGGAGGATGTGGCCTGGAGGATCTCGGGATTGGTCCACGGGGAATTCGAGGGCGAGAAGATATCGAGGAGCTGACGGCCGATGAAAGTGACGACTTCCTCATCGTGGCGCGAGACGCCGTGCACCCCGGTGGTGGCGTTATGCAGCCATTGCTGCCCGAACAGGAACGCCTGGTAATAGAGATTGAACGGCCAGTGCTGCCAGGCCGGACCGGCGAACCGCTGATCCTGCGGCAGCGGCTCGATCGCCGGCGGGTAGCCAGGCCAGAGCGCGGCGCGGGGGGCGTAAAGACTGAACCTGACGGCCTTGCGCAGCGACTTGCGCACGAGGTCCACTTGCTTGCCCGGCGACAACCCCAGGTGGAGCAGCCAGTCGAGGTAGACAAGCAGCAGCCCGACCGGGGAGATCCCGCCGTTGAGATGGCCGATGCCGGCACGGAGGAGCCGGTCCCAACTGGTCGCGCGGTCCGGCTCGGGAGCGTGCCGGCCGGACTTCGGCGCGGTCCGGGGGCCAGCCTGCGGCATGCCCTCACTCGGAGTGGGCCCGTGAGCCGGACCGTCCTGGGACGATCGCTCGTCGGGAATCGGCCCAGGGGCGACGCCACAAGCTCCGCGGATCGGAACAGTTTGTATCATGGTCATGGCTCCTCTCCCCGCTGGACTCCGGCGAGGACCGGAGTCAACGCGCAGCCGGGCGCCGCCCGGATCGATGCGCCGGGTACGGCAATCGTCGCCGCAGGGTGGGATGAGTCGGCGAAGGCGCCCCCGTTCGCAGAGTCGGCGGACGCCGGGGTCAATAAAAAACCCCGACCATGCGATCAATCGCACGGCGGGGCCACCTTAGCCGACGCGGAATTGCCCGTCGCGAGCAAAACCTACCTGATATCTTAGCGCTTCGATCCTTCGTGATCAAGACCGATATCGCGGATTTCTCACTTTGTGACAAGCTTCTGCGCCCCGGTGTCACCAGACTCCGCGGCTCCCTCGGCCCGCGTCAATCGCCCGTCACCGCCCCGATGTGAGTCGACTCGGTCGGTCCGGTCGGCCAGCGGTTCGGTCGGCCAGCGATCCGGCCGGGAGCGGGCCTCCGGGCGAAAAAAGTACTGGCACCGGCTTTCGCCCCGGGGGGCTTCACGCCGGCCACCCGCCTTTCAACGAGACTACGGGGTACGAGTGAGTGCAATAGTGAAGCCGTCAAGTTCGAATGAGGCCCAACAGATCTTTGCAAGCTCGTGTCCTCGACCCTGCCACGTCGCGTTGATCACCTGGATGTTCTTAGACTGCAGATGCTCAACCGCGGGAACGAAGTCTTTGTCGGACGACACGAGAATCGCCGCATCTACGCCCCTTCCCAGGCGAGACCGATGAGATCGGTAACGATCCGCGCATCAATCGTCTTCTCTGCGGCGCGGCCGAACGCCGCGCCGCAGGACGGGCACGAGCCGGTGGATGCCCCGCAGGACCGGCAGTGGACCGGATGAGCTCGCCAATGGCGCTCGGATGTAAACACGCGGAAGCCAGGCTGTCGATCCAGGAAGTTGTGAAGCCAGCTCTTGAGCCCAGCTTCACGTCCTGCTTCATAGCCAGCATACACACGTGTCTCCTGAAGTGTAAGCGCATGAAGACCCGCGCTGGCGAGAAGGGAGGCCGCCTCGCGGATGAGTACTCCAGGAAGAAGTCGCCAGTCACAGCGAGCACCCTGCGCCCGCTCGTTCCACATTAGCTGGAAATTCCAATAATCGATAAAAATCCGCGTGTTCACGTTAAGACTTCGGCCAAAAAAATACGGGGAGCCGAAGCTCCCCGGGGCAAACATTCGCATCGGCGCGAACGCCGATGCGGGGCAAACATGTTTAAATTGTAGCTGCTTTCGACGATATTGTCAAGATCGGATCGGGCTCACTTTGTGATCTTGTGATCAGCGTTTGCGCCCGGCGTCACCGGGCGCCGCGGCTCCCACGGCCCGCGTCAATCGCCCGCCACCGCCCCGGTGTGAGTCGACTCGGTCGGTCCGGTCGGCCAGCGGTCCGGTCGGCCGGCGGTCCGGTCGGCCAGCGGTCGGACGGGAGCGGGCCTCCGAGCGAAAGGAGAACTGACTCCGGCTTTCGCCTCACACCGGCCTTCGCCCGACACCGGCTTTCGCCGCCCTCACGAGCCCGTGGGTCTCGCCCTCGATGCGACGTTCAGTGAGGATTGCAGGACTCCTACGGTGACTCCACCATCAATCCTGATATGAGCCTTTTCTTGGTGTTGGGCAGGAATCCTCGGAGAGGAACGAAGTGATCTCGCTCAAGGCTTCGTCGTAGCGACCAACCAAGGCATGACCGCCCGTCGGATAGATCACCGTCCTGCCGTTCGGCGCGAGGGCGGCGACCTGTCTGGCCCTGGCCGCCGTGCCGAACAGATCGTCCTCGGCGCTGACGGTCAGGACCGGGCAGGAAATCCTCTCGATCGGATACGGCTCGGTCGCGGCAGCGGTCCGGATGTCGAACTGAATCCCTCCGTTGCGAGAGCTCACCGGCAGGAGGTGATCGAGAACCTCGCGTACCCGCGCCTTTTCGCTCGGCTCGGCGCCGCAGACGAGGAGGGGGTCCGTGCCGAGCATCGTCCTGGCCATCGCGCCGGGGACGAGCGCCATGACCTTCAAGGCGGCCCAGGCGACGAAATCGGAGGCGAAGATCGCCCTGACCAGGGCACCGCCATGGTTGGGCGTCCGCGGCGGCAAGGGGGCGGCGGGAACGAGCAGGACCAACGCCCGGCACCGTCCCGGATGACGGATTGCGAATTGCATCGCCGACCAGGCGCCGGCGGAGATGGCGATGACGAACGCCCTGCCGACCCCAAGACGGTCGAGAAGTTCTGTATAAGCGTCGGCCTGCATCTCGGTGACGAGGTCGGTCGGCAACGGCGACCCGAGATACCCGAAGCGAGACGGGGCGATGAGCCGGTATCCTCGCCCGGCCAGCACCCCCGCCATGTCGATGGCTTGATCGAAGCCGCCGCCGGCGCCATGGATGATCAGCGCGGGCTCGCCGTCACCGGTCATGGCGTATTCGAGGATGCCGACGGACGTGTCGATCGTCTGGCTGCGGCCGGCGAGGCGGCCGCGCGCGCCGGACAGGTCGCGCGCGAAAATCGCGTAGACGCCCGCGGCGGCGGCGAGCATCGTAAGAATGAGGAGCAAGAAGAAGTTCATCAGCGGACGTCCTCCTCGCGCTTGCTCGCTTCGTAATCACAGTCGCACGCGGCGACCCGAGTCTCACGCAACCGGCGGCGGTTGTCGAAAGGTAGACGCGCCCGCGAAGAGATCCCGAATGATGTTCCGGACGAGCCCGATGTTGCCCGCCTGCCCAGACGGAATCTCGTCGAGATCGGCCGCGGAGACAATCCGCGAGCGCCTCACGCTTCTCACGACAATCGTCGGGCGTCCTTCGTTCGGACCAACGTGCGCGGTCCCCACACCAGGACGACGAGGGCCGCCACGAACGAAACGATGAGCCCGGTGATCCGCGGGTCGTAGTAATTCGAGTACGTCACGCTACTGACATTGCTCAACGCGTGAAACACCGTCGCGGCGAACACGCTACGGCCGGTGTTGTTATAGAGCCAAACGATCAGGACCCGTAACGCCACTGTGTAAAGTGACCACCAGGCAATCCATGTCGTCGATCGGTGAACCTGGATCAGCGGCACGTAATGCCAAACCACCCACACGACGCCCACCAGAATGCTGGCTTTCAGCGCACCCCAACGTTCCTGTAGTGGATCGATGACGTACCCCGACCAGCCCAACTCTTCGCCCAGCGCCGTGAGACAGAATGCCAGGAACATCGCGAGTGATGCCAGGGACGAGTATTGTGGGCCGGGAACCGGCATACCCGTCAGGCGCATCATTCCATACGTCAGGAGGGAGATGGCGGGCATCAGGAGGGCAACCGGCATGTACCAGACCTTTGCTCGCGTCCGGCTGTAGTCGAGTGCTCTCTTCAATAGCTCACGCACGCCCGCACCCTTGCTTTCGTCGTACACACGAATCGCAGCCGCCAACCCTGGGCACACGAACGCGAACGCACTCACCGGAATGCCCGGCAGTAGCTGCACGCCCGTGGTGGCCCCGAGCAGGAAGAACGGAATCGAAACGACGAATGTGAGCACGAAGAATCGCACGGGACAGCGACTCTGCGCGGCTGTTCCTGGAAGATTCCTGTTTTCGGGCGGTGGCGTCATTCGTTATCGAATCGCGGTACGCGTTCGCGGGCCGACGGTGACAGCAGTACAGATGGAAGCCAGGTGCGGCAGCATTTGAGCTGGCCTGGCGACCTGAGGGCCAGGGGCTATCCCAAAAAACGCGTCGGCGTGTTGGACTGCTTGCGGTAGACTAGCCCCTAACCAAGCGTGATTTATAGTCCTGTTGGCGCGGCTCTGTAGAAAAAGCTCGAAAACCCCGCATGTTCTTGGAATAATGGAGGTAGGTTCACGTCCTCACCATTCCAGGACAAGGGGGCCTTCGAGTGAGCGCCACTCTCCGAAAAAAGCGATCGGCACGCAAGAAGAGATTCTTCCAGGAGGGGCGACGGCGGATCAAGAAACGGCTTGACAACACCCCCGGCCCGGAGCGGCCGGTACCCATGATGACCGCCAGCAATATCCACTACGAACACGCCGGTCGCGGCCGCGGCCTCAGTGCCGGCGGCATCGGCGCCCTCGTCCTCCTGGCTCAGAGGATCGGACTGGTCCAGGAGATCGATCGCGACCTCCACCTCCTCAAGCGGCATCTGCCCTACCACGAATCCGATCATGTCCTGAACATCGCCCTGAATCTCCTCGCCGGCGGCCGGCACATCGAGCACCTCGAGCTGCGGCGCAATGACGAGGTCTACCTCGATGCGCTCGGGGCCAAACGCATCCCGGACCCGACCACCGAAGGGGACTTCTGCCGCCGCTTCGCCGAGGCCGATGTCCTTACCTTGATGGACACGATCAATGAGGTGCGGCTACGGGTCTGGGCCCAGCAGCCCCCCGAGTTCTTCGGTGAGGCGATCATCGAGGCCGACGGCAGCATCGTGCCCAGTGATGCCGAGTGCAAGCAGGGGATGGATTTCACCTACGACGGCCGCTATGGCTACCATCCCCTGGTGATCTCGCTGGCCAATACGGCCGAGCCGCGGTACCTGGTCAATCGCGGTGGCAACCGCCCCTCCCAAGAGGGCGCGGATGTCTTCCTGGACCAGGCCATCGCCCTGGCCCGTCGGGCGGGCTTCCGCAAGATCCTCTTGCGGGCCGATACCAAGTTCACCCAGACCCGGCACCTGGATCGCTGGGACGAAGCGGGCGATATCCGTTTCCTCTTCGGATACGAGGCCTACGATGCGCTCAAGGCGAGGGCCGACGCCCTGCCGGCGGCCTCGTACCGCCTGCTCGAGCGACCGCCGCGGTACCCGGTCAAAACGACCCCGCGCCGGAAGCCCGAGCACGTCCGACCCGAGATCGTCCGCCGCCGTGGCTACGAGAACATCGAGCTGCTCGAGGAGATGGTCGCGGAGTTCGACTACCGGCCGAACGCTTGCAAGAAGAGTTATCGGATGATCGTCCTCCGCAAGCGAGTGGGAGTGGACCGGGGCCAGATGCGACTGTTCGAGGAATATCGTTATTTCTTCTATGTCACCAACGACCGTGACCTGACGGCCGAGGAGGTGGTGTTCTCGGCCAATGATCGTTGCGACCAGGAGAACTTGATCGCGCAGCTCAAGGGCGGCGTTGGCGCGTTGACGACGCCTGTGGACGACCTGGTGAGCAACTGGGCGTACATGGTGATGGGCTCGCTGGCGTGGAGTCTGAAGGCTTGGAGTGCGTTGTTGGTGCCGGTGGCGCCGCGGCACCGGGCCCGCCATGAGGCGGAGCGGCGGACGTTGCTGCGGATGGAGTTCCCGACCTACTGCGCGGCGTTCATCCAGATGCCGTGCCAGATCGTTCGGACGGCTCGGCGATGGATCTACCGGTTGCTGTCGTGGAACCCGTGGCAAGGGGTGTTCCTCCGGCTGGTCGAGCGGCTGCACGCACGCCGGCTGTGTTGAGGCGCGGCTCGATGAAGTCGGGGTCCGGATGCCCCGATCCCTGTGGGCCTTCGAGAGAAGCAAATGGGGGTGGCGATGCCGGAGACGGAATTCGAGGCAGCGACGGGGCCCGAGTCGCCCCGAGCTGTAGAAGGTACGTCTCGATCTAATGAACTTGATCACATAGATTGAACACGACCGCCTTTTTTTATCACGCTTGTTTTGGGGCTAGCCGCGCCCAGCCAAGGCGCCCTCCAGCCCGCGCCACTTCGCCTCGGCCACCCGGGGGCGCGGGGCGGGCTGCCGCTCGCCGGCCAGGTGCTGGGTGAAACGGACCGCCTCGCGATGGAGGCCCTCTTGCAACCGGTCCCGGGCGTCGGTGTACGCCAGACAGTACATGGCCTGGAGGGTCTCCTCCGGCGTGCGGACGTCGAGTTCGCTGAAGTCGAGCATGGGCGGTACACCCAGGTGGCAACGCGGGACGGCCGGAGGCCGCCGGCCGGATCATGACGCGATCGACCTCGGCCTCATTCTGGCGGGAGTACGCGCGCAATGTCCAGGTCTGAGATGGTGTGATCGCGGGCTTCGTCGATGGGTGGCGGTGCGAAGGCCGAGACCATCGAGGAGACTTGGCCGTGTCGAGCGACGCGCCCCGCACTTGAGGGAGCCGGGCTGAGGCGTCGTCTCGTGACTCAGCCCTCAATCGTGCCAAGATGATCCGGCGAGATCACGTTTTCTCCTGTTCTTAACACCTCGATCATTACTTCGAGGCTGCGGACGTTGTATGGGTATCTGAGGGAAGCCGTGAGGAGGTGTGTCGCGGTCTACCTGTATCGCCGCTCCGCTTGCGGCGATGCCATGAGGTGCCAACCCCCCGCCTCGACACAGACGCCCCGCCGGGAGCCGCAGCATGAATGCCATCCCCGAGATCGCGGTGACCCTCTCCGGCGCGCTGCTGGCCCATCTCCGCGGCCTGGCCTCCGAGCTGGACGTGCCCCTGCACTGGCTGGTCGCCGGCCTGGTCTGCGACACCGTCGAGGGCCCGCCCACCGAGCGCGGCGCGGCCCCAAGCCGACGCGCTCCGGGCGCCCTCTGTGTCGCCTTGCACCGTACCGGTCCTTACCGGCCCACGCCCGCGAATCCCCGCCGACCCGAGGAGTAGATGAAGACCATGCGGAAGATCCGTCCAGCCCGCCCGGCCAGAGAGCCGGCCGCGCCTGTCCCGCGAGCCGACGATCCACCGCCCGAGTCGAACGCGGCTGCGGCATTCCCGACCGCCTGCCGGACCGGCCGCCGCAGCCTGGCGGACCCGAGTGCCTGCGAGCGGGATCTCTCGGCCGCCGAGCGAGAGTTCATGGACGCCATGCAGCACTACAAGCGGCGAAGCGGCCGGATGTTCCCCACCTGGAGCGAGGTCCTGGAGGTCCTCCAGGGCCTGGGTTACGAGAAGGCGTCACCCGCCGGCGAGCCGACGCCGTGGCGAGCGACCGCAGGAGGTGCGTCATGAGCGGGGACCATCCGCTGACCTTCGAGCCCGGCTCTCCCGGTCCGTTCCACGAAGCGATCGCGGCCCGCCCGGTGGAGATGCCCACCACGCCCGGGCTCGTCGGGCCACCGTTGGCCGGGCACACCGATGGCCCCCCCGTCCTGTGGCGCGACGGACGCTGGCCCCGGACGGCCTCGCATATCCCCGTGCGGGTCAGCGGCAACCGGTTCCGGCCGGACTGCTGAGCGCTTCTTCGAGCGCCGGCGACGCGATGGGCGTCGACGGCCACGCGTCCCATGGCCGTCACCGAGGCCCGCGGTGCCCCACCTCATCCGCAATCACCGACATGGGACGTCTCCGCCGGCCGATGTTGATCGCGCCTGGGGATACGCAGTCAAGGAATCCTACGGCGATGCCCGGCTCGAACCATCCCACGAGCCGTTCGGAGATGGCCTGCACGAAGGCTGAAGCCGACCGGCTGGCCGAGATCGCGACGTCCGATCTCGGCGAGGAGCCGGACCACGCGGCCATCGGGATGACAGTGCCGATCTCGTCCGGGTGCCGCTCAATCCCGCTCTGATCGGTCCGCCGCGTCGTCGGCCGGCCTGGCGTCCACGGGGAATATCGTCGCACGGCGGACCGCCTCGAGGGTCGCCGTGACGCCCTGGAGCAGGAGGAATTCGACGGCGACGCAAAGGACGACGAGGCAGCCGAGCGTCGAGAGAGGACGTCGTAGCAAGTACCGATCCGCGCGATTTGCGATGATCCGTACCAGTCGTGTCACGGGGGATTCCTCGAGTTCGGGTTCCGCGCGCACTCGACGAGGGGGCCGCGACCCACCGGCTCGCCGCGATACGCGCCCGTTAAAACGCCTCGTCCCATGCCTCGAGCCCGGCGAATCGGTACGACGACATCCGCGGCCGACAGGTACCGGCTGCGCCCGTCACGAACTAGGCACGCGGCCGGTGCCCATCCCGACGGCACGCTCGGACGGGCCATATGTTCGCCAATACCCGTGCGTAAGCGCTGCGCATCGCAGTCGATCGGCGAGCATCCTCCGGGCCATCGGGAGACAGCGACGGGCGAGGGCCGTCCGCAACCCCACCGCCTCATCGAGCAGCGATCGCGCGCGGCAGTCGCGCGCGATGAACTCCTCCAGTCCGCTCTCCGGGTCCCTCAGTAGCTCGCCACAGAGAAAGGGCCCGGAATTCCCCCGGGAGGGCGAGGCTCCGTCCGAGACTCTACCTGGTGCCGGCTCGCACGGAGGCTCGCCCTCCCGAATTCCGATCCCCATTTCCGTGGAGCGTTACTTCGTGCCAGGGGGCCGACCTGGGAATGTCGCTGCGGGCGGTGGCGGTCCGCTCGGGCGTGTCCGACACCGGCCTGTCCCCGATCGAGGCGGGGGAGTACCGGAACCTGTCGGCCGCCGTCCTCGACGGTATTCGGCGGGCCTACGGCATCTCGGTGGCCGTGCTCATCGGAACGGTCGGGACCTCCGACGCCGCGGCACAGGCGGCCTGGCTGGCCGCTCGCCGCAGGGCACGCGGCGGTCGAGTCCCTGTCGGATCAGTCGCCATTCGGTTCACCGTATTGAAATTCGCCCGGCCGATGGGGATAATAGGAGTACTGGCCTGCTCGCGACGGGCGGGCCAAGTCGGGTTAACGTGGCCCCGTCGTGCGAACGGCTCGCGCGTGCGGGGCCTTTCGCTGCGCGGCGCGGGCGCCACGGCGGGGCGAGACGGCGCAGCCCGAACATTGGAGTCCGGCTACCACGGATCGGCGGCCGGCTCCACCTCCGAGGCGGGGGACCAGGGCGATGAAGTGCACGGAATGTGGCGAGCCGCTCGTATCTGCCCTCGAGCAGACGCTGGAGCTCTGCGGTGCGTGCCATTTTAGCCGTCGATATCGGGCGGGCCTCCGGACGACATCTCCTTCCGCGGGAGTCGCCCGGACGCAGATGACGCGGATGGAGGCGACAGCCGAAAGGTCCGCGGCCGGGGCGAGCTGCTGGAGGCCACAGAGCCGATCGCTACGCAGGCGGTCTCCCTCATCGCTCGGCTGATGAGCCCGGACGTCCGGCGGTCCAATCCTTCCGCCGGCCACCGGCGGGGCTCGATGCACCAGTACGCCAGAAATCTCCTCGCAGGCTGTTCGGACGTGACCTCGCTCCTTAAGCGCGTAACGCACGGATGGCCGATGCGGTCGGGCCTCGAGACCGGGCTGGGGCCTCGAACCCCCTGACCCCCCCTTCGTAAGGGGGGGATTAACAGGGGCGAGCCGTTCCGAACGTCCCCCCCTTACGAAGGGGGGGTCAGGGGGGGTTCTCTCGGGGTGATGCAAGGGGAGCGTTCAGGCGCTCTAGCCCGCACAATGCTGCCCGATGATTGGATCGGAGTCCTCGAACTTCGGCCTCGCCTGAGGCCCGGTTTCGTGAGTCGGATCACTGGCCTCCGCAGACGTCCGGCCGGGCGCCGGATCGTTCGTCGGCGCCCGACTTTCGAGTTTCATGGTCTCGTTGACGGAAACCGGAGCGAGCCAATAGGGAGCGATCCGCTTCAGAACGACCGGCTCCCTGAAATCCTCGACTTTCATGGTGCGGTATTCGCCGGCGAGTTGACCGGACTCGCGATCAAATCGGCCGATGACAAGCATGTCACCATAGCGGCGCAGGATGGCCTCATCGGACTCGCCGAGGAACGGAAAGACCACCTTGCGCCTGGCTTCGCCATGCCCCAGGAAGCCGGCGACGAAGACGGGGACCATGATCGAGAGGAAGACGATGTAGACCCATGTTAACTTTCCGCTTTCAAGAACACCCTCCGGTGGCGAGGGGGTTTCGAGGCATCCCGTCCAGAATCGCATGTAGGCGTGAAAGCCCTTCACGCCCGCGGCCCGCCTGATCTCGGGGTCCATCAACAAGAGGGGCGGCATGAGCATCTCGGTGTACAGCGGCAACGGGACCAGCCCCAGGGCCAGCAGGTAGAAACCCGGATCGAAGCGCGTCATCGTCAACACGGCGACCGCGATGACGATCTCGATGAAGTGACGCCGGATGAGGGTGATCGCGATGCCGTGCGACCGGGCGATGGGCCCCATGCCGGATAGGATGACGACATTGCGGAACCAATGGAGGGCGAAGCCGGCCAGGCCGAGGATGGAGATGAAAGCTAACAGTACATTTTGCATTGAAATATATATAAAATCAATGGGAATTCCGTAATAACTAGCGAATCGGTATTCGTATGCATAGGCGACCACGTAACTGCCGCCGGTCGCCAGCAGGAGCGCGACTCCCTCGTTGAGGAGCCGGCCCATGGCGCCGTTCGCCGCGCCTTCGACCGCCTTGAGTACCGCGACGCCGGCCGCCGAGTCGGCGGGCGCGGCCATGTTGGGCCCCTGCTGGTCCGATGTCCGTAGACTCCCCTCGGCCGTCGTACTCGTCATCTGCAAGCCCCCTCGTTCGCGTCGCGGACGATCGCCCCGGCCCGGGGGATTCCGGTCGGAGCCTCGATACTCTCGGCCGGGCGCCGTCGCGCCACGACCTCGGTTCAACATGCGATGTTCGGACCCTACTGGGCAGGAAAACGACGTCAACGACGAGGTCGGCGAGACCGCCGATGCCATCCCGGATCCCCGCGTCTGGAACGACGCGCGTGGGTCGTCCGAAGTCTTCCGGAGCAGGAGCACGCGTCCTCGCGGCCTTCGATAGAGCCCCGACCGCCGTTGTCGGAGCCGTCGCGGATCACGCGCCACGGAGTTTGCTGATCGCGCGAAGTTCGATCTTGCGAACACATTCGCGGGTCACGCCGAGCCGGCGACCGATCTGCTGAAGGGTCTGAGCCTCGCCCTCGAAGCCGAAGCGGAGCGACACGATCGTGCGTTCGCGGACGTCGAGCCGATCCAACCGCTTCAGGACCTCGGCCCGCTCTTCCTCGTCCTCCATCTCCCGCCCGACGCCGGCGCCCGCATTGCCATCCGCCGCCGCGGCGAGGATTTGACCGCCCATCCCATCGCGGAAGCTCCCCTCCTGCCGTAACCTCGCGGCCTGGAGAGCACGGGCCGCGGTGCGCCTCTGCTCGACGCTCAAGTCCAATGACGAGGCCACCTCCTCGAAAGTCGGTGCCCGCTTGAGTTCGCGACGAAGCGCCGCTCGGCTCGCCGCCACTTCGTCAAGAGGCGGATCGTGTGCGCCGGCAGGCGGATCGTCCGTCCGGTGTCGATCAATGCCTGGCGCATCGCCTGCTTGATCCAGTAGGCGGCGTAAGTGCTGAACCGGGCCCCGAACTTCGCGTCGAATCGGCGGGTCGCCTGGATCAGACCCAGATGGCCCTCGCTGACCAGGTCTTCCAGCTCCATCCCGCGACCGATGAATGACAGGGCGATGGAGTACACCAACCCGAGGTTGGCCTCGACCATGCGATCGCCGGCGGCGCTGTCGCCCGCCGCGAGTCTCGCGGCCAGGTCGCGCTCTCCGTCCGGGGAGAGCCCACGCCGCTCGGCGCGGCCTCGGTGCGCGTGCACCCATGGAATCCGACGATCAGGTGCTGCGGTCGTTGTCGCGGTGATGCTCATCGATGACCTCCTCCCGTCCGCACGCGCCGGCCAGACTGACCGAGCCGGCACAAAAAAAAAGCCCTCCGGCGCCCGTTGGCTGCTGGAAGGCCTGCAAGACCCAAATTTAGCCGACCCGTCGCGAGCCGGCCAAGCTCTATGCATAATTAAACTGTCCGAACAGCTTAATGTCAATAGAGCGGAGTAAGATTTTTCCGCTAACGGTCTGCGTCGGTCCAAGTTCGCTTACGTGCTGAACGGGGGAACGGGGACGCAACCAGGCGGCGGAACGGAGACGCTGGGGCGGCGGAACGGGGTGCAGGTTGTTTCCACGGACCGGACCCGGTCAACGCGGATCGCCCGGCCCAGCCCGGCGGCCGGTCGGCTTCGCCACACGGGCGGCCGAGGGTCGGATCGGGCTTATGGAGTCTCCCGGCCGCTCGTTGCGTATCCGTGCCGCGTACCAAGGGTCAAGCGTGGAGGGCCCCTTCGCGCGCTTTGATGGGAGTTCATCCGCCTGCATCCGCGGTCCGATCCGGCCGAGCGGGCCGGGCGGAGGGGTCGATCGGCCCGGCCGCGTTCGGGGTGAGCCGCCGATCCACCGGGTCCGACGGTCGTTCATCCGGGTCCATTCAGTGGTCGGTCCGAACGGACTCCCGCCGGACATTCCGCGTCTCGCGGCGCCACCCCTTGTTCGGCTCCACGTCGCTCCGACTCGCTGCTTTTCAGCACAAGTCCTTGGCAATACCCGCGTTCGAACGCAGATCCTGTCGAAACCGTCGCCGATCGTGCCCTCTCGATCCTGAGAATTCCAAAATATTTTCCAAAAAAGTGCGTCCAAGGGGCCAAAAGTTTCCCATACTCTAGGGCGAGAGGAGCGACGATGAGAAACATAGCCAGGAAAGCCGCCCCGATCCCGCCTCGCGACGACGCGAAGCCCTCCATCAACATGCCACGCCCGGGAGTCACTGCCATGAACGCCGACACCGACACCGTGAAGAATGTCGAGACCATCCCGACCGCCGAGACCGCCTCCAGGCGAGGCGAAGCCAGTCGCAGAAATGGCGCAAGGTCAAAAGGCCCTAAAACCGCCGAGGGGAAGGCCCGCGTCCGGCTCAATGCCTTGAAACACGGGCTCACCGCCAAGACGGTCGTGCTGCCGAATGAGTCCGTCGAGCAATTGGAGCACAGGATCGAGGCCTGGAAGGCCGAATTCCTGCCTCGATCCGAGGTCGAGGACTACCTGGTCGAGCGGGCCGTGCACGCATCCTGGGCGCTCGATCGGGCCGAACGTACGATCGCGGCCAGGTTGACCGACCTGGTCCAATACGGCACACTCGACCGCGACGAGGCCGAGGCCGACCTGGTCGAAGACGACTCCCGACGCCTGTTCTGGGACCCCCGCGGACCCATCGCGCTGTACCCGCACTGGCGGGGGCTCCGGGTCACTCCCAGGCTCAGTTGGCCCGACTCCGTCGAGGATCCGCTGAACCCCGCACGGATCGTCAACCGGCTGGAGGGCACGCTGACCGGCTGTCAATGGCTGCTGGACCGCTGGGCCGACCTGCGGCGGATCCTGGAGCGGAAGCTCAAATGGCAGGCGCCCGACCGGCTGCGGGCGATCCGGCTGCTGGGCCGCCAGCCGATGGACCTGCTGACCGACGAGCGGGTGCTGATGATCTACCTGGCCTGCGACGCCATGGATCCGACGGCGCCGACGAGCCTCGATGACATGATGACCGAGACGGACGACGAGGACCTGGAGCGGATCAAGGAGGGGGTGCGGGGTCGGGGCGCGGATCAGATGAAGCCGGCGAGCCCGGAGGCGGGCAAGGCGGCGCTACTGGACCTGATCGCGCCCATGGCGAGTCGGCTGGAGGTCAAGTTGAGCGTGCACCGCCAGCGGCGGGAGTTCGAGAAGGCGATGCAAATGGACCTGCTGGCCTTCGACGACAGCAAGGAAGGGGAGCTGATGCGGCGGTATCAGCTCGCGAAGGACCGCGAGGTGCACCGGGCGATCAACGCCCTGTTCAAGGTGCGGAAGGAGACCCTGAACGTCAACGGCGGCGACTTGCCGGTGGCCAGTTGCATGGATGGAGATGCCGACATGGTGACGGCGGTCGGACTGTCGAACGGCCTGGGCGACGAAACGAACCCAGATCCGCCGGGACCGGTGCTGGAGTCCCTCCTTCAGGCGGCCGGTCCGATGGAGATTCCGGCTGAAGCCGGGACTCCAACCATCCAACCGCCGGAGTCCGTGCCTCAGGCGGCGGTGGAGATCGGGCCGGGCGGCGAAACAAACCCAAACACGCCCGACCCGCCCTCCGACGAAACAAACCCAAGGCCGGTGGAGCCGACCTCAACGATCCACGCGGAGCCGACGGTCCCGCCGGCCGTTCTGTCCACTATTCCCGAGTACCTGGCGGCCGTCATGGCGCGACAGGACCCATCCCGACCGTACCCGCCGATGGCGATCGAGGCCTTGAAAGCGCTCGAGAGAGAGTGGATGTCTTGATCCGGCCTTCTGAGTCTATAGCAAGGAGAACGGGAATGGCGGTGCTGCCCCGAAGGGGCCGAACAGATCAGCCCAGGGCAATGCCCTGGGACCTGGAGGTCCAAGCAACCTCGAGCCCTGAAGGGGCGGGACACGGGCACGGCGCTGTTTCGCCCTTTCAGGGCTCAGGGATCGCCGTCCGATCCGATCCCAGGGCGTTGCCCTGGGCTGATTTGTGGCTGCCCCTTCGGGGCTACAGACGATGATGCCGGTATCGATGTGACAGTCTCCCTCTTCCCCGTCGTCCGCGGAGCCCACCGGTGGAGTCTTGCCGAGCGGCTGGATTATACTGCGAGCGCGGACGATGGAGGCGCTCGAGTCACACGATCGGTTTGTGCGGTCACCGGGGCCAATGAGGACGGACGAACATGCATCGCGCGGGTGTCGGGCTGTTGATGGCGGTGGTCATCGCAACGACCGGAGCGGGAGCCTCGGGAGCCTCGCCGCCGCGGCCGGTCGATGCACGACTCATCCTCGAGCGGATCGCGGCCGAGCCCGACATCGTCACGCCGACCGGCATCGCCGTTGACGCGCGGGGCCGGATCCTCGTCATCGAGAGTCACACCCACTTCCCACCCAAGGACTACCGAGGTCCCCGCGCCGATCGCATCCGGGTCTTCGAGGATCGCGATCATGACGGCAAGCCCGAATCGGCCGGCATCTTCTTCGAAGGGACCAGGTGGACGATGAGCCTGGGCATCGCCCGGGATGGTTCCATCGACGTCGCCACTCGTTCGGCGATCTATCGCCTCGAGGACCGAGACGGCAACGGTCGGGCCGACGGCACCGACTCGGGCCGGATCCCCGATCCGATCGTCCGGCTCGACTCGACCGGTGATTATCCGCACAACGGGCTATCCGGCTTCGCGTTTGACGGGGCGGACCACGTCTACTTCGGACTCGGCGAGAACCTGGGTGTCGATTACCGACTGATCGGCCGCGACGGCACCACGCTCTCGGGTGGCGGGGAGGGCGGCAACATCTATCGATGCCGGCCCGACGGGACGAAGCTCGAACGGATCGCGACCGGCTTCTGGAATCCGTTTCACATGACGTTCGACACGTCGGGGAACCTCTTCGCCGTCGACAACGATCCCGACTCGCGGCCCCCGTGCCGGCTCCTCCATATTGTCGACGGCGGCGATTATGGCTACCGGTTCCGCAACGGCCGGCGCGGGCTGCATCCGTTCACCTCCTGGAACGGCGAGCTGCCCGGCACGCTGGGCATGGTCGCCGGCACCGGCGAGGCCCCCAGCGGCGTGGTCAATTATGAGGGGACGAACCTGCCTGCCGATTACCGCGGCGCATTGCTGGTCACCTCGTGGGGCGACCACAGGATCGAGCGGTACGACCTCCAGGCGCGGGGGGCGTCCTTCCGCGCGGTCATGAAGCCGATCGTTGTCGGCGGCGACGACTTCCGGCCGGTCGGGATCGCGATCGCGCCGGATGGCTCGCTTTACATCAGCGATTGGGTTGACCAGTCGTACACCCTCCACGGCAAGGGGCGGATCTGGCGGCTGAGGCGGAATCCGGACTCCGGAACAAGCCGCGAGCCCGAGCCGGCCGCCGCGACGAAGGAGCGGGCGAATCCGCCGGCCGACTCGCCGCTGGCCCGTGCCGAGGCCTTACGGCGCACGGCCGATCCGGCGGCTCGGGACGTCCTGCTCAAGGCGCTCGAGTCGGACGATCCCTTCATGCGGCAGGCGGCGCGGCGGGGATTGAAGCGGTCGTTCAAGGCGGCCGAGCTGGCCTCGATCGCCGGCCTGCCCGAGCTTTCGCCGGCACGGCGGCTGGGATTGCTGCTGGTCCTTCGGGATGAGGACGCGGCGGACGGAAGGACCCTTCTGCCCCGGTTCCTGGCCGACGCCGATCCGACGATCCGCTTCGCGGCGATCCAGTGGATCGGCGAGCGTCATCTGGAAGCGTTTCGCCCGACGTTGCTCGAGGGGCTCAGGTCGCCTTCGGCGACTCGCGAGCTGTTCCAGGCCACGCTGGCGGCGCTCGAGATGCTCGACGGTCGCAAGCGGGACGTGCGGGACGAGCTGGCCGGTGAGGACTACATCGCGGCCCTGCTCAGGAATGGCCGCACGCCGCCGGCCATCCTCCGCCGCGGCCTGAGGATGCTCCGTCCCGATCACCCGGCGCTGACGCTCGCACTCCTGGAGCGGCTCCTCCGCTCCGCCGACGAGTCGACGCGACTCGAAGCGGTGCGCAGCCTCGCGCGCGGGCACCTCGATCGTCGATTCGCGGTCCTGGCGAAGATCGCGTCCGAATCCTCGGAGCCCGATTCGATCCGAGCCGAGGCGATCGCCGGGCTGGCCGACGACGCGGGCCACCAACGTGAGCTGCTGCTGACGATCGCGGCGGAGGCACGGCCCGCCCTGCGCGCCGAGGCCCTCCGGAGCCTGCGCGGCACGAGCCTCTCATCGGACGACGTCGCGCGACTGCGCCGGGCGAATCAGGCCGACGGCGCGACGCTCCAGCTATTGGATCGACTCGGCCGGGGCGCCGTTGCCAGTCCTTCGGCCTCACAGACCCGCGAGCCGGACTCCGTGGACAACTGGCTCGCGCGACTCGAGGGGCCGGCGGACCCCGGGGCCGGGGAACGCGTCTTCTTCCACTCGAAGGGGCCGGGTTGCTATCGGTGCCACCAGGTTGACGGGCGTGGCGGCCAGGCGGGACCCGACCTCACGACCCTGGCGTCCGCGACCGAACGCCGAAAACTGATCGAGTCGATCGTGGCCCCGAGCCGGGAGATCGCGCCGCAGTTCTTCCCGTGGAGTGTCGCCCGGACCGACGGGACGCTGTTCACCGGAATCCTGCTGGAGCAGACGCCCGAAGGGACGCTCGTCTTCGCCGACTCGGAAGGCCGCCGGATCGACGTGAAGCCCGATGAGATCGCCGATCGCAAGCCGCAGAAGACGTCGATCATGCCCCAGGAGCTGGCGAGCACGATGACCCCGCAGGAGATGCGCGACCTGATCGCGTTCCTCAGCCGTCGGCATTGACTGACCACTCACCACGGACTACTGGCCATCACCATGAAACGCATCCCACGCGAAGAGGCCCGCAAGTTCGCCTTCGATTGGCGGGATGAACCGCTCCTGAGGGTCGAGCCCGGCGAGGTCTTCGAGGTCGAGACCTACGACGCCAGCAACGGCTATATCCGCTCGGAGCAGGACAAGGCGATCCCGGCTCTGCGGCCGGGATTCGACCGGGTCCCGCCGCAGGCCAATCCGATCGCGGGTCCCATCTGGGTCGAGGGAGCCGAGCGCGGCGATGCGCTGGTCGTCGTCATCGAGGAGATCGTGGTGGACGACTACTCGTGGATCGCCATCGGGCCGCGGCGCGGTCCCCTCGGCGAGTCGACGCGATGGCCCGAGCTCTCGCAGGACTACACGACCAGGATCCTCCGTCATTCGGCCGGTCCCAGCGGCACGATGCGCGACGGGACCGTGCACTTCGACGCCCATCGATCGTGGCCGATCACGCCGTTCGTCGGCACGCTGGGCGTCGCGCCCGATCGCGAGGTGACGACCAGCATCGACGGCCAGGGCGAGTGGGGCGGCAACCTGGATATCCGCGACGTGGCGCCCGGGAACCGGATCTACCTTCCGGTCTTCCATCCCGGGCGCAGGTTCTACCTCGGAGACGTGCACGCCAGCCAGGGCGATACCGAGTTCACCGGCACCGCCGCCGAGACCTGCTCGACCGTGCGCCTGCGGCTGGAGCTGAGGAAAGCCTACCGGATCCCCGGCCTGCGGATCGAGAAGCCCCAGAGCCTGGTCGCCGTCCACGCCGACCGACCCCTCGATCACGCCGTGGAGACAGCGACGGTCCACCTCATGGACTGGATGATCACGGAGTATGGACTGTCGCCGACCGACGCTTATTGCCTGGTGAGCACGTGCCCCGAGTTCCGCATCAACGTCTACCAGATGTGCCGGATTCGCAACCTGCGACCCGTCGCCGGCGCCGAGATCCCCAGGTCGTACCTGGTGGGGGGCGCCCGATGAATGTTGGAAGCCCCGTGGTCCATCGGAGTCCGGCCGCATCAGGGCGTCCGCCCGGCCCGCCGGCAAGGGGTATTTACGGGAACCTCCGCGAGTTCAGCGCCGACCGGCTTGGCTCGCTGGCGCGGTGGGCTCGCCAACACGGCGACATCGTCTCGGCCCGCTTCGGGCCGATGCGCATCGTCTTCCTCAACCATCCTGACCTCGTCGAGGAGGTGCTGGTCCATCAGAACCGCAAGTTCATCAAACACTACCGCCTGAGGCAGGCGAAGGTCACGCTCGGTGAAGGGTTGCTCACGAGCGAAGGCGAATTCTGGCGTTCCCAGCGCAAACTCATACAGCCGGCGTTCCACCGCGAGCGGATCGCCGCGTTCGGCGACCTGATGGTCGCCTTCACCGAGCGGCTGATCGCGTCCTGGTCGGACGGCCAGACGCGTGACATCCAGGCCGACATGATGCGCCTGACGCTGGAGATTGTCGCCAAGGCGCTCTTCGGCGCCGAGCTCGGCGGCGAATCGGCCGAGGTCGGCTCGGCGATGGAGACGCTGATGCACAACTTCGCCGCCAGCACGGCGAGCCCCTTCATCGTGCCGCGATGGCTGCCGACGCCGTCCAACCTGAGGTCGGCGGCGGCCGTCCGTCAGCTCGATCGCGTCATCTTCGACATCATCGCCCGGCGGAGGGACAGCGACGACGACCACGGCGACCTGCTCTCGATGCTGCTGCACGCCCAGGACGAGGAGAGCGGCCGGCAGATGACCGACCGCCAGCTCCGCGACGAGTGCATGACGTTGTTCCTGGCCGGTCACGAGACCACGGCCAATGCGCTCTCCTGGGCCTGGTACCTGCTGGCCCAGCATCCCGAGGCCGAGGCCCGATTACACGAGGAGGTCGGCAGGGTGCTCGAGGGCCGCTCCCCCACCTACGCCGACCTGCCGCGCCTGCCGTACACCGAGAGCATCATCAACGAGGCGCTGCGGCTCTTCCCGCCGGCGTGGATGCCCGGCCGCGAATCGACCGAGCCCCTGGAGCTGGGCGGCTATCGCATCGCGCGAGGGACCACGGTGTTCATGACCGCCTGGGTCATCCAACGCGATCCGCGATGGTTCGAGGACCCCGACGCCTTCCGCCCCGAGCGCTGGGCCGACGGGCTGCTGCAGCGGATCCCGCGCTACGCCTACTTCCCCTTCGGCGGCGGCCCCAGGATCTGCATCGGCAACAACTTCGCGCTGATGGAGGCCGCCCTGGTGCTGGCGACGATCGCCGGGCGGTACCGGCTGCGCCTCGCCGCCGACGCGGTCGTCGAGCCGCTGCCGTCGATGACGCTCCGGCCGGCGCATGGACTGAAGATGCACGTTGATGAGAACTAGCGTGATAGGCTTATCGCAGCATGTCAGGATCGGACGGTGAGGATCCCGACTCGAGGGAGCCGGGCCGGGTATGGCCACGAGGCCTGGCGGCCCCGCACAATTAAACAGTCGTACATAACCAGTGTCGAAGCTTTTAGCAGATTTTACTGGCTTTCTTCACTGGACACTGGACGCCGCCATGATCGAATTGTATCATTAATCGAGTCCGAGCTTCTTAGGTGTCCATCCGAACGCTCGCCGGCGCCTCGATGCGATCCATCACCGCCGGGGCGAGTGCTCGGACAGGCAGGACGTCGTTCGGATGAAAGCGAGGCGAATTGCAGTACTCCCGCCTGCACCGGCCCTCCCCTACCCCTGGCCACCTCTTAGACACCCCTGGCCAGCGCAGAGCCCGACTTCTCGATTTGTGCTCTCGAATGAGCACGCGGGTGGACTGCGTCCCGAGTCTTAGGTCTTTGTGATCATATCATCACAAGGTACCCGATTGGCCTTGCGCGACCCCCGTCGAGGGAAGCGACGTCGAATCCCGGCGCCGCGTGCGGTCGTACCGCGCGCTCGAGGAGCGGGCTCCTATCGGAGCCCAGAGTGGAGAAATACGCTTATATGCCAAACCCATTGACCGAGGACATCAAGATGCCGACTCGCCGCGGATTCACGCTGATCGAACTCCTGGTGGTGATCGCGATCATCGCGGTCCTGATCGCCCTGCTCCTGCCGGCCGTGCAGGCCGCCCGCGAAGCCGCCCGCCGCGCCCAATGCACCAACAACCTGAAACAGCTCGGGCTGGCGGCCCAGAATTACGTCTCTTCCAACAATGTGTTCCCGCCCCAGACGAGCTGGCCGACGATGGCGGCGAACGTGACGGGGAACACCGTCGGCCTCGCCTGGGGATTCAACTGGTACGCCGCCATCTACCCCCAGCTCGAGCAGCAACCGGTCTACAATTCGATCAACTTCTTCCTGTCGCCGATGGACGGGAGCATCGGCCAGTACAGCAATGCGACGGCCGCCATCACGAAGGTGAGCGCACTGCTCTGCCCGTCGGAGTCCGGCAACACCCAGCTCTATCAGGTGCCGACCTTCGGCGGCATGAGTGTCGGCTCTTACGCCGTGTCGAACTACGTCGGCAACTATGGCGGCCCGGCCGCGATCCAGCCCTACACCGGCACGATCGTCCCGGGCTACGACCTGGAACAGGGGATCGTGACGACCACCAACCGGCTGCCGACCATCGGCATGCAATCGATCACCGACGGGACGTCCAACACGGCCTTATTCAGCGAGCGACTCCTTTCCGCTTATCCCTTCGGAACCACGACGGCCGCCGTCTATCCCAACGGGACCAACGGCTTGCGGGCGATCTTCATGGGGACGATCGGTGCGCTGCCGGGGTCGGTGCTTCCGGGCACCCTGATGACCAGCAACCCGGCCATCCTCTTCGCCAAGGGATGTCAGTCGCTGTCGTCGAACACCACGGCCATCTATCCGGCGGCTGTCGGCATCCAGCTCCTGGCAGGGAACCCGGCTTACCTCGTCCTCTCCAGCTACGTGCACTGGACGCCGCCGAACACTCCCCCGTGTCAGAATCCCTCGGACCCGGTCGCGCTCGTCGGCTACATCGGCCCCTATGGGGCACCGTCGGCCAACAGCATGCATCCGGGCGGCGTCAATGTCTGCTTCTCCGACGGCTCGGTGCATTTCGTCAAGAGTAGCGTCAGCCTGCAGGCCTGGTGGGGCCTCGGTACCCGGGCCATGGGCGAGGTGATCAGCTCGGATTCCTATTGACTCCCACGCGCCGGGAATCGACGAAACCGACGAGACCGGGCCCGGTCGCGTATGTCGTGCGCGATCGGGCCCTTGCCTCACCGTCGGGGACGATCGCTGGCCCGCCATCGCGCTCGGATCGTCGGCGACGCTACTCGACGACGCTGCCCTGCTCGATCCGCTGCAGCTCAACCATGTCGCGGTAGAGGCCGCTGCCGGACATCAGCTCCTGGTGGCTGCCGGCCTCGACGATCGCCCCGTCGTCCATGACGAGGATGCGATCGGCGTGACGTATGGTGCTCAGTCGGTGCGCGATGACGAAGGAGGTCCGGCCTCGGAGCAGTTCGGCGAGGCTCTGCTGGATGAGCCGCTCGCTCTCGCTGTCGAGGTTGCTGGTCGCCTCGTCCAGGATGAAGATCCGCGGGTCGGCGAGCACCGCGCGGGCGATGGCCAGCCGCTGCCGCTGGCCGCCGCTCAGCCGGACGCCGCGCTCCCCGATGAGTGTCTGGTAGCGATCGGGAAGTCGTTCGATGAACTCGGCGGCGTTCGCTGCGTTGGCGGCGTACTCGATCCGCTCGCGCGAGGCCCAGCGGTCGCCATAGGCGATGTTCTCGGCGATGGTGCCGTCGAAGAGGAAGACGTCCTGTTCGACGATGCCCAGCAGCCGGCGGTAGTTTTCGACCTCGATCTCGCGAAGGTTGACCCCATCGAGCGCGACCGTGCCGCGCGTGGGGTCGTAGAACCGCGCGATCAGGTTGCAGAGCGTCGTCTTGCCCGAGCCGCTCCGGCCCACGAGCGCGACCGTCTCGCCCGGCTCGACATCCAGGTCGATCCCGCGAAGTACCGGGCGAGTGGTGCCGGGATACACGAAGCCGACGCCGTCGAGTGCGATCCTCCCCGCCACCGACGCCTTCGCGAGGGTGCGCGTGCCGCGTCGTTCGGCCATCTCGCGCGGTTCGGAGAGCAGGTCGAGTACCCGGTCGAAGCCGGCGAGGTTATTCTGGAACTGGGTGACGCTCGACGCGAGGATGGCCATCGGCTCCAGCAGCATGGCGAGATAGACCAGGAACATCATCAGGTCGCCCAGGGAGAGACGGCCGTCGATGACCTGGAGGCCGCCGTAGAGCAACAGCGCCACCGAGGCCATCGGCAGGAAGAACTCCCAGAGCAGCTCGATGAGCCGGGACAGCCACCAGACGTACAGCTCGAGCCGGGCCATGAAGTGGTTCTGGCCCATGAATCGCGCCGACTCGCTCTTCTGGCGGCCGAAGGCTCGCACCACTCGCATGCCGCCGAAGACCTCGGTGGTCTCGCTGTCGATCTGCTGGCGCTCCTTCCGGACGTCGCGAAAGAGCGGGCGGATGCGGCGATTGAAGGTCAGGTCGGAGTAGTAGACGAACGGCACGAGCACGAGGGCGAAGAGCAGGAGCCGCCATTCGACGAAGGCCAGCACCACGAGGCCGCCGAGGAACTGCACGACGGCCGACCAGGGATTATAGAGCATGCTGAAGATCAGCTCACCCACGCCGCCGGCGTCCTCGCGCAGCAGGCTCGAGGCGCCGCCCGACTTGAGTTGATAGACTCGGTGAAGGGGCAGTCTCATCGCATGATCGTAGACCTTCCTCCGGGCCGCGACCTGGACGCGCTTGGTGATCCGCGTGGCTTGCCATCGGCTCGAGAGGCCGAGGATCTTCCCCAGCACCGAGACCCCGAAGACGACCGCCACCAGCAAACCGAGGCGGACCCGCGGCGATTCGGGGATCGCGACGGGACTCTGAGATGTGAACCAGGCAGGGAGCGGCTTCGAGAGCATCACGTAGTCGATCGCGGCCTTGGTCGCCACCGGCGGGATCAGCTTCAAGAGGGTCGCCACCGTCATCGCGGCGATCGCTACGGCGAGCGCCCCACGGTAGCCGACCAGCAGCCCGTACAGCTCGCGATAGAGCGTGGGCAACGAGCGATGCCGGCCGGCCGGGCCGGCCTGTTCGGGGCGCGCGGCGGTACCGGACTTGAGGTTGCCATGGAAACGCCGCAGGTATTCGCGAAACCGCAGCCGGCTTGCGATCCGTCGATGCAAGGATGGCAAGGGGAATCCCCGAAACGTCCTGTTCGATCCACGGGCCGCGGCAGTCCCTCGTCCGCTGGCCCTCGTGCGTTGCTGACCCTCCGATTGTATCCGATCGGCCCGATCATCGCCTCCCCGGTTTGTCGTGCGATCCTGTCGGGGAGGAGGGGCCAATGAGGGCCGTCGTCCTCCTCTTCAGCCTCGCTGCGTTCCTGGCTTCGGTCCTGCTGTTCTGGGCGGAGCCGATGATCGGCAAGATGGTCCTGCCCCTCTTCGGCGGCACGCCCGCGGTCTGGAACACTTGCCTGGTTTACTTCCAGCTCGTCCTGTTGGGGGGCTATGGCATCTCCGGTGGCCTGGGGATCGGCCGCGCGTATGAGTACCGGGTCGTCTGGCTGTTCTCTCTCGTGCCGCTGGGGCTCGTGCTCGCGCTCGCTTGCTTGCTCCCACCGATCGCGCCCGATCCGGACGTCGCCAGCCCCGGTCAAGCCCCCGTATTCCGCCTGTTCCGGACGCTGCTGACCTCGGCGACGATTCCTCTCTGCGTCGTGGCGGCGACGACTCCGCTGATCCAGACCTGGTTCTCGCTGACCAGACATCCCCGGGCTCACGACCCGTACTTCCTCTATGCGGCGAGCAATGCCGGCAGCCTGCTCGCCCTGCTGGCTTACCCCTTCGTGATCGAACCGTACCTGAGCCTGGCCTCGCAGGCCAGGATGTGGAGGGCAGGGTTCATTCTGGTCGCGATTTCACTCGTGACTTGCGGCCTGATCGCGCGACGGCTGAGTCGGCGACGCACGCTTCCGAGCAGCGGCGCCGCCGAGGCCATCGATCTCGCCCCGCCGGCACGCCCTGCCCTCGGGATATTGCTCCGCTGGCTCGTCCTAGTGTTCATCCCGTCGAGCTGGTTGATGGGCGTGACGACGTACCTGACGACCGACCTCGCGCCGATGCCGCTCCTCTGGGTCATCCCGCTGGCGCTCTACCTCCTCAGCTTCATCGTCGCCTTCGCCGGCCCGGACTCGCCCGCGGTTCGGCTGGCCGCGAGGTTCCTGCCGTTCCTCGTCCTACCGCTGGCACTGGTCCTGAGCGCGGGGTTCGTCCATGGCCTGTGGATTCCGCTCCACCTGCTGAGCTTCTTCGCCGGAGCCGTCGCCTGCCACGGCGCCCTGGCGCGCCGGCGCCCGGCCGCGCCATCCCTGTCGTCCTTCTACCTGACGATCGCGCTGGGCGGCCTGCTCGGAGGCGTCTTCAATGCGATCCTCGCGCCGTTGCTCTTCAACCGGGTCGTCGAGTATCCGCTGGCGATCGTGCTGGGGTCGGCCGTTGCGGTCGCGCCGGATGCCATCGACAGGATCTCGACTCGAGATCGGCTGCCAGGCGACTTGCTCCCGTCCGGGGCCGTCTTCCTGTTGACTGCGCTGCTCGCGACCAACCGGGGCGGTCTGGCCGATTCCGTGCCGGGCGTCCTCGGCGTGATGGTCGCATCGGGCCTGGCGTTCTATGCCCTGACGACGGCAAGGCGCAGGCCTCTGCGGTTCGCTCTCACGGCCGCGGCCGTGATGGCGGCGAGCGGCCTGACCCAGGGTGTGAGCGGCCGCCTGCTCCACATCGAGCGCAACTTCTTCGGAGTGGTACGCGTGACCGAGGACGCCGATCGTACGGTGCATCGGCTTTTCCACGGCAGCACCCTCCACGGCCAGCAGAGCCTCGAGCCGGCCCTGGCCCGCGAGCCTTCCACGTACTTCACGCGCTCGGGGCCGATCGGCCAGGTCTTCGCGGCGATCGGTCCGCGAGTCGATCAGCCCGGAACTCGCATCGCGATCGTGGGCCTCGGGGCCGGCACCCTGGCCGCCTACGCTCGGCCCGCGCAGGACTGGACGTTCTACGAGATCGACCCGGCGATCGAACGCATCGCCCGAGATATCCGTTACTTCACATATCTGCGGGACTCTCGCTCGAAGTCACTCGACGTCGTCCTCGGTGATGCCCGGCTGCGCCTTCGGGAGGCCCCCGACCGCGCCTATCGCCTGATCGTCCTGGACGCCTTCAGCTCCGACTCGCTTCCCGTCCACCTCGTCACTCGGGAAGCGATCGGGCTGTATCGGTCCAAGCTGGCCGAGGGAGGTATCCTGGCCGTCAACCTATCAAACCGCTATCTCGACCTCGACCCCCTGATGGGACGACAGGCCGAGGACGCGGGACTTGTCTGCCGGATCCGTTACGATACGCTGGTGAGTGCGGAGGAGCGCCGGGTCGGCAAGCAGCCATCGATCTGGGCCGTGATGGCCGCGACCGAGACCGACCTCGGTCCTCTGGTTTCCGACGAACGGTGGCAACGTCCGCGATCTCGCCCGGGTTCACGGGCGTGGACCGACGATTACTCCGATCTGGCCAGCTACCTGCGCTGGAGACTCCCGCGCTCGAGACCCGATCCATCCGTCCGATCGACGGGAAGTCCGACGTCCTCATGACACGATCCGCACCTTTGGATTCCGGGGTGACCAATGGACCGGCACGATTTCGGCAAACCCATCTCGATCCTGGCGATCGCGCTGCTCGCGTCAACATCGTCCGCCATTGCCGGTGAGGGGACCGGCTGGAGCCCGAAGCAGGCCGCGCGGTACCTCGACGCGCGGGCCGCGGAATGGGAGGCATTCGGCGGCGCCGACCGCGGCGAGGGGGCCGACAAGGTCTCCTGCCTGAGCTGTCACACCTCGGTGTCGTACGCCCTGGGCCGGCCGTCGGTTCGCCACGCGACGGGCGAGGAGCAGCCGTCGGCCCACGAGACGCGTCTCCTCGAACAGGTCCGGCGGCGGGTCGCGCATTGGGGCGAGCTCGATACGCCGCGGTTCCGCCTCTCCTACGACTTCGAGGAGAGGAAGAAGGTCGAGTCGTGGGGCACCGAGGCCGTCCTGAACGCCCTGGTCCTCGCTCGGGACGACCGCCGGCGTGGACTGGCTGAGCCGAGCGACTCGACCCGCGAGGCCCTCCGCCACCTCTGGGCGACTCAGAGCAAGGACGGCCCCGAATCCGGCTCGTGGGACTGGCTCGACTTCGGGCTACGACCCTGGGAATTCGGCGAGGCGCGTTTCTACGGGACGACGCTCGCCGCGATCGCCGTCGGCACGGTGGCCGGCGATTTCAAGGCTCGGGATGCCGACTCGCGGGCGGGTGTTCGACCGGATTCGCCGCTACCTCGGCTCCCATCTCGAGAAGCAGAGCCTGCATAACCGGCTGTTCGCCCTGTGGGCGTCCACGGCCATCGACGGCCTGCTGACGCCGGCCCAGCGTCAGCAGATCATCGACCAGGTCGTGGCGAAGCAGCAGCCAGGCGGCGGCTGGAGCCTGTCAGCGTTCGTCGATGGCCGCAGGCAGGACAAGACGCCTCAGGAGACGGCTCCGGACGGTTACGCCACGGGCCTGGCGCTGCACGTGCTCCAGCTCGCCGGTCTGCACCAGGACCACCCCGCCGTCGCGCGCGGCCTGACCTGGCTGCGGGCCAATCAGCAGCCGTCCGGCAACTGGGTCGGGTTCTCGCTCAACAAGCGGCGCGACCCGAAGACGCATGTCGGCAAGTTCATGTCGGACGCGGCGACCGCGTTCGCGGTCCTCGCGCTGGAGGATCATTGAGGGAACCCGGGAGGGCGAGGGCGATCGCCCTCCCGGATCGGTACTCAGGCGATGTGGTCGGGCACGACGAAGGGCGCCCGGTAGGGCCGGGTGAGGAGTTCATTCGCCTGCGAGTCGCCGACGAACGACTCCGAGGCTGCGTCGAACGTCAGCTTGCGGCCCAGGCGATAGTTGAGGCCGTCGAGCGCGACCTTGTTCTCCTTGAGGTGCTCCTCCATGCGCGCGAACGTCTCGTAGGCTTCCTTATCGTCGCCGAACGCGCCCGAGGACTTGCTGAACGGCACGTCCTCGCCGAGCCGGTACGAGATGTTGGGCAGGTGGCAGAGCGCCGCGGAGTGGTGGCCTTCGAGGATGTCGGCGTTGAGGTCCTCGACCTTGCGGCTGCGCACGGCGGTGATGAAGTTGCCGAAATGGCCGTGGCCGGGCCCGCGCCGGGCTTCGACCTTGACGACTTCCGAAAGGGGCACCGACTCCTCCTTGCCCTTGGGATAGAACTTGCCGTTGACGATGGTGCCGGCCTCGAGGTGGGCGATGTTGCCGACCTTCGAGCCACGGAACGGCCCGGTCGGGAGGCCGCGGACCTCGAAGATGAGCTGCGAGTCCCCATAATCCATCACCGCGATCTGGGTATTGGCGGTCTGGCCCTGGTCGCGATAGCCGAACCGTCCCCCCACGCTGATGACCGACCTGGGGTAGGTCGCGCTGGTGGACTGCGATGCGGGGATCAGCCAGCGGGCGATGTCCATCTGGTGGACGCCCTGGTTGCCGATGTCGCCGTTGCCGAAGTCCCAGAACCAGTGCCAGTTATAGTGGACGAGGTTGGCGTGGAAGGGCTGCTCGGGGGCGGGGCCGAGCCAGATGTTGAAATCGACCTCCTTGGGAGGAGTCGTGACCGGCTTCTCGCCGATGCTCTCGCGGGGCTTGTAGCATAGGGCCCGCGAGACGAGCAGCTTGCCGAGCTGGCCCGTGCGGATCGCTTCGACGGCCTCGGCCCACCGCGTGCTGGAGCGGCTCTGAGTCCCGTGCTGGACGATCCGCTTGTACCGCCGCGCGGCCTCGACGGCGACGCGACCCTCGTGGACGTTGTGGCTGCACGGCTTCTCGACGTAGACGTCCTTGTCGGCCTGGCAGGCCCAGATGGTCATGAGCGCGTGCCAGTGGTTGGGCGTCGCGACCGAGATGGCATCGACCGACTTGTTCTCGAGGACGCGGCGGATGTCCTTCTCGGTCGCCGGCAACACGCCCGTCGGCTTGCCGGCGCGATCCAGCCTCGACGCGACCTGCTTGAGCCGTTTGGCGTACGTCCGCGAGTCGGGATCGACCAGGCAGACGATGTCAACGCCGGGCATCGGTGCGAATTCATCCACGTGCGAACCGCCGCGACCGTTGAGCCCCGCGATCGCGATCCGGACGGTCTCGTTGGCGCCGATGATCCGGCCCGAGGACTTGGTCCCGCCGATCGCGAAGCTCGCCCCCACTCCGGCGACGGCCAGCGAACGGCCCAGAAACGCGCGGCGACTCAGGCTTGCTCTCGTCATCGCTCCGACTCCTCCACTGGACGGATTTGCGTCCGACCTCTCGGCGCGAATCCTCAAACGAAAGTTGAACAAGTCGCCATTATGCGCGATCGGCGGCCGCGGTCACAGATCGTGCCGCGAATCTCGCCATATTTCTGCGAGCCGCTGGGCGCGTTAGACTCGGCCGATGCGAGGCCGGCGGTCCGCCGGTAAGGTCGAGGCGAAACGGGGGGAACACGAGATGAATCACGATGACAAGCTATCCCGACGCGGGTTTGCCCAGATGGCCGGTGCGGCCAGTCTGGCGGTGCCGGCGATCGTGTCGGCCCGCGCTGGGCCGTGAGGACAGTCCCGCGGCCAGCGAGCGGATCACGCTGGGCTTCATCGGGATGGGGACGATGAACAGGTACCACCTGGGCTCGTTCCTGAAGCGGCCCGACGTCCAGGTACTGGCGGTCTGCGACTGCGACACCAAGCGCCGCGAGGCCGCGAAGAAGACCGTGGATGAGCATTACCAGAAGGAGCCCTCGAAGTCCGCGAAGCCGGATCAGTGCCGGGCGTACAACGACTTCCGGGACCTCCTGAAGCGCCGCGACATCGACGCCGTCGTGATCGCGACGCCCGATCACTGGCACGCGATCCAGATCATCGAGGCCGCCAAGGCGGGCAAGGACATCTACTGCGAGAAGCCGCTGACCTTGACGATCCACGAGGCCGGGGTCGTGATGGATGCGGTCCGCAAGTACGCCCGGGTGCTGCAGACGGGTAGCCAGCAGCGCACCGAGTTCGACGGCAAGTTCCGAACGGCGTGCGAGTACGTCCGCAGCGGTCGGCTCGGCCGCATCCTGACCGTCAGCGCCGGAGTCGGCGGACCGAGCCATCCCTGCGACTTGCCCGCGGAGCCGATGGAGCCGGGGCTCGACTGGGATCTCTGGCTCGGCCCGGCGCCGAAGCGGCCATACAACTCGATCCTCAGCCCCCGAGGCGTGCACAAGCACTTCCCCAACTGGCGGAGCTACAAGGAATACTCGGGCGGCGGGATGACCGACTTCGGCGCCCACCACTTCGACATCGCCCAGTGGGGCCTCGGCCGCGACGAGTCCGGTCCATACTTCATCCAACCGCCCGTTCAACGGCAAGTCCGAATCCGGCGTCCGCTACTGGTACGACGACGGCATCGAGCTCGTCCACGGCGGTCCCAGCGGCGTGACGTTCATCGGCACGGTGGGCATGATCCATGTCGACCGCGACAAGCTGATCTCGATGCCGGCCGACATCCTCAAGCGTCCGCTCGAGCGGAACGACGTGCGGCTGCCGCGGGCGAAGTCGCACCACGACGATTGGCTCGACTGCGTCCGGAGCCGCAAGGATCCCATCGCCAACGTCGAGGTGGGCGCCCGCTCCGTCACCGTGTGTCACCTCGGCAACCTGGCGTACTGGTATCGCCGGCCGATGTTCTGGGACTCCGACCTGTGGGAGCTCGGCGAAGAAGCGGAAGCCGGAGTCTATGGACCCGGGGTCACCGCGGCGACCAATACCAACCGCCAGCCGATCCCGCTCGACCGCGAGCGCCGCGATCCCTGGAAGCTCCCCGAAGTCTGAACGATCGCGGGGAGGCGAGGTCGTCCGGGACCCCGCCTCCCCCGATTCGGACTGCCTCGCCCCGGCCGCTACTTGAGGTTGTTAGTGGTCACTCCGGGCCAGTCATCGGTCCGGAAGGGCGTGGCCGGCAGACCCTCGGCGCTATAGAGGTTACAGACCGGATTGTCGGCCCAGGCGTACCGCACAGCGATCGGCTCGGAGACTCCATCGGACCAGACTTCGACCGTGTCCTGTCCGGTGACGCGAGCCTGGGCGGGCACGAACTTCCGGTCCGCGCCGGCGATGGCGAACCCGCGACCTTCCTCAACGTCGAACGTGCGGAGTCCGCCGCCCACGTGGTCGAAGGTGAGGATGATCTTGTTGCCCTGGCGTGCCATCGACTTGTAGGTCGGGCTCTGGTGGGCGATCGGTACGCCGTAGTCGCGGGCCAATGCCCATCGCGCCAGTCGCTGCGCAACGTCCTGCTTGTTCCTGGGGTGGATATCCTTACCTTCGCCGATGTCGATGATCACCGCCTGCCCGGTATGCGGCAGCCGTTCCATGGTCATCGTCTGCGCCTCGCGAAGCTCCGCCCAGCCGCTGTCGCGCGGCGTGGGCGACTCCGCGAGGAAATCGGCGAGCTGGACCCAGTAGAACGGGAAGTCGCCTTGACCCCACTCATTGCGCCAGCTCGTGATCATGAGCGGAAAGAGGTCGCGGTACTGGTAGGCCCGCCCGGCGTTCGACTCGCCCTGGTACCAGATCACCCCGCGGATGCCATAGCCGATCGTCGGCTTGAGCACGCCGTTGTAGATGTTGCCGGGCCGGAAATTGCCGTAAATGAACCAGTCCGGGTTGAACGGCTCCTGGGGTTCCTTCCTGTTTTCGGCCTTGGCCTTCTGCGCCTCCTTCTGCCACGCGGCGTACTTGGCCGTGTACTCCTCCTTGGCCTTGGGGTAGTTCTTCTCGATTTCGGCCCAGTTCTGCATGAGGGGCCCGTACTTGGGATCGGCCGCCAAGATGTCGCGGCGGATCCAGGCCTCGCACGCCGAGCCGCCCCAGGCATCATTGATCAGGCCGATCGGAACGCCGAGCGTCTGGTGCAACTGCCGGCCGAAGAAGTAGCCGACCGCCGAGAACCCGCCGACGGTATCCGGCCGGCACGGAACCCATTGGCCGTCGAAGTCCTTTTGGGCCTCCTGCAACCCGCGGTTCGGCACCGTGATCAGCCGGATGTTGGGGTACTTGGCCGTGGGGATCTCGAGGTCCACGTCCTTGGTGGCGCCGACCGGCCATTGCATGTTCGACTGCCCGGAACAGATCCAGATCTCGCCGACGAGGACGTCCTCGAACTTCACGGTGTTCTTGCCCTGGACCGTCAGGGTGTGCGGGCCGCCGGCGGGCATCGGGTCGAGCTGGACCTGCCAGGCGCCGTCGGTTCCCGCTTTGGCCGTCTTGCTCTGGCCGGCGATCGTGACCGTGACCTCCTCGCCGGGCTCCGCCCAGCCCCAGACGCGATCCTTCTGGTCGCGCTGCAGGACCATGTGGGTCCCGAAGATGTGTGGCAGCTTCACGTCCGCCAGCGCGGCGGATGGATTGCACGCGATGATCGCGGCTAAGGCGGCGATCAGTCCCGTCCCGAGGTATCGGCGGCTGCCGATGTCTGCGTTGCTCTTCATCGGTGGATCTCTACTCTCGCATGTGATTCGAAGTCGTCCCCCCTCTCGGCCCGAGCGGCGCGAGATGGCCCACCGATGATGCCAGAGAAGCCGCGTGACACCAAGACCCGACCTCGCAACAGCGTTTGACGATGGGACGAAGATCGGCGGACGGAGTCGCCTCCTACAAGAAGACCAGATGGTTCTGCAGGAAGGGCTGCGTGCCTAGACAGATCCGGCACCGACCTTCGGTGCTCTGACTGGTGGAAGGCAGGGCGCTCGCGTGTTAATGTGTGGCATCGCGAAGGTTGAGGAGGTGCGACGATGGCCGGGCTTCTCTGTCTCACGATCGTGACGTCGTTGCTCAGCCAGGGCCAGCAGGCTGGGGCCGAAACGGGGGCCGCGTTGCGCAATCCCGGATTCGAGTCATCGTCCGTGGTCGAAGGCTGGGACGTCGTGACCTACGGCGCGCGGGCGAAGGTCGAGGCCGACCGGAGCATCGTCCGTGAGGGCCGGCAGTCGCTGCGCGTCTCGGCGTCGGAGCTTTCCGACACGGCGCTCGGCCAGGAGGTCGCGGTTCGCCCCGGCGGCTGGTATCGGCTCAATGGTTGGGTGCGCACGAGGGGACTCGATCCGCTCGACGCGCCGGTCTGCGGGACGTTCCAGGTCCAGGGGGCCCATGGAAGAGGAACGCTGGCATCGGGCCCGAGCCACTCCGGCGACACCGACTGGACGAAAGTGGAACTCGTCTTCCGGGCGCCCGGAGACGGCCGCATCCGCATCGCTCCGTTCCTGGTCGGATACGGCAAGGGGACCGGCACGGCCTGGTTCGACGACCTGAAGCTCGAAGCCTTCGAGCCGTCCCGCACGCCAGCGATCATCACGCGAGAGTTCCTCCAGGCGGGACGGATCGAGCCGGGGCAATATGGTCAATTCATCGAATACCTCTGCGACCTCGTGCCGGGCATGTGGGCCGACAAGCTCTGCGACGGCGGTTTCGAAGGTGTCAGCCCGTACACGCTGCTGCGTTACCTCAAGGAAACCGACTTCCGCGAGCACCCCTGGTATCCCTGCGGCACGACCAATCGAGGCAAGTTCGACCGCGACACTTCGACCAGGATCGGTGGTTCGAGTTCGTACCGGATCGCCGCCGAGGAAGACGTGCCTTGCACGCTGGGCATCGCCCAGGACGGCCTCGCGCTCCAGCAGGGCCTGGGCTGCACGTTCTCCATCTACCTCAAGCAGAAAGGGGTCCGCGGCCCGGTGCGGGTCCGCCTGCATCGAGAGGGCACCGAGTACGCCGCCTGCGAGCTGCAGCCGACCGGCGAGTGGGCGAAGCACCAGGCGCGCCTCGTGCCGAACGCGACGGATGACCGGGCGACGATCTCGATCGAGTTCCATGGTCCTGGGACGCTCTGGCTCGACAGTGCCAGCCTGATGCCCGAGGACGCGATTGGCGGCTGGCGCGAGGACGTCGTCGAGGCGGTGCGGGCGATGAAGCCGGGCGTGATCCGGTTCGGCGGCAGCGCCGTGGACGTCACCAATGCGGGCGACTTCGAGTGGCGCGACACGATCGGCGACCCCGACCGTCGCAAGACCCTGCGCGCCTGGGGCGGCTTGCAGCCCGCCGGCCCGGGCCTCGAGGAGATCGTCCAGTTCTGCCGGCTGGTGGGAGCCGAGCCCCTGATCTGCGTCCGCGTCGTCGGCCGGACGCCGCGCGATGCCGCCGATCAGATCGACTACTTCAACGGCGGCCCCGAGACGCCGATGGGTGCGCTCCGGCGGAAGAACGGACATGCGGAGCCCTACCGCATCAAGTACTGGCAGGTGGGCAACGAGCAAGGCGGGCCCGATTATGAACGGCGCCTGCCCGACTTCTGCAAGGCCATGAAGGCCGCCGACCCGTCGATCGAGATCCTCTCGTCGTATCCGAGGCCCGGCGTGATCCGCGGTGCCGGCGCCTGGCTCGATTTCGTCTCACCGCACCACTACGATTGCGCCGATCTGGCCGGCTGCGAAGCCGATCTCGAATCGATCCGGCGCCGAATCAACGAGCTGGCGCCGGGCCGGAAGATCCGCGTGGCGGTCACCGAGTGGAACACTACGGCGGGCGACGCCGGCCCGCGCCGGGCGCGGCTCTGGACGCTGGAGAACGCCCTGGCTTGCTCGCGCTACCACAACCTGATCCATCGCCACTGCGACCTGGTCGCGATCGCCAATCGATCGAACCTCGTCAACAGCTTCTGCTCGGGCTGCATCCAGACCGACAATCACCGGCTGTACAAGACGCCCACGTATTACGCGCAGAAGCTGTACGCGACGATGGCCGGCGACCGCCCGCTCCGGATCGATGCCCCCTTGCCCCCCCTCTCGCTACCCGACCTGAGCGCCACGCTTTCGGCCGATGGGAAGTCCGTCGTTCTCTTCGCCGTCAACGATCAGCGCGAGGCAATCGAGCGTCCCCTGGATTTCTCGGCGTTCGGGCGCGATGGCCAGGCGTTCGATGTCTGGACGCTGGCCGACACTCGCAAGGCGGGCGAGCCCGACGCGACCAACTCGTTCGCCGACCCCGAACGCGTGGTCCCGGTGCACTCGACGCGTGCGGCGGCCTCGCCTCGCTTCACGTATCGATTCCCGCCGCTGTCGCTGACCGTGATGCGGTGGGACGTTCGGTAGACGGACGTTGGGTGTGTCCTGGCGGAATCCCTGACGTGTCTCCGGGAATCTCACTCGGCTCGCCGTCCCGTTCCCTGTGTCCAGCAAGGATGCGGATCCTTTCTTCGGCACGGAGGAGCGTGAAAGATGACGCTGTCGTGGAGTTTTCTGACCCTGGCCCTGCTCGCAACGGATGGCCCGCAGCCCAGCCCACCCAGAATACCAAAGTCACCCACTTCAATACGGATCTCCGTCAGGCCGGTCAAGGCCGACCTCTCGGAGTACAAGATCGTGCTGTCCGGCGACGTCCGATCGGCGAGTGCCCGGCTGAACGATGAGTTCCGCGGCCGATGCGCTCTGGTCGACGAGATCTGCACGAACCTCTGCCCGGAAGGCATACTCGACGAAGGGACCATCGCCGCGTCATCGCGCTGGGCGGATGCGCCCGTCGTATGTCAGGCCGACGGCGCGGGGTGCCCGGACAAGGCGGTGGCCCCCCCATCGCCCATGGCCATGGCGAAGGTTGCGAGGCGAGCGGACACGTTGGCGGCAAACACCATGCTGGCGATAACCAGCCCCCCATCGCCGATGGCCATGGCGAAGGGCGCGAGGCCCGGAATCACGAAAGACCCGGAGCCGAAGGAAACCTGGCCGTTGACGCTCCGCGACGCGATTTGCATCGGGCTGGACAACTGCGAGATCGTCCGGGTGATTGCATTCGGCAATTCGGGCGTGCCCGTCGGTGGAACGATGCCGACGACGCTGAAGATCGGCGCGGCGGCGAACGGCGACAAGGCCAAGGTCGAACCGATCGTGATCGCGCGGCTCAATGCCGATGCCGCGGTCTGGCGGATCAAGGCCGAGCTCATGGCCCACGTCCGATCGGTCGAGCAGCAGTACTGGAACCTGGCGCAGGCCCACGTTCAGCTCTGGGCCGCCGATCGCGCCGTCAGCCTGGCCCAGGAGGTCCTCAACCGCGAGCAAGCCGAGCTCCAGGTCGGCCGCGGCACGATCGCCGATGTCGCCGAGGCCGCCCAGCGGCTCGAGCAGTTCAAGCTCGACCTGGTGACGCGAACGTCGGACGTCATCACCACCGAGCGGCAGCTCCGCAACCTGCTCGGCCTGCCGCCAGCGGACAACCGCCGCATCATTCCGATCACGCCCTGCACCGAGGCCAGGATCGAGCCGGATTGGGACTCGAGTCTCGCCGAGATGCTCGACTCTCAGCCCGACGTCGTCCAGCAGCGGTTCCTCGTCCACATCGCCGAGGCGCAGCTCCTGACGGCTCGCAGCGGGCTCGCGCCCGCTGTGAACCTCAACGCGATCCATCAATTGAACGGGCTGGGACAGCAACCGGAATCGGGCACGGCGATGGTCACCTGGGAGATCGGTGGGACGTTCCAGATGCCACTCGGCATGCGCTGTCCGCTCGCCAATACCCGGCAGGCACAATACGCCCTGCTGCGCTCTCGTGCGTACTACCAGCAGGTCGTGCACCAGACGACGCACTCGCTGGCGCGGTTCTTCCTGGAGATCGACGCGAACTACAAGCAATTCCAGACGGCGAAGCGGCTGCGGGCCGCCGCCGCCCAGCGGCTCGACGCCCAAAGGGCCTATTACGAGGAAGGCCGGATCACGATCGACCGCTTCCTCGACGCCATCAGCCAGTATGCGACCGCCGTCGCGACCGAGGCCCAGTTCAAGACGACGTACAACATCTCGCTCGTCGCCCTCGAGGAAGCCAAGGGGACTCTGCTCGCTTACGATAACATCGTCATCGCGGAAAGGCCGCACAGGGCGACGCTCACCGCCGTCGCTCCTGCCGACGCCGATCAGACCGGCAGCAAGGACAGCAAGCCGGACACGCAGGTGGTGACGGCCTCCTTGGCCGTCGGGAAACCGACGGCATCGGATGGACCCGCTGCCAAGCCCCAAGGCCCGAGCAACACGCCCGCCACCGCGACTGCTGAGAAGAGCAAGACCTGGTCCTTCTCCATCACCATCGGAGGAGCCAAGCCCTTGCAGATCACGGGCACGATCAGAGCCAATGACGGCGAGACGGCACCGGCAGCTCACTGATCATCGCTTGCCGGCTCATCAGGGAGCGCGATTCACGGGTTCCCTGATGAGCTCAGCCACACCGGCTGTGTGAAGGCCCCGTCGGTGGCGACGTCCCAGGCCTCGACACGCACCCACTTGCGGCCGGCCAGGTCCGGTTTCAGGTGGAGCGTACGACGCTCGAACGGCCCGGTATCCGACAAGTCGATCCGCTCGCGGAAGACGTGCGATCCATCCCCGGAGATCACCTCGACGAATCGCATCGGGAAGGTCCAGGACAGTTCGACCTTGAGGTCGGGCTTCTCGCCCGGCTTGAGCACGACGGTTGACCCGCCCGGTTGGCCGTTCACCGTGAACTCGGGGATCAGGACCTCGCCGGTGCTGACGAAGAATCGCCCCGCGCGGAGGCTGTCGAGCACGGGCTTCCATCCGTCGTCGAACCGCGGCAGCCGGTCTCCATCGAGCCGCACGTAGTTGATATTCATGTGCCCATACAGCTCGTGGGTGTGGTCGATCTTGAAGACGTCTACCTCGCCCGGCATGTACTTCTTCTGTCCCCAGTTCGCCATGTCATCCAGCAGGTCGAGCGCACGGCGTCCCAACCGATCGTGCGACAGGTCGGCGGGCATGGCCTTCCAGGCGGCGCCCAGCCATCGGTCGGACAGGTAGAAGTCCTCATGGCGGAAGATGTCGGGCGTCCAGCTCGATGCCTTGATCCGGGGGTGTGCGGTCCAGGCCAGGCCGCCCTCCTCCGTGAGGAGGCGCAGCAAATCGGCGCGGCCTCCGACGTGATAGACGCGACCATACGGGGAGATCTGTTCCGCGAAGGGCTGACCGGTTGATCGCTTCATCGTCCAGTACACCGGCCCGGGGAAGATGTACACCCAGTGTCCGGCATGTCGACCCGGCGCGGGGAGCCCGAGGTGGACGTTCGCTTCCTCGCCGGGCAGGAGCAATAGCTGGTCGTCGGAGAGCCGCCGGCATTCGTCGAACATCGCCTGCATCTCTCGCAGCCGGACCGGGCCGGAGTCTTGCGGATGCCCGTCGCCGTGGAATTCGGCCAGGTGGACGATGTTCACGCCCATGCCTTTGAACATCTTCACGAAGTCGGGCGTGCTGCGCAGTCCACCTTTCTGTTTCTCCTCGAGGGCGGCCATGGCGGTGGCCATGTGCCAGTGGGTGGTGAACTTCCGATATCCCGGCAGGTCGGGGAACCGGTCGTTATGGGTGTATTGCAACGTCTCGCGGGCGATGAACGGTGGAAATGACGGCAGGAGATAGAAGACGCCCAGTCGCTGTTCGGTGCCCGGCGGCGCGTTGAACCAGGGGACGAAGCTGCCGCCTCCCGTCTCGGACTGGCGGATGCCGAAGCCGAAGCGATCGTCGAGGCCGCGGTGCCCCTTACCGTACCAGACCGTGCCGAGATTGTCCGTGAGGTCGCGCGGCGAGAAGAACTGGTGCGGAGGCGGGAAGCAAGCGACCGCGCTCTTCCCCTTCTCGGCGATCAGGAAGCGATGCGCGACGCGGAGTGCCTGGTCGCGCCCCGCGGGATCGGCCGCGGCGTGCTGTTCCTTGTCCTCCGTGTCGAACCAGGAGAAGCGCAGCCCCGTCGTGTCCTGGAGTGCCAGTCCGGTGTCGTAAAGGATCGCTCGACGATCCGCCTGGGTGTGGATGACCGTCTCCAGGTGGACCAGGCCGGATTCCGCATAGACGGTCAGTTGCAGCTCGCCGGTGAAGGGCCCGATCGCGAGCTCGCCGACGCGAACCGTCGCACGACGCCCCTGGTTGGCCACGCGGACGCGTTTCAGGTCGAGCGTCGACCGGAAGGTTTGATACGGGCGCTTGGCCGGAGCGTCGAAGAATACGTTGAAGTCGCTCATCTCGGGCGGCCGACCGGCGGGGGCCTCGCGGCTGCCGACCAGCAAATAGATCACCGGGTCGGCATTCTCCAGGATCGGTAACTCCCGGTCGTGCGGAGAATAGACGACGGCCATCGCGCGGATGAGCGGATGGCCCGCCCGAAGGTCCAGCACGAGAGAGCCGGACACCGCGTCGTCGATGCCCTGCCGAATGCGCCAGGATAATCGGAGCTCGTCCTGGACGCGCTCGACCCTGACGCCACTGTCGGCCTGATAGCGGGAGAGGTTGACCTCCGGCTCCGCCGCGCGAAGGACGGCGGGCGCCACCAGCGTCCACCATATCGACCAGACGATCATCCGACGGCGACGTACAGGCATCGGGTTTTCCCTTCATCACACACCGGCGGACGGTGCCGTCCGGATCATCCGCGCGATGAACCGCCCATCGCCGTCGTACAGGTGGGGCCAGACCAGGAGCGTCCCGCCGGTCGTCGTATCTTCCGGCCGATGGGCGAACACTTGCAACGGGGCTCCGGGATGCGACGGTCGATCGCCAGCACCGCCGACCAGCAATTGGATCGCAGGGCGGGTGCCTGGTACACTTGGGTCAATGGAGGAGCCCGCGATGAAAACCATGACCGTGCAAGCCGAAGTCACGGCCGATCACATCCTGAAGGTCGAGATTCCTTGTGACCTGAGACCCGGTCCCGTCGAGGTTGTTCTCACGATCCCGACGGAGGAAAGCGACGAAGCGCAGAGGCGGATTGACTGGAACAGTTTGTCGGGCCTCGGTCGCGAAGTGTGGGAGGGCGTCGATCCGATGAGCTATCTCAGTGACCTCCGCGCGGACCGTGAGCCCGAACTGTGAACATTCTCGACGCGATCCCGCCGGGAAGCCTCGTGGCTCTCGACACAGCCGTCTGGATCTACGAGTTCGAGTTCTACCCCGTCTTCGGGCAGGTCACACGAACGCTGTTTCGAGAGGGATTCGGCAAGGCGGTTTGCCGGGCCGCTTGTAGCCAGCTCGTCTTGGGAGAAGTGCTCGTCAAGCCGCTCGCAAGATCCGATCGGGCCATGGTTGATCGCTACCGACAGCTCATCGCCCCCGGCCCCGACTTGACGGTCTGGACGATCGGCCGCGACGTCGTCGAAACGGCTGCCTCGCTGCGAGCCAAGTACCGCATCAAAATGCTCGATGCCGTCCACGTCGCGTCGGCGGTCGTTCATGCGGCGGACATGTTCGTGACGAACGACGCAGGATTTCGGCGGATCTCGGAAGTCCGGATCCTGGTCCTTTCCGACTATTTGCCTCCTGCGCCCACCTCATCACCAGCGGTCTCTCCCTGACCCTCTCTGGGCGAACGGCCCCGGATCATGCGGGCGATGAACCGCCCATCGCAATCGTGCAGGTGGGGCCAGATCAGGAGCGTCCCGCCGGTCGTGGTCTCTTCAAGCGGGTGGGGGAACGGTTGCAACTGGTAATCGGCATGAGATTGTAAGAACGCGTTGACCACGCCGATCGTCTCGGCACGGGTCAGCGTCATCACGGTGTAGACGAGCGTGCCGCCGGACCGGACGCGAGTGCTGGCGACATCCAGGAGTCGAGCCTGTTCGACGGCGAGCTGGGGGATGTGGTCGGCGGAGACGGTCCAGCGGGCGTCCGGATGGCGGCGCCAGGCTCCGACCCCCGAGGAAGGGGCTTCGACGAGCACCCCATCAAAGCTGGCCGGCTTGCCGACGGGATGGTTCCCCTCGCGGACCTTGGTCGTGATGTTGTGATACGCTCCGCGGCGCAGCCGCAACGCCGCTTCACGTCGCCGGCGCTCGGAATCGAACGTGCAGACGATCGAACCCTTTCCCCCCATCAGCGTGGCCAGGTGAAAGGCATGCAGCCCGCCGTCGGCCTCGCCGCGCACGTCCCACCAGCGTTCGCCCGGGTCCGGGTCGCAGGTGATCCCCACGGCCTGGGAAGCCAGGTCCTGCACGATGAGACGGCCGGCCTCGAACGACGCGATGCGGGACAGGTCCGTCTCGGTGGGGAGCTTGGCCGCTTCGGGGAGCCGGCGGTGGATCCAGGGCTTCAGCTCGGCCTCGCGGAACTCGGTCCAGACCGCCTTGACGTCGCCGCCGCGCACCGCGACCCAGGTCGGACATCGCGACTGAAGCGACGCGAGGAACTCCAATCGCCGCACCTTCGGCGTGGCGTCGCCGGGCGACATGGGGAGTTGGTCCCGGGTCCAGGCCGGGAAGAGCCGCCAGGGATCGGCGTTGACCGCGTGGCCGCCGATCCATCGTTTCAAGCCCTCGGCGCGGGCCGTCCAGCTCGGGGCGTCGCCCACCGGCACCAGGTGGTCCACGGGGCGGCCGATCCGCTCGGCCCAGACCCGGCCGAAGGCCGTCAGCTCGGGGAATTCCAGCAGCGAGGCGAGCAGCAGTTGCTCCTCCGGCCGCCGGAGGTGCAGCGTATCGATCCATCCCCACCATCGCAAAAGCGCGCGGAGGCTCGCGCGATCCCGGCCCGATCCTTGACGTCGCGGACCTTGCCGCGGGCTTGAAGTGCCTCGGCCATGGCGGGGGCCAGCCGGCGGCGGTCGTGGACCACGGCCTGCAAGACCGCGGGCGCGATCGCGGCGGCCAGCTCGGCCGCCGGGGCGTACGTCGGTCGAATTGACGGCTCTCGGCTGCGTCGTTTCATCGGGGGCGATTCTCGGTCGCGATGTCGTACACCCGCTCGACCAGCGCCGCCACGGTGGGCGTGACGATCGGGACCGGCGACATCTTGTTCATCACGTAGGCAATCGTCATGCGGCGATCCGCGTCGGCGATCACGATCGAACCGCCTGCGCCGCTCCCGAAACACACCCGGCCCTCCGAGACGAAGGGCAACACCCCCGGCCAGGGCAGGCCATACCCGACGCCGATCTTGAGCCGGTAGCCCAGCACCAGGTCGATCCCGTCGCTCTGCACCTCGAAGATCCGGTCGATCGTCGTCGGCGAGAGCAGGCGTACGCCATGGACTTCGCCGCCGCAGGCCACCGCCGACTGGATGCGCGCCAGCGAGCGGGCGTTGCCGTGACCATTGGCCGCGCCGATGTCAGCGCGCCGCCATGGCTCGGTCCGGCTCCGTTCGATGTTCCGGTCCCCGGACGGGCCGGTGAAGGTCTTGTACGCAGGGCCATTCGGGTCCAGGTCAGCCGGGTAGTGCGGCTGCGGAGGCCACGACACCGGGTCGGCGATGCGATGGAACTCCGATGGCGCCAGGCCGATGTGGAAGTCGGCACCCAGCGGCCGGGCAATGTCTGCGGCAAGGAACTCGCCCAGGCGCTGGCCGGTGATGCGCCGGATCACTTCGCCGATCAGATGGCCGTAGGTCATCGCGTGGTAGCCCGAGGCGGTCCCAGGCTCCCACCAGGGCGCCTGCTCCGCCAGCCTCGCGGTCAACTTGTCCCACTCGTACAGGTCCTCGACGGCGATCGGCTGGTCCCATCCCGATACACCCGAGGTGTGCGACAGCAGTTGGCGTACCTTGATCCCCCCCTTGCCCCGAGCCGCGAACTCGGGCCAGTAAGTGGCGACGTTCGCGTCGAGATCGAGATCGCCGCGGTCGACCAGCACGAGCGCGGCCAGCGAGGTCATCGTCTTGGTGGTGGAGAACACGCAGGTGATCGTGTCCTCGCTCCACGGCACGCTGCGGGCCTCGTCGGCCCAGCCTCCCCACAGGTCGACCACCATCTCGCCGTCGATGTTGACGGCGAACGAGGCACCCAGCTCTTCACCCGACGCGAGGTTGGCTGCGAACAGTTCGCGCAGGGCGTCGAATCGGGCGCTGCAAGTGCCGCCCAGCGGTGTCGCATGATCGCTCATGAGGCCCTCGCTCAGAAGTCGCCTTATCGCTTCACGTGGCGATGTCCATTGGTTGGCTGCTTTGCATGTCGTTCCGTTCCGTCAGGTTGCATCGCGCCTCCTGCTTGTCACTAATCCGATTCAGCATTCGGAAGTAGGCGAACGGGGGCTTGATGGATGCGAAGGTCCGCGCACGTCATCTGGTAGCTGGCTTCCAGATCAAGGGGCACGGAGAAGTCGGAGGCAATCCATAAGGGGAGGGTCGGCAGCGGCTGGCCCAGAGCGAGTGGTGCCGGCCACACCTGAAGTTGTTGCGACTCTTCTTCACGCCCCACGGCTTGGTAGGAAACTGCCGAGAGGCTCGCCAGCGGCAGTGCTGCCGCGCAGCTATCGACCCCGAGGAAGGACAGGATGGTGCTGTTCAGGTCAGCTCGTCGCGTGGTGACGGTGTCCACGACCACGACGCTACTGCCCTGTTGCAGGTAGCCGACGCACTTGACCGCGAACGCCTGCCGGGCTGCTGGGCGGTCCTTGTTCCTTGGGCTGAGCAGCTCGATCGCGGCCGCGAGGCGCGGGTCGCCGTCGTCAGCAAATACCTGAACCTCGACACCATCGACGGTGGCGAGATCGACCGCGACAGCGAGGGCGGGGGCCGGTGCCGCCCATGTCCGCAGCTCGACACCACCGCTCGTGGATCCAGGGGCCTCCTGGTCTCGCAGTGTGGCCACGTCGATCTCGATGGGACCGTCGCGATCCACGAGGGGGACGGCGTAATAGCCCGTGGGCAAGACACCCTGGTTGAGCAGCCGGGCCATGGCCGCGGCCCACGCCCCGTGAAAACTCCGCCATGGGTGCGTTCGGTTCAGAGGCGGGTTGAAGTGGTCTAGCAGTGGCACGGGAGGCCCTTTCTCACCCACGGGGCTCGGCGCGCCGCCCTTGGTTCGCCCCCTTCATTCCCTTCCTCGACTGCATCAACGCCCGCTGCATCTTCCTGTCCCGCAAGCCTCTTGCGACGTACACCTCATGCCCTGTAAACGGGTCGAACCCCGTGTAGTACATGCACGTTGCGATGTCGCTGGCCGATCGCATAAAGAACAGGATATCCCGAGTTCACCTCAACGGGAAGAGGAGGGCCAATCCGTTGCGGTCTTGATGGCTGTTCGCGGGCTTTATTCAAATAACAAGGGGTTTGTTGGGCCTGCTCCGACCTCACGATCAGTTAGGCGACGAACGATGAACCTACCAGCCCGGTATCCATACGATCCACGTTGGCAAATCGTCGCGATGCTCTGGACATTCGTGGCGGCCCTGACGATTGCGAGTTTCGTCGCGGGCGCGTACGACCCGAGGGCGCTCGGCATCGCGCTGAGCTTTCTAGCTGTCTTTGTAATCCTCGGCTCGCTAAGCGCGCTGCGCCGCTATGTTTTCCCGCGACATCTGGTGGTCGATGAGCAGGGGGTATGGCTTCCGAGCGGCTTTCTGCGCCTGAACGTCCGGCGCGTCGTCTTCGCGGAGATTTCCGATGTATGGGAAGCGTTCATTCCGCGCACGGCGGCCCTCTGCCTTCGCTCTCAAGGCAAGACCTATGAAGTGGTCTCGACTCTTCTGCCGGATCACGAGACCTATCTCGAGGTCGCAGGATTCATCTATTCGCGCGTCGTGGCCTCAGGTGCATAGCCAGCATGTCGCGTCGTAAGACACAGCGGTCAACGACCGCCGTCCCTCCGTTTGCGCTTCTTGTCCTGACGACGCGCCGTCGTCCGCCCCGGTCGGTAGCCTTGATTCGGCAAACCGCGCTCCCCGACCGGCTCTCCCTTCGCAGGGTTAGCGACCGTATGGTAGTGGTCGCCCTCAGCAACCTCATTCGCCTTCCGCCTCCGCGCCTCGATAGCTGCCTTCGGGGGGTGAGCAGGAATCAGGCAGTCACATCCGTTCCCGATCAGGTCTTGACGCCCCGCCTTGAGTAGCGCCTCCCGCACCATGAAGTAGTTTTCCGGCTTGAAGAACTGCATCAACGCCCGCTGCATCTTCCTGTCGCGCAAGCCTCTTGCGACGTAAACCTCTTGCCCTGTGAACGGGTCGAACCCCGTGTAGTACATGCACGTGGCGATGTCGAACGGCGCCGGGATGAAGTCCTGCACCTGGTCGGGACGATACCCGTTCCGCTTGAGGAAGAGCGCCAGGTCGATCATCGCGTTCAGGTCGCTGCCCGGGTGCGACGCGATGAAGTAGGGCACCACGAACTGTTTCTTGCCGGCGCGGGCGCTGGCGTCGTGGAACGCCTTCGAAAACCCTTCGAAGTCATCCACGTCCGGCTTCTTCATCAGTCGCAGGACGTTCGAGTCGGTGTGCTCGGGGGCGACCTTGAGGTGCCCGCCGACGTGGTGCCGGGCCAGCTCCGCGAGATACTCGGGCGACTTCTGGGCCAGGTCCATCCGGATCCCGGAGGCCACCAGCACCCGGTCGACGCCGGGGACCTCGCGACTTCGCCTCATCAAGTCCACGAGCGGACCATGGTCCGTTCCGAGCAGCTTGCACACCTTGGGGTGGACGCACGAGAGCCGCTTGCACTTCGCCTCGACCTCGGGACGCGTGCAGCGCATCTCGTACATGTTGGCCGTCGGGCCGCCGATGTCGGAGACCGTGCCCGAGAACTCCGGATCCTGCCCCATCCGCCGCAGTTCGCCGAGGACCGATCCGGACGAACGCGACTGGATGATCCGCCCCTGGTGCGCCGTGATCGAGCAGAAGGTGCACCCGCCGAAGCAACCCCGCATGATCGTCACCGAGTCCTTGACGACCTCGTAGGCCGGGATCTTTTCGCCCTTGTACATCGGGTGCGGCTTGCGCGTGTAGGGGAGGCCGTAGATCCGGTCCATGTCCTCCTGGCTGACCGGCAGCGGCGGCGGGTTGCAGACGACCGCCTGGCGGTCGTGATACTGCACCAGCCGCCGGGCGTTGAGCGGGTTCGTCTCCTGGTGGATGGTTCGCGTGGCCAGGGCGAACCGGCGCTTGTCGGACTTGACCTCCGCAAACGACGGGAGCGTGATCGCGTCCTCCGGAGGCGATTCACTGGCGCCCAGGGCATAGGCCACGCCGCGCATGTCGCGGAGGTCCTTGACGGACTCGCCGGCCGCGAGCCGCTGCGCGATCGTGACGATCTGGTGCTCGCCCATGCCGAAGACCACGAGATCCGCCTTGGCGTCGAGCATGATCGCCCGGCGGACGGTGTCGCTCCAGTAGTCGTAGTGCGCCAGCCGTCGGAGGGAGGCCTCGACGCCGCCGGCGATGATCGGCACGCCGGGGAACGCCTCTCGGGCCCGCTGACAGTAGGGGATGGTCGCCCGGTCCGGTCGCAGGCCGATCCGACCGCCCGGCGAGTACGCGTCGTCGTTGCGGACCTTCTTGTTGGCCGTGTAGTGGTTGATCATGCTGTCCATGTTGCTGGCGCTGATGCCGAAGAACAGCCGCGGCCGGCCGAATTGCCGCCAGGGCTCGGCACTCCTCCAGTCGGGCTGGCTCAGCACGGCGACCCGGAACCCGGCCGCCTCGAGCACGCGACTCAGGATCCCCATCGCGAAGGCCGGGTGATCGACGTAGGCGTCCCCGGTGACGAAGACGACGTCAACGTGATCCCAACCCCGCGCCTCCATCTCGGCGCGGCTCGCCGGCAGGTGCGGACGCTCGGGCAGCACGACCGGCAGCACGGGGAGCATGGTCGGCGCCACGTTGGAATCAAAGCTCGGAGCGGAGCAAGGCGAACTCATCGGCGGCGACATCCGGGGACCAGTCGAAAACGTCTCGCGTCCATTCTATACCGACGCGGCGATCATCTCGCAGTCCCGATCGTAACTTCCCCGGTCAGTTCGGGATAGGTCTACCCGCCTGTCAACCCGCCTGCCACCTGGCAGGACATCGTCCATCGAACGAGGCCTACTCCTGCACGACACTCTGGCTGGAGAACTTGACGAAGACCCAATTCGCGTAGCTCTTCTTCTGGCCGCCGGCCTCGAGGTTGAAGTAGAAAGCGATGGCGCCGTCCTGGTGCACGCGGTCGTCGCGGGCATGCGAGTCATCGGATTCCGTGCCCGAGTTCATGTGGATATCGTGAATGCCGTCGCCTCCGGAATACGTCATCCCGTACGCCGCGATGCGGTCGCAGTTCTGACAAAGGTCGGCGATCCGGTTGTAGAGGTCGTCATTCTCGATGGGCTGGAAGTCCTGGTCGGTCAGTCCCATGAAATCCGGGTCGGACTCATCTCCGCCGGAGCCGTAGGCCAGGTGCACGCCCGCCTGAAAGCCGTCGGCCGGCGCACCACTCGACTCCAGGTCCTCGATTCGCTGGGTGTAGAGGACCTCGGTCCCTTCGTCGGACCGGATGTTCACCGCACACTCGAAGATCCCGGCGTGGGACCCAGTCGGCACCTTGATGGCCAGGTAGATATGGCGGCCCGTGTTCTTGCCGCCGCGGAGGGGGATGTGGGAGGAGGACTGGAATTCACCGACCAGTCGCCCGTAGGTGTTGTGAGGGAGCGATGCCCCGACCGTCGGTCGCGTGCGCGTGAATTTCCGTGACATCTCGGGTCTCTCCAGAGGGGAACGGCGATCGCGTCGAGGAATCTCGACGTTCTCCAGGACTCGATCAGGATTGCGGATCGGGACCCGAAATCCGTGATGCCCCGCACGGCCGGTCCGGGCGGGAACAGGATTCTCAACCGGGATGGCCAAACAGCCGACCGGCCAGTGCCGGAGCGATCGCGAGCGTGGCCATCTGGATGCCCAGCCGCGGGTCCGTGAGGAATGCCGCAGCCCGGGATGGGGCGAGATTCAACCCACGTCGAAGCGCCAGACGGGCCAGATCGATTTGACGGGCGCGGAGGGCGTCCTGGGCGCGGTTCAGGAAGGCGCCGGCGAGCCGCCGCCTCGCGGCATCCTGGAAGCGATCAGCGCCCGGCTGCTGTTTCAGGTCGAGGGCGAACAACGTCTCGAGCATCCTGGCCGTCTCCTCCAGGTCGGCCACGCCGGTCTTGAAGCGGTGCGTCTCGCTGGCGGCGTGCCATCGGATCCGCACGGTCGGCTGCGCCAGCCACGCCACCTTCCATCGCCGCGAGACGCGCAGCCAGAAATCCCAGTCGAGGACGTAGCGAAGTGCGGGGTCGAATCCGCCGACGTCGTCGAACGCCGCGCGGCGGATCGTGACGGCCGAGCAGCGCAGGGGATTGCCCTCGATCATCTCCACCGCCATCGTCAAGGGCGGCAAGACACGGTCGAGCGGCCCGAGCCCTCCTCGATTCACGACGCTAGTCGGGACCGCATTGCCGCACTCGTCGATCACCTCGGACGAACTGGCCACCAGTCCGATCGCATCGTCGCGATGGAATGCGTCAACATGGGCGGCGAGGTGGCCCGGCTCCATCATGTCATCTTGATGGAAGACGGCCACGATCGGCGTACGGGCCAGGGCAACACAACGGTTCCAGTTTCCGGCGAGCCCCAGCCGCTCGGCATTGATCTCCACGCGGGCCCGATCGCCGGCTACGGCGCGAACCACGTCGAGTGTGCGATCGTCTGAACGATCGTCCGAGACGACCAGCTCGAATGTGACCCCTCGCTGGGCGAGGATGCTGCGGAGCGCATCGGCGAGGTGGGCGGCGCCGTTGTAGGTCGGGATCGCGACCGTCAGGGGAGGATCGGAAGTCTCGGGCTCGGCGGCCACGCTCGTCGAATCCTCGATTCAGGATGCCTCGCCTTCACCGCCTCCGATCGAGCGGAGAGTTTCCCAGGTGTAAAGCCCCGATGAGTGCCCGTCGTTCCAGGCGAGCTGGACCGCGTAGGTGCCGATGTTCTCCATTCCGGTGAGCTTCAAGTCGGGGCGAATCGAGCCCAGGTCGAGGATCCGCCGCCCGGTCCACTCGTCGCGGCACCCCGCACACGGGCACTGGCCGCGGAGCGTATGATACGGCAGGCGATCGGCGCGGCCATCGGGCCAGGTCACTTCCAGGATCTGCTCGGCCTGGAGGGCCCGGATATTGCTGGGAGGATCGGTCATCGCGTGGCCTCTCGTCGGCGGGCGTTACTCAATCGGGGGAGCCGAGTCGATGATGACCGATGATAACAGACATCAGGCCGATACGGAACTCGCGGCGACAACGGCTCGCTTCTGCGTCCGCGCCCCGAGCGTCAACGCGGTCCGGCGGGCCCTCCACCGCGCCCCGGGAGGAGTCAAGGTCGTGGGTCGCCAGGACCGCGAGACGATCCTCTGCACGCATACCATGGACGAGCGCAGCCTCACCCGCCATTGGCCGGTGATCCTCAGCCGGCTGGAGAAGGCGGGGCTGAGCATCGAAGCCAGGGCGTAGATTTGCCGCGGGTCGTCATTTCTTCTCCTGCGCCTTCGCCAGCGACTCGATGGCCTGCCGAAGTTCCTTGATCTGCCCCGAGAGGTCGTCAAGCCGCTTGGCAATCGAGGCGTCTCCATCGGGCTTGGCTTTCACCGTGTCGCCCGCGTTGGCCCCTGCACCTCCGTCGTTGAGCCGCATGTTGGTGACGTCCGCGATCCACTGCCCGCCCGGACCGACAAGGAGCCTTCCCGGCTGAGTCAAGGCCCCGCCCGGACTGGTCAAGATGAGGTCAAAGGCTCCGTCTGTCTGGTAGTCCACGTTGATGTTGAGGGAGTCTTGCCGGCGCTCGGGCGCGAGACTGAGCTCCTGCGGCCTGCCTTCGCGGAGCAGTTCGAGCGTGACCGCCTTGCCGGCGCGAGACTGAACGAGCTTGGTCAGGCCGGCCTGATCGACCAGCTCAACGCCGTCGAACTTCCTGAGGATATCGAATCGACGAACGCCGGCCCTGGCGGCGGGACCGTCCTTTTCGACCTCGAGCACGATCAAGCCGTTCTGGTCCGGAAGCTGGAGCTGCGCGCGCAGCGCGGGCTCGACCGGACCCACCGAGACCCCGATCCGGTAGGGATTGGGCTCGGGCCGGACGGGCCCGAGGCTCGCATGGACCCTGGGCTGGACCTTGAGCGTGGTCGTCTGCCCGCCGCGAAGCAGGCCGATGGTGATCGGTCGCTCGCCGATCTTCTTGAGTGCGGCTTCCAGGTCCTCGGGCTTGCCGAGATTGCATGAGTGGTTCTGGTCGTGGACCGCCCGGATCAGCACGTCGTTCTGCTGGATGCCGACCGCGGCGGCCGGGGAGCCGGGTTCGACGGCGGTCACGATCAGCCCCTGCTCCTCCGGCAGCTTCAGATGGGCCCGCAATGCCGCGTCGGCCGGTGCGAGCGTCATCCCGGAGTTCCGGCTGGCCTGGTCAACCCAGGCGAACGCGAAACTCTGCGGCTGCTGTTCCTGGCCGAGGATCTGCCAACGGTACTGCCAGTCCACGTTCTGCGATCCGTTGAGAGCCGGGAGAACCGGGACGAGCCCGCTCTGGGTGTTGAAGAACAGATTTCCGGTCCCGCTCTGGCCGCCGTTTGCATTCGCGGCTGGGGTGCCCTGGTTTTGTGACGGTCCTTGCGCGTTGTTCGCGCTCGCGCCTTGAGTCGTCTGCTGGTCCCGGCCGCTGTTCGCAGCGGACGGCTGGCGAGCCTGGCGCTGACTTGAAGCATTGCTACCAATCGAGGATTGGTTCTGCCCGGCCTGGTCCTGCCCGAGGACGCGACCTGCCGGCACGAGGGCCAGCAACAGCGCCAGTACCCATCCTGGTCCAACGGGGAATTTCACGTTGATCCTCCTACACATATCGAAGGAAAGAGTGGTCATCGATACGCCGAATCCCGGCCGCCGGGACCGGCCCGGCTTCACAGCGGCTCGATACCGGTAAAGCGGAGCCGGATCTGGTCAATCGGCACGGTCACACGGCGCCCGTTTGACAAAGTAGCGGTGATCAGACGACGTCGGCGATCGACCTGATATCCGCGTTGCTCCAGGAGCGCCAATTGGTGCTCGGTGATCGACGGCGATGGGGTCTGGATCGAAGGCCCGTCGACCTTCGGCCGGACCATCACCGAAATCGCAGTCGCGCCGTTCACCGGAACGACGCGCACCTGTCTGATCACGCCCACCGTGGGACTCGCTTCCGGTGGCGCGGGTCGATCGGTACGCGGATCGACGATCGAGGTCGGCGGAACGACCTCCGATTCGAGGTCGCCGCTCGCCGCCGGACTCGCTTTCACAACGCTCGGAGGAGCCGCCACAAGGGAGGGACCCGTGCGATCCGGTCGGGCCCGCCAGCCCCCGGCGAAGGCGACCGCCGCGATCCCGGCCGCCATCGCGAGCCGTCGCAGGCCGGGCCGCTGCGCGTTCGAGTGAGAGAAGACCGGGGCTTGCGAATCGATCGCCCGGAATGACGCGCGCCAGCACTGGGCCTCGAGGAACGCCAGCGCGCACCGCTTCCAACCATCGGGCTGACCCTCGATGCGCTCGAGCGCAGCGCGGACCTCCGCCGGCGAGAGATCGCCCTCGACGATGCGATCGAAGAAGGCGTCGCTCAGGTGAATCAGCCGATCGGGGTCATTCATGGTCGGACTCCTCGAAGTCGGCCGATCGCCGCGTCAGTTCGGCCCGGAGCCGCGCGCGGGCGCGATGGAGCCGGGTCTCGATCGTCGATACGGTTGCACCCATCCGTTCGGATAGCTCCCGCGCGGTGAAGCCTTCGGCATACTTGAGCACGAGCAGCTCGGCATCGCGCGGCGGGAGCGTCCTGAGGGCCTCCTGGACGAGCTTTTGCCGCTCGTCACTCACAAGCCAGGCCAGCGGCGAAACGGAAGGGTCTCGCTCGGAGCTGTCGTGCCGCGCGGCATAGCGGCCCAACAATCCCCGTCGCCGGCCCGACTTGCGGCGATAGATCAGGACGTGCCGCACCGCCAGACGGTAGAGCCACACCGCCGCCCGGCCCGGATCGCGCAACGGCGAGCGCTGCGACACCGCCGCCAGCGCCACGTCCTGCATCACCTCATCGACGGCCTGGGCCTCGCCCAGCCGCGATGCGACCACGCGACGAAGCCAGCGCTCGTTCACCGCCAGGGTCGGTCCCCAGTCGGGTCCGCACGCGCGGTCGCTGTCCGGCTCGGTCGTGGGTCGGCGGCTCGGCTCGCTCATGGTTCGACAAGAGAGTTGCCGCCGAACCCATTTCCTTGCGGCGTCGCCGTGGGATGATTCAACCGAAGATCGCGCTAATCGGCTTGCCGGCCGCGATGGGAAGCGGACGTCCCAATGTGTCGGTGACTTCGGTCGCCGGGTCGATCCCCAGGGACCAGAACATGGTCGCGGCGATGTCGTCCGGCGTGACGGGATCCGTTCAACGGATAGGCCCCGATCCGGTCGCTCGAGCCGAAAACGGCGCCGGGGATCGTCCCGCCGCCGGCGAAGAGGACCGTGTAGCAGTCCGGCCAGTGGTCTCGGCCATTGGGCCCGAATTGCTTGGTGTTCATCACCTTGGGCGAACGACCGAACTCACCCATCCAGACGACCAGGGTTTCATCCAGCAGGCCCCGCGCCTGGAGATCCCGGATCAGGGTCGGCACGGCACGGTCGGTGATCGGAAGCAGCCGGTTCCGGAGCTGGTTGAAGTTGTCGCCGTGGGTGTCCCAGCCGCCATTGCCGCCGCCGATCGTGGGCGAGTAGTACACCGTCACGAAGCGAACCCCCGCTTCGACCAGCCGCCGGGCCAGCAGGCAACCCTGGCCGTAGGTCGTCCGCCCGTAGTCATCGCGCAGCCGGGCCGGCTCGGTCGAGAGGTCGAACGCCTGCCTCACCGTCGGGCTGCTGAGCATCGTCATGGCTCGCGAATAGAAGGCGTCGATCCCCCGCGCCGTCTCCGACCAGGAAAGGAGCTCACCTTGTTGATCGATCAGTCGCTGGAGACCGCGGCGGTCCCCCAAGCGATCGATCGACAGCGACGAGGGCAAACTCAACTCGGGAAGCCGGAAGCTCGAGCTATTCGGGTCCTGGCCGATGAAGAACGGGTCATAGGTCTTGCCCAGGAAGCTGGCGTGTTGACCCGGCGTGACGCTGCCGTCGCGGAGCACGTGGGGATACGCCACGGATGAGGGGATCGCCGGGTCGTCCGCGGGTCGGAGCCGCGCGACCGTGCTCCCATAGGCCGGATAGAGCTCCTGGGTGTCGCGGAGCCGGATGTCATCGATCGGCGGGGCATGACCGGTCAGGCTGTAATATGTCGCCGAGTTGTGGTTCCTCATGCGGTGATGGACCGACCGGACCTGCGCGAACCGGTCGAGCACGGTGGCGAACCGCGGCAAGTGCTCGGTCAATCGCAGACCCGGCTGGCCGGAAGCGATCGGCGTAAACTCGCCCCGGATGCCCGAAGGTGCATCCGGCTTCATGTCGAACGTATCCAGATGCGACGGCCCGCCGAACTGATGCAGGAAGATCACGTTCCTGGCGCGCGGCCGCAACCCCACACGCCGCGATGCGGCCGCCCGCAACAAGGCCGGCAGGCCGAGCCCGGCGAAACCGGCGAAACCGGCCTGGATCAGTCGCCGCCGCGTCACGCGGCTCGTCAACCGGAAGTCGGGGCAACCACTCATCGCTTACGACTCCACGGGACCCTGATTCCGGATGCACCATCAAGACGGAGAGAAGAAGGAACCACGAATAACACGAATCGACACGAATAATTGAAGAATTCAAGATTCAAGTCATGAATTCGTCATTTGCAATACATCTTCGCACCATCAGGTTCTATTCGTGTGAATTCGTGTTATCCGTGGTTCCTTCCGTCTTCTTCACCATCTCCGTCTGTCGCGGCTCTCTCTAATGTCGCAGCAGGAATTCCTTGCTGTTCAGCAATGCCCATGCGATGTCTTGCCACGCGGAGCGGCGGTCGTGGGCGCGGCGGAGGTGATCCATCACGGCATGACGCTCGTCCGGTTTCGGTTGCCGGCAGAGCGCGGCCAAGTAGAGCTCCGCGAGGATCGCACTGTCGTCGACCCCCGCGGCGAGCAGCCGCGCGATCCGGTTGTCGCTCGCGTCGAGCTTGCGCCGGACCGTCGGGCCGTTGATCATCTGGAACGCCTGGGCCAGCGTCGTCGTCTCCGAGCGCTCGCACTCGCAGGTCAGGAGGCGCTCGGGCTTGCCGAACGTCTTCAGGAAGGGGACGTCCGCGCCGATGCCGGGGAGCTGGGCCGCCCTCAACGAGCCCGGGCGCGCCGGAATCGCTCGGGGACTTCCAGGACCTGGGAGATCGCGTCGAGGAGAACCTCGGCCGGCAGCAGCTTCACGCCCGCGTGCGAGAAGTTGGACACATCATCGCGGTTGGTGCGATCGGGCACGGCGGTCTCCTGGTACGTCCCGGACTTCATGATCCAGGCGACCAGCGGCTTGAGCCGTCGGTCATGTTCGACGAAGTACGAGGTCACCGTGTCCAGGAGTGCGGAATTCGACGGCGGGTTCGAATCCCGGAAGTCGTCGACCGGCTCGACGATCCCGCGGCCGAGCAGGTGGAACCAGACTCGGTTGGCCAGATTGCGATCGAACTGGCGGTTGTCGCGGGTCAACCAGGCGGCGAGCACATTCAGATAATCGTCCGCCTCGACCCCGGCGGTGGGCCGTCCGCGGAGCACCGTCGGCTGGAGCCGGGCGCCCGTCCGCGGGTGGACCAGGCGTGGCGCACCCGAGAGGTAGATGACCTCGTCGCCATTGATCTCGTGCTTGTCGAGTCGATCCTTCCGGTCGTTATCGACCTCCTTGCGCGCGATATTGGCGAAGAACGCCGAGAGTCCGTAATAGTCGTCCTGGGTCCAGACATCGAAGGGGTGGTTGTGGCATCGGGCACACTGGATGCGGATGCCGAGGAACACCTGGGCGACGCTCTCGGCGGCAGTCGTCGGGTCGCGGTTGGTCCGATAGAAGCTCGCGGGCGGATTCTGCCAGGTCGAGCCGAGCCCCGCCACGATCCGGCGGACCGTCTCGTCGAGCGGGACGTCGCGGGCCATCTGGTCGCGCAGCCAGCGCTGGAGGACCCAGGCGCCCTTTTCGCCCATCGTCTTCTCTTCGTTGCGGAGCAGGTCGGCCCATTTCAGCGCCCAGTAGTCGGCGAACTCGGGGCGATCGATCAGGGCGTCGATCAGCTTGCTCCGCTTCTGCGGATCCCGGTCCGCCAGGAAGGCACGCGTCTCGGCGGCGTGGGGCAGGCGGCCAATGGCGTCGAGATAAGCGCGGCGAACGAAGATCGGATCGTCCGCCGCAGGGGACGGATTGATCCTCATCGCCCGGAGCTTCGCATGCACGTCCCGGTCAATGGGATGCCGGGCCTCGCCCCCTTGCCAGGCGAAGCCCTTCCGGTCGGCGGGAAAGGCGAGCCGGCTGGTGCCGCGGCCGTTTCGATACCGGACGGAGACTGCCAGCTCTCCCGGGCCCCGGGCCTGGAGAAATCCGTCGGCGGAGACCTCGAAGCGGGTGGGATCGCTGAGGTCGTAGGCCGCTTGCCGGGTGACGTCACGGGTCGATCCGTCCTCGAACTCGGCCGTGACGACGAGCTGTTGCCGGCTTTCTCCGGGGGCCAGCACCCGCTCGGCCGGGAAGACCGTCAGCGACCGGACGGGCGCCGTTTGCCCGGCGTCGTCGCCGGCTCCGGCGGCAATCCACCGGATCAAGGCCGCCGCCTCCATCGAATCCCGGCGGAAGCGCTGACCTCCCTCGTGCGGCACCCCGCCCGTCGGCTTGAGGAAGATCAGGCTCCGCTCCGGTGCGAGCCGATTGATCCGACGGCCGAGCTGGTCGCGGGTCAGCGAGCCATGGTCGAACTCGGGGTCCTCGCCGCGGAGGCTGAGCCGGAATCCGCCTTTGCCGCTCAGGTTGCCGTGACACGCGCCCATGTTGCAGCCGGCCTTCGAAAGCAGCGGAGCCACGTCGGAGCGGAAACTGGACCGCCGGGAACGATCGGCATCCTCCACCCGAAGCACGGCTTCCGCGTGCTGGCCCGCGATCAGAAACCGGATGCGACCCGTTCCCGTTCGTACCGGGCGGACCACGCCCTCGGCTGAGATCGTCACCAGCCCGGCCGGCTCCGCCTCGATCCGGCAGTCGCGGGTCACGTCCCGGGACGAGCCATCGGCCTGACGGAGCGTCACCGCGAGCTGTCGCCGGGCTTCCTGCCCGGAGAGGGCCACCGCGGCGGGCTCGATCCTGAGCGTTGCCGCAGCCGGGCCGTCGAGCGCCGCTCGCGCGGTCGGACCGAAGGCGAGCGGCCAGGCCAACATGACGACCAGCAAGCCCTGAATCGTCCCGCATCGGATGGGTTTCAGTCCATGAGCGGACGCCAAGCCGATCCCCTCCGGATGCCCCGAGCGGCCCGAGGCGCAGTCCGAGATACCATCCCCGCCCTCGGATCAGGAGCGGACACAAGGTGGGAGGAATGTTTAACGATAATTTAAGAGATCACAGGCGCTGCGGTCAAGTGAGCCGCGAGGAGCGATCCCTTCCGCAAGAAGTCCAGATGGCCGGACGGAGATCGCCGCGATCGGCCCGCGTATGACGGCACCTGGGTTGGCCGGACACACAGACGCAGACTCCGGACTCGATCGGCCTCGAGGACGGATCATCGAGCCTCGACTCGCCCCTCGCCCCGGATCCCTCGCCTCTCCCCGCGCTCACTTCAACTGATCGCTCGAGATCGTCTCGCCGCCGTTGCGGGTCATGAGCTGGTTGAGGGTGAGCTTGTTGATCTGGGAGCTGACAGGCCGGACGGTGCCGTCGCAGAAGGCGAAATTCACCTGGCTTGGATGCTTGCTCGCCCAGTAGGTCCAGTAATTCGTGGTGACGCTGTTGACCGTGACCGGGATCGGCTGATTGATGGTCCGATCGATGTTGGTCCGGATGCAGCAGCTCGTCGCCTGCGACCAGACGCCGAACGGGTAAAGGCTCTCGCCGAAGAGGATCGTGGTCGAGGTCCCGTCGGTGATGTCCGCCATGTTGACCGTCGAATTCTGGTACATGAGCCCGTTGTCGTACATCAGGCAATAGGGATTCTGGGCGGCGGTCTGCGGCGGCGTCAGGGCGGTGCAATTGGAGTTGGTCGCTGAGATGAACCCGGCGGCCATATTGCGCGGTAGTCGGAGGGGCCGAGCTGGGAGATCAGCGTCGAGCCCGTCCCCGTCGAACACGGTGTTGGCGCGGCGATTGGAAGGGCAGACGAAGATGTTGATCGTCCGGCGGATCGACGTCGCGTTGCTGGGATCCGTCGTATAGAGGTTGAAGTTGATCTCGTTCCAGAGGTTGTTCTGCTCGATCTTCATGAACAGGCTGGTCATGCCGTTCCACATGTAGTTCTGGTAGGGCGTCATCGTCGTCGCGCAATTCGGGTCGCCCTGGATGAGGTTGTTGTTGGCGTCATAGACGGGCGTCCAGCAATACCAGCCCGACGGGAACGAGCTGAAGGCGTCGTGGTACTCCTGGGCGGCGATCAAGAGCTGGCGCAAGTTGTTCTGGCATGAGGCCCGATTGGCGGCCTCGCGCGCGACTGGACCGCCGGCATGATCAGCGCCACCAGCACGCCGATGATGGCGATCACGACGAGGAGCTCGATCAGGGTAAATGCGGGCCGGCGACCTGAACGATGGACGGTGGGGCGCATCTGAGTTCCCTCGGACAGAGGTGCCATGAGACAATCGGGCGGAGCGTTGCCTCGACAACTGTCTCTAGACTACAAAACGCAATCGATCCTTGCTAGCGCACTGTCTTGCTTTCTCGCGGGCATCGACCTGGGCACCGATCGGTGGACTTCAGGTCATTCTACGATCAAGGCGCCCTCTCAAGGAATAATGAGCGCGCGGACGGCCTCGCCGACCTCGGCGGTGGAGGCGCGGCCGCCGAGGTCCGGGGTCCGGGGCACCGGCTGGAGCAGGAGTCGCTGGACCGCGGCGCGGATGCGATCGGCGGCGCGGGGTTGTCCGAGGTGGTCGAACATCATCCCGAGCGACAGGATGGCGGCCAGGGGGTTGGCGATGCCCTTGCCGGCGATGTCGGGCGCCGAACCGTGGACCGGCTCGAACATGCTGGGCGCGGTCCGGTCCGGGTTGATATTGCCGGAGGCGGCCAGTCCCATGCCGCCCTGGAGCACGGCCCCCAGGTCCGTGATGATATCGCCGAACATGTTGGTCGTGACGATCACGTCGAAACGCTCGGGGGCGACGACCATCCTCATGCAGCAAGCGTCCACATGCTGATAGTCACACTTGACGTCCGGGTAGTCGCGGGCCACCTCCTCGAAGGCGCGCATCCAGAGATCGTGGGCGTAGGTCAAGACGTTGGTCTTGGCGACGAGGGTGAGCTGCCGGGTGAACCCGCGGTCGCGGTCGGCGGGCGAGAGGCCGGGGAACCCGCCGGCCGCGGCGCGGCGGCGTGCCAGCTCGAACGCATAGCGGAGCGTTCGCTCGACCCCCGCGCGGGAGTTGATCGACGTCTGGATCGCGACCTCCTCGGCGGTCCCTTTCCTCAGGAACCCGCCGGCGCCGACGTAGAGGTCCTCGTTGTTCTCGCGGACGACGATCATGTCGACGTGCTCGGGCCCCTTGCCGCGGATCGGTCCCTCGATCCCCGGGTAGAGCCGGACGGGCCGCAGGTTGACGTACTGGTGGAAATCGAATCGGAGGCGGAGCAGGATCCCCTTCTCGAGCACGCCTGGAGGTACCTGGGGATGTCCGACGGCCCCCAGCAAGATGGCGTCCACATTCCTCAGATCGCGCACCGCGCCGTCGGGCAGCACCTCGCCGGTCCTGAGGTACCGCTCGCCGCCGATGTCGACCGGCTGAAGCGCATAGTCGATCCCCTCGAGGGCCGCGACGTGGGCGAGAACCCTCAGGCTCTCGGCGATCACCTCCGGCCCGACCCCGTCACCCGCCACGATCCCGATCTTGATCAAGTTCGCCCTCCGCGTCATGACCGTCCCGATCGTTGGCCGCGTCCGGCCGAGCGGACGGTCACTTCCGACGTGCTCCTCCGTATGATGGTGAGATCCGAATCCGGATCATAGCGGGCGTGTCGGCTGCCCTCAAGTGTCGTGGCCCCCGGCCGGTGCGGTGATACGGGTCATGGCGCCTGCCGGTTTGTCGAGATCGGGCACGGGGATAGGATTTGCGTTGACAAGCCGCTCGCTCGAGTCCTACTTTTAATGACCTAGGCCGTCGCCGACTTGTTCACGCTTCGCCGAGGGGCGGCTCCGCCCTGGTGCGGCGACCGGTCCTGTCTCCGAAAACGATCTTCGATCGATCGATTCACCACATCGCAGAGATTGAGGGAGACGGCTTCATGGCCACTCCGGTCGAGAGCACTCCATCCGGCAAGGATCCACGCGGATTCTCGGGCGTTGACGAGTCCCAGCTCGAGAAATCTCTCATCCGCCGCGGCCTCGCCACCGCCGCCGAGATCGAGGCATGCCGGTCGAAGCGTACCCAGATGGCTGCGAAGGAAAAGGACGGCTCAAAGAGCCTGCTTGAGATCATGGTCGAGGCCAGGGTCCTCACCCGCAGTCAGATGGTCCGACTCCTCCAGGAGGCCGGCGGCGAGAGCACCAGGAGATTTCAGATACCCGGCTATCAGGTCATCTCGAAGATCGGCAAGGGCTCGATGGGCGTGGTCTACAAGGCCAAACAACTGAGCGTCGATCGCATCGTCGCCATCAAGATCCTCCTCGACACGTTGGCCCAGAACAAGGAATTCATCAAGCGCTTCGAACGCGAGGCCAAGATCGCCGCCCGCCTCGCCCATAATAACATCGTTAATGCGATCGATGCCGGCGAGGTCGACGGCCACTATTTCTTCGTCATGGAATACGTCGAAGGCCCCACCATCAAGGACTACCTCGACAAGCACAAGACCTTCGAAGAAAAAGAAGCCCTTCGTATCGTTCTGGCCGTTGCGGAAGCACTCAAGCACGCACACTCGCGTGGGCTCATCCATCGCGATATCAAGCCCGAGAACATCATCCTGACGCGTGACGCGGTGAAGCTGGCCGACCTGGGACTAGCCCGCATCACCGATGATGAGAAGTGGGGCCTGTCGGAGGCGGGGATGGCGATCGGCACGCCGTATTACATCAGCCCGGAGCAGGTCCGCGGCCAGACGAACATCGACATCCGGGCCGATATCTACAGCTTGGGTGCCACGCTCTATCACATGGTCACCGGACGCGTGCCCTATGGGGGCGAGACTCCTTCGGACGTGATGCGCAAGCACGTCGACGCCAAGGTCGCGATCGTCCCTCCCGACCACCTGAACACCCAACTGTCCTCCGGGCTGGGCATGGTCGTGGAGACGATGATGGCCAAGAACCGCGAGCACCGCTACCAGTCCCCGGACGACCTGATCCTCGACCTGAAATGCTTGCTGCGCGACGAGAGCCCGATGATCGCCGGGCAGAAGCCCGATGCGCTGATGGGACTCGCCGAGGGGGATGCGGACGGCTACTCCCCCGTGTCGGAGGTCACCGACGACCAGATGATCGAGATGGCGTCCTATGTCAACAGCCGCAACCTGATCATCGCGACGATGGCGATGCTCCTGTTCGTCTCCGTGGTCACCAACGTGATCCTCGTCGTGGCCCACTGATTGGCGTGGTGCTGCGAGCGAGGATGCAATGAGATTCATCGCGGCTGCCGCGGGCGGTCCCCGGTGCGGCGCGTCATCGCACCAGGGCTCCGAGTCCGTACGACTTCCGTGGCTCGCTGCTCCAGCAGCGGCGAATCCGGGCTGACGTCGTCGCCTGATCGTTCAATTCTTGCTGAAGTCGAATGAGCGGATCGCATCCTTGCCCAGGGGGTCCTGGAGGAACTTGTGATGGCACGAGGGGCATAAATCGAACCGGAAGCCTTTGTGCAGCGGAGCGGCGAGGTCCTCGGAGAGGAGGGCCTCGTCTCGCTGGAGGATCTGAGCGACCGCTTCCATCGGGTCATCATCGAGGTCGTCTTCCTTGATCTCCGTCGGGTCGAACCCGGGGTAGGCCTCGATCTTGACCACGTATCGGCCGTCCCCCGGAGCGCTCAAGTCCTTTCCACAGAGATCGCACGTGAAGTGGACCATCAGCGATTCATCCCTCAGGTTGATGAGCGGGTCATCGAATCCGGAAGAGGTTGATTGCCCGATTCTAACTCGGCGGCTCGGGTCCGTCCAAGCCCCTCTCCGGGTTATTCCAGGAATTCAAAACCGGCGGGATCCTGTCAAGGCGAGAATCACGGCCGCCAGCGAGCACGCCGAGATCCGCAGGTTCAGCCGCACCTCGGGAGGGTCATATGACACGAGGATCTCATGATCGCCTGAAGGGATCTGGATCTGGAAAAAAGGCCCTGGAACCGGCTCGACGGCGGCGGGACGGCCGTCGACCCGGGCGGACCAGCCCGGGGCGTAGGTCTCGCGGACGAGCAGGCGGTCCGCCCGCGGGGCGTGGACGCGGATGAGGGCAGCGCCGGGTCCTCGGGACCAGGAGACTCGAGCCGTCGCCGAGTGCATCTCGACCCAGGGCCTCGGCTCGAGCCAGGCGATCCAGGCCCGGCCGGCCCGCTCGACGCGGTCGAATGCACCGGGGGGCGGAGGCGTCGCCCCCACGATGGCCCCGACGCATGACTCCCGAAGCCGATCCACCTGGCGCGACGGCCGAGGCCCACGTGACGTCGCGGCGACTGGTACGGGCGGCCGGCGACGGCACGAAGATGGGGTCGAGCCAGGCCGCGCTCCGCTCGAGCTCCACCGAGTCGTAATTCCTCACGTCTGCGAGACCGAAGCGCATCAACACGTTCGGCGGCAGCTCCTGACCGACGCCGAGCACTCGGGACCCTGGCGTCAGGCCTTCGCGCAAGCGGGTGATCACGGGCGGCTCGTACTGATGGGACCGTCGTTCGATCGCGGGGTTGAGTCCGAAGCCGAACAGGCCGAGCTCGGCGACCGTCAGGCCGAGCAAGGCTGGGCGTATTCGCCGGCCCCGCGGTCCGGACCGGCGTGCCTCGAGGGCCAGTAGAGACAGAAGCAGCAGCTCGGCCGCCGCCAGGCCGTAGTACCGCGGCAGGAAATCGAGCGTGGCGCGGATCTGGCGTTCGGCCCTCGCGTTGTAGTCGCTGCGATCCGATGCGGAAGCCTCCGCCGCCTGCTGGTAATGGCTGGTGGCCCGCGCCGGATGGCCGGCTCGAGCATACGGATGTTGAAGGACAGCGCGAGCAGGGCGATGCCTCCGACACACCAGAGGGTGAACCAGATCCGGCCGAGCCGGCGCGGTCTGGCCGAGCTGGTCGAGCCCGACACCCCCCAGCAGCGTCAGGCCGAAGGCCAACCAGAGCGTGAGCCTCCGGTTGTCGGTCACGTCGAGAACGGGGCACGCTCGAAGCACGTTGTCGGCCGGCGGCAAGCGGAACGCCGCCATCGCGCCGAACGCCGCCAGCCCCGCCAGGAACATCACCCGAGGCGATCGGCGCCTCGTCCGAATGGCCAGCGGCGCCAGCCAGACCAGGGTCGCCAGCCCCACATACCCGCCCGCCGACTCGTTCAGGTTGTGGACGCCCAGCGCCCGCGCCAGGTTGGGATGGCCACGCCGCTGGCTGCCATAAACGTAAGGCAACGCGGTGCACGCGATGTCGAGCACCCGCGGGCGGGCGATCACCCACCACGGCGGACTCTCGCGTCGCCGATCGCCCCAGGTCGGGCTCCGGGACAAATAGGCCGCGAGTGGCATGATCTGCACGGCGGCAAGACCGATGCCCAGCAAGGTCCCGCCGAGCCAGGTCACGGCCACCCGCCGCCGGTCGAATTCCCCCAGCCTGCGTGAGGTCAACCGCCAGGCCGCGTAGACGCCGCCGGCGAGAAGGACGTGCGCACTCGTCTGGATGTGCCCGCCCAGGACGACCAGGGCCGTCGCCACGGCCAGCATCCCGGCCGAATGTCGCTGAGGAGCGCGGAAGACCCGATCGATCGCCAGGAACAGCCAGGGCATCCAGATCGCCACGGCCGTGACGGGAAAGAGCAGCCACACCACCAGAAACCCGCAGAAAGGGAACACCAGCCCCGCGAACCATCGGCCCCAGACTCCAAGGCCCCACGACCGCGCCAGAAGGAACATCCCCAGACCGGCCACGAACAGACGGCCGGCCGCGATCCAGGCGTACGCTTCGGGAGTCCTCCCGAGGTAAGCGAACAGGTGGAACGGGTCGAAGACGGCACTCTGTCCATTGGCCAGATGAGGTGCCCCGCAGCCCGCGTAGGGGTTCCAGAGCGGTAGCTGCCCGTCGCGGACCATCCGCCGGTTGAACTCCAGCCAGGGCTGAAACTGGAGGACCGGGTCCATCAACAACCGATTCGCCGGCTCATAATCGGCGTCAACTTCGACGCGGAAACTCGCCGACACCAGGAGCGCATCGGCCGGACTCAGCACCTTGTCGCCCCGAAGCGTCTCGTGAAAGAACGCCGCGACGCACGAGCCGAGCACCAGGGTAAAGGCCAGCAGTTCGCGAGATGGATCGGCCACTCATCGCCTCCATGCATGGTGCCCTGAGTCCTTTCTGACGGTCCGGGTGCGGCACCGGCGCGGATCATAAGCGGGACCTGGAAAGGAGGCAATCGGGACCAGGGCGCATCGGCATGGGAAACCGTCGGGTGTCGGCTCGCGTGAAGGCGCGGCAGTTTGGTATAACCGGTCTCGACCGCCCGCCTCGTGGACTGGTTTCGGCGTCGAACCGGCATCCCGCATCGGTCGAGGTATCGACGTTCATGGCGTACTGGTTGTTCAAGTCGGAGCCCAAAGCCTATTCCTTCCAGGACTTGCTCTCAGAGTCCGATCAGACGACGGGTTGGGACGGCGTGCGGAATTACCAGGCCCGCAACTTCCTCCGCGACCAGGTCGCAGTCGGCGATGGGGTCCTCTTCTACCACTCCAACGCCGATCCGCCGTGCATCGCGGGGATCGCGGAAGTCGTGCGGGGCGGTCATCCGGATCCCACCGCGTTCGACGCGAACGCCGACCATTATGATCCCAAGAGTGACCCCGATAACCCGTCCTGGTACCAGGTCTCGATCAAGGCCGTTCGGGCGATCGAGCCCCCGATCGGCCTTCCCGAGCTGGGCTCCATCCCGGAACTGGCCGGGATGGAACTCCTGCGGAAGGGTAGCCGCCTTTCGATACAGCCGGTGACCAAGGCGGAGTGGAATACGATCCTGAACCTCGCCCGAGCGAAGTCCAGAAGGTGACCGGCCGGCCGCGTCGCAACCGAGAGTCTGACTTATGTCGAGAATCGAGCATTTCGCGGTCTATGCCGATGATCCCGCGGCGCTGAAGGATTTCTACGTCGGCGTCTTCGGCCTCCGGGTCATTTTCGAGAGCGGAGGGGAGCCGCCGGCCTATTTCCTCGCCGACGACCATGGCATGGCCATCGAAGTCCTGGGCCGGCCGGCCGGGTCGCCCGAAGTAAACCAGCGGTGGGTCTGCCACCTGGCGTTCCGGGTCGAGGACGTGCCGGCGAAACGGGCCGAGCTCGAGCGGCTGGGATTCACCGTCGAATCCGACACGTTCGTCGACAACGACGAGATGAAGACCGCCTTCTTCAGGGACCCCGGCGGCAACCGCTGCCAGATCGTCTGGCGGCGGCGGCCACTCGGGTCGTGATCGCGACTGGCGGTCGGCCAGGACGGCGTCGATCTCACGCGCTGGCGGCCATGGTCGATTCCGTCGGCATCGCGCCGCGCCACTCGATCACGTAGCGGTTCTCCCGGGCGAATCTCTCGATCTCGGCCCTCGACTGCGGCACCTCGATCCGCGAGACCTCGCGGTACGTGCCGCTCCCCGCCCGCTTCCACGAGACTTCCTCACCGAACCACTGGCCGCCGATGTAGTAGACGATCAGGCACTTCATCCGCACTTCTCCGCCGGGTACACGGATTCCCCCGTGAGCATGATAACGCATGGAGAGCCCATCGCCAAGCCGGAAGGCGGACGATTGCACGGACCGCACGGACCTGTTCCAGCCCTCGGGACATCGAGAAGACCTCAGCCTTTGATGACCCCGACCGGCCGCAGGCGGGCGACCTTCTTCGAGATCCCGAGCTTGTCCACGACATCGACGACATGGTCGACGTCCTTGTAGGCGGCCGGCTGTTCCTCGGCGAGTCCCTTGTGTCCGCGGGCGCGGGCGATGATCCCGATCCCCTCGAGCTCCTTGTCGATCCGGCGGCCGGCGGCCAGCTTGACGGCCGCCGTGCGGCTCATCATCCGCCCCGCGCCGTGACAGGTCGTGCCGAAGGACTGCTCCATGCTGCCGGGCTGGCCGACGAGGACCCAGCTCGCCGTGCCCATGCTGCCCGGGATGATGACCGGCTGGCCGATCGCCGCGTAGGCCACCGGGATCTCGGGATGGCCCGGCGGGAACGCGCGCGTCGCCCCCTTGCGATGGACGCAGACCTGCTTCAACTCGCCCGGGGCAACGGTATGCTCCTCGAACTTGGCGATGTTATGCGCCACGTCGTAGATCAGGTCCATGCCCAGCTCCTCCCACGGCTTGCCGAAGACCCGGGCGAAGACCTCGCGCGCCTGTTGCGTCAGGAGCTGCCGGTTGCACCAGGCGTAATTGGCCGCGGCGCGCATCGCACCGACGTACGCCTGTCCTTCCGGGCTCCGCACCGGGGCGCAGGCGAGCTGCCAGTCCGGCAGCTCGAACCCGTACCGCTTCGGGGCGTTCTTGAAGGTCGCCAGGTAGTCGTCGCAGACCTGGTAGCCCAGGCCCCGCGAGCCCGAGTGGATCAGCACGGTGATCTGGCCCTCGTGCAGGCCCATCGCCTCGGCCGAGACGGGATCGAGGACGCGGTCGACGACCTGGACTTCCAGGAAGTGGTTGCCCGAGCCCAGGGTGCCGCACTGGTCGTAACCGCGCTGGATGGCGCGATCGCTGACCCGGGATGGGTCGGCGCTGTCCAGCCGGCCTCCGGCCTCGGTGAAGACGAGGTCGCGCTCCGTCCCCCAGCCCTGGCCGACGACGTAGGCCGACCCCTGCTCCATCAGCCGGGTGAGCTTGGGCTTGTCGAACAGGTACTTGCCGCTCTGACCGACCCCGGTGGGGATGTCGCGGAAGAGCTGGTCCACCAGGGGCTTGATCCGGTCCTTGACCGCGCTCCACTCGAGGTCGGTGCGGAGGAGCCGGACGCCGCAGTTGATGTCGTAGCCGACGCCCCCGGGCGAGATCACGCCCCCTTCTTCCGGGTCGGTCGCCGCCACGCCGCCGATGCAGAAGCCGTAGCCCCAGTGGATGTCGGGCATGGCCAGGCTCGCCGCCTGGATGCCGGGCAGAGTGGCCACGTTGGCCACCTGTTCGGGCCCCTGGTCCTTCTTGATCTGCTCGATCAAGACGTCGTCGGCGAAGATGATGCCGTCGACCCGCATGTCCGGGCGGTAACTCTTCGGGATTCGCCAACGGCACGGGGCGACCTTCTCCAGCGGCCCGGTGTAGCCTCCCGATGTACCCATTGTCCTCGCCTCCTCGTCCGTCGGTGAAGTCTCGATCGTCACTTCTGACTGTTGACCGATGACGGAGGTTCACGCAGCGCCTGCGCCAGGATCTCGCCCGTCGCCGTCTGACCCATCGCAATCTGTTCGGGCGTACCTTGCGCCACGACGTTTCCCCCCTCGTCGCCGGCGCCGGGGCCCAGCTCGATGATCCAGTCGGCCGCGAGCATGACCTCGAGGCTATGGCTGACCGCGACCACCGAATTGCCCCGTTCGACCAGCGAGCCCAGGACATCGAGGAGCTTCCGGACATCGACCGGGTGCAGCCCGGTGGTCGGCTCGTCCAGCAGGAAGAGGGTGTGCGAAGGGCGCCCGGCGCGACGGAGAGTCGCCAGCGACCGGCCCAGGAATCCCGCCAGCTTGAGCCGCTGCGCCTCCCCGCCCGAGAGGGTCGCGGAGGGTTGACCGAGCCTGAGGTAATCGAGGCCGAGCTCGAGCAGCGGCCGGAGGCGCGCCTGCACGCGTGGGCGATGGCGGAAGAACGCGAAGGCCTCGCGCGCCGTCATGTCGAGGACCTCGGCCATGTTCCGGCCCCGGTAGGTGATCTCGCGGACTTCGGGACGGTACCGGGTGCCACGGCATTCGGGACATCGCACGAGCACGTCGGGCAGGAATTGCATGTCGATCGCCAGGTAGCCGTCGCCACGACACGTGTTGCAGCGCCCCCCCTCGACGTTGAAGCTGAAGCGGCCGGCGTCGTAGTTCCGCAGCTTCGCATCGTGTGTCGCGGCGAAGGTCCGGCGGATCTCATCGAAGGCCTTCAGATAGGTCACCGGGTTCGACCGGGCAGAGCGGGCCAACGGCGACTGGTCCAGGAATTCCACCGACTCGACGGCGCTCGGCCCCTCGCAACTCGGCATAAGGGCAGGCGCCGACGGAATCGCCCGCGATCGCATGCCGAAGGGCCGGGTAGAGGGTCTCCTCGACCAGCGTGCTCTTACCCGCCCCGCTGACGCCCGTCACCGCGCAGAAGACCCCGAGGGGGAACGACACGTCGATCGCCTTGAGGTTGTTTCCCCGCGCGCCGATCAACTCGAGCTGCCGACCTATTCCCGCGCCGCGGGAGCGTGGAATGGCCGGCCGTTGACGCCCGCTCAGATAGTCGGCCGTCGCCGAACCCGCGGCCGACGCGAACGTGACCGTCGGCCCATCGTACAGGAGGCGGCCACCCGCTTCGCCGGCTCCAGGTCCCAGGTCGACCGCGTGATCCGAGGCGCGGATGAGCTCGGCGTCGTGCTCGATGACGACGATGGTATTGCCGCGATCGCGCAGGTTCTGCAAGAGAGCCGACAGCCGGCCGATCTCGCGGGGATGCAGGCCGACGGAGGGCTCGTCGAGGACGTACAGCGTGTTGACCAACCCCGAGCCCAGCGCCTTGGTCAGGACGACTCGCTGTAGCTCGCCGGCGGACAGGCTCCGCGCCGGGCGGTCGAGCGTCAGGTAATCGAGCCCGATCTCCGAGAGGTACCGCAGTCGGTTCTCCACCTGGGCCAGTAGCCCGCCCGCAACCGCGTGCGGCTCGAGGCGCCCCAGGCCGGTGAGGAACCTCCGCGCATCGCGGATGGGCAACGCCGAGATCTCGGCGATGTTGCGTCCCTCGATGCGGACGGCCAGGGCCTCGGGCCGGAGACGCGCCCCCTGACACGCCGGACAGGACCGGTATCGCCGCCATCGGCTCAGGAAGACCCGGACGTTCAGCTTGTACGATTGTCGCTCCAGTGTGCGGAAGAAGCCGTCGAGGCCGGAGAATCGAGTCCCCGGCACGCCACCCACGACACGACGCACCTGTTCCGGATCGAGCCGGCCGAACGGGACGTCGACGCGAACGCCCAGCGCCGATGCGTCGGCGAGCAGACCGTCGAGGTAGGCACGATAAGCGGGCGTGTTCCACGGGGCGATCGCCCCCTGCCGGATCGTTTTCGTGTGATCCGGCACGATCCGGGCGAGATCCGGCTCGTTGAGCTGGCCGAATCCTTCGCAGACCGGACACGCGCCCAGAGCCCTGTTGAAGCGGAACAGATTGGGCTGTGGCTCGGCGTGCTCGGTCCCGCAACGGCTGCATCGCCAGCCGCGCACGAAGGTCCATGCCTCATTCGCCGTCAGGACGCGACAACGGCCCAGCCCTTTGGCGAACGCCGATTCGATCGAGTCGAGGCGGCGCTCCGGGGCATCGCGGCCTCGGATCAGCCGGTCGAGGACCACGTCGACCGAACCGGCCTCGGGGAGCGCTGCTCCGGGCTCGTCGAGCCTGATGGTCTGACCTCCCGAGGCGATCCGGTTGAATCCCTCGGCCCGCAACGAGCGGACGAGCGCCTCGCGGTCGGTCTCCGGGCGCAGTTCGACGGGAAAGCCGATCTCGTAGCGCGTCTCGGGCCGGAGATCCTCGATCGCGCGGGAGACGGTGGACGGCGTGGCCGGGACCACGCGGCTGCCGCACTGGCGGCAGATGACCTCACCCGCCCTGGCGAACAGCAGGGCGAGGGCGTCCTGGATCTCGGTGATCGTGCCGACCGTGCTCCGGCCCGACTGCCGGCCACGGGTCGGGCCGACCGCGATCGCGGGCGGGATGCCGTCGATCCGATCGGCGTCGGGCTTGTCCAGCTTCTCGAGGAACTGACGCGCGTACGGCGAGAAGGTCTCGACGTAGCGCCGCTGCCCCTCCGCGTAGATGGTGTCAAAGGCCAGCGAGCTCTTGCCGGAGCCGCTGACGCCCGTCACCGCGATCAGGCGCCCGAGCGGCAGGTCGAGATCCAATCCCTTGAGATTATGGGTCCGCACGCCGCGCAGGCGGATCGCACGCGGGGTATCGATGGGCATTGTCTTCCTTTCCCGATTCCGGACAGAGCCGGGAAAGCGACTGGGCGCGAGTCGGTCAGTTGACCCGCGCCCAGCATCTCTCGCCGCTGAACCAGATCAAGGCCCCTGGCGCTTCAGGGTGAAGCCGGTCATGGTGAACCCATCGTCATCCATGACGCTGTAGCTACCGCCCAGCGTCAGGTACTTGGCCAGGGTCGAGAAGTCGGGGAGCTTCTCGTTGGGGATCACCTTGCCGATCTGGGGCATCTGCTGCGGCCGGGGACCGCGGGCGTTGGCCCCCATCATCTGCTGCATGGCCTTCTCGTACTGGCCGCTCTTGATGAGGTCGTAGAGCAAGTGGGCCGACTCGTCCGGCCGGACGAAGGTCATGCCGCTGACCTGCTCGGGCATCTCCTTGATCACCGACTGGAACCCGGCGTTCTCCTCCAGCGGGGCACTGCCCGGCCGGAGCACCTGCTCGAGGAGGGATGTGTCGGTCGTGACCAGGAACATCTGCTTGGCGACCGCGAAGCTGATCTGGCCCTTGAACGGCGCCGCCCCGGCGGCGTTGGGGTTGGGCATGTTGGGCAGGTCGACGTCGTAGATCGTCGTACCCTGGAAGTCCCGCTTCTTCGGCGCGGCCTGCGAGATCTCGAAGAGCCGGCTCATCGTCGCCTGGAACGCCTTCTCGTCCTCCAGCGCGACGGCCAGGAGCATGCGCTGGCTGTCCTCCTTCACCGGCTTCTTGAAATCGCTGACGAGCGTGAGCCGGTCGCCGATCGGCCCGAAGAAGTCATTCTTGAAACTCAGGGGCTGGCCGCCATTCGGGCCGACGAGTTGCTGCTCGACGAGGTTGAGCATGCCCGGCTGAAACTTGTTGATGACCTCCTCGATCGCCTCGAAGGCGTGATCGAGGTCCCAACTGATGGACTGGTAGGACGCGACAGTCGCGGGGATCCACGCCTCGGGCCGGAGCCGGATCGGGGGGAACGAGAAGACCTTGAGCAGCCCCTGTACGGGCTTGGGTGCCAGGAAGAACGTCTTGCTCAGGCTGTCGAAATGGCCCGATGCGAAGCTGAACGAGCCCCCGATCGACTTCAGGCCGTTGAGGCCGAGCTCCTGGACCAGGACCTCATTCTGCTGCATCTGCCCCTCGTTGCCCTTGGCGCTGGCCTTGAGCGCCAGCTTCACGATCTTGGCGACGTCGAGGAACCAGACGAGCTGGGCCTTGCCCGAGTCGATCTTGGCCTGAGTCTTGGCGAACGACTCGTTGCTGGCCAGCGAGTTGTCGCGGCCCTCGCGGTGGGCTGTCAGGTCCTTGATGACTTCGACGTCACTGCCCGGGGTGCCGACCGCGAAGTAGAAGACGCTCTCCGCCTGCGTCCAGGCGAGCGATACCTCCGGCGACTTGCCTTCCCCCTTCTGTTGGTCCTTGTCCTTGGGTTTGTCCTCCGAGGGTGCGGGGAGGATATGGATGGTCATTCCGCTGAACGTCTCTTCGCGAGCCTTGGCACCTGCCTCCTGGGCCTGCTTGGTGGCCTTCGTCAAGACCTCGGCCATCCGGTCCTTGTTGTCGCCGGCGTCGGCGATCAAGGCAAAAGCCACCGGGAACTTGGCGTCGTCGCGGGACATGACAGCCAGCGTGACCGCACCCTGGGGCAGTTCGAACAGCTCGCGCAGGTTGACGCCGACCTTCTCCTTGAGGGGCCGGGTCGCATCCTCGATCTTCTGTCCGAGCTCGTCGCGGAAGTCCTTCATGGCCGGATCATGCCAGAGCTGTCCGTAGTGACTGCTCCGGAACGATTCGCGCAACGCCTTGGCGTCATTGATCTTGAATACGAAGATCGTCGAGTCGGGCAGGACGCGCTCCGGGGGTGCCGCGGCCAGGGCGGGTGTCGCCGCCATCGCCGCGCCGAGGAGTCCGAACCAGCCGACGAGGGCCAAGCGACCGATCGCCCGCTTCGCCGTGTGCATCAGAGAACACTCCATTCGTTCCAGCCGCCCGAGGCTCACCGGCCCTGGGGACGAGATTGGCCACCGACTCCCTCGCCGGGGTCCGTGATGGAACCTCAGGCTCCGCGCCTGATTCTCCGCCGGCGGTGACCGGCGCGCGACTTGGATCGGGATCCGACGATCGTCGCCGGGCTTCGGATCCACCCTACCGAGACGCCCCCTTCTGCTCTCCCTTCCCACTCTTGACTCCCTCGGGGTGCGCCGACGTGGAGGTCTTGACATCCCCCGGTCGGCCCTTGAGGCCCTCGGGGCGGGCCGCCACCTGCCGGCGCGGCGGATCGGGATAGCGATAGCCGCTGTTGGGATTGGCCTTGTCGAACGAGAAGGCCTCTCGGTGATGGAGGAATTGCTTCACATAGTTGACCGGGATGGCGAAGCCGAGGTTGTCGGCCATCGCGGCATGGGCGCCGCGACTGTTCACGCCGATCACCTCCCCGCGCTGGTTGAACAGCGGCCCGCCCGAGTTCCCCGGGTTGATCGCCGCGTCCGTCTGGAGGAAGATCTGACCCTCGATATCCCGGCTTCGATTGCTCACGATCCCCTGGGTCACCGTCCGCTCGAGCCCCAGGGGGTTCCCCACGGCGAAGACCGAATCCCCGGCGTTGACGTCCTCACCAGTACCCAGCACCACGTGACTCGGTTTCAGGTCGGGCGGGAGGGGGAGCTTCAGGAGCGCCAGGTCGAAGAACGGATTCAGGGCGACGATCTCCACGTCCTCGATCCTCCGGCGGGTCAGGGCGCCGGCCGAGTTCATGTAGAGGATCGCCGAGACTCGGGTCTCGCCCTGGATCACGTGAGCATTGGTGATCGCATAGCCGTCCCGGTTGATGATGAAGCCCGATCCCTTGCCCGACGGCGTCTCGATCGAGATCACCGCCTCGCCGTACTTGCCGACCAGGTCCTTCACCCCAGCCGGCTTGAGCAATCCGGTGGTGTAGAATCCCGAGGAATCCGGCTCGGAACTTCGAGCGGGGCCGCGAGGCCCGGCGTCGGCCTCGTCGATCTTGGTCCGGCGCAGCACCTGGTCCCGCGGGATCCGCAGCAGGTCGTAGCCGAGGTCGACATACAGGGCATTGGACTTCTCGGCGACCACTTCGCCGGTGATGCGCTGACCGTCCTTGAGGATCACGGTCTCGAAACCCGCCGCCGACGCCATCGGGCATGCCAGCAGGCCGATCACTCCCATCATTCCGACGGTTCGGATCACGCGATTCCGCAAGGCCGTTCCTCCGGCTCGAAGTTTCCACCCGGCTGGATCTTTGCAATAGGACCTATTGTAAAAACCGCTCCGATCCTTTCAACCCTACCGCCGCGTTATCCCGCGCCCCGACGCGAGCCCGGATCATTTGTTGGTCCCCGTATCGTCGGTTACATTTGCGCGGAATGCCAAGTCCGCTTGACGTAAGTTCTCCTTTAGGGCTACTTATGGAGTAGGCCTCGGTCATCGTCACGTCTCAACCTAGGGGCCGCCAATCCAACGTTCGATTCGAGTATTCGCTCACCCACGCATGGGGAGATTTTCCGTGTCCAGATTTCAACGGCGTAAGGCCTTCCGCCCGGCCATCGTCAGGAAATGGGCGGTTGTGCCGGCGGTCGCGGCATTGACGCTCTCCGCCGCACATTGGTGCATGGCAGGGGCCAGCGGGTCTGCCGCCGAACGACAGGCCCCTGACCCCGCGGCCCAGGTGAAGGACGCTCCCGCGGCCGCACCCGGCCAGGTCCAGGCCAAGAAGTTCCACCAGGCCGGCGACGACGATCGTCCTGCGTCCGTGCCCGAGTTCAAGCTGGACCGGACGTTGAAGACGGTGCCGGTGCCCAAGGACCGTCGCGCGTTCAACCTCCACATGGTTGACGCCTCGCCCTTGCCGCGCGACAAGAAGGGAATCTGGGTGCTGGACTTCAGCTTCAAGCCTCTGCGGCTGCGCACCGTGCCGATCCCGGGCAAGGGACGACGCCAGGTGTTTTATCTCTATTACAAGGTCGTGAACCGGACCGGCGCGCCGCGGATGTTCGTGCCGCAATTTGTCAAGGAAAACGAGAGCCAGCAGAGGTTCGAGGACGAGGTCATCCCCGAGGCCATCCCGATCATCCAGCACCGCGAGGAGCCCTCGATCCCGCTGCTCGGCGCGGTGGACGTCATCGGCACGATCCCCCCGAGTACCAAGCCCAATGTGGATGACGCCGTGTTCGGCGTGGCGTGCTGGGACCGGTGGGACCCCAGGTCCGACCGCTTCAGCATTTACGTGCGGGGCCTCTCGGACGGCTATGTGGAGGTCCCCGCCGCGAACGGCGGCAAGCCGGTCACCAAGTACAAGACCCTGCGGATCGACTTCATTCGCCGCGGCGACGAACACAATCTCAACGAGAACGAGATCCAGCTCGCCGACCCGCCCTATCAGTGGGTCTATTGGTGATTCGCTTCAGGGTGGGTGCAAGCGGCCGCCGCCCGCTGCCTCTGATCGGTCCGGTTGCACCCACCTCACGACGTGTCGTTCCGCCTTCCGATCATCGCGGCGTGGCGTAACTCACCGGGTCTCCGAGTCCCAGGCGTTCGAACGCTGAACGCCGAATCCGGCAGGCGTCGCACCGACCGCACGCGAGGCCGTCCGCCGTCGGATCGTAGCAACTGTGGGTCAGGGCGTAGTCCACGCCCAGCTCCAACCCGCGCCGGATGATCTGCGGTTTGTCGAGCGACAGGAGCGGAGCGTGCACGCGAAAGCGGCCTCGGCCCTCAACGCCGGCCTGGGTCGCCAGGTTCGCCAACTGCTCGAACGCCGTCAAGAACTCGGGGCGGCAGTCGGGGTATCCCGAGTAGTCGATGCAGTTGACCCCGATGAAGATGTCGAAGCTTGCGAGCGTCTCGGCCCAGGCCAGTGCGAGCGACAGAAAGACGGTATTCCGCGCCGGAACGTACGTAATGGGGATTCCCTGCGAGATCGCTTCGTCGGGTCGATCCTTGGGGACTTCGAGGTCGCCGGTGAGGGCGCTTCCTCCGAAGGCTCGCAGGTCGATGTCCAGCTCGACATGACGAGCGACTCCCATGGCGCGGGCGAGCCGGCGAGCGGCTTCGATCTCGATGGCGTGCCGTTGACCGTAGCGGACCGTGAGGGCATGAGCCTCAAATCCGGTGGCGATGGCCTCCGCCAGCACGGTCGCACTGTCGAGACCGCCGCTCAAGAGCACGACCGCGCGGGGTAGCGGCTTCATCGAGCATCACCTCCCAATCACTGCACGGCCGAGGTCGCTCGGCGAGTGGGCCGCCGGTGGATCTCATCTTGCCGGGTTCAACCGAAGTTCCGCTATCCTCATTGATTCCATCGGAATTGACAATCAAAGAACCCGCCCGAAGGATTCTCTAGCGAGGTTTCGCGACGGATCGGCCGGTCGGTGCATCCACGATCCGATTTCTCAGGATAACGAATCCATGGCTCACAAGAAGGGACAAGGCTCGAGTCGCAACGGTCGCGATTCGAATCCCAAGATGCTGGGAATCAAGCTGTTCGGCGGCCAGACGGCGAGGCCGGGCAGCATCCTCTGCCGGCAGAACGGCACGCGGTGGCAGCCGGGCAAGAATGTCGGCGTTGGTCGTGATTGGACGCTCTTCTCGCTGATCGAAGGAACGGTGACTTTTGACCGCGGGGGACGGCGTATCAACGTCTTCCCGGCGGCCCAGCCCGCGTCGCGGAGTTAACCCGAGTCCTTCGGCAAGCGCCGTCGTATTGCGGGAGGGCGAGGCTCGTCCGAGCCAATGGACAACACCGGCTCGCAGGGAGGCTCGCCCTGCCATGTCTTCGAACGGATCCTGGTGAATCCCCCATGTTCGTCGATCGCGTGACCATCTTCGTGAGCGGAGGCGCGGGCGGCGATGGATGCATGAGTTTCCGTCGTGAGAAGTATGCGCCGCGCGGGGGCCCGAACGGAGGCGATGGCGGTCACGGCGGAAACGTGATCATCCGGGCCGTCGAAGGCCTGACGAACCTCGCGCACCTATCGCATCAGCGGCACTGGCGGGCGAATCGCGGCGAGCACGGTCAAGGCTCGGATTGCTTCGGTCGGGGTGCCCCGGACCTCGTCATCGAGGTCCCCCCCGGCACCCTGGTCCGCGATCGTGACCGGGATTATCTCCTCCGCGACCTCAAGTCCGCGGGCGATCGCGTGGTCGTCGCCCGGGGCGGACGCGGCGGGCACGGCAATGCCCATTACAAGTCGGCGACGAACCGGGCGCCCGGCAATTCGAGAGGGGCCATCCCGGCGAGGAACGATGGATCGTCCTGGAGCTGAAGGTGATCGCGGACGTCGGGCTCATCGGCCTGCCCAACGCGGGCAAGTCCACGCTTCTTTCACGGATCTCCCGCGCCCATCCCGAGATCGCCGATTATCCCTTCACCACCAAATATCCCAACCTGGGAACGGTCATCGCCGAGGATCAGAACTTCGTCGTGGCGGATATCCCGGGCCTGATCGAAGGAGCGCATGCGGGGCTGGGCCTCGGGCACGAGTTCTTGCGGCACGTGGAGCGGACCCATCTGCTCGTCCACCTGGTCGAGGCGGTGCCGCTCGACGGCTCGGACCCGCTTCAAAACTACCGGACGATCCGCAACGAGCTGGCCCAGTACAGCCCGAAGCTGGCCGAGCGGCCGGAGCTCCTGGTCGCCACCAAGATGGACGTCACCGGAGCCGAGGAGGCCCGGCGGCGACTGGAGACCGAGCTGGAACGCGAGGTGGCGGGCATCTCGGCCGTCACCGGACGTGGGATCCCGCAGCTCCTGCACCGGATCGTCGAGTCCCTGGTCGAGCTGCGGAAGCCGGCCGACGAGTCCGCCAGCGGTACGCTCCTCGTCAATCCTGTCCCGGAGGTCCCGACCGTGGACGGACCATCGCCGCTCCCGGTCGCCGACCCCGTCACCGGCGTATAGGTCATGCTCCGAGTCGTCGCGGATCTGGGGAACTCGCGGCTCAAGTGGGCCCGGCTCGACGAGGCCGGCCGGGTGGCCGAGGCCGTCGCATTGCCGCTCGACGATCCCTCGGTCTGGGCCGCGACGTGGTCCGCCTGGCGGTCGCTCGACCCCGCCGGAGACTCGTGCTGGACCGTCTCGACAGTGAATCCACCCGTCGCCGACCGGCTCGACGAGTTCCTTCGGTCACGAGGCGTCGGCCGCGTGGACTGGATCCAGTCCGCCGCGGAGGTCCCGGTTCCCAAGGACGTCGAGGGCGCCGACAGCGGCGGATCGGACCGGGCCCTGGCCGTCTTCGGGGCGACGCGGCTGATACCCAGGGGTCGCTCCGGCCTCGTCGTGATGTGCGGCACGGCGATCACCGTCGAACGGATCACAGCGGCGGGTGTCTGGCAAGGCGGAGCGATCGCGCCGGGCCTGGGCCAGACCGCGCGGGCCCTCAACCTCATGACCGCCCAGCTCCCCTTCATCGAGCTGAGCCAGCCGCCGCCGGCATGGGGACGCGGCACGGTCGACTCCCTGAAGGCCGGTATCTTCTGGGGCATCGTCGGGGCCGTCCGCGAGTTGCTGAAACGCCAGGAGGAGGACCTGGGCAGCGATCCCTGGGTCGTCTGGACCGGCGGCGATGCCGTGCTGCTGGCCCCGCAGGTCTCCGGCGCCGAGGCCCGAATCGAGCCGAACCTCATCCTCGACGCCCTGGCCACGCTCGCCCTCGCGGCTAGCCGCGGCGGTCCAGCCGATTGACCTTCCCGATTCCGGGCGGTTCGTGTAGTTTGCGGCCCTCATCATCTCCGGGGGATCGATCGATCCCGAGCGATGCCGAGGAAACACGTGCTGCCGTGGGGCGGCGGGGCGGGCAGGAAGCCGGCTCCCTGACGGTGCGGCGTCGAGGATCGTCCGACGACAGGAGGTCGATCGGAATGGGCCACGGTGCAGCGATTCGGCGCGCATCGCCGCTCGCGCGGAGCCTCGGCGCGGCGGTCGCGCTGCTCATCGCGGCCTCGACGGAGGCGCGAGCGCAGGGACCGCAGATCGATTACGGGGCACCGCCCGGGGCGGCGGCGGGCGCCAGCACGGTCGGTCAGCCCCTCGGCGCCGCCGACTTCCCCGACCTGGAGGGGCAGGCACCGTCGCTCGCCCCGTTCAGCGGAAGACCTGGGCCGGGCGGCAGCCGCGCCCCCGCCGCTGCACTGGCCGCGCCCAGCGCGCCCGTCTTCCGGACGTCCACCGGCAGCCCCTTCGCGGTACAGCCGGTCCAGGAGCAGGAAGTCCCCGCCTACGGCGACCTCGAAATCCCCGACCAATTCGAAGGCCCCGACAACGGGATGACCATCGACGAGGCGATCGAACGTCTCATCAAACACAACCTCGACCTGATCGCCTTCCGCATGGAGATCCCGATGGCGGACGCCGACATCCTGACGGCGAGCCTCCGGGCCAACCCGATCTTCTACGCCGACACCCAGCTCATCCCGTATGGCCATTTCTCCTTCCTCCGCCCGGGCGGCCCGCCGCAGAGCGACATCAACATCACCTATCCCCTGGACATCACGTTCAAGCGACGCACCCGCACCCAGCAGTACAAGATCGCCAGGAAGGTCACCGAGGCCCAGCTCCAGGATGCCGTCCGCAACCAGATCGACAACCTCTACACCGTCTACGTTGACGCGGTCGCTGCCGCCCTCACCGTCAAGTTCAGCGAACGCTACGTCCTGGGAATCCGGCAGCTACTGACGCGGAACCAGCAGTTGTTCCGCGGCGGCATCATCAGGGAGGCCGACGTCCTGGCGGTTCGTGCCAAGCTGGAGCTGGCCGAGCTCCAGGTCCGCGAGGCCAACCAGGCCAAGGTCAAGGCGAACCGGGCTCTGGCCCTCATGTTGAACGAGCCCCTCGAGATCGCCGAGGCGCTCGAGGTCCGCGACCCCATCGGACAGCTCCGTCATTCTCCGATGCCGCGGGAGGAGATGGTCCGCACGGCGCTGGGGATCCGGCCCGACCTCCAGGCCATCAAGCTGGGCGTCCGGCGATCCGAAGCCGATATTCAAGCGGCACGCGCGAACGCCTATCCCGACGTCTATGTGCTCTACCAGCCCTACACCTTCCAGAACAACACTTACCTGGGCGTCCCGAGCGCCTATTCCTGGACTCTCGGTCTGACGGCGACGATCCCGCTCTATAACCGGAACCAGGGCAACATCACCCGCGCCAAGATCAACAGGGATCAGACCCGAGTGCAGGCGACCAGTACCGAGCGCACCGTCGTCAGCGACGTCCTCAACGCCGCCCAGGAGCTCGAGCAGAGCCTGATCAGCGTGCAGGAGTTTCGCAACGAGATCATCCCGGCGAACAAGCGGATGCGCGACGCCGCGAGGACGCTGTACGAGAAAGGAGAGACGAGCGTGCTGGACTACCTCGAGGCCCAGCTCGCCTACAACGAGGTGGTCAAGCAATACCGCGACGCGCTGAGTGCGCCATCGCCGGGCGATCCTCGACCTCAACACGGCCGTCGGCGAGCGGATGCTGCCATGAAAAGGGACCTGCGTCCAACGCGATGCCGGCCGCGGCTCGAGGGGCTCGAGCCACGCGATCTGCCGTCGACTCTTCACGTCATCGGGCCGGTACCCGGACCGCATTCCAAGGGACCGTTTCTCAACCTGATCGTTGCGAGTCCCTCGCCGACGAAGACGCATCGGACAGCGTCCGGCGCCGGGGTGTCGCGATCGACGCCCCGCTGGGTGAATCCGGCCCTTCTCCAGCAAGTCGCCGCGTCGCTCTATGCCCCGGTGACGACCACGACACCCACCACGATCGGAGGCCAGACGTTCCCGCCCGGGACCTACTCCGTGCCGCAACCGACCCCGGCCGAGATCCATCGGGAGACGTTCTGGATGGAGTTCGTCGGCCATTACGACGTCGGGCCCCCCCGATTCTCGGACCAATCGTCCACGATCCACATCTACAGCGACGGCCGCGACGTGACGTCGAACCAGTCGCTCAACGCGCGCGCCCAGGTCCTGTTGCTACCGCCCGCCGACCCGACTGCCTCGCCGACCACGGACGATCCGATGGCGGGCCAGGTCGCCGGGCTGCTGAGCTTCTTCCCCGCCAACGCCCTCCAATCGGGTTCTTCCCTGTTCGCGGAGATCACGAATCTGGCGGGAGTCGCGAGCGACGACCCGAGGATGCTCGACCATGGCCTGCCGGCTCACCTCCAGTTCATCATTGATCCCGGCGGAGTCAGCTGCGGCCTCTACTCGACGCCCGCCTACACGGTGACGACGGCAGCCGGCCAGTCCAGCGACATCGTGGGCGGATCGGGCGGTGCGGTGGCGTTCAACCAGGGCGGAGGCGAGATCGACATCACCTACGTCCCGACCGACCATCTTCGCGGCGGCGCGGCGCAATCGGGGACGGTGATCGTGCGCGTGCAAGGCCTGATCAATACGACGGGCGTGGCCAACGCGCTCTACAAGGGGATCAACTGAGGAGGATGGTCCCGATGCGACCTCGCGACCCCCGAAGCAGCCGACGGCGGAGCCGGACTCGTCGGACGCCGGACCTCGAGCGCCTCGAGCCCCGCGAGTTGCCGTCGGCGGCCCTGGCCGCGTCGGCCACGGCCGGCCTCCGTCCCCGCGCACAACACGCGGCGGCCATCGTCGCCCATCCCGATTCCCCCAACGGATTGATCGGGAAGCGGGCCCCGGGTCCGTTCCTCGATCGGGCGGTGCTCCGGCAGGCGGCGGCCGCTCTTTACCGCCAGGATGTGCCACCCGGAACGCCGACACCGCGCGAGATCCGCCGCGAGACCTTCACGGCGCGCTGGGTCGGCCAGTACACGATCGGTCCGCCGCGGTTCTCGGATCGGGCGAGCACGATCCACCTGTATGGCGTCGCGGGCGGCTCCAACCAGTTCCTGAAGGGGAAGTTCCAGATCGCGATTTTCCCGCCGGCCAACCCCTCAGCCACGGCGACGCCGGGCAATCCTTACGCCAACCAGATCACCGGTGTAGCGGCCCTGATCGGCCAGAATTATCTCCAGTCGGGCAGTAACGTCGTGCTCGACCTCAACGGCACGCCGGCTCCCGGGTCCGCCCCGAACGAACTGCCAAGTCAACTGACCTGGACCTACGATTCCAACACGAGCGCCGGCCCCTACGCGTCTCCCGGCGGGGTCGCGCCGGGATCCGGATTTACTCAGGGTGCCGGGACGCTCCAGATCCGATGGTCACCCGACGCACGACCGCTCGCGGGAACCCGGGGATCGGGCCGGGTGGTGATCACCTTCCAGGGGCTGATCAACACAAGTCAGATCGTCAGCGGCGTCTCCAAGTTCATCTCGTAGGAACCGACGGCGAATGGTCGCTTGTGCCGATCTGGGGCGTCGCGGGGCGATGCCAGGGGACGGGAGGAGTCTGGAACCGATGAACTCGAACGCTCCTCACCACCGCGGCGGTCATGGCCGCCGGCCCCTGATCGAGGCGCTGGAGACCCGCGAGCTGCTGGCGTCGCATCCGCTCGGTCCGGCCTTGCCGGGCAAGCATTATCCCGCGCCTGACGTCCAGCAATTCGTCCCGATCCTCTATCCTCCCGGCACGCCGCAGCCGACCGTCGCCGAGATCCAGCGCGAGTCCTTCGATTTCAAGGGCATCGGCCGCTACACGATCGGCCCGGGGGGATTCAGCGACCAATCGATCACCATTCACGGATACGGCAAACCGGGCACCAGCAACCAATCGCGGCGGTTCCACTTCCAGTTCCTGGTCAACGAGCCCTCGAGCGCCGCTCCCAACCAGGTCGTCTACGGGAACATCAACTTCGTCGCCGGCAATTTCCTTCAGAACAGCTCCGACCTCATCGTTGATTTCGTCGGGCCGACCGGCAGTGAAGTCAACGGGTTGCCCACTCACCTCTACTGGGTGCCCGACGCCACCCGGTCCAGCTCCGGTCCATTCGCCCAGACCGGAACCGTCTTCCCCGCCGCCGGGAACTTCCCCGCCAACTACTTCAACGCGCAGGGGGTCCCGGTGAGCCCCCTCAGCCAGGGTCTCGCACCGACGACCGTCAACAACTGGGGCCTCGGCCTCGGCGATGTCACCTTCAAGTACGCACCCGACGCGCACCCCCAGAAGGGGAGTCTCGGCTCCGGCACGGTCGTCGTCGTCATGCACGGCCTGATGAACGACTCGGGCGCCCAGAGCCAGGCCGACAAGAACATCAATTGAGCCATGGCTCAATCCTCATCGTGGGTCGCCGCGCGGAGGAGATTTCGGGATGGCCGGAGCACGGGCGGCCGGCCCCGAGCGGCCTAGCAATCGGGCAGCCTCGGGCCAGTAGAGCTCCCCATCGACGTCTTTGAACTTCATGCTCTCGGCCCGCTCGACGGCCTTATCGAACCAGCGGAGGGCTTTTTCCTTCTCGCCCTTCCGGGCCAGCGCCATGGCCAGTAGGAACCAGTCTCCGGTCCGCCCGCCGTTCCTCAGCGCCATCGCTCGTTCGGCCGCGGCGATCGAGTCATCCCAATGACCCAGGCGGTATTCGACCAGCGCCAGGGTTGCCTGTGCGCCGGGGTTTTCTGTTGCGTCTCGAGCGTTTTTCGCACGAGCCTGGCGGCCTCCTCGTAATCGCGGGCCGAGCGATCGGGGTACAGGGCCAGGAGCCAGGCCAGGTTGCTGGGGACGGCGATCGCATCGGGCTGGAGCCGTAGCGATTCGCGGCCCTCGGCGATGGCCCCATCCACGTCCCCCTGGCGGGCCAGGATGTAGGCGAGATTGTGGTGGGCGGGGCCAAACTCGGGCTTGAGCCGGATGGCCGCGCGGTACGACGCCGCGGCCTCGTCGAGCTGCCCCTGCTGGCGGAGGACGTTGCCGAGTCCGAATTGGGCGTTGAGGTGGTGGGGATCGAGCCGAAGGACTTCGCGAAACTCGGCGGCCGCCGCAGGGTAGTCATTTGCGACGCTGCCAAGCAGGCCACCGAGGTTGACGTGGGTCGCGATGTCATCGGGCCGGTACCGGAGCGTCTGACGGAAAATGGGGACGGCCCGAGCCAGCGCCGCCCCTGCGCCGGCGTGATCGTCCCTGGCCTTGCGCAGCGTCGCCAGGCAGCCCCAATGCCGGCCGTTGTCGCGCTGGAGCTCGGTCAGGTCCTGGAATACCGCGAGGGCCTCCTCGGCCCGGCCTCGCCGGTCCAGCGCATGGGCCAGGTTGTGCGCCGTTTCGGGCCTCAAGGCACGGGCCGCGGTGTAGAATCGGATCGCGTCGTCCGTCCGCGGCGGCTGGACCCGTTCGAGACTCGAGCCGAGCAAGTGGTTGATCCAGACGTCCCGGGAGTGGTGCAACTGGGCACGTTCGAGCAGTTCGGCGGCGGCGGCGGGCTCATCGGCATCCAGCAGCGACGAGGCCAGCAGCGTGAGGGTCTGGACCGGCCAGGCCCGGGGGTCGGCCTCCTTGGCCAGGGCGAGCAAGGGCTCGCGTTGTTTCGCGGGCTCGGGCTGTGACCAGATAGCGCGCAGGCGGTTGCGGGTCTCGTCGGGATCGGCGGCGTGCGCCGTGGCGTTCAGTCTGTCCGAGCTCTCGGTGTCCTTGGGCCTGGCCTTCCGGCGCCGGGACGCCCAGTCGTCCAGCGCCGCGGCGATGGCCGGTATCACGCTCGCCGGCCGCATCCTGATCCTCGCCGCGGCCGCGTCGGGACCGAGCGCGTCAATGTCGAGGTCGGCATCGCCAAACGCCTTCTCATAGTCCGCGTCACTGAAGACGCCGAAGCGGTCCCTGTCCTCGGCCGCGCGGATCTCCAGGACCCTGCGGAGCAAGGCCGCGTCGCGGTCGGCGGCAAGGGCCGCCGCGCCCACTTCCCTCTGGAGGGCCACCACCTTGCGGCGCGAGGCCGGGTCGGCCAGCAGACCGACCAGATCGCCGGCCCGGTTGACCGCCGTCAGGGCCGCATGCCACTTCGCCGGGTCGGGCGCGATGTCAAGCAGCGCCTGCTCCCGCAGCAAGTCCACATCATGCATCGCCAGCTCCAGCCGAAATGCGAGGGCCTGACGATGCTGAAGGTACACCGCCGCGCCGGTACCGGCGACGGCCATCAGCAAGAGCAGGGCTGCGGCCAGGGCATTCGCCAGCCGTCGGCGTTTTCGCTCTTCCTGCGCCTGCGCGTCGGCTTCCACCCGCGCCAGCTCGACCCTGCGGAGCCGATCCTGGACTCCGGTGAGGTAGGCCGTCATCCGCCGGGCGACGAGCCCGGCCTGACGCGGACGGTCGAGGTACTCTGGCGCCAGGCAGTCCCGGGCCAGGGCGATCAGTTCGGGCTCGGCGCCGCAGCCGTCGAGCCTCGCGAACGCCTCGGCCACGTCGCCGCGCGCGGCCTTGCGTAGGGTCTCGCCCACGACCCGTCCGCCGAACGCCGCCTCTCCGGTCAGGACCTCGCAGAGGATGGCCCCCAGGCCGAAGACGTCCGCGCGCTCGTCCACGGACTGGATCTCGCCTCGCGCCTGCTCGGCGCCATGTAAGATGGCGTGCCCAGCACGCTGCCGTCCAGCGACGCGTCGGAGCCCAAATGCGATCGATCGGTGGCGATCACCGTTTCGTGCTTGTCGTGCTCAACGGCACGGGCGACGTCGGACTCACCGTCCCTCGGCAGGACCTTGGCCAGCCCCCAGTCCATCACCTGCACTTCGCCGAAGCTGCCCACCATGATATTCGCCGGCTTCAGGTCGCGGTGGATCACGCCCCGCGCTGCGCGTAAGCCATCGTCTGGCAGATCGACTCGAAGATGTTCAGGAAGCGGGGCAAGTCGTCGCCGACGCCCGAGCGGGAGCGGATCAGCTCGGCCAGGGTGCGCCCTTTCACCAGCTTCATGGTGAAGAACGGCCTCCGGTCCGGGAATGACCCGAGCTCGTAGACGGGCACCACGCCGGGGTGTTGCAGTTGCCCGCCGATCTGGGCCTCCTCGACGAACCGGCGAACCAGTTCGGGCTTCCCGGAGTGCGATTCGAGGAGCACTTTGACGGCCAGGTCGCGGCCCAGGTCGGCGTCGCGTCCCTTCAGGACGGCGCCCATGCCGCCGCGCGCGATTTCGCCGAAGAGCCGCAGTCGCGGTGGGCTGTCGGCCGAGCCGACAATCTCGGAGTCGCCGGATCCGGCCCGCGGCTGAGGCTCCGTAACCGGCGCGGTATCGTCGCGCAGCCGGACGTAGGGCACGGAGCCCAGGCCGACTGACAGAGTTTCGAGCACGCTCGCGCCGACCGCCGTCGAACCGTCGCCCGGTGACGTCAGCGCACGGCAAGGGGGACAGAGGCCCTCCGGCGTGTCCGACAGCAGACGGGCTCCACAGCGCGAGCACGATGGCTCACTTGGCATCGGCGCAACTCCTCCCATGCGAGACCGCGGGTCGGTCGCCGGGCGTGTTCCTGAGATCCTCGCCCAGAAGTCGCGAGTCGGGGCCGACCGTGGGAGACCGCGCCGAAGAGAGACGAGTGTACCAGATTGCAGTTACAACCAGATAGGGCTCGTCTCGATCGGCACTCATCGGGAACTCTGCCGGCGCAAGGCCGCCCGGGCGTCGCGGGTCTCGCGAGCACCGTCGAGGCCGGTCGCCATCCGCTCCAGCACTCGCCGCGCCGCGGGTGAATCGATCTTCTCCAGGATCGCGATCGCGCGCGAGCGACGCAAGGTCTCGCCGGCCGCCAGCGGGCCGAGGGAGGTGTCCTTATCGTGGTTATCTCGCCGGATCGGTTCGAGCCGCTCGGCGAGGGACGGGACGACCTGTTCGGCGTTCGAGGACATTCGCCAGATCGCGCGATAGGCGCGGGACGCGTCGTGACCCACCTCGGCCCAGAGCATGTCGAGATCGGGGGTACGCAGCGGCTCGGGCGTATTCGACGAGCCACCGGCCTCGAGGGCCGTGTCCCAGACCATCGCCATCGCATCGGAGCCGGCGCTGGAGACCCTCCGCCCATCGGGGAAGAACGCGACCGAGTAGATCCCGGCCCGGTGGCCGTTGAACCGGCGGACCTCCTGGCCGGAAGCCACCTCCCACATGCGCACCGATGGGTCATCGTGCTTCATATCGTAGCCGCAGCCCGATACGATCAGCCGGCCGTCGGGACGGCCGCGCCGCCGGCTCCCAGGACAACGAGCGCCAGGGCGGCCATCAGTCGTTTCAGGCGCGAAACCGCCAGGCCGCGGGCGATTTCAGCACCGAGTGCGGTGACCGTCGGGGCCGCGACTCCATCAACCAGCGCACGAAGGACCGAGTCGATCAGCGGCCGTGGCAGCCCCGCCTTCGACCGGCATTCCATCAGGCCGAGCGCGACAGCAGGAGCCACACCCCGGCGCACCAGGCGCGTGCGTAACACTTCGCGTGCCCGCGCGAGATAGCCGCGCACCGTCCCGACGGGCCAGCGGAGGGTCTCGGCGGCCTGGTCGTGCGTCAGCCCCTCGAAGTAGCAGAGCACGATCGCGACGCGGTATTTCTCCGGCAATCGCGACACTTCCTCGTGCAAGACGCGATACTCGTCGCCGTCATCGAGCGACCGACCTGGCGCCTGGCCTCCCTGATCCAGCCGGACGGTTGCGCGTGCTTCTCGCTTCTCGCGCCGCAGCCTGGCGACTCGCATCTTGCGCGGTTCGGCTGGCGACCTCATGGAGCCACGGGGCCAGTGAGCCGGAACCTCGCACGCGGATCGCCCCGGCGCGGCGGGCGAGGACCAGGAAAGTCGCCTGGAAGGCGTCCTCGGCCGCGTGGCGGTCGCACGCCAGCCACCGCAGGCAGGTCTCGAGCACCATCCGCCCGTGGCGTCGGACGATCGCTTCGAAGGCCAGGTTCGACCGGTCCCGGGCGGCGGTGAATCGCGAAAGGAGTTGCTCGTCGCTGGCGCCGCTGAACGTGCCCTCGGCGAGTAGACAGTCGAGATCCCCGATCAGGACCTTACCTGTTCCGCGGACCATGGCCCCGCCTCCCCGGTTCTTGGTGGTTCTCTCCTCCATCAAGAACATGCCCGCGAGGATGACGTGCAATACAGGAATCGGAGATCTCGCAGGGATCAGCCGCCCTCGGCCCGGAGCGATCCGTCCTTGGTCGCCGGCTCGTCGTCCACGGTCTTCCTGGGATCGACCAGGCCCCACAGGACCATGCCGATCAGCGCGGCGAACACAAATCCGTAGAGCGCCGGGTCCCACTGGCGCGACCGGTGTAGCCGAGGCCCTTCCGCCAGTCGGCGAAGGCACCGACCCACGCGTTGGCGGCGATCCGTCCCACCGAGCCGAACATGTTCATCATGCCGAAGAGCGCCCCGAGGTGCCGGCCGCTGATCTGCGTGGCGCAGGCCCACCAGGATGGCAGACCGAGTTGCATCCCGAACGCGGCCACGGCCAGGCAGATCGCGGCCGTCCGGGTCGAATCGATGCGGATGCTGGCCAGGATCGCCAGTGAGGCCATCCCCCACCCCGCGACGCCCTGCGCCGTCCGTCCCCAGCGATGGTTGCCCGTCCGGCGCACCAGCCAGTCGGACAACCAGCCGCCGGAAATGGTGGCACACGCCCCCGCGGCGAGCACCATGGTCGCCAGCCAGCTTGACAGCTCCGGAGGGGCCGAGCGCGCGGCCTGCAAGTACGAGGGATACCAGCTCGAGAAGAGCTCGTAGATCCCCGACGACAGGGCCACCAGCGTACTCAGGAGCCAGATGTTGGCGAACGGGAAGACCCGCCTCCAGGGGATCGGTCCGTGGGCTTTGTCGTCATCGGCCGCGAGGGAATCCTCGTCGAGGTCCGCGGCGCTCGGTCTCTTCCGGCCCTCGGCGATCAGCACGCGCTCCGCTTCGTTGGTCTGCCGATGCCGCGCCGGATCGTCGCGGAACCAGACAAAGAACGCGATCGCCCAGGCGACGCCGCACATCGCGAAGACGACGAACGTCCACCGCCAGCCCACCAGGTCCATCAGCCACTGCGAGGCCCGGGCGCGGCCGCGCCGCCGAGCAGCATCGTCGCCGCCACGACCCCCTGGGCGCGCGCCGCGAGGAATCCGGGAACCACTCGCGTAGGACGCGCGCCGCGTTCGGCAGGGCCCCCGCTTCTCCCGCCCCGAAGAGGAACCTCACCACCACCAGCATCACGAAGCCCCAGGCCGCTCCCGTCAGCGCCGTGAAAACCGACCACCAGATCACGATCCGCGTCAGGACGCCCCGCGACCCGTAACGATCACCCCAACGGCCCGCCGGGATCTCGAAGATGGCATAGGCCAGGGCGAAGGCGTTGAGGATCAGCGACTTGTCCCACTCATCCAGCTTCAGCTCCCGCTGGATGACCGGCAACGCCTGGCCGATGCACGCCCGATCGAGGTAGAGCACGAACGTCATCGCGGCCAGGAACGCCAGCACGCCGTAGCGCACCCGCGTCGGCCGGGGCGGCGCGTCCGGACCGGGGATGTCACCCACGTCGGTGATGGACGACGGAATGGACGAACCATGGCTCATGGAGTCTTCGGCTCCTGCCGCGCCCGGCTCGCTTCCGCGCGGGCCTTGTCCATGACCTCCGCGATCGAGACCGGGCGGCCGCCCTGGCGCTTGCTTTCATCGGCGGCTTCCATGAAGGCGAAGATCTCGACGGTCTCGTCGGCGGAGAGCGGCGGCTTGCCGGTCTTGAAGAACTTCACGATCTCCACGACCAAGGGCTCGTAGCCGCCGTAGTCGCCGAGCGAGGCGATCCCCTTGGTGCCGAAGACGGTGCCGCCAAACTTGTAAGGAGCCTTGCGGTTGCCCCGGAAGCACCCGATCCGGCCGCCCTTCCAGGTCCCGACGGCGACGTCGGTCCCCTCGGTGTGGGTGCGGGCGACCGTCTCGCAGCCGGTCCCCATGATCGTGTAGAGGCCCTCGACGCCGTGCACGCCGTACCAGAAGAGGTCCGGGTGGTGCTCTTCGATCTCGCAGGGCCCGTAGGTCTCGCAACCGACGATCGCGCCGAGCTTGGGGTCGTGCGCCAGCGGTGCGATGCCGGGGCTGAACCGCAGTGACGAGCTCGAGAAGCACGGCGTCCCGGTCTCCTTGGCGAGCTCGAAGATCGCGATGGCGTCGGCGAGCGACCCGGCGACCGGCTTGTCGATGAAGACCGGCTTGTGCGCCGCAGCACGGGCCGCGCCTGCTCCAGATGGGGCCGGCCGTCCACGCTCTCGAGCAGCACCACGTCGACCTTGCTCAGCAGCTCTTCGATCGAGCTGACGATCGCGACGCCGTACTTCTCCTTCAGCTCGCGAGTGTAACCGGCGACGCGGTCCCGGCTGGACGGTAGATCCGGGCTGCCGCCGGGATAGGCGGCGACGACCCGCACGCCCGCCACCGCGGGCCCGGGCTCGGGGGCGTTCAAGAGCTTGGTGAATGCGACCACGTGCGACGTATCGAGGCCGATGATCCCGGCCTTCAGGGGAGGAGATGACGGATCCCCGGATGCCCTCGTTTCGCCCGCGTTCGACTCGATGCCCATCAAGAGCCAGCCCCCAAGGCCAGATAACACGATCATCGCGCGGATGGCGGAATGCACGGCAATGCCCTCAGCGAGACCGGGCGGACACGCAGGCCCGCCCTACCGGTGGACAGCTCGACCGAACCATCATCGGTGGTCAGTGCCGGCGATGCAACGCCTCGATCGTCCGCTCGATCTCGAATCCGATCCCCCAGCCCGATTGATGAGGGCGGCGGGCCAACCTACCATGGTTCCTGTCGGCGGCGGCGTGGCACCTGCGATCGGGGACGATTCTGGACGTTGGGGTAGAGACTCATGTTGAGCCGGGCTCGATGCTGGTTGTTCGTTTGCGTGGGAGTCACGTGGTTTCTCTCCGGAGTCGAGACAGCGATCGCGGCCGAGGGGCCGACGCTCCGGCTCGAGCTGGATGCGCGCGAGCTGCCGAGGCGGTTGATGCACTCGCGCATCGAGGTCCCCTGTCGCCCGGGCAAGCTGGCGCTCTGGTATCCCAAATGGGTGCCCGGCACTCATGCGCCGTGCGGCCCGATCCAGGATGTGGCGGGACTCCGGATCGAGACGCCCGATGGGAAGCCCCTGCCCTGGCGGCGCGACGAGACCGACGTCTATCGCGTCGAGTGCGACGTGCCGGCCGGGGTCGAGTCGGTCGTCGTCCGGCTGGATACGATCTGCAACGCGGCGGCGGTCGAGGCGGCGGGTTATCTGACGTTCGGCAACGAGTCGGTCGGCATCATCAACTGGGGCACCTGCCTGATGTACCCCGAGGGCCCGTCGGCAGACGACACCCGGGTCAGCGCGACGCTCCGCCTACCGAAGTCCTGGGACCTCGCCTGCGCCCTCACGACCGAGGGAGAAGACGGCGGCCCGGCCCGAGGCAAGCCGGTCCGGTTCCGCACCGTCTCGCTCACGGAGTTAGTTGACAACCCGCTGATCGCCGGCGAGCACCTGCGACGGATCGCCCTCGATACCGGCCCGTATCCGCCCGCCTACCTCGACGTCGTCTCCGAGTCGGCGAGTGCGCTCGCGGTCCCCTCCGACGTCGTGGGGATCTACTCCCGGGTGGTGAAGCAAGCCGGCGCCCTGTTCGGCACCTGTCATTATCCGTCGTTCCACTTCCTGGTCACGTGCAGCGACGAGCTGGGATACCTGGGGCTGGAGCACCTGGCGTGCAGCATCAATGGGGTGCGCGAGCGCGATTTGCTCGACGCCAGCCGGTTGCGCGGCTGGGTCGGGATGCTGCTGCCCCACGAATACATCCACTCCTGGTGCGGGAAGTTCCGCCGACCCGCAGGCATGTGCACGCCCAACTTCCACACCCCGCAGAAGACGCGATTGCTCTGGGTCTACGAGGGATTGACCTCGTACCTGCACGGATTGTTGATGGTCCGCTCGGGGATGATTGATGTGGCGGAGTACCGCCGGGCGCTGACCGCGACCATCGGCTCGCTCGCGCATCAGGAAGGGCGGCGCTGGCGGTCGCTCGAGGACACGGCCGTGGCCTCGCACCTGCTCCGCGACGGCGGTCCGACCTGGCGCCAGTTGAAGCGCGGGCAGGACTATTACGACGAAGGCTCACTCATCTGGCTCGAGGCGGACGCGATCATCCGCGAGGAGTCGGGCGGCAAGCGGAGCCTCGACGACTTCTGCCGCAAGTTCCTCGGCCACGAGCCGACGGACGCGCATGTCGTCCCCTACGAGCTGGCCGACGTGGTGCGGACGCTCAATCACGTGTGCGGCTACGACTGGGAACGGTTCCTGCGCGATCGGACCGAGAAGCCGCTCGACGCCTTGCCGCTCGACGTGGTCGGCCGATGCGGCTATCAGGTGAGATACACCGCGCGTGCTCAGGGCGGCTCCAGTGAGTTCACACGCCGCGGTGCCGGCAGCGTCTCGGCCCGGGATTCGCTCGGCCTCAGCTTCGACGGCGAAGGCAAGATCACCGACGTCATCCCCGGCATGATCGGCGACAAGTCGGGACTGAGTCACGGTATGAAGGTGCTCGGGGTCAATGGGAAGGTGTTCAACGACCAGCGGCTGCACGATGCCCTGGCCGAGAGCGTCCGGCGCAAGAAGATCGAGTTCCTGCTCATCGAGGGGGATCACTTCCGGACGATCACGCTCGACTACGCCGACGGCCCGCGCTACCTCGAGCTGGTCCGCGACCCGTCGAAGCCCGACCGGCTCGCGGAGATCCTCAAGCCGCTCGCGATCCCACCCTCGCCGCCCAGGCAGGCCGGGTCGAACGCGTCGCCGCCCAGGGGCTACGTCTGTTACCGCGCGAGCCGGCCGATCCAGGTCGACGGGCGTCTCGACGACAAGGACTGGGAGTCCGCGCCCTGGACCGACGCCTTCGTCGACATCGAAGGGGACGTGCGACCGCGCCCGCGGTTCCGTACGCGGGCCAAGATGCTCTGGGACGACACCTACTTCTACGTCGGTGCCCTCCTGGAAGAGCCGCATGTCTCGGGAACGCTCACGAAGCACGACTCGGTGATCTTCCAGGACAACGACTTCGAGATCTTCATCGACCCCGACGGCGACAACCACGAGTATTACGAGATCGAGATCAACGCCCTCAATACCGAGTGGGACCTGTTCCTCGGCAAGCCGTATCGCAACGGCGGTCCGGCGCGGAACGAGTGGGAGATCCCCGGCCTCAAGACCGCGGTCCATGTCGAGGGGACTCTCAACAACCGCAAGGACAGGGACACCGGATGGTCGGTCGAGTTCGCGATCCCGTGGAAGGTGCTGGCCGAGTACGCTCACCGGCCCGCCCCGCCGTGCGACGGCGACCAGTGGCGGGTCAACTTCTCGCGGGTCGAGTGGCGGCACGAGATCGAGGGGGACCGCTACCGCAAGGTGCCGAACACCCACGAGGACAACTGGGTCTGGTCGCCGCAGGGGGTCATCGACATGCATCGGCCCGAGCGCTGGGGTTACGTCCAGTTCTCGACCGCCCCGCCGGGCCAGGCGGCCTACAAGCCCGACCCCGCCGGCCCGATCCGCGATCGCCTGATGCAGATCTATCACGCACAGGTGGAATATGAGAAGCGAACCCATCGCTGGGCCGAGAGTCTCGATGAACTGAAGCTACCCGAGGCCCACGGAATGCCCCAGCAGCACGCGGTGACTCTCCGCGCGACGGAAAAGGGCTATGTCGCCAGCATCACATTCACCCCGCCGAGCGGCAAGCCGGAGACCTGGACGCTCCGCCAGGATTCGAGCATTCGGCGTGAGGGGCAGTGACCGTCCCCATGGATGACAATTCGACCCATGGATGACAATTCGACCGAACCCAAACGAATTGTCATCCATGGTGATTCTGTCATCCATGGGCGGCGACGCTGAGCGGGTTCGCCCCACCAGCCCTCCTAAATAGATCCACACAATGGGGCAAGTGGCGACGCGCAGAATGTAGGGTGGGCTGTGCCAGCCCTTTGGAGTCGGCTGCATGAATCTGCTAAGCTGCCGCCAGATACGGAGTTACCAATTCCCCGCGGAGGCGGCAGCGATGATCCTCAGCGACGTCTTTGAGCGATTCTCCCAGGATGCCCCCTTGTCCGTCATGGCGCGAGGGATCATCGAGAACGCCCTGAACCCCCAGGTCCTCGATCAACTCTTCGAGGACGTCGCGGAGAAGCAATTCACCCACAAGCTCCTTTTCTCCACGATCGTCGACCTGATGAGCGTGGTCGTCTGCCGCATCCGGCCCTCGATCCACGCGGCCTTCCAGGCGCGGGCCGAGACCGTCGGGGCCTCGATCGACGCCGTCTACGACAAGCTCGACGGCACCGAGACCGCCGTGTCGGCGGCGCTGGTCCCTGCGGTGGCCGCGCGGTTGGCTCCGGTCATCGACGCGATGGGCGGCGGCCGGGCGGAGTGGCTGCCCGGCTATCGCGTCCGGATCCTCGACGGCAACCATCTCCCCGGCTCCGAGCACCGGCTCAAGGAGTTGCGGACGATCCGCGCCGGGGCCTTGCCCGGCCAGGCGCTGGTCGTCCTCGACCCCCGGCTGATGTTGGCCACCGACGTCGTCCTGTGCGAAGACGGTCATGCCCAGGAGCGATCGCTGCTGGACCGGATCCTGGCGATCGTCGCGGCCCAGGACCTCTTCATCGCCGACCGCAACTTCTGCACGACCGATTTCCTCTTCGGGATCGCGCGGCGCGGCGGTTTCTTCGTGATCCGACAACACGCCTCGACACTCCACTGGGAGTGCGTCGGCAAGCGGCGGGCGTGCGGCCGGATCGAGACCGGCAAGGTCTATGAGCAGACGATCCGGGCCACCGACGACGCGGGTGAGATCCTCTTCTTGCGGCGGGTCACGGTGGTCCTGGACCAGCCGACGCGGGACGGGGACACGGAGCTCCACCTGGTGACCAACGTGCCGGCCCAGGACGCCCGCGCCAAGGTCATCGCCGATCTGTACCGTCGCCGCTGGACGATCGAGACCGCGTTCCAGGAGTTGGAGGCGACGCTCCACAGCGAGATCAACACCTTGGGTTATCCCAAGGCCGCACTGTTCGCCTTCTGCGTGGCGCTGGTGTCGTACAACGTGCTGAGCACGCTCAAGGCGGCGTTGCGGGCGGTGCATGGCGAGGCCGTAGTCGCGGAAGAGGTCTCGGGCTATTACGTGGCCGACGAGATCCGGATGACCCACCGCGGGATGATGATCGCCATCCCTGAAGATGAATGGGTCGTCTTCCACGATCTGACCCCCATGGAGTTGGCCGACGTGTTGGTCCGCTTGGCGCGGTCGGTCTCCCTTCCCAAGCTGCGCAAGCACCGCGCGGCCCGAAGAAGCCGAAGCCCAAGAAACAGAGCGGGGCCAAGATCAAACATGTGGCCACCGCGAAGATTCTGGAAGCGCGTTATACATGTACAAAGTAATGCCTCCAAGAGGGCTGGGTGGGCTGTGCCCACCGACGAGAGGCCCTCATCGGTGGGCACAGCCCACCCTACTTTCCCTCTTGCGTGGACCTATTTAGATGGAATGGCCCCTTCTTTCTCTCTAAGTAGAGCATTCCTCCTTCTCCGAAGGCCAGCGGTCACCGGCCTCTCCAAGGATGACAATTCGCCCCATGGATGACAATTCGCGGGTGCTGGGAGTTCTGTCATCCATGTGTCATCCATGGGGAAAAGCGTCCTCGGCTTACTCCGCGAGCTGCCTGTAGCCGCCGGCGTAATAGAGCAGTGGATCGCCCCCCTGGAAGTCGCCGGCGAGGATCTCGCCGACGAAGATCTCATGATCGCCTCCGGGCAGGATATCGTGCACTCGGCAGTCGAGGTACGCGACCGCGTCAGCCAGGATCGGCGAGCCGGTGGCGGCGGTACTGACGTCGAGGTCGGAGAAGTCCTTGGGCCCCGGGACGGCGAAACGGCGGGAGAGGTGCTCCTGGTCGAGGCTCAGGATGTTCACGGCGAAGCAGCGGTTCTTCTGGAGGAACTCGAGCATCGCGGCCCGCTTGTCCACGGCGACCATGATCAGGGGCGGGTTGAGCGACAAGGATGCGAAGGCGTTGGCCGTCATGCCGTGGCTGCCGGCCGCTCCGTCGGTGGTCACCACGGTGACCCCGGTGGCGAAGTGGCCCAGCACCTGACGCTGTTTCCTGGAGTCGAATGTCATGCCGGCAACTCGCCTCATCGATGAAGGTCGCGCGGACCCTGGTTCGTAGGCAACCCCTTGTGGGTGGCTCGAGTCGGTGTTATATTAATCCGGGAGCAGATTCGCCGCTCAGCCGCATCGGTTCGGGCGAGAGACGCCCGGCCTCACAGCGATCCGATGAATCCGCTCGGCTCCGTCCAGTCCGGGATGATGCCTCTGCATACGGCACCGCCCAACCATCGTAGGAATCCGACCATTCGGTCGAACTTCGCTGTCGCAGCCCCGGTCTCCAGACCCGACCATACGGGTTTGTCGAGGCGGGAAGTCTCGAACGGCGCTCGATGGTTTATAGTACCAGATAGACGCCGGACTGCCATCTCCGCCGCAGCCAGGCCCTCATCCTTTCACCATTGGACGTTCCATCAAGAGGGGGCATCCATGTTCTGGAATCGACATCACGGGACCACGGGGACCCTGCCCGCTCAATCCACGCGCGAACATGGCAGGCGTCTCCGGGCCTTGATCGACCAGGCCACCAGCGACAGCCAGGACGAGAGCGACGAGCACGCGGGCTTGCTCAGCACGATCCGCGAGGAAGTCGCCTGCCCATTCCGCGCCCGCGTCGGGGGAGAGGAGGTGGAATGCGTTCGCTTCGAGTGGCCCAAGAAGGGATACGGCCTCAACGCCGTGTGCAAGTCCAAGGGGCAGACCGACGTCGTGGATATCGGCAACCTGGAGTGGGTTGAACCCCTGCCCAGGGGCCATGAGTGGATCGAGGCCTATTTCGCCTGGCGCGATCTCAATGGTTGAAACGGCCCGCACGCGGAAAGCGCGGCCGGATGATCTCTGGACTCTCCCAAGAACCTCCGATCGGCATAGGGACCGTCGGAGGTTTTTCTTTGAATCGGCCCGGCGCGGGCCTGCTCCGAGGGGACAATCGGTTGCAGGGCGGACCGGAGCCGCTTATGCTGGAAACTTGTTGAACAGCCCCCCTGCGTAGGCCCGGCCGGTGGAAGCGGTCTCTTTCCTTCCCAGGGCTCTCCCCATGATGGCACGGCGATTCCCGGCGCCGATCGGTTGGACTGGCGCGGGCGTCCTCGCCTGCACGATGGTGGGGATCGAGGGAGCCGCCCATTCCGCACACGCGATGGAGGATGGCACCGAGCCGGACGCCCGTATCAAGGCGGAGCGGGAACGATTCTTCGAGCAGAGCGTCCGACCGCTGCTGGTGGAGAGTTGCTACTCCTGCCACGCCGCCGCGAAGCAAAAGGGCGGTCTGCGGCTCGACTCGATCGAAGCGATCCTCAAAGGCGGGGATACCGGACCGGCGGTGGTGCCGGGCAAGCCCGCGGAGAGCCTGCTGGTCGAGGCGATCAATTACGCGGGCCCCGAGATGCCGCCGGCTGGCAAGCTTCAACCGGCGAAGATCGACGTCCTGACGAGGTGGGTCTCGCTGGGCGCACCGTGGCCTTCTCGCGATCGGACGGCCGCCCACGCCGTAGCAACCCTCGACGCCGCCGGGAAGCAGTCGAACGCGGCGGACCAGCGTTCCAGCGATCCGCCGGCCTTGTGGTCGTTCCGTCCGCTCCGTCGCCCGGACGTCCCGCGCATCAACGGCGTCGAACCCTCGAGCGGCTCCGACTGGTCGTCGAATCCGATTGACCGATTCATCCTCCGGGACCTCGCCCGGCACGGCCTATCCCCCGCGACTTCGGCTGATCGCGGCACGATGATCCGGCGCCTGACCTTCGACCTGACGGGGCTGCCGCCGACGCCTGCCGAGGTCGACGCGTTCCTCGCCGATGACGCGCCCGACGCCTATGAGCGGCTGGTCGACCGCTTGCTGGCCTCGCCCCGGTACGGACAGCGGTGGGCGCGCCACTGGCTCGACCTGGTCCGCTACGCCGAGTCCGACGGCTATCGACAGGACGCCTATCGCCCCGACGCCTGGAGATATCGCGCTTACGTCGTGCGATCGTTCAATATCGACAAGCCCTACGACCGTTTCCTCGCCGAGCAGCTTGCCGGCGATGAGCTCGACCCCGACGACCCCGAGCTGCGAGTGGCGACGGGCTACCTACGGTTGTGGCCGTACGAGTACAACCAGCGGAATGTCGCCGGACAGTGGGCCGATATCCTCAATGACATCACCGACGTCACCGGCGAGGTCTTCCTCGGCTTGAGCGTCGGTTGCGCCCGGTGCCACGATCACAAGTTCGACCCGATCCTCCAGGAAGACTATTACCGGCTACAGGCGTTCTTCACCCCGCTCCTGCCGCGGGACGACCTCCCGATGGCGCGGTCGCGAGAGTGGGATGATTACCGACGACGCCATGCGGCATGGGAGAAGGCGGCGGGTGCGGTCCTGCGCGAGCTGGATGCGATCGCTCGCCCCTATCGCGACCGCGGCGCGGCCACGGCGCTCGCCAAGTTCCCCGACGACATCAAGGCGGTCCTGGCGAAACCCGAGGCCGATCGAACCCCGATCGAACGCCAGATCGGGGCCCTGGCCTACCGACAGGTCGCTTACGAGCACGCGCAGGCGCCGGCGGTCCTGAAAGGGCGGGACAAGACCCGATGGGCCGAACTGCAGGCGGAGCTCAAGCGTTTCAAATCCCTCGAGCCGACCGCTCCGGGGAGCGTGCTGGCCGCGACTGACGTCGGACCGGTCGCGCCGCCGACCACGATCCCCGGCACACGGCGGCGGGGCTCGATCGAGCCGGGGTTCCCGCGGGCACTCGATCCCTCGCCGGCCCGGATCGAGCCGCCGACGGCCGCGCACGGATCGACCGGCAGGCGGCTCGCACTGGCGAGGTGGTTGGGGCGGCCCGACAACCCTCTGTCCACGCGGGTGATCGTCAACCGGATCTGGCAATATCACTTCGGCCGTGGCCTCGCGGGCACGCCGAGCGACTTCGGCCGCCTGGGCGAGCCGCCCAGCCATCCCGAGCTACTCGACTGGCTGGCGACCGAATTCGTCGCCGACGGCTGGCGATGGAAACGAATCCACCGGATGATCGTCACGTCGTCCGCATACCGGCAGGCGTCGCGCCGGCCCTTCGACGAGGTCGTCCGGGCGGCGCGGATCGATCCGTCCAATCGCCTGCTCTGGAAACAGACCGTCCGCCGGCTCGACGCCGAGGAGATCCGCGACGCGATCCTGGCGGTCAGCGGCGAGCTCGATGACCGGATGGGCGGGCCGGCCGCCGATCCGTCGCGGAGCCGGCGAAGTATCGACACCCGGATCGTCCGCAACGCGCCCGACGAGTTCCTGAGGGCCTTCGACGCCCCCGACGGCACCGGTTCGACGCCGCGACGCGACATCACGACCTCGAGCACCCAGGCGCTGCTCCTGCTGAACGGCCCCTGGACGCTCGCCCGCGCCAGGAGCTTCGCCGGGCGCCTCGAGCACCTGACGCCGGGCTCGGCCGGCGGGCGAGACCGGGTGATGCTCGCCTACCGGCTGGCGCTGGCCCGGCCGGCCGAGCCGGACGAGGTCGAGCAGGCCAGCGCGTTCCTCGGCCAACACAGGTTGCCGGCGCGGTTGGGAAAGTCGGCCGGCGATCCCGCCGGGCTGGTCGATTTCTGTCATGTCCTCTTGAATTGCGACGAGTTCCTCTACGTCGATTGATCCTGGGGCCGATGGCGGCTTCCTCTCGCGAGCCCGCGGCAGGGCTTCCGTGATTCGATGAATTCCACTTCCTGCGCCGCACCAGCGGAGAAGTTCGAGATTCCCCGGCAAGGCGAGGCTGGCGCGATGAAAAGTCGCTCCTGACGGACGTCAGTTGATCGCGATGCGACAGCGAGTTTCGTTGCGCGCCGCCGTCCCACCTTCAGGCGGAACCGACGACCCGACCGCGTGAAGGCGGGACTCCAACGGCCCGCCTCGTCTCCCCTCCCCCCTGGAGTCCCGCCTTCAGGCGGAATCCGATCCCGGCTCGAACACACGATGAGCGATTCACGTCTACGAAAGCGAGATCAACGGCTCTATCCTCAAAAAAACTCGCGCTATTTGCATTTTTGCGGGCACGTGATACCGATCGGGAAATCAGAGCCAGTTTCGAGCGAGTGGCGAAGCTCCCCTGCCAGATTGATCACATCCATCATTGCTGGCCGGCATGAGCCAGCTTGGAGACGCTCCCTGGCGGTCGCTTGCTCACCCTGGCTGTGGCGCGCTTCGGTGTCGTCGGAGCGATGCGCAAGAAAAAAGAGGTGACCCGCCCGCCGGGAGACCGGTCGAGATCGATCGTCCGCCCGCGCGGGGAAGCCCGCTCACTCGGCTCGAACCGAAAATCCCGGCCGCTCCGGAAGAATCGGTCAATCCGTTTGGCCCATCGCTCCGATCATTGTTGTCGAGGCGCGCGACCCGGCGGGGTTTCCGCGCGCCTGCCCCCGTCGTTTCCACGCGGGATTCCCCCTCGTTCGCCATCCGGTCTGACCTGACGACCGGGATCCGAGGCCATTCCTTGAGGACGAGCCGGAAGATGTGGACCGCTCACCGCGGGGCCGGGCGCCGGGCGTGTGCGCTGGCGGCGCTCAGCGTATTGGCAGCCTGGCTCCCCGCCGCCCGCGCAGGAGGCCGGTGCCCCCAATCCCGCGCCCCTGCCGTCCCCCGCTCCGAACTCCGAGTCCGCAGCCCCCGCAGCCGACGCGCTACTGGAACGGCTCCGAAGGATGGAGGAGCGACTCGACCGGGTGACCAAGCAGAACGAGGATCTGGCGCGAGAAAACGGCAGGCTCGCGGGACAGGTTCAGGAGCTCTCCCGCCGGATTGACGATTCCCGCTCGCAAGCCACGATGAACGCAGGCGCGAATGTCGCCACGTCAGCGTGGATGGCCGGAGCCGGCTCGGATCGTACGACCTCATCCGGCCCCGGCGGTCTGCCGCCGGCGACCAGCGGTGGCGGATCGGCGTCCGGCGGCGGCGACCCGACGACGACCGGCAGGGCCCAGGACGTGGGCAATCGCGAGCGCGGCAGGATACCCTTGCTCGGCGGAACGTACGACTTCGCCAACGACGGGTTCCGCTGGGGTACCGAGGACAACGAGATCACCTTCGGCGTCCGGGCGATGCAGCAGCTCGACGCGCGGATCTATGCCAACTCGAACCAGGAATTCGCCAGCAGCGGAATCTTCAACCCGCGGACGCGCTTCTACTTCGAAGGCAACCTGACCCGGCCCATCTCCTACGAGTTCTCGTTCCAGCAGACCTACGGCACTCTGAACCTGCTCGATAGCTACCTTAACTACCGATTCCGCGACGGGTTCCAGCTCCGGCTCGGCCGCTACAAGACCCCCTTCACCTATGAGTGGTACCGGGTCCACATCTGGCACCTGCTCGCCCCGGAGCGGTCGCTGTTCGCCACGAACTTCGAAGGCAACCGCCGCTTCGGCTTCATGGGCTGGGGGAGCCTGTTCAATAACCGGCTGGAGTACGCCGTCGGTACATTCGATGGGCAGCGGAACTCGTACGTGAACTTCAGCAGCCACCAGGACGTCATGGCCTTCCTCAACTTCAAGCCCTTTGAGCTGTGGACGGATTCCTTCCTCCAGAACCTGCAGGTCGGCGGCTCGGTCGACGCGGGGATCGAGAACAATCCTCTGTCGCCGGCCGTCTTGACGACCTCGGCGCCGCCGGCGGCCACCTCGTCGCTCACCCCGGGGTCGGTGCAGGTCCCCTTCCTGGCCTTCAACAACGGCGTGATGGAGCGCGGATACCGGGCCCTCTGGGAGTTGCACATGGCCTATTACTATCAGGGCCTATCCCTGCTGGGGGCCTGGGACAGCGGGTTCCAGGATTACGCGCAGGGCAGCTCCGGACCCCCGCCGGTCCGCGTGCCGACGAGCGGCTACTTCGTCCAGGCCGGGTACATCCTGACCGGCGAGACGATCCGCGACCGGACGCTCATCGATCCCCTGCGCCCCTTCGACCTGCGCCCGGGCCAATTCGGCCTGGGGGCCCTCGAGCTCACGGCCCGATACAGCGAGCTGTCGCTGGGCCAGTCGGTCTTCACCGGCGGCCTGGCCGACCCGAACCTCTGGACCAACCACGCGCAGATGGTCGACGTCGGCTTCAACTGGTATCTCAACAAGTTCGTCAAGGTGTACTTCGACTGGGAGCACGCAAGCTTCGGCAACCCGGTCTTCTACAACACGGGTCGCTTCCAGAAGTCGAACGACCTGTATTGGCTGCGGTTCCAGGTCTACTTCTGACCCGGGGGAGGAGGCCGAAGTCCGTGAAGAATCCGTGCTGGCTCTCACTCGCCTCGCGGACTGGCCTCTGGCTCACCGTCGGCTTGATCGGGGCCGGGGCCGGTTGCGAACGGGTCCTAGCCCAATCGCCGGCTGCCGCGCGTGTGCCTCCTGCCGACGAGTCCGCGACCGTCGCTCAGCCGGGTTCCATACCCCAACCCGACGACCCTGCCCCGATGCCCGGGGCGGTTGGCGTGGGAGATCCCAGCGCGGGCCAGGACTTCCCCGACGACCTGTTGACCCCCGATCGCGAGACCACGAAACAGCCGGGATTGCTCGATCTGATCCGCGAGTCGATGTTCGCGAAACGGGACGATTTATGGCGGCCACTCCCGCTGCGTACGTTCTTCAGCGAAGGCTGGAACGAGCCCTGGTCTGCCTCTCCCCGCAGCTCGACCGGAGCCCCGCGACAGGCTTGGATCAACGCCTTCGACGGCGTGTTCTACCGCCTCTACCTCGTCAGCTTCTCGTATTACAATGACTTCGAGAAGAACGGCAGCGGTTATGTCGGCGAATACTTCCTCTTCGCGCCGATCAGCAGCCGGTTGCAGCTCCGCTTCGACGTGCCTTTCATCGTGTCGAACCGGGGAGGTCGGGGAGATCAATACCGCAGCAACTTCGGCGACTTCGCCGTCACGCCCCGGCTCCTGCTCTCGGAGAGCCGGGACTTCAGTCAGGTCTTCCAGTTGATGATCCGCACCCCGACCGGCAGCATCGCGAATGGCAACGGGCAGACGACGCTCAGCCCCGTGTATGAGTTCTGGTACGGCGGGCTCCCGGGGGGAGGCGTGATCCGGGGCGGCACCGGCGTGACGGTCCCGACGAGCGGCGCGGGTGCGGCCCGGCCCTTTACAAATACGACTTCGCCGTCGGAAAGTACTGGACCCCGCACGATGCGTGGCCGGGCGACCTGGTCACTTATCTCTCGATCAACGGCTTTACCACCCTGGACGACCGCGGTCCGACCTACTCGTATCTCAGTTTGACCCCGGGCCTGCGCTTCCACGTGCGAGACAACTACTATTTCTCCGCAGGCGTCGAGGTTCCCGTGACCGGACCCAAGACCGAGAACTTCGCCTTCGCGCCGATGTTCTGGATCACCAAGTCCTGGTGACCGGCCGAACGAGGCCGGCGCGATGAGCTCACCCTGAGCCCATTGGTTCCAGGCCGGGGCCGATCCCAGGGTCAGCGAGAATCCCCGCCACCTACTTGCCACCCCAAGACCGCCGCGGCACAAGTGTTGCAGGGCCCCACCCTCGTTATTCGCGACGCTCCTTGAGCGGGTCACCGACGGAGGCCCCAGTCCTCGCACGTCCGCAGGCGGACCAGGCCGCCTGATGCGAGCGACGTCCCTCGATGAGTGGGCGCATTTGATCGCGGCTTTGTGCATGCTCATCCTACACACGGACCAACGAAGGAGACGTCCCATGTCCAGACTGCAGAGGCGTGAATTCCTGGCGGGTGCGGGGCTCAGCGCCGCGGCGGCCGCGGCGCTTGCGAGCCCGAGAGCTGCCGAGGCCGGCGATCCGAGCTTCATGAACAACGTCCCGGACCCGCTACTCGCCGGCCACGACCTGCCGACGTTCAAGTTCGAGCTGGAGAAGTCGGAGGGGAAGGTCATGGACGGCAGCGAGGCCAGAGAGGCCACGGTCAACCAGCTTCCGATCTCCAAGGGAATCGCCGGGGTTTCGATGACGCTGGCCCCGGGCGCCATGCGCGAACTCCACTGGCACGCCACCGCAGCCGAGTGGGCGTTCGTGGACAAGGGGCGGGTCCGCACGACCGTCCTCGCCCCGGGGGGGTCCACGGAGACGAACGACTTCGAGCCGGGGGACGTCTGGTACTTCCCGCGCGGCCACGGCCACATGCTCGAGTGCCTGGGCAACGAGCCGTGCCACTTCGTCCTGATCTTCGACAACGGCTACTTCTCCGAGTTCGGCACCTTCAGCATCACTGACTGGATCGGCCATACCCCCAAGGCCCTCCTGGCCAAGAACTTCGGCCTCCCCGAGTCGACCTTCAATGGGTTCCCGAAGAAAGAAGTGTATTTCGCGAAGGGGAGCCTGCCGCCCGAGAGGGCGGCTGACCCGCTCGCGGGCCCGAAAAAGCCGCCGATGACGCACAAGTGGCGGCTCCTCGCCAGCGACCCGATCGTCGACAACAAGGGAGGCCGGCTGTGGCTGGTCGATTCCACCAGGTTTCCCATCTCCAAGACCGTCACCGGCGCGGTCCTCGAACTCGAGCCGGGGGCGCTGCGGGAGTTGCACTGGCACCCCAGCGCCGACGAGTGGCAGTACGTCCTCGAAGGTAAGGTCAGCATCACGCTGTTCGGCTCGGGCGGGCGCTACCGGACGGAGACGTTCGAGAAGGGTGACGTCGGTTACAGCCCGCAAGGGTACGGGCACTCGATCGAGAACGTCGGCGACGGGAAGTGCCGCGTCCTCATCGGGTTCAACTCCGGGATCTACGAGGAGATCGACCTGTCGGAATGGATCGCCGGCAATCCGCCCGACGTGCTCGCCACCAACTTCGGTCAGCCGGCTTCGCAGGTCGAGCGGTTCCCCCGCCGCGACGTGTTCATCGCGTCCAAGGATGGGAGTTGAAGGTCGACGTTCTCGAATGGAAACAATCACCCGGCCGCTCAGTGCAGCGGAGGAATCGCGTGTCAAGCGGAGCGCGATCCGAGCGGCTTCGAGGAGGGGCCGGCGTCCGGGACGAGGGGGAGCGCGCGCGGCGTCGGCTGCTCGACGCTCGGGAGGGATGGCGGCGTCTCGACGGGCCTGAAGTCGGCGAACGGGCTGGCCGTCTCGGCAGGGGGCGGGATTCCCGGTGGCGGCGACGGGGGCGGCTCGCAGCCGTTGAGGCGGAGCTGCCAGCCCCCGCCGAGGGACCGGTAGACCTGGATCGGGCCCAGGCCGACCTCCGCGCGCCTGCGCGAGCGTGTCCAGGAGCGGCACCAGGGTCAGTTGGATCTGGGTGACCCGGGTGAAGTCGACCGTCCCCTCCCGGTACTGGGACACGACGAGCCGGACGGCCTTGTCGGCGTCCCTCACGCTGGCGGCCTGGACGTCCGCGCGCTCCTGGCGCGTAGGAAGGTCACCAGGCCGTTCTCGACGTCCTGCGCGGCGGTCAGGACCGTGCCCTGGTAAGCGGCCACCAGCTCCTGGAACCGGGCCTTCTGGAGCCGAACGTTGTTCACGATCCGCCCATCATTGAGGATGTTCCACTGGATCGCGGGACCGATGTTGCCCTCCAGAGCCGTGGGCTTGATCGGGCCACCTAGGACTGCAGGTCGGGGGAGTACCGGGGATCCGCCCGCGTAACTGATCGTCCCCGTGATCGAGATGTGGGGGTATAAGTCGCTCTCGGCGATGCCGATCTGGGCACTCTGGGCGGCCGCTTGGCGCTCGGCCCGGCGGACGTCCGGGCGGCGGCGCAGCAAGTCGGCCGGAATGCCCGCGGCGACCTCGGGGGGAGCGGTCAGGATGTGGCCCGGACCCATCCTGGCCCGCAACTCCTCCGGCGGAGGGCCGATCCTCACCGCCACCAGCCAGGGAGGCCCCGTCCCCAAGGCCACCGCCATCGTCCGCCTGCGCGACGTCGTCACCCGGACCCCCGACGGACGACCGCGCGTCGAGCTGGGAGCACAGCAGTACGGGCAATCCAGCACGCTCGACGGCCAACCATCGGTGGCGCTGTCGATCTACCAGCTCCCCAGCTCCAACGCGCTCGACACCGCCAAGGGCGTCTACGCCAAGATGGAGGAGCTCAAGACCAGCTTCCCTCAGGGGCTGGACTACAAGATCGTCTACGACACCACGCCGTTCATCCGCGAGTCGATCGACGAGGTCTTTACCACCCTGCGCGACGCCCTGATCCTGGTCGCCATCGTCGTGCCGGTGTTCCTGCAGAACTGGCGGGCGGCGCTGATCCCGCTGGTCGCCGTCCCGGTCGCGATCGTCGGCACCTTCGCCGTCATGGCCCCGCTGGGCTATTCGCTCAACAACCTCTCGCTGTTCGGGCTGGTGCTGGCGATCGGGATCGTGGTGGACGACGCGATCGTGGTGGTCGAGAACGTCGAGCACTGGCTGGAGCAAGGGGTCGCGCCGCGCGAGGCGGCACGGAGGGCGATGGACGAGGTGACCGGCCCGGTGATCGCCGTGGCGCTGGTGCTGTGCGCCGTGTTCGTCCCCTGCGCCTTCCTCGGCGGCGTTTCCGGCCAGTTCTTCCGCCAGTTCGCCGTGACGATCGCCGTCTCGACGGTGATCTCGGCCTTCAACTCGCTGACCCTCAGCCCGGCGCTGGCGGCGATCCTGCTGCGGCCTCACGGGAAGGGCCGCGAAGTGCTGACCTGGCTGCTGGACGCGGTGCTCGGCTGGTTCTTCCGGCTGTTCAACTGGGCCTTCGGTAAGGGGACGGCCGTTTACGTTCGAATGGTGGGGGGCATGCTCAGCGCCAGCGTGATCGCCCTGCTGATCTATGCCGGGCTACTCGTCCTGACCTACTTCGAGTTCACGCGCGCCCCTACCGGCTTCGTCCCGGAGCAGGACAAGGGGTACCTGCTCCTCAACGTCCAACTGCCCGACTCGGCCGCCGCCGACCGGACGCTACGCGTGATGGCCCACGTCGAGAAGCTGGCCCGCGAGACCCCGGGGGTCGCCCACACCGTCACGATCTCGGGCCAGTCCTTGATCCTGAACGCCAACGCGCCGAACCTGGGGGCCATGTACGTCTTGCTCGAAGGATTCGGCCAGCGTCGCGGTCCCGATCGGAGCGCCGACGCGATCGCCGCGGCGCTCCAGGAGCGCTGCCGGCGCGAAGTCCCCGGGGCGATCGTCACCGTGTTCGGCGCGCCGCCGATCGACGGCCTGGGCACGACGGGGGGCTTCAAGCTCATCATCGAAGACCGCGGCAACCTCGGCCTCGACGAATTGCAGCGGATCAGCGACCAGATCGTCTCCCGGGGCAACCGTTCGCGGGGCCTGCAGGGCCTCTTCGGCAGCTCCCGGGCCGACACCCCCTGGCTCTACCTCGACATCGACCGGACCAAGTGCATGGCTCTGGGGGTGAACGTTAGCGACGTCTTCAATGCCCTCCAGGTCTACCTGGGCTCTTACTACGTCAATAACTTCAACGCATTCGGCCGGACCTGGCAGGTCAACATCCAGGCCGACCCTCGCTTCCGCGACCGGCTAGAAGACATCGAGCTGCTTCAGGTGCGCAACAACCAGGGGCAGATGCTTCGCCTGGGGACCCTCCTGAGCGTGCGCGACATCAGCGGGCCGGTCATGGTGATGCGGTACAATATGTACTCCTCCACCGCCATCACCGGCAACACCGCGCCAGGCATCAGCGCCGGCCAGGCGATCGCCCTGATGGGGGAGCTCACCGCCCGCGAGACGCCCCGAACGATGAGATCGGAGTGGACCGAGCTGACCTTCCTGCAGCTCCAGGCGGGGAACTCGGCGCTGTACGTCTTCGCCCTGGCGGTGGTGTTCGTGTTCCTGGTCCTGGCGGCCCAGTATGAGAGCTGGAATCTTCCCCTGGCGGTCATCCTCGTGGTGCCGATGTCGCTGCTCTGCTCGGTCGTGGGGGTACGGTTGGCGGGGATGGAAGTGTCGATCTTCACCCAGATCGGTTTCGTGGTGCTGGTCGGCCTGGCCAGCAAGAACGCCATCCTCATCGTCGAGTTCGCTAAGCAGCAGCGGGAAGCCGGCGTGCCGCGGCGGGAGGCGACCCTGGAGGCGTCTCGGCTGCGGCTGCGGCCGATCCTGATGACCTCGTTCGCTTTCATCTTCGGGGTCGTGCCGCTGGTCGTCGCCACCGGCGCCGGCGCCGAGATGCGGCAGTCGCTGGGCCTGGCCGTCTTCAGCGGCATGCTGGGGGTGACGCTGTTCGGCGTCTTCCTGACGCCAGTCTTCTTCTACGTCCTCCAGGGGCGGAATGGCCGGCGCGAGATAGAGCAACCGGCGCCGGGGTCAGACACGCCCTCCGCGATGACCGGACCGTGACGTTCCCATCCCGAAAAGTGGCTCGGGGCTCCTGTGAGCCACGTGGTGGGGTAGTACCAGAGCTCCACGACCCGGTCGATGAATGGCGTCAGTTGAACCCAAGATGATTCCCGTCGATTCGGCGCAGCGCGCTTCGGTCGGATCGACGAATGGCACTAGCTTAGACGCAAAGCCTGATTGGGTTAGGATTTGCGAACACTTCACTTTCCGGTCCCCGGGGCTGATCCCCAGGCGCTCCGTCAAAAATCCCTATGTTTCAAGGCTAGCCAGCAACCAATCATGTGAGCACAAGAAGATTTGGTCGCCGTATAATCCGGCCATTATGACCGTAAATCATTTGACAACAAAGCTTTGTGACTAAGCTAGTGCCATTCGTCGGATCGACAGATGCAGGATTTCCGATAGGTGATTCCAGATCGGCAACGCGCACTCGTGGAGCTGGGCCATCGACTCATCAACCAGCGCGGCCCAGAGATCGTTCGATCTGGTCGTGAGCCGTCGGTAAGCCCGGCCTTTCGCGTCGATCGCGGAATTGGGGCTTCAGGAGAACGGCCGACCATCCCCGAGGGGAACGGCGCTGTGGCCAGGGCCTGGTTCGATGGACGGAGGAACCACGGGCGGCGCGTCTTCTCAAAGGAGCGAGCGATGTGAAGCGAGCCGTCCGACTCGCCCGGCGCGTGGCGCCGTCGATCCGGCGATGTGCCGGCACCCGCGCGAACGAACACGGTGAAAGCCGCCGTCGTCAACGGCTGGGATGTCCGGCCCACCCTTGAGCGGATCGTCGCCTGCTCAAGCGGCCGGCTCGTCTGTTGCAGACTCATCACGGCCCCAGGCCCTGATCCGGCGCCGCCAGCGGCTCACCGACGAGCCTCGACTGAGCACGCTGGTCATCCTGTCGCGGCCCGCACCGCGGCCTGCACCGGGCGACTCGGCGGTGGCCCATCCCACGACGACAGCCTTCACCGGGATCGTCCCTGCCCCGGAACCGAGCGGTGACACGCCGCCACGCCACATCCCGCTCTCAACGTCACTCCGCGCACTCCCCTGCGTGCCGAGCGGTTTGGTTGTCTGCGCCGGGCATCCTGAACCTTGCCCAGACGCCACAGGTGGCTCCGGCTTCACGATCGAAATCGGCTCTGATTTCGTTATCGGTCCCTGCACATGCTATAATCTGTAATGGAGGAGGCTACGCATCGAGATCTTTGACAAATCGGTTGACGGAAATCAGCGGCGATCCGGCCTGAGGCGGCACGTCCTTCAATAGACAGCGCCGACGGCATCACGTCAGCAATCGTGGGACCGCGATTGTTCCGGGCTGTCCTGGCGGCGCGGATACAAGCATCCAGTCTTGGATGCATGATGAACCATGGGTGCTCCCGACGCCGTACGCGCATTCTACCACTGAGTCAATCATTGATGGCAGTATCGTCCCTGGCGGTTCGTCGGGGCCAAAGCGGCTGAGGTGGCGAATGCGAATTGACAGAACGAACCCAGCCCTCTATTCGGACGTTCAGTTATCGGCCCGTTTCGCGGGGCCGAATCGACCGAACGAACCCGATGGTCTATTCGGGCGTTCAGCGTTGGGCGCGTTGCGCGAGCGGAATTGACGAAACGAACCCAGCTTCGTATCCGGGCGTTCAGATGTTGACGACGATCCGCCGTCGGCGTGCGGGGGCAAACCGCCTGGCTGCGCAATCGATGAAGTCGGAGGATTCCCTCTCATCAGGAGATGTCGCGTGAGGAGTCTGCGTTGTCGTATCATGCATCCGAGCGCGACGATCACCGGCCAGGATGCCTGGGTGATGGCGTGCAATTCGGCGGATTCGACCGCTCTCATCGCCCCCGCTTCGCCGTCCCGCATGGGCGGGGCTGCACTGAGGCTCGGACCTCCGCGTACCCCGGCGGCGGGCAACCGGGATCGGTGGCTTCCGGAGTGTGAGCGGCGGAGGTAAGATGGTCCCGAGGCGAGCGGACGGTCAGTTCGATCGATTCCCTCCCGCGTCCGGAGGCCGCCCATGGATTCCTGGACACCTCATCGCGTGACGCCGATGACCCGTCGCGACTGGCTATTGCACGCCGGCGCGGGGTTTGGGGGCCTGGCCCTTGGCGACCTGCTCGCCCGCGACCTCTCGGCCGGGACGGGAGCGACTCCGACGCCCGGCAGCAGTCCAGCGCCCTGGCGGCGTCCGGGGACGGCCCGGAGCGTGATCTTCCTTTTCATGGAGGGCGGACCGAGCCACATCGATACCTTCGACCCCAAGCCCGAGCTGAACCGGCTCGCCGGCCGGCCGCTGCCGCCGAGCTTCAAGCCGGTGATCACGCCGATGGGCGAGGCTCACGCCCCGCTGTTGGCCTCTCCGCGGAAGTGGAAGCAACACGGCCAGAGCGGCATCTGGGTGTCGGACTGGCTGCCGCACATCGCAACCTGCGCGGACGAGCTGGCGGTCGTCCGATCCTGCTGGTCCAACGGGTTGAACCACGTCGGCGGCGTCTGCCAGATGAATACCGGCTCGACGCTGGCCGGCCGCCCTTCGCTGGGGAGTTGGGTGAGCTACGGACTGGGCACGGAGAACGCGAACCTCCCGGGCTTCGTCGTCATGCAGGACAACCCGCGGGCCCAGGTGGCCGGCGGCCCGAGGAACTGGGGCACCGGATTCATGCCGGCCGTCTACCAGGGCACTCGCTTCGAGGGCGGACCCCAACCGATCGCCAACCTGGCCACGCCCGCGGCGGTCGGCGAGATCCGGCAGCGGAGCAAGGTCGATCTCCTCGCCCGGCTGAATCGCCGGCATCTAGAGACGCGGTTCGACCAGTCCGAACTCGACGCGCGAATCCGCAGTTACGAGCTGGCGTTCCGCATGCAGGCCGAGGCCCCCGAGGCCATCGACCTGGCGAGCGAGACCGCCGAGACCCGTTCGCTCTATGGCCTGGACGACTCGCCCACCGAGTCCACCGCACGGCTTTGCCTGCTGGCTCGACGCCTGGTCGAGCGGGGTGTTCGATTCGTCCAGATCTACTGTGGGGCCGGCAGCCGGTGGGACTCCCACAGCGAAATCGAGATCAATCACTCCAAGGCGTGCCTCGCCATGGACAAGCCCGTCGCAGCCCTGGTCAAGGACCTCAAGCGCCGCGGCCTGCTCGATCAGACGCTCGTCGTCTGGGGCGGCGAATTCGGCCGGACGCCGATGTCCGAGAAGGGGAACGGCCGCGACCACAATCCCTACGGCTTCACCATGTGGATGGCGGGCGGCGGCGTCAAGCCCGGCATCGTTGTCGGGAAGACCGATGAGGTCGGGCTGCACGCCATCGAGGACCGCCTCCACGTCCGCGACATCCACGCCACGATCCTGCACGCCCTGGCGCGGACCACACCCGCCTGATCTACCGACACCAGGGCCGGCCCGAGCGACCCACCGTCAACGAAGGCCAGGTCTACCACGACCTCTTCACTTCCAGCGGCTCGGCTCCCCGAACGGTCTGAGCGCCGCTGCGAGACCCTGTCAAGGCCGGTTGGCCGGATTATCGTCCCATCCCGCGCAACCGATTCAAACGGCATATTCCTTAAGTTAGACCGGCGGTCGGTCGAAATACCTGAGAGTGAGACACTCGGGGTTACCGAGTCGCAGTGCTCCTTCTCGATGAAGAGGTTCTCGGCATGGGCACGGTGGGCGAGCCGACGTGGTTCGGCCCGCACTTCGAGTCCTGAAACGATCCCGGTCGTCGAGGGTCAATTCCCTTGAGTCGAATGGCGAGAGCGGAGATCCTGGCAGGCTTGTTGTGCCTTGGGCTGACGGCGATTGTCCGCGCCCAGGAGCCGGCTTCGCCCGATCAGAAGACCGCGGAGGGTCGGGCAACGCTGCTGGCCGCCCCGGTCGCCGATCATCCTCCCGACCTCATCGCGGAAATGCCCTCTCCGAGCCGCCCGCCGCGTCGGGACCCCGCAGTGCAGCCGGCGTGGCTGACGGAGCAATCCCCAAGCCCGGAGCAGCAAACGCCAGCCGAGCCCGGGCAACCTGTGCCATCGATCGCGGTCTTGCCTGCCGTTGAGACGCAGGCCAATCCAGCCACTGGCGCGAATCGCACCCAGGCGGGAGCGCCGACGCGTACCCAACAGCCGAGAGCCCCGACCGCACAGCCACCGACGCGGCCGGCACCACCAGCGGCACGGCCGCCGACGGGCCCCCAGCAGAGGGGGTCCCAGCCCGCGAACCGACCGGCCGCAGACGTGGCCCAGGAAGTCCAGATCGATCGGAACGGTCTGGTCACCATGCACGTCAACGAGCTGGAAGTTCGCCAGCTCCTCGAATTCCTGAGTCGGCGCAGCGGCGCGAATATCCTGGTCTCGCCGAAGGTCGCGGGGACCGTCTCGGCCAACTTCGAAGGAGTCACCCTCCAGGATGTCATCGATGCGATCATCAAGCTGGCCAACCTGGTGGACAAGAAGGAGGGTAACATCCACTTCATCTACACGAAGGACGAGGTCCAGGATGAAGCGGAATTTACGAAGAAAGAGCGCATCCTCACCAAGGTCTACAAACTCAGCTACGTGCGGGCCGACGAGATCCTGGGCGTGATCCGGCCGTTCCTTAGTCCCGATGTGGGACGGCAGCGACTCGCGGTGACGCCGTCGTACCGGTTCGGCATCAGTGAGTCGGCGACGTTCGTCTCCGGCGGCGGACAGGGCGCGTCGGCTGGCGGCGGGGGTGCGGCGGGAGGAGCGGGAGGAATGGGCGGTCCCGGAGCGGGGCCGACCACCGGCAGCGGCCCGACGATCGGAGGGTTCCAGCCGCCCACCGGCGGCAACTCGCTCGCCGATTATGACCATCTGATCATCCAGGACTACGAATCCAACCTGAAGATCATCGACCAGATCATCCAGCGGATCGACGTGCGTCCGATCCAGGTCCTCATCGAGGCCGTGATCATCAGCGTCGACTACGAACACGATCGCGAGCTGGGGGTCAACCTGGGGCTGGTCAACAACCTGGGAACAACGCTCGGAACGGTCGGCACCGGACCGGCCCTCAATGGCAATGTCGGATTCACACCGACGAAGCTCCTGACGGCCGCCGGCAAAATCGCGCAGGGGCCCGTCACCGACGCACAAGGGTTCACGTCCGCCAGCAACGGGATTAAGTTCGGATTCGTCGCCAACAATGTCACGGGGTTCATCAGGGCACTGGAGACGATCGGCAACACCAAGATCCTCGCCAGTCCCCGTATCCTCGTCCTCAACAAGCAGCGGGCCGAGATCCAGCTCGGTTCTCGTCTGGGATTTCAGACGCTCTCGCAGAACTTCACCAGCACCATCCAGCAGGTCCAGTTCCTCAATACGGGCACGCTCCTGCGGCTGCGGCCGTTCGTCTCGGACGACGGGATGGTCCGGATGGAGGTCCACCCGGAACGGAGCTCGGGCACGGTCACGAATAATATTCCCAACCAAAATACGGCCGAGCTGACGACCAACGTGATGGTGCCGGATGGTTCGACGCTCGTCATCGGAGGTCTGATCGAGGACGAGGATGACTTCTCTTACCAGGGGCTGCCGCTCCTCTCGCGGTTTCCGGCCCTGGGCTTCCTGACCGGGACTCGTGTGAAGACCGAAGGTCGCAGAGAGCTCGTTGTGCTGCTGACCCCGCACATCTGGTCGATCGAGCAGGCGATGGCCCACGCCCCGCCCCCGCATCCGGGCAGCGGCGCTTTCAGCGCCACGGGGCCGATTCCCAACGGGTCTACCGCGTTCGACCTCGAGACCGGAAGGGTAGGTGCCGGAACCGCGACGACCGGAGCCACGGGGGCGGCTCCCACGGACCCGGCTGGCGATCCCGCCACCTCCGCGGCGATGGGAGCGATGGCAGCCGCTCCGACGGCGGGTCTGTCCGCCGCTGCCCCTGCTGACGGGAGGTCGATGATCGCCTCGTCCGGAGGGCCAGGCCCGAACGGAGTCACTCCATCGGCTTCGTCCGGCAGGGACTCCGACCCGAGGAACGCCAGCACCGCCCAGCGCCGTCGTTGGCCTTCATTGCGAGAATGGATGTCGAAGCGATCTCGCGACAAGCAGGCGGATCCCTCGGTAGGCGGGGGCACTGTCGGCCAGCCGATGGCCCAAGGGGCGGTCGCGGCCGTCGTTCCACAGTCTGCCAGCTCGCCCTTGCCGGCACACGCCGCGGACCCCGAATCCGCGGACCGAGCGGATGGCTCGGCGCTTCCATCGCCCCAGCAGGTCCCCCAGCCGGATAGCGGTCGGCCCAACCTCGACCTCGGCCCTGAGGCGGCCACGCCGATCGGGGCCGTGAGGAGCGAGCGCGTACCCCGCCGGGATCCGATGCTCGCGCAAGCCGCCTGGCGACCGGATCGAGTTCGACGAGACGAGGAGCGCCTCCCCGCAGGACGATCGCCTCGCCGCGATGCCCGAAGCTCCCAGGGCGACGCACGGTGTCGGGACGGGTCGTGTCGTCGCGGGTCCGCGTCGCCACACGATCCTGCGAGGTGACACGTTCGCGTCCATCGCCCAGCAATACTACGGCTCGGAGCAGTATGGTGAGCCGCTCCGGCAATTCAATCAGGGTCGGATCACACGCGGCGGCATGCGGCCCGGTGACCTGCTGGTGATCCCGCCCCTTCAGGACTTGAACGGATCGGGAGGCTGGGTCGTCCCGCCTCGTTCTCGAACGCTGCCGAAGCCGACGGCGAACAACGCCCCCGAGCAGACCGCCCTCTGGCGCCGACGCCGAGTTGACCAGTCGGACGAGCCGACGGATCCGCGACCCGGTCCCGAATCCTTCGAACCGGCGGAAGTGCCATCCGAGCGAGCGGTGGAGACGAAGCGGCGCCGGCCGCGGGCTGTCCTGCACGTCGTCGGCCCTGATGAGACACCGCGCAGCATCGCACGCGACCGACTGGGCGACCCCCGGCGGGCCCACGAGATCATCGAACTCAACCACGATCAACTCGAAACAGAGGGACGCTGGAGGCCGGGCCTCCGCATCCTCCTCCCGCCCGATGCGGATCGTCTGGCTGAGACACGCTGAACGACCACCGCGTATCGGACCCCACGGCGATCGCGAAGACACCGAAGCTCGTTACGGTCCAAGACATGATCAAGACAACGAGCAAACGGACGGTACCGATCCGCTCCCACGGGTCCGCGGAGCACGACGCCACGACGGCGAGGTATGGCAGGGCGAAGAGCAACGCCACCGCGAGCTCGATCGCCGGATAGCGCGGAGAGATCCCGCCATGACAGTCGCGGCATCGACCGCGTAACACCAGCCAGCCCAGGACCGGGACGTTGTGCCGGGCCAGGATCGCGGAGCCGCATCGAGGGCACCGCGATCGTGGCCGGAGCAGGCTCATTCGACGAGGTATGCGGTAGATGCACACGTTCAGAAAACTACCCAGACACGAGCCCAGGATCGCCCAGAGAACGGCCAGCATCACGTGATGTGTCGTCGTCAAAGTCGGGCCCTCGTCGGGTGAAGCGATCGGCCCGATTCCGGCACCGGCCAGGTTCGGGACCGCTCCATCCCCGCCTCCGAATGGCCTCCTCCCGCCACGGTGGGGCGGCCAATCTGGAGGAGGCTCCACTGGTGGAACATTAGGACGAGATAGAGGCTGACGAAGACGGGTATCAACCACCCGACCCGGAATCGGCTGCGCAGCAGGGGATGGTGCTGGTAGACGACCAGGAACGGGAGGCCGGCGGCGGTCAAGATGTACTTGCCCATGAGGAACGTGAGCTCACCGTGCTGGAGCAAGTGGGCCATGACGGGGTTGGCTTCCTCGCTGTTCAAGCCGATCAGCTCGATGGTGAGGATTCCGTCGGCGATCGTCAGGCCCAGCAGGGCCACGATCATGGCAAGCGTGCCGGCGTGGAAGCGATCGACGAAATGGGCGCCCTGCCGCTCCTCTTCGCGCCGAGGCCGACAACGACGGCCATGCAAGCGCAGGGAGTCCAGGGGCGAGGTGGGTCGACTCCGTCGGTCGGTCCGCCGCCCCTCATCCTTCGAATCGTCGTGCATGGGAGGAAATCCCATCCCCGACCACGAGGGCGAGGGCCCAGGTTCAAGATCATCCTCGTGCCATGCGAGTGAGCCAGGTCATCTCGCGCGGTCGAGCACCGGTCTGACACTCGACCCGGCAATCCAGCGTACCCCGCGTTGAGCCATGCGGGCGGACCAGAGCCTCGCATTGATGCTCGGAATCAACACCAACCGTTCGACGGGCTTCACTGGATCAGTACGGATGGCGCGGGACGAGCGTGGGATGTGTGCTGCCGCGCGGTCAGGGAGCCCGGTGAAGGCTCCGACTATCCTTCCTCGGCCATGGTGACGCTCAGCGCGGCCTCGAGGCTGGTGTGGCCCTGGCGCACCTTCTCGAGCGCGCTATCGTAGAGCATCTTCATGCCTTCCTCGCGTGCGGCTTTCCGGAGCTGATCGAGGGGAGTTCGTTTCTGGATGAGATTGGTGAGACGTGGCGTGATTCGGATGATCTCGAAGACACCGACGCGACCGCGATAGCCGAGCCGGCGGCATTGCAGGCAGCCTTTTGGACGGTAGAGGGTCTCCCCCGGGGTTAAATGATGCTGCTCCGCGACCTCCGCGGTGACCTCATACGGCTCCCTGCAGTTATTGCAGAGCCGCCGGACCAGCCGCTGGGCCTCGAGTACGCGGAGCGCGCATGAGAGGAGGAACGGTTCGATACCCATGTCCTGGAGGCGAGTCACGGCCGAAAGCGCATCATTCGTGTGGATCGTCGAGAGGACGAAGTGGCCGGTCAAAGCCGCACGGAGGCAGATCTCCGCGGTCTCCTGGTCGCGGACCTCGCCGACCATGATGATATCCGGATCCTGCCTCAGGAACGCCCGCAACGCCGATTGGAAGGTCAGGCCGACCTGGGACTTCACTTGAACCTGGTTCATCCCCCTGAATTTGTACTCGACGGGATCCTCGACTGTGCAAATATTCACCTTGGGTTCATTGAGCTTGTTCAGGCAGGAATAGAGCGTGGTCGACTTGCCGCTACCGGTCGGCCCGGTCACAAGGGCCAGGCCGTAGGGTGATTCGATCGATTCCATCAGGTCCTTTGATTGCCGCTCGTCCAAGCCGAGGTTGGTGAGGTCCAGCGGGATCGCTCCCTTATCCAGGATCCGCATGACCATCTTTTCGCCGGCGACGGTCGGGACCGTACTGACGCGGAGGTCGATGCGCTTGTCGCCGGTTCGCAGAGAGATCGCGCCGTCCTGGGGGATGCGCTTCTCGGCGATGTCCATTTTCGCGAGGATCTTGAACCGGGATATGATCATCACGAACGCGGACTTCGACGGCGGAGGGAGCTCATGCAGCACTCCGTCGATCCGAAGGCGGAATTTGCATCCTTCCTCGAAGGGCTCGAGGTGGATGTCGCTGGCTCGGTTGCGGAGGGCCTGCTCGAGGATCTGGTTGACCATCCTGACGATACGGCCGTTGGCGTCGGACGGGGGAACAGCGTTCAGATCGAGGATGTTGTCGTCGTCGTTGTCCTCGCTGCCGTCGTGATCTCCGAAGTCCTCGGTTCCGGCACCGATGGCCTTGGTATCGCGAGTGGATCGATACAGGATATCCAGCCGGGACTCGACGACCGAGAGCGGCGCGATGGTGGGGTTGATCCGCAGGCCGGTGAGGAGCTGGAGCTCGTCGACGACCCCCATCTCGTCCGGCGAGACGAAAGCGACGTCGAGCACGTCGTCCCTGACCTCTAACGGGCAGATCAGCCGCTCCGTGCAGATCTTTTCGGGGAGGACCCCGGCGATGTCCTTGTCGATCGCCGCTGCCTCGATATCGCTCTGGATGGTCGGTAGAAAGAGATCCTCGGCATAGATGCCGACGACCTCCTGCTCGGAGAGGAAACCGGCCCGGATGAGGGTGACTTCGGGCAGGGTGCCGGGCTTCGCGTTGTGGAGGTGCTCGCCGACCTCCTCCAACCGCTTGGGATTGAACCAATTGCGTCGCGCCAGCAGTTCCAGTATCAGCGGCTGAACGCCGTCCTCTTGAAAGGTGCTTGGCATCGGTGATCACGCGCGGTCGCGGTGAGGAGGAATGCCGGATGGATTCATCCCGGCGTCAACTTGGTGCCACGGTCGAGAGAACGCGTATCGGAGTGCCCCGTCAGGAGCCGTGAAGATCCAGCGGGCCAGAGCCCCGCGAGTGAATGCGACCAGTTCGTCGCGTTCAGGGACGGTCACCTCTGGGCCTCGAGGACCGTGACCGTGAAGGGCTTACCCTCGCACGAGAACGTCAACTCCGCCAATGGACGGCTATTGGGTACGCTGAAGAGATAGTCCGTTCCCTCCGTGACCGCCGGCATCGAGAGTTGGCTGGGCTCGGGTAAGAGTGCCTTGATGTTACCACCGACGATGTTGGTCAGCTCCCCGAGGGCGTCATTGATCTGATCCGGCGTGACGTCGCAAGCGTCGGTCATGAACATGATCGCGGCGACGCGCCGTGCCACGTTTCCCGAGCATTCCAGCTTGATCGCTCCCTGCCAAGCCCCGGTGATCTGGATGCACCCGGTCAGTGTCGTCAGCCGCGGACGGACGCCGTTCAGGGGCATGTTGGCCTTCGCCTCGAGGCCCAACATCGTCGCCCAGATACCCTCGATCGCCTGGCAAACCTGTGCTTCGTCCAATCGTTGCATGGTCAAACTCTCCGGTTGAGCGCCCGGCGAACCGTCGCCGAGGCGACTGAGTTGCGTCGGGCCAGTGCGTTTGTTTGCTCCGGGGCCGGTCTCCGTCTCAGGCCGGTCCATCGGGCTACCTGGACCGTTTCAGTCGATACGCGTTGCTGCCATCCGGATCCGATCGCTCGAAGAGGTCATTGGTGAACAACGGCGTCTCCGAACCCCCCAGCATGAAGTACCCATCGGGCGCCATCACGTTCGCGACCTTCGCCATCACGGACTTCTTGGACTCGGCGTCGAAGTAGATGAGGACATTCCGCATCATCACCAGGTCGAACCGCGGCATGGGCGGCCACGCTTGGACGAGGTTGATCGGGCGGAATTCCACCATGCCGCGGGTCGTATCGTCGAGTTGCCAGTGAAGTCCGTCGCGACGGAAATGACTCACGAGGAGCGAGACGGGCATGCCGCGATTCACTTCGAGCTGACTGTAACGGCCTTCGCGGGCCCGCTCCAGCATCTCGGTGAACAGGTCGGATGCCAGGATCTCGACCTTCCACGATCGCAGGACCGGGAGATGCTCTCGGATCAGTACGGCCACGCTATACGGCTCCTGTCCGCTGGAACAGGCGGCGCACCAGATCTTGAGGCTTTGCTCCCGGGCTCGGCGGCGGATTAGATCGGGGATCAGCACATCGCGGAGCGCCTCGAAGGGGTGGAAGTCGCGGAAGAACGAGGTCTCGTTGGTCGTCATCGCCTCGACGACCTTGCCGCGGAGACAATGACCGTGATCGACGCGGAGCCGACGGATCAGTTCGGACGCGGACTTCATGCCTTCACGCGCCGCGAGCGTCTGGAGGCGGTTCTCGGCCAGATACTCCTTGCCGTCGTCGAGGGCGATCGCCGATTGTTGGTGCAGGACACTGCGGAGATACTCGAATTCGTCTCGCGTGAGCGCCATGGGTCTTACGGTCCTCGTCTCAGACGGCCTTCCCGACGGCTTCACGGAGCCGGACGCGGCCCACGAGGGCCGGCCCGATGTCGTCGAGGGGCAGGACGCGCTCGGCCAGGCCCGCGCGGGCGACGAAGCCCGGCATTCCCCAGACCACGCTCGAAGCCTCGTCCTGCACGAATATGCTGCCTCCACGCTCGCGAATCTGTTCGCAACCCCTGAGCCCGTCGTTCCCCATCCCGGTCAATACGACGCCGAGAGTCCCCGAACCATAGGCGTCCGCCACCGATCGGAACAGGACATCAGCCGACGGGCGACAGGAGTTCTCGGGAGGACCACGGTGCAGTTCGACGCGCGGCGCGCGACCGGACCGGGTCACGATCATGTGCTGGTCGCCCGGCGCGATCCAGGCCCGCCCGGGGGTGAGGCGATCACCGGAGACGGCCTCCCGGACCGGGATCAAGGCCTTCGAACTGAGCCGCTCCGCGAGCATCGCGGTGAAGAGCGGCGGCATGTGCTGCACGATCACGATCGGGACCGGAAAGTCCGACGGCAGGGAAGGGATCAGCGCCGCCAGGGCATTGGGCCCACCGGTCGAAGTCCCGATGGCCACGATCTCGACCGGCTCAGGCGGCGCGTAGGCCGGACGGGACGATCGGATGGGAGCCGTCGATATCGGAGCCGGCCGCGTCGCGATGGCACCCGCCGCTCGCCTCCCCGGCACGAGGGCGAGGATCTTGGGGATCAGCTCGTCGCGCACCCGGGCCTCCGCCTCCGCCGGGCTGTTCACACGGGCGGGCTTGGTGACATAATCGTTGGCCCCGCTCTCCAGGGCGTCCAGGGTCGCGATCGCACCCCGCTGGGTCAGCGAACTATACATGATCACGGGCAGCATGGGCCACCGGCGGCGGAGCTGCGCCAGGGTCTCCAGCCCATCCATCTCGGGCATCTCCACGTCCAGGACGACCAGGTCGGGCGTAACTTGAGCGATCTTCGACAGCCCGATCCGTCCGTTGGGCGCGACGCCCGCCACCTCCAGGTCGGGTTCGGCCGCCAGGACATCGCCGAGGAAACGCCGTACGACCACGGAGTCGTCGATGATGAGAACTCGGATCGCCCCCATTTCCCCTCCGATCCCGGATCGGTACCCGCTTTGGCCAGACCCTCATCGACCTGCCGCGCGGCGATGTGCCTTTCGGACCCCGACGCCTTCGACAAGGCGCCACGGATCGCGTCCTGGTCTTCCGATTCACTTTACTTCGATCTGCAACTGTTCCAGCTTCTGAAGGATGACATCCTTGGTGAACGGCTTCATCACGTATTCATCCACACCCTGGGCGAGTGCTTCGGCCATCCGGGTCATCTCCGTCTCGGTGGTGACCATCAGGATGCGCATCGCATTGAATTCGGGCCGGCGACGCACGGCCTTGACGAAGTCCAGGCCGTTCATCTCGGGCATGTTCCAGTTGACCATCGCCAACCTGGGGAGTTGGCCGGCGCCGAGGCGTTCGAGTCCCTCTTTGCCGTTGCCTGCCTCGACGATCTCGAATCCGATCCCTTTGAGGATCTGGCCGATGATCGTGCGCATCGCCCTGGAATCGTTGACGACGAGTGCCTTCACGGATTGTCCTCCTTCTTCTCTTCCCACGGTCATACGCCAGGTGCCGCGCCCCGTCGCGGGGCGCGGGCAGGCCACGTGTTCAACGGCGACCGCCGCGTGCACCCTGGGCGCCACGGTCCGCCCCGGGCTGCGCCTCGCGACGTTCATTCGCCGCCGCGCCTCGGCCCGAGCTACCGCCCTCCTCGTTCTGGTGAATCCTGGCCTCGGCGATGAGGTTGATCAGCTCGGTCGCCAGCCGGGCCAGGTTCTCGGCCACGCTCCGCGTGTTCGAGACCCCCTCGGTCGTCGTACCGGCCGCCTGGGCCACGCCCGTGATATTCCGGGCGATCTCGTTGCTCCCCCTGGCGGCCTCGGCGACGTTCCGCGCGATCTCGTTGGTCGTCGCCGTCTGCTCCTCCACCGCGCTGGCGATCGTCCCCTGGATCTCGTTGATCTGCTTGATGATCGTGCCGATCTGGTCGATCGCCTGCACCGCCTCGTGCGTGTCCCGCTGGATCGCCTCGATCTTCTGGCTGATGTCCTCGGTCGCCTTGGCCGTCTCCTTGGCCAGCTCCTTCACCTCGTTGGCCACCACCGCGAACCCCTTGCCGGCCTCGCCGGCGCGGGCCGCCTCGATGGTGGCGTTGAGCGCCAGCAGGTTGGTCTGGCCGGCGATCGAGGTGATCACCTTGATCACCTTGCCGATCTCGGCGCTCGATTGCCCGAGCTGCGACACCGTGGTGTTGGTCGTGTCGGCGACCGTGACGGCGACCGAGGCGACCTTGGCGGCCTCGGCGGCGTTCTTGGCGATCTCCTTGATGCTGGCGCCCATCTCCTCGACGCCGGTGGCCACCGTCTGGACGTTGCTGCTGACCTGCTCGGCGCCGGCGGAGACCGAGTTGGCCTGGGTCGAGGTCTCGTCGGCGGCCTTGCCCATCTCCTTGCTACTGACCAGCAATTCCTCGGAGACCGAGCTCAAGCTGTGCGACGTCTCATCGACCTTGTGCAGGATCTGGGCGATGCTCTCGCTCGCCGCCTGGCTCCTGTTTTCGTCCTCGAAGCGAACGAACCGAGCCGAGATGATTCGGGCGATGCCGTGCAGTCCATGTCTCCACTCTTCGGACAGGTCGACGGTCTTGGTGCCCATGAAATCCATGGTGCCGATGACCTTCCCCTCGGCGACGATCGGCAGACAGACCGCCGACTTGACGCCCGCCCGCTGTGCCGCCGGTGCGCGGGAGCAGTCGCGGACCTGGCTGAGGTCCGGGACGAAGACCAGGTCGCGCGCCTTCCAGGCTCGGCCGCAGAGCCCTTCGCCCTCGCGGAACTGGGCATCGAGGGTGACGCGGCGGAATTCCTCGCTGACCGAGCCGCTTTCCATCGCGCACCTCAGGGCGTTGATCTTGGGGTCGATCATCCAGCAAGAGCCGTAGCTCCAGCCGAAACTCTCGCGGACCGACTCGAGAGAGGCCTGTTCCACCTCCTCGGCGGACACCGCAGCGGTTATCCGATCGAGGACCTGGATCATCGCCTGGGTGACCCCCTTGGCGTCGTTCGCGGCCCTGACCGCCGCGTCGGCCAGCTTCAAGGCGTGGATCCTGCCGGAGAGCAGGTTGCCGATATCCCGGAGCACGGCCGTCCGCTCCTTCGACAGGGTGAGTGTCTCCATCGAGAAGAAGTCCAACGTGCCGAGGACAGTGCCTTCGTTGACGATGGGGAGGCAGACACCGGACTTGACTCCGGCGCGCTGCGCCACCGGAGCCCGGCAGCAATCGCGCACCTGCCCGATGTCGGGGACGAAGACCAGGTCGCGCGCCTTCCAGGCGCGCCCGGACAGGCCCTCTCCTTCCCGGAAGCTGGCTTCGAGCGTGACGCGGCGGAACTCCTCGTTCACCGAGCCACTCTCGACGGCGAACCGAAGCACGTTCTCCTTGGGATCGAGCGTCCAGTAGGAGCCATAATCCCACCCCCAGGCCTCGCGGATGACATCGAGGGCCGCGCGAGCGGCCGCTTCGGCCGTGGACACGCCTTGAAGGGCCCCGGCGAATATCGAGAGTCCTTGGAGATTGGCGGCGAGCTCGTCTCGCAGACTCTCCGATCCCACCGCGGCGGCCGCCCGGGCTTTCGTCGCCGCTGCGTCGCGACGATCCAAGTGCGAGGCCGAGGCGCCGTGGTCGCGCCGGCCGGGACGATCTTCCTCGGTCCGTCGGCGGCCATCGGCCGGGTGGTCGAGCATGGCCTTGGTTGCAGAGTGGTCCGGGTCGGTTCGATGTTGGCCGTTGGTCTTCATGGGGGGTTCTCCTTGAGGCTATGGGATTTCAGGCGATGGCCGCGACGCCCCCGCCCAGATTGGTCACCTTCTCGGGGTCGAGGACGATCAGCAGGCGATCGGGCAGCCGGTAGATGCCCGCCAGCATTTCGCGGATCGCACCCGGGATCGTCTCGGCGCCGGCTCGCAGCTCCGCTCATCCAGCTCCAGCACGTCGCCGATCTCGTCGACCAGCAGGCTGACCGCCCCGTCATCGGTCCGGACCACCACGTTCATCGGCCGGCGGTCGTCGTCGGCCGGCGGCAGGTCCAGTCGCCGTCGCAGGTCGATCGCCGTGACGATCTGACCGCGCAGGTTGATCAGGCCCCGCAACACCGCCGGCGCCGTCGGCACGCGGGTCATCTCCTGGAAGCGGATCACCTCCTGGACCTCGAGCACATCGAGCGCCAGCAGGAGATCCTCGACGCAGAAGGTGCAGAACTGCTTGAGGCTCGCCACGGCTCACTCTCCCACGCCCAGGCCGACGACCGCCAGCCCGGGGTCGACCGCCTGGATCAGCACCGGAACGTCGAGTCCATCGGTCACGCGCCGCGGGATTGCGGCAAAGCCGACCAGCCCCTGCCGGCGCGGGACGAATCGATCGTCGCGGCCTCCCGGCCGATCATCGGCGACGCTCGCGGTCACCGCGTTCCCAATGCCTCTACCCTAGGTTACTCCTGCCCCCGATGTCGACTTTTTCATGATCCCCGCGCGAGAATCCCGACTCTCAAGACGGCGCGGACGGGATCGGGGAGCCGGCGAAGGTCGGCCTCGATCTGACGGCGGACGCCCCGGGCTCGACAGCCTCGGTGCCCATGAACTCCATGGTGCCGACGACCTTCTCTCCTTCGAAGATCGGCAGACAGACCGCCGACTTGATGCCCGCCCGCTGTGCGGCCGGCGCGCGCGAGCACTCCCGAACCTGGCCGAGGTCGGGGACGAAGACCAGGTAGCCCGACTTCCAGGTCCGGCCCGAGGGCCCCTCGCCCTCGCGGAACTGGGCCTCGCGGGTGCCGCGACGGAATTCCTCGCTGACCGGGCCGCTATCAACCAGGGACTTCACGGAGTTCGCCTTGGGGTCAATCACCCAGCAGGAGACGTAGGACCAACCGAACGCCTCGCGGATCGTCTCGAGGGCGATCTGGGCCCCCTCCTTCGCCGACTGAGCCTTGTCGATCCGATCGAGGAACTGGACGAGCGACTGGGTCACCGCCTGGGCGTCCTTCGCGGCCGTGGCTGCCGCCTCGGCGAACTGCACGGGCAAGGCCAGTCGCTCTCGATGCGCTTGAGCAGACGGGCCGAAGCCGGGTTCAGGTAGCGGATGACCGGATCCCGATCGCAGTACATCATGCTCGTCGGCGCGTCCTCGATCATCCGCGACAAGCGGGTCTGCTCCACGAGCGACGCCCGCCGCGTCTCCGCCGCGTCCGTGGTCGTCCGGGCCTTAGTCGCCGCCTCGCCGCGACGATTGAGGTGCGAGGCCGAGGAGCCGAGGCTGCGCCGGGCGGGACGATCCTGCTCGGCCCGACCGGGGCCATCGGCCGGGTGGTCCACCCTGGTTGTGGTTGTGGGGCTATTCCGGCCGGGTCGATGGTGCCCGTTGGTCTTCACGGGGGGCTTTCCTCGAGGTGATTGAGTCGAATCTCAGGCGAGGTTCGCGACGCCTCCGCCCAGGTTGGTCACCTTCTCGGGGTCGAGGACGATCAGCAGGCGGTCGGGCAGCCGGTAGATGCCCGCCAACATCTCGCGGATCGCCCCCGGGATCGTCTCGGGCGCCGGCTCGCAGCTCCGCTCATCCAGCTCCAGCACGTCGCCGATCTCGTCGACCAGCAGGCTGACCGCCCCGTCGTCCGTACGGACCACCACGTTGATGGGGCGCCGGTCGTCGCCCGCGGGGGGGAGTTCCAGCCGTCGTCGCAGGTCGATGGCCGTGACGATCTGGCCGCGGAGATTGATCAGGCCGCGCAACACGGCCGGCGCCGTGGGGACGCGGGTCATCTCCTGGTAACGGATCACCTCCTGGACCTCGAGGACATCGAGGGCCAGCATGAGGTCTTCGACGCAAAACGTGCAGAACTGCTTGAGGCTCGCCATGGCTCACTCTCCCACGCCCACGCCGACGACCGCCAGCTCGGGGTCGACCGCCTGGATCAGGCCCGGGACGTCGAGGACATCGGTCACGCGCTGCTGGATCACGGCCGATCCGAGCAGCCCCCTGCCGGCGCGGAGCGATCGGACGTGGACGGCATCCTCGACGATGTCCAGGATCTCGTCTACGACCAGTCCCACGCTCTGTCCCCGCTGCGTGTAGACGACCACCTGCATCGGGTCGTGTTCGTCGGCGCCGGCGCGATGGCCCCGATTCAAGGCGCCGGAGAGCCGCACCAGGGGGATGATCTGATCGCGGTACTGGACGACCTCGCGGTCGGCGGAGATCTCGATCGTGGAGCGAGGGATCTCCTCGAGCCGCGCCACGTGCGACAGCGGTATCGCCACCCGGCCGTCCCCATGCCGGAGCAGCAGATACGTGGACCGCTCCTCGTCGGCCTTCCGTCCCGCGGCCGCCTCCTCGCGAGCCAGCCGCTCGGCGATCCCCGAGACGACCCCCGCCCGCTGCGCGATCCCCGAGACATCCAGGATGAGCGACACCCGGCCGTCTCCCATGATCGTGGCTCCCGCGAAGAGCGACAGACCTTTGAGCTGCTTGCCCAGCGGCTTGACCACGATCTCCTCCGTATCGCTGATCCCGTTGACGACCAACCCGAAGCGCCGGCCATCCGCCTGGAGGACGACGATGTTCACCGAGCCGAACGTCTCGACCAGTTGCTCGACGATGTTGATGGCGTGGAGCACTTCGCCGCTCCTGGCCTCGAACCGCTCCATGGCGGCGACCGTCTCGTCGCGCCTGCCGGATTGGTGCGCGAGGATGACGGCCCTGGTCGCGTCGTGCATGTCTTTATGGACACGGATCAGGTGGACTAACTCTGTTCGCCCCATCAGCCACCGGTTGGTCTCGTGGTTCAGCCAGCGTCCGAGATCACACTGGTCGGCGGAGGCGAGCTGTTCCGGATCAATGTGTTCCACCCCCTTGAGGAATCGCTCCAGCCGGCCCTTCCAGCGGAGATGCATCTCGCGGAGATGTGTGAAGTTGACGGCTCGGACCTTGTTGTCGTACCGGCTCCCGAGCGTAGCGACGTCCCCCCCGACGAGGCCGAGCATCCGATCGAGGTGCACCAGCGGCAGGAGTTCACCCCGCAGCCGGAAGATGGGGGCACCGTGGATCGTCTCGATCCCGCGCCGCGCCTGGTCGGACTCGAGGTGGACGAGCTCGAGCAGGCTGACCTGGGGGATTGAGAAGGACTCACCTCCGGCGGAGACGATCAGGGCCGGGATGATCGCCAGGGTAAGCGGGATCTTCACCTTGAAGGTGGTCCCCTGGCCCGGGCGTGTGCTCATCTCGATGGTGCCGCCGATCTTCTCGATGTTGGTCTTGACCACATCCATGCCGACCCGCGCCCCGAGACGTTGGTGACCCGTTCGGCGGTGCTGAAACCGGGAAGGAAGATCAGTTGCATTAGCTCGTGGTCGCTCATGCGGGCGGCTCGTTCGCGCGTGATCACCCCGCGTTCCAGCGCGCGGCGAGTGATCCGGTCGAGGTCGATCCCCGCGCCGTCGTCGGCGATCTCGATGATGACCTGTCCGCTCTCGTGGAAGGCGCGGAGTCGCAGGCATCCCACGGCCGGCTTGCCGTGGCGAGCCCGCTCCTCGGGACGTTCGATTCCGTGGTCGACGGCGTTGCGCACCAGGTGGGTGAGCGGGTCCTTGATCGCTTCGATGATCGTGCGGTCCAGCTCGGTCTCGCTCCCCTCCATCTCGACCCGCACCTGCTTCTCACACGAGAGGGACAGGTCCCGAATCACCCGCGGGAGCTTCTTCCAGATGTTGCCCATCGGCTGCATCCGGGTCTTCATCACCCCTTCCTGGAGCTCGGTGGTGATCAGGTTGAGCCGCTGCGAGGTCCCCAGCAGCGCGGCGTCCCCGCGTGAACTGGCATGCTGGAGGATCTGGTTGCGGGCGAGGACGAGCTCGCCGACGAGATTCATGAGCTTGTCGAGCAGGCCGACGTTGACACGGATGTTGCCATTGGAAATCGCTGAGGACGGTGCGTCGTGAGTCGTCGCAGTCGCGACGCGAGACTCATGCTCCTGTTCTTCGTCCTGCGGGTGCATGACGGGATGTTCGACCGAGCTGGCGAGGTCGTCCGGTGCGTCTCTCGGCGTAGGAAGGGGATCGGAGACGTCCTGTGTGTCCGCCGGATCGTGGGTTTCATCCACCACACGCGCGGCAGTCCGTCGCTCCCCGCGCCCCTGCTGGAGGCGGATGAGCAAGCCGATCAACTCCTCGTGCGTCTCGTCGCCTTCGCTGGCGGTCGATTCGATACTGGCCAGTAGCTTCCGCATCGCGTCGGCCAGGGCAAGCAGGGCGCTCGTGATGTCCGGCTGCCACTCGAGCTCGCCCTCGCGCAGACGGCAGAGTAGTCCCTCGCCCGCGTGGGCGACGGCCTCCAGTTTGGGATAAGCTAGGAATCCGCACGCCCCCTTGATCGAGTGGACAGTACGGAAGATCCGGTCGAGCGTCGCGCGGTTGTGAGGATCGTCTTCGATCGTCACGAGGTCGCGTTCGAGTTGATCGAGATTCTCGTAGCTCTCCGCCAAGAACTCTCGGATCGCGATGTCCTGCTCTTCCATAGTCTGGGTCCCCCCACGCATCGCAGCCATCGCGACCAGTGTCGATGGTGCGCCAGAGCATTCCGGAGGCGCTTCTCCGGCCTCGCTTCGGCCGTTGCGGCCTCCAGGCCGATCATCGGCGACGCTCGCAGTCGCCGCGTTCCCTCACCATCAACCGTAGGTTACACCTACTCTGGATGTCAACTTTTTCCTGATGACTGCGGAATCGTCTCAATGCGGCGCCATCCAATGAGCGCTCCTCTGGCCATCGACCCTGGTGCTGCGAGGCTCGGGGCCGGGCTAATCGCCGGCGAACGCCCTTGGACTGAATAGATCCACGCAAGAGGGAAAGTAGGGTGGGCTCTGCCCACCGATGAGGGCCTCTCGTCGGTGGGCAGAGCCCACCCTACATCCCGCTCGTCGCTACTTTCTCCATTGGGTGGATCTGTTTAGCGGCGCGCACGGATCCAGGACGGCGGCAATGAAACGGTGCGCCAGCACCGGGGTGGGCATGTGGCGGTGCAAAAGGGCGCGGTGATAGCCGCTGGCGTGAACGTATGCGAAGGCGCCGAACTAACGGAACAGGTTCGTGACCGCGCTCCCGCACACGTTGATCACGGTGGCCCAGGCCAGCGGGATCGGGCAGTGCGAGCTGGGTCTGGACAGAATGACACCAGGGGCCCCAAAGCCGCTCGGCGGGGCCCGACGAGGCGCTGCTCGCCGTTGCGCATCCTGAAAAACGCAGAGCATCGAACCTAAGTGTCTTCCACGCTATGCATACGCGATCGCGCACGAGGACCGAACGGCGGCGTCCCCTCTGGATCGCTCCCTTCTCCAACTCGTGACCCATCGGGGTCGATCGGCCCCCCCTACAACCTGCTTCGCGAGATCATGCGGCGGGTTTCGAGCGCAAGCTCCCCCACGTTGACGCGGTCGATGAACGTCCGGGAGATCCGCTGCCGCTCGGCCAGCGTCGCTTCGTCCAGCCGCGGCCGCGCCTGATCCCAAGACGCCTTCGGGTCGTCCCAGGCCTCCGTCGCCGTCTGGCTTGCGGCACAGCCGCTACTGGCCGCGCTGCAGGGTGAGCATCTGCCCTCCGACTCCGACCTGTTCACGCCGTCGCTCAAGTTCATTAAGATCGAGCGCCTCGGGCCGGCGGGCGTCGAGCGACCACCGCTCCTCGCGGTCGAGCCGGAGCAAAGAGGGGCCGCGAATCTCGGGCGATCCTCTGTGCCGGAGCCATTTCGAGACCACCTCTTGAAGACTCCATCGCTTCGACGTGATCCATGGTTTAGCCTCTAGATACGAATAACCGATCTGTCCAGCCGACCGGAGATTCGAAGCCAAGCGCGCCCCATCGCGTCGAAGCAAATGGGCATGGTTGCATTCGGTGAGAGATCCAGAGTTGCTATAACGCTTGCGTCTTCAGAAATCTTTAGTGAGCTGAACTTCCTATGCTTGACAATGGAAATCGTTCCGTGATAGTTTGAGCGCGATGGTAATGTGTCGGGTCGAGGAGTTGACCGATCTCCTTCGACCGGAACGCCAAGGCATCGTCGGCAAGGACCGAATCGGCGAGGACCAGCCGGACCCGTCGCTTCGCGGCTCCCGTGCTCGCGACCGGCGTGGCCTCGGGCCGAGCGGGGATCTCGGCCCCTCCGGAGGCCTCATCGAGAGCCTGCGGGTGAGCTGCGGTGTTGCATACACGCTCGCTCAATTCCATGTTGGACTATCAGTTAGATCGAAATCACAGATTCGTCGTCAGGAAACGGTGTCACCAAATTGGGGGCGCTTCGTACCGCAGTGTGGAAGGCGAGACACTGTCTCGTTTCGTGCCGGTACGGGAACCCTTCCGACGGCCATTCAACCTAGCAACCCGACTTTCATACGTGAGTGCGAGCCGGACATACTGATTCCGGTTCAGCGTCGTGCTGCGCTGTTAGCTGAAGGACCATGATTTGCTCACCACTTGCCCTGCGCCGTCGCCCGACTGGCGGACACCGCTTTCGCATGGAGAAACTTGCCTAGCCGTGCGAGTACGTGCCGCTCATCGGCGTGACGGGACCAGAGCGGGGCGACCCTGCCACCGAGGAGATCTCTTCTGCACATGATGATCATTTGAATACGAGGCTATTCTGGCGGTGTTCTCGTCGTGCCCCTTGGAGCGATTTCTATCATGCATCATCGACCTCGGGTCGGTGACCTGCGTTCGGCCTGCCGTCGCCGGTTGGCCGCCGCTCGACCGAGACGGGTCAACAGAGAGCATTGGCCTCACACACGATGACGTTTCGACATGCCGTCGCGCACGGTCGTCGGCACGCCGCCTAACGTGAACTCTACCCGAGCAGCGGTCGGACATAAGCCCAATCATCAGGGCACTGAAATCGTCCAGTGGTTACTTCGATTCGTGCGCGCGTAGTTCCTCGCACCTCAATCGGCATTGTCCTCCCTGGTGCACTCCGGACGGATGGTCGATCAAGGTCGGGCAACGCAGCCAATTCCCGATTGGTCGGACTGTTCTCCTGCGCTGGATCAACTAACCAGCCCCGAGTGCAAACCGAATGGCCGCCGACCGTGAAGGTCACGGTTCTCAGTTCGACTCTTCAGACAGACAGAGGTCCCGTCGCAAGCCATCGAGCTCGATCCTGGGGGGTTTCGAGAACCGGCGACCGGTTCATCAGGTCCCACGAACGTCCGGCCGGCGCTCCGATGTCGGTTCCCAACAATCGATGCATCGTTGTCTTGACTAATATGTTTATATAATATGATATATGTATATTATTAATAATGAGCAGCGATCCAGCTCGAGCCGACGACAACGCCGAGCGAGCTCTGGCCTTAACGGCAGGGGCTGTTGCACCCATCCATCCCATCGAACACCAGACCGCGCGTCATCAGAATCTTGGCGGCCCCGATGGTCTCAGACATACACTGAATTCAGATGTACTGTTTATCTCTATAATATATATAAACGTGGATTCTATCTCGGGCGGACGTCACGAATCCCGGCCGTCCGCCGGCCCCACAAGAGCGATTGGGACCGATGACGTCACGGAGATTGACCCGAATCCCTCGGACTCATTGCGTCCGGCGACACGATCTCGCCCGCGAGGATGGCTTGAGCGCCGGAGCCGACTCGCGGCGGCGTTCGGCGGTACATCCGACAGAGCGGGACGATCCGGGTCGCCTCGCCTGGCACGAGATGCCCGTTTCGTCAGTTCCTAGCCGGTTTTTTCGAGAGATTAGTTGTACGGCCGCGGTGTGCGGGATTCCCATGCACTCGTCGTGGCCGTGGGCTGAACCTGGGACGCCCTCGATGTCATCGTCAACGCGTCTGACCGGACGGAATCCTGCAAACCAACGGCGTCCCATCGTGAATCTACCGATACGCATAGATATGAGGCCGGTCGTCGTTCTCGGAGGAGCCGAGGAATTGAACCTCGAAATCCGCCGGGGAGCTCGAGTCGCCGTCACTGGGGAACCGTCGGATCACTACACCAGACCAAGGCCTGGCTTGATTGAGCTCGGAGCGATGGCCCTCGGTGAAATGAATTATACGTTTATTCTTTATGTCCATCAAGAAAGCGCGCCGTCTACGGCCCGTGTCCGGTTCCGGCGCCACCCATCGGACACCGCAGAGTTCTTCCGTCGCCCCGGACGCGTCCGGGCCCTTGGGCGTGTTGAGACGGTGCGCGATTCAGTGACACACACACACTTCTCGGAATCGGCCCGCGACGCGCTCCTAGTGTGCCGCGAGGTCGCCGGCGGTCGGCGTCGGTCCCGGATCGCCGATCGCGCCGCCGGTGGGCAGGGGGAACGATGTGATCAAGTCCCCTGGCGCGTCACGGCTGTCGCCTTGCTCGGTCTAGGTGAGTTGGTCGGGCCGGGCAGGTCGTGCGGGATGGGGGCAGTCCCATGCGTGCATGTCAGCCTTCTCGACGCACCAGATCACCGACCGAACCTGCCGATACCCCGCGGGCACTTCGACGTGAACATTGCAAATCGCCCGGACCTCGGTACTCAAGTCGGAATCTCGGCGGTTGAAGAAGGAGATGGCGCGGCGCGGCGATCGCGGTCAGACTCGGCGACGGATTGCAGGTTGGTCGGCTGGTCTCTGTCGGCAGCTCCGAGCGTCACGCAGCAGCGGAGGGGTCCGAGCTTCGGACGGGGAACCGGCTCGAACCAGACGCTCGAGTCGGGCACGCCGAGCGTCCGTGGAAGGGACCGTCACTGCGGGAAGGCATCGTTGATATCCAGGGTGGAGTCGCCTCGAAGAGGTCTCCAGTGCGGCATTCATTCGAAAGGACGACACGGCTTGTCCAGCTCCCCGCGAAATGCCGGACGTCTTGCGAAATGGTCATCTGGTGACCCCGCGACACGACGGCTGTCTCACTTCGACAACTACAAGTTGTCCCATCCACCAAGATGTTCTATGAATTCCTTTAGGCGATGGATGAGCAAGCCCGCATCTGACTACGGAAGGAGCAGCCTGCCTCCCATGTTGGCATACGCCTCTTCTCAACGCGTCCTCCGAATTGATCCCATGGACGTGTGCTCCCCCGCGATGACGGCCCGTCAGACGCGCCCGCGAGATGTCTCGCGCCCTCCGATACGGCGTCTGTAGGATCGTCGAGCATGCCCCCCGACGCAAGGCAATGTCGATGATGGACCCATGCGAAGATGCGCCGGAGTCGCGCCGTCGCGATTCAGTTATGCCGTCTTCTTGGGACACTAGACTTGCAAGATCTGATCAATCGACTTTATGCAACTTCCTGTGGATGCGTTTGACGGGTGGTTCCGCCCGTCTGGCTACCCTCGCTGAAAGAGACTCGCTCGACCCCAGCCCCCAGTCGAGACACCGGCGGAAGACCTTGGTTAACGCCATGTCCGGCTTCAAGCTCGAGAATCCCGCTTTTCAGAAACAAGTATCGATGGTCTTTGACGGATGATCCGGCCCGTCGGATTACCGTCCCTGAGACGGACGCGCTCGACCCCTGGCCGAGACTCCGGCCGTCTTCAACCTTGTGTCCAGGTGATCCGCCAACAGCGTTGGCGCTCGCATTCTCTCCATGAGGACTACACACCATGCGGATCGATCGTACCACCGTCCAGGGCACGTCGCGTCTGATCGAGCGGGGCTCCCGTCGAACGCGTCGATCACGGATCGCACAACGCCCGCGACTGGAACCGCTCGAACAGCGGTTGACGCTGAGCACCTACTTCGTCGCCACCACCGGTAGCGACAGCAACCCCGGCTCCTCGAGCGCCCCCTTCGCCACCCTGCAGCATTCCATGGTCGCGCTCCACCCGGGAGATACCCTGGACGTCGAGGCCGGCAACTATGCCGGCTTCATCTCGGGCTGGGACGCCACGCCCGCCAGCGGCGGCGACGCCTACGGCTACATCGATGGCACGGCCGGCGCACCGATCACCATCCAGGCCGCCCCCGGCACCACCGCGGGTTCGGTCGTCATCAATCAGAAGAACGCGGAGACGCACGCTGGCATCGACCTGGAGCCCGGCAATAACTACATCACCATCTCCGGACTGACGATCGATGGCAGCAGCGGGGGGATCGCCTCAGCCAGCACGAATCATGGCGAAGGGATCAAGGTCGCCAACGGCACCGATGATATCGTGGAGGGCTGCACGATCACCAACATCGGCTACGGCTTCGGCATCATCGCCGACAATGCCAGCGGCGTGGAGCTGCTGAATAACACGATCGACAATAACCATGACGCCGGGAACACCCTCTACGGGCACGGGATCTATCTCTCCGGGAGCACGAGCGGCGCGGTGGTCCAGGGGAACGATATCTACGACAACGATGAGACCGGGATCCACATCGACGGGGACGCGAGCGAGGGGGGGACGGGGCTGGTGACCGGCGCCGTGATCAAGGACAATGTGATCGACAACAACGGCCAGAACGCCATCAACGCCGACGGCCTGCAGGACTCGACCATCGAGAACAACCTGATCTACGACTATCAGGATTACGGCATCTGCCTCTACCAGATCGATGCCTCGGCCCCGAGCGAGAACAACGTGATCGTCGACAACACGATCGACGCGGGGAGCACCGGCAGCGGCGCGGCGGTCCGCATCCTGGACGGGAGCACGGGCAACACGATCTTGAACGACATCCTGCTGGGGGGCGGAGGGGTCTCGCTGCGGATCAGCAGCAACAGCATGAGCGGGCTGGTGAGCAACTACAACGTGGTGGGGACGCTCTTCCAGTCGGATGACACGGGGTCCACCGAGACGCTGGCGCAGTGGCAAAGCGCGACGGGCCAGGATGCGAAGTCGTTCACTGCGACGGAATCGCAGCTATTCGTCAACGCGTCGAACGGAGACTATCAGGAGGTCTCGACCAGCCCGTCGATCGGGAAGGGGACGTCGACCGACGCGCCGGGCACCGACATCCTGGGGAACCCGAGGCCCAGCACCTACGGCTACGACATCGGCTGCTACGAGTACGAGCCGGCCCCCCCCACGGCCCCGGCAGTCACGGGCGAGACGCCCGGCTCGGGCGCCACCGGCGTGGCGACCAACACCGCCGTGACGGCCACCTTCAACGAGGCGGTCGTGGCCTCCTCCATCACCACCGGCGACTTCGTGCTCAAGAACTCCGGCGGCACCGCGGTGGCGGCGACGGTCAGCTACAACAGCTCGACCGACACCGCCACGTTGACGCCGTCGGCGCGGCTGGCCAACTCGACGACCTACACGGCGACCATCAGCGGCGTGACCGACGGGTCCGGCCACACCATGGCCAGCCCGGTCAGCTGGTCGTTCACCACCGGGCCGGCCCCGGCGGTGGTCAGCGCGACCCCCGCTTCGGGCGCCACGGGGATGTTCAACCTCCTCGCCCGCGACCGCGACGTTCAACGAGGCGATGCAGGCCGGCACGATCAACTTCACGCTCGTGAACCCGGCGGGCAGCGCGGTGGCGGCGACGGTCAGCTACAACAGCTCCACGTTCACCACCACCCTGACGCCGACCTCGGCCCTGACCGCCGGCACGACCTACACGGCGACCGTCGGCGGCGCGCTGGACATGGCCGGCGATCCGATGAGTAGCCCGTTCAGCTGGTCGTTCAACACCAGTAACCCTCCCACGGTCCCGGCGGTGGTCAGCGAGGCGCCCGGCTCGGCGCCACCGGCGTGGCGACCAACACCGCCGTGACGGCCACCTTCAACGAGGCGGTCGTGGCCTCCTCGATCACCACCGGCGACTTCGTGCTCAAGAACTCCGGCGGCACCGCGGTGGCGGCGACGGTCAGCTACAACAGCTCGACGGACACCGCCACCCTGACGCCGTCGGCGCTGCTGGCCAACTCGACGACCTACACGGCGACCATCAGCGGTGTGACCGCCGGGTCCGGCTCCACCATGGCCAGCCCAGTCAGCTGGTCGTTCACCACCGGGCCGGCCCCGGCGGTGGTCAGCGCGACCCCCGTGTCGGGCGCCACGGGGGTGTCCACCTCCTCGGCCATGACCGCGACCTTCAACGAGGCGGTGCAGGCCGGCACCATCAGCTTCGCGCTCAAGAACTCGGCGGGCAGCGCGGTGGCGGCGACGGTCGCCTACAACAGCGCGACGGACACCGTCACCTTGACGCCCACCTCGAGCCTGACCGCCAGCACGACCTATACGGCGACCGTCAGCGGCGCCCTGGACACGGCCGGCGATCCGATGAGCGGCCCGGTCACCTGGTCGTTCACCACCATCACCGCCGCACCCGCGGTGGTCAGCGAGACGCCCGCGTCGGGCGCCATCGGCGTGGCGACCAACACCGCCGTGACGGCCACCTTCAACGAGGCGGTCGTGGCCTCCTCCATCACCACCGGCGACTTCGTGCTCAAGAACTCCAGCGGCACCGCGGTGACGGCGACGGTCAGCTACAACAGCTCGACCGACACCGCCACGTTGACGCCGTCGGCGCGGCTGGCCAACTCGACGACCTACACGGCGACCATCAGCGGCGTGACCGCCGGGTCCGGCACCCCCATGGCCAGCCCGGTCAGCTGGTCGTTCACCACCGGGCCGGCCCCAGCGGTGGTCAGCGCGACCCCTGCGTCGGGCACCTTCGGGGTGTCCACCTCCTCGGCCGTGACCGCGACCTTCAACGAGGCGGTGCAGGCCGGCACCATCAACTTCACGCTCAAGACCTCCAGCGGCGCCTCGCTGGCGGCGACGGTCAGCTACAACAGTTCGACCGACACCGCCACGCTGAAACCGTCGGCGGCGCTGGCCAACTCGACGACCTACACGGCGACCGTCAGCGGTGCCCTCGACATGGCCGGCGATCCGATGAGCGCGCCGGTTTCCTGGTCGTTCACCACCGCGCTTGCGGCCCCGTCCATCGCCGTCGTCCCCAATGGCTCGGTCACCTACGGCACGACATGTGAATCCAGCCAGACCGTCAAGCTCCCCAGCGGCGCCGCCCCCGGCGACCTTGCCGTCGTCTTGCTGACCTGGAACACCAGCAATTCCGGGCGCACCTCCTCGCCCCCCACGGGCTGGTCGACCGTCGCCCAGAACGTCAACGTCTCGAACTGGAACACCGAGGGGGCGTCGGTCTATTATCGGGTCATCAAGGCCGGGGACTCGTCGTGGACCTTTACGATGTCCGGGTCCGTCTACATGCAGCTCGTCCTCCAGACCTTCAGCGGGGTCAACACGTCCAGCCCGATCGACGACACGGCGACGCCGTTGACCGCCGCGGCCACGGACACCATCACGGCCAACTCCGTCACGGTCAAACATACCGGCGCCTGGGAGCTCATCGGCGTCGCCCAGGCCCAGGAGACCAATGTGACGGCCCCCAACTTCACCGGGCGCTCGAACTCCGGCTACGGGGCCACGCTCCTCTACGACACGACCGCACTGAACACCGGAGCGACGGGCACGGTGACCCTCACCGGCGGCGGCGGCGCGTTCAACTAATGAGCTGGCCGCCATCCCCTTCACGATCGCACCAGCGACGTCTGGCGCCGCGGTGTCCACTGTCACGAGTTCCAGCGGCAATGTGCCGGTGACAGCCAGTGCGACGGAACACACGGCGGGCAACGCGATGAACGGGGCGGTGACCGGGTTGCTCACGCCATCCGCCGTCACCGTCCTGAGGGCGATCGGTCAGGTCCCGGCGCCGGTTGACACCGACACGGTCGATTCTCGGACTCGCTCCGCAGTCGTCGTTGCTCAGAACGTCGGGCCTGAGCCCATGCCAACCAGCTTCCCCGCGCAGAGCCCGGCCGCGGTCATGCCTGATGCGTTGTTGGATATGCTGGCTCGCGAACTTCTCCAATCGACGCCAAGGAGGACCTTCATCGTTTCTTCAGACGTGACGGCCCCATCCCGATCCAGGGCCTGACTGGCGGAAACGCTGGCGGCAGATAGTTAAACTCGGGTTGGGATTACGCTGAAACCGTCGGCTTGCTCCGGGAACTTGAAAGCCCCAGCCGGAGTGGGGACTGGCCTCGAGTCATCGAGGTTCCAGTCCCCATTCCTACTGGGGCCCCAGATGGATTCCTGGCTATTACTCCGGCAAGGAAGATCCGCACTAATGGTGCATACAAGCCCGAAGCGCCAGCGAGTGAATCCCGCCGGGAGCCAGCGACACACTCGCTGGCGCTTTGGGCTCGTATGGTGCACGGTCCATGCGGATCTTCATTGCCGGGGTAATATTGGCGATGAGTTCAATCGCCTTGGTGCCATGAGTCTTGGCAGTTTTCCCTGGCTTTTCGCCCACGACCCGGCCCGAGTCGGCGCCCTCGGCCGGAGGATCGCTTGAAGTTCGAGGGGCCTCTCCTGTGATGTGACAGCGTCTGACCAGCTCTGTCCCCACGACAGGAAACGCCGCCTCCATGGACCATGCTACGTGCACCCGACTCCTGACGGCAACGCACTTCGCCACCACCCTGCTCCCGCAGACCGCCCGCCTGATCCCGGTGATCACCGAACACGGCCGCCTCCTCGTCTCGTTCCGACTGCGCCGACCCGACGCCCGAGGCCTGCCACCGATTCGACGCCCGATTGCAGAAGTTGCTCCGCGAACTCGGCCGGATCATCGTCGAATGGACCTTCAACCACCTCGAGCCGCACGACCGCAGGGACCTGCCCGGCCAGATCGAATCCGGCGGGACCTGGTATCGCCGCCGCTCCAAGACCCCCAATCGCTCGGTGGCCACCACCTTCGGCACGATCACCCTCTGGCGGATGTAGTACCAGCGCGTCCACGGCGTCGAGCCGTCGATCTTCCCGCTGGGGATCCGGCTGGGGCTGGAGTCGGGCCGGGCCACGCCGGCCCTGGCCGAACGGGCCACGCGGGCGGCGGTCACCCTCCCCCGAGATGCGGTGTTGGCGACCTTGCGGGACGATCATGGCGTGCGGTGGTCGGCGACTGTCGCCGAACCCTCAAAACTGGGAGTTAGGATTCGGGTCCGTTGACAGCGACGACCTTGCGGGCGGTGATCGCCGGAGTGGCGGCGGGGATGGGAGCCCGCCGGCAGGGCGCCCCGGCAGACCGGCTCTCGGGCTGGCTGGAGTAGGCGGACCGGTCCTCGGGCTCCCGCAAGCCGGCGCTGGCGGTCTGGCGCGACGGGTTGATGGTGCCGATCCGTGGCCAGGCGTGCTAGCGCGAGGCGGCCACGGCGACCGTGTCCGTCTACGACCGCGGCGGGCGGCGGCTGGGGATGGTGTACCTGGGGCGGATGCCCGGACTCGGCCAGGGGACCTTGTCGGAGTAGCTGACCACCTTGATAGAGGCGGAGTTGCGGGCCCGGGGCGGGCCTGCGCCGCGGCTGGTGTATCTCACCGACGGGGGGACCCACCAGGCCCGATATTACCGCCGGGCGCTGAAGCGGATGCGTGATCCGCACCGCCCCGGTCGGCGGCTGGAGTGGCGGCGGGTGATCGATTATTATCACGCCTGCGAGTACATCACGAAGCTGTCCGAGGCGCTGTTCTCCGACGCGCGGGCGCGCGTGAGTTGGGCGCGGAAGATGCGGCGGTGGCTGAAGGAGAAGCCGCGGGGGATCTGCCGGGCGCTGCAATCGGCGGCGGGCCTGCGCCGGCGGCGGATCATCGCGTCGGCGGCGCAGCGCGAGCACTACCGCACCGCCTACGCCTACTTGCGGAAGCGGATGCGCTGGCCGGATTATCGCGGATACCGCCGGGATCACCTGCCGATCGGGAGCGGGGTGACGGCGGCGGCGTGCAGGACGGTGTTCACCCAGCGGATGAAGCAGTCGGGGATGACGTGGAAAGCGGAGGGGGTCAATGGATCGCCGACCTGCGGGTGATCCACTTGAGCGGGGTCTGGGGCGAGGTGTATCGAGCCTACCTGGGATCGGAGGACACTCTCGAAATGGGGACTCAGGGGACTACACCGAAAGAAAAAGCCTCAAAGGCCGCATAATCGCTGGCACTGGTGCGATTGCACCCCCGGCGATTGGTTGAAAGCGATCGGAGGGGTATCTGAGGGACTCGATGCAACTGTCGCTGTTCTTTTCAGACCTCATCGACTGACAAACCTGTCTTGGACCGAATGTTGATCGGATTCAGGATACGCTCCCGAAATGTTCGACCGGTCGCCGAGGTCAACGGGAGGCGACACTGCACGCCCATCGAGCTTGTGGGATAGTTCCTTGTATGCGTCCACCCCGCCAACCTCGGTGGCCCTGAACGCCATCAGTATCCAGATAGTAACTAATGCCAGATTCTTAATCCACCATGCGGAGGTCTGCTGTCAGGTCCGCAATAATAGGGCGGTGGGCAGAGCCCACATCGGGGCCTACCCAGCAAGATGTCGGTCTCCAATCGATTCCGCACAGAATGTGGTCGATCCTCAGCCCGATTAATCGGGTGAACATCGTGTGGCCAAACCCCCAGCTCGCCCAGGAGAAGGCGTCGCGGTAGTCAGACCAGTCGCGGCGATACACCGGGTGCTCGACGGTCAGGTTGAAGTCGCCGGCCACCAGGATCAATCCTGGAGTCTGTTCGATCCAGTGCCGCACGAGGCCGGATTCGAATCGCTGCACCGCAGCCACTTCCCGGAATGCCCCGATGCCTTCGAGCGGCGAGCCGATTATCGCCTCGAGGCCCCTGCGCGGCGTCATCAGGTGGACCGAGACGACGGGAACCAATTCTCCGAAGCAGGACACTGTCGCCCGGACGGCGACGATTCGATAGAGCTTGTCCGGCCGACGAAGAACCTCGAAATCCACGATGGGATGCCGACTGGCCAGGCAGAACTCCCCGGCCGATCGTACGTGCCAGCCCTCTCGGTCCACTATCGCGTGCGGGTCCTCCAGGCTGCATTCTTGCAGCAGTATCACGTCAGGCTGCGCCTCCCTGACGAGACGCGCCAACTCATCAGTCCTCAGATCCCCTCGCTGGACGTTGCAGGTGAGGAGGCGCAGGCGTGCCGGTGATTCCTCTCGACTGCACACCAGGTTTCGCCAGGGCACGTTGAGCCCAGAGATCCCAACGAACAACGTTAGCGCCATCCCCAGCGCGAGAGCCGGCCATCGCAATCGCAGCCAGGCGACCGAGGGGACCAGCGCGAGAGCCGGCAGGAACAATAGCCAGCGCGGCCCGTAGAGCAAGAGGTGGAATGGCCAGAACTCCGGACGGGAGCAACTGACGCCTGCCCAAAAGCCGAGAACTGTCGCCAAGTACAGCCAGCAACCCGCGATGGCGATGGCGCGAAGCCCCCGCCGGTCACACCACCTCGAGGACGGCGGCGCCGACGGTGCGGCATACCCAGGGATGCGGTAGCGACGAGGACCGTAATCGGACATGGGCGGTGATCAGGTCGCCGTCACCATGGGAAGCGGCGAAGACAATCCAAGCAGAGATCCCGGTACCGGAGAACCCGGCGGCCGACGGTCTTGCGTCTACGCCGGCCGCGATGCCATGGAGGGAAAGTCGATTCGAGCGCGCTCATCGACCGAACTCGAAGGCTCCGATGTCCGAGCGCGATCCGGCCGGGCGCTGATGGCCTTCGAGATCCTGGGGAGGTGAACCAGATGGATCCGCGGCGTCGATGGCCGGTGAACCGGCCCGGAGGTGGTAGTCGCCCGCAGTAGCGTTCACGAAGACTTCCTGAGGTGTCGCTGCCAGCGAATGGCGGTCCAGCCCGGTACCGGTGGCCCAGCTTCTCAGCGAGAGGATGCGCGAACCGTCGTCCGGTGACAGGCGGTCGGCGACGATGTTGTAGTCGCTCCGGAATCCAGCGAGGCTATCCGGGGCGATATTGATGCTCCCTCGCGACGGATTGTTGTTGAGCAGGATGTTGTTCCGCAGCAGAACACCGGTGCTGTGGTTCTTGATGTTCATCGACCACCGGGCATCGCGGGCCATCAGGATGGTGTTGTTGACGACGCGGTTGTTTTGCGAGCCCGCGGCCCCATCGATCCGGTAGAATGAGATTCCGCTTGAGTGGTTCTCGTAAAGTAAGTTGTTGCGGATCGTAGAATCCTGGACTCCATCGCAGTTGATCGCGGAACCACCCGCGGAGCCGTTGTCATAGATGATGTTATTCTCTACCAGGGCGCCGGAGATCATCCCGTCACCTCCCGCGTTCACGTCGCCGTTCATATGGATGCCGCACTGCCGGTTGCCGCGACAGACATTGCCGCGGATGACAGGCCGATCTCCGCTGTTGCTGACGTAGATCCCATGCTCCCTGGCCGATCCTGACGCGAGGTTGCCTTCGATGAGAATGTCGTTGCAGAAGCTCGTGAAGATGCCCCAGTTCCGATTGCGATGGGCCCGAATCTGACGGATCGTGCTCTGGTCGCTGTGAGTCACGCGGATCCCAGCCCGAGGCATCTCGTCGATCGTGAAGCCCTCGACGATGACGTGGTTGGCCCCCTCGATGTTGATCCCGTCGGGTGTCTTCGGGTTTCGCGCCGCGATCCGGACGTGCTCACCCTCGGCCCGGAAGCGAACCGGAGCGTCGTGCGTCCCTCCCCGAGCCAGGTAGAAGCCCCGGTACTCGCCGTCGCGGACGTGGACAGTATCGCCCGGCCGGACACGATCCGCCGCGTACTGGAGAGTCGCCCAGGGGCCGGTCCGACCGCCCCGGCCGGGAGCATCGCGACCGTTCGGTGCGACCCAGTTGTCGCTGGCCGCGATCCCTGAAGTCCAGAGCCAGGACCACGCGACGGCCAATGCGACCGTCCTTCCCCAAATCCCGGCTACCCGTGTGGGCGGGTGCGCCCGACCGCTCGGTTGGTCGATCATGGTCACGGCCTCCGAAAAAAGGGACGGCGATGCCGCTCCTGCTCGCAACCGCCCGTTCAGTCGAGGGAGGAGCAAACCCCTTCAACGCTCGCTGTAGCGGTGAGGTCACGGTCCCTTGCCGCGGTTGACATGCCGGCTCCATTGAAGATCAGCTCATAATCGTGCGCTTCCGCCACCGTTCCCTCCCATCCGGCCTCCGCGGCGCGGGCGAGGTTGTACATCTCGCGCGCGGTGACATAGTGGTACCGAAAATTCGGATCCTCTGCGGCCCTCTCGGCCAGCGCCCGGTGGAATGCGATCATGGGCTCGCCGAGAAGGACCCGCTGGTTAGCCTCCGGCGCACCATGCGTGTGGAGCTTGACGTAATACCAGTCCGGACGGCTCGCGACCTGGATCGTCGCCTTGAGCCAGTCATCGAGGCGAGCGATCGACGGGGGTTGATTACCCTGGATGCAACTGTTCTCGAGACGAGTCGCGATGCCCCACTTGCTGTGACGCCAACTCAGGACAAGCGGGCCTTGGATGAGCATCAGGCCGTTGCGTGGAGCGACGCCGCTGCCGACGTCAATCCCCCAGTTGTGGGACTTCGGTCGGTTGGGATCGTCTACGGCGTAGTAAATGCTGTTGATCTTGCGTGTCTGACTCCGGTCGGGCGCCGAGGGCAGAGTGAAGTCGGCGTAGCAGCCCGTTCTCTCCAGGATCTGGATCTCGTCATTGACACCGCAGCAGCGGCCGTCGGGTCGCCCATTATCAAGGGCCCACACTCCGTGCACAAAACCGTATCGTAATTCCCCGGTCTCCCGGTGGTGCGCCAGCAACCCGTGCCGCCGGGCCAAGACTTCCTTGAAGGCCAGCAGGGTCCGCTCGAGGTTCTCCGACGTATCCCGATCATGATGGAGGTGGATCTCCACCTCCGCCAACCCGAGGCGACACAAGCCGGCGAGCACATCCACCTCTTCCTCGTCATACTGTTCGATTGGGAAGAAGAACGTATGACGAGGCGGGCGCCCGTCGCTGTCGCGGAATTCTTCGCAAAGCCTGGGATACTCCTCGGCCCAGACGCGCATTCGTCGTCGGCCGACCGCCGGCGTTGCTCCGCTGTTCCTCGGCTCAAAATGGTCCGCGATGCACAGGAGAACATGGACACGCTGACCGCCACGTCGCGGACGACGCTTCGACCGCTCTGATACATATGTGAATATCCAGCGGTCCATACTCCGGCGTCGCATCTCGCGGGCGGCAAAGCCCATCAACGACAAAAGGACGAATGTGGTCGCGAGGATCGACGTCAACAGGAATCCACCGCTCATCAGATCGCTCCATTGACTTCCGCCACCCGGATCGTCCGACGACTCGGCTCGCGGACGAGTCCCACCCGGACGGCGGCGCATCTGCTCGTGAAGGTAGTCTTCCGCCCAATCGCATTCGGCAACTCATTACAACGTTGGACGACTCGAATCATCGTGACGCTTCCGGGGATCGTTCCGAGACGTCACCCCAACGACCGAGGGCGTTGAATCGAGATAGCACGTTGCGCACCATCCCCTTAGGATTACGAGGCTCGGCTCGGGGCCTCCACGACCTCGGAGTTTCTCCCGAGACAGCGCTGTAGGTAGCCTTCTTCCAAGATCGCGATGCTCGCCCCGTGACCCAGACCCAGAAAGCCAGCCATGCCGCGGCATTCAGGATCAAGAACGACGTAGCGAAAGAACCCAGCGGCACTCGAGACCCGACTCCACCTCGGGCACCGACCACGGCAAGAAGGAAGAAGACCATCTGGCACCAGAACAGGAATCCGTAGAACGGTCCTTGCAGGATCCCGCCTGAGATCAGCAGCACCAACAAGGCCCAAGGAACGATGAGGCGGCACAGCTTGTGGGACAGGAATTGCAACCAGATCGGATTACGCCACGGCAAGAGCAGCGCGGGCAGCAGGGTGATCATTTGATAATTCCCGCTCAGAGTCCGGACCTTGCGGCGGAATTCATCCCGCGGACGATCCGGCAGGCGGTCGAAGGCCTTCGCACTCTCGTCCTGCACGACGCGAAATCCTCGCATGACGACCTGCATCGGCCAATTGACATCATCAAGGATGGTGCCTTTGGGGATGCGCTGGAACAATTCGCGTCGGACCGCCGAGATGGAGCCGCTCACGCCCACGGTGGAATGAACCAGGCTTTCCTGGCGCCGCAGCCACTTCTCGAACCGCCAGTACAGGCCCACACCGGCCATCACTCCCGGCGCGCTTTCAAGGACGAGGGCGCCACTGACAGCTCCGATCGTCGGATCGGAGAAGTTCTCCAACAAGTGCTCGACGGTGTCCTCGGCCCACGTCTGCCGGACGTCGCCGAATACCAGGATCTCACCCCGTGCCGCGGCGCAGCCGATATTCAACGCCTCGGCCTTGCCCACATTCTCAGGCAGGTCGATCACAAGTATCTTGGTACTGGAGATCCCGCGGGCGTAGCTCGCAGTATTGTCCGTGGAGCCGTCCGATACAACGATGATTTCGTCACACAGAGGAGACGTCTCGACTCGACCGGAGATTTCCTGCAGCCGCCTCTCGATCGACGCCTCCTCATTGAACGCCGTCATGACGACGCTGAACGACCTGTCCTTCACGATTTCTCGACGTCTCCTCCGGGCACGGATCCGCGCAGCAACTCCAATCAATACTGGATAGATTATGTACGTGTAGGTGACCACTAAGAGGGCACACCACCAAGCGAGTCTTGCGGCAAACACGGCCACCTCCTGAAGAACTGCCGACTCCCCAGTCGTACAGTCGTGCCTTCTCGGATCATCCCCAGACCGGGTCTGCGGCCGAACCCGAGCGGCAGAGGTCGCCAAACGGTCGCGCCCGGAGTCCCGATCGCGCGATCCTCGAGTCGTTCAACGCGAGGCCCGGCGGTTCGCATCGTCCGCTTACTCGGTGCGCGGGGCACGCGCCGGCGTACTCTCACGGAAAACGCGAGGGTCCCGAGAGAGCGGCGGAGCGGAATCTCTCGTACATCGCATTACCCAGAACCCGCTTCGCAGCGGACAATGCATACTCCCTCGCGCGGCGGACCACGAGACCGTGGCCGTTGACCACACGGCCGAACTGGGCGAGCGTCGTATCGGCCATCACGGCGGTACGGGCCAGCCGGAAGGGATCCGCGCCGGGCGCATTGGCACCGACGCGGCTGGTCGAGACGGTGAGGAAACCGGCCTCCTGCGCCATCGACGCCACCCGTCGGGACCAGCGACCGCCCGGACAAGAAAGGTGGGCGACCGACCGACCGACATAGTCTTCGAGCAGGTGCTTCGCCTCGCAGATTTCGGTCCTCAAGCCGTCTTCCCCGAGATCGCTGAGAAAGGCGTGGGTCATCGAATGACAGCCGATTTCGAATCCAAGGTTGACGAGCTTGCGCAGTTGTGTCTTATCCAGGTAGCAAGGCCGGCCGACGAATCCGGCCACCACGTAGAAAGTGGCGCCGAATTCGAATTCCGCCAATAGCGGTGCAGCGGCGACCAGATCAGTGTCATGTCCATCGTCAAACGTGATCGCGACGCGCCGTTGCGTCTCGCCCGCACGGAGCGATGTGCCGATGCTGACACCTTTGAGTCCATTCTCTTTTATGTGTCGTAATTGATCACGGAACGCCCCCATTGTGACGGCGTAGCGCGTGTGGCCGCGGAGATTCGTGGAGAGCGGTGCGAAGGGAGTTTCAGTTCGTGATACATGAGGCATATCGTTCTCTCGTCGTTCATTTCGATGCTCCTTGCGATGGGCCGACGTACACCGGGCCGCCTGCCGGCTCGCTCCTTGCCCAAACTCGGCGGTGAACCCGAAAGGGATGGTTGTCGCCCCTTTGAACCAGCGTCGCGAGAAGCGTCGCGGGCCGCCAGCCAGCGACGACGCAGATGCGGCTTGTGGGGACTTGAGCCCAATCGATACCGCCGGTGACGTCTACGATGCACCATCGGTGCCGACTGGCCTGAGGTGACTCGCCGCTCATCGGGGTGGTTGCTCGAGGCGCGTGCCGTCGCCTACGGCAGCCTCCCGGCTTCTCAGTGATTTCCCGACGGCCGCCCTCGGGGATGCCAGCATGTCATGTTCGAGCCGGTCCGGGGGTGCGGTGCTGGGGAATAACACCGCGCTCTGCACCCGCCCGCTTCTCCTCGTCGTCCAAGCGACTCCGTACGATCCCGAACACCCGCGCCAGACGAGCGTCCCAGCTCACGGAAGCGACCCGGGACATCCGCCGTTCTATTGCCATCGGCGAATCGGGTCGTGAGAGCAAGTCGTCGAGCTTGGCCAGGAACTCTTCGCGCGAGTCCGCGATGGCGACCACGTCCGAGTACTTCTCGATTTCCGCTGTTCGAACGGCCACCACAGGCTTGCCCATCGCCAAGTACTCTCTGAGCTTGAGCGGATTCGCGTGCATGACCTGGCGATTCAGACGATACGGTATGATCGCGACGTCAAAGTGCTTGCCATAAGCGGGAAGATCTTCGTACGCTCGGTTACCCAGGAAGTGCACGTTAGGGCGACGCTGTAACTGTTCGGCGGGAACGGCAAGGCGTCCGATGAAAACAAAGGTCCAGTTCGGTCGTTGTTCGGCCAGGAATGCAACGAGGTCCAGGTCGATCCAGCTCTCGATTAGACCGAAGAATCCGATGACGGGATGTGACATCTCGGCCATGTCCGTCGGAGCGGGTAGCTGCTCATCTTGAGCGCGTCCGAAGTGCTCGATGTCAACCCCGTGTGGAGAGGTATGAGTCTCACGATTCAGTTGCAGTTTTGAGTCCAGGAGAGTCTCGGAGGTTACGAAAACGATGTCCGATTTGCGGGCCATCTCCGTGTCCATGGCCCGAACGGCTTCCGCGTTGACCCCTGGCATGGATGCGTAGTCGTCTGTGCAGTAGTAGACCGACAGCCGCTCCCCCAACCGCCCAACGAGCGGTGCCGGATGGGGGATCATGAACCAGGCGATCGGGCGGCGAATCCCTTCTCGCCACATGATCCAGCGGAGCGACACTAGGATTAGTGTGACGTTCAGGCGTCGTATGAAGGCGAAGCGGTGGAACGGGATCTGGAGGAGTGTCCAGAGTTTCAAGTTCTCCGCCACCGGCTTCGGGCCGGACAGGAAGCGCGAGATTTTCGTCCAGATCTTCTTCAGATCGCGACGTGTTCCCCGGGGGGCGCGAAGGCCGGGGCATTCGATATACAACATTCGGTGACTGCGAGCCAGTCGCCGTGCGATATGATGACTGGAAGTCCGATTCTCGGCGTACCAGTCGTTTCCGAAGTAGAGGATCGTCGGCTCTGGTGACGGCTCATGCGACGATCCTCGGAGCTCGGAGTCGCGTTCAGCGGGCGCCGGGGTCGTATTGAATAGAGCCATACGTGTTGTCCTCTGAAGGGAGTGGCCCGAGCCGGCGATTCACGCCTTCGGCGGGCTCATCGGTCGCTGCCCTCATCTCAGCGGCCTGCTCCGTGCGCCGGAGTCGTTGAGGCGTTAGACCCCGCGGCCGAACGCACGGCACCCGGACCGATCGGTTCCGATTTGTTTAGCGAATCCGGGCGTTGCGACTCGCTTGAGCACACGGACCGAGAGTCGGAGATACGGTGTAAGGTTGCATGATACGAACCAGTGAGTTTGCAGATTCCTCCCATTGCTGGGATTTCGGTGGAATCGCTATCTGCTTGCCAACCCAGCGAGTCAGTCCCTGTGCGATCGCATCGGCCAATGCCGCGGGATCCTCCGGGGGCACGAGCAGGCTACAATTCGGATCCGCGATCTCGGAGATGCCGCCGACGTCGCTGGCAACGAATGGCGTGCCGCTTGCCAATGACTCGCGAAGGACGTTCGGCAACCCCTCCGACCGGCTCGGCAGCACGGTCAAGTCGGCGGCGCGGTACCATTCGGCGAGCTCCTCTTGGAGCCTGGAGCCGACGAAGGTGACGTGCGCGCAGAGGCCGCGGGACTCGGCCTGGGCCGTGTACTGTCCGCGTAACGGCCCTTCGCCCACGAGGTAGAGATGGTACTTGATGTCGTGGTCCCGCAACCGTGCGCAGGCCGCCAAGAGGATGTCGAGCCCCTTGACCGGCACCATCCGTCCGACCCACACGATCACGCGGCCGTCAGCGGGGATACCGAGCCGCTGACGCGCGACTTGCCGGTCCCCCGGCCGAAAACGATCCGTGTCCAGGCCTTGCCGCCAGACATGCACCTTAGTTGCGTGAATCCCCAGTCTCTGGACGGCGTGCTTGAGATCCTCATTGACCACGAGGACCGCGTCGTTGGCTTCGAGCACTTTCTGGATGCGGTGCCGGCGACTTCGTCCGCGCGTGAGCAGCAGGACGTCCGAGCCGCCGACGATGACGCAGGAACAGGCGCCGGCTAAGCGACCGATACGGGCCGCTGCCTTGCCGTCGGGGTGCGCCCAGTAGGCGATAATCAAGTCCGGCCGATGTGTCCGGATCAACGACCGGACCGTCCCTGCGATCGAGAGCCAGTAGGAATGCCCATACCATCCGCGCAGGAGCTTGGGCGTGTAGTAAAAGCGGGTGTAATGTATCCCGAAGCCCGCAGGGTCGAAGATCCGATCGTTCATGGGGACGTGAATCCCGCGCCGGTACCCCTTCACCAGGTCCACCCAGGGGATCGGTGAGACAACCTCGACACGATGCCGGATCGCCAGGGCGCGGACCAGCGAATCATTGAAACAGCCGCCCGTGGGGTTGATGGGATTAGGAAAGGTGCTGGAGAGAAAAAGGATGTTCATGGAGAGACAGCCCGAAAGGTGCAGAAGCCGGACAAGAGCCATGCGAGAACGAAGAACTCACGACCGGACGGGACAGCTCTGCCCACTTCGGATCTACCGGCGGTCCACGCCAGCGTGGCGCACGGCTCGATTCAGGAACGGCACGAATTGCGCGGTGGCCAACTGCTGGCCCGCACTGCTGGGATGGCTATCGACCCCCTCCTCAGTGGGATACAGCGATACATCCGACTCACCGAATCCGGTGAGGACATCATAGTAGTCAAAAACCGCCACATTGCGGTGCGGGTAATCTTTCAGCCACCCGTCGTTGGCCTTGAGCCAGTTATTGACCGTCCTGGCCAGCCTCCCGCTTGCCAGGAGATGTTCCTGCGGCGTCTGCTTACCCAGAAGTTTGCGCGCCAGCGACTTCCCGAGCGGCTCGGCCGGCAACTTCGGGGCCAGCGGCGGCGCCGTCGCGCACACAAATAAGGTTCATCCGGAAGTACCGTGCGCGAATTTGACACCGACGCAAGTCCTTGTGTCCTCACGCGCCGGCGATTTCACCCCACCAGGGCATACTTCGTCTCATGGATCGCCAGGATCTTCAACTTGAAGAACTCCCGGTCCCGGAACCCATACGCCTGCCGCTTCATCGTCTTGATCTTGTTGTTCGTCCCCTCCAGCGGACCGCTGCTGATCATCACGTCGTAGTAGGCCAACAGCCCGCTCCGGTGCGCCGCCAGCGTCTTGGCCATCTGCTGGAGGATCCGGATCCCCGACGCCTCCGCCCGGCGGATCCAACCGTCGAGGAACGTCGTGGCGAACCGCTTCCCCGGCTGCTCCCAGAACCGCCGCAGGTCCTCCTTCATATAGTAGGCCGTCGCCAGCGGCTCGTTGAGCTTCAGCGCCTCCTTCAGCCGACTCTTCTCATCCGTCTCCGGGTCGAGGTTGGCGGCGTTCTTCAGCAGCAGCCACCGCGTCCCCTTGAGCACCTCCTTGTGCTGCACCTCGGTCGCCTCGCGGTACAAGGCCCGCCGCAGCTCCGAGAGCTTGTCGTTGAACAGCTTGACGACGTGGAAACGGTCGAAGACGATCACCGCCTTGGGCAGGTGGGCCCGCACCGCCGCCTGGTAGGCCCCCGACATGTCCATGGCCACCGCCTCGATCTTCGCCCCGCTGGGCCGCAGCCGCTTCCAGAACGGCTTCAGCGCGTCGGCGCCCTTGCCGTCGCCGACGAAGACGACGGCGCCGCTGTCCAGGTCCAGGACCACCGTCAGATAGCGGTGCCCGCTGGCCACGGCGATCTCGTCGATGGCGAGGTGGCTGAGGTGCTTGAGCTTGGGCTTGGCGAACCGCCGCGACAGGTCGCGTTTCTGGATGTCCTTGATGAGGTCCCAGCCGACGTCGAGGTGATGGGCCACATCGAGGATGGTCATGCGGCGGGACAGCTCCAAGGCATAGCGCTCGAAGGACCGGGTGTAGCTCCGCCTGGGATCGGCGAAGGGGACCTTGACCTGGCGGACGGCACCGCAGGCGTGGCATTCGACGCGCGGGATGGGGAGGACGACGGCGGTGGGGTGACTGCCGATGGGCACGTTGCGGAAGCGGCGCTCGGCGTGACCGCGGGAGATGACCTCGCGGGAGCCGCAGGCCGAGCAACGGCAGTCGTCGGGATCCTGGGCGATGGTGAAGACCACCTCACCGCCGAGATAGTCGGTGCGGACGTAGTCGTAGCCGCGGATGCCGAAGGCATGGTACAACAGGCTGGTGGACATGCTGACCTCCCGGTTTGGAGACGATTGACACAACTCCAAGTGGAGTCAGCATGTCCACACTTTGCAAGCCCCGCGCGCGCCAATTCCGGATGAACCACAAATAACACGTCCGGATACCTTCCGAAGGTCGGCAGCAGGGCCGTGTAGGCGGCTTTCGCATTGGCGACCGTCCGCTCCGGACTTTCGGCCCGGCCCGGTGGTGCGCCCGGCCCAGCGAACGCATTGTTCGGGTAGCACGACTTGAACACGACGATCGAGTTCCGGCGGCCGTTGGGCAGGGACAGGTCCTGATGCCGACAGCTCAGGATCATCTCCATCTGGTCGCGGAACTTTCTCGGCCAGTCTACGATGTCTGTGTGCTGGCCGATCCGGCTGCCGTAGCTTGCCTCGTGCACCCGGTAGCCCTGCCCCTCGAGCGCACGGCGCAGTCCTCCGCCGTTGGAGTGAGTCCTGAAGATGCAATCGGACCCGGCATCGGGGCCCGACGCCGCAAGCCAGTGCCCCCCCACGGAGTGGTGGATGAACACCAGATCCAGAGGATGCTCGGTCGGTGCTTCGGAGAACGCTGTGAGATCCATCGCCTCCACCTTTACGGCGGAGCCTCGCACCGTCCTGGCATCACCCTTGCCGCAGGGGAGCAGGAGGATCAGCCCAACTGCAACAGCGATGACTAAGAACGTCAACGGAATCGACTTCATCGTATGTCCCCGGCGAACCACGCGGCGTGGAGGTGGCCGCAAGGCTAGCACCCGTTTGGCTTCCATCCCTCCGGTTCCGACGAGATGACATACGTCTTCGCCTCTCCCTTGGAAGGTCCACGGGCGCACACCGAATCGACAAGTTCGTGCGGTGTACCGAGCGGCATCGTCTGCCGGCCATATAATCTGAGGCCGAATTCCTCGCAGATCCGCAAGACGTCCTCCCCTTCTGCGTCGGTCAGGGGAGCGTGCCACGATCTCGACATGTTCAAGTTGTGGGTTGGGTTGCTGACAGGGACCGTCTTGGCCCACAGAGTCTTCAAAGACGGCTCGATGCCAAGGCTCTGAAAGACCCGCGCGAAGGCCGCATCCCGATCGTGGAGGAACTCCTCGTAGCAGCAGAGCAGCCAATCGTTCGATCGGGCCTGGCAGAGGGGAACGACGTTCTCGACACACCAGAGGATGGCCAGCCGCTGGACGGGCGTGATCCCCCTGCAGATGGCCCTCCGGACGGGCTCGAGGAAATCCGCCATGAGGGGATCCTGGCAGAGGATCTCCTCGATGTCGGGCACCCAGGCGGGTTCGTCCTGCCTCATCCGAGAACCGATCACCGCGCAGGGGTGGCGGATCAGGTAGACGATCCGCCCGCCGGTGTAGTTCGCCAGCCACTCCAGCATCAGGTTGGCCCTGATTTCCTTGATCACATAGCGACGTGCCCACATCTTTTGATGAAGATACTGGGTCTTGGCCATGCGGTAGCCGATCCGCTCTGCGAGCTTCGAGCGGGTCAGGAATTTCGGTACCCTGGTCCAATCGCGACGCGTCCAGTGATTCGAAGCCCGTCCCGCAAGCAGGGCATCAAGGAACGCCTCCCACTGGGGGTAAGAACCCGACCGGCGAAGATAGGCCCCGGGGAAGCCGCTCTTGATCCCCCAGCGCGGGGGCTGCGCCGCGTAATCCGGATGGAACGGTTCGAAGACCGGGAGGCAGCCCGAGCAGGAGGCGATGGTACCCCCGATCCAGGTCGTGCCGCTGCGTCCGGAACCGACGACGAAAACGGGCGGGAGCATGGGTGATCGAACCATCATGGATCGTTCCTGTTTAACAGTCTGCTCTGAAAGGCCGATTCAAGGATCGTATGGCGGGCGATGTCTTCCGGTCGAGGCCTCGATTGGTGGGCAATGCCCACCCTACGTATCATCGGAGTTGCATGGAGTGCGACCGGTGTAGCCGGACCGATTCACGCATTTAGTTCGAGAATAGCCTCCACCAGGAGCGGCTGCCTGTGTTGATAGGCAGTGGCCCGCCGTTTCGATTGGATGTCGCGGTAGACCCGCTCCACCTGCTCGGGTTTCAAGGCAGCCGCGTCGGCGATCTCGGCCGGCGGTACCCCGCGGTTCAGAGCGAAGAGGCAGAGGTCCATCTTGTCGTAAGGCAGGGAAAAGTAGAATTCCTCCTGCGTCTGGCCCAGAGAGTAGGTATCCGTCGTCGGGGCCCGCAGGCGGACTTCCTCGAGCACGCCGAGGAAGTCGGCGAGCTGGTAGACCTGGCTCTTGTAGAGGTGGGCGATGGGCTTGAGGTCGGCGGCCCCGTCCCCGTTCTTGACGAAGAAGCCCTGGTCGTACTCCAGGCGATTCGGCGTCCCGGCCACGGCGTAGTTGAGGCGTTCGGCGTGGTAGTACTCGAGCTGCTTGCGGGTCCGCTGCTTCATGTTCGAGGCGGCCACGATGCCGAGGTATGCCTCCAGCGGCGGCCGGGCGCGTTGCTGCACCCCCTCCGGGGACTCGACCACCAGCCAGGACAGGTTGTAGCCGGGGCCCTCCAGGTCGTTGGGCAGGACGAGCTTGCACCGGTAACCCGGTCCATACTCGGGGATGAGCCGGCGGATGAATTCATCGCGCCGGCGATAGCACCCCGCGGCGTGAAGGATGGGGCCGATGTCCTCGACGATCGACTCGATGCCCAAGCCGTCGGCGACCCGGCGGCCGAGGTGGAGACTCTCGCGATCGGAATCCTTCTCCGGCATGAGCAGCCCCAGGACGCGGTCGGCTCCGAGCGCGCGGGTGCAGAGGGCGGCCACCACGCTGCTGTCGACACCACCAGACAGCCCCAGCACGACCCCGCGTCGCCGCAGCTGGCGGAGGACCTGATCTCGGATCGCGGCGGCGATCTTCTCGGCGACAGGCCCGGGTTCGATCTTCAGGACGTCAGCGGTCATTGCCATGGGTCTTCAATGCCTCGGCCTGAACCTGACTCCGGCGGATCTTACCCGAATCGGTCTTGGGCAGCTCCGCGACGAACTCGACGGCCTTGGGGACCATGAACTCCTCCAGGTGCCGTGGCGCAGTGGGCCAGCACGTCCCGCTCGGTCAGGATCCCCGGCTCCGTCTGGGCGATCACGGCCTTGATCGCCATCCCCAGGATGGGGTCCGGGAGCCCGATCGCGGCGGCCTCGCGGACTCCGGCGAGGGCGTACAGGATGTTCTCAACCTCCTTGGGACTGACTTTCTCGCCGCGGGTCTTGATGATATCGTCCTTGCGCCCCACGAAATAGAGGTAGCACTCCTCGTCCGCCCGGAACAAGTCCCCGCTGTACAGGACCTTCTCCCAGGGGTGAGGGCCGGCCCGCAGCGCGCGATTCGTGGCCTCCGGGTCCTCCCAGTAGCCTTTCATGACGTGCCCGCCGCGGATCACCAACTCGCCGACCTTGCCCGGACCAACCCGCTCGCCTCGATCGTTGACCAGGTAGACCTCCGTGTTGGGGATGGCCTTCCCGACCGACTCCGGCCGCACCGAGAGTTGCTCGGGCGGCAGGTACGTGCACCGCTTGCATTCGGTCAGCCCGTACATGGAGTAGATCCGCGTCGTCGGAAAGAGCTCCTGCAATCGGGCGATGTGGGCCGGCGGCAGCGCGGCCGCGGTGTTGGTGATGTACCCCAGATGGGGAACGCTGCCCGGCTCCAAGTCCTTCATGCGGAGCAGCAGAGCGGCCATGGTCGGGACCAAGGGAAAGCCGGTCACACGTTCCTGCCGCATTCGCTGCAGCACGGCGGCAGGGTAGGCGAAGGACTTCTCGAGGACCACCGTCGCCCCGACCTTGATCGCCATGAGGACTTGATAGAGGCCGTAATCGAACGACAGCGGCAGTGCGCTCGAGGATCACATCACCGCTGGTATTCTCCAGGTAGGTCGTGATCGAGGTCGCGGCGGCGACGATGTTCTGATGGGTCATCATCACCCCCTTCGGGAAGCCCGTGGAGCCCGAGGTGTAGATGAGCATCGCCAGGTCGATGTCGATTCCCCCGTGAGCCATCGGATCGGTGACCGCGTCGGCCAACGCGTTTCGCAATGACAGGCCGCCTCGAACCTCGGCCCCGGCGGGCAGGTCATCCACCAGCGTCGCCACGACCGACGCCGTCCGGTCGATCGCCTCCGTGACCACGGGCAGCAAGTTCTTGGGGGTGACCACCACCTTCGCCCGGCAATTATTCAGGACGTACGCGAGCTTGTCCGCCTTGGTGGACGGGTTGATCGGGCTGAAGACCGCCCCCACCTTGAGGCTACCGAAGATCGCGGAGACGGTCATGACCGACGAATCCGCCAGGATCACGACCCGATCGCCCCGCTCCACGCCGCTTCGTCGCAGGACGTTCGCCACGCGGCTCGCCGTATCATCCAGCTCGGCGTAGCTGACCCGTCGCTCGCCCACGACCAAGGCCGTCTTGTGTGGAGAACGGCGGGCGCCGTCGCTCAGGAACGATTCAACGCGCATGAGTCACGCCTCTTCCTGGGCAGGTGTGCGCTTCCGCTGAACGTAAGCCACGATTCCTCCGATCGTTCCCAGGTTCCCCGGCACCACGTCCTCGTCCGCAACGTGGATCGAGAACGTCGATTCGAGGAAAATCACCAGGTCCAGGACACCCATCGAGTCGATCAGCCCGCTCTCCAACAGCGAATCCGAGTCCGCCAACGACTCGAGCTCTCCCCGGAAGACGAAGTTCTCGCCGAAGAAACGCCGGACAATCGAATTTACTTCATCACACATGATCATATAGTTAAATTGTTCCCGTGCACGAGTGAGAAGGAGCGAGGAACCGGTCGCGAAGCCTGCCCTCGCCGATTTGAGCGAGCGGAGGTTGAGCGGCCGATCCGATCGGATGCGGCTCGCCCGCGCCCATCCCGGCAAAGGCCGGCCTGGCAGCAGGCCGGCGGAATCCCGACGCGGACGCCTTCAACCCGCGTGAGCCGTGAACTCAGCCGGTGCGGCGGCGCGCTTTCGTTTGACATATCCCACGATTCTGCCGATTGTGTCCATGTTCTCGGGCACGAGCTCTTCGTCGGCGACCTTGATTGAGAACCTGGATTCGAGGAACGCCACCAGTTCCAAGATGCCCATCGAGTCGATCAGCCCCGTCTCGAGCAGCGAATCCGCCTGCGAGAGGGACTGGACCTCTCCGCGAAGGAGGAAGTTCTCGGTGATGAATTCCTGTACGGACGTCTTGACGTCATCGAACATCATGCCCCTCGGATTCCCCCGCTCATGAATGCGCGAGGAGGGGCTGGCGGCTGGGCGGGGAACTTGCCGTTGCCCCTCGTATCAAGGAGTCGTGCAGCAACTGCACGGACAAGATGCCAACCAGCGCCTGATTGTCTCGGAACCCCACGGCACCGCCGGCGCGGCATTTGCGCACCAGCTTCGCCACCGCGCGGGGATCGAAGTAGCCGGCTCGCGTAATCGCCGCCGATGAGAGCAGGTCCTCCGCGTAATCCGGCGGATCCGCGCCGAAGAAGCTCTGACTTTCCGGGGAGCGATAGGGCTGCTTCGGCCGTCCGACAATCGCGGCCGGCAGGTCGCCCCCCACGCTGCGCCTGAGCAGGTACTTCTCGGTCAGACCTCGGAGCTTCAGGCGGGGGGGCAGCGCAGCGGCGAACTCCACCACGCGGTGGTCGAGGAACGGGAAGCGTCCTTCCACGGCGTGCGCCATGGCTACGCGGTCCCCCTGCGATGAGAGAATATAGCCTGGAAGAAGGTGTGCCGTCTCGAGGTACTGCGCGCGGCACAGCGGGTGCCAGCCGTCGAAATCCGCCGGCAGACCGGCCCGCAGGTCCTCGACGGGGTCGTACCCGGCCAGGAATCCCAGCAGGTCGTCGGAGAGGAATCGCCGGAGGCCTGCCGTCGTGACCCAGCGGGGCCGGTGCGAGAAAAATGGGTCGTCCGGCTGCTCCAGGCCGATCCTGAAGAAAGCGCCGAGGTAGGCAGGCGACTGCCCTTGCAGGCCCGCCAGGTAGGGATAAAGGCGACGGAGCAGCCAGGGTCGCCACGCCGAATTGGGTTGTCGAGCCCAGAACCGGCGTACCTTCGCCTCCTTGAATAGATCGTAACCGCCCAAGACCTCGTCGGCCCCTTCCCCAGTCAGGACGACCTTGAAGGCATTCTGCCGGACCAGGCGTGCCAGGCGGTAGAGCGGTGCCGGCGCCGTTCGGAGGATCGGCCGCTCGGTGTGCCGGATCACCTCGGGGAAGACGGCCGCGATGTCTTGGCTCGTGACCGTGACCGATTCGTGGTCGCACTGCAGCGCCCGCGCCACCTCGAGCTGATAGCTGCTCTCGTCGAACTCCGCGGCCTCGAAACCGACGGAGAAGGTCCGCAGACGGCCGGGTGCCAGTTGATGGGCGAGCGCGGCCACGACCGAAGAATCGAGCCCGCCGCTCAAATAGGCCCCCACCGGCACGTCCGCCCTCAGGCGTATGCGCGTAGCGTCGAGCAACAAGGCCCGGAGCTCTTCGGCCAGTTCCGCCTCGGGGCGCGGCGGCTCCCGGTGCGTCGCCGGCGGGTAGCTCGGCTGCCAGTAGGGCCGAACCGTGACGGAGCCGCGGCGGGCGATGAGCAGATGCCCCGGTGGCAGTTCCTGGACCCCCTCGAAAGCGGTACGGGGGGCCAGAGGGAACCAGAAGGTGAAGCATTGGCTCAGGGCGATCGGATCCAACCTCGCATGCATCCCGGGCACCTGGAGCAGCGCCTTCACTTCCGAGCCGAAAATGAGGACCCCGTCTCGAATCGCGTAGTAGATCGGTCGGACGCCCATCCGGTCGCGCGCAGCATCAGCTGGTTTTCCGGGCGGTCCCAGAGGGCAAACGCAAAGTCGCCGTTGAAATCCTCGACACAACGCGGACCCTTCCGCCGGTAAGCATGCAGGATGACCTCTGTATCGGACTTGGTCCGGAATCGACACCCGGACCGGATCAACTCTTCCTTCAGCTCGACATAATTGAAAATCTCTCCGTTGAACGTCACCGAGACAGTCTCGAGCTCGTCGGTCATGGGCTGCCGGCCGCCCGCCAGGTCGATGATGCTCAACCGGACGTGGCCCAGGCCCACCGACCCATCGAGGTAAACTCCCCAACCGTCCGGCCCACGGTGCCGGATCGCCGCCAGCATCCGCTCCAGGACCCGGCGCGGAGGCAGATCCCACTTCGGCGTCCCAAAAAATCCCGCGATACCACACATGTGCCACGAGTCCTATTCTACGGGTGCGCTCTGCCGCTCGCCGTCGATCCGACCAACAAACTGTTTGATCACCGGCACTTGATCGGCCCCATTCACGATCCGCTGGCTCAAGGAGGCGATCCGGTCGGGGTCCGATTCCATCCCGTCGTACTTGATGAGATCAAAGCTGCCCTCATACGACACCACCCGCGCCGGATTGCCCATCACCACGGCTCGGGGCGGGACTGACCTGAGGACCACCGCCCCCGGGCAGACCAGGACGTCGTCGCCGATCGTTATCTTCCCGACCGCGATGGCGTGTGGGCCCAGATAAACGCGGTCGCCGATGGCGGGTGTGCCTCGCTCGTCCCCCCGGCCAGCCAGGCCCAAGGTGACGCCATGAGACACCGAGCAATTGCGGCCGACCCGGCCGTTGACCGGGAAGATAATCAGGCCGAAGTGGCTGATCCTGAGACCGTCCCCAATATCGCATTGGATCGGGATGTCGATCCCGGTGACGATCTCCATGAACTTACCGAGTACAACGAGCACATACATCATCGCCTGCCTGACCAGCTTGTTCCTCACGTTTTTGTACGTATGTCTCGTGATCCTGTGCAGGCAGCTCGCCCAGAAACCCTGGGTGAGGAAAATCGTGGCCAGCGGCGAGGCGCCGCCCACTCGATAGCGACGATAGTCCTTGTAGATCTGTGCTCGCAGGCTCATGTCAGTGAATTTCTTCGAGTGCACTCTTCACGGGATTGGTACCGGGAACGCGCTTCGGATGCCGGCCGTCCCTTCCGCGCATCGGCAGTCGGCGCCGAGTTGCAGGCCGGCGAGCGCGGCGACGATGTCCATGCGGTCGTCGCGCCGGGCGATCGCTTCGTAGGCCGAGATCAAGCGGCCTGCGAGGCCGCTATAGCCGTGCTCCTGTTCCACCCGCCGTCGCCCGGTCGCGCCGAGGCGATGGCGTAAGTCCGGGGATTCGGCGAGCTGGACCATGCTTGCGGCCATGGCTTCTATGTCGTCGAAAGGTACGACATAGCCGGTGACTCCATGCTCCACCACGATGCCCGCATCCCCGGCGGGGGTGGTGACGACCGGCCGGTGCGCCGCCATGGCCTCCAGCACGACGTTGGGGCACCCCTCATGATCGGAGGAGAGGACGAGCATGTCGGCCTTGCCGAGCAAGGCCGGTACGTCGTTCCGCCGGCCTAACCAGTGGACGCCGTCCGGGAAGAGGCCGAGATCCCGCGCCCGGGAACGGAGCGCTGGCCACTCCGGTCCGTCGCCGACGATCACGCCGCAGAGATGGGGCGATGTCTGTCGTGCCAGCGCCAGAGCCGCCAGGAACCGATCGAAGCGCTTCTCGGGAACCATGCGTCCGACCGCCATGGCGATGGGTGCATCACCCGCGTCCCAGGCGGAAGTGTCGGCCCTGGATCGGGCGTCGAATTCCTCCAGATCGACGGCATTCTTCAGGACGATGATCGACTCGGGATCGACGCCGTACTTATCCACTCCTCGCCGGGCGGCCTCCGAGTTCGCGATGATCGCCGAAGGCAGCCGCAATGATGCTCGCGTCCAGCGACCGCAGCCCGCTCGCTCCCGGTCCAGGTCGTTCCTCATGGCGCCGATCGAAAGAGCGCCGAAAAACCGGCCACACACGCCCGCATAGAGGCTGCAGAAGAAGTGAGTGGACTGCACGATGTGCGGCCTGAACCGGCCGAGCGACGCGGCGAGTGACCCGACGCGCGCGACGATTCTCCCGAATCGGATGTTGCCGTACCGCCCGAAACAGCGGGGCTTCATGCCGAGCTCTTGCAAGCGGGCTTCGTAGTATTCGCCCTCCGTCAGGCAGTAGACACGCACGACCGCGCCCGCTTCACGCAACGACCGCGCCATGTAGACCAACTGCTTCTCGGCGCCGGCCTGTCCGAGCGTCCCCGCGATGAAGGCTACTCGTAGGCAAACTGGACCAACGCTCACACGCTCGTCATGCCCGCTCATCGAAAACCTCTCTGGCGCGGATCAAGGCTCTCGCTCGCCCCGCGGTCGCGGTGGGCGCTTTGCATGCTCCCACTACATCTGCACCGACCACCGGCTCTTCGTCGGTGACGCCGATCGACAAACTGCCCGACACTACAAGAACCCGGAACGTTATCTAAAGCAACCTCACTTGCACTATATAATGATTTTATTCTAATACCATTACATCTCTCAATAAACTATGTGCCTCGAACCCTGCACGCCGGCTCGATACGGTCACCGTTGCTTCGGTCCCAGAATCGGCTTCTCGACGAGGTGCCACGATGCCGTCGCGACCATGAACGTGAGTAGCAACCAGGCCATGGTCTGCACATGGAAATCTCCTTGGCACAACAAACGACGGACGACTCGACCGCAGGTCACATGCCACATGTACAGATCGTAGCACAGCGTTGCCGGAAATGTCAGGATCGGATGCGCCGGCCCACGGCCTAGAAAGCACGTTGCCTCGACCGCGGCGCCGAGGGTGCATGCGGAGCACAGGGCGACCAGCGTATACACCGCGGCGGGTAGCGGCGCGCTGGACATCTCCCGCGACTAAGGGCTGAGCGGTTCCGCAACGAGATATGCCATCACAAGCCCGCTCGGAACCAGCAGAAGGCGGCATGTCCGGAGAGTCGGCCCCGCGACGACTCGACACCATCATCGGCTGCGCCAGCAGCGATCCGAAGGCAAGGGCGTCCATCCGGCAAATCGGCAGTACATAGACGACGGTCCGGTTAGTGGTCAAAGAAACGATCAAACGGGTGAACGGGGCAAGGATGATCAACTGCGCCGCAGAGCGTCAGTAGCGGTCGCGGACGCAATGCAACAACAATAAATGGACAGAACATATAAAACTGGGCTTCGACAGATAAACTCCAGAGAACTGCGTAACATTCATCAGGCCAACCGAGCATCGCGGTTCTGAGGTGAGCCAGATAGAGGGACGAGGCGAATCCTGCCCGCACTTGACTGGCATTCGTTGACATCACGCCTGGTATTCATACGGCCGTGTCCAGGCATGCATCTCGCTTCGACTGCACACCAGATTCCAAGCACTCATTCTACAGCAAGCTGGCATCGCTCTCTCAAGCCGTCGTCATGTCGCGCTGTCAGAAAGAAACGTCGCCCAGAACTGTCAATCAATTGAGAACCGGCCGGGCCTGGCGTCCTCGTGGCGAATCTCGTTGACCGGCTCCCTCTTGGCCCACCCGGCATAGAGGCGATTGGGTGCGTTGAAGACCAGGCCTGGGACATTGCCGATGTTGCGGTACGCGTGCACGACCCCCGGCGGAATCCAGACGGCCGTCGGATTCGACTCCCCGACGACCAGGATCGTGCGGCGACCCTGGGTCGGGCTGCCGGCTCGGGTGTCCCACAGAAACAGCCGGAAGTCGGACGGTCCGAGGAATGCGAATCCGTCCGTCTGGTCCTGATGCTCGTGCGGGCCGCGGATCACGCCCGGCAGGGTCTGAGAAACATAGGTCATGACCGGCCACCGATCTTGGCCCAGCTCGTCCTGACGGAACAGCTCCACCAACCAGCCTCGCGGATCATGGTAGTATTTGAGCGGCCGCATGCCCACCCCGTCGATCTCGCCGTCGATGAATTCAGCAACCATGTCTACTCGCGTCTCCCCACCGCATTGGTGTCCGCGGGCCAATATCCTTTGAGCGATACTCTGCCGATTGCAGGCTGCGAGAGCGCGGGCGCCGACATGTCACATCAGGGAAGGGATGTTTCGAACTCCGATCGGACTCGGCCGAAGAATGCGGCCAGGTCACAGCGGTCTTCGCGGCCGAGCCGATTTCTCTGACGCGGCGTTTCTTGCGGTGGAATTCACATCTCTGGGAGATGACCGTGTCGAGCCCGAACGTGTGGTGCGCGGTGCGCACCAGGAGGTCGGCGGCGGCCTTGCTGGCGGCGTAGGGGCTATCAAGCGCCAGTGGCGTGGTCTCACGGAACGGCGGATCGTCCGGCCGGAGCATGCCATAGACCTCGTCGGTCGAGACCTGCACTTAGCGGCGGACCTTGGCCGCGCGGGCGGCGTCGAGCAAGCACCGGGTCCCCAGCACGTTGGCACGCAGGAAGGGTGTCGCGTCGCTGATGGAGCGGTTGACGTGGCTCTCGGCAGCGAAGTTCACGATCGCGTCGAAGCCATCCTCAATGACCAGGCTTACGACCAACCGGCGGTCGGAGATGTCCCCGCGGACGAAGCGGTAGCGCGGCTGCGAGTCGAGCCCCGCCAGGTTATCGGGATTCCCGGCGTAAGTCAGCGCATCCAGATTCGTGACCTCGATCGCGGGTCGGCCTGGAGCTCGTGGCGCACGAGAATTGGCGCCGATGAACCCGGAGCCCCCCGTCACCAAGACTCGCTTGATCGGAATCCCTCTCACCATGCTCGCTACCGACCCCTGCTTCAGATACCGTCCCTTGTACCTTCCCCAACTTTCGCCGTGACCTCGCGCCGAAGGCCCGGCTCCTGATCACTCCCCCATCTCAGCATTTCTTTAATCCGATCAGCCTGAGCGAATATACGACCAGCGCCTTGGGTCGAGCCAGAGGTCGAGAGAGCTCCCCCACGCCGTAAGGGAACGGCCAGAGCAGCAGGGACCGGAATACGCGCGCCAGGGCCGCGATCTGCCGCCCGCCCGCCGTGGAACAGTCCGTAGAAGCGGAGAAGATGGCATATGCCAATGCCTTGCGCTTCAGGACACGCTGGCGGAGCGAGCCGCCGCGTGGGAACCGGCAGTGCACGGCCTCGAGTGTGGCCCGCTCCTGCTTCTCATAGAATTGCACCGATCCCATGGAGTTGTGGACCCGGACGTAAAATGGCGCCACTCCGGGGCATTTGGTGATGGGAAACGCCTGCGCGATCCGCAGCCAGTACTCGAAGTCCTCCGCCGTGTCGAACCGGGGATCGAAGTCACCCACCTGCTCCCAGACAGACCGCCGCCACATGACGCAGAGTCCCAGGCGATTGCGGAAGGACAGCGCCTCGTCTGGTTCCGGGAGGTGGTACCGGAGCTTCACTCGACCCTCTTCGTCAATCACGTGCCCGTCGCAGTATACAAGCCCCGCTTCCGGGTGCTTCCGCAACTGGGCGACCATGACCTCGATGGCGCTCTCCCCGAAGAGATCGTCCTGGGCCAGCCGGGTCATGTAGCTGCCACGGGCCGCCTCCAGGCCGGTGTTGAAAGCCCGAGAGACCCCGCCGTTCTGGGGCCGACGGATCACACGGACTCGGCTGTCCGATCGAGCATACCGCTCCGCGATCTCGGCGCAGTCGTCGGGACTGGCGTCGTCGACCACGATGATCTCGATCTCCCGATAGGTCTGCCGGAGGCAACTCTCGATGGCCTCCGCCAGGAATCGCGAACCGCGGTAGCACGGGATGACGATTGACGCAACTTCGTGATCCATTGATCCTCTCTATCTCTTGATCGCCACACACTCGATTTCGCCGCCCCACCTGAACAGTCCGTTGCCCAGGCCAACGATTACGCGGAGGAGGGCGGCTTGGAGCTTGTGCCCAACGCCAGTGCGGTGACCCCGCAAGAACCCGCCCGCGGTCCGAACAGCGTGGGCGCGGTCAACCTCGAGCCCGCTGGCTCTCGCGCAGGTGGAAACGGAGACGCGGCGAAACAATCCGGTAACCTGAAACAGCCGCGTGCAAGCCCTTGGTGAGAAGAGGCAAAGGTGCCTCGGCGGGTCCAACGGGAACCAATCTCTGCCGAAGACCTTGTGGCCCATACTGCTCAAGTTGGGAGTTACCGTTACCATCCGGCCCCCCGACTCGAGCAGCCTAGCCGCATGAGTCACGAAAGCAGCCGGATCCGGAACATGCTCGAGCACGTGGGAGGACGTGATCGCCTGAAAGAATCCGTCTTCATACGGGCAATCCTCGATCGACCCAACATAAATGGTGCAGTCTAACCTTTCCCGGGCGGCGGCGGCTGCAGCAGGGTCGACTTCGATACCGTAAACATCCCATCCGAGCAGCTTCATCAAGGCGAGGTATTCGCCGTTTCCGCACCCGATGTCCAGCAACCGGCCATATGGGTGATACGGCAGGAGCAACTTGCTCATCCCATAGGAAGCGCGAGACCACAATGGGGTCAACTGCCCCAGGAACGACCCCATCCAAGCGGACAACCGGCCGGAGGGAGCCAAATGCTTGTAGCCCCACAGTCCGCTCAATATGCTGCGGCGCAAGAACCGCACGAGCGATCCGGAGCCTAGCGTCGGGGCATCCGCGGCACTGTGGGTATAATAGTTATCAACATATGCGGCCTCGAGGTCTGCTCCCTGTGGTCTCGGATTCAGCCAGCCGGCTCCGCACTTGCCGCACCTGAAGATACTCCAGCTCCCCTCAGCGAAATACGCACGATCCCGAATGTCGGAATAGAGGAGCGTTCCAGACCCTCCGCACGCCGGGCATGCATCAATGACGTGCATACAGGACATCATTACTCCCATCGGAGGGAGGCCGGTTATGCCGCCCTCGAAGCCGTCCTAATCCTCGGCCTGGACCGTAACCGCAATTCTCGATTGACGATCCGTCGCCGCCCTCTTGGGGAATGGCCAGGATAATCCGGACGGCGCCCGATGGTTCGGTCGCCGCCTTTCTTCGATCGTCCGAGCGTAAAGTTCAGCAGCCTGCTGCGCCATCCGGTCAACGGTAAAACAGGTTTCGACCCGGCGGCGGCCAGCCTCACCGAGACGCCGCCGGCGATCCTCGTTCCGCAGCAGCCCCACGATCGCTCGGGCCAACTGGCACGGATCGCTCGGGGGCACAAGCAGGCCGGACTCCCCGTCTTCAACAATCTCCGGGATACCGCCGGCCATCGTGCCGATGACGGGGGTCCCCCATCGCATCGCCTCCGGGAAAACCAGCCCGAACGACTCGTAGAGGGAGGGTGCCACGAAGAGATCCGCGGTCTGCAACCAGCGATCGACATCGACGTCCGCCAGTCGGCCGGTGAGCGTGATCCGGCTGCGAACCTCGGACGGAAACTCTTCTTCGAGGTATTGCGCGTGGGTCCGGCCCCCGGGGCAGTGCGGCCGATCCGCTCCGATGAGGACGAAGCGTGCCTCCGGGACATCGCGCAGCACCTCTGGCGCGGCCCGCAGGACGTCGATGGTACCCTTGCGGTTCTCCAACCGGCCCAGGTAGACCACCGTCAGCTCGGTCCCCGAACGCGGCGGCCGCCGGAAGTCTCGATCGAACGAAATACCATGAGGAACGACGGCGATCCGCCGAGCGTCGATCCCGAGCTCTTCGGACATTCGTCGTCGATGGGCCTGGGAGTGGGTCACCAGGCTATCCGCCGACTGGGCCAGCCATTTTTCACGACGGACGTCCCAGCGCACAGCACGATTCCCGCCGATGCCATTGATCCGACCCGCCTCGAACGACGAGGTGTGAAGCCTGACAACCAGAGGGGCCGGTCGTCGCAGGGCATACCAGAGCCCCACTCCTTCCCAATTCGGGAACTCGACCACGTCGAGCTCATGCTCGGCCACGAGTCGCTTCATCGCCGCGCCGATATAGTAACAGGATCCCGAGCCGGGCAGGATATGCTCGACGACCGGAAAATAATCGTTGCGCGCCCTATGCACCCAGACCGGGCCATCGCGAACCGGGGCCCCGGGCGACCCCGGGGTCAGGACGTGGACTTCATGGCCCAGCGAGTACAGGCCGTGTGCCAACTCGCGGGTATAGGTGGCCACCCCGCCGGCGCCCCCAAAGGCCGGGTATTCTACCGTATAAATGCCGATTCTCATCTGATTCAATACCTTGCTGACATCCGGACGTAGATGTAGAAGCCGATCAGGGTCAAATTGCTCATCAAGAACAGCCGGCGGAAGAGATTCCCGTTGAATCGCGACAGCAAGGCATTGCCTCGATCGGCTAAGACCCTCAGATGAGCCGCCGCCAGGCCGACGATCAGGTAAGTCATGTGGGAATAACTGCGCGTGGAAGAGACCATGCCGATGACCGTCGAGATGACCAGAGCGAGCATCAATGGCTGGAGCCGCATCGAGTCGGAATCGAGGACTGGCCGGCCGGCCGGCATCCGGGAGCAAAGCGCCCGCGCCGGTAGGTAGGTTAACCCGAAAAAGAACATCCCGCCGATGATGCCCAGCTCGGTGTAGCAATGCACGAAGGAGTTGTGGGCAACGAGGTGGAACTCCCTCGCGTAATTGTTCATCCCGATCCCAAACACGGGCGCGGTTTGTAATGCGACGAAACCCTCGTTCCAGAGCTTGATTCGCTCTTGGGCCGTCCCTTGACTCGTCGAGATCTGGGTCTGCCTGCCCCCGAATGCGACCATGAGCACGGGGAGGACGACCGCGGTGGCCAACAAGGACTTCTTCGCCCCGAGACGACTGTAGAACAACGCAGCGACCCCACCGAGCAGGGACAGGAGTCCACCTCGGGAATAGGTGAGCTGCAGGCCGTAACCGTAAAGGGCAATTGCGGGCACCCAGAACGCGCGGAGCAGGCCCATGCCCCGGTCGCCCAGGAACCAGATGCCGATGAGCATCCCGACGACCAGGATACGCGACAGGTCGTTGGGATTGCCGTAGATCCCCACTCCCTGCAACCGCGCGAGGACGGGGGCCTCACCGGTCTCGGCATCGACCAGCTCCCACTCCCGCACATACATCGCATCCAATGATTCAATAGTGATAATTTTATGATAATGCAGCAGAGCGAGCGAAACGAGCACGAGGACGAAGAGGCAGAGCCAGACGAGGAATCGTCGAATCCGAGCGGATGAGTCCAGGACGCTGACCAGCAGGTAATAATAGAGGAGGACCTTGCTGAGATCGATCGCGCAGTCGATCGCCTCACGAATCCTTAAGGAGTTGAGGTGAGACATCAGCACGCTGAAGAGCATGCCAAGGACGCAGGTGTTGATCGGATTCTGGCCGATGGATGCCGCGACCTGGGCGATCAACGCGGACGCCGAGACCGCCAGGGAAGCCACCATGATCACATTGTAGATCGGCAACTCGCCAAGCGAAGGAAAGAGCTCCACAGGCCTGATGAACAGGACGGCATTGAGCAGGATGAACAGGAAGAAGCTGAGGCCGGGCGATCGCCCCGTCGTCGCGACGCGCGGAGCAGGGCCGCTCGGCACCCGGGTCCCGCAGCTTTGCCCCATGGCCGGGAGAGCGCCGGCGGCCGGCCCGGAATGACCGACCGCGACCGGATGCCGAGGGCGGTCGATCAGATCCTGCCGCATAGCCGATACCACGCCAGTCCGACCCATTCGTGGAGCGCGTCGTAGGACCCCGGCACGGAACGAGGGGTCGGCAAGAAGTCGAAGATCGAGCGTCCGATCTCCGTCGCCCGGTGATGGCAGGGAGAGGGGACAACCTCGACGCCCTGCTTTTCGAAGCATGACAACGCGCGACGCATATGCCACGCTTCGGTGACCAGGATGACCTTTCGGATGCCGAGGCGGCCGAGGAGGTTGCGGCATTCCACCGCATTCTCATAGGTTGACCTGGATTCGAGTTCGGTCCAGAAGCGGGCGGCACCGACGCCCATCCTGACGAAGTGGTCGCGCATCAGTTCCGCGCACGAGGTTCCCGTCTCCGACAGGTATCCACTACTCATGGGAGGGCCCCGCCGGCTTCCGCTACCTGGGTCGTCCGCTTCCAGGCGGCTTCTGGCCGTCCCCTGAGCCAGCGGACGAACCCCACCTGGAGCGCGGAATTCATACTGTGCGTCAGATGCTCCATCATGGCTTCCGAGCCGCGAAACCGATCGATGTGCAGCATAACTCTTCAGGGGGATAATGGCTGAACTGCCCGGCCAGCTTCATTTGGGGCAGTGCCGAGAGTAGTTCGGCTCTCGGTCGCCAGCTCTGGAGAACGATCTCGAGGCCCGCCTCCTCGGCGAACCGGATGAAGTCGCCCGGCCGGAGCCGGTTCTGGTAGAGAAGGCGATTGTTCCAGAACGCCCACTCCCTGTCCGTGTAGAGCAGGTAGTTGATCTGAGTGATCTTAGGATCGAAGTAGGCATATTGGTCGCCGCAGTTGACGCAATGAATCGCCAGGCCGCCGCTCCGTAGAACACGGCGGCTTTCCTCCATCATCCGGGCAATGTCAGGGCCAGGCACCTGTTGCAGTACCGTGTTGGAGACGACCACATCGAAGCTGTCGTCAGGAAGGCCGGACGCCGCCGCGTCGGCCGGGGCCCGATAGTCGATCCGTGCCCGGCGCAGCAATTCTTCCAGCGTGGCCGAATTCCTCAATTCCGCGAAGGCGGCCTCGACCTTGGACAGGGGTCGGCCCCCGGCGTCTGCGATGATCGGAAGGTACGACTCCAGCAGGGTCACCATCTGCAGGGAAAGGCGCGCATTGACGTGCCGCGTGATGTCAAAGGTCACGATTTCACGTGCCCCGGTCAACGCATAGCAAACCGGCAGGATGGGGAGCCACCCTGTGCCGATTTCCAGATACCGCAAACCCGCCGGCTCGACCTCCAGCTCCTTCATGTATTTGGCGAAGACCACCCAGTCATTGATCACCTTGGCGGCAACGTGGTTCCGTAAGTCGCGCAGGCCCCCCACTCGGCGCTGCAGCAGGTCGTTAACTCGGACCCCGCCGGGAAGAACACCCAGGGTCTTCTGGACCAAGCCCTTGATACGCCAGTTCATCAAAGCCTCCTCACCAGCAGAGTTCGCGGGGTGATCGGGGCACCGGAAATGCCCCAACTGACAAGAGCCGATGCATCGCAGGTCCCGGACGAGATCCTTCCCGCCACCTCCGGCACGTCCGCCTCCTGCGCCGGGCAGGGCCAGCACACATTAAATGGTGGCTCCAGTCAGGACTTCCAGCATGAAGTCTTCGCTCTAGGCTAGCTGAGCCCTTCATGCTCGGGGTTAGCGCCCAGGTGGATACGCTGGCCAGCAGTTGTTAGTTGGGCTATTAGGAGCTCCGTGCTGATTGCACGGCCTTAGTGGCCAGCCAGTTTTCCACGATCTCGCCCCTCCACGGCATTGCTTCAATGACTTCAATCGCGTAGCCAGCATCCTCCAGTTCAGCGCGTAGCGATTCGATGGACTCACCGGCCGCCCGAAGTGTCACGGGATTAGCCTCGATGATTACTGGAGGGGCCTCAGCCATCGACAGTAGGTGCCGGGCTCCACGGATGACAGCCACCTCCGCCCCCTCGGCGTCGATCTTGATCAAGTCCGCCCGATGAAGCCCGACTTCCCTGGCCAGATCATCAAGCGTTGCCACCCGAACCCCCACACTGCCGACTGCATCGAGGGAGACGTTATATAAACTGCAGGCCTCACTGTTGGAGGCCAGTTGCAACCGGCAAGTTCCCGGACGGTCTGAGATCGCTGCCTGAACGACCATGATGTTTGCGAAACCGTTCAGGGAGGCATTCTCTTGCAGTCGTCCTGCGGTGGTCGGGGCTGGTTCGATGGCAAGCACGCGCCCAGCGGGCCCGACTCGCATTGCGGCGGTCAGCGTATAGTAGCCGACGTTGGCCCCCACATCGATTACAACCCGCCCAGGGGTCAGCAGGCGGCTGAACAGATCGGCGGTGCGACTCTCGCTGGTGTCTGCCCTCTCGAGCGCTCTCCATTCGAAATCGCACAGGCCACTGACCCGAATCCAAGGTCCTGTATCCAGTCTCGCGACCAGCCAAGGTGCGCTCAGAGACTGCAGCCAGAATTTGCCACGGTTGAAAGGGGCGTAGTGCAAATAGCTACGCACAATTGCAGACATTGCGCGACATCCTTGACGGCCTTCGGAGCGAGTGATTTGGGGCGCCGGGGGCGGTTCTTGGGTTCATCGGATCACATCTGTCGGGCTTCATCGCAACCTCGTCCGATGGTCTGTGAACCTGTCTGCGAGATGGAGAGATACTTACAGCGCATGTTGCTTGGTAACCGAGAACGTGCACGTCACCTTGCCATCCTTATGCGGGCGTTTCCCGAGAGCCTCGATCGGCGGATCAACGACCTCGATTTCTGCGGCTTCGATGATACCGTCGTAGATCAAATCGTTATTCCCCAGCCACAGCCCCACGACGTAAGTATCCGGATTGAGATGAAGCTCCTCGATCCCGACTAGAAAGCGATTCGTTCCTCGGTTAAGCCGGATCGGCTCTCCAAGGGCCACGCTGTCGGCGTTGACAAGTTTTGTGCCATATCGATCGGAGAAGTTGACGACTAAGGCATCCACCCGTCTGTCGGCATCGGAATCGATGGACAATTCGATTTCGAGGGGCCCATCCGGATAGGGATTATCAGCCACGACTCGATCCGGACAGCGGTATCGCATAGCGATGAAACGGGCCTCCCCACTGCCGCGTCGTGCCGCCGACCTTAGATCGACCCAGTGGGCCGGAGGAGTTTGGCTTTCACTCTGGCAGAGGTACTGAGCGATGACCTCGTTCTTGGGCCCGAAGGATGCCAGGCGGCCTTTGTCCAGCAAGAGACACTGCTTGCACAGCCTTTGGACTGCGCTCATCTGATGGCTGACGAACAGGACGGTCCTCCCTCCGCGGGCGATGGTCTCCATCTTGCCCAGGCATTTCTTCTGGAATTGGGCGTCGCCCACCGCCAGGACCTCGTCGACCAGCAGGATTTCCGGCTGGAGGTGAGCGGCGACGGCGAACGCCAGCCTCACGTACATCCCGCTGGAATAGCGCTTCACCGGCGTATCCAGGAATCGCTCGATCTCGGCGAACTCGACGATTTCGTCGAACTTACTGTCGATCTCTCTGCGGAGCATCCCGAGGATGCTGCCGTTCAAATAGATGTTCTCGCGGCCGGTCAATTCCGGGTGGAAGCCCGTGCCGACCTCGAGCAGGCTGCCGATCCGGCCTCGGAACTCGGCCCGGCCCGAGGTCGGTTCGGTGATCCGGCTGAGGATCTTCAGGAGGGTGGATTTACCGGCGCCGTTGCGGCCGATGATCCCCACGACCTCGCCCGGCTCGACTTCGAATGAGACGTCTTCCAGCGCCCAGAAGTGGCCGGACGCGGGATTCCGGCCGTGCGACGAGCCGCCATGTCGTCGGCCCCGGCTGGTGTGCCGGAGGAAACGGCGCCACGGAGCGGCCGTAGCCGACATGATGGTCTCCCGCAGGGTGCGATAGTCGTCGCACACTTCGGCGCCGATGCGATAGCGCTTCGAGAGACGATGCACTTTAATGGCTGCTTGCATGAATGTTGACTCTGCGCCATGTGTTGCAAGGAAACGGGCGACTGGCGGGTCGTGGAGAAGGGTTCCAGCCCGTCAGATGACGTCCGCGAACGAGCCTTCCATCTGCCGGAAGCAAAAGCACCCCAGGAGCAGCAGGAGCACGCCGACCGAGCTCGAGACCGCCAGCGTGAGCCCATCGAGGGGCAGTCCCAGCAGCGCCGCGCGGAAGTTGGCGATGAGGCCGTAGGTGGGGTTGAGGGCCAGCAGGAGTTGACCGGCTCCACGGGCCGCCTCGTGCTGTAGGTAGATGCACGGAGTGGCGAACATCCAGAACTGGACCAGGAAGGGCACGACGTGTCGAAAGTCGCGATACGAGACGGTCAAGGCCGCCAGGAGCGCCCCCACGCCCAGCGCGGTGATCACGATGCCCAGCATCAAGAGTGGGACGAGCGCGAACGGCCACCCCGGCGCCACGCCGTACCAGGCCATCGCGATCAGCAGCATCACGAAGGAGATCGCGAAGTCGACCAGGCCCGCGCCGACCGCTCCCATGGGGATCATCAACCGCGGGAAGTAAATCTTGGTGACCAGCTTCTCGCTCACCACCACGCTCTGTCCCGCCTGGGCGATGGCGTTGGAGAAGAACATCCAGGGAACCAGGCCGGCGAGCACGAACAACGAGTAAGTCACGGGACTCGAGGGGTCGGCCGCCACCCGGCCGAAAAACAAGCTGAAGACTAGCATCGTCGCCAGGGGCTGGATGATCGCCCAGGCGGCGCCCAGGGCCGTCTGCTTGTATCGGACCTTGACGTCGCGCCACGTCAGGAAGTAGAGCAGCTCGCGGTGGCGCCAGAGCTCGCTGAGGTTGACGAGCCGCCAGCCCGGTTTCCGCTCGACGACGGTGACGGCCAAGGCGGGCGGTGGGTCGTCTCCGTGCGGCGGCAGCACGAGTTTGGCGACCCCCCTCGCTTCGTCGAGTACGTTGCTATTAATACTCACAACACCCCTCTCGTGCATTGATCGATTCGAGTCATCGCTTTGTGGATCACCGTTCGAGCTCCACCGTCTCTTCGCGGACCAGGCACCATTCTCGATCGAAAGGCAGCCACCGAATCGGCTCTGCGGTCATTCTCGGCAGGATGTCCAGAGGGCGCGGCCAGTCCGGGAACCGGTGCGAGTGCCCAGATTGATGCTCCACTCGGGACGCCGTCGCATTCAGCGAGCCTTGGCGACCGCGACTTGCTGATGCCTTCGCGCCGCGGCTTTGGCCTTGAGCGACCGGACGAGCCGTCTGAGACCCTCGCGCACGTTGCCTGGAAGCGAAGCCAGCGCCAGGAGTTTCCAAGCTTGGAGCTGCCAGACCTGGTGGGAAAGCGACTTGCACAAGTGGACCCGCGCCCGCGAAGATTCGCCCGTGTTCAGGAGCCTTTCTCCGGCCCAGCCATGCACATGCGCCAGCCGGAGCCGAATCATGCGGTCCGGCAAGTCGATCCGCGCCCGCTCCTGCTCGATGAAGGGGAGGATCGATGTCAGGCAGTTCATCGCCGCATGGACCTTGTACTCGTCTCGTGACAGCCGATCCGCCATTCCCGTCTGGTAGCGGATGGTCGCCAGGTCGAGGAACCCGACCGGCCCCTCGCGGCACGTCCGCAGGTGGAAGTCATAATCCTCGCCGCAGAAGCGGAGTTCCTCGTTGAACCAGCCGACCTTCTCGCGTCGCTCGCGCCGCAGGATCACCGTGGAGGTGTGAACCAGGTTCCCCATGATCATCTGGGAGAAGATGTCGCCCGTGTGGAGTCTCCGGTCGCCGAGGTGCGGCGTTAGGCCCGGGGCGATCTCCGCCAGGGGGAAGGAGTGCGGGAAGATCTGCTCGTTGCGGGGGAACCACCGGTAGGCACCGTACATCGTGCGGAGGTAAGACGGGCAGAGGACTTCGCCCCCGGGGCCCACGGCCTCCATGTCCGTCCACACCATCCCGAGCTCCGGGCGATGCCGGAAACAGGCGAGCTGGACCTCGAGTTTCCACGGCGACCAGGTATCGTCGGAATCGAGCAGGGCCACGAACTCGCCGCGCGCCAGGGACAGGCCGCGATTGCGCGTCGCCGTCACGCCCCGGTTCTCGTGGAAGACATAGCGCACTCGCGGGTCGTCCGTGTAGGTCCGCTCGATCAGAGCCCGCGTGCCGTCGTTGGAGCCGTCATCGATGACGAGGATCTCGGTATGCTGGTGCGTCTGGGTACGGGCGCTGTCGATCGCCCGGCCCAGGCAATAGGCGCGATTGAACGTCGGGATAATCACGCTGACCAATGGTTCCGGCACGGTCTCGCCCTCCCAGCGGCTGCTCGTCCCTCACTGGAGGGGAATGTACTTTAGGCCCCTCAGGATGGCCGCGTCCCAGATCGACAGCGGTTGTTGGGACCACCGCCGCAGGGCCGGGAATCGGTCGAAGTGCCCCGGCTTCGCCGCGATCCCGTTGAGGAACGGGTCGTGTGTGTGCAGGCAGCAGGCCGCGATCGGATAGAACGTGTATCCATAGAAGGCGAGCAGCCCGAGGAGATCATCCGGGGTGTGGCCGCTGTATGCCAGCGTCTTCGGATTCAGTTCCAGGACGAGGACCGGGGGATCGGCCCCGGTGAGAAGGGTGTCGGCGCCGCGGAGGGCCTGGAGCTCCGCTCCCTCGATGTCCATCTTGATCACGTCGACCGCCCTCAGGGATTGGTCAGCGGCGAAGCCGTCGAGCGTCACCGTGGGGACTTCAAGTCCTTTCGGGTCCGAACAACCGTTGACGATCGAGTTCATGTTCGGTTCTCCGGCCTCGATGATATGCAGAGTCACGCGCCCGGGGGCATCGCTGACCGCAACGGAGTGGACCGTCGCGTTATCGAGACCGTTCAACTCGAGATTCCGACGAGCGTGCTCGGCGAGCGAGGGCGTCGGCTCGAACGCGTAGACCCGGCCTCGTGGACCGACTCGGCGAGCCGCTACGAGCGTGTACTGGCCGATGTTGGCACCTAGGTCGATGACCGTCATTCCCGGAGCCAGCAGAGCAGCGAACGCCTGGATCGTCTCGGGCTCGTGGTTCCCCGTGAGGATGATCTCCCTCTCCAATGTGGAGAGCCCCAGCGGCCGGATGAACAAGCCCGGCTCCAATTCGATCAACAGGGACCGCCCGACCAGCCGCATCAGGCGATACTTGCCGCGCTCGAACGGTGCATGTCGCACATAGCCGAGGACTAAGGCACTCGCCACACGAGACATGGGATTGATCCCGCGGCGATGCCCCGTAGAAGGAGGGGCTTTCACTTTCGCTGACATCGTCACGAGCTCCTTCATCCCGAGTCCAGAGCGAGCGCCGAAGCCAGCGGCGGGCCGATGACGTCGAGGTCGTTGCTTCGTCAAGGAGTGAGCGGATTAATCGACGACCGGATCCCGGACCGTCCACGTCAACATCCACTCGTATCCCCACCGGCCGACGCCACGAGGCGGTTCCGGCTCGCGAGTTGGGCGACTGACGATTCAGTCGGTCTTCACGCCGACGTGGCCTGGGCCGAGGGCTCGATCGGCCGGGGGAGGATATTCATCTCGCCCGACAGCTCGCAATTGGCCATCTCGGCTCGTTCGACGTCCGGGAGGCATAGCAACCGGCGGGACATCTCGGGCGAAATCCCCATCACCTTGAATGCCGTTCCGATCACAATCCTCAGATCCAGCCAGAGGCCGCCGCGCCGGACATAGTAGAGGTCGCACACCAGCTTGCGCCGCACGCTCTCGAGATCGGTATCGGGCGGGAGTTGCACCTGGGCCAGTCCCGTCACCCCCGGCCGGATCAGCAGCCGGTCCCCGTAGCCCGGCAACGCCCGCTCGAGATCCGCTGCCAGTTCGGGCCGCTCCGGCCTGGGACCGACCAGACTCATCTCGCCACGGAGGACATTCCACAATTGAGGAAGCTCGTCGACGTGGGTGGCTCGGAGGATTCGACCGATCGGAGTGACGCGAGGATCGCCCGGCTTCGACCACTGGGGTCCGGTCAGACGCTCGCAGTCGTGGTACATCGTCCGGATCTTGTAGATCCTGAAGAGCCGGCCGTTGTGACCCAGCCGAATCTGGCTGTAGATCGCCGGCCCGCGCGACGTCAATCGGACGAGCGCCATCGCGTAGACGATCACCGCGGAAGTCAAGATCAGCAGAATCAGGCCGAAAACCGAATCCAGCGCCCATTTCCACGGAGGGCATCCCGTAGCGTTGGGCCGCGGTGCACCGTCATTCGACTCCGAAGCCGGACACATGGTGCTGTCCCCCGTCTCTGTCCTGAATGAACCGTTGCCCATCCACGGCGTTCGACGCTCGATGGAGCGGGTCGCACCGACTCTAGGCTCCATACCGATAAGATGTTGGCAGGTCGATGCCCAGCACGACGGCGCCCAGCGTCGGGACCCCGAGGGCCGCAATCCGTTGGAAGGCGGCCTCGACCTTCGGGAACTGGCTCACGTCGCGGAGGATGGAAAACAACGTGGCATCGGCATGCCGGCACAGCACGAGCGTATCGGCGACCGGCAGCACCGGCGCCGAATCAAGGATGATGAAATCGAACTGCTTCCGAAGTTGATCGAACAGGGTGCGGGCGCGGGGCTGCGCCAGCATCGGCAGGGTATACTCGTCGTAATGACCGGCCGGGATCACCCACAGGTTGCTGACCGTGGTGGGCCGGGGCGCGGCGGCGGCGGTGATCTCGTCCCGTACCACCTCGCAGAGGCCGGGCGCTTGAGGGTGATCGTAGAGGCGATGCACCATCGGCCGTCGGAGGTCGCCGTCGATGAGCAGCGTCCTCTGCCCGGAGCGGGCCAGGCTCGTCGCCAGGTGGCTTGCGAGCGACGTCTTCCCCTCACCACCGACGGCGCTGGTCACGAGCACCACCCGGACCGATCCGACGCTGGCCGCATGCGCCAGCATGATCGCGGTCGCGTTGACCGACTCGACGAGCTGGTGTTGCCAGAGGCGACCTCGCTGGCTGTTGGTCCCGGCGAGGGCCCCGTTCATCGATCGGGGGATGGCCGGCACGGTGCCGAGGACCTTGATCCCCAGCCCGAGGATCACGTCGTCCTGCGAATCGATCTTCCGGCCGCGGAACTCCAGGAACGAGATGAGGATCACCACCATGCCGAAGACGCCCCCCGCGGCCGCCCCGGTGAACTTGATCCGCTGGGACGAGCCCAGGACGCTCGGTGCCTTGGCGTCCTTGAGCAACTTGATCCGGTCCGGTGCGTTCAGCTCGAGCTTCAAGATCTCGAGCTCGTTCCCGATCAGCTTTGTCATCTCCATGGCGCTGCTGATCTCGTCGTGGATCGATTCCATCTCGACGGCTTGCGAGCCCAACTTCTTCGTATCGCCCGTGAAACGGGTCGCCTCGTCCTTCAGGTCTCGCTCCAGCTCGGTGAGCACGCTGATCTGGTCCTCGAGCGCGACGAGGGGCGAAGCGGTCGGGGTGCGGCCTTCGCGGCGATCGGCCTTCGCGGCGGCGAGGAGCTTCGAACGCAACTGGTGCTCGTACTTCTTCATCCGTTCGCGGACCTTGTTGAGCTCCCTCCGGGTGGTCAGGATGGAAGCGTCGGACTTGTCGCGAGCGGCTCGCATGGCATGCCCGAGGGAGCCTTGCAATTCGTCCGCACGCTGGGCAAAGCTCTGTATGACCGGGTCGTCCTGAATGGCCCGCTCCACGTCGTCGTCTGCGGCCGCCGCGGCCGATTCCTCCCCCTCGGGCAAGCTGCCCCGGCCGGCCTTGGCTTGCAGGACCTTGAACTCGGCCATGGCGTGCTTCAACTCCGCCTGGATCCGCAGGAGTTCCTGCTCGGCCATGCCTTGACGTGTGACGGCCAGCCTTTGCTGCAAGCTCAGGGTCTGCTTGTCGTTCGAACCGACCTCCGTCGCCAGGGTCCGGAGTCGACCTCGCCTCGCCTCGAGCCGTGCCTGGAGCCGGTCGTAGTGGCCTTTGAGGACGTTATTCCGCTCGATCCGCTCGTTTTTCTCCTTGTTGGCGACTTCGCTCAGATACGCGGCGGTGACGGCCTTGACGAGGACGCCCACCTCAATCGGGTTGTTGCCGCTCAACGCGATCCGGAGGATCTTGCCCGTGAACTCCGCCTTGATCTCTTGCTCGAGCCATTCGATTGGATCGTTCTGCTTCCGGATGAGTCCCAGACGGCTCACCTCGGGCTCACCGAGCGCTTTGACCAGCACGATGGGGCTCTTGATCAACGTCAGTTGGGTCCGTCGATCGGTCTCCGAATCCGACCGGTACTCCTTCGTCGCGGCGATCAGTCTGGGTTGCTCCGGCTCGACCAGGAGGACCGCCTCGGCCGTGTACTTCGCGGCAGGAACGAGATACCAGGCGGCTGTGCCCGCGATGGCCGCACCCAGGACACCAAGCCCGATCGCCCAGGGCCAACGGCGTTGAAAGGCCCTGAGGAACCTGATCGCGTCCGGGGACGATGACGGTTGAGGCGGACCTGCAGGCGATGTTGCGAGTCGAGCGTCGTAGGCAAGCGGACCCTCGATGCCAGTCGATACCGAAGTAGGAAACTCCGACGCCGGGCCGGTGATCGAATTCATGCTCTGACCTTCCATCGGAACGCAGCACGCAGCGCATGTCGGAACGTCGCCGGGAACTTGCCGGCTCCGCTCGGTTCACAGACGCCCCGACCGGCAATAATGCGTCGGGGTAAGGTGAGCGGATGCGTCCTCAAGATCTCACGTATCACAGGGGAGACGGGCCTTCGTCCGCCTCGAGCCGGTTCGACTCGGGCGCGTCCCGCGCAACTCGGGCGATGGGCCTCGTTCCTTCGCTCTCGGCGCACACTCCGTGCCCGTCGGTTACATGGGGCTTCCCCCCGACCGAGTGGAGCGACCACCGTCGTGGTGGTGGTTCGATCGTCGATCCTGATAAGCCCCTCGACGGTGCCAATCGGTGGTCGATCCGCACCAAGGGACCTGTGCGCCGTTGCCACTACATCTGCATCGTTGCGGGAGGCGGCCTCAGTCTTGAGGTCATACCTCGTCCATTGAGATGGAGAGAATCCTCAATGGTTCGAAGCCCATCCAGAGCCACGGCACATGCACTGAGTGCAGCATGACCCTGTGTGTCAATTCAGCCTTGCTCTATCTAACCATGGTCGTCGCCTGCCTGTCAAGTACGTTCCAAATCAAAACACGTAAAATGTCCATTACGTTAAATAAGATGCTCTTTCTGCCTTCATTCACGAGCTGTCGAGTGCGAGGATTTAAAAGACATCAGAATTGTTCGACTGCGGCGCAGGAACTGCGCGCGTTCGGGTCCGGCGAGCGGATGCGTCCTCACGATCTTAGGAATCACAGGCGAGACGGGCCTTCGACCGCCTCGGGCCGGTTCGACTCAGGCGCATTTCGCGCAAGTTGGGGCGATGGGCCTCGTTCCTTCGCTCTCGGCGCACACTCCGTGCCCGTCGGTTGCTCGGGGCTTCCCCCGACCGAGTGGAGTGACCACCGTGGTGGTGGTTCGATCGTCGATCCTGCTATGCGCCTCGACGGTGTCAGTCAGTGATCGACTCGCACCAGGGGACCTGTGCACCGTTGCCAAGCCATCTGCACGGCTGCGGGAGCCGGCCCCGATCTTGAGATCCTCGCTCGCTCATTGAGATAGAGAGATCCTAATACTCAATGGTCTGACGCATATCCAGGATGAGGGCACATGCACCGAGTGCAGCATGACCCTGTGTGACAATTCAGCCTTGCCCATCTAACTATCGTTGTAGCCTGCCTGTCAAGTATGTTCTGAAACAAAACCCGCAGATCGTCTATAACGCTAAAGTAAGGCGAATAATCTGCCTTACCTATCATGATATCGGATTCTCGAATGTTAAAAGACGTCAAAATGTCGAGAGTCGCACGAATTGCGATGTCGTCTTGATCCAAGTAAGAAATCACCGGCACGTGGGCCGCGTGGAAGAAGTAATGCGTGCCGTCGGGAGGTGAGATCAACCAGGACCAAGATGGGATTGAGCCAATACAGGCGCCCGCTGTCCGGTCCCGGCTCCGACTCGGCACTCGTGAGAATCCCGCGTGCGATGACGCTTCTCTCGGCGCGGCCTACGATCGCGCCAAGCTCCTCTATAAAGAAGGGGGATGGGCAGCGCGTGGAGATCCTCCAGAATCCTCCGACGCCGCTCCGTCCACGATGGAGGCGGCCTGTGCGATGTTCGGGGCCTCATCCATGTGCGGCCTCCATTCGGAGAGGTCTCAGTAATCTGATGTCGATCGAATGAACACCCGATGCTCACCCAGCCGAGGCGGCAGCCGCTGCTCTTCCTCGGTCAGGGCGTCCAAGCCAGTCCAGATTCGAATACTGGACAAACAGGATGGACCGGGCGGCCGCGTTGGAATCGGAATACGACCGCGACCCTCGCTCGAAGGAGGCGTTCAGGTCCGACCGGCTGTAAGTCCGTAATTTGTGGCTTCCGGTCGAAACTGCGCAGTCGCGGCAACGGACAGGACGGCCTTCGCTCCGACGGTCCCGCTTCGCTACCGAGCGCCTCTCGCGGCTGCGTCGGCCCCGGGAGCGCCTCCCGATGCCCGCTGAGGACCGTCGGACGCGGCGCTCATGCCACGGCCCCCTCGGTTTTCCCCTCATCACCCAGCCACTCCGAGAGGAGGCGATGAATCTCCGCGCGATTCCGCGGCATCAGCCGCTCCACGTCCACCATGGTCGGTCGGTCCTCGTAGTTGTGCCACGGCGGCCGGTACCACCGGTCCAGTTCCCCGGCCGCCTCCAGCCGGAACTGCAACAGCCGCAGCAGACTGATCGCCACCCAATGCGCCAGGCTGGTCCGCTCGATCGGGTTGGCCGTCCACGCCCGGCACTCCTCCCGGCCCAGCCGCTGCTTCAGGTGGCGGATGTCGTTCTCCTGCCGGAAGCGGGCCGCGGACAGCTCCAGCATCTGCGGCCTCGTCAACTCCACCGCCGAGGTCACCAGGCTGAACCGCTTCCTGTACCCCTCGACATGGGCGATGATCGCCTTGACCGGCACCTCGTGCCAGTCACGTGCCACAGGCAGACCACGTCCTTCCAGCGGGTCATCCGCCACCGGCCGTAGACGAACGCGGTCCCGACGCGCCACTCCGCCCTCCACCGGCCGCCCCGCGGGGCGGGGCCGGCCTCGGGCTCCACTTCGGCTTCCGCCCCCGCTTCCCCGCGAGGCGCTCGCTCGGGGGCGGGGCATGTAACGGGGCGTCGTGGCGCAAGCGGGTGAGGAAGTTGACCCGAGGCGCGCCGCCCTCCGGCGGGACCAGCGGCCGGACCACGCTCCGCAGCGCGAAGCCTCCGTTGACGATGCCCAGGTATTTGCCGGGAATGATCCGCGCCTGCTCGCGGAACAACTCCATGGCCAACTCGCACTTGGTCCGGAACGCGACGAGGCCGTCGCGACCGGCCGGCAACTGCGACTCGGAGAAGTAGAGCCTGCCGGCGACCGGCAGGGATCACGCGGGCTTATCGGGATCCTGGAGCACGGCGCCCAGGACGCCCCGTTGTGGGCGCGGACGGTCTGGGCGTGGTTGGGGCAGCGGGCGGTGTACTCGTGGAAGGTGCCGGTTTCCCAGACGTCGGGGCTATTGCGATGGACGTTGGTGTCATCGACAGCCGAGACGTGGTAGCCGTGCCAGATCCGACCCGGCGCGGTCTCGATGAGGCGGGTCAAGGCGGAGGTGACGTAGTCGGAGTTCCAGGCTACGGACTCGGCGAAGGACTCCAGGGCCTTCCAGGTGGCGGCCCGCTCCAGCGCCAGGACCGACTTGGTGATGGTAGGCTCCTCGACGTTGAGGACCATGGCAGTGATCCACTCAGCGAAGCGGCGGAAGCTGCAGCGGGTGAAGGCCGAGGCGAAGGCGTCGAACAGCGCTTGCCAGACGGATCAAGTCAGCGTAGCTTCGGTCATGGTGCGTCTCCTGTGTCGGGACCCACGGGGCTGTCAGCACCCGGCAGGTTCCGACCAGGAGACGCCGCGTTCGATGTGGTACGTCCGATCAGTTGTTGTGTCTTTTCTTATGGAAACCGCTGGCTTATCGTGATCGGGCGATTCGGGATTTTCATAGTCATAATATATTTAATGAATCTTAGCGTAAGTCTAAGACTGTTATATGGATGGGAATCAGCGAGGCAAGCTGCTTGGAGTACAGAAGAGGGACTCAGCAGACCGATTGCTGCGCAGGTGTCGCGTGAGAGGACTTCGAGTTCAGGCCGAGGCACTGTGACGCGAGGCCGGCTATGCCGGCGAAGTGTGAGTCCCTTCACTGAGTGGGATCGGGGGTGGTCATCTGATCCCTCTGGAGACTGCGGAGATCGGCGATGGGGAAGAAAGGTAGGTTGGAACGGGCGCAATCTCTTCACGCGAGAGGGCGGCTGGTCGAGGCTGAGGCGCTCTATCGCGAACTGCTCCAAGCGCAGTCGGACGAGTTGGATGCGATGGAGGGGCTCGGGGTCTTGATGTTTCACCAGGGACGTTTGGACGAGGCCAGGGCACTCTTTGAGCAGGGGCTGGCGATTGTACCCGACGCGGCCCGGCTGCATGGCAATCTCGCCGAGGTGCTTCGCATTCTCGGTCGGACGGACGTGGCCGAGCGCGAGGTACAGAGGGCGCTGGCTCTTGATCCGGGCTCGGCTCAGTCATGGAACGTCCTTGGCCATTTAGCGCGCGATCAAAAGCGCTATGGCGATGCTGTGACGGCGTATAGTGAGGCACTTCGACTTTGGCCTCGGTTCGTACCGGGGCATGTCAACCTGGGGACCGTGCTCTTGGCGCTGCGCCGTCGCACGGAGGCTGCTGAGGTGCTGCGCGAAGCCTTGCGGATCGAGCCCGACAATCTCCTGGCACTCACCAAGTTGGGCCAGGCCCTGTGGGAGTTGAGGGACCCCGACCTCGTCGACGAAGCCGAAACGTGTTGTCGCCGCGCTCTGGCGCTCGCGCCTCAGGTGCCCGAGGTGCTCGAGAACTTCGGCCAGGTCCTTCGTCTGAAGGGGCGCTTCGGGGAGGCGCTCGAGTGCTACAAGCAGGGACTGGAGTTGGCCCCCCACAGCGTCTCGATCCGGGTCTCGATGGGAGAACTGCTTGTAGGATCCGGGCGTTACGATGAGGCGATCCGAGTTTTCAGGGAGGCCGGAGCGCTCGCCCCCAACGATGCGCGGCTGCATGCCCAACTGGGCAGCCTGGCATTCGCTCGCCAGCGATTCGGAGAGGCAGCCGCGTGCTACCGGGCGGCCGTGGCGCTGGATGCAACTCTGGCTGAAGCCCGCCACGGACTCGGCCTCGCCCTGCACGAGCAGGGCTTCTGGGATGAAGCCGAGGACTCTTACTGTGAAGCGGTTCGGGTTAACCCCACACTAACCGCTGCTTGGGTCGCACTGGCGCGGCTCCAGGCGGAGCGCGGCGATCGGGATGAATCAAGCCGGACGGCCCGTGGGATCCTCGCCCTGCGCCCCAATGTGGCGGACGCCTACTGGCGGCTGGCCATGAATCTCATGGGTGCTCTACCAGATCGCGACATCCAGGCGATGCAGAGGCTGGTCGAGCACAAGTACGTTTCTCACAGTCTGCGGGCTGCGCTACATTTCGCCCTGGGACGTGTTTTCGACGCGCGCGGTCTCTACGCCCGGGCCGCCGAGCACTTCGAAGCGGCCAATGGTCTGCAGGCGGCTCTCTCGGCCGCGAAGAGCCAGTCATTCGACCCCGACCGATACTCTCGCATGATCGACCGGGTGATCGCCACATTCACTCCCGCGCTGCTCGCTCGCGGCCGAGGCTGGGGTGATCCCGATCCGCGACCTGTGTTCGTCGTCGGTTTGCCGCGGTCGGGCACGACCCTTGTGGAGCAGATTCTGGCGTCGCATTCCCGGGTCCATGGAGCGGGTGAGCTGCATGACGCAATCCGCCTGTTCGGCGCGCTGCCCGAATTGGTCGGCCAACCCGGTGGCAACCCATTTGAAATCCTGAGGTCCCTGGGTCCCGATTCGGCTCGAGACATGGCCCGCAAGTATCTCGCAAAGCTGGATCAACTGGCACCGCCCACGGCGAGCCGCATCGTGGACAAGATGCCGGACAATTTCAATCTGCTGGGACTCATTGCCCTGTTGTGGCCCAAGGCGCGGGTGATTCTGTGCAGCCGAGACCTGCGCAACGTCGCCCTATCCTGCTGGCAGACGTCGTTTGCTACGAACCCCTGGACCAACACCTGGGAGGACATCGCACGGCGATTTGCCGATCACCAGCGGCTGCTTGCGCACTGGAAACACACGCAGCCAATCGACTGGTTCGATGTCGTGTACGAAGAGCTCGTTTGCGACTTGGAGGGCCATGCCCGAGGTCTGATCGCCTTCCTGGGCCTGGACTGGGAGCCGACCTGCTTGGAGTTCCACAAGACGCGCCGTGTTGTGCGGACGGCCAGCCATATCCAGGTGCGCGAGCCGATCCATACTCACTCGGTCGGTCGGTGGCGAAGGTACGAGTCGATGCTTCGGCCTTTCTTCGAGGCTTCGCAGCGCTATAGTGTCGCCGGGGAGAGCACGGATCGAACATCGAAGCCCCGCGAGGGCACTGGAACGGCGAGCTTGTAAAATCGACGCCCTGGGCGGCCGGCATGAGTGCCGACCTCGCCGGCCAATCCCGGTACCGATCGCGGTGCAGAACCCGCACGGTGGGGGGGATTGTCCTTGATGGCAGCGCCAAGATCTGACCCAGGACAGGACTTTAGATCGCCTTGACGACTCGAGCCCCGATGCCGAGTGCGTCGACGCTCTGTTCGCGAGCGACGAGGACCCTCTTGACCTGTTGTGCGCGATCGATCGTGGAACGCCGATTCGGGGCCCCGCCGGGCGATACGAGTCGCGAAGCTTGCCGAACCCTCTCATCGCGACAACTCGAGGACTTCCAGGTGCGAGGGCAGGTCGCCCGTGTGATAGACGCGCTGAGTCGCCTTCTGGAAATCCGATTCCTGAGCGTGATAGATGTCCACGAACGTCTGCGGATTGCGGTTGACGAGTGGGAACCAACTGCTCTGGACCTGCACCATGATCTTGTGACCGGCACGGAACGTGTGAGCGACATCCTGGAGCGTGAAATCCACGCGAGTGGGCTCACCCGGCACGAATGGCTCCGGCTTCGACAGGTTGTTACGGAACTTCCCGCGCATGACGTCCCCGCGGACGAGCTGCTGGTACCCGCCGAACTTCACCGGCGAATCGGGATCAGCGCCGGGATAGTCGTCGGGATAGACATCGATCAGCTTGATGACCCAGTCGGAGTCGGTGCCGCTGGTCGAGACGAATAGCCGCGCCCGGATCGGGCCGACGATCGTCACGTCTTCCTTGAGGTCTCCGCCGGTGTAAACCAGGACATCCGGCCGGCGCGAGGCGACCCGTTGGTCCTGGATCATATAATCGCCAGCCATACCCGTTTCGATCTGGTCGATATATTCGACCGGATGGGCCGGATCGCTCACGTACTCGTCGAAGCTCGCCCCATCGCTGTGGCGCGAATCTCCCGCCGGTGGGTCGAAGCCGAGGCCGCCGCGAGCCTGAAAGAACAGCGATCTCGGCCGAACCGTGCGCGGGGGCCAGGCGTCGAACGTCCGCCACTGGTTGGTCCCCGTCTCGAAGACCCAGGCTTCCGGAAAGGTCGTTGTGCGCTGCCCCTTCAGGTGAAACTGGAAGAAGGGGAACTCGATCCGATCGCGGAAGAACTCGGCCGTCTTGGAGTTAAACGGGACGGGGCCGAGGGACGCGCCGTCTCCCCCCGCCCAGCCGCCGTGCCGCCAGGGTCCCATCACCACGACGTTCGTCGCGCCGGGGCTCGAAGCCTCGACCTTCTTGTAGGTCTCGAGGGCTCCGAAGAGATTCTCGGCGTCATACCAGCCCCCGACCGTCATTACCGCCGGCTTGATGCTCTTGAGATGACGACGGATATCGCGCGCCTGCCAGAACTCGTCGTAGGTGCCATGCCCCATGATCTCATTCCAGAACGCCACGTCATCCTTGAAGTACATCCGATTGACGTTGGCGAGGGGACCCAGCCGGAGGAAAAAGGCATATCCGTCGGGGGTCCCGAATTTGAAGGCCTGGAAGGGCTGCTGGGTCGGCTTCGGTCGCGGGCGGCCGAAGGACGCGAGGAAGTGGAAGGCGTGGGGCAGGAACAACGCGCCGTTGTGGTGCCAATCGTCCCCGGTGAACCAGTCGGTCACGGGCGCCTGCGGCGAGGCTGCCTTCAGCGCCGGGTGGGCATCGATCATCCCCGCCGCCGTGTAGAAGCCCGGATACGAGATCCCCCACATCCCGACCCGACCGTTATGGCCGGGGACGTGCTTGATCAACCAGTCGATCGTATCGTAGGTGTCCGTGCTCTCGTCGATGTCAGTCGGCTTGTCCTTGCGATCCCGATGCGGCCGCATGTTGACGAACTCGCCCTCGGACATCCAGCGGCCCCGGACGTCCTGATAGGCCACGATGTAGCCCTCCCTGCCGAACGCGGGAGACGGGCCGATATCCGACTTGTAGGCGTCCTCGCCGTACGGCTGCACCCCGTAGGGGGTGCGCATCATCATGATCGGATAGGGCTGGCCCTGATCCTTGGGGACGTAGACCGCGGTGAAGAGCCGGACCCCATCGCGCATCGGGATGCGGTACTCATACTTGGTATAATGAGCCTTGACGTAATCGACCCCCTGCGCGACAGCAGGGCCGGGCGACATCATCACCGGGACGATCAACGACGCGCACGCCGCAAGCGGGCCGGACATTCGACGGCTCATCATCTTCGCGATTCCCCCTTTTCGAAGGTCGGGCTGTCCAGCCCGACACGCGTTCTTGCCGGGGAGTCAGGATAACCGGACGCGACGCGAGAGTCAGCGCCCCAGCCCGAGCCGTTCGCGGTGATAAGCGAGGCGCTCTGCAGGGGTCATCCGGGCAAAATCGGGACGACCGTTCGACGGAGGCTGCCCGTTCGACGAGGAGTGTTGATAGCGCGCGACCGCGTACGACTCGGTGACCAAGGGACGGCGCTTTTCACCGGCACATGCACACGAGTCCGGCTTGCGCTCGTTACCACTTGCATTGGCCTGGCAAGAGCATGAGCGGGCGTTCGCCCGGGCGACTGGAGTGCTCGCCTTGAAAGTCAGAGGACGACCGTTGCCCGACGGCTGATGTCTTCCGTCGGAGCCGGCAATCGGCAGGAGCGAGCTCGCCGACGATCGCGGCTCGGCCCTGGGTCCGGCGGTAGACGCCGCCGACGTTCCCGAGTAGCTCATCGACTGGTCGGTCAATATCAGATCGTCCTCAAGGCTGCGATGAGGGCGGAGCCCCAGCCGGCCAAGGACCGCGTGATATGCCTTGACGGCTTCGGCGGGAGCGATCTGACCCTCCACGATCAGGCGGAGGAAATGGACGAACGCCAACTGGTTCTCGGCATAGTTGATCTTGCGGCCGAAAAGGGCCACTTTGGCCCCGTATTTCTGGGCGTCGTGCAGGAGCTGGAAGGCGTCGCGAGTCGTCCCGGCCGATCCGCCCAGGATTCCCACGACCAAGTGGGCGTCGAAGCGGACCAGCTCTTCCATGGCCTTGGGGCCGTGGTAGACGATCTTGAGGAAGAGGGGTCTGCCGGCCGGGCCGACACCTGCCAGCATCCGCGTGATCATGTCGTTGAGATAATGCGGCAAGATCTCCGGGGCGACCGCGTCCGGGACATTGGGATCGAACACCTCGAGGAAGTAGCGGAAGCCCTTGCGCTCGGCCTCCTCGCGGAACTCGTGGAACCGAACGAGCGTCTCCAGGTCGCGCTCGAGGTTGTTGTTGAAGGTCACGCTGTAGAGGCCCAGGTTGGCCCCGAGCGATCGCTCTTCGGGCGTGCATTCGAGGTGTCCGCACTGCGCGTGGTCGATGCTGGCGGTCCGAAAAGGTCGCGCGGCGGACCGGGCGTACACGGATCCCCGCGCCAGATGGATGTCACTCGTGTCATTGGCCCGGATCGCCGGCGTGACCGGCGAGTCGTCGAACAGGCGCTCGCCGAACGTCAGCGGCATGGTTCGAGCTGGCGGACATCAGCATGATGTCGACCAGGGCCGAGCGCGTGATCAGCCGCATCTGGTCGCGATACTCTTGTAACGTCTTGAAGCGGACCTCGCCGGCATGCATCTCGGGCGACTGACCGGGTGCGCCTAGGCCCAGCGCCATATCGGCGTCCTTGGCGTCGGCGAGGATGAACTCCCGGCAATGGGGATCGGCGTGGATCGCGGCCAGCTTGCGGTCGAGCGACTTCTCCATGGCGGTCACCGCCTCCCCTGCCCTTGCCCCGAGATGGTGACTCGCGAGCGGCCCAGGGCGCCGTTACCGCCCCCACTGCCCACGGTCACCAGGACCGGGCGCGAACCGTTCCCCGCTGGGGTTGAAGCGTTCGTGCGCGTCCGCGACGAACCTGCATCAGACTTGTTGGCCTGACCAGCCGCCTTGGGATTGGCCTTGAAGACCGCCTCGATCGTCTCGCGCAGGACCTGCGCCGAATGCTGGAGCGCCGAAGTTTCCTTGGGCCAGAGTTCGATCTCGAGCTGGCCTTCGACACCCTTGCGCCCGACGACTGTGGGGATCGACAGGCAGACGTCGCGGATGCCGTACGCCCCGTCGATCAACGAGGAGACCGGCAAGATTCGCTTCTGATCGAGGGCCATCGAGTGGATGACGTCGCGGATCGACAGGCCGACGGCGAACCCCGCACCGCCCTTGAGCTTGATCACCTCGGCGCCGCTGCCGCGCGTCCGCTTGAGGAGCGCCTCGGCCGTGGCCGAGTTCCAGCCGGAGAATCGCTCGAGTGGCAGACCCGCGGCCTGGGCCGCCGACCAGATCGGGACCATGCTGTCGCCGTGCTCGCCGAGGATCAGGGCCGTGACCTGCGTGGGCGGCAAGTTCAGACCTTCGGCGATCAGGCTCCGGAACCGGGCCGTGTCGAGCACGGTGCCCAGGCCGATGACCTGGCTCGATGGCAGAGCGAGCTGGCGGACCGCGAGATAGGTCAGGACGTTGACCGGGTTGGACACGACGAGGATGATCGCGTCGCGCTTGAGCCCGGCCGAGGCGACCTGACCGAGGATGTTCAGGAACAGCTCGACGTTGCGGTTGATCAGGTCGAGCCGGCTCTCGTCCGGCTTGCGTCGCAGGCCGGCCGTGATCACCACCGCATCGCTCTCGGGGATCGCTTCGTAGCCCGTGGCGCGAATCCGCTGGTCGGCCACCAGCGAGGCGCCGTGGAGCAGGTCGAGCGCCTGCCCCTTCACCTGGTCGGCGTTGAGGTCGATCAGGTCGATCTGGCTGACAACTCCGCCGCACTGGAGCGCGAACGCGGCCGATGATCCCACCAGGCCCCCGCCGCCGATGATGCTAACCTTCATCCCCCTGGCTCCTCTCTCATTCCCGATCGCTCGTCGCCCCTATACCTTCGCCGCTCCATTCAGCGCCTGCATCACGTGGTCGGTGATCGCCCGGACGAGGGCTTCCGTGTCGCCGCCGCCGCTCGAGGCATGACCGTTGCTCGACGGCTGGGCGATCGGCCTGGTCGCCGGGATCGACGTTGACGAGCCCATGGCGGTATTCCGCTGGATCGGCGCGGGCGATGGCGTCAAGACCCCTTCGATGGGCGACTCGTGGGGCACGCTGCCGGCGATCTTGGGATGGATGAAGACGCGCGGCTCCGGCGGCGATTCGTCATAACCCTCGCGGAACAGGCTGTTGCCGCACAGGTCGCAGTTCTCCAGTCCCCGCTCGAGCCGAGGGTCCGGGATCCCGAGGCCCGGCTTGAGCCGGATCAGTTCGGCCGCCTTCTCATCACCGTAGTAGTGCACCCGGCCGAGCTGTTTGGCGAGGATGAGGATGCGGCAGTAGGCATCGATGATCTCGGTCTTGAAGTAGGCGTCTTCCAGGTCGCTGCCATAGGTGAGCGTCCCGTGGTTGGCCAGGAGGATCGTATCCGTGTCCTTGACGTAGGGGAGCACCGTACTGGCGAACCCCTGCCCTCCCGGCGTCTCGTACGGCGAGATCGCCACTTCGCCGAGGAAGACCTCGATCTCCGGCAGGACGCACTTGGGGATCGGCTCCCGCGCGACGGCGAACGCCGTGGCATGAGGAGGATGGCAGTGTACGCAGGAGCGCACGTCCGGCCGCGCCTTCATGACGGTCAGGTGCAGCAAGATCTCGCTGGAACGCTTCCGCTTGCCCGAGACCTGCTTGCCGTCGAGGTCGACGATGCACAGGTCATCGGGCTTCATGAAGCCCTTCGAGACCCGCGTCGGGGTGCAGAGCACGCGGTCCTCGCTCAGGCGATAGCTGATGTTGCCGTCGTTCGCGGCCGCGAAGCCCTTGTTGTAGACCCGGCGGCCGATCTCGCACATCTGCTCGCGCAGCTTCCACTCGTTCATCACCGCGCCGTTGCTGCTCATGGGACCCTCTCGGGAATCGGAACTCGAGATTCAAGATTCCGAATTCCAAAAATCCTTCAAATGGATATCTGATCGATCAGGCACGCGCAATACGCGTCCAGCGGTGTCCTGGTCTTGCCGAACGGGTTGGCGGCCTCGCGGCCTTCGCTGATGCCGATCAGGCCGCCCGCGCCGGCCCCGAGGTTGTCGTAGACGACGAGCTCCTCGCCCCTGACCGTGGACGCTTCGGTCAGGGCCGCGAGCGGCATCGGTAGGGCGAGCACGAAGCGCCCGCCCCGGAGTGTGGGATGCAGCCGCGACATGGTCACTCGCCCGATCACTTCGCCGATCCTCATCCGCGGGTCCTCGAATTCAGCGTGTCCAGTCCGGAATCCCCAGCACACTCCAGCGCCCCGGCGTGGTCGGGCCCAGGAGTTCCTGGAGCGCCCGGCCGTCGTTGGTCAGGATCACCAGGTCCCCCCGCCTGGCACCCAGCCGGTCGAAGGCCAGGATCGGCTCGCCGTCCGGGCCGCCCGTCGCGGTCTCCAACTGGACGACCAGCAGTCGCTCGCCCTCGAACGTCGGATGCTTGAGCGTCGCGGTCGCCGTGCCTACGACTCGCCCGAGTTGCATATCAGATAAACCTCATGCCGCCGATGAGACTACTGCGGCGCTGTCGGGTGAAGGTCAGCGGCGTGGTGACCCCCTCGCCGGTCGGCCCCGCGATCGAGTACGAGAGTTCGCCCTCACCTCCCAGGCCCAGGCCGGCGACACAAGGCCCGTTGACGACGAAGATGGTGCAGTCCATGACCTTGCCCATCTTGGACATCACGGCGGTGTCGCGCGAGTGGAGGATGGCCGTGTGGCCGTAGCCCTGCTCGCTCTCCTTGGCCAGCGCGATGGCGCGGTCGACATTGGAGACGCGGACGAACGGGATGAACGGCATCATCTGCTCGTGCTGGACGAACGGGTGCTCGGCGCCGGTCTCCGCGTAGAGGATCTGCGTGCCCTCGGGGACCCTGACGCCGGCATGCTGGCCGAGGACGGCCGGATCCTTGCCGATCAGGTCCTTGTTCACGTGCAGCGCGCCGTCGTTCCCCTTCTGGAAGGCGGCCTGGGTCAGGGCGTTAACCTGGCTGGCGGTGAGCCGGAACCCGCCGTGCCGTGCGATTTCCTCCATCAGCGCGTCGAAGATCTGGGCGACGGCGAAGACCTGCTTCTCGCCGATGCAGAGCAGGTTGTTGTCGTAGGCTCCTCCCGCGACGATCGAGCGGGCGGCGTTCTCCAGGCAGGCGGTGGCGTCCACGACGACCGGGGGATTCCCCGGGCCCGCGACGATCGCCCTCTTGTTGCTGGCCAGCGCGGCCCTGGCGACCGCCGGACCGCCGGTCACCACGAGGAGCCGGACGCCCCGATGCTTGAACAGGTCGGTGGCCGACTCGAGCGTGGGCGGGTCGATGATGGTGAGCAGGTTCTCCAGCCCGATCGCCTCGCGAATGGCCTTGTTGAACCGGCGGACTCCCTCGGCGGCGATCCGGGCGCCGGAGGGATGGGCGTTGAAGACGACCGTATTCCCCGCGGCGAGCATGTTGATCGCGTTGCCCGCCAGGGTCGGCAGGCTGTGGGTCACCGGCGTGATGGCGCCGATGACGCCGAACGGAGCGTAATCGGTCAACGTGAGCCCGTTATCGCCCGCGCTGTTGTCCGTCCGGAGGTACTCGACCCCGGGGACGCGGGGGATCGCGTCGCGGAGCTTCTCGATCTTGTGGTCGAGCCGGCCGATCTGGGTCTCCTCGAGCTCAAGCCGCCCGAGCTCCTCCGCCTGGTCGACGCAGATCTTGCGGATGCAGTCCAGCGCCTTCTTGCGGTCCTCGAGCGAGCGGGCTCGGAAGGCGCGAAAGGCCTCATCCGCTGCCGAAACGGCCTCGTCGGCCGTAGCGAAGGCCCCCAGGTTGCCCGACGCCCGCGATCGGACTTTGCCATTGCCCAGTGCGACGCCGTTGCCCATCTGGGACAACACTTCCTGGACTACGCTGCGGATGATGTCTTCGGTCATTTGCATGGCAGACACCGTTGCGTTGATGAGTTGGATACGATTCGCGATGGTCGGCGGGCGAGGTGGCCCGCCCCACTGGCCGGTCGTCGTTACGCGCCGCCTCCGTGCGTCGAGAAGATCACCTGGCCCTCGATGTTGACGGTGTCAACCAACCCGATCACCACCGCATCGATCGGTAGCTTCTCGGTCTCGGGCGTCAGCCGGGCGCTCGAGCCCTGACAGACCAGGACCATCTCGTCGACCCCCGCGCCCAGGGTGTTGACCACGACGAAAGTGCGGCCGGTCGGCACGAGCCGGTCCCGCTCCTTGTCGTCCAGCCGATAGGGCTCGACCGTCAGGAGCTTGTGCCCCGTCATCGAGGCGACCTTCTGGGTCGCCACCACGCTGCCCGTCACCCTGGCCAGGAACATGGAGCCGTATCCCTCACTGGTGATCCCTTCGTCCCCCGCTCTGCGAACCGGGGAAGAAACCGACGCTGCATCCCGGATGATCGCGGATTCCGAATTCCACATTCAAAATTCTTCATTCAATTTTCTACTTTGAATTCGGAATTCGGAATCTGGAATTCGTAGGCCCTTCAGCCCCCGACCGCGGGTACGGACGACGGTGCCCTGTCGGAGGCCGCGCTCTCCAGGATCTCCCTGGACTGGCGGGCCACGACGATCTCCTCGTTGGTCGGCACGGTCCAAAGCTGGACGCGCGAGCCGGCCGCCGAGACGCGGCGCTCGACGGGCCCGGATTGGTTGAGCCCCGGGTCCAGCTCGATGCCGAACCAGCCGAGGGCGCGACAGACTCCCGAGCGGATCCGCGCCGAGTTCTCGCCGATCCCGCCGGTGAAGACGATGGCGTCGGCGCCGCCGAGCTCGACGAGGTAGGCCCCGAGGTAGTGGCGGATCGAGGCGATGAACTGGTCGATGGCCAGTTGCGCCCGGTCGTCGCCGGCCGTCGCCGCGGCCTCGATGTCGCGGAGGTCGCGGGCGCCGCTCATCCCCTCGAGGCCCGACTGGTTGGCGAGGATCGCCAGGATCTCCTCGAGGTTCTTGCCGGTCTCGCGGAGCAGGACCGGCAGGGCGAAGACGTCGAAGTCGCCCACGCGGTTGCAGTGTGGCAGCCCCGACTGTGGGCTCATGCCCAGGCTGCATGCGACCGATTCGCCGCTGCGGATCGCGCAGAGCGACGAGCTGCCCCCGAGGTGGCAGGAGATGACCTTGATGTCGGAGCGGCCGAGCAGCTCCGGCATCCTCCAGGCGATGTAGCGGTGGCTGGCCCCGTGGAAGCCCCAGCGGCGGATGCCCAGGTCGGTCGCCCAGGAATCGGGGATGGCATAGCGCTGATTGGCCTCGGGGATCGTCCGGTGGAACCCGGTCTCGAAGGCCGCAACCAGCGGCAACTGCGGGAAGCGCTCGCGGAGCATCCGCATCGCGCGGGTGTATGGCGGGTTGTGCGCGGGCGCGACGTCGGCGAACGCCTCCATCGCGGCCAGCACCGACTCGTCCACGATGTGGACGCCCGTCAGGTTCCTGGCATGGACCGCCTTGAACCCGATCGCCGAGACCTCGGACGCATCGGCGAGGACGCCGAACTCGGGGTCGGCCAACTGGTCGAGGCAGAGCCGCACGGCCTCGCCGTGGTCGGCGACCGGGCCGACTTGCTCGTGCTCGCCCCGCGGGGACTTCGTGACCACCTTGGCGTTCGGCGAGCCGATCCGCTCGATGGCCCCTCGCGCCAGGACGGGCTCGGCCGGATCGGACATGTCGAAAAGGCGGTACTTGAAGCTGGTGCTGCCCAGGTTGGCGACGAGGATCTTCACGATTGGCCGCCTCCGACGAAGGCGCGGACAACCGACGCGTCCGGCCGCGGGATCACGTGGGCGGCCTTCAGTTCGCCGACGCGTCCGGCCGCGTCGGCCCCCGCCTCGACCGCCGCACGCACGCTGCTGACATCCCCCCGGATCATCACGCTGACGACGCCCCCGTCGAGCTTCATGACCGAGCCGGCCAGCTCGACGCTCGCCGCCTTGAGCATCGCGTCCATCGCATTGATCAGCCCGACCAGGCCGAAAGTCTCGATCAGCCCCAGGGCATCGCCGTTCATGGTTCTCTCGCTCCCACTGTCTCTGGTGGTGCGGGCGTCCTGCCCGGGTCACGGCCTCGCGACGGCTCAGGAATGCAGGAACGTGCGGACCACGGCCTCGTCGGGCCGGGGGATGACGTGCTGCGCTGACCAGTTCGCCGACGTGGCTGGCCGCCTCGGCGCCCGCCTCGACCGCCGCGCGGATGCTCCCGACGTCGCCGCGGACCACCGTCGTGACGAACCCGCCGCCGACCTGGACCCGGCCGGCCAGGCTGACGTTGGCCGCCTTGAGCATGGCGTCGGTGGCCTCGATCATCCCGACCAGACCCTTGGTCTCGATCAGACCCAGGGCATCGCCGTGGAATCCGCTGCCGTTGCCGCCGACCCGCGAGCCGGCTCGTTGGACTGTCGCCATGGTTCAGGCTCCGTCGCTCTTGGGGGTCTTGGAGGAAGTCGTGGACGCCGCCGCGGACTTGGCGAAGTTGAGGACGCCGCTGAGGTCTTCGTGGGGGCGGGCGATCACCTGGACGCTGACCACCTCGCCGATCCGGCTGGCGGCCGCGGCGCCGGCGTTGAACGGCCGCCTTGACCGCGGCCACGTCGCCGGCCACGAAGGCCGTCACCAGGCCGCTGCCGATCTTCTCCCAGCCCACAAGGTCCACGTTCGCGGCCTTGACCATCGCGTCGCTGGCTTCCACCAGCGCCACGAACCCTTTGGTCTCGATCATGCCGAGCGCTTCGATTGATGCTGAGGCCATGGAAGGCCCTCCTTATCCGATTCCGATCTCGAGTTCGATTTCGATCCCAGTCAGCTCCGATCCCCCGATCACGCGGACGATCCTCCGAGAATCCCGCGCCAGCCCCGATCCGATCGCGCCGGTTACGCCTTCACGAGCGTGACCCGGCGGGCGTGCGGCAAGTCGCAGCAATTGGCCTCGTCGGTGTCGATGTGCACCTCGAGTTTCCAGTCGGGATGGGTCCGCACCAGCAGCCCCTCGAGCGTCGACGGACAGGGGCTTTCCACCCGCATGTTCATCCGATCCAGGTGCTTGACGCCGTAGAACTCGGCATCCCGGGGCCCCATGTGGACGTGCCGCTCGGCCCGGATGACGCCCTGCTTCAATTCCAGCGTCCCCTTGGGCCCGACCAGCAGGCAGCCGGGCGTGCCGTCGATGTCGCCCGAGAGCCGGACCGGCGCATCGATCCCCAGGCTGATCGCATCGGTGAAGGAGAGCTCGATCTGGGTGAACTTGCGGCACGGCCCGAGGATCCGGACGCCGGGGATCATCCGCTGCCGCGGCCCGACCACCGCCACCGTCTCGTTCGAGGCGAAGTCGGTGTCCTGGTAGAGCCGTCGCATCGGGGTCAACTGGTAGCCCGGCCCGAAAAGGACTTCGGTGTCGGCCTGCGTCAGGTGGCAATGCCGCGCCGAGATGTTCACGACAACGTGGGGGCGGTATTCCCCGTTTTCCGACACCGCCTTGCCATTGGCGGACGCCACGAGCCCCACCCCGTCGCCCACGTGCTTGCGAAGGATCGAGCGGACCAGGGCCTCAACCTGCTCGCGGTTCGGCGGTGTCGCCGTCAAGATGCTCATCACTCGCTCCCCACGCCTTCATTACGGGCGTTGCCGTCGGCCCGCGCCAGTTCGGCAATCGCGCCGTTGCCCTGACCCTCTCGCAACGGGGCGATGTGGATCGCCAACCCGGCCGCTTCCAGCATCGCCCGATGCTCGTCGCCCAGGGCGGAATCCACCACGATGGATTGAACCGCCTCCAACCCGCAAAGCCGCGCCAGGGCCAGCCGGCCGAACTTGGTGTGATCCGCGACGATCATGACCTCCTGCCCGCAGGACATCATCTGCCGCTCTGTCTCGACCAGGAGCAGGTTCGAGTTGTAGATCCCCTCCGGCACGATCCCGCCCGCGCCGAGGATGGCCGTGCGCACGCGGATCGACTGCATGGTGGCGATCGCCAGCGGCCCGAGTGCCACACCCGTCCTGGGGTAGACATAGCCGCCGATCAGGATCAAGTCGGTCTGCTGACTCGAAGCCAGGAGCTGCGCGATCGGCAGGCTGTTGGTCACGACCTGCACGCGACGGCCGATCAGGGCGCGAGCGACCTCGAGGGTCGTCGTACCGCCGTCGAGCAGGACGGTATCCCCGTCCTGGAGCAACGCCGCGGCCACCTGGCCGATCGCTCGCTTCTCGGCCGCAGCGGTGCCGGTCCGCTCGTCGAACGGCGGCATCGACCGCACCTCACCCGCGTAGACCGCCCCGCCGTGTGTCCGCTTCACCGAGCCCGCCAGGTCGAGCAGTTCCAGGTCGCGCCGGATCGTGCTCTCCGAGACCCCCAGGACGCGCACCAGCTCCTCCAGGGTTGCATAGCCCTGGCGAGTGATCAGTTCCTGAAGCCGTCGCCGTCGCGGTTCTGGCAGCATGCCGTTCCTTGATTGAAATCGCTGCTACGACCCGCCACGATTCTTCAAGTTCTTTCGTAGCTTGTCAAGTCTCTTCCCAAGAAATGAGAGATATTGGAAGAATGTGAAGGAATCATGGCGGATTGGTGGCCTGGAGCGGCGTCTTCCATTAGGATGGGTCATCTACGGAGGAGGCGATGCCAGAACTACCGGAAGTCGAAACGATGGTGAGGGGATTGCGGCCGGCGCTGTCCGGGCGGACGATGTGCCGCTTGGAGCTCCTGGATCCGTCCTTGGTACGGGGTTGCACCGCCGGGCAGCTCACACGGCGGGGGCGTGGGGCGACGGTTGTCGGCGTGACGCGCCGGGGAAAGTGGGTTGTGCTCGAGCTGGCGGGTGACCGGGGTATGATCGTCATCCAGCCGAGGATGACGGGAGGTTTTTGGCTGGTGGATCCCCGGCGACCCGATCACATCCGCCTGGTATTCCACCTGGACAAACCCAAAGAGAGGGTCTGGTATTGCGACACTCGGCGACTCGGGCGGATTTGCTGGTTTGCCGACACGGAGGCGGCGGCGCGGTCCTTCGCCCGATCGCACGGACCCGATGCGCTCGAGATCGGGCTCGACGAGCTGGCCTGTCGGCTGGCGCGGACGGCTCGCGGCATCAAGCCCGCGCTGATGGACCAGAAGGTGCTCGCCGGGATCGGCAACATCTACGCGGACGAGACCCTGCACCGCGCCGGCATCCACCCCGAGCGGCCGGCCTCGAGCCTCGCGCCGGATGAAATCGACCGATTGCACCGCGCGATCGGCGAGATCCTCAACACCGCGATCGCTCTGGAGGGCTCCAGCTTTGACGCCGGCTATCGAACAGTCCTGGGTCTGGAGGGCGGCTTCCTGTCCCAGAATTCCGTCTACGGCCGCGAGAACCTGCCCTGCCGGACGTGCGAAGGGCCGATCCGCAAGACGAGGATCGCCGGGCTCGTCGGCCGGCCGACCTACTACTGCCCCGCCTGCCAGGTCCGGGAGTGATCTGGATCGAGGATGCGCGTCCGCGCTGTTCCGGACGTCGGCTTTCAGTTAGCGTGTCGCACCGACCCGACGGCAAGGAATGCTCCGCGTTCGGATACGCTGAAATGGAAGACGGCCAAACAGATCGGCGGCGGAGGGCGCTCGCGGCGATCCGCAGATCGGCGCGAGTCGCCAGAAACCGGGGCGTCCGCGTCGTGCCCTCGAACGACGGCCGCGTACTGGATGGCCCAGATCGAGGTCACCCAGGGAGCCTACGAGAAGGTGACCGGTGCCAACCCCAGCCGGTTCACGGGCTCGCCCTACCTGCCGGTGGACTGGGTGCCAGGGGATGAGGCGGCGGCCCACTGCCGGAAGCTCACCGACCTGGAGCGCGCGGCGCATCGGCTGCCGGACGCCTACGAATACCGCCTCCCGACCGAAGCCGAGTGGGAATACGCCTGTCGCGCCGGCTCCGACCGGGATTTCAGCGTGCCGCAAGAGTCGGTCTGGTCACGGGACCGCAGCGGGGGCCGGCCGCACGAAGTCGCCGAATCCCGGCCGAACGCCTGGGGCCTTTATGACATGCATGGGAATGCCATGGAGTGGTGTCTCGACGCATGGTACGAGTATCCCAAAGGCAAGAAAGAGGTGACGGTCGATCCTTTCAAGATCGGCAAGCCGGATCAGGATACCACGTTCGTCGTCCGCGGCGGGGCCTGGTGGGGTGATTCTTGTACCAGCCACTGGCGCTCCCGGAATCTCAACAACGCCAATAGTTTTCGCGGCTTCCGCATCGTGTTGGGGCCCGAGATCCGGGATCCCGAAGTCAAGAACTGAATTCTGATCGATGGCAAGCGTGCGGTGACGGCCGGCTGAAAGCCCAACTTGATCCTCTGAACGGTGGCAGTCGGGGTGGCAGTCGGGACATCGCTAATTAATGACGGAATCTGGATAATCTGGGTTGAACTAAACCGCTTCGCGGTGGGCAAAGCCGAGCTCCCGCTCGACTCCTGACGGCGGCACCTCCTCCCCTCCACCTTCCTCCAGCCCTTCACTCGCCTCATCGCCCGTGAGCGGCGCCGCTGCCGCGTCTGGCAGCCTCGTGAGGTCCCTCCTCCGCTCCGTCGCGGCATCATGAACGGGTCTGTCACTTCCAGATCCCTTCAGCCGCAAAGGAGCCTCACATGACCCCGTTACGCCGCCGCATGATCGAGGACATGCGCCTCCGCAACCTCGCCTCGCGCACCATCGAGACCTATGTCGACCGCGTCGCCGCCTTCGCCCGCCATTTCGGCACCTCGCCCGAGCACCTCGGCCCCGACCACATCCGCGCCGACCTGCTCCATCTCGTCGAGCAGGACGCCTCCTGGGCCCGCTTCAACCAGACCCGCTCCGCTCTCCGCTTCCTCTACCGCACGACCCTCAAGCGCCCGTGGGTCGACGACGGCGTCGTCTTGACCAAGATCCCCAGGAAGCTCCCCGTCGTCCTGAGCCTCGAGGAGGTCGCCCAGTTCTTCGCCGTCGTCGGCAACCTCAAGCACCGCGCCATCCTCATGACCGCCTACGCCGCCGGGCTGCGGGTCTCCGAGGTGGTCGGTCTGCGCGTCGAGGACATCGACAGCCCCCGCATGGTCATCCGCGTCCGCCAGGGCGAGGGCCGCAAGGACCGCGAGGTGATGCTCTCGCCCCGCCTCCTGGATGTCCTCCGCCGCTACTGGCTGGCCACCCGGCCGCGCGGCTACCTCTTTCCCGGCCGCCACCCCGATCGACCCATCTCCGCATCCGCCGTCCAGCGGGTCTGCAAGGCGGCGCGACGGAGATCCGGCCTGAAGAAGCGCATCAGCCCCCATTCGTTGCGCAAGGCTTCCGCATACTAAACCACCTTTCGGAGGATGGCCTATTTCCAGGGGAATTCCTGCTGTCCGGGGGTCGGTTTTCGCAGTTGGCGGCCGGCGTGGACGGCCTCCACGGCCGCCTGAACATCCGGCAGTGACAGCGACTCGCGAGCGATGATCCGGGGGGCCCGTGGAACAACTTGCGTCGCGGGCACGGTCCCCGCGGCGATCAGGCGGCGGATCACGGTGTGGCTCACCTCTAACGCCGCCGCGGCCTGCTCGACGGTCAGCCAGCTCACCCGGGCTTCGCACAGATCGCCCGGCGGTTCGCGTTCATCCAGATGAGTCACCGGGAGGCCCGCGCTGGGGGCCGGCGCGGTCGACATCGGCATCCTGGCGCAGCGGCTCCGCCAGGTCCAGGGCGATCACGGCGAGTTCGCGATCACGGCCTTCGGCGGCCACGGCCTCCTCTGGGCCGACGGAGCCTGGTCGGAAATCGAACCGGTCGGCGGCGACGACGTGGATGAAAGTCGCGCGGGAGACGTCTTCGTCGCGGCATGGGTCGTGGCGCGTCGGTTCCTCGAGGCGACGGCCTCGAAGGCGCTGGCGTATGCTCGTTCCGCGGTGTCCGCGGCGGTCAGCTCGACCTGCAAGAACTGAGAGGGAACCACGACACGGGCCTGGCGCCGCCCGCCGTCCGAGCAGGCGGTCCGTCGCGGGTCCCGGAGGAAGTCGCAGCCGATCCACTCGGGCCACGCCGCTCGATTGCACCCGGGTCCGGCCCGCGCAGGACGTCACCGGCGACGCGGCCGCTCCCGCGGGGGTAGGCAACTGCGGTGGCCGAGCCGGCGGCCGGCGGGGTCACTCCGGAGACCGATGGCGCCCCCCGACCCTGACGGCTGGGGTGCGCGTTCTTGCGCAGAAAACGCACTGCTGAACTAGGGAACAGGATCGCTTCTCTGTGGAGGTCTTCGCTCTAGCTTGCGAAGCGAGCGCCGCGTTACGCGCATCGGTCCGACGACACCGACGCGCTCTCCGGGGTTGCCGCCGGCCCTATATCGGCTGGACCGGCATTCAAACTACCCCCTTGTTCGCTGCTGAACGGCCGTTACCCTCTGCCCGTGAACGCCTGCCGCTGGCTTTCACGCTGGAAATGCGCCCATCGCTAGCAGGTTGTTAGCGCCCGTTGAGACCCCGACCCCCCGTCCTGAGAATGCCGAGCCGCAAGTCCTGCGTCTGGGACCAAGCCGGACCCTCCATATTCGTGGAAGTCCTTCGCTTGCGTGCTTTCCCGGTGGTTCGTGGTCAGTGCTGCGCACTGTCCGCGTGTGGCGGGGCAACTCGACTCGGGCCCGACTGCGCCCTAGGTTTCCTATGGAGGATTCCCGGTCGCGGACCGGGAACCGACGCCAGGCCAGGGGCACGATTTCCGAGGACGACCTCACCGAGGGCCGGCCCATGAGGATCTTGATCGCCGAGGACAGCCGAGTGCAGGCAGTCGATCTGCGCAGGAGACTGGAGTCCCTGGGACACCAGGTGACAGTCACTTGTGACGGGCGGCAGGCCTGGGATGTCTTGCAAACCAGGGCCGAGCCGGTGGCCATCCTCGACTGGCTCATGCCCGAAATGGACGGAGTGGACCTGTGCCGGACCATCCGCAGCGAAAAGACCTTGCCCTATGTTTACCTGATACTCCTGACCTCCAAGGATCATCGCCACGAGCGGCTCCAGGGTCTGAAGGCCGGAGCCGATCAGTTTCTATCCAAGCCCGTCGATACATTCGAGCTGGAAGTCTGTCTTGAGACCGCCGGGCGCATCATCGCCGTCCAGCAAGCGCTCGAAGCACGTATCCAGGAGCTGGAGCAGGCCAACAAGCAACTGTCACGCCTCGTCCTTCAGGATGAGCTGACGGGTCTGGCAAACGTCCGGGGTTTTCAAGAGGCCCTGACCCGTGCCTTGCGCGACGCGATTGACGATCACCTTCCCCTCTCGTTGATCCGGCTCGAACTGGACCATCCTCATCAGGTCTTTTCCGAGAAGGAACCCGCGAATCAGGCGGAAATCTTGATGGCGATGGGGAACCTGCTCCACGAAGCCAGTCGCGATTGCGACGTTCCTGCGCGGGTGAGTCCGTACGGCTTCGCTGTGATCCTGCCCGGCCTGTCCACAGACAGTGCTCTTGCGGTGGCCGATTGCCTGCGAATCGCGGTGATTGCTCGCGCATCCACGATGCTCCCGATCACGGCGAGTCTCGCAGTGGTGGTCGCAACGACCGACGACCGCCCATCGACAACAGAGCAACTCCTCGAGGCGGCGGAACGTGCGATCGGCCAGGCCCGCGCCGAGGGTGGAAATCGGCTGGTTGTTGTCGAGCCCTCGCTGGGGGGCGCCCGGACGATCAGTCCTGCCTGACGCGTGCCTCGGTCCAGATCGATGAGCTCGTCGCTTGTCGGAATCATCAACCACGACGGTTATGAGAGTTTGAGAGTCGAACTAAGGGGCACATCACGAATATCGACAACTGTCAGAGGACGGCTCTGGGCGAACGTCCCAGATGTCCCGCTCCGATCGTCCGACCCGGACCCGACCGCAACCCGACCGAAGGCAAGAGTCGGTGTCAGCTGACGACGGTGCACGTCAACGCTTGGCGACTCGAGGTCACGACGTCGGAACGTCATCCTCCGGACGGTCAAGCGGCACGAGGCCGCGCCGACCGAACCGGTCGGGCGCGACAGCCTCGACAGAACCGAGTACGTCGATGCACCCCGGGCCGCGTTGCTCGGACGCCGCTAAGACTTCTTGCGCACCAACTTCAAGCCGCAGCACATGTCCTTCGAGGGCGCGCCGCCTTGCCAGCCGACCCCGGCAACCTGGATGTGGCCGTCGTCGACGATGGTGAGCGTCGCCGAATGCATGTGCTTGTCCTTCGTCGGGTCGAGGTTGGAGCCGCCGGCGAACTGGAAGCAGATCTGGTTGGATGCCGATTTCGCGTCGGCCTTCAGTCGCGGCTGGTTACCCAGCACGCAGTAATGAGTCATGACGAGGTCCGGCCCGTCAACGGTGTAGATCGAGATCATCTCCTGCGGCTGACCGGGGAAGAGGGTCTCATGCACCGCGCTGCCTCCGGCGGTCAACTTGATGATCGACAGGACCTGATCGGTCGGCTTGCCGTCTTCGTCCGCGGCCACCCAGGTGCCCGCCAGCTTCTTCATGGTCTCGAACGCGGCATTCGTGGGCGCCGGCGGCCGATTGCGGGCCTTGTCCTCGCCGTAGGTCGTAAGCGGAAGGGCCAGCAGCAGCAACGGGCAGACAATCATTCGTCGCGACATTTCCATCCTCCTCATCGTTTTGTGAGAGAATCCAGGCAGGGGTTGTTCACGGTCATCTAATCGCACGCCACACTTTGTCGAACGACGACGGGCCCGTTCGACAACGGGCCGAAGAGAATTTCCTGTTCTTTCGTTCAATTGCGAAGAAAGTCGGTGTCAGTCTCAATGACGCGGGGCGTCATCCAGGGGGATGAAAATGCTGGCTGACGGAGCTGGTATGCTCCTATGGTCCAGACGCTATTTTCAGAGTAGTCTCTCGCAAGGATAGCTGGCATGGGGGTTCTGCCCCGAAGGGGCCGAACAGATCAGCTCAGGGCAACGCCCTGTGACCTGGAGGTCCAAGCGACCTCGAGCCCCGAAGGGGCGGGACACGGGCACGGCGACGTTTCGCCCTTTCAGGGCTCAGAGATCGCCATCCGATCCGATCCCAGGGCGTTGCCCTGGGCTGATTTGTGGCTACCCCTTCGGGGCGCCAGACAATGATGCCGGTATCGATGCGACAGTGTGCATATCCTCGTGAGACTCCGCTCATGACCCGTGCAGTGCGATCAGTCGCTCCGGCCCTCCTCTTCACGCTCGTCGTCGTCGCGGCGAGGGTCGGAGCGTCGCCGCCGCCTGGCGAGCCCGTCACCGCGACCGTCGAGACGACCCTGGCGACCCGCGATGCGCAGATCCGCCAGCTCGCCTTCGATGGCGATCGGGCCTCGTTCTTCGCCTCACGGGAGCCGCCCGGCCCCCACGATCACTTCACGCTCGTCCTCGACAGACCGGTCAGTCTCAAGTCGATCGCCGTGACGACCGGCCGGCCCGACGGTGGCGACGCGATTCAGGCCGGGACGCTCGACGTTTCCTCGGACGGAACGACCTTCCACGAGTTCGCCCGGTTCGCCGACGGGACGGCCCGACGCGGCCCCGCCGACGGGCCCGTCCGGGCGATCCGGATCAAGCCCGGCCCGTCGGACCGCCCGATCGCCATCCGCGAGCTGACCATCGACGCCGACCCGCCGGTCTCGACCTTCCGCTATCCGGTCGAATTCGTCGTGGATGCCTCCGAGGCGCCCGACCTGAAGGAGTGGGCCGCGAGCGCGGCGCGGGCCTGCGAGCGCGCCTATCCGATGATCAACGACGCGCTGGGCAGCGACGGATACCGCCCGCCGCGCCGGATCACGCTGACGATCCGCCAGGACTACCGCGGCGTGGCCGCGACTTCCCGCGACCGTATCGTCGGTTCGGCCGCCTACTTCCGGGGCCACCGCGGGGACGTCGGGGCGATCGTCCACGAGACGATCCACGTCGCGCAGGGCTATCGGCGCGGGCCGAGGCCGTCGTGGCTGGTGGAAGGGGTGAGCGACTACATCCGGTTCTTCAAGTGGGAGCCGGGGAAGCTGGGGCGGATCAACCCGGCGACGGCGCACTACGACAGGAGCTACCGCGTCATCGCGGCGTTCCTGGCCTACCTGGTCGAGAGGTACGACAAGGACATCATCCGCCAGCTCAACCGCGCGCTCCGGGAGGGCAAGTACGACGAGGACCTCTTCCGGCAGATCACGGGCAAGACCGTCCAGGAGCTGGACGAGGAATGGCGGGCCACGCTGCGTCGGTGATCGAACGCGGCCGGGAAGGAGGCGGTGGCGCGATCGCGAAGGCATCCCCGCTCCGATCGACGGTGCTCCGCGAGTGGCCGCATCCGAGGGGCTCAGCGGACCCACACGTAAACAGGCCCCACGCGGACATCGGGACGGTAGCCGAGACGGCGGAGGTCGATCGACGTCCCCTCGATCAACGGGCGGGGATCCGAGGAGACGACAGCCCGGACCGGTCCCGACACCAGCGCCCGCCCCAGCCACGGCGAGCGGGGCTCGGCCAGCCCGAGCGACTCGAAGACCGGATACAGCCAGTCGTCATACACCAGCTCGAGCCGCCCGTTGAGCCGGTTGAAACCCGGGCGGTCGGTGAAGAAGTACGACGAGCGGGGTTTCTGCAAGTGCTCGTAGATCCGCTCGGCCATGGCCCGCTCGACGGTGACCCGCTGCTCGTTCTCCTTCAGCCCATGGAAGCTCGACACCAGCATGGCCAGCGAAGCCAGGACCGCCGGCAGGGCCGCCAGCGACGGCGGTACGGCATCGAGGGCGCGCGACACGGCGCGGCCGGCCAGCGCCGAAGCGAACACGGTCGCCGGGATCGCGTAGTTGAGCCATGCGCCGGTGCTCATGCGGGACAGGAACGTCACCAGGCCGAGCTCCGCGAGCAAGTATGGCCACAAGGCCGAATCGGTCCTGCTCGCTGAAGACGAGGGCCGCACGGGAAGCAGAGCCGCCGCCACCGCGATGACAGCAGGCAGGATCGCGGCGAAAAAGGTGGCCGCACCGGTCCACGTGTGTCGCAGTGTCGTCTGGGTCACAAGGGCTAGCAGGACCAGCCCGATCGCGACGGCCCCCATGCCGCTCACGACTCCGCGCGCCGCCCCCGGCCGCGAGCGGGCCGCGACCAGGGGCCCCGCTGCCAGCATCGCCACCATGCCGGCGGACTCGGTGACAATCCCCAGGTAGACGACGAAAGCATGGTCCCAGTCACCCGGGTGGACCCGTCCGACGTTGGCCGCCGCCACGAACGCCGCCTGCCAAATCCGACCGCTCGTCACCAGCCATTCCGCGCCGTAGACCACGATGACCAAAGCCAGACCCGGCAGCATGAACCACGACACGGCGCTCGGTTTCACCCGGCCCCGCATCCGCCACAGACCGACCATCGCCGCACTCACCGCCCACGCGCCCAGGAAGTGTTGCTTGACGCAAGCTGACAGACCGAACAGGACCGAAGCCAGGCCGAGCCGGCGCCCGGAGCCCGCCAGCGACTCCAGCACCAGGACCACGCCCCAGCTCTGGAGCGCCACCCCGGCCATGTCGGGTCGCACGGCGAAGGGCTGACCGGCCAGCACCGGCGAGGAGCCCACCAACAGCGCCGACCACCAACCCGATCGTGCCGGCAAGCCCCCCAGCCGGGCCAGGCGGTAGGCCGCCCCCAGCGTCGCCAGGAGCCCCATCGCCGAGATCAGCCGCCCGGAGAGCCGGGCCGCCTCGACCGGTTGCAGCCCGGCCCTGGTCATCGGCCAGGCCAGCATCGCAGCGCAGCGATAGTACAAGGGCGGCGTGGATCAGGACCAGCGGGTTCGACCCGCCGAACGGACCGTACAGCTCGCGCGGACCGGCGATCAACTGCCGCGCCACCGACAGCATCAGCGGAGACTCCATCCGCTCCGTGTCAGCTTCACCCACGGCCTTGACGGACCAGTAGCCGATCGTGAGCATCGCCGACACGGCCAGCATGGCCGTGATCCAGGCCGAGGCCCATCCACCACCTTTCGATGCCGACGGCGGTGTCTCGCTCATAAGGGTCCCGGCGAAGGATATCCGAATGTCCAGATGCGAAACGGACCGAACCGGCCCGCGGGCCGGAAGCCGAGCGCGGGAAGCGGCTCGAAGAGGCCGTCGAGCCGAGGGCTGTCGGATTCGAGCGCGACGGCCCGCGCCCGGCCGGGGGTCCTAGCAGAGGGCGCAGCCATCGGGCGCGCGGCTCGGCCAGTTTCGGCGACTCGAAGGCCGGATACAACCAGTCATCGTAGATCCAATCCAGCCGGCCGCTCATCCGATTGAGTCCCGGGCGATCGGCGAAGAAGAAGGCGGAGGGTGGCAATCGCGTTGACGCGAGGACCCGGGCGAGGTCGGCATGCTCGGTTCGCCGATGGGTGACCTCGACCTTGACGTCCATGAGCGCCGACGCCAGCACGGCCACCGTCGCCATCGCCGGGATCGACCGCCAGGCTGGCGATGCGGCTGGCGTCTCGCGTGCGAGCGACCGGGCCGTCAGCGCGGCGGCGAAGACCACGGCCGGGATGCCGTAGTTGATCCAGGCGCCGCTCGAGGAGCGGCAAAGGACAACCACGAGGATCAGCTCGGCCCCGCAATAAGCCCCGAGCGCGGCGTCGATCCAGGTGTTTCCGTCGGTCGGCTGCGCCGCAATGCGCAGACGGGCAGGCTGACGATCAGCGCGAGCAGTGCGAGGGCGGCCAGCATTCCGGTGGCCCAGGGACGTGGCAGGGCGAGCTGGGCGACAGCCAGCAGGGTGATCGACCCGGCGAGGAACGCTGCGGCGGCCGAGACCCATCCGCGGGACCACCGCCGCGCCGCGATCGCGCCCGCGACGGCGACGGCAGCTAGCCCGGCGCTCTTGCCCACCATCGCCGCGACGACCGTACCGACGTGCAGCCAGTCACCCGGGTGGACCCGTCCGACGTTCGCCGCCGCCACGATTGTCGCTTCCCAGACCCGCCCACCCGTCACCAGCCATTCCGCTCCATAGTACAGCGTCACCACGATCGCGCCCGGTACCACGAGACGCGCCGGCGAACTCGATCCCGGCCGCCCACGCAGCCGGCCCACCGCCGCCAATGCCGCGCTCAGCGCCCAGGCGCCGAGCAGGTGCTGCTTGACGCAAGCTGACAGACCGAACAGGACCGAAGCCAGGCCGAGCCGGCGACCTGAGGCCGCCAGCGACTCCAGCACCAGGACCACGCCCCAGGTCTGGAGCGCCACCCCGGCCATGTCGGGTCGCACGGCGAAAGGCTGACCGGCCAGGACCGGCGATGAGGCCACCAAGAGCGCCGACCACCAACCCGATCGCGCCGGCAAGCCCCCCGTCCGGCCCAGCCGGTACGTCGCACCCATCGTCGCCAGGAGCCCGATCGCCGAGATGAGCCGCCCGGATAGCCGGGCCGCCTCCACCGGGTGCAGCCCCGCCCTGGCCATCGGCCAGGCCAGCAGCGCCGCGGCGCGGTAATACAAGGGCGCGTGGATCAGGACCAGCGGGTTCGACCCGCCGAACGGCCCATACAACTCGCGCGGACCGGCCACCAACTGCCGCGCCACCGACATCATCAGCGGAGACTCATATCGGTCGAAGTCTTCCGAGCCCAGAGCCAGGGTCAGACGGAAGCCGAGGAGAACACACACCGACGCCGTCAGGATCGACGTGATGCCGACCGAAGGCCGGCGGCTTCCGCGTCGCCCACTCGCGTGCGCCTCATCCATCGGATTAATCGAGCAACCCTTGATCGAGCATCAACCCGAGGTGCTTCAACTTGATCCACCTCGACAACAACAGACCACGCCGGATGCGATCGAGCAATTCAGAGGAGACAGGGTCGCCCGGTCGAAGGTGGCCGGCATCGCGGAGCTTGATGAGCGCTTCGAGGGGTGCTTCCCTGGCGTCCGCATACGCGATATCAGGTCTTGTGCTGAACGAAGGGATGATCGCCGATGTCGAGCAGGCAGGCGTCTTCCTTGGTGACATCGAAGCTGGTCATGCTCACGAACAACACGCGGCCCGGGTCGATCGAGGGATCCGAGATGATGACCCGGAGATGGCGGTCAGCGGCACCGCCCGCCAGGAAGAACGTATCACCGGCCTTCATGCGCTCGTCCCGAAGAGTTCATCGACATACCGACTATCGGCCTCTTCTCGCTCGATGATTTCGACGAGTTCCTCTTTGCCTTGCGCCGCCAGGACGTCCCGCCACGGAATTGAGGCGACGGCCTCTTCGATGAAATGCTTCGACCACTCATCGAATTCGTGCGTGGCTTCGGAGAGTGCCCAATCATCGACGTCACGATATCGATCGGTGACCTCCGCCAGTTTTTCGATCTCGCCGCGTGACAACTCGCCCCGGCCGGGATCGTGCCGCAATTCGACAGCGTGGTTCATGGTACGGATGGAATGGCCCCACTCCCCGGCCCTCGATGCCTCGCCCTTGATGAGGTCATATACCTGGCTCAGTACGGGTCCGTGCTTCATCGCGACCGGGCGATCGCCCGTGATCGTACGACCCGTCTCACCCAACAGCTCGCGGTCGGCGATATACAGCAACTTCAGAAGCCGGATCCGCTCCATCCGATCGCCGTCCAAGCTCAGCAACACACCGGCGGCCTGGAGGGCCTTGTCGAAATCGAATCGAAAATTCATTCGGCACCTTCTTCGCCGGGTCCGACGCTGTTATCGTTTCGACCAGGCGGCTCCATTGTCAACTCAGGATGAACAACAGCTTACCACGTCAACCGACCGGATCAAACGTTCGAATGCTCCGTCCAAGCATGGACGGTCTCTCTTCACCTTCATGGTACCCAGAGCAGGCAGATCGCCACGATGATCGCCGCGCCGACCAGGCTGACGACCAGTCCTGGTCTCCGGCGCAACCGGAGGAAGAAGATCAACACCAGCCCGGTCAGCGAGATCGCGGTCAGCACCACCGCCGAGACGTCGATCACGACCGACCAGACCTTGCCGGTGTCGCGGCCCTTGTGCAGGTCGTTGAGCACCGCAACGATGCCGTGCGAGGTCTGGGTGAGATTGTAGTGGCCCGACTCGCGGTCGATGAAGGCATCGGCGGCATACGCGGGACCCTTGAAGCTCACCGTGCACTCGTTCTCGTCAACGCGGAAGTCCGCCAGCGCGCCGCGGACCGAGTGCGTGTTGCGCAGGTATTCGACGACCTCCAGCTTGGCGACCTCCCTCGATGGATCGGGCTCGCCCGAGGATTCCGAGCCCTCGCCGGCCACCGCCGGTGTCCCCACGTGGAGCCATTTGACGTCGAGCTGGCCCTCGGCTTGATCCCGGCGTTCCGCGCCGCCGAAGAACCAGTCGGGGTGGTTCAGCGTGATGCCCGTGACGCTGAAGAACAGGACCGCCGCCAGGCCGAACATCGACACGTAGATGTGCAGCCACAGGGTCGTGTGGACCAGCCAGATCCTCAGGGTGCGACCCCGCGAGCGGCCATGCGCCGGGTGATCGGCCGGCACCGGGCTACTTCGGCGCAGCCTTTCGACGATACTCGATCGAGGCGGATCGGATCTCGACATTGCCCTTGAGTTCCTCGGTGAACGGCTTATCGGCGAGGGTGACCTTCTTGCGGATGTCCTGGTAGGTCCCGTGCTCGCGCACGGCCTCGATCCAGATGGTGTACTCGCCGGCGGGCAGCCATTTCTTGTCGTCGTCCTTGCCGTCCCAGATGACCCGATGCTTCCCGGGCTGACGGGTCGGCCGAGCGATCGTGAAAAAGAGGTCCTTGCCGCCGCGGCGCTTGCGATCGTCGTCGGCGCCGTACCAACGCTTCAGGTCCGGCATCCATTGGAACGGACCGGCGCCGCCCATCGAGACCCACAAGGACACGGTGCGGACCAGATTGCGGTCCTTGTCCTCGACCCAGACGGCGACGTAAGGCCGGCGATACCTCCCGGTCTCGGCCTCGGGACGGTTGATCTCGAAATTGACGACGAGCTCGAAATCCTTGGGCCAGGGCGTCGCCTCTCGGGAGGTCTTCGCCGGGAAGTCATTGGTCGCCTTCGCCTTGGGTTCATCGGCGGACGCCAGCCAGCCGGGCCGCGGCCTTTCGTAGCGATGCCAGCCGTCGCTCCGCGTCGTCCGGCCGTCCTTCTCCACGATCAGGAACTCGATGCCGGGGAGCGACCGAGCCAGCCGCAGGCACTCCTCCGGGTCCAGGACGTTGCAGGCCTTCGCGAAGGCGTCGGCGTCAACCGAGCGCTCGGCGATCACGGTCGCGGCGGCGACCCGCTCGACCGGCCGTCCCGAGCGGGGATCGAAGATGTGCGAGTACCATCGGCCCCCGATCCGGAACCCGCGCTGAGAGTTCCCGCTGGTGGCGACCGACCGATCCTTGACCTCGATGTAACAGAGCGGCTCGGACGATTCGGAATCGGCCCACGGAGCGGCGACCCCGATCGATCCCTCGATCGCGCCGCGGACGCGGAGGTCGCCGCCAACGTTGAGCATCACGCCCGTGACGCCCGGCACCTCGCTCGCCGCGGCGTCGCACGCCCGCTCGACGATGAAGCCCTTGGCGATCCCGTTGAGGCTGAGCGGGCCGTCCGAGAGGCGGTCGGCCGTGCGAAGGAGCGGGTCGAGCCGCCAGGCCCGAGGGGTCATCAACGCCCTCGCGCGAGCCAGCTCCGCCGCATCCGGCAATCGGTCCCGCCGGGCACAAGCCTGCCAGAGCCGCGAGAGCGCCTCGACCCGCGGGTCGAAGGCCCCGCCGGTCCGCGATTGCCAGATTTCAGACGCCCACAAGACCTCGAAGAGCTCGGGCGATCGCTTCCCGTCGGAATCTCGGCCGGACTGCCACCGGCTGAACTCACTCGTGGGATCATACCCGCTGAAGATCGCGGACAGGCGATCGATCCGCCGCAGCACCAACTCCTCGGCCCGGCGTGCGGCGGCCTCGTCCACGGCCCGGACCCTCAACTCCAGCGACGTTCCCATCACGTTCTCGTGATCGAACTCGTATTCTCCTGCGCAGGCGCGGAGCGAGCCGGCGCCCAGAGGACCGCGCCGGCGAGGCAAACCGCGATCCAGTTGAAGCGGGTCATGATGGGCTGGTTGTCTCCGGGGTGGAGTCTACTCAGGAATCCGCACGGAGGACGCGTTACGGAAGAGAAAGCGCCAACCGCGCCGGAACCGCTCTCCTTGCCGGCCGGATCGAAACGGCCGCGGTGGCGGCCTGGGAGGGACGATCGCGCCGACGAGTCATTATTACCCGAGCACCGATGACGGGAAAGTCTCCGCCTTCCACATGGCGGCGACATGCATCATGTCATCGGTCTCGGCACGGACTGCGCGGTCATCATCGGCGCCGGCACTTGATCCGAGTCTCGTCGAGGACATCACGACGTCGGCGATGTCGAAGGCGTGACGCCCCGACCCGCTTCGGCCCGCGATCCGATGTCGGTCGGCTCCTGCCTCATCGGTGCTCGTGGCGAGATGTCTGCGGCCATTGCCGATCGTCGGCCGGCCGATTATCCTGGCACGGACTCGATTGATGGGGTGATACGTCCTCTCGCGAAAGGATGATGGCTGATGGAGGTCTTGGCGTGTCTCAACGGTGAGACGATGCCGGTCGAGCAGGCTCGGGTCCCTGTCTGGGATCGCGGGTTCCTCTTCGGCGATTCGGTCTACGAGGTCTGCCGGCTATACCATGGCCGTTGCTGGTTGGAGGCCGAACATTTCGCCCGGCTGAGGCGCAGCCTCAAGGAGCTCGAGTTCCCGCCCGTCAACGTCGACCGGCTTGTCGATCGGGTGTACAAGACCATCGGGGCGAGCAAGGTCCTGGAAGGCACCGTCTATATCCAGATCACCCGGGGCGTCGCGCCGCGAGCCCACGCGTTCCCCGACCCGCCCGTGCCGCCGACCGAGCTCATCGTGGTCCGGCCCTATGACGACGCGCCCACCGCCCGGCTCCGCGAGACCGGGGTCAAGGTCATCAGCCACCCCGACTGGCGCTGGAAGCGTTGCGACATCAAGTCGACCAACCTCCTGGCCAACTGCCTGGCGACCGAGGCCGCCCGCCGAGCCGGCTGTCAGGAAGCGATCCTCGTCGACTCCGCCGGCGTGGTCACCGAGGCCACCCACACCTCGTTGCTCTGGGCCCGGCAAGGACGACTCGAGGGCACCCCCGATGGCCCTGAGATCCTCCCCGGGACGACCCGTAAGCTGGTCCTCCGCCTGCTGAAAAAACTCGAGATCCCGTTCGTCGAATCGCGCGTGACCCTGCCGGAATTGATGGCGGCCGACGAGCTGATCCTGGTCGGCACGACGACCGAGGTCGTGCCGATCATCCAGGTCGATGATACCCCGATCGCTTCCGGGCGACCCGGCCCTCTGGCCGGTCGGCTCTGGGGCGCCTATCGTGACGAGGTCGAACGCTTCATCAAGCCGTAGGCCGCAGGCAGTGGACACACGATGATCGAGGAATTCGACGACCCCTTCCTCCGCCACTTCCGGCGCGACCCGCTGCCCGACGCCGGCATCCGCATCGTCCTACTAACCGACTTGCCGCCCGACCGCGCCGAGGAGGTCATCGCGCCCTGGCGGAGTACCTGCGCTCGATAAACCGAGCGGTGGAGACCCGGATCGTCGCGACCGCCGGACGAGGGCTCGACGAAGCGCTGACCGCCGGCTTATCCGGCGCCCAACTTCCGCTCGTCCTGGTCACGACGGCCGCGGAGCCGTGGACCGAGGCCCACGTGAAGCCGCTGCTGAAGGCCATCGATGATTGCGACCACGTCATCGGCCGCCGGCCAGCCGGAGGGTGGGCTCGCTTCGCGCGATGGCTCGCGGCCTGGCCGCGGCGCCTGGTGTTCGCCGTCCCGTTGCGCGACGTCTACTCCCCCTGTCGCCTGCACCGGCTCGAGAAGCTGGCCGGCATCCCCCTGCAATCGCCGTCGTCGTTCCTGGACCTCGAGATCCTCGCCAAGGCGACCTTCTTCGGCCATGTGCTTGACGAGGTGGACGTCCCGCCGCTCCGAGGCCGGATCCTCTCGGGCGGGTGGTGGTCCGACTTGACGCGATTGCTCCGCGAGCCGCGATTCGCGCGTCCGTCAGGTCCAGCGGAAGTAGCGCAGTGCCAGGGCGAATGTGACGACCGCCCAGGCGGCGAGGATGGCCAGTCCGGGAGAGACGACGAGGAACCCGGCGCCCTCCAGGATGACGCGCCGCAGCGCGTTGACCAGTTGGGTCAGGGGCAAGGCCTGGATGAACCACTGGGCGGAGTCGGGGAACCGCTCGGACGAGAAGAAGACGCCCGAGAACAGGTATTGCGGCAGCATGATCAGGTTCATCAGCCCGCTGACGGCCTCGGTGGTGCTCGTGCGGCAGGCGACCAGCATGCCGATGCCGGAGAACGCCAGGGCGCCGACCACGTCGACCAGGATGACCAGCGCAAGGCTGCCGCGGATCGGCATGTGGAACATCAGGGTCCCCAGCAGCAGGAGCACGGCGAGGTCGGGGATCAGGAAGGTGAGCCGCGTGCCGAGGAGGGCCAGCAGGAAGTCCTTCCGGGGCATGGGGGTCGCGACAAACCGCTTGAGGAGCTTGCCGATTCGCATGTTGACCAGCATGAAGCCGATCCCCCAGAGCCCGCCCCCCATGGTGTTGACCGCGATCAGGCCGGGGATCAGGAAATCGATGTAGCGTGAGCCGGGCTCGGTGACATAAACATTCTGAGCGGCGACGGGGTCTTTCCGCTGCCTGGCCCGCTGGAGGATGTCGTCGATCATCTGGCGGGCGGCGGCGGCTTCGGGCCGCGTCGGGTCGTAGCGGTACGCGCACGACTCGGAGCCGGTCGGCTCGATCACCAGCGGAGTCTTGCCGGTCTTCAGCCGCTTCATCGCCTCGGCCTCGGCCACCTGGCGGAAGAGGACGGCCGGGACGTCCAGCCGCGGGCGGCCGGCCGCCCGCTCCTGTTCCAGGGACGCGTTGTGCGCCTCCAGCGCCGCCTTGATCCAGGAAGCGCCGGGACCCTCCATCAGGTCGACCTGGATCGGCGACGGCGGCCGGTTCTGGAACGCCAGGCCCAGCACGATCGCCAGCAGCGTGGGGAAGGCGTAGACCCAGAAGATCCGCGCCGGCTGCCGGTAGAAGTCGCGCAGCCGGGTCACGTAGAGCTGGAACAGCGGGGAGTTCTGCAACATCAGTGGCCTGCTCGTAGGGAGCTCTCCGAGCACCGTCCCGGTGCCCGTGAGGTTGGCGGTTTCCGCGGAACGACGAGGTATCCCGGCGATCTCCTACTGCCTCCTCCATCGGTTCTTCCGCCCCTTGGGGCCGCCCGCGGCGTTTCCATCATTGGTCTCATCGTCGCGCAGGTGCCGGCCGGTGAGCGAGACGAAGACGTCCTCCAGGCTCACGTGTCGGGTGGTGAGGCGGGCCAGGGGCCGGTCGAGTCGATCCAGCGCGTCGAGCAAGGCGGGGATCGCGCGATGCGGCTCGGCGACGGTGAGCGAGTAGCCGTCGGCCTCGGCGCGGGCGGCCAGCACCGAATCGAGATCGGCGAAGGAATCGGCCGGCGGGGGCGGCCCGTTGCCCTCGAGCGCGAATTCGACGATGTGGTCGCCGCCCAGGCGCGCGATCAGCTCGCTGGGCGACCCCTGGGCGATGATCTTGCCCTGGTCGATGATCGCGACCCGATCGCAGAGCCGCTCGGCCTCGTCCATGTAATGGGTCGTCAGCACGATGGTGCGGCCCCGTCCCCTCAGGTCGCGGATCACATCCCAGAGCTGGCGCCGAGATTGCGGGTCCAGCCCGGTCGTCGGCTCGTCGAGGAACAGGACCTCGGGGTCGCCGACCAGCGAGAGCGCCACGGCCAATCGCTGCTGCTGGCCGCCGGAGAGCTGCTCGATGAACGCGTTCGCCTTGCTCTCCAGCGCGACACGCTCGATCACGTCGTCGGGGGACAGGCCGTCCTTGTAGAAGCTCCGGAACGTGCTGACGATCTCGCGCACCGTCTCCTTGTCCGGCAGCCGGGTCTCCTGCAGCGTGACCCCGATCCGCTCGCGGATGGCCAGTTCATCGGTCGCCCAGCGCAGGCCCAAGACTTCCACGTCGCCCGACGTCGGCTCGTTGAGCCCCTCGAGGATCTCGACGGTGGTGGTCTTGCCGGCGCCATTGGGGCCGAGCAGCCCGAAGCACTCCCCTAGTCCGATTTGCAGGTCGATTCCGTTGACTGCAAGGACCGGGCCGCTCCGGCCGCGGTATTCCTTGCGCAGGTCCTGCACGCGGATCGCCCAACCTCCCATGACGCGCGACACCTCCTGCTCTGCATTTCGGGCCGGAATTCGGGCGGCTCTCCGATGGTAGGGCGAGGCTCCGTCCGAGCCTTCGGTGATTCCGGCTCGGACGGAGCCTCGCCCTACCAAGAGGCTCGGACGGAGCCTCGCCCTACCGAGAGACAGTCTCGCAGATCGGGACTATCCTCGGCAACGGCAGCCGGCCAGTTCGGATCCGGTCAGATCGCGGCCCCGTCGGGCAGGGTGATGAGCTTGTGAGTCACGACGACGCCGTCCCGGATCACGTGGGTGGACGTCTCCTCGGCGTTTTCGGCCCCGGTCTGGTTGACGATCCTCACATTGCGACCGATCCGGGCGTTCTTGTCGATGATCGCCCGCTCGATGACGGAGTTGGCCCCGACGCCGATCGGGGGCCGGTTGAGCCGCTGGTTCTCGGCCAGGTTCTGCGGGCTCTCGAGGTAGTCGATCCCCATGATGTAGGTGTCGCGGATCGTGGCGTTCTCGCCGATCCGCGACCGGACCCCGATGACCGAGTTCTCGATGACCGCGCCATGCCCGATGACCGCGCCGTCGCAGATCAGGCTGTTCTTGACGGTCGCGCCCAGAATCCGCGAGCAGGCCAGGAAGCGCGGCCGGGTGAAGATCGGACCCTCCTCCGAATTGAAATCGAACGGGGGATCATCGCGTGTCAGCTCGATGTTCGCCTTGTGGAACGCACCGACGGTCCCGATGTCCTCCCAGTAGTCATCGAAGAGGTGCGCCTGGACGCGGTGATTCTGGATCGCCTTGGGCAGCAGCTCGTGGCCGAAGTCGGTGGCGTCGCTGGTGCGGAGCAGGTCGACCAGGAGCGACCGATTGAACAGGTAGATCCCCATGCTGGCCAGGTAGGGCCGACCGGATGCGTTGAGCCCCAGTTTCTCGAGCCAGCTCGGTTCGGTGCGGACCCGCGCGAGCTTCTCGGGCGTCTTGGGCTTCTCCTCGAAGTCGATGACCTGGCCATCGGCCTGGATGCGCATGATGCCGCAGGAGGTGGCCTCTTGCTCGGTGACGGGCAGCGCCGCGATCGTCACCGCCGCCCGATTCTCCCGGTGTGTCCGGAGCATCTCCCGGAAGTTCATCCGGTAGAGCTGGTCGCCCGAGAGGATCAGGACGAGCTCATAGTTGCTCTCGGTGAAATACGGGATGTTGCGCCGCACGGCGTCGGCCGTCCCCTGGTACCACGACTCGTGCTCCATCGTCTGCTGCGCGGCCAGGATCTCGACGAACCCGCCCCCGTACGGATCGAACTTGTACGTGTTGTAGATATGCCGGTGCAGGCTGACCGAGTTGAATTGCGTCAGGACGAAGATCCGGTTCAGCCCCGAATGGATGCAGTTGGAGACGGGGATGTCGATCAGCCGGTATTTCCCGGCGATCGGGACGGCCGGCTTGCTCCGCGACTTGGTCAGCGGGTAGAGCCGAGTGCCGCGTCCACCCCCCAGGATCAGCGAGATCACTCGAGACGGCATAACCTCCACCCTTTCACGATCATGACGGGGAATCCGCTTCCATCAGGTCGGTCCCCGCGGAAACCCGCCGCCCGATGCTGACAGGAGACACTCGACGGATGGCTCCATCATACCGTGCGCCGAAGTGCTCGACAGAGGGTGGTGCGCATCGCATCGATTCGCATGAGATCGTCGGCCCCGCCGACTCGACCGACTCACCAGCCCCGGACCATATTCGTCTCGATCGCCTTGCGCGCACCGTCCAGGTCCGTCCCCGTCGCCTGCATGTAGAGCCGCACCGCGTGCAGCTTGTCCCCCTGCGCTTGGCCAGGCAGTCGCGCGCAGTCGAACACACGTCGCCGTTGCCCCCGATCCCCAGCAGCTTCTTGGAGATCACCCAGGCATCGCGCGGCCGATGGCTCACCCGGATGATCTCTTCACTCGGATAATGCTCCGTCGCGAAGGACCGCGCCGCCGCGTCGTCGTCCACACATGCGATCATGATATGCGAAGTGGTCTCGACCTCGAACAGGGGCATGGCCGGCTCCTTTCAGGAAGTGGGGAACGTGCCTGGGACAGGTCGGTCGGCGACGTTCGCCGGACGAACGCGCCGGATACTGGGGATCGTACCCGTCGCAAAGCCCGCGGTCAAACATCAAGGGCGGCTTGTGCCGGGCCGGGTGGGCGTCTCGAAAGTGGGTGGAAAATCTCGTAGAACAGAGGTCTTGGATGCGTCATCCCCGATTCACTAGTCCTTTGTTCACGGAGGGTCCCCACCATGTCGTTCGCCCATCTCCCCGAGGAGCAGGCCCGCCGCGCCGAGCAGTTGTTCGAGTCGCTCAAGGCCGCCTCCGAACACGACCTTCGCGCGATCGCCGAGTTGCTCGCCATCAAGCCCGACCATCAACTCTTCGGCGCCACCGAGTTCCAGGTCCGCGACCTGGTCCATCGCCTGGGAGCCAAGGCCCTCCAGACCGCTGCCGAGCAGCGGAAAAAAGGGGGTACCGAGGCTCCAGCCTGACCTGCCCCCACTGCCACCAGGACACCCGCTTCAAGGGTTATCGGAAAAAGGGCCTCCTCTCGGCGTTGGGCCCCCTGACCATCGAGCGGGGCTATTACCACTGCCCCCACTGCCATCACGGCCACTGTCCCGGCGACGCCGCCTTCGGCCTGGATCAGAGCGACCTGACCGCCGGCGCCGCCGAGTTGACCACCCTGGCCGGGACCCTGGACAGCTTCGCGCTGGCCGCCGAGGTGATCCTGCCCAAGATGAGCGGGTTGTCGCTGGCCGAATCGACCGTGGAGCGGGCCACCGAGGCGATCGGCGGCGAGCTGGGCCGGGCCGTGGAGGCGAAGGTCGCCTTCGGTGAGACCCGGGCCTGGGACTGGCACAAGGACGCCGAGGGGATGACCTGCGCCTACGTTTCGATCGACCTGACGGGCCTTGCCAAGCAGGGCCCGGGCGGGGCGGCCGCCGAAGGGGAGATGGTCGCGGTGGGGATGGTCTACAACCCGGTCCCCGCGGAGCGCCGCCAGTGGGCCGATCCCGAGGGGCGGCGGCCCGCCTGGCAGGCGCGGTATGTGGCCAGCCTCGAGGGCCAAGAGGCCGTGGCCGAGCCGTTGCGCCACACGGCCGGCCGGGTGGGGATGGGCGGCGCCCAGCGATGGATCGCCGTGTGTGACGGCGGCGCGGGGCTGGAGGACCTGCTGCAGCTCCACTTCGGCCGGCTCGATGTGGTGATCCTGGACTTCTACCACGCCAGTGAGCACCTGGGGGACTTCGCCAAGGCCTGGCACCCGGGTGACGCGGCGGCGGCCGAGGCGGCCCACGCGGCGTGGTCGCACCGGCTGAAGCACGAGGGCGGACCGGCGATCCTGGCCTGGCTGGAGGGCCTGGACCTCGCCGGGAATCCCCGGCGCGGCCGGCATGGGAGGGGGTGGTGACCTACTTCCGCAACCAGTGCCATCGGATGGACTATCCGAGCTATCGGGCCAAGGGGTGGCAGATCGGCTCGGGCCCGGTGGAGGCGGCGTGTAAGACGGTCATCGGCCGGCGAATGAAGGGCTCGGGGATGCGGTGGGGCCACGAGGGGGCCGATGCGGTCGGCCATCTGCGAGCCCTGCTCTTGAGTGAGCAGGGACAATGGGATGCGTTCTGGGCCAACCGCCGGGTCGCCGCGTAGCCGTTTACCCACTCGTAAGACGCTCACCCGCCGGGCCTGATCTTGTCCCGGGGTATTGCGGCTGCGACAATCTTTAAAGTCGAGCGGTCGTGCGAGTTGTTGGATCGTGCGATGACGCAAGCGGGTGAACCTCGCAGCGGCGTCGCCCCTCTAGAGAGACCTACGACAGACGAGCGGCATCTGAGGTCGATTGCGAAATGCCCGAGACAATGTTCGAGAAGGTGTGGAACCGCCACGTGATCGCGGCGACGGAGGAGGCGACGCTCCTCTACATCGACCGCCACCTCATCCACGAGGTGACCAGCCCGCAGGCGTTCGACGGGCTGCGGCTGGCCGGGCGCGGGGTCCGTCGGCCGGATTTGACGTTCGCCACCGTCGACCACAACGTGCCGACGGAGAACCAGTTCGACATCCGCGACCCGCTGTCGCGGCGACAGGTCGAGACCCTCCGGGCGAACTGCCGCGAGACCGGAGTTACGCTCTACGACATCCAGAGTGGACACCAGGGGATCGTGCACGTGATCGGGCCGGAGCTCGGGCTGACGCTCCCGGGCCTGACGATCGTCTGCGGCGACAGCCACACCAGCACGCACGGGGCCTTCGGCGCGCTGGCGTTCGGGATCGGCACCAGCGAGGTCGAGCACGTCCTGGCCACCCAGACGCTCTGGCAGGGCGCCCGGCCGCGCTCGCTGGGCGTGGAGGTAACTGGCCAACTCGCGCCCGGCCTGGAGCCCAAGGACATCATCCTGGCGATCATCCGCAAGATCGGCACCGGCGGCGCCACCGGCCAGGTGATCGAATACTACGGCCCGGCGATCACGGCGCTCTCGATGGAAGGGCGGATGACGATCTGCAACATGTCGATCGAGGCCGGGGCCCGGGCCGGGCTGATCGCCCCCGACGACGTGACGTTTGAATACATCGCCCGCGGCGACCGCCCCTTCGCCCCCCGCGGCGCGGCGCTCGACGCGGCCATCCGAGACTGGAAGCAGCTCCGGACCGACGATCCCGCCGGCTTCGACCGCCACGTCAGCCTCGACGCCGTCGGCCTCGTGCCGCAGGTGACCTGGGGTACCAACCCGGCGATGACTGTGGATGTGACCGGCGTGGTGCCGCAACCCGAAGAGGTCCCCTTCGCCAGCCCCGACGACGCCCGCCGGGCGCTCGACTACATGGGACTGACCCCCGGCACGCCGATCCGTGAGATCCCCGTCGATGTCGTTTTCATCGGTTCGTGCACCAACGGACGGATCGAGGACCTGCGCACCGCCGCCCGCGTCTTCCGCGGCCGTAAGACCGCCCCCGGCGTGCGGGCGATGATCGTGCCCGGCAGCGAGGAGGTGCGCCACCAGGCCGAGGCCGAGGGCCTCCACCGGGTCTTCGTCGAAGCCGGCGCCGAATGGCGGCAGTCGGGGTGCAGCATGTGCCTGGGCATGAACCCCGACAAGCTGACCGCTCGCCAGCGTTCGGCCAGCACCAGCAACCGCAACTTCGAGGGGCGCCAGGGCCCTGGAGGACGCACCCACCTGGTCAGCCCGGCCATGGCCGCCGCCGCCGCCGTCACCGGGCACTTCACCGATGTCCGCGAGTTGCTCTGAAAGGCCCCAGGTCTGGAAGTCTGGATCCTCTAACGATGCGGGGAATCCGGACGAAGACCGTCGTCGACACACTCACCAAAGACCCTCGCCAATTGTCATCAGCCACCACCATGCAACCATTCGTCACCCACCAAGGCCGCCTGGCCGTCCTGGACTGGACCGACGTCAACACCGACCTGATCATCCCCGCGCGGTACCTGAAGCGGATCGAGCGGACGGGCTTCGGCCCGTTGCTCTTTGCCGACAAGCGTTACGTGCCGGGCGGCGCCCCCGAAATCGACGATCCGGAGCGGCACGGGCCGGAAACCCCCAATTTCCCCTTGAATCAGCCTGCGTTGAAGGGCGCGACGATCCTCGTGGTCGGCCGCAACTTCGGCTGCGGCTCCAGCCGCGAGCACGCGGTCTGGGCGGTCATGCAGGCCGGTTTCCGGGCCATCATCGCCCCCGGACCGGGCGAAGGATTCGCCGATATCTTCGAGTCCAACGCCTTCAACAACGGCCTGCTGGTCATCGAGCTCCCCCAGGCCGATCGGGACGTGATCGCCGCGGCCGGGCGCGCCCACCCCGGACAGTCCGAGGCGACCATCGACCTCCGCGACCAGACGATCACGCTCCATGAATCCGGAACCGGCTCGAGTCACTCGGAACCGCGGTTCTCGTTCCAGGTCCCCGAATCCCACCGCCACCGCCTGCTCAATGGGCTTGACGCCATCGCGGAGACCCTCGGCCACGAACCGGAAATCCGCCGGTACGAACAGGCTGCGCCCGCCTGGGTCAGTTCGCAGGCCAGGGGCTAATCTTGACCTTGATTAGCGGGATACGTAAGATTGCCCCAAGCCCGGTGGATCTCGGGCCGGCATCAGGGGGCAAGACCACGTGATTCCTTCGATCGCGGCTCCGGTATCGGACGAATGGACGGAAGTCAGTGCCCGCCTGGCGGGTGCGACGCCGCACGAGATCATCCAGTGGGCGGTGGATCGGTTCTACCCGCGGCTGACGATGGCGACGGCGTTCGGGCCGGAGGGGTGTATCCTGCTGCACCTGCTGGCGGAAATCGAGCCGCGGGTGCGGGTCTTCAACCTGGACACCGGCTACCAGTTCCCCGAGACCCTGGAGCTGCGCGACCGGATCGCCGAACGGTACGGCATCGAGGTCGAGATGATCCGTCCCGAGACAACGGTAGCCGAATACGAGGCACGCCACGGCGGCCCGTTGTACGTGGTGAATTCCGACCAGTGCTGCTACGACCGCAAGATCGTTCCCTTGCGACGAGCGCTGGTCGGTTACGATGCGTGGGTCACGGCGATCCGGGCCGATCAGTCGTCGCACCGCGCCGTCGCGCCGATCGTGGGCCCGGACTCCAAGTTCGACCTGATGAAGGTCAACCCGCTCTTGAACTGGACGCGGCGCGACGTCTGGGCGTTCATCGTCACCCACCGGGTGCCGTACAATCCGTTGCACGACCGGGGTTACGCATCGATCGGCTGCTGGCCGTGCACGCGGGCCGTGGCGGCCGGCGAGGACGAACGCGCGGGCCGATGGGCCGGCCAGGCGAAGACGGAGTGCGGCCTGCATTCGCTGGACAGCAGCCAGCTCTGATCCGGGTGCGCAGGGTCGTCCGGAGGCCGCCGGGTTCATGAAGATCTCCGCCAAGGCCGAATACGCGTGTCTCGCCCTGCTGGCCCTGGCGCGGCACGGTCCGGAGTCGCCGCCGCTGCGTATCCGCGAGATCTCCGAGGCCTACGACATCCCCGAACGTTACCTGGTGCAGATCCTGCTCCGGCTCAAGAGTGCCGGCCTGGTGACGAGCACGCGAGGGGCTGCGGGCGGCTACCACCTGGCGCGGCCGGCGTCGTCCATCTCGGTCGGCGAGATCCTCTCCGCCGTCGACGGCCCCGAGGTTGCGGCCCGCGAGGCCCAGGCGAGCCGGCGGCCCGCCGCGGCCGTCCTCGACCCGTTGTGGGAGAGCGTCCGCGCCGCCGAACGCGCCGTGCTCAATCGAACCACCGTCGCCGAGCTCGCCGAGAAGGCCGCGCCGCACGAGTGGACCATCTGACGACCCGCCCCGCCTCCGGCGCCCGAGTCGAGCGCCGGGTCGCCGCTCCGACCTCGCGATTCCCGCCGGATTGCGACCGGATCCGATCGGGATCGGCCGCATCGCGCGAGGAGGGAGAAGGCGCAACGCCTCCTGGCCGCGCCGGGGCCGGCGCGTTAGGATGCCGCCTGTCACCCGTGAATTCGTCGAGGCCGACGGGAGGTGTCGCGTGTCGTCTCCGGATGAAGGGTCGGTGACCCACTGGATCGCGGCGCTGAAGCAAGGCGACGCCGATGCGGCGCAACGCCTCTGGGGGCGCGATTTCGATGAGCTGGTGCGCCTGGCCCGGACCCGATTCGGGATGGCCCCGCGGCGCCGCCGACGAGGAGGACGCCGCCCTCAGCGCCTTCCACAGCCTTTGCGCCGGCGCGGGCGCGGGCAATTCGAACGGCTCGACGGCCGGGACGACCTCTGGCGGCTCCTGGTGACGATCACGGCCCGCAAGGTGCTCGGCCAGATCCGGCACCAGCGCACCCGCAAGCGGGGCGGCGGCCGGGTGCTGGGCGAGGCCGAGCTGGCCGGGTCGGAGCCGGATGTGGCAGGCGGCGGCCTCGATTGGCTCGCCGGCGGCGAGCCGACGCCGGAATTCGCCGCCATGCTCGAGGAGCAGTATCGGCGGCTGCTCGAGGTCCTCCCCGAGCCGTCGCTCCGCGACGTGGCCCGGCTCCGGCTCGAGGGCTGCACCGGCGAGGAGATCGCCGCGCGGCTCGGCTGCAACCGCCGGACCATCACCCGCAAGCTCGAGCTGATCCGCCGGACCTGGTCGGAGAGGCTACCCCCATGAGCCGGAGCGAGCGCGGCCGCGGCGCCATGCCGCTGAGCCTGATGGCCCGGGTGGACCGGGCGTGCGACGCCTTCGAGGACGCCTGGCGGGCCGGCGGTCGCCCCCGCCTCGAGGAGTTCCTGGTCGATCCGGCCGAGCCCGACCGCTCGGCGATGCTCCGCGAGCTGCTGGCTGCCGAGCTGGAGCTGCGTCGGGCCTCGGGCGAGCGGCCGACCCCCGACGAGTACGCCCGGCGGTTCCCCGGCCAGGAGACGCTGATCGCCGAGGTCTGGTCGGGCTCGACCGCCGCACTGCGCCGACCCCACCCGCACCGCAACGCAGGTCTGGGCTCCCGGGCCGGGAGGCACCGCGGCGGCCGGTCCCACCGGGCTGATCGCGGCGGGTCCGCCGGCCGGAGACGGCCCCGGGAACGGCCCCCGAGGCGACGGGCCGGCGGCGGGGCGGTACCGCCGCCTCGCCCCGCACGCCCGCGGCGGCCTGGGCGAAGTCTTCCTGGCCTACGACGCCGAGTTGAACCGCGAGGTCGCCCTCAAACAGATCCTCGAGCGGCACGCCGACAACCCGGCCCGCCGCAGCCGGTTCCTGCTCGAGGCCGAGATCACCGGCGGGCTGGAGCACCCGGGGATCGTCCCGGTATACGGCCTGGGCCACGACGCCGACGGCCGCCCCTACTACGCCATGCGGTTCATCCGCGGCGAGAGCCTCAGGGAGGCGATCGGTCAGTATCACGCCGACGAAGCGCCGGGCGCGACCCGGGGCGGCGGTCGCTCGAGCTGCGCAAGCTCTTGCGGCGGTTCCTCGACGTCTGCCAGGCGATCGACTACGCCCACAGTCGGGGCGTGTTGCACCGCGACATCAAGCCGGGGAATGTGGTCCTCGGCGGGCACGGCGAGGCCCTGGTCGTCGACTGGGGCCTGGCCAAGTTGATGGGCCGGGCCGGCCCCGAGGGGCACGCCGGGGAGAGGCCGCTGGCGCCGCGCTCGGGCACCGGCGGCGTCGAGACGCTCGCCGGCTCGGCGGTGGGGACGCCGGCCTACATGAGCCCCGAGCAGGCGGCCGGCGATCTGGATCGCCTCGGCCCCCGGAGCGACGTCTACAGCCTGGGGGCGACCCTCTATTGCCTGCTGACGGGCCAGCCGCCCTTCGAGGGGGAAGTCGCCGACGTCCTCCGCGCGGTGCAGACCGGCGGCTTCGCACCGCCTCGCCAGCGGGGTCCGTCGATCGACCGGGCGCTGGAGGCGATCTGCCTCAAGGCCATGGCCCTCGATCCGGAGGACCGGTATGGCTCGCCGAAGGCGCTGGCCGAGGACGTCGAGCGGTGGATGGCCGACGAGCCCGTCCGGGCCCGTCGCGAGACGCGGCCCGAGCGGCTGGCGCGCTGGATGCGCCACCACCGCTCCTGGACGCAGGCCGGCGCCGCCGCCCTCATCGCGATCACGGCCGTCTCGGTCGCCGCCGCCGTGGCGGTCGATCGGGCGAGGCGGCGGGAGTCGCAAGCCCGCCGGGCCGAGTCCACGGCCCGCGCCGAGGCCTCCAGCCAGCGCGACCGCGCCGAATCCAATTTCCGGATGGCCCGCCAGGCCGTCGAGGACTACCTGACCCGCGTCAGCGAGAGCGTCCTGCTCAAGGCCCAGGATCGCCAGGACCTGCGCGAGCTGCGCCGGCAGCTCCTCGAGGACGCCCTCCGCTATTACCAGGGATTCATCGAACGGGGCGGCGCCGAGCCCGCGCCGCGCCGACCTGGCCGAGGCCTACTCCAAGGTGGCCCTCATCACCGAGGAGATCGGCTCGAAGGACCAGGCCCTCGAGGCCGGCGAACGCGCCCGGGTGCTCGCCGAGCCACTCCTCGTGGAAGACCACCGGTCCCCGGAGGCCCGGGAGCGCCTGGGGAGGATCCTCAGTCAGGTCGGGGGGTTGCGGCTGAGGCTCGGCGCGATCGGCGCGGCGCTGGCCGATGAAGCCCGGGCGCGCGACCTGTTCCGGGAGTTGGCCCGCGAGGATCCCTCCGTCGCCTCCTACCGCCACCAGCTCGCGCTGGCCCACAACCGGATCGCCGTCATCCGGAACGAGACCGGCGATCCGGCCGGCGCAATCGAAGAATACCTCGTGGCCCGGGGCATCCTGGAGCCCCTGGTCGCGGAGCAATCCGCCGAGGTCCGGTATCGCGCCCTGCTGGGCATCGTGATCAACAACATCGGCTTGAACCGCCAGGACCTCGGCGACCTGAGGGGCGCTCGCCGACTATCGGGAGACCGCGGAGGTCTTCGAAGCCCTGGCGCGCCGCGACCCCGCGGACCCCCGCTGGGGCAACAAGCTGGCGGCCGCCCATAACGACGCCGGCGTGCTCCTCGGGGTGATCGAGGGCCCGGAATCGGGCCTCCGCGAGCTGAAGCAGGCCCTGGCGATCCACCTCGAGGTGACGCGCCGCCACCCGACCGTCTCCGCCTTCCGCGACGACCTGGCCCGCACCTACGCGGAGATCGGCGACCTGGAGCGCAGGGCCGGGGACCGGGCCTCGGCCCTGCGGTCGGTGCGGCGGGGCCTGGAGATCCGCGAGGGGCTCGCCCGCGACAATCCCGGCGTCTTCTGGTACCAGAATCAGGTGGCGGCATCGCACCTGAACATCGGCATCATCGAGTCGGAATCGGGCGATTGCGCCGCCGCCGAGCGGTCCTACCGGCTGGCGCGAGCGATCCAGTCCCCCCTGGTGGTGGCCCATCCCGAGACGCCGAAGCTGGCCGACACCCTGGGCCTGATCGCCTATTACCTGGGCCAGGCCCAACTGGCCCTGGGCCGCCCGGCGGAGGCCGTCGCCGCGATCGAGGAGGCGATCCGCCACCATCGGGCGGCCTCGGCGGTGATGCCCGGATCGGTCGAGTTCCGCCACCACCTCGCCGACGATCAGCTCGCGCTGGCCCGGGCGCGTCGCGCCTGGGCCGCCCGGCCGAGGCGCTCCTGGCCGTCCGCGCCGGCCTGAACCTGGCGCCGACCGACCCGTCCCGGCTCTACGAGGCCGCGCGCGAGATCGCCCAGTGCGGGCCGGAGTCGGCCGGCGAGGCGATGACGATCCTCCGCCGCGCCGCCGCCGCCGGGTACCGCGATCCGGCCCGCCTCGCCGCCGATCCCGAGTTCGCCCCGCTCCGATCGCGCGCCGACTTTCGGCTCCTGTTGATGGACCTGGCCTTCCCGGCCGAGCCGTTCGCCCGCTGATCATCGCCGGCCTTCGCGTCCGCGCCCGGCGGCGGGCCGCGGACGACGCCTCGACGCCCGCGATCGGGCCGGCACCGTCGCTCCCTTCCCCGATGACGGGGGCCTCCCGATCCCCGCAGCCCGACCGGGCCGATCCTTGCGGATCCCGCCGCGTCCCATCGCCGGCCGGGATCGGTCCGGCTCGGAAGAAAAATTCCCGGCGCCTGTCCCAACTCCCACCCCATTTCGGGATCCGGTGTTTGTGTGACGCAAGCAGTCGGCGTGGCATCGGAGAGTCCAGGCAAGGCACCAGCACCGAAGGTGGCTGGAATGACTCTCCGTGCAGGTTGGCTCGTTGCGCTTTCGGATTCGATTCACCCTGATGCCCGCGAGGCATGACTCAGACTCAGGAGATTCCCATGAACTGGCCACGCTTGAGCACGAGACCCGCCACCCGCCAACGTCGGTCCTTGCGGCCGAGTCTGGAGGAGGTCGAGCGGCTGCAGTTGTTGAGCAATACGTATGTTCTCGGCTCCGACCACACGCTCTGGCTGGAGGCCCCCAACTACCAGAACCGGACCCTCGTGGACACCAACGTCCTGGCCTTCGCACAGGGCCCGGGCGGGGAAGCCTTCGTCGAGGACACCTCCGACCGCCTCTGGCTGGAGGGCCCCGGCTGGCCGTTCTTCGGCCGGACCTACATCGAGTCCAACGTCCTGTCCTTCGCACCGGCCGGGAACGGAGAGGTCTTCGTCGAGGGTTACGACAGCAAGCTCTGGCTGGAGTCTCCCTTCTTGCACACGAAGACCTTCATCGACGCCGATGTCTACGCCTTCTCATCAGCCGGGCTCGGGGAGGTCTACGTCGAGGGTTACGACAGCAACCTCTGGCTGGAGGGCGCCAACTGGCGGACCTTCGTCGACTCCAACGTCCTGTCCTTCGCGGCAGACGAGAACGGGGATGCCTACGTCGAGGGGACCGACGGCAATCTCTGGCTGGAGGGCACCGGCTGGCAGTTGACCGGCCGGACCTTCATCGACGGCAACGATGTCTTGGCCTTCGCGCCCGACGGGGGAGGGGTCCTTGTCGAGGGGACCGACAAGAAGCTCTGGCAAGAGTCCCCCGGCTGGCAGTGGACCGGCCGGACCTACATCGAGTCCAACGTCCTGTCCTTCGCACCGACCGACGACGGGAACATCCTCGTCGAGGGGACCGACGGCAACCTCTGGCTGGAGTACCCCATCTGGCAGCTCACCCAAGGCCGGAGCCTCATCGAGTCCAACGTCCTGGCCATGGCGCCAGCCACCGCCGACCCCAACGGTCTGGGCTTCGCCGACGTGGGCACGTTCGTCGGATCGAACCCGAACGCGACGACCAGCCCCAACTGGTCCGGCTACGCGGCCGAGACCAGTTTCTCCAATCCGCAACAGAATTCCGTGTCGGCCGTCTCCGGCTCGTGGGTCGTCCCGACCGTCACCGGTCCGTCCACCGGCTCGAGCTATGGATCGACCTGGGTGGGGATCGATGGCAATGCCAACAATACCGTGGAGCAGATCGGGACCTCCGAGAATTATGTCAACGGCCAGCCCGCCTATTTCGCGTGGTGGGAGATGTGGTCGAGCGTCGATAAGCAGACGGCGCAGACCATCTGGACCATGACGGTCAATCCGGGCGATTTGATCACGGCCTCGGTCCAGTACATCAGCAGCGGCGCCCATGCGGGTCAATTCCAGTTGTCGATCGTCGACCAGAGCCGGGCGAACGATTCCTACACGAAGTACCAGACGTCGTCTCAGACGCAGAGCCCTCTCGCCCAGCGGGAATCCGCCGAGTGGATCATGGAACGCACGACCATCAACGGCAGTTACGCGACGCTCCCAAACTTCGGATCGGTCTTCTTCTCCGACGCGACGGCGGTGATCAACGGGGTCTCCGGCGCGATCAACTGCCCTTCGTGGCAGTCGCAAGCGATCAACATGTCATCGGGTGGGGTCACTTACGCTACGACCTCGGCTCTGACCGACCTGGGGAGCAGCTTCGAAGTGAACTACAACGCGTCGGCCGCAACCCAGGTGATGATGGGCGCGAAGCTCGCGCCCGGGAGGCGATCCGCCGTGTCCGCCGGAGTCGCGGGTCCCTCGGCCAGCGATGTGTTCGACCAGGCCCTCACCGAGCTGGCCGCCTTCGACCAGGCCATTGCCGGTCGCTCGGTCGCCGTGTCCAGCCATGGCCGGTCCGGCACGACTTTCGGCGACAACCGCCTGGCCGGGGTGACGCCGACCGATCCCGACGATCGGGTCATCGGCTGAGCCGGTGACGCCGGCACGGATGTCCCCGGGAGGAAGGGGATCTGGTGGGGCCAGATCGAGAATCCTGTCACGACCATCGACGTGGGGCGTGGGGCGAGCGAAGAGCCGCCCTCTCGCCCCACTGCGCCGTGTCCGGGCCCGTGAGTCGCCGTGTGCCGCGAGTTCATCCCCTTCGCTTGCTCTCCATGTCTCGTCGGCTCGCTCCCGAGACGGGGTGTTGCACCCGGCTCGGAGGCTGTCCGGGAGGCCGTCGTGAGCCCCCCGCCGCGCCGCCTTTCCTCTCGACCGATCCGGACAATTTGATACAAATCGTCTAGACCCGGCGATCTCTTCGGTTGGCGGAGCTTCCGGTGCGCCTGAATGGAGGCAGGGATGATGAGGGGATCCGGTTCTCGGCTCGTGGGGATGCTGCGTGCGGCCATCGCGGTCACGTCGCGCAGCCTTTGACCCCGACTTCTCCCCCACGGTCGTCCTCGACCCGGTCTGGGAGAGCGTCCGGGCCGCCGAGCGCGCCATGTTCGATCGCACGACCATCGCCGAGCTCGCCGAGAAGGCCTCGCCGCACGAGTGGACCATTTGATGCGACCGGCGGGACTTCGTGTACCTGAGACCCGCCGGTGGCCCCGCCGTCCCGGCGCGCCGCCGCCGATCGCCGTCGGTCCCGTCCGCCGATCGTCCACGACCCGCGCCGGCGCGGCGGGCCGACCGCCGGTCCTCGGGCCGCGCCGACCGGCGACGGCCAACTGTCGGTCGGGTCGCGGCCGGCCGGCCGGCCCCGCCGCCGACCCTGGCCCGCACGACTGCTACGATCGATCCCCACGACACCAGAAAAATCGCCCGGCCGATTTGCCTTTGTCCAATCGCGTGGCATGCTTCAGACTGGGGCACTCTCGCTCCCACGATCCTTGGCAATTCGGTCGATCGAATCACCCGCGCCACCCAGCCGGCGAGGCCCTCGTCGGCGGTGGCGGATTCCGCGAGGCGATGGCCTGGCGGGTGCGGCTCCCGCCGGTCCATCTGCCCGGATCGTGCGGGAGGCGCGGGCGGGAGCCGCCGAGGGCTTCCGAAAATTGACGGTGTGGCGCAACGTGGCGCAAGATCCCGGCCGCCGGACCGGCGCGGAGCGGTGCGATCCGGCCCGCTCTGGCCGGCGCCCCGCTCCGGCCACCTGGAGCGATTGTGCGGGAAATGCAGACGTGCGGGCCCGACAGGCTGCCACTTGGTGCCACTTCGTGCCACAAGCCGGCCGCGAGCCGCCGACTCGCGGCGAGAGCGTCGCGCCGGCTGCTGGCCCCGATCCCGCATTTCGCTACAATGGGGCCCATGAACGTCATCACCATCGTCTGCAACAGCCTGCACCTGGGCTTCCTCGGCGCGTACGGCAACGCCTGGATCGAGACGCCGAGCCTGGACCGGCTGGCGTCCGAGGGCGTGGTCTTCGATCACCACTTCCCCGAGAACCTGACCACCCTGCCGACCCGTCGGAGTTGGTGGACCGGCCGCTATGGTTTTGCCGACCCCGACCAGGGCTGGACCCCGCTCCGGCCCGACGAGCGGATCCTGCCTGACATCCTCTGGAACCAGGGCGTCCGGACGGCCCTTATCTCCGACGTCCCGCTGCTGCGCGAGGCCGGGCTCGGGTACGGCCGGGGCTTCGACGAGGTGATCTGGATCCGCGGCCAGGGATACGACCCGTTCGTGCCGGCGACCGATCCCCGCGCCCGAGGCGTCCGAATCGAGGACGAGCCCGGGCTGCGGATCCCCGCCGAGGACGACCCCGATTTCGCGCTCTGGAAATCCCGATGGGAGCAACTCCTCCGCAACCGGGCCGTCCTCCATGGCGACGTCGATGAGGAAAACACCGGCGTCGCGCGCACCGTGAGGGCCGCCATCGACTGGCTGGAGCGTCAAGGGGGCCGGAAGGATCCCTTCATGCTCTGGCTCGACATCTTCAGCCCGCACGGGCCTTGGGATCCTCCCGAGCCCTACCGCGATCAGTACGTCACCGTCGAGCCGGACGAGTTCGAGGCCGGCGAGGAGGGGGACCTCGTCGAGGACTCGACCGACGAGGAGGGCGAAGAGATCGACATCGAGGAAGTCGCCGCCCTGATCGACGTCCCGGCGGGGGCCGTCGGCGATGTGCTCAGCGAGGCCGAGTTGTTCCGGCTCGAGCGCACCTACGCCGGCGCCGTCACGCTGGTCGACCGATGGCTGGGCGTGCTCTTCGACGCGCTCGGCCGCATGGGCCGGCTGGACGACACCCTGGTGATCTTCACCAGCGACCAGGGCGAGCCGCTGGGCGAGCACGGCTTCGTCCGCCGGTTCCGCCCGTGGCTCTACGAGGAGCTGATCCACACGCCGCTGATCGTCCGGATGCCGGGCGCGCGGCATGGCGGGGTCCGGCACCAGGCGATCGTCCAGACGGTTGACCTTCTGCCGACCATCGCCGCGGCGCTGGGATTGCCGCCATTACGTGAGGACCCGCCGATCCACGGACATGACCTGCTCCCCTTGGTCCGCGGCGAGCAGACCAAGGTCCGCGACTACGCCTGCATGGGCATGGACGTCGCCGAGTTCGCGATCCGGACCCACCTGTGGCACCTGGTCGTCCCCCTCGAGTCGGACCCCGACGAGCCGCGGTCCCCGGAGCTCTTCCGCAAACCCGAGGACCGTTGGGACCAGAACAACGTCATCGATCAACATCCCGAGGTCGCCGACCACCTGGAGCTCACCCTGCGCCGGTTCGTCGAGGCCGTCGGTCGGGACGACTTCGAAGAGCTGCCCCACCTGCGCGACGTTGCGCGTCTGGGGGCGCGTTGAGCCCAAGGCAGTGCCGCCCTACTTCGACGTCAGGGCCGGACGAACTGCTCGCGTGCCAGCAAGGCGGCACCGAGCATTCCGGCGTCGTCGCCCAGGGCGGCGCGCTCGATGCGGATGAGCCCCTTGGGGTCCGCGAGCGCCTGGGAGCGCGCCGCGGTCCGGACCAGGTCGATGTAGGGAGGTCCCAGCGCGCCGGCGACGCCGCCGCCGACGATGACGATCTCCGGGCCGAAGACATTGATGAGGCTGCCGAGCCCGAGCCCCAGGTAGTGCGCGGCGCGGTGGACTTCCTTGAGGGCGACGAGGTCCTTGGCGGCGACGGCCTCGGACAGGTCGCCGCTCTTGAGCCGGCCCCCCTTGCGGGCCATCTTGTCGCCGAGGACAGTGGGCAGTCCCTTGCGCACGGCTTTCTGGACGCGGCGGCCGATGGCGGTCTTGCTGGCGAGGGCCTCCAGGCAGCCCCGCGCGCCGCAACCGCAGCGCGGGCCCCCCGCCTTCACGATGATGTGGCCGATCTCGCCGGCGTTGCCCGTCGAGCCGGTGACGATCTCGCCCCCGTTGATCACGCAGCCGCCGATCCCGGTGCCGACGAACGCGGCGATGATGTCGCGGTAGCCGCGGCCGGCGCCCAGCCGGAACTCGGCGTAGCCGCCGACGCGCACATCGTTCTGCACCAGGACCGGGCGATCCAGCGCCGCGGCCAGTTCCGGGCCGATCGGATAGTCCCGGACGTTCAGGTTGGCGCTGAAGAGGATCACGCCCGTCTTCGCGTCCAGCGGGCCGGGCGAGCCGATCCCGGCCGCCGCGATCTCCGCGCGGGTCGTCCCGGCATTCTTGAGGGCTTCGTTGACGCAGTCGATCATCGCCTCGAGGATCGCCGGGCCGCCCTCCTTGGCCGGAGTCGGGCGCTTCGCCCGGCCGAGGATCCGATGGTCGCTGCCGACCACCCCGCCCAGGATCTTCGTCCCTCCCAGGTCGATGCCGAGCACTGGAGGTCCGTCGCCCTGCCAGGTCATAAGCTCCGCCGTTCCGAAAAGGCCCCGAGGCGGCGCCCGGGCCCGACTGGCCCGGCCCCTCCCCCGCCGCGCCGGTCGATTCTAACCATTGTTGGCGAAGATTGGGAACGCCGTCCGATCATCGAGCGGAATCCGCCGCCGCTCTCCCCCTGAGCTGTCCGAGCAGGTTGACGGCCTCCGCGACGATCTGTTCCCCCGTCCCCGGTTCGAGGTAGCTATGTAGGCCGGTCCAGACCTGGTAGCCGCCCTGTTCGAATCCCGGCCGGTCGGGGATGTAGCCGATGTAGTCGTTGGCCAGCTCGAAGACGCAGGTGTAGCGGAAGGGCGAGCGGCGCTTGATCTCCTCGCCCAGAGCTGTGAAGAACTCGCCGGGGACGCCCACGATCGCCACGTCGCCGATCCGGACGGCCTGGACCCACGTCGGGCGCGGCTCTCCCTGTCGCGCGGAGAGTTTTCGCCTCATCGCGCGGAAGGTCTCGATCACCGAACGGGCGGCCGCGGGGTCCTTGATCCGCTTCGTGCAGTAGCTGGCCACGGCCCGGTCGTCGTCCACCTCCCGGAAGTGCCGTCTCTTGACCGTGACCTCCTTGCGGATCGCATCGACCCGATCGACCGGGCGCTCTCGGGCCGCGACCAGGGCGGCGGCGACCGCCTGCCGGATGCGGTAGGTGGCCTCGGCCGCCGGCACGTCGAGGTTGTGCGTCGAGCCCGACGCCCCCTCGAAGAAGAGGAAGGTGCCACCTCGTTCCTTCTCCAATTCCTGCGCGGCCAGCCCGTAGAACGACGGCGAGCGCACGCCGGGCTTCTGCGTGCCAATCGTGTGGGTCGAGTGGTTGAACAGGACCGACTCCAGATCGCCGTCGCGGCGGCGAAAGGCTAGGACCGGCAGCTCCGGGTCGAAGGGGCCGGTCGGTCGGACCGCGTCGTCGTAAGGTCCGACCCAGTAGATGGTCCCGTCGCGGAGCAGCAAACGGCTGTTCTTGCCGACGGACGATTCCTCGCCGAGCCGGAACGAGAACGTCGCCGGCGCGAGCCGGCGCCCGGCCTTCGCGGCCGCCTGGACGATCTTGTCCTCGACCTGGCGCGTGAAGGCCTCATCCCGCTCGTAGCCGTGGACCGTGACGGTCGTCGGGGCATGATGCGTATGGGTCGCGTTGATCAGGATGTGGTCGAACGGGATGCCGGTCTCGTGCTCGACCCGGCGGGCCGCGCGGTCGAGGACGTCGCGCTCGATCATCAGCACATCGCAGGCGACCAGGGCGACCCGGCCGCCATGGGCGTCCTCGATTACCACGGCCGACGCACGCAGTTCGCCCTCCTGTCCCTTGGCCTTGCCCGGCCCGATTCCGCCGCCGATGACCATCGAGTCGTCGGCCGAGAGCGACTCGGCCGCCGCACCGGCCTTCAGTTCCTGGGCACCCGCGGGGGCGCAACAGAGCAGGGCGACCAGGATCGCCGTGAGCGAGGTGATGGGATGGTGCCTCATGGGTGACGGCTCCGGGACTACGTCTTCGAAGGGTTGCGCCGGCGCCATCGGAGCGGGTCGGCAGGGTCTCCGGGTGCTGTCAGGGATTGGGGGCGGCCCAGGGCGAGGTGGGGCAGGGGAGGGCGCGTCTCGATCCGGCGGGCCTTGGTCAGGTCGATCCGCTCGTCGGACAGCATGACTTCGAACTTGCGGTTGCCCGATAGAATCAGCGGGATGCGGATCGTGAATGTGCTCCCCTTGCCGGGCTGGCTGGCCAGGTGGATGTCGCCGCCCAGGAGCTTGGTCAGCTCGCGGACGATCGACAGGCCCAGGCCGGTCCCCTGGTGCTCGCGCGTCAGCACGTCCTCGCCCTGGCCGGGGGCCTTCGCCTGGCGGAACTTCTCGAAGATCGTCTCTCGCTCCTCCTCGGCGATCCCGATCCCCGTATCTTCGACCTCGAGGTCCACGAAACGGCCCTCGGCACGCGCGCGGAGGGTGACGCGGCCTCCCTCCGGCGTGAACTTGATGGCGTTGGAAAGCAGGTTGTAGAGGATCTGCCGCAGCTTGCCGGGATCCTGCCGAAGCAGCGGGATTGCCTCGTCGATCCGGCATTCCAGCGTGATGTTCTTCCGCTCGGCGATCGGGCGGCTCAGGTTGGTCAGGCCCTCGCAGACGTCGCGGATCGAGAAGTCCTCGGCGCGGACCTCCATCTTGCCGCTCTCGATCTTGGCCAGGTCGAGGATGTCGTTGATCATGGCCAGCAGCATCTTGCCGGAGGACTGGATGTTGTTGGCATACCGGCGGTGCCGCTCGTTGAGCTGATCGGCACCGGAGAGGACCTCCGAGAAGCCGATGATCGAGTTGAGCGGAGTCCTCAGCTCGTGGCTCATCGTGGCCAGGAAATCGCTCTTGAGCCGGTTCATCTCGAAGAGGGCCATGTTGGCTTGCGCCAGCTCGTCGACCTTGCGGTCCAGGTCGTTGTTGACCTCGCGGAGCTCCTGCTGCATGGCCACCAGGCTGTGGAGCATCCGGTTGAACGCGTGCGACAGTTCCTCGAACTCGTCGCCGGTCTCGATCTGGCTGCGGATCGTCAGCCGTCCGGCGGCGATCGCGTCGGAGACGTCGCGGAGGTGCTTCACCGGCTTGACGATCACGTAGCGGACGATCATGTACGAGGAGACCATCGCCAGGACGGCGGTGACCAGGGCGAAGGTGATCAGCATGGCGCGATTGCTGTTGATCGCCTTGATGGTCTGCTCCATCGGCAGGCTGACGACCACGGCGCCGGCCAGGTCGCCCGGCTCGGTGTTGATGAAGTGCTGGCCATCGGGGGCCAGCTTGGACATGTGATTGTCGATATGGTTGACGCTGCCCTCGCTGTTCCCGCTGTTGGAGTGGCAGTCCATCAAGCAGGTCGGCTTGAAGAAGACCGCCTGCATGTAGTGGTATTCCCTCTTCTCGGGGGTGATGATGACCTGCTCGTCGGCCCACGTGGGCGTGCCGTCGGCGAAGGTGGGCGACTTCTCCGGCGAATGCCCCGGCTTGCGGGAGGCGGCGGACTTGATGAACTTGGCGAGTGTTGACCGCTCGAAGTCGTCGCGCGGCTGCTTCTTGGGGTCGGTGGCCTTGTCGGGGTCGAGCACCCAGGCGTCGTGATTGGGCAGGTCGTCGAGCGGCTTGAGGTCGTTGACCAGCACCTTGAGGACCGGCTCCAGGCGGTAGTTGCCCAGCTCCTTGTAGTGGATGTTCATCAAGGTGGGCCCGACGAGCATCCGGGCGGTCTGGGTCGTCTGCTTCCGCACCAGGCTCTCGGTCTTCTGGCCGTACCAGAAGAAGCTGGCCGAGACCAGGACGAGGATGCCCAGCCCGAAGATGAACCGGCACTTCCGCTCCAGGCTGGTCTCGCCGAGCAGGTGTTTGAAGCTGCGATAGGACACGGGCCTCGATCCCTCGACCGGATTGGGGGTCGGTTGAGTCTTTCGACCGGGAGGTTCTGTGGATCGGCCTCGATGCTCGCATCCATCGGCCGTCGCGATCCGACGATGCGCGGGAACCCCCGTCGTCATCAGGTTAACCGCCGAGCGGGGTGCGGTCGAGATCGGTCCGGATCAGCGGGCGATGCGGCGACGGCCCTTGGACTTGCGCGTCTCGCTGGGCGTCGTTGACGTGACTCGTTGGCGCTGCATTTTGCCCCTTTCCAGAATCGCCTCGACGGCAACCTCGGCGCGTGGACCCGGGCGGATCTGTTTGAACAGGATTCCGTGATCGCCGGGATACGGCTTGCTGTGGTTGTGCTTGTTGGACTGGATGGGGATGGGGATTCCGTCCGACACCGACGGATCTCCCATCCAGGTCGGCGAGACCAAGCTGACCAGCAAGGGCCAGCTCCTCAAGGAGTACCAGACCCCCTACGGCGTCGCCCCGGTCGAACGCCATGTCTACCAGGGGCCTCACGGCGGCAGGACCTATGGCCCGCTCGACCGCAACGCCCGCATCGTCGGCAGTTCCACCCCCAAGTTCGCCAAGATGGTCTCGTTCAAGTCCGCCGAGTTCGGCTCGGCGAGGGTCATCAAGGACCTGGCCGAGAACCACGGCCGCCCGGTCGCCCGCTGCTTCGTCCAGAATGTCGCCGATACGGTCGCCGCCGTGGCGCTGGCCGAGGAGGAGGGATGGGAGTACGCCCTGCCCGAGTTGGAGGCGGCGACGGCGACGATCACCATCGGGATGGACGGCACCTGCCTGCTGCTCTGCGAGGGGGGCTGGCGGGAGTCCATGGTCGGCACCATCGGCTTCTACGACGAAGAGGGCCAGCGGCAGCACACGATCGACCTGGGTGCGACGCCCGAATACGGTAAGGCGACCTTCCTGGTGCTCCCTTGGTGGAGGCAGCGATCCCGATCGGCTCGGGTGTGACGGAGGCGGCGTGCAAGGTGCTGGTGAAGCAGCGATTGTGCGGCTCAGGGATGAAGTGGAAGGAGCCGGGTGCGGCGGCGGTATTGAGCTTGCGGTGCCTGACCTACACGAGTGAGCGGTGGTCGCAATTCTGGCGGAAGATCGATCAGTATGGCTTCCCTCTGGCAGCGTGAAGGACGGGTGGCAAAAAACCAGTCACTCACATTGTTCCGAGGCCACACCCGGTTGCCTGGCTTGATATCGCGGTGAACCAGGCCCCGCTCGTGGGCGTGCTGCAGGCCCAGGGCCGCTCGCTGGACGTAGGAGCAGGCGTTGGCGACCGGCATCGGGCCGCGCGCCCGGACCAGCCGGGCCAGGTCGAGTCCCTCGACGTACTCCATGGCGAAGACCAGGCTCTCGCCGCTACGGATGGCCGTATAGGCGGCGACGATGTTCTCGTGGCGGAGCCCGGCGACGGCGCGCATCTCGCGGAGGAACCGGTCCATCACCCCAGGCCGCGCGATGATGTGGGAGCCCATGACCTTGAGGACGTCCTCACGGCCCAGCAACCGGTTGTGGGCCAGGTACACCACGCCCATGCCGCCGCGCCCCAGCTCGCGCAGGATCTTGTAGTCGGGAAACCATCGGTCTGGTCGGCCGCGCCGCCGGTCTGCCGATGCCGCTGCCTCCGGTACACCCGGACACGATTGGCGGTGACCTGGCGCAACCAGGCGCGGAAGGAGCCTTCCCGTCGCCGGTCGAATCGAGGGATCTCGCGAACAAGGACCAGGAGGACCTCCTGGGACACGTCATCGACCTCGTGACCCAGGCCCGGCATCCGCCCGATCCAGCGACGGATCAGGGCGCATACAAGGCTTCGAACCGGTTCCAGTCCGGGTCGTCAGACCGGGCCACCTTGAGGCGATCCAGCAGGCTGACGGAGGTCGGGGTCACCGTCGGATACCTGAAGGACACACGATCCGAACCCGGTAGGCCCGTCCGCTGAGAGGCGACTGGAGCAGGCCTCCGGCGCCGAGCAGGCAAGGACCTGCCTTTCGAGCCCGATCGCGTGCTACGGGATTTCCGTACCAGCGGACGCCCGACCCGTCTCGTGGCCGAGGCCCTGAGCTTCTCCGACTCGATCCTCCTGGCCGACCCTTGGCCAGGCCGCCGCCTCCGGTTGGCGGTGATCCCGATCGATCCGACCCTGCTCGGAAGTGGGCGCCTCTGTAGTGTATGACGGTCGGCGGCTCAGAGCAATCCCCCTTATGCTTGTCGATGCCGCCCGCGCCACCATGAGCGCCGCACCCGTCCCGCCCGCACGGCGAAATCTCCAGTTCTCAGGGGACCTTTGCCGCGTTCCGCGGGCCAGCCCAGGAAGTCAGACTTCCGGTGCTCGTGCGAGATCCGAAATGACGGTGAACATGCGCCGACGAGACATGTTGCGCTTCGGTCGGATCGACCGACGCGTCGGACCGGCGGCTTGCGCTCTTCGGTCGGATCGACCGAAGTAGCCGGGAAGCAACCTCACCGCTCCGTGCCGTTCTGTACGTCTGTCACCCCCGACCCGTGAACGGCTACCTCACGCACTACCATCCTCCCTCATGGTACCTGACCCCGACGGTCCCCGACGTCCCCGCGACGTCCCCGACGTCCCCCGCGACGTCCCCCCCGTCGGCCCAGACCGCCGGCGGGCCGGGCCGGCCGGGCGACCAACGCCGACCGGTGCCGGGCCGTGAAATCTGAATGGAACCTCGCTGCCCCGGTATTATAGGATGATAGAACGGACGGCGTGGGCGACGACCGGTGGGGACGGCCGGACGAGGCGCCGCCGAGGCCGGTCGCACGGGTTGACCACCCCGTGGTGAGGCTGCATCAACACCCTCTGGAGCGCCACATGATCGCTCTCACGCCCGAGCAGCGGCAGACAGTCGAACGCCAATTCCGGAGCCTCGCGGCCCGCTGGTCGGAGCTGACTCATTATCGTTCCAACATGGGTACCCTGCGGGGCCATCCCGTCTACCATGACCTGACCGCATTGGGCGAACCCGCCGTGCCGCTGATCCTTCGGGAGCTGGAACGGAGGCCGAGTGTCTCCTGGTTCGGTCTGCTCGCCGAGATCACGGGTGAGAACCCCGTTCCTGTCGAGTCAGCCGGTCACGTCGAGGCGATGGCCGAGTCGTGGCTGGAGTGGGGCCGCAGGCGAGGATACCTGGAGTGAACACCGACCTGGAGCAGTTCTTCCCGGGCCTGGCCGATGATGGCTACATCGTGTCGAGCCCGGAGTCCACGGCGTACAACTGCATCGCGTGGTCGGTGGGAGAATCGGATCGTTGGTGGCAGCCCGGGATCTACTGGCCGGCCCAGCCCGGGGATGATCTGGCCGCTTTGATCGCACTGTTTGCATCGCTCGGATATGAGCCTTGCGATCACGACGGCCACGAAGCAGGGCACGAGAAGGTGGCGCTCTATGCCGATGATGGTGGCGAGTGGACGCATGCGGCACGGCAGCGGCCCGACGGCTGGTGGACGAGCAAACTCGGCGAGGGCGTGGACATCCTCCACCGGACACCGCGGGCCTTGGTTGGCGAGGTCTACGGTGAGGTCCGGACCGTGATGAAAAGGGCGACTACCGGAGCCGGAAAGCCACACCCGGCGTGAACTTCCCGCGGCGAGGCTGAGGGCGGGAAAGCAGAGTTAACTCTCGATGACAGGCTGCCTCCCCTCGGCGTCCGATGATCGATGCCCTATCGGGCCGGCGGAATCGGATCCTAACCCGGACCGCCTTTGACCTCGACCGCTTCGGCGTGGCTCCCCTTTCGGCCCGTCTGAGCTCAGCGGTCAGCAGCCCCACGGGCCGCTCGGAAGCCATGGTCGGCCCACAGTCCCCCCGGCGGCGCAAAGTGGCGGCTGGCCGACCGGCAGCCACGCGGATCCTGGGATATGCCTCCGCCGCGTAGGATCCGCACCTCGGCCACTGGACCGGTCGGGTCATCCGTGGGTGGCTGAGCGTAGAATTCCGGGCGGTGCCAATCCCAGCACCACTCCCATACATTCCCGTACATGTCATGGAGGCCGAACGGATTCGGCCGTTTCTGGCCCACCGGGTGCGTTCGCCGCTCGGAGTTCTCGTCGAACCAGCCGTACTCTCGTAACTGCGTCCGCGTAACTCCGAAGGAGAATACCGTCGAGGTACCCGCCCGGCAGGCGTATTCCCACTCCGCCTCCGTTGGCAGGCGATAGCCCTGCGCGTTCCAGTCCGGGACTCGGACATCGGCCCCATCGATCTCGTAGAACGGCTTCTTCCGCTCCTTCTCGCTGAGCTTATTGCAGAAGCGGATCGCGTCGAACCAGGAGACGTTCTCGACCGGATACTGAGCCGTCGACTGCCCCCGACCTGGTCCGCGCCTCCACCAGTTAGTGAGAAATAGCTCGGGTTCTTGCCCATCACCGCTTCATACTGGCCCTGGGTCACTTCGCAAGTGCCCAGGTAGAACGGCTTGGTGATTCGTACCCGGTGCCGGGGCTTTTCGTCGGCTTCCGCCTCGATCGCGTCATCGGCCGAGCCCATCAAGAACTCACCGGCCGCGATCAGCATGAGCTTCATCCCGATCGAGTTTTCGACCCGCTGATGGCCCTCAGGCTTCGGAGATTGCGAGGCGCCGGTGCCACTCGCCGCGGCACCTTTGGTCGATCGCTGGTCGGTGCCCATCAGTCGGTACATGCGGATGATTCCGTCATAGCCCCCCCAAACGGCGTGAGAGCTGTCCGGGGTGAACGATCCGCGACACGCCCATGACGGCCAGACGATCCGCTGCAGGCACCGGCCGGTCGCGACGTCCCAGAGCCGCAAGTCATGGCTATCCCAGGCGGATGAGAGGAGCCATCGCCCGTCCGGCGAGACGGCCACGTAGGTGATCCCGGCGTATCCGTTGAAGCGACAGAGTTCCTGGCCCGTCTCCACGTCCCAGAGCCGGATCATCCCATCGTCGCCGCCAGAAACGGCACGACGGCCGTCGGGGAGGAAGGCGACGCAGATGACGGGCTTGTGGTGTTCGCGAAAGCGGCAGATTTCAGCCCCGGTCTCCGCATCCCAGACGATGGCCGCCTGCGTAACGTTCCCGCACGCGAGGACGCGACGGCCGTCGGGCGAGACGGCCACGCTCCAGACGAGTCCCGCAAGCCCCTCCAGCTTGCGGACCTCCTCGCCCGTCTCCAGCTTCCAGACCCGGACCGCGGAATCGGCCCCATTCTGCCATCCGCCTTGATCAACACCACCGCTGGTCGAGTAGCCCAGGCGGCCATCGGGCGAGAACGCGACGCTCAAGACGCACTCGGTATGCCCCTGAAGCGTTCGGATCGTCTCGCCGGAATCGAGCTCCCAGAGCCGGACGATCGAGTCGTCGCCCCCGGAAAGGGCACGACGGCCGTCGGGCGAAATGGCCACGGCAATCACCCGAGCGGTATGACCCTTCAAACGACGGATCGGCTGGGCGGTCTCTCGATTCCACAGGATCAGCGTGTGATCGTCGGAGCCGGACAGGATGCGACGTCCATCCGGGGAGACGACGACCGGCGCTTCGACCGCCTTTTCGTGACCGATGAAGCGGGCGACCTCCGTGAGCTGCGGTTGCGCGACGGGCGGGGCCGAGGGTGTGCCATCTTTGCTGTTGGCGGCCGCCTCGGATGGGGAATTTTTGTTCGAAGGAGTATGCTCGACGACGACCACGGGCGTCTCCACCTTGAAGGACGTGTCGTCTCTAGCCGTGATCTTGGTCTCGCCGTTTCTTCCTCTGATGGTGATGATGATGACCCCGAGTGCGACCAGGCCGAGTATCGACGCGGCAATGATCGCCGGCCAGATCCAGGGCGGTCGACGAACCGGCCCCTCGGCCGGAGCGGGCTTCGACTCGGCCGGCCTCGATCTCGTCGCATTGCCCCGGGGCTCGTCGTCCTTGATCTCGATCAGGCTCTGCCAGGCCACTCCATCCGTCCCGGTCTTCGATGCCCTCAGCCCCGGCGGGGCTACTGCCGGGAGGGGGGGCGGAGATTGCGCCGGAGCCGATGCCGTTCCCACCGTCCCAGTCGCGGCCGTGCGCGAGACAGCGGTGGACATTTCGGCGCTCGGACCCGACGGCCGCGAAGCTCCCTTCTGGAAGAACGGGATCAACGCCTGGGCCACCTCCTTCGGCTCCTGGAAACGACGTCCCGGCTCCTTGGCCATCATCTTGGCGACCAGGGCCGCCAGCTCCGACGGGACCTCAGGTCGGACGAAGTTGAGCAACTGGGCGTCCATGGAGTGGTGGGCCTGAAGGACGTCATACAGGGTCTCGGCCTGGAACGGGGGACGGCCCGATAGCAAGTAGTACAGCGTACAGCCCAGGCTGTAGATGTCGGCGCGGATGTCGGCCTTCTGGGCATCGTCGATCTGCTCCGGCGCGATGAAATCCGGCGTGCCGAGCATCTGGCCGACGAGCGTGAGGGTCTCCACCCGCCCCGTGGGCTGCGCGTCACTCGGGCCCAATGAGACGACCTTGTTCTCCCGACCGGCCTTGGCCAGGCCAAAGTCAAGGATCTTGATCAGCGCCCGGTCACCGTTGCGCGAGAGCATGAGGTTGCCCGGCTTGATATCGCGGTGGACCAGGCCCCGCTCGTGGGCGTGCTGGAGGCCCAGGGCCGCTTGCTGGACGTAGTAGCAGGCGTTGGCGACCGGCATCGGGCCGCGCGCCGGACCAGCCGGGCCAGGTCGAGTCCCTCGACGTACTCCATGGCGAAGACCAGGCTCTCGCCGCAGCGGAAGGCCGTGTAGGCGGCGACGATGTTCGGGTGGCGGAGCCCGCCGACGGCGCGCATCTCGCGGAGGAACCGGTCCATCACCCCGGGCCGCGCGATGATGTGGGAGCCCATGACCTTGAGGACGTCATCACGGCCCAGCAACCGATTGTGGGCCAGGTACACCACGCCCATGCCACCGCGCCCCACCTCGCGCAGGATCTTGTAGTCGGGGTGGTTCGCCAGCTCCGTGGGAATCTCATCGCCCGGGGGCGAGCTCATCGTCTCGGTGCGAGGCAGAGACGGCCGGGTGGCCACGCGAGGCCGATCGAGGTCGATCTCGGCACGCCGTTGCTCGGCATGCAGGGCCGAACGTGCGTTGCGGAAGGCATTGAGGAAGCCATCCGAGGAGATGCCGGCGACCTTCTGCAGGCACTCCTCGCACTCATCGAGGTGCGTACTGACCGCCTCGGTGGAGGCGGGGTCGAGCTGGCCGTTGCCGAACGCCCGCAGGACCTGGTCCGGCGGATGGGTGGAGATGGGGGCCTGCATGAGATGGTCTCCGGAGTCAAGGTCCAGCCGCGGTCGTGTGTCGGATCGTCGAGCTGCGGGATCGGGATGCCGCGCGACGGCGGCATCAACCATCCGGGAGCGTCTGCCCTGGGAGGTCCCTCCAAAAGAGAAAGGCCGCGACGAGGCGGAATAGGCCTCGAAAATGGAGGATCAATCCAGCAGGCCGGCGGCCTCTTGACGTAACCTATTGAGGACGCGGGACTTGGCCTTGACCACGGCGTTGACGGAAAGGCCCAGTTCACGGGCCACCTCGGCCGCCGGACGGCCTTCCACGGCGAACTGCTGGAACGCGTCCCAGGTCGCCTGGTTGAAGTCCGATCGGACGGCCGATTGTAAGGCCTCGCAGACATGCTTGTTGTGTTCGTCGTCGAACTGCCTGGCGAGCAGGCTGTTCGAGTCGGCCATCTGATCGAGGAAGCCATCGGTCTGGTCGGCCGCGGCGCCGGGCTGACGATGCCGTTGCCTCCGGTAGACCCGGACACGATTGGCGGTGACCTGGCGCAACCAGGCGCGGAAGGAGCCATCCCGTCGCCGGTCGAATTGAGGGATCTCGCGGATCAGGACCAGGAGGACCTCCTGCGACAGGTCATCGACGTCGTTGCCCAGGCCCGGTATCCGCCCGATCCAGCGACGGATCAGGGGCCGATACAAGGCTTCGAACCGGTTCCAGTCCGGGTCGTTGGGCCGGGCCACCTTGAGGCGATCCAGGAGGCTGACGGAGGTCGGGGTCACCGTCGGATACCTGAAGGACACACGATCCGAACCCGGTATGCCCCTCCGCTGAGAGGCGACTGGAGAAGGCCTCCGGCGCTCAGCAGGCAAGGACCTGCCCTTCGAGCCCGATCGCGTACGACGGGATTTCCGTACCAGCGGACACCCGACCTGTCTCGTGGCCGGGGCCCTGAGCTTCTCCGACTCGATTCTCCTGGCCGACCCTTGGCCAGGCCGCCGCCTCCGGTTGGTGGTGATCCCGATCGACCTGACCCTGGTCGGAAGTGGACGACTCTGTAGTGTATGACGGTCGGCGGCTCAGAGCAATCCCCCTTATGCTTGTCGATGCCGCCCGCGCCACCATGAGCGCCGCACCCGCCCCGCCCGCACGGCGAAATCTCCAGTTCTCAGGGGACCTTTGCCGCGTTCCTCGGGCCAGCCCAGGAAGTCAGACTTCCGGTGCTCGTGCGAGATCCGAAATGACGGTGAACATGCGCCGACGAGACATGTTGCGCTTCGGTCGGATCGACCGACGCGTCGGACCGGCGCGTTGCGCGCTTCGGTCGGATCGACCGAAGTAGCCGGGAAGCAACCTCACCGCTCCGTGCCGTTCTGTACGTCTGTCACCCCCGACCCGTGAACGGCTACTCGTCTCGAGAACCGGCCCGTCGGCCTTGAGTTGACGCCTGGATCGGTCATTTCCAGGAATCCGTGAAAAATCTCCAGAAAGTCCGGCCATGCCCCCAAAAGGTTCCAATACTAATAGGTGGGACAACGTCGCTCCATTTCATGTCAGCCAGCCAGGAAGCCCCGAAAACCCGACGGCGACGAAGCCGACCTCCCGATGAACCGCACCCGTGAGGGCAACCGACGACCATGACGTCATCCAAGCGCATCAGGGCCAACATTCGGAACGCGAGGAAGAGTACGGGGCCCAGGACTGCCTCCGGAAAATCGCGAGCGTGCATGAACGCTCTCAAGCATGGTCTGGATGCCCGAACCCTGATCCTCCCTGACGAGAATGAGTCGGACTACCGGGACCGGCGCTCCGCCTGGATGGCGCACTACCGGCCGCGCGACCCGCTGGAGGCCGCGCTGGTCGAGCAAGCCGTGCGCCTCTCCTGGCGACTCGATCGGGCGGATCGGGTCTGTGCCCAGCATCTGGCCGAACGCATCCGGCTGCTCCAGTCCCCCGAATACCAGAAGCAGCAGGCCGCGGCCGCGGCGGCCGAAGCCGCCAGGATCGGCGAGCAACTCATCGCCGACCCTCCGCCGCCCCGTTACAACCTCGCCAAGATCCATGCTCGACTCGTGCGACTCCGGCAGACCGAATTCGCCCCCTTCACTCCCATCTTCGACCTGCCCTTCGCCCGCGCCAAACTCGCCACCAAGCGGTTCCGCATGCCGATCCCGCCCGACGACCCCGGCCATCCCAAGTTGCTGCTCCGCCGGCTCAAATCCACCGCCGCCGGCTGCGCCTGGCTGCTCGACCGCTGGGGCGAGCTGCGCACGGCGCTCGGACAGGACAACGGCTGGCACCCGGAGGAGCGGCTCCGCGCCGTGCGACTCCTGGCCAAGCAGCCGGCCGACGCGGTCGACGACCCGACGGTGCGATCCATCTACTTCAGTTGCGTGATCCTCGGCGGCAAGGACGCGCAGGTGTACGCCGACCAGGTGCGGGAGATGGCCGATGTCGAGTTCAGATACTTCCTGGAGCGGATGGCCGGCCGCGGGCTGACAGGCCAGGCACCGCCTAGCCAGGAGGAGGCGCGGGAACGCCTGCTGGCGCTTGTGGATGACGTGTTGATAGGTTTACAGGCGCGTGCGGCGGTGCTTGCGGACCGGGGGGAGGCGGCGCTATCGTCCGATTGGCTGGCGTTCGACGGCAGCCCGGCCGGGCGGCGGCTGGTGCGGTTGCAGAGCCGCCTGTTCGGGTCGCTGATGCGGACGCTCAACCGGCTGACGGAGGCTCGACGGCGTTCGGACGGCGTCGTGACGCGCCCGAAACCGGTCGAGAATCTCGCTGCAAGCCCTGAAGGGAACAGCAATTGCGAAAAGATACGGAACGAACCCAACGGCCCGTTGCCGGCTGGGTGCGGGCGCTGGCACGCGCCGTCGGTCCTCGGCGGAGGGGACGGCGTTCAGATGACGGGTCGAGTGGTCGCCCCAAGTTCAGATACCGCAACCGCCTGCGAAGAGATACGGAACGAACCCAACGCCGATCCTCCGGCCGCGACTGCGACGCAGTCATCCGACGCGATGGCGAATGGCCCGGAAGGCGTAGTCCATGTAGGGTGGGTGCAACCCACCGCTCCCCCTGGCCTCTCCTCGGTGGGCTGCACCCACCCTACGATGTCTGGATCAAGCTCGGAGCTTGGCGAAAGCACCGCCACAAGCCGCGAAGGCGCAACGGATTGTGATGACAGACGGAACGAACCCAACACGACGGTACCTCGTCGCAATCCACCCGCTTGCGATGATCGAAGTGGGGGAGCCTCCTCCGAGCCTGAAACCGGATTCTTTAGGGGATCGTCGCGATTGCGCCACCTCCTCCTTTCCGGCCTGATTCCGACGGTGTTACAATCGTCAGGACTTGACGGACGAACCGACGTCACGGTCCCGAACGGCCCGCCTCGCCCCCCGGCGCGCGGGCCCGAGGGGGGAGGTCGCACGCCGTGAACACCGCACCTTCTCGCCGCCTTCACAGGGCGATCGCCTGGCTCGCCGCCGGGTTCGTCCTGGCCTCGGCCCTTCCCGCCCGGGCGCAGCCCACCACGCAGGAAGAGGAGCGCCTGCGCATCCTCTCGGATCCCGAGGCGATCAAGAAGAAGCTGGACGAGAAGAAGAACCGCCCTCCGTTCGAGTTCTTCAAGTCGCAGGTCGCGCCGTTCGACATCCTCCCGTTCGTCAAGCCCAATCACTGGAGCACCCTGTCCGTGGAGATGCGGGCCAACGATGAGGACTACGACGGCGCGCTCCAGACGGATCCCATGCTCTTCCAGCCGATGCCGATCGAGCTCGTCTTTCGCCGCGAGGCGCGGCTCGTCAAGGAACAGCGCCGGGGGCTGGGCCAGCAGGTCTTCTTGACGCGCATCCCCAAGGAATGGGCCCTGTCGATCGTCCGGCCCGGTGCGCGTGCGCGGACGCGAGCTGGTCGGCGCTGCTCAGCCCGATGCAGTCTCATCAGGCGCTCATCATGGTCCTGAGCAAGGATGCCACGCAGCGGTTCGCGACCTGGGGTCGGATGACGGCGGTGATCCCTTCGGCCACGGAGCGCGACAATCCGCAGCAGCTCGATCAGCAACGCTATTACCGCCTGGTGCTCCCGAGCGAGCCGGACAAGATCGCGCTGTCGCCCCACCCGCTGACCTGGACCACGATCAGCCACGTGATTTGGGATGGCTTGCCGCCCGACGTGCTGTCGGTCTCGCAGCAGCAGGCGCTCCTGGACTGGCTGCACTGGGGCGGGCAGTTGATCTTCACCGGCGGCGCGGGGCAGGCTTACCCGCTGTATAAAGAGAGTTTCCTGGGTCCATACTTGCCGGGCGAGCCGACCGGACAGTCCGCCGCCCTGGGCGAAGAGGACCTGAAGCCGCTCTCGCAGTCCTATTCCCCACCTTCGACTCCGTTCATGGCCCTGATCGAGGACAGCAGCGAGGGCAATAATCGCCCCTTCGAAGCGACGGCCGGCCGCATCTACCTGTCGCCGGTGCCGATCCGGCCGCCCCGCAACAAGCCTGCGTACCTGGCGGTCCTCAGGCCGACGCCAGGATCGTCAACGATCCCGCTGGGTGAGGCCAGCCCGCACTTGCTCGCGGTCGAGCGGCGGGTCGGGCGCGGGCGGATCACCATGCTCACCATCAACCCGACCGAGCCGGTCTTCGCCAACTGGCCGGGCGTCAACACCCTGGTCCGCCGCGTGGTCCTCCGCCGCCCCGAGGAAAACGTCCTCGGGCCGGCCAATTACGCGGACGCCATGTCCACGGGGCCGCGGCGGGGCGCGCTGGCCGGGTCGCAGCTTACCTGGTACCGGATCACCAGCCGCGACGCCGGCCCCGGTGAGGATACGGCGGGCCATCTGCCCGAGCCCGTCCGTCCGCCGCCAGTCGCCCCGCCGCCGCCGGAGTCCGACGTGCCCGTCGCTCTCGTGGAACAGGAGGCGCCGCCCGCCGGGGTCGGAGTCGCCGACTGGCGCGACACGGCGCGGTTCCCGCGCTCTGCCGCGACCTGCTGGAGGAGGCGTCCGGCATCACGATCCCCAGCTCGAAGTTCGTCCTGAGGGTCATCCTGGCGTATCTGATCGCCGTCGTCCCGCTGAACTGGCTGATCTGCCGCTTCGTCCTCAACCGTCGCGAGTGGGCCTGGATCGTCGTCCCGCTGGTCGCCTTCGGTTTCGCCATCGCCGTCCAGCGCGGCGCCGCCTACGACATGGGATTCGACTCGGCCACCGACGAGATCGACCTGCTGGAGGTCCACGGCGGCTATCCCCGCGGGCACGTCACCCGCTTCGCGTCGATCTACACCAGCGGCCGGGGCAATTACACGATATCCTATCCCAACAACAACACCGCGCTCGCGCTGCCGCTGGACAACGGCCGCCATATCCGGGGCGAGGATGTGTCGACCTCGGTCTGGCAGTCGTCGCCGGTGCCGGCGCTTTCGGAATTCACCGTCCAGCCGCGCAGCCTGTCGATGTTCCGCGCCGAGGAGATCGCGACGATGGCCGGCGCGATCCGGCTGGAAGGGGATGGAGCGAGCCAGCAGGTGGTCAACGGCACCGAGCTGGAGCTCCGCGACGCGATGCTGATCGACATCACGGGTCCCGATCGGGACACCTGGAAGGAGAGATACCTGGGCACGATCGCCCCGGGGGCATCGGTCGAGATCGGCGAGGCGGGTCGGGGCGAGTTCCCGGAGAAGATCGAGGCGGGACCGGGACCGGACGTCAACCCCGTCGTGAGCGCGATCCGGACGACCTGGGAGAACCGGGACGAGAACTACGGGGAGATCCGGCTCGTCGCGTGGGTGGCCAAGACGATGCCCGGCCAGGTGATCGAGCCGCCGCCGGACCGTCGGCGCGGGTACACGGCGGTGCTGGTGCACCTACGTAGCGGCCCGCCGCCGAGCCCGGACGGCCAACATTACAACATCCTGGCCCTCGGACCGGAGAAACCGCTGCCGCCTCCGCCCCCGGTCAACTCGATGATGGGAGGCAGGGGCCGGATCAGGAGGGTGGTGCCGGCCCCGCGGACCAAGTCGGCCAACGGCCCGATGCAACCCCAATAGCCCGGTCCGAGCGGGGAGGCCCGGGAACGAGCGCCTCGTCGAGCCGAAAGAGCCCAAGGAGAATCGCGACCAATGATCGAGGTGATCAACTTCACCAAGCACTACGGCGATTTCATCGCCGTCAACGACCTGAGCTTCTCGATCGGCCAGGGGGAGACCTTCGGCTTCATCGGGCCGAACGGGGCCGGCAAGAGCACGACCATCCGGTTCCTGGCCACGCTGCTACGGCCCACGTCGGGCGAGGGACGGGTCGCGGGCTATTCGGTCACCGCCGAACCGATGTCCGTCCGCCGGGTCATCGGCTTCATGCCCGACGATTTCGGCGTCTACGACGGCATGAAGGTCTGGGAATTCCTCGACTTCTTCGCGGTGGCCTACGAGATCCCCCGCTCTTACCGCAAGAAGATCATCGGCGAGGTGCTCGAGCTGCTCGACCTGACCCACAAGCGCGACGACTACGTCAACGGGCTCTCCAAGGGCATGAAGCAGCGTCTCTGCCTGGCCAAGACCCTGGTCCACGACCCCCCCGTGCTCATCCTGGACGAGCCGGCGTCGGGGCTGGATCCGCGGGCCCGGCTCGAGATGAAGGCCCTGCTCAACGAATTGCGGCAGATGGGCAAGACGATCCTGATCTCCAGCCACATCCTCTCGGAGCTGGCCGACTTCTGCACGTCGATCGGGATCATCGAGCGGGGCAAGCTCCTGGCCGCCGGCAGCCTCCGGGATATCCAGCAGCAGATCCGCTCGCACCGGGTGCTGAAGGTCCGCGTCCTGGGCGAGTCGATCGAACGGGCCGCCGACCTGTTGCGCAACGACACCGCGATCCGGATGGTGGAAACCTACGACCACACGCTCAGCGCCGAGTTCGAAGGCCAGGACCAGGACATGGCCCGGCTGCTCGACCGGCTCGTCCAGTCGGGCATCACAGTGCAGTCGTTCGCCGAGGAACCGCTGTCGCTCGAGGAGGTCTTCATGATGATCACCAAGGGGATCGTGAGCTGAACTCGCTGTGTTTGCGCTGGCGATCCGAAGGGGGTCGATCATGATCTTCCGCGACAATCCGGTGCTGACCCGAGAGCTGCTGGTGACGCTGCGGTCGCCGCGCGCGTTCATCCTCCAGCTCATGTACGTCTGCGCCTTGGGGGCGCTGGTCTATTTCCGATGGCCGGCGGGCGAAGGGGGCGGGCACCAGGTCGAGCCGAGCGTGGCCCGACGACTCTTCGACATCTTCTTCCTCGGCCAGTTCTTCCTGGTCGCCTTGATGGCGCCGACGTTCGCCGCCGGCAGCATCACGGGCGAGAAGGAGCGCAAGACCTACGAGCTGCTCCTGGCCAGCCCGTTGCGGCCGGGCACGATCCTGGTGGGTAAGCTGCTCAGCTCGCTGAGCTACCTGGTGATCCTGATCATCTCCAGCCTGCCCCTGATGATCCTCTGCTACCTGCTGGGCGGGCTCCTGCTCTCGGAGATCACGCGGAGCTACCTGGTGCTGATCCTGGCGGCCGGGACGTTCGGGCTGTTGAGCGTCGCGTGCTCGAGCTACTTCCGGCGCACCAGCTCGGCGCTGGTGGTCAGCTACCTGGTCATCCTGCCCTTGGCGGTCGCCTGCGTGGTCCTGACGCGGACCGATAACGTGCAGGCGCGCGACTTCGTCTCGATCGCCGTGCTGCCGCCCTGGTGCCTGGCCGCATGGACCGTGCTGAGCATCCTGATCAACGGCCGCCTCCTCCGCCCGCCCGACGTCGGCAGCGAGGGCAAGGACGTCGTTGACGAGGAGGAGGAGATGAAGTACGCGATCGGCGTGGTGATCGACAGAGAGCTCTTCCCCGACAAGCTCTTCGCGCCGGCCAAGCGCAACGACCTCATGCCCGACGGGACCAATCCCGTCCTCGACAAGGAGCTGCGGAGCGAGATCTTCAGCCAGGGCACGCTGATGCTCCGGGTGGTGATCCAGGTGAGCATGCTGCTATCCATACCGCTGATGGCGGCGCTCTTGTTCCTCCGCTCGGACCTGGCGGCCTATTACGTGGCCTACGTGCTGACGTTCAACCTGCTGGTCGGGCCGGTGTTCTCGTCCGGGAGCATCACCCAGGAGCGGGAGCGGCAGACGATGAGCCTGCTGCTGACGACCTTGCTCCGTCCGGGCAAGATCGTCCTCGCGAAGCTGCTGGCCGCGCTGCGGGTCTCGACGGTGCTGACGTTCCTGCTGACCGAGCAGATCCTGCTGGCTTACGTGCTGCTGCCCGAGCTGCGGGGCCGCTTCTGGACCCTGGTCGTGTTCCTCCTGATCATCGCAGTGTCTTGCCTGGCGACCTCGTCGATCGGCCTGATGTGCTCGTCGCTGGCGCGGAGGACGTCGGTCGCGATGGTGCTGACCTACATGACGCTGCTGATCCTGTTCGTGCTGCCGATCGGCCTGGATTGGTATCTCAAGGCGTTCGCGTCGATCAGCAACGAGAAGCTGGCCGCGCTGACGATCACCAGCCCGTTCTCGGCGGCGATGAGCGTGCCGATGCACACCACGCGCAACGAGGCCTGGACCAACCAGCCGCTCCCCGTCGAGGAGTCCGTGCTGATCCCGATCACGCCGACGATCCGGCTCCCGGTCTGGGCGATCTACCTGCTCATCTATCCGCCCCTGAGCCTGCTCTTCTTCGGGGTCACCTACGCGGCCTTTCGCTGGCGGTGGTGGCGCTCCGGGGGACTGGGCTAGGCGAGCCCTGATCCGCCAGATCAATGGCCGTACCGGCCGGCGTAGTAGGCTTCCTCGATCTGACGCGCCGAGGCCACATCCGGGTCGCGCCCGAGGACGAAGCTCCAGATCGTGCTGCGAACGCAGTGGCGGAAGGAATCGTCCCCGCGCACGTCATCGCTGATCGCCGGGCTTCCGGCGTAGGCCGTGTAAGCGGTTGCGGGCGGGATGTACGCGGGGGCATACGCCGAGGATGGGGCGGCGGATTCGGCAGCGACCGCCGGGATCGGCGGCAGATTGCTGGCGGGATTCTGACAGCCCAGGCCGCCGAGGGCAATCAACATCACGAGGCTTGCCTGCATGGCCTTCTCTCCGGTTGGGAGATCGTGGAGGCGCGATGGCGTTGGGGGCCGCGCCGATGCGAGCCTCGCTCGGATCCCGACATTCCCAACATCAGCATACCCCACGATCCGCTTGCCGCCGGTGAGAATGGGGTCCTTGCGACATGCCGATCGTAGCGGAGATTCCGGGGGCCCGCCGCGGTCTGAGGTCCGCCGCGGCGGCTTCAATCGGGCCGGGGCTCAATCATGGTGAAGATGTGGCAACGTACCACTCTCCAGGTACCACATCTTGTCGGGCCCGCGGACGAGCGAGATCTGCCCCGGGATCGAGGCGATCGGCCCGGCTTGCCGCTGGCCCCGGATTGAGATCTTGAGGGTGAACTTGACCTCGACGCGCGACTTGCCGGAGCTCTTGTCCCCGCGGAAGCTCTCGACCTCGAAGACCAGGGGAGTCAGCGTCCCGGCGCGGTCCCCCTTGATCGTCTTGAGTTTGTCGGTCCAGTACGCCTTGAACCCCTCGAGCGATCCGTAGGAGGACGAGGTTCGTCCCGTCCGGGCAAGGAGCAGCCACATCCGCCGGTAATGGGGCAGGTGGTGCGACAAGGCCGCATAGAAGTCGCGCACGGCCTGCTCGGGGGTCATCCGAACCGGTCGCTCCAGCGTGATCATGATGGGGTAACTGAGCAGGACGGCCCCGATGGCCCCGACGAGCAGCACGATGAAAGCGAGCCCGAAATCCCAGCCCATGAGGAAGTAGACAATGACCGCCACGGCGAACACCCAGGCGGCCAGGACCAGGAGGTTCGGTCCCCATTCGGCACCGCGGGACCAGACCTCGTCCACGAGGGCTGCGTCCTCGCTCGCGGACGGTTCGCGAGTCCGGGCGGCCTTCGGCCTGGCGGACTCGCTCGTCGGCGCCGACGGCCGTCCGCCGGCAGGGACGGTCGGAATCGGCGGGGCTTCGGCTTCGGCCTCTGGTTCGGCGAAGGGACTATCCGCCAGCTCGAAGGTCTCGCCCGCGCCAGAACTGACTCCCGGCGAGGCAGCCCCGGCGGCCTTCGCCGGCTTCTCGGCGGCATCATCGCGGAACAGCAAATCGGCCGCGGCGATCTCCGGATCGCCCCGCTTCCCCGACTCGTGTCGACGCTCATCTCCAGCCATGGCGAAACCTCCTCGCGGAATCAGGCCGCCATCCCCGATCGATTGTATCGAGTTGCGCGATTGTACCGCCGGCCGGCCGAGGTTGCGACTCTCGGCCGGAGTCAAAACCTGCCGTGAGGCGCCTTGGGGCGCCGAAAGGACGTCAGCCCAGGAACCCGCCGTCAACCTCGAGCACGTGGCCCGTGATGTAGGACGCCAGCGGCGAGCACAGGAAGAGGACCGCCTGGGCCACCTCTTGCGGGAGGCCCAGCCGGCGCATCGCGATCGACTGGGCCAGTTGGGTCCGCGCCGTATCGCTGAACTGGGCCGCGATGGCCGTGTCGATCACCCCCGGCGCCACCGCGTTGACCCGGATCGACCGACGGGCGCACTCGCGGGCCAGCACTCGCGTCAGCGCCTGCACGCCCGCCTTGGCCGCAGCGTAATTCGCCTGACCGTGGAAGCCCATCTTCGCCGCCAGGCTGCCGATCGAGACGATCGAGCCCCCGTCGCGCAGGATTTCCAACCCGTACTTGCAGCAATAGAACGCTCCGCTCAAGTTGACGTCAAGCACCGAACGCCACTCGTCGAGCGTCATCTTGCCGATCGAACGATCGCGGAGGATGCCCGCGTTGTTCACCAGGATGTCGAGGTATTGCCATTCCCGTCCGATCCGCTGCATCATCGCCGCGACGGCCGCCGGGTCACTCACGTCGGCCGCGGCGACGATCGCGCTCTCGGCTCGAGCCGCCAGCATCTCGTCGCGTAGGGCCAGGGCGTCCTGCTGGACCCGGCCCTCGGCGAGGTCCGGGTGATTGATGACCACCCGCGCGCGGCTCGGTGGAGCAGGCGGGCGATCTCGGCCCCGATGCCTTGCGAGGATCCGGTCACCAGCGCCGTCTGGCGGGAGAGGTCGATGACGATGCTCATTCGAATCGGAATCCTTCCTCGGCGATCCGGTAGGGCAGGATGTCTTCGCCGCAGGCGCTGCCCCGATGCTTGACCACCGAGAGGGCCCGGCCCAGCCGGCCATTGTGGCGGGTGCGGCCCATCACGATGATCGTGTTGGCGTTGGCGAAGATATCGCCCTGGCTGATCGGCTGCGCCAGCAGCTCGTCGAGCATGACCTGAGTCGTCGTGTAGAGGTACAGGCAGCCGACGTGACGGTGGTCATAGCGGTGCTCGAGCACTCGGCGCTCGAAGGTCCGATACTTCTCCCGCAACCACTCGCGCGCGGCCCATTCGTCCTCCCTGCGGAGGACGTGATGGTAAACGTACTCGAAGAACTCGAACTGGATCGAGTCGCTGAACCGCTCGGCCGGCTCCAGTCCGTCGAAGACGACCCGCCGGCATCCGCGGGCGAGGTGTTGGTAGAAGAACCCCACGGCGCTGCGGAACATCCGCGCCAGGTCACCCTTCCACTCGTGCCACTGCTCGGCCTCGACGTCGCCGCGCGTGACGCGTCGCCCGCCGCGCTCGATCGGGTGGAAGTAGTCGCCGATCGGCCGGCTGAAATCCCAGGCGCCGTCGAAGTCAGGGCGCAGGGTCAGCGGGTATTCGTTCAGGTCCCAGTCGAAGAGTCGCGACGCATACTCGGCGTGATTCTGGGAATCGCCGCGGCTTGTCAGGTCGCAGATGACCCCTCGCCTCCCCTCGCCGGCCCGTCCCCACTGCGCCCACCTGAGGCCGAGCTGCGTCTTGCCGACGCCTGTCGCCCCCGCCAGCACCGTCAGCGTGCCCGGCAGCAGCCCGCCGCCCAAAGCACGGTCCAACTCCTCCAATCCGAACGCCTGTCGAGCAATAGACATTCGACTCTCGCACCGTCAACCGCGGCCAGGGCCGCATCCGCCGATCACCGAAGCAGTCCATTTTGAGGCGGCCCCTGCGAGTGCGGCAAGAGCGCAAGAGGGCTCTTTCCTTCCCTCGGTGAAGTTAACCCGTCGCGAATGCCGAATTAATCCCTGGAATCCGCACGATCCGGCACTCCGGCGGATCCGTCTTTTCGAGCGGTTCTCGTCGGGGCCGCTCTCGCCGGAGTGATGCAGGAGACCCCTGTCGGAGAGGTCCCTGGCCTCGCCCGGATCCTCTTGGGAATCAAGACGTTGAGAACGGGAGTGCGATGAGACGGCCTTGAAGTCGTCCGGACAAGCGGACCGGCGGGGCCGACACTGGCCGGGCGGGCACGATGGCACAAGGGAACCGACCGAGGACGATCGGCTGTGGACAGGCGAAGTAGGATGGACACTCACTGGTCGGGGGGCGAACGGGCTCCGAGCCGGCGCTGGCTGGCGACGGGCCTGGTGTGCCTCGCGGTGCTATCACCCGGGAGGTCCACCCGGGCGCAGACAACCGTTACGATACCGCCGCCTCAGCCCCCGGGAGGCCGCTCCGCGGCGACTCCGGACCTGATCCGGCCGATCGTGCTGACGGGGCCGTCGGCCGCGATGGGCGCTCAAGCTCCGAGGGCCAACCCGCAACCCGGACCCGCGGGTGCGCCCGTCCCGCTGCCGCCTCTGCCGGCCGACTCGATCCCCAGGGTGATCCCCGTGGTTCCGGGGCCGGGCGCGTCCGTCGCGCCGCCGGAGCCGCCTCGCCCCCGGGTGATCCAGATCCCCCGCGACTCGTCCGGGCTGGTGCCCGAGCACCCGCCCGGGCCCACTCCCCGACGCCCCGCTCAGGACATCGCCAAGGACGTGAACAACCTGATCGAACTGATCAGCGAGCCCGAGGCCGAGATCAGCCTGGTCGAGAACCAGTCCCGCATCATCCAGACTCGGCGCGTGATCAGCCGGATCGTCATCGCCGACCCCCTGGTCGCCGATATCGAGCCGCTCAACGACCAGCCGAATTCGCGGCTCTGGAGCGTCCGCGCGCTCAAGTCCGGCACGACGACCCTGACGCTCTGGGATGAGACCAATCGGCCCGTCACGTTCCTGGTCCGGGTGACCATCGATACCCAGGACCTCGAGGCGCACATCCGCCAGGCGTTCCCCGGCGCCGACGTCAAGGTCCGCCAGGTGGGAATCCAGATCATCCTCGAGGGCCAGGTCCCCGACTCCAAGACGATGTCGGACATCATCCAGGTCGTCTCCACGACGCTGATGATGACCAGCCCGAGCTTTCTTCGCGGCGGCATGGCCGGCGGCGGGGCGGCCGGCGGCGGGGCGGCCGGCGGCGGCATGGGCGGCGGCGCGGGCGGCGGCGCGGGCGGCGGCGCCGCCGCCAGGGCCTGGATGATCGTCAATCGCGTCACGGTGCCCGGCCCGCGGCAGGTCTTGCTCCACGTCAAGATCGCGGAGGTCAATCGCAGCGCGATCCGCAATATCGGGGTGAGCTGGCTCTATTCGCGCGGCAAGTCGATCATCGGCTCCGCGGCCGGCGATAACGCGGCCTTCACGACGACCACGACTTCGACCATCAACCAGGGCATCGGACCGCGGGGATTCGCCGGGCCGTTCAGCGGGACCGCGGGCGGGACCAGCTCGGTCGCGCCCGCCGGGACCTCCCCGCTCTTCGGCGTCTTCGACGCCGGGCATTTCTCGCTGTTCGTCGACGCCTTGCGCTCCAACGCCCTGGCCAAGATCCTGGCCGAGCCCAACCTGATGGCCCTGGATGGGCAGCCCGCCCGCTTCCTGGTCGGCGGCATGTTCCCGTTTCCGGTCCCGCAGAGCAGCTCGATCCCTGGCGGCACCGCCGTGGTCACCGTCCAGTTCCAGCAGTTCGGAACCATCCTCACCTTCATACCCCAGATCCTCACCAACGACGTGATCCGCCTGGACGTCGAGCCGGTCATCAGCCAGTTGAATTTCGCACAGGGCACCACGGTCAACGGTGGCTCGGTTCCGTCGATCACTGAGCGCAGCGCCCGCACCGTCGTCGAGCTGCGCGAGGGGCAGACCCTGGCGATCGCCGGGCTGTTGCAACTGGTCACCAATGCCACTACGGTGCGCGTCCCCGGCCTGGGCGACCTACCCGTGGTCGGCCCCTGGTTCAGCGCCGACAATATCCAGACGATCGAGACCGAGACGATCATCCTGGTCACGCCGCAGCTCGTCGCGCCCCTCGATAAGAAGGAAGTCACCGAGGCGCCCGGGGATCGGGTCATGCAGCCGAACGACCCCGAGTTCTATTTGCTCGGCCGCATCGAGGGGAAGCTGGGGCGCGAGTTCCGGGCGACGGTCGGTCAGCAGGACCCGCTGAATCTCATGAAGCACTTCCAGAGCGAGCAAAACTGGGTGGTCGGACCGCATGGGTACTCGGACTAGCCGGAAGGCGAGGCGAAACGGGAGGGCGAGGCGAAACGGGAGGGCGAGGCTCCGTCCGAGCCGCTTTCCCGATCCGGCTCGCACGGAGGCTCGCCCTCCCGGGTCAATCGCGGGCCTTTGAGTAATGGAGAGGCTTGTATGTTCACGCAGCAGATACCGATCGCCCGAGTTTCGTGGGCGGTCATCCTGATGGCACTCGTCGGTAGCGATGCGGTGGCGCAGCCACCGGAGCCGTCGGCGGCTCCGGTTGCGCCGGCATCCACGGCCGCGCCGGTTTGTACCCGTCGCGGCCGGCTCCACCGGATGTTCCACCACACGGCCCACACGCTACAGGACGACTTCATCGGCTATCCGGAGACCTTCGTCGAACCGCCGCTAGGCGCCTATGTCAACCGGCAGCTCGCCATTGAGGTCTCGAAGGCAGACGCCCATCGATACACGGTCTACCATACCGACTTCCTGCCGGGGACCGACAAGTTCTCGCCCATCGGTGCCTCGCGATTCAACCTGATGTATGGCAGGTTGCCGGCCTGGTCCGGGCCGATCTTCGTAGAATGGACCCCGGATCAGCCGGAGCTGGCCGAATCGCGTCGCCGGGCGATCGTCACGACCCTGGCGTCGGCGGGCATGGAATGGCCGGCCGATCGGGTCCTAATCGGGCCGTCGCCGTATCCGGGCGCCATGGGGGTCGAGGCCATCAACGTTTACAACAATACGATCGGCCGCAGCCAGGCCGCGTCCCTGAGCTTCCCGCTCCCGCCGGCCTTCACGTCGTCGATGGGCGTGAGATAGTGGTGAGCGGCCGGCGACTGGATGTGACCGGTCTGGACTCGCCACTAGCCACTTATCAATCAGGCGCTCACGTATGAAAAACGATCGCGACAGGGAGCGGACGGGTACGATCCCGCGGCGTGCCGCGCGGACGGTCCTGCTGAAGGCCGGGCTGACATGCGCCACGTTGGTCGGCGGCTGCGTCCATGCGCCTCGCCAGGCCACCGCACCGCCGGCCGCCTCCTCGTCGCCGGCTCCGCCGCCCGGTTCGAGTGAAGCGACTCCGACAGTCTCGGTCGACCTGAACCGGACCGCCGGCGAGAACACCACGTTCCACGAGACGGCGACGGACCGGCAGAAGTTCCAGGTCCACATCGACTTTGGCAAGGTCTTCGAGGCCCAGGGAGAGCTGGACCGCGCCCTCCAGGAGTATCAGGACGCACTGAAGGTCGCCGAGCATCGCGGACGCGGCCAGCTCACCTCCGCCGATCAGGCGATGGCCCATCGCCGCATCGCTTCGGCGCTCGACCGCCTCGGGCAATTCGCCCAATCGCGAGGCCACTATAAGAAGGCCCAGTCGTTTGCCCCGAAGGACGCGAGGATCTGGAACGACGCCGGTTATAGCGAATACCTCCAGGGCCGATTGGCCGAGGCCGAGCGGTCGCTACGGACCGCAGTGAAGCTGGCCCCGGACGACGCGAGGGTCCGGACCAACCTCGGAATGACCCTGGCGGCGGCCGGCAAGACCGAGGAAGCGCTGCCCTACCTGAGCAGCAATCAGGGTGACGCGATCGGCCACATGAACCTCGGCTACCTGCTGGCCGCAACCGGCCAGTACCAGCGGGCGCGACAGGAGTATCAGGCGGCCCTGTCGATGCGCCAGGACCTGGCCCTGGCCCGACGCGCACTCGTGCAACTTGACCGCCAGGAACGGGGAATCGCGGCACAACCACCCGTCTCGGTCGCCCAGACGACGGTGAAGGTCCCCACTTCAAGGACGCGCGATCCGGAGGTGACCCGGACGTCGGCTCCGAGGGCCATCGAAATCTCGCCGCCGCGGGCATCGGCGTCAAACGTCAGCAAGATCCCGCCGCCTCGCACGCCGACGTCACACATCGACAAGATCCCACCCCCTCGCACGTTCCCGTCGAGGGCCGGTGCAATCCCCCTGCCCCGCGCCGACATCACGCGACGGCGAGATGCCGCCGCCATGGACGTTTGCGCCGCAGGCCGACGAGATCCTGCTGCCGCCACCGACTCCTTTGCTCCCGCCCAAGCCGCCGAGTGGCGGACTTCCCTGATATCTGGGTCGGAGGAGTCCGATCGCGGTCATGAGTCGGTGTAGTCATTCGCGCCCGTTTGGCGCGACGATGACTTCGTAGAACCGCGGCCGGCGATCGCCGATGCGATCGATCTCGTGACGGCCGGGGACGCGCACCAGGTGCTTCTGCCGCGCCCGTGAAGGATCGATCTCGGCCGTGATGACTTCATCGGTGTTGACGCCCGCCCGGGCCTGGACGCGGCCGTTGGGGTTGACGATCGAGCTGGAGCCGATGAAACGGAAGCCGCTCTCTTCGCCCACGCGATTGACGGCCATCGCATAGACGGTGTTCTCCATGGCCCGGGTCGGGATCATGTGCTCGGCGGCGCACTCCGAATGGGTGGGCCAGTTCGTTGGCAGGACCAGGAGGTCCGCGCCCAGCAGTGAAAGGACGCGTGCGGTCTCCGGGAACGACCCGTCGTAGCAGATGTGCATCCCGATCCGCACACCGCCCGCGTCATGAACGGCGAACGGCCGATCTCCGGGATCGACGAACATGTCGATCCCCAGATAAGGCAGATGGACCTTGCGATACGATCCGATGACGCCCTCGGGTCCGACCAGCGCGCAGGCGTTGAACAACCGCGAGCCGTCGCGTTCCAGCAGTCCGAAGATGCAGTAACATCGCCATCGAGCACAGCCCGCGATCACCCGGCGCACGGCGGGTCCGTCGATCGGAACGGCATGCTCCAGGCCCTCCTCGCGGCTGGAGAATCCGTATCCGGAGAGGGCGCACTCGGGGAAGACGACCAGGTGCACCCCGCCGCCGGCCGCCTCGGCGAGCCGCTCGACGATGCGCCCGAGGTTCTCATCGAGCCGGCCCAGCTTCGGGTCCATCTGGACGGCGGCCACGCGGTAGGTCGTCGTGGGAGTCATGAAAAACCCTGACAGGATGGATCGCGACCCGCTCACCGACCCTTCGGGCACCCTCTCCCCGATCGGGGAGAGGGATGGCGTGAGGGGGTTCGTGTCTCCACTTCTCATCCCAGCTTGATCGTCACCGTCTTCAGCTCGGTGTAATGCTCGAGCGCGGCCTCGCCATTCTCGCGGCCCTGGCCGGACATCTTGAACCCGCCGAATGGGGTGTTGGTATCGACCACGTGGTAGCAGTTGACCCAGATCGTGCCAGCCTTCACCTTCTTGGCGTAGAGGTGGGCCTTATTGATGTCCTTGGTCCAGACGGCGGCGGCCAGGCCGTAATGGGTCTTGTTGGCCCGTTCGATGACCTCATCGACCCCGCGGAAAGGCAACACGCTGACCACCGGCCCGAAGATCTCGTCGCGGGCGATCGTCATGTCATCGGTGACGTTGTCGAAGATGGTCGGCTGGACGAAAAAGCCGTTGTTGCCGACCCGCTCGCCGCCGGTGATCAGTCGCGCGCCTTGCTTCTCGCCGAGGTCCACGTAGTGGAGGATCTTGTCGAGCTGCTCCTGAGAGACCTGCGGCCCCTGCTCGGTCCTGGGATCGAGGGGGTCGCCGACGACGCGGCCCTTGGCCTTCTCGGCGAGCCGCTCGACGAATTCGTCGTGGATCCTCGACTCGACGAACAGGCGGCTGCCGGCCGTGCAGCACTGGCCGCCGTGGAAGTAGATGGCGTGGAACGCGCCGGCGACGGCCGATTCGAGATCGGCGTCGGCGAAGATGACGTTCGGGCTCTTGCCGCCCAGCTCGAAGGTGACGCGCTTCAGGGTATCGGCGGCGGACTTCTGGATGATCTTGGCCGTGTTGACGTGCCCGGTGAAGGCGATCTTGTTGACGTCCGGGTGCGCGACCAGGGCGGCGCCGGTGGTCTCGCCCAGGCCGTTGATGATGTTGATGACCCCCGCCGGGAATCCCGCCTCGCGGGCGAGTTCCGCGACCCGCAGGGCCGTCAGCGGGGTCTGCTCGGCCGGCTTCATCACGACCGTGTTGCCGCAGGCCAGGGCCGGGCCCCACTTCCAGGCCAGCATCAAGAGCGGAAAGTTCCAGGGGATGATCTGGCCGATCACGCCGACCGGCTGGCGGAGCGTGTACGAGAAGAAGTTGCCGCGGACCGGGATCGTCCTTCCCTCGACCTTATCCGCCCAGCCGGCGTAGTAGCGCAAGGTGTTGCAGACGCCCTGCATGTCGCCCTTCGAGTCGCTGATCGTCTTGCCGCAGTTGAGCGACTCGAGCGCCGCCAGCTCGTCCGCGTTCTGCTCGACCAGGTCGGCCAGCTTGAACATCAGCCGCCCGCGATCGGCGGCGTCCATCGTGCTCCACGGGCCCGATTCCAGGGCCCGCCGTGCGGCCTTGACCGCCTTGTTGACATCGGTCGGTCCCGCCGCCGCGACCTTCGCGATCGCCTCGCCCGTCGCCGGGTTGTAGGTTTCGAACTCGCCGCCGTCGGTCGGGTCGACCCATGCGTTGTCGATGAAGAGCTTGGTCTGCTGGATCGTCGGGCGGGTTGCCGTCGCCTTGGGTTTCGCGGCCGTTTTCGTCGTCATGCGTGTTCGCTCCCTGGTGCTGGAATGAGGGTTGCCCTGGCGTTAGCGATTTCGAATCGTCGTCGGAGCCGGATGTCGTGTCAACCCCCGGGGCACACCACGGTGCAATCGCGTTTCTGCTCCCGCCCCGCCTGACCCGCCCGCCTGGCTGCCGGCGGTCGGGTCGGTGGGGTCGGTCGGGTCGGGGCCGGCGGCGGCGCGGGCGGTCGGCGGGATGGGAGGGGATGACCCCGGGCCGGTCCGGCGTGGCCGAAGGAGCCTCCGACATCCGTCCATGAAGCGCCGTGTCCGGATTGTGTGCCCCTGGCGATCCCGGCGCGGTGGGGGTCCGGGCGACGCGGGCGGGCCGGCCCGGCCGCGGTCGCACCCCGCCGGGCCGATGGCCGCGGGTCTGGGTCGTCCGCCGCCGTCCCGCGTCCGACCGACCCGGCGGCCGGCCTCCCGCCTTTACTGCCGACGGTCGTGGCGATCCGACCGCGGTTCGAAGCGACCCGTGAGCGGGCTCCGGCCTCCAGCCAGGCCGATCCCGGGTCGGTCGGGTCCGGGCGATGCGGGCGGGCCCGACCGACCCGACCGGCGACGGCTCGCTGGCCCCGGGGCGAAAATATGAAACGACACCGGTTTTCGTGTTGGTCATAGCGGACCTTCTGGAATCGATCGACGGCCTCGTCACAGGAGTGGTCCTCGGAGAGGACCTGCGAGAGGAAGAGGCTCAGGGTGATCCGAGGCGTGTAGACCCGCTCTCGCCACTGATGGCCGAGGGCGCGGCAAGCCGCCGCGACGAAGGATCGCGAGAGGATCGCGAGGAAGGGGAGGCCCTCCCCCTGGGCGAGCCGATCGCGCACGCCGACGAATTGGTGGCGCGGGGCCGGTGCGGTAGACTGGGCCATGGTGACCTCCTTGGTGTGGCGACTGGTGAGCATCTCAACCGCCAGCTTACCGGCCGAGGAGGTCACTGTGCATACTCGGACCGCGCGGCCCAACTCCAATAGCTCCTGATGGTTACGTTATCCTCGTGGCATTCCCCTCTGACACCGATTTGTCCCTCGAGCTTGCCTGACGCTATGACACCAATTTATCCCTAGAGAGCGTGACTGCGCAACGTGTAGAACTGGTTGCCTGCGATCAATCCGTTGGGGATCGCGACGAAGTTGGGTCCTGGGGATCCGTGGGGCCGCCAGCCGTACGTACGCCCTAGCACTTCGATGCCGCCGACCGTGGTCAGTGACGCGAACTCATCGGCGACGACCGGCGCGTTTGCGACGTTGATCGCATCTTGAACATGGTGAAAGTAGTAGCCCGGCGATCCCTGATTAGCCTCATTGACGATTCCGTTGATGTGCGCCATGACCGCCGGCGAAATATGAATCATGTCTCCGGTTCGAGAAAAGCCCGCGATCTGGCCACCGATAATGACGTCAGTCAAGGTAGCGGCATTCGGAGCTCCGAAAAGGTTTGGTAAATACCCCGAGCTCGCCGGGGGACGATGGTTCAGGCGGTTCTCGAGCACCACCTTCATGAGCCGCATTCCGCGAAGCACTTGAGCTTCGTTGTAGTCGGGGTTATGCGGGATGCCTGGGACCATGCTCTCGTTCACGAGCATGTGTGCGATAACGCCAGCTTCGGTAGACAGCGGGGGTAGGGAAATCGGCATCGGGTGCTCCTGTGACAATGTCTGACCCGCCCCAATGGCAGAACTCCGCGAAATCGCACCACGCGAACGATGTTGATTCTGTGGGTAACCGCCGTGATGGATGGCGTGCAAATTGCCCACATTGCTGTTTCAGCCAGTACTATCCGTTTGTCCCTCCATCGCTCTAACTTCTGTTAAGCAGTAGTTTCCCTGAAAGAAGGCACAATATCTGATCGGACGTACCGTCTTGAAGGCGGCGTCTCCTGGCCGGAACCTGCCGGGTGGTCCCGAACCCAACCGGCCCCGACTCAGGAGACGCACCATGACCGAAGCTACGTTGACCTGGACCATCTGGCAAGCCTTGCTCGAGGCCTTCGCCTCCTGCTTCACCCGCCGCGGCTTCCGCCGCTTCGCCGAGTGGATCACCGCGATGGTGCTCAACGTCGAGGAGCACACCATCACCCAGTCGGTCCTGGCGCTGGAGCAGCCCGCCGCCTGGAAGGCCCTCGAGTCCTTCGCCGAGTACGGCGGCTGGCACGAGGGCCGCGTCACCTATGCCATGACCCGCCTGATCGCCGACGCGCCGGGTCGGATCTGGCACGGCTACTACGTCTCGGCCGTCGACGACACCGAGGTCCATCGCTCCGGCCCCCACGTCTGGGGGACCTGCACCTTCCATGAGTACACCGCCCGCTGCCCCAACCGCGCCCGTACCGTCCGCGCCCACAACTGGGTGGTCCTCGGCGGCTTGCTCCACGAACCCGACAAGCCCGGGTGGTTCCTGCCGATCGCCGGCCGGCTCTACTTCCGCCAGTCGCAGTTGCCGGCCGGGCCCGAGGGCCTCCTGGCGTTCCGCACCAAGTGCGAGCTGGCCGTGGAGTTGCTCCGCGAGCAGGCGCGGATCGCCCCCGGCCACAAGCACCTGGGCGTCTTCGACGGCGGCTACGCGCTGGAGAGCGTGGTCCGGCCGCTGGTCCTCCCCGAGGGCGGCGTGCCCCGGGTCGATGTCCTCACCCGGTTGCGGCGCGACGCCCGGTTGTTCGCCCTGCCCCCGGCGGAGCGCCCCGCGGGGCGGCCGGGCCCGAAGCCGAAGTGGGGGCGGCGGCTGGCCCCGCCCCGCCGGGGCGGCTTCTGGGAGCGGGGTTGGCGGACCGGCGTCGCCTTCATCTACGGCCGACAGCGGACGGTCCGCTGGAAGGAGATGGTGTGCCTGTGGCACGTGCTGGGCCACGAGGTGCCGGTCAAGGCGGTGGTGGCGCAGGTCGAGGGGTACAAGAAGCGGTTCATTCTGGTGACCTCGGCGGTGGATCTGACGGGGTTGCAGATGGTGGAGCTGTTCGCGGCGCGGTTCCGGCAGGAGGACGGGTTCCGCGACCTGAAGCAGCGGCTGGGGTGGGAGGAGTGCCGGGCCTGGACCCAGAACCCGATCGAGCGGACCAGCCAGGCGCAATGGGTGGCGATGAGCCTGCTGCGGCTCTTGCAATTCCGGTTGGAGGCGTCCGGGGAGCACGACTGGTGGTTCCGGCCGCCGTGGCACAAGGACAAGGATCGGCCCAGCGTGCTGGACGCGGAGCGGCTGATGCGGCGGCACCGGGCGCGAATTCAGCGGCTTCTGTCGGAGTGGCTGGGAGATGAGGGAGAAACCGGGGAGGCCGTGGCATGAGCGGCGTGTAAGAGGGTCAAGAGCGGGCATCGCGAGGTGCTCCCGCAGCCGGTGCAGCAGCCAGAAGCGCTCGGTGGCGCGGTGGAGCCGCCGCGGCGACAGCGGCGGTACGCATCAAGCTGCGATTGTGCATTTCTTCAAGGAAACTACTGGTTAAGGTGTTTGCACAAATAATAGGCAACTCCGCTCGTACTGTTGAAAGGGTTGCCATTGGCATCGCACTCGGGGACGGCAGCAATCGAGGTTGCATATTCAAATACCACCCAGATGTCAGGAACTGCATCGGCATCTTCGTGTGCCTGAATACATGATTTCGAAGTCTCAAGATACTTAGACGGATCGTAAGTTGAACAATCGGCTTCATATGGAGCCAGCATCACCATTGAAAGCTTGCTCTGAGACCGCGCATATCTAACCATCGATATGCTCCCAGACCGCATATCCGACCTACAGACCCAATAGCCCATTGGGCCGTCGGTGGAACAGCCGTCCGCCTCTTGAATGAAAGCGCGATTCTGAGCATTAGTTATACCAATTGAATTGGTGTGGTTACTATTGATGTCACCTCCAATGTCCCAGGGGCCTTGTTGCACAAGATTCAAACGTCGCGCTTGCCCCACGAGGGAATAAGTCGCTAGGTTTTCAGCCCGCTCTTTGCTCCAACCGTAATTCAGGCTTGTGTAGACAACCTTGAAGCCTGCTTGCTGAAGAGCAGAGATATACCACTGGTCATCTGCTTCGCTTGCCCCGTCAGGATGCGGCCTTATGTCGGACTCCAAATATGCATTCTTGTTTGAAAATAGAGGCGCAGTGGCATTAACGTCCGGATGGTGCGTCGGATCGTTTTTCATCCAATTCATCATTATGAAGTTGACATAGAAGCCATCAACTGCTCGTCGGGTATACGACCATTGCTGTGGAGATGCAAATAGGTCAGCCCATTGGTCTGCGACTCCAAAGTAGACCTTCGGCCCGAAGATGTGATAGAAGACGAGTTCAAAGGGAAGGGTCGTCGTACCCGAAGGTATAAGATAGTCCATCGTGTCTGGTGCCTCGATCTGCACACTATAGCGACCCTCCGGTAACTGCGCGGGTGAAAAAGTGTATCGGAAACCGTGATTGTTCCCCACGATTGACGGGTCATTGACTGGCACATCAGGACGAGATTCGTCAGCTAGCACATGCAGGCTTAGGCGCAATACCGTTGAAATGGGCGCAAGTCACAGCCTCCTGTTAACTTGGGGTTGCTCAGGACCCAAGCCACAAGGAGGCCGCGACTCGCATGCCACGAGGACATTGCACCCTGTTGCCCGATGACACGGGCCGGATCCTGGATCGCCTGGCGGGACTCGAACAGGTTATCCCGCCCGAGGCGGTCCGCCAAGCCCTCCAGGACACCGGACGTATCAATCCCCGGAGCTGCAAGCTGACCCACCAGGTCGTCTGCTGGGTCGTCCTGGCCATGGGGCTGTTGACCGACTTGCCGATCCGCCAGGTCTTCAAGCATGCCCGCCGCCTCCGCGTCGGCGAGGAGACCCCGGATCGCTCCAGCCTCTGCGTAGCCCGGCGCCGCCTGGGCATCGCCCCGATGCGGCACCTCTTCGAGCACGTCGTCCGCCCGCTGGCCCGGCCCGAGACGCCCGGCGCCTTCTATCGTGGCCTCCGCCTGATGGGGATCGACGGCACGGTCCTCGACGTCCCCGACTCGGACGCCAACGCCGCCGCCTTCGGCCGGCCCTCCGCCGGGCCGCGCGGCGATGGGGCCTTCCCCCAGGTCCGCAAGCTCAGCCTGGTCGAGTTGGGGACTCATGTCGAGGTCGCCTTCGTGGCCCGATCGATCGCCCATGGCGAACAGTCGATGGTCGGGGCCTTGCTCCGCCATCTCGGCCCCGACATGCTCCTGCTGTGGGATCGCGGCTTCTTCAGCTATGCCCTCTGGAAGGAGGTGACGGCGCGGCGAGTGAAGATCCTGGCGCGGGTGACCAGCCGGTTGATCCTCGAGCCGATCCGTGATCTGGCCGACGGTTCCTACCTGGCCCGGATCTATCCGACGCCCGAGGATCGCCGCAAGGATCGTGATGGGATCATCGTGCGAGTGATCCGCTACACGCTCGACGACCCGCGACGGGTCGGCCACGGCGAGGTCCATATCCTGATCACGAACCTGTTCGATGAGGATCTGTACCCCGCCGAGGAATTGATCATCTTGTATCATGAGCGATGGGAACAGGAACTGGTCTACGATGAGCAGAAGACCCACCAGGACCCGCGGCGGGCGACCAAGCCGGCGCACCTGCGGAGCGGGACGCCGGCGGGGGTGATGCAGGAGATTTACGCGTTGTCGCTGGGCCACTTCGTGGTCCGGGCGCTGATGTACGAGGCGGCATCGGAGGCCGGGCTGGACACCGATCGGTTGTCGTTCACCGGCTGTTTCCAGATCCTCAAGTGCCGGCTGCCGGAATGCGACAGCTCGACGCCCGGGCGATTCGAGCGGTGGTACCGGGGGCTGCTGTGGGAGATGCAGCGGGAGCGGACCGACGACGAGGTGCGCCGTAACCGGATCAATCCCCGGGTGGTCAAGCGAAAGATGTCCAAATTCAAGAAGAAACGACCTGAGCATCGACACCTCCCGCCCTTGGAGAAAACCTTTGCAGAGACGGTGGTTATGCTCCGTTAAACGGTATTGGGCTTAGGCGAGGAGATCCGACTCGCGTCCCGTTAGCATCGACATCGTATATGACGATGTCAACTGAAATGGGTGGCAAGTAGCCTTCTTTCGCTGCCCAGCCGGTTAGCCCCGATCGCTCGTAGTTGAAGAAGCCTTTGGCGTGGGCCATGGGTCTTGCACTTGAGAACGGGCCCGCCAGCGCGGCGCGAACTGGCTGGTCTCCTGGTTGATCTGCGCGGAAGGCGTCCATGTCGCGCCGTCGGCCGACGAAGAAACCAGGAGCCTGTTAGTCGGGTCGCGGGAGATGAATGCGGCATACAGCCGATCGTTGAACGCCGCCAGCGCAGGCGCGAACTGGCTGGACTCCTGGTTGATCTGCGCGGAAGGCGTCCAGTTCGCGCCGTCGGCCGAAGAAGAAACCAGGAGCCTGTTAGTCGAGTCTTGGGAGAGGAACGCGACATAAAGCCGATTCGAGAACAACGCTAAAGATGGTGACGACTGGCTTGTTTGATTGATGGGCGTATCTGCCGTCCACCCAATGTCAAAAGAGCTCACCAAAATCCGATTGCTAGGATCGTGCGAAAGGAATGCGACCCACAGCTGGTCAACCATGGCGTCTCCTTTGGGGCCGAAATCGGTGTCGGCCGAAATCGGCCGAAGTCGGTGGACCGAAATCGGAGTCAGTTCAGTTTTCGGACCGAAATCGGAGTCAGTTCAGTTTTCGGCCGGACCGAAATCGGAGTCAGTTCAGTTTTCGGCCGGCGGGGCCGAAATCGCCGTCAGGATTGGGCCGGACCGGGAGTCGCCGGAGTGGTGAGTGACGCCAGCGGTGCCGTGGGCCGTCCGATCCCTCTATCTATGGGTCATGCGCCTCCGGAGAAAAGGTCACCGCGCTTTTTCGCGTTTTTTTCGGCCGAGACTTGCACGCAACCAAGCGACCTGCCAGACTGTACCCGAACTGGAACACTCTTGTTAAACCCGAGGCGCGTGACCGATGACGGACGCGAGCCCATCGACCGATCCGGGGATCGAGGCGTTGCTGGCGGATGCGGTCCGCGGCGACGAACGCGCCGTGCGGTGCTTGCTGGAGATACACCGGGACCGGCTGCGGCGGATGATCGCGGCGCGGTTGGACCGGAGGCTGGCGCCGCGGCTCGATCCGTCCGACGTGGTGCAGGACACGCTGGCGGACGCGGCGCGGCGGCTGTCGGACTATTTGCACGACCGGCCCATGCCGTTCTACCCCTGGCTCTTCCGGCTGGCGGCCGACCGGGTGGCCCGGACGCACCGGGATCACGTGGCGTCCACGGTCCGGGGGATCGGGCGGGAGGAGAGGATCGACGGGCCATCGCAGGATGAGTCGGCCGTACCGCGATGGGGCGATCGGCTGGCCGCCGATGAGACCACGCCCGGGCGTCGGCTGGTTCGCGAGGAGCGACGGCAACTGCTGGCTGGGGCCATCGAGCGGATGGACGAGGGCGATCGCGAGATCCTCGGGTTGCGCTATATCGATCGCCTCGCGTTCGACGAGATTGCGGCGGTCCTCGAGATCGGGCTGAGCGCGGCCAAGATGCGGCACCTGCGGGCGCTCGAGCGGCTCCGCCACCTGCTGGAGGAGCTGGGCGTCGAACCCTCGTCGGGCGCATGATCGACAAGACGCGGAGGCCGGAGGGGCTCGACGAGGAGCGGTTGGCCGCGCAGGTCGCCGACTTGGCCGATCAGGTCGCGCGAGGGGAAGCTCCTGACCTTGGACTTCTCCGTGTGATCGATCCGGGCGGGACCGAGGCGCTCGAACGGCTCTTGCACACGGTCCGGCTGCTGTCGGAACTGGCCGGTGAAGAGCCGACCGGGGAATATCCGGTCTACTCCCCGCCTCCGTCGAACGCCCTGGGGGATTTCGAGCTCAGGCGAGAGATCGGGCGGGGCGGGTTCGCCGTCGTCTACGAGGCCCGGCAGCTCTCGCTGGGCCGGCGCGTCGCGGTCAAGGTGCTGAACCCGGCGTCCCGGCTCGATCCCCGGCAATTGCGGCGGTTCGAGATCGAGGCCCATGCCGCCGCGGCGCTGCAGCACCCCAACATCGTTCCCGTGATTGCCTACGGCGATGAGGGTGGGGTTCCCTACCTCGCCATGCGGCTGATCGAGGGCTGGAACCTCGCCAGGGTCGTCCGGGAGCGTCGCGAGCGATCGGGGGGCGGCCTCCCGCCGCGCGAGGCGGCGGAGCTCGCCAGGCAGGCCGCCGAGGCCCTCGACTATGCTCATCGCCGCGACGTCCTCCACCGCGACGTCAAGCCCTCGAATCTCCTCGTCGATGCGGATCAGCGGCTCTGGGTCGCCGATTTCGGGCTGGCCCGCGTCCGGGGCGACAGCGACCTAACGGCCAGCGGCGACGTGCTCGGGACGCTACGCTACCTCAGCCCCGAGCAGGCCAGCGGGCGCCGCGGGGTCGTCGACGGCCGGAGCGACGTGTACGCGCTGGGGGCGACCCTCTATGAACTCCTCACGCTCCGGCCGGTCCTCGACGGGGATGACCGCGCGGAGATCCTGGTCCGGATCCTCTCGGAGGAGCCCCGCTTCTCGCGCAAGCTGGATGCAGCGATCCCGCTCGACCTGAAGACGATCGCGCTCAAGGCGCTGGCGAAGGACCCGGCCGAACGGTATGCGATGGCCGGCGAGATGGCCGCGGACCTCGCGCTGTTCCTGGCCGATCAGCCGATTCGGGCGCGACCGCCGACGGTCGCGGCGCGGGCGGCTCGTTGGGCTCGCAGGCACTGGAAGGCCGCGGCCGCCGCGGGCCTGATGGTGGCCCTCTCGTTCATAGGCGTCCTGGCGGCGAGCCTGAGGTCTAATGCCCTGCTGCGGGTCGTCAACCAGGAGCTCCAGACCGAGAAAGACCGGGCCGATCGGCACGCGCGCGAGGCTTGGGACCAGGCGCGGCTGGCGGAGCGGCACGCGGTCGGCGCGCAGCTACGACTGGCCGCGCAGGCGATCGACTCCGCCCAACCCGAGCGGGCGCAGGAGATCCTCCGCGACCTCCCGACCGATGCGGGCGGCGACGTCCGGCGCTCGTTTGTATGGCGATACCTCTGGCGCCGGGCCCGCCGCGATGTCGTCGTGCTGGTCGGACCCATGGCGAACTTCGGCGAAATGACCCTCTCGCCCGACGGGAAGACCCTCGCCACGACCGATCCATCCGAGGGGCTCGTCCTCCGAGATGCCGGCACCGGAGGGCGAATTCACTCGCTCGCCACCGGGTCGAGCCTGCTCGGAAAGCCGGCCTTCTCGCCGGACGGATCGCTCGTCGCCACGGACGAAAGGACGACCGACTACGACGCGCCGGAAGGCTTCTCGATCTGGGAGGTCGCCTCGGGTCGACGTCTGGCGCGCTTGCCGATGGGCCGGGAGTCCCGCCTCCTTTGCTACTTCCCGTCAGGGGGCACATTCCTCGGCCTGGGGCACCGAGACAAGTCGGCACCAGCTCGGCTCGTGCGGGTGTGGACCCTGGCGGATGGTCCGGAACACCCGCGGTTGCTCGAACAGTTCGAGGCGCTCCCGACCCTGGCCTTCAACGATAACCGGGACGGCGGCGAGCTCCTCACTTATGAGGACCGATCGACGGTCTTGCTCCGCGATGCCGTCACGGGAAAGCCGGTCCGGGCGTTCCGTCTCGATGCTGCTGATGGGAATATCGCAGCGGCGGCCTGTTCGGCGCGCGCGGAAATCGTCGCCGCGGTGTCGGAATCCCCGTGGAAACTGACCTTGTGGGACGGACGGACGGGGAAACGCCTGGCCGGGCACCCGGTTCCTCCGCACATCGACCGATTGTCCGTCAGCCCCGACGGCGCGGCGATTGCAGCGATCGATAACAGACAGGGCGTTTTCCTCATCAACCGCGTCCGCGGAGTCCCTCAGCCGATCGTTCCCGGAACGGTCGATCGTTTTCGTATTTCCAAGATGTCCTTCTCACCCGATGGTTCCCGGTTCGCGACCGCGATGTCCGAGCGTTCGCGTGAAGGCGATCCGGCTCAGATTTCGATCTGGGAGACGGCGACGGGTCGGCCGCTGGCGAAGTTCCCCGGCCGGGCTGAGGCGTTGCGGAATCTGATCTTCACCCCGGATGGCCGATCGCTGCTCATCTCGAGCCGATCCAGCGTTCGCCGGTGGCGGCTGGCGACCGGAGACGACGACGGGGATCGTCAGCCGGCCGGTCACAAGAATGAGGCGTGGGGGGTGGCTTTCTCGCCCGACGGTCGCACCCTGGCGACTGGCAGCGACGACATGGTGCCTGATCCGACGATCAAGCTGTGGGACCAGGCGACCGGCCGGCTGACCCAGGCATGGATGGGCGGGGAGGGCACGGTGGCCTCGCTGGCCTTCTCGCCGGATGGCCGGCTCCTGGCTTCGGGCCACATCTCGGAGACGAAACACGTCCGGATCTGGGACGTGGCGACCGGACGGCGGATCGCGACGCTCGTGGGTCACACGGACCGCGTCCGCGCCGTGGCCTTCGCTCGCGATGGCGGGATGCTGGCCTCTACGGGTTCCGATGGGACCATCCGGCTGTGGGACGTCGCGTCCTGGCGCGAGCGCGAAGTGCTCCGAGGTCATGCCGACACGGTGCACGCCCTCGCGTTCTCGCCCGACGGCCGGATGCTCGCCTCGGCCGGCAACGATGGGGATATCCGGCTCTGGGACCTGTCCTCGGGTAATGGCTCGGGTCGGCTCTCGCGGGTCCTGCCCAACCGAGCCAACCTGATGGCGCTGGCGTTCTCACCCGACGGCCGGATGCTCGCCGCGGCCGATACGCTCGGCTCGATCGCCGTCTGGGATCCCGACCGGTCGATCTTGATCCGGACGATCCATGGCGAGGGCGACGAGGTCCGGCAACTGGCATTCGCTCCCGACGGGACGGCGCTGGCCGCGGCCGGGATCAAGGGCCAGATTCGCTTCTGGGATCCTGTGACCGACCAGGAGCTACTGAGCCTCTCCGCCGACCGCGCCCGAATTAACGGGTTGGCCTTCTCCCCTGATGGTGGGATTCTCGCCTCATGCAGCCACGACGGCGCCGTCAGGCTCTGGCGCGCCGAGCCGATCGAGGCGGGGCCGGCTCTGTCATTCCGTGAGACAATCGGCGAGAGGCAATGATACATTGCCGTCGAGGATAGGCGGCTACCGGCTTGCTCCGCGCTAGCCGGAGGGGTCACAATAGCCGCCGAACGCCCATGGATCTTTCCCGAAGCTCACCGCAATCCGCGTCGAGGTGTGACGCCATGAATTCTCGCCCGGCTAGAGCGATTAACGAATGGATGGCGCATGTGTTTGAGCCTCGACGCCGGGCCGGAGCCTCGACCCCCCCTGACCCCCCCTTCGTAAGGGGGGGAAATCAGGCAGGCCCGCCCCTCTTGATCGCCCCCTTACGAAGGGGGGGCACAGGGGGGTTCTTCGGTCGATGCAACGCAAGCGTTAATCGCTCTAGATGGGTCTGTCGTTGGGTGATCCTGATGGCCTGGTGTTGCGGCTACGCTAGCGCCGGCGAGCTGCGGGTCGAGCGCGTCTTCGGCCCCGAGGTCCCGACCGGGCCGTACAAGCATCCGGCCTCGATGACCGAGCTGAGCAACGGGGATTTGTACCTCGTCTACTACGGCGGCCAGGGCGAGTACGCCACCGACACGGGGGTCTTCGGCTCGCGGCTGAAGAAGGGAGCGTCGCGGTGGACGGAGCCGAAGCCCATTGCGCACGACCCGTTCCGGTCGGTCGGCAACGGCGTGATCTGGGAGGCGCCGGACGGCCTGGTCTGGCTGTTCTATGTGGTCCGGTACGGCGAGACCTGGTCAACCTCGCGGATCCAGTTCAAGGTCTCGCGCGACGGCGCCGAGACCTGGTCGGACGCCTCGGTGCTCTCGATGGACGAGGGCGACATGGTCCGGGGCCGGCCGATCGTACTGAAGGGCGGCGACTACCTGCTGCCGATCTATCACGAGACCGGCCACGACACCGAGATGGTTGGCCCCGACAGCACCTCCGTGTTCATGCGGTTCAACCCCGCCAAGAAGACCTGGACCAAGACCGGGCCGATCCGCTCGCCGCGGGGGAATATCCAGCCGGCAGTGGCGCAGCTCGACGACGGCCGGGTGATCGCCTATTGCCGCCGCGGGGGCGACTATGACCCCAAGACCATCGGCTACATCGTCCGCGCCGAGTCACGCGACGGCGGCCGGACCTGGAGCGAGGGCAAGGACTCCGCGTTCCCGAATCCCAATGCCGCGGTTGATTTCCTCAAGCTGCGCAGCGGTCGGCTCCTCTTGATTTTCAACGACAGCATGAGCCGCCGGACTCCGCTGACCGCCGCTCTGTCATCGGACCAGGACCGCACCTGGCCGATCCACCGGAACATCCGCGAGGGCGAAAACGACTTCGGGTATCCCAGCGCCTTCCAGGCCCGCGACGGCCGCATCCACGTCGTTTACACATCGGACCGCCGGTCGGTCGTCAATCACGCGGTTTTCGATGAGGATTGGGTCTTACGTGGCGGTGTTGATGCGGCCCGGCCCTGAGCGGCCGTACGTCGTTCCGCAGGACTTCCACCCAGACGTGCGGTCTCAAGCACCGCCTATCGGGCTCGGGTCGCCGGTCGCCTCGGCCTGCCTGCGCAGGCTCTCGACCGAAAGGCCGTCGAGCTGCGAGACGAGATCTCTCGCCATCGATTCGAGTCGCCCCACCAGGGACCGGGCCTCCGCGAGGTGGCCGAGGGCGGCCCGATCCTCGAGCTCGGACGCCACCTCTCCGGCCGTGGTGGAGAACGCCGTGATCGTACCGTACAGCTTGTGAGCCGCCCCTCGCAACCGTGGCGCATCATGGTCGTTCAGGGCGTCGCGCAGCGCGGACATGAGAGCCGGGGCGGTCGACCTGAAGTTATGGCACATCTGGCCCAGCAATGTCGCCACACCCCCACAGGCGGCCAGCAGGATGACCGGATCGAGCAGGCGTTCGGGAGTGCCGACGATGGGCGGTGCTTCCGAAGGAACGCTCCGGGCGGTCACCGCCCGCTCGATGGCCGCGGCGAGTTCCGCCGCGCGAATCGGTTTGGAGAGGTAGTCGTCCATGCCCGCCGCCAGACACCGCTGGCGGTCTTCGTCCCGCGACCGCGCCGTCAAGGCGATGACAGGCAGGTGGCCGCCCGCAGACTGCTCCCGTTCCCTCAGCGCCCCGACGACCTGAAAACCGTCCAGCTCGGGCATGTGGATGTCCAGGAGGAACACGTCGAAGACGGCTCGCTCCGCCTGTGCGAGCGCCTCCCGGCCGTCGCCGGCGACCTGCACCCGATGGCCTTGCAGGGCGAGCAGCCGGACCAGGTGCTGGGCGTTGAATTCATTGTCCTCGGCCAGGAGGATGTTCAGCGGCGCGGCGGCGGGGACGAGGCCCGGCACGGTCTCCCGCGTGGAGACCGCCTCGCCGCCGGTCCGGTCCATCACGTGATAGATCGTCTCGAGCAGCTCCTCTTGCTGAACCGGCTTGAGCAGATGGGCGTCGATGCGCAATCCCGGATGCCGCTCCAGGTCGCCGGGTCGATCGCCGGAGGTCAAGAGGATGATGCGACTGCCGGAGAGTTCGGCTCGCTGGCGAATGATGGCCGCCAGTGCGACGCCGTCCATGTCGGGCATGCGGGCGTCGAGTAGCACCAGCGCATGCGGCCGGTCCTGCGCAACGCCTTGCCAGAGTGCCGACATGGCCGCCGCCCCATCACCGGCCGCCGTCGGCTCCATCTGCCAGCCGCGGAGCCATTCCACCAGGATGTGCCGGTTGGTGGCGTTGTCGTCGACAATCAGGACCCGCAGGTCGCGGAGCGAATGCGGCGGTCGGCCGGCGATCGGCCCCGGGGGTTGCGGCTGACACCCGAACCGCGCCGTGACGGTGAACGTGCTGCCGCGCCCCGGCCGGCTGTCGACGGCGATCATCCCCCCCATGAGCGCGACCAGGCGGGCGGCGATCGTCAGTCCCAGGCCCGTGCCGCCATACCGGCGCGTCGTGGACATGTCCTCCTGTTCGAAGGCCCGGAAGATCCTGTCCTGCTTGTCGGGCGGGATGCCGATCCCGGTGTCGCGCACCGTGAACCTCAGGCCGACTTCGCCCGGAATGGCGGTCTCAGGTTCGACTTCGACCCGAGCGACCACCTCGCCCTGATGGGTGAACTTGATGGCGTTGCCGACGATGTTGAGCAGCACCTGACGGAGCCGGACCGGGTCGCCGATCAGCCGATCGGGGACGTCCGGGCCCACGCGGCAGACCAGTTCCAGCCCCTTTCGGTGGGCGCGCACGGCGAGGGACCGCAACGTGTCGCCCAGGGCCGCCCGCAGCGAGAACTCGGCCGGGTCCAGCACGAGTTTGCCGGCCTCGATCTTGGAAAAGTCGAGCAGGTCGTTGATGATCCCAAGCAGGTTGTCGGCCGCCGATTTGATCGTCTTGAGGCATTGCCTCTGGTCCCCAGTCAGCGTCGTATCGAGGACCAGCTCGGTCATACCGAGGATCGCGTTCATGGGGGTGCGGATCTCGTGGCTGACGTTGGCGAGGAACTCGTCCTTGGCCTGGTTCGCGGCCTCCGCCATCTCCTTGGCCTCGCGCAGCGCCGCCTCCGCGCGTTTCAGGTCGGTGATATCGATGACAGCGCCGATGATGCGCCGCGGCTTGCCGGATTCGTCGCGCTCGGCGACCCCGCGGGCGAGTGTCCAGCGATAGGATCCGTCGCGGTGGCGCAGGCGATATTCGGCCTCGTAATCCTTGGTCTCGCCCGCCAGGTAGGCCGAAGTGGCGCGCTCCAGTCCTTCCCGGTCGTCGGGGTGCACGAAGCGATAAGGGTCGGCGGGGTCGTAGGCCGACTCGGCCGGGCTGTAGCCCAGCGGCTCCCAGCAGTTGAGGAACGTCACCGAACCGGCCGGGCTCTCGGCGGCGGGCATGGCCACGTCCCAGATGCCGATGTTCGAGGCCCGGATCGCGAAGTCCAGACGAGCCTGGGCCACGCGGAGCGCCTCCTCGACCCGCTTGCGCCCCGTCACGTCCAGAACCACGGCGAAGATGGAGCTCGGGAGGTGGTCCTTATCCCGGAGCGCCGCGACGCTGTTGTTGACCCAGACCTGCGACCCATCCGGGCGGAGATATCGCTTCTCGATCTCGTAGGACGGCCCCCCTCGCGCCAGTCGCTCGAACAGGGCCAGGTTCCGGGGCAGGTCATCGGGATGAGAGATGTCCGGCATCCGCAGCCGGTACAATTCCTCTTCGGACCGGCCGACGATCTCGCAAAACCGCCGGTTCGCCTGGATGAACCGGCCGTCCAGGTCGACCCGGGCAAGGCCCACGATCGTCTGATTGAAGAAGCTGCGGAATAGCTCCTCGCTCGCGCGCAGCGCCTCCTCGGCCCGCCGGCGGTCGGTGATGTCGACGATGCTGCCGATGAAGCGGATCGGACGGCCGGAGTCGTTCCGGACGGCCGCGCCGCGCGAGAGGATCCATCGGAAAGACCCGTCCTTGTGCCGGATCCGATACTCGGCCTCATAGCGCTCCGTCGCGCCGGCCAGGTGGGCCTGGATGGCGCGTGCCACTACCTCCTGATCTTCGGGGTGGATGCGATCGATCCAGCTCGTGATCTTCGTCGGTGCCTCGGGTCGGGAGTAGCCGAGCTGCTCCCACGTATTGACCGCAGACACGCGGCCTTCCTCGAGGACACCTCCTGGCATGTCGTTCTCCCAGAGCCCGATGTTCGAGCCGCGCACCGCTAGCTCCATCCGCTCCGTGACCCGGCGGAGCCCCGCCTCCGCGCGACGACGCTCCATGATGTCTCGCCGGAGAAGGAGCTGGGTGACCACCACGTGGCTCAAGGTGCGCAAGGCATCGAGTTGCTCGGCAGTCAGTTCGCGCGGCCGGTGGTCGATGACACATAAGGCCCCGAGGGCGTGGCCCTCCGGCGTCAGTAGCGGGGCCCCGGCATAGAAACGGATGCCGGGAGCGGAAGTCACCAGCGGGTTTTCGGCGAATCGCTCATCGGCCCAGGCGTCGGGGACGACGAGGAGGTCCGGCTGGAGGATGGTCTGGGTGCAGAAGGAAGATTCCCTGGAGGTTTCGCAGAGGGCCAGTCCGATCCTGGACTTGAACCACTGCCGATCGTCGTCGATGAGGCTGATAACCGCGATCGGGGCCCGGCAGATCGACGCGGCCAGGGCCGTGAGCTCGTCGAAACTCTCCTCGGGTTGCGAATCGAGGATCTCCAGCGCGCGCAGGGCCGCGAGTCGTTCCGCTTCGTTAGCTGGTCGAGACATCGTCATCGTTGCCGCAGTTCCTCGCGACCCGCTGTCAGATCCCCATCTTCCCCGGCTCCGACGACTCCGCCAGCGCCGGACTGCCCGCCAGACCGGGGCGATCCCCACCCTAGCGAATCGAATGCCAAGCCCGCCGACGCTGGGTCCGGCCCGCGGAGACCGCACCGATCGCCGGCTTGCCCAGTCGTCCACGATCCCAGGATATAGGCGATCGGAACGAGAGCGAATAGAATGCCGACTGCGTTGAGGAGATGTGCGGGCCGAGGTGCGATTGGCAGCTTCGGCTGTCGGCTCGCACGGTCGTAGACGAACCCGGAGAGATCGGGAGGGTCGGCGCACGCGGAGTGAGCAGGTCATGGCCCGAGTGTTACTGATCGATGACGACCCGACGTTGATCCCGGCCCAGGTTCGGCAGCTCTTCCCCGCCCCCGCCCACCGGGTCGAGGTCGCCGGCACTGGCCTCGCCGGGCTCGAGCGAGTCCGGGCCAGGCCGCCCGATGTCATTCTCCTCGACCTCTGGCTGCCCGACCAGTCGGGCCTGGACGTCTACCAGCAGATCCGCGGCCTCGACGCGCGGATCCCGGTCATCTTCATCACGACGGGCAAGATGGCGGACGCGGCCATCGAGGCCATGAAACAGGGCGCCTACGACTATCTCTTCAAACCCCTTGATCTCGAACAACTTCGGCGCGTGGTGGGCGAGGCGCTGGACGTCATCCGCCGGATGCGCGAGCCGGCTGTGGTCGCGCAGGACGTCCCGAACGACGACGTGGAAGGGGCCATCATCGGTAGCTGCCCGGCGATGCGCGAAGTCTACAAGGCGATCGGGCGCGTCGCCGCCCAGGACGTCCCCGTGCTGATCACCGGCGAGAGCGGCACCGGCAAGGAGTTGGTCGCTCGTGCCATCTACCAGCACGGTACGAGGTCCCGGGCGCCGTTCCTCGCCCTCAATTGCGCCGCCATCCCCGAGAACCTGCTGGAGAGCGAGTTGTTCGGGTATGAGAAGGGGGCTTTCACCGGAGCCGACCGCCGGCGCATCGGCAAGTTCGAACAGTGCCACGGCGGCACGATCTTCCTTGACGAGATCGGCGACATGCCCTTGGCCCTGCAGGCCAAGATGCTGCGCCTGCTCCAGGTGCAGGCGTTCGAGCGTATCGGCGGAAATGAGACGGTGCAGACCGACGTGCGGCTGATCGCGGCGACCCATCGCGACCTGAAGGCCTGGTCGGATGAAGGCAAGTTCCGATCGGACCTGTACTACCGCCTGAACGTCTTCACGATCCACCTCCCGCCGTTGCGGGAGCGCGGCGAGGACCTGCTGCCCTTGGTTCAGCACTATCTCCGTCGGTTCAGCCGCGCCCTGGGGCGGGAGGTGCGCGAGGTCGCACCCGAGACGCTGGAGCGGTTGCGCCGCCACTCCTGGCCCGGTAACATCCGGGAGCTGCAAAGCGTCCTCAAGCAGGCATTGCTCCAGGCCAGCGGCCCGTCCTTGCTCCCGGCCTTTCTGCCCACCCTGCCGGAGGAGCCGAGCCGACCCGACGCGGATTCGCCGCCCGCAGTCGATCATTCGAAGCTAGAAATCTCCATCCGGCTCGCGTTCGGCCACGATCAAGGCGACCTGTACACGGAGGTGCACCGCGAAGTGGACCGCCTCCTGCTGACGCGCGTCCTGGAGGAAACCGGAGGGAACCAGAATCAGGCCGCCCGCCGGCTGGGCATCGCGCGGGAGACCCTGCGCCGGAGACTCCGCGAACTCGGGCTCCACTTCACTCGCCAACTCGAAGCCGAGGACGAGTCTCGACCTTAGCGCCCCGATCCGAGTCACACCCAAATGACGGCGATGTGCATTCTGTCCGGTGGCGGCTCGGCCAGCCACAGCGGGGGTCGATTCCGCGGCAGGTGCCTCAAGAGTTGCCACCTCATCGACGGCCCCGCCCCTGGCCGAGCGGCCCGGGACGCGCAGGCCGTCCGGGCAGGTTTCCGCCAATGCGTATCGGTTCGAAACACCCGGGCGGAAGCGGTCTTGCGGTGGGTCTTTCGCTTCGTTGCGGGCCCGGCCCGCTCCCCATCCCGCTCCTCGGCACGACGGTTGCCTTAGCCTCCGCGGAGAATGGCCGCCGTAGCGATGGCCTTCACCGGGATCGTTGACAACCTGCGCCAGGCCTCCGCTGAAGAGACCGCCGGGTCGCGACTCGCGCCGGCCTGGACCTCTCCGCCTCGTCCCTCGTGGACGCGGCGGATTCGAGCGGCTTCGCGGCCCGAGCCGAGCCAAGTCCGAGATCGAGACTTGCACGAGCTGCGTGGCGTCATCGCCGCCAAACGAGAAACCACATGAGACCGGCACTCATGGCCGGGCCGCGATGGCGGCCTGGGTCCCGGAAATCGACCGACAACTCTCAGCCGGCTGGGGCGGCCGGTTGGAATGTTGCCGGCGCCGGACGAGCAAGCCCTCGCGGCCATGGTTTCGCTGATCGGCCGCGCCGCCGCCTGACTCGGCAGCCCTCCTGCTCACAACTCACCGCGAGCGCAGCCGCCTACCCGACGCGAGAGTCATCCCACCCGCGACTCATCCCTGATGGAGTTTCTCAGTCTCATGGAATGTCTTTGTACCGATGAGCAACTGGTCGAACGGTTCGTGACCGGAACACGCGATGAGGCAGAGCAGGCCTTCGAATCCCTAGTGAAGCGGCACGGTCCGTTGGTGATGGGGATCTGCCGGCAGGTGCTCAACCGACATCAGGATGCCGAGGACGCATTTCAGGCGACGTTCCTGGTGGTGGCGCGCAAGGCCAGCGAGATCCGGAATCGTCGCGCGTTTGGCTCCTGGCTTTACGAGGTCGCCTTTCGGATCGCGATCAAGATGAGGAACCGGTCCCGCCTCCGCCCCGTGCTGCTGAAGTTGGACAGCACGGACGAATCGGTCGGCGAGCCCGAGCGCGCCGCCCAGCGGAGTGAACTGCGGCTGCAGCTCCGTGCCGAAGTTAACACCCTGCCGGATAAGTACCGATTCCTCGTGGTGCAAGGCTACCTGGAAGGCAAGACCAACCAGGAGCTTGCCCGGCTCCTGGATTGCCCGGTCGGCACGATCAAGGGATGGCTGTCGCGCGCTCGCGGGATGCTGCGGGAGCGGTTGAGCGGGACCGCGCTGGAGCCCGACGACTTCGGGGATCGCGCAGATGAGTTCCGGCGGGCTTAAAGGGTGTACGAAAAGCCTCGATCAAGCTGGATCGAGGCGCCGGAGCATGAAATGAGTCATAGCCACATAGATCCAAGATTCGCTCGACTCCTCGCTCCCCTCGTAATCCTTGCTCAAGCGCCGGTAGCGGCCCAGCCAGGCGAATGTCCGCTCCACGATCCACCGCCACTTCAGGACCTTGAACTCCGTCTCCCCCTCGGGACGGACTACCATCTCCAGGAGCCAACCACCGACCGCGGGCCCACTCAGCGATCCCGCCGTTGTAGATCCCGTCGGTCAGGATCTTCTCCAGCCGCGGGAAGCGGCCGACCATCTTCCCCAGGACCCGCTTGGCGCCGTCCCGATCCTGGATGCCCGCCGAGTGGACCGCCGCGGCCACGACCATCCCCAGCGTATCGACGACCAGGTGACGCTTCCGCCCGTTGACCTTCTTGAACGGGTCCTTGCCGTGCGGGCCGCCGCGCTCGGTGGTCTTGACGCTCTGACTATCGATGATACCCATGCTGGGGCTCTTCTTCCGCCCGGCGCGTCGGCGGACCTGGGTCCGCAGCGCGTCGTTGATCTTTGCCCAGGTGCCGGCGTCGCGCCACTTACGGAAGTAGTCGTAGCAGGTACTCCACGGGGGCAGATCCGTGGGCATCATCCGCCAGGCACAGCCGCCGCGGAGGATGTAGAAGATGCCGTTGAGGACCTCCCGCAGATTCACGGAGCGAGGTCGTCCGCCGGGCTTGGCCGGCGGCAGCAACCGCTTGAGGCGTTTCCACTGGGTCCGAGTCCGATCGGACGGGTAGCGTTTGGGTTTCATGCGGAATTATAGGCCCAAACTGGCTTTTCGTACACCCTGTTAGAGTGCGATGCACGGCATTCCGGCCGCACTCATCGCGCGGCCGCGCTGAGGGCGAGGGCCCGATGGCTGCGGGGGAAGCCGGATGCGGAAGAGGCTGCCACGGCCGACGGCGCTCTCGACCTCGAGCGAGCCGCCATGGTCGCGGACGATCCCATAGCTGACCGAAAGGCCCAGACCCGTCCCGACTCCCACCGGCTTGGTAGTAAAGAACGGTTCGAAGATGTGCGGCAGGTGCTCGGGCGGTATCCCTCCGTCGTGGTCCTCGATCTCCACGAAGACGCCGCCGTCGCCGTCCGGCCCGGTGCGCACCTCGATCAGGCCTCCGCGCTCGGACGCCTGGATGGCGTTCTGCAGGATGTGGAAGAATACCTGGTTGATCTTGCCGGGCTGGCAGGCCACCGGGTTGATGTCCCGGAACTCGGTCTCCACGCGGATCGCCTTCTGATCCAGCTGATGGCCGAGGGTCTGGAGCGTCGAGAGGACGGCCGCGTTGAGGTCCACCTCCTTGTATTCGGCCTCGTCGAGCCGGGCGAAGTCGCGGAGGTTCTGGACGATCGCGCGGATCCGCTGCAGGCCTTCGGCCGATCGGTCGAACATCCGGCCGTGGTTCTGCCGGAAGTAGGCCAGGTCCGATTCCTGCTCCAGCCGGGCCAGTTCGTCGGCGAGCTCCGGCTCGCATCGGGACAGGGCCTCACGTCCCTCGCCCCACTTGTCGAGCACGGCGAGAACAACCTGCAAGTCCCGGCGCAGCACGGCAAGATTGTTGATCACATAAGCGATTGGGTTGTTGATCTCGTGGGCCACGCCCGCCGCCAGCCGGCCGAGGCCCGCGAGCTGCTCCGTCTGCACGAGCGTCGCCTGGGTTTCGCGCAGGTGGTGCTCGAGGCGGATGATCCGCTCTCCCGCGCGAAGCGCACTCGCAGCTCGTCCCGATCGAATGGCTTGGTCAGGAAGTCGTCGGCGCCGGCCTCCATCCCCTCGACCAGGTCCTCCTTCTGCGACTTGGCCGTCAGGAGCATGGCGTAAACGTAACCCGGCCGCCGCGACGCGCGGATGCGCCGGAGCAGCCCCGATCCATCGAGCTCGGGCATCATCCAGTCGGTGATGACCATCGGGAAGGAGCCGGCTTCGAAGAGCCGCCACGCCTCGGCACCGTCTCGGGCCGCGGTCACCTCGTAGCCCCATTTCTGGAGGTAGTTCTGCAGCAGCCGCCGGGAGACCGGATCGTCATCGGCGATCAGGATATTCATCGCTCGCTCCTCCCACGATCCGCAGACAGGACACGGGCGAGGCTACGACACCCCCGCCCGGACGATCTCCGCGAAGGTCGGCTCAAGCTGTCCGATGGCGGCCTCGAGCGCGTTCCAGTGCTGCTCGACGCGATCCCAGTCCAGGTCGCGTCCGGCCTGCTCGAGGCGGCCGGCTGCCTCGTAGGCCCGGCGCGCCCGAGGTTCCCGACCGAGCCCTTCAGGTAGTGGGCCGCCCGCTGAAGCCCGGGGCCGTCTCTCTGGGCGATCGCCTGCCGGATCTCGCCCATGCACCGGGGGCATTCGCCGAGGAAGAGCCCGGCCAGCTCCTTCATCAGCTCCCGGTCGCCATCCACTCGCTCCAGGGCCGCGGCGATGTCGAAGGCGTCCGGTCCGGATTCCGGCTCGGCCGGGAAGCTCCCCGCGTCGCCGGACGCGGGCACCACGCTCGCCAGCACGTCGAAGAAGTCCTGCGGCCTGAGCGGCTTGGAGACGTAGGCGTCCATGCCCGCGGCCAGGCAGCGTTCCCGGTCGCCCTTGAGGGCGTGGGCCGTCATGGCGACGATCGGGGTATGGGCGCCGGTCGCCGACTCGCGGGCCCGGATGGCGGCCGTCGCCTCGAAGCCGTCCATTTCCGGCATCTGCATGTCCATCAATATGGCGTCGAACCGTTGATCGCCGACGGCCGCGAGCGCCTCACGGCCGTTGCCGACGACCACAACGTCATGACCCCGCTTTTGCAACAGCCTGACCGCCAGCCGCTGGTTGACGACGTTATCCTCGGCCAGCAGCAGCCGGAGCGTCCGTCCGCCAACCTGTCGGGCCGGTCCCACCGCCCCGGCGGCTCCGTCCTCCGCGGTGGCCGTCGAGCCGAGCGCGGTCATGATCGCGTCCAGGAGTGTCGATTGCCGGATCGGCTTCGTCAGGTAAGCTGCCACGCCCAGCTCGCGGCAGCGAGCGGCGTCCTCGCGGCGGTTGGCCGAGGACAGCATCATCAGGGTCGAGCCCACCAGGTCGGGGGCCTGTCGGATCCGCTCGACGAGCGTAAAGCCGTCCATCTCGGGCATCATCGCGTCTAGCAGCACCAGGGCGTACGGCGTGCCCTCGGCACCGGCCCGCTCCAGGGCGGCGAGCGCCTGCCACCCGCCTTCGACCACGGTCGGTTTCATTCGCCAACTGACGAGCGTCTCCTCGAGGATCCGCCGGTTCGTGGCGTTGTCATCCACGACCAGGACGCGGAGGTCGTGCATGCAAGTGGGCTCCGCCGCGCACCGGCCGCTCGAGGGGTCCGCGCCGGCGCAAAACGGAGCGTGAAATGGAACGCGCTGCCCCGGCCGACCTCGCTTTCCAGCCGGATCTCCCCGCCCATCATCTGGATCAACCGTGCCGAAATCGCCAGGCCCAGCCCCGTCCCGCCGTACCGTCGGGTGGTCGACGTATCCGCCTGGGAGAACGCCTTGAACAGCTTCTGCTGCTGCTCGGGAGAGATGCCGATGCCTGTGTCGCTGACGGCAAAGTGCAGGCAGACTTCCTGGGCGGTTCGCGAATGCACCTCGACCCGCAACACGACCTCACCTCGTTCGGTGAACTTGATGGCGTTGCCCAGCAGATTGACGATGATCTGGCACAGCCGGTGCGGGTCGCCGGAGACCGCATCAGGAACGTCCGGCGCGACGTGGTCCGCGAGCTCCAGTCCTTTCTTGTGGGCGCGCAGGGCGAGCGTGGCCACCGTGTCGTCCAGCGTCTCACGGAGGTCGAAGTCGACCTGCTCCAGCTCCAGCCGGCCGGCCTCGATCTTGGAGAAGTCGAGGATATCGTTGATCACGGTCAGCAGATGATCGGCCGAGACCTTGACCATCCCGAGGTACTCGCGCTGCTCGGGAGTCAGCTCGGTGTCGAGCGCCAGCTCGGCCATGCCCATGATGCCATTCAAGGGGGTCCGGATCTCGTGGCTCATATTGGCCAGGAATTCACTCTTGGCCCGGGTGGCCGCCTCGGCCACCTCCTTCGCCTCCTTCAACGCGGCCTCGGCCCGTTTGCGGACGGTGATATCGCGCGAGATGCCGAATGTGCCGACGACGTGGCCCTCCTGGTCGCGAAGCGGCAACTTGGTCGTCGAGACCCAGCTCACCTCGCCGTGGCCCCACGTCTCCTTCTCCTCCTTGCCGACCACGGGCTGTTCGGTCTCGATGACCGCGCGCTCGTCGGCCCACGCCTCGCTGGCGTGCTCCTCGGTGAACAAGTCGAAATCCGTCTTGCCTAGCACCTCTGCCGGGTCCGCCAGGCCGGACCGTCGGGCCATGGCCCGATTGACGCGGAGGAAGCGGCCTTCCGTGTCTTTGAAGTAAATCGAGTCCGGCACCGTGTCCATGAGCGTCGTCAGGAGGTGCCGTTCTTGCAGGACGGCAGTCTCCGCCTGCTTCCGCTTCAGGAACTGGCCGATCTGACTTCCTATGGCCGTCAGCATCTGGAGCAGGTCCTCGTCCGGCGGTTGGATCTCGGCGCTGAAGACCTCGAGGACGCCCAGCACGTCGTCTCCGACGGCGATCGGGAAACCGAAGCCACTGTGCAGCCCGGCGCGGGCGGCGGCCTCGGCCCGCGGAAAATTTCGGTCAACGACGACATCGAGGATCCACGCCGGCCGCCCGCTGGCCCAGACGCGGCCCGGCAGACCGACGCCCCGGGCGAATGCGATCCGGCGGGTCAGCGCCGCGAACTCCTCGACAGCCGGGGCCGGCGAATGCCAGACATCGCCACACAGCAGGACATCGGCTGGCGCGTTCAACCCACCAGGCCGAGCCGGCCGGCCATCCGAGCGCACCGCAGACCGCGTGCAAGACGCCGTGTATGGCGTCCTCGAGTCGTTGCGATTCCGCCAGCGATCGCGTCGCTTCGTACTGGATGGCCAGACGACGCTCCGCCCGCCCCCGCTCGCGGTCCAGATGATCGAGCGACGCGGCGTTCCACCAGATCAATGCCGTGAAGATGACGACATTCACGACCACGAAGAGGGACAAGCCCGTCACCTGGTCCAGGACGCCCTCACGTTGGCCCAGCCAGCGTAACCAGCCCACGACCGCGGGGATCACGATGACCGCGGGGAGCAGCCGACGCGCCAGGACGCCGCCGGCCCGCTCGCTGCTGACGACAGTCATCAATCCGCGGTCCGGGCGCGCGCACAAGATACCGCCGCTCAGTAGCGCCAGCGCCAGCGCGGTGTTCAGCGCCATCGGGATGTATTGCTCGATCCCGACCAGGGCCAACGCGCTGTAAGCGTAGCCGATGATGCTCAGGAACGCGATCAAGGCGGAAATCAGCGCCAGCAACTGCGCGACGATCAGACTCGACCGGACCTTGGGGCTCAGGAACATCAAGGCCATGCCGACAAGCACCATGGCGGCCGCCGTATTGGGCGCCATGCGGTTGACATGGCCGGTCAGTTGCGCCTCCTGGTCGAGCTTGGCCCGGAACAGGAGCCTGTCCGGTCCGCCGTCCCATTCCACGAGATAGCCCCCGAGCCGGAGCAGCGCCAGGAAGACGACGGCACTCGCACAGACGAGCCCGAGGGCGCGCAGGCGACCAGCGTCCCGGTCGGACTGAACCCAGAGCGACGTCCCCGCCAGCAGGAAGGCCACGGCCGTCCCGCCGGGATTCATGGCCACCATCCCGGGGATCAGGCGCTTCAACGTCTCCACGTCGAACGCCCAGCCGGCGAACACCAGGCCGCCGACCAGTATGGCGGCGGCCGCCGCCGCGCGGGCGAAGCCTCGAAATCCCCGGAGGAGGTGTCGATGAACCGATGTGCTCATGCTCGAACCCGGACAAAGAGACGCACGATCCGGCCCCCGGGCTTGGGAACGCTGCCGGAGCGAAGTCCCGACCGAAAGGCACACGCCCACGTTTGATGAACGTCCCCACGGCCGCTCACACCCCCGGGGACGGAATCGCGAGGCGAAAACGGCACGCTACGCCGTCCATCCTAATGCGCCCAACGCAATGAAGGAAACCGAGAAGGGTGTGGCGGTCGGCGATTCGAGTTGGCCATGCGCCGATCATTCGCCGCGGATAGTTGACGCGGTCATTCCCTGTTCTTATCGAAGAAGCCCGGCGTATTCTGCAGGACCTCACGCAGTCGTTTCAGAGCCCGGACGTGGCGGGTGCTGGCGGCCGACGGCTTGATGCCGAGGACCTGGGCCGTCTCTTCGTTGGAGAGTTCCTCGAAGTGCCGCAGCGCCACGATCTCCCGGTCGATGGGGTCCATCCCGTTGATGGCTTCTTGCAGGATCATCTGCATCTCGGCGCGCTGGACGGCATGCGTCACCGACGTGAACCGGCCCAACAGTTGCGCGGCCAGCGAGACGCTTGTGGCCTGGGGCATCGCACCCCGGTGGAGCGAGACCTCCCGGCCGGCGTCGCGCATCTGCGCACCCAGGTGTCGGCGGTGCAGGAGCTGCAACCGCTGCCCGGTGAGGAAACGCAGCCAGAGAAAAAACGGCAAGTCAGGCTGCCGGACATATTCCTCGACCCGGTTGGCGAAATCGACGAAGGCATCCTGGAGAACGTCCGAGGCGCCAACTCGGCCTTGCAACCGGCGGTCGATGCGCAGTCGGACCAGACGGAGCAGTCGCTCGCGGTACGATTGCCAGACCTGGCCCAGGACCTGCGGGTCGCCTTTGCTAGCACGCAATAGCGCGATCGGATCGCTCGAGCTGTCGCTCATCGATGCCTCCCCATCCAGAATAACTACCAAGCCAGCAGAGATGAGCACAGCGCCGATTTTTTTCTAGGCTGGCAAACTTAGCTGAGACCGGGAACGTAGAAAGGGGGTAGCCACAAAAGGAGGCCCTCCATGCGCAAGCGACGACGACCGCGCCCCAAACCCGATCGCGCCCTCAGCTTGGTCCCCGTCACGCGCGATTGCCCGGAATGTCAGCAACCGCTCCGGGCCCGCTACAACAACTTCCGCACCATCACCACGCTCGACGGCGTCCTGCATCTGACGCTGGCCATCCGACGCTGCCACAATCCCGATTGCCCCCGGTTCCGTCTGCCCTACCGGCCCGAGGCCGAACCCCACTTCGCCTTGCCCTATCACGAGTTCGGCCTCGATGTCATGGCCACTGTCGGACGGCTCCGATATGCCGAGCACCGCAGCATCCCCGAGATCCACCAGGGGCTGACCCGCCGCGGCCTGGTCGTTTCGCAACGCACGGTCACCAACCTCCTGGACCGCTACGACGAACTCAGGGCGCTGGCCACAGCCGACCCCAAGCGGCTGGGACCCCTGTTGCGCCAGCAGCGTCGCGTCATCCTGGCCATCGATGGACTGCAACCCGACGTCGGTCACGAGGTCCTCTGGGTCTTGCGTGACTGCCTCTCCGGGGAGATCCTTCTGGCCAGGAGCCTCTTGTCGTCCACCGCCAAGGACCTGGCCGGCCTGATTACCGAGGTGCGCCAGGCGCTGCCCGTGCCGATCACTGGTGTGATCTCCGACGGCCAGGAGAGCATTCGCAACGCCGTCAGGCAGGCGCTGAAGGGCGTGCCGCACCAACTCTGTCACTTCCACTATCTTCGCGAGGCGGCCAAGCCGATCTCCGAGGCCGATCGTCATGCCAAGAAGGAATTGAAGAAGCGAGTCCGGGGAATCCGTCGGATCGAACGCCAGGCGGAGGCGGATCCGGAGGACGAGGAGGCGGACATTGTACGGAGCTACTGCGCCGCGGTGCGTGCCGCCTTGACCGACGACGGCTTGCCGCCGCTGGCCGCTGCGGGGCTGAAGCTGCAGGACCGACTGAGCCGGATCGCCGCCAGCTTGGACCAGGTGGCGGCTTTGGCGGGGAGTTTGCCCTCTGGTCTGAAGCGTCTGCAGCAGTTGCTGCGGCGTGGGCTGGAGGAGACAGCCGCCCTGTTCCCGCCGGTGCGGGAGGCCTACAAGTGGGTCAAGCGCGTGGCCCGGATCCTCAAGAACCGGGAGCAGTTGCCGGCCTCGAAGGTCCGGCGTCGGCTGGTGCAATTGCTGGTGCGGATGCGGCAGGCAGCGGCCACGACCGATGAGCCCTCGGTCCAGAAGGGCCTGCGGCACTTCCTGAAAGTGACAAAGAGCTACCGGCCAGGCTTGTTCAAGTGCTACGAATCGTCGGACCTGCCGCGGACGAATAACGATCTGGAGCACGCCTTTGGGAGCCATCGTTATCATGAGCGCCGCGCCAGTGGCCGGCGTCGGGCCTCGCCCGGATTGGTGGTGATGGGCTCGGCACGGGTGATCTCGAGTCTGGCGACCCGGCTGCGCCCCGACGAAGGCTTGGTCTTACGTCCGGGTTATGTGTCGCGCTGGCAAGAGCTGCGTGCGGACTTGGACGCGCGGCGCGAGTCGCGACGAAAGCAGCGCCGCTTCCGCCACGACCCGGGCAGCTATCTCAGGGCGTTGGAGCAGCGGTGCCTCCAGCTACTTTTGCCACCCTAGTTTTTTTCCGTCTGAGCTGGACTGGGCTGCCCCGCGGGACGAAGGAGCCGGCGCTCATCGTTGACGACCCGGATGCACCCTCTCTCGAACGCTGGGGCATCGGGTCTCTTACAGATTCCCTGCGGACACCATTGCGCTGGAGGAAGGGAGCCCCCGACGCCGACTTTGAACACGCCGCTCGGAACCCCCTTCGTCTCGGCGCCGTTCAAATCAGCGTCCGTCTTCTCAGAGCCCGGAGAGCACGACATGGATCAGTAGCCTCGCCACCTCGGCCATGAAGCCGTAGTCGAGCGTATCCGGCGTGTCGGTCGCCCGGTGGTAGTTCGGATTCCGGAACTCGGCCGTGTCGGTCCACATCAACGCCGGGATGTAGTGCGCCCAGAACGGAGCGTGATCGCTGCGGAATGCGTGCGGCATGGCGAGCTGCATCAGATCGTACGAAAGATCCGGCAGATAGAGGCCATAGACTGGGACCCCTGATTGGCCCGCGCATTTGAGCACGCGATCCAGCACCCAGGCCGACTGGTGGGTGCCGACCAGCCCCAGGAAGTCGCCCACCGTCGGCGTCTGGACCATCGGGATCGGGTTTTGCTGCGAGTCCGGGCCCTTGGAGGTATAACCCACCATCTCTAGAACATGGACCTGCACCAACCGGCGCTCGTGCAAGCGTCTCAACAGGGCCCGACTGCCCACGAACCCGCATTCCTCTCCGTTGAACGCGACGAAGCTGACATCCGGGTGCGAGCCGATCGCGCGGGCAGCGGCGAGCATCACGGAGACGGCGCTGGCATTGTCGTCGGCCCCCGGCGTTCCGAGGACGGCATCGTAGTGGGCGCCGATCAAGATCCGGGCCCGCCGCGGGTCGCCCGCGATGACGTTGCCCGCCTCATCCGCGCCGATCTCGCCACGACCGCCCTCTCCATGAAGTGCCTCCCTCATGAGCTCGATGACCGTCCGCCGGACGGCCTCGTTTTCAGGGGTGCCGAAGACCCTCGGGACGGCGATTCGCTCCACGTCGGCCCGGAGATCGTCCGGCCGAATCCGGTCGAAGGCGGCCCGAATCGCGTCGGGCAAGGGGTCCAGCCTGGATGCTGCGGCGACGAGCTTCATCATATCGCTTTCCTCACGGCGAGCCGGAGCTCCTGCGCTTCAGGAACGTGACCGGCATCACCGGGCATCCGTCCTTCGCCTCCACCAGCGTGAAAGCCTCAGCGAACTCGACGCCGCACTCGGCGCCGCGGCGGCGGTGCATCCTCTCGTGCGCCACCCAGATTGCCTCCGGCTCCTGGCTCTTGTGTTCCAGCAGCGCACGCCGCTTCGACTCGCGGACCGGCCCGATGTCCAGGTACAGCTCGGGGTGAAAGGCGATCGTTTGCTGGTCGGTCATCACCTCGAAGAAGTACAGGTTCCAGCCGCCCTTCCGTTTGTACGACTGCCAGACCAGCGAACTGACCGCCTGGTGGTTGGGGTGAGTGTCCAGGGGCCAGTGCGTCACGACGATGTCGGGCTTCACCTCGTCGAGCCAGGCGGAGACCTCTTTGATGGTCGTCTCATCGGCCACGAGCTTCTCGTGGGCATAGGGGAAGAACTTCGGCGTGGCGCCCAGGATCTGGCAGGCGGCGGTCGCTTCCGCCCGACGGACCTTGCCCTCGGGTCGATCGAAGAACCGCCGGGTTCCCCTGAAGGTGGTACCGTAAGCGAGGATGACCTCGTGGCCCTGGCCGGTCAGCGTTGCGACCAGTCCGCCCGCTCCCGACTCGGGGTCGTCCGGGTGCCCGCCAAAGACGACGACTTTCACCCTCTTGGCCGTCTTCGATGCAGCCGATGACGCGTCGGGCACGCCGCGGTCCGCACCCCTCGCCTCCGACGAGATCACGGCCCCGAGTGCGGTTATATACAAGAGGGAAAGCCGCAGGCACGGTCGCACGGAACATCGTCGGCCGTCTCGCCCGATCGCTTGACCCATGATGCACTCCTTCGTCGTTCTCTCTTGTCTTCATCCTATCCGCCCGCCGGTGTCGTGCACGACGGACGGCTCATTTCGGGCGGACGGGACTCTCCGGTACCGAGGCCCCTCGGTGGATTCGCATCATCCGGTTCCCGGCGTGGTCGGCGGCGCGCTGGAATTCGTAGGGGGTGGCGACGATCTCGACCGAATGCCCCGCCGCTTGCAGGGCCAAGCGGACCGTCTCGACATGTGGCGACCAGCGGCGATCCAGGGTCAGCAGCGGGAAGATGCGGACCTCCCCGGCCACGCGGAGCAACTCGAACGCCGACTCGACATGAAAGCTGGCGTCCAGGTGTTCGCTGTAGAGGAAAAGCAGATGCGACACGATGGCCAGCCGAAACTCGTCGTCGGCGAAAGGGAGCCGCGGGAGGGAACCGACGCGATACCGCCCCTCATCCTTCCCCCGATCGAAGTCGCCCAGGAACCGATGCATCGCGGCGAGGCGATTTCGTCCCAGTTCGTCGGGGTCTCGGTGGAAGTCCCAGATGAAATCATCCGCGTGGAGCTTCACGTGCGCGACCACCGTCTCGCAGGCCGCCTCCACCCGCCGCCGGATGGCCTCGCCGGTGAAGGAGTAGATCGGATCGCAGGAGACGACGGCGAATCCTGCCGCCGTGGCCTCGGCGTTGAAGCTGGCCGGGCCGTCGCCGCAACCAAGGACGCGCCCCGATCGGTCGCCGTCCGACAGGATGAAGATGCGGCGGTACTCCTCGAACGACCGCCCCCACGTCACGATCTCCGGTAATTGCATCCGGTCCCTCTGGTTTACGTTATGGGCCGTCCATCCGGAGGTCTGAACATCAGTGCCACCGATGGTCACCTCGAGAGCCGCCGATCTTTCCGTCTTTGATCGTGCCTGAGGTTGGTCTCGCTCAGTCCGGGAACGATGGCCGGAGATTGACCGGCATCCTCCGCCGGCCCCAATGACCCGGGGCCTCGTCGAATCGCCCCGCGATCCAGTGGCCGCAACGGCCGCAACGGTCTCCGGCCAGATGATAGGCCGTGATCGTGTGCCAGTCTCGCCCGATGACAAGCTCGCCGCAGCCCGGACAGTCGGTGCTCTGCCGCCGGGGGTCCACCACGTTCCCGGTGTATGCGTAATTCAGGCCGGTCTTCAGGGCGACTTCGCGGGCGGCGATCAGCGTCTCGTGCGGCGTGGGCGGGCGGTCCTTGAGCCGGAAGTCCGGATGAAACGCCGTGAAATGGACCGGAACCTCGTTGCCGACGTTGGCCAGCACCCAGTCGCACATCCGCTCCAGCTCGCCGGGGTCGTCGTTGGCCTGGGGGATGATCAGGTTCGTGATCTCGAACCAGACGTCGCTCTCGTTCCTCAGCCACCGCAGAGTGTCGAGCACCGGCTGGAAGTGCGAGAGCGTGTACCGCTGATAGAACGTCTCGCTGAAGCCCTTCAGGTCCACATTGGCGGCGTCCATGGCCCCGAAGAACGGCCCGCATGCCTCGGGCGTGATGTATCCCGCGGTGACGGCCACGGCCTTGATGCCTCGCTCCCGGCAGGCCCTCGCCGTGTCGATGGCATACTCGGCCCAGAGAACCGGGTCGTTGTAGGTGAACGCCACGCTCTTGCAGCCCAGCGACTCGGCGGCCGCGGCGATTTGATCGGGCGTCGCCAGCTCGGACATGTCCTCGATCTCCCTGGACTTGGAGATCGACCAGTTCTGGCAGAACTTGCAGCCGAGGTTGCACCCGGCGGTGCCGAACGACAGGACGCTGCTGCCGGGGTAGAAATGGGCCAGCGGCTTCTTCTCGATCGGGTCCACGCAGAAGCCGGTGCTCTTGCCGTATGTCGTCAGCACCATCGCGCCCGCGAGATTCTGGCGGACGAAACAGAAGCCCCTGTCACCGTCCCTCAGCGAGCAGGTCCGGGGACAGAGGTCGCAGACGATCCGACCGTCGTCCTGGGCATGCCACCAGCCGCCGAGCTTCATCCCGTTGAGGTCGGACGTCGATTCCGGGGGTAAATCAACGATCGTCGGCATGAGGAGGATCGGGGGAGCTTGGCCGTGAACCGAACGAATGACCATGAAGACGGGCGAACGCGGCCGCCCTCGGTTCATTCAGGATATCACGCGAACCGTCGTCTGAGAAAGTCACGGAGTGGAGCAATTGGGGGGCAGGAGCTGATGCCGGTTGCTGTCTCACGGATCACCGGACGGGTCCGCTAGCGAGGGGTTGAGATCGGCCCAGGCGCTGACCCGTTCAACCTGATGGCTCGGTGCCGACCAGCTTGACCACGATCGGGCCTGTCTCGGAGGAGACGCCCGAGAGCAGGATGGGCTGCGAGCGCAGCTCGCCGCGGGCTGGCAGTGACGACGTGCCGAACGAGGACGCGATACCGCGCGTCTCCAACCGCCCGGAGCGGCGATCATCGAGGCGAGGGCGGGGGCCGGGGACGAGCGGCTCCCACGAGAAGCCGGAAAGCGACACCGGTATTCCGTTCTGCTCCTTCACCCGGGCACGGACGCTCACCTCGCCATGGCGTCCGTGGTTCGCCAGGAGTGACACCGTCATCCGAGCGCGGTCCTCCCCCAGCGGAAGGGCCGTCACCTGGAGGTCGGCCACCGGCGGACCGGCGACCTCCACTTCCACGGCACCGATCGCGCTGCCCTCGAGGACGACGTAGTGGGTGCTGGTGGCCGACGCGTCCCATCGATCCGCGGGGTCGCCCGGTACCACTCGTCGATTCCGTGGCCCCGCCAGCTCCCATTCGGCCGATGGCGCCCGGAGATTGGCCGAGAGGAACCCCTCGCGGAAATGCTGCGGCTGCGAATCGGACGGGTCCATCCCACTCAGGAACAGCGCGAGCGACCAGCGGCGGAATAGCGAAGCGAATGTCGAGCCGGTCGCCGCCTCCACGCAGTCCACGCCGCGACGGGGCGAACGGAGCAGTGCGGTGATCAGGTCCCGGCCGTAACAATCCACGCACCATCGCAGGAACAGATAGGTACTGCCCCGGTTCCCGTGGCTCCGGAAGAGGTCCGCGGCGAAGTAGTCGTTGACCACGAGCTGATACCGTTCGGGGCTCGACAGGAACGCGCTGACGCGATAATCAATGTTCGACGGGGAGAAACCGTGGTCGTTCTCCGCGAGGTGCGCCATCGCCTCATCGAGCCACCCTTCTTCCTCCGGACCGGGACCGTCACGATCCGCCTGGTCCAGGGTCTTGCGCGTGTAAACCACCGCGTGCATGTACTCGTGAGCCAGCACGGTGCGAAGATAAGGACCAGCCTGCAATCCGGCGTTGAGGTAGATCATGTCGCAGCGATTACCGAACGGCGCGGGCACTCCCGCATCCAGATCGGCGACCTTCACGAATCCGTTGACGGCATGACGCCCGCCGCCCAGATGATCGAGCCAGCTCGAGAGCAGGATGGTGAAGCGGCCGTCGCCGTCGATATCGCGAGCGGGGCCGTATTGCTCGCGCGCAGCGGATCGATGCGGTCGTCGAACGTGGTGATGACATCTTCGAGCGTATCACGAGCGACCCTATCGACGTCCTCCGACGCGACGTACACCACCACCCTCTGCCCGAGGCCTTTGAGGATGCCGCGGACTGTGATGTAGTTGCTCGGGCTACCCGGGTCGCCCTCGCGGACCATCAGGTGAAAGACGCGATCGGAAGGCGGGATTCGCGCGGGCGTCGCGCTGGGAGTGGACTGTGCCGGTGGCACGATGGTCGCCGAAGCACGCGGCTTCCGCTCGATTCGAGGGCCGTCGGTGGCCAGTTCGGGGACCGCTGCAACGCTCACGGCCCGCGCCGTCAGCCGGATCGGGAACGGGCCCGGCCTCTGCGAAAGGGCCGAGACGACCACAAGCGTCTGCGAAGCCGGCCCGCGACTCGGAATCCGGAACGTCGCCCGGCCGTCGCGAACCACGATCGGTCGCGGGACCCCGGTGGCCCAGAAGGCGTCCACACCGGACGGGTCATCCGGCCGCGCCCGACCGATCCATCCGCCGGCGAGCGCCAGGAGGCTCGCGGCGGCTCCGATCCGCACCAGGCGCCGCAACGGATGGAATGAGGATCGCAGCGACATCATGTGCCCGGGCGACAGGACAGAGACCGATCAGTGACTCACACGCGGTGGCTCCCACCGGCGTCACAGCCAAATCGATCGGCGCGGCGCGTCCGTCGCCTTGAACCGATTGCACGGCTCTTTCCGGCACCTACCGGGTCGAGGGGACTTGAGGTTTTTCCGTCAGGGAAGCCGTTTTGCGGAGACCTGGACGGCTTCCGGCCCTCTTCTCAGGGCTGCTCGTCCCGAGTCACTACCAGGTCGATCGCAGCGAAGTGCTCGTGGTCGCTCTGGGTGTTGCGCGTCTCCACGCGAAGGAGATAGGCGCCCGGCTCGGAGATCTTGAAGGTGCTCCGCTGGCCGGCTTTGCCGCCCGGCTTGAGATCCATGTCGAAGGCGCTCTCGAGGACGACATCGCCCTTGAGATCGGGGATCTCCTTCTGGCCGGCCTTCTCCTCGCGGACCACGAAGAAGTGAACGACCACGTTCTCTAACGTCTTGTGGGGATAAACGTTCGTCAACATGAACTGGACTTTCACCAGCTCATCGGGCCGGACTTTGAGGACGGGCCGGGGATTCTTCCCCCATTCCGGAGGCGTCTGATCGACGTGGGCCGTCACCTGGTGGCGACGGCCGGCGACCTCGAGCTCGATCTTGGCGTGTTCGGCCCGTGCCACCGGCGACACCAGTCCGAACGTGAGTGTCGCAATGAGCATCGGCACGAAGAACCGCATGGATTTGGCCCCAAAGACCTTGCATGGGACGAGCCCATCCCCCCACCATTACCGCCGGAACGGTTCCGGACGCCGTGCTCGATCCTAGCGGATCCAGATCGACCAATCTACGGCGCGGGAATCACCGATAAAGTACTCGACGAGGAAGCCGGATCGTCTCGGGAAGGCGATTCGACGCCCGGGACCGTTCTGCTCGGCGTGAGGACGTGATGCGCACGAACCAACCAAAAGCCCCAAAGCGCCGGTTCGGGTCCCTGGGTTTCGGTCTCTTCATGATCGCCCTGCCCGCATGCCATGGAGCCGGACCCTGGTATCGCAATCAGCCCGACGGCTCCTCCAACGTGGTGTATCGTCCGGTCGCGACGAGCCTCAGGGGGAGACCCTTCTACGTGAGCGGTTATGGGGGCGCCGACTACTCGCCCGGCCGGCCCCGCCGCATTGCTCCGAGCGCCTCCCTGCCGGCCACCGTCGTGCCCGACCCCGCCGTGAATCCGACCGGCGTGACGGTCAGCCAGGGCACCTGGGACGAACGATGAGGATACCTGAGAGTCGATGAAGATCTACTGTACCGCCGGATCCAGACAAGGTGATTACCGACGCGAAACAGGCCGGAGCTCCCAGAATCTCCGCGAGGCGGTCGCTTGCGGTGCGCCGAGCGTTTAGAATCCGTTCAGCGTGCGGAGGATCGGGTTGACCCGCTCGCTTGCAACGCCAGAGATCGTGGGGCGGCTGATGAGTTCGGGCGAGATTCGCATCGGGATCGTCGGGGCTGGGCAGATCACGCGCACGCGACACCTCCCCGGCTTTCAGAACATCCCGGGAGTGAAGGTCGTCGGGGTCTGTAATCGCCGTCGCGAGACGGCCGGGCGGGTCGCGCGCGAGTTCGACATCCCGCGAGTCTACGGGAACTGGGAGGATCTGGTGACCGATCCCCACGTGGATGCCGTCCTGATCGGTGCCTGGCCCTACCTGCACTGTCCGGTCACGCTCGCGGCCCTGGACGCGGGGAAGCACGTGCTGACCGAGGCCCGCATGGCGATGAACGCGCGTGAGGCGCAGCGGATGTACGACCGGGCGGAGGAGTTGCCTAGGTTGACGGCGATGATCGTCCCGAGTCCTTACGGCTTGACCGGCGACGCCTTCATGCGCTCGCTGATCGCGTCGGGCTGGCTCGGCACGTTGCGGGAGGTTCACGTCCACGGGCTGAGCGACCAGCTCGCCGACAAGGACACGCCCCTCGGATGGCGGCAGATGACCCGGTACTCGGGATTCAATATGCTGGCGCTAGGAATCCTGTATGAGACGGTACTGCGCTGGGTGGCCCCGGCGAGCCGGGTCTTCGCGTATGCGTCTAAGGTGATCCCCCATCGCATCGACCCGGAGCAGGGTAAGAAAATGAAGGTGGGAACGCCGGATAGCGTGCAGGTCTTGACGACCCAGGAAGACGGTTCTTGCGGGCTCTATCGCCTGAGCGCCGTGGTCTGGCACGACAACGCGATGGCGGTGGCACTTTACGGCAGCGACGGAACCCTGATTTATGACCTGAACCAGGACGAAATCCGAGGGGCCCGGCGCACCGATCAGGAATTGAGGCGCCTGGCGATCCCCGCCGCCCAGCGCGGAGGTTGGCGCGTCGAGGCCGACTTCGTGGCGGCGATCCGCGGTGAACGTGCGGTCACACACACCGACTTCCGCACGGGCGTCCGCTACATGCAGTTCACCGAGGCCGTCGCTCGCAGCTCGCGGCACCAGGTGCCCGTCTCGCTCCCCCTACGTGAATTCTCCAACCCCAGCCTGTAATTCCCGGCGAACGCTCGTATTGAAAGGACCGGCTACAATCCTTAGAATCGAATCGGCCTGTTGATTCGCCCGCGCCCGGTTCCCTTGGGGAATGGTGTAACGGTAGCACGACTGACTCTGGATCAGTTAGTCTAGGTTCGAATCCTAGTTCCCCAGCTTGACCGAAGTCGCGAAGTCAAGAGGAGTTGCGGCAAACTCCGCACTTCCTCTTTCTGCTTCAGGGACGAAGTCCGAGCACACGTTAACCTTGCCCGGTTTCTGCTGTCCGGTGGCAACCTGACCCCAAAACCCGCCTGGAGGCTCGGCTCACAGTCCGCGAGCGCCTGGCGAGAGCGGAGCCGAGCGAGTCCCTTCCCCGCGGTCAGGGCCACCAGTCCGACTGGCAGGACAGACCATCCAAGAAGGTCACCAACCACGGAATCCGGTGCGAGAGGATGAAGCGAGCGATCGTTACGCCATGCAAGGAGCGTGCCTGGCGAGATTCCACCAGTGGACCACGAAAGGTGAGCCTCGGTATGCCATCGCCGACGGTGGCGTTGTCCAGCCGACGAGACGTCACTCCGATACGATCTCAGAATGCCTCAGAACTCACGGCTTCGCCTTTGTGCGGAGTCGCGATCGCATACCATGCCTGATAGTACACCGAGTTCTTGACGAAACGGACCGAACCGTCCATGAACAGCACGTTGACGCCGCCCGGGTGATTCGAACTGGCCGAAACCATGGTGATCGTGCCGCGACCATCCTGATTGATGTCGTGATAGACGCAGCTCGTTCGGTTGGGGGTCTGGGTGTGCGAGTAGATCATGGTGGCGCCATAGCCCCACCATTCACCCTTCCATTGCCATTGTTGGTTGGCGCTGGTGATGGGCACCGTGTTGCAGAGCTGCATGAACTGGAAGTCGGTCGGAAAGAAGTTCGAATTCTCGCCGAGGTTGTACACTTCGGACAGGCCGTTATGAGCACGGCCGGTTGCCACGGCCTCCCCCTTGATCCACTCGCTGAAGATCGCCGTGTTGCTTGCCCCGTCCGTGAACGTAGCCATGGTTGAGGTCTGACTCACCGTCTTATCCCAGCTACTGGCCACATAATTGGGACCATTGAGCAGCCAGCTCCGATCCGCCACTCCACCGTCAATCCGCCGGTTCAAGCCGATATTGCACGGATAGCTGCCGGCACCCACCAACTTGTTCCCGCCCCCCACGAGGAATTGGCCCGAGGATCCGCGATTGACATCCGAGGGACAGAGGAAGGTCTTGATCTGAAGGGTGAGGACCGACATCTGGGGAATACTGTCGGCGCCGCCGCCCGCGTCGTCGGGTGGGTTGGTGTCGCGATAGACGATGTCGCCGTCGCTCCATCGGGCGCCGAAGGACCAGTTGATCATGTTATAGGCGACCCGCTGGTCCAGGTAGGGGAGCAGCCGGGCATGCTGCGACCAGTTCTGGTGGGGTTGCGGAATCGGCGTGCCGGCGCTGGTCCATTCCTGGTCGATGCAGACCGGTGGCAATGCCTCGTTCGCCGTTATGTAATTGTGCATCCCCAGACCGATCTGCCTGAGGTTGTCCGAGCATTGTGACCGCCGAGCCGCTTCGCGCGCGGCTTGAACGGCCGGCAGCAGCAAGGCGATGAGTACGGCGATGATGGAAACCACCACAAGCAACTCGATCAGGGTAAAACCGCGGTGTGTTCGAGTCATGGTCCACGCCCTCAGGAAGACAAAAACAAAACCGAAGGCCCACGACCTGGGAAGCTCCCCAAAATGAAGTCGCGGAAGGACATTCGGGCGCCGCGTTCGGAAGTGCAAACCCGGCCCCGTTCGGCTCGGCGTCGGAATGAACTTCCCGGATGAGCTCGAGCCCAGATGCACGGGGGCAATGAGACGAATGCTCGAACCGAGTGTTTAGACACTCCTCCATGAGCGACCGTCAACGGCTACTTCTTCGCGCCAGGATAACCGGCGCCCTGGTCGGGTCGAGGACCGCTAGCAGTACCCGCCCCCCGCACTCCAGGGGTGATCTGGTAGTACTCTTCCTGAGTCTGGGCCTGGGCGGTGCGAGAACCGGGGATTGTTCCCTTGGCCTTGGAGGCCTGCGCCCTCATCGCGGCCTCGTTGTCTTCGGCGCAACCGGCCAACCCCAGGAAGCAAAGGCTCAAGCCCGCCAGGCTCAATCGAGTGGTGCAGATCCTCATGATGAGTCTGTCTCTCCTCAAAGGTGGGCAGGACGGAGATCTAAGTGGAATGACTGGGATCGGGATAGCATCACTCGCTTCTGGGCGCCTCGAATCTGGCGCCAACGGAGAGTTCAGAAACGAGGCGCAGCCACACACGGCACCACGCGCGGCGCAAACCTCCACCCGCAGCGTCCGTGCCTGCCCTCTTGACGCGGTCGCCCGACACGATCCAGGACCGCAGCCTAGGCCCTACCGAGGCGATCACAGGGGCCGTTGTCATGTTATTGGAGCCGCACCAGCGCGGCAAGGCTGCGCACATCATCGGGGACGTGGCGAAGCACCAGGCGGTGCCAGGCTCGGGCCTCGTCGAACCGTCCCATCTGCTCCCGGAGTTTGGCGAGCCGTTGGTAAATCTCCGTGCGCGGCTCGAGCCCGAGCGTCTTGATCGAAAACGCCTCGACATAAACCGGCCGCATCTGCTTGAAGGCATTCTGGTAGTCCGTGACCAACTGGTCGGCATGGCGGACCTCGGCGGTCTCGCCCGCAGCTTGAAGTACCATCCGGAGCCGGTAGAGCACCACCCCGTTGAACGGCTCGAACGCATGGGCGCGGCGGTAGGCGTTGACGGCTCTCGGCCAATCATGGGCCCCGAGCGCGGCGTTCCCCTCATGCTTGGCGAACCGGGGGTCGGCGGCGAGGCTCCTGGGAAGACGGGCGAACTCTCGCCTCAGCAGATCCGGCTGATAGCCCTCATCCAACCCGGTGAACCAGCCATCCCAGGCCTCGGCCGAGTCGGGATGGCGCTGCAGAGCATCTCGGAGAACCTCGATCCCCTCGGCGGACTGGCTATTGTGCACGAAGGCCAAACCCACGGACAGTGCGAGCGGAAGGTAAGAAGGTCGCTGCCGCCAGACCGGCTCGAAGACCTGCACCACCGATCCGGGCGCGACCCTATCGATGTCGAGCCGGGACATCTCCAGAAGTAATCGGACCCGGTCGCGGGGATCCGGCTCGACCTCGAAGAGCCGCATGCCCAGCCGGTGGGCTTCCTCGGCCCTTCCCTCGAAATCCAGGAGATCGATCAACGCCCAGCCCGCCTCGGGAACGATCGGATCGAGCTCCAGCGCTTCCTTCCAGCAAGTCTCGGCCAGGTCATACCGTCTCTGCTGGTAGTGGGCTTTGCCCACCGAGAATCGCACCACGGCGGCTTCCTGCGACGTGCTGGTTCGGATCCGTCCCAGGTGATCGAGGGCCAACAGCGGCTGAGCGTCGGGTCTGTCCATGGCGAACTGGGCCATGAGCAGGTGCGCGCGATCGTCATCGGGAAAGGCCCGGAGATAATGAGCCATGGACTCTTGTGCACGATCGAACCGGCCTTCCCGCGCCAGCGCACAGGATCGCGCCGAGATCCGGCGGAGCCTGTGACGCGAGCCAGGCGACCACTGCACCGGTTCCCATGAGGACGGCCAGAAACGCCAGGACGAGCCAGATCGGCACCCACGATCGTGTCATCTCCGGGATCCGGTTCGTGTCAACAGGATGGTCAAGGCGAGGTTGGCCGAAGCGCGAAGTCACCTCGGAGTTGTTCTTGACCGCGTCAGGGGAACGATTTGCCACCCTTCGGCCCCGTAACGAATATCGCGCTCGGCGAACTCCCAGATCACCAGCCTCTTGTTTATCAGGAGCGTCGGGCGGTGTGCTAGCTGTTGCCTGACCAACGTGGAGGCGCCGCCATCGTTGACGATCGAAGTCAGCGGTTGCCCGAGCTCCCGCGCGACATGCGCGATGAAGCCGGCGGCACCAGGCTCGTCCTGCTCATAGATCCGCAGGAAGCTGTCGCCGATGATGAGGACCGGGGATTCCGGCGAATCCCGGTACGGGGTCCCGGTGTCTGACTGGACCACTTGCCCGCAGGCCAGGGTCTCCGGTTCCAGCGCGCGCTCGATCTGCGGCACCTGCAGCATCTCAACGAGATCGCCGAGGCGTCGGACGGTGACCGATCGCTCGACGTAAGCGAGATCACCCCGATTGAGGGTGCCTCCTTCGAGCACTCGCCGCGCGACGGCGGCGGCGGCCAATCGTGCACCCTCGGGTGACCAGTGGCTGTCCTGCGCTAGGTAGAGGCGCCGCGGATCCGAGCGGCTCTCCTGCTGCCTGGCGCGGCGAAACACCTCGAACAGGTCCACATACTCGATCCCCCACTGCTTGAACTGATCGAGCAGACGACGCGTCCGTTCGCAGACGACGACTCCCGCGCCTTCCGCCCGCTCAGCGAGCATCCCGGGATAAACGCTCTCCTTGTTGGGCACCGTAACAACCAGCAGCCGGATCTGCCGCGCCTGAAGCTGATCGCGGAACGATCGGATCGCGGGCAGAGGATCCGCGGAATCGCGATCTGGTGCATCGGTCTGTCGATCGACCACATCGCGCACACTCGGTCGGTAAAAGAGCCAGCCCTGACTCCCCGCAACGGCCTTCTCACCGGCATCGGCGAGGAACTTCCACTGAAGATACTGCATCCAGGGCCGAAGCCGCTCGACCACGAGACTCGACTCTTCGAGGCTCTTCTCGTACGCGTGCAGGTTGCGGGCCGTCGGCGGCTGTCGGAAGATGTCGAGAGCGCGCGGTCGCTCGCCGTCCCGCAACTCGGAGACCACCTGAATCAAGGCCGGCGCCATGATCATGGCGAGGAAGACCGCGGCCACGAAGATGGAGGCACGATGGTTCATCCGCACGGAACGGAACCTAGAACTGGAAGTAGAGAAACGGGTTGAACGACTGCGAGAACATCGCCAGCAGCGAGGCGCAGAACAGCGGATGCACGAGCATCGCCTTGGGCCAGGTGACTTCCCTGCTCCAATCGTGCGCCTGGATTGGCCAGGCGACGACCACGACCCCGATGGCCATGATCAGGAACGTCCCCTGAGTATAGAGCAACGCCGGCAAGAACAGCATCCCGAAGCCGGATCCCCCCTGCCCGATCATGGCCCCCAAGTAGTTCATGGCCTCGTGCAGATTCGCCGAGCGAAACAGGACCCATGAGATCAGCACCAGGACGAACGTGGCCGCCACGCGGACCGGGCGCGGCCATCGTTGATACGCGCTCCGTTTGCCCCGAAATCTCTCGAGTGCCAGCAGGATCCCGTGATACGCCCCCCAGGCGACGAACGTCCAGTTCGCGCCATGCCAGAGCCCGCCGAGAAGCATGACGACGATGAGGTTGACGTAGGTGCGCCGGGCCCCCTTTCGATTGCCCCCCAGCGGGATGTAGAGATAGTCGCGCAAGAACGCACTCAGCGAGATATGCCAGCGCCGCCAGAAGTCCGTGATGCAGTCAGCCTTGTAGGGAGAATCGAAATTCTTGAGGAACTCGAAGCCGATCATCCGTCCCAGTCCAATGGCCATGTCGGAATAACCGGAGAAGTCGAAGTAGATCTGGAACGCATAGGCCAGGGCGCCGAACCACGCATCCGGCGTGGAGAGCGACTGGGCATCGAACGCGGCATTCGCGACCCGGCCCATCGGATTGGCCAGCAAGATCTTCTTGGCGAAGCCGAGGATGAACAGGATGAGCCCCGAGGCGAACTTCTCCCAGGTGTGGGAGCGGCTCACGAGCTGATCGGCCACCGTGTTGTAGCGAATGATCGGCCCCGCAACGAGCTGAGGAAAGAGCGAGATGTAGCAAGCGAAGTCGATGAACGACCGGACGGGAGGAGCCGTACCGCGATAGACGTCGATGGTGTAGCTGAGTGCATGGAACGTGTAGAACGAGATCCCTATGGGCAACGTGATCGCGAGCACTCGCACCGTGCGGGCTCCGAACCAGGCCAGCACCGGATTCAGATTGGCCTCGAAGAAGAGGAAGTACTTGAAGAACCCGAGCGTGCCCAGGCTCACGACGACGGCGAATGTCACGACCCAGAGGCTCAGCCTTCGACTGATCCCCGGCCGGCCGATGATCCGTCCGCAGACATAATTCACAACGGTGATCCCCAGCATCAGGAGGATGAACCAGGGATCCCACCAACCGTAGAAGATGTAGCTTGCCAGAACCAGGAGGGAGTTGAGTGCCAGACAGGTCCGCCCATCCGACGCGCCGGCCTGCCGACTCAGGCCAGCCAGGGAGAAGTAGAACAGCAGGACCAGCGGCAGAAAGTAGAAGACGAAGAGATACGTCGTGAAGACCATGGTCGGCCAGGCCGTCTAACCGGGAGGGGGAGGCTGAAACGGCTTTTTGTCGCGCGCGGCCGGTCAATCGCTGACCAGGTTCGTCCAGACGGCCCAGTAGATCGGGTCGGTGTCTTCCTCGGAATACTTGTTGAGGATCCCCCCCGTGAAGCGGTCGAACATGGATTCATCCAACGCCATGCGGTGGACCTCGCCGGCACGGAAGGACTTGAGATTGCCGCCGACGTCCGGCACGAGCCGATCGGCCGCCTCGGATCGGGGCTTGAACGGATTGTAGTGGCCGACGTAGATCGTCTTGCCCTTGACCTTCCCGCGGTGGACTTCGAGCACCTCGTACTTCAGGACGTTCGCATAGTTGTACAGTTCTCGCTTGAAGATCGACTCCTTGGGGATCTCGACCAGTCTCGCCGTGACCTCGATGCTGCCGCGCTTCGCGAGTTCGGGATCCGAGCTCGGGCTCGCCGCGCCCTCTCGCCTGGCGCAAGCGGCCGCCGTCAGACCCACAGCAAGCAGGAGGCCCACCACAACGGTCCGGCGCGTGCGGAAACTCATGGGTTTTTGGCCTCCCTTGCCGGTGGATGTCAACCAAGCAGTCTTGGGCGGCGGCGAATCAAAGTGCTAGAGTCGAGGGGCGATCGATCTGGGCGTCTGTCCCGTGCGGCTCCGAGTGCAGAGAGACACACAGACCATCGCTCCATCACTGGCCCGCGGGATATTCCTGCGACAGGTCCTTGCTCATAACGACCGTTCCGCTCTTGCGGAGACGCCGTGGTTCAGCCGCCCGCAGCATCACTGCAATACCAGCCGAACGCATTGTCAGAATCTTATCAGGAGGCAGCTAGAAGAGGAAAGGGAACAGCCCCCTTCGCCGTAATCTCTTGCCGTGAGAGGTTCACTGGCTGGCAAGTTGGGTAGAATGGAAAGGAGCGCCGCGGTCTGGCTCGCCCTTTCCCAACCAGCCTTGTCGCAGCCAGGTCAGGGATTCGAGAGTGTGATCCAAAGCGTCATCGTCGTGGACGATCGTCGGTCCACATCCTGATCAATCCGGCCCCGTTCAGGCTGCTTGACGCGGGGCCCGAGGGTTCGGACCGGCTAGTCGGCCGCCGACTCGAGGATTCTCCGGTCGGCGGGGCCGGGTTGGCATCCTTGGTGGGCGAAGTCGTCGATCGGGGCCAGCCGGTGTGGGACCGTGACCGCGTGCCCGCGCAGAGCTTCTACGTCGAAGCAGGATACCTGCTGACCGGGGAGACCCGCAGCAGCGTCGGCATCGTGAAGCCGGACAATCCGTTCACGCTCCGGCGGGGCCAGTTCGTCCTGGGAGCCCGGGAACTGTTCGGCCGGTACGACTCTATGGATATCGGCTCGTCCGTCAACAACTATGGGCTGGCCAGTACCGTCGGCAACGCCAATCGACTCTGGATGACCGACGTCGGGAACACAGGGCACATGACCCAGTATGTCAAGATTTTCTTTGATCGGAATCATGCGGAGTTCAACAATCCGACCACCGATGCCCCTGGTAAGTACTTCGCGACCAGTAACATCATCTGGTGGAGGGTCCAGCTCGACTTCTGACCGACCGTCGGGCTTCAGGCTCGCCTCACCCGAGCGGCCGGCCTGAAGCCTTGCCAGTCGACTCCCAGCCTACGCATCCGGGCTCGGAGCGTGTGGGGATTGATCTCGAGCAGGGCAGCCGCTCCCGACGGCCCTTCGACCCTGCCCCCGCAACGAGCCAGGGCTTCCTCGATGTGTCGGGCCATCGCGACGCCGAGGGGAACAAACGGCGCCGCGGCCTCTCGTGCCGGCGCCGCGATCGACGGGTCGGCCGGCCGCGCCGGCGCGGTCGCGGGGCGATGGCCCAGGGCCCGGGCCACGTCGAGGCGGCTGCCGGCGCCGAGGATCGCCGCGCGTTCGATGACGGCCGCCAGCTCGCGCACGTTGCCCGGCCAGGGATAGGAGATCAGCAGGCTAACATCCTCGGCCGTGGGGACCATCGGCGGCATGCCTAGCCGCTTGGCGGCGCGGAGGGCGAAGTGCGCCGCCAGCGCGGGGATGTCGGCCGGCCGGTCCCTCAGCGGCGGAAGCCGGATCGGGAAGACGGCCAGGCGATACCAGAGATCCTGGCGGAACTGCCCGTCGCCGATCATCGTCGCGAGCTCGCGGTGGGTCGCGGCCACGATCCGGACGTCCACGTGCAACGCCTTCTCACCGCCGACTCGCTCGAACGTGCCGTCCTGGAGGATCCGCAGCAGCCTCACCTGTGCCGCGGGTGTCAGCTCGCCGCACTCGTCGAGGAAGAGCGTGCCGCCGTCGGCACGCTCGAACCACCCCTTGCGCGTCCCGACCGCGCCGGTGAAACTGCCCTTCTCGTGGCCGAACAGCTCCGAGTCGACCAGGTCGGGCGCGATGGCACCGCAGTTGACCCGCAGGAAGGGTCCCGAGACCCGCCGCGACCGCTGGTGGATCGCCCGGGCCACGACTTCTTTGCCTGCCCCCGTCTCGCCGAGGATCAGCACCGGCGTGTCCGAGCGGGCGACGAGCTCGATCTGGTCCATGACGGGCTTGAGGCCGGTGTCGGCGCCGACGATCGATTCGCTGATGTCGTGCCGGTCCAATCGCGACAACAATGAGAGCTTGTCCGCCTCGAGTGCTTCGCGGAGCGAAACCAGCTCGCGGAGCCGGTGATCGTTCTCCAGCGCCACCGCGAATGGCTCGAGCAGCGCCTGCACCAGTTCGGCATATTCGTCGCGCAGCTCGTACCGCGGGGAGGCGCTCAGGAGCAGGACACCCGCGGGTGCATCCCGGACGAGGAGCGGACCGGCCAGCACCGGCCCCTCGATTCCGTCCGGCAGCAGGCCAGGCAGTCGCCGGCGGACGACGCGCTCGCTCCCGCGATACACCTTACCCCGCGCGCACCATTCTACGAGTCGCTCCAGGTCGGCCGTCGTGAGGTCCGTACGAACACTTCCCGCCACCGGCACCCCGCTCGTGGCGGTCGCCGCCCGCACACCCCTCGCCGCAGTCTCGATGCACGATCGCGCCGGATCGAGCCGCCGGACCAGCATCGTATCGACCGGCAGTCGGCGCATCAGGATCGGAGCGAGCCGCTCGATCGATTCGCCGATCTCGATGTGACGGCAAACCTCCCTCCACACGTCGAGCAGCAGGCCGGAATGGCGTTCCATGGTGGCTCCCGTCATATATGAGGGATATTCGAGCAAATATCACGGGTAATCTAGCAAATGTCACGGCTCAAGGCAAGTCGGGACGCGGAATCGGGCTCGGAACGCGCGATCGGCCGCGGTTCTGGGAACGGCACGGTATGTGCGATATCGCTCGCCGCACTTGGCGGGCGACCGGACCCACTGCGGCATCGGGCCGGGTGGCGAGACGCCTGGACGCCGCAGACTCGGTCCAGCGGACGCGGTGGTCCAGGCAAGACGCTCGGGGATGCGGAGACGTGTCGATGTCGTCATTACCCCTGGAACGGGACGCCCAGATCTCGGATGCCGACGGACTGGCGCCGAACGGCGGTTCGATCGATCTCGAGCCGATCCGTGCGGCGATCAGGGGGATTCGGTTCGGAGAAGTGAGGATCGTCATCCAGGACGGCAAGGTCATCCAGATCGATCGCATGGAAAAACAGCGGCTCAGGTGAGTGTCTTATCATGCAGAGTGCCTTCGAGCCGGCGGACGACGCGACATCGATCTGCCGTTCGACCTCGCGCCCTTAACGGGACGCGCGGCGCCACGGCCCGATTCCAGAGAGTCGCGCTTGGCGTCGCGGGCCCAGCCCGCCACGAATCACAAATCACCGACTCGTCATCGAGAGGTCTCGAATCAGGCCCCGCGGACCGCTGACTGGACCAACCAGAGGCGCGCAGACTGAGGAAGTCTGGCATGTCGTCGTCTCATGGTTGGAATGTCGCGTCCCTTGGTCGGCCGGCGGGTGTCGCCGGCGTCGGTTCCAGTGGCTTTGGCCCAATCAACGGGGCTCGGACGCCACACACTCGCCAAGGGTTCACGCTGATCGAGCTCCTGGTCGCGATCGCGATCATCGCGATCCTGATCGCGCTGCTCCTGCCGGCCGTGCAAGCGGCGCGGGAGGCGGCGCGGCGGGTATCGTGCGTGAACAACCTGAAGCAGCTCGGGCTGGCACTCCAGAACTATCACAGTGCCTTCAACACGTTCCCGGTGGGTACGATCCCGGCGTACGTGCCGGAGTCGAGCTCCCTGATCATCAACGGTGACTTCGGGCCGCTGCTGCGCCTTCTCTCGTACACGGAGCAGCAGCCGCTGTACAACGCCGCCAACTTCTCGATCGCCGCGTTCAACTCGGCCTACGGGGATGCGGCCAACTCGACGATCACCGCGACGAGGCTCAGCCTGTTCCTGTGCCCCTCCGACGCCGCCCCGGCCTGGAACATGGAGGCGACGGGCACCAGCTTGCTCAACGGCATCGCGGCGCCGGGCAACAACTACTTCGCCTCAGTGGGTTCGTCGCTCGAATTCGACGCGAGTCAGACGGGCGGGCCCCCCAACGGGGTTTTCGCGGCGATCAATCCGGCCTCGCGCATCGGAGGGACGATCACGATCCCGGCCATTACCGACGGAACGAGCAACACGATCGCCCTCGGTGAATGGCGGACGGGCAGCGGCAACATCAACTCGATCACGATCCCTACGGATGTCGTGTTTCTCGGTGCGTTCCCGCCGGGCGTGGCTCGCAATACTCCGCAGATGGTGATGCCGGCTGGAGCCGCGCCGTTCCAGCAGTGGCTCGAGAATTGCGCCGCGTCGGTGACGACGGCGCGCTCCGGCAAGACACCCACACTCGGCGAGAACTGGGCCATCGGCATCGTCGGCTATACGCTGGGCCACGTGCTACTGCCTCCGAACCCGAAGTACCCGAATTGCATCGCCAACGCGATCGGGAAGGGCATGGAAAGCCCCGGGATGTGCACCCTCAGCAGCCACCACCCGGGCGGGGCGAATGTCGTCCTGGCCGACGGTTCGGTGCACTTCCTCAAGGACAGCACGGGCCTCCCCGTGATCTGGTCCCTGGGCTCGCGAAATCAGGGCGAGGTCATCTCGTCGGATAGCTACTAACCCGAAGGGCTGCGGAGCAGGTCGGGTGCGATCCGCTCCGCGTGCGATCGGATCCGTCCCGACCCCAAACCCGTACCGAGGAACGACCGCTGATGTCGGCGAGCATACGACTCTTGGCGACGAGCCTGACGGCTCTCATGGTCCTGGCGAGGATAGCAGTTGGTGAGCCCGCGCCGCGCGACGAGGCGGCGGCCGTGGACTTCTTCGAGAAGAGGGTGCGGCCGGTCCTGGCCGGCCACTGCTACAACTGTCACTCGGCCGACACGAAGCCGGCCGGCGGGCTGCGGGTCGACGACCGCAAGGGGCTGCTCGACGGCGGGGACACCGGCCCGGCCGTGGTGCCCGGCGATCCCGACAAGAGCCTTCTCCTCCGGCGGGTCGTCCACAAGGACCCCAGGCGCCGGATGCCCAAGGAGGGCGAGCCGCTCGACGCCGAACAGGTCGCCGACCTGACCCGGTGGATCAAGGACGGCGCGGCCTGGCCGGCCGTGAAGGTGCCGGCATCGCTCGGCAAGCCGAAGCCTCTCTACGAGAAGCTGAGGAAGGAGCATTGGGCCTGGCAGACGCTCGGGGATCCGAAGCCCCCCGTCGTGCGCGACGGGTCCTGGCCGCGGGACGACGTCGACCGGTTCCTCCTGGCCCGGCTGGAAGCCGCGGGGCTTCGGCCCGTCGCCGACGCCGAGAAGGTCGCCCTCCTGCGCCGGGTGACGTTCGACCTGACCGGCCTGCCGCCGGCCCCCGCCGACCTCGACGCCTTTCTGGCCGACACCAGCCCGGAAGCGTTCGCCAAGGTCGTCGACCGGCTGCTCGCGTCGCGGTCGTTCGGCGAGCGATGGGGCCGGCACTGGCTCGACGTCGCGCGCTATGGCGAGTCGACCGGACCGTCCCGGAATATCCCGTACCCGCACGCGTGGAAGTACCGAGACTACGTGATCGACGCGGTGAACGCCGACGTGCCGTTCGATCGCTTCGTCACGGAACAGGTCGCGGGCGACTTGCTCGCCGCGGAGTCCGGCCCCGAGCGCGACCGGCTGCTCACCGCGACCGGGTTCCTCGGGCTCGGCGTCAAGGACGTGAACCAGCGGTTCAAGGTCCGGTTCGTGATGGACAACATCGACGAGCAGATCGACGTCGTGAGCCGGTCGCTCCTCGGCCTGACGGTGAGCTGCGCCCGCTGCCACGACCACAAGTTCGACCCGATCCCGACCACGGACTATTACGCCCTGGCGGGCATCTTCTACAGCACCGACAACCGCTCCGGGGTCCGCAGCAAGATGGGCGGAGCGGGGCTGGACTACTACGTCCCGACGATGCTCGTCATCCTCTCCGGCGACGTCCCCGCGGCGCCTTCGAAGGAGGTCGAGGAGCTGACGGCCCAGGTCGAACAGGCGAAGAAGGCGTGGGACGCGATCCGGGGCACGCCCGACGGCCTCGCCAAAGGCGCGGACGGTTTCCCCAAGCAGCGCCCATATCGGGTCAAGTACCAACGCCTACAGGGTGAGCTGCTCGCCTTGACCGATCCGGCCACCCGCGGCCACGCGGTCCATGGGGTGAGCGATGCGAAGGTCGTCTCCGACACTGAGGTGCGTCTCCGAGGTGAGGCGGAGCGGCTCGGACCCGCGGCCGCTCGCGGGTTCCTCACCACGTTCGAGGTCCCGGGCGCCCGCGCCGTCAATCGGAAGCAGAGCGGACGCCTCGAGCTCGCCCGTTGGCTCGTCAGCCCGAAGAACCCCCTGGTCCCCAGGGTGGTCGTCAATCGGGTCTGGCACCACCTCTTCGGCCAGGGGATCGTCACGACCGTCGACAACTTCGGGGTCAACGGCGACGTGCCGGCGCATCCCGAGTTGCTCGACCATCTCGCCCGTCGCTTCATTCACGAGGGGTGGTCGGTCAAGCGGCTGATCCGCACGCTCGTGCTGACCCGGGCCTACCAGCTCTCGACCGAGGCGACGGCCGCCCACCTCGCGGCCGACCCGGCCAACCAGCTCGTCTGGCGGCACTCGCCTCGCCGGCTCGCCGCGGAGGAGTTGCGGGACGCGATGCTCGCCGCGGCCGGGACCCTGAGCCCGGGCAGGCCCGCCAAGTCCCCCGCCCAGGACCTCAAGATGGTCGAGATCCGGGACAACGGCCCCGAGGCCAAGCTCATCCGAGAGCGCACCGAGGCCAGCCTCAGCCGTAGCGTGTACCTGCCCTTGCTGCGAGGGATCGTCCCGCCGACCCTCGAAGCGTTCGACCCGGTCGACCAGACGCTCGTCTCCGGTCAGCGCGAGGCCACGACGGTGCCCAGCCAGGCCCTCTTCCTGCTGAACTCCGCGTTCGTCCGCAAGCAGGCCCTCGCGCTGGCTGAGAGGCTGCTCGCCGATGACCGGGCGACCGACTCGAGCCGGATCGCGGCCGCATACCGGCTCGCGTTCAGTCGAGTGCCGACGAGCACCGAGTTGGCCCGGGCCGAGTCGTTCCTGAGCGGCGTCGAGGCTGAGCTGGGCGCCGGTACGCTGCTCGCGGCGGTCGCGCCGAACCGGGCGGAGCCCGCCCCCGCCCCCGCCGCCAAGCCGGCCCGCGCGCCCGCACAACCCGCCAACCCGGACGAGGCCGACCAGGCCGGCGAGGCCGTGGTCGAAGAGGTGGTCTTGCCGAAGGATGCCCGAACCGCCGCGTGGCTGGCGTTCGTGCAAGCCCTGTTCGGATCCGCCGAATTCCGCTTCCTCCCGTGAGCCCGGAGTAACCAGAGGCCGAGAACATGACCTCCCCAGAAGAAAAGAGACCCATGCCTGATCGCGATTTCCCCGGCATTCCGCTCTCGCGGCGACAAGCCCTGCGCACCGCGGGCGCCGGGTTCGGATATCTGGCGTTCGCCGGGCTGCTGGGCCAGGACGCCGCCCACGCCGCCAAGCCGTCGGCCCCAGCCCCCCTGACTGCGAAACCGCCGCACTTCAAGGCGAAGGCCAAGCGGATCATCTTCCTGTTCATGCAGGGGGCGATCTCGCAGTTCGACACGTTCGATTACCGGCCGAAGCTGCAGGCCAACGGCGGCAAGCCCGGCCCCGGAGGAGGGACCCTCACGGCGTCCAAGTTCCGGTTCCGCCAGTATGGCCAGACCGGCTCGTGGTTCTCCGAGCTGCTGCCGCGCATGGCCGGCCACTCCGACAAGCTCTGCTGGCTGCGCGGCCTGCACACCGACACCCCGGCGCACCCTCAGGCCGTCGTCCAGCTCCACACCGGCAGCGCCAACGCCGCCCTGACCCGGCCGAGCATGGGGGCCTGGCTCCTCTATGGACTCGGCACCGAAAACCAGGACCTGCCGGGTTACATCACGGTCAATCCGACGCCGAACTTCGGGGGCGCCGTGAATTACGGCAGCGCGTTCCTTCCCGCCCACTACCAGGGTACTCGCATCAACGACGAGGGGTACTTCCCGAACCTGAAGCCGCGGTCGGCCACCTCGCTCCAGCGGAGGCAGCTCGACCTGATCCAGGCGATGAATCGCGAGCTCTCCGCGACTCCCGGTGCGCCCGACCAGGTTGACGGCGTCATCGAGTCGTACGAGCTGGCGTTCCGGATGCAGGGGAAGGTGCCCGAGCTCCTCGACATCTCCAGGGAGCCCCAGCGGGTGCAGGACGCCTACGGGGTGAAGCCCGGCCGGGCCGGGGCATTCGCCCGCCAGTGCCTGATGGCCCGCAGGCTCAGCGAGGCCGGGGTGCGCTTCGTCGAGATCTGCCAGCCGGGCTGGGACCATCACACCAACTTGCACCAAGGCCTGATCGACCGCTGCGCCGACATCGACCAGCCGACCGCCGCGCTCCTGACCGACCTCGAGCAACGCGGGCTCCTTGATGAGACGCTCGTCCTGTTCGGCAGCGAGTTCGGTCGCCTGCCGACCGCCCAAGGGCTCGACGGACGCGACCACAACATCACCGGCTACCCCATGTGGCTGACCGGGGCCGGCGTCAAGCAGGGCTTCACTTATGGAGGCACCGACGAATACGGCATCAGGGCGGAGGAGGGCCGCATGCACACCAACGACCTGCACGCCACCCTCCTGGCGCTGATGGGCCTCGACCACACCCTGCTGACCTATCCCTACGCCGGGCGCGAGTTCCGCTTGACCGATGTCGCCGGGCGCGTGGCGCACGAGATCCTGGCGTGACCCGCCTCCCGGTTGTCGCACGACGGTTTCTTGATGAGGAAGGGACAGGCATGGCCGATCAAAGCGTCCTGACGATCGCGTCCGACGATCGATTCATCCAGCTCCTTCGATGGCAGCTCCAGGATCACGAAAGCGGCACGACCCGGATGACGGTCGTCGCTTCGATCGACGAGGCCTGTTCCCTACTCCAGGAGGTGCGTCCGCGGCTCATCGTCTTCGAATGGGGCCGCGGACGACGCTACGATGAACTGAATCAACTCCTCTGGAAGACGACGATCCTGGCGAAATGCATTCCCGTCCTCGTCGTCGCCGACCGCTATCGCGTCGATCAGGCAACACGACTCTATCGCATGGGCGTGACCGAATACATCAGCCGGACGCATCACGAGCACCGGTTCGGACGAGTCCTCGACGCCTACATCCGCCGCTGGCTGACCCCTCGGCCCGGATCGAGCGCACCAGCAGATCGGTATCCGTCCCAGTCGCGGCTCCGTCCTTCCCGGACAGTGACGGCGCTATCGGGCTGAGCCTGGGACAGCCTTAACGAAACGGACGAGATCTAGGGAAGACGCGGAAAGGACCGGGCCATGATCACCGAGCTACCGACGAGACCGTCACCCAGAGCTTCGAGACCATGCGACGCGCCCGAGGCTTCGCCCGGCGCGACGCAATCATCCATGCCACTCGTTCGCGGGCTGTTCGCGTTCTATCTCTTGCCGGCCCTGCTGGCCGTCCTCGTGGTGGGTGGCGTCGGCATCCTGCTCCTCGCCGCTCGACGACAGCTCGCGGAGATCGTGGGCAGTCACGCCTGTCAGCCGCGGAGCCCCGCCGGACCGGAGTCGTTGCGATCATGAAGACGGGCACGGTCGCGATCGACCATCAAATATGACGGAATTGCCTAGTAAATATCACGGCTAGACTGGGAAATATCACGGTTTAGGCCCAGCGACATCGCTCCGGCCGGCCATCGGGGCCGGATTTGATGCCGACGGTCATCATTTTCGAACTGGCACGACACGTGCGATAACCCATCTTCAGTCGGCGGGCGGGGTCGCCCGCCTCCTTCGCGGTTACGCTCGATTCGAGCGTGGGCGGATAACCTCCGACCCCGGACGTGGTGGAGTCGGAGATCGAGCGGGTTCCGCCTCCTCGGTGAGGCGGTGGGGGAGGCCTGCGCGCCTTTGACGCGGTATTAGACCACACGAGAGCCGCGAGGAATCGGGCCGCCGGCGTTCGCCATCTTTCCGAAAGGATCCTGGGAATGGTATCGACGAGGATTCGGCCGGAGCGATCCGGCTTCACGCTGATCGAGCTCCTGGTCGTGATCGCGATCATCGCCGTCCTGATCGCGTTGCTCCTGCCGGCCGTGCAGTCGGCGCGCGAGGCCGCACGACGAGCACAGTGCACCAACAATCTCAAGCAGATCGGACTGGCGCTTCATAACTACGAGACGAGCGTCGGGGCGTTCCCCCCGGCCTGCAAGTCCATCAACCTGACGACGACGCCCCCGTCGGTCATGTTCCCGGACACCGGCTTCAGCGTCCAGGTGCGGATCCTCAGCTATCTTGAGGGGGGCACGCTCTACAATTCGCTGAACTTCTCTTACGAGTACAACGACGCCAGCGGCGGCAACTTCACGGGAGCCTCTCCCGCCCTCAATGTCTTCGTCTGTCCGTTGACTCCTCGAATCGCGGCCCGCGACACCGCCCAGAGCGATCCCAATGCGTCGCCGTATGAACTGACGCAAACCGCCGGTTACGGCTACATGGACTATGCTCCCTCGGTCTACACCGACATCAACGTCCAGAACGGACTCCTCGTCCCCGGCGGCGTCGGCTCCACGCCGATCGTCCCCTATCGGAACAAGACGGTGGCGGCCAAGGGGATGCTCAAGGATGGCAAGACGTCGATCAGCGAAGTCACCGACGGGTTGAGTAACACCATCGCGGTCATCGAGTGCGCCGGGCGCGACGAGCGGTTCGTCAGCCAGTATTTCGAGGGCATGTATCCCGTCGTCCGGGGGCAGGGACCGGCCGGCGGCCCAACGGCGCGACATCGCTTCTGGAGGTGGGCCGATCCCGGCAGCGCGTTCGGCACCTCCGGCCAGCCTAACAATAAGGGGATGCCGACGAACGAGGGTGTGTTCTGGCCCACGACGACGGCGACGGCCGGGAACCAGGCCGGTCCCAACGAGGAGCCGTACTCCTACCATGCGGGCGGCGTCAACGCCCTGTTCGGCGACGGGTCAGTCCGGTTCGTGAAAGACTCCGTCAATCTGGTCGCCCTTCGCTCGATCATCACTCTGGCGGGCGGTGAGACCGTTTCCTCCGACCAGTACTAATCCCTTCTCGCCGTCTCATGAGGTCCGGCATCGACCGGGCCTCATGGGAGGGGCGGATCTTGCCGAGGAGGCTTCGCGATGGTCGTCTACGTTACCACTCGAACGGATCGAAAACGCTGGCTCCGCCGATGCAGCACCGGCCTGCTCGCTGGGTTGCTCGCGAGTCTGGTGGGCTGCGGCCATTCGGATTCGCTCCCGGCCTTCCAGGTCTATGAGGTCAAGGGCACGGTCTTGCTGGCGAACGGCAAACCGCTGGGTGGCGGCTGGATTTACTTCGTGCCCAAGGGAGACCTGCCGGTGACCCCCAGCGCCGTGATCGGCAACGACGGGAGCTTCTCGCTGAGCACGGGAGGCTCCGGCGATGGCGCGCCGGCAGGGGACTACAAGGTCCGCGTCGAATCGCCGCAACTCCAGCAGGCGGCCGTGACGGCCAGGAAGAAACCCGTCTTCCCACCAAAGTACACCGACGAGGACAGCTCCGGCGTCGTAATCACCGTGCGTGCCGAGAGCAATCGGCTGGAACCGATCCTGCTCAAGTGAACGAGGAACAAAGGTCGCGCCCCTCGATCGGAGGAAGGAAGGGACGATGAGTCGGACCGCCTCGATCGTGCTGGGGGCGGTTACCCTGCCGTTGTGTGGCCTCGCAACGGGTTGTGGTGCCGCCGCCGACACCAATGCCGACACATTGAAGCTCGGCGCCTACTCGGTCGTGAGGGAAGTCTTCGATGAGGGCGTGCTGCCGGCATTCCAAGCCGAATGGAAGCGCCGGACCGGCCGCGAAGTCAGGTTCGAGCGGTCGTACAACGCCTCCGGGGCCGCGGCTCGATCGATCGCCGCGGGGCTCGATGCCGACATCGCGATTCTGTCGCATTCGGGCGACATGCAGCAACTCGTCGAAGCGGGACGGGTGAAGCCCGACTGGGATGACGGGCCGAAGAAGGGCGTCATCAGTCATAGTCTCGTCGTCATCGGCCATCGGCCGGGCAATCCGAAAGGGATCAAGGACTGGGCCGACCTGGCGCGGCCGGGCGTCGGCGCCCTGTATCCGGACCCCAAGACATCCGGCGGGGCCCGCTGGAACATCAACGCGATCTACGGCGCCGCGCTCCTGGACTCGAAGCGCGCCCACGGCGGACATCCCGACCTCGCCGCCGTCCGCGACCTGATGTCCCGGGTCCAGGCCAATGTCGTGAATATGGATCCCTCCGGCCGCCAGAGCGTCGCCAACTTCGAGCGAGGGACGGGCGACGCCATCGTCACCTACGAGAACGAGCTGCTCCTGCGCCGCAGGGCGGGCCAGGAGATCCCGTACGTGGTCCCGCCAGCGACATTGCTGATCGAGAGCCCGGCGGCCATCGTGGAAACCTCCGTCGCTCGACACGGCAATCGCGCGGTGGCCGAGGCGTTCCTGGAATTCCTCCGCTCGTCCGATGGGCAGCGCATCCTGGCGGAGTACGGCTTCCGCCCGCTGGGTCCGGACACCTCCGCGACCGTCACGAACGCCCGGCCTCCGATGCCGGCGGCCGTTTTCACGATGGCGGACCTCGGCGGCTGGGATAAGGTGCAGGACGAGCTCTACGGAGCGGCGGGGATCTGGACGACGATCTTCACCTCGCAGGCGAAGGGGAATTGATCGATGTCCCGAACGACGCTCGCCGCCGCTCCCGCGGACCTGCTCCTCCGCGGGGCGACCGTTTCCTATCTCGTCCTGCTGGTCGTGCTGCCGATCCTCGCGATGACACTCGAGGCGGCCCGGCCCGGCGCCGCCGCCTTCTGGGCGGCGCTGACCGACCCGTTCGCCTGGCATGCGCTCAAGCTCACGTTCGCCACGGCCCTGGTCATGGTGGCCGTCAACGTGGTCCTCGGCACGGCCACGGCCTGGGTCCTGGTGCGGCATCAGTTCCCGGGCAAGGGGCTGGTCAACGCCCTGATCGACCTCCCGTTCGCCGTGCCGACTATCGTCACCGGGGTGATGCTGGTCGTGCTGTACGGTCCGGCGAGCACGGCGGGGGCCATCATGGGCCGATTCGGCTGGGGAGTCGTCTATCACCAGCCGGGCATCATCCTGGCCCTGCTCCTGGTCACCTATCCGTTCGTCATCCGCAGCGTCCAGCCCGTGCTCCTGGAGCTGGACAGGGCCGAAGAGGAAGCCGCGGCGACGCTGGGGGCCGGCTCGGTCATGACATTTCGCCGCGTCACCCTGCCGGCGCTGCGGCCTGCGATCCTGACCGGATCGGCACTGGCGTTCAGCCGTGCCCTGGGCGAATTCGGCAGTGTCGTGCTGGTCGCCGGCAACCGGCCGATGCAGACCAAGACGGCCCCCTTGTACATCTTCGGGGAGATCGAGGGAGGGAACCGCCACGGGGCGATGGTCATCTCGGTCGTCCTGCTGGCTTGTTCCCTGGCGATCCTGATCGCCCTGAATCTGATTCAGCGCCGACAAGGAGGCGACGATGGCCAGTGAGTCATACGCGCCGGTCGCTCGAACGAGCGTCGCGTCACGACCCGCCGGTCGAGGGCGCCTCCCCCTCGGGCGCTGGTTGCTCAACGCCGTCGTCCTGGGTGCATTCGCCGTGCTGATCCTGGTCCCGGCGATTGCGTTGGTCCGCCAGGTGCTGGCCGGCGGCTGGAGGCCATTCGCCGGGACGCTGGCCGCCCCCGAGGTCCGGCGCGCCTTCGGCTTGACGTTGGGGATCACGGCCGTGGCCACGGTCACGAACACCATCTTCGGCGTGGCATTCGCCCTGGTACTGGTGCGGCAACGGTTCTGGGGGCGCTCGCTGGTGGACGGGCTCGTCGACCTGCCGTTCGCCGTGTCACCCGTCGTCGCCGGGTTGATGCTGGTCATCCTGTACGGGCCCGAGGGATGGCTCGGGCGGGGGATCGAAGCGGCGGGCTACCGGGTGATCTATGCCCTGCCGGGGATGGTCATCGCGACGATATTCGTGACGCTACCATTCGTGCTCCGCGAGGTCGTGCCCGTCCTCCGTGAGTTCGGCATCGATCAGGTCGAGGCGGCGTACACCTTGGGTGCAGGCCGGTGGCAGACCTTCTGGCGGGTGACTCTGCCTCTGATCCGCTGGGGACTCGCCTACGGCGTCACGCTGACGATCGCCCGCTCTCTCGGCGAGTTCGGTGCGCTGCTGGTCGTCTCGGGCAACCTGATCGGCAACACCCAGACGGCCACCTTGTATATCCACGACGGGATCGAGAGCTTCCGCCCGGAGGGGGCCTACGCCGCCAGCCTGGTTCTGGCGGCGCTCTCGTTCGCTCTGCTGGTCGGCATGGATCGGATCCGCGCACGGCTGGCGATCCGCGAGGGCAGGCCAACATGATCGGACTTCCTAACCAGTTTGCCCGTGTCGTTTTCGGTTGGCCGTCCACGTGAAGGGGAACCGCGATCGCACTCACAGCATCGGGTCCGCGGCTATCCGGCGGCGAGCCGGTCGATCGAGGAGGTCGAGACAATGGCCATCCGCGTTGAGAATCTGGCGAAGCGCTTCGGCTCGTTCCAGGCGGTGGATCAAGTGACCTTCGCCGTGCCGGCCGGGGAGCTGGTGGCATTGCTCGGGCCATCGGGATCGGGAAAGAGCACGCTGCTGCGGATCATCGCCGGGCTGGAGTCGGCCGACTCCGGCACCGTGGAGCTGACCGGCGAGGACGCGACCGACCTGCCCGTGCAGCGCCGGGGCGTCGGCTTCGTGTTCCAGCACTACGCCCTGTTCCGGCACATGACCGTCCGCCGGAATATCGCCTTCGGCCTGGAAGTCCAGAAGTTGCCCAGGGCGGAGATCCGCGCGCGGGTCGAGGAGCTGCTGGCACTGATCCAGATGACGGGATATGCCGAGCGATACCCCTCGCAGCTTTCGGGAGGGCAGCGACAGCGCGTGGCGCTGGCCCGGGCGCTGGCGCCTCGGCCGCGAGTGCTGCTCCTCGACGAGCCTTTCGGGGCACTGGACGCACGGGTCCGCGAGGAGCTGCGGACCTGGCTGCGCCGACTGCACGACGAGGTCAATGTGACCAGCCTCTTCGTCACCCACGACCAGCAGGAGGCCTTTGAGGTTGCCGGGCAGGTGATCGTCCTGAATCGGGGCCACGTCGAGCAGATGGGACCGCCGCAGGAGTTGTACGAGCATCCCGCCACACCGTTCGTCGCCGAGTTCCTCGGATCGGTCAACGTGCTGCGCGGGCGGAGACTCGACGGCAAGACCATCCTCGGGGACGGGCTGCTCGCTCCGGCCGTGCCCGCCGGTCCCGACGGACCGGTGATGGCCTACGTCAGGCCTCATGACCTCGAGGTGTCCCGTCGGCTCAACGGCCATTCCGCCTGGCCGGGGCTCGTCCGCCAGGTCGTCCCTCTCGGCGGCCTCGTTCGCCTGGAAGTCGTGCTCCGGGACGGGACGGAACTCCGAGCCCAGGTCTCGCGAGAGCGACGATCCGAACTGGCCCTGCAACCAGGCGATGAGATCTTCATCGCACCCCGCGAGTTGAGAGTCTTCGACGACATCGCCGCCGCCCCGATCGGGCGCTCCTGAGAGGATCCGCAATGACGTGCGGTCCGGGGGAGCACCCGCGCTCCCGGGGCACGGCACCCTGCAGGACCGGACCCATGCGATCTCATTACAGATATGAACGGATCAGGTCATGCAAATCGCGGAAAAGTCCCGTTGACTCCCCGGGGCCGCATCCGTAGGCTGAGCGGGTAATATGCGTTCTGTTCACTTTGTCGACAATCTCGGTCTAGTGGATCGAGATTGTCGCGTTTATAGGACAGCCTTTCCCTCCCAGTGCCATGTTCCTCCTTCGGCTCCTCAGTTTCGGCATCCTCCTCTCATGCTGTCCGGGAATAGTTTACGTCGCCTTCGGCCTCGAGTGCGGACCAAACTTCCCCGTCGTCTGGGCGACATGCCCTTCTTGCGAGTCGTCAACCGATCATCAATCGCCGTCGTCGGTGACGCGGGATGAACTGGCCGCGACCGACTGCGACGAAAGTGAGAACGAGTCGTCCGGCACTTATCCCGCCAGTCATCATGGCTCCTTCCATCGAGCCACGAGCGTCTCCGGAGCGAGTACGATCGTGGCCGGGAGACTCGAGGTGCGCGGGTTCCTCCGACGCCGCCAGCACCCATGGCAGATCCTCTGTTGAAGGGGGATTGCCACCGTCCAAGGGTTTGTCGGCTTCGGATCATCCGGCAACGCCCGTATCGCGATCAGCAGAGTCGGTCACGGGCTTGCTCGAGAGATGCAGGCCGCGGTCGAGCAGGCGGGCCGGCCCATGCGGCGAGGCGGTAGACGAGCCCACCTGTCTTGGAAGTCGATCAACCCGGAAAAGGTCCGCGTGGCTGAGCGCGGGCATCGGTGCTCCGCGATGTGGACGCCGCGCGACGGTCGCGCAGGAGTACGCTGTTCGGTGCATGAACGTTGGATTGCCGCCCCTGCTTGCGGACTCGCCGGGCCCGGTCGGACCGGGCCAGGGAAAAGAGGATCATGACGAGATAAGGAGCGAGACGGTATGAGGGCCCGCCTATTCCCGAAGCTGGCCGTGACCATCGCGGTGGCCGTGCTTGCCGCGGCCGCGCCGGCGATCGCCGGCCAGTTCAAGGGCGAGATCAAGTCGATCGATCGATCGAACTCCCAGGCCGTGATCCACGACGAGGAGACCAAGAAGGACGTCGCGGTCAGCCTGGCCAGCCTCACATCCAAGACGTCATCGCGTCTGGGCAAGGGCGCGGACCTGAAGGATCTCAAGCCCGGGATCAGGGTCGTCGTCAACGAGGGAGTGGTCGCGTCCAGCATCGAGATCGACGAGGGTACGCCGAAGGTCCGGGGGCCGCTCCTCGAGGAATTCTGGCATAATTTCACCAAGAACCTCTTCAAGCCCCTGCTGCTGTTCTTCTACCTCGGGTTCCTGGTCCCGATCCTCAAGGTGGAATTCGAGTTCCCCTACGTGATCTACCAGGCCCTGACGATCTACCTGCTCCTGGCCATCGGCTGGCACGGCGGCGAGGAGCTGGCCAAGATCGACCCGTCGAGCATCGGGAACGTCGCGGGGTTCATGCTGATGGGCTTCTGCCTCAACTTCGTCATCGGCATCATCGCTTATATGCTCCTAAGCGCGATGACCCCGATGCGCCGCATTGACAAGGCGACGGTGGCCGGATACTACGGGTCGGACTCGGCCGGTACCTTCGCGACCTGCGTCGGTGTCCTGGGCACGGTGGGGATGACCTTCGACGCCTACATGCCGGTGATGCTGGCGATCATGGAGATCCCGGGCTGCCTCGTCGCCCTGTACCTGGTGGCACGGCTGCGACAGAAGGGGATGGACGCCCTGGGCAACATGCCCGACGAGCCGGGCTACAACCCGTCCGCAAAGGCGCTGGTGACGGTCCCGGATCACTCGCCCGGCCACGTTCAGACGAAGCACGAACAGCAGGTCGAACAGGAGCTCGAGCTCTCGCTGGAGAAGCGCGAGCATCCCGAGAGGAATGGAGCCAATGGCCAAGAAAAGGCGCCGATGATCACAGGGAAGCTGCTGCACGAGGTCTTCCTCAATCCGGGGCTCTACCTGCTCTTCGGCGGGATCGCCATCGGCCTGATCAGCCAGTTGCAGGGCGAGAAGGTGACGCGCGAGGACGACAACTTCTTCATCAACCTGTTCCAGGGCGTGCTCTGCCTCTTCCTGCTGGAGATGGGCATGACGGCGTCGCGCAAGCTGAAGGACTTGAAGGCGGCCGGGCCGGCCTTCATCTACTTCGGCCTCCTGGCGCCCAATCTCTTCGCGACGATCGGGATCTGCTCGGCCCACCTCTATGCCCACCTGACGCATGCCCACTTCCTGCCCGGCAGCTACGTCCTGTTCGCGGTCCTCTGCGGCGCGGCGTCGTATATCGCGGTACCGGCCGTCCAGCGCCTGGCGATCCCCGAGGCGAGCCCGACGCTGCCGCTGGCCGCCTCGCTGGGCCTGACGTTCTCGTATAATGTCACGATCGGCATCCCGATCTACATCGAGATCGCCAACGCCATCATAGAGAGGTTCCCCGTCACCTGATGCGCCGTCCTCGTCCCCGGCCGATGTCGGCCGGGGACGAACGGGGTGGGCGATCCGAGGCCGGCGCCGGGTCGGGGCGGGGCCGTACCGATCCGGCCCATCCCGCCAGCCAGGCACACCGGAGTGCTTCATGAATCCAAGCCAATCGTTCCCTGTGAAGATCGACGACGACGCGGGTCCACGCCTCCACGTCGGAGATTCGGGCCGCGGCCTGGCGGAGCTCGCCGAGTCGATCGAGCATTGCGCCACTTGCTCCCGCAGCAGGGGCCGATCACCGTCTTCATCCACCACAATACGCTGCACGCCCTCGAGGCCCTGCCGTTCCACGAGGCGCTCCGGAAGGGCTCGCAGATCTTCGGCTGCCAGCCCTATCTCGCCGAGGATCGCTACCGAGACGAGCTGAGGCGCGGGCGGATCCGGTTCGCCGAGCTGAAGGAGGTCCTGGAGGAAGACCTGGGGGACCGTGCCCGCGAGCCGATCCCCGGCTTCGGCACGCGGATCGACCTGCGGCTGGCGATGCTCCAGTATCCCCTTCGAAATCGGCCCGACGGAGGAGTTGGTGTGGCACGTCGCCGAGCGTGATGAACTCCGGCGCGTCCGTCAGGAGATCTCGTCCGCCGTCCGCGCCCGGCTCATCGCCGAGACCCGCCGGTGGGTGATGCGCGACCTCCGCGAGGGCAACGAGTCCCCCAACGGCGGATCCGCCGACCGAGCGAGCGAGCGTCGCATGGAGCAGAGCCTCGACGAGCTGCTCGACCGGTTCGGCGAATCGACGATCGAGGATTGGAACGACGACGAATGGGAGCGGTTCACGCTCCAGGCGCTGTGGCGAATCTGCTGCGTCGGCGTGAGCGACCTGCCCACGCATACCCCGCAACCGCCGCGTCCGATCCGGCACCGCGACTACCTGCTGGAGGCCAGCGGCGAGGACGCCGATGCCCTGGTCCACGGGCTGTTGATGCGGTTTTCCGCGGCGTTCCTCGACCAGGGCCTTGCGCACTGGCCCTTGCCGCGGCGCGACGAGGGTTTCTTCCGCGCGTTCGTCGCCCTCTACCGAAGTCCGGGCGGGCCGCCCGCCGGCTGGAGGGCCGGCCTGGCCGCCGAGCTTTCCCGGCTGGAAGACGACGAGATCGGTCCGCTGGAATCGATTCGCGACTCGCTCGAGCAGCTCGGCGTGGACCGCGCCGAACGGGAGTCCTTCATCTCGGCGACGCTCCTGGCCCTGCGCGGCTGGGCCGGGATGGTACGCCAGATCGAGGAACGGGGCGACCGCGTCGTTCGCCCGGTCCCGCGGGGCAGCCTGGTCGAGTTCCTGGCCGTCCGCCTGCTGCTCGACCGCCACGCCCTGGCGCACACGGCCCGCGAGGCGCTCGGGTACGACGGCCCGCTGGCCGGGCTCCGGGACGCAATCCGGGCCGACACGGGGTTCCGCCGGCCGCCGAGCGTCGAACAGCGCCCTTCCTGGTCTTCCAGCTCGCCCAGGTCGTGGGGCTCTCGCCCGACCTCCTCCACCGGCTGACCCAGGTCGAACTGGTCGCGGATGATGGAGGAGATCGAGTCCTTCAGCGGGGTGGAACGGCGTCGGATTTTCCACCTCGCCTACGAGCGGCGGTTCTATACCCAGACCCTCGACGCGATCGCCCTGCACGCCCGGGGGCCGGCCGACCCGCCCCGCGTGCCGCGATTCCAGGTGATCTGCTGCCTCGATGAGCGCGAGGAGTCGTTCCGCCGGCACCTGGAGGAGCTTGCTCCCGACGCCGAGACCTTCGGCACGGCCGGCTTCTTCTCGGTCGCCATGTATTACCGCGGGGCCGCCGACGCCCACTTCGTGGCCCTCTGCCCTGCCGTGGTACGGCCGCGGCACTGGGTCGTCGAGCGGGTGATCGACAGCGGCGAGGAGGACCACCAAATCCGCGTGCGCACCAGGCGAATGCTGGGGATGGCCTCGCACCGCATCCACACCGGCAGCCGATCGCTGACGCAAGGTGCGCTCCTCGCGGCCATCGGCGTCCTGGCGACGGTCCCGCTGGTCGCGCGCACGCTGTTCCCCCGCCTCACGGCCCGCGTCCGGCGTTCGATCGGCCGGATCGTCCTCGAGCCGCCATTGACCCGCCTGCATCTCGAGCGGATCGACCCCACCCCCGGTCCCGACGACCGCGGGATCGGCTTCACGCTCGACGAGATGACGGACATCGCCGAGAAGGTCTTGCGCGAGATCGGCCTCACGTCGCGGTTCTCTCGGCTGGTGCTGATCCTGGGCCACGGCTCGACCAGCATGAACAACCCGCACGAGTCGGCGCACGACTGCGGCGCCTGCGGCGGCGCGCGGGGCGGCCCCAACGCTCGGGCGTTGGCGCAGATCCTCAATGACCCGCGGATCCGAGAACGACTGGCGCAGCAGGGGCTGTCGATCCCCACCGAGACCTATTTCATCGGGGGAATGCACAACACCAGCAGCGACGCCGTCACGTTCTTCGATCGAGACCAGATCCCCGGCTACCACCGCCAGGAGTTCAAGGAGATCCGCTCGTTCGTCAACCGGGCCCGCGAGCGCAACGCGCACGAGCGGTGCCGGCGGTTCCTCTCGGCGCCATCGACGCTCTCGTACACCGCCGCCCTCCAGCACGTCGAAGGCCGCGCCGAGGACCTGGCGCAGGTCCGCCCGGAGTGGGGACACGCGACCAACGCCATCACCATCGTCGGCCGGCGGGAGTGGACCCGCCATCTCTTCCTGGACCGGCGGGCGTTCCTCGCCTCGTACGACCCCAGCCAGGACGACGCCGAAGACTCGATCCTGACGAGGATCCTCTTGGCCGTCTTTCCGGTCTGCGCCGGCATCAGTCTCGAGTACTATTTCTCGTATGTCGACAACCCGGGTTGGGGCTGCGGGACGAAACTGCCGCACAATATCACGTCGCTGGTCGGCGTCATGGACGGCTACCTGAGCGACCTGCGGACCGGACTTCCCTGGCAGATGGTCGAGATCCACGAGCCGGTGCGATCGCTGTTCGTCATCGAGACGACCGCCGAATCGATGCTGCGGATCATGGAGCGGAATGACGGCATCCGGCGGCTCTGCGGTCACGGCTGGATCACACTCTCCCTGATCGATCCGCAGACCCGGTCGATCGCCGTCTTCCGCGATGGAGCCTTCCAGCCGTACCGGCCGCAGGCTCAGGAGCTGCCGAGGGCCGCCTCGTCGGTGGACTGGTACCGCGGCTGGCGCGATCACCTGGAATTCGCCGAGATCGAGTCGTAATCAGCGATCCGCGCGAGGAGTGGCCCGATGTCCGATGTCCCGCACTGGCTGACCATCCTTGGCGTCGTCGTCGTCGCGGCGCCGTTCTTCCTGTCCGCGATGCTCGGGTTCTCGTCGACGCTGGACCGCCGGCCCAAGGAGCGGACCGTGGTGCACTGGGTCCAGGCCGCCGTCCTCTCCGGCCTCTTTGCCGCCATTGTCGTGCTGATCGCGATGCTGGCCACGGGTACGCGGCACGTGGCGATCAACATGGGCGAGTGGGTCGCCATCCCGGCGCATTACCACTTCTCGGTGAAATTCATTTACGACCGCCTGTCGGTGCCGATGGCGATCCTGTCCTTTGTCCTCTCGGGGACGATCGGCGCGTTCGCCAGCAAGTACCTGCACCGCGAAAGCGGTTTCCATCGTTTCTTCGTGCTCTACGCCCTTTTCCTGCTGGGGATGGTGGTGGCGTCGCTGGCGGGCACGATCGAGACGCTCTTCGCCGGGTGGGAGCTGGTGGGGCTCTCCTCGGCGCTGCTCGTCGCCTACTTCCAGGAGCGGACCGCCCCGGCGCGGAACGGGCTCTGGGTGTGGATCGTCTACCGCTTCTCGGACGCCGCGCTCTTACTGGCGGCGGTGGCGATGCACCACCTCAGGGGCGAGGGCGACTTCGACCAGCTCCTCGGCACCGAATCCTGGCCGATGGGCCACGCCACGATCGCGCCACACCAGGCGTTCCTGATCGGATCGCTGATGCTGGTGGCCGCGGCCGGCAAGTCGGCGTTGGTCCCGTTCTCGGGCTGGCTGCCCCGAGCGATGGAGGGACCGACCCCGTCCAGCGCGATCTTCTACGGCGCCCTGTCGGTGCATCTCGGGGCGTTCCTGCTCCTGCGCATCAGCCCTATCCTCGACGAGTCCCCGGCGCTCTCGGGCATCGTCGTGTTCCTGGGGCTGGTCACCGCCGTCTTCGCGTACCTGGCCGGCAGCGTCCAGGCGGACATCAAGTCGGTGCTGGCCTACGCCTCGCTCACCCAGGTGGCGATCATCGTCGTCGAGATCGGGCTGGGGTTCCGTTACGTCGCACTGATCCACCTGCTCGGGCACGCCTGCCTGCGGACCCTTCAATTCCTGCGGGCCCCGACGCTGCTCCACGATTACCACACGCTGGAGAACGCGATCGGCGAGCATCTCCCGCAGGCGAGGCCGCCGTGGGTCCGTCCGGCGACCCGTCGGGCCGCGGGCTGGTTGTATCGGCTGGCGCTCGAACAAGGATACTTCGATATAATCCTTACAGAGTATGTGGTCCGGCCGTTCGTGCGGACCTTCCGCTGGTGCGACCGGCTGGAGCGGCGCTGGACGGATTTCCTGTCCGGGGGGGCATCGCGCGAGTCGGACCAGGTCAAGCCTCATTCTGTCGCGATCGAAGACGTTTCATGAGCATCCTTCAACTTCCGTGGCTCGACTATTCGCTGTTGATCGCGCTCTTCGGCTCGCTGTGGGTGAGCCGGCAGCGGGAGCCGGCGCACGCGTACTCGTGGGGCCTGGCATTCACCGGTACGACGCTGGCTTGCACGGTGCTGGCCTGGCTGGGATTCTACCTGGGCGTCCCGCTCGAGGGCGGGCTGTCGCTCAGCCCGCAGTACTTGCTGCTGGGCCGGCACCTCTTCGCGCTCGACGAGCTCAGCGCGCCGCTGGTGCCGGCGATCGCGCTCGTCCACTTCCTGACGGCGCTGGCGACGGCACATGCGAAGATGCGGCGGTTCTCCTTCGCCTGGTCGCTGGCGGCCGAGGCCATGCGTCTGGCGTTGTTCTCGTGCAAGGAGCCTTGGCCCCTGATCGGCCTGCTGGCGGCGCTGACGGTGCCGGGGTACATCGAGCTGGCGAGTCGCGGCCGGCCGACGAGGGTCTACGTGATCCACATGGCCGCGTTCCTCGGTCTCATGATCCTTGGTTGGGCGGCCGTCGAGATCCACTGGCGGGATGAGACGCCCGCCGCCTGGGCGATCGTCCCCTTGCTGCTTGGCATCATGGTGCGCTGCGGGACGTTCCCGGCCCACTGCTGGGTGACGGACTGGTTCGAGCATGCCACGTTCGGGATCGCAGTCCTCCTCGTGGCCCCCTTGGGCGGTGTGTATGCGGCCGTCCGTCTGATCTGGCCGATCGCCCCGGAGTGGGCGCTGCACGGCCTGGCGATCGCCTCCCTGATCACGGCCGTCTACGCCGCCGGCATGGGGGTCATCCAGGACGAGGTGAGGCGGTTCTACGCGCACCTGTTCATCAGCCATGCGTCGCTCGTCCTGGTGGGACTCGAGCTCGACACCGTGATGTCGCTGACGGGCTCGCTGTGCCTGTGGTTCTCGGTGATCCTCTCGCTGGCCGGCTTCGGGCTGACGCTCCGGGCGCTCGAGGTCCGCTTCGGCCGGCTATCGTTGAAGAGCTTCCACGGCCTGTACGAGCACTCGCCGACCCTGGCCGTCTGCTTCCTGCTCACGGGGCTGGCGAGCGTGGGGTTCCCCGGCACGCTGGGGTTCATCTCGACCGAGCTCCTGGTCAACAGCGCCGTCGAAGTGAATCCGACGGTGGGGATCGTAGTCGTGGCCGTGGCCGCGCTCAACGGCATCGCCGTGGTTCGCGTCTATCTGCGCCTGTTTACGGGGGGCCGGCACGTCTCGACGGTCTGGCTGGGGATCAGCGCTCGCGAGCGGATCGCGGTGCTGACCCTCGCGACCTTGATCCTCGGCGGCGGGTTCTTCCCGCAACCCGGCGTCATGACGCGGGAGCTCGCGGCCGAGGAGATCCTGAAGGAGCGTGCGCGTCGGCTCGGCCGAGGAGACGCCGCGGCGAGTCGGGACACCGATATGCCGGCTCACACCTCCATTCCGCCCTTGATCGCCGGGGACGAGACCGGCTCGCCGTTGCCGTCGCGGAGGGTGGCTCGATAGGGGAGTTCGGGGTCGCTGGCCGCCCCGTCCTTGAGGATCTCGGCCATCTGGCGGGCCAGGCTCTGGAACTCCCTGGGGTTGGTCGGCGCGTGGGCCAGCCGCACGTTGGATTCCGAGGGGGGCGCCTTGGGGTTGTTGGGCATCGTGACCTGGTGGTTGAACAGGTTATAAACGCCGTAGAGGACCTCGATTTCCCACCGCCCGGCCGTTTCGATCTCCTGTCGGAGGGCGAAGGCCGCCTGCGCCGCGTTGATGCAGACGGCCGTCTCGATCAGGGCGTCGCGGAAGTAGGGCGATTGTCGGGCATCGTGACCCCACACTTCATCCAGTCCGTTGGCCGCCTCGCGCACCGAGACGAAGATCCTCTGAAGGATCGTGCGAAGCGCGGGCGACGTCGACTTCGACCAGAACTTGAGCGGACTTAGGTACGCGTCCACCGCCCCGGTGACGGCGCCGCAGCCGCTGTGGCCGAGCACGACCACAACCTTCACGCTCTCGCTGAGCGCCTCGACGGCGAAGTCGACGCTGCCGAGGCACACATCCCCCAGTACGTTGCCGGCGACGCGGATCACGAACAGGTCGTTGAATCCCTGGCCGAAGATCATCTCGGTCGGCACGCGGGCGTCCGAGCAGCCGATCACGGCGGCGAACGGCGCCTGCTTGGGCATCCCGCCCTGCTTGCGCACCATCCCGACCTCGAGGCCGTTGCACTGCACGACGTATTTCTGCTCCTCGCCCTGGGTCGGGTTGAGGCTCTGGCAGCTCGCCATCCACCGGGCGAACATCCGGTTGCCGTCCTCGAGGTTGCGCCGCGCCACTTCAGCGTCGGGCGGCGGCGGCTTCGTACTGGGGTTCTGGGGGTCGAATCGATAAACGTAATCGATTGTATTCATCGGAGAGCCCTCCTCGGGGCATCTGGTCCGGCGTATGGGCGCCGGACGGACGGGGCGGCGGCCCGCGACGGCGGCGGAACGGCGGGCGGCCCCTTCGGATCCCCCGCCCTTCACGTATGATAGGGCGTCATCGGGGACAACCGCAAGTCGCGCACCTCGGTCCTTGGAACGGGAAGGACGCAGTCCATGAAGTCGTATACCGAATACTTGACCTTCAACGTGTCGGCCCGGATGGACTTCATCAACATCACGCGGCAGGTCGAGGAGATCGTGAAAAAGAGCGGCGTGCAGGAAGGCCTTGTCCTTTGCAACGCCATGCACATCACGGCGAGCGTCTTCATCAACGACGACGAGCCCGGTTTGCACGAGGACTACAAGAAGTGGCTGGAGCAGCTCGCCCCGTTCGACCCGTCGCCCCAGCGCTACAAGCACAACCGCACCGGCGAGGACAACGCCGACGCCCACCACAAGCGGCAGATCATGGGCCGCGAGGTCGTCGTGGCGATCACGAAGGGCAAGCTCGACTTCGGCCCGTGGGAGCAGATCTTTTACGGCGAGTTCGACGGCCGCCGGCCCAAGCGCGTGTTGGTGAAAGTGATCGGCGAGTAGGATGGGTGAAACCCACCGGATCCCCGCCGTCGAACACGGTGGGTTTGACCCCCGCCACAACCCTCATCGCGGCCGGACCTCCGCGACCTGCCGCATCAAGAGCAGCGCGATCCGGCGTCCCACGCGTTCGGCCCAGACCTCACACCCTCGCGGGGAGAAATGACCGTCGCCGATCCGTCCGTTGAAGAGCGGGTCGCCTGTCACCGGCTGGCCCCGCTTCAAGCCCTCAATCTCGATGGCCAGGAGCGCATCGGCGAATTCGGCGATCGGATCAAGGAAGTTGAGCCCGCTGGTCGCCGAGGCGTTGGACACGGGACCGGGATAGTTCCCCGCGAGCTGGGCCTCATCGAGCTGACGAACCCACGGAGCCGGCACGAACAGGCAGGGGATGCCGCGACCGAAGCAGAGGTCGCGGATCCGGCCGAGCCAGTATTTCCCCTCGTCCCAGTCCCCCCCGCGGCCCTCCAGCACGACTTTCATGTCGCCCGCGAAGTCGTTGGCGAACACGCTGACCACGACGAACTGCGGCGGTAGCCGATTCGCATACTCGACGAGCGTGTAGTAGTACTGTTCGGGTGAGTAGCCCAGGTGCCCCGTGTTGAGGACTTCCACGGACCCGCCGAGCCGCTTCTGCAAGTCCCGCTTGAGGCATTCGGTCGGCGTCTGGTCGTCGCCGACGAACAGGCCCTGCATGTACGAATCGCCGAGGACGATCCCGCGCCAGGTCGCCCGGATCTGCGGCTCGGGCCCGCGCAGGCCCCAGGAATTGGTCGTCTGGGTGGATCCCTCGACGATCGAGGCGCCGGTGCCCTTGACCATCTCGGCGGCCTCGGGACGATTGGGGACCTGGAAGAAGGCCTTCATTTCTCCCTTCATCGGGAAGTTGCGCACCCAGATCGAGCTCATCCCCGCTCGAAGCCGGTACGAGCGGCCCGAGTCATCCGGCTCGAACACCGTCGCGGGGAGCATCACCGTCTTGTCGAAGTTGCCCCAGCGCAGGACGACGTGATCGGGGTCCATTCCGGCGTATCGCAGCAATCGTTGCTGGGCCTCGCTGTAGTCGTCGAAGGTCCTGCGGTGCTTGTCGCTGGCGCTTTCCATGTCGAAGAGCCGCCGTCGCCGCCAATCCGCGTCGATCTCGTCGCGGTCGGGCTCTCGACCCACTAGTTGCATCGACGTCCGCCTCGCGCGGCTCGCCAGCCAGCCCGCCAGGTAGCGGCCCGACGGGACCGCGGCCAGCAGGATCGCCACGCTGAGGATCGTCAGGCCGGCGATCGCGATCTTGAGGGCCCGCTGGAACCGCGCGGCCCGCTCGACGAAACCGAAGACCTGCTGCCGCGCCCGCGGGGGCCTGACGACCCGCGAGACCAGCCGTTCCCACTGCGATTTGCGAGTGACCCCCGTCGACTTCATCCAGAGGGGAAGCTTCTCGACCGTCTGGCTCACGTCCGATTCTCTCCTGGTGCTTGCGGATCGATTGAGCTCGATGCCGCGCGAGTCTTCATTCCATGGCGGATCCGCCTGGCGAGACGCCCGTCGCGGCCGATCGCGACTCATCGTCATCCCGGCCGGGCCCGCCTCTTTCAGGGTAGAGCCGATGGTCGTTGAGCAACAAGATGAGCCGGCGACCGACCGATTCCGCCCACACTTCCGAACCGGCCGCCGAAAAATGGCTGTCGCCGATGGCGCCGTTGAAAAGGGTGCAGTCCTTCGGCGCCTGGCCTCTCCGTTCGGCCTCGACCCGCGATTTCAGGTGCGCATTGAGGAAGTCGTCCATGGGGTCGAGGAACATCGGGCTGTCGATGTCCAGGACATTCACGAGGAGACCGGGATAGTAGCCGGATTTTCGCCGCTTGAGCAGGCCAGGCTCGAAAGGCGCCGGTACGATCAGATAGGGCCGCCCGCGCCCCTGGGAGTACCTGGCGATCTTCTCCAGCCAGTACTTCCCCTCCTTCCAGTCCGCCGCGTCTCCGTTGGTCACTTGGTACGTATTCCCGAAGTCGTTGGCGAAGACACCGACCACGACGAAGTGCGGCCGGAAGCGGTCGGCGAACGCAAGCAGGGTGTGATAGTATTGCTCGGGCGAATACCCCAGCACCCCCGCGTTCAGTATCGAGACCCGCATCTTCAGCTCTTGCTGCAGGTAACGGCGCAGGCATTCGGGCGGGGTCTCGTCCTCTCCGATGAACATCCCCTGCATATATGAGTCGCCCAGGACGATTCCGCGCAGCGGGGCATTCGGCTCGGGCTCGGGCCCGCGGAACCCCCACGAGTTGGTCATCTGCCGCGACGATTCCACGGGCACCGCGGTCGTGTCTCGGATGGCCTCGGCCAGTCCGGGCCCATCGGGCACGAGGTAGAAGGCCTCTGCGCCGCCGTTGTGCGTCACCCTCGTCAGCCAGATCGAGCGGGTCCGCGGCCGGAATCGGTACGATCGGCCCTCCTCGTCGGCCTCGAAGACCTTCGACGAGAGGAGGATCGTCCAGTTGTAATTGCCCCAGCGCACCAGGCCATGCTCCGGGTCCATCCCGGCGTATCGCCACAGTTCTTGCAGGCCCGGCTCGCTATCGGCGTAAGACTGCTTGACGCGCGAACGGACCAACTCGACGCCCGCCAGGCGGAATCTCCTCCACTCGTCGTCGATCCGTCCGCGGCGGTCCGCCAGCCCCAACGCCCTGCGCATGACCCGGCTGGTCGACGTCTCGATCGTGGCCGACAGGTAGCGCCCCCAGGGCACGGCCCGCAAGATCACGGCGATGACGAGGAAGGTCGCCAGCACGATGATCCGCTTGAACATCCGCTCGCGGCTCAGCGTCCGTTCGAGGAACGCGAAAACACCCTGCCTGAACCGGGCCGATCGTCGCTGCAACAAGCGGACACGCATGGAAGTCTCGGTGGGGGACGAGTCCTGTGACACCCGAGCGGCGGACGGCTGTGGGTGCCGCACGCGGGCCCGTGAGGGGGTTATTCCTTCGGCGGCTCGCGCCCCCCGCGAAGCACCATCAGGTCGGTCTGGGACGTGGGGTGATCGACCGGATATGCCTCCAGCAAGTCCGCGGGCTGTATCAGCGGCAGCGCCCCCTTATGCCTGGGGTTGATATCATAGAACTTGTAATTGTAAGACTGGAGCCTCTCCAGGAGCGCGCCCGCGTCGGTCCCCATCCCCTTGAGTCCGTGCGGCCAGAATTCCATGAAGATCGTCGGACCGTCGGTCCGGCCCTCGATCAGCCCTGTCATCCCTTCCAGGATCAGGCCATCGGCCCCCTGCGTGTCCGTCTTGAGGACATCGATCTTTCCCTTATGGTCCTTGAAGTACTCGTCGAGCCGGACAGCCTCGACGTCCACCGACGGACGGGACTCGCCCTCCGGCTGGTAGATGCGGTGGTCGCCCTTGTTCTGGTCGGCGATGAACAACTTCAGGATCCCCTTGCGGTTCGACAGGGCCTTCCGCTCCAGCACCACGTTGGTGAGCCCGTTGAGTTTGACGTTCTTCTGGAGCATCTCGAACATCGCGGGCTCCGGTTCGAACGCATACACCTTCCCTTTGTCCCCGACCAGTCGGGACCCGATGATGGTGTAGTACCCCAGGTTGGCCCCGGCGTCAACGACCGTGTCCCCGGGCTTGACGGTCTTGATAAACCAGGCGGTCTCGTCCTGTTCCCAGCTACCGAGCACGAGGATCGTGGGTGTGATGACCTGGTCTCTCGGGTCCAGGTACATCTTCACCCCCGGCATCCCCTCGATCTTCAGTTCCCACGGCTCCTTGCCGTCGTAGGGTGGGACGATGCTCTTCGGGGCGGGTGGAGGGCTGAACGGCCTGGAGCCGCGGTCGGCGAGCGACGGGGAGCGCGGCCAGGTTAAGGTGAGGTACACAGCCAGTCCGACCGCGAAGAGGAATACGGACGTCAAGCCGACGACGAGTAATCTGCGCAAGGACATGCCGTTGCTCCTTCGGTGCCGGCCGTGCGGGAGGACCCGGGAGTCGGGATCGATGAAAGCGTCGCCACACCCCAGGCCAACCGTCCGCTCGGGCCCGCGAGGATAAAGTGTGTGCTGCTCACCCGGTCTCTCATGGGCTCGGGACAATCACGGAACCATCTCCGCGTCCGACGGGAGCTGGAATGGGATGGCCGCGAGGTCACTTCTGTGGAAACCGAGGCCTCGCGCAGTTCCGATGGCCAGCGAACCGGAGTCTAGTTGGGACGGACCGTCGAAGTCAAGCGGCCGACCGGAGGGCAGTTCGTCCGGCGGGATCAGCCGGGCGGCGACCGCGAGGTTCCGTCCGTCGGTTGCCTTCGCCTGCGCAACACCCGTTGAGCCTCCAGCAGACGGACGAGCCTTCGGCCTACGCGCTCGGCCCACACTTCCGAGCCCAGCGCCGAGAAATGCCCGTCCCCGATATCCTCGTTTAACAGCAGGCAACCTCGCGGCCTCTTCCCCACAAGGAGCCCCGCGACGAGCCGGTCGAGGTGCTCATCGATGAAGGCATCGTCCACATCCACGAAGTTCACGCCGTTGATGTCCAGGACGTTCATGATGCCCCCCGGATAGTGGCCGATCCTTCGCTTGCCCAGGATGCCCGGCACGTACGGGACGGGCACGAACAAGAACGGCCAGTCGTGCGCCCGGCAGAAATCCGCGATCCGATCCAGCCAGTACTTCCCCTCCCGCCAGTCGCCGCTGCCGTCGGTCGGGACCCCATGGAGGTCGCCGAAGTCGTTCGTGAAGATGCTGACCACCACGAAATGCGGCCGGAATCGGTCGGCGAACGCGATCAGCGAATAATAATACTGCTCGGGCGAGTAGCCCAGCACCCCCGTATTCAGGATCGAGACCTGAGTCTTGCGCTCCTTCTCGAGGTAGCGGCGCAAGCATTCGGGCGGCGTCTCGTCGTCACCGATCAACATCCCCAGCATGTAGGAGTCGCCCAGGACGATCCCTCGGAGCGGGGCGTCGAGCTCGGGCTCGGGCCCGCGCAGGCCCCACGAGTTCGTCGTCTGCCGCGACGTCGCCACCGCGACCGCCTGCGTCCCTCGGATGGCGTCGGCCAGATCAGGGCCGTCCGGCACCAGGAAGAACATCGCCAGCCTCTCGTGTTGGGGCGTATTCATCAGCCAGACCGACCTGGTCTTCGGCCGCAGCCGATAGGACCGTCCCTGTTCGTCCACCTCGAACACCTTCGCGGGGAGCAATAGCGTCTGGTCGTAATTGCCCCAGCGCGCAGCCCATGCTCGGGGTCCAGACCGGAGTACTCCATCAGACGCTTCAGCCCGGGATCCGCCTCGGCGAAGACCCGGCGCAACGCGCCTCGCGATGTCTCGATCCCGAGCTCGCGATAGCGATTCCAGGCCGCATCGACCTCGGACCGTGGACTCGGCAGGCCGAGGACCTTCCGCGTCGCTTGTCGCACCCCCGATGCCGCCGTCGCGGCTCCGTATCGTCCCCAGGGCGAAATCCACACGATGACCGCCAGCGTCAGGAAGGTCGCCAGGATGATCAGCCGCTTGAACCAGCGCTGGCGTCGCGACGATCGCTCGAGGAACGCGAAGCGGAGCTGGCGACATCGTCCGGAGGGACGCCGCATCAGGTGAATTCTCATGAGGAGGTCCACTCGGAAGGATTCGGGCGGGACACCGCGGTCGGTCCGAACATCGCCGGCATCGTGGGGGCTCGAATCCGTGGGGGCTTGCCTCTCATTTTACGTGATCCGTGCTGCCCGTTCGAGCCACCGGCCGATGACGTCGTGTGGCGAACCCGGGGGCCGGACCGCTAGGATGGAAGCGCTGAAAGGTCCGAGGCGAAGTTCGCCGGCAAGGTCGCGAGACGGCGGAGAGGAAGGTCTCCCGATGTTCGAAGAGGTCTTGAGGAGACTGGGGATCGACGACACCAATCGCGGGGTGTCCCCGCTCGATGATCGCATTCCGGCGGGAGGGGCCATCCTGCACCCGCTTAACCCCGCCACCGGAACGCCGCTGCCGGGAGTGCGGTCCGGGTCCGCCGAAGAGCACGACCGTGCTGTGGATCGCGCGTGCGAGACCTTCCGGAGCTGGCGCAGCGTCCCGCCCCCGCGCCGGGGCGAGGTCGTCCGCCAGATCGGTGAGGCCCTCAGAGCCCGCAAGGCCGACCTGGGACTCCTCATCACCCTCGAGACGGGCAAGGTCCGCACGGAGGGCGAGGGTGAAGTCCAGGAGATGATCGACATGTGCGACTTCGCCGTCGGCCTGTCGCGTCAGCTCTACGGCTTGACGATCGCCAGCGAGCGGCCCCGGCACCGGATGATGGAACAATGGCATCCGCTGGGCCCGATCGGCATCATCACGGCGTTCAACTTCCCCACTGCGGTTTGGGCCTGGAACGCCATGATCGCCGCGGTTTGCGGCGACACGATGGTCTGGAAGCCGTCTCCGCGGACGCCGCTGACCGCCGTCGCCGTCCAGAGAATCGTCGACGAGGTCGCGAAGGCCAACGACTGCGAGGGCGTCTTCCAGCTCTGCGCCGGGGCAGAGGACATCGGCCGCCGGATGCTCGAGGATCAGCGGTTGCCCCTGATCTCGGCGACCGGCAGTTGCCGCCTGGGGCGGATCGTCGGCGAGGTCGTGGGAAAGCGTCTAGGGAGGTCCCTCCTCGAGCTGGGGGGCAACAACGCGATCATCATCGCCCCCTCGGCCGACCTCGAGCTGGCCATCCGCGCGACCGTCTTCGCGGCCGTGGGCACGGCCGGCCAGCGGTGCACGACCGCGCGCCGCCTGATCGTCCACGAGTCGATCCACGACCGGGTGCTCGAGCGCCTCGAGGCGATCTACCGCCGCATCCCGATCGGCGACCCATGGGACGACTCGGTGCTGATGGGTCCCCTGATCGGCGAAGAATCGGTCAGGGCGATGATGGGAGCTCTGGAGACGGCCCGTCGCCAGGGTGGCAAGGTGATCGTCGGCGGAAGCCGCCTCGCTCGCCCCGGCTTCTTCGTCGAGCCAGGCGCTGGTGAAGGCCCGGCCCGACATGGCCGTCGTGGGCGAGGAGACCTTCGCCCCCATCCTGTATGTCATGAGTTATCGCACGATCGACGAGGCCATCGCGATCCAGAACTCCGTCGAACAGGGACTGACTTCAGCGGTCTTCACCAACGACCTGCGCGAGGCCGAGCAGTTCCTGTCGCCCGAAGGCTCCGATTGCGGGATTGCCAATGTGAACATCGGCACTTCGGCGCCGAGATCGGCGGCGCCTTCGGCGGCGAGAAGTCCACCGGCGGAGGCCGTGAGGCGGGTTCCGACTCGTGGAAGCTCTACATGCGCCGCCAGACCTGCACGATCAACTACGGCCGTGAGCTGCCGCTGGCGCAGGGCGTCCGCTTCGACGTCGGGGAAGCCTGAAGGGGCCGGTTGTCGGGTGAGTGAAACCCACCGGGGTCGAGGCATGTCACTCGGTGGGTTGCACCTACTCGACGAGGACACCTCCCGACCACTCCGGACCCGACTCTTACTTCCCCATCGCTTCGGCCAGGCGGGCGACACGATCCTGGTCGATCGGGCTATTCCGATCGCCGCCTCGACAGGCGGCACCTCGCACGGCGAAGATGTCGGGTTCCATCGGACGGAGCCGGCGGATAGCCGGCTCATCCAGCGAGCCGGCCAGCGCGACGAATCGACCCGATTCCTTCGCCTGACCGATCCATCGTGCCGCACTCTTGTCGAACTCGATCCGGTGCGACTTGTCCCATGTGTCGAAGAGGATGCCCGAACATTCATCGATCTGGGCGGCTTCGCCGATGACCGACATCGGATCCGGCGATCGGGCCGCCTCCCAGTCGAGATAAACCACCGCGACCCAGTTCGGATGCCCGTCGGCATTCGCGGTCGTTGCGGAATCGATCCTCTGACGGAGCTCACGCCATCGATCGCGCCACGATCTCTCGGTAGTGGCAAGCCCCAGTTTCACGAATGCGATCCCGTCCCAGCATCCGGCCGGGGGCGTCGCCCGCCGCGCAGCGTGCCATTCGCTCAACTCGCCGAGCGCCACGCTGACGATCGTCGACGCCGGTACGGCATCGCGCACCCGGCGCCAAACCGAACAAGGAGCCATCCCGAGCGAGCCACGGGATGGCTCCTTGACATCGATGATCGCCGCTCCGCCGGCGACCGCCGCACGTGCCTCGACCTCGGAGCGGACGCTGACGAGTAATCTGGCCACGAGCCCACTCGACGCCGAAGGATCAAGCGACCTCGCTCAGCTCGGCCGCTTCCGGCCCCTCGACGACCTTCCCGGCCCGGGCTGGCCAGACCCGCGCCGCTGCCCGTTCGAAGACAGGGCCGAGGCCGAAGAGCACACACGTCCCGAGTAATTCGGCCAGAACCGTGTGCTGGTGGAAGGGGATCGCCTTGATGTAACAATCGACCAGGCCCGCCATGGTCAGGGGATACTCTCGGCCCTCGGCCCAGGTCGCGAAGTTCGTGGTCACGAAGAACAGCGTCGAGCCGAGCAGGGAGAGCACCGGCAGCATCCAGGGTCGAACCTTCGGACTCCTGGCGATCAAGCCCAACCACGCCGTCGCAGCGAGAGTCGCGTAGATCGTCCAGCGCGTCAGCTCGAACACCGGCCGATTCCGTCCATAGTCGAGGACGACGTCCGACAGCACCATCGCGATCAGGGGTACCGCCCACGCCCATCGCCGGGGCAGCCGCGAACCGGCATACAGCGCCACCGCGCCGATCGGAACGAAGTTCCAGATGTGGAGGGCCGGAGACAGCAGCCGAAAAGCGACGGCCAGCGCGACGAGCAGGATGCCGGTGATCATGGTATCGAACCTCGCAGGACCGGATTCTTTCAAGGCTATCAATTTAATCTCTGGCCCGGCCGCCTTCAACACGGTTACGCTGATCCTCCGGTGGCAGCTCGACCGATCCCTCGCTCGTGGAGGAGGCGGCTCAGTCCGCCGATGCGCCGGAAGGAGCCGGCTCCCACAAGGATCGGAGCCCGAAACCATGGATCCGATCGGGCGGACATCCCGCCGCCATTTCATCGTGAGTGCGTGGATCATGTCCGCAGGCGGCTGCGCCTGGGCCCCGGTGCGTTCGGGCCTGGCCGTGCGGCGCGATGACCCCGATCGAGAGCCGGCAAAACCGATCTCTCCCGAGGAGTTGGAGGAGTTGAGGGCGCACCTGGTCGCGGCGCACAACCGGATCCGCACCGAGGCGAAGCTCAAGAGATTGACGATCAATCGGAAGCTGACGGCGGCGGCGCAGGCGCATGCCGACGACATGGCCGCCCGTCGGAAGATGACCCACACCGGCGGGGACGGCTCGTCATCGTCCGAACGGATCAAGTCCCGCGGCTATCGCTACGTCCGCACCGGCGAGAACGTCGCGGTGGGGAACTTCACGGTCAACAGGGTCATGAAAGGCTGGATGGACAGCCCAGGCCACAAGCGGAACATCCTCGGAGGTTTCTCCGATATCGGAGTCGGTTGCGCCGTCGACGAAGCCGGCAAACGCTATTGGTGCGTCACGTTCGGACTCCCCTCGGTCCACTGATCGCCGTCCCACGTCGGTTCCGTCGGGTATGGTTGAGCATCGGCACCGCGCGTCGTTGGCGGTCGAGCCAACCCGTTCGCGCCGACCGTCGAGGAGGAGGGACCGGGCCATGCGCGGGATTCGCTGGACATTGATGGCGATAACGGTGTTGATGGTCGGCCTGACTGCCGGCTGCCAGACCGCGGGGAGCAAGCGACCGGCCACGGTGGTCTCGCCGGCGCCGGCGGTGAGCGATGCTTCGGATGCCAACGGGTTGGCCTCCGAGAAGACGATCGCCTCGGCCCCGGTCAGTTCGGTCGGATTCGCCGATCGCCACCCGCTGTTCACCAAGCCACGGAAGTACTGGGAGACGTCGGGCGATAACAAGATCGTCAAGGCGGCGGCCGCCACGTTCATCGGCGTGCCGGCCGGCTTCGTCGGCGAAGTCAAGCAGATCTTCGTCGGCGTCCCGCCCGAGACGCGCTATTAAGGGTCGATGACAGCGGCTGGGTCATGGGTCGAGAGTCATCGCTGAACGCCACCGCGCGGCCCCTTCGCGCCGGGCCGCCCGGCTGAGGCGGCTGCCGACCGCTTCTCCGCGCCTGGGAGAAGGTGCCCGAGGGCCGATCGGGATCCGAACCGCCGGTGGCGATCCCCTCCCGATCCTCTAGGTGCACTCCGCGGCTCCGCATGGGACCCGGTGGTGCCCGACGAGCGATCCCGCTCCGCTACGTCGGATCGCTGCCCGCTTCAGCGGACGCGCTCCCACAACGGGAATACGACACCACATGTCCGATCATCCTGCCGGCCTCGGGCCGCCCAATCTCGATCGATGCGGTCGTCTCCCGGCCGGGTTCTGATCGCTCTCATCCCGCCTTGTTGACCATTATCATCATCGGCGGGAAAATCATTTCCGGATTATTCCGAAGAGACCTGTCACCTTTCCGCGTCGTTTCGCAGAATCCCAGATTGGGAGGACGCGATGAACGCGGCCCAACAGCCCGAAACCGAGGAATTGCTCGACCGAGCGGGGACCGGCGACCGGGCGGCCCGGCAGCAATTGCTGGCGCGGCATCGAGGCCGGCTGCGACAGATGGTCGCACTTCGCATCGACCGCCGCATGGCCGCCCGTCTCGATCCCTCCGACGTGGTGCAGGAGGCGCTGGCCGATGCCGCTCAGTGTTTGTCCGACTACCTGAGGGACCGGCCGTTGCCGTTCTACCCGTGGCTCCGCCATTTCGCCTGGGAGCGGCTGCTCCAGTACCATCGCCGGCACCTCCAGGCCCAGCGGCGAAGCGTGACCCGCGAGCAGCTCCGAATCTCCGACGTCGCCGACGAATCGGAGGCCGTCCTGGCCGAGCGATTGGTCAACTCGGGCTCGAGCCCCAGTGCCCGACTGCTGGCGGCCGAGCTGAGAGATCGGGTGCGGGCCGCACTCAAGGCCCTCGAGCCGAATGACCGCGAGGTCCTGGTCGTGCGCTACCTCGAGCAGCTCGCCACCAAGGAGATCGCCGCGGTGCTGGGCATCAGCGAGGCGGCGGTCAAGACGCGGCACCGCCGGGCCCTGGAGCGGCTCCGGCGCCGGCTCGATGAGCGGCCCGAATGACAGCGGTAGGGTGGGTGAAACCGACCGCGACGAAAGTGGGAGATCCGGCGGGTTTCGGCCACCCTACCAGCTCCGAATCCGACTCCCCGAGGATCGACGACGATGTCCATCTCTGCGCGACAACGACTCGATGATCAGCGGGTACGATCCCGTCCTCGACGACGTGATCGAGGAGATGGCGAACCGCCTCCAGGCGGGCGAACCGGTGGACGGTTCGGCGATCCTGGCGAAGTACCCGGACCACGTCGAGTCGATCCGGCGGCTGCTCCCCGCGATGGAGGTGATGGCGGAGTTCGGGGTGTCCGCCAGCCGGCTGGTGGCGGCGGGCGTGTCTCCCGGGTTGAGCCCGATCATTGGCGAGCTGGGGACCCTGGGCGACTTCCGAATCCTCCGCGAGGTCGGCCGCGGCGGCATGGGGATCGTCTACGAGGCGGAGCAGGTGTCGCTGGGCCGGCGGGTGGCTTTGAAGATCCTGCCGTTCGCAGGCGCGATGGACTCGCAGCAGCTCCGGCGGTTCCGGACCGAGGCCCAGGCCGCGGCGCAGTTGCATCACACGAACATCGTGCCGGTCTTCTGGATCGGCAGCGAGAAGGGCGTGCACTACTACGCCATGCCGTTCATCGAGGGCCGCACTCTGGCCGACGTCATCCGCGAGCTCAGAGAGCTCGAGGGGAAGGAGCGACGAAACGGCACCCTCGGGAAAGTCGAGGCCTCGGAGGATTCCGCCGCGTTCGACCTGGTGTCTTCATTGACCCAGAAACTCCCGCCGCCGGCAGCGCAGGAGGATGTCCCTCCGACGGCGGCGGCTCCGGACGCGCCGGGCCCGTCCGCCGGCACGACGTCCGCTCCGCCATCGAGCTCCTCGACACGGAATCGGGCCTACTTCCGCAATGTGGCCCGGCTGGGGCTGGAGGCGGCCCAGGCGCTGGAGCACGCCCACAAAGAGGGGATCGTTCACCGCGACGTCAAGCCGGCCAACCTGATGGTCGACGCCAGGGGGCACCTCCGGGTCACCGATTTCGGCATGGCCCGGCTCCAGGGCGACAGCGGCCTGACGATTACCGGTGACCTGCTCGGGACCCTGCGTTACATGAGCCCGGAGCAGGCCCTGGGCAAGCGGGGCTACCTGTACCACCGCACCGACATCTATTCCCTGGGCGTCAGCCTCTACGAGCTCTTGACCCTGGAGCCGGCATTCGGCAGCCGAGATCGCGCGGAATTGCTGCGGCGAATTACCGACCGGGAGCCGCGGGCCCCGCGCAAGCTCGACGAGTCGATCCCGCACGAGCTGGAGACCATCGTCCTGAAGGCGATGGCCAAGGAGCCGTCCGGTCGGTACCCCTCAGCGCAGGAGCTGGCGGACGATCTGAAGCGGTTCCTCAAGCACCGGCCGATCCGGGCCAGGCGGCCGACGCTCCGGGACCGGGCACTCAAGCTCTGCCGCCGGCACGCGGGGCTCGTGGCCGCGGCGCTGCTGACGCTGGTGCTGGCCGCGGGCGGGCTCGCGGCGGCGCTCATCGGAATCGGACACCAGCGCGACCTGGCGTCGGCCAGCGCGCAGGCCGCGCGGGATCGCGCCATCGACCTCGAGCGCCAGCTCTACATCAACCGCATCAATCGGGCCCACGGGGAGTGGCGCGAGAACAACGTCGCCCTGGCCGAATCGCTCCTGGACGAGTGCCCGCCGGGGTCGCGCGGCTGGGAGTGGTCGTTCTGTCGCGCGCTGTGCCACCTCGAGCAATTGACGTGGCGGGGGGACGAGCGGCCGATCCACGGCCTGGCGTTCAGCCCCGACGGCCGATGGGTCATCACGGCAGGCAACGGCCCCGACCCTGCCGAGCACGGGCCCGGCTCCTGGACGATCTGGGACGCGGCGAACGGCCGCACTCTCGTGAATCGGCCGCTCCAGGGCGCACACGCGGCGGCCGTCCACCCCCGCGGGACGATGGTCGCCGTGGGCTCCAACGCGCCCGGCGACAAGCCCGGGGTGGTCGCGATCTGGGACGTGGAGCCGGGCTGGCCGCCACGAGTCTCCCCCGAGCCCCGGCTCGTCCTGCGGGCGGGGCCTTTCTACGCCGAAGGTGTCACCTTCAGCCCGGACGGCCGCCGGCTCGCCTGGCTCTCGACCGACGAGCCAAGCGGGTTCGTCGAGTTGTGCGAGCTCGACACCGGATATCGCCGGCGCATCGCCGAGGTCGGGTCCCGCATGTGGGCGATGGCCTTCCACCCCGACGGCACCCGACTGGCCGTGGCGTGCAGGGACGGCACCGTCCGCTTGCTGGACGCGACGTCCGGCGCCGCGGCGGGCGTCCTGCGCGGCCACACCGGGGAAGTCTACGGCGTCGCCTACAGCCGGGACGGCCGCTCGATCGTCACGGGCGGCTGGGATGGGACGATCCGGGTCTGGGACGTCGCCTCGGGCGGCGTGCGTCACGTCCTGCACGGCCACGACTCGTTCGTCCGGGCGGTCGCGTTCAGCCCGGACGGCCGGCGGATCGCCTCGGCCAGCTTCGATCGGACGGTCAAGCTTTGGGAGACCGAGACCGGCCAGGAGGTCTTCACGCTCCGCGGGCACTCGTCGGGCGTCCTGAGCGTGGCGTTCTCCCCCGACGGGCGGCGCCTGGCCACCGGGAGCATCGACTTCACGGCGAAGATCTGGGGCGCCTCCGGCGCGTCGGCGAGCCCGGCCCGATCGGCCGGCGGGGTCTCGACGGGCGATCCGCGATCGAACGACATGAAGGAGGGGCACACACCGACACGATCGAAGCCTTGAGGGCCGGGCTCGCCGCAGAGCCTGGCGGCTGAAGTCCGTATCGGGTGGGCCGATCCCACAGCGAGATCCCGAGCCGGCACGGCGGACCCGGGTCATGAGGTCGCCGGCATTTGTGCCGATTGACCGCTTTCTCAATCCATCCCCGATCCGGTCTTTCCACCAGGGAGACGATTCCATGCGCCGGCCGCCCGATCGCTCGTCACGAAACCCGTCGTCCAAGTCACTGGCTCAACGGCCCCGGCGCCTACCCTCCCGGAGCTTCCGGCCGCTGCCGATCCGGTTGGAGGAGCGGACCTTGCTCTCGACCGTGAACTGGATTCAACCCGGCGGCGGCGACTGGGATACACCGTCCAACTGGAGCACCGGCGCACTGCCCGGCCCGTCCGACCACGCGGTGATCGATGTGCCCGGCATCACGGTCACGCATTCGTCGTCCATGTCCGACTCGGTCAACAGCCTGACGATCTCGTCGAGCGACTCGACCCTCGACATGTCCAGCGGTTCGCTGGCCCTCGCCACGACCTCGTCGATCGCGGGCAGCCTCACGCTAAGCGGCGCAACCTTGAGCACGGCGGCGGACCTGACGGTCAGCGGTTCGATGAGCTGGACCGGGGGGACGATCGCCGGCTTCGGATCCCTTGACATCGCCAACGGGGCAACGCTCCAGGTCAGCCTCGATCCCGGGGTGACCGCGACCCTCGACGGCGTGGTCCTCGAGAACGCCGGCGCCGCGGCGTTGGCGCTCGCCGCCGGTTGCTGCGGGTTCGGCCTGGCGCTGGTGGACGGCGCCGGGATCGACAACCTGGCCACCGGCACCTTCACTTTCCCGACCGACCTCCCCTACGACACCACCGCCGAGATCACCGGCGACGGCTCTGGCACCTTCTTCGACAACGAGGGGTCGCTGATCCAGCCGGAGGACAACATCGGGGAGACAGCGATCGGCGTCCCGTTCCGTAACAGCGGCTCGGTCGCCGTCCAGCAGGGGTCGCTCGACCTGGAGTCTGTCACGAATTCGGGAGCGATCAGCGTCGAGAGCGGGGCCAGCCTCGGCGTCGCCAGCGACACCCAGACGGCCGGCTCGACGATCCTCGTCGGAGGGACCATCTACGGCGGCTCCCTCACCATCAACGGTGGTTCCCTGGCCGGCACGGGAACGATCGACGGGAGTGTCACCAGCGCCGGCCAGGTCATGCCGGGCGGGGCCGGCGCCGCGGGCGTCCTCACCATCAACGGCAGCTACACCCAGACCGCCGCGGGCGCCCTCGACATCGACATCGGCGGCACGGCCGCCGGCACGCAGTACGATCAGCTCGACGTCAGCGGCCCGGCGACGGCCGACGGCGCCCTGGTCCCCGACCTCATCGGCGGCTTCACGCCGACCCAGGGCCAGACCTTCACGGTCGTCAATGCCAGCCCGCTCAGCGGCACGTTCCTCCCCATCGATCAGTCGGCCATCACAGGTGCCGTCGGATTCCAGCCGAACGATTCGGGCACCAGCCTCGGGCTCGTGGCCGCGAAGAGCAGCACGACCACCTTGACCTCCTCCGTGAACCCGTCCTCGTTCAGCCAGTCCGGGACCTTCATGGCCACGGTCACGGCGACGCCGCCCAACACGGGCACGCCCATTGGCACGGTCACCTTCTACGACGGTTCGACCAGCCTGGGCACCGCCACGCTCGGCGGCGGCAAGGCCACGCTCAGGACGACCGGACTGGCGATCGGTTCGCACGCGATCTCCGTCGTCTACGCCGGAGGCGGCACGTTCGCCACCGGCGCCTCGTCCACCCTGACCCAGGTCGTCAACGCGGACGCCACCACCACCAGCCTGACCTCGTCGGCCTACGGCCAGTCGGTCGCCCTGACGGCGACCGGGTCGGTGGTCGCGCCGGGGACGGGAACGCCGACCGAGTCGATCTCGTTCTACAACGGCTCGAACCTGCTCGCCACCGTGGCGCTCAGCGGGAAGACCGCGACCTACAAGTCCGGCGCCCTCGCGGTGGGCTTGCATTCGATCACCGCCGTCGACAGCGGCGACGCCAACAACTTCGGCAGCACTTCGCCGGCCTTGGACCAGGCGGTCAACCAGGACGGCACGACCGCGACCGTGACGTCCTCGAAGGAGCCATCGGCGTACGGCCAGTCGGTGACGTTTACCGCCACGGTCAAGGCCGCCTCGCCCGGGAGCGGGACGCCGACCGGCACCGCGGAGTTCCTCGACGGCTCCGCGGTCCTGGCGACCGTCGCTCTGAGCGGCGGGAAGGCCACCTACAGCACGCCGGCCCTGGCGGTGGGCTCGCACTCGATCACCGTGGCGTACGGCGGCGACGGCAACTTCCTCGCGAGCACCTCGTCGGCCCTGGCCCAGACGGTCGAGCAGGACGCGACGACCGCCAAGGTCTCGTCCTCCGCCAACCCGTCGGTCTACGGGCAGACGGTGACATTCACGGCGACGGTCGCGGCCGGCTCGCCCGGCGGCGGGACGCCGACGGGGACCGTGACCTTCATGGACGGCTCGAGTGCCATCGGGGTTGGCACCCTGTCCGTGGTGAGCGGCGTCGACGAGGCCACGTTCGCGACGTCGGGCCTCGCCGGGGCCTCGCACTCGATCACCGCGGTGTACGGCGGGGACCCCAACTTCACGGCGAGCACCTCGTCGGCCCTGACCCAGACGGTCAAGCACGCGTCGACCACCACCACGCTCGTCTCGTCGGCGAATCCGTTGACGCTCGGCCAGTCGTTGACCTTCAAGGCGACTGTGGCCCCCGTCGCCCCCGGAGCAGGGATTCCCACGAGCACGGTCACGTTCTACGACGGCTCGACGGCGATCGGTACGGGGACGGTCAGCGGCGGGGTCGCCACGTTCACCACGAGCACGCTATCGGTCGGCACCCACTCGATCAAGGCCGTCTACGCTGGCGACACGAACTTCAAGACCAGCACTTCGGCCGTCGTGAAGCAGATCGTCCAGAACGCCTCTACGATCGCTGGCGTGGGCGCGTCGGCGGCCCTCAAACCCGTGATCGGAGGTATGTCCTCTGGTCCCCCGACGACAGGCACGAGCCTCGTCCTCGACGAGGCGCTGGGCGCCCGCCAGGATGAGTCGCCATCCGCCCTGGCGATCGGCGACCTGGCGTTCGAGCAGGTCACCCGTCGGGACAATCCCGACCCGGCCGCCTCGCGTCGGACGATGTAGGATCTGCCGTCGGTGGCCGCCGGGCTGGCTCAGGCGCCGTCCGACCGCCAGGCTGCTTCGGCTCGAGCGCCGCCGCCAGCGCGCGTCTATGTCGCTCGGCCTCGGAGCGGGTCTGCGCTCACGCTGGGGCTCGCCGGACGCCCACCGTGTTGCAGCGAGATCTTGCCCAATGCCCGCAATCGGCAAGGTCAACGGGTGCTATCCTCGGTCCACCGCCTCTGGACCGGGCGGCCCGTGGTCGCTCGCCGCCCCGCTTGGTCATTTTCGTCCGCGACGGCGACGTGGCCCGAATCTGCCAGCTCACTGGGATTCGCGCGCGAATACCGGCCGTGAGGCGCCGTGAGGCGCCGAAAACCGGCCGCCGGGCGACTCCGTTTTCACGAAATCGTCCGATGCACGGCCGGCCGACCGCTCAACGATCCGGGATCACCTTCAATGAATTGAACACCTTCCCCTCGAGCGACTCCAGGAACGCCCCGCCGCCGGTGGAGACGTGGCTGACCTTGTCGGCCAGGCCGAACTTCTCGACCGCCTCGGCCGATTCGCCGCCGCCCACCGCGGTCACTGCCGGCGAGGAGGCCATGGCCTCGGCGACCGCCCGGGTCCCGGCGGCGAACGCCTCGACCTCGAACTTGCCCATCGGCCCATTCCAGACGACCGTCCCCGCCTGCTTGATGATCGCGCCGTACTCGGCGGCGGCCGCCGGGCCGATGTCCATGCCGAACCAACCGTCCGGGATCTCGTCACGCCCCACGACCTTGGTCTGGGCGCCGGCTTCGGGACGGTCCGCGACCAGGTGGTCGATCGGCAAGAGCAGCTTGTCGCCGGCCAGGTCCAGAACCTGCCGCGCCACGTCCAGCTTGTCCGCTTCGACCCTGCTCGAGCCGACGGGGACTCCCTGGGCCTTCAGGAACGTGTAGGTCATCGCGCCGCCGATCAGCAGGCGATCGACCTTCTTGAGCAGGTTCTCGATGACGAGGATCTTGTCGGACACCTTCGCTCCGCCCATCACGGCCACATATGGATGCTTGGGCAGGCGGAGCAGCGTATCGAGGATCTCCAGCTCCTTCTCCACCAGGAACCCGATCGCGCGCCGCTCGGGTGGGAACTGCTCGGGGACGGCCACCATGGACGCCTCGTCGCGGTGGCAGGTCCCGAAGGCGTCGTTGACGTAGTAGTCGGCCAGGCCCGCGAGCCGCACGGCGAACTCACGATCGCCCTTCTTCTCGCCCTTGTTGAACCGGACGTTCTCGAGCACGACGATCCCGCCCGGCTGGAGCGCGGCGCAGGCGGCCTCGGCCTCCGGCCCGACGGTGTCGCGAACCTTCTTCACCGGGCGGCCGATCAGCTCCTCGAGACGCGCGCCGACCGGATCGAGTCGGAAGGGCGCATCGGCGGCCGGGTCGCCCGTCGGACGACCCAGGTGGCTGACCAGGATCAAGCTCCCCTTCCGGTCGAGGATGGACTTGAGGGTCGGCAACGCACCGCGGATTCGCCGGTCGTCGGCGACCTGGCCGTCGGCCGTCTGCGGCACGTTGAAGTCCACGCGGACCAGCACCTTCTTGCCGGCCACATCGATGTCGCGAACAGTTTGCTTTGCCATGAGTCTTCCCCTGAAGTTCGGCAGCCGCAGCCGGTGCCGCGTCGCCAGGCGTATGGGGTCCGCCGGATTCCGACGGCCTCGGCTGCGGGCCTCCTTCGAATCAGAGCGAGCCGAGCTTCGTCAGGAGCTCGGCGGTCCGATTGGAATAACCCCACTCGTTGTCGTACCAGGCGATGACCTTGACGAGGTTGTCGATGACCAGCGTCTGGTCGGGCACGAAGATGCACGAATGCGGGTTGCCGATGATGTCGCTGGAGACCAGCGGATCGGTGGCGTATTCGATGATCCCCTTGAACGGGCCCTCGGCCGCCGCCTTCATCGCGCCGTTGACCTGATCCTTGGTGACGGCCGACTTCATCTGCGCAGTGAGATCGGTCACCGAGCCGTCCGGCACGGGCACGCGGAGGGCAAAGCCCGTCAACTTCCCCTTCAGCTCGGGGATGACCTCGCCGACGGCCTTGGCCGCCCCGGTCTTCGCCGGGATGACGTTCACGGCCGCGGCGCGGGCGCGATAAGGATCGTCGTGGATCTGATCCGCGACCCGCTGGTCGTTCGTGTAAGCGTGGACGGTGGTCATCAGCCCCTTCTCGATCCCGAACGACTCGTGCAGCACTTTTGCCATGGGAGCCAGGCAGTTGGTCGTGCAGGACGCGTTGGAGATGATCCGGTGGTTCTTGTTGAGGATCTGATCGTTGACGCCCAGGACGATCGTCGCGTCGAGGTCATCCTTGGCGGGCGCCGAGAGGACCACGCGCTCGGCGCCGGCATCGATGTGCTTCATGAGGCTGGCTCGGTCGGTGAATCGCCCGGTTGACTCGAGTACGACCTGGCAATTCAGTTTCTTCCAGGGCAGCGCGGCGGGGTCCTTCTCGACGGTGATCGGGATCTCCGTGCCGTTGACGACGATGCTCTTCTCGCGCGCCTCGACGGTCCCCTTGAACCGTCCCTGCACGCTATCGTACTTCAGCAGCAAGGCCAGGTGCTTCGGATCCGACAGGTCGTTGATCGCCACGACGTCGAAGTCGAGCGGCCGTTCCGCCAGGACCCGGAAGACCAGCCGGCCGATGCGTCCAAATCCATTGATACCCACGCGTAAAGCCATGACAGACCTCCTCGTTCAACGGGTCGGGAATCGGGTAGGGCGGTCGGGTGGATGGGCCCGGCCCGCGGTTAGGATAGCAGATCGCCGCATGGCTTCGTAGGGCCCGCCGCCGGACGGTGCGGTCCTTGCGGATGTCGCGGGCTCGCGGCGCGGTAGGAACGCGGGTCGTCGGACCCCGGCTTGGTCATCACGACGGCCGGGCGGCCGTCGTCCCCGCTCCATATCATCTGACCCTATCCTACGCGACTTGGCAAGGATCGGCCGGGGAAGTCACGTTGACGATCCTCGACGGCGCGACGGTCCGACGTCCATCGAGGAAGATCTCGGTGCGAACGTCATCGCGCCGGGCCGCCCGGCGCGACGGAGCCCTCCGCATCGGCTGGCGCCTCACGTGCCGTTCGCACCCAGCCTTTGGGGCGTCCTCCCAGCCTGACCAGGGCCTTCCAGACGACGTAGGCGGGGACCAGCGTCAGGGTTGTCGCGAATCTCCACGGCAGCCGCATGGCGACGAAGGGCGAGACCGCGTAGAGCCCGACCGACACGCTCATCACCGCCAGGCCGCCGAGCAGCAACCCGCGGACCGCCATTCCGCTCGCTGGCATCGCCATGGATGCCAGCAGGTCCAGCAATGCGAGGACCAGGCACAGCGAAAGGAGCGGGGCCATCGGGGGGATCGTGAGCTCGCACAGCGAGATGAGCTTCTCCCACCATCCGATCCGGTCGGAGCGCAGCAGGGGGCCCGCGTACGTCCGGCGGACCTCGCTACGCCCGAACTCCCAGCGCCGGCGCTGGTTGGCCGCGGCCGTCCCGCCCGAGCCCACCATCGCCCCGTGAACGCGGCCCGCCGGCTCGAACGCGATCCTCTCGCCGGAGAGCCGGAGCATCCAGGAGAATTCCATGTCCTCGACCAGCCCATACGACGCCCAGGGCCGGCGCCTCAGCCCGCGGGTCGAGAAACACATGCCGTTGCCGCGCAGCCCGGCGCTCGACCCCAGCGCCGTCTGACCCAGGAGTGCCACCCCATTGAACAGGCTCAACGCATAGGTCATCAGCCGCGTCCGCCAGCTATCATCCGGGTTGGCCACGGTGTAATAGCCCTGGATCCAATCGTCGCCCGCTTGCAGGTGCGCGTCGAACCGACGAAGCAAGTCGTTGTCCATCGTGGTATCGGCATCGATCACGACCATCGCATCGAGTGCGTCGAACTCACCCGATTCGATCAACCGGCCGATCAGGTATTCGATCGCATACCCCTTGCTCTTCTTCTGGTCGTCGCACCGCTCGACGACTCGTGCGCCGGCATCGGCGGCGATCGCGGCTGTCCGGTCGGTGCAGTTATCGGCGATGACCAGGACGCCGAACAGCGAGTCCGGATAGCCGGCAGCCCGGCAGCTCGCCACCGTGGTCGCGATGCCCGCTTCCTCGTCGTGTGCGGGGATGAGGATGAGGAACCTCGAGCGGGGTTCCCGTTCCGGCCCTCCCGGCCGGGCTCGCCGCGCCGCCATCGAACCCACGGCGAGCGCGAGCAAGAACAGGAAGTACGGCAGCGCGAGGAGGTTGATCAGGATCAGGACCCAGCCCAGGATGATGATCACGACACGCCTTCTCCGTCGTTCTTCGGAAGCCGCCCCGGACTGCCACTTGACACCCCGGGGTGACAGACCCGCATCGCCGATGGCGATCTTCACCAGTGTCGTTCGAGGACTAAATCGATCCTAGCTCAGTTTCATCGACGCGGGGAGGAGATGTCACAATCCTGCCGCGACTCGCCAGGCGCCGCCATCCGTCGATCGCTCAGGCCACCGCGGCGGTAATCTCGGAGAGGGCCTGGAGGAACACGTCGATGTCCGCCGCCGTGCTGAACGGGCCGGGGCTGAGGCGCAGCGTCCCATCGGGATAGGTGCCGAGCCGGCGGTGGATATATGGGGCGCAGTGCAAGCCCGGACGCACGGCGATGTCGAACGAGGTATCGAGGATCGCGGCGATGTCCTGGGGCGTGAGCGCATCCGGGGCGATGAGTGAGAGCGCCCCGACGTGAGCCTCGGGTTCCCAACGGCCGGCGATTCGCCAGCCGTCGGCGCCCTGCGCCCAGTCGACGACGCTCTCGAGCAGACCCACCTCGTGACGGCGGAGGACTTCGGGACCACGCTCGGCCACCCACGCGATGCCCGCGGCCAGACCGGCGACCCCCAGCACATTCGGCGTGCCGCCTTCCAGAGCGTACGGGAGCGCGGCGGGCTGCGTCGGGCTGGACGAATCGCCGCCGGTTCCGCCCTCACGCCATGGGCGGAGCCGCCCGTCGGTGCGCGGCCCCGCGTAGAGTGCCCCGGTGCCGGTGGGGCCGTAGAGGGCCTTATGGCCGGGGAATGCGACCAGGTCGACCGGCAGCGCGCGGAGGTCGAGCGGCACAACGCCCGCCGTCTGGGCCGCGTCGATCAGGAACAAGGCGCCCGACTCTCTCACGATCGGCGCGATCGCCGCGATGGGCTGCACGGTCCCCAGGACGTTCGAAGCGTGCGTCATCGCGACCAGCGAGGTCTTCGGCGTGATGGCGCGGCGGATGCCCTCGGGATCCACATAACCGCCTTCGGACGCGACACGGGTCAGTGTGATGACGCCCGCCTTCTCCAGCGCCACGAGCGGGCGGCTGATCGAATTATGCTCCAGGTCGGTCGTCACCACGTGATCGCCCGCCTTCACGACGCCCTTGATCGCCAGGTTGAGCCCATCGGTGGCATTCATCGTGAAGATCCAGCGCTCCGGGGCCTCGCCCCGGAAGAGCTGGTTCAGCGCGTGCCGGCACGCGTCGAGCTGCTGCTCGGCGGCGATCGCCATGCGGTGCCCGGCGCGGCCGGGATTCGCCAGGCTGGTCCGCGCGAACCGGTCGAGCGCCTGGTAGACGGGCTCGGGCTTGGGGAAACTGGTCGCGGCGTTGTCGAGGTAGATCATCGATGGAGCCTCGCTGGCGGCGTGCACGGCACCTCGTCGGGACTCGGGAGATCGGTTCCGTCACGATGGAGTCATGATGACATAATTAAATATTTAATAATTCTATGAAATATTTTGAATTTTCAACATTGAATTATTAAATATTCAATATTAAAGATTCAAGACCCTAATAGAGCGTGCCTCACATCTGGTCCGGGTCGTCCGGCGCCCGCCTCGGATCCGAGGCCGCCCGGCCGGTCGGGTCGCCGGGTCGGGCGGGATCGCCAGACGGGCATTGCGCGGCCCGAATCGCCTCGTCCTGAATCTCGCGGATCCTGCCCAGGAACTGGTCCCGCCGCCTCGCCGCTTCGGCCGTTCGCCGCGTCTGGGTGTTCTGGAACCGCTTCCCCTTGTAGGCCGAGTCCTTGAGCGATTCCAGCCATCGGCCGAGCTGCCTCGAGATGTTCTCGACGCGCCGGAGAAGCCCGTCGATGTCGGGCGCGAGTCCTTCCGTCCTGGGCAGCCTCGCGAGCAGACGGAGCATCGAGCGCACCTCGCCGGACGAGCCCTTGGCTATGTAGAGGAATGTCACCAGTTCCTCATTGGTGCCGCGCTCGAATCCCTCGGCGATGTTGTTCGAGATCGAGATCGTGGCCCGTTCGAGTTGACTTTTCAGGTCCCCGATCCCGTTCAAGTCGCCCGGACTGCGATATCTGCAACAATCGCACGGCAAGCTCGATCGCATCATTCCAGACCGGGAGTTCTTCGAATCGCTGATAAATCACGTCTTCCCCTTCTTCTTGCTCGTTCCATCATCGAATCTTCGGTTCCGAATCTTCCATTCTCTCGTGCCGATCCGCGCCAGAATTCAGGGGCCGCTCGTCAGCTCCCCACGTACTGCGCGTACAGCGTCCGCGCCTTGCTGATGTCGTTGGTCCCCTTGATGATCGCGCGGCCGTCGGGGAACACGGTGAACTCGTAGCCGTCGGTGGCGAACCGCAGCATGAACGCATTGTGTCGCACCTCGCCCAGCGGGCCCAATCGCCGCGCCATCTCGGGGAAGTCGAGCGGCTCGGGCCGGCGTGCCGCCACCTGCACGGCGTTGCGTCCGCACAAAGTCGTGGTATGCGAGCCCAAGGAGCCATCGAGCCATTCGAACTTCCGCTGCCCGCAGCAGGGGCAGTCGACCTTGCCCAGCAGGCTGGCGACCTTGAGCTGGCGGAAAGTCCAATCCCAAACGTCCACCATGATCAGGTGATCGTTGAGCGCCTCGAGGTGGCCGGAGAGGAGCTTGATGGCCTCGATCGCCTCGAAGGAAGCGATGACGGCCACGGCCGGCCCGAGCACGCCCGCCGTCTCGCAGGTCGGGGTCATGCCGGGCGGCGGTGCCGTCTCGATGAGGCAGCGCAGGCAAGGCGTCCGGCCCGGGATGATCGTCATCGTCTGCCCCTCGCTGCCGATGACGCCCCCGTAGATCCACGGCTTGCCCAGCTTGACCGCCGCGTCGTTGATCAGGTAGCGGGTCTCGAAGTTGTCGGTGCCGTCGAGGATCAGGTCGGCGTCGCCGACCAGGTCGAGGATATTGGTGTGATCCAGGTCGGTGACGACCGGCTCGACGGTGATCGTGCTATTGATCGCGCGCATCTTCCGCGCGGCGGCCTCGGCCTTGGGCAGGTTATCGGCGACGTCCTGCTCGTCGAACAGGACCTGGCGCTGGAGGTTATGGGTCTCGATGAAGTCGCGGTCGATGACGCGAATGAACCCGACCCCGGCCCGGGCCAGGTGGTTGGCCAGCACCGTGCCGAGCGCCCGCAGCCGCAGAGCGCGACCCGGCTCCCGAGCAGCGCACGCTGGCCCGCCTCGCCAAGTTGCGGGAACCGGATCTGCCGGCTGTAACGGTCCAGGGACTCTCCGGACATCATTCCTCCTCGAGGGCGTTCCATGTCACCGCGAAATCACTAAGGCAAATCGGAGATGATCAGGGGAATGAACCACGAATAACACGAATCGACGCGAATAGTGAAGCTGCCCGAGACATCAGCAAAGCTGCATCAACCGCGGATCCGACTGCCCCCAAGGCCCGCACGACCGGACTCGCGAGAGAATCCACTCGTCTGGGGCTTTATTCGTGTGAATTCGTGCTATTCGTGGTTTCTCTTCCCCGTCAAACGTCCTTCCGAACGGGGTGTCGCGCGACCGCGATGCCAGCCGGGCTCACCCGCCAGCGACGGCCGGGATGATGCTGACCTCGTCGCTCGGCGCCACCGGGGTCTCGAGGTCTTCGAGATAGCGGATGTCTTCGTTGTTGACGTACACGTTGACGAACCGGCGCAGCTCGTCGCCGTCGAAGAGCCGCTCGCGGAGCGCAGGGTGCTGATCGGTGAGCTGATTGAGGATCTCGCCGACGGTCGAACCGGCCGCCTCGAGGCGGTCGAGGCCGCCGGCATGGGGACGCAGGGGGGTGGGTATGCGCACGATGGGCATGGTGGAATCCTTGTAGAGAAAGGCCGGCGAGGCGCGGTCGACGACCGCGGGCAGCCGTGGCGATCGATCTTCGTCAGGCGATGACGTGCCGGCCACGTCAGGCGCGCTGCCGGCCAGCCGAATCGGCTCGACCAGGGCCTCGAACTCCTCGAGGCTCGGCTTGATGACGACGGGCCTCTCGCATCCGCTCCAGCAGCGGTTCCTGGGTCTTGAGGCCGTTGCCGGTGATGCACAGGACGATCGACTCATCGCGGCCGATCCGCCCCTGCTCGATCAGCTTCTGGGCGACGGCCAGCGTGACGCCGCCGGCGGTCTCCGCCCAGATCCCCTCCGTCTCGGCCAGGAGCCTCATCGCGTCGATGATCGACTCGTCGTCGACGTCCTCGCTCCAGCCGCCGGTCTCGACGATCAGTTTCGAGGCGAAGTAGCCGTCGGCCGGGTCGCCGATGGCCAGGCTCTTGGCGATGGTCTTCGGGTTGCGGACCGGCTTGACCTTGCTCGCCCCGGATCGGACCGTCGCCGAGATCGGGTTGCAACCGCTGGCCTGCGCCCGTGCATCCGGGTCGTCACGGGCGACTCGAGCAGGCCGAGGAGCTCGAGCTCCTTGAAGGCCTTGTGGATCTTGCCGATCAGGCTGCCGCCGGCCATCGGCACGACGACGTGATCGGGCGTCCGCCAGCCCAGGTCCTCGGCGATCTCGAAGCCCATCGACTTGGACCCCTCGGCGTAGAACGGCCGCAGGTTGACGTTGACGAACCCCCAGCCGAACCGGAAGGCGATCTGCGAGCAGAGGCGGTTGACGTGGTCGTAGTTGCCGTCGATGGCGATGACCTTCGGCGCCGTAGATGGTCGCCCCCAGCACCTTCCCCTGTTCGAGTCCGTCGGGGATCAGCACGTACGCCTCCAGCCCGGCCGAAGCGGCGTTCGCCGCGACGCTGTTGGCCAGGTTGCCTGTTGAACGCGCAGCCCACGGTCTGGAATCCCAGCTCGACGGCCTTCGACAGCGCGACGGCCACGACGCGGTCCTTGAAGGAGAGCGTCGGGTAATTGACCGCGTCGTTCTTGATGTACAGCTCGGACACGCCGAGGGCGCGGGCCAATCGGTCGGCGCGGACGAGCGGCGTGCAGCCGACCTGCCGGCCGACGGCCGGCTCGCCATCGACCGGCAGGAGCTCGTGGTACCGCCACATCGAGCGGGGCCGCGCCGCGATCGATTTCCGGTTCAGCGTCCGCGCGACCGCCTCGTAGTCGTACGTGACCTCCAGCGGGCCGAAGTCCTCCGTGCAGAAGTTCGAGGGCTTCCTTCGGGTACGTCTTGCCGCACAGGCGACACTTCAAACCGCTCGCTGTTTCGTCGGACACCGGTCTTGCTCCCGATTGATAGAGTTCCACCCGCCCCGAGCGGCCGCGCATCGGCCGCCGGATTCGTGCTGTCGGGGCCGCGGTGCTCGCCCTCGTTCGGTGCCGCTCGGCGCCGGCCGGCGATCAGCCCGGGGCGGGGCGCTGCGCGTGTCCCCGTCTCTCGATCCAGAGTTTTCGCCTCGTCGCCCGCGAGGTGGGAATGATAAGGTGGGATGACGCCGGTCGGCTTGCCGGCCGACCGCCGTTCTTAATCTTATCTGCCCCATCGGCGTCACTCGTCGAGGCATTCCCGGTCGGATACCGGGCGCGCTCGCCATCGGAGACGCTGGGCGGGAGTTAGCACCAGCATTCGCCGAATCGGCGAACCGGTTGCTGTGGCGTCATCGGGCCCGTCCCTCAGCCACTCTGGATAAGATGCGCACCAAATTGTAATACAACCGACTGTACGCGGAGCCGACCCGGTGCGTCAAGGGCCGAGCGCCCCGCTTCGCGCGAATCTTCCTTCGGCCGGGCGGCGCGGAACGCCGGTCGAGGCCGGCCCGGGTGTCGTCGAATACCGCCATGCTGCCCTTTCCCGTTCCCGCAGGCCGCGGTAGAATCGGGCTGATTTTTTCGAGCGGAAGGAGTCCGCGCCGCGATCCTCGACCGGATCTCCGCCATTTCCAACAACGGAATGGCTTGGAGTGGACCGATGCGACCGACTGTCGACGATGTCAAGGAAGCCGCATACGACCGCTGGGAGCGCCGGGGCTGGACTCACGGTGGCGACCGCGACGACTGGCTGGCGGCGGAGAAAGAACTGACGTTTCACGCCAACTATTCGACGGTTGTCGAGGCCGCGCTCGACGGCCCGGAGCGGCGGGTACTCGGCCCGCGGGCCGGTCCGCCACTGCTGCTTCTGCGAACGGACCGCGAGCCAGGCCGATTTCGGCGAACCCCGGCCGATCGTCCCGGGCCGAACGTCCTGGCTCACCGCCGAGGTCTGCGACGAGTGCCAGTCCGACTGGCGTGACGGCCTGGAGGAGGAATTCCGCCGGTTCTGGGCGCGACTGCGACCGCGGCCGGCCGCACTTCACGGCGGGCGCGTTCAAGTCGCTGGTCGCCGGCGCGCTCCTGATCCTGCCCGCGCGGGAGCTCCCCTTTTTCGTCGATACCCTCGAGTGGGTGAGCAACCCGGATCACGACGCCGACGATCGGCTGCTGGATGCGGCCGGATGCCTGGTCTATCGGGCCCCTTTCCTCGGCGAAGGCCGCGCGGGCGAGCCTGGCCCGGCGCGTGGATGACGAGGCACCGGTCCCGTATATGGTCTACTTCCTCGCGTGCGACGGGATCATGGTGCAGGTGGAACTGCCGATGTGCCTCTGCGATGAGGACCTCGACGGCCGGGCGATCGAGCGTCCCGAGCGGGTCCTCTGCGCGGGATCCGGTCCCGAGTTCCGCGAGGCGCATGGCGTCCTGCTGCCGCTGTCCGTCGCCGAGCGGCATGCGAGTCGAGGACAGGTCCAGTGGGCGACCGCGTCCTGAAGGCGCCGCGGGCCCACCGCATCATTCCCGTCACTTCCGCGCCAGGCACACCAGGGTGATGTCGTCGAACTGGGGCCGCTCGGCGACCAACCGTAGCACGGCCTTGACGATCGCGTCGCCGGCCGCGGCCGCGCCGGCCCGGCGGCGCTGAGGGCCTCCCGCATCCGCGCCTCGCCGAATCGCTCGTTGGCGGGATTCATCGCGTCGGTGACGCCGTCTGTGTACAAGATGACCGTCTCACCCGGTTCAAGCGTCGTCTCGGCCACTTCGTAGCGATAGCCGGGCATGATCCCCAGCGGCAGCCCCGACAGCGATCGCCCGACCTCCTCCAGGCGGCCGTCGTTCCGGCGGACGAGCGGGCAGGGATGCCCGGCGTTGACGATCCTGAGTCGATGCATCCGGACGTCCATCATGACCAGCAGGAACGTGATGTAGAGGTCCAGCACGCCGCCGTCGTCGAACTGGTGATTGAGCTGGCCGACGACCCAAGCCGGGTCCGGATCGCCCTGGAGGAACAGCCGGACCTCGGCCGAGAGCTTGGCGGTCAAGAGCGCGGCCGGCATCCCCTTGCCCACGACGTCGCCGACCGCGACGGCCCAGCACGGCGCCTCGCCGGGAGCGGGCGGCGACGGCCCGATCGGGTAGAACCCGTAGTAGTCGCCGCCGACGTGCCGCGCCGGTTCGTAGTAGGCCCAGAACTCGTATCCCGGAACGGACGCCGGGCGTTCCGGCAGCAAGGCCGTCATCACCTGCCGGGCGAACTGGAGCTCCTGTTCCATCTCGCGCTGACGCAACAGGGCCTTGTGCAGCCGGGCGTTCTGCACCGCCACGCTGATCTGGCTGCCGACGGCCACCAGCAAGTCCAGGTCGTCCTGATCGAAGCGGCCGCGGCCGTCCCGGGTATCGATCTGCATGATGCCGACCGGCTTGCGGTCCTGGTCCAATAGCGGCACGCACATCAGCGACCGGATCTCGCTCTCCGAGACGCTCGCGCTCTCCGGGAACTCCTTCGCCAGGTCCTTCGAGAGGATCGCCTGGCCTCCGTTGAGCACCCGGTTGAGCACGGTCTTGCTGATCGTCAGCTCGCCCGGCGGACCGGTGCGCGACCGGATCGCCTCCGGCACCAGGGTGTCGCTGGCCTGGTCCCGCACCAGCACGAACCCGCGCTCGGCCCTGGGGAATAACTCGAAGAGCGAGTTGAAGATGCGGTCCAGGAGCTCCGAGAGGACCAGCGTGCCGCCGAGCTCCGCGCTGATCAGCCGCAGCGCCCGCAGCTTGACCTCCGGCCGCACGACCGGCAGGTTCTTGGAACTGCTCTGGTTCACCACGTCGATCGCGGCGTAGACCGTGGACTGTTCCTCGTCCCCGTCCTGGATCGACACCAGGCGGCCGCTGAACATCAGGAGCATCTCGCCGATCTGCACCGTGTTGCCGTCCTGGAGCATCACGGGATTGGTGACCTTCTGCCCGTTGACGAACGTGCCGCGCGTGCTGCCCATGTCCCGGAGCAGGAAGCCGCCCTCCTTCCGCACGATGGCCGCGTGCCGACGCGACACCGATTTCGGCTGGAGGACCACGTCGCACTCGGGATTGCGGCCGATGATCGTCACGTCGCGCTCGAGCGTGAACAAGCGGCCCGAGAACGGGCCGCTGATGATCTGAAGCGTCGGTACGATGCTCTGCGGAGTTTCCATGGCGTACTACGCTCTCTCGCCGCGCCTCCGTGGCCGGCATGCGGCCGGCCGGCCTCCGACCCTTATTGATCCCGCGGAAAACGATTCCGGCGTTCTCCACCACCCTCGGCGATCCCAACCAGGCCGGCATCCGCTATGATGCATGCCCGTCTCCATGCAGCTATCCGGTGTCATCGTCTCGACCCGGTTTTTCCATCAGACCATATCAGGTCGATCAAGGAAATTGGCTTCTCGACCGAATATCCGCGTGCGAGGCGAGGAGGTCTCCGTTCCGCGCTGGCTTACGGGGCTCACGCGGTTAGAATGGAGACGTGGACCAGCCAAAGCGACACGTGTAGGCGGACTCGTGCGGACGTCGCGCGATCGCCCTCGCCAGCTTCCGGAGGCCGGAATGGGTTCCACGGGCTCTCTGACCATCCGCATCCAGCACCTGCGATCGCCGGACGTCCGCGAGCGGGACGAGGCCGCGCGGGTGATCTGGGACCATTTCGAGTCGCGGCTGCGGTCGCTGGTCCGCCTGCACCTCGACAATCGCGTCCGCTGCCGGGAGGACGAGCAGGACATCCTCCAGAGCATGTACGCCAGTTTCTGTCATGGACAGCTCGAGGGCAAGGCGTCGCCCGCGAGCCGACAGGAGCTGTGGAAGCTGTTGGTACGGATCACCTTGTGCAAGGTCGTCAACACGGCCAATCGCCACCTGGCGGCGCGCCGGGACGTCCGCCGCGAGCGTCCCGCGGCGAATCGGCCCGCGGAATCCGGCCTCTTTCCCCACTGGATGCTCGATCACGTCGACCGGGCGCAGCCCGGCCCGGATGAGAAGGTCGTCGCCATCGAGGAACTCGACCGCATCCTCCAGGCGCTCGACGAGGATCACCGGCGGATCGTCATCTGGAAGCTCGACGGCTACACCAACGCCGAGATCGCCGCCATGCTCGGCCGCACGGTCCGCTGTGTCGAATTGAAGCTCCAGTTGATCCGCAAGCGGCTGGCGTCCCGACCGGCGAACGTATCGCCGGCGTCGAAGTCCTGAAGCTGGGGAGGGCGAGGCTCCGTCCGAGCCGGTCTCTCTCAGGCTCGGACGGAGCCTCGCCCTCCCGGATCTCGCGTTGTCTCCGGCACCCCTCGTGATCCGGGCTCATGGCCGCGTGAAGTGATAGATCAAGATCCCCGCCGCCACGGCGACGTTGAGCGAGCTGGCGCCCGGCCGCATGGGGATCGTCACCGCCCGACGGCAGAGGGCCAGCCAGTCGGGCCCCACTCCTTCGTGCTCGTCGCCGAGCACCAGACCCAGCCGTCGCGGACGCGCGACGCGCTCGAACGATTGCGCGTCCGGGTCGGCGACAGCGGCGATGAGCTCGACTCCGGCCGAACTCGCCAGCCGAGCGGCCGCGTCGATCAAGCGGTCCTCCACGATCACCGGCAGTCGCAGCGCGGCGCCCATCGACACCCGGAGCACGCGGCGGGAGAGCGGATCGGGGCACTCCGGGCCCGCCACGATGGCATCGATCCCGAAGACGTCGCCGATCCGCGCGATCGCTCCCAGGTTCTCCGGGTTGCTGACCTTGGGGCAGACGACCGCGAAGAAGGGCCGATCGGCATCGGCGAGCCAGGCATCCAGCACCGGCCACGGCCGCCGCTCGCCGCAGGCCAGGACTCCCCGATGGAACGGGAATCCGACGACCTGGTCGACCACCGTGTCCGGTACGACGTACGCGGGCACATCCTCGGGGAGCGGGCGCGTCAGTTTATTGACGTGGCCCTCGGCGACCAGCACCGAGACGACGGAAAAGCGGCTCTCCATCAGCCGGGCGACCAGTCGTTCGCCTTCGACCACGAATTGATCGAGATCTCGCGTGCGGTTGGTGGCCTTGAGGGAGCGATAGACGGCGATCCGGGGATCATCCAGGTCATCGAGGAGGATTCTGGGCATGGGAGGAGAGCCCGCGGGGGCCGATGCTCACTCGTCGCCGCCGCGATAATCCGGCGCCCGAGGCGCCAGCTCGGCGCGAACCCATTCCCGGAACATCCGGATCAGTCGCGTCTCATCCATTGAATCTCGCTTGGCGAGGAACGCCGCCAGTTCACCGAGCGGCAGACAGGGGAAGGTGGGGCTATAGTCGAGCATCTGGTACGTCTGATCGTCCTGGAGGTGAGCGACCGTGATCGTCTCGCCATCGTAGCGCCAGACCTCCGGAATGCGGAGGGTCGCGTAGATCCCCAGGCGATCGAGGACGCTCGTGGAGATCTCGATTTCCATGGCGATGTCAGGTGGCGGATCGGTCTCCAGCGAGATATCTCGCTTGCCGCGCACTTCCGGCTCGTGCCGGACCCAGTAACACTCGTCCGGCTCCAGGCCCTTCTCGTGTAACTGCTGGCGAAATGTCTGCTGTCCCCCGCTCTTGATCGGGATATCCAGCTCCAGGGTCATCTCTTCGAAGGCCCGGGCCAGCGTTTTCTTCGAGAATTCGTGCGGGGAGGACAGCGTCATGATTTCCAGACTCCCGCGATCGTAGGTCAAGCGGATGTGGCAGCCGTCCAGGTCTTCGAGCAGGGCCTCGTAGGTGCTCCACCGAACACCGGGAAGCACGACCCGATCGAAGTCGCCGGCTCGGACGGGGGCAGACGACGTGACCGTTGCCATCGAATCAACCTCCCGGGTCGGATCGTCTATGATCCATTATAGCCAGCTCACTCGACATAAGCATCGACCGCCGCGGCCGAATAGGTGTGCTCGAGATCGACCAGGACGTACGAATCGACATCCAGCGGCAGCGGGAGCGTGGGCAGGCTCACACCCGGACTGAGCGATCGTCGCCAGATCGCGAGATACCGGCCGCCCGTCGGCGCCGGCTCGCCGACGCGGTAGCTCACCGCCAATGGTGTTGGCAACGGCGCCTGTCCGAGCGAAAGCTCGGCCGTGATCCGATCCGGAAAGGAGAATCCGACCGGGCGGCGATGAACGTCGATCAACAGGAGATGGACCGATTCCAGCAAGTAGCCGAGATAGCGCGCCAGGTAGGCCTCGCGGGCGGCGGGCCGGTCCTTGTTCCGCGGGGAGATCAGCTCGACGGCCGCCACCAGCCGCTCCTGGCGTTCAATGAACAGCGCGTGGCCCGGGTCCAGCGTGGCCACCGCCACCTCCACGTCCGGCTCGAGCTCATCCGCAGCGGGAGAAGACGCCGCGGGTGGCTGTTTGCCTTCGCTCCCCGCGGTTCCCTGCCACCGGTGGACATGGACGTCCGGTCGTCGTCCTGGCGCGTCCACGGCTAGCAGCGGCGCCGATCCGATATAGGCCCGATATCCGCCGGGCAGCCTCGGCTTGACCCAACGCAGCAGCTCGGTGATCCACAGATGGTGCATGCCGTCCCAGCCGGGTCGATCGGTCCATTCGTGGAGCGGCATGGGTGATGTCCTCGCGCGACCCCATCGGGTCGGTCCTGATGAGCGTGTCGAAGCGCCGGGAACTCAGGCGCCTCCGACCACCGAGTATAACGCGCCAACAAGCCGTCTCACCGCGCCCACCCCTCCAGCTCCTCGACGGCCCGGCGGACCTCGTCGGGCACTGGATGCGGCCGGCCGGCCGCGTAGTCGTAGAACACGGTCGTGGCGGTCCCCTCGGCCGCCAGGGCCTTTTGCTGCTCGCTGACGATCCGGTGTTCCAGGCCCAGGCTGGTCCGCCCGATCCGCGTCGCGCGGATACCCACGTGGACCGTATCGGGGAACACGATCGGGCGCCGGTAGTGGCACGACGTCGCGGCGAGGATCGGCCCGAACGGCTCGCCGCTGAGGTGTTTCGTCACGCCGATCCGCCCGAAGTAGGCGATCCGGGCCGACTCGAACCAGCGGAAGTACACCACGTTATTCACGTGCTCGAACGCATCCATATCACCCCATTGCACCGGCAGCGCAATCACCACCGGGTAACCCGCGAGCAAGTCATCCACCTGTTGGCCCTCGACCAAGGTCTCTGCGATCGGTCGTCTACTCCGGCCGCGGGCCGCGAGCGGCCGCAATCCGCTGGTCGGCCCAGGCCTGGTCCTCGGCCGAGAGCCGCGGCCGGCAATTCTCGTCGTACCGGATCCGTCGAGCATACCGACCTTCGGCATAGACTTGCTCGAGGGCAGCCTGGACGTCGAGCGTCGAGTCGGGATCGTCGTCGGCAAGCGGGATCCGCACGCGCGGCAGGCGCTGGCGGAGCGTGCGGGGATAGAGCTCGAACCGGTTCCGGAACGGCCAGCGGCTGACGCAACAGAGCGAATCGAACGGTTCGAAGGGCCTGAGACGCCATTTCGGGATAGCGACGACGTGACGCCCTCGTCGAAGCAGGTCGATCTCAACCAGGTGGCAATCGCGCGCAGCGTCTCCTTCTGCTTGGCCTTGTAGGAGACCCGGCCCGGACTGGCGGCTTTGTTGGTGGGGCTCACGACTTCGATCAGCGCGACGAGCTTCATCTCGTTGTATGAATCGAGGATCTCCACTCGCCCTTCGCGAATCTCCAGGTCCTCCACTTCGACGATGACCGCCGTGTCGGAATCCCACTCGGCCGGTCGGGGCATCCCGGCGTCGTCTCCGACCTTCTGAATCCAGACATCGGGAATGCGACGTTGAGGACCTTCGATGAAGACGCGCTCCTCGACCGAGGCGATATAGCGCGGATCCAGCCTGGGCTGGAGCTGGTTGGCGATCGCGACGATCAGGCGCGCGTGGATGCTCTCCCAGAGCACGGCGTGCTCGAGGTAGGGGTCCATGCCGGGGAACGGATAACTCATTTCGCTGGACTCTCAGGTCGTCGCGGATTCGCAGGTTCACAGCGTCCTATCGGCTAACCCGTTCCCGTGCATTCTACCCGATCGGCGCGCTCACCAACCGCTCTTTTCCTTGCCCTTTACGTCCGGTGCTGCGATACTCGAACCAGCTCGACCTCGTCACGCCGGCTCCATCACAACCAGGACTCACGCCATGACTCGCCTTCCCGGATACGCCTTCAGCCTGGCCCTGCTCGTCGTCGCTGTTGGGTGCGAGGAAGAGAAGCCGGCCAACACGAACCTCAAGACCCGTGAGACGGTCGGTAAAACCACCCAGGAAGTGCGCAACCTCAAGGCCGAGCTCGCCAAGGGCGGGCAGACGACCGACGGCAAGATCCACGCCACGGACTACATCACCCTCCAGGCCGACGCCTACCGCACCACCGTCGCCAACATCGCCAAGATGTCGGTTCAACATAACATGGATATCTATGAGGCCATGAACGGCGAGAAGCCCAAGACGTACGAGGAGTTCATGGAGGTGATCATCAAGAAGGGCAAGCCCGACGGCATCCAGCTCCCGATGCTGCCCTACTACCAGGAGTACGGCTACGACCCCGACAAGAAGGAGCTCGTCGTGATCGAGTACCCCGAGAAGAAGAAGGCGATGAAGGAGCAGCAAGACCGGGAGCTGGGGCGGAAGTGAGCGATCCGGCTCGATGAACGCCGGCCCAGGAGACGACGTTGAAGCTCCCCGACACGAATCGTTATCTCGATCGCGTTGCCCCGACGCCCCTGGTACCCGTGAAGCTCGAGGCCTCGGGCCCGACGATCTGGTGCAAACTGGAGTTCCTCAATCCCAGCGGATCGACGAAGGATCGGATCGCCCGGTTTATCCTGGGCAAAGCCCTGCGCCGCGGCCAGATCGAGCCGGGCGGCATCGTGGTCGAGGCGTCGAGCGGCTCGACGAGCATCGCGATGGCGCTGGCGGCGGCGCAGATGGGCCTGCGGTTCATCGCCGTGATGCCCGATGGCGTGAGCCGCGAGCGCAGCCAGATCATCGAGGCCTACGGCGGCCGAGTGGTCTTCTCGCCGCGCGCCGAGGGGATCCTCGGCGCCCTCGCCGGCGCCCGGCGCGAGGCGGCCGAGTGCGGCGGGTATCTGCCGCTCCAGTTCTCCAACCCCGACAATCCCCTGGCCCACCGCCAGCAGACCGCTCAGGAAGTGATCGCCCAGATCCCCGGCGGCTGCGTGGACGCCGTCGTCAGCGGGGTGGGGACCGGCGGCACGCTCGTCGGCCTCTGGCACGGATTCACCGACCACGGCTGCGACGTCGCCGCCTTCGCCGCCCGGCCCGTCATCGGCACCGCCCTCGACGGCGCCGAGTGCTGCTCGTTCAGCGGGCGGATTCCCGGCGTGGCCGACGGCCTCTCGGAAATCTACCGATCGTTCCGGCCCAGCTCGCTCGTCGAGCTCGACGTGCCCGACAACGAAGCCCTCGAGACCACCCGCCGGCTGATTCGCCGCGGATTCCCGGTAGGCCCCAGCTCGGGCCTCAACTTCCGAGCGGCCGTGATGGCCGCCGAGCGACTCGGTACCGATGCCCACGTCGTCACCGTGTTCGCCGATCGCATGGAACGTTACTTCTCGACCGAGCTGTTCCGTTGAGAGTCTGCGCCCAGATGGGTTCATCGCCGATTTTCGCGGAGGTGCAACTTGCCTAATCGGCACTCAACTGCCCGGGCGTCCCACGGTCGGTGGGCGTCGTATCGCCCTCGGTGACGGCGGGTTTGGGTCGGAAGCCGTCAGGGGCACTCCAGGCGCACGGCCCGCCCGCCCAGCCAGGGGACGGGGCCGGTCGGCTGGGTCAGCCCAGCCTCTTTCAACAGGGGGTTGTGGGCTCGTTTGCTCAGGGAGACGATGACCTCGCTCGCCGTGATCTCAATCAGCCCCGACGTATCGACGAACTTCCGGAACAATCGAGCCGGACCGGTACGGTCGAAGCCCTTCAGTCGCTCGGCCAACCGGCGGTAGAGCAGGTCCGCCAGCACCGTCAGCGTCAGATCGAAATCCACGTTCAACCTCACCTCGCTGCACAGGCAATCGAGGTGAAAGAACGTGATCTGTTCCCCGAGGTGGTTCTCTACGTGGTTCCGGCTCGCGTAGGTCCGGATCACGTCGCGGGCCGTCGGGGCTTGCGGATAGTCGTTGGTCAGGAAGAAGGTCGGGGATTCGTGCCCCAGCCCCGTCACGATCAGTCGCCGCGCGGTGCCCTGGTAGTCATCGAGCTCGACCCACTCCTCGACGTAGCGGACCTGGCGGCGCTCCCCCTTGGCCTGAGTGATCTGACAGTGCCGCCAACTCTCCGCGGGCAGGCGCCGCACCCGGGCCAACATCCCCGACCCACGGCGGCGGATGGTGATGAAACCCACCCGCCGCTCGGTCAGTCGGTTCAGGCTGGCATAGGTGGTCGCGCGCGAGTCGAACAGCAAGCGGGCCGGGTGGTGCCCCGTCTGTTCCTTCCAGTAATCGGCGAATTTCACGACCATGCCGTCGGCCTCGTCGCGCAGCAGGTTGGCGGTCGCGTAACAGAGCACCCGCCGGCCGGCGGCTTGGGCCACGAACGCCATCACCGAAGGGAGAGCCCGGTTCCGCATCGGCACCCAGTGGTCCTCGAGATCGGCCTGGTCACCACGGAAGGGGACGGAGTGGAAGTCGAGGTCGAAGCTCAACGGGGGCTCTCCCAGCGGGGTCTTGGCGATCACGGCGGCGATCAGTCGCTCGGTCATGGCCCGCTCGGTCTTGTAGGAATCGTCGGTGGCGTAGGTGGCCTTGGGTAACACGTTGAGGCCCGCGAACAGGCCGGCGCCTTCATCACAACACAGGTCGCTGATATGGCTGACGCGGCGCTTGCCGAGGAGCTTGGGAGCCAGCAAGGCGAGCAGGGCCTGGAGCGGCGGGATCTGCTCCGAGCCGGGCAGTCCGGCCTGGGTGACGGCTGCGGGCAGGTCGAGTTCGAGCACCGCGGGAAGGAACAGGAAGAGGCCCGCCACTTTGGTGGGGAATCGCCGTCCCTCTTCGAGGGCCGACGCCCGGGCGTCGGCGACCTCGGGCACGATGGAACCGTCGTTGGCGCCGTCCCCCGGTCGTCGCGAGGGCCGGCCTTGGCGGTTCGCGGTCAAGCCGGCGCGGCGCAGGACTCGGAAGACGTAGGATTCGCTGACATCGAACCCCTCGCGCTTCAGCGCGGCGTGGATGTCGGCCAGGGTGGCCCCTTGGCGACGGAGTTCGCACGCCCGCTGTGGGATGGCATCGCGTTTCGGGGAGGACTTGGGGCCGGGCGTGGCGACGGCAAAGAACGCGCGGATGTCGGGGGCGTGGGCGAAGTCGCGGACGATCGCACGAACGGAACCGACGTGGAGCTGAAACCGCCGGGCGATCTCGTCGGCGGTGACGGCTTCGTGGAAGTCAGCGCGACAGATCTCATACTGACGTTGGGCGGGGAGGTTGGGCTGCTGGAACAGGCGCGCGAGTTCCGGAGAGCGAGCCATGGCTGTTGAGTCCCGAATCGACAAGTGACTGGCCCCCGGGTGACGTCCTGGGAGCCTTTTGGTCCCAGAGTAGGGGAAGCCTGTCGTGCGGGAAACGGCCGAGAACAAGGGGTATCGGCGAGGTTGAGGTCAGAAGGACGGCGAGAGAAAACGCGAGGCGGCGGGGCGAGGACTTGCATACAGGGACTCACGCCAGTGACGGCAGAGGCCGGAAAACCAGCGGAAACACGGCTTGACCATCCCCAAAACCTGGGTGGAGGCAAGGCAAGTTACGCCTCCGCGAAAATCGGCGTTCATGGGAGGGCGGAGCCTACGACGGCGGGCTCGACAGCCTTCGACCCCAACCATCCCGCGAATGACCGATCGGACCGGCCGGCCGCCGGATACACCCAGATCGACCAGCGCTCCTCGTTGGGCAGGAAAAGAGGGGCGAGCTCCCTGGGACGTCCCAGCCGCGCGTCGAGGGCCGCGGGTAGGACGCCAGGCGGTCCCCGGAGAAGAAACGCTCATCCCCGTGGCGCTGGACGAGCAGCCAGAGCCGCCCGCCTGGGCTGAGCGTGATCGTGGCCGGATCCGGTTGCCAGCGGACCGGCACGGCCGCGTAGAGCGGAAGGTCGTAGCGCAGCACCGCCACACGCTGGAGCCATCGCGTGATCATCAGGTCGGGGATCGGCGGCGGCGGCGTCACGCTATTGAAGACGACGAACTGGTCGCCGACTACGGCGTACGACGCCACCCAGCGCGCCATTCGCCTTTCAATTACATTATCATAGCCCATATACGGCCGGGCGAGGTCGGAGGCCACGCCTGCAAGCGGAAAGATCGCGAGGAGCGAGGCAACCACGATCGGGCCCCATCTCGCCCGACGCCTCCACGTCAGGACGGCCATGAATCCTTCGGCCGCGAGCAGGCAGAATGCGGGCGCCATGTAGAGCATGACGCGGGTGCTCGTGCCGTACGGGTAGCGTCGCAAGGCGGCGGCGATCAGGGCCAGCGGCAGCGGGCCGAGGAGGAGCAAGAGGAGCGGCCGGCGCGACGTCCGTCGGGCCATCCGCACGCAACCGGCGATCACCAGGAGCGCGGTCGCCGTGCTGCCGAAATGGTGGCCGCCCTGGGGATAGGCCAGCATCAACCCCGTATGGACCTCGATCAACCACCCGGGCAACCGCCAGGGCTCAGAAATCGGCGGGAAGGCGTCCCGCCAGGTCTTGAGCTCGGTGAGGAAGGCCGCCGCCCGCGCCTGCGGACCCGCGAACTGGACATACACGACCGCCCAGCTCACCGCCAGCAATGCACAATACGCCGCCCACAACGCCGCCGCGCGCAGGGATCGCGCGCGAGCGACCCGCAACCCCAGCAGCATCGCCGCGGCCCCGGCGGGGAACACGGCCGGGTAAGAGTACCACACAGCGAGGACCGCCGTCGCGATCAGGGCGAACCAGCGCCGGACCGACTCCGGCCGCCGGAAGACCGCCCAGCCGATCGCGGTCAAGAGCAGCGAAACCAACAGGTCGACCGCGTACGGTTTGACTTCGGTCGAATGCCGGACCGGATAGAACGACGCCGCAAGCACGGCGACCGCCAGCAACGTCGTCCGGCCGCTGGAGACGTCGCGGCAGAATCGTCGGAATAACACCAGGGACGCCACTCCCGCCAGGTAGGGGATCAGCCGCAACGGCCACTCGGCGGCCCCGAGCCAGCGCACCATCAGCCACTCCCCGCACAGGAATCCGGGCGGCACGATCTGGTAGAACTCCGGCGGACGAGATAGCCCGGCAAAGTCGCGTTCGAGCAAGGTCACCGCAACGAACGCCTCATCCCCCCACAGGGGAAAACCCAGCGCGTAACGCAGGGTCCTCCAGAACAAGCCGAGCATCAGCACGATGAACGTCGCCAGTGCGACCGTGGACCAGCTACATCGTCCCAACGTCGGGGGCGCGCCCTCCGTTGTTTCGATCCTCCGATGCCGAGCATAGCCACGCCTCAGGGTCGGCGTTGTCGTCTCCATATCGGACGGCGCCCCCTCGACTCCATTCCCCCGCGCCGTATCCGGGCGAGCGGTGGCAGGGCGATGCCCCGGGCGGAACGGTTGCAGCCCCTTCCGGGCAAGGGTTTACCGCAACGCCGTCCACATCGCAAATCCACTTTCTTCACGACGAGCCGGCATCTGGAGATCCCCACGTTCCGTTCGACGTGGCCCCGTCGGGAATCCGTCGAGATTGCGACCATTTCGCATTAATCCGCCAGAACAACCCCAAAGATGGCTTTATAGGCCCGCCAAATGCTGCCCATAATAATCAATGAAATGATGAAGACCGCCATCCTACGCGATGCCGCGAGACTTTGACCCGAATGTCCTCCCCGACCGAAGCTGTTCTCCCACTCTCATCCCAGGAAGGGTACCACGACGATGACCGCCACCGCCCAGTCCGCGCCAGCCGCGCCGACATCAATCGTACTAATTAACATAAGTTCACCTGTCCAAGGACTGCGGCCGGCCGTCAACACGTCAAGTTCAGCGCGTTCCTCTGAAAATAGGAGCCAATAATATCATGAGAGCGTGATAGCACTCAATACTCATGGGGCGGGTTGACCCCCTGGGTCATGACAGTTCGTTCGTCGAGAACGCCTGCCTCAGCGGTCGCAGAGACCACACGTCAAGCGCCTGCAAAGGGCCAGGTCGTCCGCATGGGCTAGACAGCCATGCTTCCTCGGCGCATCGTGCGTCCTTTCGAGCCGCGGGGGCACCGGGGCGTTGCAGCCTCATGCGCACGCACTTACGCTGATGGATGATCGCCGTCATCTCGGCACATGATTCGACCGTCAACGGCCCGGCCGGAGGAAAGGAACGCATGAACGCAGCCAGCAACTCGGTCCCGAATTCGAGCCGCATGTCGTCCCATCCGGTTTCCCGTGCCGCCCTTCGCCTGGCCCTGGCCGCTGCCGTCGCGACGGCTCTCGTGGGGTTCGTCATGCAGGCCGGGCCATTCAGGCCCGCACGCGGCAGAGACGACACCACCTCCGTCAATGCGGTCAACGCTCACGCCGCATTCGTCGCCGAGATCCAGCGGACCTTGAAAACGGACGACCTCCGGCTCATCGCCCTGGCCAAGCCAATACTGGAGGAGCCCGGCGTTCCCGAGCGATTCGAGGAGCAGCTCGATCGATTGCGAATCGACGTGATGAAGGCCGAGGGCGAGCACCAGTACGCCACGCAGAAGCGGGCGATCGCCGAGCTGGCGCTCGAGGAGTTCGCGGAAGCGGTTCTCCCGCGGGATTTGGCCGCGGCGGACACCCAGCTCAGCATCGCGCACGCCGAGATGCTCCGTGCTCGGGCACAATCCAAGGACGCGAAAAGGGACGTCGAGAAGATCGTCTCGGAACTCGATCAGCAAAAGGCCCTGTTCGCGTTTGAACAGGCCGAAAGTAACAGGGACGTCCTTGTCAAGTACACGAAGTCACAGCGAACCAAAGAACTCGGGGCTCAACTCGCGAAGGCCCGATCTGAGGAACGTTCCAAGAAGGCCGAGTGGCAACGTCTCAAGGACCGCCTGGAGAAGCTGAAGCAGGTCGGGCCGCTCGAGCCGGGCCGCACCGATGTGGCGAAGCGGATACTCGCCCTGATCGATCGAGCCGTTCCCATCGAGGAGCGGGTTCAGGCCGGGCTCCTACGATTCAAGGGGGGGCCAAATCCCGGCGACGCCGCCAAGAAGGAGATTCGGACCTGGACCAACGAGCTGGAGGCCGCCATCGACGAGGCGGAGGCCATCAAGGCCGCGGATGACTTCGCCCGCTGGAAGCCGAGGATCGAAAAAGCCGCCCGCCACCATTCGGCGGCGAGGCCAAGGTGACCGAGACGACAGATCCCTTGTAGCGTGGGCACCGCCCACCGGGATTCACCCCCGACCGACGACGCCACGGGAGCGCGGGATGATCCGGATCAAGGACTTGCGAGTCGACTACGACGACCTCTGCGCGGTGAAGGACCTCTCCCTGGAGGTCGGACCGGGCGAGGTCTGCGGCCTGATCGGACCCAACGGCGCCGGCAAGACGACCACGATGCGCGCCATGCTCGGCCTGCTCGAGCCCACCTACGGCGAGATCGACGTCTACGGCGTGGACGTCCGCGAGCACCCCAAGGACGTCTGCCGGATCATCGGCTTCATGCCCGACTTCCCGCCGGTCTACGAGGACCTCATGGTCTGGGAGTTCCTCGATCTCTTCGCCGCCAGTTACGGCCTGAATCCCTCGGAACGCCGGCACGCGGTCGCCGACCACCTGGACCTGGTCGGGCTGACCGAGAAGCGCGAGGCGATGGTCGGCGAGCTCTCGCGCGGGATGCGCCAGCGGATGATGCTGGCCAAGACGATGATCCCCAACCCCCTCGTCTTCCTGCTCGACGAGCCGGCCAGCGGGATCGACCCCCAGGGCCGCATCCAGCTCAAGAACATCCTCCGCCGGCTCGCCGAGGAGAAGAAGACGGTGCTGATCTCCTCGCATATCCTCGCCGAAATGAACGAGTTCTGCACCTCGGTCGCGATCATGGAGAAGGGCCAGATCGTGGTCGCCGGCCGGATCGACGACGTGAACCAGCGGATCATGGGCGACACCCTACTCTCGGTCGAGATCCTGGGCGAGCCCGAGGTATTCCACTGGATCGTCGGCGCCGACGAGCGGGCCGGGTCGATCGAGCGGAAGGGCAACGGCACTTACGAATTCCGCTTCCGCGGCGACGCCCAGGCCGCCAGCGAGTTGCTGGCGTCCCTGGTGCAACAGGGCGTGCGCAGTCTCGGGTTTCAGCCGCAAGCGCGACAACCTCGAGGACCTGTTCCTCAAGGTCGGATCGAAGGAGCTCTCTTGATGTGGGACCGCCTCCGCGACTGGATCGAGAACCCGATCCTCGTCAAGCACGTCCGGTCGAGGCTGCGCAAGCAGCCGGTGTTCAGCTCGCTGGCCATCGTCGTCATGCTCGGCCTTTGCATTGCGTATGCCGGATATGAGCTCTCCTGGTACCGGACCGGCACCGCCGCGGCCTGGATCCTGGCGATGCAGGTCGTGATCCTGGCGATCCTGGGATCGGGGCAAGTCAATTCGTCGGTCGGCGGTGCCCGCGTCTCGGGCATCCTCGACTTCCACCGCGTCTCCCCCCTGACGCCGACCGAATTGACCATGGGGTTCTTCTTCGGCGCCCCGATCCGCGAGTATGTGCTCTTCGCCGCCACGATCCCGTTCACCGTACTCTGCATGGCCTTCGGCATCCCCAGCTTCCGCGGGTTCGTGCAGCTCATGATCTTCGTGATCACGACCGCGTGGACCCTGCACGCCTTCGTCCTGCTCAATGCGCTGATGTCGAAGGCCAAGACGCCCTCCGGCGGCCTCGTCGGCGTCCTCGTCTTCATGATGTACGTCGTTTCCTCCATCTTCATGGGGACGATGGGGTCGGTGAACATCTTCGAAGGCGAGCGCCGCCTCGATTTCTTCGGCATCTCGCTCCCCTGGCTGCCCGTCCTGCTCCTCTACCAGTTGCCGGTCCTGTTCTTCCTCCTCCTGGCCGGCACCCGCAAGATGGAGTCACAACGGTTGCACCCGCTCTCGAAGCCGCAGGCCATCGTGGCCATGCTGACCTTTGCCACCTTGGTCCTCGGCGGGATCTGGCGGAAGGAGGGATATGAGTACTACGAGGTCGCGGCCCTCTACCTGCTGGCGGTCCCCGCGATCCTGCTGCTGGCGATGATCACGCCGTCGCAGGCCGAGTACACCAAGGGCCTCGTTCGCGCCCAGAAGCGCGGTCAGACGCGTCTGCCCTGGTGGGACGATCTCTCGGTGAACTGGCTCAGCCTGGTCATGATCGCCGGCATCGTCCTGGCGGCCGGAACGCTCGCAGGGACCGTGGCCGCTGGCCCAAGTGGCTCGTGGACGAACGGCCCGCCGACCGGACCTTATCCCCTGGCTCTGGCCGCCGCCGTCCTGACCGTCGCATACTTCGGTCTCGCCTTGCAGTACTTCCAGCTCCGTCACCGGGGTCGAGGCCTGATGTACTTCGGCCTTTTCCTGTTTGTCGTCTGGGTCCTCCCGCTGCTGGCCGGATCCATTCAATCGATGGCGCTCGGGCCGGTCGGCTCCCGCGAGGCCGTCGAGCCGATCTTCGCTCTGAGCCCCGTGGCGGGCATCGGGATGATCTACTGGTTCCGCACCACCGGCGGCGAAGCGCTGGCCTATCCCGTGCAGGCCTCCGCCCTCACGCCGATCTTGCTGTTCACCTTCGTCTTCAACTACCTCTTGATCGGCGCACGGCGGCGGGTCATGACGTCCGTGTTCGGGGCGACCGTGAAAAAGCAGCAGGAGGCCCCGGACCTGGCAATCGGCGAACCGGTCGCGGAAGCCGTCCGAGACTGAGGCGACTCGACGAGGAGATCGACACCCATGAAGAATCAGCATCGGCGCCGCGGATTGGCTTCTCTCGCATTCCTCGTCGTCTCGGCCCTGGTCGTCACGACGGAGGCGGCCGGCCAGTCGACCGCCGCCGGGGCTTCGCGAAGGCTGTATGTGGCCGAGCCGGGGATCCGGAACTACCTCGAATATGGCGGACACGGCCTGCTCGTCTTCAACGTCGACCACGGCCACCGCTTCATCAAGCGGATCCCAACGGCGGGGCTCGACCCCGAGGGCAAGCCGATCAACGTCAAGGGCATCTGCGCCAGTGCCCTGACGAAGCGGCTTTATATCAGCACGATCAAGCAGTTGATGTGCCTGGACCTGGTATCGGAGAAGCTCCTCTGGGAGAAGACCTACGACGCGGGCTGCGACCGGATGGCGATCACGCCCGACGGCCGGACGATCTTCCTACCGAGCTTCGAAGGACCGCTCTGGTACGTCGTCCGCGCCGAGGACGGTGATGTCGTCGCGAGGATCACCCCTCGGTCGGGCTCGCACAACACGATCGTCGGGCCGGACGGGAAGAAGGCCTATCTCGCCGGCTTGAACTCGCCTGACCTGACGATCGTGGACACCGGGACGAACCTGGTCGTCGGCAAGTCCGGCCCCTTCAGCGCGAGCATCCGGCCGTTCACGGTCAACGGCGCGCAGACCGTCTGCTTCGTCAACGTCAACCGGCTGCTCGGCTTCGAGGTCGGCGACCTGGTCACGGGCCAGAAGCTGTATCGCGTGGAGGTGTCGGGCTATCAGCAAGGTCCGACCAAGCGGCACGGCTGCCCCAGCCACGGCATCGGCCTGACCCCCGACGATCGCGAGCTGTGGGTCACCGACGCCTTCAACAAACGGATGCACATCTTCGACGCGACCGTGATGCCTCCGACGCAGGTCGGCGAGGTGGTGCTCCGCGACGAGCCCGGCTGGATCACCTTCAGCATCGACGGACATTACGCGTATCCATCCACCGGCGACGTGATCGACGTGCGGAGCCGCAAGATCGTCGCCGTGCTCAAGGACGAGGCCGGCCGCGACGTCCAGAGCGAGAAGTTGCTGGAAGTCGACTTCCAGGGCAAGGAGCCCGTCCGGGCCGGCGACCAGTTCGGGTTCGGCCGGCCAGGCGAGGCAAGTACGCATCGGGGGGAGGCGAGCCGGTGAGCTCGCCGACATTCCACGACTGCGGCCGCGCGTGCAACTCGGAGTCAGCGCGCGCCGGTCGTCGCGGACGGCCGCTTCATCAGCCCGGCCAGCGCCTCGTCGAGCCCCTTGCCGCGGAGGTCCAGCCGGATGATCGTGCCCTCGGGATCGATGAGGTAGGTCGCGGGGATCGAGACCACGCCGAACGCCTGCACGAGGTCGCTTGTCCCGCCCGCATTGTGGATCTGCGGCCACGGCAGCTTCCGCGCCTTGACGAAGTCGACCACGGCCTCCTTCGACTCATCCAGGCTGACGCCGACGATGTCGAAGCCCGTTTCGTGATAGGCGCGATACGCCGCCTGCAGCCGGGGCAGCTCGGCGACGCACGGTCCGCACCAGGTCGCCCAGAAGTCGACGAGAACGTACTTGCCCCGGAAGGCGCCGCTGCGGATCGGCCGCCCCTCGATGTCCTCCGCGGTGAAGGTCGGCGCCGTCTTGCCGACCTGGTTGAGCCGCTTCAGGTCGCCCTGCACCTTCTCTCGCAGTTTCGGGCTCTCGCCGAAGCGGTCGAGCAGGACCGCGTAGGCCTGGCGAGCCACGTTGTACTCACCCGCGGAGATCGCCGCGCCGGCGAACGAGTCGGAGAACGTCGTCGCGAACTCCTCCTGCGTGTCGCCCTCGAGCCCCTTGATCAGCTCGCGGAACCGCGCGAGCGCCTCGTCGTAATGGCCGGCCTGGGCCCGCGCCATCGTCTGGACGATCTGCGCCAGCGCCTTGACGGGCCCGTCGGGATCGGTCTTGAGGTATTGCCGGCCCAGGTCCTCGACCTCGGCGAACCAGTCGTGCTCGATGGACTTGTTGAACAGGGCGGCGTACGCCTGGTCGCGGTCGCTCGCCCTGGGATGGACGGCCAGATACTCCGACAACTCGCGGATCAGCGCACGGTCGTGCTTGGCCTGGATCTCGGCGACGCTGGCCGCCGGCTGCTCGGCGCGCAGCGACGCGGGCGAGGCGACGACGGCCAGTCCCGCCAGGTACGCAGCGACGTAAGAGATGGAGACTCTCACCGTTTCGGTCCTCAACGGGCCAGTGACGAGGGGTTCAGTGCGACAACAAGGCGGATGAAGGCGCGCTCATCGGACAGCCGGTCCCATCGAGATCGCGGCGATGGCGGCCGCCCGAGCGGTGCGACGCGCCGCGGACGACCGGCGCGGGGACCGGGAACGCGCCGCCGGGTCCGCGCTGACGCGGGTGACCTCCGCGAGCAGGTCGCGCCATTGCCCGCAGCAGAGCCTGCGCTCGTGGCCCGCCAGGAATGCCGAGCGGCCCCGCTCGCCCATCCGCCGCGCCAGGGTGGGATCGCCGGCCAGGTGCGTGAGCGCGGCGACCAGTCCGTCAACGTCGCCGCGGTCGACCGTGATCCCGCAGCCGGCCGTGCGGATGGTGTCGGCCGACTCGCAATGCCGCGGCCCGACGAAGACCGCCGGCCGGCCCGCCGCCATCACCCCGTAGAGCTTGCCCGGCACGACGATGCCCGTCATCTCGGGCCTCATCGAGATCAGATGCGCATCGGCCATGGAGAGCGACATGTGCAAGTGCGAGCGCGGCACATAATCGAGGAACCGGATATTCGCGAGCCCCTCGCGCTCTCGCGCCGCCTTCACCTCGCCCAGCCGCGGGCCGGCTCCTGCGAAGAGGAACAGGACGTCCGACCGGTCCCGAAGGCGGCGGGCCGCCTCGACGACTTCGTCGAACGAGTGCGCCAGCCCCAGGTTGCCCGAGTACATCGCCACGAAGGCGTCGCCCAGGCCCAGGGACTTGCGCAGCGCGTTCGACTCGCGGGGGATCGGGTAGACTTCCTCGCGGCGGCTCCAGACGGGGATCGTCTCGATCCGATCGGCCGCGACGCCTTTAAGCTCCACCCGGTCGGCCATGTACGGGCCGAGCACGACCACGCGATCGGCCTTCCGATAGACGAAGCCGCTGAGCCAGCTCAGCCCCCGGACCACGGGGTTCCGCGGCGACATCCGACCCAGCGCCAGGCTGGCGTCGGGATGCAGGTCCATGCTCCAGTAGACGTGCCGCGATCCCTTGAGCCGCTTCAAGATCGTGCCGACGAGCCCGATGATCGGCGGAGTGGTCAGGGTCACGACCGCGTCGAACCGGGGCGATCGGATCGCCAACAGGACCGCGCCCGCGTAGAAGCTCAGGTAGTCCGTCATCCGCGCCAGGGTCCCGCGCCGGCCCAGCGACGTCGCGCGCACCCGGTGGATCCGCACGCCCTCGTGGACCTCGTACGCGGGCGATTCGGGACCGCCGGGCTGGTAGCGGCCGCGTGCGCAAACCACGTGGCAGTCATAACCGCGCGCGGCCAGGTCCTCGGCCAGGTCGGCGAGGTGCTGGGCCGTCGAGGCATGATCGGGCCAGTAATACTGATTGATGAAAAGGACCTTCTTGCCGGCCCGTTCGTCGGCGATCGGACCCGCGAGATGCGGGACCGGCGGGACGCGATCGCTCGCGGCGTCGACGGCGCAGCTCTCGGCCGATCGGCGGGTCCCTCGGTTCGTGCTGGCGATCGCCTGCCATCCACGGCGCAACCATCGACGCGGGCTCACGTGATCGCTCCTGGGCCACGGGGTCGTGGAGTGCTCTGTGAGCACCGAGGCGCAAACTCCCGCTACCCCGGCGCTCACAGAGCACCCTACGACGACTCCCTCGCGGGCTCCTCGTTTGTCCACTCACACGTTCGCGAACGGGTTCTGGAACTCGATCAGCTTGGCCGCGCGGACGAGCTCGGAGATCCCGCGGTCCAGGTCGATCGTGGTCTCGAATCCCCTCTTGCGGATCTTCTCATACGAGACCTCGTAGTTGCGCCGATCGGCGTCGGTGCCGACCTCGGCGAAGTGCAGGTAGTAATCGACGTGCTCGAGGATCTTGCGCACGACCTCTTCCTTGGTGAAGTTCATGGTCTCGTGCCCGACGTTGTACACGTCGTCTTTCACTTCGCTCCAGCGTTCGAGCGCGAACAGGAACGATCGGGCCATGTCGCGGACGTGGACGAAGGTGCGCTTGAAGCCGCCCTCGTACACGATGAGGTTGCGGTTCTTGACGGCCTGGTAGGAGAAGTCGTTGGGCATCAGGTCCAGCCGCATGCGGTTGCTGACGCCGAACGCGGTCGCGAACCGGTAGGCGACGCTGTTGCCGGCCTCCAGGACCATCTGCTCGGCCTTGGCCTTGGTCTCGCCGTAGAGAGTGATCGGGGCGCGCGGGGTGTCCTCGTTGCAGACATAATCGGGGATCGAGCCGTAGATGCTGCCCGTCGAGGCGAAGACGAACCGCTGGTCGGGCTTGCGGTGCCGCAGCAGATTGGCGGTGCCGTCGACGTTGACGGCCTGGGCGAGCTGCGGCTCCTTCTTGCAGGCCGGGTAGCCGACGATCGCCGCGAGGTGGATGATCGCCTCGACGCCGTCGAGCGCCGACTTCGCGATCCCGGGGTCGGTGACATCGCCGCGGATCAGCTCGAAGAACCGGTTCGAGCAGCAGGGCAACAGCCCGTGGCCGCCGAACTTGAGCGTATCGAGCACGCGGACCCGATGTCCCTGCTCCAGCAGCAACGGGACCAGTGTCGAGCCGACGTAACCGGCTCCGCCGGTGACGAGAATTCGCATCGCGGGCTCCATCCGTGGTGGCTCGAGTCGCGCCTGGAACGTCGAGGTGTTGCGGGTCTGCTTCGTGCGGCAAGGCGAGACGGGTTCATACCCCCACCAGGCCCTCGTCCTTGCGGCCTTCGTCCATCGCGTCGCTCGGGGCGACAGGAACTCCTCTTCCTCCTCCGCGGCGGGTCAGCGAACCCGGCCCCGGAGCCGTCCTGTCCGGGCCACACTATCTCCGAGGCCCCCTGCCCTGTCAACGCCACTTTGCCCGGTCGGCGCGGGCGGATTCGGGTCCTATAATCAAATGCAGCGCTCGCGGACCGGACCGGACGGACTTCCCTTGTATTGAGGCGGACCCATGCATATCGTCGCGGAGAAGATCTATACGCCCGAGGATCTCCTGTCGATGCCCGACGGGAAGAACTACGAGCTCGTCGACGGCCACCTCGTGGAGCGGAACATGAGCCAATTGTCGAGTTGGGTCGGGGGTCGGCTCTTCGGAGAAATACACCTGTCCTTGCGGAACGACCCGATCGGCTGGGCTTGGCCGGCCGATCTCGATTACGAGTGTTATCCCGATCACCCCAACAAGGTTCGCAAGCCGGACGTCTCGTTCATCCGGAAGGAGCGGATGCCCGAGGGTCCGACCTCCGAAGGATATTCCCACATCCCACCTGATCTCGCCGTCGAAGTCGTCTCCCCAAACGACCTCTGGCATGAAGTTCAGGCCAAAGTGGACGAGTACCTGGCGGCGGGCGTGCTATTGGTATGGGTGATCGATCCCGAGGCTCGGACGATGTACGTCCATCGACGCGATGGGACCGTGTCGCGGCTGAGAGAAGGAGACGAAATCTCGGGAGAGGGCATGATCCCCGGATTTCGCTGTGATCTGACTTCGATCTTGCCCGAGAAACCGCGGCTGCAAGATGCCCAGACCGCCGTTTGAAGGAGGCTTCGATGTGCGGGATCATTGGCTACACCGGCGGACACGAGGCGTCGCCCATCCTGGTCGGCGGATTGCGGAGGCTGGAGTACCGCGGCTATGACAGCGCCGGGCTGGCGACTATCGAGCGCGGGCAGCTCGTCGTGCGCAAGCGGGCCGGCCGGGTGCGCGCACTGGAGGAGTTGCTCGAGGACCAGCCGGCGCCGGGAGTCTGCGGGATCAGCCACACCCGATGGGCCACCCACGGGCCGGCCACCGACGAGAATGCGCACCCGCACCTCGGCGGCCGCCACCGCACGGCCTCCGTGGCGGTCGTGCACAACGGCGTGATCGAGAACCACGCGACGCTCCGGCGCGAGCTCCAATCGCAGGGATTCGCATTCGCCAGCCAGACGGACACCGAGGTGATCGCCCACCTGATCGCCCGCGAGCTGGAGTCCACCGACGACCTGTTCGAGGCCGTGCAGCGTGCCCTGCCGTACCTCGAGGGGACCTATGGCCTGGGCGTGGTCAGCCCGCGGCGCCCCGGCGAGGTGATCGGTGGCGCGCTTCGGCAGCCCGCTGGTCGTCGGCCTCGGGGAGGGCGAGCACCTGCTCGCCAGCGACCCCGTTGCCATCGCGCCCCACACGGCCCGGGTCGCCTTCCTGCATGACGGCGAAGTCGTCCGACTCACCCCGGACGACTTCGAGATGCGGCACAGGGAGCACGGCCCGATCACGCCGCGAGTCAACCGGCTGGACTGGAAGCCCGACGCGGTCGAGCTGGGCGGCCACGCGCACTACATGATCAAGGAGATCCGCGAGCAGCCCGACACGGTCGTCGACGCCTGCCGCGGCCGGCTCCTCCGCAACGAGGCCACCGCCGCCTTCGGCGGCCTGAACCTCTCCCATCGGCAGCTCCGCCGGGTCCGTCGCATCATCTTCGCGGCTTGCGGCACGAGCTGGCACGCGGCCCTGGTCGGCGAGTACTTCATCGAACGGCTGGCTCACCTGCCCGTCGAGGTCGAGTACGCCAGCGAGTTCCGCTACCGCAACGCGCCGCTCGACGACCGCACACTGGTCTTCGTGCTGAGCCAATCGGGCGAGACCGCCGATACGCTCGGGGCCTTGCGCGAGGCGAAGCGGCGCGGCCATCCGACGCTCGCGATCGTCAACACCGTCGGCAGCACCATCGCCCGCGAGGCCGACGGCGGGATCTACCTCCATGCCGGCCCCGAGGTCGGCGTCGCCAGCACCAAGGCGTTCTCGGCGCAGGTCGTTGTGATGGCGCTCCTGGCCCTCTACCTCGGTCGTTTGCGGCACCTCTCATTCCCCGACGGACTGGCCGTCGTCGACGCACTCGAATCGGTCCCCACCCTGATCGGCGAGGCGCTCAAGGGGGAGCCCGCCGTCGAAGACGCCGCCGCGCGGATCGCAACGGCCCACAACGCCCTCTACCTGGGCCGCGACATCCACTTCCCCGTTGCTCTCGAGGGCGCGCTCAAGCTCAAGGAGATCAGCTACATCCACGCCGAGGGTTACCCCACCGCCGAGATGAAGCACGGGCCGATCGCGCTGGTCAACCGCGCGACGCCGTGCATCTTCGTCGCGCCCCGAGGCTCTCTCCACCCCAAGACGCTCAGCAACATCGAGGAAGTGCGGGCGCGGCAGGGACTGATCATCTCCGTCGGTACCGAGGGCGACGCCGCGGTCGAGGACCTCTCCGACATCTTCCTGCCGATCCCCGAGGCACCCGAGATCGTCCAGCCGCTCCTGGCCGTCATCCCGTTGCAGCTCCTGGCGTACCACGTCGCTCGCCATCGCGGCTGCGACATCGACAAGCCCCGTAACCTCGCCAAGAGCGTCACCGTCGAATAAGCCCAGCACCCGGCCGCGAACGGTCCAGGCGCGACGAGACCTCCGGGCCCGGGAGGACGCGGAGGTCTCGCGCATCGATGACTCGCAGCCGGAAGCGGGCGTCAGTTCTGCTCGTACTTGATCTCGAACGGGGCGCCGAGCAGCTCCTTCCAGGTCTTCTGCTGTTCGTCGTTCAGCTTCGACTCGACCTTGGTGAGCGTCTTCTTGCGCAGCTCGTTCATCGCCTTCATCGCGGCCTCGCGGTCGCCCTGGTTGTCCTGGAAGATCGTCCGCATCTCCTGGAACGACTCCTGCTGGATGGTCTGGATGTCGGACTTCTGGGCGTCGGTGAGCTTCAGCTTGCCGGCGACCTCGGGGTCGCTGAAGGCCTGCGGCCCCCGCACCTGGTGGGCGATCTGCTTGAGGCGGGCGATCTGCTCGGGCTTGAGGAACTCACCGGCCGCCTTGAGCGTCGCCGTGCCGATCTCGCGGTTGATCTCCTGCATCTTTGTCCGGCGTTCCTGCGGCTCGAGGTCCTGCAGGTCCTGGAACTTCTCGCGCATCTCCGCGCTCATCTTCTCGTCGAGCTGCTTGGACTTCTCGACCTGCTTGTCGTCGAGTTTGAGCTCCTTCTGGACACTTTCGTTGGCGAGCAGCCCGCTGTAGCTGCCCATGCGCGCGCCGAAGCCGCGGCCCGGGCCCTGGGCGGCCGCCGGGCCGGCGATCAGGGCCACGAGGCCCAGTCCCAAGAGTGCTGCGTTCACCGTTCTCATTCTGTTGGGCTCCTGGATGGGGTGCGGTGCGATCGTTGCGTGGGGGACGGGGATGAGAGCGCGCCGACGCCTACGGCCGGGCGGCGCGAGGCGCGCGGTGCCCGCCCGGATGAGTACCGGGCGGGCGTTCGACGGCCGGCCTCAGTTGTTGCGGGGCTCGTACTTGATCTCGAACGGCGCCCCAATGAGCTCTTTCCAGGTCTTCTGCTGCTCGTCGTTCAGCTTCGCCGTGACCTGGGCGAGCGATTCCTTGTTGATCTCCTGCACCTTCTTCATCGCGGCCTCGCGGTCGCTCTGGAAATCCTCCTGGCTCGGCCTCTTCTCGCGAGCGGCCTCCTCGATCGCGCGGATGTCGTTCTTCTGCGCGTCGGTGAGGTTGAGCTTCTGGGCGACCTCGGGGTCGTTGAAGGCCATCACTCCCTGCACCTGTCGGTGGACCTGCTTGAGGCGGGCGATCTGCTCACCCTTGAGGAACTCCCCGGCCGCCTTGATCGTCGAGGCGTTGACCTCGCGGTTGATCTCCTGCATCTTGGTGCGCCGCTCGGCCTGGTCGAGTCCCTGCAAGTCCTGGAACTTCCCCTGCATCTCCTCTCGGGTCTTGTCCGCCAGCTCCTTGGCCTTCTCGACCTGCTTGTCGTCGAGCCCGAGCTCCTTCTGGACGCTCGCGTTGCCGAGCAGCGTGGCGTAGTTGCCACCGCGGCCGAAGCCGCGCCCGCCCTGCGCCGAGGCCGGCGCCGCGATCAGCGCCACCAACCCCAAGCCCAACATCGTCCGGATCATAATGTTCATGGCATCAATCTCCCTTGGTTGCTGGATCAGAACGCATTGAAGGCGTCGACGGACCGTGACCGACGGCCGACACCCCGAGCGGCCATCCGCGTCGGGCGTACGACGAACGGTCGGGACGCTTCCTGTCCTAGAGAGAGCGTCAAATGGAAAGGAATGGCCCGCTTCTTGTCCCGGTTCAGGACGGATGATCCCCGCCGGCGTGAGCCGGGGGGAGTGCGCGTGGAATCGCGGCGGCGCCCGGCTCGGACGGACGTCCGGATCCGAGGCCGGTTATTTGACGTCGTCTTCGATCAGCTTGAAGAAGTCGTCGTCGCTGGGCGGTTTCTTGGCCGGCTTGGGCGGTGCCTTGAAGTGGTCGGGCACCGCGTCGTCGAACTCCGCCTCGTCGGCCGAGAGCCGCTCGATGATCGTCGGGGCGCGCTTGGGCCGCTTGGTCCGGGGCTTGGAATCGTCGGTATCCAGCCCGGCGAGGTCCATCAGCGAATGCTTGGCACGCTCCTGCACCACCTCCTCGTCCAGTTCCTTGTGAGCGCTGAGGAACGCCTCGGGGCCGGCCGGGTCATAATCGATGGTGAACATGTGCCCGGCGATGCCAAGCTCCTCGTCGGGCATCACGCTCTGCTCGGTCGTCAGCCGGGCGCCGTTGACGGTGGTGCCGTTGGTGCTCCCCAGGTCCTTCACGTTCCAGACGCCGTTGACCATTCGCAGCAGGCAGTGCTTGCCCGAGATGTTCTCGAAGTCGAGCCGGATGTCGCACGAAGGCCGCCGGCCGACGACGATCTCCGGCTTGTTCAGCGGAATCGGGTCGCCGCCGCCCACCGGCTGCAAGATGCCCAGGACCTCGGAGTGGGGTCGCATGGCTCCTCCCTCGCGTCGAACGTTCGCCCTCTGTGCTCTGGCCGGCCGACACAACGTCAAGACGTCCCGCATCTTACCAGAGCGGATTTCCGATCCTCAAGGGACATCCACCGACCCGGGGGAGATTGGGCCGACCGCGAATCGGCGGGCGAGGACTGGCGTCCGGTGGGCCGTTGCGATAGCCTCGCGGCCAGGACGTATCCCGATCGTCTGCCCACCCGGCGGCCGAAGCCGAGGGCATCCTGGAGGCACCGATGATGTCGACCGGCGCGAATCAACGAGATTGGACGCGGCGCCGCGTGCTGGCCGCGGGATGTGCGGCCGTCGGGGCGGCGAGCCTGGGCGGGGTGGCGAGCGCCGCCGGGCGCCCGACTGTCGAGAGAGAAGGACCGTACGGGCCCTTCAAGGTGGGACTGCAGAGCTACTCCCTGCGCGGCTACACCCGCGATGGCCGCGCCGATGTCGAGAAGGCCCTGGCCGCGACCAGGGAACTGGAGGTCCAGTACTGGGAGTCGTATCCCGACCACATCCCGATGACGGCCGATCCCCAGCAGATCAGCGACCGGAAACGCCAACTCGAGACCGCCGGGGTCACCTTGATGGGCTACGGCGTCGTGCACCTCGGCAAGGACGCATCGGCCAACCGCAAGATCTTCGAATTCGCCAAGGCCATGGGCCTGAAGTACCTCTCCGCCAGCCCCGAGCCCGGGTCCTTCGACGAGCTGGACAAGCTGGTCGAGGAGTACGGCGTGGCCGTCGGCATCCACAACCACGGGCCGGGCGACCATTACGCCAGGATCGACACCATCGCGAAGGCCATCAAGGACCATCACCCGAAGATCGGCTGCTGCGTTGACACGGGCCACTTCCTGCGATCGCGCGAGGACCCGGTCCACGCCGTCGAGGCCTTCGGCAAGCGGGTCTACGGCGTCCACCTCAAGGACGTCAAGGACGCCCGGACCTTCACGATCCTCGGCAAGGGCGACCTGCGCACGGTGGACCTGCTGAAGGCCCTCGCCCGCAACAACTACGAATACTGCCTGGCCATCGAGTACGAGGAGAACCCCGAGAACCCCCTCGACGACATCAGGGCCTGCCTGGCCGAGACCAGGAAGGCCATCGCCCAGGCGACATAGCCGTGATGGATGGCCGCCGGGCCTCTTGCTCGTTCCAATTTGCCCTCGGCGCCGGGCTGATTATCATTACATTAGAGCGCCGAACGGTTGGATGGCCTACGTGACTCGGCCTCGAGACGGGGCCAAGGCCTTGACCCCCCCGTTCCCCCCCTTCGTAAGGGGGGGATTTTTGGGGGAGGCGCGCCCCTCGGAATCCCCCCCTTACGAAGGGGGGGTCAAGGGGGGGTTCTCTCGCGTAGATGCAACGCAAGCATTAAGCGCTCTAGGCGGACTTGCGGAGGGATGACCACGGCCCGGGGAGCGAGTCGGGATGATGACCGGAGAAGGCAAGGCGACGGCCTCGAGTGCCGTCCGCGACATCGAGGTCCGGGCCGCCGACGGCCTGACGCTCCGAGGTCGATGGTGGCGCCGGGCCCAGCCCCGCGGCGCCCTCGTCATCGCGCACGGCTTCTCCGAGCATGGGGGCACGTATCGCCACGTCGCCGAATGGCTGGGATCGGCGCTCGACCTGGACGTCATCGCCGTTGACCTCCGCGGCCACGGACGCAGCCCCGGACGGCGCGGCGTCGTCCGGCGGTATGACGACCTCGTCGGCGACCTGGCCCGAGCCCTGGAGTGGACCGCAAGACAGCATCCCGACACCCCGCGCTTCCTCCTGGGCCATTCCAACGGCGGACAGGTGGCGTTGCGCCTGGTGCTCCAGGAGCGAGTGCCGGTCGAAGGACTGATCATCTCGAACCCTGCGCTGCGGATCGCGATGCCGATCCCGGCGTACAAGCTCAAACTGGGTCGGTTCCTCCTGAGGCATGCCCCATGGGTCACGCTGCGAGGGGATACACGCGCTGACATGTTGACCCGTGACCCCGAGATCCAGCGCGCGCATCGGGCCGATCGGCTGCGGCACAGCCGGATCAGCGCCCCCCTCTTCTTCGGCATGGTCGAGGGCGGCGAGATGGTGATGGCCCGCGGCGGCGAGGTCCACTCGCCCATCGTCATGCTGATCGGCGGCCAGGATCCGGTGGTCGACCCCGCGGCGGCCCGCGAGTTGTACGACCATCTCGGCAGCGAGGACAAGACGCTCCTCCTCTATCCCAAGATGCTCCACGAGCCCCTCAACGAGCTGGGCCGCGACCAGGTGCTCGACGACCTGGTCCGGTGGATCGAGCCGCGAATTCGGGCTTGACGCCGGTGGACGTCCCCTTCTTGGACACGGGTCACGCCCGGACGAATCGGTGGCCGGGCATGCGGCGGACCAATCGTCTCATCTCCAGCACACTGAGCGTGGCCATGACCTGGGCCGCCGTGAGGCCGGTGCTGGCGATCAGGTCGTCGACGCCGGTCGGCGTGTCGTCGAGCCGGCCGAGCAGCGATCGCTCGGGGTCGGAGAGGGAGAGCTCGGCGGGATGCCGCACCGGCGGCTCGTCGGGAGCCGTCCGCACCTCCTTGACCAGCGGGCCGAGCTCCTCGAGGATATCGTTGACCGTCTCCACCAGCTTGGCGCCGTCGCGGATCAGGCGGTGGCAGCCGCGGCTGGTCAGGCTGTCGACCGGCCCGGGCACCGCGAAGACCTCGCGGTTCTGCTCCATCGCGTGATGGGCCGTCGAGAGCGACCCGCTCCGCGGAGTAGCTTCCACGACGACGATGCCCAGGCTCAAGCCGGAGATGATCCGGTTCCGCTGCGTAAACAGGCCGGCGAGCGGGACCTGCCGCATCGGCATCTCGCTCAGGAGCGCACCGCCTTCGGTCAGCGCCCGCGCCAGGTCCTCGTGCTCCGGCGGATAGACCGACGCCAGGCCGTTGGCAAGCACGGCGATGCTCCGCCCACCAGCCTTGAGGGCCCCGCGATGTGCCGCGGCGTCGATCCCACGTGCCAGGCCCGAGACGACCGTGATCCCCACCCGCGCCAGTCCGGAAGCCAGCCGCTCGGCCACGCGCATCCCGTAGGGGGTGCAATGCCGCGATCCGACGATGGCGATGGCAAGCTGATCCCGCGGCTCCAACCGCCCCTTGCAATACAGGAGACTGGGCGGGTCGGGGATGTTCTCGAGCGGCGGCGGATACTCGGAGTCGTCGCTCGGCAGCACGCCGCACGTCGCCCCTCCGGCACAGGGCCAGCTCCGTCTCGGCGTCGCATTCCTGGTGGGCCCGCGCGATCTTGTCGGCGAGCTTCGGCCCGACGTTCGGCACGGCTCGAAGCTCGACGAGGCTCGCCGACAGCACCCGCCCGGCCGACCCGAACTTTCCCAGCAGGGCGCGCGAGGTCTGCGGCCCGACGCCCGGCACCATCGTCAGGCGGATCAGGTCGAGGAGCTCGGCATCCGATCGCGGTTCGGCCAAGGGCTGCCCCTTGCACGTTGAGACCCGATTCTCCGTCAAAGCGACGCCAGCACCGCTCGCACATCAGCCTCGCCGGCGGCGTCGGTCAGCTCGACGCGGCCGATCGATCGCGGCAGCACGAAGCGGATCCGGCCCGCCCGGTTCTTCTTGTCGCGTCCCATCGCTCCGAGCAACCGGTCGGTGTCGAGGCCCGGTGCGGACGTCGGCAGCCCCAGGCGATCGAGCAGCCCTGCGATCCGCCCGACGACCTCCGGCCCGATCCAGCCCAACCGTTCCGCCAGGCGGGCCTCGGCGACCATCCCGACGGACACGGCCTCCCCGTGTTGATACGGTCCGTCGTAACCGGCCACCGCCTCGATGGCGTGAGCGATGGTATGCCCGAGATTCAGGACGGCGCGAAGGCCGGTCTCCTCCCGTTCGTCCTTCGAGACCACCGACGCCTTGAGCTCGCAGCTCCGGGCGACGATCCGGCGGAGCATCCCGTCATCCCGCGCCAGGATCGCATCGGTCCGGTCCTCGAGCGCCCGGAAGAACGCCTCGTCCAGGATGACGCCGTACTTCACGACCTCGGCCAGGCCGCAGCGGAGTTCTCGGTCCGGCAGCGTCCGGAGGGTCTCGGTGTCGATCCAGACGAGGCTGGGCTGGTGGAAGGCGCCGATGATGTTCTTGGCCCCAGGGTGATTCACCCCGACCTTGCCGCCGACGGAGCTATCCACCTGCGCCAGGAGCGTGGTCGGGATCATGACCAGCGGGACGCCCCGCGCGTACGAAGCCGCCACGAAGCCGGCCAGGTCGCCGATCACCCCGCCGCCGACGGCGACCACCGCCGTATGACGATCGGCGTTCATCGACACCAGCTTATCGAACAGACGGGACGCGGTCGCGAGCGATTTGCTCGCCTCTCCCGGCGGCAGGATCTCGACGGTGGGAGCGACACCGACTCCGGCCAGAGCATCGTGATAGCCGTCGAGGAGACCGAGCGCCGCGAGATGCTCGTCGGTGACGATCAGGGCCGACCGGCACGACCGGCCGGCCCAGGTCGCATCCAGCGCGTCCCGCACGATCCGGCCGAATTCGGCCGTCCGGCCGGAGACGACCCGGATCTCGTACGATCGCGGTCCCAGCTCGACCGCCACGCGGAGATCCGCCGCTTCCTCGGGTGGTTGCATCGTAACGGGTCCCGGAGGATCATCGTGGCGCGGGCAGGCCTCGCCCGCCACGCCAGTGTAACACGGGTCGGCGACGATTTCCCACGTCGTTCGATCTGCGACCTCGATATCCTAAACGCCTTGTCATCAACCTTTTTGGTCGTGGTGATATCGATACTTCTGGAAATTATGGATCTGGCGACTTGACATGCTGGCGGGCGCCGGCGACAATGCGAGGAAGTTGCTCGCTCGCGAAGGGCGGGCAAGGCCGGGTTATGGTGGCCCCGTCGTGCGATCCCCTGCACGAGCGGGGCTTTTCGTCGTGCTGCGCGAGCGATCCCGGGGCCCTCGGCGCCCCGGCCTCCGGTCCGGACGAAGACGCCGGCCAACGGACTGGATCATCGGATGGTGAGCGTCGAGGCGAGCCGATTCCTTGCGGCCCGCGGTGGCTCCGTCAACGGTCTCGCTCGCGCCGCGGCCGAGAAGCTCCTCTCATCTCGAACCATCAGATGGGAGCCTCGGCCATGTCGCGCAACTCGTCTCACCCGTCCGCCCGCCGTTTGTCCGTCCTGGCGCCCCTGCACTCTCGAAGGCCGGCGGGCGGCCGGCGCGGCCGTCGGCTGTGGGTGCCGGAGGGCCTGGAAGACCGCGTCCTGCTGGCCGCCACGATCTACACGGTCAACCTGGCGACCGACACCGGCCCGCCGTTCGACGGGCTCCGGCTCGGGCACCGTGGGCGACCTGCGGTATTGCATCGACCAGGCCGACGCCAACTCGAACACCGCCGGCAGCCTGATCCGGTTCGACCCGACGGTCTTCGGCACGCCGCAGACGATCACCCTTTCCAGCACCCTGACCCTCTCCGAGACGGCCGGGCCGGAGGTGATCAACGGCCCCGGCGCGAGCCTCGTGACGGTCAGCGGTCACGATGCCGTCCGGGACTTCCACGTGAACGGAGGCGTGACGGCGACGCTGACGGGCCTGACGATCGCGCACGGCATGGCCCAGCAGGGCGGCGGGCTCCAGATCTACGGGGGCACGGTCGCGCTCACGAATGTCGCAGTCATCAATAACCAGGCCGTGGGAGCCGACGGAGCGGCGGGCTCGAATGGTCAGCCAGGTGGTCCGGGAGCGGACGGCGGTTCCGGCGGCAGCGCTCTGGGCGGCGGCATCTTCCTCTGGGCCGGCGGCCTGACGCTGAACAATGACGTGGTCACCAGTAACGTCGCGCGGGGGGGCGTCGGCGGTGCCGGCGAAACTGGGTGGGCCGGCGGCGCTGGGGGATCAGCGGCCGGTGGCGGCGTCTGTGTGGTTAGCGGAACCATCGTCCTCGCCGGCGACTCGTTCGAGTCGAATCAAGCCATCGGGGGCGCGGGGGAGACGGCGGCCCCGCCGTTCCAGGTGGAACCGTTGGCACCAATGGTGGCGCCGGCGGAGTGGGCGGCCAGGGAGGCAACGCTGCGGCTGGCTACGGCGGTGCGATTTACCTCGCGCTGGGGACCCTCACCCTGACCAGTACCGCCCTGTCGTCTAATGTGGCCGTCGGCGGCGACGGCGGTAACGGCGGTGCGGGCGGAAACGGCGGGCCGGGCGCTCACGGAGATTCCGGATACTGGAAATCGAACGGCTATTTCCAACCCACTCTCCAACCAGCGCAGGGTGGTGGCGTCGGTGGCACCGGCGGCCGAGGCGGTCAAGGAGGCGATGCCGGGGCCGGTTATGGAGGTGCAATCTATTCTCTGTACGGGACGGTCAACCTCTCCCAGGTGAACCTTGGCTTGAATTCCGCACGGGGTGGAAGGGCTGGTCTTGGTGGTACCGGCGGTGTCGGTGGGGGCGGCGGTGAAGGTGGCGTTGGAATCGCTAACCCTGGATTCTCTCGCCCAAATCCCTCCGTCCCTTACTATGGGCTTCCTGGCGGTGCGGGTGGGCAGGGTGGCGCGGGGGGTAACGGAGGCCAAGGCGGCACAGGTGGTGCCGGCGGGGCAGGCGCCGGCGGGGGCATCTTTGTCGTAGCGGGACATCTCACAATCGACAACTCGCATGTCGATTTTAACAATGCATTGGGTGGTCCTGGTGGCCCTGGCGGTCTTGCCGGTGGGGGAGGCAACGGTGGCGGCGGTGGTCACGGAGGCAATGGCTCACATGGCTTCTCTCCGGGATACATTTACCATGGGTTTCCCGGATGGGCGGGGGGACATGGCGGATGGGGTGGCTCGGGCGGGTCAGGTGGACACGGAGGTGCCGGCGCAGCGGGTGGTGCCGGCGGTGCCGGTGGGACCGGGCAGGGTGGCGGCCTCTACGTCGCCAGCGGGACGGTCATCCTGGTGGCCGATACCCTGAACTCGAACATCGCCCAAGGTGGATTGGGAGGCTTCGGAGGTGCGGGTAACGGTGGCGGCCACGCTGCTCCAGGGGGAGATGGGGGCAACGGCGCGACAGGTGGGAATGGTCGTCCCGGTAGTCCATATACGGGTCTGGGGGAGTATTTGGGAGGTAAACTCACTGGTGGCAGCGGCGGCAGCGGCGGCAGCGGCGGCAACGGCGGCAACGGCGGCAACGGCGGCAACGGCGGCAACGGCGGCAACGGCGGCAACGGCGGATTCGGCTCAGGCGCGGGTTTGTATGTCGCAGGTGGAACCGTTACCTTGACGTCCGTCACAATCAGTGGGGACTCTGCCCGAGGCGGCGGAGGCGGAGCCGGCAATACAGCCGCAGGAGAGGGCGGTTCTAGCACTGCCGGTGGCGTTGGGGGCGCAGGCGGACGCGGAGGCTACGGGGGAAGTGGGTACACCGCCTACGTTGGTGACAGTCGCATCTATTGCCCACCAGGAGCCAATGGTCCTTCGGGGGCTGCTGGTGTCGCCGGTGCGGCGGGTGTGCAAGGCAACGCTGGTCAAAGCGGGGCGGAGGGGAATGGCGGATCTGGGAGCGGAGGAGGTCTCTATGTCGCCAGCGGGTCCGTTAGCTTGATCAATGACACGATCAGCGAGAATGGCGCCGCATCCGGCGGTGGTCTCTACCTCGGCGACGGAAGCCTGAACGTGATCGATGGCACCGTCGCCGGCAACTCAGTCGCGCTTGGCGGGATCGGCGGCGGGTTGGAAGTCGCCGCGGGCACGGCCGCTCTCGAGGACACGATCGTCGCACTCAACACCAACGGGACCGGCAGCGGTGCGCCGGCCGACGACATCGCAGGGTCTGTCTCCCCGGCCAGCGCGTACAACCTGATCGGCACCGGGGGAGCCGGCGGGTTGATGAACGACACCAATGGCAACCAGGTCGGAGTCGCCGACCCGGGGCTCGACACCAATGGACTGCAGAACAACGGCGGCCCGACCCAGACCATCGCCCTGCTGCCCGGCAGCCCGGCCATCGGCGCCGGCACGCCCATCAGCGGCGTCACCACCGATCAGCGCGGCGTCGCCCGGCCGGCCTCGGCGCCCGACATCGGCGCCTACCAGGATCAGGGCTTCACGATCAGCGTCACGTCGGGCGATTCGCAGAGCACGCCCGTCGGCCAGGCGTTCGGCTCACCATTGACCGTCACCGTCACGGCCAACGACCCCACCGAGCCGGTCGCCGGTGGCCTGGTCACGTTCACCGCGCCGGCCGGCGGGCCCTCTGCGAGCCTCAGCTCCCTCGTCGTCGAGATCGGCACCAACGCGCAGGCGAGCGTCACCGCGACGGCCAACTTCGTGGCCGGCACCTACAGCGTGACGGCCTCCACGACCGGGGCGCCCACCCCGGCGAGTTTCCACCTCACCAACACCCCCGCCCTCTTGACGGGCGTGTCGGTGAGCTGGGGGACCGCGGGCACCGACGCACTGAGCCTGGCCGCGTCCTCCTCCGGCGGCCCGATCCTCCCCGCCGGGCGCAAGACCGATCTGCCCTGGCTGGGCATCGACCAGCTCACCGTGACCCTGAGCACCGCCGCGCCCTGACGGCCGCCGACGTGACGCTCTCCGACGCCATCGGCGTCGCCTACGGGCCGGTGACGATCGCCGGCTCCGGCGCGACCTACACGATCACGCTGGCCCGGCCCATCACCCAGCCCGACCGGGTGACGATCGACATCGCCAACCCGGCGATCGCGCCGTTCGCCCGCCGGCTCGACGTCCTGCCGGGAGATTTCAACGACGACGCCAAGGTCAACACCCAGGACCTGCTCGGCGTCCGCGCCGAGTGGCTGGGCCTCGATGGGGCCAAGCCGACGATCTTCGGCGACATCAACGGCGACGGGGTCGTGGACCAGCAAGATTACCTCGACGTGCTGGCGGCGATGGGGACGCGCCTGCCGACCGTCAAGGGCACGGCCGTGGCCTCGGTGTCGATCGACCCGTCAGCGGCGGCCGGCCCGGCGGCGGTGCGGATCGGGACGACGAGCCCACCGGCGCCGAGCAACCGGACCGCGGATCGCCCGGCGCCGGCGGCCGGGTCGCGGCCGAGGGCGGAGGTCCGGCTGGCCGCCCGCGGCCGCGGCTGGAGCCTGGGGACTTCATCGAAGCCGGGCGTGATCGACCCGGCTCGTCATGGAGGTCTCTGAGATGGCGAGTCGTGGCGTGGGAGCGGGCGGCCGACCCTCGGGGCCGCCCCGACCCCTGGGACAAGGCGATTGAGAATGCTCTTCGCGCCCGTGCCGTGACCGCGCGTCCCTTTTTTCGAACGCCACTACTCCCCCGGATTCGGTTGTGGTAGTCTCGATGTAAAGGATCGCTCGCGAGAGGCGATTCCCAATCGGCTAAGGTGGCCCCGCGGTGCGATGGATCAGTCGCATGGACGGGGTTTTTCTTTTGCGCCCGGTTCTGTTCGGGCCCCGACTCCAAATCTCATGATATGTGAATTGGACGTTGACGACCGAAAAGCAGCCATGGGAACGAAAGGAGACGGAGATGTCAGCCCCAGTTTGTCAACAAACGAGCCACATCCTCACGCTCTCCGGTGAAGAGCGAGACAGCCTGCTCGGCCTGCTGCGCCAGACGCTCGGCGAGGCCCGCATCGAGGTACACCGCACCCACACACCCGCCTTCCGAGAGCTGGTCCTGGGCGAGGAGGTCGCCATCCGCAACCTGATCGGGAAGCTCGAACGGCTCGGAGCCGATCAGGCCGAGGTTGCACCGGGCGGCCGCACCGCGATTTGAGGAAGGACCGCCCGGGATCGAGGATCTCTCCATCGACGAGCAGCGCCGATCCCCGATGACCGCCGACGAACCGGAAGATTCCTCCGGTTCCTCGGCGACAAGCAAGTCCGCGCCGAAATCGAGGCGGCGGACGTGGTCCGCTCGTTGGCGAGCTCCGACAAGCGACCCGGTGCGGCTCGCCCCGAGGAATCGAGGCTCGACCCACCCGACATCACTTCTTCCGCGGCCGGGCCAGTTGGCCCCCCTCGAGGAGGGAGTTGAACCGTCGCCGTGACGGCCGCGGATGTGATCGTGACTCTCTTCCCCTGGATCACGGCCGTCGCGTTGCCGCCGGGCTGCCCGTCGTTGTTGCCGTCGATCAGGCGGCCGTCACTGTCCTCGAGCCCCGACGGGGGTTGCCCATTCGCGATGAACTCCATCAGTTTCTTGGGCAACGCCTTCTTGCTCGGGGTGAGGGCCACGGTGTGATTCGCCGGGTTATAGACGGCGGACGCGAACGTGAGCTTCTTGGCGTTCCTGGCCGTGAACGACTTTTTCTTGCCGGCCACGATCAGCTCGTACTCGCCGGCGTTCGAGGCGAGAGCCGCATTCAGCGCGCCGGTGAAATTGACGACGAGCTCGGTGACCTTCTTGTGCTTCTTGACCTTGATCGTCTCGAACTGCATGCCGGTCACGATGACCAGGGACGCGTTCGCCGACGAGTTCGACGGGACGGTCGGCGCGATCGGGGTCGTCGTCACGCTGCCCAGGACGGAGCTCGTGGCCTGGATCGTCACGAGCGAGCTCAGATTGCTCAGCGTCAGACCCTGGAACGAGGCCTCGCCGCCGCTGGTCGTGAGCGTGGTCACGCCCCCGAGGGTGGTGCCCCCGCCGCCCACGAGCGAGATCGTGAACTGGCCGCTGAAGTTCGGATCGACGTTGCCGTACTGGTTGACGGCCGCGACGACGAGGCCGAATGTCGCCCCCGGGGCCAGCGTCGACGGTGGCTCGACCTCGATGCCCAGTTGGGTGGACGGAAGGCCGGTGACCGTGATCGACAGCGTGCTCGCCGCGGACGCCAGTCCGGGGCTCGTCGCCACGATCTGGTACCCCGAGCCGGCCTTGTCGATGGATAGGTTGGGGGGGAAGCCCACCAGGCCATTGGTCGCCGCCAACGTCAACGGGCCGCCACTGAGCGTCCCCTGCCCCGACGGGCTCCGAAGGCTGAGGGTCACGTCGCCGGAGAAAGACGTCGCGATATTGCCGTACGGATCCTCGGCCGCGATGGCCATGCCGAACTCGGCGCCCGCGCTCAAGACGGTCGGCGGCTGCGCGGAGACGATCAGTGTCGTCGCCGCCGCCGGTACGACGTTGATCGAGCCGGAATTCACGACGCCGAGGCCATTGCTCGCCGCCTGGATCGAGTAATTCGACGCCGCCGTGTCCATCGTCAGGTTGGAGAAGGCGGCCAGGCCGCCGCTGGAATAGAGGGACATCGTCCCATTCAGCGGGCCCGCGGCCTGCTTGCTCGCGAGCGCGATGTTGATCACGCCGTTGTCGGACGTCACCACGTTGTCGTAGGCGTCGGTGATGGCGACCGTCAGGCCGAAAGGCACACCGGCCGCGACCTGGCTCGGCGGCGGGGTTGACAGGATGAGTTTCGCCGGTGTGCCCGGCGTCACGGCGAATGCTGACGTCGTGATCGTGGGCAGGCCGGTCGACATGACCTGGATCGTGAAACCGGTCCCCGTCTTGTCCACGCTTTGACCGGAGAACGGGGCCACGCCGGCGCTGGCCTGCGAGATCGGCGGGCCGATGAGGGTGGCGCCGCCGGCGTTGGTCGTCAGGGCGACCGTCAGGTTGCCGGTGAAGCTCGTGGCCAGGTTGCCGTAGACGTCTACCGCGTGGACCGTGATGCCGAACGGGTCGCCCGCCTCGACGCTCGAGGGCGGCTGGGCCGAGACGACCAGCTTCGTCGCCGGCCCCGCGGTGACGGTGATGTTGCCGCTCGTCGCCGAGGGGAGGCCCCTGCTCGACACCGCGAGGGTATAGGTCCCGAGCGTCTGGAGGGTCAGGCCGGAGAAGTTGGCCACCCCGGCGCTGGCCACTGCCGTGGTCGTCCCGCCCAGAGCGTTGCTACCGGCGGGGGTCGCGATGGTGACGAAGACGCTCCCGTTGAAGTCCGGATCCGGATTCCCGGACGAGTCCAGGGCCGTCACGGTCAGGCCGAACGATTGCGTGTCCTCGATCGACGAGGGCGGCGCGGTCGTGATCTCGAGCGAGGCCGCGGTGATCAGCGAGACATTGATGGCGGTCGAGGCCGGCGAGAAGACGCCGCCGGCGCTCGTCACCAGGGTGTATCCATCGGCGTTGACGGCGATCATCAGCGCGCTGAACGTCGCGACGCCCGCGGAGGCCGTGACGGTGGTCGTCCCGCCCAGGGTCGTCGCGCCGGGGTTCGCGTCGAGCGCGGCCAGGACGCTGCCGTTGAATCCCGCCTCGATGTTGCCGTACTGGTCCTCCACGTCGACGACCGCGCCGAAGTCGGCGTCGCGAGTGACCTCGCCCGGCGGCTCGGTCGCCCAGACCAGTTGCGCCGGCTGATTCGAGGCGGCGACGATCGTGAAGGAGTTCGACGAGGCCGGGGTGAGCGAGCCGGAGGTGGCCTCGATCTGGTAGGTGCCGGCCTTGTCGATCACCAGGTTCGTGAACGACGCCTGCCCGTTGCTGAGGCTGACCGTCGTGGTGCCGGTCACGTCGTTCGGCTGCGCGATCACGACCGATTCCTGGAAGGTGGGGACCGGGTTGCCGAAGGCATCCTCGACGTTGACGGTGACCGAGAATGCCTGGCCAGCCGGGACGCTGGAAGGCGGCTCGCCGCCGGACGGGATCACGAGCTGCGCGGCCGCGGCCGGGGTCACGCTGATGGAGGTCGTCGTCACCGTCGGCAGCTTGCCGCTCGAGGCCACCAGCGTGTAGCCCGTGCCGACCTTGTTCAGCGTCAGCCCGGTGAAGGTCGCCGAGCCGCCGCTGGCGGAGACGGTAGTCGTCCCGCCCAGGGTCGAGCTGCCCGGGTTTGCGCCGGGGTCACGGAGACCTGGCCCGAAATCGACGTCGGGTTGCCGAACTGGTTGACGCCGGTAACGACCAGCCCGAAGCCTGCGCCGGCCTGTACGCTCGACGGCGGCTGCTGGGTGATGACCAGCCCCGCGACCGCTCCGCCGACGATGGAGATCGCTCCCGTGTCGCCCGCCGCCGCCGCGCTGCTGGTGGCCTGCAGGACGTAGGCGCCGGCCGTGTCGAGGATCACGCCGCTGAAGGTGGCGACGCCGTTGGAGGCGGTCGCTGACGTCGTCCCCTTGATCGCCGCCCCGGGCGGGCCGGAGGCGATCGACAGGTTCACGGTGCCGTTGAATGCGGTATCGGTCCCGCCCGTGATCGTCTCCGCGGTCACCGCGATGGTGAAGCCGGTCCCGGCGCCGACCGACCCGGATGGCTGGCCGGTCACGACCAGTTCTGCCGTGACGACGTTGATGGCGCTCGAGGGCGCCGAGGTCAGGCCGCCGCTGCTGGCGATGAGCGTGAAGGGGCCTCCGTCGGCGCCGATGCTCAGCGTGGTGAAGGACCCGACGCCCCCGGACGCCGCGACGGTGGTGGTGCCGCCCAGGTCGGTCGGGTCCGGTTTGCCGTTGAGGTCCAGCGAGATGGTGACGTTCTGGGTGTCGCCGGTCTCGATGTTGCCGTACTGGTCCTCGATGTTGACCGCCGCGGCGAACGGGGTGCCGGCGGTCGCCGCCGACGGCGGCTGGGTCACCCAGACGATCTTGGCAGGCGCGGCGGCAGAGATCGTAATGGACGTCGAGATGCCCTGGGTCAGCGTGCCGCTCTGCGCCGCGAGATGGTAGGTGCCGTCGGTGTCGATCGCGACGTTGGAGAAGGTGGCGACGCCCTTGCTGGCGCTCACGGTCAACGTGCCGGCCAAGGTGCCGGTGGCGCCGTTGGCCAGCACGAGCGTGACCGACCCGTTGAACGAGGAACTGATGTTGCCGAACTGGTCCTCGGCGTCGATGACGATCGGCGCGGCCGACGCGAGGTTCTGACCGGCGGTCGCCGTGGCGGGCGGCTCGCCCGTTGACGAGAAGACTAGCTGGGCGGCCGGGCCGGCAACCACGTTGAACGCATCGGTCGTGGCGTCGGTCACCGTGGCCCCCACGGCGGGGTCGGAGGCCTGGAGTGTGTACCCCGTTCCGACCTGATCGATCGAGAGATTGCTGAACGCCGCCGAGCCGTAGAGCGCGCCGAAGGGATCGGTGCCATTCAGGACGCCATCGCCGGGCGGATTGGCGAGGATCGTCAGGTTGACCGGGTCGTCGAAGGTCGGGACGACGAAACCGTTGGCATCCTCGGCGACGACGGTGACGCCGAAGTTGACGCCGGCTCCCACGCTGCCCGGGGGTTGCGTCTGGATGACCAGCTTGGCGGCGGGGCCAGTCACGGTGAAGGGATTGGTCACGGGCGCGTTGAGCCCGAGGCTGTAGGTCGCCTGGATCGTGTAGCCCTGGCCGGGCGAGTCGACGGTCAGACCGTCGAAGATGGCCAGGCCGTCGTTGACCGGCAGCGTCAGGTTCGAGCTGCCCGGGCCGAGCACGCCGCCGCCCGGGTTGTTGTCCAGGGCGATCGTGATGGTTCCCTCCTGGACGAAGGGATCGATCTGGCCCGCGCTGTTGTTGACTGCGACGGTCATGCCGAAGCCGTAGACGAAGCCACCGAAGACCGTCTCCTCGGTATTGGGGGGTTGTGTCGTCACGACCAGCTTGGTGCCGAGGTCGTTGGGGTTCAGGACGACCGCGCCCACCCAGGCGGGATGGCCCTGGCCGCTGGTGAACCACATGTTGCCGTCGGGTCCCAGGTTGATCGCGTTGGCGTTCGTGTCCGGGGCGGTGACGTAGCCGACCAGGGACTCGGTCGTGACGTTGATCTCACCGACCTGGTTGCTGCCGCTCAGCGTGAACCAGATGGTGTTGGCGTACGACCCGCTGGACGGACCGACCGCGAGGTAGTTGGCGGCTCCGGTGATCGGGATTTGCGCCTTGATGCTGCCGGTCCCCGGGCCGGTCGGGGGGATCAGGACGCCCACCGCGTTGGTCTCGGTGAACCAGATGTTCCCGTCCGGCCCCCAGACGAGCTGATTGGGACTGCCGCTGGTCGAGAAGGAGAAGAGGATCTGCTCGTTGATCGGGTCGTAGTTGACGATCTTGTCGGCCGATCCCTCGCTGATCCACAGGTATCCGGTCGAGGGGTTGACCAGGATTCCCGACGGGTCCGTGATCGCGATCGGAGCCACCGCGCTGCCGGAGGTGGCCGGGTTGAAGCTGATGATCTGGTTCGCGTTCGGCTCGGTGATCCAGAACTGCTTCTCTTGCGGGTCCCAGACGATCCCCACCGGGTCGTTGTTGTTGGTGTTGCCGTTGCTGTTGGCGGTGAGGTAGGTCCCCGTGATCTGGCCGGTCGAGACGTTGAGCTCGCCGATCGCGCCCGTCGGGTTGAGGCCGGGCACGCTGGCGGTCGTCTCGGTGAACCAGATGTTGCCGTCGGAATCCACGGTCATCTGATTCGGATACTGGTTGCGCGGGGTGTATTGCGGCGGGTTCGGAGGCGGCGGCAACTGGGGAACCTGATAGACCTGATAGTCCTGATTCACCGGGTTGAACACGCCGATCTGGCCGACGCCATCGACCGAGTCGGTCAAGTACAGGTTGTTGCCCACGCTGATGATATCGTTGGCGTCATTGGTCTGGATCACCGGCGGGAGGAGGGCCTGGGAGTACTGGTAATTGGGCGGGGGGATGTTAAAGGGCATGTAGAGCGCACCGCCCCCCGAAGCCGTCGGCGACGCCACGAAGAGGTTCGATGCCGTGGCGCCCTGCGCGATCAGCGCATCGGTCAGCGTCGCTTCGGAGCCGGTCCCCTGGTCCACGACCGGCGCGTAGAGCCGGCTCGACTGACCGTTCGTCGGGTTGACGAACCCGATCCAGCCGAATGCCGGCTCGGTGTAGTAGATGTTGCCGTCCGATCCCATGGCGATCGACCACAGGTCGGCATTGAAGGGGGTCGGGGGCGGCGGGTTCGGGGGCGCAGGGGGCCAGTAGGGGGTATAACCGGAGAAGGTCGCAGTCTTGATGTTGAATTCATTGACGACGTTGTTCTGCCTCGTGACGAACCAGATGGTGTCGTTCGGCCCCGCCGTGATGCCCTCGGCCTGGTCGTTGGTGGTGTGGCTGGGCGGCTCGAAGGCGTAGTTGGTGATCACGTGCGAGAGCGGGTTGAGGCTTCCGATCTTGTTCTGGCCGCCCTCCGAGAACCAGAGATTGCCGTCGCCGCCGACGATGATCCCCTGGGGCTGCGTGTCGGCCAGGGGCATGTTGAACTGGCTGATCAGATCGGTCTTGATGTCCAGCATGCCGATCTCGTTCAGCGCCGGCTCGGTGAAGTAGATGTTCCCGTCCGGCCCGGCGGTGACCTGGTCGATCCCCGGGTCCGACGTGAATGGCAGCAGCGGGTATTCGGCCATTGCGCCCGACTTGGGATCGAGCCAGCCGAGCTTGTTGACGCTCGCCTCGTAATACCAGATGTAGCCGTCCACGGCGTTGTAGGTGATCAGGCCCAGCTCGGCCCCCTTCGGGTCGCCCGCCAGCGCGTCGTACGAAGGGACCTGGTACTGTGCGAGGAGACCACCGCTCTCGCTCATCTCCGCGATCGTGCCGGGAGAGAGCAACACCCAGGCGTCGCCGCTGGAATCGTCCACCACGCCCTCGGGGATCCCGCCGAACTGCCGCAGCGGGAACTCCGCGACGGGCGGCATGGCCGTCAGCAGCCGCCGCGCCTCCAGGCGATCGAACTCGGCTCGCCGACGTCGGCGCCAGCGCCCCGCGGCGCCGCGTGGGCCACGAAAGTGACGCCCGCCCTTCATATTCGCACCGTCACGAGATGGGAGAATGCCGCTCATGGTTATGAAAGCCCGCATGTGCCAATGAGTGCGTGTCTCAAAATCGACTTGGGGAAATGCAGCCCCTCTTGTCGACGAGGCGCCGTTCGCTGGTCGTTCAGGGCGCGCGAAATGATCGATTGGTCGGACGACTCGGAGCTCTTCGCCGCTCTCCCCTCATGCGTACGGCGATCCGAGGTCAATTCTTACACGAAATCCCACGAGTGAGGACATCTTTGCCACGAAGCCGCGAGATCCGGGCGCGTGGAGGCTCGCGCTCCGCAATGACGGCTACTCCACGGCGATCCCCTCGGCCGCCCACCAGGCCTCGGCACGGTTGGGTCCCCACTCCGCCGCGGAGGCGCACTCGGCCAAGGCATCGCCCAGGGCCTTGCTGTTGGGAAACCGGTCGGACGGCTTCTTGGCGAGGCACCGGAGCACGACCTGCTCGAGATCGGCCGGCAGGTCGGGGCGGAGCTGCGAGGGGGGCACGACCGGATCGCGGGCCTGCGCCATCATGATCGCGAAGGCGGTCTCGCCCGTGAACGGCGGCTGGCCGGTCAGGGCGAAGTACAGCATCGCCCCGAGGGCATAGATATCGGCGCGCGCATCCAGCGCGGTCGCCGACGGCCTGCTCTGGCGCCATGTACATCGGTGTGCCGCTGACCGTCATATCGCTCGATAGCTCCACGGCCCCGGGATCGCGGGTCAGCTTGACCAGCCCGAAATCGAGGACCTTGGCCACGTCGGCCTCGCCGCCGCGCACGGCGAGGAAGATGTTGCCCGGCTTGAGGTCGCGGTGCACCAGGCCCAGGCCGTGCGCCTCGGCGAGTCCGGCGCAGATCTGCCGGAAGAGGTAGATGACGCGACCCGGCGGCAGCGGCCCATCCCGGCGGACCAGCCCGGCCAGACTCAGGCCCCGGAGGTATTCCATGACGTAGTAGAAGGTGCCGTCCTGGGTGTGGCCGTAATCGTAGATCTCGATCGTATTGGGGTGCGAGAGCCGGGCGGCCGACTGGACCTCGCGCTCGAACCGGGCCAGCGCGACCGGGTCGGACCCGGCCTCGGCCTTGATCAACTTCAGCGCGCAGGGCGCTTGAGGAGCTGGTGCTCGGCGAGGTAGACCTCGCCCATGCCGCCTTCGCCCAGCTTGCGCACCAGCCGATACTGGCCGTATTTCCGGGCCTGATGCAGCTCGGTGCGAAGGCTATTGAGAAGGATCGAGCCGTAGACGGCCATCCCCGCGCCCATGAGGAGGAAGAGGGCATTCGAGCCCGTGTGCTCGGCCGAGCGGAACCGCTCGGCCAGCCCGGCGAGGGCCGGGTGCTCGGTCAGCACGGCGATGCTGAACAGGGGAGCCAGGGCCATCGCCAGCACGGCCCATGCCACGGTCCTGGGGTTGTTCGGGATGAAGGTGCCGTACAGGAGCATCAGGACGACCATCTGGATCACGCCGTTCTTCATCGTCGCGACCATGCCCATGGCGTCCCCGTTCTGCAGCATCGCCAGGTTCACGACGTACTGGGAGACCACGATAATCAGCGTCAGGCCGCCGAAGAGCGCGATTTCGAGCGCGCGGACCCGCCAGGCCGACATGCGGATCGGGCTGAACAGCAGCCCGGCGACGACCGCCGTCAGGACGAGCCGCGCCGAGATGAAGAACCAGCCCGCGGCTCCGTGATTGGCCCGGAACGAGGCGTGCCAGACCAGCAGGACGGCATAGGTGATCAGCAGCAGCAGGGCCGTGGCGGCGAGCCGGTGCCGGCGCAGGGTGCTGGTCTCGCTGACGGCGCTGGTGCTGGTCGAGTCGGGGGGCGCCTCGGCCATCACCGCCTCCCGCGAGCCACTGGCCCCCATCAGGGCCCTCAGACCGGCCGATCCCACGTTGGTCGTGGGCTCGAGATCGATCACGTCGGCGTCATCGGCGGGCGACACATCGTGTGACGTGGACACGGCCATGAGTCGTTCTCTCGGTGTCAATGATCGCGCCGGGTCCGGTGCGGCCGGTATCGGGTCAGGGACCTCCCCGCCCCTTGACCGGCTCGCCCAGCCCCTGGAGCCTCGCTTCAACCTGGGTGCCGAGCTTCTTGACGTCGATCCGCTCGGCCTTCGTCACGGCCTTGTCCACCTCGCCCTTGATCTCCGTCTCGAGTTCCGTGGCGCTTGCGCGGAGGCGGTCGGCAACGGTCCCTCCGCTCGAGCCGCCGCCCTTGAGCCATGGGACGAAGGTGAACGCCAGGAAGACCAGGGCGATCGTCAGCGCCGGCTCGACCACGCGTCGGACCGGCTTCTTGAGCTTCCGCGCGGCGAGGCCGTCGCGGAGCGGGACCAGCGCCAGATTGACGATGCCGGCCGCGAGCCGTCCGAGATTGAGCAAGATCACGAAGGTCGCGCCGAAGAACGCGACGGGACGGCTCTTCACGGCCGCGCCGACCAGGAGGATCATGAGGAACGGGATCGAGACGAAGTACGCGCTGTCATTCAGCCAGCGAAAGACCTGCTGGGCGACCCCGATCTCCCGCCTCCAGAGCCTCACGGCGATGTTGTCCTGGATGCGGACCGGCCCCCGGTCGTCCAGCTCCGGGCGGGCCAGGACGTAAGGCTTGGAGTCCTCGGCGTCGTCGAGCGGGGATGGCTTGGTCGGGCGGAGCGGCATCCGGTCGACCGTGAGCGGGGCCAGCGCGATCTGGCTGATCCCCGCCTTGAGCCAGGCACCGATCGACGGGCCTCCGTCGTCGACCCCGGTCGAGACCCCGGCCGCTCGGCCCCCTGCCCCGGCCCCGGCCGCGGCCAGCGCCGGCATCGCGGCCATCGACGCGATCTCTTCGGCGCGGGATCATCGCATACTGGCCGCAATTCCGACATCGGCCCTTCTTGCCGGCCATTCGCGGGTCAACCTCGAACCGCGCACCGCAACTCTGGCAGAAGAACACGATGTTCATCGGTCATCCCATCACCGCGAGCGTCCCCGAGCATCCCCGCCAAGAGCCACCCTGGCCCGTCGAGTCACCGCTGCCTCAGAACCAGACGACCAGCAAACCCAGCAGGAGCAACGTCCAGAAGATCACGCCCTCGTCGAATTTCGACATCAGCCAGAAATACAGGGTCGACACGATCAAGGTCTCGGCCACGAAGGCGTGCTCGGGCTCGATCCCGAAGTTCCTGGCCACCCGAAGCTGCCAGGCGGCCCACTGGAATTTCTCCCAGCTAAACAAGAAGACGTAGCTCAGGAACGCCACGCCCGCCGTGTACAGGATCCCCAGGAACAGCCAGTGGTCCTTCATCAAGTCGAACTTCACCTGGATGCGGACCAGGCTGAAGAAGAACACCGCCTTGAGGGCGAGGTAATACGATGCCACGTAAAGGAACATGAGCGGCCTCCTTGCCCGGGGCGGGGCGGGCGAGCCCATCGACCGTCGGGCCCGACCGCGGCGGCGTCTCGTCATCCGACGGATCGGCGCAAAAAAAAACTAGGGTGGCAAAAGTAGCTGGAGGCACCGCTGCTCCAACGCCCTGAGATAGCTGCCCGGGTCGTGGCGGAAGCGGCGCTGCTTTCGTCGCGACTCGCGCCGCGCGTCCAAGTCCGCACGCAGCTCTTGCCAGCGCGACACATAACCCGGACGTAAGACCAAGCCTTCGTCGGGCGCAGCCGGGTCGCCAGACTCGAGATCACCCGTGCCGAGCCCATCACCACCAATCCGGGCGAGGCCCGACGCCGGCCACTGGCGCGGCGCTCATGATAACGATGGCTCCCAAAGGCGTGCTCCAGATCGTTATTCGTCCGCGGCAGGTCCGACGATTCGTAGCACTTGAACAAGCCTGGCCGGTAGCTCTTTGTCACTTTCAGGAAGTGCCGCAGGCCCTTCTGGACCGAGGGCTCATCGGTCGTGGCCGCTGCCTGCCGCATCCGCACCAGCAATTGCACCAGCCGACGCCGGACCTTCGAGGCCGGCAACTGCTCCCGGTTCTTGAGGATCCGGGCCACGCGCTTGACCCACTTGTAGGCCTCCCGCACCGGCGGGAACAGGGCGGCTGTCTCCTCCAGCCCACGCCGCAGCAACTGCTGCAGACGCTTCAGACCAGAGGGCAAACTCCCCGCCAAAGCCGCCACCTGGTCCAAGCTGGCGGCGATCCGGCTCAGTCGGTCCTGCAGCTTCAGCCCCGCAGCGGCCAGCGGCGGCAAGCCGTCGTCGGTCAAGGCGGCACGCACCGCGGCGCAGTAGCTCCGTACAATGTCCGCCTCCTCGTCCTCCGGATCCGCCTCCGCCTGGCGTTCGATCCGACGGATTCCCCGGACTCGCTTCTTCAATTCCTTCTTGGCATGACGATCGGCCTCGGAGATCGGCTTGGCCGCCTCGCGAAGATAGTGGAAGTGACAGAGTTGGTGCGGCACGCCCTTCAGCGCCTGCCTGACGGCGTTGCGAATGCTCTCCTGGCCGTCGGAGATCACACCAGTGATCGGCACGGGCAGCGCCTGGCGCACCTCGGTAATCAGGCCGGCCAGGTCCTTGGCGGTGGACGACAAGAGGCTCCTGGCCAGAAGGATCTCCCCGGAGAGGCAGTCACGCAAGACCCAGAGGACCTCGTGACCGACGTCGGGTTGCAGTCCATCGATGGCCAGGATGACGCGACGCTGCTGGCGCAACAGGGGTCCCAGCCGCTTGGGGTCGGCTGTGGCCAGCGCCCTGAGTTCGTCGTAGCGGTCCAGGAGGTTGGTGACCGTGCGTTGCGAAACGACCAGGCCGCGGCGGGTCAGCCCCTGGTGGATCTCGGGGATGCTGCGGTGCTCGGCATATCGGAGCCGTCCGACAGTGGCCATGACATCGAGGCCGAACTCGTGATAGGGCAAGGCGAAGTGGGGTTCGGCCTCGGGCCGGTAGGGCAGACGGAACCGGGGGCAATCGGGATTGTGGCAGCGTCGGATGGCCAGCGTCAGATGCAGGACGCCGTCGAGCGTGGTGATGGTGCGGAAGTTGTTGTAGCGGGCCCGGAGCGGTTGCTGACATTCCGGGCAATCGCGCGTGACGGGGACCAAGCTGAGGGCGCGATCGGGTTTGGGGCGCGGTCGTCGTCGCTTGCGCATGGAGGGCCTCCTTTTGTGGCTACCCCCTTTCTACGTTCCCGGTCTCAGCTAAGTTTGCCAGCCTAGAAAAAAACCGCCGCAACCGACTCGCACGACGGGACACCGAACTCGGCCTGGCGGATCCGCTACCGAGCATCCGGCCAAGCTGAAGATAATTGTTGCATGTCTTGGTGTCAAGATGATCTCTGTCGTCTGTCGATGTCGCGATGTCGGGCTCGCCGCCGCGACTGGCGGCATGGCTGAAGATCACGGTGACGGGAGCGCGAGAAGCGCGGAGCGAGCCGATCCGACCTCGCCGGATGCCTCGCGAGGGAGACCGGGAAGACGAGCGATCCCGTAAACGCTCAGCAGTGCGATGACGATGATCACGACCAGGACCGCGGGAGCCGCGGCACTCAGGGCGACGGTCACCACGGTGATGGCAGCCGTCAAGCTCATCAACTTCGCCTTGGATGAGAAGCTCAGGGCGTGGTGTTGCTCCCACTCGACCAGGATCGGACCGAAGAGCGCGGTCCGGCGGAGTCGATCGTTCAGCCAGGGTGACGAACGCGCCAGGTAGTAGCTGGTCGCGAGCAAGAACGGCACCGTGGGGACTCCGGGCACGACAAGCCCGATGAGCGTCATGGTGAAGGAGCCCCCGGCCAGCGCCAGGTACCGCAGGCGCCGGAAACCGCTGGCGACCAGGATCTCGCCGCCGCTGCGGGCCGTCGGAGCGATCTCGTCCGGCGATGACTCGGCCCGCTTCGCCGGCCGGAGGGCTTGCTCGACCGCGTCTACGAGCCGGTCGGGGATCTGGCTCCCGGGGCGATAGTCGAGGGTGAGCGTGCCGGACCACGGGGAGACGCGGCACCTTTCCATCCCGTCGATCGCGGAGAGCGAGTCCGCCAGCCCGGACAGCCGCGATCGCTCGTCCGGCTTGGCCTGATGACGGAGTCGGATCCGCCCCGCGCGCGCCTCGAGCGTCTCCCACGATGAGACGCCTTCGGTGGTCCGATACGCGGTGAGCGCGGACCATCGCGACGGCCGGCGCCACCAGAGCAGTCGATCGTCGCCGGACGAAGTCTCGACGGCCTGCCGGATCGCGGCGGTGAACCCGTCGGCCATGGTCTGGGCCGTCGCCGAGCGACGGTCGAATTCCAGGCGGCAGGAGGCCGAGACGAGGTCGATCTCCGCCTTCTCGAGAGCCGGATCGGCCGCCGCCGCCTCGACCAACCGGCGGCAGAACCCGCGACGGCCGGCGTGGAAGGCCCGCGGGTCGTAGACACGCAGCAGGCCTCGATCCTCATCGATCTCGATGTCGAGGCAGAACGCGGGCGCCTCGGTCTCGTCCGGCTCGGGGAGTTCCGCCGCGCGGCCCTTCCGACGCTGAGTTCGTGCCATCGTTGGTTCGCCTGGCTCAGGAGGATCGGGGAATTCCGACGCGACGCGAACGGGCCGATCCCGGGCCCGCGAGCGTCGATCGCCAAGGGTCTTGATGCTCGATCGAGCGACCGGCGCCGACGACCCATCGGCGCGATAGTCGCCTTCTTCCCAGTCTATCCGTCCGAGATCTTTTCTCTATCAAGAATCTCCGCTTGCCCTTATGGTGTTTCCCCGCACGCGGCGTGCCGGGCGCGGGCGCGGCTGGGGAAGGCATGGCCTCAAGGTTCGGCACCATCGGTCTCGCGGGTCAGTCCGAGGACGTCCCGGCGATAAGCGGCCGGGGTCGTGTTCATGGTCCGGCGGAAGACTTCCGTCAGATGGCTCTGCGACGAGAATCCCACGGCGAGCGACACCTCGGTGATCGGCCGGCGCGGGTCGTGGAGCAGCTCGCAGGCCCTGGCTATCCGCAAGTCGGTCACGTAGCGATGCGGTGTCCGTCCGGTGGCCTGGCGGAAGGCGGCGAGGAAATAGTTCGGGCTCAGGCCGGCGATCCCCGCCAGCGTGTCCAGCGACACGTCATCGCCGAGGTTCTGCTGGATGTACTCGACGACCTGCTGGAGTCGATCGTCCGCCAGTTCCTCCGCCCGATCCGCCTGGCGGGGTAGCGACGAATAATCGCGGAGCAGGTGGATGGCGATCTGCGTCTGGAGCGTCTCGGCATACAACCGGGAGCCGGGGACCGACGACTGGATCTGATCGGCCAGCCTCCGCCCGAGGTTCCATAAATCCGCATCGTTTCGGTTGAAGCTCTCCGTGATCTCGAAGGGAGCGCGGCCGCCCTCCCACTCCTCGGCCGCGATCGCGACGAGCCGTTCCCGGCAGATCAAGCAACACAGGAGCTCGATCGCCAGGTTCGTGCGCAGGCGGTTGGCGTCGCCGGGCGGCGCGATCAGGACGTCGCCGGGTTTGACGCCGAGACGCGAATAGCGGTTCGCATGCCTCCAGTCGAGCCTCGCCGCGCCCTTGAGCACGAACAGGACGATCGGGAAGGGCGCGGAGAAGTCGAAGAACTCCTCGATCTGACCTTCGAGGATGACACCGTGAACGTTGTCCCAGCCGACGGCAGCGGACGAGGCGACGATCGATTGCCCTTTCGCTGGCAGGCGAGACAACCACGAGCGCGGCGATGTCGTCTGGCCACCGATGGGAACCATGCGTGGTTGGCCTCGCCCAGTCCGAGGAGACGCACTCGCACGAGGGGCCGGCGCAAAAAAAAAGCTCCACTATGATGATGGACACATAGTGGGGCCCGCGTGACCTGACGATCCGTGCCCGCCAAGAGCACCCTCGATCTGAAATGAGGATAGCATGGCCAGGGCGGCCGTTCAACGCAGTGTCAAACGGCATGGTTCGCGACGTAAGGCTGGAGCTGGCCGCTTTCGACCATGTGTTCCAGGGCGTCGGCGATCCGGCTCTCCTGCTTGTCGAAGGTGTTGAACACCTTGCGCAGCTTGTTCCTCCGGCGGTTGATCTCGTAGCCGAGGAACAGGGCGATGCAGGTGCCGACGACAGCGGGGAAGATCGGGAACTCTTCGTTCATGGAAGGGACCTCGTCTGGGGGGTCACTCGATCAGCATCTCCATCGACGTCTCGCGCAGGATCTTGACGATGCCTTCGATGCCCTCGCGGTGCAGCTCGCGACGGACCTCGCGGTCCAGGCGATCGGCGCAACGGTTCATGGCGATGAACCGCACGAACTCCTGCAACCGCGCCATCGCCTGCTCGGGATGTCGCATCAGCCCGAGGTTCAGCCGGAAGCCGCGGTAGCCGCCCGCCTTCGCATTGTTGCAACCGTAGAGGTCATACACGATGATCGTCGGGTCGCACCCGATCAGGACCGGGTCGCGCTGGAGGATCACCGCGGATTGCTGGGGCGAGAGCTCGTAGAGGCTGTCATGCGCGTGATAGCCGCCGATGTCGAACAGGCTCCTCAGGTGGGCGCGCACGATCTTCGAAACCGGGGCGTTCCAGCCGGTGTCGATCAAGAAGATATTGAACCGCTTCATCTCCGGGGTCGGGGGACCGGCGAGCTCGCGGGTCCGCAGGTTCAGATCCACCGGGGGCTCCTCAGGCTTCTGCGGCCGGGCACGGGTCTGTGCTTTGTCGGGCATGGCAGTGGGGCACCGTGTGAAGAGGTCCGATGAATTCACTCAGAGTCTGTCCCGGAAGGGTCGAGAGCGATCCCGTAGGGTGGGTGAAACCCACCGTGTGCCAAGGCCTTGCGTCGGTGGGTTTCACCCACCCTACAATCGTCTGACCCACCTTCCGGGACAGACTCTCAATCGTAAACCGCGGTTGCCGTCGATGCCAGGGCTGGTCGGCGGCGCTCGGTATTTCGTGACGGTTCCGCAGGAACTCGTTGTGGCTCGGAAGCGGCCCGATCGGTCGCGAGGGCCTGGTAGAGTTGCAGCCGGTGGCGCCTCTCGGCCTCGAGCTGGGCGACCTTGCGGAGCGGGAGCACGCCGTTGCCGAGCGCGGCCAGGGCGGCGACGTTACTGGTCACGACCGAGGCCATGATCCCGAACCCCATCGCGAAGACGCCCGCGACGCAACCGATGTTCGGCGCCAGGATCATCGACCAGCTCCGCTTCACGTTGCGATCGAGATCGCGGGCGATGTCCCGCAGTTCAGATAGCTTATCGAGGTCCTCCTCCAGGAAGATGATTTGCGCCGCGTCGGCCGCGAGCGACGAGGGGTCCCGCAGCGAGATCGAGACGTCGGCTTTCTCGACGGCAGCCGGGTCGTTGATGCCGTCGCCCACGAAGCAGACCTTGCGTCCTTCCTTCTGAAGCGTTTGTATCAGATCGGCCTTCTCGGCCGGGTGGACCTCGGCGAAATGGCCGTCCACGCCCAGCGATTCCGCGAGCGCCTTCGTCGGGGCCTCGTGGTCCCCCGAGATGATCGCGATATGCTTGATCCCGCGGCGGCGGAGGCCCTGGACGACGGCGCGGACCTCGGGCCGGACGGGGGCTCGAAGCTCGATCGCGCCGGCCAGGCGGTCATCGACCCCCACGAGCACCATCGTGTGGCCCTCGCGGTGCGCCTCGTCGAACGCGTCGCTGACCTGTGGCGACGGTGCGATCCCTTCAGTCTCGAGGAATCGCCGGCTGCCGACGCGCACGGTGTGGCCCCGGACGCGCGCGGTGATGCCCGAGCCGACCTTGTAACGGGTGTCGGCGGCGCCCGGCAGGTGCAGGCCCAGGTCACGGGCCCGCTGCTGGATGGCCAGCGCGATCGGATGGTGAAACAGGCGCTCCGCGGCCGCCGCGGACCGGAGGATGCGCTCCGCGTTGAAGCCGTCCGAGGCGATGATCCGCCCGACCTCGGGCCGCTCACGGATCAGAATGCCGGCGATGTCGAACAGCACGGTGTTGACCTCGTTCATCCGCTCGAGCGCCCCGCCGTCCTTGACGAGGATGCCCGCGTGCGCGGAAGCGCCAGCGAGCTGAGCATCGCCAGCGGGGCCGCCATACGCAGGCCCGTGCCGAAATCGCTGTGGAGCACGGCGACGGCGCCGCCGGGCCCCATCGTGGCCAGGGCGACGGCTCCGAGACCCAGCTTCGGGATGACCGCCTTGTCGGCGAGGCGCTCGCCCTTGTGCTGCGATGAAAGCTTGTAACCGGCCGTGCCGTCGAGCATCCGGCCGATCCGCGCCGAGGCGGTCTCGCTGCCCGCCGTCTCGACCGAGACGAACACCTTGCCGGCCATCATGAGCGTCGCGGCGAAGACGCGATCGCCGACGCCTTTCTCGGCCGGCGTTGACGCGCCCGTCAGCGCCTGCTGATCGACCATGGCCATCCCCTCGACGACATGGCCGTCGACGGGGATGACCTCGCCGGTGTTGACAACGATGATGTCGCCCCTTCGGAGCCCGTCGAGCGGCACCTGGACCTCAGTACCGTCGCGGTAGAGCCACGCGTGCCGCGGCTGCTTGCCGAAGGTGCCGAGCAGCATCTTCTTCGAGTTGTCCTGGGTCCGCTTGACGAGAACGCGACTGAAACTCAGGCACCAGCAAAGCACCGCCCCCGGGAAGATCGCCATCGTGCCCAGGCAGCCGAGGACGACGATCGAGTCGAGGACGTCCACGCCCAGCCGCCTCTCGCGGGCCAGGACCTTGTACGCCTCTCGAAAGGTGGGGATCGAAGTGCAGGCGAACACGCCCGCCGCGAGGGGCAAGAGCGCCGGGGCGGCGAACTGCGCCACGGCGGCGATCGGTAGCGATGCCGTGCAGATCGGCAGGTGCAGGTCCAGCCTGTCGAGCCGCTCGGGTCGCTCGGCGACGGCGAGCGCCGCGTCGAGGACCTCGATCACCTGCGCCCGGCCGAGCTGCGACGGGTCGTAATCGACCTGCACCGTGCAGAAGAGCGCGCTGGTCCGGTACTGCTCGATCCCCAGCACGCCCATCAGCTCGCGCTCGATCGCCGCGCAGAGCGACGACTTGCGGAATAACGCCCGGTTCTTCAGTCGGAGCCGGCCCGGCCGATCGACCTGGATCTCCCAGCCGTTCACGGCCGCATCGTGGCGGAAGTACCGGACGACGCCCCTCCGGTCGCGGGCGGTCGCGGTGGCGGCGATCGCCGTCGGCCGGTGGTCCTCGACGGCCGACATCCGCTCGAGCAAGGACGCCACGACCCGTCTGACGACGTGGTCCAGCCGGTGAGTCTCGGGGCGGAACCGGAGTTCGGCATGGGCAGAGGCCCCGCCGCGGATCGTGACGCCGGTGATCTCGGCGGCCTGGAACACGCGCTCGAGGAAGCGCCGGCAGTCGGGGCTCTCCGAGTCGCCGAACAGTCCGCGGCTCCGGAGCCGGATCACTCCCGGGGAAGGAAACGACACCGAGAGATCGACGGCGGGCATGCGACGGGGTCTCGTGTGGACCGGGGTAGAGGATCCGCCCGCCCCGAGCGGTCGGCGATCGGACCCTACGGGGCGACGTCGGGAGCCGGCTCCGCCTTCATGTCCTTGAGCGTGTCCATCGCGGCCCTCGCGCCATCGGTCAGGCCGTGGACGAGGGCATTGTTCGACGGGATCGTCCGGGCGATCAGCAGCGCGGGGAAGACCAGGCCGTAGGAGATGGCGTAGCTCGTCTTGTAGACGGCGGCGGAAATCGCCTGCCCGGCGGCGGGGGCCAGGCCGGTGGCCGTCTCCCCGGCCTTGATGGCTCCTTCCTTGGCGGCCTGGACGGCCGCGTCCATGGCGTCGGCGACGGCCTTCAGCGGGTCGGATTCCACGGCGGTGCCGGAGTCGGTTTGCATCGGAATGTCCCCTGTACGCCCTGAACGCGTCTCCCGGTTCGATCCCAGGATAGTGCCGGATGGGCGGATTCTGCTATCGAAAAGCCATCGAATTCCCTTTCGAAATACGATGGCTTCGGTCGCGCCGATTGCGACGATTGTAGCGGAAAACAGCGGTTGTATGCGAGGCGCTCAGGACTTCTGGCGCTCGAGGACCACCACCAGGACCGGCGAATCCGCATCGGGCTCGAAAGACCTGGGCCGCTCGGTCGAGCCCGTGGGGGCCCTGCGATCGTCAGCTTGCCGCCGTCGAGCTTGTCAATGCCGAGCTGCTTCTTGCCGGCGTCGTTGCCCGTCTTGATGGCGAACTCGATCGTCTTGGACGTCTTGGAGCTGTCGATCGTATAGTCGTCTCCGCCGCGGGATATAATCCGATCGTGGCCGCCGGCTCCGCGCCGGGCCACGATCGACGGCCGCGGGAGGCTTCCGGTGCGCATCCTGATCATCGGCGGAACGAATTTCATCGGCCCGCACCTGGTGCGGCGGCTGGTCGACCGCGGCCACGAGGTCGCGGTCTTCCATCGCGGGCAGACGCGGGCCGAATTGCCGGATTCGGTCCGGCACATCACGGGTGATCGGCATCAGCTCGCGGTGCATCGGGAGGAGTTCCGCCGGTTCGGCCCCGATCTCGCCGTGGACATGATCGCCTACACCGAGGCCGATGCGAGCGGACTCGTGGAGGCGTTCCGTGGCCTCGCCCGGCGGGTCGTCGTCCTCTCGAGCGGCGACGTCTACCTGGCTTATGGTCGCGTCGTGGGGACGGAACCCGGGCCGATCGAGCCGACTCCGCTCACCGAGGAGTCGCCGCTCCGTTCCGTCCTCTTTCCCTACCGCTCGCAGGCCAAGGGCCCCGACGATTTCCTCCTCGGGTACGACAAGATACCCGTCGAACGGACGGTGACGGCGGAACCCGGCCTGTCCGCCACCGTGTTGCGGCTGCCGATGACTTACGGCCCCGGCGACCCCTTCCGGCGGCTCTCGCCGTATCTCAGGCGGATCGACGAGGGTCGGCCGGCGATCCGGCTCGATGAGGGACTGGCCGGCTGGAAGACCCCCCGCGGATTCGTCGAGAACGTGGCGGCCGCGATCGCGCTGGCGATCGAGGATGAACGGGCCGCGGGTCGAATCTATCATGTCGCTGAGGAGCCGGCCTTCACCGAGGCCGACTGGGTCCGTCGGATCGGAGCGGCCGCCGGCTGGCCGGGCCGGGTCGAGACGGTCCCCATCGGCCGGGTTCCGCTGCCGATCGACGTCAGCCAGGATCTCGACATGAGCTCCCGGCGCATCCGAGGGGAGCTGAGCTACGCCGAGCCGGTCGGCCTCGACGAAGCACTCCGCCGCACGATCGCCTGGGAGCGGGCCAACCCTCCCGAGCAGCCGACAGCCCTGGGAATCCTGGATGAAGAACCGAGTCCGGGCTCTCCTTAGGGCGGCGCGACCCTGGCTCGACCCGCGGTCCAGGAAGCCGCTGGTCTTGCTCGCCGTCGTGTCGCTGGCGGTGTTCCTCGCACCGCTGGCGGCCGACGTCGCATCGGCCTGGTTCTTCTCGCTCCCCTGGGGATTGCGCTGGTCGCTCGCGCAGGCAGCCATCGTCCTGGCCATCGCGATCGGGGTGTGCCGATTGTGCTGGATTCGGCCCGGAGATGCCTGGCCGTCACCACTGCCGGATCAGCTCGCATCGAACGGTACGGCGGCCCGGTGGATGCCGTGGGCCTTGCGCCTGGCCGTGGCCTCGCTGGCGATCCCTCTCTTGCGGAACCCCGACGGCCTGGGATTCGCCGACTGGGATTTCGTGCTCGACAAGTTCGAGGCGGTCCGGCGCACGATCGCGGTCTGGCATCAATTCCCCTGGTGGAACCCCTGGTGTCGCGGCGGGTTCCCGCTGGCCGCCGAGCCGCAGATCGGCGCCGTGTCGATGGCGACGCCGCTCGTCCTGGCGTTCGGGACGACGATCGGACTGCGGCTGGCGACGGTCCTCTGCGTGTGGATCGCGGTGGAAGGGGCGTATCGCCTGGCGTGGCTCTGGTTCCGCGAGCCGTGGGCGGCGGCCGCCGCGGCGCTGGTCTACGGGCTGAACGGGGCCGTGTCCGTGAGCATCGCCACCAGCTACGTCATCGCCATGAGCTATTGCAGCCTCCCGTGGCTGGCGTACCACTCATTCCGGCTCGGCGGGGGGTTCTCGCAGGGCCTATTCCTCGGGTTCTGGATGGCCTTCACGCTGCTGAACGGCCTCCAGTACATCAGCCTTTACGCCATCGCGTTCGCGGCGTCCGTCGGGATGCGGGCCGTACGTGTTCAGCCCCAAGAGAGTCGAGTCGCCCTGTTGCGGAATGCGGCCGCGGGACTGGGATGCTTCCTCCTCATGGCCGGCTGGCGCCTGGCAACGGTTTATCCCGTCCTCCGGGACGACCTCCGCGAGGCGATGACGCTCTGGGACGAGCCGCTCGTCGCAATCGCGCGCCACTTGCTCGACCGCCCGACCCTCGACTGGCCCGCGATCACCGGCCGGCACTGGGACTGGTACGTCTCGGTCACCAGCTACGTCGGACCCGTGGTCATCCTCCTGTTGCTGCTGGGCCTCTCGAGAGGCTGGCGATGGTGGCATACGCTCGTCCTCGTCAGCGGCTGGATGGCGATCGGCTCGAGGCAATGGTATCACCCGAGCTACTGGCTGGCCAACTGGCCGTTCATCGGCTCGGCGCACGTGGTCACCCGCTGGCGATTCCTGGCGATGCTGGGGCTCGGGCTCGGTGCGGGGAGCGAGCTGGCTCGGTGGCGCCGCTCGGGGCACCGAGGCGTCCGCGTGCTGGCCGCGGCGCTGACTCTCGCGATCGGCGCCGATCTCGTCGCCCTCGCTCATCAACAGTCGCGGCTGGCGTTCTCCGTCCCTCCCGACTCGCGATGGTTCCCCGACCCCCCGGTCACCGAGATCGTGAACGTCCGCGACGGATTGGGCTACCCTTGCGTCCTGCGCGGTTACGGGGTGATCCGGGGATACGAGCCGATGCTCAGCTATCACCGCGATGCCCCGACGCTCCGCAGGGCGCGAGAGGACCCCGACTATCGCGGCGAGTCGTGGACGGCCGAAGGCGAAGTCCGCCCGATCTTCTGGAGCCCGAATCGCCTGGTGTTCCAGGTGCAGACCGGCCAGGAGGTCTTCATCAACCAGAACCCCGGCTCGTGGTGGCTGGTCAATGGCCGGCGGATCTTCGCGGGCCGGCGCTGCGCCGAACCGATTCTGCCGTTCGTCGTGAAAGCGGACGACGCGGGCCGGCTCGAATTGCGGATCGATCCACCGGGATCGCGAATCGGGATGGCGCTACACGTCGTTGGCGCCACGCTTCTGGCCGCGGCGTGGCTGGTGCGACGGCGAGTTTCCCGGGGCGATGACCCGGGCTGATTTGTTGCAGCCCTTCCAGGGCGTATCGTAGGGGGGGCATTGCCGATCGGTCGAGGCCTCGAATCGGTGGGCGGAGCCCACCCTACCAGAGCTCTTGGCGGCGTTGGGGGAATCGGAGCACGATGCGCGACGCGACTCAGACCGCCGGCGGTTTCCGGGTCAAGCGACTGGCGCTCATCGCCTCGCTCACGATCGTCCTGACTCCGCTGGCGGGCGGACTTTTCTTCGCCGCTTGGTGGGGACTGGGCCTCATCCCCACCTGGTCTTACTGGAAGGCGGCTCTGGTTTTCCTCCTGGCCGCCGAGTTCATCTATGGCTCGGCCCTTGTGCTGACCGTCCTCGCCCTCTCGGTGCTGAGCGTGTCGTGGCTCCGCGGCCGTCACCGCTCCGAGCGGTGGAGAACGGCCGCCGCCCGCGCGCTACTGTTGGGCGGAGCGACAGTGATCGGCCTTGTCGCGGCCGAGGTGGGCAGCACCCTCTGGCTGGCCCACTCTCATCGCCGGACGGCGGTACCGATCGGCGGCCTCGGGCGCGGCACGGGAAAGGGTGACACCATCGGGCCTTCGATTTCGGCGGGCGACATCCCGCTCTCCACGCGATTCTCCGACCCTCCCGACGATCGCGAAATCGACGTCGTGGTCCTGGGCGAGTCGAGCGCCGAGGGAGTCCCGTACAACGGCTGGCTCTCGGTCGGGGCGATCATCGCCTGGCAGCTTGACGACCTCTTCGCCGATCGGCGCGCCGGCTGCACCTGTTGGCCCGGATGGGCGACACCCTGGAAGGCCAGCATCGGAAGCTCGGCGAGCTCACGCGCCGCCCGGACCTCCTGATCGTCTACTGCGGCCACAACGAGTTCGATTCGCGCCTTTCTCCGTCGCGCGAGATCGACCATTACCTCGACCAGGGTCGTCCGACCGCGTGGGGTCTGCTGGTGGAGCGGCTCGAGCGGACCTCGTCCTTCTGCGGCCTGATCCGCGAGACGGCCGAGAAGTGCCGCCTGGCCCTCCCGACTCCGCCGGGTCGCGGCACTCTGGTGGATGTGCCGGCCTACACGCCCGCCGAGTTCACGGCACTTCTGGACGACTGCCATCGCCGCCTGGACGCCATCGCGACGTATGCGAATCAGGTCGGCGCGATCACCGTCCTGATCGTGCCGCCGGGCAACGACGCGGATTTCGAACCGAACCGCTCATTCCTGCCGGCGGATACTCCACGCAGCGAGCGCGAGGCGTTCGAGCGCGAGTTCCGCGCTGCGCGCGCCGCCGAGGCGACGGATCCCGAACGCGCCGGCGTCCTCTATCGGAGGCTGCTCGACAGGCATCCCGGCTTCGCGGAGACTCACTATCGACTGGCTCGGATCTTGAAGAACGCCGGCGCCTGGGACGAAGCCTATCGCCATTTCATCGAGGCGCGCGACCGCGACGGGTACCCCGTCCGCTGCCCGGGCCCATTCCAGGAAGCCTGCCGGTCCGTCGCGATCCGGCGCGGCTGCATCGTGGTCGACGGGCAGGCCCTGTTCCACGCGATCGGGCCTCACGGCCTGCTGGACGATCACCTGTTCCAGGATGCGGTGCATCCCGCGCTCCGGGGCCACATCGCGCTGCGCAGGGAGTCCTGGCCGCACTGCAAGCGCGCGGCGCCTGGGGCTGGCCGTGCGACCGGCCTGCGCCCGCGATCGACCCCGCGCAATGCGCCGCCCATTTCGGCATGGTGCCCGGCTCCTGGAGGTACGTCTGCTCGATCGGGGCGGCGACGTACGTGAAGATGTCCGCGTGGACCCACGACGGCGGCGAACGCCTGAGGAAGGCGGCCGCGTTCGACGAGGCCGGCGCGAAGATCGAGTTGGGGACAGCCCCGGAATCGCTCGGCCTGCCGAACCTGGGAATACCCGCGCCCGTCCCCATCCTCCGGGTCGGCCCCGGTTCCGAGGAGGCGACGGGAACGGATTGAAAATTCAAGATTCCGAATTCCAAACACATGAATTAATTAAATATCCTTAATTATATCAATTTGGAATCTTGAATCCGAAATCCGGAATCGTTCGCTCCACCACCGCTCAGGGGGCCGACGATTCCGTCGGGACCGGCTCGGACACGCGGCTCACCTCGACGAGGTTATCGAAGAACGTCGCCCCGCCCCCCATATCCGCGAGCGCGGAGGACGACGTGCTGTTGACGTTCGTGCCCCCCGGGACGAGCTTGTTCCAGTAGATGCCGGTGGCCACCGCCACGCCCGGCCGGACGCTCCCCTTGAGCGCCACCCGTGCCCGGAATCGGCCGCGGTCGTTGTGGACCTCGGCCCAATCGCCGTCGAGCAGCCCGCGACGGGCGGCATCCTCGTCGGCGAGCTCGACGGTCGGATCGCCGGCGGCCGTGCGATGCCGCGGAGAATTGGCGAATGTCGAGTTGACGAACTGCGGCCGCGGCGGGCTGATGAGCTGAAGCGGGTAGCGCGCCGCCAGCTCGGGGCGAGTCTGCGGGTCCTCGCCGGGCGGCGTGTAGGTCGGCAGCGGGTCGAAGCCGTCCGCCTTCATCCGCTCGGAGTACAGCTCGCACTTGCCCGAGGGCGTCGGGAACATGCCCTCGGCGAAGGGAGCGAACGTCTCGGGGATCTTGAGCCGGATCGAGCCTTCCGCCTTGAGGCGTTCGAGGGTGATCCCTTCGAGGTGGGGCCCGCCGTCGAGCACCTCGCGGATCAGCGTCTCGTCGTCGGGGAACAGCTCCGGCTCGAAGCCGAGCCGGCCGGCCAGGGCCCGGAAGACATCGTTATTCGAGCGGCACTCGCCGAGCGGGGCGATGGCCGGCGGGTTGTACATCACGTCGAAATGGCCGTACGAGCCGTGGATATCCACCTGTTCGAGCTGCGAGGTGGCGGGCAGGACGATATCGGCATAGTCCACGGTGTCGGTGGCGAAGAGCTCGTGCACGGCCACGAACAGGTCCTCGCGGCGCAGTCCGTCGAGGACCCGGGCCTGGTCGGGCGCGACGGCGGCCGGGTTGGCGGTGTACACGTACAGGGCCTTCACCGGCGGGCCGGGCAGCTCGCCGGCCAGGGCCTCGCCGAGCTGGTTCATGTTGATGGTGCGGGCGTCGGGCGGCGAGAGCAGCGGCCGGGTGAGCCGGTCCATGGCGAAGTCATACGTGCCGCTGGTCGAGAGCATCGCGCCGCCGCCGTGGTGTCTCCAGGAACCGATGATCGCCGGCAGGCACGCGATCGTCCGGACCGCCATCCCGCCGCCGCGGTGACGTTGCATCCCGTAATTGAGCCGGATCAGCGACGGCTGCTCGCGGGCCAGCCGATGCGCGAACCGGGCGATCGTCTCGACGTCAACGCCCGTGATCGCCGACACCGTCTCGGGCGGATAGTCGGAGAGCACGCGTCGACGGAGCAACTCGGCGCCGACGGTGCCGCGCCAGGAAGTCGTCGTCCTGCAGCCCGTCGCGCCAGATGACGTGCATCAGGCCCAGCGCGAGCGCCGCGTCGGTCCCCGGTCGGGGCTGGATGTGCCAGTCGGAGCGGGATGCCGTCGGGCTCCTGAACGGGTCGACCGCGACGATCGTGGCGCCGTTCTGGCGCGCCTCGATCATCAGGCTCCACAGGTGGCTGTTGGTGTTCGCGGTGTTCGAGCCCCAGTTGACGATGAACTTGCAACGCGGCACGGCCATCGGGTCGGCGCCCATCCGGCCGCGGCCCAGGGTGTATTCATAGCCGGCGCCGCCGGCCGTCGAGCAGATGGTCCGATCCAGCCGCGAGGCGCCCAGGCGGTGGAAGAACCGCCGGTCGAGGCTGCTCGATTGCAGCTTGCCCATCGTGCCGCAATAGCTGTAGGGCAGGATCGCCTCGGGGCCGTCGGCCGATCGGGCGATCTCGGCGAATCGATCGGCGATGGTGTCCAGCGCCTCATCCCAGGTGATCCGTTCGAACCGCCCTTCGCCTTTCGCTGCCACGCGTTTCATCGGGTAGAGCAGCCGATCCGAGCTGTACACACGATCGAGGAACCGCGCCATCTTCTGGCAGAGGAACCCGCGCGTGAACGCATGATCAGGATCGCCCCGCAAATCGACGGCCACGCCGTCGCGGACCGTTACCAGCATGCTGCACGTGTCGGGGCAATCGAGCGGGCAGACGTTCTTGTACAGCGTCGTCATCGATGATCATTCCGGGTGAGGCGGCATCGTCCGGCCGATTCCGAGGCTCGCCGCGTTGTTCGATCGGATGAATCTCCCGACGGAGACCTTCGACTATAACGGATGATGGTGATCGCGGGCCATGCACGACGGCGAAAGCGCGAGGGCTGACCGTCGGAATACGACGTATTGCCGTTGTTTTATTGGTCAGATCCGCACGATCTGTGTCTTGTATTTCTTTGTCGCATCGCGGTCCGAGACGGAGGATGATATGAAGGGCCAGGCCGTCGGCGAGTCTGGTTTCCCCGCACAATCGGCCGGCAAACGACGGACCGCGGAGACGACGACCATGCGACATTCGAAGCGACTGCGACCGGCGACGGATGTGTTGGAATCGAGGGCGCTCATGTCCGGCGCCCGGGCCTTGCATCCGAGTCCCGAGCTCGGGCGGGCCCACCCGGATTTGATCTTCATCATACCTCACGGTCCCCCGACCCCACCGCGCACGGGAGGGGCCGCCGCCCTCGTTGGTCCGGGGATCCTGCTCGTGGTCACCAACCATCCCGGGATCAATCAGGCGGTGATCCAGGACGACGGCGCCGGCAACGTCACCGTGGAGTGGAATGGCCACACCCCGCCGACCTTCCACGGTGTCAGCCAGATCTTCGTGGATTGCCGGGGCAGGACGAACACCGTCACCTTCAACCTCACCGGCAACGTCACCCTGCCCCAGCAGGTGGACGTCCAGCTGGACGGGACCCACAGCTCCGACGTGTCGAACGTGGGTGCCTTCAACGCCAATGGCCTGCTGACCTTCCAGATCCAGACCGCCCCGGCCCCCAAGAACCTGGCCAAGGGTCCTTGAGAGTGCCTCGCGCGGCGGCCTTCGCGCCGCGGCGCCGGGGAACAAGTTCAAATCCGCTCGAGGAGGTCCTCATGGCGCCGGATGGTGCTGGATTCGCGGACGACCCGGACTCGCTGCACGCGCTCGCCGTCGAGCGACTCCATCAGGGCCGGTTTGACGAGGCAGCGGCCTGCTTCGAACGCGCGCTGACCGCGCAGCCGGACTCCGCCGGCATCTGGAACAATCTGGGCCTGTGTCTCCTGCACATGGGCCGTACCGAGGCGGCCGAGCTCAGCTTCCGCCAGGCCGTGTCTCTGCAACCGGACCTGGCCCAGCCGCATAACAACCTGGGCTTCGTCCTCCTGCACCAGGGCCGGCCAGAACAGGCGCTCGACAGCCTTCGCCAGGCGGTTGCCCTGGAGCCGGCGCTGGCCGCGGCGCACAACAACCTGGGCTTGGCCTGGTGGCACCAGGAACGGCGCGAGGAGGCGTTCGACAGCTTCGAGCGGGCGGTCGCCCTGCAACCGGACCTCGCCGACGCCTGGAACAACCTCGGCACCGCCCTGGCCGCCCGGGGTCGGCCCGACGACGCGCTGGCCGCTTATGAGCGGGCGGTTGCGCTCGAGGCCGGACACGTCGGGGCGCTCGTCAATCTCGGCAACGCCTGCAAGGACCAGGGCGCCTTCCCGAGGCCATCGCCTGCTACCGATCCGTGCTGGCGCGGGGGCCGGATCAGCCGGCGATCCACAGCAACCTCCTGCTGGCCTTGCTCTATCAGTCCGGGGCCGACCCGATCGAGATCCTCGAGGAATCGCGGCGGTTCGCCGATCGGCACGCGGCGCCCGAGGCCGGGCTGAGCCCACCGGCGACGCCACGGCCTCTCGAGGGCCGCCGCTTGCGAGTCGGCTACGTCTCCGCCGATTTCCGCGAGCACCCGGTGGCCTCGTTCCTGGAACCGATCCTGAGCTCCCACGACCATCGGCGCGTCGAGGTGTTCTGTTATTCCGACGTCGCGCGTCCCGACGAGGTGACCGGGCGCTGCCGCCGTCATGCCGATCATTGGCGCTCGCTCGCCGGGCTCGCCGACCCGCAGGCCGCCGACCTCATCCGTCAGGACGGCATCGATCTCCTGGTCGACCTGGCCGGTCATACGGGCGGGAACCGGCTGCTGGCGTTCGCTCGCAGGCCCGCGCCGGTCCAGGCGTCCTACCTGGGCTACCTCGGGACCACCGGCCTCGAGGCCATCGATTATTACCTGACCGACGCCCATGCCGATCCGCCGGGCTCGTCGGAGTCCCATTACCAGGAGCAGCTCATCCGCCTGCCCGGGTGCGCGTTCTGTTATGCGCCGGACCCGCTCCGGCGGTCCTCTCGGAGCCGCCGGCCCGCCGGTCCGGGCACGTCACGTTCGGTTGCTTGAACAACCTGGCCAAGGTCACCGACGAGGTGCTGGCCGTCTGGTCGCGGGTGCTGGCGGCCGTCCCCGGCGCGCGGCTCCTGCTCCCTGCCGGAGCCGGTCGGGCCGGGGTGGATCGGGTCCGCGAGGTCGTCGCGCGCCACGGCATCGACCCGGAACGGTTGGTCTTCGCCGGATGGACGCCGACCCGGCTCGAATACTTCGCGCTCTACCACGAGATGGACATCGCCCTCGATCCGTTCCCGTACAACGGCGTCACGACCACCTGCGACGCCTTCTGGATGGGCGTGCCTCTGATCAGCCTGGCCGGACGGATGGGCGTCTCACGCCAGGGTGTCCGGTTCCTGCGAAGCGTCGGCCTGGACGAGCTGATCGCCGAGACGCCCGAGGACTACGTGCGGATCGCGACCGACCTGGCCGGCGACTTGCACCGGCTGGCGACCTTGCATTCCGGCCTGCGCGAGCGAATGAGTCGCTCGCCGCTCATGGACGCACAACGATTGACCCGCGACCTGGAGGCGGCCTTTCGCGCCATGTTCGAGAGGTGGCTGGCCTCGATCGATCGGATCAAGACGCCGGATCATTCAGCGTGACCTGATCCTTCCTGGCGTTCTTGGTGTGGACCACGATCTCCTCGACGCCCGAGAACGAGTGGGCCGGAGCGCCATTCCATTCCACCTGGACCGCGCCCCCGCCCTCGTTGGTGAGCTGCACGACGTCGGTCGTGGGCCGGTTGACGGTGACCGTCAGGAGCGAGCCGGTCTGGACGGCAACACCGCTGGTCCTGGCCCGGCGCGAGATCGCCCGCGTGAGCGTCCCGGCCCGGGATGGTCGCCTCCGTCGCCACCAGCGAGCCGACGGCGAGGGCGGTCGGGCTGGTCCTGTTCCCGGTCAGCACGATGCTGATCTGATTGGTCCGGGACCGCTCGGCCTGGATGATGGTCGAGGCCACGCCGCTGAACGAGTGGGTCGGACCTCCGTTCCATTCGGCCTGGACATCGCCCTTGCCGTCATCGTTGATCTGCACCGTGTTGGTCGTCGGTTGGCCGACGCCGATCGCGACCTGGCTGCCGGTCTGAGCCGAGACGCCGCCGGTCCTGGGCAGGTGCATGAACACCGGGGAAAAGGGCAAGGGCAGACGCAAGAACAGCGGGGAAACGGCGGCCGAGGCCGTCGAACTCAAGAGGGAGCGGTTCTCCAACGGCTTCACGGCCGGGACGAATTCTCTCGAAGGGGCTTCATCGGTCCGATGGTCGCTCATGAGGTTTCTCCTCGGGAGTCGGGGGACGGGAGAGTCGGTCAGTTGATGGACCCGGCGAAGGAATCCTCGTTCGGCATGGGGTCAAGACGGCACTGTCCCCACGCCCGCCCCGCAATCATCTCAAGCCGGCGGCGAAATCGCCAGCACGAACGGAACATCCCGCCACACCCGCTCGGTCTCGCCGGACGAGCCCGCTCTTCGCGACTTGAATTCGTCACGATCGCTCCATTTGCGCCACACGACAAAGAAAACGCGTGCGCTTTCTATTGTGCGAAGGAATCCTTCTTAAGTAATATGGTAAGGACGGGTTGACGGGAGCGAGTCGCTGCCACGCTGCGAGACCCATCAGTCGGTCACCGGAGACTGACAGAGCCCGTTCGCTGATTCCCATCCCGAGGAGGGGACAATGACCATGGCCGCCACCGCACAGGCCGCGCCCAGCCGAGCCGAGATCAATCGTCGTAATGCACATATGTCCACTGGACCCCGCTCTGCTTCCGGCCGTCAACGCGTCAAGTTCAATGCCCTCAAGCACGGCCTTCGTGCCAAAAGCATTGTCCTTCCCGGGGAGGACCTATCCGCGTTCAATGCACGCCTCCACGCGTGGACGCTCGATCTGCAGCCTCGCGACGAGGTCGAGCGCTTCATGGTGACCCGCGCCGTGGAAATCTCCTGGAAATTGGATCGGGTTCGCCGGGCGATGGAGACGCGTCGCCAGGCCCTCCGCCATGCCGGCGCTGAGCGCCTCGCCGCACAGGCCGAGGAGGTCGTCGCGCTGGGCCGCCGGCTGTACTGGGACCGCGTCGGGCCGCTCTGCCTCTATCCCCATACGGCCCCGGCCACCGGCGAGCTTCAACGCGTCTCCGACTCGGGCGATCCGAACGACCCCGACGACCCCGGGCGGCTCGTCGTGCGGCTGGAGGCGTTGACCCTGGGCTGCGCCTGGCTGCTGGACCGCTGGGGTGAGCTGCGCGACATCCTGGAGGACGGCGTCTTGTGGCAGCCTTCCGACCGGCTCAAGGCGATCCGGATGCTGGGCCGCCAGCCGCTGGAGGCGGTCGACGACCGGCGGGTCATGGCCATCTACCTGTGTTGCTGGACGATGGACCCCGAGGAAGCGCACGAGTTCACCGACCTGATGTCCGAGCTGGCGCCGCAGGAGCGGACGGTGTACCTGGACCGGCTCAACGCCCGCGAGGCGATGGCGGCCATGCCGGCGAGCCCCGAGGCGGCGCGGGCGGAGCTGCTGGCCTTGATCGCCGCGGAGGAAGAGCGGCTGGAGGCGGCGCTGGCCGGACACCTGGAGCGGGAGGAGGCCGAGGCGCAGGCGGAGCTGGCGTTCGACGACAGCGCCTGGGGCGAGCGGTTGCGGAAGTATGAGGTGTCGAATGACAAGACGCTGCTGCGGATCATCGAGACCCTACGGAAGCGACAGCGGGAGGCGGACGGGACCGGTTCCCCGGGAGGGCGAGCCGCCGTGCCGTCCGGGAACCGATCGGGAGACCGCGGGCCGGTTCCGGAGACCGCGGCCCAGCAACGCGCCGACGACATCGTCGCTGGAGTCCCGGCTTCAACCGGTCCCGATGATCCCATTCCGCCTGAAGGCGGGACTCCAGCGAGCGAGTTCGGAGACCTTGGGCCGGCGGACACCGGCCTCACGGAGGAGGAAATCCGGGCCCGTGCGCTCCGGCTCGCCCAGGCGGCCGGACTCTGCGCCGCCACCCCGGCGGGGAATGTGACCGGCGAAACCAACAGGCCGGCGGAGAGGGTCGCCGGGGTGTCCTCGGCGCTGCTCGCGGCCCTCCTGGCTTTGATCGTCTCGTTCCTTTGTGCCGGTTTTCACGCGGCTTTCGCGACCTCCGCGGACATGATCACGCCACAACGCTCGGCGGAACGACCCGCGGAAGACCGAAGCGCCCCGCCGGAAGCGCGAAACAAGTCGCTATTCTCCGAGGTAATGAGGGCGACAGAACGCGGGGCGACGTATGGGCCGTCGAGTGGCCCGGCTTGAACGGGCATGGTCGTGAAACCAGAGCGGAGACACCGCGATGACCGTATCGGGATGCGCGCGAGAGGCGATCGGCGTGCTGGGATCGGGTGAGGCTCGACGGCCCGGGACGACCCGACGGCGAATCGGCCTGAGGCTGTTCGTTGTGGCGACGATCGCGTTGGCCTCGCAAGCTCCGGCCGCGAGAGCCGGCGATAACCCCGCCTCCGGAGTGAAACCGGACGAAGCACCGGCGATCACGCTGGAGATCCCGCACCCCGCGCTCGTGATCGACCGGATCACCGACCCCCGGATCCAGCATTCGCTCGAGCTCCTGCCGCAATATCGCAAGTTCCGCGAGGGACCCGAGTTTCGCCAGCTCCAGGCGGTCGTCACCTTGATCGCCGGCCGGCTCCAGATGAGCTGGGACCGTGCACTCCGCGACCTGACCGGCGGCGGGATCGTGGCCAACATCTCGGCCGAGCCCGGCCGCGAGCCGCGCATCGAGGTCGTGGTCACCGCCCGCGACCCGAAGCTGCTCGATCGGCTCAATGAGATCCTGCTCGAGCTGGCCCGGCAGGATGCCGCGAACAAGAAGGCGCCCGACCCGGTCCGCACGACCGATTATCGGGGCACGGTCGTCCACGTGCTGGGAGGGGATAAGGGGGCTGCCTACGCGATCGTCTCCGGCCGGCTGGCGATCGCCAACTCGACGAAGGACATCGAGCGGCTCGTCGATCGGCTCCGGGCGAAGGCCCCGGCCTCACCGGCGACGACCGGCGCGGGGACCGACGCTGGAAACGACGCCGACGTGATCCTCCGCGGCCGCGTCGACCTCGATCGCCTCCGCAAGCTCGACCCCAAGAAATACACCCTCCCTGAGAAGCCGGACCCGGGCATCGTGTTCCTGTTCGGATCGTGGTACGAGGCGCTGAAGCGGGCCGGCGCGATCGATGCGACGCTGCGGTGGTCGGACACTCGGTTGGCGGCCGACGTCGAGCTGCCGCTGCCGAAAGACGCTCGTCCCGCGAGCGTGAAGGGATACCTGCCCGATCAAGGTCGAGGGACGATGCCTCCGCTCAGACCGCCAGGCACGATCGCCACGCTGAGCCTGTGGCGCGACTTCGCGACGATCTGGGAATCGCGGGCCGACCTGTTCGCCCCCGAGGTGGTCCAGGGATTCGCCCAGCTTGACACTCTCGCCGGCCAGTTCTTCGGCGGGCGAGAGTTCGGGCCCGACGTGCTCGGCGCGTTCGACCCCCACTGGCGACTCGTCGTCGCCCACCAGGACTACGCGAGCATGAAGCCGGCCCCGGACCTCAAGCTCCCCGCCTTCGCGATCGTCGCCGAGCTCAACGGCTCGCAGGAGGAATTCGCCGCGCGGCTCAAGATCGCCTTCCAGTCAATCGTCGCGATCGCGAACGTCGAGTCGGCGCAGAAAAAGGGGCCAGTGTTCGAGCTCGGTTCGGAAGTGGTCAACGGCGTCACGATCGCGACCACGAAGTACCTGGTGTCTCGCCAGGCGACCTCCGCGAGCGAGCCCGGTGCGCAGCGGTACAATTTCAGCCCGTCGGCCGCGCAGGTCGGCCGGTATTTCGTCCTCAGTTCCAGCACGGGCCTCGCCCGCTCGCTCGTGAAGGAATTGAAAGCGTCCGAGGCGAGCGCGAACGGTCGGAAGGAAGTCCCTGCGACCTTCACCGTCGATGCCGACGGTCCCGAACTCGCCCGGCTGCTCGAGCAGAACCGCAGCCGGATGGTCATGCAGACCGTGCTGGACCGGGGCGAGACCAAGGAGGACGCGGAAGGTCGCGTCGCGATGATCCTCGATCTGTTCCGCTACCTCGGCCGAGGCCGGCTGGTCGTCACGGACACCGCCGATCGCAGTCGAGCTCAATTGCAGCTCGAATTAGGCCGGTAGGGTGGGTCGAACGCCGCAACGCGGCGTGAGGCCCACCGAGACAGCTCATCCTATGACCTTCTCGCATCGTCGGTTAGAGGACACGCCCGATGAGAACGGCCTCGACGAAGAACCTGCTGGAGGATCCGGATCGCGCTGGGCGCCGTTCTGCCCCGACCGATCGCGACCGTGGGACCTGGAGGCCGTCGCGCACCTGCACCGCCGGGCCGGGTTCGCGGCGCCGTGGGCGGTGCTTCAGCGCGACCTGAAGGACGGGCCGGATTCGAGCCTCGAGCGGCTGCTCGCGGGCGAACCCACGGCGGCGGATGGGACGTCGGCGGCGGAGTTCGAGTCGTTCATGGGCACGATGGCGGCCCGGCTGGGGGCCACGGCCGATCTGGAGCGCCTCCAGGCGATCTGGCTCTACCGGATGATCTTCACGCCCCACCCGCTGCGCGAGCGCATGACGCTGTTCTGGCACAACCACTTCGCCACCTCGATCGCCAAGGTCCAGAACACCGCCCTGATGCAGCGGCAGAACGATCTCCTCCGCGCGCAGGCGCTGGGGGATTTCCGGGTGCTGCTCGAGGCGATCGGCAAGGATCCGGCCATGCTGATCTGGCTGGATTCGACGGTCAACAAGAAGGCCCACCCCAACGAGAACTACGCCCGCGAGGTGATGGAGCTGTTCAGCCTGGGCCGGGGGCATTACTCCGAGAAGGACATCCAGGAGGCCGCCCGGGCGTTCACCGGCTGGTTCGTGATCCGCGACCAGTTCGCGGTCGTCCCGCGCCAGCACGACGACGGGCCCAAGACGGTGCTGGGCCGCCAGGGGAACTGGTCGGGCGACGACATCCCCGGCATCCTGATGGACCAGCCCGCCTGCGCCGAGTGGATCTGCCGCAAGCTGTTCCGCTACTTCGTGAGCGAGTTCCACTCCCCTTCCGACGCCCTGATCGCGCCGCTGGCGCGGGCCTTCCGCGAGTCGGGGTACCGGATCCGGGTTCCGATCGCGACGATCCTGCGGTCCAACCTGTTCTTCGACCCGGCGGTGCGGCGGCGACGGGTCAAGAGCCCGGTCGAGTTGGCGGTGGGCACGGTCCGGTCGCTGGAAATCCTCAAGCCGACGGTCGCCCCGGCCGCGCTGGCCAGGTCGTGCGTCCAGATGGGACAGAGCCTGTACGCTCCCCCCAGCGTGGCCGGATGGGAATGGGGGCGGGCGTGGATCAACTCGGCGACTTTGCTGGCCCGGGCGAACCTCGCCCTCGCCCTGCTGGGGGACGACGACGAGGCCATGGGCCGACGCCTCGACCCGACGAAGCTGGCCGCCCGCCACGGCTTCCGCCGCACGACGGACGCCGCGACGTTCCTGCTCGACCTCCTCGTCCCCGGGCCGCTCGAAGCGGCCGTGAAGGACCCAATCTTGAAAGCCCTATCGGCGAAGGGCGCCGATGGTGAGGCTGCGCTGCGCGACGCGTCGCGACGTATCTTGAACCTGCCCGAGTATCAACTGGCCTGATCCGAGCGCGGCCGAGATGGAGAGAGGACCGAGGACTTCACGGAGAGTTTCACGCGGAGACGCAAAGTTCCGCGGAGACGCAGAGGAGCTGAGACGACATGAGGGCCGGACTACAGCGGATACACTGGAGACCTCTTTGCGTCTCTGCGTTCCTTTGCGTCTCTGCGTGAAACTCTGGATCCGACATCGCGCTCGGTCGGCTGCTACGCACCAAACCTGTCCCGGAGGAATATCATGGCAACGAGCCGACGCCGCTTCCTGCAGACCTCGCTGGCCTCGAGCACCCTGGTGGCAATGGGCGCGACGACGGTCCCCGAATTCCTGGGGCGGTCGGCCCGCGCGGCGGGCGCCGGCAAGCCGAACGAGCGGATACTCGTCGTCGTCCAGCTCCTAGGCGGCAACGATGGACTCAACACCGTCGTACCGCACGGGATCGACGGCTACATCCGCGGGCGGCGGACCCTGCGCATCGGGTCGTCGCAAGTCCACAAGGTCACCGGCGAGATCGGCCTGCACCCCGCGATGGGCGGGCTGAGCAAGCTGCTGGAGAAAGGGCTGCTGAACATCGTCCAGGGCGTCGGCTATCCCAATCCGGACCGCTCGCACTTCCGGTCGATGGAGATCTGGGAGTCGGGCCGGCTGGAGTCCGACGCCAAGGCCCTCGAAACCGGCTGGCTGGGCCGGGCCCTCGATCAGAAGGGCCGCAAACCGGGCGACGATCCGCCCGCCATGCACGTCGGCGGCCGGTCGCTGCCCCAGGCGCTGCGCAGCCTCCAGACCGAGGTGCCCGCGCTCGAGAGCCTGGAGAGCTACAAGCTCCGGCTGACCGGATCCGATCCGGAGCGCAAGTCCGAGCGATCGGCGCTCAACGAGGTCGCCGCGGCCGTGCGCAAGGCGGACGATCCCCTGCTGGGGTTCATCCGCCAGACGACGCTGTCGGCGTACGAGTCGAGCAGCCGGCTGGAGCAGGTCGGGCAGAAGGCCGGCGGGCCGAAGTACCCCAACTTCGGCCTGGCCCGACGGCTCGAGCTGGTAGCCCAGATGATCAAGGCAGGCTTCGGCACCCGCATCTTCTACACGTCGCTCGATGGCTTCGACACACACGCCAATCAGCTCGGGACCCACGCCGCGCTCTTGACCGAGTTGTCGGATTCGATCGCGGCCTTCCACGACGACCTCGCGACGGCGGGCCAATCCGACCGCGTGGTCGTGCTCACTTTCAGCGAGTTCGGCCGCCGGGTTGCCGAGAATGCGTCGCTCGGGACCGACCACGGGGCGGCCGCGCCGGTCTTCCTGGTCGGGCCGGTCGTCAAGCCCGGACTCGTCGGCGCGCACCCGACCTTCGATGATCTGGACGACGGCGACCTGAAGTATCACACCGACTTCCGCCGGATCTACGCCTCGGTGCTGGCCGACTGGCTCGATTGCCCGCCGCAGTCAGTCGTCGGCGCCGGCTTCGCCCCCCTGCCGCTCCTGCGCAAGGCGTGAGCGGGCAACACGATCCGGAGCATACCTCCGATTTCGGGTGTCTTGAAAAGAAGGAACCACGAATCACACGAATTAACACGAATGGGTAGCGGAGGAGACGGGAGGTCGGGTTATGACCTCCGGTCTTTATTCGTGTCAATTCGTGTGATTCGTGGTTCCTCTTTCCTAATCCTGTCCTCCTGCACCAGCATCTCGCCGGCGATCGTGTTCGTGTTGATCGCGACCCGAACGTGGAAATTCGTTGGACACACGCTACAATGAAAGCGTCAACCGATCCTGGTCTTGCGTCCCTCTCTGCTGATCTCAGTTCCCCGCCGGGAAGTCGAACCGCCGTAATTGTCGATTGTAGGGATGAAAACGGGCGCGATAAAAGGAATTTGGTCCGTGCCATCGAGCCCTGGCGGGCGTACTCTTGCCAGAGGGCGTCGTCCACCTCGCTGGTTCTCGAGCCGTGTCGGCGGAGATGTTGCGATGAACCGCATCCATCGTGGCGCGTTCGGTCTCATGGTCGTCCTGGGCAGCCTGATCGCCGTGCCGTCCTTCGGCCAGGCGTCTGGCGATCAGCCCGGGGTCGGCCTTTCTCCGTTGCCGGCCCGGGAGGATGGGCAAGGTGGGTCGGGGAGTACCGGCACGGTGCCACCGCCCCCGGAACCGGGGGTCAAGCCGCTCATGGAAGGTCCGCTGCACGAGGCGTTCCTCTCACCACGCAAGGACCAGGAGCCGCTGCGCGTCGACCGGGCCCCGCCGGCCCCGATCACCGAGCGGCCGGCCGTCGACCCTCCCAGCATCAAGGCCGAGTGGATCGAGGGCTACTGGGAGTGGGACCCGGGCAAGAAGGACTTCATCTGGGTGACGGGGACCTGGCGCGTCCCGCCGCCGGGCCGGTTCTGGGTCAACGGCTACTGGAAGCGCGACGACCAGGGGTGGTTCCGGGTACCCGGCTTCTGGAGCCAGCGGAGGACCGACCGCCTCGACTATCGCAAGAACGGCCCGCCCAAGGAGCGCCCCGAGGACGAGCCCGGTCAGCCGCCCGCCGATGATTGCTTCTACATCCCCGGGCAGTATTACCCCGACGGCGACGGCGTCGTCTGGAAGAAGGGCTACTGGGCCAAGGCGCAAACGGGCTGGTCCTGGGTCCCCGCCCAGTGGGTCCGCCAGCCCGACGGCTGGGTCTTCCAGGATGGCTACTGGGATCGCACCCTCGAGGATCGCGGCACCCTCTTCGCTCCCGCCCAGGTCGAGCAGTCGGCCAAGGGCAAGCGGGACCTGAACTATCAGCCCTATACCACCATCTCTCCCGAGCTGTATGGCCAGCTCTACGGGGCGTTCGGACGACCGAACACCACCTACGACGGTTACCCGGGCGTCTTCTACGATCAGGACGGCCGCTTCTACGGCTATGCCAACTACGGAAACCTGGGCGGCTATTACGGCTATCTCGATTATCCGTTCACCGGGGGTTATGGCTATCCCTACTATGCCACGCCGGTCCAGTACGGTATGGGCTACGGCGGGGGATATGGTATGGGCTACGGCGGGGGATATGGTTACGGCGGGGGATACGGTTATGGCGGGGGATACGGTTACCCATACGGCGGCTACGGGATGATGGGCGGCGGTCTCGGGCTGGGCTTCGGGTCTCCCTATGGGTACGGCTACGGCTATCCGGGCTATGGCGGCTATGGGGGCATGGGGTTTGGCCTGCCCTTCTACGGAGGTTTCGCCTACGGCGGCTATCCGTTCGGCGGGGGGATCGGCTACGGGGGTTTCGGGCTCGGCGGGCTCGGCTTCGGGGGCTTCGGCCTGGGCCTGGGATTCGGCTATCCGGGCTATGGATTCGGCTCCGGGTTCGGCTCGGCGTTCTTCGGCTTCGGCTTCCCGTTCTACGGCGGCTTCTATTATCCCTTCCTGGCCGGGGGGTTCTTTGGACGTGGCTTTTTCGGCCGAGGCTGGGGTGGCGCCTATCCCTTCGGCAGCCGGAACGTGAGCATCAATCGCAGCGTGAGCGTCAGTCGCAGCGTGACCACCACGAGAAACGGGAACACGACCACGCGGACCGTCAGCGCGACCCGGAACACAAGCATTAACCGTTCGGTCAGCTCGTCGCATCGGGTCGGGTCGCCGGCCTCGTCGCACGCATATGCCAATCCGTTCTCGCACAACAGCAATGCGACGCGGACCGCCGGCGGCCGGTCGGGCTCGGGTGGCGGCCAGATCCGCCAGGCGTCCGCGGTCTCGTCGGGCTCGCACGGCTGGCGGACGTCCTACAACGGCGGGGGGACGCACACGACGTCGGCCGGCAATGTCGCTTCTCGTGCGGGAGCCTCCGGCGTCGGCGCCGGTCGGGCCAGGGTGCCGGCGGCGGTACGGCGATGTATCGAGGCGGCGCCGGCAATGTCGCCGGGAATGCCGGCGGCATGGGCGGATCGGGCCGCGGCGCCGCGATGGGCGGTGCCGGGATGAACGGCCTCGGCGCCGCCCACTCGGGGATGATGAACGGCCTCGGCGCCGCCCACTCGGGGATGATGAACGGCATGACCGGCGGACATCCGGGGACCTCCGGCGGCATGCCGATGGCGGCCCATCCGGGGATGATGAACGGCATGACCGGCGGACATCCGGGAGGCATGGGGGGATATGGCGGCATGGGCGGCTCCGCGGCCATGGGCGGCTTCGGCGGCGGCATGCGGGGGGGCGGCTTCGGCGGCGGCATGCCGATGGGCGGCTTCGGCGGTGGCATGCACATGGGCGGCATGGGCGGCATGGGCGGCGGACACATGGGCGGCGGCGGTCACGGAGGTGGAGGGGGAGGGCATCGGTGAGACGCGGCCCATCGAGGCCAGTTCGCAGGATGCCCTCCACGGCTTAGACGCCCGCCGCGGCCGTCTTCCAGGATCACCGGCATGACCTTTGCAGTGTGAGTTGCGACTGGCGACGACGGCTGATACACTCGTTCGTTAGGTGACGAGCGTCACGTAGTCCCACGCTCGCGGTTCGCTTCGAGTGACGGCCAATGAGCGATCCCTTGACCTGGTCGCCGATCAGCCTGGGCCGGTGGTTCGGCACGGCCGTCCGAGTCCACATCCTGCTCATCCTGTTCGCGGCGTCCTGGCTGATCGGCTCGGTCGTCAAGCCGGGTGACCTGACCCGGACGGCCAGCCTGTCGCACACGGCGTGCTGGCTGGCGCTCTTGCTGATCGCCCTGGCGCTGCACGAGCTGGGACATGCGGTGGCGGCCGCCTGGCTCGAATGCGACCAGGACGAGGTCCACCTCTGGCCGCTGGGCAACCTGGTCGGTCCGTCGTTCAAGATGCGCTCCGGCGAGCACTACTGGGTGGCGCTGGCCGGCGTCATCACGAGTGGGGCGTTCTTCCTGGCGACCGCCGGCGGCCTGAGTCTGTTCGCCGGCGCCCATGTCGTCTGGTCGCCGTTCGGCAACGGCAAGGCCGACTACGGTGCGCCCTGGGTCGGTACGCAACTGGCCGCTCCGTACCGCGGCGTCTGGCTGCTCGGGTGGTTCGCCTACTGGAACTGGGTGATCCTGCTGGCCAACGTGATCCCGGCGCTCCCGTTCGACCTCGGTCGCGCGCTGCGCTCGTGGCTCGGCAGCCCGTCGGCGGTCGCGTCGCGCGACAGCACGATCGCGTTCTGGGCGGCGCGGAGCTGCGTCCTCTTCGTCGGCTTGATCGGCCTGATTCGGTTGTTGATGAGCTGGGGAGCCGGCGGCTGGACGCTCATCGGCATCGCCGTGGTGATCGAGTACATGGTCCGCATCGAGGCGCGGATGCTGGAGGAGGGCGGCTATTTCGACGACGGCGTCTTCGGCTACGACTTCTCGGAGGGATATACCAGCCTCGAGGGCGGCGGCGCCGCGGTTCGACCGCAGCGCGAGAGCGCCCTCAAGAGATGGCGCCGCCGTCGCTCGGAGCTCCGCCGCCAGCGCCGCATGGCCCGCGAGGCCGCCGAGGAACGCCGGATGGATGAGATCCTCGAGAAGCTCTACCGCGAGGGCCGCGCCGCCCTGTCGGACGAGGAGAATCGGTTCCTCGTCCGGGTCAGTGCCCGATACCGCAACCGCACCAAGCACACGTGACGCCCATCATCGCCGACCCACGAGTGCGCCGAGACGCCAGGGCCCCGACCACCGTTCCGGCCCGCCCGATCCCCGTCCGCCTGCTGGACGCGCTCGAGCAGGGCCCGCTGGTCCTCGACGCCGGGATGGGGACCCGCCTCCTGGCGCGCGGCCTGGACCTCCGCCGGGATGACCCGTGCCTGTGGAACCTCGATCGCCCCGAGGACGTGCTCGACATCCATCGTCGAGACGCGGCGGCCGGCGGCCGAGCCGTGTTCACCAACACCTTCGGCGCCAACCGGGCGTGGCTCGAGCGCCTGGGACGCCGCGGCGACCTGGAGGCGATCGACCGGGCGGGCGTCGACCTGGCGCGGCGGGCGGGCGGGCCGTCGCGATTCGTCGTCGGCGATATCGGCCCGTCGGTCGTCGAGCAAACGGGAGCCGCCGCGGAACAGGCCGCGATCCTGCTCGACTGCGAGGTCGATGCCCTGGTCCTCGAGACCTTCGAACTCCACGCGGCGGTCGCCGCGCTGGCTGAGATCCTCGCGCTAACGGCGACGCCTGACGTTCCGCTCTTCGTCAGTCTCTGGCGATGGCCCGCGGCGGTCGAAGACGCCGCGCGCCGGCTGGTCGACGCCGGGGCCGCGGCGATCGGACTCAACTGCCGGCCTGATCTGGGCGGGGCGCTGGGGCTGGTCCGGCGCTCGAGCGCGGCCGTAGCCTGTCCGCTCCTGGTCAAGCCCGGCGTGAGCGCGGGCGACCCCTCGTCCAGCTCAACGCCGGCGGCGTTCGCCGCTGCCGTCCCCCGGCTGCTCGGCCACAACGTCCGAATGATCGGCGGGTGCTGCGGCACCACCGAGGACCAAGTCGCGGCCATCGCCGCGGCTTGCGCCATCCACCATCCCCGCGACACCCACGAACGCCGAGGAGCCGCGACGTGAGCACGACCCGCCGCAAGGGGAAGACCAAGCCGCAGCGCGGCGACCTGAAGCCGGGCGAGTGCCTGTGCGACTACTGCACGGGCAAGTGCTGCCGCTACTTCTCGCTGCCGATCGACACCCCCACGACGTGGGACGACTACGACTCGATCCGCTGGTACCTGGCCCACGACCGGGTGCTCATCTACGTCGAGAAGGGGACGTGGTACTTGCTGGTGACGTCGCGCTGCAACTACCTGACGGCCGAGAACCGATGCGGGATCTACTTCAATCGCCCCAAGATCTGCCGGGATTACAAGACGACCAACTGCGAATACGACTCGGACTGGTCGTTCGAGAGGATCTTCGAGACCCCCGAACAGATCTGGGAGTACGCCGAGGCGGTCCTGCCGGCCCGCCGCCGCCCGCGCAAGCGCGGGCCGGGACTGCCGATCGTGACGATCGCCGGCCAGAATCCGCGATCGGAGCATTGACCCTCGCGGCCGAATCGGGATGATGTGATGGATAGGCGGACGACCGGAACCAGGCGGCGGAATGCTCGCGACTCCAACCCAGGGTGATCCTCGATCCAGGCGGCGATGGCCAGGCGAACCAACCACTACGAAGCGGCGTTCGAGGGCTTCATCCGCTCGTTGCGCGTCCCCTGCGTGGCGATCGATGAGACCCGGCGCGCCATCTTCGGGGAGGACGGCCTGAAGAACCCGGATTTCCTGCTATATCCGTGCTTCAGCACCAACCTGGTGGTCGAGGTCAAGGGGAAGCGCGGCAAGGACTCGCGGGGCCTGCGCGCTGGGAGAACTGGGTGACGACCGACGACCTGGAGGGACTGGTGCGCTGGCAAGCGATCTTCGGGCCGGGGTTCCGCGCGGTCCTGGTCTTCGCGTACGCCGAGCCGGCCCAGCCCTTCCCGCTGCCGCGCGAGAACGGGGCTTACGAGTTCCGGGGGCGAGAGTACCGCTTCTGGGCCGTCGGCCTGGACGACTACATCGCCCACCTGCGCTCGCGGGGGCCGGCGTGGAAGGCCGTCGCGATGGCCCGCCGCGCCTTCCGCCGCCGCGTCCGACCTCTGCGGGAATGGCTGCCCATGACCCACGAATCCTGTTGACGACCCGTGCCCGTCAAGGAGCGCGAACGATGAAGTCTCTCTTCCGACGATCCGCCCGGCGGATCGCCCCCCTGCTTCTGGCCTTCGGCCTGGTCCTCTCGCCGGCCGCGAGCCCGATCGCCCGCGCCCAGGCCCCGGAGGAGCCGGCGCCCGAGGGCTCGTCGAAAGGCGACCCGGTCCCCGGCTATCTGGGCGCCGTGGTCCTGACGCTGCTCGTCCTGTTCGTCGTGGGCAAATCGGCGCGGCGCTGACGGTCCGACCGAGTCCGCGACCCGGAGGCTCCTGGCTTGGATGGCTCGCCCGCGATCGACTGGGATGCCGTCCGGGAGGACCAGTTCCCCGTCGCGCGGAACTGGGCCTATCTGGACCATGCCGCGGTCGCTCCCCTGCCCCGCCGATCGGGCGACGTCCTGCGCGACTGGGCCGCCCGCCAGGAGAACCACGGGGTGGTCGTCTGGCCCGAGAACGAACGGCGACTGGAGGAAGTCCGGGGCACGGCCGCCGCCCTCATCAACGCCGATCGCGACGAGATCGCCTTCATCAACAGCACGACTCACGGCATCGGCCTGATCGCCGAAGGCTACCCCTGGCGTGCGGGAGACACCGTCGTCACGGCCGCCGACGAGTACCCCTCGAACCTCTACCCCTGGATGAACCTGGAGAGTCGGGGAGTCGGTTTGCGGCAGGTCCCCAGCCGGGACGGGCGGATCGTCCTGGACGACCTGGACGCCGCGATCGACCGCTCGACGCGGGTCCTGGCGATCAGCCACGTCGAGTTCGCCACGGGCTTCCGCAACGATCTGGACGCCCTGGCCGAGCTCTGCCGATCCCGCGGCGTCGCGCTGTTCGTCGACGCCATCCAGGGGCTCGGCCCATTTCGGATCGACGTGCGGGAGACGCCGATCGACTTCCTGGCCGCCGACGGGCACAAGTGGCTCCTCGGCCCCGAGGGCGCCGGCATCCTCTTCGTCCGGCGAGACTGGATCGACCGGCTCCGCCCGATCGGCGTGGGCTGGCACAGCGTGGTCGGCTCGTACAATGCCCCCGTGCCGGACTTCCGGCTCAAGCCCAACGCCCAGCGCTGGGAGGGCGGCTCGTTCACCATGCCCGGCCTGCTGACCTTCGGCGCCAGCCTCGACCTGTTCTTCGAGTGGGGCCCGGAGGCCGTCACGCGGCGGATCGCCGATCGGGCCGAACGGGTCCGCGAGCTGGCGAGGTCGGCGGGCTGGTCGGTTTACGGCTCGCCGCGCGAGGCGGACCGTTCTGCCATCGTGGTGCTGGAACGCCAGGGCGTTGACCCCGCGGCCGCGGCCGCCGAGCTGCGACGCCGCCACGGCGTCGTGGCCGCCTGCCGGCGGGGCCGGATCCGCATCAGCCCGCATGTCTACAACAATGACGAGGACCTCGAGCGCCTGCGGGCCGGACTCTCATCGGTCATTGTTCATTAAATATTGAATATTGATCGTTTATTATGATTCATCTGTATAGGAAGGGGATCGACGGCGCGCGGGAGGGCGAAGAGAAGGGGAGGCGCCGCGAATGACCGAGGACGAACGACCAATCACCAGGAAGGGCAACATGCAACCGAAGACCGAGGACCCGTATCGGACCGCGGTGTTCGCAGGGACGTTCGACCCGATCACCCTGGGCCATCTCGACGTGATCAACCGAGGCCGGCTCCTCTTCGGACACCTGGTCGTGGGGATCGGGGTCAATCCCAACAAGCTGTCGCTGTTCAACGTCGAGGAGCGGATGGAGATGGCGCGGATCGTGACGCGCCGGTTCCCCAACGTCTCGGTGGACGCGTTCGAGGGCCTGACGGTCCAGTATGTCCACCAGATCGGGGCGCGGGTGATCCTCCGCGGGCTCCGCACCCTCTCGGACATGGAGTATGAGTTCGGGATGACCCTGACGAATCACCGGTTGGATCCGTCGATCGAGACGGTGTTCCTCATGGCCGACGGCGAGTACTCGCACGTCTCCAGCTCGTTGATCAAGCAGGTGGCGCGGTACGGGGGTCCCGATGGCCTCCGTCGCTTCGTTCCGGACGAGCTGGTTAACCCGATCCTCGCCAAGGTCGCCGCCGCAGACCCCAGCGTCACAGCTTGAACCAGGCCGAGCTTGCCGGCCGGCGCTCCCGGCCCTTCGGGCTCATCGGTGATTGCCGCCCGGCGGCGCGGCGCGGTCGAACTGCCAGGCGCGGGGGATGAACAGGTCCCGCGACCACTGCCGCAGGCCCAGCCCTCGCCGCCGGAGCGCATGCTGCAGCCCCTGGAGGGCCTTGTAGGATCGATCGAAGCCGGAGTAGCTGAGCCAGCCGGCGAAGCGGCCCTCCTCGACGCGCGACCGCGAGTTGATCGGCCGGCTGCCGATGATCGTGGCGTCGAAGAGCTCGCCCAGCGTCGCGAGGATCTCCGCCTGGCCGGGGATCGCGGCGAGCGGATCCAGCCGGGCGGCATCGGGCCAGTTGAGGTTCAGGCTGCAGCTCAGGAAGCGTTCCTCCTCCGGCACGCCCTGGCCGAGCCAGACATAGCTCACATCGTCCCAGAGGTAGCGCACGCAGAGGTGCTCCACGGCGACGAGGCGAGTCGGGTTGACGTCCTTGTCGTGGATGCCCGGGTGGACGGACTCGGCACCCGGGTCGCGGCGGGGCCGAGCGGCGGCCGGCGGCGGGGCGGACTCGAAATGCGCGGCACGGACGACCCGGGCCGAGGAGAGCAGCTCGTAAGACTGGCTGAGGATGCGGAAGACCCAGTCCTCGCCGCCGGTGTCGGGGTGAAAGCGCTTCGCCTTGGCCCGGTAGGCCTCGCGGATCTGCTCGAGCGACGCGTCGGGCGGGACGCCGAGGACCTTGAGAGGGTCGATCTCGAAGCTGAACTGCGGCACGGCGTCGTCTCCCGGCGGCGAGCGTCAGGACAGACCCCGGGTCGTCGATCGCCGCGCGATCCCGGCGGGTCGGGCGCACTCCGTCAATGCCGAGGCGCCTGCCGCCCGTTGGACAGCCGGCTGCGGAGGTACGAGGCCCGCGCCACGTTCCGCTCCTCCACGCCCAGCTCCGAGCCGCGGAGCTTCTGGAGGAACGCCGGCTGGGTCTGGATGAACAGCTCGTTCACCGTGGCGATCGAGAGGTTATCGATCAGCCCCAGGTTGATCCCCATCCGCACGCTCGACAACAGAAGCATAGTCTCCTCGCTCGAGATCGTCTGGGCCGTCTTCAAAACGCCATACGCCCGACTGACCTGGTCGTGGAGGTGCTGGCGGCGCTCGGTGAGCAGCGTCTGGCGGGCCATGCGCTCGTACTGGAGGACCTGGGGGACGACATCGGTGAGGATCTTGATCAGCTCGACCTCCGACTTGCCGAGCGTCTGCTGATTGGAGATCTGGTAGAAGTCGCCGGACGCCTGGCTCCCCTCGCCGTAGAGGCCGCGGACGGCCAGGTTGATCTTCTGCAGGGCCCGGAAGACCTTGTCGATCTGCTTGGTCTGGACCAGGCCGGGCAAGTGGAGCATCACCCCGACGCGGATGCCCGTCCCGACGTTGGTGGGGCAAGCGGTCAAGTAGCCGAGCTGCGGGCTGTACGCGTAGGCCAGATGCTCCTCGAGCTGGTCGTCGAGCTGGTTGACGGAGTCCCAGACCTCCGGCAGCCGGAAGCCCGAGAGCATGAACTGGACGCGGAGGTGGTCCTCCTCGTTGACCATGATGGCGACGTTCTCCTGCGAGCTGATCGCCACGCCGCGGGGACCGTCGCCGGTGGACAGCTCGCGGGAGATGATCTGGCGCTCGACCAGGAACTGCCGGTCGAGCGACCCCAGCCCGTTGACGTCGATGAAGGCGAGATCGAGCCGCCCATGGCCCAGGGCGGAGCGGAAGTGCGCCTCGATCTCGGACTTCTCGCTCCGGCTGGCGCGATTGGTGAACGGGAAGTCGGCGAGGTTGCGGGCCAGCCGGATGCGAGAGCACATGACGATGTCGCTCTCGGGGCCGGTGCCTCGCAGCCACTCGCCGGACGATTTGGTGAGGTCTTCGAGAGTCATGCCTGTGGATCCTTGGGGCGGAGCTGGTCTCGCAGCCGCGCCGCTTCCTCGTAGTCTTCCCGGGCGATCGCCTCGCGCAGGCGGGTGCGGAGTCGCAGTCGAGCCTCGGCGCCCTCCGCGCGGCGGGCCGCCTTGCCGACGTGGCGCGTTGCGCCGTGATATCGCTGGATCAGGGGGAGTAGTCCGGCGGAGAACACCCGGTAATCCTGCGGGCAGCCGAGCCGGCCGCCGGCCCGGAATTCCATGAACTTGATGCCGCAATCCGGGCAGCTCAGCTCGGCCAGCTCGCCGACCAGCTCGCCGACGTGGGCCACGATCAGGCTCTGGACCACGGCGTCCAGCGCCAGATTCGGTGGCGATTCCGGCAAGGGGAGACCCGCCTTTCGGGCGCAGTTCGGGCACAGGTGCAGTTCGCGCTTCTGACCCTTGATCGGCTCGGTCAGGATGACGGTGGCCTCCTTCTGACAACGCTGACACCTCATGGGCGCCACCACCTGAAAAAGGGCTTCCGGCGGCGCGGGACGGGACGACTCGCGGGGCCGGGGTGCGGAGCGGTCGTCATCGTCCTTGCTCGTGTTCGATGCCCTTGATCTGGTCCCTCAAGCGCGCCGCCACCTCGTAATCCTCGGCCGCCACGGCCCGCTTCAGTTCGTTGCGGAGCTGGATCAGGGTCGTCTGCTGCTGGGTGTTGCGGGGGGCCCGGCGGGGCACCTTGCCGGAGTGGCGCGTCTCCCCGTGGATGTTCTCGAGCAATGGCATCAGCTCGTCGCGGAAGACTTCGTAATCATACGGACAGCCCAGCCGGCCCGAATTGCGGAACTCCAGGAACGTGATCTGACAGACGGGGCAGACCTGCTTGTCGGCCGGCGACGGCTCGCGGAGCGAGCTCGGGGCGCTGACGATCAGCTTCTTGGCGATCTCGCTCATGGTCGGCGCCTCCAGCGCCTCCTCGGCCGGGGCGAGATGCTGACGGGCGTGCTCGTCACAGAAGTGGAACTCGCGGTGCTTCCCCTTCTCGACGATATCGGTGATGTGAAATGTGGCGGGCTTGGCACATTTCTGGCATTTCATGGAGCGACTCCGCCGGCCCGATCCACGCCACCGGCGGTCCCCCATCGTCCGCATCATCCCATCCCCTGGACCGGACGAAGCGCGACGATCAACGCGCCGCTCGGGAGTGTCGCCGTCATTCGCGATGGAGCGTAAGCTTACATGGTATTCTAATTCGCCGGGCGGGGGTGTCAAGCAACCGCGGCGCGGGGCGACGCCGCGACGCCGGCCGCACGGCCTCGGCCGTTAAGGTAAGGAACGGCGAGATTTCCGCAGCGGAGACCCCCGACGCCGCCCGGACCGGCCGCCTCGCCCGATCTTGTCGTCCCGGTCCTACGCTGGTAATGTACATGCATTGCGTTTGCCACGCGACACTTGCGCCGGATGGGATGTCGATGAGCCGCTATCGCCCGTCGTACGAAGAATTCGCCCGTCGCCTGGACGCCTCGGTGTCGTGCATCCCGATCCATCGCCAGTTGACCGGCGATGGCCTGACCCCGGTCTCGGCCTTCCGTCGGATCGCGGCACGGCGCCGTCGTTCCTGTTCGAGAGCGTCATCGGCGGCGAGAAGGTCGGCCGGTTCAGCTTCCTGGGGACCGAGCCGTTCGTGACCTTCGAGGCGCGCGGGCATGACGTCCGCATCGTCGAACCGGGTCGCGAGGCGGAGGCCCGGACATTCACCTGCGACGACCCTTTCGCCGAGCTGGAGCGGCTGCTCGGCCGGTATCGGGCGGCGCCGTCGCCGGGACTCCCGCGATTCACGGGCGGCGCGGTCGGCTTCGCGGCCTACGACGCGGTGCGCTACACCGAGAAGCTGCCCGACGTCCCCCCCGACGACCGCGGCCTGCCCGACCTCTCGTTCGCGCTCTACGACCGGATGGTCCTCTTCGACCACATCCGCAAGACGATCCTGGTGGTGGCGCAGGGCATGTGGGCTCCGGCCAGGACCCCGCGGCCGCGTATCGGTCCGCTTGCGAACGGGCCGACGACCTGGTCGATCGCCTCGCCGCCCCGGCCGCCGACCTCGGCGTGTCCGACATCGCCACCGACACGCCCTCGACCCTCGAATATCGGTCCAACTTCACGCGAGAGCGATACGAGGCGGTCGTCCGCCACTGCCAGGAATACATCAAGGCCGGCGACATCTTCCAGGTGGTGCCCAGCCAGCGGTTCCAGGTCGAGACCCGCGCCGAGCCGTTCGACATCTACCGGGTGCTGAGGGTCGTCAATCCCAGCCCGTTCCTCTTCTACCTCCCGTTCGCGGATTTCGCGCTGATCGGCAGCTCGCCGGAGATCCTGGTGCGGGTCGAGGAGGGCATCGTGACGATCCGCCCGCTGGCCGGGACCCGACCCCGGGGTCGCACCGAGGAGGAGGATCGGGCGCTCTCGGACGAGCTGCTGGCCGACCCCAAGGAGCGCCGCCGAGCACATCATGCTGGTGGACCTCGGCCGCAACGACGTCGGCCGGGTCGCCGAATACGGCAGCGTCCGGCTCACCGACGTGATGAAGGTCGAGCGGTACTCGCACGTGATGCACATCACGTCGAACGTCAACGGCCGGATCCGCCCGGAGTGCACGGCATTCGACGCCCTCCGCGCCGGCCTGCCGGCGGGCACGGTCTCCGGCGCGCCGAAGGTCCGGGCCATGCAGATCATCGACGAAGTCGAGCCGAACAAGCGCGGGCCGTATGCCGGTGCCGTCGGCTACATCGACTTTACCGGCAACATGGACACGTGCATCGCACTGCGCACCATCGTGGTCCAGGGGCAGACGGCGTACGTCCAGGCGGGCGGCGGAGTGGTCTACGACAGCGTCCCGAGCTCCGAATACGACGAGACGGTGAACAAGGCCCGGGGCCTCCTCAAGGCGATCGAGATCGCCGAGACGCAGCTCGGGGTGGAGGGATCGGCCGGGGGTTAGGGCCCTGGGCTTCGGCGGGACCGCGCGAACCTCGGTCCCTCCCGAGAGGCTGTGAAGCGATCGATTCCGGATTCCGAATTCCGAATGGATGTCAATCCTCGTGTGCCATGGGTCTGGGGTTTCGGAATCCGGAATCTGGAATCGTGAATCCGTTGTTTTCACAACCTCCGACCCCTGAGCCCACATCACACGAAGGAGTCTGATGGACATGGCCACGTCCAGCGAAGGCGGCGAGACGCCCGAGGCCGCGCCGGCCGAAGCCAAGGCCGCCGCGGTCTCCGAGCGATCCCGCCCGGGCCGCGGCGTGCCGATCGATCTGGGCGACGTTTTCCGCGAGGCACGGACGACCTTCGCGGCCGCCTGGCCGGAGTGCCTGATCGTCTACTGGGGCGCCGGCGCGGCGTCGTGGTTGATCCTCTTCGTCCTGAGGATGATGCTCGGCAGCCTCGGCGTGCTGGCCGGCGATCGCGACCTCGTGCCCTTCCTGGAATTCTCCTATTTCCTCGGGTTCTTCCTGATCCCGGCGTGGATCTTCTGCCTGGGCCGGGACCTCGCCATGCTGAAGATCGCCCGTCGTGAGCCCGTCGTGCCCGACACGCTGTTCCAGTGCGGACCCCGGCTCTTGACGTTCCTGCTGGCGGCCGCGATCGTCGCATCACCCTGCCTGATCATCTACGCGTCGGCCGAGGCGCTGCTCGCATTCCACGGAGACCGCCCGCTGGTCGAAATGATCCGAATTATGATGCTCCAGCTCGCGGTCCCCGACAAGCCGCCCGTCCTCCCCCCGGCTACGAGAACCCGATGCTCGCCCTGATGGCCGTGATCGGCCTGTCGTATGCCGCGCTGTTCGCCGTGATGGTCCGGCTCGGCCAGTTCCCCTTCCTCATCATCGACCGGGGGACGGACGTCTCGGAATCGCTCCTGGTCTCACTGCAACTGACCAAGGGCCGGGCCGCCACGGTCTTCCTCGTCTACCTGACGCAGCTCACAATCAACGTGGCCGGGCTGCTGGTCTGTTGCCTGGGCCTGTTCGTGACCCTGCCGCTGACCAGCTTGATCTCGGCCGTCACGTACAACGTCCTGAGCCGGGAACTGCCCGCGGTGGAACGGGCGGAACCGGGTGCCGGGGATTAGCGCGGGCGCCGGCTCGTCGCCGTCCCGGCGGCCGTGACCGGCCCCCACGCCGCAGGGATTTCAGATCTCCCCCAGGGCGCGGCGGAGCTCGAAGCTCGCGACGATGGCGTCATACAGGGCGTTGAAGTAATTGTCGTAACTCTGCACCCGCGCGGCCTCGGCGTCGAGGACTTCGGTGTTGGTCCCGCGTTGCTGGAGATACCGGCCGCGGGCGACCCGGAGGTTCTCATCTGCCTGCGCGATGGCCGCGCGGGCCACCGGGATGCGCCGCTCGCTCTCGCGGCAGGTGAGCCACGCGGAGCGGACCTCCAGTCGGATCGCCGCGGCCAGGTCGTCCCGCCGGCTGATCTGTGCCGCGGCGCGGCGCTCGATCGCCGCGGAATGCCGACGCGCCCGGCCGCCGTCGTAGAGGGTCCAGTTCAGCAGGAACGAGGCGGCGCCGGTGTCGGCCTCCGTGGGCAGGAACCGCGCGTTCTGGTAGATGTTGGCGACGAGGAAGCTCACTTGCGGCCGCGTCTTGGCCCGCTCCGTAGCGGCCTGCGCTTGTTGGGCGCGGGCCTGTTCGGCGAGGGACGCGAGCTCCGGGCGATTGGCCAGCGCGCGGTCGCCCAGCGCGCGGATCTCGGCCTCGTCGGGCACGATCGGCCCGGGATCCGGTATGGGCAGGGCGTCGGACGCGGGCTCCCCGCCGGCCGGGGAGGGCGGCTCCGGCACAGATCCGCCAGCGGGACGACCGTCTCCAGCGGGCGGCACAGGTAGCGATTGTAGGCGGCCCAGGCGATGTTCAAGCGATTGCGCGATTGGATCTCGCGCTGCTGGGCATTCGCGCGGGCCACCCGGGCCGCGAGCAGGTCGTTGCGGATGCCCAGGCCGTGGCCGACCAGGTTCGAGACGTCGCGCGCCTGCGCCGTGAGGCTCGTGACGCCGCTCCGCGCCACGGCGACGGCCCGGTCGGCCCGGAGGATATCCACGTAAGCGCGCCACCTCGCGCTTCAGGTCCAGCGCCGCGACCACCTCGTCGGCCTGCGCGGCGCCGAGCTGCGCCCGGTTGTTCTCGATCGTGCCGCGGATCCGGCCGCCGGTGTAGAGCGGGACGATCGCGGCGACGCCCGAGATCGTGAACGCCTCCTGGCCGCCCCGCGCCGGCCGCGGCTGTCCGCCGAGACCGGCCACCGAGATCGGATTGGTCAGGAACGACTCGAGGTTGAGCGTCTGGATCTGCGGCAGCCGCTCGCCCCGCGACGAGGCCAGGTCGAGCCCCGCCGCCGTCGTCATCTGCCGGCTCGCCCGGAGCTGCGGGTTCACGCCCAGCGCGATCGCCCAGGCCTCCGCGAGATTCTCCGCCCTCACGCCCGGGACGGCCGCGAGCGACATGGCCAGCGACAGCGCGACCGCCAATCCCGGATCATTCCGACGATGACCACGCATCTGAATCCTCCTTGTGCGTGCGGCGTCGCCCTCGACCACGGAGAGCGAATCCGGAGGGAACCACGAATAACACGGATGGGCACGAATAAATTCATACAGTCAAGACGTGGCTGATCCTACGATCTCGCCGTCTTACCATTCGTGAAAATTCGTGTTATTCGTGGTTCCTCTTCCTGTATTGCCCTCGCGATCGCCCCAGGTTTCGTGGTCGAGGCCCGCCTTCAATGGACCGCGAGGCTCCCCGCGTCGGCCGTCGATCGCTTCATGAGCATCGCCAGCGGGACGACGGCGAACGAGAGCATCGCGAACAGCCAGAACATCTCGAGATAAGACGTCGCCGACGACTGCTGCTGGACCACCTGGTACATCATCCGCAGCCCCTGCCGGTGGGCCAGGGCCGGGTCGCCCCCGCGGGCCTGGAACGCGCCCGAGACGCCCGCCAGCCACTGCGACGCCCGCGGGTTCAAGGGGTTGATGTGCTCAGTAAGGCGGAACTGGTGGAACTGGGTCCGGCGCTGGAGCAGGGTGTTGGTCAGGGCTACCCCGATGCTCGACCCCTCGTTGCGCACCAGGCTGAACAGCCCCGAGGCGTTGTTCGTCTGATCCTTGGGGATGAACGCGTAGGCGGCCATGTTGAGCGGGACGAACATCAGCCCGGCTCCCAGGGTCTGGAAGTTCCGCGGCGAGACGACCATGCCCGGCGACACACCCAGGTTCAGCCCCGACATCCACAGCGACGCCACGGCCACCGTCAACAGCCCGGCGACGATCATCTTGCGGGCGTCGACGCCCCGGCTGAGCAGGATGCCGATGACCGGCATCTCCAGCATCGTCACGAACCCGGCCGGCGAGAGGACCAGCCCGGCGTTGAGCGCCGAGTAGCCCATCAGGGTCTGGAGCATCTGCGGCAACAACACGTTGCTGCCGTAGAGCACCCCGAAGGCGCAGAAGACGCACACCGACGCGGCGGCGAAGTTCCGGTCGCGGAACAGCCGCAGGTTGACGATCGGCGCGGGGTGCCGCATCTCCCAGAAGACGACCGCGACCAGCGCCGCCGCCGCGACCGCCGCGAGCCGCACGATCATCGGCGAGTCGAACCAGTCGTGCTCCTGCCCCTTGTCGAGCATCAGCTCCAGGGCCGCCAGGCCGATCGACAGGAGAGACAGGCCGATGAAGTCGATTCGCAACGGCCGGCCCTTCCGCTCGGCCCGCTGGGCCTTGAGGTACGGCGGGTCGTCGAGCACCAGGCTGCTCAGGAACACCGAGAACACGCCGACGGGCAGGTTGATGTAGAAGATCCAGCGCCAGCTATAGTTCTCGGTGATGTACCCCCCCAGCGTCGGCCCGAGCACCGGCGCGACCAGGATCGCCAGGGTGTAGACGGCCATCGCCATCCCGCGCCTGGCCGGCGGGAAGGTATCCATCAGGATCGCCTGCTCCGAGGGCTGCAACCCGCCGCCGGCCAGTCCCTGAAGCACGCGGAAGAAGACCAGTTGCTCGATGCTCGTCGCCATCCCGCAGAGCGCCGAGCTGATCGTGAACAGCACGACGCACGAGATGTAAAAACGCTTGCGGCCGATGATCGACGAGAGCCAGCCGGTTAGGGGCAGGACGACCGCGTTGGCGACCAGGTAGCTGGTCAGGACCCATGTGCTCTCGTGGACCGAGACCGACAGGCTGCCGGCGATGTGCGGCAGCGCGACGTTGGCGATCGAGGTGTCCAGGACCTCCATGAAGGTCGCCAGGGTCACCGTCATGGCGATGATCCAGGGATTGATCGCCGGCCGCGCGGTCGGGGTGGTTTCGCTCATCGGCGGGCCTCCGTCTGCACGGTCCGATGGGCGACGCCGCGGAGCCGGGCGCCGGCATCGGAGCCTTCGGGGCGGGCCTTGATGTCAACCGAGGGGATGGCCGACATGCCGACCAGGAGCGGCGTCTGGCGCGGATTGGGATCGACCAGGTCGATCCGCACCGGGATCCGCTGGACGACCTTCACGAAGTTGCCGGTGGCGTTCTCGGGCGGGAGCATCGACGACGCGGCGCCCGTGGCCGGGGCGAAGCCGGAGACCCGGCCGCGGAACGGCCGGCCCGGATACGCGTCAACCTCGACCTCCGCCGGCTGGCCGATCGCCAGGTCGGCGATCTGCGTCTCCTTGAAGTTGGCCACGACGTAGACGTCCTCGAGCGGCTGGATCGCCAGCAGGCCCTGCCCGGCCTGGACGGCGTCGCCTGGGTTGACGGCGCGCCGGTTGACGAAGCCGGAGACCAGCGCGTGAATCTCGGTATAACCCAGCCGCAGCTCGGCGTCCGCCAGCTCCTTCTGCGCCTTGACCACGCTCGGATGGTCGTACGGCCGCGCCGGGTCGAACCACGCGCCGCCGAGCATTGCCGCGGCCTGGTCGAGCTGCGCCGCGCCGCCCGGACCGACGGCACCTCGTCGAACCACGACTCGTCCGTCCGCGCGGTCAGGTCGCGGAGCGCCCGGTGCAGCGAATCGGGCCGGAGGTCGCTGGCGGTGCCGGCCAGGCCCAGCTTCGCCAGGATCTGCCGGCCGGCCGCGACCGCCCGGCGGACGTCGGTCGCCGTATGCTCCAGGTCGGACGGGACCTGCTCGGGGTGCTGATAATCCGGGGGCAGGGCGAGCAGCGCCCGTGCCTGCTGGACGCGCTCGGCGGCCGCCTTGAGCTTCTCGCGGGCGCCCTGGAGCGTCGCCAGCCGCTGGTCGAGCTCCGCCTGCGTGCCGCTCTGCTGGCCCACCAGGGCCTTGATCCGCTCGTGATCCTTCTGCGCCAGGATCATCTCGGCCTGCGCCGCCCGCAGCGCGGCGACCTCCGCTCGCAGGCTGGCGACCCGGTAGCGCACCTGCTCCTGCTGCCCCTCGACGGCCCGCCAGGCCTCCTCGAGCGCCGCGACCGACGATCGGATCTGGTCGCGCGCCTGCTCGAGGTCGGCGCGGGCCCCCTCCAGCATCCGGACCATCCGATCGACCGACAGCCGCGCCTGCTGCCAGTCCGTCCGCTTCTGCTCGACGAGTAGCCGGTACGGCTCGCGGTCGAGCCGGACCAGGAGCGTCCCCCGCTCGACGTAGTCGTTGTCCTCGACCAGGACCCGCTCGACGACGTCGGCGATCCGGCTGGGGACCGTCGTCGCATACCCCGCGACGAAGGCATCGTCGGTCGAGACGTGCACCAGATACGCCCGGACCCACGGCCCGCCCTTCCAGGCCCCCAGCACGGCCGCCCCGCCCACGACCACCGCCACCGCCAGCCGGCGCCCTCGCCTCCACGGCGGCCCACTCCGCTCCGCCGCGACGCCGGGCGCGTCCCCCCCTTGCCAGTGCGGACCGTGCCGCGTTGCATGCCCCGCCGGGCCCATCCCCGGCGGCCCCGCCGTCGCCACGTCCTCGCCGCCCGATCCTTCAGGCCCCGCCATGTCCGCGGCCCCCTTCGCCATGCTCCGACCGGACCATCCTGGGGCATCCATTCACCCCACATCATTGGACTGACCGGTCAGTCATTCTTGAAAACTGACTGGTCAGTCATTATAGAGTGGACCGGATTTCGTGCAAGAGCAGGGAGCCGGTTTCTGGTAGAATCCGTGGCCGGTCGGGCGAGGCGGCCGGCCGTCGGCGGGATGGCGCGGGAGTGTCGGGTCTGGAGTCGAGGGAGAGGTGACGCGTGCGAACGGCCGATCCCGCCAAGTCGAGGCGGATCATCGACGCGGCGATCCAGCTCTTTGCGGAACGCCCGTACCACGAGGTGCGGATGGAGGACATCGCCACCCGGGCCCAGGTGGCCAAGGGGACGTTGTACCTGCACTACGAGGACAAGGAGGCCCTGTTCCTGGGGATCCTGAACGACAGCTTGAGCTCGCTGGTCAACCGGATCGAGTCGAGCCTGAAGGAGGAGATGCCGCCGGAGCAGAAGCTGCTGGCGATGAATCGCGAGTCGTTCCGCTACTTCGAGCGGAACCACTTCTTCCTGGACGTGATCCAGCGCGTCGAGTTTCTCCGGTGCGGCGCGCGGTCCGCGTGCTTCGAGGAGACGCGTGCCCGGCTGCTCGCGATCCTGGCGCGGATCCTCCGCGAGTTCCCGTCGCGGGCGAAGGCTCCGGACGAGGACGTCGCGCTGGAGGTCATGGCGCACGCGGGCATGATGAAGGAGATCGTGCACAGCCTTCCGCGCCCGTGGCCCGAGGACCTGCCCGAGCGCGTCACCCGGCTTTTTCTGCACGGGCTGAACGCCGGCGGCGCAGGGCGCGGCCGCCGGCGGGGTGCGGGCCCGAGGGCGGCATCGGCCGACGAGCGTCAACCGGCGTCAACGCGACGCCGGCGCGGCTCGCCGCGACGATGAAGCCCCCCGGCCCGTGCCGCCGGCATCGGGCGATGGCCGTGCTACGAGTTCCTAGAGCGCCTAACGCTTGCGTTGCGCCGACACGAGAGAACCCCCCCTGACCCCCCCTTCGTAAGGGGGGGATTCGGAGGGGCGGGCCTCCCTCAATTTCCCCCTCTTACGAAGGGGGGGTCAGGGGGGGTCGAGGCCCCAGCCCGATCTTGAGACTGAGCCGCGTGGGCAAGCCATTCGTTAACCGCTCTATGAAGGTCCCCCCGGAGGCAGGAAAACAGGGGGACCATCGCGATGGCTCACATTCCCTTCAACGCAGGCATCTCCGGAGTCGGTTCACAACTGCCGCATGAAGGCAACGAGGTCGGCCTTCTCGCCTGCCGAGAGGTTCAGCTCCAGGATCAGGTTGAAGAACTCAACGGTGTCCTCGAGCGTGAGCAGGCGGCCGTCGTGGAAATACGGGGGCGACTCCTTGATTCCCCTCAGCGTGAAGGTCTTGATCGGCCCCTGGCTCGTCGCCACCAGGCCGTTGATCGTCTGATTCGGGTAGAACCGTTCGACCTTCAGGTCGTGCATTGAGTTGTCCGTGTAGTACGGAGCGGGATGGCAGGACGCGCACTGGGCCTTACCCATGAACAGCGACTGGCCGCGCATCTCCGGCGAGTCGGGGCCGAACTTCTTGGCGTCGAGCTTGCCGAAGAGGTCCAGGCCGGGGGCGGGCGGGAAGTCGAGGAGTTCTTGCACCTCCGCCATGAAGTGGACCTGGCTGCCGCGTTCGAGCGGGTTGACGCCCTTGGCCGAGGCCGACACCTGGTCGCCGTCGAAGTAGGCCGCGCGTTGCTCGAACTCGGTGAAGTCCTCGACGGTCTTCAGCGCGCAGTTGCGACCCGAACAGCCGCTGGATGTTCACCCCCCGCAGGCTGGTGGTGTCGATGCGGCGGCGGTGCGACTGCGGACGGATATCCCCCACGAGGTGGGTCGCCGCCGACGTGTGGCCGTTGACGTGGCAGTCGAAGCAGGACACGCCCTGCATGCCGAGCGGGTTCTCGGTCTTGCGGTCGGCCGTGGCATTGAACTGCTGCTGCGGGAACTGCGTGACCAGCAGCCGCATCCCTTCCAGGTCCTTCGCATTGAGGATGCCGGCGAAGAGCTCCTGGAAGTTGTCGACCGTGACCATCTTGCCCTGAGACACGTCGCCCAGGTCGGGCCGCGTCGTCAGGTACATGGCCGGGGGGAACTCGGGGAGGAAGTGGTCGGGGATGTCGAACGTGACGTCGAACCGCTGCAACCTCGGCAAGTGCTGGATCTCCACCTGCGGGAAGATCATGCCGCCGACGTCGTGCTTGGGGTGCGGCAGCGGGAGAAAGCCCTTGGGGAACACGCCCTTCTCCCGGATGTCTGCCGGGGACATCGCGGCGAGTTTCTCCCAGGTCATCTCCGGGGGCAGCTTCGTGGCCGGGCCGACCTGCACCGGCTTGCCGCGGGACATCCGGACGTTGGGGTCCGGCCTGGAGGTCAGGTCGTACCGCGCCCCGAGCAACTCCGTCTGCCGGGCCATGACCGAGGGAAGGTCGGCGATGTCCCGGGCGATCCGATCGCGGAGGGTCTCCTTACCCAGCAGGACCGGCGCGACCTGGTCGTAGCTCGACTTGGCGGGCGGGCCCTGAGGCTTTTCGCCGGACTGCTGAGCCCGTGCGATCGACCCGGTTTGCAGCACCAAAGCGGCCGCGAGGGCGATGCGAACGGCCGGGTGCAACACTCGATGTGGCAGGCGGAGGAGTCGTTGGTCGTGGAATGAGCCCATGGGTGTCTTGCCTCCCGTTGATCAGGATCGACGGGGCGGAACAAGCCGCCTCGGAACAGGGACGCGCGGAATCGACACGAGTCCTTCTAGCACACGGCCGATGGGTTGGGGAAGGCAGCGGCGTCCATTCCGAGGTCAAGTCCTCGGCCATGGCGGACGCGGTGCTTCAGGTGTCGGCAGACATCCGGGCCGCGGCATGGCCGGTGAAGCGTCGAACTCGGCCAAACGACGCGGAGGGAAACGCGGCACGGTCAAGGCGATCGCGGTGTCTCCGCCGCGAGTTTCTCGAGGAGCGCGACGACTTCCGGGTTGTCCCATTCGGACGAGCCGATCTGACTGGCGGCGATCCGACCATCGGGCGCGATGATGAAGGTCGCCGGGATGCCGTCCGTGGCGAAGACCGGCGGGAGCTTCTCGGCCCGGAAGAAGCTCATCTTCCAGGACTCGGCTTTCACGAAGTTGCGCACCCTCTCGGTCGAATCGTCCACGGAGACGCAGACGAACTCGACGCCCGTGCCCTGGAGCCGCTGGTGCTCGGCCAGCCGCGCGATCGAGGGCATCTCGCGAACGCACGGCCCGCACCAGGTGGCCCAGATGTTGAGGAACACCGGCTTTCCCTTGAACCGCTCGAAGGACGCCGGCCGGTCCTTGAGGTCGCGCAAGGGCCAGTCGTAGCTCGCCTTCTGGCTCAACCCCGAGCCGTCCAGTGACGGCTTGGGGGCCCTCGGCCCGAAGAAGGCGAGGAAGAGGATCCAGAAGGCGACGAAGACGACAGCGATCGCCAGCCAGGTGCGTGTGGACGTGTCTTGCGGCTGATTCAAGTGCCTGGCCTCCACGAAGTCTCCACCCGCTCGTTTTCGCCGCGGAACGTGGGTCAATCCTTGTCGCCCCGCGTCTCGGCGACGGGGCCGAGGAGGTTCTCGACGGGTGCATAGTCATCGGTGAGGATGATACCCCGCGAGCGATTGTTGACGACCATGTTGAAATCGGCCTCGCCGTAAGCCTTGGCGGTGGTCTGCCGGCCCCGGGGCGTGTAGTACCGGGGATCGTCCTTGCGGAGGCCCAGGTCCTTCAGGTCCAGCGGCTTCATCGAGGCCACCACCACGAAGGTCTCGCGCCGGCCCTCGCCCGGGTCGTCGGTGCCGAAGATGGTGACGTTCTCCTTGCCGAAGGTCAGCATCGCCGTCTTGGTCCAGGAGCCCACGAAGCCGCCGTAGTTCCGCGCCAGCTTGTCGTATTTCGCGTAGACGCGCGCCTTCCCGTCCTCGTCCTTGATCTCCCTGTCCGTGATCTCCTGCTCGGCCTTCTTCTTGGCCTCCGCATCGGACAGGTAGACGTCGATGATGTTGATCATGTAGACCCCGTCGGGGGTCAGCATCTTCTTGATCTTCTCGTTGAACTCCCGGGTGGTGAGGTGCCAGGGCACGGAGAAGTCGTTGAACGCGTCGCCGAAGATCAGGTCGTATTGCTTCGTATCCTGGTGCAGCTCGACGAACTGGCGGGCGTCGCCCCAGTAGGTCACGATCTTGGTATCTGCCGGCAGCCCGGTGGCCATCATGTTGGCGCGGGTCACGGCCGGGTCGATCTCGGCGACGTCCACGCTGGTGCCCGGGTAGGCGAACTGCATGTGCCGCTGGAAGCAATAGGCACCGCCGCCGAGGAACAAGCTCTTCATGCCCGACGACTCGACCGGCGGCAGATAAGGCCGGGGCTTGCGACGCCCCGGTTCGAAGATCTCGCCGAGGTCCTTGAGCGCGCCGTCCGGGACCTCGACGGTCGGCATGTCGTCCTTCTTGCTGGGGGGCACGACCTTACCGGGCCCCGACTCGGGTGCCGCTGGCTTCTCGCCCGGTGCGCCTTGCGCCTTCGGCTGCGATTCTGGCTTCCCTTCCGGCTTCGTTGGAGCGGGCTTGGACGGCTCCGAGGTGCCCTTGGGCTGCGGGCTACCGGGCGTCTGGGACGGCTTGGCCGGTGGCTGGCCGTCCTGGACGAACGGACTGACGCTCAGGAAGCCGCCCCCCTTCTTGGGGGAGGAGTCCTTGCCGGCCGACGGCGGTTCTCCCGGCTTCGCCGGTTCCGCGGTGCCGGACTCCTCCGGCTCGGAGGGCTTGGCGGGCGGGCTCGATTCCTTGCCGGCCGGCGCCGCGGCCTTGGGCGGAGAAGAGGTCTCGGTCGGCTTCGCGCCGCGATCGCTCTCGGCAGGCTCTTCCGGCGGGCCGTTCTCGGCGCCCGGCTTGAATTTCACCTGGCCCCCCGCCTTGGCGGCTCGATAGGCGACGAGGGCGTAGATGTGCTCGTAGTCGTAATCCAGGCGCTCGGGATGGTTGAGGATGAAATAACCGTGGATCAGGTTGTCGAGGACGAGCGTCCGGCGCTGGATCTCGCCGCCCTCCTCGGGCTCGTTCTCGATCTTGATGTAATAATAGTCGCTCTCGTCGACCCACGCGAGATCATCGGTGGTCACCGACGGGTCGCCCAACGGTTCGCGCACCCCCCAGCGCTGGCCCATCTCGGTGAAGGACTTCGCGTTGATGCCGGGGACGATGTGTGAGACCGCGCCGGCCCAGGAAGGCGGCGCGAAAGCGATGGCGCAGAGCCCGAGCGGAATCCCGGCCCAGACGGCGTGGAACAGCTCGCCCAGGAACGTCGCCGAGAGCGCCAGCACCGTCCCGAGGGCCAGGACCACGCCCTTGGTCCCCAGATAGTCGATCAGGACGAATCCGGTCAAGAACGTGCCGAGGATGCTGCCGACCATGCCCCAGGCGTAGACCTGGCCGATCGCGGTGCCCGTGCGGTGGAACCGCCGGAGCCGGTCGACGGCGAGCTTGGCCACGACGGGGCTGACCGTCCCCATCGACAGCGCCGGGAGGAAGAACACGGCCGTCGTGACGATGAGGATGCGGAACGGCCAGGTCACCGGCACGGTCTTCCCGCCCCCGATCGGCAGGGTCGTGATCGAGGGGGCGTACGAGAGCACCGACTTCGGCTCTACCTCACCGATGAACCGGGTGAAGAACCAGCGGGGCGGTGTCTCAAGCACGAGGACCGAGAGCGTCAGGATGGAGGCCAGGAGGAACAGCCAGCTCGCCTGCTTCTCGCTCCGGATGAAGTCGGCGACCTTGCCGCCCAGGAAGTTCCCGATGCTCAGCCCGGCGAGCAGCACGGCGATGACGCTCGACCAGCCGTAGATGCTGGACCCCAGGTGCCGCGTGACCATGCGGCCGGCGACCATCTCCAGGGCCATGAAGGTCAGGCTGGCCAGGAAGGCCAGCGCGGCCAGGTCCCCGAGACCCGTGCGCGTCTCGACCGGTTCCTTGCCCTTCGACGCCCGGCCCGACTGCGGGGCCAGCTCCTCGTCCGGGAAGGCCTCCTCGCTCCGCCGCGCCGCGAAAAGCTCGGCCAGGGCGGCGATTGATGTGACGAGGGCCAGCACGTATCCGGCCGCCACGAGGTAATTCATCTGGTACAGGCTGATCGTCACGGAACCCAGCCCGATCCGCTCGATCAGCGGTCCGGTCGAACCCAGGACCAGCGCGACGGCCGACAGCAGCGCGAGCCCCCGGGCGATGGACCCGCTCAGCATGAAGGCGGCCAGGAGCGACAGTCCCGCGGCGACCAGCAGCGTGATCGTGGACGTCCCGAGGTAGAGCTGCAAGATGAAGCCGCAGAGGAGCGTGCCGGCGATCGAACCGATAGCCCCCCAGAAGTAGACGTCGCCGATCGCGCTGCCGGCGCGCCGGGCCTGCTCGACGGCGATCTTGGCGACGACCGGCCCGACCATGCCCAGTACCGTCGCCGGGATCAGGAAATCGATGAGGACGACCAGGACCGTCCGCAGCTCCCAGTTCATCTGGTCCGGCCGCGGCAGGAGGTGGCCGATCTCGGCGTTGACCCAGAGCGAGCCGAGCGTCAAGAAGGCCCCCAGGGCGAACAGGGGCCCGACGGCCCGGCGCGGGTCGACCCGATCGCTCAGCCGTCCGCCGAGCACGTTGCCCAAGCAGATCCCGCCCAGGATGATCCCGATCACGCTCGTCCAGACGGTCAAGGACGAGCCGACGTGCCGCGCGACCAGCCGGCTGGACACCAGCTCGAGGATCATGATGCACAGGCTGCTGGTGAAGGCCAGGGCATATGGTAGTAGTCGGGCGAGACCTTGCATGAACTGGAGACTCCCCGTGCGACGCCCGGGCCGGTGGCGGCCGAAGCGCTTCGTCGGAAATCGACCGAAAGAAAACCGGCTACACCATATCCGACGCGAGCCCGCGCCAGCAACGGGGCTGTCTCCGCCCGCGTTCACCGATTTTTCCGCACGGGGCCGTTGCTCCGCCGGCGAATCCTCGCAGAATAAATATTCCCGAGTCGTGCCCCGGTCCGGCGCCGGACCGGTCCCCTGCCACCGAAGGAACCGAGCGGGTTGTTCACGCCATGATCCTGTGCGTCACCCTGAATCCCTGTTTGGACAAGACGTTGACGGTCCCGTCCTGGAAGCCGGGCGACCTGGTGCGGGGGACCGCCGTTCGGGAAGTCGTGGGCGGGAAGGGGAACAACGTCGCGCGCGCCCTCCGGCGCCTCGGCCGGGAGCCGCGGCCGGTCACGTTCCTGGGCGGTGCGGTCGGCGCGGTCTGCGATCTGCTGCTCCGCGCGGAGGACGGGATGGACCCCCTGGTCATCCCCACGGCCGCCCCGACGCGAGAGATCCTCACCGTCCGCACCGAATCGACGCCCGACCAGACGGCGTTCTTCGACCCGGACCCCGCGATCGCGCCGGACGAGGCCGAGGAGTTGCACCGTCGCGTGGATGAGGCGCTCCGCGGCGACGTCGCCGCCATGACGCTCTCCGGCTCGAGCCCCTCGCCGGCCACCCACGGCCTCTACAGCGACCTGATCTCGCTGGCCCGCGCGCGGCGGATCCCCGTCTTCCTGGACACCTACGGTCCGGCGCTCGAGGCCATCTGGGGCTTCTGGCCGACGGCGATGCAGCTCAATCGTCGCGAGGCCGCCGCGCATCTCCGCAAGCCGAGCCTCTCCGACGAAGACGCAGGCAGCCTGCTCCTCGATTGGCACCGCCACGGGGTCAATTGCGGCGTCATCACCGATGGCCCGCGACCGGTGGCGATCCAGCTCCGCGGCCGCCCGTACCGGGCGATCCCTCCAGGAGTCGAGACCGTCAACGCCATCGGATCGGGCGACTCATTACTGGCCGGCCTGGTGGACGGATGGCTCGATCAACTCGAGCCCGAGGCGCTGATCCGCCACGCGATGGGCTGCGCCGTCGCCAACGCCATGGTCTGGGACGCCGGCGCCATCGACCCGGCTGAAGTGTCGCAGTGGGCCGAGCAGATTCAGATCGAGCCGATGGCGCGGGGGAACTGAAATCCCCGACTCGCACGAGCGTTCGCGCCGTCAGCGACCCGTTCGGCCGATTGTCAGGCTTGCTCGAACTCGTCCCACGCCAGCCCGAGCTGCCGCACGATGCCCCGAATCGTGCCCCATTTGAGGTCATCGCCTCCCCAGTCGGGCACGACGGTGGTCCGGTCGGTCGCGGAGTTGTGCCACTTGCGATGAGAGCCGCCCCCGCTCCGAGGCACCTCATGACAGCCGAGCGACGTCAGTTTCTTGGCAACCTCACGGTAGTTCATGGGACCCCGACGACCATCTCGGCCCAGAGCGGGCCGGTAAAGTCGGAGATCACCACGCTGGACGGCAGTTCTTTCCCTCGCTCCCGGTAGATCTCGATGACCGCGGCCAACGCGTCGCGGACGTTCTCTAGCGCGTCGTCCACCGAGTCTCCCTCCGTGATCAACTCCGGTAGGAGCGGCGAGGTCACCGTATATCCCCCCTCCGGTTGCGGTTCGAAGACCAGTGGTAGCTTCAAATGCATAGGAGGACTCCGTGTCTCATGCCCTCGAGGGCTCGCCTTCCGTCGCGATCACGAACGCCGCACGTCAAGCCTCCGATCCAAGATACCCGATCGCGCGGCCAGACCATATGGCAGTCGGCAGGCCTACTTCGATTCACCGGGCTTCTTCCCCTGCTTCTCGGCCTTCAGGAGCTGGATCAGCTCGCGGACCTCCTTGATCAGCTCCGCGGTCTGATCGGCGCTGGGCTTCGCCGTCCCGCCAGCCTTTGCATGCTCCCCTTCGTCCTCGGATTCCGGTCCCTTCGTGAGCCGCAACGCCTCGTTGCGCAGCTTGACGAATTCGATGAATTCCTTCATCTCGCTCGCGGTCATCTCGCCTCGCTCGGCGCGTTTCTGCATGGCGAAGAACGGGGGCGGGGCCGTCATCGAAGGAGGCAGGTGACCCTGGGCTTCCGAATCCTGCGAGGTGATGACGAGGATGCCGTCCTCCACGAAGTAAGCGAGACCGAGTTGAGTGAGCATCAATTGCAGCGTCCTGCGGAGGGGGACGCACTCGAGATCGATCATGATCGTCGAATTGATCGACCTCTCGGCTTCTTGCATACCAACCGGATCGACGTAGATCGGGATGCCCGAATAGGTCGGAGTGGTGGTGGCCTGTTTGATGTATTTGAGGACGTCGTCGAGCGGCGTCTCGTGGGGGAAAGTCATGCTGAGCGGCTCGGCGAGCTTCTCGAGGATCTGGCGGGATTTCGGATCGCTGGCGCGGCCGTCTTCCCGCTCGACGACTTCTCGGGCGAGTTTCTTCTTGCGCATGCCGCCCCGCGTGTCGAGGCCGTCTGGGACCGCCACCTTCTGATATTCCTCCTGCGGGAGGTAAGCCTTGGTCTTGGCCTGGACGCTGTGCTGGGGTTGGGCATCCTGGCGGCCCAGGACGGCGGCCGAGGTGAAGGCGAATCCGGTGGCGACGGCCGCCAGGGCGGCCCATTTCATCTTGCTGAGGAACATGGTGGACAGGACTCCTTCGACGAGCGAGGTGATGGACTGGGAGACGACCTGTGCGACAGACTGGCCCGCGGAGAGCTTGACCGATGCTCCGACCAAGTGGCCGACGAGCGAGCGGTCGAGGACGATCCTGAGGTCGGGGGACGAAAGGACGGCCATGACGCCGGCCGAGGGAGCGAAGCCGCGCCGGGCCAGCCGGGAGCGCAGCAGCTCCCGCGCGCGGGCCAGCCGGCCCTTGACCGTGCCCAGCGGCCACTGGAGGTCGCGCGCGGCCTCTTCATGGGTGCGGCCCTCCAGGTAGCAGAGGACCACGGGCGATCGGTACTTGCCCGGTAGCCGGCTTAATTCCTGGTCGAGGACCTCGACCAGATCCGGATCGACCGCCGACCCGGACCGGTCGGGGACGGGGAACTCCAGCGGCGTCGCCTGATATCGTCGATACCTCGAGACTTGCGCCCGTGCCCTCGACGCGACCCGGCTCGCCACGCCGTAGAGCCAGGGACCGATCGCGTCGCGCGGCCCGAGGTCCCGGGCCCTGCGGACGAGGATCAGGAAGGTGGCCTGGAAGGCGTCCTCGGCCTCGGGTGACATGCCCAGCATGCGCCGGCACACGCCCAGGACCATCGGCCCATGCCGGGTGACCAGGGCCTCGAACGCCACCTCGTCCCGACGCTCGAGGTAACGCTCCAGGAGCTGCCACTCCGAGAGGCCAGAAACCGAATCTCCCTGGAAGATCCGCCCGAGGTCGGCGATCGCCAGCCGTTCTGAGTTCATGTCTTGCCCCCGCATCGCGACTTTCCTTATTTGATGCGGCGACCGCGCCGTTTCGATACAGAATTCCGAAAAAAATCGGCGCGGTGAAACCGACCGAGGTTCGCCGAAGGCATCCCGGTGGCGTCGCAACCCCACCGACGGGCTCGCCTTGTCCCAATCGGCCCAATCTGTTAGGTTCCCGCTCGACTCCATCCGCGATCGTTGGCCGGACGCGCCGCGGGGTTCCGGACCAAGCAGGGAGGCGCGCGGTTCCATGGACGCATCCTCGAGCACGGACGCATCCCCTTGCGCCATCGGATTTATCGGCGACCTGAATGATCCCTGGGTCTTCGCGATCGCCGACGCGCTGTCGATGAGCCGCGAGGTCGTTCGGGTGAACCATGCCGGTTCATTGCCGGCCTGGCCGTTCGAAGGAGCTCGTCCTCCGCGCGCCGTCGTCATCCACCGGCACAAAGTCGGTCCGACCGACGCCGAGCGGCTCAGGGAGTGGCGCTCCGCCGCCGACCGGCCGGCACGACTGGTCCTCTGCGTCAGCCCCTATGTTCGCTACGAAGAACTCGAACGCTGGTCGAGCCTCGTCGATTTCGTGATCTCGGAAGGGGTCGCGGCGGACGTCTTGCCCGGTCAACTCGCGCGCCGGCTGGATGGATGCGGCCGGCGGCGACCGTCATCGTCGTCGCTGTCCGCCGTCCGGATCGAGATCGCCGGGGGGGACGACGAATTGTGTCGCGTCCTGGTCGATGCCTGCGTCCAGAGCGGCTACTCCGCCCGGCAGGTCGGCGAACACGAGATCGGCGGGCATCCGCATCCCCGTCCGCGCGATCGGACCGATTCGGGCGGGCAGCGCGTGCTCACGATCTGGGAAGTGCCGGTGCTCGAGCCGGGGTGGCCCCAGCGCCTCGAATGGCGCGCGCATCGAACCGGCCCCGTGATCGGACTGGCCGGATTCGCGGATCGTGCGATCGTCGCCCGCGCCAAGGGGGCCGGGGCCGTCGCGTGCCTCGAGCTCCCATGCGATCTCGACGATCTGGTTGACGCCGTCGACCGGGCCGTCAGCTCGACGCCCGCGGACGAATGGCCGATCCCTGCCCGGATCGAGCCGCGCACGTCTTGCCGCCTCGCCGCGACGCCCGGCGCCATGGCAGGCCGGCGGTCGCCTCGAGTTGGCCGGATCGCGGGCCGTTGCCTAGAATTCCCTTTGGTGGCAAGTGATAAGTGGCAAGTGGCAAGTGATGTCGAGACCTAAAGTGCCGACGAAAGCGGGGACAGGAGAAACCGGCTCGAGCCGAGCGGTTGGTTCGAGCAAGCGCGTTCTCGACTCGCCACTCGCCACTCTCAAGGACCTGACCCGCCAGATCCAGCGGGCCGCCGGGTTTCCCGAGGTCCTGGCGGCGCTCAAGAACGGCCGGAGCGCCACGATCGACGGCGCCTGGGGGTCGGCGTCGGCTCTGACCGCCGCCGCGCTGGGTCTGCATGCACCCACGACGCTGGTGATCCTGATGGCTCACGTGGGTGACGTGGACGATTTCCGCGACGACGTGGCCACGTTCGCCGGCGCGGTGCCCGAGGTCTTCCCCGCGTGGGAGAAGCTCCCCCGCGAACTGACGGCCGGCGACGAGATCTTCGGCAAGCGGCTTCGGGTCCTCAAACGGCTGGGCGGACCGGAACCGCCGCGCCTGGTCGTCGCGCCCTTTCAGGCGATGCTCCAGCCGGTACCGAAGCCCGACGCCCTCGAGGCGATGTCCCGAATCGTCTCCGTGGGGGAGACTGTGCCGGTCGAGGAGTTGACTCGCTGGCTACTCGATCGCGGCATGACACGGGTGGAGGTGGTCGAGGTGCCGGGCGAGTTCAGCGTCCGGGGCGGCATCCTCGACGTGTTCCCGACCGACTCGTCCGACCCCGTCCGGATCGAGTTCTTCGGCGATGAGGTCGAGTCGATCCGGCCGTTCGACGCCGAATCCCAGCGGTCGCTCGATCGCTGGACATCGGTCAGCCTGACCGCGGCCCTCGCGCTCGACGAGATCGACCCCGCCCGCTTCGGCCATCCGGCCGACTTCTTCCCCGAAGGCACCTGGGTGCTCCTGCTCGAGCCCAACGACCTGCGCGACGAGGGCCGGCAGTACCTCGGTCGTGTCCCCGATGCCGGCGCTCTTCCGGGTCGAGGAGAGCTTCGAACGGCTCATCCGCTATCCGACGATCGCCGTGTCGACGCTCGCGGCCGACTCGCTCGAGACCACCTGTCATCTGCGGGTCGAGAGCGTCGAGCGGCTCTCCGGCGACCTGGCCCGCGTGAAGGCCGAGCTCGAGGGCGTGGCGGCTGGGGACCGCGTGTTGATCGCCTGCCACAACGCCGCCGAGGTCGAGCGGCTGGGCGAGGTCTTCTCCGACACCGAGCTGGCTCGTTCCGACCGGCTGGCCCTCACCGTCGGCCGGGTCCGGTCGGGCTTCCACCTGATCGACGCCCGGACGCTCGTCATCGGCGATCACGAGCTGTTCGCCCGCGCCGAGGTGCGCCGGCCGGTGACGCGCCGTCGGTACGAGAGCCGGGCGATCGACAGCTTCCTCGATTTGAATGAGGGCGACCTGGTCGTCCACGTCAACCACGGGATCGCCCGCTACCGCGGCTTGCAACTCGTGAGCCGGTCGGACGAATACGACGAGGAGACGCTGCTCCTCGAATTCGCCGAGGGGACCAAGCTCTATGTCCCGGTCGCCAAGATCGACCTGGTCCAGAAATACGTCGGCGGCGGCAAGGCCGAGCCGACGCTCTCGAAAATCGGCTCGTCAACGTGGGAGAAGCGGAAGAAGCGGGTCGCCGAGGCCGTCGTCGACCTGGCCCAGGAGCTGATCGACATCCAGGCGCAGCGGGGCAGCCAGCCGGGGTTCGCCTATCCAGCCGAGGACAGCCACTGGATGGCCGAATTCGACGCAGCCTTCCCCTATGAGGAGACGCCCGACCAGCTCGCCGCGATCGAGTCCGTCAAGCGCGACATGGCCCAGACCAGGCCGATGGACCGGCTGATCTGCGGCGACGTCGGCTACGGCAAGACCGAGGTCGCGATCCGCGCGGCGTTCAAGGCGGTCGACGCCGGCAAGCAGGTCGCCGTCCTGGTCCCGACCACGATCCTGGCCGAGCAGCACCATCGCAACTTCGCCTCGCGGATGGCCGAGTTCCCCTTCACGATCGAGGTCGTCAACCGATTCCGGCCGCGGGCCGAGATCCGCGAGGTCCTCAAGCGCACCGCCGCCGGCGCCGTCGACATCCTGATCGGCACGCACCGCATCCTCCAGAAGGACATCGCGTTCAAGGACCTGGGCCTGGTGATCATCGACGAGGAGCAGCGGTTCGGCGTCGAGGACAAGGAGTGGCTCAAGACCTTCCGCGCGACCGTCGACGTGTTGACCCTCACGGCGACGCCGATCCCGCGCACGCTGCACATGAGCCTGCTGGGCATCCGCGACATCTCGAACCTGGAGACGCCGCCGCCGGACCGCAAGGCGATCGAGACGCGGGTGCTCCGCTTCGACGCCGAGACGATCCGCCGCGCCATCCTTCGCGAGCTCAACCGCGACGGACAGATCTACTTCGTGCACAACCGGGTCTACGACATCGCGACGATCGCGGACAAGGTCCAGTCGATCGTGCCGGAGGCCCGGATCGCCATCGGCCACGGCCAGATGACCGGCGAGCAGCTCGAGCGGACGATGCTCGACTTCATCAAGCGGAAGTTCGACATCCTGGTCGCGACCACGATCATCGAGAGCGGCCTGGACATCCCCAACGTGAACACGATCTTCATCAACGAGGCGGACAAGTACGGATTGGCGGATTTGCACCAGCTCCGCGGCCGGGTCGGCCGGTACAAGCACCGGGCCTACGCCTACCTGATGCTCGAATCGGACAGGCCGGTCACGCCCAACGCGGCCAAGCGGCTCAAGGCCATCGAGGAGTTCACCGAACTGGGCGCCGGGTTCAAGATCGCCCTGCGAGACCTGGAGATCCGGGCGCGGGCAATATCCTGGGAGCCGAGCAATCCGGCCACATCGAGAGCGTCGGGTACGAGCTGTATTGCTCATTGCTGGAATCGGCGGCGCGGATGCTGACCAACCAGCCCGAGAAACCGCTGTTCGATTGCTCGGTCGAGCTGGGCTGGCGAGCGTACCTGCCGCGCGACTACGTCCCGGCGGCCCGGGTCAAGCTGGAACTTTACCGGAGGCTGGCGCGGCTGCGGACGCTGAATCACCTGGCCGATTTCCGGCAGGAGCTGATCGACCGGTTCGGGCCCCTGCCCCGCCCGGCCGAGAATCTGCTCGCCGAGACCGAGCTGCGGATCATGGCCGGCGCCTGGAAGATCGATCGCATCCACGTCGAGACCGGCCAGTATGTCGTGCTGACCTATCGCGACGCGGCCCGGATCGAGGCGCTGGCCCGCCGTCACCGCGGACAGGTCCGCATCGTCGACGGTCGCCGGGCCTATGTTCCGCTCGGCGAGGAGCCGGTCAAGCCGCACGAGATCGCGGAGCGCATCCGGACGCTGCTTCGGGCTGCCGCCTAGCGAGCAGCCTTCACCAGACCGTCCCGACTGACGGGGGTTCGTATTCGAAAACTTCGTCCAAGTCCTTCCCCACCGCCCGCGCGAGGCAAGACGCCAGGAGCAGTGAAGGCACACATTTGCCATCCTCCAGCGCGATGGTGGTTTGACGAGTCATGCCCGCGCAGACTGTCAGTGCCTGCTGCGTCATCTCGCCTCGCTCGAACCGGAGCCGGCGGATCTGGTTCCGGATGGGGCCGGAGGAGTCATTCGGCATCGGCCCCTCACCGCCCGTACGGAACGAGCGTGGCCACAGACGAGGCCAGGACGACCACCATCATCCCCACGAACACGCTCGACGTTCACTACCGGCATCTGGCGTCACAGCCGTGCACGCCGGCAGCGACATGCACACCACCACGCACACGAGCCATAAGACCAGGTCATCCCGATCGGGGCCGCAACCGCGAGGAGACAGTTGTTGCTTTCGCGGGGACCGCTCGCCGACCAACCGAGATCCCGCACAAGGCGAGGGCGCCCTGATTTGATGGCCTGGTCTCCTTTCTACTTCGTCCGGCTTTCGGTATAGTCTGGCGAGAATCGACCTCGGCGATCCACCGCCGCGAGTCCGCCGCGGGAGCACCGGGGCGCTCGATTCCCACACGTTGCCACGACGGAGGGCACGATGGAGCCCGATGATCGAGGTTCGGTCACGATCTGGATCGACGCGCTGCGCGCCGGCGACGAGGACGCGGCCAACCAGCTCTGGCGGCGGTATTTCGAGTCCCTCGTCCGCCTCGCCCGCTCCAGGCTGCGGTCCGGCGCCAGGGGCGTCGCCGATGAAGAGGATGTGGCCCTCAGCGCCTTCGACAGCTTCTACGACGGGATGGCGCGAGGGCGGTTCCCCGATCTCGCCGACCGCGACGACCTCTGGCGGCTCCTGGTCACCATGGCGGCCCGCAAAGCGTCCAACCGGAACCGGTGGGAGTCGCGGCAGAAGCGCGGCGGAGGGCATGTCATCCACGAGTCGGCCCTGGTCCCCGACACCGATGCCGAGCTGGTCGGCCTGGCCGGGGTCGTCGGGGCCGAGCCCAGCCCGGAATTCGCCGCGCTGCTCGCCGACGAGTGCAGCCGGCGGCTCCGCGACCTGCCCGACGAGTCGCTGCGGGCGGTCGCCGTGCTCAAGATGGAGGGCTACCGCAACGAGGAGATCGCCGCCCGGCTCGGCTGCGGGTTGCGGACCGTGGCGCGGAAGTTGGAGGTCATTCGCAAGGCCTGGACCGACGAGGCACCGACATGAGCGTCGCGGAAATCCCGGGCGTCGGCTCCCTGCCCGTCCTCCTGGCATATCACATCAACTTGCTCTGCGATCGCCACGAGGCGGCCTGGCGAGCCGGCCGACGGCCGCGGATCGAAGACATCCTGTCCCTCGAGGACGAGCCGGGACGGACGGTCCTGCTGCGGGAGTTGCTGGCTGCCGAGCTGGCGGCCCGGAGGCAACGGGGCAAGGAGCCGGACAGCCGGGAGTATCGCGACCGCTTCCCGGGCGACACCGACTTGGTCGAGGCGGTCTTCGCGGAGGCCGCCACCTCCCAAATCCGACCCGCGACGATCGGTCGACAGCGGTCGGCCGCCGCCAAGGCGGATCCTGGCGAGGAAGCCGATCGCGACCCCCGCGCCGATGGCGGGATTCGTGAGGTCGCCGGGCACGATTCTTCCCTTGCGACCGGCGAGACCGTCTGCGTCCCGATCGACGACCAGCCGACCCGGCTGGGTGCGGGCCCAGCCCTCGCCGGGAGCCCCGACGCGCCGCCGGGGGCGGCCGACGGCCGGGGCCGTCGATACCGCATCCTCCGGCCGCACGCCCGCGGCGGGCTGGGCGAGGTCTTCGTCGCCTTCGACGAGGAATTGCGCCGCGAGGTCGCCCTCAAGGCCATCCGCCCCGAGCGCGCCGGCGAGGCGAGGAGCCAGGCGCGGTTCCTGCTCGAGGCGGAGATCACCGGGGGCCTGGAGCACCCGGGGATCGTGCCGATCTACGGCCTAGGCTGCCACGCCGACGGGCGGCGCTACTACGCCATGAGGTTCGTCCAGGGCCATACCCTCAAGGAGGCTATCGCCCGGTTCCATGGCGCGGAGGGCCCGCACCGCGACCGGGGAGAGCGGACCCTGGCCCTGCGCAAGCTCCTGCGCCGGTTCATCGACGTGTGCAATGCGCTGGCCTATGCCCACAGCCGTGGCGTGCTCCACCGCGACCTCAAGCCGGCCAACATCCTGCTCGGCCCCTTCGGCGAGACGCTGATCGTGGACTGGGGCCTGGCCAAGGCGATGGGCCGGCCGGAGGAGAGTGAGGGCCCGTCGGTCCCGGCCCTGAGGCCGTCGCTGGCCGGCGATTCGGCGCTGACGGCGAGCGGCTCGGCGCTCGGCACGCCGGGTTTCATGAGCCCGGAGCAGGCGGCGGGCCGGCTGGAGCACCTGGGGCCGCCCAGCGACGTGTACAGCCTCGGGGCGACCCTGTACTGCATCCTGACCGGTCGGGTCCCGATCGACGAGCGCGACATCGACCGGGCGTTACGGAGGACCCGGGACGGCGACTTCCTGCCACCTCGGCAGGTCCAGCGGGAGGTGGACGCGGCCCTGGAGGCGATCTGCTTGAAGGCGATGGCCCGCGACCCGCGGGACCGATACCCCTCGACCATCACGCTGGCCGAGGACCTGGAGCATTGGCTGGCCGACGAGCCGGTCTCGGCGCGCCGCGAGCCACTCGCGCTACGGCTGCGGCGTTGGGGGCGACGCCACCGCACGACGGTCTCGACCGTGGCCGTGGGCGTGCTGGCCGGGTCGATCGGCCTGGGGGCCGTGACCGTGGTCCAGGTGCAATCCAACACCGCGCTGAGGGCGCTAACAAGGCCACCACGCAAGCCCTGGCCGATACGCGGCGAGAGAAGGCCAATGCGGAAGAGTCGCTGGCGCAGTCGGAGGCGGTCCGCACGTTCCTGGTGGAGGTCTTCCGCAGCCCCGATCCAGAACAAGACGGCCGGCAGACCAAGGTGGTCGACATTCTGGATCGAGCCTCGCAGCGGCTGGACCAGGAGTTCCGCGGTTCGGAGGCGACCCGGGCGCCTTGCTCGACGCCCTCGGCCGGACTTACAAGAGCCTGGGCCTGCCCGACGAGGCGCTGAAACAGATGGAGCGGGCCCGCGCCGTGCGGGAGGAGGCACTGGGCCCCGACCATCCCGACACGCTCAAGACCAGGATCGCCTTGATCGTCCTGTACGACGAATTCGCCGGCCGCATCACCGAGGCGATCGCGTTCGGCGAGGCGACGCGCGCGCTCGCCGAGTCGACGCTGGGCCCGAACCACCGCGATACGCTCGAGTGCCGCATTCACCTCTCCAACGCCTACCGTGCCGCCGGACGCGTGGCCGACGCGATCGCGCTCCACGAGCCGACGCTCAAGCTCATCGAATCCACACCCGGCTTCGAACTGTCGGAGAGGCTGGGTTGGCGGGCCGACCTGGCCCACGCCTACCTCGCCTCCGGCCGGACCGACGACGCGATCGCGGTGTTCGACGAGGTGCGGGCGCGCGCCCAATCCAAGCTGGGGCCCGACCACCGGATGACACTCATCACCTGCATCAACCTCTGCGGCGCCTACCGCGCCGCCGGCCGCGTGGCGGAAGCAATCGCGCTGATGGAAGGAAAGCTCGCGGCGGTCGAATCGACGTTCGGCCCGGACCACCCGCACGCCTGGAAGGCCCGCATGCACCTGGCCTTCGCCTACCAGTCCGCCGGTCGGACGGCCGAGGCGATCCCATTGAACGAGGCGACCCTCCGACGGTTCGAGTCGAAGCTGGGCCTCGACCATCCCTGGACGCTCATCTCGCGCAACAACCTCGCCAAGAACTACATCGCCGTCGGCCGCTTCGCCGAGGCGCTGGCGCTGCTCGAGCCGACGTGGAAGCTGGCCGAGTCCAAGCTCGGTCCCGATCATCCCGACACGCTCGCCTTCCGCTCCGGCGTTGCCTCGACCTATCTCGCAGTCGGTCGCACGGCCGAGGCGATCGACCTGGAGGCGGAGGCGCTCAAGCGGCGGGTGTCGAAGCTGGGCGTCGACCATCCCCATACGTTCTTCAGCCGCCAGGGACTGGCTAACGCCTACCTCGAGGCCGGCCGCACGGCCGAGGCGATCGCGCTCCATGAGGAGACGCACCGGCTGCGCGTGTCGAAATTGGGCCCTGACCACCCCGATACGCTCCACAGCCGGAACTACCTCGCCTCCGCCTACGAGGCGATCGGCCGCTGGCCGGACGCCGAGGCCCAGAGGCGCGACGCGCTGGCCCGCCGCCGCAAGGCCGAGAAGCCCGACAGCCTGCTCGTGGCCGCCGACCTCGCCGGCCTCGGCCGCAACCTGCTCTTCCAGCAACGATGGTCGGAGGCCGAGCCCTTGCTCCGCGAGGGCCTGGCGATCCGCCAGAAGGCGACCCCGGACGATTGGCGGTCGTTCCTGACGATGAGCCTGCTCGGGGGCTCGCTGCTGGGGCAGGGGCGGTACGCCGAGGCCGAGCCGCTGGTCGTCGGCGGGTGGGAGAGGATGAAGGCCGGCGAGGATCGGATCGCGGTACCCCACAGGTACAACCTGTCCGAGGCGGCCGGGCGCGTGGTCCGATTGTATGAAGGATGGAACAAGGCCGATCAGGCGACGGCGTGGAAGGTGAAGCTGGGCCTGACCGACCTGCCTGCCGAGGTGTTCGCCCCGGCGGACGGGCGTTGAGCGCGGCCCGATCGGGAAGCCTCGTCTCGGGCGGCCATCCGCCGCGCCGCTGATCGGAGTCCGTTCCGGGAGGCGCCGAGACCGTCCGTCGCGGAGCTCGCCTCTGGAATCTCCGGTCGGGCGCTGCTCGGCGCGGGTCTCCCCATCCCGCCGCGGGCCCGACCGAAGGTCTCCCGGCGAGTCCGGGCCGGCCCGGGAGAACTGCGGTCCAACGGGTGGTGAGGTCAGGAGACCTCGCCACAACAACCCCCGGCACCCGGCCCACATCCCCGGAAGAGTCGAGTGACGACGCGCTCCCATCGCCCTTCCGGAACAGACCCTCAATGATGAGGGCCGGAGGAGGTCCTCCGGCCCTCGAGAGATCAGGAGTCGCATGGACACGGCCGGATCCGCCACCAGAGCGGCGGAACCGGCCATCGGTCGCGATGCACTTCGTCGCTCAACTGAGGATCCAGTTGGAACCGCCGCCGCCGTTGAGCGTGTTCGACTTGCCGTTGGAGAAGACCGTCGTCCCGAGGACGAGCTTGGCGCCGCCGGCGACGCCTGCGGTGATCTTCGACACTCGGGTGGAGTAGCTGTCCGACGACTGCCACTCGGCCATGATCGCCATCAGCGCCTGGTCGTTGGCATTCCCGCTGCCGTCGTAGGTGGTGTAGCCGCCGATCACGATGTCGTCGGCCGAGCCGCCGTTGATGGTCGAGGTCCCCTTGTCGGCGATGAGGATGCTCCGGCCGCTGCCGCCGTTGATCGTATTGTTGCCGACGCCGCCGATCAGGATGTTCCCCAGCGAGTTGCCCGTGAGGGTATTTCCGCCCTGGCCGCCGCGGACGTTGCGAATGTTGGCGATCCCGCCGGCCACGCCGCCATCGATGCCGGTCGCGCTGTTCGTGGCCAGGTTGACCGTCGTGGCGGTCGTGTACGCCGCGTAGTCGAGCCAGTCGTTGCCGTTGGTCGTGCCGCCGTCGATCTTCCCGGAGACCGTCGCGCCGGCGCTGAAGACGAACTCGTCGACCCCGGTGCCGCCGGTGAGGTTCTTGACCCCGGAGAAGCTGAAGGAGCCGACCGTGCCGGCGTTCGCCGCGGTGATTGACCAGATATTGGTCGCATTAGGGCCGATCAGCTTGTCGCCAGCGGCGCCGCTGCCCACGAGGGTCTGGATGTTGGCGAAGCCGCCGGTCTCGGAGGCCGTGTCGGTGGCGAGGTTGACCGTGACGGCAACACCCCCGTCGCCCGAGTAGTTCAGCGTGTTGGTGCCGGCGCCGCCGTTAATCTTGCCCGAGACACTGCCGCCGGAAGCGAACTTGAACGTGTCGGTGCCCGAACCGCCGGTCAAGTTCGCAACCCCCTTGAAGCTCACGACGCCAAGGCTGCCGGACCCGGCGCCGGTGATGTTCCAGGTGTTGGTGGTATTCGGGCCGACCAGGGTGTCGGTCCCACCGTCCCCGTTGATCGTGACCGGGGTGCTCGGAGACGTGCTGACGACGTTGATTGTATTGCTGCTCTTCTGGGCGTAGAGCGTCAGGCCCGCGAGACCCGAGTACGTCAGGCCGCCGAAGTCGATCCGGCTGAGCGTCGAGCTCGTGATGTCGTAGCTGCCCTGGCTGAAGGCCCCGAACTGGTCGTTGACGTTGACGTGATCGGACCCGCCCCCGTGGACGGTCACGCCGCCCGGGAGGTTGGTGAGGCCGAAGATGAGGTTGGGGTCGCCGACGTTGACCACGTCGCTGCCGGTGTCGTCGATCGTCACCGGGGCGGAGGTGCTGTGGACGTTGATCGTGTTGTTGTTCGTCTCGACGTAGAGCGTCAGGCCGGCGATGTCCGAGTACTTCAGGCCGCCGAAGGAGCTCCGGCTGAGCGTCGAGCTCGTGATGTCGTAGGTGCCGCTGAAGCCGCCGGCCTGGTCGTTGACGTTGACGTGATCGGACCCGCCCCCGTTGACGGTCACGGCGCCCGGGAGGTTGGCGAGGCCGAAGATGAGGTTGGGGTCGCCGACGTTGACCACGTCGCTGCCGGCGGCGTCGAGCGTCACCGGGGCGGAGGTGCTGTGGACGTTGAGCGTGTTGTTGTTCGTCTCGGCGTAGAGCGTCAGGCCGGCGATGTCCGAGTACTTCAGGCCGCCGAAGGAGCTCCGGCTGAGCGTCGAGCTCGTGATGTCGTAGGTGCCGCTGAAGCCGCCGGCCTGGTCGTTGACGTTGACGTGATCGGACCCGCCCCCGTTGATGGTCACGCCGCCCGGGAGGTTGGCGAGGCCGAAGATGAGGTTGGGGTCGCCGACGTTGACCACGTCGCTGCCGGCGGCGTAGAGCGTCACCGGGGCGGAGGTGCTGTGGACGTTGAGCGTGTTGTTGTTCGTCTCGGCGTAGAGCGTCAGGCCGGCGATGTCCGAGTACTTCAGGCCGCCGAAGGAGCTCCGGCTGAGCGTCGAGCTCGTGATGTCGTAGGTGCCGCTGAAGCCGCCGGCCTGGTCGTTGACGTTGACGTGATCGGACCCGCCCCCGTTGACGGTCACGGCGCCCGGGAGGTTGGCGAGGCCGAAGATGAGGTTGGGGTCGCCGACGTTGACCACGTCGCTGCCGGCGGCGGCGTTGATCGCGACCGGGGCGGAGGTGCTGTGGATGTTGATCGTGTCGTCGCCCGTCTCGGCGTTGAGCGTCAGGCCCGCGAGACCCGAGTACGTCAGGCCGCCGAAGTCGAACCGGCTGAGCGTCGAGCTCGTGATGTCGTAGGTGAGCTGGCTGAAGGCCGCGGCCTGGTCTTCGACGTTGACGTAATCGGACCCGCCGCCGTTGACGGTCACGCCGCCCGGGAGGTTGTTGAGGCCGAGGAAGAGGCCGGGGTCGCCGACGTTGACCACATCGCTGCCGGCGTCGTCGTTGATCGTGACCGGGGCGGAGGTGCTGTGGATGCTGATCGTGTTGTCGCCCGTCCCGGCGTTGAGCGTCAGGCGCGCGAGACCCGAGTACGTCAAGCCGCCGAAGACGATCCGGCTGAGCGTCGAGCTCGTGATGTCGTAGGTGTCGCTGAGGGCCGTGGCCTGGTCGTTGACGTTGACGTAATCGGACCCGCTGCCGTTGACGGTCACGTGGCCCCCGATGTAGTGGAGGTCGCCGGCGCCGACGTTGATCACATCGCCGCCGCCGCAGTTGACCGTCAGCCCAGCGGAGGTCCCCCGGACGTTCACCGTGTCGCCGGTGCCGAGGTTGAGGACGGTCGAGGTGCCCCCGTCGATCTCCCGGACGTTCAGCGTGTTATTGCCGGCGCCCACGTTGACCGTGGTGTCGCCGTGGTTGACCAGGTTGACCGTGACGTTGGTCGAGCTCAGGACGTTGACGGTGGTGTTCCCGTTGCCGGTGGAGACGGTGATCGAGCTCAATTGGCCGGGGTTGTAGGTGAACGTCTCGCTGGCCGGGTTGCCCGTGCCGGGCACCGGGATGCTGGTGGAGACCTGGACGTCGATCTGGCCGCCGCTCTCGCTGAGGGTGATCGTGTCGCTGCTGCCGCTCGCGCCGCCGGTTACCAGCAGCTCGCCGGTGAGCGGGTTGTAGATCGGGGCGCCGATCATTGAGGAGACGAAGCGATCGACGATCGGCGTGCCGCGGCCGGTCACCAGGTCGTATCCGGGGCCGGCGGCGGTGCCGTTGTTGCCGGTGACGATGTCGTTGATGTCGTCCTGCGGCAGATGGTAGAGGGCGTTGAGGAAATCCCCGCCGCTGAACGATTGATAGCCGTTGAAGAGGTAGGCGTCCCCCTGGTCGGCCACCGCCGTCACGCCGGCCATGAGCGGGCAGGCGAGGCTGGTGCCGCCTATGACGCCCCAGCCGCCGGACTGATAGGTGTCGTATATCCATGCCCCCGTGGAGGGGTCGGCGTCCATGGCGATGTCGGGGCGCATCGCATCGACGTACTATAGGCGCTCACGACGCCGTTCTGGTAGGCGGGTTGGGCCTCGACCGTGCTGACGCCGCCGCCGCTGCCGCTCCAGCCCGACTCGCTGCTGTAGTTGCCGTTGCTGTCCAGGTACAGCGACGTGCCGCCCACGGCGACGACATTGGGGGAGTAGGCCGCATACTCCGCCGGCACCCCGTTATCACCGGTCGCGGCCAGGTAGGTCGTGCCGGGGTGGGTGAAATCGCCGTCGTAGCCCGTCTCGCCGGAGAACTCGCCGGTGCCGAAGCTCATGGAAACCACCGAGGCCCCGCTGTTGGCGGCGTACTGTACCGCCGCGACCTGGTTGTTGAAGTTGTTGTCGTTGGCCTCGACGAGCAGGATCTTGGCGCCCGGGGCCATGGAATGAGCCCATTCCACGTCGAGCGTGATCTCCGGTGCCCATATGGCGCTGGGCGCCGGGTAGGAGGTGCCGCCGTTCTGGTTGACCTTGGTGAAGCTGGGCGGGGCGGGGAGCCCGTAAGTGCCGTCGAAGTAGGCCAGGTCGCTGGCGATATTGGGGTCGTCGTAGGAGTTGACGATGGCGATGGTCTGGCCGGTGCCGTCACCCGCGACCAGGGGGTGGTTGGCGTCCTCGAACCCGACGCGATCCAGGCCGTAGGCGTGGCGCATCTGCTGCGGCGAAAAGCCGCTCAGCACGATGCGCGCTTCAAGGGCCTCGACCAGGGGCCGGACCGAGCGGAGCGGGGACTTATCCGATAGCCCGGGGCACTGCCGCAGCAGCCCCTCCGTCGCCCGACGCTTCGGGCGGGACTTCGCGCGGCGGCTCGTATCTCGGATGCGATCGATGAGAGTCATGGTGCTTCCTCCGATCATCAAGTGAGAAGTCTCAGCAGAGACCGGGGTTTCGAAGGCCGCCCCGGTGCGGCACGAGGCCCCGGACGCGACGGCCGGGGGTTGATGGAGAGTCGAAGTCGCTGGAGATCGCGCCATCGATCGAGTTCTGATCTTCGGTCGAGGCGCACCGCGGTCATGCCCGGGGCGCGGAGGGTCATCCTCCTCGCCCGGTCGGTTCCTGCGATTCCGGGTGAAGGACCATCGATGGACGCTGTCCGTTCGCGCAAACGGCCCGCGACTCGATGAGAGGACCTTCGCCGGCGGTGCGCAGGCCGACCGCCGGGATGATGCCGGAAGGTCCGGTCAGTGACGGGGTGGCGGCGGCCGATCGCCGGCCGCCGGAACGCATCGCGTCGGTCGCGGACCGATGCGACGATGATGCTTCCTCTCCGACTCGGTGATTCCCAAAACCTCCTGACGGTCTGCTCTCGAAGGAAGCGATCCCATGCGCAGATTCTGCACGGTCCGCACCGTGGCGGTGCCAATGCAACGACGGAAACAAGTCCGGCGAGTCGGCCCATCAGACGTGGGGCCTTCGTCGCCTGGATGGTTCGGCGGTCCCCGGCGATTGGGGCCTGCGGCCTCGGTTTGGGACCCCGGTTGGATTCGTCCGTCGGGGTCGCCTCGATTGGTCCTCTACGTACCAATCTCCGAAACAGGCGACCGGGATGCCAGATCGGCGTCGGTTTTGGGCCGGCCGCGCCGCGTGTCCCTGGCTCGGCCGGAGCCGACGACGGGACCATTCGCGATTTCAGGAGCGGCGAATTGTCACCACATGCGTAAGATTTGGAGTTAGTGAACCCGGATCAAGATGCGCCTGCGGCGTTTCAGTGCGACGGTCGTACTGAACATCCATGGACGCGCGTGCTACGGTGATGACGTTCAACAAACCGATCGTTTTCGCCCTCCGTGCGATGCTCGTATCGGTGCGTTTCGCGTCGAGATCTCGGAGAATCCGCGTGAGGACCGATCGACACGTGGCACTCTATCCCCAGACGGCTCGGCGACGATCCCGATCGGAGCCGCGACCGTCAGCGAGCGGTCTCGTCGCGGGGACCGCTCCGTGACGGTCTTGGTTCGGTCCACTTCACTCGAGGCCCGCTCATGAAATCGAGTGCGACGCAAACCGCCTGGACGTCGCTGGATACGCTACTAAACGCCGGGACCCTCGGGTCCCTGCCCGACGGCCACCTCCTCGATCACTTCGGCAGCGACCGCGGCGCGGCGGGCCAGGACGCATTCCGAATCCTGGTCGAGCGCCACGGGGCGATGGTGCTCGGGGTGTGCCGGAGCCTAATGAGCGACGCTCACGAAGCCGAGGACGCGTTCCAGGCCACTTTCCTGGTGCTCGTCCGCCGGGCCGGATCGATCCGGCAGCGCGAGACGATCGCACCGTGGCTCTACGGCGTGGCCTGCCGCGTGGCGCGGCGGGCTCAGATCCGGTCGGCTCGGCGGCGGAAGCGAGAAGTCGCGGTCGACATCGAATTTGCATCTCCCGATCGGCCGGCACCGGAGTCCTCAGGCGCCGAGCTCGTCCTCCAGGAGGAGATCCGACAACTCCCCGATTCGCTCCGGGCTCCGCTGATCCTCTGCTGTCTCGAAGGGCAGAGCTACGACCTCGCCGCCCGCCGGCTCGGCGTCCGCGAATCCACGCTCCGCGGCCGTCTCCATCGCGCCCGCCGGCGGCTTGAGGCGCGGCTGAAGCGCCGCGGACTCCCGGCGCCGCTCGCGGCCCGACTGGTCGAACCCAGAGGCCTCCTCCCTCCCCTGCCCTCGTCGCTCATCGAATCCACAACCCAGTTCGCCGCGCGGTGGACGACGGTCAGGGGCCTGCTCGTGGGAGCGGGCACCGTACCCGAATCGATCGCCGCCCTGGCCCGAGGAGTTCTCCACGCTATGCTGCTTCAAACCGCCAAGGTGGGTGTGTTCGCGATAATCCTGATCGTGGCAGTCGTCGGCACGGTCGTCACCGCGCAGCAGGCGCAAACGGGTGCGGACGGTCCGGCCGACCGCCCGATTGGCGGCACAGCCAGTCCCCGGGACCAGAGAGCCGCTTCAACTCCCGGCCCCCCGACGGAGGACCCTCGACGGCTCGAGCTCGAGAGGAAGAAACGATGGATCCTCCAGACGCTCGAGCTGGACGTCAATCTCGACTTGCCCAACGACACGATCAGAAGCACGGCTCTCGATCAGTTCCTGAAGGCCATCAAGAAGGCGACGTCCGACGCGCAATATCCCGGCCTGCCCATGTACGTCAATCCGACCGGGTTGGTGAATGATGCCGGTAAGACTCTCGAGTCCCCAGTGGATTGCTTTCTTCTCAAGTCCGGGAAGGTCCGCCACCTCCTTCGTAAGGCCCTCGGGCAACTCCACCTCTCCTACGCCGTCAGAGACGGCTTCTTGATGATCAGCTCGCGAGAAGAGATCGTCGAGGAGCGCCTCGACGAACTCGACCAGAAACTCGACCGACTGCTCGAAGCGACGGAGCGGCTGGACCAGGCGCGAGGAAACCGGCGCCCGGATGGGCGCAAGCAATGAGGTCGGTTCGGATGGTCGGGGAGGAACCCGCGGAGCCCCGGGACATTTCCCCGGGGTTGCTTCAGGGTCTCGGTGCCCGAGACCGATTGGTGGAACCGCGCCGAGACGTTGAGACGCCCCCGATTCTTTCGGCGGCGCCGTCAGGTTTCGCGCGCGGCGCCGGTAGAAGGGGAGGACACCCAGCGGGCCCCTCAGCGAGGGACTGATCGTGGACCGACCCGGGAGCGACGCGCAGGCGATCTTCATGGCGGCTCGGAACCGTGAACCCGGCCCTGAGCGGTCCGCGTACGTGAGTACCGCCTGCGGGGACCGCGTGGAGTTGAGGCGACGAGTCGAGGCCCTCCTGGCGGCCCACGAGCGGGCGGACGAGGTGCTCGGACCGGGCCGGCCTGCAGCCGACGCGGCCACCGCCCCCATGACCCAAGCGCCCGGAGCCGCACCGGAGATCGAGGCGACCCGGACCGCCGCGACACCGGGCCGCTCCGACGACGCGACCGTCACCAGGATTCCTCGCCCCGACACCACGGGTGAGACGAACGTCGAGGGGGAAATCCCGAATCACGACGGCCTGAGCCGCGGTAGTTCCGTCCGCTACTTCGGCGACTACCAGATCGTCGGTGAGCTGGGCCGCGGCGGCATGGGCGTCGTGTACAAGGCCCGGCAGGTCACGCTCAACCGGCTGGTGGCCCTCAAGGTGATCCGTTCGGGCCTCCTGGCCGACGACGACGAATTGCGCCGATTCCAGAATGAGGCCGAAGCCGTCGCCCTGCTCGACCACCCCGGCATCGTCCCGGTCTACGAGATCGGCGTGGACGACGGCCGACACTACTTCAGCATGAAGCTGATCGAAGGCACGAGCCTCGTCCCCGCGCTCGCGAGCTACAAGGACCACCCGAAGGCGGCCGCCCGGCTCGTCGCCGAAGCGGCCGAGGCCGTGGCTCACGCCCACACCCGCGGAATTCTCCATCGCGACCTCAAGCCGGCGAACCTCCTGGTCGACCGGGATGGCCACCCGCACGTCACCGACTTCGGACTGGCCAAGCGCCTGGTCGAGGACATCGAGCTCACCCAGTCGGGCGCCATCCTGGGCACGCCCGCCTACATGTCGCCCGAGCAGGCCGCGGGGCGCCGCGGAACGATCACCACCGCCACCGACGTCTACGGCCTGGGCGCCGTGCTCTATGCCTTGCTGGCCGGAAAAGCACCCTTCGGCGGCGACAGCGTGCTGGACATCCTGCAAGCGGTGAAGGAACGCCTTCCCGAACCTCCGACTCAGTTCAACGCGAAGGTCCCGCGCGACCTGGAAACGATCTGCCTCAAGTGTCTGGAGAAGGACCCGCGCCGCCGCTATCCGACGGCCCAGGCCCTGGCCGACGACCTGAAGTCCTGGCTGGAACGCCGCCCGATCGCGGCGCGGCGCGTCGGACCGGCCGAGCGCGCCTGGCTCTGGTGTCGGCGCCGGCCGGCGCTCGCGGGACTCCTGGCGGTGCTGGCGCTCTCGCTCATCGGCGCTACCGGCCTGTCGATCGCTTATGCTCGCCAGCAGGCCGACCGGGCGAGGACCGAAACGCTCCTGCGAGTCGAAGCGACCCGGGAGCGCGATCGGAGTGCGCGCCAGGCCTACATCAACGCCATGAACCTCGCCTGGCGCGATTGGCAGGATGCCAACCCGGCCCGCGTCCGCGACCTCCTCGAAGCGGCGCGGCCCGTCCACGGGTCGGCCACCGACTTCCGGAACTTCGAATGGCGCTACCTGGATCAACTCGGCCGGGCACCCCTCTGGACCTACACCCCGAAGGACTCGCTCGGCTCGGGCATCGAGTTCGGCCCGGACGGGACCTGGGTGGCGGTGGCCGTGAAACGACGCGAGGGCGAAGGGAACGAGATCATCGTCTTCGATGTCCGCACGGGGAAGGAGCTCCGGAAGATCGCCTCGCAACGTGTCCGATTCGGTAGGATCGCGGTCAGCCCCGAGAGTCACCAGGTGGCCTCGGCGGGCGCCGATGGGACGATTGCGTTCTACGACGCCGCGACCGGCGCGGAGCTCCAACGCCTCCCCAGCAGTGCGCCCAGGGCGACGAGCGGACGCGGTCTGACATTCAGCCCGGATGGCCGACAACTGGCCTGGCCTGCGTCGAGGGATGGGCCGCGTCAACCTCAGGCCTTGATCGAACTCTGGGATGTTCCGGGAAAGAGAGAGCTCAAGAGCATTCCGGTCCCCGTGGAGGCCGCCGGGCTCGCCTTCAGTCCGGACGGGAGCCGCCTGGTCACGGCGTCGGCGGGGCTGAGGATCTGGAACACCTCGACCGCAAAGCTCGAGCGCGCGATCGAAACGACCGAGCATTTCACCGACGTCGCTTACAGTCCGGACGGCCGACGGCTGGCCGGGGTCACGTTCACGGGCTGGATCGGGCTCTGGGACCCCGCCACGGGTGTCCGCGGCAAGATGCTCAGCGGCCCTCGCGAGGAGATCCAACGGATCCGATTCAGCCCGGACGGCCGACGGCTGGTCTCGGCGGGCCACGACCGGGTGATCCGGATCTGGGACGTCCTGACCGGTCGCCTGTATCTCGAGTTGCGGGGTCATGAATCCGAGGTCTGGGACGTCACCTTCAGTCCCGACGGTCGTCGCCTGGCATCCGTGAGCTTCCACGACGGCGCGGTCAAGCTCTGGGACGCGGACCGGGCGCCGGAGTCGATCGCGCCGGGAGCGGGCCTGCCGGCCCCCATCGAGCTGCCGGCGTTCGGGCTGGGCTTCAGTCCCGATGGGCGAGTCCTCGTGGCGGCGCGAATGGCGGGCGGCATTCAGGCGTGGGATCTCGACCGGAGCACCTCGCCATTTCGAATCGATGGCCATGCCGCGAACGGCCGGGGCTGGGTCGCGATCGGACCCGAACCGGACGTGGTCGCGACGCTGAATAGCCAGCGATCGATCGTGCTCCGAAATCTGTCCACCGGCGCCGAGATCCGCACCTTGGAGCCGCCCGGGAACAGTAGGATGGGTGTATTCAGCCCGGATGGCCGGTTCCTGGTCGCGGGGAGCGATTCGGCGGGCACGATTCGGGTGTGGGAGGTGGCCACGGGACGACTCGTCGGCGTCCTCGATGGTCATACCCAGCCGGTCGAATGCGTGGCCTTCAGCCCGGACGGCGGAAAACTGGCGTCCGGCAGCCTCGACAAGACGGTGAAGATCTGGGACTTCCCATCTCGAAGGGAGGTGATGGTCTATCGGGGTCACTCCGCCGCGATCGCCAGCGTCGTTTTCCACCCGGATGGGCAGCACCTGGCCTCCTCCAGCATGGATTCCCGGCTTCGGGGCGAGATCCGCATGTGGGACGCCGAGACGGCCGGGGACTCGCAAGTCCTTCGAGGACACACCGCCTTCGTGCGACGGCTCGCGTTCCTCCCCGATGGTCAACGCCTGGTGTCGCTCGGGGATGACGGGGTCCTCAAGCTCTGGGATGTCGCGTCAGGACAGGAGACTCTCTCGATCGCGGCGCATAGCCGGAATGGTCTCGGCCTGGCCGTCAGTCGCGACGGGCGGCGGCTGGCGACCTCCGGCGCGGAGGGATCCATCCGGATCTGGGATTCCGGAGTGCAACCCCGGCGGTCGACATTCAACCGATAGACTCGACTCGTGCCGACGACCCGCGTCTTTCCCCGACTGGGAAGGTGACCATGATGACCGACAGCGAATCCCGATGGCGGAACTTCTCCTCGGCTGTCCTCGCCGTGCTGGCCGGCGGCGCCCTGGCTCTCCCGCTCCTGACCGTCCGGGCGGCCGCGGGCGAGCTCCAACCCAACTTCCTCGATTTCGGGTCGGTTCGAGTCGGTGCGACCGCAGAAGGCAGCGTGCGCATCTTCCGCGACGGGGAGGATTCGAGCGGGCTGGCGATCAAGATCGCGCCGCCCGCGTTCGTGCGGGTCGAGGACATCAAGATCGGCAGCCAGAACTACGGAGGCAACATCAAGGGCTACTGCGATCTGTGGTTGTCCATCGATACCAAGCGTGCCGGGGATTATTCCGGCGCGCTGGACGTCGAGATCGGCCGTCAGCGAGTCGCCGTCCCGGTGAGCGTGACGGTGCGACCCCAGATGCCGCGCCTGACCAGGTTGCTCGTCGTGGAGACGCCGTTCTCCAGGTTCTCGACCAGCGACGCGGCGGTCTTCAAGCCCTGGCTGGACCTGGTCAGCGAAGCCCATTTCGATGTGCATTACCTCGACGCGCGGCGCGGAAGCCCCGTGCTCGAGAGGATCGACCTCGATCGGTTCGACGTCGTCCTTCTGGGGATGGACGGGCTCGTCGGTCTCCTCGATTCGGACGTCAAACTCCTGAGGGGTTTCATGGAGCGAGGCGGTCGGACGATCGTGGCGGCGAATGCCTTCTTCCGCGGGACCGTCGGCAAAGCCAACGAATTACTGGTGCCGTATGGCTTGCGAATGAGGGACACCGAGCCTCGCGACCAGCACGAGTTTCGCCTCGGGGCGGCCGAGATCACCCGGGATCCACTCACCGAGGGAGTGAAGACGCTCCACTTCCATCGACCGTCGCCGATCGCAGTCACCGACCCGCGCCAAGGGACGGTGCTCGCGGCTGTCCCGGGGGAGCCCACGGAGGGCTTCGTCGCCGTGGCTCGTGCCGGGCGTGGCGAGGTTGTGGCCCTCGGAGAGTCACTCTGGTGGAACTGGCTTGCCAACGACAAGGCCAGCGGATCGGACAATGCGGTGTTGCTGGGGGACCTCTTGAAGAAACCCGGTCCGCGGAAGTGAGCCGTCGCCGCGCTGGTCGCGCGAGGGTCCGTTCGCGGAGGCATCTCGCCGAATGATCGCCGGGAGATTCCCCCCCGTCTCATCGCCGCGCATCTGCGGCGCGCTGTTGGGGAGAGAGGGAATCCCAGACCCGGACGGTAAAGTCGCCGGACCCCGACACCAGCCGCGTGCCGTCCGGGGCGAAGGCGAGCGCATGGACGTAACCCGTGTGTCCGCGCAGTTCGGCCACTTCCTGGCGCGTGGCCACGTCCCACAAACGGATCGTGTTGTCCTCGCAGCCGGCACCCAGGCGCGTGCCGTCCGTGCTGAAGGCCACCGCATACACGCTACTCGCGTGCGGCAAGGTGTCGAGCGGCCGGAGCGTGCGGGCGTCCCAGAGCCGGACCGTGTGGTCATGGGACGCGGAGGCGAGGAGACGACCATCCGGGCTGAAGGCGACGTCGTCCACGAAACCGCCATGGCCGGTCAGGACGGCCAGCGTGGTCCCGGTGGCGACATCCCAGACGCGGACGGTCTTGTCATAGCCCCCCGAGGCCAGGTGCCGGCCGTCGCCAGCGAAGCGGACCGCCAGCACGCCGTCGGTATGGCCGGTCAAGGTGCGTCGCGTCGCGCCGTCCTGGGCGCTCAGAAGACGCACGGGGTAATCCCCCGCGGAACCGGGATTGCCGTTTCCCATCGCCGCCGCCACCACCGCTCCATCGGGACTGAATGCCAGCGAGTCCACGCCGTTGCCGGGGAGCTGCGCCGTATGCCGTAATCGCCCGTCCTTCACGTCCCAGAACGGGACCTTGCCGTCGCGCGAACCCGCGACCAACCGGCTCCCGTCCGGGCTCCAGGCCAGCGCGAGCAGGTAGCCACCAGGGTCATAGGCGGCCGGGTCCGGGTCGGGACGCTGATGGGTGGGATCCCGGCGGCCGGGGCCCGGGAACATCGCGGTCTGGCGGCCGGTGGTCGCATCCCAGACCCGGACGCTGTTGTCCCAGGCGGCCGAGGCGATCCGGACACCATCCGGGCTGAAAGCGACGTCGTAGACGTAGCTTTCATGGCCGCGCAACACCCCGTTGCGTTCCACCAGCGCCGTGTCCCACAGCCGCACGGTGTGGTCCCCGGAGCCCGACGCCAGCCACGCCCCGTCCGGGCTATAGGCGCAGGCCCAGACATCCCGGGCATGGCCCTGGAGCACGGAGATCAGCTCGCCGCCGGCCGGATCCCAGAGCCGCACGGTGTCGTCCAGCGAAGCGGAGGCCAGGCGCGTGCCATCCGGGCTGAAGATGGCCTGAATGACGCGACTGGTGTGCCCCTGGAGGACCGCAACCGCCTGGCCGCCGGCCGCGTCCCAGACCCGCACCGTCTGATCCTGGGAGGCCGAGGCGATGCGCCGGCCGTCGGGGCTGAAGGCCACGGTGTTGACCCGGTTCCGGTGCCCGGTCATCGCCTTCAGGAGCTGGCCTTTGTCCAGGTCCCAGAGGCGGACCGTGTTCTCGGGGTAATCGCAGCCGAGAGCGAGCCGCCGGCCATCGGCGCTCAGGGCCAGGCAAAAGACGTGTCCGCCCACGACCTGCGGCACCCGGGTCTCCTTGCCCGTGGTCGCATCGACGGCATGAATGGCATCGTTCCAGTAGCCGATGATGCGCGTGCCGTCCGGAGTGAAGGTCAGGCTGTGGGCGGTGGCGCGTCCGGGCAACACCGACAGGAGGGTCCCCGTGGCCGCATCCCAGAGGCGGCAGGGATCGTCCGCCGACCAGGCCGTCGAGACGAGCCGCCGGCCGTCGGGGCTGAAGGCCAGGGCCTGGACGGACCCGGCATGTCCCCGGCACACGCCGAGCGGTACGCCGGTGCGAGCGTCCCACAACCGCACGGTGCCGTCGTCGCCGCAGGAGGCCAGCCGGCGGCCATCCGGACTGAACCTCACCGAGTTCGACGGAATCGGCCTGCTGTCCTCGGGCCACGGCGATCGCGCGGCCGGTGGCCGCCTCCCACAGGCGCATCGTGTGGTCCTCGGCGATGGTAGCCAGGCGGCTGCCGTCGGGGCTGAAGGCCACGCCGCGGACCCGCCCCTCGTGCCCGTTCAGGACCCGGGACGCCATGTCGAGCTGGCTGTGGAAGTGATGCCACTCCCACTGGCGGAACGATTCGGGCGCCGACTCGAGGATCCGCCGGGCGGCCGAGCTGTTGTGCAGTTGCAGGGCCGACGCCGCCGCCACCATGTTCGCGCGGTACAGCTCCTGGCGGGCCGTGTCCCGCTGGGCCAGGGCATTGCGCCATTGCCAGACGATCCCCGTGAGCCCCAGGACCGTGACCGCCACGACGGCCGCGGTCAGGCACGCCTCGATCGGCCGGCGCCGAGCCCACTTCCAGGCCCGCCCCCAGGTCCCGACCGGCCGCGCCATGATCGGCCGGCCCGACAGGAAGCGGCCCAGGTCATCCGCCAGGGCCTCGGCGGACGCGTACCGCCGGTGCGGCTGTTTCTCCAGGCACTTCAAGCAGATGGTCTCCAGGTCGCGAGGGATGTGGCGCTGGAATCGGCTGGGCGCCACCGGCTCCTGGGAAACCACCTGCTCGAGCGTCGACAGGGGAGTGGCCCCCTTGAAGGGCGGCCGGCCGGTGAGCATCTCGTACAAGAGCGCGCCCAGGCCGTAGATATCGATGGCCGATGTGGCCTCGCCGTACTTCCCCGACGCTTGTTCGGGGGCGATGTAACTGGGCGTGCCCAGGATCTGGCCGCTGGCCGTCAGCCCGCTGTCGCCCTGGAGGTTCTTGGCCATCCCGAAGTCGGTGACCTTCGGCTGCCCTTGCGCATCGATCAGGACGTTGGCCGGCTTGAGGTCGCGGTGGAGGATGCCGCGCCGGTGGGCATGGTGGACGGCGCTGGCGAGCGTCTCGATCAACCGGGCCGCCGCCCGCGGCTCCTGGGGCGTACCCGCGAGGTGCCGGTCGAGACTGCCGCCCTCCACGTACTCGAGCACCAGGTAGTACACACCGCCGGAATCGCCCACTTCATGGATCTGCACGATGTTGGGGTGTTGCAGGCGGGCCACCGCTTCCGCCTCGGCGCGAAACCGGGCCACCTCCGCGGGGGTCGCGTTGACGCCGTGCCGGATGACCTTCAGCGCCACCTGCCGTTTCAGCGCGGCCTGCTCCGCCAGGTAGACCACCCCCATGCCCCCATGGCCCAGCACACGGATCACCGTGTAATGGCCGATCCGGGACGGCAAGGGGTACGGCCCGTTCCCATCCCCCTCCGACGGCAAGGTGGGGCCCGCGTCCACCCGGGTCCGTCCCGTCTCGCTCACGGGACTGGCGGTCAAGCTCTCCAGGACCTGCTGACAAGCCGCGCAACTCTCGAGATGGGTCAAGACCCGGCTATCGCCCTCCGCCGGCAGGCGTTCGGTCAGGAAGTCTTCGAGTTCGGAACGGCTCGGGCAGTCATCCATACCGGCTCTTCCCCTTCCAGGCGTTCGATCTCCTCGCGGAGCATCTGCTGGACCTTGCTCTTGGCCTTGAAGACGGTGCCGACTTGCATGTGGAGCAGGGCGGCGGCGGCGGCCCCGGACTGTCCCTCCAGCGCCGTCAAGCGAAAGGCCTCCCAGGTGTGCGGCTCGACCCGCTCGCGGACGCGCGCCTGGGCCATCTCGAGCCGCTCCAGGTCGAAGGCCCCCTCCAGGCGCGCCGCGAGGTCCTCGCGCGCCAGGACCGACTCGAGCACGGCGTACAACCCCGAGTCGGCGCCGGCCGCTACCGCCCGGCGTTTGGTGTCGAGGTAGTCCTTGCAGGCGTTGTGGGCCACCGTCCGCAGGAAGCCGCGAAAGCGGCGGCTGGGATCGTACACGAAGCTGCGGAGATGGTGGGCCAGCTTGAGCAGGACGTTCTGGCTCACGTCGTCGGCATCGGCCGCCTGCAACCCCCACTGCTGGCACCAGGCCCAGATCAGCCGCCCATACCGATGCGCGAACTCGTCCCACGCCCGCTGGTCGGTCGGCTCCTGGCGCAGGCGAATCAACAGGCTGACGCGCGTGTCCATCTGCGCCTCGTCGCCTATCATCGCTACGCCTCCGCCGCGCCGAACCTGACAGCACCCCCGAGCAAGACTCGGTCCACCGGTGAGACGCGATTCCGCCGGCGCGGGCGTCCTGGACCGCGCGGGGGGTCGTCCTTCGTCGATCCCGATGCGGCGCCTGGCCTTGGGCTCAACGGGGAGCCATTGACCGCATTATCTCATCATCCCCGGCCCGTGCAAGTCGCGCCGGATTCTTTCCGAACGATCTGGGCCGCTATCAGGTTCCGGGCGGGACGACCGTAGAGGAAGAGACAGGACCATCGACGCATCGCGGGCGACGCGAGCGCAGCGATGTCGCAGGGCTCACACCCCGGAGAGGAACCGCGCCGATCCTCGAGCGGCACAGCCCCGAAGGGGAACCGCAGTCTCTTCGAAGCCTTCCATGGCCGACCGCCCCAGGGCTCTGGACGCGGGCTGAAGGCCGGGAGGGCCGTTTCGTGTTTCGCCCTCTCGGGGCGGAGCGCCTCCTGGGGCGCGAATTCCGGTCCACGCGCATGCCGGGATGATTCGAGGAGCCCGGTCAAGTTGACCTGGCTCGATCGGCCGGCCGCTGCGCCGGCGACGTTCGTTCCGCAGACTTCGGCAGCCATCGTGCGATGCTGCCCTGACCTCGAAGAGGATCCTCCCGATGATGCTGCACACGTGGGTCGCGCGGTGTCGGGGACAGGTCGGCAAGCGGCGGTCGCGGCCGGGCTCGGACCGGCGGAGGGCCCTACACCTGGCGCCGGAGGCCCTGGAACGACGCCTCGCGCTGGCCGCGGCCGGACCGGTCGGGCCGCTCGCGACGGCCCACGCGGCGGCGGTCGCGTCGCGAGCCGAGGCGACGGCGGCGGCGGTCGCCTGGTTCGACGACATCGCGAGGGTCGTCCTCGACACGACCCTCCCGCCCCGTTCCGTCGCCCGCACCGCGGCCCGGGTCGCGCACGGCCTCTCGCCGCGAACCGCGATGCTCCGGGTGCTGCGGACCCCGGCCGCGCGGCTCGCGATGACCCAGCAGGACTTCGAACTCCTGCTCGGCCGGCCCGCGACCCCCGCCGAGCTGGACGGCCCCCACTCCGCCGCGCTGCGGGCGGGCCGCCAGCGGCTGGTCCTCGCCGAGATCGCCGCGAGCCGGTTGTCTTACGATCAGGCCGGGGGCGATGCGACCGGCTACCGGGCGGCGATCGCCAGAGACCTCCTCGGGGGGCACGAACTGCCGGCCACCCTGGGGCGGCTGCCGGTGCGGACGCGCACCGAGCGTCGCCAGTTGATCGGCCGGCTGGAACGGACCTCTCTCTTCGAACGCGCCTGGGCCGCCCGACTCGCTGGGATGGCCCTGGAACAGGGCGACTTCCCCGCCAGGCTCTTGCGGATCGCCACCCGGGAGATCGATCAACCGGGCGGCTTCCGCCGCGCCCTGGCTCGATTCCTGGGCACCCCGCTGTCGCGCCGAGACGTCCAGCGTCGCGCCCACCCGCCGGTCCACCACCCCTCTCCGGCGCCGGTCCAACCGACTTCCGTGGCGCCGGCGCTCACCGTCGGCCCGGCACTCAGCCAGTATTTCGGCGTGAATACGCAGGGGCTCGTCCCCGATCCCGTGACCGATCCCCCCGCGTACGGCGACCCGCCGGCGCCGGCCGGTTCCGGCGTCCCCATGGATTCTCCCTGGGGCAGCAGCGTGGTGCTCCCCGAGGTCCCTTACGCGACGATCATGGCCGGCGGGGCGGTCCAGCCCGACCTGCAGCTCCCCGACTCCTTCAGCACGACCTGGTCTTCCGCCCTGGACGGCGGGCTGACCTTCCAGACCTGGTTCCAGGCCAAGTCGCCCGGTGCCCTCCTCTCCGAGGCGCTGATCGTCAACGGCGCGACCACGCAGGCCCCCCTGATCTACATCAATTCCGCGGGGAATCTCGCGGCCGGCCTCTTCGACGGGACGTCCCTGGCGCCCAACTCGGGCCAGACCGTCCTCAACTGGGACGCACCCGTCGGCGGCGGCTCCTCGCAGATGATCCAGCAGGTCGGGGCTTCGAACCCCGTGGTCAGCCAGGTGACGGTGGCGGACAACACCTGGCATCACCTGAGCTTCGTGGTCTCGGGGCAGTCGGAGGCCCTCTACCTCGACGGCCTGCTCCAGGGGCAGTTCCAGCCCTCCAGCGGATCGTATTCGTTCATCCCGACCCTCGCCGCCGGCCACTCGGCGAGCGGCCCGAGCGTCTTCACGATGGGCGGCACGATCATGCCCGAGCCGGACGCCGTCCCGTATCCGCAGATCAATTATCCCCAGGGCTTCGTAGGCACCATCGACGAGGTGGCGGCCTGGACCACGGCGCTGAGCCAGTCCCAGGCGCAGGAGGCGATGACGACGCCCATCTCGCAGGACGCCGACCTGGCCGCCGGCCTGCTGGCCTACTTCAACTTCGACCAGGCGCCCACGTACGGGGCGTGGCCCGACCAGGCCCCGGGCCGGAGCGACCAGGCGCAGGGGCCGACCCAGGGCACGCTCCTGGTGCCGATCACGACCACGATCCCGACCGACCCGTTCACGAACGTCCCACGGCTGCCCGGCTCCCGCCCCTGGGGCATCGGGGTCATGGTGCCGCTGTCGACCCCGAAGGTGGACGTCGGGCAGGAGTCGGACAACATGAGCGTCGTGTACACGGCCGCCCTGGACGCGGGGGATCAGCTCGCGTTCAGCACCGGGAATGGGGACAACGGCACGCTGTCCGTCTCCGTCGAGTCGGATGTGGGGGCCACCGCCTCCATGAGCGTCACCGACGGGGCGATGACGACTCTCCGGGCGACCCGCACCGGCACCTATGAGATCACCCTGAGCTGGGCCCCGGGGACGTCCGCGAGTGCGACGGTGACCCTCGCGCAGATCCCGGGACCGCTCAACGACCTGATGGAGCTGCTCACCAGCTACAAGCAGAACGAGACCTACACCTGGGCGTACGGCGGATCGGGCCTCGCGAGCGTCAACGATCAGGTCGGCTACGACCCGGGCGACGTGGCGGCGGCGAGCTACTGGCCGCTGTGGTCCGACACCACGACCTTCCCCGTCCCTCCCGGCACGTCCCCCGGCACATGGGCCGCCGAGCTGAGCGTCGCCTACTCCAACCTGGTCTCGAACAGCCCCAGCCTGATGAACACCGGCTACGCCAACGTGATCGGCGTGACGTTCCCATCCAACACCGAGATCCCGACGGACATCCAGGACGACCTGAATCAGGCTTACCAGGACGCTTACAGGACCGCCCCCCCCACGAACGGATCGGCCTCCACGCCGCAGGACGCCGTCTACCAGTTCCTGTCGGGGGCCGACACGATGCGGACGACGATGTTCAACGTCGTGGCCGGTACCGTAGAGGGCACCCTCCCGATATGGGTCAGCGATTACCTCGGCACGATCAATGGCGACGATAACGTGCCGGCCGATGTCGAGAGCGACATCATCGACGGGCAGGCCGATCAGATCAATACCGTGCCGTTCGACCTCAGCTCCGAGCCCTTGACGTTGACCCAGGTGATCGAGGAGGCCGCGGCGTCGGCGGCCGCCGGCCTGATCGGGGCCGTCGTCGATATCGGCGCCCCGCTCCTGGGGGGGTTGTTGAGCGGGGCGGGCTCGTCGATCGCCGACGCCCTCCTCGGCGAGGTCGGCGCCCCGAACCTCAGCGTGTCCGTGAAACCGATCACCACGATCATCCTGGCCCAGGAGGACCTGGATCAACTGGCCGGCAACATCACGAGCGCCATGAACGAACAGTGGACCAACATCCAGGACCTCCTGAACGATGTTCAATTCATCGAGACGTACCTGAGCAATTACGGGCTCCTGGCGGCCTTCCAGAAGATCAACGGGGATCAGCTCACGCTCGGCACCTTCGTCAGCTCCAAGGGCGAGACGGTCGATCCGGCGCAGCAGGCCGCCCAGGACGCGCTGGAACGCATCTCCTGGAGCACCATGATACCGGCGGTCTTCACCTGGGAACCGGCCTCGCCCGACAGCTTCCCGACGGCCGACGGCCAGACCACCGACCTGTCGATCAGCTCGCCCATCAACCTCCAGGGCCCGGATGGCGCCTGGGGCATCGCGACCGGCGACTTCAACGGCGACGGCAAGCTGGACATGGCCGTCACCGATAGCTACAACGGCAACTCCGGCAACGCCGTGACCCTGCTGGCGGGCAACGGCGACGGCACCTTCACGGCCACCAACACCAAGCTCCAGGGCAACGCGTACCAACCGGAGGGCATCGTCGCGGGCGACTTCTACAGCGACGGCACCGGCGCGACGGACCTGGCCGTCGCCGACTTCGCCTCCGACGACGTGACCGTCCTGTTGAACGACGGCACGGGCACGTTCACGACGACAAATTATGGCTTGAATGGGCCGAATAACCAGAACGGGCCGGATGGGGCGATCGCCATCACCGCCGGCCACTTCAGCCCGAACGATCAGGCCGACGACCTGGCCGTCGTCTCCCAGTCCCCCCCACCGTCAGCATCCTGACGGCCAACGGCGACGGCACGTTCCAGCAGCCGGTGAACAACATCTCCCTGCAGGGCAACGTGGGGCAGCCGTGGGCCATCGCGGCCGGCGACTTCAACGGCACGGGGGTCAACTCCCTGGCCATCGCCGACAGGAGCACCTCCGACGTGAGCATCCTGCTGAACAACGGCCAGGGCAAGTTCACGCAGCAGCGGCCGGCCCTGAGCCTGAACGGGCCGGATAACCCGACCGGGATCGCCGCCGCCGACCTCAACGGCGACGGCAACCTGGACCTAGCCGTCGTCGAGCAGTCCACCCCGACCGTCAGCATCTTCCTGGGCAACGGCAACGGCACGTTCCAGTCGGCCTCGAACATCGGCCTGGCCGGCTACATCCGACCCGAGTCGATCACCACGGTCCCGGTGAAGGGGAGCCTCTTCCCCGGCCTCGCCGTGACCTACACCGAGGATTCCGGCGCCGGCGGACCCGACGGGGTCGCCTTGCTGATCAGCAGCGGACCCGGGACGTATTTCCCCCCCGTGTATTACGGCCTCCCCAATACCCACGGAGCCCGGGGCATCGTCGCCGGCGATTTCACCGACGACGGGCAGTATGAGCTGGCCGTCGCCAGCGACAAGACGAGCTGGGTGAACCTGCTCTCGCCCGACACCGTCGGCAACCTCGCCACGTTCCAGCCCGGGTCGGGCGCCATCGCCTCCGCGATCGAGCTGGGCAACATGCAGTACCTCCAGGGGGGCGACTCCGTCACCGTCGGACCGATCAATTCCACGAACCTGATCACACCCTCCACAAACAACCCTCCGGACTACCTGGGCGACATCAGCCTCCCGTATTACCCGGACGCGGCCGCGCTGGATCTCTACTCCCCCGGCTATTTCCTGTCGGTCGCCCCGGCGCAGTTGCAGGAGTCCGCGTCGGGCCTCAGCTTCGAGCAATCGGGGTCGATCATCACGGGGTGGGACCTGGTGGACGCCAACGGGAATCCCATCGCGACGAGTACCTTGCAGGACGCCTTCGGGGTCCCCGTACCGGACACGTCGGTCACGCCGACGATCGATACCGGGACGGACCTGACACCGACCGATCCCAGCCAGCCCTTCGCCGGCCTCAACGGCGGATGGTATTACGCCGCCGCACCGGTCCCGAAACTCTCCCCGAGCGGGGCGGTGATCGGCGACTACAACTCCTGGGCGGACGCCTTCTTCAACTGGGGGACGGGTGTGCAAGGCTATTCGCCCAGGAACCTGATCCCGAACCTCGATCCGTTCACCGGGACGGGCCAGACGTCGGGGACGCTCACGGGTACCTCCACGACCTTCCCTTCCGATTTCAACTACACGCTGACTTACTCGGCCGAGACCGGCGCCCCGCCCTACGTGGGGACGGCCGTGAACCTGGACGGCGCCTTCAACCGGCAGGGCATCGTCTCGGACGGCGCGACGTTCAGCAGCGGCGGCCTGGACGGCGCCGGCAACGCCCTCTCCGCCCAGACGCTCGATCGGTTCCTGATCTTCAACGGCGTCCGCTTGAACCTCGATCTCCCCGCCTACATCTCGGGTGCTCCCGACGCGGCCGGTGCGACCGACACCCCGAACGCCGTCAGCGCCACCGGCCAGACCATCGACCTGCCGAGTGGGACCTTCAGCACGCTGACGTTCCTGGGAAGTGCCGTGAACGGCGACCAGCCCGATCTGTCGTTCACGGTCAACTACACCGACGGGACCAGCCAGACGTTCACCCAATCGATGAGCGACTGGTTCTCGCCGCAGCAATACCCCGGGGAGACGGTGGTGAAACCCACGCCGTATCGGGACCACGCCGACGGCACCATCCAGCAGGCTACCTTCAACGTGTACGGCTACATCTTCAACCTGGAGAGCGGAAAGACCGTCAAGAGCATCGCGATGCCCGACGACCCCAATGTGACGATCCTGGCCATGACCCTCAGTTGAGCGCGGCGGACGGCGAGCGATCGGCACGCCGGCCGCTGAACCTGACCGAAGTGCCTCTCGGCCTCGCGGCTCGGTCGCCCCGGGCGGACCGTTGGCGAGCTTCCCCGAGCGCGAGCGAATGTTTCTTGGAGACAGACGATGAACGACAACGCATTGACCCGCCTCGAGCAGAGGATCGCCAAGCTGGAATTGGCCAATCGCAGGTGGAGGCGCTTCGCCGCCTGCTCGGCGATCGGCCTCGCCTGCCTGGGAGTGATGGGCGCGCAGAAGGTCGATGTCCTGAAGGCCGACCAGATCGAGGCCCGACGAATTATCGTTCGAGATGCCGCGGGCCATGAACTGATTATCCTGGGGATGATCGACAACTACCCGGGGATGCGGGTGCAGTATCCGGGCAGCGGGTCCAAAGCGACCTACCTCACGGGGGCCGACCACTCGACCATCGCCCTCTCGGACCAGAACGGATCGAGTTCGATCACGATCAACAGCGGCGGTGCCAAGAGCCCGCCCGACATCTCCGTCGTCCGAGTCAGCCCGGGCCCTCGGGTCCAGCGGCTGTTCCGTGCCCCGTGACGCGACCGGCCGGGCATCGGGATCGAGGCGGAAGCGGACTCGGGAGCCGGCTTGATCGCCTGAACGTCTTGATGACCCAGCTCGATCCCTCTTGCGTTCCCCGGCGATCGGGGTAAGATTCCGCGTCGCGGCGATCCACGTCCAGCGGGTCTTGCCCTTCTCATCCGCGGGGTCGCCGGTTCTCTTGGTCTCGGTCGGGGCGACGATCAATCGCGTCGGACCGCCGGGGCGCGACGCGAGGGGAGCGAGTTCCCGATTCCCCAGGTGGCCGGGAGGGCCGCCGACCGCCCAGCACGTCCGATCGACGCCGAGAGTCCGTGACGGTCGGCCATCTCCAGGGATGGAGACGTTCGTATCATGAAACGGAAGTTCATTGCCGGCGTGATGGGCCTGGCTCTGGCCGGGTGCGCCCATTCCCGCTCGGATGTCGCCAAAGGACCGAACAAGGCGAATCCGAACGGCCCGGTGGGGATGACGCCGGTCCCGTCGCTGGACCAGACGATCAATCACGGTACGGGAGGCGACGCGCTGGCGCAGACCGCGCTGGGCGATCCCAAGGACCCCCGATGGTCCGGCCGGGCGCCGAGTCCCGACGCCGGTCGCCCGGGAACGGCCCCTGCCCCGACGCCAGCCGCCGCCCCGTCGCCGTCGGAGGCCCAGCAATCGCCGCAACTGGCCGCGGCCCAGCCAGCCCCGAGCGCTCAGCCGAGCTGGTCGTCGGCGCCCGAGCCGGCCTCGGCCATCCAGCCGAAGTGGTCATCGACGATTGACCCGTCCGCGGCCGCGCGACTCAATGCGTCAGCGGCGGCTGGTCAGGCGCCGGCCGCCCGGCCGAACCCGCCGGCGACGGCCGGCGCGCCCTTCGCGCGCAACCGGGCCTCGCGGACAATCCCCGCACGCCAACGACTGCGTCGCCCGATCAACTGAATCCGACGACCTCGCTCGACACGGCCGCGGCCGCCGCGGCCGCCGGCATGCCAGCGATCCCGGCGGCGGCCGGGAACGCACCGATGCCCGGCGGCTCGCCGGCGCCGGACGCTTCCGGCTTGCCACCCGCGGTGGCAGCGGCGAATTCAGGGGTAGCGAGCGGAGCCGCGAGCGTGAACGCTCGGGCGGCCGTCTCGCCGGGCGAGGGACCGACGGGCGCCTCGTCCGCCGCGGCCGTACCGTATTCGCTGGAGCGTCCGGGCGGGCCGATGCCCGACATGGTCGCTCGTCCGGCCGGTTCGTTATCATCGGCCGCGAGTGTGACGGCCGCCGGACCACCCGGCCCGGCGGGAGACGACGGGACCTTGCCCAGCGGTCCGCCCGGATCCGCGCCGAACGTCGCCGGCCCCGCGGCCAGGGGCCTGGAACCGGTCGGTTTGCCGCCGATGACGGCCGCCGATCCTCCCCCGATGGCGGGTCCCGCCCCGGCACCGACCGACTCCGCGGTCAGCCCGTCCGCTGCGCCGAACGGTCGGAAGAACGGAGCCGGCGCGACGAAACCGGCCCCGTCGGGAGATCCCCTGCTGGGTCCGAACCCCGACCTCATGCCCGAGCTGCCGCCGCTTCCGGACATGAAGCCGGCCGCGACGCCCGCCGCTGCCGCGACGCCCGCCAAAGGCAAGGCGCCCGCCACGGCGACGTCGGCCGCACCGGCGAGCCCGTCCGACGACCTGCCATCGCTGGCGCCCGTCGCGGCGCCGGCCGAGTCGCCTGCGGCGCCGGCTCCGACGGGCGGCGCGGACGCGCCGGCTCCAGCCGGCCCGATCGAAGCGCCGCCCGCCGCTGCCCCCTCGTCGCCTCCGGAACTCGGACCGCCCTCGGCCGACAACCGGACGGGCGGCTCCGGACAGGCGGCCGGCGCCGTCCAGGTCGCCGACCTTCCGCCGCTCGAGCCCGTCCCCTCGACCGGCCCGGCCGCGGACGGGGTGGTGCAACGGACGGCCGCATCGGACTCGTCGACGAGGACCGTTCGGCGCGCCACCGCGCGCCGCGATGGCCGGATCCTGCGGACCTCGCTCCAGAAGCCGACGGACGACGCCAGGGAACAGCCGATCCCCGCCACCTGGCATCAGGCCAGCTTGACCGCCGCGCAGGTCGGCGACGAGATCATCACCCTGCGTGAGCTGGTTTCGGCCGTCCGCGAACAGTGCGTGCGGAGGCAGACCCGGCTGGAGAACCTCTCGGTCGAAGAGCGCAACATGGCCGGCTCACTGGTCCTGAAGCGCATGATCGATCAGAGCCTCCTGCTCCAGGAGGCCAAGCGTACGATCAAGAACTCCAAGATGTACGACCAGTTCACCCAGGAGGCGGACCGGTTCTGGCGGGATGAGCATCTTCCCCAATTGGAGCACGAACACCAGGCCGATAACGAGCAGCAGCTCCGCGATCGGCTCAAGGAGAACGGCCGTTCCCTGGACAGCATCAGCCTGATGACTCGCCAGAACTGGATGGCCGAGAACTTCCTGCACGCGAAGATCAAGGACCGCATCAAGGTTGACCTGCCGGAGCTGCTGAAATACTACGACGCCCATAAGAACGATAAGGAATTCGACCGGCCGGCCCAGATCATCTGGCGGGAGATCGTCGTCGAGACCGGACGCTATCCTCGCCCGGAGGACGCCCGGCGGAAGATCGAGGCGCTCCACCAGGCCTTGCGGCGCGGCGCGGATTTCGCCGGCCTGGCCAAGGCGCAGAGCGAGGGCCCGACGCGCTCGCGCGAGCAGGGCGGCCTGATGCAGACCTCGCCGCGCACCTACGGCGTCGCGTCCGTCAACGAGGCCCTCGAATCCCTCCCGGCCGGGCAGATCAGCGGCATCCTCGAAGGGCCGACCAGTTTCCACATCGTCCGGGTCGACGAACGACGTGCCGCCGGGCCCGCACCCTTCTTCGAACTCCAGGACCAGATCCGCTCGACCCTGCTGGAAAAGAAGTACCAGTCCGAACGGACCGCCTATATCGGAAAACTCTGGGAGCAGACACTCGTGAGCACGATCTTCGACGACACCGAGAGCGATCCCCGGCGGTTCACCAATTGAACTCGTGTCGCTTGCCATCATGAACCTGACGGATCCGGACCCCCCTGCCCCATCTTGTCCAGGAACTAAGTAGATCCACGCAAGAGGGAAAGTAGGGTGGGCTCTGCCCACCGATGAGGGCCTCTCGTCGGTGGGCAGAGCCCACCCTACATCCCGCTCGTCGCGACTTTCGCCATTGGGTGGATCGATTTAGAAAATTTCTCTGCTGGCCCCTTGACAATCGGTCGGGTGAGGATATCGTGTAGAGCGTCGGCAGCGGAGTCCCTTACCGGGGTATCCCCTCCGGCCGAGGCATCGCCCTCGTTCATATCCGGCCTCTTCTCTGTTCCGGCCCCGTCGATCCGTAGCAATGCGGGTCGGCGGGGTTTTTGAGTTGGACCTGTGACGGACCTCGTATGGCAGGGCGACGGACCGGTCTTCACCATCGAGGCCGGGGGCCGGGAGTGGGCGCTCGGCGTCGCTTCCCCACATCCTTGCCTGGCATGGTCGGACGGACGGTTGACCGCCCGGCTCCTGGGACTGGATCACATCGCGGCGGTCGGTTGACGAGATGAATCGGCGTTCGACGGCACGTCGCTCGTCTCGTTCGAACGCCATCGCGGTCGTGTCCAGGCGATCTTCGCGCCCGGAACTGGCGAGGCCTGAAGATCCGCGCCGGATGGGAACCAACTCCCGATGGCGATGGTCTCGACCTCGAGGTCCAGGTCTGGTCCACCTCGACCGGGGTTTTCCGACACCTGGAAGTGGCGATCCGCAGTACCTGGTCGAATATGGCCAGGATTGCGCCGCCCGGCGAGCCTTGTTCTGTCGAACCCCGGGATGTCCACGCGGCGGCGTTGTCCTACGACGGCCGCGAGCCCGCCCAGGTCGTCCGTTCGCTCGTGACCCAGCCGGTGCCGGGCACCTCGCCTCCCGAACTCGAGCCGGTGCTTTATCCCATACCCGGCCCCGCGCACATCGAGCGATGTTACCTCGAAATGGTCCAGCCCAACGACTGCGCGCGGCGGATCGTCGGTGATCCCGCGACGGAGAGTGATCCACCAGATCACAGGCAGTTGAACGCGTTACGGACTCTTCGGCTATGACCTGGAGAAAGGCGTCGTGCTGCGCGGGCGGCTCCGGGGCATCTGGATCCCTGGCCCTTGCCGCGAAGAGGAAATGAAACGCCGTTACGAGGCCTTCCTGGGCGAACCGCCGGCGCTGGGTCCTTGATCAACCCCAGGTCCAGCTCCATTCGCCCGAGCCGGTCGGCAGCGTGATGCACCAGGCGACCTGTCCGGTGCGTGAGTCGAAGGTCGGCTCGGGCATGGGGACCGAGGCCTGCCACGGTCCGAGTTCCTTGAGGTCCGGGCAGGTGAGGGTCACGTCGAGGTGGACCGGGTGATCGAGGCGGGCCTTCAGCTCGAGATGATGGACCCGGCCGCCGATCGGCCGCTGGAACAGGTAGGAGACATCGCCGCAGGGGAAGATCTGTTTGATGCCCGTCTGCGGCCAGGTGCCGGGGAGGACGGGGCGGAGCGTCAGTTGACGGTCGACCGCTTCGTAGTCGAGGCCGGCCATGTCGAGCATCGTGTCGATGAGCAGGGAATGCAGCCGCCAGGCGGTGCCGCCGTCGCGGATGGCTCGACCGGCCGCGTCGCCGCCGCGTCCGGCTGACCGCAGATGCAGCCCGAGTTGCGAGAGCCGGCCGAGGATCGCGTCGAACATGCTCAGGGCTCGGGTCCAGTGCCGCCCCTGACCCGTCTCGCGGCCGAGCTGGATCAGGAACCGGACCATCCACAGCGTGGCGAGGCTGGAGACCTCGAGCTGATCGCCGGATGAAGCGGCACGGTGGGGCTCGTAGGTCGTGCGCGCGAGCAGGTGCGATTCCCCCTTGAGGCCTGAGTTGATCCTGAGGATCGACTCGGCGATGCGCACGAGCCGGGGGTCCGAGGCGGGCATCAGGCCGAACGGGACGGCCAGCCCCAGCATGAAGACGTCGAGCGTCTCGGAGCGTTCCACCAGGTAATTCGGGTCGTCGGTCCACAGGCCGCGCAGCCTGGAGACCCGACGGGCCTGGTAGAAGCGGCCGACATCGGAATCCGACGTGCCGGCGCCGTCCGGCCGCGCGCTGACCAGCTCCTTGAGGATCCCCTCGTTCCAGACCCGGTCGGCGCATTCCATCCACCGCCGGGCGGTCGCGTCGATGCCCATCCCGGTGGCCAGTCGGGCGGCCGCTCGCAGGCCGGCGACGACGACCGCGTTGGAGTAGAGGAACGCCCCGTAGATCTGGTCGCCGACGCCCGCGGAGCTGAGCAACTCGAGGTCGTCGAGCCGTCGCAACCCCGGATGGCCGCTGGGGACCCCGCAACAGACGTTGGCCGCCTGCTCGACCATCGGCCAGGCCGAGGAGACGAGGTCCCGGTCCCCCGTCCATCGGTAATGTCGTTCGAGCCCCCAGGGGATCATCGCCGACTGGTTGACCGCGGGCGTCTCCCATTCCGGCACCCCATCGATCGAGTACTTCTGGAACCAGTAGAGGAACGGCCGATGGCGATGGCGGACGCGATTGAGCCACAGGTACACGGCCCGGTCCATGGCGGTGTGGCCCAGCCGACCGAGCGTGCCGCCGACCCAGATCGCCTCGCGCGGCCAGCAGTAGGCGCTCAGACCCCGGTCGAATCCCGAGGCGATCGCCCCCCACTCGGCATCCGCGTGCAGGGCCGCGGCCAGGGCCGATCGGCGCAAGCTCACGGCATAAGACGGCTTGGGGAAGTAGAGGTCGGGGATCGGCTCGATGAAGTCGTCCCAATGGCGGGCGGTCTCCTGCTCCACCAGGTCCAGCTCGACGGAGCGGAACCAGTTCAGGGCCGGGCGGAGCCAGTGCTCGAACGTCCCCCGATCGCCGCTCCAGCCGGTGAAGGCCCCGCTGACCAGGAGGTCGATCGTCAGGGTCTGGCCGGCCGGCAGGTCGACCTTGCGGAAGAGGATCGCCTCGTTCGGCCCAGTCGGCTCGCACTCGACATCCCCTCGGCTGTCGAGGGCCAGCGCGAACTCCACCGTCGCGTCGCGCGCCAGCTTGCGACTGGAGTGGCCATGCCCCCGGTTGATGGCCAGCAGCACCTCGTCGATCTCGTGCCAGCTCAGTCCGATGTCGCCGACCCCGCCGTTGACCTCCGCATGCACGTAGACGCCGAAGATGGCCGACCGCGACTCGGTCCCGTCATTCTTGATGAAGAATCGCTTGATGTACTGGCCCGGCGATCGCTCCTGGCCGGCGTTCAGCGGCAGGCAATCGCCCATGGCGACGAAGTCCGCCTGCAGGACCTGGACCGGCCCGTGTCGCCAGCTCAGCTTGGTGGTCAAGAGATTGGTCGCGCCCTGATACTGCTGGAAACTGTCCCAGGCGGCGCGCTCGGTGAACCACTCCAGGCGCTCGCCGATGGCCAGGCCGCCGATGATCGCGCGGAAGTGCGAGCGGCTCTGAGGGTTATCCCCCTCCCGTGGCCGGACGAACGAGTGCAGCCCCACCGTCGGGAAATAGATGTCGTACGTCGAGCCCCGGCTGTCGACCCGGACCGTCATGTGGCGGTTGCCGACCAGACCCTCGGCTTCAAGTACCAGCGCGGTTGAACGCGTCGAACGCGCTCCGGCAGGTTGGAACGGACGATCGTGTCCTGGTAGGTGCTGACGGCCCGACCGCCGCCTTCTCGCTCCACGATCGCGCGGTAGTGCAGCCGCGTGCCCACTCCCTGCGGTGGTATCGCCGCGTGCCAGAAGCTGTTCCCCGCCTTGTTCTCGATCCAGTACGCGGGCAGCAGCCCCAGCGGCAGGTCGTCGGCCATCACCTCGAGCCAGGCACGCTGAAAGTCCTGGACCGGGTGCGAGCCGACGACGACGGCCGACCACATCCCCGCTCGGACCGGGCCAGCATTGCGGCCCTTCGCGGGCGTCTCGATCCAGGCTGCCAACATCACTCGACGGTCCCGCACCCTTGCTGAGGATCGCCACGCGCAGACGCGACCGCAACCCGTCGCAACCCATCACGGTGGCGTCCTCGACGCTGTCCCGATGTCCGATTCTGGTGTTTCCCCGAACCGGCGCCAAGGGACGAGCACCGGGATTGCGCCGGTTGCTCGCTTTATTTGGAGGATGCCCTCGAGATGGTCCCCCCGAGGGGCGGGAACGGCATCCGGTCGAGTCAGGCGGGATCCAAAGTCCGTCAAGAGGTGTCGATTGCGCGAGCATCCGACGGCATGAGGGCCGAGATCAGACTCGTCCGCCGGCGAGCCGCTCCATCGCTGAGTCGGCCGGTGGCCCGTCACACCGACGGCGCATCTGGGCCGATCACCGGCTCAACACGACCGCCTCGGTCGCGCCCGCCTTCAACGCCCGCTGAGGAGCGATCTCCTCGCGATAGACCGGAACATCGTGCGGGGCCTCGATCCCGAGCCGGATCTGATTCCGGTCGATCTTCACCACTGTTACCACGATATTGTCGCCGATGATGATCTTTTCGCCCAGCTTCCTGCTCAGAACTAACATGACCATCTCCCTGTTGTTGCGAAAGCCTATCGTGTCTTCCCGATCCTTCCTCCGCCTGTGCGGTCTCCGTATCTTGCATCTTCTGTGCCACCCCCGCTTCCCTGAAGTGCTTCGTCTATCCAAACCCATTGCTTCGCGTGACTTAAGGGAGCATTCTTGCTACACTATTCAGATGTGCTCTGAACAAAGGAGTGTCACCTCCATTGCTCCTTTCCGGGGACGATTGTAAAAAGGGGAAGCAAAGGACGCGCATGGCCCGGGTTCGGACGTGCGGCTCATGTCAAGGTGATCGCTGAGTTGACGGGTCGATCCGTAGCGGACGGAAGCCGACGGCGTCGGCGGCCACGCAATGGTAACGAACGCCCCGGACCGCCCCTTGCACGGCCACCGACCACCGAGACGGGTTGTGCAGATGACCGTAGACGCAGGCCGAGACGCCGGCCCGCTCCAGCCGATCGACGCACGGGGCCGGCCTGCCGTGCGCGTCGAAGGGCGGGAAATGCCAGAGGACATACACGGGTCGATCGCGATCGCCGCGGAGTCGCTCCGCCGAGTCGAGGGCCCGTTCGAGCGCGGCGAACTCGCGATCGGCGGCGAGTCGATCGGCGTCGGTGGTCTCGGCGGTCGGCGGAGGCGTGCCGCGCGCGCCACAGACGATCACTCCATGGGTCTCGGCGGCATCGCCATCCACGGCGATCATCGCGCGGCGCAGCAGTCGCCGGACGGGCTCCGCTCCGTTCCACCAGCGATCGTGGTTGCCGGGCGAGAGGACCTTCGTGCCGGGCAAGGCCCCTAGCCACTCCAGGTCGGGCTGGACCTCGCGGTGATTCCGGGCCATCGAGAAATCGCCGGGCATCAGCACGAGGTCCCCCGTCCCGACGGCCTGGCGCCACGAGGTCTCGATCCGGTCGGCGTGGTCCCGCCACCGCGCGGCGTAGCGGTCGCGTCGCTCGGGCCGGGCGAAGGAAAGGTGCAAGTCGGAGATCGCCCAGACCGTCGTCACGGGAACAGGGACCCCGCCTGGTCGCCGACGTACGGATTGGTCCGTCGCTCGGCCCCGATCGTGGTCGAGGGGCCGTGACCGGGATAGACCCTGGTCGCGTCGGGCAGGATGAAGAGTTTCGAGCGGATGCCGGACCGCAACAGGGGGAAATCGCCGCCGAAATCCGTACGGCCGACCGAGCCCGCGAACAGGACATCGCCGCCGAAGACGATCGGCGGATCGAACTGATCGGTGATGTAGATGACCGAGCCGGGACTATGGCCGGGGACCTCGCGGACGAGGAAGTCGAATCCCGCCACCTCGACCCGGTCGCCGTCGCCGACGAGGCGGTCGGCCGCGGGGCTCCGCACCGGCAGTCCGAACTCGGCGCTCATGTTCGCCACGGGGTCCGAGAGCAGCGCGGCGTCCTCGCGGCCGATGACCAGCGGCGCCTCCGGAAAAGCGAGCTTCATCGCCGAATTCCCCGCGATATGGTCCAGATGGCCGTGGGTGTTGAGGATCGCCGCGGGCCGCAGGCGTTCTTGCCCCAGGAGGCGGATGACCGACCGCGTGTCGAAACCCGGATCGACGACCAGCGCATCCGACCGACCGGCCAGCCAGGCCACGTAGCAGAGCTGCCCGAAGGGCGCCGATTCAATCGCCTCAATCGTATAGTCCGGCACGAACGGTGAGCTCCTTCGAAGTGTCGGGGAAACCTGGATTGAAGGCATTCCAGAAGGCCGAAGGCGGAGAATCCTGCGATCTCCTCCAGCCTTCAGCCTTGGAAGGAGATTGAAAGATCGTCTAACGTTGTAATGTTGTCACGTCCCACGACATCCGGTTATAGCAGTTGGGCCGGATGGATTTCCATCCACAGCCGCGGAACGGAGCTTCGAGCCTTTGGTCTGGGACTTGCTTATCATTCGGATAAGGCTCTGGCGGCGATGCTGCAACCCCTGCACATGGACATGTTTCAGGCGGGACGATCAGCACGCTCGACAAGAACGGAAGCGTTGACAACGGAGCCCGCTCGTCGCAATAATGGGATGAACGAGGACGTCTCGGACGCCCCCGACCATCCCTTCCCTCCCGCAGATCACCGGGCCCACGGGCCGGAAGCGAAGACCTCATGGCAACCCCAATGACTGGGCCGCCGGTCCTCCCGAGGGACGATTCGAGGAGCCGAGGCCGGAGATGGCTGTACCTGAGCATCCTGGGCGCGATGGCCGCATCATGGGCGGTCAACGAGCCGCCGCCGGGGGCGGCCCGGAGACTCGGATCGCCGCCGCTGGCGCGGGCGGGCGAGGCTCGCGGGGCCTGGGGCCCGGAGTCCGTCCATCGCCAGGATGAGGACTCGATCGGGCCCACTCGAGTGTCAACCCTCCCCGGCGCGTCAAACTCGAACGACTCGGCGGACGGCGACCGCCACGTCAGCCTCAAGCCGGTCGCCGGGAACGACCTCGCGGAAAGTCCGATTCGCCGCGCGCTGCGCATGATCGACGACTGCCAGGCCCGTTATGAGTCCGTCCGCGATTACGTTTGCACGTTCTCCAAGCGCGAGCGGATCAACGGCCGGCTGACGCCGCTGCACGTGATGACGATGAAGGTGCGGACCCGGCCGCGGAGCGTCTATCTCAAGTTCCGCCAGCCGAGGGCCGGCCGAGAGGCCATCTACGTCGACGGCCGCAACGACGGCAAGGTGCTGGCGCACGACGTGGGCCTCGGCCGCCTGCTGGTGGGTACCCTCTGGCTCGATCCCGAAGGACCGCGTGCGATGGAGGACTGCCGGCACCCGATCACCCACGCCGGGATCGGGCCCCTGCTCGAGACGCTCGAGGATCGGTGGTCGTCAGAGCTCGATCCATCCGAATCGCTGGTCAACTTCCGCGACGGCGCCTGCGTCGGGCGCGTCCCTGTACCGTGATCGAGACCACTCACCCGCGTGAGGACCCCGATTTCCTGTTCTACCAGGTCCGCGTTTACATCGATCAGGAGCTCGGCTTGCCGATCCGATTCGAAGCCTACGACTGGCCCGACGGTCCCGACGCCGAACCCGTCCTCGTCGAGGAATATTCGTACACCGACCTCAAGGTAAACGTCGGACTCAGCGATCACGATTTCGACGTTTCCAATGCGGGCTACGCCTTCGGACGGTTCTGAAGTCGCCGCCAGGGAGCGCGGGCCTCGTGACCGGTTCGCGTCGCCGCATCTCCGTTCGTGTTTAGATAAACCGGCGAGCCCGGGTGCCGCTGACTGGCCAGGTCAAGCTGCGCCACCGCAAGGTCCCCGACCGATCGGGTCGGCTCGGTCCGCGCAATCCTCACGATCGGAGGCGCTCGCGGTCCGATATTAAGTCTGGCTCAGGCGGCGAGGAGCCGGAGGAGAGCCTGGGGGATTGGCCCCATGGCCGGATTGTTGAACGGAAAACCGCGAGATCGACGCGGCCTGTCCCGCGACAAGGGACCTTGGCAGGGAGCGGGCACTTCGCTAGAATCCGCCCCGCCTCGACGAACCCGGAGGAGGCGCCTTCGCTGCGTCATGTCCCTCGTCTCGTCCGGGATCGCCGTTCGACCGACCGCAGTCGCCGGAGCCGCTGCTCTAATATTGCTCTGACAGGAACGTCCCAGGGCGGCACGACGGTCGTCGTACGTCCGTTCGCCCCATGGAAGGAGGCGCGATGAGCACGTTTCCCACCTCTCCGGCGCAGACCCGCGTGCACATCCGTTGGATGATCCGCCGGGATATGCCCGAGGTGCTGGCCATCGAGCACGCGAGCTTCGAATACCCGTGGTGTGAGGAGGAGTTCCTTCGCGTCCTGCGCCAGCGGAACTGCATCGGTATGGTGGCCGAGTTCGGCGAGCGGATCGTCGGATTCATGATCTACGAGCTGCACCGGAACAAGATCCACGTGCTCGATTTCGCCGCCCACCCCGAGTTCCGACGCCGCGGGGTGGGACGCCAGATGCTGCTGAAGCTCGTCGGTAAGCTCTCCGCCCAGCGGCGCAATCGTATCGGCCTGTATGTCCGCGAGACCAACCTGTCCGCGCAGTTGTTCTATCGGGTCAACGGCTTCCGGGCCTCCGAGGTGATCCGCGAACATTATCTGGACACCGGCGAAGACGCCTATCTCATGCACTACCACTTGGATGAATCCCTCGTCGAGGAGGAGCGGGTCGCCAGCAACCGGATCGCCAAGCAATACGGCGGGTGAGCGGCCCGATCAGCGACGAAGGTCGGCCGGCGGCAGGATCGCCATACACCGACGCGCCAGCGAGGGGCCGCCACGCCCGCGATCCCTCGCTGGCGCGTCGGCTTGCCAGGTGACCTTCGCGGTCACGCGGATCATAATGGCGCAACGGCGGAATCAACGGCCCCCCGCCAGAGTCGGACCGCTTCATGCTCCACTCCATGCCAGAGCACGACGACACCCGGCCGGCGCCCTCGGTCCTCGACCCGGGTCCTCCGCCTGCGCCTGTCTCATCGTCCGACGCGGCGGCACGCGGCGAGACGTCGCTTCCGTCCGCGATACGGGCCCAGGCGCGTTGCGGAGTCTCTCTAGGTTGGGGAATGCTCGCTCTGGGGATCCTGCGAGGCGCCGCTCGCGCCATCGTGCCGATGAGCGACGGGGCTGCGGACGCTCAGGGGCTCGCGCCGGCCATCCTCGACGCCCTGGCGATCGTCCTGGCCTGGGGGCTGGCCGGCTGGGCCGTAGCCGTCGCCTGCCGGCTGGCCTCGGCAACGATGCTCGCCCGGGCCGAACGGTCCTCGCGAACGCGCGAGACGTTCATCGCCCGGGCCGATCGGTCCGTCGCGGCAATCGAGCGGCTCGCCGCCGCCCTCGAGCTCCGGCCGATCGCGCAGGCGACGGCGCCTCCGAGCCCGCCCGATCTCGAGCGCCGGGGCCTCCTGGCCCGGATCGACCAGGCCGGCCGTTCGAGCGATTGGGACGATGCGGAGGTCCTGCTCGACGACTTCGCCGCACGGTTTCCCGACGACCCGGAAATCCCCGCGATCCGGGAGCGGCTCGAGGCCGCGCGCCGCGAGGAAACCGAAGACCACCTCGCGCGGATCCACGCCGCGCGGGAGGTCAACGACGCCGAGCGCGTGCTCGAGCTCTACCGCGCCGCCAACTCGTTGCTGGAATCCGAGCGACGTCTCGAGCTCGAGCGAGAGCTCGCCGGGTGGTTCCTGGACGCGATCCACCGCAGGCTCCGCGCCGGCCGGATCCAGCTCGACGTCGTCCACCTGGCGGCGCAGGTCGCCGATACGTTCGCCGCCACGGTCGCCGGCGCGAGTCTCCGCGCCTCCCTGCCGACCTTGCGACGCAGCGTCGGCCTCTGCCCGCGATGCGCCCAGCCTTACACGGGCACGGCCGCTGCCTGCCCCCGATGCCTGGCCGGACCGACGGCGCCTCCGCCGCCGGATCGGGAGATGCCGGACGACACTCCCGACTCCGAATGAGCGGTCCAACGACCCGCCAATCCGGCGGATCCGACGCCGTCATGCCGATTGGACGCGATGCAACGAAGATGACGGGGTTGACCCGACCGCTCCAGCTTGACGCGGCGCCGACCATCGGCTACGGATGGAATGAGGGGCAAGTCCGCCCGTCGCCGCGCCCGAGTGCTTTCATCGCGTCTTGGAAAGGACCGGTCCATGTTCCGCCGCCTCCTACCGGTTTGGGTGGTTTTCTCGATCGTCGCCGGTTCGTCGGCGAGGGCCCAGATGCCCTTCCCGCGGGACCTCATCCCGGGACGAGCGGCCCTCGAGCGGCTGGGGCTGGAACGGCATTGGTTCGCCGTCGTCCCGCTGGTCGAGACCGAGCGGCTGATCAAGCTCAGCCGGTCGCAGGACCTGCTCTTCGCTCAGACCAGCTACGCCCGCCTGCACACGTTCGACGCCGAGACCGGCCGGCTGCTGTGGACGGCCCAACTGGGCGAGCGGTCGGGGCAAGCCCGAGGCGTGGCCGCCAACTCCTGGGCGGTCTTCGTGACGAATGCCAACATCCTCTTCGCCCTCGACCGGGGCACGGGCCGGCCGATCTGGCGGACCACCCTGGGCACGCTGCCGACGAGCACGCCCGCGTGCGACGAGTCTCGGTTGATCGTCGGCCTGACCAACGGCATGGTGATGGGATTCCGCCTCAAGTCGGTGGACAGCAAGGGCAACGAGCATATCCGCGAACAGCCGATCCCCCTCTGGAACTATCACGCGGGCGGCGCGATCCGCACCCGGCCGGTCCTGGGCGAGAACTTCGTTGCCTTCGGCGGGGGCGATAACAAGGTCTGGGTCGCGATGGCCGAGGAACCGACGCTGCTCTTCCGACTCTCAACCGGGGGACCGATCGGCGAGGGCCTCGGGACCTACGGCACGCGTACATTGCTGGTCCCCTCCGCCGACAAGGTCCTCTACGCCGTGGACGTGCTCACCGCCAAGAGGCTCTGGACCTTCCCGTCCGGCGCACCCATCAGCCAGGAGCCGCTGGTCGCGCGGGAGGACGTCTACGTCATCAACACGGCGGGAGACCTCACCAGCCTCGACCCCAACGACGGCTCGCCGAGATGGACGGTGTCCACTCAGGGCGGCCAACTGGCCTCCGTCACCCCGACCAAGATCTATCTGCGTTCGTACAACCTCGACCTGTTCATCGTGGATCGCGCGACCGGGAGGATGGTGGTCGATCCATCGGAGTCTCACCTCCGCGCCGGCGTGAACCTCCGCGAATACGACCTGGACATCGTCAACCGCTTCAACGACCGGATGTACTTCGGCACGCGTTCCGGATTGATCCTGGCGATCCGTGAGAGCGGGATGCCCCAGCCGGCCCTTCTCCGCGATCCCAAGCAGTTGCCTTTCGGCTACATCCCGCCCGAGGGAATCCCGCTGACGCCCCCGCCCACGCCGGCCGCCGAGCCGACCACGACGCCCGAGGCCCAGCCCGTCGCCGCCGAAGCGGAGCCCGCCGCCAAGAAAGAAGCCGAGAAACCGGAGTAACTTCTCTTCTTGAAGGCTGAAGGCTGAATCAGTCGGATTCCTCCGGCTCAGCGTTCAGCCTTCAGCCTTCAGCCTTCAGAGCGGTTAACGAATGGCTGGCCTACGCGGCTCAGCCTCAAGATCGGGCTGCGGCCTCGACCCCCCTTGACCCCCCCTTCGTCAGGGGGGGAAATTGAGGGAGGCCCGCCCCTCCGAATCCCCCCCTTACGAAGGGGGGGTCAAGGGGGGTTCTCTCGTGTCGGTGCAACGCAAGCGTTAGGCGCTGTAGATGAAGCCTTCGGATGAGAAGCCTCGAGATGAAGCCTTCCAGGGAAAAGCCATGAGCGAGCGCATCGTCCCGATTCGCCGGGCGTTGCTCAGCGTTTTCGACAAGCGCGGCCTGGCCGAGCTGGCGCAGACGCTGGCCGTCGCGGGGGTCGAGTTGCTGGCTAGCGGCGGTACACGCACCGCGCTGGCGGCGATGGGGCTCGATGTTCTCGAGGTCGCCGACTACACCGGTCAACCCGAGGTCCTCGGCGGCCGCGTCAAGACGCTCCATCTCAAGATCCACGCCGGGATCCTGGCGCGGCGCGACATCCCCGGCGACCTGGCCACGCTCCAGGCCCAGGATTTCCCGCTGATTGACCTGGTGGTCGTCAACCTGTACCCGTTCGAGGCGACGATCGCGCGCGCCGATGCCACGCTGGCCGACGCGATCGAGAACATCGACATCGGCGGCCCGACGCTGATTCGGGCGGCGGCCAAGAATCACGATCACGTCGCCGTCCTGACCGATCCCGACCAGTACGCCCGCCTGATTGCCTCGCTGCGCGAACAGGGCGGCACGACCCTGGCGGAGCGGCGCCGCCTGGCCCTGGCGGCGTTTCAGCGGACGGCCGCCTACGACCGCGTCGTGGCCGATTACCTGGCGCCTCGCTTCGGGGCTGATGCGTCGGGGCCCGGGCCGTTCCCCGACGAGCTGGAGTTGCGTTTTGCGCTCCGCTCGCCGCTGAGATACGGGGAGAATCCGCATCAGCGGGCCGCGTTCTACGTCGAGCCGATGCCGGGCGGCCCGAATCTCGCCACGGCCGCGGTGCGGCACGGCAAGGAGCTCTCATACAACAACCTGCTGGATCTCGATAGCGCGCTGCGGTTGATCCGCCAGTTCGCCGAGCCCGCCGCGTGCATCCTCAAGCACAACAATCCGTGCGGCGCGGCGGTCGCCGACGATGCGGCGACCGCGTTCGAGCGGGCCTATGAGGGCGATCCGCTCAGTGCCTTCGGCGGGATCGTCGCGCTGAACCGCCCGGTGGATCGCGCCACGGCGGAGCGGATGTGCGTGCCCGGCCGCTTCCTGGAAGCCATCCTCGCCCCCGGCTTCGACGAGGCGGCCTTCGAGTGGCTCACGACCAAGCCGACCTGGCGGAACAGCGTCCGGCTCCTCGACCTGGGAGCGCCGATCGGTCCCGACGACCCGGCCCCGCCTGGCTCAGACCTGCGTCGCATCGAAGGCGGCCTGTTGGTCCAGGACTGGGACCGCGTCGAGGCCGACCCGGCCTCGGGCAGCGTGCCGACCCGACGGACTCCCACCGAAGCCGAGCGTCGCGACCTGGCCTTCGCCTGGCGGGTCTGCGCCGCGGTCAAGTCCAACGCGATCGTCCTGGCCCGGGAGGGTCAGATCGTGGGCGTCGGCGCCGGCCAGATGAGCCGGCTAGACTCGGTCAAGATCGCGGTCGAGAAGGCCGGCCCCCGAGCCAGGGGCTCGGTCCTGGCCTCCGACGCCTTCTTCCCGTTCCGCGACGGACCCGATGCGGCCGCTGCCGCCGGCGCGACCGCGATCATCCAGCCCGGCGGCTCGCGGCGCGACGACGAGACGATCCAGGCCTGCGACGAGCACGACGTCGCCATGATCCTCACCGGCCGCCGGCACTTCCGCCATTGAACGGAGCGACCTCGAATGTACAATCGGATGGGTTGATCTTCTCTGCGCTCGGGGCGAACGGCCATGCCGATCCACGACTGGACTCGAGTCAACCCGGGGTTATTTCATGCGTTCCACCAGGACGGGATCGTCACGCTCTCGCGGGCGTTGAACGCAGGCGTTTTACCATCTGACTACTTCGCGCTGCCCGAGCAGTCGATCCGCGGCCCGATCCCGGACGACCTGATGTTGAAATTGTCCGAGGGAGCGGACGAGGATCGCGTCTACGTGCGCAAAGCGGACCGCCTCGCCGTCCGGCACCTGGACGGCCAGATCATTGCCGTGGTCGAGATTGTCTCGCCCGGGAACAAGGCGAGCCGGAACGAGCTGCGTGCCTTCGTCGAGAAGACCGCCGACCTGATCGCGCAGGGTGTCCATCTGATGGTGATCGACCTGTTCCCACCCAGCCGTCGCGATCCGCACGGAATTCATAAGCTCATCTGGGATGAGTTCATCGAGGAGGACTTCGAGTTGCCGGCCGGACAGCCGCTGACCCTCGCGTCCTACGATGCGGGACCGCCGCCCGTGGCTTACGTCGAGTCCGTGGCGATCGGTGACACCCTGCCCGACCTGCCACTTTTCCTCAAGCCTAACTGCTACGTGCCGGCGCCGCTCGAGACCACATACCAGACGACCTGGAGCGACTTCTTCCCCGCGCCGATGAAGCGGTTGCTCGAGAAGCCGACTGCGGAAAGTGCCGACGGTGAGCGACTGGGACGGACCTGAGAGCGTACGACAGGTGCGGCCTGCGATCGACGATCGACGAGATGCAACCGGCAGACGAACCCATGAGTGGTCGGTTCGGTACCGAGCCCAGGACTCTGGTCAAGTCCGACCACGGTCGCCTCCGGCTGCAGCGTGGGCCTCATCGGCGATCGAACTCCGCCTGTGCTTCAACAGCCACTCATAGAACAACGGGTCGGCATAAGTCCGGGTCCATGCGTCGTGGCCGACGCCCGGATAAACCGTCAAATGGGCATCGCCTCCGGCCTGCTTCAGGGCGGCAATCATCCGTTCGGACTGGTCCGGCGGGACGATGCGGTCATCGGCCCCGTGAAAGGCCCAGGTCGGTAGCGCCCGCAATCGCCCGGCCGAGGCGGGATTGCCCCCGCCGCAGATCGGGGCGATCGCCGCGAAACGCTCGGGGGCGTGCGACGCCAGCGCCCATGTCCCCGTACCGCCCATGCTATTGCCCACCAGATAGACCCGGCCTACGTCGATCCGGTAGCCTTTCAAGACCTCGTCCAGCAAGGCACTCAACGACACCACGTCCCAGCTCCAAGCGGAACTCTGCGGGGCCACGATCACGAACGGCAACCTCGCCCCCGCTTCAACGCGGCGGGGCAATCCTTGCCCCCTCACCAGGCCGATGTCATCTCCGGCCTCGCCCCGACCGTGCAACGTCAGGATCAGCGGCCATCGACCCCAGGACCGGTAATAGCCGTCGGGCAGGTACACCAGGTAGTCGAGTCCCGACGACGTCCGACCGGCCCGAACGGTGGCGATGATCGGGAACTGGCCGACTTGCGACCGGTCGATCGCAACGCCGAACACTGCCGCCATGACCAGCGCCGCCACCGATCGTCCGGGATGCGAGCCGACCCGACTGACCGGTTTCGGAGCCGTTCGCCACCACAGCAATCCGGCGATGATCAGCAGATCGCCGAGGAGCACCCACCCCGGCTCGACGGCGACGCGTCCGAAAAAGGTGCGCGTGACGCCACCGGCTATGACCCGAGCCAGGTCGTGGGCGAAAACGCATCCCCAGGCTCCGAGAACCGCGACCCTCGCCAGTCGCTGGTATCGCCCACCGATCAACCAGACACCGCCGAGCAACGCCAGGTCGGCGCGAACTAGGAGCGGCCAATCCGGGTTACGGGATACAACCAACTCATGCCCATCGGCCGCCCCGGCGGCGAACAGGAACATCCCGAGGATCGCGGGGACGAACCACCATCGAGCTCCGACAGCGTCGCCCTTCATCCCGAATTTCCTTCCTTTCCAGGCCAGGCCAGGGTCTCCGTCCGAGACGCGCGCTGGAACGAACAGTAGCCTCCCTTCCTTGGACAATCGTCAGATAGCTGAACACGAGAGTCAAGGGCCAATGCGGACGGCGTCACCCGCGCCGGATTTCTCGAGGGTCAAGGTGCCGACGTCCACCGCCCTACTGTCTTGCGTCTGCGTTAACTCGGGGACGACGACCTGGCGGATGAGCTCGACATGCCCCGATGCGCGGATGTGCAGCTCGTAGACTCCGGGTTGGACTTCGTCGAGCCGGAACGAGCCATCTTCCCGGACAACCAGCAAGTAAGCGAAACCCCGCCGCCGGTGACGATAGGTCCGGGCGGCCTCGGTGAGCCGCCAGCGGATGAGCCAGTCCGTGCGATCCGCCTCGGCCAGGCCGACGGGATAGGGGACCTCGGGCACCTTCGGGAGCAGGTAGGCGTCGCCCCGCTTCACTTCGACGGGCCGTCCAGCGACACCGAACGATACGACGCGGCCGATCAGCGGACGACCGCCTTCCTCCACCAGGTCCAGACGGACCGACTGTCCGGGCAGGACGTCCACGAACGTGGGTTGGTAATAGCGAGAGGGCGACCTCCTGCCCAGCTCGTGCTGTCGTTGCCGGAAAACACGCGCCTCGCCGGGTGCGACCTTTTCGATGACGAAATGGCCTTTCTGGTCAGTCTGGGCCCGGCTTTCGTTGTCAACCCGGAGCGCGAACGGGTCGTTCGGCTCGTCATCGACTGAAGCGATGACCGTCTCGTGTGCCAGGGGTTTGCCGCCAACGCGGAGCGTCCCCTCGATCCGGCTCCACGGGGCGATGACCAGTTCGCGACGCTCGGACCATTGCCGGTCAGTCACCTCGGTGTATCCGCGTTCGTGCAGCGCGACGATCCGGTAAACCCCGTCCGGCGGCGGGAGCGAGAACCGACCGTCGTCTCCGGTCAAGGCGTGAGGCGGGAAGTCACGCTCGTCGCATTTCCCGTCGCGGATGGTCATTCGACTCTCGGAGACCACGATCACCTCGGCGTCGGCTAGCGGCCGGCCATCGGAGCCGCGGACGACACCTTCGAGCCACTCGCCCTTCATCAGCCGGACGTCAAACGTCCGTTCTCCGGAATCGCCGCGAAACGCCGGCGAGGTCGCCGGGAGATAACCCCTGGCCTCGATGCGGACACGGTGAGGACTCGAAAGGAAGAAAAAGTCCGATGACTCGTAACGGCCACCCTGATATGTCTTCGCAAAAGCCATCCTCCAGGTCGTGCCCACCATGCCGTCGATGCCGGGGACCACGCTGAACGTGTCGATGGTCCGACCCGTCGCCGCGTCCGTGACGGTCCCGCGGACCCGCAATGGGCTGCTGGCCTCGACGGTCCATACGAAGTAGTTCCTGGAGGGTTCTATCGCCATCTGAGCCGGACGATAGCCGCCTTTCTCGACGTTCAACGTCACCCGGTCGCCCGGGGCATCGTGCCAGATGAAACGACCCTCGGAGTCCGTCTCGCATCGCCAGTTCAGTGTCGGCGGACCGTTCCACCGGGACACGGTCAGGAGCGCGGCGGCGACCGGCCGACCCTGCGTATCCACGATTCGCCCGCGGATGGTTCGGCCGGGCTCGAGCTGGAATTCGACCGGCGCAAGCCCCGCACGGACCTGCACCGACCTCGCCTCCGGGGAGTGACCGGCGGCCTGTACGGTCAAGTAGGACTCGCTCGCATCGGCCTGACGGAATCGGAAGCCGCCATCGGCACCCGTCTTGACGGACGGACTCCAAGGTCGCACGCCGAACCGGACCGAGGCCCCGGCGATGGGCCGGCCCGAACGGTCGAGGACCCGTCCGGCGACCAGGATCCACGGGCGTAAGACGGTCACGCCACTCTGATCGCGGAGTTTCTGGGGTGTCGCGATCGGCGGCACCCCCGGCGCTGCGCTCGGGCCGGGATACTCCGGGTGCGAGAACGTGAATCGCAGATGGCCCAGGTCGAACCCTTCCGGGATCTGGTCGATGTGCCAGCGGCCGCGAGAATCGGTCCGGGCGGAGACGTCGCTCAGGTCGAGCGCCTCGCGGGCGCCATCGCGCCGGTTCGTCTCCTGCGCCGTGACGGTCACGCCCTCGATCGGCTGCCTCTTCTCGTCCTGGATGATGCCGCCAATCGCGGTGCTCCGCGACAGCACCAGCGAGTAAGATGGCGGGATCGCCAGGTCCGGAGCCGTGGGCCGACGGAGATACACCCGCATCGGAGCCAGCCCGTCCCTCCGCGCGGTGACCAGAAAAAGGTGAAATCGCTCACGAGGCAGCGCGATCACCATCCGGCCCGTTTCATCGGTCACGTGCTCGCGGCGGACCTTGCCATCGATCCAGACCTTGAGCGTCACGCCCTGGACGGGCCGCCGGGTGCTCGCATCCACAACGCCAAAGGATACCGTCCGGACCTCGCCGCTCGCCGCCGCGGCCCCCCGATCCTCGCCCCGCGACCCGGTCGGAATCGGATCCTGGCATTCCCGCGCCGACGCCGAAGCCTTGGCCTGCTCCAGCCCGCCGGCGATGCAGGCCAGGGCGAGCCCGGCGAGCGAGCCCGTCTTCAGAGCGAACCCGACCGCCCATCGGAATCCGGTCATCGGCATGGCCGTTTCTGGCCCCGACCGAGAAGGTGTTCGGAACGCGGTCCATGTACCGCCCCTGGGATGTTTGGACAGCACGTTCAATGTACGGCCCGACCGCTCCGTTCGCCAGCTTCATCAGCTGGGGGGTAGGATCAAGTTGCCTTTGGGTGCCGGCCGCATTCATCGTCGGACTTCCTGGCAACGCAGGAGCGCCTCCACCTCGTCCCAGGACGATCGACGGTCGGCCCGCCCGGGTCCGGGCGGCGCGACCGGCGCCGAGGGCAGGTGGACGGCATACAGGTCGGGATCGTCCGGCTGGGCGATCAGCGCGTTGTCGGCCCGCCGGGCCCGACGGGATCGGCTCTCCGGTCCATCCTCGTCGCTTCCGTCGGGAGAACCTGGACTTCACCTACCCCTCGTGTAAGGCATCCGGCCCCCGACCTGACATGCGACCCGGGAAAGAAGCTCGGTTCCCCTCTCGCGACATCCCCGACGACGGCTACGGACGATCACGGCCGGAAGCCGACGCTCTTCCAGAGCTCCGCACAATCATACGCGCGCCCGGCCGCGATCACGGTATTCACCTTGCGGATGTCGGAGATCGCGCGGTCGGGCCGGCCCGCGACGAGGATCAGGTCGGCCCGCTTGCCGGCCTCGATCGTCCCCGACTCCCGGTCGAGTTTCATCGCCCGCGCCGGCACGATCGTGGCCGACCGGATCGCTTCCATCGGAGTCATCCCCGCCTGGACGTAGAGCTCCAGCTCCCGGTGGAGGCTGTGGCCCGGGACCGCCTGGTCGGTCCCCGCGACGATCGGCACGCCCGCCTTGTGCAGCGCCCCGACCACCTCGACGAGTTTCCCAAAGAAGGCGTCGGAGTCCCGCTCCCTGCCGGGCGGGGCGCCCATCGACCTGAGCGGACCGGCCAGCTCCGGCGCGACCTTGGCGAGGCCCGGTTCGGGCGCGCGGCCGGGAGGGTGGGACGTCAGCTCGTAGAGCGCGATGGTCGGGTCGATCACCGTCCCGTGCTCCTTGAGGAACCCGATGAACGTCCTGGCCCGCTCCGAACCGGGCTCGATCTCGCGGAGCCTGGCGGCGATGTCGGGCGACGCGGCTTTCTTCTTCGACGCGTCGGGCTCTTTCGCCCTCATGTCGCCCAGGATCGAGGTGATGTGGTTGATCTGGTCCATGCCCGACTCGATGGCCCGTCGCACCTCCATGCCCCGCGGGATGTGGCCGGTCACGCTCAGCCCCCGGCGATGGGCCTCCCGGGCGATGTCGGCGACGAGCTCGGGCTTGAGCGAGCTGTAGAGCTTGATCTGCGGGAATCCGGCGTCGGCATAGCGCCGGACCAGCGCCACGGCCTGCTCGGACGTCGTGGCGATGTCGACGCCGATGGTGATCGGCCCCTCTCCGTCGATGATCCCGGCCGCGAGTAAGCGGGGGCCGGGGCCGCGCCCCGCGGCGATGGCATCGCGGGCGGCGGTGATGAACTCGAACTCGTTGGCGCAGTCCCGCGCCGTGGTCACCCCGGCGGCGAGGTAGATCGGTCCCCATTCGACCTGGGTGAAGTGGGCGTGCATCTCCCAGAGCCCCGGAAGGACGGCCTGCCCCCGGGCTTCGAGGACCTGCGCCGGGCGGGATCGCGACCCGCGCCCGAGGGCCGGCCGCGGCGATCCGGTCGCCGTTGACGATCACGACCGCGTCCTCGACCGGCGCGGCCCCCGTGCCGTCGATCAGGGTCGCGCCGACGATCGCCAGCGGACCCGTCCGCTTGGGGCTGAAGCGGTCCGCGAGCCCGGCCAGCACCGCCATGCCGTCCTCGGCGGACCGGGCGACGAAGGTCGGCAAGGCCGGCTCGAAGCCCTCGCGGATCGCCTCGAAGCGGTTGTACTCGGCGTCGACGGTGACCGCGGCGACGAGCTTCCGCTCGGGATCGAACCAGAGGGTCTCGCGGCCCCAGACAACCCCGCCGACGCTGTAGCGATCGAGCTCGACCCGCTTCCCCGCGACCTCGACGCTGTCCCGTCCGCGCCTCTCGATCGTCACCGAGCCGCCGGGGAGCGTCTCCAGGGGGCCCGCGACCTGCCCTCGCTCCCAGTCGCGGACGAGCATCATTTGGACCGACACGGGGGCGAAGCCGCCGGCGACGAAGAAGCGATCGGGCACGGGCCGGTGCGTGGTATCCTTCCCCTCCCGCACGGCCGCCGTCCGCCCTTCGACCCGGACCTCGCTGTCGATCTGCGTGAAGCGCGAGGTCATGCCCTTGACCTCGAAGCGCCCGGGCGTCCGGCCGTCGCGGAGCCGGAGCGTGGCCGTCAGCGGCTCCTTCCTCCCGCGATCGGTGTTCTCGTAGTCGGCCTTGAGCACCAGGTCGTCGCCGTCGCGGCGAATCTCGTAGGTCTCCTTCCCGGTCGGCCGCTTGTACAGGTGGAGGACGAACGTCCCGCGCTCGACGACCGGGCCATCATCGCCCGCACGCAGGCCCCGTGCGGCGGCGAGCGCAGCCAACAGACCGATCAGGAAAACCGCCCATCTTGGAGACATCGGATACGCTCCTTCGGTGTGCCCTCAGTTTGCAATTCACGGACTCCTCCGTGCGCCCCGCCGGCATGGCCCCCCTTCTTCGGGCCGCCCACGCTAAATAGATCCACCCAATGGGGAAAGTAGCGACGAGCGGGATGTAGGGTGGGCTCTGCCCACCGACGAGAGGCCCTCATCGGTGGGCAGAGCCCACCCTACTTTCCCTCTCGCGTGGATCTATTTGGTTTACTTGCTGCCGGGCGGCTTCGGTTTTGCCAGCAGTTCTTCCGCTTCGCGCAGGAAGCCCTGAGCCTGGGCGTCTTGCTCCCAGCGTGGATCCTTCATCCGCTCCCGTAGGAGCTGGAGCCCGGCCTCTGCTTCCTTGGCGTGGCCGAGTTGGTGGTGCGCCATGGCGAGGAAGGCGAGGTCCGCGGGGTAAGAGCCTTTGCCTCGCACCGCGTTGATCTTGTCCGAGCGCGAGAGCGCGTCCAGCGCCTTCTCATAGTTGCCTACGCGATAGTGTGCCACGCCCAGCGTATTCAGGAAGTCGCTTTTCTCGGGTTCAAGCTGACAGGCTTCCTCGCTGTAGCGAAGGGCCTTGCGATGGTCCGACATTTCGCCGCCAGGCAGCTTCACCAGTTGCCAGGCCAATTGATTGAGTTCGATTGGATCTCCGGGATACGTCTGGGCAACGGCGAGGACTTCCTGCCTGCGGGACGGACTCATGCCGGGCAGAGTTCGCAACCGCTCCAGGACGTCGGCACGCAGGGGTATCTGTGCGAAGAAGTCGGCCACCATTTGATTGGTCGCCCGACTGTGTTGCACTTCACGAGAGACGCTCGCCGTCTCCCAGAGATGGATAAAGCCGTCCTCGTTCGCGGACGCCAGGCGCTGGCCGTCCGGGCTGAACGCCACGCTGCAGACCGTACCGGCATGGCCCTTGAGGGCTAACAGCTCCTTGCCGGTCGCGCCGTCCCAGATCCTCACTGTCGAGCCCGAGTCCCCCGTCGCCAGGCGCTGGCCGTCCGGGCTGAACGCCACGCTCCAGACCGTACCGGCATGGCCCTTGAGGGCGAAGAGCTCCTTGCCGGTCGCGCCGTCCCAGATCCTCACCGTCCGGTCATTGCTCCCCGAAGCCAGGCGCCGGCCATCCGGGCTGAACGCCACGCTCCTGACCGTACCGGCATGGCCCTTGAAGGCGAAGAGCTCCTTGCCGGTGGCGCTATCCCAGATCTTCACCGTCCGGTCACCGCTCCCCGAGGCCAGGCGCTGGCCGTCCGGGCTGAACGCCACGCTCCTGACCGAATCGGCATGGCCCTTGAGGGCGAAGAGCTCCTTGCCGGTGGCGCTATCCCAGATCTTCACCGTGTTGTCAAAGCTCGCCGACGCCAGGCGCCGGCCATCCGCGCTGAACGCCACGCTCGTGACCCAACCGGCATGGCCCTTGAGGGCGAAGAGCTCCTTGCCGGTGGCGCTATCCCAGATCTTCACCGTGTTGTCATAGCTCGCCGACGCCAGGCGCCGGCCGTCCGGACTGAACGCCACGCGCGTGACCCCATCGGCATGGCCCCTGAGGGCGAAGAGTTCCTTGCCGGTCGCGGTGTCCCAGATCTTCACCGTGTTGTCTTGGCTCCCGGACGCCAGGCGCTGGCCGTCCGGACTGAACGCCACGCTATGGATCCAATCGGCACCGGCCCTGAGGGTGAACAGCCCCTCCTTGGCGGGCGTGGTGTCCCAGATCTTCGTCGTGTCACCGCCGGCAGTAGCCAGGCGCTGGCCGTCCGGGCTGAACGCCACGCTCCTGACCGAATCGGCATGGCCCTTGAAGGCGAAGAGCTCCTTGCCGGTGGCGCCATCCCAGATCTTCACCGTCTGGTCACGGCTCCCCGAGGCCAGGCGCTGGCCGTCCGGGCTGAACGCCACGCTCATGACCGAACCGGCATGGCCCTTGAGGGCGAAGAGCTCCTTGCCGGTCGCGCCATCCCAAATCTTCACCGTCCGGTCATTGCTCCCCGAGGCCAGGCGCTGGCCGTCCGGGCTGAACGCCACGCTCATGACCGGACGGTCATGGCCCTTGAGGGCGAAAAGCTCCTTGTCGGTGGCGCTATCCCAGATCTTCACCGTCCGGTCGCGGCTCCCCGTAGCCAGGCGCCGGCCGTCCGGGCTGAACGCCACGCTCACGACCGGACGGTCATGGCCCTTGAGGGCGAAGAGCTCCTTGCCGGTGGCGCTATCCCAGATCTTCACCGTGTTGTCAAAGCTCGCCGACGCCAGGCGCCGGCCGTCCGGACTGAACGCCACGCTCGTGACCCCATCGGCATGGCCCTGGAGGGCGAAGAGATCCTTGCCGGTCGCGCCATCCCAGATCTTCACCGTCCGTTCGAAACTCCCCGTAGCCAGGCGCCGGCCGTCCGGACTGAACGCCACGCTCGTGACGTGATCAGCATGGCCCTTGAGGGCGAAGAGATCCTTGCCAGTCGTGGTGTCCCAGATCTTCACCGTCCGGTCACTGCTCCCCGTAGCCAGGCGCTGGCCGTCCGGACTGAACGCCAAGCTATAGATCCCACCTGCGTGGCCTACGAGGGTCAGTCGTTCATCGGGATGGCACAGGCGGGATAGGTAGAACCACTCAAACCCACGCAGGTCTCTGCCGGCCACTTCCGTGGGTACCTCTGCGAGCAATTCGCGGGCACGGATGACATTGTTCTCTTCCCAGGCACGCTGGGCCAGCCCCACCCCGAATGCATACGCAGTGAGACGAGCCTCGTCGCGCTGTCTGTCGGCCTCGGTCTTGGCTTCCAGGGCCTGCTGTTTCGCCACCTCGGCGTCGAGTCGCTCTTGGTTCGCCTGGAGCTCGGCCCGCTTGGCCACCTTCTCGGCCGACGTGGCCCGCACGGCCATGAGCGTGCTCAGCACGGTCCCCAGGATCAGGGCCGCGGCCACGAGACCGGTGGTGGTGAGCGCGACCTTGTGCCGGCGCGTCAACTTCCGGAACCGGTACCAGGCCGAGGGCGGCCGCGCTTCGATCGGCTCGTCGGCCAGGAACCGGCGCACGTCGGCCGCGAAGCTGCTCGCGGTCTCGTAGCGCCGGCGGCGATCCTTCTCGATGGCCTTCATGACGACCCAGTCGAGATCGCCTCGCACCATGGCCGACAGCCTGGCCGGCTGGGTGTTGCGCCGTTCGGAGACCGTCGTCAGCGTTTCCCCCAGCGTGCTCAGCCGGGTGCTGGGCCGGGGCGGTTCCTCCTCCTTGATGATCCGGCGGATCTCGTCATAGGCCGCGGTCGCGAACCGCTTCCGGTCGAAGGGCGTCGTGCCGGTGAGCAGCTCGTACAGCAGGACGCCCAGGCTGTAGACGTCGCTGCGGATGTTGACGTCGAGGGCGTTGATCTCGGCCTGCTCCGGACTCATGTACAGGGGAGTGCCGATCATCTGCGCGAATCGCGTGTAGACCGTCTTGTCGGTCAGTTGCTGGCCGATGGCCTTGGCCACCCCGAAGTCGATGACCTTGACCACGGGCTGGCCGTCGTGCGGGGCGACCAGGATATTGGACGGCTTCAAGTCACGGTGGATGATCCCCTTGCCGTGGGCGTGCTGGACCGCCTGACAGACCGAGAGGAAAAGATCGAGCCGCTCGCGGGTCGTGAGCTGCTGCTGGTCGCAGTAGTCGACGATCGGGATCCCCTTGACCAGCTCCATCACGAAGTACGGCCTGCCGGACTCCGTCGCGCCGGCGTCGAACACGCGGGCGATGTTGGGGTGGTCCATCAGCGCCAGCGCCTGCCGCTCGGCCTCGAAGCGGGCCATGACGTCGCGCGTGTCCATCCCCGGCTTGATGATCTTCAGCGCGACCTTGCGGCGCACGGGATGCTGCTGCTCGGCGACGAACACCAGGCCCATGCCCCCCTCGCCGATCTGCTCCATCAGCTTGTAGGGTCCGATGACCGTGCCGGGCCGCTCGGTGATCGTCTCGTAACCCTCGGTCGCATCGCCGGCGAGCGGCCGGCGCATGAATTCGCCGGCTTTGCCGTGATACCCGAGCAGACCTTCGATCTCGGCGCGAAGATCGGCGTCCGCACCGCAAGCCTCCTCGAGATAGGCGGCTCGATCCGCCGGAGACTCGATCCCCAGGGCGCGGCCAAAGATGGATTTCACGTCGGGCGCTGTGGTCGTCATCGGCTGGCCTCCGTTTGAGGGTGCTCTACTCCCAATGCGACGTGCCGGCCCGGGGACTGCACGAGAAGAGGAAAAATACGGGTCAGGTGGCTGATGGGGCCCCGTCGTCCAGGCAGCGGAAGAGCCAGGCCCGGGCGTAGGCCCAGATGATGTATGCCTTACGCGGGGAAACCCCGAGGACGTCGGCGGCCTGATCGATCGTCAGGCCGGCGAAGTAGTGCAGCTTGACCAGTTCCGCCGCCTGAGCATCGGCGGCGGCGAGCCGATCCAGGGCTTCATGGACCGCGAGGACATCCTCGGGCGGGCCGTCGATCGCCGGGCCATCGGCGGGGAGCTCGACTCGCCGGAGCCCGCCCCCGCGTCGGAGCCGCTTCTTCCGGCGGGCCGCCTCGACGAGGATCCGGCGCATCGCTTCCGCCGCCGCCGCGAAGAAGTGTCCGCGGCCCTCCCAGCGTCGGTCGTCCGCGGGGCCGACGAGTCGCAGGTAGGCCTCGTGCACCAGTGCCGTGGCCTGGAGTGTCTGCCCGGGCGCCTCGCGCGCGAGGCGCTGAGCGGCCAGCTTCCTCAGCTCGTCGTAGACCAGGGGCAGGAGTTGCTCGGCCGCCCGCGGGTCACCCTGCTCGATCGCCGCGAGGATGGCGGTCACCTCGTTGTTCATCGCGCCCCCAGGGGCTAAATAGATCCACGCGAGAGGGAAAGTAGGGTGGGCTCTGCCCACCGATGAGGGCCTCTCGTCGGTGGGCAGAGCCCACCCTACATCCCGCTCGTCGCCACTTTCCCCATTGGGTGGATCGATTTAGGTGCCATACTCCCACCCGTCTCGAGGCTGACCGACTTGTAGCGGGAATCCCGCGGTACAGCGTCGAAATCGAGAGGCCGATGTTCCGAACAATGTCCCCGGGAGCCATCCCGCTCACCAGAAGCTCATCGCCGGATCGACGTACATCACCCGCGGCCGACTATCGCAAAAGCAACCTCATCATACGATTGAGAGAACGGCATCCCAATAACACTTCTCGCGGATCGAAGAGCGCGGATCTGGTGTGCCGCCTGAGTCTGTGTGGCCTCCGGCGGTCTGGCCGTGGGATCGGCCGCGATGCTGCCGCACCTTTTCGCTGACGGACCATTGTCGTGCGCGACCCGTGAATCCGTACGGGTCGTCCTACCGCGTCAGCGTGGCGATCAGGTCGCGGATCTCGTCCTCGACCGCCGCCTCGTCGGGCTCGTGGAGGGTCGCGGCGGCCTGCTCGCGGAGCCGCGCGTGGCAGCGCCTCCGGAGTCGGGAGGCGGCCTGCTGGGCGGCGGCCTCGGTCATCCCCAGCCGGTCGGCGATCGCCGCATAGGGCTCGGCGTGCGACCCGGGCATGAGCGCCGGCTCAAGCTCCGCGAACAGCGCGGCGCGGCCCGACCCGGCGTACTCGGCGGCGAGGCGGGCCAGGCCGCGCTCGGGCAGGGCCCCGGCCCAGGCGCGGTCGACGAGCCGCTCGGGCGTCACCTCGTCGGCCGGCTCGACGAGGTAACGCCCCTCGGCGTCGCGGGCGTCGAGGGAGATCGGGGTGACCCCGCCACCGCGCTTCCATCGGGCCGCGCGGTCGCGAGCGTCGGTCAGGAAGAAGCCGCAGTCGGTGCGGAGGAAGGCCCGGAAGCGGCCCTTGCTCGGGTCGGCGGCGGCCAGCGTGCCCTTCTCGAGAAAGCGGGCGACGTCGCCCTGGACCAGGTCGGCGGCCGCGTCGGGGTCGTGTTCCCTGCGGCGGATCAGCGCGTAGACCGGATACCAGTAGGCGGCGCACAGCTCCGCCAGGACCGCCCCCGCGTCGGGTTCGGACCCGCCGGCCGCGGCGAGGACCCGGCTCCATCGGGTCGTCGGGAAGCGGGCAGCCGGTGGCGTCGGCTCGGCGATGACGAGGCTCCAGGAGCGCAGGAGTTGACCGGCTCCGCCGCCATCGCGAAGTTCCGGACCCAGAGCAAGCTCTCCTTCCACGTGCGCATGAATGACCCCGTCATGAGTCTTCGGGCCGTGGGAGTGACCGACCCGCTGCGGGGCCTGAAGGCCGTGCTCCCGCCTCAGCCGCCGGACCCGCTCGTTGGACGTCCTGATACCCTGGTAACGGAGCCGGGCCCAGACCTTGCAGTAGCGGCGGATGCGGCCGACGAGCTCCTCGTCGGAGCAAGGACCTTGCGCGGGGCCGAAAAGCGGCCGCGCTCGCCGGGATTCGGGTTGTTGGCCATGGGTATCGGCTCCTGGGCTGGACAGAGATCATGTCCCGATCGGTTGTCCAACAGAACCCAGGAGCAGAGGTTCCGTGACCGACTGGTTCATCCCGGTGTTCTCCAAAGGAAACCCCGAATCCCGAATATTCCGGGCACCACGATCGTCTAGAATAACCTGGGGTCGAACACGACCGCGTGAAGGGGAGTCCGGCGAATGACGATCCAGGAGCGAGCCGACAACGACGCCGATCCCACCGCGATCACGCCCAGCAAGTCCGACCCGCAGGCGAACCTCACGGACGTCCCTATCCCTCCCAGCCCGATCTCTTCCCCGCTCCGTCCCATCGCCCGCGCCATCGCCGAACCGATCTCCATGTGCGCACGGACAGAAGCATTGTTGTATTCACTGAAACCTCAACGAATACATCCAAACACCCCGATCGTAATGCATGCAATCTCGCCACGAATCGGATGGCCGCTTGCAGGAAATGACGAAACGAACCCAACGGCAATTTGGGCAAAATGCACTGATAAAATCGATCCGAAGGAGCGTCGGAGCCCGCGCTGGAGAAATGACGAAACGAACCCAACGTCAATCTGGGATGAATACACAGATTGTCCGGACGATCCATCTCGCCGCGCGCGTCTCGACCGATCCGACGAAACGAACCCAATGGCAATCTGGACCGAGTCTAATCAATACGGCGACTACGTTGACTTTGCGGATTATTGCGGCCTTGCGGGAGGTGCGCGGGCGGTGAAGCGAGCTGGCGAAACGAACCCAAGCGGGAGGGCGGGGCGTCGGCACGATCGGAGCGAGTCGCCCGTCTCTCCCGACCATCGAAATCGGCGTCATCCGCCAACTGAGCGCGCGGTCCGACCTCTGATCTGGTGAATGAGGCAGGATGGTACAATCCAGCAGACGCCATCGACACCCGCCCTTACGAAAGCCCGACATCCATGATCGACCCCCGGGTAGCCAGCGGACTGCGAGACTTGCCCCCCTCGGTGATGATCCCGCGCGAGCGGATGCTGGCGGCGTTCCGCCGGACCTTCGGCGAGTTCGGCTTCGTGCCGATTGAGACGCCCCATATCGAGCGGATGGAGGTGCTGTCGGGAAAGGGCGCCGGATCGGAGGAGGTCCTGCGCCAGATCTTCGAGGTCATCAACAAGGGCGGGACGCCGGGCGAGCTGGCCCTCCGGTTCGACCTGACCGTGCCGCTGGCGCGGTTCGTCGCCAAACACATCGATGAGCTGGGGACCCCGTTCAAGCGATACGCCATCGGCTCGGTCTTTCGCGGCGAGCGGCCCGCCAAGGGACGGTTCCGCGAGTTCGTCCAGTGCGACTTCGACACGATCGGCACCGAGAGTGCGGTCGCCGACGCGGAGACGGCCCAGGTCATCCACGCCGCGCTGGCGGCGGCGGGCGTCCCCGACTTCACGATTGCACTCAATAACCGCAAGATCCTCGACGGCTTCCTCGCCGCCCACGGACTCGCCGGCATCACCGGCCAGGTGCTCCGTTCCCTCGACAAGCTAACGAAGCTCGGCCGCGACGTCGTCCTCGGCGAGCTGGAGCGGACCGCGGCGGAGGGCGGTCCCGGGCTCTCCTCCGACCAGGCCTGCCAGGTCCTGCAATTCGCCGAGACCGGTCGTGGTGGGGTCGAGGTCCTGGAGGGCGTGGAATCGTCGCTGGGCTCGCACCCCCCGGTCGCGGCGGGGATCGGCAACCTGCGAACGGTCCTCGAGCTGCTGGAAGCGGCCGGAGTGCCGCGCGACCGGCTGGTGATCGACCTGGGCCTGGCGCGCGGCCTCGACTATTACACCGGCATCGTCTTCGAGACCACCGTGAACGGATGGGAGAAGTTCGGCAGCGTGGCCTCGGGCGGACGGTATGACAACCTGGCGAGCCTGTTCACTCCGCGGCGGCTGCCCGGCGTCGGGGCCTCGATCGGCCTGGATCGGCTGCTCGCCCTGATGGACGAGGCGAGCTGGCTGGGGAAGTCCGGCACGACCGCGCCGGTCCTGGTGGCTCAGTTCCCGGGCACCAGCCCGTCCATCGCGTTCCAGATGGCCGCGCGGCTGCGGGCCGCCGGCATCGGCGCCGAGGTCTTCCCCGACCCCATCCCCATCGGCAAGCAGATGGGATACGGCTCCTCCAAGGGGCACAAGGTGGCGGTGATCGTCGGGCCCGACGAGCAGGCCCGGCAGGTGTTCAACCTCCGAAATCTCTCCAGCCGCCAGGAGGACAGGGGGCTCGCGTGGTCCGTCTTGGAGGACTCGGTATCGAGCGCGCTGGAGGTCATCAAGCAACAGGGGACCGCCTCATGAGCACCCCGACGCCCGGGGCGGCGGCCTCTGCCCCGGACCACGCCGAGCGGCCCATCGGGCTGGTCCCGGGCACCCGCGACTGGCTGTCGTCCGAGTGCGTTCGGCTGGCCGCGCTTGAGACGCTCTTGCTCGACGGGTTTCGCCGGGCGGGCTACGAGCGGATTCGCACGCCGATCCTGGAATACACCGAACTGCATCAGCGAAAGAGCGGAGCGGGGATCGTCTCCAAGCTCTTCGAACTGGACGATGCCGGTCGCGGCGCGACCTGTCTTCGTCCGGAGCTGACCGCCAGCATTGTCCGCGCCTACACCGAAGCGGCGACTTGTCCCCCCCTGCCCTGGCGCGTCTGCATGTCGGGGCCGGTCTTCCGACGAGAGACCGAGCCGGGCGCCGACCGGCTCCGGCTCCGGGAGTTCACGCAGGTCGGAGTTGAGATGCTCGGCGCGGGCGGCCCGGAGGCCGACGCCGAGGTGATCGGCCTGGCGGAACGGTCGCTGGCCGAGGCGGGGTTCCCGGACGCGACGATCCGGATCGGGCACGTCGGGTTGATCGTCGAGATCCTGGGCGGGACGGGGCTGCCGGCCGCGGCGGCGTCGGCGCTGATCGAGATCCTGAGCGCCGCGGCGGCGGAGGGCGGACGTGTCGTCGCCCTCGAAACCGCGCTCGATCGGCTGGAAGCCTGGCTCGAGCCCGGCGGCGACGCCCATGAGATCCTCCCCGCGGTCAGCCAGGCCGATGACCGCGGCGTTGACCGGCTGTTCCGCCAACTGGTGCCCGATGTGACCGGACGCCGATCGGGTCATGAGATCGTCCACCGGATGAGACGGAAGTGGGACCTCGGCCACTCGCTCGCCGAGATCCTGGGCCGGGTGCGCGGCCAGGTGCACGCGCTGGCCGAACTGCGCGGGCCGGCGCGACGTCCTGGGACGGCTCAAGGGCTCCCTGGCCGCGGTCGCGCCGCAGTCGATCGCCGGCTTGCACGAGCTGTCCGAGCGCCTGGCACGCGAAGGGATCGGGCCGGATCGCCTCGAGCTCGACCTGGGGTTCGGTCGCGGAATCGGGTTCTACTCGCGGATGATCTTCGAGCTGGTGGTGGCGACCGGCGCGGGGCCGGTCGAGGTCTGCGGCGGCGGACGGTATGACGGGCTCGCGCAGGTGCTCGGCAGCGATCGCGACGGCCGCGGCGTCGGGTTCGCCTTCGGCCTGGAGCGACTCGCCGAGATCGCCGGCCCTCCCGAGACCCGGCGGAGGCCGCGCCAATGACCGACAACGGACAACGGACAACGGACAACGGACAAATCGACCCGATCCGCCTGGCCGTCCCGTCCAAGGGGCATCTGTACGAGGGGATCATCGACCTCCTCAGGACGGCCGGTTACAAGGTCCGCCGGGCCAGCGACCGGCAGTACGAGGCGACGATCGTGGGACACCCTCGGTTCCACGTCGTCTTCATGAGGCCGACCGACATCGTGATCCAGGTGCGCGAGGGTCGTTGCCACCTGGGCGTCACGGGGATGGATGTCTACGCGGAGCAGTCGGTGGAGTGCAGCCCCGCGATCGTGGTCGTACCGGACCTGGGCTACGGGGGCTGCCGGCTGGCCGTCGCAGTGCCCGAGAGCTGGATCGACGTGAACCACGTGATGGACCTCGTCGACCTCACCACCGAGTTCAAGCACGCGGGCCGCACCTTCCGCGTCTCGACCAAGTACCCCGCGCTGGTGCGGCAGCACTTCCACAAGCTGGGCATCTATTATTACCAATTGATCCATTCCGATGGCGCGCTCGAACTGCACCCGAGCCTGGGCATCGCCGACATCATCGTCGACCTGACCAGCTCGGGGACGACGCTGAAGGACAACCGCCTGCGCGAGATCGACGGCGGAACCGTCCTGGAATCGTCGGCCTGCCTCATCGGGCATGCGCCGAGCCTCGCCGAGCTGGCCGGCGAGGGCGAAGCGGGTCCGCTCGCCCTGCTGCTCGACGCGATCGACGGGGTCCGCGGCACCGAGGGCTGGCTGCACCTGGAGGTCGTGGGCAGCCCGGCCGCCCCCGGGACGCAGACCGCCGCAGCGGTCGCCGATTACCTTCGCGGCCAGGGGGGCAGTCACATCGCCCGCGGAGAGGTCTGGGGCGATCAGGGCTCACCGGGTTGGCGCGTGACGGCGCTCCTGGCCGCCCGCAAGCTCACCGCCTGTCAGCGCGGCCCTGTTCCGCCTGGGCGCGAGCCGGGTCGTGGGCCTCCGTCCGCAGATCCTCTTCGACCGCGACGCGGCGTTCAACGTTCGACGCCTTGCGGCGTCAGGTTGGCCTGTAGGGTGGGCTCTGCCCACCGGTGAGGGCCCGGGACCGGTGGGCTAGAGAGAGGGCCTGGGACCGGTGGGCTAGAGAGAGGGCCTGGGACCGGTGGGCAGAGCCCACCCTACACGAGGTGTGACCCCGCATGACACATCCCCCTCGACCCTCCTGGATTCCCGATGACGGCGCCGAGGACGCGACCCTGGTCGAGACCTGGCTCTTCCGGGTCCGCCGCGAGCGGTTCCGGTCGGTGCGGTCCGGCAAGGTACACGACTTCTTCGTCACCGAGCTCGCCGACGGCGTGCACACGATCGCCGTGACCCCCGATGATCGGGTCGTGCTGGTCAGCCAGTTCCGCGCGGGCTCGCGGTGCGACAGCCTCGAGACGCCCGGCGGACTCCTCGAGCCGGGCGAGGATCCTGGCGAGGCCGGCGCCCGCGAGTTGCTCGAGGAAACAGGCTATGCCGGCGATCCGCCCGAGTCTCTGGGGATCCTCCGGCCGAATCCCGCGCTCCTGACCATGGCGATCACGACGGTCGTCATCCGCAACTGCCGCCGGATCGCGGAGCCGCGGCCGGACGCCACCGAGGAGCTGGCGGTGGTGTTGGTGCCGGCGAGCGACATCCCCGCCATGATCCGCGACGGCCGCATCGACCACGCCGTCTGCGTGGCGGGGCTCTTGATCTGGCTGGGGACGAGGGGTCAGGAGGTTCCGCGATGAGGGCGCCGCGCGACCGCGAACAGCGAGGTGCCGACGGTCAGCCGCCCCCGGATCGCCTGGCGCCGCTCCATGGCGAAGGCGATCCGCGCCACGGTTCCGAGCGGCCCGGGAGGCAGTCGGAGGTATCTCCGGTACGCTTCGGACGCGGATTCGCCGGGCCGCGTCCGCTGTCTGGCTCGCTGCCGCCGGAGCGCCGGGACCAGCCATCGGCCCCACCAGAAGACGCGTTCCAGCACCAGCCCCGAGTCCGCGAAGGCCGCCCGAAGCCCCGGCGGGAGGTAACGGCGCCGATGACCCTGGATCCGGTCGAACTCGCCGTACAGCTCCGGCAGGGCCGGGACGCTGACCACCACGCACCCGCCGGGCCTCGTCAGATGGCCGAGGCGCCGCACGGCCGCGCGATCGTCGTCGAGATGCTCGATGACATCGAGGGCGAGGACGGCGTCGTGGGTCGGGGCGTCGTGTCCCATCGGCCGGGTCAGGTCGGCCTCGATCAGGGCGCGGCCTGGCCGGTCGAGTTGCTCGAGACTCCGGCGCGAGACGTCCATGCCGAGGGCCTCGTAGCCTTGCGCCTCGAGCGCTTCCAGCGTGACGCCCCAGCCGCAGCCCACGTCGAGCACCCGCGCCGGCGGTCCAACGCCCAGATCCCGCAGCAGATCGAGCGTCAGCGAGGCGCGGGCCCGCCACCACGGATGGCGCCGGATGATCGCCGCGAGATCGACGAGGATCTCCTCCGGCATGTGCTCTTCGGCGTCACCTGTTCGACCAGCGCTCGATCATGGTCGACGAGCTCGCTCCGGGCGGCCGACATGCGGCCGGGGGATGGCCTCGTGGCGCTCCTCGGCCCGGGCCCTGGGATTCGCGACGACGTAGGTCGGACGCCTCTTCACCTCGAGGAAGATCAGCCGGATGTATTCGCCGACGATGCCGAGGCAGAACAGGTTCACCGACGACATGAACAGGACGACCACGATCGTGCTGGCCCAGCCGCGTGGACCCGTCTGGCTGAACCAGGCGTCGCAGAGGACCCAGGCGAGCAGCACGAACGCCACGCAGATCGTGGCGAGGCCCAGGTGCGTCACCAACCGTAAGGGGTAGCTACTGAAACTGACCAGACCGTCGATCGCCAGGCCGACGAGGGCACCCAGGTTGTACTTGGATGAGCCGGCTTCGCGGGCCGCGCGCTCGTAGGGCAATCCGATCTGCCGGAACCCCACGAACGACCGGAGCCCGCGCATGAATCGCATCCGCTCGGGCAGGTGATCGAGCACGTCGACCACGCGGCGGTCCATCAAGCAGAAGTCGCCGCTGTCGAGCGGGATGTCCAGGTCGCTGATCGCGTTCCAGAGCCGGTAGAACGCGGCGTAGCCCACCCTCTTGAACAAGGACTCCTTGCGATGGCGGCGAACCCCATAGACGACGTCGTATCCCTGTTGCCAGACGCCGATGAACAGCGGGACCACCTCGGGCGGGTCCTGAAGATCGCCGTCCATCACGACCACGGCCTCGCCTCGAGCGTGATCGATCCCGGCCGAGACCGCGGCCTGATGACCGAAGTTCCGGCTCAGGTGGAGCACAACCAGGCGGTCGTCCTCGCCGGCCAGCTCGTCGAGCCGATCGCCGGTGGCGTCGGAGCTGCCATCGTCCACCAGGATGAGTTCGAACGAGAGGCCCGCCCCCTCCATCGCCGCGACGAGCCGGATGTGCAGCTCATCGACGCTCCGCTCCTCGTCGCAGAGGGGCACGACCACGCTGACCAGGGGATGAGGTGCGGTCGAGGAAAGCGGATCGGACATGGCGAGATCACCGGGAGACAGGGGATTCCCGAGAGTACGACCGGCGCGCGCGGTAATGTAGCCCGATCGGCCGCGTCTGGGAAGCCGGAAACCGGCTCCGGCTCACGCCCGGACATACACGATGCGGTTGCCCACCTTGCCGGCCACGCGCGCGCGCCGGTGAGTCGCAGGCAGTATGCGACCCGCTGGGCGAACCAGACGGGCCGGTCGAGCCGGTCGGCGAGGTTGACGGTCGTGAACGGCTCGCGGCCGTCGCAGTGCTCGGGAAGCAGCGTCCAGAGGTCTTCGGCCCGGGCGAGCAAGGCCGAAGCGGAGATCGCGCCGAGGCGACGATCGGCGATCACATAGCCGGGCCGTCGGCCTCTCGGCGTCCGCACCTCGTCGATCGTGATGCCCAGGATCTCGATGTCGAGGTTCGAATGGGGGAAGACCCGGACGACGCCGACGAGATCGTCGAAGACGTCGTGGAGCGCGCCGCGCTTCGGGCTGGAGCGTGCGGAGAGATCCGGCCCATCGATGCGATGTCGCCGGACGACCCTCCGCCGCAGGATCACCGGCTTGACGATCCGGATCCGATGATCGGGCAGCAGTTCGACTCAGCTTGCCCCGCAGCGGGCCCAGCGGGCCCGACTGGACCTCGACCAGCCTGCCGGCGTCGTCCACGGCGTCGACGCGGAATCCCCGGACCGCAACCTCCGGACGCCCATCCCCGCCGGTCGCGTAGCGTTCCTTCAGCGCCCGATGCAGGCTCATCTCCATGGCCTTCTCCTCGGCCGGCGTCGGGTTGCGGCGTCGCGGCCCGGCTTCACGAGACACGCCGGCCCCCGACATCGCCGTTCGATCGTCCATTCAGCCGGCGGCCGGTTCGACCCCCAGGTCGCGGATCGTCAGAAGCGACTCGAAGGGCAATCCTCGGGCCTGGAAAGCCGCCTCCGCACCTTCGAGCCGATCGAGGACGACGATGACGACGGCTACCCGGCACCCCATGGCCTGAACGGCATCGACCGCCTGGAGGGACGAGCCCCCGGTCGTGGCGACGTCGTCGAGGATCGCAACGGAGGCGCCTGGCTCGAGCGGACCCTCGACGCGGCTGCCCGTCCCGTGCGCCTTGGCCTCCTTGCGGACCAGGAAGCCGTGGATGTCAGCTCGGCCTGCCAGGCCCGCCAAAGCCAGCGTCGCGCCGACGATGGGATCGGCGCCCATCGTCAGCCCGCCGATGGCCCGCACGTCCGGATGTGCGGCCAGGCGCTCCAGCACGCCCGCACCGATCAGCGCCGCCCCCTGCGCGGACAACGTCACCTTGCGGCCGTTGACGTAATAGTGCGACGTCCGGCCGCTGGCCAGCGTGAAACGGCCCCGCTTCAAGGAATCCCGCTGCAACAGCTCGATCAGTCGCTCACGGTCGTAGTGGATGTCACCCGAAGTCATCATGGCTTCGTCCCTTCGCCCCGGGCCACCTGGCATCGTTGACGTCCGTCCGACACGGCAGTCGCGAGGCCGTTGACCGGCACGTCGGGCCGCCGCGACGGGCGGGCTCACCGTACCAAACCGGGTCCCGCGCTGAAAGGGCGGTCCCAGTCTCAACGCGCCCGCAACGTCCTCGCCGTCGATCCACCCCGTTGACTACTCGAACGACGAGGACAGGTTCATGCGGGAACATCGATCCTCTCACGAGGATGCCTTCGGGGTCGGCGCGGCGGTGTCATGGGCGGCGAGGTCCTCGGGCCGGCATTCATTCTCGGCTCAACCGTGCCAGTTACGGCGAACGCATGGCTCATCCGGCGGAGTTCGCGCAGCGTATTTCATCGGCAGAGGACGCATCCAAAGCGGCCGGACGGGGAACATGAAGAGGTCAGGGACGAACACGACTCGAGTCGTATGGCGCCCTGGGATGATCGAGAGAGAGGAACCGCGATGAGTACCAGGCGCCCGGCTGGCGTGCGCAACCGCTTCGCCCAGATGGACATGACGCACACGGAGGTCCCGACATCGGCCGTCGAACGTGCGATGCTCTCGGAGATGGCTGATTGCAAGCAGAGGTTGGCCAAGGAGCTCGAAGGCAGCGAGGGGAATGAGACATCCCCGACCGGCGACGATCCGCAGGCGCTCGCCCGATTGATCGCCCGCGGCTATTCAAGCAACGGCCCGGAGCGTGCCCGGCTCGGTGCCCTCCACCGACGCTACTTCGAGCTCCGCAGCAAGCTGGCACTGGCGAACGTGGGGCTCGTCGCCCATGTCGCCAAGCGGTTCCGCGATCGCGGCATCCCTGTCTCGGACCTCGTGCAGGAAGGGTTCTGCGGGCTGCTCGAGGCCATCGACCGATTCGACCTGACCCATCAGACCAAGCTGGCCACCTACGCGACATGGTGGATCCGGCAGGTCATGCAGCGGGCCGTCGCATCGGGCGCGTACCCGGTCCGGCTGAGCCCCCGCCACCTTCGCCAACTGGCCCTGCATCAGCAGCACAAGGACCGGACGAATACGGCTCGCCAGCATGACCCGGCCCCCACCGGCGCCGGTATCGTCCCATTCATCCATGCGGCGACGCGGCCGGCGATCTCCCTCGACGCCGCGCGGAACTCCGGTGCCGCGTTCCATTCCCTCCAATCCATCAATGATCTGGAGGGTGATTCAACGACCCGGTTGGACACCCAGGAGGCCGTCAGCCATCTGATGGAGGTGCTTCGCCCCCGCGAACAGGAGGTGCTCGCGCTGCGATTCGGCCTGGGGGGACGCGAACGATTGTCGCTCAGCCAGGTCGGACGCTTGCTCGAAGTCTCCAAGGAGCGCGTTCGACAGATCGAGGACCGGGCCCTGGAGAAGCTCAAGGTCCGGGCCGAGAACCAGCATCTCGACTTGGACCTTTCGCTGATCGATTAGGCGCGACCGGGTGACGCGGCGATGAAGTCCCTCGGAGGAGGCGGCTTCAACCGGGCCGTTCTCGACATCGACTCCAGACTCTCTCAAGGCGCATCCCAACATCGCCGAACCAGTAGTTGTCCGGCTTCCTGGCGATCGTCCTCTGGTGGATGACTTGACGATGGGGCAAGGTTCGATTCGGGCGGATCGCGATCGGGACCCGGTCGGCCCGTTCCTCTACTACCTGATGGCGGAATGCGGCGTCTCGGCGCACACCCTGGCCGCCTACCGCTCGGATCTGATGCACTTCATCCGGTGGCGGCGGGTCCACGCGCCCGGGCCGCTCGCCGGGCTGGATGTCTCCACGCTGAGCGGCTACGTGGAATCGCTGACTGGCTCGGGACTTGCGCCGAGCAGCGTGTGCCGGCACCTGGCCAGCCTCTCGACGTTCTTCCGCTTCCTCGTCTTCGAGGGACGCCTGGCCGACAACGTCGCCAAACTCCTCGTGGCCCCCGCCGTCTGGGATCGGCTTCCGACCGTCCTGAGCCCGTCGGCGGTCGAGCGGCTACTCGAAGCGCCCAATGCCGGCACGCGGCTGGGCCGACGCGACCGGGCGGTGCTGGAGACCCTGTACGCCAGCGGTTGCCGCGCCTCCGAAGTGGCGGGACTCCGGCCGCCCGATCTCGACCTGAAATCGGGGCTGGCCCGCTGCATCGGCAAGGGGAACAAGGAGCGGCGCGTCCCCCTGGGCTCGAGGGCTGTCGCCGCGCTGGAAGTCTACCTCCGGCAGGATCGCCCCGCGCTCGTCGCCCGCCGGCCGGACACGATCGCTGTGTTCGTCTCCAAGTCGGGGCGCCCCCTATCGCGGATCGACCTGTGGTCGATCGTGAAGCGGACGGCGCGATCGGCCGGACTCTCCACGTCGATCAGCCCGCACACGCTTCGCCACAGCTTCGCCACGCACCTGCTCGCCGGTGGCGCCGACCTCCGCGCGGTCCAGGAGATGCTCGGCCATGCCTCGATCGCCACGACCCAGGTCTATACCCGTGTCGAGCTGAGCCGGCTCCGACAGGTCCACGCCAGGTTCCATCCCCGCTCTCAGGGTCCCGGAGCGGGCGGAGCGGCCTCTCCTGCCGCCACCCCAGACGCCGGCGCCGTCCGTGCCGCGAATCGCTCGTCCAGCTTGCCCCGGACGACCGAGCGATAGCCGACGGGGTCCGTGCCTTTCGGGCTGGCGATGCCGATCCCCTGACATTGGCTGACCGGGACGATCCGGACGATCTTGCGGTCCTGGTCGGCCAGGAGGGCGACCCGGATGTCACCGACCACCGCCGTGTCATCCCAGTGGCAACGGTAGGCCGAGCCATCCGGCAGGTAGAGCATGGCTTCGGGCATCCCGGCATCTCTCAGCCCGGACCAGATCTCGGTGATGAGGTCGATCATGAGTTAAGACCGAGGGCCAATAGTCGAAAACGGGCGCCCGCCGGGATCGAGTACGGAGACGTGCAACGCCGCGGAGGACCGAACGCCCGTGGCTCCTACGCGACCCGATTGGCCACGCCACCGGAAGCATAGGACAGATCGGCAGACCCCGAGAGAAAATGGCCCGATCTTGAGGTTTGACCGGAGACAGCCGGGGCGCCTCAATGCCCCCTCGACGAGTCGTTCGCCGTCACTTCCGCCGTCCCAGCCGGAGCTGGTACGGACTTCTTGGCTTGTTCTTTGCGAAGGCGTGCATCGATCTCATTGAACCGCTGATAGGATGATTCGAGCTGTTTCCTCTTATCGACGAGCGTGGCGATTTCGTCGTACTTCTGCAGGGCGGCGCGGGCGCGGGCCAGATGCCCGATCGCGGCTTGGACGTTTCCCAGGCCGAGATCGATCTCGACTCGGGTCATCATCGCCTGGACCCGGACTTGCTCCACCTGATGGCTCTCTTTTTGGTTACGAGTCCTGTTTTCGACGTAGTAGGTGCAGAGCTGCAGATCCCGTTCCGCGAGTTGCAGATGGTCCCGCGCCGTCAACAGAGAGGATTGCGATCCGCCGTCTCGGAAGCGCTCGGCCCACATGGTCCGAGCTCGACAACCTAACAAGCGCCAATCATAAAGGCGACGCAGGTCGTCGAACTCGTCCGCGGGGTCAGATGGCCGGTGGGAGCCGATCGACTTGATCGCCCGATCGACGCGATGGAGCACCGATTCATAATCCCCGAGTTCCTGCTCGGAGCGGGCCAGATTGTACTCGGTCAGGTCCGAACCCGAATGGACTCCCGACGATCGCTTCGTCGGCAGAGACTCCTGAATGGGCGCCGATCGCGGCTGGGCTTTCCGTATTTCGCTCGCGATTTCAGAAGCTCTCCGCGCCAGGGTGTACTGGTGGTCCCTGTCGCGTTTCCGATCGACCTCCGCGCGCTCCCTGTCCTGGTCGATATAAGACGCCCTCTCGATCCGACGCTCGGCGAACTGATCGAGTCGTGCCGGGAGTTTCGGGTCCGCCGGAGCCCAGGCGAGTAGATCCTGGCGGGCGTTCCTCATGCTCAGCACTTCGGCGAAGCTGCGCTCCGCTTGAAGTACGAGGCCGTCAGCCTGATAAGCGAAGCCCAGGTAGACCCTGGGGACGCTGGATTGACCATACTCGCCTTTGAGCCGCACCAAGGGCTCGAGGCTCTCCTCCGCATCGCCGCGATCGAGCGACGCGACGGCGGCCTTGAGATCCGGCGAGGACTCGATCGGCCTCAGTGGCCGACGGCTCATCATCGAACGTTCTGCGACGACGCCGAGCAGAAACGCGAGTGGCAGCAAACAGGCCGCGACAGCCAGCCGGGACCGATTCCGAACGCCCCAGTTCACGCACCGCTCGCGACGCGAAGGATTGACCGCGTGGGCCAGGCGCCGGTGCTCGAGGAATCGGCCGAGATCATCGGCCAGGGCCCCGGCGTCGGCGTATCGGTCGTCCGTCGATACGACCAGGCACTTACCGACGATCGCCTCCAGGGCGTGGGGGATCGACGAGTTCGTCCGGCGGACTGAGACGTCGAGCAGAGGACGACGATCGAGCAGCACGCGCATTGCGCGGGCCGGCGCCAGGGTCTGGGCCGGCAGATCGGGTGCCTGTCCGGTCAGGAGTTCGCGCAGGACCAGCCCGAGCGAATAAACGTCGGCCTGCGCCCCGACCTTACCCCAGAGATCGGGGTTGAGGAACGCCTCGATCTGTTCGGGCGCCATGTAGGGCAGCGTTCCTCCGTGCATCGCGGCCTGCGCCTGCGAGGCGGAATGGGGCGATTCGGCCAGGTTGAAGTCGAGCAATTGCGGGCCATGCTGGATGGTGAGCAGGACGTTCGCCGGCTTGACGTCGCGGTGGAACGTCCGCTGTCGGTGGGCGTAATGCAAGGCCTCGGCGATCACCGTGACGATCCACGCCACGCCCTGTGCATAAGTCCCTCGAACCGGGAACCCTTCCCATCCGTCTCCCCTCGGACCCGGCGCCAGCAACGGGAGTTGCGCAGGGACCTCGCTCGTCGATGTCGACTCGGCGGGCGGATTCGGGGCCCGGACCAGCGCGTCCCAGAGGGCCATGGCACCCCGGGGCTTCGAGGCGGGCCCGACCCGCTTGATCACCTCATCGAGCGGCAATCCCGGGCGGTAGGGCATCGACAACCCGCGCATCCCGTCGTCGCTGAAGACGACGGAATTGACCGGGACGATGTGCGGATGGTCCAGCGCCCCTTGGGCTTGCGGTTCGCGACCGCGATCGAGCGAGACCTTGAGGACGACCTGCTTCCCGCCGAGCGAGAGGTCGCGCGCCAGGAAGACCCGCGAGGTCCCCCCGCGTCCCAGGAGCGAGACGAGCTGGAATTCCTCGAAGTCGTTGCCGGGCACGGGGAATGGCGGGACCTTGGGACGGACGCCGGCCGCCTGGCTGAAGAGCTGATGACACTGGAGCTGCGAGACCAGCGAGTCCTTCCACGGGGAGTAGCGTTCGCAGAAGGAGTTGACATCGACACGGTCACCGCGCTCCTCGGCCAGGCAGTATTCCTCGTAGATGAGGCTCAAGACCCGGCTGTCGGAAGACTTCAGTTCGGGGAACTGGGCGAGATAGCCGGCGACGGTGGGCGTCTGCCCGCGCGCGAACCGGCAACGCAGGTCGGTCCTGACCAGCTCGGTCAGCATCACGATCGATCCGCCGGCATCCGGCTCGACGAGCCGCTTCTGCTCGGCCCACAAGCGCTCCAGCGGGACCTCGCCGTTCTTTCGCCACTCATCCTCGAGCAATTGCACGGCGTGGTCCACTCGATCGAGCCCGCCGCCCGCGCGGACCGAGGCGAGGAGCGAGATCATGCTTGGCCTCCCGACTCATCCATCGAATCCAGGAGATCTTTCAGGAAACGCTGGACCCTGCGGATGTTCCAGCCGGTGCGCTCCGAGATGTCGGCGTTGGAGTATCCCTGTTTCTTCAAGTGGATGATCGTTCGCTCGGTTTCGTCGGACCGAGAGAGTAGGCGCTCGTAGAACTCGTTCGCCTGGGCGAACTGGCTGGGGCTCGCATCGTCGAGCGACGGCTCGTCCGGACCCGCCTCGGCACCCACGGAGACGATCGGCCGCTCTCGGGTCATATCGCGCTTGAGCGTGTGCCGGCGTCGATACTCATCGATGACCTTCTGCTCGGCCACGTGCGCCAGGAACGCGAACAGCGAGTCGATCGACGGGAAGTCGAGCTGACCCAGATTGGCTGCCAGGCTCTTCATCACGTCGCTGGCGAAATCGGTCGAATCGTACAGGGACCGCATCGAGCGGTTGAGCTTGCGCCTCACCACCCGGCGGACCTTGGGATAACATTCACGGAACAGCGCCTCCCAGGCCGATTGATCACCCCGGTGGGCGGCCTCCAGGACCTTGGCCAGGTCAACGCGCAGCTCCGCACTCGACGTCGTCGTCATGGCGAAAGACCCCCCCGTTTGACGTGCGAACGCCCGCGCCGGATGGTTGGAACCACGTTCCAGCTCCAGCGGGTTTGTTCACCGTCCCGAGTATCACACCATCGCCGACATTCTAACTTCGTCGCGAGGCGAGTGGGAAGTCACTTCACTAGAGAAAACAGCCGACGCGCGGCTCGGAGGACCTCCTCGATCCGATGAAAAATCTTTTTTGGCGGTCTAGACGGCGGTTTTCCAGGCCCAGGGCGCGAAATGACCGATCGACGGTCCGAGCCCGGCTTTTCTAACGATCAACCAGGATTGAGACCAGGCGGGCGCTCTCCTGGTTAGACTGGACCAAGCTCAGCACACAGTGCCGGTGCCGGTGCCTCCCGTGACGGGTGGCATGATGATCGGGTACGAGCCGTCACCGCTCGGTTCGCTGCCCGGGTCGCCTGTACTATCGAGCGCCGCGGGGGCGGGCGCGTTGACGTGAGCGACTTGAGGGATGAGTGAGATCGTGGAAGGAGCGATGCGGGCCGACATGCACTCGAACATGGGGTAGAGGCGGCGACACGTACGCATGGTTGATCTCCTGCGCATGAGGGATAAGGAACCAATAGGAACAAGATACGACAGATGGGTCGGGTGGCGACCCTTCGCCATCGGGGACGGACCTCGAGCGTCGAGGGGTGGTCGACGATGCCGAGGGCCGGTGGACGTGGCCGATCGCATCGATGACCGATGAGAGGTGGCGCGGTTGCGGTGGTTCCGGGCACCGGCGGGGTCGGGCGATGAGGCCGGCCTGGCTGACGATTTCAGTCGGCGACGGATGTCGGCGACTTCAGTCGAAGGCCCGAGTCGGGGGGTTTCGCGTCCTGTCCGGGGGGGATCGACGTCGAAAACTTGGTCAGTTCATCACGATGGACTTCTTGAGCGGGCGGATGGCTTTGGCCGCTTCCGGGGCGGTCGCCGTATCACCGACAGGGTATCGATCCGCCGGCAGCATCGTGATGCTTGCCGTTCTGTACAACGGACAGGAGCGGTGTTGTTCGGCCGCCCGGAAGACGAAGCAGCGTGCGACGTCGGGCCGGCCCATCCGGTGAGCGGCGATGTAGCATCCCAGCGGCGAAAGGCGACGGTCGCGGGCGAGGGCCGAGAGCGACAGGGTCAGGCCCTCTTGCAACCGCTCCTCGGCCCGGCGGACCTCGCGGCTCAGCTCGTTGTGGAGCCGGTGAATGATCCGCCTGACCTGCGAGCGGTATCGGCGACCGGCCTCGGCCTGGGTCAGCTCGGCCCACGGGTCTGCCAGCGACCCTGCGATCGGCTGCGACGCGACGAACAGCTCGCTGTCCAGCGGTAGCTCCGGGTCCCCCACGTGAGCTTGCCAGAGTCGCAGGGCCGCGGCCGCCCAGACGCGACGCGTCGAACAGCCGCGATCCCACCCGGCCCTCCTCAGGGCATACGCTTTCTCGATGCGATCGGCCAGGTGATCGATGATTTCTTGTGTCGGCAGCACGTTTCTTGACCTCGGTAGCTTGCTCGCCAGCGAAACGCCTTCGCTCTTCTCTGTGATTGCTCCGAAGACAACAACCGCATTCACTCGACGGCGGCGACACGAATTGCCCAAATTTTTTTTGACCCTCGACGTGGCGGTTGCACCCGGTGCCCCAAGGCTCGTTCATGGCTCGACGTCATCCCGGTCTCCAGGATGATCCTCCGTCGCCCGGCGCGGCACTCCGGTTCCTTGAGTATCCAGCGCGTCGGGGCTGGAATTGGGCTCACTTCCTCGAACGGCTCTTCTCACTCGTCGCGTCCCTACAACGACAGCGACTCTTTCACCTGCCTTATATAACCTCGCGCGGCGATTCTTTCTATAGCCTACTCTCTGCGAATCCCCCGGGGTGCACGAATCGGGACCTCAGTGGCCTCCGGAGGGTCTTGAGCAACCGGAGGGGAAATACGAGGAGGGCCATGGGTCTGAATCCGACGCCGACCAACGGCGACGGGTCCGGCGCGCTGGCGACTCTGCGCGGCCTCGGCAACAGGATCGAGGCTCGCCCGAACGGAACGCTATGGGAGGGCCTTTCGTACACGCTCCCAGGCCGCGTCCAGATCCCGGAGGCTTCGTCTTGACGGTAGGGAGTGGACATCTTGATCACCGCCAGAGGAAAGATTAGACTCGTGTTCTCGAGCCGGGCTTTACCCGACGTGATTGCCGGCGATCTCCTTGAAAGGAATGGCGATCCTTTTATGACCAGGCCCTTACGCGAGCCCGAGTGGCAAGTCCTGAAGATGGGGTTGGCCGAGCGAGTCCGCGAGATCCGAATCGCTCTCTACGGCGTCAATGGCGGTCCGCTCCTGGCGGGGCTCCTGGATATCCCCTTCCGGACCTTGCTCAACTACGAGAACGGTTGCACGATCCCCGCCCATACGATCCTCCGCCTGATCGAGGTGACCGGCGCGCATCCGCACTGGTTACTCACCGGCGACGGCCATCGGTTCCTCGATGGTGACGGCCGGCAACCGAGCTGAACCGCATCCCGGGCGCCGGGCCGACCGTCGGGGATTCCGACGAGAGCCGGCCATGACGCCAACAGTCGCATAGATCAATTTTACACATCATAATCCTGTTTTCAGCGGAGTCCGCGACGGGACCGTGAAACCTCGCTCTCGTCCCGCGCACGGTCAGGGCCCGGCGGGCCGGGCCACGGGCGTGTCGGGCTCGACTCCGAGGCTCTCGGGTAGCGGGTCTCGCGTGTGGATATCGAGCGTCGGGTCCAGGGGGAGCTCGCCGGTGTTGGCCCCGAAGATGCAGAGGCCCCCCGCTTGCGGCGCGTCGTTCGGGACGGCGAGCCGGAGAATCATCGGCTCGCCGGCTTTCATACGTGCCCGGTCGCCGTCGTTAAGCGTGATCAGGCCGTTGACCAGCTCGCCGTGACTCCCATGCTCCACGCCCGCGACGTGTGAGAGCACGCCTCGTGCGTCGGCCGGGTCGTCGGGCAAGGTGAGGCGTTCGATGGGGCGATCATTGAATGACACCGCCAGGGTCGATGCCCACGGGCGCGCGGCATCCGTCTGGGGGTAATCTTGCCGGTTCACTCGCTCCGGCCAGTCCACCCGCTCACGACGTGCCTTCGACGACGCCTCGAACAAGTAATAGATCGTCTCGGGGTGGGCCTTGGCGACCGCGGGGGGGACCTGCAGCCGGTACTCGAAGAATCCCTTCCCCTGGCCGTAGACCTTACCCGACGGCGGCTTGGCCGGCTCGGGCCATTTCTGCCGCGAGAAGTCGCCGGGGGCGAATCGCAGCGTGACGTCGCGCAACCCACGCCGCTGGATCCGCGGAGAAGGCCGATCGGGTCTCACCACGATGTTGACGAAATTCGACGCGAACCGATGGTTGTCCGGATCGCGCAGGGTCAGGATCAGCGCGCCGACGAACGGGCGCCTGGGGAGCCTGATGCGGATCGGCTCGAGCTCGCTGACGTCGTAAGGCCGCCAGCTTATCGGCACGCTCCTGGGCTCCGCGACCGAGACGATGTCGGCCCGGTCGTCGTAGCCGCTGACCCACCAGCGGAGCTTGGGCTGGAACGTCCGGTCGGAGAAATGGCTGACGAAGACGGGGACCGCGACTTCCTGGCCGGGCTTCCCCACGATGGCCGGGGGTGCATCGTAGCCGACGAAATCGGCGCCTAACAGCTCGTTGGGCCTCATATCGGGCAGCCAGGTATCGTAGCCGAAGAGCTTGGGCGTGCGATCGTAGTTGACCAGCCCGTTGTGCTCCCACTCGATATCGGTCAGCTCGGTGTAGACGAACCCCTGGATCAAACGATGCCGGCGCAACTGGGTGGTGAGGTCGCGCAGGCCCCAGGAGACGTCGCGGTCACCGCCGCCGGCCGAGACGCTCCCATATTCCGAGTTGATCAGGGGGGCCGCCGATTGCTTCAGGCCCGGACAGTAGTTGAACGCGCTGCCCGGCCTGGTCTGGTCGACGACATGCTGGATGTGCTCCCGAGCCTCCCGGTGGTCGTCGATGTAGAAGTGCCAGCTATTGAGGTCCGTATCGGCGATATGGTCGTAGTTACACGGCGAGTTGTCCTCGACCAGGCGCGAGGGATCCAGGCGCGGATGGCCTGCACCATGTCGCCGACCCAGCGCTGGGTATCGTGGTCCTTCTTGTAGTCCGCGGCCTTGCCCAGCCCCCAGGTCTCGTTGAAGGCGACCCAGGTGATGATCGCGGGGTGATTCCGATCCCGGGCCACCGCCTCGCGCATCGTTTTCTCCCAGGCCGAGCGCCTTGGGGTTCTGCTGCCAGGTGTTGGGCATGTCCTCCAGGATCAGGATGCCCGTCCGATCGGCCCAGTAGAGCCGCCGGGGCTCGTCGGGCTTGATGTGGATCCGCAATCCATTGAGGCCCATCGATCGGGCGATCTCCATGTCCCGCTTCATGAAGGCATCGTCGGGCGCCGTGTAGAGGCCTTTAGGATTGAACGACTGGTCGAGGGCCGCGCGGAGGTAGAGGGGCTTGCCATTGAGGAGGATGCGCTCGAACGGCTCATCGGCGTACTTGCCCCTGCGGATGGTCCGGAGCCCGAAGTAGGTCTCGACCTTGTCGATCGCCTGCTTATCCTCGCCCCGCAACTCCAGGGTCGCCGCGTAGAGGTTCGGCGTCTCGGGGGTCCAGAGCCGGGGATCGGGGACGTCCAGGGCGATCTCGAACCGCGCCGAGCCGTCGCGCGCCGTCACGGACTGGACACCCCGGATTCGCGGGCCGTCCTGGGAGGGGCGGGCTTCCACGTGAATCTCGGCGTTCTGTCCGGGCGATAGCCCGACGGCCTCGCCCACGAAGGTCACCCGGGCGGGATCGATCGCCGGGATGATGCGGAACCCGGAGAGGTACGCCCGAGGTCGCGCCTCCAGCCAGACCGTCTGCCAGACCCCGGAGCTGGGCGTGTACCAGAACACTTGCTTGCCGGTGGGGAGGCCGGGATCCGTCGGGTCGTGGGCCCGGACGACGACGGTATTCTCCGCGTCCCGCGCGACGGCGTCGCTGATGTCGAGCTCGAATGGCGTGTAGCCCCCCTCGTGATCGCCGACCTTGCGCCCGTTCACCCACACGTCCGCCCGCCAATCAACGGCCCCGAAACGCAGCCAGACCCGATGTTCCCCGGGGAATTCGGCGGGAACCCGGAAGCGCCGGCGATACCAGCCGACCTTCGGGGCTCCCTTTGATTGATGAATGCCGGAGAGCTCGCTCTCCCACGGGAAGGGGACGATGATCGTGCGGTCGAACCCCTGCGCTTCGGGCTTCTCCCAGCCGGCTTGCTGACCCTCGTCCCGGGCGTCGAATCGGAATTGCCAGGCGCCGTTGAGATTCGACCAGTGCGCCCGCATGGCGTCGGGTCGAGGATGCTCGGGCTTGGGAATCTTGGCGTCGGCCGCGTCGACGCGCGCCTCCGCGGAGAGGATGAGGAATCCGAAACAGATCAGGGAGGCGCGGATCATGATAGGCGGCTCCATGGGGATTGCCAGGCTGGTTTTTCGGCGCGGTCGGGGGGGATGGAGAGCGGCGAGACCAGCCCGCCGCGAACCCAGAGACTACTCGATCGCGGATCGAGAGGGGAGACCCCAGGGAACCCTGACGGCGGACGAAGCCCTTCGACGGAAGTCCTTTGTAGGAGCCGGCTCCCTCCGGCGATCTTCCCGGGGAGCAGGCATCACCTACACGGACTTCAGGCCGAAGACCTTGGCGTAGACGTCCAGCTTCTGGCCGAGGGTCAATCGCGGTGAGGCTGAGGCGTCGTGATGCAGGACAACGAGCGTCACGTCGTCGTCGGCCGCCGAGCCTCCGCGATGTTGCGACACCGAACCGAGTAGAGCGTGCCCGACGGTCGCCGGTGAGCCCGCCGTCGTCTCGAGCCGGCGAGCGGCCTCGAGCAATCCGGACTCGCCGAGCAACTGGCCCGAACCATCGGCCGCCTCGATCAAGGCGTCGGTATAGAACACGACCAGATCGCCGCGTCCCAGCTTCACCCGGGACGTGGCATAATGGGTCTCATCGTCCAGCCCCAGCGGCAGATTCGTGAGCTGTCCGGGACCGGTCGGTTCCTGCGCCAGGATCGACCAGGTGCCATCGACGGCCCGGAAGTGGAGCGGGCGAGGATGTCCGGCATTCGAGACCGAGAGCTCGTCGGTGGAGGTCAGATAGGTGGCCACGACGGCCGTGGCGAAGCGGCGCAGGCGGGCCATCTCGGCGAATTCCTGGTTGAGTCGCTCGACGAGCCGGGCCTGGCTCTTGTGGTTGATGTGCTTGCGGAGCAGCGTCCGCAACGTCGAGGAAAACTCGGCGACCGAGGAGCCGTGTCCCGAGACGTCGGCGACCACGATCCGCGTGATCAGCCCTCCGCCGCAGAGTGTCACGAAGTGGATGTCGCCGCCTTGCTCATCCCCTTCGAACGGCCGGCTGTAGACCCACAGGTCGAGGCCCGGCGTCCGGACCGTGGATTCCGCCGGCTCGATGCCGCCCCAGATCTCCATGCAGCGCAGGGTCTGCGTGTCCTGGGCCTGTTCGATCGACATGACGTTTCCTCCCTGGCCGCGAGCCCCTCGCGGCGATCGCGAGCCGGACATTCCCCTGACCGCGAGGCCATCAGCGGACCGGCCGACCGGTGCCCTGACGCAGCCTGATCGGTCCGCGTGCCAGGGGCGTCGGCTTGATCCAGGCCTCCGAAGATCCCCAGGGCCAGTCCACCTCGATCCTGTCGATCGCGGGCGTCCGGCCCAGACCGAACCAGGCCCGCGGCTGATTGGCGGCCAGATAGCTCTCGCCCGCGGCGAGCGATCCCGCGAGAATCCGCCCCCCCGCGGTGACGCGGATCCTCGCGCCGAACGCGGGTCGGCCGGAGCGGTCGATGAGGTCGACGCCCAGATGATGGCCACCTTCGGACGCATTCCGCAAGATGGCCGCCGGGGCGTCGAGCGCGCAGGCGACGACGTCCGGTCGGCCGTCGCCGTCCAGGTCGGCCGCCGCCATACCGCGGCCCAGGGCCGGCCTCTTGAACCAAGCTCCAGCGGTCGCGGAGGCATCCTGGAGGGGTATCCCCGTATTTCGTAGCAAGGTTGGACGCATGGCGAACGGGATGCCCAGGCGTTCCCGGTCCAGCACGTGGCCGTTGTTCTGCAACAGGTCGATGGGACCGTCGCCATCGAAGTCGATCAGCAGGAGCCCGAAGCCGAGGACGCGATGCGTGGCGGCCCGCAGGCCCATCCAGCTCGAACCGTCGCGAAAGACCCCACGCGGCTGCCCCTGGGCGCGGAAGGCCACCGTCGATCGGTCGTAGAAATTGGCGACCACCAGGTCGAGCAGGCCGTCGCCGTCCAGATCGCCCTGCGCGACGCCCATCCCCGAGAGCACCTCGCCGTCGCCATCACGAGCGACGCCGGATTCCTCGCCGATCTCCTCGAAACGCAGGTCGCCGCAGTTGGCGAAAAGCCAGCAGGGCGAGGAATCGTTGGCGACGTAGATGTCGGGGCGATTGTCGCCGGTCAGCTCGGCGATCAGCACTCCGAGGCCCCGCCCATGCGGCAGGTCGATCCCGGCTCGCTTCGAGACGTCGCTGAACGTGCCGTCGCCGTTGTTGCGATAGAGGTGATCGGGCTGGGCCGGGAAGTCCTCGGGGCCGCAGTAGTCGCGTCGGCCGTCGGGAGCGGCGCAGAAGGGGGCCTTGCTCGCGTCATAATCCAGGTAGGTCGCGACGTAGAGATCCAGGTCGCCATCACCATCAAGATCGGCGAAGCCCGCCGAGGTGCTCCACAAGTCCGAGGACAGGCCCGCTCGCCGGGTGACGTCCTCGAACTTGCCACTGCCCAGATTGCGATAGAGCCGCTGATCGCGCCAGCCGGTCACGAACAGGTCGTCGCGGCCGTCGCCGTCGTAGTCGCCCACGGCAGCGCCCATGGCGTAGCTCGGCCCCGGCGCCGGCCCGGTCGGTGATGTCCTCGAACCGCCAGCCTCCCCTGTTGCGGTAGAGCCGACAGGACGGATCCGGCTGTCCCGCGGACCCGCCGATCGGGCCGCCGTTGCAGAGGTAGATGTCCGGGAGTCCATCGCCGTCGGCGTCGAGGATCGCCGCGCCGCCGCCCATGATCTCGGGGAGGTCGTGCTGGCCGCGAGAGCCGGCGTGGAAGCGGAAGGAGACGCCAGCCGAGGCCGCGACATCTTCGAAGATGATGGGGCCGGGCGCTGTCTTCGCCGCCAATGTCACGGGCGGGGTCTGTCCGCTCGCCGAGGCTTGCACCACGCTGACGATCATCGCGAGGCGGACGATTGCCGACCCACCGACAGTCCAAATCGATCGGCGGTGTCCCTCTCCTGAGTGTCGCATCGCCGGCCCCAGGATGTCGATCGGCTCAGGTCCGCACCGAATACGTGGAGATGCCGCCGATTCGGCATCAATCAGGAACGCGCCCGGGATGAATGGGGCGCGCCGGACCGGCTCGACTTGGCCTTCGCGCCGCGGCCGGTCTTACCCGATGCGCTGCGACGGAAATACTCCTCGAGGCCGGCCCAGCAATCCAGCGAGACGAAGTAGTTCTGCGTCGCGGCATATTGACCCTGACCATCGTTGCCGAGAGGCTCGAAAATAGCCATGTAGCCGGTGGGGTTATCCGCGGGTAATCCCTTGAAGAATGACGAGACGAGACGTACATGCTCGCCTACGCGGAATTCCCTCCGCGAGCCAGGGACCGGCTGCCGGTCGGAATCCCGAGGCCGCGCGGAGAACGCGACGATACAGACCATCTCACCGCCGGGTTCGGTCTCGGTGATCGCGCTCATGAGATCGCCTCATGCTTCAGAAGTTATCCGGGCCGTGCTGGACCTCGCCTTCCGGTCCGACATTGGTGTGGCTGCCGTCCGGATGTTGAACATCCCAGTGGAAGTCCTCAGGATCTGGGGTGATGTGCGGCTTCCACTCGTTGTCCGCCGCGTCAAGATACCCGTCCTCCTCGCCACGCGGCGGGTTGCGTAGCCAATCGCGCCGCGGCGGGACATAGCGATGCGTCCCACCGCGAGGGAGCTTATCCCAAGGGTGCTTGGTCGGCCAGGTGGGTTGTTCGGCCGCCTCTCCTTGCCGCCGCCTGGCCATCGTGCTGGGCCTCCTGCCCTGAGAACGCTTGTTCCTCTCTCATTTAATGCAGAGGCCAGTGCAATGAGTCAAGCGATCCTCGTCATGAAAAACTCATTGGACTCCGCCCCCGGGGTCGGTCAGGATACGTCTTCTCGATTCGGATCGTCTGGCCGTTACACGACTTCGTGGGAGCCTCAGCATGATGAGCAAACGAGTGACCCAGTTCGCAGCCGGCCTGACGATGGCGCTGGTCTGCGGCTGGTCGGGCATGGTCAGCCTACGAGCCCAGCAAGCGCCCCAGTTTGCCGGCGCCACCGATCGTGGGTTCGTCCTTCCCAACGCTTGGGTCCTGAATCCGGCCGGCGAGCAGATCCTCCTGGCGGACCTGCCGCTCAACATCATCCCCCAGGCCGACAACCGCCATGTCCTCGCCGCGACCAGCGGCTACAACACGCATGAGCTGACGCTCATCGACCTGGCCAGCAGGACGATCGTCGATCGGCAGGCGGTCCAGCAGAGCTGGTTCGGCCTGGCGACGTCGCCGGGCGGGCGACAGATCTGGTGGTCGGGCGGTGGCGGCGACCTCCTGCACACGTTCCAGCTCGAGGATCTCCACCTGAAGCGCACGAGCGGCGCCGAGCCGCCGCGAAGGCGTGAGGGCCGGGACGGGCCGCGTCATTTCCGCAGCGGGATCGCGCTCGACCCGCATCGCCATGTGATCTACTCGCTGGACGTCGATGGAGGGACGGTCAGCATCCTCGACCCGAAAACGCTCAAGCCGATCAAGTCCGCACCGGCCGGCAAGCGGCCTTATGACATCGCAGTCGCCCGCAATGGCACGCGGCTCTTCGTCTCCGACTGGGCCGAGCGAGCGATCCGCGTCCTCGAGCCCGGTGAACTGAGACGAGTCGCGAGCATCGGTGTGGGCGAGCACCCGAATCAGATCGCCGTCCATCCCCAGGACGATCGGATCTTCGTGGCCTGCGCATCGAGCGACTGCGTCTCGGTCATCGACACCCGGCGCGGGATCGTGACCGAGACGATCCACACGGCCCTGTTCCCGAGGGCACCGGAAGGCAGCACTCCCGATGCGCTTGCGGTCGCACCCGACGGCAAGACGCTCTACGTGGCCAACGCCGACAACAACTGCGTCGCCGTCATCGACATCGCGGCGCCCGGCCGCAGCCAGGTCAAGGGGTTCATCCCCACGGGCTGGTATCCGACCGCGGTCGCGGTCACGCCGGATGGCAAGAACCTCCTGGTCGGCGTCGGCAAGGGGAACCAGACCAAGCCCAACCCGATCGATCGGCCCAAGGCCCCGGCGAAGCCGGCGGGAAGTCCCGCGGAGACTTACCGATCTCGAATCTATCCGTACATCGGCACGACGCTCTCGGGCGCCCTGTCGATCGTCCCGATCCCCGACGAGAAGGAGCTCGCCCGGTTCACGGAGACCGTGTACCGGAACTGCCCCTATTCCGACAAGCTGCTCACCGTCGCCCATCACCCCGAGAAGACCGCCATCCCCACCAAGGTCGGCGAACCGTCGCCCATCAAGCACGTCCTCTACATCATCAAGGAGAACCGGACGTATGACCAGGTTTTCGGCGATATGTCGCGAGGGAACGGCGATCCTTCGCTGGTGATGTTCGGTCGCGAGGTGACGCCCAACCATCACAAGCTCGCCGAGGACTTCGTGCTGCTGGACAACCTCTACTGCAACGGCCACGTCTCGGCGGATGGCCACCCCTGGTCAACCATGGCCTACAACACCGACTTCATCGCCCGCAACTGGGCGCTGACGTACTCGAGCCGGGCCGGGATCCACGACGATGACGACGGCGACCTGTCGAACGCCCCGTCGGGCTACCTCTGGGACGCCTGCGCGAGCCGGCCTGCGCTACCGGAGTTACGGCGAATATGGGCGGCGGGTCAGCGAGCCCGATGGCTCGATGCGAATGGAGGGAGCGGTCCCGGGCTTGGTGGGGCACATGTGCCCGGACTACGGCGTCTCCAAGGTCCGTGGCGTCCGCGTCCGCGACACCCACAACGCTGACACGTTCATCCGGGAATTCCGCGAATTCGAGGAGAAGGGGATCTTGCCGCGCTTCATGGTGATGAGCCTCGGGGAGGACCACACCACCGGCACCCGGCCGGGCACCTTCACGCCGCGGGCCTGCGTGGCCAGCAACGACCTGGCTCTCGGGCGGATCGTCGAGGCGATCACTCACAGCAAGTCGTGGCCCGAGACCGCCATCTTCGTGATCGAGGATGATGCCCAGAATGGCCCGGACCACGTCAACGCCCACCGGACCGTGGGACTCGTCATCAGCCCCTACACCAGGCGGAAATGCCTCGACAGCAACCAGTACAGCACCGTCAGCATGATCCGGACGATCGAGCTGATCCTCGGACTGGCGCCGCTCTCGCAGTATGACGCGGCGGCGCGGCCGATGTTCGCCTGCTTCACTGACAAGGCCGACCTCGCCCCCTACGAGCACGAGGAAGCCCGGATCAACCTCGACGAGGTGAACGCCCTGACCGCCTACGGTGCCGATCGCTCGCTGAAGATGGACTTCGACGAATACGATCGGATCGACGATTTCGAGCTCAACGAGATCCTCTGGCGTTCGATCAAAGGCAAGGACGCACCGGTACCGCCGGCCGTGCGACGTGCGATCGCATACCGGCGGAATTGATCGGTCGGATCCCTGTCACAGGCTGCGATCCACGGCCTCGGCGATGCGCCGGCACTGCTCCATCATCTGCTGGAAGCCGGCCGGAGTGATCGTCTGGGCGCCGTCGCTGACGGCGTGCTCCGGGTCGTCGTGGACCTCGACCATCAGCCCGTCGGCCCCGGCGGCGATGGCGGCGCGGGCCATCGGAACAACCAACCGCGCCTTGCCCGTCCCATGGGAGGGATCCACCACGACCGGCAAATGGCTCTTGTCGTGCAGGTAGGGGACGGTCGCCAGCGGCAGCGTGAACCGTGTGTGATCCTCATACGTTCGGATGCCCCGCTCGCAGAGCATCACGTGGGGGTTCCCCCGGTCCAGGATGTACTCTGCGGCCAAGAGGAACTCGTCGAGCGTCGCGCTCATCCCGCGCTTCAGGAGGGCGGGCTTGCCGGAATCGCCGACGGCCTGGAGGAGCTGGTAGTTCTGCATGTTGCGGGCGCCGATCTGGAGCACGTCGGCGTACTCCGCAACCATCGGGACGTGCTCGGGCGCCATCACTTCGGTCACGATGGCCAGGCCGGTCTCGGCCCGCGCGGTCGCCAGCATCTTGAGGCCCAGCTCCTTGTGCCCCTGGAAGCTGTACGGGCTGGTCCGCGGCTTGAACGCGCCGCCCCTCAGGCCGGTGGCCCCAAGTTCCTTGAGCTTGCGGGCCAGCGAGACGATCTGATCCTCGTCCTCCACCGAGCAGGGACCCGCGATGACGGCGATCCGACGGCCCCCGACCTCCAGTCCGCGGGCCTTGACCACGCTGCGCTCGCGCTGCAACTCCAATGAGGCCCGCTTGTAAGGCGCCATGATCGGCAGCACCTTCTGGACGCCTTCGCCGGGCTCGAGGACCTCGGTCAAGCCCTCGCGCTCCTCGCCGATGGCGGCGATCACCGTCTGGTGCGTGCCATAGATCACCTGGGGCTTGAGACCCAGCGCGGTGATCTGAGCCGCCATGTGATCGATCTGCGCGGCCGTTGCATCAGCTTTCATGACCACGATCACGGTCGACCGCCCTCCTTCTCAAGAACCCGGGTGCTCGGTCGAGCACCGAAATCGAACGCATTCGACGAATCATTGAACCCGGCCAATAAGAACCGATAAAACGCGCCATCCTTCACGACAACAAAAAAAGCCCCGGGACCTGGAGACAGGTCCCGGGGCTTGGGTGTAGGCTTTGAGAACTTGAGTCGGGAGTTATGGTGACACTCCGTCCTCGGCCCGGCGACCTGTCGTGGACCTGCTAAACGCCCAGGACCACCACCAGCCACGGTCAAAGAACAGACCGTAGTCACCCGCGTCGGAACGATCCACGGAATCCCACTCCCGCATGCAATCAGACCCAAGGCCGAAATCCTCACGATCAAGGAACCAGCCAGGTCCGGCATTTGATGGCCCGGACCTGGCCGATCCTGACCGTGAAGCTATGGTCAAAAGTGCGGCTGCCCGACGGGCAACCCGTCGGCTGCCGTTAGGCGAGCCGCCCCTGGTTATCACTACACACGCGATCACCTCCTTTCGTTCTAGCCACCCCGGTCCCGCTGGAGACCAGCCTCGAACGGGAGCGGGCTCTAGTCCGTCACGCCACGGTAGCGCGACACGAAAGTCGGTCGATGGTGTGTGAACGGTTGACCGACAAGATAACTGTATCCAGGCGATCCTCTCTGATCAACAACCTACCCGGAAAACTTTGCAAAGGGAACGATCGAGCCTATTATAGCCTAGCGGGGTCTTCAGCCCGCGAGTCGAGTGGCGGGGAGGCGAGTTGCCCGTCCCGGATGAGCGGAAGATACTAGCCCTGTGGAGAGGATGGCGAGGCGTGCCGCTCGTCCGGAGGCGACGACTATGGGTGTTCAGCGAATCGTGCGCTCGTTTGATCGCGGCGATCGGGGACGTGTTCGATCCCCGCTCCGTCGAACTGCGTTCGGAATCCTGATGGCGACGATCGTCTGCGCCAGCCTCGTCATTCCGATGACGTCGCGGGGCGACGGCTCCGGACCGGCAGCCGACGTCGCCTTTTCGGGACGCGTGGTCGAACGTCGAGACCGGCAAGCCCGTGGCGGGCGCCTCGGTCATCGTCGAGCGTTCGATCCGGGGCGCGGAAGCCGAGACGCTCCCGCCCTGGGCCGGCGAGAGCACGACTTCGACCGACGCCGAAGGCCGCTTCCGGCTGACCTTCCCGCCCGAGCAGGTGGCCGACCCCCGGCTTCGCATCGGTCTGCGGGTCCGGCATCCGGCATTCGTCCCACGAAAGAGCGTCAAGGTCGCGTTCACCGACATCATGGGCGGACGGGCCAGGGGCGAAGACCCCTTCTTCGCGACAGTCCCGCTCGAGCGGGGAGTCGAATACACCGCCGAGGTCGTGATCCCGGGAGGAAAGCCGGTGGCCGGGATACCGTACTCGTTCGAGAACGGTGCGAGGGGGCCTATTCCATTCGACCTTTTCATGGACGATACGGCCGGGCAGACGGACGACGACGGCCGCATCCGGCTGAGGATGCCGAAGTCCCACTCGGTGGCCCTTTTCGTGGGGCCGCTGCAGACAGCCCGAGCACGATTTCCTTACGCCCCTTATCATCATTTCTGGGGTACCGACGATCCTCTGAGGAACCCGAATGTCTGGGCTCCGACCGACCTCGGCCGGATCGTGCTATCGCGCGGCATCCGGCTCTCGGGACGGGTCATCGACATCCAGGGCCGGCCGATCGCGGGACAGACCATCACGGCTTATCCCGAGCTCGGCCGCGACGAGCTTTCGGCCAGGACCGAGGCCGACGGCAGCTTCTCCCTCGGTCCGCTCCGGCCGGCGAATTACCTGATCTACGGCGAGGGGCAGGACTCGCGCATTCTGGGTACTACCCCGACGGTCCTCCGGTGGGCCCGGCGGCCCGCGTCATCCGGCCAGTCCGGGTGTACCTGAAGGACGGTCGTAGCGCCGAGCCGCTCGTGCTCCGGGAAGTGCCTACGGTTCGTGTGGAGGTACGATTCGTCAACTCGAAGGGCAAACCGACTCGCGGAACCCCCTCCAAGCTTCGGGGCATTCTACAGACAGAACCGCTGATCGCCGGCCATCGGTTGGTTAACCGTCCCTATGACAGCGGGCCGACATCGATGCTCAATGACCCGGAACCGCAAGTGATCGGAGGCGAGATGACCTGGTCCGCGCTCGGCCGGCCCGACGGCGAGGGACGCATCGTCTTCCGCGCGCCTCAGGGTCTCTTGAATGCAAACGTCATCGCATGGCCCGACGAGGAGACGGTCGCTTACAAATACCGGCTCGAACCGAACGGGCCGCTCCAGGTGACGCTTACCGGGGCCGTCGGAGTTCTCGAGGACGATCGATCGCTGACCGTTATCACCTACCGGGCGCCGACGGTCCTCCTGGACGTGAAGACCGAGGACGGCCGGGCCCTCAAGGATCTCTCCGTCTCCTGGCTCTTCCGCTTCGACGGGGATTATTACGGCGGCGACGACTTCGTGCGGCAAACGGAAGGCCGGTATCGCAGCCGGAGCCTCATGCCCGACCTGGAGTATGAGATCAGGGTGAGGGACCCCGCGCGCATACATTCCCAGGCAAGTCCATCGGGTTAATCTCCCAGAGGGAAAAACCGTCGAATTGACCGTGATCATGCGAAGGTTGCTGGATCCGCCCCAGTCGGGCCGGCCGGCACCGGCCTTCTCCGTCCAGACGCTCGACGGCCGCACGATGAGCCTCTCCACCCTGCGCGGCAAGACCATCCTGCTGCACTTCTGGGCGCCCAACTCCCGCCGACAGGGCGCAGATGCGCTCAAGGCCGTTCACGATCGGTTCGGTCGGGATCCACGGTTCACGATGATCGGGCTCTGCGTCAGCGACGATTCCAAGGCGGCCGCCAGACTCATCGAGAACGGAGGGCTGTCCTGGCCGCAGGCTGTACTCCGTGACCGCAACCTCGACGCCATCGTGGCCGACTACAGGGCGAATGAACCCAACATCGCCTTCCTCATCGGCCCCGACGGAAAGCTGATCGCCAAGGTCGTCGCCGGGCCAGAACTCGAGAAAGCCGTGGCCGAGGCATTGAGTCGAAAGTAAGGTCGGCGGCGCCCGATGTCAGGCGATGACGCCGTGGGAAGCCACGTCGGGCGGACCGGTCACCCCGCGCGCCTCGATCCGATCGAGCGCGGCGCGGCAGGCCGCGGCCAGGGCCTCCAGCCGCGGATCGCCCACGGCCCGGCCGTCGATCGTCGCCCGGTAATACCAGAGGACCTGCGTCCGGTCGGCGTTGAACTGGTCCCAGACCGGACGCCCCTCGGCAAGGTCGACCTCGATGCAGGTGAGGTTGTGCAGCTTGTCGGCGAGGATGACGGCCCAGGCCGAGGGGCTCGCCCCGACCAGAGCCGCCAGGTGGTCGCGCTTGCGATCGATCCAGGGCGCTTCCGCCCCTCGGCGTCGTACTTGATCTCCGAGCAAAGGCCGACGATCTCGGCAACGACCGCGCCGAAACCGGCCTCCACATCCGCGATCGTCGCCTCGGTGTCCTCGACGACATCGTGGAGGAGCCCAGCGATCACGACATCCTCGTCAAACCCGGCGCGGTCGAGGATCATCCCCACGGCCGCCGCGTGCTCGAAGTAGGGGACGTCGCCGCTCTTCCGGGTCTGCCCGGCATGCCAGCGCGCCGACGATCGCAAGGCCCCCTCCAGTCGCGGGCTCATCAACGCCGTCCCCATGAGTCCGACTCCGTGGCCTCCCTTCACACCCGGGCCGCAACACGCCCGAGATGGCGGCGGACCGCGCGGACGACCTGCGATCGGTGGGTGAGGAACCCGACGTGACCCGCATCTTCGATCGCCCGGAACCGGGCCCCCGCGATCGCATCGGCCAGGGCTCGCTGGCGCACCGTCGGCACGATCACGTCGCGCCCCCCCGCCAGGACGAGGGTCGGGACGTCGATCCGCCAGAGCTCTTCGGAGATGTCGAAGGACTCGAGCTGCGCCAGGCGACGGGCCATCACGCCCTGGTCGGTCTCCCAGATGCGTTCGATCACGAAATCGACGACGGGACCGGGATCAGGCTTCCGGCCGTAGAGCAGGTGGAAGAACTGATTGACGAACGGGCTGTCGCTCGGCAAGGGATAACGCTCGAGGACGCGTCGCGCGATCGTCGAGCCCAGGGTCGTCCGGAACCGTGAATCCGCCCCGTTGATGAGCAGGGAACTCAGGCTCTGCGGATAGCGGACAGCGAATTCCAGCGCGACCGCCCCACCGAACGACACGCCCATCACCGCCGGGCACGACAATCCCATCCGATCGATGAGGTCCTTCAGATCGTGGGCATACTCCTCGAGGGCCCACGGCATCCCGGGCCCGCCATCGAAGCCGATCAAAGGATCGCCATCGCCCCGGAAACCGCAGACAAACACCTCGAAATGCCGAGCGAGACCCTGCGCCAGGGGCCAGAGCAACTTCCAGCCCCCAGCCAATCCGGGCACGAGGACTAACGGTCTTCCGCGTCCGACCCGGATCACATCCACCCATTCCCCGCGGATGTCAACCAGTTGGCGATGCTCAAGGCCAAACGCGACTTCCCATGTCCATCCAGGTCGCCACTTCGCTGCTAGGCGCATGTTGTTTCCTCAGTCGCTCATTCCATCGCCGATTGCTTTTGACCGGCTTCGTCAAGATGGAATGATCCCGCCCCAGATGCGATCCTCGTGTTGCTAACCTCATCATTGAGAAGCATAGACCCCTTTAAGCACGCACCATGCCCAGCCCGCACATCACCTTTCGGCGCTGTTCACGACCGCGTCTCACCCAGCGCCGAAGGCGCCCTTTCACCATCCTCAGCGCCGAATCTTCGGCGCCGAAATCGTAGGAGTGGGAGGCCAGGTGCTCATCCCTCTCAACTCATCCGATCAATATTATCCAGAAAACCCAGATTGACGGGCACAGTCAGGTCAAGAGTGGTCTGTTGGGGGTGATTGTCGGAAGATACGAGAAATGCGAGGCCCTGATAAAAAGGTCTGAAAAAATTCAGATCGTCGCGCGCACCCCTAGCATGAGTGGCGAATTCGCTAACGAAGTCATTGCGGTTCGGCGCCGAAACGGTAGTGTGGAGATGTCGGCGCCGAGTGGCGAACCCATTTGATGGGGGCTCGTGCTGGACACGCAACCAGACGAACAAACACCCAAGCATGACATCAGGTGCACCTGTGGAAGAACGAGTGGGAGCAGCTTCAGGAAAGCCCGCCAGGAATACGACGGCCATGGAGAGGCTACGACGCCTGGCCAGCGACTGGCTCCGCCTGCGCGAACGGTTGGTGTGGACGGTCTGTTCGATCGTGGTGCTGTCCTACTCGAGCTGGGTGCTCCTCCATGTTGCATCCATGGGCACAATCGGCGTTCGATGTATGTTTGGCACGACGATCGAGGAGGAAATCCCCGACGATTATGCGTGGGACGGCCAACGTCCGCAAAAAGGCGACGAGCTGCTGTCGATCGGCGATCGATCGATCTCCGGCATTCCCTATGTCGGCTACGCCGAGTACATCCGGGCGATGCGTGGTCTGAAGGACCAGATTGGCCGGACCATCGAGGTTCGCTGGAAGGACGCCGGCGGCTCGGTGCATCGAGGCCGAGCGAAGGTGCAGAATCCGCCGAGCTGGACCTATTTCTGGTCGAAGATCTGGTTCTTGCAGGAATTGTTGATCTTCTTCATCGGCGCCCGCGTCTTCTGGAAGCGGCCGCACGATGACTCCGCGCGACTCTTCTTCGCGCTCTGCATCGTGACAGTCGGTGCGTTCATGGGAGGCTACCATTGGACCGAGATCGTCATCGAACCCACGCTCATCTACTTGTTCGCGCTGTTCGCGGTCTTCGTGCCGGTGGTGAACCTGCATTTCTACCTGGTCTTTCCACGCCCGAATCCGATCTTGATCCGGCATCGCCGACTGGTGCTCGGGACGCTTTACGGTGTGGCGACGGCCTACCTGCTGCTGCTATGGGTCAGCATGCGGCTGGCGGGATGGCTGTCGCTTCGCGGCGACCCGATGACTCCGATGGCCTTCGGCCTGGTCCGTCGGCTGTCGCTGGGCTACATCGGGCTGGCCTTTGCGATCTTCCTCGTGTGCGTCGCGTGCCTGGTCTATAGCTACCGGCATGCTCGAACGCGAGCCGAGCGGAACCAGGTCCAGTGGATCCTGCCGGCCGCCGTGGTCGCCGCCGGCTTGATCACTTACTTGCTGGCGCAAGCCTGGCATGATCCGGCCACGCTGGGGCGCGATAACGCCGCCTGGCCGATGTTCGGCGTCTCGCTCCTGTTCACGGTGGCCCACGCCTTCAGCATCACCCGCTACAAGCTGATGCAGGTCGAGGAGATCATCAACCGGAGCGTCGTGTACTTCGTCTTCAGCCTGATCGCCGGGCTGATCTATTCGGGGATGCTGCTGGTCGCCGGCAAGCTGATCGGCGACCGCCTGCTGGCCTGGCATTCGAACTGGCTCGGGGCGGTCCTGGCGGCGCTCTCGGTGGTCGTCGTCCTGACGCTTTTCGAGGTCGCCCGCGGGCGATTCCAGCGGGTGATCGAACGGCGGTTCTTCCGCGAGAAATACAAGTTCGACGAGGCGATGAAGAAGATGCGGCTGGCGGTCGGGAGCCTGATCGACCGGACGACCCTGGGACGCCGGCTGCTGGAGGCCGCCGGCGAGGTCTTGCGGCTGGAGTGGGGCGCGCTGTATCTGCTGGACAGCTCGGGCCACGGCTTCCGGCTGACGGCCAGTCATGGCCCGACTCCCGACCAGAAGTCCCTGTCGGCCGACAATCCGCTGGTCGCGCGCCTGGGGGGGCGCCGACGGTGCGGCTCTCGCATGCGACGGCGCCCGACGCCGGGGCGGACGTGGTCAGCGACGCCTTGATCGCGCTGGGGGGCGAGGCGGCCGCCGCGCTCGGCAGCGACGGCGTGCTCGCCGGGATGCTCGTGTTGGGGCCGAAGCGGAGCGGGATGCCCTACGAGAACGAGGAGATGGCGTTCCTGGGCGCGCTCAGTTCAGTCGCCGGGCTGGTGCTGCACTCGGCCGACATCCAGGAGACACTCGAGAGCCTGAACCAGGAGCTGAGGGACAAGGTCGACAAGATCGCCGAACAGCAGCGGCGGATCCTGATCCTCCAGGAGCAGCTCCGGGACCGGGCGGGACGCGAGGCCGTCGAGCCGGGCGGAGCGGCGGGCCCGGCCGACGGGGACGACGACCCGGGCGTCTTCGGGGCGATCAAGGGCTCCGGCCAGGCACTGCGGCGGATGATCGCCATGGCCCGGAAGGTGGCCGCCAGCCAGTCGGCGGTCTTGATCCGGGGCGAGAGCGGCACGGGCAAGGAGCTGCTGGCCGCCGCGATCCACCGCGCCAGCCCGCGCGCGCGCGGCCGTTCGTCAAGGTCCACTGCGCCGCCCTGTCCCAGAGCCTGCTCGAAAGCGAGCTCTTCGGTCACGTCAAGGGGGCCTTCACCGGGGCCGATCGCGACCGGATCGGGCGGTTCGAGCAGGCCAACGGCGGCACGCTGTTCCTCGACGAGATCGGCGATATCAACCTCGAGGTGCAGACCAAGCTGCTCCGCGTGCTCCAGGAGATGTCCTTCGAGCGCGTCGGCAGCTCGCAGGCGATCACCGTTGACGTCCGGATCATTGCGGCGACCCATCAGGACATCGAGGCGCTGATCCGCGCCGGGCGATTCCGCGAGGATCTCTACTACCGCCTGAACGTTATCCCGTTGCATACCCCGGCCTTGCGGGAGCGCCGGGAGGACATCTTCGAGCTGGCGGTCTACTTCCTGGATCTGCACGCGAGGCGCACCGGCAAGGCGGTGACCCACCTGGAGCCCGAGGCCGTCGAGGCCCTGGCCGCATGCGACTGGCCGGGCAATATCCGTGAGCTCGAGAACGTCCTGGAGCGCGCCGTGGTCCTGGCGGACGGCCCGGCCGTCACGCTCGAGGATCTGCCGGCGGAACTCCGCCAGGTCGGCCGCCGCGGCCTGAGACCGCGCCTGCCGGGCCCCGTCGGCGAGCGGGCCCGGCGCGAGCGACGCCCGGCGGCGCTCGCCGGATCCCCGTCCGGACTCGCGCCGGCCCCGGGCCCGGCCTGGCCGATGCAGGATGCGACGACCGCCGGGGACGACGATGGTGGGGACGAGTTCGCCGCGTATGAACGCCAACGACTGCTCGACGCCCTCGGCGAAGCCCGCGGGAACAAGAGCGTCGCCGCCCGGCTCCTCGGCCTGCCCCGGAGCACGTTCTTCAGCAAGCTGAAGAAGCACGGGATCGCCTGACCCCGGCGTGGCCGGCCCAGGATCCCCACCTTCTACGGCAGCAAGGACATGGACGTGGTCATCTCGGTGGCCTGGTCGATCGACTGGCCCGCCTGGACGATCGCCACATCAAGCTTCTGGGTCAGGCGGATACTGACCAGCCGACCGGCCTGACCATCGAAGCTCATGGTCCCCTTCCCTTCCTGCTTGCGAATGGTCGCCTTGACGTCCACGCCCTCGATCGGTTCCAGCTTGACGGTGGTTTCAACACTCACCAGCAAGAGGTTGGCAGACTTGGGATCGGGTCCCTGATTCGTGAATGTCTTCTCCATCACAAGCGTCGCGAAGGGAAGCGGAATCCGGGTCGCCTTGGGCGACCAGCTCTTGCCGGGCTCGATCGGGCCGTCCGGGAGGGTCGGGGGACTCAATTGCACGAGGAGGTTGTCCTTGACCGCCTTCTCCGAGACCCCAGCCTCCGGTGCGCCTCCCGGGGTCGACTCGCGGAGGCGTTTGAGCGTCTCCTCCGACAGCTTGATGTCGGTGATCTCGCCGTTGGGCTTCATCTTGAATGTGAACTCGGCTCCGGCCAGGGATCGGAGCTGGCGGGTGACCGCCTCGAAGCCCGGTTGGTCCCCTTTCGACGCGGCCGAGTCGAATTCCAGGGGCATGAGCGGAGGCATCTCGGCCCGCAGCCGGATGCGGTCCATCTTCTGGGTGATCTCGGCCTCGCCGGAAGCATCGAGGGCGAGCACCTTCCAGCTCATCTCGACGGTCTGGGTCTGGTTGGACTTCCGCTCGTTGCCCATCGCCTTGGCGGCCATGCTGGACTTCTGCTCGATCGAGAAGCGCAGCGTCTCTCCCGCCTTGAAGTTCCAGCGCAAGCCCTCCACGGCCTCCGCCCCGCTGACCGGGCCGACCAGCCACCACGCCGCGACGAGCAGGAGTGCATGCGCCCTGCGCCGGAGTCCCGCCCTGCCAGAATGCCCTTCCGATTCGCATTTCACCTGATTCGCTCGCATCCGGTTCGACCTTTCGCCAAGAGATCCGTCCTCAGTTCTCGCTGGGATGCCGGGCCGTCGCGATGGCCCAGCCGCCAGCATAGCCGACGATCGGGCCAAAATCACCACGAGGTGGCCAGGCGCCTGACGGCGGCTCCGCGCCCGGACCGGCGCTCAGTCCGTCTCGCCCTAGTCCGCTCTGCTCGTCCGGAGCCGGATGAGGTATCCGAGCACCACGAAATCGTAGAGGGCGTGGGTGACCATGACGGTGAGGAGGTTGTTGTTATAGCTCCAGATCGCTCCCAGGTAGAAGCCCAGTACCGCCGTGATGATCACGTAGAATATCGAGATCGGATGCAGCACGCCGAAGAGGACGCTCGCCAGTGTGAGGCCCCAGCCCCAGCCCAGCCAGCCCTCGAGCGTCTTCTGGATCACGCCCCGGAAGAACATCTCCTCGCCGACCCCCGCGGTGAGCGAGATGAGGGCCAGTTCGGACCAATAACTCCTGTCGAACAGCGGGACGATCTCCTCCTCGCAGAACTCCTTGACCCGGGCGAGCGGGCCGACCGGCCATCGGAGCATGGCCAGGAACAGTGCGATGAGCGGCAGGGCGGCCGCGGCGCCCCAGAGCGCGTCGGGCGCGTTCCACTTGAATGTCTCGAGCGGATTATGGTTCAGCAGATAGCCCAGGAACAGCGAGAAGGGAGCCAGGCCCGCCTCGAAGAAAACAGCGAACACGATGACCACGGCGTGACCGGGCCGGTCATCCTCCGGTCCGTCGCGACGTTCTTCCTCCATGATGCTATCCTGGTTCTCGGCGGATCCAGACATCGGTTCGAAATGGCTCCCGGCGCACTATAACCAGAAGTCACCGAAGGCACGACGGCCCGACCGATCCGGCGCGTGACTCGCGAGGCGGCGTCGGAGCCGGAACTCCCGCGCCCTCGGCCGCGGCGCCGAGGCTCGTTCGGGTGACGTACTCCGATCGCATCGCCGGATCGGTCCCACAAAGACTACCACCGAATGAGTCATTGCTGCTAGCGCACAATGAATCGACCGATCGATTGTCGCACCACGCGCGCCGACGGTGGCGGGTCCGTCCGTGCCGGTCGGTGGCGAGATCGGCGCGGCACCGGCGTCGTTCGAGGACGGTGTGAACGCTCGGCGCGATGACGAGCGATCAAGGGTCAGCGGCTGAACGAGGACGGTGCGAGCGTGCCGCCGAGACTGATGCGGCGCGGCTGGACCTCATTCTTGCGCACGACGTAGAAGAGCGCGCTCTGGGTCTGGACGGTCTCGGGTTGTCGCAGGATGTAGAGGATATTATCGGCTCGGATCGTCTCCCAGTGGCGGCTGCCGACCTTCATGCCCAGGAGGATGTCGCCCTTCTGGATGGCCGCGTCGGCGGCGGGGCTGCCGGGGAGCACCGCCTGGACGTAGAGCCCGCCGCGGAGCTTCGCGGAGACGGCCGACACGTACTCCGTCGACACCGGCAGGGTCCTCAGACCGAGGATCCGCCAGACCGCGTCGTCCGTGGAGCCGGTCTCCGCCGGGACGCTGCCGGGCCACGGACGGACTTCGAGGGAGACGACGCTCTCGTTGCCGCCCCGCCGGACGGTCACGCTCGCCGGCCGGCCCGGCCGCGCATCGAGCAGCCCCCGCTCCACGTCCACGGCGCTGATGACCCCCAGGTCGCCGATGCGAACCAGTTCGTCGCCGGGATGCAGGCCCGAGGCTTCCGCCGGGCTGCCGGGCTGAACCTCCGCCACCACCACGCCTCGCCGATTCCCGCGGCGCTGCTCCACGGCGACCACCCCGTGCCAGGTGGACGACAGCCGGCGCGTGCTCAGCAACTCGGCGGCGACCCTCTTGACCTCGTCGATCGGCAGCGCGAAGCCGATCCCTTGCGCCCCGGCCCGCACCGCCACGTTGATCCCGATCAGTTGCCCCTCGATGTTGATCAGCGGTCCGCCCGAGTTCCCCGGGTTGATGCAAGCATCCGTCTGGATCAAGTTGCGGTAGACCTGATCGTCGGACAACGTCACGTCGCGATGAAGGGCGCTGATGATCCCCACCGAGACCGTATTCTCGTAGCCGAACGCGTTGCCGATCGTGATCACCGTCTCGCCGACCATCAGGTCGCCCGACGTGCCCAGGTCGATCGCGGACAACGGCCGGGGCGAGTTGACCTTGAGGATCGCAAGGTCCATCACCGGGTCGAACTGGAGCAGCCGGGCCGGATAGGTCGTCCCGTCGGACAACTGGACCATGATCCCCTGGACTTTATCCACCACGTGATGATTCGTGAGGATGTAGCCTCGGCGATCGATGATGACCCCACTGCCCATCCCGCTGACCCGGGGCCGCTGGTTCTCCTCCGGCGAGAACGGCCATCGGCTGTGCGACTCGGCCTTCTTCTCGCTCGAGATGCTCACGACGCTCTGATGCACCCTGTTCGACAGCCTCGACGATCGCGGTTCGCCGCGGCTCGGAGGCGGCGCAGACCCGAGTCCCCGCCGGCCCCAGCCCCACCGTCGCGACCGTCAGACTCAACGCAATCCCACGCACAAGCCCGACAATCCGACTCGTAGGCGTTCGCACGGCGGTCGTCCCCACATCGACAGAGCGAGGCTGCACCCGATTCCCTATCATCAGGCTCCCTGGTGTCAAGCGAGGCGGGTTCACCCGACTTGTCTTGGATCGGTCACCACTGGTGCGAGCTTGAAGTCCGCTCGGCCGATGTCCCCCGGCTCCCATCCTTTTCGTAATGATCCGCAATTCCTACCCAGATCACCCAGGGTAGCCGTTCACGGGTCGTGGGTGACAGACGTGCAGAACGGCACGGAGCGGTGAGGTTGCTTCCCGGCTACTTCGATCGATCGGACCGACGCGCGGAAGGCGCCGGTCCGACGCTTCGGTCGATCCGACCGAAGCGCGCTGCGCCCGATTGAAAGGAGTCCTCCGCGTACGGCCGCCTGCCTGTCGAGCGGGGCCAGATCCCGGCCGGTCAGGCTACGCCGGAATCCGCACTCTGTGGCCTTCGATCATGGCACAGGCGAATGCATCGGCATCGATGCCTCGCCGTCGGGCCATCGCTTCGAAGCACGGGAGCCGCTCCGCCCGGGGATGCGTGAGAAGTTCGGCGGCCTCCAATCGAAGGCGACACCGCGCCTGATCGGCCGCGCACGGAGCCGGTGAGCTCCAACGATGACTCGTTGACACCGCGCCGAAGGAGAGTGAGCGACCCTTGGTCCATCGCCCGCGCTTGACCATAGGCTCACCAGTGGAATCGGGTTGGTTCGGTCCTGATCGGTGCGGTTTGCCCGGTGGGCGGCTTCTTCCGGGGGGCCGGATCGAAGAGTACCGACATCCGCTTCGGACGAACCTGGAGACCTTCGCTCGATGCCGGAGGTGGTCGCGACGGTCCTCCCGGGTCGTGAACCGTTGAATCTCCGCCTCCTGAACCGGGAGCGGATTGACATCTTCGAGCATTGCCTCATGCCCGAAGTCCCGGAAGAACCGCTCGAAGCGCGAGGGCAGGAACCCGGACAGCATTCGGGCCGCTTCCGTGGTCACGTTTCGAAAGGTAAGGATGGTCCCCCGAGGCACGTGTAGGAACTGCCCCGGTCCCAAAGGCCGCCAGGCGTCCTTGAAGAGTTTCTCGACACTGCCCTCGACCACGAAGAAGAATTCGTCCGCGTCCCTATGTGTATGGGGCAGCGGGCCGGGCGGGCCCGCGGGAATCAAGAGATGGAAGAGGGAATAACTACCACCCGTGGTCTCGCCGGTGGCGAGAAAATCGAGACGCTGTCCTAACACCCAATAACACTCCATGACAATCCTCCAATTCGCCTGAACCGTGATCCAGCTGACGAACGCACCCATTATCAGAACAGCACATCGCGTTCACACGGACCCGCCGCCATCGGTCTGGTGCCGCAACTGCTCGATCGAGAGTCCCTCCAGCCGCGGGCCCAGCCGCTCCACCATCTCGATCAGCCCGTCGAGAGTCGAAGCGGCATCGTCGAGTTGGCCGCCGGCCCCCATCGTCTCGAGCCGCGCGGCCTCCGCGGCGGCCATCGCCGAGAAGGTCGAGAGCAGCCCGCGCAGCTCATGGGCCGCCTCCCGCAATCGCGACGCATCCTGCCGATTGACGGCGTCGAGGACCTGCGCCAGGGCGCCGGGGCTGTCGGCCCGGAAGACTTGAATCAGCTCGCGTAACAGCGTCGGATCGTCGTCGCAGCCCGCCAGCAGGGTGGCCGGGTCGAGCAGCGTCTCGGGCCGTCTCCGCGCGGGCGGGTCCGGCTCGGCCGCGGGCCGGCCGGCCAGCACCCGGTCCATGACGCGAAAGAGCTCGGCGGCGGCGATCGGCTTGGCCAGGTAGTCGTCCATCCCGGCCTGCAGGCAGCGCTCGCGATCACTTGGCATCGCGCGGGCGGTCAGCGCGATGACCGGCAAGTGCCCGCCCGTGGCCTGTTCCCGACGCCGCAGGACCTCAATCACCTGGAACCCGTCATATCCCGGCATGTGGACGTCCAGGAGCATCAGGTCGAAGCGGTCCTGCTCCAGGGCGGCCAGGGCCTCGCGGCCGTCACTCGCGACCCGGATGTCGTTCCCCGTGCGGCGCAGGAGGTTCCCGACGAGCTTCTGATTGAAGGGGTTGTCCTCCGCCACCAGGATGTGCAGACGGCCTGCGGATGTGGCCGTGGTCGTGGCAGTGCCGACCGCCGCCGCGATGAGGTCCATCCGGTCCACGGCCGTATCGGCGGCGTCCGGCCGGGACAAGACCTGGTAGATGATCTCCAGCAGCTCCTCTTGCGGGACCGGCTTCATCACGTAGGCCGCAATCCCCAACGCGCGGTAGCGTGCGAGGTCGCCGCGCAGGTCATCGGACGTCAGCAAGATGATGCGGCTAGTCGACAGCATGGGGTTCTGGCGGATGCTCTCCGCGACCGCCATGCCATCGGTCCCGGGCATCCGGGCGTCGAGCAGTACCAGGGCGAACGGCTGGCCGACGGACACCGCCGACCACAGCGCGTCAAGGGCCTTGAAACCGTCGGCGACCGCCAGGGGCTCGGTGTGCCAGCCCCGCAGCCACTCCTCGAGGATCTGGCGGTTGGTTGCGTTGTCGTTGACGACCAGGACGCGCAGTCCGTGCAGGTTGACCAGCGGTCGCTCGTGGAGACCGCTCGGCGGATGAGGCTGCACTCCGAATTCGGCCGAGAACCGGAACGTGCTGCCTCGGCCCGGCTCGCTCTCGACCGTGATCTGGCCGCCCATCAGCGTCACCAGCCGCGACGCGATCGACAGCCCCAACCCGGTCCCCTCGTACTGGCGCGTCGTCGAGCTGTCCGCCTGCTCGAAGGCCTGGAAGATCGTCTCCTGCTTCTCGCGCGGGATGCCGATGCCGGTATCGGTGATCGAGAAGTGCACCACCTGCGATGGCCGAGATCCGAGCACGGATGGGTCGGGCTCGGTGGACGTCTGCTCCTCGTCGACCTCGACCCCGAGGACGACCTCACCTTGATCGGTGAACTTGATGGCGTTGCCGATGAGGTTGAGCAGGACCTGCCGCAACCGGCCCGCGTCGCCGACCAGGGCGTCGGGCACCTCCGGATCGATCCGGCAGGCCAGCTCCAGCCCCTTCTTGTGGGCGCGGAAGGCCAGGGCCCGGAGAGTCTCCCCCAGGACGCGCCGCAGCGAGAAGTCGGCGTGGTCGAGCTCGAGCTTGCCGGCCTCAATCTTGGCGAAGTCGAGCAGGTCGTTGATCACCTTCAGGAGGGCCTCGGCCGAGGACTTGACGATCGCCAGGTATTCGCGCTGCTCGGTGGTCAGGGGCGTGTCGAGGGCCAGTTCGGTCATGCCGAGGATGGCGTTCATGGGGGTGCGGATCTCGTGGCTGACGTTGGCCAGGAACTCGTCCTTTGCCCGGCTGGCCGCCTCCGCCGCCTCCTTGGCCTCCCGCAGCGCCTCGGCGGCGCGCTTCTGATCGTCGATGTCGGTGATCGAGCCGAACCATTTTGTAATCCGGCCCGACCCGTCGCGCAGGGGCAGCGCCTGTCCGAGATGCCAGCGGAAGGCGCCGTCGGCGCGGCAAGGCCGGTACTCGACCTCGTAAGGCTCGCCGGTGGCGACCGAGCGCATCCACTGCGCGATGCACCGGGGCCAATCTTCCGCGTGGACGGTCGATCCTCGGTCCCTGTTCCGGAGCTGTTCCAGGGTCAGGCCGGTGTACTCGATGAGGCGGGAGTTGATGTAATCAATCGTGCCGTCCGGCTCGGCTGTCCAGACCTTGGTCGGAAGTGCCTCGGCTAGCGTGCGGAACCGTGCCTCGCTCTCGCGCAGCGCCTCCTCCAGCCGCTTGCGCTCCGAGATGTCCTGGACCACGGCAATCACATAAGCGGGCTGGCCCGCCGCGTCCCGCTGGAGCGAGGTGATCAAACCGACCCAGACGGGCGAGCCGTCCTTGCGGATGTAGCGCTTTTCGTACCGCAAGGCGGGCGACTCGCCCCGCATCAGTGCCCCCAAGAGGCCGAGGCTGGTGGCCAGGTCGTCGGGATGCGTGATGTCCTGGAACGTCTTCTGGAGCAGTTCCTCGCGGGGGTAGCCTACGATGCCGCAGAACCGGTCGTTGACGCGCAGGAACCGACCCGAGAGGTGGGTGTGGGCGATGCCGACGGCCGCGTTCTCGAACGTGCCGCGGAACATCGCCTCGCTCTCGCGCAGCGCCTCCGCCAGCCGCTTGCGCTCCGAGATGTCCTGGAAGATCGCGATGCAGTAGACGGGCCGGCCGGCTGCGTCGCGATGGAAGGAGACGGTCAGGTTGACCCAGACGTTCGAGCGGTCGTTGCGTATGAAGCGCTTCTCCATCGTGTAGCCAGCCAGTTCGCCCCGCAGGAGCCGGCCGTACAGCTCGAGGTCTGCCGCCAGGTCGTCGGGATGGGTAAGCTCCATCCATGTCTTCGTAGACATCTCGTCGCGGGTGTAGCCGAGGATCTCGCAGAACTTCTGGTTGATGCGCAGGAAGCGGCCCTCGAGGTCGACGTGGTCAATACCGACGGCCGCGTTCTCGAACGTGCCGCGGAACATCGCCTCGCTCTGGCGGAGGGCCTCCTCGGCCTCCTTCCGCTCGGTGACGTCCCGCGCAAGGGACACGAAGAATTGTCGGCCGCCTTCCCAGAAGGCCTGGCTCCTGACCTCGACCGGGAAGACCGTGCCGTCCTTGCGGCGGTGCCGGGTCTCGAACGCGATGGACTCTCCTACGATGATCTTGTGAACGCGATCCTCAAACAGGGCGGGGGTGAGGTCGGGGTCGAAGTCGAACGGTGTCATCCCGAGCAGCTCGTCCCGGGTGTACCCCAGGCTCTCGCACGCCCGGCGGTTCACGTCCAGCACGCGGGCCGTGCCCTCCTCGTGCAGGAAGAACGCGTCGGCAGCATGGTCCACGAACGTCCGGAACCGCTGCTCGCTGGCCCGCAGCGCCTCCTCGGCGTGCACGTGCTGGAATACCGCGGCCGTCTGGTTGGCGCCCACGGTGAGGAATAAGCGGTCTTCTACGCTGGGAAAGGCCGCTTGCCGCGAGCCGACGGCCAGGACCCCTGCTTGCTGGCCGCACCCGATGGGGACGACGACCAGGCGCAACGTCCCGGGACCGACGGGGTTCGGGACGGTTGACACCGGGTTGACACCGGCACAGTCCAGCCAGGGCGCCAGCGCCCGGCCGATGCCCCGGGTCTGGTCGGTTGGCGGAGACCCGCCCGCGGTGCGGGCGACTTCGATCTCATGCCCGTTTGTCGGCCCGGGCAAACGGAGATAAACCAGGTCCAGGCGCAGCGTCGAGAGGAGCACCTCGGCGAGGCCCTCGGCGACCTGAAGTGGCCGGTAGCCGGCCCAGACGGTGGGCAGCGCCGAGAGGGCGACCAGATCCCGCATGGTGCGGCGAAGTGTTCGGATTTCGTCCTCGCCTCTTTCCACTGCGCACACGGTCCTCTCAACTCACGCCCGCGCCGTTCGGTCCTTCCCGTTCGCGGAGCTCGCGCAGGAACTCGTCGGGCGGCACGTAGAACGGGTTCTCCTGGAGGATGCCGCCGATGATCATCGCCGCGTGCACGCGCATCGCGTCCATGATGACGGAGGCGCTGAACTTGGATACGTGGTAGGTGCAGCAGACCGGGTCGTCGTACTTGCTGAACATGTTGTTGATCCGGGACTCGTACTCGATGAGTTCGTGGACTCCCGGCCGGTCGAGCAGCGCCCAGTCCGTGCCGGCCACGAATCGGGTCAGGGGATATCCCTGCTCCTTCCCTTCGACCAGCTCCCTCTCGAACAACGCGATCTGCCGGTGCTGGTCGAAGTACCCGTCTTTCAGGTACGTATCCTCCCAGTGGCGGACGACCAGGCGTTCCTCGGTCTCGGCGCCAGCCGTATCAATGCCCGCGTCCTGCAAGCGCCGGACGTGGTCCTGGTGCCGATGGCGGTCGATGATGTGGAACGTGCGGTCACCCTGCTCGAACCCCTCCTTGATGTAGGGCAGGAGCACCCGGTACTCTTCCTCCTTGCTGTGGAAGAAGGCACAGACGTGCCGGGAGCGGCCGAGGACCGAACCGGCCAGCCGGACCTGTTTCGGGTGGCTCATGGTGTGGCTCCTTGGTCTCGATGCACGCCGCGGGCCGTTCGCCCACGCCGGCGCCCGGCCCCCTCCAGCGGCAGTCGCCCACCTCCCGGCAATGGTACCCGCGGCACGATAGCAGGGGAACAGAGCGGCTTGATTCCGAGCCGACCAGTTCGGAGAGCGAATCGGATGCCGGGCGGGGCCGGTGGCGAACTTCGGGCCGCGTTCCGGGACGCCCGGGGGAGCCCATCATGGCCCACGGACGAATCGTCGACGACGCCCCGAACCTGATCTTGACACACGCCTCCCTCCGGTGCGGCCGGCCTTGATCGTTCTTCGGCTGTTTGTCCATCGTTCCCGGGACTGGTCCGAAAGTGACCACCGTGATACTTTGACAGCAGTTCAAGCCCCCGAGGTGCGCCATGGCCAGGCTGCTGCTCGTTGACGACTCCCCGAACCTGATCCTGAGGCAGGTCCACCGCGTCCTCGACGAGGAGGGCCACGAAATCGACGCGGCCCTGACCGGCGAGGACGGCGTCCGACGGGCCGCCGCGCGGACTCCGGATGCGATCCTGCTCGATCTCCGACTGCCCGACCTCTCGGGGCTGGAGGTCTATCGGCGGCTCCGGCAACTCGACGCCCGCATCCCCGTCATCTTCATCACCGCGACCAACGACGCCGACAGCGCCATCGAGGCGATGAAGCAGGGGGCCTACGACTACCTGTTCAAGCCGCTCGACTTGCACCAGCTACGGCGCGTGGTCGGCGAGGCGCTGGAGGTGTCCCGGCGGATGCGCCAGCCGGCCGTGGTCGCCGAGACCCCACCGGACCCCGATGTGGACGGCGCCATCGTCGGCCGCTGCCCGGCGATGCTCGAGGTCTACAAGGCGATCGGTCGGGTCGCTGGCCAGGACGTCCCGGTGCTGATCACCGGCGAGAGCGGCACCGGCAAGGAGCTGGTGGCGCGGGCCATCTACCAGCACGGAGCGCGGGCCCAGGCGCCGTTCCTGGCGCTGAACTGCGCCGCCATCCCCGAGACCCTCCTGGAGAGCGAGCTGTTCGGCCACGAGAAGGGGGCCTTCACCGGCGCCGAGCGGCGCCGCATCGGCAAGTTCGAGCAGTGCCACGGCGGCACGCTGTTCCTCGACGAGGTCGGCGACATGCCGCTGGCCTCGCAGGCCAAGGTCCTGCGCCTGCTGCACGAGCAGGCGTTCGAGCGGGTCGGTGGCAATGAGACGGTCCGGACCGACGTCCGGCTGATCGCCGCCACCCACCGCGACTTGAAGGCCTGGTCGGAGGAGGGGAAGTTCCGGCCGGACCTGTATTACCGGCTGGACGTCTTCGCAGTCCACCTGCCCCCGCTGCGCGAGCGGGGCGACGACCTGGCGATGCTGGTGCAGCATTACCTGAGGCGGTTCAGCCGCGAGCTGGGGCGGGAGGTCCGGGAGGTCACCCCCGAGGCGATGGAGCGACTCCGCGCGTACCCCTGGCCGGGGAACATCCGCGAGCTGCAGAGCGTGCTGAGGCAGGCGTTGCTCCGGGTGACCGGCCCGGTCCTGGTCCCGGCGTTCCTGCCCGAGCTCGCCCCCCGCCCGGCGGCCGAGCCGGCCACGGCGATGGGGGCGGGGGCGCGGCTCGAGGCCCTGATCGAGGAACGCTTGCGCATGGGCAGCCAGGACCTGTTCGAGGAGGCGCGTCGCGAGCTCGACCGGTTCCTCCTGCCGCTGGTGCTCCGGTTGACCGAGGGCAACCAGGTCCAGGCCGCGCGAACCCTCGGGATCTCGCGGCGGACGCTCCGGCTGAGGCTCCGCGAGCTGGGCCTGTCCGTCACGAAGTCCGTCGAGGGGGATGAGGACGACGCGAGCGCCTCGGAGTGATCCGTTGATACCTCCGGTCCCAAGCTGGTAACAACGATCCCAGCGCCCCGGACGGCGCGCACTATCGGGGGGGGCCCGCCCGTCGCCCTTCGATTGGGACCGAGCTCTCGTTTCGCCCGGATGTGCCGTTCGCGGGCGAAATTCTCTCCGATGACACCGCCCGGACCGAGACGGATTCCATCCGATCTAAGTTCATATCATACCAGGCAATTCGTGCGAGAGAGCCCGAGAGACCAGCCCCGCGAGGGGGCCGGCGGGCACCGACCGGAGGGAGTGCTCGGCGCGTCTCCGGCGCGCCCGATGCAATACGCACCCGGCACCTCGATTCGTCGCGAAGACCGGAAGATGCGCCGGTGACTTCGCCCAGGGACGGGCGGACCTGAGATCGCATGGCGCGCCTCCCGCGCGTCGTGCGGGATCGGGCTCCGCCCGCCGGCCCTGGTGCGGAACGATGCCCTGATCGAGCCGCGGTGGTCGCCCGACGCGGCCCGCCGGCGCCCCCGTCGTCCGCATCGCCGGACCGTCCCGGCGATGCACCCGCCAAGCCCGCGCCGGGCTGGGCACGGCCGGCTCGCGCCCCGAGCCGGGCCCCGGAAGCAACCGACTTCGCCCGGCCCCTCTCGCCGGGGGCCCAACTCCCCACGTTCTTTGTTCGAAGGATTCTGAGGATTTCAAGAATGAGAGATTATCGCTCAGTCGCCGCCGCGCGAGTCCTCGTCGGCTCCGCCCTCGTCGTCGGGATGCTCCTGTTGCCCAGACCCAGCTCGGGACAGGTCGTCGGGCCGCTTCCACCCATCACGCAGCCGCCCAACACCGTGCCGCTCACGCGCGTCGAGCAGCTCGGCAAGGACATCGTCTTCGACATCACCCTGTCGGATCCGCCGGGCTACGCCTGCTTCACTTGCCACACCCCCCAGACGGGCCACGCATCGCCGGGCCCGCCGGACGGCTCGGAGGTCAATGCGATCCTCGGCATCCCGTCGGGGGTCCGCCCCGGCCGGTTCACCCCCCGCAAGCCCATGACCTACGCCGCGACCGCCTTTTGCCCCATCGGCCCCTACTTCGACGCGACCTTGGGGGTGTACCTCGGGGGCAACTTCTGGGACGGTCGGGTGCCCGACGAGGCGCACCAGGCGCTGCAGCCCTTCATCGATGCCAACGAGATGGCCAACCTCTCGTCGAACGGCATCCAGGATCCGCTCGCCGGCGGGTATTCGGCGCTCGTCGTCAAGAAGGTCCAGTCACGGCCCTACACGCACCTGTTCAAGAAGGTGTACGGCCCGGACGTGTTCACCAAGTACACAACCCAGCAGGTCTACTCGATCATCACCGACGCGATCGCGGCCTACGAGGCCTCGGCCGAGATCAACCCCTTCAACTCGAAGTACGACGCCTCCAAGTACGGCATGCCGCCGCAGAAGTTCTACACGCTCTCCGCATCCGAGGAGCGCGGGAGGATCCTCTACGGGGTCGGACCGAATCCCAACAACGACCCGAACTTCGGCAAGGCCCAATGCTTCCAGTGCCACTCCTCCGCGCTTCTGGTGGACTTGCAGCCCGAGATCGGGGGCAAGGAGATGTTCGCGATGTACTGCTATGCCAACATCGGCGTCCCCAAGAACCCCAACAACCCCTACTACGGGAATACGGATGCCGTCAGCAATCCCTACGGGTATAACCCCCTGGGGACGAATTTCATCGACTACGGCCTCGGGGCCAACCCCAACCCCGCTCCCGACGGGACGGTGTTCTACAACAAGACCCCGGGCGACATCCCCCAGTTCCGCGGGCTGTTCAAGAACCCGAGCGTGCGCAACTCGGACAAGCGGCCGTACCCGACGTTCGTGAGGGCGTACATGCATAACGGCGTCTTCAAGAGTCTCGAGGAAGTCGTCAACTTCTACAACAAGCGGAACATCGCCGTGAATGCCAACGGCCAGGAGGTGGCCTTCGACCTCCGCAACGGGCCGCCGGCCGGCTACACGCCGCTGCTCCCGCCGCCGGAGGTCCTGGACAACGTGCAGAACGTCGCCGGCCTGACCCCCGCCCAGGCGGCCGCCCAGGGGGTCTCGGGTGTGGTTGCGACGAACGGCCAGGTGGGCAACCTGCAATTGACCCCGTCGCAGGTCACCGACCTGATCAACTTCCTGAAGATCCTCACCGACGGTTACGGCCCGATCACCCCCGTCAGCTTCCCGTGAGGTCGCGCACGGTTCGATCGGTGCGGGGCCGGGACACGGGTCCATCCCCGAGTCCCGGCCCCTCCGCGAGGGGCCGGACTCCTGAGACTATTCATGCATGCTTATCATGTGTGCATTCCTGGCATGGATGGTCTCAGGAGTCCGGCCCCTCGGCGGGTCGCTTTCCCCGGTGCCGACGGCGCCGGACGTCCCATCGGCCGCGAATCGGCCTCGTGGACCGGCGCCGTTGCCTGGAGCGATGGCCCCGGGGGGGAAATTGATGTCCTCTTTTCCGGGGGGGAAATTGGTGTCCTCTCTTCCGAGGAGAGAATAGGCCGACACCAATCTCCGTTCCGATCGATTGAGAAGGAGAAGAAATGGTGATCCACCAGGAAGCGCCACCAGACGCGCGGCCGCGCCTCAGCACGGCCGCCACGGTGGCACGATTGACCCTGATCGGCGTCGCTCTTGCAGCGGTCGCCGGGACCTTCGCCTATCTCGGCGGTTGGCTCACCCCGAATGCGTTGACGCCCGCGCGGTTCACCGACGCTTTCGAGGAAGTCAACGGTGTCCACCCCGGTTTCCGTCGCAATCACGCCAAGGGCGTTGGCGTCTCCGGTTTCTTCGAGAGCAACGGAAACGGCGTTCGGCTCTCGAAAGCGGCTGTCTTCCAGCCAGGCCGTGTGCCGGTTCTCGGCCGCTTCTCGCTCGGGGGCGGCCAACCCTACGCGCCCGACACGGCGTCCGCCGTGCGCGGCCTGGGGCTCCAGTTCTCCTTGCCGGACGGCGAGCTGTGGCGAACCGCGATGATCCATCTGCCGGTGTTCCCGGTCCGCACGCCCGAAGCCTTTTACGAGCAGCTCTTCGCGTTCAGGCCGGACCCCCGCACGGGCCGGCCCGACCCTGCCAAGATGCAGGCGTTTCTCGCCCGCCATCCGGAAACGGCGGAGGCGCTGAAGGTCATCAGGAGCCAGCCGGCCTCGTCGGGGTTCGGCGACAGCACGTTCCACGGCCTGAATGCATTTCGGTTCATCAACGCGGCCGGCGAATCGACACCGGTGCGCTGGATCCTGACGCCCGCGCAGCCTTCTAAGACGGCAAGCGCGGCCACTCCTTCTCAGGACAAGGACTTCTTGTTCGACGCGCTGATCGCTCAGATTCACCGTCGGCCGTTGCAGTGGTATCTCATCGTCATCGTCGGCCAGCCAGGCGACCCGACCAACGACGCCACTATTGCCTGGCCGGCGGGACGGGAACACGTCAACGTCGGCACGCTGACGCTCGACCGAGTCGAGAGTGACGACACCAGTGCCGCGCGGGACATCAACTTCGATCCCCTGGTGCTACCCGCGGGCATCGCGACGTCGGACGACCCCATCTTGAGCGCCCGGTCAACGGTCTACTCACGGTCCTACACCCGGCGGGCCGGCGAGCAGAAGCAGCGCAGCGCGATCACACCGGCCCGGGTGGAGAAGGGAGAGTGACCCGTGTCGAACCAACGCGTTCAATTCCCCGCCCTGTCGCGGGTGCTGCACTGGACGATGGCTGCCATGGTCCTGACGATGCTCGGGATCGGCGTCGCCATGGTCGCTTCCCTGGCCGATTACCACACGCTCGTGTCGATCCATCGCCCCCTGGGAATTGCCATCCTGGTGCTCGTGGTCGTTCGCTTCGTGAACCGGCTCCTGAATCCGCCGCCGCCGTGGCCCGCCACGCTGTCGCGCCTCGAGCGGGTGGCGGCGTCGGCCTCGGAATACACGATGTATGGCTTGATGTTCGTCTTGCCGCTGGTCGGCTGGGGCATGCTGTCGGCGGCACGCTACCCGGTCGTGCTGTTCGGCTCCGTCCGCTTGCCGTTCATCCTGCCGCACGACCCCCTGCTGTACGCGACCTTGCGGAGGGCACACACGGTCCTGGCATACTTGCTCTTCCTGACATTCCTCGCCCACTTCGGGGCGATCTTGTTCCACACGCTGATCGTCCGGGATGGAATGCTGTTACGGATGGTGCCATGGATCGTTCGGCCGCGCGAGGTCGGCCGCGGCAGCGTTCAACCTACGTCACGGAGCGAGCGGGCTGAAGAAGCCAGCCGCCGCCTGGCGGAAATCGATCCGGCGGCGCCGCCGGACGCTCACGCGTTGCGCCGGCTGTGGCGGAACTGACGTGGTGTCAGATCTGTTCCATTGCTACTCACGCCCCAGCTCCGGCCGGAGGTAGGAGAGCATCCACAAACGTGTGAGAAAGATGTTGATACTGTTGTTTGACCTTCGCCTTCGTTTTCCGCCCTCGCTTCGCGATTCCTCTCCTTCTCCGCCGTCGCCGCTTCCCCTGCAGGCAGGACCAACGCCTTTACCCGATCGAACAGCTCGGCGTACCGGCTGGCCCCCATAATATCGCGTCGCTGAAAGTCGATGACGAAGCGTTGCGGGGCGGGAGGGTTCGTTCCGGATCTGCACGCAGACCATTGATATTTTTAGAGTTATGTCAATGAATCCGGCGGACCCTCGATGTGCACAACCCCCACACCATAGGGTTTTCGAGGTTTTGCACATTGCACATAGCCCGGTGTACCGAACTTTCGGTCTGTGACGTTTTCCGGTCTCGTTCCAGGGCAGCGCCCAAATAACCGTCGTGCTCCCCCATTCAGAACCCGCCAACGCTCCCGGCCGCTTTCTCCGACATGTCGAACTGACACCACTGCCGACGTAACCTGAGGGAAATGGGGGGCTCTGCCGAACCAAGCCGACGGAAACGTCATCCATGCGCCGATGTCGGACCAGATCGTTCCGTCCCGACCTGGAACGGTTCGAGGAGAAGCAGCTCCTGAGCGGTGGCGCGGCGGCGGTCCACGCCGCGGGGGCGCACCCGGCCGCCAACTCGGGGGACGCCACCCGCGATGCGGTCCCGAGCAACACGGCGGGATACATAGCCTACCGCACTACCCAACCGACCTACCGGCTCGTCCATCTGGTCCCGCCCTTCCAGCAAGTGCTGGTGCAGAAAATCCAGCCGATCCCCGGCCAGGTCTACAACATCCTTTATGTCGCCGTGATGAACGGGACGGGCCAGACCTTCACGGCCGCCAACGGTTTCCAGGTGCGGCTCCCGGGCTTCACTGGAACGAAGCGCGTGGTGGGCAACGCGCTTCCGGTCCTGACGGGCGACCAGGTGTGGAAGCCGAAGACCTGGATCGTGTTCTACGTGATGAGCAAGAAGTACTACCCGCTATCGCCCCAGGTCGCCGCGGGTTTCCAGCTCGACGCGGGCGGACGGTCCTCGACGATGGTCCCGGGGCCATCGGGGATCTTCCTGCGGCTGACCTACGACCCCGCCAAGTTCGCCCGCCAGCTCGACTGGATCGTGGCCTATGGCCAGGGCGCGGAACTGGGTCCCGGTGCGGCCCTCGACCTGGGCGACACGGCCATCAACCTCCTGGTCTCGGCCAAGACCCATCGGATGGATTTCGCCGGCCACTTCTGAGCGGGCTGACTCACCGCAACGCCGGTGCTGAGGCGAGATTGTTTGACGGGTTAGCGCGACGGCGCTGGCGGGGGCGACCAGGTATTCCCCGTAGCCGCCGGCGTAGCCTGGCCGGCCGGTATCTGGCCCCGCTCGACAGGCGGGCGGCCGTACGCGGACGACTCCCTTCGATCGGGCGCAGCCCGCGTCGGTCCGACGACACCGAAGCAGCGAGCACGCGATTGGGCGCTTCGGTCGATCCGATCGAAGCAGGTTCATACCAGACGACGGCATTCCCCCGACGAGCGCGGCGTTAAGGTCCGCGACGCGGCTCAGTTCCGGCCCGGTGCTGATCGAGGAGCGGATCTGACGGGGCGGAGACGAGCCATCATCCGGCCACGGGTCGGAGGAGATCCGTCGAATTTCGAGGTCTCTTGGAACACCATTTGCTGAGCCGGTCGTATGTTCGGAGTTCCGTCGGCCCGAGAGGCGGCGAGGAGGGCGAGCATGCGAATCATCCAGGCGATCCTGCTTCTGGTGTTCCTGGGCGCGGTCGGGCTCTTCGCGGTCCAGAACACCCGTAGCGTCACAGTGGACTTCTGGACGTGGGAGGTGACCGGCCCGGTCGCCGCCGTGATCGTGGCCGTCTACTTGCTCGGCATGCTGAGCGGCTGGACCGTCGTCGCGTTCGTGAGGCGATCCCTGCGGCGAGTCGGGGAGCGGCCCTCGGGATCGGCGTGAGGAAAGTCCCTCGAGGAGAACACACCATGGGCATCAACACCGGCGAGAAGAAGATCGATCTTCCGCCCAGGGGCAGCCGGAACGCCGATCCGATCACCGATGCGCCGGGGCGCACCCCATCGAAGCCGGGATCGGAGCGGCGGTCGCCGGGGCCGCCAGCGGTGTGGCCGTCGGCTCGGTCGCGGGGCCTGTCGCCGCCGCTATCGGCGCGGCCGTGGGCGCCGTGGCCGGGGGCTACGCCGGCAAGGGACTCGGCGAGATGATCGATCCGACGACCGAGGATAACTGGCTGCGCGATCACTTCGAGTCGCGCCCGTATGTGAAGGCGGGCGAGAGCTTCGAGACGTACGTGCCGGCGTACCGCTACGGGGCCGAAGCCGAGGCGAAGTACGGCGACGCCGGCATCGACTTGATGGACGAGCAGTTGCAGCGCGACTGGGAGGCGAGTAAAGACAGCGATATGCCGTGGACCAAGGCGAAAGCGGCGGTCCAGGACGCCTACGGTCGCACCGTGCAGATCCGTCGGGCGCGAGAGTGCCCCGGGATGTGCGACGAGGTTCAGGAGGACTGAGGAGTACGACGAGTGATACATGACTGAGGGCCTACTTGGCCCGGAATCCATGCCCAGCGCCTGGACCAACGCCGGGTAGGACCGACCTGAGCCGCGCTACGCACCGTGGCCCCGCTTTGGGCAGGTCTGATTTCGTCGCGTGATCTTAACCTGCTTCAGTCCGACGATACCGACGCGCTCTCCGGGGTTGCCGCCGGCCCTATGTCGGCAGGACCGGCATTCAAACTACCGCCTTGTTCGCTGCTGAACGGCCGTCACCCTCAGCCCGTGAACGCCTGCCCCAGGTCTCTACCGATTTATTTCCATGGATATGACGACTCGAGGCGAGGCCGAACCCGGGCCGGGAAGGTTGCGTAACGGACACGGGGGAAGTACCGTAATTCATTAGGGGCCGTGGCCTTCGAGGTGGTCTCGGAGCGTCCGCACGGCGTCGAATGGGTTCGATGCGTTGGCGGCGTCGCCTGACGGGAGTCTAGCGGTTTCATGCCTGAGAAGTCCCCGCGACGATTGATGCTCGAACGGAGCCTCGCCGAGAGCCCCGAGGATGCATTCCTCCGCTACGGGCTGGCGATGCAATGCTTGCGCGACGGCGACGTGGAGGAGGGCCGGCTCCGGCTACGATCGTTGATCGAGGATGATCCGGAGCGCCAGATCGCCGCCTATCAGCAACTGGGGCAGTCGTTTGCCGACTTCGGCGAGACGGAGGAAGCGGTGTCAGTCCTGCGGCTGGGCATCGAGAAGGCGCGGGCGGCGGGTGATGGTCACGCCGCGGCGGAGATGGAGCAGTTGCTCGACTCGTTGGGTTGAGCCGGCGTCCGCCCGGGCCGGATGACAGGGGAGACGACGACTTGACTCCGACACCTCGAGTGACGGCGATCCCGCCATGGGAGCCCGAAGGCCCGTCCGCCTCCCGCGCCGCGAGGACCGGGTCTGCGGCCGGGTCGGACGGCGGCCCGTCGCCCGCACATGCCATCTTCACGTTCCCGAACCGCATCGTCTTCGGCGCCGGATCGGTCGCTAGCCTGCGGACGGAGCTGGGCCGGCTGGGTGTGCTCCGCCCGCTCGTCGTGACCGATGCGGGTCTCGTCGCAGCAGGGCTCGTGGACGGGCTCATCGCCTCGATCGCGTGTCATGTCGTCGTGCACAGCGGTGTCCAGCCAAATCCCACCGAGGCCGACGTCCTCGCCGGACTGACGCTGTACCGCGAGGAGGGATGCGACGGCGTCATCGGCCTCGGCGGCGGCAGTCCGCTGGATGCGGCCAAGGCGATCCGCCTGCTGGCCACGCACCCGGGCCGCCTCGCCGACTACGACCTGACCCGGGGAGGCGTCGACCGGATCGGCCCGGAAATGCCGCCGATGCTGGCGATCCCGACCACCGCCGGCACCGGCAGCGAGGCCGGACGGGGAACGCTGATCCAGCTCCCACAGACCGGCCGCAAGACGATCGTCCTGAGCCCTTACCTGCTGCCGAGCACGGCGATCTGCGACCCGGAGCTCACCCTCGGCTTGCCGTCCACGATGACCGCCGCGACCGGGATGGATGCCCTGACTCATTGCGTGGAAAGCTTCCTCTCCATCACCCCCCATCCCATCTGCGACGGGATCGCCGTGGAAGGACTCCGTTCCATCTCCAAGGGCCTCGAGACGGCCGTCACCGACGGCTCGAACCTCGAAGCGCGCACGGCGATGATGACGGGGGCCCTGCTGGGCGGAATCAGCTTCCACAAGGGGCTGGGAGTCGTCCATTCGCTCTCGCACGCGCTCGGCGCGGAGGGGCGATTGCATCACGGGACCCTCAATGCGATCCTCTTGCCACACGCGTTGCGCTTCAACCGCGCGACCGCCTCCCCGCGCATCGCGGAGCTCGCGCGGCGCATGGGGCTGGGCCGGAGCGGCGACGCCGAAGGCCACCTGATCACCCTTATCGAGCTGCTGCTCGCGCGCCTGCCCCTGCCCCGCCGGCTCGGCGAGCTCGATGGCTTGTCCCGCGATCGAATCCCCGACTACGCCCGCCTCGCCATGCTGGACCACTGCCACCGCACGAATCCGCGGCCCTGCACCGAGCCCGACATGGAGGACTTGCTCGAACGGGCGTGGTGAGCCTACAACCCCAGTAGGGTGGGCGATGCCCACCGATTCCTGCACCTTCGCGGGACATTGCTGGGCCGGTGGGCATCGCCCACCCTACATCAAAGGGCGAGATGGCATGGCCACCGAGTATGATTCGATCCTGATCGTCGGTTTCGGCGGTCCCGAAGGTCCCGAGGACGTGATGCCGTTCCTCGAGAACGTGACGCGAGGGCGGAACGTCCCGCGCGAGCGGCTGCTGGAAGTCGCCGAGCATTACCACCATTTCGGCGGCGAGAGTCCGATCAATGACCAGGTGCGCGAGGTGATCGTTGCCCTCCGGACCGAGCTGGATCAGGCCGGCATCACGTTGCCCATCTTCTGGGGCAACCGCAACTGGCACCCCATGCTCGCGGATACGCTCGAAGAGATGACCGCCGGCGGACACCGGAGGTCGCTGGCCGTCGTCCTGGCGGCCTACAGTTCCTACTCGAGCTGCCGGCAATATCTCGAGGATATCGCGCGGGCGCGAGCCTTCGCGGGCGAAAATGCCCCGCAGGTCGAACAAGGTGCGGGTGTTCTACAATCATCCATTATTCGTTGCCGCGAACGCAGACCGGGTCCGCGACGCCCTGGGAGCGATCGGCGCGGCGAACGAACAATCCGAGGTCCACCTGGCCTTCACCGCCCACAGCATCCCGCTCTCGATGGCGCGCCACTGCGACTACGAGCGCCAACTCACCGAGACCTGCCGGCTGGTTGCCGAGGAAGTCGGAGTCGAGCCGGGGAGATGGCGGCTCGTCTATCAGAGTCGGAGCGGCCGACCCGAGGACCCATGGCTCGAGCCTGATATCCTGGATCACCTCCGGGACCTGAAGCAGCGAGACATCCACAATGTCGTGATCCATCCGATCGGCTTCCTGTCCGACCACATCGAGGTGCTCTATGACCTCGACGCCGAGGCGCGGCAGCTCTCGGACGAGCTCGGTCTGAACATGGTCCGCAGCCGGACGGTCGGCGTTCATCGCGGGTTCATCTCGATGCTCGTCGACCTGATCTCGGAGCGGATGGGCGAAACCCCCGAATCGGACCGGCGAGCCGTGGGTCACAATGGCGCAAGTCACGATGTTTGCCCCGAATTCTGCTGCCCGCCACCGCCACGGCCTGCTTCGAGGACCTGATCCGGTCGGAACGCTGCATTCAAATCTCCACGTCCACGGGCGCCGGCTTGGCCTGCTCCGCCTTGCCACACCACTTGCTCGCGGCGAAGGTCCCCGCCGGGAACGTCCAGTCCCACGGCGCGCCGCAATGTTTGTCCTTCGACGCAGGCACGCGAACCCGATCGCCGCTCACCCACTCGTTGTCAGACATATCGGTGCCGACGTAGTGGACGAGAAAACGCTCTCCGTCATGCTTGAGGATCAGTCCGGTATGCCATTCACCGTCCGACTCCACGACGACCTCACTGGCGCACGGCGGTTCGACGCCGTGGTTGCCGGGCCTCCTGCTCGTGAGGACGGCGACGATCTCCTCGGCCGACATGCCCCGTTCGATCATCTGCTGCTTCAGGGCGTTGTCCAGCTGCAACCTGTGAACTTTAGTCCATGCGCCGGCCCAGATGGCCACGACGGCGATGATCGTGGGCACGCAGAGCACCAAGACCAAGGCCTGGAACAGAAGGGATTGGCTGGACGACGTTTGCGCGAACAGGGGGCACATGTCGATCGTCATGGTCTTTCGCACTCCGGCGGGTACGGGGCCATCAGGTCGTCGGCGGGGAGCTACCCGTTGAACGGCAATTCGGACGAATCGAGCCGATATTTTCCAGAATTCGCGAGGCTCGAGTGCTGGCCCGATGACCGGAGGGTGAGCGTCTTACGAGTGGGTAAACGGCTACGCGGCGACCCGGCGGTTGGCCCAGAACGCATCCCATTGTCCCTGCTCACTCAAGAGCAGGGCTCGCAGATGGCCGACCGCATCGGCCCCCTCGTGGCCCCACCGCATCCCCGAGCCCTTCATTCGCCGGCCGATGACCGTCTTACACGCCGCCTCCACCGGGCCCGAGCCGATCTGCCACCCCTTGGCCCGATAGCTCGGATAGTCCATCCGATGGCACTGGTTGCGGAAGTAGGTCACCACCCCCTCCCATGCCGGCCGCGCCCGGGGATTCCCGGCGAGGTCCAGGCCCTCCAGCCAGGCCAGGATCGCCGGTCCGCCCTCGTGCTTCAGCCGGTGCGACCACGCCGCGTGGGCCGCCTCGGCCGCCGCCGCGTCACCCGGGTGCCAGGCCTTGGCGAAGTCCCCCAGGTGCTCACTGGCGTGGTAGAAGTCCAGGATCACCACATCGAGCCGGCCGAAGTGGAGCTGCAGCAGGTCCTCCAGCCCCGCGCCGCCGTCACACACGGCGATCCATCGCTGGGCGCCGCCCATCCCCACCCGGCCGGCCGTGTGGCGCAACGGCTCGGCCACGGCCTCTTGGCCCTCGAGGCTGGCCACATACCGCGCCTGCCAGGCGGGCCGCCGCCCCTCGGGATCGGCCCACTGGCGGCGCTCCGCGGGGGACCGGGTTGTAGACCATCCCCACCGCGACCATCTCCCCTTCGGCGGCCGCCCCGCCCGGGCCCTGCTTGGCGAGGCCCGTCAGGTCGATCGAAACGTAGGCGCAGGTCATCCCCTCGGCGTCCTTGTGCCAGTCCCAGGCCCGGGTCTCACCGAAGGCGACCTTCGCCTCCACGGCCCGGCCCAGCTCGCCGCCGATCGCCTCGGTGGCCCGCTCCACGGTCGATTCGGCCAGCGACAACCCGCTCATCTTGGGCAGGATCACCTCGGCGGCCAGCGCGAAGCTGTCCAGGGTCCCGGCCAGGGTGGTCAACTCGGCGGCGCCGGCGGTCAGGTCGCTCTGATCCAGGCCGAAGGCGGCGTCGCCGGGACAGTGGCCGTGATGGCAGTGGGGGCAGTGGTAATAGCCCCGCTCGATGGTCAGGGGGCCCAACGCCGAGAGGAGGCCCTTTTTCCGATAACCCTTGAAGCGGGTGTCCTGGTGGCAGTGGGGGCAGGTCAGGCTGGAGCCTCGGTACCCCCTTTTTTCCGCTGCTCGGCAGCGGTCTGGAGGGCCTTGGCTCCCAGGCGATGGACCAGGTCGCGGACCTGGAACTCGGTGGCGCCGAAGAGTTGATGGTCGGGCTTGATGGCGAGCAACTCGGCGATCGCGCGAAGGTCGTGTTCGGAGGCGGCCTTGAGCGACTCGAACAACTGCTCGGCGCGGCGGGCCTGCTCCTCGGGGAGATGGGCGAACGACATGGTGGGGACCCTCCGTGAACAAAGGACTAGTGAATCGGGGATGACGCATCCAAGACCTCTGTTCTACGAGATTTTCCACCCACTTTCGAGACGCCCACCCATGACCGGACGCGGAGGGAATCTGGACAGTCGGGCCTGTCAAAACGTATCGTGTTACCAGGTCCCGGGAAGCGGGCGAGGAGACGGATTCGCTGCGAGGGGAGAGAGGGCTGATGGCATCGCGTCGCATCTTGCTGGTCGAAGACAGTTCCACCATGCGCCGGATCCTCTCGATGAAGCTCCAGGATGAGGGGTTCGCGGTGACCACCGCCAACGACGGCGTGGAGGGGCTGGCCAGGGCCGGCGAGCCGCCGCACCCGGACCTCATCCTGACTGACTACGAGATGCCCGAAATGGACGGGGCGGGACTCTGCAAGGCCGTCAAGTCGGACAAGGGATTGCGGATGATCCCCATCCTGATCCTGACGACGCTCGCCGAGATCGACAACAAGATCGCCGGACTGGAGGCCGGGGCCGATGACTATATCCTCAAGCCCAGGAACCCCGACGACTTCCGCGAGATGTTCAAGCGGATCGAGGCCCACCTCCGGATCGCCGACCTGCGCGACGAGTTGGCCGACCGCAACCGACTGCTGGAGGCGGCCCACAAGAAACTGACCTTCGAGCTGGAGCTGGCTCGGAAGGTGCAGCTCGCCTTGATGCCCCGCCCACCCAAGCCGAGGGGTGTGTTGCAACTCGCCGTCCGCTACACCCCCGCCAATCAGCTCGGCGGCGACGTGTACGACATCTATCGCCTCGACAATAACCGACTGGGCATCCTCGTGGCCGACGTCTCGGGGCACGGGGTGAACTCGGCGATGCTTTCGGGGATGGTCAAGGCGCTGGCCGCCCCGCTCACGATCGCCGTGCTGGAGCCGGGCGAGCTACTGGCCGGCCTCGACGTGGCGACCGAGCAGTATTTCCCCGAGGGCTATTTCTGCACCGGGTTCTATCTGATCGCCGACGAGGAGACCGGGCTGATCCGCTACGCGGGGGTCGGGCACCCGCCCGCGATCGTCGTCGGTCCCAACGGGCCGCGGACGCTCCCGTCGAACCCCGGGATGCTCGGGATCGGCATGGTGGACGGGACGGCCGGCGATTCCGACCGGCTCCTGCCGGGCGAGTCGCTGGTGATCTACACCGATGGCCTGACCGACGCGATGGATCCTTCCGACGCATTGTTCGGCGAGGAGCGGCTCAAGACGCTCCTCCAATCGCATCACGGCGCCGATCCGACCGAGATCCTCAACCAGGTGGACGATGCGCTCAACCGGCACACGTCCCCGGGGCGGCCGGCCGACGATATCAACATCATCGTCCTCCAGAACCCAGTCGTCACTGGTCATTAGTCATTGGTCATTGGTCGTTGATCACGGATCTTCGGTCATCAGAGTTCCTGCGTCGCCCTCCGGAGTGTGTCGTTCATTCCCGGACGCCACCACCCGCGCCCGAGGCCGAGGAAACCGCGACCAAAGACCAATGACTAATGACCAATGACCAAGGGCATGGTAAACTGGTACCTGGAGGCCGGGACGTGATCCCGGGGCTGAGCGTGACCGAGGCTGAGCCGTCGCAAGGTGCTGACTACCTTCTGACCGGGCCGGTCACTCTCTACGAGGTGGCGGGGGTCCGCGAGGCGCTTCGTGCCGCCCTGGCGGCGGGGAAGCCGTTGCGGATCGACCTGAGCGATTCGGGCCCCTGGGACATCGCCGGCCTCCAGCTCCTGATTTCCTGCGTGAGGAGCGGCCGGCGGCGGGGCCAGGCGGTCCACGTCGTGAACCCTCCACCATCGTGCGTCGAGACCGCCCAGCGATCCGGACTCGCCGAATGGCTTCGTTCGGCCGGTGAGTGAGACGACCCCCCCGGGCCCGCTTCGATCGTCGCATCCTCCGATAGCGGTGGCGCGTCGTCCTCGTCGGCAGCCGCGAGGCCGCGGCACTCCGCCGGTCCGGTGCGGCACGACGTCCCGGTATGCCCATGAGCAAGACGATCGTTCACGCCGATGACAGCGCCTCGGTGCGCCGATGGGTGGCCGAGCAACTCAGCGACCCGGACCTCAAGGTCGTCTCGGTCGCCGACGGCGAGGCTGCGCTCCACGTCCTCAAGGATTCGCCCTGCGACTTGCTCCTGACCGACCTGGAGATGCCCAACCTTGACGGCCTCGGGCTGGTGGCGGCCGTCCGCGACCTGCCCATGCATCGTTTCCTTCCCGTGCTGGTCCTGTCCTGCCGCCAACCCGGCGAGATCGATCCTCATCGCCGGCAAGGCGTCACGGGATGGCTCGTCAAGCCGGTCGAACCGGAGAACCTGCGGCGCTGGATCCGGCGGCTCTTACCGCGTTGACTGTAAATCTTCTTGAAATCGTCAATCCGTGCGAGTTTGCGGGTCGGGATGTAAATTGCGATAATGGAGGCGGGTGAAGCGAACCGGCCGGCTCACAGCCCGGTTTGGCCCTCGCAAGGCCATTCGCCCACGGTCGGGGGATCCTGTCGATGCGCCGGTCCGTTGGGGCCCTTCCTGGTTCGGAGCCGTTCGAGACAGCAGGCGTCCTCAAGAGGAGTGACGGTATTGGGAGGTAGCTCGGACGATCGATTTCGCGAGATGTTCTACGAGGAGGCGCGCGAGCTCCTGATCGGCCTCGAGGAGGGGCTGATGGAGCTCGAGCGTCGGCAGGGGGACCGGGCGCATCTCGACACGACCTTCCGGGCGGCGCACAGCCTCAAGGGCGCGGCGGCGATGGTGGGCCTGGCGAAGCTGGCCGAGTTCACGCATGGCATCGAGGCGGTACTGGAACGGGTCCGTTCGGGAACCCTGGCCGTTGACTCGGACATCATCACCACGCTTCTCGAAGCCCGCGACCATCTCGCGGCGATGGTCGAATCCGAAGCCGCCCGCTCGCCCATCCCGGCCTCCACCGAGTTATCCCAGCGCCTGAGCGACTTGCTCAAGGGCTCGGGCCCCGGCGCCGGGAGTCCCGCGGCTCCCCCGCCGGCACCGAGAGCCGCCTCCTCGGGCTCCAAGCCAGGTCCCCCGCCCCCGCCGGCCGCCCCGCCATCGAACAAGTCGCCTGGTCCGCCGCCCGCTCCCGCCGGTGACGATCGCCCGCCGGTCAGCAACGCGCCGCCACCCGAGGCATCCCAGGGGCAAGAGGGTCCGGAGGTGGGACCGCCGAAGCCGGCCAGGAAACCGCGGGCTCCGCGCAAGAAGGCACCGAAGCGGACTCCCTCCCCGGACGCCGATCGCCCCGCGCCGGGAGCGGTCGGAGCGCAAGGCCATCCACCGTCCCGCTCCGCGAATGTCTATCGGGTCACGCTCGCACCGGGCCCCGATACCCTCAGGCGGGGCATCAATCCGCTCGGCGCCTTGGTCGAGCTCCGCGAGCTGGGCGACACCCACATCGAGACGGATCCCGAGGCGATCCCGGATCTCGACGAGATCGATCCCGAACGGTGCTACCTGACCTGGACGATCACGGTCGAAACGGGCGTGGGCATCGACCAGCTCAACGAGGTCTTCCTCTTCTTCGCCGAGGACAGCGCGGTCTCCATCGAACGGCGGACCGACGACGGGGGATGGCACACCGTCCGCGAGGAGCCGACGGCCGCACCGGTCGGGGCGCCCTCCGCGCCGGGACCGTCGGTCGGCGACCGGGCGGAAATAGCCGCCGAGCCGGCTCACCGCGAGAAGGAAGCCGCCAGGCCCGAGGCCCCGGCGCAGCCGACACCGGCCGCGCCCGCGGCGCCGGCAGCACCGCCGCGGCCGGCCGCGGCGGCGGCCGCGCCGCCCGCTTCCCCCTCCCCGCGCCCTGCCGTGCGCCCCAATGCACGCATCCGGGTCGACGCGACCCAGCTCGACGACCTGGTCGGCATGGCGGGCGAGCTGGCCGTGCTGTCGGACAACCTGATGGGCCTGCGCGAGGTCCTGGGGGCCGAGCGTTGGCTCCACGCGCTGGAGTCACTCCAGCGGGTCAGCCGCGAGATCCGCGACACGACGCTCGACCTCCGGATGGTCCCGGTGGATGAGCTCTTCTCGCGGGTCCCGCGGATCGTCCGCGACCTGGCCGACCGCTCCGGCAAGCAGATCGAGCTGCGGATCGTGGGCCAGGACACGCGGCTGGATCGGACGATCGTCGAGCGGTTGAACGACCCGATGCTCCACCTGATCCGCAACGCCGTCGACCATGCGCTCGAGCCGCCTGCAGAGCGCGAGGCGACAGGAAAGCCGCGGGCCGGCCGGATCACTCTCTCGGCCGGACACGAGGGGGACCGGGTGGCGATCCGCGTCGAGGACGACGGCCGGGGTCTCGACCGCGACAAGATCGTGAAGAAGGGGATCGCGCTGAGGATGATCGCGCCCGGCACGGCGGCCGACGATCCGCGGGTGGTGAGCCTGATCTTCGAGCCGGGCTTCTCGACCAGGGACACCGTCAGCGAGCTCTCGGGACGCGGGGTCGGGCTCGACGTCGTCCGCGACGCCGTCCGGGCGCTGCGGGGCAGCGTGGCCGTCGAGAGCAACCCCGGCAAGGGGACCGCGTTCATCTTCCGCCTGCCGCTGACCCTGGCCCTGATCGACGGCCTGCTGGTCGAGACCGGCGGCGGCAAGTATGTCGTCCCGCTGGCGCAGGTCGAGGAATGCGTGGCCTTGAACGGCACGCGATCCGCCCTGGCCGACGACCGGCCCTGCATCGCGGTGCGTGGCGAGCTGGTGCCGATGGTCTCGCTCCGCAACCTGTTCCGCGCCGACGGCCCGCTGCCCCCTCGACAGGAATTGCTCCTGACCCGCCACGCCGGCCAGCGGGTCGGCATCGCCGTCGATCGACTGCTGGGCCGCGTCCAGGCCGTCATCCAATCCCTGGGTGAGGGCTTCCACGGCGTCAGTCGCTTCTCCGGAGCCACGATCCTGGGCGACGGCTCCGTCTCGCTGATCCTCGACCTGTCAGCCCTGGTGTCCGAATCACGATTTGCCGAGCAGAGCTCCCGTTTCACGCCCTCGGCCTTCGGGAGGGCGGAGAGTTTCCGATGAGACTGACCGTACGAACAAAGTTCACCACCACAGTGGTCCTCTTCGGCATCGTACCGGCGGCCTTCGTCGCCGCCGTCGCGTGGCTATCCACCGAGAGTTTCAAGGAGAAACAGCGCGTCCTCGTCAGGCAAGCCGCCAACGAGGTCAGCGTCACCCTGGCGCCGTTCTTCGAAAGGACGGCGGCAAAGGAGGCCGGGCTCGACCCGGCGGCATGGGTGCCGGACGAGCCGTTGAGGGAAGTGATCCGCAACGCGATGCGGCAAGCCCAGTCCCATTTCAAGCTCGATGATGCCCAGTTCGTCCTGGTCAATCCGGTCGACAAGGTCCTGGCCAGGATGCGCGAGAACGAGAAGTTCGAGCCGTTCACCAAGCCTGAGGAACTTGGTCACCGATATGGAGACGTGGCGTCTGAAGCCACGGGGCGCATCGATTCGCGCGAACTCCGTAAGTCAAACTCCCAGGCCGATCCCAAGCCGCCCGAGCTCGTCGGCTTCGCACCGATCCAGTTCGCCAATCCGCGCGGCAATGGCGCCGGGAACCACGGCTTCGTCGTGCTCACCATCGTGCCCACGGAGATGGCCTATGCTTCGATCTACAGCAATCAAGCATGGATCGTGATCATCCTGGCGTGTGTCCTGGTCGCGACCACCATCGCCGGCTTCTTGTACGGAGGCAGGTTCGTTCGGCCGTTGCTCGAAATCATCCAGGTCACCCGCGGGCTCCAGCAGGGCCAGCTCTTCAACCGCACCCACGTGAATCGCAAGGACGAGCTGGGGGAACTGGCCAACCAGGTCAACTCCGTCGTGGACAAGTGGTCCGAGCTCATCAGCCAGATCCGCGTCATGGCCGGCTCGGTGACGACGGCCAGCAAGGAGCTCGATTCGAGCGCCTATCAGCTCGCCCAGGGCTCGTCGCAACAGGCGGCCACCCTCCAGCAGATCGCCGGCAGCCTCCAGTCGGTTGACGCCTCGGTCGGCCGCAACGCCCAGCACGCCAAGGACACCGCCCGCATGGCCAACGACGCCAGCCACCAGGCCGAGAAGGGCGGCGAAGCGGTCCGGGAGACGGTCGTGGCCATGCGTGAGATCACGCAGAGGATCCTCGTGGTTGACGATATCGCCTACCAGACCAACCTGCTCGCCTTGAATGCCGCCATCGAGGCGGCCCGAGCCGGCACGCACGGCAAGGGCTTTGCAGTTGTTGCCGGTGAGGTCCGCAAACTGGCCGAGCGCAGCCAGGCCGCCGCCCAGCAAATCAGCGATCTCGCCAAGAAGAGCGTCGCGGTGGCCGAGAATGCCGGCAGCCTGCTGGACCGGACGGTGCCCATGATCCGCGACACGTCCAACCTGATCCAGGAGATCGCCGCGGCGTCGCAGGAGCAGATGGCCGCCATCCGCGAGATCAATACCGGCGTAAGCCAGTTGGAGGAGGTGGTCCAGCAGAACGCCGCGGCCAGCCACGAACTCTCGGGAACCTCGAGCGATCTGGCCTCGCATTCCTCCAGCCTGCAAGAGAAAGTCGGCTTTTTTCAGCTTGACACCGCCGGAAATGGTTATTATGGCGCTGAACCACCGTCCCGGCCCGGACGGGCGCCGGGACTCCCGGCGACCCCGCCCCGACGATTAGCCTCACCGGGGCAACGCTCCGGGCCCGGCACGCTGATCGACGGTCAGCACGGCGCGATTCACGGGCCGGCTCCGGGGCATGCGTCGCCGCCCGCCTTACCGCAGCATCCCGGCCCGTCGAACCCGCCGCCGACCAACAACCTGGGCACCCCGCGTGGAGGCGTCGTCGTCAATCTGGATGATGATGACAACAACTTCGAGCGATTCTCCTGAGCGGGATTGATGCGCACGGACCGAGTCCCCGACCCGTCTCCGCGAGCACCGCGAGGAAAAAAGGAAGCGGGCATCCGACGGGCATCGGTCTCTTTCGCCGGAATGGCGCCTAAATGTAAGGTGGAATGATGGTAGATGTCGTCAGCGAGGCCGGCGTGGAATCCGACCGCGACCGTTCCCAATCGTTCGTCGTCTTCCGGCTCGGGAAGGAGGGGTATGCCTTGGAGGTCATGCGCGTCCAGGAAGTCCTGGACATGCAATCGTTGACCGAAGTCCCCGGCGGGCCAAGATTCTTATTGGGAGTCATCAATCTTCGTGGTCACGTAGTGCCCGTCTACGACTTGAGGATGCCCTTCGGCCTGCCGAAGGACGTCAAGTTGACCCAGGTCCCTTCGGTCCTGATCGTGGAGACGAACTTGGGCGACAATCAGGTCACCGGCCTCGTGGTTGACCGGGTCTCGGACGTGCTGGAATTCTCGCCCGAGGAGGTGCAACCTCCTCCGCAACTTGGACTTGGGAAAGCGACTCCTTTCGTGCGCGGCTTGATCCGTCACCAGGATGGCTTCCTGCTCGTATTGGACGTGGATCGTGTCTTCTCGACCTTCGGGTCGCTGAACGGTGAGGGAGCGTAACGTGGCAACATCGGGCCCGCTGCCACCCCCGCCGGATTTCGACGCGTGGTCTGAGAAGGACTTCGCTCCCATCGTGGTCTTCTTGCGCACCCAGATCGGGATCACGCTGGAAAACCACCGCATGGGCCTCTTGCAAGCACGCCTGCGCTCGCGGCTCCAAGCGAAGGGGTTCAACAGCTTCACCCAGTTCCACGATCAGGTCCTCCGACTCGAGCCCGCGGGCTGGGGGACCCAGTTGCTGATCGACCTGAGCACGGTCAACCACACGGCGTTCTTCCGCGAGCCGGCGCATTTCACCTTCATGGCCGAGAAGGTGGCCGGATGGCTGAAGGACTCCCCCGGGGCGCCGGTCCGGCTGTGGTCGGCGGGGTGTTCCTCGGGCCAGGAGCCTTACAGCATGGCGATGGTGCTGGCCGAGACGCTGCAGCCGCAGTTGTTGCCGCGGGTCGAGATCTGGGCGAGCGACCTGTCGCTGGAGATGCTCAAGGTGGCTGCCGGTGCGATCTACACCTCGCGAGATGTCCAGGGGGTTTCTCCCCAGCGGTTGCGGCGGTTCTTCCTGCTGGGTCGCGGTCCCAGGGAGGGATCGTTCCGCATCGTGCCCGAGATCCGCGACATGGTCAAGTTCCGGCACATCGACCTCCGGACCTCGAGCTGGCCGGTCCCCACCGATCTCCCCATGATCTTCTGCCGAAACGTGTCGATCTACTTCGCCGAGGACGAGCGGTTGTCGCTGATCGAGCGCCTCGCCCAGCACCTGCGACCCGGGGGCTGGCTGGCGATGGGCAACGGCGAGATCCTCCCGGGCGTCACCCCGACGATGCGCAAGCATTCCCCGTCCCTGTTCCAGAAGGAGGGTTGACCGCTCATGCTAGGTCGCGGCCGACCCACAGGCGGATCCTCGCCCGTCGAACCGGATCCCATCGAGGTGCTGATCGTCGACGACAGCGCGGTGATCCGGCAGCGGCTCAAGGCGATCATCGAGTCGGACAACCGCTTCCGGGTCGTGCTGGCCGCCGACCCGTACGAGGCGGTCGAGCGACTGAAGCTCTCGGTGCCCGGCGTGATCGTGCTCGACGTCGAGATGCCCCGGATGGACGGGCTGACCTTCCTGAAGAAGCTCATGCGCCAGCATCCGCTGCCGGTCGTCCTCTGCACGACCCAGGCGGAACGGGCGGTCACGGCGCTGGAGATGGGCGCCATCGAGGTGATCCCGAAGCCCAACTGGAACGACGCGGGCCGCCTGACGGAGTGGTCGCAGAACCTGCTGGAGAGCATCCGGAACGCCGCCCGGGCCGGGCGCCTCCCGATGCGCGAGGATCGAGCGCCCTCGAGCGCCGACCGCCGCTATACGGCTGACGCGGTCCTGCCGCCGCACGCCCACGCGCGGCACACGGGGGTCAGCGAACGGATCATCGTCGTCGGCATCAGCACCGGCGGGGTCCAGGCCCTGCACCAGTTGCTGCCGGGCTTCGACGCCACCGCTCCGGGCATCGTGATCGTGCAGCACATGCCGCCCGAATTCATCCCCGCCTTCGCCCAGCGGCTCGACCGGGATCCCGAGATCAAGCTGGAGGTCGCCGAGGCCCGACACCACGAACCGGTCCGCTCCGGGCGGGCGCTGGTCATCCCTGGGGACAAGCACGGGTTGATCCGTCGCGCCGGCGCGGGTTTCCGGATCGAGCTGGTGGATGGCCCGCCGGTCTGCCGTCATCGGCCCAGCGTCGAGGTCCTCTTCCGCTCGGCGGCGCAGGCGGCCGGCCCCTTCGCGGCCGGCGTGATCATGACGGGCATGGGTGATGACGGGGCCGGCGGACTGCTGGAGATGCGCGACGCCGGCGCCCTGACGATCGCGCAGAACGAGGCCTCGTGCACCGTCTTCGGCATGCCGCGCGAGGCCATTCGTCGCGGCGCCGCCAGGTCCGTCGTCGCCCTGGACGCCATCGCCCCGACCGTGATGGCCTGGGTCGCCAGCACCGACACGGGCACCTGGCACTGAAAGGACGTTCTTTCGGAAGCCTTGCACCTCTCCATGGAGTCGAGACAACCATGACCGCGCGCCGCTCTCGCCGCTCTCTCCTCGCCCTGGTCCTGGCCGCCACCCCGATCGCCTGTTCCCAGAGTGTCGATGACCTGCCCCGCGAACCGGTCTCGGGCACGGTCATGATGGACGACCAGCCCTTACCCGACGGCGCGATCCAGTTCGCCCCCGTCGAGGGATCGGCGACCACGACCGGTGCCAACGCCGAGATCAAGGACGGGGCCTTCTCGGTGCCCCGCGAGCACGGGCTGGTCCCGGGGAAGTACAAGGTCAGGATCAGCCGCGCCGAGCTGAAGGCCGCCGATTCCAAGGGGAAGAAGAAGGGCATCCCGGAGCGCAGCAAGATCCTGGGACCGGAGCTGATCCCCTCCAAGTACAACACCCAGACCACCCTCGAGGAGCAGATCAAGCCCGGAGGGGCCAAGGACCTGAAATACGACCTCCATTCGAAGTGAGCCCCGCCGGGCCGGCCGGTTGGATCCGACCGCGGCGCCAGCTGGGAGTCGGCGCCGCGGCCTCGTCGGCACGCGACCGAGGGGTGGGCCCTCAATACGAATCGGAGCTGATGACCTCGCCGCCGCTGATCGACCCGAGCTGCACCCAGGTCAGCGGGCTGATCGTGTTCTTCATGAAGTGCACCGAGCCGTCCCCGAAGAGGCTGTTGACCCCGCCGGGATGCCGGCTACGGGACCCGGAGAACTCGCCCCCTTGGTTCGTTTGGTCAACGCACAGAAGCCCCTGGACCGGCTGACTATCGCACAACGAGCCGGGCCGAGGAGGGTCGGTGCCCACGGTCGCCGGACCTCCCGCGAACGACGGCAGGTTGTCCGCGATGTCGTTGACCAGCGCGCTCGCCGAGACCGACGTGGACCAGGGCAGGAACATCGGGACGTAATCCCGGTACCCGTTGGGCGTGAACCGCGTCATGTAGGTCCCGCCGCCCGGGTTGTCGACCCAGATCGTACCCCGAATATCGAATGGCGAGCCCTGCAACAACTCCGAGCAGAAATGGGTGTTGCTCGTGCCGTCGGTCACCGAAGCCATCCGGATGGTGATCGGGCCGGTCCCATCGGCCGTGATGCCGAACGGCGACTGCAGGAAGAGGTTCCGGGTAAAGAAGCCGCCAGCCGCACCTTGCCCGTAGTCGCAATTCCCCCAGTTGGCGCCGTAGTTCCCCTTGGTCACCGCCCAGGGGAACGCCGGGATCTGGCCCCCTGAGGCGTTCGACATCGCCTGGAAGGACAGGCTCTGCGGGATGTCGCTGGGGCACTGGAAGGACGGAATCTGGGTCGTGTGGACCGTACTGTTGACGATGTAGCCGAGGAGCGGTCCGACGCCTTCGATGCCGATCGAGGCGTTGAAGGCGCTGTACAAAGTCGATTGCTCCAGGTAGGGCAACATCAAGACGAACCAGGGCGTATTCTGGCAGCCGTTGCCGAAGCCGGGCTTGTTGCACAAGCCCGGGATGCCCGTGGCCTTGTAGATGTCGCCGCTCGGCAGGCAGTTGTTCGCCGACTCGTAGTTGGCGATGGCCAGCCCGAGCTGTTTGAGGTTGTTGATACACTGGGCCCGCCGGGCCGCTTCGCGCGCGGCCTGGACGGCGGGCAAGAGCAGGGCGATCAGGACCGCGATGATCGCGATGACCACCAGGAGTTCGATCAGCGTGAAACCGGAGCGTCGTTCTGACATGGCTCGTCCTACCCCTCGAAGGATTCTTCGAAAATTGGGGACGCAGGCCGGGCGCTCACTCGCCCGCCGGGAAAAGAAAGGGGACGACGCGCACCGGACTTCCGCGACCGGGCCGTCGCTTGGATCAAACTAACATGACTCCTATCCGTTGGCGAGAGGGTGCACGGGAAAAAGGCGTTCATCCCGTGGAACCTTCCGATCGGCCGGCCCGGGGGCTGTTCGGCAGCCACGAGGTCCTCGACCCGGAGGCTCGCGATGCCCCCTCAACCGAACCTGCGCCGGCCGTCAAGTGGGTGCAGCCGCCACCGGAGGCGGCCCCGCCGTCATTGGGCGTCGGGCTCGTCCTCGAACAGCTCGGCCAGCGGCAAGCGGAAGCCGGGGAGGATGTCGCCGCCATCCAGCTCCTGGTCTCCGGTCAGGATTCGCACCTGGGTTGGTGACGTGTAGATGTAAGCCTCGCGCTGCCTCGGATAGATCACCCAGACCTGCCGCACGCCCGCCCGGAAGTATTCGAGGCGCTTGTCCTGGACCTCGTCGGCCGTGTTGGTCGGGCTGACGACCTCGATCGCCAGGTCGGGGACCATGTCCCAGACCGGGACGTCGGGGACGCGCCGTCGGAAAGGCCACCGGGCGTCGGACACGAAAGCCGCGTCCGGTCGCCGCTGGAGGTTCCTGGCTTGATCGATGCGAAACACCATCTCGGTCAGCGCCCGTCCCAATCGCGCCGGCTTCGCGAAAGACGCGATGGCATGAGCCAGGTCGAAAGCGATCTCGACTTGTTGAGCCCCCACGTTTTTCTCGACGATCCGGCCATCGACTAGCTCGTAAAGCCCATCATCGGGCACGGTCAACGGGGCCGCGCCGGCCCCCGCGGTCGCCATCTCGTGCGCGACCAGGGGTGAAGATTCGGTCGAACTGATGCCCACTGCCATCGCTTCTACTCCTCGCCGACGGTTCGACAGTCATCCGGGCAGCAACGGGACTCTATCATGGCGCCGCCACCACCGTCATCGCGGAGTGGGAGCCGATCGTCCGCATTTTCGCCAGGCCGTCGCAATAATCCGCGCCAAGCCGCGAAATGCTGGAATAGGGTAGGCTCGAGGGTCCTCCGCTGATTCCTCCGATCGGGGAGCGGTCGCATGGCACTTCACTATCAAACCGAGTATCGACTCGGCGATCGCGGGCGCATCTGCCGCTCGTACACCGGTTTCCAGGCGTTCCTGGCGATTGGGTTCGACCTGCTGTTCGGGCTCTTCTTCGAGCTCGTCTGCTCGGCCATGGCGCTCGCGGCATGGATCGTGATGCGGACGGCCTGGCTCGTGCTGCACCTGCTCCGCATCTACTGGCGCGTGCTGGTCGCGACGATGACGGCGATCGTCTATCTCGTCACCCTGCCGTTCGTGTGGGTCCACCAGGCCATGGACCGGCTCCGGTCGCGGGGCACGGATGAGCATTCGGGATCCTGGGTCCGCCCGGACGCCGTGGTCAAGCCGAGCTGGCCCCTTGGTCGGGAAGTGTAGGGGCCGTGATCGGCCGGGCCGGCACGTCCGCCGCCGCGCACCTATTTGACCGCGCCGCCCCTGGCTGAGGTCCCCGAATTCGCACAGACGCGCTGCCAGAGCTCCTCACGATACACGCCGACTTCCGATGGCGCGGTGAAACCCAATCGAACCGTGGTCCCCTCCACGGCGACCACAGTCACGGTCATGTTGATGTCCGGCACCACGATCCGCTCGCCGAGCTTTCGGCTGAGGACAAGCATGGTCATTCCTCCCTGGATCGGTCCTCGATTGGACGAACCTCGAAGCCCTGCTCCCACCGAGCATCGGCGGCCGGATGTCCCTTCGATCGGGCTCGCGGCCGGCTTTGGCCTCGCACCGCCTCCATGCGGAATATAGGACACCCCGGCCGATACGTGACGCGTCGATGTGGACGATTCCTCGCGAGAGCCGCGTGTGGGGCCCCATCGGCGCCGTTCAGGTCGTGGCATCGGCCTTCATTCGCGTCTGGTCGACGAAGGTCTCGGTGGCGTCATCGATGACGCGACTCCGGCGGCCCTGGGCGGGGTGGATGTAGATCGACCGGGGGTCGATCACGTCCTTGGGCGGCGGCGGCGGGGCCATCTCATAACGGACGGGCTGCCGGTGGTCGGCCAGTTGCAACTCCGGATTGTAGACGCTGTTGAACTTCCAGAGCATCTTGAGGGTGCTGGTCTGACCGCGGGCCAGATTGCGAGCCAGGATGCCGGCCAGAGCCTTCATGGCGGCCCAGCCGAGATGCTTGCGGTTGAGGACCTGCTGCGTCCGCACGAGCTCGCCGTAGAATTCATCCAGCGGGAGACGGGTCGGCAGGACCGCGTGCTGGATGTCGAAGAGCCGATAGTCGCGCGAGGTCACACGCCGCGATTCGGTCAGCCAGCTCTCGGTGCCGGGGTACGGCGTGTTGACGCTGATGTTGACGATCTCGGGGATCTCCAGGCACCACTGCCGGATGACCTCGAACTGGCGACGATCCCACGAAGGGTCGGCGATGAGGTTGATCGCGACCATGATGCCGAGCGACCGCGCGAACTCGAGCGCCTCGAAGTTCCGCGAGAGCGTCACGCGCTTGCGGTACCGCTTGAGTCCCTCCTCGTCGATCGCCTCGACGCCCAGGAACATGTACTGGAGCCCCAGCGTCTTCCAGAATCGGAAGACGTCCTTGTTCCGCAGCAGGACGTCGCCGCGGGTCTCCAGGTAGAACTGCTTGCGGATCCCCCGCCGCGCGATGGCCTCGCCGATGGCCATCCCGTGCTCGGCCTGGATGAAGGCCACGTCGTCGACGATGAAAACGCCCGGCTCGCGGATACTCGCCAGCTCCTCGGCGGCGGCGTCCGCCGCCTTGACGCGATAGCTGCGGCCGTAGAATGTCCAGGCGCTGCAAAACGAGCAATCCCAGGGACATCCGCGGGACAACTCGATCGAGGCGCAGGGATCCAGCACGCCGATGAAGTACTTGCGGCGGTGCCGCAAGAGGTCGCGCGCCGGCGAGAGATCCTCCAGGCTCTTGATGAATCCCGGGGCCGGCCCGTTCCCGTCCCGCGTCACCACGCCGGGGACCTCGAGCAGGCCGGCGCATCGCGCGAGGCCGCCGCCTCCAGCAGCCGGGACACCGACGTTTCTCCCTCCCCCTTGAGCACGCAGTCGATGGCGCCCTCCGCATGGTCGAGCAATTCGCCGGCCACGAACGACGCGCTATGGCCCCCGACGAAGATGAACACGTCCGGGCAGATCGACCGGGCCGCCCTGGCCAGATCGATCACCTCCGGCACGTTCGCCAGGTAGTTATTGGAAATGGCGATCGCATCCGGGGCCCACTCGCGGACAGCCCGCACATAGTTCGCTGGCGACTCCACCTGCAAGTCGATCAACCGTACGTCGTGCCCGGCACGTCGCGCCGACGCCGCCACCAGCTCGATCCCCAGCGGCTCCAGCCGCAGGAAGATCTTCGTGTACATCAGGGGACTGGGATGGACAGCCAGGACTCTCATGATTCGTTCACCGCGACGCCCAGGGATCGGGGTTCCTTCCAGGTCAATCGGGACCGCTTGTATCACGAATGGCGAGACTCGACCAGGATTCTCCGTCGCTTTCCCTGGTTCGTGGATCGGCTCGAACTCATGACGCAAACCGCTGGCCCTCAAGATCTTCCTATCCTGCGCGTCTTCGCATGGATGCGGGCGCCGGCTGGAGGCGAAAGGGGCTTCGGATTGGGGGACCGGCCTGCGAGTGATCCGCACTGCGCGATCTGGCCGCAGGTGCGGTTCTCAGCCGGGGGTTCGCGCTGTTAAGATGAAGGTTGCATGGGGGGACCAGGATGCGGGCCGTGCCGCTCGCGTAACACGCTGGACGGGCGTCAAAGCGGGACGATGTCAAGCGCTTGGCGTGCAATTGAGGCCGAATCCCCCGAGACTCGCTTGACCAGGAATTGCGCCGATGGACGAACAGGGTGCCTCGCCATCCGACAAGAAGAAGCTCTACATCGAGACGGTCGGCTGCCAGATGAACGTCCTGGACAGCGAGCTGGTGGTGGCCAGGCTCCTCCAGGAGGGGTATGAGCTGACCGGGGACATCCAGCAAGCGGATGCTATCCTCTACAATACCTGCTCCGTCCGCCAGCACGCCGAGGATAAGACCTATAGTGCGCTTGGGAGGATCAAGCGGATCAAGGAGCGGAGGCCCGAGGTGAAGATCGGCGTGCTGGGGTGCATGGCCCAGAAAGACCAGGAGCGGATCCTCCGCCGCGCGCCGCACGTGGACGTGGTCGCGGGACCCGGCCAGCTCGCGCGCGTGCCGGAGATGCTCGCCGAAGCCGGGCGAGAGGGTGCGACGCGGATCGCCGTCAGCCGGGCGCGGACCGACGGCTCGCTGGAGACCGTCGCCGCCAGCTTCGAGAGCTATGACGCCGACCGCGAGCCGGCCATGCGGCCGACCCCGTTCCAGGCGTTCATCCGGGTGATGATGGGCTGCGACAAGTTCTGCACCTACTGCATCGTGCCGTCGGTCCGCGGTCCCGAGCAGAGCCGCCCTCCGGCGGCCATCCTGGCCGAGGCCCGCCTGCTGGCCGACCAGGGCGTCAAGGAGATCACCCTCCTGGGCCAGACCGTCAACAGCTACCGATTCCGTGAACCCGACGGGCGGACGACGAGGCTCTCCGACGTCCTGGCCAGGATCCACGAGATCGAGGGCATCGATCGGATCAAGTTCATCACCAACTTCCCCAACGATATGACCGACGACCTGCTCGAGGCGGTCCGCGACCTGCCCCGCGTCTCGCGGTACCTCCACGTCCCCGCCCAGAGCGGCTGCGACGAGGTCCTCAAGCGGATGAAGCGGATGTACACGGTCGCGTCGTATGAGGAGATGCTGGCGCGGGTGCGCGAGACGATCCCGGGCGTGGCCGTCTCGAGCGACTTCATCGTCGGATTCTGCGGCGAGACCGAGGAATCCTTCGAGCGGACGGCCCATCTGGTCGAGCGGTCTCGCTTCAAGAACAGCTTCATCTTCAAGTACAGCGCCCGCCGGGGGACGAAGGCCGACCAGCTCTATCACGACGACGTGACCGAGGCTGACAAGAAGCGTCGGAACAACGAGCTGCTGGCGCTCCAGACCGCGATCAGCCTGGAGGACAACCGACGATGGATCGGCCGGGTGGTCGAGGTGCTGGTCGAGGGGCCCAGCCGATCGACGGTGCGGCGCGAGGGGTGGGACGGCGCCCTCCAGCTCACGGGGCGGACGGCCTGCGATCGGATCGCGGTCTTCGACGGGCCGGAGCGCCTCGTCGGCCGGATGGTTCGCGTGGCCGTGGACGACGCCAGCGCGGTGACCCTGTTCGGGCGAGTCGAGACCACCGAGCGCATCGCAACGCCGGCGTGAGGGTAGAAGTCGATGGCCGGCGCGATGGCTGACCTGGTTGCACACTGGATGGAACGGCTGGGGATCGACCCCAGCCTCGCCCCCGACCGCTACGCGCTCGAAGCCGGATTCCCCGAGACCATGGAGCCTTGCCGGCCGGGCGCCTCGCCGAAGGCGATCGCGGACTGGGAGGAACGACACGGATACCGATTCCCGGCCGGCCTGCGGACCTGGCTGCTCCTCTCCAACGGGCTGTACCGTTCGGGCCCGCTCATCCACCCGATCTCGGCGATCGGACCGATGATCCCGTTCGCTCGAGTGCCCGATATGATCGTGCAGCCCGAGAGCTGGTTCGAACTGGGCAATCCGAACCTCCAGACGATCTGCATCGACCTGGCGTATCGGCTCCCCGGCGGGGGTCACCCGGTCTTCACCTCGGGAGACGATGCGGGGGGCAGCCCCCCGCGGATCATCGCGCGGGGCTTCGAGGAGTGGTTCCTCGATCTCTTGCGCCAGGGCGGTCGCGAATACTGGTTCGACGTGGACTTCGAGGGACATGGCGCGCCCTGGCCTTCGCACCGCCGTCACGCGCCCCGGCCTTACCTCGCCGACAGCTTGCGCCGCGTCGCCGACCGGGTCGCGCCCCTGGTCCACGCCGGCATCGACGAGCGAGAGATCGCCGCCAGGCTGGGGCTGAGCCGGACCGACGTCGAGCTGATCGTCCGCCATCTCCAGCACGTCGGCGCCATCTTGCCGGCACCGGAGACGGCCAGCTCCTGAGACCTTGCCCCGACCTCGTTGGCGTCGGGCGTGCAGAAGGCATCAAGATGTGAAGAAATCTTTGATATTTCGGTCGATCCGACCGAAGCGCGCAACGCGGCACTCTTGTCCAACCCGGTTGTCAACAACAGGACGTATCCGTTCGGTCAAGGCCATCCTTGACGGCCGAGCGGCTCCGGCGTAGCAGGGCTCGGCACCGACCCCGGCCATTAATCGGCCGCGAGGACGGGGACCAGCCCCGCAGTTCGCGGGAACAGAGCGAAGCGTTCCGGACGCGACGTTGCCCCCCGGTCGGACCTGCCCGAATCGGCTCGCTGACCACGGAAAGCCGGACCACCGGGTCCTGTCAGCCGCGCTTACTTGATGGGCGAAAGAAACGCCCCGGCACGCCGGGCCGGGGTCAAGATCTCGCCAGCCGCGCGGCGGACATCCCGTTCGGTGAGGGCGTCGAACGCGCGGTTCAGCTTAAGGGGATCGATCTGCAACTGCTCCCGCCGGGCCAGGGAGAGGGCCGCGCCGTAAGGGTTCTGCGCGAGGTCGGAATCCGGGATCTCGGCCGTCCCCAGGACGAGCGCGAACATCTGACGGGCCGACGCGCCCTCCTCGTCGCGGAACCGCGGCGCGACCGTGTCGGCGACGAACGACTCCAGACGCGCGATCGCCCGCGGGGCGCTTCACCTGGTTTCACCGTCGCGCTGACACCCAGCACGGCGGGGTCTTCCAGCAAGGGGAAGTACACCGAGGGCCGGCCGATCCGGTCGCCGCCGGGCTGGGCCGAGGCGGCCCAGAGCCGGGCCACCAGCACGAGGAACGGCGCATAGAGCTCACTCCCGGGCTCGGGTGCGGCGAAGGCGATGCAGGCCACGGGCTCGGCCTGCGGCTGGAGGGAATGGACGGCCTCCTCGCGCACGGCCCCGGCCTTCGGGGGATCGGGCTCGCCGGGCTCGGGAATTTCGTCTCCGGGCTCGAGCCCGGCGAAGCGGGCCGTCACCGCCTGGCGCGCCGCTTCGTCCACGGCACCGGCCAGGACGAGGATCGCGTTCCGGGGCTTGTAGTATCGCTCCCAGCGCGCCCGGACCTCGTCGAGCGTGATGGCGTTCACGTGTTCGGGCAGGCCCCCCTTCCGTCCCCCTCGGGGTGTCGGCCGGGTCAACTCGCGGGCGGTGTTCACGGCCCCCAGGGCGGGGATCCGGCCGAACAGGTTGGCGACCTCGTCGAGCAGGCGCCGTTTCTCGCGGTCGAGGTCGACGGCCGTGATGCGGAGGTCGTCCATGCGGGCGGCCGCGTCCGTCAGCTCCTTCTCCAGGTCGCCCTTGGGGAAAACAGTGGCGAACACCGTGTAGCGGTCACCGGTCTGGGCGTTGCCGCCGGCGTGGTAGCGCTGGAAGAAGGCCTCGGCGGTGCGCGCCGGGCCGGCGCCGGCCGCCGCGGTGAGGTAGAGATGCTCCACCAAGTGGGCGAGCCCGGATCGGTCCAGGGGGTCGTGATCGCCGCCGACGTTGTAGAGCACCAGGAGCGCCACGTCGCCCGCCCCCTGGATGGGACGGATCCTCACCGTCAGACCGTTATCGAGCCGGAACCGCTGCGTCGCCGCCGCCGGCGGCGGCTCCGGGGCCCGCGCCGCGCCGGCGAGTTGCCGGAGGACCTGCCGCTGACCCATCACGATGAACGCGAGTCGCGTGAACGGGTGATCGAGGAGGACGCGCCGGGCCGCCTCATCGTTGGCGTGGCGGGCGCGGGCCGCGCCGCCGACGGCATAGTCGCGGGCGACCGCGGCCCCGCCCAGGGCTGCGTGTCCGGCGAACGCACCGCCGCCACAGGCGATATCCCAGCCGACGGCCAGCCCGCCCGCCGCCCGCCAGCCGACCGCTCCGCCGCCGAAGGCATACACGCCGGCGCCGAGCCCACCGACCCCCAAGACGCCCAGCCCGAGGCCGCCGAAGGCGACCAGGCCCAGCGCCATCCCCCCGAAACTCACGACGCCGAGGGCACGGCCGCCCAGTGCGACCAGACCGCGGGCCGTCGAGCCGATCGCCAGCAGGACGCCGCGGGCGTCGTCGCCGATCGCGACCCAACCCCGAGCGACCCGCCGACCGCCGTCGAGGGGCGACGAGCCGGGGCGGGTCCCTCCTCCCGGCGGCCTCGGGGCGCTGAGGTTGATGTCGATCAGGGGGAGCCCGAGGAGGACCGCTTCGCTCCGGTAGACCCGGTCGCCGAACCGTGTGGCCATCGCGGTCCAGCCGCGCGCAGCGCCGTCTCGTTCGGAAGGTCGTCCGGATCCTGCGCGGCGCGGATGCGCTTGATCTCCCGGGCCAGGCGGATGCACGCGACAGCGCTGTACGCCCCGAACGCGACCATCCAGCCGCCCCAGGCGACCAAGTACCCGGGCGTCCCGGCGAACGCGTGAATCAACCCGAACAAGACGGCGATGAAGACAACGGAGCCCAGCAGCATGCGCCGTCCGGCGCGGAGGATTGCGTCGCGCTCGCGGCGGGTGGGGGCGGCCTGGGCCGGGACCCAGGTGCCGATCCACCCGCCCAGCAGCCCACCGAGCGGCCCCGAGAGGCCCCCGAGGGCGCCACCCGCACCGGCGGCCCCGGCCGCCGCCTTCCACGCCCCCGCGCCCGCACCGGCCCCGGCCAGGGCCGTCTTGGCGCCGGCCGCGTGCGCGGCCAGGCCGGCCATGACGGCCACGGTGAACCGGCGCCCCGGCCGGCTGCGCCGCAGGCCGCCCTCGACCAGATCGGCCACCTGCTCCCGCAGCATCTCGCGCCCGCGGGATAGCCGCTGCTTGACGGCGTCCTCCCTCAGGCCGAGGGCACCGGCGACCTCGGCCACCGACCGGTCCTGGCGGTAGAACAAGATCAAGGGCTCTCGGTACGCCTCCGGCATTCGTGCCAGCGCCTGCCAGACCAGGGACTCCTCCTCCCGCGAGACCGCCTCCTCCGCGGGCCCCGGCTCGTCGGCGGACAGGCCGGTCAGGACGTGCTGCGCCTCGGCGGATTCGGCGGGCCTCGACGCCTTCCGCCGGGCGTCCTTGGCGAGGTTCCGTGCGATGCCGCACAGCCAAGCCCGTAGTCGGTCCGGTTGCTCGAGCGTCGCCCGTGTCCGCCATGCCGTCCAGAACGTCTCCTGGGCCACGTCCTCGCTGAGCGCCAGGTTGCCGCAGGCACTATACGCCACGGCACAGACCAGCGATTGGTGGCGCCGGACCAAAACTTCGAATGCCGACTCGCTCCCCCGACAGACGAGCTGCCAGAGGCTGGAATCCGACTCGGGTGTGCTCTCAATGCGCGATGTCGTCATCATCATGTCCCCCGTCTCCTATCTTGGCGAGCTGCTCGGGCGTTGCCAACCGGCGGGCCTTCGCCCCGAGGGAGTGGCGCCAAGTCGAGCAGAGGTGACAAAAAATATCGCCGACTCAAGAGATGGGTGCCGCGATTCGCGGCTCCCTGATCGGACACGTTGCCTGAGAAACGGAGACGAGTGGACCGCTCACGTCCAACAAGAGACGTGGTCGTCCCGCCCGGTTGCCTCCGACACCGGCATGTCCCGTGTTGGATCTCGGCTCTTTTCAACACCCTGGTCATCCTCGGCTCGTGCACGGCTACGCAAAGGAGTCGGTCCAGCGATCCTGCGCGAGCGGCCCGGAAAGTCGGACGGATATGCCGAACGGACTGGAGGACCGGTTTTGCCGGGTTGACGGTGGGCGGCGTACAATCTCCAGATGCGAACGGACGGACGGCCGCCGCGGTTGGCGGGGACCCGGTCGGTTTCACCTCCCGCGGCCAGCGCATGCTGACCAACGGGTTCCGCCGGACTCAGCCCGGTTCCACCGACCCTGCCAAAGACGATGCAAATGAACGATGGCTGGTTCCTCAAGTACCACGAGATCCCGGAGCTGCTGGAGAGGTGGCTGTCCGGCCTGGGCGTGCGCGACGCCGACCGGGGCGCGCGCGACCTGGTCGACCTGGCCCGACGAGCCGGGCCCGACCGGATCGACCGGATCGACCGGATCGCCGTCCAGCTCGACCGGGTGTTGCCCCGCTGCCCCGATCCCGGCATGGCCCTGAACAACTTCGAGCGCTTCCTCGGCGCGGTCCACCGGCTCGACGAGACCCTCGACCAGCTCGTCGGCGACGAGCGGACGACCGAGATCCTCCTGCACGTCTTCAGCACCAGCCAGTACTTCAGCGAGGTCTTGATTCGCGACCCCGACCTCTTCGATTGGCTCCGCGCCGGGGCCGGGCGCCGCGACCGGTCCGCGCTGGTCGAGGAACTCTGGGAAACGGTCGCGGCACTCGACAGCGAGGAGGAGCAGAAGCTGGCCTTCCGCCGCTTCCGACGCCGGGAGAGCCTGCGGATCGGCTACAACGACATCGTCCGCGGATTCCCGCTCGAGCTGATCACCCAGGACCTCTCCCACCTGGCCGACGCCTGCGTCGAGGCGGCTGTCCGCCTCGCTCGCACGCACTCCGAGGAACGCTACGGCGCGCCGATGACGCCGAGGGGCCAGCCCGCGCGGTTCGTCGTCCTGGGGTTGGGCAAGCTGGGCGGCGAGGAGCTCAACTTCAGCTCCGACATCGACCTGATCTTCCTCTACGATGAGGAAGGGCAGACGGTCGGGCCGAAGGTCGTGTCCAACGCCGAGCTCTTCGCGCGGATGGGCAGCGAGATCGTCCGGCTGCTCGCCGAACACACGGCGCTGGGGATGGCGTATCGTGTGGACATGCGGCTCCGGCCCGATGGCGAGCAGGGCGCGATAGCCCGCTCGCTGGGGGCGACGATGGGCTATTACGTGACCCGAGGCCGGACCTGGGAACGTCAGGCGCTGATCAAGTGCCGCCCGGTGGCCGGCGACCTGGCGCTGGGCCGCACCTTCCAGGACGCGATCACGCCGTTCGTCTATCGCCGCTACCTCGCCGCGACCGAGATCGCCGAGATCAAGGCCCTCAAGCGCCGGATCGAGCAGCGGACGGTCTCGGCCGGCACCGCCGAGGTCGAGGTCAAGACCGGACGCGGCGGCATCCGCGACGTCGAATTCGTTGTCCAGTTCCTCCAGCTCCTGCACGGCGGCCAGTATCCCCAGGTCCGAAGCGGCAACACGTTGCACGCCATCGCCGAGCTCGAGCGCGTCGGCTGCTTGACCGCCGAGGAACGCTACATCATGGACGACACCTATCGGTTCCTCCGGCGGGTCGAGCACCGGCTCCAGATCGTCTTCGATCGGCAGACGCACGAGATGCCCCGCGAACAGGAAGCCATCCGGACGCTGGCCATCCGCATGGGATACGTGCCGGCCAGCGCTGGGAGGCGCGGTCGGGCCCGGCGGTCCGCTTCCTGAGCGACTACCGCGCCAAGACCGAGCTCAATCGGCGGATCCTCGACCACTTGCTCCACGACGCCTTCCGTGGCGACGACGGCAAGGCGGTCGACCCGATCGTCGACCTCGTCCTCGACCCCGACCCGGATCCGGCCGAGGTCCTGCGGGTCATGGCGGCCTACCCGTTCCGCGATCGGGCGACCGGCGCACCAGAACCTGCTGGCGCTGGCCCGCGAGGACTTCCCGTTCCTGTCCCAGGCCCGATGCCGGCACTTCCTCGCCGCCATCGCGCCCCGGTTGCTCGAGGCCGTCGGCCGCACGCCCGACCCCGACATGACGCTCACCAACCTCGAGAAGGTCTCGGCCTCGCTGGGCGCCAAGGCGGTGCTCTGGGAGCTGTTCAACTTCAACCCGCCGAGCCTCCGGCTCTACGTCGAGCTGTGCGCGACCAGCCAGTTCCTCTCCGAGATCCTGATCAACAACCCGGGGATGATCGACGACCTGGTCGACTCGCTGGTGGTAGATCGGCCCTCGCCGGGCGCGGCGATCAAGGCCGAGCTGGCCGAGCTCTGCACCGGCGCGGAGGACCTCGGTCCCATCCTCTGGAGCTTCCGCAACAAGGAGTGGGTGCGGATCGGGACCCGCGATATCCTGGGCCGCGAGCCGGTGCGGGTGGTCACGCGCGAGCTGGCCGACGTCGCCGAGGCGATCGTGACCCAGGTGGCCCGCGACCAGTGGCGGCGCCGGCTCGAGCGGTTCGGGACGCCCCGATGCGCCGGCGACGGACGCCGCGATCGCTGGGCGATCGTGGGGCTGGGGAAATTCGGCGGCCGCGAGCTGAATTATCATAGCGACCTCGACCTTGTTTTCGTCCACGAGGCCGATGGAACGACCGTCGGTGGGCCGATCTCGATCTCCAACGACCAGTTCGTGACCGAGGTCGTCCAGCGAGTCCTCAAGGCGCTGGGGGACGGCTCGGCGTCCGGCCCCCTGTACAGCGTTGACGCCCGGCTCCGGCCGCATGGTGCCTCCGGTCCGCTCGTTCTCACCCTCGAGGCCTTCCGCGACTACTTGCGGCGGTCGACGCAGACCTGGGAGCGGATGGCCTTCACCCGTGCGCGGGTGATCTTCGCGACCGGCGGATTCGGCGCCCGGGTCGCCGAGGCGATCAAGGCGATGCTGGCCACGCCCGTCGACGCCGACCTGCTCGCCTCGCAGGTCCTGTCGATGCGCCGCAAGCTCGAGGCCTCGCGACCGAGGTATCACCTCAAGCGGGGTTTCGGCGGCGTCGCCGACATCGAATTCATCGTCCAGTACCTGCAGCTCGCACACGCCTCGCGGCAGCCCGACCTGCTACGCCCCAACCTTTGGGACGCGCTGGATGCGCTCCGACGCAACGCGATCATCGACGCGCAGACCCACGCCGAGCTGCGCGACGCCTACGACTTCCTCCGCGCGGTCGAGGGGCGACTGCGGCTCATCCAGAACCGGAGCGTCGGCGAGTTGCCGCGGAGATCCGTCGAACTGGAGCGTCTCGCTCGCCGCCTCAACTACGAATCGTCCGACACGAATGGCTCGGTCGCTGCCTTCCTCGCCGACATGGACGCCGCAACCCGCCGCAATCGCGCTCACTTCGACCAGATCATCACAGCCCGGGTCCACGGTCAAATCAAGGTGACCGCCGATCCGCGCCCGGCCCCATAGAGCCCCGATGCGGCTACGGGCCTCGGCCCAACCCGTCACTGACAAGGCGATCCGGAGGGGTACGCGGCCCTAGATCGCTCCGAGCATGTCGTTGACGGCCGTCGCTTCGTGCTGGATCTCGGCGACGTTGGCCTGGATCCGCTGGCGGGCCGTCTCATCCAGGTAGTAGTTGGGCACGATCGACCAGGTCCGGCCGTCCGCCGTGGTGAGCGGGAATCCGAACACCAGGCCGCGCGGGACCTCGTAGCTGCCGTCCGAGACGACGCCCGCACAGAACCATCGCTCAAAGGGCGTCGGGGTGACGATCGACCGGACCGTGCCCAGGATGGCCTGCGCGATCGAGCCGGCGGGCATCGCGCCGCGGAGGCGGTAGATCTCATCATTCCGGCTGGCGATCATCGGGCCGAGGACGTGCTCGACCCAGTGCGCGTTCGTTGATCACCTCGAGGGCCGGCCGGTCGCCGATGATCGTGGGATGCAGGTCGATGACGGCGGACTCGCTGTTGTTGCCCCAGACGGTGACCCGCTTGACCCTCTCGGGGGGAACCCCGACCTTTTCGGCGATCAACCCGATCGCCCGCATCCGCACAACCTGGGTCAGCGCGAACCAGTGACTCTCGGGGACGCCGCTGGCCTGAGACCTGGCGACCATGCAATTGGCGTTACTCGGGCTGGTCACGACCAGGATCCGCGCGTTCGGTGCCACCTGGTTGATCGCCCGGCCATGCTCGACCATGATGGGAGCGTTCTCGCGGAGGAGTTCCAGCCGGTTGCGCCGCTCGGGCGTGAAGGGCTTGCCACCCAGCAGGATGATCCAGTCCGCGCCCTCGAACGCGTCGGCGCGGGTCCGCCGTGCTCATCAGCTCGGCCAGCAGCAGCGGGGCGCAGTCCCGCAGCTCCAGCTCGCAGGCGCGGAGCGGGTTGGCGGCCTCGGGCACATCGAGCAGCCGCAAGGACACCGGCTGCTGCGGCCCGAACATGCCGCCGCCGGCGATCCGGAAGACCAGCGAATAGGCGATCCGCCCGGCGGCCCCGGACACGGCGACTCGGATGGGACGGTGTTCGGCCATGGAATCCTCTTCAGGTTCCGGAAGTCCGCCGAGATGAACCGCGCCCAGGATCGAAGCGGAGCCGTATCCCCACGAGGGCCGGTTGCAACATCCCGACGCAGTCCGCACTTCGTACGAGATGAGCCCACTCCTCTATCAAATATCATGCCGAGGCGGCGATCGCCATTCACATGTCGGAAACGCGACGACGCGTGCCAGTGCCCGTCATCGCAGCCGCATCACCAAGCGGTTGTCGAAGGCTCAACTCACCGGGTTTAATGAAAGTCCGGGAAGAGGCGGCTCGATGGGTCGTGGAGTGCCGATGCTGGTCCTGAAATGTCGATGAGCCAGGTCGCGATCCTGGGCGCGGGAGGCATGGGCACCGCGCTCTCCTTGTTGTTCGCCCGGTCGTTGGGAGACGTCCGCCTCTGGTCGCGCGATGCCGGGCACGCCCGGGACTTCGCCGTCAGGCGGATCAACCACCGGCATCTGCCCGGGATCGTCATCCCGGATTCGATCCGGGTCACGTCCGACGCGGACGAGGCCGCCGGAGGGGCCGACCTCGTGGTGGCGGCGGTCCCGACCTCCTACCTTCGCGCCACGATGGGGCAGTTGGCCCGCTCGATCCCTTCGGGGATGCCCGTCCTGAGCGTCGTCAAGGGAATTGAGTACGGGACCTTCGCCCGGCCGAGCCAGATCATCGAGGAGTCGCTCGGCCCGCGATCGGTGGCCGTGCTGAGCGGCCCGAGCCACGCGGAAGAGCTGGCGCGGGCCTTGCCGGCCTCGGTCGTTGTTTCCGGCCGGGACGCCGCGCTCAACGAGCGGATCCGCGACGTCCTCAACCACCCCACGTTCCGCGTCTACACCAGCCGGGATGCCCTGGGCGTCGAGCTGGCCGGTGCCCTCAAGAACATCGTGGGCATCGCCGCGGGGATTTGCGACGGCCTCGGTTTCGGCGATAATGCCAAGGCCGCGCTATTGACGCGCGGGCTCGTCGAGATCGCCCGGCTGGGCGTCCACCTGGGCGCCCGATTCGAGACCTTCTATGGACTGGCGGGCGTCGGAGACGTCGTGACGACCTGTTATAGCCCCTACGGTCGAAACCGTGCCGTCGGCGAGCGGATCGGCCGTGGCGAGACGCTGGACCAGGTCCTGGGCGAGATGGTGAACGTCGCCGAGGGCGTGCCGACGACCCGGAGCGTCCACCGACTGTCGCGTGAACGAGGCGTGGAGATGCCGATCACCGCCGCGCTTCACCAGGTCCTCTTCGAGGGCAAGTCCCCCAGGGACGCCGTGACCGACTTGATGGAACGGCTCCCGAAGATGGAATGGGAATAACGTGGTGGTCCCGCAGTCCGGATCGTGTTCGGTCGCCTTCAAGGAGTGGGCCGGCGTCTGCGAGGCGCTGGCCCAGGGGCGTCAGACGATCATCATCCGCAAAGGGGGGATCAGCGAGGGTCCCGGCCCCGGCGCGTTCGTCCCCGAGCATGACGAGTTCTGGCTGTATCCCACCGCCGTCCACCAGGCCCAGCAGGGGCTGAGATCCGTCGTCCACGATCGTCCTCCGGCGGACGCCGGCACCAGCCCGATGATCCCGATCGGCACTCTGGCGCGCGTCGAGCTGATCGGTCGCGTTCGTGACGAGGCCCTGTTGCCCGCGCTGGAGGACTTCCACGTGCTCACGGCCGAGACCGTACGCGGACGATTCCATTACCGGACACCCGGCCTGTGGGTCCTCGGCACCCGGATCTGGCGGCGCGAACCGCCGTTCGAGATCGCCGCGACCCCGGAATACGCCGGATGCAGGACATGGGTCGCGCTCGCGGAGCCGCTTTCCACTTCGGGCCTCGTCGTCGCGCTCGACGAATCGGCGTGGGCGCTGCAGTTGGCGCGGCTCCGCACCGTCCTCGATGCCCAGAGCCCGCCGAAGACCTCCTGCTGATCTCTCAACCCGGGCCCCGACGGGTCCGCTTGACGGAGAGCTCGCCGGTCCGCTTCCTGTGCCCCAGGTCGAACCCCGGAGCAAGCATGATCCTGCGATGGCTGGCCCGCGAGTTCCGGGAGTTTCCGGCGACGTCCGTCTTCTGCGTGAGCTGGATCATCGTGTTCGCGGCGATGACCTACAACCATCTCGCCGCCGGCGACGCGCCGCCCGCCGGTCGTTGGTTGATTCTGGGCTTCGGCGGCGGGGAAGAGTTCGGGGACCTGAGCCTGCGGGACCTGGACCGAGGCCAGGTCTGGAGGCTGGTTACCTGCAACTTCGTCCATTACAGCCTGGTCCACCTCGGGCTGAACCTGCTGGCGATGTATCAGCTCGGCGGCCTCCTCGAATCGTGGTACGGCTCGTACCAGTTGATCTTCATCTACGGGCTGACGGGCGGCGGGGGCAACCTGATCTCGGCGCTGATCCGCCAATGGCTCCGATCGAACCGCGACGTGCACGCGGCCGGCGGCTCGGTGGTGATCATGGGCATGATCGGCCTCTGCGCGGTCGCCGGCTGGCGATCGAGGGCGCCGGAGGGTCGCCGGCTCAGCCGCCTGATGCTGGTGTTCATCGCCCTGACGGCGGGACTGGGGGCCATCTTTCCCCGCCACATCGACAACTGGGGACATGCCGGCGGCCTGCTGGTCGGCACCGCGATCGGCTTCGCCCACCGGAGGCTCTCCGCCCGTGTCGGCACGCCATCGGCCTGGGGTGCCGGCGTCGTGACCGGCCTGATCATCGTCGGGTGCGGCGCTGGCCCAGTTCGTGGTGGATCGGCGCGAGGCACCCGCCCGCCTGGAGCGCTCACTGGTGGTGCGCTCCAACTACATCGTCCGGGCCACCGCCGATCTGACCCGGCTGCGACGACCCGGTGATCCGCCATTCCACTTCGCGGTGGCCTCGAAGTGGTTGGACGTGCTCGAGCAGGTCCTCGTCGGCGCCGCCCGACGCGAGGTGCAATCCCTGCGGCCGCTGGTCGCCGCCGCACAGACGCGTCCGCTCGACGACGAGGAACGACGCCGGCTCGACGAGCGACTGACTCGCCTCCTGGAGGCCATGCGCCGCCAGTATGACGAAGATCGCCAGCAGCTCCGCCGGTTGCGAAAAGCGCTGTGACGGCGGCGGCAGGGCGGAATGGGCCCCACTTCACTCGCCGATCCGCGAGCGGCTCCCAGGAGACAGGTCCGCTGGCCAGGAACACACCCGGCCGATGCCTGGGCCGCCCGCACCGAGCCCTCAGCGCCGCGGCGAAGTCCTTGATCGTCTGCACCGGCCGGTCGAACTCCGTGAAGTAACACCCGACGCTCTCGACCTCGTGGGCATCGCTCGAACCAGTGGCGCCCATGGCGTGACGACGGAGGAGCGCCTCGGTCCGCGCGCGAGTCTCGGGCGTGACGTTCTTGCTCACGAGCTCAAGGCCGTCGAAGGCGGGCCCGTGTTCGGCGACGATGGCGTCGAATGGCTGGTCCCAGCGGAACGGATGCGCGGCGACGACGGCGGCACCATGGGCACGCACGACGCGCAGTAGGTCGGCGAGCCCGACGCCCGGCGGGACCTCGTCGAGCGAAGGGAGTCCATAGACCAGGAAGTGGCCCTCGCGCGCCGAGATCTCGGCCCCCGAGAACACGAGCAGCGGGGCGGCACGCTCCCCCAGCTCGGTGAGTTCATCGTCCTCCCACTGATAGTCGTGCTCGGTGATCACGACGCCGTCCAGCCCGACCTCGCGGCGCCCGCTCGACCAGGTCCCACGGGTGAATGGAGCTGTCCGGCGAGTGGCGGGCGGTATGGAGATGATGGTCGAACTTCATCGCGGTGGGCCCATCTTGGTCTGAGTCGTGGGGGAGCCGAACTCGAGCGAATCGTCGCCCTGGGCGCCCCGGTTAGCTCCGCCCGCTCCGGGTCGGGCACGACGTGGAACCTCGCCCCCGCCGCGTCGATCTTGAGGTAGCTCGAGCGATATTGCCATCCGCCGAGCACGATCAGGCGCAGCCCGGCGGGCGCGCCGGTACAACCGGTCTCGGTGTCCGCCGGGAGTTCGACCATCTCGTCGACTCGCGGTGGACATGGCCGATGACGAGGAGGTCGGCCAGATCGCGACACGATGCCGCATAGGCCCGGAAGACTCGCAAATGGCGCTCCTCGTCGGCCAGGAGCCTGCGCTCGTTCTTCCACGAGAGCACCCGGTCGAGCGGGCGTGCCACGGGCCCGGGCAGCCAGCCGAACGCCGCGAAGAAAGCCTGACTCTCCATCCCCGCCTTCCAGTGCCGCCGGGCGCCGAGGCGATGGCCGTGGACCATCCGCACCCGTAGCCCGTGGATCACGCGATCGGCCGGCTCCTCGACGATCTCGGCGCCCAGCGCACGCTTGTAGAACGGACAGAGCCAGAGGTCGTGATTCCCGGGCATGACGGCGAGCGAGCCGCCGCGGCGTCGGAACTCCGCCAGGGCCCGGAGACTGGGATACTCGGCCAGCCGCCTTTGACTCAGCCTGGAGCCCATCCAGAAGTCGCAGAGGTCACCGACGATGAAGAGCGTGTCGGACCGTGCCAGCCTGCGCAGCCAGCTTCGGAAGCGCGAATCCCGCTCGGGACGATCGTCGCGCAGGTGCACGTCGCTGGCGAAGTAATGAGCCACGTTCAAGGCGCCCCCACTCGATCCGAGCCCCGATCGATGTCGTCGAACAGGCCGGCGAGCACCGGCGGGGCGGAAGTAGCCGCCGATGTGATCGGCGACGATCGCGAACCGGATCGGGAAGCAACGGACCGTCCCGCCGTGCGACCCGCCTTGATCCAGAGGTTGGGATGGGCCGGGCACTGCCTCGCGGCATGTACGGCGACACGCCGGCCCGCGCCGACAACGACGGACCTGGCCTCCTCGATTGCCAGTTTGGGCCGGTTGCACTGCTGGCTCAGGTGCAGCAAGACCAGGTGTCGCAGCGCCCCGCGTCGCGAGCGTCTCAGCACCGCCTCGACCAGCTCGGCGCCTTGCCGATTGGAGAGGTGGCCGCGGTCGCCGAGGTTCCGCCGGATCAGGACCCACGGCCGACCGGAGGATTTCTGCATCGCCACGTCGTGGTTGAACTCGACGCCCAGCACGTTGACGTCGGCCAGGACGTCGGCCATCGTCTCGGACCAGGTCCCCGAATCGGCGAGGTAGCCGATACTCACCGGCCGGGACCGGCGGCCGGCCGAGACCTCGATCCGAAACCCGAAGGTCGGGCCGCCGTCGTGCGGCAGGGGGATCGGCTCGAGGCGCAGTCCCGTGGCCGTGAGGAACGGACGATCCTCCGCGTAGCAGGAGACCAGCCCGGCCTCCTCCAGCTTCCGGAACCCCGGGTCCGCGGCCAGCGCCGGCCGATGCCCTTCGTGACAGTGGAGGAACAGTCGCCGCCGAGCCACGTCGGCGAAGGTCGCCGAGTCGATGTGGTCGGCGTGCGTGTGAGTCAGGACCACCGCCGCGACTTCGGACCAGCTCGCGCCGACGCTCTCGAGTCGCTCGTCGAGGATCCGCGGCCCGATCCCCACGTCGATCAGGACGCCGGGGCATGCGCCGCGGACCAGAGTCGAGTTCCCTCTCGATCCGCTGGCAAGCACCGCGAACTGTACCGGCATCGTCCCTTAACTCCAGCCATGCAAGCAAGCTGTGGCACATCGCCGGACAGCCGAACTGGGGGGCGGACATCCCCGCCCACTGTACAGCAGAGCCGTGTTTGGCGACAAGACGATCGTCGCGAACGTCCTCAGATGGAGGAACCGTCCTGGCGACCGCGTTCATCGCGAGTCAACGGCCGACGGTGGCACCTCGACGTCCGCCGACCCGAGCCGAACTCCCGAAGTTGGGTTCGTTCGCGCGATTTCGGCTCGGAGTGGAGCTAGTTACGCTGCCATTTTGGCAGATGACCGTTTTGGCGTCCTCATCGACTGCCAAAGCTGGGTTCGTTTCGCGAGCTTTTTCCTCTTGAACCAGGGAAAGTCCCCCGCCATTTTGGCAGTTGGCTTCGTTTGGTCAGTTTTTCTCCCGCATTCCAGTGCCCGAACAGACCGAGATAGCGTGCTCCAATCGTCGCACAAAAGCACCCATCTAGCATGCATACTTGCTTCACGATGATTGATGCGACACAGACGGGCCAGATGGGATGGGTGCAATCAATGTGGCGGCTCGCGCAAGACGATCACGGTCAATAAAAGCGAACTACACCCATCCTATCGTGGGCATCCACAATAAAAAACCGAACGCCAACTTGTCAAAGATCACACCCAGCGCATCCTGCACCTTAATTATAAGCGGTCCGAGCGCCCGTTATCCGATTGGTCACCAGATAGGAGGCGCCGATCACCCCGGTCGAAGCGAGTGGAAGAAGCCTTCATACCGATCCACCAGCCGCTCCGCGTCCCAGCGCTGCGCCTCGGCCAGCGCAAGCGCCCAGTGCCTGGCCTCGAAGTCCGGGTCGTCCCAGAGCCGCTCGATGATCGCCACCCATGGCGCCACTTCTCGCGCGCTCGGCACGGCCGGGTTGGAGGGGACGTACCGGTCCGGGATCGTCAGCACGAACCCGGCGTCGCCGAGTGTCTCGGGCAGCGCGCCTCGGTCGCTGGCGATCACGGGGATGCCGTTGGCCATCGCCTCCACGGCCACCCGGCCCAGCGACTCCCGCCACAGCGACGGCACCGGCACCACCCGGCTGACCCGGTAGAAATCCCGCGGGTCGGGCGTGTTGGCCATCCGGTGGAGGTTCGTCGGACCCGACAGGTCCACTGGCAGGCCGGCTCAGCTCCAGCGCGATCCGGGCGAAGACGCCACGCGCCCTTCTCCGACTGCGTGTTCACGAACGTGACGTAGGTCGGATCGCGGTCCTCGGCGATGACCCGTTCCAGCCGCACCGGGTAGGGGATGACGGTCCCGTTCAGCCCCAGCCGGCGCAGGTGGTCGCGGCGCGAATACTCGGACGGGAACAGCAGGGCCGAGGCGTCGGCGAATCCGCGGCGGTCGTTGTAGCCGAAGTTGTGCAGGTGGAACACGACCGGCGTGCCGACGGCTCGGGCGATCCGCATCAGCTCCAGGCTGACGGCGTGCCCGCCGTAAGTCAGGAGCACGCCGGGCCGGAACCGACCGACCACTTGCCCGACGAAGTCGAGGAACCTCGCTCCGTCCGGCGCATTGGGCGCTTTCTCGGCCCGACTGGAAGCGGTGGGCATCACGGTGAGCCGGACGCCGTCCAGCGTGAGGTTGACCACCTCGGCGGCCCCTCCGCGCCGAGCGCGGCATCGAGCCGCCGGGCCGAGCCGTCGAGTTCGAGAGTCGTCAGCAGGTCGTCCACCGACGTCTCGCGTTGATTGTCGAGGATGCCACAGGTCAATGCGCGGCAATCCCAGCCGCGCGCGGCGAGGAATTCGAGTAGCTGGCGGGTCGCCATCACCGCGCCGCTGGAGGGATCGAGATAACAGTGGATGGAGGCGAACAGCACTCGGCCGGCGGTCAGCGAGGTGCCTCCACGGAGGTGGGCCGTCGGATCTTCCGGAGCGCCTCCGCATCGTCGGCGCGTTCGGCGAGCACCGCGTGCCAGTGCCGCATCTCCTCCTCAAGGTCGCCCCGCTCGGCGGCGAGGGCGGCGAGGTTGCGCCGCGTCAAGGCCCGTAGATCCCCTGGTCCACGCTGGCGAACTGCTCGGGCCGGCGCAGGGCGAGGATCCGCTCTCAGCACCGCCGGGCTCCGTCCGCGTCGACCGAGTGTCGCCGCACGACGGCTTCGCGGAAGAGCAGTTCGGCGTCGTCCGCGTCGACCGCCAGCCCCGCGGCGCAGGCCGCCAGCGCCTCGTTCGGCTCGCCGAGCATCTGATGGGCGCCGGCGATCAAGGCGTGGAGCTTCCGCGCGATCGAGTCGGTCGGCGCCGAGCCCGCCAGGCTGCGACGCAGCAGCGCCAGGGCCTCGAGCCACTCCTGGCGTTCGATGGCGACGGAGCCGAGGTTGAACAGGATGAACGGGTCGTCGGGCCGCTCCTCCAGCTCGTCGCGAAGGATGCGGGAGTCGCGCGCAGCTTCCGGGCCCGCACTGCCCGGTCGGAGTACCCCGTATGCCGCACGGTCAGATCGGTCCAGCGCACGGGGATCCCGGCACGGCGCGGGGCCGGGAGCATCTGCTCGTGGACGCGATAGGTCCAGCGGATCGTCTCATCGCCCCTGGCCCGCGCCAGCACCGCATTCCGCGCCGCGGCGAAGTCGTCGACCCAGACGAAGTCGAACACCCGCGCCCCGTACGCGCGGGCGACCTCGCGAGTGCCATCGACGCTGCCGGTGTCCACGACGACGATCTCGTCGAAGATCCCCCGCACCGACTCGAGGCAATTCCGAAGGTCCTTCTCCTCGTCTCGCACGATCATCGTCAGGCAGACGGCGGCGCGGCGATGACCGGACCCGCGGCCAACGTGGCGGGTCGAGACCTCCCGGCCCGCATCGATATTGAACCTGTTTGAATCTGGAATCTCGAATCCGGAATCGCCTCCGGCCGCTTCCGACGGCGCACCCCACGGGCTCAGGGCCACTCGCCGCCCGCGGGGAACTTCGTGCCCCCACTTCGCGGCGAACCGCCGCGCCTTCTCCTCGAGCAGCGCCGCGGCATCGATCGCGTTCCCGACGAAACTCCGCCTGCCGAAGTGGTGGACGAAGACATCGCGGGCCACGGCCCGCTCGAACCCGGCCCGCCGGGCGCGAACGGCGAGGTCTTCGACCAGGAGAACCTCCGGGTCGAGGCCGCCGGCGGCAAGAAGGCCGAGTGGATCCGGCCCAAGCCGGCGGCCGCCAGCACCCAGCTCCTGGGGATCACCAAGGCGGCCGTGCAGTCCGAGAGCTTCATCTCGGCCGCCAGCTTCCAGGAGACGACCAAGGTGCTGACCGAGGCGGCGCTGGCCGGCAAGGTCGATTACCTCGTCGGCCTCAAGGAGAACGTCATCCTGGGCCACCTCGTGCCGGCCGGGACCGGCTTCAAGGCCCATCTCGACGCCGAGGTCCGCATCCGGCCCGAGGCCCTCGAGGCCCTGGCCGACAAGGGACCCGCCTACGCCCGCTACCGCGACGAGGCGACCGTCGGCGCCGGCCGGGAGTGAGCCCCCCGACGATCGGTCCGTCGAAAGTGAGGATCCGCCACCGGCCTGCTTCGTCCTCGCGACGGGGCAGGCCGGTTCGCCCGCGGCTCGTCGGATGATCCCCGGCCGGAGCCGACCGCCAAGATCGGGACGATCCCCGGTCGCGCATCCCGGCCGAGACCCCCGCCCCGAGTCTGGAAGGGTCAACCGGCTCCCGCTCCGACCGACGACCGAAAACGGGCCATGCCGAACGGACCGGATTCCGGCCGGTTCGGGCTTCGTGGCCCGATCGGCCCTCCCGTCAGCGGATCGCGGCGCTCGGCGGCCGGTTTTCGGCGCCTCACGGCGCCCCACGGCCAGTTCTGGCGACCGGATCCCGGCGAGCTCACCGATTCTGACCACTTGCCGGGGACAGCCGGAACGATCCGGCGACCGTCCGAGAGTCCATGCGCATCAGATCGAAGATGAACGCAACAGTGCAGGACCGTGGATTGAGCAAAACGGTGGACCAGCGGTCCCAGCCGACCGCACCCGCCGTCGGGCGGGGTCAGGCGCGACGCCTCGAGACCTTTCGTCACCTGATCCGAGTGAAACGCCAGCTCCCAACCTCTGACCCTTGGCCCCGGTGGCCAGCGTCACGTCCAGGGACGTCGCAGTCGCATCACCGTTGAGGTCGGCGCTCGCGAGCCCGGGTCTCCATATCGCCGCGGCCAGGGCTCGAGATCCGGTCCCGACCCGGCCGTGGTCGGGCGATGCGGGCCGGTCGGATCGGATCGGATGGCGGCGGACCGGCGGAGTCCGGGCTGCGGATCGGCCGGGGACTCCGGGGCCGACGCTACGGAAATCATGAAAGCGACACCAATTTCGGCCCTGAAGCGACACCAATTTCGGCCCGAATTGCGGGGACCGGCCGGCGACCTCGGTCGAGCCGGCGGGTGGCGGCCGGGACGGACCCGGGCCGGCCGGTCTCCGGCCGCGGTCGATCGACGAGGGCGGGTCCGATTCCAACCTCTCGGTCCTGACCCTTTTCCGCCCCCATCGACCCAGAATCGGCAAAGATTCGGATCAAGGCTATTGACATCCTCCTGAGTGACAAATACACTCAATCGTATGATCTCGGCTCACGATGGGCCGGGGATCCCGGTCTTGTCGGCCCCGCGGTGCGAGTGATCGCATCGACGGGGCTTTTTTTCTGGCCCGAGGGTCACCGCCGGTGTGTGCGCCCCGGGCCGTCCAACGATGATCCAGGGGTAGGAAGCCAGCGAATAAGAGCGTCCCCAACGTGCCCGTGTCGAGGAGTACAGCGATGGTCGTCGACAAAGGGGAGCACGTCGCCGGGTGCCGTGCGCCGGATGCTCGGCTGGATCAACACGACGTTCCTCGCCTTCGTGCGCGTCATCCCGCGCGCCTGAGCCAAGGCGCCACCAGGATGACGGAGCCGTGAGCCGTAACAGGGCACCAGCGGATCCGCGTGGGCGGATGCCCGCACGGATACTCCCGGCGTGACCGTTCTTCGTGCACCATGGCTTGCGCGAGGTGCCAGCGGCGACCGCGTAGGCAGCACCGTCCGCCTGGACGCCACGGCCACCTCGAGATTCTCAGTGACCTCCTGTCGGGCGCCCGGTCGGGTTTTTGATTGAGGGTTAATCGACGATGTGCGGATCGGCTCGCCCGGGCCACCTGACCGGAAGGATCTCGAACCCATGCCCACCCGAGGTTCGGTCACACGGCTGATCATCGACCTGCGTTCCGACGACCCGGCCGTGCGCGACCTGGCCGCCCGGCTGGTGTGGCAGCGCTACTTCCACGAGCTGCTGATCCTGGCCCGCAGCCACCTGACGGCCCGGATCCGGGGCCGCGAAGACGAGGAAGACGTCATCCAGAGTATGTACAAGAGCTTCTGCTTGCGCCAGCGCCGGGGCGACTTCGACCTGTCGAGCCGGGATGAGCTGTGGATGCTGCTGGTGCAGATCACGCTCCGCAAGACCCGGAACACGGCCAACCGTCACCTTCAAGGTCGGCGCGACGTCCGGCGCGAGGTCAAGGAGAGGATCACGTCCGGCGACGATCGCGATGCCAGGGCCGCGTTCATCGACCGGATCGACGACGACGCGCCGACTCCCGCCGAGGCGGCGCTGCTCAACGAGGCCCTCGAGCGGCGCTTCCAGGCCCTGCGCGAGCCCGAGCTGCGGCAAATCGCGCAACGCAAGCTCGAAGGATGCTCCAATCAAGAGATCGCCGACGAGTTGAAGTGCACCGTCCGGACCGTGGAGGCGCAAGCTTGGCCGAATCCGCGCCTACTGGGGTCGGCCCGACGAACCGAACGAGACCCGCGACGGCGGGTGAGACCCGCCCGACATGAAGCAGCCCGGCTGGATCGCCTCGCTGCGGAGGAGGATCGACGTGAGCTCGATTCCCAGCGGCGAGAATCCTGCAGGGGCAGCCACACGACAGAGCAGTTAACGAATGGGTCGCCCACGTGTCATCGGCCTCGAGATCGGGCCGGGGCCTCAACCCCCCCTGACCCCCCCTTCGTAAGGGGGGGAAAACGGGGCAGGCCCGCTCGTCTTCATCCCCCCCTTACGAAGGGGGGGTCAGGGGGGGTTCTCTCGCGTCGATGCGACGCAAACGCCAATCGCTCCTTTCCAGGGCATGGCCCTGGGAACGGTCTTGGTGGCGGAGGAGGATCGACATGAGCTCCCTTCTCAGCGGCGAGCGGACCTGGATCGACGAGGCCGCCGATCGCTTCGAGCACGAGTGGACCGGCGGCCCCCAGCGGCCGCTCATCGAGGACTTCCTGGCCGAGGCGGGCGCCGGCCGTCGCGCCCAATTGCTCGAAGAACTCGTGCGCGTCGAGCGCGAGCTGCGCCGGGCTGCCGGCGAGCGGCCAACCCCCGAAGAATATCAGCTCCGCTTTCCCGACGACCGCGATGCCATCGCCGCCGCCTTCGGCCTCGACGAGCGGCCCGAGCCGAAACGCGCCGTCGGCGCGGCCGAGAACATGCTCCTCGGCTTGCTCGCCTTGCAAAACCACTTCATCGACCGCGACGCACTCGTCGCCGGCTTCGACGCCTGGGTGGCCGACAAGTCGAAGCCGCTGGGACAACTCCTGCTGGACCGCAAGGCGCTCAGCCCCGCGCGGTATGCCTTGCTCGAGCAACTGGTCCACGAGCACATCCAGCAGCATGGCTGCGACCCCGAGCGGAGCCTGGCCGTGCTCAAGGTGGTTCCCGAGGTTCGGGATCGACTCGAACGTGTCGCCGACCTCGACTTCCAGTGCACCGTCATGTCGCTCGACGCCGCGACCGACGGCGACGCGGATGCCACCGCCGATTACGCCGAGCAGTCGGAAGCCGCCGACCCCGAGGGGCGGTTCCAGATCGTGCGCTTCCACGATCGCGGCGCGCTGGGCGAGGTGTATCTCGCGCGCGACCAGCAGCTCCACCGGATCGTGGCCTTGAAGCGGATCAAGCGCGACCACTCCGCCAACAAGGATAAACGCGCCCGGTTCGTGGTCGAGGCCGAGATCACCGGGCGGCTGGAGCATCCCGGCATCGTCCCGGTCTACGGCCTGGGCACCTTCGACGACGGCCGCCCGTTCTACGCCATGAGGTTCATCCGGGGCGACAACCTCAAGGCAGCCATCGAGCAGTTCCACGATGCGGAGTCCAAGGACCGCGACCCGGGCCGGCGAACCCTGGCGCTTCAAAAGCTGCTGCGTCGGTTCCTCGATGTCTGCAACGCGATCGACTACGCGCACAGCCGCGGCGTGCTCCACCGCGACCTGAAGCCGGGCAACATCATGCTCGGCAAGTACGGCGAGACGCTGGTGGTGGACTGGGGCCTGGCCAAGAGCGTCGGCCGGCCGGAGGGGCGCCCGCCCAGGGCACGCTGGACGACCGCACGCTGGTCCCGGAGTCCGGCAGCGACCTGCGCGGGACCGAGCTGGGCGCACGGCTGGGCACGCCGGCATACATGAGCCCCGAGCAAGCCGCCGGCAAGATCGACACCCTGGGGCCAGCCAGCGACGTTTACAGCCTGGGCGCCACGCTCTACTGCCTGCTGACCGGCCGGGCCCCGTTCAATGACGCCGATCTTGTCGAACAGCTCCACAAGGTCGAGACCGGCGATTTCCCGCCGCCCCGCAAGCTCAAGGCCTGGATCCACCCGGCCCTGGAGGCCATCTGCCTGAAGGCGATGGCCACCGACCCGGCCCGGCGCTACGAGTCCCCTCGCAAGCTCACCGACGACATCGAGCACTGGCTGGCCGACGAGCCGGTCTCGGCCTGGCGCGACCCGCTGGCCGAGCGGGTGCGGCGGTGGATGCGGCGGCGGCGGACGACCGTGACGGCTGCGGCAGCGACGCTCGTGGCGGCGACCGTCGGGCTGGCCTCGGTCCTGGCCGTGCAGGCGAGGGCCAACGGCGAGCTGAACAAGGCCAACGGCCTGCTCGCCGAGTCGGTCCGGCGCGAGAAGCAGGCCAACGCCGACCTGGCCGCGGCCGCCTCCCAGATCCAGGCCCGCTTCGACCTGGCGCTGGAGGCGATCAAGACGTTCCACACCGGGGTCACCGAGGACGTCTTGCTCAAGAACGACAACCTCAATCCGGTGCGGGACCGACTACTGCGGGAAGCGGCCGAGTTTTACAAGCGGCTGCAAGCCCGGCTCTCGGGCCAGGCCGACCGGGGATCGCGGCGAGCCCTCGGGCAAGCCTACTCCGAGATGGCCAAACTGGCGAGCCAGCTCGGCGCCACGGAGCAGGCGATCGCCGACCAACGGCAAGCCCTGGCGGTGCGCCGGGGGCTGGCCGACGAGGCGGAGGCCGATGGCGAGGCCAAGGCCGAGGTCGGCCGTAGTCTGATCGACCTGGGCAATCTTCTGAGGGAGTCCGGGCGAACGGACGAGGCGCGGACCTCACTCGAGGAAGCTCGAACGCGGCTGACTGACCTGACCCGCGGCAGCCCCGCCGTCACCCAGTTCCAGCGTGAACTGGCGAGCAGCCACAATGACATCGCCAACCTGCTGCGACAGACCGGAAAGTCGGCCGAGGCCATGGCGTCGTATCAGGCGGCGCTGGTGATCCAGCAGAAGCTGGCCGACGCCAACCCTGCCGTCGCCCAGTTCCAGCGCGGCCTCGCGATCTGCCACGATAATATCGGCGGCCTGCTGATAGACGCCGGCAAGCCGGCCGAGGCGCTGGCGGCGCACCAGGCGGCACGGGCGATCCGGCAGAGCTTAGCCGATGCCAGCCCCGCCGACACTGAGTTCCAACGCCTGCTCGCCATGAGCCACCAGAATATCGCCTACGCGCTCAGTCTGACCGGCAAGCCGGAACAGGCGCTGGCGTCGTATCGCGCGGCGCTGGCGGTCCGGAAGAGCTTAGCCGATGCCAGCCCCGCCTACACCTGGCTCCAGGACGACCTGGCGAGTAGCCACCACAACGTCGGCATAGAGCTCTTTCGGGCCGGCAGGCCGGCTAAGGCGCTGGCGTCGTTCCGGGCTGCGCGGCGATCCAGCAGAGGCTGGCCGACGCCAACCCCACGGTCACCAGGTCGCAGGAAGGCCTGGCGGCGACCTACCGGCATATGGGAGTCGTGCTGAGGCATACGGGCCAGACAGCCGAGGCGCTGACATCGTATCGGGCGGCGCTAACCATCCTGCAGAGGCTGGCCGATGCCAGCCCCACCGTTACCGAGCTCCAATTCGATCTAGGTGCTACTCAGAACAACATCGGCATCCTGCTGAGAGAGACAGGCAAGCCGGCTGATGCCTTGGCGTCGCTCCGGGCGGCGCTGGCCATCCATCGGAACTTGGCCGATGCCAATCCGGACTTAACCAAGTTCCAAATCGCGCTAGCCAACGCGGAGCTCGAGACCGGCGAGTCCATGAGGTGGGCCGGGAAGCGGGCCGAGTCTCGAGCGTGCTACGAGCGAGCGCTCGCGATTCTCGCCAGGCTGATCGACGCCCAGCCGACCTTCGCCAAACACCTTCAGATCTACCTGGTCTTCGGCTGGAAGGGCCTCGGGGCCACCCAGCAGGCCGCCGGACAGCCTGCCGACGCGGTGGGGAGCTGGCGCCGGGCCGTCGCGACCGACGAGCACGCGCGGACTTCGATGGGCGAGCCCCTGTACTATCTCGCCGGCTGCCATGCTGGGCTCGGGGGGATCGCCGGCGCCGCGGGATCGGGCCTGTCGGCGTCTGAAGGCGCCGTCGAACTCGACCGGGCGATGGCCCTGCTACGGCGGGCGGCCGATGCCGGCTTCCACAACGTTGATCGGATGAGACGCGACCCCGACCTCGACCCGCTCCGCGCCCGGCCCGATTTCCAAGCGATGATGGCCGACCTCGCGTTCCCGGCCCAACCGTTTTCCGACGACGCGGATGCCGACCGATGATGGTCCTCCGCCTTGCAGACCCTCAGGATGACGATCTTGCCGCTCCGGACGTATTGACTCTTTATCAGGGTGAACGTCAGAGCGTTTCTTGATCTGGCAGGGCCGGTGTCGGTGTCCGTCCGCTCCCGGACTCCGGTCCAGGAACGCGATCGCGCCACGCGGCCGTTTGAAAGTACATGAGATACGTGAATGGGTTGATTCTTCACCAGGAGAGCGAGGGCATCATGAGTTGGAACCAATCGAAGGGCCCGCGGCGCGGCGGACGGGCGGGGGTCGCAGGCCGACAACGCTGGCGGATGCGGCCGACGTTGATGGCGCTGGAGAATCGCAGCCTGCTGTCCACGATCGTCGTGAACAACCCCACCGACACCCCCGTCGCGAGCCAGACCGACCTCCGCCAGGCGATCGCCCTGGCGAATTCCAGCGGGGGGGACGAGGCGATCGTCTTCGACGGCACTGTCTTCGGCACGCGGCAGACGATCACCCTCACCGGCAGCCAGCTCGAGCTGACCGACACGACCGGGACGGTGTCGATCACCGGGCCGTCGGCGGGCGTGACGGTCAGCGGCGGCGGGGCCAGCCGGGTCTTCCAGGTGGATGGCGGGGTGACGACCAGCTTCAGCGGCCTGACCATCACGGGGGGCTCGACGTCCGGGACGGGCGGCGGTGTGAGCGTCAACAAGGGCACGGCCACACTGACCGACTGCACGATCAGCGGCAACACGTCGGGAAACCTTGGCGGCTTCGGCGGCTACGGCGGCGGCCTGGCCAACGCCGGCGGCAACGTGACGCTGAATGGCTGCACGATCGGCGGCAACACCGTCGGAGACGGCAGCGGCGGCGGCGGCCTGGCCACCCTGGCCGATGGCACGACGACGCTCAACGACTGCACCGTCAGCGACAACACGTGCAAAGGCGGCGCGGCCGCCGGCGGTGGCCTCATCGAAATCTTCCAGAACGCGGTGACCACGCTGACCAACTGCACCGTCAGTGGCAACTTCGGCCAACGCAACGGCGGCGGCCTGTGCGTCTACTTCGGTGACACGGCCGTCCTCGCCAACTGCACGATCAGTGGCAATTCCGCCTTCCTCGGCGGCGGCGTGAGCCTGAGCTTCACCCGCGGCACCGCCACGCTGACCAACTGCACCGTCAGCGGCAACTCCGCCGCGGGAGAAGGCGGCCTGTTTGGCTACGGTACATCCACGCTGAACAACACGATCATCGCCGGCAACACCGGCGGGGACGTCAGCATTCTTAGCCAACACAACGGCTCGAACGACCTGATCGGCGGAGACCCCCTCCTCGCCCCGCTGGGGAACTACGGCGGCCCGACCCAGACCATGGCCGAGCTCCCCGGCAGCCCGGCCATCGCCGCCGGTAGCGTCGCCCTGGCCGTCGATCCCCAGGGCAACCCCTTGACCACCGACCAGCGCGGCCTGCCCCGGCTCACCGACGGGGCCGTCGACATCGGAGCCTTCCAGAGCCAGGGCTTTACCTTCTCGATTGTTCCCGGCAGCACCCCGCAGACCTCGTCGATCGGCACAGCGTTCGCCAACCCTCTGGCCGTGGCCGTGACGGCCAAGAACCCGATCGAGCCGGTCGACGGTGGCGTCTTCGCCTTCGTCGCCCATCCCGCGGCGAATGGAGCCTCGGCGATCTTCCCGGCGCCCTCGGCTATCGTCGCCCACGGCGTGGCCGCCCTCACTGCCGCGCCGGGCAACATCGTCGGCAGCTACAGCGTCGTCGCGTCCGCCTCGGGCTTGTCCGCTGCATTTCAGTTGACCAACATCGGCACGCCCTTCGCTGCCCTGGTTGTGAATACGACCAGCGATTCCATCGCCCCGGGCCCCGGCCTCTTGAGCCTGCGCGAGGCCGTCGGCTTTGCTGACGCCGTCCCCGCGGGGAACTCGAACATTACCTTTGACAAGAAGGTGTTCAAGTCGCCGCAGGTGATCACCCTGACAGGCAACCAGCTCGAGCTGAGCAACACGACCGGGACGGTGTCGATCACGGGCCCGGCGGCGGGCGTGACGGTCAGCGGCGGCGGTACCAGCCGGGTGTTCCAGGTTGATAGCGGCGTGACGACCAGCTTCACCGGCCTGACCATCACGGGGGGCTCGACCGCCGGGAGTGGCGGTGGCGTGTACAACGACGGGGGCTCGGTCACTCTGACCGACTGCACCGTCAGCGGCGACTCCGCCTCGGGGAGCGGCGGCGGCCTCGATGAGCCCTCGGGTTCGACGACGCTGACCGACTGCACCGTCAGCGGCAATACCGCCAGATGCGGCGGCGGCGTGTACATGGATCACGGCGCGAACACGCTGACCGGCTGCACCATCAGCGGCAATTCTGCCCTCAGCTCCGGCGGCGTGGCGCTATACCACGGTGTGAACACGCTGACCGCCTGCGTAATCAGCGGTAATACCGCCAGCTTCGGCGGCGGCGTGAACATGTACAACGGCGTGTGCACTCTGACCGACTGCACCATCAGTGGCAACTCGGCCGGCAACTGCGGCGGCGTTGTCGCGGACGGCGGCACGACCACCCTGACCGACTGCACCGTCAGCGGCAATACCTCTAATTTCCAAAACGGCGGCGTGGCCATGTACGGCGGCGTGAGCACGTTGACCGACTGCACCGTCAGCAGCAATATCGCCAGATACAGCGCCGGCGGCGTGGGCGTATTCGCCACGGCCACGCTGACCGGCTGCACGGTCAGCGGCAACTCCGCCGGGACCAACGGCGGCGGCGTGTACACTTCCTTCGGCGGTTCGGCGACGCTGACCAACTGCATGATCACTGGCAATTCCGCCGGCAGCGACGGTGGCGGCGTGTTCAACGCCAACAGCGGTTCGACTGCACTGAACCTCTGCTTGATCAGCGGCAACTCCGCCGTCGCAGGGGGTGGCATCGCCAACCAGGGCACGCTGAACGCCACCTCCAGCACGATCATCAAGAACGAGGCGACGTCCGAGGGTGGCGGCATCGCCACGACATCCGGCAGCGTGACGATCACCAATTCCGTCGTCAAGAGCAACCAGGTCAACTCGTCCGGTACCGCCCGCGGCGGGGGGATCTATAGCGCGAACAGCCTCCTGCCACTGACCCACGACCGGGTCAACGACAACCAGGCGAACGGGGCGGACGCCTACGGCGGCGGCATCTATGCCCTCGACAGCACGATGGATGTACTGGGTTGCATCGTCACCGGCAACCAGGCGAACGGCAGCGTGCTGGGCGAGGGCGGCGGGATCTTCAGCAACGGCAGCGTCCTGACACTCACGGCCAGCAAGGTGAAAGGCAACAAGGCCTCCACCAGCGGCGATGATCTCTTCATCGAGCCGTGAGACTCGCACGACCAGGATGGGCGCCGGATGTTCCCGGCCGCGATGTGCTCGGCCGTCCGTCCACCGGCGCTGTCTTCGTCGAGGTCGGTGACGACGCCATGCTTTGTCACTTCGACTTCGGGCTCGTCCGAGGTCGCCTCCCCAGGGGACCGGGACACTACGCTATTCCGGTCCCCGAGAGGGGGGTGGTTTCATCTCCGATCGGCGGAGACGCAAGGAGCCGGGAATGGGGTCGAAGAACCGGGAATGAGCTCAGGACCCCTCGCCGCGCAGCGACCCTCCGGCGCGGCGTGAAGGATGCGACGATTCGGGGTTCGTCTCTCCATCGGAGCGTCAAACTCGCCGGAGGAGGGGAGACCTTCGAGAGGATGAGGTCATCCGGAAGGTCGGGGCTCGGTCCGAGGCGGTAGGATCAGCCCAGGGCGAGTGGTGCCATTCAAGTCAGATACCATCCTCCCTCATGGTATCTGACCCCGGTCCGCCCGGTCCGCCCTATATGATTTTGGACCTGGTTCAAAGTCGGGTAACACTAGCGTGACCAGTGGGAGCTTCTCTGAAATGCCTGCTTCCTCCATGCTGGCGATGGGGTTCCAAGCCAACGCCATCACACGGAGGAAGCAGACATGCTCGCTCAGACTATGCCTCTGGTTGCCGCCATGCAAGCCGATCCGCTCCCGGCCGCCGTCTCGATCCCTTGCCCCGCTCAGCAACTCCCGCCCCAAAAGCGGCAGGAGTTGGCCCTCCAGGTCCTCGACGGCTCGCAGCCGGTCGCCCAACTGGCCCGCCAACATCAGGTCAGCCGCCAGTTCCTCTACCGACAGGCCGACACCGCCCAACTCGCCCTGGACCACGCCTTCGACCCGCCTCCAGCGGCCCAGGAGGTCCTCTTCCACCTGCCGGTCACCACGTCCTGGCTCCGTCAATTGATCCTCACCCTGGTCCTGGCCTGTCACAGCCCTTACCGCGGCGTCATCGCGCTGTTGCGTGACCTCTTCGACACCGAGACCTCCCTGGGCACCGTCCATAACGTCGTCCAGGCCGCCGTCGCCCGGGCCCGCGCGATCAACGACTCGTACGACCTGGCCGCCGTCCGCGTCGGAGCCCATGACGAGATCTTCCAGGCCGGCCACCCGGTCCTGGTGGGTGTCAACACCGCCTCCACGTTCTGCTACCTCTTGAGCCAGGAGGAGCACCGCGATGCCGACACCTGGGCGGTGCGGCTGCTGGAATTGGCCGAGCACGGCTTCGCCCCCGACGCCATCGTCGCCGACTTCGGCACCGGCCTCCGCGCCGGCCAGGCCCTGGCGCTGCCCCAGGTCCCCTGTCGCGGCGATGTCTTCCATCTATTGCGCGATCTCGAGCAGGCCGTCTCCTACCTGGAGAACCGGGCCTACGACGCGCTGGAGGCCTGCGCGCGCCTGGAGCGGGAGCAGGCCCGAGTGCGCCAGCAGGGCCGGCCGGCGCAGGGCGCGGCCCAGCGACTGCGGCGGGCCCGCGTCGCGTGCGACCCGGCCATCGCCTTGGCGGACGATGTCCGACTGCTGGGAGACTGGCTCCGCTACGACGTGCTCGCACTGGCCGGGCCGTGCCACGCCGACCGCCTGGTGTTGTATGACTTCATCTTGGCCGAACTGCAAGCGCGGGTCCCGGCCTGCGCGCACCGCCTGGGGCCGATCTACCGGCTGCTGAAGAACCGTCGCGACGACCTGCTGGCCTTCGCCCGGGCGCTGGACGAGGAGCTGGGGCAGATGGCGGTGGCGTGGGGGGTGGCGGCCGATGGCCTGCGTGGCCTGCTGAACGCCCGGTGCCGCGACGAGAGCGACCCGGTGCGCTGGGCCGAAGAGTCGGCGGTGCGGCCCCAGCTTCGCGGGTGGTCGCACGCGGCCTGCCGGGCGGTCGATGCGCTGGCCGCGGGGACGGTGCGCGCCAGTTCGCTGGTGGAGAACCTCAACAGTCGGCTACGGACGTACTTCAGCTTGCGCCGTCATCTCGGGGCCGATTACTTGGACCTGCTACGGTTCTACCTGAACCACCGCGTGCTGGAGCGGAGCGAACGGCCGGAGCGGCAGGGCCGGACGCCGGCGGAACTGCTGACCGGTGCGGTGCACGGGCACTGGCTGGAACTGCTGGGATTCCGTCGCTTTGCCCGCCCCGCGTGATCCGCCGGCTCATTGCGGTCGCCCCGAGCGCCTGGCTGGCCCAGGCACGGGGATCGTCCGCGCCGTGACTGCGGGAGAGTCAAACTGTTACCCTGGAAAGGCGGATTTTGAACCAGGCCTGATTTTGCCCCAGAGGTCGAGACACACCGTCGTGGCTCCGGGCCGTAGCCCGAGAGTCCGGCGCGCCTTGATCGTGCCGAGCTCCGCCGATTTCAATCGGCCGGTGGGGCGGCCCCCGTACCGGCGGACCGAGCGGCCGGAAATTGCGCGACGGGCCGGCGACATCGAAGTCGATAATCAGTATGGCCCGATATGGCTGCGCGATTACTGATTGATGGATGGACGGAGTCACGGATCGCCAGCCTGGTCCCTCCGCGACTCCGGAGATTGCTCGAACGCACGCACTCGCCGGTCGGGAATGAGTGATCGGTGGGCATGGTCGCGCCGATCACGGAAGGAGGAGGACGATGCCCATCCCTCAAGTGATCGCTCCCGCTCTACCGATCAATCGAAGATCGACGAGCCACTCGCCCGCTTCGAGCCGGTACTTAGCTCGACTGCGGAATCCGTTCCGCGCTCTGGCGCCAACTTCTTGATTCGGAGTTCTTGACCGTTCCCCCGGGAGGTCGAGGCCGCGGGTCGTGAGCTCTCCGCGGCGATCTGCCGAGATCGGGGCATGTCGTTCGAGGCGGACCGCGGGATCTTGCACCCTATGCAGAAGGAGCCGACATGGAGCCGTTTGATCATCGACGGGTAGGTTCGACGTCCTGGGCATCGCGACGGGACAAGCGGATGAGGGAGGCAAAAGGGCGACGACCCGGGGTGGAGCCGTTGGAGTCGCGGCGACTGCTGACGACCCTCCACGAGTTTGCGTTGCCCTCGGCGGGGACCGGTGGGAACATGCCCGAGGGGATCACGGCCCAGCCGAATGGCCAGGTCTGGTTCACCAAGACGAGCTCCAACCAGGTTGACAGCATCAGCACGAGCGGCACCCTGGGGACTCCCATCAGCGTCGGCGCCGCGCCCGAGGGGATCATCTACGCGGGGGGCGAGATCTGGGTCGCCGAGAAGGGGGCCGGTGCCATCGGGCGGATCGACCCGGTGACCCACCAGTACACCGAATTCCCCGTGCCGACCTCCGGCGCCAGCCGGTGGGGATCACCTACGACCCGGTCAACAAGCTGGTCTACTTCACCGAGGACTTCTCCGGGGCGGGGGGGAAGGGCCAGATCGGCGACTTCAACCCCGCGACGCTCAGCTCGTCCGCGGGGATCACGGAGAAGGCGCTGCCCAACGCCTCGTCCACGCCCCAGGCCATGGGGATCACGTACAATGCTGTCGACGGCAACATCTGGTTCGTCGAGAACGGGGCCAATCAGATCGGGATGTTCGACCCCAGCACCGGGACGTTCTCGACCCCGAAAGACGTGCCCGATGCATCCGCCCATCCCGGGCCGCTTCAAATCACGGCCGACTCCGCCGGCAACCTCTGGTTCTCCGAGTCCGGCACCGGGTCCGGGTCCGGCATGATCGAGATGTTCAGCCCCTCGAGCGGGACGTTCGCCGGCAATGGGCCGTATTTGCTGCCGGCCGGCGCCGGGAACCCGAATGCCCCGATCGTCGGCATCACCACCGGGCCGGACGGCGACATCTACTTCACCGCCCAGGGGGTGGGACAGGTGGGCTGGTTCAACCCCCAGGCGTTGGCGCTCGCCGGGCCGAACTACGGCCAGGATATCTCGGTCCTCGACACGCCCAACGCCCATTCGGCGCCCGGCGGGATCACGGCCGGGCCGGACGGCAACGTCTGGTTCACCGAGCAGCACGGAGACCCGAACACCGGAGACGGGGCGATCGGTGTGGCCGACCTGGGACTCCAGCTCGCGGTGACGACTCAGCCGCCGTCGAGCGTCGCGGCGGGCGTCGCATTCGGCCTCAGAGCCGAGTTGACTTACAGCACCGGCGTGCCCGACGCCAACTTCAACGGCCTCGTGTCGGTGATCCTGGCGAACAACCCCGGCGCCAGCACCCTGGGCGGCGCCACGACGGTGGCGGCCGTTAACGGCGTGGCCAACTTCGCCGGGTTGACGCTGAATCATGCCGGCGACGGCTACACCCTGAGGGTCTCCGGCCACGGTTCGGCCTCGGTGACGATGCCGTTCAGCGTCACCGGGACGCCCTCGCCGACACCCACCTCCCCGACGCCGACGTCCACCACGCCGACGTCGACGAGCTCGGCGCCGACGATCGTCGCCCAGCGGATCGGCGCGGTCGTCCTGAAGCACAACAAGAAAGGCAAGCCGGTCGGCAAACCGGTCGAGGAGATCGTGTTGACGTTCAGCTCAAGGATGAACCCGGTGACCGTGGACGTCGCCGGGAACTTCCAGGTGAGCTGGGCGTCCACCAGGAAGGTCAAGAGGAAGGTCGTGACGACCATGCACGGGGTGGCCGTGGTGTCGGCGACCATGGATCCCTCGGATACCGTCCTCACGCTCCTGACGTCGGCCCAGAAACAGAAGTTCGCCAAAGGAGGGCAGGTCAGCATCGTCTCCCCGGGCTCGATCCTCAGCGCCGCCGCCCCCCCCACGGCGCTGGGCAGCCCGACGAACTTCACGATCTCACCCGGGGCTGGCGGCATCTCCCCCGGCTAGGCAAGGGGCCGCGACGGTTTATTTCTTCATGCAACGCTCAGGAGCCACCCTGCACGTCTTGCGTGGGCCTGCACTCGTGTTCGAGTCCGGAGCCATTCGCTCTAGCTCCGGAGGGTCGGGCTCGACGGGGAGCCAGGGGCGACGTGAGGCGAGGGACCCCAGATCTCTCCCTCGCGCGATTCATCAGAGATGAGAATCGCTGCCGCGGTGATTGGCCTCGTGAAAACCCCGATCGCCGTGCTCGCTCGGCGCTGATCGATCCCCAGTGGCACGTCCCGGCAGCGACCGCTCTCGAAGGGTCGGCGGCCGTTCGCGCCGCGTCAATCGATCCAGGGCGGGAGGTCCAGTTTGATTTCGCCCTTGGGGTCTTTCTCGATCTCGCCCCACTCCCAGGACCGGAGATCCCCGGTGTCGCGATCGAGCCAGATCTTGTCGATCCGGTAGCGGCCGGGCGGGGCGCCCCTGGCCAGGTCGATGACCCCATCGATGGTGTCGGCATCGCCGATCGGGCCGCCGCCGCGCGCGGTGACGCGGAAGGCCGTGGTGGGCATGGCATCGCCTCCGGGCACGCGCAGGCGAGGTGCCCTGCCGGTCGGCCGATCGCCCCTCAGCGTGCTGCGTCGCCTGCCATCGCATCGGCCGACGCTTCATCCCTTAACACAATTCGCATGGCGATGTCTACCGTGTCGTGTAGGGATCGAGTCTGACGTACGCGTTCGGGGCGCGGGCCACCCGCGATCGGCCGTACATCGTCCCTCGCGATGCCGATCACGAACGGGTCGTACGGCCTCCGCGGACGGGCAACATCGGCCGTCCGCGGATCCCACCAGCCGGACCGCTGAATCTATGCTCCAGCGCTCGGGCTCGAACTAAACGGATGCGGCATCGCATCCTGGGGGAACCGCAGCATCCTCGTCGTCGAACATCGTTCCGCCCTACGCGCAAGAAATAAGCCCCGGCGATCCTTCCGCGGTTTGAGGCGGGAAGAATTCGGGGCCATCACGACCTACGTCCGCCGCCCGTCGCGAGCGGGGACTATGAGAACGCTAGACCACAAGGACGCGTCTTGCAACCGTGCGATCGAAAAAAGAGGTCCGCGATCGCCCGTTGCGACCACGCATCCCGATCAGGGCTTTCGCGCCTTGACGCTCGCCGTTCTGCCGCAAGATCCCCGCGGGCCCGGTGCTCGCCGTCGTGTCGTCGCATCCACTTGCGGCGGCTCGAGATCGGCATAACGATCGGCGGCCACCCGCCCCGCATCGACCCCCGAAGGATGCGGCCGAGACGATTCTCCGCCGGGGGTCGGCGCATGTCGGGGGCACCCAAGCCCGCGATGCTTCCCCCGAACGGGCCAGCACTCGGAAGATCGATCGATTCTCCGGCGGCTCGATCAAGTCACCGCCAGGCGTGTCGACGGGGCCCGGCCGTAGTCCCGCCACCACCGGGCGGCAAGTTCCTGGTCCCAATTCCCCGCGCAGCCGCACTCCGCCAGGGCTCGCTCCAGGCAGCCGGCATCCGGAAACCGCTCGGCCGGGTCCTTGGCCAGGCATTGCAAGACGACGCGCTCCAGGTCCTTGGGGATGCCGAGGCGGAGCCGCGACGGCGGCACGACCGGGTCGCGGGCATGCGCGACCAGCACCGCGATCCCCTCCTCGCCCTCGAACGGCGGCCGGCCGGTCAGCAGGTAGTAGGCCACCGCCCCCAGCGAGTAGATGTCGCTCCGCTCATCCAGCTCCCGACGGCCCAGCGCCTGCTCCGGCGACATGAACAGCGGCGTGCCCAGGATCTGGCCCTTGCCGCTGACGTCGGCCGCGCGGTCCGGCGCCGTGGGCCGGACCAGCCCGAAGTCGAGCAGCTTGGCCACGTCGTCCATCCCCCCGCCGCGCGGCGAAGATATTCGACGGCTTGATGTCGCGGTGGATCAGGCCCGCCGCGTGCGCCTTGCGCAGCGCCCCGCAGACCTGGCGCAGCAGGTACACCACCCGCGCCGGCGGGAGGGGTCCGTAGCGCTCGACCAGCTCCGCCAAACTCAGGCCCGGCAGGTATTCCATGACGTAGTAATAGGACCCGTCCTCGGCCCGGCCATAGTCGTAGATCTCGACCGTGTTCGGGTGCGAGAGCGTGGCGGTGAGGCGGACCTCGCGCTCGAACCGCCCCAGGGCCATCGGGTCGGTCGCGTCACCCGGGCGGATCAGCTTGACGGCGCACGGGCGCTTCAGGAGCTGGTGCTCGGCCAGATAGACCTCGCCCATCCCCCCGACGCCGAGCCGACGACGGAGACGATATTGGCCGAGCTGCCGGGCCTCGGCGACCTGCCGACGCAGCCGGTAGAGCGTGCGGGCGCCGAAGGTCGAGCCGACCGCCAGCATGAGCAGGATCATCGCGTCGAAGAGGAACAGGCAGATGCGCGGCGTCCGACTCAACCGCCACCCGTCCCAGAGCCACGCCATCGCGTCGGGGTACCGCACGACCAGGACCATCAAGGTTGCGAAGGGCAAAAGCGCCAGCGGCCACACCCCCAGCGCGGCCCGGCGCCAGCTCTTTGGGACGTAGAGCCCGTACGTGGGGATCAAGATGGCGGTCAACAGCACGATGTTCTTCATCGTGAGCTGCGCCATCATCTTGTCGCCGAGCAGCGAATAGATGAGCATCAGCCGGTACTGGCTGAACGCGACCCGGCTCGCCAGCATCCCGACCATCCCCAACTCCAGGGCCTTGAGCCCGGTCAGCGGAATGGGGCACCGGCTCCAGAGCAGGGCGATGATCCCCATGAGGGCCAGGATGACCGCCACGTTGACTTGATAGAGGGTCAGGTCCTCTTGGCCGAGGACGGCACGCCTCCAGAACATCGCGATGGCCAGCATCAGGATATAGATGATCGGCAGCTCGCGCAGCCGCGACCGCACGACGGCCGGGGGCTCGCAGATCGGCTGGCGCGCCGTCTGCGGCGCGATCGCGGCCCTGGGCGTGAAACCCCCGGTGTCGTCGCCCGACGTCTCCTCCGCGGAGGCGATCGGCCCGCGGTCCCGCGGCGTCCGGACCTCGGCGCGGGGGAGCCAGCTCGCCGTCTGATCCGGAGGCGGGACCATCGATCCGGGGGGCGCCAGGAGCCCATCTTTGTCCGCCCGCTCATCCAGGGCCAGCAGGCGGCCGACCTCGGATTGCAGTTCGTCGTCCCCGCCGCAGGCGGAATTGAGCCAGGCCTGTCGCCCGGCTGGGTCGATGCGGATCGCGGCGTCGAACAGGTCGCCGATCTGTCGCCAGCGCCCCGGCGTCATCCCTCTCTCCCTCCGAGCTGACCGACGAGCCAGGCCCGCGCCATTCGCCAGTCGCGCTCCACCGTCACCACCGACACACCGAGCGCCGCGGCGACCTCCGCCACGGTCATCCCGCCGAAGTAGCGCAGGGTCATGACTCGAGCCTGGCGGTCGTCGCGCTCGGCCAGCCGGTCCAGGGCTTCGTGGACCGCGACGACGTCCATCCCCTGCGCCTCGAAGTAGTCCACCACCGCGTCGAGCGGCACCCGCCGCCGGCTGCCGCCGCGGCGGTCGGCGGACCGGCGTCGCGCGTGGTCGATGAGCACCTCCCGCATGGCCCGCGCCGCCGAGGAGAACAGGAAGCTCGTGTCGGCCGCCCGGTCGAAGACGGCATCTCCCATCAACCGGATCACGGCCTCGTGGACCACCGCGGTGGGCGAGAGCGTGTGGTCGGGCCGCTCCCGCCTCATCAAACCCGAGGCGACCCGGCGCAACTCGCGGTAGGCCAGAGCGAGGACCTCACCCCTGGCCTTCTCGTCGCCGCCCCGAGCCCGTCCCAGGATCAGCGTCAGTCCCTGTTGCGCCACGGCTCCCATCTTCCCTCCGGAAAAAAATCCATGAAGGGTTATTCCGACATTCTTCGCGAAACTTCTCGGGAGGCAAGGACGGAGATGCAGGCCGGCCCCGTCGAGGCGGGCGAGTCGCCCGCCGGCTCACGGCAGAATGGGAGGAGGCGAGCGGTGTTCGATCTCGTGCTCTGGTGTTTCGTGATCGCGTTGACGCCGGTGGCCATGGGCCTGGCGTCCGACCTGGTTTCCGGGCTCATGGACCGGATCGTCCGCGAGCTGTCCCGAGCGATCGCGCATGCAAAGCAACCGCGGGCGCTCTGCGCTGTAAGTTTCAACCATCCATTGGGTTGCATCTCGGCGGCCGGCAGCGTCTCTCGCCCGTATACCGGACGATTCCGCGCGACTGATCATATGGAACCTTCGCGGGTCAAGCCGCCCGGCCTGACCGGACCACAGTACCATGCTTGATGTCAAACTACCGGGGGGTCCCGGAGATGCTCGCTCCGTTGGCGGTCTATCTGTCGATCATGCTGATCATATGCACGTTGCTCTTGATGGTCATTTGGGCCCACGACACGGTCGGACAGCGGCTTGAGGGCCGAGGGGCTCATCCGGCGGAGCCGGCGTTCCCGGTTCACTCGCGTCCGAGAGCGCGTGAAAGAATCGAATCGAAGATTCCGAATGCCTGATTCCGAATTCGCAAATCAATCGCTGGCATGGATTAACATCCGTTCGGAATTCGGAATCCGAAATCTGGAATCCATTGTTTCATTGAATATATTGAATTATTAAATAATCATAAATTTTAAATTATGATCATATGGATATGCTCGGTGGGCGTCGGGCCGCGGGAGGCGGCATGGGGAGCCGAGGAGGGACCTCGCGGAGGCCCCGGCTCCGACCGTTACGGCGGTCAGCGCGGCTCGGGGGCGCTCACGGCTTTGCGATGGAACCGCGCCGCGGTTCCGAGCAGGCTGACGATCTCGCCGATCTTGCGGAGGGCGATCCAGTGATTGGCGGCGGCTCGGGCGTCGGCCTCCTGGCGTCGCAGTGTGGCCAATGACGTCCAGTCCATCGACCAGGCCTGCTCGATGGCCTGCTCCTGGGCGGTGCGCGTCAACTCGTCGAGGTGGATGATCAGGTTCTCGTCGATCGGGCAGTCGGCGGTGCGATAGACATGTTCCTCCACGACCGCCTGTCCGGCCGACGCCTTCCGGCCCTTGAACAGTTGCGTGAGCCGCTGCATCCAGCCCGGGCGGTCCGAATTGTCATGGCGGGAATTCTCGTCGGGCTGCTGTTGGATCTCGGTCGATTCCGGCGCGATCCAGGCGCCGATCCGCACGACGATGACCGTGATGTTATCGAGGCCGCCGCGCAGGTTGGCCAGGTTGACCAGGTATCGGCAGGCGTCCTCAGGGTGGAAGTTCCCGGCGAACGCGCCGAGCTCGTGATCCTCGATCGGGCCGGAGAGTCCGTCGGAGCAGAGCAGGTACACGTCCCCCACCTCGACGGCCAGCGGCCCCTCGATGTTGACCTCGATCTCGGCCTCCGGGCCCAGGCTGCGGGTGATCACGTTCTTGGGCACGGAGAGCCGGGCCTGTTCTGACGTCAGGTGGTTGCGCCGGACCAGCTCCCAGAGCAGGCTGTGATCGAACGAGAGCTGATCGATCCGCTGGCCGCGGATCCGGTAGACGCGCGAATCGCCGACGTGCGCGATCAGGCGCCCTCGGGCAGGAGCAAGAGCGCCGAGGAGGTCGTCCCCATGCCCTGGAACTCGCGGTTGGCGATGGCCTTGCTGTGGATCAGCGAGCTGACGTCGCGGAAGGTCTTGACGATCGCGTCGGACGGGGTGCCGGACCGCGCCTTCATGTAATTGTGCGGGATCAGGTCGCAGGCCATCTTGCTGGCCAGTTCGCCGACGGCGTGGGCGCCCATGCCATCGGCGACCAGGAAGACGTGGCCGCGCTGACGCCAGGCCTCGAGATGAGGGGCGCGGACCATCGCGTAACTGTCCTGGTTGTTCGAGCGGCGCATCCCGGTGTCGGTCTCGGCCGCCTCGATGATCAGATCGTCCCAGTTCACAATCCCGCCCTGTTCTCGTTCCTCGGCCGCGGCGCGGTCCTGCCAGGACCGCCTGCGCCGACACGCCGACCGCCTTCCCAACGTCCCATGATCCGGCCCGGCCTCGCTTCTCTCAAGCCTGATCCTCCGAATTGTCCGGGACTCGCCGGTCCGGCTCCCCCCCGAGCCGTCACAGCCCCCCTCGGGCATTCTCAGACGATTGTAACGACAAGCCGGCGCTTTGAAGAGGACCCAGCGAGATCATCCGCCGGCGCCCCGTGGCGGGACCGGCCCTCGCCCCCGTGATGCCACCGAAATGGATATCCCCCGATGCCGGCGATCCCGCGCCGCAACGGTGGTCGAAAACCGTGAATTGGGCTCGCTAAGCGGACGCTCACTCCATAATACTTGAGCGTCGGGTATGCTGTGACCCGAACTCGACTCGCAGCGTCCTTCTATCCCTGAAGCCGCATCCCATGACCGATCCGTCCACGCTCGACCGCATTCACTTCACCAAGACGACACTTTCCAACGGGCTCGACGTCATCGTCCGCCACCAGGACCAGCTCCCGATCGTGGCGATAAACCTCTGGTACCACGTGGGTTCAAAGAACGAGGAGCGCACCCAGCGCGGATTCACCCACCTCTTCGAACACCTGATGTTTGAAGGATCCGAGAACTATCCGGGTGATTTCTTTAAACACCTTCAGCCGCTGGGTGCCAACATCAACGGTTCCACGTCGTCCGATCGGACGAACTACTTCGTTGACCTACCGACGGCCCACGCCGAGCTGGCGATCGCGATGGAGTCCGACCGGATGGCCAATCTCCTGGCCGCGCTCGACGAACGGAAGTTGAGGATCCAGAAGGGCGTCGTCACCAACGAATACCGACAGAATTACGCCAATCGCCCTTACGGCATGGTCTGGAACCTGCTCGCCGAGGCACTGTATCCACCGTCTCACCCCTACAGTTGGCTGACGATCGGCAGCATGGAAGACATCGAACGGGCGACGATGGACGACGTATCCGCCTTCTTCAACCGGTTTTACGTCCCGAGCAACGCCAGTCTTGCGGTGGTCGGCGACATGGACGAGGAGCGCGCCGTTGCGCTGGCCGAGCGCGATTCCGGCGCGATCCCGGGCGGGACGCCGGCGCTGCGGCCCTGGGCGGAAAGTCCGTCGCTGGTGGAAGATCGCGAGATCGTGCTCCGCGATCGCGTGGAGCTCGACCGGGTCTATCTCACCTGGCCGACGGTACAACACTTCGATCCCGACGACGCCGCCCTGATCCTGCTGGCCGATATCCTGGCGCGCGGCAGGGCCAGCCGCCTCTATCGCCGGATGGTGCTCGAGGAGCAGGTCGCCCAGGACGTGAGCGCCTATCAATCGGGCCGCGAGCTGGCCGGGTCGTTCGGGATCGTCGTGACGCTGCGGCCGTCGCGGTCGATCGCGCAGGCCCGCGACCTCGTCGAGGCCGAGTTGTCGGCGCTGGCCGAAAAGGAGGTGGACGGAGAGGAGCTGCGCCGGGTGCAGAACATGCGAGTCGCCAGCTTCTTCTTCGCGCTCGAGCACATCGGCGGATTCGGCGGCGTGGCGGATCGCCTCAATGCGTACAACGTGTACCGGGGCGACCCGGCCTTGATCGGGACCGACGCGCGGCGTTTCCGCGAGGTGACGCCGGCAATGATCCGCGAAGTCCTGGTCCGGCACGTCGCGCGGAAGCCGCGCGTTGCGCTGTCCGTAGTCGGGCGGGCAGGAGCCGGACCGAGCGCCGCAACGGACCGCAAGGCGGTGCCGGATCGGCGGGAGACGTCGGGATTCGAGGCGCCGTTGCCGACGGTGCTACGCCTCCGGTCGGGCCTGCCGCTGTGGGTCTTCCCCCGGCGGGAGCTGCCCACCGTCGCCGGCTCGATCGTCATCCCCGGCGGCGGCGGACTGCCGGCGCCGGACCGGGGCGGCCTGGCGCAGCTCACGGCCGACATGCTCGACGAGGGGACGACGAACCGCTCGGCCGTCGAGATCGCGATGGCCACCGAGGCGATGGGGGCCACGGTCTCGGCCCAGTGCGGCTGGGACGGCATCTACCTGGGGTTCCGCTGCCTCGAGTCGGACCTCGGCGCGACGCTGGATCTCGCGAGCGACATCCTGCTCAACCCCAGCTTCCCCGAGACGGAGTGGCGGCGCGTGCACGCGCAGTCGCTCGCCGCTCTCCGGGCCGAGCGCGATAGCGCCGAGTCGCGCGCCTACCGGGCCTTGCTGAAGGTCGTCTACGGACCGGAGCACCCCTATCGTTGGCCGCTCGCGGGGACCGAGGAGAGTGTGCGGGAAATCGCCGCGGACGACCTGAAGGCGTTCCACGCCCGATTCGTGGTGCCCGGACAGGCGTCGATCGTCGTCGCCGGTGATGTCGAGCCGGAGGCCGTGGCGGAGGAGCTGGACCGTCGCCTGGCCGGGTGGACCGGGCCGGAGATCTCCCTTCCGCCGCTACCGGCGGCCGAGCTCTCGACGCGGCCGCGCATCCTGGTGCTCGACAAACCGGGGGCTCCGCAGGCCGTGGTGCGGGCCGGCCATCGCGGCATCGGACGCCTCGACCCGTCCTTCGATCACCTGATCGTCTTCAACCAGATCCTCGGCGGCCAGTTCACGTCGCGGCTCAACGAGAAGCTGCGCGAGGAGAAAGGCTTCACGTACGGCGTTCGCAGCCAGTTCGAATGCCGGCGGGCTCCCGGCCCGTTCTCGATCGGCGCGTCGCTGCAGAGCGACCGGGTGGCCGAGGCGATCGACGAGATCCGCAACGAGCTCCGCGCGATCCTGGCCGACCGGCCGCCGACCCAGGCCGAGCTCGACGACGCCCGCCGCTCATTGATCGAGGGGCAGCCGCGTCACCTGGAGACACCTTCGGCGCTGGTGAGCCGCTACGGCGGCCTTCGCGTTCACGGGCTGCCGGCCGAGTACGAGGCCGCCTTCGCCGACCGGCTGGCGCGCATCGATCGCGACTCCCTGATCGAAGCGGCACGCGCCGCCGTCCATCCGGACGCCATCGCCGTGGTCGTCGTCGCCGACGCCTCGCAGGTCCTGGAGGGCCTCAAGAGGCTCGAGTGGGCCTCCGTCGAGCTCATCGAAGACTGATCGACGGGGACTCGTGGGGCACGGAGGCGCATCCCGCCGAAAATGGTGACTGGTTCGTGGGGCGGCCGTCCCCGCCCGCCGGGGAGGAGAAAACGCGATCGGCGGCCGGCGCGCGCTGGCAGTCGCCGAATTCGCTGGCCTATAATGAAGAAGTTCGTTCTCGAGAGCGGCGACTCCCGATCCCTTCGATCATCTGCTGGGCGAGATCTGCTCATGGCTGGAGCGCGGCCGGTGGTGTCCCTGGGGCAAGGAATCCGCCGACGCTGGGACTCTCTCCTGCGCGGCGAGTACGATCCGGAGACGCTTCGTTCCGTCCCCTCCTGGGGACTGAGCGTCGTGCTCCATGCCCTCTTGCTCCTGATCCTTGCCGTCCTGATCCGGTGGTCGCAACGACCCTCCAATCCGGAAGCATCCTTCGACAGTGCCCTCGTCGACACCCAGCTCGGAGAGGTGACATCGCTGCTGGATGCGAAACAGGCCGGCGATCCCTTCACGTTGACGAACAGCGCCGACCCGCCTTCGCTGGGGCTGGACTCCGACCCGCAATTGAAGCTGGTGGGCCAGCCCGAGATCCGCTCGCTGAATCAGTTCGCCCCCAGCTTCGCCGGGCCGACGCCCCTGCTCGACGTGAAGAACGCCACCATGATCGGGATGAAGCTCCCCGAGCTGTCAACGCGCGTCACCGCGCCGTTCTCGGGCCGGCAGGGCCTGACCCGGGCGAGGCTGGTCCGGCGCGAGGGGGGTACGGCTCAATCGGAGAAGTCGGTCGAGGACGGTCTCGACTGGCTGGTCCGGCATCAGCGCGTCGACGGATCCTGGAGCCTGAATTATCACGAGCAATGCCAGGGGAACGTCTGCCCGCACCGGCCGGTGCTGGAATCGGACACCGGCGCGACGGGGCTGGCGCTCCTGCCGCTCCTCGGTGCCGGGTATATCCACACCGTCAAGAGCCGGCACCAGGATTCCGTCCGGCGCGGGATCGCGTGGCTGGTCGACCACCAGCAGGCCGACGGCAACCTGTTCATCGGCCCCCCGGGCATGGCGTACATGTACAGCCACGCCATCGGAACGATGACGCTCTGCGAAGCATACGGGCTCTCGCAGGATCCTCGATTGAAGCAACCCGCGCAGCGCGCGATCCGGTTCATCGTCGAATCGCAGGACGCGTCGACCGGCGGATGGCGCTATTTCCCCGGCCAGGCCGGGGATACCTCGGTGTTCGGCTGGCAGATCTTCGCCCTGCGGAGCGGCCGAGGCGCGGGGATCGCGCTCCCGAAGCAGGTCTTGAAGGGTTGCTCGCGATACCTCGACCTGGCGGCCGCCGATCGGTCCCGCACGACCTACAGCTATCAGCCCGGACGTGGGGTCTCCCCGATCATGACCGCCGAGGCACTGCTCAGCCGCCAGCTCCTGGGCTGGGAGCGGAATTACCCACCGCTGGTCAAGGGCGCCTCCCAGATCGCGCAACACCTCGAGACGTCCCAGGATCGCAACATCTATTACTGGTACTACGCGACCCAGCTCCTGCACAACATGAAGAACAAGGACTGGGAGAAGTGGAACCTGAAGGTGCGCGAGGGCCTCATCGGCATGCAGGTCAAGGACGGGACCTGCGCCAACGGGAGCTGGGACCCCGACTTCCCCGCGGCCGACATCTGGGGCCAGCGGGCCGGCCGGCTCTTCACCACGTCGCTCTCGATCCTCACTCTCGAGGTCTACTATCGGTACTTGCCGCTCTATCGAGATTACGACGAGGATCAGGAGAAGGAGGATCCGCTGCTCAAGGAGGACCGCCGGGTCAAGCCGGCCGGCGGGACGGACTGACGGGGCGCCCGGATTCGCTCTCGTTCCGACCGGACGAGCGACCCGTCAACGTGAGCTCTGGATGTACCGGAAGAGGTCGCGGATCTGGGGCTCGGTCAGCTTGTCGAGGAGCCCCTCGGGCATGAGGGAAACGTCGGACAACCGCGCCTCCTCGAGCGCGTCGCGGGAGACAACCGTCTTCTGGCGATTGCTGTCCACCAGGGTCATGGTCCGGTCGTCCTCCTCGATCACCAGGCCGGTCAAGACGCGGCCGTCTCGCAGGGCGACCGCTTGCGATTGGTACTCCTTGCGGATCTGACGGCTGGGGTCCACCAGGCTGGTCATGAGGAAGTCCAGGTCGCCGCGTTCGGCTCCGGTGAGGTCCGGTCCGAGCGATTCCCCCTCGCCGAACAGCTTGTGACAGACGGCGCAGTTCTCCTTGAAGATCGGCTTGCCCCGGGTCGCGCTCCCCTTGTCGCCTTCCGGCAGGAGGCCGCGGATCTCGGCGATCCGCTGTTGCTTCTCCGCCGATCCCACCCGCGGGACTTTGCCCCAGGCGGACTCCAGCCGGGCCACGAGTGCCAGGTCGCCGAGCTGCACGACGAGCTGGACATGCGCCGGCGTCAGGTCCTTGGCCGCGATCCGGCGCTTCCCGATCGCATCCAGCAGGGCGCCGGCCCATTCGCGACGCGTGCAGAGCAACGCCAGGATCCGGGCGCGAACGGTCGGCGAGGCCGAGTCATATCGATCCAGGAGCGGCCGGGCGGTCGCCGCCTGTGCGTACGCCCCGAGCCCCCACCGCAGCGAGCTGGATCGTGGGGCTCGCGTCGTGCTGGAGGACACCCACGATCGCGGGCAGGTCTTCGGGGCGACCGAGCTGGCCCAACAGCTCGAGCATCGCCGCGCGGTCGGATGCGGCGGCGCGCGGGTCGCGGGCCATCTGGACGGCCGCTGCGAGTGCCGAGGGACGATTCAGCCGCGCGGCCAGCCGGATCAGGACCACGCCTGGCGACGGTTGCGCCGCGGTCCAGAGCCGCGCGATCGCACCGGCCAACGGCTCCGGCGTCCGCGCAAGCTTCCGTCCTCGGAGCCCTTCCTCCATCCCCGACACGAGGCGGCCGGTCTGCCCTTGCCCTGGCGCGGCGGCGAGCAGGCGGGCGCACGCGGCGAAATCCCCCTCGGAGCCCTCCGAGATGAGCGCTCGTCCGATTCGATTGAGGATCGCGTCCTCGACGAGGGGGGAGCCCTGCATCTCGGGCGTGCACAGGAGCTCGACGACCGCGTCCCGGTCCTGCCTCATCTGGCTCTCGAAGGCCCACCACAGCAGGTTCGGAGTGTGTGGGTCGCGGCGGTCCTCATCGCGACGGGCCAGGCGGCCCAGGATGGGCAGCGAGTCGACGGCGGCCCAGCGCTGGCAACTCGACGCGAGCTGGCTGCGGACCATCGAATCGGGCTCGGATCCGGCAAGTAAGACGAGCCTCGCACGCAGGGCCGAGTTCATCCGAGCCTCGTCGCCCAGCAGGCGGATCGTCCACCGCCGCACGCCGGGTGTCGGGTGATCCAGCAGCGCGAGCGCCGTCGCATCGTCGAGCCCGCCGCTGACGTACAAGGCCCAGAGGTCGCGAAGCGCGATGGCCTCGTCGCCGTCGGAGCGCAGCAGCCGCCTCAGCTCGCGCAGGATCGACGAATCGCGTCGCTCGGCCAGGATGCGCCGGGCCTCGGCGGGGAACCAGTCATTAGCGCAGGTCCGGAGCGCCACGAGCTCGGCCGAGGTGCGCTTCGAAAGGTCGAAGGGTTCGATCCGGCGACGCTCGCCATAGACGATCCGGTAGATCCGGCCATTGGTACGGTCCCAGGTATCGCGCGGGTCGAGGTGCGCGGCGCGCTTGTCGTACCAGTCGACGACGTAGACGGCGGCGTCCGGCCCGGCGAGCAGGTCGATCGGCCGGAACCATCGGTCGCGCGCGTCGATCAGGGTCCCGCCGTGCCGGCCGGCGAACGTCGAGCCCTCGCGCTCCAGGACGTGCCAGTACACCGCGTTGGACAGTAGGTTGCCACCGATGAAGGCGCCGCGGAACGACGGCGGAAGTGCGTCACCCTTGTAGATGATCCCGCCGGGGGTGACATGGCCGCCGACCTTGGACCCGCGGTAATCGATCGGGCCGAAGTAGCCGTAGGCGCGCGGGTTGTGCAGCGGTCCGTGCTTGGCGAAGCCCTTGAGGTAATAGCCGCCCTGGACCACGTGGAACGTGATGTACGCGCCATTGCTGCTGCCGAAGGCGTTGCCGGCGAGGTCGAAGTCGAGCCCCCACGTGTTCCCGCCCCCCTCCGCGAAGACCTCGAACCGGCGATCGCGGGGATGATATCGCCAGATCGCCTGCTGGAACTCGTGGCCGCGAATCCGCGCGGTGACCGTGCTCCCTTGCGCCCCGTAGAGCCAGCCGTCGGGGCCCCAGGTCAGGGAGTTCACCGTCGCGTGCGCGTCCTGGAGCCCGAAGCCCGCGAGCAGCACCTCGGGGTCGCCGTCGGGCCGGTCGTCGCCGTCCCGATCGGGGTAGAACAGCAGGTACGGAGCCTGGCCGACGAACACGCCGCCGTGCCCGACCGCCAGCGCCGAGGCCAGATTGAGCCCCTCGGCGAAGACCTTCACCGAGTCGGCCCTGCCGTCGCCGTCGGTGTCTTCGAGGATCTTGATCCGGTCCGCGCCCTTCGGGCCGCGGGGCGGCGGCTCGGGGACCTTGTCGTACTCGGTCCGGAGATACTGGTCGACCGTGACCGGCTTGAGCCCGGCGGGGTTGGGGTATTGCAAGTACTCGACGACCCACAGACGACCGCGGTCGTCGAAGCAGGCCGTCACCGGCTGGCGGACCATCGGCTCGGCCGCGAAGATCTCGACGTGGAAGCCGCTCGGGACCACCATCCGCCGGACCGCCTCCTCAGGCGTGAATCCGCCGGGCGGTTCAGGCGGCCCGTCGCGGGCCAGCAAGATGCCCGGGTTGAGTAGCACCAACAAAAAGAGCAGGAACGCCTTGGCGTGTCAACTCATGGGTGATGATCCCGGCGGTTGTCACGTGCCCGATCGATCACCCCGTTGTAACGCGCGGGCAGCTCCGATCCTACACCCAGGCGCGACCTCGACCGGCTAAATAGATCCACCCAATGGGGAAAGTGGCGACGAGCGGGATGTAGGGTGGGCTCTGCCCACCGACGAGAGGCCCTCATCGGTGGGCAGAGCCCACCCTACTTTCCTACTTTCCCTCTTGCGTGGATCTATTTAAAATCCCTCGTACGGGTCCACCGGTGCTTTCTTCCCATGGAAGGGCGTGACCGGTTCGAAGAACTCATGGAAGAGGATGGCGATGGAGAGGCTGTAGAGCGGGCCGGTGAACAGGATGCCCACGCAACAGAAAATCACCCCCAGACTGGAGACCACGCTCAGCACGAGATGGAAGACCGTAGCGGTCAGCCACTGGGAGCTCAGGACGCGCCAGCTCTCGGCGAACGCGTCCGTGGCCGGCTTTCGAGCGATCACGATCAGCGGGATCGTGAACATCAACAGTCCGGAGACGATGAAGCCGGGGATCACACAGAACATGCTTCCCACGAAGGTCGCGGCCCCGTAGAAGACCGAGCCGGCCAGAAGTTGGAACCCGACATCGACCACCGAGAACATGTCCTCGATCCGGGGCACGCCACCGAGGACCTGTCGGTTAGCCATCCGGATCATTCCGCCCAGGAAGAAGCCGCCGACCACGGTCGCCGCGACGTAGTGCAGGGCGCCGGCGCCCGGACCCATCGGCATCCGGAAACCGCCCCGGCCGCCCGGCCACCGCATGTCGAACAGCGCGAAGAGCACCCGACCGACCACCGGATACGCGATCAGTACGATGAGCATCGCGGCCGACCAGGTCCACCATCGGCGCTGATAGAGCCTCCATGCATCCCCGATCACACTAAATCGCAACAGTGGCTCCATCGTCACTCCTCAATTCAGCGCAGGGACCGACGGACACACGGCACAACCGAACTGCACGTGTCCGGCGAACCTGATCGACCTCGCCTGTCCGGGGTTTCGGAATCGGGGCCCGAATATTCCGGCGAGGGGCTGTGAATCGGCCGCCGGGCAGCGGATCGACCTGACGTCACACGGTTTTCGTGCTCTCGCCGAGCCGTTCGCGTAGAATGAGAAGACGGCCGTTCCACGCCCGGCGAGGCGACCAGCGGGTCTTTCAATGGAAGAATGCCCCGGGCGCATGCGGGACGCGTCCACCACTTACGGGAGCACAACAATGATTTCGCGGGTGCGACACGCTGGCCGGTTTTCTGTGATCGCGGTCGTTCTGGCGCTCGGGCTGTCGGTCCTTCCTGTCTCAAGGGCCATGGCCCACGGGGGCGGTGGCGGTGGCGGCGGGCATGGCGGAGGAGGTGGGTTTGGCGGGGGCCACATGGGTGGCATGGGCGGTATGGGCGGGCACATGGGCGGTATGGGTTATGGCCACATGGGGGGCTTCGGTTACGGCCGCGGCTTTGGCTACGGCGGTTTCGGCGGTTTCGGCTTCTTCCCGGGCTTCTACGGCTATGGGCTGGGATACGGATATCCCTACTTCGGAGGTTACGGCGGCTACGGGCTGGGCTACGGCGGTTACGGCGGTTACGGGCTGGGCTACGGCGGTTACGGCGGTTACGGGCTGGGCTACGGCGGCTATGGGGGCTACGGCAATCCGTACTACGGCGGCTACGGCTATCCCAACTATGGATATGGCAATGGCTACGGTTACGGCAATCCCTATTATGGCACCGCTGCTGCCTCTCCCAATGTCGGAGTGACGTACACCTCGGCCTACGTCGCCCCATCGGGGAGCGCGGCGAACACCGTGATGCCCGCCCAGGGACGCTACCTCGGCATCGACGAGGACCCGGTCGCCTTGCCGGAGGGTCGGCGTGCCATGCAGGTCACGAACGTCTATCCCGGTACGCCGGCCCAGCGAGCCGGGCTCCAGGTCGGCGACGTCATGCTCTCGGTCAACGGCTATCTCACCGAGCAGCGGGGCAACCTGGCCTGGATCATCGCCAACGCGGCGCCGAACAATCAGCTCCAGATCACGTTCAAGCGCAAGAGCGATGGCCAGCAGCACACGGTCACGACCCAGCTCCAGTAATCGCTTCCGCCGCACGGGCATGAGGCCCGTGCCCCGTCGAGCCAGCCGGCGGCCCTCAACCGCCGGCGGCCGGCGGCGGGCTCCAGTCGATCGTCAGGATCATCACCGCCAGGACCACGAGGCTGACCACGGCGAGGAGCCCGCTCGGCATGAACTTGCCCGTCTTGACGGCGTAGCGGTAGCCGAAGAGGACGAACAGGGCGATCGAGAGGACGAGTCCGAGCGGAGGACCCAGTTGGCTCCGGCCGACGGAGAGTCCCAGGGCCGTGAACGCCGCCACCGCGCTCAGCAGCCCGGCGATCAAGGACGGTCGGCTCCCCGCCTTGAAGTAGCCGATCAGGCCGCCGACCGCCAGCAGCACCCCGTAGATTCCCAGCGTGATCTGTCCCACGATCGGGCTGATCATCCCGTTGGCCTCTCGTTTGATTTCGGAGGATGGACATCAGGCTGTAGCCTAGGGCCAGGCGAGCGGACCGTCAACGCCCCGACCGCTCCAGCAGCCGCGCGGACCGGGCCGGCCGAGACACCGAAGTGCGGAGGTCGCATGCGCGTCGTTTCCCTGCTGGCCGGCGGCACGGAGGTCCTTTGCGCCCTCGGGGCGGGCGAATGGCTCGTCGGCCGATCGCACGAATGCGACAATCCGGCCTGGGTCGCAGGCCTTCCGGCCTGCACGAGACCGGCCTTCGACGTCTCCATGTCCAGCGGGCGGATCGACGCCGAGGTCCGTCGTCGGCTCAAGGCGGGCGAGCCGCTCTATCACGTCGACAGCGACTTGATCGACTCCTTGAAACCCGATCTACTCGTCGCCCAGGAGCACTGCGACGTCTGCGCGGTGACGCCGGCCGATGTCGGGCGAGCCGGCTGTGTCGTGGCGGGGCAGGTGCTGGCGCTGCGGGCCGGGAGCGTCCAGGGGATCTACGACGATGTCGCTGCGATCGGCCGCGCGATCGGCCGCGATCAGGCCGCGGCGGATCTGGTCGACAAGATGCGCCGCCGGATCGACGCCGTCCACGATGCGATCAACTACCGATATGCGCCGAGCCTCGTCCTCGTCGAGTGGACCGACCCGATCTTCGCGATGAGCAACTGGATACCGGAGCTGGTGGACGCGGCCAATGGTCGGCTCTTGCTCGGAGATCGGGGCCAGCACTCCAGCGCGATCGACTGGCAGCGGGTGCGCGACGCCGATCCCGAGTGGCTGATCGTGGCGCCCTGCGGCTTCGACCTGGAGCGCACCCGCCGCGAAGTGCCGACCCTGGAGTCGCTGCCGGGCTGGTTCGACCTCCGCGCCGTACGCGACGGCAAGGTCGTGCTGGCGGACGGCAACAGGTACTTCAACCGATCCGGGACCACCATTGTACAGACAGTCGAGATCCTGGCGGAAATCCTGCATGACCACCCGGCCGGATACCGGGGCCAGGCGTGGGAGCGCTACCGCCGGACGCAATTCAGCGGGCTGATCCAGGAGCGCCATGCCAGCGCCTGTGCTCGCAAGGAACCGACGTATATCGATCCTGTCTCGGGCTACAGCGTTTTCACGGCCGATTTCCTGAGGCAACGGGGTGGGTGCTGCGGTTCGGGTTGTCGCCACTGCCCTTGGTGATTGGGAAGTGAACACGATTGACGTTCGCTATGCCAGCGTACTGGCCCTCATCTACGTCGCGGTTCCGATTGAGGAGCAGGCACGTTCCGGGGGCTCCAGGACCGGCGCGGTGGGCTCTCGTCAGCGCCGCCGGAACGGTCCCCCAACGCCTCCGGCCGGAAAAAGGGAAGGTGGCGGGCCGAAAATGGGGGGGAGCCGAGGGCTCGCAACGAGTCTGAGGGGGGGTTGCGAGCCCTCGGCCGTTCTTGTCGGGCGAGGGATCCTGCCCGGATTCATCGGTGGGAGTTGAGGAGGACAGGCGGCGGAAGAGGAGCCGCCTGTCCCGAGTCTTGCGTCGGATCAGCTCAAGGCTGGGGCTCGGGAGGGGGCACATTGCCGGCGCCGCCGGGAGCCGGGACCGCGCCGGGTCCGCCGACGCCGGGGGGCACAGGCGCACCAGGGGCACCGCCGGGGGGCGGCACAGCGCCCGGGCCGGGGACCATCGGCGTCGGGAACACGTTGATGTTCGTCGGCCGACCGCCCATCTGCTGCACGCCGGGCTGCGTGCCCATCGCTTCGGGGATGGTGCCCGCCGGCGGCGGCTCGATCCCCATCGCCCGCATCCGCGCCCGCTGAGACGCCGTCTGGGTGTTCGCCCAGGGGAAGTCCGGTCCGGACGGGAAGTACTGGACGTCGTCGTGCATGTAACGGCCCGACGGCAGGGTCATCCCGCCGTATTCCACCTGGCAGCCGACCGCGGGCAAGATCACGCCCATGGCCAGCGCCGACCATCGCGCCACGCGCCGCCTCGTGGACCCTCGCGGCGTTCTCTTGCGGGGCAACCCCATTGTCTCCACCCTCCTTGGCGAAATCGGCGGCCCCTCGCGACCATCCATCGAGGGACGACTTGCCGCCGTCGGGAGTCCATTCCTGGTCCCGCCCGCCCGAGCCCGTCCGCCGGGTCCGTTCCCGCGCGGTCGAGCGCCCCGGGCCGCTCGGACCCCGCTCCAGCCCCGCGCGATTGACCTGTCGGCGCGGTCGTCGGGTTCCTGACATGCCTATGGAATCGGCCGGATTCCCGCCGCGGAACAATGATTCCGCGCGTTTTGAAGAAATCTCCATTGCTCGGCCTGCGGGATCCTCCGGCGGGGCCGGTTCGCCGGCCCGGTCGCCTCTTCATCGGCGATCGCCGCCTGTCGACTCGAATCGCCCAGCGATTTCGTGTAGGGTGGGTGCAACCCACCGTTGTCAGGCTCTCGTCGGTGGGTTTCACCCACCCTACGAACGGATCTCCCTTCCCCGACCGGACTTTCGTGATGCGGCTGGACAAGCTGGTGTCGGAGCGGTTCGGCCTCTCGCGGCGCGGCGGGCGCGAGGCAGTGTGGCGAGGTCAGGTCAACCTGGCGGGCCAGACTTGCGTCGATCCCGCGCAGGACGTCCAGTCCGACTGCGTACTCGCCTACGATCCCAATCGGCCCCGGCCCGAGACGGCGGCCCGGAAGATCAAGGTGCTCTACCAGGACCGGTACATCCTGGTCGTCGATAAGCCGGCCGGACTCCTCACCCAGCCGACCCAGGCGCGCGAGCCCGACACGCTGCTCGAGCGGGCCGGACGGTATCTGGCGCGAACGCGGGGCGGGGCGCGTCCTTATGTCGGGATCGTACACCGTCTCGACCGGGACACCTCGGGCGTGATCCTGATGGTCTGCTCGCGCCAGGCGTTGCGGCCGTTTCAGGCGCTCTTCCGCGCCCACACGATCGAGCGGCGCGTACCTGACGGTGGTCGAGGGATCGCTCGCTCCCGATCGGGGTACGATCGACATGCCGCTGGTGGCCGATCGCGGAGACGGCCGTCGAGGCGCCGCGCGGGTCCCCGGACAGGGAATGCCGGCCATCACCCATTACGAAGTGATCGAGCACTTCGGAACCAGGGCGACCCTGGCCGCCTGCCGGCTGGAGACCGGTCGCACTCACCAGATCCGCATCCACCTGGCGGAGTCGGGCCATCCGGTCGTCAGCGACCCGGTTTACCGCCCGTCGAACTGGCCGCCGTTTTCCCTGCCGTTCTCGCGGCAGGCGCTGCACGCACAGGCCCTGGGATTCATCCACCCGTTCTCCGGCGTCGGGCTGCGGCTCGAAGCCCCGCCGCCCTCCGACCTCGCCGACTGGATCGCCGGGCTGAGGCACCGCTTCGGTGGCGGCTGACGCGGTGCGCCTTCAACCTCTGGTCGCGTCGGGCGGCGGACAAACCACGTCGGTCGTGGAGTCGAAGGGGACGCCGAATCCTTCACTTTCCGGTTCGGGGCGCGCCGCGCGCCGTCGGTCACCCGGTATCGGGCGACGATGATGGTCACGTTGTCCTTGCCGCCGTGGTGGAGGGCTTCCTCGAGCAGGTGCTGCGCGGCCACTCGGGGGTCGTCCTGTCCCGAGAGGATCCGGGCGATGGCGGCGTCGTCGACCATCTCGTTGAGCCCGTCGCTGCACAGCAGCAGCCGATCGCCGTCGGTCAGGCGGAGCCATCGGAGATCGGCTTTGACCCGGCCGTTGTGCCCGCCGAGGAAATTGGTCAGCGCGTTCCGCTTAACGTGGCGGCGGACCTCGGCGGCGGCGATGTATCCCGCGTCGGCCATCGCCTGGGCCACGGTATGGTCCTTGGTGAGCTGTCGCAGGGCGCCGTCCCGGTAGAGGTAGACCCGCGAGTCGCCGAGGTGGACGATGAACAGGTCGACCCCCATGCTGTAGGCGGCCGTCAGCGTCGTGCCCATGCCGAGGAGCCGGCGATCGGAGGCACTCTGTTCGGTGATCGTCCTGTCGATCTCCTGGAGGTCCTTGCTGATGCGCTCGAAGAGCTCGTGGGCCACGCGTTCATCCACCCGGAAGCCCCATTGCTCCGAGCGTTGGAACAGTTTCAGGCTGGTGCTGATCGCCAGCCGGCTGGCGACTTCGCCGGCAGCCATCCCCCCCATGCCGTCGGCCACGATGAACACGTAGCCGTCCTCGCCGGTGTAAGCCGGCAGGCTGTCCGGCGGCATGTTGGTCTGGAGGATCTGCTGCTGCCGGCTGACCCGCGAGACGAGGTAATGATCTTCGTTGCGCGACCGGATCCGGCCGGTGTGCGAGACCGCGCCGATCTCGACCCGAACGTCGGTCAACGCCGGCTTCGGCTGGGCTGTCTCGCCGGCCGATGGCGAGATCAGGACCTCGTATTCGGCCGTCTCGAGCTCACGCGGCTTCGACATCGCCGGCGTCTCCCTGAGCGAGAGGACGTGGGGCTTGGTACAGATCGGTTCGGCTATATTATGAGCGTCCGCCACCTGGCGGGTAAAGCCCGTGGAGCCGAAGGCGAGGCGTCCGTGACCTCACCGCACCCGGCGCGGCTCCTCGCCGGTTGACGCCGGATGTTATAGTTGAACGTACCCCGAGGGGTCGAGAGGACCGTCGGGCGGATGAGGCCGGGCGAATGGCCCTGCCCAATTCTCTGTCCGGAGAGGGTTTGCGAGATGTGCGGCATCGCTGGTGCGATCGATCTGGAGGGGCGCCGTGGGTTCGCGGCCGCCCGTTTGCTGGCAATGACCGGCGCGATCGCCCACCGCGGGCCCGACGACGAGCAAATCCATCTCGAGCCGGGCGTGGCGATGGGCGCGCGCCGGCTCTCGATCGTCAACCTCGCGGGAGGCCGTCAGCCGATCGCCAACGAGGACGGCACGATCTGGGTCACGCAGAACGGCGAGCTCTTCGAATATCCCGAACTCCAGGCCGAACTGGTGGCGCGCGGGCATCGGCTGTCAACGCGGTGCGATACCGAGTTGTGGGTCCACCTGTACGAAGACCACGGCGAGGACGTCTTCCGCAAGACTCGCGGCCAGTTCGCCGTCGCGCTCTGGGACCGCAAGTCCCGCTCTCTGATCCTCGGCCGCGATCGGGTCGGCATCTGCCCGCTGTATTACACCGTCGTCAACGGCTGGCTGCTCTGGGGCTCGGAGATCAAGGCTCTGCTCTCGTCAGGAATGGTCGCCGCGCGCCCCGATCCGATGGGTATCGACCTGTTCTTCCATACGTTCTGCGCCGGCACCTCGCGGACGTTCTTCGAGGGAATCCACTCGATCCCGCCCGGTCATTACTTGCGCGTCCAGGACGGCCGGATCGAGCGGAAGCTGTACTGGGACCTCGACTTCCCCGACGCGGGCCATGAGCGCCGGCTGGCCGACCCGACGCCGCTGGTGGACGAGCTCGAGGCCCTGATGCGCCAGTCGGTGGAGAAGCGGCTGCGGGGCGATGTGCCGGTCGTCGCCTATATCAGCGGGGGACTCGATTCCACGGTCGTCCTTGGCCTCAGCTCGCGCGAGCGCGGCTATGCCGTCCCTTCGTTCACGATCGGGCTCGACAAGGCCGGCCCGGACGAACGATCACACGCCACCGAGTCCGCCGCCGCGCTCGGCTCGCGGCTGACGACCGTGACCATGAACCGGCGGGACATCGTCGCGGCGTATCCCGAGCTGATCCGCGCCGCCGAGGGCCCGGTGATGGACTCCTCGTGCGGCTGCCTGATGCGGCTGGCTGCCGCCGTGCACGGGCAAGGCTACAAGGTCGTGCTCACCGGCGAGGGGGCCGACGAGGCGCTGGCCGGCTATCCCTGGTTCAAGACCCAGGCCATCCGCGAGCGGCTCAGCCAGATGGGGCTCTCTTTCATCAACCCGGCGGTGCGGCAGATGGTGCTGGCCTCCATGGGCGGCCACCCCGCGCACGTGCCGCCGAAACTGGGGATTCGCGGCGTACGCACCGCGCAGCAGGACGTCTACGACCTCATGGCGCAGGGTCGCTCGTTCGTCTACTCGGCCGACCTCTGGCGCCGGCTATCGGGCCACCGCGCGTACGACGACCTGGACATCACCAACGATCGCTTCACGCGGTGGGACCCGCTCAATCAGTCGCTTTACGTCGGTTACAAGGTGATGCTCGCCGGGCTGCTCCTGATGGCCAAGGGGGACCGCGTGGCCATGAACTCGTCGGTCGAGACCCGCTATCCGCTGCTCGACGACGACGTCATCGCCTTCTGCGCGTCGATCGCGCCGGAGTACAAGCTCCGCGGGAGGATCGACAAGTGGCTGCTCCGGCAGGTCGCCGCTCGGACGCTCCCGCCGCGGATCGCCAACCGGCCCAAGACGATGTTCCGCGCCAGCCGGTCCACGGCTTTCCTCGCCCCGGACCGACCGCGATGGGTCAACCAGCTCCTGAGCCCCGAATCGCTCCACGCGACCGGCTGGTTCGACCCGGAGGGCGTCGCCCGCGAGCGTGCCGCCCAGGTGCGATTCCCCGCGATGACCCCCAAGCGAATCATCATGGACCTCAGCCTGACGTGCGTCATCGCGACGCAGCTCTGGCAACACACCTATCTCGGCGGCGGGCTCTGCGATCTGCCGGTGTGGGAGCCCACGCCGATCCGGGACCTCGAGCGGCCCACGGTCGATCTCGGCGTCTCGTTCTCCCAGCCGTCTCATCCCGCCCCGGCGCGGTGAGCCGGCTCTTCATCCTCGCACGGTCAACCAGCGACGCGGAATCACTCTGAGGCGAGGCCGCGTCGGACGGCTCGGGTCCTCTCTTGCTGATGGATCCCTCGCGCAATCCCCAGGAGCGCGACCCACCAGGACACGCCGTAAATCAGGTTTTCCTGTTCCCGGAACCGGACCATCAACAGGGCCGTGAAGTACATCTGCACCGCCGGGATGAACAGTCGGGGCGAGAACAGCCACGCCAGCGATGCCAGGAAGAACGTGCTCAGGGTGCCCCAGGCCGGCTTGTACCACCGCGATTCCCAGCCGACCAGCGCGTTGAGCATCACCAGGTTGAACGACAGGATCAGGAACGTCCCCCACAGGCGGGTCACGACGCCGATTGCCGGCGACGCCTTCACCCAACCCGGCCCGGCGATCGCCCGCAATGCCGCCAGCACCGCCGTCAGCTCGCCGAGCCAGACGAGCAAGAGCCGGGGATCGCTCTTCAGGGCCGGATCATGGAGCGCCTGGCAGATGAGGAAGCTCGCCAGATGAATCCACGCCACGGCGGCGATCGCCAGCGACCACCGGCCTGCCCCACGCTCGAACGCGTGTTCCAGGTCCGCCCGCAGCTCGGCCTTCCAGTCGGAAAGCTCCACGCTGCGCCGCAGTCCACCCGCCGTTCGATCCTTGTCGGCCAATGTCTCGATCATCACGCGCCCATCTCACCCTGGATCGTTCCGCGAACGCCCTGCTCCTCGAGAAACAAGCTTCGCACGCGTCCCAGAATTCTACCACGCGAAATGCGAATCTGGGTCGACCACGAAGAATATCGGGAATAATCTGTAGCGAATGCAAGGAGGAAAACTCGGGAGGGAGATGCTCTCACGGAGCCCTTTCGGGATAATCGGACGCCATGAAGAGCGAAGGACTTAGCGATCGGCCGGCCTTGCTGGAGCGAGCCCTGGGAGGCGACGCGGAGGCCGTCCGCGCGCTGTTCTCGGGGCAGCGGGAGCGGCTGAAACGGTTGGTGCGCTTGCGTTTGAGGCGGGATCTGGCTGGTCAGGTGGACGAGTCGAAGGTCGTGGACGAGATCCTGAGCGAAGCGGCGGAGCGGCTTGCGGAGTACGCCGGGGAGACGGCGAGGCCCGTGGCCCTCTGGCTGAGGGAGCGGGCCTGCCGAAAGCTGGCGGACCTTCATGGCCGTCTCCTTGGGATACCGGGCCGCGACGCGGAGGCGACCGCCCTGGGTGAGCTGACGTTGCACGCCGGCGGGTTGCCTGTCGTCGATGCCGCCTCGCTGGCCGCTCGGATCCTGGGCGAGACGGTCGAGTCCCGGGCCCTCGATCGGGCGGAGAGGCGCGTCAGTCTCCAGGAGGCGCTCAACAGCCTGGAGCCCGTCCACCGCGAGATGATCGCCCTGAAGCATTTCGAACGGCTCGGCTTCTGCGAGATCGCCCAGGTGCTTGGAATGACCGAGGCCGAAGCGGGGCGCCGCTACCTCGACGCGATCCGGCGGCTGCGGGACGTCCTCCCGTGGGACGGGCGCTTCCGCGGTTCGTGAGGCGTTCGAGTCAGACGAGGAGGGGACGTCGATGTCGGAATCGGGCGAACAATCGACACGGGTGCTCGAACTGGCCGAGGAGTTCGTCCAGCGGCATCGCGCCGGCGATGCGCCGTCGATCGAGGAGTACATCGACCGGCATCCCGAGCTGGCCGATCGGATCCGCGAAGTCTTCCCGGCGATGGCGATGATCGAGGACGTCGCGGTGGCCGCCGAGTCGCTCATCACCGGTTCGGGGACGGGCTCACCGGACGGTCCCGCGCTGCCGACTCCGGTCCGGCTGGGCGACTTCCGGATCATCCGCGAGGTAGGACGAGGCGGAATGGGCGTGGTGTTCGAAGCCGAGCAGATCTCGCTGGGCCGGCACGTCGCGCTCAAGGTCCTGCCCCATCAAGGGGCGGCCGGTTCGGTCAAGCTCCGGCGCTTCCTGTTCGAGGCGCGCGCCGCGGCCCGGCTGCACCATTCCAATATCGTGCCGGTCTTCGCGGTGGGCGAACAGGACGGCGTGCACTACTACGCCATGCAATTCATCCAGGGCCGGGGCCTGGACGTCGTCTTCGCCGAGCTGCGTGCACATCACGAGGGGACGGCCACGATGAACCTCTCGGTGGCCGCCAGCCTGATGACCGGATCGTGGGTCGCCGGCCATGAACTGACGACCGGACCATGGCCGACGCCCAAGGATGGCGCCGGCGATGTCGGCGAAGCCGGCCCGTTCACGGAGGCGGACTCGGAGAACGCGGTGCCATGGGCCGGCGGGGCTGCGGGCCACGGGTCGGCCGCGACGACGAAGCGGATGCCCTATTTCCGCTCGGTGGCGCGCGTCGGCCGCGACGTGGCCGAGGCCCTGGCGTACGCCCATTCCCAGCGGATCCTCCACCGCGACATCAAGCCGTCGAACCTGCTCCTCGACGCCGACGGTACGGTCTGGATCACCGACTTCGGCCTCGCCACCGGCGAGGGGTCCGACGACTTGACCGCGACGGGCGACGTGGTCGGCACGCTGCGGTACATGGCCCCGGAGCGGTTCGATGGCCGGTCCGACCCGCGGAGCGACGTCTACTCGCTCGGCGCGACGCTCTACGAGCTGCTCACCCTGCGGCCGATCTTCGACGATTCCAACCGTGCCCGCCTCATGAAGATGGTGGCGCACGAGGCCCCGATCCCTCCCCGGAAGGTCGACCCGACGATCCCGCTCGACCTGGAGACGATCATCCTGAAGGCGATCGCCAAGGTGCCGGCTCATCGCTACGACTCGGCCGCCGAGATGGCCGCCGACCTGCGGGGTTTCCTCGAGGGGCGGCCCATCCTGGCGCGACGGATCGGGCCGGTGGAGCGGCATCGTCCGATGGAGCCGTCGCAACCCGGACCTGGCCGCGTCGATGGCCGCGGTCCTGCTGATCCTCTCGTTCGCCAGCGCGGGCATGACGCTCCTGTGGCGACGGGCCGAGAATCAACGGCAGCGGGCCGACGAGCTGCTGGTCCTCTCCGAGAAACGGCGAGCGGAGGCCGTGAACAGCGAGGCCAAGGCCGAGCGGAATCGCGCCGAGGCCGAGGCTCATTTCACCAAGGCCCGCGCCGCGGTCGACGAGCTCTTGACCCGCGTCAGCGAGAGCCAGCTCCTCAATGTGCCGGGACTCCAGCCGCTGCGGAGGGACCTGCTCCTCTCGGCGCTGGCTTACTACGAGGACTTCGTCCGCGAGCGAGCCAACGACCCGACGCTCAAGGCGGGCCTCGCGACCGCCGAGCTCCAGCTCGGACTCATCCAGCGCGAACTCGGCGCCGGCGACCAGTCCGAGCAGGCTCTCCGACGCGCCATGGGCCTGCTCGAGTCGGCCTTGCGCGACCGTCCCGACGAGCCGCGCCTCCGCGCCGGGATGGCGCGGTGCTGCGCCAACCTCGGCCGGCTGGGACTCGAGCCGGGCCCCCACCAGTTGCCCGCCGGAGAGGCGCTGTCGCTGCTCGAACGCGCCGTCGGGCTCTGGGAGGGCCTGTCCCGGGCCGAGCCGAGCAACGTCGATTACGCGAGCGAGCTGGCCGGCGCGTACAACCTCGCCGCCATCCTCCATTCCAATAACAAGCGGATGTCCGAGTCCCTCCGGGCCCTGCAAGCGTCGATCGCGATCAGGGAGCGGCGTGGCGGCGGTGCATCCCGACGATCCGTCGGCCGAGGGCGACCTGGCCTTGAGCCTCAACAATCTCGGCGCCCTGCTCCAGCGGAAAAGCCAGGAGGTCCTCGACCAGCTCCAGGTCTTCCGACGCGCGGCCCGTCATGGCCGGATCGCGTTCGCGCGGCGCCTCAGGTCGTGAAATATGGTCGATTCCTCAGCGTGACCATGCGCAATATCATGGTCACCGAGGCCGTCCTGGGCCATTTCGATGAGGCGAGGAGGGCCATCGTCGAGGCGCTCGAGGTCTCCCGGCGGCTGGCGCGGGACAACCCGGCCTTGCCGGGCGTGCGTCGCGAGATGGTCCAGGACTATCACAGCCTCGGTAATTTCCTTCGCGAGCGCGGCCGGACCGCGGAGGCCATCCGACTGTACCGCGAGTCGTGGATCGCGGCCGAGTCCATGACCCGTGCGACCGCGGACGACTGGCTCGCCGCCGCCGGACTGCTGGGTCTCTGCGCGCGGCCGGCGGTCGACGGCGGCGGCTCGCCCAGCGAGTCGGAGCTGGCCTGGTGCCGACGTTTCGGAGACGCTGCCCTGGCGGCGCTCCGCCGCGCGATCGCCGCGGGATTCAAGGACGCCGAGCGGCTCCGGGTCGACGACGAGTTCGCGGTCCTCCGCGCCCGCGAGGACTTCCCGGCCATCGTGGCCCGGGCCGAAGCGGCCGCGCGCGGAGAGACGCCGACCGAGGAGTTCGCTCGCACACCCTTCCCTCCCCCATCCCTCGCGGCGGCGCGGAACCTCCTCGTCGCGGCCTTCCAGCGAGACGACCGACCTCCGGGCGGACCTCCCGGCGACGGCGCGGATGCCGCCGACGGGCACCCGGGCGCGGGATCGGCGGCGGATCGGACCGCGCTCGAGGAAGAGCAGGCGTCCACACAGCACGCATTCGGCCTTGTGCAGCTCGAGTTGGGGCAGTTCAAGGAAGCCCGCGCCTCGCTCCTCCGCGCGCTGGCCATACGCGAGTCCCTGGCGCAGAGCCGCCCGGACGAGGTCCGCCACATCGTCGACCTCAGTGCGACTCGGGCCGCGATCGGCCGGCTCGAATGGCGCGTGGGCCGGCCGGCCGACGCGATCCGGGCCTGGGACGAAACCCGCCAGGGGCTCGAGTCCGCGCTGCCAGGCGCATCTCAACGATCCGGCGATCGCCCAGCGACTCGCGGCACTCGAGATGACCGTTTGCTACTCGCACGCGGAAGCCGGCCTCTGGGAGGCCGCAACCGCGGCCCTCGAGCGCGCCCTGAAGGATGGTTCACGCGGCCGCCTCATCGAGCTCTACCGCGTCAGCTTGATGGCCGTGAACGGCGATCGCGACGGATTGGAGGTCCTGTGCGGACGTATGCTCGAGGAATACGCCGATGCCACCGACGCCCTGTCCGCCAACGAGCTGGCAGGTTGCTGCGGACTGGCGCCGGGTGCGCCCCGGAACCGGCGCGGCTGGTCGAAATGGCCGGGAGGGCGGTGCTCGCGGGCCATACCGGCGCCCAGGAACGATTCCACCTCGCCCTGGCGAACTACCGCGCGGGCCGTTTCGACGAGGCCGTCCGACAAGCCGAGCAATCGCTCGCCGCCGTCCGGGACGGCGAACCCGGCCTGTACGGACCACTCGACGAGACCGTGCTGGCGATGGCCCTCCATCGGCTCGGCCGGGGCGACGACGCCGCGCGCCGTCTCGATTCCATCAACCGGCTCGGCTGGGATACCTTGGAGAAACGGACAGAGCCCCAGGATTGGTCGTCGTGCGCCGATTTCCTGACCCTTCGGCGCGAGGCCGTCGAGACGATCACCGACAAACCCGCCCCCGATGACCCGGAGCTGCGAAGACGACGCGGCCGCGCCTACGCCCTGCTCGGCCAGGCCGCCAAGGCGGAGGCCGAATTCCGGGCGGCCGACGCGGCCGGGCGGGAACGATCGCATCGATCGAAATGAAGTCGAGGAAACCTCCCGTTCGCGTTCATCCGCGACCGGCGGGTCTCACTCGTGCTCCAGGGCGATTCGGCTTCGATTCAGCTCTGGATCGAGGCCCACCTGGACCCCGACCGGATCGGGGTCTCGCCTTGCGGGATGTTGCGGCGAGAACTCCCCGGGATGATGCCGAAGCTCGACTGCCGCCACGCCGGGACGGTCGTCGCCCGCGAGGAGGCGAAGCTCGACGGCCCCGACGGCCTGGCTGTCGTCGCCAGCCCGAAGAAGGAGGTCCCTCTCCCATCGGCCGAGCCCGTGCCGACGGTGGCGGACACCGTCGAAGCCATCGAGGCGGCCGTCTTGACGCCGGCGGTGGCCGTCGGAGTGAATGCGAGATCCACCCAGAAGTTCATGCCGTTGCCATCGATGGTGGGGAAACTCCCGGACCGCCCGTACACACCGTCGCCCCCCGACGTCGAGTTGGGCAGGGCTTCCAGCGGCCCGCTCGTAACCCCGCCGGAACTGAAGTAGCCGGTGCTGATGCCGAAATCGCCCCCGCCGGCGGAGAACGACACGATGTAGGTCGTGTTGGCCTGGATCGACACGGGGCTGGAGAAGCTGACCTGCTGCCAGCCGGAGGCGGTCTCGTTCGAGAAGACGGCCGCGGCCAGCAGGGTCCCGGTCGAGGACCAGAGATGGCCGACGTGGGTATATCCGCCCATCCAGCCCTCCTTGTAGAAGCGGACCCCCGTGACCGCTCCGGCCGTGTTCGAGGTAAACTTCAGGCCCAGCTCATAGGATCCCCAGCTATACGCGTTCTCGGAGGGCGTATAGTAGTTACTCCAGATCGTGTCCGCCGAGGCCGCGATCCCGGACGTCGTGGCACTGGCCAGGTTGCTCGGTGCCGAATTGATGCCCCCGCCGGTGGCGATGACCCGGTACGTATAGGTCGTCCCCGACGACAGGCCGGTGTCATGGTCGCTCGTCGTGCCGGTGGAGAGGCCAGGCAACAGCGTCCAGGTGGAACCGCCGTTGAGGCTGCGCTCGACCGTGTAGCCGGTGGCGCCGGCTGCGGCGACCCAGGAGAGGTTGATCTGCGACGAGGAAGCGGCCGCCGCGGTCAGGTTCGTCGGCGCGGCCGGGGCGACGATGATGCCCGACTGCGTGGATGCGAATCCCCTGGAGGTGTCGGAGACGGTCAACGACTGCGAGCCCGCCGTCGCGAACGTGACGGAAAAACCGTGCGAGCCGTGGTCCGTCGTCGTGAACGTGTAGTTGGCCGGGAGTGTCGCCCCGGCGTCGGTACTTGCGAAGTGCACGACGCCCGTGTAGCCGGTCGCCAGGTTGCCGTAGGCGTCCTTCGCGGTCACGGTCACGCTCCCGGCCACTCCGGCGGTCGCGGACGAGGAGAGCCCGGAGAGGACGAACTGGCTCGCTGCACCCGGGCTGACCGCGATCCCGCTAGACGTCCCGGCACTGGCCGCGCCCGTCGTGTCGGCCGCCGTGATCGTCCGCGTCCCGACCGTCCCGAGCGTGACGGTGAAGGTGTGCGAACCCTTGTCGGATGCACCGAAGGTGTAATTGCCCGGCAGGACGGCCTGACCGTCGGTGCTGGTGAAGTGGACGGTCCCCACATATCCGGAGTCGGCCTTCCCGCTGGCGTTATCGGCGGTGACCGTGAAGTTGAACGAACTGCCCGCTATCGCCGCGCTCGGCGCCGAGACGACGAGCGTGTCGGACGACGAGGTCGAGGTGCCATCGAGCGACCCGATCACCAGGTTGACCATCGGGGAGCCCAGACCGGTGACGTCGTCATAGCCCGGACCGGCCGAATAGTGCGGCGTGCCGGTGCTCGTCCCAGTCGTGATGTCGTGGAAGTCCCCCCGGTTCTTGTACAGCGTGGTCATGACCTCCTGGGCGCTGCTGCTGTTGACAGCCGGCTGGCCGCCGGCGGCGCGACCCTGATCGGCGATCGCCAGGATCGCGGCCCACTGCGGGGCGCCGGCGCTGGTGCCGCCGACCGTGATCCACCCGTAGGTCGTCCCCTGATCGGCAACCGAGTCGTACACCGCGTATCCGGTGGACGGCGAGGCGTCGTACGCGACGTCCGGGTTGGCGCGCATCGTCGTGCTCGTCACCACGCCGGACTGGTACGATGGCTGGCGCTCATAGGCACTGGGCCCGCCGCCGCTGCCGCTCCAGCCGGTTTCGCTCGACCAGGCGTCGTTCGAGCCGAGGGTGAGAGCCGTACCGCCGACGGCCAGCACGTTCGGCGAGGCGGCCGGCCAGGAGATTGGCGCGCCGTCGTCGCCCGAGGACGCCACGAACGCCACACCGGCATGGCTGAAATCCGCGTCGTATGAGGATTCGCCCGAGGACTCGCCGCCGCCCCAGCTCATCGAGACGACGTTGGCATGCGCCGCGGCGTAGCTGACGCCTGGGAGCAGGTCGGAATCGTTGGGGGAGCTGGCATCAACCAGCAGGATCTTCGCCCCCGGTGCCATCGCGTGCGCCCACTCGACGTCGAGCGATTCCTCGAGCTCCCAGCCGCCGGTCGAGTCGGCCGCCGGGAGAGTCGTTCCGCCGGACTGGTTGACCTTCGTCACCGTCGTCGCCGGCAGTCCGAACTGGCTGTCGAAGGTGTTCAGGTCGGCCTGGATCTTCGGGTCGTCGTAAGCGTTGACGATCGCGATCGTCTCGCCGGTCCCGTCGCCGGCGACCCCATTGAAGCTGACCTTGTTATATTGATACGCCTGCTGGATCTGGGCGGGCGTGTACGCGCCGGACGCCGGGCTCGTCTCGGGGACCAGGTGCCAGACGGCGAACATCGGGTCTGCCACCGGCATGGTGCTGAGCAATTCGCGGGATTCGAGGCGTTCCACCTGCGATCCGAGGCTCCGTGACTTCGCGGAGCGCGCATGAGACGAACGCCGAGCTGGTCTCGAACTCACGGTGAGAGTCCTCGGTGGTGCGACCGTTGCGCGGAGGGTCACCGACGGGTCCGGCGAGCAGGCCGAGGACCCCGGGCCGATGCCGGGATGAACCTCAACCGGGCTTGCCGCGAATTGGCCGCATTCCTACGCCGGGCCGACCCGATCGATTCGGGCAATTCTGGAAGATTCGCCTCTCGGTACGAAAGATAGCTTCATATGAATTATTCCGGATCGACTCGACCGCTCCGGACCGCCTGCGATCCGCCGGCGCCGGGCGCCCGAGCCATCCTTCCGAAGAACTCTAGCTCAGTGCGGGCGGTCCGATTCGCGCGCTGTCTATCCGCCGTCGAGCATTTCCGGAAATCAACGATAGGCGATAATATCATCCATGAATCCTCGCGTTCCACGTGCGCGGACTCGGATCCTGGCTCCGCCGCACCTTGACTCGGGGACGTGCGATTCCGACGATCGAGCGCAGGTGGCAACGCGCCGGCGAGTCCGCTCGGGCTTGCGCGTGGGTGGGAATTGATGGCGGGAGGGCGCCTCCGGCCGCCCCGGCGCAAACCGTCGGGCCAAACGACTTGAGGGGTCGGATCATGCAACAGCGGCGGATGGGTCGGACTGGCCTGAAGGTGTCGGAGATCTGCCTGGGCACGATGACCTTCGGCGGCCAATGCGATGAGGCGACTTCCTTCCGGATCATGGACGTGGCGGCGGAGCGGGGCGTGACGTTCTTCGACACAGCGGACGTGTATCCGATCCCGCCCGACCTCGCGACAGCCGGTCGCACCGAGGAGGTGATCGGCCGATGGCTGGCCGCGGGGACAGCGCGGCGCCGACTCGCTCGTCCTGGCGACCAAGTGCCGGGCGCGGGTCGGACCCGGTGCCAACGACCAGGGACTCTCCCGCCGCCACATCGTGGAGGCCTGCGAGGCCAGCCTGCGCCGGCTCGGGACGGATTCCATCGATTTATATCAGTCGCATTCTCATGACCCTGAGACGCCGCTCGACGAGACCCTTCGTGCGTTCGACGACCTGGTGCGCGCGGGGAAGGTCCGCTACGTGGGATGCTCGAACTACGCGGCCTGGCAGCTCGCGCTGGCGCTGGGTGTCAGCGAGCTCCACGAGTGGGCCCGGTACGACTGCGTTCAGCCTCGTTACAACGTGTTGTACCGCGAGATCGAGGCCGAGCTCCTGCCGCTCTGCCGCGATCAAGGGGTGGGGGTGATCGCATACAACCCGCTCGCGGGCGGCTTCCTGACGGGCAAGCACGCCGCCGACGGACCCCCGACCCCAGGGACCCGCTTCACGCTGGGCGCCTCGGGCGAGCTCTACCGCGAACGGTACTGGCACGCCGCACAGTTCGAGGCGGTGACGACGTTGAAGGAGTATTGCCGAGAACGCGGCTGGGACCTGGCGACGGCGAGCGTCGCCTGGGTGTTACAGCAGCCGGGGATGACCTCGGCGATCGTTGGTGCCAGCCGTCCGGAGCAGCTTGACGCCACCCTGGTCGCGCCGGAATTCCGCTTCGACGACGACGCACGAGCGGCCTTTGACGCGGTCTGGTGGACAATCCCGCGACGGCCCCAGGGGCGGTGAGGGATCGCCGGGACTCGACTTCCCCGAAGGAGGGAAGTTCCGGATAATATGATGGATCGAAAGTCTCGTGGGATTCCGGATTGATGAATCGAGGCGGTGGGACCGATAAAGACCCGGGAGGCCACATGGACAACCCGCTTTATACCATCCACAACCGGGCCCTGGGGTCGGAGTCCATGCTGACCTCCGAGGAACGGAAGGCACTCGAAGAGACTGTGGCGCCCCTGGTTGGCCTGCCGGAAGATCAGTGGCCGTCCAAGGGCGGAGTGCGCCTCACTTTGCCGGATCCCATCTACAAGTTCAACCTCGGCCCGAGCTTGCGCGTGTTCCTGCAACCCAATTCCGACGGTCGGCCGGAGGTGCTGGATTTCGTTCGTCAGGAGACGCTCGATTGGCTCAGGTCTCTTGATAAGAAACCCAAACGGAACCGGACTCGCCGGGCTGGCTCTCGATCCTGATGCCCGGTTCGAAGTGAGTCGATCCGACTCGGACAATCACGGATGAAGACGCTGGAACCCTTCCGAATCGACCTCCATCGCTGCCGCAGGGAAGTCACAGCACTCCGTCGATGGCTCGCTCAGAACCCGACCCTCGATGAGAAGGAGCAGATCCTTCCGTTCTTCCACGCACATCGACATCTCGCCGCGTTCCTCGGATCCTACGGTCAGGTCCTCACCCGATACGATCGCATCGCGTTTGAATACCCACTTTTCGAGACTTTAGCACCATCGCCGGGGATTATCGCAGCCTGGCGCGGTGGAGTACCTTCATCGTTTCGGCGCGGGGCGGACCTTGGATCTCGCGGAACATGTCCAGGGCGATCCGGCCGCGGATCGTCGCTTGAGTTCGGACCCGGTAGACCGTCTTCTGCATCTTGCGATGCCGGCGGTTGCCCCGTTCCACCGCGTTGGAGGTCGAACCCAGCAGGCTGTCGTCGAGGAAGGTCAGGGCCTTCTCCAAGTCGGGGGACTCGAGCTTCTGGAAGATCGGTCTCATCCCTTTGAAGTGGTGGACCTGAGCCCGCAGCCGAGCCAGCTTCCTCAAGGCCGTCTCAGTGCGGCACCGGCGGTCGAACAACCGGTGGATCTCCTCCACCACTCGTCGGAGGGCCCCCAACTGAGGCAAACCCCGAGTGATGCGTCGGAGTATCTGGCGCTCACCCTCCGCGAGGTGCCGCTTCACGAACAGATGGCGATGCTCGAACAGGTCCCCGACCTTCCGTTGCAGATGCCGGCGTCGCCGGGCCTTCCGTCTCGCCTCCGGTGTGCCGGGCGCCTGCGCGGCAGCTCCGGCTGCTGCGCGGCCAGGTGCTTGCGGACCCGAGCGATGGCGCGGAGGACGGCCTTGTTCAGCTCCGCCAGGATATGGAAGCGACAGACCTGATGCTCCACGGCTCCGAAGACCTCGGAGATCGGCCGTGGATACAGGTCCGAACCGTCGGTGGTGACTCCGCGGAGGGTCAACCCCCGGCCGGTCAGGGCCGCCCGGAAGCGGCGGAAGAACCTCCGGATATCCCGGTGAGTCGGGGCGTGGTCGAGGACCTCGTAACAGAGCCGCCTGAAGGCGCGGTTGTTGACGATCGACAGGACGCAGAAGGGGCCGTCATATAACTCATCAGCGGCGATGTATCCCGAGAAGCCGTCGAGGGCCCAATCGAGGTAGTCGGTCCCGATCCGGTCGGCCGCCTTTTTTCCCCCCGGCCTCGACCCAGTTCTGGATGGTGGCGAAGGGGACGAAGACGCGGTGGTCGCGCCAGAGGTGCCAACTGGCGGCCTGATAGGGTAAGCCGTCCTCGAAGACCAGCCGGACGGCCAGGGCCACGACCCGATGGGTGTAGCGGGCCTTGGGTGCGGCCAGGCCGGATATGTCGGCGGTGAAGTAGTGCTGGCACCGGACGCAGTAGTGTTGCGAATAGGTGAGGTGAATGTCACGGGGCCGCCCCCCCAACGGATCGCCGAGATCATGCAGGGTGCGGGTCCGGACCCGATCCCGAGGGCAAGACTTGCCGCACTTCGGACACGGCCGATGCGGGTAATTCCGACTGCGCGGGACGACCTTCGGGTCCGGGAGCATCTGGGGATCGGTGATGCCCAAGGTGGGGTCCGGCGGGTAGACTGCAGGGCAGAGCATGGCGTCGCCCTCCTGAGCAAGAGGCTCTTCCCCCTTAGTTTACGGCTCGGACCAAGCTCCGTCATCCTGAAATCCCCGGCGATGGTGCTAAAGTCTCCACTTTTCGGCGATTTCTGCTGCGACCTGGTCGTCGGTGACTTCGCTCGACACGCGTACTGCTTCATCGAATTCGAGGACGCCGGCCCCACAAGCTTGTTCATCAAGCGCGGCAAGAAGGCGACCAGGGAATGGTCCCCGCGGTTCGAGCGCGGATTCAGCCAGATCGTCGACTGGTTTCACAAGCTGGACGACATGAGGCGGTCGGACGATCTCGTCACCCGGTTCGGGTCACGCACCATCACGTTCTCCGGAGTGCTCATCATCGGCCGGGATCATCATCTCCATGCAGGCGAACGCGAGCGGCTCATCTGGCGCCGATCCCACGTGGTGGTCTCATCACGACGGATCGACTGCGTGACCCTCGACGAGTTGGTCGACGACCTACACGCCAGGCTCGAAGCCTTCTTCAACCCGACCAAATGATGTGCTTGAATCGGCGTGCCCAGCGATACCCGGTGCCTACGGAGCGCCGCCAGCCACCCACGACCGCAGATGTGCCTTCTGCGCCTCGGAAGTATCCTCGCGCACTTCGAGCTTCCAGCCCTTCTTGGGGTCATCGGCCGGGGCGAATCGCAGTCCGAACCAGTCGAGGGCCTCGCGATAATCAAGCTCGTCGGTCGACGCGAGGGCGTTGCGGAACCACTCCTTGAGATCGACGCCGGCGACTTCCTCGGCCGCCGCCCGGAATTCCTCGGGCGTGAATCCCCGCTCGCCGGAGTACCGGCGATAGGCCAGCCGCATCACGTCATCGAGGCTCTTCTTGCCGTGTGTCGCGCGGCGGATCCGGGCGTCGAGCAGGAAGCCGACCACGGGCCCCTTGACGTAGTAACTCAGCTTGGTCGCCGCGTCGCGGCCCACCCCCGATGTCCCCGAGCCCCACACGTCCAGCGACGCGTCCTCGAGGGACTGGGCCAGCCGGCCGCGCGAGTTCTGCAACTGTCCGATGTGCGACGAGAGGGCCGCCAGGTGCTCCTGGGGCGTCACCAGTCCGGCCCGGACGATGATCAGGTCGCCGAAATAGGTCGTGAGTCCCTCCGCGATCCACAGGCTCCTGGTCGTCGGCGCATCCTCGTAGTCGAAGGGGCCCAGCTCGACCGGCCGAAGCCGCTTCACGTTGAACGCGTGAAAATACTCATGGCTGACGAACGACAGCCACCGGACCGATCCCGGCTCGCGGCCGGCCGGTCCGCTCCCCGCGGTCAGCAGCGTCGAGTCCTTGTGCTCCAGCCCACCGGCCCCGCGGCCGAACACGTTGAGGAATACGTAACGATCGAAGGGCAAGAAGCCCCAGAACCGCCGGGTCTCGCGGACCATCCGTTCCAGGTTGCGGGCGGCGCGCTCGCCGTCCCAGGTCCCGATCTCGCCGGCATCGACGAGCAGATGCCGGCTCCCCTCGACCTCGAATTGGTGGATCGACAGGCTGCCCGCGACGATCGGCGAATCAACCAGGGTATCGTAATCGGCGGCGCGATAATGATCGGGACGGCCATCCGGAGCCGCGGCCATCGCGGTCGCCGATCGCTTGCAACCGGGCGGCAGCTCAAGCCGGACCTCGTGGGGCACGCGGCGACGGTCGGGCTCGGCGAACGTGAGGAACGCGGCCGCGCCGTTCAGGATGATCAGGTCGGGAGCCACCCAGTTCATGGTGACCGATCGTCGATCGCAGGTCAGCCGATACGACACGACGACCTTCGGCGCCCCCTTGCCGGAAAACCGCCACCGATTCTTTCGCGTCGATTCGACCTCCAGCGCCTGACCGTCCGGCGTCCGAGCCGAGAGCGACTCCACCTTCCTGGCGTAATCCTCGACGCGGTAGAAGCCGGGCGACCAGACGGCCATCATCAGCTCGACCGACGGACGGCCGCCGGTCGGGACGATAGCCTCGACCTCGGCGACGTGTTTCTCCGGCGCGGGGAAACGGACCGTGTAGATGATCGGTTCGGGCTGCTCGATCGCGACGGCATGCGACGCGAGCGCCGTCACTCCCAGGATGATCCCGAGCACGCCGGTCTTCCACATCCGTGTCTTCATGAGAATTCGTCCCTCGGAATGCCACCGAACCTCGTTCCTGCGACGATGCGCCAACCGGCGGACCCGAGTGCGGCCCGCATGGATAGCATCGCACCCTGCCCTTGACCGAGGAAGGGGCCGGCGCCGATTCGAGGTCAGGGCAACCCGGCCAGGTCGCGCAGCAGACCGGCCTCGTTGACGTGGTCGAATTCGCCGAGATGCCCGGCTTGCTTCTCGGTCCCGCCGCGGGCTTCTGATGTGCCGCGCCGCGGCCCCGACTTCGCCGGCCCGCGAGGCACGGCATCGCCCCACTTCCTCCGCCACGTCTCTCGGATCCGCACCAGGATGCGCTCGACCGTGGCCGCGGAGCAATCGAGCCTGGCCGCGATCGCCTCGTTGGTGTGACCGGCCAGTTTCCAGACGGCCACCTGCCGATGCCCGGCCGTCTCCAGCAGGTCGAGCAATCGCTGGCAGGCATCGAAGGCCAACAAGAGCAGGTCCGGAGAGAGCGACGGGTCGGCGATCTCGCCGACGGTTTCTCCGGATTGCCCAACTGTGGACCTGGATCGGCCCAACATGCTGAAGACCTCCCGCGTCGTCGCCGTCTTCAGCACCCTGGTCAGGTCGATCCGGTTGGCCAGCCTGAGTTGACCGCTCTCGATCCCACGGCAGACCTTCGTCAAGGCGCGCGAGGCCGCGTCCTCCTCGTCCGCGGGACCCACCGGGGCGTTCAGCGCGCGCAACCGCCGCCGTGCGTAGGTCGTCAGGTCGGCGAAGAAACGCTCCCAGAGTTCCCGCACCGCCTCATCCCGCTGCAGCCGCTCGGCGCCCTCGAGTTCTCGGATGATGCGGGTGACCGTACCGGGCTGGTCCATGCGCCGTCTCCTTCGACCGAACGGCTTCTTCGAACACACAACCGTCGATCTTACGCGAGCATCCGCGATTAGTGTCTCGAAAAAAGAAAGACTTGTCTTACCGCCTGATCATGATCCCATCTATGCATTTTCGGCCGACGATCGGGGACCGCCCCGCCAGGAGGCGGCTCTGGAGCGGCGGGCGGCGATGCCTTACAGTGAAGGGGCGTGAAGCCCGGAGCTGTGCCGATCCGAGCGGCTCGGCGATTCGAGTCGATGGAGGCTCTTCCGATGGTCGACTTCCCCATCGAGGATAGCAGGCCCGACTCGGAGGGGATGCCCTTCACATTCGGCAGTGAAGGGTCGAGTGTCCTCGCCACCCTGGCCCTGTCGATCGACCGGCTACCCCGGGTTGAGCTCCGCAAGACCGAACTCGGGCCCGGCCGCTGCGCCGGGGACGCGACGTCAGCCGGGGACCGGATCACTCCTGGTGGAGGGGCGGAGCGGATCCAGCTCTTCGGCGAGCTTGGACACGGCGGCATGGGGGTCGTGCTCAAGGGGCACGATAATGACCTGGGCCGTGACCTGGCGATCAAGGTCCTCAGGGAACAATTCCGCGACCAGCCCGACATGGTTCGGCGGTTCATCGAGGAGGCGCAGATCGCCGGGCAGTTGCAGCACCCCGGGGTCGTGCCGGTCTATGAGCTAGGGAGCCTGGCCGACCGCCGCCCGTACATCGCGATGCGGCTGGTCGAGGGACACACCCTCGCGGAGCTCCTCCGCGCGCGGGCCGGCCCCGCCGACGAGTTGCCGCGCCTGATGGGGATCTTCGAATCGGTCTGCCAGACGATGGCCTACGCCCATGCGCGCGGCGTGATCCACCGCGACCTGAAGCCGTCGAACATCATGGTGGGGGCGTTCGGCGAGGTCCAGGTGATGGACTGGGGCCTCGCCAAGATCTTGACCCGGCAAGGCCCCGCCGATGAGGAGTCCGACGCCGCGGAAAGCGAGGGGATGCCGGAGCGACGACCGACGGGCATCGCCGTGGCGCGCCACGAGTTCGTCGGCGACCGCTCGCGTCCTGGAAGCGTCCTGGGGACGCCCGCCTACATGGCTCCCGAACAGGCCCGCGGCGAGGTCGAACTGCTGGACGAGCGCTCCGACGTCTTCGCGCTGGGTTCGATCCTGTGCGAGGTCCTCACCGGCCGGCCGGCATTCACCGGGGCGAACTCGGACGAGATCGAGCGGCGGTCCGCGCGGGGCGATGTCGCTGAGGCAATCGGTCGGCTCGATGCCTGCGGGGCCGATCGGAAACTCGCGGGATTGGCCGCCGAATGCCTGGCGGCCGAACCGACGGGCCGGCCGCGCGACGCCCGCGAGCTGGCCGAGCGAGTGACGGCCCATCGCATCGGCGTGCAGGAACAACTCCACGCCGCCGAGTTGGCCAAGGTCCACGCCCAGGCGCAAGCCGCGGAAGAAGGACGCCGGCGGCGCCTGACGATCGCCCTGGCCGCCTCGGTCCTGGCCCTGGTGGTCTTCGGCGGGGGTGCCTCGACCTGGCTCGTCTACCAGCGGCAGACGGGCCTGGCGCGCGTGGCCGTGGCCCTGAAGGAGATCGAGCTGCTGCGCAATCAGGCGGTGGACGATCCCGGCGACGTGTCCAAGTGGCACGCGGCGCGAGCGGCGATGCAACACGCGCGCGACCTGATGGACACCGTCCCCGCCGGGCTGGGCCGATCGCGGCTGCGCGAGCTGGATGATCAGATCGAGAACGGGGCTCGCGCCGCCGAGGAGGACCGCACGCTCGTCACGCGCCTCGAGGAGATCCGCGTTCGGCTCGATGCGGACCAGAGGGCGGACGCGGCCTACACGGAGGCCTTCGCCGCCGCCGGACTGGACCTGTCGTCACCCGGCCTCGATCCGGTCGACATCGGTTAACACCTGGCGACCCGGCCTCCGGCCGTGGCCCGTGCGGCCGCCGCCGCGCTCGACGCCTGGGCGATCATCCGGCGCAGTCTGGCCGCCCGGCGCGGTGCCGACACCGGATTTGCGTTCCAGCGCCTCACGGCCGCGGCGCGGGCGGCCGACCCCGATCCCTGGCGGAACCGGCTCCGCGATGTCCTGGAACGCGGCGATCAGGACGCCGCGAGCCGGCTCGCCGAGGACAAGGACCTGGACCGGCAGGGACCGGGCGACCTCTGGCTGCTCGGCGTGATCCTCGAGCTGCATGGACAGGGCGCGCGAGCCCTCGACGTCTTCCGGCGGGGACAGCGCCACCACCCGGGCGACTTCTGGCTCAACCACGCCCTGGGGATGGCCCTCCTGGGAGGCGAGCGGGTGCGACCCCAGGCGGGCGGCGTGATGGTCCAGGCGCCGCCGGATGGTCGCGATTCGTCGCGGCAGGCCGCCGAGGTCTACCTCATGGCGGCCCTGGCCGTGCGGCCCCAGTTCGCACCGGCGCATCACGCGCTGGCGACCCTGTACAAGGACCTGGGAAAATGGGAACAAGCGACCTATGAGCTCGAGACCGCCCGACGCCTCCAGCCCGACGATGCCACGATCCACAATACCCTCGGCAACGTGCTGATGTCCCGGGACAGGCTGGACGAGGCGATCGCCGCCTATCGCCGGGCGATCGAACTCGATCCCCGGTACAACCTGCCGCATCTCAATCTCGGCGACCTCTTCTTCACCCGACAGAGGAAGATCGACCAGGCGATCCGGGAGTATCGCGAGGCCATCCGGATCTCACCGAGCTTCGACTTCCCGCACGTGCACCTGGGCTATGCCCTGGAGAATCTCGGGAGGATCGACGAAGCGATCGCCGAGTATCGCCAGGCGATGCGGCTCAATCCCAGGAATTACCTGCCTCATGCCAATCTCGGCTGGACGTTGGGCCGGCGGGGCGACCTGAACGCGGCGGAAGAGGAGCTCCGTAAGGCCTACGAACTCAGCACCGACCCGCGCTCGCGTGATGCGATCCAGCAGGGCCTGGCCCATCTCCGGCGCAGGGCGGCTCTGGACGCGCGGTTCGACGGCGTGCTCCGGGGCGTGGACCATCCCAGGACCGCCGCCGAGCGGGTCGAGTTCGCTGTGATCGCCCAGAACCGGATCAAGTTCACCGCGGCGGTGCGGCTCTACGCCGAGGCGCTCGAGGCCGAGCCCGGGCTCGCCGGTGATCGGTTCAACGCAGCACCGCTACAATGCCGCGTGTTGTGCAGTGCTGGCCGCATCCGGACAAGGCCAGCCCGAGGCGGCGCTCGACGACGACGCTCGAGCGGCACTTCGCCGCCGCGCACTCGGCTGGCTCCAGGCCGAGCTGACCCTCTGGTCGAACATCGTGCGGGACGGGCCGCCGGGGGACCGGTCCCTGGCCCGCTCCAGCCTCCAGCACTGGAAGAGCGACCCCGACCTGGCCGCGATCCACTCGCGGGAGGCCCTCGCCAAACTCCCCGAGTCCGAACGCAAGAGCTGGCAAGACCTTTGGTCCAGGGTCGATGACCTGATCCGCCAGGCCGAACCCCGTCGCCCGGCGCCATGAGACGAAGCCGCGGCGCGATCGCCGTGATCGGAGCATCGGGTTGCGCGTTGATAAAAAAGAGCGCTGCCCGTGAGGGGATTCCGCCGCTCGAGGGGACTATGTAGTCGGAAGTCGGACGAAACCCGGCGCGCGACTCCCCCACATCTCGCGGCGCACCCGGCCCGACTCGCTTCGATCGCGGCGGCCCTTGGTCAACTCAACGGTGCTCTAGACGGCGAGGTACGCGATGTTTGCAGCAGGATGGCGGCACTGGCTGGCGCACAGGGACCGATCGGCGGCGCGATCGCGGCGAGCACGGTCGAGGTCCGCGCGACGACGGCACAGACCGGTCCTCGCCCCCGAGTGTCTCGAGGACCGGCGGTTGCTGACGGTCCCGTTGGTCACACCCCATGGCGGTCCCGTGCTGGCGAACGTGCAGGTGGTCACCGTCTACTGGGGTTGGAACGTGAACGACCCCAACTACGGCGCCCTGCTGAAGAACCTTGAAGGCGACATCGATACGTTCTTCGGCGACATCACCGGGTCGGGCTACATGACCGATCTGAATCAGTACGGAGGAGCCGGGAAGGGGACGTGGCTGGCTCAGGACCTGGTGGCCAACGCGGGCGCGACGGCCCTGCCGGCCGCCCCCGGGCCCGTCACGACCATCGCCATCCAGAAGATGCTCGAGAACCAGATGGCCGCGCCTGCCGGTGGAGGCCCCGCCCCACTGCCGGCGCCCAACGCCAACACGCTCTACTTCGTGTTCACTCCGCCGGGGATGGTCGACCAGGTCGTCAGGCCGAACGGCACGGCGGTCCTTTCGAGCTCGACCACGGTCAATAAAGTCGGATTCGCCGGCTTTCATAGCTATGATACGACCGGTAACTTCCCCTACGCCGTGATTCCCTTCCCCGACGTGGCCCCGGATATCGTCGGCGCCCTGAAGAAGTCGGGGGTCGTTCCCCTGAACATCGGTGCCACCCCCTCGCCGCTGGTGACGAATGCGCTGCAGGCCATCACTGCGATATCGTCGCATGAGCTGGTTGAAGGGATTACCGACCCCGTGGCCTTTTACACGAATACCGGCAACGTCGCGACCGGCTGGTACTTCTCCCCGAATATCCCGGGATGGACCGCCGGCGGTACGGAGATCGGCGATCCGCTCGACGGAGTCTATTTCACCTATCCGAACGAGGCGCAGTTCGTCGGCGGGCCTTACGTCGTGCAAGTCTACTGGTCGAACTTCATCCCGCTCTCGACCGCGCCCCACGAATGGCCGCTGATCGGCGGGAATCCGGGCCTGCCGGGAAACGTCCGGTTGCCAAACGCGGTCGGTCATCGGCCGCCGGTCATCTTCAAACCCAACCCGCCGAGTTCCACGCCACCGCCGCGACCTCCCCAGCCGCCCAAGCCCCCGCTCCCCACCCCGACACCCCCGCCTCCTCCGATCCACACCGGACCGGCCATCCCCGGCGGCGGCAGCCTGGTGCAACCGGTGATCATCTCGAGCCCATACAACCCGAGTGACCTGGCCGTCGCCAGTCAGAACGGGCTCGTTCTCTCCACCAACGGCGGGGTGAGCTGGAGCAATCCGATCGCGTTCCCGAGCGCCTCCAGCGGTAACTCCGACCTCGTCTACGACAAGAATGGCAACCTCTACTGGTCGTACCTGAACCAGACGACCGGGGGCGTCAGCATCGCTCGGCTCGACCCCAGCACGGGGGCGGTCGTCGCCGGACCGTTCAACGTCGACGCTCCCGCTTCGGGATCCACCGACGTCCAGCAGGTGCTCGCCGCCGATTTCTCCACCGGCAGTTCAACCAGCAACAACCTCGCCATCGTCTGGACCCAGCTCGGTCCCTCGGGGAGCTCGAAGATCCTGCTGTCGATCTCGACCAACCAGGGCAAGACCTGGTCGACTCCGACGACCGTGGCCGCGTCCAGCGGAGGCACCCCTCCGACCTACTATTACGGCGCGACTGCCACCTTCGCGCCGAATGGTTCCATCGACGTGGCGTATCACGCGCAGCCCGGCTACGCGGTCGCCTCCGACGGCGGCATTGTGCCCAACGGCACGAGTGGCCAGACCCTTGTCGCCATCTACAGTTACAACACCACCACGCAGACCCTGAACCAGCAGGGGAGCACGATCACGGCCTTCGCGGCCGGCCAGAGCGACATCACGTTCAACGACCAGGCGGGCAGCCGCACGATCGCGGGGACGAAGTTCCTCACCCAGGGGTCGGTGATCCCGCAGATCCTGGCGAATCCCAATCAGCCCGGGACTCTTTACGTCATCACGGTTCAGGACCCTGACGCCGGGACGGCCAATCCCCCCTCCTCCGAGGTCGTGATCGCCACCCTCACCCGGGGAGCCGGCGGGACCTGGAGTTCGACGACATCGACGATCGCCGCGCCGTCCTCCAGCTCGACCTTCCAGCTCTTCCCGACGGCGACGATCGACTCGAGCGGCGACATCGTCGTGACTTGGTATACCAACTCCGGCGGCCAGAAGAACGCCGCGGGGGATGACCTGCTCGACACCGTGGCGACCTACAGCGTGGATGGCGGTCAGACCTGGGCGACGCCCTTCGCGCTCGATACGCAGGCGTTCGATCCCGACGCCGGCGCGGCGAAGGTCCTCAACGGACCGCCCGCGACCAACGGGATCGGCAATGCCCTCGGCGTCACGATCGATGGCGCCACGGTCTTCGTGGCCAACGACGCCAATAGCTTCACCGGCTCGACCGCCACCGGCCAGCAGGTCGCCGTCGAGTCGTTCGTCATGCCCGGCACGCTCTACGTCCCGACCAATCTCGGGAATAACGTGATCACCATCAGCCGGCAGTCGAGTTCCTCCGGCGTCAACGTGGTGCAGATCAATGGAGTCACCGTTTTCGTCGGCTCGCTCGCGAGCATCACCGGTGGCATCCAGATCGGCAATGCGGGCGGCGCGGGCGACGAGATCACCTCGACCACTCCGGCGCCGAACGTCGAGAACGACACCCTGATCCTCGACTACAGCAAAGGCGATCCGGTCCCCGCCGGCGGGATCACCTTCGACGCCGCCGACGGCGGCACGAACAAGATTGAAGCCAACGCCGACGCCAACGACACGCTGAGCGACTCGACCCTGACCATCAGCGGCAACAGCGTCACCGGCACCGACACGATCGCGCTGGACAACGTCAATGTGGCGCAATTGAGCGGAGGACCCAGCAACGACACGTATACGCTCAACGGCTGGGAAGGGACCACGACCATCACCGGCGGCACGGGGACCAACTCACTGGTCGTGCAGTCCGGGACCGTGCAGACCTCGACCCTGACCGTCAGCCACGTGCAGACCCTCAGCGTCACCGGCGGCACTCTCGACGTGAACGACAGTTTCAGCAGCATCCCCGCGGTCCAGGTGCAGGGCGGCGGCACCCTCGATCTGGAGAACGGCACCACCCTGACGGCCGGCGTGACCAATGGCGGCACGCTCATGCTCGGGAGTCCCACCAGCACGGCCGACGCCACGATCGCGGGCAACTACACTCAGACCGGCACCGGGACGCTCGACATCAAGCTCGGTGGCGCCAGTGCCGGGCAGTACGATCAGCTCAACGTCACGGGCGACGTGACCCTGAGCGGCACGCTCAACGTCAGCCTGATCGATGGCTTCTCACCGTCGTCTGGCGACTCCTTCCAGATCATCACCTACATGGGCACCCTGGCGGGCGACTTCGACACGAAGAACTTCCCGGCACTTGGCGGCGGCAACAAGTTCGCGACCAGCTTCGGCGGCGGGAGCTACACGTTGTCGGTGACAACCTGATCGGGCATAACACAGACTCAGCAGCGATCCCCGAGTCCGGGCGACCTGAGACTCAAGATCAACCACCTGGAATCGGGAGTCGGAAATCGGGAAACTGTCGGGGTCTATAGCAGGGATACCGGGTATGGGGATCTTGCCCCGAAGGGGCCGAACAGATCAGCCCAGGGCAACGCCCTGGGACCGCGAGTTCCGATTGACCTCGAGCCCTGAAAGGGCGGGACAAGGGGATGGCGATGTCTCGCCCTTTCAGGGCTCGGGGATCGACATCCGACATCCGACCGGATCCCAGGGCGTTGCCCTGGGCTGGTGTGTGCCTGCCCCTTCGGGGCGACAGCCAAGGATGCCAGTATCGTTGCGACAGTCTCAACTATCGTCCGGGAATCTTCAACCCAGCGAAGACCGAAAGCGAGAGGCATCCCATGAAGACCAACGCCGTCAACGGCCGACTGATCGCCCTGGCGATCGTCGCCCTGATGAGCCGGCCCGCGACGTCGCGGGCCGGTATCCTCTACAGCCAACCCTACGACGGCACCAGCCCGGGCGTACCGTCGCAGATCTTCACGGATACGTCCCCGAACTACTCGAGCTGGAACACACAGGGATTCGACGACTTCACCGTCACCGGAGCCGGCTGGCTGGTCACGGGCGCGACGTTCTACGGGCAAGAACAGGGCGATCCGAGCCAGAATGTGTCGGTCAACATGCAGTTCCTGAGCGCGCCGGGCTTCACGACCAGCGGCATCTCCGGCGGGACCGAGGACTCCAGCGGAAACCTGGACTTCACGGGCTTGAGTCTCTTCCTGGCGCCGGGCACCTACTGGATTACCGGGTGGGTGGATCGTCCCGAGTTGACCGGCGGCCAGTGGTTCTGGGATATCACCGACAACGGCAACCCGATCGGCAGCGAGTTCTACATCCAGAATCCGGGGGGCGGCCTGCTGCATGATGCCAACGGCAATCCCCTGGCCGCCAATCCTACCCCGGGGAGTCAGGTGTTCGGCACACTGCCCTCGGACCTGGCCTTCACCATCTACGGACAGGCCGTCCCGGAGCCCTCGAGCGCGGTGCTCCTGGCGATCGGCGGCCTCGGCTTCCTGGTCGTCACCCAGAGGCATCGAGTCACGGCCTGGGTACGCCCGGCTCGAAGAATGTCGTCGTGAGGTGATACGGGATGCCGTCGACCTCGAATTCCAGCTCGCCGAAGAGCGCCAGCCGGCCGGAACTCGGCGGCGTGATCCTCTCGGCAATCGTTGATCCCACCATGAGCGGCCTCGATTCCCAGCGCACCTCGCGGAAGTCGCGGGAGGCCGACTGCGCCGTCCAGAGGCGGGCGGCCCGCGGGGCGGGCTCGGCGCGGATCGTCAGCGTGGCCTCGCCCCCCTCGCCGGCGTCGAATGCCCACGAGAGCCGGGGCAATGAACGGCCCTTGACGACGTGCCGGAAGAAGGCCCCGAGCCCGTTGATGGCCCAATCGCGATTCTGGTCCAGGCCGTGCCCGGCGTTGGGCAGTTCGACAAGGTACTTGGGACCGTTCAAGGCGTCCCAGTACAGGTCCAGGGCGTCGAGCGTCCAGTACCGGTCGTTGGTCCCGTTGATCAGCAACTTGGGCTTGGTCAGCCGGTCGCGATAGGAGTACGGGTCGACCATCTTCCACAGCTTGGTCCCGCTCGGAGTCTGGACCTTCTCCATCAATCCGCGCTCGACGTAGTCGTGGATCTGCTCGCTGTACTGGCCCCAGACCTTGAGCTGGTTCGGCCCCTGCTGGCCCAGGTTGAGCATGACGATCACCATCGGAGCGATCGCGATCACGCGGTCGTCCACGGCGCCCGTCAGCCAGGTGGTCCAGCCGCGCTTCGAGCCGCCCGTCACCACGAAACGCTCCGCTGGTTTGCCCCGCCCCTTCGCCCACGCTTGCAGGGCATCCATGGCGCGCACGGCGCTCTTGACCATCGGGAAGAGCAACGGCCAGTCCTCGTCGCTGGTCTGGAGGTAGCGGACGAACGTCTCGGCGATCAGCTCGTCTTCCTTCTTGCCGTCGAGGAGGGGCTGGTTCGGGACCTGGTAGAGGACGGCCACCCGCGCCGCAGGCGCGGGCCAATCCGAAGGCCGTCTTGTGCTCGTCGAGGCCGGGCTTCTCGCCACTGGCGCGACCCGTGATGAACAGGAGCATCGAGTCGGCGTGGGCGACGTGGGAGGGCTCGTAGACGAACAGCGAATGGGTCCAGGTGATCCCCTTCCAGACCTGGGACGTCAGGCTGAGCTCGGTGTATGCACCAGCGGGCGTGGAGCCGCGGCCGGCCTCCGACCAGGAGAACGCCGGATCCGGCTTCTTGACGTACTCATCCAGGTCGGCCCGAGCGGGCCGGATCATCGCGAGGATCGCCAGGCCGGCGACGATCGTCGCCATCTCGAGACGGAGCGGACACATCCCACGGCGCGGTGCGGTCACGACGAAGGCTCCCCCTGGCCGCCGGCCCCGCGGCTCGATTCTCCCGGCTCGGGCTCGTACCGAGCGGTGCCACATCGCGGGCGCCGGTTCAGCCGGAACCCGACGATAACACGCGACGCCGCCCATCCGCAATCAACCATCCGTTCCGCCGGCGACGGGAATTCGGTCCTGGCCTCCGCCCGCCGCGCCGCCTCGATCCGGGGTCGGGCTGGACGCGGGCGGGCCGGGGCTCAATCCGTGATTCATCATGTAGCGGAGCCGATGCTCGCTGCACTCCCAAAGCGCCTGGACCATCGCCGCGACGGCATCGCGGTCCGCCTTGAGGAACGCCCGATCGTCCGTGTCGAGGTAACGCTCCAGGGCATGGAGCCTCTCGGCCTGTGCACCCAGGGCGCGGCCGAACGATTCGTGGATCGCTCGCAAGTCGGGCTCCGACGTCCGGACGGCGCGCATCCGACCCGCGTTGACGCGGGCGCGCGCACGGAGGTCGCGGAGGGCCGTGCTCCGGTCCTCCGGATCGACGGAGTCCGTCACGCGATCGAGACGGCCGACCGATCGGGCGAGGTCCATCCGGATGGATTCGAATTCGCGGACGATCGGCGCGAGCTGCTCGGTCAGGTCATCGAGCCGGCGGTCCGCCGAGATGACCGTGTTCCCGCGGATAGCCGCGGCGGCCGCCGCGCCCGCCAGGACCACGGCGATCGCGCCGGTCAGCGCGACCCGGCGTGCGAGCAGCAGCCGTTTCCGGCCCGGCACGACGGGCCAGGGGCCGATGAGGAGCAAGCCGCTGCCGAACCCGACGGCCAGTCCGCCGAAGTGGGCCGCCTGGTCGATGTTCGGCACGACGGCGCCGAGCACGGCCATGAAGATGACGACGCCGAACACATTCTTCCGGAGCTGGCGAAGCACCGTGGGCGGGATGGCGCGATGATGCACGACCAGGAACGCCAGGAGACCTCCCAGGATCCCGCAGATCGCGCCGGACGCCCCGACGCTGACCCGAAGCGGCGGTACCGTCGCGCTGGCGATCGCCCCGCCGATCCCCGCGGCCAGGTAGAGCACGGTGAAGGCCAGGTGGCCGAAGATCCGCTCCACCAGCGGCCCGATCATGAGGAGGCTCCACATGTTCACCACGAGATGGATCAGTCCGCCGTGCACGAAGACGCTGGTGGCCAACCGCCAGAACTCGTGGCGCAGGATCACCCGGGCACCGTCGTTGGCGCCCCAGCCCACCAGTTGCGACGCGTTGGGCCAGAGCATGGGCACGCTGGCGGCGGTCATCGCGGCGAACCAGCCGCCGCATGCCAGGACGATCAGAGGCGTCACGATGGCGCGGCGCGTCGCCGTGTCGAGTGCCCGGCGGAAGGCCAGCAGATCGGCTGACGAGATTCGACCTCGTCCCGTGTGGGGCGCCGACGTGCCGGTGCGGCTCGGACCGGATGCGGCCTCGCTCCCCGACCCGTCCCGATGCCCCATCGTCTGGATCCTCCCGACCCTTGTTGCCGCTTTCCGACGCCTCCCGTCGAGTCCGGATCCCGCGGGGCAGGTGCGACTGTCTGCCTCTTCACCTTCTGATGAAGTATAATCCATGCGCCCATTCTGTCATCGTGAATTCTCGGTGAGGCACGGAACCAGCTTTCGGCGGGGGTGCGGCACGACGCACGCTCCAGGGCGGAACCGCCGGTCGGCTCGATGCGATCGAGTGCGACGGATGACTCGAGATCAGCGCGCGGACGGGGAAATCTGCCATGTCCCAGGACCCGACTCGCCGGTTGCACCTCGCCGACCTGGTGCTGGCGGCGCTTCTATGCGGCCTGCTCATCGCCCTGTTCACGTCGGTCCGGGCGCCGGCCGATGCGGGAATCGTCGTCTTCCTCATCGTCGCCGTCGCGGCATGCTGGTCGATCTTCCACCAGAGGCGCCAGGCCCCGACGTGCGAGGAATGTGGGCGGCGGTTCATTCAACAGACCAGGCGGATTGAACCCTTCTCGTGTCCCCATTGCGGCGTTGAGCAACTGACGCGTGCCCGATCGAACCGACGGTTGAAAAGCCTCTCCTGGGGCCTGTTCGGCCTGCTGTTGCTTCTCATCGTGGCGGTGGGCGTTCAGGCCTCCGCGCTCGCCAACAACCCCAATGAGCCCCCATCCGCGCTCGGCGCATTGGTCTTTCTTGGTCAATTCGGGCTCGCGACGCTGACTCTTCCCGCCTTGATCGGCGTCGGAATCTACCGCAGGGCCACCGCAGGGCCGCAGGAACGGCCATGCGAATCGTGCGGAGCGATCATCCGGCTCGAAGAAGCCGCGGGGGCCAGGATCTGCGCGACACTGCCGGATCCGTCACCTCCGCCCCGAGGAGGCGACGAAGGCGCAAGCCAGGAACCGCGGGGTTCTGTTCATCCTCATGGGGATTCTCGCGCTCACCCCGACGATTCTGTTCGCGGAAGGCGCCGGGATCACCTCGGGACTGCCTGCCTTGCTCCGGGTTCCCCTGCTCCTGCTGGGATTGTTCGGGTGGGGCTTGGCGGGATTCGTGCTCATCGTGGTCTTGATCCGGATCCTTCTCCGTCTGCGTCTCGGGCGCGAACGAGCGGTCATCGCCATGGCCCGGAAGTCGGCCCGCCGGGAGGGGGAGGTCGTCAAGGAAGGGCTCATGACGGTCTGGTATTCCGGGCCCGACGATCCCTTACCGATGCTGCGGGAGCAGATCGAGACCGGTCGCCGCCGGTTCGACGCCCTGACGGGCGAGGCGACGCCGGCCGAAAAATCGCACCGCGTCCTGGTCTTCCACGATCGCACCGCGTTCTTGAGGTTCCACCAGCGAATCGCCGCCGGCCTGGATTTTACGACCTTCGACGGTCTCTACCTGGGGCATCCCGCGCACGTGTGGACACTGTGCACCTCGACCGCCATCGGACGGATCACTGACCCGGAGCGGACGGTCCGATCACTCGCCGGTTACGCTCTTCTGGAATCGACCTGGGGGCGGCGTCCGCCCGCCTGGCTGCAATCCGGCCTCAGCAGGGCGGTGAGCAACGGCGACGACTGCGACGGACTCGCTCGTCTCAATCGGAAGATGCTCGCCTCGATGTCCGGCGGAACCACGCTGTCCGTTGAAATCTTTTCGATGACACTCAACGTGCTGACACGCCTGTTGCGCAACTCGAACGAACCTCGCCAATACCAGAAGTTCCAGCAATTCCATTTTCAGGCATGGTCGATGCTGGTCTTTCTTAGCGGCGCGGATGCGGCTCACGATTCGCGGAAGCCGCTGGGCGCGTTCCTGCGGGATCCTCGCTCGAAGCGCGATCAGGAAGAGGCCCTCCGGGCGCACTTCGGTCGCGGTTACGCGCCGCTCCTCGAAGGCTGGCGGCAGTGGGTGCTGGATCAAGGGATCGGCACCTATGAGCCGCCTCCGGATCGCATTCGCGACGGACTGATCCAGCGGGTGCTCCCGGTCATCCGCGACCGACAGGCCAAGCGTGGGGACCGGATCGCGTCGATTCGATACTGGGCGGGGGAAGGGTTCGTGCTGGGAGCCGATGCCTTGATCGACCTGCTCCACGATCCCGGAGACATCCCCAAGGAGGACGTCGTCTGGGCGCTCGGTATGGTTTCGGGCCTGTCCTGGGGCGACGACGCCGATCGCTGGCAAGCCTGGTGGAATGACCTGCCGCTTGAGTGGGATGAGCCGCGGGAGGCGACCGCGATGGTATAATCCATCCCCCGATCACGTCGAGCTTCGATAACCTCGCGCCGGAGACGACCGCCATGGCCGAGAGGCCGTCTCGCCGATTCTACCTCGCGGACCTGGTCGCGGCCGTCCTGATTTGTGGCACTGTCGCCGCGATGTTCTCCTCGGGCCGGGTGTTCGCCGAGTCGCCGGGTTATTCCTTCATCATCATCTTCGTGATCATCAACTGGGGCGCGCTCCGCTCCTGGAAGACGTCCCCGACCTGCGACGAGTGCGGCCGGCGGTTTGCCCCACCCAGGAAGCCGGCCCCCGTGATCGAATGCCCGCATTGCGGCGAACGACAGTGGAAGTTCGCTCGCTCCCTGAAGCGACGCAAGATCCTCTTCTGGGCGATGCCACCGCTGATCACGCTGTCCGCGGTCGCGACGATCATTCTCTCGACGGAGGCCTGGATCGTCGGCGAGTCGCTCGAGGGGCCGCGCTTCGCTTCGGTCGTGATCGCTGCCAGCGCGGGGCTCATGTCGGCCCTGACGATGGTGCGGGTCGGGGCGAACCGGTCCCGGCTGGCACAGCCGAAGGATCGCCCCTGCGAAGCGTGCGGCCAGCTCATCCCGAAAGGGCCGCCCGTCCCGATGCTCTGCCCGATCTGCCTCACTCGGCAGCGGAGCATCGACCAACTCGAAAAGGACCAGGCCAAGGCGGCCCGCACGGGATGGTTCATGCTAGCCATCGTCGGGGGAATTGGCGCGGTCCTCGCCTGGGCGAACTTCTACAGCGCGGTGCATGATCTGGACAATCAAAAGGTACTCATCCCCTATCTTGCCGGCCTGTTCGTCGTTTTTCTCTTGTTCGGCTCGTTCGTCGTCTGGGTGATCCGTGCTTCGACTCGGGTACGATGGCTGATGAGCGAGGACGCGACCCTCATGAAGGCCCGGGCGTGTGCGGGCGAGGACGGGACGGTCGTGTCGGAAGGTACGGCGACCATCTGGTATTCCGGGCCGAAGGATCCCTGCCCGATGCTTCGCGAGGAAATCGCCGCCGCGCGCGGCGCTTCGAGGCCCTGACGCGCGAGACGGACATCCCCGATCAGCCGATCCGGATCATCTGTTTTCACGATCGAGACGCCTTGATCCGGTTCTGCAAGGCGTGGTCCCGACGGAGCGATCTTTCCGCACATCTGGGCTTTCATGTGGGGCGGCCTTTAAACATGCTGCTGCTGTGCACCGGCGAGGTCCCGGACCGGCTGGAGGACCCTCGCACTCGGGCCGGCGACCTCTTCGACGTGGTCCTGATGGACCAGGTCTTCGGATCGCTCCCGGTTTTCTGGCTCACGAGCGGGCTCATCAAGGCGATGGACGGCCGCGGGCGTCGCGATGCGCTCGTCCGGCTGAATCGGAAGATGGTCGCCGCGCTGACCGGCGGCACCGCCTGGTCGGAGGATCTCTTCACGATATCCGCCTTCAGACTCGCCTGGTTGTTCGGACGATTGAGCGATCCGAAGAACGCACAACGAGCCGAGCAGTTCACCGACCAGGCGTGGTCGATCGTCGAGTATCTCAGCGGTGAACCGGCCACCGAGGCACGGCGAGCGGCCTTCTTCGCATTCTTGAGGGACAAGCGGACGAGGAGCCACCAGGCCGAGTCGTTCTTTCAGCACTTCGGCTTCGGCTTCGGCTCGATGCTGGATGAGTGGCGACAGTGGGTGCTCGACCAGGGCATCGGCGTCCACGAACCGCCTCCGCCCCACATCCGCGAGGCGCTGTACGAACGCGTCTTGCCGGTCATCCGAGATCGCCGGGCGCCGCGCGCGGATCGCATCCAGGCGATTCGCGACTGGCGGAAAGCAGCGTACGCGATGGGCGCGGATGTCCTGATCGACCTTCTCCGCGATCCCGGCGACATCCCCAGGGAGGAGATCATCGGGTCGCTCCGCGTGGTTTCGGGCCTGTCCTGGGGCGACGAGCCGGAGCGGTGGCAAGCCTGGTGGAATGACCTGCCGGCGTCACGGGAAGAGCCTTCGGAGCGCGCGGATCGGAAATCCGACGAGCTCGAAGTCGCGACTTGACTTCCTGCATCGGCGTTCTTTAATCTATGGGTCATGGATCGCTCGCGATGGGCGATGGGTGTCGGGCCATGGCGGCCCGCCGTGGAATCGATCGCACGGCCAGGTCTCTCTTGCACCCCGCGGTCCGGCATCGCGGTTCCCGCGGCCGGCCGATCCAGAAGCGGGCCAAGGCGGCCGCTCCGGTGTTGTCGTCCTAGAGTTGTCTCGGCGATGGCGGCTTCGTGCGTCGCCGGCAGCGAACACCGTCCGACGGGCATCATCAGAACGCGGCCTCCATGGCTCTAGCCCGAGAGGATGAACACTCTCATGAAACCTCGATCCCCGCTTCGGGCGGCCCTTCCCCTGGCCGTCGCGGCCTGGCTCGGTATGATCCCGATCCCGGGTGGATGGCTCGGACCGCGGCTCGCCCGATCGCAGCCCCAGCAAGCTGGCCCCACGGCCCAGAAACCAATTGAAGTGGGCCGCCCCGTCCCTTCCGACGACGAGAAGGCCATCCGCGCCGTCGACGAGCGGTTCGTCCGCGAGTACAACCGCGGCGATAGCAAGGCTCTCGCGGCGCTCTTGACCGACGACGCCGAGGCGATCGAAGCCGAAGGCGATCGCTACCAGGGACGTGAGCTGATCGAGCGCCGGTTCGCCGAGACGTTCGCGGCCAGCCCCGGTGTGAAGATCGCCATCGAGGTCGGGTCGATCCGATTCCTGAACCCGGACGCGGCCAAGGAGGAGGGCGTCACCGTGATCACCCCGCCCAGGGAAGGCCGGCAGGTCCGCCCTTACACGGTGCTCTTCGTCAAGCGCGACGGCCGCTGGCTCATCTCGAGCGTCCGCGAGGAGGCGGACCCGCTGATCAGCTCGCACGAGCGACTCCGGGACCTCGAGTGGCTGATCGGCGATTGGGTCGACCAGGCGCCCGACTCCGAAGTGCGCGTGAACTGCCGGTGGTCCGAGGACGGCCAGTTCCTGATCCGCTCGTTCACGGTCAAGCATCAAGGCAAGCCGGTGATGACCGTCACCCAGCGCATCGGCTGGGATCCGCTGGCGCGGCGGATCCGTTCCTGGGAGTTCGACTCCGAGGGGGGCTTCGGCGAGGGGACCTGGAGCCGCGACGGCGATCGCTGGGTGGTCAAGCACGCGGGCGTCCGGCCCGAGGGCGTCGCCGCATCGTCGACCAATATCATGATCAAGCAGCGCTCCGACCTCGTGCGATGGTCGTCGAGCGACCGCGTCCTCGGCGACGCGTCCGTCCCCGGATCGAACTCGTACGTCCTGGTCCGCGTCCCGCCGCCTCCGCGCACACCGACGACCGGCCGGGCGGTGCCTGTGCCTTCCACTTCCCCGAGCACGACAAGGAGCCGCTGATGACGCGCAACACCATGATCCTGATGCTCGGCACCTGCCTGGCGGCGGCCCTGGCCGACCGTCCGGCCTCCGCCCACGGCTTTGGTGGCGGCGGCGGGGGATTCCGCGGTGGCGGCGGCGGGGGATTCCGCGGCGGCGGGGGATTCGGAGGCGGATACGGCGGATTCCGCGGCGGCGAGATGGGCGGGATGCGCTCCGGCGGCTACGGCGGGATGGGCTACGGCGGAATGCACTACGGCGGTGCCGAGGGCTATCGGGGCGGATACGGCGAGAGTCATCGTTCGGCCGGACGCCCTCGTTCAGCTCGCCGGGGACGTTCAACCGCGAAGGGGGCGAGTTCCGCGGGTACAACCCTTATGCCGGAGGTGCGAGCTCCGCGGGCCGTTCGTACTCGCAGGGCGCCTACGGCGGCCGGTCCGAGTCGGGCTATCGCGCCGGCTCGTACACGACCAATCGCGGCACGACGCTCGACTACGGGGCCGCCGGGCGAGCTGGGGTCGGTCCGGGCGGCGCGGCGGCGGCGCGGGGAGTCGGCGGCGTCGAGATGACGACGGCGGGCGGACGGACTTTCACCAACGTCGGCCGGGCCGGCGGCGCCATCGGTCCGGGCGGGACTGCGGCCGGATACCGCGGCTATGGCGCCACCGGATTCCGACCGAATGGATTCAACGCGTACGGCGCCTATCATTCGGGCTGGGTGCACGGCTACTGGAATGGCCACGGCGACGCCGCCTGGGGCTGGCGCAATCGCTACTGGGGCGGCTGGGGATGGGGCGGCGGGTGGGGCTATGGCCTGGGGATGGGGCTCGGTTTCGGCCTGGCGGCCTGGGGCTTCGGGTCGTCACTCTACGGCATGGGCTACCTGCCGTACGCCAATCCCTATTACGACTATGGCGACGGGGCGGTGGTGGTCAATCAACCCGTCGTGGCCGTGCCCTACGATTACTCGCAGCCGATCGACACGACCGGCGCACCGGTGTCGGAGTCGGTCGCCGACCCGGCGATGACGGCGTTCGACGCCGCGCGCGACTCGTTCAAGCAGGGCAACTACCAACAGGCCCTCGCATCGGCCAATGATGCGCTGAAGAGCCTGCCCGGAGACACGGCCCTGCACGAATTCCGCGCCTGTGCCTTTTCGCCCTGGGGCGCTACGACGAGTCCGCCGCGACGCTCTACGCCGTGCTCTCCGTCGGACCCGGCTGGGATTGGGCAACGCTGGTCGGGCTCTACTCCGATGCCGAGGTCTACACGACGCAGCTCCGCGCCTGGAAGCCTATTGCAACGCCAATCCGAACTCGGCCCCCGCGCGGTTCGTGCTGGGGTATCATTACCTGACCGAGGGTCACACCCAGGCGGCGTCGCTCGTGTTCCGGCAGGTTGTCGCGCTCATGCCGAGCGACACCCTGTCGGCCAAGCTGGTCCGCCAGCTCGAACCGCCCACGGAACAGGCCGCGGCGGCCAGCACGCCTGACAACACCGCTCCCGCGCCGGCCCCGGACGACACGACGCCTCCCCAGGGCGCCTCGATCGCCGGTACGTGGAACGCGCAGCCGGCCGCCGACACCGCGATCGCGCTGACGATCCAGCCGGCGGGCGGCTTCACCTGGCAGGTCACCAAGAAGGGCAAGACGCAGCAGTTCACGGGCTCGTCAACGTACGGCGACGGTCTGCTCACGCTGGTTCAGGAGAAAGGCCCGGTGCTGGTCGGCCGCGTGAGCTGGAACGACGCCAGCCACATGACCTTCCGCGTCGTGGGCGACGGCCCGGATGATCCCGGATTGGGTTTCTCCAGGTAGGGTGGGCTTCGGCCCACCGGTCGAGGCCGCGGATCGGTGGGCCGAGCCCACCCTACGGGTCCAGGTCGAGGCCGCGGATCGGTGGGCCGAGCCCACCCTACGGGTCCAGTGCTAGCGTTGCGTGCCAGGCGGAGTACAATGACCGCCTGGACGCGACCCGGCTGTTGCTGTGAGAGCCGGCGCAGGGAGCACGACCAGGGAGGACCGCGAGGTCAGGACGCCTCGCGGCGGTGGAATGCTTCAAGACGGAGTGAGTGGCTCGGGCGAGGGCTCGAGAGGAGCACGGCGGGCCGTCGCGCTCCTGTCGGACGCGGTCCGCGCCTGGTTCGTCGCGTCCTTCCCGGAGGGCCCGACTCCCGCCCAGGTGCTGGCGTGGCCGGTGATCGCCGCGGGCGAGAACGCTCTCCTGATCGCGCCGACCGGGACCGGCAAGACGCTCGCGGCCTTCCTGTCGGTCGTCGACCGCCTCTTCCGCGAACGAGAGGCCGGGCCGCTCGCTCCGGGGCTGCGGTGCGTTTACGTGTCTCCCCTGCGCAGCCTCAACTACGACATCGAGCGCAACCTGGCCGTGCCGCTGGCCGGGATCGCCGGCCGCCTCGAACTCGATCCCAACCCGATCCGCGTCGGCGTGCGCACCGGGGACACTTCGGCCTATGAGCGTCGCAAGCTCCGCGACGACCCGCCGCACATCCTGATCACAACGCCCGAGAGCCTCTCACTTCTCTTGAGCCAAGAGTCCTGGCGGGCCCACTGGCAGACCGTCGAGCACCTGATCATCGACGAGGTCCATGCCCTGGCGCCGACCAGGCGCGGCGCCGACCTGGCCGTCTCGCTCGAGCGCGTCGCGGCGCAGGCCCGGCGCGATCCCCGCCGGATCGGTCTGTCGGCCACTTGCCGCGCGGACGAGTCGATCGTCCGGTTCCTGGTCGGGACGTCGCGGAGCTGCCGCGTCCTCGAAGCACCCGCTCCGGAGGGCACGCCGCCGGCCGAGTTCGCCGTCGAGAGCCTGATCCGGCCCGGAGAGGCCCCTCATCGCGGATTGACCTACCGTCGCCTGCTCCGCCGGCTGCGCCGGATGATCGACGGCCACCGAACCACCATCATCTTCGCCAACACCCGCGCGTTCGCGGAGAAGATCACGCACGACCTCCTTTCTGCGGGGAGCGCGCTCCGCTGCGCGCTGCTCGCTGCGGGGCGCGGGGAATGCTCGCTCCGCTCGGCGGGGGACGGGGGAGATCCGGATCCGCCCTCCTCCCCGCACCCCGCAGCCGGCGCAGCCGGCGCTCCCCGCAGCGGAGCGCAGCGGAGCGCTCCCCGCAGCGAGCCGCAGGCGATCGCTCCCCGCAGCGCAATTGCCGCCCACCACTCCGCGCTCGACGCGCACAGGCGCCGGGCGATCGAAGCCGGCCTGAAGTCCGGCGAGTTGCGCGGTCGTGACGAGCACCAGCTTGGAGCTGGGAGTCGATATCGGCGCGGCCGACCTGACGGTCCAGGTGGGCTTGCCCGGCGGCGTGTCGCGGTGCGTGCAGCGCGTGGGCCGATCGGGTCACCGCCGCGGCGCGGCGTCGCGCGGTCTGCTGATCGCGGCAACGCCCGCCGAGCTCGTCGGCGCGGCGATCACGGCACATGCGGCTCGGGCGGGCCGGGTCGAGCCGTTGCATTTGAACGCGTCGCCGCTGGATGTCGTCTGCCAGCAGATCGTCGGGATGGCCTGCGCCGGTGAACATTCGGTCGACGGAGCGTTCGACCTCCTTCGCAGGACCGGCCCGATGGCCGGACTGGAACGCACCGACTTCGAAGCGTGCCTGGCGTTCCTCGCCGGCGATCTGGCGGCACCGCCCGGGGCCTGCGAGCCCGAGCCGCGCGCCGCCGCGCTGGACGGCTCCGAGGATCTGGCGGCGAGGCGGTTGGTTCGGCCTCCGCAACGGCCGGGTGGCGCGCTGGTTCCGCAGCAACGTCGGCACGATCTACTCGGAGGAGTCGATGCGGGTGCTCCAGGAAGGAGTGGCAGTCGGCACGCTGGAGGCGTCGTATGCGGAGCGCCTGGTCCCGGGCGACCGATTCGTGCTTGATGGCCGCGCCCTGGAACTCCGGCGTTTGGAAGGGTCGATGGTCCACGCACGGCCGACCGGCGGCGAGCCGAGCCTGCCGCGCTGGACCAGCGACCGCCAGTCGCTGTCGTCCGAGCTGGCCGGCGAGCTGGCCGCCTTCCGATCCGAGGCCGCCCGGCGACTGGGCGAGGAGGGAGCATCGGCGGTCGTCGACTGGCTGGCTGCCGAATTCGAGCTTGATTTCCGGGCCGCCGGGGTGATCGTCGAGCTCCTCGAGGCCCAGGAGCGATGGAGCGAAATCCCGGCCGCCACGGGGCTCCTGGTCGAAGAGGCACCCGCGCCCGAAGGTCCTGGCCTGGTCTACACCTTTCATGCTCCGCTCCATCGTGCGGCGTGTGACGCCCTCGCGCGAGCGGTCGGGGCCCGGCTGGGCCGCCGTTTCGGCCGGAACCTGACCCTCGCCATCGCCGACCTGGGCTGGTCGATCCGGCTCCCCGAAGCCGCGATCCTCGCCGATCGTGACGTCGCGCCGTTGCTCGACTCGTCCGGACTCGACGACGACGTGCTCGAGGGGCTCGACCGGGGCGAGCTGCTGGCGCGCCGCTTCCGCCAGGTCGCGGCGACGGCGCTCATGGTCCTGCGAAACCCGGAGCCGGGCCGTCGCGTCCGGGTCGGCGGCCTGAACTGGGTCAGCAATCGGCTCTACCCCCTGGTGCGGGCCGCCTGCCCCGACCATCCCCTGCTCCGCCAGACGCGCCGCGAGGTCCTGGCCGAGTTGCTCGACGTCCCCGCCGCCGCCCGATGGCTGGCCTCGCGGCCGGAGGTCCGGGTCCGCCGCCTGCCGGGCCTCTCGCCCTTCGCCGCCGCCTGGATCGAGCCGGGAACATCCGAGGCCCTGCAATACGACTCGCCCGGCGACGCCTTGCGGCGACTGCACGCGCGATTGACTGCCGGGTCGGTGCGTTGAGTCGTCCGTCGCGCGGCAGATCGACGCCCGATGCAGGTGTCGCGCCACGGGCCGGTTGAAGCGCCTTCCGGTCGGATCTGCGTGGTCTGAACGCGGCGATTTGGGGTAGGATATGGCTATCGCCGCCCGGGCATGAGGCCGTGCCTTGGTGAAGAGGACATCGGCGAAGGCAGCGCCCCCAATGGGAAGACCGTCGGCGACCGCACCCTTAAGACGGAGGACCAGGGAACACGTTATTGCATCGTTGAGCGCCAATGCCGTCGAACGGGTGTTCCTGAAGAGAGGCCATACCGTCGTCAGGACCGACGAGGATTACGGCATCGACCTCATCGTCTCCACCTACGACCAAAACGGCTTCGTCGAGCCCGGCGAGATCCTCGTTCAACTGAAGGCGACGGATTCGCCCTCTCTTTCCGCCGATGGGAGCTTCTACTCGTACTCCATCTCGATCAGGGACTACACGGCCTGGACGGCTGAGCCGATGCCCCTGCTCCTGATCCTCTATGATGCCCAGGGAGAACGCGCGTACTGGCAATACTTGCAGGCGTACTTCGAATCGGAGCCGTCTCGCCGGCCGAAGGAAGGCGCCCAATCGGTCACCGTCAGGATCCCCGCCGCGAATCTCTTCGACGCCATCGCCGTTGATTATGCCCCGCGCCAGAAAGCAAGACGTCCTGGTTCAAATGTCGGGAGCGCTCAGGCATGCCCGCTAAGAGAATCCGTTACGGCCAACTGTACAACTACCTGGAGTCGCTGGGCTATCGCGCCGAGGTAGGCCCGACCTACTTCGTGTACAAGAAGCGTGGAACTCGGCTGCCCGTCATCCTGCCCAAGCGGCCGAAGACCGAAGAGGCCTCGAATTTCAACCTGATGTCCGTCCAGCATACCCTCCAGCTCGAGGACGTCGTCGGCCCCGGGCACTTGTATTTCACGATCAACGGCGCGGCTCGGCGCCGCAAGACCAAGACCACCAGGCCCAAGGCGGCCGACTCCAAGCCCGCCGAGCCCAAGCCGGCGAGCATGAAGAAAGCGAAGCCCAAGGCGGCCAGCACCAAGGCAGCGAAGCCCGAGGCCGCCAGCATCAAGGCGCCGAAGCCCAAGGCCACCGGCACCCGGGCTGCGAAGGCCGGAGGCTCCTAACTGTTGGGGTAAGCCGACCCGGATCCTGAACGCTCACAGATCGCCGTCTTTGTGTCAGCGACGCGGGCGTTCGACCCCCGTCTGGCCGCCTGATCTCGTTCATCAGCGACGAGCCATTCGGCGACACCTACATCCCTCCGCGGCCCCGGCCTTTCGTCGCTTTTTTCGGCGGCGGCGGGGCCTCGGCGTCGGAGAGCTTGAAGTCGAGGTGATTCGACTTTTCCAGGACCTCGGCCGTGAGGTTCGTGGTGCGACTATCGCCATAGCCGGGCGGGATCAGGCTCTTCGCCTCGGATTCAGCCTTGACCATGAATTGCCTAGGGACGACAGCCAGTTCTTCGGTCCCCTTTGTGTTCTTGGACGCCGCCCGGGCCTTCTCGAAGTCGGCCTTGGCTTTGGCGGTCGCGTCCTCCTTGGCCGTGACCACGACCTTGTACTTGCCCGCGCGGGCGCCGTCGTTGTTGCCGCCGGTTGACAACTGATAGGAGCCATTCTCGATCGCCCCTGTCGCCCCGACGCCCTTGGGGTCGTCGGGGACGAAGCTGATGTTCCCCTTCTCGAGGGGCTGATCGTTGTAGGTCACCTTGCCGGAGACCGAGTACCGCGTGCCGAAACTATCTTCGCCGCCGCACGAGGCCATGACGACGACCGCGGACACCGCGAGGACAGCGAAACAACGGCGAGGAAGCGTGCTGGGAGAAAGCATGGTGGTGGGCATCCTGGGGCGTGTGGGCGACACTCGGGTGTGTGGGAAATCGCGGCGTCCGGGCCCTTGGCCAGGGCAAGGGCCCGGCGCCGCGAGCATGACCCACGAGGCCGCGGCGAATCTGGTCGTCGCGCGGCCGGTCGGCTCAATAGGCGTCGGCGCTGATGACCTCGCCGCCATTCCGGCTGCCGAGGGCGCAGTAGGTCGTCATGGCGATCGACTGCTTGAGGAAGTGAACCGACCCGTCGGCGAAGAGGAAGTTCCCGCCGCCGGGGTGCTTGCTCTTGAAGCCCGTGTTGGTGTAAGCACACCGTGAGGCCCAGTTGGAGGTGCCGAATCCGCCGGCCGTGTCGCAATTCAGCGGAGTCGGATAGTTCATCGGCACGGTCGTGCCGTCGGCGTTGGCGCTGTACTGCCAGACGTTCAGGTCGGCGCGCTGGGCCGGAAGGGCCTCGCCGGAGGCGATCGTGTTGCTGGTCCCATCCGTGATGCTGGCGACCCTGACGATCTGGTTGGTCGTACAGTCGAACATCCCGCGGAGGACGCCGGGGGTCGCGCCCGTTGCCGGCGGCAGATTGGCGTTGATGTCGGCGAACGTACCCTGGTAGCCGGGCCAGCCGATGCGCGGCACACCGGCGACCGGCGGCCAGGAGGTATAGGGCGTCTCGGTCGGGAAGAACGCGCCCATCGTCAGGGCCCCGATGCAATAGTTGTCGCCGAAGCTGCCGACGTAGTTCATCACCGGCACCATCTGCGCCCCGCCACCCGGCGGGAGCGGAGCGGACGTGACCGCGTACTGTCCCAATCCGCCTGCGCCGCTGTTACCATCCGGCCGGAATCCATCCTGGTCGCCGTCCGAGGGGCATTGCAGCGTGTTGATCTTCGTGTACCAGGCCGTCGCGAAGTCGGGCTGAGCCAGGCTGGTGGTGATGTACACCGAGAAGTTGATCGAGTTCCAGATGGTGTTCTGCTCGAAGTAAGGCAGCGTCAGCGCGACCCAGCTCACGCCGTTGTTGTTGAGCTGAGCCCCCCAACCGCTGTTCTGCGCGCTCGTCACGCCCGTCATGGCCCCCATGGGCCAGACCCCGTTGGAACTCTCGTAGTTGTTGAAGGCCAGGCCGAGCTGCTTCAGGTTGTTCGTGCACTGGGCTCGCCGCGCCGCCTCGCGGGCCGACTGGACGGCGGGCAGCAGCAGTGCGATCAAGACCGCGATGATGGCGATGACGACCAGCAACTCGATCAGCGTGAAGCCTCGCATGGGTGAGGAAGGCTTCGAATTCCGCATGAGGTGACTCTCCTTCTCGCGTCAACAGTAGCAATCAGGGATGAGGCGGGATCGCACCAGTCCGGCGCAGGGTGCACGACGACCCGGGGTTCGACCGGACAAGCCGACGGGAGTGTGGCGGCGGGCGGAGCCAGTCGCGGGCGGGGCGCGCACCGCGCGCTTGCCGCTCAAGAGCCGACTGTCCGTCATTTCGTGGGCGCAGCCGTCCGCGCGCCGCATGTACCAAACTATAAGTGGTTGACCGCCATGAATCAAGGGAGTATACAAACAGCTATCTCGCCGATGTTGCCTCGGGTCGGGTGAGCTGGCCATGTTTATGATAGGATCAGGCCGGTGGCCGACAAGACTTGACGAGCCTGGCCCGTTCAACGCCTTTTGTGGCAAGGATCGATGTCGGCACCGACGACCGTTTGCGGCGGGAGCGGATCCGGGAATGAACGAGCCAGGGACGGGGACGCTGGGCTTCGGAGCGTGGACGTTCACGTCCGAGGGCGCCGCGGTCCACCCGGGCGAGCGGACCGCCGTGGTCGCGGACGTGCACCTCGGCTACGAGTGGGCGCGGGCGCCGCGGGCGACTGCGTGCCGGCCCATTCGCTGGACGAGACCCTGGCGCGGCTCGCGCCGGTGCTCGCCGGCGCTGCGGTCACGCGACTGATCGTCGCCGGCGACCTGGTCGAGTCGGCGCGTCCCTGTCGCCGGACTGAAGATGACCTCCGACGATTGACCGGCTGGCTCGAATCGCGAGGCGTGACGCTCCTGGTCCTGGAAGGCAACCACGATCGCGGACGCCGACCCAGAGCGAGGACGTCGGCCGGGAACCCGAGATCGTCGCCGACGACGGGGGCGTTGCACCTCCCCGCTAGTTGCACCGTCGATGGCTGGACGATCGCTCACGGCCATCGGCCGATCGCGGGCGAGCGCACCGTCTCGGGCCACTTCCACCCGATGCTCCGGGTGGAAGGATTCGCGATCCCTTGCTTCCTCGCCGGACCCAACCGGATCGTGCTGCCGGCCTTCTCGGCCAATGCCGCCGGCTGCGACGTGCTCACCGGACCCGTCCCCCGCGAGTGGTTGGACGAGGACCTGCGATGCATCGCCTGCAGCGGCACCGAATTGCTCGACTTCGGTCCGCTGCCGGGCATCCGCCGGACGCGCGGCAGAAGTCCGGTCGGGGGACGGAGCCCGGGACGGAGCCCCCTCCTACAACCGGATCCCCGGGTCCCCTTGTAGGCGGGGGCTCCGTCCGCCGATCCTCGGAACACCGATCAGCGCCTCGAGGCAAGCCCGGAGATCCTCACCGCGAATCCCCACTGGTGGACGCCATCGTCCGATGGTAGTTGGCCAGGCCAGCGTCGCCGTGCGTGGCGTAGTAGTCGGCCAGCACCTGGTGGGTCGGGGCATGGCGGGGGTCCGTTCGCAGGATCTCCCTGGTCCACTTCAGGCCTTCATCGGCGTGGCCGTGGCTGAGCATCCACCGGGCGACCTCGAGGCGCGAGACCTTGTCGCTGGGATCGTCGAGGATCCGGGCCCGGAGCTGGACGATCTTGGTGTGCTCCGCGCGGAGCTGCGCCGATCGCTCGCTTTCGATGCGAGCCTTGTCGGACTCGCCCAGGAACTTGAGCGCCTGGGCGTACGTGTAGCGGATCTCGTGGTCGAACGGCTCGATCTGGGTGAGCCGCTCGAGCCGGCGGCGGGCCTGGGCGAAGCGGCCGAACCGCATGTCGAGCTGCGCCAGCTCCTTGAGGGCATCGGCCTGGCGGGGATCGACCGTCAGGGCCGCCTCGAATTCCCGGGTCGCCCCCTCGATGTTGCCGAGCTGGAAGGCGTTCCGCCCCAGCCCCACCAGCGCCGTCGCGTCCTTGGGATTGCGGCGGAGGTAAACGCGATACTCCTGCTCGGCCTCGTCGAACCGGCGATCCTTGCTGAGCTGTTCGGCGAGACCCAGCCGGGCCTTGTCCAGGTCGGGATCGCGCTCGAGCGCCGCCCGGTAGTTTCGGATCTGGATCGCCGGCGTCGCGCCGGAGCGCGACTGGATCTCGTTGCTCCACATGTAGGGCTGAGGGTCCGAGGGCATCAGCTCCCGGTAGCGCTCGACGATCTCGGTGGCCTGGACGAGACGGTAGCTCGCCAGGTAGATCCGCGCGAGTTCCCTCGCGACCTCGGCCCGCGGCTCCGATCCGTCGTCGAAGGCCCGGCGCAGGACCGGCTCGGCATCGCTCATCCGGCCGCCACGCGCGACGTAGACCGCCTGGAGGACTTCCAGCAAGGATCGGTCGAAACCCAGGTCACGCGCACGCCGGACAGCCTGCACCACTTCGGCCGGACGATCGTCCGCCAGCGCCAGCCAGGCCCGGTAATAGTGGGCCTCCGCCGACCTCGGCCGTTCCTCGAGCCAGCGTCGCAAGGGCCTCCGCGCCTCGTCGTAGCGCCGCGACGCGAACGACCGCCGGACCGAGTCGGACAGCCGGGATACGCGATACTGCTCGTAGCCGAAGTAACCACCGACCGTCGCGACCGCGAGGGCGATCACGATCCCCGCCGCCACGGCGCGGCCTGCCCATGGCCGGCGCGGGGCGGAGTGGGCTTCCACGCGCGGCTCCTGCGCCCCATCGGGACTCGTCGTCGTGATTTCCGTGGGCCCTGGTTTCATGGTGGTCAATGGTCAGTCATCGTGGAAGAACCGGCCCCGCGCCCGCGGGGGCAAGTGGAGCGGGCGACGGGTGGACCGTTCTCGTCTTCTCCTTGCCGTTCGCCTCCGACCCCTCGCCCGTCGGATGGACCCGGATGTGATGATCGGTGAACCGCACCTGAAAGGTGGCGTCCTGGACCTTCGGCATGTGGCAGCCGATACAGCCCGATGACGGGTTGACGGGGCAGGCGGGCGGCCCGGAGTGGCCGGGGCCCTTCGCCGTCGTCGCGGCGTGGCAGGCGAGGCATTTCGCCTCGTACCGCGACGTCGTGGTGTCGAGGCCGCGGTGCGGGTCGTGGCAGGTGGCGCAGTGGATCGCGCCCTTGCTGACGGTGAAGCATCGGCTGAACTTGAGCGTAGTGCCCTGCACGCGGGTGAACTCCGGGTCGCTGGGCTCTACCGAGCCGTTGGAGGCGTGGCACTCGTCGCAGGACTTCAGGAGCCGGCCCGGCGGCGAGTCCCGGGTGACGGCGACGGCCAGCTCCGCGTAACCCGACTCGACGGCCTTGACGTGGTTGAGGCCCGGTCCGTGGCAGCGCTCGCAGCCGATGCCGCGATCGGCGGCCTCCGGACCGCTCGGCATCGACGGGATCGGCAGGGCGGCGCGGAACCAGGTCGTGTGACAGTGGAGGCACTGGTGCAGCCCCTTCTCCGGCAATGCCAACCCGATGAACTCCTCGGGGCCATGCGGAATGATGTCGATGCCCTTGGTCAAGCGCCAGGTCCCGTCGGTGGCGTAGTACGAGATTCGTAGTTCTCTGGCGAGGCCCCCGGGCTCGTCCCGGCTGACCATCGTCATGCCATGCTCGCCCGAGCCGAGACCATAAGCGACGATCGCGCGGGCGACCCGGCCCCGGGCGTCGCGCGTCTCCAGCTCGATCCGGTCGGGCGTCTTGCGGGTGAAGGTGTGCTTGATCCGGGGATCGATCGGATCGGTGACGGGGCGGTCGGGTAGCGGCACATCCTTCAGGCCGATTCCGAGGTAGATCGTCCGGGCGTGAGGGCTGGCCTGCTGCGCGGCCCGGTAGGCGGACGGGTGGCATTCGGCGCACTTGCGCGAACCGACGAACGGCGCGGGCTCGGGCGAAGAATCGCCGTGGCCGAAGCCGTCGGCGCGCTCGAGCATCGCGTCGGCGGTCTCGTCCTGTCCGAGCTGCAAGGCGGCCCGGCTGAGCAGCCACGCGGCCTCGCGGTCCGGCCCGGGGCCTTCCGCCAGGGGCCGGATCAAGTCGCTCGCTTCGGCCGGACGGTTGGCCTCCATCAGCAGCCGCGTCATGAGCTTGACCGCGCCGGCCGTCGACTCGATCGAGCGGAGTTCGGCACGCTCGCGGACCATTAGCCGGTCGAGGAACTCGCGCTCCCGACCGGGGTCGGCGGCGTAGCGGGCCAGGCCCAACAGCAGGACTCCCAGGGCCGGCCCGCTTTGGACGGCGCGGAGCGTCTCGACCTCATCGGCCGCCTCGCGCCGGGCCATCAGCTCGGGCCCGACGGCGCGGATCAGCTTCCCGTCCAGCTCGTCGAGGACCCGGTTCGTCCCGGCATGACCGGGCTCGATCCGCCGCGCCGTCTCGAGCGCGGTCCAGCCGAGCACCAGCCGATCACGCTGGAGCACGGAAACGGCCAGCGCGAAGAGGTCCTCGGCACCGAGCGACACGGCCCCCGGACGCGCGTGGGCCGCGAATGCTTCGTCGAACCGGACCTGCGGCGGCGCGGCCCGCGCGCCGACAAGCCCGGGGCCACGCTCCGCCGCACCGGCTTCCGCGCCCGCTGCGCCGCCGCGGGTTTTTCCGCCAGGCCGCCCCCAGCCCCCTCTCAGGCCGATCGTCACGATCAGGGCCAGCAGGATCGCCCCGCCCAGGGCGAACGCCCCCATTCGCGACCGCGCCTTTGTCCTCAGCGTCATCAGTCGTGGACCCACGGGCCGCCTGTGAAGAATCGAGCCCTCGGCGAGAGGCCTCCATTCTAACCGCGAGCGGGCTCCGCGCAGTAGCCACCCTCGGCCTGGCCGATCGCTCGGGGGGGAGTGAAGCGGCAGGGCGACGGGGCGGCGGTCTCGCCGCCGCGCCGCGTCGCCCCGGGAGTGGACGATGCCACCTCGCTCGACCAGATCGGCCGGAGCCGTCAGGAGATCGTGCTGGAATTCGTCGTCAACGAGGTGGATGTGCTCGTGGTCGTCGGGTTGATGCCGATGAAGACGCCCGAGGCGGGCGACGGGAACGGGTTGGTGTTACCCGTCAACACGACCCCAGCCGGCGGCAGACCGCTGACGGACGGGCCCACCACGTGGATCAGGGCCAGCGCGTTCTTCGGGGTGCTGAGCTGCGTGAACTGGCCGTAGGGATCGACAACCACCCCGAGGTAGTACTTGGCGGGGCTGGTGGGCAGCGTGACGGACGGCCCGGTGAACGTGTAGGAATTGCTCAGGACGTTGGCGGTCTGGCTGAACGCCGCGATGACGCCGCCGGGCGGTACCTGGGAAGCGGCCGGGATGCTCGACGTGATGTCATAAAGGGCGACGATCGAGCTGCCCACGTTGAAATTCGGCGAGGTCGAGGCGACCAGCGCCACCTCCAACGGCTTGTTCGTGGCCGCGGTGCCGAAATTGGTGATGGTGATGGTCGGCTGGATCGTGTCGCCGGGTGCCAGGGAGTACGGGACGTCCAGCTCGGTGGCGCGAAGCTCGGGCAGGGCCTGGCTGACCACGCGGACCGGGATCGGGGCGCTGAAGTTGTTGGTGCGATTGGCTTCGAGCACTGAGCTGGTGGAGTTGACGATCAGGTGGACGAAGAACTTGTGCCCCACCGTCGCGAATCCCGCGGGACGGGACGGCAGGGTGAACGTCTCGGCGATCTGCTCGAAGCTGTTCTGGCCGACGGGCGGAGCCTGGAACGTGCCGATGGTGACGCCGTGGGCCAGCGATCGTCGCGGGGTGATGACGACGGCGACCGTCGACGCGGGGGCGTCGGCCGTCGAGAGGTCCCCGGGCACTCCGCGATCGGATTGGTGATCGTGCTGCTTCCCTGGTTGATCACCGTGGCGATCACCCCGAGCGACCCGCCCCAGGCGGCGCGGTTGCCGACCGAGCCGGTGATCGTCAGGTCGGGCAGCGAGAAGCCCAGCGGGCTCGTCGCCATGAGCTCGCGCGACTCGAGCCGCTCGGGGGCGGCCAGAAGGGTCCGGCGTCGAGCGCGTCGCCCCGGGCGCACATTTCGAGAATCGCTTGGCAACACCGAACACCTCCCTGCGGCCGGGGACTCGCGGCCCCTCCGCGCCATGAGGAGGGCCGGACCGTTCCCCGACCGTGAACTCGGTTGAATCCGCAAGAATGCCGGCCGCGACCCCACCCGATCCGCCGGCGCCCGCGGCGATGCGGTCGAGCGACTGGTCGCCTCTGGTGTATTGTGTCGTCCGGCTCTCGCACGAAGTTGGCCGCAATTCGAAGATCGTAACGCATCGAGGTCTTGTCGTGAAAGGTATCGTGGCCGCACCGCGGATCGGACTTGCCCTGCCTGTACCGATTGGGGCGTACGAGCCAATCGTCGCGGCGGCCAGGGTCCCAAACGGCCGAAGCCCGGCCGCGCCGACGTTGTCGTTCGGACAGGCGGCCCGCTCGGCCTCGCTCGGCGAGCTGCCGGCCATGGGTACCGGATCGTCCGGCGCCATTTCGTTAGAGCGGCTCACGCTTGCGTTGCTCACACTCGACCCCCCCTGACCCCCCCTTCGTAAGGGGGGGATAGCCGAAGCGCGCACATCCCCTGATCCCCCTTACGAAGGGGGGGAGAAGAAGAGGGCTGAGCCTCCCTTAAAATCCCCCCCTTAGCGAAGGGGGGGTCGAGGCCCCGTCCGGCTCTCGAGGCCGAAATCACGTAGGCCAACCAACCCTTCGGCGCTCTAGGAGGGCTCGGCGAAGTCCCGGTCGCCCACGATCAGTGCCCGACCTGGCTCCCACGGCGCCCGAGGGTTCGTCGCGACCTCGACGACTTTTCATCCCACGTGTACTTGGTGGCCACGATGAGGCGCCCCACGAACGCCGCGAGCGGCACGACACCCAGGAGGATGAAGGGGGCCAGAAACAGCCAGTCTTCCCACCCCGCCAAGCGCGGGTCCTTGCCGGACAGTTTTACACCAACGACCACCCCGACACCCACGTTGAGGATCAAGGCGATGGCCAGGCTGACCCGGACCTTCTCCCAGGGCCGCAGACCCGGCTCCGGCGCGAAGATCTCTTTCAGGCCATCCAGGGTCGAGGCCGGCGAGTCCCAGGGATCGTCGGCTGGCGCAAGCGTCGCTCGTTGAGTTCGCGACACGGCCCGCGCCGGAGGGCTGCCGATGCGGACCAGCCGTGTGTGTGTCCTGGTCGGGCAATTCCCGTCGGCGAACCAGATCATTCGCACCCGCGCCTTCGGTGAGCCAACCGCAAACCTGGTCTTCGATACCGAGCGCGCCATCGCGACGATGCGGCTTGCTCCTTGGTTTCTGGAGCCCCTGACCGGTTCCGGTGCCCGTGGGTTGGCTCGCGGTGAGTTGCCGCTGCTCGAGAAGCAATTCCTCCTGGCGGTCGATCCAGCTTGTGACACGGTTGCGCGTCGGGAACCACGCAACGTACGAGCCGGCGAGCAGAACGCACGCCGTCACTTTGATCGGGCTCGTCGTGATCTTGTCAGCGTTGGCCATGAGAATGAGCAGCGGGAGGTGCAGAAGGCCCGGACCGATGATGATGCGAGTCCTCCAGACGTAGGCCAGTTGGCCCCGATCGGACCGGATCGCCGGGTGTCGGAGGTGTTGATCCAGACGACCGTCTTCATCAACCCACCCCCGGGATTGGGTATACCACGTCCCCGCGGCGATTTTTCGCCGGTTACCGATCAAGATCAGTCGCGGCAAGAAGACCGATAGGGCCAGGAACACGGCCGCGGCGGCAAGCACGAGCCAGTCGGTCATGTCGGCGTGGTACGCCGGCGCCGGCGGCTGGCCCGCGTTCGCAGCACCCGGTTGGCCCGGGACGACCCCCGGACCGCGGAAGCCCGCGCCCCGAGGGTGCTGCATGGCGCCCACGATCAGCACCACAAGCAACACCGCGACGCCCAGAGCGAGGAAGATCTGTGCTTCCCGAGTGACCCGGTCGATCAAGTCTCGTTCGTCGCTGGCCGACATGAGGCCCTTCCGTTCACTGTCCCCTGGGACGCTCCTCCGAACGGCGGGAAGCTGAACATCCCGGATCATACCGAGTTGGCACGACGCTGCAACGTTGAGTGGATATCGGAGTCGGCCCGCCGAGGCGGACGCCGTCCACGAGCAGGCCGGGTGATCCCGTCGACTTCATCCGTCAGTTCGTTATATTCAGGGCGCTCGGAGTTCTGGAGCGTCACCGGCAGTTGTTGCTCCCCGGGCGAACGGAATGCGATGATAGGGTGTCTGACTGTGTCGGAATCGGCCGGTTGTTCCCGGATAACATCACGTCCGACCCTCGAAACCCGTCGCGGGATGATTCCAGGAGGTCTGCTCAAGTGCGCTGGTCGCATGCCCTGATCCCGACGTTGAAGGAGACACCGGCCGACGCCGTGGCTCCCAGCCATGTGCTCTTGCTGCGCGCGGGCATGATCCGCCAGCTTGGCGCGGGGACGTATACCTACATGCCCCTGGGCCTGAGGGTCCTTCAGAAGGCCGTCCGGATCGTCCGCGAGGAGATGGACGCGGCGGGGGCGCTCGAGCTCCTGATGCCCGCGCTCCAGCCGGTCGAGCTGTGGAAGGAGTCGGGCCGCTACGAGGCGTACGGCGACCTGCTGATGAAGCTCACGATCAGCGGCGGCCACCAGATGGCCCTCGGGCCCACGCATGAGGAGGTCATCACGGATATCGTCCGCGACCTGATCCGCTCGTACAAGCAGCTCCCGATCACCTTGTACCAGATCCAGACCAAGTTCCGCGACGAGCCGCGGCCCCGGTTCGGGATCGTCCGGACCCGCGAGTTCCTGATGAAGGACGCCTACAGCATCGACGCCGACCTCGGTCAGCTCAACTCCAGCTACGACAAGATGTATGAGGCGTACTGCCGCATCTTCGACCGATGCGGGCTGCCCTACGTGATCGTCGAGGCCGAGAGCGGGCCGATCGGCGGCGAGTCGTCGCACGAGTTCATGGTCCCCTGCTCCACCGGCGAGGACACGGTGATCTTCTGCGACCGGTGCGGCTATGCGGCCAACCAGGAGCGTGCCGAGGTCGGCGGCGAGGACCGCCCGATCCGCACGCCCGACCCCAATGCACCGCCCTACCAGGCGGTCGAGACGCCCGGCAAGAAGACGATCCGCGAGGTCTGCGAGTTCCTCCGAGTCGATGAGCCGACCTCGGCCAAACTCCTGGTCTACCTGGCCGACGGAAAGCCGGTCGCCGCGCTGCTCCGGGGCGACCACGAGCTCAACGAGGCGAAGTTCCGGCGGGCGCCGGGCGCGACGTCGGTCGTCCCGGCCGACGCGGCGACGATCGAGAAGGCGACCGGCACGCCCATGGGTTTCCTCGGGCCGGTGGGGATCAAGGTCCCGCTCCTGATCGATCGGGCGATCGCGGCGATGCCGGAAGTCGTGGTCGGCGGCAACGCGGTCGACGTCCATTTCCAGGGCGTCGTCCCGGGCCGCGACTTCCCGCTCCAGCCGCTCCACGACATCCGCAACGCCGACGCCGGCGACCCCTGCCCGCGCTGTGGCGCGACGCTCTCGGTGAAGTCGGGCCTGGAGATCGGCCACGTCTTCAAGCTCGGCACCAAGTACTCCAGGTCGATGGGTGCGAAGTATCTGGATGAGAAGGGGAACGAGACCCTGATCATGATGGGATGCTACGGCATCGGCATCAACCGGATCGTGGCCGCCGCGGTCGAGGCCGCGCACGACGAGAACGGCATCATCTGGCCGCTGTCGATCGCGCCGTACCACGTGCTGGTGGTGCCGCTCCAGCTCCAGAACGGCGCGGTGATGGCGCACGCCGCGGCGCTGGAGTCGGCCCTGGCGGCGGCCGGGCTGGACGTCCTGGTGGATGACCGCGATCAGCGGCCGGGCTTCAAGTTCAAGGACGCGGACCTGATCGGCATCCCGGTGCGGGTGGTGGTGGGTGAGCGGGGGCTCAAGGAGGGGAAGATCGAGCTCAAGTGGCGACACGAGCCGGAGGCGCGCCAGGTCGCCGCGGACAACGCCGCCGCGGCGATCCTCGACGAGGTTGACGCCATGCGCCGGCGTCACGACGACTGGTGCGCCGACCGCCGAACGGCCCGGGCCGCCACGAGGCCGTCATGAGCCGGATGCCCCCCCTGCCCCGGATGCCTTACGTCTTGCTGGGCCTGCTCACGTTCGCCTGCTTCGGCGGGCCGTTCGCGCTGCTGATCGTCCGAGGCGGCGAGCGGGGCGACTGGCCACCCGACCGGGCGATCGAGTGGGTCGTCATCGCCCTGGTCTTCACCGCGACCGCCGCGCTGTTCGTCGCGTGCGTCACCCTCGGATGGTGGTACCGCCCGCCCGGCCGCCAAACGAAGAGGCCCGATCGTTGATCCCCGGTCCGCTCTCATCACCCGATCCCGTGGTCGGGAATCCGGAATCTTGAATCTTGAATCTTGAATGGATCTGGATCATGATGCCCCCGGCCCTGGCCGGGGCGGGCTTCATGCTGAGTGCCGCGCTCTGCACGCTGGCGCGCCGCCACGCGCCGCGCTGGGGCCTGGTCGACCGCCCGGGCGGGCACAAGGCACACCGACAGCCGACGCCCCTCGGCGGCGGCCTGGCGATCTGGGCGACCACCATCCTCATCCTGCTGTCGGGCACGCTGGTCGTCGCCCTGGCCGGAAGCCGGCTCCCGAGGCCGCTGGCGCTGCACGTCCCGGGCGCCATGGGCCGGCTCGGTGAGCTGGCCCGGATCCTCGGCCTGGCCAGCGTCATGATGGTGATGGGCCTGATCGACGACATCCGGAACCTCGACTGGCGGCCTCGGCTGGGCATCCAGCTCGGCTGCGCGGCGATCCTGGCGGCGACCGGGACCCGGATCACCCTCTTCGGCCTGTTCGAGCACCCGGTCATCGAGGGGATCGTGACGGTCCTCTGGATCGTCGGCATGACCAACGCCTTCAACATGCTGGACAACATGGACGGCCTGGCGGCGAGCGTCGGCCTGATCGCCGCGCTGCTCTTCTGCGCGGCGCAGGTGGCCGTCGAGGACCTGTTCGTGCCGGCGGTCTTGCTCGTCCTGGCCGGTGCGCTGGGGGGATTCCTGGTCCACAACCATGCCCCCGCTCGGCTGTTCATGGGCGATGCGGGGAGCAACTTCCTCGGCTTCTTGCTCGGTACGCTGACGGTCGTGGGGACGTTCACCCGCACGGGATACTCGCGGTGCAGCGTGCTGGCCCCCCTGCTGGTCATGGCCGTGCCGCTGTACGACATGTGCTCGGTGATCGTGATCCGCCTGCGCGAGGGCCGGAGCCCATTCAAGGCCGACCGGCGGCACTTCTCGCACCGGCTCGTCGCCCGCGGCTTGACGCCGCCGCAGGCGGTCTGGACCATTGACCTGGTGACGCTCGCCGGCGGCCTGGGGGCGCTCTTGTTGCACCGGCTCGACTGGCCGGGGGCCGCGGTGGTCATGGCCCAGACCGTCTGTCTGCTGGGCGTCGTGGCCATCCTGGAATTCTCGGCGAGCCGATCGGAGCAAGGCAATGGCCAGACGCGGGGTGAAGCCATCGGTTCCTCCCAACCCTCCGAGAGCGCGGCGTCCGGACGAGAGGCGTGAACCCGCCCCCGCCGATCCCATCCGTCCGGTCAGCCTCGACGAGTCCGACTCCGCCGGGACGGCGGCCCGTGTCGGCGAGCGCGTCCGCCGCGCCGCCCTCGGCCTGACCGCCGCCCTGGTGACCGCCCGCGCCTACGCGACCAGCGAACCGAACATGGATCACGGGGCCGGGGCCGGCCTGTACTGGGTCCTGGCCCTCTTCGTCGTGGCCGCAGTGGCGATCGCCGCCGGGTTCATCGGCGGCCGGTTCCGCTTCCGATGGTCGTGGGCCGACGCTGCGGTCATCGCGCTCGTCATCCTGGTCGCGGCGAGCTCGACGCACGCCCTCGACCGCCGGCCGGCGATCAACCTGGCCTGGGAGTGGATCGCGCTGGGCGTCGCGTATCTGCTGCTGCGCAACCTGCCTCGCACGCGGGAAGAGTCGTCGGTGCTGGCCGGCGCGATGGTCGCGACGGCCTTCGCGGTCTCGGTGTACGGGCTCTACCAGGTCGGCGTCGAGCTGCCGGCGCTCCGGGAACGGTTCGCCCGCAATCCCGCACCGATCCTGGCGACGCAGGGCATCGCGCCGAATACTCCGGCCGCGGCCCAGTTCGCCGACCGGCTGATGGGCTCGAACGAACCCTGGTCAACCTTCGCGCTGGCCAATTCGCTGGCCGGCTACATCGTCGGGCCGCTGGTGCTGGCCCTGGCGGTCTGGTGGTTCAACCTGATCGATCAGGACCTCGCCCGACCGCGATGGTCCGCGCTCCTGCGGGCGGCCCCGGTGACTGCGATCCTGTTCGTATGCTTGCTCCTGACCAAGAGCCGGTCCGCCTGGATCGGGTTCGGTGTCGGCGTCGGGATCGTGGTCTGGTCATCGCGGCGGCTGGCCTCGCGCCGGCTGCTGGTCGTGGCGGGCGTCTCCGCGGCGGGGTTGGTGGCGCTCGCGGTCGGGCTCGGCTTCGCCACGGGCCGGCTCGACCGCCTGGTGCTGACCCAGTCCTCGATGTCGATGCGGTATCGGTGGGAATACTGGCAGGGGACGTGGCGCACGATCACGGGGGGGGCGCATGGCCTCCTATCGGCCTGGAACGCGCCAGTGTTCCAGTCGGGGGTCGGCCCCGGGAACTTCCGGTCCGCCTACCTGCGATATAAGCTGCCCGAGTCGAGCGAGGAGATCCTCGATCCGCACGACCTGTTCCTCGAGGTGTGGGCGACCGCGGGGATCTGGGCGCTGCTCGCGCTGGTCCTGGCGTTGATCCTGAGTGTCCGCGACCTGTTCGGGGCCGCCGTGGCCTCCCGCGCCGAGATGGCGTCCAGCTCGGACCGACGCCGGCCGACGCCGGTCGGCCAAGCGACGGACGCGGATGATCGCGACATCGCTCCCCCGCGCCGGATGCGATGGCTGATCGCATCGGCCGGCGCGGGGTGGATCGTCGTGGTGCTGCTCGGGATGATGAACCTGTTCGAGAGCGACCTGTACCCTCGCTGGCTGATCCTGGGCGGAAGCTGGCTGGCCGCGGTGCTGCTCGGCGGCCCTTTGTGGCGCCGGCTGCCGATCCCGGCCCTCGGGCTCGGCGCGGCCCTGATAGCGGTCCTTGTCAACCTGCTGGCCGCGGGCGGGATCGGCATCCCCACGGTCGCGCTGGGATTGTGGGCGACCCTGGCGATCGGGCTGAACCTCCGTGACGATCGTCCCTGCGGGCGGCTGCGCGAATACGACAGCCGCATCCCCCCGTTCGTGCTGTTGACGATCTGGGCGGGCATGGTCGGCCTGTTCGCGGGCGACGTCGTCCCGTACTGGCGGGCCGAAGCAGCGATCGCCGACGCCCAGGACGCGATGAGCCGGCAGCCTCCCGATTTCAAGCGGGCGCAGAATGCCTACGAGCGCAATCGCGGCCGACCGATCTTATGTGCGGCCCTGGCTCGGTTATGCCGAGATGGCCTACCGCGCCTGGGATTGGGGGGGAGCCCAACCGACCGATTTCCGCTGGAAGACGGTGCCGGACCTGCTGGAGAGCGCGGTCAGCGCGCCGCGCAACCCGACCGCCTGGGCCTTGCACTGGCGTCGCGCCGAGGTCATCCGCCAGCTCCTGAGGCGCGTCGGGTCCGGCATGCAGCCGACCGAGCTGATCCGCTACAACGGCGAGGTCGTCAAGGAGATCCGGATCGCCACCCAGTTCTACCCGTCGAATCCGATGCTCCACGCCCGGCTGGCCGAGGCCAGCGCCGAGATCTCGATGTTCGGCGACGCCGTGAAAGAGGCGGAGGAAGCCCTGCGCCTCGACGGTCTCCTCACAAAGCACCCCGACAAGAGGCTCCCGGCCGCGGAACGCGAACGCCTCGAGGCCATGCTGGACGGATGGAAAGAGAAGGGTAAGTAGGGTGGGCTCTGCCCACCGGTCGAGGCCTCGAGTCGGTGGGCAGAGCCCACCCTACTCATGGCCACGCGGAAGCTACGCCGCATGGACGTGCCACGCAACGAGTCGTCGTCCGGCCCCGACGACGGCGACGAGGACACCGGCCCCGACGACCAGAGCGAAGCCCATGACGACGGGCGGAAGCGATGGGAACCTCGGCGCCGGCGGGAGCGCGGACATCGCAGTCGAGGGACCACCCGGCGAGACGGCCGTCGTGCTCGGCGCGGCGATGCAGCAGCAGAGCGTGGCGTTGTTGATCGCGTACACGGCGCCGTCCGGTCCGATGAGCGTCGGGGTGTACGCCTCGCCGGTCGGATTGGCGAGTTTCAGGCCGGTTGACAGCGTGTTCGTGGCGAACGACCAGCGATAGACGTGGCCATCCTCGCTGTTGATCACCGCGCACTGGTTGGCCGAATCGATCGCGGCCGAATTGATGCACCACTCCCGGACCCCGGCCTGACCGGTGTTCTTGGTCGGCCCCACGACGCTGATCACCTCCTGCATCACCAGGATGTTCGGCGTGATCGGATCGGGTTCGGTCGCGTTGGGATCGAGGATCGCGACCTTGTTCTGGCCCGTCCCGCCGATGCCCGGATCGGAATAGTCGTTGTACTTGGTCAGGACGAGGTAGGAGGATTTGCCCGTGTAAGATGGCACCAGGCTGGCCGGCACGATCGAGGCCGAGTCGTCCCAGCCGAACGATCCGGGGATCTTGCTCGTCGAGAGCGTCGAGTTGAAGTGCAGCAGCCAGCCGCGATCGTGGTGACTCGGGATATTCTGCTCCAGCACGCCGAAATAGACGTCTCCGTCCGGCCCGACGGTGGGCGAGGCGGTCCCGTCGTCCGAGAGCTCGGCCCCGTTGCCGGTATTGGGGTCCTTCAGAAAGACGGACGCCAGCGGCGTGAGGTTGACGTCCGCGGTGGCCTGGCAGAGATAGCCATTGGAGAAATCGGACTTGTTGACGGCCACGTATACGCTCTTGCCGTCCAGCGAGATGGCTGGGGCGCAGTTGGTGACGATCTTCGTACCCGTGGTGCCGCTGAGGGCGCTGGCCGTGACGAAGGAGCCGGTGCCATTCCGGGCGAGCCTGGCCAGGCCGCTGGGGACGCCGTTGGGGTAGCCCGGGAGCGCGGCGCCACTGGAAACGTAGCCGAAATAGATGTTGCCACCCGCGTCGCAGGTCAGCGGAGTGCTGATCTGGATGGCCGAGTTGAAGGCGGCCGGGTTCGAATTGTAATTGCTGATCCCCAGGAAGCACTCGCGGCTGAGCGATGCTTTTCGCATGTCGGGCGCGGTCCGGATCAGGATGCTGCCCCCGGCCGCCGGCGTCACCACCGCGAGATCGGCCGGCATGAGGACGATCCCCATCGGCGGAATCCAGTTGTGCGCGGGCAGGACGTAATCCGTATTGAACGTCCACATCACCGTGCCGGACGCCGCGTTCATGGCCATGACCTTGAAGCCCCCCTGGGCGTCGGTCTTGACCGGGACCAGCACGGTGTTATGCGCCGTGAGCGCGGGCGACCCATAGTGGGTGTAGAGGTCGCCGCTGCCGGCATATTGCGGCGCCAGATCGACGGGAGTCGACCACCGGATCGCCTGCGGGAGCTGCGAAGGCCCGGCCGCCAGGGCCGTGTGCTGGGCGTTCCCGCCGTATCCGACCCACGATGCCGCCGACGCCGGACTCGCGAGCACGGCCGCCAGGCCGAGCATCGCCAGCCCGGCGCGGATCTGACAACGACCCGTCGAAACGATCCGTTCACCACGCTGCATCGATGGAGCCTCCTCGACGAGACGGCGACCCCGACCTCTTATTGAGACGGGATCGTCGGACCTCGGTCGTCCCTGTATGAAATCGACGGGAATGTGGCTTTGGGAACCGATCCGCAAGAAAGGGAGCCGCTGGAGGAAAGTCCGCACATCCGTCCTTCCACCTGGATCGGTCATTCCGAAAGAGGATAACCGCGTCGCTTCGGGTTCGCAATCGCCTCCCGCGAACTGTGTTGACGGTTCTCAACATCGGCGGTGAGGAGCCGGCGCGGCGACACACTCCGGCCGCTCGATCAGCGGGCGGCCGTGCGACGGATCGCCCCAGGCGGGATCGACATTCGGTGCGGGACCGGCTCGACGTTGCCGGCTGCGTCCACGGCTTCGGCGACGATGGTCTGTTGACTGGCGTCGCGTGTGGACCCGGCGCGATCGAGGTCGACTTCGGCTTCCCATCGCGAGAAGTCGTCGGCCAGCGGCCGGGCCGGCCGGCCGTTGACGCGGACGGAGCGCACCGTGCCGTCGTCCACGCTCACGCCGCGGACCAGCAGTCGCCCGGCTCCCACCCGATCCACGCGCGTCACGACCGAGAACGGCGGCCGATCGTCCGCCGGGTCGAGCGGGCTGGGGAACCGCGCCGCGATCGGCCGTTCGCCGCGCGCGGCGAACGCCATCCAACCCGTGTGGTAGAACGTCATGTTCCGATAAGCATGCCGCTCATAGCGGGGCCGCCAGAGCCCGAATTCGCTGTGGGCGACGTCCAGGCCGTCGATCAGGACGGAGGGAGCGTCCAGCATCACCGCCCAGCGGGCGCTCCAGACGCGCAGCCCGCGGATCGCGAACGGATGACGCGCATCCGGGCCGACGCCCCCCACTCCGCCATTCGCTCCGTCGCCCGGCCCGCCGCCCAGGTTGACGCCATAGCGCCGTTGCGCGTGGGCCTCGTTGTCCTGGAAGCGGATGAAGGGCAAGGTGCGAATATCGACCAGCGCCGACGATCCGTCCGTCCCGCGGACATTCAACCTGGGATCGAAGCGCGGCTCGGCCGGAGCCTCATAGCGGAATCCGTACTGGTCGCACTCGACCGCGACATTTCGCATGAAGGCGTTGCGGCTGTTCGCCCACCAGAATCCGGCCCCTTCGTTACGGTCGAAGGCGAACACTTGCCCGGGCAACGGCGCCCCCCGGCACGCCTGGACCGCGAGGTTCCCGTCCAGGATGTTGTCGACCTCGGTCCCATCTTCCAGGAAGAACCCGTGGCCGACGGACCCGTACCCGACACAGTCGCGGACCACCAGCCCGTTGGTGCCGTGGATTGTGATCCACCGGTTGCCGCTGTCCCAGATCGATGCCCCGATCACCGAGGATCCCCGCATCGTGTCGCCCACCCGATGGAAGTGGAGGCTGTACTTGCCGAGCTTGCCCGCCTTCCCCAGGTGCCGGAATTCGGCATACGAGATGGACCCCGATGAGTGGCGATGATACATCGTGTGGCCGCGGACGCCGTCGGGGTCCGCCGACTCGACGACGACATTGCGGCTCAAGAGGGCGACCTCGCCGCGATAGGGCCCCTCGGCGGTGTGGTCGCGCTCGAGCGGGGCGTCGAGTTCCAGCCTCGGACCGTCGATGCTTCGGATCAGCCGCTCCTCGGTCTCCGGGCGGACGCGGACGCTCGGGACGTCGCCCTCATCGCGAATGGCGTCATAACGCGTGGCGGTGAGGATGACGCGGTCGCCGACCCGCCAGCCGGGGACGGGTTCGGAGAGGGTGACCGTGGTCTTCCCCTTAGCGGCGGTCGCGCCCAGCTTGACCCAGGTCCGCGGCATCTCGGCGCCATGGAAGTCCATCCGCCCGCTGCAGCAGACGATCGCCGGGCACTCGTCCGGGTCCAGGCCTCGGACGGCCACCAGCCGGATGACGGCCTTGCGACCGGCCGAGACGGGCCGATCGGGCATCCCGACCTCCAGGGCCGCGCGCGGTGCGCCGGGCGCCGGCGCCATGGCATGCCCCTCGCAATCGAAGCCCGACTCGCCGGGATCGTCGCCGGCCTGGATCTTGATCAGGCCCACTTCGAGCCGCGTGTCGCGATCGGGGTCGAACCGCAGGGTGCCGGCGACGTGGATCGACCGGATCGGGGCCGGGCTGTCGACATCATAAGCGACGACGTGAGCGGCTCGAACCTGCACCCGCGCGCCGCGCCGGGACCCGGCCACCCGACCAGGTCGCCGGTTGCGACCATCGTCCGTCCCCGGCCGAGCGGATGAGCGGAGGCGCGTCGGCGCCAACCGCGAGCGAGGTGATGAACATCCCGAAGACGAAGGGGGTCGCGATCCATCTCTTCATTCTAGTCATTGGTCACTGGTCATTGGTCACGAGCCGAAGGTCCTGAGTCCTCGGTCATCGGCCGGTCTTCCAGGACGAATGACCAGGGAACTGACGACCAATGACCGATGACCATCTCAGAGCGTGCACGCGAAGGCCGCCGGATCGGCGTCGGGTGGGTCGAGCCTCGATTCATCGAGGCGAGGCCCACCGGATCCGCCGAAGTGACCGGTGGGCCTCGCGCCGCTCCGCGGCGTTCGACCCACCCTACGGCCCCTCCTCGTACACCCTCTCAGCGGATCGCCGCGGGGTTGAACCGGCGGAAGGGCACCGACTTGTACAGGACGAACTGGGAGAGGATCAGCCCGCGCTGGCCGATCTGCTGGGGCATCATGAAGGCATAGTCACCCTTCCGGACGAAGTTGATGTTTCCCCGCGTCACCTGGGTGACGCTCAACCCTTCTCCGGGGAACGGGATGACGGTCGCGATGTTGTTGCCGGGGATGCCGAGCTGGAGCGGCGAGCGATTGATCGCGTTGCCGACCACGTGCAGGCGGGTCGGGATGCCGAGCGTTCCCGAGTTGACGGGATACGCCCAGCCATGGAGCATCTGCTGACCGCCGTAATCCCAGGGGCTCATCAGCCGGTTGAAACCGGGGTCGATGGTCGTCAGCAGGGAGTTGTTGGGCAGCAGGCTATTGTAGGTCGGCGCGACCAGGGTGCGATCGGCGCCTTCGAACACGTTGACGTGCTCGGTCTGGAGGACGTTGTTGCCCAGGTCCTGGCCGACCGCCTCGACCATCGATTGGTTGGTCAGGGCGTCGACCCCGGTCGGCCAGCGGACCAGGAATTCGCCGATGTCGTCGATGGCGACCGGGAATTGCTGGCCGGTGTGGTTCTGGACGACGATCCAGCGGGAGGTGACGTTGATGACCTCGCCCCAGGCGCCCTGCGGCGGCAAGTGGGGCAGTCCCATGGGCTGGCCGACGACCTGATCGAAGACCATCGGGGCCTGGCCGCCGACGACGTTGATGACCTGCCCGCGCCCTTCGCCGAGCATCGTGAGCGCGGGGACGAGGAAACACGAGCCGCATAATGCCACCAGACGGGGCCAGAGCCTGCGTGATCGGCGCACCACCCACCTCCGCATTCGTGAGAACCCGTCGAACCAGCGGACGCGAGCGGCGACCGCACCCGCCCGCCGCCCGGCTCGCCGAACGGAGCCGTCCCGCAGAGGACGGCACGTCTTCGCTTTCGGCACCCCGCCGCGGGTCCGGATCAACCTCTTTACGATACCGCGACGGCGGGCCTTGCCACAATGTCGTCCTTGCGACTTTCGTCCGAATCCCGGTGTGTCTGATTTGGCTACTTCCCGACCTCGAGAACAAAGACCTGGATGGCGCCGCCGGCCGTCTCCGTTCCAGAGGACACGACCTTCTCGATCCCCCACTTGAGGGCCGCCTCGTCCAGGCGGCGTGCCTGTCGTTCGAGGGTCGCGACGATGACCACCTCGGTCGAGCCCGCCTGATCGGGCGTTCCGGAGAGCAGTCCGGTCGTCGCGTCGATCGTGAGCCATCGCGGTCCCCGCCGGATCTCGAACCGGAGCCGCTCGACATCCCAGAATCCCATGATTTCCTTGCCATCGACGACCCGCGTGCGGAGATCGCCCAACGATCGAATGGCCGCGACCGGATAGCGATAGATCGCGCCTTTCCTGGCCGCGGTCACCGGTGCGCTGACGATGACCGGACGCCGGGCAGCGGCGTAGTCGGAAGGGCCGCTGCGATTCCCCGCCGAGTCCACCGCGACCACCCGGTAGAAGGCCTTGTTCGCCCCCTGGATTTTCACCCCGTGACCCACCACCTCGAGCTCGTGGGCCGAGGTCTCGACGACGAAGTTCGCGGGGAACGGCGACGGCACGTTCCCGGAGTCTCCCACGGTGACCTCGTAAGGCCGGTCGCTGACCGAGAAGCCCTTCTCGTCGCTGGCATAGACCCGGTACGCCATGGGCTTGCGACCCGTCGGGTTGGCCGCCCATCGGAGCACGCCCCGGTTGCTCTCGCCGTCAAAGACAAGGCGAACATCTCGAGGCACGGACGGTCCCCGGGGCGTGAACCGCCAGGTCGGACTCCACGGTCCCCAGACTCCCCGGTCATCGCGCGCCCGGACGCGCCAGAAATACGTCGTGTCCGGATTCAGCAACCCCGGTCCCGGCAGTGTGTAGCGAGCCTGGCCCGCGTCGGCCGTCCGTGAGACGAGCTTGGCGAAGCTCATGGAGAGGGGCCACCTCATGTCGGCGCGTCCGGATAGCTCGAAGTGGTAGTCGGAGACCGCGTCGCCGTCCGGATCGCGGGCGGGCCGCCACCGGAAGACGATCCCTGTCCCCTGGGCCTCACCCCCATCGGGAGGAAAGACCGGGGCGGGCGGCGGATCGGGCGGGCGGCTCGCGGATCGCTCGACCCACTGATGGGTGATCCGCACCCGGCGCGGTCCGGCCGTCTCGTCGCTGTAAGTGAGCTGATTCGCGCCGACGCCCAGCTCGGGCAGGGTGAGCGGGGCCATCTGCAAGTCGTTCACGATCCCCAGCCGCCGGAGACGTGCGTCCCCCGATAACTCGCACTTCAGGTGATACTGGTACCGAGCGGCCCCCGCGGGCGGGAAGAGCCCGTCGAGATCCCGATCGAGCTCGTGCCAGGCGTGGCCGTCCCAGGAGACCTGGAACCTCGCGCCGGTCCCCTCCACCTCCAGCCGGCCCCCGACGAAGAGATAGGGGCTGGACATCGTCCAGACGATCGTCCCCGTCTTCCCGTCCTCCGCCGCAAGGACTCCGTCCCGGTCCTGGACCGACTCGACCCTGGCGGCGCCGGCGCGCCAGGACGGCTGGCGGAAATCCGGGCGGTATTCCCACGAGCCATTGCAGAGCCGATCGGGGAACCGGGGCGGCCGGGCCCCGTGGTACTTGATCGGGTCGAGGTGCCCCCATCGCCACACGAGCGCCTCGCCCGGACGCAGCGTCATGTCCATGGCCCGGCCGGCCGAGTTTCGGTCCCCCGACACCCTCCCCTCGAAGACATAGATGGAGGACTCCCACTCATCCCCGGCGCGCGGTCTGGTTGCAGGATCCCCTGGGTGTGAGTGCGGCGGATGAGATCGTGATCGCGCACGAGGTCCTGCTCGCCGGCGATGGTCTGGTTATCGCGCAGCAAGTAGATGGCGTGCATGTCGCCGTCCATCAGGTGCCAGGAGCCATCGTAGAAGACCTGGGTGACGCAATGCCCCACCAGCCGCGCCGGGGCGACCTTGAGGCCGGCCGTACGCCACAGGCCGGCCAGGCAGATGGAATCGTTGCCGCACGTGTTGTAGCCGTAGACGTTGAAGACCTTCACCGGATCGAGCAGCTCGTTATTGTCCCCTTCGAGGTGGAAGCGGTGCTGGACTTCCTGCCACCAGAGGGCCCTGGCCTTCTCCGCGTCGGTCATCCCCGGCTCGACGGCTCCGGCCACGATCCGATCCAGGCTGCGGAAGTCGTTCCGGCCGTTGCTGAGCCAGGGATTGACCACCACGGTGGCGCCGATGTTCTCCATCCGGACCGAGCGATTGGATTCCCAGGTCTGCTCGAACGGTTGCCAGACCCCCTGGGGCGACCGGCAGTTCCGGCCGTCCATCGTGCCGCCCTGGACGACCACGTAATTGAGCCGCCCCTCGGCGATCTCTTGCTCGTGTCGCCTCGCCACGTCGGTCGGGTGATGGTCGGAGGCCCACGGCGCCCTGGCGTCGTCCGCCATCGCGCCCAGCAGCAGGACTGCGCACCCGAGCAGCATCGTTGCCATTTCCCTGCCTCCCGCGCGACTATGTTATATATTTCTGTGTTCGTTCATCGCGTCCGTCCTTCCCTCGATGAGTCGGTGGATCAATCCGGTCTGCCGGCCGTTTTCCCGCTGGAGGCGCGGAGGATCTTGGTGATGCGCTCCTCGTCCCCGGCACGGGCATCCGGCCCCAGTTCGATGACGCCCGCTCCCCCCGAGTCGCCGCCGACAGCGCCGTGGATCTCAGGGGCCGACAGGAGGCGCCCATCCAGGACGATCCCCAGTCGATAGACGAGTCCCCCTCGCGCTCCGGCAGATGCTCGCTCGTCAAGGCGCGGAGCTTCTTCCCACCCGCGCCGGTGAATGTGATCGCCACGACCGGGAAGCCCCGCTCGTCGCGATCCGGGCGGACGCTCGCCAGGTCCCGCTCGCCGAGGTTGTGGCGGTCGAGCCGCACGAGGACAGCCCGAAGGACCAGCCCGGGTGTCTCGGGAAAATCCCGGATAATGGCGCCGTCGGCGTGCTCGAGATCGCCGAGACGAGGAGTCAGGTCGATCTGGTAGGACGTGATCGATCGGAGATCACGGCCGTCGGGAAACGCTCCGAACTGGAGCATGCGGGCGCCGTTCTTGGTGATTCTCAGCTCCCACGATCCCGCGTCGCGGATGCCGTCCTGGCACTTCATCCAGACTGTCCGGCCGGCGAACTCGTCGTCCTTCCAGTGCGCGGCGGGGACGTCGAGGCGGCCTTCCTCCACCTTCGGGACCATACCCGTCACCACCTGGCCGATCCGGACCCATCGATAACGGGCCGGCGGATGCTCGAAGCTGTCGGCTGCCTTGGCCTTCTCGACGGCCTCCGGGTCATGACGGCGGTCGGCCAGGATGCGGAATTCGAGCCGGCCCATTTCCTGCGCACACAGGGCACGCGTCGCGGAAAGTGCGATGACGATCGCGATCGCCAGTCGCATCGGCGCATTCGCGCGGCCTGCGAGTCTCATGACGACCCTCCTCGGGAGCAACAGCAAGCCGGACGATATGCGACGACGACACCAAGCCACCCGGGCCTCCGCCGCAAGGGAGCAACGCGCGGGTCGGCATGGGAACCGGGCGGCCGCCTAACGACCAAGATCAGCGGCCCCGCGGAGCGGGGTCCGCTGCATCGCATCGTTAGCCCGGGCCGCCTGCTGCCTGCCCTTGGTGCCAACTGAGGTATTCGCGAAGCGCCGAGTTGACTGCCTCCTCATCCGCGAAGGCCGCCGAGATGTCCGGGGCCAGCCGGACCACCCGCAATCGCTCTCGGAAACGCTCCGCGTATTTCCCGCGGACCACGCCGCGCAACGAGCGGAAGTCGTACTCCGGCTCGAGATCGTCGGTCATCTCCTGATCATCAGGGGAAGCTGCCATCCTCATAATCCTTTCGCTCTCGGCGGGTCGCCAACCGGGCGCGTGATCGATGCGCACCGCGTCGCCGCGATCGGTGTGCGAAACCACCAGCAACCGTCCCGCGACCGAGGTGCCCATCGTCAGGAAGCGGTCTTCGTCGTCGGCGTGCCGGGGGTCGTAACCCGTGACCGACAGCGGATCGGCGAAGACTGTCATGGCTTCGGTGAACGAGATGCCGTGTTTCTTCTCGTTCGACTCGGCCTTGGTCTCATCCCATTCGAAGTCCATCAGTCCCCCGTGCCCCCTGCCCAGCTAGCATAACGGAATCAATGCCTCCTGAAGAGGGGACTCGGCGCCGCGTCGCTCGACGGGCCCAGGAACGGACCACTGGAGGAGGAGCACCGATCGGACCGGGATCCGCGTCGGCGGATCGTCCCCGCGAGGCGGAGATGGCGGACCCTCAGCAGCCGAGGAGGCGCCCGGCGTCTTCGGCGGACAATTCGACGAGGTGATGCCTCTGGACCAAGAGCGGGGGCACCCGCGCCTGTGCGGCCCCTGCCCAGCCGGCGAACTCCACACACAGCCTGACGAGGTCAACCCCACGAGGCACAAGGTAGCAGGTCAACGCCCAGGTGCAGAGATACCAGGCGTCCTCTCGGCGGCTGACCCAGAAGCTGTTCCCGTCGGATGGCCGGACCGGCCCGTCTTGTCGAGAGATGACGAGCTGATCGGGATCCCGGAAACAGGCCGCAACCGACGACGCTCGAAGGCCGTCAACCAGCGGCCGATATGCTTCGTCCATGGCCCATGCCTCCGCTGGCTAACGACCCAGATCAGCGGCCCCGCGCAGCGGGGTCCGCTGGATCGCCTCGTTAAAGCGCCTAACGCTTGCGTTGCGCCGACACGGGAGAACCCCCCCTGACCCCCCCTTCGTAAGGGGGGGATTCGGAGGAGCGGGCCTCCCTCAATTTCCCCCCCTTACGAAGGGGGGGTCAGGGGGGGTCGAGGCCCCCGCCCGATCTTGAGGCTGAGTCGCGTACGCAAGCCATTCGTTAACCGCTCTAGGCTCGGAAACGCCTGAGACTCGAATGTCATTCGAGCGGGCGGTTCGCCAAGTCCCCGACCACTTGGGCCAAGCCCTCGTGATCGAAGATGGCAGGAATCCCGCCCGGGGCGACGAAGACCGCGACCCCATCCCGCACGACCAGGGCATCCGGATAGTCCACTTCCAGTCGCTTGCCGTTGACCAGTGACACCGTGAACGGACGGAACGGCGTCCGGTTCTTGAAAGAGCGGATCGTGGCATCAAAGGTCTCGATATCCATGGCGCGGGTCTCCGGGCAGGGATCAGGTGATCGATTGTATGGTAGCCGAAGCCTGCCGAAAGGACGAGCTACCCCCATCGATCTTCCGTTGCCTCTTCCAGAGCCGGCAGAGGCCAACGATCAGCGGCCCGCCGAAGGCCGGTCCGCTCGAGCGACTTGTTAGGCGCCGTGAGTTCAGGGGAACTGTGATACGAACTCTCTGATGGCCTCGCTGACCGGAGCGATCTTGGCGTCGGCCTCCGGGTCGTCGGCGCGGGGGATGATGTCCAGGATGGCGGCCAGCCCGTCGCGCATCGCCGGGAACTCGGCCTCCGCCTCCGAGCCCAGCAAACGAGTGTGGAAGAACCATCCGTAGATGCCGCAGGTGACGGCGAATGGCACGCCGTGCGAGCATCCCCGCTCAAGGGTGATCCGTGCCCCCGCATCATGCTCCTCGTCACGATGGATGATGCCGTCCTCGCTGCCCCTGCGGCCGACGGTCGCACCATCCTCAAACGGCCGCCACATCCGGTTGCCCCTCCACGGCCTAACGCCCGAGATCAGCGGCCCGCGGAGCGGGTCCGCTGCATCGCCTCGTTAGACGGTCCGCCCGCGCCGACCGACGACGGCGGATCGACCCGCCCGGAGCCGATGACATCAGCATGCCGCACGCAGCCGCCTCGGCAAGCGGGGAGCACGACCGGTCGCCTGCGACGATGCGGGGTGCGCCGTCAGCCGTCGCCCTCGGGGCGCGCGCGGTGCGGCCTCGGGATCGGAGCCGGCTAACGACCAGGTTCAGCGGCCCGCGCAGCGGGTCCGCTGGAACCGTTTGTTAGGCCTCCTCGACTCGCCGCCGGTAGCCCCCGACCTTCCGCCGCCGATTCGCACCCCTCGCGGCCAGTTGTCGAGCACGCCGGGCCTCGATCCGGTCGGGGATGTGCTCTCGCTTGGCGAGCTCGGCCCGGATGTAATGGACCGACAGATCCGTCCCGTCGGGCATCGGCACGATGTCAGAGCGGAGTCGCCTGGCATACCCCAACAGGTTGAGGAGGACCTTCGTGTGCAGGCCCGACAGGTCAACCGGTTGCCACCAGGGTTCGATGAGTCGCTTTTCCGCTCGCGAGACTGCCATCAGCTGGCCCCCGCCTTACATCCTCGTCGAGCACCAATGCCCCCGCGGGCCTAACGCCCCAGATCAGCGGACCGCCGCAGGCGGGTCCGCGGCATCGCAATGTTAGACGGCCCTACTTTGTGAAGAGTTGCTCGGCGACATTTCCCGACTCCGGATCGATCCGCATCGAGAAACCGGACCAGCTGCCGGCCCAGGGCTCGCCCTCCCGAAGCCAGAGATTGACGAACCCGTCCCACGAATCGGGACTCCGGACGGGCGGTGCCAACTGCCAGAGTAGCCTGCCGTCGGGACGGAAGCCCACGAGGTTGGCCTCGGCGCCTCGCTCCTCTCGCGGATTCAGGATGACGAGTCGCACGTCACCAACGAGCAACTCGTACTGGACGTTCGCCGCAACGTCCTGATAACGCATCGCTCGACCTCCGCCGGCTAACGACCAAGATCAGCGGACCGCGCAGCGGGTCCGCTGGATCGCTTCGTTAGGCGCTTACGCCGGGTCGCCGCCCGCGAGCGGGTCCGATACGATTAGACCCGGCACCCCCGCGAAGTCCTTGGTATTGTGAGTGAGCAGCTCCCGCCCGAACACCAACGCCGTCGCCGTCACCAGCGCGTCACCCAGCGACATCTTGCGCGCCTGCCGCACCGCGACCGCCCGCGCCACCACCGAGTCGCTCAACGGCAACACCTCCGCCGCCGCGAAGAATGCCTCGAAATGCGCCCGATCGGCCGCCGAGAGCTTGTGGTAGCCCAGGACCTCCACGACGCTGACGGCCGAGACCGCCGGCGATCGGGCGGCGATGAGCCGGCGAAGGCCGGGGTACTCGGGTCGGGCGGCGTAGATGATTAGGTTGCTGTCAAGGATCATGCATCCCGGCCGGGCAGGGAGCGTTCGGCCCGGGCCTCCCGCTGCCACTCGGCGGGGTCAGCGAATTCCGAAGGGCCGCCAGCCGCCGCGAGGGCCTCAAGCGCCGCCGCCATCGCCGGGCCGCCGGTCGCCGAGGTGGGCGGCACCAGGAGCGTGACGTGAACCGGGACGGCACCGCGCGGCAGGGGTGGTGGGCCGCCGTCGCCCCAGTCAAGCGTGCCGTCGCGCAGGATGGCGGTATAGGTCGGAAGCACGGGCCAGGACCTCCGATGGTCGTAGGTAACAACGATAGCGTACCCGCCCCGGCGCCGGCACGCAAGGTCCGGCGGCGCCGTCCGACTCTCCGCCGCCTAACGCCAAGATCAGCGGCCCGCGCCAGCGGGTCCGCTGCATCGCCTCGTTAGGCCGAACGCCCCTTAGTCCGGTCTCGGACTCGCTCGACTTCGGCGGCCACGACGGCCGGGATCGTCAGGCCCTCTCGGGTCATCGCCAGGACATGAGGCCGCAGGTACTTGAGGAGCCCATTGTACCGCCTCTCCTGAGCCGTCGTCATCCGGCCGCTGCGATGCGCCCGGAATAATTGCCTCAGCAGCTTGAGGCCGCCCGCTCGGAACCGCGGATCGTTGTGGAGGCAGAGACGGCGGGCGAACTCCAGGCATCGCTCAAGATGAGCCTCGATCGCCTCGGGAGGCTCGTGCGCCTTATCCCCAGCCATGGGTTCGCCACCTACGAAAGAGAGCGGTCTAACGCTCAGCATCAGCGGCGGCGCACGCGCCGTCCGCTGCATGCTGTTGTTAGGTGCCATTCTCCTCATTCAGCTGCCACTCCCAAACCTTCCCGTCTTCTGGATGATCGATTGTGTCAACATGCCGAAACCCAAGCTTCTCAAGTACTCTATGGGAGGCATTACGCTCCGGTAGTGTCTGTGCCGCCACCACCACGGATGAATCATGCTCCCGCGCGATTGCCACGAGTTGTGCGGCCATCGCTGAAGCATAGCCGCGACCTTCAAACTCTGGGAATGTGAAATAGGCAATTTCAATCCGTCCGCCCTGTGGCTTTGCTTTATACCCACATGTGCCCACGGCTGTCTCGTCTACCAAAGCAAGATAACCAATCCATGGTTCTTCGAAACCGGCCCTCGCGTAGAGCTCGGCAGTCGCACGGGACACTTCGCTTGCCACTTCAGGTAGTGAACCCGAATACCCACGTGGGGTGCCGTCACGATCGATCGGAATAAGCGACACTTTCATATTCATGATTCTGGGCACCTAACATGAATTCGGCTTGTGTACGGGCGTATCATACCACGCATTTTTTCCGTATCATCGCGACCCTTTTGAAGATCATGCCGTGATTTCAGGCGTTTCTCAATGGCCGGGTGGGATGAAACGGAATCGCGGGCGGGCGATTGCCGACGAGCCCGAACGCCTGGTTCCCATCCGCGCGGCGACCAGGTGATGGCATTACAGCGCACCGACGGCGGACGCCCGGGAGACGTTCGGGGCCGACCGAGTCCGCCGGTCCGGCGAGGACAGCCTCTTCTCTCTGCGATCAATCGTCCTCCGCCGGCATCCGCGTGCCGATCCGGCGGAGCAGGCTGGCCACAGGGCTCATCCGGCTCCGGTGCGGGCGCGGCCAGTCGCCGATCGGCCGGGTCCGACCTTCGTTCACCCCGGTCCGTCGTCAGCGGTCGGACCGGACGGACGTCCGCCGATCTGCCCCGGCCGCGGGGGTTCCATCCGTCGGCGTCCTTGACGCAAGTCCCATCCGATGCCGATCTTCAGACGCGGCGTCGATGAACGGCCTCGATGGCGCTCCCGGCTTCCCAAGGGGAAAAATCGGAAGGCGCTTGAACCAGCGAGCCTTCTCGGTATAATAAGGAAAACGTGCCATTTAGATAAACGTCGCAGTGCCGTGATATCCGCCTCGATCTTCGTTTCGCAATGACGCGAATCCCTCAGACCCGATCCCGCGCCACGGAGCCGCTCCCATGATCGCCGCCACCGACACCGTCGAGCCCGTCGCCACCCCGACCGCCGAAACCGTCTCGAAACGCGTGGAGGCCAATCGCCGCAATGCGCAGCACTCCACAGGTCCACGCACCGCCGAAGGCAAGAGCCGGGCCCGGCGCAATTCCCTGAAGCATGGCATGACCGCCAAGGTCATCGTACTACTTCCGGGGGAGGATAGCGATCGGTTTTCCGCGAGGGTCGCGGCCTGGAAGGACGAGTTCCAGCCCCGGTCGGAGTTCGAAGACGACCTCGTCGAGCGGGCTGTCGCTTGCAGTTGGCAATCGGATCGGATCGACCGGGCCATCACCGCGAAGCTCACCGAGCTGGTCCGCTTCGGCCGGCTCGACCGCGACGAGGCCGAGGCCGACGAGGTCGAGGACCAGACCCGACGCCTCTTCTGGGACCCCCGCGGGCCCATCGCGCTGTATCCCCACTGGCGCGGCTTCCGGGTCACTCCCCGGGTGTCGGGGCCGAATTCCCTGGACGACCCGATCAACCCGGCCCGCATCGTCAACCGGCTGGAGAACCTGGCCGCCGGCTGCCGATGGCTGCTGGATCGCTGGGCCGACCTGCGGGGGCTGCTGGAGCAGGGCCTCAACTGGCAGGCGCCCGACCGGCTGCGGGCCATCCGGCTCTTGGGCCGGCAGCCGATGGACGTGCTGTCCGACGAGCGGGTGCTCTCGATCTACCTGGCCTGCGACGCCATGGACCCGAGTGCGCCGACGAGCCTCGACGACATGATGACGGAGACGGAGGATGATGAGTTGGAGCGGATCAAGGAGCGGGTGCGGGGTCGGGGAGCGGACTGGAAGAAGCCGGCGAGCCCGGAGGCGGGCAAGGCGGCGCTTTTGGCGCTGATCGAGGAGATGGCGAGGCGGCTGGAGGTCAAGCTGAGCCGGCATCGCGAGCGTCAGGAGTTCGAGAAGTCGATGCAGACGGACCTGCTGGCGTTCGACGACAGTCACGAGGGCGAGCTGGCGCGGCGGTATCAGCTCGCCAAGGATCGGGAGATGCACCGGGCGATCAACGCGTTGCTCAAGGTGAGGAAGGAGGCTCGGGCCGCCGCCGAGGCCGGGTGGCCGCTGGCCGATTGCATCGATGGAGGTGCCGAAGTGGCACCGGCGGGCGTCGAGGAGGCGATGGGCTTCGGGGACGAAACGAAGCCAACTCCACCGGGTCCGGTGCTGGAGTCCCGCCTCGAGGCGGCCGATCCGGTGGGGATTCCGGCTGAAGCCGGGACTCCAACCATCCAACCGCCGGAGTCGGGCCCTCGGGCGGAGGAGGTGATTGGGACAGGCGACGAAACGAAGCCAAATCCGCCGTCGAGGCCGGGCGACGAAACGAAGCCAAATCCGCCGGAGCCGGCCGCGGCGATCGGAGCCGGTCCCGCGATCCGGAAGGCCGGTCAGCCGACCCCCGAGGAGTACATGGCGGGGCTGGTGGCGCGGCTGGACCCGTCCCACCCGCAGTCGGCGATGTACATCGAGGCCCTGCGGGCGCTCGAGAGGCGGTCGATGTCGTGATCCTGTCCCTTGTTAGTGATCCGTCGCGAGCGAGCCGGGGATGGTCCGCGCCGACCGATGACCGACGCCGGCGCTTTGCCCTTTGCCGACGATTTGCGTTTCACGTACACTGTCTGGAAGATGCGAGGTCCCGAAGTTGACGCCGAACCGCAAGGAGCCCTCCCCTCGCTGAAGGCGAAATGTGACCATGAGCCACGTTGATCGGCATTCCGCGGCTGGCGACGATACCCTCGCCCAGATCCTCGAGGGACAAAACGTCTCACTCGGCGACCTGACCGGCAAGACCGTCGGCGATTTCCAGGTCGAGCGGCTGCTGGGGCGCGGCGGCATGGGCGAGGTCTACCTCGCCACCCAGCTCAGCCTGAATCGCCCGGTCGCTCTCAAGGTGCTGCGGTCCGACGTGATGGTCAAGCCGGGATACCGCGAGCGGTTCGAGTCGGAGGCCCTCGCGGTCGCGAAGCTGAACCATCCCAGCATCGTCCACGTCTACGCCATGTCGCGGATCGAGCAGGTGCACTTCATCGCCATGGAGTACGTGGAAGGGACCAACCTGCGGGACTACGTCGTCAAGCGGGGTGCGCTGGACCTCCCGCAGGCGATGTCGATCATGAAGCAGGCGGCCCAGGCGATCGGGGCGGCCGGGGAAGCCGGGATCATCCACCGCGACGTCAAGCCCGAGAACATCCTGATGACCCGGCGCGGCAGGGTGAAGGTCGCCGATTTCGGCCTCTGCCGCCAGATGGACGAGGAAGGACCGCATCTGACCCAGGTCGGGATCACGATGGGCACCCCGGCCTACATGAGCCCCGAGCAGGCGCAGGGGTATCCCCTGGACCACCGCAGCGACCTGTACTCCCTGGGTGCGACCTGCTATTTCATGCTCGCGGGGATGCCCCCGTTCCGCGCCGATTCGGCCGTCGCCCTGGCACTCAAGCACATCCGCGAGCTTCCGGCCAGCCTGATGATCCACCGCCCGGACCTCCCGCTGGAGATCGACCGGCTGGTCATGAAGTTGATGGCCAAGGACCCGGCCGACCGCTACCAATCGGCCGCCGAGCTGCTGGCCGACCTGGCGAAGACCCGCGTGTCGATTCAGGGCGCCACGGCCCCGACCGACGGGTTCGAAGCGGCGACCGCCCGCACCGAGGAGGTGGGTGCTACGGCCACACAAGGCGTGCCGGCCGTCCGGACCAAGGAGTCGGCGACGCCGGCCCCGGCGGGGCGCGCTCGCCCGGCCGCGCCGGCCCTGGTCGAGAAGGAGCCAGCCGAGGGCGCGACCGAGGTCCTCGAGGATCGCGGACCCCGGTTCAGCGGGCTGATCGCCACGGCGGCGGTCGCGGTGGGCCTCTGCGCCGGAGCCGTGGCCGGCTGGATGGCCCGCGAGCCGGATATCCAGTCGCTCGCGTCGGAGTCGTCGCACCGACCGCCGGCGTTGTGGATCGAACCCCGATGGACGGCGATCCCCAAGCAGGCCAGCGCCCCGGAGCAGTTCCGTTACGCCCAGATCGTCGCCCCGCGGGCCGACTGGGCCGCCGCCTGGCTGGCCGTGCCGGGGTATTATCCCCACTCCCCGGACTCGGTCTCGAAGGCCTACACCCAGCTCGCGCGGCTCTGGTACCGCCGCGGCGACGTCGAGGCGCTGACCGCGCTGGGCACGGAGCTGTCCGCCTGGAACGCGGCCCAGAAACGCGACAAGGACCTCGCGGTGGTGATCCAACTCGCGCTCGACCTCAGGAAGGGGGACCTGGGAGCGGTCGAGAAGGGCTTCGAGACGAAGCTCTCCGCTAAAGAAGTGGATGACATGTATGAGGCCTCGCTGGTGGCGATGGGCCTGGAGATCTGCTCGGACGCGTTGCAGTTGGCGCAGCATTCGGGGACCCAGACCATCGCCCCGACGTTGCAGAGGGCCCTGGTGCGGCTGGCGAATCAGCTCAACAGGATCGAGATCGGCGGGCGGGTCGCGGCCGCGGCCGCACGCAAGGCCGCGGTCGCGCGCAAGGCCGCGACGGGCGGGCGATCGGGCAAATGACGGGGACGGGATCGGGCGAGCGGACGGGCGGGCGAGCGTCGAGGTCGGGTGCGGAGACGACGGGCATGGCATTCCTGAAACGCGCCAACGGCGAGACCGCCGGGCAGGTCATCGAGTTGAAGCCGGATCGCATCGTCATCGGCCGATCGCCCGAGCATTGCCACGTCGTGCTCGATCCCAACGGCGTCAGCCGGCGGCACGCCGAGATCTATCGCAAGGGCGAGGAGTTCTACCTCGCCGACCTCAACTCGCGCAACATGACCAAGGTCAATAACACCAAGGTCATCCCGGGGATCGATCACCGGCTGATGCCCGGCGACCGGATCAACATCTGCGACGTCGAGTTCCTCTTCTACCCCAGGCTGCCGTCGGACACCGCGGGCAAGGAGCCCGGGGACGTGATGATCGTCAACGAGGCCGACAGCGTCGACTCGCCGCACCTGCACACGCTCGACGCCTCCCGCTCCAGCGCCATGGCCAGCCTGGTCAAGCCCGAGGTCAAGCTCAAGGCGATCCTGGAGATCACCCGCAACCTCTCCAGCGAGCTGGTGATCGACAACGTCGCCCCCAAGATCCTCGACTCGCTCATGGAGCTGTTCCCGCAGGCCGAGCGGCTCTTCCTCGTCCTGGTCGACCCCGAGACCAAGCGGCTGATCCGCAAGGCCTTCCGCTATCGGCCTACGCGGCGGGCCACCTTCTCGACGTCGGTCCCGGCCGACGAGGTCCCGATGAGCATCAGCCGGTCGATCGTCAACCACGTGCTCGGCCAGAAGAAGGCGGTGCTCAGCCAGGACGCCGGCTCCGATCAGAACCTGCCCACCAGCGCCTCGATCGCCGACCTGAAGATCCGCTCGGTGATGTGCGTGCCGCTCCTGACGCCCGACAAGGAGGCGCTGGGGATCATCCAGCTCGACACCAGCGACCGCAAGCAGTTCGTCCAGGAGGACCTGGACGTCCTGGCGGCGGTGGCCAGCCAGGCGGCCATCGCGATCCAGAACGCGGCGATGCACGAGAACCTGCTGGAACGCGAGCGGGTCAGCCGCGACCTGAAGCTGGCCGAGCAGGTGCAGAAGCGGTTCCTGCCCCAGTCGGAGCCGCAGATCCCCGGCTTCGAGTTCTTCGCGCATTACGACCCGGCGTACGAGGTCGGCGGCGACTATTACGACTTCGTGCCGCTGCCCGACGACCGCCTGGCGGTCGCCGTGGGCGACGTCTCGGGCAAGGGGGTCGCCGCCGCGCTGATGATGGCCAAGTTCTCGGGCGACACGCGCTACTGCATCCTCACCGAGAACGCCCCGGCGGCCGCCTCCAACGAGCTGAACACCCTGCTGTTCTCCGCCGGCATCGAGGAGAAGTTCATCACGCTGAGCCTGAGCGTGCTGGACGTCCAGCGGCGGACCTTGACGCTCGCCTCCGCCGGCCACCTCCCGATCCTGGTCCGCCGGTCCAACGGCGCGGTCGAGGAGTTCGGCGAGGAGATCGCGGGGTTCCCGCTGGGGATCATCCCCGAGTCGGATTACCGCCAGACCGAGCTGTTGCTCCACCCCGGCGACGTCGTCGCCGTCTTCTCCGACGGAGTGACCGACGCCCGCAACCTCCGCGAGGAGCTCTACGAGTCCCGCGACAACCGCCGGCTGTTCCGCAAGCTCACCGAGACGCAAGGGGGACCCGAGGCCGTGGGCCGCGCCATCCTGCAAGACATCCGCGAGTTCTCCTCCGGCCACGTCCAGGTCGACGATATCACCCTGGTCTGCTTCGGGCCCCTGGCCCGCTGAGACCGCTCCGGGCGGCCAGATCGAGGATTCCGGATTCCAGGAGGTTTCACGCAGAGACGCAAAGGGCCGCAGAGACGCAGAGAGCCCGGCCCGGCGCGATGGCTTGCCGTTGAGTGAATGTCCTATTGGCGAAGCAAGTTCTTGATCGACCGTCTCGGAGGGCCTTGGAGTCTCTGCGAAGCTCTTGGTCTTCTCTGCGTCTCTGCGGCCCTTTGCGTCTCTGCGTGAAACCACTCCAGATTCCCGGATTCGTCGATCCCTTCCCGTCCCGAGCCCCCGAGTCACGCCCACGCTATGTCCGTCCGCGTCGCCAACATCCGCCTGGAACTGGGTGAGCCCGAGGAGGGCCTGCCCGAGAAGATCGCCTCGCGCCTGGGGCTGGGGACCGGCGAGCTGGCGGGCTGGCGGATCCTCCGCAAGAGCCTCGACGCCCGGAGCCACGACGATATCCACTTCAGCTACTCGGCCGAGGTCCAGCTCGCCGACGGGACGAGGCCCGGGGTCGACCTGGAGGGTGCGGCCGACGTCCAGCCTTATCTCCCCGAGCGATTCGACTGGCCCGAGCCGGGGGGGCGTCCGCTGCGGCACCGGCCGGTGATCGTCGGCTCGGGGCCGGCGGGGCTGATCGCCGGCTATCTCCTCGCCCGGGACGGCTATCGCCCGCTGATCCTCGAGCGGGGCCGAGCGGTCAAGGAGCGGGTCGCCGACGTCCGGCGATTCGACGAGAACGGCCCGCTGGACCCCGAAAGCAACTACCTGTTCGGCGAGGGCGGAGCGGGCACCTTCAGCGACGGCAAGCTGACCTCGCGCGGCACCGGCCCCGACGTCCGCCGCGTGCTCGAGGTCCTGGCCGAGTGCCACGGCAGGTCGTCGATCGTCTACGAGCATCGGCCCCACCTGGGCTCGAACCGGCTGCCCCTGGTCGTGCGCACCCTGCGGCGTAAGATCGAGGAAGCGGGCGGCGAGGTGCGGTTCTCCTGCCTGGTCGAGGACCTGGACATCGCCGACGGCCGGCTTCGGGGATTATCCACGTCCTCGGGCTACATCGCCGCCGACCTGGCGATCCTGGCGATCGGCCACAGCGCCCGCGACACCTACGGCGTGCTACTGCGCCGCGGCGTGCCCATCGCGCCCAAGCCGTTCCAGCTCGGGGTCCGGATCGAGCAGCCCCAGGCGTCGATCGACCTGGCGCGGTACGGGCATTACGCGGGTCATCCCGCGCTGGGAGCGGCCGATTACAGCGCGTCGGTGCGCGCCGGCCGCCGCGACCTGTTCACGTTCTGCATGTGCGCCGGCGGCTACGTGATGCCCAGCGTGAGCGATCCGGGGTACTTCTGCACCAACGGCATGAGCGAGAGCCGCCACGATTCGCCGTTCGCCAACAGCGGCCTGGTCGTCACCATCGAGACCGACGAGTTCGGCAGCGACCACCCGCTGGCGGGGATTCACTACCAGCAGCGGTACGAGCGCCTGGCGTACCTGGCGGGCGAACGCTCCTATGCGGCGCCCCTCCAGTGGGCCCGGGACTTCCTCACGGGGCGTACCAGCCGCGGCACCATCCCGACGAGCTACCGGCGCGGAGGCCGGACGATCGACCTGCGGCTCTTCCTGCCGGACCCGGTCGTCGACGCCCTCGAGCACGGCCTGAAGGCCCTCGACCGCCGGTTCGCCGGGCACTTCCTCCGCGACGCGACGCTCACCGGCCCCGAGTCGCGGGGCAGCTCGCCCGTCCGCATCCTCCGCGATCAGGAGACCCGCGAGAGCCCCGGAGTCGCCGGGCTCTACCCCTGCGGCGAAGGCGCCGGCTACGCGGGAGGCATCATCAGCGCCGCCGTTGACGGCCTGCGGACGGCGCGTGCGATCGTTGGTGCATATGTGAATACGTCGTAGGGTGGGCTGTGCCCACCGGCGAGGGCCTCGACCGGCGGGCACAGCCCACCCTACGGGGCGAAGCCGGCGTCCCGGAGCGCCCGCTCATACTCCTCCGGGTGGTTCAGGTTCCGAAGCGTCCCGAGCAGCGGATCGACGGGGATCATCTCCTGCTTGCGGACAACTCGACAGCGGACGAACTCGACGATGCGTTGCAGCTTCAGTCGGTCTTCATCCAGCATGCGTTGGATAACGGGGAGGACGGACTCCCTGCGATAGACGGCCGCGAGCGGGTGATACTCGTCGCCAATATGGGGGATCGCCAGGTCATGAGCTTCGATCAGTTCGACAAGCCGGCTGATCCAGCGGGGTTCCAGGAACGGGACGTCGGTCGCCGTGGCGTAGACCAGCTCGACCGGATCGGGCAAGCCGGCGAGACCGGCCGCCAGGCCCTGCAACGGCCCGCGTCCCGCCACGGGATCGCGGACGATCGAGACCTCGGTCGGCAAGTCCGGCAACTCCTGACCGGGAGCCGCGACGACCACGATCGGCCTCGCGACGATGCCGGCCAGCCGGACGACCCGCTGGAGCAACCGTTCGGGCCCGAACGGCAGCCAGGCCTTGGGACGGCCCATCCGTTCAACTCTCGCCGCCACAAAGGACCACCGCGCCGGGCGTCATCTCGGGTGCTCCCATCGGCTCCTCACGATGCCCCCAGCGTACGCGAGGCCGGCCGCCGAGGCCAGGATCCGCATCGGTGGATCCCTGGCATTGGCGCATCAAGGGCCATTTGATCCCGGACTTGACTATCCTGACGGTTCGATTACGATCCCGGCCGGTCATTCCCGCCACCGATCCGAGCGAGTCAACCGGGAAACCTCGATCCACCCGACATCGCCCGCCCTCGAACTGGGAAAGGACTCCCTCATGAGCCGACTCCGGACCCTTCGCCGCTTCCTCGCCTCGTCCCCAACTGTCGTCCTGCTATGCGGGCTCTTACTGTCCGGGCTTGCGCCGATGTCCGCAAGGTCGGCGGAGCCCGAGCGCTCGCCACGGCGCTGCATCCCGGCGCGGGGGCTGGTGGCCTATCTCGAGTATGAGGGCCTCGACGCCCACGCCCGCGCCTGGCAGGCCACGGCGGCCCGCGACCTGCTCGTGAAGACCCCGGCCGGCGCCATGTTGATCGACGTCTTCAAGCAGGCGACCAGCAGCTCGATCAAGCAGGTGACCCGCGGTGAACTCGATGCTCCGGACTTGATCGCTTTCACGGACCAGCTCGTACGCAAGGGTTTCGTCTGCGGGTTCTACAGCAAGGGAATCGACGACCTGGGAGCTGTCGTGGTCCTGAAGGAGTTCGGCAAGACGGACCTGGCCAGGCGGTCTGATCGCCTGCGGCCACTCCTGACGCTGCTGGTAATGGACGCTGATGCAATGCTGCCCGGCCCGCGCCACGTCCGAGGCCGCCAGGTCCGCGAGTTCCTCGATGAGTCCGCCGAGCAAGACAAAAAGAACCCGCTCTACGTGGATGAACCGCCGGGCGCGACGCCGAGGCCGCCGAGTCCTCCGTTCCTGTCGGCATGGATGGAAGGCGACAACCTGGTCCTGGTCCTGGGCAACTGCGGCGGTCGACCCGGTCCCGCGAGCGACAAGGACCACATCGCGGTCGTGCTCGACACCATCGAGGGCAAGCAGCCGGACGTCACGACGCACCCCGGGTTCATCTCGGCCCTGGCGGAAGGGAAGGACTTGAAGGGCTTCGACCCGAACGGGCTGTGGTTCATCGATACGGCCGGCGACTTCGGGACGGTCCTCTTGGTGAGCGGGCTTGACTTCGCTGCCGGGCTCGTCATGGAACCGGTGTTGTCTGCCCTGTTCTCGTCGCATCCGGACACGACGCCAGCGGGCTTAGCCAGCCCGCATCCGAAGGATGGGCCTGCCCCTCCTGCCGGAGCGGCGGGACCGAAGAACAAGAAGGCGGCGGCGACCAAGAAAGCGGCCAACGCGATCCAGGCCGAACCGCAAAAGGTCGACTGGATCGCCGAGACCCGACGGGACCTCGGTCTCGACGGGATCGAGCGGATCGTCGGGCGCTGGGGCTCCCAGGGCAAGGCCCTCCTGAGCGATGTCCGGATCGAGGCGCCGGCCCCTCGCAAGGCGTTGGCCGCCTGGTTCGACCAGCCGGCCTTCCGAACCGATCGCCTGCCGGGCATCCCGGCCGATGCGACGGACTTCGTCATCGCATCCTTCGACCTCGATGGGAGCTATCGGACGTTCCTGGATTACGCCAAGGGCACCGCTCCCGGTCTCGCCGAGGTGCCGGTCGAGGACCCGTTCGGCTTCGAGCGAGCCGTGGAAGCACTCATCGGCCTCCGTCTCCGCGATGACCTGCTGCGCCACGTCGGTCCGTACTGGGCGATGGTCACTGTCCCGGATCGGGTCGCCGAGAAAGAGGCCCGGACCCGGCGGAAGCACACCGTCTACGTCGTCGCGGTGGATGACGCGGACGCCTTCGAGAAGGTCGCGGATCTGCTGGCCATTCAAATCGATCAGGGTCTTCGCGCGTTCGGGGAATCCGAGCGCCAGAAGGCACCGAAGGGCAAGGAGATCGGCACCTTCGGGATGAAGCGGCTCCCGGCCCCGGACCGGGGCTACCGGGTCGATCTCCCCTCGCTCCTCTCCTCCGAGGGCGGCCCCGCGCCGCTGACCCTGGACTCGACCAGGGAGAAGGTGCAGTCCTTGTTCCTGCTGATCGGCCAGTCATCGCTGGTCGTCGGGTCCGACCTCGATCGAGCCCGCGACGTCGTGGCGGCCCAGGCGCCGGCGATACGACGCTGGAAGCCCGCGGCTGAGCTCGCAGACGCCTTCGCGGGATTGCCCGAGGACTTGACCCTCTTGTCGGTGAGCGACCCCGAGCTGTGCGCCCTGCCGAAGTGGATCGCCGAGTTGCCTGCCAACATCCGCGACTTCCAGGCCGGCGCGACACTGTTGGACGATCTGCGGAACATGACGTGCTGGTCGTTGCTCGAGGTGCTGGGCATCCCGAAGCCGGGCCAGGTCCGACTGCGATGCGATCGCGAGCGAATCCCGACGGAGCAGGAGCTGCGCCGCCACGTGTTCCCGAGCGTCCTCGCATCGTCCGTCGACGAACGCGGTTACCGGGTCATCCACCGTCAACCGTTCCCGTTCGCCGGCCTCACCAGCGAGATCGCCTTGCACCAGAAGTGGTCCATTCGCTGGAAGGGCTTCGCATTGCCCGAGACGACCTATACGTTCGCCGTGACCTCGCCCCGGAACCGTTCCGGCAAGTAGCCCTTTGGTGGTCTCGAACCAGGAAAGGACTTCGTCATGTATCGGCACCGATCGGTTCGCGGACGCATCCCGATGGCGAGGCCGCTGGCCATCCTGGGGAGCCTGGCGCTCGCGGCGATGCTCACCGCCTCGACCCGCTCGGCCGAGCCGAACCGCTCGCCGCGGCGTTGCATCCCGGCGCGGGGGCTGGTGGCCTATCTCGAGTATGAGGGCCTCGACGCCCACGACCGCGCGTGGCAGGCCACGGCGGCCCGCGACCTGCTCGTCAAGACCCCCGCCGGGTCCATGGTGATCGATCTGGTCAAGCAACTGGCGGGCGACTGGCTCGAGGAGGAGTTCGGTGGGGTGCTGAACGTCGGGGACGCCATGACGATCGCGGAGGTGATGGTTCGCCGGGGATTCGCGTGCGCCATCAGCCAGGATGAAACGGCCTCTCATTGCATGCTCGTCCTGAAGGATATCGGGCGCGGCGAGAACCTCAAGCGACTCGCCCACGTGCGCGGCGTCTTCAACGCTTCCCCGAGTGTGCTCTTCGCGGAGGTCGAACGGATGAGCTTCCGTGGACGCAGCATCTACCGGCTGGACGACGGCGATCCGGTCTCGGTGTGGTTCGAGGGAGACGACCTAGTCCTGGTTTGCTCCCTGGACAGCTTCACTGCGCATATCGCGAATGCGCAACGCGGCAACGCGGATCCCCTGAACGCTCACAAGAAGCACATCGGCAACATCCTCGATTGCGTCGATGGCAAGCAGCTCGATGTGAGCAAGCACCCCGCGTACCTCTCGGCGCGGGCGGAAGGGAAGGACCTGAAGGGCTTCGAGCCCAGCGGGCTATGGTTCGTCGATACGAGCGGCGAGCTAGGGACGGTCATGTTGGTGGAAGGGCTCGGGATCGCGACGGACGTCGTCCTGTCCCAGTTCGACTCTCCAGTCGTCCCGGCCAAGGAGGAGAAGATCAACGGGGCGGCCGCCGAGGAAGCCGACGACGCGGTCGACGCGGCTCCGGCGACCATCGACGAGATCGCGAAGACCGGGCGTGCGCTCGGCCTCGACGGTATCAAGCGGATCGTCGGCCGCTGGGGGTTCCAGGGCAAGGCCCTGCTGAGCGACATCCGGATCGAGGCGCCCGCCCCGCGCAAGGCGTTGCCCGCCTGGTTCGACCGGCCAGCCGTCCGCACCGATCGCCTGCCGCTGTTGCCGGCGGGGACCGGGACGTTCCTCGTGGGATCGGTCGATCTCGATGGAAGCTATCAGACGTTGGCGAACGTGCTGAAGCTCGTCGATGCGGTCAGCTCGAAGGAAATCTCGATCTTCGAGCAGATCGTGCGCGACGCGACCGGCCTCCGGCTGCGCGAGGACCTGCTCCAGCCGATCGGCCCGACGTGGTGCGCCTATGAAATCCCCGCGGAAGACCGGGGCGGCCCCCGGGGTCAACGAGCGGCCCCGTGGGACCACGTGCTGGTGGCGCGGATCAAGGACGCCGATCAGGCCGCCCGGGCCATCGACAAGCTGGCCTACTCCCTCGACCCGGCGTACCGCTTCTGGGACTTGTTCTGTGATGAGGCCGAGACGAGGAAGCGAAGATTGGCCCGGGTTCCTCGGTTCGAGCCGCTGCCTGCTCCCGATCGCGGATACCGGCTCGTCCTGCCGCCCCGGGCGAGCCAGCGAGCGGGCCGGGAATTGCAGCCGACGCTCCTCGTGGGCCCGTCCGCCGTCGTCATCGCCGGGGACCTCGAGACCGCTCGCCGCACACTGTCGATCGATCCTCGTGCCTCCGGACGATGGCGGCCGAGCGCCGAGCTCGCCCGCGCGCTCGACGGCCTGCCCCGCGAGCTGACATTCCTGGCCGTCACCGACAACGCACGATCCCCCCTGCCCCAGCGACTCGCCGCCCTTCCGTCGGTGGTCCAGACCTGGGTCAACCTGGTGAACGAGCCGGACATGGAGAACGCGCCGATCTGGTCCGTGCTCGACGTCTTCGGCCTGGCTCGCCCGGGGGGACTTCGCATCCGGGTCGACCGGTCGAGGATCCCGAACGCCGATCGGATCCGCGACGACCTCTCGCCGAGCGTCCTGGCCACGGCCGTCGACGATCGCGGGCTCCGGATCATCGGCCTGGAGCCGCTGCCGTTCATCGCGATCGCGAACGAGTTGAAGCTCCGTTTCCGCTGGAAGCCCGCGTGGCACGGCGTCGTGCCACGCGCGAAGGAGACCCTCTCCTTGACGTTCCCCCGATTCGATTGGCAGCCTTGAATGGACCCCTCACTTCGGCGGCTCGATCCGCACGAACAGCCGCGCGGTCGCCTTGCGGCCGCGAGCGTCCGACCGCTCCACGCGCGGCAGGTAGTCGCCGGCTCGGGCGAAGCGGTGAGTCACGACTGCATAGCCGTCGCGCGCATGCTCGTCGACGTTGCCATCGGAATGGACCTCGATCGGCGGCGTGCCGTCGCCGAAGTCCCAGGTCTCGCTCCCGTCGGTCGTGCCGAAGGTCCGCACCTTGAACGTGACCGGATCGCCCGGATGGATGTCCAACGTCGGGGCGTAGGCGGCGTGGATGGCCGGCGGGAGCACCGGGAAATGCTCGCGCTCGATCACCTGCACGATCGTGAAGTCGTAGGCGACGCGGCCGCGATCGTCGGTCACCTTGATGACTTCGCTGTACTCGCCGCCCTGGGCGTACACTCGATCGACCCGGGGACCCGAGGCGGTCGTCCCGTCGGTGAAGGTCCAGTCATATCGGGCGATCCGGCCCGACTCGGCCCACGAGCGCGACCCATCGAGCGTGATGTGCTCGCCCGCGAGCGCCAGGTGATGGGGCCGGGCGACGGCGATGACCGCCGGCCGCTGCGCGCTCACCGCGGCTTGCCAGATGAACGCGTAGCCCTCCTCGGTCCCCCATCGCCCCGACGGCTGGCGGGCGACGATCTCGAAGTGGAGGTGCGACCAGCCGCCGCTGCCGCCCTCCTTGCCGAGCACGCCGACCTTCTGCCCCATGGCGACCGTCGCGCCGGGCTTGATCGCGGGGTCAAACGACTGGAGATGGCTGTAGCGGTAGTACCAGCCGCGGTCGTCGAGCACGTAGACGACGTCATAACGCGGATCAACGGGAGTACCCTCATAACCGGGCAGACCGGCCTTCCCCGCGGAGACGACCAGTCCGCCGGCCGCGGCGACGACGTCCACCATCCCCTCGGCCCCGCCGATGTCGAGGCCGCTGTGGTAGTAGATCTTGCGGCGGATCGGCGCTTCGAAGCCGTTGACGTAGGTCGGCTCGTTGGCCATCTGGGTCGCGCTGGCGAACCAGCGCTGGCGGGCCGGATAGACGAAGGTCCCCGGCTCGACCCAGGGAGAACCGGCCGGCCAGAGCCGGATCCGGGCGGCCTTGGCCAGGCCCCAGTGGTCGTGGTCGGTGTTGTCCATGTAGGCCCGCGTGATCGGGCAGTCGACCTGGATTCCGGCCACGGTCCGGGGCAGATGGTAGTTCCCCGAATCCACCTCGATCGCCTGCCCGTTGACTTCGAGCTTGGCCGAGGCGCCGGACGGCATCGCGCATGGGGTCGAACCAGGACGAGGTGCCCACGAGCTTCACCTCGACCTTCTTCCCGCCCCCGAGCTCGACCTGGCGCGATTCGCCGAGGTCGAGCTCCACGATCCGGTGGAGCGGTTCGCGGGTCGGCCGAGGCGGGCCGGCCGCCCGGGCCGCATCGTGGGCATGAACCACCGAGAACACCCACGCGGCGAGCACCAGACGATGCATCACGGAATCCTCCCTCGACGAGGTCTGCGTCTGCCGGATCCGCCGGAAAGTCCGGGAATGACGGCACCCGCACCGAGTTTCGCGGAGGACGACCGTCGGTGCAAGGACCAGGAGGAGCCCCCGACAGGTACTGCATCCCGGCCCCGGCGACCGCGCAGCTTCACCAACACGGACAGGCCGATCGTTCGACAGGGGTTCACAGACTCACGAAACCCGAAGAATCGGGAAAGACTCTCATGTTCGGCCGGCGGCTATCCGAAGAAACCAATACAGAGACGAACCTTCGAGGCTTGCATCCCAGGGCACTCGTTGCGACGAGGGCGCCGGCGGACCTCACGATGGACGGGATTCCGTCCGGGTGGGGACCTCTCGCGCCTGTGTGCCGTTCCGAGCGACTGGCCACCAGCATCGACGAGCCGCTTGATCCGACTGGCCACAGCGAGCCGCCCGCTCCGGCTCCGCGCCGGGTCGCCGCCGAAGTGCGACCGGCCGAGCCCGGCCCCGGCTGCGCACAACGACGGCGAAGACACCATGATCTGCGAACTCGCCGTGAAATGCATCACGCTCATCGCCGTGATCCATGGACTGCGGAGCCTCGGCCGGCGGCTGGGCCCGCGGGCGTGCGGGATGCTGCTCGGGCTCCCCAGCTCGACGGCGATCCTGCTGGTGCTCTGCGCACGCGACCGAGGTTCGTCCGAGGCGATCGAGATGGCCGATGCCAGTCTCCTCGGGCTGATCGCCGCAGTCTCGCTGCCGATCACCTACGCGCAGGCGGTTCGAAGAGGATGGGGACTGGCCGCGGCCCTGGCGGCGGCCGTCGCGGCGTACGTCGGGATCGCCTCGGCGCTGGGTTATCTCGACCCCGGCGAGTCCCTCCTTCGAATGGGCGTTTCGTTCGGGTCGATCCTGGCCGCCTCCTACGTGGCGTCGCGGATCGGCGGGCCGATCGACGCGGGACGACAGAGGCCATCGGATCGCCGGGTCACCATGGTGCGCACCGTGATCCCGGTGGTGTACGTCGCGATCGTCGGCATCGTCAGCAGTCTCGCCGGTCCGCGATGGGCGGGGCTCGTCAGCACGTTCCCCAGCATGTCCGCGGTCGTCGTGGCGGTCACCCACCTGGAAGCGGGAGCGGTCGAGGCCAGCCGGATCGCCAGGGCGTTGCCGCCGGCCAACCTGAGCACGGCCGCCTTCCTGGCGGCCTTCCGGTTCTGCGTCCCGATCCTCGGCATCGGATGGGGGACGCTCTGCGGCTATGCGGTCGCGTTGACCAACCTGGCGGCGATCGAGTTGATCCCCAGGTCGCTCCGCTCGCGGCCTCCGTTCGATTCACCCGCCTGGCGTACCCACCAGCCCGATCGGCACCGGATGCGACCGTCCCGACTCCTTCGGTACGTCTTCCGCGCTCAGGACAGGCCGGCCGCCCGGCACCTCGGCCGGTTGCGACCTCCCCATCGCCGGCACTTCTCCCCGTTCGTCGAAGTCCTGCCCTGCTGAACGACGAAGACCGTCCGTGCCTGGGGCGTGCGTCGCCACGGCTTGCGGCGCACGTTGGCGTGCTATAAGGTGACATCTCCGTCTGCAACCAATCGTGTCCCGATAGACCCGTGAACCGACTCCAGTCATGACGACGAAACTGCCCTGAAGCGGAGATCTGGAACATGCTCGCTCAACTCTCCCAATGGCTGCTGATCGCCACGATCAGCCAGGCCCCGTCCGAGGCGGCGCTGGTGAAGGCCGCGCCGGGCGATGTCGACGTCGCCATCCGCGTCCGGGGAATTGAAACGACGCGCGACGACCTTGTGGCGATGCTCAAGGCGATGAACCCCGACTGGGGCAACGCGATCGAGGGCGCCCTGGCGGGCCCGCTCGCGGATATCCGCCAGCGGCACGGCGAACACGCCGTCAAGTCGCCGTTCTTGATGGTCGTAAAGCTCGGCGATGAGGCGGGTGCGGGCGGTCCGCCGCCCTTCGCCGTCCTGGTGCCCTCGCAACACTACAAGGAGACGCTCAAGGAACTCTCCGGCGGCAAGGATGTCGAGCTCAAGCGCCAGGAGGGCGGTTACGACGAGTTCGACTCACCCGACGGCAATGGCAGTTGGTATGCGGCCCAGGCACCGGGCGTCGTCGCGTTCGGGCCATCGAAGGCACTCATTGCCGCGATCGCCAAGCCGGGAGACAAGTCGCTGGAATCGGTGGTGAGCGGATCGCCGGCCAGGACGTTCGCCGCCGGCGACGTCGGCCTCTACCTCAACGCCGCCTCGCTCACGCGGCGATTCGGCGACCAGATCGATCAGGCGCGCCAGGGATTCATGGCCGCGCTCGATCAGGCTGCGCAGCAGGCGGGCAACGCGGCGGCCATGCAGATGGCCAAGGACATGTACGGGAAGCTGTTCGATTCGCTCAAGTACGCGGATCACCTGACGCTCTCTCTCGACGCCGCCCCGAAGGGGCTCCACCTCGCCGTGTACCTGAAGCTCACCGCCGACAGCGACGCCGCCAAGTCCATCACCGCGATCCGACCGAGCGACCTGGCCTCGCTGGACAGGATGCCTCCGGGTGCGATGGTCTACGCCAGCATGAACGTCAGTGCCAAGACGTTCGAGAGGTTGCAGGGTATGAGCACGCGGATGCTCAGCGCCGGCGGTAAGCCCTCACCCGAGCTCGAGAAGGCCGTGGCCGAGTTCCATGGCCTGGGGCAGATCGAGCACATCACCTCGGTGTCCATGGACAAGGGCATGCGCGGTCTGAGCGAGATGCGGGTCGACGATCCCAAGAAGTACGTCGCGGCCACCATCGACATGCTCCGCGCCATGGGCGAGGGCGCCGGAAAGGCCGGTATCTACAAGGACCTCAAGGTCGAACCCGACGCCCAGACGGACCGGGGGATGACCTTCACGCATGTCGCCGCCGCCATGGACCTCGAGAAGCTGGCGGAGCTGAGCGGGAACCAGCCGGGCCAGCTCGAGAGCATGAAGGCCATGTTCGCCGATGGCCGGCTGAGCTACTGGTACGGGACCGATGGGAAGCGCGTGGTGCACGTCATCGCCCCGAAATGGGAGGAAGCCAAGTCCCTCCTCGACGTTTATGCCAGCGGAGCGGGCGGAGTCGGGCAGACCGCGGGCTTCAAGACCGTCCGCTCGGAGCTGCCCGGGCAGGCGAGTTTCCTCATGATCTTCGACACTCAGAACCTGGTCCGGATGATGGCCAGGATGATGGGAACCATCGCGAAGAAGCCCGACCTCAAGGCGCCCGAGGACATGCCGAAGGAACCGGCCTACTTCGGAGTCTCGTTGACGCCCCATGCCTCCCAGGGGTATGAGTTCCACCTCGCCATCCCCAGTGCCGTCGGGACCGTCATCGCCAAGGGGGTCATTCCCATTATCCAGGGCATGGCTCCTCCCGGCGCGAACCCGTAAGTGGACCGCGATCGGCGGCCGTTCTCCAGAAGGCTCCGTCCCATGCAACTCGATGATCCAACCACCGACGGATCGCACCGCCACGGGCGCCGGACGTTCCTCGGCCAGATGGCCGCGGGCTCGCTGGCGCCCGGGCTGGTCGGGGTGCATCGGAATCGGGCGAGTGCGGCGAACCAGGCTCAGGACGATCGGCGCGCGCCGGGCCCCATCCCGCGGGAGAACGCGCTGCCCGGCGCCGTCGACTGGCAACTGACGCGGGTCCGACCCGATCGCGAGGGCTTCCGATCGCCCTGGATCGAGGGCTACTGTTCCCGGCAGAGCGTGAAGGCCGGCGAGACCATCGATCTCAATGTCTCGACCCGCCCGGCTCGCCGGTTCCGGATCGAGCTCTTCCGCACGGGGTATTACGGCGGCCGGGGCGCCCGGCTCGTCCGGGAGCTGGGGCCGATCGACGGGAAGGAACAGCCCGACCCGACGCCCGGCCCCGGCAACCGCCACGAGTGCCGCTGGGAGCCCTCCGCGCGGCTGACCATCCCCGAAGACTGGACGAGCGGCGTCTACCTGGGACGGCTCACGACCGTGCCGGCCGGCGATTCTGAGCCCTACTGGCAGAGTTACGTCGTCTTCATCGTCCGCGACGATCGGCCCGCGGACATCCTCTTGCAGTGCTCCGACAACACCTGGCAAGCCTACAACCGCTGGCCCAACCGCTATTCCCTCTATACACATCCCCGCGGCGGCCAGGGACCGTGGGCCGAGGTCAGCTTCGATCGTCCCTATGGTCGCGAGGCGCAGCACGACGCGGTCGTCAACGATCCGCTCACCTTCGGCTCGGGCGAGTTCCTGCCCTTCGAGTTCCCGCTGGCCTACTGGCTCGAACAGCACGGCTACGACGTCACATATTGCTCCAACAGCGACATGCTCACCCCCGACCGGGGGCTCAAGTGCAAGGCATTCATCAGCGTCGGTCACGACGAGTACTGGGACATCCGGCAGTTCCGCAGCGTCGGGCGGATGCGAGACGAGGGCGTCTGCCTGCTGTTCCTCTCGGGCAATACGATGTGCTGGGTGACCCCGTTCCGCCCCGGCAGCGACGGCCGTCCCAACCGGATGATCTCGCGCGGCGGTCCGTATGGAGGCGATAACGACTACGCCCGACGACGTCAGAAGGAGCACGGACCGTTCCCCGAGCACGGGCCAGACGAGGGGTTCCTCATGGGGGCGCGGAACATCGAGCCGGTCAACGGCGGCGGCGACTGGATCGTCACCCGGCCCGATCACTGGATCTTCGAGGGGACCGGCATCAAGCAAGGCGACCGGATTCCCGGTCTCATCGGCTGGGAGTACCACGGCGACCCGCCCCGGCTGCCGGGCCTCGAGGTCGTCGCGGAGGGCGTCGCCTGGGTAGGCGGCCAGGCCCCCCAGAAGTGGACGGCGACGTACTACCCCGGTCCCAAGAGCAACTTCGTCTTCAACGCCTCTACCATCTTCTGGGCCCAGGGCCTGTCGTCACCCCCGGGACATACTCTCCCATGGTCGCACTGGTCGCGCCCTCACGGCCCGGACGAGCGTGTCCAGCGGATCACGCAGAACCTCCTCCGACGGGCGACCGGACGGTCGTCGCGATGAGGTCCTCAACGCGCGGGAGCGAGGAGCCGCTCGGCCATCGTCGCGATGACGTCGCGCATCACGAGCCGCTCGCGCCACTCGCGCGGGATGCCCGACTCGCCGTAGAAGGCCCCGGCGAGCTGGCCGAAGACCGCGCCGGTCGTATCGGCGTCGTCGCCGAGGTTGACGGCCAGCAGCGCCCCCTCCCGGAACGAGGAGCTGCGATGAAAGGCCCACAACGCCGCCTCCAGCGAGTGGACGACATACCCGCCGCCGCGGATCGCGGGCGGCTCGCGACGGCGGAACGAGCCGGCGGCGATCTCGGCGATCCGCGGGGCGAGCGGCTCCGCGTCCCAGAGGCCGGGGGCGGGGCCGTAGTGATCCGACAGCAACTCCTCCTTGGAGGCCCCACGCACGGCCCCGACGAGGAGCGCCGCCAGGTAGCGACAGGCGTCGACGGCCTCCGCCGCTCCGTGGGTCGTGCGCGAGCTGTCGGCGGCCCGGGCGACGGCCTCGCGCGGCTCTCCCGCGAAGAACAGCGGCACCGGGGCCAGGCGCATGATCGAACCGTTGCCGGCCGAACTCGGATCGGTCGAGCCGCAGTAGGGCTCGCCCGACTGCTCGAAGCGACGGAGCGCCGATGCGACCGTGCCCCCGATGTCGAAGCAGTCCCCCGTGCTGCTGAGGTGCCCCTCGCGATACCAGCGGAGGTAACGGCTCAGTTGATCGATGGGGTCGAAGCACCGGCGCTCCAGCAGGCTCTCGGCCAGGCACAACGCCATCGACGTGTCATCGGTCCACTCGCCGGCGCACAGGTGGAACGGCCCGCCCCCGACGATGTCGTCGATGGGCGAGAACGAGCCGGGCCGGCGGAACTCGAGCGTCGTCCCGAGCGCATCGCCAGCGGCCAGGCCCAGGAGGCTCCCGCGGTAGCGTTCGATCGGTTCCATCGGGGATGACTCGCGATCCAGTCTCGATTCGTGGCCATCGTCAGCATATCCGCCCTGCGTCGCGATGCAATGGGCGAGGAAGGTGACCATGCCGAGGAACCTCGTGATCTGCTTCGACGGGACGAACAACCAGTTCGGGCCCGAGAACACCAACGTCGTCCGGCTGGTCCAGGTGCTCGGCCGCGACCCCGAACGGCAGTGGCTCTACTACGACCCGGGCGTCGGGACCCTGCCGGAGCCGAACGCCTTCAGCCGGCTGCAGAAGTGGCTCTCGAAGGTCTACGGCCTGGCGTTCGGCGGCGGGCTGGTCCGGAAGGTCGGGGATGCTTATGCCTACCTGATGAACACATGGGAGCCGGGCGACGAGGTCTACCTGTTCGGCTTCAGCCGGGGGGCCTATACCGCTCGAGTGCTGGCGGGCCTGCTCCACAACCTGGGGTTGCTGCCGCGGGGCCACACCAACCTGGTCCCCTACGTGCTGCGGCTCAACGCGGCGGTCCGCGACGTTGACCCGGCCGGCGATAAAGCCGGCTACTGGGACCTCTGCGCCGACTTCCGCTGGACGTTCTCCCGCAAGATCGACAAGGACGACGACGAGCGGCGGTTCCGCGTGCGCTTCCTCGGGGTCTGGGATACCGTGTCGTCGGTCGGGTGGGTCTGGGATCCGAAACGGTACCCGTTCACGACCAGCAACCCCAGCATCGAGATCGCTCGCCACGCGGTCTCGGTCGACGAGCGTCGCTGGTTCTTCCGGCAGAACCTGCTCCAGCGCGTGGAAGGCCAGGACCTCGTCGAGTTGTGGTTCCCGGGCGTCCATTCCGACGTCGGGGGCGGGTATCCCGAGGCCGACGGCGGACTCTGGCGGGTCGCGTTCCAGTGGATGCTCGACGAGGCCCGCGCCGCGGGGCTCCTGGTTGACGATGGGCGTCTGCAACACGTCCTCGACCAGACGCCCGCATCGCCGACCCCCTGGGACGACCCGCAGCACGACTCGCTGACGTGGATCTGGTGGCCGGCGGAGTTCTTCCCCAAGATGGTCAGGAACCCGGACACCAAGGCGACGAGGCCCAGAATCGGACGGGGCCGATACCGGACCATCCGCGACGGCGACGTGCTGCACAACGCGACGCTCCGGCGGATCCGCGAAATCGAGTACGCCCCTCCGAACCTCTCGGAGGCCTTCGGCCGGCGGGTCAAGGGACTCGACGTCGTGCCCGACTCGCTGGCGTACGAGGCGTGAAGCCCCGGCCGGTGGCCCCCGAGAGCGGGAACGCCGCGCGGTTGAGAGCGCAGCGAGGCCGTTCGCGAGGGTGCACTCGGCCCCATCAGAGATACGGACGGAGCTGGTCGAGCACCGCGAGCGTCCCGACCCCGCCGAAGGGGATGAGCACCGCGCGGATGATCGGGTTGTCGGCGATCCGGCAGAACGCCCCCCGATCGGCCGACTCGACCTCATGGATCATCGTCTGAATCTGCTCCTCGGTCACCATCTCCGGCGGGCAGCCGGCGGCCCGGACCTTGCCGAGTTCCCCGTGCATTTGCTCCAGCGCGCGGGCCCGAAGCCCCTCGGCGTTGCGACGCATCGCCAGGGCGCAGTACACCATCATCGCCGAGCTGATGCAGTAGACGAGCATCAGCGAGACCGGCCAGTCCCAGTTGTCGAAGACGTGGTAGCGCGAGAGGATCATGAGCAGGATCGCGACCGACGGATAGTAGATGAACTTGTCGACGGCCTCCGTACGGGCCTCGATGATCCGGACCGCGATCAGGTGCGCGAGCGAGTCCGATTCCAACCCGGGACCGTCGAGCCCCTGCCGGTACGCGGCCGCGTGACGCAAGCCCTCGGGCCATCGGATCCGGGCGTCGGGTCCCTCGCGGCGCAGCAGGTTGATGAGGTGGTCGCAGAGCCGGGTGGCGTCGAAGACGAAGTAGAGGAGCCAGATCAGCGCGATGACGCCGGCCCACAGCAGCATCCTGTCGATGGTCTGATTCAACAGGCCGCGCACGGGCGCGTTCGGTTGTCGTCCCATCAGGCTGACGATGATACCGGAGAACGCGATGTAGACGACGACGAACGGCAGGGTCCTGCGCATCCGGGCGCCGAGCGACCCGTCTCGCAGGTAGTCGGACCAGAGCGCCACCCCCTCGATGGGCTTCCTCGACTGCTCCCAGCCCCAGAGCCGGTCGGCATTGAGCCAGCCGGCGTACCAGGGCGCCCGGTGGCGAGCGGCGCCGCGACTCGACCCATCGCCCGCGCTCCCCTCGTCGTGGTGCAGCTCGAATCGCTGGGTGATCGTCCGGGCGTTCCGGTCGGATGATCGCATGATGGCGAAGGTGGCGTACGCGGAGATCACGCAGACGAACAGCCGGATGAACTCGGTCGGCCAGGTGCTGATCCCGTCGAAGATCGTGAAGGGCTCGTGGTCGCGGCTCTGGGCGTCGGCCACCACCAGGGCGAACAGGCCGAGGAAGAGGCCCAGGCTCGTCAGCCCGATCCAGCGCATCGGGTAGCGCCGCTCGGCCTCGTCCGCCGGGCGATGCCCCCGTCGGGCGCGGTAACCGAGCAGGAGCCGGACCCGGGCCGCCCAGTACGAGGGCCGGAGCAGGGCGACGAACAGCAGCACGAGCGCCCCTGCCCCGAACACCCTGGCTCGATGGCTGCCGCCCCCGAACCAACCCGCGATGTCCTTCGCGCCCGACAACGACCGATCCTCGTCGGGCTCGATCAGGCGGTACGGGCCATAGCGGCCGAGTTCATACAGCACGGGGGCAGGACGATGCTCGAAGGACATCCCGTCCGGGCCGGGCTCGAGGAATCCGACATCCCCCAGGGCGTGCAGGCAGCCCCGGCAGAGGGACGTCTGGTACGCATCCCGGAACGGCGGGATCTGGCCCTCACGCGACATGTTATGGTCGAGCATCAGCCCATAGTGAGAGGCGATGAGCAGGTTGTGGGTATACCGGAATTCCGACTGGTCGATCAGTCGGGCGTCCATGTCAGTCGTGAAGAAGACCGCCTGGGGCGCGATGGGCCGGATCGCCCGCATCAGCAGGATCTTGTCGTAGACGTCCGTGCCGAGGATGCCGATGAACTTCAGGTCGCCGACGTCGCGGCGGGTGTCCTCGACGAGCCGGTCGACCAGCCGGCTCAGGTAATCGACCTGGGACCGACCGCTGGCCGTGACATGGGGAGCCGGCGCGGACCCGCGCGAGGAGCGGGACGACGTCTCCGGCGAGCCGGGCTGCTGGTTGCTCGGGACGTTCTCCGTGAGCTTGCCGTCCAGCCCGCGCATGTAGTAATAGGAATGGAGCCCCTTCGAAATCCGCGTCTCGGAATCTCCTCGCGAACTTGCGGACCATGCCCCGGGCATACTCGGTATCCCACTCGCCCAGGAGCGCGATCCCGTCGCCGGGCTCCAACCCCCGGCGCTTCAGCTCCTCGAAGAGGACCTCGACGAGCTCCTCGTCGCTGCCGATCTCCGGGCTGACCCTCAGTCCGGACCAGGCCCGGGTGTCCTCCTTCTTGGCCTTGTTCAGGGTCTGCTCCTGGTACCTCGCCCACGATCCTTGCGAGGTCGCCTGGGTCGAGTAGAGGGTGACCTCCGTGAGCCGATCGCGTGTCGTCATACACGAAGGGCCTCCCCTGAGCGCCTCGTCGACCATCGCGTCCAGCATGTCCGAATGGGGCGGGCCCAGCACCGAGATGAGCGGTCTCGGCGCGCCGCGATGACCCGACTTCACCTCCGCCGTGCCCTCGCCCGGACACGCCTGTGGGGCGGCGGTCCAGCATCGGAAGGCCCGCTCCAGTTGGCCCAGGAGGCGCCCGAGATTCTTGAGCGGCGGAGTGCCAACGTTCTCGTCGCTGACCCATAGGATGCAGACATATTGACGCTTCGCGTCGCGTTTGCCGTTCTCGAACCACTCGAAGGGCACCACGCGGCCCGGCGTCGCCGATCCGTCCCTCCCCGTCTCGAGGGATTTCGGGAAGAAGTAGCGGAGATGCGAGCTATCCATCGGCGCGAAGCCGGCCAGCGCGAGGGCCGAGAGGACCGCATAGCGATGCCGGATCCGGACCTCCGTCCCCGAGTCGAACGGGCTCGCGGTGATGAGGACGGGCATCAGGAGATACTCGTCACAATCCCGGCATGCGGCCCCGAGCGCGCCGAAGATCGTCAAGGCCGGTGGGGTTTCGGCCGGCTTGCTGGCCGTCGAAGGCGCGGACTCGCTCCGGGCGGCCTTGTCGCGGTCTTGACCCTTCAACTCCTCCTTCGCGGCATCGGCGGCCGTGGCGAGCGGGTCCTGCCAGAGCCGAGCGGGGACCTCCATCTCCTCGTGCGCCCCCAGCAGCGCTCCCCCCTCGGTCGGTGGACGTGGGCTCTGCAACGAGCCCGGGGACATGATGATTCCCCATGCGACCAGGAGCATCACCACGACGCTGGGCCATCGAAGAAACGGCTGGCGTTCCGAATCATCGGCCATTGTCGGCGCCTCCCACGACTCCCCAGGATCGGGGATGGACTCAGAGGGTGTACGAGAAGGGGCCGTAGGGTGGGTCGAACGCCGCGGAGCGGCGCGAGGCCCACCGGTCTCTTCGCCGGATCCGGTGGGCCTCGCCTCGATGAATCGAGGCTCGACCCACCCTACCCCGATCCGGCGGCCTTCTCGTACACCCTCTCGGACTGGGTTGAGAAGCGACTCGCCAATCCCTGTCGTAGGGCGCCTCATCCGGACGGACGAAGTATCGACGCCATCCGGGCAAAGCTCGAAAGAGGCCTTTGTCGGCCATACCGGACGGTCAAAGCGTCGTCCGATCGTTCAACTAAAGCCATCTTATATCAGCTTAATTAGAGCCGGCGCGGCTGTCAATGGGTGCGATGTCCGCTCCCGCATCCGTCCCGGGTCGATGGCCCTGGGAGGATGACCCGCCCCCGACTCCCAGCAGCATGAGCGCGGCGATCGCCGCCAGTGCCGCGCCCCAGCCGAAAGCCGTCAGCGAGCCGTACGCCTGGTACAGCGCCCCGAAGATCAGGCTGGACGGGAGGGCGGCCACCCCGATGGCGAAATTGTACCAGCCGAACGCCAGCCCCTTGCGCTCGCCGCCGACCAGGTCGGCGATCAGGGCCTTCTCGGCCGGCTCGGTCAGCGCGTAGAACAGCGAGTAGCCCAGGAACAGCGCCCAGACCTGCCAGGCCGAGGTCGCCAGGGCGAACGCCAGGTAGATCAGGGCATAAACGCCCCAGCCGGCGAGGATCAGCGGTCGGGGGCCTAACCGGTCCGCGGCCCGGCCGGCGAGCAAGTTGCCGGCGCTCTTGGCGATGTGGAAGACGCACCAGAGGATCGGGAGTTGCGGCGTGGGAACGCCCAACTCGCCGGCCCGGACCAGCAAGAACGCATCGCTGGCATTGCCCAGGGTGAAGACGACCAGGGCGATCAAGAGGAGTCGGAAGTCACGACCGAACGGCGCCAGGGTCAGCCGGAGCCGATCCTGTCGCAACGAGGCCGCCGGCTCGCGCAGGCCGATCACCAGCAGGGCGACGACGATCGAGCCCGGCACGATCGTGATGAGGAACAGGGTCCGCAACCGGCCGGGGTAGGCCCACAGGAAGGCCGCCGCCAGCAGCGGGCCGATGGCCGCCCCGAGATGGTCCATCGCCCGGTGGAAGCCGAAGGCCCGGCCCCGCATTCCCGGCTCGGTCGAGTCGGCGATCAGCGCATCGCGGGGCGAGGTCCGGATGCCCTTGCCGATCCGGTCGCCCACCCGGACGGCGAACATCTGCCACGGAGCCGTCGCCAGGCCGAGCACCGCCCGGGCGACCGCCGCCAGGGCGTATCCCGACACCACGAAGCCCTTGCGCCGGCCCGCCCGGTCGGACCAGCCGCCCGACCAGAGCTTCAGCAGGCTGGCTGCCGACTCAGCCACCCCCTCGATGAAGCCGAGCTGGACCCGATTGCCTCCCAGCGTCGAGATCAGGAACAGGGGCAATAGCGGGTAGCTCATCTCGCTGGCGATGTCATTGATCAGGCTGGCCAGCCCCAGCAGCTTGACGTTGCGAGGGAGGGCGGCCGGCTTCGTCTCGGGTGGCGCCGAATTCTCGGGGTTCATCGGGAGCTTGATTCCTTCGGGCTGAGCAGCGCGGCTCCCGGGTGAACCGGTGAGTTGCGCCAAGCGCGGCCCGCTTGCGCCAGGCATACAGAACCTACAAGACACTCGTCCCGACAGCCACCAGTGACGCCGGCATCTCCTTGACGCGCGGCCCGGGGCGCGGCAATGTCATTCGCGTAAATGGCATGCCCCGCGGTCGACCGGGAGGCATCCGGCCTTGCATCGCGAATACGACCCCGCCCAGATGGCGATCGGCCATCAGCACGACCACAACCACGACGCCGAGCGCCGCACCCTGCTGGCCACCACGGCCGTCGTCGGCCTGCTGCTCGGCTTGGACCTGATCCTTTCAGGCTGGGGAGGAGCGTATCGGCTGCCGTTCGGTATCACGCTGACCCTGCTCGCGGCGATCATCGGCGGCGGGCGGGTCGTGTACCTCGCCCTCGCGGCGCTCCTCGAGGGGCGGATCGGGGCCGACATCGCGCTGGCGATCGCCTGCGTCGCGGCGGCCTTGCTCGGCGAATCCTTCGTCGCGGCCGAGGTCGTCTTCATCGCCCTCGTGGGCGAATGCCTCGAAGCCCTCACGTTCGCGCGGCGCAGCGGGCGATCGAGAAGTTGCTCGATTATCGGCCGCGGACGGCCCGCGTCGTCCGGGACGGGCAGGAGGTCGAGATCGATGCCGGCTCCCTTTTCGTGGGCGACGTCCTGGTCGTCCGGCCCGGCGAGCGGATCGCGGCCGATGGCTCGGTGGTCGCGGGGCGGTCGGCCGTTGACCAGGCGATCCTGACCGGCGAGGGACTGCCCGTCAACAAGGGGCCGGGCGACCCCGTCTATACTGGGACGTTCAACCAGTTCGGCCGGCTCGAGGTCCGCGCCGAGCGGGTCGGGATGGAGACGACCCTTGGCCGGGTGATCCGCCTGCTCGCCGACGCCCGGACCCGCCGATCGCCCCTGGAGCGGACCGCGGACCGCTATGCCCGGCTCTTCCTGCCGGCCGTGCTGGCAGCCACGGCGGTCGTCTTCCTCGGCACCAACGCCGCGTCGCTGTGGGAGAGGACGCAGGGAATCACGTCGCGACCGATCGACGTGATGCCGGCGCTGGCCGTCCTGGTCGTCGCTTGCCCGTGCGCCCTGGTCCTGGCGACCCCGGCGGCGGTGCTCGCGGCCACGGCGCGACTGGCGCGGCGCGGGGTCCTGGTCAAGGGGGGCGCCGCGCTCGAGCGGCTGGCGCGGGCCGATGCGTTCGCCTTCGACAAGACGGGGACCCTGACTGAGGGCCGGCCCGAGTTGGGGGACGTCGTCGCTCTGCCGTCATGGCAAGGCGATCTCCTCCGGATCGCCGCCGCCGCCGAACGGCCGAGCGAGCACCCGCTGGCGAAACTCCTCGTCGCTGAGGCCGATCGGCTCGGGCTCGACGTGCCCGATGTGGAGGACTTCCGCGCATCCCGGGGCGGGCGTCTCGGCGACCGTCCCCGATGATCAAGGACGGCGCACGGTCCTCGTCGGCAACCCGCGTCTCGTCCGCGAGCACGGGGTCGAAGTCACCGCCGAGGTCGAGGAGGCCCTCAAGGCGCTCGATGAGGACGGCCAGACGGCCTTGATCGTGGTCGTCGACGGCCGGGTCGCCGGGGTAATCGGGGCGCGGGACCGGGTTCGGCCCGAGGCGCACGACGTCGTCCACGAGTTGAAGCATCTGGGGATCAAGGACCTGACGATCCTCACCGGCGATCGTCCCGCGGCGGCGAAACGCGTGGCGAAGAAGGTCCACATCAAGGGCGTCGAGGCCGAGCTGACGCCCGCCGACAAGGCGGAATGGGTCCGTCGGCGTCGGGAGGAAGGCCGCGTCGTCGCGATGATCGGCGACGGGATCAACGACGCCCCGGCGCTGGCCGAGGCCGATGCCGGATTAGCTCTGGGCGGCGTCGGCTCGGACATCGCGGCCGAGGCCGGCTCGATCGTACTGATGGGCGACCCGCTCGAGCCGCTGCCTGGTGCCATCCGCATGGCCCGGCAGGCGGTCCGGGTGATCCGGCAGAACATCCTCATCTTCGCATTCGGCCTGAACGGGTTGGCGGTCGTCCTCGCCGGGCTGCGCGTGCTCGGCCCGGTCGCCGCGGCGATCTTCCACCAGGTGGGGTCGCTGCTGGTCCTGCTCAACGCGATCCGTCTCCTCGGGTTCGAGACGTGGGGCCGCCTGCCCGCCGTCCGGTCGGCGAGCCGGGCGATCGCGGTCTGCCGGACGTGCCGGCCTTCGGCGATTGCGACGTGGGCGTGGGGGCGGCGCCGGGCCGTGCTCGGCGGTCTGGCCGGGATGGCGCTCTTAGGTTACCTGGCCTCCGGGATCATCCTGATCGAGCCGGGGCGGGTCGGCGCGCTCCAGCGGTGGGGGCGCTACCGGCCGCCCCTGCTGGGTCCCGGGTTGCACGTCCGATGGCCTTCGCCGTGCGAATCGGTGACGATTGTTGAGCCCGAGACGGTCCGGGTCGCCCGCGTCGGGCTGGCCGGGCCGGCATCGTCGGCCTCGTCGCAAGGACCGATCGCCTGGAACGCAACTCACGGCACTCGGCGTGACGGCGGGGCCCTCTTCTTCACCGGCGACGAGAGCCTGGTCGAACTCGCCGCGGTCGTCGAGTACCGCTACACCGAGGCCGGCGTACCCGCCCTGCTCTTCGGCGCCTCCGAGGTCGAGCCCCTGGTCGAGTCGGCGGCAGAGGGCGTCTTCCGCGAGTCGGTCGGCCGGACGCCCCTGGAGTCGATTCTCGTCGCCGGGCGCCGGGAATTCGAGAAAGAGGTCGAGCAGTCGCTGTCGGCTCGCCTGGCGGGGCTCGGCCTGCCGGTGGCCGTCGACCGGGCCCGCGTCGTGGACGCCCACCCGCCGCGCGAGGTCGTCCCCGCGTATCGGGATGTCTCGGCTGCCGTCTCCGACGTCGAGCGCTACCGGAACGACGCCGAGGGATTCGCGGCCGAACAGCACTGGTCCGCGCTGGCCGAGGCGGAATCGGTGCGCGAGTCGGCCCGGGCGGCAGCGCATCAGCTCAAGAGCCGCGCCGGCGGCGCCGCCCGGGCGTTCCTCACCCGGCAATCGGCCCATGCCGAGCAGCCCGAGCTGACCGAGTTCCGCCTGCTGCGCGAGGCGCTCGGCGACGCCCTCGCCGGGCGGCCGAAGTTGATCCTCGACCCCCGAGCCGCCGGAAGGCGCCACCTCTGGCTGGCCGATCCCGATCGGCTCGCGGGCGGGCGGGCGGGGCGAGCCCTCCCGGCGCCACCCGAGGTCGAGCCGGATGACTGAGAGGGAGTACGCGAAGGCCGCCGGATCGGCGTAGGGTGGGTCGAGCCTCGATTCCTCGAGGCGAGGCCCACCGGATCCGCCGAAGCGACCGGTGGGCCTCGCGCCGCTCCGCGGCGTTCGACCCACCCTACGGCCCCTCCTCGTACACCCTCTGAGCGTCAACCGAGGCCAGCTCAGTGCGCGAGCCTCTGCACGTCGACGGTCACCGGCTGGATCCTGGAATACCCCATCGCCCTGAGCTTCGGCTCGACGGCCGTTCGGTCGCCGACGACGAGAGTCGCCCTCTGGCTCGGCGCCACGACCTCCGACATCGTCTTGCGCACCTCTTCGGGACTGGTCGCCTGGAGGCGGGCGAGGAACGTGTCGAGGTACTCGGGCGGCAGATGGAACTCGGCCAGCTCGCGGAGGACCGCGGCGATCGATGAAGGCGATTCGAACCGCTCGGGGAACGACTTGACCTCCGCTCCCAGCGCCATGGCGATCTCGCGTTCCGTGAACGGCCTGGCACCGCCCGCGCCGTCGAGCTCGCCCAGGACTTCCTTGAGCGCCGGCGCGGTGGCGTCGGTGCGGACCGCAGTCTCCACGGTCCAGAGGCTGCCCGAGCGATGGTAGCGGAAGTCCGACGCCACGCCATAGGTGAAGCCGTTCTTCTCCCGCAGGTTCTGGTTGAGCCGGCTCAGGAAATCTCCTCCCAGGATTCGATTGCCCACGAGGGTCGCATCGTAGCTCGGGTCGGACCGGTCAACCCACGGGCGGCCGATCTTCGCGATCGACTGCACGGCCCCCGGCTTGTCCACGAGATAGATCGCGCCGGGATCGGCCTTCAACCGGGCCGCGGGCCGGGGCGCGGGTCCGGAACTCCTGGCCGTCCATCGCCCGATGGTCGATTCCAGCATCGCGAACAGGGCCTCCGGCTCCACGTCGCCGACGACGATCAGCGTCGCCCCCCTGGGACCGATCTGTTCGGCGTGGAACGCCTTGACGTCGTCGAGCGTCAGCGCCTTCACCGTCTCGGCGTAACCGTCCGCCGGGTTGGCGTACGGGTGTCCCTTGCCGTAGACGAGCACGGGCAGGGCGCGATCGGCGAGCCAGTTCACGCTGTCGGGCCCCTGGGCCAGACGCGCCAGGGCCAGCGCCGCTCGCGCTCGCAGTCCTCGGGGTCGAACCGCGGGGAGGCGAGGACCTCCGCTACGAGCTTCGTCGACGCTTCGAGCCTCGGCGCGATCGTGCTCCAGGCCAGGGTGGTCGTGTCGGTCAACGGACGCACGTCGAGGTCGACGCCCAGCCTCTCGAGCGCCTCGTGCAGCTCGGTTGCCGTCAGGCGAGCCGTCCCCTTGTCGAGCAGGGAGGCCGCGAGGTTCGCCAGGCCGGACCTATCCGGTGGGTCGTCCGCCGTGCCCGCCGGCACCAGCAAGTTGACCGAGACCAGGGGAAGGGTCCGCCACGCGGCGAACCAGACGTCGATCCCGTTGGAGAGTGTCCGGCGTACGAGCCGCGGTGCGCGGAACGGCCTGGCCGGTGCCGGCCCGGGCATCTTGGACCAATCGACACCCGGTCCGGGTCCGCGCGCGGACGGCTCCGCGGGCCGCTCGCCCTCGGCCGAGGCGTTGGGCCCGGGTCTCATCGCTTCGCTCCGCGGATGTCCCGGACCGACCGGTTCGGTCCACAGGACGACCTTCTCGGGGGTGAGGTAAGTGTTGGCGACCCGGGTCAGGTCGGCCGGGGTGACCCGGTAGTACCGCGCGAAGTTCTTCTGATAGTAGCGCGGGTCGCCCTTCTGGGCGAAGCCGAAGGCCAGCGTGAACGCGCGGGATAGCGGATCGGCGAGCGCCGCGTACGACCCCTTCTCGAAGAGGGTCAGAGCGCGGGCGAGCTCGTCCGCCCGGGGCGGGTTGGCCCGGATCTCGCGCAAGGCGGCGTCGAACGCCGACTCGATCGCCGCGAGCGTCTCCTGCGGCCTCTCCCCCTTCGCCGCGGTGCTCTGGAGCGCGAATCGGCCGGCGGAATCCCAGGCGGAGTGGCCGGCACCGACGGCCTTGCTCAGGCGCGTCTCCAGCACCAGCGCCCGATGCAGCCGCGACGTCTCGCCGCGGCCGAGCACGTGGCCCAGCAAGCCGAGCGCCGGGGTATCCGGATGGTCGTCGGGCACGGTCGGCCAGCTCCAGTAGACTCGCGGCAATTGCACGCGGTCGTACCGCACGAGCTTCTCGGACTTCACGGGGGTAGACGGCACCGCCACGGCCCTCGGCTTGGGGCCGGCGGCCAGGGACCCGAAGTACTTCCGGATCCACGCCTTGGCCTCGGCCGGATCGAACTCGCCGGCCAGGCAGAGCGTCGCATTCGCGGGGTGGTAGAACTCTGCGAAGAACGACTTCAAGTCGTCCAGGGTCGCCCTGTCGAGGTCGTCCATCGAACCGAGCACCGACCACGAGTAAGGATGGCCCTTCGGGAACAGTGTCGCGAGGACGGCCTCGTCGTCGAGCCCATAGGGCCGGTTCTCGCAAGCCTCCCGGCGCTCGTTCTTGACGACCTCGCGCTCGGTGTCGAACTTCCGCTGGTCCAGCGCCGAGGGAAGGAACGCCAGCCGCTCCGCTTCGAGATAAAGCGCCGCGCTGGAGGGGTGGCTCCGCGACAACCATTATGAAGGAACGCCAGCCGCTCCGCTTCGAGATAAAGCGCCGCTCCAGATACTGACTGGGCAACGTCTCGTTATAGACCGTCACGTCCGCCCAGGTGGACGCGTTCCAGGACGCCCCCGCTTGTTCGAGCGGGTTGTCGAAGCTCGGCACGTGGGCGGTGCCGCGGAACATCATGTGCTCGAAGAAGTGCGCGAAGCCGGTCCGTCTTGCCTTCTCATTCTTCGACCCGACGTGGTAAGCCACCACGACCGTCACGCGGGGCACGGACGGGTCGCGGTGCAGGGCGACCTTCAGGCCGTTCGGCAGCCTGTAGTCCTCCAGCGCCAGCTCCGGGGCCTTCGGCACGTCCGGCTCGGCGGCGGCCGTCGGCAGGGCGGATGCCAGGAAGGTCAGGACGACGAGACCTAGAGCACGCATTGGCGAATCCTTGAAGGTCGGCCGGGTGATCGCAAGGTCGTCCTCGACGGTAACGAATTGGTTGCGGGAGCCCGGTGCGGTAGACTGTGCCACGGTGACCCCTCGGGGCGCGGTGACCGGAGAGCGCGTCCAGGCCGCCAGGTTACCACGACGTGGGTCGCTTCGCATCCAGGGAGCCGTGCGCCTCGAACGGGGCCGTCGAAGCGTCGCCTGAGCGGGAGGGTCTGCATGAGACGCCGGTCGATCGTCGTGGCCTGTCTCACCATCGGAATCCTCGCCCTCGTCGCGCTGGCGCGGTCGGTGGTGATCGTGGACCAGTCCGAGGTCGTCTACGTCACCGAGTTCGGCCGGCCCGTCCGGCTGATCGCCGAGCCCGGGCTGCACTGGAAGTGGCCGCACCAGACCCGGCGGGGCTTCGACCGGCGGCTCCAGCTCGACACGCCGCCGCCGCGCGAGATGCTCACGCGGGACAAGAAGAACCTCGAAGTTGCCTGGTACGTCGCCTGGAAAATCGCCGACGTCAACCGCTTCCTCCGGTCGGTCCGCACGATCCCCGATGCCTCGGCGCGGCTGGAGGACATGGCGGCGTCGGTCCTCGCGGCCGAGCTGGGCGGGCGCGACCTGGGCGAACTCGTGCGCGTCGGCACGGGCTCGGCTCTCGGCGGTCTGCTGCAACAGGCAGGGAAGCGGATCGGCGAGCAAGCGGGGCGGGAGTACGGGATCGACGTCGTTGATGTGCGACTCCGGCGGCTGAACTATCCCGAGGAGGTGCAGTCGGCCGTCTTCGAGCAGATCCGCAGCGAGCGGCGGCGGGTCGCCGCCGCGACGCGGGCCGAGGGGGAAAGCCAGGCGCGGCGGATCCGCAGCGCGGCCGATCGCGAGCGGGCCCATACGATCGCCGAGGCCGAGGCCGACGCCGCGCGATTGATCGGCGAAGGTGAGGCCCAGGCGACCCGGATCGCCAACGAGGCCCACGCCGCCGATCCGGCCTTCTATCGGTTCCTCAAGACCCTCGAGACCTACCGCGCCGCCCTCGATAAGAAGACGATGCTCGTCCTCTCGTCCGAGAGCGACTTCCTGCGGCTGCTGACCCGAGGTGTCCCGGAATCGGCTCCATCGGCCTCGTCCGGTTCCTCCGTCGCGCACCGTCCCGAGACGGCAAAGGGGTCCGCGACGACCGGGGGAGGCTCGCCATGAATCGGTGGATCGGGCCGGCGATCGGTGCGGTCCTGCTCGCCTACCTGGCGACGGGATTGGTGGTCGTCTCGCAGGATGAGTCCGGCGTCGTCCGCCGCTTCGGCGCCGTGCTTGCGGAGCCCTGGGGACCAGGGCTGCACTGGGGGATGCCCTGGGGGATCGACCAGGTCGATCGGGTCAAATCGGGTCAGACGAGGACCCTGGCCCTCGGGGCTCGGGGGCTTCAGGTCGCGCCGCTGGCGCGAAGTCCGGATCCGGGCGGCGACGACTTCCTCACCGGCGACCTCAACCTCGTGACGGTCGAGGCGATCGTGCAGTATCGGGTGTCCGACCCGTCGCGGTTCCTCTTCGCGACGCGATCGGTCGAGGCGAGCCTGACCGCGGCGGCGGAATCGGCCTTGATGCGGGCGATGGCCGAGCGGGGGATCGACGAGGTCCTCACGTCGGGCCGGGCCGAGGTCGCCGATCGGGTCGGCAAGGCGTTGCAGGACGAGGTCGATCTTCAGGGCCTGGGCGTCTCGATCCGGGCGGTGCGCCTGGGGCGGGTGTCTCCGCCGTCGGCGGTCGCGCCGGCGTTCGCCGACGCCGATCGGGCGCGGAGCGATCGGCGGCGGGCGGTCGTCGGCGCCGAGGAGTATCGCGACCGGGCCCGCGCCGACGCTCGCGGCCAGGCCGGCGAGGTCGCCGACCGCGCCGCCGCCGCGTTCGACCGCCGCGTCCAGGTCGCGCGCGGTGAGGCCGAACGGTACACCAAGGTCCTCGCCGAGGCCCGCAAGGCACCCGAAGCCACCCGGCGCCGGCTGTATCTCGACGCCCTGGCCGAGCTGCTCCCGCGGTTTCGCCGCAAGGTCATCGTCGAGCCGGGAAAGGACCTCGACTTGAGCCTCTTCGCCGACGAGGCGGCCCGCGAAGAGACCGAGCCATGAACCGCCGGATCCTCGCCGGGATCGCGACCGTTGCCCTGCTGGGCCTGATGCTCGCGGTCGGAGGCCGCCGGCCGACGAGCGGGCTTGTCAGCCTTCGGAATGCGGAGAGCGACTCACTTCAGACACCCGAGGCCCGCCTCGGGGCGCTGCTCGATGATGCCCGCGCCGGCGACGTCGATGCCTATCTCGACGCCTACGCCGAGCCGCTCCGCTCGCGAATCGCGCGCGAGGCCGATGAGGCGGGCCGTATCGCCTTCGGCAACGAGCTGCGCAGATCCGCGGCCGCGCGGCAGGGCCACGCCCTCTTCGCGCCCGAGCCCGACGGCCCGGACGCCGTCCGGATCGCCGTCGAGATGGTCTATCCCGACCGGAACGAGCGGCAGGTCTACCGCCTCGAGCGCGGTCCAGACGGCTGGCGGGTCGCCGCGGTCGAGGCGGCGCGCGGACGGTCGCCCGCTGCCCGATTCGGCACGCCGGCGACCTACGGGGAGCCCGAGGGCGTCCCCGTCCAGGGCCTTGCGCCGCCCGATCCGGCGCAGGATCCGAGTCCGTCCACCGAGGAGTTCTAGCCATGCGATCGCGAAGCGGACGAGAGCGGCGAACGGATGGGTGGCCTTCGTCGTTGGGCCTCGAGGCTGGGGTTGGCCCTCGACCCCCCCTGCCCCCCCGTCTCAAGGGGGGGACCCGCCGCTCTTTCCCCCCCTTACGAAGGGGGGGCCAGGGGGGGTTCCCTCGTTTCGCCGCCAGCTCACGGAGGGGGGGCCAGGGGGGGTTCCCTCGTTTCGCCGCAACGCGAGCGTTAGCCTCCTTCGCGACCGCGCTGACCTTGCTCGGGACCTTGGGGATCTCCGTGCTCTGGGCCCGCCCCGAGCAGGGTGGCGTCCCCGCCGACGCGAGGCCGCTCGATCCCGAGGTCATCTCGGTCCGCCTGCTCCTTGGTGTCGGCGATCAGCGGGTCGAGCGCTGGGACGGCCGGGTCAGCATCGATCGCGGCGAGGTCGTCGCTGTCGACGGCTACCGCTTCCGCGCAGGCGATACGATCGAGGGCCGCACGGCCTGGAAAGCCGAGAGCCACCTGATCCGCACCGAAGCTCCCGCCACTGCGGCAGCCAGGAAAGCCATGGCGAAGGTCGTGACCAAGGGGCCGACCACGGTCGGTCCGCAGGTTGTGCCGAACGGCGTCGTCATCGACCTCAAGGCGCCGGGCGATGCGAGTCTTTCGGTCGAGACCCAGCAAGGCCGCTTCCGGATCCCGCTCGCCGACCTGGCCGACGGCGCCATCCATCGCTACCTGGACCGCCGCGTGGCGGCGCAGCGGGTCCCGCCGCGCGCCCCGTTGTCCGAGGGTCCCGACCCCGAGGACTTCCCCGCCGCGGCCGCCGACTCCAAGGGGGGCGCCTGGGTCGCATACGTCGTCCACAAGCCGTTCGGGCCCGAGGTCCTCGAGTCATTCACCGAACGCCCCAGGAGCTTCACCGGCTTCGTCCCCGAAGGAGGCGGCGACCAGATCCGATTGGTTCGCTTCGCTCGCGGCAGACCGGGTCAGGCACTCGACGTCACCGGCCCGGGCCTCGACGTCTGGCGCCCGGCGGTGGCCGTCGACAGCAGGGGCAGGGTCGTCGTCGCGTGGTCCGAGAATCAGCGCGGCAACTGGGACCTCTACCGGCGGACCTACGACCCGGATCAGCAATCCTGGTCCGCCGTCAAGCGGCTGACGACAACTCCCGGGACGGATACCGACGTCGTCCTCGCGTCCCACCCGAAGCTCGGCGTCTGGATGGCCTGGCAGTCCTGGCGCGACGGTCAGGCCAACATCTACCTCGCCGCCGTGGACGGCTCCGAGGACGGGACGCCCTACCGCGTCAGCCGGACGCCGGCTAACGAATGGTCGCCGTCGCTGGCGATTGCTCTGGACGGCCGCGCCTTCGTCGCATTCGACACCTATCGCGCGCGCGACTACGACGTCATCCTGCACGAGGTCCGCCTCGGCTCCGGGCCCATCGAGGGGGCCGACATCCCGATCGCCGACTCGGCCCGATACGAGGCGCGACCGACGGTCGCGATCGACCCGCGGGGCCGGGCGTGGGTCGCCTACGAGGAGCGCGACGCGAACTGGGGCAAGGATACCGAGAACCTCGTGGACGGCCGGGGGTCGAGCCTCTACCGCTCGGCCGCCGTCCGCGTCCGTTGCGTGGATGGCCGCCGCGTCCTCGCCCCGGCCGACCCGACCGGCTCGATGCCGCTGGGCGGCCGCAGGATGAACAGCTTCCCCCGCATCGCGGTGGACCGCTCGGGCGCGTCTGGCTGGCCTACCGTCATCGCCAGGAAGTCGTCTGGGGGAACAACGCGGTGATGGTCGTCGGGGGTGTCTGGGTCGAGCATGTCATGTCGCTCGCCGGCAGGATGTGGACGCCGCCGCAGCCGCTCACGCGGAGCGACGGCCTGCTGGACAACCGGCCGGCGATCGCCGTCCCGACCGAAGGTCCTCCCTTGATGTTCTACGCCACCGACGGCCGCCTCCGGCGCGAGATCGAGTTCAATCCCGAGCTGCGCCGCCGGTACTGGGCCCAGGCGGGAACTCCGGGCAATCCGGGCGGGTCATTCAACTGGGACCTCGAGGTGGCCGCCCTCGTGCCGTCCCAGCCGGCGGGCCACGTCGATCCTGACGTCCCGGAGGGCAAGAACTCCACGACGCTGAGACCGCCTCGCGAGGGATCGTCCATCCACCCGAATGAAGCCGCCGACGTCGAGCGGATGCGCGCCTACCGGATCGAGGCCGGCGGCAAGACCTATCGCCTGTTGCGCGGCGACTTCCATCGGCACACCGAGATCTCGCAGGATGGGGGCCACGACGGCGCCCTCGAGGACATGTGGCGATACGCGATCGACGCCACGGGGCTCGACTGGATGGGAGACGCCGATCACGACAACGGCGGCGGCAAGGAGTACACCTGGTGGCTGGTCCAGAAGACGACCGACCTGTATCACAACCCGCCTCGCCTCGTCACCATGTTCAGCTACGAGCGGAGCAACCCCTATCCCAACGGCCATCGCAACGTCATGTTCGCTCGCCGAGGGGTCCGGACCCTGCCGAGACTCGTTGCGCCCGAACACCCCGGCGCGATCCTCGACGACGACACGATCATGCTCTACGACTATCTCAGAGAGCTCGGGGGCATCTGCGCGTCGCACACCTCGGCGACCGGGATGGGGACCGACTGGCGCGACGTCGATTCCCGGTACGAGCCGTTCGTTGAGATCTACCAGGGGCACCGCGACTCGTATGAGCATCTCGGCGCCCGAGAGTGGCTCGGCGGCCCGACGAGGCCATCGGCGGCTGGCGGCCCCTGGGGATGGTCTGGAACGCCCTGGCGATGCAATACCGCTTCGGCTTCCAGGCATCGAGCGATCACATCTCGACTCACATCAGCTACGCCGTCGCGCTGGCCGAGGAGCCGACGCGCGCCGCCGTCCTCGACGCTTTCCGCCGCCGGCACTGCTACGGCGCGACCGACAACATCGTCCTCGACGTCCGATCGGGCGGCCACATCATGGGCGACGAGTTCCGCGCCGATGGGCCGGTCCGGATCAAGGTCCGCGCGATCGGCACGCGGCCGCTCAAGCGAGTCGACGTCATCAAGGACTTCAAATACGTCTTCTCGACCGAACCGAGCCAGGCCGAGGTCGAGTTCGAGTGGACCGACGAGGAGAAGCGGCCGCCGGGGCTGAGCTGGTATTATGTACGCGTCCAGCAAGGAGACGGCCAGCTCGCCTGGGGGAGCCCGCTCTGGGTCCACTTCGACAACGGGCTGGAGCGGTGAACGCCGAGAAGGGCCGGTACCGCCGACCGGACGTCAGGATGGGGGACCACCCGATGCCAGTGGAACCGATGCGTGTCTTGATCACCGGGGGAAGTCGGGGTCTGGGCCGCGCCATCGCCCAGCATCTCGCGGAACGAGGCGCCGCCGTCGGGCTGATCGCTCGCGATCGAGACGACCTCCAGCAGGCCGCGGCGGCGATCGAGGAGTTCGGCGGGCGCGCCTGCGCCCTGGCCTGCGACGTCCGCGACCGCGGTGCTCTCGAGGCCGCGGTCTCGAGGATCGCTGCGAACCTGGGCGGGCTCGACGCGCTGGTCTGCGCCGCCGGGCAGCTCCGCGGCATCGGCCCGATGGCGATGCGCGAGCCGGAGACCTGGTGGGAAGACGTCGAGATCGCCGTCCGGGGCGCCCATCATGCGATCCGCGCCGCTCTTCCCTCGCTGCGCGAGTCGGGCCGCGCGACGATCTCGATCCTGGTCGGGCCCGGCCATGAGGGACCGCTGCCGTTCGCCGCCGGCTACGGCTGCGCGCAGGCCGCGCTGGTCCGGCTGGCCGAGTCCCTCGGGCAGGAGTTGCGGGCCGAGGAGGTCCAGGTCTACGCGGTGAACCCGGGGCTGGTACCGACCGGAATCGTCCGCGGCCTGATCGACACGCACGAGGGACGCCGCTGGCTGCCCCAGTTCAACGAGGCGTTCGCCGAGGGCAAGGAAGTCGACCCGTCCGTCGCCGCCGAGATGGTCGCCTGGCTGATCGAGCGTCGACCGGCCGAGCTGAATGGCCGGGTCGTCGCGGCCTTGCTCGCACCCGCCGTGCTCGAGACGCGGCTCTCCACCATCGCCGCCCGTGAGCGGAACGTGCTCCGGCTGCGCTGAGACACGACGTCGCTGACGCGGACCGGTCTTTGGGAGGGCGAGGCTCCGTCCGAGCCTTCCCCCGCGGCTCGGACGGAGCCTCGCCCTTCCGGATCGGACACCGTCACCGCGAGGCCCGCGGGCGTCAATTCCCGGGAGTGCTCGACCTTCGTAGGTGATCCGGGCTGAAGTCCCGGAGGGGCGCCGGCCACTCCTGAGGTTCCTGGGATACGGTCGTCCCCATGGCGACGACGACGAGGCCCCTCGGGATCCTCCGAACACGTCGATGGGCATGCTCCCTTTGATCGAGGCGGTGTGCGTATCCGTGGCCGTGATCGTCTGCTCGCCCGCCTTGGTGAGCTTCAGCCCGCTGAAGACGGGCTCGCCGTCTGAGCCGGATACCCCACCCGGGACGCGGGGAGGCCATTGACCCGCGTCCATCCGCACAATTAAACTCCTTGGGGAGAGCGAATTCCGCGAGCACCCTGGCCGGGCACGAAGAGGGACTTCATGAGTTACGGCGAGGAGGATGACGGCGGCGGTGAAGTCGAGCTTGAAACGCTGCACGGTCGGAGCTGGCCGTCCGTCACTCAATTCTCGGTCTTCCTGGAAAACCGGGTGGGGCAACTGCTGGATGTCTTCCGGGCCTTCCAGGGTTCGAAGGTGCGCATCGTCGGCCTGACGATCTCCGACTCGGCCGACTGCTCGATCCTCCGCCTGCTCCTGAGCCATTCGGAACAAGGCCGGGAGATCCTGGCGCTCAACAAGCATGCCTACGCCGAGAACGAGTTGCTGGTCGTCGAATTGCCGACCGGGCCGCAAGCACTCTCGGATATGTGCGTGGCGCTGCTTCAAGCCGAGATCAACATCCATTATGGGTACTCGCTCCTGGTCCAGCCGCACAATCGCGCGGCCGTCGCTATCCACGTGGATAACATGGAGCTGGCGAACGTGACGCTCCATAACATGGGATTCGACCTCCTCTGCGAGGCGGACCTGGCCTCCTGAAGCGGACCACGTCGACCGGGTGCGATCCGATGACGATGAGCGACGGCCTCTCGGGGAAGCTGGCTTGGACCGAGGCTGATCCCGACGAGGCGCAACTCGCGGCGGCGATTTCCGATCTCGCGGCGGAAGACGGCGCGCAGGCCGACCGCGAGGAATGGCCCGGCGCTCTGGGAGACGCTCGAGCAGATCGGCGCCCGCGCTGGACGCTGCCCGAGGATCATGGCGGGACCGCCTGCGCCGCGCCCGGTGCTGGTCCAGCGATATGCCCAGCTTGCAGGCGGCAGCCTCACTGCGGTCTTCATCCTGTCGCAGCACGACGCCGCTCTGCGTCGATTGATGGCGGCGCCCGGCATCGCGACGGCCGATCGCTGGCTGCGCGCCGTCGGTCGAGGTGAGGCGATCGCGACGGTGGGGATCTCGCACCTGACGACCTCGCGCCGGCTGGGCTCCCGGGCGATCGGGGTCGTCGAGGACGGACCCGGCCGCTACCGACTCGACGGGACGATGCCATGGGTCACGGGCGCCACCCGGGCGGACCTGGTCGTCACCGGCGGCGCGTTCGACGACGGGCGTCAGGTGCTCGTCGCCCTGCCGACCGACCGACCAGGCGTCTCGATCCGCAGGCCGTTCCCGCTGGCGGCGCTCCAGGCCTCGTGCACGTCGGAGATCCACCTGGACGGGGTCAACCTGGCGGAATCCGACTTCCTGGCCGGCCCGACGACCGACGTCGTGTCACACTCCGGGGCCGTCGGGACGGGCGGCCTGGAGACCTCGGCCCTCGCACTGGGCCAGGCCCGTGTGGCGCTCGAGGCGCTGGTCGAGCTGTCCCCCGACCGCAGTGAGCTGGCGGAGCCGCTCGAGGCCCTCTGCGACGCCTGGCGATCGGCCTGGGGCCAGATCATGGCCCAGGCGCGCGGCGAGGCCGATGCCCCCCAGCCCGGCCAGATCCGCGCCCAGGCCAATTCCCTGGTCGTCCGCGCGACTCAGGCGTACCTGACCGCTCGCAAGGGCACCGGCTTCCTCCGCACCGAGCCCGCGCAGCGATGGGCCCGTCAGGCCCTCTTCTTCCTCGTCTGGTCCTGCCCGGCGCCGATCGCCCAGGCCGCCATCCGGGACCTCGCGGGGCTCTGCCCCGGCTGAATCTCACTTTACATCCGTCTCGAAGGTGCGCTCCCGCACGCGGTCGATGCGGACGACCTGGAACCGTCTGTCGAGGAACCGGTTCAGGATCTTGCGGCGGGCAGTGAGCTCGTCGACGGCGCGCGCCCCCTTGTAGAGCACCACCTTGCCGGGCACGTCCTGATGCATGACCTTCACGGTCACGTCGAAAAAATACATATGCATCGTCGAATGCTCGCCATCGAGTGGATTCGTGAATCGTGCCTCATCCGGACGACCATTCCCGTCGGGATCGACTCGCGTCGGGTTCAAGCCCCCGTCGGCCCAAGCCTTCCCCGTTCACGACCGGCGTTTCCGTCCGAAGCCGGCAATGGTCCTGACGCCAACTCTAATAGAGCAATCGTAGCCGGGCCGGATCGGCATGTCGATCGCGTTTCCTGGCCATTCCCATGGATTTGGGAGCTGTGACCGACGATCTGGGGTTCTTCAGCGCGCGAATCGGCAGAGAGAGGCGACGTGTTCCATGCTGCCGTCGTTGGCCCAGCCGTCGAGCTGGGCGGCGTCCTTGAGCTGCTGACCGCGGCGGCGATCGACGACCAGGAACGAGCAACTCAGGTCGGGGAGCGAGCTGAGATCGCCCCAGAGCTTCTCGAACTGGGCGACGGGGTAGACGTCTTCCTGGCCGTGGCCCCATCGCCGCTTGACGTCCTTGACGGTGACGTAGGTCGGGACGCGCGCGGCCATGTCGCGCACGGCCGCGGCGACCTTGTCGGGATCGCTCCGGACGTCATCGCGGGTGAGCCCGAATGCGTGCAGCAGGCCGTTGACGCGGACCCATGTCGTCAGCGTGTTGTAGTATCGGAGCTTGAACTCCGTGTCCTCGCGCGGCTGGGCCAGGCCCTCCAGCAGCCGGAGGCGGCCGCCGACCTTGGCCAGCCCGCCACCTCTGTCGTCGATCCGTCTCGGGATGACCTCGAAACTCAGCGTCGCGCCCGACTCGATGACCGAGCCCAGGATGCCCGGATCGAGGTTGGCACCGAGGGTGTCGATGTTGTGCACCACGAGCCAGCTCAGCCGGGGGAAGTCGTCCAGGAGTCGGGCCAACACGCCGTTGCGCAGGAGGTTGGGAACTTCGTAGAAGTGGCCGGGGGGATTGAAGCGCTGGAGCGGCACGTTGTCGGTGTAGTCCGAGCCCTCTCGCTGGCCCCGGGCCCAATCGAGGATCGCCCGGCGGCCGGCCTCGCGGACCTTCTGCTTGTTCTCATCGAGCGTCTCGTGGCTCGTCTCTTCCCACAGGAAGGTCAGGTCGCGCGTCATCGGGATCAATCGCTGGCCGATCGAGCGGCCGTGCGACAGGTAGAGCGGGCCGTCCTGACCGTAGTTTCCCGTGGCGCGCAGATGATGGTCGATCGCCGCATGTGTCAGGTAGCTGGTCGTCAGGACGTGGGGGATGGCGACGCCCATGGCCTCCCGGACCTTCCGGGTCTTGGCCAGGTGGACCTCCAGGAAGCTTCGGTGCGCGCCGGCGATCTGCGCGAAGGGGTTGACCGCCTTGACGACCCCCGCGCCGGTCGTCCAGCGGCTGCCGACACCGGCGGCGAGCGTCACCACCGCGACCTCGCCGTTCCGCACGGCGTCCTCGCCCATCCGGACCGATCGCGACGCCGGAGGTCCGAGGGCCGAGATCAGCTCCGAGTCATCGACGTCGCGGACGTCGATATCGACCGAGAGCCGGTTGCGCCAGGCCGATCCGCCCGCGCTGGAGGTCTTCGCGGAGCTGCTCGTGCTGGACGTGGTCGAAGCCGTTCTCGCGGCGGATCCGCTCGGCCTCCTCATCCCAGCCCGCGGCCGAGGTGTCGGCCGCCGATCGCGTCACCGGGAAGAGGTGATTGACCATCGTGCGGAACAGCGTGATCAAGGCCGACGGGTCGGAGGCGTGGTTGGCGAAATGATCGACGTCGGCCCGCCGCTGGAGAGGGATCGAGGCCGGGGCCGCGGCGGTCATCCGCGGGACCTGGAGGGCATAATACGAGGGCGGCATCATGGCCCCCGAGCCCGAGTCGAGCGTGGCGACGGTCCCCGCGGGGTTGATCCGGAAGTCGTAGACGACCGGCTCCATGGCGAACGGCAGCGCGTCGTCGAGCTCGGCCTTGGCATGGCGCATGATGGCGGCGATCCGGTCCTGGAACTCGTCGTGGCGCGAGGGTGCGACGAAGAAGGCCATGCCGCCTCCGGCCATGCCGCCGAGCATGAGGAAGCCCCAGAAATCCTCGCCCATCGCCGCGCGGGCCTCGCGGATGATGGTCTCGGTGAACTGATTCGTCACCCAGGGAATGATCCGCTTGAGCGGGCCGTCCCAGTTGCGAGTCGTCGCCGCACCGAGGCCGCGGACGTCCGAGCGGCCGACGCAATCGACGATCAAGTCGAAGATCCCCAGGGCCTCCTGGCGGGCCAGCCACTCGCCCCGGCCGCGGAGCAGGTACTTCTCCGTGACCATGTTGAGGATCGGTCCGACGTTCTGCGCCATGCCGCCGTGGACGAGGACCAGGCTCTTCGCCAGCGCCTCGGGGAACGCGGCGCCGGCGGCGGCCGGCGCGCCATCCGCCGGCTTCGGATGATTGAGCAGGTGATGGTCGGGCAAGAGGCGGCCGCGGCTGACTCCCCACTCCGGGTCGGTCTCGGACGCCGCGACGCCCCGGATCAGCTTGATGCCGGGGAAGATCCCGCCCGAGTCCTGCCAGCCGCCTCCGGAGCCCCCGAGCCATTCGCCCAGGATCGCCCGCGCCACGACCACCTTCGACTCTTCGAGGTCGAGCGGTCCGGTGAGGCTGCGCGCCTGGCCGGTCGCCCGCATCAACAGCGCGATCAGCGACGCCAGCAGGTTGGTCGAGACGGCGAGCCGCGAACCCTTGGGGATGTCGTTGACCTTGCTCACGACCTCCAGGCCGTAACCCGGCCGAACGACGCGGCCCAGGACGTCGCCGAGCCGGACGGCCGTCCCCTCGAGCGACGGGGGGATCAGGCCCGAGGCCACGACGCCCGCCTTGACCAGGCCGAGATAGTCGTTGCCGAAGTTGAACAGCTCTTCCAGGCTGTCGACGTCCTTGCAGGCTTTCAGGTCGATGCTGGTCAGTCGCAGGATCGGCTCGGAGATGACGCGCAGCCGGCACTCGATCGGCGGGACCGGGACGTCGTCGCGGCCGTGGACCCCCAGGTCGACCGAGATGTTCAGGACCCGGGCGCCTTCGGGGTAGTCCATGCCGAGGAAGAAGATGTCGGACCAGCCGCTGTGCGAGAGGTCCAGCCGGACGGGCGTCCGCTCGACCAGGATCGGGAAGAGCGCGTCTTCCGATTCGCGCGCCAGCAGCAAGCGGTGGACGCGGAGCGGATGCTCGTCGACGCCGCCGACCCGGAACATCCACCGATTGCCCCGACAGCTCCTCACCGATCGCCGCACCTGGTCGGCCAGGTCCTGGAACGCCACGTGCTCGTACCCTTGCGCCAGGGCGCTGCAGATGGCCCCGTTCGGGCCGTCGCGGCGCATGGCCTGGAGAAACGCGGCGATGGCCTGCTCGTATCGGCGTTCCATCAGGTCCTGGAAGCCCGGGAACGGGATCAAGCCCGTGCCGGGGATCCCAGCCGAATCCTGGATGTCGTAGCGATACAAGGCGCGGAGGAACAGCGAGGCGCGGACCCGCTCGTAGAGGTTGGTCCGAGTCCGGCGGAACTGCTCGAGCTCCTCGCAACCGCGGAGCGTCTCGGCCAGGCCGGCGTCAGCGATCAGCTCGCGGGCCGAGCGATCGCGGATGGCGGGGTCGGGATGAGTGATCGTCTCGATGAGGCGTTGTCCGGCGGTCAGCATAGAAGTAGGTCAGGCTTTCCAGCCTGACATCGGGGACCGTCAGGCTGGAGGGCCTGACCGACTTGGGTCCGTCAGGCTAGAAAGCCTGACCTACGTGGGTTGGTTCGGCGACGCGGTCATCGCGGCCGTCCCTGCTCGACCCGGACGATCGACTCGAGCAGCAAGGCGAGGATCTGATCGCGGTCGGCACCGGCGAGTGCCAGGGCGATCTGGGCCTCGACCATGCCGAACTTGACCCCGAGGTTGAACCGGGAACCGCGCGTCTCCAGCGCGAGGTAGCGCTCGCGCCGGGCCAGGGCGTTCAAGGCCGTGGTGAGCTGGATGGACCCCAGCTCGCGGACGTCTCGGCGGACCAGGTCGTCGAGCAGCTCGAAGACCGTGGGAGTCAGAAGATGCATCCCGAAGAAGCACAGGTAATGCGCCGCGCGGAGTCCCGGTACCTGGAGCCGCAGCTCGGCGATCGTCGGGTTAGGCTTCTCGATGATCTCATCGATGAGGTAGACGTCCTGGTGTTCGGGAAGCCGGCGGCCCGTCAGGGTGCCGTACTGGTGGATCAAGTGCTCGCGGGTGGCTTGCACGGCGGAAACCGCGGAGCCCTCGGCCGAGGCCAGCTCGATCAACTGGCGGGCGCATCGCCGGGATTCCGAGGAGACGTAGACGTGATCGCTCAGCAGCAGGAGGAACGGCTGATCGCCGGCGAATGACCGAGCGCACCAGACGGCATGACCGTAGCCATTGGGCTCGGGCTGGACGGCGAATCGCAGCCGCTGTTCGAGATCCACGAACCGGCGGGCCTGCTCCTCGGCCCATGCGAACGGCTTGGCCGACTGGAGATGCGAGGCGTGGTTGCGAAAGTGCTGGCGGTAGACAGCCTCGTCGCCCGGGCGCAGACGACGCAGATCTCCTCGATGCCGCTCTCGATGGCCTCTTCGGCGATGATCTGGAGCACGGGCTTGGTCATCCCGTCGCGGTCGACGAGCGGCAGCATCGCCTTCTGCACGCTGTCGGCGACGGGATACTGCCGCGCCCCGCGGCCCGCCGCCGTGATCACCGCCTTGGTCACCTGCACCGGTCTTCACCCCTTCCCGTGGCGCGACTTACACTTGTGGCGGAGGACGATGCCTCCCATCTTGGGCGGGCTGCCGTTCGTCCCGCCCGGCTTCAGATTAACCGCGGGGCGGATCGGGCGGCAACCCCGACCCTTGACACCCCTGCCGCAGATCGCATAATGAAGAGACCACGCAGGGATGACCCCGCGCACCGGGGATGTAGCTCAATTGGTTAGAGCACCGGCCTGTCACGCCGGAGGTTGCGGGTTCGAGCCCCGTCATCCTCGCTTCGTAAATCCTGATGCTACAAGAATTTACGTTAAGCAAATCACGAACAAATCTTGATATTAGACTCACCGCATTCAGAGAAGTGCGCGATCTGAAAGCCACAAGTCCTTACCTCGTATGCGGTTGAGTACCCAACGGCTTTCAGAGAAGTGGCCGCTTCTTGGGGTGAGCGTCGAAACCCCTCTTTTCGAAATCCCCGCGGAGCCAAGACTTGCGACGACAGCAAGCTCCGGACGAATCGCCGGTGCGCTGAAGTCTTCGGAGTTGTCACGCGGATGGCACGCCTAAGTCTATAGTTGGTAAGTATCTTCGCCGCCCTTCCCGTATCTGCGGCCGAGGCAGGATCTCTTCCGTGGGCTTCTCCTCGTGAGAAGACCCCAGGAATCTCCTGGAGTTTCTGATGCCGGGGTCGTAGGATGCGCCGCGGTCAGCTCTCCGAGGGTTCTCCGATGATGATCGAACTCACTGAACAGCAGCGGCAGGCGGTCCAGGAGCAGGCCGGCGAGCCACTCGAGGTGATCGACCCGGACACCCGATGCGCCTACGTCCTCCTCGCCCGCGAGCAATACGAGCAAATGCGCTCCCTGGCGGGGAGCGAGCGGGAGCCCACCCACCGGGTCGCCGAAGATGCCCCGGGCATCCCCCCCGGCATCCTCCGATCCCAGAGGGCGTTCTGGCGCGATCTGCCCCACCTGCTGTCCCAACGGAAGCTGCGAGAACGGTGGGTGTGTTACCACGGGGACGAGCGGATCGGCATCGGCACCTACGAAGAGCTGATTCGGCAGTGCCTCGGTCGTGGAATTCCCGACGACGCCTCCTACCTCGGCCGAATCCATCCCCAGGAACTCCCCCCGTGGGAGCCCGAGGACGTCGAGCCACTCGGCCCCCACCATCGGGAAGACGACCCCACCGAACCGTGAAGATCCTCGACCGCTTGCCCTACTCCTCCGATGCCACGTTCGTCTCCGCGCCCAGAGGGAGCATGCGGGTGAAACCGTACCAGATCGTTGCCGCCATCAGCGTCAGCCTACAGGCCCTGCTGGAATGGGACCCCCACACGCCGCGCTTTCCCGCCATCCTGGACACAGGGAACAACCACAACCTCTCCATCAGCCGAGGGCACCTCCTGCGCTGGGCCGGCCTCCAGCCCGAGGCGCTGCGGATCATTGGGGCCATACGGGAACGGCAGCAGCGAATCTCCCTGCATGCCGCCTCGGTCTGGCTGCACAGGAATCGGCCAGGGGAACGGGCCTTGCGGGACCAGGAGCCCCACCCGTTGAAGCTGCAGCAGGGCATCGCCGTTTACCCGGATGACATCGGCCCACGTCTGCCTGTCCTCGGCCTGCGTGCACTGACGCAGAACCAGCTCCACCTGGCCATCGATCCCGAGCGGATGCGGGTGAATCTTCGCACCCCGGACTGGGGCACGAAGATCCTTGGCTGGTTCGGACGGTTGCCTTGACCAGCCTGCCGGCCGAGCATCATCGCCCGTGCGGATGGAGAATATTGCATATTATTGCAATAAAAGTTAATAATTATTCTACATATCTTTTTTAATATGGTGAAGATTGAGTTTGAATGCGTGATTGTCTTTGATGGCTTGGAGAATGTCGAGCTTTTTCCCTGAGTCTTGAAGCCACTTCAGGACTGAAATCTTGTCCTCCGTGTCCATTTCTGCGCCGAACACAATTGATCTTAGGACATCAGGTTGAATCTTATAAATTGTCATGGAAGGTTGGAAGCCCAACCTCAGTTGAGTGAAGATACATGTTTTGTCGCATCATCCCATCGCGCCGTCTCACTTACCTCATCATAGCTATCAAGTGGCATTCCCTTCCGCAACGCTCCGCGGCGGATTTTGCCGGGAGCTCGAATCATGCATTCGCGGTTGCTTGCCGGCCCGACAGAGAGTGGTTCAGGGACCATTTCCCCCGAACAATGCAGGTGTTTATATTCGGATTCAGACTTCTTTCAGAGAATTGCTGGCAAGACTCTGCAAGTCCTGGTAGAATCCGGAAAACGTGACGACCGCCCGAAACGCCGTAAATCCTTTACCAGCAAGAGATGTGGCGGGAATCTCGCCGCACAATTCCCCGGCCTGTCGCGCCGGAGGTTGCGGGTTCGAGCCCCGTCATCCTCGCTTCCCAACTCCTCCCATGCGGCGAGCCATCCTTGCCCGCGTCTCCACGATCGGAGACAATCGAGAGCGTTACAGGGTGTACGAAAAGCCAGTTTGGGCCTATAATTCCGCATGAAACCCAAACGCTACCCGTCCGATCGGACTCGGACCCAGTGGAAACGCCTCAAGCGGTTGCTGCCGCCGGCCAAGCCCGGCGGACGACCTCGCTCCGTGAATCTGCGGGAGGTCCTCAACGGCATCTTCTACATCCTCCGCGGCGGCTGTGCCTGGCGGATGATGCCCACGGATCTGCCCCCGTGGAGTACCTGCTACGACTACTTCCGTAAGTGGCGCGACGCCGGCACCTGGGCAAAGATCAACGACGCGCTGCGGACCCAGGTCCGCCGACGCGCCGGGCGGAAGAAGAGCCCCAGCATGGGTATCATCGATAGTCAGAGCGTCAAGACCACCGAGCGCGGCGGCCCGCACGGCAAGGACCCGTTCAAGAAGGTCAACGGGCGGAAGCGTCACCTGGTCGTCGATACGCTGGGGATGGTCGTGGCCGCGGCGGTCCACTCGGCGGGCATCCAGGATCGGGACGGCGCCAAGCGGGTCCTGGGGAAGATGGTCGGCCGCTTCCCGCGGCTGGAGAAGATCCTGACCGACGGGATCTACAACGGCGGGATCGCTGAGTGGGCCCGCGCGGTCGGTGGTTGGCTCCTGGAGATGGTAGTCCGTCCCGAGGGGGAGACGGAGTTCAAGGTCCTGAAGTGGCGGTGGATCGTGGAGCGGACATTCGCCTGGCTGGGCCGCTACCGGCGCTTGAGCAAGGATTACGAGGGGAGCGAGGAGTCGAGCGAATCTTGGATCTATGTGGCTATGACTCATTTCATGCTCCGGCGCCTCGATCCAGCTTGATCGAGGCTTTTCGTACACCCTTTCAGTCGCGGCGGGCGTTCAGCCTCGATGGGATCGCCCGATCTCCAGATCCCCTCGCCAGGCCGGAGGGTGAAATGAGCTCCGTCACGAATCCTCCCATCATGTTGCCTCCCGGGCCCCCCGCGGTCCCGCCGCGCCGGGTGCCGACTCTGGATGAGCTGCGGGCGATGACGCCCGAGCCGGATCAGCGGGTCGTGATCCGCGACGTCGACTGGGCGTTCTACGAGCAGCTCGTCGACTCGATCCCCGAGGACGAACATATCCATGTGGATTACGACGGAAAGGACGTGGAGATCGTCATGGTCACCGGCCCGTTCCACGAGGGAGTGGGGAGGCTGATGAGCCAGCTCATCCAGGACGTCGCGCAGGAATTGGAGATCCCCTACAAGAGCTACGGCCAGACGACTTGGAAGCGGCCGGAGGTGGCTCGCGGCCTGGAGGCCGACGATTGCTATTTCTTCCGGGCCGAGAGGCTGGCGATGATCGCCGCGGCCAGGGCCCGGAAGTCCAGGAAGGTCGCCGATTATCCCAACCCCGACCTGGGCATCGAGGTCGATATCTCCCGCTCGAAGCTCGATCGCCCGGGGATCTACGCCGCGCTTCGGATCGCGGAGGTCTGGCGGTTCGACGACGAGACCGTCTACATCGACCGCCTGGGGGAAGACGGCCGCTATCACGAGGTCTCCGAGAGCCAGTTCCTCCCGGTGACGGCCGAGGAAATCCGGCGATGGGTGGTCGAGGAGGACGCGAGCGACGACTCGGCCTGGGCCCGCCGCCTGCGCGCCTGGGTCCGGGCCGAAGTGGCACCGCGTCTACCGCATCGAGGGTGAGCATCGGGCCATCCTCGCCGTCGGTGGCCCGGCCCCGAAAAAGTTCCTCCGCTTGTGGACTTGAAGCATCGTCCCGAATCCCATAATAATTCTGTCTGTCGAGCGGGCGGCGCGGGGGCGACGCAACGAGAATCCGGCGGAGGAACCAAGCCCGGCACGACCATCGTGTCGGCCGGCCCAGGAGGTGCCAGGCCCAAGATGTACGTACCCACCAGACTGTTCTTCACCAAGGGCGTCGGGACCCACCGAGAGAAACTGACCAGCTTCGAGTTGGCCCTGCGCGACGCCCGGATCGCCTGCTATAACCTCGTCCGCGTCTCGAGCATCTTCCCGCCTAATTGCAAGGAGATCTCGGTCGACGAAGGCCTCAAGCAGCTCCAGCCCGGCCAGATCGTCCACGTCGTCATGAGCGAGAGCGCCACCGCCGAGCCCAACCGGTTGGTCGCCGCCAGCGTCGGCGTCGCCATCCCGCGCGACCGGAGCCTCTTCGGCTACCTGTCCGAGCACCACGCCTACGGCCAGACCGCCAAGACCGCCGCCGATTACGCCGAGGACCTCGCCGCCGAGATGCTCGCCACCATCCTCGGCGTCGAGTTCAACCCGAACAGCTCCTGGGACGAGAAGCGCGAGATCTGGAAGATCGCCGACGTCTTCTACAAGACCAAGGAGGTCACTCAGACCGCCGTCGGCCACAAGGACGGCCTCTGGACCACCGTCGTCGCCGCGGCCATCCTCTTGCCGTGAGCCCTCGGTCCTTCGTCATTCGTCATTCGTCGCTCGTACCGCTCCCGCTCCTTCAACCAATGACCGATGACCAATGACCAGTGACCGCTTCCTGGAATCCATCAGCCAGCATCGGATCGCGCCGCCCGCCGTTTCCGGGACCGAGTCGGCCGCCGAGCTGATCGACCGCGCGTTTTCCAGCTACAACGCCGGGCGACTGCGCGAGGTCTGCCGCGTCTTCACGCAGAAGCTCCTCCAACCGGATTGCACCGTCGGGCTGACCATCTCCGGGGCGCTGACGCCGGCCGGGCTGGGGATGAGCTGCCTGATCCCCTTGATCAACGCCGGCTTCGTCGACTGGATCGTCTCGACCGGGGCCAACCTCTATCACGACACCCACTACGCCCTCGATCTGCCCCTGCACCAGAGCCGGCCCAACCTGGATGACCACGCGTTGCGCCAGCACGATGTCATCCGCATCTACGATATCGTCTTCGACTACAAGACCCTGCTGGACACCGACGCCTTCTACCGCGAGCTGATCCGCGACGAGGCGTTCGCGCGGCCGATGGGCACCGCCGAGTTCCATCACGAGGTCGGCCGCTATCTCCACGCCCGCGCCCGGGCGCTGGGGCGTCCCACGCAGAGCCTGCTCACCGCGGCCTATGAGGCCGACGTGCCGATCTACACATCGAGTCCGGGCGATAGTTCGATCGGGATGAATCTCGCCGCGATGAGCCTGCAAGGCGGCGGACTTCAGGTCGACACGCTCCGCGACGTCAACGAGACCGCCGCGATCGTCTACGCCGCCAAACGCGACGGGGGCAAATCGGGCGTCCTGATCCTGGGCGGCGGCAGCCCCAAGAACTTCATCCTCCAGACCGAGCCCCAGATCCAGGAAGTCCTCGGCCTGGCCGAGAGCGGCCACGATTATTTCCTCCAGGTCACCGACGCCCGACCCGACACCGGCGGACTCTCGGGCGCGACGGCCAGCGAGGCCATGACCTGGGGCAAGGTCGACCCCGACAAGTTGCCCGACTCGGTGACCTGCTATACCGATTCCACCATCGCCCTGCCGCTCCTGACCGCGTATGCCCTCGCCCGGCACGAACCCCGCCCGCTCCGCCGGCTCTATCAGCGTCGTGAGCAGGATTACGAGGTGCTCCGCTCGGCCTACGAGGCGCGCCTGGCCGACGAGGCTCCCCATCCGGCGGAGCGGAAGAAGCCGTAGGGTGGGCTCTGCCCACCGGGCGTCGGCCTCGATCGGTGGGCATTGCCCACCCTACCCGATCATCGTCGATGCCCATATCGCCCATGTCCCAGCCATCCTCCACTCGCGTTCTGGCCGTCGATCCCGAGGCGCCCGATCCCGCCGTCCTCGACGAGGCCGCACGTGTCCTGGGCGTCGGAGGCCTGGTCGCCTTCGCAACCGAAACCGTCTACGGGCTGGGTGGCGTCGCCACCGACGCCGCGGCTGTCGCGAGGATCTTCGCGGCCAAGGGCCGCCCATCGGTCAACCCGCTGATTGTCCACGTGGCGGATGTTGACCAAGCCCGGGAATGCGTCGCTGACTGGCCCGACGACGCGGCGGTGATGACATCCCGGTTCTGGCCCGGTCCGTTGACGCTCGTGCTGTCCCGGTCGAGCCGGATCCCCGACATCGTGACCGCCGGGAAGCCGACCGTAGGAGTGCGATGCCCCGCGGGGAAGGTCGCCGGGGGCCTCATCGCCCGGTGCGGCCGGCCGATCGCGGCGCCCAGCGCGAATCGCTCCAACCGACTCTCACCGACCCGCGCTGAGCATGTCCTTGCCGACCTCGACGGCCGGATCGACCTCATCATCGACAGCGGGCCGACGGCCGTCGGCCTGGAGTCCACGGTGCTCGATCTGACGAGCGACCCGCCTCGGCTGCTGCGCCCCGGTCCAATCGCCGCCTCGGAGCTGGAGGCCGCCCTCTCCGATCGCATCCTGGCTGTGCCGGATGCGGGGGCATCGGCCGATCAGCCGACGAGTCCCGGCCAGATGCCCGTCCATTACTCGCCGCTCACCCCCGCGTTCCGGGTCGATTCGCCCGATGAGCTGCCCGAGCGGCCGGGCTGCCGGGCGGTCGCGATCCTTACCTTCGGGGCGGATCGCGGCCCGCTCGTGGCCTCCGCCATTCGGGAGGCCCGGCTCGAGTCTCCGGGCCTGGCGGCCCGGCGGCTCTATGACGTCTTGCACGAATTCGACGCCCTGCGGCCCGACGCGATCATCGTGGTCATGCCGCCCGACCGGCCCGAATGGTTGGCCGTGCGCGACCGCCTCCTGCGGGCGACGCGGCCGGGCGATGAGCTCGGCCGATGAGTCCACGAGCGAACAACCACGGGCGTCCGACCCGTGGTCGTGGCCGACGTGGTATCAGATGTTGGTCCTGATCTCGTTCAGCCTCTTCGTCACGCTGTCATGAACGCTCGCGACGAACCAGTTGAAGCTCTGTTCGAGCGGAGTTGACACGGGGTGGGTCGGCTTGTGGAGGACCGGCCTGGGGTGGATCGACCCGTGGCGGATCGGCCGCTTGACGTCCGGGTCCGCAAGAGCATTGGCGTTGCTGCCGCCAAAAACGAACCGATCCGACAGGGTATTGGCGTTGCTGTCCGAGTGGATGGTGTGGGAGTTGAACGCGTCGATCCGGTGTTTGGGCGGCTTGATCGCGAACTTCACACCCTCCTTGATCTTGTCGATCCTGGTGGTGTAGGAATCGCTCGAGCTCCACACGGCGAGGATGGCGTCCAGGGCCGTGGTATTGGCGGGGGTGTCGCTGTCGTACTGCGTCGTGCCGCCGACGAGGATGTCGTTGCCATCCCCGATGAGGGTATCGCCCCCGCCGCCGCCGCCGATCAGGATGTTGCGGCCGGTCCCGGTGTCGGTCAGCGTGGTGTCGCCCGCCTCGCCGATCAGGATGCTGTTGCCGGAGCCGGTCGCCGTCAGCGTGCCCCCGGCGCCAGCGCCGCCGTAGAGCGTCGCATCGACCGTCCCGGCGACGGTCAGGTTGGTCGCCCCGGAGAAGGTGCTGGCATGGACGATCAAGGGAGGATTGCCGGTCGCGGCGGTCACGGTCAGGTCGGCGGACGTGATGCCGCTCAGACCCATGGACATGGTGCCGGACGTCAACGAGGAGTCGGTCAGGGTGATGTCGGAGCTCTCGCTCGCCGTCACGCTGGCGATGTTGTCGCCGTCCAGAGCACCCGCGTGCGTCCAGCCGCTGACGTTGAGCGTCGAAGCGCCGGGGCTCGGACTGCCGACGGCTTCCTCGTAGAGGTTGACGATGGTGAAGCCGTTCAAGGCCAGATACATGCCGTTGGCCTCGACAGAGGAGTCGGTCAAGGTGACGGAACTATCCTCGACCCCCAATCCGAGGATACCTGATGTGGCGGAGAGCACTCCGATCCCGGTCCAATCGTTGACGGAGAACCCCTCCGGGTTGCCCGTAGCGGTCAGGTTGACGTGATTGATGCCGCTCAGACTCATCGACATGCCATCGCTGGTGTTCAAGAACGAATTGGTCAGGCTGAAGGTGGCCAGCCCGGGAATCGTCGCAACCGGTTCGATCCCCTTGGTCGCTATCACCGTGCCGATGCCGCTCGGGGAGGTCAGCGACCCGGTCCCGATCCAGCCGCTGACGTTGAAGGTATTGTCACCGGGACTGTTGCCGGTCAAGTTAGCGGGTAATCCCCCGGTGAAAACGTCCTGGAAGCTCACGCCCGTTGCCGTCTCGCCGTCCAGTACACCGAATGCCCCGTCGAGACCTGATACACTGTTCAACGTATAGGTCGAGCCGCACGATTCCACCACGTTGGTTCCGTCGAAAGGTGTCAGGGCGGACAGTGTGTTGTCGCCCAGCCCGCCCGTGAGAGCCACGTCCGGCACGGTGCCGGCGTCCAGGACGTCGTTATAATTGCTGCCGATGATGGCCGTGATGCCCGACACGGTACCGCTCACGCCCGTGGCCGTCCCATCCGTCCCGTTCCCGAGATTGACGTTTACGCCGACCGGGTAGACGGAGCAGTTCAGCGTGGTCGAACCATGGCCTTGGATGTTGCCCAGGACCCTCGAGCCCGCACCGCCGCCGACAGGAACGAAGAAGAACGCGTTGGTGCCGGAGTCGCCCTCCAGGGTCCCGGACGGTCCGCTGACACCGGGTCCGTCGATGTAGAACGTGTTGGTTGACCCCTGCGCGACCACGTTACGGGCCATGCCGGTGCCGATGAAATTGATCGTCGTCAAATTGAGGTGATCCGCGTTGTTGAAGAACTCGACCGCCGTGTCCCTGATCGCCAGGAGGTCGTTCGCGGGGCCCGCCTTGCCGTCGATGCCGATGGTCCCGCCGTTGCCGGCGAACCCGAGCGTGTCGCCGCCCGGGATCGTCCCCAGCACGGGGGGCGGGATGGTCACGCCGTGGATGACGATGGGGCCAAAGGGCGTGACATTCAGCTCGGTATTGGCGCTATTGGGGGTCACGAAGTAGTTGGAGCCGGCCGTGGTGCTGAAGACGAGGTAATCGGAGGGATCGAGGTTCGCGTCGCCCAGCCAGGGGCTGAAATCGACGTTGCCGTCGCTGCCCGCGCCCGTGCCGCCGGGGTTGGCGTCCGTGGTCGGTCCGCTGACGCTGCCCCACCAGTTGAGCGTGGCGTCTACCGTTGCGTTCACCTCGATGTTCGCCACGCCGGAATCGTTGCCCGCCAGGTTGTCGTTATGGGCCGTCAGGTCGCTGGCGTCGGTCGTGCTCGAGCCCACGTCGAAGGCGTCGAGGTTGCCCACGAACGTGCTGTCGGTGACCGTGGCGGTCCCGATGAGCTGGACCTTCACTCCGGCGGCGAAGCCGACGACCTCGATATCGGTGGCCGAGAGTGTGGAACTGGTGACCCCGATGCCGTCGGCGTCGATGGCACCGCTGGCGACTGTCAAGCCGGACATCGCCACCAGGCCCTTCGCGATCTCGATCTCGTCGTTGCCGATCGTGAGGACGGACGGGGACTTGATGGTGGTGACGGCGGCCCCCGCACCCTCGAGCGTCAGGCTCTGGGGGATGACGACCTGCTCGGTGTAGGTCCCCGGCGCGATGAAGACGGTCCCGCCCTGGGCCACGGAAGTGACGCCCGCTTGCACCGTGCCGAAGGCATCGTAGCCGACGGTGTGCTGGCTCCCGTCGGTCCAGGTGACCACGGTGCCCACCGCGTCGGCGGCGTAGGAGGCGTCCACGTACACGGTCGTCGGGGGGGCGAGCACCTGGAACTTCACGGCGTTCGAGGTGCCGCCGCCCGGCGCGGGATTGACCACGGTGACGGGGAAGCTGCCCTCGGTCGCGAAGTCGCTCGCGGGGATCGTCGCCGTCAGCTCGGTAGACGACACGGAGGTCGTCGCCAGCGCGGTCGAGTCCCAGTCCACGACCGACGAACTGAGGAATCGCGAGCCGGTGACCGTCAGCGTGATCGGGAGGTCATAGCCGACCGCGATCCGGGTGGGCAGGATCGCGCTCAGAATGGGCACGGGATTCTGGGTGACGCCCTGGACTTCGAAGGCGCCGATGTCGATGGTCCCGTTCGCCGTCCGCGCGAAGCCGGTGCCGCGCTGGTCGGTCGTCAGATCGCCATCGGCGGCCAGGGTTGTGTTGCCCGCGTTGAGGGCGGGGCTGCCGGCCAGGAGTGCGATGGTCTGGGTGGGGCCGCCGTTGTTGGCCAACGTGCCCAGCCCCGGGTCGCCCACACCGACCAGGTTGTTGTTGCTGCCGTTGGTCAGGCCGCCGGAGCCCCCGGTGCCGATCAGGTTGAACCCGCTGGATGAGTTGACCGCGCCGGCGATGTCGTCCGCCGTGGTCCCCCCGGTGTTCGTCGCGACGATGGTGTTGTTCAGGACGACCGTGCCGGCGTTCGAGACATTCAGCCCGCCGCCCTGGCCGCCGGTCGGGACGGAATTGCCCGCGATGGTACAGTTGAGCGCCGCCACCTGGCCGCCATCGTCGTCGATGCCGCCGCCGCCGTCCCGGATGGCCGTGTTGCCCGAGAGGGTGGAATTCGAGATGGCCGTTTCACCATCGCTCTGATTCTCGATGCCGCCTCCGTCGTCTACGGCCGAGTTGTCCGAGAGGGTGGAAGCCGTGACCGTCACCTTGCCGTTAGAAACGTAGATCCCGCCGCCGAAAGTGCCCGAGTTGCCCGAGAAGGTGCTGCTGGTGATCGTCGCTGTGGCGCTGTTGTAGAGACCGCCGCCGCCCGCGTCGCCGGCCGTGTTGTCGGGCTGGCTGGCCGAGTTATTCGCGATGGTGCTGTCCTTGACCGTCAGGTTGCCAAGGTTGTCGATCCCGCCGCCCTCGCCATTCGTGCCGACCGAATTCCCTTCGATCGTGCTGCCGGTGACCGTGAGCTGGGCGGCGTTGCCAATACCCCCGCCGAAAAGTTTGGCCGAGTTGCCCGAGAGGGTGCTGCCGGTGATCGTCATGGGGCCGGAGCTGTCGATGCCGCCGCCGGAGCCGGCGGTGTTGCCCGAGAGGGTGGAATCGGTGACGGTCATCGTGCCCGAGTTGTCGATACCGCCGCCGAGGAAGCCCGTCACGGATTCTCCGTTGTCGTCGATGGTGGAGCCGGTCACCGTCATCACGCCCGGATTGCCGATGCCGCCGCCCAGGTTGTTGTCGATGGTGGAGTCGGTCACCGTCATCACGCCCGCGTTGTCGATGCCGACGTCGCCGCGCGAGATGGTCAGGCCGGAGAGGCTGGTCGTCTGGTCGCTGTCCACCGCGAAGACCCCGATCGCGCCGATGCCGCCGTTGCCGCTGACCGTGACGATGCTCGCGCCGGGTCCCTGGATCTGCTCCGGTCCGGACGCCGGGTCCAACTCCAGCGTGCTGGACAGCTTGATCGTCTGAGGCGTGGCCGCGCTGAAGAGGGTCGGGTCGAACTCGATCTCGGTGCCGGCGAGGTTCGGGTTGGCGTTGGCCTGGGTGACGCCGTAGAGGATGTCACCGTCGTTGGCGCTCGTGCTCGCGCCCGTATCACTGGTGAGGTTGACGATGTAGACCGTGGGGTTGCCCGAGACGACGGCTGGCCGCTCGAAGGCCCCGATGTCGATCTTCCCGTTCACGGTCCGCGGGAAGCCGGTGCCGCGCTGGTCGGTCGTCAGGGCGGAGGCCAAGCTTGGGTTGCCCGCGTTGAGGGCGGGGCTGCCGGCCAGGAGTGCGATGGTCTGGGTGGGGCCGCCGTTGTCGGCCAGCGTGCCCAGCCCCGGTTCGGCGACACCGAGCTGGTTGCCGTTGGTGCCGTTGGTCATGCCGCTGTCGGCGCCGGGGCCGATCAGGTTGTTCGCACTGGCCGAGGACACCACGCCGGTGCCCGTGTCTCCAGGCGGGACCAGGCGCTCGAGGTTGTCGGCCGGTGCGCCGAAGCCGGTCCCGTCGGTGTTGAGCGCGATGATCGTGTTATCCAGGGTGGCCGTGCCTCCGACATTGAGCCCGGCGCCGAGGCCGTCGCCCGCGCTGGCCTCGACGTTCTCGGCGATGGTGCAGTCGAGGGCCGTCAGCGTCCCGCTATTCTGGTCGATGCCGGCGCCGGCCGCCGCGGCCGAGTTGTCCGCGATCGTACTGTTGGTGAGGGTCACCGTACCACCGAGTTCGTACAGCCCGCCGCCGGAGCCGCCGCCGGCCAGGATGAGATTGCTCGACAGGCTGCTGTCCACGATCGTCAGTGCACCGGCGTTTGCAAAGATGCCGCCGCCGTCCCTTGCGGCCGAATTCTCCGAGAAGGTGCAGCCGGATGCGGTAACCGTAGCACCTTGATCGTTGAGACCGCCGCCGACGACGGAGCTGGTACCGGGATTGCTGGCCGTGGCGGCATTGTGCAACAGCGTGCTGTTCGCGATCGTCAGCTTGTTATGGCCATCGTGGCCATCGCCCTCGACGAAGATGCCGCCGCCCCTGCCGGCCGTGTTCGACGAGAGGGTGGAGCTGTTAACGGTCATCGGGCTCGTTCCCGAGTAGTAGATCCCTGCGCCGAAGGAGCTGGCCGAATTCGACGAGAGGGTGGTATTCGTGACCGTCGCCCTCCCGCCCTCGTCGTCGTCGATGCCGCCGCCGAAGGTGCCCGTATTGCTCTCGATCGTGGAGCCGGTGACCGTCAGTGCACCCTCGTTCTCGATGGCACCGCCGAATGAGGCCGAGTTGTCCTCGAAGGTGGAGTCGGTGACCGTCAGGGTCCCGTCATTGGCGATGCCGCCACCGACGCCGTTAATGCTCGCGTTGCTGTTGAAGGTGCAGCTCGTGACCGTCAGCGTGCCCTGGTTGTCGATGCCGCCGCCGCTCTGGTTGGTCATGCCGCCCCAGATGGTCAGGCCCGAGAGGGAGGCCGTCGTGCCGCTCGAGACCGAGAACACCTCGACGGTGTCGTTGCCGGTGACCTTCAGGGCGGTCGCGCCGGGGCCATCGATCACCTCTGGACCGGCCGTTTCCGACAGATCCAATGTGGCGGACAGGGTGATCGTCTGCAGCGTGGCCGCCGGGAAGACGCTCGGGTCGAACTCGATCTCGCTGCCCGCCGTGTTGCTATTGGCGTTGGCCTGGGTGATGCAGTAGAGCAGGTCGCCCTTGTCGTCCGACCCCATGCCTTTATCGGTCGTGAGGTTGACCGTGTAGATCGTCGGGGAGCCGGAGAGGAGGGTCCGGTTCTCGAGCCCCTCGAGCACCCAGTGCCGCTGGCGATGCCTGCCGCGACGGCTGCCCGGGGCTGTCGCCGACTGCTTGTTTAGACCGCGCATCCAGTGGCGAACCATGAGAGGGCTCCTCGCGACAGGGTCGGAATGGCTCAGTTGAGGACTTCCGCGACCTCGGGGCTTCCGCTAGACTCCCCTCTGGCGGGAGGGTCTGCGCCTCCGGTCGGCGACGGGTCGTCCCGCTCCCTCGCCAACATCTTCTACCGGGGGTGTGACCGGACCGGCTCGGAATCTTCGCCCGGGCCGGCGCCTCCAGACCATCGGCTCGGCCGCAAGGGAGCAGGGCGGATGGACCGCGACGAGCTCGACCAGCATCTCAGCCGGATATCCACTCAGTGGACGATGGTCCTGCAGGCGCACGGCGGCGCGGCCGACGCGGCGAATGCGGCCCTGGCGGGGCTGGCGCAGCGGTATCTGGCCGTCGTCCATCGCTACCTGCTGGGCGCCGTCCGCGACCCGGACGCCGCCGCCGAGCTGGCGCAGGAGCTGGCGCTGCGCATCCTCCGGGGCGGCTTCCGCCACGCCGATCCCAGCCGCGGCCGGTTCCGCGACTACCTCAAGACGGCCTTGATCCACCTGGTCGATGACTACCACCGGGCGCGGCGAGCCCGGCCCGGGCCCCTGCCGCACGACGTGTCCGACACCCCCGCGCCGACCGGCCCGGAAGCGGGTGCGGACTTCCTCCCGGGCTGGCGCGGAGCTGCTGGACCGTACCTGGAAGGCGCTGGCGGCCGCACAGCCGATGTATCACGCCGTGCTGCTCTTCCGCGTCGAGAACCCCGACGTGCCCTCGCCCCGGATGGCCGAACAGCTCGCCGCCCGGCTCGGCACCCCGATGCGGCCCGACCAGGTCCGCAAGGCCCTCCAGCGGTCGCACGCCCGGTTTGCCGAATTGCTGCTGGACGAGGTCGCGACCTCGCTCGGCAACCCGTCCCGCGAGGAGCTGGCCGAGGAGGTCCGCGAGCTGGACCTGCTCAAGTACTGCCGCTCCGCCCTGGAGCGGTGGACGTGATCGGGCCGGCAACCCGGGCGGCCGCCTACTGACCGTGCGGCCCCTCCGCAGCTCGAACTCGGTCCACGAGCCGCCGGAAGTCGTCGCGCGATCGGAGCGGGTCGAGGGTCTTGTCGGATTTCAGGTCCTTGAGGCCGTCCGGCGTGCGGAAATAGCCGGCTTTCTCGGCCGCCTCCAGCATGCTGAGGGCGTGGCCGGCGCACGCTTCGGCGAATGCCTTCCGGTTGACCGCGCCGGCCTTCGTCCCGTCGGGGATGACACTGGCGGGAAAGTTCAGGTAGACCAGGGCCGCCTGGTAGTAATAGTGGTTGGCAGCCGGGTGCTCGCGGATCATCCTCTCCTCGACATCTCGTGCGGACCGTCGGGTTGCCTCGGCCTCAACGGTCCGCCCGTTTGTGTCGGCGACCAGGCTCAGGCTCCGGAGGCTCCGGGCCAAATTGTAGCGATAACCCCAGGTCTCCGGATGCTCGCGGACCAGCGCTTCCAGGATCTCCCGAGACCGGAGCCAGGCCTTGGCGGCGACGTCGATCCGGCCACCGGCTTGGTGCAAGACGCCCAGGTCGTAGTGGGTGTTGGCGAGGAGTTGTCGCGTGATGCCCCGGCCGGGCTGCTCGCGGATCAGCCGGTCCAGGTGCTCGAGCGCCTGCTGGAAGGCCTCGGCGGCCGGGGCCGATCGATCGGTGTCGCGAAGCAGTTTCGCCAGGTTATAGTAGGCGAGCGCGAGGTCGTAGCGGATGCGGGCGGGGTCCAGGACGAAGGGCGTGACGGGGAGGTCAGTCCGGGGTCGGGCGACATCCGGGGCTTCTTGGGCGAGGCGCCCCAGGATCTCCAGGGCGCGGCGATACGCCGCCTCGGCGCGGTCGGCCTGGCCGTCCGAAGTGTACCAGTTGCCCAGGTTGAGCATGGTCTGGCCCAGGTCGCGGCGGTGGAGGTAATCGTCGGGATGCTCCCGCACCAGCCGCTCCCGGACCGCCAGGGCACGCTCCCAGTCGTGGCCCGCCAGCTCGCCTTGACTGTTCTTGCGGTGCATGACGCCCAGGTTGTTGTAGCTCCTTGCCAGGTCGCTCTGGAATTCCGGCCGGTCGGGATAGCGGTGGACCAACCGATCCTGGATCGCGATCGGCTGGTCCAGCAGTCGGATCCCTTCCGGGACGGAGCGGGCGTCGGACACCATGACTGCCAGCCGCCAGCCGGCCCGCGCCTGTTCGGCCAGGACCTCGGGATCGTCGGGCCGCTCCTCGGCGATGCGGCGGTAGAAGTCGCGGGCGCGCTCGAGCAACTCGATTCGCAGCGGGTCCATCGTGGGGACGTTCACGAGCTTGTTCTCGCTCACCTCGGTGTAGAACCGCTTGGCCGCATCGAGGGCCAGCCGGAAGTCGGCCTCCGCCCGCGCCTGCGCGGCCCGGGCCGCGTCCCGCTGGAGGTCGGAGTTGGCGCGCTCGCGCCGCAACCGTGCGTTGTAGGCCAGACCCATCGAGAGGAGGGCGACCACCGCCGCGATGCTCACGCCGATCAGCACCGCGATGGCCGGTCGGCGCCTCGTCCACTTCGCGACCCGCTCCCACGATGGCGTGGGACGTCGCGGATCGGCTTCCGGTCCAGGAAGCACCGCAGGTCGTCGGCCAGCCCGCCGGCGCTGGCATAACGCCGCGCAGGGTCCTTTTGGAGGCACTTCAGGCAGATCGTCTCCAGGTCGCGGGGGACCCTGGGCTGGAGCCGGGTCGGCGGCAGGGGTTCCTCCGTTAGCAATTGCTGCACGGTCTCCTGCGACGTGGCGGCGTGGAACGGGGGCCGGCCCGTCACCATCTCGTAGAGGATCGCCCCCAGGGCATAGACGTCCGTGGCCGGCCCGACCAGCCCCGCCTGCCCCCGGGCCTGCTCCGGCGCCATGTAGCTCGGTGTACCCAGGACCGCCCCGCTCTGGGTCTGATGGCCCGACGAGGTATCGAGCCACTTCGCCAGCCCGAAATCGGTGATCTTGGGGATGCCCTCGGAGGTCAGGAGCACGTTGGCGGGTTTGAGGTCGCGGTGCACGACGCCGCGATGATGGACATAGTCCATGGCCCGTGCCAACGTCTCGGCCATCCCGGCCGCCTGCTCGGGGGCCAGGGGTCGCACGGCCATCGCCTGCGCGAGGCTACCCCCCTCGACGAACTCCATCGCCAGGTAGGGGAGATGCCCCTGCTCGCCGATCTCGTAGATGGGGACGACGTGGGGATGCTTCAAGCGGGCTGCGGTCTCGGCTTCGACGCGGAACCGCGACCGCTCGCTCCAGGCGGCGTGCGCCCCGGCCAGGACGATCTTGAGCGCCACCTCGCGGCCCAGGCTCACCTGCCGCGCGTGGTAGACCACCCCCATCCCGCCGCGGCCCAGCTCGCCCAGGATCTCATAGCCGTCGATCGACGGCGGATCGTCGAGGGCGCCACGCCGCCCGCCTCCCGGCGACCAGGAGGTGGCGGCGGGCTCGGGCACGGCCGCGTCGGCCAGCGGCCGCCCCGGGGGCGGGGGCAGCTCATCGCCGACGTCATCGGACGATCCGAATCCGGCGGACAACCGCGATCCGCTCGGGGCGCCGCAAATGGGACAGGCGTCCGCGTCGTCGACAGCCTCGAGCGACGCCGGCTCGCCTTCCCACGTATGCCCCTGGGGACACTCGAAGCGCATCGTCTGAGGCATTGGACCGTCCCCCCATCGCGCCCGATTCGTCCGCGAACCGGCTGATCGAAGCCGCCCCCCGCGTCGGACTACAGCCGATCCCTTCGATCATTCTATTGAGTATTGCTCGGGGAAGTTAAGTAGCGTGGCCCCCCACCAAGGAAGGCATGGCGTCGGCGGGAGATGCCCACCCGACATGAAAGGACGACTCAACTTCTGCCGGCGAGAATCGTGTCTTGCGAGCCGTTCGCGACGGGCCGATGAAGGGAGACGCCCGGCGATACGACGGTTTCCAGACTATACTCCTGGGCGTCGGTACACCGCGAGGTCAGGGCGGAGACTCGGATTGATCGGCCGCCAGCCGTGCGTCGATAATGGGCTCATTCAAGGCGCGGACCCCTCAATCCTCGGCGTGAACCTATGGCTTACAGCGATTTCGACTTGAGGACGGTACATGAGCGATTCGGGCTGACTCTTCGCGAGGATCTCGACCTGTATGCCGCGACGCTGCAGGTCGAGGTGAGTCGCGAGCTGCGCGATTTCCTCCGCGTGTGGAGCCCCGCGGCCGTGGCGATGAACACGGAGAAGGCCCGCTCCGAGATGATCATCGCACCCATCCTGATGGAAACCGTGCGACTCTCGGGCTATCGGCTCAACCTTTTCTCCGGCCTCTCCCTGGACATCGACAAGGAGCGGGGTCTCACCGGTGTCTGCGACTACTTGCTGGCGCTCTCGCCCGAGCGGTTCTTCCTGAGCCATCCCCTGGTGGCGGTCGTCGAGGCGAAACGCGAGGATATCACCGGCGGACTGGGCCAGTGCGTGGCCGCCATGGTCGGCGCCCGGGAATTCAATCAGCGCGAAGGGCTTGCCGAGAGCGTGGTGCACGGGGCCGTGACCACGGGGAGCATCTGGCGGTTCCTGAAACTCGAGGGAAACGTTGTCTTCATCGACCTCCCCGAATATTATCTCGACCAGCTAGGGAAAATCCTGGGGATCCTGCTCGCAATCGCCGCCTGAGGATCAGGGCTCTCTCTGTAGCCACCGTGGTGCCGGACGCACTGCCGATCGCTCCCCGTCTGCCACTCCTGGGGATTCATACGGTCGTGGGCAACCGGCTCCGGCTCCCGATCGACAGGGATCGACGACTCGTGACGCTGAAGACGAAGGGCTGGCTCGGACCCCAGGGCGAGAAGGCCGGAGTTGCACCAGGTCCATGCGTCCGACCGCGTCGGCCGACGGGCCCGACCGGTCGGGGGCGAGCCGGTGGGACGGACCCGCCGGACGGGGACCGGCCGCGAACAAGCCGCGGATCGGGGAGTCGGGCGGTCATAAGGATTGTTGATATACTTCGTGCCGCCCTCGGTCTCACCGACACGGACGATCCGAGAATTCCCACGGCGAAGTCGAGACGCAATCGCGAAGACGGGAGACTTGAGCGGAAGGTCAGTGTCTAACGACAGACCTGATCCCGATGACCTTATGGCCGTCGGATCGGTCTTGGTGTAAATTGAAGGACTGGCGGTGCGACGAGGTATCGCCTCCTGATGCGACTGATCGATTGCATGGCGGGTTTCCCGGCCACAGCAATCCGGGCCGGCCAGCTGCAGTTCGTCATCGTCCGGTTTCTCGCCGGGCGGCCGGTCTCGGATGTCGCGGAGTTGGCGGAAGTGGCTGGCACCAGGGGCGAGACGGAATCGCGGTGCGTGCGGGCCCGATTCAACTGGCATCATGGAGACTCGGAACGATGACGCCCGAACGCAGCCAACGGGTCTTCGCTATCTTCGAGGAGGCGCTGCGGCGCGATCCGGCTGAGCGAACAGCCGCGCTGTTCGATCTGTGCGCAGGCGATGCCGAACTCATGGCCGAGGTGACGCGACTGCGGGATGAGCACGAGCGAGTAGGCCCGAAGATCTCCGGGAGCTCTACGAAGAACTCCGTCGAGGATGCAAGCCCCGCTCAACTCGCCCCGCTCTGGTCGAGCGAGCACGAGGCGCGCGTCGTCTGCCTGCATTGCTCCAACGCGTTCATTCTGGTCGCCACGCCACGCGACGGGGTCGACGTGCTTTGCCCGGTCTGTGGTTCGACCTTCCCTTTTGATCGGGAGGCGACGCGCACCTGGAACCCGCGCGGCAGTCGGCAGTTGCTGGGGCGCTTCGAGTTGGTGGAGAGCGTCGGTGTCGGGGCCTTTGACACGGTGTACAAGGCCCACGACTTGCAGCTCGATCGCGTCGTCGCCGTTAAGGTCCCACGCGCAGGCAGTCTGACCAGTGATCAGGATCGGGATCGATTTCTTCGCGAAGCCCGAAGTGTTGCGCAACTCCGGCACCCAGGCATCGTCCCTGTGCACGAAGTGGGCCAGATCGATGGCATGGTGTACCTCGTTAGCGAGTTTGTCCAGGGCGTAACCCTGGCGGATCGCTTGACTGCCGGTCGGCCTTCGCACCGCGAGACGGCCCAGATCATCGCGTCGGTGGCCGATGCCCTGGACGACTCGCACCGCCGCGGCGTGGTCCACCGCGACATCAAGCCGTCCAATATCATGCTCGGCGAGGACGGAACTCCACTCATCATGGATTTCGGCCTTGCGAAGCGGGAGTCGGGTGAGGTCACGATGACCTTGGAGGGCCAGGTTCTGGGTACGCCTGCATACATGTCCCCCGAGCAGGCCAGGGGTGATTCTCACAATGTCGACCGACGTAGCGACGTCTATAGCCTGGGCGTGATTCTGTACCAGATGCTGACTCTCGAGACGCCCTTCCGGGGCAACATGCGGATGCTCTTGCACCAGGTCGTCCATGACGAACCGAAGCGCCCTCGGCAGATCGATGATCGGATTCCTCGAGAACTGGAGGCCATTACGCTCAAGGCAATGGCCAAAGAGCCCAAGTTGCGGTACGCCACGGCGGGGGAGTTGGCTGCCGACCTCATGCGTTGGCTCGCCGGCGAACCGATCTCGGTCCGGCCGCCCGGTGCACTCCGGAGGGCATGGCAATGGTGCAGGCGCAACTGGACGATCGCCGTGACCCTGGGCTTTGTCGTCGTCGGTAGCGACGGGGCCTTAATCGGCGCGGCCTACGTGACGACCAGCGCGATCCTCAGCGAGCAGGTCCGCAACCGGCTGATGACGATCGCCGGCGACCGGCAGGAAATCCTGTTCATGGCGCTGCGGCAACAACGAGAGCGTGCCGCGTCGATCGGCGGCCGCTCGCGGATCCGGATGTTGTTCGCCGAGTACGCCGGGGGGACGCTATCGGCCGAGCGGTTCGCGGAGCAGGCCGGCAGTTTCCTGTCCAACGTCCAGGCCCCTGCGGCGGACCTGCTGGCCCTCTGGATCGAAGACGGCTCGGGTCGCATCCTCGCCGCGAGCGATCCGCGCGGCGCGGTCGCCGAGCTTTCTCGCGCCGAGCGGCCGGCGGCGGATCCGGAAGCGGAGGGGTGGCTGGCCGTGCCTCCGAGGCGGACCGCCGGCACGTATGTGGTGGTCTTCTGCGGCCCGGTCCGTGACGCCGCCGGCCGGATGCTGGGGAGCGTCCTGCTCGCCGCCGACTTCGGGCCCGTCACGTCCTTCCTCGGCGACACGCACGGACTGGGCGAAAGCGGCGAGGTCCTGGTCGGCTGGAAGAGCGGGGACCGCATCCATCTGCCCTTCCCGCCCCGCGGCGATGCCACCCTGTCCGAGGTCTCGGCCGAGGAATTCCCGTCGCTCAACGCGGCGAGCTCGGGGGAATACGGCCTCAGGACGACGACCGACTACCGCGGCCGCGAGGTGCTGGTGGCCTACCGGCCGCTGGGCATCGGCTATCCCAACTGGGGCCTGATCGCCAAGGTCAACGTGGAGGAAGCCTACGCGCCGGTCGCGCGGCTGCGCCGGCTGCTCCTAGCCATTGGAGCAGTCATCATGCTCCTGGGCTTGGGGATGCTCTACGCGCTGGACCGTCGGTCCGCCCGAGCTTCGCGCCGATGATCGTAGCCATCGGAAGCGTGAGTCATGAGTTACGGCGGAACGGGGATGGTGATGAGTCACCCAGACGTCTGGAAAGTCCGGGCGAAATCGCCGTATCATCCGCGCCCGCCATGCCGGAGCGATGCCGGATCACTCGAACAGCCGCCGTTGCGGGTCGAACAGCGGGAATTCGGGTTCGGGCGGCGGCGGGTCGAGGCCCAGGTGGAGATACGCCGCCGAGGTGGCGACCCGGCCGCGCGGCGTCCGGATCACGTACTCGCGGCGGAGGAGATAAGGCTCGACCTCGTCCCGGAGGGTGTCGACGGCCACGTTCATGGTCGCGGAGAGGGCCTCGACGCCGGTCGGGCCGCCGTCGAAGACCCGGATTAGAGTCTCGAGGTAGCGGCGATCCTGTCGGTCGAGCCCCTCGGCGTCCACTTCCTGCATGTCGAGGGCATCGCGCGCCACCTCGAGGCTGATGTGCCCGTCGGCGCGGGCCAGGGAGTAGTCGCGGACCCACCTCAACCGGGAGTTGGCGATCCGGGGCGTCCCGCGGCTGCGCGCGGCCAGCTCCCAGGCCGCTTCGGGCACGATCGTCACGCGGAGCTTGGCCGCGTTGGTCGTGATGATCCGCGCCAGGTCCTCGATGTCGTAGAATTCCAGGTGCTCGTGGATGCCGAACCGCTCGCGGAGCGGCCCGGAGAGCATGCCGCTGCGCGTCGTGGCGCCGATGATCGTGAACTTCTTCAGCGGCAGGTTGATCGTGCGGGCCGACATCCCTTCGCCCAGCACGACGTCGACCCGGAAGTCCTCCATGACCGGATAGATGAACTCCTCGACCGCGCTGGGCAGCCTGTGGATCTCATCGATGAACAGGATCGATCCCTCGGCGGCGTTGGTCAAATAAGGCATGACGTCCATCTTCTTGTCGAGCGCCGCGCCGCTGGTGATGTTCAGCTCGACCCCCAGCTCGTTGTGCAGCACGGTGGCAAACGTCGTCTTGCCGAGGCCCGGCGGCCCGTCGAAGAGGATGTGCGGCAGGGGCTCGCCCCGTTTCTTGGCGGCCTCCAGGCTGATCGCCAGGCGTTCGGCCACCCCCCGCTGCCCCACGATCTCGTGGAGCCGCTGGGGGCGGAGCTTCTCGTCCGGGTCGACGACCTTCTCGGCGAGTGAGGCGTCCGGTCCCGCGTCGCGGTGGCGCCTCCCCTGGTCGTCGCGATCCGGTGTCCCTCGAATGATCGCCTCTCGCATCGATCGGTCCCCTGCGCTGGGTGCCCGGCCCATTTCCATGCGACTCATCGACTTTGCTGGTAGATCGCTTCGATCATATCGGGCACGGACTTGAATTTCTTCTTGCCGGACAGGACGCGGTCGATCGCCTGCCGGGCCTGGCTTTCCGTATGGCCCACCGAGAGGAGCGCGGCGTAGGTATCGCGGATCACATCGGGCTCGGCGTTCTCGGGGGCGCCGTTGGACTCGGCGGCCGCCCCGACGGCGGCCGTCTCGGGGCCGACGATCAAGGCAAACTTGCCGACCTTGCGCCGCAGCTTGGCCACGATCCGCTCGGCGGTGGCCTCACCGATGCCCGGGAAGGTCGCCAGGAGTTTCACGTCCTGGTCCTGGATCGTCCGCGCCAGTTCCCGCACCGGCCGGACCATCGCCCGCAGCGCCTTCCGCACGCCCACGCCGTCGACCGAGCAGAAGATGTCGAAGAACTCGCGGTCGATCGGCGAGAGGAACCCGATCAGGCGCGGGATCATCCGCCCGACCATCGCCCCACCTTCTATATAGAAGATGGTGTGCAGCTCCATCGGCTCGTTCAGCCTGGCCTGGACCGCGCGCCGGGTGTGTTCCGGGATCAGAACCTCGAGCTCGAACGGGTCCACGCGCAACGTGACCGATTCCTCGGCGACCGCCTCGACGATGCCCCTCACTTTCGTCAGCATCGGTCCGTCCGTCCTTTCCCTCGTCCCGACCGAGATCTGATACTTTGTCCAGTTATTGTGACCGATCATCGGGGCCCGTGCAAGGGCTCGTCGCGCCGATTCAAAGGCGCGGTCGGCACATCCGGAAGGCCCGCGGAACCCCCGACCGGAACCGCTCCACGGGATGATGACATCTCCGCAGGGCTTGTCAACATCCGGACGAGCCAAGGTGCCGCCTGCCCGCGCTCCCGGCGAGCCAGCTGGCCGGTTTCGCCCAGCCCAGGATCGCGGGAATCGGGGAGCCGCGAGACGCCGCGGGACGATGCCAGACTCTCCGGCGGGTCGCGCGCGTGCCGCGGGCGTCGAGCCTGTTCGTCGTTCGCCGGTCGTTCAACTCGAGGGACCGTGAAAATCCGCGGAAAAACCGGAGAAGGGATCAGTGGAATATATGCATGAAAGCTTTTACGAAAACCGATGGCACGATCGCGCCGTCGGGGTCGATCGAGCGATTCAACCGGATTCGGTCCCGAGGATCGGCGAATTCGGGACATTTTTTCGGCGATTTCCGCGCGGCTCGTCTTCCATAAGTTCAAAGATTTGGTATGAATTGACGAAGGGACCGGTCGATTCATGCCGGTCGGACTCAAGCGAGAATGTCTTGGAGCGAGGTCAGACCGATGGCGGTGAAGAAATCAGCGACACCGAAGACGAGCAGCGCGCCGAAATCCACGAGCACCAAGAAGGCCGCCCCCAAGAAGGCCGCCCCCAAGAAGGCGACTACTAAGAAGTCGCCTCCCAAGAAGTCGACCATGCCGGCGCAGGCCAAGGCCAAGCCGGCGGCCAAGAAGGCTCCGGCGATCAAGCTGTCGGACTCCCAGACCCGGGTGCTGGGGTCGGTCAACCAGGCGGGGGAGACCGGCTACGCCGCCGGCAAGGGCGAGGGGAAGATCCTCGAGTCCTTGCTGAACAAGAAGCTGGTCAAGCGCGGCAAGAAGGTCGAAGGCGTGGCGCGCTTCCTCATGACAAAGGCCGGCTCGAAGCATGCCGCGACCCCGGCCGCGCCGGTGGCCCCGAGCGCCGACCGGCCCCGCGCCGGAAGCGGCGTCGGCACCCGCGCCAGCGCCCGCGGTCTGAAACCGTCTCCGCAGTGCGCCCGTCGTCCCGGGATACGCGCCCGCGATCCCGGGGCGACGGACTTTGGCCCCCGGCAAGTGGCACGTCATATCGAGAGCAGCCCTCGCTCGAACGGTGATCTCGACACTTCTCCCCTTCCCTCTCGCGGCCACGTCGTCTCCGGCACGCGATACGGACCAGGGCCGCCGGTCGATCCGCTGGCATCTCATCCCGGAGCTGGCCTTGGCGGATGCGCGGCTGGACGCTAAGATCCCGCCTCGTCCATCGCTCGGGCCGGGTTCGCCCGCCCGTCTGGGCGTCATCTCGTGCGGCGGAGGAGTCCGTCCGCCCGTCCGCGGACGGGCTGGCGCGACTTTCGGTCGGTTTCATCGGGTCGTCTCTTCGCGAGGGGCAGGTCAGGCGGCCATGAAAGCCTCGTCAACGCCGAAACTCCGAGGCCTGGCACCCTCCCCGCTCCTGGCGGTCGTCTGGTTTGCGACCTTCTGCGGCTGTTCGACCTACATCGGCACCACCCCCAAGAGCTTCATCCAACATATCCGATCGAATTCCGACCCGAATATCCGCTACATCGCCTACGCCAAGCTGGGCCACCCCGATCTCTACGACAATCCGCAGGACAAGTCGGAGGCCGTCGAGACGCTCGTCGTCAAACTCGACGAGGGGAGGGAGCCGGTCGGGATCAGGGCCGTCATCATCCGCACGCTCGGCGAGCTCGGCGACCGTCGGGCGCGCAATGCCATCGCCCGAGTCGCGAACGATCCCAACTCCGAGCCCATGCTCAAGGTCGAAGCGTACCGCGCGCTCGGCAAGGTCGGGACGCCCGAGGACGCCACGATGCTCGCGCGGGTGATGAACACGGCCCCGCTGGAGGACTGCCGGATCGCCGCCATCGAAGGGATCGGCGCCCTCAAGACGCAGGATCCCCGGATCTTCCAGGTCCTGATCGAGGGGATGGAGCACGAGGACCCGGCCATCCGGCTCCAGTCGTACCGGGCTCTCAAGCAGATCACCGGGAAGGACCTGGGGAGCCGGCCGCAGCCGTGGCGGCGCGAACTGTTGCCTCAGGTCGCGAAGTCCGAGCCGCCGCCGGCCGCCGCCGCCGATCCGGCGAAGCCAGCCGCCCGGCGATGACGCCGCGTGGCACCAGCCGCCGGCGTGGTCGCCCGCCCCGCGACACGGCGGAAGCGCCATGGCTCCCTCGGTACGCCCCTTGCGATAATCGACTGATGGATACGGGCGTGAACCGGGCCGTGCGCTCCGGTGTCGATCAGAGGCGTGGCCCCGGGGAGTAGCGGCTCGCCCCGGGCCCGCCGAGCCGCGTCGGGTCGTGAGCAGACATGGACAGCCACACGCTGGAACTCCTGGAGTTCGACAAGGTCCGCGCCCTGGTCGCCGCGCGGGCGGCTTGCTCCCTGGGCAAGTCCGGGGCTCATCAGCTCGAGGCCAGCCTCGACCCCGCCGAGATCCACCAGCGTCAGGCCTTGACCACCGAGATGGTCGAGGCCATCCGAGCCGGCCTGCGACCCTCATTCGGCGGGCTGCACGACATCCGTCCACTCGTCCGGCGCGCGCAAGTGGGCGGGGTCCTCGAGGCCGAGGAGCTGGCCGAGACGGGCGAGACACTCCGGGCCATCGGCGAGCTCGATCGATGGCTCAACTGGATCGGCGACCAGTTCCCCCGCCTGGGGGGCCTCCGCCAGGGTGTCGGGGAATTCTCGGGACTGGTCGCGGCCATCGACGGGTGCCTCGACAGCCGCGCCAAGGTCCTCGACACGGCCAGCCGCCGGCTCTCCGCCGTCCGCCGCGAGATCGCCCAGGTCGAGGAGCGCATCCAGGAGATCCTCCGGCACTTGCTCCGCTCCGCCGAGGTGCGGCGCAGCCTGCGCTTCCCCAACTTCACGATGGTGGGGCACCATTACGTCCTGCCCGTCTCCAAGGACCACCGCGGCGAGATCGAAGGCGCGGTCCTCCGTACCAGCGCGAGTAACGAGACGGTCTACATCGAGCCGCGGGCGATCGGCGAGCGGTCGGCTCAGCTCTCATTCCTCCGCGCCCGCGAGGCCAAGGAGATCCGCCGCATCTTGCGATGGCTCAGCGCCCAGGTGGGCATGGTGGCGGAGAGCTTGCTGGGCACGCTCGAGACCATGGCCGAGCTCGATCTGATCCACGCCAAGGCCCGCCTGGCGATCGACTACCGCATGACAGCCCCGCGCTTCAACGACGAAGGGCGGCTCGTGCTCAGGGGCGCCCGGCATCCGCTCCTGGAGGCGCTCTTCCGGGGCGATCCGGCGGTGACTCGACCGGCAGCGGACCCGGCCGCGGCCGTCGCCCCGGGAGCGGCCGACGCTGAGGCGGTCGAACGGTCGCCAGAGCCGCCCGCGGCACCGTCGGAACCCAGGTCGGTGGTGCCGATCGACCTGAACCTCGGGCTGCGGTTCCACATGCTCGTGATCACCGGCCCGAACACCGGCGGCAAGACGGTGGCACTCAAGACGGTCGGCCTGCTGGCGATCATGGCCCAGTCCGGGTTGCACGTCCCCGCCGACGAAGGCTCCGACTTCCCGGTCTTCGACGACGTGCTGGCCGACATCGGCGACGAGCAGAGCCTGGAACAGTCGCTCTCCACGTTCTCGTCGCACGTGCGGCGGATCGGCGAGATCCTGGGCAAGGCGACGCAGCGGTCGCTGGTGCTGCTCGACGAGATGGGAGCCGGCACCGACCCCGCCGACGGGGCCGCGCTGGGGCGGGCGATCCTCGACGAGCTGACCGCCATCGGCAGCCGCGCGATCGTGACGACCCACATCGGCGACCTCAAGACCTACGCCCTCTCGACTACCGGCGCCGAGAACGCCGCCGTCGAGTTCGACGACGAGACCCTCCGCCCGAAGTACCGCGTGCACATCGGCGACATCGGCGAGTCGAATGCCCTGAAGATCGCCCGCCACCTGAAACTGGCCGACCACATCGTCGCGCGGGCCGAGTCCTACCGGTCCCAGCGCCGAGGCGGGGACATCCCCGAGCTGGAGATCCTCCAGAACCTCCGCAAGGAGGCCGAGCAGGCCCGCGAGAGCGCCCTGCGAGCGCAAGCCGAGGCCGAGCGGACCCGTGAGGCCCTTGCCCGCCGCCTCGCCGAGCTCCAGGACGGGACCCGCCAGGCCGAGACGATCTCGGAGGCCCGCGCCCGCCTCCAGCCCGGCGATCGCGTCGTCGTGCCGCGACTCGGCTACGACCGGCCCGGCCGGCTGGTCAAGCTCGACCCCCGCAAGAAGACGGCGGTCGTCGCGATCGGGCACGTCACCTGGGACGTCTCCATCGACGAGATTATCCCCCAGGCCGTCCGCACGCCCGCTGTGGCGGGGTCGGGCATGGCCGGCAAGGCAATCACGACCCGGCCGGCGATCTCGCTGGACGAATTCGAGAGAGAATGATGGAATCGAGGGGTAGATTGGCGGATTGCGCCGGATCCGTCCCGAGGAGCCCGATCATGGACATGTACGAGTTCAACAAGAACCGCCTGGCGTTCCCTCCGGAGGAACTCCTCCAGTACCGGGGCAAGTTTATCGTGTGGAGCCCTGACGGCAAGCGGGTCATCGCTAGCGACAAGGATCCCGATCGGTTGGATGACATGGTGCAGGAGCTGGGATACGATCCGTCCGAGGTCGTCTTCTCTTCCGTCCCGGACGTTGACATCATCATGGGCGCCGGAGTGATGGGCGAGTGAGGATACCGTACATGCCGGTCGCGCTCCTGCGGCCGAATCCCGCACTCGGCGGCAGGCTCTTCCATTACCGGCCGATCACGGCCGTTCGAGTGACCGGCCCTCGCGGTGACCAGACCCGCGACGGTCTCCTCGACAGCGGCGCCGATGCGACCCTCTTCCCCGAGCGTGCGGCCATCCGCATCGGGATTGACCTGACGGGAGCCGTGGAGCAAGACATCGAGCTTGTCGGACGCCCCGCGCCCCTCCGGTGTCGCTATGCCAGTATGCAGCTCACGATCACAGATGGCCTGCGCGAGACGTACGAATGGACGGCCGTGGTCGGCTTCACCGCGTCGCCGATCCGATATAGCATCCTGGGCCACGGCGGCGTCCTCGAGTTCTTCGACGTCGAGTTCCGCGGCGCGGACCGAGAAGTCGTCCTGATCCCGATCCGCTCCTTCCCTGGCACCCAGGTGGCGATGCCGCCTCGGCCTTGAAGTGGATGGAAGACCGAAGTCTTCGAAATCGAGAGGGAATTGCCGCAGGCCACTGTTCGTCTCCAGGCACCAGGGCGCCATTCGATCTCGGCCGTTGTGGAGACCGAAGTCCAGCCGGATGCAACGCTTGCGGCCACCGGCTTCTTCATGGCGGGCCAGCTTGCCAGAGACGAACCGCGCCGTCGTGGCTGGCGGAGGCCAAGGTCCGGCCGTCGGGCGAGAATGCCACGGCGTTGACCCGCCGGGCGTGTCCCTCGAGGATAAGCAGGACCTGGCCGGTGATCGGGTCCCACAGCCGGACCTTGGCGTCACCGCACGCGGCGGCGAGCGATCGGCCGTCGGGCGAGAAGGTCAGGTCCCAGATTGCAGCATCGGATCCCTTGACCGACCACCGCCTCGACCATGTCGCGGCATCCCAAATCGTGAGACTTCCCCGGTCGTCCCCCGATGCCAGAAAAGACCCATCCGGCGAGAACGCCAGGGCCGAACTGTGTTGGGAACACGGCAAGAACGAGGTTTCCCGGCCCCCCTTGACCTCAATGCCACGAATGGTTCGGTCATCGCTCGATGAGACGAGGAGCGTACCGCCGGGGTCGAATGCCAGGGCGCGGACCGTATCGGTGTGCCCGGTGAAGGCCCGGAGCGATTCGCCGCGATTCACGTCCCAGACGCGGACCGTCTTGTCGGAGCCGGCCGAGGCGACGTGCCGCCCGTCCGGCGAGAACGCCACGGTCCGGACCCGATCGGTATGGCCGCGGAGCGTGCGAATCAACCGGCGGCCGGGGAGGTCCCAGAGCCGGAGCGTCGGCTCGAAGCCCGCGCTGGCCAGGAGCCTCCCATCGGGACTGACAGCCACCCCCGCCACGAGCGAATCGTGCCCCTCGAGAGTCGACCGCAATCCGCCGTCGCGCGCGTCCCAGAGCTTGATGGAATGGTCGTCGCTGGACGAGATCAGCGTGTTGCCGTCGGGAGTGTACGCCAGCCCCCAGACTTCCTTCTGGTGCCCGGCGAGCTCGGCGATGGGTTCGGGCTTCCTGACGAAATGCCAGGAGCGGATCCGCCCGTCCTCGCTACTGAATATCAGAGACTCGCCTCCGGGTGCGAAGACCAATCGCCCCGCAGAGCCCGTCTTTCCGGTGAACTCGGCCAGCTTCCGCCCCGAGAATGCATCCCAGATGGTCGGGGAGAGGCCCGATCCGCCGCCAGCGAGCGTTCTCCCGTCGGCCGAGAAGGCCACTTGGAGCTCCTTGCCGGAGGCCTTTTCCAGCAGGATCTCTCGGGGATTGGTCCTGACGTCAGCAATCGACTTGATCGCTTTACCAGTATCCGAGGCTCCGGCGAGCCGATTCCCATCGGGAGAGAATGCGAGAGAAACCAAGGAAGGGATCGCGACGGAACCCATCTCGCGCTGTGTGCCAATATCCCAGAAACTGACCGACGTTTGATCGGCCACGGCAAGAGTGCCACCGTCGTTAGACCACGCCATCTCGGAAATCGAGCGAAAGGGCTTGCAAAGAGTAACCCTCGCGTCGCCGGTTGTCGCGTCCCGCAGAGTCACGTTGCCCGAACTCCCACTCGTGGCCAGCCAACGGCCATCCGGGGAATAGGCCATCTTGTCACAGACAATCGGTGCCGCGCCACGCGCGGCATTCTCCAGGCCGCGTTCGAGACTCCAGAACACCGCTCGATTCTTCGAAGAGTCGCCGTTCCTATCATGTTCCGACACCGCAAGCACCCGACCATCGGGGGAGAACGCCAAACCGACGACACGTCCGATAATCCCGGCGATCGTGGTGAGCTGGCGGCCAGTACCCGGATCCCACAGCTTGACCTCGCTTGGTGTCTCTTCCGCTGTCGACCAGCTAGCCAAGGTTTCGCCATTCGACGAGAACAGCAGGCCAGAAACTTCCCGCGCGTGGCCCTGAAAACGGATGCGTTCCCGCCCCGCAGCAAGGTCCCAGAAGAGCAAGGAGCCGTAACCATCGCCCGAGACCAGGGTCCGTCCGTCAGGCGAGAGGATCATCGACAGCGGCTCGTGCCCGGTGAGAACCGAGAAGTCGTGATGGCAAACACGCCGGAGGTAGTGCCACTCGAAGCCGCGAAGGTCGCGCCCGGGTGACTCGGGCCTGAGCCCTTCGAGGATCTCCTGGGAGAGCTCGACCTGACCTGATGCCCAGGCTTGCTGGGCCAGCCGCATTTGCGAGTCGTACCAGAGCCGGCGGGTTAACGCTTCATTCCGCTCGGCCCGCTCCAGCGCCGCCGTCAGCTCGCGGTTATGGCGGCGGAGCACGCCGTCCCGCCAGAAGGCGGCGCCGCCCAGGCCCATGACGGTGGCGAGCAAGAGGGTCGCGCCGGCCGCGGCGGCCGGCTTATTCCGTCTGGCCCACTTCACAGCGCGGTCGATGGCGCCCGCCGGCCGGGCGAGGATCGGCCGGCCTTGAAGGAATCGGCCCAGGTCGTCGGCCAGCTCGAGTGCGCCGGCGTAGCGACGGGCCGGATCCTTCTGAAGGCATTTTAAGCAGATGACTTCCAGGTCGCGCGGGACGTGAGGCCGCAGTCGCCTCGGCGGCGGCGGGTCCGCCTGCCGGACCAGCTCCAGCGTCTCCAGCGCCGTCGCGCCCCGGAACGGGGGCAGGCCGGTCAGGCATTCGTAGAGGATCGCGCCAAGCGAGTAGACGTCGGAAGCCCGGCCGATCCGGCGATGCCGGCCGTCGGCCTGTTCGGGGGACATGTAGGACGGCGAGCCGAGCACCGACCCGGAGAGGGTCTGCCCGGCGACCGCGAGGTTCTTGGCCAGGCCGAAGTCGGTGATCTTGAGGGTGCCGTCGTCGGAGATCAGCACATTGGACGGCTTGAGGTCGCGGTGGACCAGGTCGGCCTGGTGGGCGGCGTGGACCGCTCGCGCTAGAACCTCGACGGTCCGGGCGGCCTCGTGCGGACTCATCGGCGCCGCGGCGAGTCGGCCGGCCAGGGTGCCGCCGCCGCAGTATTCGAGCGCGAAGTAGGCGAGGCCGTCATGCTCGCCGACCTCGTGGATCTGGACGATGTTGGGATGTTGAAGCCGGGCGACGGCCTCGGCTTCCCAGCGGAACCGCTGGCGTTCGGCCGCCCCCGCGTGGGAGCCGGAGAGGATCATCTTCAGGGCGACGATCCGGGACAACCCGCGCTGGCGCGCCTTGTACACGACGCCCATCCCGCCGCGTCCCAGCGTCCCCAGGATCTCATACCCCGGCACGGACACCGGCGTCGCGCCGTGGCCGTCGAGGGAAAGTTCGGTCCCTTCCCCGGGGCGTCCCGGGGCCGAGGACGGCATGATGCTGGTGTCGCCTTCGCCCGCGAGGTCGTCCCCGTTGCACCGCTCGGTCGGCATGATCGGGTGATCGGGATCGCCCGGGTCGAGCCCGTCGAACGCGATCCGGACGGCCCCGGCATCGACCGAGAGGCCGTCGAGGTAGTCGTCCAGCTCCGGCCGCTCGCCGGCGCGGCGACGCCAGTGCACGTCGATGGCGATCAGCTCGCGCGCCAGGGTCGCGCGCCCGAGGTCATCGATCCCGGCGATGTAGGCCGGGAGGTCCGGCCGCCCGCCCGAGCGCCATTCGGACTCGAACCGTTCGCACGCCTGCTCGACCCGGTAAGCGAGGGCCAGCGGCAGAGGCCCCGACCGGTCGGATCCTTGGCGATTCATTCTCCCGCCTCCGGTCCCCATGCCCGGCGAATCAGCTCGAGCTTGCGCTCCACCGACCGCAGGCTGCAATCGAGCTCGACGGCGATCTCGGCGTTGGAGTGGCCCTCCATCCGGCGCAGGGCCACGAGGCGGAGCGACTCGTCGGGCAAGTCGGCGAACCGCTTCCGGATCTCGTCGATCAGCATGGCGGCCAGCTCCGGAGTGGGCCCCGTCCCCGCGACCTGCGCCAGCGGGTCCTCGCCGCCGGGGTCGCGGGCCGCGTAGTCGCTCGCGCCGATCACGCGTCCGCCGCCGCGCTTGATCTGCCCCTCGCGACGGCGGCGGTTCGACGCCTTGCGCAAGGCGATGGTCGTCAACAGCTTCCAAAGATCATCGCGGTCGGCCAGCCGCGGGAACCGGCCGTCGGTGACCCCCTGAAAGAAACTGTCGAAGACGCTCAGCGCGATATCCTCCCCATCCGAGGGCCCCGGCGCGATGGCGCAGACGGGCCTGGGCGAGCCGGGCCAGTCGTTCGAAGTAGCGCTGCCAGAGCAGGCGGGCCGCCTCGCCCCGGTCGCCGGCCTTCAGGTCGTTGACCCAGTGGGTGACGGAATTGGCGCCATCGGCGGCCATCAGAGGACTCCGAGCGTCGTCGCACGAATGGATGTCGCACCTCGGCCTATTATATGAGCCGACGCCGGGAGGACGCGAGAGGTTTTTTCCGGCAACCTGGCGGGCTCGCGGGCGGTCCGGTGATAGACAACCGTCCGGAGGCGTCGAGGACGCGACCGCCTCGCCTCACGCGACAGTTGCTGAAGAGGACCGGCCCCGGAGATACCACGATGAGACTCGCATCTCGCCGCGCATCCGATCGCTCCGTACCGACCCCGAGCCGCGACCGCCGACGGCGCTGGCAGCCCCGTTTCGACCAGCTCGACGGCAGGATCCTCCCGAGCGCCACGATCGTCGGCCTGGGCGACCTGGGAGGAGGCGCCAGCGAGGCCACGGCCATCAACAACCTCGGCCAGGTCGTCGGGGATTCGAAGACCTCGAGTGGCCAGGAGCATGCCTTCCTCTACAGTAACGGTGCAATGACGGACCTCGGCAACTCCGGTGCGTCGAGCTACGCATACGGCGTCAACGACTCCGGTCAGGTGGCCGGCTACTCGATCGCCAGTAGCGTGATCCATGCCTTCCGGTACAGCGATGGGAAGATGACGGACCTGGGTACGCTCGGCGGCGACTACAGCTTCGGATACGCCATCAACAAGTCCGGCGACGTGGTCGGTTATTCGGCCGACGCGAATGGCACTCCGGAGGCCTTCGTGAGCGACGGCAGCACCATGACCAACCTGAAGGGTCTCGGCACCGACGATCAGGGGAACAGCCTGGGCAGTTACGCCTACGGCATCAATCAATCCGGCCAGATCGTCGGGTATGCGGGCGTCTCCAACGACGGCGGCAATACGGTCACCGATCACGCCTTCATCGACAGCGGCGGGGTGATGACCGACCTGGGCGCGGGCGATGCAAGCACCGCACTCGGCATCAACAACGCCGGCCAGGTGATCGGGGTCTGGAAATCCGCGTACTACATCGAGAGCAATGGGGTTTTCACCACCTTGAGCGCCCTCCCCGCGGGGATCAACGACAACGGCGACGTCGTCGGCTACACCCAGGGCAGCAACAGCCAGAGTGCTCCCTACCTTTACACCCAGGGCAAGACGGTCGACCTCAATTCGCTCCTCCCTGCGAATTCGGGCTGGACGCTGACCAACGCGACGGCGATCAACAACCACGATCAGATCGTCGGCGTCGGAACCTACCAGGGTAAGCAAGAGGCGTACATGTTGACGCTCAATGCTTCCCCGACCTCCACTCCCACCCCGACTCCGACCCCGACGCCGCCACATGTCGCCGAGATCGTGAGCGCCGGCCAGACGAGGAAGGGCCTGACCGGGATCACCGTGGTCTTCGACGAGGCGCTGAACGGTAGCGTGACGCAAGACCAGGCCCTATTCAGCGTCCTCGGGGCGGTGAAGAAGCACCACAAGACGGTCTACAGCAAGGCCGTGCGCATCAAGGGCATCAGCTTCGACGGCGGGAGCCGCGTGACGATCAACTTCGCCAAGCCGTACAAGGGCGCGGTGCAGGTGACGGTCCACGGCGGGATCCGGGCCGCCGACGGCGCATCGAGCAGCGGCGATTCCTCCGCGGTCGTTGATTAGACCGGATGGCTTTCACCCGGCTCATCCTACTTGACGACCGGAGCGTTCATGGGTCTTTCCGAGGGTGTGGGTAAGGCCCATTTCTTCCAGGCCTCGGCCTCGGCAGGCTTGCCCCACGCCTCGTAGAGCCGCGCCAGACGGGCCGCCGCGTTGCGTAGGGTCCGGTCGCGGTCGGCGGGCCGGATCCTGTCGCGCCGATCGGTCAATGCCTTCTGAGCATTCAGGAGCAGGCGCTCGGCCTCGTCGAACGCCTTCTGTCCCGTCAGCGCCTCGCCGAGCAGGCTCCGCGCATTGGCCGTTGACCAGTCGTCCGGCTGGGTCTTCTCCTTGATCTCCAAGCTGCTCCGGAGCAACCGCCCAGCCTCCTCGAACTTGCGCTGGCGGATCAAGCACTGCCCGAGCATGACGAGGCTATGCGAATAGTAGCGATCGTTGCGCGGCACCTGGCGACGGAAGCCTTCGACGGTCTTGCGGTAGAGGAGTTCTGCGTCCTGGAGGCGCCCGACCTTCTCATAATTCCCGGCCAGGTTCGATTGAGAGATGAGCGTATCGGTATGCTGCTCGCCCAGTTTGGCCCGGTATGCCGCGAGCGCCTGCTCGCCCAGAGCGATGGCTCGGTCGGGCTGACCGGTCGATGTGTAGGCCGTGGAGAGGTTGTCCAGCGTCATCAGCGTATCCGGATGGTCCCCGCCCAGCTTGCTTCGCTGCACTCGGAGTGCCTGCTCGTAGAGGGAGATGGCCCGGTCGAATTGACCGGCGTGCTTGTAGGCCACGGCGAGATTGTTCACCGATCGAAGCGTATCGGGATGGTCGTCACCGAGCTTGGTCCGCTGCGCGTCCAGCGACTGCTCGTGAAGGGCGATCGCGCGGCCGAGTTGACCTGCATGATCGTACGAAATCGCGAGATTGTTCATCGACAGGAGCGTATCGGGATGGTCCGCGCCCAGAAGCTCTCGCTGCGCGGTAACCGTCTGCTCGTACATGGCGATGGCGCGGTCGAACTGGCCCGAGCGATCGTACGCCAGTGCCAGGTTATTCATCGACGTGAGCGTATCGGGGTGGTTGTCACCGAGCCTGGTCCGCTTCGCGGCGATCGTTTGCTGGAAAAGGGCTATCGAGCGGTCGATTCGACCGATCTGGCCGTAAGCCGTAGCGAGGTTGTGCATACCACTGAGCGTGTCCTCGTGGTCCGGGCCGAGTCGCGCCGTCATGACTGGGAGTGTCTGCTCCAAGAGCGCGACGGCCTCCTCCAGACGGCCGGCGTCCTTGTAGGCCAGGGCGAGGTGGTTCATGGCGACGAGGGTGTCGGGGTGGTCGGGGCCGAGGATGCGGCCGCGCAGTTCGCGGCTCCGCTCGTGTTGGGGGATCGCCAGTGCGGGGTCGCCGAGGTAGCGATAGGTTCGCCCGACCGCGTCGCGGATCGATGCCTCGGCCGCCGGCTGATCGCGGAAGGCCCGCGCGATCTGCGGCTCGGCCGCGTCAATCGCCCGACGGATCGTCGCCTCCCTGCCCAGCCCACCCTCCTGGCCCTCCGGACGCGTCGCCGCGAGCACCTTCTCCTCGAAGAAGCTCAGCACGGCCCGGGTCTCGGAGTCGGACTTCGCAGCGCGGTTGCGCTCGTCGAGGGCGGTCCGGCGCTGTCGATCGAGTTCGCGGTTCTTGCCCGCCAGAATCGCCGAGAAACCGGCGAGGCCGGCCGATCCGAGGACGAGAACCGTCACGAGGCTGGCGACCAACGTCCGATGCCTCCGCATCCACCGCCTCGCCCGGATCGAGAACGGCTCGTTCCAGGCGGCGACCGGCTCGTCGGCCAGCCAGTGTTCCAGATCCTCGGCCAGGTCGGGGACCGAGGCGTAGCGGTCCGCCGGCCGGAGCGCCATCGCCTTCAGGCAGATGGCCTCGAGCGGCTTGGGGACCTCCGGCCGCACGGTGCGCGGCCGCGGGAATTCCCCGCGCCGCACCTTCTCCAGCACTCCACCGGCATTGACCGCCTCAAACGGGGCGCGACCGGTGATCAGGTTGTAGAGGGTCGCGCCGAGGCTGTAGACGTCACTGGCCGGGCCGAGCGACTCCAGGTCGCCCGCCGCCTGTTCGGGGCTCATGTAGACCGGGGTACCCAGCGCGCTCCCCGGCAGCGTCGCGGCCGATTCGCTGCTGTAGCTGGGCATCAAGGTCCGTCCCTCCGAGCCAGTCTCGGATCGGCCGGTTGCCTTGGCCAGGCCCCAGTTGACCACCAGGGTCTCGCCGTGCTTGCCGACGATCACGTTGCCCGGCTTGATGTCGCGATGGAGCACCCCGCGCGAGTGGGCGTAGTCGATGGCGTTGCAGACGTTGACGAACCGCCGCAGGAGCTGGCGCAGCTCCAGGGACCTTCGGCCCGGGTCCCTCCGCAGCGACGCATCGCCGTGGAATCGCTCGATGGCCTCCTTGAGGGTGTCGCCTTTGATGAACCGCATGGCGTAATAGGGGCGGCCGCCGTCGTGGGAGCCCAGGCTGTAGACCGGGACGATGCCGGGATGTTCCAGGCCGCCCGTGATCTCGGCCTCGATGAGGAACCGACGACGACTGACCGGGTCGTCGGCGTGGCGGTCGAGGATCTGCTTGAGCGCCACCTCGCGGTTGAGCTCCGAGTCCAGGGCCACGAACACCGCGCCGAGGCCGCCCCGGGCGTGGGGTCGCAGGATCCGGAAGCGCCGGCCGCCGGCCGGGCCCTGGGACGCGTCGGTCCGGTCGCCATCGGATCCGTTCAGACGGGATCTCGATGAGACGAAGGTTAGGGTGGCCGGTCCAAGGGCGGCGGCCACCGTCTCGTGGTGGGCCGGGAAGCGGTCGCGGTACTCCTCCGGCGTCGGGAGCTCGCCGCGCCGGCGCCGCCAGTCGATCTCGATGGCGATCAGCTCGCCGAGCAAGGCCGATCGGAGCGGCTCAATCATCCCCGAGAGATGGTCCTCGATCGTCGGGCGCCGGGCCGCCCGCCATTCCGCTTCGAACCGGTCGCAAGCTCGATCCAGCTCCTCGGCTTGGGTCGCCGAGAGCGAGCCGCGGTCGCACGACGCATCCGTGTCCCCGTCCGGGCTCATTTCGCGCCCTCCGCGAGCCAGCGTTTGCGGATCACCTCGAGCTTCCGCTCGACCGTCCGCAAGCCGCACGTGAGGTTCGCCGCGATTTCCTCGTTGGAGTGGCCTTCCAACCTCAGCAGCGCGACGGCCCGGAGCGACTCGTCGGCGAGGCTGCCGAACAGCCGCCGGTATTCGTCGGCGACCATCGCCGCGAACTCGGGTGTCGGATCGGCGGCGGCGGCTCGGGCCAGTGGATCGTCGCCGTCGTCCGCCGCGCCGGCGAGTTCGGCCGCGCCGATGACGCGCCCGCCCCCCCGCTTCTTGCGGAACTCGCTCCGCCGCTGGTTGTGCGCCTTCCGCTCGGTGATCGTCACCAGGAGCCGCCACAGATCATCGCGGTTACCGATCTTCGCGAAACGACCGGCGGAGGCACCCCGGAAGAAGCTGTCGAACGCGCTCAGGGCGACATCTTCCCCATCCGCCGGCCCCCGCGCGACCTGCGCAGTCGGGCCTGGGCGAGCCGGGCCAGTCGCTCGAAGTAGCGCTGCCAGAGCAGGCGAGCGGCCTCGCCCCGGTCGCCGGCCTTCAGCTCGTTGACCCAACGGGTGACGGAATTCTCGCTGTCGGCCAGCACGGGGGGCTCCGAGCGTCGTCGCATGAATGGCTGTCGCCTTGCCGCATTATAAAGTCTTGGCTCGAGGGGACGCGAGTTTTTTTCCGGCAGCATGGCGGGTCGCGACGCGGGTCGGTGATAGATACGCGTCCGGCGTTCACGAGAAATCGCTCGGCGGTGCCCGGGTCGTGGACGCATCGCCAGCCGGCACACGATTCTCCGAACACGCGAGGTTCACCATGCGATTCCTACTCTCCGGTCGAAGAGCCCGCCGGCTTTTGTTCCGGCGCATCCCCGGTGGGCCCCGCCTGGAGATACTGGAGGATCGGACGCTCCTGGCGAGCATGTTCTGGGCCAGCTCGAGCGGGGGGAGCTGGGATGTCGCGAGCAATTGGACGAACGCCGACGATCCGAATGACCACCACGTGCCGACGCTCGGCGACACGGCCGTCATCGAGGCTGCCGGGAACCCGCCGAAGCCCTTCACGGTCACGGCCGACAGCATCCAGGTCGATAGCCTGTCGCTCCTCGACGTCACGCTAAACGTCGATGGATCGGCCGTGGCGTCGGGCGGGCTTGGGCTCTCTGGGGGCGGGCTTTCCATCGGTGATTCGCTCACGCTCTTCGACCCGGAAGTCGATGGCCATCGGGTACCCAGCTCGATCGCCTTCGGAGGGTCCACCTCGGTGTCGATCGGCGGGAACGTGGCGGCCGAGGACCTCGTTGGGGGCGGCACGATGACGGTCGCGGGGTCGTTTTCCGTCAGCGGCGACCTCTCGGTGACCGCCGGCTCCTCTCTGGTGGTCACCGTGGGGACCAGCCTGTCTGTCGCTCACGACTTGCAGGTCAACGGGAGCCTCGGCGTCGACCCGACGGCGTCCATCGGGGGCGACGCGACCATCCGCGGCTTCTTCGGCGCGACGAACGCGACGATCTCGGGCAACCTGTCGATCGAGAGCGAATCTGGTCAATTGCCTGGCACGCTGGCCGTCGGCAAGGACGCGACGGTCCAGGGCTCGACGACGTTGGATAATGGGAGGATCACCGGTGGCGGCATCCTCGACCCGGGCACGAGCCTGATGATCGGCGATACCGGCCCGCTTGAGGGGGGGGCAGGCCTCGACGGGGTCACCGTCGAGAACGCCGGGGACGCCACGCTCCTGGGCCATAACTCCCTCGGCACGAGCGACGGGGCGATCTTCCGGAACCTCCAGGGCGGCACCTTCGCCATGGAGCCCGGCAGTAGGATCGCTGGCGATGTGGTGGGTGGAACTGCCTCGACCTTCGAGAACGACGGCACGCTGACGATCGCCTCGACGAACGACCTCTTCTCGGCAGTCATCGGCTCGACCTTCAATCAGGGGGACACCGGGACGACCGAGGTCAGCGGCGGGCCGCTTACGCTGCTCGCCGGCGGCACAATCGCTGGCTCGATCACCGTTGACGATGGGGCGACGATCGACTTCGGCTCCGCGACCGTGCCGAGCGAGCAGGGTCTCACCTTCAGCGTCCCCGACTCCGCCACGATCTCGGGGCCCGGGGACGTGGAGTTCAACGGCGTCGTCTTCGATGTGGGTGGCGATCTGACGATCTCCGCCCCGCTCACCTGGGTCGGCGGCACCATCACTGGCGGGGGGACCGTCTCCGCCGAGGGCGGCCTCACCGTCGGCGGTTCCAATCCGTCGGTGTCCGAGACGCTCTCCGGCGCCACGCTCGCGAATTCCGGCACGGCCACCCTCGCGGCCGGCTCCGCATTGGGGCTCGAAGACGATGCCGTCTTCGACAACCAGGCCGCCGGAACGCTGACCTTCGACGCCAACGCCTCCGTCAGCGTATCATTCGGTAATGACGGGACGATCAGCGGTGGGACGCTGCAGAACGAGGGCGCGATCGTCGTGGACGGCAATTCGTCCGCCACGTCGTACATCTGGGCGGCGTTCGATCAGGGGCAGACCGGAAACACCAAGCTCCAGTCCGGAAAGCTCGAGCTGTATGGCGGTGGCACCATCGGCGGCTCGTTCACAACCGAGTCCGGCACGGACCTCGTGCTCTTCTCCGATCAGTCGTCCGCGACCTTCGACCTGACGAACGGCGACGGGATGAGCGTCGCCGGGTCGCTGCACCTGCTCTTCGCGACCGTGGACGTCACCGGCGACATGACCGTGACCGGGGCGACAACCTGGACCGGCGGAACGATCGAAGGCGGCGGCACCGTCATTGCCGACGGCGGACTGACGGTACTCAACGGCCCCCTCCTCTCGGGGGCAACCCTGGAAAACGCGAGCGCCGCGGCGGTCGGCGATGCCACCAAATCCGAGAGCCTGTACCTCAAGCAGGACGCGCACATCGTCAACCTCCCCGCCGGCCGGCTCTCACTGGCGCGGGGCTCCGGCGTGCGTCTCCTCTTGAACCCCGACGGCTCGTCGAGCGGGACCGTGGTGAACCAGGGCACGATCGTCGCCGACGGCGCCGGCGGCGCCGGGGCCGGCGGCAGCAGCGGTAGCAGCAGTATTGGCGACGCGTTCATTCAGGCGACGCTCGAACAGACCGACGCCGGCGGGATTCAGGTCCAGGCGGGCGCCCTCGACATCAGCGATGGCACGATCTCCGGATCGGTCAATGTGTCGAGCAGCGCCACTCTGAACCTGTTCGGGGGCCGGTTCGGGCCCAAATCCTCGATCTTCGGCCCCGGGGCCGTGGCGGTCGGAGGGGACGTCTCAGTCTCGGGCTCATTCCAGATCGGCGGCCCGCTGACGATCTCTCCGGTGGGGACGCTCACGTTCGACGGCGGCCTCTTCAGCAGCTCGGGGGCGGTCGTGAACGGCGGGACGCTCGCCCTGAGCCCGAGCGGGCTGAATGTGGCGGGCGACTACACCCAGCAGACGGGCGCGACGCTGAAGATCGGCATCGGCGGTCGCGGCCCCGGCGTCGAGTACGGCCAGCTCCACGTCACGGGCAACGCCAGCCTCGACGGCACGCTCGAGGTCAACCTCCTGAATGGTTTCCAGCCCGAGCTGGGGGACAGCTTCCAGATCATCGACGCCACCACGCGGACCGGCGACTTCACCAACCGGATCGACATGACGCTCGATAGCGGTGAGCGGCTCCACTCGGGCTGGGACGACGCCAGCCTCTGGCTCGACGTCGGCTTCGTCGTCACCAACGTCCACGATTCGGGCCACGGATCGCTGCGGTACGTGATCGACCAGGTGAACTACGACGGACACGATGACATCACGTTCGACAAGTCAACCCAGGGACCGCAGCCGATCTCGCTCCAGAACAGCCTGCCCCCACTCCAGCAAGATGACGTCACCATCACCGGCCTGTCGACCACCACGATCAGCGGCCCGGCCAACGGCGATGCCCTGACCGTCTCCGGCAGCAACGACACGATCGACATGCTGACGATCGAGTACGCTGGCGAGTATTCCGGCGGGGCCGGGATCTCGCTCACCGGCGACGATAACAGCGTGACGAGGAGCGACATCGAGTCGTGCGGGGTCGGCATCCGGCTGTCGGACGGGGCAACCGGCAACACGATCGGCGGCTCCGCGGAAGAGGGAGACACGATCACACTGAGTCAGGGCGACGGGATACACATCCAGGGCGACGGGACTTCGGGAAATCTCGTCGTCGGCAATCGAATCGGCGACGACGTGTTCGGCAACTTCGGCAACGGCGTGTTCATCGGCGATGGGGCCTCCGACAACACGATCGGCGCCGCGGTCGGGCCGTCGAACGTGATCGCGAACAACACCGGCGACGGCGTTCACATCGAGGGAGACGGGACTTCGGGCAACGCGGTCCTCGGCAACTTCATCGGCACCGACCCGCTCGGCCAGGGCCCCGAGCCCAACTTTGCCGATGGAGTCTACATCGGAGGCGGCGCGTCCGGGAACACGGTGACCGGCAACGTGAGCTCGAACAACCGCGGGGCCGGCGTCGAGATCACGGGCGACGGCACCTCGGACAATGTCGTCCAGTCCAACCTGATCGGGACGAATCTCTACAGCCAGGCCTTCCCGGCCCAGCCCTTTTCCAACCAACTGGCGGGCGTCCTCATCGGCGACGGGGCCACGGAGAACACCATCGGCCCGTACAACGTGATCGCCGGCAATTCCCGCGGGCCGGGCGTGGAGATCACGGGCGACTCCACGTCCGAGAACCTCGTCGCGGCCAACGTGATCGGCACGACGCCGGCGGGGGCGACCGGACTGGGGAACCGGCAGGGCATCCTGATCGAAGACGGCGCGACAGACAACACGATCGGCGGCACCGCGTCGGGCGCGGCGAACGTGATCGCGGACAACGTGAAGCAGGGGGTCGTGATCGGCCAGGACGCCGGAGACTCGGCCACCGGCAACGCGATCCTCGGCAACGCCATCTCCGCCAATGGCGGGCTCGGCATCGACCTGGGTAACGACGGGGTGACCCCCAACGACTCGGCCGGCCATAACGGGCCGAACCTCTTCCAGGACTTCCCCACGCTGACGATGGCGGTGAGCGGACCCGGAGGGACGACCATCACGGGCACCGTCCACGGTTCTGCGCACTCCACGCTGAGAGTGGAGCTATTCTCGAGCCCGACACCCGACCCATCCGGCTACGGCCAGGGTCAAGTTCTCCTCGGCGTCGTCGCCACGGTGACCACCGACGCCGCGGGGAACGGGTCATTCACGTTCACCCAGGCGAAGGGGCTGGGGCAGGGAGTGGCCGTGTCCGCGACCGCGACCGACACTGCGGGCAACACGTCGGAGTTCGCTCTGGCCGTCCCGGTCGTGGTCAACGTCAGCGCCCAGATTCGCTTCACGCGATCGGGGGTCGTGTTCAACCGCTTCAGCGGCCTGTACACCCAGGCGCTCACCCTGACCAACGTTGGAACGACGACGATCGCCGGGCCGATCCAGGTGGAGATCACCGGTCTGACGTCGGGAGTGACTCTCATCAACGCCAGCGGGATCCTGCCCGACGGCAACCCGTACATCACGGCGGCAGGGTCGCTGGAAGGCGGCCATTCGATTACCATCACGCTCCAGTTCCGGAAATCGTCGCCGTCGCTCTATATCGGCTTCGTCCCCCGGTTCTACTCCGGATCCTTCCAGTTCCCCACCGCGACTGCCCAGAAAGCGAGTATCAACCGTGAATCGTCGACCAGCTACCCGCGCGGGCCTCTCGTTGTTGCTGCTGGGACTCGTGGCCTCCGGCACGCCGGCTCCCGCCCGGGCCGGCTCGGTGAGTTACTTGGTGAGCGTCGATAGCTCGGCCATCGCCGGGACGTCGGGTTACGTCGATTTTCAGTTCAACCCGGCCAGCTCGGCGTCGCCGGCGGCCTCGGCGATGATTACGGCCTTCGCCACAGACGGCACCCTCGGAGCCGCGTTGCCGAACCTGGGCGACGCGACGGGGACGCTCCCCGGCGCCCTGACCTTCGACAACGGCACGCCCACCAACGAGGTCACCCAAGGCTTCACGTTCGGGAGCGCGATCTCGTTCGACGTGAGCCTGTCCGGCCCGGCCGTGGGCGTCGGGGGGCCGGATTCGACGACGTTCTTCCTCACGCTGTTCGACGCGAATCAGAATCCGTATTCCACCGGACCGGGCGGGTCGATCGCGACGATCGACATCAACCCCGACGGGTCGACGACGCCGATGACGTATTCGCCGCTCGTCGCTCCTGGGCCGACCGCGACGATCTCGCCGCTGTCGGCGGTGCCCGAGCCGTCGGGTGTCATCGCGATGGGAGCAGGCGTGATCTGGGTGATTGGAACGACCCGGCGACGGCGGTGAGGCGCATCCGGCCGCCACTGCGTTCCCGTTCGCGAGTTGGCGGGTCGCGGCCCGGGCCGGTGATAGACAGACATCTGGAGGCCGCATGGATGGCCCGCGGCTTCCGGACCAATCCCTTCGCGACGCACGTCCGATTCCGAGGGTCTCTCTCCGGAGGATGTTTCGATGACGAGTTCTGGCCTCATAACCCGCGCGAGGATCCTCCGCTACCGGCGACCCGATGCCGTCCGGACTCGGCGAGGTCGCCGGCCCCTTCTCGAGCTGATGGAAGATCGGACCCTGCTTAGCTCGGGTCAGCTCGATCCGTCTTTCGGCTACCAGGGCATCGTGCCCCAGACGTTCGTTGCCAGCGACGTCATCTCCTATCCCGATGGCCGCATCCTTGCCGCAGGAGAGGATCAATACAACGAATCCTTCGTCGAGCGTTTCACCGCCGACGGCCAGCTCGACCCGACGTTCGGCACGCTGGGCAAGACGGTGGACCCGGGCGGCGTGGCGGTCAACTACGGCGCCGAGCACCTGGCCCTCCAGCCCGACGGCAAGATCGTCGAGACGTCCGACACCGTCATCGGGATCAAACTGATCCGATACAACCCGGATGGCTCCATCGATTCGAGCTTCGCCACGGCCGGTGAGACCGATCCCCTTCGCATCGCCGATTCCGGGGTCATGGATGCGACCAACGGGGGAATTCCCGTCGTGCTCCCCGACGGGCGGATCCTCGTCGCGGCCAGCGACTTCAGCAAGAACGCGGTGGCCCTGGCCATGTTCCGCCCCGATGGAACCCTGGACCCATCATTCAATGGGACCGGGACACTGCTCGCCACCGGCCCCGGAGCCGAGTTGTCGGGGGTGGCGATCGAGGATAACAGGATCCTCGTCCTCACGAATGACACCTACCTGGAGCGATTCAACCTCGATGGTTCCGTGGACACGTCCTTCGGGACCGCGGGCGCGATCGACCCGGTCGGGGCGACTCTCCGCAATACGGTCGGACTTTACGGTCAGTCGATGATCGTCCAGCCGGACGGCCGGGTCGTCGTCGCCGATTATGTGGGCTCGTCGGAGTCGTTGACCCGGTACGACGCCGACGGCTCTCCGGACCCGACCTTCGGCTCGGGCGGGACGGTGACGCTGGATCCGTCCTCCTTCGAGGGTGGGGCCGACGTGGGCTTCGCAAACATCCTGCTCCAGCCGAATGGCAAGATCCTGCTCCCGGTGTTCGTCTCACAGTACTCCAACAATGCGCCCTTTTATCCCCAGATCGAGCGGTTCAACCCGGACGGCACCATCGACACCGGTTTCGGGCAGGACGGCCTGGCGACCGTCGTCATCCCGCCAGCCGGCCAATACATCTTTCGCGATGTCGCCATGCAGTCCTCCGGCCGGATCATCGGCGTGGCGGAAACCGCTAGCGGCTCCTCCGTGGCCCTGGTCGGCGTTGCCGGCGACCCTGTCGTGACGTTCGATGGCGCGACGAGCGTCTCGACCATCTCCGGTTCTCCGACGGCGGAATACGACGTCTCCGAGACCGGCAGTACGGCCACGATCACGCTCCGGCGGAGCGGAGATCTCAGCCAGTCACTCACCGTCCCGTTCTCGACCAACAATTCCGGCGGCCTGGCGGGCGTCAATTACACCTCGGTCCACACGACGGCCACCTTCGCGGCGGGCTCCGAGACGACCACCGTCGCTATCCCGATCCTTGACGACCCGAATGCTTCGGCCGCGGTCGACGTCCCCCTCGTTTTGGGCACGCCATCGGGTGGGGCGATTCTGGGCGACGTCGCCGCCGGGGACCTCCACATCATCCCCGTCGAGGGGATCGCGATCAGCCCGACGCAGGTCTCGAGCGTGATGCAGGGGGGCGCGGGCTCATCGTTCACGATCGCGCTGAAATCGGTCCCGACGGGCAACGTGACCGTGCCCCTGTCGATCTCGACCACCAACCCCGGGGCCACTCTCTCGACCAGCACGCTGACCTTCACCCCCGCGAACGCCCTGACGCCACAGACGGTCGCCGTGACCGCCGCGGGCGGCTCGGGTACAGCGCCGGCGACCGCGACCATCTCCGTCGGCCCGGCCACGAGCACCGACCCGAAGTACAACGGCCTGACCGGCGGTAGTGCGACGGTCGGCGTCTATGGCAGCATCGCGTCCAGCCCGGGCTGGATCGAGTTCGCCGCGGCCAACTTCACCGTCGATGAGAACGCGGGGACGGCGCAGATCACGCTGGTCCGCCTGGGTGGGAGCAGCGGCAGCGTCTCGGTGCACTTCGCGACGTCCGACGGCACATACGCGGCGGCCGGCAAATACACGCCCCTGAGCGGCTCGATCTCCTTCGGCGCCGGCGCGACGAGCAAGATGGTGACGATCAACCTGATCGACCCCGGGCACAATCTCCAGGGCGATCAGACCGTCGACCTCACGCTGAGCAACCCGACCGGGGGCGCCCAGCTCGGCGTGTTCCCCACGGCGACACTCACCCTGCACGACACGAGCCGGCCCGTCGCCGGCGACCTCGATTCGTCCTTCGGCAGCGATGGCAAATCGATCCTACCGGACGATCTGGCGACGGCCTCCGCCATCGCGCCCCAATCCGACGGGAAGCTCGTCATCGCCGGCACCGGCGGTACGGCGGCTGACGGATCGCCTCTGGTCCGCGTCTGGCGGACCGACGCCTACGGTCAGCCTGACCCGGGATTCGGCCTGCAGGGAGTGGCACTGGTCCCCTTCCCGAACTTCGTCCAGGTCAAGGGCGTCGCCGTCGGCCCGGATGGCAAGATCGTCGTCGTAGGGAACGCGACGAAGCCCGCCGGGGGCAACGAATTCGCCTTGCTCCGCCTCAACGCCGACGGCAGGCTCGACACCGGGTTCGGCACAAATGGGCTCGTGACGACCAGCTTCTCGGCGGGCGACGACATGCCGGGCGCCGTCTTCGTCGAGTCCGACGGTAGCATCTACGTGGCTGGGACGGTCGACACGGCGAGCAATGCGGCGACGCCGTTTGCCTTCGCGCATTACGGCCCGGACGGCAGCGTGGACGTCGGCTTCGGCAACGGCGGCGCGCAGATCATCCCCGCGGTCGGAGGCCCGGCCGGCGCCGTGCTCCAGCAGCCCAACGGCCAGTGGCTGGTGATCGCGGGCGGGGGATATGACGCGAATTCCGATAGCGATCGGCCCGGCTATGCGGTGCGATTGAATTCCGATTTCACGCCCGACTCGACCTTCGGCACCGCCGGGGTCGCCACCTTGACCTGGTCGGAATTCTACGACAGCGTGGCCCTCCAGCCCGACGGGAAGATCCTGATCGGGGGTGGCGAGGCCCAGAGTGGCCTGGCCACCCTCGGCCGGCTCAACACAGATGGCTCGCTCGATACGACGTTCGGGAGTGGTGGGAGCGCCTCGACGGTCTTCAACGTGACGTCCGGCGGGGACTTCGGGATCACGTCGGCGTTCTCTTTCCTGCTCGTCCAGCCCGACGGCGAGATCGTGGCTATCGGCGAGGCGGATGATGTCGGCGTCGCGGGCCATTACTTCACCGCCGAGGCCCGTTACCTGAACAACGGCAGTCCCGACACCACCTTCGCCGACGGTGGGAGCCGCTGGTTCACCCTCGGCGACGGGAACGATAGTGTCGCCGGCGCCGTGGCCCTTTCCAACGGCGATATCGCCTTCGCCGCCACCACGGCCAACCTCCCGGTGGTGGCCTCGATCCTGACGGCCGGGTCGCAGAAGCCGCCGACGATCACCTGGCCCAATCCCGCGAGCATCGTCTACGGCACGTCGCTGGGCGGCACCCAGCTCGACGCGGCGGCGAACGTGCCCGGGAACTTCACCTACTCGCCGGCGGCGGGCACGGTCCTCCAGGCAGGCAGCAATCAGACGCTCTCGGCAACCTTCAGCCCCACCAACACGACGGATTACACGACGGCGGCCGCCACGGCGACGATCAGCGTGACGAAAGCGACGCCGACGATCACCTGGGCCAATCCGCCGAGCCTCGTCTACGGCACCGCACTGAGCGCCACCCAGCTCGATGCCACGGCGTCGTGGGTCGTGGGCGGTCAGACGGTAAGCGTGCCCGGGACGTTCGCCTACACGCCAGCGGCCGGCACCGTCCTCCACGCCGGTAACGATCAGACGCTATCAGTCACCTTCACCCCCACCGACACGACCGATTACGCCACGGCCATCGTGACGAAGACGCTCAACGTCTCGCAGGCCACGCCCACTATCACCTGGGCGAATCCCGCCGATATCACGCCCGGAACACCCCTGGGTGCGGCGCAGCTCGACGCCACCGCCTCTGTCCCGGGCAGTTTCACCTACATTCCCGCGGCCGGGACCATCCTGAGCACGGGAGACAACCAGGCGCTCTCGGTGACGTTCACGCCCACCGACACGACGGATTACACCTCGGCGACGGCCGTCGTCCACATCGACGTGACGAACATCAAGAGGCCGACGATCATCTGGGCTGATCCGGCGAGCATCGTCTACGGGACCGGTCTGGGCGCGGTGCAGCTCGACGCGACGGCGAGCGTGGCGGGCACGTTCGCCTACTCGCCGCCCGCGGGAACCGTGCTGGGGGCGGGCAGCCATACGCTGTCGGTCACCTTCAACCCCACCGACTCCACCAACTACAAGAGCGTGACGGCGAATACGACGCTGGTGGTGACGCCCGCGATGCCGACGATCAACTGGGCGGGCCCGGCGAGCATCATCTACGGTACGGCGCTGGGCGCGGCGCAGCTCGACGCCACCTCCAGCGTGCCCGGGGCGTTCGCCTACTCGCCGGCCGCCGGCACGATCCTCCTTGCGGGCAACGCTCAGACGCTCTCCGTGACCTTCACTCCCAGCGATACGACCGATTACACCACGGCCATCGCCACGGCGACGATCAACGTGGCCCAGGCGACGCCGACGATCTCGTGGGCCGAGCCCGGCGACATCACCGCCGGAACGCCCCTGGGCGGAGCGCAGCTCGACGCGACAGCGTCGGTCCCGGGCGTCCTCACGTACACGCCCGCGGCGGGAAGCCTCGTGGGAGCCGGCCCCGACCAGTCGCTCACGGTGACGTTCACGCCCACCGACACGACGGATTACACCGTCGTCAGGGCGGGAACGCTCATCAATGTTGTCGCCTCGCCGCCGCACATCAAGGGGATCGTCGGCGTGAGCCGTACCAAGAAGGGGCTGACGGCGATCACCATCGGCTTCGACGAGGCGCTGGACAGCGGATCGGTGGGCAATCCAGCCCTGTACAACGTGCTCGGGGCGGTGAAGAAGCACCGGAAGACGGTCTACACCAAGGGCCTGGGTATCAAGGGGATCAGCTTCGATGGCAACACCCGCGTGACGATCAACTTCGCCAAGCCCTACAAGGGTGCGGTGAAGCTGACGGTCGCCGGAAGTATCCTGGCCGCCGACGGCGCATCGAGCGACACCAATTATTCGGCGGTTGTCGATTAGCCGGTCACGTCCCGGTTCCCGGCGAGTTCGGGGCGGATGCCGGGTCGGTCTGGCCCGACTTGCGGCCGCTCCCCGCCGTGGGGATCCGGCCCCGACCCGTCCCGGTCGCCTGGAAGGGCCGGCGAAACGGACTTCGGACCGATCGAGGCCGGGAACCGGGACGTTACGAATATCGGTCCTCTGATGTCCATCTCGACGGTCTCCCGGCCTGACCGACTCGCGCCGACCGGCGGTCCGATCGCCGGGACAGCCGTCAGTGAAGGCGGGAGACCGTCCGCTGGGCGGTCGGGCGCGGGGCGGGGTCGGGCGACCCGGGCCGGATGGGAACGCGGCCAGCCGGCGGGGTGCGACCGCGGTCGGGCCGGAGACCCGCTTCGCATCGGGCGAGGAGCCGCCAGAAAGTCCGGGTTCGCACCATCGGTCAACCGACTCTCCCAGCTCGAGCCGAGATGGACTCGTGGTGATCCGAGATGTAGAATGGACTTATCCGCAGATCCTCGGACTTGGCTGAAATTTCATCATGGCTCGGTCGAAATGGGGAGAAAAAGCGGAGGCCAGGACCTACCGAACGGAGTTCCACGAGGTCAACGCGATGACCGAAGGTACCCCCACCGCCGCCGGGTTCGAGCCATTGGCCGAGGTCGGTGTGGCGTCGACGGAACGGGCCGGGGCGACCGTCCGTGAGGCGGTCCCCACATCCGGTGTCGGGCCGGCGGCCACGGCGGATCAGCACCATCAGGCCGAATTGAGGCGGCAGCACGCCGGACGATGGCTCGGATGGACCCCTGACTTCCGGGTCGTCGTCGTCGCCGCCGACACGCCGGAAGGAGCCTGGGAGGCCGGCGCGCGTTCGGGCCGCGCGGACCTCGTCTACGAGTTCGTGCCGCCGATGCCCTCGCCGGGTGATGGACGTTGATCGTTTTCGACTATCAGGGCTACCCGGTCGATGATCCCGACCAGCCCGATGCGATCCTTCTCAGGCCAACGATCAGGATCTGGCTGGGGGGCGCAAAGCGCGTCCCCGAGCAGGTCGGCTTGATCGACACGGGGGCGGATGACGTGCTGATCCCCGAGTATCTGGGGGTCAAGCTCGGGTTCCTGTTCCCCGAGACCGACAAGGTCCGGCTCGGCGGACTCCAGGGCTCGGTAAGGGCATCAGCTCGTCGGATCAACCTGTTGATCACCGACGGGGAGACCCCGCTCATCTGGTCGGCGCGGGTCTGGTTCCACGACGGGAGGCCGGACAGGGTCCTCCTGGGGCACTTGGGGTTCCTCGAGCACTTCACGGCGACGTTCGACGGTCGCGGTCACCGCGTGTCCTTGCAACGCGGACGGCACCGACGGCGGAGCGGATCCGGCCCGTCAAGGTGCGGCCCCGCCCCAGGTCGCGGAACCTCCTCCCGATCGAGGGCCTCCGGCGGGTTTGACGGCCGCCCAACTCGCCCGCTGGTCGTGAGACGGAGACCACTCAGCATGGTACCAACGGTGCTCGCACAGGACGGTCGGCGAGCCGCCCAACGGCCCCGGATTCGTCGCTGGCGCCCGATGCTCCGCGATGTTCCCAGGCGCGTTCGACATCTGAAACATGCGAAACTGCGGAGCATGGGCCGCCCATCGGGCTGGCGACGACCTTCGGCCGGGCACCACACCACCACTGGTGCTTGCATGAGACCGTCCGTGCGTTGCTCGAGCGTCCCGGCCCGTCATGCCCCCGTCGGCACCTTGAGAAAGATCGCCCCCAACGGCGGGACGCGGAGCGAGAGATGGAACGGCCGTCCGCCATATTCGCCGGGGATTCCCCAGGCACCCCCGTGATTGCCGACATTCGAGCCGCCGTAGATCTCGGAGTCGGTGTTGAGGATCTCGCGGTAGTAGCCCCCGGACGGCACGCCGATCCGGTATCCATCCCGGGGAACCGGCGTGAAGTTGCAGACCACGACGACCGCGTCATTAGGGTCGCGCGCCCGCCGCATGAACGCGAGGACGCTGTTCTCCCAGTCGTGCAGCTCGAGCCACTCGTAGCCCTGCCAGTCGAAGTCGACCTGGTGCAACGCCGGCTGCTCGCGGTAGAGCGCGTTGAGGTCGCGGACGAGCTGCAGGATCCCCTGGTGGTCGCGCCACTGGAGCAGGTGCCAGTCGAGGCTCTCGTCGTGGCTCCACTCGCGCCACTGCGCGAACTCGCTCCCCATGAATAGCAGCTTCTTCCCCGGATGGCCGTACATGTAGCCGTACAGGAGCCGCAGGTTCGCCACCTTCTGCCAGAGGTCGCCCGGCATCTTGTCCAGGAGCGAGCCCTTGCCGTGGACGACCTCGTCGTGCGAGAGCGGCAGGATGAAGTTCTCGGTGAACGCGTAGATCATGCTGAAGGTCAGCGACCCATGCTCGTACTTGCGGTAGACCGGGTCCTTCGACATGTACCGGAGCGTGTCGTTCATCCAGCCCATGTTCCACTTCAGACTGAAGCCCAGACCGCCCAGGTAGGTCGGCCGCGATACACCCGACCAGCTCGTCGACTCCTCGGCGACCGTAAGGATGCCCGGGTGCTCGTGGTGGCAGAGCTCGTTGAGCTTCTTGAGGAAGTCGATCGCCTCCAGGTTCTCGTTTCCCCCGAACGCGTTGGGGATCCACTCGCCCGGCTTGCGCGAGTAGTCGAGGTACAACATCGACGCGACCGCATCGACGCGCATGCCGTCGAGGTGATAGCGGTCGAGCCAGAAGAGGGCATTGCCCAGCAGGAAGTTGCGCACCTCGGGGCGGCCGTAGTTGAAGATCTTGGTGCCCCAGTCGCGATGCTCTCCCAGCCTCGGGTCGGAATGCTCGTAGAGGTGGGTCCCGTCGAAGTAGCCCAGGCCGTGGGCATCGCTGGGGAAGTGCGCAGGCACCCAGTCGAGGATCACCCCGTAGCCGTGGCGGTGGAGGCAATCGACGAAGTAGGCGAAGTCATCCGGCGTTCCGTGCCGCGACGTGGGCGCGAAATACCCGACCGGCTGGTAGCCCCAGCTCCCGTCGAATGGATGCTCGGTGATCGGCAGGAGCTCGATGTGGGTGAAATGCGTGTGATCCAGGTGGGCGACCAACTGATCGGCCAGCTCGCGGTAGCCGAGGAACCCGTCGCCCTGCTCGAGTCCTCGCTTCCACGAGCCGAGGTGCACCTCGTAGATCGCAATCGGCTTGTCCAGGCCCTGTCGCTCGGCGCGGCGCCATCCATTCCTGGTCGTGCCACTCGAACCGGGTGACATCCCAGACGATCGATGCGGTATCGGGGCGGAGCTCCCCGGCGAATCCATACGGGTCGGACTTCTCGACCAGGTAGCCGTTATGCCGGCTCTTGATCTCGAATTTGTAGACTTCGCCCTGGACCAGGTCCGGGATGAAGATCTCCCAGATGCCGCTGGTACCGCGATTGCGCAAGGGATGACGGCGCCCGTCCCAGTGGTTGAAGTTCCCGATCACGCTGACCCGTTGCGCGTTCGGTGCCCAGACGGCAAAATGGACCCCGCGGAACCCCTCGTGCTCCCGGAGGTGGGCGCCCAGCCGCTCATAATTGCGGTAATGCGTCCCCTCGCTCAGCAGGTGGAGGTCGAAGTCGGTCAGGACCGGCCCGAGCGCGTACGGATCCACGAACTCCCAGGAATGCCCCTGGTGGTTCTCGACCCGCAACCGATAGGGGAAGCCCCCCGGCCGGTCGTTGAAGACCGCCACGAAGAAGCCATCGGCGTGGACCCGCTCCATCGGCACCGGTGCGCCCGGCTCGCCCCGCGACAGGTCCACCACCCAGGCCATCCGCGCCTCGGGCAGGAACGCTCGCAAGACCCAGGTCTTGAGCGCGCCTCCCTCCCCGGGCAGTTCGTGCAGCCCCAGGACGGAGAATGGATTCCAGTGGTTCGCATGGACCACCAGATCGACGTCGTTCGCCGATGTCGTCGGAACCGGCTTCGTCTTCACTGCCATGGTCTTGGGCTCGCTGTCATGTCACCGTGAAAGCAATGATTAAGGACGACGCCGTCTCACTTGACCTCGAGCATCCGCTCCAGGGCCAGGCGTGCCCAACCGGCCGTCTCCGGATCGACCTTGATGCGATTGACCGGCGTGTTTCGTGCCAAGTTCTCTAGACACCACGCCAGGTGAGGGAGATCGATACGGTACATGGTGGCGCACATACAAACCATGGGGGAGAGAAAATGGATCTGCTGCTCGGGGTGTTCCTGCGCCAGGCGGTTGACCAGGTGAAGCTCGGTACCGATCCCCCAGATGGATCCGGCGGGGGCCTGTTCGACCGTGTTGATGATGAACTCGGTCGAGCCGACGAGGTCGGCGGAGTCGACGACCTTCATCATGCACTCGGGATGGACGAGGATGCGGCAGCCCGGGAAGCGCCGGCGGAAGAGCGCGACGTGCTCGGGCTTGAACATCTGATGGACCGAGCAGTGTCCCCTCCAGAGCAGCACCCGGCCGGCGGCGATCTTCTCCGGGGTGTTGCCGCCCAGGGGCTCGCGGGGATCCCAGACGGGCATCTGCTCGAGCGGCACGCCCATCGTCCGGGCGGTGTTGCGTCCCAGGTGCTGATCGGGGAAGAACAGGACCCGGCGCCGCGCGCGAACGACCATTCGAGCACGGCGCGGGCGTTGGAGCTGGTGCAGACGATGCCGCCGTGGCGGCCGCAGAACGCCTTGAGGTCGGCCGACGAGTTGATGTAAGTGACCGGCGTCACATCGCTGGTGTCGATGACCTCCGAGAGGTCTTCCCACGCGGCCTCGACCGACTCCAGGTCGGCCATGTCGGCCATGCTGCAGCCGGCGGACAGATCGGGCAGGTAGACGGCGACCTCGTCCCCCGAGAGGATGTCGGCCGTCTCCGCCATGAAATGGACGCCGCAGAAGACGATCGCCCGGCAGGCCCGGTCCTGCGCCGCCAGTTGGCTGAGCCGGTAGCTGTCGCCGCGCAGGTCCGCGTACCGGATCACCTGGTCCTGCTGGTAGTGATGACCGAGGATCAAGAGCGAGTCGCTCATCCGGCGCTTGACGTCGAGGATGCGCTCGCCCAGGTCCGCATCGGAGAAGTCGCGGTACGGGTCGAACTTCAGGGGCGCGGTGCCCACGGGAGGCGGGATCGTGGCCGTTGTGCTCATCGCGGTGAGGGATCTTCCTGGTAGGGTGCGACCATCCCGGCCCGAATCCGAATCGGGAGGACGCCCGGATGGTGCGGCAGCCTCGCCTCTCTGGCGTCGAGCGGGCCACCACCGAGGGCTGTCCCTGTACGGGAGCCGCTTCGTATTATACCGTTGAAATGGAAGAGGTGGAGTGTCCCCCGACCAACAAGACCGAACCGGGTCCGTAGCCGGCGACCGAAGGCAGGATCGCCGCCGTCCGGGGATCGCGACGATCCCCGCGGACCCAGACGACGCCGCGGAGCGGAGGATGATGAGCGGTTCCGTCTTGATTGTGGACGACAGCGCGGCCGATCGGGCCTTGCTGCGCACGATCCTCGGCCGAGCCGGGTATCGAGTCCACGAGGTCGCGCGGGGCCAGGACGTGGTCCCGCGAACCCGCCAGATCCGGCCGCATGTCGTCATCCTCGACGTCAACCTCCCGGACATGAGCGGGCTCGACGTCTGCCGGGCGATCCGATCCGAGCGGGAGATCGCCGGCGTCCCGGTGCTGATGCTGACGGTCCGGCACGACGATACGGACGTCGTCGCCGGCCTGGAGGCCGGGGCCGACGATTACGTGGTGAAGGACGCAGCCGGCGAGCTGATCGTCGGGCGGGTCCGCCGGCTCATCGAGTTCCGCCAGATGTCCGGCCTGGCGATGCTCAATCAGCAGCTCGCTCAAGTCGGCCGTCTCCTGGCGGGGATCGTCCACGAGATCCGGGGGCCGCTCTCCGTCATCCGCGGCAACGCCGAGTTGCTGCGAATGGAGACGCCCGGCGAGGAGCCGACCCAGTGGATCGACTCGATCATCCGGAGCACGCGGATCCTCCAGGTCCGGCTCGATCACTTGATGGCGGCCGTGCGGGACTCGTCGTCCGAGACGCAGGTCATCGATCCCTCGGCCGTGGTGAGGGAGGCGGTCGACCTCTTCGTCAAGGGGTTTCCGCCGTCCGATCGCTCGGTACAGGTCGAGATGGAGTGCGCGCCGCCGGTGCCCCGAATTCACGCCGATCCCGGTCGGCTCCTGCAGATCCTGCTCAATCTGCTCAGTAATGCACGCGAGGCGATCGCCCGGACCGATCGCGATGGACGGATCATCGTGCGCACCGGGACGAAGTCGGAGGACGGGCGTTCGGGGGTCACCATCGACGTGATCGACGACGGTCCCGGGATTCCCGAGGCGTTCCTCGGCCGCATCTTCGAGCCGTTCTTCACGACGCGAGACGAGGGCACCGGATACGGGCTGTACCTGGTCGCCCAGATCCTCAAGGAGCTGTCGGGCCGGATCGCGGTCCGTAACAATCCCGATGGGGGGGCGACGTTCACGCTCTGGCTGCCGGAAGCGGGGAACGATGCCGCGACCCATGACGGTGGCTCCTCAGTCCCCGGTGATCCCGCGTGAGCCCACCAGCGACCCCGCACATCCCCGGCCCGACTCGGGCCCGCCGCCCTGGCCGCTGGACGGCGCCGGCGTTCCTCTGCGTGCTCTGGCTGTCGATCATCGCGGGCGCCGTTGCGCGGCTGCGGCAACCCGACGCCATCCTCGTGGCCCTCGCCGGGTTCGGGGCCGCGGGCCTGACCTTCGTCGCCCTGGCATGGGTCGAGCGCGCCCGCTGGGTCGAGCCGTTGCGCGAGCTGACGGCGTACCTCCGGGCCGCCCGGAAGGCCGGACGATCCCGATCCTCGGCCGAGTTCCCCAGGGCGCTTGGTCCGCTGGCCGCGGAGGTCGCCGCGCTGTTCAAGGCCGCCCGGCGGGCCGCCGCCGTGGAAACCGCCGGCACCACGGTCCCGGAGCCGGATCCCCAGATGCCGTTCTCGGGCACCCCGATGACGCGTAGCGGCCTCTTCGACACGCCGTCCGGCGTCCCCGGGAGCCCGCAGGGCCTCCAGCTGTCCGGCGATTACTCGACGACCGACATGGTCAATCGCCTGGAGCCGGTCGGCTGGTACTGGCTCGAATCCAGCCCGGCCGAGCAGGATTTCCTCGGCTGGACGCTGACGGAGCTGCGGGCCAGGTCGTTCCTGGACATCGTGCATGCCGACGACCGCGAGCTGGCCCGCGAGACGTTCCTCCAGGCCCTCGAGCGCGGCGAGGCACTCGGCCTGGTGATCCGCATCAAGACCGCGCGGGATACGCTCCGGTTCATCGAGGTCAACGCCGGCGCCCGCTACGGCACGAACCAGCGCGTCATGCACCTTCGTTGCCACATCACCGATATCACCGAGAAGGTCCGCGCCGACCGGGCGCTGCGGCTCCGCACCCGCGAGCTGAGCCGCGCCAACGAGCAGCTCCGACGGATCAACCGGGAGCTGCACGACCTGGAAATTGAGCTGCACGAGAAGAACCGGCGGCTGGCCCGGGCCAACGAAGAGCTCTCCCTCAAGAACCAGGAGCTCGACGAGTTCGCCCACGTCGTCTCGCACGACTTGCAGGAGCCGCTACGGACCCTGATCGCATTCTCCGACTTCCTTCTGAAGGACTACGGCGATCGACTGGAAGGTGAAGGCGAGGAGTTCCTGCGCCACGTGGTGGACGCGTCGCGGCGGATGCGGTCGATGATCCTGGGGATGCTGGATCTCTCGCGGGCAGGCAAGGTCATCGGAGAGTTCCAGGCGGTGGACCTGGACGACCTGGCGGCCGTCGCGAGGACCGATCTGGGCGAGTTGATCCGGAGCAAGAACGCCGAGGTGCGCGTCGCGTCTCCGCTGCCGGTCGTCTGGGGCGATCGGGTTCGGCTCGGGCAGTTGCTGGCCAACCTGATCACCAATGGACTAAAATACAACGTCAGCCCGATTCCTACCGTCGAGATCGGTTGCATCGAGGGCGGAGGGACGGGCCCGGCGGAGCCCGGCACCAACACCGATCCCGGCGAGGAGGCCGTCATCACCGTGAAGGACAACGGTATCGGCATCGATCCCCAGTTCCATGCGACGATCTTCCAGCTCTTCCGGCGCCTGCACGCCCGGGAGGAGTTCGAAGGGACCGGTGCGGGTCTGGCCATCTGCGGTAAGATCGTTCAGGCCCATGGAGGCCAGATCTGGGTGGAGAGCGCGCTGGGCCGCGGTGCCACCTTCTTCGTCCGCCTCCGACGTCCCCCGACCGCGGCCGTTGACGGCGCGGCGGAGGTACTGCCCGAGAATCCGTCCCCGATCCCCCAGGTTGACGTGGATGAGCCAATCGCCGACCGAGTTGCACATCTTGCTGATCGAGGATAGTCGCGCCGACGCGAAGATCATCGAGCGCGCGCTCCGCGAGGGTGCCGTTCCCCACCGCCTCACGGTGCTCCCCGACGGACGCCAGGCACTGGACTACCTTTTCGGACTGCTCCACGAGTCGGCCGATCCCGTCGCCGAGCCCGACCTGATCCTGCTGGATCTGAACCTCCCCGGGATCAACGGCCATCAGGTTCTCGGCCGGATCAAGGCCGATCCCCAGCTCCGGATTTTGCCGGTGGTCGTCCTGACAACCTCGTGCCGCGAAGAGGACGTCATCCAGACCTACCAGGCCGGTGCGAACACCTACATCCCCAAGCCAGCGGAATACCAACGCTACGGCGAGGTGGTCTCGGCCCTCCGCACCTACTGGCTCGACACCGCCATATTGGCCCCGCATCCCCTCCACCGGACGCCCCGGTCGTCCACCGGTCCCTGACGCTTCGTCCTCGGGCCATTCGACCAGCTCGCATGCATGCGACCTCCGGTCGGCGACAACTCTCTCATGGTGGGAACCGCCCAGGACATCACCGACAATCGTTATCAGTAACGCAAAATGTGCAGACAGCGTAGTTATTACATTTTGACTTTGGCTTCGTTTCGTTTTTTCGAGTGTCCGGGTGATGGGCACAACTCATCAGAAGGCAATCGAAATAGTCCACCCATTTTAACTTTGGCTTTGTTTCTTCGATTCCCTTCTTCGGGTCGCGGCTGCCATATTGGCAGGGTTGGGTTCGTTTCGCCGGATTCTTGCGCGGTGGGCTGGGTTCGTTCTGCTGGTTTCTTTCGCTCAGACCCGGCGGTGGCGAGCGAAACTGGCACGATCGACCCGAGATGGCTGACACACACGCCACAATACATGATTGCAACGTTGTGCGATAGGGACCGTGAAACCTCGATTTCCTGGCTCACCTAATGCGTGATTGGTGCCAATCCTGGTCAATCGCTGACATGCGCACGACGCATCATCGAGCCAAGCGGCGCCACCTCGGGCCTGATCGCTCGTGTGATCTGACTGCCGAATTGCCAAAGATGCCAGTTAACGGATCCATCCATTCTTATTATAACTGACAACGGTGCGATAACAACGGCCATCGTGGTTGAATTCACGAGGTGTGGTATCCTCCGCGGCGGCTTGCGCATTGAATTGACGGAACGTTGAGCTCAGTTCGTGCTGGACTGATACCGATCGGGGAATCAGAGCCAATTTCGATCGTCAGGGGAGAGCCATCAGAGCTGTCGTCGATCCTCGTGTCTCCTTCCGAAGTGCCTTTCCAAAGGCGTTTCGTCCTTTGTCTCGTCCCACTGGAGAGCCAAGCAGGGATGGATCTGCTTCCTCGTTTCGATCGAGTGGCGGAGTTCCCCTGTCAGATTGATCACATCCATCATTGCTGGCTAGCGTGAACTAGCTTCGGGACGCTCCTGGTGGTCGCTTGCTCCCCTGGCTGTGGCGCGCTTCGGTGTCGGCGGACCGGAGCAGATCCATATCACGCGACGGATTCAGCCCGGCCGAACGCGGGGCAATTGTGGGTAGCGCGACTCAGGTCGGCCCTATCCGGCGTTGGTCCAGGCTCTGGGTATAGGGCCCGGACCAAGCAGGCCCTTGGCCCAGCCTGACTGCCGCCGCTGTCGAGCGGGCCGTGGGCAGGAGCTCAAATCGAGTTGCGTCCCGGTTTCCGTCCCGCGGGGCGCCACCACGCAGCCACCGGCCGATCCAAGTGCGGCGAACGCAGGCCTCGTAGGTGAGAAGGCTCCAGGCCAGGCCGATCGCAAGCGCGACCAGGAACTTGACGGGACTGGGAAGCGCGACCAGGAAGAGGTCCGCCTGAACGAGCCCCACGACCGGGAAGTGAGCCAGGTACACCCAGTAGGAGGAGTCGGAGAGGTACTTGATCGCTCGGCCGCCATATCGTGCCAGGTGCGCGCACACGCCGAGCGACCCATAAAGCGTCAGCCAGCCGAAGAGCGACGCCGAGGCGACCGACACCCAGGCGGCCGATCCCGTCAAGGAGGCCGCGAGGCCGAGAGGCAGCCATCTTACCCGGACCCAGAGCGCGACGGCTGAGCCCGCGAGGAACAGCCAGGGCAGAGGCCCCCGGGTCAGCGCGGGCAAACGAGTCCGGCCCGAGTGCCAGCCCAGTCCCGCGATGAAGAACAGGCTGTGATGGAGCCAGCGGATCGGGTTGATCAGGAAGCTGTTCCGCAGGTCCAGGATGGGGTCGACGCCGTTCCACCAGTGCCCCAGGCTGAGGATCAGCGTGGTGGGTATCGCCAGCATCAAGGGGGTCAGGGGCGAACAGAAATGGCTCAGCACGCCATGCAAGCGGCGTGGCCGTTCCCGGCACCAGGATTGAACGACGCCCAGAAGGGCCAGCATCGGAATCAGGTAGGCCAGGAACCAGAGATGGGCCGGGCCGAACCGATTGGCCTGAATCTCACCGTCGGCGAAGCTCAGCGCGAGCAATTCGGCAACCTCACAACGGCCGGCGAGGTAGAGGCCCAGCATCCAGATGAGCACGGTGGGAATCAGGACCGCCGGAATCGCCGCCAGGAAGGGTAGGCCGATCCGGCGCGCGCGATCCAGCGCATAGCCGCGCGTTCCCTTGACTTCAAGCACCGCCGCCGCCGCATAGCCGGCCAGCGCGAAGAATGCGGGCATGGTGGCACCGTAAGACCACCATGCGAATTGCTGGACGAATTCGGAACCCGCCGGTTCGTTCACCAGCCAGATCAGTCCCGGAATCCGAACCGTCATGTATGCGGCCGAGGCATGGAGGGCGACGACGGCAGCCATCGAGACCGCGCAGGGCATCGAGCGCCGCCACTCGGTCGCTGGTCGGCGCATCCCGGCGAACGCGGGAACTGGCGGCTGGCATGGCTCGTCTCCCTTCGGAAGAGACCGTCGCGCTTCTCGCTGACTCGACACTCGGCCTTCCCAGACGCTTGCGTGCACGAATTTGCCAAACAATCCGGGCCGGTTCGCGGAATGAATCCGATCGGAGGAATTCTGCCGGTTCTTGCGTCGTTGAAAGGCCTTAGTGCAGCCTCCAAATTCAACCGGCCACTTCAGATCGACTTATCGCCGCGATCATCTGACACGGAGCATCACGACTTCTCGAGTTGCCGAGTTCAAATCCCGTCGCCACTCTCGGGGCAGCCGGCCGCTGCCACAGAACAGCGGTGTCACGCTCGGCCACGTCCAAAAAGGACGCGTCGGTGTCGTCGGACCGACGCGCGCAAGACGAACCGAGGTCGAGTCGCTGGGCGGCACCATTCCATTGGTGAGCCATTGCTTTGTGCCAATGCAATCGCCGTAAGCATGGACGTTCGGCGAGGCGATCAGTTGGGCGGCGCGATTACGCCGCCGAATGGTTGCGGCGGGCGGATCTGGACGGCCCAAAGCGCGTGCCCACAACGACCCGCGGAAGGCGGCGCGCGGGTGCAGGCGGCAGACGACCACCACACGCGACCCGGCAGCCATTGTCACCAAATGAAGATCCCGCGAGGAGAATGGCTCGACCAACGCTGGAGGCCGGGAACAGGGCCACTCGGAAGGGAGGGTTTCTGCGTCAGGACCGACCCGTGACTCGACGCCGTGACGGCCTCTTCGGCTCGGAGAATCGTTCGATCAACAATCGGGCGATGGCCGTGCCCTCCGCCTCGGCTCGCCCTTCATCGCGCGGGCCGCCGACGGGGATGAGGCGCCCGGACGCCAGCAGGGCCGTCCCGTGCAACCCCGCCCAGATCGCCGTCGCCACCCGCTTCGCTTCACCTTCACCGCAGGTCGCCGGCGATCGCGCGCCGACCAGGTCCTGGAGCTCCTGGAACGCCGCCGTCGCACTCCTCGCCAGCCCGTCATCGAACCGGATCGCGAGATGGTTCTCCGTAAACATCACCCGATATAACCCGATATTCTTCGAAGCGAACGCCAGGTAGGCCGTCGCCATCGCCAGGAGTTCCGCCCCCTCGCCCGCGGACTCGCGGGCTCGCCTGAGCGATTCCAGCAGCCGATCGAAGCCGATCGTCGCCACCGCCGCCATCAGGGCCTCGCGGTCCTTGAAATGACGATAGGGGGCCGCGTTGGAGACGCCGGCCCGGGCGGCGACGGTCCTCAAGCTCACACCCTGCTCCTCGCCGGCCTCGATGAGCGCCAGGGCCGCGTCGAGGAGGGCCTGGCTGAGATTGCCGTGGTGGTAGCCCCGCCCGGCGGGGCTCTCAGGTTTTTTCGCCATGGATGTTGACACCGCTTACATTCAGGCCTAGGATGTAACCAGCGACAACATTAACCGCTCGCCCCGGACCGGGGCAAGCCCTCCCGGAGGCCGACCATGGACCACGCCAGCGTCACGACGGCATCTCGCGGCCCGACCCCATTCGCCTCGTCGCCCGGCATCCTCGGCGATTCCGAGCCGAGAAAGGAGATCCCCGGCATGCGGGTCGGAACCTACATCGACCTTCACAAGGCCCTGGTCATCCCGGTCGTCCTGGCCCTGATGGGGTACTACCACAACGGGTCGACGGACGCCTTCGTCTATCTCGGCATGCATGGCAGCTACTCGCTGCTGTGGCTGATCAAGCAGCGGACCTATCGCGACGTACGGTTCGACCAGCGGGTACCGCCCCGGATCGGCCTGCTCTTCGTCTTCCTGCCGCTGGCCGGCTACTACGTGGCCCCGTTTCTGCTCATCAGCCGGCACATCAGCGTCCCGCCCGTCCTGGTCGGGCTGGCCGTGTTCGCGTTCACGATCGGGGTCTTCCTGCATTACGTCAGCGATGCGCAGAAGTATTACACGCTCCGGCTGCGCAAGGGGCTGATCCGCGAAGGCCTCTTCGGCCGGATGCGGAACCCCAATTATCTCGGCGAGATCCTGATCTATCTGTCCTACGCGATCCTGTCGATGCACTGGCTGCCGTTCGTTATCCTCGCGGGGTGGGTGTTCGGTTTCTTCGCGAGGAACATGGCGGCCAAGGACCGATCGTTGTCGCGCCATCCCGGGTTCGAGGACTACCGGAAGTCGAGCGGTCTCCTATTCCCCAGGCTTTTCTGAACCGACGCGGCGCACTCGCGCGCCGCGAGAGAGGAGGATGACCATGGACGAGCCGCGCCAGGCAACCCCGACGGCGGCAACGAACCCGTTCCTGTCCGGGAATTCCGCTCCGGTGGAGGCGGAGACCACCTGCTTCGACGTGGAGGTGCACGGGAGGATCCCCGAGGGGCTGGACGGGCGATTCCTCCGGATCGGCCCCAACCCGATCGGGCCGGTCAACCCGCTGCGGTTCCACTGGTTTCTTGGCACCGGCATGGCGCACGGGCTGCGGCTGCGGGGGGGCCGCGCCGAGTGGTATCGCAGCCGGTTCGTGCTCAGCGCCAAGGCCGCCGAGGCGCTCGGCCGCGCCCGATCCCCGGCCCGGGCGCCGGCCGTCGCGACGGCGAGGTCAATACCCACTTCACCACCGCGGCCGGCACGCTCTACGCGCTGGTCGAGGCCGGCAACCTGCCGGTCGAGCTCGACGAGGGCCTGGAGAGCGTCGCCCGCTCCGACTTCGGCGGCACGCTGGAGGCCGGCTTCGCGGCGCATCCCCGGTACGACCCCGCGACGGGGGTGCAGCACGCGATCGTCTACGAGCCGGGCCTGCCCGTGCGGTACCTCACCCTCGACGCGGCGGGCGGCGCCGCCACCGTGGCACGGATCGACCTGCCGGCGACGCCGATGATCCACGACGTCGCCTTCACGGCCTCGAGCATCGTCGTGCTCGACCTGCCGGTGACCTACCAGCCCGAGGCGGCGCGGACTGGCCGGCCCTGGCTCTGGGACGAGCGGAAGGCCGCCCGGGTCGGGCTCCTGCCGCGCGACGGCGACGTGGGGCGGCTGCGATGGTTCGAGGCCCCGCGCTGCTTCGTCTTCCACATCCTCAATGCCTACGATGACGGCGATCGGACGATCGTCAACGTCGTCCGCCACCCGCGGATGTTCGCGGACGAGCAGGCGGGGCCCGGGGAGGGGCTGCCGGCGCTGGTGCGGTGGACGCTCGACCGGTCGAGCGGCCGGCTCGTCGAGGCGATCCTCGACGAGCGCGGCCCGGAGTTCCCGCGCATCAATGGCGCCTTCGCCGGTCGGCCCTATCGCTACGGATACACCGCTCGATCGAGTATCACGGCGCGCCCTCACGGAGACACCGCGCTCGGCGCCCGGACGCCGACGCCGGCCCGGCCATCAAGCACGACCTGGAGCGGCAATCGTCGGAAGTCCACGACGACGGCCCCAGGCGCGTCACGGCCGAGCCGGTCTTCGTCCCGCGCCCCGACGCCGGCGCCGAGGACGACGGCTGGATCCTGTCGTACGTCTACGACGCCGGCCGCGATCGGAGCGACGTCGTGATCCTCGACGCGCGCGACTTCGGCGGCGATCCGGTCGCGACCATCCGCCTGCCCGTCCGCGTCCCCTACGGCTTCCACGGCGGCTGGGTGCCCGACGGTTGCCCCATCCCGCCGGTCGCCTGAACCGGGCCGCCCCCAAGATCCCGGCCGCGCCGATCTCCTCCCGAGATCCGTGGACCTGGCCGGCTCGGCCTTCGGGGTCGTGCGCCTCGCCGACCACCGGGCGGGGCCGGTCGAGATGCGGCGGGTGCCCGTACCGGGCGGGTCGGCCCGGCTGGTGGTCCGGCCTCCCCCGAGCGACTGGCCCACCTGAGGATCCGGGAGGAGGCGGTACGAGACGCCTTCCCCACGTAGGCCACGGTCGCGCAAGGTAGCGGGCAGGATGGGACTGGCAACCGCCTCGGCTGATCCTGTCGCGCGCGTCGGTCGGATCGACGAATGTCGCTAGTTTAGTCTTAAACCATTTATAATGAAGGACTTGTGTTTTCGGCGAGCGGCTTTTTCGCGGTAAATATACAAATACGTTTAGTTGTTTATGTTAGGCCAGCCGGGAAACATCGGGGCTCCAGGTAGAGCCCCTGGGAACCGGGCGAGGAGCCGGGGATCGCTGTGTTCACAAGTCAAAGTCCGATCAGTGGTTGCGTCTAAGCTAGTGCCATTCGTCGGATCGACCGAAGCGTCGAACGGTCGCCTTGCGCGCGTCGGTCGGATCGACAGAAGTGACTGTTTGTCTCCGTTCATCGACTCTCACAAAGCCTTGTGCCCGGGCGCCCAGGCGTTATGCTGAAGCGAAGAACTTCCCGATCGGCATCGCGCACTCGTGGAGCTGGGCCATCGGCTCATCAACCAGCGCGGCCCAGAGGTCGTTCGATGTGGTCGTCAGCCGTCGGTAAGCCCGGCCTTTCGCGTCGATCGCGGAATTGGGGCTTCAGGTGAACGGCCGACCATACCCCAAGGGAACGGCGCTGTAGCCAGGGCCTGGTTCGATGGACTGAGGAATCACGGGCAGCGCGTCTTCTCCAAGGAGCCAGCGATGTGAAGTGATCCGTCCGACTCGCCCGGCGCGTGGCGTCGTCGATCCGGCGATGTGCCGGCACCCGTGCGAACGAACACAGTGAAAGCAGCCGTCGTGAACGGCTGGGATATCCGGCCCACCCTTGAGCGGATCGTTGGCTGCTCAAGCGGCCGGCTCGTCTGTTGCAGGCTCATCACGGCCCCAGGCCCTGATCCGGCGCCGTCAGCGGCTTACCGACGAGCTTCGACTGAGCACGCTGGTCATCCTGTCGCGGCCCGCACCGCAGCCTGCACCGGACGACTCGGCGGTGGCCCGGCCCACGACGACAGCCTTCACCGGGATCGTCTGTGCCCCGGAACCGAGCGGTGACACGGCGCCACGCCACATCCCGTGCTCAACGTCACTCCGCGCACTCCCCTGCGTGCCGAGCGGTTTGGTTAGATGCGCCGGGCAACCTGAACCTTGCCCAGCCGCCACGGGTGGCTCCGGCTTCACGATCGAAATCGGCTCTGATTTCGTGATCGGTCCCATGGACATCCTGACACGAATGCGCGGGTGGAATCATGGCCAAGAAGCGCGCCCTGCGTAAGACGTCGTCGTCGCCGAAGACCGAGAGATACCGGCACACGGATGCGAAGGTCCTGCTTCGTCCCGACGTGGGGACGCAGCGCGAGTTCAAGAAGAAGAAGGCGCCGGCCACCTATCGCTATGATTCGTCGCTCTCGCCGAGCCTGGCGTGGGACGGCCAGAACCCGGGCCGCGAGGAGGGCGAGGCCCTGATCGCGGGGATCGGCGCCAGACCGCCCGCCTGAAGGTCGCGGGCGACGACGCCGAGCGGAACGAGGCCATCGCGCGGATCGAGGCGGCGTCCCAGAAGCGCCGGGCGCTCAGCCGTCCTTTTCTCAACTGGGCAGGCAAGGCCGAGCGGCTCTCCTTCGACGTGCCCACGCTCCCCCTCTTCGTCCACGAGCGGCTCTCCACCAAGGCGATCATCGAGACGCTCGCCGGACACAAGAAGTCGCGGGAGGAACAACTCCTCCGCTTCGGCGATCCCGACCACTCGGTGACCGTCGTCCGCGAGGCGATCCGTTGCCACCTCAATTACGTCGTGGCCGACACCCGGCAATGGGAGCAATCGGCAGCGTATCGGATCGACCGTCATGGCGCGGTCGCGGCCTTCGTCAAGAACGCCGGGCTGGGCTTCGCCATCCCCTATATCCACAACGGCGAGCGGCACGACTACATCCCGGATTTCCTCATCCGGCCCAAGGGCGACGGGGCGCGGTACCTGATCCTCGAAGTCAAGGGATTCGACGAGTTGGTGGAGGTCAAGACGGCCGCCGCCCGGCGTTGGGTCTCGGCCGTGAACGCCGACAGGACGTATGGCGAGTGGAATTACGCCGTGGCCAGGAAGGTCTCGGAGGTCTCGGACATCCTCGATGCGTTCCTACCGGAGCCGACCGATCCCGATGCGGTCCGGGGAGGTTAGCAGACGCGAGCGGCAATCGATCCCAAACCACTCCGGAAGCAGGTCCTTCGTCATGAAGACTGCCGATCTCAAAGGCCGGATCGTCGGCAAAGGTCTGACTGGCTGGATCTTCGGTTCCATCATGAGTCGCTTGTCACAAATCGCTCGCCTCGTCTGTCTCCATGGGTGAAGACCCAAATCCCGATATGGAGCAGACACTCATGCCATCCACGAACCATCATGACGATCGGGCCGATGTCATCGTCGTCGGCGGTGGCCTGGCCGGGCTGATGACGGCCGCCGTTGTGGCGCGGACGGGCCGGAAGGTCGTCGTCCTCGAACGATCGGGGCGACCCGGAGGGCGGGCCGTCACCCGCACCGAGGGGGGAATCCACCTCAACCTCGGGCCTCATGCTCTCTACTGTCGCGGGCACGCCTTTCGGTTGCTTCGCGAACTGCGGATCCCCTTCACGGGCGGCTTCCCGGACGCCCGGCGCGGCGTACTGACGGACGGCCGCCAGATTTACGCCATTCCGCGGGGACTCGGCTCTGTGCTGGTGTCGCGGTTGCTCACAATCGGCGAGAAGGCGAGATTCCTCCGCCTCTTCGCGACGCTTCCCCGGCTGGATTCGCGTGCGTTCGACCGCGTTCCGCTCCGCGACTGGATCAGGGAGACAGCCGGAGAAGGCAACCTCGCCAGGCTGCTCCAGACGCTGACTCGGGTCAGCACCTATGTCGATGAGCCCGAACGACTCTCGGCCGGCGCGGCGATCGACCAGTTGAAGAATGTGCTCGACGGGGGTGTCTGGTATCTTGACGGCGGCTGGCAGGTCCTCATCGACGGCCTTCGGGAGAACCTGATGCAGCATGGCGTCGAGCTTCATACGAGTTCCCGCGCCATCTCGGTCCGCCGGGATGACGACGGAGTCACGGTGGCCCTGGCCTCGGGTGGAGAGCTGCACGGCCGGACGACCGTCCTGGCGATCGATCCGGAGGGCGCGACGACCCTGCTCGATCTACCGGACCACTCGCCCCTGGTGTCCTGGACGTCGCGGTGCATGCCGGTCCGGGCCGCGTGCCTGGATGTGGCATTGAGCCGATTGCCCCGGCCGCGGCGCCGCGTGGCCTTCGCGCTGGACCGGCCCTTGTATTTCTCGGACCATTCCGCCTCCGCCAGGCTGGCACCCGAAGGAGTCGCCGTGCTGCACGTGATGAAGTACCTCGGGGCCGGATGCGCGGAGTCATCGTGGCCTGTCGAGGGCGAATTGGAAGCGTTCCTGGAAGGACTGCAGCCGGGGTGGTCGGACCATGTCGTCACGAGGCGGTTCCTGCCCGAGATGACGGTCGCGCACAGCCTGCCCCGCGCCGACGACGGCGGGCTCGCCGGGCGGCCTGGCGTGGAGGTTCCGGGCTGTCCGAACGTCTTCCTGGCCGGCGATTGGGTCGGCGCCGAGGGCATGCTGGCCGACGCGTCCGCGGCGAGTGCGAGCGCCGCCGCCGGACGCGTGCTCGAGGCCCTGGCGCGGTCGCCCTTGCACGCCGGAGGGAGCGTGTCGCATGCGAGCGCCTGACGTCGCCTTCGAGGAACACCGGACGATGCTGACGCGGCTGGCCTACCGGATGCTCGGCTCGCTGCCTGACGCCGACGACGTCGTACAGGACGCCTACCTCCGATGGTCGGCCGAGGACCGGGCCGCCGTGAAGTCCCCGCGGGCCTATCTCTCCGCCGTCGTCACCCGGCTCTGCATCGACCGGAGGCAGTCGATCGAGGAGCGGAAGAAGACCTATATCGGTCCCTGGCTCCCCGACCCGGTCGTCGAATCCGGTCGTTCCGATCCGTCGGACCGGCTGGAGACCGCCGAGTCGGTGTCCATGGCGCTTCTGCTGGTGCTCGAGAGCCTCTCGCCCGTCGAGCGGGCGGCCTATCTGCTCCGGCGGATCTTCGACTACGGGTACGACGAGATCGGCGAGATCCTCGGTCGGTCGGAGGTGAATTGCCGGCAGCTCGTCAGCCGCGCCGAGCAGCAGATCCAGAGCCGCCGTCCGCGGTTCGAGCCGCGCCCCGACGAGGCGGAGCGGCTCACCGCGGCGTTCCTGGAAGCGTGCTCGAGCGGCGACATGACGTCGCTGGTCAACGTCCTCGCGACCGACGCGGTGCTCTACTCCGACAGCGGCGGCAAGGTGCCGGCGGCGCTGGCGCCGATCATCGGCGCGGACCGGATCGCCCGCCTGTTCCTGGGCCTGTTGCGGAAGGCCCCGGCCGGGCTGGAGCTGCGCGGGATTCGCGTCAACGGACAGCCGGGGCTACTGGTCCTGGTCAACGGGCAGATCATCCAGGTGATGACTTTCGACATCCTCGAGGGGCGCATCGCGACCGTTTTCGTCGTCCGCAATCCGGACAAGCTGGCGCGGATCATCCTCCCGTAGGTCACGGCAGCCCGATTGGTGAATCGCGCCGTCATGCGTCCGGCGTGGCCCCGCTCGCGACCGGGACCTGGATCTCGGTCAGGTAGTTTCGGGGATTGCCGCGGAAGATCATCCCCGGCCCTTTGTGGTAGACCTCTCGAGTGGGCAGGACGATCTCGTAGCCTCTGGCGCGGATGTACTCCAGGATCTTGGCGTACGATTGGCCGAGCTCCTCGTATGGCCCCTTGTGGAGGAGCGTCACACACCGCGCGGCGGGGAGCTCCCGCACGGTGATGCCATCCGTCGATTGTCCGCCACTCACGGGCAGACACGCCTCGAAATCCGCGTCGTCCTCGCGGTATTCCTCGTCATGGTGCAGCAGCAGGGGCTTGCCGCGGATGAACCGGCCGAACCGTTTGCCGATCCGGCCGAAGGCCGTGCCACATTCGCTGTAGCGGCCCTTCATACGAAGGGTTGCGACCGTCATCGGGGCCGCGACCTTCTCCTGCACCTGGAACGTTGACTGTGCCATGATCCGCCTCGCTTCCTCGTGGTTGTTCAAGAACGCGTCCAGTGACCGCACGACGTCGCGGTAGCGCTCGATCCTGGCCTCCAGTACGGCCTTCTGCCGGCTCATCACCTCGCGAAGATCGGCGTCGTCCTCCGCTGTTCGTAGGATCTCGCCGATCTCATCCAGCGAGAGGTCCAGGCTGCGGAGATGCGCGATCGCCCGGGCCCGCTCGACCCTGGAGCGATCGTAGTAGCGGTAGCCGGTCTGCTCGTCCACGCAGGTGGGAGCCAGCAGGCCCTTCTCGTGGTAGAAACGGATCGTCTTGACCGTCAGGCCGGTGATCTTGGAGAAATCGCCGATCGTGAACATGCGGACGATCACCTCTCTCGCTCGAGTGGCTTCGAGGCACCACCGGAATCGTCGTCTATCGGCAAGGGTACGGCCTCCCCCAAGGGGAGAGTCAACGGCGACTTTTCGGGATTTCCGGTCGAGGCGACGAGGGGCTGCGAAGGTGCGTGAGGCGAGATGGTGTCTTCGAACGAGTCAGCGGTGCCGCTCCCGGCTGACCGAGGGACGATCGGCCGGGGGCGGCACATTGGCGATGTCGCAATACCAGTCGTCCTACGCCTCCGCCTTGGCCTTGGCCTTGTCGGCCTTCCTGGCGGCGCGGGCGGCCCGGCGCTCGGCCTTGGCCGCTTTCGCATCGGCGCCAGTCGCGCTGGTGAAGCGCTCCTTGAGACGCACCGCCTTGCCCGAGCGCTGGCGCAGGTAGTAGAGCTTGGCGCGTCGAACCTTGCCCGAGCGCTTGACCACGATGTCGGCGATCCGCGGCGAATGGAGCGGGAACTTCCGCTCGACGCCCTCGCCCTGGACGATCCGCCGCACGATGAACATCTCGCGCGATCCGCTCCCGGAGCGCCCGATCACCACGCCGTTGAAGATCTGGATGCGCTCCTTGTCCCCTTCCAGGATCCGCACGTGCACGTCAACGGTGTCGCCGATCTCGAAGGGGGGAGTCGTCGTTTTCATCGTGGATTTTTCCACGAGGTCCAAGAGTCGGTTCTGCATGGTCCACTCCTTTCTAGTGGCTGGTGGTTGGAGACGTCCGGTCGGTTCAAGTCACTAGGTCCTAGCCACTCGTCACTAGTCACTTTCACCGCCGATTCCGCCGTCGCCATTCCGCGATCGCCGCATGATCTCCGCTCAGGAGGATCTCGGGCACCGACAGGGAGCGGAAGGTGCGCGGGCGGGTGTACTGGGGATATTCCAGTCCGCCGTCGGGCCCGAAGGATTCGTCGATGGCGCTCTGCGAGTCGCCGAGGACGCCTGGGATCAGGCGGATGACTGCATCCATCACGACCATGGCGGCGACCTCGCCCCCGGAGAGGACGTAATCGCCGACGGAGAGCAACTCGGGCTGGAGGATCTCGATCACGCGTTCGTCGAAGCCTTCATACCTCCCGCAGATCAAAGTGAGCCGGGGCTCGCGGGCCAGTTCCTCGACCCGGGGCTGATCGAGCCGTCGGCCCTGGGGCGAGAGCATGATCAACCGGCCGGGCGGATCGGCCTGGGCCCGCACCGCCTCGACAGCGGCCACGACCGGCGGGGCCATGAGGATCATCCCCGGCCCGCCCCCGAACGGCCGATCGTCAACCTGCTTGTGCTTCCCCTCCGCCCAGTCGCGGATGTCCCACCGCTCGATCGCGACCAGCCCCTTGGCGATGGCCCGACGGACGATGCTCTGGCCCAGGAAGCCGTCGAAGATCGCCGGGAAGAGGGTCAGGACGTCGATTCTCGTCATGGGTCATCAGTCACTGGTCATTCGTAACGAGATCTCGGCCGAGCCCGCACAGATGACCATGGCTCATGACGAATGACAGGATCAGGCGTTCGTCTGCGGCGGCTCTGTCGGTGCCTCCGGCCGCGGCGCCTGCGGCTGCGCGGCGGCTGGGGCCGCGGTCGGGGCGGTCGGCTGGGCCACCTGCCAGGGCTCGCCGGGTGCCGGCTTCTTCACCTTGAGCTTCCGGAGCAGCGCCTGCACCTTCTCCGAAGGCTGGGCACCGACCGAGAGCCAGTAACGCGTCCGGCTCACGTCGAGCACGGTCTGCGTCTCGGGGTTCCGCGACATCGGGTCGTAGTGGCCGAGTTCCTCGATCGGACGCCCGTCGCGCGGCCTTCGCGAATCGATGGCGCAGATGCGGAAAAAGGGGCGATGCCGCCGCCCCATGGATTTCATGCGAATTCTTACCACGCTTAAGGCTCCTTTCGTTTTCGGTTTTCGGTTTTCGGTTTTCGGCAAGACCGTTCTCAGCGGCCGCCGCTTTCGCGGTCTTGGGCTGAAAACTGAAAACCGAAAACGGAAAACCGATCAGCGATTCCGCTCCTCGCGCCGGCGGCGCCGCTCCTCTTTCTCGCGCTGCTTCCGCAGCTTCTCCTTCTCCTTGGCGGAGAGGCGCTTGCCCGTGCCGACCTTGGGGGTTACGAGGCGGGCGGCGGGGTTGAACGCGGCGGCGCGGCCCAGGCCGGTGATCGTCCGTAGCTTGTCCATCATGGTCATCTGGGCCATCTGCTTGACCACGGCGGCCATGGCGTCGAACTGCTTGACCAGGCCCGAGACCTCGGACGGATCGACCCCGCTGCCGGCGGCGATCCGGCGACGCCGCGAGATGTCGATCAGCTCGGGGTTCTCACGCTCCGCCGGCGTCATGCTGTCGATCATCCCCTGGATCCGTTTGATCTCCTCATCGGGCTCCATCCCACCCAGGCCGTCCATCGGCAACTGATTCAATCCGGGGATCTTGCCCAGGAGCTCGCGCATCGAGCCCATCTTCTTCATGTTGACGATCTGCTGGCGGAAGTCGTCGAGGTCGAACTTCCCCTTGGCGAGCTTCTCCTGCTGGCGCTGGGCTTCCTCGGCGTCGATGTTCGCCTGGGCCGCCTCGACCAGGCCGACGATGTCGCCCATGCCCAGGATCTGGCCGACCAGCCGCTCGGGATCGAACGGCTCGAGGCGGTCGAGCTTCTCCCCCTTGCCGACGAACTTGATCGGGACCCCGGTGACCTTGCGGACCGACAGCGCGGCCCCGCCCCGCGCGTCGCCGTCGAGCTTGGTGAGGATGACCCCGTCGAGCTCCAGCGCCTCGTTGAACGCGGCGGCCGAGGAGACGGCGTCCTGGCCGGTCATCGCGTCGCAGACGAAGAAGACCTGGTGCGGCCTGACCTTCCGCTCGATCTGCGCCAGCTCGTCCATCAACTGGTCGTCGACGTGCAGCCGGCCGGCGGTGTCGAGGATCAGGGTGTCGCAGCCGCTGCGATTGGCCTCGGCGACCGCCTGCTGGCAGACGGCGATCGGATCCGTGGTCGTCTGGCTGAAGACCGGCACGCCGACCTGCCCGCCGATGACCTTGAGCTGCTCGACGGCCGCCGGGCGCTGCAGGTCGGCGGCCACCAGCATCGGCTTGCGGTCCTGTGACGCCAGCAGCCGGGCGAGCTTGCCGCAGGTCGTCGTCTTGCCCGAGCCTTGCAGCCCGCAGAGCATCAGGACGGTCAGCCCGTTCTTCTCGAAGCGGATCGACGGGTCGGCCGGCCCCATCAGCTCGACCAGCTCGTCGTGCACGATCTTGACGATCTGCTCTTGCGGCCGGATGCTCTTGATCACCTGCGTCCCGACGGCCGTGTCGGTGACCCGCGTCATGAACTCCTGGACGACGTTGAAATTGACGTCGGCTTCCAGGAGTGCGTTGCGGACCTCACGCAGCCCCTCGCGCATGTTCGCTTCGGTCAGGATGCCGCTGACGCGGAAGCGTTTGAACGCGGAACCGAGACGTTTTTGCAGGTCGTCGAACATGATTCAGTGCAACCCCGGCGCGTGGTGGGACGAATCTCCGATTATAATGTGGCGGCTGCGCGGTGGCAACACGCTCTCACGCGAGGGTTTCGGAGCGGACCGATTGCAGCCAGGAGACCAGGGGCTTGGCGGACTGGTCGGGGCGGATCAGGCCGCCGTGCGGGTAGAGGTGCGGCGTCGCGTCGCTGGCCTGGAGCCAGGTCACGGTGCGGACGAACGGCTTGGCGATGGCCAGGGCGATCCAGCGCGCCCCCCAGTTGGCCTGAAGCGCCTCGTCGGGCGGGCCGGGCCACTGCGCGGTCTCAACGCGGCTCCCCGGCTCGCCGTTCGGGTCGGCGCCGGCGCCCGAGGGCAGGACGAGCCAGATGTGCAGCGGCACGTTCAGGAGCGAGTAGAGGTCGAGCAGCTTGGAGAACTCGAAGAGGTCGCGGATGTGGCTCCCCGGGGCCGAGTACCCCGGGGCGATCTCGATGGCGATCCCGGAGATGCCCAGCTCGGCGCGGAGGAGGTAGTCGCAGAGGTGCAGCGGACCGAGCTGGAAATGGCTGCTGCCCATCCATTCCGCCCAGGGCCGGTCCACGCCGATGGTCATCTGGGCCGACGGGTCGGCCTGGCGGGCCACCTGGATCGCCCGGGCGGCGATCCGCACCTGGTCCTCCTCGCTCAAGCCGAGGACGTCGCCGCCGGCCGCGCGGTGCACCACGTGCCAGAGCGGGACCTTGCCCCGGAAGCGCAGCACGGTCTGCCGGACGTAATCGGCCACCAGGCCGCCGATCGTCTCGAAGTCCCCCTCCCACAGCCAGAGCCAGTCGGGCAGGGCACCCTTGCGGAACTCGATCAGGGGGCCGGCCTCGATCGCCAGCCGATTGCGGCGGCACCAGGCGATCTGGGCGTCGAGGAGGTCCCAACGGTATTGACCCTCCGAGGGCGCGACCTGCCGCCACGGGACGCCGGCCTGGCAGGCGTTGAAGGTCCGCGTCCATTCCAGGGCTGGCGGGACGCCCTGGGGGTCGCCATCCAGGACGCAGCCCAGGAGGGTCGGGAGCTTCGAGGTCGTCGCCAGCCGGCTCTGGAAGACCTGCGTCGTATAGGCTTCCATCAGCAGATCGCCGGCGTTGGCGGCCAGCCGGACGGCGTCGCGGGCCGCCGTCAGGCTCGTCTCGGGCTCATCCGTCGAGACCGCGGCGCGGATGAAGGCGCGCTGGGCCTCCTCCAGCGCGCTCGCCAGCTCGGGGGTCGATGCAGGCCCATCTGGATCCAGTCGGCGAGCTGATTCCGCACGTCGTTCAATTTGCCGCGCGCCAGCTCGATGGCCAGGACGTACGGGGCGGACCGTTCGGCGAGCGTCGCCGTGCCGACGATGGGCGTACCGTGCCCCTCGATCGGCCAGGGGACGAAGACGCGCCCGCTCTCCGTCGTCTCGCGGACGCAGGTCATCATCCCGTTGCGAAGCTCCACCCCGACCCGGCCCGGCGTCCGATCGAGGCCGGTGACATAGGCCTTGCGATATTCGGGCACCCGTTGAGCCGGATCGTTCGAGGGCAGGCGAAACTTCATGACCCCCATGGTACGCTTCCCGGCTCGTCAATTGGTCACTGGTCATTGGTCATTGGACATTGATCATCCGTCCTCGATCAACTCCACCCTCGGCCGCGCGGACGGGGGCGTCGGATGGGAAGGCTCCGATCGAAGTCACAGGCGTTGCGCCGCCGGAGGCTCAACGAATGACCAAGGACGAATGACCAATGACCAAAGAGGTTGCCGAATCGGCCAGTCGAGAATAAGGTGGGCGATGGATCGACGCAAGCCGAAGGCGTACGTTCGCCCCGGACACGCCGACCGCGGTCGGTCCCCGCGATCCGCGTCCTTGATCATACCCACCACTCGATTGAGCTGACCATGCCAAGCGTCCTGATCTGTCCCTATTTGCTCCGCAACGCGCCCGGGCGGTTCCGCGATATCCTCACCGAGGCCGGCTTCGAGCCGATCGATCCGGAGGGAGGACCGGCGCTATCACGAGAGGAGCTTCTGCCGTACCTGCCGCGGATCGATGCGATGGTCGCCGGCGGCGAACGGATGACGCCGGAGCTCTTCGCGATGGCCCCCCGCTTGCGTGCGATCGCCCGGACCGGAGTCGGTTACGACCTCATCGATCTGCCCACCGCCGCGCGGCAGCGGGTCGCCGTGACGATCACGCCGGGCACGAACCAGGAGAGCGTCGCCGAGCAGACGATGGCCCTGCTGCTGGCCCTGGCGCGGCGGATTCCCTCCAACGACCGTCTGATCCACGAGGGAGGCTGGGACCGATCGCTGGTCACCCCGGTCCGCGGCATGACGCTCGGGCTGGTCGGCATGGGCCGCATCGGCCGCGCGGTCGCCGTCCGGGCCAAGGCGTTCCGGATGGACCTCGTGGCCTTCGACACCGTGCGCGACGCCGAGTTCGACCGCGAGTGGGGCATCCGCCGGGTGTCACTCGACGAGCTGCTGGGATGCTCGGACGTCGTCAGCCTGCACTTGCCGCTCGCCGACGCCACTCGCGGGATGGTCAATCGCGACTTCCTCGCCCGGATGCGGCCCGGCTCGTTCCTGATCAATACCTCCCGCGGCGGCCTGGTGGTCGAGGCCGACCTGCGCGAGGCGCTGATCTCGGGCCAACTCGCCGGCGCCGGCCTGGACGTGCTCAATCACGAGCCGCCCGAGCCGGGAAACCCGCTGGTGGGCCTGCCCAACGTCGTCCTCTGCCCGCACATCGCCGGGACCGACCTGCAGTCGATGCGCGAGATGGCCGAGATGGCGGCGGCCACCATCGTCGAGCTCTACCACGATCGCTGGCCATCAGATTGCGTCGTCAACCAGGAGCTGCGCGAGGGGTGGGCCTGGAATCGGCTGTGAAGCGCGTGCTGCTCGGGCGGGATCCGGTCGGGGGACCGAGCCCCCTCCTACAGAAGATCCGGTGGCCTCCTTGTAGGAGGCGGCTCCGTCCGCCGATCCTCGCCTTTAGACCTGGAACGAGCTGCCGCAGCCGCAAGACTTGACCACGTTGGGGTTATTGAACACGAATCCCCGCTTCTCGAGGCCGTCGTAGTAGTCGACGACGGTCCCGTCGAGATAGGGATCGAATTTCTTGTCGACCGCCAGGCGGACGCCGTGGACGTCGATGACCCGATCGCGATCGGAGGTCGAGTTATCGAAGCCCAGGCTGTAGGAGAAGCCGCTGCAACCTCCGCCCTGAACGCCGACGCGCAGGACCAGCTCACCGCCCTCCACGCCTTGTTCCTCGACCATCTTGTCGATGATCTTCTTCACCTCGCTGGCCGCCTTCTCGGTCAAGGTCACACTCATCGTACCATCTCCACCGTTTCGATCCGCTCCCGGCGCGGAGGCCGGGAGAAACAGGCACAGGTGCTACATGGAATCATACCATCCGGTCAAATCGTTTGTCACCCCGGACCCCACGCGACTCCCTGGCCGCGGAGCCGTTCGACGGCCGTGCCCACCGCCTGGGCGGCGAAGTCGATCTCTTCGATGGTGTTGAATCGCCCGATCCCGAACCGCAGGCTCGAACGCGCCAGATCCTCGCTCAACCCCATCGCCCTGAGCACATGACTGGGCTCGGGATCGGCGGCCGAGCAGGCCGAGCCCGAGCTCACGGCGACGTCGCGCATCGCCATCATCAGGGCCTCGCCGTCCACGTCGGCAAAACTCAGGTTGAGATTGCCGGCCAGGCGATCGGTGGGATGGCCGTTGAGCCGGATTCCCGGCACGCGCTCCGCGATCGCTCCGTGGAGCCGTTCCCGCATCGCCCGCAGCCGAGCCGGTTCCTCGTCCATCCCGGGAATGGCTAACTCGAGAGCCGCACCCATCCCCACCACGAGGGGGACGGCGAGCGTACCGCTGCGGAACCCGCGCTCATGGCCGCCGCCGTCGAGCAACGGCTGCAGCCGCACCTGCGGTTCGCGACGACGGACGTACAACGCCCCGATCCCCTTGGGGCCGTAGAACTTGTGCGCCGAGATGCTCAGCAGATCGATGGCGTTCTCCCGGACGTCGATCGGGACCTTGCCCACGGCCTGGGCCGCGTCGGTGTGGAAGATGACCCCGCGCTCGTGGCAGAGGCGGCCGATCTCGGCGATCGGGTTGAGCGTACCGACTTCGTTGTTGGCGATCATGACAGAGACCAGCACCGTCCGATCGGTGAGCACCTCGGCCACCGCCTCGGCCGAGACGCGGCCGAATTCGTCGCAGTCGACGATCGTGACGTCCCAGCCCTCCCGCTCCAACCGTTTGACGGGATCCAGCACGGCCTTGTGCTCGGATGCGGCCGTGACGAGGTGCTTGCCGCGACGGGCCGCCGCGTGGGCGAGTCCCTTGATCGCGAGATTGTTCGACTCGGTCGCGCCGGAGGTGAAGACGATCTCGCGACTCTCCGCTCCGATGGCCCGGGCCACCTGCTCCCGGGCGTGCTCCACGGCCTCGTCGGCGTCCCAACCGAATCGGTGTGAGATGCTCGCCGCGTTGCCGTACCGCTCCGTGAAGAACGGCAACATCGCCTCGACGACCCGCGGATCCGTCCGGGTCGTGGCGTGATTATCCAGATACACCGGCCGTTGGATGCTCACTCGCCTGTCTCGATTCACGCGGAGGGCAGCTCGACGTGATGATCGTCGTGACGCCTTGATCGTAGATTCCGGATCACCCGCATGCAAGCCTACGATGCCGGGTTGCGAAAACCAACGGAATCCGTTACACACTCGCGCCGGAGGAGCGGGCGGATGGGTTCCCAGCCCACCGAGGAAGGACCGGCTCGGCGACGTGCGACAAGGAGGCCACCCCATGGGATACGACAAGCACCAGGCCACCGACGAGTTCATCCGCTGGAGCGACAGCTACGACCGTTGCGTCCTCCAATGGCTGCTCTTTGGCCCCTCGCACCGGGCGCTGATCCGGCGAGTCCGGGAGGTCGTGGGCGATCAACCGGCGCGGATCCTGGATGTCGGATGCGGGACGGGGGTCCTTGCCGCGCGGTTGCGGAACGCCCTGCCGCGCGTCGAGGTATACGGTGTTGACCTGGTCTCGGAGATGCTGCAAAACGGCCAGGCCCGGTGGCGGTCCCATCGCGAGCACGTCTTCCCCGTGCAGGGCGACAGCGAACGACTGCCGTTCCCGTCCGGGTGCTTCGATATCGTGACCTGTTCGAATAGCTTCCACCACTATCCCCGCCAGGACCGCGCCGTGCTGGAGATGCGGCGTGTCTTGAGACCGGGCGGCCGGCTGATGATCGTGGACGGCTATCGCGATAGTCTGTGGGGCTGGTTCATCTTCGACGTCTGCGTGGCCGCAATCGAAGGGGACGTGCACCACGCGTCCGCCCGCCGGTTCCGCGACCTGCTGGCCGAAGCCGGTCTGCAAGCGATCGCGCAGCGCCCGCACCACGGATTGGCCCCGTTCCTCCTGACCGAGGGGATCGCCGCCGAGCCGGTGCCCGTCATCCCATCGCCTCATTTCCGCGTCCCATCCGGCGTTGCGGGCGAACGTTCGCTCGCCTGACGGCGGTCCATGGCGCCGCATGGCAGTTCGCCGGTCAGCGTGGCTCTCGCACGAGCCATCCCACGACGGGGCCGGCGACGTTATTCTTGAGAGGTGGGGAGTATGGCTCGCCGCGTCGATCGCTGGTCATCGGGTGGCAACGATGGGTACCGTCAGTGCGGAACAAGCTCGTGACTTCTACCGGGCGGCGGCGAGCTTCTATCGCCAGACACCCTGGAGGACCGTCGGCGAGGGTGAGACGATCAAGATCAAGTGTCAGCAGCTCGGCGGCGGTCCCTGGTATGCGGTGATCCTGGGGAAGATGATCAACATCAAGGGGCTGATGCTCTTCGACGACCGCGAAGGGCGCCGGCTCATGCAACGAGTGAATTACGAGCGGATCGCCAATCGTCTGCGGACGATTGCCGTCCACTACGAGACGGCCGACCAGGCCGACCCGGAGGACGTGGCTGCAGTCCAGCATCAGGGATTCGAGGTCGCCGGCCCCAACGCCTACCCGCTCGCGTTTCGCATGGAGACCGGCCGGCGGTTCCGCGAGCCGCTGGCCTGGGAACTCGAGCTGCTGGAAGCGTGCCTGTGGATGATCCCCGACTTCCTCAAGCGGGCGCAGGATCGCAAGCCCGACGTCTACGAATATGCCTTCGACGGGACGATCGGACGAATGTCGCTGGACCTCGCATGGGCCCGGATGGACCGCTCGCGGCCCGACCGGCGCGGATGATCCAGGGACGGATTCGCGCGGACCTCGGCGATGTCGCGCCTGAGCTCTGTCCGGCCATCCCCCCAAGCAATTGCCATGCCTCGCGAAAAATCCACCCCGCGAGCGGGATGACCGCGCCGAGCTGTCCCAATGAGTGATGGATACCGATGACCGCTGAACAAAGGAACCGAAGGGGCCGGATTCGAGCGGCCGGTGATCCGTCATTCGCGGCGTTACTCTTGTCAGCCCACCACGATTTATGAAATAACCTGATCCGACGCGATCCAGGGATCAACCTGCGTCGAGCACGGATCACACGAGCGGATTGTTCGGGTGCGGAGCATCATCAGTGGTTGTCGCCTTGAGTGATAACGCCATATTGGACCAGGCCTTAGGACGGATCGACTGGCGATTCACGGTCCTGAAGCGATTCGGGCGGCTCGAGGTCCTGGAGCATGAATCCACGCTCGGACACGGCGATGACAACGGCTCCGCGGTCGCCGACGTACCGGGCTGCCGGATGGAAAACCTGGGAGACGCGGGCTTCGCGGGCGATCACGGGCTTCGCTATCCGTGCATGGCCGGTGCGATGGCCAACGGGATCGGCTCGGTGGAGATCGTCGAGGCCATGGGCCGGGCGGGCTTTCTGGGTTGTTTCGGCGCGGCGGGGCTGCCTCCGGCCGTCGTGGAGCGTGCGATCGACCGGATTCAGGCCGAGCTGGGGGAGACGACGCCGTACGCGATGAACCTGATCCACAGCCCGGGCGAGCCCGGGCTGGAAGCGGCGGTGGTCGACCTTTATCTCAGGAGACGGGTTCGCCTGGTCGAGGCCTCGGCCTTCCTGAACTTGACCTTGCCGGTGGTCCGCTACCGGGTCGCGGGCATCCGCCGCGACGGATCCGGCCGGATCGCGGTGCCCAATCGGATCATCGCCAAGGTCTCGCGGGTCGAGGTCGCGTCGAAGTTCATGGCTCCGCCTCCGGAGAAGCTCCTGCGCGAGCTGGTCGCCGCCGGGGACATCACGCCCGAGCAGGCGGAGTGGGCGGCGCGGATCCCGATGGCCGAGGACATCACCGCGGAAGCCGACTCGGGCGGCCACACCGACAACCAGCCCGCCATCGTCTTATTGCCGACGATGCTGGCGCTCCGCGATCGGATGCAGGCGCAGCACGGTTACGATCGGCCGCTTCGCGTGGGCGCCGCGGGCGGCATCTCGACGCCGTGGGCGGCGGCGGCGGCCCTGGCGATGGGCGCGGCCTACGTCGTGACCGGCTCGGTGAACCAGTCGTGCCTCGAGGCGGGGACATCGGACGCCGTCCGGCGGATGCTCGCGCAGGCGCAGCAGGCCGACGTGGCGATGGCCCCCGCGGCCGACATGTTCGAGATGGGGGTGAAGGTCCAGGTCCTGAAGCGCGGGACCCTCTTCGCCATGCGAGCCGCCCGCCTCTACGAACTTTACCGGACACACGAGAACCTCGACGACATCCCGCCCCAGGAGCTGGCGAACCTGGAGAAGACGATCTTCCGGGCCCCGATCGCGGCGATCTGGGAGCAGACCCGGGATTACTTCCGCAAGCGGGACCCGACCCGGATCGAGCGGGCCGAGCGCGAGCCCAAGCAGAAGATGGCGCTGGTCTTCCGCTGGTACCTGGGGATGTCGTCGCAGTGGGCCAACGGCGGCGACCCGGCGCGGGCCGTCGACTACCAGGTGTGGTGCGGGCCGGCGATGGCGGCCTTCAATGACTGGGTGCGCGGCTCGTTCCTCGAGCGACCCGAGGAGCGCCGGGTCGCCACGATCGCCCTGAACATCCTCTATGGTGCGGCCATCCTGACCCGCGCCCGCATCGTCGCGGCCCAGGGTATCCCCTTGCCCCCGGGCCTGCCGCGGCTGACCCCCCTGAAGCCCACCGAGATTTCCGCCATGAGTCAGTAGCCATTGGCCATTGGTCATTGGTCATCAGGACGCTCCATTCCGGGCCGTGCGGGCTCGAGCGTCGGATGTGACGGGCTCGGATCGAAGTCTCCAGCGTTTCGCCGCCGGGAGCCCAGTGAATGACCGATGACCAGGAAAGGACAGAGATTTGAATCCGGACGATCCCGCCCCGCCCAGTGGCCATCATCGGCATGGGCTGCCTGTTCCCCCGGGCGGATGGCCTGGCCCGCTACTGGGCCAACATCCGCACCGGGGTCGACGCGATCACCGACGTGCCCGAGACCCACTGGTCGGTCGACGACTACTTCGACGGCGACCCCAATGCTCCCGACCGGACCTATGCGCGCCGGGGCGGCTTCCTCGAGCCGGTGGACTTCCCGCCGCTGGACTTCGGCATCGCCCCCCATGCGATCGAGGCCACCGATACCACGCAGCTCCTGGGCCTCCTGGTCGCCCGCCGCGCCCTCGAGGACGCCGGCTACGGCGACGGCCGGGCTTTCGACCGCGAGCGCGTCAGCGTGATCCTCGGCGTCACCGGCACGCTCGAGCTGGTCATCCCCTTGGGCGCCCGGCTCGGGCACCCGATCTGGCGGCGGGCGTCCGCGTCCGCCGGGGTCGACAACCAGACGGCCGAGGAGGTCGTCCGCCGCATCGCCGCATCCTACGTCGGCTGGCAGGAGAACTCGTTCCCCGGCCTGCTCGGCAACGTCGCCGCGGGCCGGATCGCCAATCGCCTCGACCTCCGCGGCACCAATTGCGTGGTCGACGCCGCCTGCGCCAGCTCGCTCGGCGCCGTCGAATCTCGCCCTGCTCGAACTGGCCGCCGGACGGTCCGACATCGCCGTCACCGGGGGACTGGATACGTTCAATGATGTATTCATGTATATGTGCTTCAGCAAGACTCCGGCGCTGTCGCCGACGGGCGATGCGCGGCCGTTCGACGCCGAGGCCGACGGGACGATCCTGGGCGAGGGGCTGGGCATCCTGGTGTTGAAGCGGCTCGCCGACGCGCGGCGCGACGGAGACCGGGTGTATGCGGTGATCCGGGGGATCGGCACGTCGAGCGACGGCAAGGGGCAGGCGGTGTATGCCCCGAGCGCCGCGGGGCAGGCCCGGGCGCTGCGCCAGGCGTATTCGCTCGCGGGGGTCGATCCCGGGACCGTGGGGCTGGTCGAGGCCCACGGCACGGGGACCAAGGTCGGCGACGCGATCGAGCTGGAGGCGCTGGAGGAGGTCTTCCGGGCGCAGGGCCGGGAGGCGCCTGGTGCGCGCTGGGATCGGTGAAGTCGCAGCTCGGCCACACCAAGGCCGCGGCGGGCGCCGCGGGCCTGATCAAGGCCGCGATGGCGCTCCATCACAAGGTCCTGCCGCCGACGCTGAAGGTCCGGCGGCCGGCGGAGAGCCTGGCTTGCGGCGATTCACCCTTCTACGTGAACACCGAGGCGCGGCCCTGGTTGAACGGGTCGGCGGGGCCCAGGCGAGCGGCCGTCAGCGCCTTCGGGTTCGGCGGCAGCAACTTCCACTGCGTGCTCGAGGAGGCCGGGCCGGAGAAAGTCGGCGTCGACTGGGATGGCGACGTGCAGATCCTGGCCTTCTCGGCCGACGATCGGGCCGCGATCGCCGGCGAGCTGGAGACCCTGAACGACCATCGCTCCTGGCCCGAAATCCGCGCGGCCGGTGCCCGGAGCCGGGCCTCGTTCCGCTCCGACCATCGCCACCGACTGCTGATCGTCGCGCGGCGCGCGGACGCGGACTGGGCCGGCCTGATGGCCGAGGCCCGTTCGCGGCTCCAGCCCGAATCGCATCCCGAGGCGAATGGCCGGCCGCTGCCTCGCCCCGGCAACGGGAACGAAAGCCGTCGCGTCTTCGCCGGCGCCGGCCCGCGCCCGGGAAGCTCGCGTTGCTCTTTCCCGGGCAGGGATCGCAATATGTCGGCATGCTCCGCGAACTGGCCTGCCTCTTCCCCCGGATGCAGGCCGCTCTCGCGGCGATGAACCGGGCCGCCGGGGAAGACGGCCCGACGGGCCTCGCCTCGGACAGGATCTATCCGCCCGCGGCGTTCGACGACGAAGTCCGCCGGACGCGCGAGGACGCCCTGCGCGACACGCGGTTCGCCCAGCCGGCGATCGGCGCGGTCAGCCTGGGCCTGCTGGGAATCCTCGAGGACTTCGGCATCCGCGCCGACCTGGTCGGCGGCCACAGCTTCGGCGAGCTGACCGCGCTGCGCGCGGCCGGTCGGATCGACGACGATGCCTTCGTGATGCTGGCCCAATGCCGCGGCGCGCTCATGGCCGATTGCGCCGCCCGGGGTTCGGGGGCCATGCTCGCCGCCTTCGCGCCGATCGAGGAGGTCGCGCAGGCCGTCCGCGAGCACTCCCTGGACGTGGTGATCGCCAACAAGAACGCCCCCCGACAGTGCGTCCTGTCGGGCCCGGCCGCGGAGATCGAGCGCAGCCGCCGCGTCCTCGAGGACCGAAGGATCACCACCCGGCCCGTGCCCGTATCGGCCGCCTTCCATAGCCGGTTCGTCGCCGCCGCCACGGAACCGTTCCGGAGGGCGCTCGACGCGGTCGCCCTGATCCCTTCGACGATCCCCGTCTTCGCCAACGCGACCGCCGCGCCCTACGCCGACGATCCCGAGATGGCCCGCAATCTCCTCGCCGGCCAGCTCGTCCAGCCGGTCGAATTCGTCGCGCAGGTCCAGGCCATGTACGAGTGGGGAGCCAGGACATTCCTCGAGGTTGGCCCCGACTCCCGACTCACCGGACTCGTCCGAGCGATCCTCGGGGGCCGCGATCACTCCGCGATCGCCGTCGACGCTTCGCCGCGTCACGGCAGCGACCTCCACGACTTGGCCTGCTCGCTCGCAACGTTGGCTGTGCTCGGTTATGCTGTTGACCTGACCCGTTGGGATGATGGGTATGCTACGAGGGAAGAGCCGACCAGGAAATCCGGGTTGACTGTGCGGCTCTCGGGCGCCAATTCGCGGCCGAAGGACCCTGAGGTGGCCGATCATCCGCCCGAGAACGGCTCGGTACGCCTTGACCCGCCAGCGAACCAGCCGGGGCCGGCGATGCCCCGCCGGTCGCAGTTGGCGATGAGGGAAATGCCAGACATGAGGTCACTGCAACGCCTCGAGCCACGACTTGACGCCGAGAACGATCGAACGATGAATCCTCCCGAACGACCGAACGTCCAACCTCACCAGAATGGCCGGGGCCCCCACGTGTCCGTGCGCCGCCACGACCTCGCCGATGAGGAGGCATTGCGGGGAGCCGCCGAGCGAAACGTGCCGGCGGAAACCGCGCATGGAGGCTTGCCCTCGGCCTTCCAGGTCGCCCAGGAGAACCTCGCCGCACTCCAGCGACTGGCCGAACAGACCGCCGACTTGCATCGCCAGTTCCTCGAAGGGCAGGAGCGGACGCAGCAGACATTCCTGAAGCTCCTCGAGCAGCAGCAGCGCCTGACGTCGGTGATGCTCGCTCCGGCCGGCTCCGGTCCCGGCCCGGGGCGGCCGTCGGCTGCCGGGGCGATCTTGCCCGAACTCGCCGCGCCGCCGACCGAAGGTCTCCCCCTCGGGCCGGATCCGGCCGGAGACCTCCGGTCGGACCTCCGGCAGGGTCAGGAGAACCGCGCCGAACCCGTAGGGTGGGTGAAACCCACCGAAAGTCGAGGGCTAGAACCGGTGGGTTTCACCCACCCTACTGCACCCGTTCGACCGTCCGCCGACGCAGCGACCGCGGTGATTGCGGTCGTGGCCGAGAAGACCGGTTACCCCGCCGAGGCGCTCGAGCTGGACATGCGTCTGGACGACGACCTGGGCATCGACTCGATCAAGCGGGTCGAGATCCTCTCCGCCCTCCAGGAACGCTTCCCCGAGATCCCGCCGCTCGCTCCCGAGCGGATGGGGACGCTCGGCACCCTTCGCGAGATCGTGGGCTATCTCGGGTCGTCTCACTCGGATGGAGACGCGCGGATCGACCTCGATGGACCGCCCAAGACCGGCGATCGCCCGGCGGCGCCGGATGCGAGTCCCGACGAGTCCGTGGCCCGCATCCTGCGGGATGCCGTGGCCGAGAAGACGGGCTACCCGGCGGAGATGCTCGAGCTGGATATGCGGCTGGACGACGACCTGGGCATCGACTCGATCAAGCGGGTCGAGATCCTCTCCGCGGTGCAGGACCGATTGCCCGGGACGCGGTCGATCGGACCCGAACACACGGGCACCTTGCGGACGCTCGGAGAGATCGCCGAGTTCCTGGCAGCCCCGACGCGTCCCGAGCCGCCGGTCGAGAACGGCCAGTCCTCCGCGAACGCGGGGGCCATCGATCGGGAGTCCCGGGATGAGCCGCGCGTCCAGCTCCGCCGCCTGGAGCCGAGAGCATTGCCCCTGACCGCGGCCCAGCCGCGGGAACTCGTGAGAATCCCCGTCGGCGGCGCGATCTGGATCATCGACGACGGATCTCGCTTGACCGAGGCCGTCCGGTCCGAGCTGAGCGGCCGAGGTTACCGGCCTCGGGTCATCGCACCCGGAGATCCGCATCAACTCGCGCCGGACGAGGACCTCTGCGGCCTGATCGTACTGGCCCCCACGGGCCGCGCCTCGTCGGGCTTCGTCACCGATGCTTTCCGGGCGATCCGGACCGCGGGACCCGCGCTGGAGCGGGCGGGACAACGCGGCGGGGCGGCCCTCTTGACGGTCTCGCGGCTGGATGGCCGTTTCGGCGTCGAGGGGCTCTGGCCCGAACTCGATCCGGCTTCGGGCGCCCTGGCGGGGCTGTCCAAGACGGCGGGCCGCGAGTGGCCCGGCGTCGCTTGCAAGGCGCTCGACCTCGGCGACAGCGTCAGGTCGGTGGAACGGGCGGCCGGCTGGATCGTCGAGGAGCTCCTGGCACGAGGACCGTCCGAGGTCGGGCTCGATCCTGAAGGACGTGTCGGGCTCGAATTGTCCCCGGCGCGTGAGATCGCTTCGGCGCCGGGACGAAGCCGGCGCCGTGGGTCGGACGGCCTGATCGTGATCAGCGGCGGGGCGCGCGGGATCACCGCGGAGGTGGCCGTCGCGCTGGCGGAGACCGATGGGCCGCGAATCCTGGTGCTGGGACGCAGCCCGGCACCCGATGGCGAGGAATCGGCCGAGATCGCGGCTTGCCGCGATGAAGCCGCGCTCAAGAGCTATCTCCTCTCGGGTCCCGGCCGAGGCCGGTCGCCGCAGGCGATCGGCGAGCGCGTCCGCGGGATCCTGTCGCAACGCGAGATCCGCCGGAATCTCTCTCGGATCGCCGCCGCGGGCTCGCGGGTCATCTATCGCTCGGTCGACGTCCGCGACCGCGCGGACGTGCGCGAGGTCATCGACCGGGTCCGCGACGAGCACGGCCCCGTCCGGGGACTCATCCACGGCGCCGGCGTCCTTGCGGACCGCAGGATTGTCGATCAGACCGACGCGCAATTCGCCCTGGTCTACGAGACCAAGGTCCAGGGCCTGCACCACCTCTTCGACGCGGTCGATCCCGAGGCGCTCGAGTTCCTCGTGCTCTTCTCGTCCTCGACCGCGCGGTTCGGGCGAGCCGGCCAGGTGGCCTACGCCGCGGCGAACGAGTACCTCAACAAATGGGCGCAACAGGCGGCCATCCGCCTGCCGGACTGTCGGGTCGTCTCGTTCAACTGGGGACCCTGGGCCGGTGGCATGGTAGGCGACGCCCTGCGATCGGTCTTCGAGAAGGAGGGGATCCATCTGATCCCGGCGGCGGAGGGGGCCCGCCTGGTGGTCGACGAGATCCGGGGCGGCGAGGCCGGGCCCGGGCCCGTCGAGATCGTCGTGCTGGCCGACCGTTCCGCCGCCGCGCCGGCCGACAGTTCGCCGCGCGGCCAGGTCGGCCCAGCCGCCTGCCACGAGTCGGAGACTCGAGACCGTCCTGCGGCGCCGGGTCGATCTGGACTCGGTACCGGTGCTCGCCGACCACGTCATCGATGGCCACGCCGTCCTGCCGATGGCGATGATCCTCGAGTGGGCCGCCGAGGGAGCCCTGCACCGAAACCCGGGGCTGGTGGTGCAGGGGGTCGAGGACCTTCGTTTATACAAGGGAATGATCCTGGACGGCCGCCAACCGTCGGTGCTCGACATCGCGGCGGGCAGGGCCGTCCGCGAAGGCGATGAATACCGGGTGCCGGTCGAGCTCCGCGGTGCGCTGGGCAATGGGCGTGAGGTCATTCATGCCCGGGCCGATGTCGTGCTCTCGGCTCGCCACGCCGAAGGCAGACGCCAACTGAGTGACCAGCCGCTGCCGCGGCGCTCCTCCCGACACGACGACATCTATGGCCCCGTCCTGTTTCACGGCCCCGCGATGCAGGGGATCGAGCGGGTCGAGGCGTGTGGCGAGCGAGGCATCGTCGGCCGGGTGAAAACGGCTCCCGCCCCGTCCCGATGGCTGGAGCGGCCGTTGCGGTCGCGATGGCTGACCGACCCCCTGGCCGTGGACAGCGCGTTTCAGCTCGTCGTCCTCTGGACCCGGGATCAGCTCGGGGCCAACTCGCTGCCGACGGCCGTGGGCCGCTACCGGCAATTCCGCCCCGAATTCGGCGCGGCGGGACTGCGCGTCGTGGTCGAGATCCGTCACGCCAGCGACGCTCGCGCCGTCGCCGATATTGAGTTCCTCGACGATCGGGGCGACCTCATCGCTCGGGTCGAGTCGTACGAGTGCGTCGTGGATGCCTCGCTGGTCCAGGCGTTTCGTCGCAATCAACTGATCGCCCCCACCCCCGTGACCGCGAGCTGAGTGATGCCGGTCGACCCCCAGACGGAACCAGCCGACGCCGTCGCGATCGTGGGCATCGGAGGGATCTTCGCGGACTCCCGGTCGCCGTACGAGCTCTGGTCGCACATCCAGGCCGGTGCGGACGTCACGCGAGCGGTCCCGCCCGATCGCTGGCTCATCGACCCGGCCGAGGCGCTCGACCCGCGAATCGCCCGGCCCGATCGCGTCTACACCACCCGGGGAGGATTCGTCGACCCGGTCCGCTTCGACCCGACCGGGACGGGCCTCGATCCCGACCTGGTCGAACAACTCGACCCGGTGTTCCATCTGGCACTCTGCGCGGCGAGTCAGGCCTGGCGCGAAGTGAACAGGGATCTCGTCGACCTCCGGCGCGCCGGCGTGGTGTTCGGCAATATCGTCCTGCCCACCGAGACGGCGTCGGCGCTGTCGCTCGACGTGCTCGGGCGGGCGTTCGAGGAGCGGCTCGGCGTCCGTGCGGGGCCGCCGTCACCTTTCGAGCCGCGCAACGCCTTCCCGGCCGGCCTGCCCGCGGCGATCGTCGCCGAGGCGTTCGGGATCGGAGGCCTCGCGTACACCCTCGACGCCGCCTGTGGTTCGTCGCTCTATGCGCTGAAGCTGGCCGCGGATGAGCTGCGGTCGGGGCGCGCCGATGTCATGATCACCGGAGGAGTGTCCCGACCCGATGCGCTCTACACTCAGATGGGATTCTCCCAGCTCCGGGCGCTCTCGCCTCGAGGACGCGCGGCCCCGCTCGACCACCGCGCCGACGGCCTGATCGTCGGCGAGGGGGCCGGGATATTCGTCCTCAAGCGGCTGCGCGATGCCATCGGCGCGTCGGATCGGATCTACGGCGTCATCGCCGGCATCGGTCTGTCGAACGACGTGCACGGCGACCTGATGGCCCCCGACTCCGAGGGACAACTCCGCGCGATGCGGGCGGCCTACCAGCAGGCGGGTTGGCGGCCCGGCGATGTCGAACTGATCGAATGCCACGCGACCGGTACCCCGCGCGGCGATGCGGTCGAGATGGCGAGCCTGCGGGCGCTCTGGGGTGAAGCCGGCTGGCGCGACGGTCAGTGCGCGATCGGATCGATCAAGGCCAACATCGGCCACGCGCTCACCGCGGCCGGCGCCGCGGGGCTGCTCAAGGTGCTGCTGGCCCTGAAGCATCGCACCTTGCCTCCGACGGCGAACTTCGAACGGCCGAGCCCGCTGCTCGAACTCGAAGGGAGCCCGTTCCGCGTCCTGACGCGCGCCGAGGCCTGGCCGGCGCGAGACGCGGGGCATCCCCGCCGCGCCGCCATCAGCGGGTTCGGCTTCGGCGGCATCAACGCACACGTCTTGATCGAAGAATGGGTGACGACGGATCGGGATCGAAACGTCAGGACGAGGCCCCCGGCGTCCGCCCCGAGCGAGCCGGCCCCGATCGCCGTCGTTGGCATGGCCGCGCGAGTCGGGATGCTGGAGGGCCCCGAAGCGTTTCGCGAGCTGGTGTTCGGGGAAGAGGATGGCTCGGCGGATCGCCGGATCCGCGCGCTGGAACTGCCCCTGGGTCGGTTCCGCATCCCGCCCACGGAGCTCGGCGAGATGCTTCCTCAGCAATCGATGATGCTCCTGGTCGCGGCCGACGCCATCGGCGATGCTCGCTGGGACGAGCGGTCGGCACTGCGGACCGGCGTGCTGGTGGGAATCGGCCTGGACCTGAACACCACCAACTTCTTCCTGCGCTGGGCGATGGCCGCGAAGGCCCGCCGGTGGAATCGGGACCTCGGGCTGGAACTCTCGGCGGAACACATCGACGAGCTGCGCGAGGCGTCGGGGCCGGCACTGTCGGCGAACCGGACGATGGGCTCGCTCGGCGGAGTGGTGGCCAGCCGGATCGCGCGGGCGTTCCGCATCGGCGGGCCCAGCTTCTCGGTGTCCTGCGATGAAACGTCTGGAATGCAAGCGATGGCCATCGCCGTCGATTGGCTCCGGCGCGGTGAGCTCGATACGGCGATCGTCGGCGCCGTCAACTTCGCGGGCGATGACCGGGCGGCGCACGTGCGCGGCCAGCTCGGGAGCACGGATTCGGCCGGCGTGGATTCCGCGTTCTGTCTGGTCCTCAAGCGACTCGATGACGCCGTCCGCGACGGCGATCGCATCGATGCCGTGATCCGGGATGTCGGCTCATCGTCGGACGGTCGAACGGTCGAGGTCGGTGAGTACGGAGCAGCCACGGCACTCGCCGCGGTCGTCAAGATGGCGGCGGGTCTCTCCGACCGGATCCTGCCCGCGGCGAGGACCGGCGATGATTCCGCGCGTCCCGCTCAATTCTGGCTGAGGAATCGCGCCGACGGCCCGCGCCGGGCGACGGTCGAGGCGACGAGCCTGGCAGGCCGCCGGGCCCGGGTCGTCCTCGAGGAGAGCCCCACATCCGAGCGTCGTCCCGAACGCGCGAAATCGCGATGCGCCCTGCCGGCCAGTCTGCGTCCCTCGGGCCTGTTTGCCCTGGAAGGGCGCGACGATGCGGTGATCCTGGAGCGGATCGATGAGCTCGAGGCCTTGTGCCGAGAGTCCGGCGGTGATTCGATCCACGAGATGGCGCGGCGATGGTGGCGGCGTTATCCCGGCGATCCTCGCGCGCCGCGGGCGATGGCGATCGTCGCCGACGGGATCGAGCGGCTCGGCGAGCTCCTCGCGCGGACCAGGCGGCTGATTCGCGATCCGCGGTCCGTCCCCGACCGCGGCTGGCCGGGCGGGACGATCCATTATCCCCGCGAGGGGATGCCTCGCGGAGTCGCGTTCGTCTACCCGGGACTGGGCCACCATTTCGACGGGATGGGCCGGGAATTGGGCCTCCTCTGGCCCGATGTCCTCCGCCGCCAGGAGGCGGAGACCCGATCGCTCCGGGACCAATTCGCGCCGGAGGTCTGGTGGGACCCCTCCCAGCCCCACTGGTCCGCCGACCACCGCGTGCGAATCCTGAGCCAGGTGGCCCTCGGCAGCCTCGTGACCGATATCCTGAGAGGCCTCGGTATCACACCCGATGCCGCGATCGGCTACAGCATGGGAGAGGCGGCGGCGCTCGTCGCGCTCCGCGCATGGCGCGACCGGGACGAGCTCGCCGATCGCTTGAGGACTTCGCCCCTGTTCGCGACGGAGCTGGTCGGCCCGTGCGATGCGGCTCGGCGAGCCTGGGGAATCCCGCCGGGCCAGCCCGTCAACTGGGCCGCCGGGATCGTGCCGCATCCGGCCGAAAAGGTCCGACGGGCGATCGAGTCGGTCGGTGCCGGCCGTGTCTACGTGCTGATCCGCAACACGAGCGACGAGACGCTCATCGGCGGCGATTCGGCCGCCGTCCGTCGCGTTGCGTCGGCCCTCGGGTGCCGGTCGATGTCGATGAGGCTCGTCGGCACCGTGCACTGCCCGATCGGGCGGCTCGTCGAAGCGGATTACAGGGCACTCCACGACATCGAGACGTTCGCGCCGCCGGGCGTCGCCTTCTACAGCGGTGTCACGGGGCGTCGCTACCCTCTCGATCGCCGCTCGGCGGCGGACGCGATCGCCGCTCATGCATCGCAGCCCATCGACTTCCCCGGGACCATCGAGAATGCCTATGCCGACGGCATCGGCCTGTTCATCGAGGTCGGTCCGGGCAGCTCGTGCACCAGGATGATCGGTATCATTCTCGGTGATCGACCGCATTCGGCCACCTCGGCCTGCGGGCCCGTTTATGCGCCGTTCACTTCCGTGCTGCAAGTGCTGGCAGATTGCATCGCCCATCGCCTGCCGGTCGACCTGTCGAGCCTCTATGGCGGCGATGAGGACTCCGTCCCGGATTCCGGCTCCCGGCCGATGGGGACTGTCCGCGTCGAGGTCGGCCCCGGCGAGTTCCGGGTCCCTCCCCTGCCCTTTTCTCCGAGTCATCCCGCGATGAGCATGACACCGATGATCACCCCCGGCGCCGAGGACTCGACGATATCCCCCACGACCATGAGCACCCTCTCCGGCGCCGTGCACGACGCCGAGCAGGCCCGTTTGCAAGCCCATCGTGCCTTCTTGCGATCGGCGGAGGGCGCAACCGACCTCATCGGCCGTCACGTGGCCTTTCAGCTCGAGCTGCTCGGGCGGGATCAGGACGTAGGGTGGGTGAAACCCACCGGGATGAGCCACGGGGAACCGGTGGGTTGCGCCGAGCTTCACTCGGCTCCACCCACCCTACAGACACAGAGGACTAACGCAGCGCTCTACGACCGCCGGCAATGCCTGGAACTGGCCGTCGGCTCGGTCGCCGCGGTGTTCGGCCCCGAGTTCGCCGAGGTGGACCGCTTGCCGACCCGAGTCCGCCTGCCCGACGAACCGCTCATGCTGGTGGACCGAATTCTCGCCCTCGAGGGCACGCCGCGTTCCCTCGAGGCCGGCCGCATCGTCACCGAGCACGATGTGCGTCCCGGCGCCTGGTACCTGGAAGGTGACCGTGTGGCCGCGTGCGTCGCGATGGAAGCGGGCCAGGCCGACCTGGTCCTGAGCGGCTACCTCGGCGCCGACTTCGTGACCCGGGGCCGGTCGTTCTATCGCCTGCTCGACGCGAACGTCACGTTTCACCGCGCGTTGCCGGTCGTCGGCGACGTGCTGCGGTACGATATCCGCATCACCAGGTTCTTCCGCCAGGGCACGACGATCCTGTTCCGCTTCGAGTACGATGCGACCGTCGGCGGCGAGCCGCTGATCACGATGCGCGACGGCTGCGCCGGGTTCTTCACGGCCGAGGAGCTGGCCTCGGGTCAGGGGATCGCGCCGCGCAAACTGCCATGGAAGGTGCATCGGCAGGCCGCCGCGGGCCAGGAGGATCTGATCCGGATCCCACCGACGCAGCTGGGCGAAGCGGCGGTCGAGGCCCTGCGCCGGGGCGACCTGGCGTCGGCATTCGGCGGCCCGTTCGTCGGGCTGACGATGCCGGATCCCGTGTCCTTGCCCGGCGGACTGATGGCGATGGTCCGCCGCGTGACGCATCTCGACCCGCACGGGGGGCCGACCGGTTTCGGATCGATCCGCGTCGAGGCCGACGTCCAGCCCGGCGACTGGTACATGGCCTGCCACTTCGTCAACGACCGCGTCATGCCCGGCACGCTGATGTACGAGTGCTGCCTGCACGCCCTCCGGATCCTCCTGATGAGCCTGGGATGGATCGGGCCTCGCGGACAGGTCGCGTTCGAGCCGGTGCCCGGGATCGCCAACCGGCTCAAGTGCCGCGGCCAGATCACCGAAGCGACGCGCCGGGTGACCTACGAAGTCGTGATCAAGGAGCGGGGGTATGCCGAGCCCTACGCGATCGCCGATGCCCTGATCATCGCCGACGGCAAGCCGATCGTCTCGGTCGCCGACCTGGCCCTCCGGCTCTCGGGGACGGATCGCGACGGGCTCGAACGGCTGTGGGCCGGCCGCCCTCGCCAGGAGGGATCGATCCGCTGACCGGCCGCGATCCGCGGCCCTTCTTGAATCCGGAATCCGGAATATTGAATATTCAATATTGAATAATGAGATACTCGAAGGTTTGCATCGAATCGATCGGCTACGAGATCGCCCCCGTGGTGGTCTCGTCGCTCGAGCTGGAGCGGCGGCTGACGGACCTTTACGCCGCCCTGCACCTGGCCGAGGGCCAGCTCGAGGCCCTTACCGGGATCGCCGAGCGCCGATGGTGGGAGGAGGGCCATCGCCTCTCGGACGGTGCGATCGCGGCGGCCCGCCGGGCACTGGAGGCGTCGGAGGTCCGCGGCGATCAGCTCGACGCCGTGATCTACGGCGCCGTCTGCCGCGAGTACTTCGAGCCGGCGACGGCCTGCCGCGTGGCCTCGGCCCTGGGCGTGAGTCACGAGGCCGCCGTGTATGACGTGAGCAACGCCTGCCTGGGCGTGCTCAACGGGACCGTCGAGATCGCCAACCGGATCGAGTCGGGCCAGGCCCGCGCCGGGATGGTGGTGGCCTGCGAAGCCTCGCGCGAGATCAACGAGATCGTGATCCGGCAGTTGCTCGAGAAGCCGACGATGGATTTCTTCAAACTCTCGCTCGCGACCCTGACCGGCGGATCGGGCGCCGCGGCCGTGCTCCTGACCGACGGATCGTTCGGAAGGCGCGAGGGACGGAAACTGATCGGCGGCGTCTGGCGCACGGCACCTCAGTTCCACGACCTGTGCCGCTGGGGCATCGATTCGACCGGCTCCAACGGTTCGATGTCCTGTCGCCAGTTCACCGCGACCGACGCGGCGGCCGTGCAGTCGCACGGCGTCGAGCTGGGCACGCAGACGTGGCGGGCGTTCCTGCGCGACCTGAACTGGTCCGCGGACGCGATCGACAAGGTGATCTGCCACCAGGTGGGGGCGTCACACCGCGACACGATCCTCAAACGGCTGGGCATCCCGGAGGACAAGGACTTCCCCACCTTCCGATATCTCGGCAACATGGGGACGGTCTCGCTCCCCCTGACCGCGGGCCTGGCCGAGGACCGCGGATTCCTCGAGAGGGGCGACCGCGTCGCTTTCCTGGGGATCGGCAGCGGGCTGAATTGCATGATGCTCGGGCTGGAGTGGTGATCGGCCGACCGGATGGGAGCCGCCTCGACGATGAACCGCATCTTGCAACAATTCCTGGCGGATCACCCCGGTCGGGATTTCGACCGCGGCGGGCTCCGCCTGCACTATATCGACGAGGGCGCGGGCGAGCCGGTCGTCATGCTCCACGGCAACCCGACCTGGTCGTTCTACTACCGGCACCTGATCGACGGCCTGCGCGACTCCAACCGCGTGATCGCGCCCGATCACATCGGCTGCGGACTTTCGGACAAGCCCGACGATTCGCGGTACGAATACACCCTGGCCCGTCGCGTCGAGGATCTCGAGGCGTTGCTGGAACACCTGGGCCTCGATCGCGACCTGACCTTGGTGCTGCACGACTGGGGCGGCATCATCGGCATGACCTTCGCGGCGCGGCATCCGGAGCGGATCGCCCGGCTGGTCGTCAGCAACACCGCGGCGTTCCACAAGCCCGCGGGCAAGTCGTTCCCCCGCGCCCTGTCGGTCTTCCGCGACTCTCCGGCCGGCGGCTGGCTGGTCCGCGGCTTGAACCTCTTCGTCCGGGGCACGACCTGGATCGGCTGCAAGACGCGGCAGCTACCCCGAGATGTGCGCGATGCCTACGCCGCCCCTTATGACTCGTGGCACAACCGCATCGCCATCCACCGGTTCGTCCAGGATATCCCCCTCCGGCCCGGCGACCGCAGCTATGAGCTGATCTCGTGGGTCCAGGATCGCCTCGAACCTCTGCGGGCGGTCCCCATGCTGATCGCGTGGGGTATGAAGGATTTCGTCTTCGATGAGCCGGTCCTCGACGAATGGGTGCGGCGGTTCCCCGCGGCGGAGGTGCATCGTTTCCCCCGAGCCGGTCACCTTCTCTTCGAGGACGAGCGGGAGGCCATCGATCGCCTGGTGCGATCGTTCCTGCCGGCGCATCCCCTGGTCCGGGAGGCCGTCGGTTGAGTCGAGCATCCGCCGTCGCCGGTCCGCCGAACATCGCCGCGCATCTGGCCGAGGCGGCGCGCGGCAGCCGTACGCGCTCGCCGTGGCCGTCCCCGCGGGGCGGGACCATTCGGGCCGCGTGCGATATACCCACCTGACCTACCGCCAGCTCCATCACGACAGCGACGTGATCGCTCTGGGATTGCGGGCGATCGGCATCACGCGGGCGACCCGAGCCGTCCTGATGGTGCGGCCGGGCCTGGACCTGTTCGCCCTGGTCTTTGGCGTGTTCAAGGCGGGAATCGTCCCCGTGCTCATCGATCCCGGGATCGGCCTGCACAACCTCGGCCAATGCTGCCGCGAGGCCGCACCCGAATTGTTCATCGGCATCCCGCGAGCCATCCTGGCCGGGCGAGTCCTCGGCTGGGGCCGCGAGACGGTGCGCCGGCGAATCGTCGTCGAGCCAGGCAGGAGACGCCGATTCTTCGGGGCGATCCCGCTGGATCTCGTGCGGCAACAAGGGTGGATGCTGCGAGAAGCAGGGATCCACGAGGACCCGGGCATCGAAGGAACCCCGGCCGACGAACCGGCGGCGATCCTGTTCACCAGCGGCAGCACCGGACCGCCCAAGGGGGCCGTCTACACGCACGGCATCCTCAACGCCCAGGTCGAGCTGATCCGCGAGATGTTCGCCATCGAATCGGGCGAGGTCGACCTCTGCACGTTCCCGCTGTTCGCGCTGTTCGCGCCCGCGCTGGGGATGTCGGCGATCGTCCCGGAGATGGATCCGACCCGGCCCGCACGCGCCAATCCGGCTCGGATCGTCGAGGCGATCGACGACTTCGGCGCGACCAACCTGTTCGGCTCGCCGGCCTTGCTCCGACAGCTCGTCAAGGGGCATGACGCGGGCCTGACGAAACTTCCCAGCCTGAAGCGCGTCGTCTCCGCGGGGGCGCCCGTGCCGGCGAAGATCATCGAGCGGATGGCGGCCCGGCTCGAGCCGCCCGCGCAGGTCCACACGGTCTATGGAGCGACCGAGGCCCTGCCGGTCGCGTCCATCGGCAGCGATGAGATCCTCGCCGAGACCCGCCACGCCACGGATCAGGGCCGGGGCGTCTGCGTCGGCCGGCCGGTCCCGGGCATCGACGTCCGGATCATCGCCATTACGGATGATCCGATCTCGGAGTGGTCCGACGATCTGCTGGTCCCCGACGGGACGATCGGCGAGATCGTGGTCTCCGGGCCCGTCGTCACCCGCGAGTACTTCAACCGCCCCGAGGCGACCAGGCTGGCCAAGATCGCCGATCCGGCGCGGTCGTTCGTCCATCATCGCATGGGGGACTTGGGCTACCTGGACGATCGCGGGCGGATCTGGTCCTGCGGGCGGAAGTCGCACCGCGTCGTGCTGCTCGACGAAACCCTGTTCACGATCCCCTGCGAGGCGATCTTCAACACCCATCCCGAGGTCTTCCGCTCGGCCCTGGTCGGCGTGACGCGAGCCGGCGACACGCTACCGGTGATCTGCGTCGAACCGGCCCGGCGGCTGTCGCGGCGTGGAGAGGAGCGGGTCCGTCGCGAATTACTCGAGCGGGGCGCCGGCTCCCCACATACCCGGCGCATTCGCACGATCTTGTTCCACCCCGCGTTCCCGGTGGACATCCGGCACAACTCCAAGATCTTCCGCGAGAAGCTCGCCGTCTGGGCCGGCAGGAGAGTTCCGTGAGCGATGCCTCAACGAGTCTGGGCCGGGTGCTGGTGACGGGCGGCGGCGGCTTCCTGGGCACCGCCGTGAGCCGGCTGCTGCGGCAGCGCGGCCTGTCGGTCCGTAGTCTCTCGCGGAGCCTCCACCCGCATCTGGATGAACTGGGGGTCGAACAGATCCGGGGGGATGTCGCCGACGCGGGGGTCGTTTCGAGCGCCGTCGAGGGATGCGGCACGGTCTTCCATACCGCGGCGAAAGCGGGCCTATGGGGACCATGGCACGAGTATCACCGCGCCAACGTTAACGGGACGCGGAACGTGCTGGACGCCTGCCGGGCCGCGGGCGCGCCGCGGCTGATCTATACCAGCTCGCCGAGCGTGGTCTTCAACGGCTCGGACCTCGCCGGCGCGGACGAATCGGCGCCGTATCCCGGCCGGTTCGACGCCGCCTATCCCGAGACCAAGGCGATCGCCGAGCAGCTCGTCCTCGCCGCGAACTCAGCCAGCCTGGCGACGGTCTCGCTCCGCCCACACTTGATCTGGGGCCCCGGCGACAATAACCTGCTGCCGCGGATCGTGGCGCGGGCGCGAGGCGGACAGCTCCGGCGGATCGGCCGGACCAACGCGCTGATCGACCCGGTTTTCATCGACAATGCCGCCGAGGCCCACGTCCTGGCTGCCGACCGGCTCGAGCCGGGCTCGCCAGTCGCGGGCAAAGCGTATTTCATCACGCAGGGCGAGACGATCCCGGTCTGGGACATGATCGACGCGCTTCTGAAGGCCGCGCACATGGAACCGGTCCGGCGGTCGATCGCCCGCCCGCTCGCCCTGGCGGGTGCCGGAATGCTGGAAGCGGCGTACCGGCTATCCGGCCGACGCGACGAGCCCCCCATGACCCGCTTCCTGGCCCGCCAGCTCTCGACGACTCACTGGTTCCGCATCGACGCCGCGAGGCGGGACCTGGGGTATGCGCCCCGAGTGAGTATCGCCGAAGGGCTCCGGCGGCTAGAGGAATGGCTCCATCGCGAGTTCGTCTGATTCCGATCGGACCCCCGTTTCTTCGCCGTTGGGGATCACTCGCTCATGGCCGAATCGGCGCCCAACGTGGTCGTCCTCGCCGGTCCGAACGGAGCGGGCAAGTTGACGTCCGCGTCGTCGATCCTGAAGGGCGGGCTGGGAGTCGACGATTTCGTCAACGCCGATGTGATTGCTCGCGGATTATCGGGGTTCGATCCCGAACGCGCCGCGATGGCCGCCGGCCGGATCATGATCGACCGACTCCGCGACCTGGCCCGCCAGCGGATCAGCTTCTCGTTCGAGACCACACTGGCCAGCCGAACATTCGCTGCCTGGCTCGCGGATCTGATCCGGACCGGCTACCAGTTCCACCTCGTCTTTGTCTGGTTGCCGAACGCGGACCTGGCTGTTGCGCGGGTGTCGGCGCGAGTTCGCGAGGGTGGACACGACGTGCCCGAAAACACGATCCGACGCCGCTACGAGGCGGGGTTGCGCAATTTCTTCGAGCTCTACCAGCCGATGGCCAGCACGTGGAAACTCTGCGATAATTCCGAGGCGCTCCAAACGAGGCTCATTGCGGCCGGCGAGGGCGATCTGGTCACTCTGGCGGCCGATCGGCCGTGCTGGGAACGGATTCGGACGAGGTATAACCCATGAAGCCGGGCGATCCCAAAGACCTGAGGACGATCATGCTCGAGACGGACCTCGTCGAACACGCCCTCCACGATGCAGTGGTTCAAGCCATGATCCGTCACAAGCGGCTCGGAAACCCCATCGTCGTCTGGCGGGATGGTCAGGTCGTCTGGATTCCAGCAGAGGAGATCCAAATCCCGCAAGAGTCGGAGCCTGATGAATGATCCCCTCGGTCTACGCCATCGCCACCATGGACACCAAAGGGCACGAGCTGGCCTACGTGGCCGAGCGGCTTCGCGCGGTGGGGATCGCCGTCGTCACCGTCGACGTCGGCACGATGGACCCCTCGGTCGTCGTGCCCGACGTGACGCGCGATAGGATCGCAGACTGTCATCCCACGACCGCCGGGCTGACCGTCGCGCTGGCCGGAGCCGATCGCGGCGAGGCGATCACAGCGATGGGCGAGGCACTCACGATCTTTCTTCTCCGGGAATACGAGGCCGGTCGGTTAGCCGGGGTGATCGGCATCGGCGGCAGCGGCAACACCGCGCTGATCACGCCCGCGATGCGGGCCTTGCCGATCGGGCTGCCCAAGGTGATGGTCTCGACCATCGCCAGCGGCAACGTGGCCCCTTATGTCGGCACCAGCGACATCTTCATGATGTACTCGGTCGTCGACATCGCCGGGCTGAACGCCGTCTCGCGCCGCGTGCTCGGCAACGCTGCCCACGCGCTCGCCGGCATGATCGAGCATCCCCTCGCCGCAAGTGGACAGAAGCGGACCGTCGCGATGACGATGTTCGGCGTGACGACGCCCTGCGTGACCGCCGTCCGCGAGGCGCTCGAGGCCCGGGGCTTCGACGTCCTGATCTTCCACGCTACGGGCACCGGAGGCCGCGCGATGGAGAAGCTTGTCGAGGCCGGCCTGGTCCAGGGCGTGCTCGACATCACCACCACCGAGGTCGCCGACGAGATCGTCGGCGGCATCCTGCCGGCCGGCCCCGACCGGTTCGACGCGATCCTTCGCGCGAAGATACCTTACGTGCTCAGCCTGGGCGCGCTCGATATGGTCAACTTCGGGGCGAGGGATTCCGTCCCGGAGCGATTCCGTCAGCGCAAGCTCCACACCCACAACGCCCAGGTCACGCTCATGCGGACGACGGCCGAGGAGAATCGGAGGTTCGCCCGCTGGATCGCCGCCAAGCTCAATCGCGCCGAGGCTCCGTTCACGCTGCTGATCCCCGAGGGAGGCGTCTCCGCCCTGGATGGCCCGGGACAGCCGTTCTTCGAACTTGAGGCCGACGCCGCGCTCTTCGAGGAGTTGGAGACGGCTATCGAGCCCGGCCCCGGGCGCACGATTCGGCGGCTACCCTCGCACATCAACGACCCCGCGTTCGCCCGGGCGCTGGTCAACTCGTATCTCGAGCTGGAAATCGAAGACGATGAACCACCGCAGAGGACGCAGAGGACGCAGAGATGAGGAAGAGAGAGGAAGAGAGAGCCGGACGCACTGAGTCAAAGGGGACGACGGTGATAGATGTCAATCAAATCACCGGGGCAATCATTGGCGCGGCCATCGAGGTTCACCGGGCGCTTGGCCCCGGACTCCTGGAGTCGACGTATCAAGCGTGCCTCGTCTACGAGTTACGCCAGCGGGGCTGGCTGGTCGAGGCTGAGAAGCCTCTCCCGGTAATCTATAAAGGCGTTCATCTGGACTGCGGCTACCGGGTCGATCTGCTGGTCGCGGACACCGTCATCGTCGAACTGAAAGCCGTCGAGGAGGTCATCCCGATCCACACAGCCCAGTTGCTGTCGTACCTCAAACTTACGGGGAGGAGTGTGGGTCTGCTGATCAATTTCAACGTGAAGGTCCTGATTGATGGCGTCGATCGCGTCGTGAACCAGTATGCCGAAAGCTGAAGCCCGTTCCCCGAATCTCTCCTTGTTTCGCTCCGCTTCTCGGCTCGTCTTCGTCTCTGCGTTCTCTGCGTTCTCTGCGGTGGTTCAATCATTTCCCTCGGCGGTGAGGATGTGATGCCTGATTCGCGTTCAACGATCCTGGAACGGTTGCGCCGGAAAGTCGCCGCGGGGCTGCCGATCATCGGCGGCGGGGCCGGGACGGGCATCAGCGCCAAATGCGAGGAAGCCGGCGGGATCGACCTGATCGTCATCTACAACTCGGGCCGGTTCCGCATGGCCGGCCGCGGCTCGATGGCCGGGTTGATGCCGTATGGCAACGCCAACGCCATCGTCAAGGAGATGGCCCACGAGGTCCTCACCGCGGTCCGACACACGCCGGTGCTGGCCGGCGTCTGCGCATCGGACCCCTTCATGCTCCGCGATCATCTCCTCCGCGAGTTGAAGGATATGGGCTTCGCGGGCATCCAGAACTTCCCCACCGTCGGCCTGATCGACGGGCTCTTCCGCGCCAACCTCGAGGAGACGGGGATGGGCTTCGGCCTCGAGATCGACTTGATCGCGGCGGCACACCGCCTCGACCTGTTGACCACGCCCTATGCCTTCGACCCAGAGCAATCGCGGCGGCTCGCCGAGGCGGGCGCCGACATCGTCGTCGCACACATGGGACTCACCACCAAGGGATCGATCGGCGCCCAGACGGCCCGGACGCTCGAGGACTGCGTCCGCGAGGTGGCCGCCATCGCCGAGGCGGGGAAGTCCGCACGAGCCGATCTGCTGGTGCTCTGCCATGGCGGACCGATCGCCGACCCGACAGACGCCCAGTTCATCCTCGACCGCGTGCCGAGCGTGGATGGATTCTATGGCGCCAGCTCGATGGAACGGCTCCCCACCGAGGTCGCCATCGCCCGGCAAGTGCGCGAATTCGTGGGACTGAAGCTACGGCCCGAAGAATCGAAGTGAGCCGGTCGGGAATGACCGATGCCATCGGTCTCGCCGGTGATGCCAGCGGCGCCGACCAGAACGTGCGCTGACCCACCGAGGCGGTCGCGACCAGGATCCAGGTAGAATCCACCGATTCGACCGATGTTCTGCCGGCGGCTGGTCGAAGATTAGGAGGTGATGGGCTCGAATATTGAGCCGCACCCCCACGTCTTGAGAAGATGGGGTATTGTTGCGGTGGTGCGCAGGGAAGGAAGCGAGTCAACTCCTCACGTTTCGGCGGAGACTCGGGCCCGGGAGGGAGCGGGAGGATGCAGCAGCCCTCCGGAGTCGACCCCGTCCAGAAAGGTTCAAGCGCGATGCTGTGGCGACACCTTTGCCTGGTCCGGGCCTGGTCGGCCGCGGGCCTAGTTGGCGGAATGATGCTGCTGGGCGGATCGGCCGCGACTGCCCAGCCTCCGGCCCCGGTGCCGGCCCGTCCTGAGCCCTCGGCGCTTCCCGCCGAGGTCGCGACCGAGACGGTGGACCTGCTCGAGGCCGGCAAGGCGGGCGACCTGGTCGTGAGCGCCCACGGCCACGGTCAGGACAAGGTCCGCATGACCCTACAGAATACCACCAAGCGCCGGCTCAACGTGATCGTGCCCCCGGGGCTGGTCGCCGCGAGCAAGGTCGCCCAGGGTGCGGGCGCGGGCGCCGGTGGCGGCCGGGGGATGCAGAGCATCGGCCTGGCCGCCGTGGGCAATGGCGAGGGCGCCTTTGGCGAGTTCCAGGGCGGTCCGCAGGCGGGAGGCCTCCGCTCGATCCCCACGACCGGCGAGCCCCGCTCCCGAGCCGTCGCCGTGCCAGCCGGTGAAAGCGTCGACCTGACGATCCGCGGCGTCTGCCTCAACTACGGCCTGCCGGCGCCGACGCCGCGCGACACGCTGGTGGTCATGGACGTCAACAACTACACGACCGATCCCAAGATCCGCAAAGCACTTCGGACTCTCGCGACGGTCGGCACCAGCCACGGGGTCGCCCAGGCGGTGATGTGGCGGCTCTGCAACGACCTGCCGTTCGACGCCATGATCGAGCAGTCCGGCAAGCTCATGAACCTTTCAGAAATCGCCCTGGCGGCGCGATTCGTCGAGGCCCTCGATGAGTCGTCGTCCTCCGCATTGCTCGAACCGGCCGCGCTGACCGATTCCCGCATCCTCATCCAGGTCGAAGGTCATGGTCCGCTCGCCAACGAAGCGAAACGGATCACCCCGCAGCTCGAGGGACTCCGCGTGCTCGGCTTGCCGGTGAAAGTGGTCGACGGCGACACCCTACCCCCCTGCTCCGCCCCGGCGCTGGGCCTTCGCGTCGTGCTGACCGACACCAAGGTCGGCGAGACCCGCGGCCGGATCGTCGTCAGCTCGTGCGCCCGGGCCGATGCCTGGACGCCCCTGGGCCACGTCGCGTTCCGGGAGAATTCCTCGGTCTCCGTCGTGGACGGCGCCACCCTCGCTCGCGCGATCGATCGGGCCGTCTCGGGAGCGTTCGTCTCCGTCAAGCCGGCACGCCGGACCGTCGGCAGCACGACGCTGAAGATCGAGAATCGCCTGCCCTTCACCATCTCGAACCTCGTCGTGCGGGCCGGCAACTCGTCCGGTGCCCCGTCGGTTCCGTTCGAGGCCGTCGGAGTCGGACCAGCGCGCTCCGCCTTGCTCCCGATCCAGGCGGCCACCGCCTCGCTGGTCGAGCATGTCGAGCTCAACGGTCTCTGAGGTGGGGCGGGACCGGTTCTCTGACCGATCCCTCTATTCTGTCGTAACTTGCATTCACGGGGCGGCCAGAGCATGGCCGCCCCGCGTTGCGATTGGCGACGTGAATCACAGGCCGGGCCAGGCGACAGGATCGGGCGATCCGCTCGATTCCCGAGTGTCCGTCGTCATGACGACTTGTCTCGGCCCGGCGGGGGCGGCTAGGATAGCTTGGGCAATGTTCAAGGCTGGCCCGCCACTGAGGTTGAGATCGGGCGGCGGCCGTCGCGGCCGGGCGAAGTCATGCAGCGCGAATGTCGCCGCGTCTACTACTCGGGCCGGGTCCAAGGGGTGGGCTTCCGCTTCACCGCCGGGAACCTCGCCCGGGGATTCGACGTGGCCGGCTACGTCCGCAACCTCTCCGACGGTCGGGTCGAACTGATCGCCGAGGGAGGACCGGCCGAGATCGACGCGTTCCTCCAGGCGGTCCGCGATGCGATGGACCACTACATCCGGGACGTGACGATCGAGCCCTGCTCGCCTTCTTCGAGCCCTCCGGGTGGGTTCTTTGTCCGACTCGATTGACCTGCGGGGTGCGCTTCGCCCACCGGCGCCGAACTCGACCCGTGGCGAAAGCCCACCGTACCGAGACTCCCATCGATTCTATCATCCTGCATCATCCGAGGATCCTGCGACCAACGCCATGAAATCACTCACCATCGCCTTTGCGACCGCCAAGGAGGCCATCCGCCAGCCCGCGTTCTTCGTGATGGCGGCCTTCGCCAGCGGGCTGCTCATCGTGACGATCTGGGTCTCGTACTTCACCTTTGGTGAAGACATCAAGATGTACAAGGACACGGGACTCACCACGATCTCGTTCTTCTGCATGCTGCTGGCGCTGCTAACAGCCAGCTCGACGGTCGCCGACGAGATCGAGGGGAAGACGGCGATCACGCTGCTGTCGAAGCCGATCAACCGCCGTCAGTTCATCATCGGCAAATTCCTGGGGATCGAGCTGGGCGTGCTGGCGCTGTACGTGTTCCTGGGGATCCTCTTCGCGGCCGGCGTGTATTACAAGTACGAGTATGATCTGCGCGAGGCGGCCGGCAGCGTGGCGGAGAGCGCGAAGCAGTGGGAGCAGGTCCGGCAGGTCATGCCGGGCCTCGTGCTCGGCTTCTTGGAAGTGACGCTGTTGACGAGCATCAGCGTGGCGATCTCGACCCGGCTGCCGATGCTGGCCAACCTGGTCGTCTGCATCCTGATCTTCTTCCTGGGGCACCTCAGCCCGGTGCTGGTCGAGGCGTCCGATACCCAGCAGGTCAACGAGCTGGTCGGCTTCATGGCCAAGCTGTTCGGGTTCGTCCTCCCCTCCCTGGAATTCTTCAACGCCGGTCCGTCCATCTCCACCGGCGCGGTGATCCCGTGGTTCGGGTACGTCCTGCCGGCATTCGGCTATTGCATGTTGTACAGTGGAGCAGCGTTGTTATTCGCGTTCCTCCTGTTCGAGGATCGGGACCTGGCCTGACCGGTCCCGAGACTCGGGGATGTCATCCATGCAGGCCATCGCGTACCACCGGGCTCGTCAGCTCCTGAGTTCCCAGCGTGATGTGGTCATCGCGCGCACCCTGGGTACGATCGAGTCGCTGCTGATCGTGGCGCTGCTCGGGGTCGTCGCGCTGCTCGTGGCCCTCATCGCATCTCGCGGGGAGGCGCGGATTCCGGCCGGCCGCGTCGATGAGCTACCCGAGTGGTTGATTCCGCATCGATCGGGAGCGGATCGGGGGTACGTGCTCTTCGATGATACGGGGATCACTCCCCTGATCTCCGACAGCATCGATAGCCCCAATCCTGTGCATCGCGCGGCGCGCAGGTCCTGATCTTTCTCGGCCGCATCGTGCCGACTTTGCGGAATAACCTGGGCGCCCTGTATACCATGCTGGCGCTGGGACTGATCCTCCTGGTGTCGATCGTCGTCGTCTCGATCTGGCGGCGGACGGTCGTCGCGCGCGCGGCCTCGGATGTGGCCGCGTCGCTCCGGCGTCAGATCCATCGCCAGATGTACCGGCTGGGCCAGTCCTCGCTGCCGACCGAGGGCGTTGGCCCGGTGATCAATCTCTGGACGCGCGAGGTCAACGACATCCGCGACGGCCTGTTCGCCGATCTCGACAGCACCCCGCGGATTCAGGTCCTGGTGGCCGGCCTGCTGATCATCGCCTTCCTGGTCTCGCCGATCCTGACGCTCTTCCTGGGAGCGTTCGGGCTCCTCGTCTGGCTGACGGCCCGCAAGATGGAGCGCGACGCCCGGCTGGCGTCCGACACGGCGCTGCGCGATTCCTCGGTGCAGTTGGTCCTGTTGCACGAGGACCTGGGCCTGCTCCGGACGGTCAGGGTCTACAGCGTCGAGGAGTACGATCGCCAGCGGTTCGATGAGCACCTCGAGCGATTCCAGACGGCCGACTACCGCCGGATGGTCACCGGCGGCCGGCCGAGTCCGACCACGATCCTGCTCTTCGGGGCCGCGCTGTCGGTCGCACTCGGGCTGCTGGGTTACAATGTCCTCTACACCAAGCAGATCGCGATCGGCACCATGCTGATCCTGTTCGTCTCGCTGACGGGCCTGGCCTATCCGATCATGGAGTGGATCCGGCTGCGGAAGGCGCTGCGGCAGGCCAATCGCTCGGCCGGCGCGATCTTCGAGTTCCTGGAGCGGAAGCCCGAGCTGCACCAGGACGTCCGGGCCACGTTCCTCGAGCCGCCCAAGGAACAGATCGCGCTGGAGCACGTCTCACTGGAGAGCCGCTCCGGCCGCGTCCTGCTCGATGACGTCACGGTCGAGATCCCCGCCCGGGCACGCACGGCCCTCCTCGGCCTGCAGGACGACTCGAAGCTCGCCCTGGCCTGCCTGGTCCCTCGGCTGATCGACCCCAAGTCGGGCCGCGTGCTGGTCGACGGCCGCGACCTCCGCGAGGCCACGCTCGAATCCATCCGCGCCCAGACCGCGACGGTCCTCCAGGCCGACCTGGTGTTCACGGACTCCGTCCTGGTGAACATCGGGCTGGGTGAGCGAATGAACACCCTGCCCCGCGTCATCGAGGCCGCCAAGCTGACGCACGCCCATCATTTCATCCAGGACTTACCCCACGGCTACGACACGATCATCGGCCCGCTCGGGCACTACCTCAAGCCCGACGAGCTGTTCCGCATCGCGATGGCCAGGGCGTTCCTCCACGATCCCTCGATCATGATCGTCGAGGAGCCCAGCGAGCGCCTCGACGCCAGCACCCAGCATTTCATCGACGACACCCTGGCCCGCTTGTCCGTCGGCCGGACGGTGATCCTGATCCCGCATCGATTGTCGAGCGTGCGGGCCAGCGACCACGTCATCGTACTGCACGAAGGACGGGTGGAAGACACCGGCTCGCCGTCGCACCTCCAGGTCGAGAGCAAGCTGTATCGACACCTGCTCTACACCGAGTTCAACGAATATATGGCGGGCGAGATCGAGGCTGGTCAGATGAATCACGCCGAGTCGTTGCGGAAATAACTCGGGCCTGACACCGATCGGGACCCGGACTCCAACGCATGTCGGAACCAGGAATCCGGATCCGTTTCTTTCGCGGCGTGTCAGGGCACGGGGATGTGGTCGAGGATGCGCTGGAGCAGGTCATCCGGCGAGAGACCCTCAGCGTCAGCCTCGTAGCTCACGAGGATCCGGTGGCGCATGATGTCTCGAGCCAGGCTCTTGACGTCGTGTGGCGTGACGAAATCGCGGCCGGCCAGGAGGGCGTGGCCGCGTGCGGCGCGGACCAGCGCGATCGTGGCGCGTGGGCTGGCGCCCAGCTCGAGCAGCGGGGCCATGGGCAGACCGTAGGAGGCCGGATCGCGCGTCGCTCGCACCAGGTCCACGATGTATTCCTTGATCGCCGGGGCGATGCGAATCGACGCGGCCAGGGCGCGGAACCGGGAGACGTCGCCGGGCCCGTAGAGCGGCGGGTCTTCGAGGGCCGAGGAGTCCGAATCGTCCCGCGTCGCTTCGGAGACGCTGGGCAGCTCCAGCATGGCCAACTCGGACTCGCGGGCCGGGTAGCCGACGACGAGTTTCATCAAGAACCGATCGAGCTGCGCCTCGGGGAGCGGGTAGGTCCCCTCATGCTCGATCGGGTTCTGAGTGGCGAGCACCCAGAACGTATCGGGTAGAGAGATGGTCTCATCACCGACCGTGATCTGCCCCTCCTGCATGGCCTCGAGGAGGGCGCTCTGGACCTTGGCCGGCGCGCGGTTGATCTCGTCGGCCAGGAGGACGCTGGTGACGATCGGTCCCGGACGGACATCGAACGTCCCGGTCGAAGGGCGGTAGATCTGGGTCCCGGTCAGGTCGGCGGGGAGGAGGTCCGGGGTGAATTGAATCCTGCGAAAGGGGAGGTCGAGCGCGCGGGCGAGCGCGCGCACGGCCCGGGTCTTGGCCAGTCCGGGGACCCCTTCGATCAGCACGTGGCCCCCGGCCAGCAGAGCGACCACCAGGCGCTCCAGCAGCGTCCGCTGACCGACGACCCTGCCTTCGATCCGGTCGATGAGTCGGAGGAGGCCCTCCTGCGCCGGCTTGATCGCTTCGTCGTCGGTCATTGGTCAATGGTCCTTGGTCTGCTCGTCGTCCGCCATGGGTCATTCGTCATTCGTCGTGGGTCTTTCGCGCCAAGGCCCCCGATGACCAATGACTAGTGACCGATGACTGCTGACCAATGACTGTTGACCAATGACCGACGGCCATCATGACGACTTGGACGCTCGCCGGCGTTCCATCAACCTGCGAAGGATGTCGTTGGCGGCGTCGCTGGTATCCTTGAAGGCCGGCTTGGCGGGGCCGGTTTGCTTCGCCTGCTCCTTCTGGGCCTTCTTCGCGGCGTAGAAGGGGTTGGACTCGTCCATGAACTCCTCGGGGACCTCCTCGGCCTTCTCTTCCTCATCCTCGTCGGTCTCGTCGCCCATTTCGCCGGATTCGTCCTCGGCCGAGAAATCGTCGGCGGTTTCGGGCTCCGGATTCGCCGGTTCCTCTTCCTCCGCCTGGCGCTCGTATTCGTCGTCGCTGGCGGAGGGGGGAGGGGAAGTCTTGGGAGGAGCCGCCTTGGCGTCCTTGAACGCGGTGATGGTGATCGTGTCGCCGCCGTAGACGGTCGGCCTCTCGGCCGCGGCGCCGCGCTCTCGCCGAGCAGCCAGGAGTCGATCTCATCACCGGAGACATCGTCGGGCGAGGCCTTGGCCTTCGCCGCGGGAGCCGCCGTCACCGGGGCCGCTTTCGGAACCGGAGCGGCCGCTTCCGAGATCGAGACCGCGAAGGTGAGCGGTCCCACCTGCACGAGGTCCCGATCCTTCAGGCGGCACTCGTCCGTCAGCGCCTTGCCGTTGACCAGCGTCCCATTCCGACTACCCAGATCGCGGACGCTCACCGAATCGGCGACGATGGTGAACTCCGCGTGCTCGCGGCTGACCTGTTCGCTATTCGGACGCAGATGACAGGTCTCGCCTCGGCCAATCTTGAAATTCGGCCCGACCAGGGGAATCACCTTCCCCTCGGGCTTACCCCGCACCACAACCAGTTGCACTTTCATGAAAACCGTCCCGACCCCCGGGGTCCTCAGCGACTAAGATCCGCGTCCACACGAACCAGGTCTCAAACCTCCGGCCCAGTCTTCCGGACAGGAGCCGATCGCGGTCCAACTCCCGCGGAACGCCCCCCGCCCGAAGCCATGGTCCACACGGGGCCCCCAACCAGCCCTGGATGACTCGTATTCGGAAATCATGGGGACATCAAGGCAATCTCGGCGCGGTGCGCCCCCCGATCGACGCCTGAGCTCCTTCCGGGTCTTGGCTATCTGCGGCGGACCGTTGAGAGTCGAGAGAATCGAGGCAGAGGGGACTATCTAGCGTAAACCAACCGGACGCTTCCATTGTAGCCTATTGTTTCGGAGTTCCAAGATCCTAACTCAAGCCGAATTCTCGATGGGCGTCCCGGCGGCGACGGTCGCATCCCGTTGGGGAGGGGACGACCGGTCCATCGCCGCGCCGGGGCGCGCCTAACGCGCCTCCGTCCAGGCCGGGCTGCGATAGGTCGAGCGCTCCAGTTCGAGCGACCGTTCACGCAAGGACGCGGGCAAGTCGACGAGCACCGCATCGAGGCCCAACGCGGCGGTGATGCGCTGCCTGAGCGGCGCCTCCCATTCCCTCGCGGAGCGGGATAACTCGGCGACATCGCACACTCCGAGCAGGTCGGGGAAGGCGGGCGACCGTGCAAGCAGGACCGAACCATGCTGCAGGACCGCGCCATCGCGACGTCGCTGGGCGCTGCCCACCAGTTTGTGACCGTTCCATACAATATCGTCCGGATCGCTGCCCGTAAAGCAGAGGAAGGCCCGATCTGGTCCCGTTCGGAGCGATGTGTCAGAAACGCCACGCCGGCGCGCCGATAGGCCCTGTTCCACCAGGAATCCCGCGATCGCCCCGTGAACGGCCCGGTACAAGGCCGTGTTGGGACGCCCATGCGGAGATGCGGGCGGGATGGCGACCGCGTACGTCAGTTCGTGGTGGTGCCAGATCGCCCCGCCGCCGGTCGGACGACGCACGATCGCAACGCCCAGCCAGCGAGGGTCCGAACGCACCTCGTCGAGGCGCTGGAAGTACCCGAGGCTCAAGGTCGGAACGGCCCAACCATAGAAGCGGAGGAAGGCCGACTCGCCGTGCGCCGCGGCTTCGAGCATCGCCGCATCGAGCGCCATGTTCGCCGGTCCATCGGCCACCAAATAGGGGAGAACGAGGCCGTTCATTCGTCGTTTGGTCCGTTGTCGGTCGTCGTTGGTTTCACATAGAGCGGTTGTCCATCGCCCCTCGTTTCGCCTACAGTCTTGCACGGGCCCGTCGCGGTCCGCGTCAGCGTACAACGGACCATGGACAACGGACAACGGACAAAAGAAGATGACGATCCCCGAGAATCCGACCGCGGCCGGCGAGCCCGAGGGCATCCCGCAGGTCCAGGACGAGCCCGAGAGCCGGCCCGGGGGGATTCCCCTTTACGTCTGGGTCATCTCGGCGGTGCTGATCGCGATCCCGGTGGGTCGGGCCTGGGGCGACGGCGCGGCCAGCCTCGAGATCCTGCCCAAGCTGATCCTCCGCGCCTGACGGCGCTCGCGGCCCCGCTGGTCGTCCTGGCGATCCTCAGTGCCATCGTGACCAACGAGATCAAGGGCCGCCTCGGCGGCCTGATGATGGCGTTCTACCTGCTCAACACGATCGTGGCCATGATCATCGGCCTGGCCCTGACGAATGCCATCCAGCCGGGCGTCGGTGCCTCGCTCAGCGGCAAGGCGGGGGCCCAGCCACCGCCCCCGAAATCGATCGCCGACCTGGTGACCGACCTGATACCCCGCAGCATCGGCGAGCCGTTTACCCAGAACCACCTGGCGCAGCTCGTCATCCTGACGTTGGCTCTCGGCATCGGGCTGGTGAAGATCCGCAACGCGCAGCGGGCCCGGGGGGAACGGTCTTTCCAGGTGGTCGTCGACCTGCTATCGATTGGATTCGAGCTGCTGATGAAGGTGCTGCTCTGGGTGGTGGCCCTCTCGCCCGTGGCGGTGTTCGGGGTCGTGGCGTCGGCCGTCGGCCAGGAGGAGGCCATGGCCGTCCTCCGGTCGCTGGTCGCGCTGATCGGCGTCGTCGCGCTGGGGCTTGCGTTGCAGGTGACCTGGTACCTGCTCCAGATGCTGGTCCTCGCCGGGATGTCACCCGCGCGATTCCTCCGGGGCGCGCTCGATGTCATGGCGAACACCTTCAGCACGGCGAGCACGGCCGCCACGATCCCGATCACGCTGCGATCGCTGGCCCGCATGGGGATCTCGCGGCGATCGAGCCAGTTGACGGCCTGCATCGGTACGAACTTTAACAATGACGGGACCGCGTTGTACCAGGCGACCGCGGTGCTGTTCATCGCGCAGGCACTGGGGTTCAAGCTCGGCCTGGCCGACCAGGTGATGATCGTGCTGACGACGCTGATCGCCAGCGTCGGCGCCGGCGGGATTCCCTCCGGGAGTTTCGTGACCATGCCGCTGATCTTCGCGGCGGTCCGCATGCCGGTGGACAAGATCCCGATTCTCCTGACGGTTAACTGGCTGCTGGATCGGCTGCGGACGACCTCGAACGTGCTGGGGGACATGACAGTGGCCGTGCTGCTGGACCGGGTCGCTCCGCCGGAGCCGCCCGAGTTCGAACCGGCCGGACAGCCCGCATCCGCATGGGTCGGCGCGGGCGGGGGTGGTGACACGGAATGAACAGGGTCGGAATACCAGTGGACGATGACGGACACGCCGGGCAGTAATTCATGGGATCAAACGACTTCCAAGAGGGGAGCCAGTCACTGGCGGAAGCCGGAAAGCTGAGGGGTGAACCGATGAAGGAACCCGTTGCAAGTGACCGTGTCTGGGTCTGGGGCGTGCCGTTCGCGCCATTCACACTCACCGAGACCGTGGCTGCCGTATCGACGCTCATTCGTGGACGCTTGCCCAGCTACTTCATCACCGCCAACACGCACTATGCGATGTTGACCGAGGCGATGCCGGACCTGCACGCGATCAACGAGCGCGCGGCGTTCGTCGTGGCCGACGGGAAGCCGTTGGTCTGGGCGTCGCGGATGCTCGGCAAGCCCTTGCCGGAGCGGGTGGCGGGCAGCGACCTGATCTTCGAGCTCTGCGGGGAGGCCGCCCGCCAGGGGTTCCGGCTGTTCCTCCTGGGCGGTCAGCAGGGTGTCGCGGACGAGGCGGCGCGGCGGCTGATCGAGAGATACCCGGGCCTGCGGATCGTCGGAACCGAGTGCCCGCCGTTCCGGGCGCTGACGCCTGAGGAAGAGCAGGCCATCGTCGACCGCATCCACGTGGCTCGTCCCGACCTCCTCTTCGTCGCGTTCGGTCAGCCCAAGGGAGAGCTGTGGATCGTCCGGCACCTCGACAAGCTGGGCGTCCCGGTCAGCGTCCAGGTCGGCGCCTCGCTCGACTTCGCCGCCGGGCGGGTGCGCAGGGCCCCGCACTGGGTGCAGAAGGCGGGCCTGGAGTGGGCCTTTCGCCTCGCTCTCGAGCCGCGTCGTCTCTTTGCCCGATACGCCCGGAACGCCTGGTTCATCGCCCGCCATGTCGTCCGGCCCTGGTCGTTTCGTCCGTCGCCCCTGGTCGGTCGTCGCCTGTCCGCCGACGGGAGCGGCGAAACCTGCACCATCCCGGAGCGCTCACAAGGGAATTCGGACGATCGGATGAACAGACGGTGATCAGATCTGGTAATTGAGCCGGCGGGCATAGTCCTGGTCGGAGAGTCCATCGCTGGCCTCGCGGTACCGCAGGCGAGGGTCCTCGATGGTGACGGTGGTATACGGGGCGATGCTCCGGGTGATCCAGGCCGAAGAGCCGATCACGGAGTGGTGGCCGATGACCGTCTTGCCGCCGAGGATGGTGGCGTTGGCGTAGATCACGACCTCGTCCTCGATGGTCGGGTGCCGCTTGGCGTCGCGGAGGATCTGGCCGGATTCGTCGCGGGGGAAGCTCAGCGCGCCCAGGGTCACGCCCTGGTAGAGCTTGACGCCGTCGCCGATCTGGGTGGTTTCGCCGATGACGACGCCCGTGCCGTGGTCGATGAAGAAGCGGCGGCCGAGACGGGCGCCCGGGTGGATGTCGATGCCGGTCTTCCCCTTGGCGTATTCGGTCATCATCCGAGGGATCAGGGGGACGCCCAGGCGATGGAGTTCGTGGGCCAGGCGATAGACCGTGACCGCCGCCACGCCGGGGTAGCAGAAGACGATCTCAACCAGGCTCTTGGCCGCGGGGTCGCCGTCGTAGGCGGCCTGCACGTCCTCGGCCAGGGTGTGACGCAGCTCGGGGATCGTGTCCAGGAACCGCAGGGTGGCCTGCTGGGCCTTCGACTCGAAATCCGTCTCGAGGTCGCGCTCCCGGCAGTTGTGGCGGAAGGCTCGGGCGATCTGCTGGGTCAGGCGGTTGTGCAGGCTGTCGATCAGGTCGCCCACGTGATACGCGACATTCCCGAGATGCAGGTTCTGCCGGCGGCCGTAGCCCGGGTAGAGGATCTCCCTCAGGTCGGCCAGGATCTCCACGACCTCGCGGTAGCTGGGGAGCGGCGAATGCCCCAGGTGGTGGATCGCGCCGCATTCCTCGTAGGTCTCGACGATCCGGCCGGTGATCGCCGGCAGCGACTCCTTCGAGGAGACCTCGGTGTGATTCTCAAGTTCGGACGGCATCTCGCCTCGCTTCCTGAGGCTCGGCGCCGTGCGGCGCGGATGGATGATGCGACTTCGACCACCGTTCTCATTTGACAACGCGGGGCCGCAGGAGTTCAAGGGCCGCTCTGCGATCGTCCGCCACCTGGCTCGTCCGGAATCCCGACATCAACCATCGGGCCAGGAGTTTGTCGCTGTCGGATATGTCGGAAACCCTAGGGGTGTGAGATTGCGACAGACAAGAACCGATCGCTGATCTCCAAGAGGAGGAGATAAGAGAGAGATCATCTCCTCTCTCTCCTTGACGGTCGAGACCTCCACGTTGTCGCACTCACTCAATCAGGACGCTCTGTCGTCGTCTGTCGGAAACACGCTCCCCCTAGGGTTTCCGACATCCCGACAGCGACAAACCGACGAACGGACCAGCGGGCCGGTCTAACCGTCCTATCCGGATCGCCGAAGCCCTTCTCGACCGGCCCGCCACCTCCGGACGAATCGCTGGTAGTCCTCGGTGGTGTCGATGCCGATGCTCACCTCCTCGACGATGCCGACGGCGATGGGATAGCCGGCGTCCAGGACGCGGAGCTGTTCCAGCTTCTCGGCGGCCTCGAGCGGGGAGGGAGGCAGGGCCGCGATCGAGAGGAGGAAATCGCGGCGATAGGCGTAGAGGCCCAGGTGGAGGTGGGCGATCGGCCTCGGGGACGTCGCCGGGTCGGGCAGACCGTCGCGATGGCAGGGGATCGGGCTGCGCGAGAAGTACAACGCCCGGCCGCCGGCCGAGCAGACGACCTTGACGCACGCCGGGTCCCGGTAGGTCGCCTCGTCGCGGATCGGGGTCGCCAGGGTGGCCATCGGGGCCTCCGGGTCACTCTCGAGCAGCGAGACGGCCCGGTCGAGCGCCTCGCCGGAGACCTCGGGCTCGTCGCCCTGCAAGTTCACGATGATGCGGGCTCCTTCGAGCCGAGCGGCGACTTCGGCCACGCGGTCGGTGCCGGTCGTGTGGTCGGCGCGGGTCATCACGGCTTCGCCGCCGAAAGCGACGACGGCCTCGGCGATCCGGCGGTCGTCGGTGGCGACGACGATGCGATCGAGCGATTGTGACCGTCGCGCGGCCTCGACGACGTGCTGGATCAGCGGACGCCCGGTGTCGGATAGAAGGGGTTTTCCGGGGAGTCGGGTCGAAGCGAAACGGGCCGGGATCACCCCGACGATTTCCATGTTTCCCACGAACATCCTCCGTGAAACGATCCGATACAAGGGTCACCAGTCGAGACCGGGTCTCGGCCGGCGGCGCGGACGCGCTGCCGCCACTCTAGGATGTCTCAAGATGGGACACAAGACGGAGTGAGCCGGCGTCGTCTTCGCCTCGCCTCCGCAGCACAGGGTCACGGCTTCCCAAGAGCCGGCCGCGCGAGCGGGGCAACCGGTGCGATCGGAGCCGCATCGGCGCGGCGAGCCTTCGGGGCCGCCGCCAGGGATCGGTCGGAATGATTTCGGCCGGTCCGATACAGGAGGTCCAGTCCGGATCGCCGTCCTCGGGAGCCGAGGCCGGGCGCCACGCGTGCGCCCTCGTCGCCCCCGCCTGGCCGGCGATCGTCCGCGCCCGGGCCGACCGCCCGACGGCGCAGGGGAGTTCGCGCTCAAACATGACCCGATTGGGATGAGACCCGAAATGCCGGTGGTCCGTCTCTAACAACCTTTGTTCGCGCTCTGAAAGGCCGCGGCGATCCCAAGTCGACGCGACCCTCCGCATCCGGGGCCCGGGCCGAAACGAGTCGGCCGCTGCCCGGACTGCGCCAAGGAAGGAGAGCGTTCACAACCGATTCGCGGGGCGGCCAAAGCCAATGGTCTGGCGGCCGTCCGGGGAGACTCGATTCATGGGATGGACCGTCAAGACCAGCCGTCGCCGTAACCGACTCCGCCATCGGCCGCATCTCGAAAGCCTGGACGATCGGTGTCTCCTATCGACCGGACTGGAAGGCCCGCTGGCCCATGCGATGCCGGCGCTCCGCGATCGGCCCGCCGGTCTCGTCCACGCCGACGACGCGCGACCATTCCAGGGAAAGGGGGCCCGGCTCGTGCTCCGGCACCATGGCCATGCCGCCGCGCAGGGCGAGCAGCCGGCGGGGACGATGACGTCCAGCGCCGGCGCGGCGTACGACCCGATCATCGGCGCATCGCGGGTCCAGTTCGACCTATAACGTCAACGGATCGGGAATGACGGTGGCGGTGATCGACACCGGCGTCGATTACAACAACCCCGCACTCGGCGGCGGCTTCGGCCCCGGGGCGAAGGTGATCGCCGGCTACGACTTCTCCGACAATTCCACCAACCCGATGGCCACGACCTCGCAGCACGGCACGGGCGTCGCCGGCATCATCGGCTCGACCAGCCCGCAGGATCCGGGCGTGGCCCCGGGCGTGGATATCGTGGCGCTCAAGGTCACCGACGGCACCAACACGGCCAGCCTCGACAGCATCGCCCGGGCGCTCCAGTGGGTCATCGACAATCACGCGCAGTACAACATCACCGTGGTCAACCTCTCGCTCTCCGACGGCCAGAACTACGCCCACAACTGGTTCGCCACCACCGGCGGGGCGCCCGAGGAGGTCACCAACCTGATCGGTCAGCTCCGCTCGATGAACATCCCGGTGGTGGTCGCGACGGGGAACAACTTCAACGGCAGTCAGGGCGAAGGCTTCGCGGCGATCGTCCAGGGCACGATCAGCGTGACGGCGACCGACCTCTCCGGACACCTCCTGCCCGATGCCCAGCGGCTGGGATCGTCCATCGGCGGCTCGTCGGCCACGGTGATCGCGGCCCCGGGCGAGGGGTTCACCACGATCTCCGGCGACAACGGGACCTCCGGGGTCGATGGCACCAGCTTCGCCACGCCGCTGGTCAGCGGATCGATCGTCCTGCTCCAGCAGATCTACCAGCAGCGGTTCGGCGCGCTGCCGAGCGTCGATCAGGTCCAGCAGTGGCTCCAGAACGGCTCCGACCCGATCAACGACCCGGCCACCGGGATCACGATCGGCCAGCTCGACATCCCCAAGGCCGCCGCGCTGATCCCGGCCGCCTCGCAGAGCCCGGCCCCTTCGCAGTCCCCCGGCCTGACCAGCGTCCAGGTGAGCACGGCCTCGGTCGCCCCCACGCCGAGCACGCCGATCGCCCAGACGCAGACCGTCTCCACGGCACCGAGCACACCGCCTCCGGCGCCGACGCCGGCCACCCCGCCGGCTCCGCCCGCGCCGGCCGCCCCGCCGGCTCCGCCCGCGCCGGCGCCCGTTCCGGTCTCACCGACCCTTCAGGAGTTCAGCGCCACTCAGGCCGGCTCCGGCGGGGCGGCGACGAATGACTCGGGGACCTCGCCGCCCGTGTCCGGGCTCGCCAAACTCCTGCTGAGCATGAGGGTCTGGTCGGCATCGTCGGCATCCCGGAGCTGAGAGCCTGGACGCGAAGGGGTGGTAGGGTGGGTCGAACGCCGCGGCGCGGCGCGAGGCCCACCGATCGGCTCGGCGGATCCGGTGGGCCTCGCCTCGATGAATCGAGGCTCGACCCACCCTACGCCCGTCCGACGGCCTGGCCCGACTGGACGGCTCCCCTACAATGAAGGGAGCGGGACGAGCGGCGACTGATGCGCACCTTGCACCGGGAGGAGAGAGCCGTGGCCTCGACTTTGAAAACGGCGATGGTCTCCGGGGCGGGGAGCGGGATCGGCCGGGGCATCACGGCCGCCCTGGCGGACCTGGGACTGCGCGTGGCGATGATCGGCCGGGACCGCGAGAAGCTCGAACGCGCCTGCGCGGGCCTGGAGCGGGGCCGCGATTCGGCCTTCGTGGCCGCCTGCGACATCAGCGACCGGTTCGAGGTCCAGGCGGTCGCCGATCAGGTCCTCACCGCCTTAGGCAGCATCGACGTCCTCGTCTGCAACGCCGGGACCAACGTCAAGAATCGCAGCCTGGAATCGCTCGAGCCCACCGACTGGGACCGGATGATCGCCACCAACCTCACCGGCTCCTTCAATCTGGTCCACGCCATCCTTCCCTCGATGCGACTGCAGAAGAACGGCCTGGTGATCCAGATCTGTTCGATCTCGGGCTTGCGTGCCAGCACGCTCGGCGGCGCCGGTTATTCGGCCTCGAAGTTCGGCCAGTCGGCGCTGGGCATCTGCCTGGGGAGAGAAGAGGGCGCGCGGGGCATCCGCTCATCGGTCATCTATCCGGGCGAGGTCGAAACGCCGATCCTCGATGCGCGGCCCGTCCCCGTCGGCGCGGATCGACGCGCCGTGATCCTCCAGCCCGAGGACATCGCCACGGCCGTCCGGTTCCTCGTCGAGCTCCACCCCCGCGCCCATGTGCCGGAGCTGGTCATCAAGCCGACGGTGGATGACTGGTGCTGAGGAAGGAGGTCAGGCTTTCCAGCCAGCCCGACACACGTCGAATCGGGGGCTGGAGCGCGTGATCGACGTCGTTTGGAGGAGAGGGGAGAATGGCGCCGCGAGAAGACTCGGGCCTCTCGCGGCGGGGGATGTCGTCCTGGTGTGGCGAGGGATCGGCCGGATCGACGCACCCAGAGGTTTGCGATCGCTCGGAGAGCCTCGGCTCCCCGAGGGGGCGGGACGCGCGAAGCGCGGGCCCACCGTGGGATGTCGAGGAGGACGATCAATAACGGCCGCCGCCGCCGCCGCCCCGGCCGCCGCGACCACCACCGCCGTAGCCGCCGCCACCGCCGCCGTAGCCGCCACCGCCGCTGCGCGGCTCGCGGGGCTTGGCCTCATTGACCGTCAGGCGACGGCCGTTCACTTCCTGGTCGTGCAAGCCCTGGATCGCCGCCTGGGCCTCGGCATCGCTGCCCATCTCCACGAAGCCGAACCCCTTGCTCCGACCCGTGTCGCGATCCTGGATGACCTGTGCGCTCTGGACGGTCCCGAACTCGGAGAACAACTGCTCCAGGTCGGCATCGCTGACCTGATAGGCCAGGTTCCCCACATACAATTTCCTGCCCACCATCATGCTCCACGAAGGGGTGTCCGACCCGACGAACGTCTTACGGGTCGTATCGAAACGGGGCCGACGCGGACGGCCCGGCCGGAGGGAAGGCGAGAGGGGCAGGCGAGGGCAGAACCTCAGAGGATCGACGTCGCGGGCTCCTTCGTATTCCGACCCGATAAGTATAGACTCCCTCCGCCCGTCGCGAAAGTGCATTTCGGCATTCTCGCTTCATCAATCCTCCTGCCGGCCGCGGGCCTCCCGGCCAACCGGCTCCGCCGCCCCGGCGTCGCATCGGCGGGTCCGTCGCGGGTCTCGGCTTCCTCACGGTCGGGCGCGTCTTATGAAATCTTCATGAAGGCGCCTGCGCCACGCATGATCACTCCCAGAAGGAACGAATAAACTCCGGGAGGCGAGGCGATCGAAGCTCGGCAGCCCGGCGTGGCCGGGCGGGGGGACCTGCCGCATGTTGCGTTCACCGCGATGGCGCAAGCGATTCCGCGACGGCTCGTTCGCATTCCTCGGCGTGATCGCGATCGGAATGGCGATCTTTTTCGCGCTCTACCAGCCCCGGGAACGCGCGGTCCGGCTCCGGATGACGGCGGGGCAGGTCGAAGGGACCCGGCACCGGATCGCCCAGGAAATGCGCCGAGAGGCGGTCCGCCGGAGCCTCGTCATCGATCTGCGACCGATGGCCGGATCACAGGACGCCCTCCGCGAGCTGGAAGCCGGCCGGATCGACGTGGCATTGGTCCAGGGCGGGCTGGAGATGCGGGACGTGCCGGACCTCCGGCAGGTGGCGACGTTGCATGTCGAACCCCTGCATCTCCTGGTGAAGGAGGAGATTCACCGCGGGGTCGCTCGCAACCTGGCCGCGCTGCACGGCAAGGTGATCAACCTGGGCGAGCCCGGGAGCGGGACGCGCGTGCTCTCTCGGGAGGTCTTGTTGTTCTCCGGCTTGAGGCCCGATCGCGACTTTGTCATCAGTGAGCTCGGTTACGCGGAGCTCGAGCGAGAGATCGATCGATCCCGGTTGCCGGACGCGGTCTTCACCGTCTCGACGCTCCCCTCGCCGATGATCCGCCACCTGGTCACGATGCACGCCTATCGCCTCGTCCCTCTGCCGTTCCTCGAAGCCTTCACCCTGGGCGCGCTCGATCGGGAGGAATCGCCACCGCGCCTGCCGGCAGAAGGGGAGATCCGGATCGACCGGCGGCATGTCCACGACGCGACGATCCCGGCGTTCGTCTACGAGATCGATCCCGGCGTTCCTCCCGAGCCGATCCATACGCTCGGAACCCGGCTGCTCCTCGTCGCCCGCCGGGACGTGTCGCCCGGGACAGTCAGGCGCCTCCTCGACGTCGTCTTCAACTCCCCGTTCGCGCAGGTCCTCCACCCGCCGCTCGAGGCCAAGCTGCTGGATCTCCAGCCCGAGCTTCCCTGGCACGATGGCACGACCGACTTCGTGCGCCGCAACTCTCCGCTGATTGCCGGCGAGGTGATCGACCTGGTCGAGAAGGAGGTCAGTATCATCGGGGTCCTGGCCGGCGGTATCCTCTGCCTGGTCCAGTGGCTGCGCCGTCGATCTCGCTGGCGCCGCGAGCGCGGATTCGAGGCGTACATCCTGAAGGTCGCCGAGGCCGAGCGCCGGGCGTTGGAGTTGTCGCGGGCACCAACGCTCGATCTTCCCGCGCTCCTACAACTCCAGGAGGTCCTGACCCGGATCAAGGGGGAGGCCCTCCAGCGATTCGCCGACGGCGACCTCGATGGCGAGGTGCTGATGTCCGGGTTCCTCGTGCATGTCAGCGACGTCCGCGACTTCCTGGTCCGCCTGATCCTCCACCAGCGAGACAACCTGGAGGACCAGGCCCGGGCTCAACGCCGACGGCCGGAGGCGCTCTGGGTCGAGGCGGTCGGCGCCGTAGCCGGTCCGCCGCCGACCAGGCCACGCGGGGACGAGGCGGCCGCGACAGCCGAACCCGGACCGACCCTCCCCCGGCCGCCGAGGACGCTTGCGGCGACGAGATCGCCAGCGGAACCCTCGAGGCACGCGGCTGAGTCGAGCCCCCCTGCCCTTGCGCCGGTCGTCGCGTTAGGATGGCCGTATCGGCGCGAAGTCCGCGACGGTCGTCCGACCCGCCGCCGGGGGGCATGGCATGAATCCGACGTTCATCGACCGGGCGCTGGGGAGCGACATCCCCTATATCACCTACGCGGTGCCGTTCTTCTTCCTGCTGATCGGCGTCGAGCTGGTCGTGGCGCTGTGGGAACGCAAAGCATACTACCGGCTGCACGACTCGATCAACGACCTGAGCTGCGGCAGCACCGACCAGATCATCAGTATCTTCCTCAAGGGCGTGCTATTTGCGGGCTACCAGGGGAACTACGCCTTCGCGTCCCGCAAGGGGATCAACCTGGTCGACGTCCATGGCTACTCGGCCGGCGGCAAGTGGGCGGCGGCGATCGTGCTGTTCCTCGGCGTCGATTGCGCCTACTACTGGTTCCACCGGATCGCCCACGAGTACAACGCCCCCTGGGCCGGTCACGTCGTGCACCACTCGAGCGAGGACTACAACCTCGCCGTGGCGCTGCGGCAAGGCGCGTTCCAGGGGCTGTTCTCCTGGGTCTTCTACCTGCCCCTGGCCCTGGTCGGCTTCCCGCCCTCGTGGTTCGCCGCGATCATGAGCTTCAACCTGCTCTACCAGTTCTGGATCCACACCCGCACCATCAAGACGCTGGGTCCGCTGGAGTGGGTGCTCAACACGCCGTCGCATCACCGTGTGCACCATGCCCGCAATCCCAAGTATCTGGATAAGAACTACGCGGGGACGCTGATCATCTGGGATCGCATGTTCGGCACCTTCCAGGCCGAGGAGGAGGAGCCGGTCTACGGCCTGACCAAACCGCTGAATAGCTGGAACCCGCTGTGGGCCAACCTACATGTCTGGCGCGACCTCTGCCGCGACGCCTGGCTGGCGCCGCGATGGCTCGACAAGCTGCGCATCTGGTTCATGCCGCAGGGCTGGCGGCCCGAGGGATTGCCCGCGAACCCCCCGGCTCCGGAGGTGACCCCACAGACCGTGATCCCCTACGACACGCGGGTACCCCGACTGCTGAACATCTACGCGCTGGCGCATTTCGTGGCGATCCTGCCGATCGCCGTCGGCCTGATGGCGGCGGCCGAGGCGCTTCCTCGCACCCAGGTTATCGTCGCGGCCGTGGTGGTCCTGTGGGCGCTGCTGGACCTCGGCGGGATCTTCGACCATCGCCGCTGGGCGTTCCCCTCGGAGCTGCTACGGCTGCCGGCGACGGCCGCCACCCTGGCGATCCGGCTGCCCGACGTCACCTGGCGCCTTCCGGCTCTGGCGGGCCTGGTGCTGGCTGTGGTTGCGTCGTGGCTCTGCCTGCTGGCTTATCGCCGCGAGTTCGACGGCGCGCCGCAAGTCCCCGGCCGCCGACCCGACCGGATCGGCGCCCGACCGGACGTGTCGGAGCACCTGTCCGCGGTCGAAGCCGTCGCCGTCCCCATACGCGACGCGAGCGGCGCATGAGGACTCGGCGATCTCGGCCGGCCTTCAGCCCGCCGTTCCCGCTTTCTCCTTCTCGCGCGCCGAAAGATGGACTTCAGCAGCCCCGGGAAGCGGCCTTCGATCTCGCGGAGGCGGAGCCGGCTCGAGAGCTCGACCCCCTTGCGTTCGCACCGGATCAGCCCGGCCTCCCGGAGGATCTGGAAGTGCTGGGAACAGGTCGACTTGGGGAGGACGAGCTGCACGCGGCTCATCGTCTCCACGCAGCTCAAGCCATCGTGGGCCTCCATCAGCTCCCCCACGATCGCGAGCCGCACGGGGTCGGCCAGCGCGTGCAGGATGTCGACGACGCCGATGCTGTCGATGTCGGGATGCCGGAGCGGCCTGGCTGCCATGAGGACCCCGCCGTGTCGAAACGCCCGTCGCGGACGCGACCCATACCCATTGTAGCCGACCCCTCGCCGGCTTTCACCGCGCGGGCCGCCCGGCCGCCGCCGCCGTCCCCGCGATATCCTGCTGACGAACTGATGTGCGTTAGTTCCCTTGTTCGGAAATTACGAACTATCTATAGTGGAGTGTACGGCGCCGTCGCTGGACGTTCCAGTGGCGAGCGGGTCCGCGGCCGTATTTGTCCCCTCCGGATCGCCGCGCGGCGGCACAGGTCGAGAGCCTTTGGCGACCGTGCTCGGCGCGTCGGGACGCAGGAATCGACCGATGCCCACGCTGTTCGACCCGATCGAGGTCGGCGACCTGAAGCTCCCGAACCGGATCATCATGGCGCCCTTGACGCGCTGCCGCGCCGGCGCGGGGCGGGTCCCGAATGCCTTGATGAGCGAGTATTACGCCCAGCGCGCGTCGGCTGGGCTGATCATCTCCGAGGCGACGTCGGTGTCGGCGATGGGCGTCGGCTATCCCGACACGCCCGGCATCTGGTCTCGGGAGCAGGTCGAGGGCTGGAAGCTCGTCACCCGCGCCGTCCATCACGCGGGCGGCCGCATCCTCCTGCAGCTCTGGCACGTCGGGCGGATGTCGGACCCTTATTACCTCGATGGCGCGCTGCCGGTGGCGCCGAGCGCGATCGCTCCCGCCGGGCATCCGAGCCTGCTGCGGCCCCAGAAGCCGTTCGTCACCCCGCTGGCGCTCGAGACCCGCGAGATCCCCGGCATCGTCGAGGAATACCGCGAGGGCGCGGAGAACGCCCGGCTCGCCGGATTCGACGGAGTGGAGATCCACGGGGCCAACGGCTACCTGCTCGACCAGTTCCTCCAGGACAGCACGAACCATCGGACCGACGAATACGGCGGCCCGATCGAGAATCGGGCTCGGCTGATGCTCGAGGTCGCCGATGCCGTCGCGTCCGTCTGGGGACCCGGACGGGTCGGCATGCACCTGGCTCCTCGTGGCGATGCCCACTCGATGGGGGATTCGGACCGGGCCTCGACGTTCGGGTACGTCGCGCGGGAGCTCGGCCGGCGGGGCCTCGCGTTCCTCTGCGTGCGCGAGTCGCTCGGCGACGGCCGCATCGGGCCCGAGCTGAGGGCGATCTTCGGCGGCACGTATATTGCGAACGAGAAATTCACCCAGGCATTCGCCGAGCGGGTCCTTCGCGACGGCGAGGCCGACGCCGTGGCCTTCGGGAAGCTCTTCATCGCCAACCCGGACCTGCCCCACCGTTTCGGCGTCGATGCCCCGCTCAACGAGCCCGATCCCGCGACGTTCTACGCACCCGGGCCGGGAGGGTATACCGATTATCCCTTCCTCGACCGGGCTGTCCGGACGGCCTGACTCTCCACCCGACAGGTTGACCGCAGGAGGACCCGACCATGGAATATCGATTACTCGGCGGATCGGGCTTCAGCGTACCCGTCCTGAGCCTGGGCACCGGCACGTTCGGCGGCGGCGGCGAGCTGTTCAAGGCGTGGGGCGCCAGCGACGTCGCCGAGGCCACGCGGCTCGTCGATATCTGCCTCGATGCCGGTCTGACGATGTTCGACTCGGCCGACGTCTATTCGGGCGGGCTGGCCGAGGAGATCCTCGGCCAGGCGATCAAGGGGCGCCGCGACCGCGTGCTTATCTCCACCAAGGGGACGTTCCGCACGGGAGCCGGGCCCAACGACGTGGGCTCGTCGCGGTTCCACCTGATCAACACGGTCGAGGCGAGCCTCCGCCGCCTGGGGACCGACACCATCGACCTCTACCAGCTCCATGCCTTCGACGCCCGGACGCCGGTCGAGGAGGCCCTGGGCACGCTCGACGACCTGGTGCGCGCCGGCAAGATCCGCTACATCGGCTGCTCGAACTTCTCGGGCTGGCACCTGATGAAATCGCTGGCGGTCTCCGAGAAGTACGGCCTGACGCGGTACGTCGCGCACCAGGCGTACTACTCGCTGGTCGGCCGCGACTTCGAGTGGGAGCTGATGCCGCTGGCGCTCGATCAGAAGGTGGGCACGGTGGTCTGGAGCCCGCTGGGCTGGGGTCGGCTCACCGGGAAGGTCCGCCGCGGCCAGCCGCTACCGAAGACGAGCCGCCTTCAGAGCAAGCTCGCGACCGACATCGGACCCCCGGTCCCCGACGAATACCTCTACCGGGTGGTGGACGCGCTCGACGCCGTCGCCGCCGAGACGGGAAGGACCGTCCCCCAGGTCGCGCTCAACTGGCTGCTCCAGCGCCCGAGCGTCTCGACCGTCATCATCGGCGCGGAACGAGGAGCAACTGCGGCAGAACCTCGGTGCGGTCGGCTGGGACCTCACCCCGGAGCAGGTCGGCCGGCTCGACACCGCCAGCGCCACGACCCCCGCCTACCCTTACTGGCACCAGCGCGGCTTCGCCGAGCGCAACCCCCCGCCGGTCGCCTGACAGCGACGAAACCACGGAACATCCGAGATGAATCCATCGGGAAGAGGGAACTACGAATAACACGAATTCTCACGAATGGGAGATGGAGCATCGATTGGCTATCCGACGATTTGCTAGCCCATGATTTGATCTATGATTCGTGTGCATTCGTGTTATTCGTGGTTTCTCCTTTTTTATACCCTGCGTTCCTGCCTCCTGCTGAGGTCCATGGTTCAGCCCCGGCCGACGAACGGCATCTTGGTCGCCATCACGGTCAGGAACAGGACATTCGCATCGAGCGGAAGGCTGGACATGTACACGACCGCGCGGGCGACGTGGTCCACGTCCATCGTCGGCTCGGGCGCGAGCGACCCGTCGGCCTGGAGGACGCCGTCCTTCATGCGAGCGGTCATCTCGGTGCCCGCGTTGCCGATGTCGATCTGCCCGCAGGCGATGTCGTACTTCCGCCCGTCGAGCGCGGTCGACCTGGTGAGCCCTGAGATCGCGTGCTTCGTCGCCGTGTACGGCGCGGAGTTCGGCCGGGGCGCGTAGGCCGAGATCGACCCATTGTTGATGATCCGCCCGCCGCGCGGATCCTGGTCCTTCATGATGCGGAATGCCTCGCGAGTGCAGAGGAAGGCACCGGTGAGGTTGACGTCCACGACTCGTCGCCAGTCCGCGACGGTCAGATTCTCGAGCGGGACCGGTGGGGCGCCGGTGCCGGCGTTGTTGAACAGGACGTCAAGCCGGCCGAATGTCCGCCTTGTCGTATCGAACAGGGCGCGGACGGAGGACTCATCGGTCACGTCGGTCGGCACGGCGAGGGCGCGGCCCGGGACCGTCGCTCTCTGGCCGCGGGTCACGGTCTCGTCCAGCGCGTCCGGCCGTCGTCCGGCGAGCACGACGTCGTATCCCTCGGCCAGAAGGGCCAGCGCCGTCGCCCGGCCGATCCCCGACCCAGCGCCGGTGATGATCGCGGTCTTTCCATTCGAGCTCATCGCGACGAGTCCTCCGCCTCTTGATCGGCAACCGGTCGAGTGGTGTGGTTCTCGGCCCTCGAACTGGCGAGGGCGTGAGCCACGTCCGATGAATAGGGATATTACCCCGGCGATGAAGATCCGCACGATCCCGATACCAGCCCGACGCGCCAGCGAGGGAGACGGCCCCGGACCCTCGCTGGCGCTTCGGGCTAGTATGTGACCTCCTTCGACGCCGGGGTAGTCTGCGATGAAATCGGCCTGTCGTCTCCGGCGTCGAGTCGGGAATCCGCACTCGGACTCAAGGAGGAAGTGATGAATGCACTCGCCCGGCAAGGAAGGCCGATCGTCGCGATCGGGATGCTCGGCGCGGTCCTTCTCGGGGTTTCATCGGCGGAACTTGCCTCGGCGCCAGAGGCCCGGGCCGGGTGGTTCTTCAAGAAGGAGAAGCACGCCCATTGCGGACATCCCGGTTGCAGGCCGGGTCATTGCGTGGCGCCCGTGGGGTGGGCCGGCGCCTGGTACTGGATGCGCAGCCCGGACCAGGAGCAGCGCGTCGTGATGGCGCTGTATAACCGATACTGCATCCGCTGTCATGGAGTGGACGGCCGGGGCGTCTGGGACATCCCCGACGTGCCCGATTTCACGGATCCCCGCTGGCAGGCGTCCCGCACCGATCCCCAGATCGTCAACATCCTGATGGAAGGCCGGGGTGCCGTCATGCCGACGTTCCGGGGGACGCTCACCCTGGAGGAATCGTGGGCGATGGCCCACTACCTGCGCAGCTTCGTGCCCGGCTCCGAGGCGGCTCGGCCCGACGTGGGTCGCTCCCCCGCTCCGAGCGCGGCGCAGCCCGCGACGACCGCGGCCGTCGCGGCGTCCCTGGACCTCCCGCCGCTACCCGCCGAAAACCCGCCGTCTCCTGCCCGTCGTTGAAGCTCGCCTGATCGAAAAATCCCGTGCATCCGTCATTTTCGACAGTGGAGTATTGGCAGATCCGATAATGAAAGGGACCGTAGGCCCCATCGCGCGGGTGCTCTCTCACGTGTTCGAGTGCATCCTCGCATCCCGTCTGACCGAGGCGTAAAGCTCGGACTGATCGAATCATGCCGGAGCTCGGCTTATCTCCTCTCTCCCGATCGAGAATCCGACAGGTACGGGATCGTCTCAGCCCCTCCTCCGGCGAGGACGTAGGGAAGGAGTCCAGACCTTGTCGATCAGGAAGGTCGTTATCTCCATCCTCCCGGTGATCGGATGGTGGGCTTGGGCGGGAGCCGCGACGGGGCAGGCTAACCCGCCTGGTGCCAGCCAGGCCGACGGACCCGATGCGGCGGCGGCCGAAGCCGCCGATCCGAAGCGGCAGCAGGAGCTGGAGCGGATGGGCCGGGAGCTGAGAGACCTCGGCCAGGCGCAGGCGCAGACCAAAGCGGCGCCCAGGCCGGAGATCGATCGCCTCAAGGAGCAGGTCGAGCTGCAGCAGAAGCAGATCGACGTGCTGCTCAGGATGACCCAACTGCTGGCCGACCAGGTCAAGAAGCAGCCCGCCACGACCGCGGAGCTTGAGAAGCTGCAAGAGCAGGTCGCGACCCAGGACGCCCGCCTCCAGCAGGGCGCCCGGCGCGACCAGGAGCTCGCCAGGGCACGCGACGATATTCTCGAGCGGCTCGACGCCTCGACGCACAACGACCCGCAGTTGCCGGCGACCCTCCGGGAGCTGTTCACACCGACCCGCAATAACGAGTCCCCACTGACCATCTACGGCTCGGTGGCTCAGGAGTTCAACTCCTTCAGCGGGTTGAACAATACCTTCCGCGACCAGACCCTGGAGCTCCGCCCCTACCTGCTGCTCAACGAGCAGTTCCTCATGAGCGCGAACGTCGCCCTGCAGCAAGGGACGCTCCAGCTCTGGCGGGCGCAGACGGAGTGGTTCATCACCGACAGCCTGACGTTCGTCGCGGGCCGATTCTACTCGCCGATCGGATTCTATAGCGAGCGGCTGCGGCTCAACTGGATCATCAAGACACCCGATCCGCCCCTGATGTTCAACCAGGTCTACCCCGCCCAGCTCTCGTTCGACGGCCTCCAATTGCGCGGGGCACGCTACCTCTTCGACTGGCCCGTGAAGCTCGAGTACAGCGGGTTCGTGGCCAACGGACTGTCGATCGCGGGGGCCAAGCTATCGCCCACCATCTACTCGAATCTCAACAATTTCGCCGATAACACGGGCACCTCCTTGACCGGGGCCAAGGCCTGGGGAGGCCGGGTCGGGTTCTCGATCCCCGAGATCGGCTTCATCGCCGGAATCTCGGGGCTGGCGAACGGGGCGTACTCGCAGGCCGGCCAGACGCTCAGCATGTGGGATGTCGACGCCAGTTGGCACAAGGGCAACTGGGACGCTCGCTTCGAGCTGGCGAAGACCGATCAGCAGACCCCGTCCCCGGCGCCGTCGATCCACCGATTCGGCTTCTATGCCCAGGTGGCCTACCGGCAGTACGACAACCCCAACCCGGTCCTGCGGAAGCTGGAGGGCGTCTTCCGGTTCGACCACGTCCAGTTCGATGGGATCGACCTGGCGCAGACCGGCCTCAATTTCGGCGGCCTCGGCCTGAGTTACGCCCGTCAGCCGCTGGACAGGAACCGATTCACGGTCGGCACCAACTACTGGTTCTATCCGTCGCTCGTGCTCAAGCTCGCGATCGAGTTCAACGACGAACTGGGCGTCCCCTCATTGAGGGACAACGGCTTCATCGGCCAGATCGTGTGGGGGTTCTGATGAAGAGGAAGGCGAGCACGATGGATGGCGTGTTCAGGTCGCTCGGCCTGCTCGCGGCGGCGGCCGCGCTCATGGCGGGCTGCCAGACCCCGTCACCCCACACGATCAGCCGGAACTACGGCCAGAGAGAGGGCGTACCTGTCAACCCGCCTCGCGCCACCTCGGCGGCCCAGGATGATTGCGCGGCCGGAGGCCGATTGTTCAAGCAGTATTGCGGCTCGTGTCACAACGCCCGCCCGCTGGGCGAGCGCCCGTTCAGTAATTATCATGTGGCCATGACGCACATGCGCGACCAGGCCTATCTCACGGGCAAGGAATATCGACAGCTCATGTATTTCCTGCGGCGATGGGACAATGTCGGCCCGCCGACGCCCCCCGTCGAGCCCTCGCCGAAGCGGTTCGTCTTCTCGCAGCCGATCTCCGATCTGCGGGGGGAGACCCCCAAGGTGGGCGCGGCCTCCGCACCGCCGCCGGCCGGACCGGGCCCGTGGCAGCCGTCGGTCGCCCCCGGGGGTGCGGCGCCGCCGCAGCAGCAGCCGCCCGTCGGTGCCGGCGCCGCGCCGGCTCAACCGCCGGCCCGGGGCCTCCCTTCCCCGCTCGATTAGTCCTCGGTTCGACGGGCGTCGCCTGTGCGGGGGGATGTGGAGGGCCCGGGCGGGGTGCCCGGAGTCGGCGCGGTTTCGGCCGAGAGTGCCTGGCTTCGCCGCCTCAGGTCGTCGAATTCCGCGACGAGCTGCTGGAACCGGACCTCGAAGTCGTCCGAAGCTGTCCGCACGGCCCGGATCGGCGAGGGGTTGAACGACCGGATGAAGACGATCAGGTCGCGGGCCTGCTCGCGGGACACCTTGTCGCGGAACGGCGGCATCCCGGCCCCCTTGCCGTCGAGCACGCTCACGCGCAACTGCGCGTCGGAGCGCGACTCGTGCCAGGCGCCGGATCGGAAGTCCGGGATACTCGGCAAGCTGTCCCTCATCTCACCCCCGCGGCCATCCGTCCCGTGGCAAGCGGCGCAGGACCGCTGGAAGTTCCGGCTCCCTTCGCGGAGGCTCAGCTCGTTCGGGCCGGGGCCTGCCGGCTTGGCGCCAGGCGGGGCGGTACCGGCCGGATGGGCGGCCGCAGGGGCCGGCTCGGGTGGCGGCGGCTCTTCCGCGCCCTCCTCCACGACCTGTTTCCCGCCGCGGAATGCCCGCACGAATGCGACCATCTGTCCCACGCCGATCGGGGCGATCTTGTCGCGCATCCGCGGCATCGATTTGCCCTTCCCATCCAGAATCGAGCGGCTCAGGTCGGCATCGCTTCGCGATGCGTGCCACGCGGCATCCGTGAAGTCCGGGACCTTCGGCATCACGTCGCGGACGATTTCGCCCTTGCCGTCGGTGTCGTGACACTTCAGGCACGAAGCCCGGTACACCTGGATGACCGCTGGCGGGGGGGCAACCGAAGGAGCCGGCTGCGTGGGCGCCGGGAGGGCGCGCCGAGGATGCTCCGGCGCGGCGGCCACCGATCCCCATCCCGAAACCGACGCGCCAAGGGTCGCCGGGCCCACCAGCGAGACGAGCAGACGGCGCAGAAAAGGCAAAGACATAAGTCGGTTCCAGTCCCTTGCAGAGAAGGAGAATGGCATCTGATCCGGGACAGGACGCGCCGGAAAATCGACCGCGTCCTCACCCGTCCCGGCGCGTCGGAGGCCGCCAGGATTCGATCGGCCGCGGGTCCGACAACGACCGTCGATCCCGGCGGCCACCGTATTATAGGTGTCCGCGCACCACGCCGTCGGATGCGCTTCTCTGGCCGGGGTGTCGTGAAAGGCGCGCTTCGGTGCTTATCAAGTCGTGCGGGGGATGACGCGGACCTCGCTGCTGGCTGTGACTTTCCGGCCGAGCCCGTCCCGGATCTCGACCGCGACGTCGTAGACCCCTACCTTGACGTAGCGGTGCTGGCTCAGCACGGCGTACTGGCCGTCTCCTCGGCCATGGATGTGGCCCGGCTTGATCTTGGACCCGTCGCCCCAGTTGATGAAGGCGTGGAAGTCCTGGTCATCGGTATTCGGCTCGCTGAAGAGGGCGGCATACCCGAAATAAGTCAGATCCTTCGTCGCCTGGATCTTGAGCCCTGATGATCGGAAGTTTCCGATGCTCGGAGTGGGCGTCGGGGTCGGAGTGGGCGTCGGGGTCGGAGTGGGCGTCGGGGTCGGAGTGGGTGTGGGCGTCGGTGTGGTCATTACGGTGACCGGCGTCATGACCACGTTGTCGTTCGGCTTGTGCGACCCGGGCACGGCGATCATCACGGTCGCGGTGAGGTTGCCCGCGGCCGCATAGGTGTGTGTCGCCTGGAACTGGAACTGATTGCCGACCTGGACCGGTATGGCGTTCTTCTCGACCTGGCCGTCGCCGAAGAGGATCTTGGCCCGCCACTGGGTGCCCGGTGAGCCCTGGCTGCTGGAGACGGTATAGGTCGCGAAGACCGCGTTCGTGACCGGGACCCCTACCACGGCGGTGATCGGTGCACCGGCCGCGGGCGTGATCCCGTCGGCGAGGAGTTGACGGACCTCCAGGTTCTCGACCACCGCCGGTAGGGGGCCGGGCCGGTAGTGTCGTCCCTCGCCGTGGAGACCTGGAACCCAATCCATGGGCGGAATCCTGTCCTGAGTTAATCCCGTCCAAACCCGGCTCGGTCGAAGAATGGACGTGTCATCTTCTTATCGGCGGGCCAGGCATCGATTGTACGGTCTTTCTCGGTTGGGAGGGTGTTCGCGCCTCGCGATGGATGGGGATCACCTGCATCCGGCTCGCGGCGATGACCTGTCTTCCCGACGCATCCCGGATCGCCACGTTGACGACGTACGACCCCGGCGCGGCGTAACGATGTGCGCCAATGACGGCGAATCGGCCGGGGCCGATAGGCCGGACCTGGCCGAACGTAGATGGCGACTGGTCGCCCCAGTTGAACCAATGCGGTGAAACCACGGGCGGACGCGCCGGCCTCGTCGACCGTGGCCACACGGCCATGGAACGCCCTGCCCGCCCTGGCCTGCGACGTCAGCCCGACGGCCTGGGGCGCGGCGGGCGGAGCCGGCGTGGTCGGCGTCGGCGTGGGTCCGCCCGTATTCGAGGTCACCGTAACCGTCGTCGTGACGGTATTATCATTCGGAGCGTGCGACCCGGGCACCGCGATCATGATCGTCACGGTATATGTGCCCGGCGACCGGTACGTGTGCGTGTCAACGAATTCGAATCCCTCGCCCTTCTCGACCGGGATCAGGGGCCCATCCACCTGGCCGTCGCCGAAATTAATGAGGCCTCGCCACTGATCGCCGGGACCGCTCGACGCATCGGTGACAGTGTAGGTGGCGAAGACGTCGTTAGAGAGCGGTACGCCCGCGACCGCGTGAAGCGGGGGTGCGGGAGAAGGGCTGATCCCATCGGCCAGCAGCGCGCGGGCCTCCAGCATTTCGAGAGAAGCCGGACGAAAGGCCGGCCGGTGCCGGCTTCGATCCCACCGCGTTCCCGGCAGCCTCACCATTCGTGTCATCCTTTTGCGAGACAGGGTTGCACTCGTTTTGCACCTGGATCAATGCCGCGCCGTGACCTTGAGGTAACAAAAATCGGACCGAGACATCATCGGTATCGAGGAAACATCCCCCTTTTTCATCCCTCCCGGCCCGCGTATGATACCCACCTTAGCCGCGGACACCGATCCCGGGCTACTCGTCGGAGGCCAATTGGGGGGTTGGCGCGGTCCTGTGGGTACGGGCCGAGCGCCTCAGTTCACGCGACCGGGAGCCTCGCGCGACACCGGCATCGGATGGCCATTCTGTCTGCCCCCTGACGCCGTGGCATCCCGATTCTCTCCCTTCTCGTGAGGAGATCCTCGATGCGTCATTCCATCCGCGAGTTGCAGCGATCCTCATGGCGAAGCCATCGCAAGCGGCGGGTTCACGACCGCCGGCCCACCGTCGAGTCGCTGGAGGAGCGTGCCCTCCTGTCGACCGCCGCACATCACGCTGACCATGGCCACGCCATGGCGGTGGACCACGCTAAGAAGGCCACCGGCTATCAGCAGATCAACCTGGTCTCGGACCTGTCGTCCCAAGGGCGCAAAAGACGGACTCGCACCTGGTGAATCCCTGGGGCATGGCGTACAGCGCGACGAGTCCCTTCTGGATCTCCGATCAGCACACGGGTGTTGCCACGATCTACTCGGTGACCCCGTCGAACGTCGTCACCACGGCGAGCCTGATCGTGACCGTCCCCGGCGGCGGCCCGACTGGCCAGGTGGCCAACGGCACCACCTCCTTCGTGATGGCCAACGGAAAGCCCGCGGTCTTCCTGTTCGACAACTTGACTGGTAGCATCTCGGCGTGGAACGGCGGCACCACGGCCACGACCGAAGCGACGACCAATGGAGCCGTTTACACCGGCCTGGCCATCGGCAGCAGCGGCGGCCAGAATTACCTCTATGCCGCCAACACCGCCGCATCGCCCGGCATCAACGTCTTCAACACTTCTTTCAGCCCGGTGAGCCTCACGGGCAACTTCACCGATCCCAAGCTCAAGAAGGGGTTCGCCAAGAAGCTCACGCCGTACAACATCACGAACATCGGCGGGCAGCTCTACGTCACGTACGTCTCGCCCAATCTCAAGGGCGGCGCCGTCGCCGTGTTCAACACCGACGGGACGTTCGTGCGTCAGATCTCGAGCAACGGCCCGGGCGGCCCGCTCGAGGCACCCTGGGGCGTGGCCATGGCCCCGTCGAGCTTCGGCAAGTTCAGCAATGACTTGCTGGTCGGCAACTTCGGCAACGGGAAGATCAATGCCTTCAACGCCAAGGGGAAATCCGTGGGGGCGCTGACCTCCAACGGCCACAAGGCGATCGTGATTTCGGGCCTGTGGGCCCTGGGCGTCGGCAACGACCAGAAGGCCGGATCGTCCAGAGACGTGTACTTCACCGCGGGCATCAATGGCCAGAGCGACGGCCTCTTCGGTGTGCTGCAACCGGTCACCTGAACGGCCCCGATGATGACGCAGCGGCACCGGCTATTCGCGGTGCTGTCGAGCGCGACGCGGGGACGCGTCGTACGACCGGGATTGGCCGTTTCGTGCGGCCAGCCTTCCGTTCGCCGAGTCCCCAGGTCGCGCCCGGGCTGGCTGCGTTCTCGAGCCACCAGCCCGCTTGATCCGCTTTGCCCGAGATGTCGTCTATCGTATCGGGATGAACTTCAACGTCGAGACGTCGCTCGGCGTGTCCATCGAGGAGGCATCATGGCCACGTTCGCGAGCGCCTTCGTCACCGGTTCGACCGGCCTCCTTGGCAACAACCTGGTCCGGCTCCTGGTCGAGCGCGGCCATCGCGTCAAGGCGCTGGCGCGATCTCGGCAGAAGGCCGCAGAGCAGTTCGCCGACCTGGATGTCGAAGTCATCGAGGGTGACATGACGGATGTGCCGGCGTTCCAGGCCGCCCTGTCCGGCATCGACGTCCTGTTCCACACGGCCGCCTACTTCCGCGACAGCTACAAGGGGGGGTGGCACTGGGACGAGCTCTATCGGGTCAACGTCCAGGGCACGGAGGCGCTGCTGGACGCCGCCTACGTGGCCGGCGTGCGGCGCATGGTCCACACGTTCAACAGGCGGGGTCACCGACGGCCCGCCCGGCGGGCTGATCGACGAGACGATGCGGCGGTCGGAGTCCGACGCCAACGACTACTTCCGCAGCAAGATCCTGACCGACCGCCGCATCGACTCCTTCCTCGAGAGCCATCCCGACTTCGACGCGACGATCGTGCTGCCGGGCTTCATGTTCGGACCCGGCGACATCGGCCCGACGTCGAGCGGCCAGCTCGTGCTGGACTTCGCCCGGGGGAAGCTGCCGGGGATCGTGCCGGGCAGCTTCGCCGTGGTCGACGCCCGCGATGTGGCCGCCTGCGAGATCGACGCGGCGGAGCGCGGCCGTCGCGGCGAGCGGTACCTCTGCGCCGGGCGGCACGTGACGATGGCCGAGATCCTGGCGACGATCGAGCGCGCCACCGGCGTCAAGGCGCCGTCGCGGCGCCTCCCGATGTGGCTGCTCTTCGCGATCGCGGCGGGTTACGAAGTGTATGCCCGGATCACCGGCCGGCCGGTGCTGATCAGCCTCGCCTCGGTGCAACTCCTGGCCCTCGAGAACGAGCGGTCCCGGTTCAACCACGCCAAGACCGAGCGCGAAGTCGGCGTCAGCTTCCGCCCGTTCGACGAGACCCTCGCCGACGTCGTCGCCTGGTACCGCGACCACGGGGACCTGCCACGGCCGGCCGACGGCGCGACAAGACTCCCGCCCCACGAGCCGACGGTATCGGCGGCCTCACAGTCGAAGGATCATTAGAATTACCCCATCAGCTAAGTTCAGGTTTCGCACTCTTGAGGGTCGGCACCTGATCAGAAAGATACGTCGGTCTCCTTACCATCTCTTGGCTACTTGTCTGGGTTACCACGCCTCGACAAGGCACCAAAGCAAGGAGACCGACCCATGGAACTTACCTCCTCGTTCGTCAACCTGCTACAGCACTTCGCACCGGTGTTCACCGCACCCACCCACAAGACCTTCCTCGTGATCGTCGCCGGCTGGGTCCTCTCCCAGCGCCACCGCTTCATCACCGAACTCATCTTCTCCGGCGGCCACGTCGGCAAGGGGCACTGGTCGCGGTTCCATCGCTTCTTCAGCCATGCCGCCTGGGACATCGATTCCTTCTCCATGGCTCTGGCCAAGCTGGTCGTGACGATCCTCGCCCCGGGCACCCAACTCCTCTGGGCCGTCAACGACACCCTCTGTCGCAAGCGCGGGCTGACCCTCTACGGCGCCGGCATGCACTACGACCCGCTCATCTCCAGCCGATCCAAGGCCCTCGTCAGTTGGGGACACGACTGGGTCGTGCTCTGCCTGATCGTCGTCCATCCCTTCTGGGCGCCCGGCAAGGTCTTCGCCTTGCCCATCGCCGCTCGGCTCTACATCAACCGCCAGGGGCTCACCAAGGGGAAGAAGGGCAAGGGGAAGTCGTCGGGGACCGGCAGCGGGGTCGAGGCCAAGACCGAGCTCGATCATCGCACGCGGCCGGAATTGGCCCTGGAACTCATCGAACTGGTAGCCCGGTGGTTCCCCGACGACGAGATCCTCATGCTCGGCGACAGCACCTATGGTGGTCGAAGTGTCCTGTCTCATCTGCCCGCCAACGTTCATCTCATCAGCCGGGTCGCCGCCAACGCCGCGCTGTACCGCGCGGCCCCGCCGCGGCGACCGGGTCAGAGGGGGCCATCCCGCAAGAAGGGGGACCGCCTGCCGGGCATGACCGAGTGGGCCGCCGACCCGGAGGCGCCCTGGACGCGACTGGACTTCGACCAGTTCGGGCTGCATGCCACCCTGGAGGTCAAGACGATCCGGGCGCTGTACTACAAGGCGGGGCGGGACCGGCTCTTGACCATCGTCCTGGTGCACGATGTCGAGGGGAAGCGCCCCGATCAGATGTTCTACTGCACCAAGCTCGACTGGGCGGCGCGTCAGGTGCTCTCGGCGTACTCCTGTCGCTGGGCGATCGAATGCACATTCGAATATTGCAAGCAATTCCTGGGATTGGAGGACCCGGCCAATCGCCTCCCCAAGGCGGTCGAGCGGACGGCACCCATGGCGATGTTCATCTACACCATGGTGGTCGTGTGGTTCCACCGCGAGGGTCATCGCTCGGTGCAGTTCCCCTTCCGGCCGTGGTATCAGAAGAAGGCCGAGCCGTCGTTCGCGGATCTGCTGACGACCCTGAGGCGACTGAGCTACGATGAGAAGACCGAGGGGCTGCTCCCGAAGCACTCTCGACTGAGAACCTGGGTCGCCCAGCTCACCGAGCTTCTCAGCCGGACCGGGTGAGCGGCCTCTTGGCCGAGGATTCCTGGGCGGTACGCGACTTCACGACCGATCCGACGGGATGGATTTCACCCGACGGGCTACTCGCGGTACGCCCTCATCCGTGCGAAACTCGAACTAAGGGGTATCGTGTTCAAACGATACTTCAGCGATCGTTTCCGCGAGATCTTCGGAGCGCCACCGAAATCGGAGGAGGGCCTCGGTGACGACGCCGTGCGGGCTGCGCTCGCTCGAAGGGACCTGGCGATTCCTACGGCCCTCCGCGACTACTACTCCCTTGCCGGGCGGCACTGGATGAACGAGAACCACGATCGCCTCCGTCCGATCGGAGAGCTGGAGTGGATGGGCGATAAGCTGGTCTTTCTGGATGAAAATCAGTGCGTTGTTTTCTGGGGCATCGACAGGTCCGACCTGCAGAAGGCCGACCCCATCGTCTGGCAGGGGATCAACGGCGAGGCGATCGAGTGGTACTCGGAGAACCTGCGATTGAGCCGGTTCCTGATGGCGCGCTGGAGATGGATCGTGACCGGTGAGGAGCCCGACCCGGGGATCGACTGACGACGAGCTCGGTGTCGCGACGCGGTTAGAGTCGCATTTCATCCGGCATGTTCCAGCAACCACAGCGCGATGGGCAGCGCATTCTGGAACGGCGGGTCGATACGCGAAGACTCCAGTGCGGCGGCCACGCGGTGGGCGGGATCGAGCTCGGGTGCCTCGACGAGACGAGGCAGGCGGCACAGCTCCCCGCTCGAGGCATCGACCCGGACGGCCGTCGAGTCGATCGTCGGTCGGGCGAGGCTGAAGTGCTCGGCGCCGTGCCCGTCGCGTCCTTTGGCCGTGATGGTCACGCGCATCACGCGAGGCTCGGGTGTGGAGGCCGCAACAAGGTCCGATGTGGTCGTGATGCGGACGGTGATCGTTCCCTGCGGCCCGAGGAACTCGGCGTGGAGCGCGGTCCCGGACGAGGAAGTGCTCGAGCGGGGCCGGCCATCGGGCTTCCAGCGGAGCTGACCGGCTAGCCAGGCGGTCAGCCAGACGGCGATCCGCGGCGTGCGGTCCGCCTCGCGCGCGACGGCCTCGATCTGGATCGAATCGATACGGCCCAGGGCCTCGGAAGGACAAGGAGGGTCGAAGAACTGAGCGACCAGCTCGCGCCAGCGGGCCAGTCCGAACCAGGTGACGTCGCGGCTGAAGGCGCAGACCGCCGGGTCAAGCCCCAGCCGGAGGGCTTCGATGTCGGCGTCGGGGTCGGGCAGGTCGAGGATCAGCCGCGAGCACTCGTCGCCCAGGTCGCGGAAGAGGGCCTCATGGGATCGCGGGTCGCCGGTCCACCAGAGGATCATGGGCAACTCGGCCTCGAGCAGCGGACGGACGGCCCCGGGGACCAGATCGACGGCGTTTGGCCCGGCGTGGAGCAAGATCCGCTCGGAGCAGACCTGCGGCCTGCCCGGCGCGGGCAGGTGGCAAAGCGCCGAGACTTCGGCGGTGATTCGCCGCGCGGGATCGTCCGAGCCGCGCAGCACGATCGCGCGGCAGGGGAACCGCGTGAGCACCGTTTCCAGCACCCCGCACAGCGACTCATCGCACTCGCCGAGGCTCTCGACCACGAGGTTCGCCAGGGCGATCCGCGTGACGTTCGGATTCTCCAGGTCCGGGCCGCCCGTCTGTTCGGCCGCCGGACCCCAGAGCTTGGTCAGCTCCGTCTCGACCTGCCCCAGGTCGACCGGGATCCCCTGCCCGGCCAGGAATAAGTCGGTCATCGCGTCCGGCATCGGTGGGGGCTCCGTCTTGAATATCAAGGCGCCATCAAGCCGCGAGAGCGTCAGCCATAGAATGTCAGTATGGGCGGCACCGACGGATCTTTGGAAGTGGTTGAGCTCAAACCACCCGTTCCAATCGGAGCGTCCGCGCCGGGAAATCCATCTCCAAGCGATACTCTCGCAGGAGGTGTGTGCCGATCAGAATCTCATCGTGCCCGGCGAACGTGGCTTCCGCGAGGCAAGTTTGCCCATCGAAGGGAAAATCCACCACATAGGTGTCCTCCTCGATGATCTGCCCGGCCGCCAGCAATGAACGGTTCCGGCAGATGAACTGCGCATCGACGAAAGGTCGCAAACGACTCGGCAATTCGAGTTCGCCATTGAAGCCGGTGTCGATGAAGGCGGTCCAGGACTCTCTCGCCAGGGTTAGCATGACGACCGGCACTCCTTCTGGCGTGATCGAACCGGTGATCAACGTTGGCATCCCTTCCGGACGTAATAGTCGTAGCCGATACGCACGCAGTAAAGCGGGGTGCCTGTGCCCTCGGCCTGCCTCTGCCGCCAAATGTCGGCCGCCGACTCACCGAACCAGACCCGACCTGTGAACGGGTCGATTCCCGCCGCCTGCCCGATCTGGTCGGACAGATCGTGCCCGCTCTGATACTCCGCCCAGATCTGACGAGCGCGTTCCGTGTGGGCTTCCGTCCAGGCGTTCAGGGACATCGGATCATCTCCGGTTCCGGGCTTCACGTGATCGCAAGGAACTTCGAGCATCCGGCGCCGGCGCTTCGCCATCGATTGTACCGCGGCGGACTCACAATCTCCGCCATCGGGCCTCATCGCGAGCGATCAACGCGTCGCCGGATGCGGGCCCCCAGCTCCCCGCGAGATACTCATCCGGCGGCGGGGCCTCGGGCCGCTTCCAGGCGTCGAGGATCGCGGCGATGAACCGCCATGCGCTCTCGACCTCGTCGGTGCGGGTGAACAGCGACTGGTCGCCAAGCATCACGTCCAGGAGCAGCCGCTCGTAGGCCTCCGGCGGCGGCACAGCGAAGGCCGTGCCATAGCGGAAGTCCATGCGCACCTCCTGGAGCCGGCGCCGCGAGCCGGGGATCTTCGCCTCGAAGGTCAGGCTGGCCCCCTCGTTGGGCTGGATCCGCAACACGAGCTGGTTGGCCGTCTCTCGACCGTCAGCCTCGGGTTCGAACAGACCCGTCGGGGGCTGGCGGAACAGGATCGCGATCTCGGTGGCGCGCTTCGGCAGCCTTTTGCCCGTCCGGAGGAAGAACGGCACGCCCGCCCACCGCCAGTTGTTCAGCTCGATCCGCATCGCGACATACGTATCCGTCGTCGAGTCGGGCGAGACCCCCTTCTCCTGGCGGTACCCGGGGACCTCCAATCCCTGGATCGAGCCGGACGTGTACTGGGCGCGCACCACGTTGCGGTACACGTCCTCCGGCTGCCACTGCGGCAGGGCCTGGAGGACTTTGACCTTCTCGTTGCGCACGGCGTCGGCCGAGAGGTTGACCGGCGGCTCCATCGCCACCAGGCAGAGCAACTGCATCATGTGGTTCTGCACCATGTCCCGCAACGTGCCCGCGGTGTCGTAGTACGCACCCCGGCCGCCGGCCATCCCCACTTCCTCGGCCACCGTCACCTGGACCGAGTGCACGTATCGCCGGTCCCAGATCGGCTCGAAGATCGTGTTGCCGAACCGCAGCGCCAGGATGTTCTGGACCGTCTCCTTGCCCAGGTAATGGTCGATCCGGTAGACCTGGCACTCATCGAGGACGCGCGAGACCTCGAGGTTCAGCGCCCGGGCGCTCTCCAGGTCGCGGCCGAACGGCTTCTCGATCACCACCCGGCTCCACGGGCTCGCCTGCTGCCAGGGATAGATCAGGCCGGCGCCGCCCAGGTGGTTGATGATCGTCGAGAAGAACTCCGGGGACACGGCCAGGTAGTAGACGCGGTTTCCCCGGGTCCCATGCGTCCGGTCGAGCCCCTCGAGGGTCTGTTTCAAGTTGTGGTACCCAACGGGATCGTCGAAGGTCCCGGAGGCGAAGACCAGGCGGCTCGCGAACCGGGCCCAGAGCTCGGGGAAGTCGGGACCGCCGAACTCCTTCGCGAGCGTTTTCTTGTACTCCGCGCGGAAGTCGTCGTCGGTCCAATCGCGGCGGGCGAAGCCGACGATCGCGCATTCCGAAGGCAAGTGGCCGCTCTGCGCCAGCCGGAACAGCGCCGGGACCAGCTTGCGATGCGCCAGGTCGCCCGTCGCGCCGAAGAGCACGATGGCGCACGGCTCGGGAACCTGCGTCCGCGGCAACGCCTGGCGCAAGGGGTTGATCTCGGTCGTGGTCGTCGATCCGGACATCCGTGGCGCCCTCACTGCTCGACCGGCCGCGTCCCCGGCCGGGTGCTTCGCAAGCACCGCTCCCGACTCGGAGCCAAGGACCTTGCCGACACTATAACGACGCCACGCGGCCGGTCACAACATCCGCCAACCAGTTGACGATCAGCAGCGCGATCAAGGCGAGGCCCAGCGGGGACTGCCATCGCGTCGGGATCGGGGGACGTTCGGGCCGGCGTAGGGCCAGCAGGCGGTACGGCACCTGGAAGATCAACACGGCCGCCATGAGGCCGCCGAGCCGGTGGCACCGCCACGACGCCGTCCAGTCCCCTTCCGCCAGGTGGATGAATGACCGAGTCAACCCACAGCCGGGGCATTTGAGCCCGAACAGGGTGCGGGACACGCAGCTTTGAGGCAGCGGATACCCGGTCAGGCCGCGCACGGCAACCCGACCCTCGGGGACCTCGACCAGCGCGAAGGCCAGCGACATGACGACGAGGGACGCCGCCAGGACCTGACGATGGCGGCCGGCGTGCGACGCAACCGTCTCCAGTGAATCGTCGTCGGCCGTCCATTCTGGAGCGTCCCATGGCGCCGGCGCGCGGCCCATCGGAGCGGGCTCCCGGTCCGGCGCGGCGGTCGCGGTCGATTCCGGTCGATCCTGGAGCATGGTTCGGCTCACAGGGGGCAGCGGAACACGTTCTGGCAGCGCGGGCATCGCAATTGCTTACCGGCAAACTCGGCCCGCCATCGCGCGACCGCGCCGCAATGCGGACAGGCGAAACGGCGCTCCGCCTCGGATGCCGCCGGCGCCGGTATCGGGGGCGGGACGGGCGCCGCAGCCGACGGCGGTGTTCCGAAGATCGGAGGGGCCATCACCGGCGACGGGGCGACGTGATGGGGGACGACGGGCGGTAACATGGACGGAGCCTGCACCCCGGCGCCGGCCCCGGCCCATCGGCTGCCCGGCGCATCCGGGCGTGATTCCGGCACCCCGGGCTCGTCGGGCATCATGCTCACCGGGTCCAGCGGCAGTTCGTTAACGTGCTGGTCGACCCAGCGCGCGGCCTCGCCGTTGAGCGGGCTCTTGGTGTTGTAGCTCTGGTAAGCGATCATCTCGCCGATCCGCGCCACGATCGACCAGAGTGGTTCGCCGGGGCTCCAGTGGTCGCCGATGCAGATGGCGTGCGGCGCGATGTTGGGGTGGAAGATCGGCGTGAGCATCCGGCACTGCGGCGGCATCCGCGGGTAGTTCAGGGGCAGCGTGATCTCGACCATGTGGCTCTTGACCCAGGACAGCTCGTCGTCGGCCTGCCTCAGGCTCCGGATGCGGAACTCGAGCTGGTACCGCTCCGGCGGCGTCCCCTCGGCCTGGATCAATTGCAGGCGAGGGTGCCGGGTGACGTAGTCCTGCATCTTCTCGTAGTCGGCCTGGAGCCGCTTCAGCCGCACCGTGCTCATCGTTTGTCGTCGCCCGTTTCCAGGTCCTGTGTTCCGTCGTGTCTCGCCTCTTCTTCCTTCGGCCCTGGCGCGTCGGCCTTCGCCGTCTTCCCTTCGGCGACGGCCAGCGGCGGTGGCGACAGGTCGAAGAGGGTATCCAGGGCGATCGCGAACCCGATGCCCTCGGAGATGCTCTTATCCGCGGTCCAGGTGTTGATGCCGAGGCAATAGCCGTCCTTGTCGTAAAGACCGCCGCCGCTATTGCCCGGGTTGATGGCGGCCTGGGTCTGGATGACCCGGATGCGCCGGGAGTCATACGTGCGGTTGCGGAACTGCGAGATGACGCCCTGCGTGTGCGACCAGCCGAGGTCGTGCGGGTTGCCGATGGCGAAGACGGAGTCCCCGACTCGCATGGCCCGACCCTTCTCCCAGGGAGCCGCCTGGCCCATCGACGTCGACGAGCAGTGGGCGCGGACCAGCGCCAGGTCGATCTGGCCGGGGGCCATCCAGATGACGTGGCCTTCGGTATCGGGCTGGCCGAGGATACGGACGGTCAGGCGACCGAGCCGCCCAAGCTGCGCGGTGCTGCCGTCATTGTCCGAGGGGAACTGAGGGTCCACGACATGGCGATTGGTGACGATCAGGGCATCTCCCGCCTCGACGCGGAGGATCACCCCGGAGCCGATCGCCTTGCCGCCGAGCAGCGCCAGCCCGTGCTGCCGGCGGATCAGGACGTTAGCCCGCATGGCGCGCTGGAGCGGCGGATCCAGCTCCTGGATGGTGGCGAGGTCGGGTGGGGGATCGGAGAACATCGCGTCGGGAGCGACGGCGTGCCAGGGGAAGTTCGAGAGGAGGAAGGCCCAGCCGGCGACGTCCAGGACGCCCAGCAGCAGCCCCGGCACAGCCAGCCCGATGCCGCGCCGGGCGCCGCTGTGGATGGAACCGAGGGCCAGCACGCCCAGTAACACGGCCACCAGCCCGGTGATGAGCCCGAAGAGGGGGATCCCGGCGATGGCGCAGCTCAACGAGGCGATCGCCAGCCGGCTGATCTTGACCCGCTTCGGCCCGCGGCTGCCGGGCGACGTTCCAACCGCCCCGCTCCTCCGGCCGTCCGGGCCGAGTACGGCGGCGCCGGCGCGGTGCGGAAGGCCGCCCACGCCCAGGGGGACGGCTCGGTCGATCTCCGCCGCGCTGATGAACAGGACCGGCTCGGACCGGCTGGACGCGAGATCCGGGCGCCGCGCCGCGCGCAGTGGTACGAGCCGCACCCCTCTCGGGTCTGCCAGCACGACTCGTGGTGCACCGTCCCGCACGCCTGGCAGACGACGACCGGGTCACCGACGGCCACGTCGATGGAACAGTGAGGGCACCCCACGCCCGCCTCGCGCGCCGAAGCGGCCAGCGATCTCCCGACCGACGCACCCAAGGGCCACTCCCCTCCCCTTGTCCCGACCGGCTCGGCTCGGCTCCGCTCATCGCGGATCGGCTCACTCAGAGAACAGCCAGAACGCCGCGAACAAGATCGAATATAAGGTCGAGATCAGAATCGCGGAATACCCCATCACCAGGTAAACCGGCCCGGCCCGGCCGATCGTCGCCCGCTTCGTCAGCACGTAGATGGGGGCGGCGATCACCAGGATGGGGGCCGCACAGCCCAGGATGCTCAGGACGAACATGGCGGTCACCGCGCTGCGGGTCGATTGCAGCCGCTCCTCCTTGACGACCCGCTTGCGCAGGTCCTTCAGGCTGAGCGGGTCGACCGTGTCGAAGTCGGTCCCGCAGTAGCGGCACCGCAGCGCGATCGCCTTGATCGTCTCGCCGCAGGCCGGGCACTTCTTGGTGTCGCCCCAGGCGGACAGCGGAGTCTCGGCCGGCGCCGCCTTCTCGGCCTTCGGCGCGTTCTCGCAGCCATAGGTCGCGCACCCGCCCACGTCGTTCCAGCAATCGCGGTGATGCACCTGCTCGCACGTCGGGCAGATCATGAGCGCCTCGCCGGCCCCGATGGTCGTCTGGCAGATCGGGCAGGTTCCGACCTCGCCTTGCAAGCCGCCCACCGCCGTGGTCACGATCGGCCCGTCGCCGGGCGACGCCAGCTCCGCCTTGCAGCGCGGACAGCGGACCGACAGGCCAGGGCGCAGGTCGGGCAACCGGACCCGGGCGCCGCACTGACACGAGACGACGGCTGGCATCGACTGGCAATCCTCCGAGCCCCGGGGACTCCCTCCCAGCATAACCGGAATCCGGACGGTGGGGAACAACGGGAAGCGGCGGCATCGCCCGCCCGATGGGCTGCCCATCCTTGCCATACTTGCCATATTTGCCACGAACGACGCGCCGGTGTTTCGTGGCAGCCATGGGCGCCGACGATGTGTCAGGGGCTGTCCGGCGACTCGATAGCAGCACCGGGCAGGCTCCAGTGGGAGCATGATCCTTGGCCGAATCCCGAGCGAGCGCAGCGGACCGCCAGGTCGATGCGTGCCCGACGAAGGACGGGCTCGGAGAACCCCGCCACCAGCGCCGCCCGCTCGCACTCCGTCGCCGTCTTCGGTCCGTCGGCGAGGTAGCCCCTCAACCACTCCTCGCATTCGCGGCGACGGGCGAGCCTGCCGGATGCGCCGGGCTTGCTGGCCCTGACGGCCCGGGCCAGCGCCGCGTCGGCGTCCAGCTCGATGGTCTCCGGCAGCCAGTCGCAGAACGGTCCGGCGCCCTCGTCGCGGATGAGATAGGCCAGCGCCGGTTGCGGGGGCGCCAGGTTGGTGCCGTTGTCGAGGATCAGCCGGCGGCGACCGGTCGGGTCGTCGGGGTCCTGCAGGAACATGAAGTTCGCCCGGCAGGCGGCGACATACGCGATATCGCCGAGCACGCGGTATTTGCCGTTGGTGCCGGACGCGCCCCTCTTGTTGTGGTGGGTCACCAGCACCACGGCGGCGCCCAGCCGCAGGGCCATGTCCTTCAAGGGCGCCAGCACCCGCCGCAGGTCGGTGCCGCGGTTGGTGTCCGGTCCGCCGAGGTAGGCGGTGATCGGGTCGAAGACGATCAGCCGGCAGTCGCCCAGCTCGGCGGCACTGCGCTCGATGACCTGGAGGTCGCGGGGATGCACCGTGGGCATCCGCTCGCAGGCCACGACCTCGGCCTCCGGGTTGTAGTGGTCAGCCAGGACGCCCGGGTCGACGATCGACGTGATGACCCTCACCCGCTCCAGGTCGGCGCCGGCGGCCAGTAGTCGGGGGAAGATGGTCCGCGCCGGGTCGTCCTCGGCCGAGAGCAGGATGACGCTGCCGCGGGGCGCCGTCGCCGGGCCGTCGTCGCCGGGTCCCGGCAGCGGCCCGCCGCGGGTCACGGCGGCCGCCAGCGAGAGTGACGCCAGGCTCTTGCCGAGCTTGGGATCGCCCGAGAAGAGGGTCAGCGTTCCCAGGGGGATGCGGTCGGGCCAGAGCCACTCGACTCGCTCCGGCGCGAGGTCGCGGGCGGAGACGATCCTTGCCGTCGGGCCGTCGGCGAGCTCGAGGTCGGCCGCCGGGGGCTCTACGCCGAGGATCCGGGCGACCCGGCACATCGCGCGGGCCCGGTTCGCGGCCCGCTGGCTGTCTTCGATCCACGCTGTCATGGTGAATGCTCCGATGGGCTCAGGAGGGGTATGCCACCAGTTCGTCGAGCCTATCGCCTAAATATACCGCAAAAGATAGCGAAATGGAATGGCGAATTCCCAAGAAATCTCATCGGCGATAAACCGGGTTGCCGCGATCGGGGCGTCGAGCGTCGGTGTGGGATTTGGGGCCGAGACGGCAAATGGCTTCTCTCCGCGCCTCCGCGTCAGATCATTCCGGCGAGAGCGAACCGGCTCACGCGGAGGCGTGGAGAGCCGGATCCGGTTGTCTCCGGGCTGCGGACTCGACCCGGCCGAGTTGGGAGTGAATGAAGGGGCCCGGAAGCGTGGCCATTTCCCCGGATTCTCCTTCCTTAGCGGCGCACTTCACGGCCAGACTGGCGGCCGTCGTACCGTCGGGCTTGAACGACGGCGTTCAGCGGAGCGATGATACGAGAAGTGGAAATGACGACGACCATCGCCCCGAGCGGAGATCCCCGGATGGCACTGGACAAAGAACTGGAGACCTATCAAGCCCAACTCCCGGGTCTCTTGGAGCACGCGGGGGAGTTCGTCGTGATCCACGGTGATGAGGTGGCAGGCATCTGGCAGACCTACCAGGATGCCTTGAAGGCCGGCTATGAGAAGTTCGGCTTGGAGCCGTTCCTGATCAAGCAGATTCAGGAGATCGAGCCGGTCCACTGCGTCACGCGCGGGACGCCTGTATGCCGTTCCTGACGATTCCCATCGGGGCGGAAGGGGCATCGATCGACTTGCACGTGGCGCTCGAGTACGCCACGGATCGATGCCCTCAAGGCGGCCGGGAAGGGCTTCCCGCCGCCCGAGCTGGCCCGCGCCTCATCGACACGGGCGCGAGTATCAGTGCCATCTCCCCCCGGATCGCGAACACCCTCGGGCTTGTCCCGACGGGCAAAGCCACGATCAAGAGCGCGACGACCGGACCGGCCTCGCACACCTGCAATCTCTACGATGTCGCCTTGGCCTTCCTTCAGCCCGGCTTGCAGACTCATATCTTCGGTGTGACGATCCCGGTCATCGAACTCGATCTCGGGTCGCCCGGCATCGACGCCATCCTCGGCCGCGATCTGCTCCGCCAATGCCTTTGCGTCTACGACGGGAAGCGGGGCGAACCGACCCTGGCTTTTTAATCGCCCCCAAGGGCCCCTACTCCTCTTGAACTTCATCGAGTATTTCAATCGCGTCTTCGCCAAGCCGTTCCGCTGGACGTACACCGGCCGTCCGCCGATGGCCCGGCCGGCGGCGTGAAGCGAGGCAATCCAGCGAACGGAGAGGGTGTGATCGCGTCATTGGCTTTCAACTACGGTTCTTCGGACTACATTCTCATAACCCGGGATGGTCGGCAACGAATCATCCTGGAGTTTGACGCATCGCGTCGTCATGCTCCCCGGATTTCGAGAGCCCTGGGTTCAGGTCACGATCGTTTGACAGCGCCGGAGACCGCCTGGCTGGCGAGATTTCAAGAAGCCGGTCCGGTTCGAGATGAAGTAGGCCGTTATAACCGATTGCCATTGGATCCAGTGCATCCGAGCGTGGCGTCAAGCCTTGGCCTTGATTGACTCCTGTCTTAAGACATCCCGACAGGAGCAGTTCCATTAGTGTAACTTCCGCAGCCCAAGTTCCGAGCGGAGATGACACGTTCAACTCAGCCACTAGACCGACAATTCTCAGTTGGGTGTGCATGAACCGAACGGCGTTCCCATCCTTGTCCTCTTGCCTCGTTTCACGCCGCCAGCTTGACCCGCAGCGGACGACCGGTGTACGTCCAGTGGAACGGCTTGGCGAACACCCGATTGAAATACGCGATGAAGTTCGAGAGCTTGCTCCGCAGGTCGGCCAGCGACGGGAACGATCCCCGACGGATCACCTTCCGCATGATCATCCCGAAGATCGCCTCGATCTGGTTGAGCCAGGAGCTGTGCTTCGGCGTGTACACGAACCGGATCCGGTGGCCCTCCTCCGACAAGAACGCCTGCCGGCTGGCCACCGATCTCAGCACCCCGCGCACCCCCTTCTTCCCCAATGGCTGCTCGATCCCGCACGCCTCGGCCACCATCTCGACCAGGGCCTCCGAGCAGTGGATGTTCAAGTTATCCACCACGAAGATCCACGACGCACTCGGGTCGGTGGCCACCGTCCGCTCGATGTGCCCGGCGAAGTCGGCCTCCGTCCGCGTCGGGCCGATCGTCGGGGCGATCAACTCGCCGGTCGTCACACAGAAGTTGGCGATCAGGGTCAGCGTCCCGTGCCGCGTGTCCTCGAACTCGATCCGTTGGCAGCGCCCGTAGGTCATCGGCCGATCCGGGGCGTTCCGCTCCAGCGCCTGGAGGCCCGTCATCTCGTCGGTGCTGATCGTGTGCGTCCTGTGGTCCTGCGCCAATCCGGGCGCCTCGAGGTAGGTGTCACAGACCGCCCGGACCTGCTCCTCGAACCGCTGGGGGTCCTTCTCGGTGGTGTTGAGCCAATATCGCTTCTTGTGGGGCTGCAAGGCGGCCTCGCGGAGATAACGCCCCACCTGGGCCACGGAGATCGACGGCACGATGCCGCGCTTGATGACTTCATCGACCAGCTCGTGAGCCGTCCAGTGGGTGATGGGCCGCCCGGACTTCGCCGGGGGCTCGCAAGCGACGGCCAGGATGCCGACGACCTGCTCGGGAGTGAACTTGCCGGGGGGGCCGGGGCGGGGCTCATCGCGGAGGACCTGCTCGACGGCCCGGCGCAGCGCGGCTTGACTCTCGGTGCACTCGATGCGGATGAGCCGGTCCCAGGCGTCGGCCCAGCGGCGTCGCCAGGTGCTGACCTGCCGCCGCGACAGCCCGACTTCCGCGGTGATCTCGGGGTTGCCCCGCTTCTCGAAGGCCAAGAGGACGATGGCCGCTCGTTGCCGGAGCTGCGACGAGGCCGTGGGGGCATCGCGGAGGGTGCGGAGGATGTTCTGTTGACGTTCGGTGATGGTGACCTTGGCCGTCCTACCCGGCATGGCGAGAGCCTCCTTCGGTTGCGAAGCTGGCGAATCCGGGTAATCCTAGCGGGACGATCAAGCTGTTGGTGCCTCAATCAGGATTTGTCGGTCTAGGCCTGAACCAAGCGTGATTTATAGTCCGGCCGCCCCGATTTCACGGAAATAGCTCGAAAACCCCGCTTGTTTCTGGAATAATGGAGGTGGAAACACATCCTCACCATTCCGGAACAAGGGGGCTTTCGAGTGAGTGCTACTCTCCGAAAAAAACGCGCCGCACGCAAGAAGAGATCCTTCCAGCAGGGGCGGCGGCGGATCAAGAAACGACTCGACCCGACGCCCTGCCCCGAGCGGCCGACTCCCATGATGACCGCGACCAACATCCACTACGAATATGCTGATCGCGTCCACGGGCTCAGTGCCGGCGGTATCGGCGCCCTCTTCCTGCTGGCTCAACGGATCGAACTGGTCAAGGATATCGACCGCGATCTCCACCTGCTCAAGCGTCATCTGCCGTATCACGAATCCGACCATGTCCTGAACATCGCCCTCAATCTCCTCGCCGGCGGCCGGCACATCGAACATCTCGAATTGCGCCGCAACGATGAGGTCTACCTCGATGCGCTCGGGGCCGAGCGGATCCCCGACCCGACCACCGCCGGCGACTTCTGCCGCCGCTTCTCCGAGCCCGACGTCCTCACCTTGATGGACACCATCAATGGATCGCGGCTCCGGGTCTGGGCCCGGCAGCCGCCCGAGTTCTTCGAGGAAGCGATCCTCGAGGCCGATGGCAGCATCGTGCCCAGCGACGGAGAGTGCAAGCGGGGGATGGACTTCACCTACGACGGCCAGTTCGGCTACCACCCCCTCCTGGTCTCGCTGGCCAACACCGCCGAGCCGCTTTACCTGCTCAATCGCGGCGGCAACCGCCCCTCTCAGGAAGAGGCGGACGTCTTCCTGGACAAGGCCATGGCGCTTTGCCGTCGGGCCGGCTTCCGCAAGATCCTGATGCGGGGCGATACCAAATTCAGCCAGACCAGGCATCTGGATCGATGGGACGCCGCCGGCGACACCCGCTTCGTCTTCGGCTACGAGGCCTACGATTCGCTCAAGGCGCGGGCCGACGACCTGCCGGCCGCCGCCTACCGCCTCCTGAGACGACCATCGCGCCGATCAAGACCTCGGAGCGGCAGAAGCCCGAGCGAGTCAAGCCGGAGGTCGTCCGCGAGCGCGGCTATGAGAACATCGAGCTCGTCGAGGAGATGGTCGCGGAGTTCGCCTATCGGCCGACGGCGTGCAAGAAGAGCTATCGGATGGTCGTGCTCCGCAAGCGGGTGGAGGTCGGCAAGGGACAACTGCGACTCTTCGAGGAATACCGCTACTTCTTCTACATCACCAACGACCGGACGATGACCGCCGAGGAGGTGGTCTTCTCGGCCAACGATCGCTGCGACCAGGAGAACCTGATCGCGCAGCTCAAGGGGGGCGTCCACGCGCTGGAGGCGCCGGTGGACGACCTGGTGAGTAACTGGGCGTACATGGTGATGGCGTCGTTGGCGTGGAGCCTGAAGGCCTGGAGCGCCCTGCTGGTCCCGATCGCCCCTCGGCACCGGGCCGAGCACACGGAGGAGAGACGGACGCTGTTGCGGATGGAGTTCGCGACGTACTGCGCGGCGTTCATCCAGATGCCGTGCCAGCTCGTGCGAGGTGGAGGCCGGTTGATCTATCGACTGCTGTCGTGGAACCCGTGGCAGGGAGTCTTCCTGCGGTTGGTCGAGCGACTGAACGGTTGCTGGCAGTGCTGAGTGATGGACGAGTGAAGTCGGGGTCCGGATGCCCCGATCCGTGTGGGCCGTCGAGACAGAAAGGCGGGTGAGCGATGACCGAGATGCAATCCGGGAAGTCAAGAGGGGGCGAAATCCCCCGAGCTGTGGAAGGTACGTCTGGACATAAAAGACTTGATCACGTAAATTGCACATAAGTCTCTTTTTTTATCACGCTTGTTTTGGGTCTAGGCTGTCGAAGCCGTCAGAAAGATTCCACTGCTTTAAGGCGTCCAGCGACATGCCGAGGACTCCGAGGACGCTCTCCAAATGCGATCGCCCGAGGGGCGGCTCTAGTCCCTAACCAAGCGTGATTTATAGTGCGTTTGGCGCACTTCGGGAGAAAAAGCTCGAAAACCCCGCATGGTCTTGGAATAATGGAGGTAGGTTCACATCCTCACCATTCCAAGACAAGGGGGCCTTCGAGTCGAGCGCCACTCTCCGAAAAAAGCGAGCGGCACGCAAGAAGAGATTCTTCCAGGAGGGGCAACGGCGGATCAAGAAACGGCTCGACAACACGCCCGGCCCGGAGCGGCCGGTACCCATGATGACCGCCAGCAATATCCACTACGAACACGCCGGTCGGGGCCGCGGGCTCAGTGCCGGCGGCATCGGCGCCCTCTTCCTCCTGGCCCAGAAGATCGAGCTCATCCAGGACATCGACCGCAACCTCCACCTCCTCAAGCGGCACCTGCCCTACCACGAATCCGACCACGTCCTCAACATCGCCCTGAATCTCCTCGCCGGCGGCCGGCGCATCGAGCACCTCGAGCTGCGGCGCAACGACGAGGTCTACCTCGACGCCCTGGGGGCCAAACGGATCCCGGACCCGACCACCGCCGGGGACTTCTGCCGCCGCTTCGCCGAGGCCGATGTCCTCACCCTGATGGACACGATCAACGAGGCGCGGCTGCGGGTCTGGGCCCAGCAGCCCCCCGAGTTCTTCGCCGAGGCGATCCTCGAGGCCGATGGCAGCATCGTGCCCAGCGATGGGGAGTGCAAGCAGGGGATGGACTTCACCTACGACGGCCAGTACGGTTACCATCCGCTGGTGATCTCGCTGGCCAATACGGCGGAGCCGCTCTACCTGTTCAATCGCAGTGGCAACCGCCCCTCCGCGGAGCGGGCGGACGTCTTCATCGACATGGCCGTCGCCTTGGCCCGTCGGGCGGGCTTCCGCAAGATCCTCTTGCGGGGGGACACCAAGTTCGCCCAGACCGGGCACCTGGATCGCTGGGACGAAGCGGGCGACATCCGGTTCTTCTTCGGCTACGAGGCCTACGAGTCGCTCAAGGCCCGGGCCGATGCCTTGCCGGCCGACTCGTACCGCCTCCTGAAACGACCGCCACGGTACCCGATCAAGACCGCTCCACGCGAGAAGCCCGAGCACTTCCGGCCCGAGATCGTCCGCGAGCGCGGCTACAAGAATGTCGAGCTGCTCGAGGAGATGGTCGCGGAGTTCGCCTACCGACCGCTCGCTTGCCGCAAGAGTTATCGCCTGATCGTCCTCCGCAAGCGGGTGGGGGTCGACCGGGGACAGATGCGGCTGTTCGAGGAGTATCGTTACTTCTTCTACATCACCAACGACCGTGAGATGACGGCCGAGGAGGTGGTGTTCTCGGCCAACGATCGCTGCGACCAGGAGAACTTGATCGCGCAACTCAAGAGCGGCGTTCGTGCCCTGACCACCCCCGTGGACGACCTGGTGAGCAACTGGGCGTACATGGTGATGGGCTCGTTGGCGTGGAGCCTGAAGGCCTGGAGTGCGTTGCTGGTGCCGGTGGCGCCGCGGCACCGGGCCCGCCATGAGGCGGAGCGGCGGACGTTGTTGCGGATGGAGTTCGCGACGTACTGCGCGGCGTTCATCCAGATGCCGTGCCAGATCGTCCGGGCGGGGGGGCGGCTGATCTACCGGTTGTTGTCGTGGAACCCGTGGCAAGGTGTGTTCCTCCGGCTGGTCGAGCGGTTGCACTCACGCCGGCTGTGTTGAGGGGTCGCTCACTGAAGTCGGGGTCCGGATGCCCCGATCCGTGTTGGCCTTCGAGAGAAGCAAATGGGGGTGGCGATGCCGAAGACAGAATTCGAGGCAGCAACGGGGCCCAAATCCCCCCGAGCTGTAGAAGGTACGTCTCAATCTAATGAACGTGATCACATAGGTTGAACACAACCGCTTTTTTTTATCACGCTTGTTTTGGGGCTAGAGCGGTTAACGAATGGATGGCGTACATGGTTTGGCCTCAAGGCGCGGCTGGAGCCTCGACCCCCCCTGACCCCCCCTTCTTAAGGGGGGGATCAAGATGGGCGGGCCTTCTTGCGTTTTCCCCCCCTTCTTAATAGTACAGCGCAAGAAACTTGATCTTTTCCCGCAGGAGCGGTTTGGGTAGGCTGGTCGGACCTCGAAGCCCGATGCGATCGGTGACTGGCCAGCATGGAGGCCCTCGATGACCCCCAAAGACCTGCGGCAGGCGTTGCCCCTTTTCGAGGAATTCGCGGACCGGTTCACCCCGCTGCTGGTGGATGACCAGCGAACGGAGAGCCGCAAAGAACGGGCCAAGGCGTATCTCCGCGGTTTGCTCTTGGATGCGGAAAGCACCAAGACGGCGGAATCGATCGCCCTGAAGGTCCACGGCGATCCTTCGCAAGTCCGGATGACTCAAGTTTTCCTGGGACAGTCGGCCTGGCCTGACGAACCGCTCCGTGAGGAACTGGTCGGCTGGGTGGACCAGGAACTGGGCAGCGAAGCGGGGACGCTGATCGTGGATGAGTCGGGCATCCCCAAGTGTGGCGACAAGAGCGTGGGCGTGGCCCGGCAGTACTGTGGGGCGACCGGCAAGATCGACAACTGCCAGGTGGCCGTCTACCTGGCCTACGCCAGTGCCGGGGGTCACACGCTGTTGGACGAACGGTTGTATCTGCCGCAAGAGGAATGGGCCAGCGATGCCGCGCGCCGACAAGAAGCCGGCGTGCCCGAGGACGTCGTCTTTCGCACCAAGCCGGAGTTGGCCTTGGAGCTGATCCGTACCGTCGGACCGAGGATCCGCCACGGCTGGGTGACGTTCGACGAGGGCTATGGCAAGGACCCCGAGTTCCTCAGTGGTTTGGAGGAACTGGGCGAACGCTCTATCGGCGAGGTCCCCAAGACGTGCCGCGGCTGGTTGCGCCGCCCCAAGGTGGACGAGCCGCAAGGGCGGGGCCGGGGCCGACCCAGGAGCAAACCGCGGGTTGCACCGGGCCAACCGGACCCGCGAACGGTCGAGGAGATCGCGGCCGCGTTGCCGGCCGGCGCCTGGAAGCGGCTGCGTTTTCGCGAGGGGACCAAAGGGACACAAGTGGCGCACTTCGCCGCGATCCGCTTGGTGGCCGAGCGGGACGATCTGCCGGGGCCGGAGCTGTGGCTGGTGATCGAGCGTAGCTGTGATCAAGCATCCTACGTCAAGTACTACCTGAGCAACGCGAGGCCGGATTGCCCGCTGTTGGAGCTGGCGCAAGCGGGGCACAACCGCTGGCCCGTTGAGGACTGTTTTCTGCGGGGCAAGCAGGAAGTGGGGCTGGACGACTACGAGGTTCGTGGTTGGCGCGGCTTCCACCACCACATGACCTTGGTCATGTTGGCGCTTTGGTTCTTGGTGCTGCAAACGCGGCGGCTGGAAAAAAAAACGCGACCGGCATGACGTTGCCCGATGCCCGAAGACTGTTGCAAGTCATTTTCGCCCCACCCACGCCCAAGCAGCCCGAGCGGCGGGCGATCAAGCTCTCGGAATGGCGCCAGCGGCGGAACCGCATCGCCAGTGCGTGCCACGCCAAGGCCCGGAATCTAAGGTTGCGGGATACTGGATAGTTCCTTGCGCTGTACTATTAAGGGGGGGATCAAGATGGGTGGGCCTTCTTCCGTTTCCCCCCCCCCCTTAAGAAGGGGGGGTCAGGGGGGGTCGGGCGCACGCAACGCAAGTGTTAAGCGCTCTAGAAAGCCTGACCTACGTCAGACCAACAGCTCCGGCATGACCCGGGCCTTGGTGACTTCGGCGTCGGTGAGCGTGTCGAGCCGGCCCTCGTGGGGGTAGGCGAGCTTGCGGTGGTCGAGGCCGAGGGCGTGCAGCAGCGTCGCCTGGAGGTCGTAGACGGTCACGACCTTGTTAACCGCCTTGTAGCCGAACTCGTCGGTGGCGCCGTGGGTGTATCCCGGCTTGAACCCGCCGCCGGCCAGCCAGAGCGAGAAGCCATGCCGGTTGTGGTCGCGGCCGTCCTTGCCTTGCGAGACCGGCAGCCGGCCGAACTCGCCCGTCCAGAGCACGATCGTCTCGTCCAAGAGCCCGCGCTGCCTCAGGTCGCGTACCAGCGCGGCGCTCGGCTTGTCCGTGCGGGCGCAGAGCGACTTGAGCGTCCTGGCGTTCTTGTCGTGTGTGTCCCACGGCTGGCTGCTCAGGAAGAGCTGGACGAACCGGACGCCCCGCTCGACCAGCCGGCGGGCCAGCAGGCATCGCGTGCCATATTCGCGGGTGACCGGGTCGTCCAGGCCATACATCCGCCGGGTCGCCTCCGACTCGCTCGCGAGGTCGAGCGCCTCGGGCACGGCCGTCTGCATCGCCGCGGCGACCTCGAAGTTCGCGATCCGTGCCTCGAGCTCGGTGTGGCCCGGGTGGCGTTCCAGGTGGATGCGGTTCAGCTCGCCGAGGAACCCGAGCTGGCCGGCGCGGGCGTCGGGCGTCACGCCGGTCGGCGTCTTGAGGTGGAGGACCGGCGCATCGCCCGGGCGGAACGGTGTCCCCTGGCAGGTCGCCGGCAGCCAGCCGCTCGACCAGTTGCGGACGCCGTCAACCGGCAGCCCGCCGGGATCGCTCAGGACCACGTAGGCCGGCAGGTTGCGGTTCTCGGTGCCCAGGCCATAGACCACCCACGAGCCCCACGTCGGCCGACCGGCCAGGATCTTCCCGGTGTGGATCAGCCGCAGCGCCGTCTCGTGATCGACCGAGTCGGTTGACATCGAGCGAATCAGCGTCAGCTCGTCCACCACGCCGGCCGTGTACGGCAGCAGCTCGCTGAGGACCGTCCCCGACGCGCCATTCGGCCGGAACCGGAACGGCGACTCGAGCAGGTTGCCCGCCTGCTTGTCGAAGTGGATCTCCAGCTTGCCCGGGTACGGCTTGCCGTGATACCTCGACAGCGCCGGCTTGGGGTCGAAGAGATCCATCTGGCTCGGCCCGCCGTGCTGGAACAGGCAGATGACGGACCTGGCTCGCGGCCGCTGCCGGGCCATCTCGCCGGCGCGGGCCTGGCTCTGCTCCTGCTCGAGCAAGTGCGCGAGGGCCAGCGACCCGATCGCCCCGGCATATTGCCCGAGGAACGCGCGTCGATTCATCGCGAAAGGTGTCATGAGGGATCCGTTCCTGGAGGGGATTCTCAGCCCCGAAGGGGTGAAACAAACCAGCCCGGGGCAACGCCCCGGGAACCGAGGAACCCCCGCGGAAGGGGCCCTGAAAGGGCGGCACAAGGAAGGGTCCCCCGGCCGCCCGTGTGTCGCCCTTTCAGGGCTCGGCTCGGGATGGACGACCGAGTCCCGGGGCGTTGCCCCGGGCTCTCCTGTTTCGGCCCCTTCGGGGCAAAGATCCGCCCAGGCCGGGCCGGAGTCCGGTGGTGCTGGGCAAGGAGTCTCCTTTCATCGGTGGATCACTCGACATAGAGGAACGCGTCGCTGGCCAGGAGCATCTGGCAGAAGTCGATGAAGGCTCGGTGCTCCGCCTCGGGGGCGGAGAGGCTCGAATAACGGACCGGCTGTTCCCGCAGGAATCGGCCGGATGCGTTGCGTTCGGCCCCGGTCGGGGGCCGGCCGACGACCAGCAGGAAGGCCCGCTCGATCCGGGCATCGTCCTGGCTGCAATGGTCGCACGCGGGGCCGATCCGCTCGGCCAGCTTGCTGGCGCGGGCGGCGACGAAGTCCGAATTGAGCAGGCTCAGCGACTGGAGCGGCACGGTTAACGGCTGGCGGCGGGTGCAGGTGGTGACGATCGAGGGGGCATCGAAGATCTCGAGCAGGCTGGCGAGCTCGGTCCTGCGCTGCTGGAGATACACCGAGCGCCGGGCCGCGCCCGGGGTCGTCGGATCGACGGCGACCTCGCCCGAGCCGGTCCGATCGGTCGGGACGTACGGGCCGCCCGGTCGATCGTCGAGCTCGCCGGATGCGGCGAGCATCGCGTCGCGGATCGATTCGGCGTCGAGCCGGCGCATGGGATAGTGGGCCAGCAGGCGGTTGTCGGGATCGACCCGCGCGGCCTCCGAGCGCGGGCGCTCGATTGTCGGTACGCGGTCGAGCTCACGATCATCCGGTGCAACGCCTTGGCGCTCCAGCCCGATCGGGCCAGCTCGGCCGCCAGGAACTCGAGCAGCTCGGGATGGGTCGGCGGCGAGCCGGTGTATCCCAGGTTCTCGGGCGTGGCCGCCAGGCCGGTGCCGAAATGGTCCTGCCAGATCCGGTTGGCCAGCACCCGCGCCAGGAGTGCCGCCGGCCGCGAGCCGGGCCTCGTCAGCCAGCGCGCCAGGGCCAGCCTCCGGCCGGTCGAGCCCGGCCCTGCCGCGGCCGCATCCGGCTCATAGCGGTTGTCGGCATCGGCCAGGAATGCCGGGACGCCCGGCCCGATCTTTCTCCCCGGCGTGGCGTAACTGCCCCGGACCAGGATCGGGATCTCCGCCGGTGCGCCCGAGACGTCGCCGACCCACGCGATCCGGCCGGGGTTCGGCCGCCGTCGCGATTCGAGCGCCTCGATCACCGACTTGAGCGCCTCTTCCTTGGCCTTCTGCTGCTCCTTCGAGCCGGTGACGAACGAGCGCCGCAGCGCGGCGAGTTCGGCGTCGATCGCCTTCTCGTTGGCCTCCCAGCGCAGCAGCTCGTCGCGCGGGCCGGCGACGACCGCGCGCTCGTTCGGCTTGACCCAGCGCTCGACGTCGAACGCCGGATACAGGATCGCCTGCAGCCGGTAATAGTCCTCCTGGGTGATCGGTTCGAACTTGTGGTCGTGGCATCGGGCGCACTGGATCGTGATCCCCAATAGCGACGAGGCGATCACCTGGGCGGTCCCCTCCAGCACGGCGTACTTGTCGGCGCGGACCTCGTCGGGGTTGCCGTCGCTCTCGCCGGTGCCGTCCTGGCTGTTGCGGAGGAAGTGGGTCGCGACCAGCAGGTCGACCACCTCGGGCGGCGTGCCCGGCCCGCGACGACCTCCGGCCAGCTCGTCGCCGGCCAGTTGCTCGCGCACGATCCGGTCGAGCGGCCGATCGGCGTTGAACGCCCGGATGACGTAGTCGCGATAGCGATAGGCCAGCGGCCGGTCGCTGTCGGCGCTGAAGTAGCCGTTGGAGTCGGCGTACCCCGAGGCGTCGAGCCAATGCTTGCCCCAGCGCTCGCCGTAATGAGGGCCGGCCAGCAGGCGATCGACGAGCCGCTCATAGGCGTCCGGGTCGGGATCGTCGACGAATGCCGCGACCTCGGCCGGCGACGGCGGCAGGCCGGTCAGGTCGAAGGAAAGCCGGCGGATCAGGGTGGCGCGATCGGCGTCGGGTCCGAGGGTCAGGTCTCGGGATTCGAGCGCCCGCTGGATGAAGCGATCGATCGGGCCGCGGACGCGACGGCCGTCGCGGACGTCGGGGGGCCGGAGATGCGCCGGCGGCGCAAACGCCCAGTGATCGGCGCCGGGGGGCGTCCGGGCGGCCTCGGCCGCGTCGGGCAGGCCCGCGGCCCCGTGTTCGATCCAGCGACGGAGCATGTCCTTCTCATCAGCCGACAGCGGCTCCTCGGGCTCCGGCGGCATCTCGTCGCTCGAGACCTGATCCCACAGCGGGCTCTCGTCGGGTTTGCCCGGGACGACCGCCGGACCGCTGGCGCCACCGCGGGCCGTCGCCCGCGGGCTGGCCAGGTTGAGCTTCCCCTTGGGCTTGTTCGGCCCGTGGCACTTAATGCAATGCGCCTTGAGGATCGGCGCGACGTCGCGGGCCAGGCTGGGGGGCGCGTCGGCCTCGGCGCCGTCCGCCGCCACGCCCATCATCAGCAGCGCAGCGGCGGCCACGACCCGCGAGGGCCTTCCTCTCCGTTCCCGTGTCGTCTCGATGCCGATCATCAGCTTCCCCGCGGCGCTTGGAACACACCGGGCACCTTCCGGCTATCATAGGGGGACGCCGAGTGTGTCGACAACCCGAGAGGATGCGCGACGACGGCCGTGCGTACACTCGGACCGTCATTAATTGACGCGGACGTTGCCGGACTCGTCGATGTCGAAGTTGACGGTCCGCGACCCTTCGATCTTGACGATGATGCCGGATTCGTCCGGCACCGAGTATTTCTTCGGGACGATGTAGCGGTATTTCTTGCCCCCCTTGTCGGTGAAGAACTCCTCGTCCTTCTTGGCGGCGCCTCTGCGGGCCTGTGCGGCCTCTTTCGATTTGGCCTTCATGTAACCACCGGCGTCCTTCTCGGGGTCGTATTCCTCCTGGCTTGAGGCGGAGACCGGCTCGACGCCGGTGATCCCCACTTTATGATGGCCGACGATGAGGGACAGAAACGGGGACGCAGCTAGTTTGGACGGTCCGGCCCCGGTCGGGGTTCGTCGCCCGGCCGGTCCGGTCCGCCGGCTTCGCTCCTCACCCGCTTATCTCGTCGTCAGTTCCAATATTGTTATTTTTATCAATATTTAGATTATTGACGAATGAGGAAAACCATCCTCGGCACAGCGACTCGGGCAGTCGCTTGTCAGGATCGATTTTATAGCCCGCGAGAAGCAACTCCGACAATCGCTGGAGATGGACCATACCCTGCAAGGTCGAGTCTCGCAGGTTACTCAATTCGGACTCCGCGAACTCCTTGTCAGTGCAGCGGTATTCTTCGAAGGCCGCACGGTGCTCCTCGATCCACACCATGAACGTCTGGACCCGATACAGAGCGAACCCGATCGGATCGAGGTCTTTCTTGACCGGATCATGGGGATGCTGCCCTGGTGGCAAGGGACGGCTGGTCTCCGCGCAGACCGGCCCGGCTTCCCTCTCCGCCGTTCGCGGCCCTGCCATCGTCTCCACGGGGACTGCGGCACCGTCGATTCCGCCCTCCCGCTCGGGATGATGGTTCTCGACGGTCGTCTTGCCTTTCCCGTCTCGTGGCGTCTCCGAGGGATTCATGTCTCTTGCTTTCAGTTGGCCAGACCATCACGACGGGTCGCGCCGGGGAACACGACCATCCCGCCGTCGATCATGCCATTGGGATCGATCCAGTAATGCCACTCGATCTGCTTCCCGTTTTCGCGCAAAAACACCTCGTAGATTTCCTTCGAGCCTTCGAGGCGACCTGGTTCGGTCGCGGGTACCTGCTTTTTCCCGAGATACCCCCATGTACCAGGGTCGCCTTGTAGTTCGATATGACCTGGCCCGCGCCCTTCAGCGATGGTGTCAGGATCCGTGTGCCTGTCGGACCGCCGGACCGCACGCGGGCTCGGACGTTCGCGTGAAGAGGCGTCCCCGCCGGCGCCTCCCTGGCTCCGCGCGGACATCGCGACGGTCCCTCCGGTCGCGCCGACGCCATGCCGACCACTGTGCCGACCTGCGTAGTGGTCCCGGCCGCTCCGTCGGTCACGGTCGCTAGCTGGCCGTTGGTCTGAACAGCCATCCTTACCGTTCGCATCCCCGCGCGACCAGTTCCCGCAGCAGGGGCGGCGACCGGGCTAGGATCGGACCAGTTCGACAAACCCGCGGCACATCTGGATGAACCCGCCGATGATCAGGCCGTAGTAGACGTAGTAGACGCCTCGTCCCTTGCCGTCATCCTCGGCGGTGGCGAACGAGAAGATCGTCACGCCGATCCCCAGGCCCACGCAGAGGATGCCGATGCCGATGTCGCGGGCGCCGGCCGCCCGGGACCTGCGGTCCCCTGACGGCGTCTTGGCCCACCTGGACTGGCCCTTCTTCAGCTTGGGGTCGAAGATCTCGCCGCAATGGCGGCACTTGACGGCCGCGGCGAGGATCATCTCGCCGCACATCGGGCAGGGGCGCTTGGCCTCGGGCGGCGACGTCGTGACGGGGTCCGGGTCGGCGAGCTGGTAAGGGTCGTCATCGACGTCAGCGTACGGGCTGAACGCCGGGGCGGGCCCGACCGCCGGGCGCCGCCCCCGGCGGCGGCCACCACCATCGGGGGGGCGGCCACCACCTCGGCCTCGACGATCTCGGCGTCGAACGATTCCGCCTCGACGGGCTGAGCCTGGAGGAGCGGCTCGGGGCAGGTCACCCTGGTCGCGCAAACCGGGCACTTCCTCGTCCGACCCACGGAATCCGGCCGGGCCTTCAGCGTCCGGCCGCAACCGGTGCAAGTGAAGGTGATCTTCATGGTGTATCCGCCATCGGAATCCCGGAGCCGGCGGCGTCCGGCGATTCACCGGGCTCACGGGCCCATGCCTCCCCCGTGTTGCTGCGACTGGAGGAAGGTCACGATCGCCGATTTCACGACGTCCGAGACGATCGAGAGGAGCAGCATCTTCCAGCCTTTGGGTTTGCCCTGGATCATCCAGACGATCCCGGCGATGCACCCGATGCCCGAGCAGAGCAGGCCCACCACGATGTCCCCCGCCGAGAGATCCGCCTCATCCCCGCCTCGGCTCGTCTTCTTCTTCTTGGCCTTCTTGAGCGCCGGGTCGAAGATCTCGCCGCAATAGCGGCACTTGGCCGCGGTGGCCACGATCATCTCGCCGCACATCGGGCAGGGACGCCGCGCCTCCCCCGGCGGACCTTCGGGCGCGGCCGGGTGCCCGGAGCGGGTCCGACCACCCCGTACGCCTCATCCGCGCCGAGGTCGGCATACGGGTCCAACCCTCCCGGCGGCGCGTTCGACCAATTCGGCGTCGTAGACCGGCTCGGGGCAGGTCACCGGCGACCCGCAACCGGGACACTTCGACGACTTGCCGGCCGCATTGTCCGGGGCCTTGAGCTTCTTGCCGCACCGTGGGCACGAGAACGAAATCGCCATGGATTCATCCCCTCGATATGCTTCTTCCGTCAGCCTGACACGATCATCCCGGTCTCAGCTCGTCTTGGCCCCCAGGAGTCCGATCTCGTACCCGTTGTCTCTCAGGAGCCGCGACGCTCTCTGGCTGACGAACAACGCGACGAGTAGATTCAAGCACGGCACAAACGCGAGTAGCCCCAGCAGGATCGCCATCCCCGTGCTATACAACTGCCGTCCGAGGATGATCGCGTAGATCGCGAGGCCGATGAGCGCGGCGAACCACACCGCGACCACGATCAGGCGAACGAGGATCATCGCAGGATCGGTGTTCTTTCCCACGGCCCCCGCCAACACGGCCAATCCGACCCAGCACGCCAGGAGCAGCAACACGCAGACATTGAGATTCCTCTGAGTCGAGGCGATCTTCGCCAACTTCCCCGTCTTGCCCCCGACACCGCCCTTCTTGAGCGCCGGGTCGAAGATCTCGCCGCAGAAGCGGCACTTGGCGGCGGTGGCCACGATCATCTCGCCGCACATCGGGCAGGGCCGTCGCACGTCTCCCGACGGCGCCTCGACCGCCTCGGGAGCCATGGCGTAAGGCTGGTCCGCGTCGAGTTCGCCGGAGGGATCCGGCCCGTCCGGCGTGTAGCTGATCAGCTCGGCGTCGTAGACCTGCCCCGGGCAGGTGACGGACCCCCCACACCCCGGACACTTCGACGACTTGCCCGCCGCGTGGTCCGGGGCCTTGAGGTTCCTGCCGCACTGTGGACACGAGAACGAGATCGCCACGGTCGCTTCGCTCCAGTTTTCGGTTTTCGGTTTTCGGTTCTCCATTTTCAGCATCCAGCGTCCAGCGACTGATGTCTTCGCCGAAAACCGAAAACCGAAAACCGAAAACCGCTACTTGCTCTCCTTCAGCGCGAACTCGAGCACGGTCTTCCCCAGGACAATTTGATCGCCGGCGTGGAGGACTTGCCGCTGGACGGGGATGCCGTTGACGTAGGTACCGTCGGCCGATTTCAGGTCCTCGATCTCGTAGCGGCCGCCGCGGTCGTGGATCAGGGCGTGACGGGGCTCGATGGCCTCGTCCTTGAACAGGTAGATGTCGGCCTTGGGCGAGCTGCCCAGCAGGGTCGGGTTGCGGAAGACGACGAACTGCTTGCCGGCCAGCGGGCCGGCCTTCATCAGCAGCCACGCGGTCTTGGTCCACTGCTCGACGATGCCGACGAGCAGGCCCACCATCAGGCCGATGATGGTCAATCCGACGCCGCGACTGAGCCAGGCCTCGCCGTCCACCGGGGGGAAGAAGCGGCCGATCGGGTCGAAGAGCATCCCGCCCAGCAGCCCGCCTAGTACGCCGCCCAGCAGCCCGTTGACCACCACCTTGGGCTCGCGCAGCGCGATCCCCTGGCCGATGCCGGCCGGGATCGCGGCCACCGCCCAGGCCGTGCCGCGACCCATCATGAGGATCAGGAAAGCCATCCCGGTCGGGATCTGGTTGGGCTGTGGATTCCTCATGAACTGGATGGCGATGCCGACCATGATCCCCATGATGATCTTGGCGACGAAGACCGCCACCACGCTCCCGAGCAGTCCGACCCCCAGGCCGACCGACGCGCAGATCAGGGCCCGCTGCAGGTTGCGGCACATGATCCCCTCGGCCGCCCCGAGGAACAGGCCGATGAATCCCGCGACCGGGCAGAAGATGAGCCAGTCCTCGAAGCCGGAGCCGCCGGCCCGCCCCATCTGGGCGTCGCTGACGAACGGCTCGATCATGAGCCACGCCACGAACGCCCCCAGCCCGCTGGCCAGACTGAGGTAGAAATAGCTGGAGTAGAGCACCCGGAGGATCCACGGCAGCGACTCGACCTCGGGCAGGGCGCGGCTCATCATGGCCTGCTCGTCGAGGAACGCGTTCGACGCGCGGCGAGTAGAGGTCGTCGGCGGACAGGCGGAGCGGTTCGAGCGGGCTCGACGGGGGCATGGAGCTGGTTCTCCGGTCCAGTGGGTGCCTTCGCGTGCGGGACTCCTGGCGGACGGCCGGTGCCTTCGATGGGGGCCGCCCGCATCGTTCAAGGCCTCCGGGCCTCGCCGGCCCCGGCGGCCGGCGGCGGGGCCGCTCCCGCGTCTTTCGTTTCCATCGGCTTCGACGACGCTCCTCGGTCCGGACTGGAGCCCGGGGCCTGGGCGATTTTCTCGACCAGGAGTCGGCGCAGGTAATCGTCCACGCCGGGCGTATTGCCGAACCGCTCCTTGAGGATCGCGATCCGTCGGGAAGCGGCGGCGAGCTGATGGCGGACGTCGCCGAACGCCATCTCCGCCTTCGTGGACTTCGCCTGCGCCGCATCGAGCGGCGGCCCGACGCCCAAAAGGTCGTGCTGAAGGGAGTCGAGCTCATCGGACAGACCCAGCCGCAGCAGCGACGGCACGCTGTTGTGGGCCAGCTCGACCTCGACGAAGTGCTGCCGCTCCCACGACGAGTAGACCGAGGCAAGCAAGTATCCCGCCAGGAAGATCCCGCAGTACATGATGAGCCGTCCGGGGGGAGGAAGCAAGGCATCGGAGGTCCCCTGGGGGTCGGCCGCCCTGGTCCCGCCGGTTGCGACCGGCTGCGAACCGGCCCCGCCCCGGGTCCGGCCGCCGGCCGCCGCCTCGGATTTCTCGGTGTCCGTCCCCACCAGGATCCGGTCCCCGACCCAGAAGTGATCCGCCAGTGCCGGCTTCCCGTCGCGCCAGATGAAGATCCCCTCGTTCCGCCGGACCGGGTCGATCACGTGCGCGACCTGTCCCGGCCCCGAGAAGAAATGCTCCTGGATGAACCGATCGCGGTCCGAGAGGAAGATGCCGAAGTCGGGGTGGGTGTGGTACCAGCCGACGATCTTCAGATCGGCGAACTTCGTGTCCATCTCGGCGTTGATCTTCGCCCAGGTCTGATGCGTGAAGGTCACCTCCGCGAACCGGGTGGTGGCCCCCTCGCCGCGGATCGACTCGACCACCTTCACGAACGGCCCGACGTCGTCGCGGTGCCACGTCCCGACCAGAACGCCGCAGATCTCAACCGAGGTGTCCTCGCCCGCGTGCTTCCACAACGCGGCGTGGACCTCCGGGGTGAAATACACGCGAAACGCCTCGTTCCGGCCGCCCGGAAAGACAGCGTCCGAAAGATCCTCGCTCGCCAAGAGCCTGATATCGGGTTCATTCATCATCGAAGGTCCAGGGCGTAGGGTGGGCTGTGCCAGCCCTCTTGGAGGCATTACTTTGTACATGTATAACGCGCTTCCAGAATCTTCGCGGTGGCCACATGTTTGATCTTGGCCCCGCTCTGTTTCTTGGGCTTCGGCTTCTTCGGGCCGCGCGGTGCTTGCGCAGCTTGGGAAGGGAGACCGACCGCGCCAAGCGGACCAACACGTCGGCCAACTCCATGGGGGTCAGATCGTGGAAGACGACCCATTCATCTTCAGGGATGGCGATCATCATCCCGCGGTGGGTCATCCGGATCTCGTCGGCCACGTAATAGCCCGAGACCTCTTCCGCGACTACGGCCTCGCCATGCACCGCCCGCAACGCCGCCTTGAGCGTGCTCAGCACGTTGTACGACACCAGCGCCACGCAGAAGGCGAACAGTGCGGCCTTGGGATAACCCAAGGTGTTGATCTCGCTGTGGAGCGTCGCCTCCAACTCCTGGAACGCGGTCTCGATCGTCCAGCGGCGACGGTACAGATCGGCGATGACCTTGGCGCGGGCGTCCTGGGCCGGCACGTTGGTCACCAGGTGGAGCTCCGTGTCCCCGTCCCGCGTCGGCTGGTCCAGGACCACCGTGACCCGCCGCAAGAAGAGGATCTCACCCGCGTCGTCGGTGGCCCGGATCGTCTGCTCATAGACCTTGCCGGTCTCGATCCGGCCGCACGCCCGCCGCTTGCCGACGCACTCCCAGTGGAGTGTCGAGGCGTGTTGTCGGATCACGAAGAAACCGCCGCGCCGCGCGATCCCGAAGAGGAAATCGGTCGTGCAGAAGTTGCGGTCGGCGATGAAGAGGTCCTGGGCCGCGACGATCGCCAGGATCCGGTCCAGCAGCGATCGCTCCTGGGCATGACCGTCTTCGCACAGGACGACGTCGGTGGCCAACATCAGCCGGGGGTCGAGGACGACCAGCGCCTGGCCGGGCAAGGCCCCGGCGCGGATCGTCCGCAACTCCTTGAGCCGGTGCTCGGAGCCGGGGAGATGGTTGCCGTCGAGGATCCGGACGCGATAGCCGGGCAGCCACTCCGCCCGGCCGCCGCCCATCGCGTCGATGACCGGAGCCAACCGCGCGGCCACCGCAGGGACCAGCGCCGCCGACACGGCGGTCTCGGTGCCGTCGAGCTTGTCGTAGACGGCGTCGATCGAGGCCCCGACGGTCTCGGCCCGCGCCTGGAAGGCCGCGTGGATCGAGGGCCGGATGCGGCAGACGACCACGCTCATCAGGTCGACGATCGTGGAGAAAAGGAGCTTGTGGGTGAATTGCTTCTCCGCGACGTCCTCGAAGAGTTGATCGAGGACCTGGGGGTTCAGGGCGTTCTCGATGATCCCTCGCGCCATGACGGACAAGGGGGCATCCTGGGAGAATCGCTCAAAGACGTCGCTGAGGATCATCGCTGCCGCCTCCGCGGGGAATTGGTAACTCCGTATCTGGCGGCAGCTTAGCAGATTCATGCAGCCGACTCCAAAGGGCTGGGTGGGCTGTGCCCACCGGTCCAAGCCGATGCGTCCACGGTCCAAGGCCATCGCCGGTGGGCATAGCCCACCCTACAAGGGTCCGAGTACCGCTGTGCGGTCGCCTGACAGTTCGTAATAGCGCCGCTCCCACCCGGCGCGGCCGCCGAGGACGTCCCAGGGCGGTATCCCGATGGAGGCCAAGGTCATGTCCATGAGGTCGGGGCGGCGGCCGTCGATGGTGTGGAACATCGACGGTGTCCGGGCCTGCCCGCAACGGGGGCACCGCCCCTCGGCCTCGGTGACCCTGCCCAGCGAGGCGAACACGGCTTCCTCCTGGTTGCACGACTCGCAACGGAGGGAGCCGAGCAGGTCGCGGCCGGTCTCGATGATCGCCTCGGGGCCCAGGTCGGAGCGGACCCGTTCGAGCAGGTCGCCGACCCGGGTGTCGGCCACGCCACCGGGCAGCTCCTCGACGGGCTCGTCGGCGTCGTGAGCCGGGCAATCCTCCTTGCGGGTGTAGCGGACCAGATAGCTCTGGTGATGCGTGCCGTCGAAGACGAATCCCTGACCGGCGATGACCTCCAGGCCGTGCAGGAACTTGACGGCCTCCTGGACCTGGATCCCGGCGACGATCGATGCGGTCGTGGGCGTGGTCGGCACCTTGCCTTGCTCCATCTCGCCGCGCGAGAGCAGGCGCAGCTCCGCCGGGCCTCGAGCATCTTCCAGTCATTCTCGCCCATGGTGCACTCGTAGCACGGCCCCGTCGCCGGGTCGAAGACGCGGGCGACCCCGTCGAGCCGCTCGATGGCCCCGTCGATCCAGACCTTGCCGGCCCGCGCCGCCGCCTGGTTGATCGCGACCCGGGCCTCGCGGTTGTCCAGGCCGCCCAGGATCACGTCGGCCCAGCGATAGACCCCCTGCCCCAGGTCATACACCACGTTGCCGGTGAACGGTCGGACTCGCATCCCGGGATAGACCTCGGCCGCCCGCTCCGCGGCCACGTCGGCCTTGGGACGCCCGCAATCGCGCTGGCGGAACAGGATGGAACGAGACAGGTTCGAGTTCTCGACGCGATCGCGATCGGCGAGGAACACGCGGCCGACGCCCAGGAGCGCCAGGTCCTTGAGGATCTCGTTGCCCAGCGCGCCTGCGCCGATGACCAGGACCCGCGCCCGGCCAGCCGCTCCTGGTCCCACCAGCCGATGAGGCGGAACCGGGCGAACCGGTCTTCGTCCTCGGCCGCCGATTCGTCGATCCGGATCACGTCGCTCAAGGGGAGACTCCTGGGCCGTCCGGGCGAATCAGATTCGCCGTCTTGCACTCCGGATCGCGTCGAATTCTTCAAAACCGGGGGCGCCGACCCTGCGCGGCGTCGATGGCCTCGATGATGATCATGACGATCGGGATCGCATAAAGCAGCGTCGTGATGACGCCCATCACCAGCCCGAACCAGGCCCGGCCCCGGCCGAGGAGATGGGGGTTCTTCTTCAGCGTCCGCAGGGCGATCAGGCCGAAGAGGATGGCGAAGAGGCCGAAGAACGGCAGCAAGGAGAACAGCCCCAGGTAGCCCGCCGCGATGGCCGAAGCGGGCCGGCCGGCCGGGGTCAGGAAGCGTTCCAGGTCATCGGGCACCTCCTGGGCGGCTCGAAGCTCCGGGTCGAGGTACTCCTGGCAGTACCGGCACTTCCGGGCCGCGGCCAGGATCATCTCGCCGCAGTACGGGCACGGCTTGACCTCCTCGGGCGTGACGATGTCACCGGCCATCGCGGCCTCCGCAACTCACCCGGCGGTGATCTCCGGCTGGAGCCGCAGGACGTCCCCGCTGTGGATATCGGCCGAGGCCAACGTCTGGTCGTCGAGCAACTGCCGTCCGCTGGCCTTGTGATGGAACTTGTAGCTCATCAACTGGCCGTCCGGGCTGTAACGCGGCAGATTCATCCGGTCGACCAGCACCGCGATCACCCGGTTCACCGGGGCGTCGGAGGGGAGTTCGACCAACTGCTTCTTGTTCCCCGTCGCGTCCCAGACCTCGATCGTCAGCATGTTCATGGGAGTCGCCAAAGACCCGGGATGGATCGGTACGGATGGACGGGACGAGATCGGGGCGAGCGTCCGTCGGCTCGCCTCGAGGGGCCACTATTCCCGGGATCGATCGATGCCGGGCCGCACCGTCGTCGAGACCTGTCGCTAGGATGCGCGCAGGGACGGTTGGATACAAGAGTCGACCGGTCGGGTTTCGCCGGGCGTTTCGCGAACGAGACGGCTTGTCGGCCGCCGGCCACTCATCTTAAGATCGAGGGAGACGCCGCGGTCGCCGAGAATGCCCGTCCATCGTCCGGCGGCCGCCCGCGGGCTGGCAGCCGGCCGCACCGCGCGAGTCCAGATCCGCGGCCGTCGCTCTCATCACGCTTCATCACTGATCCGGAGATGCCCCAACATGTTACGGTGGATGATCCTGGTCGTCGCCGTGGTCTTCCTCACCGCGGCGGCGACCCTCGTCGTCCAGTTCCTGCCGGATGCCGAGGACGCGTCGAAGGTCGGCGGTCCCCGAGGTCACCGGGCCGCAGCCCAAGATCGCCATCGAGGGGGATCTGATCTACGACTTCGTCAAGATGTCCCGGCACGATAAGGCCTCGCATACCTGGACCGTCAAGAACGACGGAGAGGCGCCCCTGGAGGTCTGGCAGGAGGGGAAGACCACATGCTCCTGCACCGCCGCGAAGCTCGATCACGGCGAGAAGATCGAGTTCGATGAGAACAAGAAAACCACGATGGTCCTCAAGCCCGGAGAGGCCAAGACGATCGACCTGGAATGGCATACCGAGAAGGACCTCGGCGAAGACTATTCCCAGGGGGCGACGTTCGGCACGAACGACCCGCGCAAGAAGACGTTCAACCTGTCGGTCAAGGGCAAGGTCTATCCGCCGGTCGTGATCTACCCTCCCCAGATGATCCAGTTCCCGCGGATGTCCAACGATACGCCGCATCAGACGAAGATCGCCGTTTACTCCAAGGAGCGGCCGGACCTGAAGATCCCGAAGATCACGTCGTCCCGCCCCGGTCTGATCGTCGCCGAGGTCAAGCCGATGACGCCCGAGGAGGCCAAGCAGCTCAAGATCGAGAAGGGCTACACCGTCGCCGTGGTGGTCAAGCCGGGCATGCCGCTGGGCGACTTCCACGATGAGCTGGTCGTCCACACCGATCACCCCAGGCAGCCGGAGCTCAAGATCTCGGTTGGAGGGCACGTGGATGGCCCGATCAGCGTGTCCCCCCCGGCCTGCGATTGCGCGACGTCGTGAGCCGGCAGGGAGCGACGCGCGACTTGATCCTCGTCGTGCGCGGCGGCAAGGAGACGCAGTTTGACGTGGTCGAGAAGCCCGAGAAAGTCGACGTGGCCATCGCGCGAGCCGACACGGCCACGGTCAAGGGCCGCTACCGCCTGACCATCACGGTGCCGCCCGGCACGCCCGCCGGCGAGGTCGCGGGCAACATCGTGCTCAAGACTGACCACCCGATGGCCAGCCAGCTCAAGATCCCGGTCTCGATCCTCATCTCCCGCTCCGGGTCCGCTTCGAGCGGCATCCTGGACGGATCGCCCTCGACGCCCCACTGGAGGACCATCGAACCATGACTCGTTGGATCGGACTGGCCTGCGCCCTGATCGTACTGACAGGCGCCGCGACCTTCGTGTACCAGGTGCTCCCCGAGCCCGTCCCGGAGCCGACGATCGAGCTGCATCGCCCTAGTGAAGGGCCCCCTCCGAAGCTGGAGGTCATCGGCGAGAAATTCCACGAATTCGGGTCCATGGCCGTGAACACCAAGGGTTCGCACACCTGGCAGTTCAAGAACGTCGGCGTGGGTCCGCTGAACGTGTGGCTGGATAGTACGTCGTGCTCGTGCACGGTCGCCCAGCTCAAGAACAAGGAAGGCGAACCCAAGAAGACGGTCACGATCGCACCGGGTGAGTCGCTACCGATGGAGATCGACCTGGGAGGGCAAGAAGTGGGTCCCCCGGTTCGCCCAGTCGGCCACGCTGGGCACCAACGACCCGGACAATGCCACGGTGACCCTGGCGGTCATCGGAACGATCGTCGCCCCGGTGGAGGCTCAACCTTCCGAATCCGATCACGTTCCCGGAGTTCTCCTCCGAGGAGTCCTCTCGATCAGACCGTCGCGATCGTCTCGCCCGATCGGCCCGACCTGAAGCTGACGAAGCTCGTGAGTTCCAAGCCCGGCCTGATCGTCGCCGAGGCCAAGCCGATGGCCCCGGCGGAGCTCGAGCGACGGAAGGTCAAGGCGGGCTACGACGTGACGGTGGAGATCAAGCCGGGTATGTCGCAAGGGCGGTTCTCGGAAGAGCTGGTGATCGAGAGCGACCACCCCAACCGGCCCTCGCTGAAGCTGACCATCACGGGCCGCACGTACGGGCCGATCAGCGTGATCCCGAACGGACTGGTGATGCCAAGCGTGGCCAGCCGAAAGGGGGGGTCGCAGGACCTCTCGCTGATCGTCCGCGGGGCCGATCGAGACGCATTTCGAGGTGGCCTCCAAGTCCGAGAAGATCCGGGTGGCCATCGCGCGGGATGATCAGCCGGGGGCCAAGGGGCGATACCGGCTGACGGTCACCGTGCCACCCGGCACCTCCCCGGGCGTCCTGGACGATCCCATCGTCCTCAGGACCGACCATCCCAAGGTCCACGAATTGCAGATTCCGGTCAGGATTTACGTCTCGTCGCGCTCGGAGGCCGGATGAGTCGCGCCGCCCCGGAGGCGTGCACGATCGGATCATCCGAGCGCGCCCGAGGCCAGGAGACGTGCTGCGATTGACCTGTTCGTTAGCCCTGTCGCAGGCTATAACTCGGCGACCCGTGGGCCACCGGTCCTGGGCGAGCCGTTCCGGGCTGGATGATCTCTCGAATGGCTTACGGCCCATCGGCTTGGGGATGACCACGAGGAAAGGGGAAGGAATCAACGATGATGCGAATCGACTTCCGCTCCTGGGCTGGCCTGGCCTTGTCCGTGGCGGTCCTGGGATATGTGGGATGCACGTCGTCGAGCCCGACCAGTTCCTCGCCGGCCTCGCCGACGGCGGCCAAGGATGGAAAAGCCGGCTCGGGGGGCTCGGCCGACCTGAAGGGCGGCTCGTCCGACGACGGGTCGGGAACGAACCTCCTGCAGAACCTGGGCAACCCGGCCGCCGTCGCTGATCATCACCGGCGAGATGGACGGTTACCTCGAGCCCTGCGGTTGCACCGAGGGGCAGATCGGCGGCCTGCTCCGCCGCTACGACTTCCTCGAGCGGCTGCACAAGCAGAACTGGCCCACGGTGCAGGTCGACCTGGGCAGCCTGACCAAGGACCCGGCCGTCGCCCGCGGCGGCTTCGAGCAGGCCAAGTTCAAGTTCGATTACTCCGATCCAGGGCCCTGAAGCTGCTCGATTACAGCGCCGTGGCCCTGAGCCCCGAGGACATGAAGGTCGGCGTGGGCGAGGCCCTGGCGCTGTTCCTCAACAGCCTGGGCGAGCAGACCAAGATCGTCGTCGCCAACGTGGCGGCGCCCGCCGGCTTCGAGTCGCTGTTCCGGACGAGCCTGGTCGTGACGGCCGGGCCGGTGAAGGTCGGCGTCACGGCGGTGATCGATCCCGACGCCGTCGAGAAGCTCAACGATCCCGACAAGGAGCTGCTCATCGGCGGGCCTGAAGCGGCCCAGCGACGTCCTGCCGGGCGTGCTGGCGGAGCTCGAGCCGAAGACCGACTACCAGGTCCTGATGGTCCAGGGACCGCCAGAGATGGCCAAGAGCCTGGCCGACGGCCTATCCGGGCTTCGACGTGGTCGTCGTCCACCTCGGAATACGCCGACGTGCTCAGTTCCAGGATCCCGACACGCTCAACGGCGGCAAGACGCTGCTGTCCAGGTCGGCAAGATGGGGAAGTACGTGGGCGTGGTCGGGCTCTATCCTCGCGAGTCCGAGCGGATGAAGCTACTATCTCGTGAAGCTGGGCACCCGGTACAACGGCCCCGCGACCCCGATGAAGAAGCTCATCGAGGACGAATACCGCGACACGCTCCGCCAGATGGAGGTGGTCGAGAACTTCCCGCGGCGCGACTACGTCAGCGATGTCTCGGGTGCGACCTACGTCGGCGCCGACACTTGCAAGTCGTGCCACCCCAACACCTACATGAAATGGTCCACGACGAGGCACTCCCAGGCGTATGAATCGCTCCTGAAGAAGGACCCCAGGCCGGACGTGATCTACGACGCGGAATGCGTCACCTGCCACACGACCGGCTTCGAATACAACTCGGGCTGGAAGTCGGAGGCCGAGACGCCCTACACTTGAAGGGCAACCAGTGCGAGAACTGCCATGGGCCCGCCTCGAAGCACGTCGCCGATCCCGACAACCCCGCCTATCACAAGGCGATGGCGCTGACCCCCGAGAAGGCCGACAAGAACCGCCTCTGCCAGGGCTGCCACGACGGCGATAACTCGCCCAAGTTCAGCTTCGGCACGCATTACCCCCTGATCGCTCACAAGGGGTTGGACGACTACAAGGACCCGAAGGTGCGGATCGGCATCACGCCCAAGCTGGCGCGGTCGACCCAGGCCACCGGCGGCAGCGCAACAGCCAAGTGACTCCATCGAGGTCGTCCGATAGGAAAGGAATTCCGCGATGAGCGAACGCGCCGCGGCGTTATCGATCGCAACGGAATCGGACCGGGCGTCCGACCGTCCGATGGGCCTGATCGCGAAGTACCGCCAGGACCATACCCACCCGGTCAACCACTTCCTGCACGTCGGCGTCGGCTGGCCGATGGCGGCCGCTGCCGTGATCCTCCTCCCGTTCCAGCCGCTCTGGGCGCTGGGACTTTTCCTGCTGGCCTATGCCATCATGTTCCTCGGCCACTTCGTCTTCGAGCGGAACATCCCCACGATCCTCAAGCACCCGAGCACGCCGTTCGTCGTGGCATGGTCGGTGATCCGCAAGCTCTGCGGCGGGTTGGTCCGCCTGGTGACTCCTCGCCCGGTCCGATAGAGTGGATGGGGGATTCAACGATCGCGGAAGGGGAAACGCCATGGCGACCGCCACGCGCACGGCTCGGAGAGTTCGCATCGGCCCGGCCGACCACGGTCGACGCATGACCCTGGACGACGTTCATCAAGGCCGACTTCCAGGAAGGCTGGCTCTACGAGCTGGGGAGAGGAGTCGTTGAAGTGACAGGAATCCCGGGCCTTTGGCATGGCGAGATCGTCGATCGAGTCGACGGAGATGTTCGTTCTTTACAGGCGACGGCATCCCGGCCGCATCAAGTATCGGGCCTGCGGCGGCGATTGCCGGATGCGGCTCCCAGGAATGGTCTCCGATCGCCACCCCGACCAGGCGATCTATCTCGACCCAGAACCCGGCGGGAAGGAGATCTGGACGAGGTGGGTCCCCCACATCGTCATCGAAGTCGTCAGCCCTCGCAGCCGGAAGCGCGATTTCGTCGCCAAGCGCGAGGAATATCTGCGGATGGGCGTCCACGAATACTGGATCCTCGATCCCAAGAAGCGCCAGATGCACGCCCTGGTCCGCGCGGGCGACACCTGGGAAGAGACCATCGTGCCGGCAAACGGCGTCTATCGGACGGTCCTCCTCCCGGGCCTGGTGGTTCGTCCCGGCCAGTTGCTCGGCCCCGCCGCCGATTGATGGACGTCAGTATACTATCTCGATTGACACCGAAGCGAGCGGGCCTTAGCATGAGGCCTTGGACCTTTCCGGGGGACGAATGATGGCCGAGCCGATCGCGTATGACACGTTCGCCAAGCTGGAGTTGCGGGTCGCCAAGGTGCTGGAGGCGCGGCCGCATCCCAACGCCGACAAGCTGTTGCTGTTGCAGGTGGACGTCGGAGACCAGCAGAAGCAGATCGTGGCGGGAATCCGCCAGCATTACAGCCCCGAGCAGCTCGTCGGCAAGCTGATCGTGGTCGTGAACAACCTCGAGCCGGCGATGCTGCGCGGCGAGGCCTCGAACGGGATGCTCCTGGCGGCGACCTCGGGCGAGAAGGTGATCCTGCTGACCGTTGACGACCCGGATTGCGTCGTCGGCGCCAAGATCAAGTAGCAGGAAAGGCTGAAGGCTGAAGGCTGAATGATGCGGACGCCCCATTTTTTCAGCCTTCAGCCTTCAGCCTTCAGCCTTCAGAGAAGGGATCTCGGTGATTTCCAGACCCCGCCCGAGCTGGTGGACGCGGTGCTGGAGACCTTGGGTCCGATCGGCGAGCGCTGGCCGCGAGTGCTGGAGCCGACCTGCGGCCGCGGTCATTTCCTGGCGGGACTCCTGGCCCATCGCTCGCCTCCGCGTGAAGTCCGGGCCTTCGAGATCCAGCCCGCGCATTGCCGGCTGGCCGAAGGACTTGTCGGGAGCATGGCCGATCGCGGGACGCTCGTGTCCATCACCTGCGCGGACCTCTTCGGAATCGACTTGAGGCACGATCTGAGGCTGGCGCGAGGATGGTCCCTTGCTGGTCGTCGGCAATCCGCCGTGGATCACCAGCGCCGAGCTGGGCGGCCTGGCAGGGCGCAACAGCCGCCCAGATCGAACGTGAAGGGCCTCACCGGCCTGGAGGCTCGGACGGGTTCGTCGAATTTCGACGTGGCCGAGGCGATCTGGCTCAAGCTGGCGCGCGAGCTGGCGGCGGAAGGACCGACGATCGCGATCCTGTGCAAATGCTCGGTGGCCCGGAGCATCCTGCAGTTCGCCCACCGTGCCGGATTACCGTTGCGGGACGCATCGATCCGGCGGATCGACGCGGCGCGATGGTTCGGCGCGGCGGTCAACGCCTGCCTCTTCCGGGTCACTCTGGGCGCCGGCGAGACCGCTCCTTCTCCTCTCGAGCAAATCCCGATCTTCCACACCCTGGACGCGGCCGAGCCCGCCGCGATGCTCGGATTCGCACGAGGCCGGCTGGTCGCGGACATGGAGGCGTACCGTCGGGTTGGGTTCGTCGACGGCTCGTGCCCCGGAGCCTGGCGCCAGGGGCTCAAGCACGACGCCGCCGCGGTGATGGAGCTGACGGTCGAGCCCGGCACCGGCCGGTTGCACAACGGGTCGGGCGAGGAGGTGGAGGTGGAGTCGGCGTTCGTCTATCCGCTGATCAAGGGGACCGACCTCCGCCGACCGCCGGTCGAGCGGCCAAGTCGCGCCGTGATCGTCACCCAGGAACGGATCGGCGACGACACGGAGCGGCTGGCGACGTCCGCGCCGCGGCTCTGGGCTTATCTGAGGGGCCATATCGATCGGTTCGAGCGACGGAGATCCTCGATCTACCGCGGGCGTCCCCCGTTCGCGATCTTCGGGATCGGGCCTTACAGCTTCGCTCCGTTCAAGGTGGTCGTCTCGGGGCTGCACAAGGTGCCGGCCTTCCGAGCCGTCGGGCCGCGCGATGGCCGCCCGGTCATGGTCGACGATACCTGCTACTTCCTGCCCTGCTCGTCGGCGACGGAGACCGCCGTGCTGGCGGCCCTGTGCAACGAACCGAGCGCGCTCGAGTTCCTCGCATCGGCGACCTTCCTGGATGCCAAGCGGCCGATCACCAAGGCACTCCTCCAGCGCCTCGACTTGCGGGCGGTTCTCGAGCGGGCCGACCGCAGTCGGCTCAGGGACCGCGCCGCCGCGTCCCTGGCCGGCGAGCTGGCGATCGACCCGGTTCCCCGCGTCCTCGACGAGGTCGACGAGGCACTGTCGATGATGGAGAATCGATGAATCGGGGGTCCGCCATCCCGAGTACCTGGATCGGGCGGGGCAAGGGAGGGAGAAGACGAGACCGTGCTGCGTGAACTCTCGGTGCAGAATCTGGCGCTGATCGAAGACGTTCACATCGAGCTGGAGGAGGGCTATTGCGCCTGGACGGGCGAGACGGGCGCGGGCAAGAGCCTGCTCTTGACCGCGCTGGGTCTGGTCCTGGGCGAGAAGGCCTCGGCGGACCTGATCCGATCCGGGAAGACCGAGGCGCGGGCGGCCGCGGTCTTCGAGATCGAGGACCGAGGATTGCGCTCGGAGATCGAGGCGATCCTCGGCGGCGGTGACGTGCTCGAGGACGACGCGTTGATCGTCACCCGTCGGATCTCGGCGCAGGGGCGCGGCGGGGCGACGGTCAATGGCCTGCCGGTCACTCTGAGCATCCTGCAGCGGCTGGGCGAGCGGCTGGTGGACATCCACGGCCAGCACGAGGGGCGCGCCCTGATGGACCCCGACCGCCATCGCGAGCTGCTCGACGACTACGGCGGGCTCGCGGATCGGGCCGAAGCCTACCGGGCGGCGCGGCGGGCGCACGAGTCCCTGCGGCGCAAACGACAGGAGCTCATCGATTCGGCCGAGGCGCGGCGGCGTGAGCGGGCCCTCCTGGAATTCGAACGCGACGAGCTGGCCGCGGCCGATCCCAAGCGCGGTGAATGCGACGACCTGACCCGCGAAGCGCAGCGGCTCGCGCACGCCGACCAGCTCCGCACGGCCGCGGCCGAGGGATACGCGCTGCTCTACGAGGCCGACCGTTCGGCACAGGGCCTCTTGAAACGCGTGGCGCGGACGCTGGAGCCGCTGGCCCGGGCCGCTCCTGAACTCGCCGACGCCGCATCCACGCTCGAGCGCCTCGCGGACGAGGCCCGCGAGGTCGCCTTCGGCCTGCGCGAGCTCAGTGAGACCTGGGAGGACGACCCCGCCCGACTGGAGGACATCGAGGCGCGCCTGGCCCTGTACCGTCGCCTGGCCGCGCGGTTCCACTGCACGCCCGACGAGCTGGTCGACCGCCGCGCCGCCACCGAGGCGCAGCTCGCCGCGCTCGAGAAGGACGAGGCCGACTTGCTGGCTTTGGACCTTCCCCTTGCAGATGCCTGGAACGTACTCAAGCAGGCGGCGGCGGGTTTGACCGCCGCGAGGCGCAAGGTCGCGAAGGACTTCGCGCGGGCCATCCAGGGGCGGCTCAAGTCGCTGGGCCTCGACGGGGCCCGCCTGACCGTCGAGGTCGAGCCCCGCGAGCTGGGGTCCGATCCGACGGCACCGCCGCCCCCCGAATCGGGCGCCGATCGCGTCGAGATGCTCTTCTCGGCCAACCCCGGCGAGGAGGCCCACGCGCTGCGCAAGATCGCCTCCGGTGGCGAGCTCTCGCGGGTGACCCTGGCCGCCAAGGCGGTGCTCGCCGCGGTCGACCGCGTGCCGACCCTGGTCTTCGACGAGATCGACGCCGGCGTGGGCGGTCGGTTGGGCTCGACGCTGGGAAAGACCCTCGCCGAGCTGGGACGCCGCCATCAGGTCATCTGCGTGACCCATCTGCCCCAGATGGCCAGCTACGCCCGCCGCCAGTGGGTGATCCGCAAACACGTGGAGCGCGGACGGTCACGGACCACGATCTCACCGCTGGACGAGGAGCAGCGCGTCGCCGAGCTCGCCGCCATGATCCGCGGCGATTCGGCCGCCGAGGGCACCCGCAAGGAGGCCATCGCCATGCTCGCCGAGGCCCAAGGCCGGCGGTAAGACGGTATACGAGTCGCCCTTCGGGGCCTCCGGAGTGCTTCTCGTCGAGCCACTCAGTCGCGAAAACGACGGAGGACGAGCGTCGTGTTCTGCCCACCGAATCCGAAGCTGTTGGACATCGCGACGTTGACGGAACGGTCGCGCGCCGCGTGAGCGACGTAATCGAGGTCGCAGTCGTCGTCCGGGTTGTCGAGATTGATGGTCGGCGGCACGACTCCGTCGCGGATCGCCAGCAGGCAGACGATCGCCTCGACGACCCCTCCGGCGGCGATCAGATGACCGGTCATGCTCTTGGTGCTCGACACGGGCACCCTCAGCGCGTGGTCGCCGAGCGCGCGCTTGAGCGCCAACGTCTCGACCGAGTCGTTGACCTTCGTGCTCGTGCCGTGGGCGTTGACGTAGTCGACGTCCTCGGGGTTGAGGCCGGAGTCGGCGAGGGCCAGCCGCATCGCCGCGACGGCGCCCCGGCCCTCGTCGTGGCAATCGGTGAGGCGGAAGGCGTCGGCCGTCGAGGCCTGGCCGGCCACCTCGCCGTAAATGGCCGCTCCCCGTGCCCGGGCGTGATCGAGCGCCTCGAGCACGAGCATCCCGCCCCCCTCGCCGAGGACGAATCCGTCGCGATCCCGGTCGAACGGGCGGCTGGCACGGGCCGGGTCGTCGTTGCGCGTTGACATCGCCGTCAAGAGGATGAACCCCGTCAGGCCGAAGGGGTGGATCATGCTGTGGACTCCGCCGGCGAGCATGATGTCCACGGAGCCGCCTCGGATCAGCTCGGTCGCCTCGCCGATCGCCTGGGCGCTGGCCGAGCAGGCCGTGAGGCAGGAGAGGTTCGGGCCCCTCGCCCCGAAGGCTGTCGCGAGATGCCCTGCCGGCGTCCCCGGCTCTTGTTCGGCCTCGAGGAGCGGGTCGAGCAGCCCGATTCCCATGCCCGTGAAGCGCCGTGTGTCGACCCGGTTGCCATCGAGCGACCGGCGGACGAGGTCGACGAACCGGGGGAAGTCCGCCTGACCCTCGCCCGAGCCGAGGTAGACGCCGAATCTCGCGGGGTCGATCGCCCGGCCCTCGAACAGGCCGGAGTCCCTGACGGCCTGCGCCGCGACCGCCAGCGCGAGCTGCGTGTTCCGACCGTGGCCCTCCCATCGAGCCGCGTCGTCGCCGAGGTCCCGCGACAGGTCGAAGCCCTTCAGTTCGGCGGCGATCCGCGTCGCGAAACCGCCGGCGTCGAACCGCCTGACCGGGCCCACTCCGCCACGGCCCTCGCGAAGCGCCTCCCACGACGACTCCGCGTCGAGCCCCACGGGCGTGACCGCTCCCATCCCCGTGACAACCACCCGCCTGCCTGCTCGGTCCATGGATTTCTCCCTCGACTCATCACACGAATGGCCCTCGACAACATGCCAAACGCCGGCTTCGCGCATCAGCACGGGAGCGGGGTAAGCGGCTCCTCGGCGGTTGACGATCGTGCGCGACGTGATCACGCCTCGTCTCCGGATCGGAGACGGGTCGCGGAGGCGGCAATTGAGTCGCCCGACTGGCTTCCGAGCTTACGTTTCATGCACGTGCTCGCCGCCCGTGCGACCAGCCTGCCGGCCTGGTCCTTGACATCACACTCGACGTACGCCAGCGTGCCGCCTCCCTTCACGACCCTGGCCTCGGCCGTCAGGACGGCCTTCCGGACGGCGCGGAGATAGTTGATCTTCAACTCGACGGTCGTGAAGGTCTCGCCCTCTTCCAGCGTCGCGGCACAGGCGTAGCCCATCGCCGCATCAGCCAGGTCGCAGTAGACGCCGCCATGCAGAGTCCCCATCGGGTTGTGGTGGCGATCGTCGACCTCGAGCTCGAAGACCGCATGGCCCGGTTCGATGGACTTCATGACGAAGCCCAACAAGCGGGCTATCGGCGGCGGGCTCAATTCGCCCCGCACCAGTTTCCGGCCCTGTTCAAGCATGGTGCTCATGCGTCTGACCTCCGTAGGATCGCGCACGCCCCGACACGGTTGATCGCCACCGAGACGATCTCGTCTGCCCGCTGAGGCGGACCGTCAGGCCGTCGCCGCGGCCGCCAGGTCCTCCAGTTTCTGGTCGAGCGCGGCGGCCATCGCGCCGACGCGCTCGTCCCCGAACTGCCCGAAGAGGGACGACGGGCGGTCGTACTCGATGCACGTCATGCGGTCATCGGCCTCGTAGATCAGCACGCGGAGCGGGGCGTACAGGCTCGCGCCGATGGCGTGCCGGGTCATCTCGACGGCGAACAGCGGGTTGCCGATGACGTACTGGACGGACTTCCGCTGCTGGCCGACGAGCCGCAGGAGCCTCCCGTGGTCGCTCGTGCCGAAAAGCATGAACCCGCTCGAGCCGGCCATCGCCTCGAGCCGCGCCCGGACCGCCGCGGGGTCGCCGCCCTCGGCGAGCGCCTGGTAGACGTCCGGCTCGAACCGGCCGAGTCGCCGCTCGAACGCGGCCTGCACATCGGCGAAGGGCCGGTTCGACGTCATCCGGACGTGGACTACGGAGAACCGGGATTCGGTCATCGCTTCGCCTCCCTCGACGGTCGACATGGGTCAACTCCTCCCATCGGGCCTACCGCTCGTCGTCAATTCAAGAATTGCGTGGTCCGCTTTCCCGTTCCTCGCAGGGAAGGCGCCCGGGGTCCCCCTGGCCGGCACCGCGTCGAGCCCATGCGGGAGCGCGGGCCTGACGGCCTTCCGGTCCGTGAGCCGGCGCACCACCGAGTAGAAGACCGGCGTCAGGAAGAGGCCGAACAGGGTCACGCCGAAGGCACCCCAGAGCATGGCCGTGCCCACCGAGCGGCGCATCTCGGCGCCGGCGCCGGTCGCGAAGTACGGCGGCGCCATGTGGATAAAGCACATCGTCGTCATCACGATCGGCCGCAGCCGCACCCGGGCGGCCTCGACGACGGCTTCGAAACGGGACGCGCCCTCCTGCTGGCGGTCGCGGGCGAACTCGACGATCAGGATGGCGTTCTTGCAGGCCAGGCCGATCAGCACCACGAAGCCGACCTGGGTGAAGATGTTGTTGTCCATCCCGCGGATCGCGACGCCGGTGATGGCGCACAGGACGCACGTCGGCACGACCAGGATCACCGCCATCGGCAGCGACCAGCTCTCGTACAGGCCGGCCAGCACGAAGAAGACCAGCACGGCGCCCAGCACGAACGCGCTGAACGGGTTTTGCCGCAGGTCGCGGAATTGCTCGACCGTGCTCGACCGCTTCTGCAAGTAGCTCAGCTCGGTCCACTCGTAGGTCATGGAACGCGGCAGCTCCTTGTCCGACAGGCTCTCCATCGTCCGAAGGACGTCGCCGGTGCTGACCGATGGCTGCCAGGAGCCCGTAATCGTCGCCGCGGGGAGCATGTTATAGCGCGTGATCGTCACCGGGCCGGCGGATTCGCGGATGTCGACCACCGCGCCTAGCGGCACCATGTCCCCGTCGGCGTTGCGCACCTTGAGCTGTCTGATGGTTTCGGCGTCCACGCGGAAGGGCGCGTCGGCCTGGATGTTCACCTGCCAGGTGCGGCCGAAGCGGTTGAAGTCGTTGACGTAATAGCTGCCCAGATAGGCCTGGAGCGCGTCGAAGACGTCGTTCAGCGCCACCCCCATCGTCCGGACCTTGGTCCGATCGATGTCCGCGTAGAGCTGAGGCGTCCCGGCCCGGAAGCCGTTGAACAGGCCGACGAGGCCGGGCTGCTGGTTGCCCTTAGCGGCCAAGGCATCCGCCCGAGCCTGAAGTGCGTCGAAGTCGACATCGCCGGTGGCTTCTACCATCAGCTTGAACCCGCCGGCGTTGCCGAGACCCCGCACCGCCGGCGCCCCGAAGACGAGCACGCGGGCATCCGGCACCTCCCGCTTCAAGCGCCCGCGGAGGCGCCCGACGATCGCCTCGCCGCTGAGCGACGGGTCCCGCCGTTCGTCGAACGGCTTGAGGATGACGAACATGTTGCCGTAGTTCGAGCTGTTGGCGTTCAGGACGAACGATATCCCCGGGACGGCCACCGTGTGGGCCACTCCGGGCGTCTCGAGGGCAATCTTCTCAACCGCCTCGGTCACCTCGACCGTGCGCTCCAGCGAGGCGGAGTCGGGCAATTGGATGTTCACCACCAGGTAGCCCTTGTCCTGGATGGGGACGAACCCGCTGGGGACGCGGGCGAAGCCGAAGCCCGTCAAACCGATCAGGCCGACGTAGACCAGGAGCACGATCGCGCTCAGTCGGACGCACCAACCCACGGTCTTGCCGTAGGCTTGCGTCATCCGCTCGAACATCCCGTTGAAGCCGCGGAAGAAATGGCCCAATGCCCAGTTCACCGGGCGGATGAAGAACCAGCCCAGCGCCCCTCCCGCGATCGCGCCTGGGAGGAAACCGATGCCGGAGATGGCCCACGTGAGCAACGTGGCTCGCAGGCCGGCGGGTGCCGCCTCGCCATGCCCCTCGCCCGCAGGCAGGCCCAGCCAGGCACCGAGCGTCGGGGTCAGCAGCCAGACGGTCACCAGCCCGCCGAAGAGGGCGAAGCTCCACCACGGCAGCGCTTCCTTGCCCTGGTCGCCGTGCCGGCCGGGCTGGCGGCTGGCGAAGATCCAAGCCGCCCGCGCCGGCGTCATGGTCATTGCGTTGATGGCCGAGATGATCATCGACACCGAGATGGTCAGGGCGAACTGCCGGAAGAACTGGCCGGTAATACCCCCCAGGAAGGCGCTGGGAAGCAGCACCGAGCTGAGCACCAGGGTGATGGCGAAGATCGGCCCGGTGATCTCGTTCATGGCGTGAATCGTGGCTTCGCGCACCGGCAGGCCCTTCTCCAGCCAGCGCTCGATGTTCTCCAGCACGACGATGGAGTCGTCCACCACGATGCCGATGGCCAGCACCAGCCCGAACAGCGTCAGGTTGTTCAGTGTGAAGCCCATCAGGCCCATGACGACGAAGGTCCCGACCAGCGACACCGCCACGTCGATGACGGGCAGCAGCAGGGCTTTCCACTCTTGCAAGAACAGCAGGATGACGAGGGACACCAGGATCACGGACTCGCGCAGCGTATGGAACACCTCATTGACGGATTCGCGGATGAACGGCGTGGTGTCGTAGCCGATGTGGTACCGCAGCCCCTTCGGGAAGCGGGTCTCCAGCTCCCGCATCTTGGCTTTGATGCCGTCGGCGGTGTCCAGCGCGTTGGCGCCGGGGAGCAGGAAGACGACGACGGCCGGCGACGGCCGGCCGTCGAGCCGGCCGAGCGTGTCCTGGTTCCGGGCCCCCAGCTCGGTCCGGCTGACGTCCCGCAGGTAGGTGACTTCCCCGTTGGTGCCGGTATTGAGGATGATGTCCGCAAATTGGTCGGCCTCGACGAGCCGGCCGAGCGTGCTCAGGGTGTACTGGAAATCCTGGCCGTTGGGGACCGGCGGCTGGCCGATCCGGCCGGCCGCCACCTGCACGTTCTGCTCGCGCAGGACCCGGATCACGTCGTTCACCGTCAGGTTCCGCGACTGCAGCTTGTCCGGGTCCAGCCAGACGCGCAGGCTGTAGTCCTGCTGGCCGAGGATGACCACATCGCCGACCCCCTCCACCCGGGCGATGGCGTCCTTGACGTTGATCGTGGCGTAGTTGCTCAGGTAGAGCGAATCGAAATACGGCCGGCCGGTCTCCGGGTCGTCCTCGGAATACAGGCTGATCCCCAGCAAGACATCCGGGGTCCGCTTCTTGGTGCTCACGCCAATGGTCTGAACCACGTCGGGGAGCGTCGGCTGGGCGATGGCGACGCGGTTCTGCACCAGCACCTGGGCCATGTTCACGTTGGTGCCCAGCTCGAACGTCACGTCCAGGGTGTACGAGCCGTCGTAGTTGCTCTGCGACGACATGTACATCATGCCTTCGACACCCACAACCTGCTGCTCGATCGGCGCGGCCACCGTGTCGGCCACGACCTGGGAGTTGGCCCCGGGGTAGCTGGCGGTCACCCGGACCGTCGGCGGCGTGATCTCCGGATACTCGGCGGTCGGCAGGAGGGCCGCGGCGATGCCGCCGAGCAAGATGATGATGATCGAGATGACCCACGCCAGGACCGGGCGGTCGATGAAGAAACGCGCCAGCATGACACTGCTCCTATTCCCCTCTCAGGAATCACCGCGTCATGAAAGTCTGCCGTTACCGGAACCCGCCGGCGATGTACAGCGTCTCGCCGGTGATCCAGCGGGAATCATCCGAAGCAAAGAAGACGGCGGCCGGCCCGATGTCCTGAGGCTGGCCGATCCGGCCGAGCGGCGTTTGCGCCTCGATCTGCTGGCGAACGTCGTCGCGGTGGATGGGATGCGCGCGGCGGTGTGGACGCCTTCGGTTTCCACGACGCCGGGATTGATGGAGTTGACGCGGATCTTGCGCGGACCCAACTCTTTGGCCAGAGACCGGGTCACCGCGTCAACTGCGGCCTTGGTCCCGCTGTACACGGAAGCGGTTGCCGGGGCCAGCGTGGCGACGACCGAGCTGATGTTGAAGATGGTGCCGCCGGCGGGGCCGAAGGACTTGACCGCCTCCTGCGACGCGAGGATCAGGCCCAGCACGTTGAGGTCGAACTGCCTGTGGAAGTGATCGGCCGTCACCTCTTCGAGTGGCGCGAATTCGTAGATGCCGGCGTTGTTGACCAGGACATCGAGACGCCCGAACGCTTTCTTCGCCTCCGCGAACAGGCGCTTGATGTCGGCGTGCCTGGACACATCGGCTTGCACGGCGACCGCCCGGCCGCCCTTGCCGGTGATCTCGGCAACGACGCGGTCGGCTCCTGGCTGGCTGGAGGCGTAGTTGACGACCACCGCCGCCCCCTCGTCAGCCAGGTACATGGCGATGGAAGCGCCGATGCCCTTGGATGCGCCGGTGACCGCGGCGACTTTCCCCTCAAGTCTTCGAGACATGGCGTTGCTCCTGTTGATGGATCGGAGCGTGGTCAACTCCTGGTATCTGACTCTGACCTCTGACCTGTGACTTCCGACTTCCGTTCGGCATGTCCGCGAGGTTCGGCTCGACCGCGACGCCCGGCCGCACCTGTTGCAGGCCGCTGATGATCACCCGCTCGCCCGCTCCCAGGCCCTCGGTGATCTCCCGCAGGCCGTCGTGGAGCGCCCCAGCCGGACGGTGCGAGAGACCACCGCGTTCTTCTCGTTGACGACGTAGAGGACTTTCTGGCCCTGATCGGTGTCGACGGCGCGGTCGGTCACCAGCAGGGCGCGGTGGGCTCGACCGATGGGCACGCGGACGCGGGCGAAGAGGCCGGGGGAGAGCAACTCGTCCTTGTTGGGGAACACGCCCCGGACGCGCAGGGTGCCGGTCCTCGGATTGACCTGGTTGTCCTCAAAATTGATCGTGCCCCGGTGGGGAAATCCCTCCTCAGTGGCCAGGCCCAGCCAAACGGGCCACTCGGTCTCGCGGGCCGAGCTGGCCTTGCCCTCTCGGATCAACTCGCGCATGCGCAGCACGGTGCGCTCGTCCATGTCGAAGTAGACGTACATCGGGTCCACCGAGACGAGCGTGGTGAGCAGGGTGCCGCCGTTCTGATCCCCCGACTGGATCAGGTTGCCCACCGTGACGACGTATCGGCTGACGCGCCCGCTGACGGGCGCCGTGACCCTCGTGTACTCCATGTTCAGCGCCGCAAGGTCGAGGTTGCCCCTGGCGACATGCAGATTGGCCACCGACTCCCGGTAATCGGCCTCGTACCGGTCATATTCTTCCTGGCCGACGGCCCCGCGCGCAGCAGGTTCTTGGCACGGTGGTAGTCACGCTCCAACCGGTGCACCCGGGCCTCATACTGCTCCACGGTCCCCGCGCCCGCTCGAGGTCAGCCCGGTAGACCCGGGGGTCGATCTCGAAGAGCACGTCGTCCTTCTTGACCAGCGCCCCTTCCTTGAAGTTGACACGATCCAGATAACCCCAGACGCGCCCGCACCTCGACGGAATCCACGGCGGCCGTCCGCCCGGTGAAGTCGGCGTAGTCGCTCACGTCTCGTTCGATCGGGCGGCTGACCGTGACCGGTGTGGGCGCCGCCTCCGGCGCCGTCGAGGGCACCCGGACGCAGCCGGCCAGGCCGAGACAAAGCCCGAGAAGTAGAACCCGCATCGCTCACCCCCCTCCGGTGTCGAACCCGAGTTCGCGTCGCATCACCGCGACCATGACCATCCCGTACAACACGAGGCCGCAGGCCATCAGGGCGAACAGGGAGTCGATCCCCCAGCCGAGGACGCCGAGCCCCAGGGCGCCCAGTGCCCCGGCGACCAGCAGCCGGGTCAGGGTGGCCAGCAGCGGCTGCGCCGTCCGCCCCCGCCCCTGCGCGGCGAAATACAAGGCCAGCCCCAGCCCGAGGAAGGCGTAGGCCGGGCCGACCCGAACCAGGTACGCCCCGCCGAACCCCGCCACCGCCGGGTCCGAGGTGAACAACCCCATCCACGCCGACGGGAACACGGCGACGGTCCCCCCCACCAGCCCGCACCCCCCCGCACTCAGGGCCGCGCCGGCGCGAGTCAGCCTGCGGACGCGGCCGAAGTCGCCCGCCCCGTCGCTGGCGGCAACCAGGGGGACGAGCGCCGAGCCGACGCCGAAAACCATGGGGATCAGCAGGTATTCCAGTCGGCCCCCTGCACCGTACCCGGCGATCGCTTCCACACCGAAGGGCGCGACCAGGGCGGTCAGGATGATGAACGTCAGGTTGGTCAGCAGCGTGCTGGCCGCGCTCGGCACGGAGACCCGAAGGATCTCGAGGGCGTACCGCCACCGCGGCACCAGCGCTCGAAAGCCGGGCCCGCTGGACGAGCCGGGTGCCCAGGCCGCCCGGAGGAGCACGATGGCCATCGCCGCGTTGTAGGCCACTACCGCCCACGCCGCGCCGGCGATCCCGAGCGCCGGGACGGGTCCCGCGCCGAAGATGACCAGCGGGGAGACGGCCAGTGTCACGATGCCGCCGACGGCGCCCGCGGCGGCCGGGTACGCCGCGTTGCCGCCCCCGCGGAGGATGCTGGCGGCGGCGTTGAACAGCCAGAATGGCACGGCCCCGAGGAAGAGCACGTCGGAGTAGCGGACCGCGGCATCGAGCGCCGGGCCGGTGGCCCCAAGCGCGGCGTAGAGGGCCCGGCCGAGGAGCAGCATGGCGGCCGTCGAGGCCAGTCCCAGGATCGCGGAGATCCCCAGGGCCGTCCCCGCGAGTCGCCTGGCGTCATCGTCCTTCCCGGCTCCCAGCGCCCGTGCGACGCCCGAAGCGACACCGCCGCCGTAGGCCCCGGCCGACAGGGTCGTCATCAGCATCACCAGCGGAAAACTCAGGGACACGCCCGCCAGGGCGTGAGGACCCAGCCGCCCGACGAAGGCCGCCTCGCCGGCGGCGATCACGCCCTGGAGCAGCATCAGCGCCACGGTGGGGGCGGCCAGCCGCAGGAGCGTCGCCAGGACCGGCCCCTCCAGCAGGCGGCGCGCCTGCGGCGTCAGCGCGGCCGCGCCGTGCGTGCGACCGTCCGCCTGCGACACGTCTCCCCATCGCGTTGCCATCGCATCTCCCCGGCAGGAATCCGCGACCCTCCGGCCGCGGCAGAAACCTGTATATGCAGCTATTCGGACAAAAAAACTACGTGCCCGCCGTGAGCCTCGCGATCTGCGGGAGGATCGCCAAGAGGCCCTGCCATGTCCCCTCCGGTAACGTCGCCTGCAACCGACGCTGGGCCCGCTCCCACGCGGGGCGGGCTTCTTGGACCTTCGCCGATCCGGCGGCGGTGATCTTGAACCACCTCTCGCGGCGGTCCTCCCCGGTCCGGACGGCGACCCAGCCGGCGTCCACGAGCGGACGGAGGTTGCGGGTCAGCGTCGTCTCGTCGTGCAGCGTCAGTTCCGCCAAGTCCCGCTGCCGGACCTCGCCGGACCGGCGAAGCAACTGCAGCAAGGAGTACTGGGTCGTGCGGAGGCCGACGCCGCGCAACTCCTCGTCGTAGAACCGGCTGACGGCTCGCGACGCCTGCCTCAGGGCGTAGCAAAGACACGGGGAGTCGGCCGTGAGTTTCTTTTCGGCGCTCATGATAGATGTATACGCAGCTAATCGGGCTGCGTCAAGGGGGGTAACTCCGCCGGCGTCGGAATCGTTGGGATACTCGGCCGAACGATCCGCTTCGGGGCGGCATCAACCACGACCGGTTCGGAGGCTCTCGAGAATCTCGAGCGCCTCGGAGACGTGTTTCATCGGCCGGAATTGCGACGAGAAGATGTGCCGGACGATCCCCTCGCGGTCGATGAGGTAGGTGACCCGCCCCGGGAGAAGCCCGAGAGTCCGAGGGACGCCGTAGCGGGTTTGGACGGACCCGTCGACGTCGGAGAGCAGCAGGAACGGCAGGCGAAGGCGCTCGACGAACCGCCGGTGCGAATCGGCCGGATCGGCGCTGATGCCGATCACCTCGGCGCCGAAATCGCGGAACGCCTGGTGACTGTCCCGGAACGCGCACGCCTCCATCGTGCAGGCCGGCGAGTGGTCCTTAGGGTAGAAGAACAACACGACCTCGGACTTGCGACGGAAATCGGACAGTCGGACGGTCTCCCCGGTCGAAGACGGGAGCTCGAACTCCGGCGCCGGCTCCCCGACACGCGCGGCCACTGGCTCGGCCATCGGATCCCCCGATCTGGAAGTGACGTAGGTCCGGCTCTCAGCCTGACTGATCGATGCCGTCAGGCTGAGAGCCTGACCTACGGATGGCGGGGCTTCGGCCCGGGGTCCGGCCCGGCGAGCTGACGCGCCGCCTCGAACAGGCCGATCGCCACGGCGTTGGCCAGGTTGAGGCTGCGAGCCTCGGGACGGATCGGGATGCGGACCGCCCGGTCGGGCCGCTCGTCCAGCCAGGAGAGCGGCAGCCCGCGACTCTCGGGACCGAACACCAGGGCGTCGCCGGGCCGGAATCGCACCCCGGTATAGACGCGGGCCGCCCGGGTGCTGAACGACCAGAGCCGGTCGCGGCCAAGGATCGCGGCGACCTCGTCCAGCCCGTCTACAACCTTATATTCCAGGTGATCCCAGTAGTCCAGCGCCGCTCGGCGGAGGTAACGGTCGTCGAGGTGGAATCCCAGGGGGCGGATCAGCCACAGGATCGCCCCGGCCGCGACGCAGCTTCGCCCGATCGCACCGGTGTTGGCCGCGATCTCCGGGTGGAACAAGACCACGTGCAGTCCTTGGTCACTGGTCATCGGTCATCGAGATCGCGAGTCGAGTGGCGACGGTCGGAGGCGGAAGGACCTGGATCTACGACGCCGGAAGCGTGGAGCGATTACACCAATGACTAATGACTAATGACTGAGGGATGGGACACGGCATGGCCGTCGCCGTTGCCGTTCCCGTCCCCGTTGGCCAGGACCGGCTCGCCGTTGGCCAGCACCGGGAGGGTGCCGTGGAGGTGGTGGCCGTCGCCATCGTGCGCCACCAGCCCGTCGCCATCGCCGTGTGGCTTCTCCTGCGGCCGGTCCTCGGCCTCCTCGCGACGCGATGCGCTCCGCTTGTCGCTCACCCACTGGATCGCGAAGTAGAACACCGGGGTCAGGAAGATGCCGAAGATCGTGACACCCAGCATGCCGCTGAACACCGCCGTGCCGAGGGTCTGTCGCATCTCGGCACCGGCGCCGGCGGAGACCATCAGCGGGACCACGCCGAGGATGAACGCGAACGACGTCATCATGATCGGCCGGAGTCGAAGCTCGCACGCCTCCAGAGTGGCGGCCCTGGTGGTCGAGCCGGCCTCGCGCTGCGCCTTGGCGAACTCGACGATCAAGATCGCGTTCTTGCACGCCAGGCCGACCAGCACGATGAACCCGACCTGGGTGAAGATGTTGATGTCCATCCTCGCCATGTTCACGCCCACGATCGAGCAGAGCAGGCACATCGGCACGACCAGGATCACGGCCAGCGGCAAGGTCCAGCTCTCATACTGGGCCGCCAGGACCAGGAAGACGAGCACCACGGCCAGGGTGAAGGCGAACATGGCCGTATTGCCGGTCTGGAGCTGCAAGAGCGCCAGCTCGGTCCACTGCGGGCGCATCGCCTGCGGCAACTCCTGCTGCACCAGACTATCCATCGCCTCGATCGCCTGGCCCGAGCTGGTGCCCGGCGCCGGGATCAGGTTGATCGTGGCCGAGGGATACAGGTTGTAGCGGATGATCATCACCGGGCCGCTGACGTCGCGGACCGAGGCGACGCTGCCGATCGGCACCATCCCGCCGCTGTCGTTGCGCACCCGCAGCGCGGTCAGGTCGCTGATCTGCTTGCGGAAGTTGGCGTCCCCCTGGACGTTGACCTGCCAGGTCCGGCCGAAGAGGTTGAAATCGTTGACGTAGAGCGATCCCAGGTACACCTGGAGCGTGTTGAACAGCTCGGCGATCGAGACCCCCTGCAGCTTGGCCTTGTCGCGGTCGATGTCCAGGTACAGCCAGGGCGTGTTCGCCCGGAAGCTGGTGAAGAGCCCCGCCAGGAGGTGCGAGTGCGGCGGCTCGTTCGACGCGGCGACGATCCGGTTGGCGACGTCCTCGATCTCCTGCGAGCCCAGGTCGCCGCGATCCTCGACGACGATCTTGAACCCGCCCGCGGTCCCCAGGCCGTTCAACCGGCGGCGCCTCGAAGACGTTGACCAGCCCGTCCTTGATCTCGTCCTGGAGCGCCGCCTGGAGCCGCGCGGCGATCACCGGGCCGGTCAGTCCCTCGTGGGCGCGGTGGTGGAAGTCGTCGAGCATCACGTACATCGCGCCGAAATTGGGCGCGTTGGCGTTCATCAAGATTGATTGGCCGGCGATCGCCAGGGTGTGCTTCGCGCCGGGAAGGCCCAGCGCCAGCTTCTCGACCTGGGCCATGACATCCTGGGTCCGCTCCAGTGACGACGAGTCGGGGAGCTGGACGTTGACCAGCAGGTAGCCCTTGTCCTGCGGCGGGATGAAGCCGGTAGGCGTCCGGGTCATCCCCCAGTAGGTCAGGCCCAGCAGGCCGCCGTAGAGCAGGATCACCAGGACGCTGATCCGCAGCAGGCCTCCGACCATCCGCGTATAGACCGAGGTCGCGACGTCGAAGCCCTTGTTGAACAGGTAGAAGACCCAGCCGAACGCCCGATTGAGCAGGCCGCTGATCAGCCAGCCGGCCGCCGCCCCGGCAATCATCCCGATCAGGTTCGCGGCCAGCGCCGCCGACATCCAGCGCGAGTCGAGGTGCAGGCCGAACCGGCCGATCAGCTCCGGCAGCCGCGGGCCGAGGATCGCATAGCCGGCCCAGCCGCCGACGGCCACGAAGGCCGGCCACGGCAGCGCCTGGAAGACCCCCTTCACGCGAGGCTTCAAGAGGAGCGCCGCCAGCGCCGGGCTCAGGGTCAGCGAGTTGAACGCCGAGATCACCGTCGAGGTGGCGATCGTCAGGGCGAACTGGCGGTAGAACTGGCCCGAGATCCCCGTGATGAAGGCGCACGGGATGAATACCGCGGTGAGCACCAACCCGACGGCGATCACCGGCGCCGAGACCTGATTCATGGCCGTCAGCGTGGCGGCGCGGGCGCGAGGCCGTGCTCGATGTGGTGCTCCACTGCCTCGACCACCACGATGGCGTCGTCCACCACGATCCCGATGGCCAGCACCAGGCCGAAGAGCGTCAGGTTGTTCAGGCTGAACCCCAGCGCGGCCATGATGGCGAAGGTGCCCACGATGGCCACGGGCACGGCCACCAGCGGGATCAGGGCCGACCGCCAGTTCTGGAGGAACAGCAGCACCACGAACGCTACGAGGATGACCGCGTCCCGCAGGGTGTTGAACACCTCTTTGACCGACTCGGTGATGAACGGCGTCGTGTCGTAGGCGATCTCGTAGGCGACGCCCTCGGGGAATCGCTCCTCGAGCTCCTTCATCTTGTCTCGGACCAGCTCGGCCGTGTCCAGGGCGTTGGAGCCGGGGCGCTGATAGACCGACAGCGCCACGGTGGGCCGGCCGTCGAGCGTGCAGGCCTGGTCGTATCCCTGCGCGCCGAGTTCGACGCGGCCCACGTCGCGGAGCCGCACCACACCCCCCTGCGCGTCGGTCTTGAGGATCATCTCGGAGAATTGCTCGACGTCCTTCAGGCGGCCCAGCGTCGTGATCGTGAACTGGAAGTCCTGGCCGTTGGCGACCGGCGGCTGTCCGAGCTGCCCGGCGGCCACCTGGATGTTCTGCTGGTTGATCGCGCTCACCACGTCCGAGCTGCTCAGGCTGCGGAACGTCATCTTCTCCGGGTCGAGCCAGACCCGCATGCTGTAGTTCCGCTGGCCGATGTAGGTGATGTCGCCGACGCCGTCGAGCCGCGCCAGCTCGTCGCGGAGCTGGATGGTCGCGTAGTTGCTCAGGTACAGGTTGTCCCGCTTGCCGTCGGGCGAGAACACGTTGACGATCATCAGGATGCTGGGCGACTTCTTCTTGACCGCGACGCCGCGACGCTTGACCAGGTCGGGGAGGATCGGCTCGGCCAGCGACTCGCGGTTCTGCACCAGCACCTGGGCCATGTTCAGGTCGACGCCGTGCTTGAAGGTCACGGTCAGCGTGTAGTTGCCGTCGTTGGTGCACTGCGACGACATGTACATCATGTTCTCGACGCCGTTGACCTGCTGCTCGATCGGCGCGGCGACGGTGTCGGCGACCACCTGCGCGTTGGCGCCGGGATAGTAGGCGGACACCTCGACCGTCGGCGGCGTGATGTCGGGATACTGCGCCACCGGCAGGGTGAACAGGCTGATCCCGCCGGCCAGCGTGATCACGATGGACAGCACCGCGGCGAAGATCGGGCGGTCGATGAAGAATCGAGACACGGGATCGTCACTCCTGTTCCACGAGCTCGTGCGACCGGGATTCGGACCCGTCGTCGGGCGTCAATTCAGGCAAGGGCTCAGGCTTGGGCCGCGGCGGCCCCGGCGAGGCCTCCGGCTGCGACCCGAACCATTCGCTCCAGCGGTAGGCGACGAAGAAGATGCCGAAGGTGAGGATCCCCAGCACGACCAGCCCGATCGACCCCACGCGCCGCATCCACGGCGAGGCGAAGAAGTGAGACTCGCTCACCGAATCGATCAGGTAGAAAAACACGGGCGTCAGCATGATGCCGAAGAACGTGACGCCGAGCATGCCGCTGAAGACGGCCATGCCCAGCGATCGACGCATCTCGGCGCCGGCGCCGTGGGCGAACAACAGCGGCAGCACGCCCAGGACGAATGCCATCGAGGTCATGATGATGGGCCGCAGCCGCAGCCGGCACGCCTCGAGCGTCGACTGCCGGATCGTGTGCCCCGTCCGGTGGATCACCTTGGCGAACTCGACGATCAGGATCGCGTTCTTGCTGGCCAGCCCCACCAGCACGACCAGCCCGATCTGGGTGAAGATGTTGATGTCCATGTGCGCCGCATTCACCCCGATCAGGGCGCTCGAGGATGCACAAGGGCACCGACAGGATCACCGCCAGCGGCATCGACCAGCTCTCGAACTGCGCCGCCAGCACCAGGAAGACCATGACGATCGAGAAGGCGAAGACGATCATCGCCGTGCTGCCGGCCTGGAGCTCGAGGTACGCCAGCTCGCTCCATTCGAAGGACATCGACTTGGGCAGCTCCTCTCGCGCCAAGGCTGAGACGACGTCGATGGCCTTTCCCGAGCTGATCCCGGGCCGGGCGTTGCCGTTCATCGCGGCGGCGGGGTACATGTTGTACCGGGTCAACACCAGGGGGCCGTTGATCTCGCGGACGTTGGCGACCGCCCCGACGGGGACCATCGTCCCGCTCGAGTTGCGCACCCGGAGCCGGCGGATGTCGTCCTTCTGGTCGCGGTACTTGGCCTCGGCCTGCACGTTGACCTGCCAGGTCCGGCCGAACAGGTTGAAGTCGTTGGTGTACAGCGAGCCCAAGTACACCTGGAGGGTCTGGAACACGTCCTGGAGCCGGACCCCCTTGAGCATCAGGGCTGTCCGGTCGACGTCGAGGAACACCTGCGGGACGTTGGCCCGGAAGACCGACGTGTTGCCGACCAGCTCCGGCTGCTGGTTGGACAGCTCGACGAGGTTGTCGACCTGCGCCTGGAGGGCCTGAGGCCCCAGGTCGCCCCGGTCCTCGATCATCACCATGTAGCCGCCGGCCCGCCCCACGCCCCGCACCGGCGGGGGCCCGAAGATCATGATGGTCGCCTCGGGAACATCGGCGCCCAGCCGCGCGCGCAGCTTGTTGGCGATCGCCTCGTAATAGAGGTCCTCTGTCCTCCGCTTGTCGAACCCGTCGAGCGTCATGAACATGGTGCCGAAGTTCGACCCGAAGGCGTTCAGCAAGATCGACTGGCCGCAGATGCCCACCGTGGCGTTGACGCCCTTGATCTGGTGCGCGATATCGTTGATCCGGTCGATCACCTTCTGCGTCCGCTCCACCGAGGCCGAGTCGGGGAGCTGGATGTTGACCAGGAGGTAGCCCATGTCCTGCGACGGGATGAAGCCGCGGGGGGTGCCCGGGAATTCGACCAACTGCTTCGCCCAGCCGTCGTCCGCGAAGACATCGGCGCTTTCGGTCAACCCGCGATCGTGGGCGTAGCGGCCGGCCCGGTGGAGGGAATCGCGGACGCTCGGAGGCAGGCCCGAGTAGAGGTACGCCGTGATCGCCAGCAACCCGCCATACACCAGCAACACCCGGCCGAACCGATTCAGGAAGCCCCCAATCAGCCGGGCGTAGCCGTTGGCCGTCGCCGTGAATCCTCGGTCGAACCACTTGAAGATGAACCGGATCACGCGGTTCGCCGGCCACATGACCGTCAGGGCGGCCACGATCCCGGCGAGGAGCGAGCCCAGCAAGATCGCGTTCTCCCGGGACATGCCGGCGGCCTTCGCCAGCCCCAAGCCCCGCGAGACCGCCGCCGCCACGGGGCCGGCGGCGTGCGCGGTCTCGATGGAGTGTTCGTGCACGTAAGGCGCGATCCAGGCATACCCCGCCCAGGCCCCGATGATCACGAACGCCGGCCAGGGTAACGGGTCGTAGGCCCCCTTCTTCCGCGGCTTCAAGAGAAGCGCCGCCAGCGCCGGGCTCAAGGTCAGCGAGTTGAACGTCGAGATGATCGTTGACGACGCGATCGTCAGCGCGAACTGGCGGAAGAACTGCCCGGTAATCCCCGAGATGAACGCGCACGGGATGAACACCGCCGAGAGCACCAGCCCGACCGCGATCACCGGCGCCGAGACCTCGCTCATCGCCTTGATCGTGGCGGCGCGAGGTTTCAGTCCGTGCTCGATGTGATGCTCCACCGCTTCGACGACCACGATCGCGTCGTCCACCACGATGCCGATCGCCAGCACCAGGCCGAAGAGCGTCAGGTTGTTCAGGCTGAAACCCATCACCAGCATCACGGCGAACGTGCCCACGATCCCGACCGGCACGGCCACCAGCGGGATGATCGCCGACCGCCAGTTCTGGAGGAAGATCAGCACGACCAGCGCCACCAGCATCACCGAGTCGAGCAGCGTCTTGAACACCTCTTGGATCGACTCGCGGATGAACGGCGTCGTGTCGTAGCGGATCATGTAGCCGACGCCTTCGGGGAAGTCCTTGGCGAGCTCGGCGATCTTGGCCTTGACGACGTCGGCGGTGTCGAGGGCATTGGCGTCGGGGAGCTGGAAGATGGCCATGTTGGCCACGGGCTGGCCGTTGACCTTGCTGCTCATGTCCTGGTTCTTCGCGCCCAGCTCGATCCAGCCCAGGTCGCGGAGCCGCACGATCCGGTCGTCGGGGGACTTCTTGACGATGATCCTGCCGAACTGCTCGGTGTCGACCAGCCGGCCCAGGGTCGTCAGGGTGATCTGGGTGTTCTGCCCCGGCACCGTCGGCGACTGGCCGACCTGGCCGGCGGCCACCTGGAGGTTCTGCTCGCGCAGGGCGTCGACCACGTCGCCGGCCGTCATCTTGCGGATCGCCAGCTTGTCCGGGTCGAGCCAGACCCGCATGCTGTAATCGCGCTGGCCGAACATCCGCACGTCGCTGATGCCCGGCAGCCGCGCGAGCTCGGGCTGCAGGTAGATCGTCGCATAATTGCTCAGGTAGAGCTGATCGAACCGGTGGTCGGGAGTGTTGCAATAGATCCCGATGGCCATCAAGATGTCCGGCGACTGCTTCTTGGTCGTCACGCCCGTCGCCTTGATGACGTCGGGCAACAGCGGCATGGCCAGCGCGACGCGGTTCTGCACCAGCACCTGCGCCAGGTTCATGTCGATGCCGTGCTTGAAGGTCACTGTCAGGCTGTAGTTGCCATCATTGGCCGACGTCGAGGACATGTACATCATGTTCTCGACGCCATTGACCTGCTGCTCGATCGGCGCGGCCACCGTCTCGGAGACCACCTGGGCGCTGGCGCCGGGATACATGCAGGTCACGTTGACCGTCGGCGGCGCGATCGGCGGATACATCGCGATCGGCAGTGACCACAGCGCGAGCCCGCCGGCAAGCGTGATCGCGATCGACAGGACGGTCGCGAAGATCGGGCGGTCGATGAAGAAGCGGCAGAACACGGGCGTGACTCGCTCCCCGGGTGGCGTCGAAGAGGTAGGGTGGGCTTTGCCCACCGAAGACGGCCTGGGATCGGTGGGCAAGGCCCAACCGGCGCGATTCAGTGGGCTTGGGATCGGTGGGCAAAGCCCAACCTACTGAACTCAGCCCACCGTGCGGAACTCATCGGCCTGCGCGAGCCTTGCCGGGATCGCCCGGGGCCCTTGGCAGGGAGGGCCGGCGCAGCCCGTTGTCAACGGAGCGGCGCCGGCCGGCTTGGCGTCGGGGGTTGCCGCGGACGACCGTGTCGCGGGAGTCCCGTCCCCGGTGGGGCGGGCGACGTCGACGGACGTGGCGGGGGCGAACTTCGCGGCGACCGGGCCCGCCGGCGGCTTCGCGCCCTTCTCGTCCGCTTTCCCGGCGCCTTCCTTCCCGACGGGCCCTTCCTGGGCCTTCTCGGCCTTCACCACGATGCCCGGGCGGAGCCGCTGCATGCCGGCGACAACGACCCAGTCGCCCGGCTCGATCCCCTTCTCGACCTCGCGATATCCCTCCCGCAGCACGCCGACCTCTCCGACGTCGCGCACCAGGGAGATGTAGACGGGCTTGCCATCCTTCATGACCGGCTGGCCCAGCTCGTCGGTCTTCGGCTTCACCACGAAGACGGTCTTGCGGCCCTGGTCGGTGACCATCGCCCGCTCGGGGACCAGCAGCGCGGAGTGGGGCTCGCCGATCGGCAGCCGCACCCGCACGAACAGCCCCGGCACGATGAAGCGGTTGCCGTGGGCGTCGGGGGGGTTGTCGATCTTGGCCCGGAAGCGGAGCGTGCCGGTGTTGAGGTCCACCCGGTTGTCGGTGAAATCAACGACGCCCTTGTGTGGGAATCCCTTCTCGTCAGACAGGCCGATGTCGACCGGCACGGCCTTGGTCCCCTGCGCCTGAAGCTTCAGCTTGCCCAACTGCATCAGCCGCTTGATTCGGAGCATGGCCTGCTCGTGCACGTCGAAGTAGACGTAGAGCGGGTCCAGGCTCACCACCGAGGTCAGGATGGTGTCGTCGGCCTTCACCAGGTTACCAGGGTCGACCATCCGGCGGCTGAGCAGACCGTCGATCGGGGAGGTGACCTCGGTCCACTCGAGGTTGAGCCGGGCCAGTTTCTCGTTGGCCTCGGCGACCTTGAGGTTGGCCTCCGCCTCCTCGTAATCGAACCTGTAGCGATCGTGCTCTTCCTGGCTGATCGACTCGCGGCCGCGCAGGCTCTTGGCGCGGTTGTACTCCTTCTTGAGCCGCTCGACGTGCGCCTTGTATTGCTCAACCGTCCCCACGGCCCGATGGAAATCCGCGTCGTACATCTGGGGGTCGATCTGGAAGAGCTTGTCCTCCTTCTTGACCATCGTGCCATCCAGGAAGTACACCCTGGTCATGTAGCCCGAGACCCGCGCCCGGATCTGCACCGAATAGGGCGAATCGGTCTCGCCTGGGAATTCCTCGTAATCGGTGACCATGCGGGTGATCGGCAGGTCATAGACGGCGATCGGAGTCGGCCGTCCCGGCGCCGACTGCGCCATGCTGGCACCCCGCCGCCATCGCCGCCAACAACGGCACCGACAGGACCATCCACCATCGTCGCATCATGACCATTGGCGCCTCCGAAGGGCTCGTCTGCACAGATCCCGTTCCCCGGTGTCGTTGTCTCGGTCTCTCTTCCGGTCGCCGCCGGTCCGCGGCCCGCCCCGATCTCGGCACCTTTCTCCGCCGAGTACCGTCGCCGCTCCGGCTCGCTCAGGACGCCCAGGAAGATGATGTCGAGGATCTCCCTCGCCTGGACATCCGCCGGCGCCGGCTGGCCGTTGAAGAAGTTCGTGACCATGATCCCGTAGAGGACGTTGCTGACGACGGTCGAGATCCGCTCGACCGGCATCTCGCGCATCCGCCCCGCCGCCATCAAGTCGCCGTAGAGCTGCTTCCACTTCTGGATGTTGACCTCGCGGTGCTCGAAGTACGTCGGCCGCTTGCGGTCCTTGAAGTGCGCGCGCTCCTGGATCAACAGCTCGACGAACGAAGGATGGTCGGCGAAGAACTGGAGGAACGTCGCGATCGCCCGCTCGATCCGCTCCAGACCATCCTCGATCCCCGCGACGTTCGCGGTCACCTGCTCCTGGAGCTTTCGCATCACTCGGTCCGTCGCCGCCAGGAACAGCGCCCGCTTGCTGGGGAAATGTCGGTAGATCGTCCCCTTCCCCACCCCCAGCCGTTCCGCCAACGCCTGCGTGACCGCGTCGGAGAACCCTTCCTCGGCAAACAAGGCCGTCGCCGTCTCCAAGATCTCCTCGCGACGCGCCAGGTTCGCTTCCTCTGAGCAACACCTTGTCTTCTTCTCGAAGCCGTTTCCCATCGTGTTCCCCATCGCGCGGACTGACCGGTCAGTCCACATTGTAAGATGCGACATTCCCTCGTCAACAGCGCCCTAATTGGATTCTCCGCGCATTGATTCCAGCGATACCATGGTGTCATGCGAGCGTGCCTGGATTCTAATTAGGGGGTTGTCGGTGGGCTGTGTGTGAGGGATAATGATGCGTGTTTGACGGCCAGAGGACCTGGCGATTGTTCCGGGGCGCCGATTCTCTCATTATTTTAGGAGACGGCGTCCCAACCCGCCCCGCCAGCCGACCGGGTTGGCGAATCACCTGCCTGCACGCTCCCCTAAAGACCCCGGACCGGATCACTCATGGCGTACGCTCTGCATAAGCTGAGTCCTCTGGAACGCGGCGAGGGTCATCAGGATGTCACACTGGAAGCGGTCTCCGTGAAGCTTCTGGCCGCTGCATTCATGATAGGCGTCGGGGGATGGAGCGCGGCGAGGGCCGGTGACCAGGCGAAGCCTGGCGATACGCCCGGGCCGGAGGCCGTGGAGTTCTTCGAAGCCCGAATCCGCCCGGTGCTGGTCGAGAAGTGCCTGGGATGTCATGGACCGAAAAAACAGTCCTCTGGCCTGAGGTTGGACAGTCGGGAAGCGGTACTGAAGGGGGGCGACTCGGGGCCGGCGGTCGTGCCGTCGCGGCCCGAGGAGAGCCTGATGATCCAGGCAGTGGCCCACCGGCACGAGGAACTGAAGATGCCGCCCAAGGGCAAGTTGCCCGAAGCGGAAGTCGCCCTGCTGACGCGATGGGTGGCGATGGGCGCCCCATGGCCGGCGGGTTCGGGCCAGGGCAAGGTCGCGACGGCGGGTACTGACGCCGCGGCTGATCACTGGGCGTTCCGGCCGATCCGGACGAATCCTCCGCCGCCGATCAAGGATCGGTCGCGGGTCGCCTCGCCGGTGGACGCGTTCATCCTGGCCCGGCTGGAAGCCGAGGGGATCGCTCCGTCGCCGCCTGCCGACCGGCGCACGCTGGTCCGCCGGGCCACGCTCGACCTCTGGGGCATACCGCCGACACCCGAGGAGGTCGCCGAATTCGAGGCCGACGCCTCGCCCGACGCCTACGCACGGCTGGTCGATCGCCTGCTGGCCTCGCCGCGATACGGCGAGCGCTGGGGACGGCACTGGCTCGACGTGGCCCGATACGCCGACACCAAGGGTTACGTCTTCACCCAGGAGCGACGCTATCCTTACGCCTTCACCTACCGCGACTACGTCATCGAGGCGTTCAACGCCGACTTGCCCTATGACCGCTTCGTCGTCCAGCAAATCGCCGCCGACCAGGCGCTGACCGGTAAGAAGGAGGATACCCGGCCCCTGGCCGCCATGGGGTTCCTGACGGTGGGGCGGCGATTCCTCCTCGATCAGAATGAGATCATCGACGACCGGATCGACGTCGTCTGCCGCGGGCTGCTCGGCTTGACGGTGACCTGCGCCCGATGCCACGACCACAAGTTCGACCCGATCCCCACGGACGACTATTACTCGCTCTACGGCGTCTTCGCCAGCTCCGTCGAGCCGGAAGACCTGCCCGTGCTGGAGTGGCCGGGTTCCGGAGCGTCGGCCCGATCGGCCGAGTTCACGCGGAAGCTCGAGGCGGCCAAGAAGAAGCGCGACACCTACCTCTCCGCGCGGCGGGGCGAGGTCCAGAAAGTTCTCGCCGAGCGGTTCTCTCGCTACCTGAAGGCCGCCTACGATCTGAAGATGGACTTCCGCAATCCCCGGCTGGATGAGCGGGCCCTGGCCGACAAGCTCGATGCGCGTCGTCTCCGGGGCGTGATGCGGTTGTGGCAGCGGCACCTGGACGCGACACCGAAGACAAACGACCCCGTGCTGGCCCCCTGGCACGCCTTCGCGGCGTTGCCGCGGGAGAGCTTTGCCGGCCGGGCGGAGGAGGTCCGGCGCAAGTTGCTTTCCGCGGACCCCAGGAAGGACCCAAAGACAGCGGCCGTGCATCCCCTGGTGGCCCGCGTGGTGCTCGGCGCGGCGCCGGCCAGCATGGACGAAGTCGTCGCGCGGTACGTGACGCTGTTCGCCCAGCTCGAGGCCCAGCAGAAGGAGCAGGCGGCCGGCGCGGCGAAGGGCCCGCTCGCGCCAGAATGGGAAACGCTCCGCCTGGCCCTGCATGGACCGTCCGGAGCCCTGGCGATCCCGGACGGGCCCGAGTCTCGTCGGTTCGTCTTGAACCAGCGGCAGGGGCAGGAGTTCGCGGCGCTCCAGGGGGCCATCGATCGCCTGAATGCGACCGACGCGTCGGCGCCGGCCCGGGCCATGGTCCTCAAGGACGCGCCTCGGCCTGTCGAACCGCACGTTTTCCTCCGCGGCAATCCGGGGCGGCCGGGCCAGGCGGTCCCGCGGCGGTTCCTCCGCGTGCTGGCCGGTCCCCAGGCTCCCCCTTTCCGCCAGGGCAGCGGCCGGCTGGAGCTGGCCCGCGCCATCGCCGACCCGAAGAACCCGCTCACGGCCCGGGTCCTGGTCAACCGCGTCTGGCACTGGCACTTCGGCAAGGGGCTCGTCAGCACGCCGAGCGACTTCGGCCTGCGGAGCGACCCGCCGTCGCATCCCGATTTGCTCGACTCCCTCGCCGCCGGATTCGTCGCCGATGGCTGGTCGATCAAGGCGCTGCATCGGCGGATCATGCTCTCGAATACCTACCGGCAAGCGAGCCGCCCTCGGCCGGACGTGGTCGCGCGCGACCCGGAAAACCGGCTGGTCTGGCGGTTCAACCCGCAACGGCTCGACTTCGAGTCGATGCGCGACTCGATCCTGGCGACTTCCGGCGCCATGGAGCCGATGTTGAGGGGCCGGCCGGTGATGATCAACGAGCCCCCCTTCTCCACCCGCCGGACCGTCTACGGATTCATCGACCGGCAGAACCTCGACGGTCTCTACCGGACCTTCGACTTCGCGGTGCCCGACGCCACCAGCCCGCGGCGGTTCGTCACCACCGTGCCCCAGCAGGCGTTGTTCCTGATGAACAGCCCGTTCCTGCACGACCAGGCTCGCCGTCTGGTCGCGGCGATCCGCCCGGACGTCTCGTCGGACCCGACCGAAGGCATCCGCGGGCTCTACCGTCGCGTCTTCCTCAGGACCCCCGAGCCGGACGAGCTGGCGCTGGCCCAGGAGTTCCTCCGCCGGCAGTCCGGTACGCCCGCGCCCGACGTTTGGAACCGGTTGGTGTCCGGGAAGGCCGGCGGGGCGCTCTCGCCGTGGGAGCAGCTCGCGCAGGTGATGATGCTCACCAATGAGTTCATGTTCGTGGAGTAGGAGATGCCGGGAATGGCGGATTCGGGACGAGAGAATCCCGGACTCCTCGTTCCGAATGAGATCATCGGATTTCTCTCACCTTTGAATCTTGAATTCAGAATCTTGAATCTTGAATCCGGAATCAAGAATCCGGAATCCCGATCCCTTGAACGCATCCGCCCCGCGCGAAGGGGCATAGGGAGGCCCCGGGCATGTCGCACCATCAGCGTCGGCCGGAAGACTCGATCCTGACCCGTCGCGAGCTCTTGTGCCGGTCGGGCATGGGGATGGGTGCCCTGGCGCTCGGCGGCCTGATGGCGGAGGCCGGCCTGCTGCGGCGGGCGGCCATCGGGGCCGAAGGGTCGCCGTCGACGCCGGCAGGCCCCTCATCGGCCATCGCGGTCAACCCGCTCTTGCCCAAGGCCCCGCCCTTGCCGGCCAGGGCCAAGCGCGTCGTCCACCTGTTCATGAACGGCGGCCCGTCGCACGTCGACACCTTCGACCCCAAGCCCGTGCTCACTCGCTATCACGGCAAGCCGGTCCCGACCAACCTGCCCACCGAGCGCAAGACGGGCGCCGCCTTCCGCTCGCCGTTCACGTTCCGCAAGTACGGCCAGAGCGGCATCGAGGTGAGCGACCTGTTCGCCCACACCGCGGAGATGATCGACGAGATCTGCGTGATCCGCTCGATGCACGCCGACGTCCCGAATCACGAGCCGTCGCTGATGCTGATGAACTGCGGCGAGGCGCGGCAGGCGCGGCCGTGCCTCGGCTCTTGGCTGATGTACGGCCTGGGCACCGAGAACCAGAACCTGCCCGGGTTCATCGTGATGTGTCCGGGCGGCTTCCCGATCGCCGAGTCGCAGAACTGGCAGTCGGCGTTCCTGCCGGGGATCTTCCAGGGCACGTACATCGATAGCCGGCACAGCGACATCGAGAAGCTGATCGCGCACATCCACAACAGTTCGGTCGGCCCGAAGGCCCAGCGAGCCCAGCTCGACCTGCTGGCCGAGCTGAACCGCCGGCACCTCGACCGCCGCCGGGGCGAGGCCGACCTCGAGGCGCGGATCCAGTCGTTCGAGCTGGCGTATCGGATGCAGTCGGAGGCGGCCGACGCCTTCGACATCAGTCGGGAGCCCGAGTCGATCCGCGAGATGTACGGCCCCGGTGTGCACGCCCGGCAGCTCCTCGTGACGCGGCGGCTACTGGAGCGCGGGGTCCGCTTCGTGCAGCTCTGGCACGGCGACGGCCAGCCCTGGGACAACCACGACGACCTCGAGACCGGCCACCGCGCGCTCGCTCGACAGTGCGACCGCCCGATCGGGGCGTTCCTCAAGGATTTGAAGCAGCGCGGGATGCTGGAGGACACCCTGGTCGTCTGGGGCGGCGAGTTCGGCCGGACGCCGACGGTCGAGCTGCCCACACCCGGCTCGAACGCCGGCAAGATGAACGGCCGCGACCACAACCATTACGGCTTCACGATGTGGCTGGCTGGCGGCGGCGTCAAGGGCGGCCACGTCCACGGCGCGACCGACGACATCGGCTTCCAGGCGGTCGAGGACAAGGTCCACGTCCACGACCTGCACGCCACGATCCTCCGTCTGCTCGGCTTCGACCACGAGCAGTTCACCTATCGCTACGCCGGCCGTGACTTCCGCCTTACGGACGTGCACGGCAAGGTCGTCAACGATATCATCGCCTGAGAATCTGTTCCGGTCGGGCCCAAATCTGATGGGCAGGCTCGCGCGATGCCCACCCGTCGAGGCCTCGGCCGGTGGGCATCGCCCACCCTCGCCGCTCCCCGGCCTTCGTGGCTTCGACGGCATCCAGCAATTCCGGCAAGCGTTGCCGAGCCTCCTCCACCGTGATCTGGACCATGGCGCTCCTCCGCGATCGATGTGCCTTTCAGCCCGATCCTATGAACGAGAGGCGACTGTCTCAACCCGCGACCCGACTCCAGCAGGCCACGGACCGCATCCTGGCCGTCCGCGGGCGTTGGCGGATCGTGGACGCCGGCTGAACCCGAGCCCCGGCAAGGGTCGGGTGTCGGGGCTCGGGATTCCACGGCGGCAGAGGCGACGATGGCCGTCGCGGGTGATTCAAACAGCCTGGGGGCGAGGTGGCCCGACATGCGGGACGCACGATCGCCGGTCCCGGCCGGTCCAAGGCGAGCCGCCCGGCGGGTCCGATTGGCGGCCGGGACCGCCGCGACATCCGGCCGGACGGGGCGGCGGCTCATCCTGACCGGGCAGGACGCGGCGGTCGGCCGGCCCGACCGGCCGCGAGCCGGACGAGCCCCCGACGGGGCCGGGCGAGCCAGGGCCGGTCGGATCGGCGCTCGGGAGTTCGGACATCGGCCCCGCGCCGACTTGACGCGGGCCGCCCACAAGGCCGCCCGGGTTGACATTCGCAAGCCTCGGGCGTCGTGATAGAATTCCGAGGAGACGACCCTCCCGGAGCACCGTCCATGCAGGCGAATCTCGCGACCTCGAAGAAGACCGGCGCCACCGTCTTGAGTCGAGCCCTCGAGGCGAGGGCTGGGGACGTCCCGCCCGAAGCGGCGCGATTCCTCCTGGGCCTGGGCATCAGGGAGGAAGATCAGAAGCGGATGCTGGAGCTCCTCGCGAAACAGCAGCGGGGGCCGATCACACCGGGAGAGCGCGAGGATCTCGAGTCGTATGTCGAGGCGGACAACGTGCTCTCCATCTTGAGGGCCCAGGCCCTGCTGGCCCTGAAGCGGGCCGGACAGAAGCCGTGACCGATGGATGAATCGCTGGACCGCCGGGTCAGGGAGCGAGCCGGGAACCGTTGCGAGTATTGCAAGGTGCCGGCCGAGATCTCCGCTTTCACCTTCCCCCTCGACCAAATCATCGCCCAGCAGCACCGTGGCGAGACGATGTCCGAGAACCTTGCCCTGTCCTGCCCGCATGACAACTTCCACAACGGCCCGAACATCGCCGGATTTGATCCGGTGACCGGCCGGCTGACCCGGCTGTTCAACCCCCGCCGCCTGCGGTGGAGCACCCATTTCGCATGGGATGGGCCGAGTGTGGTCGGCAAGACGACGATCGGGAGGACGACGCTCTACGTCCTGGACATGAACCACCCCGATCGGGTGGAGCTTCGCCGTCTCCTGATCGCGGCGGGGATCTCCCCGCCGTAGTTGATCTCAGGCCCGAGGTCCCGACCCGAAGCGGTCCCCTGCGCGGGCCCGCCGCGGCCACCGCCCGGTCTTGTCGGCTGGGGGCCCGGGTGTCCTCACGACCCGGGACCGGCAAGTCGGCTACACTCCGCTCGGGCTCCCCGTCACGCTGCCGACCGCGGTCGGCGGCCGGGACCGGCGCGACGTCCGACCGGGCGGGGCGCCGGCTCATTCCGACCGGGCAGGCCGCGGTGGTCGGCCGGCCCGACCGGCCGCGGCCCGGGCGCCCTCACGATCCTGACCCGTCTCGCCCGAATCCGGGACCGGGAGAATCACCGTGTCCAGGCCCCATCTGCATTCCGTCCCCGCATCCTTCTACCTGAATCAGCGATCTCCTCTGTCTGCCGGAGCGCTTCCGGTCAGCCCCTTGATTGTTTTCATCCTGAAAACTATACTGCTCGTATTCTCGATGGCTGCTCAGGAGCCGCCCGTGCATGTCATCTCGAAGAGGCGCCTGGTCGAGGCAGGCAGGAGACACCCGGATACTATACCTTCGTTGATGCGATGGTATCGCGCGGCCCGGGTCGCCCGCTGGAACGATATCCACGAGGTGAGGGCCGAATTCCCCCACGCGGACCCGGTGGGCAAGTTCACGGCCTTCAACATCAAGAAGAACGATTATCGGTTGATTACGGTGATCCATTACAACCGGTTCAAGGTCTATGTCCGGGCGATCCTCACTCATGCCGAGTATGACAAAGGCGACTGGAAGGGCGACTGATTGTGGAGCGCGGAGGTGATGCGATGGCGACGAAGACCCGGTCCAGCGGGCGGGCCGGACGCAGCGGCGAGGGACGCGATGCCGGGGCCGCTGGAACACCTGCGGCCACGACCCGATCCAGGAAGGGGCCCGCAGCTTCGGGCGGCATCGATGCGTCCTACCTGGCCCTGATCCGGCGGTTGCCGTTGCGCCCGATCCGCACCGAGGATGAGCTCGATGCCGCCTTCGCGATCATCGACGAGCTGACCGACCGGGACGAGCTCTCCCCGGCCGAGGCCGACTACCTCGATGTCCTGGGAAACGAGGTCGAGCGGTACGAGGACCAGCAGGTCGAGATGCCGCGCGTCAGCGACGCCGAGATGCTCCGTTGCCTCATGGAAGAGAAAGGAGTCAGCCAGGCCGATCTGGTTCGCGGTGCCGGGATCAGTAAGACGGTCCTCTCTCTGGTCCTCAGCGGTAAGCGCGACTTGACCCGAGAGCACATCGAGACCCTGTCGAAGTATTTTGGGATCAGCCCGGTCGTGTTCCTCGATCCGGCCTGAAGGACTCGAACCGGCCATTTGCCATCGGGCCCATCGGGACGCCTCCTCAAGAATGAGATGCGAATGGCGCCTTCAAGTAGCCGTCCGGCGAAAGAACGCCAGTCGGCCGCGGCCCGTGGGGAAGGAGCGTCCCGATGCCTGAGCCCCGCATGACGTTCTCGGCCCTGCGACGGCTCCTCTCCGGTCTGGGATTCCGGGAGGTCCCGGTCAAGAAGCCATTCATCGGATTTCCGCATGAGGATGATCCCGATGCCTGGTTCGTGTTCCCCGCCTACCGGGGCGATTCGCGCGTGCGCCCCATGATCTCGCCGCAGTGCGCGTCCTGCTGGACGGCTGGGGCCTGACGGAGGCCGAGGATTTCGATCGGGTCGTGGGCGTGATTCCCTCTCCGCATCCCGCGCCGCGTTGACGCGGCGGCCCGTGTCCCGGCGGGCGGGCCCGCCGGCGCCGGAGCCTGAAGACGCCGATGTCTGTCGCGTCCTCACGGGTCGGGGGATCGCACGGGACGCCGGCCCGTCCGGATGCCCCGGGGTATCCCGCCGGGTCGGAGCGGTCGGCCGACATCGACAAGCCGACGAGGGATCCGCCGCCTCGCCGTGAGTCCCGACCGATCGGGCCGTGGAGGCGACCGGTCCGGTCGGTGGGCGCGCCTGGGAGCGGGTCGCGATGCCCGGGCTTGGCTCCGAACACGTCGCGTCCGCGTTTGCATGCCTCTTCATCACCACAAGCGGCTGACCCCATAGGCATCGAGGATGACGTCGTCGGAAACGAGCCTCATCATCTCGACCAGGGCTGTCGCCGCGATGAGCCGGTCGAAGGGATCCTTGTGGTGGAAGGGGAGAGTCGTCAGCGGCTCGATGTGCCGAGGCTCGATCTGCAGCAGGTGGATGTCGTCCGCCACGAGGGTCGAGGGGTAGAGCGTCCCGAACGGAGCGGGGAGCGGCAGCTTACCGAGGCGATTCTTGAGGGCGATCTCCAGCAAGGAGATCGGCGACAACCACCGCTCGTTCGCCGGGTCTTCGATCGCCGCCTTCGCGCTGGGACTGAGCTGCGGATCGTCGGCCTGGAACCAGAGCAGGGTATGCGTATCGAGCAACAGCCTCATTCCATGTACTCGCGCAACTCGTCGAGCGGCTCCTTGATATCCTCGGGAACGACGAGCCGTCCTTTCAGCCGGCCGGCTTTCGGCACGCCGGTGACCGGCGGCCGGGGACGGCTCGAGGCGAGCTTGTAGCTCCGGCCGTCCTCTGCGCGGATCTCGACCTCTTCCCCCGCCTCGACCGCGTCCAGCAGTTCCGACAAGCGTTGCCGGGCTTCCTCCACCGTGATCTGGACCATGGCGCTCCTCCGCGATCGATGTGCCCTCCAGACCGATTGTAGGAACAAGAGGCGAGTTCCTCAACCCGCGATCCGACTCCAGCCGGTCATGAGCTGCATCCTGGCCGATCGGGAGGCTTCGCGGATCATCGAGCCGGAGCAACGCGACGGCCTGCACGGAACAGGGACGGCGGCTCGGGGAACTCGGGCGCACGAGGGGTCGATGTCCGCCACAGCTTGCTCCCACAGCCGAGGCGTGACCGTCCCGTCTTGACGAGCCGCAGGATCGCCCGCCCCGGCCGATGCGGAGTGAGTCGCCCGGCGGGACCGGTCGGAGGCCGGGACCGCCGCGACGGCCGACCGGACGGGGCGGCGGCTCAGTCCGACCGGGCATGTCTCGACCGTCCGCCGGACCCGGCCGGGCTGCCGGACTACCCGGTCCGGCGCAGCGGCGGGTGCGGCGGATAGATGAAGGGACTGGTGTCGATCGTCAAGCTGATCTTTACACATTGCGCGGCGGAGCGAGATCACATCAACCCGGGTTCCAACGCGGGGCCACCCGATCTCGCGACGAGTGAGACGAACAAGGCGACTCAGTGTGCGAACGGCTCGGCCGGGAAAACCGGGTCCATGAGGATGACGGCCTCGGCCTCGCTGCGGAGCAGGCGGATCTCCAGCTCGTCCCAGAACTTGGCGGGATCATCGCTCGGCTGACGGTTGCGGAGCCGGTCGAGCGAGCGGCGGGCTGCATCGCGATGTCCGAGACGGTGATGGGCCATCGCCAGAAAGGGCAAGGCGAGGGGCTCTCCCGCCTTGCTCCGCACCTTAATGGCCTCCTCGAGCCGAAGGATCGCTGCTTCGAACCGCCCGGCGCGGTAGAGGGCGACACCAAACGTGTTCAGGACAACCCCCTTCAGCGGCTCGGAAACATCTATGAGGGCCAGTTCGGCCAGTCGCAGTGGGGCCTCGGGGTCGGCAATCGCACCGGGCGCCAGCACTAGAGACCAGGCGACCCTTTCGGTCGTTGCGGGATCGCTCGGCTCTCGGGACCGTTCGAGCAGGTCGGAGGCTACCCTACGCAGATCGTCGCGATCCCCGCCGGCCAGGAGTGTCGCGACCTGGTGAGAGGCGATCAGAGGGTCCAGCGGTGCGATGCGGCCGGCCTGCCGAAAGTCGGCGGAGGCACCGTCCCACTGGCTCCGTCTGGCAAGATACTCGGCGCGGGTCAATAGAAGCCAGGCTGAGAGTTTCGTTGGATGGCCGGGGACACGGGCGAGGACACGATCCAGGTCCGTCTCAGTGGCCACGATGTCAGCGAGCAGTTTCGGATTCGGGTCTCCCAGGGCCAGGGCCTCAGCGAAATCGGCCGCGGCTCTCGCGGGCTCCGACCGCATGAGATGATACCGGCCGCGTTCGGCCCAGATCGCGGCGTTCATCGGACGGGAGCGGACAGCCTCGGCGAACGCCGCCTCGGCTTCGGCCCACCGCTCCCGTTCGATCCACGCGCGGGCGCGGGCGGTCGGATCTGGGCCGAACAGGATCGGGTCGAGCGTCCGCCCGATCGCCGGTGGTGGGCCGCCCAGTTGGTCTAGCCGGTCGCGGCGGCGCCGCCAGGTGGCAGGGCCGAGGGCATGGATAGCACCGTGCTCATCCAACTCCATTCCGGTCATCGTCTCGACCCAGGCGGCCAGGCGCGGGAGATCATCGGGAAGCGGTGCCGGGGTCTCCCAGAGCCGGGCCGTCCCATCCGCGTTTGCAGTGAAGATGGTCTTGCCGTCGGGGCTGAACGCTACAGGCCTCGAGTCGGTGCCCCCCGCCACGGACAGGAAGTAGGCAGCATGCTGCAGGGACGGTCCAACCGGCTGCCCGGTAGCGGCGTCCCAGAGCCGTGCCGTTCCGTCCATGCTCTCGGTGAGTACGGTCTGGCCGTCTTGGCTGAAGGCCACGGCCTGGACTGCGCCTTGATGCTCCATTGCCCTACCAATCGATCGACCGGTGAGTGCGTCCCACAGCCGCGCCGTCTTGTCCACGCTCCCCGTGAGGATGGTCTTGCCATCGGGGCTGAAAGCCATGGCTTCGATCTCACCTCGATGCTCCATTGCCTTGCCGATCGGTTGACCGGTGATTGCATCCCAGAGCCGCGCCGTCCCGTCCCAACTCCCGGTGAGGAGAGTCTTGCCATCGGGACCGAAGACCACGGCCCTGACCCTGGCCCTGACCCTCTCTGGATGCTCTATTGGCTTGCGGATGGAACGTCCGGTGGCGGCGTCCCAGAACTCTGTCTGGTCGAAGGTTTCAGTGAGGATGGTCTTACCATCGGGGCTGAAGGCCACGGCCCAGACCGCACCTTGATGCTCCATCGGCTTGCCGATGGGCAGAGAAGTCGTGGGGTCCCAGAGCCGCGCCGTCCCGTCCGTGCTCCCGGTGAGTATAATCTTGCCGTCTTGGCTGAAGGCCACGGCCTGGACCGCGCCTTGGTGCTCCATCGGCTTGCCGACAGGCCGACCGGTGGCGGCGTCCCAGAGCCGCGCCGTCCCGTCCCAGCTCCCGGTGAGGATGATCTTGCCGTCAGAGTTGAAGGCCACCGCAGCGATCACACTTGGATACTCACAGGGCTGGCCAAATGGCACTACGGTAGTGGCGTCCCACGTCCGTTCCATTCCGGTGTGGGGGGCCCAGAACCGCGCCGTCCCATCCCTGCTCCCGGTGAGCCGGACGATCTTGCCGTCAGGCAAGGCCACTGAAATCACCTTACCTTGATACTCCAAGGGTTGGCCAAATGGCGAGACGGTAGTGACGTCCCACATCCGTGTCATCCCATCAGAGCCTCGCATGAGGATGCTCTTGCCATCGGGAGCAAAAGCCATGCTGTAAACCCCACCTCGATGCTCCGCAGGTTTGGCGAGAAGCAGACCAGTGGCGGCGTCCCAGAGCCATGCCGACCCGTCCACGCTAGGTGGGAGGGCTGACCCGTCCACGCTAGTTGGGCGGGCTGACCTCTCCACAGTACCGGTGAGGATGGTCCGGCCGTCGGGGCTGAAGGCCACGGCCTCGACCGCGCCTTGGTGCTCCATCGGCTTGCCGACAGGCCGACCGGTGGCGGCGTCCCAGAGCCGCGCCGTCTTGTCCCGGCTGCCGGTGAGGATGGTCCGACCGTCGGGGCTGAAGGCCACGGCCTGGACTTCGCCTTGGTGCTCCATCGGCTTGCCGGCAGGCTGACCGGTCGTGATGCCCCAGAGCCGCACCGCCCCGTCACGTCCGCCGGCGAGGATGGTCTTGCCGTCGGGGCTGAAGGCCACAGCACCGACTACCCCTTGAAGCTCCAGAGCTGCAGCTCCGAAGGAATAAGTTCCCCGTAATCTCTTCAACGTTGGCTCGCCGATGGGTTTCGCGGTGCGGGCGTCCCAGAGCTGCGCCGTTTCGGCGTCGTTTGCGGTGAGGACGGTCGTGCCATCGGGGCTGAAGGCCACGGCCAACACACGTCCCATATTGTACATCGGCTTGCCGATGCACTGACCGGTGACGGTGTCCCAGAGCACCGCGATGGAGCTATCGTTTGCAGCGCATACGGTCTTGCCGTCCGGGCTCAATGCGGCGGCGACCTTGCCAGTAAAGTCAACAACGGAATTGTCGGTGGCCACCACATCCGTGAATACCCCTCGCAGACGCGGGTAGAGTTGCTGCCAGCCCGCCAGATTGGCCAGAGCGATCTTCTTCCAGACAGGATCTCCCGCATTGGTGGCGGCGCCAGGCTCTCGACCATCCAGAGCAAGCCGAGGCCGATCTGCCCCTTATTGCAGGCGGCTTGGCCGCGCTCGAAGTTGAGCATTGCCAGGCGACGGTTCGAGTCGATCAGCGCGGTCTTGTAGCTCTCTGCCACGACAGCGATCCTCGCCGCGTCCTCGGCCTGCTTCGCGGCGTAGCGGGCCTGATCCTCGGCGCGATGGGTCTGTTCGTCAGCGTAGTGCTTTCGAGCGGCAGCAAGGCGACTCTGCTGCCTGGCGTAAAGCAGCGACAACATAGCCACTAACATTAGCGCCGTGACAACGAGCGCAACCGCCCCCGCCATGGCCGGGTTACGCTGGCACCACAACCACAATCGCGCTGCGTTCCCCACAGGCCGGGCCGCGATCGGTTCGCCAGCCAGCCAGCGCTTCAGGTCCTCGGCGAGGGCATCGGCGCTGGCGTAGCGCCGGCGCGGGTCCTTCTCCAGGCACTTCAGGCTGATGACCTCGAGGTCGCGGGGCACGCGCGGGTTGAGCTTTCGCAGTGGCTCTGGCGGGCGCTCCCGCACTTGTTCGAGCGCGTCAGGGATGGCCGTCCCGCCAAATGGAGCGCGGCCGACTAGGAGCGCGTAAAGAACCGCACCCAAGCCGTGGACATCGGTTGAGGTTGTCACGACTCCGCGTTTTCCCGAGGCCTGCTCGGGAGCCATGTACGCCGGCGTTCCGAGGATCGCGCCAGAGCGCGTGAGCTCGCTGTCCCCCTCGACCCGCTTAGCCAGGCCAAAGTCGGTGACGTGCGGTTGCCCTTCAGGATCGACTAGGATGTTCGCGGGCTTCAGGTCGCGGTGGAGTATGCCTCGCTGATGGGCGTGGTGGATCGCGTCGGCCGTTGTCGCCACCAGCCCGGCCGCGCGCCGAGGGTCGGCGACATAGTCCTTCAGTCGCTTGTCGAGGCTCTCCCCAACGATCAGCTTCATGCTGAAGTAATGCTGATCTTCGTACCGGCCGACCTCGAAGATCGGCACGATATTGGGATGGTCGAGCCGGGCGACCGCTTCGGCCTCGTTCTGGAACCGGCGGACCTCGTCGGCCGACGGGAATCGCGCGGCCCGGATCATCTTCAAGGCCACCGGGCGATTCAGGCTGAGCTGCCGGGCCTTGTAGACGATCCCCATGCCCCCTTCGCCCAAGACCCGCAGCAATTCGTAGTCGCCGAAGTAGCCGATGCGAGTTCCCTCCGGCAGGCCGGGGCCGGTCGGTCCATCCTCGCCGGCGTTTTGCGTGTCATCCGAGACCATGGGAGCGTTGCCCGCGGTCACGGGGTCGAGGGTCGGTTCCTCGGAGACCTTTCGCTCGGGCCGCGGGCCGGTCTGGCCGGACGGGACCGAGTGGGTGGGAATGACGGATTCGCCGGGATCGGGCGCAGAGACCCCGGTCGCCGCGTCGGGATGCTGGGCCGTTCGCTCTGGGTCGATGTGGGGAATATCGGGCGGATCCCCCTCACCCGATGCGGGCGTCTCGGGGCTGGCCTGGGCCTGCCGGAGCCGGTCCAGGAACGTATCGGGCGCCGCCTCGGCCGCCCGACGCCGGCATTCGGGGCAATCCTCCAGGTGCTGGGCAACCGCTTCGGCCTGGGCGTCATCGAGCGTGCCCAGGGCGTAGGCGTCCAAGATCTCGGCGGCTGGATGAGGGGATGGATTGGCGTTCATGGGGCGTTCTCCCGCTCCGGGTCGGCTGGGGCTGCGATCGAGCCTGATGTACCTGAAAGGCCGCGGAGGTTTGGGACATGTCGCGAAAAGGAGAAAATAACCGAGAAATGTGGTTCGGGGAATGCTCGGGTGAATGTGTTTAGCCGACGAGTCGGACTGGTTCTCGAGGGTGACACGCTCAAAACGTCAGGCTGGAAAGCCTGACCTACGGGCGGATCTCCCGAGCCGGAGGGCAATTCGATCAGGCGAGGCAAGGCTTTACGCCGACCGGATCCGAACCGCATCGTATGCGGTTTGCCGACCGTTCAGTATCATCTGAGCGAGATCGTCCCGGCCGCGGATCGGCGGACGGAGCCGCCTCCGACACGGGCGGATCGCCGGACGGAGCCGCCTCCTGCACCGGCGGATCGGCGGACGGAGCCGCCTCCTACAGCTCAATCCCGCATCACCTCCCGCGGAGACCTCAACGATGGACGTCGACGACCAGTCCGACCCGAACGTGCAGGGCTCGTCTTCCGAAGGGTCATTCCCGCATTCCGACTGGGCCGCGGGCCGGGATTCCCGACCGGTGCCGCCGACCGGCCGGCGGTCGATCGTCCGCGGACTGGCCGGCCAGTGGTGGCGCATCCTCTTGCTCTGGCTTCTCGTGTCCTCGCCCGTCGCCTATCTGATCTTCACGTTCGTCGAGCCGACCTACGAGGCGACGAGCCTGCTCCAGGCCGGGCCGGCGCCGCCCGCCATCTACGGGCCCGGGCTGTGGGTCAATCCCAAGGAGGCGGACGACAGGTCTTACCTCCTGACCCAGGTCCAGTTGATCAAGAGCCAATCCATACTCGACGCGGCCCTCGCCAAGCCGGCGATCAGCAGCGTCGCGATGATCCGCTCCTCGAAGGACCCCAAAGCCGACCTGCGCGAGCGGTTGCGTGTCGAGATCATCGGCGATAACACCTACCTCCTTCGAGTCTCACTCGACTCGCGCGACCCGGACGAGGCGGCCGCGATCGTCAACGCGGTCGTCGAGTCCTACATTGAGCTGCACAGGAACTACTCCCAAGTAACGAATCGCTCGCTGAGGAGGGACCTGAAGACCGAACGGGAAAGGCTGGGGCAACAGATCGAAGAGAAATACTCCGAACTGACGAAGCTGGCCGCGACAGGAGAGGTCGGCTTTCCCAGGCTGGTCGTCGCCGGGCCGGTCAACGAGGGGGACACCAAGGGTCCGGTCGAGTCGTCGGTGCGTTCGGTGCCCGAAGAGCAGTTCCAGGAGATCTCCAACAGGCTGATCCGGGCCGATTTCGAGCTGCTGGATGCCCGGGCCCGGCTCGACGCGGCCAGGCGCCCCAATGCCCAGACCCCGGCGGAGAAGATCCGCGAGCTGGAATCGGCGTTCGAAGAGGCCGGGTTGAAAAGGACGAGTTACAAGCGGTATGTCGCTCAGGTCAAGGTCGAGGTCAGGCCGCAGAATGCCGAGCAGCTCCGCGCCTCGCTGTTGAATCAGGACCTGGCGTACCTGAAGAAGCTCCACGATACGATCACGCAGAAGCTGGCGCAGGTCGAGTTCGAGATCGGCCAGGACGCGTATCGGATCATGGTGCGGAACAAGGCGACCGTGCCAAAGGCGCCGTCGAGCAACCGGCGGCTCATCGACATGCCGATCGCCTTGGCCGGACTTCTCTTGCTGATCCTCGGGGTATTCCTCGTTCGTGAGACCAGGGCCATGCGAGGAGAGGCGCCGGAGGCGACGGCCTGATCGTGGACCGGATGGTTGAACGCCTCCGCCGCGCCCTTTCCTCGAGGCTGCGCCGGCGGTCGTCGAGATTCTCGGGGTCTTGCTGATTCTTCCCGGCACGACGTGCCTCCCGGCGGGTGTTTTTTCCATGTTCTGGTCAGTCAACCTCGACGGCAACGCCGAAGGAGGATGTCAGCGGAGTGCAACGCGTGATCGGCGGGGACGATGGGAGGTGGGCGGCCGGCGAGAGTTCGACCGCCGGGCACGAGCGATGACGATGCTCTTGCGGAAGCTGCGCACGCGCGAACACATCCTCGCCGACCTCAGCATCAATCACGTGGAGCGATAGGTGCTCCGGTGCGGCGGCATCGTCCAGCGACCGACCCGAGACTACGGCTACGACCTCAGAATGACCAGCTTCAACGCCCGGGGTGAAATCGAGGCAGGGAGCGTCTTCTTCCAGCTCAAGGCGACGGACCATCTGCCCCTGCTCGCCGACGGCAAGACCATCTCGTGGGCGATCAGTCGTCGCGATCTCCTCCTGTGGCTGGACGAGGCTTGCCCGGTTATCCTGGTGGTGTATGATGGGAAAAGACACTGGGCGTTCTGGCTGCATATTCAAGCCTATTTCGCCGGTCGGCCAACCGCCGACCTGTTCCTGGCCGGGCGGACGATCAACGTTCACCTTCAGCTGAGCGATCGCCTCAACGGCCGTTCGATTCGAGAGATCGTCCGGCGCAAGAATGCCGTCCGAGCGCGTCCTTGACGGGAGACTTGCCGATGCCTGTTCCGATAATCTGGACGACGGCTCCCCGCATCAAGTTCTCCGACGTGCAGCAGCTCCTGTTGAATCTGGGCTTCAGGAGAGTTCCAGTCACGAAGCCGTTCATCGGATTCTATCATGATGAATCCGATGCCTCTTTCGTGTTCCCGTCCTACCGAGGCAATTCCTGGTTCGCGCCGCACCATCTCGCCGAGGTGCGCATCATGCTGGATTACAAGGGTCTGATGGACGCCGACGATTTCGATCGGCTTGTGGGGGCGGTGCCCGCTCGCCATCCCGCGCCGCGTTGACGCGGCGTTGCACGTCCCGGCGTCCGGCGCCGCACCCAGGCCATTCGGTCCTTCGAGGACTGTAGCGGATTCACAAGCCGCGACATAGAATGAGGATGTGGCCCGTCGCGTCATCCCGGGGGCGTCCCGTTGGGCCGGAGCGGTCGGATATCGCCCCCCCCATCGAGCGAGGCGCCGGCTGGTGTATCGGTCGTGCGAGAGCCGTCGCCGCGCAGGGTCCGACGGCTGTGTTGGTTTACGCTCCATGGAGGAACTGGGTTCGTGCTGGAGATCGTCAAATACCCTCATCCCGCGCTGCGATACGAGTCACGCCCGATCGAGGAGATCGACGACGCGCTGCGCTCGACCGTCCGCGCCATGTTCGACCTGATGTACGAGGCCCAGGGGATCGGCCTGGCGGCGAACCAGGTCGCTTTGCCCTTCCGGTTCTTCATTCTGAACCTCACGGCCGACCCGGAGCAGAAGGACCAGGAGCTGGTCTTCATCAACCCGGAGATCGTCAAGCGGCACTCGTCCACCGAGGGCGAGGAAGGTTGCCTGAGCCTCCCCGGGCTGTATGCCAAGGTGCGGCGGGCGAAGCGGATTCGCGTGCAGGCCTACGACCTGGAAGGGAACCCGATCGAGCACGACATCGACGACCTGTTCAGCCGCGCCGTCCAGCACGAGATTGACCACCTCCACGGTCGGCTGTTCATCGACCACCTGGACTCGCCGGCCCTGCGGGCGTCCGAGGAGAAGATCCGCGAGTTCGAACGCGAATACCTCCAGGCTCAACGCAGCGGGACGATCCCGCCGGACGCCGACCTCGTGCGCCGGCTGGCCGAGATGACCCGGCTACCGATCGTCCCGCCCGAGAACGACGAACCGGGCCTGGCCAACGGCACCGGCCCGAGCGAGTGACCGCCTCCCCTCCCGGCCACCGAGTACCTGGCTCATGGCACCTCCGATCCGTCTGATCTTCCTGGGTACAGGCGACTTCGCCCTGCCGGCCTTCGAGCACCTGGTCGAGACCGGGCATGACGTGGCGGCGCTGATCACCCAACCCGACCGCCCCCAGGGCCGGAAGCAAGAGATCATCCCCGCCCCGATCAAGCGGTCGGCCGAGGCACGGCGCATCCCCGTATTCCAGCCCGAGGACGTCAACGCTCCCGAGAGCCTGGAACACATCCGTCAGCTCCATCCCGAGTTGCTGGTCACCGCGGCCTATGGGCAAATCCTCTCGGCCGACCTGCTGTCGATCCCGCGGCTGGGGGGGATCAACCTGCACGGCTCGGTGCTGCCGTCGTATCGAGGGGCCTCGCCGGTGGCGCGGGCGGTCCAGAACGGCGACGCCACGACCGGGGTGACCGTAATCCGGATGACGCCCCGCATCGATGCCGGCGGCATCATCGCCATCGCCCGGACCGAGATCGGGCCGGATCAGACCGCCGGCGAGCTGGAAGAGCGCCTGGCCGGGCTGGGCGCGCCCTCGTCGCGGAGTCCATCGCCGCGCTGGCCGCCGGACCGGTCCCGATCCTCCCGCAGGACAAGTCGCTGGTGACGCGGGCGCCGAAGCTCCGCAAGGAAGACGGCGTGATCGACTGGTCCCGGCCCGCGCGGGCCGTCCACGATCACGTCCGGGCGATGCAGCCCTGGCCGATCGCCTCGATGACCTGGCATCCCCGATCCGACGCGACGCGGGAGCCGATTCGCATCATCGTCCACAAGACCGAAGTCGTCGACGGACACGGCCGGCCCGGCGAGGTGATCGAGGCGGCCGGAGACCGGCTGGTCGTCGCCGCCGGCGACGGCGCCGTCCGGCTGGCGATCATCCAGCTCCCGGGAAAGAAGCCCGCCAGTGCCGCCGACGTCCTCCGCGGCTATCGGATCCAGCCGGGCGACTTCATGGGGCCTCCCCTGCCCCAGACAGGCGATGTTGCCTGATTACAACGAAGAGCCGGATGTGTCGAGATTTTGCACGAGGCGGGTCCTGGCGATTGGGGCGAACATAGCCTACATTTGCTCTGTTCCCGACCTACCGGTTTCGAGCGAGGATGCTCCAGCATGGCGGCCGCACGATCCCGCCCATCTGGATCGATGGGTGGTGTGCACAACGCGAGCGACCCGGCTCCGAGGCTCCTTTGCAACGAGGATGGATGCTCAGGAAGCGACGGCGTGACCTGCGCCCGTCGCCGGAATCGATCGAACCGCGGACTCTGCTCTCCGGCTTCTCGCCGACGGCCGTCGAGCAATACTACCTCGAGCTGCTGGACGACGCCCGGTTCAACCCGGCGGCTTACGGATCGTCGCTGGGCATCGACCTGTCGGGCGTGGCGCCGGCGCAACCGCTGGCGATGAATACCCTGCTCGTCGAGTCCGCCCGGCTGCACTCGCAGGATATGATCGCCCAGAATTACTTCGCCCACGACACACCCCAGGGAGTCGACCCCGGCGGCCGGATCGCGGCGACGGGCTTCGCCGCCAACGGCTGGGCAGAGAGCATCGAGACGAATACGGAACCATCCCAATTCGGCGGGACCTTCCCGGCCAACTACGCGACCTGGGATGCCGGGCTCAGCCTGTCCGACCTGATCGTCGACCAGGGCGTGCCCGACCTCGGCCATCGCGTGATGCTGCTCGACATCGGCGGCCTCGACCAGACCATGCGGCAGGTGGGCATCGGCATCGCGTCGCAGGATACGAACGGCGGCGTTTTCAACTATCGCCAGACCGATACCACGATCGATCTGGCCGCGACGTCTAACACCCAGCCCTACCTGACCGGCGTGGTGTTCCATGACGCCGCCGGCAATGGCGAATACCAGCCGGGCGAGGGGCTGGCCGGCGTGACGATCACCGTCGCCGGCGTGGGATCGACCACCACCATGGATGCCGGCGGCTACGCAATTCCACTGGCCCCGGGGACGTACACGATCACCGCCAGCGGCGGCGGGCTGGCCGCGCCGATCGCTCGCACGGTCGTCGTCGGCGACCAGAACGTCCGGCTCGACTTCGACGAGAATCCCAACGGGGCGCTCCTCGACGCGGCCCCGTCCGGGACGGCCAGCGGGTCGCTCGGGACATTCGCGGCGATCGCCGCGGGCGACACGCCGGCCAGCTACAGGCGCGGATCGACTGGGGAGACGGCAACGCCTCGTTCGCCACGTTGACGGCGAATCACGACGGGACATTCAACGTGCAGGGCTCGAACGCGTATGCCAGTCCGGGGACCTATGCCGTCCGCGTCTTGATCACGCATCTCAGCGACGGGCAGACCGACGCGCTCAACGCGACCGTCGTCGTGAACAGCTCGACGGACTCCGGTCCCGCTTTTCCCAATCCGGCCTACCCCGGTCAGGGCGGATCGGGGCGAGCACTCGGCTCCGTGGGCGGATCCGGGCTGGGAACAACGAACAACGGCTCACACCACGGGAAGCACCACGCCAAGGCCGCGCACAAACCCGCGCACGCCGTCCACGCCAAGATCCGCCACCATGCGAGTGCGAGGCCGGCGCAGCCCGCGAGGAAGCTCGGTCCGCACGTCCACCACTGATCGGCTTCAGGGGTAGAACATCGGGTTAGGATAGACGACGCCTCCGGGATACATCGCCGGCAAGGCGTCGGACCGCTGGATCGACCGGGCGTGTCCATCGAGGAAAAGGACGTTCGAACTGCCGTGCCGGTTCCATGGAATCCAGGTATCGAGGATCTGCGTGCCCAGCCAGATATCGTAGTCGTCCTGCCTGGGGTCGCCGGCATAAGGGCTGGCCAGGATGCCGGCCGCGTCGCGCTCGTTGAACGCGACGAAGTTCGACAGGCCGATCTCGGACTGGAAACGCGGGAGCGTCCAGCGCCCGTAGCGCAAGGTCTTGTGGCTCAACTGCGAGTTCATCAGGTAGTTGGTCCGGTTCGAGATCCCGTCGATCGTACCGTCGGCCAGGACGTAAGGCAGCCGCTTCGACACGTCGGACATGCATCGATAGATCGCCTCGTCGGCGATCGCCGTACCGCCCCTGGCGATCGCCTCGTTGGCGAACGTCGCATTCACGTACGGCATGATCTTGTCTTCCCAATAGATCTCCGCGAACGACTCCGCCTCGTCGACCTCCGAGAGGACGTCCGCATCGAACGGGTGATGCAGGAAGAACTGGCCGTTCCAATCGTCGAAGTACTGCATCACGCCCATACCGATCTGGTGCAAATGACTCTGGCAGTCCATGCGACGCGCGGCCTCGCGCCGACTGCACCGCCGGCAAGAGCAGCCCGACCAGCACGGAGATCAGGCCGATCACCACCAGGAGCTCGATCAGCGTGAAGCCCGAGCGAAGACGTCGCGTCATCGGAGTTGCTCCCGGAGGATCGGAAGGTCGGTATTACGATCTCGCGGATGGTAATACTAACGGGCTCGAGCGCGTCGGGAAAGTCCCCAGGCCGGAAACCGATCGGGGGCACGACGGGGTGTCGGGGGATGGCACGACAGGCGTTGTCGTCGCTTGCGGGTTCTTCGGCGTCTTGAGCAAGGCCGTCGCGATCGGCAAGTCCCTCGCGCGGGCGGCCGTGAGCGACGATCGACCGGGCCCGAACGTGACGACGTAAACAGGGGAGGAGATCCCGAGGAAGTGCGAGGGCGAGGATCGATCATGAGGGCTCCGAGGGTCGCGCGGATTGTCGGCTTGGCGATGGCCCTGGCCGTGATGGCGAGGTGTCCGGCGCAGGCGGATCCGACCAGGGCGGATCGTGACCAGGGCTTGCGACTGTACGAGGCCCGTCGGTTCGCCGAGGCGATCCCCTACTTCGATCGGGTCCTCGAGCGACACCACCGCGACATCGAGGTCCGACTGAAGCGCGGCGCGTGTTACGTCGTGACCAACCAGCCCACCAGGGCCCTGGCCGACTTCGATTGGGTCAACAAGTACAGCCATTTCGGCACCTTGGTCGGGCTGCCCTATCCGGGCGGGCCCACGGACCCGTACTACCCCGATAGCTTCGGCAACCGGGGCATCGCGCTCTTGATGCTGGGCCGTGACCAGGAGGCACTCGAGAGCTTTCAGCAGTCCATTGCCCTGTGGAATCGACCGTGGAATGGACCGGGGAACGTCCTGGGACGTGACCGCGCGAAGATGGTCCGGGGCCGGGCCGGCGCCTATGAGGGGCTCGGGCAGTCGTATCACCGGCTCGGTCAGGACGCCGCGGCGATCGAGGCGTACAACCAGGCGATCGCGATCGACCCGACCGACCCTAACGCCTTCGTCGGCCGCGGCGACGTGCTGACCGGCCGAAACCTCTTCGACGAGGCGATCGCCGATTACGCCGAGGCGATCCGGCTGGATGCGTCGAATTCTCGGGCGTTCGCCGGGCGGGGGATCGTCCTGTATCTCCGGGGCCGCGACGAGGCGGCGATCGCCGACCTCGAGCGCGCGATCGCGCTGGATCCGAACTTCATCAAGGCGTACAGCTACCGGGGAGCCGCCCATTCGCGCCTGGGGCGCAACGACCTGGCGCTGGCCGACTACGACGCCGAGATCCGGCTGATGCCCGAGAACGCCGGTGCGTACAAGGACCGCGGCGGCGTCCTGGTCCGAATGGGCCGTTATGATAGCGCCATCAAGGACCTGGACGAGGCGGTCCGGCTGGATCCGAAGCGGGCCACGGCCTATCAGAACCGGGGTGCGGCCCATAACGCCCTCGGACACTACGAACGCGCGATCGACGACCTGGACGCAGCGATCCGAATCGACGAGAAGAACGCCGGGGCGTACTCGAATCGCGGGCTGGCGTACTTCGCGATCGGCGAATATGACCGGGCGATCGCCGACCTCAGCCGGGCGATCGAGCTCGAGCCCAAGGACGCCATCACCCATTTCAACCGCGCCGAGGTGTTCGTCCGGCTGGGCATGCGGGAGCGGGCGCTCGAGGATTACAGCGCCGCGACCCAGCTCGCACCCCGGATGGCCGCGGCGTATGCTGCGATCGGGCGGATCCGGGCGCAGCTCGGCCATCGCGACGAGGCGATGCAAGGCTTCGACATGGCACTCCGACTCGATCCCAAGGGCATGGGCGTGGGAGTCTACCAGGACCGGGGCAACGCCCGCCGCGAGGAGGGCGACTGGGCCGGCGCGCTGGCCGACTACGACCGCGCCGTCGCCTTGCAGCCCCGGCGGGCCGACCTCTACGTGGCACGCGGGTGGGCCCGGCTGGGCTCGGGAGCCGAGTGGGCCGACAACGACGCCCGCGCCTACCTCGCCCTCAAGGGCTGGCACGATCCCTTCAGCCCGTACATGGCCCTCCTGGCGGTGCTCGGTGCGCGCGGTACACCGCGCGAGGCCGATGCCCGCCGGTTGCTCGACGAGGCCGTCGTGAATTCGCCCCAACGCGCCTGGCCGATCCCGATCATCAAGTACTTCCGTGGCGGGATCGACGAAAATGGCTTGCTCCGTGCGTCCGACGGAACCCGCCAGCTCGCCGAGGCCCACGCCTTCATCGGCCTCAACCGGCTCCAGTCCGGCGACCGCGAAACTGCTCTACCCCACCTCGAATATGCCCGCGACCACGGCACTCATGGCTCGATCGCCGCCGACGTCGCCCGCGCCGCCATCGGCCGGATCTCACCCCGGGGAGAGCAAGACCATCAGTTTAAGACAAAAGCAACCACGAATAACACGAATTCTCACGAATAAAGACCAGGAGGATTCCGGGCCGTGCACGAGACTGCCGATTAATCGCGGGATCAGTCTAAGTCAGTGCAAGTGAATAATTCGTGTAAATTCGTGCTATTCGTGGTTCCTTCCCTTCCGATGCGATGGTCGCGACCTCATCGGCCATTGCCGGCCTTCCCGCGGGCGGGCCTCGGCGGCGGGCCGACCCGGGCGACGATCCTGTTCCAGGCGTCCTGGGCGGCCATGCGCACGCCGAGGTCCCGGTCGGGCGGCAGGAATTGCATCTCGATGAGGGTCTTCTGGCCGCCGATCTCGGCCAGGATGCGGCACGCGTGGCCGCGCACCCCCGAATCCGGGCTCCGGAGCAAGGTGATGAGCGCCGGCTCGGCCACGTCGCCCATCGACCTGACGGCGTCTTCCACCGCGAAGCCGTCCTCCCTGATCATCGTCACGATCGCCTCGGCGGCGCGCGGCTCGCGGTATTTGCCCAGCGCCTTGATCGCGTCGCTTCGCACGAAGTGGCGGTTGTCACGCAGCCGCCCGATCAAGGCCGTCATCGCCTCCGGCGACTGCCAGACGGCCAGGACCCCGATCGCCGACTTGGCGAGCCACTCGTCGTCGTCCTCGACCAGGGGTGCGGCGGCCGCGACGACCTGGTCGACGCGGCCGTCGGGAGCCGACCGCTGCAACCGCTCGAGTGCTTGCTTCCGCTTTTGCTTATCGCTGGATTTCAGCTCGATCATCGACCGCGTGATCGTATCGGCCCCCAGGGGGACTTCGGGATCCGGCGCCCGGGCTTGCGCCGCCGACGGAGCGGCGTTGGCTCCAGGCCTGGGCTCGGGCGGGACGCGCGGGACGTTCTGGGCCCATGGCCCGTCGAGCTGGACCTCGATCTGCGAGCCCTTGACCGACACCGCCCCGAAATCGATGTGGACGGCCAGCGATTGCGGGTCAGTGACCGGGGCCAGGATCAACCATAGCCGCTCATTCAAGCCGAATCGGGCCGTCTTGGTGACCTCCGGCGCCAGTTCCTTCGCTCGATGTTCGAGCGCCGTTATGACGTCTTGGCCGGTCACTCCTCGATCCGGATCGCCGTTGCCCGGGATGCCGGAGACGATCAGCAACACGACCTTATCGCCGAATTTGACCTGCATGTTGTGGTACTGGATCCGGGCTCGCTCCATGATCCCGCCGGAGGGGTCGGGCCCGATGCCGATGCCGGGATCGGCATCGTGGGATTGGAACGGGTCGGCGGCCTCCACGAGCGTCGGCGGCAGCTCCTCGCCCGGCTTGATACTCCAGCGGTCGGCGGCCTGGTCGAGGACCGCGAGTGTGCGGTCCATCGTCGGCGTGCGGTCGCTCGCCATCGCGAAGATCCGCGCGTACTCCTGGCGCACGGACGCCAGGGCCGACCGCATCTCCGAGCCGACCGAGTGCTTGAACGCGACCATCTCGTCGTCGCTGAGCTTGATCATGCGCGAGCGGTGCTCGAGCATGTTGACGGTTCGGGCCGTCGCGAACATCTCTCCCACCTTGCGCCGCGCCGAGAGCGGGTCACGGATCTCAGAGAGGACCCGCGCGTGGTCGTGGAGCGCGGTGATGTTCTCGCGGGCGGCCTGCTCGGCCCGGCGGACCGCGGCGGCATCGGCCTTGCGGTTCGATCGCGCGACGTTCCGGGGCGTCATCAACGACGTCGGGCCCGGGTTGGGTGCGGCCGCGGCGTTCGGGTCGCCGGGGTTGAGCGATGCCTCCGCCCGTTCCGACTCCCGGATGAAAGACCTCGCCGCATTGCCGGCATCGCGACTTCTTCCCTGCCAGCGCCCCGTCGAGCTCGTACTTCTTCTTACAACCTGGACAGTTCAGGACAATGATCATTCCCAACCCGCGGGTTCGCGCACGGAACGCGGAGAAACGACGATTCGACCCATGACGATGTGCAGGCAATCGGAAGGACCAGTTTACCGGATCTCCCCGCGGAATCTACAGGTCCCATCCGACGCGTCTCGGCCCCGAGGCCCTGCGGACTTGAGGAAAAATGCCCTTGTCTGGCTCGGCCGACCGACTAAGATATCGCCCCGACGAGAGGCGGCGCCGCCGTGCCGCGGGCCGAGGAATCTCGAGGAAGGGGCCGCGGCCCAGGGATCGTCCGCACGGTGGCGGGCGCTCGAACCGGGTTCGAGACTTGCAGGGAGGCAACCATGCCGGAGCGACGGGGTGCGGGCCGGAGGGTCGCGGCCATCCTGGGATGTGCGGCGGTCCTGACGGCGACGATCATCGGCATCAAGGTCGGATTCCTCGGGGCGAGGCGAGGGGGGCCGGGCTCAGCGGCCAAGACCGACACCGCGATCGGCGAGACGAGCCCGCTGGCCGACCTCGCCGAGGCGGCGCGGAACAGCGACCACCGGGCGCTGTCGGAGATCCAGCGCCGGCTTGCGTCCTCCCCCGACGCCCCCCGGACGGCCATCACCGAGGAAGAAGCGACGGGCTGGCTCCACATATTGACCGGCATCCGGACCGGGTTCCTCGGCTTCAAGGGGCCGGGACGGATCGTGACGGTCGGGATGGCCTGCCGGATCCTCGATCGCTTCGCGGTCGAGCCCGCCCCGGCCCAGTGGGCCGAGGCCCTCGGGCCGCTGCACGACCTGCTCACCGCCAGCCTGGCCGACCCGGATCCCAACTTGCGGGCCGCGGCCCTCGATGAGATCGCCAAGCTGTGGGTCTGGCTGCCCGGCCGTTCGCCGATGCCGGCCGAGGAGACCGCGCTCGTGAAGTGGAAGGAGAACATCTACCGGCCGGTCATCCGCTGCCTCGGAAGTCGCGACGCACGCACGCTCGTCGCCGCCGTCGCGTGCCTGGGCGCGCTGCCGATCGACAACGCCGCCGCGCCCGCGCTGGCCTACATCGACAATCCCAGCCCCGAGGTCCGCAAGCAGACTCTCGTCTCATTCGCCCGGCGCAACCTGCTGTTGACCGACGACATGCTGTTGACTCGCCTGCACGACATCGACCCGATGATCCGGTCGGCGTCGATGAGCGTCCTGAAGGCCCGCGGCCTGAGCCAGGAGCAGATCAGCCTGGGCGGCCTGATCTTCAGCCCGAAGCCGCAGCAGCGGATGTCGGTGATCCCGCTGTTGAAGGACCGGACCGACGTGGATCCGGCCATCTGGCTGATCCAGCTCTCGCGCGACCAGGACGAGATGGTGCGGTTGAGCGCCATCGAGGCGATGGCCGCCCTCAAGTCGCCCTCCGTCCGGAGGCGGCTGGTGGAGATGGCCCGCTCGGACCTCTCCGAGGCCGTCCGCAAGGCCGCCGGCAAGCTCGTGCCGCCGGCGCGAGCGGACCGCCTCCTTACCCCCCCTGCCCGCTTCGGCCAACCTCAATCCGAAGGCCAACTGAGCGGGCGCCAGCCAGCCGCGGGGCGCGTAGCGACCTTTACGCGACCCCGTCGGCACGGTTAACTTGGATCGAGGCGGCCCTCGGGCCGGTGCGATCCGTCGGTTGATCAGCTAGAGGACCACCTCGTTGAAGACGACCATGACGAGGCCGGTGTCGGCGCGAGGGCCCGCGACCGGCATCGCTCGGATGGCGGCCGCGCTGGCCGCATTATGGATCTTGTCGGGCTGCGACTCGGGCTCATTCGTCGCACCGCCGCCCCCGAATGCGAACAAGTCGCTCGAATCGAGCCTCCCGGCGACATACGACTCCAAGGGCAGCGTGGCGGCGGCGTCTGTCCCGGTTGGGGGAAAGTCCGAGACGAAGCGTCCGGGCGGATCCGCGCGGACGGTCGAGCTGATCCTGGCCCGACCGGCGGACGGCGATCGCGATTATCTCGCCCGGTCCCTCCGACGCGACCTGGGCATGGCCCGGATCCCCTTGCGGCCGAGCCAGCCCGATTCGCCGGAGCAGTCCTCGCCCGAGGCACTGGCCGCCGCGATCCGCGCGGCCGCCGGCCGGGGCGTGGCGGGCCTGATCGTCGAGCCCCTCGACGATCCGGCGGTGACCGACGCCATCTCTGATGCCGCCAATCGAGGCATCGCCGTCCTCCTGCTCGATCGGCCTGTGCCCGTGCGCGGCGGCAAGCCGATCCCCAGGGTCGAGTATACAGGCCTTGCCGACGCGGGCCGTCAGATCGTCGCCGACGTGCTCGAGGCCGACCGGACCTTGAAGCGAGACCACCCCGGCCGGGCCGTCATCCTGCATCATCGTTCGGACGACCCTTATAGCGAGAGCGGCCTGGCGTCGCTGCTCGGCCCGCTCCAAGGGTCGGGAAAGAAGACCGAGATCGTCGCCTTCGAGGGGGACATCGATCGGGCGATTGCCGCGCTCCGCAAGTCGCTGGACGCCGATCCGGCGATCGACATCCTCCTGGCGGACGACAAGTATGGCATGGCCGCTGGCATCGACCTGCGCACCGAATGGACCAAAGCCGGTCGCCCCGGGTTCCTGGTGGCCGGCTACGCCTCGTACGATAGCCGGACGCCCGAGGTGCTCAGCCGGGTCCGCAACTTCGCCGATCGCTCGGTTGACGCGTATTGCATGAAGACGTTCCAGGCGATCCGCAGCCTGCTCGACGGCAAGCCGGTCGGCGACGTCGTCGCAGTCCCCGTCACATTCCATCACCAGACGATCCTCTTCGTTCCCAAGACGGAGGAGACGGCCGTCCCGGAGAAGAAGGCCGGGAAGCCCTAGCCGCGGCCTCCACGGCGTCGCGCGCGGACGCTCTCCGGGAAGAGTCCGACCAGGTCGAGCGAGCCGTCATCTCCGATCGGCATCGGCAAGTACTCGGTCTCGCGCTTGAGATGAGGATGGTCGCGGACCTCTTCCTCAAACGGCGAGGAGACCCACAGGGTCTTGACCTCGAGCGTGTTGGGTATGACGACGATCCGCGCGTCGGCGGGGTCGATCCGCCAGCACGTCTCGATCGCCGACTCGATCACGTCGCGGTCCGTCGGCAGCGTGATCGGGATGCGCGAACGTTCCAGGCAGCAGGAGGTCAGCGTATTGATCCGGAACGGGACGGGGTCCATCTTCGAGACGAGGTGCTCGGTCGTCAGGTCGGCGAAACCGATGCCGACGATGTTGCCGTGGCTCTCGACGGAGACGTCCAGGACGGCCAGGCGGGTCACCCGCGGCTTGTCGAAGTCGGGTTGGGTCTCGATGTAGAGCCGCCCGATGACGTTCGGGTCCATGCCGGCTCCCGAGTAGTTCTTGCCCAGTTCGCCGACGATCAGCACGTCGATCTGGTCGAACGGCAGCCGGCCCAACAGGCCGCGGGCGCGATCGAGCAGCTTTGGCTCAACGTCGAAGATGGTCTCGGGCTCGAGGGCCACGATGTCGGCAGTCTCGTCCTCGGCGTTCTCGAGCAGCGCCAGGCCCAGGGCGAAGCGGGTGTTCTCGACCAGGAACCGGCCGACGGCGGGCAGGACCTCGCAGAGCCCCCGGATGCCCAGCTTGTGGACCTGGCTGGCGCCGTTGCGCTTTCCCAGCCCGATCACCAGCATCTTGAGCACGCCCGACTCATGGACGCCGCGGAAGTCGGTGTGCGGCTTGACCCGGTTGGCCAGGATGATCCCGTCGGCCTGGTAGGCGTTGCGGTCGAAGTAGATCGGCAGGCCGACGGGATTCGTCCCGAGGACCACGGTGTCCATGTCGGACTTCACCGGCACGCCCATCGCCTCGGCGGTGACGCCGTAGCCGGCCAGGAGCTCGCGCTGGCCCTCGGCCGTCGCGCCGCCGTGGCTGCCCATGGCGGCGACGATGAACGGCTTGTAGTCCATCTCCCGGAGCGTGCCCACGATGGCCCGGGCCACCACGTCGATCCCGTTGATGCCCCGGCTCCCGATCCCGACGGCGATCGTGCCGCCCGGCCGGACGCGCTCGCGCAGGCGGCTCGAGCGGATCAGCTTCCGGACGGTGCCGGGCACGTCATCGACCCTCGGCTGCGGGATCGATTGGCGGACGCGGGCCAGAGGCGGGAACGTCATGGGGTTCGGTCCTTCTTCGGCGGATAGGGCGGGCCGGGACTCGCGGTCCCTTCACTCTAGCGCGGCGGTACGGGGGCGTCAATCGTCACCCGAGCGAGCACGCCACCGTCGGCCAGCGGGCGGCCGTCGGGGCTGGAGGCCAGCGGCCAGGGATCGGGCCCGGGCGCCATCGGATGGGGCGGATCAGGCCCGGGTTCTTTCGACGGGCCGAGGGGGCGGCCGGTCGCGGCGGCGTAGCGCAGTGCGGCGCCGGGGCCGCCGACGAGCGCCCGCGCCGCCGCGGCCCGCTCCTGCGGCCTGGCCTTCGGATCGCTCGTGTTCTCGCACAATACCAGCACGAGCCACTCGCGCACTTTCGCCGGGATCTTCAACCCGCGTTGCAGCGCTCGGATCAGCAGCGGCGAGCCGGAGCGACTCGGCTGGTACATCGCTTCTTCCCTCGTTGGGTCTCGACCTCAGCTCCGCCGCCCGGCCGCCGGGCAGGAGTTGCAGGCCGGGACGGCTCATTCATCGGACGTGCGTGAATGCGTGTGGGGTAGTCCACTCGGCCCTTGAATTCCCATCAAAGCCTCTACTAACAGGATGCTGCGGTTTTGCAATTCCTTAAACGCACCTATCGCAAAAACTAAGGAACTAGTTGACTTAACTCGCTTTCCTGTAGAGAGATAAAAAATTCCGAAAAGAATCTTCCTCGTAAGATTTCTCGGCGGGTCGGGCGTCCGACTGTAGGGGATTTGACGGTTCTATGGGGCGTCATCGCCGCGGTTCAATCCCCGCGTTCGGCGAGCAGCAGGGCGATGGGGAACGCGGTGAAGCGGTCGGTGGCGGCCACGAAGGGCTGGCCGTCGGATGGCCGGGCACCGCGGCGATGGCGGCAGCGGACGGATCGGATCGACGGACCGGCTTGCGGCCTCCCCCGGCCCCCGATCCGCGTTGGTGGCGCGAGAGGAGAAGGCCCCCGAACCGACCGGGCCGTGCCTCGGCGGACCGGCGGTCTGTAGACCGGCCCCGGGCCGGCGGCGAAGCCGGCCGGCGGATCGGACGGAGGACCGCCGGCATCGGGCGGGACCGCCGGAACGTGAAAATGAGCTGCATCCTCGTTCCCCCCGTTCCCCCGCCCTGCGTCCCCGTTCCCCCGCCCGTCCCCGTTCCCCCGCCCCTCCGAGATCGGAGGCATTCCCATACGGACCACGGGAACTTACGATTGGAGTAATGGTAGCTTCCAGCCCACCGAAGTGCTCGAGACCGGAGGCACTCCCATGCGGACCGTCTGGACTTCCATCCTCACCGGCGCCTTGTCCGCCGTCGTCGCGACTTCGTTCGCAGCTCCGCCCCAGCCGCCTCCCCAGGACGAGCGCCAGCTTAAAGAAGTGGGGCGCATGACTCCGGCTGAGGCCCAGCCGTTCGTAGCTCTCTTCTTCCCGCCGCTCCCTCCACGGTCCCTGGATTCGGTCAAAGGGATCGCGGGCCTGTCCACGGACAGCCGTCCGGAGCTCCTGACATGGGAACGCGTCTACACGCTGGCCTTGATGCGCGCTCGCACGGGCCCCACGTGGAGCGCCGACGTGCTCGACCCGAAAGTCCTCGCCGAGATCGCGGCGCGGCATGGCGTCGCCGACTTCGGCCGGTTCCGGCACGACTTCCTCGCCGGCCGCCCCGGTGCGGGCGGGACATTCCGCGACCCGAGCGGCGACTACCTCGAGCTCTTGCGCCGGCTCCAGGTCATCGACAACGCACGCTGCGACGTCGCGCTCCGGGAGAATTGTCTCAGGCTCTTTCAAGAATTGATCCAGGGAGAGTCCTCGGGCCTGAGCACGCTGGAGGCCGATTTGGTCGAAGCTTCGTTGGTCCGCGCCCGCCAGAGATTGGCAGACGAGACCGCGCAATTCCGCGACGGGCTCGACGAGCTGAAGGCAGCGATGGGGCTCCTGCCGTGCGCGTTGTTGATCCCGGACCCTCAAGGCACCGCGGCGTTCCGCGAGGCGTTCGAGAGAGTGCACAACTGGCACCGGGATCCGACGCGGACATTCCAGGTGCTCCCCCGACTCATCGCACGGCTCCCGGACTTGGGCGAGGTCGTGGTCGAGGGCCGGCCGATCCTCGGCACAATCGAGGCGAACTCGGACCGTCTGGAAGATGAGCTGGCGGCCGTGATGCGGGTGGCCAACAAGGATCGGGGCGGCCGGGAAAAGGGCGAGGCGGCGCGGGCCACGGACGTCCAACTCGAGCTGCGGACTCGCCGGCATATCCGGAGCCTGGTGGCGGCACGTCGAGCCTACGTCGGGGAGAGGCGGCGCTACGAGCTGGCCAGCCGATTGATCGATGAAGTGTTAGAACAAATCGTGGCGCCCCCCGCCGGAGGGACGCATGCGTTAGCCCAGGCCGTGGGGGCCAGGATCGCAACCCAAGCCCTGCTCGACCAAATGGTCCAGATCCGGAGAGCCCAGGACCGGTTGATCGGTCTTTGGGCCTCGTTCAAAGCGGAGCGGCTGGCCCTCTACCGCGACCTCGGCGTCCTGCCTTACGACGATTGGAAGTCCTTCTACGATGACCTGGCGGCGCAGCTCGGCCCGATCAAGTAAGTGCGGGCGGTTCCCCTCAGCCGGCCTGACCGACACTTCCGGCATGATCCCCCAACCGGATCTTGCTCCTGCCTGCCGATACGGCCCGTGCATCCGCCCGGCGGGGCATTCGACGACCCCCCGCCGGCTTGCGTCCCGGGTCAGCGTAGGTCGTGCCAAGAGGCATTACCGGCCCGCCGCTTGACACCTTTCCTTCCCTACCGCCAAACTCCTTACGGTTGGGGCGAACTGTGCGGAGTTGCCGATCAGGCGGAAGTATGCGGCACCGCTTATGACGGCCCTCCACGGCCCTCATCTTTACCTTTGGGATCAGGCTCCGACACGCGATCTTCCCGCCGCCCTTTCAATCCAGATTTGATTCTTCGTTTTTCGGCTGCTCGTTTGGCCTTCATGATCACCCCGGCAAGGAAGATCCGCGCCCATGGTGCCTACGAGCCCGAAGCGCCAGCGAGTGAATTCCGGCGGAAACCAGCCATGCACTCGCTGGCGCGTCGGGCTCGTCGGATTCACGGTCCATGCGGATCTTTCTCGCCGGGGTAATCGAGCGGTTAACGAATGGATGGCCGACGTGGTTCGGCCTCGAGGCCGGGCGGAAGCCTCGACCCCCCCTTCGTCAGGGGGGGACTGCGAGACGTCCGCCCCTCTTGATCCCCTCCTTACGAAGGGAGGGATCGGGGGGGTTTCCTCGTGTCGCTGCAATGCACGCCTTAAGCGCTCGAGGTCGAGGTTGTCCCGATCCTAGTTGAAAAGTGAAGAGGACGGTTCCTCCCGTCCGGTCGCTAGACTGGACGCGGCTTTTCCCTGGACGAGGAAGGAGGAACCGCCTTGAAACGAGACTATGCGAAGCGACAGGACTCCCACAAGCCCGAGCCAGCCCAGCCCGCTGTCCCCATCGTGGCCTCCGGCCGCGAGATCCAACTCTCCCTGGATCGCGATGAGTTGCTCGGCCTGATGCAGGACTCCTTGGAGAGTTTGGCGCTCAAACTGGGCATGCTGGTCGCCTCGAGTCTCCTGGAGGACGAGGTGACCCGGCTGTGCGGGCGGCGCCATGAGCGTCAGCCCGACCGGACCCACACGCGGTACGGCCACCAACGGGGGACGGCGACCCTGGCCGGCAAGAAGATCGCCATCGCGCGCCCCCGCGTGCGGCGCACCGACGGAGGCGGCGAGGTCCCGCTGGAGACCTACGCCCGACTGCAATCCCCCGAGGCCATGCCCGAGGCCGTGCTCCGCCTTATGGTCCGTGGAGTGAGCACTCGTGATTATGAAGACATTATCGATCTTACACAGGATGGCTTCGGAGTCAGGAAATCGAGCATCAGCCGCGACTTCGTCCGGGCCTCCGCCGCACAGGTTAAGGCCCTGGCTGAACGCCGTTTCGACGGCACGCACTTCCCGGTGCTCATGATCGATGGCGTCGAGTACGCGAGCGAGACGATGATCGTGGCGGCGGGGATCACCGCCGATGGCACCAAGCGCATCCTCGGCCTGCGTCAAGGCGCCACCGAGAACGCCGCCGTCTGTGTGGCGCTGCTGGAGGACTTGCAGGCGGGGGGCCTGGACACGAGCCGGCCTGTTCTCTTGGTGCTCGACGGTGCCAAGGCTCTGCACGCGGCCGCAAAGCGGGTCTGGGGCCAGAACGGTGTGATCCAGCGCTGTCAGGTCCACAAGAAGCGTAACGTCAAGGCCCACGTCCCCGAGAAGCACCACGCCGAACTGGAGCGGCGCCTCTCGGAGGCGTACCGCGAGACGGGCTACGAGGCCGCCAGGGCGTCGCTGGAGGCGACGGCACGTTGGCTGCAGCGGATCAACCCGGATGCGGCCTCGAGCGTGCGGGAAGGGCTGGAGGAGACGCTGGCGGTGGTCAAGCTGGGCCTGGCGGGGGCGTTGCGTCGGACGTTGGCCACGACCAATCCCATCGAGTCGGCCCTCTCGGTGACGCGGCGGCTCACGGCGCGCGTGACCCGCTGGCGTGACGGGGAGATGCGGCGGCGGTGGTGCGCGGCGGGCCTGCTGCGCGCCGAGAGCCAGTTCCGCCGGGTCAAGGGACATCGGGCCCTGCCGATGCTCATCAAGGCCCTGGAGGAATCCGCCCGAGCACGACGGTCTGGGATCGAGCGCGGCGCCGCGTGAGAAGGGCCGGAGGAACCAGCTCCCCTCATGACGACCGGTGCGACAGGGGTGGCTCGAGGCCGGTGCAGGCGTCGGCGTCGAGGCCACCCCGAGCGACGAGTTGGTCGGCCAGGCTCCTGGCCTTGTCGCGGGTCCAGGCCTCAAAGGCGGCGACAAGGGCGCCCCGGTCGATCAGGCCGTTCTGAAGCGCGAGCAATCCGAAGAGGAGATGTCGGCGGCCACGCCCGATTTCGCGTCCAGGCCCTGCCCGGCCAGAAGCGCCAGCACGCGGGCCTGCTCGAATCGCGTCCGAGGGTCGGAATTCGGCAGCTTGGCCCAGAGTTCAGCGGCTGGCGGCCGGTCACCGCGGAACGGCTCGGCCGGGAAGGCCACATCCATCGAGAGGTGCCGGAAGTCGTCGCGCGAGCGGAGCGGGTCCAGGGCCGACTCGGTCCGTCAGGCGTGTCGATCCCGGTAGCCCATGCCGGCGGCCCGGGAATACCCTCGCATCGGGCCGATGTTCGCAGGCCCGCCACGCCTTTGCATCCGTCGCGGGAAACAGGTGATCGGCGGAAGAGCGGGGCAGGGACCTCTTGCCGGTACGGCCCGAGGGGTGCTTCGCACAAGAGGTCCTTGCCCCTTCTTCGCGATGTGGATGTCCCTCATTTTCGGCTCTCGGTCGGCGTCGCGTCGGTCGGGGCGGCTCGCAGATTCAACAGCGCCCGCGCCTCCTTGTAGGCCAACCACATGAACAGGTCGTCCTCGTCGGCACCGCCGGCCAGCGGTCTCTGCTCGTCAACGGGCAGTGGTTTCATCTTCGCGGCCGCTTCGGTCGCGAGCTTGCGGGCAAGGTCGGTCTTGCCCTGTCGAAACAGGCCCATCGCGCGGTAGAACGCTGAAGTGCTTGATACAGCGTTATTTTTGCCTGGATCATTCATCGCCGCTGTCAACGCGGCGTCGGCTTCCGCGAAGTGCCCGCTCCGGTATTCTGCCATGCCGAGGGCCATCTCGAAATAAACCAGCCACCGGGAACCCTTTCCCTGTTCTACCGCGCGACGGGCGAGGACCAGCGCGGCTTCGCACCGCCTGGGGTCGGCCTGGCGCAGGCTGCAACATTTCGCCGCCTTGTCGGCGAGCAGGGGATCTTCCGTATCTTTCGCGAGCGAAAGGAGTTTCTCACAAGTGGAGGAAAGCTCCTTGTCCTGCCCAAACCACGCCTGGCGGGCAGCGACCCTCAAGTAGTCGTAGGACAGGCCACCGCGGAGACCGATGTCAGAGGGATTGTCGTCGACCAGCTTCTGCCGGATCGCCAGCGCCTTGCGGAACTCGGCCTCGGCCTCCGCCGGCTTGCCCGTCCTCGACAGCAGGATGCCGAGCTCGAAGTGGCTGTCCGCCAGGCTGCTGCGGAAGCCGGTGAAGGCGGGGTTGTCGTCGGCCAGCTTCTGCCAGATTGCCAGCGCCTTGCGGAACTCGGCCTCCGCCTCCACCGGGTGGCCTGTGTTCGACAGCAGGGCGCCGATGTAGAAGTAGTTTTGTGCCAGGTGGATGCGGAATTCGGTGACGGCGGGGTGGTCGCGGGCCAGCTTCTGCCGGATCGTCAGCGCCTTGCGGTACTCGGCCTCGGCCGCGACTGGCTTGCCCATGCCCGAGAACACGTGGCCGAGGACGAAATGGTTTATCGCCAGGCGGCTACGGAATTCGGTGACGGCGGGGTTGTCGTCGGCCAGCTTCTGCCAGATTGCCATCGCCTTGCGGTGCTCGGCCTCCGCCTCCGCCGGCTTGCCCGTGCTCCGCAGCAACCAGCCGAGGCTGTCGTGGCTCAATGCCAGGCTGCTGCGGAAGTCGATGACGGCGGGGTTGTCGTCGGCCAGCCTGGCCTGGATCTCCATCGCCCGGCGGTACTCGGACTCCGCCTCCACCGGGTGGCCTGTGTTCGACAGCAGGGCGCCGAGGTTGAGGTGGCTCAATGCCAGGTTGCTGCGGAAGTCGATGACAGCGGGGTTGTCGTCGGCCAGCCTGGCCTGGATCTCCATCGCCCGGCGGTACTCGGACTCCGCCTCCGTCGGACGGCCCGTCTGCGACAGCAGCCAGCCGAAGTTGAGGTGGCTCCCCGCCAGGCTGAGGCGGAATTTGGTGACGGCGGGGCTGTCGTCAACCAGCTTCTGCCAGATTGCCATCGCCTTGCGGTACTCGGCCTCGGCCTCCGCGGGCTTGCCCGTTCCAATCAGCAGGGCGCCGGTGGAAAGGATGGTGTCCGCCAGGTCGTGGCGGGCGTCGTTGGAGGCGTCGGGAGCGGCGGCCAGCGCCTCCTGGTCGGCCCGCGCCAGCCGGAAGGCCGCCAGGGCGGCGGCGGACTGGCCCGCGTCCTGCTTGAGGAGCCCGCCCATTCGCGACCGGCAGTCGGCCAGCGCGGCCCGCGCCGACGGATCGGCACCGGCCGGGCCGGCCAGGAGCGACTCCGACCGGCGGTAGGACGCCAGCGCCTCGTCCCTCTTGCCGGTCGCGCTGAGCAGCCCGGCGACCTCGTTCAGGCTGCGGCCAACGTCGACCTGGGCCAGGGCGCCGGCACCCGGCTCGGCCGCCAGTGCCTCGCGCGCCGCCAGGACCGCGCAATGCGCCGCCAGGGCGTCCTCGACGCGGCCGACCTTGGCCGTCAGGTCGGCCAGCTCGAAGTTGGACTGCGCCAGGGCCCGCCGCGAGGCGGTGTCGGTCTCCTTGCCGAGCAGGGCGCCGAGCTTGCCGTAGAAGTCCGAGGCCGCTCTCAAGAGCCGGTCGCGCAGCTCCCGGAATCTCTCCTCCTTGAGCAGGAAGTCCTCACTCACGCCGGTGTGAAACGTCTTGATGGCCTCGACGGCGAGGTTGTAGCGGGCCTCGATCTTGGCGTTGGCGGCCGTCAGCGCGGTGTTCTTGTCCGCGAGGGCGAGATTGGCCCGGGCCTGCACGGCCAGCACCGCCGACAGACCGACCACTCCCGCCAGCACGGCCGCCGCCGCGCCGGTCACCCCGGTGCGGTGCCGCGTCAGCCAGCGCAACAGCTTCCGCGTCCAGGGCTCGGCCCAGGCCGAGACCGGCTCGTCGGCCATCCACCGCTCCACGTCGTCGGCCAGGGCCCGGCACGACGGGTAACGGTCTCCCGGCTGGTTGGCCATCGCCTTCAGGCAGACGGCTTCCAGGGCCGCGTCCAGCGACGGTTCGAGCTGCCGGGGCCGGACGAAGTCACCCCGCTGCGCCTTGCGGAGGATCTCGCCGACGTCGTCGCCCTCGAACGGCGGCTTGCCGGTCAGGAGGCAGTACAGGGTGGCGCCCAGCGAGTAGACGTCGGAGCGAGGGCCCAGCCGATCGAGATCGCCGCAGGCCTGCTCGGGGCTCATGTAGGCCGGCGTGCCCAGGGTACTGCCGGGCAGCGTCTCCGATGACCCGCTCGACGACGGGGCGATGGCCTGCTCGCCGGCCGAGGGATCGGCCCGGCCCACGGCCTTGGCCAGGCCCCAGTCGACCACCAGCGTCTCGCCGTGCTTGCCGAGGATGATGTTGGCGGGCTTGATGTCGCGGTGGAGCACGCCGCGGGAATGGGCGTAATCGATGGCGTTGCAGATGTCGAGGAAGCGGCGGAGCAGTCTGCGAAGCTCAAAGGATCGACGGCCGGGGTCGTTCTTCAGGGAGTTGTCGGCGTGGAACTGCTCGATCGCCTCCTTGAGGCTGTCGCCCTTGATGAACCGCATGGCGTAGTACGGGCGGCCGCTGCCGTAGGTACCCAGGCCGTAAACCGGCACGATCCCGGGGTGCTCGAGCCCTCCGGTTACCTCGGCCTCCAGCACGAACCGATGGCGGCTCACCGGGTCGTCGGCGTGCTTCTCGAGGATCTGCTTGAGCGCCACCTCGCGGTGCAGCTCGGCATCCAGGGCCACGAACACCTCGCCCAGCCCGCCCCGCGCATGAGGCCGGAGCAGGAGGAACCGCTGGCCGTCGCCGGTGGCCGCGCCGACCGACAGGGTCGAAGTGCGGTCGGGGTCGTCGTCAGCCTGCCCGGCCCGGCCGTTGGGGGCCCGTGTGACCCGGGCGAGGGTCTCCTCGATCTCGGGCTCGCCCAGCGCCGCCAGGCTGGCGCGGGTGGAGCGGTTGGCGGGGACGGCGGCCAGGCTCTTCTCGACGTCGCCGTGCTTCTTGACGTGCAAGGCGACGATCGCTTCGAGGCCGGCGCGGGCGTCGGCGTCGAGGTCACCCCGGGCGACGAGCTGGTCGGCCAGGCTCCTGGCCTTGTCGCGGGTCCAGGCCTGGAAGGCGGCAACGAGCTGGACTTGGTCGATCAGGCCGTTCTGGAGCGCGAGCAGTCCGAAGAGGAGATGGTGGTCAGCGGCGGCTGTCATGGCGCGGCTCCGATCGTCGTCGGTCGAGCGGGCGCCGGCCCCGGCCCCCGGGGCTGGCCCAAGGATCAGGTCGCATCGGGCCGATTATAGCAGGTCCGCCATGCCTTTGCATTCCTGCCGCCGGGCGTCGTCGGACGGCGTCTCCGGAGATCCGAGAACCAGGGACTGGATACCAACCCGGCGCGGCGTGACAATGTCCGAGGGGAGCTGCCTCCCATTTCAACTACGGACGGGACACCCTCCCCTCGAGGTCTCTCCCCGCGCCATTAGCGCGCCATTGGGTCAGACTTGGTCTAACCCCGAACGCCAACTGAAGACCAACACCTTGGTACGGCGCACAACCAGGTCCGACCCGAATGGCCGCGAATGGCCGCGGGACGATGCTTGAATCTTCCCTTGGCGACCGCCAAAATGTCCGTATTCGTGTGGTGCAACGACCCCCTTATGCGTCCTCGGCACGTCGTCAAGGCGAGCATGCCGCCGAGGACGCCTGCGAGGTCTGATAGGCGGTATTCGTAGATGCCGTTTCCGTTGCGAAACTTGCCCTTGATGCAAAACTGGGATTGTCATGGCTGCAGCGACTGCTGCCGGATCGAGGCGGTGGTCACCGACGAGGAGAAGCATCGCATCGAGGCGCTGGACCTGGCAAACGATCCCGAGGTCGCTCCCAAGCCGTGGTTCGCGCCCGCGGGTCGGCGCTCCAAGAAATGGAAGCTGACCCATCGGCCTGACGGGGGTTGCGTCTTCTTGACGTCCGGCAACCGCTGCCGGCTTCAAGAGCGTTTCGGCGCCGACGCCAAGCCGTTCGTATGCCGTCTGTTTCCCTTCATCCTCATACCGGCCGGCAAACACTGGCGCGTCGGCATGCGTTTCTCTTGCCCGTCGGCCGCTGCGAACCGGGGTCGCCCGGTGGCCGATGCGGAAAAAGAGCTGGTGAACCTGTCGCGCTTGTTGGAGCGACACGTCGGCCGGTCGGCGGACAGTGCGACGCCTCCGTTGGTGCAAGCCGGTCAGCGGCTCTCGTGGCCGGATGTGTGTCGTATCGTCGAGGTACTCGTGGAGATCGTGCAAGACCGCAGCGATCGCCTGGAACGGCGGCTGCGCAAGTGCCTGGCCATGGCCCACATCTGCGGCCGGGCGAAGTTGGAGAACATGCAAGGCCATCGTTTGAGTAAGTTCTTGCAAGCGGTGCGCGGCAGCCTTGAAGCGGACGTGCCCCTCGAGGCCGCGGACCTGCCGCCGCCCGACCGGCTGCTCGGCGGGGTCCTGTTCCGCGCGCTGCTGGCCATCTTCGCCCGCAGGGATCGCGCCGTGTACCGCGCTTCGGGCGTCGGGAGACGGTTGGGCCGGGTGCTCGCCGGCTGGCGCTTCGTCAGGGGTCGTGGTCGCGTGCCTCGCGTCAACGAATTCCTGCCGGAGACCACCTTCGAGGAGGTTGAAAGTTGCAGCGGGATGCCGCCAGAGATGGATGAGACCTTGGAACGTTATTACGTGGTCAAGCTGAATTCGCTCCAATTCTGCGGGCCGTCCCACTTCGACATGCCGCTCTGGGCCGGCCTGGAATCGCTCGTTCTGACGCTGCCGATGATCCTGTGGCTGAGGCGAGCTTTCACCGGCCGGCCTCCGGTGGAAGCGGTGCAGCAAGCGATTCAGATCGTCGACGATCATCTCGGGGGCAACCCGATGCTGGGCTTCCCGCACATTCGCTTCCTGGTGACCACCCTGGCGCAGCGCGGCGAGCTCGAGAAACTCGTGGCCTGGTATAGCCGCTGACACGGAAGAGTCAGGGCGTGGGATTTTGACCGGCGTAGAGGGCAAGGGAACGCGTTGAGCGGCCGCCGGGTCAATGTGTTTGCCACTCCCCTCCGTAGGCCGTGTCTCGGACCCGGGGCCGGTTCCTCTGGCCTCGTACCGTGCGGACGAGCCTTCGCCGTCGCCCAACTGAAGCGGGCGTCAACGCGGGCGCTGGACTCGGTGAAGTCCATGGGGAGCCGAAACGTGGCCGCAGCCAGATTTCCCGGACTGGACCCGCCCGTCGCCGTCGGTCGCCTGGCCGGTCCGGTCCGCCGGCCGGCATCGCCCTCCGGGCTCGGTCGGGTCGGGCCGGCCGACGGGCGGCGGGGGCAGGGGGGCAATAACCGCCGGCGTTTTTCGCCGCCCGGGGCGCCGGGCGCTGATCAGGCCCGATCCCAACAGCCATCCATTAGAACGGAATCTCTTGGATCGGATCGACGGACCGGCTTGCGGCATCCCCCGGCCCCGGTCCGCGCGGCCGGCGCGGGAGCGGAAGGCCCTCCGAACCGACCGGGCCGTGCCTCGGCCGACCGGCGGGCGCCCGGCCCGGTGCGGGACGGTGGCGAAGCCGGCGGGTGGATCGGACCGGGGACGGCCGCCATCCCGGCGGCGGGGGACATGTTCGATTCCGATCAGTTGATCCATCGGTTGCAAGAGCAGTCGGCGGCGCCCGAGTTCGGCCGTTCGGCTCGTCCAGCCGAGGCGTGGGTATCGCGTCTCCGGGTTCGCGCGGGGAAGTGCTCGGGCCCGCGACGATCCGCCAGCCCCTCCATGGCCACCGCGAGTGCTCGATCCGCCCCCCGGACGACAACGGCCGAGGGGGCGATATCGCTCGGTCCCCGGCCGGCGGCGTGAACGATCCGATCCACCTTCGGCTCGGTTCCGGATCGCGATGAGCCGCGGCCACACGACCGGATCGGGGCGAGTCGGACGAGCGCATCCGCGACCGCTCGACACACGGGGTTCGATCGCCCGTCCGGCAACCCCGGCCCGACCCGGCCGCGGTCGGGCGATGCGGGCGGCGCGGGTTGGCCCGGCTCCGATGGCGGCGGGCCGGCGAGGTCGGGGCCGCGGATCGCCCCGGGGAATCGGGGGCCGACGCCGCGGAAATCATGAAGCGACATCGATTTCCCCCGCCGGCAATTTCTGCCGGAGTTGACACCAGGTTCTGCCCTCCGATCACGCCACCGATCTCGCAGTCTTCGAGCCCCCCCTGTCACGGATCCGTCCGGCACGCAAGATATCTCTCTATGGAGACCCCCGATGATTCGACGCACGAGGCCGCGCAGCTTCGCCGGGCCGCCGATGGCGACCAGGCCGCGTGGGCCGAGCTGATCGAGCCGCACCGTGCCCGCCTGCGGCGCATGGTCACGTTGCGCCTCGACCACCGTTTGCTTGGTCGCGTCGACGCTTCGGACGTGATCCAGGAGGCACTGTTATCGGCCGTGCGCGAGTTCCCGAGATACGTCCGCGAACCGGAGTTGCCGCTGTTCCTGTGGCTCCGGGGGCTGGTCGGCCAGGCGATCGCGCTCCAGCACCGGAAGCACCTGGGCGTCCAGGCTCGCGACCCGCGGCGCGAGGTCCGGGTCTTCGACGGTCCCATCCCCGCGGCCTCCTCGGCGGCGCTGGCGGCGCAACTCCTCGGGCGCGACACGCGCCCCAGCGTGGCCGCCATGAGAGCCGAGCGCAACCTGCGCATTCAGGAAGCCCTCGATGCGCTCGACCCCATCGACCGTGAGGTCCTCGTCCTGCGACATTTCGAGGAGTTGTCGGCCGAGGAGACGGCCCGCGCCCTGGGCATCGAGCGCTCGGCCGCCAGCCATCGCTACATGCGCGCCTTGAAGCGGCTGAAGGACCTGATCGGATCGAGCCCCGACGCGGGGGAGGGGTTGAGGCCATGAATGAGAAACCGTCGAGTGGTGTCGTCAACTTCGAGCGCCTGGCCGATTCGTTCGTCGCCCGCCTACGCCGGAGCGAGCGCCCCAGCCTGTCCGAGTATGTCGAGCGCTACCCCGAATTCGCCGTCGAGATCCTGGAGCTCTTCCCGGCGCTGGTGGAAATGGAGGGATTGAAGGCCGATCCTGTCAACGCCACCGAGTCGTTCGTCGCGCAGCCCACCGACGCTGACGCCGCGGCCATCCCGCAGCAACTGGGCGATTACCGCATCTTGCGCCTGATCGGCCGGGGCGGCATGGGCGTGGTGTACGAGGCCCGGCGCGAGTCGCTCAGCGCCCACGTGGCGTTGAAGGTCCTACACCAACGTTTCCGCGATCAAGCGAAGTTGCTCCGCCGCTTCCGCAACGAGGCGCGGTCGGCGGCGCGGCTGCACCACACCAACATCGTGCCCGTCTACGATTTCGGCGAGCATGACGGCATCCTCTACTACGTCATGCAATACATCCCCGGGCAGGGCCTCGACCGCGTTCTGGCCGACGTGAGACACCTACGCGTCGCTGGGCCGTCGGGGCGTGCCGCGTCGGCGGGCAGCTCGGACCGGCTGGCGCAGTCCGTCGCTGAGGGGCTGCTCACCGGCCGGTTCTGCGGCCGTTCCGACGATGGGGACGCCCTCGCGAAGCCGGGCTCGACCGAGGCGCACTCGGCGACCGGACCGCCCGAGTCGTCGATGGCGGTCGACAGCCCGACCGGCGACAGCGGCAGCGGCGTCTCGTCGCTGGGCGCGGCCACCGGCCCGGGTCAGGCGCGGTATCATCGCGAGGTCGCTCGGATTGGCGCCCAGGTGGCCGATGCCCTGGCCCACGCCCACGCTCTCGGTGTGCTGCACCGCGACGTCAAGCCCTCCAACCTGCTTCTCGACGCACGCGGCGACATCTGGGTGGCCGACTTCGGCCTGGCGAAGGTCGATGAGGGCGAGGACATCACCGACACCGGCGACGTGCTCGGTACCCTGCGCTACATGGCCCCCGAACGCTTCGACGGCACGTCCGATCGTCGCGGCGACATTTACGCGCTGGGGGCCACCCTCTACGAGTTGATCGCGCTGAGACCGGCGTTCGACGCGCCCGACCGCGCCCGCCTGGTCAGGCAGATCCTCGAGGAAGACGCCCCCTCGCTGCGGACGCTCGACCGCCGGGTGCCGCGCGACCTGGAGACCATCGTCCACAAGGCGATGGCCCGCGACCCCTCGACCCGCTACCAGACGGCCGGGGCGATGGCCACGGACCTGCGGCTGTTCCTCCAGGACCGGCCGATCGAGGCGAGACGAAGCACGGCGATCGAGCGCGCCTGGCGCTGGTGCCATCGCAACCCGGGCATGGCGGCGATGGCTGCGTCGCTGCTGGTCGTCTTCCTCGGAGCCTTCGCCGCCGTGACGGCCGCGCTGGTGCAGGCCCGGGCCGATCGCAAGCTCGCCGACCAACGATCGCTCACGGCGCGGGCCAGCGAGGCCGTCGCCCGGAGTGAGAAGGCCCGCGCCGATGCTGGGTTCGCCCAGGCCCGCGCAGCCGTCAACGAATTCCTGAACAAGGTCACGGAGGATGAAACTCTCAAGGAGACGCCCAAGCTCAAGCCGCTTCGCCGCAAGCTCCTGGAATCGGCCGCGACGTTCTACCAGGCCTTCCTGCGCGACCGCCGCGACGATCCATCGCTGCGTGCGGAAATCGCGGCCGTGACCCTCCGCTTGGCGCGTGTCCGCCAACTGCTGGCCGACCCGACCGCCGCCGAGACTGCTCGCCAGGCGGTGTCGCTCTACGAGTCGCTGGCGAGGGACGTCCCATCGGACCCGGCCATCCTCGCCGGTCGGATCAATGCCTTGTACGAGAATCAACGATACGACCGCGCGATCGAAGTGGGCGAGTCGGCGCTGGCCTCGCACCCGGATGACTTCGAGATCGCGCTGCGCTCGCCCGCAACTACAGGATGCATATGGGGCTTCGGGAGCGCGAGGGCGACTTCCTCGGCGCGTTCGAGATGGAACAGCGGTCGTTCGAGTTGAACCAGGCGGTCCTCGGCAAGACCCTTGGTCGTCCCGACGTCGAGTGGGAACTGGCGGCGAACGACGCCGACTTGGCTGTCTTGCTGGCGATGGCGGGTCTGAGAAGCGACCGCTTGTGGATCCAGCGCAAGCCATTGGAGCGCATCCGGGGCCTGATCGCGCGCTACCCGGACCGCCTCCTTTACCAGCAAAAGCTGCTCCTCAGTTTAATGAATCTGGCCTGTGCCGAATGGGATTGCGGATTGAAGGATCAAGCCATCGTCAGTGCGGGCGAAGGGCTGACGCTCAGCCGGCAACTGGCGGCGGCCCACCCCGACGTCCCTTTCCCGCCCCTGATGAGGTTCCGTGCCGCCGCGCTCATCGGCGGGTGGCGGGAGGAGCGGGGGGAGCCTTATGACGAAGTCGATGAAGAGGCCCTGGCGGCGTTCCCGGTATCGGGAGATCCGAACCAGAACAACCTCTCGCTCGACCTGAGGAGTTTTGTCGGGACCGCCGACCGCCGCATCGGCTCGCTGTCCAAGCCGCGATCGCCGCTGACAGCGGCCGAACAGTCCCAGATCGAAACGGTCGGAAGTCGGGCCGTCTCGCTGCTCGCGAGGGCGGCCGATCTGGGCGATGTCGGCTTGGTCAACCTGAAGAATCCGTCGCGCTGGCCCAATCTGCGGAAGCGCGACGACTTCCGGGCGCTGGTGAGACGCCTGGAAGAAGGGAGACCGGGAGTGGCGGCCGAAGCCGCCGGCGCCGCCGTTGCGAACGCCGCGCCGGTCGCCCCGACCGCACGCGAACTCGACTTCCGGGCTCGGTCCGAGCGGGCCGATAGCCGGCTGGCCGCCGCCGTGTTGCTCAGCGAACTTGGGCGGAGGGAGGAGTCCGGACGGCGGCTGGAGCAGGCGCGCGGTGAGCTCGAGGCGCTCATCCGCGACGACCCGAAGTCGCCCGATCATCGGTTCGACCTCTCGCGGGCTCTCCGGGTGGGGGCCGACCACGCTAACGAAGATGGGCGGCTGCACGAGGCGCTGCGGGGATGGATCGCGGCCCGCGATCTTCAGCTCGGCCTGGCAGCCAACCTGGAGAGCGACTGGACATCCGTCGCGAGCTGCCGCGTCGACCTGCTCGATCTGGGCCGGACTTTCTGCGATCGTGGCCTCTGGGTCGAGGCCGATGCGGCGCTCGAGCCCGCTCTCGCGGCCGCGAAGAATGCGGATACCGGCATCGACTTGATGGCCGGGCTCACCCGGCTGCTCCTCCGCGACGAGGTCGGTTACCGCCGCATCCGGGACCGTGCCCTATCCCGTCATGTCGCATCCGATAGCGCACAGGCCACGGCCGACCTGGCGATGCTCGCCGGCATCGCGCCCGACTCCGACGTAGACCGCGCGGCCTTGATCCCCCTGGCCATGCGCGGACTGGAGGTGACCGGGCAGCATTGGCCGGAGGTGTACCTGGCGCTGAGCTATCTCCGCGCGGGCCGCCTCGAGGAGGTGAAGGATCAGCTCGACCTATATGACAGGGCTCGACCGCCCGACGTCGGGCCGGTCGACGACCTTGCGGCGCTCGCCGATGCGGTGCGGGCGATGCTCCTGCATCGCATGGGCCGGGTCGTCGAATCCCGACATGCCCTGACGAAGTCCCGTCGGAAACTGGACGATCTCGGCATGCAGTTCCTGGAGTGGCCCTTGAGTGCCCCTCGAGTCGGATTCGGGTTCTGGGCGGCCGCACGGGTGCTCGTCTCCGAGGCCGTGGCCGAGATCGAGGGCCGCCCCCGGCGCCCGGACCCGTGGACCGACCTGATGAACGCCTGGGCCGAGTCGCAGTTCGGCCGGCCCGACCGCGCCCGGGCGGCATTGGGGCGGATCGCCCCCGAGGAAGTGATCAGGGCCAGCGTGACCGCGGCCCGCGCCCATGTCCTGCTATCGCTGGGCGACCGTGATCGGGCGCGACAGGACCTTGAATCCGCGATCCGAATCGAACCGGAGAGCTTCCTGACGTGGATCACTCGCGGCCGCCTGGCGCTCGCTGAGAGGCAGCCCGACGCGGCGGCCGACAATCTCTTGCAGGCCCTCGCCCGGTGCCCGGACAGTCGCAATGAGGAGGGCCTGCGGGTGGTCATTGACCGCCTGTTCGCCGCCGATGACGCGGTCTTCGCCCGGGCGGTCGCGCTGCGGCCGAGCGACCCGCAATTGTGGGTCACGAGGGGGCGGCACCTCGCCTGGCTCGGGCGCTGGAAGGACGCCGCCGATGCCTTCGGCCGGGGCATCAGCTCGGGTCCGCCCGCGGAGGATTGGTTCGAGTACGGCGCACTGCTCCTCCTCGCGGGCGACCAATTGAGCTATCGCCGGCTCTGCGAACGGATCGCCGATCAGGTGAAACAGCCGGGCTCGGATCGCGACTGGTTCATGCCTTATCTCGCGGCAAGGCTCTCACGATGCTCGGCATCTTCGGGCGTCGCCCCCGAGGTGGCCATCGGTTGGGTCAACGCCGCCCGGCGGCTCAAACCGGATAACGCGTGGCTCGATCACCTCGCTGGGGCCGCCCGATTGGGCGTCCGGGATCAAGACGAGGCCGCACTGAGGCTCCTGATTTCCGCCACCAGGCGAATGCGATGGGGGTCGGGCGTGGGGGTGACCTGGTATGCGCTGGCCATCCTCCACCGCCGGCTCGGCCAAGACGCCGACGCCGCGCTGGCTCGAGCGGGCCGAGGCCTGGATGGCCGCCCATGACCGCGAAGCCGCATCGGCGTCCATCGTCGAGCCCAGGTGCTCGCTGCGCGACTACCTCGACGCCAAGCTCTGGCAACGCGAGGCGCGATCGCGATGAAAGGACCCTGATCCGTGGACCTAGCCCATGACATCGATCACGACCCTCAGACAACCTCTCGGTCTGGACGATCGCCGTCCGGCTCGCCGGCGGGGGTGGTCTTGACGTTCGCCCCCCCGGGCCCGCCCAGCCTGTTGCCGGCCCTTGGTCCTGCCCCAGGCCGATGGAGTCGATGGCGGCGACAGGGCTGGGCCGCCCGGCTCGAGCCCCTCGACCCGGACAGTCATTGGTAACAGCTAAACATACTGCTGCGCGGTACCCGAGGCGATGATAATGGTGTCGGGCTCGGTTAGAGCGCTTAATGAATGGATGGCACACGTGCTTCGGCCTCGAGACCAGGCCGGGGCCTCGACCCCCCCGCGCCCCCCCTTCTCAAGGGGGGGAAAGTCAGGGAGGCCAGCCCCGCTTCATCCCCCCCTTACGAAGGGGGGGGCACGGAGGCGTTCTCCGGGCGATGCAACGCAAACGTCAAGCGCGTGAGGGAGAGTGCCCCCCATGGCATGGGACGAATGTCGTCATGACCCTCGTGCCTCGAGCCCGCGGGTCGCTACGGGCGGCGCTGGCGATCCAGCAAAGGCTGGCCGACGCCAACCCCGCCGCCATCCTGCTCCAGAACGGTCTGGCAGGTAGTCATCACAACGTCGGCGTACTGCCGAGCGCTTAACGATTGGATCGCACCAGGGGCCGGAGCCCGATCCGAATGCACCCCCCCTGGCCCCCCCTTCTTAAGAGGGGGATGTCGGGCGCGCTCGTCCCCCCCTTACGAAGGGGGGGTTCCCCGGGCGTACCTGATCCAAGCGTTAAGCGCCCTAAGACAGCCCGGCCGGCCGAGGCGCCGACGTCGCTCCTGGCGGCCAATGGCGGCTTCCACAACGTCGCCTGGATGAGACGACCCGCTCCGCGCCCGGCCTGATTTCCAGGCGATGATGACCGACCTCGTCGTCCCGATCCAACCGTTTTCCAACGACGCGGATGCCGACCGATGATGGTCCTCCGCCTTGCAGACCCTCAAGGATGACGATCTTGCCGGTCCGGACGCATTGACTCTTTATCAGGGTGAACGTCAGAGCGTTTCTTGATCTGGCAGGGCCGGTGTCGGTGTTCGTCCGCTCCCGGACTCCCGTCCAGGACCGGGATCGCCCCGCGCGGCCGTTCGAAACTTCGTGAAATACGTGAATGCGTTGATTCATCACCAGGAGAGCGAGGGCACCATGAGTTGGAACCAATCGAAGGGCCCGCGGCGCGGTGGGCGGGTGAGTGTCGCGGGCCGGCAACGCTGGCGCATGAGGCCGACGTTGATGGCGCTGGAGAATCGCAGCCTGCTGTCCACGATCGTCGTGAACAACCCCACCGACACGCCCGTGGCGGGCCAGACCGACCTGCGCCAGGCGATCGCCCTGGCGAATTCCAGCGGGGGGGACGAGGCGATCGTCTTTGACAGCACTGTGTTCAACGCGCCGCTGACAATCACCTTGGCCGGCACACAACTCGAGCTGACCGACACGACCGGGATGGTGTCGATCACGGGCCCGGCGGCGGGCGTGACGGTCAGCGGCGGCGCGGCCAGCCGGGTGTTCCAGGTAGATGGCGGGGTGTCGACCAGCTTCAGCGGCCTGACCATCACGGAGGGCTTGACCTCCGGGCCCGGCGGGGGCGTGAACGTCAACGGGGGCACGGCCTCGCTGACCGACTGTACGATCAGCGGCAACATGTCCGGGAACGGCAGCAAGTTCGGCGGCTACGGCGGCGGCCTGAACAACGCCGGCGGCGACGTGATGCTGAATGGCTGCATGATCGGAGGCAACAGGGTCGGAGACGGCAGCGGCGGCGGCGGCCTGGCGACCCTGACCGACGGCACGACGACGTTGAGCAACTGCACCGTCAGCGACAACTCCTGCGCCGGACGTCTTGCTGCTGGCGACGGCATCATCGAAAACGGCCCGAACGTGCTGACCACGCTGATCGACTCCACGGTCAGCGGCAACTTCGGCAGCCGCGAGGGCGGCGGTCTGGCCATCTATTCCGGCGACACGGCCGTGCTGACCGGCTGCACGGTCAGCGGCAACTCCGCCAGTATCTTCGGCGGCGGCTTGAACATCAGAGGGTCCGGCACCGCCGTGCTCACCAATTGCACCGTCAGCGGCAATTCCGCCCGAGCTGGCGGCGGCCTGTGCAACCTCTACGGCAGTTCGACGACGCTGACCAATTGCACCATCAGCGGCAATTCCGGCGTCGGGGTTTACGCAGGCTATGCGACGGTCACCGTGAACAACACGATCATCGCCGGCAATACCCTGGGCCCGGATTTCGATGGACACCCCATCGGCTCGAACAACCTGATCGGCAGGGACCCCATGCTCGCACCGCTGGGTAACTACGGCGGGCCGACCCAAACCATGCCCGAGCTCCCCGGTAGCCCGGCCATCGGCGCCGGCAGCGTCGCCTTGGCCGTCGATCCCCAGGACAATCCTCTGACCATCGATCAGCGCGGCCTGCCCCGGACCATCAAAGGGGCCGTCGACATCGGAGCCTTCCAGAGCCAGGGCTTCACGTTCGCGGTCGTCCCCGGCGGCACGCCGCAGACCGCAGGGATCGGCACGGCATTCGCCAACCCGCTGGCCGTGGCCGTCATGGCCAACAACCCGATCGAGCCGGTCAACGGTGGCTTCCTCGCCATCGTCGCCCAGCCCGCGGCCAATGGGGCCTCGGCGATTTTCCAGAACCCGGCGGCGGCCGTCGTCGACGGGATCGCCGCCGTCACCGCCGCGCCCGACAACATCGTCGGGAGCTACAGCGTGGTCGCGTCCGTGTCGGGCGTGTCCGCCTCGTTCCAGCTCACGAACGTCGGCACCCCCTTCGCTGCCTTGGTCGTCAATTCGACCAGCGATTCCATCGCCCCGGGGCCGGGCCTGCTGAGCCTGCGCGAGGCCGTCGGCTTCGCCGACACCGCCCCCTCGGGCAACTCGGGCATCACCTTTGACACGAACACGTTCGCGGCGCCGCAGTTGATTACTCTGACGGGCAACCAACTCCAGTTGAGTAGCACGGTCGGGGCGGTGTCAATCGCGGCCCCGGCGGCGGGCGTGACAGTCAGCGGCGGCGGGGCCAGCAGGGTCTTCCAGGTGGATGCCGGAGTGACTGCCAGCTTCACCGGCCTGACCATCACGGGGGGCTCGACCTCCGGGGATGGCGGCGGCCTGTACAACGACGGGGGCTCGGCCACGCTCACCGGCTGCACCGTCAGCGGCAACTCCGCCTCGCGGAACGGCGGCGGCCTCGACGAGCCCTCGGGTTCGACGACGCTGACTGACTGCACCGTCAGCGGCAACTCAGCCTCCCGGAGTGGCGGCGGCCTCGCCGAGACCTCCGGTTCGCTTACGCTGACCGACTGCACGATCAGCGGCAATTCCGCCAATATCGATACTTCCTTTGGCGGCGGCATCTACACGTACAGTGGCGTGAACACGTTGACCGACTGCACGATCAGCGGCAATTCCGCCAACGGCGGCGGTGGCGTGCTCATGATCGGCGCCGCGAACACGCTGACCGACTGCACGATCAGCGGCAATTCCGCCCCTGGGCCCGGCGGCACCGGCGGCGCGTTCCTCGGGGGGTCGGTGAGCACGCTGACCGACTGCACGATCAGCGGCAATTCGGCCTCGGGATTCGACGGGGGCCTGAACTTAATCTCCGGCACTGCTACGCTGACCGGCTGCACCATCAGCGGTAATACCGCTTACGGCAACGGCGGCCTGGGCAACTACGCCACAGCCACGCTGACCGGCTGCACGATCAGCGGCAACTCCGTGACTTCCACTTCGCCTTACTTCGGCGGCGACGGCGGCGGCGTGGGCATGTTCGCCCCGACCACGCTGAATGGCTGCACGATCAGCGGCAACACGGCCTCCAAGAGCGGCGGCGGTTTGTTCACCGGCTACGGCGGTTCGGCGACGCTGACCAACTGCATGATCAGCGGCAACTCCGCCGGCAACTACGGTGGCGGCTTGTGCAACTCCTACAACGGCTCGACCACGCTGACCCACTGCACGATCAGCGGCAACTCCGCCGTCACCGGGGGCGGCCTTGCCAATCAGGGCCAGGGCACGCTGAAGGTCACCTCCAGCACGATCATCAAGAACCAGGCGACGTCCGAGGGTGGCGGCATCGCCACGACATCCGGCAGCGTGACGATCACCAACTCCGTCGTCAAGAGCAACCAGGTCAATTCGTCCGGTACCGCCCGCGGCGGGGGAATCTACAGCGAGAACAGCCTCCTGTCGCTGACCCACGACCGGGTCAACGACAACCACGCGAACGGGGCGGATGCCTACGGCGGTGGCATCTATGCCCTCGATAGTACCGTGGACGTACTGGGTTGCATCGTCACCGGCAACCAGGCGAATGGCACCGTGCTGGGCGAGGGCGGCGGGATCTTCAGCAACGGCGGCATCCTGGCGCTCTCGGCCAGCAAGGTGAAAGGCAACAAGGCCTCCACCAGCGGTGATGATCTCTTCATCCAGCCATGAGATCGGCACGGCCAGGATGGGCGCCGGGCGTTCCCGGCCGCGATGTGCTCGGCCGTCGGTCCACCGGCGCTTTCGTCATCAAGATCGGTGACGACTCGACGGTCTGTAACTGCGACTTCGGGCTCGTCCGAGGTCGCCTCCGCGGTAGACCGGGGCACCACGCCGTCCCGGTCCCCGACCGGGGGCGGCTTGTTTCATTTCCGATCGGCGGAGACGCAACGAGCCGGGAAAGGGGTCGAGGAACCGGGAATGAGCTCAGGACCCAGCGCCGTGTGGCGACCCTCCGGCGCGGCGTGAAGGATGCGACGATCGGGGGTTCGTCTCTCCATAGGAGCCTCAAACTCGCCGGAGGAGGGAAGGGCTTCGAGAGGATGAGGTCATCCGGAAGGGCGGGGCTCGGTCCGAGGCGGTAGGAACAGCCCAGGGCGAGGGCTCCGAGAGGAGTCGGCCCGGCTTTTCGGTTCGCCGGGAACCCCTTATCATGAGAGAGAGTGCCGGGACGATCGACTCGCGTCCCGAAGGCTCATCGGGAGACCTCGCCATCATGGCCACCGTCGCAACGCCCCTCCGCATCGGCCCGTCCGATCACGGCCGGGAGATGACGCTCCAGGAGTTCCTCGAGGCCGAGGAAGCGGACGGATACCGCTATGAGCTGGCGCGAGGCGTGCTCGAAGTGGCCGATGTCCCGAATGATCCCCACGGCGTCTTCGTCTCGAACCTCTACGTCGGGGTCGCTCGTTATCGCCTCGATCATCCGGGTTTCATCCATCGCTACGGCGGCGGCAGCGAGTTCCGCTTCTGGCTCCCGGGCATGGTGTCGGGCCGCAATCCCGACCTCGGCGTGGTCCTCCGCGATGCCCCCAAGGATTTTCGAGGCCGGAGGATCCCGCGCTGGCCGCCGAGGTCGTCTCACGCGGCAGCATCCATCGGGATTACGTGACGAAGCGAGAGGAATACCTCGCCTATGGCCTACTCGAATACTGGATCGTCGACCCATTGGAGCGGAAGGTCACGGTCTTGACCCGACGGGGAGACGTCTGGGACGAGCGGGTCGTCCGGGATGAGCAGGTCATCCCCAGCCTCGTGCTGCCCGGGTTGGTCACGACGGTCAACGACCTGTGGGTGACCATCGACTCGGATGATACGCCCGGTGAAGACGCCAACGGCCGGGCCGACGGATGATCGAATCGGTGATCCCACGGAGATCCTCCCATCATGGCGACCGTCAGCATGCCCAATCGCGTCGGCCCCGCCGATCACGGCCGGATGATGACCCTCGACGAGTTCGAGGAAGCCGATTTCGAGGAAGGATTTCGCTATGAGCTCGCCCGAGGAGTGCTCGAAGTGAGTGAGATACCTGGCGAGCTGCACGCGGTGATCGTGTGGACGCTCCTCTCGGCGATCCGCGACTATCAGCGCGACCATTCCGGCGTCATTTACCGGGCCGGCGGCGGTTCGGAGTATCGGTTCCGCTTGCCGGTCATGCAATCGGGACGCCATCCGGACGTTGCGGTGACGCTTCGAAACACCCCGCGCGACTGGCGCGGCTTTCGCCGGGCTTCGATGGCCTTCGAGGTCGTCTCGAAGGGGGCCACGGCCCGCGAGCGCGACTACGTGACCAAGCGGGCGGAGTACCTGGCCTACGGCCTGTTCGAATACTGGATCGTCGATCCCCATGAGAAGATCGTGACCGTACTCATCCGCGACGGCGATGCCTGGCGCGAGCAAGTCTACCGGGATGACCAGCTCGCCCCGAGCCTGGTCCTGCCCGGATTGGCGCTCCGGGTCTCGGAACTCTGGAATGCGATCGAGGACGAGGAAGATTCGGATACCGAGGACCCGACCGCCTGATGCCCCGCACCACGACCGCCCAATCCCGCCGCCGCGCTCGCGTGATCGCCCTGAATACTCGACTCCGTGCCTGCCGTCGGTGCCACCTGGCCGGCTATCTCGACGAACGCGAATCGGTCCCGATCGCCCGCGATCCCGAGCCCGGCGCCCCGATCCCGCGGATCCTGCTGGTCGGTCAGGCGCCCGGCCTGCGCGCCACGATCCAGGACCGTCCCTTCGCCGGGATCGCCGGCGACAAGCTGAGGGCCTGGTTCGAACGCGGCGGCATCCCTCGGTCCGAGTTCTACGCGCGGATTCACTTCGCCGCGGTCACGCGCTGCTATCCCGGGCGGTTGGCCGGCGCGCGCGGCGACCGAGTCCCTTCGCCCCAGGAGCAGGCCCTCTGCCGGCCCTGGCTCGATGAACTGGTCGACGTCCTCCGGCCCGAGATCGTCCTGCTCGTCGGATCCCTGGCGATCCGCACCTTCCTCGGCCCGTTCCAATCGCTCTCGGACGTCGTCGGAACGGCGACGATCCGTGATGGCGTCCGCTACCTCCCCCTGCCCCATCCCTCCGGCGTCAGCCGCTGGCTCAACGAGCCCTCGAGTATAGCGGCCGTCGATCGGGCGATGACGATCCTGCGGGGATGGATCTCTTCGGAAGGCTGAAGGCTGAAGTCTGAAGGCGGAATAGGACTGGGCCCCTCTCGATTCCGCCTTCAGCCTTCAGCCTTCCGAGACAGCGCCTCGACCAGCAGGTCGTTGGCGTTCTGCCAGCGGTAGTGCCCGGCGATGGCCCGGCCGAGCATGACGCGGCGGGCGCGCTCGGCGGGGTCGTCGAGCAGGCGGCGGATGGTATTGGCGATCGCTTCCTCGGAGTTGGGATCGAAGTACCAGCCCGCCTCGCCCCCGATCTCGGGCAGCGCGGTGGAGTCGGCCATCGCGACGGGGATCCCTTGTGCCATCGCCTCGACGGCCGGGATGCCGAAGCTCTCGCAGAGCGAGGGGAACACCAGCGCGGCGGCCTCGGCGTAGGCGGCGCGCAGGGCGCGGCCCTGGCGATAGCCGGGCATCCGGATCAGGGCGCGTCGGCCCGCCGCCACGGCCGCCTCACGGATCGGCCGAGCCTCGTCCTCGGCGCCGGTCCCGACGATGACCAGTGCCAGCTCCCCCTGCTCCACCTCGGGGAGCCGCGACACCGCCTTGACCAGCCGGGCCAGGTTCTTCCTCGGCTGGAAATTGGCAACCGAGAGCAGATAGGGCATCCCGGGCGGCAGTCCCAGGTCCTCGCGGACGCGATCCCGTTCATGTGCCGGCGCCGGGTCGAAGAAGAGGTCGTCGGCCGCGTTGGGTACGTAGGCCACTCGGCCCCGGCAGAAGGGGAAGGCCTCCAGCAGTCGCTCGGTATTGAACCGCGAGACCGACAGGACCAGGTCCGCCTGCTCGAAGACGCGGGCCATCACCTCGCGCTTCCGCGGCAGCTCGTACCGCAGGAGCTGGAGGACGTCGTGGCTGGTCACGGCCCGTCGCGCCTGCCGGGTCGGCACGAAGAACTCGGCCGGGCAGTAGATCCAGTCGAGCGGCCCGGTCCACCATTCGATCGGAGGCCATGACTTGATCCGCCACCACCGCAACAGGTCGCGGGTGCGCAACGGCAACTCGCGCCGCGAGGGCAACTCCAGCGACTCCCAGAACGCCAGCCCGTCCGGTTGCGTCATCCGCCCCGTCAAGAATGTCAGCGCGATCTCGGGCCGCCGGGCCAGGTGGTCGAGCTGCGCCAGCGCGTGCCGGGTTACGCCAGTGGGGGCATAGCAGGCGTCGAGGTCATAGAAGAGTGCGACTCGCATGGCGGACGTAGCCATCGGGGATCGCTCCGCCGTATCAGGCTCCGTCAGGTCCACCCGTATCGCCATCGCTTCTCTCGCCCTTTCTTAGAGCGCTTAACGCTTGCGTTGCGTCCGCCCAAACCCCCCCTGAGCCCCCCCCTTCGTAAGGGGGGGATCACGAGGCGTGGGCCGTCCCCCCCTTACGAAGGGGGGGCAAGGGGGGTCGAGGCCCAGGCCACTCCTGGAGGTCAGGGGGTCGGGGCGACAACAGCACGGCCTCGAGGCCAAGGCACGTCCGCCATCCATTCGTTAAGCGCTCTAGGTTGTGAATCGAACGGATCGGTGAAGCCAGACTCCGACCTCGGAAAGCGCAAATGCGCGAGCTATAAGGGTTTACAACCATCCGGGATCTGGACTTCGGAATCCGGAATCCATTGTCTTGCGAGCTCTCTCACTGCTTTCAGAAAGAACTCGGACGCGGCTCGATGGTAGGACACCCCCGACCGGCTGTCAATCGCGGGCGCGGACCGCCCGATGTCGCCGGTTCGGTGCCGTCACGAGAGGTCACGTCGCGCCGGTGGCTCGACGGCCGATCTTGAATCCGGCTCGGTTCGGATCAACAATGGGATGCGAGCGGGCCGTTCTGACCAAGCCGCCAGCCGGCTTCGCCCGGGGATGAACGGATTGGAGGGAGCCGTCAGTGTGAGGGCGCAGCCCGGGAGGAGGCCGAGCGTGGGAAGCAATCGCGACGACAGGAACGACGTATCCGGGTCGTCGGCATCGACCGGCGCGCCCACCGTCCGCCATGTCGTGGAGGACCAGGAGGTCCTCTGGCGCGAGTTCCTCGCGATGGCCCGGGCTGTGGTCGATTCGCTGGCGAAGGGGGTCGACGCGATCTGCGAGGGCCGCCTCGAGGTCGTACGGGAAGTTAAGGACGCCGAGGAGGAATCCGACCGCGAGGAGGTGCGCATCGAGCAGGAATGCTTGAGGATCCTCGCGCTGTATGAGCCGGTCGCCTCCGATCTGCGACGCCTGGCCACGATCATGAAAGTCAGCCGTGATTGGGAGCGGATCGCCGACCTGGCCGCTCGGATCGCCGGGCGAGCGCGCAAGCTGGCCCGGAGGTCCGCGGGCGTGCCGGTGCCCCTCGCACTCACCTCGCTCGCTCGCGACGTGCTCGCCCTGGTGCGCGACGGCTATGACGCGCTGGCCCAACGCGATGGACGGCGGGCGCGGGCGATCATCGAAGGAGACCGGTCGATCGACCGCCACTATCGTCGGGTCCGCAAGGCGCTGAAGGAAGACATCCGCCGGGGCAGTCCCCACCTCGACGCCTGCCTCCAGTGGCTCGGCAGCGCGCGCAACCTCGAGCGGATCGCCGACCACACCGCCGAGATCGCGCAGATGACGGTCTACCTCGCCGAGGGGATCATCATCCGGCACGCGATCGAGACCCCTTACTCCATGCCGTGAAACGTCCGGTGGCGCGTCGCGACGAACACGACGTCGAACTCGATCGAGCTCTCCAGCCCGACATCGGCAGGACGTCGGGGTGGACGTCCCGAGCCGCGTGTGAGAGCCGGGAGTGCCGCCGTGATCTCGAGCCGAGCCCAGGGTCGTTGCGCGATGAGTGCCTCCGAGATTCGGCGATGCCTCGTGATCCAGGGGACGACCGGCGATGACCCCATTCCGCTTGATGACCACGCATCTGTTCGGCGTGCACTTCGTTGACCCGAGGCTCGGCCTGGCCCTCGTCGTTGCGGCCGGGCTGGGACTGGCCGGCTATCTGCTCCGCCGGGATCTCGCGGACCTGCGCGACAGGTGCCTCGATGTCCTGAAACGCCCGGTCCGCCGGCCGGGCCGGACTGTTCTGTTCCTCTGGATCATCACCGCTCCCGCCGTGCTCTTTTTCGATCCGGCCACGTATGCCCCGATGCGCCGAGGCCATATCGACAGGGCCCCGAGGGCCTATTATCAGCTCATCAGCGACGACGTGGCCTACGTGCCCGCCTCGCGAACCTGGGATCGCACGGTCGCCAACCTGTTGGTCCCGCACAATACGCACATCGTGCCGGCCTGGCGACTCGTGACCTGGGGACTGGTCGGCGTGGCGGGGAACCTCGAGAGGCTGCCGGAGGTGCTGGCGGTGGCGTCGTACGCCATCCTGGTGGCCGTGATGTTGATGGTCGGCCGGATCGTGGCGAGGGAAACGGGTCGCACGGGCCTGGGCATGGCGGCCTCGGCGCTGGTGGGCACGACCTCGCTGATGTTGACCCCGGCGATGTGGTATTCCGGCGGCCAACCATTGTGGGCGGGCTTCTGTATCCTGGCGACCCTCTGGTACGCGCAGTCGTTCCGGCGGGGCGGACGATGGCATCACCTGATCCCGACGGCGCTCGCCACGGCGCTGGCCGGCGGGTTCTGGTCGGCTGGCCACCTGGCCGGTCCGGTGGCCGCCGTGTACCTCTGGTTCGATGGCCGTCGTCGCTGCCGGCTGGCCGCGGCGGTGCCCCTGGGCGCCACGGCGGTCACCGTCGCCCTCATGCTCTTACTGGCCCCGCCCATGGACAGCAGGGTCAGCTTCCACGGACGCACGGTCCGGGAGGCGTTCCATCCTGTCCGGGGTGCCGTCATCACGGCGCAGGCGATCCCGGAGAACCTGGTCCTCGCCAACCTCGGACTGGATGCGCCGACCACCCCGATCCAGGGCCTTGTGTTGACCCTGTGCCTGATCCTGCTATGGGCGAGCCGGCGGCTCCGTCCTCAGACCGCCGCTGTGCCACCGGCGCGGGCCGCGACCGACTCGGCGTCGCCCGACGTCGCCCCGCAGGACGTCGCCGGTCGCCGTTGGTTCTGGCCGTCGTTCACATTCAACCCGCTGGAGTGCGCCGGCGCCGCGACCGTGGTGGGCTGTTACTTGCTGGAGTGGACCTTCCGCGGATACTTCGAATACCACTATCTGCGTACGCTCACCCCGTACACGATCGTGCCGTGGTACGACGTGATTCCCCAGATCGGTGCGGTGCTCTTCGCGATGGGTTGGTGGTCCGGACCTCACCGGCCGAACGGGTCGATCCCTCGCGCCGGCTATGGGCGGCTGACCCCACCGAGTCGATCGGCGGCCCTGGGCCTCGCGCTGTTGACGCTCGGCCTGGTGAGCCTCAATCGGCCCAGGGTCGATGCCCTCATCCGGGGGACTTGCCCACCTCTGGTCGGTTCCGAGAACGAGCAGTTCAGGATCGAGCGACTCCAGACCATGCGGGCGAATGCCCTTCTTTTGCTCCGCGTCAACTGGCAGCGTCGATACCTCCGCCGGCTCGACCAGGCGGAGCGGGTGGCCCGGCGATTGGGAATCGGCCAGGACGGGATCCGCGCCGCCTTTGGCAACATCATCATCCCTGGCTCGACCGGACGGATCACCCCGGTCCAGCGAGAACTCTATGACGTCGCCGCCATCCTCGACCTGCCCGCCCAGGGCCGGCTCACGGACCCCGCGGCCATCCGCGCGGCGCTGGAACGGTACCTCCTACTCGAGCCGGAGCCCCGGCCTCCCTGGCTTGCGCCGGGCGATCGGTGGCCCGAGCCTTAGAGCGGTTAACGCGTGCATTGCAGCGACACGAGGAAACCCCCCCGAACCCCCCCTTCGTAAGGGGGGGATCAAGAGGGACGGACCTCTCTCCATCCCCCCCTTACGAAGGGGGGGTCGAAGCGTCAGCCCGGCCTCGAGGCCCAACCACGTCGGCCATCCATTCGTTAACCGCTCTGGATCGGTGCGGGCGGCGAGCGGATCAGAACGGGCTGTCGCCCGCATCGAGCGGCTCGGCGATCGCGGCCAGGTTCTCGAATTGCATGATGTTCTTGACGAAGGTCAGCTTGACGCTGCCGGTGCGTCCGTTGCGGTTCTTGGCGACGATCAGCTCGGCGATCCCCGGTTGATCGTTGGAGTCGTAGTAATCCGGTCGATGAAGAAGTAAGACGATGTCCGCATCTTGCTCGATGGCGCCGCTCTCGCGCAGATCGGCCATGCGGGGGCGTCGGTCCTCGCGGCTCTCGACGGCGCGGTTGAGCTGCGAGAGTGCGATGACGGGGACTTCCAGTTCGCGGGCCAGGGTCTTGAGCCGCCGGCTGATCTTGGCGATCTGCTCCTGGCGGCTTTCGCGCGAATCCTCCGAGTCGATGAGCTGGATGTAGTCGACGACGATCAGTCCGATCTGGTTGCGCAGCCGGAGCCGGCGCGACGCCGCCGTGATCTGAAGCATGTTTCGGGCCGGCGTATCGTCGATGAAGACCTGTGCGTCCTTCAGCTCGTTCCATGCCTTGGTGAGCTGGCTGAACTCGCGGCTCATGCCCGTGCCGGTTCGCAGCTTGTAGTTGTCGATCCGCGAACGGGCGCAGAGGAAACGCTCGGCGATCTCCATGTGGCCCATCTCCAGGCTGACGAACAGGACGGCGATCCTCCCCTCCATAGCGGCATGGTCGCAGATATTCATCGCCAATGCGGTCTTGCCCATGCTCGGGCGCGCGGCGAGGACCACGAGTTGACCGGGTTGGAAGCCGCCCGTGATGTCGTCGAGATCGATGAGCCCCGAGGCGACCCCGGTGATGGCGTGGCCGCCGGTCTCGGCCCGCTTGGCGATCCGGTCCATCGCCAGGGTGATCACGTCCTTCAGGTCGAGCGTATCGCCCTGGATCTGCTCCTCGGCGATGGCGAAGACCTTCCGCTCGGCCGACTCCAGCAGCTCCTGCGCCGTGTACTGATTCGAGTACCCGTCCCGGATGATCTCGGTGGCGCTGTCGATCAACTGGCGGCCGATCGCCTTCTCCCGCACGATCTCGGCGTAGTACTTGGCGTTGGCGGCGTGCGGGACGCTGTTGACGATCTCGGTCAACGTCTCGTCCCCGCCCACCTTCTCGAACTGATCGCGGCGCGTCAGTTCGTCGGCCAACGTGACCGCGTCGATCCCCTTGCCCTGATCGTAGAGGTCGCGGATCGCCTGGTAGATCGTCTGATGCACATCCCGGTAGAAATCCGAGACCCCCAGTATCGGCACGATCTCGTGCAGGACGTCGTTGTCCAGCAGCATGCTCCCCAGCACGCTCCGCTCGGCCTCGAGGTTCTGGGGCGGCAGGCGATCCCCGAGTGCGGCGACGTCGGGCTTTGGCGGCCGCCCCTGTCCGCCGCCGTAATTGGCCCCCTTGCCATTTCCCGGACCGTGGTATCCCGTCGCCATGGCTCGTCAAGCTCCGTGGCTATCGCCCTCTTCGTAAGCTCGACTCGCACGAAAGCCCCCATCTTCAGTCGGTGCTCTCGCCGACCACTCACGCGCCCCTATCATCCGATGCCGGGTCGAACCCTTCTTCCTTTCGGCCATCAAGGCTCGCCGATCCAGAATCTCGCGCAAATTCGCTCCATCGGGCCATCAGCGCCAATCGTAACTAGACCTTTGTACCCTATCAACCGGGCAGGATGCTCGCTCGCCCGGTCGTTCGCCCGGCGTCTCGCCCTGGGGGCCAGGACCTGAACTAGCCGGCCGCCTCGTCGCTGTGGGTCGGCACGACCCAGAGCTTGACCTCGCTGTCGATGTCCTGACCCAGGTGGATCTTGATCGAGTAGAGGCCCAGCTCCTTGAGGGGTCCTTCGATCCGCACGTTCTCCGCGTCGATCTTGAAGCCCTCGCTGCGGAGGGCGGCCGCGATCTGATCGACGTTCACCGACCCGTAGAGGTGCCCTTCGGCGTTGGCGTTGGCCTCGATCGTCAGCGAGCGCCTGCGCGATCTGGGCGCCGAGGTTCTGCAAGTCGGCGCGACGGGCTTCTTCCAGTTCCTTGAGCCGCTGACGGTGCTTCTCGACCATCCGCAAGTTCGCCTGGGTCGCGAACGTCGCCAGCCCCTGCGGGACCAGATAGTTCCGCGCGAAACCCGGCCGCACCTTGACGAGGTCGCCCGCCTGCCCGAGGTGGGGCATCGCCTGCATGAGGATGAGCTCGATGTGACCATGCTTGGCGCGGACCGGATGATTGCGACGGCGCTCGACGCCCGGCTGTCGCGGCGGCTCGTCCTTGGCGCGCTGGGTCCTGGCCGATCCGGCGGCCTTGCTGGAAGATGTCTTGGTCGGGGTGGCTCCGCTCTTGCCCCTGGGCGCCTTGGTCTCGGTCGTATTCGCCATTGGATCCGCTCGTTTCGTGTTTCGACTCTACCGACGATCGACCGCATCGAGGGTGACCCGGCTCGCGCCACCCCGCGACGCGGTTCAGTTGGATCTTGAATGTTGTGACGAGGCGATCGTTCTAACCTAACGCGATGACCGCATCCCACCAAGGGGTGCATCTGTGCGCCCGGATTTCGGGCAGGCCAACTCCGTCTTGACGGCGATCAGAAGGGGATGTCGTCTTCCCCGCGCTCGTCGTCGATAGGGGACGGGCCGGATGGTCCGGCCGGCGGATAGGACGAGCGGACCGGCCCGTTGATCGGCCCACGCGGCTCGCCGTAGCCGCCGGAGGGCCCTCGCGTCGGGGCGGCACTTCCGCGGCGCGGGCCCTGGTCGCGGGCCGGCGGTGCCATCTCGTCATCGGCACCCATGCCGCCCGGGCCTCCGGCCCCGTCCGACCGCTGCGAGTCGAGGAACTGCACGCGCTCGGCCTGCACCTTGATCTTCGACCGCTTCTCCCCGGTGTTCTTATCCTCCCAGGTGTCCGTCTTCAGATAGCCTTCGACGTGGACGGACCTTCCCTTCCGCAGGTACTGGCAGCAGTTCTCGGCCTGACGATCCCAGACCGTGACGTCGATGAACAGCGTCTCCTCGCGCCGCTCACCGTCGCGGCCCGACCAGGTCCGCGTCGTCGCCAACCGCAGCTCGGTCACCGCCGACCCACCCGGGGTCCGCCGCAGCTCCGGGTCGAACGTTAATCGACCCATCAGAAAGACCTTGTTCAAGTCGGCCATCGTCTCGACCTCCCCCTCGACACCCCCGCGCGCCCAGCCCGACCCCTGGCCCACCACCGTGATATCGGAACGCGAGACGCTCACCGCGGTGAGATCGGCTCGTGTGGAATACTAGACGGTTGTTCCCCAAGAGGGAGGTTAGCACATTCCCGCCGCATCGACAAGAGTAAAAACTCCAAAATGGGGGGGACGGGGGTCCTGGGTCCCCGGTCTTCGGCGTGTCACCAGCGGGGGCGGTCACTCGCGATCGTCGCGGCGGCGGCGGCGCGGGCGCTCGTCGGGCTCGTCGTCGCCGCCGCTTTCCGCGTTGACATTGGGTGTGGAGGTCATCGCCTGGTTCACCAGGTGATCCGCCAGCTTCGGGTGGACCTTCAGGACCAGCTCCCGCAGGACCACGTCACTGAGGTGGCAGTCGGCGACGATCTCCTTGAGGTTCGACCCGTCGGTCTTGAAGTAGGTCAGGAGGTACGTCCCCTTCTTGTGGCCGTCGATCGGGTAGGCCAGTTGACGCTCGTCCCACTGCCGGGACGCGACGATCTCGGAATGATGCTTGGTCAGGATGTCGTGGACGTGCTTGACCGTGTCGTCCCAGGCCGCGGCCGCCTTGGAACTGTCGAGCAAGAACATGCCTTCATACGTCGAGGCGGGCAAGAGGTCTCTCCTTTCGGTGGCGAGTGTCCAGTGGTTGGTCGCTAGAGTGCTTAACGCTCTGCATTGCAGCGACACGAGGAAACCCCCCCTATCCCCCCTTCGTAAGGGGGGGACAACGGCGGCCCGCCCGTCTCAAATCCCCCCCTTACGAAGGGGGGGTCAGGGGGGGTCGAGGCCCCAGCAGCACGAAGGGGGGGTCGAGGCTTCAGCCCGGCCTCGAGGCCCAACCACGTCGGCCATCCATTCGTTAAGCGCGCTAGTGTAGCAATCGAGGATTCGCGGAGGCAAACGCTTCGGGGAATCGACCTGGTCCAATCCGTCACTCCCCCGCCGCCGGCCCATTGAACCTGTTCATGGCCGCGTCGATGCCCTGGGTGACCCACACGGCGACGGCCTGGGTGGCGAGGATCAGGGCGTCGTCGATGATCGGGCGTTCGGCGCTGCGGAACCGGCTCAGCACGAAGTCGGCGGCGTCGGATTCCCCGCGTTCGCCGATGCCGATGCGGAGCCGAGAGAATCGGTCGGTGCCGACATGGGCGGCGATGTCGCGCAGTCCTTTCTGGCCGCCGTCGGACCCACCGGGCCGGAGCCGGAGCTTGCCCAGCGGGAGGCTCAGATCGTCGCAGACGACCAGGAGATCAGCGGCCTCCAGCTTGTAGAAACGCAGTGCCTGAGCGACGGATCGGCCGCTCAAATTCATGAACGTTTCGGGCTTCAGCAGCAGGACGCGGCGAAAGTCGATCTCGGTCTCGGCGGTCAGGCCGTCGAACTTGCGGGAGAAGGACGGCCGGGATCCTCCCGCGGCCAATCGATCGATCACGTCGAAGCCGACGTTGTGGCGCGTCCCCTGGTATTTCGTGCCCGGGTTGCCCAGGCCGACCACCAATTTCAACGTCGCCAACGCCGCGGCTCCCGCACCGTCGGACTCGGACCGGGCCAACCCGGACGGAGCCGAGATCAACCTTCCTTCTCTTTTTCTTTGCGCTCGGGCTTGATGACCTCGGGTTGCGTCGGGACCTCGGCGGCGGGCGCCTCCTCGGTCGGTTCGGGCGCCGCGGCCCGGGTGACGACGTGGACCAGCAGCAGGTCGGGTTCGGCGTCGGCGGTCACGTCCGGCGGCAGAGCCAGGTCGCGGACATGGATGCCCTGGTCGAGGTCGAGCCCGCTGATGTCCACCTTGATCGAATCGGGGATGGCCCCGGCCTTGCACTTGATGCTGAGGCTATGAACGAGGTGCTCGACGATCCCGCCGGCCGCGATCCCGGCGGCATGCCCCCGGATCTCCACCGGGACCTCGGTCTCGACGATCTCCTCGGCGCTGACCCGGGCGAAGTCCAGATGAAGGACCTCCTTGCCCAGGTGGTCCCATTGCACTTCGCGGATCAGCACGGTCTCGGTCGTGCCGCCCAGGTCGAGCTCCGCCAGGTGGCTCGGCGACTTGACCATCCGCAACACGTCGTCATGGCCCAGCGTCACCGGCACGACGGCCTGCTTGTGCCCGTAGATGACGGCCGGAATCCGCCCGCTCTTCCGCAGGCGGCGCGCCACCCGGGTCCCGGTCCCCTTGTTCTTCTGCGCATCCCGCGGCTCAACCCTTATCCTCGCTGCGTCCGACATCGATCACTCGTTGGTTTCAAGCGTTTCGTTCGTTCCACGACACTCCCGGCCCTGGGTCTCGACCCCGACCGCGACCCGCGGCCCCGAAGTGCCGCGCAGCCAGTCATTATCGGATTTCCGGCCGGTCCGTTCAAGCCCCCGACCGCGAAAATGCGTCGGGCCGGAGCGTCATTCTCCTCCCCCGGCCGGGCGGGTCTGGTACTCGCGCAGGTACGCATCGTAGGCGGGATCGGAGGGCCGTTTCACGTCGTGGCCGAACGGGAACGACGGCATGCCGCGCCACGGTAGCGGCTCGACCGTGTCGCTCGACGCGGTGAACGGGTCGGCGTCCTTGCAATACCCGTACGACCGCAGGACGTAGGTCCGCGTCCATCCTTCGGGCAAGCGGGGCAAGGCGCTCGCGTCGAAATCGATCTTGACCTCGTCGCCCGGCCCGACCACGCAGAGCCGGTCGTCGTCCGAGCGCATCAGGTCGGCCACGTTACCGTGGCGGGTCAATTTGCCCGAGAACCAGGCGAGAGGCGCCGGGTCGACGTAGTCGTACTCGTACAGGAGCGGCTGCCGTCCATCGGGCGAGACCTCCCGAGTGTACCCCCGATGGCCCAGCTCGGCACGGGCGACCCCGAGCGTCGTCACCCGGAGCCCCAATTCGGCGGCGCGGTCGCGCACGGCGATGAATGCCTGGTCGTAGTAGCACTCCATGTTGGTCTTGATCCGCAGCACGCACTTCGGCCCGGCCAGCTTGCCGGTCAGGTCGAGCGTCATCAGTCGGGGCAACCCGGCGGGATAGCCGGCATGCGGTTCGATGACTTCCCAGCTGCCGTCCTCGCGGCGACGCTCGATCGCCGGGGGCTGAAGCGACACTCCGGCGGTGGCCGCCGCGTAGTTGGTCTGCGAGTAAGGGTATTCGACCCATCCTGCAAGGCAGAGGACCAGCGGATCCTCCGGCGAGAACCGGCTGAGCCGGTCGCCGAAATCGAGAACGATCCCGTGTTCCTCCGCGTAGCCGATCCAGGCCGTGCGCTTCTTGAAGGTGTCGGCGGTGCGACGATCCCGGTGGCGAAGGATCTCGGTCAGGTCGCGTCCATCAAGGTCGGAGGCGCGGATCGGCTCGATCTGTGTCCGCCACGCCAGGATTTCTCCGGTCGGCCGCGGTCCTTCGGGTGCGAATCGCTCGTCGGGGGTCACCGACACGCCGGCGGGGCGATCGATCACCTCGAGCCTCAGATGATCGACATAGGCGATCTCGTCCATCGGCTCGGTGACCGAGATCCGCAGGGCGCCTTCGGCCGGCCGGAGCTCATCGCTGGCGATCGCGACGGACTCGTCGCGGTCGGGCTGGCTGTAAACGCCAGGTGCGACAAGGTAGCCCAGGCCGCCGCCGCCCAGGAAATCGCCGATGCAGACGAACCGCTCGCCGTTCCACGTGAAAAGCACGGGGCAGCTACCCGTCTTGCGGTTGTTCTCTTTGAGCTCGACCTTGTTATTGGCCGCGAGGTTCAGCTCGCACTGGATCACTCCGTCGGGCCATCGCAGATGCACCAGGTTGACGCTCTCGCTCCGCCCGAGACCGAGGACGACGGGCGCGACCGACTGTCCCAGCCCCGAAGCCGTCGTCGTGTGATCGTAGGTCGAGTGGACCCCCCGCCCTTCGAGGAAGACGCGGGTGCCGATCGCGTGTGAGTTCGTCCTCATGAGCTGGGGCTTGACCCTCCAGTGACCGCCGAGCTGGAGCGCCAACCAGTGCTGGCCATTACCCAGGTTCTTCGCGAGTGCGGGAGACTCGCCCGGGCGGATCACCAGGATGTCGGGCAACGCATCGCCGATGAGGTCAACAGCCAGCAGTCCCTCGACGCCCGGATTCTCGAGGCCGAGCGGCAGCGTCGTGGCCGCGAAACGCTTGCCCTCGTTGCGCGCCCAGGCGGGCAGGGCCAGCTCACCGGGCTTGTCTGATGCTGCCGGGAGGCCGAGCAAGTCCGGCAAGCCGTCGAGATCCAGGTCCAGGGCTTGAGCCGATCGCCATCGAGCGGCGTTGATGGGCCATTCCACGAAGCTGATCTTGGTTGCCTCGGCGGTGGTCCGCTCGGTGAGGTTACGCCAGGCGAGCACCGGCCCTGCCGCGCTCGGGGCCACGAGGTCCGAGCGGCCGTCGGCGTCGAAATCGGTGACCAGCAAGCCGGAGGCCGCCGAGCCGGCCGATGGCCCGTGGATGGCCGCCTCGTGGAACTTGCCGAGCCGGTCGTTCAGGATGCCGATCGGTGGTGCGCCGTCGCAGGCCAGCACGAGGTCGAGATCGCGATCGTTCTCGAGGTCGAGGAGTGCGATGCCGGTGTGGGCCCGATTACCGCCGAGTAACGGCAGGTTATCCGTCCAGGAGGTCAGGGCGATGGTCAGTCCGGATTTCGTCCTCGAGGTATCGTACGCGGCGGCGACCGGCGCCTGCCCCTCGGGTGTCGCCGCCGAGGATGGGTCCGGTTGGCCGTCGTTGCGATAAACGCCGTTCGCGACCCCCGGCGGCGTCGGTTGCGACGGAGTGAAGGCCGTGTCGGCATGCTCGGCGGCGCAGTAATTCACGACGTAAAGGTCCAGATCTCCGTCCTGGTCGAGGTCGATCCAGCGTGCCGTGAGCGACAGCGCCGGCGGATTCGCCGGTTTGAGCTGGGACGAGATATCCTCGAATCGCGCCCCATCGCGATTGCGGAGCAGTCGGTTCTCGCCGAGGCCGGTCAGGAAGAGGTCGATGTGCCGGTCGGCGTCGAAATCGCCCGCGGCGACCCCCAGACTGGCACGATCCTCCGGGAGACCGAACGACGCCGAAGCATCCTCGAAGCGGCCGTCACCCTTGTTGAGCAGCAGGATATCGCGGATTCCCCGCGGTCCGACCACGGCGGAGGTCAGGTAGAGATCGAGACGGCCGTCATCGTCGGCGTCAAACGCGGCCACGGCCGCGCCGAACCGGGCGCGAACCCGACCGGCCAGCGCGGTCGGCCCGCTGAAGTCGGAGGGTTTGACCCAGCCGGGTCCCGTCACCGAGTTTGACCGACACGCCTCGAGCCGCCTCGAACTTCAGCGGCGGCGTCGCCGGCGCGGACTCGGAGACCGGGCGTGGGAAGGGGTTGACAACCGAGGCGTACCTGCCCATCTCACCGTACTTCTTCCCCGCCAGATCGCCCGGGCCCGGAACGGGTGCCAGGCGCTCGGGGTCCATCTTCTTCCACTGCTCGAGGAGCTCGCTTCTGCTTCTCGGGCTGTCCGCCGTAGCGATAGGCGAAGGCCAGCTTGTAGATGGCCGGGGTCAGGTAAGGGTTCAGCTCGAGTGCCTTCGTGAAGAGGGCGATCTGTGCTTTCGACAGCTTCGGTCCTGGCGGTGCCAGCGGGTCGCCCTCGTCGGTCAGCGTGCTACCCAGCCAGTACCAGGCCGCCGCATCGTTCGGGTCGATCTCCGTTACTCGCTTGAAGTGGCGATGTGCCTCCGGGAGCTTCCCCATGTCCATGAGGATGATGCCGCTGCTGAAATGCGGCATACGGATTGTCCGCTTCCCGATCCAGGACACCGGCGAGCAGATCGAGCGATTCGTCGAAATTGGTCGGGGGCGGTGGCGCTCCGCCGCCCGCTTTCTTTGCCTCCTCCGCCTTGACGCCGCTGTCGTTGAGCAGGGCGATCGCGAGGTTGATCGAGCCGGGAATCCAGCCCGGTGCCAGCTCGTGGACCTTGCGAAATTCGTTGACGGCGCCCGGGTACTCGTACTGCTCCATGTAGCCCAGGCCCTTGAAATGGGCCTCCATCACCTTGGCGAGCGCGTCGGGCGGGATCTCGTTCCTGAGCGACCCGGACGAAGGAGCCGGCGTCGCGTGGTGGGACGTGGTCGGCCCCGGCGGAGGTGCGGGCTTCTCGGTGTCTGGCTCGGTGCGACACGCGGCGGCCGCCAGGAATCCCATGGCGGTGATCAGGGCAAGGACGAGGCGTCGGGCGATTCGCGGAGGCATCGTCACGCTCCTCAGGATGATGGACCCAGGACGGATGAAAACCCGACGCTCGGCCGCTCGCGATCGATGAGTGAACGTGCCCCGCGGCGGGCGAGGATGAGGCACGATCAGGCCGGCTGATTAGGGGAGCCCGCCGGGGCGATAGATGGGCCGAGCGTAGAGTTCAGTATAGGCTTCGGCCCGCAGGTGGGAAAGGAGATGATGGCCGCGGCGCCGTTGCCGCTCGGCCCGTAGGGACGCCAGGTCGATCGGCCCGACGACGATCTTCTCGCCGGGCCCGGGATCGGCCTGGGCCAGGATCCGGCCGTCGAAATCCACGATCATGCTCCCGCCCGGCCAGGAGAACGGCGGGAAGTTCTGGAGACTGGCGCCCTGGTTGGCGGCGACGACGTACGCGAAGTTCTCGGCCGCCCGCGCGCGGTTGAACAGGGTCCACCAATCCAGCGGCGGCGTCGCGCCCCAGGGATCCATGTAGGCCGAGACCCGGATCAGGACCTCTGCCCCGCCCAGGGCCAGCGCGCGGATCGCCTCGGGGAAGAGCCAGTCGTAGCAGATCGCCGCACCCAGCCGGCCGATCTCGGTCTCGACGACCGGAAACACCGGCTCGTCGTAGCCGGGCAGGTCGTGCGGGCTGGCGTGGACCTCCCAGGGCAGCCAGGGATTGACCTTGCGATAGCGGCTCAGGAGACCGTCGGGGCCGATCAGGCAGGTCGTGTTGAACACCGCTCCCGGCCACCTGGGATCCATCTCCAGGAACGAGCCGGTCTGGATGTAGACCCCCCTCTCCCGCGCCTTGTTGACGTAGCGGTCGGTGTGCTCGTTGGGAATGGGCACGGCGAGGCGGTCGGTCAACTCGGCGGCGGTCTCGTAGATCGGCGCGGCGTGAGCGAACTCCGGGAAGACCACCAGTTTCACGTCGAAGAAGGGCTCGTAGCCGATCACCGCGTGGTCGACCATGTCGAGCAGTTGGCCGACGCGCGCCGGGATCTCGGCCCGGTCGCGCGGGCATGGGAGGTCGGTCTGGCAGGCGGCGGCGTAGTAGCGGTGAACTTCGGGCATCGGCGCTTTCGTGGACAGAAAGCCGCCCCGGGCTCAGTGCGTCGCCTGGCCGTCTTTTTCAGCCGGCCGGGGCCTGGCGTGGTCGCTGGCGAAGAGGAACGCGGACAGGGCGACGTCGGGCCGGCGATGGGGGTCGTCGAGTCGGAGAAAGACGTCGGCGGCGCGGCCGGTCCGGCCCGAGAGGAACCAATTCGCACCCAGGACCAGCCACGCGTCCCGGTCGTCGGGGTGCGACTGCAGGTAGGATTCGAGTCGGCCGACCTGCCGGAGGAATTCCGATGGCTCGCCGTAAATCGACTGGATGTCGGGCGCGGTGAGGATCCAGCCCGGCTCGGCGGTCTCGGCGTCGCGGAGTCGGTTGGCGGCCTCGGTGTAGTGGCCGCGGGCCATCGCGATCTCGGCGAGCCTCAGGTGCGGAGCGGCCAGGTTCGTCGCGGCATTCCGGGCCTGGATATACCGCTCCTCGGCCTTCTTCAGGTTGCCGGCACGAAACAGCCGGTCGCCGAAGGTCAGTAATTGGGCGGCCCGTGCCGCGTCACCCGCGGCCGGTTTCGCCGCCGGCTTCTGACCCTGGCCCTGGACCAAGGCGTGACGCGGTGGGGGAGGCAACAGCGGGCCCCGCATCGGCATCGGGGGAGGCAGCGCACCGAACGGTGAGACGAAGCCGCCGGGCCCCATCGCCATCATGCTGGGATAATACGGCAGGTAGTACCCCGGTCCACCTACGACATATGGCCAGGAGTACCAATATCCGGCGTAGCCGCCGCCGACGGCCGCCAGCGGCGGGCCGCCATGGCCAGGATGATGCCCGCCGCCGTGGTGCATCCCGCCGCCGGAGCCGTGCTGGGCTCGCGCAACTCCGGGCACGAAGAACCCGATCGTCAGGATGAGGCGGAGCATCGTGCGGCCGGACATGGTCGGTACCCCCCCGATTCCGTGGGAGCTGCGCGCGGCGTTATTTTGCAATTATTCGTGAAGACACCACCGGGAAGCAAGGTGTGACGGGAGGAACTTTCTCAGGGTCGTGGAGGATGTCACTGTCGTCGGCCGCTTCTGCGCGCTCAATTCCGGCGTGAGCCCGGGCGGGCCGGGCGCGGCAAGATGCCGATGCTCGGCAGGTCCGCGCCGACGTCGAGCTGAGCTCGCTGGGGCTGGGCGACCTTCTCGAGGATGAGGTCGGCCGGTTCGATCCGGCCCGGGCGGGGCCACTCGCGGAACCGTGGCCCGGCCCCGCGCGGGCCGCTCACGGTCCGCCCGGCGTGGTTGGCACTCCAGAACCGTACCCAGTTTTCCACGACATCGCGCGGGCCCGCGGGGGCGGCGGGGACCTCCCCGGCCGAGATGACGTTGTCCAGGTCATACGCATCGCCGTCGGCCTGCCAGAACAGGCAGCCGCCCGCAAAAGCGTCGGCGTCAACGCGGAGCAGCGTGGCTTCGCGGGGCTTCGCCTCCGCCAGGGCGTAGACGGCGCAATTTCGCGAGTGGATCAGCCACGGCCGGTCGGGACCGGGCAGCAGGCCCGGCCAGGGTCCTAGCCGGATGATCGACCTTGCCGAGACCAAGGTGCAACGGTCCAGCCAGAGGTCGGCCGCGAAGGAACGCCGCGCGACGTTCGCCGGGTCCAGCTCCAGGGTGGCGTCATCCCCGGCGACCGCACACCGAGTCAAGGCGATGAGGCCCCGTCCCACCTCGGCCCGCACGGCCGCGCGGTTGGCGATCAGCACCGAGTCGATCAGCCGGCAGATCGGCCGGTCGACCGGTGCCATGAACACCGAATTCCCCGGGTGGTCTGACATCGGCCGGGTGGTCGGGGCACGGAACTGGATCAGGTCGCCCGCTGCCGCCCCCGAGGCGGGCGGCACCGTGAGTTGACATCGGTAGAGGACCAAGTGCGTGTCGTCCAGGGCCAGCAGGCTTTCCAGCTTGGAGGCGGAGTCATGCGCCACGATGAGGTTCGAAAGGACGAGCGCACCGCCTCGGAGCTCGATCAGCCCTGGGCCGGTGGCCTGGGGATCGGACGACCACGACGGCGGCTCGGCCCCCGCCGGGTAAGGTACGGTCTGGATCTCGAGCGTCAGTCCGTCCGGCAAGCGGACCGGCGTGAATCGGTGCGAGCCCGTCCCGATGACGCGGACCCGCACGTGCCGCGACGGCCGAGAGATCCGATCGCGCAAGAACGCGCCGAGGTCGCCGTTCCAGGGCGGGTCGGCGGTATACATGACCAGGTCTGGAGGTGCCGAGGTGAGCGGGCCGGCTCCCCGGGCGTTCGCGGGTCCGACGGCTCCGTTCATCGCCGACCGGGTCTGGCTCGGATCGTAGGCCAGCACCTTGCCCGGCTTCCCCACCATCGCGACGGCGGGACCGGGCTGGGCCAGGGCCCACGCCGACGGCTCGGGGATCAATGGGCCGGGGTAGAATTCGATCGTCTTCGGGAATAGGCCAGGGCTCGGGCCGGCCGGCTTGATGAGCTGAGAGGCGCGGCCCGAGAGGAACCGGGCCATGAGGCCGGCGGGCGATTCTCGCGCCGGATCGCCGGCCAGCGTCCAGCCGAGGAGGATCTCCTGGCTCCCCTGCTCCGCCGCGTTCCACGTGGAACGGACCTGGGCCAAGGTGTTGACCGTGATCGTGGGCGGCTCTCCCCGCGCGAAGAAGCCCTTCCATCCGGCGAACACGTTTCGATCTCCGGCCCAGTCGATCTCGCGCCCGGCCGCCGCTTGTGGGTCCGCCGAGGTCACAATGCTCGCGGTCCCCGCCCCCTGGAGACGTCCGAACGCCGAGCCGTACGCGCGGATGGCCAGGCGGCTGCCCTGCGTGTCGGAGGCGACGTGATCGCGAAGGATGATCGGTCCGGGACACGCGATCGTTGTGCCCACAAAGAAGACGCGCTGTTCGGCCGCCGCATCCGGATGGGTGACCCTCACGAGCGGCGGCCCGTCTCCTCCCACGATGATGGTCGACCCGTCGAGCAGCAGGTTGACCGGGCCGCCGCCGATCTCGGCCACCGAGAAGAAGTTTCCCCGGACGAGCGTCCGCTCGAGCCGGATTCGCGAGGGCCGGGGGGTGGGCTCCTGCCGGGATGCGGGGTCTTGGCGCACCAGAGCGAACGGCAAGCCGTTCCGATTGATGACCGTGACCGTGCAGTCGCGGAGCGTGAGATTCGAACCCGAGCAGCCGAAGAGGGCACGCTGCCGCCCGGAGAGGTCCGCGGCGTCGATGATCAGGTCGATGCCCTCCAGCGTCAGATTCTTGCGGTCGAGCGGCAGGAACGCCTGGTGATCGAGCGCCGCCTTCCTCGCCGATCGCGCGATCCGGATGATCGGCCGGAACCCGGGCCGCGCGCGGACGACGCGGGACTCGCCGGACATCCGCAGGTCGTCAACCACCAGTGGCCCCGCGTCCGCCACCTCGACCGTGCCGCCGATGTGGCTGTCGAGCGCCTGATGGAGCGTCGGCTCGGTGGTCGGGCCGTCGGTGAGGTCGGTGACGCGCCGGACCACGACCGGTACGGCGTCCGGCTGCGAAGGGGCCGGCGGCTTCGCCCAATCGGGGAGGTGGAGGCGAAGTTCCTCGGGCATGTTGGGCGTCGTCGCGCGATCGCCTGGGACCGGGTCCTTGTCGTCGGGCTCGTTCCACTGGTCCTTCGACGGGCCTTGCGGACGCGGAGCACGGGAAGACCCCGGCGGAGTCGCGTGCCCTTCCTCGCGGTTCAACGGACCGACTTCACTCGACGGAACCGGCGCGATCCGCCGAACGGCCACGACCTGTTGCGTGTCTCGATCAGGGTCGGGGATGCGCTCGCGGGCGAGATCGGCCGCTCGCGGGCCGCTGAGGATCAGGTGCACTCCCACCACCAGCACGACCGCCGAGAGTGCGACTGCCGACGTGGCCAGAGCCCACCGAGTTAGAGACGGATCGGATCTCGCGGCCGGCAGGATCTCCGCGTGCTCGGCTTCCGTCAGTTCCACGGGTCCGGCCAGCGCTTCCCCGCGTCCGAGTCGGGGCAGCGGCCGCGCCAATTCGCTCCGGTCGCCCTGCGACTCGACTGACGGGCGTTCGTCGGTGAGGTCGAGGGCCAGGCCGCCGAGCGATTCGATGGGCACCAGGTCGCGGTCGAGCAGGTCCAACTGTGCCGCGTCCCCGCCACCAGTCCGACCCCCGCGCGCCTCAGCGGGCACCGCAGGCGGGCCCGTCGGCCCGTCGGCTTCGAGCGGCACCAGCGCGATCTCGGGTGCCTCGCGAGCCTCGCTTCGCCCCGCAGCGTCCAGGGCCGCGATCAGCTCGTCGTAGTCGGTGTACCGCCGCTCGGGTTCTTTGGCCATCAATCGGAGCAGGATGGCCGCCACACCGGGAGGGATCTCCGCGCGAAGGTCGCGAACGTCGGGCGCCGGCGACCGCGCGTGGCGCGTGAGCTTCTCGGTGATGTCACCGCCCGGATACGGCGGGATCCCGGTCAGCAGGTAGTAGAACGTGCAACCGAGCGAGTACATGTCGCTCTGAATGCTGGTCGCGCGGCTGTCCCGGGCTTGTTCGGGCGCCATGTAGTTGACCGTGCCGACGGTGGTTCCCTCGCGGGTGACTCGCTCATCCTCGAATTCGGACTGAAGTGCGAGCCCCAGGTCGATGATCTTCGCTTCACCCCGAGCAGTACGCAGGATATTGGAAGGCTTGACGTCGCGATGGATGAGTCCGCGAGTGGCGGCGTAACGCAGGCCGCTGGCTACGCCTCGGATGATCGCGATCGCCTCGGCGGCATCGAGCGGGCCGCCTCGCTGCACATAGTCGTGCATGTCCCCACCCGAGACGTATTCCAGCACGAGGTAGTGCCGGCCCTGATCGACGCCTCGATCGTAGATCGCGACGACATTCGGGTGCTCGAGATTCTCCGCAGACCGGGCCTCGCGCAGGAACCGTTGGAGGAGGTTGGAGCTGCGCGCGATCGTGCCGAACAGGACCTTGAGCGCGACTTCATGACCCGTCTCCGCGTGGACGGCTCGGAACACCGTGCTCATCCCGCCGCTGCCCAGCGGCTCGATGATCCGGTAGCTCCCGAGGTGCTGGCCGGTCAGATCCTTGCCGGCGGACACGGCTTGCGGAGTCGACTCTTCCATCGCGTTGACCGACGGTCTCGGTAAGTGATCGACCTGGACCGCCGACGTCTGGTGGCGGATCGGTCGTGTTCCATCCATCCCACGTTCCTTGCATCCCCCGGACGCGTTCGCCCGCCGAATCCGCCCCTCGAACTGGACCGGCCGAACCCCGAACGGTTCGTCTCGCTCAATAGAGGCGCCGGAGAGGGCAACGGTTGCGTATCGGCCTCCACTCGAAGACTTGCCGTACCGTGGAGCCAGCGACCGGGAAGGCTCGATCGGCTCCATTCTACTTCGGAGGGTGGGGACTGTGACAGCCCTGCCCGCCGACGAGCCCGCGCGCCACATCGCACCGACTGAATCGAGGCGATCGGTAGACGGCGGCTCGCTCTAGGGCGACGGCGATCAGAGGATCCGCAGGCCCAGTCCGCCATCGACGTCGATCACGGCACCGGTCGAGTAAGGAAAACTACAGGCGGCGATGGAGGCCACGGCCCTGCCGACGTCCTCGGGAGTGCCCCACCGCGCCATCGGGATGAGCCCGCCGGCGATCCGTTCGTCGTAGGTCGCTCGCTCCGCGCGGGTCATGTCGGTGTCGATCAGGCCAGGCCGGACTTCGTAGACCCGGATGCCCGTCCCGGCGAGCCGCGCGGCGAAGAGGTGGGCGACCATGCTGAGGCCGGCCTTGGCGACGCAGTATTCGCCGCGAGTCACGCTGGCGAAGCGGCTGGAAATGGAGGTGATGAACACGATCTGGGGATCGGCGACGATCCCCGCGGATTGCAGCCGGAGCATCTGCCGGCTGACCTCCTGCGAGAGGAAGAATGGTCCGCGCAAATTGGTTTCCAGCACGCGGTCCCAGCTCTCCGGCGTCGTCTCCAGCAGGTCGAGCCGACGCTCGGGCGCAATCCCGGCGTTGTTGACCCACAGGTCGATGCGCCCCGCGACTGCGAGGGCGTCGTCCACGAATCTTCGGCCGTCTGTCAAGTCGGAGACGTCAGCTCGGACGGGGCAGGCGACCGGAGCTCCGCGCCGTCGGGCCTCGTGGCACGTCGCCTCAGCCGAATCGGCATCGGAGCGATAGTTCACCACGAGCGTGTAGCCGAGCTCCGCCAGGGCCAGTGCGATCCCCCGCCCGATCCCCCGGCCGCCTCCCGTCACCACCGCGACCCTCGACATTTCCCCCATCGTCCCCTCGCCAGTGCACGGCGCCTCGTGTTCACGCTGGTTCCGGCTCCGTCCGGCGGTTTTCCAGCCTTTATTCTCGTCGATCGTACGGTAAGCAAGTTGACAGCATACCCCACCATGACGGAGAATCCTCCGTGGTGGGGATTTCGCGCTCGTAGCTCAGGAGGATAGAGCGGCGGTTTCCTAAACCGCAGGTCGCAGGTTCGAATCCTGCCGGGCGCAGCTCGTCGAGTCGGGGCTCGGTTCTCGGCCTCGGGTCGTCGCCGCGAGCTGCTCCGGGCCGGCCGCGCCCGTAGCTCAGGAGGATAGAGCAACGGTTTTCTAAACCGTCGGTCGCAGGTTCGAATCCTGCCGGGCGTAGTCCAGTAACCTGTCTGTTGCGATCGCGCCGCCACCGTTGGCACGACGGTCACCGACCTCACGACCGGAACATCGGTGCACTCCGCGAGAACCCGCGCTGGATTGGATCGGATTGGGTGAAATGCACTGAGCGCCTCCTTTCCCTCGTCACGATGATCAGTTACGAGGATTTCCGCACGATGGAGACCCGAGTACGACCGAGCTGGGCCTCGTGGGTTCCACGTGGAACGCCAGGCCGTTGAGGAGACAACTGATCCGCCCTCGGCTCCGCGGAGCCGGCCCGGCCTCCGACCGTCCGGGTCTACTCGGATGAAAGCGATGAACGACGAGCGGCTGACCGATATCTCGACAATATGGACGACAATCAGCAGCGCCCATACGCCAGGCCCGGACAGCCAAGCCGCGATGGAACAGCTCGTTGGCCGGTATCACGACGCCGTCACTCGCTACATCCACCTCAAAGTCCGCGACAAACACCTGGCTGATGAAGTGCTGCAGGAATTCTGGACCAAGCTCCTCACCGGCAAGCTCGCCGGTGCCGACAAGAGCAAGGGGCGATTCCGCGACTACCTGCGGACCGTGCTGCACCGGCTGATCATCGATCATTTCCGGACCCGGAAACTCCAATCCCTGCCGCCAGGCGATCTGCTCGATTCCAGCCGGCCCGACGAGGACTTCGATCGCGTCTGGCGAGAAGCCGTCATCAATCGCGTCTGGTCGCGGCTGGAGACCTACCAGGCCACCACGCCCAAGAACCGCTACGCCACCGTGCTCCAGCTCCGCCGCGACTATCCCAAGGCGTCGATCGAGGAGATCGCTGAGAAGCTCGGCGAGATCACTCGCACTCCCGTCCGACCCGAGGCGTTCCGGAAGAATCTGCAGAGGGCCCGCGCGAAGTTCATCGAACTTCTCATCCTCGAGCTGCGCGAAACCATCCATTCGAACAGAAACGAGGATATCGAGGATGAAATCTTCGCGCTCGGCCTCGGCCACCTCTACCGGCGCTACTCCTCGTCCTCGGACGAATGAAACAGACAACCCGGACGACCCCGGAAAACGGCGCGCGGCCGTCCCGCGAGCAGCGGCGTTCTCCTCGCAAGCCGCGCCCTAACCACTGGATCCAAGCCGGGGTATTTGCACGAATTTCTTAGGTTTAGAGAATCTGGAGACGATGAATTTTCCCTCGTCCACTTGACCGGTTCGTTTCAGCATGTACAGTTGATTAAAGACGGTCTGCGCAACGCCGATCAGGCGACCCGTTGCATTCCGTCCTTCCCTGGACCCATGTTTGCTCACAGCAATGGATGGTATGCGCCGAGCGCAAGGCCCCAGAGGGGAGCGGCAATGCTGGTTCTCTCCCGTAAGAAAAACGAGAGCATCATCATCAATGACAACATCACGGTGACCGTGATCGAGATTCGGGGAGACAAGGTGCGTCTGGGCATCGAGGCTCCGAAGGATGTCACCGTCCACCGTCGTGAGGTTTACGAGGCCATCCAGAATCAGGCCCGATCGACGGATCAGAGTGCCAAAGTCGGTGGCCACGACGTTTGATCGATCGAATCGAGGCCAGTCGGATTGGCCTTCAGGGATCGTCCGCTCGATTCCATGGTCCGGAGGTTCGCGGCGGACGCCGCCCCGCTCGACCAGCGAGGCGGCCGAGTTCGTTTCATGGCTTTTTGGCTTTGAGCAGTCTGACGAACTCCCGCATCCAGGGCCCATTGTCGGGCCAGCCCCGGACCGTGACGAGGGGTCCGTCGACGGCGACCTCGCGGTTTACGAACTCGGCTCCCTGGCTGCGAAGGTCGGGCTCGAGGTCGGGGTAGGCGGTCATCGTCCGGCCTCGGCCGCCGCCCGCAGCCAGGACCAGCAGTGGGCCGTGACAATTGGCGGCGATCGGTTTGCCGGCCTCAAGGAAGTGGCGGACGATCGCTACCGCCGTTTCGCGGTTCCTCAGGTATTCCGGCGCACGGCCGCCGGGCAGGACCAGGCCGTCGTACTCATGGGCCACGACCTGGTCGAGTGCCACATCGGCCTGGACGCGATATCCCGGTTTCTCGGTGTATGTATCGAAACCGGGCTCGAAGTCGTGGACGACGGAGAGGAAGACGCGTTTCTCCGGGGCGGCGATCTGCACTCGCCACCCCTCCTCCTCGAGCCGGAATTTCGCGTAGTAGATCTCCTGGGCCTCGCCGGCATCGCCCGTGATCATCAGGATCTTGGTCATGAGCGCGACCTCAGGGTTCAGGGACCTGGACGGTTCCGGCCGGTCGACGGTGTTAACGTACCCTTTGATCGGCCGCCACGCAACCCATCGCCGCGCCGGATCCGTCGTGCGGGCCAACCTCGAGGTGCCGTGGTACCCTTGACCCGCCCGCAAGGTCCGGATTACATTCGTTCTGCCTCTAACGCCGCGGCCCCGTCGTCTAGCCAGGTCCAGGACACATGCCTTTCACGCATGCAACACGGGTTCGAATCCCGTCGGGGTCATGATCGCGCGGCGGGTGGCAGTGGCCACTCGCCGCGTCGCGTCAGATCCGCCCGCGCTCGGCACCCAGAGCTTCGAGATGTGCGACGACGCACCCGGCCAGGATGGGGACGTTGTATCCCCCCTCCAGGACGCTCACGATCCGACCACCCGCGTGGGTCTCGGCGACCGAGACGATCTCCTTGGTGAGCACCTCGAAGTCTTCGACTTCCAGCCCGAGGTCGCCGACGGGGTCCTCGGCGTGGGCGTCGAACCCGGCGCTGATGATGACGAGCTCTGGCCGGATGCGGTCGGCCAGGTGCTCCAGACCGGAACGGAACGCGGCATGGTACTCGGCCCTGGGCGTCCCGTAGCGAATCGGGAGATTCACGATCGAGCCCAGGCCGCCGCCCGTACCCGTCTCGTCCTTGGCGCCGGTGCCGGGATAGAAGGGGTAGCGGTGGATCGACAGGAAGCCGACCCGTGACGAATCGTAAAAGATCTCCTGGGTCCCGTTGCCGTGGTGGACATCGAAGTCGACGATGAGGACCCGGTTGACCTCGAGTCGCGCCAGCGCATCCGCGGCGGCCACCGCGACGTTGGCATAGATGCAGAACCCCATGCCGGTGGATGGACGCGCATGGTGGCCCGGCGGTCGGACGAGGCAGAGGGCGCGACGACCCGGCTGCGCCATGACGTAAGAGACCGCCTCGACCGCAGCTCCCGCGGCCAGGCGCGCCGCCGGGCCCGATCCCGGGAGCAGCCACGTGTCGGGATCGAGCATCCCGCCCCCCTCGGTCTCGAGGTGGACGACCTCGGCGAGATATTCGGGCGCGTGCACGCGCCCAGCTCCTCCAGAGTGGCCTCACGAACCGGAAGGCTCGGGCAGGTGTTGTGGTACCCGCGCGCTCGAGCTGGCGGAGGATCGCCAGGAGCCGCTCCGGACGCTCCGGATGGTGCGCCGGCACCCGATGATCGATCATGCGGCGGTCGGTGAACAGTCCGACGGACATGGCTCCTCCCGGCGAGTGCGGACGCGGTCCTGAACCTCCTGGATGCGCTTGCCCAATGGGATCTTACCAGATCGCGTTCGGGGCCGGGCACCCACATGATCTTGACGGCGTCCGCGTGGTTCCACGTGAAACCGGCGATGGAGGGCAGGGGAGCGAGTGGAGCGGCCGCCCAGACTTAACCGGGACGGGCCGCACGGTTACAATCATCCGCCATGAGTCCATCCCCATCACGACCCGATTCAGGAGCCCGCGGCGAAGTCCTGATCGTCGCGGCGTTGAGCGTGGTCGGAGGCTCGCTCCGGTGCTGGTCTATCGGACGGTTGGGGCTGGTCCACTTCGACGAGGGGATCTATGCGATGTCCGGGACCTGGGTGCTCTCTCCCAGGGGGCTCGGCGGCCTGGATCCGTCGGTCATCCCCTACGCGCCGCCGGGGTTTCCTGTGCTGGTGGGGCTGGCTTACGGGTTGCTTGGCGTCAGCGATCTGTCGGCCATCCTCGTCTCGATCGTGGCCGGCACCCTGACGATCCCGCTCGCCGGCTGGCTGGCCTTCCGGACCTTCGGACGCGGGGCAGGGGCCGCGGCGGCGGCGTTCGCCGCGCTGTCGGGATCGCACATCGCGTTCTCGCGCATGGCGCTGACGGACGTGTCATTCACGCTGTTCTGGATCATCGCCATCGCGCAAGGCCAGCGGTTCCTGGAGCACCCCGGTCCGGGGAGGGCCGCCGCGCTGGGAATCGCGATCGGCGTCGCGCAGCTCTTCAAGTACAACGGCTGGATCGCCGGGGCCGTGGTCGCCCTGAGTGCGGCACTATGGGCCATCCGTCGCACCGACGATCGCTCACTCAGGAGACAGGTCGCCATCTGGGGGTGGGGCCTCTTCGCCGTGCTGATCGCGGCAATCGTCTACTGGCCCTGGTTCCGGTTCATCGAGTCGCACGGCGGATATGGCGCGCTCCTGGCCCACCAGCGCGGCTACATGGGTGGCCTGGCTTCGTGGCCTGCTTATGCGGTCCTCCAGCTCGAGCAGGACCGTGTGCTCTCGGGCGGAATCTGGTGGATGGCGCTGGCTGGAGTCGTCGGGGCGGCGGCCATGCGGGGCGCCGTTGGCGGGTCATTCGGGGCGCCTCGGTCGCCGGCGAGAGACGTCGTGATCGTTCTGAGCCTCACGTCGCTCTGCTCATTCTTCCATGGCGCGTTATTTGGCGCCCTCTTATGGATCATCATCGTCACAGCCATCGGGATGAAGTCGCCCGCGCGGGAGGCCCTCGTTCTCGCCGTCGGATGGATCGTCCTGGCGCTCATGACTCCCTTCTATCATCCCTATGCGCGCCTGTTGCTGCCACTTCAGGCCTTCGTGTGGGTCTTGCTGGGGGGAGCGTTCGCGATCCTGGGCCGGGCTATGGAGCAACTGTGCGAACGGGAGCAACGGAGGATATGGGGAATGCCGGAAGCCTTGCTCCGATTCGCGGCGGCCTGCTGGCTGGTCCCTCTCGTGCTGGCGTTGCTGCCGTCGAGCCGTGCGGCCGTCGCGTCGGTGTCGGAGCTGCTCGAGCCGTCCGACTCGCTGCGCCGCGCGTGCGGAGCGATCGCGAGCGATCTGCCCAAGGATCTGGGAGCGCTGCGTCTCTATGCTCGACCACCGGTCAGGTTCTATCTCCGTGCAGCGGTCCCAGTCGCTCCCCAGCCGACGCCCCGCGCCCTCCTGGCGACTGACGATCCGAGATCCTGGGCGCTCCTCGACGCCGCGATGGTGAGGCAGGGGGGAGACTTGCGGGGCGGACCGGGCGGCTCGGCGGACCGCTGGGAACTGGCGCGCGAGCTCCCCACCACGCTGAACTGGCCCACCTTGCTCGACATCGATCCGTCGGCCGCGAGGTCCCCGTCACCGGGCCGTTCGGCCCCCATGCTCCTTTTCCGCCCCAGATCACCGGGAGCCGCCCGATGAGTCCCAAACCGCCGGTTTCGCTCTGGCCCGACCCCGAGGCCCTCGGGCCGGTCACCGACGTGTACGAATTGACGATGATGGTCGGCTACCTGGCGTCGGGGATGGGCGCGATGCGTGCATCGTTCGAGCTCTTCGTCAGGAAGCTGCCGCCTAACCGCGCCTACCTGGTCTTCGCGGGCCTCGAACAGGCCATCGGCGACTTGCTGCGCCTGGCCTTCGCGCCGGAACAGATCGAGGAGATGCGGCGCTGGCCGGTGTTCGGCCAGCTCGATCCCTCCCTCCTCGACGCACTGGGCCGCATTCGATTCGAGGGCGACATCTGGGCCGTGCCCGAGGGGACTGTCGTGTTCCCGGGCGAGACGCTGCTGCGAGTCACCGCGCCGCTGCCGCAGGCCCAATGGGTCGAGACATACCTGGTGGCATCGATCGCTTATCCGACCCTGGTGGCGTCGAAGGCCGCGCGGATCGTCAGCGTGGCCGGCGGACGGCCGCTGCAGGAATTCGGCGCGCGGCGCGGGCACGGGCCGCACGCAGGTTTCCTGGCGGCGCGGGCGGCGTACATCGCCGGATTCGCCGGGACGAGCCACGCGGAGGCGGCGCGGCTGCTGGGGATCCCCGCATCGGGAACGATGGCTCACTCCTGGGTCCAAGCCTTCCCCGACGAGCCGTCGGCGTTCGCGACGTTCGCGCGCCTTTTCGGCCCAGCTTCCACGCTGTTAGTTGACACTTATGACACGTTGGAAGGTGTGCGGCATGCGGCCGCGATCGAGCCGCCGGTCCCGGCCATCCGCATCGACAGCGGCGATCTCGAGGACTTGGTTCCCAGGGCGCGGGCGATCCTCGACGAGCGGGGCCGGCAAGGCGTCAGGATCATGGTCTCAGGCGACCTGGACGAGGACCGGATTGCGCGCCTGGTGGCATCGGGTGCTCCGGTCGATGGATTCGGGGTCGGCACCGAGCTCATCACGTCGCGCGATGCGCCAGCGATGGGGATGGTGTACAAGCTGGTTGAGCTGGATGGGGAAGGGAAGTACAAGCTCAGCCCCGCCAAGAAGACCTACCCGATGGCTAAACAGGTCTTCCGCCGCCGCGACGCCGACGGCCGGTTCGCGGGCGATCATGTCACTGGGGTCGACGAATCGGCGGAGGGTGAGCCGCTGCTCGTCCCTTTCGTTCGGGGGGGGAAACTGGTGAAATCCCTGCCGTCGCTCGCGGAGATCAGGTCGCGATGCCGGGATCAGCTCGCCTCCCTGCCGGCTCGCCTGCTGCCGCTCGACGCGCGGCCCGATTACCCCGTCACTTACAGTGCTGGCCTCGAGGCCGAGGCGAGGCGGTTGATGACGCCGGCCGATCGCCCGGAGAACTGAACTTTACACCCGGCGACGGCGCCGATACCATCCCGGCCGATTCGGACCGGATCGTCTTTGGGAGGGCGAGGCTCCGTCCGAGCCGGAAGTGGGAAGAGGCTCGGACGGAGCCTCGCCCTCCCGTATCGGCCGGTCTGCGCGGAGGCTGCGATGGCCAGGATCATCAGCGTGGCCAATCAGAAGGGGGGCGTAGGCAAGACGACGACGGCGATCAACCTGGCCGCAGGACTGGCCAAGTCGGGCCGGACGGCGCTGGTGGTGGACGTCGATCCGCAGTGCAACGCGACCAGCGGGCTGGGTGTGGAGCCGGCGCCCCGGCATCCCCTGGTCGTGGGCCGGCCGCTGCCCGACGAGATCGTCGAGACGTCGCAGCCAGGGCTGTTCGTCTTGCCGGGCTCGCAGAGCCTCACCGACGCGGATGCGCTCTCGGCCTCCAATCGCCAGCGGGCCACGGTGCTCCGGCAGCAGCTCGCGGGCGAGCTAGGCCGCTTCGACTACGTGCTGCTGGATTGCCCGCCGTCGCTGGGCCAACTCACCCGCGCGGCGCCGGGCGCATCGGGCGAGATCTACATCCCGATCCAGTGCGAGTACTTCGCGATGGAGGGCCTCTCGCAGATCATCGAACTGGCCCGGCAGACCAAGGCGCGCGACAACCCCCGGCTCGAAATCGGCGGGATCGTCCTGACCATGTTCGACCCCGGGCTGGAGCTGGCCAACGAGGTGGCTGGCGAGGTCCGGGAGTACTTCGCCGAGACGGTGTTCGAATCGATCATCCCGCGGGACGTCGCGATCAGCGAGGCCCCCAGCCACGGCAGGAGCGTGATGGATTACGCCCCCCGGGCCCGAGGCGCCCGGGCTTATACGGAACTCGTCATGGAGGTCATCGACCGTGAGCGTGAAAGGACGTCGTCTCGGACGCGGCCTGGAGGCATTGCTCGGCCGTGAGGAAGGCGGATTCGAACCGGGTTCGTACGAGGGTGCGGAGCTGATCCACGTCGCCGTCGATCAGGTTGACCCCAATCCATTCCAGCCCCGCCGTCGGTTCGACCCGGCGGAGATCGCCTCGCTGGCCGACTCGCTCCGTCAGCACGGCATGCTCCAGCCGATCCTCGTCCGCGCCGCCGGCGCGCGCTATCAGCTCATCGCCGGAGAGCGCCGGCTCCGCGCCAGCATCGAGGCCCAGCTCCACGAGGTCCCCGCGCGGGTCCTCGACCTTGACGATCAGCGCGTCTACGAGCTGGCCATGGTCGAGAACCTCCAGCGCGAGGACCTCAACGCGATCGACAAGGCCCGTGCCTTCCGCGATTACCTCTCTCGTTACGGGGGCACCCAGGAGGAGCTGGCCGGCCGCCTGGGCATCGATCGCTCGACCGTCTCCAACCTCATCCGCCTGCTCGAACTGCCCGAGGAGATCCTCGACGCCGTCCGTTCCAACCAGATCAGTCAGGGACATGCCCGCGCACTCCTCGGCGTGGAGGAAACCGAGACGCAGATCGTCGCTTACCGTCGCGTCCTCACGGAGCACCTGTCCGTCCGACAGACCGAGGCCCTGGTCAGCACCGGCGCGCCCACGCCGAGTCGCGTCCGGGTCCGCAAGGACCCGGCGCACGCGACCGAACCCAGGCCGGCTCACCTCGTCGACTTCGAGCACGCCCTGCACCACCGGCTCGGGACTACCGTGGCCGTTCGCGCCCGGACCCCCGAGAAGGGCCAGATCATCATCGATTACCACTCACTCGACGAATTCGACCGCCTGGCCCACTTCTTCAGACTCGAACCCGGACCCAACGCCGGCATACTGGAGGCTCCGGGGAAGGCTGAAGGCTGAAGGCTGAATCATCCCAAACTGAAGGCCCGGGCGGTCAGGGACACCGTGGCTCGGCGAAGCCTCGCCCGCGACGGCTTGGCTGGGGAGCCGCCCTTACGCCCACGCGATCACAGGAGCGGGTTCGCATTCAGCCTTTCGCCGTTTGCGTTCGGCCTTCACGAAGAATTACGCTTCCCATTTTTTCCTGTTTCAGAGTCCTTCGAGAAACCAGCTTCTCGGTTCTCGTCGGCTGCCCTGGCGTCTCCGGTCCGATGAGCTCCGCCTACATCGGGAGCACCGGTGTGCTTGCGACATTCGAAGCCGGTTCCGACGATCACGGCATGATCCTTGCGTATGGGGCGTTACCCAAGAAATGTCATCCATCGCGTTCACAACATTCTCGCCCCGAGTTCTGGGGTTACGGCGAAGTCGGCCAAATTCATCGGAATACTCGAAATGAGTCCACGACCGCACGAGGGAACGGCGGAAGAGGGACTTTCCTCTTCATTACTCGAAATCGTCCACGATCCGGCGCGGCTCGAGCGCTTGCGCAAGATCCTGAGCGGTTTCTGCCACCGATGCCGCAACTCACTGAACGGGATCAAGATGGGTTTGTACCTGTTTCGGCGCGAGGCCCGTGGGGATGTCCCGCAATGTTGGGGCGACCTCGAGGCCATCTATCACGACCTCGAGCGCCTGTTCGACCATCTCCAGACGATCTACCGCCCGATGTCCGTCACGATGGTGCGCTGCCCGTTAGATGAGCTGATCGGCGACCACGTCCCGAAGTGGCGATCGTGGTTCGAATCGGGTGGCCGGGGGCTCCAGGTCGAACCGCCCGACTCCGAAGTACGCGGAGACTTCGATCCCATCCAGCTCGGCGTGGGGTTGGATGCGCTGGCCTCCTGGCGGGCGGAAGCTGGCGAGGCGGGTGCGCTGGCCCGGATCGGCTGGGGGGTGCGAGAGGGCTGCGTTGAGATCCGTTGGGAGGAGCTGCGCCCGCGGCGTGGTTCGGAACCGCCCGAGTTGGCAGCCGCCGACAATCGACGCGAAGCCGGCACGTCCGCTCGTCGCGTGGACGCCCTGGCGCTACCGCTCTTGGCCCGGATCGTCGCCGCGCACGGCGGCCAACTCCGCTGCGAGAGCAGGCCGGGCTTCGTCATCCGCCTCCGCTGGCCGCAATTCCAACAGGCCAGCCGTGGCGACGTCGCTTGACGGCGACCTCACGGCCGGCATAACATGCCCCAGAGCGGCGCCACGCGGGGCGTAGCGCAGCCTGGTTAGCGCGCCTGCCTTGGGAGCAGGAGGTCACCAGTTCGAATCTGGTCGCCCCGATTCGCGGTCCAGCCGGCGCTTTCCGCCTCGCCGGTGCACGAGGGTCCCATCCGGCTTTCGTCCAGGGTTTGCCGTCAGAGAGGCGTCTCCTCGTGATCATTCACACGGAATCCCCCAAGGATCGAGCCGCCCGCGCCGGGGCGATGCAGGTTCGGGATGGGACGGTCGTCGGCCTCGGCTCGGGCTCGACGGCGGCGATGATGGTCCGGCATCTCGCCGACCGCATCGCGGCGGAGGGCTTGAGCATCACCGCGGTCGCGACCAGCGTGGGGACCGCCGATCTGGCCCGGGCCCTGAAGGTCCCGCTCCGCGACCTGGACGACGTCGATCACCTCGACATCAGCCTGGACGGTGCCGATGAGATCGATCCCCAATTCCGGATGATCAAGGGGAGGGGAGGGGCACTCCTCCGCGAGAAGATCGTCGCTTGCTGCTCGGCTCGCCGCGTGACGATGCTCACGCCGGAGAAGCGCGTTCGACCGCCTGGGCGAGCGCATGCCGATCCCCGTCGAGGTGAGCACCTTCGGCTTGCTCCACACCGAGCGGCACATCCGCGCACTTGGGGGGATGACGACGATCCGCCGCACACCGAGCGGAACCCTGGTCCTGACCGACGGCGGTAACGCCGTCATCGACTGCCAGTTCCCGGCGCTGGACGATCCCGCGGCCCTGGACGAGCGGCTGCAGTGCCTGGCGGGCGTGCTCGACACCGGGTTGTTCATCGGCCTGTGTGACACCCTCATCATCGGCAACTCCACCGGCGTCGAGATCATCGAGAACGTGGCACCACGGCGGGCGTCGATACACCCGAGTGCCGTTTGACGGCCGCGGCGCGGTCCGTGGCCATGTTCGACCGGTCGGACCAATCGGGCGAGACGGGTCTGCACGCGGCGCGGAAGGCTGTGGACACCTTCCCTTCGAGCCGCCCGGCGCTCCCTTCGTAATGGATCACCGTCCGAGCCGGCCCTTGAGCTCGTCGAGGATCTCGGCGGTGCGGGAGGCACCAATCCGGTCGCAGCCGATCTCGGCGCAATGGATCATCATATCGAGGGTCCGCACGCCACCGGCCGCCTTGAGCTTGACGTGCGGCGGCGACATGCGGTGCATCAACCGGAGATCCTCGAAGGTGGCGCCACCCGTCCCGTAGCCGGTTGACGTCTTGACGTAGTCGGCGTTGACCTCGCCACAGATGTGGCACAGGCGGATCTTGTGATCCTCGGTCAAATAGCAGTTCTCGAAGATGACTTTCACGATGGCGCCTCCGTCATGGGCCACCTTGGTGACGGCCTCGATGTCGGACTTGACCGCCTCCCACTCGCCGGCGATCGCCTGGCTGATGTTGATGACCATGTCGAGCTCGGTCGCACCGTCCGCCACGGCCTGACGTGCCTCGAACACCTTGGCCGCGGTGGCATGGCCCCCGTGCGGGAAGCCGACTGTGGTGCCGACGGCCACGCCCGAGCCGGCGAGGATCCTCGCGGCCAACTCGACGGCATAGGGTTTGATGCAGACGCTGGCCACGCCATATCGGGCCGCCAGCCGGCAGCCGCTCTCGAGCTCGGCCCCGCCCAGGGTTGGGCCCAGGAGCGAGTGATCGATGCGCTTGGCGATCGCGTCGTAGGTCAGGTCGAAGCTCATGACGGGGACCCTTCGTTCTCGGTCGGACGGGACGATCGAATACGGGCCCGATTCTCTCTCTCGCGGGGCGGCCGGACAAGGGGAGAAGTCCGCATCGTCCGGCGTGGGTGCCGGTCGAGTCCCCGGCCTCAAGACCTTCGGCCGGCGGGACCGCCGGTGCTGGGGATCACCCTGGCAAGGCCTTCCTTCGTCCGGCATCGACGCCGTCGAATTGCTTGAAAGCCCTACTTCGACGAGATGGCATGCCAGTGACGGACCGCGTCACGCTCGCGCGCCCAGAGCATGCAGCGGGCCTTGCCGTTGCGAAAGCCCAGCAATCGAGGCCGGATGACCCCCGGCAGGACGGCGATGTCGTACAGCTCCGTCACCGGCCCGTCGATCCGGACCCAGTGGATTGCGTCGCCGCTCCTCAGGTCGATCACCTGGAGACCGCACCAGGGCATTGCCCCGCGAGATGTTAGATTGGCGTCGAGGGCGAGCCCGCGGAAGGTCGCCTCGCGTGGCCGGCACAGGCCCACGACCGCGTAGTCGCCCACGAACGCCAGGCCGCGCGCGAATCCGGGGCAGAACGCCACCGGCTCGAATCGCCCCTGGGCCAGGTCGGCGCAGCCGAAGTCCCCCGTGCCGGAGTTGAGGAGCCATAATCGGTCCCGATGCCACCGGGGCGAGTGCGGCATCGACAGCCCAGCCAGGGCGACGGCGTTGGCCTCGACGTTGACCACGCACCCCCCGTCGCGGCGACGATCCCGCCAACCGTTGACCACGTCGGTTGCCCCGCAGGCGGTCACGAACCGCGGCCGCCCCTCCACGACGGCCAGACCGTTGAGATGGCAGCGGTCCTCCGCCGCCAGACGGCTCACGAACGGCGGCCGCCAGAGGACCTCCAGCCCGTGTCGAGGGTCGGGAGTCGCCAGGCAGCTGAGGAGCGTGCTGACCAGGACGGTGCGGTGCGATCCGTCGAGTGCGACGTCATGCACGTCGGCATCGCCGGTGGTGATGCCGGCCCGCGGGACGTAGACGCGGTCGTAGCCTTCCGCATCCTCTCCGCCCTCCGGGGCGGCCTCGAACCGCCAGACCTGGAAGGCCGTTGACACCCACAGCGCATCGGCGTCCGCGCACAGGCCGGTGCACCGATCAAACGTGCGTTCGCAGACGGCGAGCCGGCCCTCGGCGCCGACGCCCATCAGCAGGACCTTCCCCGACTCGTAGGTCGTACGGGCAAGGCTCACTCGCTGCTCCGCCAGCCAGGCGGGGAAGTGGCGCGAGGCGAGCACCTCCAGCCCCGGCGCCGCGGGTCGCGTCGTCGTGTGATCCATGATCCCATCCTGCCTCCGGGCGGGCCGTCCGCCGGTCCACCGCATTCCCCCGGGCGGCCGCGGGCCTCTCTGGCCCCCTAGCAACCATAGGATGTCCGGGCCCCCCAGGCGCTGCCGCGAATCGGCAGCGTGTGGCTTGTTGGCAACTCCCCTGTCACGGAACGTCGGCGGGGCCGAACGCTCCGGGCCGCGACCTAGTCTCCAGGTAGACACACTTCGAATTCTCGGGATCCCAGCCGCGAAGGGGTCCGTCGGGCAGCCGGGCGAAGTCGCCCCGAGCCAGTCCCCGGATCGACCCGGCGGGACGGGCCCGGGTTCCAGATCAGGGCATCAGATCTTGAAAGGCCAGGGCATCATGCGCTTCTCCCGAACCCAGGTCGGGTCGTGCCGTTCCTCCGTCCGTCGCCGTCGTCGCTGGCAGCCGGACGTCTTGATCGAGGCCCTCGAGGACCGCAAGCTCCTCTCGAGCGCTCCCATCACCTTCGGTCCGATCCAGAAGGTGTACACCGGCGCCTCAGGCTCGCTCGTCTCCTGGGCCACCTCGGCCGACCTCCTCGGCAACGGCGCCCAGGATATCATCTCGGTTCTTCCGGGTTTCGTGTGGGTAGAAATCCGGCGGTCAAAGCCATTCGTGTGCAAGGCTTGGGAGTTTGGGCCGGGTTTTCTCCGCCGCGGCGCCCTTGGGGGGCGGGACCAGCAGGACCCCCAGGTCCCGCCCCCCAAGACCCCCCACCCCCTTCCCCTCTTCTCTGTCCCTTCCCACAATGCAGCGCAGCGATCCCGTCCCTGGTTACCGTCGCCTCCCAGGAGGTCCCGGCCATGCGCGACGTCGCTCTCTTCGCTCGACTCCTGGCTCTCTCCAACCCCTGGAGGGTCGAACGCGTCGGCTTCGACCCCGAGGAACAGCAGGTCGATCTCTGGCTGGCGCATTGCCGCAATGCCATCTTCACTTGTCCGGAATGTGGCACTCGATCGCCTCTCCATGATCACCTGCCGTCCCGGAGGTGGCGCCATCTCGATCACGGCGAATGCGTGACCTGGTTGCATGCCCGCCCGCCCCGGGTCGACTGCCCCGTGCATGGCATCCACCAGATCCGCCTCCCCTGGGCCCTGCCGGGCTGCCGGTTCACTATCCCCTTCGAACGCCACGCCATCGACGTCCTGCTCCAGGCCGATGTCCTGGGCGGCGCCGGGCTGCTGCGGGTCAGTTGGGACGAAGCCTGGCACCTGATGGAGCGGGCGGTGGCCCGGGGCCAGCAGGCCGAGCCGCGCCACGTCATGGCCCGGCTCGGCGTGGACGAGAAAGCGGCCGCCAAGGGGCACCGCTACGTCACGCTGGTCTTCGACCTGGATCGGTCGACGGTCGAATACATCGCCGACGACCGCAAGAAAACCAGTTTGGATGCCTTCTATCTGTCCCTGTCCCAGGAGCAATTGACGGGGATCGAGGCCGTCGCCATGGACATGTGGGAGCCCTTGGTCGCCTCCACGGTCGAGCATGTGCCCGACGGCCGATCCAAGATCGTCTTCGATCGCTTCCATGTGATGAAGCACATGACGGAGGCGGTCGATGCGGTGCGGAAGTGGGAGCACCGCCGGCTGCAAGCGGAGGGGGACGACACCCTGAAGAGGACGAAATACCTGTGGCTGTACTCGGAGGAGAACCTGCCGGAGTCGTGCCGTGAGCGGTTCGCGGCCCTGCGGCGCTGCACCTGAAGACCGGGTGCGCCTGGGCGATCAAGGAGTCGTTGCGTGATCTGTGGGAGTACCGGCGCCGGGGCTGGGCGCTGCGGCACTGGCGCCACTGGTACTTCTGGGCGACGCACTCGCAGTTGACGCCGATGATCCAGGTGGCCCGGATGATTCGGGGCCATCTGGACAACGTATTGACGTATCTTGACCATCGCATCACCACGGCCACCTGCGAGGGGTTCAATTCCAAGATTCAGACGATTAAAAAAACTCCTATGGCTTCCGCAATCGGGACCATCTGAAGACGGCCATCTTCTTTCATTGCGGAGGACTGGACCTCTACCCCGACTGAAGCCGCGAAAACGCCTCGTTTTGCGGGCGCCGGCCCCCGATTGTGGACCCGCGTACAGATATTGGTACCCACACGAAACCCGGAAGAGCCATCATCTCCACCGCTCGGAACACCCACACTCTGGCCTGGTACCAGAACGAAGGCAATGGCACCTTCGGTCCCCAGCAGATAATCGATTCGACCCTCAACTTCCCCACCTGGGTGGCGCGGGCCAGATCGCCGGCGATGGCCGCGAGGACCTGGTCGTTACCGACTACGGCACCAATTCGGTCTACTGGTACCAGAACCTGGGCAACGGCCAGTTCGGCCAGCGGCAGTTGATCGCCGACAATATGTCGCAGCCCTACTCGGCGGCGATCGCCGACGTCCAGGGCGACGGCCGCGAAGACGTCGTGGTCGCCTACCGCGCCCAGGGGACTGACAAGGTCATGCTGTACGAGAACAACGGGAACGGGACATCCTGGACCCCCGTCACCGTCGGCACCTGCCTCGGGGCCTCGTACGTCGCGGTCGCCCCGATGAATGGCAACGGCGTCATGGACATCCTCGCCGCCGGCCGGGCGGACGAGTACATCCACTGCTTCGAAAGCAGCCTAACCCCGGGCTCCAGTCCCTCCACCCCGATCACCTTCACCCCGGTGACCGTCAACCCCAACAACCCGATCACCAACGGGGTGAACTATGGCGGTGGCCAGGCCGCCGGGGGCGATATCCTGGCCGCCGACATCAACGGCGACGGCCTCCCCGACGTCATCGTGGACGAGCCGACCAACGGTGCGCTGACCTGGTACGAGAACCTCGGCAACGGCAAGTTCGGGCCCAGGCAGGTTATCGCCAACATCAGCCAGCCGATGGGGTTCGCCGTGGGCGACCTCAACGGCGACGGCCTGAACGACATCGCCCTGGGGACCTGGTTCTCCAATTCGGTGATCGTCTACCAGAACAACGGCGGCGGGGCGTCGTGGACGCCCTACACCGTCAGCTCGGGCGTGCAGAACGACGTGTACTCGGTCCAGATGTTCGACGCCAACGGCAACGGCAACCTCGACCTGCTGACCACCTCGACCGGCGACAACGTGGTGGGTGTTTACATGAACCGGGCGCCGTCGCAGGACACGACCCCGCCGACGGTCGCGATCGAGGACCCTGCTCCCAACCCCCGGTCCGCGGCGACCGGCGTGGTGACGCTCCAGTTCTCCGAATCGGTGTGGGGCGTCACCATCGGCGACCTCAGCCTCACGCGGAACGGGGTACCCGTTAGCCTCGCGGGCCTGTCGCTGGTGGAGGACAGCCAGGCGACCTACTCGATCAATCTCTCGAGCGTGACCGACGCGTCCGGGTCGTACACCCTGACCATGGCCGGCGCCGGCTCGGGGATCAAGGACCTGGCCGGCAATGCGCTGGCCGTCGGGGCGAGCGACTCCTGGGTCGCTGCCCCGGTCCTCGCTCTGTCCGGCCCGGCGAGCGTCGCGGAGGGCTCGACATATACGTTGACCCTCGGCCCGCTCATGTCGCCGAACCCGCAGCCGCCCTCCGAGTACATCATCCACTGGGGCGACTCGACCACCACGACCGTGACGTCCCGGGGCGCCGTCACGCACGTGTACGCCAGCCCGGCCCAGGAGACCATCAGCGTCGACGTGGTCGACCCGGACGGGACGCATCCGGGGGCGGGCCTCCTGGGTGTCTCGGTCCTGGACGTGGCCCCGACGACGAGCTTCAACGCCCCGACGACGAGCCCCGAAGGCACCCCGATCACCCTGCTCGGCACCGCGACCGACCCCAGCCCGGCCGAGACCCTGGCCGGCTTCGTCTACACCTGGATGGTCACGAATAACGGCGTCGCAGTCGGGGCTGGCACGGGGTCCGCGTTCACCTTCACCCCCGAACTCAGCGGAACGTATGTGGTCTCTCTGACGGCCACGGATGAGTACGGCGAGGTGAGCGCCCCCGTCTCGCAGTCGATCGACGTAACGACCGTCGCGCCGACTGCGTCGTTCCAGGCCCCGGCGGTTGTGGACCAGGGCGGCCTCATCAACCTGTCCCTGACCGGCCCATACGATCCCTCCACGGTCGACACGGCGGCCGGCTTCACCTACGCTTTCAACTTCGGCCAGGGCTACGGGCCCTTCGGTACCTCCGCCACCGCCTCCGCCCCGGCGGACACCAGCGGGGTCATCGCCGTCGGGGCCGAGATCCAGGACGCGGAGGGCGTCATCAGTCAGTACGTCGGCTCCGTGCTGGTGCGCCAGGGGACGGAACTGTCGGCCGTGTCCGGCGCCGGAACCTTTGGCGGGTCCGTCACCCTCTTGGCGACCCTCTCGGCGGGTGGCCTGGCGTTGGCGGGTGAGCCGGTCGCGTTCACTTACGATGACGGCACGAGCATCACGACCGTCGGAGTCGCCACCACGAACGGCCTGGGCGTCGCGACTCTCGGCGGGATCAACCTGCCCGGCCTGAACGCCGGGGACGACGCCGGCTCAATCGTGGCCAGCTTCGCCGGGCAGACGAACCTCGCCGCGAGCACCGGTACCGGCGACCTGATGGTGCAACAGGCGCCGTTGGTCGTCACGGCCGACGATGCGACGAAGATGTACGGCGAAGCCGATCCCGCGTTCACTGCCCAATTCAGCGGGCTCGTATCCGGTGACGGCCCGGACGTTCTTGGCGGTACCCTGAGCTTTACGACGACGGCCACAGCCGCCAGCCAAGTCCGGGACGGAGGCTACTCGATCGTGCCGGGCGGTCTCACTTCGAACAACTATGCGATCACATACCTCCCCGGCACGCTGACCATCACCGCGGCGCCCCTGACCATCACCGCCGCCAACCAGTCCATGACCTACGGCGCCAATCTGCCGAGGTTCACGGCGTCCTACTCGGGGTTGGTCAACGGCGACACGTCGGCCAGCCTCGGGAGCCCGCCGACCTTAACGACGACGGCGACGTCCGCCAGCCCCGTCGGCAGCTACTCGATCAACGTAAGGGGTGCCCAGGACAGCGATTATTCCATCACCTACGCGCCTGGGACGTTGACGATCACCCCGGCGCCGCTGACCATCACGGCGGTTGACCAGACGATGATCTACGGCGGCACGCTGCCGGCCTTGACGGTCAGCTACAGCGGGTTGGTCAACGGCGACACGCCGGCCAGCCTGACCACCCCGCCGACCTTAACCACGACCGCGACCGCCGCCAACCACGTCGGCAGTTACGCGATCAACGTCGGGGGGGCCCAGGACAGCAACTACACCATCACCTACGTGGCCGGCACGCTGACGATCACCCCGGCGCCGTTGACGATCGCGGCGGTCGGCCAGTCGATGACCTACGGCGGCGCCCTGCCGGCCCTGACGGCGACGTATTCGGGCTTCGTCAATGGCGACACGTCGTTCGCCCTGACCGTTCTGCCCACCTTGACGACGTCCGCGACGGCGGCCAGCCACGTCGGCAGCTACGCGATCACCGTGGGGGTGCCGAGGACAGCGACTACACCATCTCCTATGTGAACGGTGCGCTGACCATCAGCCCGGCGGCGTTGACCATCACCGCGAACAACCAGACGATGACCTACGGTGGCGCCGTGCCGGCGCTTACCGCGTCCTACTCTGGCTTCGTCAACGGCGACACGTCGGCCAGTCTCAGCCCCACGCCGACCCTGGCGACGACCGCCACGCCCGCCAGCGACGTCGGCAGCTACGCGATTACCCCCAGCGGGGCCCGGGACAGCGACTACACCATCACCTACGTGGCCGGCACGCTGACGATCACCCCGGCGGCGCTGACCATCACTGCGAACAACCAGACGATGACCTACGGTGGCGCCGTGCCGGCGCTTACCGCGTCCTACTCTGGCTTCGTCAACGGCGACACGTCGGCCAGTCTGACCGCCCCTCCGATCCTGATGACGACCGCGATGGCGACCAGTCATGTCGGGAGTTACTCCGTCACGCCCAGTGGCGCCCAGGACAGCGACTACACCATCAGCTATGTGGCCGGCGCTCTGACGATCTCCCCGGCGCCGCTGACCATCACCGCCGTCGGCCAGTCGATGACCTACGGCGGCGCCCTGCCGGCGCTCACGTCGTCCTACTCAGGATTCGTCAATGGCGACACGTCGGCCAGCCTGACCACCCCGCCCACCTTGACGGCGACCGCGACCGCCGCCAGCCACGTCGGCAGTTACGCCATCACCGTCGGGGGGGCCCAGGATAGCGACTACACCATCACCTACGCGGCCGGTTCGTTGACGATCAGTCCGGCGGCGCTGACCATCACCGCCAACAACCAGACGATGACTTACGGTGGCCCGACGCCGGTCCTGACGGCGACGTACTCGGGCTTCGTGAACGGCGACACGCCGGCGAGCCTCAGCCTCACGCCGACCCTGGCGACGACCGCCACGCCCGCCAGCGACGTCGGCAGCTACGCGATTACCCCCAGCGGGGCCCGGGACAGCGACTACACCATCACCTACGTGGCCGGCACGCTGACGATCACCCCGGCGCAACTGTTGATCATCCCGGACAACGAGGCGATGACCTACGGCGGCCCCTGGCCGACGTTCACAGTGTCCTACCGGGGTTTCGTCAACGGTGATCCGCCGATCGGCGTAACGCCGATCATTACGACGCCGGCGACGCCCTCCAGCCACGTTGGTACCTATCCCATCGCCGTCAGCGGGCTCCAACTCCGTGACTATTCCATCACTTACGAGACCGGGACGCTGACGATCAGCCCGGCGGCGCTGACGATCACCGCCAACAACCAGTCCATGACCTACGGCGGCCTGATGCCGGCCTTGACGGTGAGCTACAGCGGACTGGTCAACGGCGACACCCCGGCCACCTTCGCCCAGCCGCCCAACGTCGCGCCCTCGGCGCACACGGTCGCGGCCAGTAGCCACGTCGGCAGCTACGCGATCACCGTGGGCGGGCGCAGGACAGCGACTATACCATCTCCTACGCCTCCGGTTCGTTGACGATCAGCCCGGCGGCGCTGACCATCACCGCCAACAACCAGATGATGACCTACGGCGGCCTGATGCCGGCCCTCACCGCGTCCTACTCGGGCTGGGTCAACGGCGACACGCTGGCCAGCCTGAACGCTCCGCCGACCTTGACCACGACCGCGACCGCCGCCAGCCACGTCGGCAGTTACGCAATCAACGTCAGTGGGGCCCAGGATAGCAATTACGCCATCACATACGCATCCGGTTCGTTGACGATCAGCCCGGCGGCGCTGACCATCACCGCCAACAACCAGACGATGATCTACGGCGGCCTGATGCCGCCCTTGACGGTGAGCTACAGCGGACTGGTCAACGGCGACACCCCGGCCACTTTCGCCTCATCGCCCCACGCCGCGCCGACGGCCAGCACGGTCGCGGCCAACAGCCCCGCCGGCAGCTATTCCATCAACGTACAGGGGGCCATCGATGCTGATTATAGCATCAGCTATCGTAGCGGGACCCTGACGATCGCCCAGGATTCGACTACGACGACCGCAGTCGCTTCGACGAACCCGACATTCGGGCAGACGCTGACCCTGTCGGCGACGGTCTCGGCCAACGCACCCGGCTCCGGCACTCCCACCGGCACGGTCGAATTCTACGACGCCACGACCAATCAGGATCTGGGTAACCCCACGCTCAACCATGGTGTCGCTTCGCTGAGCATCGCCACCTTGCCCGCCGGGTCCCAGACGATCACCGTCTCCTATGGCGGCGACACCGACTTTCTCTCCAGCGGCTCCTCTCTGACGGTCGCGGTGTCCTCCTCGATCGTCGTACTCAACCCCACGGTCAACGGCGCACTGACCGTCTCGGGCAGCGCGTCCTTCAACGTCTCCGGGAACCTCGTGGTGGATTCGAATTCCACCACCGCCCTCTCGGCCTCCGGCAGCGCCGAGGTCACGGCCACTGGCATCGAGGTCGTGGGCGGGTTCAACGAGAGTGGCAGCGCCACCCTCGATCCTCAGCCGACCACGCATGCCGCGCCCGTGGCCGACCCACTCGCGGGCCTGGCCGTGCCCGTCGCCGAGGCCCTCGGCCTCTCGAAGATGGGATCGCTGAGCCTGGGCGGCAATTTGTCGCAGACCGTCGGGCCGGGCGTCTACAGCCAGATCAGCGTGTCCGGCGGCGCCAGCCTGACGCTTGAACCGGGCATTTACATCATCACCGGTGGTGGCTTCACCGTTTCCGGAAATGCGAGCGTCTCGGTCTCCGGTCCGTCCAGCCCGCTCACCGGCTCCGGCGTGATGATCTACAACGCGGGCAGCAGCTATGATGTGGCCACGGGCGGCGACGGTGGAAGCTTCGGCGCGATCAACTTCAGCGGCGATGGGACGGTCGCCCTGGCCCAGCCGACCATCGGGACCTATGCCGGCGTGACGATCTTCCAGGCGCGCGACAACCCGAGCACCCTCTCCTTCAGCGGGAGCAGCGCGGAGGGGACGGGCGGGACGATTTATGCCGCCGACGCCCAGCTCTCGATCAGTGGGGGTGCCCAGCTCCAATCCCCGATCATCGTGAACACCCTGACCCTCAGCGGCAACGGCAGCGCCGGCAGCGACTCCAAGACGACCGGCACCGCCAAGACGGCCGGCAGTCCCCTGACCGCAAGCGTCGCGACTCCGGCCGCCACGACGACGATCCAGGCCGCGGCGAGCGTCGTGAACCCGGCCGCCACGACGACGTTCCCGGCCGCGACGAGCGTGGCGACTCCGACCGCCAAGAAGACGACCAAGGCTGCGGCGCGGGTTGCGACGTCGGCTCCTGCCGTCCATCAGCCCGTGCGGGTCAGGCTCGCCCTCCGTAGCGACCGGAGGCACGATCAGCATGGCGTCCGTCCATGACGGTACGGGAGCGGCCGATCCCCCCTCGATGATCCCGGGGTGCCATCATCTCCGCGGGATCCGGAGGGGGGAGATTGGTCCCGTGCGGGAGTAGGGGCTCTTCGTTCGCCGCTCCCGAATGCCCCGCGCTGCGAGCGGTGTGATAGGCCGAGCGATCGCATCAAGGCGACGGATACAACGACGGAGTCCTGGCGAGTCGGCTCAGGGCCGGCGTCGCGGGACGACGGACGGCGAGTGTCGGCCGGAACATCATGGCGATCGCCAGCGGCAGGTAGAGCATCACCAGGGCGCCCCCCTTGTCCAGGTACCAGAACTGGCTGGCGACCAGGAGCGCCGCCGACATCGCGATCAGCTCGGCGAGGTTCTTGTCGGCCGGCCAGAACATCGTCCCGATGACCAGCAGCAGGTAAGCGATCAGGACCGGGAGCCGGAAGCTGGAGTCCATGCTCGCCCAGAAGCTGCCGGCGCTGCCGGGCTCGAACTGCGGGAGCAGGCCCACCTCGACGATGCTTCGGGCACCCAGGGCGCGGGCCCACTCCGCCAGACCGGGGACACCGCGGCCCACCAGGCGCAGGTCACCACCACGCCCGCCGCGACCAGGGTGAACCGCCATGCCCCGCGTCCGCGATAGAAGCCGCACCAAAGCGCGATCAGGCCGAGGCAGGCCGGGATCCAGCCGGCGGCCAGCCCGATCAGGACCCCGGCCACCGCCGGCCGCGTGTACCAGAAGACCGCCCCGACGATCAGCGCCGCCGCGATGAGCTGCCCGCTGTTGACCAGCGCCATGCGCGTATAGGGCAGGAGCAAGTAGCACGCGGCCATCGCCATCCCCGTGATCGGCCGCTCGAAGAGCCGCCAGCCGATCCCGAGCAGCCCCAGCGCCAGTGCCAGATGCGCCAGGACGGCCAGCACTCGCTCGGCGATGACCTGCGGCAATTCCTGCTTGAGCGAGTTCGGCAGCGGTGCGGCCTTGATCAAGGTCCGAACCGTCGGGCTATCTCCGCCCGGTGCGACCGGGGGCCGATCCTCGCGCCCGGAGGGCTCCGCCGGGTTCCGCGCGGCCCCTTCCGGCACCGGAAGATTGACGGTCTCCGCCAGCAGCAATCCCAGGAGGCCGACCGACAGGCAGAGCAGTCCCGAGGCGTTCAGGTTGGGCTCCAGGAGCGGCCGCCGCGTCAATCCCAGGTCGAGCAGACAGCGGACCAGCCAGAGGCCGGACCCCACGAAGAGCCAGATATACGCCGCCCACGGAACTTCCATCGGGCGGCCCAGGATGAGCAGCATCCCCGGGACGAGCACGAACAGCAGCAACAGGTCGAGGTTCCGCACGCTCCAGAAGCGGGTGAACTTGAAGAAGACCGTCAGGCACGACAGCACCGACAGGAAGAGCCAGACCTCCCAGCCGAGACCCAGTGCGGAATTCAACGACCCGTCCACGGCAGCCTCGTCCGCTCAGTCCGACTCGAAGGGGAGGGGTTCGCCCGCGATCTGACACAGCGCGTTGAGGGCCGCGTTCTGCTCGGCATCTTTCTTGTTGCGGCCCCAGGCCGGGGCATAGCACCTCGTCCCGATCCTGCGCCGCGATCTTGAAGCACTTCGAGTGATCCGGGCCCTTCTCGTCCAGCAGCAGATAACTCGGAGTCTCGCCGAACTGGCGCTGTGAGACCTGTTGCAAACGACTCTTGTGATTCACCCCGCCCGAACCATCCACCGCCGCGTCGATTTCCGGGCCGATCTGCCGCTCGATGAAGCTGTGCGCCGCCTCCATACCCCCGTCGAGATACACCGCCCCGATCAAGCTCTCGAAGACGTCGGCCATCATCGACGAGGGCGTCTGGTCGTGCGAGCCCATCCCCTTGCCGATGACCAGGAATTCATCGATCCCCAACCCCTCCGAGATCTTGGCGCAGGTCCGCCGCGAGACCACGATCGACTTGATCCGGGTCAGATCCCCCTCGAGGTAATCGGGGAACCTCCGATAGAGCATGTCGCAGACGATCGCTCCCAGGATCGCATCCCCGAGGAACTCCATCCGCTCGTTGGAAACCAGCCGGTGATTCGCACCCGATGCGTGAGTGAGGGCCTCGCGGAGCAGGTTCGGGTCGCGAAAGCGGTAGTCGATGACCTCCTGGCAGCCTTCCAGGGCTTCGATGTCGTGATGGTGAGTCGTCCGGGCCATGATCGCACCAACAAGGCGCCCAAGGAGTTGCGTTGCGAACCTCAGATTATATCTCGTTCCCTGCCTTGTCAACGGTCGCGCGGCGCGTTCGACGGATGCGGCCGCGCGGCTCCCTCTGCGGCCGCCGTGACGCAGACTGGCGAGGCCGATGAGATTCAGGTGAATGAGGCCGGCTCCGAGCGACTCATCGTCGCGGAGGAGCGGACGGCGCGGATGAAGGCGGCGATCCGTGCGGCGTCCTTTCGCCCGGGGGTCGATTCGACGCCGCTGGCGACGTTGACCATCCAGGGCCGGAACCGTTCGACCCGCTCGCCCACGTTTTCCGCGGTCAAGCCGCCGGCCAGGATCAGCCGGGGCAGGGCCGGCGCTTTGTCCAGCAAGGACAGGTCGATCGTCATCCCGGTCCCGCCCGGCAGACCGGGAACGTAGGCGTCGATCAGCACCCCATGCGGCGGACAGTTCAAGGCTTCCGCACGCGCCAGGAAATCCGAGACGATTGTCCAGCCGTCCGTCGTCCGGAGGCGAAAGGCCCGGATGACCCGGAACCGGGCGAGTACCGCCAGGTCCTCGGGGGGCTCTTGCCCGTGTAGTTGAACGACATCCAGTCCCAGTCGGTCCGCCAGTTCGGCAACCTCGGCGGCCGGCCGATCGACGAAGACTCCGACCGCTGTCACATGCCGGGGCAGGACGGCAAGGATCGCCGCCGCCGCCGCCGGATCAACGGATCGGGGCGAGGGGGGATGAAAATTCAGGCCGACCCAGTCAGCCCCCAGCTCGGCGCACGCGACGGCGTCCTCGATACAGGTCAAGCCGCAGATCTTCACGAGGACTTCAGCGAGCGGCACGCGAGGAGCTTTCCAGGGCCTGCCGGCCCGGTGAGATCGCGAACATCACCCCCCGCGGCGGGCTGCGCTCGAGCAATCGCACGGTGGGAGAGGTCAGGCGGTGACGAGCTTGTCCAGCGCCGCCTTGAACTTGGTCTCGGGGTTGACCCCCACCAGCCGCTCGACTTCGCGACCTTGCTGGAAAACCAGCACGGTGGGGATGGCCGTGATCCGCAGGCTGCCGGGCGTCTCCATATTTTCGTCGGTATTCATCTTGCCGACCTTGACCCGACCGTCATAGTCGTTGGCCAGCTTCTCGATCGTCGGGCCGAGTGTGCGGCAAGGTCCGCACCATGGTGCCCAGAAGTTGACGACGACCGGGACCGATGAATCCAACACCTCCGACTTCCAGTTGCCGTCGGTGAACTCCTTGACGTTGCCGGCCATTGGCATGCCTCGCAGAAGAACGAAAGTCCTGACTCGATCCAGCCTTAATTCGTTGGGACGTCAGCGATGACGCCCGATATCCAGGCATTATAGATGACCCCCATACCGAGTCAACGGCGACCCAGCCATTGCGTCATCGAGACATGGAATCCGAACGTGACTGCGACCGAGACTGTACGGGTGAGCGTATGCCAGACGAGGAGTGACTACCCCGCAACGCGATGGGGGTTTGAAGTTGGGGGGCGAGGCCCGGTCCGAATCGCTTTCCGGGACCGGCTCGGACGGAGGCCCGCCCTCCGGAGCAAATTGCGGGCGACTCGTCCGTGGCGCGGTCCTAACGAGCCCTGCGCCTCGTGGCGGAGACCTCGGGCTCGATGTAGTAAAGCAGGCGGCCGCAGCTCAGGCAGAAGGTGAGGGATTCGCGGTTGATCAGCTCGTTCATCATCTGGGGGGTGACGGACGTGTAGCAGCCGTGGCAGAAGTTGTCCTCGCAGGCCGCCAGCGCGTCGGCGCCATAACGGGCGACGATCCGGCGATAGTGATCGCGGTGATTCTCGGGGATGGCGGCCTCGGCCCGGACGATGGCGTCTTCGAGCTCGCGGAGCTGGACCTTCTGGTCGCCGGCCTGCTGGTCGATCTGCTGCTGGAGCCCCGCGACCTCGGAGGCGGTTTTCTTCACCTCGGCCTCGAGCCGGGCCACCTCGGCCGTCTTGGTCTCGACCTCTTCCAGTGCCGTGAGGATGTCCTCCTCGGCCTTGCCCTTGGCGGTGTTGTCGTGGGCGATCTGGTTCTGGAGGGCCTTGTACTCGTCGTTCTTCTTGACCTGGTTGAGCTTGATTTTCAGGTCGTCGATCTTGGTCTCGATGCCCTTGAGGGTGTGCTCGTGCTTCTTGACGTGCATCTTGGCGTCCTGGAGCGCCTTACGCACCGACTCGACTTCGGCCTGGCGGGTCGCCAGCGCCGCCTGGCGGGCTGCGAGCGTCTTGGGCCCCGAGCTGAGCCGGTCGCGCAGCGCCCGGGCGCGTTGATGCAACTGGTGCAGGTCGCGGAGGCTCTCGGCGGTGGCGGGCATCAGTCGAGCTCCTTCCGGGGATCGGGGGTCTGCTGGGGATCCTCAACCTGACGGGACTCGCCCGTTTCCATGTCCGTCTCCTCCCGCACCGGGTCGCCCGCCGTGGTCCTGAGGGCCGGACGACCGATGCCGTGGGGGAAGCCGGGTCGCGGCTGTCGGATACTCGTGGGCCATGGGGCGGTCAACCGACCAAAAAAAACCCCGGACGCCTGGGCGTCCGGGGTTTGGCCGGGCGGTCAGCCCGTGCTCTCAAGGAATCCCTCGAGTTGCCTGCTCCGCACCGGGTGCTGGAGCTTGCGGACGGCCTTGGCCTCGATCTGGCGGACGCGTTCGCGCGTCACCTTGAAGATCCGCCCGACCTCCTCGAGGGTGTAGGTGTAACCGTCGCCGAGCCCGTACCGGAGCTTGATGATCTCGCGCTCGCGGTAGGTCAGGGTCTTCAGGACCTGGTCGATCTTCTCCTTGAGCATCTCCTGGGTCGCGGCGTTGATGGGGCTCTCGGCGGCCTCGTCCTCGATGAAGTCGCCGAAATAGCTGTCCTCGCTCTCGCCCACCGGGCGGTCCAGCGAGATGGGATGACGGGAGATCTTCATCACCCGCCGGGTCTCCTCGACCGAGATGTTGGCCGCGCGGGCGGTCTCCTCGATCGTCGGCTCGCGGCCCTTCTCCTGGAGCAGCTTCTTGGAGACGTTGCGGAGCTTGGACATCGTCTCGATCATGTGGACCGGGATGCGGATCGTCCGCGCCTGGTCGGCGATGGCGCGGGTGATCGCCTGGCGGATCCACCAGGTCGCGTAGGTGCTGAACTTGTACCCGCGGCGATATTCGTACTTATCGACGGCCCGCATCAGCCCGGTGTTCCCCTCCTGGATCAGGTCGAGGAACGACAGGCCGCGGTTGCGATACTTCTTGGCGATGGAGACGACCAGCCGGAGGTTGCCGCCGGAGAGCTCTCGCTTGGCCTGCTCGTAGCGGCGGAAGCGGACGTTCATCGCCTCGACCCGCCGCGCCAGCGAGGCGGGCGACTCGAGCGTGATCCGCATCAGGTCCTTCAGCTCCTTGACGAGGTTGGCGCGGTCCTCCTTGCCGCCGCGGCCGGCCCGGTATTCCTCGAGCTGGAAGACCAGCTCGCTCATCCGGGAGGAGATCTGCTCGAGCCGCTTCATCAGCGGCTGCACCTTCTGGGTCCGGATCGAGAGCTCCTCGACCAGGTTGACGGCCTTGCGCCGGCGGCGCTTCAGCTCGGCCAGGATCGACCGGCGGGCGTCGGCTTCACGCTCGCGGACATACGCCTTGAAGTCGCGGACATTGCAGTCCATCAGGTGGACGAGTGTCGCCAGGTTGTGCGGCATCCGCCCGAGGATCTGGTCCTTCTCGAGGTTCTCGGTGACCGATACCTTGACCGTGCGGTCGAAGGGGAGCTCGCCCTCGTTGACCTTCTTGAGCACGTCCACCACGAGGGCCAGAGCGAAGTGGCACTCGAGGACCTTGCGGCGGAATTTCTTGCGGGTGATCTCGATCCGCTTGGCCAGGTTGATCTCCTGGTCGCGGGTCAAGAGCGGGATCTCGCCCATCTGGGTTAGATACATCCGGACCGGGTCGTCGATCCGCCGAGAGATCTCGTCGAGATCCTCGGGCGTGAGCTCGGCCTCCTCGTCGTCCGGGGGCTCCTCCACCATCTCATCGTCGGGCTCGTCGTCTAGGTCGCCGGAGGCGAGCAGGCGGCTCTCGGCCTCATCCTCGTTGATCAGCTCGATGCCCATCTCGTCGAGGGTTTCGAGCAGGCCGTGGATGCGTTCGGGGCTCGCCGCCTCATCGGGCAGAAAGTCGTTGACCTGGTCGAACGTCAGGAAGCCGCGACGTTTGCCCAGATCGAGAAGCGTCTTGAGGCCCTCATCCAACTTGTCCATCCAAAATCCTCCCACTCGCACGAGACGACGGATCGGGTCGCTTCAGTTCTTACGCGGCCGACCGCTGGTCAAAAGCCTTCGGTATTCCAATTCTATGGCACGACGGGCATCGGGATCGGCATGTGGATCAGACGCCTCCAGGGCTCGCTTGAGATCCTCGAGGCGGGCCTGCTGCGCACGGCGGTCGAGCACGGCCAGCAGCCGCTCGACCCGATCGCGCCAGGGCGCCGGGCGCACGCCCTCCGACGGCGGGATCGGGCCCGAATCGGGCCTGCACAGGGCCGAGGGGGTCACCAGTTCGGTGGCCAGGGACCGGAGCACCGGGTCGTCGAGCCGGGCCATCAGGTCCTCATAACTCGGACGCTGTCCCTCGGCGTGGAGTTCGTAGCAGCCCTGGAGGATCGCCCGCAGGGGCGCGTCCCGCAGGCTCGACGGGGAGACCCGCGTCGCCAGCCACTCGACGGCGGCCGGCTCGGCCAGCGCGACCTGCATCAGTTCGAGGTCGGTCCGATCGAGATCGGCCGGGCGGATCGGGGGTGCCGGGGCCGTCGATGGGCCGCCCGCCGGATCGCCCGCGGACGGGCCGGCCGTCTCCACCGTCGCGGCGCCTCGGCGCGCAGGCCGATTGTTGCAATTGCCGCCGCAGCCGCGTCAACGTCTCCAGCGACACGTGGAGCCGGCGGGATAGCTCGTCGAGGAGCTTGCCTTCCTTGACCTCCAGCCCGAGTCGATGGGCCCGCGGGGTCGCGCTCATGATCCCCAGGACCCACTCGGCGGCCCGCTGGGTCCCGTCCGCCGAGGCGAGGTCGAATCGCGCCGCGGCCCGGTCGAGCAGGTAGGCGAGCGGCTCGGGCGCGCGATCCACCAGCTCGCGGAGCGCCCCGGCGCCGCGCCGGATCAGGAAATCGCAGGGGTCCAGGCCCGCCGGCAGGGTCAACACGCGGAGGTCCAATCTGGAGGCCAGGAACAACTCGAGCGACCGGTCCGCGGCCGACATCCCGGCCTCGTCCCCGTCGAAGACCAGCACCACGCGCTCGGTCAGCCGCTCCAGGCCGGTCAGGTGGTCGCCACCCAGCGCCGTGCCGAGGGTCCCCACCACGTTCTCCAGCCCGACCTGATGGGCCGCGATCACGTCGGTGTAGCCCTCGACGACCGCCACCCAGCCCGCCTGTCGGGCCGCCGCCCAGGCGAGGTCCGCTCCGTATAAGAGCGTCCGCTTCCGGAACAGCGGGGTCTCGGGCGTATTAAGATACTTAGCGACATGCCGGTCGTGTTCGGCCATGGCGCGCTCGACGCCGGGCAGGATCCGGCCGCCGAACCCCACGGTGCGCTTGAGGCTGTCATGGATCGGGAAGATCAATCGGCCCCGGAACCGCTCGCGGGCCGGGCCCTCCCCCTCGGCGCGGACCACCAGGCCCGCCGCCTCCAGCAGCTCCGTGCCGTAGCCGCGGCGCCGCGCCTGGCCCAGGAACCACCCGCGCGCCTCCGGCGCGTATCCGAGGCGGAACCGCTCCACGCTCGCCCGCGACAGCCCCCGCCCCTCAACGTACGACAGCGCCTCGGACGATTCCAACAGGGCCCCCGCGAAGACCTCCTCCGCCCAGGCGTTGACCTCGAAGAGCTCGGTCTTCGAAGGTCCTCGCGGCGCGACGACGGCCGTCGGCTGCTTCTCCAGCACGATCCCCGCCCGATCCGCCAGCATGCGCAACGCCTCGGGAAAATCGACGCGTTCTATATTCTTCACGAAATCGAAGATGTCCCCGCCCACGCCGCAGCTCCAGCACTTGAACGACTGGCGCTCCGGGTTCAGCTCCAGCGAGGGGTTGTGATCGTTGTGCCACGGACAGAGCGCTTTGAACCGACTACCCACGCGGCGCAATGGCAAATAGTCGCCCACCAAGGCGACGATATCGACGGCGTTTTTTATGGCGGATAGCGAAGAATCGGGATGACGGGGCACCGGGTCCTCCTGCCACGAGGGCTCAGGCCCGGATCCGTTGGTCGCGGTCTGACCGACCCGGACGGGGTGCCCGAAAAAGCGGTCGGAAGCCCGCTCACCGTGCCCTTCTGGTTCTTTGGCGGCGTCAACCGAATTATACCCCCCCCCCAAATGGGGTCAAGTTTTCCGGAGGGCCGGCCGACATCCCGCGCGTCTTTCTAACTTACTCTGATTTTGTGCTTAGGATCCTTCGCCCGGCACGGCTCGTGCAGGCAGCCCTCTGGCTCGTTTTGTCCCTCTAGACCCTTGACATCGCCGAGTTTGTCGTTCCTGAGCATCCGGCGCCTTATCTATTTCCTCACAAACCCCGGATCAATGTCGTGTAAACCGGGTGTCCAAGTCAAGTGGGTGTGGCCGGTTCGCTCATTTTTTTGCCGCGCGATCCGGGACCGTGGGACCTCGGTGGTGCGTGTGGAGAGGGCCTCCGGCCGAAATAACAAGCATGATCGAAGGCAGTGGGGTCCTCGATTCAGCCCGGATCAGACCGGAAGCCGCGTGCATGGTGGTGGGGCGGTGCGGTGGTCTGGCGGCGCGGCGAGGCAAGCGATGGGCGGGACCAGGGGCGTTCTAATCCAGAGCCTCACAACTCTTTGCCATCCGCTCCGGCGGCTTCGTTTCTGCGAACCGACGCTGAGCCGTCACAATCTCCCCGGCGGCTCCTGCGACGGCACCGACGATCGCTCCGACGCAGGCGAGCACGAAGCCGGGGAGGCCGAAGCCGGGGTCATACCCGGCAAGAGCATACCCCAAACATACCCCCCCCGGCCCAGCAGCGAGCAAGGAGTAGCCCAGGATTCTCGCGACGACCGCCATGACCCTCTCCTTCTCGAAAAAGGACGAACACCATCGCCTTCAGGATTGCCGATACTTTACAATACAAAGTAATTTGTCGGCGTCAAGCCCGGGGCCGCGTGCCGACACAATGACTGTTTCTCTGCACGGCAACGATGAGGACGAGTTCGCGGCGAGCACGCGCCGACGCAAATCCGAGATTCCGATCGGATCAACGGTGATGAGCGAGGCTGTCGCCCGGGATCGCGGCGATCACGGCTGCTCGGCGGGTTGGGGTCCTCCCACGAGGACCATCACTTGCCGGCCGTCGGTCAACTGGAGGTGAAGGGGCAAGCCCCGCCTCAGGTCGAGTTTCCCGGTCAACGCCTCGAACTGCGCGATGGTGGACACCGGTTCCCGTCCGACGCTGAGGATGCGCATGCCGGGGCGGAGCCCGTCGCGGAACGCGGGGCTGCCGGCGATGACCTGGTCGATCTCGATCCCGCCGGCGCCGTCCGGTCCGGCGGGGGCGGGTCGGACGCGGAAGCCGAACGAGGCCAGCACCTCGGGCGCGGGGGGCAGCTCGTCGATGGTCACCGGAAGGGACTGTTTTTCTCCCTTGCGATAGAACGTCACGGGGACCGTGGCGCCGACATCCATGCTGGCGGTGACATTCCGGAGCGCCGCCGGGTCGGTGACGTCGCGCTCGCCCAGCTTGACGATCACGTCGCCCGATTTCAGCCCGGCGCGGTCGGCCGGGCTGCCGGGCTGCACGTCGGTGATCAGGGCACCCCGGTTGTTGGGCAGGCCCAGCCGGCGGGCGCCTTCCGCGTTGAGGCCGTTGATCAGCACGCCCAGGTAGCCGCGGACGACCTTGCCTTCCCGGATCAGGCTCTCGACGACCCGCCGCGCCAGCGCCGCGGGGATCGCCAGCCCGATCCCCTCGTATCCGCCGCTCTGGGTGATGATGGCCGTGTTGATGCCCACGACCTTGCCCGACAGGTCGATCAGCGGCCCTCCCGAATTCCCCGGGTTGATCGCCGCGTCGGTCTGGATGAAGGATTCGTAGTCGGTGATCCGCAGGTTGCTCCGCTCGGTCGCCGAGACGATGCCCGCGGTGACCGAGTGGTCGAAGCCGAGCGGGCTGCCGATGGCCAGGACCCAATCGCCGTTATCCAGGTGGTCCGAATCGCCCCACTCGGCCTGGACTTGCAGGTCCGCCTTGACCTGGAGCACGGCGAGGTCCGACTTGGGATCCGCGCCGACCAGTCGCGCCGTCACATCTTCGCCGGGTCCGAGCCGGACCAGGATCTCATCGGCGTCCTTGATCACGTGGTTGTTGGTGACCACATATCCCTTGGCCTTATCGATGATCACGCCGGAACCGAGCTCGGCGCCGCGCAACGATGGCATCATGCGGTTCCCGCCGACCGCGGCAGTGGGGAACCCCTCGCGGTTGTGGCGATACTTGAGCGATTGGACGTTGACCACGGCGGGCGAGACCGCGGTCGAGGCCATCCGGAACAGCTCGGAAGCACGGCCGACGATCCCTGCTTTGTCGAGCTTCGCCAGGGCTTCCGACGCCGCCTGCGACCGGCCGGCCTCCCAGGCGTAGCCGGTGCGCTTGGCCACGTAGGGCACGCCGTACACGATCAGCGCCACGACGCAGAGCGCGGAGAGCACCATGAGGAAACCGCGGCGGACCGGGGGTGTCGCCGGGCGCGGCGGAGGTTCCTCGAAGCCGAACTCCTGGGGATCATACGACGCCATCTTGCGCTCGCCTTCGGCTCGCAGTGGTCAGTGGTCGGTGTTCAGTTGGATCACGATTACCCCGGCGATGCTGATCCGCACGATCCGTATACCAGCCCGACGCGCCAGCGAGGGAGACGGCCCCGGACCCTCTCGCGCTTCGGGCGGCTATGCGACATCCTTCCATGCCGGGGTAATAGGAGTGTATGGCGTCGCGCGTCGGGAGGGTAGAGGAGAATCCGGATTGGCTTCTCTTGGCGTAGCCGTTCACGGGCCGAGGGTGACAGCCGTCTCGAGGGCCGGCCCGTTGGAGAGGAGGAGGTGGCCCTGGAATGATGACGCGGTCGGAGCCGGAGAGCACGGCGACGATCAATCCGGTAAACTTGGAGACGACGCGCGACAACGTCTTCATGGCGATCTCCTCCGGGTGGGGGCCTCAGCAATCGCCATTCTGACAGGAGGACGCCGTCTTTGCTCATCCTGTTTGGTTGCGGCCATGCCGCGTTAGGCCTGGTGTCCCCGGACCCCCGAATCGGGACTGAAAATCGTTCGGTGAGCAACAAATCGGGAACGCGCCAGGCCGCTCGCGGCGTTTACTCGTGAGATTTGCGGAAGCCCGACCGGAAGTGACGACTCATGGCGGCCAAGAACGGCGGCAACGCGCTCTTGCATCTGCGGACCCTCTTCAACGTGGGCGCGATCGGCGCGCTCTCCGACGGCCAGTTGCTCCAGCGGTTCGCCACCGGCCGCGGTGAGCCGAGAGAGTCGGCCTTTGCCGCACTGGTCGAGCGCCACGGGCCGTTTGTCCTGCGCGTTTGTCGTTCCGTCCTGCGCGACGAGGACGCGGCCGAAGACGCATTTCAGGCGACGTTCTTGGCCCTGGCTCGCAAGGCCGGATCGCTCTGGGCACGAGACTCACTGGCCCCCTGGCTGCACCAGGCGGCCTATCGGGCTGCGGCTCACGACCGATCGGCGACCCTCAGGCGCCGCTCGCACGAACACGCGGCGGCCGCGCTCCGGCCCGGATCGGTGGCGCCGTCGCACCATGCCAACGATGACGACCTCGAGAAGATCATCCATGAGGAGATCGACCGCCTGCCGGGTCGCTTCCGGCTTGCGGTGGTGCTCTGCGATCTCGAGGGCCGCACCCACGAGCAAGCCGCGCGTCATCTGGGATGCGCGGTCGGGACGGTCAAGAGCCGCCTCGCCCGGGGGAGGAAAAGGCTGCGCGGGCGGCTCGTGCGTCGGGGCGTGGCACCAGCGGCTGCGCTGGCGGCCGCATCCGCCGGCGGCGCCGCTCGAGCGGCTGTGCCGACAGGCCTGGCCGAGTCGACGGTCGCTTACGCGGCAACGGCGAGCGCCGCTCCAAAGTCGGTCGCTGTCCTTACCGAAGGAGTCCTGAGATCCATGTTCCTGCGCAAGGTCAAACTCGTGATGACGGCCGCAGCGGTCGTGGCGGCGCTCGCGGCCGGTGCCGTCGCTCTGGCCCAATCGGGGATCGGTAGACCGAAGGATGGGGCCGGCAAGCCCCAGCACGTCGGCTCACCGAGCTGGACCTACCACATCCTGGTCTCTCGCAACGGCGAGCCGCCGCGCAAGGTGGCGGTCGTCGAGATGACCGGCGACACACCGATACGCGTTGACGCACCCGGCGCGCTCATTCTCTTCCAACCCAAGCGCGACGGCGAGCCCGACCGCCAGACCGCCGCGGAAAGCCACGACCAGGAGCACCATAAGATCGTGCTCACCAGCCCCAAGGCAATGGACGTCGCCATCACCCAGCCATATGTCTGCCAGATCCACTCGCACCACCACATAAACGTCCGTGCCCTGGAGAAGGGGTTTCTCAACGAGATCCGAGTCAGGGAGGGCCAGGCGGTGAAAAAGGGCGATCTGATGTTCAAGATCGTACCAACTCTCAACCAGGCAAAGCCGGAAGCCGACTCGGCCAACGTCATCGCACCTTTCGACGGCATCGTCGGCCGCCTGCACGAGCAACAGGGCAGCCTGGTCAAGGAGGGCGACATCCTCACGACGTTGTCGGATAACAGTGTGATGTGGGTTTATTTCAACGTACCCGAGAAATACTACCTCGAGTACATGGCAAACCGGACGCAGCATGAGAAGGAGGACAAAATCGAGCTCGTGCTGGCGAACGGCGACACGTTCCCGCAGACCGGCACGATCGGTGCGATCGAGGCCGACTTCAACAATGAGAACGGGAACATCAAATTTCGCGCGGATTATCCGAACCCGGACCGCCTGCTGCGTCACGGTCAGACCGGCACCATCAAGATCCGCCGACCGTTGAAGAACGCCGTCGTCATCCCTCAGCGGGCGACTTTCGAGATGTTAGACAAACGGTACGTTTTCGTCGTCGACAAGGATGACGTGGTGCATCAGCGCCCGATCTTCGTCCAGAACGAGGCGGACGACGACATCTTCGTCATCAAGAAGGGAGTCGGTGTGGGCGACAGGATCGTTCTCGAGGGGACCCGACAGGTTCGCGACGGCGAGAAGGTGAAATACGAGTTTCGTCCCCCGGAAGAGGTGATTGGAAAACGCAAGACCCACGCTGAATAGCATCCGCTTGCCGCGGTCCTGGGGACACCGCGGCCCGATCTCATCTGAACGCTTGTCACGATCGCCTCGTGAACGGCCACCTCTTCGCCTTGCCATTGAGATCATGTCAAGCCGATGATGGAAACGGGGCCACTGACCACCGACCACCGAACGCTGACCACCGACCATTGATGTGCGGAATCGCCGGATTCGTGAACCGAGAGGAGCGGGCCGACCGCGGGATCGTGGAGCGGATGACGGCCACGCTCGGCCACCGCGGCCCGGATGGCGCGGGAATCCATCTCGACGGCCCGGCGGGCCTGGGACACCGTCGCCTCTCGATCATCGACGTCGCCGGTGGGGCCCAGCCCTTGTCGAACGAGGACGGCACGATCTGGGTGACCTACAACGGCGAATTGTATAACGAGCTGGAGCTGCGCCGGGAGCTGGAGGCGAAGGGTCATCGCTACCGGACGGCTTCGGATACCGAGAGCCTGGTCCACCTCTATGAGGAAGAGGGCCCGGAGTTCGTCCGCCGGCTCAACGGGATGTTCGCGCTGGCGATCTGGGATGGCCGGCGCGGTCGGCTGGTGCTGGCGCGGGACCGGATGGGCCAGAAACCGCTGTTCTATGGCGCGCTGCCCGGCGGTGGACTGGCCTTCGGCTCGGAGCCCAAGGCCCTGCTGGCGCACCCGGAGATCGGCCGCGCCCTCGATCCCGGCGGGCTGGTCCGCTACCTCTTCTATGAGTACGTGCCGGCGCCGCACTCGATCTGGAGGTCGATGAGGAAGCTGCCCCGGGCGCATGTCCTGGTCTGGGAGCGGGGCACATCGCGACTGAGCCGATACTGGGAGCCGCCCGCGGCGTCGGGCGACCCGCCCGACTTCGAGACGTCCGCCGAGCGGTTCTGGGAGGATTTTCGCGACGCGGTGGCGCGGCACCGGCGCTCGGATGTGCCGCTGGGGGTCTTCCTGTCGGGCGGGGTTGACTCCTCCAGCGTGGCCGCGGCGCTCTGCGAGGTCGAGCCGCCATCGAGTGTCCGGACCTTCTCGATCGGATTCGAGGACCCGACCTTCGATGAGAGCCGGCATGCGCGGGCCGTGGCGCGGCACCTCGGGACCGACCACCACCAGCGGACCTTCTCGATCGAGTCGGCCTACAGCCTGTTGCCCGAGGTGTCGGGCTGGCTCGACGAGCCGTTCGGCGACGCGTCGATCCTGCCGACGCACCTCCTGAGCCGATTCGCGCGGGAGGACGTCAAGGTCGTGCTGGGCGGCGACGGCGCCGACGAGCTGCTCGCCGGCTATCCGACCTTCGCCGTCGAGCGGGCGGCCGGGATCTTCCGGCGATTGCCGCGCCCGGCACAGGCGCTGGCGGGCGCGGCGGTCGGCCGGCTGCCCGTCGATTACCGGAACTTCAGCCTCGACTTCAAGCTCAAGCAGTTCCTCCGCGGCGCGGCCGAGCCGCTGCCGCTGGCGCATCAGCGCTGGCTCGGCTCCTTTTCCGGGCCGGAGATCGCCGACCTGCTGGTCGAGGGCGACCCGATCGGCATCGAGGCCGAGCACCTGCGGCGAGCCCTGGCGGTCGACGGCGGCACCGACGCTCTGTCCCACTCGTTGGCCCTCTATCAGGACACCTATCTCCCCGAGGACATCCTCACCAAGGTCGATCGCGCCAGCATGGCCTGCGGCCTGGAGGTCCGTGCCCCTTTCCTCGACGCCGAGCTCGTCGATTGGGTGCAGACGCTCCCCGCCTCGTTCAAGCTCGCCCGCGGCCAGACGAAGCGTCTGCTCAAGCGAGCGGTCGCCCGCCGCCTCCCGGCGTCGATCCTGGAACGCCCCAAGAAGGGCTTCGGCATCCCGGTGGCCCGATGGCTCCGAGGCCCGCTGGCGCCGCTGATGGACCAGCTCCTGAGCCGCGATCGCCTCGGAGGGCAGGGGATCTTCCGGCCGGAGGCGGTCGGCTGCCTCGTCGCCGAGCATCGGGCCGGCGTCCGCGATCACCGCAAGCCCCTGTGGACCCTGCTGATGTTCCAGCTCTGGCACGACCGGTGGCTCGGGTAACCTCGGGACGCGAGAGCGGGCCGAGTGACGAGAGGCCCGCCACAAACTCTCCGTCTTGCTGTCGTGACCCGGGCCCCGAGCGATCACCGCGCGGAGTTTCGATGAAAACCTTCGGTGGAGGCGCCGCGTCGTGTTGCGTTCGCGGGCCGCTTCGGCGAAACTAGCGACCGCTCCCAATGACCCGCGAGCGGCAACCCAGATGAGGATCCTGATCGTCTCCGATATCCATGCGAACTGGCCCGCCCTCGAGGCGATCGACCAGCCGTTCGACGTCTGCCTCTGCCTGGGCGACCTGGTCGACTATGGGCCCGACCCCGCGCCGTGCGTCCGATGGGCCATGGATCATGCGACCTACGCGATCCGGGGCAACCACGACCACGGCGTGGCGCAGGGCATCCCCGTCAACGGCGAGACCGGATTCCGCTACCTGACGCAGGCCTCGCGGCCGTCGATGTGGTCGGGACTCGGTCCGGAGGAACGGCGCTACCTGCTCCAACTGCCCGTGACTCAGCGATGCACGCTGGGCGGGAAGCGGTTCCTCCTGGTCCACGCCACGCCGCGCGACCCACTGGACGAGTATCTGCTGAAGGATCCCACCACCTGGGCCAAGCGACTGCAGAACGTGGACGCCGACATCGTCTGCGTCGGCCATACGCACATGCAATTCAACCTGGAGGTCAACGGGACCCTGGTCCTCAACCCGGGGAGCGTCGGCCTGCCCCGCGACGGCGATCCCCGCGCCGCCTTCGCCATCATCGAGGACGGCAAGGTCGAGATGAAGCGCGTCGCCTATCAGGTCGAGCAGACGGTCGCCCGAGTCGAGGCGATGCCCTGGCCGCGTCGGGCCAAGGACATCATGGGGTATGTGCTCCGCACGGGTCGGCTGCCGGACCTCGCGGGGCCCGATTGGTCCGGGACCGCGGACGTTGACGACGATCCGGACCCCGACTCGGATTGAATCGGGGCCCGCGGTCGAGCCGTCAGAGGCCGCCGTCGAGGAGGTCGCGGATCGAAGGTAGGTACTTCTCGGCCGACGCCGTGTTGACCAGGACGACGCGGTCGCCAGGGCGAATCATGCCCCGGTCGGCGAGCTGGGGCAAGGCCGCCAGCGTCGCGGCCCCTTCGGGCGACCAGGCGAAACGTCGCTCACGCCACTCGTCGCGGATCGCGGCGGCGATCTCGTCCTCGGGGACCGTCAGGCGCAGCCCCCCGACTCGCGGATGATCCGCAGGACGTTGACATGCCCGACGTTTTGAGCCACGTTCAACCCCGTGGCGATCGTCCGGCCCGGCGGGCGAGGCTCGATGTCGGCGGCGCCGGCGTCGAAGGCGCGGACGATCGGCGTGCTCGCCGCGCTCTGAACACAGACCATCCTGGGGCGGTCGGGGCCGACCAGTCCCATCGCCTCGAGCTCGTCGAACGCCTTGGCCATCCCGACGACACCGGTGCCGCCTCCGGTCGGGTAGACGATCACGTCGGGCAATTGCCACCGACGCTCCTCCAGGCGATCCCCGGCCGGCTCAGCCATCTCCAGGCCCAGGGTCTTCTTTCCCTCGGTGCGCCAGCCCGGTTCCTGGAACGTCGCGACGCTGAAATAGCCGCGCGGCAGGTACTCCTCGCGGATCCGCCTGGCGCAGTTGACGATCGTCCCGGGGACCAGGTCCAGCTTCACGTGCTCGGGGTGGAGCCTCGCATAGGCCGCCACCTTTCCGAGCACCGGCAGGTCCGTGTCGGGGGACATCGCGATGACCGCCTCGACGCCCGCCGCCACCGCGTATTCGGCCAGCGAATCCCCGGCGTTCCCCTGCGTCGGCACGGCCAGCCGGCTCAAGCCCAGCGACCGGGCCATGGCCACAGTCATCGCCATGCCCCGGTCCTTGAACGAGAGCGTCGGGTTCCCCCCGAATCCGCGATAATGCCTCCCGTCGTCCTTCACCTCCAGGAGGCATCCCACCCGTTCGGCCACGGGATGCGCGTAGGGGCGGCTGGGCGTGGATCCCTCGCCCAGCGTCGTGATGAATCGTCGATCCCCGGGATCATCGAAGTCCAGCGGCAACAGGCCGCCGAACCGCCAGAGGTTCCGCCGGTTCGGCCTCCACCAGCCGTCCCGTCCCCGTTCCGAGGCCAGCCGTTCGAGGTCCAGGACGACCTCGAGGGGGCGCCCGTCCCGCTCGCACAGGTTCATCACCCGGTCCCTCGGATACTGGGCACGACAGACCGTGCACGCGAGATGGGAAGCGTAACTCATAAACTCGGCTCCACTTGCGTCGGAAATTCGGTGGCCGGCCGACCTGCTCGGGAAAAAAATGGAAAAATCGATCGCCAGAGCGAATGCGGCGGCGACGGCCAGCGTCTATCTAGGTCGAAGGTATCCAGGGGTGGCGATCGAGGTACGCTCTGGTTGAGTTCATGTCGATCCAACCGGTCCCTGGGACTCCGCGAGGCTCGCAGCCTTGCCGACGCGACGATGCATCCATTTGGGTGGGACTGAATTGGGCCGATTCCTCCTGCTTAACGCCCAAGAGGATCAGGATCAAGGGATAGCCGGCGGCTCGGGGAGCGGAAGCTGGCGGTCCCTCGCTCACCGATATTACGTTTCTCGACCAAACCGAAAGGGTGAACACCATGAACCGATCGATGCGATGGCTAACCTCATCGGCCGCGGGGATGCTGCTCCTGGCAGGGCCCGCGGTCGCGCAAACCCAGAACTCCGCGAAGGAAAAGGATCAGAATACCCCGAGCGAGACCCAGGACGTCGCCACCTATTCTCTCACCGAGGCCGCGAATAAGGGCCTGGTCTCGGTCGATGCCCGGGGAACCGGCGATGGACGGATGACCGTATCCGTCAAGAATCGCTCCGGCCGGCCCCTCCGGGTCGTCCTGCCCCCGGGAATCGTCGCCCAGAGCGCCACCGGTCAGTTCGGTGGCATGGGCGGCATGGGCGGCGGCATGGGCGGCATGGGCGGCGGCGGCATGGGCGGCGGCGGCATGGGCGGCATGGGCGGCGGCGGTGGCATGGGCGGCATGGGCGGCGGCATGGGCGGTGGCATGGGCGGCGGCGGCATGGGCGGCGGCACCATGTCCCCCATGATGGGCATGATGACGCTCTCCCGGATGATCATGTACTTCTGCGGAGACTTCGATAGCTGGGACCCCCGCAGCCTGATGATGGGCATGGGCGGCGGCATGATGGGCGGTATGGGCGGTGGCATGGGCGGCATGGGCGGCGGCATGGGCGGCGGCATGGGCGGCGGCATGATGCGGTCCATCCCGGCGTCGAAGCTGGCCTACGCGGACCTGAAGCCCCGGGAGACGCGCAACCTGCCCACGCGGCTGGTCAGCCTCACGCCCCCGGACCCGGAGTCGGGCCTGAACATGCCTCAGCAGGACGAGCGGCTGCGGATCGTCGGGGATATCTCGCGTGTCAACGGCGACCCGCGCGTGCAGAAGGCGCTCAAGCGTCTGGCGGCGGAGAAGGTCCCGACTTCGGTGTCGCAGGTGGTCATGTGGCGGCTGGCGGCCGGGATGGATTGGAAGGATATCGCGCAGTTGGCCGAGAAGTACGGGGTCAAGCCCTACGAGGTGACGCTGGCCCGAGACTTCGTCGAGCATCTGGATGGGTTGCAGGAGACCGACGGCGAGACGGGTCGTCTCCTCTTCCAGGTCGAGGGGACCGACGCGGCCAGCGAGGCGATGGCCGCGGAGCTGACCGAGTTGCTCAAGGGCAAGACGGTGCTGGGGCTCCAGGCGAAGATCGGCATCCCGGCGCGGCCGGAAGGGCCGTCGGTGGCCTGCCGCGTCCGCCTGCAGGGCGACGAGGCGATCGCGCAGGTGACCAGCAGCGACGGCGCCGCGCAGAACTGGGTGGCGTTCGGCAAGTTCCCGCTGAAGATCAAGGACGCCAAGGGGACCTTCGACGCCGCACGGCTCGCCGACGGCGTGGCCGAGGGCATCATCAGCCGCCTGGTGCGGGTCTATGAGTTCCAGAAGGCCCGCGACAAAGGCAAGCTGATCCACGTCCTCCGCATCGAGAATGCCTCGCCGCTGATCCTCAGCGGGCTGGCGATCCAGGGCGGCGCCAGCAAGGCGGACGACCCGTCCCGCGTGCTGACCAGCCTGGGCATCCCCCCGCGCAAGTACCTCACGCTGCCCGCCAGCGACGACGTCTTCCGGTCGCTGGGCTTCAAGCAGGGCATCCGCGTCACGGCTCTGGACCTGAGCGGGCTCTGATCGTTGCGGGGAGCGCTCCGCTGCGGGGATCGCTCGCTCCGCTGCGGGCAGCGCCGGCTACGCCGGCTGCGGGGCGCGGGGAAGACGGCTGACCGGTCTTTCCCGCACCCCGTAGCGAGCCGGAGGCGAGCGCTCCCGCGCCCCGCAGCGTAGCGAAGCGGAGCGCTCCCCGCAAGCGAGCGGAGCGAGCGCTCAAACGTCCGTCGTCGGCCCGACCGAGACGATGGTCATCGGCCAGAGCGGCCAGTCGGCGAGGAGGCGCTTGAGGTCGGCAGGCGTGACGCGGTTGAAGGCCTCGAGCTCCTGCTCGACCGAGATATACGCCCCGTGATACATCCAGTGGAATCCCAATGAGGCGAGCCGGCCCATGGGACGTTCGCTCCTCAGGACGGAACGCGCGAGCACCTTGTTCTTGGCCTGGACCAGCTCCTCGTCGGTCGGGCCTTCGCGCATGATCGTCTCGTAGACCTCGGCGATGCGGCCGAGATTCTCCCGGGTCGAGGTCGGCTCGCAGCTCAGGAAGGTGGAGAAGGTGCCGGCCTGGTTGTAGTCCTGGTAGGAGAGCTCGGCTCCATCGGCATGCCCGGGATCGATCAGCGTCCAGTAGAGGCGCGAACCGGTATGGTCGCCCAGGATCGTGGCCAGCAGGTGCGCGGCGTACCGGTCGGGGCTCTCCAGCGGGGGCCCGTCGCTGACCCCGACGACCGTCTGCTGCTGGTCGTCGGCCCGAAGGATGGCGCGGAACTCTCGCGAACCCCGGACCGGGACCGCCTGGCGGGTCGCCGGCCCGCCCTGCCAGGAGCCGCAGTCCGCGCGGGCCATTTCGACCAGGGGCTCCCATCGTCCCTTGCCGGCGAAGGCCAGCACGATGTTCTCCGGGCTATACCGCCGCGCGAAGTAGTCGCGCATCTGGTCGGCCGTCATCGCGGTGATCGATTCGACCGTGCCGAGGATGCTGTGGCCGAGCGGGTGCTCGCCGTAGTGGGTTGACTTGGCCGCCTCGTAGGCCACCGACATCGGGTTGTCCAGGTACATCCGGATCTCTTCGATGATGACCTGCTTCTCGGTCTCGAAGTCGTCGCCGCGGAGGGTCGGGCGGAGGATGTCGGCCAGCACCTCGAAGGCCGGCGCCAGGTATTCGGGCAGGCAGGTCACGTGATAGAACGTGTCCTCTTCGGAAGTCTGGGCGTTGTGCTTGGCGCCCACGCGGTCGAAGTCGCGATTGACGGTGAGGGCGTCGCGCCGCGGCGTCCCCTTGAACGTCATGTGCTCGAGGAAATGCGAGACGCCCGCCAGCTCACGCGTCTCGTCACGGCTCCCCGTCTTCACGAAGAACCCGGCCGCGATCGAGCGGGCCCGGTCGTTCAGCTCGGCGACCACCTGAAGCCCGTTTTCCAGCGTCGTGTGATGGAAGTGCATTGTAGTGGCGTCGTTAGTGGCAAGTGGCAAGTAAAGACCAGATCACGGCAAGCGCCTGGTGGTGAGTGGCTCGAGAGGATCGGTCGTTCTCTTGCCACTTGCCACTCGTCAGGTGCCACTAATAGATCCACGCAAGAGGGAAAGTAGGGTGGGCTCTGCCCACCGATGTGGGCCTCTCGTCGGTGGGCAGAGCCCACCCTACATCCCGCTCGTCGCCACTTTCCCCATTGGGTCGGATCTATCTAGCAAGGCATCCGCAGCGCCGACGGCCCGAGCGTCAAGATCGTGAGCTCGTCGGTCCCGGCCAGGCTGGCGGCGTATTCGGAGACGGATTCGGGTGTCAGGGCGTCGAGGGCGGCGGCGATCTCCTCCAGCGGACGGACCCGCCCGAGGAGGTACCAGTCCGAGGCCAGGGCGCCGGAGCGGCTCATGCTCGACTCCTGGGCCATGATCAGCGAGCTCTTCAGGCCCGCGCGCATGGTCTCCAGCTCCTCGAGCGCGACGCCGTCGCGGGCGAGTCGCTCGAGTTCGGCCAGCACCACGTCGAGCGTCTGCTGCGCCCGGTCGGCGGAGGTCCCGGCGTAGCAGAGCAGCGCGGCCCGGTCGCGATGCCCTTCGTAGCTGGCATAGACCGAATAGCACAATCCGCGCTTCTCCCGGACCTCGGTGAACAGCCTGGCCGAGGAATAACCGCCGAGGACGCCCACGGCGGCACGAGCCGCGTAGTACTCGGGGCGATCGACGGTCGCCGCCGGCCGGGCCAGGGCGATCTGGATCTGCTGGGTCTCGCGCAAGAGGTGATCGCGGCGCGGCCCGGCGGGCCGCTCCCGAATCGCCGGCTCGGGCCGCGGTGACCATCCCTCGAAGAGGCGGCCCACCGCATCGCGGAGCCGCGGCCAATCGATCGCGCCGGCCACACCCAGGATCGCACCGTTGGGCCGATAATTCGCCTGCCAGAACCGCTGGAGGTCGGCCGGCGTGAGTGACGTCACCCCGTCCACCGAGCCCGGCGACGGCCGGCCCCACGGGTCGGGGAAATGACGGCGCCGCAACTCGTAGATCACCTTCGTACCCGGGTCATCCTCGAGGCTGCGCAGGTTCTGAAGGCAGAGCGCCCGGATCGGCTCGACCTCCTCCGCGTCGAGGTGGGGGTGGAGCGCCATATCGGCGAAGATCTCGAGCGCCGGCTCCAGGTTGCTGCCGAGGGTCGCCGCCGCCATCGACGTGTGCAGGGTCTGCGCGCTCTCGGCATGGCTGACCCCCAGGTTATCCAGCGCCGTCAAGAGCTCGCGGCTGTCCCGCGGGCCGGCCCCTCGCGTGATCCATTCCGCCGTCATCGTCGCGGCGCCACCGCCCAGATCGAGGCCGTCCGCCCCCTCGTAAGCGACCCCCGCCGGCAAGAGCATCGTGAACGCCGCCGACCGTACGTCCGGCATCACCTCGGCGAGCAGCACCAGGCCATTCGGGAAGATGTGCTGCTCGATCGTCGATGGGTTCGCGTCGGTCACGGGCACCTCTCAGTTGCCAGTTGCCAGTTGCCAGCAGTGCGAAAACGTACCTCGAACCGGGAAATCGCGACTGGGAACTCGGAACTAAAACCGTATCGAGCCGTCGCCGCCGCCGCAACCTCTTTCCCCGCGGGTCGCCGGCCGCCGGCGGCCGTCTCACGACTCAGGCGGATGCTTGCACTCAGTCGTTGACGGCCTTATAGAGGGTCTTGGCACGAAGGAATCCGACGTCGCGATAGAGGCGAACGGCGGCGGCATTCTCGGCGGTGACTTCCAGGTAGGCCCGGTGGAGTCCGGCCTGGCAGAAGCCCGCGAGGGCCCGACGCACCAGGGCACGGCCGAGCCCCAAGCCCCGGTAGGATGGGATGACGCCCACGTTCTGGATCGCGCCGATGGGGCCCTGGTCCTTCACGCCCTGCACGGTGCCGACATAGCCCTCCGGGCAAGCGATCATCCAGGTCGCTTCGGGCAGGAAGCCGGCCTTCCTCCGGATCTCACTCATGAGGCGACGGCAGCCGTAACGATCTCCCAGGCACGGGAAGACGTGGGCATCGACCTCTCCCATGAAGCTGCGGAATTTCACCTCGGCATGGGGCTCCAGCAGCGACTCCTCCCAGGGGATCCAGACGAAGGATAGGGGCAGGACGGCGGTCGTGATCGCCCGGTCCAGGTCGATCTCCATGCGAAACCGCTTGTAATACGTGATCGCCATCGCGTGGCCACGACCCGCACGCGCCATCCGGTCGGCCGGATAAGCCCCGTTGCCGCAAGGGATTATATGAGGACACCGTGAGGGCGGTCAATCTCCGCCGGCGCGCCCGCGAGATCGCCGGGTGGGCGTCTCGAAAGTGGGTGGAAAATCTCGTAGAACAGAGGTCTTGGATGCGTCATCCCCGATTCACTAGTCCTTTGTTCACGGAGGGTCCCCACCATGTCGTTCGCCCATCTCCCCGAGGAGCAGGCCCGCCGCGCCGAGCAGTTGTTCGAGTCGCTCAAGGCCGCCTCCGAACACGACCTTCGCGCGATCGCCGAGTTGCTCGCCATCAAGCCCGACCATCAACTCTTCGGCGCCACCGAGTTCCAGGTCCGCGACCTGGTCCATCGCCTGGGAGCCAAGGCCCTCCAGACCGCTGCCGAGCAGCGGAAAAAAGGGGGTACCGAGGCTCCAGCCTGACCTGCCCCCACTGCCACCAGGACACCCGCTTCAAGGGTTATCGGAAAAAGGGCCTCCTCTCGGCGTTGGGCCCCCTGACCATCGAGCGGGGCTATTACCACTGCCCCCACTGCCATCACGGCCACTGTCCCGGCGACGCCGCCTTCGGCCTGGATCAGAGCGACCTGACCGCCGGCGCCGCCGAGTTGACCACCCTGGCCGGGACCCTGGACAGCTTCGCGCTGGCCGCCGAGGTGATCCTGCCCAAGATGAGCGGGTTGTCGCTGGCCGAATCGACCGTGGAGCGGGCCACCGAGGCGATCGGCGGCGAGCTGGGCCGGGCCGTGGAGGCGAAGGTCGCCTTCGGTGAGACCCGGGCCTGGGACTGGCACAAGGACGCCGAGGGGATGACCTGCGCCTACGTTTCGATCGACCTGACGGGCCTCGCCAAGCAGGGCCCGGGCGGGGCGGCCGCCGAAGGGGAGATGGTCGCGGTGGGGATGGTCTACAACCCGGTCCCCGCGGAGCGCCGCCAGTGGGCCGATCCCGAGGGGCGGCGGCCCGCCTGGCAGGCGCGGTATGTGGCCAGCCTCGAGGGCCAAGAGGCCGTGGCCGAGCCGTTGCGCCACACGGCCGGCCGGGTGGGGATGGGCGGCGCCCAGCGATGGATCGCCGTGTGTGACGGCGGCGCGGGGCTGGAGGACCTGCTGCAGCTCCACTTCGGCCGGCTCGATGTGGTGATCCTGGACTTCTACCACGCCAGTGAGCACCTGGGGGACTTCGCCAAGGCCTGGCACCCGGGTGACGCGGCGGCGGCCGAGGCGGCCCACGCGGCGTGGTCGCACCGGCTGAAGCACGAGGGCGGACCGGCGATCCTGGCCTGGCTGGAGGGCCTGGACCTCGCCGGGAATCCCCGGGCGCGGCCGGCATGGGAGGGGGTGGTGACCTACTTCCGCAACCAGTGCCATCGGATGGACTATCCGAGCTATCGGGCCAAGGGGTGGCAGATCGGCTCGGGCCCGGTGGAGGCGGCGTGTAAGACGGTCATCGGCCGGCGAATGAAGGGCTCGGGGATGCGGTGGGGCCACGAGGGGGCCGATGCGGTCGGCCATCTGCGAGCCCTGCTCTTGAGTGAGCAGGGACAATGGGATGCGTTCTGGGCCAACCGCCGGGTCGCCGCGTAGCCGTTTACCCACTCGTAAGACGCTCACCCGAGATCGCCCGCCGATGGGCCTCTGACAGGTTTCCGAGACCCTCGGTGCCGGCGGGCTCGGGGTGGACTACAATCCGATCATGTTTGGAAGTGGAGCGGGTCCATGGGGCGCGGTCCAGCAGGTCAGGACCCGCTGGCGGATCTTCACCGGGCTCCTCGGCTCACGAAGGATGGTCGGGCATGTCGGCGCTCCGAATTGTCGTCCTCCTGTTCGCCGTGGGATCGCCCTCCGTGCTGGCCCCGCTCCTGGTCCGTTTCGGCCGAGGGTTGCCGCGTCCGCTATGGCGGTTCTTCGGCTTCATCATCTGTCTGGTGCCTTCGCTTGCGCCCCTCGCATGGATGCCGTCGAACCGTCCTGGGATCACGATGTTGATCGCAATTCTCGGCGGTATCGTCGCGATCAAGGCGATCGACTGGCTCTCGAATCCCCGGCACGAAGATCAGCCCCTGCGAGTCTGGCTGGCGCTGACGTTCTGGCCGGCCTTGCAGATCGAGGACGTCGGAGTCCGCATCGACGCGGGCGTTCCTCGGATGGCCGTGGCGGCGCGGCGGCTGGCCTCCGGACTGGCGGGACTGGTGGTCGGCCTGATGTTGACCGCCCTGGGAGAGTCGCTCGACCTGCCCGAGCGGGGCATCTGGCTCGATAGCTCGCTCAAGGCGCTGGAGATCTACGCGATCGCCGGCGGCGGCAACGACCTGATGATCGCGGCCCTCGCCCTGGCGGGCTACCGCGCTACCAATGCCTTCCGCTATCCGATCTTCGCCCGCTCGGTGCTCGATTTCTGGAGCCGGTACAACGTCTGGATTCATCGATGGCTCAAGCGGCATGTCTTCGTGCCGATTGGCCGGCGTGGACGACGGCCGGCCCTGGGCATCCTGGCGGTGTTCGCGGTCAGCGGTCTGATGCACGAATACCTGATCGACGTGGCTGTCCCGGAGCTGGTCGGCCGGCAGTTCGCGTTCTTCGGGCTGCACGGCCTGGGCGCGATCGGCGGGGCCTGGGTAGGCCGGCGCTACCGGGCGATCACGGGTCATCCTGCCCCGAAAGTGCCGGCCGTCGCGGCCACGCTCGGCTTCGTGCTGTTGACGGCACCGATCTTCATACGATGTATGGATCGGATCATCGACCTCCACCGTGATGTGGGGAGGGGGGTCCTCAAGGCGATCGGGGCGAACCGATTACCGTCAGACGCAGCGTTGCCAACCTCGTGGGTTGCGACGTGTCTGATAGACTGCGATGATGGTGGCCTGCTCGTCATCGACTCGATGGGCATTGTGTCGGAGGAGATACTATGCGTGAGGTCGAAGTTGGCATCCGCATCAGCCTGGAAGAAGGCATCGGCTTCGTCGGCATCGAGGAGGTCAATCAGCTCATCCAGGCAGGGTATAGCGTCGCGAGAATTGAACCCGGCGGGGCGATCATGGACAAGCTCGGCGAAGACGGCGGCTACGTCCAACTCACGCTGACGGGCTGCACGATCAAGATCCTCCTCGACGGTGGGCCGAGCGAGTCTTGAGTCCGGACGCCTCCCGATAAGGCGTGCCGACTTTCGGACTATCCCGGTGTGCATCGAGACGACGTTGCAAGTCTTCCTTGTGGGCATCCGAGAGCGAAAAAGTTCCGGCGGCCGTCGCGATGCTATCCCAAAGCTCCTCGACTAGGATAATCCGCTCGGCCGTGCTCAACCCATCAAGGCCGAGGGACTCCATCATCGTCGGCATCAGGCGATCTCCGGAAATGTGATCCCCTTTTCCGCGAGGGCTAGCGACTGCGAGTCGGGTGCCATCTTACCACAAGACTAACCGATCGCGTCGGAAGCGACCCCATTCGCCTCAGGTTCCGGTCCGGACGAGGGCGGGAGGGCCGTCGGTTCGTCGCGGCCGGGCCGGGCGATGAGCATCGGTACGTCGAGGCGATGGCGGACCCGATCGACGGTCTGGCCCAGGAGCAGGTCGCGGACCATGCCGTGGCCGTGCGAGCCGACGACCAGCAGGTCGACCGGGTCCCGGCGGAGATGGGCGACCAGCTCGCCGGCCGGATCGGGCCCGTAGAGCAGGACGGCGCGGGCGGCGTATCCCCGGCCCCGCAAGGACTCGACCAGTCCGTCGAGATAGCGTTCGTCGGCACCGGTCTCCTGGTCGGCGATCTCGGGCCCGAGGACCCGCGTCATCGGCGTATCGACCACGTGCAGCAGGACGAGCTCGCTGGCCGCCCCCTGGGTTTGGGCCAGACCCAGGGCCCGGTTGAGGATCTCGGCATCGGCGCGGTCGTGCTCCAGCGCCACGCCGATCCGGCGCAGGGTGCGGGGCCGGAGGGCTTGCATCCAGTCGAGCTCCACGCTGGGCTTCGGCCGCCACGCCGGCGACCGGCGAACGATCGGCTTGATCGTCACCCACACCAGGAGCGCGGCGGCCCCGGCGGAGACGCCGTACAGCCCCGCGGCGGCTAGCCATTTCAAGGGGATCGGCCCGACCGAGATCCCCGACTCCGCCGCCATCGCCACCCACTCGCCGATCTTGTCCCACACCAGCTTGGCGTTGAGCGCGACGATGATCGCCGCCGTCGCCCAGGCGAGGACCTGTCCCCAAAGCGGCGTCGCAAACTCGCCCATGTTCCGCCGGTTCGAGGTGAAATGGATCAGCGGGATCACCGCGAACGAGAGCTGCAAACTCAGGATCACCTGGCTGAGGATCAAGAGGCCCTGGGTCGAGTGCTCCCCCGCCAGGGAGATCACCAGCACGGCCGGGACCAACGCCAGCAGCCGCGTCACCAGTCGGCGGAGCCAGGGGGCGATCCGCAGGTGCAGATAGCCCTCCATCACGATCTGCCCGGCCAGCGTCCCCGTGAGCGTCGAGCTCTGCCCGGCGCACAACAGGGCGACGCCGAACAGGATCGGCGCCAGTCCGCCGAGGAACTCCGGCAGCAGCTTGTGCGCCTCCTCGATGCTCGCGACCGCGACCCCGTGGCGGTGGAAGACCGCCGAGCTGAGGACCAGGATCGCCGCGTTGACGAAGAACGCCGCGTTCAGCGCGATCGCGCAGTCCAGGAGGTAATAGCGGCACGCGACCTTCTTGCTCTGGCGGTCGGACCCGATCCGCCGCGTCTGCACCAGCGCCGAATGCAGGTAGAGGTTGTGCGGCATCACCGTCGCGCCCAGGATGCCGATCGCCACGTACAGCGCCCGGGAGTCCGGCAAGCTCGGCCGCAGCCCCGAGACGACCCCGCCCCAGTCCGGCCTCGCCATGAAGATCTCGATCAGGAAGCACGCCCCGATCGTCGCCACCAGCGCCAGGATGACCGCCTCCACCTGCCTCATCCCCCAGCGCTGGAGATAAAGCAGCAGGAAGGTGTCGAAGGCCGTGACCAGGCAACCCCACAACAACGGCAACCCGAACAGCAGCTTCAAGGCGATGATCGTCCCCAGGATCTCCGCCAGGTCGCACGCGGCGATCGCGACCTCGGCCAGCACCCAGAGCACCGCGTTGACCGGCGGCGAATACTCGGCGCGGCAGGCCTGCGCCAGGTCGTGCCCCGTCACCACCCCCAGCCGCGCCGAGAGCGTCTGGAGCAGCACGGCCATCAGGTTCGACATCAGCAGGACCCAGATCAGCGCGTACCCGAACAGCGCGCCGCCCTCGAGGTCCGTCGCCCAGTTCCCCGGATCCATGTAACCGACGCTGACCAGGTAGGCCGGCCCCAGGAACGCCAGGAATTGACGCCAGCCCCGCCCCCCCCCACGCACCGTCGGCACCGCCACCGAGCCGTGCACCTCATCCAACGAACGCCGATCCGGCGAAACCCCTTCCGCTATCGTCATACGCAACCTCACCATTCGACACGGCCATCCCTCCCCGTGCCTCCCAATGCACCTCCGACCCCACGCCGACAGGCCGAGACGCACCGTCGCGTTCCCCTCTTTCTTCATAAACCGGACACTAACCTTATAGCTTAGTTTTCTGTTTCGTCCAAGACCCTATTCGGAATTATGGAAAACATTTTTTGGTTAGCCAAAAACCGCATTGACATACATGTATGCATAATCCATTCGATGCAATCGGGTGTCCAGACACGCGTTAGCGGTCGCCCACGCCCGGCCGGGGTTTATCATCTTTGGGTTCTGGTTGAAGGAAAGGGAGGGGGACTCTGCGAGGTCGAGTTGAGGAATCGGCGCTCTGTCGTGTCCTTTTCCGACCCGGACACCGTACTGGGTCGTAGAATTGACCGGCAGCCGCTGAGACGCGCAACGAAGAACGACATCGATGAGGAGACAGCTTATGAGTCGCCTGACGGTTGGGGTCCTGGCGGTCGGGTTGGTCGCGATGGTCGGTCAGCCGGCGCGAGCGCAGATGCCGGCTCCTGTGAATGGTGGCTTCGGGCTGGAATACACCCAACCGGTCCCGTCGGGCACCATGGTCCTGGATCGTTGGTGGATGATGGAGATGACGCCATCGGTAGGAACCACATTGCCGCCGCGGACGGCGGTTGAGTCGCCCGCGGCCGTCCGTCCGGCTGATGGCGGCCGCGTATCCCGTGCGACCCGGACGGGCCGATCGTTCGCGAGAGCGGGCGGCCGGCCGGTCACCGGCGCCGCGGTCCAGCCGGCAACCCCGCTCCCGACCGGATCGCTCTACTGGCCGGCAGCGGCCGGGGTGCCCCTGTACTCGCCGGCCCAGCGGTACGCGACTTATGGATACGGCTACGGCGTGAGCCCCTATGGAACCGCCGATTATGGCGCGGCGTTCAGGGGCTATTACTGGGCTCCGTGAGCCGTCGCATCTCATCGATGTCCGAACGGGACCGCTCCATGAGCCGCTTTCCGGCGGCCCGGGCCGGTCCTTTCGCGTTTCGGGCGGGTATAATGACCGAGGTGGCATTCGGGATTTCTGCGACTGGCAACGGGGCGAGGAAAGGGGTGGGCGCATGGGCGGTCCATTGACGGGGAAGCGGCTCGCCGCGCTCGTGCTGGCGGCCGCGATTGGACTGGGGCTCTCGGCGCGTGAGGCCCGCGCCCAGGGCGTCGCGGGCAGCGGGTATATGAGCTCCTACCGGGTGAGCGACTATTTCGTCGCGCCGGGCTGGTACGGCACGAGCTATGGTTTCGCCAGCTACGGCTTTCCACAGACTTATTCCGTCTACTCGGCCTTCCCGGGCCCGTCCTACGGGAACAACTACCCGCCGTACGGCCTGTTGCCGAGCCGTTTCGGCGTCGGTCTCTGGCGGCCGGGATACGTCGCGCCGGGATACGTCTACGGGGCGTCGTATTATCCCTCCACCGGCATGTCGTACCGCACATTCCCGGTGATGTACGGCCGGGCCGGGCGGTCGATGGACCCGACTCCCGCGTTCGGGTACTACGCGCCGGCGCTTGGGCCCGGCCCGGACCTGCGTCCCAGGCCCGTGTACGGGTATTGAGTCGCCGCGGATGCCCCGGCCGCCGTCGTACGGAGTTTTCGGCGCGCAGCGAGGCGGTCCGAACCGCCCGGGCCGCGGCGTGCCCGTCCGCCGGCCCGATCCGACCGGCCCCGGGGGCGAGGCCGGCCGCCGATTCACCGGGCGATCTGCGGCCGGTTCCCCGCCGGTCCGCCGGCCGTCCGACCCGCCCGCATCGCCCGACCGCAGCCGGGCCGGGCACGGCGCGACCCGGTCCGCTCGGCCCGGCGATGATGGGTCCCGCGGTCCAAGGCGAGGCGAGCCGAGGCCAACGGCTCATTGCGGCGCTGCATCAGGCACCTTCGGGTCTCTGCGCGTCGGGTTGGGCGACGAACTCGGCATGCGCCGCCGAGCCGATCCCTTGCTGGAGCACGGCCAGCACTCGGGCCGAATCGCCAGCCGTCAACGCAGCCGGGTCGAGCCACAGGCCGGGGAAGACCGTGCTGCGGAGGATTCCGTCCGCTCCCGGCTCCAGTCGCTGGTATTGATCATCGCGGAGGATGAACCAGTTGACCGCCCGATCGAGGACGCGCCAGACGATATACTCGCGGACGCCGTTGCGGCGATAGGCTTCCAGCTTCGCGCCCAGGTCATGATCGTCGGTGCTGGCCGAGACCTTGCCCACCAGCTCGGGGCCGCCCTCGACGTAGCCTTCCGCGCCGACCCGCGCCCGCCCGCCGCACTCCGGCTCGATGATCGCGACTGCGTCGGGCTGGGGCATGTTGCCCAGATCGAGCCGGATGCTGCTATTGTCGCCCGCCCGCATGCCGGGAGTGCCGGCCCGATAGACCCACAGCCAGCCGACCAGACAAAGATCTGGATCGCCGTGATGGTCGAGGCGCACCGGAGAGGGCATGTGGACGACTCCCTCAATGAGCTCGGCCTTCTTGAGGCCCGGCATCGCATCGTAGCGGCGCTCGAACTCGTCGCGGGTCAGGTGCTCGCCGCCGACCAGCGGCGGGATCGCTTCGCGGGGCGGAACCGGCTGCCGGGGGCGTTCGACGGATGGTGAAACGGCCATGGCTTGGGTCCTCGAAGGGTCTCATCTCCCGACGGGAGTGTCTCCCGCATTCTACAACGATCCGGGGCCGAACGGACACATCGCCAACCGAGCGAACCGGCTTGCCGGGATCGTTGTCCCTCCCTCGTTGCCGGGCCGGGTCGAATTGGAGGGACCGCGACCCGATTCCCCGGACGATCCGGAGCCCGGGAGCCCCTCGGCCTGTCGCCGTCCGACCCGACCCGACCCGCCCGCATCGCTCGCCCGCAGCCGGGTCGGGAACGGATCTGGAGCCCTGGCCGCGGCGATATGGAAACCCGGGCTCGCGAGCGCCAACCTCAACGGAGATGCGACTGCGACGTCCCTGGACGTGACGCTGGCCACCCGGGCCAAGGGGCAGAGGTTTGGAGCTGGCGTTTCACTGGGATGAGGTGACGAAACGTCTCGGGGCGTCGCGCCTGACCCCGCCCGACGGCGGGAGCGGACGGCTGGGACCGCTGGTCCACCGTTTTGCTCAATCCATGGTTCTGCGCTGTTGCGTTAATCTTTGATCTGGTTACGCACGGGCTCTCGGCCGGTCGCCGGATCGTTCCGGCTGTCCCCGAAAAGTGGTCAGAATCGGTTAGCCCGCCGGGATGCGGTCGCCAGAACTGGCCGTGGGGCGCCGTGAGGCGCCGAAAACCGGCCGCCGGGCGCCGCCATCCGCTGATGGGGAGAACTGACCGGGCCAGAAAGCCGGATCCGGCCGGAATCCGGTCCGTTCGGCATGGCCCGTTTTCGGTCGTCGGTCGGAGCGGGAGCCGGTTGACCCTTCCAGACTCGGGGCGGGGGTCTCGGCCGGGATGCGCGACCGGGGATCGTCCCGATCTTGGCGGTCGGCTCCGGCCGGGGATCATCCGACGAGCCGCGGGCGAACCGGCCTGCCCCGTCGCGAGGACGAAGCAGGCCGGTGGCGGATCCTCACTTTCGACGGACCGATCGTCGGGGGGCTCACTCCCGGCCGGCGCCGACGGTCGCCTCGTCGCGGTAGCGGGCGTAGGCGGGTCCCTTGTCGGCCAGGGCCTCGAGGGCCTCGGGCCGGATGCGGACCTCGGCGTCGAGATGGGCCTTGAAGCCGGTCCCGGCCGGCACGAGGTGGCCCAGGATGACGTTCTCCTTCAGGCCGACGAGGTAATCGACCTTGCCGGCCAGCGCCGCCTCGGTCAGCACCTTGGTCGTCTCCTGGAAGCTGGCGGCCGAGATGAAGCTCTCGGACTGCACGGCCGCCTTGGTGATCCCCAGGAGCTGGGTGCTGGCGGCCGCCGGCTTGGGCCGGATCCACTCGGCCTTCTTGCCGCCGGCGGCCTCGATCCGGAGGTTCTCCTGGTCGAAGACCTCGCGGGGGATGATGTCGCCGACGTGGAACTCGTTGTCGCCGGGGTCCTTGATCTTCACGCCGCTCATCAACTCGAGGTTGGTGCGGCGGAACTCGAACTTGTCGATCACCGAGCCGGGCAGCAGGTTCGTGTCGCCCACGCTGTCGACCCGGACCTTGCGGAGCATCTGGGCGATGATGATCTCCAGGTGCTTGTCGTCGATCTCGACGCGCTGGGAGCGGTAGACGTTCTGGATCTCGCGGAGGAGATACCGCTGCACGGCCTCCTCGCCGGAGATCCGCAGGATGTCGTGCGGTACCAAGGGCCCCTCGACCAGCGGGTCGCCGGCTCGGACGCGGTCGCCGCCGTGGACGCGGAGGTACTTGCCGTGCGGGACGAGGTGCTCGCGCTCGATGCCGCTCTCGTTGCGGACGATGATCGTCCGCTTGCCGCGCCGCTTCTCCTCCAGCAGCTCGACCCGGCCGTCGATCTCGGCGATGACCGCCGGCTCCTTGGGCCGACGCGCCTCGAACAGCTCGGTGACCCGCGGCAGGCCGCCGGTGATGTCCTGCGTGCCGCCCACCTCGCGGGGGGTCTTGGCCAGCAGGGTGCCGGCCGAGATCATCTGCCCGTCGTTGACCTCGATGCTCGCCCGCTCGGGGATGTACTTGTAGTCGAGGGTCTTGCCCTCGGCGTCCACGATGATGATCTGCGGGTGCAGGTCGCCCTTGTGCTCGATGATCGTCCGCCGCACGTGGCCCGACGGGTCGATCTCGATCTTCATGGTCTCGCCCTCGACGATGTCGTCGAACCGGACCATGCCGCCGACCTCGGCCAGGATCGGGATGTTGTGCGGGTCCCACTCGACGATCATCTGCCCGCGGTTGACCTGCTGGCCGTCCTCGACCATGATCACCGCGCCGTCGGGCACGTCGAACTTGTCCAGCTCGCGGCCCTTGGCGTCGAGGATCTGGATCTCGCCGTTGCGCGACAGGGCGATGTTCTTGCCCTCGTCGTTGGCCACGATGTTCAGGCCGACGAACTTGATCTTGCCGTCGCGCTTGGCCTTGACGTCCTTCTCCTCGACGGCGCGGGTGGCGACGCCGCCGATGTGGAAGGTCCGCATCGTGAGCTGGGTGCCGGGCTCGCCGATCGACTGCGCGGCGATGATCCCGACGGCCATGCCCACCTCGACCAGTTGCCCGGTGGCCAGGTCCATGCCATAGCACCGGCGGCAGACGCCCAGCGACGCCTCGCAGGTCATCGGGCTGCGGACCTGGATCTTCTCGATCTGCATGTCCTCGAGCTTCTTGGCCGCCGCCAGGGTGATCATATCGTTCTCTTTGACCACGACCTCGTCCGAGATCGGGTCGACGATGTTCACCCGGCTGACCCGGCCGCGGACCGACTGGACCAGGCTGACCTCGACCTTCTCGCCCTTGTAGATGACCCCCTTGGTGATCCCCTGCGAGGTGCCGCAGTCCTCCAGGGTGATCACGACGTTCTGGGCGACGTCGGCGAGCTTGCGCGTCAGGTAGCCGCTATCGGCCGTCTTGAGCGCCGTGTCGGCCAGGCCCTTGCGGGCACCGTGGGTCGAGCTGAAGTACTCGAGCACCGAGAGGCCCTCGCGGAAGTTGGCCTTGATCGGCGTCTCGATGATCTTGCCCGACGGCTTGGCCATCAGCCCGCGCATGCCGGCGAGCTGGCGGATCTGCTCGACGCCGCCGCGGGCGCCCGACTCGGCCATCAGGAAGATCGGGTTGACGTACGTCTGCCCCTCGCGGACGTCGTTCCGCAACGCCTCCATCATCTCGGCGGTGATGCGCTCGCGGGCGTGGGTCCAGGCGTCGAGGACCTTGTTGTACCGCTCCTGGTCGGTGATGATCCCGCGGTTGTAGAACTTGTTCTGCTTGGCGACCTCCTTCTCGGCCTCGGCGATGATCGAGTCCTTCGACTGCGGCGTCTTGAGGTCGTCGGTCGCGAACGACAGGCCCGAGCGGGTTGACTCGCGGAAGCCCAGGTCCTTCATGCGATCCAGGAGCGCGATCGTCTCGCGACGGCCGAGGATCTGGTAGCAGTCGGCGATGATGCTCTGGAGCTGCTTCTGGCCGAGCGTCAGGTTATAGAACGGCATCCGCGGGTGGAGGATGTCGTTGAAGACGACGCGGCCGACCGTGGTGGTGATGATCATGCCTGGCGAGAATTCCTTCTCGCCGTCGCCCCGCAGCCGCCGGTGCGCCGGCAGCCGCAGCTTGATCTGCGCGTGCAGGTAGACTTTCCCCTGGCTGTGCGCCAGGAAGACCTCGTTGGGCGTCGCGAAGATCATGCCGTCGCCCTTCTCGTTGGGGCGGGAGACGGTCAGGTAGTACGACCCCATGACGATGTCCTGGGTGGGGCTGATGATCGGGTTGCCGTTGGCCGGGCTGAAGATGTTGTTGGTGGACATCATCAACGTCATGGCCTCGACCTGCGCCTCGATCGACAGCGGCAGGTGCACCGCCATCTGGTCGCCGTCGAAGTCGGCGTTGAAGCCCTTGCAGACCAGCGGGTGGATGCGGATGGCGTTGCCCTCGACCAGCACCGGCTCGAACGCCTGGATGCCCATGCGGTGCAGGGTCGGGGCCCGGTTCAAGAGCACCGGGTGGTTGCGGATGACCTCCTCGAGGATGTCCCAGACCTCCTCGCTCCGCCGCTCGAGCATCTTCTTGGCCGACTTGATCGTGTCGGCGTGGCCCAGCTCCTTGAGCCGGCGGATGATGAACGGCTGGAACAGCTCCAGCGCGATCTTCTTGGGCAACCCGCACTGGTGCAGCTTCAGGTCGGGGCCGACGACGATCACCGAGCGGGCCGAGTAATCGACGCGCTTGCCCAGCAGGTTCTCGCGGAACCGCCCCTGCTTGCCCTTGATCATGTCGGTGAGCGACTTGAGCGGGCGATTCGAGCTGCCGAGCACCGGCCGCTTGCACCGGTTGTTGTCGAACAGGGCGTTGACGGCCTGCTGGAGCATCCGCTTCTCGTTGCGGATGATGACCTCGGGCGCGTTCAGGTTGACCAGCTTCTTGAGCCGGTTGTTCCGGTTGATGATCCGGCGGTAGAGGTCATTCAGGTCGCTGGTGGCGAAGTTGCCCGAGTCGAGCAGGACCAGCGGGCGGAGGTCCGGCGGGATGACGGGGATGCACTCGAGCACCATCCACTCGGGACGGTTGTCGCTGTCCCGCAGGGCCTCGACGACCTTGAGCCGCTTGGTCAGGTCCTTGATCTTCTGCTTGCTGGAGGTGTTGACGAGCTGCTGGCGGAGCTCCTTGGACAGGGCGACCAGGTCGAGCCGCATGAGCAGCTTGCGGATGGCCTCGGCGCCCATGTCGGCCTGGAAGCTCTCGCCGTACTGGTCCTTGGCCTTGCGGAACTCCTCCTCGGTCAGGAGCAGCCGCTCCTTCAGGGGCGTGTCACCGGGGTCGACGACGACGTAGTCCTGGAAGTAGATGATGCGTTCCAGGCTGGTCGTGCGCATATCCAGCAGCGTCCCCAGGCGGCTGGGCATGGCCTTGAAGAACCAGATGTGGACGACCGGTGCGGCCAGCTCGATGTGGCCCATCCGCTTGCGGCGGACCCGCGAGTGGGTCACCTTGACGCCGCAACGGTCGCAGATCATCCCCTTGTACTTCATCCCGCGGTACTTGCCGCAGGCGCACTCCCAGTCCTTCTCCGGGCCGAAGATCCGCTCGCAGAACAGGCCGTCCTTCTCGGGCCGATAGGTCCGGTAGTTGATCGTCTCCGGCTTCTTGACCTCGCCGAACGACCAGCTCCGGATGTCGTACGGGCTGGCCAGCCCGATCTTGACGGCCCCGTAGTCGTTGATACGATCGTAGGCACTTTCGCCCATGCTCACGAGACACTCTCCTCTGCACGCCCATGGCCGTGCCGAAGTCGGGGGGGTGGTTGGTGGGTGAAAGCGACGGCCTTCCCATCCCGATGGATTCAGGACGGCCGCCCGGGGTGTCCGCTCAGTTCACGTCAACCCAGCATTGCGTCACAGTGCGGGGGCCGTTCGCCGATCGATCGAGCGCCGGCCCGTCGGATGGCGACGAAAAAAAGTCCGCGGGCCGATCCTCGGGACACGCCATGAGGACCGCCGCGGTCGAAGAACCGGTCTTCCAAGACCCGATATGCCCAACCGGCACCCTCCTTGACCGGGTTGTCGGGAGACTCCACGATCCAGCTTCCCGGACGCAAGAGCATTCGCACCATCGCAGCCCCAGTCGCGTCGGGCTCGGCTTCCGATAGAGTCGCACCCTGTCATACTACGCAATCCGTAAACCAATTCCAAGGAAAATCTTCTTCTCGGCGCTGTTTTTTTCTAAAGTCATCCCGCACTTGGTAGACGCTTGTGACTCATCACACGGCCGAATTGAGGGGCCGCGGTGGCGAATCGGACTTCTGGCTAGGGTGTTCACGCGGCCGGATGAGGTCCGGCCGCGACCAATCGCCTGCCGCTGGGATCGACCGTGGCGCTGAAGCCTTTCAGCGTGCGGGCGCCGAGCAGGGCGAGGTCACCGGCCTGCCCGAAAACGACCTCATCGATGGTCTCGAATCCCGAGGCGCGGACGATGGCATAGCCCGTCGAGCGAGTAATGGTCTGGCCATTGGCCATGACAAACGGGAGGTCCTTCTTGACGACCTGAACTCCCGCCTGATGAAGCTCCGCGTCGGGGACCCAGGTGAGCTCCGATCCAGTGTCAACCAGTAGCTGGCGGACGGTCGCGGAACGGTTCGGGTCGCCGATGTTGACGATCTCGCAATCCAGCCGAAAAACACCCATTGCGTTGCTCTTCGCCCCGAAAAAACGATCGCTTCAAGCGAATTGGGCCACTGAGTGCCAGTTCTCGGGAAGCCGGAGATCTTGATTCGCGCGATCTTCGGGGATGGCCTGCATTCCCAGGGTCGTGAACCGGATCCAGTTGCGGCAGCCTGGGCAGCGGCCGACGAAGCCTCGGCCCTCCCACCAGGCACTCACCAACGGCTTGTAGATGCCGTCCGGGTCGCCGTGGAGTTCGAGCTTGAAGTCGATCCATTCCAGTTGATGCGAACAGCCGGGATGGGGGTAGGCCGGATCATCGTAATGGACGTGTGGCCACGCCATGGCGCGGAGTCCACCCTCGCGGTAGAAGCGATCCAGGATCTCTAATTCGGCAGCCGATGAAGTCGAAGTTTTCGACATGGCAAGCTCCCAGGGATGCGAAACCCGAGCGCGAGGACCGGCCCCGGTCCTCAGACCATTGTACGGCGGAGACCGGGGCCGAGGTCACGCTCAGATCCGCTTCTTCTCGAGCTGCATGTTGAGCCCCAGGCCGCGGATCTCATTGGTGAGCACGTCGAAGCTGGCGGGCGTGCCGGCCTCGAGGGTGTTCTCGCCCTTGACCATGCTCTCGTAGATCTTGGTGCGGCCCTCGACGTCGTCGGACTTGACCGTCAGCAACTCCTGGAGGATGTAGGCGGCGCCGTAGGCCTCCAGCGCCCAGACTTCCATCTCGCCGAACCGCTGGCCGCCGAAGCGGGCCTTGCCGCCCAGGGGTTGCTGGGTGATCAGCGAGTAGGGGCCGGTGGCGCGGGCGTGGATCTTGTCGTCGACCAGGTGGTGGAGCTTGAGCATGTAGATGTAGCCCACGGTCACGCGCTGGTCGAACTTGTCGCCGGTGCGGCCATCGTAGAGCTCGGCCTTGCCGTTCTCGGGCAACCCGGCGTCCTTGAGGCACTGGCGGATGGTGTCCTCGCTGGCGCCGTCGAAGACCGGGCAGACCGCCTGGAAGCCCAGCTTGGCGGCGGCCCAGCCCAGGTGGGTCTCGAGGATCTGGCCGACGTTCATGCGGCTCGGGACGCCCAGCGGGTTGAGCAGGATCTCGACGCTGGTGCCATCGGCGAGGAACGGCATGTCCTCCTCGGGGAGGATCTTGGCGATCACCCCCTTGTTGCCGTGGCGGCCGGCCATCTTGTCGCCGACGGAGATGACCCGCTTGGTGGCGATGTACACCTTGACCATCTGGAGCACGCCGGAGGGGAGCTCGTCGCCCCGCTTGAGGCTGTTGACCCGCCGCTCCTTCTCGTCCTTGAGCGACTCGATCCGCGGCGCGTACTGGCGGACCACCTCGCGCGCCTTGTTGACCGCATCGGGGCTGCGGATGTCCATCGCCTCGAGCTTGAAACGGTCGCTCTCCTCGACCAGGTCCTTGGAATCCTTGGCGCGGCCCATCGGCTTGCCGGTGGCCGGGTCGGTCACCGGCCCGCCGACGGCCTCCTCGAGCGCCCGGATCATCTGCTTGTACTCGTCGGCGATCCGGACGTTCTCGGCGGCCTCGGTGTCCTTGAGCTCCTTCTCGAAGGCCTTGCGCTCCTCCTCGTTGAGGCTCATGCGGCGGCTGAACCGCTGGGTGTTGATCACGATCCCCTCGACGCCCGAGGGGACCTCCAGCGAGTCGTTCTTGACGTCCTCGCCGGCGCGGCCGAAGATCGCGTGCAGCAGCTTCTCCTCGGGCGTCAGCTCGCTCTTGCTCTTGGGCGCCACCTTGCCGACCAGGATGTCGCCCGGCTTGACGTAGGTGCCGATCAGCACGACCCCGTTCTCGTCGAGGTTGCGCAGGGCCTTCTCCGAGACGTTGGGGATGTCGCGGGTGAACTCCTCGCGCCCCAGCTTGGTCTCGCGGATCTCGATCTCGAACTCCTCGATGTGGATCGAGGTGTAGACGTCGTCGCGCACCAGCTTCTCGCTGATGATGATCGCGTCCTCGAAGTTGTAGCCGTCCCAGGCCTGGAACGCGACCAGCACGTTGCGGCCCAGCGCCAGCTCGCCCCTGTAGGTCGAGGCCCCGTCGGCGAGCAGGTCCCCCTTCTTGACCTTCTGGCCGACCTGGACGATCGGCTTCTGGTTCAGGCAGGTGCGCTCGTTGAGCCCGACGTACTTGCGGAGCTTGTAGATATGGGTGTGGTCGATGATCACCCGGGTCGAGTCGACGTAGGTGATCGCGCCGTCCTGGGCGGCCTTGACGACCATGCCGGAGTTGATGGCGACGGCGTGCTCCAGCCCGGTCGCGACGATCGGGGGCTCGGCGACCAGCAGCGGCACCGCCTGGCGCTGCATGTTCGAGCCCATCAGGGCCCGGTTGGCGTCGTCGTGCTCGAGGAACGGGATCAGCCCGGCCGAGACGCCCACCATCTGCTTGGGCGAGATGTCCATGTACTGGATCTGGTTGACCGACGCGGTGACGAAGTCCGTCTGAAAGCGCGCCGTGATGATCGGGCCCTTGAGCTTGCCGTGGTCGTCGAAGGGGGAGTCGGCGGGGGCCAGGTAAGCTTCGCTCTCCTCGTCGGCGCGCATCCAGATCACGTCCTCGGTCATCTTGCCGTTCTTGATCCGGCGATAAGGGGTGACGAGGAAGCCGTACTCGTTGACGCCGCCGTAGATGCCCAGCGAGCTGATCAGGCCGATATTGGTCCCCTCGGGGGTCTCGATCGGACAGATGCGGCCATAGTGCGAGATGTGGACGTCGCGGACCTCGAAGCCCGCCCGCTTGCGGTTGAGCCCGCCGGGGCCCAGGGCGCTGAGCCGCCGCTCGTGGGTGAGCTGCGCCAGCGGATTGGTCTGGTCGACGACCTGCGAGAGCTCGCCCCGGCCGAAGAAGTACTCGATCGCGGCGCTGATGCTCTTGGGGTTGATCAAGGAGCGCGGGGTCATGTCCTCGGCGTCCTTGAGGCTCATCCGCTCCTGGACCGTGCGGCGGAGCTTGAGGAAGCCCTTGCGCAGCTCGTCCGACGCCAGCTCGTCGATCGTGCGGAGCCGGCGGTTGCCCAGGTGGTCGATGTCGTCGACATGGCCCTTGCCGCGCCTGAGGTTGAGGATGTAGCGGATCGCGTTGACGTAGTCCTCGGGGGCGAGGGTCATCCGGTCTTCGGGGATGTCCTGGTTGAACTTGCGGTTGATCCGGAACCGACCGACCTTGCCGAGGCGGTAGCGGTTGGTGTCGAAGAACTTCTCGTGGAACAGTTCGCGGGCCTTCTCGAGCTGCGGCGGGTTGCCGGGCCGCAGGCGCTGGTAGATGCGCAACAGCGCACTCTCGTGGTCGGTGGTGGGGTCCTCCTGGAGCGACAGGAGGATCAGCGGGTCGCGCGCCTCCTTCAGGACCGCGATGGCACCGAGGGTGCCGGCATCGGCCAGGACCTGAGCCGAGACCCTGGACATGGTGGTGCCGCTGTCGATCAGGACCTCGCCGGTGGCCGGGTCGACTACGTCGCCGCAGGCGACCTTCCCCTCGAGTTTGGCGGCCGCCTTGGGGTCGGCCGAGTCGATCTCCTCGACCTCGTAGAACGCCCGGAGGATCGACTCGTCGTCGGAGTACTCGGGGCTCATGGCGCGGAGCAGCGTCATGGCCGAGAACTTGCCCGACTGGTCGATGCGCACCCCCAGGGTGTCCTTCTTGGTCACCTGGAGCTCGATCCAGCTCCCGCGCTCGGGGATCACGCGGCAGGCGTGCAGCCGCTTGTCGCCCGATTCGATCTCGACCACGAAGTCCACGCCCGGCGAGCGGTGGAGCTGGCTGACGACCACGCGCTCGGCGCCGTTGATGATGAACTCGCCGCCGCCGATCATGATCGGCATATCGCCGAGGTAGACCGACTCCTCGAGCGTCGTCTCCCCCTTGTTGAGGCGGAGCCAGACGTGCAGGGGGCGGCCATAGGTCAGCCGGAGCTGCCGGCACTCGTCCGGGTCGTAGCGCGGCTTGCCGAGGTCGTAATGGAGGTACTCGAGCTTGAGGGTCTTGTCGTAGCTCTCGATCGGGAAGATCTCGCGGAAGACCCCCTCGAGCCCCGCGTCGCCCCTGGTCTCGACCGGGATGTCGGCCTGGAGGAACCGCTCGTAGCTGCGGGTCTGGATCTGGGTGAGGTCGGGCACGGAGAACTCGTCGGAGATCCGGCCGAAGTTCCGTCTCTTGCCGGGGATGATACGACGAACCGAGGTCGAGGTGGGCATGGGCTCGCGCTCCAGAGGGGGATGAGGATGCGGAGGGCAGGGGGGCCGCGATCCCCGGGCCGCCTGCCCGCCTGTGCGCCGGAACGCCCCGGACCGTGCGGCTGATCACGCCGACGGGCCCGGGGCCGGGCGATTCTTGTTCCTGTTAGCGGGTGGCCGGACACCGGACGCGCGGAGAGCCGCGCCGGCGCCGCCCGAAGCGACGCGGAGCGAGTCCGCGATCACTTGATCTTGACGGTCGCCCCGGCGTCCTCGAGCTCCTTCTTGAGCTTCTCGGCCTCTTCCTTGGGGACGCCCGTCTTGATCTCCTTGGGGGCCGACTCGACCAGGTCCTTGGCCTCCTTGAGGCCCAGGCTCGTGGCCGCGCGGACCACCTTGATGACGTTGATCTTGTTGGCGCCGATCGCCTCGAGCACCACGTCGAACTCGGTCTTCGGAGCGGCGGCCTCGGTGGGCGCCGCCGGGCCGGCCTGCATCATGACCGGGGCCGCGGCGGCGGCCTCCAGGCCGTAGGCTTCCTTCAGGTACTTGGTAAGCTGGAGGACCTCGAGGACCTTCATGTTGACCAGCGAGTCGCCCAGGTTCTTGATGTTATCGGCGAACGCAGTCGTGGCTTCCGCGGTGGACATCGGAGGAGCGATCCTTTCGTATCGAGTTCGTGGAAATTGTAATGCGGTGGTCAAACGAGGATATTTCGGTCGCGGGCGGCCGTCCCGGCTTCAGCGGGAGCTGAGGCGGCGGCCGGCGTGATGGCTCGGTTCAGGCCGGGGCCGGCTCGCCGGCATCCGCGCCGGCCTCGCCCGCCCCCTGCTGCTTCTCGACGAAGGCCTCGAGCTGCCCGATCAGCGTGCTGGCCGGCGAACCCACCAGCGCCAGCGCCTCGCGGGCCGGGCCGAGCACGAGCGACAGGACCTGGCCGATCAGCACCTCGCGGCTGGGCAGCTTGGTGATGTCGTTGACCTGCTCGGGGCCGACGACCAGGCCATCGACGGCACCCCCCTTGATCACGGGCTTCTTGAGGGCCTTGACCTGCTGGGAGATCTCCTTGGCCAGCTCGGCGATGCCCTCGCCGCCCCACGCCGCCGCCGAGGCGCCCGTGAGGTACCGCGACAGCCCGTCCATCCCCAGGTCGTCGAAGACGCGGCGGGCGAGCGAGTTCTTCAGCACCCTCAGGCGGATCGACTTCTTCCGCAGGTCGCGGCGCATCTGGTACTCGGCCTGGGCGTCCAGGTCCTTCAGGTCCAGGATCAGCAGCGAGCGATTGTCGCCGATATCCGTCCGGAGCTGATTCATCATCAGTTCTTTAACGTATTTGCTCATGTCTCTGGATCTCGTCCCTCGTCGTTCGCGTTCGTCGGCGGCGGGGCGGCGGCCGGTCAGGGCCCCCTCCATCGCCGCGGCCATCGGCTCAGGCCGAGACCCGGATGCCCGGGCTCATGGTCGCCGAGACGGTGATGGACTGGATGTAGGTCCCCTTGGCGGTCGCCGGCTTGATCGAACGGAGGTAGTTCAAGAAGGCGCTGATGTTGTCCGCCAACTGGTCGTCCGAGAAGGACAGTTTGCCGACCGCCACGGCGACGTTCCCCCCCTTGTCGTTGCGGAACTCGACCTTGCCGGCCTTGAACTCGCGGACGGCGGAGGAGATGTCGGTCGTCACGGTCCCGGACCGCGGCGAGGGCATGAGCCCCCGGGGGCCGAGCACGCGGCCCAGCGGCCCGACGACGCCCATCATGTCGGGCGTCGCCAGGGCCACGTCGAAGTCCATCGTCCCGCCCTTGACCTGCTGCGCCAGGTCATCGGCCCCGACGATGTCCGCGCCGGCCGCCCGCGCCTTCTCGGCGTTCTCCCCCTGGGCGAACACCGCCACCCGCACGGTCTTGCCGATCCCGTGCGGCAGGGACACCGACCCGCGGACGTTCTGGTCGGTCTGCTTGGGGTCGATCCCCAGGTGCGTCGAGACCTCCACCGTCTGGTTGAATTTCGTGGTGTTGAACGACTTCAAGAGCCGGACCGCCTCGGGTAACGGCATCGGCCCGTTCGTCTTGACCTTCTCTCGCAAGGCCCGAAATCGCTTCGATTGTTTGGCCATTCGTGTCGCTCCTGAGAGCTCCCGCCTTCCGATCCGCACTCCCCCGATGGGCGGTGGCATCCGGGGAATCCGTGGGTCAGGCTCTCCAGCCTGACGGTATCGACCTGTCAGGCCGGAGAGCCTGACCTACTGGCTGGCCGGCGTTCAGCCCTTGATCTCGACTCCCATACTGCGGGCGGTGCCGGCGATGATCCGGCAGGCGTGCTCGAGGTCGCGGGCGTTGAGGTCGGCGAACTTGGTCTCGGCGATCTTTCGGACCTGATCGCCGGTGACCGCGCCGACCTTGGTCTTATGGGGCTCGGGGGAACCGGAGGCGATGCCGGCGGCCTGCTTGAGCAGCACGGCGGCGGGCGGACTCTTGGTGATGAACTCGAACGTCCGGTCGGAGTAGATGGTGATCTCGACCGGGATGATCGTCCCCTTCATCTCCTTGGTCCGTTCGTTGAATTGCATCACGAACTGACCGATGTTGACGCCGTGCTGCCCCAGCGCCGGCCCGACGGGTGGCGCGGGCGTCGCCTGGCCGCCGGGACACTGCAATTTCACCTTCGCCGTCATGACTTTAGCCATCGTCGGATTCCTTGGTCCTCAATGTTCGGCGGGCATCGGTCACCGATCCCGGGCCCCGGCCGGCGGGCGATGCCCGCCCCACGGGATCACTTACGCCTTGGTGAAGGTCAAAGGGCTAAATCCGCTCCACCTGCCAGTATTCCAGGTCGACCGGCGTGGGGCGGTTGAAGATGATGAGCATGACCTTGACCAGCCCGCGGCCTTCGATGACCTCCTCAACGGTTCCCTCGAAGTTCTCGAAGGGGCCGTCCTTGATCTTGACCCGGTCGCCGCGCTCGACGTAGATCTTGACCTTGGGAGCCTCGGCCGTGGTCTTCTCCTCCTCCTGATGGAGCATCTGGTTGACTTCGGCGTCGGTCATCTTGGTGGGGGTGCCGTGCGCCCCGACGAAGTCGCCGACGCCCGGGGTCTCGCGCACCAGGAACCACGTCTTCTCGTTCAGCTCCATCTGGACCATGATGTAGCCGGGATAGGTCTTGCGCTCGACGATCCGCTTCTTGTTGTTGCGGATCTCGGTCATCTTCTCGGTCGGCACGACGATCTGGCCGAAGAACCGCTGGAGGCCCTGGATCTTGACCCGCTTCTGGAGCGCGTCTCGGATCGTGTCCTCTCGCCCGCTCTGGACCTTCAGGACGTACCAGACCAGCTCGGGCGGAGGCTCGTCGTCGTCATCGAGGGGCGCGGGGACCGCGGGCGCCGGAACGGGCTGCGCCGGGCGTGCGTCCGGGACCGGCGGCGATGTCGCCGCGACCGACGAGTCCGCCGGTTCCGCGACATGTCCGCCGTTCAGCCGGCCACCGTCGGGCGTCTGCTCGTCCACCTCGATCGGCGGATCATGCGACAAAGGCGCTTCCGTCACCGCCGGGTCGGTCGCTCCGGTCGGGACAGGCTCTGTGGGCTCGTGGATCGTTTCGCTCATGGCTTGAGTCACGTCGGGACTGCGGGCGGGATACGCGAGACAGTTCAGGATCCACGGGCGGCGGGGCGGATATGGGGAGGACCTGGTCCGGCATCATCCCCGGCTGTTCTCCGCCCTGTGGGCTTCAGGCCGTTGACCCGAATCCGCCACCACCCCCGAATTTGAGCACGCCGATCACCTGCAGGATGAAGGTCCAGAGGCGATCGACCACGAAAAGGAACAGGGCCATGAGGACCACCGTCGTCAGGACCACCGTGGTCGCGCGGACCAGGTCGTCCTTGGTGGTCCACGAGACCTTGTTCATCTCGGCCTCGGTGGCGATGAGGAAGTCGGCGAACGGCGGAAAATGGACGACCCTGAGGATCACCCACAGGCCGACGGCCGCGAAAATCAACGGGAGTCCGAACCGCCAGAGCGGCGAATACTCGAGCGATGCCTGGGAGATCTGGTACGCGCCGGCGACGACGATCAGGCCGAGGGCGAGTCCCGTGTAGAGCCGGGCGTACCAGCCTTGCATCGGCTTGTAGAAGTCGGTGCGCAGCAGGTTGACCAGGAACTGGACGAAGACGCCCCGCGGCCGCGAGCCGGACCCCGCCTTGCTGGGCTTCGACGATTTCTGGGCCGATACTTCGTCTCGGACTTTGCCCATGGCACCGATCTTTCTCTTGCTGGTACGGGGACGCCCCCGGTCACACTGCCTCGGCGGAGCCCTACGGTCTGGAGCATGGGGTCAAGACCCGCTTCTCTCTCGGCGGAGCGGAGCCGGGCCGAGACAGCACGAGCGGAGGGAATCGAACCCCCAACCGCCGGTTTTGGAGACCGGTGCTCTACCAATTGAGCTACGCTCGTAGTGGTCGGGACCGCCCCGAGCCGGGCCGGCCATCCCGATCGCGTGCACCCGCCGACGCCGCTATTCGAGAATGGACGGCTGGTACGGCCGGACTCGCCCCGTCGCGGCCGAACCGGGCGGGCGGCGATCCGCATCACTTCTTACGCGACTCCTTGTGCGACGTATGCTTCCGCTCGCGACGGCAGTACTTCTTCAACTCGAGTCGGCCGGCACCCCGCGTCTCTTTCTGGACGCGGTAGTTCCGCTCCCCGCACGAGTTGCATTCGAGCCAGACGTATTCCCGCATGACTGTGCTCCTGGCCTGCCCCGCGGGGCGATGATGGCGCCGGTAGGTGGGTCCGGAATCCGCTCGGGCGGCCTCGGTCCGACGATCCCCCCGGTTGACGACGAGGCGGCCACTCGGACCCCGTGGGGCGAGCGGCCGCCGTGGTGATTCAGGTCGAGTGGTCCCGATTGTCGGTGTCGGGGGGCATGACGCCAGGCGCCGCCGCGCCGTCGCGCGGCGGCTCCGTCCCGGTCGGGGACTCGGATTACTCGAGGATCTTGGTCACGACGCCGGCGCCGACGGTCTTGCCGCCTTCGCGGATCGCGAACCGGAGGCTCTCCTCCATGGCGATCGGCGTATGCAGCTCGACGGTCATCTTGATGTTGTCGCCCGGCATGCACATCTCGGCCTCGCTGTTGTCCTCCGACAGGAGGTTGAGCACCGAGCCGGTCACGTCGGTGGTCCGGAAGTAGAACTGGGGACGATACCCCTTGAAGAACGGGGTGTGGCGGCCGCCTTCCTCCTTGCTGAGCACGTAGACCTCGGCCTCGAACTTGGTATGGGGCGTGATGGACCCGGGCTTGCAGATGACCTGGCCGCGCTCCAGCTCGTTCTTCTCCACGCCGCGGAGCAGGACGCCGACGTTATCGCCGGCCATCCCTTCGTCGAGGGTCTTCTGGAAGGCCTCGACGCCGGTGATGGTGGACGGCTTCTTGGCCCCGAAGCCGATGATCTCCACCGGGTCGCCGACCTTGACCTTGCCCCGCTCGATCCGGCCGGTACCGACCGTGCCGCGCCCCTTGATCGAGAACACGTCTTCGACGGGCATCAGGAACGGCTTGTCGACCTCGCGGATCGGCTCGGGGATGTACTCGTCCATCGCCTTGACGAGGTCCAGGATCGGCTGCGCCGCCTTGGCATCCTTGGGATTGTCCAGGGCCGGGCGGCTGCTGCCGCGAATGATGGGGATCTCGTCGCCGGGGAACTTGTAATGCGTCAAGAGCTCGCGCAATTCCAGCTCGACGAGCTCGAGCAGCTCCTCGTCGTTGACCAGGTCGATCTTGTTGAGGAAGACGACCAGGGCCGGGACGCCGACCTGGCGAGCCAGCAGGATGTGCTCGCGGGTCTGGGGCATCGGGCCGTCGGCGGCCGAGACCACCAGGATCGCCCCGTCCATCTGGGCCGCGCCGGTGATCATGTTCTTGATGTAGTCGGCATGGCCCGGGCAATCGATGTGGGCGTAGTGCCGCTTGTCGCTCTCGTACTCGACGTGCGAGACGGCGATCGTCACGGTCTTGGTCGAGTCGCGCACCGTGCCGCCCTTGGCGATGTCGGCATACGACTTGGTCTTGGCCCGCCCCTGCTCGGCCAGGACCGCGAGGATGGCGGCCGTCAGCGTGGTCTTGCCGTGGTCGATGTGCCCGATGGTGCCCACGTTGACGTGCGGCTTGGTTCTGGTGAAGGTTTCCTTAGCCATGTGCTCCGCTCTGCTTGCTTGCTTGCTCAACGCCTTTCGGCGTCACTGACGACATCGGCCGGGAACGTTCCCAGCCGCCCCACACGCCAACATGGTCCGTTCCGGACGGCCCTCCCGGCGGCCCGGGGCTGGAACCGCCGGGTCCAACGCTCCATCGCCCGAAGGCGGGCTGAAGACTCCCGATCCGAGAGCTGCCGCTGGGATTTGAACCCAGGACCTCGTCCTTACCAAGGACGCGCTCTACCAACTGAGCCACGGCAGCAAATCGAGCATCCGATCTCCGTGCCATCCTCCGTTTCGACCCGCGCTTGCGCTCCACGAGAGCGGGTGATGGGAATCGAACCCACGTAGCCTGCTTGGAAGGCAGGTACTCTACCATTGAGTTACACCCGCGGCCTGTTTCCCTCACCTCGCCCGCCTCCGTGGACCCTCGAGTTCGCACGACGCTCGACGGCCCGGCCGGATGCTCTCCTCTGATCGCTCCGACGACAATCGGATCGAGTCCCGACCCGTTCCATGCCTATCGCGAGCGACATGGGTGGAGCAGGATTCGAACCTGCGAAGGCAATGCCACCAGATTTACAGTCTGGCCCCTTTGGCCGCTTGGGTATCCACCCGGGCTCTCGATCACGTCCTGTGGCTCACGATGCACCCCTCGGATCGGCCGGACCGCGGGACCGGTTCGCCCGTCCCGCGTCGCGGCAGAGCTGGCGGTGAGACTCGAACTCACAACCCTCGGTTTACAAAACCGAAGCTCTGCCGGTTGAGCTACGCCAGCGCCTTGATTGTTCCAGACATCTCCATGCGGTCGTTTCGATCAATTCCCGGTCCGGGAGGCGGGGGGGTTTCGATCGGACCGTGAAATTTTCCAGTATATCAACTCAAAGTCCCATTGCAAGGCCTTTACCACCTGCGGGGGAAAAACGCGAACGCGGCCCACGGTGCAGGCGCACGGGCAGCGCGGCAGGTGTGAAGGATGAAGCTATCATACGTCGGCCACCCCGACTGAGGCAAGGGGTTGGTACCGAGGTCGTGCGAGTGGGCGGCCCCGGGCTCGCCGACGGCCCGGCACGGCGAGACGCGCGAAACGGCCTGCTCGTCGGCACGGCCGGCACGGAGCAAGGCGCGACCGACCGTGATATCTGTTGGGCTATGGGAAGGCGGGACAGCCGCGGGGACTCAATCTTCCTCCAGGTCGAAGAGGTCCTTCACCGGCATAAGAAGCCCCGGGATCACGTCGCCGCCATCGAGGACATCGTCCGAGCCCAGGACGACGAACTTCCGCGGCGACTGATGCACGCGGACGCTCTCCGTCTTCGGGTCCACAACCCACGCCAGCCGGGTGCCGGCGGCGAAGTACTCGGTCATCTTGCGCGATTTCGGCCTTGGTGTTGCCCTTGCTGATCACCTCGACAGCCAGATCCGGGCCGATCGAGGGATATCGTTCGCCGCCCCGCTTGTAGCGCTTGAGCCGGCCGCGCGCGATGAACGAGACATCCGGGGCACGCATCAGGCCGGGGACGAGCCGAAGCATGCCGTCGGATCCCAGGACGTGGCCAAGCCTGCGCGGTCGGACGAAGTTCAAAAGAGCGTGGCCAATCAAGAAGGCGATCGCGGATTCTTCCCACCCCACGGGCTTCTCCACCAGGGTGCCGTCCACCAGCTCGCAGATGGCCGTCCGGAACAGGCTCTCGTTGTTGCGGATGACATCCTCCTCGGTGGCCGTGCCGGGCGGCGGATGGAGACGAACGCGGTGCGCCGGGACGTTCCCCAGGCGCCGCAACAGATCGGCCAGGGTCTCAGGCTGCTCCTGGACGCGGACCGGTTCCGGAATCGTGGCGGTGGCCATGTCCAAGGACCTCGCAAGGCCGGAGGTACATCGGGTCCCTCGATTATACCGCGAGGTCGCCGGCGCATCGCCTGTTTGCCTCCAGGAGCGTTCATCGCTCTCCGGCAACGCGACACGGAACTTGCGCCGCCATTCTCCGTGCGGCGTACAGAGCTCCCACCAGCCCTCAGCAAGGAGATCCGGGATGGATCATTGCGATCCACCCCGGATCTTCGTGGCTCAGAGCATCGGCAGGTCGAGCTTCTCCTCGCTGGCGATCTTGCGGAGCTTGTCCTGGGCGCGGGACTCGATCTGGCGGACGCGTTCCTTGGTGATCCCCAGCTCGCGGCCGAGCTGCTCGAGGGTCTGCTCGCTGGCACCGCCCAGGCCGAACCGGCTGACGATGATCTTCCGCTCGCGGTCGTCGAGCCGGCCAAGCATCCCCTTGACCGCCTCCTGCATCCGCTTGAGGGCGCTCTCGTACTCGTGCTCGTCCGCGCGGTTGTCGGCGGCGGCCTCGAACATCTCCTCGTGACCGGTGACGAACCGGTCGCGGCGGTAGTTCTCCTCGGGGATCGTCCGGGCGAAGTTCTTCATGATCGCCCAGCTCGCATAGGTGCTGAACTTGTTGCCCCGGGAGAAGTCGAACTTCTCGACGGCGCGGATCAGCGACATGTTCCCGTCGGAGACCAGCTCGAAGAAGTTGTTCGAGGGGCCGACGTGCCGCTTGGCGATCGAGACGACCAGCCGGAGATTGGCCCGGATGATCTGGTTCTTGACGGAGAGCGCCTCCTCCTGCAGCCGATCGATCTCATCCAGGTCCGTGGTGCGGGCTTTGGTGGGATCGACCTGGAGCCGGAGCTCGTGGGCCCGGTGCTTCAGATAGTTCATCTTGCGGAATAGGTGCATCTCCTGGCTCCGGTCGAGGAGCGGGACTTCGTACAGGCTAGCCAGGTACGGAGGCAGCCCCTTGGGCGCCTTGGGCCGTCGGGGAGCCTTGCCGTCGGCCGGTTCCGGCATCGGCGCGAGGATCTCCGAGGCGGTGGCGTCATCATGGAAGCTCGCATGGTCGATGAATTCGAGCTTGGTTCCCAGGATGCGGCGGGCTCGCATTTCGTTGAGGATTCGATAGACGCTGGAGCGCGTGCGGCCATACTGCCGCGCCAGGACCTCGGCCGAGACCCCCATGCGGAAGCGGCGGTAGATCTGGGCCTTGGCGTCTTCGTCGAGCGGCGGCACGGACGTGGGGAAGATCGCCCGGTCGGGATTCTCGCGGTCGTAGGCCTTCAGAGTCAATCGAACGGTTTCTGTTGAGCGTGACATCTTGCGTGCGATCCTCCGCGCGATCTCGACCAGGCCGGCCTGTCCTGGGCGTACCAGCGCCATGCGGCGGGCGCGACGGATGATCTCCTCGCGCTCTGCCTGGGTGAGCTGCCGAAACCGTGAGCCCCTCTCGACTTGCATGCGATGGGCCGTGACGAATCGCTGCAAGCTGGATTCGAGGAAGCCGACCTTGATCCGCCCGTCGATCACGAACCGACGCGCCACCAACCCCTGGCGGCGCCATCGCGTCACCGTACGAGTCGATACGTTGTAACGTCGACTGACCTCTTCGACCGTCAAGACCGGTTCGGCCACTTGTTCGACGGCCTGGCGAGCGGTCGCCGAGAGATCCTCGACGAACAAACCCAGGTCGTGTCGGACATCGCCGCCATCCAGCACCAGGGCCGGCCAACCATCGGGGCGAAACCCCGTGATCCGGAAACAGAGATATTCATAGGGATACCGCTTCTCACCGTCGATTTCCGTCAATAGCTGCTCGGCCCGCTCGATCTGCTCGAGCCGCCGGTCCCTCGGGGCGTACCGCGTCTGTTGATCTTTCAATTGCTTCATCGCGGGATGACGGTATGTCTTACCCATCCTGGTACTCCCCGACGGCCGACCTGAAGAGTCTCCCGAGCCTGAGGTTTCCTCACTCCTCTCGACGATCCCGGCATATCCTCCTGCTAGCTAATGGATCGCACTTTACCCGATCCGACGACGAGAAAAACGCGATCTCGACCCATCCTGACAGAGTGTAAGCGTATCCTTCCCCGAATTTGTTCGGTAGACCGTCCCGATTCTTGTCTCGACCCCGTCGGGGACATCGGGAACCCCATGCCGGTTTCCGAGTTCTTCATTGTAGTACGTACAACTTGAAACCGCGGATTGTCCGACTTCCTCACGGGAGGGGCGCCGTCTCATCCCAAAGAGGCTCCGCACCTCCTGGCGGTTTTCCGCATCGCACCCGGATCGTTGGTTTTCCTATCCGTTTCTCCGAAACATGAGTCGCCTACCATTGAGCAAAACGCATACCAGCATCGGATACGCCCCTCGATCGCCTCTCTCCATCTCATAGGGTCACCACAGTCACTCGCACCCTGGGCCAACCGACTTTCGAACATCTGTTTTAAACAGACGTTTGAACCAGGCCATTTGTTCGCGCCAATCTGGAGAATCTCAGAAAAGGCTCGCCGAAGCCTCCGCCGTCACCACGGAAAGCCATCCAAGCCGCCAGCGACAAACATCGGGCCATTTTATAGCCATGGGGATTGTAATTAAAAGCCCATAGTGCTGGCGATGAGCTTTTTACCCGATTATAGGTTGCAAGCAATCTTGTTTCAATGGGTGATTGTACGGCGGGGTCTTTTCCAGAGGATTCATTGTTCTTCGAACAGCTATCAGGACAAGCGTTTGGACTGGTCAGCTGAGGGTGGGGTGGACGGCGGAGAGGGTTTCTCGCTCCGATTGAGGATTCCTGGCCGGCATGGAGCCAGGCCAAATTGACGCCTTCCGGCAACTTCACATAATGGGACGCGGTCACGGACGAGCTGGTGGAGGGGGTTGGCTGGCCACGGAGGTGGCGATGTTCGAATGGTGGATTGACCGACGCGGAGGAGGACCTCCCCGGCGGGGACGAGGCCCGTCCTGGTGGTGGACCGTGCTCCTCCTGGCGGGTTCTTGCCGGCTGCAGGCGGGCGAACCGTCGGCGACAATCGTGCTGGGAGAGGCGGTTCCGCGCGGTGTGGCATCGCGGGTCCGCATCGAGTTGAAGGCGAAGGGCCTCTTCCGGCCGGGCCTGCCGCCCGATAAGGTCGCGGCCGATGCGCGCATGCCCAAGCCGCTGGCGCTGGACGTGGAGACCCGGTTGGTGTTCCACGAACGGGTGATCGGGCTGGTCGAGGGCGAGGCGGCGACCGCCGCGGGGAAACGCGACGAGTCCCAGGCGGACGGTCGCGGCCGGCCGCGCAAGGTCGTGCGCCACGTGATCCAGGCGGACGCGGCGATCAATGGGGAGATCCGGCCGAGGGAGACGTCGTTGCGGCCGGAGGTGTCCCTGCTGGTCGCGGAGCGGCGGCGGCACGGTGGTCCGGTCGTGGTGGTCAGCCCGTCTGGTCCCTTGACCCGGTCCGAGCTGGAGCTGGTCGAGGTCCAGGGCGATCCGCTGGCCCTGACGGACATTCTGCCCTCGGCGCCGGTGGGAGTGGGCCGATCCTGGCGGGTCGGCGAGGTCGCCGCGATGGGGATCAGCGGCTACGACCAGATCAAGAGCAACAACCTGGACGCCACGCTCGAGTTCTTCGATAAGGACCGCGCGCTGGTCCGACTCCGGGGACGGATTGACGGCTCGCTCCAGGGGGCCGAGGGCCTGATGACCTTCGACGGCCTGGTGGGCTTCGACCGTCAGAACGGCTGGATCGACCGGCTGGAGCTCAATCGCAACGAGAGCCGCCGTCCGGGGCCGATCGAGGCCGGCGTTGACGTCAAGAGCACGCTGAGCGTCACGCGTCAGGCCGAGACGCACCCGGCGACGCTGAATAACTCCGCGCTGGCCGGCTATTCGCTCGAGGTCACTCCCCGGAGCGAGCGGTTGATCCAGGCCGGCCCCGACGAGAAGTCGTTAATCCTCCACGACCGGAACTGGCACGTCTTCTGGGGGGACGCGAAGACGATGGTGCTGAAGCGGTTGGAGGGCGGGCGGGTGGTCGCCCAGTGCAATCTGGTGGTCGCGCCCTCGGCGGGCCGGGGACGGCACCAGGATCCGACCCAGTTCCGGGATGAGATCCGCCGCGTCCTGGGCCGGCGGTTCGTCAACTTCATCGGTGAGGGCGAGGTCGACGGCGACCCGGCCGGGGGGTTCCGCTTCAAGGTCGGCGTGCAGGGACGCGAGGGGGATCTCGGCGTCGTCTGGTACTATTACCTCGTGGCGAGCCCGGCCGGGGATCAGCTCGTGGTGACCTACACCCTGGCCGCGCGGGACGCCCAGGCGTTCGGCGACCAGGACGCCGAGATGATCGGCACCTTGCGGTGGATTCAGCCCCGGCAGGCCGCACGCCGCGATTGAGGCGGCCGCCCCGCCTCGTACCCGAAGGCGTCGAGCTATGGTTTAATGGAAAAGCGGGGAGGGCGACGGCGATCGTTGGACATCGATGCCGCTGAAGCCCGTTTCGAGGACCCGGCACCCAAGGCGGTGGATCATGTGCGATAGCCGATACCGTGACGACGCGACGAGCCGGGATGGAGATGGCCGATCTCCCCGGCCTCGAGGCCGAGGCTGGGGTCGGCTGACGGCCGCACTGGCCGGGTTCGCGCTACTCGGGCGCCGATCCGTGCGCCGTCCGGTCCCAGGAGCCGGAAAAGCCGGCTCCCGAGGCGCCGGCCACCGCATCGGCCCAACCTCTGAGCCTGCGATACCGCTTCAGCGAGAGGTATGGCCTGACCGAAGACCCCGGTCGGCCCGAAATGATCGTCCAGTACCAGGTCGGCACGTTCGAGAAGATCCGGATCGAGACGGAGAAATCCCAGGGGGCCCCGGACCAGACCGGTTTCTCGTACCGGTCGATCTACACCGAACGACCGGCGAAGGTCGGCCGGCTCGGTGAGGTTACCGATTCGGTCCGCCGCTATGACCGCTTCGAACCGTTCAGCCTGAGTGGGACGCGCCTGACCAATGCCGTGGCGGCGAGCTTCTTTCAAGGCCTGACCGTCTGGTATCAAGTCAGCACGCGCGGCAACCCGGAGGTGATTAGCCTGACGGCGAACCGACCCATCCGCGATGAGGAATACGCGGGCTACGCCGGCATGGTGAATCAGCCCTTCCTCCCCCGGCTGATGGCGCTGATGTCCCCGCGGCCGGCGCGGGTGGGCGACTCCTGGCCGATCCGGCGTCAGGCGGCCCAGGTCCTGCTCGGCAGGATCCCCGAAGCCGGCCAGTTCGCGCTGGAGGGCCGCCTCGTCAAGGTCGAGAAGTCCGGCCAGGGGACGGCGCTGACGGCAATCGTCGAGATCGGCGGTGAGGTGGACCTGGAGGAGGGGCCGGGGGCCGTCAACGCGCGCATCACGTTCGTCTTCGAGCCGCCATCCGCCGCGCCGACGGCCGAGACCAAGGAGTCCGTCGGACGCGCCGGCGGGGCGAGAGAGGCGCGCGGTTCGGAGATCGTCGAGGCCAAGGGCCACGTCGCCCGGTTGAGCATGGGACGGCGACAGACGGTGGCCCTCGATGACAAGGGCCGACTCCAGCAAATCCGCACTCGCGAGCTCGTGCTCCAGCGGCGGCTGGCGGTCGGTCCGGGCGGGGCCGGCGAGGCCGCCCTGTTGGTCCCGGATCGGCCGCCAGCGGCCGACGAGCCGAATTCCTGGCTCCTCTATGACGACCCCCGGGGGCGGTTCCACTTACGGCACCCCCAGGACCTCATCGACAACAAGGACCCCGACGCACTCGTCTTCCTCGCGACCCGCCCGGATGGCAAATCCGACACCGTGATCGTCGCGGACGTCCCCAAGGAAGCCGATCCGGCGAGCGATCGAAAGTGGACCGATCCGCAGGCCTTCGTAAGGGACCTCCAGCAGAATGCGGCACGGCGCCGTCAGGAGCTGGTCAATGGGCAGATGGGCTGGCTCACCGAGCCGGATGGGGCGCCTTCGAAACGGCGAGTGTATCGGTATGAGGCGGCCCTCAAGACCGAGAACTCGTCGCGTTTGTTCCTGGATGCGTACCTCGTCCTGTTCGCACGGGGCGACCATTTCGTGATCCAGGCGATGACCGAGCACGACGACCATGTCAAATTCCGCGACCAGATCGAGCGGTTGATCGGGAGCCTCGAGTTGGGCCCGTCGATTCCGGGCATGGCCGGCGCGGCGGCGCAACCGCAACTCGGTCCAGCGTCAGGCCCGCGGCCGACCCCCGCTTCGCCGGCTCCCGCGGTACCGCCGGTAAGGACGCCCTGAGGACGATCGAGATCGGGGATCGGCCCCCGGGATTTCGACGGTCCGCGGTCCCGCTACCGCCCGATCCCGCCGCCTGGGGTGCGCGCGGAGGCGAGTTCAACGGCCACCTCGGCGGCGAGCCGCGCGTTGGCGACCAGGAGCGCGCAGTTCGCGCGGAGGCTGCACCCACCGGTGGAGCGTCGAATCGCTTCCAGGAGGAACGGGGTGAGCGGCTTCCCGGCGATCCCCCGCCGCCGAGCATCGTCGAGGGCCTGCTCGAGGGCGTGCCGCAGGGGATCGGGGTCCATGGCCTCCGACTCGGGGACGGGCTGTGCCAGCACGATGGCACCGGGGAGCCCGAGCCAGCGATGCACCCGGACGAGCTCGGCGGCCTCGGCGGGCGAATCGACCCGGTGCTCCAGCGGCAAGCCGGCCGAGCGCGTCAAGAACCCGGGCAATTCGCCCGTCCGGTAGCCGACGACCAGGACGCCCCGCGTCTCGAGCGACTCGAGCGTCGCCGGCAGGTCGAGGATCGATTTCATCCCCGAGCAGACGACCAGCGCACCGTCGGCGCGGGCCAGCTCGTCCAGGTCGGTCGAGACGTCGAAGCTGGTCGAGGCCTCGCGGTGGACCCCGCCGAGCCCGCCGGTGGCCATGACCGGCGGCTCCCGCCCGAAGCGCCGGGCGATCCAGAGCGTCGCCGACACGGTGGTCGCCGCACGGCCCCCAGCGGCGACCACCGCGGCCAGGTCCCGGCGATTGGCCTTGGTCCATGGCCTTCTCCCGGTAGGCGACAAGAACTCCGGTGACAGGCTCTCGCCACCGGCCCGCGGAGACTCGTCCGTCGCCGCGCAGCCGGCCATTTCGAATAATTCTTGATCGCTCAGGCCAATCCGGACGGTGCCATCGACGACGGCGATTGTCGCGGGCTCCGCCCCCACCGAGCGCACCACCGCTTCCGCGGCACGGGCCGTCGCGAGGTTCTCCGGCCAGGGCAGTCCCTGCGCGATCACCGTCGACTCCAGGACCACCACGGCCTTGCATCGAGCCATGGCATCCTCGACCAGCGGTGACCTGACCAGCTTGATGCCATCCATCGATCGTTCCTCCCGGCATTGAGTCCACCTGCAACACGTGAATGATAACGTGATACCGGCCGGCAGGAGGGTCGAACCTTGAGGGAATTCTCGATCTCCGCCGGATGGATTAGGTGCTCACTGCCCCCGGGTCCCGCTTGGCTCGGATCCCGTCCAGTATCGTTCGCACATGCACTCAGGGTGAATCAAGCCGTAAGATGTCGTCGATGCTTGGATGGCGAACGCCGGAGCTCCGAAATCGCCGCACAGCCGCTTGCTCAGGGTCGTATAATGATAAAAAAGTTGTAACTTGATTCTGCCCCAGCGAGTAGTATCCTGTGCGTTCGGGACCATTGGTGCCCGTGCTCATTGCTTGAATGGAGTTCCAACTCGGTAATTTTTGCACGATTCCTGCTTCCGGACGCCACAATCTCCGCACTCATTTCGTAGAGAATAGTGCATGAGTCGAACACAAGGTCAGACCGAGGCTCGACGATGACTCCGTCACGAACGGTGGATGTTTTGAAGCTCGATGCATCGGGAGACAGCGCGCGTGGGCTCGATGTGAGAACCTTGGACCACGTGATGCGTGTTATCCTGGATGTCGTGCAGGGCCCGCTGAAGGGTCGCCAGTTCGTACTTGATCGGCCCGATTCGTTCATCGTCGGCCGGTCGCGTTTCGTGCACTGTCCCATGCCCGAGGATATGGCGCTGTCGCGCGATCATTTCATGATCGAGTTCAATCCGCCGACGTGCGAGTTGCGGGACCTGGGGAGCACCAACGGGACGTTCGTCAACAATCGTCGGGTGGACCGGATCCGGCTGGCGACGGACGACATGATCGCCGCGGGGCAGAGCGTCTTCCGGGTCGTGCTGGAGTCCGCCGAGGTGCTCTCCTCGTCCGAAGGGACGACGCCGACGGGTCGCAGGACCACGCTGGGCATCGGCCCGATCCGGTGCGCCGGCTGCGGCGCCAATGCTCCGCCCAGCCTGACGATCGCGGGCCCGGCGGGTGCCGCGGCGAACGAACCGGTCGAGTGGTGGTGTGCATCATGCCGCTCGGAGGCGGCGAGCCTGCCCCAGCCCGTACCCTACTACACTTGCCTCCGCGAACTGGGACGCGGGGCCATGGGTGTGGTCTACCAGGCCCGGCACAACATGACCGGGCAGATGGTCGCCCTCAAGCTGATCATGCCCGAGACGGCGACCACGCGCTCGGCGATCGATCGCTTCCAGCGCGAGATGTCGGTCATCAGCCAGATCCGCCATCCCAACATCGTCGAATGCTACGAGCAGGGCATGACGCGCGGGCAGTTCTGGTTCGCCATGGAATACATCGCCGGCACCAACCTGGAGGCCCTCGCCAAGGCCGAGCCCGGTCATTACCCGGTCAACCAGGCCTGCCGCCTGACCTGCCAGATTCTCAAGGGCCTCGAGGAGGCCCACAAGCTCGGATTCGTGCATCGCGACATCAAGCCCGAGAACATCCTGATCGCCCAGACCGCCGAGGGCCTCACGGTCAAGATCTCCGACTTCGGCCTGGCCAAGAGCTTCCGAGGCGTGGGCCTGTCGGGGCTCACCTTCTCCGGTGAGATGCGCGGCACCGTCCCGTTCATGCCGCCCGAGCAGATGCTCGACTTCAAGACCGTCACCCCGCTGGCCGACCTCTACGCCACCGCCGCCACGCTCTACTACATGCTGACCTGCAAGTACGTCTATGACGAGGCGTCCGGCGGCGGCGATCTCATCCGCATGCTGCTCGAGGAGCAGCCGATCCCCATCCGCCAGCGCCGGCCCGACATCCCCCAGGCGCTCGCCGACGTCATCCAGAAGTGCCTGGCCCGCGACCCCAAGGAGCGGTATCCCGACGCCGCCTCGATGCGCAACGCCTTGAAGCCGTTCTGTTGAGGGCCCGCCCGGCGACTCCGTCGTCGCTATCGAGGGCCGAGCAATCCCCGCACGTCCTTCAGGACGGCCGGCGGCGTGAGGAACTCGAGGTTATAGATCTCGCGCTGGTGTCCGCGGCGATCGAGGAGGAAGACCCGCGAGGGATGGTCGAGGACGCCGCTCGGCAACGCCTTCACCCACATCCCCCAATCGCGGATGACCGATTGGACCTCGTCGGCCGGACCGGTCAGGAAGTGCCAGGCCGGATCGTCGACCCGGAAGGCCTTCGCGTACGTGCGCAGGACCTCGGGAGTGTCGCGTCTCGGGTCGAGCGTGATCGACACGAACTCGACCGAGTGGCCCCAGAGTCCCGCCTCCTTGAGTGCAGTCCTCACGCCGACCATCGACTGAGTCGTCGCCGGACAGACGCCGCTGCACGTCGTATAAACGAATGATACGACGACGACTTTCCCTTTGAGCGCGGAGAGATCGAACGGCTTCCCGGCCGAATCCACGAGGACGGTTCGCGGGGCCGGGCCGATGTCGGCCAGCGGGCTGGGCGGGGACCACGATAGGCCGAACACCCCGGCGATCATGAGCGGTGCGAGCACGGCGGAGGCTCCTCGGTCGATCGCGGCGATGGTCGGGCGTTTGCGATCGATGATCGAATCAGGGCTTGAGTTCGTCGTGGGACGAGATCGCGCGGATCCGGATCAGCACATCCTTCCGATCATAAGAATACCCGAGCCCCGCGCCCACGGCGAGGACCTTGCCGTCGACCGGTGCGCGAAGCGTGAAGCGCATCCTCTCACCGTCCGGCTCCTTGCCGAGATTGGCGATGTCCTCATCGCTCAAGCCGTACATCACCAGTTTGTCCCTGGCGACCTTCGTCTGGAGCCGGCTCTTGGCCTCGTTGCTCTCGGCGGCCATCAAGGGCCGTTTCGGGATCGCGTCGGATTCTGCCAGGTACTGCTCGTGGATTTTCTTTTCGCGACGCCATTGGCTGACGGCCATCTCGTACTCGCTCTTGGCCGCCGCCAGCTCGCTGCTGAAGAGCTCGAGCAGCGGGTCGCCCTTCTTGACGATTTCCCCCACACCGACGCGGATCTTGACGACCCGGCAAACGAAGGGTGGCTGGACGACCGCGATTGGTCCGGGCTCGATCGCGGGATGCGCCGCAGTCGGGCTCCGGGCGCCGAGATTCGCGTGCACGTTCACGGTATGACAGGCCGCGCAGTTCCCCATATCAGCGGCGGGTCGCTCCAGGCGGAGCGGTTCGGGATGCACGATCGTTGTGTGACAGGAGATGCAATTCGCCTTGTCGGCGGCATTGAACTTCGTCCATTCGTCGAGCGCCTTCCTCCACCCCTCCCTGGCGGCCTCACCGAAAGTGGCTCCGTGGGGCGCCTTCCTCCACCCCTCCCTGGCGGCCTCACCGAAAGCGGCTCCGTGGGAACCGCCCGCGTGCAGTGCTACGCACTGCCAGCGGCCACCGCGCCGGGCATAGACCTTGGTCGATCGTTCGTGAAGCCCCGACGATCTCGACAGGATCCGACTGATGACGACGCCGGTCTCGCCGAAGAGGCGAACCTTGGTATCGACAAGCCGGTTGTCGCCCGCGAAGCGACCGTGTGCGACGTCGGCGACGTAGGTCGTCTTGCTGAAGGTCTCACCGGCCAGGTCAACGCCTTCGAAGTCATCGGCGAGGATGCGGTTGACGACGGTGGTGTCGCGGCGGGCGACGGCGTCGGCCCAGGCGCGTTCCAGCATCTCGAGGTCGACCTGATCGTCGCTCGCGGGTGCCGTGGCGGTTCTCGCCGTCGCGGTCGCGGGCGACTGACCCTCTTGCCCTGTCTCCGACTTCTGAGCGGCTGCCTGGCCGAACAGCGCCGCCGAACCGATCGCGACCAACAGGAGCGCGGCCGCGGCGAGTTTGATCCTTGCGACGATCATGGTCTGGAGGACTCCCTGGGTGAGGATGGCGACGGAGGGCGAGACGACCCCGGAGGTCGTCAGGCGGCCCGAGACGAGCGCGAGAGCGGCGCGGGTCGTGGCTTCGACCAGGCCGTGCGAGGGCGCGGCCGGTAGCAGGGTGGTGGCGATCGAGAGGTCGGCCGGGGCCAGGCCGTGGCGTGTCAGCCGCTCGCGGAGCCGGGCCCGAGCCCGCGACAGCCGGCTCTTGACGGTCCCGACCGGCCAGCCCAGCCGCCGGGCCGCCTCCTCGTAGGTCGTGCCTTCCAGGTCGCAGAGGAGCACGGGGCCCTGGAATCGAGCCGGCAAGCCCGCGATCTCCCGGGCGATCAGCGCGTGGACGTCGGCCCGCTCCACGTCCGCCAGCGAGTCATCAAACGCCCCGGTTTCGAGCCGATCGAGGCCCGACCGCTCGCGAGCCCGATGTCGCCGTCGGTCGCTCCTGGCTCGGGTGGCGACTCGGGTGGCGACGCCGAAGAGCCAGCGTCCCAGCGAACCGTCGACGCGAACCGAGCGGGCCCTGCGAGCCAGGACCAAAAACGTCGCCTGGAACGCATCCTCAGCGTCGTGCGGATCGCGCATGACGCGACGGCAGACGCCCAGCACCATCGGCCCGTGCCGCTCGACCAGCAGAGCGAAGGCCAGCTCGGCCACGGCATCCCGGCGCTCGAGGAAGCGTTCCAGGAGTTCCCTGTCGGACAGCCCGCTAAACGTCCCGGCGCCGAGCAGGACCTGCATCTGGCGCAGGATGGCACCCGACTTGAGCCCGCTCATCCGCGTCCCTCCTCCGACCCATGCCACTCACCTTCTTCTATGCCTCCAAGGAGTCCGCGAGTTCCCACTTTTGGCCGCGACCGCGTCGTGGAACGCGATCACCGCTTTCCACTGGCGGATGCTGGTGGAAGCGGGCCTGATCGACCATACTGTTCGAGCGGCGCCAGCCTTTCCCGGCTGAGATCGTCTCGCCCGCTTCGCTCGGCACACCGCCTTTCCGTCAGGAGCCAAGACTGTCATGAGAGCCTCTGCGAGACTGCTGCTCACCGCGCTGACCCTCTGCGCGATCCCGTCGGCACTCCGTGCGGAGGAACCCGAGGTCGTCCCGCTCTGGCCGAACGGGGCGCCCGGGTTCGAGGCGAGACGCAACGAGCCCGAACAAGCCAAGGATTACTGGGTCCGCAACATCCACAACCCCTCGATCACGGTCTTCCTGCCCCCCAAGGAGAAGGCGACCGGCGCGGCGGTGGTGATCTGCCCGGGCGGTGGCCATCGCCTGCTGGTCTACAACGCCGAGGGCGTGGACGCTGCCCGCTACCTCAACAGCATCGGGGTGGCGGCATTCGCGCTCAAGTACCGGCTAGGCCGCGAGGAAGGCTCCCCCTACAAGATCGAGAAGCACGCGCGTGAGGACGGCATGCGGGCGATGCGGCTGGTGCGGAGCCGGGCCAAGGAATGGAACATCGATCCCGCCCGGGTCGGTATCATGGGCTTCTCCGCCGGCGGCGAAGTCGCCTCGATGGTGGCGTTCGACCCCGGGGAAGGCGACACCAAGGCCGCCGACCCGATCGATCGGCTCAGCAGCCGGCCGGATTTCCTGGTGATGATCTACCCGGGCCCGCTCGGCATCCCCGAGGTCATCCCCCCGACCGCCCCGCCGGCGTTCCTGCTCGTCGCCAACGACGACCGCGGCGCGGCCCGGGTCATCGCCGGTCTCTTCCAGAAATATCGGGATGCCCGACGTCCGGTCGAGGCCCACGTCTTCGCCCGCGGCGGACACGCCTTCAACATGGGCAAGCGTTCGAGCCTGACCACCCTCAAGGGCTGGCCCCAGCGGCTGGCCGACTGGATGTCCGATAACGGGATCTTGAAACCGTAGGGTGCTCCGCGAGCACCGATCCTCGTCGCGTCGGCGAACCTGGTGCTCGCGGAGCACCCTACCAGGCCGGTGGAGGCGTGGCCATCGAACTCGATGAACTGCGGCGCTGGCTGGCCGCGGGCGACCCGTCGGCGATCCTCGTACCCGACCGGATTCTCCGCCGGGTCATCAAGCAGGACCGCGCGCTGTGGTGGCTGGGCCGCGCGCACCCGAAGTGCTACGTGATGCCCGGAGCGGCGCTTGCGGGCCTCGTGGACGGGACCGAACTGGGCCGGCCGCTCGACGCGGCATGGCCGGCGACGGCCCTGCTGATCGCGCAACCGGAACCCGACGAGCTGACGACGAGAGGCCGCGACATCCTGGCGATCGAGGCGTGGCGCCGGCTCTTCCGCGCGGGTCGAGTGCGCGGTGGCGCGCTCGTTGGAATCGGGGACGATCGACGCGACGGGGCTCGATGCGCGGATCGCGGCGATCGGGCGGACCGAGTTCGAGGAGGCCCGCGCGGTCCTGACGCAGGATGGGCTGCTGTTGCCGCCGGTGTCCGACGCGTCGGCGTACCCGGTGTTCGCCGCCGTGTTCCTCGAGCTGACGTACTTCGAACCATCGTCGCGGGCGATGGTCTTCCCCGCGATCGAGTCGCCGGACTCGATCGAGGCCGTGCTGACCCGGGACGTTCAACGGGAAGGCGCTCCTCGCCGCCGCGCGGCCGCCCGGCGCGCCCGAGTGTCCCGACGAGGCCGATCGAAACCGCGATGAGCGCGATGGCCTCGCGTCATCGGTGGCGGGCGACGATCGATCGCGAGGACGGAGCGAGGACCGCGATCGCTCCTTGGCGGTGGTTGGCCGCGCCGGGCGGCGGCCGAGCGGGGGAACCATGTCCGCGCGGCGATCCTCTGGACGCGATCGGCCCGACGGGCCGGGCCCGACGCGGGAGGAACCGACCGGGCCGCGGCACGGGCCGCGCTCAACCAGCTCGCGGTGCGATTGCGCCGGGCCCTGTTCGTCCAGAAGGGCGAATCGAGCCTCTGGGTCGGGGCGTTGACACCGCTCCTGGAGCATGCGGCCACCGGGTTCTGGTCGCCCGAACGCCGGCTGCTGCACGACTTGCAGAATGTCTGCGTCGACCACGAGCGCGAGCTCTTCCGGCTCGAGCCGATCGGCTGGCTGCTCTCGATGGGCCGTCGGCCGCTGAAGCACCCGCTGCCCCACCTCCGCGAAGTGAACATGTCGAAGCATCTCCGCTCCGCGGCGCGGGGGCTCCGCCGGGCCCGCCTCACGCGCGATGAGCGTGCCCGGCTCGACGGACTGCTCCGCGCGGCCGTCCGACGAGCCGAGGCCGACCTGCGCGAGCGGTTCCGGCTGCGGGTGGACGAGACTCTCGAAACGACCTGGGTGCGCCCCGCCAACCTGCTCGAGCGCGTCGCCTATCGCAAGCTCGTCGAGGAGCTGCTCGACCCGATCGTCGCCCGCGGTTTCACCAACCTGGGCGACCTCCGCGACGCCGCCTCCAGGGGCAACCTGAAGCTCGGCGACGTGTCCTCGCCGACGGAGTTCCTCCGCGGCGATCGGCTGCTCCAGTCCGATGGAGCGCTGGCGAAGGCGCTCGACGGCGTCCATCGCCGGGGCGAGGTCTACCTCCGCTGGCTGCAGCGGTTCAGCGCGCTGGCGTTCGGCACGTCCGTCGGACGGTTCCTCACGCGGTTCGTCGCGCTCCCGTTCGGCGGGTCGTTCGTGCTGCTCAAGGGTCTCGAGGAGATCTACGAGCTCTCGCTCGGCCGCCTGTCCGAGGCTCATCTCCACCTGGTCAACATGCCGAGCCTGCTCTTGCTGGGCGCGGTGGCGCTCGGCCTGATCAACTTCGGGCGGTTTCGCCGCGGCTTCGTGGCGCTCCTTGGCACGCTCGGCCGCGTCATTCGCGCGGTCCTCGTGGAGCTGCCCGCGCGGTTGCTCGATCTCCCGCTCTTGCGGAGGCTGATCGCGAGTGCCCCCGTGTTGGCGGCCTGGCGACTGGCGATCAAGCCGGGCCTCGTCGCTGCGGCGGTCTGGCTGGCGGCGCGAGGCGTGGGGCTCGGGCCGCCGGCCGCCGTCGCAGTCGGTCTCACGGCGCTCCTGGCCGCGTCTCTCACGTTCAACACCCGCGCCGGTCGGGTGCTCGAGGAGCAGGCCATCGAGGGGATCTCGCGTGCCTGCCGCGGGCTGTTCTTCGAGGTGATCCCGGGCTTGTTCCACATGATCATGTCGGCCTTCAATCGGCTGATCGAGTGGGTCGAGAAGCTGATCTACGCCGTGGACGAGTGGCTCCGGTTCCGCGAGGGGCAATCGGCCGTCGTGCTCGCGATCAAGTCGGTGCTGGGCCTGATCTGGGGAGTGGTGGCCTACGCCGCGCGGATCTACCTGGTCCTCTTGGTCGAGCCTCAGCTCAACCCGATCAAGCATTTCCCGGTGGTGACCGTCGCGGCCAAGATCATGCTGCCGTTCGTCCTGGTGCTGACGAGCCTTCTCGCCGCGCCGCTGAAGCCCGTGCTGGGGGCCGTGATCGCCAACGCCGTCGCGGCCACGACGGTGTTCTTCCTACCCGGCGTGTTCGGCTTCCTCGTCTGGGAGCTGCGATCGAACTGGCGGTTGTACGACGCGAACCGACCGAGGGCGCTCGGCCCGATTCCGGTGGGCAGCCACGGCGAGACAGTCGGCCGGTTCCTGCGTCCGGCGTTCCACTCGGGGACGTTGCCGAAGCGGTTCGCCCGGCTCAGGAGTGCGCTGCGAGCCGGACGGGAACGGGCCGCGCTCAAGCACCGCGAGGCGCTACATCACGTCGAGGAGGCGATGCGCCGACTCATCGAGCGCGAGATTGCCAGCTTGCTGCGCGAGACCCGCACGCTCGGAGCCGATTCGATCGAACCCGGATCGATCCACCTGGCGACCGGCCGCATCCGGTTCGAGTTGCTGGGCGAGGATCGCGACCAGCCCAGCCTCTGGATCGACCTGGAGGAGCGCTCCGGCGTACTGGCGGCGGGGGTCTCGCGGATGGGCTGGCTCGCCAGCCTGGACGAAGCCCAGCGGCGCACCCTGGCCGACGCATTGGCCGGGCTCTACAAGATCAGCGGAGTCGAGCGGATCCACACGCCCGGCCAGCGGCTTGCGAAGCTTCAGGTCGAGACCACGGACGCCGGCGCGGACGGAGTTGCTCCGGCCTCGGCCGATTTCGCCGATGTCGTGATCCCGTGGCGGGCCTGGGTCGAGGCGTGGGAAAACGAGGCCAATCGAGCCACGGAATCGACCGAGCCGTCCTGGCGGGCGGGAGTCCTCCCCGCGCCATCGATCGCAACTCAGAGGATATGAAGGGGTGATACGAAGAGTCTGAGAGGGTGAACGAGGAGGGGCCGTAGGGTGGGTCGAACGCCGCGGAGCGGCGCGAGGCCCACCGGTCTCTTGGGCGGATCCGGTGGGCCTCGCCTCGAGGAATCGAGGCTCGACCCACCCTACGCCGATCCGGCGGCCTTCGCGTACACCCTCGAGCTACGGATTGAACAACGATAGGAATTCCATCTCGTCTCGTCCTCGCCCGGCGGTATCACTCTCCAACGGCTCACCGGAAGATCCTGATTCGGTCTTATCCGTGTTTAATCCGTGTTCAATCCGTGGCTAAAATCTCTTCATGATTTTATTTGCTGCCCTTGATTGCTGTCCCCGACTTGAAATCGTGCCAGAGCCAGCGGAGCGACTCTGGGAGGACGGCGCGTCCGTGGCGGTTGCTGTGGAAGCCCTGGCCGTAGACGAACTTGTATTCATAGCCGGCGAACTCGAGGGCCTTGGCCATCTGCAGGTTGGCCAGGGGCCAGTTGCCGTTGGCGTTGTCCAGGTCGTTGCTGCCGTCCTGGAGGAAGGCGCGGATCGGCTTCCTGGGCGACTTGCGGATCAGGGCCTCGTAGTTGTGGCCACCCTCGCGCCGGGTCTGGCCGCTGGCGATGTTGGTGAAGCTGCCGACCCACGAGAGGACCTTGCGGAACTCGTCGGGCCGCTCCCAGGCGACGGTCCAGGCGCAGATCCCGCCGCTGCTGATCCCGGCGACCGCGCGGCTCTCGGGGTCGTGGCGGAGCTTCACCGTCTTCTCGACCTCGGGGAGGATCTCCTGGAGCAAGAAGCGGGCGTAGCGGTCGGAGAGCGTGTCGTACTCGACGCTGCGCTGGCCGCGGCCTCCCTCGCCGCGCCCGGAGCCGGGATTGATGAACACGGCGACGGTCACGGGCATCTCGTGCTCCCAGATCAAGTTGTCGAAGACGGTCGGCACGAACCCGATGTACCCGCCGCCGTCCTGGAAGACCATGACGCAGGCGGGTTGATCGTCCTTGTACTGAGCGGGCACGTAGACCCACCAGTCGCGCTTGGTATTGGGATAGATCTTGCTCTCCCAGGGCGGTTGCTTGGTCAGCTTGCCCTTGGGCACGACCGGCCTCTCGGTCAGCTCGGGCGGATCGGCGTAGGCTTCGACCTGCCCCTTCCTGCCGGACGGCGAGCCGTCGATCTGGTAGGTCCATCGGAACGCCGAGCCGTCGACCATCGGGATCACGGCGGCGAAGACGGGCGTGCCTCGGACCCAGGTCATCGGGAAGATCTTCCCGTCGCTGGCGATGATCTGGACCGCCTTCGCCCCGGGGGCCTCGATCGCCCAGGCGGTGTCCAGCCCTTCGACCTTCGGATTGGCCCCGTTGATCAGGTTGCTCCGGCCCGACCGGTCCTTGCCGAACCAGGTCCGGATGTCCTCAGCGAGGGCGTTGGCCTTCTCGCCCGTGGGCTTCTCGGCCAGGCGCGCTCCCAGCGTCCGCATCGAGACTTTCTCGGCGGCGCCGGCCGCATGGGCGAGGATCAGGGTGACGAGGAGCGAAAGGCGCAGCGGGGTGGGTCGTCTCATGGCGTGTCCTTCCTGTAGGTTCGTCGGCGGGCTCATCGTCGGGATGCGGGGAAGGCGTGGCGCGGTGACGTTCGTCGATTGGACAGGATTCTACGGGTCGGATGATCCGGATTCCAGGGCCTGGCACGAGAACCGCACTTCTTGGCGGGGATTCCGGCTGCCGGCGGGGAAATCGCGAGACTCTATGACTGTTCGCGGGTTAGATTCAGTATCCGGGCGACAATTCGGGAATGAAGCCATCGCGCACCGTGAGTCCGGGTGATCCGGCAACGGCTCGCGCATCGAATCTTGCTCCTCCAGGTGGCGCTCTTTCTTGGGGGCACTTCTCATGAACATACGATCGTGCTGGATTCGCTGGCCCTCGCTGGCAACGCTGATCGTCGGACTGCTGGCCATGAGCGAGACGAAGACCCAGGGAGCGGCGAGTGGTCAGAGAGGCCATGCCGCGCGGGCCCCGCACGTCTCCGCACCCAGACAGACGTTCCGCGCGCCCCGCGTGCCGAATTCGTCCGCCCCGGCACGCATGAACTTCGGGCGAGGTCAGATGCGGGCGGCTGAGGCGCGGGCGCACGTCAACGTCTCGCGCTCGCGCGCTAACAGGGCCGTCGCGCATTCCAGCAACTCGCAGGCGCGGGCCAGCAACTCGCAGGCGCGGGCCAACAACTCCCAGGCGCGCGTGAATAGCTCCCAGGCGCACGTGAATAACTCCCTGACGAACGCCACGAATACCGTGCCGTTGGCGGCTGGGGCCGTCGTGAGTCCATCCACCATGGCTGCGGTCAACGCGAGGCGCAGCCTCTCCGGTAGCGCCAGCCCTTCCACGTACACGTATGGCTCCGGGCGCGGGGCTTCTCAATATCGGGCTTATGGATACGGCCAGGGCTACCGCAACCGATATTATGGCGGCGGGTACGGTTACGGCCGGTCGCAGGGCAACAACCGGGCGCTTGTCGCGCGGCTGCGGTCCGTGAACGCCAATCTCGCGCGGATCGACCATGACTACCAGGGCCATCGGGTCCGGGCGATGCATGCGATCTCGATGGCTGTCCGGCAGCTCTCACATCGCTCGATGGGCTACAACGGCGCAGGACTCGCGTCCGGCATGAACAACGGCATGGGCGGGGGAATGCGTATGGGGATGGGCATGGGGGTGCGCCGGAGCGTCTTCGGCGGGGGCGGGGGCGGACGCGGGGGCCAGCGCATGAGCCAGGCCCAGTCCGACGCCCGCATGAGCCACGCCCTGCGGACCTTGCAGGGGATCGGGATGCAGCTCGCCAACCAGGGTTCCAACACGATGGGCCAGGGCCGGGCGCAGGGGCATGTCCAGTCGGCGGTCCACGAGCTGAACGTGGCCCTGTCGATCCGTTGACCGACCCGTGCCGCCGGGCTCGCTCACCGTTCTTCGCCCGCTTCGAGCGACTTGGAAATCAGGGACCCGTTCTCGGCGACCTCGATCAAGTAGACCTTATCCTTGATCTTGACCTCGGCCTCGAACGTCGGGCGGCCGATCCCGGTGGAGCGAGTGACGTCGCCGATGGTCCCGCCCTGCGTGTGCGCCTTCATCGTGGCCTGCACGGCCGCGGGGCAATTCGCGAGCTCGACCTCCTCGTCCTCGATGACGAGGACCTTTTCCACCAGGGTGCCGTCCTCGGCGACCACGATCTCGTACGCTCGACCTCGATGCTTGACCACGGTCTCGTAGACCGGGACGCCGTACTTCATGTCCTTGCCCACGGTCTCGACCTTCTCGCCGAACGCTTCGCGGCGGAGGGTTGACTGCACCGTCGTCGGGCAACGCTCGAAGGGGAGCTCGTCATCATCGACGGCGAGATTCATCTCGGTGAGCGTGCCGTCCTCAAGGACGCCGATCGCATACGCTTTGCCCCCGATCGTGACCTCGGCCCAGTAGACCGTATCGTCCTCTTCCTTCTCCTTGCGGACCGTTTCGACCTTGGACCCCCGGGCCTCGGCCTCGAACGTCTTCCGCACGGCCGCAGGGCAGTCGGCGAGCTTTATCTCCTGGCCGACGGCGGCCGGTGACATCGCGAACATGACGGCCAGCGACGCGGCAATCATGACCCGGAGCGGTTGCATGGCGACCCCTTTTTTCTCGAACAACGCCCTGCGATGACCACCGGACCGCACTCACAGTGTTCGCCCGGCGGTCGGCCTCGTCAAGGGCACCGGCAGGCCGGTCGGAGATTGATCTCGGGCGCCGCTCATGGTGAGAATGATTGTCGATTCCACTTTCGACGTCGCAGTACCTTCAGCCCCGAGAGCGAACGATGAACAACTCGATCGACCGCCGCCGATTCCTGGGAATCGCGGCGGCCACAGCCGTGTCGGCGGAGATGGTCGGGCAGGGGGGCAGGGCCGGGACCACCGCGCCATTCGAGCTTCACGACGATCGGCCCGGAGTCGCGTCGCGCAGCTCCCGGCCGTTCCTGACCAATGCACGCGAGTTCATCGACGTGAGTCGCGGCAACCCCAAGCCCTACACCCTCAAGGGCGAGGCCCTCGCCAAGGCGCGGCTCACGCCCGAGACCTGGCGGCTCGAGATCTCGGGCGACGGTTCGTCCGAGGTCGCGCGCCCCTGCCGGCTCGAGGACGGCACGGCGCTCGACCTGGCCGCACTCAAGGAGCTGGGGAAGTCGCACGGCGTCAAGTACTTGAAGGCCATGCAGTGCAACAACATCCCCTCACCGCTCGGCCAGGGCCTGTGGGAAGGCGTGCCGCTCCGCGAGGTCATCGGCCGGCTCGGCAAGATCGGCAACGTCCGTCGGCTCTACTTCTGGGGCTTCCACAACAACGATCCGGCCCAGCTCTTCCAGTCGTCCTTGCCCTATAACCGCGCGATGGAGACGCCACCCTGGGAGCCGCCGCCGCTGGTCGCCTATCGTCTCAATGGCGAGGACATCCCTCTCGTGCGCGGCGGGCCGGTCCGCATGGTCGTGCCCTGGGCGCACGGCTTCAAGTCGATCAAGTGGCTCCAGCGGATCGTATTGACCAACGACTACAAGGCCAACGATACGTATGCCCTCCAGAACAACGACCCCGAGTCGTACCTGAAGACGGCCGCGTATCTGGGCCGGGGCGAACCCTCGTTCAAGGTGGGCCAGCCAATCAAGATCGACGGGACGGCGATGGCCGGCTGGTCGGGCCTCCAGCGAGTCGAATACTGGCTGCGGCCGGGGAGCGGCGAGGGCGCGACGCTCGCCGAGGACGACCCGGCGTGGAAGACGGCGGCCTGGCAACCTTGCGAGATCATGCCGCCGCCCGACGACTGGGATCCGATCCTGCCCGAGGGGACGTCCTCGAAGGAGGTCTGGGGCTTCGACCCGGCGACCGGCAAGCCCAGGACCTGGCCGTTGCTTTTCAGCATGGTCCCGTGGACGGCGCGATTGGCGGGACTGAAGCCCGGGTCGTACGAGTTCCGCGTCCGGACCGTGGACCTGAACGGCTTCGCCCAGCCCGAGCCGCGGCCCTATCAGAAGGCGGGCATGAACCGGGTACCGTGCCGGACCTTGACCGTGACGGCCTGAGCGCGCCCAACACCGAGGCGGAGCCCGAGATGACGATTGCCCCGACGCTCCAGACGCCGCGCCTGGTCCTTCGCGCTGGCGCGACGATGACCTCGCACCGTTCGCCGCGATGAACGCCGACCCGCAGGTCATGGAGTTCTTCCCCAGGCCGCTGGAATCGGCGGAGAGCGACGCGGCGGTCGGCCGGATCCGCGACCACTTCGCCCGCCACGGATTCGGACTCTGGGCGGTCGAGGTGCCGGGCGTGGCCGACTTCATCGGCTTCGTCGGCCTGGCGATCCCGCGGTTCGAGGCGCACTTCACGCCCTGCGTCGAGATCGGCTGGCGGCTCGCCCGCGAGCACTGGGGCCGCGGCTACGCCACCGAGGCGGCCCGCGCCGTCCTCGAATTCGGCTTTCGGGACCTGGACCTCGACGAGATCGTCTCGTTCACCACCGCGGCGAACGTGCGGTCCCGGGCCGTCATGGAACGGATCGGCATGACGCGGTCGCCGGAAGATGACTTCGAACATCCGGCCTTGGCCGAGGGCCATCCCCTGCGGCGGCATGTCCTTTATCGTACGAGGCGCCAGAGTCGCTAAACGAGGACCATCGATGAGGACCACCCGGATCGCCGCGGTGAGTATGAACGGATGGCTCGGCGAGCCCGAGCGGGTCCTCCGCGCGATCGACGCGTGGTGCGAGGAGGTCGCGGCGGAGGGGGCAGAGCTCGCCCTGTTCCCCGAACTCGTCATCCACGGCCATTGCACGCCCAGTACCTGGGAGCTGGCGGAGCCCGTGCCCGACGGGCCGAGCGTCAACCGGCTGGTCGAAATCGCGAGGCGACGACGCCTGATCATCTGCGCCGGGATGAGCGAGAAGGAGCGCGACATCGTCTACAACACCCAGGTCCTGGTCGGTCCGGAGGGGTACATCGGCAAGCAGCGGAAGCTGCATCTCTCGCGCGACGAGGTGTTCTACTACAAGGGGGGCCGCGAGATCTCCGTCTTCGACGTCGGCCCGTGCAAGGTCGGCATCGTGATCTGCTACGACAACCAGTTCCCCGAGGTCGCCCGCGTGCTGGCCCTGCGCGGCGCCGAGATCCTCCTGATGCCGCACGCCGGCCGGTTCAAGCTCTGGGACGACACGCCGGAGAGCGAGTCGGCGGCGCGTCGCTATTCGCACGAGTTCCTCAAGAAGTATGCCTTGCGGGCCCGCGAGAACGCGTGTTTCGCCGTGCTGGCCGATCAGGCCGGCCGGGCGGGGTACGTCGATCTCTGGCCCCGAGATAGCGAGAACCAGCCCCACCACGCCGGCGCCGCTCTGATCTGGGGTCCGGACGGCGAGCTGATCGCCGCCACGCAGGAGGAACGGATCCGCGAGGAGAAGATCGTGGCGACGCTCGAGGCGACCGCAATGGCCCGCGAGCGTGCCCTGGCCAATTACATGCTGCGGACGCGGCGGCCCGAGCTCTTCGGAGAGCTGGTGCGCGAGCCAGTCAGCAGTTGATGCAGGTCCCCTACTGATCAGCGAGGCAGGCCATGCCGATCGCACCACGGGCGAAGGCCGACCGGGACATCCTGACGCGACGCTCGCTCCTGCGGAGTACGCTGATCGGCTCCCTGGTCTGCAACCTGCTCGACGAGGCGACGAGGCTTCGCGCGGCACCGAACCGCCCGCCGAAGCCCTATGATCTGCTGCTCAAGGGCGGGCGGGTGATCGACCCGTCGCAGGAGCTGTCGGCGCCGCGCGACGTCGCCATCCGCGGCCACGCCATCGCCAGGGTGGCGGCCGACATCCCCGAGGCCGAGGCCGAGCACGTCCTCGACGTCGGCGGCTCGATAGTGACTCCGGGATTGATCGACGTCCACGTCCACGTCTACGACGGCGTCGCCCCGCTCGGCATCCCCGCCGACCCCAACTGCGTCGCGAAGGGGGTCACCACGGTCATCGACGCCGGCTCCGCGGGCGCCCACACCTTCCCCGGGTTCCGCAAGTACATCATCGACGTCGCCCGGACCCGCGTCCGGGCCCTGTTGAACATCTCGGTGGTCGGCCAATCCACCCTGTCGCCGGACAGTAATTACGGCGAGCTGCTCCGGATCGAGTATGCCAATCCCGGGCTCGCGGTGCGGACGATCGAGCGGAATCGCGACGTGATCCTCGGGATCAAGGTGCGCCTGTCGCGGAACATCGCCGGCGAGAACGACCTCAAGGCCCTCCACCTGGCGCACGAGGCCGCGGACGCCGTGAAGCTGCCCCTGATGGCCCACATCGGCGATACCCAGACGCCGCTCAAGGATCTCTTGCCCGTCCTGCGCGCGGGGGACGTCATCACCCATTGCTTCCACGGGCGAGAAGGCGGCATCCTCGACGCGAAGGGTCGCGTCCTGCCGGAGGTGCTCGCCTCCGTCGACCGCGGCGTGCACCTGGACGTCGGCCACGGCGCCGGCAGCTTCGCGTTCGAGGTCGCCGAGCGGGCCATCAAGCAAGGGCTGCTGCCCGGGACGATCTCGAGCGACCTGCATCAGTTCAACATCCACGGCCCCGTCTTCGACCTGGCGACGACGCTGTCGAAGTTCCTCCACCTGGGGCTGACGCTCGAGCAGGTCATCGCCCGGGTGACGAGCCACCCGGCAAAGACGTTCGGCTTCGCGGGAGGGCTCGGCACCCTCCGCGAGGGCGCCGAGGCGGACGTCGCGGTGCTCTCGCTCCGCGAAGGAGACTTCACGCTCACCGACGCGATGGGCCATCGCCGCATCGGTCACCGGAAGCTCAGCCCGGTGGCGACGATCAAGTCGGGCCGGCTGTACGGGGCGGCGACGATCCCGGTGCCCGGGTCGGGGTGACGTTGGCCCGAGCGCGACCCGTCGCGATCCGGCTCTTCTATACGGACCCGGCGACTTCATCGATCCGGGAGGGCGAGGCTCCGTCCGAGCTTTCCCCCGCGGCTCGGACGGAGCCCCGCCCTCCCAGCAACCGGACCGCATCAGCGATGTCGTGTGGTACGCGTTCACGGGTCGATGGTGACGGCCGTTCAGCAACGGGATGCGGGCGCAGGAGAGCCGACCCAGCCAACCTGGGGGCAGAAGCAGCCTCGCAGGGAGCGTCGGAGTCGTCGGACCGAAGCGCGCATGGCACTATCGTCCCAGCCCCGATCGGTCCAGTTTCTTGTGTAAGTACCGCAGGAGGCGGGTAAACTCTGGGGCTGAGCCGGAGTCGGGTGCCATGCCAGGGCTGTACCATTGGTGCACCAGAAGATCACAAGATGGAATTGAAGAGGCCTGTATCGGGGCTGACGGACCTTGCCAGGCCGGCAAGCGACGGGTCGAACCCGGACCGTTCCGCCCTTCGTCCGGTCCCGACGGGCTAGAAGCAGGGTCTTGACCCTCGGCCCGCCTGTCGGGCACCATTACCCAGGATCGCCCTGGATGCCCTCGTGCGGGCCGTGGCGGTCGTTCACCGCGGGCCGCACCTCCGCCGCCCTGGTCCCGGCGGCCTCGTCATCCAAAGGAGGGCTCATCAGATGGATGCGCCAATTGTCCCAATGCCGGATTCCGATGCCGAGCCCAGGGACGGTTTCATCGCCAGTCGGTCGGCGGTGAGGTCTTGGCGATCCTCCGGAACTTCTCCAGCTTATTGACCGTGTCCATCGTGGTTGCACCGCGCCGCGGTCGGGTATGATGCCCCCTCTTGGCCGTCGGACTCGGGGAACTCGAAAGGTCTCTCCGCAACCCAGAAGTCAGTTCTCTTATCGAGCAGTCGGAAGTAGAATAGTAGATGGCGCCACCGAAGCAGATTCGGAGTGAATTAACTCGGCGGGGGATCCGGCGGCCTATCGTGGGCCTCGATGCTCGCTCCGATGAGTACCGTGTGCTTGCCGAGTCGCTCGATCCAATTGATCCCCTCCCATCACCACTCGAGACATGGACGGCCCAAGAGTTGACGGTTTACCTGTCATCTCGCGCCATCGGGAGTCCCGAGGCCCGGCAGAGGCCTGGCGAAGATGTGGACTCCCAGGATGTCGTCCTCGGGCGGCTCAAGGAGCTCGGCCATCGAAGAATCTACGGATTTTTTCGTGCGGGCATCAACACACGATGATCGGTGTCACACGGGCTTCGAGCGATCCCATCCCGAAGCACCGTGCCCGCCACCGGTCGCCGTTCGCCACCTCCTCGCGTCGTCGCCCGGTCGACACTTCGATCCACCCTCATAGGCGTGACGCCGGATCGCCCCCGGGCCCGCATCACCCGTAAGCAAGTTGATCCTTTCACTTCAATTCTGAGGACGGTCCGGAGGATACAGCGATGGCCGAGGACTTCCTGAAAAAGCTCGACCCGAGTTTGCGGCAGCGGCTCAATGATGGGACGCTACAAGGGCCGATCGAACTCTTGGTCCAGACGGACTCACTCGCACCAGAGGACGGGACGCGGCTCCTGGAGGAGGCCGGGCTGAACATCGAGACGACCATCGGCAATGTCGTCGGTGGTCGCGTCAAGGACGCGGACGCGCTGAAGGCCGTCGCCCAATTGGCCGGCGTCCGCCTGATCGAGGGCAGCCGGACGCTCTTCCGCGAATGAGCCCGGGGGCGGCCGTCGGGACCGGCCGCGACGCGATCGGATGGAACGCGGTCCATCGTCCCGCGGAGTCGGCAGCGACTCGCGGAGGTTCGATCCCTTCACCCATTTGATAAGTGGATGTGTTCATGAAAAAACTTGACGCGCGGCTCCGCCTTCTGCTGGAGGCGAGCGAGACTCCGGCGACGGGCCTGCTCGCGGATCGGATCAGCGAGGGCGTGGCGGTCGAGTCGAAGGGCGGGGGCGTGAGCGTCGAGGTGCTCGTGGCGGTCGAAGAGGGCGACGCCGCGATCACCGCCCTGAAGGCCGCCGGATTCCGTCTCGACTTCCTGGTGGAGGGGGCCCGGTGCATCGCGGGTGGAAGCATCGACCTGGACAGGTTGCCGGCCATCGAGGCGCTCGATGAGGTCGTGGAAGTCGAGGCGTCGCGCCGGCTCGAGCGCCACCTCGACGTGTCGCGGGTCGAGACCCGGGCGGCCGCCGTCCAGGCGGATCCCGGTGGGCCGCGCGGCCAGGGCGTCATCGTCGGGATCATCGACTCCGGGATCGACTTCACCCATCCCGACTTCCTCGCGGCCGACGGCTCGTCGCGGGTCCTCTCCCTCTGGGACCAGGGCGCCGACCCGCCCGGCGGGGCCAACCCGGTCCCGTTCGGCCGCGAGTTCACCAAGGCCGACCTGGATGCGGCCCTCGCGTCGGCCGACCCGTTCGCGGCGGTGCCGAGCCGGGACGTCAACGGGCACGGCACGATCACCTCGGGGATCGCCGCCGGCGGGGGCCAGGCGAGCGGCGGTCAGTACACCGGGATCGCGCCCAGGCGAGCCTCGTCGTGGTCGCCTACAAACTGGAGGATGACCAGTCGCTCGGGACCTCGGTCCGGGCCGTCGCCGCCTACGATTACATCGCCCGCAAGGCCAAGGCCCTCGGCCAGCCGGCGGCGATCAATCAGAGCGAGGGGATGAACGGCGGCGGCCATTGCGGGGAGACGCTACTGGAGACCGCCATCGACAACCTCCTGCGGACGCCCGGCGTGATCGGCGTCAAGGCCGCCGGCAACGAGCGCAACCAGCGGACCCACGCCAGCGGGACGGTGGCCCAGGGGCAGACGGTCACGCGCGAATTCCAGGTGCTCTCCAACAAGCGGCTCAACGACCTCTTCGAGGTCTGGTTCGATGGCGGCGACGAGATCGCCGTCGCCATCGAGCCGCCCGGGGGCACGTCCCTGGATTTCGTCCCCCTGGGCCATCAGAACGAATTCAACACCCAGGCCGGGAATAAGGTCAGCGTCGATTCCGACCCCGACGCCAGCAACACCGCGGATAACCGGGCCACGATCATCCTGACGCGAGGCGCCTCGACGTTCATGCAGCCGGGCCGCTGGCAGATCCACCTGCGGGGGGATACCATCCGGGGGACAGGCCGCTTCGATATCTGGATCGAGAGGACCTTCCGGGGCGGCCTCAGCACGGAGCAGTTGACATTCCTGTCCGCCTCGGCCGATCCGCTCGACACCGTGACCATCCCCGGCACGTCGCGGCGAATCCTCACGGTCGGCTCCTACGTCTGCGCCCGGCGCAGGGGACCAGCCCCCCCCAGGGCCAGATCTCGGATTTCAGCTCGGCCGGGCCGACGCGCTACGGCCTGACCAAGCCCGAACTGGTCGCCCCCGGCGAGTGGATCCGCGCCCCCCAGTCGTCCCAGAGCCCGTCGGACCCCGCCCCCGGCGATCCCCCGGGGGGCGCTACACGCTCGAGCAGGGGACCAGCATGGCCGCGCCGCATGTCACGGGCGCCATCGCCCTACTCCTTGAGAAGCGGCCGGGCTTGACCTGCGACCAGGTTCGCCAGATCCTCACCCGCTCGGCGCGGCACGACGGCTTCGTCCCAACCGTCCCCGACAACCTCTGGGGATTCGGCAAGCTCGACATCGCCGCGGCGCTCCAGTCGCTGGCCGTGGCCCGGTTCCCGGCGATCAGCGAGCCAAAGGTGGCCGGGACCAAGGTCTCATGGAAGACGGACATCCCCACCACGGCCGCGGTCCGGATCAGCACCAACCAACGACAGCTCCAGCTCGGCAAGAACCAAACCAGTCGGGCCGACCTGAGCTTCAAGACCGAGCATGCGATCGACCTGGCGGACCTCGGGGCCGGATCCTATTTCCTGGAGATCCTCGCCTTCTCGCAGGACAACTGGCGCAGCCTCGAGGACAACGGCGGTAACCTCTTCAATGTCCACGTCTGATCGTCGGCGCCGGGGGGCGTCCGCCGGATTTCGCCCCGGGGCGGAAGTCGGTCGGGCCCTGCATCCGGTCGCGGGTCAGGCCGGACCGAGTCAGGCTGGAGAGATTGACCGACCGGGTTCGGTCCCGGCCCGGGTCGGCTGCGACGACCACCAGGCCGGACTCCCGGAACGGCCGGGCCCTCACGCCTCGCGGCTCTCCTGGAATCGCCTGAGGCAGTAGCGCAGTCCGGAGAGCACCCTCAGGCAGGACTTCCGGGCCGAGACAGCCGAACAGCCGAGCCGCGCACCGATCTCCTGGTAGGTGAGCCGCTCCTCGAAGCGCCAGACGATGAGCTGGCGTTGCGCCTCCGGGAGGTTGAGGACGGCCTCGTCCAGCGACCGGTGCATCTCTAGCCTGATCGACCGATTCAGGGGCGACTCGTCGCGTCCGGCCAGGGACGCCTCCGCCTGCTCCTCATCGGGCCATCGCCCGTCCCGCCAGCTCTCGATCGAGAGGCTCCGGCGACGGTGGATGGTCCGCATGTCGTTGCAATGGTTGTGCATCAGGATCGTGCGCAACCAGATGACGAACTCGCCGTACGTCTCCCCCCGGAACTGCCCGAAGTCGCGGTAGGCCTCGAGCATGGTCTCGTTCACGAGGTCGCACGCCGCCAGCCCGGCGTGCGGCTGCCACCGGGTACAGATCCGGGCCTGCTTGGTCAATTCCGAGAGGCAATTCTCCAGGGCCAGCCAAAGCGCCCGGATACGCCCCGCTGCGCTTGTTTCAGCAACGATTCCACATAATCGGTTTCCATCGGTACGGCTCCCGCCGGGTACCACCGCCTGGGTTTTCTCCGATATCTCCGTGCCTCTCTCGTTGCGGACCGACCTCGGGCCGGGGGACTCGTGGATCCGGCGGCCGATTTCCGCGGATTTTCTGGTTCAAAACGCGGGGCGCCGGACGCCTTACTAATCAGCAGGATAATGAGGGAGCCGAAGTGGAGCAAGAAAATTAAAGTGATTTTCCACACGCATATCTGAGAGAATATCGCTCGAAACCGCATCCCAATGGGAGCGAGCAATGCATCGATTCGCGCCTTCGGCCCGGACGCAGGGCCTCCGCTCCGGGTTGATCCACCACCGGCTCTACCGCGCCCTGCGCGAACCGGAGGACGTCTGCGTATTCATGCAGCACCACGTCTTCTGCGTCTGGGACTTCCAGTGCCTCCTGAAGGCGCTCCAGCGGGAGCTGACCTGCATCCGCGTCCCCTGGGTCCCGACGGCCGACCCCGAGGCGCGGCGGCTGATCAACGAGATCGTCCTGGGGGAGGAGAGCGACGAGGATGGCGAGGGGGGGTATTTGAGCCACTTCGAACTCTACCGGGCGGCGATGATTGATGCCGGCGCCGACACTGGACCGATCGACCGGCTGATCGAGATGATCGAGGACGGGATGGCGGCGGAGGACGCCCTCGGGGAGTTGGATTTGCCCCCGGCGACCGAGTCATCCGTCCGGCTCTCTCTGTCCCTGGCTCGGGGCGGGCCGCTGCACTGCCTGGCGGCGGCGTTCACGCTCGGCCGCGAGGATCTGATCCCCGATCTGTTCACGCGGCTGCTCGACGGCCTGGCGGCCGCGGAGCCGGCGCGGTTCGCGAGGTTCCGTTACTACCTTCGCCGGCACGTCGAACTCGACGGCGAGTCGCACGGCCCACAGTCGCAGCGGCTGCTGGGCCGGCTCTGCGGCGACCACCCGGCATGGATCCGGGATGCGGACGATGCCGCCGCATCTTGCCTGGAGGCCCGCCTGGCGATGTGGGACGAGATCCATGCTGCTGTCCTCGCCCGATCCTCCCAGGCGATCGAGTGCTGAGGAGTTCCCGCACGCTGAACGAACCACATCACCCCCTGCGACCTCTCGTCAACGCCAGGCGCGAGCGGCCGCAGAGGTGTGAGTCCCTGTCCCTCACACCTGGCTCAACCGGAGGGGATTTGCACGATGGCCATCACGCAACAGGAAGCCGCCGACACGCTCAGGAAGTTCGTTGACGCCTATGACGCCACCGACCCGACCTTCTTCGACTTCTTCGCCCCCGACGCGAGTTTCTTCACGATCTCGAGCGTGACCCGCATCGACAGCCTCGAGGAGTACCGGCGCGGGTTCGAACCGTTCTTCACCGCCGGGACGAAGCGCCGCTCCCAGATCAACTCCCCCGAGTTCCAGGTGGTCGGTGACACCGCGATCGTGACCTTCCACAGTCGCATCTTCCTCGATTCGCGGGTCACGAATCTGAGGGAGACGATGGCGATGACCAAGGACGCCACGGGCAAGATCAAGATTGCCCATTACCACAGCTCGCTACTGCAAACACCGACTTTCGTACCGCCAGCCGGCGCCACCCCCGAGACGATCGACCTGCTCGAGGAGCGCTCCCTCCTGGCCCCGGTGACGGCCGGGACGCCGAAGTGACGGGTCCCCGGCGCTTCCCTGGAACGGTAAGGATCGAGGCGTCTCCCATGCCACCGAGCCATTCGGATCGCGTGGTGTTCGTGGCGCCCGACGGTTTCCCCCCATCACCATGGACCGCTATCCGCCCGGCACGGCATAGTTCCGCGTCGACGGTGCGGCGGGCCGGGGGGTTGGAGTGTCCTCACGAGGTGGCCTCGTCCGGGGCCACCTCGATAGCGGTGGGGGCGAGACCTCCGCGGATCCAGGCGGGGGCGCCTCCCTGCCGCGGTCGAGAATGGTCGGGAGCTCCTTAGCGTGCGGCATTACCGGGAAGGAATAGCTCGGCACGGTCGGTTGGTGACGTCCGACGCGCAGTCCGAGCACCTCCAGCGCCGTCCCTGATCTGATCCGCACGGACTTCATCGACTTCAACCGCAGAGCTGTCAGGGGAACGAGGAGTCGGATGAGTCTGGTCAATGTCCACAACGAGTGGGACCCGTTGGAAGAAGTGATAGTCGGCACGGCGTTCGGTGCTCGGGTTCCCGTCCCCGACAAGGGGCTCTTCGCGATTGAGTTCTTCCACTATGGATCGGTTGGCAAGATCCCCTCGGGACCCTATTCTCAGCGAATCATCGAGGAGACCGAGGCCGAGCTAGTCAATTTCTGCAGTGAGCTCGCCAGGCTCGGAGTGAAAGTCCGGCGGCCGGAACCCCGGGACCTTGCATTGAAGGTTGCCACGCCGGACTGGGAAACAGACGGTCTATACGACTACTGCCCGCGCGATGTCCTGTTGACGATCGGCACGACTGTGATCGAAACGCCGATGGTGCTTCGCTCGCGTTTCCTCGAGTCGTTCGCGTACAAGACCATCCTGCTTGATTACTTCGCGAGCGGCGCGAGATGGATCTCGGCCCCGAAACCGCGACTCGGCGACGAGATGTACGACGTCGATGCTGCTCCCGGCGGCCGCCTGCGGGATCACGAGCCCGCCTTCGACGCGGCGAACGTGCTCCGCTTCGGGACGGACATCCTCTATCTGGTGTCGGACACGGGAAACGAGAAGGGCTGGCAATGGCTCCAGTCGGTGCTCGGCGATGTCTACAAGGTCTATCCGTGCCGCAATGTATATCGATGCACTCACGCGGATTCCACATTCGTACCCCTGCGGCCCGGCCTGGTGCTCCTGAACCCCGAACGCGTCAACGATGGGAACATACCGGCGTTTCTTCGTGGCTGGGACAAGATCTACGCTCCCGAGATGGTAGACACCGGCTACGTCGGCGAGCGCCCGCGCTGCTCGACCTGGATCGGGCTGAATCTGCTGGTCATCAAGCCGGGGTTGGTCGTCGCTGATGACCGGCAGCGTGCCCTCTTGCGTGTGCTCGAAAGATGGGGGATCGACGTGCTCCCGCTGCGCCTCACGCACGCGCGGACCCTGGGAGGGGGATTCCATTGCGTCTCACTCGACGTACGGCGGAGCGGGAAGTTGGAGACATACCGATAGGTCGTCCGCTGCAAGCGGTTCGTCCCGGACGAGAGGGGCCGTGGGGCGGCTCCCGTCGGTAGGCGGACCGGAGGCGAATCGCGATCGGCCGGCGACCGACCGAGTACAACCGTCAGCGCCGGGGGAGGATCTATGCTCAAGTTCATGTCTGACTATCTGCCCGCGGCGCGGGGTCGCTCCCCGAGAAATGCCGCCCCGTGATCCGCTATCGGCCCGAGTCGTTCGGCTACATCGCGGCGTTCCCCGGCGGCCAGGTGGCGATGTTCGGGCCGGGCGTCCTCCCGTTGCTGCAGGCCGGCGCCCCGATCGAGGAGTGCCGTCCCCATCTGCTGCGCACCATCACGATCCCGCAGGATTTCCACTTCTCGGCGCCGCTGATGGCGTGGCTGGAGGTCACGCGGCGGTGCAACCTGCGCTGCCCGCACTGCTTCGTCGAGGGCGGGGCTCCGCGCAGCTCGGAGCTCTCGACCGACCAGATCCTGGGCCTGCTCGATGAGTGGGCCGAGATGGGCGTTTTCTGCGTGGTGATCACCGGCGGCGAGCCCACCCTGCACCGGGACTTCCTCGAGATCGTCGAGCACGCCTGGGATGCCGGCTTCGTGGTGAGCATCCCCACCAACGGCACGGCGCTGACCGATCAACTCCTGGGCCGGATCCCGCAGGAGGACGTCATCATCAGCATGAGCCTCGACGGCGTGCACGGCCAGGGCGTCCGGTTCGGCACCACCGATTTCGCCTTCGTGACCGATCGGCTCCTCGACCTGCGGCGGCGCGGCTTCAACGCCAGCATCATGACGACGACCACCAGCGAGAACGCCAAGGATCTGGACACGATCATCCACTGGGCGATCGACCACGACGTCAGCCTGCGGAGCCTGTCGTTCGTGCCGATGGGCGCGGGCGACTCCATCGCGAGTTGATGCATTCGCTGGACGACGTCGAGCTCGCCGCCCAGTTCTGGCTGGCCGAGGAGCGTTGGGAGCGGGTCAAGGACCCGAAGCTCGGCCTCTGCGCGGGCAAGATCTTCAACTTCCTGTTCACCATGGTCTTCGCGGGCGCCGCTGCATGAGCGGCCGGGGGCTCTGCTATGTCAATTCGATCGGCGACGTCTACCCCTGCAGCAATTGCTCGGGGGCCAAGGTCCTGGAGGGCGGCAACGTGAAGATGCGGCCGTTCCGGGAGATCTGGGAGGACCCCGACTGGCCGATCCGAGCGATCACCTGGGACAACTTCCGGCAGACCTGCGAGGGGTGCCCCCTCAACCAGGACAAGTACTTCTGCTCCGGCCGGTGTCCCGGGAACTCGGCGATCCTCAACGGCACGTTCAACGGCTGCGGGGCCAGCGAATTCCAGAAGCGGAGCATCCTGCGGCGCGAGGAGCTCTTTCGCGAGCACATCCGCGCCGAGCCGCGGGTGCCAATCGAGATTCCCGAAGTGGTCTGAGAGGTTGTGAAACAATCCATTCCGGATCACAAATCCCAAATTTCGAATGGGTGTAAGTTCCTGTATGTCACGGTCTTGGAATTTCGGAATCCGGAATCTGGAATCGCGATCCCGTTCCTTTCACGAGCTCTGACTCCAACATCGACGTCCTTTCGCGGCCGCCGGCCGGGGCCCATCATGAGAGTCTCACTCGCCACGAGCCTGCACCTGAACCACGGGGCGTCCGGCCTGGACCTGGCCGCCGGCGACCGGCCGGCCATGCAGGCCTTCGTCCCCATGGGCTTGCTCAGCATCAAGGCGCTGTCCGACCGCGAGCTGCGCGGGGTGGACACTCGCGTCACGGAGCTGAACACGCTGATCGATCGGGGAGCCATCCCCAACGACGACCGGTTCTACGACCGGCTCGCCGCGGCCATCGTCCAGCCCGGGGACGCGGTCGTCGGGCTGATGACCGACGCCGATTCGCTCCATCACACGATCGCCGTCGCCGAGGCGATCCGCGCCCGGGAGCCCGGCGCCCGCCTCTGCCTCGGGGGACCGGCCGCCTCGCCGATCGGCGGCCTGCTCCTGGAGACGTTCCCGTTCCTCGACTACGTCGTCTCCGGCGAGGGGGAATGGACCCACGTCGAGCTCGTCCGGCGCTCGAGCGCGGCGAGGGCCTGGACCTGGTGCGCGGCCTGACGTGGCGGGACAACGTCGGCATCCGTACCAACCCCCCGCGGAGCGTCGTCGCCGACCTCGACACGCTGCCGCTGCCGGCCTTCGAGGCCTACGACACGTCCCGGGGGGCGCTCTACCTCGACGTCGGGCGGGGATGCCCCTACGCGTGCCAGTTCTGCGCCACGGCGCCCTTCTGGCAACGGGCCTACCGGATGAAGTCCTACGGGCGCATCCTCGAGGAGATGAGGTTGGTCCGGGACCGCTTCGGCCGGACCCACGCCAACTTCTCCCATGACATCTTCACCTTCCGCGCCGACTGGACTCGCGAGTTCTGCCGGCGCCTGGCGTCCGAGCGGCTGGGGATGACGTGGACGTGCAGCACCCGGACCGACATCATGGAGCTCGACCTGCTCCCGCTGATGGCCGACGCCGGCTGCGTGGAGATCTATTACGGGATCGAGAGCGGCTCGCCCCGGATCCAGAGGGAGATTCACAAGGGCCTCGACCTGGAGTGGTCCCGCGCCGTCGTCGAGGCGACCGGGCGCGCCGGCATCCGGGCGATCACCGGCTTCATCGTCGGTTATCCCATGGAGACGCCCGAGACGCTCAACGAGACGCTCACGCGATACTTCGATTTCCTCCAGGTGGGCCGGGGCCGGTCGCATCTGTTCGTGCTCTGCCCCTTCCACGAATCCCCGATGTTCCCCCGCTACGGCGCTACCGCCAGCCGGGCCGCGGAGTACCTGGACTTCCCGCTGATGCCCGGGCCGGCCGGGCGAGCCGATGAGCTCGAGGCGTCGTACCCCGGTGTCTTCGTCAGCAATCGCCGCTACGAGACGCCCGGGGTGCCGCCCGCCTGGGTTGACGCCAGCGAGGAGCTCTCGGCCTCACTGGTCGTCCTCAAGAACCTGTGGCCCCTGGTGCTGCCGCTCTATCCCTTGCCGCTCGACTTCTACACCCGATGGGCCTCGTGGATCGCGGGGGAGAACCGGCGGCGGCGGCCCGGGTCGCGGCTCCGCCACCAGGGCGACGCCTCCGACCTGCTGCGGTTCGTCACGGAGGAGGCCGACCGGATGGGGCTGGGGCCCTGCCTCCTCCGCGACCTGGTGAGGTATGAGCAGTACAAGCTGAACGCCCTGACCCTGCCCCTGGCTCCCTCCGCTCCCGCCCGCACGGAGGCCCCGGTGGGGCTCGACACGATCGTCGCGCGCCGTGGCACCATGTTATTCGCGCAGTTCGAGCGAGACATGCACGGGCCGCTGATGGGGATCAGCGCCGGGGACGCCGACGCCCGGGCGCCGGACCGCTGGGTCGTCTTCGCGCGGACGGCCCCCGACGAGATCACGACGCTCCAGATCGGGCCGCTCTCGAAGCGGCTCCTCGACCGTTCCGGCCGGGCGATGAGGGTGGCGGAACTGATCGCCCTGGATGAATCGCGGCCGCCTCAAGCCGGGGCGTCGGAGCCCGACGTCGTCCTGCCGCTGGTGCAGCAGTTGATCAACCACCGACTCCTCGTGGAGGCCTCGGTCGCATGAGAATCCCCAGTCGGATCGCGGAAATCGGGGCGACGTCCCAGGACCCGGTCTACGTCTACGATCTCGGTCGCCTCCGCTCCCGCATGCAGGCCCTGGAGCGATTGGCCTGGCCGCGGACCTCCCTCTTCTTCGCGACCATGGCGAACGACCACCCGGCCATCCTGCGCCGTCCGGCGCGGGGACACGGGGTCTTCGTCAACTCGCCGCGCCACCTCAAGGCGGCGTTCGCGGCGGGGTTCGAGCCGTCGAGGGTCGTCTACGCAGCCACCAACATGACCGCCGACGAGATCGGCGTGTGTATCGACTGCGGCGCCCGGCTGGTCCTCGACTCCGTCGGCCAGCTCGCGCTCTATTGTGACCTTGCCGGGCCCGGTGGCGCGGTCGGCATCCGGGTGAGCGTGGGCAGCGCCCTGGAGGGGAAGGACCTCGTGGATGACCCCTCGTACCGCTTCGGGCTCGAGCCGTCGGAGATCGCCACGGCGGTCGCGACCGCCCGCCGCGCCGGGGTGCGCATCGTGGGGGTGCATTCCTACTTCGGCACCAACCTCCCCTCGCCCGACGCGCTGCTCGAGGGGCTCGACCGGCTGGGCAGGTTCGGGCGCCTCCTCCCCGACCTCCGCTACATCGACGCGGGCGGCGGGTTCGGGCTCTCGGGCGACGGCCCTCACGGCCGGTTCGACCTGGACCGCTACAGCCGCTCGGCGGCGCGCCTGATGGGCGAGCACGAGCGGCGGCTCGGGCGCCCGCTGGAGCTCTATCTCGAGCCCGGACGGTATCTCGTCGCCGAGTGCGGCTACTTCTTCGTGAAGGTCACCGACCGCAAGTTCCGTCCCGACCGCGTGTTCGTCGGCACGAACGGCTCCGTCGCGATCTTCCCGCGGCCGCTGTTCCACCCCGCGAGGGCCGAGCACCCCTGCAGGCTGCTGGGCCCCCGGGGCGACGAGGCGGTTTCCGACCGGCCGGTCTACCTCTGCGGCAACTCGACCTACTCCCGCGACTTCCTCGCCCGCGAGGCGGCGATCCCCCTGCCCGAGCTCGGGGAGACCGTCGGCTTCCTGCAGGCGGGGGCGTATTGCCGCTCGATGGTCACGGATTTCCTCGGCAAGGAGTGGGCCGAGGAGATCGTTGTGGACGACCGGGACCTCGTGGAGGCGCCGTCGGATTCGCGCGACGACGTAGCTGTGACGGCCCGGAGGCGGCCGTCGCGATCGGCCGAGAGAGCCCATGGGACGAGCCATCTGGTATGAGCGGAGCGTCGCCGTTTTCCTGAGCCTCCCGATGGGCCAGGCGGAGGTCGCCGCCGAGCACCGCTGCCACTTCGACGGGGTGCGGGTCGTCCCGCCGTCGGGGCCCGCGCAACGGTTCAGCGGGCCGCCGCAGCTCGGTGCCCGCAACGGCCCGCTCCTGCCCGCCCCGGCCTTGCCCGCCGGCGACCTCCGCGGGCTGATCGCGCGGCTGGCCGGGTGTTGCGGCGGGTTGGCCGGACTGTCTTATACCGCCGTCGCCGCGAATCGGCTCGTCTCCGGCCTCACGCTGGACGACGTCCGGACCTCGTCGACGGTCTGGGCGATCACGGGGCGAATCCGCACCCCCCTGGGCCGGACCCTCCCGATCGGCTGGAGCGGCCGGGGCGTCGGCCGGGAAATGATCGAGGATCCGGGTATCGCGGAGGACCTCCGCCGGATGGTCGAGCGAATCGATCGAGCCGAGCAGGCCGCCCGCGTCCGGGTCCCGGTCGTCCTCTCCCCGTGCGCGTCGGCGATCATCCTCCACGAGGCGGTCGGCCATATCGTCGAGGGCCCGGGTGACCCGCAGACCAGCCTCTCGCACCGCCTCGGCGCCCGGATCGCGGCCGATGGCCTGGATCTCGACGATGACCCCCTCGCCCCCGGGGGACCCGCCCGTTACGAATACGACAGCGAAGGGACCCGCGTCCTGGGGCCGACCGCCGTTGTCCGTGACGGGATCATCATCTCCCAGCTCCACTCGCTGCAGAGCGCCCACAGGTCGGGCGCCGCGCCGACGGCCAACGGCCGGTCGGCGTCGTCGTGGTGCCCCCCCCTGCCCAGGATCTCCAACCTGGTGTGTGCGGCGGGCGACCTCCGCGAGGAGGAGATGATTTCCCGCGTCTCGTCCGGGCTCTACATCCACCAGCTCAGCGACGGCTGGGGGAACGGGCCGGAGATCGGGTGCAAGCTGGTCCTGGGCGAATGGATCCACGGCGGCGAGCGCACCGGCGCGCTACATCACCGGCGGCCATCTCAGGGAACGGGTCGGCCTGCTCCGCAAGGTGACCGGGATCGGCGACAGCCCCCGCTGGAGCCGGAACGCCCTCTGCGGGAAGTCCCAGCAACTCCTCTTCGACGTCGGGACGAGTGCCCCGGCCCTCTCGGTCCGGGATCTGAGCATAACCCCATGACCACGGAAGTCCGACTGCTCAGGGCGATGACGATCGGCCGGTATGACGTCACCGGCGCCGACTGCGTCGACCTGGCGCTCGAGCTGGCGCTCGACTCCGCCGGGTGTCGGACCGAGTTCCTCCCCGTTAGTCGCCACCACTCGCGGGATTACCTCGAGGCGCTCGCCCTCCCCGCCTGGGAGAGCTGGTCGAAATCGGTGTCGCCGGCCCGACGAGGGGTGTTGCAGGTGGAAGCGGGAGCCGTCTCGACCGTGGTGGAGCGACCCGGCGCTCGCACGCGGCACTTCCACCGCGCGTACCTCCTGGTGCGGGAAGGCAACACCCTCCTCCACCTCGGCCGGTACGTCGAGCCGTCTCCGATCCGGGCGGCTCCGGCGCCGGGCGGCCTCGAGGAGTGCCGCGATCTGCCCGTGGTCCTCGGGCCGTCCGCGACGCTCGCCCTCGTCTCACTGCTGCTGGACGAATGCGACGGCCGGGGCCCATCGGCTGGCTGGGAGGCGATCCCCGCACTGATGGTCTTCGATACACCGCGCTCGCCCCATCCCGCCCAGGATCTCCCGCCCCTGGTCGGCGGCGGGGAGGTCGTCAAATACCGGATCGTTGACCGGGGTCGGCGGGCCGCCCCGCCGGGCCCCGCCTCCGGGTTCAATGCCTCGATGTTCGTGGTCTGCACCCGTACCGAGTGCTGGCTCCAGCCACTCGGCGCCGTTGACGATCCCGGCCGCCGCAATCTCGAGGTCAAGTGCACGACCCGGGCGGGACCCGTCGGGCGATGCCTCGTCATCGAATCGATTTCACCCCTCTCGGGCCCCGACCTGGGTGTCACGCCCCTGGAGTGTGAGTATCGCCTCGATGATCCCGACGGGTCTGGTCCGACGGGCCTGGTGGTGGTGCGGCTGCGGTCGGACCCATCCCGGATCCTCAGTAGCGTGGTCGGAGCGGTGGCGGCCCCGAGGCCGGCACTGGTGATCGACGCCATAACCGGGAGCCACTACGGCACCGCCTCGGCCCTGCTGACCCAATTGTGCGTGGGCGACCTGATTGAAGACTCGGGATCGTCGGCCCGTGAGGACGCGGACTGATCGGATGTTGGGGACTCCCGATGAAACGCGCCAGCGATCGACATCCCGGGGGACTCGGCCTCCATCGAGTCCTGTCCCGCCTCGATGTGCTACTCCTCTGCCTGGTGTTGACCGTCAATCTGAATCTCCTGCCCGCGGCGGCGGCGAATGGCCCCTCCGTCTTCGGGCTGTGGGCTCTGGTCGTCATCCTGTTCGTGATCCCCCAGGGCCTCGCCGTGGTCGAGATGGCCGAGTGCCCCGAGGCGGAGCAGGGGATCGCGACATGGGTCGGCCACCATCTCGGCGACTTCGCGGGCTTCCTGACCGCTTGGTGCTACTGGGCGAACAACCTGTTCTACGTGCCCACTCTGGTGGTCTTCGTCGTGGGGAACATCGCCTTCCTGGCCGAGCCCCTCGCGGGCCCGGTCCCGGAGAGTCGGCCGCTCTTGCTCGCCGGGTCGATGGTGTGCCTGTGGGCGGTCGTCGGGATGTGCCTCATCGGCCTCCGCATCTCGCGATGGATCTCCAACCTCGGCGGGGCCTGCGTCCTGCTGGTCCTCGTCGGCCTGGTGTCGATGGGCCTCTGGGTCGGCATCAGCCGCGGATTCGAGTGGCCGTCCTCCGCCCGCGGGTCGGGGGGGACTGGAAGGTCGTATCGAGCTTCGGGTTGCTTTGCATGAGCATGATCGGCATCGAGCTCAGCACGGTCTTCCGGAGCGAGACCCGCGAGGCCAGGATTTCCCTCCTATGGGCCGTCTGGCGGGCGGAGCTGCTCTCGCTGGCCTGTTACCTCGCCGGACTCGTCGCGCTGTTCCTTGCCATCCCCCGCGAGGCCGTCGGGGCCGTGCCGGGCATCCTGGAGGCGATGGTCGCTATCGGCCACGCGGCCGGACTCTCATCGCTCGTTCTCCCTTCCGGCATCCTCCTGTGCCTCTCGGTAGTCGGGGCAGCATTCGCCTGGTTCGGCGCCGCTTCGCGGATCGCCTGGGTCGCGTCGCGCGATTCCCTCGCGACCTGGTTCCACCGCCTACATCCCCGGTTCGTGGCCCCGGCCGGGTTGGTGATCGCCCAGGGCCTGGTTTCTTCAATCGTGCTCGCCATGAGCTTCGCAGGATCGGGGATCGGCGAAGTCTATCTGATCTTGCTGGACCTCACCGTAGTGCTCCAGCTTGTACCCTACCTGACCATCTTCATGAGCCTGGGAAGATCCGCACGCACCCGGGTCGGTCTCCAAGGTTGGGGCATGATGGCCGCCGGCCTCTCCGGGGCCGGGGCGTGCCTCGCCGGCATCCTGGCCTCGTTCGTACCGTCGCGGGAAGTGATCTCGATCTGGGCCTACGAGATGAGCCTCCTGGTGGGTCTTTCCTTCATCGGGTGCCTAGGATATCTGGCCTATCGGCTCTCCCGCTCTAGTCGGAGACTTTCCGCCCCCGACGGGCCCGTTCGTCACCCTGCCCTCGATGAGCCGGCAGCCTGGGTGGCTATGCCTACAGAACCACGGCACTGAGACTGCTTTGCGCATTGTGGCTCAGGCGAGAGAAGTATCGCGTGCTTCGGTGTGATCGACGAATTGCACTAGCTTAGTCGTAAGTCTTTTCTGACAAAGGATTTGGGCTTGTAGCAGGAGGATGGCCCGCAGGAAATACAATAATGTGTGCACATGATTATTAGTCGATTAGATGGGAAACATAGGGCTTCAGATGGAGACCCCGAGAGTCAAGCCCGAGGAGCAGGAAAAGCCTCTGTTCACAAGTCCAATCCCGATAATGGTTTGCGCCTAAGCTAGTGCCATTCGTCGGATCGACCGAAGCATCCGGGAAGTCATCTCGCCGCTCGATGACCGTCTATACGCTTGTCACTCTCGACTTGTGAACGGCTACGTCTTGTGTTACTTGAGCCACTCATGAATCTGCCGTTCCAGGTCATTCGGGCCGCCTTCCCAGCGAAGGATTCCCTCGCGGTCGATCAGGAACAGACGCGGCAGGTTTGAGATCCCGGGGCCCTCCGCCCAGACCCGGCGGGTGCGGTCGTCGTCCGGCAAGTAGACCTCGGCCCAGGGCAGGCCAATCGCCGTGACCAGCACATCGGCCCGCGCGCGATTCTTGTCGAAATTCACGCCGATCACCTCCAAGCCGTCGGTGTGCCGGCGCTCGTAGAGGGCCTTGAGCCGCAGCATCTTGGCCATGCAGGGGGAACACCAGCCGGCCCAGCAGTCGATCAAGACGACGGGCGGTATTCCCGGCCGGGTCGGCCAGCGTCACCGGCATGGCCCCCTGGGCATCCTTCGTGATGATCAGTTCGATCCCATTGCTGGACATCGCCTCCGGGACCGAACCCTTCGGTTCGCGGGCCCAGTCGCAGCCCGGGGCGATCGGGCACTCCGGGGCCGATGAAATGCCAGAGCGGCCGCCTCGCGATGGGTGGTCGTAGACCGTTCGGCCGGCCATTCCCGACTGAAAAACCCCCCAGAGTCCGCCGAAAACGCAGGTCCCGCCGATCGTTCGGAAGCCCTCGATCAGTCCATACAATCGTTATAATCGTTACAATCTGCGCAACCGGAACGGGGGCGGCCTCGAGAAATCTTTGCGAAACCAAGATTTTGAGAATTATTTTTCTCCTTTACCAGTCGGGACTTGCGGCGAGAAAAGCCCCGGATTTCCGACTGGGTGCGTTTAAGGTTTTGCAAAGTCGCAGCATCCTGTTAGTAGAGGATCAGTGAAATGAATGGGAGCTAAGGGGAGGTCAGAGCCCGACTGCATTCACACACTCGTCATCCGAACTCTGAATCCGCCCCCCCGGAACGACCGGAAGCACCGCGGCCCGAGACGCACGTCACCGCATTCCCAACATCAACAGTAGCCGGATCGGGACGTACACCCAGCCGAGGGCCGGGATGAAAACCCAGACGTACTGGCCGTTCCCCATGCCAAAGCCGTTGTTGCCGAAACCCCCGCCGTAGCCGTAGCCACCGTAACCGCCATAGCCGCCGTAGCCCGACCTGCCGTAGTTGGAACCCCACCCGGAGAAGCCGTAGCCGCCATTTCCGTAACCCGCTCGGTTCGAGGCCGCGCCGGTGTTACCGTTTCCCCAACCGGAGAACCGGGGTCCGACGACCGTGGTCCGGCCGGTGCCCTGCGGGTTGCCGGAACGCGTGGTCGTCGAGGAACCGCCGCCGAGGGCCGACGACCGGTTCAGAGCCTGGGCGTTGCCACCGGTACGTCGGCCCGGATTCGCGAGGCCATTGCGACCGGCTCCGGTCACTGGCCGCGGTCCCGGGTTCGGACTCATCCGGGGCGCTCGCATGCCCAGCGCCGGACGAGGCGCCCGGCTCATAGACGGAGCTCTCATGCCACGAACGGAGGGCATGGCGCGAGCGAAAGACCGGCCGCCACGGGCGATGCCGCCGCCGCGGATGGCCCCACCGCCATGATGTACGGCTCCCCCGTGGAACCCGCCGCCCCCGTGGAATCCGCCGACATGACCGCCGCCAGGATGCCCGCCGCCCCCATGTCCTCCTCCGTGGCCGCCTCCGTGGCCACCGCCGTGTCCGCCCTTCGCCAGGGCCGGAGTCGCGGCCATGGACAGGACTGCCAGGATCAGGGCCGCGGCCCGGATCGTCCGCACCATCGGGATTCCGCGTGCACGCATCGCCGTCCTCCTCGGCATGGGGCCGCCTCTCAGGAACGTCCGGCCGGACCGTCAGTTACCGTTTCTACGCCACGGTCCGGCGGAAGGTTCCAATCTGATCGACGGGTCTGGGTTTCTTCCCGGGCGCGCGGGCGAGCTCGCCCCCGGGCCGGTGAGAAACGGGCGACGATCGGCGAGGACTTCGGAAAGAATGACGTAGTGCCGGACCCGGACACGCACTATCAGGGTGTGGGTCGAGAGCAAACTGACGGGTGCCGCTGGAGCGCAGGGATCATGGGGCGGAATTCCACACACGCGGGCTGGAAGCAGATCGACCGGCTGTTCGAGGCCGGATCGCTCGTCGGCGTGGCCGACCGGGAACTCCTGGCCCGATTCGTGGCCGGTGAGGCCGCGGAGGCGGCGTTCGAGGCCCTGGTGGATCGCCACGGGCCGATGGTGCGCCGCCGTCTGCCGGTCGATCCTCGGCGATCCGCATGAGGCCGACGACGCCTTCCAGGCGACGTTCCTGGTCCTGGCCCGCCGGGCCGGTTCGATCCGCCGGGGCGACGCCGTCGGGAGCTGGCTTTATGCCGTCGCCTGCCGGGTGGCCGCGCGGCGCGAGGCGACGCCGTCCGCCGCCGCCTGCTGGAGCGCTACCTCACCGACCAATCCTGCCCGGAAGCCAGCACGACGGAAACGCCGGTCGACCTGATGCCCGAGCTGCTCGAAGAGGTCGAGCGGCTGCCCGAGCGTTATCGGGCGCCGATCGTGCTTTGCTACCTGGAGGGCCAGTCGCAGGAGCAAGCCGCCCTCGTCCTCGGCTGCCCGATCCGGACGGTGCAGACTCGCCTGCAGCGCGGCAAGGCGAGGCTGCGCACCCGGCTGGTCCGCCGCGGGTTGGCGCCGGCAGCGGGCTTGCTGGCGATGGGCGTCGAGTCGGCCGAGTCGGCCACGTCCCTCCTGGCGGGCTCGGTTCCCGCGACGCTGGCGGAAACGACGGCCAGGGCGTCGGTGCAGTTCGCCGCGACGCGGGCGGCCGGGCTGGCCACGGCGGCCATCGGACTGGCTCACGGCGTCCTCGAGTCCCTGTACTGGAATCGGCTGAGGCGGGCGGGCCTGGGATTCGGCCTGTTCGCGGGGCTGGCTCTTGCGGTCCTCGCGATCGCGGCGGCCGGCCAGAAGTCCGAGAAGCCGCCCGCGACGATCGGGGGGACGATCTTCGACGATCAAGGCCGGCCCATCCCCGACGCCGAGGTCTGGATGCCGATCGGGTTCGATGAACAGCCGGAGACGACCCCCCACTCGACGACCGACGCCCGGGGACACTATGACTTGCCCGTGCCCGAGGCCTGGGCCCGGCTGCCGCTTCATCAGAAGAGCGTCGTCGTCTGGTCTTATGCCCCGGGTCATCAGATCAACGCGGCCAACGCCCATGCGGCCCTCCATGGCGAGGCGAGGTCCGTCAACCTGACCCTGGGACCGGCGACCGACACCTCGTTCGTGGTCTACGGACCCGACGGACGGACGCTCGCCGGCGCCGTCGTCGAGCCGCTGCATTTCAAGACCCCGCGCGCCTATGACCTTGTCCCCAAGGCGATGATGCCTTCGATCCGGGCGGTGACCGACGCCGCCGGCCGTGCCCAGCTCCCGGCCCTGCCCCGCGAGGGCTTCTTCAGCGTGAAGGTCACCGTCGGCTCCCTCGGTGCGCAGCAGTTGCGCCTCAAGGATCAGGCGACGGAGCCGGCGCGGCGCGAGATCCGACTCCGCGCGGCCGGTCGCATCGAAGGGCGCGTCATCGCCGACCGACGCGAATGGGCCGCGGGCCTGAAGGTCTACGCGACGACGACCGACGCCTCCGAGGCGCCCGGGGGCTACAACCTGAAGACCCAAGGGGAGGAGGTGGTCACCACGCGCCCCGACGGTTCGTTCGTCATCCCCGCGATCGCGGCCGGCAAGGTGAACATCGCCACCCGGGTCGACGAGGCCCTCCCCGTCCGGCCGATGGTCCCCGAGGGCCTGGACGTCCGCATCGACGAGACCACGCGCGTGGAGATCCCCCTGAAGGCGGCCGTCCGGCTCCGGGGAGTGATCCGGGTCCGGGGCACCGGCGAGCCGGTCCCCGGAGCGTCGATCTCCGTCAGCTACCCATGGGGAGCTACCAAGGGAGCCATCGGCGGCCCCGCCGGCTCCTCGATGGCCGTCAGCGATGCGAAGGGCCGGTACGAGACCTACGGCCTGCCCGGCGACGTGGGCATGCACGTCATCGCGATGCCCGGGAACTGCGTCCAGATGGGCCAGCCGTGGGCCGAGCGGTATCCCGTACCCGACGGCGCCACGACCTTCGACCTACCGCCGATCGAGGTCGTCAAGGGGATTACGATCAAGGGCCGGCTGGTTGGTGCTGGGGATCGACCGGTGGCGAACGCCAACGTCTCCGCGTTGTCGGGCAATCGCAGGTACGGTTACGCCCGGACGGATCGGGATGGTGCGTTCACCCTGATGTCGATCCCCGGGAACGAATCGCTCGGCTACGAGGTCAGTCTCACCGATCACGAGCCGCAGGTCGCCGCCGAGATCGTTGAGAAGGAGCCGCTGCTGCTCCGCGCCAACGTCGGCAAGCGCCCGGGTCCGACGGCGACCGTGAGCGCTACCCTCAGCGGCACCGTGGTCGACGCCGATGGGCGACCCGTCGAAGGTGTCGAGGTCAACCTCGTGATCCAGACCGCCAACACCCAGATGCGCCGGACGATGACCACTAACGCCCAGGGCGTCTATCGCGACGCCCACCCGATCGAGAAGGGGACGAAGTACCGCGGGATCGCCAGCCCGGGCAAGTACGCGATCGCCGCGAGCGAGGTTGTCACGGCCGAGGGAGCGGATCAAGTCACGCTGCCGCCGATCATCGTGACGCGGCTGCTGCGGACGATCGCCGGCCGGGTCGTCGACACCGAAGGCCGCCCGGTGTCCGGCGCCCGCGTGCTCAACTGGGGCAATCCCGCACCCTTGACCGGCGCGGTGACCGGCCGGAGCGGCCGATTCCAGCTCGATGGATTCCCTCGGGAGCGGGCGTTGCTCTTCGTCGACGCCCCCGGCTTCCGGTTCCAGCGCGCCACGCCCGACCCCGGCAAATCCACGACCGAGTTGACCCTCCGCCGCGACGACCAGCCGCCGGAACGCGGCGTCGGCTCGCTCGGTCCCCCGATCCCGCGCGAGCGGGCGATCAAGCTGGCCGGGGCGGTGCTGAAGCCGTATGCCGAGCGAATCATCAAGCCGGGGACGGATCCCGACGCCAGGTCGCGGGCACTCCAGGTGGCGGCGCAGATCGACCCGGACAACGCGTGGCGGAGGTGCCAGGCCGGGGAGGAGCCTTGGGACAGCGACGCCGTGCGGGTCGCGGCCGTCCGCCATCTCGCCGCCAGTCGCCCCGACGAGGCCGAGGCCATCATCCCCGCGATCAAGAACGACTTCTGGCGCCAGAGCGTGCGCATCGAGCTGGCCGACGCCCTCTCGCGAGACGCGATCGATCGGAAACTCGCCCTGCTCGGCGACGTCGGGAACGAGGCACAAGGGTCGGATGGCCGCTTGATGACATACCATTTGGGTCGAGCGACGCGGCGGCTGATCGACCTAGGCCGCGGCGACCAGGCGCGTCGGCTGCTGGACGAGTTCCTCCCGCGCGCAGGGCGGCCGACGCCGCCGACCCGCACACCCGCTCGCTGATCGGCAGCCTGGCCCGGCTCGACCTCAAGGCGGCCCTGGCCCTGATCCCGGCCAACGGCGACGACGACCTTCGCGGCCTGATCGCCCAGAGCATCGCGGCCCAGAACCCGGCGGAGGCGGAGCGACTGTTGGGCCAGATGACCTCGAACAGCCCGGAAACGTACACGGTGAAGGCCTGTCGGCGGATGGCGACGGTGGACCTGCCCCGGACCCGCCGGATCGCAGGTCGGATCAAGAGCGACGTGCTCCGCGGCTTCGCGATGGGCCGCATGGCCGAGGCGATCGGCGCAAGCGACCGCTCGACGGCCCGGCAGCTCCGGGCCGAATCCTTCCGGGCATTCGGCCAGGCGATCGAACGGGGCATGGGCGGCGTCTGGGCGCCCAGTCGGCGGCGGTGATGGCGGCCGCGCTCCTGCCGGGCATCGAGCGGACGGATCCGGACCGGTTGGCGGAGAGCGTCGATCGCGTCCTGGCGCTCCGATGGTATCCGCGCTCCGTGCTCGATTTGATGATGACCATACCCGACCTGAGTGACGTTAACGCCATGCGGATCAATGCCGCCCTGGCAGCGATCCTGGCCCGTTACGATCACGAGCTGGCCCGCTCGATGGCGCGACCGATCATCGAACGACTCCGAAAGCCGCTCTCCCGACTCGAGAACCAACACCTCGACCGCTACGCCATTCTGCCGGTCCTGGCCCTGGCCGATCCCGAGGGCACGGCCGCGCTGGTCGAGATCATTCCGGACGGCAAGGAGGAAGGCATCGGCCAGTCGCGCGACATCGCGCGGCTGATTGTCGCGGGGGCCCTCGCCGCGCCCGAGTCCGACTTCTGGACGATCATCCAGCGGGCGGTCATGGACCTGGAAATGGTCGAGCGCGACGATTGAACGGGTGTACGAAAGGCCCCGGACCTCGGCCAGCCATACTGCCGCCCTCGACTGTCCTGTCCGGCTCTGATCGCACCATGCAATCATCTGGCGAGCAACTGGCCGGTCAACATCGTGCACGCACCATCTCGATCGACTGCCATTCGCGTCCGATGCCAGCGTCGTCATCGGTTCTCTGGCAGCCGGTCTGCCAATTTGGCACCTGTCCCGTTCGGGCGACGGGACGGAGAACCGGCCTAAGTCGTTGGGGGCCAAGCCGTTCGTTTCCGGGACACAGCCCGGTACGCCGCTTGCTGCAAGGGATCCGGGCAGTCGCCGGTTCAGGCACGTCATGCAGGCGCCGCGGCGGGGCGGCGCGAGACCCGAAAAACACAAGCACCACTCGAGAGGCAGATCGATGGCAGCCGCAACCGTGGTGGGCGATCGGCAGGAATACACCTTCCAGGCCGAGATCAAGCAGCTCCTGCACCTGTTGTCCCATTCGCTCTACCAGAGCCGGGAGATCGCCGTCCGCGAGCTGATCTCCAACGCGTCTGATGCGCTCGACAAGATGCGGTACGTTTCGTTGACCGACGAGTCCCAGCGCGACGCCGGGGCCCTGGAGGTCGTGATCGAAGGCAAGGAAGGCGACAGCCAACTGGTCATCCGCGACACCGGCATCGGGATGACCCACGACGAGCTCGTCGCCAATCTCGGCACGATCGCGCGGAGCGGCTCGGCCGAGTTCCTCAAGGCGATGTCAGCCAGCTCGACCTCGAAACCGGACGTTTCGCTGATCGGCCAGTTCGGCGTGGGGTTCTACTCGTCGTTCATGATCGCCGATCGGGTGCGGGTGCGGACGCGTAGCTACACCGAGGAATCGGGCTGGGAGTGGGAGTCCGACGGCAGCGGCAGCTTCACGGTCACGCCCGCGGACGGCCCGTTGCCGCGCGGGACCGAGGTGGTCCTGCATCTGAAGGAGGATGCCAAGGACTTCGCCGCCGCGTGGCGGATCCGTGATGTCGTCCGGCGCTTCTCCAGCTTCGTCCCGTACCCGATCCGGCTGGGGGAGGGGGGTGACGTCCTCAACGACCAGAAGCCGATCTGGGTCGAGCCCAAGAGCCAGGTCACCGAGGAGCAATACAACCGGTTTTACCAGCACCTGACGCATCATCCGGACGAGACGCCGCTGTGGCACCTCCACCTGGCGGCCGATTCGCCCATCCAGTTCCGCGCAGTGGTCTATTGCCCGCCGACGAATCTCGAACGGCTGGGCTTCACCCGGCTCGACCACGGGCTGAACCTCTGCGCCAAGCGGGTGCTGGTCCAGTCCGAGTGCCGCGAGCTGGTGCCCGATTACTTCCGGTTCCTCCGCGGATTGGTCGATTCGGAGGACTTGCCGCTGAACGTCTCGCGCGAGACGCTCCAGGACAACAGCGTCATCCGCCGCATCCGCACCTCGATCGTCAAGGGCGTGCTCGACCGGCTGGATAACCTGGCGCAGGAGAATGCCGAGGCGTTCCGGACGTTCTACGAGCAGTTCGGCGCGATGCTCAAGGAGGGCCTGATCGTCGACCCGGCCAATCGCGAGCGGATCGCCAAGCTGCTGCGGTTCGCCTCGTCGCGCGGGGACGGTCCGGCGGCGTCGGTGTCGCTCGACGAGTACATCGCCCGGATGCCCGAGGGCCAGAAGCGGATCTACTACCTGGGCGGGCCCGACTACGCTTCGGTCGTCAAGAGCCCGAACCTCGAGATCTTCCGCCGCCGGGGCCTGGAGGTCCTGTTCCTGACCGACCCGATCGACGAGTTCTCCGTCACCGCGATGGGCACGTACCAGGGCAAGACCCTCACCTCGATCGACTCGGCCGATCTCGACCTGCCCGAGACGCCCGAGCCGGCCGGAGCCGAGCCGAAGGAAGGCGAACCGCCGGCCAGGGAGAGCGGATTCGCGCGAGTGCTCGACCTGTTCCGCGCCGCCCTGGGGGATCGGGTCAAGGAGGTCCGCGAGTCGAAGCGGCTGACCGATAGCCCGTGCTGCCTGGTCAACGCCGAGGGCGGCCCGAGCACCCAGATGCAACGCATCCTCAAGCTGGCGAACAAGGACTTCCCCGAAGCGGCGCGGATCCTCGAGGTCAACCCATCCGCGCCGCTGATCCGGCGCCTGTGCCACCTCAGCGCCAACACCGACCACGAGCCGTTCATCCGGCAGTGCGCCCTGCAGCTCTGGACCAACGCGATGATCCTCGAGGGCGTGACGCCCGACCCCGAGGACCTCGTCTCGCGCGTCCAGACCTTCATGGCCGAGGCTGCCGAGAAACGCTCGCCGCTGATCCTCTGATGGGACGACTCAGGACCCTTGTCGGGTGCTCTTCGAGCACCCGACAAGTCTGAGGTCACCGTCTATACCCTCATCCGATGGTCACGCGCGACGTCAGCCGCCGTGGTCCCAGTTGAAGTAGAACGGATACGGGAACGGGCCGGGTCCCGGCGCGATCGGGTCGAGGTCGTAGACCGGCACGTAGCTGCCCATCTGGTAGTACATGCCCACCGGCCGCCACGGTTGCGCCAGCCCCTGGAAGAACCGGAGCGGGCGCGGCCACGGCCTGGAGGACTGACTCACGGTGCTCTGGCCGGGCGAGCCATACCAGAACGGATAGATGCTCTCGGTGTCCGGCGCCTTCCAGCCCAGACCATAGAGTCCCTGGCTGCGGAACCAGTTGATGTGGCTGATGGTCCCGCGGTCGCCGTAGCGGGACCAGTAGAAGTTGTCGCGGCGGGGATCCGGCGGCAGGAATGTGGGCGTGCCGGCGAACCGCTGGAGCAGTCCGCTGCGTTGCGACGCATCGGGCACGTAAGGAACGTACGGCTGAGCCCATGCGGTCGCGCCGCTCAGCGCGAGATAGAATCCCAGGGCGGCGAGGCCGCCCGACACGCGGGCCCGCCGGCCCGCGCGAACCCGGCCGGCTGGCCGCCCGACGGCGGGAATCGGTCCACTCGATCGTTCCATGGTGAGCTCCGCTCCTCGCTCGATTTCCCCATCCTGGGGAGGGGGGACAAAGGTCTCAAAGGGGTCCGGCGGCGCCGCCGCCGGACCCCGCCAAATCTCGGCTCAGGGATCGAAGGGATTCATGGGCGGGAAGGAGAAGAAGTCACGCGGCGATCGTGTGGCCACGACATAGGGGACGTACCCCGGAGTCAGGGGGACCGGCCCGCCGGCACCGACGAAGTAATCGACCTTCGGGCCAAGATGCAGCAACCCGGCGAGCCGGCCGTGCAGGCCTTGCAGGCCCGAGAGGCAGTGCGAGCAGCCCTTACCGCCGCAGAATGAACAGCCGCGACCCTTGCCGTGGCAGAGCCCGCAGCCGGGATCGCCGCAGCCGCCCAGGGATCCGTGGCCCATCCGGCCGTGGTGGGAATGAGCCCCCTGCACGCCGCAGCCGACGAGGCCGCACATGGACTGCCCCGATGGCTGGACGACCGCCATGCCGGCCGGCACGGACTGGCCGGTCGCGACGACCATTCCGGCGCCGCCGACCACCACCGTTCCCGAGTCGCACGGGGCGAAGCGTCCCGCCTTGTGATGATGGCCCCGGCCGCCGCCGCAGCCGGGCAGGCAATCGGATCCGCCCCCGCCATGACCGAATCCGGAGCAGAGGCCGCAACCATGGCCCCCACACGCCTTGCAGCCGTGTCCGCCGCCCTCATGACCGCACCCTGCGCAGCCCAGCAGGCTGTGGATCCGGCAGCTCGCGCAGCCGAGGAGGTAATGAGGATTGTAGATGTGGTCCTTGGCGTAGTGGCCGTACGGGACCGGCGGCGCCATCAATTCGCCGCCCGTCGTGTAGTCGTAGGCCGGAGCTTCCCCGGGGATGGTGTGATAGAGGCGATAGCCATCGGCCCGGACCGAGCTCGACCACGCCACGGCCAGCCCGATGGCGGCCATCGCGAGCACCAGCGGCATCCCTCGCCATTTTTCGAAACGCATGATCTATCCCTTACTTGACATCCATGAGGCCCTCCTGGGGTGTCTCGAATCCAGCGAGCGACGGATGTGCCCGAGCCCTCCTGTGCGCGGACGGCACGATCAGTCACGGCCGTCACGGTCCCGCGCCGTACATGCCCTCCGTCCCCCGGCGATGCGCGGAGGTCGGACGCGAGCGCGGCGTCGGTTCTTGTCCGTGATTCGGCCTCGTCTCTGTCCATCGGCCGGACGCCGAGCCGTCCTCGACCCAATTGCCCCGGCCGCCCCCAAAAAAAACCGGCCCCCCGTCACAGGACGAGGAACCGGTCCATCTGCTCGCCGTGCAGCGGGCGAGGAACATGCCTCTCTCGGGCGATACCGCGCCCCGGGCGAATCGATTGCGACTGCCGCGGGGTACGCGAGACCGCTCGGCGGGTCACTTCTGCCCGTAGACGATCGAAGCCGGCAGCTCGGTGAGTTTCCGGTTGGGATCGCCGTAGGCGATCGCGGAATGCTGCTGGCGTCCTTCTCGACGCGCTGCTCGTGGTGCTTGCCCAGGATGGGCAAGCCGAAGATGTGGCTGATGACATGGGGGCGGTTGTGGCCCGGTCCGCCCATCGGCGTCGGCGGGGGCGGCACCTGGTCGGCACGACCGCCGGGTCATAGGAACCCGCGCCGGGGCGTCGCATCGCCGCGGCCATCCGGGGATCAGCCATCATGTTCTGGGCGCCCCTGGCCACACCGATGGGGTCGGGTCGTTGCCGGCCGCTCCCCCGTTGACCATGGCATAGCCCGGAGCACCCTCAGGCCCGCCGACGACCGCATATCCGGGCGCGTCGGGACCGGCCGGGCCGACGACGTGCTCGCTCACGACCACCGGGCCCGAGACGACGGTGCCGCCGGCGGCCATCGCCGGTCCGCCCGGATATCCGGGCGGGGGAGGCACGTCCACCCCGTCGACGCGCCTTGACGCGGGCGCGCTGGCACTCGACGCAGTGCCGCCGGCCCAGGAGCCCGTGATGATGATGAGCCGCCGGTTGCCCCGGAGCGGAAGCCGTCCCGGCGACGGCCATCGCCGGTGGCATGGCCCCGGTCGACGGCTGCATCATCGGCGCCTGCTGCAGGTTGATCGGCTGTGGGCCGCCAGGCGACGGGGCCACAGCGACCGGCGCGGGGGCGTACGGCTGCCCGTTCTGGGCCCAGGCCGAGGGCGCGGCCGGGGACCGACATCGCCAGGCCGCAGAGACCCAGGACCAAGGGAGATCGGACACGCATGCGGGAACTCCTTTCCCCGGTTCGACTCCGGCCCGGGGGTCATCCTACCCCCCGCGCGGGCCGGAATCCGTTGAACCCAAGTGATGAATGGCGGCTCGGCCTCGCGGTCCGCCGGGGACCTCTCGAGGCCGAGACGAAGGGTCCGGGACCCTGGGGCCGACGCTTCGCGACCGGCCGCCCGCCCACGCCGCGGGGGCGGTCCGTGGAGCGCGCAAGCACGCCGCCGGGAATCCGGCCTTCTGATACATTCCCTATCATCGGCACGACCCGGCCGGTACTTGCGACAATCCGGCCGACGGAGGCCGTGTAGGTCCCTCGCGACGGATCGCGAACCGGCGCGCGGGGGGCGTCCCCACTGGGGGAAGGCCGCGTTCGCACCGTTGCAGCGGGCCTCCCCGCCCACTGGTCGATGCCCGACCATTCCCTCTCCCGGATGGCCCCGGCTACAATCCTGTCGGGATGCGATCGGAACCTGACGAGCGGACCCATGCTGGAAAATGACGTGCGTGCGAGCCGGATCCGGCTCGGATGGTCGCAGGAGGAGCTGGCGAGCCGCTCGGGAGTCTCGCGCGGGCATCAGCGCGATCGAGACGGGGCGGCTGGTCCCCTCGACGGCGGCGGCCCTCGCGGTGGCGGCCGCGATGGGGACCACGGTCGAGTCGCTGTTCCGGCTGCCGGGCACGCGGCCACGGGTCGAGGGCGAGGATTGGGCCTGGGCCTCGCCTTCGTTCCCCTGCCGATACTGGCGGGCCGAGGTCGGCGGCCGGGTCTACCGCTACCCGGTCGAGGTCTCGCCGATGGGCCTGGTCCCGCACGATGGGACGGCCGTCGAGCGGGGAACGGAAGAGCGGGACCCGTACGGACCCGTCGCGGACGCTGGTCGTGGCCTGCTGCGACCCCGCGGTGGGCCTGCTGGCCGCGGAGCTGGCGCGGCAGGAAGAGATCCGGCTTGCTGGTGCTGCCCCGCTCGAGCGCGGCGGCGCTGGACCTCCTGAACCGCGGGCTGGTCCACGCCGCGGGCATCCACCTGGCGCGGGTCGACGATCCCGAGGGAAATGTCCCGGCGGTCCGCCAGCACCTCGGTGGGGTTCCCGACCGGAGTCGGGGCTGGCACCTGCTCCACGTAGCCGGTTGGGATGAGGGGATCGTGCTGGAACCGGGGCTCGGCCTGGGATCGATCCGCGAGGTCGTCGCCGCCCGCCTGCGCTGGGTCTTGCGCGAGCCCGGTTCGGGGGCGCAGCAATGCCTGGACGAGCTGCTGGGGCTCCCCGGCGGGCGACGGCCGCCGCGCGCCTGGCCCCGGGCCTACGACCACCGGGGCGTCGCCGGCGCCATCCGCGGGCGCGGGGCGGACGCCGGGATCTGCCTGCGCCTGGCCGGCGACGAGGCCGGGCTCCGCTTCCTCAGCGTCCGTCGCGAGGCGTATGACCTCTGCCTGGCCGACGGCGTGCTCGAAGATCCCCGCGTCCGGGCGCTGCTGCGCGTCGTCCGGTCCAACGCCTATCGCCGGCTGCTGGCCGACCTCCCCGGCTACGACACCGCGCGGACGGGCGAGCTGCAACCGGTCGGGCCGGCCCGGAGGTCGCCACCATGATCGGCGCGGCGCGGGCCGGCGGGAGCGTGACACCTTGACTTCGCTGCTGACCGGTCTCACCATGGTCCAGTTGTCGATGGATCGGGATCCTCGACTCGTTCGGATCACCCCAGATGAGGAAACACCGGATGCGAGCGTTGATTTGCGGGGCGACCCTGCTGGGCTTCCTGGGCGTCGCGGCCTGGACCTCTCGGCCCGCGGGCGCCCAGGATGAGGAGAAGCTCACGGTCAAACAGATCATGGCGAAGCTGCACAAGGGCGCCAAAGCCCCGCTGAACGCCGTGAAGGCCGAGTTGAAGAGCGGTTCGCCCAACTGGTCGAACGTGGAGACCGAGGCGAAGATCATCGAGAAGCTCGGCTCGTTCCTGCCCAAGGCGGAAGCGCCGCGCGGCGATCAGACTTCTTACGAGAAGCTGGCCAAGTCCTACGAGAAGAACGCCAAGGCGCTCAAGGAGGCGGCCGAGAAGCAGGAGCTCGCCAAGGCGAAGGACGCCACCAAGAGGCTCGGTGGCTTGTGCGCGAAATGCCACGAGGCCCACAAGCCGGAGTGAGGGTGCACGTCAGTGGTTTTGTCGGTTTTGTAGGGTGGGCATTGCCCACCGAGCCCATCCATCGGGGATTTCCGGTGGGCGGTGCCTACCCTATGAGAGCGGGAGCGATGCGGCCATCACGATGCAAGTCCCGATGATTTCCCACAAGGCCGCGCGGTTCACGGAGAGCGTGATCCGTGGCATGTCGATCGAGGCCCGCCGCCATGGCGCGGTGAACCTGGCGCAGGGGATGCCGGACTTCCCGGCCCCGGCGGAGGTCAAGGCAGCGGCATGTCGCGCGATCGAGAACGACATCAATCAATATGCGATCACCTGGGGCGTGCACGAGCTCCGCCGGGCGATCGCCGAGCATGCCGAGTGGTACCTGGGCTTGCGGGTCGATCCCGAAACGGAGATCACCGTCACCTGCGGCAGCACCGAGGCGATGCTGGTGGCGCTGCTCTCGCTGATCAACCCGGGCGACGAGGTGATCCTGACGCAGCCGTTCTACGAGAACTACTGGCCCGACTGCGTCATCGCCGGGGCGGAGCCGCGATTCGTCCCGCTCCGGCCGCCGCACTGGCGGTTCGACCTCGACGAGCTGGCCGTTGCGTTCAACCATCGGACCAAGGCCATCATCCTCTGCAACCCCAACAATCCGACCGGGACGGTCTTCTCGCGGGACGACCTGGAGGCCGTGGCCGCGCTCTGCCGCAAGTGGGACGTGATCGCCGTCACCGACGAGATCTACGAGCACATCATCTACGACGGGCGTCCGCACGTCGCGCTGGCCGGGCTCGACGGGATGTGGGAGCGGTCGGTGACGATCGGAGGGATGTCGAAGACGTACGGGGTGACCGGCTGGCGGGTCGGGACCATGCTGGCCCCGCCGAAGCTGACCCACGCGTTCCGCCAGGTGCACGACTTCGTCTCGATCGGCGCGGCGGCCCCGCTCCAGGAAGCCGGCGCGGTGGCGTACCGCCTGCCGCGACCGTACTACGACCGGCTCGCCGCCGACTACCAGGCCCGCCGCGACCGCTTCTGCCGGGTGCTGACCGAGGTCGGCTTCGAGCTGGAGCCGCCCGAAGGCGCGTACTACGTCATGGCCGGCATCGGGGCGTTCGGCACCGTCGACGACGTGGAATTCGCCCGATTCCTGGTCCGCGACGTCGGCGTCGCGACCGTGCCCGGTTCGAGCTTCTTCCGCGACAAGCCGCTGGGACGGCCGTATGTCCGCTTCTGCTTCTGCAAGCGGGACGAGACGCTCGACCTGGCCGCCGAGCGGCTGCGAAGGTTGCGGGTGATGGTCTGAGGGACTCGGAAGGCGATCCGCGGCTCCTCAGATCGCCGTGGCCTCCGACTTCAATCGTTCCCAGAGATCCGACACGTCGAGGCGTTTCGACCAATCCTCCAGATAGGCCATGTCCAGCAATGGACCCTGGATCTCATAGACCCGGAGGGCGTCGGTGAACTGCTTCTCACTCCCGCCGTATTCTTTGGCCCATCGGAGCTTGGCCAGGATCGTGTCTTCCGGGGTCGATACCTTGAGCACGATGCCCCACGCCGTCACCGGGCGTTTGCGGGCGAAGCTGAGCGTATCGAAGGGGAGGTTTCTCAAGACCCAGAAATCGACCTTGTACCCCGATTCCATATGAATGACGTTGAACATCCCACGCCGTTCGATCGCTTCCCGCATCGCCGGGGGCGAGAGATAGAACTCCGCGTCCGGGAATGCCTCGATGAGCTGATCGGCATCGCCCGACGTCAGTGACACGACCAGGTCGATGTCGTGAGTCGATCGCGGCTCGCCCTGGATGCTCGACGCGTAAGAGCCGGTCAACATATAGTCGATCCCGAGATCGTCCAGGCAGCGAATGACCCGGCTCAATAGTTCCTGTTGTAGCATTTCTCGAGTCGCTTCAAGTAGATCCGATGCAATTCCTCTTCGGTGGCATCGGGGAATCGCCTCCGCAGGCCGTCCTGGAACAGGGAATCGACCGTCTCGGTGAGATCAAAGACGATCTGGAGCTTCTGCTCGGCGCTCATGCCGCGGAGGATCTCGAGATACCGCTTGTGGTTGGGCCTCGGCTTGGGGTCCATGAACGGCTTCCGCATTCGGCGAGGATCGATCGATTGAACGTGTTCATGATACCGCCGCGGCATCGGGCCCGCCATCGCGCGGTGCCCGGTACGTCGCCCCATGAACCCGAGGGCCTCCGACCCGGAGGCTGTCGATGAGCCCTGGCTCTCGCGGGCGCACCGAGGCGAGAATGAAACGGCCTGCCCTGACCGAGGAGCGAACAGATGACGTCCATCCGCCTGGTACGTCGCCTCAGAGCGACCGGCGTGCTGATCGCCTTGATCCTGGGCATCGGTGCGCTCCTGGGCTGGTCTCGCCTGCACGACGCGAGGCGGACCGATCCGCTCCAGCCGGGCATCGCCGCCTATGAAAACCACGACTGGGCGGCCGCCGAGAAAGCCGCCCGGGAGCGGCTCAAGGCCCGCGGCAACGATGCCGAGGCCCTTCGCCTCCTGGCCCGTTCCCTGTTTCGCCAGGGCCGCGATCAACCCGCCGCGACGATCCAGGCCCGGCTGCCGGACCGGCTCGTCGCAGCCGAAGACTTCTTCCTTCGCGGGCAGGCCGCGGTGCGAATGGGACAGAAGGAATACGGCATCCTCCTCTGGCGACAGGCCCTGGGCAAGGACAACGACCACGTCGAGACGCTCGTCGCGCTCGAGCAGACCTTCCTCCGGCTCGACTTGCTCAACGAAGCGGCCCGCGCGGCGGAGCGCCTCGCGGCCCAGCCGGGCTGGGAGGCGCGCGGCGACCTGATGCTCGGCCGCATCCGCGCCGAGCAATCCGACCCGGCCGGCGCCGCCGAGGCATTCGAGCGAGCCCTGGCCCGTTCCGACCAGTGGCATGAGGCCGATCGCCCCGACCGCGTCCGGAAGCAGCTCGCGCGTCTGCTCTTGCGGATCGGCCGGCCGGACCGGGCCCGGGATGCGCTCGGCCCGTTGGCCGGCTCGGCCGATGATCCCGAAGCGTGCTGGCTCCTCAGCCGTTGCTTTCTCCAGCAGGGGACGACCACCGGCTCGGCCATCTCGACGGCCGCCCGTACTTACCGCGAGGAACATCCGCTCGAGCCCGAGCCGGCCCCGTTCGTCGGCGAGGGCCGGTGCCGCGAATGCCACAAGACCATCTTCCAGGCCCAGCACCACAGCCGGCATGCTCGCACCTTCTTCCGCAAGGAGCAGCTCGCCGCTCTCCGGCTCCCCGATCGTCCCGTCGCCGATCCCGACGATCCCGCCGTGACCCATGACTTCGATCGCGACGAAGGCCGGCTCGCGGTGCGGACCCACGTGGCGGAGCACGTGCTCCGGACGATCGTGGACTACGCCTTCGGCTCGGGAGACCGCGGGCTGACGCTGGTCGGCCACGATCCCGAAGACCGTCCGTTCGAGGTGAGGCTGTCGCGCTATGCCGATCCAGTGGGGTGGGACGTCACGTCGGGTCAGCCCAGAGGCACCGACCAGGCCGCCCTGTATCAAGGCATGCGCATTACCGCGGATGCCGTCCGCCGCTGCCTGGTCTGCCACACCACGAGCGCGCACGCGATCATGACCGGAACGGGTCCCGAGTCGGCCGACGCCGCGATCGGCTGCGAGCGTTGCCATGGGCCGGGCGGCCATCACCTCAAGGTCGCGGATGCTCACCCGGACGACCTGGCGATCGCCCGCCCCACTCTGGCGAGCGCACCGGCGATCGTCGCGCTGTGCAGCCAGTGTCACAGCCCGCGCGACCCGGAGCTTCCCATGACCCCGGGCGCCGCCGAGTCGGTCCGCTTCCAGGGGACCACGTTCACCTGGAGCCGTTGCTATACCGAGAGCCGCTACTCACTCGACTGCGTCAACTGCCACAACCCGCACCGCGATGTCGAGACCACTCCGGCCAGGTATGAGGCTCGATGCCTCGAATGCCATTCGGGTTCCAGGTCCACGCCCCAACCACCGAAGGGCGACGATCACCGGGCCGTCCGTTCGCAGTCCATGCGCGGCTCGTCTTGTCCCGTCCAGCCCGCCCGAGGCTGCATCGACTGCCACATGCCGAAGGTCACGATCCCGATGGCCCACGCCGCGTTCACCGACCACAACATCCGGGTGCATCCGGAGAAAAGATAAGGAAGAGTTTCACGCAGAGACGCAAAGGATCGCAGAGACGCAGAGAGCCGAAACCATCGATCAAGCAAATAGAGATTATCTTGGATTTGCAATCAATTCACCTTCGGCGCCATGCGGCCGCGATCCTCCGGCCTCTTTGCGACTCTGCGCTACTTTGCGTCTCTGCGTGAAATCCGGAAGGTGAGAGACCTCGGCTCGAGGCATCCTTCGCACAGGCGGTAGCCCGCATCGGCCGCCAGGCCCGCGTACCGATCCATGCGCCCTGAAGGCCAGCGCACCTCGACCGAGTCGACGACGGTCGCCTCCCCCAGCCCGAAGTGCAACCGATGATCCTGAGCCGACAGGAAGCTGCTGCCGCCGAGCCGTTCAGTCGTCTGGCGTCGACCGCCCGCGGTGAGCGTCACCCTCGCGCCGACCGCGTCGCGGTTGCTGCGGGGTGCGGTTCCCTCGAGCTGCAAGACGATGAAGCGGCCGGACGGGCCCTGGTTGTGGAAGTACGCCAGCGGACTCCCCTCGCCGACGATCAGCAGGTCGAGCCGCCCGTCGTTGTCCAGGTCTCCGCGGGCCAGGCCGCGCCCCAACCGGGGGACCTGCCAGGGCTCGCCGGCTCGCGGCGAGACGTTGACCAGCCGTCCCGACGGTTCGGCCAGCAGGAGCTGCGCCGGCATGGCGAAGGGGACGTTGGGCCGGAGGTCGTTGACATGTCCGTTGGCCGTGGCGAGGTCGAGCCGGCCGTCGTTGTTGGCGTCGAGGAACGCGGCACCGAAGCCCAGCAGGTAGCGGCTGGGCGCCGTCAGGCCGATCGCGGTGCTCTGGTCGGCGAACTGGCCCGCGCCGAGGTTGCGGTAGAAGGTGGTCGACTCGCCGAAGAAATTCGTCACCGCCAGGTCGAGCCGGCCGTCGGCGTCGAGATCGCCACACGCGATCCCCATGCCGGCGAGGTACCGCCCTTCGGCATTGGTCGCCACTCCCGACTCGGCCGCGTTCTCCTCGAAGCGGAACCCACCCCGGTTGAGGAACAGGAAGTTCGCCGTCCGATCGTTGGCCACGAAGAGGTCGATCAAGTCGTCGTCGTCGAGGTGGGCCGCGACGACCCCGAGGCCCCGGCCATCGCGATCGGCGGCGCGGATGCCCGCCGGACCCGACACGTTGACGAACTGCCCGCCGTCATTTCGGAAGACGTGGTCCGGCATCGCCGCGAACTCGAGGGGGCCGCAGGAGACGTAATGTCCGGGCTGGCTCGGGTCGGCGCACGGTGGTGCGCTCGCTTCCCAGGCGGAGTAGTGGCAGACGTAAAGGTCGAGATCGCCATCGCCGTCCAGGTCGGCGAACGCCGCCGAGGTCGGCCAGTCACGGTTCCCGCCCAGCCCGGCGGTGACGGTGACGTCCTCGAAGGTCCCGTCACCGCGATTGTGGTACAGCGCGTACGACCGCCATCGGGTCACGAACAGATCGGGACGGCCGTCGTTGTCGTAGTCGCCCACCGCCACCCCGTGGCCATAGCCCCCCGGAAAGGCCATCAGTCCGGCGGCGGCGGTCACGTCCTGGAACGTGCCATCCCGGCGGTTGCGGAACAGGCGGTCGCCCTGGGGCGCCGGCGGCGGGACGGGCTCGTTGGGGAGCTTGCCGCCCTGGACGGCGTAGACGTCCAGCCAGCCATCGCCGTCATAGTCCAGCAACCCGACGCCGCCACCCATCATTTCCGGCATTCGCCACAGCGGGGTGGGATCATACTCGTAGACGGCCCGGAGGCCGACGGACTGGGCGTCGTCGCGGAAGACCGGGACGGCCGCCAGGGACGGGCCGGCCGCCGCGTCGCGGGGACCGCGACCGATGAGGTCGGCCAGCGCCTCGGCCATGGTGCCCGACCGCCGCGCGGCATCGGCCCGATCGGCCGTCGCCAGCTCCCGATCGGTGCGATCGATCCGATCCAGCGCGGCGCGGGCCTCCTCCGCGCCGGACGACTCGCCCAGGGCGAGCGTCCACCAACCGCGGGCCTCGAACCAGCGGCCCAGGGCCTCGGCCAGCCGGCCCAGCTCGGCGAAGTGCCCCGTGGGAACGCCGGTAAACAGGAACCGGCGATAGGCATCGGCCGCGCGGTCGAGCTCCGCCTTGCGACGGCGAAGCTGGGCGACCTCCTCGCTCCGGCCGGCGCGCGCCGCCAGCTCCGTCAGCCGCGACAGGGCCCGCGTGTCGCCCGGCACGCGCTCGAGGGTGCTGGTCAAGGCGGCCCGCTCGGCGCGCTCGTCTCCGATCCGGGCGGCCAGCCAGGCGCGCACCTCCCAGAACGTGTCGGTCTCGAACCGATCGGCCGGCAGGTGGCGGAGCGCTTGGGCGGCTTCGGCGAGGCGATCCGTCGCCATCGCCCATTCCAGCCTCGCACGCCAGACCACCGGGTCCGCCGGGCGACGCTTGAGGCTGCGCTTCAGCCAATCGTCGGCGTCGGCGAACCGGGCGATGCGGATCGCCAGGTAGGCCTTGCCCAGCCAGACGCGATCGTCGTCCGGTGCCAGCTGGCCCGCGTCGTCCAGCCGCGCGGCGATGGTGCGGATCGGCGCGGCCTTGGGCTCGTCGATCTGCCAGTGCGTCCGCAAGACCTCCGCCTTGTTGTCGGCGACGGCCCACTCCTCGTGCTTCCTGCGCCGCAGTTCGTCGGACCGTCCGGCGAAGAAGTACACGTGCTGCAGGGCGCGCTCGCGCATGGCGAAGGCGAGGCTGGTGCGTGGGAAGTCCGCGGGCTCCAGCGCCGCTTCCACTTCGGCGAACCGTCCCGTGTCGAGGGCGAGTTGCGCGCGGCGAAAAATGGCGTTGGCGAATCGGGCGGAACCGCGCGGGATCGCCGCCCAGGTGGCGAGCGCCGCGTCGGTCTTTCCCTCCGCCTCCTCGCAGGCCCCTCGCCAGTACCGGGCTTCCACTCCCCCAAGCCCCAGCATGGCGAGCCGCCCCAGCCGCGTCCGCGCGGCGTCGATCCGTCCCGCGCGGATTTCCTGCTCGACGCGACCGAGCTCGGCGACCGACCAGGAAGAGCCGACCAGCACCAGGATCAGGGCCGTGAGGCCGACCAACGCGAGGCCACCCACGAGCCTCACCCGGCGCGGTGCCGCTGCGTGACGGCCATCGGGAGCGTGCGCCCTGGCGTCCGGCGTCGCGCTCCGCTCCGGCTCGGTTCGTGGCATCGCCGAGGCTCTTCAGTGGCTGGTGGCGTGGTCATGACGAGTGGCGGGCGGCGCGGCCCGAATGCCGATGAAACGGCATTCATTCGCCGCTCGCCACTCCTCAATCACCGCGGCTCAATACGCATCCGAGCTGAGGACTTCGTTGTCGTTCCGCGTGCCGAGGAACCACCAGGTCTGGATCGAGATCGAGCTCTTGATGAACTGGACGTGCCCATCGGCGAACATCACGTTGGCGCCGCCCGGGTGCATGCTGTTGCAGTTGGCGATCTCGGAGTGATCCGCCAGCGCGCACGGACCACCGCCGCAGCAACCATTGCATCCGCTGCGGCAGAAGCTCCAGGGGTACTGCTGCGAGCTGGGCGGCACGATGGTGTTGAACAGCGACATGGCCTCGGCGCCCCAGCCCCAGTACTGCCCGCGGTTGATACCCAGCGTATTGCTACCGTTGGAGCCGCTCTGCCTGATGTTGTTCCACCCCGCATTGCAGATGCCAGGAAGGGCATTCGTCAGATAGTAGTTGGCGTTGGTTTCGGCATCGTAGGTCCAGCAGTAGCCGGCGGTCGCGACGCCATCGCCGGGATAGGTGCCCTGGGCTTTCTTGCCGCCGTCCCCGACGAGGGCCTCGGCGAAGGCGATGGTCTGGGACGAACCGTCGGTGATATCGCCGATGTTGTGGCAGACCTGATACGCGAAGACCCCGACCGAATCCTGGCCGTAGTTCTGGACGACGCCGATCGTCGTGCCGATGCTGGCGTAATAATTGTTGATGTAGCCGCCGGTCTTCCCGGAGTAGGGGTCCGTCGGACAGAGGAACGCCGGGATGATCGTCTGTAACGCCGTGTTCTGGAACGGGCTGCTGTTGCAGACCAGGGGATCGAACATGAAGTTGATCGCGTTGTAGACGGGGGTCGCCTCGAGGTAGGGGAGGAGCATCGCGTGGACGCTCCAGCCGTTCCACGTCACCTGCCCGGGGGCGGTGACGCCGCATTTCCCGATATTCCAGGTGTTCCGCGAGGCTGAGACGCCCGTGGGGAACGTGTTCTGGGACGTGTGGTAGTTGTGCATCGCCAGGCCGATCTGCTTGAGATTGTTGGTGCACTGCGCCCGGCGTGCGGCCTCGCGTGCCGCCTGAACGGCCGGCAGCAGCAGGGCGATCAGCACGGCGATGATGGCGATGACGACGAGGAGTTCGATCAACGTGAACCCCATCCGAGATCTTGTTCGCATCGGCCCTGACTCCTGTAGCATGAGAAAATGAACGAGGAAACCGCTGCTCGAGAATCACCGGTTGACCAGGCCGACCGATCGGGATGAAGCCGTCGCGTCCGTCCCACCTGGAACCGATGGGAAACGGCCCGCGTCAGGCCGCTGTATGGAATGTCACCGCGTTGATCAATCGAGGAGTTATCCTCGGTCAAATCCGGGGAATCTCGCGGTTCGGGCCCACCGCCAGCCGAGCCTTACCCTTCATACCACCACCTGTTGGAGCATCTCCTGGCGCGCATCTCCGCCGCGACGCCCTGATTCGATCGGCTCACCGCCCCGCCCCGCTTACTTCTTCTTGGGGACGGACGGGTTTCCCCTGTTCTGCATCTGGCCCTGGTAGGCCTTCATGGATTCCATAGCGTCCGGCGTCTTGGTGACGTCGCCGGCGTTCTCGACCTGCCCCGGGCCCTTGTCGTCGCCGCAACCGCTCATCACGGCCAACGAGCCCAGCGACAGGAAGCAGCCAATGAGGGAGAGGCCCGAGACCAGGAACTGCCGGCGCGTACGGGAACTTCGCGGTGGCTCATGCTCGAAATCCTTAAGAGGCCCTGACCGAATCGGGTGTCCCGGGAGGGTACGGCTCCTGCCGAGCCTGGAAATGCGGCTCGGCAGGAGCCTCGCCCTCCCGGAGATCCCAATAAAGTCACGGCTTGTCAGCTCGATCGGGGCCAGGCCGAGTAAGAGTGGGCTTCTGATGTCAGAAATTCGTTGGACCACGCAGCCATGCGGGCTTGCGGATAAGCAAGTCATCCGAAAATCGGCGCGAAAACCGCGCCATCGGCGGGGCACGTCGGTATCCACGACCCGGTTGACCGACGCGATCAACGCTGCAGACGTTTCCTTTTCGAACCGTCCGATCCGGACACACTCGTGCATTATAGTCGAACGGAAACTGGACTCAAGGGATCACGCGGATTTACATTCGGTAGGCCCTCCCGTGGCGGCTTTGTGCTAGACTGCTGCGGTTCAATCCGGGCGAGGCGGATGGCGACCGCGGGCGATCGTTGGGGGGCGGACGGCTTGAAGCCAGGCAGCACCTCGTCGAACGCGTCGTCTTCCGCTTGGCGTGACCCGTCGGGGCCGAAGGATCGATGCCGGCTCGACGAGCGAACGCCCGCGGGGCGCTTTCAAGACCGGGGAGTGCGAGTCGTGAACACGAACGAACCGGATGCGGTACCTGAGGACCTTGCCGCGGCGACTGAAGGTCGCTCCGATCCGCCGGCCTGGCCGTGGTTCGGCCGCGCCCGATGGGCGCTGATTAGTCGCCGGACTGCTCGCCGGCCTGGTCGCCTTCGTGATCGGCGAGAAGACCCACGACCTGATTCCCGCCGAGAAGGTCAAGAAGAACGTCATGGGCAACACCATCATGGAGCCGAATGACGCGACCAACGCGGTGGCGGCGACGCGCAACGGGGCGGTGACCTTCGGTGTCCTGGGGCTTTGCCTGGGGGCAAGCCTGGGAATCGCCGGCGGACTGGCGCGGCGTTCGAGCGGCGGGGCCCTGGCCGGCGGGCTGCTTGGCGCGATCCTGGGGCTGGCATCGGGCGCCGGCGTCTCCTGGGTGCTCCTACCCCGATTCATCGCGGTGCGCGACGAGTATTTCGACTACGATCTCTTCATCTCCATGGGCATGCACGGCCTGATCTGGGGACTGCTGGGGGCCGCGGGCGGCGTGGCGTTCGCCGTGGGTCTGGGCAGGTATCGCCTCAGTGCGTGGCTCCTGTTCGCCGGCTTCATCGGAGCCATTCTGGGGGCGCTCGGCTACGACATCATCGGGGCCGTCTACTTTACCAGGGCGAACACCGACGACCCGATCTCGGGAACCTGGCAGACCCGCCTGCTCGCGTCCCTCCTGGCCACCCTCGGACCCGCGGTCATCCTGGCACTGTGCTTGCCAGATTCGCGCCCGGTCGAGACCGTACCGGGAGGCCAGGCCACCGCGCCGGCGCCGGGGTCCGGCTAGAGCGGTTAACAAGTGGATGGCGTACATGGTTCGGTCTCGAGGGTGGGCTGAAGCCTCGATCCCCCCTGACCCCCCGGAGTGGGTTGAGCCTCGACCCCCCCTGACCCCCCCTTCTTAAGGGGGGGATAAAGAGGGGCGGTCCTTCTTCAGTGTCCCCCCCTTAAGAAGGGGGGGTCAGGGGGGGTCGGGTGGACGCAACGCATGCGTAAAGCACTCTAGCGTCCCGAGCCCGACGCGCGATGGACCCGGATGTAATGGTCGGTGAAGGAGCCGTGGAGCCAGTCGTACCACACCTTGGGCATGTGACACTTGAGACAATCCCGGCTCGAGTTGACGGGGCAGGGAGACCGGAACGCCGCTGGGGCCTGATGCGAGTCGGCGGGTGCCGTCGCCACCTTGGCGGACGACGTGGCGTGGCAGGAGAGGCATTTCGCTTCGTAGGAGGTCGGCGCGGTTTCGGCGTTGGTATGGGGGTCGTGACAGGTCACACAGCTCAGGGTCCCGCCGCTCTCGGCGTAGCATCGGCTCCAGGGGAGGGTCGAACCGGGGAATCGCGTCCAGTCCGGGGCGGTGCGCGCCGCCGGCATCGTCAGGAAGTGCTGACTGTGGCACCCCCCGCAGGACTCGTTGATCTGGGCGGGGGACGCCTGGGCCGGAGCGGCGATCGCCGGGTCGGACGACCTGGCCGCGATCGCGGCGAGGTGCAGGCCGCCCGGGCCGTGGCAACGCTCGCAGCCGATCCCCCGATCGTCGGCCTCGGGGCCGACGTGCTCGCGCGTCGCCCGGGCGCTGGTGGTGTGACAGACCAGGCACTCCTGCCGCTCGTCATCCGAAGCGAACAGCTCTCCCAGGAAGTCCTCGTCGCGCCGGGGATGCACCGCATGGCCCTTCGACCGATCCCACCCCGCGCCTTCGGCGCTCCGATGATAGGAAAGGCGCAGGGTCCTGGCCTGCCCTTGTTCATCGCGTCCGATGAGCGACGTGAAACGGTCGTTCGAGCCCAGGGCATAATCGACCACCGCCCGGAGGACCTTGTTGGGGAGGCGGGTTTCGACCTCGAGTCGGTCGCCGGACCGCTTGAGCGCGTGGGTGACCTCCGGGTTGTCCGGGTCGGACAGGGCGCGATCCGGCAGGGGCAGGTCGGCCAGGTCGCGACTGCCGCGGTAAGTCCGCGCGTGCCGGCTGGCGAGGACCGCGCGGCGAAATGTCCGGGTGGCAGTTGGCGCATTGGGCCTCGCCCACGTATGGGGCGGGTTGAGGCTCCAGCGGGTGTTCGGCACGGTAAGAGCCGGACCGGCGCACCGCCGCTTCGGCCTCGGCCGGATTCCCCTCCTGGAGGTAGGCTCGACTCGAAAGCCACTCGGCCTCGCGATCCGCTCTGCCGTCCAGCACGGTGCGCAGGACCTCGTGGGCCTCGGCCGGCCGCCCGGCCTGCAACAGGCTGCGCGCCAGGAGCCTTTGCGTGCTGAATGGGTCCGCCGGCATGAGCCGGATCGAGGGGTCCCGGGCCAGGGCCTGCCGGATCGCCTGGACGGCGCCGGCCGGGTCGTCGTCCCCGGCGCGAATCATCCCCAGCAGCAGGTCCGCCCGCGCCTCCCATCCCGGGCGACGTGCCAGGCGCTCGGCGGCCCGGGTCGCCTCGACCCACTGCGACCGCTGGAACGCCGCCAGGGCGAGCAAGTGCAGCGACTCGGCATGATCGGGGTCGAGGCTCAGCGCCTGGTGCAACACGTGCTGGGCCGCGATCGGCTCTCCCGACATGTTCTCCATCAGGCCCATGACGCAGTAGTCCTCGGCCTCCAGATCGGAGGCACCGAGGCGGTCGTAGATCGCCCGAGCCTGGGGAAAGCCGCCCAGCCGGACCGTGGCCCTGGCCAGGAGCCGCAGCGCCCGAGGGTCATCCTTCGCGGCGGCCAGTCGCTGCTGCGCGAACTGGAGCGCCTCACGCCACCGGCCCCGGTGGTAGGCCGTCACCCCGAGGGAGACCGGACCCGGGACGAGCCAGGACCAGGCCCACCACAGGCCCGCACCGACGAGACCCACGGCCAGGGCCGTCATCGCCGTTCGCGTCCGTCGCCTCGCGGGGTGCACCCGACTCGCGGTCGCCATATCGCGTGTTTCCCCGCTCCGCATCCGCCTCAACATCAGTACGCTCATCGAACGGGGTCGACACCGACCGACCCGTGGCCGGCAGCGCCCATCGACGCGGTCCGCTTCGACGATTCTAAATCGGTTCACGCCACGGGGAAAGTTCGGATTGGGGGAGACTGTCGCATCGATACCGGCATCATTGTCCATCGCCCCGAAGGGGCAGCCACAAGTCAGCCCAGGGCAACGCCCTGGGATCGGATCGGATGGCGATCCCTGAGCCCTGACAGGGCGAAACATCGCCGTGCCCGTGTCCCGCCCTGTCAGGGCTCGAGGTCGCCTGGACGTCCCGGTCCCAGGGCGTTGCCCTGGGCTGAACTGTCCGGCCCCTTCGGGGCAGAACCCCCATGCCCGGTCTCCTTGCTATAGACTCGACTGGGGGCGGAGCCATTCCTACGAAGGAAGTCGCCGTTTGCTAGAATCGTGGGCGGGTCCTCCGGAGCGGCCGTCGTGGAAGGGCTCAGGGGGCAGTCTGGGCACGCGGCGACGAATTCCGTCGCAAACGGGGGCTGCAACCTTGGGGAAGGCGGCAGGAAGGTCAGCCGGGGAGGTTGCAGCCAAAGCGGCGAAGGGTCTCGAACTTTTTGAGTGCGATCGGTGCGCCGCTGCGATCGTGCACGCGTTGAAGAAAAGAGGAGACCGCCAAGGTTGAATATCTGTGACATGATCCAGCAGCTCAAAGCGCGTCCGACCATGTATATCGGTGAGAGGTCCATCGACACCCTTCGAGCCTTCCTCGAAGGCTGGACGATCGGTCGTTCCCCCAATCGGACGGATTCCGAATTCATGCTCGGGTTTCAAAAATGGATTCAGATGCGATATAATATTCACACATCTCAATCATGGGCGCGAATCATCTCGTTCTACAGCCCGGATCAGGTCACCGCACTCGATAAGGCCCTCGATCTCCTGACCGAGTACTCGTCGATCCAAGAGGAGCGCGAGCTTGGCCGAGGCCGCCGAAAAGGGCCTACGAAGAGCGCGAGGCGAGCGGAGAGGGGACGGGGCCATCGAAAGAGCGAGGTCCTTGATGTCCCCGGCGGATGACGCGCGCAGGAAAACTTCGGCGCCGCGGCGTGTGGCTCATCCCCCGGATTTCGCCGGGCGGTGGATCCGGATGTAGTGGTCGGTCAGCGTGGTGTGGAGGTCACTGACGGGCACCTTCGGCATGTGGCAATTGAGGCAGTCCTTGGCCGGGTTGACCGGGCAGGCACGACCACTTCCGGCGTCGGTGGCCGGAGTCGAGCTCGGCCCTCCCTGACCGGACGAGTGGCAGGACAGGCATTTCGCCTCGTAGTCCGAGGCGGTCTTCTCCACCTCGCGATGAGGATCGTGGCACGTCAGGCAGCTCAGACGGCCGCCGCTTTCGGCGTAGCATCGGCTGAAGGTCTGGGTGAAGCCCGGCGAGCGGACATAGCGCGAATCGTCCGGCGCGGCCCGGATGACGGAGTGGAAATCCACGGTGTGGCACTCGGCGCACTGGGCGTTGACCTTGGCCGCGGGCGCGGTCTCGGCCCGGGCGAGCGCGATGGCCCGGTCTGGCCAGTCGGCGGCGATCGCCGCCAGATGGTTGCCGCCGGGTCCGTGACACCGTTCGCAGCCGATCGCCGGGTCGGCGGCCTCGGGGCCGACGGCTGAGGGGGGCGAATCGCGGAAGTCCCGCGGGCGGGTGACGTGACAGACCAGGCAGCGGACCACGCCGTCCCGGACGTTGACCGGCCGGCCCCGGATCTTCTCGTGCGGGTCCGGGGAACCGGCGTCTCCGGACGTCCGGTCCCAGCCCGAGCCGTCCGCGGTCCGGTAGTACGACAACCGCAGGCCGCGATATTCCCCGGAGTCATCGCGACCGATCATCGTCACGTAGCGCTCGGTCGTGCCGAAGGCATAATCGACCACCGCGTGCAGGACCTGGTCACGCGCACGGGTCTCGACCTGGATCCGCGGCCCCTCGCGGCGGAGGATGAGGGTGACGTCGGGCTGGTCGGGATCGGTCAGCGGACCGTCGGGCATCGGTAGCCCGGCGAGGCCGGCGCCGTGGTGGAAGGTCCGGGCGTGCCGGCTGCGCCGGTAGGTCCGGCAGATCTCCGGATGGCACCCGGCGCATCGGGCCGAGCCCACGTACGGGGACGGCTCGGGGATCAGCGGATTGGTCTCGCGGAAGGAGCCGGACCGCCTCAGCGCGGCGGTGGCCTCGGCGATCCGGCCTTGCTGGAGCCAGGCGCGACTCAGCAGCCACTCGGCTTCGTGGTCATCATCCCCGGCACCGACGTTGGCCAGCATCTGCTCCAGCGGCTCCCGGGCCTCGGCCGGGAGCCCGAGCTGGAGCCGGCATCGGGCCAGCAGTCGCCGGTCACGGGTCAGGTCGCGGGGACCTTCCCGCAAGGAGCCGTGGGTCTTCAGGCCGCGTTCCAGCGCCTCGGCCGCCGCGATCGGATCGTCGAGCTGGTCCCGCGCCTCGCCCAGCAGCAACCAGCCGAGTCCCTCCCACCCCGGCAGGCGCGACAGTCGTCGCGCGGCCGCGTCGGCGGCTACGGGACGGCCCAGTGCCATCGCCTCGCGCGCCAGGCTTTCGAGCAGCTCCGGATGTTCGCCGGTGCCGTGCGCCCCTTTCTCCCACACCTGGAGCGCCATCTCCTTGCGGCCGAGGCGAGCCAGCGACAAGCCCACCAGGTAATAATCCTCCGCCTGCATCCGCTCCGGGCCCAGACGATCCTTGTAGATCGCGTTCCCGGCGTCATCCCGGTTCGCGCGGATCGAAGACCGCGCGTAGAGGCGCAGGGCCTCGACGTCGTCGCCGGCCTCGCGGAGCCGTCGCCGCGTCGCGTCCGCGGCGACATCCCAATCCCCGCGCTCGTAGGCCCGTCGCGCCTCGACGAGCCGATCGGCCGACGGCCCGAGCCAGTGCCATGCCGCCGCACCCATCCCCACCACGACACCCAGGACGACGATCGCCCATCCCAGGCGGCTGCCCATTCTATTCATCCCGGTCATGACGGGTTGCGGCCTCGGCCGGATGATCGAGTCAGGTGCTAACGGACGGACACCAAGCGTCCCGGCCGTGGGGACGTCAAGCGTTGCGGGTCATATACGCCTCGACGACATCCTTAGCCTCCTTCAGGCCAAGGCCGGTCGTCTCGCGAAGGGCCTTGATCGCGTTGATCTTCTGCCCCGAGTCGGCCAGGGCACGAACTTCGTCCGGCAAACCGCTCGCCTCGGCGAATGTGATCCCGAGATGATTGAGGATCACGTCGAGCTTCTGCTCGACGCGGCGCAGCCGCGCGCGATTGCGCCAGGAGTCGGATGCGGAGCCGAATAACCCGAACATGTCGATCGCCCGCCTCTCGAAGTCGGTGCAAGTGCATTCAGACCTTCGGCTCGACCCCGACGGACATCTCCGGCATGGCCCGGCGGAATCGGCGACTCGGATCTGAGCGAATCGCCGGATGCAGATCGCTCGCGTGATCCTCGTGCCATTCGCTTCCGACCCGTTCGCCCGCGCGGTCAGTCCGGTCCGGCGACGACGTTCCCCTGGCAGACGACGCCACGGGTCGTCTCCTCGTCGGCGAAGACGCCAGGTCGATTCGCGTACGCGGAACGGACCCACGTATTATGGATCACCCTGAGGTCCGACGCATAGGCCACCCCCACCGCGCCGCGGAAGTCGTGGTTTTCCTTCCGGGGCTCCGTCACGAGGATCCTGTTGTCGCGGATCGTCACATTGTTCGCGCAGCAGACGTAGCAGATCACCCCCGGGGGGTTCACGAAGGTGTTCTTCTCGACGAGGATATCCTTCAGGATCGGATACGACGTCTTCTCCGCCGACGGGTCGGTCTTGAGGTAGGCGCTCATATAGATGATCGGGTATTTCTCGTTGGGGTATTCGGGCACCGGGTTCACGCCGTCGAAGACATTGTTGCGGATGACGATGTTCGAAGCGCCGTAACCCTCCGACCACAGGTCGAACGTATACCCCGTCTCGATCTTGATCCCGCACATCTGGTTGTGGACGAAGCGGTTGTTCTCGACCGTGATTGCCCTGCCGAGCAGCAGGAGGCCACGGGCCCGGTTGTCGTGGAAATAGCAGTCCCTGACGATGATGTTTCGGGAGTCGTAGCGCCAGTTGAACAGGACGAACCCCGACGTCGTCTGCGCGGGGACCGGCTCCTCGAAGACGAGCTGCCGGGGCCTTGTGCTCCCGTTCCCTCCCCCCGCGGGGCGGCTCGCCTCCTTCTTCTTCACCCGGGCGGTGAACCCCGTCGGCGAGTAGTCGTCGTTCCGGAGCTCGACCAGGTCGCCGACCTCCGCGATGCCACCGTTCCTCACCTCGACGGCGTGCTCCCCGACTCTCGTGGCGAAGCTCGAGTTGTCATGCACGTTCAGGCAGTCGTCACCCCCCAGGCTGAACTCGCAACGGAGCATCTTGAAGAACCCTTGCGACCTGGCGACGTGGTGGTGGTCGGCGGTGCAGGTGACGGGACGCTCGGTCCCCGGACGGCGGATGATGCGGCAGTCCAGGAATTGCCAGTGATGCTGGTCGCCGGAGGACACGAAGGCGTGGCCGGGGCACGAATAGATCGTCACGCCGGAGAGCGTGAGGTGTCTGTTGTCCGACATCGTCACCCCGTTCATGTCGTAGACGTAGTGCCGGATCCGGAACAGGTCGTTCTTCCTGACCCGCGTCGCGAACGTCGGTTTCTGCCAGGGCGCCGCATGGAGCCGCAGCAGGTTCCCGGAGAGCCATTCGGTCCGGGGCTTGTCCTTCCCCCTCGTGAACTCGCCGGAGATGTTGACCGACCCCTCGTAGCCCACCGACATGGTCTTTCGGTCCAGGCCTTCGAGGATGGCGATCCGGACGTCGCGGCGCGGGAAATCCGTATAGTGGACGAACTTCAGGTCGAGATAGCCGCCGCCGGGGCCGACGTCCGCCACCTCGACGACGCTCCCGAGCGGGTCCTTCTCCCAGTCCCAGTCGAGGACGAGATCCTTGAGCACGATCCGCTCGCAACCGGCGACCTCCAGCAGCCCGCCGCTCTTCTTGTGGAAGACGAGCTCGGAACCCTGGCCGTCGAATTCGAAGTTGACCATGCCGGCGAGCCGGACGGCCTTCGAACTCGTGAACCGGTAAACGCCTTTCGGCACGATCAATCTCGCCGCCGCGACGGCCTTGCAGTGCCGGATGGCGGCGGCGAACGCCTCGGTGTTGTCCTCGTTGGACGCCCTGGCTCCGAACTCGGCGACGGAGACGGTCGTCTTGTTCCCGGACCTGGGCAAGTCGACCTCGAACTCCGGCGATCCTGCGGCCAAGTCGATCGGATTCTCGTACCGGACCGGGTTCTCCGCCGCGCTGTAGTAGCGTTCGCCGGTCCCTTCGGTGATCCGGAGGTCGTCGACGAGCGCCCGGACCCGGAAGCGCGGAGAGATCTGGAAGGAGTAATTGCTCGCCCTTGCCGGGATATGAAACTTCAATCTGAGGATCTTCACCGCGTTCGTCTCGGTGAAGTTGAGCCGTGCCACGTCACGGGCCGAGCCGGTCGCGTCGAGCGGCCTCACGAAGCAATGGACCATCGCGTCCTTGCTCGCGGTCAGGATCTTGCACTTGAACGTCATCACATAGTCTGTATCCGGCTTCAACACGCCCCGGGCCGTCTGCAACGCCGGGTTCCATTCCTCGCGGCTCCTGGTCGTATCGAGGAGAAGTGACGCCTTGCCCGACAGCGGCTCGTTCCTCGTGACCGAGGCGTTCGCGTTCAGCAGGCGGAACGCGTCCGGCACGCCCGACTCGCAATCGAGGACGACCTGCTCGCCGTTCGCATCCGAGGCCAGCGTCAGGATCATGAGGCCGAGACAGACCGACGGCGATTGCAGCCCCGCGAAGCTCTCGACCACCCGCAGCATGGTTCGTCCTTTCCCTTGGGTTTCGCACCGCCGCACGCCTCTTCGAGCTTGAGAGGTGAATTCCCGCACGGGAGCCGGGATCGGTGGGCCGCGACGAGCGCAGGCGCCTCGAGGACCCAGAGTCAGTCCTCAGTGGCACGACGATAACCCAAACGTCGCCGCCAGTTGAGGACCAACGATCCAGAGCGGCCTTTTCGCGATTCAAGACATCCGTCTGCGAGGGACCGGATCGCGCCGGTTGACCGTCAATCCTCCAGCACCCGCTCCCCGCAGTGGGGGCAGTTCCCCGAGTGGAGGACGATCATGCCGTAGTAGTAGGACAGCGGGCTGTCACATTGGGGGCAGATCAGGCGCGGGTCCTCGCGGGCCTCGCGTTCGGCGGACCGGGCGGACAGGCCCACCGCCGCCAGGCACACGACGATCGCGACTGCCATGGCCGCCTCGGCCCGGAGCGTGGCGTCGTCGCGCTGATCGAATAGCTCGAGCAGTAGCCAGACGCCCAGGAACACCAGCGTACCGAGGGCGAACACGCCGCCGATCCGGATGAGATAGCGGGCGACGTAGCGACGGAACGACTGCCGGAATTCCCAGTGGGTGGTCATGACGCTTTCGGGCGGGGAGATCTTCGGTCAGGCTCCTGGGCGGGGTCGGGAGACCCGCGCCGAACATCCTGAATCTTGAATCCGGAATCGGGAATCCGCAATCCCTCTTTGTTTTCGGTGCAAGGCGATGGCACGCCGATCACTCGATTCAACGCCCGGACTCGAACGGCTCATCGAGGGGGTTGCCGCCGGTGTCGAGATGCCGAATCCCTTTGATCCAGGAGAGGCTCTTGAGCGGCCCCTCGATCCGCCCCCGGTCGCCCACGATCAGAACGACCATCCGGTCCGGGGTGATGTACTGCCTGGCGACGCGGTCGACATCGCCCCTGGTGACGGCCTCGACTCGGGGCTGGTAGCGTTCGAACTCGTCATCGGGTAGCTCATCGGTCACGAGGACGGCGACCTGGCCGGCCACCCCGAACGTCGTCTCGAACCGGCCGGGGAAGCCGAGGATCAGCCGTTCCTTGGCGAAGGCCAGCTCGTCCTCGGTGACGGGTCGGGCGCCCGCGATGCCGGCCAGCTCCTTGAACAGCTCCTCGAGCGCCTCCCTGGTGACTCCGCTCTCGACCGGCCCGCCCGCGACGAAGGGACCCGGGCCCCGGTAGAAGGCGAAGCCCGATTCCGCGCCATAGGTGTACCCCTTCTCCTGGCGGAGGTTGAGGTTGATCCGGCTGGCGTACTGGCCGCCCAGGATCGCGTTCATGACGATCAAGGCGTGGAAGTCGGGAGACCTACGCGGGGCGCCGATTCGCCCGATGGTCAGCACCGACTGCGGTGCGCCGGCCTTGTCGATCAAAGAGACGGGACGTCCCTGCGGAGGGGCCGGAACCGGCTCGAGCGGCGGAGCAGCCGGGACCGGGCCGGCCGCCCAGGCACTCAGACGCGCCTCCAGCGCGGCGGCGATCGCGTCGGGCCGCACGTCGCCGACGATCACCAGCGCCCCGTTGCCGGGCACCAGGATCCGCCGGTGAAACCCCACGACATCCTCGCGCGCGATCGACTTGACCGAGCCGGGAGTGCCCAGGTCGGGGCGTCCGTACGGGTGCTCGGGCCCGTAGATCAATCGCGGGAACACGGCCGCGGCCGTCTCCTCGGGATCATCGGCCCGGGCCTTCAGGCGCGCGAGCCGCTCGAGCTTGAGCCGCTCCAACTCCTTCTCGGGGTACGAGGGATGGCGCACGACGTCGGCGAACAGGTCGAGGCCGCGATCGAGGTGCCGCGACAGGGTCGTCAGCGCGATCGTGGTCGATTCCAGCCCGCCGGCGGCTTCGAGCGTCGAGCCGATCTCCGCCAGGTCGCCGGCCAGTTCCATCGTGGTCCGCGAGGCCGTCCCCTCCTCCAGCAGATTGGCGGCCAGCGAGGCGAGGCCCTCCTTCCCCTTCGGCGTGAGTGTCTCGCCCGACTTGATGACCAGGTTGACCGTCACGATCGGCAGCTCGTGCCGCTCGACGATCCGGAGTTCCAGGCCGTCGGAAAGCTGGCGCCGCTCGAAACGGGGCGGTTGGTATCGAGGGGTCGGGCCGAGCGGTGGCATGATCGATCGGTCGAAGTTGTCCTTGATCTCGACGGGCGGTGGAAGCGTCCCCGGTTGACCTGCGACGACTTCCTGCGCCGGCCGATTCGCGGGAGCGGCGGCCTGCGCCGTGGCAGGGGCCGGCTCGCCGGGGACGATGTCGAGCTCGACCCGATTCGGGCCGAGGTACTGTCGGGCCACCCGACGGACGTCCTCCGGCGTGACGGCGAAAACCCGATCCAGCTCGGTCCGATAAGCCAGCGGGTCGCCGTAGACGGCCTGGTAGAGGTTGAGCACCTCGGCCTTGCGGATGACCGACTGGAGGCCCATGATCAGTTCGCTCTCCCGCTGGTTCTGGGCTTTGCGGACCTCCGCCTCGGTGGGGCCCTCCCGCTTGAGCCGCTCGATCTCGGCGTCGGCGAGTTTGACCAATTCCTCGAGTTTTCGGTCGGGGTGCGCGAAGACCTCGACCTGGAACTCTCCCGAGAGCCGGCGGGTCGGATGCGAGGCGCTCACGCTGGCGGCGAGCGGCCGGTCGTACATCAGCGTGCGGAACAGGCGGTTTTCCTTATCCAGACCGCCGAGGATCGCGGCCAGGATGTCGAGCGCGGGCTCGTCGGGGTGGCCGGCGGGCACGGTCCGCCAGACGAGCTGGGCGCGGGGAAGGCTGACCGCGTCGGTCAAGCGGATGTGCTTCGGGGCGGTCAGGGCGGGCCGGGCCGGAGTGGGGGGCTCGGGACGCGGACCGCGGGGCAGGGGGCCGAAGTAGCGCTCGATCCATCCTCGCACCCGATCGGGCTCGAAATCGCCGGCCACGCAGAGGATCGCGTTGTCGGGGGCATAGTAGGCGCGGAAGAAGGCCGCCACGTCGCCCGGCGCGGCCGCTGACAGGTCGGCCATCGAACCGATCACGCTGTGGTGATAGGGATGATCCGCCGGGTAGAGGGCCTCGCGGATCGCCTCATCCGCCCGGCCATACGGGACGTTGTCCACCCGCTCGCGGCGCTCGTTCTTGACCACGTCCCGCTCGGCGTCCAGCTTCTCGCGGGTCATGGCCGGCAGCAGGAACCCCATCCGATCGGCTTCGAGCCAGAGGGCACGCTCCAGCGCGTTGCTAGGGACCCGCTCGTAGTACTCGGTCCGGTCCTCGTCGGTCGTGGCGTTCGTCTCGGCGCCCAGCCGCTCCAGCGGTAGGGTATACTCCGCGTCATGATGCTGTGAGCCCCGGAACATCATGTGCTCGAACAGGTGGGCGAACCCGGTCTTGCCCGGTTTCTCATCCTTCGAGCCGACCTTGTAATAGACGTCCACCGCGGCCACGGGCGTCTTGTGGTCCTGATGCAGCAGGACCGTCAGCCCGTTGGGCAGCGTGTACCGCTCGACCTTCAACTCCGGGACCTGGGGCCTGCGCGACTCCTCGCCGGCTCGCAGACGCGCGGCGGCCAGGGACGCGCACCCGAGGACAAACGCCGCCACGACGCGTTTTCTCGCAGTCATCAAGATGATCCCTCCTTGAAGAGTCGCGCTATAGCGACGCCAGTCGCCGGTCAATCCGGGACCACGACATATTCGCGGCGTCCCTTCTTGACGACGATGTGGGGCGCGAAGACCTCGCGGGTGCGCGAGAGCAGCCAGTGGCCGCAGGGGACCAGGAGCGGCCGGACCAGCGTGGCGTTGACGACGATACCCACCACCAGCGCGAAGCCGAGCTGGCGGAGCGAGCCCAGCGGGCTGATTACGAATGACGCGAAGCTGGTGGCCGTGATCGCCGCGGCCGAGCTGATCAGCCCGCCGGTGTGGCCGATCGCGCGGACGATCCCCCGGCGCAGCCCCCGCTTCTGCGATTCCTCGTGGAGCCGCGCCATCAGGAACACGTTGTAATCGACCCCGACGGCCACCAGCAGCACGAAGAGGAAATACGGCACCTTCCAGTCGAGTCCCTGGGCACCCAGGAGCGTGACGAAGACCAGGTGCGTCGTGCCCAGCGCGAAGGCGTAGGTCAGGACCATCGTCCCGACCAGGTTCACGCAGGCCAGCGGGTCGCGCAACGCCACCATCAGGACGAGGAACACGCCGATCGGGACGATGAACCAGCTCTGGACCTGGTCGGCGCGGGTGAGGTCGCGGATGTCGGCCGACTCGGCATTGGCCCCGGCGACGCGCGCGGCGACGTGGATGCCTTCGTACTCGCCGAGGTAATCGGCCAGCCGCCGGCGCAGGGTCTGGACGTAGTTCATCGCGTCGTTGGAGAAGATCCGGTCGGCCTGGGTGACGTCGATGCGGGCGTGCCGGCCGTCGGGCGTGATGTAGGCGGCGAAGCTGCGGAGCAGCTCGGGATGCTCGTGCACGGTCTGGTCGTCGATCAGCAGGCGATCGAGCGCGCCGGCCGACCGGGTCGCTGAGGATCGCGGCCACCTCGCGACGGGCGGCGCGGCGCCGTCGGCGATCTGGGACGCCCCTTCGGCGGCGCGGGTCAGCTCGCGGAGCAGGACCTCCGGCGGGGTCTCCACCTTGGGCTTCGACGCCGATTTCGATTGGTCCTGTGGTCCGGCCTTCTCCCCCTGCGCAGGCTTCTGCGCGACGAGGGGGGCGGTCGGTGCGCCTGACACGTCGAGCGGCCTCGACCCCGACGCGCCCGCGCCCGGCGGAGCCGTACCGCCGGCCGTGGGCGCCCGCGCGGGCATCCCGCCCGCGGTCTTCTCCCTGGCCGCCGAGGCGGAGTCCTGCCGGCTCAGGGCCTCGAAAGCGCCCTGCAGGGCGGAGAGGTTCCAGCTCGCGGGCATCCCCTGGCTCCATTGCAGGACGGCCGACGCCTGCTTGAAGCCCGTGGCCAGCGCCTCGCCGCCCGTCGGCATGTTCGTCCGGGCGACAGATCGGTCGGACTTGGGGACGGGACCCGCGGCGGGCTTGGGTTTGGCGCCGGTCAGCGAGAACCCGGTGGCTTCCTCCAGCCAGATGGCCGCGCGGAGCTTGGCCGCGCCCTCGGTCAGCCCCTTGGTGAGCTGTTCGGCCCCCTCGGAGAGCTGGCGGAAGCCGGCGTTGACCTCGCCCAGCCGCGAGGCCAGCCGGGCGCGTGCCAGCGGCTGAGGGCTGCCCAGCGGCTGGGTCGCCGAACGGACCTCGGCGATCCGGCGGTGGTGCACCAGCAGGCGGCTCACATCGTCGATCAAGGCGAGACCTTCGGACTTGCGGAAGTCGGCGTCCGACTCCAGCACGACGGTCAGCGGGGCCAGCATCCCGGGCTCGAATTTCGAGGCCAGGAAATGGAAGTCCTCGACCGACCGGGTCCTCTCGGGTAGCTCGGTCAACAAGTCCTGGATGAACTCGGTCCTCAGCCCCAGGATGGCCAGCGGGATCATCGCCAGGAGGGTCAGCGCCCAGCTCCGCAACGGGCGGGCCATCGCGGCGGATCCGAGGCGTTCCCAGTACGCCGTGGAGCGGCTGGCCAGGCCGTCGAAGGCCCGAGGACGGATCCGGGCCAGCAGGATCAACAGCGCCGGGGTCAGGCTGAGCGTCGCGAGCAGGGCCAATGCGAGCCCCATCGCCACGCTCGGCCCGGTGCTGGAGAACAGCTTGAAACGCGTCGTCCCCATCAGCAACAGGCCGATGATGATCGTCCCGGCGCTGGTGGCCAGGGCCGGGAACGACCGGCCCAGCGTGACCCGCATCGCCGCGGCCGGATTGCCCCGGTTGTATTGCTCGGCGAACCGCCACGACAGGAACAGGCAGAAGTCGGTCCCGGTGCCGAACAGGATCGCGATCAGGAACAGCTCGACCAGCGACGAGACTTCCCAGCCGGCCAGGATCATCCAGGCGAGGAGCCCGCGCGATCACGACGCTCAGTCCGATCGTCAGAAGGGGGACCATCGACAGCCAGAACGACCGATAGACCAAAAGCAGGACGATCAAGAGCAGGATGACCGTGGCCGCGGCGGCGCGATCGAGGGACGTCTTGACGGCGCCCATGTAGTCGCGGCCGATCACGGCATCGCCGGTCCAGCGGATGTCCAGGCCAGGCGGGATCGCGACCGCTTCCGCGGCCTGTCGTTGCGCCCATGCGACGGCCTGGTGCGCGCTCGGCGCGACGAACGACGACGAGAGCGACGCGGCCACCAGCTCGACGGTTCCATCCGGGCTCAGCAGCCGCCGGGCGATCTCGGGGGCCGATGCGGGCCCGATCACCCGGAGGACATCCGCGGGACGCCCCACCGTTTCGAACTGCCCGGCCAGACGCGCGGCGAACCGCCGGTCGGCGTCCGTCAAGCCGCCGGGGCGGTGCAGCACGGCCACGATCATCGATTCATACGACTGATCGGGCCAGCACTGGCGCACCAACTCGGCGGCACGGCGGCTCTCCGCGCCGCCGGCCAGCATCCTGGCCTGACCTTCGGCCGCCAGCCGCGTCAGATCGGGCGACAGCACGCCGACGACCACGGCGATGATCAACCAGGCCCCGATCACCCAGGCGGGCCTGCGGCTCGGCAGGTCCCTGATGACCTCCAGTCCCATGTCACCGGCACTCCTGGACCGCGATCTTCCCCGAGGTCATCCACTTCGGGGACCCGGCACCCGGACCGCCCCACCTCGGGTTGCCACCACCGCTACGCCCCGCACCACGCCCGCCGATCACGACATGCGAGGAGCTGGGCGATCCAGTCAAGATGATTCAGGCGGATTGCACCCTCATACTATAGGGGGTTCCGGGCACAGTTCAAGCATAACCCATGCCGCGAGATGCGCACTTCTGTACACAAAGCGCTTCATGTCCCGCTTAATTCACCGAGTTCATACCGACCGACAAGACCGATCTGATCGTCGCATCCGAAACATCGCCGGCCGAATCTCGCCGGGCCGGAAATCGCCCGACGGTGTCGGTCCCTACTCGCCGGACTTGCCCGCGCGATCCCCATCAGCGGCACGCGGCCGGGGTTCCGTCCGCCAGGGGTGATAATGATTGCAAAAGTCAATTCGCTCGCCGATGCTCGGGTGGCTGGCGCGAAAGATCGTATAGAAGAGCCCGGGGCGGGGGTTGCCCAGGTTCTCGGCCTGCATCTTGGCGTCCGCCATCGCGGCGGAATGGTTGGCGTGGGTCAGGTCCAGAGCATAGCGGTCGGCTTCGTGCTCCTGGTACCGGCTGTAGGCCAGCGCGACCGGGCTGAGGAACAGCGAGGACACCTCCATCAGCATGAGCACCAGCGGCACGGACGCGACGTCGGAGAGTCGGTCGAAACCCAGTCGCGTTGAGAAGCGCGCGATCAGCCACCGGCCCGCCCGCTCGACGAAGAAGAGAATGGCCAGCACGACCAGCGAGCCCAGCCAGATCGAGCGCACGACGTGGCCCAGCTTGTAATGCCCCATCTCGTGTCCCATCACGGTCAGCACTTCGGGCGGGTCGAGCTTGGCGAGCAACGTATCCCACAGGACGATCCGCTTGCTGCCGAAGACGCCCGTGACGTAAGCGTTCATGGCCTTGGTATCGACGCTCTTCTCCACCTCGAAGACGCGGCCGCCCTCGATCCCCGCCCGCTCGGCCAGCGCGAGGATCTGGCGCTCGAGGGCCTTGTCCTTCATCGGGCCGAACTTGTTGTAGAGCGGGTCGATCCAGATGGGCATGACGAGCATCGTCGCGAACAGGAACGGCACCGAGAGCAGCCCCAGATACAACCACCATCGCCGCGGGCTGCGGGCCATCAATCCATACGGGACCCAGGTCAAGGCGAATCCGACGACCATCTCCACGGCCAAGCGCGTCGTGACGTCGTGGAGCCACTTGCCCAGGGTCTGATTCGATAGGCCGTAGGCGTGCAGGCGGACGAAGCCCTCGTAGAACGACAGCGGAAGGTCGATCACGAAGATGGCCGCGAGATAGAGGACCGCATAGATGCCGACCGTCAGGAACCAGCTCCTCCCGATCCGATGTGCCAGGGTCCTCAGCCGCGCCGACAGGCCTGAAAACGCCAGGGCGCCGTTCACGAGGATGGCCCAGGCGCGGTTGAGCGTCCACAGCGCGTTATTGCCCCGATAGAAACGCAACGCCTTCTCGCTGGGCTCGGGGACGGCGACGGGTTCCTGCTCGTCGCGGTCCCCCGCCGCCGCGGACGCCGAGCGGGCGGCATCATCCTTCGCCTGCGACGCGGTGGACGCGCCGGCGAGCATCAACACCGCCGCGGAGATCGCGACCGCCAGCCATCCCCATGACCTGATCCGGCGCCCGGTCGCGGCGCGGTCCTCGGTTGTCCCGGGTGAATGAGGTCGGGGGTTCATATTGAAGATTCCGGATTCAAGATTCCGGATTCAAGATTCAAATCAAATACTCTTCAATTTGGAATTCGGAATCTGGAATTCGGAATGGGGTTGACCGGTGTCTCAGACGATCCGGTGCGTCGGCCGCTCGCCGTCCTGGGGCTGGGGGGCCGCGTCGTCGGGCAGGGGGGGCTTGTAAAAGAAGAAGGCGGCGACGAGCCCGGCGGCCAGGAGCGCACTGATGCCCCAGCCGGCGTAGGCGACGAACCGGGTGCGGTTGCGGTCCTGAATGAGGAGCTCGACGTCGAACCCGTCCTCCCTGGACTTCTTGAGGAACGGCTCCAGCTCCTCGAGCTGGCGTTGCTTGCGATCATGCTTCTCCTCGAGGGTGGCGATCCGCTCGCGGAGCTTGGGCGCCTCCTTGGCGTCGTCCTTGGATTGGGCGAGGTCTTTCTGGGCGGCCTGGAGCTTCCCGTCGAGCTCCCTGGCGCAGGCGCCGAGGACCTCGGAGCTCGCCCGCCAGTCCTCGGCGCGGCGCACGGCCTCGTCGCGGTCCTTGGCGGCCTTGTTGTACTGCGCCAGGAAATCCTCGGCCTTCTCGTTGCCGATCTTGCGGATCAAGGTGTCCGTCGCCAGACGTTGGCTGTCGCCGAGCTGCTCGACGGTGCGGGCCAGGAGATTCACGGCATCGTTCTGTTCCTGGATCCGGCCCTGGAGCTGGTAGAGCCAGAGGGCCAGCGCCACGCCGAGGATGCCCAGGAACGTGCCGAGCATCCCGAAGAGCGTCGCGAGCTGGAGCCGCTCGGCTGGGGACGAGGTGTACGATGGTGCCGGTCGGGTGAGCATCTTGATGAGCTCCGCCTCGAGGCGGGGCGAGAGCGATCCGCCCCCGCCGCCCTCGGGATTGGGGAGTTTCTCCAGGTCGTTGGCCAGCCGCGCCAGCGCGACCCGGTCGCTGCGATCGGCGGTCAGGAAATAGCCGCCGACCTGCGCCAGGCCGCCGTCGCGCCACTGGAAGAATCCGCGGGTCTGGTTGATCGGGTCGACGACGTAGGCCACCTGCAGCGGCTGCGCGAAAAAATGCTGGTGGATGAACAGGTCGTGGTGCGAGAGGAAGATGCCGAAGCTGGGATGCGTGTGGTACCAGCCGACGATGTCAGACTCGGGGTGCAGCCGGTCCCGTTCGCGGGTGATCTCTTCCCACGAGTCGTGGGTGTAGGTGAAGCTGGCCTGGGTGTTGGCGTAGTGCTTGGCCTCGAGCGATTGGGTGACCCAGACGAAAGGCTGACCGGTCGAGGGTTCGACGCACTCCTTGCCCAGAAGGATGCCTCCCAGCTCGACGGACGTATCGCTCAGGGCATGGCGCTCGATGGCGTCGGCGGTGCGCCGGTCGAGGAAGATCGGCAGGTCGATCGGCGCGGGGACCTCATAGGCCAGGCAGGCGTACTTGCGGTCGCGGTCCGGCCGCGGGCGGCGCTCCGGCTCGCGGACCTTCATCTCGCCGAAGACGATGTCGTCGCCGTCCGCGTCCACCGGCTCACTCCCCCCGCCCGGTCTGTGGCCGCGGCTGCGGCCGTGCCCAGTCGTCACGGTCCGCGGCCAGGAGGAAGAAACCCGAGCCGGCCGGGCCGTCGACGCGAACGATATCGTACGGCGGGATGCCCACGCGGCAAAGCGGCTGGTCGACCATCGGCGAGGATTCCTCGATGGCGCTGGCGAACTCCGGTCGTGCGGGCTCGTGACACGTCGGGCAGACGGCGTCGCCGGCGCGGACCTTGATCCGCGGCTTCATGACCGCCTCGCGCCACTGGCACCGCGGGCAGTCCAATGCCACGACCAGTTCGCGGTCCAGGACAAGCTCGAGCGGACCCTCGACGTGCTCGTGCGCCGCCGCCATCAGCTCGCCGACGGTCAACCGGTTCGACAGCGCCAGCTCGACCGGCTCGGGATATGTCTCGTGGCTCAGGCAGTCTTCACGGCGCGGCAACCGCGTCGAATAGAACTGGTTGCCGACGCCATTGTAGACGAAGGCGGTCCCCGCCGCGACCGGCAGCTCGTGGAGCAGCTTGAGCGCCTCCTGGACCTGGAGCGCCGCCATCATCGAAGCGATGGTCGGGGCCGTCGGGACCTTGCCCGCCGCGATCTCCTCGCGCCGGAGAAGCGGGCAGCTATAACGCAAGTTCAAGAGCTGATAGTCCCGCTCGGTCATGGCACACTCGTAGCAGGCCGAGTCGGGAGGGACGAACACCTTGACCACACCCTGAATCTCTTGAATGCCCGCGTCGATCCACGGCGTACCCACCTTCCAGCACTGGCGGTTGACCCAGAGCCGGGCCTCGCGGTTATCCAGGCAGCCGATGACGAGGTCCATGTCGGCGAAGGCGCCCAGGCCCAGCTCGGTGATCGCGTCGCCGTGCAGGGGGAGGATGCGGATCTCGGGGTTCATCTCCGCCGCGCGGATCGCGGCGACCTCGGCCTTGGAGCGGCCGCCGTCCTCCGATCGGAACAGGACCGAGCGCGACAGGTTCGACGGCTCAACGACGTCGAGATCGATCACGTGGATCGTGCCCAGGCCGACCAGCGCCAGGTTCTTCAGGACCTCGTTGCCCAGGGCGCCGCGCCCACGACCAGGACCCGCGCCGCCCGGAGCCGCTCCTGCCGCCACCACGAGATGAGGCGAAGGCGGCTGTATCGGTCCAGGTCGTCGATGATCAGGGGGTCGGCCGGAGGACTCTCATGCATCATCGAGTTCCGTTCCGCGCAGGGTCTGGTTGTTGACGGGACCGGGACGAACGCGGTCGCGCCTATTCGATGAAGACGATCTCGTCGCTCGGTGGAGCGGCCGGCTCGCCTGCCGCCAGGAGCCGGCGGACTTCCGCGGCGACGTTGACCGTCTCGTCCCGGGGGCGCCGGCATTCTCCCTCGCCTGGGTCGGCCGGGCGAACAGGGCCTGGTAGGCCGCCTCTTCCGTCGCCGCCGCGGCCCGTGCCGCCGCGGGCCGGGTATCGGCCTCCGGCTCGGGGTCGATGATGAAGACCGGCTCGTGGTCCGGTGCCGCGCGCTCCGACTCAGGGGTCCCGGCGGCCGCCTGCGCCGCCACGACGTCATGCAACTCCGAGTTGGCGGGCACCGTGCGGGCGGCGTCGGCCGGCTCCGACCCCGCGAGCACCGGATTCTCTGGCGTGCCGAAGATCCGGCCATACCGCTGGGCGAAGTGACGTACCCGACTGAGCTTACCTTTCGACGCCGCTTCCGACGCCGACCGATCCGACCCGTTGGCGCCGGACCTGGCCGCCGGTCCGGATTTTCCCGATCCCGCCGACGCACTGGCGACCCGCCCCAGGGCGGCCCGCAGGTCCCTGAGCGGCCGGGCATCGGTCGGGAAGCGGATCAATTGCTGCTGAGCGACCCACAGCGCCGCGTCCCGGTTATAAGGGCTGCGGATGTCGTAATTGTGGTAGCGCAGCATGTCCCAGAGCATCGTGCACAACTCGTCGAGCTGCACGCTGGGCACCCAGTGCGTGCCGTATCCGCCCAGGCAGACCATGCCGATTTCTGAGATGTTCGGGTGGTAGATCGGCGTCAGCCAGCGGATTTCGGGGATCGTCCGGGGATAGGACGACCCGAGCTTGATCTCGATGTGGTGCTTCTCGATCGGCTTGACCTTGCCATGGTCGCGCCACAACCCCCGACCCTGGAACACGATGCGGTAGAGCTGCGGCGGGTCTCCGTGGGTCGTGAAGCGGAAGACCGAGCTCTCGGATTGGAGTCGCTCGAGGGCCGCAAGGTCGTTGCGGAGCCGGCGCATGCGAGGGGACTGGTACATGGTGATCCGACGCCTGGTACGAAGCGGTGCCTGGATTGTCGTCGTGGCGATCCCGCGCGTTCGGTCGGCCGCGGCACGAGACCCGCGCGGGGCCGACCTTCGGCCGGGACGACTCCCTGCCTGGGGACCGTTCTGGCCCGTCCCGACCGGCCGGATCGGGTGAGCGCGCAGGTCGGCCCGTTCCGTTTCGATCAGAGCCTTCCGGCCACGACCTCGGGATAGACGATCAGGTGGTCGCCGTTCTGGACCCCGCCCTCGACGAGCGTCCAGCTCTCCAACAATCGCCGGCCCCCTTCCTTGTGGTCGAGGGCATAGCTCATCGGCTGCCCGTCCGGGCTCGTCCCGGGCAGGCTCATCTTGGTGATGATGTTGGGGATGATCCGGCTGACCGGCACGCTGAAGGCGATGACCGCCTTGACCGATTTGGCACCCGTCTGATCCAGAAAGGTCACCTGGATTCCGCTGGGATCGGCATTTCCGCCGTATGACATGGTCAGGATACCTCCTCAGTACCCCATTCGGACATCGTCCCCGAATATTGGGGACAGGCCGTCCTTTTTCGGGTCTCCCGCGCGCCGGAGACGCCGCGTTTCCCGCGCTTCCCCCATCTAGGATAACGACGGTGCGATCGGGCCGGAACAGCCTATCGGCGGAATCTGGAGACGTTCCAAACCGTGGGAATTCGCGGCCGATGAGTCGGCGCAAGGGAAAGCCCCGGCCGCGCAACCCAACTCCGGACTTCGCCGGGACTTGGATTGGCCGGTCGGGGCCTTCGCTCCGGGAGGACCCGGGCATCAGATCCGGTCAAGTCACCGTGCGGAAGACGGTGACACCCAGGATGCCGATGACCGCGAACACCACCAGGAAGACGAAGAACAGCACCTTGGCGATGTCGGCGGACCCCTGGGCGACCCCGCCGAAGCCGAAGAGCGCCGCGATCGCCGCGATCACCAGGAAGAACAACGCCCACTTCAATAGTGACATCGCGATCCTCCTCCTCGACCGTGGATCGAGGTTGTATCGGACATCCGGCACCACAGCCCGGGTCCTGGCCGGGTGTTGGGTTGCCGGGTTACGCTAGATCAATAGGTGGCAGTTGCAAACGGAATGCCAATGCGATGGCCCAAAAAGCGGCACCGAGGGAAGCTACAAGCCGGCCGGCGCGAGGTAGCCCGCAGCCAGCTCCCGATATCGGGCAACCTGGGATGCCTGCCAGGCCTGATCCTTCCCGAGTGCCGACGCCAGGAGCGCGGCGACGGGCAGTGCGGCCTCGATGCTGGCGCGGGCGTCGAGGAACAGCGCCCGGGTCCGCCGCGCCAGGACGTCCTCGATCGAGCGGGCGGCCTCGTGCCGCGCGGCCCAGATGACTTCGGCCGCGCGATAGGGTAGGGCGGGGTGGAGCGGGCGGTCCCATTCGGGATTCTCGGAGCCGAGTGCACGGATTCCCGGAGCATCGGACCCGTAAACCGAGAGCGGGTCATCGCGGCCATCGACCGGTTCTTCCCAGCCGTGGAGCCGGAGCGTGGCAGTCGTCGTCGGCCGCGGCGCAAGGCCGCCGACCCGGGTCGCGTGGTCGACGGCGTCGGCCGCCATCCGCCGGTAGGTCGTCCATTTCCCGCCGGCGACGGTGACCAGTCCCGACGGCGAGACGAGGATCGCGTGCTCGCGCGAGAGCTTGGCTGTCGGCGCGCCGATGTCCCCCGCGCGGGGATCGTGGCCGCGGAGCAGGGGCCTGAGGCCGGCGAAGGTGCTCCGGATGTCCTCGGCCTGCGGTCGCGTTACCAGGTATCGGGAGACATGCTCGAGCAGATACGCGACCTCCTCGGGTCGCGGGCGCGGCTCGACGGCCGGCTCGGCGACCGGCGTATCGGTCGTACCGACCAGGATCCGGCCGTGCCAGGGGATCGTGAAGAGCACGCGTCCGTCGTCGGTGTGCGGCACCAGCAACGCGCTCTCACCCGGCAGGAACGAACGCTCGAGGACGATGTGCGTCCCCTGGCTGGGGGTCAACAAGGGTGAGGCCGCCGTGCCGGGATCGTCGAGCCGGCGGACCGCGTCGGCGTAGACGCCGGTCGCATTGATCACGACACGCGCCTCGACCGCCAGCTCCTCGCCGGTCTCATCGTCCCGGACGGAAACCGCGGCGATCCGCCCGTCCCGCCGCGAGAACCCGACGACCGACGCGTAATTGAGCGCCACACCGCCGAGGCCGGCCAACGTCCGCACCAGGGCGATCGCCAGCCGCGCGTCGTCGAATTGGCCGTCGGTGTAGACGATCCCGCCGCGCAGGCCGCGCCGGACGATCGTCGGGATTCGCTCGACGACCGCGACCGGCCCGATCCAGCGCGATCCGCCGAGATTCGATCGACCGGCCAGCAGGTCGTAGACTTTCAACCCGATGCCATAGAACGGCAAGTCGCGCCATCGGTACGCCGGCACGACGAAGTCGCGGCGATGCACCAGGTGCGAGGCGTTGCGGAAGAGCAAGCCCCGCTCATGGAGCGCCTCGCGGACCAGCGGGATATCCCCCTGCGCCAGGTAGCGGACTCCGCCGTGGATCAATTTGGTGCTCCGGCTGGACGTCCCCTGCGCGAAGTCGCGGGCCTCGAGCAGCGCGGTGCGATATCCGCGCGCGGCCGCATCCACCGCGGCGCCGAGTCCCGTCGCGCCGCCGCCGATAACCACGACATCCCAGCTTCCCCCGTCGCGCAGCCTTCCCAGGTTTTCGTCGCGAGACAACGATCCCATGGTGCCATCCTATACCAGGGTCAGATCGAACGACTTCCCACCACGCGGCAGATCATTGCAGCATCCCCGCTGCGACGTTAGCCTTCAACGTAGGTTGTCTCGCGCCCGAGGCTTGGCATGGATTGAATGTCGGATTTGTTGAACAAGAGCTGGAGGACGTTCCCGAGATGGAGACGATGCTGGCCCTGGTGAAGAAGGAAGCCAAGCCGGGTCTTTGGCTGGATCAAGTGCCGGTCCCGCGAATCGGCATTAACGACGTGCTCATCAAGGTGCTGCGTACGGGAATCTGCGGTACGGATATCCACATAGAGGCCTGGGACGCCTGGGCGCAGCGGACGATCCCGGTGCCCATGGTAGTGGGGCACGAGTTCGTCGGCGAGATCGTGGAGGTGGGCTCGAACGTCAAGGACTTCCACGTCGGCGAGGTCGTCAGCGGTGAGGGTCACGTCGTCTGCGGCCGTTGCCGGAATTGCCTGGCCGGTCGGCGGCACCTCTGCAAGGACACCAAGGGGGTCGGGGTGAACCGGCCGGGGGCCTTCGCCGAGTACCTGGCGCTGCCGATGACAAACGTGTGGGTGCACGACCCGAACATCCCCCGCGACGTCCAGGCCATCTTCGACCCCTTCGGTAACGCGGTGCACACGGCGCTGCAATTCGACGTGCTGGGCGAGGACGTGCTGATCACCGGTGCCGGGCCGATCGGGATCATGGCGGTGAGGGTCGTCCGCCATGCCGGGGCCCGTCACGTCGTCATTACCGACGTCAACCCGTATCGGCTGGCCCTGGCCAGGAAGATGGGGGCCACGCTGGCCGTTGACATCCGTGAGCGGTCGATCGAGAGCGTTCAGAAGGAGCTCGGCATGAAGGAGGGATTCGACATCGGCCTGGAGATGTCCGGCAGCCCGGAGGCCTTCCGCGACATGCTGGCCAACATGTGCCACGGCGGCAAGATCGCCATGCTTGGCATCCCCACCCGCGAGATGGCGATCGACTGGAACGCCGTGGTGTTCAACATGATCACGATCAAGGGCATCTACGGCCGCGAGATGTACGACACCTGGTACAAGATGACCGTGATGCTCCAGTCGGGCCTCGACATCACCCCGGTCATCACCCACCGCTACGACTTCCGCGACTTCGAGAAGGGCTTCGAGGCGATGAAATCGGGCGAGTCGGGGAAGGTCATCCTCACGTGGCATGAAGGTTAGCTCCCGTACGGGGACCACGTAGGGTGGGCTCGGCCCACCGATGCAGGCCTCGGCCGGTGGGCCGAGCCCACCCTACGGCACTCATGAGGAATCCATTATGTACGGAGCCATCAGGCAGCACTTATCCACTCAGCTCGACGAGATCCGCAAGGCCGGGCTCTTCAAGGGCGAGCGGGTCCTCAGCACGCCGCAGCGCCGCGCACGTCGGGGTGCAGGGCCGGCCCGACGTCCTGAACATGTGCGCGAACAACTACCTGGGACTCGCCGATCATCCCGAGGTCGTCAAGGCGGCCCACGAGGCCCTCAACCACTGGGGTAACGGGATGGCCTCGGTTCGCTTCATCTGCGGCACGCAGGAGCCGCACAAGGCGCTCGAGCGGGCGATCGCCGAGTTCCTGGGCACCGAGGAAGCGATCCTGTACTCGTCGTGCTGGGACGCCAACGGCGGGCTGTTCGAGACGATCCTGGGCCCCGAGGACGCGGTGATCTCCGACGAGCTCAATCACGCCTCGATCATCGACGGCATCCGGCTCTGCAAGGCCCGCCGGCTGCGTTACAAGAACAACGACATGGCCGACCTGGAGGCCAGGCTCCAGGAGGCGAGCGACGCGCGGTTCCGGCTGATCGCCACCGACGGCGTCTTCTCGATGGACGGGATCATCGCCGACCTGAAATCGATCTGCGAGCTGGCCGACAGGTACGACGCGCTGGTCATGGTGGACGATTCGCACGCCGTGGGCTTCATGGGTCCGAACGGCCGGGGCACCCACGAGTATCGCGACGTCATGGGCCGCGTGGACATCCTCACCGGGACCCTCGGCAAGGCGCTGGGCGGCTCGAGTGGCGGCTATACCGCCGCCCGGGCCGAGGTCGTGGCGATCTTGCGCCAGCGATCGCGCCCGTACCTGTTCTCGAACTCGGTCGCGCCGGCGATCCTGGGCGCGTCGCTCAAGGCGATCGAAATCTGCCGGCGCTCGACCGAGCTCCGCGACAAGCTCGAGTCCAACACCCGGTTCTTCCGGGCGGCGATGACCGAGCGCCGGTTCAACATCATCCCCGGCGAGCATCCGATCGTGCCGATCATGATCGGCGATGCCGCGCTGGCCGGCCGCATGGCCGAGCGCCTGCTGGAAAAAGGGGTCTATGCGATCGGGTTCTCTTACCCGGTCGTTCCGCAGGGCAAGGCGCGCGTCCGTGTGCAGGTCTCGGCGGCACATAGCCGTGAGGACCTCCAGTTCGCCATCGGCGCCTTCACTAGCGTGCGGGATGAATTGGAATTGTAATGCATTCGGAATCCTGAATCTCTAATTTGCGATCCAGAGTCTGCCCTTTCGCGGATGATCAGCCCAAGAACTCGTTGATCCGACTTCCGAGGGGAGATGAACCACGTGGCATTCCGTCCGGGTTTCGAGCGTGACGAGGCCGCGGCGTTGATCGCGATGATCGCGGAGCTGGAAGGACCGCCGGCGCCGCCGCTGGTCAAGCCGTCATTCCCGCTGGGCTGGACTTCGCTCTACCGGTCGCCCCAGCTCGGCGTCTTCGACAACATGTGGGAGCTCTTGCGCCAGGGGCCGCCCGCCCCGGGCCCGTTCGCGGTGCTGATCCGCGGGACCGTGGACCAGGCCGGCAGCATCATCGACGACCTGCTCTCGGTGATGATCCCGGCCTCCGGGACCGTGCTGGGCCGGGAGTATCGCTTCGCCGTTGACCCGCTGGCCGGCGTGCACCTGGGCTTCGCGCTGGCCGCCCTCGTGGTCCTCTGGGACCCGGATGACGGCATCCTCGCCAGGCTGCCGAAGCTCTGTCCGGCGGGCAGCGACGTCTACATCGCCGGCCACAGCCAGGGCGCCGCGATCGCCAGCCTGGTCCGCTCGTACCTGGGGAATCGGGCCGCCGCGGCAGATCCCGGTTACTCCCACAAGACCTATACCTTCGCCTTGCCCAGGCCGGGCAACGGGCATTATGCCTCGGAGTACAACGCCGCGTTCGCCAACGGCGGGCTGGCGTACTGCCTGAACAACTCGCAGGACTGGGTCCCGCAGGTGCCCCTGACGCTCGAGTCGCTCGACGACGTCAATACGCCCAATCCCCTGTCTGGCTGGCTGACCGACCGGCTCATGCTGGCCCCGCTCGATCAGGCGATCCGCCTGCTCAGGGATGCCATGTCCATCGCCCAGGTCTCCAAGCACAAACCCCAGCTCGACCACCTCTCGCGGAAGCTGCACGGGGTCGCGCTGCCGGCGGCCGCGGCGACGCTGGGCATCGGTCTCGAGCTGCCGCCGATCCTGCCGACCCTCGCTTTCGAGGGCTGCGGCGCGCCCTTCAGCCTGATCGGCGTCCACGGCAAGAACCCGATCAACCCGACCGACTTCTGGTGGCAACACAGCGCCGCGATGTATTACGACCTGATCCAGGGTCTCCCCGTCCCGACGGTCGCCGCCTCCGGCGACCCGCCCGCCGGCAGCGTCGTCGCCGCGCCCTGATCAAGGATAACTCGCCTCCGGTAACGCCCAGGTCTCCGTGAAGAACCCCGCGGCGACGATGCCCCCCGGGGCGCGCGAGGTGACCGGCACGGCGACGTCCACGACCGCGTAATCGGGCAGCTTGGGCACCTGTCGTGCATTGTTCAAGTAATCGTACTCGCGGAACGTGAATCCGCTGTTGAGCACGACGTACCGCTTCGGATTCAGGGGATTGGGATAGATCAACACCGGTACGTGATGCCCGGCGTTGTAGCTCCTGGCGCGAGGCGCACGCCGTCCTTGTCCCAGCGGACCGGGAGTTTGGCGGCGACCTTGGCCAGCAGGGAGTTGCTGCTCGGGTCGCCCCAGAGGACCAGGTTGTGGGCGCCGATGTCGGCGTCGGAGACGTCCTTGTCGTCCTTGACGCGCGCTTCGCCGCGGAACTGTCGTCGCCAGTGATCCACGGCGTGCTTCATCTCCGTTGCAGCCCATTGTCCGACCTTGTCGTTGAGCGCCGGGCCGGTCGGCCGGACCATGAGGAAGCTGTCCATGAACGCATCGTCGATCGGCCCTTGCAGACCGTGCCGCTTGCGTAGACTGCCGTCGTCGTCCGACGCGACGGACGTCCAGCGGCCATCGACCTTGCGGAAATGCGCGGTCCACGACCGGTCCGAGAGCGGCCGGGCGGCCGTGACGTCCTGCCCGTCGACCTCGACGCTCGGCGCCTCCCTGATGTCGAGAGGGTAGCGACCGGACGGAATCGACAGGGTGAAGGCAATGACGTTCTTGGTGCGGATCTCCGGGCCGTCGAGATCCTCGCCGTACAGGTCGGCATCGATCTGCGCCCGTTCCCAGTGGCGCTCCAGACCGTCGACCTGGACCCAGAACGAGCGGTTGTAGCGGAGCGTCCAGGTGGTGAAACGCAACGTCTCGGGCACCGGATTGCGCCCGGCCGCGACGATCGAGTCGATCCGCCGGTTGATCTCGGCCCTGGCCTCGGGGGTATAGTGGTGGCGCGGTGTTCTTGCCGATCACGCTGCGCCAGCTCGATGTCCTCTTCCTTGAGCGCCTTGGCCATCATGTCGGCCGCTTGCTTCTGGGCATCTCGCTCGCCGCTGTAGGCCACGGTCGGGCAGTTGAAGAGGTTCAGCGCATAGTCGGTGCAGTCGTAGAGATGCCAGAGCGTCTTCTGGTACGAGGTCGGCTGCACCGGCTCGCGCTGGAAGACCTTGAGGAAGTCGGCCGTCTCGGAGAAGCCGGCCCCCGGCGCGGCGGCGACCCACAGGCCGGGATAATGGACGGCGAACTGCCAGCAGGCGGCGCCTCCCATCGAGAAGCCCCGCATCACGATCCGGTCGTCGTCGATCGGGTAGCGGCTCTTGACGTCATCGAGCGCTTCGAAAAGGTCGATCTCACCGGCGAACTTGTTGGCGTTGCAGTACCGCCCATAAGGGTGCAACACGAACGCGTTCGGTGGCGTGAACTCGCCCGGCGACTTCTGGCGACCTTCGATGAAGCTCAGCTCGCTCAAGGTCTCGCCGCGCCCATGGCACCAGACGTCCAGCCGGAACCGGTGCGGCGAATCCGGCCGGTATGACGCGGGCACGACCAGCCCATACGGCTGGACGGAGCCGTCGATCCTCGAGACGTAGCCGCGCACGACCAGCCCGGTGGCCGAGTCCCACGGCGCCCGGCCCTGGCTCAACTGGCTCGCCCGCTCGAGGCCCCGCGCGATCAGGTCCCTTGCCACCGCGACCTCGCCCGGCTTGAAGAGCTCACCGTATTTCACGGCGTCGTGGGCGGCCTTGTGATAGACCTGCACGTCGGGCAGCAGCCGGAGCAGGTCGGCCTTGCGCCGAGAGACTCGCGCAGTGCATCGATTCGCTTGCCGAGTTCGTCGACGCCCGCCCGGAGGGCCGCCCGGTCGGCATTGGACAGCGCGATGCCATTAGGGGGGATCGGCCGGACATTGTCCGGCCGGTTATCGGCGGGCCCGTCCCCGCGCGCGGCGCGGTCCAGACCAGGAGGAAAGCCGGCAGCAGCCAACGGGATGACATGGTTGCTCCTTCCCAGGTTCGACGACCGCGCCCCGCGATCATTCATGGCGGCAGTTGGGCGCCCGATGCGGCATTCTCATGTGGCTTCACGGGGAGCTTATCACAAGCTCGACGGCGGGACAGCGCCGGTGGTCATCTTCACGACGGGATCCTCATCTCTTGTCCAGACCGTGGCGAGTGGCCCACGGCGCGGCCGAGTTGACCCCCTGGATTTAGCGTCTTAAAGGGTGTACGAAAAGCCTCGATCAAGCTGGATCGAGGCGCCGGAGCATGAAATGAGTCATAGCCACATAGATCCAAGATTCGCTCGACTCCTCGCTCCCCTCGTAATCCTTGCTCAAGCGCCGGTAGCGGCCCAGCCAGGCGAATGTCCGCTCCACGATCCACCGCCACTTCAGGACCTTGAACTCCGTCTCCCCCTCGGGACGGACTACCATCTCCAGGAGCCAACCACCGACCGCGCGGGCCCACTCAGCGATCCCGCCGTTGTAGATCCCGTCGGTCAGGATCTTCTCCAGCCGCGGGAAGCGGCCGACCATCTTCCCCAGGACCCGCTTGGCGCCGTCCCGATCCTGGATGCCCGCCGAGTGGACCGCCGCGGCCACGACCATCCCCAGCGTATCGACGACCAGGTGACGCTTCCGCCCGTTGACCTTCTTGAACGGGTCCTTGCCGTGCGGGCCGCCGCGCTCGGTGGTCTTGACGCTCTGACTATCGATGATACCCATGCTGGGGCTCTTCTTCCGCCCGGCGCGTCGGCGGACCTGGGTCCGCAGCGCGTCGTTGATCTTTGCCCAGGTGCCGGCGTCGCGCCACTTACGGAAGTAGTCGTAGCAGGTACTCCACGGGGGCAGATCCGTGGGCATCATCCGCCAGGCACAGCCGCCGCGGAGGATGTAGAAGATGCCGTTGAGGACCTCCCGCAGATTCACGGAGCGAGGTCGTCCGCCGGGCTTGGCCGGCGGCAGCAACCGCTTGAGGCGTTTCCACTGGGTCCGAGTCCGATCGGACGGGTAGCGTTTGGGTTTCATGCGGAATTATAGGCCCAAACTGGCTTTTCGTACACCCTGTTAGACTCCCAGTGTGTCCCGCGGCTCATGGCGGGTCGCGGGAGCTATCGGCTAGGGCAGCCCTGATCGCAGACCGAGAGCGCGATTAGGGCTCTCTTTGGCGCAGAGAACTCATAGGGTTTTCATGAGATCGGCCGAACGGGACGATCAATCGCCGAACCGATCCCGGCCACGCCAGCCTCTTCGCTCCTACGGCTTGGCCGTCGCGTGCGTCGCGAGTGCGATCGCGGTCAAGTTCCTCATCGACCGGCACATCGGGCACGGCCCCCCCTTCATCTTGCTCTTCCTCCCCGTCTTGATCGCCGGCGCGTACGGCGGGAAGGCATCGCCGCCTTTCTTTGCAAGCCCATCAAGTCGTCGGAGCTGTTCCATTCCATCCCGGCCGTCCTGGGGGTGGTACCTATGGCACGGCGCAAATCGCCGTCGCCGGTGGAGGACCTGCCCCAACCTGAGCGCCTCCTCCGGATCCTGCTGGCGGAGGATAACCCGGTGAATCAGCGGCTGGCGGTCACGCTCCCGGAGCAGCGGGGCCACACCGTGGTGGTGGCCAACGACGGTCGGGAGGCGCTCGATATCCTGGACCGAGAATCGTTCGACCTGATCCTCATGGACGTACAGATGCCCCGGATGGATGGATCGCAGGCGACCGCCGCCATTCGCGTGAAAGAGAACGACTCGGGGCGCCGCGTCCCGATCTTCGCCTTGACCGCGCATGCGATGAAGGGGGACCGGGAGCGGTGCCTGGCGTCGGGGATGGACGGCTACATCCCCAAGCCGATCCGGCCCGAGCAGTTCCTCGCGCTCGTCGAGGGGCGGAACGCCGCGACGGACCGACCGGAGCCGGAGAGAGGCCGGGCGGACCGGCCGGTCGTGGCCGAAGAGGTGTTCGATCTCCAGCAGGCCCTGGTGCGCGCCCGGGGCAAACGCGACCTGCTGCGGAAGATGGCCGGCCCGTTCCTGGCCGACTGCTCCGGGCTTCTGACCCAGATCCGCACGGTCCTGGCCGCGGACGACCGTCCGGCGCTCGAGCGGGCCGCCCACCGGATCAAGGGGTCCGCCGCGAACCTGAGTGCTCCACGCGTTGTACGCGCCGCCGCGCGGCTCGAGGAGATCGCTCGCCGGCGAGACGTGGCGGAGGCCGGCGCCATCTGTGCCGAGTTGCAAGACGAGGTCGTCCACCTCGAGCATGCCCTGGGATTCCTGAACGAAGAAGGTGCCTGATGCGGATCCTGATCGCTGATGACGATCCCGCCGCGCTCCTCTTGCTCGAGAGCGCGCTGGAGGACTGGGGCTACGAGGTGGTGACGGCGAGGGACGGCGCCGAGGCCTGGGAGCTGCTCAGACGCAGTGATGCTCCGCCGCTGGTCATCCTCGACTGGATGATGCCAGGCCTCGACGGCGTGGAGGTCTGCCGCAAGGTGCGTGAAGCGCGTGGGGTGCCCTATGTCTACCTGATCATGCTGACCGGGAGGACCGCAACGCTAGACATCATCCGAGGCATGGAGGCGGGAGCGGATGACTACATCGCCAAGCCGTTCGATGAGCACGAGCTGGAGGTCCGCGTCCGTGCCGGTCGGCGGATCATGGAGCTGCACGAGGCGCTGCGGATCCAGGCCACTCGCGACGCCCTGACCGGGGTCTGGAACCGGGGGGTGATCCTCGAGATCCTCCAGCGGGAATCGAGCCGTACGGCGCGCGACGATGCGCCGTTCGGGGTCGTGCTGGCGGACCTCGACGACTTCAAGCGGGTGAATGATACGCACGGCCACCTTGCCGGCGATGCCGTCCTGCGCGAGGTGACCGCGCGGATGGGCGTCGCGCTGCGCCCGTATGACGCCTTAGGTCGATATGGCGGCGAGGAGTTCCTCGTCGTCCTGCCGGGATGTGATTCAACGAATACGCGGAACGTGTCGGAGCGGCTGCGGCACTGCATCGCCGAGACGCCCGTGGCGCCTACGGTCGGGGACATCGCGCTGACGGTCAGCCTTGGCGGCCTGGCGGCCCGAGGCCCGAACCTGGACGTTGACCACCTGATCGCGATCGCGGACCAAGCGCTCTACCGGGCGAAGCAACGGGGTAAGAATCGCGTCGAGATGGCCCCGGAGCTCAGCCTCGGGTCGCAAGAACCTTGGTGGAACGCCTCGCGGGATTCCTGTGGACATCCCGTAGGGCACCTTCCCGATAAGGGATGCGGATGAACCGTTCGTCGCGACGACTTCAGCGCACCGCCCGCTTTGCTCGACCATTGTCACGAACACTTGTCCACGCCTTTCTGCCGCCGCCTCTCGACGGTCCCCAGGATGGCCGCCCCACGACGGCGCCGGATGACCGTGACGGCGTCGCGATGAACTCGTGATTCAGAGGCTAGGGCCGATCCCGCCGGTCCGTTGGAAGTCCTCGTCGCGGGCCCATTTTCGCTCAAGTCTTCCTCGTCGCCGGCCAACAGCCGCGATTGACGCCCTCGGCCCTCGACCGTATGATCCCGCGCGGCTCGGTCCCGTCCGGCTCGATCGGGCCGGCCGGCATCGCGGACGGACCCAACGCGCACTGAAGACAATGGAGGTCATCACATGGGAGTGGCACTGGGATGGATGGCGCTTGCCGTGACCGCGGTGTCGGCCGCGCCGGAGGCGGGCCGGAGCGGCGTGCCGATCAAGTACACGGTCCGTTTCGTGGAGGCCGAGGGACTGGGATGGCGCGATGCCGTCTTCACGCGCCTGACGCCCGTGACGCGCCAGGGGGCCGCGACCGTCTGGACGGCCCCATCTGACGTGGCGAAGCGGCTAGTTCAGCACGCGACGAAGAACTCCGCCGGCCGCGTCCTGCAGGCTCCCGCGGTCACCGTCTGGTCCGGCTTGCCGGCCCACATCACGACACGGGCCAACCGCCAACTCGTAACCCAGGTTGCCTGGAACGGCGACGAGCACTCCGTCCAGGCCAAGCCGGAAACCGTCCGCACCGGGACCGCGACGACCCTGACCGGACGCAAGCTCGATCAGGGAATCCTGGTGCAGATCGTACTTCAGGACACACAGATCCTCGCCGTGCACCGCGTGGCGCTGGGCGATCGCGACGGCACAAACGCACTTGGGGTCGTGAAGAGCGTCCATTATGCGCGTGCGCAATGCGATTCTCAGCGCACGGCGGAGGCGGCACAGTGTGACGACAAGAGTATGGCGGATTCGCATGACCCCTGCCCGGTACCCCGAAGAGTGATGGAACTGGTGAAAGCCCAGGAGCGGGCCCGGATGCGGGCCATGGGGATCGACCTGGCGCCGGAATCGGCCGGCGATGTGATCGCCGCGTCGGTCCCGGCACCGGAGTGCTGCTCCCCCACTACTACGTGCCCCGCATGCTCAAAGGATTCGGATGCGCGGAAGGTTGCGGTCGAGGTTCCCGAGATCGGCAGCCAGGAGATTGCGGGCGAGTGGCTGATCCCGAAGGACGGCATCTTGCTGATGAGCTTCGGTCCGCACACCGTGGCGGACGGCGGAGGCAAGGCCATCATCCGCGAGCGGCTGGCGATCGTCGAAGCCGAGGAGGCCACGGCGCCCATCGGTCTCCCGAGTCCTCATCAGTGCGTCTGGCCGGTCTCGAGTTACAACGTACCGGTCCTCCCGTTCCCGTCCGCGACGTCGCCGGCGCCCGCTTCAGCGGCTCCCGCGCTGAACCTCCCCGCAGGGCCGCCAGAGATGCCAATGCCGCCCATGCCTCCGGTACCGAGCCGATCGATGCCGCAGGGGTATCATCGCGATGGTACGGCCGCGGAGCTGCCCCCTCTGCCTGACGACGATGCCGACGACGACAACGCCTCCGATTCGGCCGAGCCCCGGCCCAGCTTGCAGTCGAAGAAGTCGCAGCAACCCGGCCCGGCGACGGACGCCAAGCCCGAACCCGTCCGGCCCGCCGCCGACTCCGCGATGAAGAAGGCGCAATACGCGGCCCCGAGCTTCCCTCCGCTGCCCACGCTGTTCCAGCCCGCCCCGATGGTCGGATTGCAGTTCCTCCTTCCCATCAGACCCGTCTCGTTCCGGCTGCCGTTCAACCGCCGGCTCGAACTCGAGATTTACGGCCGCGTTGTCCGCAGCCCCGAGCCGACCTCCTCGACCGATGTCGTTGCCAAGCCCGGTAACGGCGACAAGACCACGAAGTGAAGAGAGATGGCCGGCGCATCACCGGCGCTCGCTGGGTGATCGCGGATCGAATTCCGGAAGAAGGAACCACGAATAACACGAATCTCCACGAATTAGAGGCAGGAAGAGCCGTTCGGGAGATTCGAGCGAGGCGAGCGCGGTCACTGGAGATCACGGCATTGACATCGGACCAGACACCGATTGCATTTGCCTTTTATTCGTGAAGATTCGTGATATTCGTGGTTCCTCTCTTCTTCGCCCATTCCGCGGTGGCTTCTACAGCGTCAACGTGTACCCGCCGTTGACGGGGACGGCGATCCCGGTGACGTAGTCGCTGGCGTGGCTGGCCAGCCAGATGGCGGTGCCCGCCATGTCGACCGGCTTGGCCCATCGGCCCTGCGCGATTCGAGCCAGGACGCGCTCGTGCAGGCCCGGGATCTCCTCCCGGGCCTTTTCCGTCAGCTCGGTGTCGAACCAGCCCGGCAGGATCGCGTTGACCTGGATGTTGTCGGGAGCCCACGCCAGAGCCAGGCTCTTGGTCAACTGGACGATGCCGCCCTTGCTCGTCGCATAAGCCGGCGCGAAGCCGGCGCCGAAGATCGAGGTCATGCTGCCGATGTTGACGATCTTGCCGCCCCCCTCGCGCTTCATCGCCGGATAGACGGCCTTCGACATCAGGAAAGCACTGGTCAGGTTCGCGCTCAGGACCTCGTTCCATTCGGCGAGCGCCAGCTCGTGCGGCGGCTTGCGGATGTTGATGCCGGCGTTGTTGAACAGGATGTCGGCACGGCCGAACTTCGTGAGTACCTCATCGGCGGCGCGCTCGATGTGGTCCGGTTTCGAGACGTCGGCGTGCACGGGAATCGCATCGACCCCGAATTCCTTGTGGATCTGGCTGGCAGCCGCTTCGGACTTCGCCGTATTCCGCCCCAGCACCGCGATCCCGGCCCCGGCCTGCGCCAGCCCGCGCGCGATGCCCAGGCCGATCCCGCCGTTGCCGCCCGTCACGATCGCCACCTTGCCGCTCAGGTCGAATAAACTCACGTCGTCGGCTCCTCGTATCGCCACGGTGCGGGTTTCGATCAATCCCACTTGAGGATGGCGCCGGTGTCGGCGCTGGTGGCCATCCTGGCGTAACGGGCGAGGTAGCCCGTCGTGATCCTGGGCGCGGGCGGAGTGAAGGCCGCGCGGCGCCGTTCCAGCTCGTCGTCGGAGAGCCGGACGGAGAGGACGCCGTTCAGGATATCGATGTCGATGACATCGCCGTCCTCGATCAGCGCGATCGGACCGCCGACGGCCGCCTCGGGGCTGACGTGGCCGATCGACGCTCCGGCCGTGCCGCCGGAGAACCGCCCGTCGGTGATCAGCGCACAACGATCGTCCAGGCCGACCCCCTTGATCGCCGTGGTGGGGGCGAGCATCTCCTGCATACCCGGCCCGCCCTTGGGACCCTCGTATCGGACCACCACGACGTCGCCCGCCTTGACCTTGCCGAAGACGATCCCGTTGTACGCGTCAACCTCGCTGTCGAAGATCACCGCGGGTCCCGAGTGCTTGAGCATATTGGGGCCGACCCCGGCCGTCTTCACGACCGCCCCCTGGGGCGCCAGGTTGCCCGAGAGCATCGACAGACCGCCCGTCTTCGAATAGGCGTTATCTGCCGTGCGGATCACATCGAACGAGTCGAAGCCATCACCGTCATCGCCCGAAGACCCATGGAATCCGCCGTCGTCCGAGGCTGTGGTCTCTTCCTCGCCGGTCTCGCCCTCGGCTTCAAGCAGCGCCAGTCCCGCGGCCTGCGAGCGGGCCTCGGTCGCGACGCTGGGGACGGTCCAGGCCTGGCTGCTTCGTTCACCGCCGGGCCTGACCCGGGTCAGGAGCCGGGCCGTGGACGCCGCGGTGGCGCTCCGGACATCGTACTCCTCAATGTTCTCGCCCAGCGTCTTGCCACTGGCGGTCGGACAGGTGAGGTCCAGGAGCCCCGGGCACCCTCGTGCGACCTCGCCCAGGATCGTGTAGATGCCGCCGGCCCGCGCGACGTCCTCCATGTGATAATGGCTCGATGGGCTGACCTTGCAGATGTTCGGCGTCTTGCGGCTGAGGGCGTCGATCCGCTCGAGATTGAACGGGACGCCGGCCTCATGCGCGATCGCGAGGATGTGCAGCACGGTGTTGGTGCTGCCGCCCATCGCCATGTCGAGGATCATCGCGTTGTCGAAAGCCGCCGCGCTGCCGATCTCGCGGGGCAGCAGGCCGTGGCCCGGGCCGAGCCTGGCGAAGTCCCTGGCCATGGCCACGACTCGCCGCGCCGCCCGCTCGAAGAGGGCCTTGCGATCGGCCGAGGTGGCCAGGATCGTGCCGTTGCCCGGCAGGGCCAGGCCGATGGCCTCGGCCAGGCAGTTCATGCTGTTGGCCGTGAACATCCCCGAACAGCTCCCGCAGGTGGGGCAGGCCGCCTTCTCGATCTCCTCGAGTTCCTCGGCCGAGAGCTGGCCATTCTGCTTCTTGGCCCCCGCGACGAAGGCGTCGATCAGGTCGACCACCCGGCCCGAGGCCGTGCGCCCGGCCTCCATCGGCCCGCCGGAGACGAAGATCGTGGGGATATTCACCCGCATCGCGCCCATGAACATCCCGGGCACGATCTTGTCGCAGTTGGGGATGCAGATCATCGCGTCGAAGCAGTGGGCCTGGATCATCGTCTCGACGCTGTCGGCGATGAGCTCCCGCGACGGCAATGAGTATTTCATCCCGCCGTGACCCATGGCGATTCCGTCGTCCACGCCGATCGTGTTGAACAGAAACGGCATGCCGCCGGCCGCACGCACGCACTCCTTGACATAATTGCCGACCGCCTGGAGGTGGACGTGCCCCGGGATGATGTCGACGTGGCTATTGCAGATCGCGATGAAAGGCTTGTCCCAGTCGGTCTCGCCCACGCCGGTGGCGCGGAGCAGACTGCGGTGGGCGGCGCGGGCGTCGCCCCGCTTGATCATGTCGGAACGCATGGTGGGACTCTCAATAAGGATGCTCGGCGGAAGGTCTCTCGATTCATCCTAGCAGACGCATCGGACCCGGCCAACTCGCCGGCTTCGCTGGAAGGCTGATTGCTGAAGGCCGAAGGCTGCAGGAAGACGCCATCAGGCCAAGTCCCGGGATAACCGTCGTGTTGCGCAATCTGGGGGTGCCCCGGGCAAATTGAAAATGGAGGGCACCACCCCCGGCCGCCAGGCAGGAAGTGTGGGTCGGAACGGCTCATCGGACGTGCGTGAATGCGTGGAATTCGGTCAACTCGGCCCTTGAATTCCCATTAAAGCCTCTACTAACAGGATGCTGCCACTTTGCAATTTCTTAAACGCACCTATCGCAAAAACTAAGGAAATCGTAGACATAAACTTATTGAATGTAAGGAGAAAAAACTCTTTCAGAAAATTTGGCTCGCACGAATTCGCAGCAGCTAAAGGGGAGCTGTGGTAGGGAATTTGGCGGGATTCCCCCACCGGCCCGCCCGCGGCACCGAGATCAACCGCCCGCCTTCGGCGCGGTCCGGCTGATGAGCGTTTCGACCTTCTGATCGATCCCGTCGAGCCGCTTCGGTGGTGTCCTCCGGGCAGAGTGAGATCATTTGATTTCGAAGCACTGACGTTGCTATTTTCATTGGGGTGGGGCACCACCCGGGCACAAGGCGTTGTGATAGTCAATGCACGGAGAGAAACGGCCACCGCTGACCGCCAGTTCAGTTGTGTACTTTCTGCGGAGGAAGACGCACGGATCTCGAGGCAACGCCAATTGGACCGATGATCACCGTCCAAGATCATCTTTCGGTCAGCCAGCTTCGGTCGATCCGACCGAAGCGCAGCAACGCTCCGGTCCTTGTCACAGGCTAATCGAGTCGATGGAGGGACCGCGGACCAGCCCCCGAGCTGTCGTCACCCCCCGTGCGACCGCTGGACCGGCCGAAGACATAGCTGCCTCGCCGCCCCAGGGCCGCCAAGGCGGCTGATGCGGTCCGATGGGACCGGCGCATTCGCTCGGAAGACGGTCCTGCGGTCTTGGGTCCGCCTCGCCGCGATTCCGCCGGTGAATCTGGCATCCGTTCCTCACGGAGGTTGGGCCGCTATCCCTTTCCGGGGGAGCCGGTTAAGCTGGAGTCGAGCCGTCCTTCAACGCATGCGGCCGGGATGGAACTCCTCCGAGCGACGGCGCTCAAGTCCCGGTCGGGGACGCCGCTGGGGCGGCCGTCGGAGGCCGTGTCGATGAACGACGTGACGCGCATCCTTTCGGCCATCGAGAACGGTGACCCCCAGGCCGCCGAGCAGTTGCTCCCCCTGGTGTACGACGAGCTGCGCAAGCTGGCCGCCCAGAAACTGGCCCACGAGAAGCCCGGCCAAACCCTCCAGGCCACGGCCTTGGTTCACGAGGCGTACCTTCGTCTGGTCGGGGACGGCCAGCCGCGGGATTGGAACGGACGCGGTCACTTCTTTGCCGCCGCGGCCGAGGCCATGCGTCGCATCCTGATCAACCGAGCCCGGGAAAAGCACCGGCTCAAGCGCCGTGGTCACCGGGCCCGGGTCGATCTCGAAGTGATCACCGACCCCGCAACCACCTCCGACGCCGACCTGCTCGAACTGGACGACGCCCTCGGCCGGCTGGCCGGCACGAGCGCAAGCTGCAGAACTGGTGAAGCTTAAATTCTTTGCCGGCCTCACCTTGCGCGAGTCCGCCGCGGCGCTCGGGCTTCCGAACCGGAGCGCCGACCGGCTGTGGGCGTTCGCTCGGGCCTGGCTAATCGACGCCCTCGATCCGGAATGAGCGCGGGCGAAGAAAACGAGGGAAATTGTTGGCGCACTTCCGCCCGGAACGGGGCACTGGAGAGCGAAGGATCATCGAGCTTCCCCGCACGACGCCGATGAGTGATTTCACCGTATAGGCTTCCACCCGGTTACGGAGTCTCAATGGCTTATCCAGTAGTTTCCCAGTAGGAAGGCACAATAACTGATCGGATGTACCGCCTTGAAGGCGGCGTCTCCTGGTCGGAACCTGCCGGGTGGTAACCAACCCCGACCGGCCCCGACACAGGAGACGCACCATGACCGAAGCTACGCTCACCTGGACCACCTGGCAAGCTCTGCTGCAGGCCTTCGCCCATTCGTTTACCCGCCGCGGCTTCCGCCGCTTCGCCGAGTGGATCACCGCGATGGCCCTCAACGTCGAGGAGCACACCATCACCCAGTCCGTCCTGGCGCTGGAGCAGCCCGCCGCCTGGAAGGCCCTGGAGACCTTCGCCGAGTACGGCGGCTGGCACGAGGGCCGCGTCACCTACGACCTGACCCGCCTGGTCGAGGCCGCCCCGGGTCGAACCTGGCACGGCTACATCGCCTCGGCCGTCGACGACACCAAGGTCCATCGCTCCAGCCCCCACGTCTGGGGGACCTGCACCTTCCACGAGTACACCGCCCGCTGCCCCAATCGGGCCGGTACCGTCCGAGCCCACAACTGGGTCGTCCTCGGCGCGCTGCTCCACGAGCCGGGAAAGCCGGGGTGGTTCCTGCCGATCTCCGGCCGGCTCTACTTCCGCGCGTCGCAGTTGCCCGCCGGCCCCGGCGGCCCGCTGACGTTCCGGACCAAGTGCGAGCTGGCCGTGGAGTTGCTCCGCGAGCAGGCGCGGATCACCGGTGGCAAGCACCTGGGCGTCTTCGACGGCGGCTACGCCCTGCGGAGCGTCGTGCGGCCGCTGGTCCTCCCCGAGGGGGGTGGCCGGCGCATCGACTTCCTGACCCGGTTGCGGCACGACGCCCGACTCTATGCCCTGCCGCCGGCCGATCGCCCCGCCGGGACCCGGGGGCCTTTGCCGAAGTGGGGCCGGCGGCTGGACCCGCCCCGCCGTGGCGGCCGGTGGGAGCGGGGTTGGCGGACCGGCGTCGCCTTCATCTACGGCCGACAGCGGAAGGTCCGCTGGAAGGAGGTGGTCTGCCTCTGGCGGGTGCTGGGCCACGAGGTGCCGGTCAAGGCGATCATCGCCCATGTCGAGGGGTACAGGAAGCGATTCGCGCTGGTGACCTCGGCCGTGGAACTGACCGGGCTGCAGATGGTCGAGCTGTTCGCGGCGCGGTTCCGGCAGGAGGACGGGTTCCGCGACCTCAAGCAGCGGCTGGGCTGGGAGGAGTGCCGGGCGTGGACCAAGAACCCGATCGAGCGGACCAGCCAGGCGCAGTGGGTGACGATGAGCCTGCTGCGATTGCTGCAATTCCGCCTGGAGGCGGCCGGGGAGGCGGATTGGTGGTTCCGGCCGCCGTGGCACAAGGACAAGGACCGGCCGAGCGTCCTGGACGCCGAGCGGCTGATGCGGCGGCACCGGGCGGAAATTCAGCAGCTCCTGTCGGAGTGGCTGGGAGATGGTGGAGAAACCGAGGAGGCCGTGGCATGAGCCGGCTGTAGGACGGTCAAGAGCGGGCATCGCGGGGCGCTCCCGCGTCCGGTGCAGCAGCCAGAAACGCTCGGCGGCGCCGGGGAGCCGCCGCGGCGACAGCGGCGGTACGCATCAGGCCGCGATTGTGCATTTCATCAGGGAAACTACTGCTTATCAGGAGGTGTAAAGTGTCCCGCGTCCTCTCGGCTCGATTCTTCGTCCGCGTTGCGGGGATCAGTGTGGTTGTCGCGCTGGCGGCCGGCACGTCCTTTTCATCCCACGCGAAGGGGAGCCCCGGCGAACCACCGCCGCGAGGCGCCGAGGCCACGATCCCAGACACCTGGGACGAGGCGCGACTCGCGAGCCTTGAAGTTCCCCTGGCCCATGCCGGCGCCTCGCCCCAACATGTCCCCAGGGCGTACTATCGCAGCATCCCCGTCCGACCCATGTACCGCAGCTACGACGTGTATCGCCCCGACCGGGAGCCGGCCGGTTACCTGGAGTGGCTCCAGAGACAGGAGCCGGCGATCGTCTGGGACGATACCAGGTCGCCGGCGCTGGAGTCCGAGGCGGATTGGATCGAGGCCGGCGAGCTGGTCTTTGATTCCCCCATCGGCTGGGGCAACGGGTCCATCGGCGGACCCTATCAGGGCCTGCAGGTGCGAGATCCCGCCTGGTATGAGTACACCAGGGCCCCTCTCACGGCGGACGGTAAGCTGCCCTTCTATCGTTATGTGATCCGCACCAAGGGGAAGGTCGAAGTCGGCATGCTCTCCTGCGCCATGTGCCACACGCGCGTGTCGCCGGACAAGACCGTCGTGAAGGGCGCACAGGGAAACTTCCCTTTCGGACGAGCCCTGGCCTACGACTGGCGCAAGGCGAATGCGCCGAACTTTGCTCGGGGACTTGAACTTCTCCTCTATGGCGCGCCGTGGCTGCGGCCGGATCCGCTCGGGACCCTCGGCGGGAAATCGGTGGAGGATCTCGCTTCGGCCCACGAGTTGGTGCCGCCTGGCGTGCTGGCGCGGCACGGAACCGGCGCGTGGTCGCCCGTGCAGATGCCGGACCTCATCGGCGTCGAGCACCGGAAACACCTCGATCGTACAGGCCTGGTTCGCCATCGTGACATCGGCGACCTGATGCGTTATGCCGCCTTGAATCAAGGCCTCGACGACTTCGCCCGGTACGGGGATTTCCGCCCCATCGCGGCCCTCAACAAGGACTTCCTGAACAAGTTACCGCGGCCCGCCGACGCAGTGTTCAGCGGCCGACGATACAGCGACGTGCAGCTCTTCGCCCTGGCGAAATATCTCTATGCGCTCAAGCCGCCGGAGAATCCGAATCTGCCGAGGACGGAGGAGGACGAACACCTGGTCGCGCGCGGTGAAGGCGTCTTCCAGCGGTTACGCTGCGCACGCTGCCATGGCGGCGATCAGTATACCAACAATAAACTGACGCCCGTGGATGGTTTCGCGGTGCCCGGCGAGCACCGGGAGCGATACGATATCCTGGAGGAGTCCGTGGGCACCGATCCCACGCTGGCGCTCTCCACGCGGCGCGGTACCGGGTACTACAAGGTCCCCTCATTGCGGGGCGTCTGGTATCGGGGCCCGTTCGAGCACAACGGTTCGATCGCCACATTGGAAGACTGGTTCGACCCGAGACGGCTGCGGGAGGACTATGAGCCGACCGGTTGGAAAGGACCGGTCGGGACGAGGACCCGCGCCGTACCGGGGCACCGGTTCGGGCTCAACCTTCCAGCCGATGACCGCAGGGCGCTCATCGCCTTCTTGAAGACCCTGTAAGAGGGCCGGCCAGGATTCATGCCGTATCCAGGAGATCCTTTGCCCTTCCGCTCCGGGAGTGTCGCCGGGGAGACCATCGAAATCCCATGAACGACGCCGTCGAGCATCTGATGACGATCTTTTCTGGTGCCCTGGCCTGCGGCACGGAGGAGGAGCGTGAGGCGTACCTCGATCACGCCTGCGCGGATCATCCGGGCCTTCGGGAGCGGGCGGAGGCCTTGGTCCGGGCCCACGCCCGGGCCGGCAACTTCCTGGGCGGACCGCTGACCGATCAGACCACGACCGCGGCGTTCAAGTCAGCTCTTGTGAGGGGTCCCAGGTCTTCGACAGGCCAGGGTTTCGACGAGGAACTTCGCCGACTCCTCCGCTCCCGCCTGATTCTCGTTCACCTTCTCTTTCTGGGATTTGGTGTCCTCCTCTCAGCATTGAGGTTCGCGATCCCGCCCGGTGAGCAATCGGCAGCGGCCCTACCCGACCGGGGTACTTGGTGGTTACTCGCGCCGGCGTTCGCCGAGGGCCTCCTGGGAACATTTGTCCTGTGGCGGTCGCGGGATCTATCGCGGCGGTCCCTGCGGCTGTGGGAATTGATCTGCTTCGCCACCCAAGCCGCTCACAATGGGGTGTATCGATTCAGCAATTTAGCCTACTTGCGGCCGGCTGAGAATGCGGCGGTGGTGGCGGTCGGGTTCATTGGGTTATCCTCCCTCCAAGGGTTCGTCACTCTCGTCCTGGCCTACGGCGTTCTGATTCCGAACACCCGGCGACGGAGTCTGCTGATTGTCGCCGCCCTGACGGCCGTTCCGCTCGCGGTGATCCCCGCGGCGGTCGCGGTCAACTCGATCCTGCGCCAGGGATACTTCCTCCTGCTGACCGTTCAATGTGCGCTCATCATGATGTTTCCCGCCGCGATCGCGGTCTTCGCCGCGTCTCGCGCCGCGGCCCTCCATCGGCGGGCGTTTGAAGCCGAGCGGCGCGCCGACAGGATCGGCCAGTACGCGCTCAAGCGGAAGCTGGGCGAGGGCGGGATGGGCGAGGTCTGGCTCGCCGAACACGGGCTCCTCAAACGGCCGTGTGCCGTGAAGTTCATCCGCCCCGACCTGGCGGCGAGCCCTGCGACGGCGGCGCGATTTGCCCGCGAGGTGCAGGCGGTGACCGGGTTGAGCCACGTCAACACGGTCCGGGTGTTCGACTACGGCCAGGCCGACGACGGCTCCTTCTACCTCGTCATGGAGTACCTCGAGGGACCGACGCTAGAGGAATTGATCCGGGAGGCCGGGCCGCTGTCCCCGGGCCGAGTCGTGTACCTGCTCCGGCAAGTGTGCGGGGCGCTGGCAGAGGCGGACGGCGCCGGGCTGGTCCACCGGGACCTGAAACCCGGTAATGTGATCGTCGCCACGCTCGGTGGCCAGCGGGATGTGGCCAAATTGCTCGACTTCGGCCTGGTCCAGGACTTATCCAGCGTGACCGACGAGCGGCTCACCCGAACCGGAATGGTGCTGGGGACGCCGGCGTACATGTCCCCGGAGCAGGCAGCGGGGGACTCGACCGTGGACGGCCGCGGGGACTTGTATAGCCTGGGGGCCGTGGCGTTCTTCGCCCTGACCGGCCGGCCCCCCTTCCAGGGGAAGACCATCGGCCAGCTCCTGGCGGCCCACCGTGGCGAGCCGCCGCCGCCCGTCACCGACTTGCGGCCCGACGTGCCCGCGGCCCTCGCCGCCGTCATCGCGCGCTGCCTTGCGAAAGACCCGACGGTCCGCTTCCAATCGGCAGCGGATCTCGACCAAGCGTTCGGTGAGTGCTCGTGCGCCATCGTGTCAACGATTACCCCGGCCTGAAAGTGGAGCATATACGAGTCCGAAGCGGCAACGAGTGAACGGGGCGCCCGAGCGCTTCGATCCCGAGGGCAAGGGAGCGGCCGCGTTCCGGACCGGGGCCGCGCAGCCATCGGGCCACGTCACAGGACGCGTGCCGGTCCGGCTGAGCCTCGAAATGCTCCGTGCTTGGAAACCAGGTCAACGACGCCAAACCTTGCGCGCTCCGGTCGATCCGACGCATGGCACTAGCTTAGGACCATTTCGAGCGATTCTCCGGTAGTCTGGCCTCGGCTCGGGGTTGTGTCAGGCGGGCCCCCGGCTTCGGCCGACGCTTTCGCGCCCGCGGCTCCCACCGCCCCGGCCGGTCGCCGACGCGGTGGTAGGCGATCACCGCCAGCATCGCGTCGATCAGCGCCGGGCGGGCCTTCGGCCGCGCCGCCTCGAGCTTCGGCGCGAACGCCGTCACCGCCTGCTTCGCCCCCTTGAAGCTCACCTGCCGAGGCTCCAGGCCGTTCTCGGCCGCGGCCACCGCCATCACCGTGCGGAGCAGGTTGTACGCCAGCAGGTGGGCCCAGATCTCCTTGCGCACCATCTCCGGCGTCTTGCAGCGTAGGATGTCCATGTGCAGCACCGACTTGATCGAACGGATATCGACTTCTCCCTCCCACCTTCGCTCGTACGAGTCACCAATCTGTGCGCCGTTGACCGACGCGTCGAGGATCGTGGTGACGACCTGGAACCGCGCGGCGCGGTTCTCCTTGTCGCGGGCATCGACGGTCACCTGGCGCATCAGCAGGACCTCCGGGTATTGGCGGTATTGCCTCCCGGTCATCCCGTGCGGCTTGTTGGGCCGCCGCCAGAGGAGGATCTCGCCGTCGGGCCGGTCCTGCAGCACCTGGCTCCCCACGCGGTCGTACTGCGCGCGGACGACGACATCGATCCCGCGCGGCGCAATTCACACACCAGGAAGTAGTTGTCGAACAGCGCGTCGGCGAGGAGCACATCACCGGGCCTGAGGGCGCCGTACATCGCCCGCAGCAAGGTGGTCTCGCCGGTGCCCTTGCCCTCGTACGGCGCGATGGCCAGATCGTGGCAGGCGCCGGTCGCCAGCGACAGTAACACGACGACCCGGGCCAGCGGGAAGCCCAGCCCCGGCTCTTGCGTCGGGGGCTGGGGGTAGACCGCCTGGTGCTCCGGCGTGTCGGGCATCGAGACGTGCGACCCGTCGGCGATGAAGACGTTCCGCGCGTTCCACTTCCACTCCTGTGCGGTCCCGGCCTGCAGCTCCCGGGCCGTCCGCTTCGCCAGGGTGCACAGGACGCCGGTGGGGAGGCGGCCCCGGGCGTTGCAATAGCTGGCCGCGTTGGGCGAGCAGGTCTCCAGGCCGGCGGCGGCGCGGTGGGCGATGATGCGCGTCACGGCGTCGCGGCAGTTCTGGTCCTCGCTGAGGACCTGGCTGAGGAAGCCCCAGATGGTCGTGACCGGGCTGAAGACCCGGTCCCGGTACTTGACGCCGTGTTCGTCGAGGGCGTCGTGGATCCGGGCCTCGGTCAGGACGTCGGCGAACGGGAGGCCGTCGTTGCGCGCGAAGCGGGCCCGGAGCCGATCCAGTCTCGTCCTGGGATCGGGTTGGGCGCCTCGGGGCGGGACGATCGCGATCACGTCGGTGGGAAAGGGTTGGTAATTGATCATACCCTATCCTACGTCGCGGCATGGACCAAGGTTCACTGCGCACTCGGAGGCGCCGGGCCTGCCGACGACGAGGCGCGGGTTCATCGGAGGCCGATGGTGGTACCCACGAGACGATCGCGCCCCGACGGGCGAATCATCGCAGTTCGCATTGAGTGACGACAGGCTCGGCCCAGCGCGCGGATGCGACCGCCCCGTGGCCCCCATGAGCCGACACGCTAATGCCCGGCCCGCCACCAACAAGACGGACATCCTCGGACATTCTCCGCAAAACAGCTCGCCAGTCAACAACATAATGCCTTTTGCAGCAATGGCTTACACTTAAGCTTGTGCCATGCGTCGATCACACCGACGCGCACAGTGTCGCTGGCTGTGGCACCGACGATTGCGCCGAATAAGGGTCGAAAAGCCGAGTGGGGCAGGGTTACCGCTCTTGCCCAGAGCGGCCATTCTGAAAGCCCTCGTGGGACCCGCTGACACTATCTGGTGGGCCACGCTTTAGACGTTCACGCACCTCTCGCTCTGCTTGCTGACGGAAGAAGTGCGTGAAGACACGCGCCCTACGAGAACTCGCGAGTCGTTCGCGCCGCAGCTTGACACGCCGCCGCGTGCCGCGTATATTTCCATGCGGATATACAACCAGAGGGTAATCGACGCATGATGACCGCTAGCCTCGATGCCACGTTCTCCGCGCTGTCTGACCCGACCCGTAGGGCTATCCTGGCCCGGCTGGCGGAGGGCGAGGCCACGGTTAATGAGCTCGTGGCTCCGTTCAAGTTGAGCCAACCCGCGATTTCCAAACACCTCAAGGTGCTTGAGAAGGCTGGCCTCATTTCCCGGGGACGCGACGCCCAGAAACGACCCTGCCGGATCGAGGCCAGGCCTCTGGCCGAAGCCACCGAGTGGTTGCAGGAGTATCGAAAACTCTGGGAGGCCAACTTCGAGAGCCTCGACACCCTCCTGGACGAGCTGAAGGCCCGGAAGAAGAAACCCTGAAAGGACCTTGCCGATGCGAAATGCCCTGAAGCTCACGACCCCAACCGATCGCGAGATCGTCATCGTCCGCGAATTCGACACTCCGCGTGAGCTGGTCTGGGACTCGATTTTCAAGCCCGAGCTGCTCAGGCGATGGTTTTCTGGCCCGCCCGGCTGGGAAATGACCACCTGCGAGGACGACGCCTGCACTGGCGGGACTTATCGCCGCGTCTGGAGCGATCCGAATGGTCTGACCATGTCACAGTCCGGCGTCCACCGGGAAGTCGTCCCGCCCGAGCGCTGCGTCCGAACCCAGGTGTTCGAATCCGGTGGCGTCCCCTTGGGCCAAGAGCAACTGGCGACGATCGTCCTCACCGAATTGCGTGAGAGGACGATGCTGACGATGACCTTTCTCTTCGACTCGAAGGAAACCCGCGACGGGACGGTGCCCTACTTGGAACAGGGCATGGCCGCCGGCTTCGACCGGCTGGACGAAATCCTTGCCTCGGCCGCAGCCTGACCCGAAGAACGGGACAATGTCTCCGCCTCGGTGGCGAGGGTCGGCGTCGATTTCGTCGGCCCTCGTTCGAGGGCGGAGGCAACTCCGCCTCATGATCGGAAGCACACGAACGACCGAACCCAAAACCGAAAAGGGCATCGATGACTACGTCTCACCTCATCTCGATCGCGGGGATCGCCATGTCTCTCCTCGCGGGGTCTGGACATCATGAGGGTTCCGCCAAGGCTCGAGCGGAGGAGCCCCAGCGGCCGGACGCCTCGGGGAACTACGCCACCGTCAACGACCTCAGGATGTATTACGAAGTCCACGGCAGCGGCGATCCTGTGGTGCTGCTGCACGGCGCGTTCATGACCATCACCAACAACTGGACCGGGTGGATCGGCGAGCTCTCCAAAACGCGGAAGGTGATTGCCATCGAAATGCAGGGCCACGGGCGCACGGCGGACACCGCACGCGACATCACCGACGAAAACCTCGCCGACGATGTGGCGGCGCTTCTGGAGCAGCTCAAGATCCCGCGGGCTGACCTCATCGGCTACAGCATGGGCGGCGCCGTGGCGATGCAGTGTGCGATCCGCCATCCGGACAAAGTGAGAAAGGTGGTCATCATTTCGTCCTATTTCCGCCGTGACGGCGTGGTCAAGGAAGCGCTCGACGCGATCCCGAAACTCACGGCGGACGACTTCAAAGGCTCGCCCATCGAAGCCGAATACAAGAAGCTGAGCCCGACTCCGGACGAGTTTCCGAACTTCGTCAAGCGGCTCCTCGCCACGGCTTCGAGAGGGCACGACATCAGCGCCGATCAGCTCAAGGCTACCACGGCGCCGATGTTCTTCATCCACGGCGACGCTGATGGCGTACGGCCTGAGCACATCTCGGAGATGTACCGCCTCAAGGGTGGCGAGATTCATGGCGACATGCGGCCCCGCTCCGCATCACGATTGGCCATCCTGCCCAATACGACACATGTCACGCTGATGGACCGCAGGTCCGTTATCATCCCGATGGTGAACGACTTTCTCGATGCCAAGCCGCAAAGGCCATGAGGAAGGGGCGCGGCATTTGACGAGCGAAGGGCTAGTTTTGTCTGCTGGCGCGTCGTGAGAACCTTGCGATGAGCGAGGTTCTCTGAGACGAGCGTGAATCCGCCTCCGGCAACGCCTGTCTTTGCCGGGATACACCGGAGGTTTCTATGGACAGGCAGATGATCGCGGCATTCTTTGAAGCGCCCGTTTCGGCGAAACGCTGATCTTGGGTATCGAAGGGGGCGTCACTCATACGGCGTTGGCGCGAATCCTTCCGTATCTGATTTCTCGACCAAGTCCCAAGACGGATCCGAAAGCGTGGATTCATCGAACCGCTCGCCCCAGTGTATGGCTTGGGTCTGTGGAATCGACTCTCGCACGCTTCGGTCCGACGACACCGACGCGCGCCACACCCCGGGGCGCACAAGGAACCGGCGGGGAGCCTCCCAAGCCGGCTCATGTCAGACAGCCAAGGACGGAACTGATCAATGCGACATGGAGTTCCTCGATCGATCGACACGAGAAATAAGATCCATGCCTGCATGGATTTCCGGTGGAACGAGAGACAGAAAAAGACAGTTTTGCGCCTCAGGATGGGAGGAGACCAAGGAAGGGGCCGCTGTTTGGTGGCTCTCCCCTGACGATCGAAACTGGCCCTGATTTCCCGATCGGCATCATCGAGCCTTTGGCCAACGTGGGACGGCAATCCGCTGGCCGTCTGGCTGCCGTTCGGGGGCCGAGACCGTTGCGACGCCCGGTCGGCCGGGGGCGGTTGATTCTCGACCCGACCGGCGCGGATAGCGGGTACCGACGCCGATGAGGCGGCAGACCGTCCGTCAGTAGGTTGGGCGTAGTTCGGGGTCGGGGGACCCGTCGTTGACGGGACCGCGAACGTCGAGTCGCGAGGTGCGATCGCGGTCGGGCTGGCCGCTCGCTCGCGGCTCCGCGGGGTCGCGGCCCGACCCGCCAGGAGGAGCGGGCCCCGTGGCTCGACGAGTCGGCGACGAACGGCGCCCGGGCCGGCTGGGCCGACCGCCTGCGCGAGCGGGGATTCGTCTTCCGCGGGCACGGGCTCGGCCGGAGCCGGGAGAGGGACGATCCGGCGGGGAGCCGGTCGGACAGCGGTACAAGAGAAGGTCCGCCGACGACCGGAAGTGAGGAGTCGGACGGCGATCGCACCTCCAGGTCTCGGCCGGCCGGCACGAGCCCAGGTGGCGGGCGGCTTCAACGACCGGCGGGCCTGGCCGATCGGCGAACCCGGCCCGCCGCCGGGCATCCCGGTCCCGTGAGGCTCAACGAGAGAGCCGATCCGATCACGTGTCGGATCCGTCCCCTACGCCGACTGGTGCGGCTTCTTCCCTTGAACCGCCAGCACGTCGGCGAAGGTACCCACGACCTGGACGGGGGTGGGGCTGGGCGAGGGGGCGGGGCTAGCGACCGGCCGGTTGAGACCGGCCTTCGAGCCGGCCGAGGCAGCGATTGAATGACTTCACCGTCGCGCCCAGGAGCACCAGGGCCGTCCACGCGTAGAGCATCGTCCAGTTGATGGCCGCGACCAGAACGCGCCCCAGCGAGTCGCGCCCCACGCTCTCGGTCACCATCGCGGACCAGGCGAAGGGACTGGCCATGATCGCCGGGTCCGGGCCGGCCATGGTCGCCAGGATCCCGAACAGCCAGCCGACCGTGACCAACAGATACAGGCTCACCGTCAAGCCCACGGCGCGGCCCAGCCGCGAGCACCAGGTCGCCATCGCCAGGCCGAGGCTGGTCACGGCCGCGCCGGAGGAGAGCACGAAGGCCGCCGTCAAGAAGGCCGCCAGCGCCGGCTCGCCGCCCGGCCCGCCCGCGTCAGGAATGACGAGCACCGGCAGGATCGCCAGGGGAGGGACCAGCCGGTACGTGCCCAGCCATTTGCCGATGACAATCCGCCAGGTCTCCAGCGGCGTGGTCAGCAGCACGTCCAGGCTGCCGCGGACCCGCTCCTCGGCCAGCGAGGTCGCCGCGAACACGCTCACGAGGAGCAGGCCGATGGACACCTGCAACGCGTTAACCCAGGCCCGCAGCTCATCCATCCTGTTCCGGCTCATCGCCATCAGGCTGAAGAGAACTGCCAACACCACGAACATCGTGGCGACGACCCGCGCCCAACGCGGCGGCCGGTTGCGGTGCCACTCGCGCCAGAGGACCGGGTTGAAATCCAGCGTCGGCCCGGCCCAGCCGAGCATCCGCGACGCCAGGCTCCTGGTCGGCTCGTCGGCGGTCGCCGAGTGCCTCGGCAGACGCTTGGCCCTCCGCTCGGCGTCTCGCATGCAAACGCGCCGCATGGTCAGGACGGCGAGCACGACCAGCACGGCGGAGGTCCCCAGGGTCGCGACAAGGAAAACGACGTCAAGTTGCCAGTTCCAATCGCCCGGTCGCCAGTAAGCGGCGAAGGCCAGCAAGTAGGGGTCGGCTGTCCATGGCACCACGCTCAGGGAGAGGCCGCTGGTCCGGTCGATCTCGTTGAGCATCGGCCGGCCCAGCAACCAGACGCCCCACACGGCGTATGTGGCCAGCAGCGCCTCGTGTGTCTTGCGCACCCAGATCGAGAAGACGAGCGCCAGGCAACACCCGAGCACGGCGACGCCGACGGTGACGATGAACGCCCCGAGCAGCGCACCGGGATCGACTCCGCCCAGCAGCGTCAGCAACTCCATGAACGGCAGCGTGGCGGCAACGAGGACCAGGACCGGAGTCAGCCGCGCGAACAGCTTGCCCAGCACGATCTCGCGGTCGCTCAGATCCGTCACGAGCAGGTGGGTCAACGTTCCCCTGGAGCGGTCGAGGCAGATCGCCCCGGCCGTCGCGGCCGGAGCGGCCACCATCACCAGCGTCAACTGCGTCCCGATCACGGCCAGGAAGAGGCTTTCGCCGAACTGCGCCAGGGCGTGGAGGCCCGCCGGACCGCGGGCGATGACGTCGGTCTCGCGGCTCACCCACATCAACACGAGGGCAACCAGCAGTCCCAGGACGAACCCCGACCGCAGGGCGTAGGTCTGCCAACGCCTCGCCGAGATGATCCACTCGTAGATGAAGACGGGACCTGGACCCAGCCCCTGGCCGGCCCGAATGCGCATCGCGGACCCTCGAAGGCCGTCGTTCGAACCGATCCCTGGGTTCAAGGGCCGATCTTCCAGACGAAATGCCCGACCATCAGGCCCGCGACGAATGCCAGGGGGATGGCCATCAGCACGAAGAGCGACCAGGCAAGCACGACCGAGGCCGGCAGTACGACTTCGCGGATGCTCCGTGGCTCGGCGGTCGAAGGCGGGCGGATGGCGTCGGGCTCGATGCTGATCGGGGGGACGATGCCCTTGGTTTCCGGGACCGCTACGGTGATCGGCAACGGCGGCGGCATCTCGATGCTGGCCGCCCCTCCTGAGACCAACGAGGTGGCAAAGGCGGAGACTTCCGACGGACCGATGGGGCCCGGCTCATCGACCGCGGGCGGGGGAGAAACGTCGCGCGCAGGACGGGCCCAGGAACTGGAACGGATCCACGGCCGGTGCCGGCGGGGTCCGCTCACGGGTCAGCGAACCCAGGAACTCGGCCTCGACGCGCAGGTCCTCCGGCGCAGCGCGGCCACCTCGGGGGGAATGAGGGCCGCGATCTCGTCCAGGTAGGACGACGCGGGCGGCTCCTCCTTCCCGGCCGTCGTCGTCGCGGACTCGACGAGGGGCGCCAGGGCCGGGAACGTCCCCGAGTTCAGCGCAGCCACCGACGGGTCGGCCGGCTCCTCGCCGGGCTGCTGGTTCTCCGGACGAGGGATGAGGAGCTCGGCCTTGCACTTGGGACAGGCCACGACCGCGCCCGCCTTGCCGGGCGCCACGGCCAGGAGCTGGTTGCATCGGTAGCAGCGGACCTTGAGCCGTTCGGCGGTCGGCGGAGGCATGGCGGACACCTTTCACCCGGGCGGATTCGACCGGCGCGTCCTGATCCCCGGCGCGATCGATCCTCGCGATACGGCCGTCGGGTCCCGCGGATTGGAGGGACCGGCGCGGTGTCGAGTCCCGATGGCCGGGCCGCTCCGGTCGCGACGAATACAACACGGGGACCGAGCGTCCATGACGACGGCGACTTGACCTGTTCGATGACCCTGTCACAATAAAGCCTGAATGAGCGCAGGGATCGCGTCAAGGGGTCCTCGTCCATTCCGGATCTCCTCGGGACGTCAACCGCGGGACCCGCGAAGCGAGTCACGGATCAACCGGCGGGCACCATCACGAGGGAATGCGGCATGCGGTGCGACCATCCATTCCGTGGGCGTCCTGGCGTTCTCCTGCTGGCCTTCGCCGTCTTGACGCTCGGGTGCTGGGGCGAATGCCGGGCCGACCGGGTGATCATGAAGAACGGCCTGGTCTACGTCAGCCAGGGGACGCCCGACAAGGACAACTCGCTGGTCTACATCTGGGACGGCCTCAAACGCGTCGTGGTGCGCGACTCGAAGGTCAACAAGATGATCCCCGGCAACGACTACCGGACCGGCGAGCGGTTCCAGTTGATCCAGCCGATCACCGTGCATGCCGGCTCGATGCCCAAGGAAGTCATCAGCGTCGAGGCCGGGCCGTGGGACGACCGCGGCCGGCGGACCTTCCGCTACTTCGGCTCCAAGGCGAACCGGGCGATCGCGATGGAGCAGGCGATCATCGAGATCGGCCCGCACATCGTCCGATATCGCGGGATCGACGGCTTCTGGGTGGGCGTCGTCGAGACCAGCCAGGTGCCGCGCCCGGTGGTGATGTCGCTGATCGGGCGGGTCGATCAGAAGAACGCGGAGGAGCGCGAGCGCGTCATCCGGTTCCTCATGGACGCCGGCTGGTATCCCGAGGCGCGCGAGGAGCTCGACCGGATCATCAAGGACTTCCCCAAGACCGAGTTGAGCGCCGCGCGGCCGGGGCGCTGGTCTATATCACGCAGGCCGATGCCACCCAGCGGCGGTCCGAGCTGGACCTGCGGCGCAGGGCGCAGCAATACCAGGCCGTGGCACGTCTCTTGAAGACGTTCCAGGACAAGGATATCAACACCGCACTCCAGGTGGATGTCCGCGAGATCGAGCGGCGCGATCAGCAGCAGCAGGCGGCGGACAAGGCCCTGGCGGTCGACCTGCGCCGGCTGGCCGGCCGCCTGACCCCGGCGGCCCGGGCGCCCTGGCAGAAGCCGCTGGTCGAGGTCCTGAAGGCGATCGACGAGGCGCCCGACGCGGTCCGCGAGCGTTTCACCGCCTGGCAGCAGGCCAAGGACGACCCCAAGGCGAGCGACGAGGCGAGGTTCGCCCTGGCGATCTCGGGCTACGTCGTCGGCCACGACATGGCCGTGCCCGACCTGAAGGCCGCCGAGGTGCTCTGGCAGGCCCGGGAGGCCGCCCGAGCCTACCTCACCGGCGCGGAGCCGTCGGATCGGAGCGGCCAGGCGGCCCGGCTCGAGGGCCTGACCTGGCCGGCCGCCCCGGGCGTCTCCGATCCGGTCCATCGCCTCGAGCTGCTCACCCGGATCGTCCAGCTCATGCCGCCGCCGCGCCACGACGCCGGCGAGGAGATCGACAAGACGAAGCTGCATCGCGTGCTGGAGGATGAGAACGCCGTGCCGACCGAGTACGCGGTGCGGCTCCCGCCCGAGTATCACCCGCTCCGCAGTTACCCGGCGCTGGTGGTCCTCCACTCCGGGCCGGGGCCCGCCGCGGCCATCGACGAGTGGTATGATGAAGCCGCGCGTCACGGGTACATCCTCATCGCCCCCGAGTACAACATTCCGGGCAAGCCCCACGACTACCGCTACACCACCAGCGAGCACGCGGCCGTCGAACTGGCCTTGAGAGACGCCCGCAAGCGGTACGCGATCGACAGCGACCGGGTCTTCGTCGCCGGGCAGCTCACCGGCGGGAACATGGCGTGGGATTACGCCCTGGCCCACCCCGACCTGTTCGCCGGCGTGGTCGTGATCTCCGGCCTGCCCGCCAAGTACGTGCCGCCCTACGCACGGAAGCAGCAGGATCGGGTGCCTCTGTACTGCGTGCTCGGCGAGCTGGCACCCGCGGCCAACGAAGTCATCTTCACCCAGTTCGTCAAGCCGATGATCCTCCACGCCTGGGACGTCACCTACATCGAGTACCAGCGCCGCGGCCTGGAGACCATCCCCGAGGAGGTGCCCCGCGCCTTCGAATGGATGGACCGCCACCGCCGTGAGCCGTATCCCAAGGCCTTCCAGGTCGTGACGGCCCGCGAGTCCGACAATCGCTTCTACGGAGTCGTCGTCAAGGAGTTCGGCAACGGCCGCCTGACGGCGCCCGAGGCCGTCGAGCTCTTCGGCGAGAACCTGAACCCCGCCGAGATCAAGATGAGCGCCAGCCCCTTGAGCAACCTCATCAGGCTGGATCTCAAGGGAATCAAGAGCCTCGACGTGTGGGTCGGCCCGAAGGTCCTCGACTTCAAGAGCAAGCCGGACGTCCGGGTCAACATCCGCGTCAACAGCCGATCCTACCTCTCCGGGCGGCGGGCCATCATCAAGCTCGACCTCGAGTCGATGCTCGACGACCTCCGCGTCCGGGGAGACCGGCAGCAGCTCTACTGGCACAGGATTTCCATCCAATAGTGGGGCCAGGGACCAGCCTTCGTAGGGTGCTCTCTGAGCACCCATCTGCCCGAGCAAATCCGGTGCTCACACAGCACCCTACAAGGCACTCGATGGAGACGCCCTGGACATCCCCTGAGCCCGAGAGATGGAGCCTCCCGTGGCCGAACCCCAGACACCTGACTGGGTCCGCGACGCGGTCTTCTACCAGATCTTCCCCGACCGGTTCGCCCGGAGCGTGACGGTGCCCAAGCCCGGACACCTGGACGAGTGGGGGGCGCCGCCGACTTATCACGGATATCAAGGGGGCGACCTGGTCGGCGTGGTGGAGCACCTGGATTATCTGGTCGCCCTCGGCATCAACGCCGTGTATTTCACGCCGATCTTCCAGTCGGCGTCGAACCATCGCTACCACACCCACGACTACGAGAAGGTCAACCCGATGCTCGGCGGCACCCCCGCGCTGCGGCGGATGATCGACGAGGCGCACGCGCGGGAGATCCGCGTCGTGCTCGACGGCGTCTTCAACCACGCCAGCCGCGGCTTCTTCCAGTTCCACGACATCCTGGAGAATGGCCCGGACTCGGCCTATCTCGACTGGTTCACCGTCAAGGAATTCCCGCTCCACGCCTACGATGCCGACAAGGTGCCGAACTACCAGGCGTGGTGGGGAATGCCGGCCCTGCCCAAGTTCAACACCGACTCGCCCGAGGTCCGCGAGTTCCTCTGGGGCATCGGCCGGAAGTGGATGGAGTTCGGCGTCGATGGCTGGCGGCTGGACGTCCCGAACGAGATCGATGACGACGACTTCTGGCGCGAGTTTCGCCGCCGCGTCCGCGCCGTCAACTCGGAGGCCTATATCGTCGGCGAGGTCTGGGTCGACGCACCCCGGTGGTTGCTGGGCGACATGTGGGACGCCGTCATGAACTACCAGTTCACGCGGGCCTGCATCGCCTTCTTCATCGGGGATGACGTCAACCTCGACGAGCTCTCGCATACGAGCTTGCATCCGGTGGGTCCCGTCGGCGCCGAGGCGTTCCGCCGCGCGATCGAGCGGCTGATCGGCCTGTATCACCCCAACGTGACGGGGGCCATGCTGAATCTGCTGGGCAGCCACGACATGGCGCGGTTCATCACCCTGGCCAAGGGCGATCAAACGGCGCTCCGGCTGGCGACGCTCTTCCAGATGACGTATCCCGGCGCCCCGTCGGTCTACTACGGGGATGAGATCGGCATGGCCGGCGGACATGACCCGGCGAATCGGGGCGCGTTCCCGTGGCAGAAGCCGGAGACGTGGGACACGGACTTGCTGCACGAGTTCCAGCGGCTCATCGCCCTGCGGCGGGCGCGACCGGCCCTGCGCCGGGGCTCGTTCCGGTTCCTGCACGCCCGCGATGAGGTCGTCGCCTACGTCCGGCAACTGGGCGATGAGACCGTCGTCGTCGCGCTCAACGCCGCGCGGATGCAGCGACGGGTCGACCTCGAACTCGGGGGCATCCTGCGCGACGGCGCGACGCTGGAGCAGGCGTGGTCGCAGAGAACGGTCGCGGTGGAACAGGGGATGCTTCGCGGCATCGAGCTCGGGCCGAGGTCGGGGCTCGTGCTGGCGACTCCGGCCCCGCCGCCGTCATGAGCACCTTCCGCACGCCGCCAGCCTGGCGTCTTCCGGAGGGGGTCAACGCGCCTCTGTGGCAATACGCGCACACGCCCCGGCTGGCGGCCGAGGAGGACGCCTACTTCGCCGATCACCCGCTCTTTCAGGTCAACGCCCGGATCCTCGACGAACGGTTCACCACTCCGGGCCGGCTCGTGGACCTGGGCTGCGGCGCGGGACGCCACGCCATCCGCTTCGCGGCCCGGGGATTCACAGTCGCGGCCGTCAACCTGTCCCGGCCGATGCTGGACGTCGTCGGCCGGAAGGCGCAGGCCGCGGGGGTCCAGCTCCTGCTGGTCGAGGCGAACCTCTGTCGGCTGGGCTGCTTCCCCGACGCGACATTCGATTACGCCCTCTCGATGTTCAGCACGCTGGGGATGATCCGCGGGAGAGATCCTCGAACGCGGGCACTGAGGGAGTTCGGCCGGATCCTCCGGCCCGGCGGCCGGCTCGCGCTGCACGCGCACAACATCTGGCTGAACCTCCGCGACCGCCAGGGCCGCTCGTGGCTGGCTCGGCACGCCTTTCGGACCGTCCTCCGCCGCGACGAGCTGGGCGAGCGCCGCATGACCTACCGCGGGATTCCCGGGATGCGCGTGCACCTGTACCGCTGGGGCGAGTTGAAGAGGGCACTGCACCGGGCCAGCTTTCGGATCGAGGAGATCTTGCCGCTCGATGAAGTCACCGCCCAGCCGATCCGGTGGCCGAGAATGCTCCACAACCTCCGCGCCGGCGGCTGGCTCGTGTTCGCCTCGCGGGCGTAGTGTACGATGGGCGCGTCGCCAACGAACCTCGGAGGACAAGTGACATGGCACGCGAAACGATCCAGGCGTCGCACGGACCCAGGTGGGGCCTCATCGCGATCGTATCGGCCGTCCTGCTGGTGTCGGCAACCAGCTCCGGTCGGGCGCAACCCGCCGCAGAAGTCATCCGCGTCGATGCCGCGGCGCCGGCGAAAGCGTTCCCGCACTTCTGGGAGCAGGTGTTCGGCTCCGGCCACGCGAACGTCTCGATGCGCGAGAGCTGGCGCCAGGACCTGCGCACGACCAGGGCGATCACCGACTTCCGCTACGTGCGCTTCCACGACATCTTCCATGACCACAACGGGGTCTACAGCGAAACCAAGGAGGGGAAGCCGATCTACAACTGGTCGTACGTGGATCAGATCTACGACGGCGTCCTGGCGGGCGGCGTGCGGCCGTTCGTGGAGCTGAGCTTCATGCCGTCGGGGCTGGCCGCCTCGCAGAAGCCGCATCCGTTCTGGTACAAGCCGCTGCCCAACCCGCCGAAATCCTACGAGAAATGGGGCGAACTGGTCGGCGCCTTCACCCGGCACATCGTCGAGCGGTACGGCATCGACGAGGTCCGGCAGTGGTACTTCGAGGTCTGGAACGAGCCCAACATCGACTTCTGGACGGGCAAGCCGGCACAGGCCAGCTATTTCGAGCTCTACGACGCCGCGGCGCGGGCGGTCAAGGCGGTCGACCGGCGGTTGCGCGTGGGCGGCCCCGCGACGGCCCAGGCGGCCTGGGTCGGCGACTTCATCCGGCACTGCGCCGAGAAGGACATCCCGGTCGATTTCGCGTCGACGCACGTCTATGGGATCGATTCGGCCAGGGACGTCTTCCACCGCGACGAGAAGATCTCGCAGGCCGAGATGGTGGCCCTCGCGGCGCGGAAGGTCTACGACGAGGTCAAGGCCTCGCCGCGCCCGGACCTCCCGATCATCTGGTCCGAGTACAACGCCACTTACATGAACGACGTCAAGGTCACCGACTCCGCGTTCATGGGGCCGTGGCTGGCGAACAACATCCGCCAGTGCGACGGCATCGTCACGATCATGGCGTACTGGGCGTTCTCGGACGTCTTCGAGGAGCAGGGCGTGGTCAAGAAGCCGTTCTACGGCGGCTATGGCCTGATCGCCGCGGGCGGGATTCCCAAGGCCGCGTTCAACGCCTTCGCGCTGCTCCACCGCCTCGGCGACAATCGGATTTCACCGGATCTGAAGGACGCTCTGGTGACGAAGCGCGCCGACGGCTCGCTGGCGATCGCCGTCTGGAATTACGCCGAACCCGGCGCCGGCGGCCCGGCGAGAGAGTTCGAGCTGCAATTCACTCAGGGCACGGCGGCGGACGTCACCATCCTTGACGAGCAACACGGGTCCTCGCTCAGCGAATGGCGGCAGCCTGGGCGAGCCCGCGTTCCCCTCCCGCGAACAGCAGCAGGCGCTCCGGGCCGCGGCCAAGCTCCCGTCGCCCCAACGGATGCCGATCCAGGACGGCGCGCTGCGGCTGACCCTGTCACCCCACGCCCTGGCCCTGATCGAGGTGGCCCCATGAGTCGAAGGTCCGGCGCAGCAGGGATCTCGGTCAATAGATATCTCCCCCGATGACCGAGCCGGCGGCAGGCGGGGTCTTGGGTTGTTTATGGTCGGCCGAGACCAACCTCGCGAGGCCCAGCAGCGCCGCCCACCCGGCGATGACGGCCATGATGGCGCGGATGGTGAACTGCCACGGTCCGGCCCTGTGCTGAGAGCGCGGGTTGGCATGCCGACGTGGTCAACGTCCCATCGGGGCGCTGGTAGAGACGGACGCACCGCCTTTCACCCCTCTCGCGGACGCCGGAGAGGAGCGAAGCCACCTCATCCAGACTCATCGTCGTGAGGTTATAGACATCCTTGCCGCACCGCCCGCAGAAACGCACGCGGTCATCCCCGCGCATGAGGTCCCAGTCCATCGGGCAGGGCGTCGGGATCTTGAATGTGGCGAGGATCTCGTCGGCATCCATCGGGCACCTCCACTCCGATCGAAGCGATCAGCCCCGCACGTCAGGAGCCGGTGATGCCGTCGTCGGACACGACGGGGCACCCGCTGTCGGCAGGGCGTTTCGTCGGGGCACCATTTTCCCCATCATTGGCCCGGAAAACTTGCTCAGCGGGGGAGACGGCGCGGGCTCTTCCGCAGAGACGAGCCATGCCTTTACGAAGCCCAGAATCGTCGCGAATGCGGCGATCGCCGCCATGATGGAGCGGATCGTGAACTGCCAGGCGCCCGCGGCCCGTTCGGGGCGGGCCGGGCCTTCCGACGCGATCAGAAAGGTGTCTCCGATACGATGATCGAGGCGACTGCACACGTCTCCACCCTCCGACCCGGCCTTTGAAAGGAGCGAGCCCCTCTCGTCCGGGTTCATCGCAGTGAGGTTATAGACGTGCTTGCCGCACGCTTCGCAGTCGCGCTTGCGGTCGTCGCCGGGCATCCGATCCCAGTCCATGCGACAGGGCGCCGGGATGGTGAACTGCGCGAGGATCTCGTTGGCATCCATCGACGACCTCCGCTGGGACGGAATTGCGGAGAGGGATCGGAAACCTCAGCATAGCAGATGACGTATCATGTGCCAGCCTCTCCCAGGGTGATCGCCGTCAAGATGCCGAAGAGCTTGCGTGGCGTTTGGATCGGGTATTCGACCGCATCGACGCCGGCCTGCTTGCCATCCAGCCGCAGGAACCGCCACAGGAAGCCCGTCGTCACGGCTCCGTAGATCGTGGCCGGAGCGGCCTTGTTCCGCGAATTGAAGACCTGCGCCGCAACCATCTCCGCGAGGCATTGCGGGATGCCCGCGACGATATTCTCGTTCTTGGCTTCCACGAGCACGCAGACGGGCGCGGTCAGGATGAGCTGCTCCGGGCTTCGCGCCAGGATATAATCGCATCTCCCCGTGAGTCCGGCGGCGCCGTCCACGTTGAAGTCGATGCCGGAGAACAAGCTGACCCGGTCCCGGTGGCAGAGCTTGAACTCGGCCAGGATCGGCGCGATCACCAGCTCCGAGCGGGCCTTCTCCGTGTTGAGGTTCACGGCCAGGGGCAGGTATCGCGCGAGGGTGTCGACCAGGACGGGCGGCAGGTCAATCTCCGGGACGTGGGCGAACAAGTTGCTCGACTCATCGATCACGAGCTGGAACCGGTCCTTGAGATCCGTGATCGTGAAGTCGCTGTAGGGCATGGTCTCTACGCCCCCTTCATCCGCTCGAGCAGGTTCCGGGTGATCTGCTGCACTCGGCGGTCCGGTCCGTTGCGGCGGATGTATTCCGTCGAACCGGACGTAGCCCGGCGGTTCAGAGAGGCCGTCGGCCCACCAGATCGTCGCGGCATTGAAGACGAAGTTCCCCCTGGGAGCCTTGTAGATCGTGGCCGTATAGGTCGCCGGACCGCGCGGACTTGTGGTCGTGCCGCTGGCGACGACTTCCAGCCCGGGGATCGGCGCCGGATCGCCATGCCACTCCCAGCCGACCAGGCCCGGAACGCCGTCGCCTTCCTTCATGTCCGTGCCGGCGAACAGCCAGTGGTTGGGCTTGCGACAGGTCCAGTCGGCACCGCCGACGGTCGGATAGACACTCCGCGCCCCCATGAGCGTGGCCTCGCTGGGGCCGTTCTTGATGAAACGCGCTTCCTCGGGGAAGCCGTTCTCGAGCTCGGCCTTCTGCGGCGAGCCGTATCGCCCAACGCGCTCGACGATCCGGTTGGCGCGGCCGTCGCTCGCCGGGTGGACGTCGATCACGCCGCAGATACTGTTGCCCGAGAGGAACGCCAGGTTCAACCCCTCGGCGACCATCCGCTTCATCGTCTCGAACATGGTGAGTGACCAGTATTCATCGTGGCCGACCGACAACCACCCCTTGGCCCGCCGCAGGCCGTCCGGGTCGGCGTGCGTGTCCAGGTTCGAGATGTACGTGACGTCGTAGCCCTCTTGCTCCATCCAGTGGGCCAGCGGGAACTCCCAGAGGAAGAACTCGCCCGATCCGACCGATAGGGGGGCGTCGAGGAGCTGGCAGTACTTGCCGTAGGGGCGGTCGAAGCTCGTCTGGACGTCCGGGCCCCAGTACCACTGCTTCTGGCCGTCGTCGTAGAGCGAGAACTGGCTGGGCCATCGGTTGTAGGCGTTCCAGGTCGTGTCCGAGACCTGGAACAGGAAGTCGGCCTTGCGGTCGTCGCGGACCACGAAAATCACGTAGCTCTGCAGCCCTTCGCGCTCGGCGGTGAGCTTCCCCAGGTAGACGCCGCTGGTCCAGTCGGCGGGGATCGTCACCGACGCGGAGGGCTCCCAGGCGCATTCGCGCACCCGCTTGGGGCCGATCGGCGGATCGGGCTGGGTCTTCCCGCGGATCGGTCCGATCTTCATCAGCAGCCGGCCGCCGTGGCCCTGGTAGTAGCCCATCCGGTAGAGATCGAGCAGGAACGGCGAGGGCGGATTCGTGCTGACGTGGAAGGTGATCGTCTCGCCCGGCCGGACGCTGGTCCGCGACGCGTAGCCCTCGATCCAGGGGCAACGATAGCGCGTCTTCTCGTCAATGCGGATCTTGGTCGCCAGCCAGTCCTGCGTCCCCGGACGCTCGTTCTCGCGGCGGATGAGATCGCGATCGGGGGGAGCCGCGGCTGTCGCCGTGAGCGCCGGGAGTTTGACCGCACCCGCGAGGCTCGTCGCTGTCGCGGCCCTGAGGATCTCGCGGCGTGACCAATCGCCTTCGGGTGGCATGATTCGCGGGCTCGCGGTGACGATTCGAAGGGACCTGGCCGGTCGGTTCAGTTCAACCGATCGAGGCCCACGTCGCAAGGGGCGTGCTGTCTTGCGAGGACGATTCTGTTCCGGCGTCGCCCCTGCCGAACTCCAGCGACGTGAGATGCGCGATGACCTGGGCATACAGCTCGAGTGGCGACGGGCCGAAGGAGTGAGCCTTGCCGTTGGGGAGCCAGTTCATCTGGCGGAGGTGATCCACTGGCCAGACGGGCAGGGGGGTACCGAAGGCGTGAGCCGACTCGGTCGACACCAGGCCGTCGTTGGGCCCTTCCAGTTCGCCGAGGATCCCGTGAAATCGGCGCAGGGGCCAGCAAACCGACTCGAAGGCCGGCTCGCCCGCCACGCAGAAGCACGGCAGGCCCGAAGGAGCCGGGTTGCGCTCGTGGAACCGCCGCGCCTCGCCCCGCGTCACGTCGAGGCAGCCCCGAGGATCGACGCCCATCCGCTCCAGCAGCCGATACACCCGGCCCACCCGGAGCTTGGCGAAGTCGGCCAGCCAGCTACCCAGGTGCGGCGTGCCGATCGTCGTCAGGCTCAAGACGCGTCGTCGCCACGCCGGGTCGGACAACAGTCGGCGGGAATCCAGCCCGCCCATGCTATGGCCGATGATATGGACCGGCTGCTCGCCGAACGCTTCCTCGATCAATTCGCCCAGGCGCCTGGCTCGGGTTTCCACGCCCGCCAGCGGCGGGACCCTCGTCACCAGCACGCGGTTCCCCGCCGATTCCAACGCCTCGGGAATCCCGCGGAAATACGTCGTCAACGTCACCGGCCCCACGCCGATCCGAGCAAACCCGCCCAGTCCGTGGGCGAGCACGATCGGCGCGTCGAGCCGCGGAGATATCACTTGAGGTTGCATCTCGGCGCTATCGTCAACTCGTCCATTCGGCCGCGGGGACCCCACGCCACGACGCGAACGGCGTGCAAGACCAGTACCAACCCTCTCGCTTGACACCATGGGGCCTACTCAATCATTCTAGGCGGCGCCTTCGATGAGTCGAGCATTACCTCCAGTCTTTCTTTCAATGCGGCCCGTCGAATCTGCCGGTCGAACGGGTCGTTCCGGAGCCGGTCATGCGGATTCGAGGGATCGTGCGGAACGCGACGCTCGAAGAGAACCCGCCCGGGAGCGACCGGATCGAGATGGTGCTGCGCGTCCAGGGAGTCGCGCCGGGCCAGCCCCGCACTCTCGTCGTCCCTTACGAGCTCCTGCTCGCGGACCCGGAGCTCGACGCGGATGCCGTGCAGGGCAAACGCTTCGAGGCCGAAGTCGACGAGGCGGATCCCGGTCGCTGGCTCGTCGGCGAGATCGCCTTTGCGACCGGCAGTCTCCTCCGCAAGCCCGACGAGCCCTGATCGAGCCGGGGCCGACGACGAGTCTTCAGGGCGAGCATGCTCACGGCACCGGCCAGGTCCCGGCGATCATCGTGCGGTACAGTTCGACGTACCGATCGACCACGACTGGCAGCGCGAATTCCTCATCGATCCGCCGCCGCGCCGCGGCGCCCAGCCGCCGGGCCAATTCGGAGCTTTCGAGCAGGTCAAGGATCGCGTCCGACCAGGACGATGCGTCGGGCTCCGAGACGAGTAACCCACTCCGGCCGTCGTCGATCAGGTCGGTGTTGCCGGCGATCCGGGAGGCGACGGAGGGCAGGGCGGTCGCCATGGCTTCCAGCAACGAGTTGCTCATCCCCTCGGCCACGCTGGGCAACACGAAGATGTCGGCCGCGCGGAGGTAATCGGCGGGATCGGCGACCCCGCCGGTGAACTGCACGCGATCGGCGATCCCCAGCGATGCGGCAAGCTCCTCGAGGTTCTGACGCTCGTTGCCCGGCCCGACCAGGATCAGGTTGGCCGACGATCGTCGTGCGACCTTCGTCCAGGCCTCGAGCAGCAGCGGGATGTTCTTCTGAGGGTGCAATCGGCCGGTGAAGACCACCCGCGGTCGTGGCAGGAGCTCAGCCTCAACCGCGCCGGGGCCGGGTCGGAACCGGACGGCGTCCACGCCGCTGGCCGTGCGGATCAGCCGACTCGCGGGGACACCGAGCTCCCGCCACTGCCGCTCGATATCGGCCGAGATCGCGGCGAACGCTGTGTTGGCCAGGATGACCCGGCGGAGCAGCCCCGAGCCGCGGGTGCGCCGCAGCTCGTCGGCCTCGCCGTAGTAGCCCGAGCTGGCCGGCTGAACGAGCGTTGGCACGCCCCGAAGCCACATCCGCCCCAGGCCCGTCGCCACGGCTTCCCATAGCCCCTGGTGCGTATGGATCAAGTCGATCTCGCCGCGCAGGCGGCGCAACGCACCGATCACGCCCGCCACGAAGCTCAGTCCGAACAGCGGGCCCACCGCCCTCGTCTTGACCCAGCGGTGGATGAAGACGCCGTGGTAATCCTCGTCGACGATCGGGTAGCCCGGGATGTCCTTGGTCACGACGTGGACGATGTGGCCGCGGCGCGCCAGCTCCAGGCCCTGGGCCAGCGCCTGCCCCTCGGCGCCGCTGGCGAACGGGTGGAAATAGCTCACGACATAGCAGATGCGGAGGGGCGGTCCAGCCGACGTGGGAGGATGGGTCGTGGTCACGGCTCGCGTGGCGTCAGAGCTCGGGCTCGTGGACGTTGCGCAGGTTTTGGAAATGGGGGTAATGGCTGAGGATCTCTCGGGCCTTCCGCGCCATCGAAGAGGGCACGAAGACGCGGTGGCCCGACTCGAAGGGGAGCCCCCCGAAGACCGGCGTGGTCGGGCTGGCATCGCTCCACGCCGGGATCCCCTCCTCCTTCAGCAGGTTGACCACCAGGGTGGCTTCAACCTCGTTGGACACTTCACACAAGAGGATTTCCTTGACCTCGTCCACGGTGCGGCTCCTGGCGTCGATGTGCGGCGAAGAAACACCGGCTCGCGGTCTGAGATCGGTGATCGTCGATGCGCGATCTCGATCTGCTCGACCGCGAGCCGCGGATGGCCGTCTCCGATCAGCGCGTGATCTCCAAGCTGGGGACCCGCCGTCCCTGATTGTCGGTGATTGCTCCATCGGCGACCCGGATCTGGCTGACCTCGTAGACCCGGCCGCTGGGCATGGTCACGTCCACCGCCCAATCGCCGTCGGCCAGGCGGACGGCGAATCGTCCGAAGGCGTTGGTGGTGGCGGTCTTGCCACTGCCGGTGGCGGCGTTCCGCACGCTGATCCGGACCCCTTCCTCGGGCTGGCCGTCAGTCCCGGAAAGGACCGTGCCAATCAGGATGTTGGGATAACGGGTCCGAACGGGTCGCGCCGCATAATTCGGTCGCATCGAATCGCGGCGGATCTCGCCTCCCGGGCCGATCGGCGGTGGGGCATTGCGGTCGGTCTCACTCGGGGCCGTCGGGGCGGCCTCAGCCGCTCCCGTCTGGCTGCTCTTCTGATTCTGGGCGCCGGTCTGATTCTGACCGCCGCCGGTCTGATTCTGGCCGCCCGTCTGGCTCTGGCCGCCCGTCTGGCTCTGGCCGCCCGTCTGGCTCTGGCCGCCCGTCTGGCTCTGGCCGCCCGTCTGGCTCTGGCCGCCCGTCCGGTTCTGGCCGGCGACCGATCCGGTCGTGGTCTGCCCGGATAGTGCGCCTTGCGCATTCGCTCCCGCAGGGCTGGCCGATTGCGACCGCAGTCGTGCGGGAGGAGGTGGCGGCGTGTTGTCACGCTCGGCGTTGGTGAAGTCCGGCAGTCCGGCGAGGCCCTCTTCCTGGACGGCAGTATTCGTCCCTCGTCTCGCCGCCCCGGAACCCAGGGCATTCAACTCGGTGGGGGGTGTCCCGACGTCCGATCGCATGCTCGATTGGTCAGCCGGCTCGCTCTGCCGGGTGCGAGAGCCCGGGGTCGAGCCCGAAGCCGCGGCGCCGGCGCCTCTTCGAGGGCGCGTTGGACGTTGGCGCCGCCGAGGCAACCACCGGCGGGCAGACGCACTCCACCGGGGTGAAATACGCGCTCGGCACCACCAGCCGATCGGCCAGCGCGTAAGAGGTCGCCCGGTACGCCGGTGACGCGGAATAGTAGGCGGTAGGCACATAGGATGTCGTATATGTGGCCAGGACCGGCTGTTCCACCACCCAGCGCCGCCCGAATAGACCCCCTCTCCTGACGTAGGCCGTCGGGGCGTATGTGGGTTGCGCAGGACGACGGGATCCATCCAGTACGCCGTCGTGTAGTAGGTCGGCACGGCATAGGCAGTCGGCTCGACCCAGGCGGTCGAAACGACATACGACGTGGCGACGGGGAGGGTGGCCGAGGACGGGATCACATACACCGTCTCGACGGGCTGCCCGTGAGATCCCAGGGCCCACACGGTCGAACCGATGCCGGCCCAGAAGATCGCAACCAGGAACGTCAACCGAAAGCCGAACGATCGCATCGCTCGTCTCCTTGGATTGGTCGGCAAGGGGCCTGTAATCGCGTCGATCGCTTGCGTTGACCCGACGCGTGGCCATGACCACTACCATAACAGATCGCCGGACCCGAACCAAGGGACTGCCCCGACCTGCCACGGCTTTCTCGTTGGCTGGCTTGAAGTTAGGTCGCCAAGAGATTTCGCGATGACGTCATCGGTCCGCTGGACCTCGGCGCCGGCCGGCCGCGAGATTTGCACGGTGCTGTCGGTTCTGACATGATGGGAGGAAATGTTCTCAGTCGGAGGGAGGCCGAGCCATGCTGAACCGACGCGATGCGACGGAGGTCCTCGACCGCGACTTCCTGGAGACTCGCTGCAAGATCCTCGAGCTGGCGGCGACGCTCGACCGGATCGACCGCGCCGGCGCGGCACGGGGAGCAGCCCGATTCCCGCCTGGGCCAACTCCGCCAGGCCCTCGATGCCCTGGTCGAGCCAGGTCCCGGTCGGGGAGAGACCATCCAGCGCATCTTCTCGCTGGAGTATGATCCTGGTTGGCGTCAGAATATGGACGTGCGCCGATCCCGTCCCCACAACCGATGAGCCGAGGCCGCGACGGGCAGGCCCGAGGGAGGTAAGCACGCGATGCAGTACATCGACCCGCACATCCACATGGTCTCCCGCACGACCGACGACTACAAGCGCATGGCCCTGGCCGGCTGCGTGATGGTCAGCGAGCCGGCGTTCTGGGCGGGCTTCGACCGCTCGGCGCGGAGGGTTTCCGCGACTACTTCCGCCAGTTGACCGAGTACGAGCCGAGGCGTGCCGCCGCCTACGGCATCGAGCACCACTCCTGGCTCTGCATCAACGCCAAGGAGGCCGAGAACGTCACCCTGTCGCGGCAGGTCATCGCGATGATCCCCGAGTTCCTCGACCGCCCCGGCGTCCTGGGGATCGGCGAGATCGGATTGAACAAGAACACGCGCAACGAGGCGACCGTGTTCCTGGAGCATCTCGACCTGGCCGCGCGAACCCAGGAGCTCATCCTCGTGCACACGCCCCACCTGGCCGACAAGTACCAGGGGACCCGAATGATCCTGGACATGCTGCGGGACGACGGCCGGATCGGCCCCGAGCGGGTCTGCATCGATCACGTCGAGGAGCATACGATCCGCCCCGCGCTGCACGCCGGCCACTGGGTGGGGATGACGCTGTATCCGATCACCAAATGCACGCCCGCGCGAGCCGCCGACATGATCGAGGTCTACAGGGCCGAGCGAATCATGGTGAACTCCGCCGGCGACTGGGGACACAGCGACCCGCTGGCCGTCCCCGAGCTGATCTTCGAGATGCGGCGCCGCGGCCACGACGAGGCCCTCATTCACAAGGTGGTGTACGAGAACCCGCTGTCGTTCTTCTCGCAGTGCGCCCGGTTTGAGTACACGCCCCGTGGGGCCCCCGCCGAGGCGGCTGTGAGTTGAGCCGCCCATCTCGTCGCATCGAGTCAGCATCGGGCCGGCGAGGAAGCCGGCCGGATCCTCAGAACACCGTGCCCTCGAGTTGCGCCGGGAGATGCAAGGTCTCTCGCCAGCCCGATTTGGAACCGGTATAACCGACGGTTCGCGAGTTCCAAGTCCTGCATACCCGGCGAGGCCCCTAGCTCATGCATCCCCCGGAGTCGGAATCGGTCGAGTCTCCAGCCGCTGAGATCCGTTCCGGCGGGCTGCCGACCATCGGCGGCAAGTATTTCGCGCTGGCGGTCCTCTTCGCGATGAACCTGCTGAACTACGTGGATCGCTACTCATTCTTCGGCGTCGGGACGCAGATCAAGCGCGACTTCCAGATCGATGACTTCTGGTACAGCGTACTGGGAGTCTCGTTCATGATCGTCTACACGATCGTGTCGCCGTTCATGGGATGGCTGGGCGATCGCTATCACCGGCGGGCCCTATTGGCCGGCGGCGTGGCGCTCTGGAGCTTCGCGACCCTCGGCACGGCGTTCTCCTACGACTTCTGGCACATCTTCTTCTGGCGGTCGTTGCTGGGCATCGGCGAGGCCAGTTATGGGGTCATCGCACCGACGCTGATCGCCGACCTGTTCCCGGTGCGGGAGCGTGGCCGGGCCATGGGGGTCTATTACCTTGCCCTTCCCCTCGGGGGTGCGCTCGGCTACGGCATCGGCTCGTGGATCGGCGAGGATTACGGTTGGCGTGCGTCCTTCTTCGTCGTGGGACTCCCGGGCCTGCTGGCGGCGGCCGCGGGCCTGGTCATGAGCGATCCTGGACGTGGCGCGTCGGAGGGCAAGACCATCGCCGGCAAGGCCGACCGGCCCGGCCTGCACGAATACCTCGGGCTCTTCCTGATCCCGACGTTCCTCCTGAATACCGCAGGCATGGCCGCGGTCACCTTCGCCACCGGGGCTTACGCCGTCCACGGCTCGAACTTCTACCAGATCGTTCGCGGCATGTCGATGAAGCAGGCCGGCACGGCGATCGGCGGGCTGACGGCGCTCGCCGGCCTCATCGGCATCGCGGCCGGCTCCTTCAGCGCCGACTTCCTGCGGCGGTTCACCCGGCGCGCCTACTTGCTGCTCGCCTTCGCGGCCGTGACCGCGGCCGTCCCACTCGGCCTCTTCTGCATCCTCGAGTCGAGGGTCCCGGTCTCGCTCACCCTCTTGTTCGGGGCGATGGTCTTGCTCTCGATGGTGCTCGGGCCTTGCAACACGGTCATCGCCAACGTCGTGCCGGCCAACAGACGGGCGTCCGGTTACGCGCTCTACATCCTGTTGATCCACCTGTTCGGCGATATCAGCTCGCCGCTGATCCTGGGCAAGCTCTCCGTCTGGTTCGGAAGGGCGAGTGTGGCCGCATCGCCGATCGGGCGGTTCTTCGCCTCGATCGGGGCCGCCCCGGTCGGCGAGGAGAACTTGACGGTCGCCATGCTCTGCGTCGGGCCGGTGCTGGCCCTGGGCGCCCTCTTCTTCCTGGTCGGTTCGCGGTACCTGCCCGGTGATGAGGACAAGGCCGTCGCCGCCGGCGGAAAGTCGGGCGATGCGGCACGCGATCCGTATTTCCACTGAGAGGTTGTGAAGCAATCGATTCCGGATTTCAGATTCCGAATTCCGAATGAATATAAACCCACATTGCTCATGGAGTTGTGTCTTCGGAGTTCGGAATCTGGAATATTGAATCCGCTGCTTTCACAGCCTCTGAGACCTTTGCTCCTGCCCCCTCTGGTTTCCGCGCAACCACGATGTCGCTCGTCGATGGGTTTTCGCACGCGCCAGATGACGCACGTCAGGACTGGCCCGAGGCGTACGCCGACTGGATCACCAGCACCAGCCCGATCACGACCAGTCCGACGAGGACGTAGAGCAGGAACCGGCCGCGATCGATGCGACGGTTGAGCGCCCCGCCCAGCACGGTCGCCGCCAGGACCACGGGCAAAGACACCAGATAATAGCGGGTCACCTCGGGGACCCAGAGACCCGCGATCCAGTACCCGGCCATGCCGACGAGGCTGGCGGGAAGGAAGTAGCCCTGGAGTGTCGCCCGGAATCGCTCGGGCGACCACCGCCGCAGCGCCGCGTAGGCGACCAGGGGCGGTCCATTCATCCCGTCTGCTCCCCCGAGCACGCCCGCGCCAAACCCGAACAGCCACGCCAGGCGGTCGTCCTTCAGCTCGAACCGCCTTTGTCCCATCGTAGGCGTTCAAGGCCCCCTGTTGCCTTTGCGTCTTGAGATCGCTACAACAGCGGCATGACGGATCAACCGCCGCTCTCACAGGCCATCTGGGATACGCTCTCGCCCGACGCTCAAGCGGCGGTCACGGCACTGGTCCAATCCTTCGAGCGGCGGATCGCCGATCTGGAGGAACGGCTCGGCAAGGATTCCACCAACTCCTCCAAGCCCCCATCGTCCGACCCGCCCTCGGTCAAGCGCCGGCCGCCGGCCCCCGCCTCGGGCAAGAAGCGAGGTGGGCAGCCCGGCCCTCGCCATCACACCCGGGCGCTGGTCCCTCCCGAGCGAGTCCGTCAGGTCATCGAGTGCAAGCCGCCGGCCTGCCGCTGCTGCGGCCTCGATCTCCGGGGCGATGATCCCGAGCCATTGCGGCACCAGGTCGCCGAGGTGCCGCCGATCGAGCCGACGGTGGACGAGTACCGGCTGCATCGGCTGAAGTGCCCTCACTGCGGCACCTCGACCTGCGCCACGCTCCCGCCGGGCGTCCCCGCCGGCGCGTTCGGCCCCCGGCTGCGGGCGATCCTCGGCGTCCTGGCGGGGGCCTATCGCCTCGGCAAGCGACCGATCCGCCGACTGGCGTCCGACCTGCTCGGCCTGTCGATCTCCACCGGGATGATCTCCCGGCTGGAGCGGCAGGCCGCCGCCGAGTTGGAGGCGCCGGTCGAGGAGTTGCGGCGGTATGTGCGGGACGCCGACTCGGCTCACATCGACGAGACCTCGTGGAAGCAGGGCCGGGACAAGGCTTGGCTCTGGGTGGCGGTGACTCGACGGGTGACGGTCTTTGCGATCGCCACCAGCCCAGGGGCGGAGGTCGCCAAGGATCTGCTCGGCACCGACCGCCGCAAGGTGGTCGTCAGCGACCGGTTCAAGAGCTACACCTGGATCAAGCGGCGGCAGTTCTGCTGGGCGCACCTCGATCGAGATTTCCAGGCGATGGTCGATCGGGGTGGTGAGTCGGCCGAAGTCGGTCGGCTCCTGCTGGGCCACTCCGAACGGCTCTTCGATTGGTGGCATCGGGTGCGGGACGGGACGATGGCCCGGGCGACCCTCCGGAGCAACGTGGCCATGCTGCGGTTCTCGTTCCGGGATGACCTGCGCCGAGGCGAGGCGTGCGGCAGCGCCAAGACGGCGGGGACGTGCCGGGAGTTGCTGGCGGGCGAGACCCATCTGTGGACCTTCGTGCGAGTCGAGGGCGTGGAGCCAACGAACAACGATGCCGAGCGGGCGCCGCGGCACGGGGTGATCTACCGCAAGACCAGCGGCGGGACCGACAGCGAGTCGGGGAGCCGGTTCGTCGAGCGGATGTTGACGGTGGTGGCGACGTGTCGCCAGCAAGGCATCAACGTGCCGGATGATCTCACCGGCTGCTATCAAGCCCAACTGGAAGGGCAACCGGCCCCCTCACTCCTCCCCTCCGAGCCCGTCATTCAGGCTGCCTGATCGATCATCAAGCCGCTTCTCGGGTCGTGAACGGCTACGGCGGCGAATACGCCGCCCCCATCACCGGCACCATCACCGAAGGCTCTGCCGGCGGCGCCATCGACAGCCAAGGGCCTTCCCTGACGGTGACCAACTGTGCGTTCACCAACAACGAGGCGGTCGGCCCTGGGGCGGGGACCGGTGAAGGCAATGGCGGCGCCATCAACAGCAGCTCGCCGGGCACCATCTCCAACTCCACGTTCACCGGCGATGAGGCGCTCGGCCGCCTCACTAACGGCGGCGCCATCAGCACGGGCGAGAACGAAACCTTCGCCGCGTCCCCGCTGGCCATCAACCACTGCACGTTCACCGGCAACGAGGCTGTCGGGGCCTACGGCACCAATAACTCCACTGCGCTTTTCGGCGGTGAGGCCCTGGGCGGCGCCATGGCCAATGCTGGGCCGCTCACCATCAACAACAGCACGTTTACCGACAACCTGGCCAAGGGCGGCGACCAGGGCGACAACGTCGGCGGCCTTGACTCCGACCCCGTCGTCGGCGAGGCCTGGGGCGGCGGCCTTGTCAACTTCGCCAGCTCGCTCACGATCAGCAACACGATCTTTAGCGGCAACCAGGCCATCGGCGGAAACTCCGCCCTCGGCCCCGGCGCCCCGGCCGCGGGCGGCGGCCTCGCTGCCGAAATCTTTGCGAACACGACCCTCACCAACGTGAGCTTCCTCGGCAACCAGGCGATTGGCGGCAGCGGCGGCAGCAGCAGCCCCGGATATCCGGGCACGGGCGGCAGCGGGTTCGGCGGCGCCTCTTACAATGGTGTTTCCTCGACCGCCGCCGTCTCGGACTGCCTCTTTTCCGGTAACCTGGCTCAGGGCGGTCCTGGGAACAGGGGAGCCGCGGGCGGTGTCGGCGCGGGCGGCGCCATCGCGAATGGCGGCGGCGCCGGCGCATTCGAGGTGAATTTCCTGGGTCTCGGTACTGACACGTCGAGCCTCACCCTCGCCGGCAGTACGCCGATCTTCAACGTGGCCCAGGGCGGCGCCGGAGGGGCTGGGAGCAACGGCGGCAACGGCCTGGGCGGCGGCGTCTACGTGCTCGGCACCACCACCGCGTCGATCGATGAGACGCTCATCGCTTTCAACGCCGCGCTGGGCGGCGCCTCCGGCACTGGCGGAGCCAGCGGCCAGGGCATCGGGGGCGGCCTCTACATCGACACAGGTGCCGTCGTGACGCTCAGCAAGTCGAGCAAGGTGATTTTCAACGTCGCGTCCACCAGCGATGACAACATCTTCGGCGTCTACACGACAACTTGAGCGTTGCACGTCAAGATAAGTCGTGCAGGGCGGTGTCAGACGAAGCAAAAGCGGCCGGTGCGCCGCGCCGGCCGCCAGCAACCAGCGAACGACTGCATCAGCCAGTCCCCGCCAGTGCCGGCAGCACCCCACCGACCCGGCGACGACCATCGGTGCGGCTCACCGTCCGGTCAGTGCCGCCGAATAGGCGATGGCCTCGGGCTCCTGGCTGCTGGCGAGCTGTCCGTCCTGGATCTCCAGTACGAGATCGTCGGGCGCGATGAAGCGCCGGTCGTGCGTCACGACGACCAGCGTCGTGCCCGATGACTCCTGGAGGCGGCGGAGGATCGTGTAGATCTCATCGCCGGTCTTGGAGTCGAGCTCGCCGGTCGGCTCGTCGGCGAGGATGAGCTTGGGCTGCTTGACCAGCGCCCGGGCGATCGCCACGCGCTGCTGCTCGCCGCCGGAGAGCTGATAGGGGCGATGGTCGATGCGGTCGCCCAGGCCGACCTCCGCGAGCAGATCGGCCGCCCGCCGCCGCTGCGCGGCCGTCACCCCCCGCGGCAGGAACGGGACGAGGACGTTCTCGAGCGCCGTGAGATTGCTGATCAGGTTGAACGACTGGAAGATGAAACCGATCTGGTCGCGGCGATAGGCATTCTGCTGGGACTCGGACATCCGGGCGAGGTTCCGGCCGTTGACGATGACTTCACCCGATGTCGGCCGGTCCAGGGCCCCCAGGAGGTAGAGCAGCGAGCTCTTGCCCGACCCGCTCGGCCCGACGACGAACGCGAACTGTCCCGTATCGATCCGGCAACTGATCCCGCGCAAGGCCTCAACCTGGCGACTGCCGCTCCGGTAGGACTTGTGCACGTTCCTCACGTCGATCATCGGGAGACCTCGGGTACGCGGCTTGGTGGGAATCGTGTGGGGTGGATCCGGCCTTCTCATGTCCCTGGCCATCACTGCGTCCTCCATCCGGCCTATCGTGACCTCGCTCCGTGCGACTCGCCGTCTCGATCAGCTCATCGACCACGATCAACGGGAACCGAGGCGGATCGCCTCCATGGGGACCAGTCTGGCGGCGCGCCACGCCGGGTAGAGTCCACCCATCGTCCCTGTCGCGACGGACAACCCGAGGCCGACCGCCCAGAGCCACGGAGGCATCTCCAGGTGGATCCCTCCGGAGACGAACTGATTGGCGATGGTCGCCCCGGCCCACGCCAGGCCGCAGCCGAACAGGCCGGCTAGCAGGCCCAGGTACGCACTCTCGAGCGTCACGAGGGCCAGGATATTGCCCTGCGACCAGCCGTTCGTCCGGAGCACGCCGAACTCGGTGAACCGCTCCGTCGTGCTCATCAGCATCGTGTTGACGATCCCGACGATGCCGACCACCAGGGCCAGGCTGACCGTCATGAGCAAGAAGGTATCGACCTGCCCCAACAGCGAGCTGAAGTTGGCCTGGGCCTCGCCCATGCTCCGGGCGTCGAAGCCGGGGTTGGCCTTCTCGATCGCGGCGGTCAACGCGTCGTTCTCCGCGGGATCATCCCCCTCGACGTAGAGGGTCGATAACGAGCCCGGCGGCCGGTTGAGGACCTGGCGCGCCGTCGTGATGTCCATGAGGATCACGACGTCCAGCAGCATCGAGCCCGTCTCATAGATGCCGACGATCTTGAACGGCTTGCCGCCGATACTCATGGTATCGCCGACCTTCCGGGGCTGGCCGTTCGCATCCGGTTGCTCGCGAGCGATCTTTCGGCTGATCACGATGTTCGGCTGCCCCTCGTCGCCGGGCTGGAGGAACCGCCCTTCGCCGTGCTCGCGCAGCGCCTTCGGGAAGATGGCGCTCCGCAGGTTCCGGTGTGCCACGATGTCCTGCCCCGCGATCACGGGCTGGTCGAAGATCGACGTCTGCTTGCCCGTGAGCATGCCGACGAACATGCCCCGGCCCTCGATCGACGGGGCCAGGCCCCAGACCTCCGGAGCGACCGCGCGGACCTTCGGCATCTTCCGAATGTTGTCGACCAGGGAAGTCGGCAGGTTGCTCAGGACCGGACTGAAGGCATTGTCGCTCAGCACGATCAGGCCTTCGATCCCGCCCAGCGTATCCCCCACCAGGTTTCGCAGGCTGTTCGATACGGCAAACAGCCCCATTACGCCGAGCACCGGGATGGACAGCCCGACTAATGCCAAGATCGTTCGAATCGGCCGGGTCAGCAGGTTCCGCCAGGCGAATACACCCATCAGGGGAAGGTCCTGAACGAGATCGATTTGGCCGGTCGCCACCATCGGCGACTGATGCCGTGAGTCCATTGGAGACGTCTGGAGGGATGAGTGGCGACGTCTGAGGGAATTATAGTCGCTGTGTCCAATTTACCCAAGGCGAGGAGCGACGCTTCTTCGGCTTCGAGTCCGTCCGGCCCTCGAATCGGACTGACGAATGCCGCGGCGGACCGGCTCCGGGCGGCTGGCTCCGAAGGTCCAGCGCGCCTGCTCGACTCCGCGATCACGAGCGGACGCCAGCCCTAACGGCCCGAATCTCGATGCGGAAACGCTGGTGGCGATAGGGTTTACTCCGATTGTGCCGGTGCCTCGGGCTGCGACGGTGCAGCCGAGTCCGCTGCCGTTGTGTGCGATTCGGGCGCATGCGTGGTTGACTCTGCGCTCGCGCCCTCGTGATTTTGTTGCGGTTCGTGGGATGTTGGGGGCGGTGCCGTCTCGTCGGGTCCCGGGCCCTCGGTCCTGGCCTCCCAGAGCTGCTTGAGCTGGCCGAAGGTCCTCAGGGGGACGTTGCCGGCCAGGGCGTCCTTGGAGAGTGGGGGAGGTGGGGGACCCGGGCGAGAAGGCCGCGCGGCCGGGCGGGGAGACGGGCCGCGGTCGCGCTGGTGATCCCGATCGAACCGCGTCGGCCGGCCGCCGCCGGGGCCGGAGTGCGGTCCCCGTGGGCCCGCGGGTCCGCCCGGACCGAGACCCGGGCCGTGTCGTGCGGGCGCACCGGCGCCGGCTTCCGAGGGCCGGGGCCCGCCCGGACCGGGGCCTCGGTCGCGATCCCGGCCGTGCTCCCGATCGCGGTCGGGGCGTCGGGGCGGGGCTTCGGCCAGCGTGGCGACCGAGGGGGCTCCGACCGGCGGTGAGGTCAACGCCGACCCGGGCGGGCGCGGACCTCGCCCGCCACCGGCCCCGCGGCGTCCCTGGCCCGGTCCGCGGCCCTCGCGCTCGCGGTTGGCATCCCGAGGCTCACCGCCCGGTCCGCCCCGGCGCCCGCCGCCTTGCGGGCCGCGATGACGCTCGGTGCCCGGCTTGACCATCGTCAGCGAGACCCGCTTCCGCTCCTGGTCCACGCCCATCACCCAGACGGTCACCACGTCGCCCACGCTCACCACGTCGTGCGGGCTCTTGACGTATCGGTTGGCCAACTGGCTGATGTGCACCAGCCCCGAGTCCTTCAGCCCGATGTCCACGAAGGCGCCGAAGTTGACGACGTTCAAGACCGTCCCCTTCAGCTCCATCCCGGCCGCCAGGTCTTCGAGCTTGAGGACCCCCTTCTTGAAGATGGGCTTGGGCAGGTCGTCGCGCGGGTCGCGCTCGGGCCGGCCGAGGGCCTCGATGATGTCGCGGAGAGTGAATTCGCCGATGCCCATTTCGGCCGCCAGCGCGGGCACGTCGGCCTGGGCGAGCTGTGCCCGCAGCTCGGGCAGGCGCACCTTGTCGCGAACCACGTCGGCCGAGTAGCCGAGATTCTCCAGTAGTTTGAGTGCCGCCGCGTAGCTCTCGGGATGCACCCACGTCCGGTCCAGCGGGTCCTCGCCCTCGAGCAGCTTGAGGAAGCCCGCCGCCTGGGTGTAGGTGGCCGGGCCGATCCCCTCGACTTCCATCAACTGCTCGCGGCGGACGAACGGCCCGCGATCCTTGCGGAAGTTGACCAGCCGGCGCGCGGTCAACTGGTTGAGTCCGGAGACGTGCCGCAGCAGCGAGACGCTGGCCGAGTTGAGGTTGACGCCGACGAAGTTGACGCAGCTGGCGATGACCGACTCGAGCGTCTCCTTGAGTTGCTTCGGATTGACGTCGTGCTGGTACAGGCCGACTCCGATATTCTGCGGCTCGATCTTCACCAGCTCGGAGAGGGGGTCCTGCAGCCGCCGGCCGATCGAGACGGTGCCGCGGAGTGTAGCGTCGTACTCGGGCAGCTCCTCGCGGCCGACCTGACTGGTCGAGTAGACGCTGGCGCCGGCCTCATTGACGATGACGTAGGCGAGCTGGGCGAGCTGGGCGTCGGCGGGATGCGGCTGGGGCGGAGACGGCGGCGGCGGAGGGGCCGAAGGTTGCCGGCCGCGGGAGCCGCGTCCCCGCGAGGAATCGGACCTCCCCTGACCGGAAGACTTGCCGGATCGGGGACGGCCGGGAGCCGGCGGCGGAGTGGCCGGCGTCGTGGTGGTGCTACCCTCGGGGGCCGGGGCTGCCTCCGCCGGCGCCGCTGACACGGCGGCTTCGGGCTGAGCCGCCTCGGCCTCGGCCTCGGCCGCGAGTGGCACCGGAGCCGGGGCCTCATCGGCCGCGGCGGTCGGTGCCATCGCCGGCTGATCGGCATCGCTCTCGACCTGCTCCTCGGCGATGACTTCGGCCGATACGGCCGCGGCGAGGGTCTCCGGCTCAGCCGCGGTGCCCGCTCCCGCGGTGGCATCCGACTCACCCTCCTCCGTCGCCGGCTCCCACTCGTCAGGGACGGGGAACAGGCCGGCGGTCGGGTTCGACTCGTTGGGCGCCGAGGGACCGCCGTGATTCGACGCCTCGCCACCGGCCGGTGGACCCGCCACGTCGGCGGCCTCCATGGTGCTGGTGGAGGCACCCGATTCCGGCGGAGCCGTGTCCGCGCCATGACTCGCGGCCTCGGAGCCCTCCGCCTCGCCGGGTTCGGGCGCGCCGCCGGAGATCGGCGGCAGCATCTCGACGGGGTCTTCGGCGGGAGCGGGTTGGTGCGGCTCGTGCCCCGCGTGCGAATCGCCTCCGGAGCCGTTTCCCAGGACGTCGCCGGCATCCTGGTGCGCCGACACGGGCTCCGGCCCCGCCGACTCGGCTGGGACGACATGGGGATCGGCTTGGTTCGGCTCCGATGCCAGTTCCGCGGCTCCCAGGGTTCCGTCGTCGGCCGGTGGCTGGGATTCTGCCGACGGGACCGGTGCGGGTTCGGTCGCGCCATCCACGGCCTCGGTCGGCGTCACTTCGGCCGCGGCGGACTCGGAGGTCTCGGGCTCGGCCGGCGTCGAGGAGACGCCAGCGTCTTCTTCGCCCGCTGGAGCGTGGTCGTAGGCCGCTGCCGCGTGAGTCGGCGCCTCAGGTGCCGGCGTGGCGGCCTGGGCCTCGCCGGCTTCCGGTGGAGGCATCTCGACGCCGCCCTGGCTGAAACGTGTCCCTTCCGCGATGATCTCGGCCACCAGCTCCTCGGTCTCTCGACACGCCGTGCCGTTGCCGATGGCCACCACCCCGACGTTGTGCTTGCCGACCATGTCCTTGAGCACGAGTTTCGCCTCGGACCGGCGATTCTGCGGGGCATGAGGGTAGACCACCGCCTGGTTGACGAGGTGCCCGACGGGGTCGAGCACGGCGAGCTTGCAGCCATTCTTGAAGCCGGGGTCGATGGCCAGGACGACCTGCTTGGGGATCGGCGGCTGGAGGAGCAGGCTCCCCAGGTTGCGGGCGAAGACCTCGACGGCATGCTTCTCCGCGGCCTCGGTGAGGTCGCGGCGGACCTCGCGCTCCATGCTGGGGAGGATCAGCCGGTCCAGCGCATCGATGGCGGCGGCGTGGAACAGGTCGTGCTGGGGATGGCCCGCCAGCGGGAGCTGGCCGAACAGGACGGCCTCGACGTCGGGCCGCGACACCTCGAGCTTGACCTTCAGCGGCCCTTCCTTATCGCCCCGGTTGATCGCCAGGACGCGGTGCGGCGGGATCTGCGCGACCGGCTCGGTGTAATCGAAGTAATCCCGGTACTCCAGGCCCTGGCCGTCGGGGATCTCGCCCTTGCTGGTCACGATCCGGCCGGTCTTCCAGACGACCTTGCGGACCGCATCGCGAACTGTGGCCATCTCGCTGATGGCCTCGGCGAGGATATGGCCGACGCCTTCCAGGACCTTCTCGACCGACTCGACCCCTTTCTCGGGATTCACGAATTCCTGGGCGGCCGCCTCGACGTCGGCGAGGGTCTCGTCGCGGGTCCAGATGCGCAGGGCCAGGGGTTCCAGTCCCCGCTCGTGCGCGTCGGAGGCCTTGGTGCGCTTCTTGGGCTTGAACGGCAGGTACAGGTCTTCGAGCCGCTTGGGATTGTCGGCCGCGCGGATGGCCGCCGCCAGGTCGGGTTCGAGCTTGCCCTGCGCCTCGATCGTCTTGAGGATCGTCTCCTTCCGCTCGGCCAGCTCGCGGAGCCGTTGCACGCGAAGCTGGATCTCGCGGATGGTCACCTCGTTGAGGTTGCCCGTCCGTTCCTTGCGATACCGCGTGATGAACGGGACGGTGTTCCCCTCGTCGAGGAGCTGGACGACGCTCTCTACTTGCACGCGCCGAATCTGCAGGTCTTGCGCGATTCGCCCCAAGTTGACCGGGATGGGGTTGTCCATGGAGACTCTTCTCTGCACCTGGTTAACATCGGGCGGCGATGAAGTGATGGAAGGCCCAGCGAGGCGAGGTCCCGCATCAAGACGATCGCCGCGACAGCCGTAGGGTCCGCTGGCGGCTCAAGCTGAGCGCACGAAGATACTTGTCCTTGAAATAAGTTCGGCCACTTTAGATGATTGAAACTACCTTGTCAAGCGCCCCAAGACGCCCGCTCCGACCAAATAACGACCCCCCATCGAGCCCCCTTCTTCGACCCGTTTGATCGATTTTTCTCGCCCAAATCGGACCGTTGCCGCAAGCATCCTGCGATCGATACACGCGTCCCGCCGGCTCGAGCCTTCCTCAGCATGCACCCACTCGATTCGTGAAGGCTCGGTGGATAATGGCTTTGTTTCGTCGGTCCGCTCGCGTGGCTCGCACCTGCTGATTCACGTCCCATTCCGAAGATTCAGTGTAGACGGCGTGGTCTACCCAATTTGCCATTGGCTTCGTTTCGTCAGTGGCCCACGGCGCAGTGACCCTGGAGCCGAGTCGTATATAACCCGCATACTCTGTGCAGACTACCATTGGCTTCGTTTCGTGCTTTCGCCAAGGCTCCAGAATCGCCTCCAGGCCATGACCGGAGATCCGCCAAACTTTCCCCATATTAACATTGGCTTCGTTTCGTAGTTCTTGCTTGGTGCCGACTGACCTGAAAGTCCGTATCTGAGTTGCTCGATGAGGGCAACATTCCATCCAGCCGAGAAGCAATGCGCACATGAAACAGCACCCTTGCCGCAAGCATCCACGCCTCATCGCGTACGAATCCTGCTCCAGGCCAGACGGTGACGAAGAATCATGAGAGTAGGAATATAATGGTCGTAACGATCGTTGCGGATCCGCGGGCTCGGCGGGTTTCGGACGTCCCGGATCGACGTTCATCTCGGCAGGTTCCAGCTTCGTCATCGATCGGGGTGCTCTTCGTGGGGGCGCCATCGGGGGATTCTATTTATAGACGCCGGATTCCCGAGCTTTATTCGCCATCTCGGAATCTTTTGCTTCCTCGCCTTTTCGAGCGGCGCATTCGCGGGTGCTCGCAATCGTAGGCCCGGTAGCTCGTCATGCGGCCGATCTCCGGCCAAGATCGGGACGGCTCCGCTGGGCGTTTGGCGTCCGGTCGATGGTCGGGACCGGCGAGCCGATCGGTTCAACAGCGCCGTGCGCCGCGACCCGAAATCGAGAGATGATTCGCGGCTTGATATCGTTATTGTGCCGCCGGCGCCGGCAAAACCGGGACAACCCGCTCGGCAATGGCGGGCAGCGGCGGGAATGCCGCGTGCGGCTCGGCCTGGTACCAGTAGGCGACGGACGCAATGTCGTCGGAGAGCTTCTTGTAGTACCGCCCCTCCCACCCGAGGGCCTGGATCGTCACCCGGAGATCGCGCTGGAATTCGACGGGGTCCATCAGGTGCCAGCGATAGAGGCTCCAGAAATTGGGAGGCTCGACGCAGTCGCTGGAGGGGAGGACGGTACCCGTGTAGGGGCCGCTGAAGGGCGCGGGGAAGCCGTAGCTGCCGCAGAAGTAGTCCTCGGTGCCCGTGCCGCAGATCGTGGGGAACTCGGCGTCGCCGTCGAGGTAGAACTTGACCTCGCCCTCGCCGAACCATCCCTTCTCGCGCTGGACCCACGCCAGGAACGTGCCGACATAGCGTCCGCGTCCGCGGACGCCGTCGAGGATCACGTACGGATTCCGGACGTCGGTCCGCGCGCGGCGGAACTGGGCGTGGAAGTAGCCGGCGTCGGCGGGGACTTCGCCCTCGGCGTAGTCGATCTGGTAGGCGAGGAGCGACAAGTCCTCGTCGGGGGACTCGTTGGTGAGCGTCACCCGGGCGTGCGAGCGAAAGGGCATCGGCCAGTAGCAGTTCAGGGCGTTCCGAGGGTTGACGACCACCGCGAGCGAGTTCACCGGGGCGAAACGGCCGTGGCCGACGGCGAAGAAGTCGGGCGCGGGGACCTCGACCGAGGGGGAGGACTCGCCATCCCAGTAGAATCGGAGGACGTGGGCGCGCTTGAGGCCTTCGACCATCCAGATGTGCCGGATGACACCCGGCCCGTTGACGTCCATCAGGGTCGCCGTCTGGCCGCGGTTGACCCGGAGAAACGGGCGGACCTTCCAGCCGACGCCGAGCCTGTCGGCGGCGCGGCCTGACGCGGGAAACTCCTTCTCGGAAGGGTCGGGGACCGCCCGCCCGCCCTGGCCCCTGGCTCCGGTGGGGTTTTCGGCCGTGATCGTGCGCGCCCGCATCGCGCCCAGGTGAGGCAGGGCGCCCAGGCCCTGGTTCCACCCCTGGGCCGAGGCGAGCACCGACTCGCCCCCCGACCGGGCGGCGACGGGCCGGCCGTGCCAGAAGAAGGCCGCGACACCGGCCACGATGACGCCGAGCCCGAAAGACACCAGGTGCCGCACCTGTCGAATCATGGTCGCCTCCTCCGGCGCCGGGTCGTCCACGCCCGCCGCCGACTCTCGACGGCGAGATGCCGAGTCTATACCGGCGGCCGGGACGTTCCAATGGGCAGGGTTCGCTCGTGGCCAGCGGGACAGGAATCGTGAGGTGGCAAGACCTCCATCTCTCAGTCGGGCGCGTCAACTGCATCGAAAGACCGCGATTGGTCGGAGGGAATGGCGACGCGTCACGCAGAAAAACCACTCCGACCCTTGCAACGGATTGTCCGTTGCATTGTACTTTGCACTACGGAAATCCCAGGTTGAGAGGCGGCCATGTTCGCCCGAGGTAGTGGTGCTGGCATGATCCGACATTTCGACGCCATCGTGATCGGCGCCGGCCAGGCGGGCCCCTCGCTCGCCGGTCGGTTGACCGGGGCGGGGATGAGCGTGGCGCTAGCCGAGCGTCATCTCTTCGGCGGCACCTGCGTCAATACCGGCTGCATGCCGACCAAGACCCTGGTCGCCAGCGCCCGCACGGCCCACGTCGCGCGGCGAGCGGCCGATTACGGCGTGATGATCGGCGGGCCGGTCTCCGTCGACATGGCGAAGGTGAAGGCCCGGGCGGACACGGTGTCGGGCAATGCCCGGGCCGGTGTCGAGAAGTGGCTGCGCGGCATGGAGCGCCTCACCGTGCTCACCGGCCAAGCCGTTTTCGAAGGACCGAAGACAATCCGCGTCGGCGAGGAGATCCTCACCGCCGAGAGGATCTTCATCAACGTCGGCGGCCGGGTGCGCGTGCCGGACCTGCCCGGCGTGGACGCCGTGCCCTACCTCACCAACACGAGGATGCTCGCCCTGGACTCCGTGCCGCCCCACCTCGTGGTGATCGGCGGCAGCTACATTGGCCTGGAGTTCGCCCAGATGTTCCGGAGGTTCGGGGCCGAGGTCACCGTCGTCGAGATGGGGCCGCGCCTGGTCGGCCGGGAGGACCAGGAGGTATCGGACGCGGTCCGCTCCATCCTCGAGCGTGAGGGCATCAGAATCCGGGTCGACGCGACCTGCATCGGGTTCGCGCCGCACGCCGAGGGGGCCGCGGTCCGCGTGGACTGCACATCGGGCGAGCCCGAGGTCATCGGGAACCGCGTGCTGCTGGCGGTGGGTCGGCGCCCGAACACGGACGACCTCGGCCTGGACCGGGCGGGCGTGGAGACCGACTCTCATGGCTACATCAAGGTGGACGACCAGCTCGCCACCAGCGTTCCGGGCATCTGGGCGCTGGGCGACTGCAACGGCCGTGGTGCGTTCACCCACACCGCCTATAACGACTACGAGATCGTCGCCGCCAACCTGCTCGATGGAGAATCGCGGCGGGTGACCGACCGCATCCCTGCGTATGCGCTCTACATCGACCCGCCGCTCGGCCGCGCCGGCCTGACCGAGACCGAAGCGAAGGCGCACGGCCGTCGCATCCTGGTCGGCAAGCGGCCGATGACCCGAGTCGGGCGGGCGGTGGAGAAGGACGAGACGCAAGGTCTCATGAAGATCGTCGTCAACGCCGAAACTCGGAAGATCCTCGGCGCGGCGATCCTCGGCACCGGCGGCGACGAGGCGATCCACAGCGTGCTCGACATGATGGCGATGCGGGCGACCGCGACCGACCTCAGCCGCACGATGCACATCCACCCCACCGTGGCCGAATTGCTGCCGACGATCGCCGGCGAATTGAAGCCGGTCGGGTAACAAGACGACGTCCGCAGCATCCTCGAGGAGGACCGTGCAGACCGACGGCGGGGCCGCATCAACCACCGCCAGAGAGCCGATGAGCGGAATCTCCCCGTGGAGATCATCCAGACGCCTCGCCGATGTCCGTGAGGTGTCAAGGTCAACGAGCGGCTCCAGACCACGGCGGAGGACGTCTGGGTGGTGGGCGACCGCGCCGGCAGCCCGTACTTCACGCACATCGGCGTCGACGACTTCCGCGTGGTGCTGGACAACCTCTCCGGTGGGCATCGCGGGGCGAGCGGGCGGCAGGTGCCGTTCTGCCTGTTCACCGATCCGGAGCTGGCCCGGGTCGGCACGACCGAATCCCAAGCCCGGGCCGAGGGCGTGCCCTACCGCATCGCGCGGATGCCCATGGCGATGGTCCTGCAGATGCACACACCGTCGCAGAAGCGCGGGTTCATGACGGCGCTGGTCGGCGCCGACGACCGCATCCTGGGCTCCACCGCGTTCGGCGCGGGGGCGAGCGAGCTAATGGCGCTCGCCCAGATGGCGATGCTCGGCGGCATTCCATATACGGTCCAGCCCGACTCGATCTGCACCCACCCGACCGCTCATGCCGGATGGCTGGGTGCGTCTGCTGGCGGGTTCCCGGCGATGACCGGCAACGTCCCCTTCCTCATGAAGGACGTGGTCCTTTCGCCGTGTCGGTCTATCTGTTGAAGCAGGACGTGGCGATTGACTTGGCGGCCCTTCGGTTAGAATACACCATATGACGATGTTCATCCGCGACGCTTAGTAGAATAGCCGGGGAGGAGGGCGATCGAACTGCTCGCCCGGCTTCCCGGCGTCGGGCCGATGGCTCCTGCAGGCCGATGGCTCTTATCCGTTTGCTCTGCCAGGATGTGAACGGATTGTCAGGAGAACCTGAGGCGGTACACCGAGCCTCGAACGGGGCTCAAGCGACGGACACGGTCGGAAGTTACCTCGCCACCCGGCTCGCGCAGATCGGCCTGAAGCACCACTTCGTCGTCCCGGGTGACTACCATCTTGTGCGACTCGGCAACCCGTCCGCAGGACATCCGGGCGGGCCCTGGTCGCCACCGGCTCACCCGACGCGCCGGTGTAGTACGAGGGCCGGTCGATCCCGATCGCCCGGTGCAACAACTGACCCGCAAGACAGTCGTGACGCCAATGATACCCACTGAAGAGGCCTGGCGCGTCGCCCGGGCCTGGTATACCCCGGATGATTCGCAGACAGGAGACTGGATCAATGAGTCAGCTCAGCAATTGTTCAGTTCGGCCTGCGCTCGAAGCCATGGAGGGCCGGCAGCTCCTTTCGGCGACGTTGAACGGGCACCCCGTCCCGCAGCCGGCGGCGGAGACGAGCCACGCGGTCCCACTGACCGGCGTCGAGAGCGGGGCCGATCCCGTCCGGATCGAACGGACCTCCCCGCTACAGGAACACTTCCGCTTCCGGGGGCAGGGCGCGATCGACGACCAGGGTCCGGTCCGGGTGACGGGTGAGGTGACGCTCAAAGAGGCCCCGTCCCGGGCCGGCACGGCGACGGGGGTGATCAGGCTGACTCTTCACGGCTTGGGGACCGCCCGGGGCCAGTTGTCGCAAGCGATCCCGGCCCACACCGGATCGAGCGGATCGACCCCCTTCCTTTTCACGTTCTCCGGCGGCACCGGCGTGTTCCGGCACCGGTTCGACAACGGTAGCGGCACGCTCACGCCCACGACCGCCACGCCGGCCATGGGGGGTTCAAAGGAGGACTTCACGATGCAGCTCTTCTCCGACGAGGCCACCGGCCTGATCGCCGCGGGGCAACTGCATCGGACGGCCGCGGCCCCCAGCGGCACCGCCCGACACACCGCCACGCCGGCCCCCAGTGCGAACCCGCTCGGCTTCTGGTACTGGACCTTCCAACAATGCTGCGGTTGAGGATATTCGTCTGACGCGGCGCTATAGCTGAGCGTCGAGGCTCGAATTCGCCGGCACAGAGGAGGGGGAAGCGGTGGACGTCCGGTGGGCGGGAGCTGGGGACTCCGGTCCCGCCAACCGGTCCCCGGGTGCCGTAGAGAACGAAAAACGGCGGACTTGCCGCCTTGACCTTGCAATCCGACCCCGCCCAGCGCCCGCTTTCGGCCGAGACCGGACCCAGAGAGACCGTAAGGAGCCCTAATAGAACCGACCCTCGGACCCCCTCATCCGCCCTTCGGGCACCTTCTCCCCGGTGGGGAGAAGGGGAAACTGTCGGCCGTTCCGCTCCGGGCCGCGGAAGGACGCCTGTCCCTACCGGGCGTTGGGCCTGGAGTTGCCCACGTACGACTTCTGGGCGTTGCTCCACGCCGACCCGGCCCAGTTGACGCAACAACTGTCAACCCAAGGAAATGCCGATTGAGACAATCCCAGAGGAGCGGTAGCGTGTATCCCCGGAAGTCATAGGCAGCCTTCACTTTAGATCGAAAACGGGCTCATTTGGCTCTGCTTTCTTGACCTGAGAGGTCAGCCCCGAGGTTTTCGGATCGGCGTACCGACTCACCGAGATGGAAGATTTCCCCTTCTTCGGGAGCACGACTTCCCGGCCGAAGAGATGATCTTCGCTTCGTCCCTGCGTCGCCGATATGCCAACTTTGTAGTTTCCGGCGGGCATGCCCTCGGAGCCCGCGTAGCCGATGAGGTTAAAGGTACCATCCTTGATCTTGGAGGTGACTCGAAATGGTCCTCCCCCGGCGCCTTTGGGAGCATCGGCGCCATCGCCGGAGTACTCGAAAATGACTGTTCCGCTAGTCATTGGCTTACCGTCGAGAATCACCTTGCCCTTCACCGGATACAGAGGCGGATGATCCTCGAACGAGTTGCTACACGCGGGCAGCAGAATCGTGCCCGCGAGTATCAACAGCCGGAGCCAATCCACTCGACCAGATTGCAGCAATGCCTTGCGAATCATCGTCAAGCCCTACCTGTTCGCCGCGATTGCGAAAAGTGTCGCCCTGACGCTTTCGTAGCGGACCGCCGCTAGCGAGTGCCAGGGCGAAAACCTTCGATCAATACGCCTCGCTCGAGATGACTTCTCCGCCGGCCGGGCTGATGAGCCAGACGAAGACGGAAGGAGCGGTGGTCTGCTTGATAAAATGCACCGATCCATCGGCGAAAACGTGATTCGCTCCGCCGGGATGGAACGCGTAGACCTCGTTGTTGCTGCTCCAATTCGTGTGCTGCCGGCTGCCGTCGCCGTCGGTATAGAATTCACTGTTGTAATCGGCCCAACCCCAGCCTGAGCCTTCGTTCGTATAGATCGTGGTCCCGCCCTCGCCGATCCCCAGACTGGCCGTCGGAGTACCTTCGGGAATCAGGCGCCCGTTCAGCCAGAATTGAGGACGCCCGGCATCCTCCGAAACCAGGATCGTGTTCGAAGTCCCATCCGTGACTGAAGCAATCCTGGGCGCCACGTTGCCGTGCAGCAAGCCACGCGTATCCACGCCCGCGACGTGCGGAACATTGTTCGCATCCATCCAGCCAGAATCCACGCCGTCGTCGACCGCATAGTCGCCCCCGGCGAGTGTGACCGACCAGTTGGCTCCGTAAAAGGCTTGAGAAAGTGGGTCGGTGTAAGCCGCCGTGCGATAGCCATTTGGCGCCGACGGGCAGATCATCATGTTGAGCTGCGTACCCACGAACGTCGTATTCACGGGGGCGCTGAAAGGCTGTGAAATGTTGTAGGCGTTGTAGATGCTTCCTTGCTCGAAGTAGGGTAGGCAGATCGTGACCCACGTCTGCACGTCGATCGCGTTATTACAGACTTCGCCGACCTGGATCGGACAGGGGGGCTCATAATTGTCGGGGCCGACCAACGCCTGATTCGTCAGGTCCACCGGTTGAAAGGGTGGCTTGAGCAGCGGCGTGCTGATCGCCCATGTCGGCGGCAAAACCTGCCGCGAACTCTCGAAATTGAGCATCGCCAGACCGATTTGCTTGAGGTTGTTGATGCACGCGGAACGGCGCGCCGCTTCGCGAGCCGACTGCACGGCCGGCAACAGCAAAGCGATCAACACGGCGATGATGGCGATGACGACAAGCAGTTCGATCAGCGTAAAGCCATGCGATGAACGCGAGAGGCGATGCTTGAGCACGTCGAAGATCCTCCGGGAACGAGAAGCGTAAGTTACGAGGGACTAGAGTATCCATGGGGCGTCGAAGGATGGCGAAACTGTGATGAAGATTGGAAGAAGTTTTCAAAATACAGGCTAGTTCGCGGGCCACCCGATCCGCCGAAGTCGCTCCGGCGTACCAGTTTACAACTGTCGCCACTGATCGGTAAATCTTGATGATATTACAGATGATTATCTAGCGGAATTCGGGCTCTGACCCACCCGAGTTGAACGGCCGGCCACTTGAGCCACCTCGCCAGGACGCACGCAGTCATCCAAAGGTGCAATCATGGCCGCGGGCGGGCCGCGTTGCGTTCAGAGGGAGACGGGTCCAATTCCCGCCGCCCGCTCGAGACGCTGGTGCTGGTCGGGACCAGGCTCCGTTCGGGCCGGGAGGTCACGGCCTGCGGATCGGCAGTTGAACGAGAAGCTCGAAGGACTCGGTCCCGTGAGCGAACGGCCGACCGATCCAGGCTTCGAAGCACGGATGGTCGTCGGGAAGGTAGCCACTCCTTGGTAGCCACGAGCCATAAAGCCATCGCAAGGCGCGAAGCTCGAGGTCGAGCCCCCCTCGTATCGCGACCTGGGCCACGGTCATCGGCGGGAAACGGTACCGGCCTACCTTGCCCTTGGGGGTGAACCGCTCCGCCTCGACAGCGACATGGTAGCGGCAATCCTCCAGCGACGTGACCTCGGGATCGTCCCACTGATAGCCCAGCCACTGGCCGTCCGCGAGTTCGTTTCGTTCGGCCCAGGCGACGAGGGTCTGGACCGCCACGATCACACCGCTTCCCTGATAGGGTTTGTCCACGCGGATGTAGGCCACCGTGCGGGAGGGTAGGTCGCGGATCTTGACCCGGAAGGCGTCGGGATTGTGCCGAGGGGGCAGGCGGTCGATGTGCGGAAGCCCGGTGGCCTGCCCGACGATCGCGTCGAGCTCGTCCCGGTGAGCCTCGCGCCAGGCCTTGATGTCGAAGGAGCTGGGGGGGACTCCGTAACGCTGCCGGAAGCATCGCGAGAAGTCGGATGACGAGGAGAAGCCGCACCCCAGCGCGATCGTGGTCAGCGACGTCGAGCGAGTGCGCGACATGAGCCCCAGCGCCTTCTCGAGGCGAAGCCGCTTCACGAAATCGGCGGGCGTCGATCTCACGAGGGCCTGGAACACCCTGTGGAAATGGAACGGCGAGAGCATCGCGACCTGTGCCAAGTCCCGCAGCCGGAGCGGTTCATGGAGATGGCCGACGATGTGGTCGATCGCAAGATTGACACGCTGGACGTAAGTCGCCGCGGTGGCGGGTCGGGATTTCTTGGAGTTTCGCAAGATTCGTCAAGCCATCCTCAAGTCGGGAGGTAGGATCCCGTCGGATGCCCGATCCCGCATCGATTCACCGTCGAGATTCGAGGCACCGTCCGAGCGGATCATACCAAGCCAGGTGCTGATCGGCCTTGCCGGCTGCGCATCCCCGTGCGTCGCCGAACCCGATGAGCCTTACACCGCAGGAAAAATGAGCATGCGTCTCGGAAACTTCTCAGTCAGTCTAGCCGTCAAGGACATCCACGCCTCGCGCGCGTTCTACGAGAAGCTCGGCTTCCGCGCGATTGGCGGCGACGCCACCAAGAAGTGGCTGATCCTCCGAAACGAGGCCTGTACGATCGGGCTGTTCCAGGGAATGTTCGAGAAGAACACCCTGACATTCAATCCGGGCTGGGACCAGGACTGCAACACCCTGGCGGATTTCGACGACGTCAGGGACATCCAGAATTCGCTCGAGAGTCAAGGCCTTCCCCTGATCACCCGTGCCGATGAGTCGTCGACGGGCCCTGCAAGCTTCTTGCTGGTAGACCCGGATGGAAATCCCATTCTCGTCGATCAACACGTGCCATGAGCCAGGAGATGAGCGTCTCTTGCAAGAGCAGCCATCGTTCCGATGTTCCTCTACTCGTGTCACCCTCAACCCGTGAACGAGTCCGTGTCAACCGACCGACCTCCGGGAAGATCGGGGCGGAGAGGCGGCGAGCCCGCTCGGGGGGCGCCGGAGGGTGCACGCGGTAGATGCGGGCGACGGGCTCGCCGTCCTCCGGGCCGTAGACGAGCGTGAACGCCTCGGGGTGGGCGTCGGCCCAGACGCGCTCGATCGGATAGCCGTAGGGGTCGGCGATGTTGAAGCGGCCGTCGATCGGATCGGGCCGGGCGACGAACAGGAAGTCGATCCGCTCGGCGGCGAGGTTGGCGAGCCAGGCGTCGTAATCGGGGTGGAGGCGATCCCAGCCGGGGCGGGGGTCCGGCCAGTTGGGCGCGCTGCGCGCGATCGCCTCGCGGTGGTAGTCGTGCAGGCGCCAGCCGCGGTGGGCGTCGACGTTGACGTAGACGACGTCGTGCCGCTGCCCGCGGCCCATGAGGTAGTAGACCAGGTTCGTCCCGGCATAGGCGATGCGGGCGGGTCGGGGGCCGGCGAGCCGGTCGAGGCGATCCCAGGCACGGGCCAGGGCGGCGTCGGGGAAGACCGCCCGGATCCCCTTGAAGTATCCCGAGATGAACGGGCAAGGCATCGCGATCAGGGCCGACGTGGCGATCGCGGCGCGCAGCCATCGGCCGGGTGAGCGATCGCGACCCCCCGACACCCACTCGCGCGCCGCCAGGAGCGCCAGGACGGCGGAAGTGATTGTCACCGCCAGGTCGAGGCCCAGCGCCGGCCGGGCCTGGATCTCCCGCCACTGGGAGAGCGTCGGGATCGCCGGGACGGGCCCCTGGGCCGCGCTCCTCATACCGCCGGAGAAGCCCCACCTCGTCGCCCGGCCGAGTGGGGTCACCGGCCAGGTGGGCGGCGTCAGCAGGTGGAGCGCCAGCAGGCCGACGGCGGACCAGCGGAGCCATCCGGCCCGGTCGAGCAGGCAGGCCAGCGGCGCCGTCGCCAGGCCGATCGCCGGCAAGAGGAACCGCTGCTGAGACCGATACGGTATGAGGATCCAGTACAGGGCGACGTTCGCCACGGTCATTGCCGCGACCAACCCGTCCCATCGGCTCCCCGGACGCTCCCGGCGCGGGGCCCAGGCAGCGACCAGCCCGGCCGCCCAGAGCGGCGCCAGCCTTGGGTCGAACACGTTGAGCAAGGCGTCGGCCAGGATGCGGAGGTCGCCACGCGGCAAGTAGAAACGGCTGTGCCGCATCGCCGAGGATTCGAACCAGCCCGGCAGCCAGACCCGTCCCAGGATCGAGACCTGGAGTGGATAGAGCGGGTTGCCCGTCACCCAGGCGTTGCGGGCGAACCAGTAGCCGGCCATCAGCCACGGCGAGAGGGCCAGCAGGAGGAGGTGTCCCAGCCGGGTGCGCCGCGAGCCCCCGCGGAACAGGACCGCGACGGCCGCGATGACCAGCAGCGGAGGCACGAACACCGTCCCGGTCGCCTTCGAGCCCCAGGTCCCGCCGGCCGCCAGCGCCCCCAGCGTCAGGGTCCCGGCACCGCCGTCGCCCTGCGCATATTCGAGGAAGAAATAGGCCGCGGCGAGATAGCCGGCGACGAAGATCATGTTGACGTTCGCCTCGAACGAGTAGATGAGCACCGGCAGACTCGTGGCGAACAGGCCGACGGCGAGGATGGCCGAGGACGTACCGGCGCCCACGCGCCGAGCGATCGCGAAGGCCGATGCCGCGCCGAAGAGGAGGAAGAGGAACGGGCCGGCGCGGGCCAGGCCGTCGCCGTTCGCGAGGGCCATCAGGGCGGCGAAGAGGACCTCGCCGTTTTCGGGCAGGTACGAGACGGCCGTGTCGCCGAACGGCGCGGGGACGATCGACAGCCGACCCGACTTCCACCACTGCGCCGCGAAGTAGAGGTGGTAGATCGGAGCGTCGCTGATGACCTTCACCGGCACGAGCCACGAGGTCATCCCGATGATGACGACGGACCAGAGCGTCAGCGCCAGTCCGACCGTGGCGGCGCGATCGACGGGCCCTCCCCGGGACTCGGACCTCCCGGGCGGATGAGTCGCCAGCGCCCGGACCAGTCCTCCGAGAGCAAGCCCCGCGGCGGCCCAGGCCAGGAGCGGCCCGCGGGCCAGCGATCCGAAGAGCCCCAGCGCCAGGGCGCCGAGCGTCGCCCAGACCCAGGCCAGGACCGCCGCGCCGATCGCGCGAGGAAGCCCGTCCGGCTGGCGGAACGCGTGCCCGGACGCCCACCAACCGCCCAGACTGAGCATCCCGCCCCACAGCAGCGCCCCGAGGCCTCCCGCCATCGCTCCTCCCGCCCGTGACGCCGATCCTCGGGTCGTGATCGCCGGCTGGTCGAGGCATCGATCGTCGGGCAAGGTCCGCCCGACGAAACAGCCACATCCATGACCGGCGAAATGCTCCGACTCATCGGACAGGTCGGTGCGCGCCACTCGCTCACGGCGTGTTTGACGGACGGCGCGCCGCGACCGAGGTGGCTCGTCAGGTCGAGCGACCACCTTACTTTCTCATGAAATTCCTTTGAGATTCAAGACGGGTCGCCGGGTCGTCCACTCCGCTCGAGAGGAGCGGGCGCCGATGATCCGGCTCGACCCATATGGGTGGGACGAATCGCCCAGTGGTCCGATTGACGATCACGACGCGCCGGTAAACCGAAAGAACCGGACGTGAACCGGTCCCCGGACGCCGATCGGCCCGATCATCCCCTTGACATGGGCAACAGGCTCGATTCTAGTCGAGTTGATGGGTGCCGGGCGTCGTGGCGGACAGGCAAGTCAACAAGTCGGGTGGATCACCCGAACAGGACTCGATGGCCGTCGCTGGGCCGCCGGAACATGCCCACAGGTCAAGGGACGTTGGGCGACGTCACTTCGGACCTCCAGGCGTCCGGTTCTCGGGCGATTCGCAAACGCGTCCGATTCACTGCTCGCCTCCGAGGCCGCCGCGATGAGGCCGCAACTCAACCCCGGACCGATCATCCCGCATCGCCCGGGCGGCTCCGCGCCGCGTCATCCAGGGCTGCTTCCTGAGCGGTCACCCTCGCCGCTGCCAGCCTGCGCCGGCCCCGACGGCCCTCCGCCCGATGGCACCGGCCCCGATGCAGGCACGGCCAACGGCCCAGCGCGCGATCTTGCGTCACCCCGGTCCCGTGCTCGCCCGGCCCGGCCCCATCCTCCCCGCTCCGCTCCCCACGGCCATTCTGCCGTCGGCGGCCCTGCCGGGCGGCAACGCCCTCGCCCTGCCGAGCACCTTCGTGTTGAAGCCCGCCGGCACCGGCCAACGTCTGCCCGAGGCGGTACAACGGAAGATGGAGACCCTCTTCGGCGCCGACTTCTCCGGGGTGCGGGTGCAAATCGGGCCGCAGGCGGCGGAAATCGGGGCCCTGGCCTTCACCCATGGCTCGGATCTCTACTTCGCACCGGGGCAGTACAACCCGATGACGTCCCAGGGACAGCGACTGCTGGGCCACGAGCTGGCGCACGTGGTGCAGCAGCGGGCCGGGCGGGTGCGTAATCCGTTCGGATCGGGCCTGGCCGTGGTGCAGGACCCGGCGCTGGAGGTCGAGGCCGAACGGATGGGCCAGAAGGCGATGATACCCGCGCCTGTCCAGGCCCGTGCGGGCGGTCATCCCGGCGGCCTCGCACCCCGGGCGAGGACGGGCGCGATCTTGCCGAAACCCTCGAGCGTCCCGGGTCAGGCGGCGGCCCCCGGCCCGTTCCCCGCCCGCCCGGCCGCGATTCAAGCCAACATGGCAGATGCCAAGAAATACCTGAGGGGCAAGAAAATCAAGACAGATGAGATATCGAATCGACAAGATATCCTCTTTTATATTCTCGATAAGAGAAGCGCCCTTTGCGCGAAGAAAGGCTGGAACTCTTCCGGATCTACAACGACAAGATCGATGAATCGAAGAAGATCGATGAGAACGAGCTGCAACGGATGGAGCTTCCCGTCGCGACCCAGCCGAACATCGCCGTCCTCGATCCGGCCAAGATCTGGACGCCCGGGGCCTGGGGAGATTCCGCCGTGAACGCGGCGGAGCACTACGGTAAGCACGGGAAGGAGGGGTGCTTCAACTTCCCGAGCCTCGAATCCTACCTGGCCGCCGCGGTCGCATTCCAGAAGGAGGCGCCGTTCAGCAGGACGCAGACCCAGCACCAGGATAAGATGGGATTCTACTGGTATGACAAATCTTGTGACAAAGGCACGCTCCTCGTGGTCGACGGGCGCGACGGCAAGATCGCGACGTTCCATTGCCTGACCAATGCAATCGCGAAGCGCTACGGCTATGAGGATGCGATCGATCAGATCGCCAAGAAGCTCGGTGAGAGCAAGCAACTGATCGCTCAGGACCTCGGCCGCGCCACGCTGGGGACCTCCGCGCGGGAGGAAAAGGCGGAGATCCTGACGACGTCGTCGCCGCCGATGGAGCTCGTCCCCCTACCCAACCAGACACTCACACCGGTGATCCCGACGACGACAAAGCCCTCGCTGATGGAGCCCGTCAAGTCGTTGCCGCGCTCCGCCCCGTCCCGGAGCAACCCGATGACGACCACGTCCCCGCCGGCAGACTTCATCCCCGTGCGCAACCTCAGCAGCAGCGAGGAGATGGCGCTCGCGTCCTCCCCGCAAGATCGACGCTACTTCGGCGCTCCCTGGCCGGCTGACGACGAGACGACCTAAATGGATCCATACAATGGGGAAAGTGGGGACGCGCAGAATGTAGGGTGGGCCCTGCCCACCGACGAGAGGCCCTCATCGGTGGGCAGAGCCCACCCTACTTTCCCTCTTGCGTGGACCTATTTAGAGCGATCCACGGGATGGGGGAAGCGGCGGCGAGGACAGGCGAAGGGCGACGCGATGCCGTCCTCCAGCCGGAAGCGGCCGGCGAACCGCTCCACCATCTCCCGGCCGGTGAGATGCACCGCCGAGGTCACCAGGGTGTAAAACCTCGTGTACCCCCTCGGCGGAGGCGACGATCGCCTTGACCGGGGCCTCTCATCCCGGCACGGGCCATTCGCAGACGATCTTTTTCCAGCGGCCCCGTTTGAGCCGTTTCCCGATCCCGGCTGGCGCGGAACTTCGTCCTCCCCATTCCGATCTCCTTTGGCTCGACGTGGTACCGAGAAGGCTGTCCCGTCGGCTGCGACGACTTGAAGGTCCTGGTCAGTCCGCACCAAGGATCGCTGCCGCGCCCGTGTCACCTCCCGGGACCCTTGACAACCCTCCGGTCGGCACCACTATTGCAGTAGGCATTCTCCTCGGTATCGGCCCGGCGTGAAGCGCCGCGATCGAGCCAGCCATCTCGACAAGACGACGGGAGCCGGCGTCGCGATCATGCGCAACGGGACGGGACGGCTCCGGGGCCATCCGTTCGGAAGACCATCGTGACGACCAGCATCCGCCTGCCGCAGCTCATCCCGTCCTCGCCCGACCCCGGGCCGCGGCTCCGGATCCGCGGCCGTCATTTCGTGGACGAGCGCGACCGCGTCGTGATCCTCCGCGGCGTGAATCTCGCCGGGGATTCCAAGGTCCCGCCGTTCGCCCCCTGCCGGGATCCCGCGGACCTGGACCACCTGCTCGGCCTCGGCTTCAACGTCATCCGCCTCCTGTTCATCTGGGAGGCTTACGAGCCGTCCCCGGGCGATTATGACGAGGGCTATCTCCGCGACCTGCGGTCGATCGTCGCGGCGGCGCACCGGCGAGGGCTGGGGACCATCGTCGACATCCACCAGGATGGATTCTCGCGGTTCGCCTCGCGGGGCGCGGGTTCGGGCTTCCCGCGGTGGGCGGTCTCGCCGCGATGCCGCCCCTATCCGCCGGATAACGGCCTGGGATGCCGCAACTGGCCGATCCGGATGATCTCCGACCCGGTGATGCACCGGTCGTTCTCGGACTTCTACGCGGACACCCACGGCGTCCGGACCCGCTTCCTGGAGATGGTCTACCGCGCCGCCGCCGGATTCGCGACGGTCCCCGGCGTGATCGGCTACGACCTGCTCAATGAGCCCTGGGGCGACGAGCGCTCCCAGATCGCCCCCCTCTACCGCGACGAGGCCCGGGCGATCCACGAGGCGCATCCGTCCGCCATTTTGTTCGTCGAGGGGCACATCGCGACCAATTGCGGGTTCCGGACCCGCCTCTCCCGCCCCGACTTCGACCAGGTGGTCTACTCGCCCCATTATTATTGCCCGATCACCTACGCCATCGGGCGATGGCATGGCGCCCACCTCGGCCTGACGCGCGCCTTCTCGGCGATGGCCGAGACCGCGCGGGAGTGGGATAGCCCGCTGTTCATCGGCGAGTTCGGCATCAGCGCCGCGATCATCGGCGCCGGGGAGTACGTCCGGACCTTCTACGACCGCCTCGACGCCGCTCTGGCCTCGGGGACGCAGTGGAACTACACCCCGAGCTGGAACGCCGAGACCAAGGATGGCTGGAACGGAGAGGACTTCAGCATCCTCGAGCCGACCGGCGCCGTGAGGACCAACTTCGACCCCCGCCCCTATCCCCGCGCCACCGCGGGACTGCCCCTGCGTTTCTCCTACAATGAGCGCGATCCCGGAGGCCGGCCGCGATCGATCGAGTTCGAGTGGGACAACGACCCGACCGGCGGCGAGACCGAAGTCTTCGTCCCCGCCACGGTGTTCCCCGACGGCTCCGACATCGAAGTCCGCGGCGCCGGCGTCTCCTGCCACCACGACCCGCGGCGCCAGCTCATCACCTGCCAGTCCCCCCTCGCCGGGACCATCCAGTTGAAAGTGATCGCCCCCGTCCAGACGATCCCGCTGTCCCGCGGCGGAGAAACCGCGTCGATCGCGAGGATCTCTGTTGACACACGCGTACGCGTGTGTTAGGGTACTCGAGCGCTTCCTTGACACTCCTCGGGTTGGGGGTGGGCTATGTCCAAGTCAGTGACGCCGAGAGGCGTTGAGCACGAATGTGATCGGCTGGGTCGGCGGCGGAGTCCCGAACAGGGTCGCGGCCTGCGGCCGCTGCAGCCGCCCCTGCCCGAGGAGTGGACTAGCAGGGTCCTGCGGGTGGCGATGCCCGAATCGGACTGGGAACGCTTCGAGGCCATGGCCGACGCATACGCCCCGATGGCTCCGACCCAGGCCCGGGCGCACGGCATGGCGCTTTCAGGCCTGCTGCATTCCGTCCCGGCGCCCCGGCCGGAGCCCGGTCCGCTCGACTGGATGGACTGGGAGCGTCGCAAGACGCTCCGATTGCTATTGAAGAAGAGCTCCTGACCGAGGACAACCCCCAACAAGCCGACACCATCTCGTCGAGGGGCGCTGCGACGGCACGCATGGGCGTTCCTGCCAGGCTCGCCGAGGTGGGTTATCACTGTGCAACGGCGCCCGTTCATCGTTTCAGGAGACCTTGAACATGACTGCCGTTGCGCAGAAGCCCGCGACCCTCCGCGATTACCACGTCGCCGACCTCTCGCTGGCCCCCTGGGGCCGCCGCGAGATCGCGATTGCCGAGACCGAGATGCCCGGCCTGATGGCCATCCGCGAGGAGTATGCCGCGCGCCAGCCCCTCAAGGGCGCACGCATCACCGGCTCGCTCCATATGACCATCCAGACGGCCGTCCTGATCGAGACACTCAAGGCCCTCGGTGCCGAGGTCCGCTGGGCCTCGTGCAACATCTTCTCGACCCAGGATCATGCCGCCGCCGCGATCGCCGCCGCGGGTGTCCCCGTTTTTGCCTATAAAGGTGAGTCCCTCGAGGAGTACTGGGAATACACTCACAGGATCTTCGAGTGGGCCGACGGCGGCCGCTCGAACATGATCCTCGACGATGGCGGAGATGCGACCTTACTCCTTCACCTCGGCGCCCGTGCCGAGGCGGACATCCACGTCCTCGACAAGCCCACCAGCGAGGAGGAGCGTGTCCTCTTCGCGGCCATCAAGAAGCGGATCGCCTCGCAACCCGGCTGGTACGCCGAGAGACTCGCCGCCGTCAAGGGTGTCACCGAGGAGACCACCACCGGCGTGCACCGCCTCTATCAGATGCATAAGCGCGGCGAGCTGAAATTCCCCGCCATCAACGTGAACGACTCCGTCACCAAGTCCAAATTCGACAACCTGTACGGTTGCCGCGAGTCGTTGGTGGACGGCATCAAGCTGCGCGACCGATGTGATGGTCGCCGGCAAGATCGCCGTCGTCTGCGGCTACGGCGATGTGGGGAAAGGTTCGGCCCAGGCCCTGCGCTCCCTCTCGGCCCAGGTCTGGATCACCGAGATCGACCCGATCTGCGCGTTGCAGGCCGCCATGGAAGGCTACCGCGTCGTCACCATGGACTACGCCTGCGACAAGGCCGACATCTTCGTGACGGCCACGGGCAACTACAAGGTTATCACGCATGCCCACATGGCCAAGATGAAGAATCAGGCCATCGTCTGCAACATCGGTCACTTCGACAACGAGATCGACGTGGCGTCGCTGGAAAACTACCCCTGGGAAGAGATCAAGCCGCAGGTCGATCACGTCATCTTCCCCGACCGAAAGCGGATCATCCTGCTCGCCAAGGGTCGCCTGGTTAACCTGGGCTGCGCCACCGGCCACCCCTCGTATGTGATGAGCTCTTCCTTCGCCAACCAGGTCCTGGCCCAGCTCGAGTTGTGGCAGCACAACGAGAAGTACCCTGTCGGCGTCTACGTCCTGCCCAAGAAGCTGGACGAGCGCGTGGCCCGCTTGCAGCTGAAGAAGCTGAACGTCGAGCTGACCGAACTGACGCCGGAACAGGCCGCCTACATCCACGTCCCGAAGGAAGGCCCCTACAAGTCCGACCATTACCGCTATTGATCGGCTTCTTCGGCAGCAGGGAGCGTCACCCCCTGCTGCCTCCATTTCTGGCTGAGCGGGCTGCCTGCAACGCCTCCCGATCAACGTCGGACTGACGAGAGAACGGAGCACCGCATTGGCAATCGTGGCTGCGACCCCCGCCCGGGCGCGTGGGGATGTCAGAGATCTGTCGCTGGCCGAGGCCGGGCGGAAGCGCGTGGAGTGGGCCGAGCGCGACATGCCCGTGTTGCGTGCGATCCGCGAGCGATTCGCCGAGGAGAAGCCGCTGGCCGGCATGCGGATGTCGGCCTGCCTGCACGTCACCGCGGAGACGGCCAACCTGGCCCGGACGCTCGAGGCCGGCGGCGCCGACCTGCTGCTCTGCGCGTCGAATCCCCTGTCCACCCAGGATGACGTCGCCGCCGCCCTGGTGAAGGAGTACGGCATCCCCACCTTCGCCATCAAGGGCGAGGACGAGCCCAGGTACTACCGCCACATCGCCGCGGCCCTTCAGCACAAGCCGAACGTCACGATGGACGACGGCGCCGACCTGGTCAGCGCCATGATCTTCATCGCGCTGGACCGCCTCGACGACGTGCATCCCGAGGTGCGGACCTGGGCCGCCGAGCTCAGCCCGGCCGAGCGCAAGGCCCTGGTCGGCGATGTCGTCGCCAGCATGGAAGAGACGACCACGGGCGTCATCCGGCTGCGGGCGATGGAGAAGGACGGCGTGTTGCGGCTGCCGGTGATCGCGGTCAACGACGCGCAGACCAAGCACCTCTTCGACAACCGGTACGGCACGGGCCAGAGCACGATCGACGGCGTGATCCGCGCGACCGACACGCTCCTGGCCGGTCGGCAGGTCGTGGTCTGCGGCTATGGCTGGTGCGGTAAGGGAGTCGCGCTGCGGGCCCGCGGCATGGGCTCGCACGTCATCGTCACCGAGATCGACCCGATCCGCGCCCTGGAGGCCGCCATGGACGGATTCCAGGTCAAGCCGATCGCCGAGGCCGCCCCGCTCGGCGACCTGTTCATCACGGTCACCGGCGACATCCACGTGATCCGCGCCGAGCACTTCGCCGCCATGAAGGACGGCGCCATGATCTGCAACTCCGGGCACTTCAACGTCGAGCTGGCCCTCGACGACCTGGCCAGGCTGGCCGCCACGGTCAACAAGAACGTCCGCGAGTTCGTCGACGAATATGTTCTCAAGTCCGGCCGGAGGCTCTACGTGCTGGGCGAGGGCCGGCTGATCAACCTGGCCGCCGCCCACGGCCATCCGGCGAGCGTCATGGACATGAGCTTCGCCGCCCAGGCCCTGGCCACCGAGTGGTCGATCCAGAACAAGGGTCAGCTCGAGCACAAGGTCCACGAGGTCCCCAGGGAGGTCGACCAGTTCGTGGCCTCGTTGAAGCTCCAGACCATGGGGATCGCGATCGACACCCTCACCGCCGAGCAGAAGAAGTATCTGGCGAGCTGGGAGATGGGGACCTAAACGGCCTTGTGAACCCGGGGGGGCGGGCCTCCCGGTGAGCCCCGTCGCCAACCGGCTCGGACGCAGCCTCGCCCTCCCGAACTGACCACTGACCACTCGAAAGAAGACGATGCCCGACGTTCTACCGTTCCGCGGGGTGCGCTACGACGTGGCGAGAGTGGGGACGCTCTCCGACGTGGTGGCGCCCCCTTATGACGTGATCGACCCGGCGCTTCAGGATCGACTCTACCGGGCCAGCGATTACAACGTCATCCGGCTGGAGCTCAATCGTGAGGAGCCCGGCGACACCGAGGCTCAGGGCCGGTATGCCCGTGCCGCGCGGTTCTTGCGCGATTGGCTGCGGCAGGGAATCCTTCGCGAGGAGGACCACGCGGCACTGTACTTGTATCAGCAGACGTTCGAGGTCGAGGGCAAGACGCACACGCGCCGCGGTTTCCTGGGCCGGGTGCGGCTGGAGCCGTTCGGTCAGGGGAAGGTCTATCCGCACGAGCAGACCCTCTCGGGTCCGAAGGCCGACCGGCTGGCGCTCTATCACGCCACCGGGTTCAACCTCAGCCCGATCTTCGGCCTGTACCCCGACGCCGACGGCGAGGTCCTGCGCACGGTCGAGTCGGGCCTGCGCGACCGGACGCCGCTGGTGGCGATGGATCACCTCGGCGTCGAGAACCAGCTCTGGGTGGTCGACGACCAGAAGGCGCAAGCCGCGGTCCGGGGACTGATGGCTTCCCGGCCCGTCTTCATCGCCGACGGCCACCACCGCTACGAGACCGGCCTGAAGTATCGCGACGAGCGGGCGCGGGCTGGCGAGCTGTCGGGCGACGACGACCCGGCCAACTTTTGCATGATGATGCTGGTCGGGATGAGCGACCCCGGTCTCCTGATCCTGCCGACGCACCGCCTGGTCTCGGGATTCCCCGGACTGACCGCCGAGACGTTCGCCGAGCGGCTCGCCCCTCACTTCGAGATGACCGTCACCGGCGAAGGCGAGGCCGGTTGCCGCGCCGCCTGGAAGACCATCGAACAGGGCGGCGATCAGGACCTCTTAGGGTTCGGCACCGTCTCCGACGGCCGATGGCTGCTCGCCCGGCTCCGTTCGGACGAGGCGATGGATCGCCTGGCGCCCGAGCACAGCCCCGAGTGGCGCAACCTGGGCGTCAGCGTGCTCCACGTCCTGGTCCTGGAATCCCTGTTGAACAGCCTGGGCCGGCCGGCGTGCCGCTATGTCCACTTGCTTGGCGAGGTCCTCGATGACGTCGCCGCCCGCGGCTGCGACCTCGCCTGCCTGGTCCCACCCGCCCGGATGGAACACGTCGAGTCCATCGCTTCGGGGCTCGAGACCATGCCGCCCAAGAGCACCTATTTCTACCCCAAGCTGCTCACCGGCCTGGTGCTCAACCCCTTGCGGCGCCTGGAGTTGTAGGGTGGGTGAAACCCACCGAGGGAGGCCTCGGCGGCCCTGGTGGGTTTCACCCACCCTACGTTCTCGCCCCCATGGTCGGTTTCTGTCGAGTCTGCGGCTGGAACTGCCGATAACGATCGTATCGAGCGCCGTGCGCGACAGGTGTCATCGCGCGCGGGGGTTTCCGATCCGATCGGGCGGCGGGTTCCGGCCGGCCCGGCGATGACGCGGGGAAGAGACTCTCATGTCCGAGGTTGCCCAACGGTCGAAGGCGGAGGGGCGAAGGAGGGCCGGGTTCGCGAGTCGGCAGCGCGAGCCGGCTCCGTCGGCCGGTCCGGGGGTGGATCCTTACGCGCGATGGCGCTGGCCGCGATCTCGGGGGTGATGGGCCTCCAGATGCTGTTCCTGCTCGTCGGCTGCGACTGGGACTTCTGCGGCGACGAGGCGGAATACTGGGACTGGTCACGGCGGCTCGACTGGAGCTATTTTTCCCGGGGTCCGCTCATCGCGTGGCTGATCCGGCTGGCGACAGAGGTCTTCGGCGGCTTGAGCCTCCGGCTGACGGGGTCGATGATGTTCGCGGCGCGGCTGCCGGCGGTCCTGCTGGGCGGCCTGACGGCCTGGGGCGTGTTCCGGCTGGCCGAGCTGACGACGGGCTCGCGCCGCGCCGGCTGGCTGGCCGCGCTGGTGCTGCCGGCGATCCCGATCTTCGCCATCGGCGGCGTGCTGATCACGTCCGACACGCCGCTGGTCTGCTGCTGGACCTGGGCGGCCATCTGGGCGTCTGCGCGATCCGGGCGGATGACGACCTCCGCACCTGGGTGCTGGCGGGCCTGATCGGGTCCCTCGGCGTGCTGGCGAAATATACGGTCCTGGCGTTTCCGGCGTCGATCGGGCTCTTCCTGGTCCTCTGCCCCAGCCACCGGCGACAGTTGGCCAGGCCGGGCTACTGGCTGATGTCCGCGCTCTGCGTCGGTCTTGGCCTGGCACCGATCGTGATCTGGAACGCGCAGCATGGCTGGGCGGGTGCGGGGCAACTCGCCGACCGCGTGGGATTCTCGGACCGCTCGACGTGGTGGAGCGGCCAGCCGTTGCTCAGCTTCCTCGGCGGCGAGGCCGCCGTGCTGGGCGGGATCTGGTGGGTCGCCGGCATCACCGCACTCGTAGCGGCCCTGCGCGTCTCGCTGCGGGAGGCAGATGCGCTCGTCAGGAACGCCCCGGACCGCTCGCCATCCAATCCGTTTCCCGGAATGGACCGCGCCGGAGCGCTGTATCTTCTCTGCTTATGGGGTGTCGTCTGGTGCGCCTGCCTGGCGGCCAGCCTGCTGGGTGAAACCGAGGCCAACTGGGTGGCGCCCGGCTACGTGGCGATCGTCGTGCTCATCGGCTGGCGGGCTGCACAGATCCTCGATCGGGGAGGGGCGCGGGCCCGCTTCTACGGCGCGACCTGGTGCGTCTCGATCGCCGCGGTCGTCGCGATCCACCACACCGATTGGTTCTACCCGCTCTTCGCCCGCTACGTGCCCGCCCCCTCGGGGCGATGGGCGGCACCACTCCGTCGCATCGACGTGACCGCCCGGATGCGCGGCCACCAGGAGCTGACCCGTGCCGTCGAGCGTCGTCTCAAGGCCCTTCAAGCCGAAGGGGCCTCGCCCTTCGTCATCACGCCGACCTATGCGCTGACATCCACGCTCTCCTTCTACCTGCCGGGCCAACCCGAGACATACTGCTTGAGCTGGAACTATGGCATGACGCCGCAACCGGTCAACCAGCATGACCTCTGGCATCCCAACCCGCGGAACGACCCGGCTCCGTTCCAGGGCCGGCCGGTCGTGGTGGTGGAGGACGCCAACATGCCGCCGAGCTACGCGACCCACCTGCTGCATAAGCAAGTCGTCGGCAGCGCCGAGCCGGTCGAGCGGGTGGAAGTCCGTGAGCACGGCATCCTCGTCGGCGCCTGGGATATCACCGTCTGCCGGGATTATCGCGGCATCCAGGGCTACCAGCAGAACCCGCCGCTCCCGCCCTGGCATCCCAAGTATCGGCCGGGCCAGGGCGCGGGTTGACGGACCGAACCGCCAGCGCCGGTATGATTTGCGACGCTTCCTCGCGCCAAGCCGCAGGTGCCCGAGCGCCTCGCCGGCGTGAGGAGCCGCCAGCGAGCGAGAGCCCGGCCGGTCTTTGACGTAGAACGCCAGCACGCCGGGAAAGTCCACCAAGCCCTCCGGCTGGCTGGAGCCGACGCCCGGACCACTTCGCGCAGGTTCCACTCGCCCCCCGCAACCCGCGATATCGGGGATCGCGCGGGGTCAGGTGATCGGCATCGATCGCCGTGCGTCCTCGCGTGAGATGCTTCGATGCATCCGAAAGGACATGATATCTAACTCCGGCCGGTTTGCAAGAGGCGACTCAGGATGAGGCGATGCAATGTAGCCAATCAGCAACATCGACTCTCGCCTCGCTCCGCCCTCCCGCAGCGATGGTCGGCAAAATCTCGGGTCGTTCCGTTGTCTGGCGAAATAGTTGCGTACACGGACCTCGGGGCCAAAGACCCAGCGATGCAGGACCACCGACCCGCCCGCGCACATTCACTCCGTGGCCGAAGTGAAAATGGAGAATTCCATCGACATCCTCGCTCGTCGAGCCCTGAAGTCTCGCCGGTTGCGCCGAGGCGATCGATCGACGAACCCGCGCGATCGGGTGACATCCCGGAAAAGCTCCGCGTATACGCTTGACCAAAGTCTCCCGCTGACTACCAAGATTGGTAAGATGAAGCCCTGTTGCGAAGTGGGCGGAATTGATCGCTGAGCAGCCTCCTTGACCGGAGCCAGACCCAACCATCCACGACGCCAAACGAGAGTCACACGGATGACAATCCCGACCGAGCCCATCGGCAGTATCCCGAGGTCCCCGCGGCTGCTCGAGGCGCTCACGGCGAGTGACGGCGGGGACTCGAGGCTGGATCCGCTCTACGACGAAGCGATCCGCGACACGATCACGCGGTTCGAGGCGACCGGCTCGCCGGTCATCACCGACGGCGAGCAGCGCAAGTACCAGAACTTCTGGACGTATTCCGTCCAGGGGATGCCGAACACCGCCCCGGACGGTTTCAAGATCCCCTTCTCCGCCGGCCACGTCCGCCGGATGCCGAGGCTGATCCAGGGCCCGTTCCGCTACCTGAGGCATGCGGACGAATACCTCGAGGTGGCGCTCAAGTATGCTCACACGCCGGTGAAGCAGGCGGTCATCTCGCCGTCGGCCCTGAGCCTGATGTACCCGCCCGCGGAGATCCCCGGCTACTCCCGTCAGCAGTTCATCGACGACCTGCTGCACGAGCACGAGACCGAAGTCCGTAGCTGCCTGCGGAAGGGCGCACACAACGTCCAGATCGACTTCACCGAGGGGCGACTGGCGGTCAAGATCGACCCCTCCGGGCAGCTCCTCCACAGCTTCATCGACCTGAACAACCTGGCCCTGGCGCGGTTCTCCGCCCAGGATCGCAAGCGCATCGGCGTCCACACCTGCCCCGGCAGCGACCGCGACTCGACGCATAGCGGCGACGTCGATTACGCCGGGCTGCTGCCCAGCCTCTTCCAGCTGAGCGTCGGGAGTTTCTACATCGCCCTGGCGGGCGAGAGCGACCGCGTCCGCGTCCTGGAGATCATCCGCGATCATCTCAAGCCGGACCAACGGATCTTCGTCGGCGTCATCAACCCGATCGACCCGCGGGTCGAGACGCCGGAGGAGGTGCGAGATCGCGTCCTCGAGGCGGCCGGGTACATCCCGGTCGGGCAGCTCGGCACCTGCGACGACTGCGGATTCTCGCCCTTCTGCGACGACACCACGACGACCCGCGACACGGCCTTCGCCAAGATCCGGGCCCGAGTGCTCGGCACGGCACTCGCGGCGGAAGCCATCGGAGGGGGTTGATGGGGACGCCGGACGACGAAGACGACCTGCTGCGCTCCGTGGCGCTGCAGAACGCGCAGGCCATCCTCCTGGCGCGGCGGCGCGCCGAGGAGGCGTTGCGCGAGCAATCGGAGTGGCTGCGGGTGACGCTCGCCAGCATCGGCGACGCGGTCATCAGCACCGATGGCGACGGCCGGGTCACGTTCATGAACGGCGTGGCGGAGACGTTGACCGGCTGGCCGCGGGCCGAGGCCGTCGGGCGGCCCCTCCCGGACGTCTTCCATGTCGTCCACGACCACACCCGTCAACCGGTCGAGAATCCCGCCCCTCTTGCCTTGCATGAGGGCAGGAGCGTTGGCCTGGCGAACCACATCCTCCTCATCGCCCGCGACGGGACGGAACGGCCGATCGATGACAGCGTCGCCCCCATGCGGGACGAGGGCGGCGCGGTGGTCGGGGCGGTGCTGGTCTTCCGGGACGTCAGCGATCGGAGGCGCGCGGAGGAGGCCCAGGCGCGGCTGGCGGCCATCGTCGATTCGTCCGAGGACGCCATCGTCAGCAAGACGCTCGACGGCATCATCACGACCTGGAACGCGGCGGCCGAGCGTCTGTTCGGCTACACGGCCAGAGAGGCCGTGGGCAGGCCGATCACCCTGATCATCCCCACGGAGAGGCACGACGAGGAGCGCGGCATCCTCGAGCGGCTCCGCCGCGGGGAGCGGGTCGAGCACTTCGAGACGGTCCGCATGGCCAAGGACGGCCGCCGACTCGACATCTCGCTGACAGTCTCCCCGATCCGCGACGACGCGGGCCGCATCATCGGTGCATCGAAGATCGCCCGCGACATCACCGAACGCAAAGCGATCGAGAAGGCATTGCGCGAGGCGGATCGGCGGAAGGACGAGTTCCTGGCCGTCCTCGCCCACGAGCTGCGCAACCCGCTGGCCCCGCTCCGCAACGGCCTGCAGGTGCTGCGGCTGGCCGAGCGGGACGCGGACGCCCGGGCATCAGCCCGGGAGATGATGGAGCGGCAACTCGGACACATGGTGCGGCTCATCGACGACCTGCTCGACATCTCCCGCATCAGCCGCGACAAGATGGAGCTCCGCCGGTCGCGGCTGCTGCTGGCGGACATCGTCAGCAGCGCCGTCGAGGTCGCCCGTCCGATGATCGAGGACGCAAGGCATACGCTCACCGTCTCGCTGCCGCCGGAACCGGTCTTCCTCTACGCCGACCTGACCCGGCTGGCACAGGTCTTCGGCAACCTGCTGACCAACAGCGCCAAGTACACCCGGAACGGCGGGCACATCTGGCTCGTTGCCGAGCGGCGCGGTGAGGACGTCTACGTGTCCGTCCGGGACGACGGGATCGGCATCCCCGCGGAGGCCATCCCGACGATCTTCGACATGTTCTCTCAGGTGGATCGTAGTCTCGAGCGGTCCACCGGAGGCCTCGGCATCGGTCTGGCGCTGGTCAAGGGGCTGGTCGAGATGCACGGCGGGACCGTCTCAGCCGAGAGCGGTGGTGCCGGCATGGGCAGCACCTTCACCGTCCGGCTCTCGACGCTCGGGACTCCTTCCCGATTGCCGAGTTGCTCGCCACCCGAAACCGAGCCGCTCGCCCGCGCGCGAAGCGGCGGATCCTCGTCGTGGACGACAACCGGGATTCGGCACGTTCGATGGCCGAGGTGCTCAAACTCTGCGGGAACGACGTTCGTACGGCGCAGGACGGCGTCGCGGCGCTGGAAGCGGCGGAGGAATTCCGGCCCGACGTGATCCTGATGGACGTGGGGATGCCGCGGCTCAACGGCTACGAGGCCTCGCGCCGCATCCGCGAGCGGCCGTGGGGCCAGTCGGTCACCATCATCGCGGTGACCGGGTGGGGCCAGGAGGGCGACCGCCTTCAGTCGAGAGCGGCGGGGTGCGACGGCCACCTGGTCAAGCCGATCGACCTCGTCGATCTGCAGAAGTTGCTCGAGGAATTGGAGGCGACAGCGGTCACAATCACGTGACCGGCGTCCGGCCGTGTCACCGCGGACGTCGATCCCCGGCCGAGCTCACGCCGGATCGCGGACCCGCCGGACCCGTGACGACCGCCCCGATCAACCCGCGGGATGTGCCGTCCTTTGGCGGCCTCAGGTTCTGAGGGGGTCCATCCGTCGGATCGGCGTCATCGCGGGCTCGGGGACCACGATCAGTACGGATCGGCGTTCGACGACTTCGCCGCTCGTTGACGTCCTTCATTTCGTATGAGCCAAGTTACTTGATCAACCTATCGTGCCCGTGCGCCGGGCCGGTCGGGCGAGTGATGCCGGTCGGGGTCCGGCCGGCGGCGGCCGGGGCGGTCGGCGGCTCGGTCGGGAGGCACCACCGGGCGAGCGCCCGTGGGAAACTCCCACTTGACCACCGCCCCTTGTGCGTTTATGCTGGAACCGACTCGACAGGATAGAAAGGGATCAAGATGGGCCTCGTCACAAAATCAACGGATTCCAAAGGCCGCGTGTGCCTGCCCAAGGCGTTCGCCAATGCCACGATCATCATCGAACAGGTGAACGAGAACGAACTGCGCATCCGAAAAGCGCGCGTGATTCCAGAGGACGAGATTCGTTTCTCGGAAGAAGCGCCGATCAACCTTTCGGATGAGGAACGCGAGAGCTTCTTGCGGGCGCTCGATCATCCGCCGGAGCCGAACGCTGCGCTGAGGCGTCTGATGGCAGGGAAGGCGAAGAAGCGTGGGTGAGTGGCGGATCGAACGACTCGGCCCCGACCATGTGCGGAAGGGCTTCGACTGCGGCAAGCCGTCGCTCAACGACTTTCTCCACGCGCTCGTCAGCCAATACGAGAAGCGCAACCTGGGACGGACCTATGTCGCGCAGCAGGACAGTGATCGGCGCGTGCTGGGCTACTACACCGTGGCCAGCGGGTCGATCGACACGGGGAGCCTGCCCGCGAAACAGGCCAGGAAGCTCCCTCGGCATGCCGTGCCGGTCGTTCTGCTCGCGCGGCTGGCCGTTGATCGAAGCGTCCATGGAAAAGGCCTGGGCGGTATCCTCCTCCGGGATGCTTTGACCCGATCGGTTGACCTCTCGGAGAAGCTCGGCATCTATGCGGTGGTCGTTAACGCACTCGACGCCGAGGCAAAAGCCTTCTACGAGAGATTCGGATTCTTGCCTCTGACGCATGATGAGATGCGGCTATTCCTCCCGCTGAGCACCATCTGCACTGCCGCGAAGCCGTAGCAAGGGTCCCTGGAGAGCGGTCCATGCCTAACCACGACCATGGAACGGTCTCTGGAACCCCTCACTGCCGGCGGTCGGTCGAGTGATGCCGGTCGGGGTCCGGTCAGCGTCGGTCGGGCCCGAGCCGGACCGGACGGCGGGGCGGGAGATGCGGGCGAAGATGACGGAGGAGATCTGTCGCCGGAACGGTTGCCCGGGCGCCGAGCGCGGTCTTGCCCGAGGGCGGCGAGGAGAAGCACAATGGGTGCTGGGCCCGCTCATCCCGAAGGATCGCCGGGGAGGGTGAGGGGCGCCCGGCGTCGTGGAATGAACGGAAGGGGGGCGCCATGCCCGATCATGCGGGATCGCTCACGGGGGTCGTTCACGGCAGGGTCATCGAGCTCGAGCGCGACCTCGGCCTGCCCGACGGTCAGATGGTCACGATCACGCTCCAGTATGCGACGATCGTCCCGCCCGACCCCATCCCCGAGGAGGTCCCCGGGGCCGAATTGTGGCTGGACCGGCTGGTCTTCGATTCGTCCGTCCTCTCCGGAGTCCGGATCGTGAAGGGGACGAAGGTCGCGGCGGAGCCGCTGGTGACCGAGATCGAGCAGGGGGCGAGCGACGACGCGATACTCCAGGCCCATCCCAAATTGACGCCGGAAGACGTGCGGGCCCTCCGCGCGTTCGCGCGTGTGCCGGCCTGGATCCGGCGCACGGCGGGAGCCTGGGCGGAGGATGCCGAAGAGCTCGACGAGTATCTCGAAGCGACTCGCCAGCAGCGTAAGGCCGCCCATCGGGAGAGGGAGGAGTGAGCTTCCTGCTCGATACGGACATCTGCTCCGCCTACCTGAAGGGGAATGGGCCGGTTACCGGCCGCTTCATGCAGTACGGCGGCCGGCTGAGTGTCTCCGCCGTGACGCTGGCGGAGCTGTTGGTCTGGGCCCTCCGAGCGAAGGCGTCGCCCGGCCGCCGTCAGCAAGTGGATGACCTGCTCAACGACGTACGGGTGCTGCCCGCGGACGAGGCCGTTGCCCGCCGATTCGGCGAGGTGAGAGCGTGGCAGTTGGATCGCGGACTCAGCACGCCCGACCTGGACCTGCTCAATGCCTCCGTCGCCCTGGTCCATGGGTTGACGCTCGTGACCCATAACACGCGGGATTACGCGAACGTCATCGGCCTGAGCATGGTGGACTGGCTGGTGCCCTGATCATGCCTCGCATCGAGACGAAGGGATGAGGTCCGCCGACCTGAACGAAGGGTCCGCGTTCAGCGTTGGACAGGCCAGGACAAACAGGGGCCGAGTCGAGCTCCCTCGCGGCGCTCAACCCGAGCTCGCCCCCTCCGACCCCGACGGGGGCTGATCCGCCCGGCGGTCGGCCGGGTCGAATGGCGGATGCACCCGGCCCGGACGGGTTCCGGCGGCGGTCCGCTCGACCGGGATACCGGTCGCGCTGCCGGCAGTCGCGGGAGTGAGGTCGGTCCGGGTCCGGTCAGCGTCGGCCGAGCCGGACCGGCCGGCGGGGCGGAAGATACGGGCGAACTCGGCGGATGGGACCTCCAATGGGCACGGTGCTCCGTCGGTTCACTCTGATGTCCGTCAACAAACCGCTACGTCCCCGTTTTCCCTCCCCGGTTGACCGATCGCTAGTTACCCGTGTGGCCGATATCTCGGTACGGTCGGTGGTTCTCGAAGAGCTTGGCGTGCTTCCTGATGGCCGCCTTGAGGTTTCCGTCGGTCTCCAGATCGAGGGCGCCGTAGATCCAGGTGAGGGCATTCTCGAAGTCGCCGGCCTCCGCGTATGCGGCGGCCAGCGTGTCGAGAAGATTGGCGTCCTTGTAATTCGTCAGTTCGCACGCTCGGGTTGCGTTTTTCACGGCTTCTTTCCCGTTGCGATACTGGGCCACTTCACAGGTGGCCTGATACCAGGCCACGCCGTTATAGTAACCCGCGTTCGATGGATTCAAGGCGATTGCTGAGAGGTACCCGGCGATGGCACCGGCGCAATCACCTTTCTTGTCGCAGATCTGAGCACGTATCGAGCAGGCTTGATCGTTTGCCAAGAACTGGCTCGACACATGGGCGTCTTGTTCGGCATTCTGGAGGTCGCCCAACTGGAACCGCGCGGCGGCGCGTTTCACGTACAAACCCGCGAGGTATTCGCGATTCTGGGGCAGCGCGAAGGGAATGGCCCGCAGGTACGCGTCAACGGCAGCCTGGTAATCCCCCTTCGAAGACGCCATGTCGCCCCGAAGGGAGTAGGCATCGGAGCTATTCGGATCGAGCTGGAGCAGACTGGACACCTCTTGCGTCGTCCGCTCCATATCGCCCTTGGCCAGGTAGACGTGCGCGCGGATGGTGATCGCGTCGGCCAGTCGGGGATTGATCGCCAGGGCGGCGTTCGCGTCGGCGAGCGCCCGGTCGAGGTCGCCCTTCCTGAGCTGGACGTAGGCGCGAGCCCTCAGGATCTGGTCGCGGTTGGGCGCGATGTCCAGGGCCCGGTTGATCTGGGCGATGGCGTCGTCCCACTTGTGGGAGTTGACGCAGGCTTGAGCGGTGTTCAGGATCGCATCCACTTCCGTGGCGGGAGCGGATTCCGGTGCGGGGACAACGGGGGCCGGTGGGGCGGCATCCGGCGCCGGCGCGACCGGCGCGGGGTCCTGGGCGCCAGCGGGTGAGGCGAGGCAGGCCAGGACGAGGCCCGATGCCAGGTAGAACGGGAACAAGGGTCGGAACATCGGATGGGTCCTCTGCATTGGAATGAGTTGGGACGAGGATCGACCGGACGCGAAAATGGTTACTTGGATGTCACCTCCGGACGGATCGACCGACGATAGATTGCCGCGGCCTCGCGCCGTTGCCGGGGCGTCAGCCGGTCCCATTGCTCACGACGCTGTTTCAGGACGTCCGGCGGCAGGTTGTGCCGGCCGAAGAGTTCCTGGAACAGGTCTTCATCGTCCTCGACGTTCCCGTTCGCGGGCTGGCCTTTCGACGGCGGCTTCGCATCGACCGCCCAATTTTCCGACGGAGCTGCGGGCCCGCGAGCGGCGACCTCGGTCTGCGCCACCTTCGGCCTTGCCGGCTCCTTCGTCGAGGGCGCCTTCGCATCGGCCGGGGAAGGAGGCGAAGGAAGAGCCGGCTTTCTCACCGCGACAACTGGGTCCTTGGTCTTCCCCTTGGCAGGCTCCGCGCTCGCGGCCGCTTTCGCGGCAGGCGATCGAAGGGCCGATGACGTGGCGGCCTTGCGAGTGGCGAGCTCGGCCTCGTAATTCAGGTAGTGGTCCAGGCGCTCGGGGCTGCTGAGGCTCGACCAGTGCTCGTGCAGCGCGGCCAGATCGTCGGGCGCCAGGCCGAGCTCGGCGTACATCTCCTGGAACATCTTCATCTCGTCCCGCGAGGGGCGCCGCGCGGCGGCGCGTGTCGCGTGAGTGTCGTGCATCGAGGCGAGCTGCTCCTTCGCCCGCTTCGTCAGGGGGTGTGCCGCCCCGCGCGTCTTTTCCTGCAAGGCGATGGAGGCGCTCAGCTCCGTGCACGGCCGTGGCGTGGACGCCGCCGGCATGCTGGATCCGGCTCAGGGTCAACAGGGTCGAGCCGTGTTGGGCCGAATCCTCGCCGATGTCGGCGGCACAGATCTCGAGTGACTGCTTCGCCACCTTCTCGGCATCCTCGATCTGACCGTCCGCGAGAAGAGCCTGGGCCAGCGTATCCAGGCATTGCGCGTACTCAGCACTAGCGGTTCCGAACTGGATCTCCATGATGTCGGCGGCCGTGTGGGCCAGCTCGATGCCTTCGCCGGGTTCCTCGAGCGCGATCTTGACCAGGGCCAAGTCGTTGGTCACGATCCCGCGCACGGCCAGGTTCTCCTCGACCGTGTTGAGGTGGCCCAGCAACTTCACGTAGCACGCCTCCGCCTGCTCGAAGTTGCGGCGATGGAATGACGCGATGGCCATGCAATTGAGGGCCGTGGCCAGCTCCTGGGCCGGCGGCGCTGGGAGCGACTCGCACAGTGCCAGGGCGGCACGGACGTTCTCCTCGGCCTGGTCGAATTCCGACAGGTCGTTGTGGATGTTCGCCGCGCCGAGGAGGGCCCTGGCGGTCAAGAGCGCATGTTGCTGGCCATGGGCCTCGGTGATCGCCAGGGCATAGAGGCGGGCCGCCTTCGCGGTCCGGCCGTCTCGACGGGCCGACTCGGCACCGTCGAGATAGGCTTCGGCCAGCGTAGCCTGGCCGAACGAGACGCCAGTTAGCGGCCCGGCCACGCCGAGAATGAGGGCCGCCACGATGGTCAGTTTTCTGTGAGACATGGGCAGTCCATTCAGGTTGAAGGACAGGATCGGTTCATCGGGCCGTCGCGCAGCAAGTGGCCTCACTTGAGGCCGAAACTGAGCGTTTGGATATCGGGGGAGAAGTAGCAGGGCTGACCCTGGTCGTCGGTCTCCGAGACCAGCAACAGGTCGGCGTTCTTGTAGCGCTGCCAGGACTGTTTTCCGTCCGTCGATGTGGCCCAGACGCGCGCCTTGTCGGCATAGACGTGCCAGTCGCCGTCCCAGAACTCGACGGCCTGACCGGGGTTCAGGTCGAACGAGATGGCGTCGTCGCTGGTGCCCGGAGTCGCGGGGAACCATGCCCAGTTGCCGTCCTGGTCCTGGGCGTGATACTGGATGAAGATCGTCGCGGGCGACGAGCTGAGATTGACGAAGTTCAGATAGCGGCCCACCTGGGGTACGGCGTCGATCTTGGTGGTCGCTTCGTCGTAGACCATGGGCGAGACGTCGGTGCCGCCGTCGCCGCTGGCCGCGGTCGAGGCGGATCTGAGGTCCAGTTGCTGACCGAGCGGACCGCCGGTGCCGGCCGCACCCCCGCCGGAGCCGTCCGTCCCGCCGGCGTCGGCGCCGGAACCGTCCGTCCCGCCCGAGCCGTCCGTGCCGTCGGCGGTCGAGTCGGGGTCGCCGTCGCCGTCGGGATTCGCGCCGAGCAGCACCCCTCCGCCCTGATCGTTCGCATCGACTTGCTGGTCGCTGGAGTTCGGCAGGTATACGCATCCGGAATCGAACGCCGAAGCGGCCGACGCCGGGTCGGTCCCGTTGGCGCCGCCGCCCGAGCCTGCGATCCTGCTGCCCTGGCCGGCGAATCCGCCCGAGCCTGCGATCGTGCCGCCGCCTTGGCCGGCGAATCCGCCCGAGCCCGCGAGGCCCGCGTTCCCCGGTATGTTGAAGCCTCCGCTACTGAAGGCGCCGGGGCCGAACAGGATCGCCTCGCCGATCGCACCCAGGAACAAGCCTGCTAGGATCTCGGCGTTATTATTCGATCCTCCCAACAGCGCCGGGAGCTGGTTGCTGGTCACCGAATTCAAGGCGGCGCCCCCCGCCACGTTGGCGGCGCCCAGTGTGGCGATCGGTAGCATGGCGGGACGTGTGGTCGTCCCCTGGCCACCTTTCAGTAACCGCGGAGCTTTCGCGGCGTGCAATCGCGACGGGTTGACTTTTCCGTTTGTCGCGCTCTGCGCGGCAGGTCGCCGGCTCCCCTGGACTCGCGACTGGTTGTGGTGGACCTTGGCGAGGACAGCAGCCTGCTGCGCGGGGATGAGGTTGTTGATGGCTGCACTTTGGACGGACTGAAACGCCGACCTCGAGGGGACGCGGGCCTTCTGCCGCGAGAGGAGGGCGATGGCCGCCTGCTGGCGTTCCTTGATGCGAGCCGAGCTGGGCGTCCTCGCCGCCGCATTCGAGCTGGTGAAGCCGGTCTCGACCAGGTCGCTGGCGGACTCGCCGGCCAGGCGCTTGCGGGCTTCCATCGCCCGTCTCCAGGCGGCGGACTGAGCGGGGCCGCCGCTTTGGACCGCCATGGCCGTGTCGTTGGTTACCGATCCAGTGGTTTGCGCTACGGTCGTCGTTCCCGATCTGTCGTTCCCGTATCGCCTGGCGCGGGCCGCCAGGGCCCGTTGATAGGCCGTCTGGGCTGCCGGACTGGCGGATCCTCCGAGCTGGGGCCAACCTTCGCTCGGAGCGGATCCGCCCGGATCGGGCTGCCGACGGATCGCGTTGACGGCGCGGTTGCGCGCCTCACGAACCTGGTCCTCGGCCTCGTCGCGCTGCCGACGTGCGGAATCGAGCCGCTGTCTGGCCATTTCGACGTCATCCTGGTAGGCCGGCACTTGATTCATGGCCTCGCGATGCCGCCGGCGCGACTCTTCCGCGCGTCGGCGGGCTGATTCGCGGGCATCGGCGGACGCCGTGGCCGAACCTGACTCGTACGCAGGGGCTCCGCCGACCGGAGGCGAGGCGTCGCCAAATGAACTCGGTGACGGGCTTGCGGACTCGCTGCCGGGACGGACGGGTCTCCGGTAATCGATCCGGTTCTGTCGTGCGGCTTGTTGCGCCTGCTCGAGCTGCTGGTATTGCATCTGATGCTGGCCGGCCAGCTCGGCTTGGTTCTGGAGGAACACTTGGTGCTGCTGATAGGCGTCCACCGCGGCGTCGTGCTGCCGACGAGCCTCGGCCTCGTGCTCGCTGGCGAGCGCCTGTTGCTGCGCGAGAAAAGTCGCCTGTTGTCGAGCCTGTTCGACCTCCGGGTTGTTCCACTGGCCGGGCGTCGGCTGTCTGGGATTAACCCACTGGCCGGGCGTCGGCTGTCCGGGATTAACCCACTGGCCGGGCGTCGGCTGTCTGGGGTTATTCCATTGGCCAGGGGCCGGGCGTCCGGGGTTCATTCGGGGGCGCGGCGCCGGCCGTTGCCACCGGTCATTATTGTTGGGGCGCGGGCGATATTGCGGCAACTGGGCGAGCGCGGCGTTCGCCAGGAGCAACAGGCAGCCACTCCAGCACGCCAGTGCCTTGACGCTGAGATTTCGCATGGAAGTCCCTCTGCGTGGGGGTTCTAGTCGTTGGGGCTCGATGGTCAGTTGACGTCGTTTCTGACGGCAAGACAGAGAACAGCCGAGCTCATGACCCGCTCGGCGCGGACGCGACCGGTCGCCGAGGATCGGACGCCCGGCCCGTGCGATTCAGGGAATTCACCGACCTTCGGACCACATGGGACAGGTCGGAGCTGCGGGTGACCCCGCGCGATGGCGATCGTGTGAGAGCGAGGTCCGAGTCCGAGGAGTCCGAATCGGACGAGTCCGAATCCGAGGAGTCGGGGTCCGACCAGTCCGAATCGGACGAGCCCGAACCCGATGTTCCCTGATTCGATGACACCGGCGGCGAAGGAGCTGGAGCCGGTGCGGTCGGGGGCAATTGCTGGTAATAGACGGGGTCCGTGGCCGCCGTGACATTGTCGTTGTACCCGAGGAGGTTATTCCGGGCCTGGAGTGCGCTGTTGTACGTGGTATAGGGACCGGATCTGACGTCGGTCTGATTGGGCTTCAAGGTATCGTAGAAGAAATACCACCCCGCATAAGCAGAGGGCTTATTCTGTTGTTCATTGTTCTGGCCGTTGTTGTTCCCGCCGGGCTTGCCCGACGGATTGTTGCCTTTCGGCCCACCATTGCCGCTGAGCGGATTACCGCTGCTCTTGGGAGGGCTAACTCCGCGGCCCGTTGGCCCGCTTCTTCCCGTCCCGCCCGCCGGGAACTGGGGATCCTGGTGCCGACGCACCGTGGGATCCCAGTACGAGGCCTGCTTCTTGATCCCTCGGATCACCTGATTGCCGTGGTTGCCCCGGACGGTGGGGTCCCAACTCGCGGCCTGCTTCTTGATCCCTCGGATCACCTGATTGCCGTGGTTGCCCCGGACGGTGGGGTCCCAGGTCGCGACGTGCTTCTTGGTCGCGTTTAAGACCTGATTGGAGTGGTTGCCCCGGACGGTGGGGTCCCAACTTGCGACTTGCTTTGAGAAACCTGAGAGGCTGTTGCCTACGTACTGGACCGTTGGCAGGCTCGGCGCGGTCCAGGTTGACGGATCCCATTGACCGAAACTCGGGCTCGTGAACGTCAGGAACACGGCGATGCCAATGAAACCAAGGCTCATCGTTCTCATGGAAGATTCTCCTGATTGGAGCGGCGTGGGCTTGGCGTAGGTCTCACTCACCGATCGGAACAGGCGAGCACGGTCCCACGTGGGAGATCGTCGGGAAACCATGGCGTTGGACCGCGAGCCATATCGATGCTCGTTCATAACAGCCTCGGCGAAAGCGAAGAGTCTGGGACCTTCAAGATCTTGTCCAGTACCCCAGCGATCGCCCACTCGCCTGGGGCTTGAAAGTGCAAGGCTGGCCGTTCGGCGAGTCGGGACAGAGAACTCCTGGTTTTTCGATGAATGCCCAGATCGGGTTCCTGTCGGTTTTCTCTTTCTGGGAGAAGATCGGCCGTGGGCCCGTTCATCGCCCGACAACTCCCGCGAGCAACCGCGCACCGGCTTGCTTGCCCGCGGTGTTCGGCTTTCTCGGATCGACACTTTGGAAGCAGACTTTGCGGCTTCTTCCCTGACGCGGGAGGACCGCTCGCAAATCCGCGGTGAGCTCACATGCTGGGACCCAGAAACGGGGACGTGGCTAGAATCCAGAACCAGCGGAATCCGCCGAATCCTCCTCGTCAGCGGCCGAGCACCTCGTGGTGCCTGATTGGAGAGCGTAAGCCGACGGGCGAAGAGGGCACGGCCGGCCGGATTTTTCCGGACCGCGGGTCAGACCGGATCGGCTCCAGGCGGGGCCCGGCGGGGCGGCGGTCGCCGTAAGTCCGGATCCGACCTGCTCTTTCCGTGATCAGTCCGATCCGTCGGTCCGCCCGCGGCGGTCGGGCTTTCAGCCGGACTCCGTCCGGCCGCTCCCGAAATCGCGTGCCGTCATCGAGGCCCGGCCGGACCGGTCGGACCGGTCGGAGTCAGGCGGAAAGCTCGACCCGACGCGGGCTCTGGCGGGGGAGCCGGGCCGGTGGGTCACGGCCATCGCGTGACCGAGAGGCCGGAGATCCGCTGGAAGTGGGCGAGGTTGTTGGTCACCAGTGTCGCGGCCAGGGCCAGGGCATGTGCGGCGATCAATAAGTCCATGGCGCCGATCGCCTGGCCGGCCCGTTCCAGCTCGTGCCGGATTCGGCCGTAATGCGCGGGGCAGGTCGCGCCGTCGTAGTCGTACACCTCGAAGGGCGTCAAGATCTGCCGGACGGCGACGATCTCGGTGTCATAGTCGCCGCTGTTGTGGGCGCCGAACTCGAGCTCGGATACCGTGATGGCAGACAGGCCGACCACGTCGCCCTTCGCCTGGGCCTCCCGGCAGCGCGCGACCAGGGCCAGGGCCCGCTCGCGGCGGGCGCGCTGCCGCGTCGTCGGCTTGAGCCCGCGCAGCATGAAGATGACCATGTCCGTGTCCAGCATGTAGAGCACGGCGATCAGCCCCGTGATTCCAGCTCGGGCTGGACGCGCTCACGGCTCAAGAACTCGTCGGAGAGTTTCTCGACGCCTTCGAAGAAGATCTCCCAGGGGTCTCGGGTGATCACGAGAAACCCTTCGCTCGTACGCTTGAGATGGACCGTGTCCGTCTCGACGCGAAACTCCTTCGGTAGCCGGATCGCCTGGCTGCGACCCGTCCGGAACACCCTGGCAATGGCCATGACCGGTCTCCGTGATCTGGTGGTAGCTATCATATGGTACGTACCGCGTACTCGGCCGGCAAGGGCTCTCTGCACCCCGAGGATCCGCCGTAACGCAGCGTCGCCCGGTTTCATCGAGATTTGATCACGCCGGCCGACCCGGCCCCGGGACGGTCGAACACCGTTCAGCGGGCGAATGGGTCGGGCGGGAAGGCCAGGTCCATCAGCAGTCCGCGGAAGTCGTCGCGGTCTTTCAGCGTCGCGAGGACCGGGTCGGACTGGAGATGGCGGAAATCGCGGTCGCCCTTGCGGATCATTTCGCCAAGCGCGGCCATCGCACCTTCGGCGTACTGACCGGCTAGCGTTCGGCGCGACTCGGGAGCAAGGGCATGATCGGCCATGACCAGCGGCACGCACCGGGCCAGCAGGCGGGCCGCGAAGTGGTCATGCTTCGGGTCGCCGGACGAATGGGGCGGTATGAGGGCCGCGAGCCGTGCCAGAGCGGCATGATCGCCGGCGTCGCTCAAGATCAGCCCCAGCGATTCGGCGGCCTTGCGTGCGTCTGTGCGATAGAGGGGGTTGGTCGGGACTTTCATGAGCGCAGCCCGGTGCTCCGCGATCGCCTCCTCGAGGAGCTTGCGCCCTCGGCCAACCGGCCGCGAGCGACGAGGTGTTGGCCCAGCACGGCGAGGCCGGTGCCGTGGCCACTGCGGTAATCGGGGACGTCCGGGCGCGCGATGGCGAGGCCCCGCTTCAACTCGAGAGAGGCCCGGAAGGCGCGTTCGGCCGCCGCGGGATCCCCGCTCGCGGCGAGCATCTCTCCCAGGTCGTTGTGCCCCATCGCCAGAAGATGCCGGTAATCGGGGCGATCCGGGAACTCGGCGACCAATCGCTCGTAGATCGAGATCACCCGACGGTAGCAGGCGACCGCCTCGCCGACTGCGCCGTCCCCGTACAGCCGGGCGCCCCGGTTGATGAGCGCCCGGCCGAGCTGGTGGGGATATTTGACGACGGTGGGATGCTCGCGACTGAGGCCTTCCAGCAATGCGATCCCCTCGAGGAAGCGCTGATCATACTCATCGCGACTCGTGCCCAGCAGCCCGAAGGAGCCCAGGGCCCGGGCCAGTTCGAATCGGTATTCGGCGACCTCCGGTTGCCGAGCCACGAGCCTTTCCCCCAGAGCGACGGATCGCGCATAACAACGTCTCGAAGCGGGGATGTCGTTTTGACCCAGCACGAACAACCGGCCGCGAGCAAACTGGACGCGCGCGAGCTGATGCTCGTGGGTGGGGGCGTCGGGAAACTCCGCGGTCAGTTGCTCCCGCAACGCGATGGATTGGTCGAGGGCGTCGGCCGCCTCGCGGGGATGGCCCGCCTCCATCAACAGCCAGCCCAGCTCGCCGTGGAAGCCGGCGAGGTCCGACCGCTCATCGGCATCCGGGCTCGGGACGATCGGGGGCGACGTGAGGGCGATCGCCTCGCGGTAGGCCGCCTCCGCCTCGGGGAGGTGCTGGAGCATGGACTGGATCTCCCCGATGCGCCCATAGGCGCGGGCGACCTCTTTCCGGATGGTGCGATCGTCGCGGTTCTCGCGGAGGAAGCCCTGATAGAAGGCCAGTGCCTTGCCCAGCAGTCGCTGGCGGACGGGCTCCATTCGGGGGATATCGGCCAGTTCCTCCTGGCCGACCTGGGTCAGCATCTCGTCGACGGCCTGACGGGCCTTCCGGAAGTTCGTCTCGGCGCGCCGCCGCTGGAGATTCGCGTCGCGGCGCCCCGCTTCCGCGGCGTCTCGCGAGACGCGGAGGCGGCCGTTGTACCACAGGCCGCCGCCGATCAGGGACGCCACGGCGAGGATGACGACCGTCACCAGCGCCGCGTGGACCGGCCGGCGGCGCGCCCATCGCGCCGCCCGTTCCCAGAACGGGACGGGTCGGGCGAGCACCGGGTGGTGTTCCAGAAAGCGGCGCAGGTCGTCCGCCAGGGCGTCGGCGGTGGCATAGCGACGCGAAGGCTCCTTCTGGAGGCACTTCAGGCAGATCGTCTCGAGGTCGCGCGGCAGCTTCGGCACCAGCCGCGATGGCGGCACCGGCTCGGCTGTCTTGACCTGCTCCAGCGTCTGCCAGACCGCCGCGCCGCGGAACGGCGGCCGGCCGGTCAGCAGCTCATAGAGGATCACGCCCAGTGCGTAGAGATCGGCCGCCGGGCCCACCGCCCTGGTCCTCCCCTCGGCCTGCTCGGGGGCCATGTAGCTGGGCGAGCCCATGATCGCCTCGCTCCGCGTCAGGCCGGCCTCGCTCCCCAGGGTCTTGGCCAGGCCGAAGTCGCTGATCTTGGGCGTGCCGTCGGCGGCGAGTAGCACGTTGGCCGGCTTCAAGTCGCGGTGGACGACCCCCGATCGGTGGGCTTCCGCGATCCCCCGCGCGAACTGTTCGGTCAGGCGTGCCGCCCGCCTCGGCTCCCAGGGCGTGCCGTCGAGCTGCCGGTCCAGGCTGCCGCCGGGCAGGTACTCCAACTCGAAGAAAGGTAGTCCATCCGCCTCCCCGATGTGATGGATCTGCACGATATGTGGGTGCTGGAGCCGCGCGATGGCCTCGGCCTCGGCGAGGAATCGTGCCGTCGTCTCATCCCTGGCATGCGAGCCGGCCAGGATCATCTTCAGGGCACAGGGCCGGTTGAGGCGGACCTGGCGCGCCCGATAGACGACACCCATTCCGCCTCGTCCGAGCTCTCCGAGTAGCTCGTAGCCGGGAATCCGCACCGATCTCGGGGGGGCGAGCTCACCTGCCTCATCACCGGGGCGACCTGACTCGACCGTCAGGGATGCGCGGTCCGAGGCACCGTGCTCGGTCGAACGGGAGACGTTCAGGCCAGCCCCGGTATCGATTCCCAGAAACGACATCATCGAAGCGACGGCACGGAGTCGTTCCTTCAGGTCGGTCGGGCTCTCCACGTCGCCCGCGCAGAGGTCCTCGATGGTCGCCGGCCGATCCCGGTCCGCCGAGCCCTGCCAGCGCCGCAGCAACTCGTCCACGCTCGGAGGATTGTCCACTCGATGTGCCCCCAGCCCCTGAGGGACCGCCCGGATTCGTCCTACGATCGGCTGTCAGCATCGTCCCCGTCACTCAACTCTCGGTGCAGCTTGACGAGGGCCGACTCCCACCACCGTCGGACCGTCCGGACGTTGACATGAAACAGCTCGGCAACCTGCGCCTGGTTCCATCCATGATAATAGATCAGGCCGACGATTTCACGCTCCTGAGCCGGCAGCCTGGTCACCTCCTCGTGGAACCGGCACCATCGCTCGAGGTCGTCGTCGCCCGGATCCGCGGGTTCGATCGCGGGCCGGCTCGTGTCGGGCTCGGCTCGCACGCTGTCCTGGTGGGCGCCGAGACCCTGCGGGCCATAGAAGTGCCGCGCCAGGTCCAGGAGCTCGCGGCGCATCTGCTCGGCGGCCAGGCCGAAGAAGGCGCGAGTCGACTCGGGCTGCACCGACTCCAGGGCGCGCAGCAGTCGCATGAGCGAGCCCTGGAGGACATCCCCGACTTCGACCCATCGGCCGACGCTCGGGTACTTCCGGAGCATCTTCCCGGCGAGGTGTTCGAGGCGGCCCTGGAAGGTGCGGACCAGTTCATCACGAGCCTCGAGATCGCCGCCTTTCATGCGTTCGAGCAACCCGACCAGAACGGTCGTCTTGGCGTCGGATCCGGCCATGCGACCAGCCTCGCCCCGAAAGCCATCGAGTCGCCTGCTAGGCGATGATGCGGCCTCGTGTCCATCCGCCACGATAGCACAGTATGAACGGCGACTCCATGATCTCGCCGGTCGACCATCTCAATTGATCAGCATGTCGTGCCCCCGCGCCGGCCCCGTCGGAAGATGATTCAAGTCGATGTTGAAGAACGGGTCAACCTTCATGCCGTCCGGCCCGATGTGGACCAGGCGAACGTAGAATCGCCCCGAGTGGTCGAGCGTCGAGAGCAGCGAGTTGGTCACGTACATCCGCTTGCCGTCGCCGGTCACGTGCATCATGTTGGGCTGGACGCACGGCGCGACCGTGCTCGTTAGCTTGAGGCGCTCGGGGTCCGTGACGTCCCACTGCTGGATCGTGTTGTCGCCGAAGCAACTCACGTAGAGATACCGATCGTCGGGACTCTGACGCAGGTCGGCCGGCAGGGCGCCGGTGTCGGCGACCTTCTTGATTTCATAGGACCCGCCGCCGTTCCCCTTGAATAGCCAGATCGAATTGTCCAGGGCACAGTTGGTGAACCCGTAGTTGTTCTCGGGCTTCAGGCTCCAGCGCACCTCCAGCGGAGCGAGGCCAGCCTGTCCGATCTGCAGCGGTCGGCGCTCCTTGAAGTCCCAGACGATCAATTCCTTGCCGAAGTCCTTCAGGTCCATCTGTGCGAGCGGCTTGCGGTAGTTGCGCAGCGGCGTGAAGCTGCTGCTGACCATCCGGTTGACTCCCGGCTTGATGGCGATGTCGTAGCCATAAGGAGCCTTGCCGGGATTCTCGATCCGCCGGATGAATCGGCCGTCATTGGTGAACTCGGCCAGGCCGGCCGGCAAACCGCCCTCGCCCGAGCCCAGGAAGCTGATCAGCATCCGGCCCGGCAGCGCGTAATAAGTGTGCGGGCCGGAGAGCCCGCTCACCGACGGCACGTCGTCCAGCACCTTCTCGATCCGCGGCCTGGCCGGGTCGGTGGCCACGTCCAGGATCCAGATCCGGCTCGAGAACAGGCCGCCCGCCCAGATTCGCGTCCGGTCGTCGGTGTAACCCCAGTGGTGAGTCTCGTTCCCCTTGGTGCCCAGGTTGACCGTGTTCAGGATCGTGCCGTATTTGGCGCTGTCGGGGTCCACGTCGATGACGGCGATGAAGTCGTTGTCCTTCGCATCGGCGTCCACGCAGAAGACGTACAGGTACTTCTCCTGGCGGTCCAGCCGCTTCACATACGGCGATAAGCACGTCTCGGCCATCAGCCGGACCGGCGAGACTCCCGCCAGCATCGCCCCCACGATGATCGCCCGGATGGCCCGTCCCCTGGTCCTGCGCGTCATGATGTTCCTCCCGGAAGTCGGTCAGGCTTTCCATCCTAAACGGCCAAACAGTCGGGCTGGAAAGCCCGACCTACGCTTTTCCTGGTCGCGGCCATCGAGGCGGCGCCAGCACGAACGTGGCCAGCACGGCCAGGCCGAACGCGACGTGCAACAACGTGAACACCCAGGGCGGGGCCTGGTAGAAGAAGATCAGGCGATGGGCCCAGTGGCCGATGAAATCGCCCGTATAGCCGCCCTCCCCGGCCATCCGTCGGAGTTGCTGCTCCCAGTCGGTCAGCGGACACGGCATGCCGACGAGCGCCTCGACGACCACAATGCCGATCGCCGCCAGGTGCAACGATCGGAACCAGAAGTTCCGCACCCATGGCCAGCGGAGCACAATCCCCAGCAGGATCAAGAACAGTCCGAAGACCACGAAGCTGAAGTAGGTCGCATGGATGACGACGATGAGGTCCGCGAGCAACTTGGCCCAGGACATCGATGTTCCCCTTCGAGGCGCGCTCCCGAGGTTCCTTCCGCCACTTCGGAGACGTCTCACTGGTCGGACGCGACGAGGTTCTGACCGAAGGCGCCATCGGCGGCACGACAGACGTGAACTTCGGGCGTGATGCCGGTCTCCCGGGCGTAACTCGTCCGGACCGCCTCGGCGAAGTCGCCGGCCCGGTCCGCCCGGACGAGGTTCACCGTGCAGCCCGCCCAGCCGGCGCCCGAGAGCTTTCCTCCCAGGAAGCCCGGGGCCGCCTCGGCGGCCTCGATCAGGGTATCGAGCGCGCGCGAACTGTTCTCGAATTCGTCGCGGCTGGAGGCGTGCGAGGCCGACATCAATCGCCCGAAGGCGACGACGTCTCCCGCCTTCAGCGCCTCGACCCCCTGGCGCACCCGCTCGTTCTCGCGCAGGACGTGCCGGGCCCGCATGCGGCCGACCGGGTCGAGCGCGGACCAATCGGCCTCGAGCTGCTCGAGCGAGACCCACGAGAGCTGAAACTCACCTCGATGGGGGATCCGCTCCCGGAAGGCGTCCGCCACGCGGTCGCACTCGGAGCGCCTCTGGTCGTACATCCCGTCGGCCAGCCGGCGCGAGGTCTTCGAGTCGCACACGACGATGGCGGGCGCGGGGTCACCCAGCGGGAGCCGGGCGTGGACCAGCGTGTGGCAGTCGAGGAAGAGCGCATGATCGGCGCGGCCAAAGAGGCTCGAAAACTGATCGAGCAGCCCCGAGCCGATTCCCACGAACTCATTCTCCGAGCGCCGCAAGGTCATGGCCAGCTCCATGCGGTGCAGATCGCCAACGTCATGCGTGAAGTCGCTGCGCGGACGGCCCCGCACCAGCCCGAGCTGGATCACGAGCCAGGCCAGGGAAGCCTGGAGGCTGGCCGAGCTCGACAGTCCCGCACCCAGCGGGACATCGCCGTAGATCACGGCGTCGAAGCCCGAGGCGAGCGGCCCGGCCCATTCCGACAGCGCCCAGCAGACGCCGCGGGTGTACAGGGCCCACATCCCGGCCTCGGCGCGCTCGATCGCGTCGAGGGAGAACGTGTCCCCCTGGCCGAAGTTCAACGATTCGAGGCGAACGTCGCGGCCCTCGATTCCGCGGCCGACCACGATCGTCGAGCGATCGATGGCCGCCGAGATGACCAGGCCGCCGTTGTAATCGGTGTGGTTGCCGAGCAATTCGACGCGACCGGGGGCCCAGCCCATCGCGGCCGGTTCGCCCTGGAACCGGTCCGCGTAGGCCGCTCGGGCTCGGGCCAACAGGGCATCCCAGGGGGCAGGCATCGCTTCGCTTTTCCCGTCCCGGTAGGGTGGGTCGAGCGCAGCGAGGCCCACCATCTGCCGCGGACACGGTGGGCCTCGCTGCGCTCGACCCACCCTACTACTGATCAGACGATCACAGGGGCGTCGATCAGGGCGTTGGCCGCGTCGCTCAGGAGCTGGGCCTTGTCGGTCCTCTCCCAGGTGAATTCGGGTTCCGAGCGGCCGAAGTGGCCGCCGCTGGCCGTCTTACGGTAGATCGGCCGGCGGAGGTCCAGGTGCCTGATGATCCCCGATGGCGTGAGCGGGAAGTGCCGCCGGACCAGCTCCGCGATCAACGTGTCAGGGGCCTGACCGGTCCCCTGGGTGTCGACGTGCACGCTGACCGGCTCCGAGACTCCGATGGCGTAGGCGAGCTGGATCTCGCAACGCTCGGCCAGCCCCGAGGCCACCACGTTCTTGGCGACATACCGGGCCATGTAGGCGGCCGACCGGTTGACCTTCGTGGGATCCTTGCCGCTGAACGCCCCGCCGCCATGGCGGCCCATCCCGCCGTAGGTGTTGACGATGATCTTCCGCCCGGTCACCCCCGAGTCGCCGTGCGGGCCGCCGATGACGAACTTGCCCGTCGGGTTGATGAAAGACTTCAACGAGTCGTCGACGAGCTCACGGGGCAGGACCGGCAGGATGACCTGCTCGCGGACCGTCTTGACGATCTCGGCATGCGAGACAGTCGGGGCGTGCTGGGTCGAAACGACGACGGTGTCGATCCGCACCGGCGTGAAGCCGTCGTACTCGACGGTCACCTGGCTCTTGGCGTCCGGTCGGAGCCAGGGGATCGTGCCGTTCTGCCGCAACTCCGTGATATGATTGATGATCCGATGCGCGATCGCGATCGGCAGCGGCATAAGCTCGGGCGTATCATTGCAGGCGAAGCCGAACATCATCCCCTGGTCGCCGGCCCCGATGTCCTTGCCCGTCGTGGCGTCCTCGTTGACGCCCATGGCGATGTCCGGCGACTGCTTCCCCAGGGCGACGATGACGGCGCAGGTCGTGGCGTCGAATCCCATCTCGCTGGACGTGTAGCCGATATCGCGCACCACCTGGCGGACGATCGACGGGTAGTCGACCATGGCCTTGGTCGTGATCTCGCCGGCCAGGCAAATCAGCCCCGTGGTGAGTAGGGACTCGCAAGCGACCCGCGCATGCGGGTCCTGCTCGAGGATCGCGTCCAGGATTCCGTCTGAGATCTGGTCGGCCATCTTGTCGGGATGGCCCATCGAGACGGATTCGCTGGTGAACAGGTAGCGGTCGTGGTGCGACACGGAAAGAGGTCTCCTCGCGGTCATTCGATTCGAAAGCGCGGATCACGCGACGGGTCGGCTCAGGCCGGTGCGCTCCTGCGGGGCTCGCGTGGGCCGAACCCACGTCGCGGCTCCGAGTTTAGCAAGACGATTCGCGAATGTGAAGGAGATCCACCGCGGTGGCGGCACGAGCGTCGACCGCTAGGGCGAGTCGTGGTCGTCGGGTTGCCTGTCGTCATCGTCGGGTTGCCCGCCGTCATCGGCGGCCGTGTGGTCGTCGGTATCCGCCGCCCCGGGCGGGGCCGCTCCGGCCTGCGCGGCGCGATCGCGTCGGTACCAGCTCCAGAGCAGCCGATGAGTCGCATAATCAAGCAGCGCCTGCGAACTGGGGAAATCGTGTTCGCCGGAGTCGCGGCCTTCCAGCAGCGAGCGGGTCGAGGGGGTGATGTAGGCCTCGTCCGCCCGGGCGCACAGGTCGGCGACGAACACGGGGAAATTCTCGGCGGCCGACTGGCTCAGGCGGCGGCCGAGGTAGGCGTAATTCATCCGGTTCTCGATGACCCGGAAGGCGATCCGCGGCTCCCGGCGGACGATGAGGACCTTGCCGACCGGGTCGCGGGGAATCCGGGTCGCCCGGGCGCGCCGGTTCGACGGCTGCGGCTTCATGAGGACCAGGGCGCGGAAGCCCGCGACGACCGTGGACGGCCATCGCGGGGCGGAGACGTTGCGGAACTCGTCCTCCGCCGCGATCCGCCCGGCGCAGATCAGGTCGATCCGGTCCCAGGGGGCCCAGTGGATCGGCTCGCCGCGCAGTCCTTCGGCGCGGAACCCTTTGTCCAGGCACGCGGCGCGATGCAGCGTCCGCGCCGGGCTCAGTTCCGGGAACAGGTCCGAGCGCCAGGCCTCCGCCGCGATCCCCAGGTCGTAGAGCCCGTCGAGGAGCTGGCGGACCTCGGCCTCCTCGAGCGGCTTGGGCCAGGTCCCCGGGGCACGGGCGATCCATTGCATGGCGTCGGTCGGGTGCATCCCGGTCACCCGGCAGACAAGGTCGCGCACCCCCTGCGGCTCCTCGATCGACTCGAACATCACCAGGCGATACCGGGCCGGTGTCGTGGACATGATCGCTGCGCGCTCCCCGGGCGACTGGGCCGCCAATCGTGGTGATCCCTCATTTCCGGCCGCGCCGGCCATTCGGCTTGCCCGGCGGCGGACCCTCCGTCTTGCCTCCCCTGCCGGTCGCCGGTCGTTTCGGGACCTCGAAGAACTCGCCGACACGGACCGAGAAGCCGGGTAAGACATCGCCGCCATCGAGCCACATCGAGTTTGTCAGTCGGGTGAAGCGGTCCGGTGAGGTGTAGACGTCGACCACCCGCGGCCGCGGCCGCACGTACCAGACCAGTCGGACGCCCTTCTCGAAATACTCCTTGAGTTTGTCGTCCATTTCCTTGCGCGTGTTGTTCTTGCTGATGACCTCGACGGCCAGGTCGGGGACCAGAAGGGGGACTGGCTCGGCCGGTATCTTGCCGCCCGCCATGCGGTCCCAGGAGATGAACGACACGTCGGGGATCCTCACCAGGTTGATGTCGAGCTGGATCGTGCCCCCTTCGCCCGCCACCACGCCAAGCCCCAGCGGATCGACGAAGTTGCCAACCAGCCTGCCGATTCTCATGGCGATCACGGATTCGTCGAGCCCCACGGTCTTCTCCACGAGGATGCCGGCGACCAGCTCATAGAGCCGGCCCTCGTGGTCGTTGAACCGCATGACGTCCTCCACGGTCCCGCCGCCCGGTGGCGGGTCCTGGCGGATGCGTTCGAATAGGATCGGGCCGAACTTGCGATGCAGGTCGGCGACGGTCCAGATCTTGCGAGGCGGCCGGCGAGTCGCGGCGGGGGCGGACATGGCGGAGTCCTGACGACCAGGGACGGATGACCGGGGCCTGTGCCGTTATCCTATCACGGCCGGCGCGGCTCGCCAATCGCCGCCGGGGCCTTCCGGCAGTTCGGTCCTCATCGGTCGGCCCGGGACCGGAACCGGCCCGAGGGTTGACCGGCATGCGTCGTTCCCGTGAAGATCAGAAGCATGCGATTTCGGGCTCTCGCGATCGGTGGCGTCTTGCTCGCGGCCGCGATCGTCCTGGCGGGCATGGGCGTTCGGGCCTGGGCCGCGCAGCGACTGCGCGCCGAATTGGCCCGTGCCCGGCATGATCGCGAGGCGGGCCTGCTGGGCCTGGCCCGGCATCGCCTCTTGCGGCTCTCCGAGCGATGGCCGCGGGACGCTGCGGTCGCGCTCGAGCTCGGCCGTTGCGAGCTGGCGCGCGATCAACCGGAAGCGGCCCTGGCCGCCTGGGCGCGGGCCTCCGAGCCATCTCCCCTGGCGGGTCGCATCGCCCTGGAGCGCGCCGGCCTGATGGTCCGGCTGGGATCCTTCGCCGAGGCCGAAGCGATCCTCACGGGGGCGATCGTTCGACGTTGTCCCGAGGCCGCGGATCTCCGCCACCTGCTGGTCGGTCTCCTCACCCAAGAGGGGCGCGTTCGACGACGCGCGGCGGCTGATCGAGACCCAGTGGGAGGATCTCGGCGATTCGCTTCCGGACCGCACCGACGCGCGGCTCGACTTGCTCCGCGAACACATGGCACTCGACCTCGAGACGGTCCCTCTCGAGGGGAACATGGCCCAGGTCCGGGCGCGGCCGGACGTGAACGACGTCGGGTTGCGACTGGCACGGGCCCACCTGGCGACCCGTTCCGGCCGGTTCGATCGAGCCAGGGCCGAACTCGAGGCCGGGCTGCGGCATCGGCCGGATGACCCGGTCGTGTGGAGGGCCTGGCTGGACAGGGCGGTCGCCGCGGGAGAGTCCGCAGCGGCGCGCGAGGCGCTCGGCCATCTCCCGGCCGACGCACTCGATCCGGCCCGGGTCCAGTGGCTGCGGGCCTGGCTCGCGGCGAATCGCGACGACGTCCAGGCTGAACGGCACGCGCTGGAAGGACAGGTCGCGCTCGATCCCAGCGATCCTGCGGCCTTGACTCGACTGGCCGAGTTGGACCATCAGGCCGGAGACGCCGCCGCCGCGGCGCGATACCGTCGCCGAAAGGCGGAAGTCGACGCCGATCGCGCGCGCTACTTCCGGCTGTACAAGCGGGGTCTCTCCTCCGATCGGGCGATCGAGCTGGCGCGGCTGGCCGAACGCCTGGGCCGTCGGTTCGAGGCTCGAGGATTCTGGGACCTGGTCCGACGGCAGGATCCTTCGAATCCCGAGGCCGCGGCCGCACTGCCTCGGCTCGCCCCGGCACGTCGTCCCGCCGGCGAGTTGGCGCCCAGCCTCGCCTCCCTGATCGCGTCCGAGCCGGAATCTCCCGCGACCCACTCAAACTCCGAGGTAGCGGATTCGCCCGGCGCGATGCCCCGTTTCGTCAACCGCGCCCGAGACTCCGGGCTGGATTCCTTCGTTTTCGATAACGGGGCCTCTCCGATCCACCAGCTCCCGGAGATGGCCAGCGGGGGCATCGGCCTGCTCGATTTCGATCGTGACGGCTGGCTCGACGTCTATGCCGTCCAGGGCGGGACCTTCCCTCCCCGTGCCGGTCGTGCCAGCTCCGCGCCGGGCGATTGCCTTTTCCGCAACCGGGGGGACGGCACGTTCGAGGACGTGACGGAATCGGCCGGGATCGGCTCCTTGCCCCGGGGCTATGGCCACGCCGTGGCCGTCGGCGACTTCGACAACGACGGATACCCGGATCTCTTCATCGGCGCTGGAGGTCGTATGCCCTCCTCCACAACCGGAGGGACGGCACGTTCGAGGACGTGGCCGCGCGCGCCGGGCTAGGCGGCGACCGCGACTGGCCGACGTCGTCGGCGTTCGCCGACCTCGACGGCGACGGCGACCTCGACCTCTACGTCTGCCATTATGGGGTCTGGGACCCTGACCACCCGCAACTCTGCAAGAACCCAACCGGCGCCGGCTACCTCTCGTGCGACCCCCGCACGATCGAGCCGCTGCCCGACCATGTCTTCCGCAACGACGGCGGCCGCTTCGTCGAGGTCACCGCCGAGTCGGGCATGCGGGAGCGGGACGGCCGGGGCCTCGGCGTCGTCGCGGCCGACTTCGACGGCGACGGCCTCGTCGACGTGTTCGTCGCCAATGACACGACCGCCAATTATCTGTTCCACAACCTCGGCGGCTTCCGGTTCGAGGAGATCGGGACCGTCGCGGGCGTGGCTGCCAACGCGGCGGGAGGCTATCAGGCGGGCATGGGCGTCGCCGCCGGCGACTTCGATGGTGACGGACGGCTCGACCTGGCGGTCACCAACTTCTACCTCGAGTTCGACCTCGTTCTTCCGGAACCTGGGGGCGAACACCTTCGCCGACCGGACCACCGCGATTGGCCTGGCCGGTCCGAGCCGGCATCGGCTCGGCTTCGGGATCGCCTTCCTGGACGTCAACAACGACGGCCGGCTCGATCTGATGACCGCCAACGGCCACATCAGCGACATGAGGCCGCTGATCCCGCTGGCGATGCCGGCGCAGCTCCTGATCGGCGGCGCCGGCGGCCGGCTGACGGACGTAACCAATCGCGCCGGCGCCGCGTTCGAGCCGCCCCACATCGGTCGGGGCCTGGCCATCGGCGACCTCGACAATGACGGGCGTCTCGACGCCCTCATGGTCGCCCAGAACGAGCCACTCGTCGCGTTCCACAACCAGACCGAACCTCGCGGCCATTTCATCACGTTCCGCGTCGAGGGTAGCGGATCCAATCGAGACGGTGTGGGGACGCGGATCACCATCTCGGCCGGCGGCCGCCGCCAGATCGCCGAGCGGACCGGCGGTGGGAGCTACGCGTCGTCCGCGGATCCGCGACTCCATTTCGGGCTGGGACCGTGCCGCCAGGTCAACTCAGTCGAGGTCCGCTGGCCCTCGGGACGACTCGATCGATATGAGGGGCTCGCGGCCGATACCGGCTATCACCTCGTCGAAGGCCAATCGCGGCCAAGGTCTCTCCCCGGGTTCCGCGCCGCTCGATGATCGATCGGCCGAGGCCCAACATCCGGATCCTCGCTGGGGATGCGTGGCAAGTGCTCGATCGCGCCCTATCGTAGCCGGCGCGGCCCGGCGGCGCCGCCTCGGCGCAGCCGGTCCCCGTATCCGCCACTCCCCGTTCCGGACGTGGATTGACGGGCCCTCGGCCTGAATTGGCCTGATCAGATTGAGAGTTGTCTTCAAAGGGAAAGGGGGAGCCTTGACAACGCGAACGGGTGGATTCATCTTACCATCGATCGAGAGCGGACCATGACTCCGGCCCAGGTCGTCCTGATCGACGTACGCCATCATGATGTGGTAGTCTGGCACGCGGACCGAGATCGCCGGCGTGACTCCGAGGCCGGATCCGCGCCGCACAGAATCTTCAGCGATCCCCTTCGCGAAGGGTCGAACGTTGCGCCAGATTGGAACCGTGCCCAAGAGCGTCGACCCCAAGGGGTTCGCCGACTATCTCCTGTCGCTCGGCATCAAGACCCGGGTTGACGACCACCCCGCGGGATGGAGCGTCTGGATCTACAACGAGGATCACCTCCAACAGGCCCGAGACGAGCTGCAAGCCTATCTCCGTCATCCCGGTGACCCGCGCTACCAGGAGGCGACGCGGACCGCCGAGACGATCCGCCGCAACGAGAAGGAACTCGAAAAGAAATTCCGCAAGAACTTCCGCGATTCCTCCGACGTGTGGGGCTACCCGAGCCTGCGTCAGCGGCCGCTGACGACCACGATGATCGTCATCTGCGTGATCATCTTCGTCATGCAGAACTTCCCGAGATACCGGCCCCTGATCGCTCGGATGCACTTCTCGAGCTACACGCGAGACTTCCAGGGCAACGTCCACGGCTTCGGCCTCGGCGACATCGAGCACGGCGAGGTCTGGCGGCTGGTGACGCCGAGCTTCATGCACGCCAATCCGCTGCACATCGTCTTCAACCTGCTGTGGCTCCGGCTCCTGGGCATGCTCATCGAGGTGCGGAGGGGGACGCTCCGGCTGGCCCTACTGGTCCTCGTCTCCGCCGCCGTCTCCAACTACGGCCAGTATCTGTGGATGGAGCGTATGCATGACGTCGGGCCATTCCTGGGCATGTCGGGCGTCGTCTACGCACTGTTCGGGTACGTCTGGATCAAGGGGATCTACCAGCCCGAGCAGCGAATGGGCCTCCATCCCAACAGCGTGAACATCATGCTGCTCTGGCTGGTCCTCTGCATGACGGGCGTGCTCGGCCCGATCGCCAACGCGGCCCACGTCGTCGGGCTGGCCGTGGGGATCGTCGCGGGGCTGATGGGGTTCTAGACCCCTCGGGGTGGCTCCGGGCGCCGGCGGATCTGGTATGATCGACGGAGACGCCCTACGATCGTTTCTCGCTCCCCGCCGTGGTAGAGGGTTCGACCATGCCGATTCACGATTGGTCTCGCGTTCCGGCGGGAATCTTCCACGATTTTCACCAGGACCTCATTGTCCAGATCAGACGCGATCTGAATGGCGGTGTGTTGCCACCCGATTACTACGCCCTGGTCGAACAGGTCGCGGCCGGGGTGGGCCCCGACGTCCTGACCTTGCACGCGCCGCCGGTCGGCGGTGATGGGGACGTGGACCAGGGGAGTCAGGGATCCCCGGGCGAGCCCAGCGGAGGCCTCCTGTTGGCCCCGCCGCGGACCCGCCCGATCGCGGAGATCGAGATGGCGTACTACCGCCGCAAGACGAGCGTGGTCGCGGTCCGGCACGTCAGCGACGATCGGGTCGTGGCGGTGGTCGAGGTGGTCTCGCCGGGTAACAAATCCACGCAGAACGCCCTCAAGAAGTTCGTCGAAAAGGCCGCCGACTTCCTGGAGCGGCGCATCCACCTTCTCATCGTCGATCTGCTCCCGCCGGGCCGGCACGATCCGCAGGGCATCCACGGCGCGATCTGGGACTATGTCGCCGACGAGCCCTATTCTCCCCCTGCCGGCAAGCCGCTCACCCTGGCGGCCTACGAGGCCGATCCGGCCCTCCGGGCCTGGGTCGAGTCGGTCGCCGTGGGTGATGCCCTCCGGGAGATGCCGCTGTTCCTCCAGCCGAACCACTGTGTTTACGTGCCCCTGGATCATTCGTACGGTATGGCCTGGGAAGGCGTCCCGCGCCGATGGAAGCGCGTCCTCGAATCCCCGCAAGGATCCGTCTGATGGGCTCGCCCCTGGTCATCCCCGAGGCCCCCGCGGCCGCCGTCATCGGCGGGGGCTTCATCGGCGCGGTGCACGTCGAGGCGCTGCGGCGGATCGGTGTCGAGGTCGTGGGGCTACTCGGGTCCTCCCCCGAGCGGTCCTCGGGCGTGGCCGCAAGGCTCGGGATTCCCCGTGTCTACCGCGACCTCGACGAGCTGCTCGGCGACGCGCGGGTGGGAGTCGTCCACGTCGCCTCACCCAATCGGCATCACTTCGAGCAGGCCCGGCGGGCGCTGGAATCCGGCCGTCACGTGATCTGCGAGAAGCCGCTGGCGATCACCTCGGCGGAGACCTCGGCCCTGCGCCCTGGCCGAGTCGCGGCCATCGCAGGCGGCGGCGGTCAACTACAACATCCGCTACTATCCCCTCTGCCGAGAGATCCGCGAGCGGATCGCCGCCGGGGCGCTGGGGCGAGTCTTGAGTGTCACCGGATCGTACGTCCAGGATTGGCTGCTCTATCCGGGCGACTACAACTGGCGCGTCGAGGCGGACGGCGGGACGAACCTGCGCACCGTGGCCGACATCGGCACGCACTGGATGGACCTGGCGCAGTACTTGATCGGCGCGCCGATCCGGTCCGTCAACGCTGACCTCGCCACCTTCCACTCGCGCCGGCTCAAGCCGACGGGACCGACCGACACCTTCACCGGCTCGGCCGCGACGGATGGCTCGCGACCGGCCCGGGAGGTGGACGTCGCGACCGACGACCACGCCGCGGTGCTCCTGCGGTTCGACTCGGGAGTACGGGGCGCCTTTTACGTCTCGCAGGTCACCGCCGGCCGCAAGAACCGGCTGACCATCGAGATCGCCGGCACCGAGGCGTCGGTCGCCTGGGACAGCGAGTCGCCCGACCGGCTCTGGATCGGCTCGCGACGCGGGCCGAATCAGGTCCTCCGCGCGATCCCGCCCTGCTCGGCCCGGCCGCCGCCGCGATGGCCCATTATCCCGGCGGGCACGTCGAGGGCTTCCCCGACACATTCAAGCAGCTTTACATCGACGTCTATGGCTGGATCACCGAGGGTCGGGCGTCCGGCCGAGGCCCCGACTTCCCGACCTTCGCCTCGGGCGACGACGAGGTCCGGATCTGCGAGGCCATCGCCCGCAGCGCTTCCGAGGGCCGCTGGGTCTCTCTCTCGGGAAGTGGCTAGTGGCAAGTGGCAAGTGGCAAGTATCATCAAGCGAGCCGGAAGGGCGGGAATGGCTGCGGGATTCCGATCCGATCGGTCCACTTGCCACTTGCCACTTGCCACTTGCCACCAACCCCGGGTACGACCATGAGACTGGGATTCGTCTCGGCGATCCTGCCGGACTACACGCTGGAACAGGTGCTCCGCTTCGCGCGGGATGCGGTTTTCTCGAGCGTCGAGTTGATGTGCTGGCCGCCGGGCAAGGCCGAGCGCCGGTATGCCGGGGTCTCGCACGTCGACGTCACCGACCTCTCGCTCGACGCGATCGAGAAGATCCAGGACCTGGTCTCGATCCAGAAGGTCGCGATCTCGGGCCTGGGCTATTACCCCAACCCGCTCTCGGCCGACGCGACCGAGTCCGAGCTCGCCGTGACCCACCTGCGCCGCGTGATCGACGCGGCGGCGGCGCTGGGCGTCGGAGTCGTGAACTCCTTCGTCGGCCGAAACCCGGCCCTCTCGGTCGACGATAACTGGCCGCGGTTCCTCGAGGTCTGGCGGCCGCTGATCGCCCACGCCGAGAGCCGCAACGTGAAGATCGGCATCGAGAACTGCCCCATGTTGTTCACCCGCGACGAGTGGCCCGGCGGCAAGAACCTGGCGACGACGCCCGCGATCTGGCGGCGGATGTTCGAGGACATCCCCAGCCCCCACTTCGGCCTGAACTTCGACCCGTCGCACTTCGTCTGGCAGCAGATGGACTACCTTGCCCCGCTGGCGGAATTCCAGTCGCGGATCTTCCACGTCCACGCCAAGGATGCCCGGATCGACCGCGCCGCTCTCGATCAGCACGGGGTCCTGGCCTACCCCAAGTTGTGGCACACGCCCAAGATCCCCGGCCTGGGCGACGTCCGCTGGGGCGCCGTCTTCGGCGCCTTGAGCGACATCGGCTACGCCGGCCACGTCGCCATAGAGATCGAGGATCGCGCTTTCGAGGGATCTCTCGAGGCCCGGCTCCAATCGCTCATCGTCAGCCGTCGTCACCTGATCCAGTATTGCAGCGGATGACCGGGAATCGCGCGGACCTCCTTCGTCCCGAAACTCTCCATGCCGACCTTGCGTGACCTACTGACATGATTCCTTCGATCGATGCCCAGTCCGCCGCGGACGGGTGCACGCCCCCCCTGCCGTCACCTACCGTGCCCGACGAGCGCCGCGACATCTCCGTCTTGATCCCGGTCTACAACGAGGTCGACAACGTCGCGCCGTTGCACGCGGAGCTCGACGCGGTACTCCGCCCCGGCCCGTGGAGCTACGAGCTGATCTTCGTGAACGACGGATCGATCGACGGCTCGGCCGCGAAATTGCGAGAGATCCAGCGGGACGATCCCGAGCACGTACGGGTCGCCTTCCTGCGGCGCAACTGCGGCCAGACGGCGGCGCTGTCGGCTGCCCTGGACCTGGCCCGCGGCGACGTCCTAATCCCGATCGACGGCGACTGCCAGAACGACCCTGCCGATATCCCCCGGCTCCTGCAGGCGCTCGAAGGGGGCTACGACGTCGTCTCGGGCTGGCGGAAGGATCGTCGGGACGCCCTGATCTCGCGGAAGGTCCCATCGTGGCTCGCCAATCGCCTGGTCGCGAGGCTCTCCGGCGTCCCGTTGCACGATTTCGGCTGCACGCTCAAGGCGTACCGGCGCGGCGTACTCGAAGGCGTGCGCCTCTACGGCGAGATGCATCGGTTCATCCCGATCTTCGCGGCCTGGCAAGGGGCCCGCGTCACCGAGCTGGTCGTCAACCATCGCCCCCGGACCGCGGGGAAGACCAAGTATGGGATCGGTCGCACCTTCAACGTGGTGCTCGACCTGATCCTCATCCGGTTCCTCCAGCGGTACGCGCAGAGGCCCCTGCATTTCTTCGGGCGGTTCGGCTTATGGTCGTTCGGCCTGAGCATCGCCTGCTTCGTGGCGATGCTCTATTTCAAGTACGTTTTTCCCTGGCCCTACCTGTGGTGGAGCCACGAAGAGAAGGAGAAGAGCTTCATCGCGACCCCGCTTCCAGTCCTGGCGGCCATGTTCATCCTGGCCGGGATCACGAGCATCCTGCAGGGCATCCAGTCCGAAGTGAACATGCGGACGTATTACGAGTCGCAGCAGAAGACGACCTATCTGCTCGGCGAGGTCCGGCAAGGTCGGCCGGATGACGTCGAGGCCCCGGGGTGATCGAATCCCCCCGGGGAACCGGACGCCTCCGGCCTGATGATCATTCACCGACTCCGAGCGATCAACTCGCCGTCGGGGCGATGGTTCCGGTCGCCGATGGGCCCGAGCTGTGCGAAGGGCTCGGCGGCGTGATGGTCAGGCCGACCACTCGTCCGGCGGGCGGGGCGACGGGCGGAAGCGGCAAGTGGGATCGCTGACCGAACCCGAGTGGATTCTGGACCTGGAACGCGCCGATGTTGACCGAGCCCAGGATGGTGCGGAAATAGGGGAATCCGCGCTGGTCGGTCATGACCCCGGGGGGGACCAGGGCCGCGTCGCCGGCCTTGATGGCGGGGCTGCCGGGGAGGAGGGCCTGGGTCTGCGTCGGACCGCCGTTGTCCCGCAACGGGCCGAGTTGGGGGGCGATGCCGACAAGGGTAAAGGTCAGACTCCCCAGGTCGCCCGAACCGATCAGGTCGTAGCCGCCCACCAGGTGACTGCCATCGATATCCCCGTTGTCGCTCAGATCGTCGGTACGGGGATCCTGGGCGCTGACGTTGCTCGCGACGATCGTGTTGTCCAGGGTGATCGTGCCGCCCTGAAACGCCTGGTTCGCGACGCCTCCGCCCGAGCCGTCGGCCGAGTTGTCGCTGATTGTGTCATCCGTCAGCTTGAGGATGGAGGTGTTGGCGATGCCGCCGCCACCGCCCCCCGTGACGCTATTGCCGCTGATCGTGCTGTCGCCCACGGCCATGGCACCCGAGTTGGCGATGCCGCCGCCGTTGCCGACGTTGGTATTGTTGCCGCTGACGGTGCTGCGGGTGATCGTCATGGACCCGGCGTTGTCGATGCCGCTGCCATCGGCGAGCTCGGAGGCATTCCCGCTGATGGTGCTGGCGACGATCGTCGTCGTGCCAAATGGACCGTTGTAAATCCCGCCGCCGCCCCCGCCCAGGGCGGTGTTGCCGGTGATGGTGCAGTCGGTCAGGGTGAGCTTGCCGCTGTTCGAGATCCCGCCGCCGTCCGGCCCGATGCCGCCGGTGACGGACAGCCCACTGATACTGACGTGCGAAGTCGGCAAGATGGCGAAGACCTGGCTCTGTCCGCCGCCGGAGATCGTGAGGTCGTCGTCGCCCGGTCCCAGGATCGTGAGCGTGCCCGACGGCTTGTTGATCGCCAGCATCCCGGCGGTCAGCGTGATCGTCTTCCCGTCGAGGGTCGGGGAAAAGAGGATCGTACTGTTTCTCGGGTCCTGGTCCGCCTGATTGATGGCGTACCGCAAGTCGCCTGCGGAGCCCATACCCACGCCCGCGTCACCCAGGCTGTCGACCAGATAAGTCGATAGCAACGCCCGTCCCTCCAGGAGCTCCAGCCTCCAGGCGCGGCGCACTCGGCGACGAATCGCCCGCATTTGCGCCCAAGGACCCCCCGACGACCGAACCGCCCGCCGATGACTCGATCAATCCTCAACATCGGTTCCCTCCTCTCAATCGCGTGCCGATCAGACTGTCGAAAGTTGACCTGGAAAGCGGAGAAAGCCGCGAATGCGTCCAGCGTGCGACTCACCGCGAGCTCAGACTATATTCTGTCATCGCCGACGTGGAACCCCAGGCTTGAGCCACGTCGCGGAGCCGTTGGTAATGCGTTGACAGTTCCCGGCCTTCGATCCATCGGGCCGGACCGATTACTGCCAAGAAAGACCAGTGTGACGCAATATGCAGATTGCATGCCGCCTCGATTGCAAGACCGCCTGGGCATGCGACCCGGCCGCGACAAGAAACGAACGTGAGGATTCGCGGACGGCGGGCTGTCCTCGTGGCGTCGGATCGGGCGGTCAGGGGCCAATGAAACCCGTTATGCAAGAGTTGGAGTGACTTTGTACGGCGCGGCTCGTCTTGGAGTGCCTCGGCCACGAGGCTCCCGCTTCTTTACCAAAAGGCACGGACTGGAGGCTTCTCGGCGGGCCGCTTGCTCTTGGCGATACCGGCGCGACTCGGTAAGCTCGGACCGCCTGAGCCCCGCCGGAAAGGGCCGGCGCCAAGGAGCCCACCCCCATGGCACAACGACGAGCGTTTGCCTTCGCGAGCCTCGACGACGTGATGCCCGAAGTCGAGCGGCTCCTGGCCGATCACGTCATGGTAAGCCGATGGACGCTCGCCCAGATCCTGAACCACCTGGCCGGCGCGGTGCGGTACGCCGCGACGGCTCCGCCCTGCCCGGCGGAACCGACCCGTGAACAGGACGTCCTCCGCCGTCGCTTCTTCCTTCGGGAGAACTTCCCCGACGGGGTCGAGGCGCCCGCCATCCTGCGGCCGCCGCCCGGACTCGACGCACGCACCGAGGCCGATTCTCTCCGCGAGGCGATCGGCCACTTCGCATCGCGGACCGACCCGTACCCGGCCCATCCCCGCCTCGGCCCGCTGACCGGGGAGGAATGGGACCGATTCCACCGCATGCACTGCGCGCACCACCTGGGCTTCGCGGTCCCCGTCGGGCAGGCGACTGGGTGAGTCGCGCCCGATCACGTCGCGGGCCGACGCTTGTCGTGCCGTCCCACGCTCGCGTCGTCACCGCGACACGGGCTCTGCTTACGTGACGGCGGCCTCGATCACGCGCATGGACTTCCACCGGCCGCTCCGGAATCGCAGGGTGAAGCAGGCGGCCATGGCGAGGATGTACGCCGTCGCGAAGCCCCAGGCCCAGTAGAGATTGCCGCCCGACCGGACGACCAGGAATGTCGGCACGACCAGGATCGGCCAGGCCAGGGCGAATGTCAGCAGCGAGACGAACCGGGTATCGCCGGCGCCCCGCAGCGCGAAGGAGAACGTCACGTTCACCGAGTCGGCCACGGAGTAGATCGCCACGCACACCAGCAGGGTCGGGACGATCGCGGCCACCTCCGCGAACGCGGCGGGGTCGCGGCTGCCCGCGAACAGGCTGACGAGCAATTTCGGGAACAACAGGTACACGGCTGCCACCGCGCACATGTAGCCGAAGACCCACTTCAGCCCGGTATAGGCCGACCGCTCGGCCAGGTCCGGCCGGTCGCCCCCGAGGCGCTGACCGACCAGGATCGCGACCGCCTGACCGAGCCCCATCATCGGCAGGAACGCCACCATGTTCAGCCGGACGGTGAGCGTGGTCGCCCCGGTCTGCGCCTCGCCGAGCCGGCCGACGAGCTGCACGAAGAAGTGCCAGACCAGGACGTCCAGGAAGACCTGCGCCCCGGCCGGCCCGCCGTATTTCATCAGCCGGGCGAAGAGATCCCGCTCGAAGCGCCAGCCGGACAGGGTCTGGAACTCCCGGCGATAGGTCGGCCGAAGGAACAGGCCGAGTGCCACCAGTGCCGAGGCCCACGACCCGGCCGCCGTCGCCCAGCCGGCGCCGGCGATCCCCCACTCGGGGAATCCCAGCCGGCCGAAGATCAGGAGCTGCGCCAGGACGACGTTCACGGCGGTCCCGGCGGCCTCGATCCCCAGCACGGTCCAGGTCTGCCCGCGCCCGGAGAAGAACCCGTTGACTGCGGCCATGACCAGCATCGGCAACGCGGCGAAGGCCAGGCAGCGCAGATAGGTCACCTCGAGCGCCTGCAAGGCGGTCGTATGGCCGCCCACGGCGATCAGGACCGGCGCCGCGGGAACGATTGTCAGGAAGAGAAGCCCCGCGATGACCGCGAACTGGATGCCCTGCCAGACCGCCGGGCCCACGCGCTTGGGCCGGCCGGCGCCGGTGTACTGTGCCACGAAGGTCGAGACGTAACCGGCCGTCACCTGGAGCAGCCCGAACGGGAGCCAGAACCACATCACGGCCGGGAATGACGCAGCCATCTCGCGCGGGTCGTGCCAGGCAAGCAGGATCGTGTCCAGGAACACCTGGACCGTCATGAAGCTCTGGCTCACGACCAGCGGCAGCGCCAGCATGAGCAGCTCCCGGCTGCCCCCCGGTGCGGGCTGACCCGGAACCGAAAGGTCCGGATCACCGACAGGCTCGGTGGCGCTCGATTCCCGTTCGACGACCTCGTCCGCTATCGCGCTTCGGCTCATCGGGCGATTCCTGTCCGAGGTTGTCGAGGATCGGCCCGCGCAGACCTGCGGGCAGCCGAGCTTCGCGCGGCGTAAACCACCGGGGATGGAACAGGCGTCGGCGCGCTGCAGACGGTCCTGGCCTCGGTGGCTTCCGGCGGTCCCCATCCACCCTACTGGACGGCCTGCCGACCCGCCAGACAGGTTCCTTGAGGACCGTGGTTGGCCGAGCCCACGCGCTCCGCATCCTGAGTCAGAGGCGCGGACACGCGGACGGGTTCGGTTTTTTCCTGTCCCGCGCTCCATCCGGTGGGAGTTTCACCGGCCCAGATGATCGGTCGAGGCACGTCGCTCGATCGCGGCGATCCTCCCGACGCGCCGGGCGGCGATCATCGCTAACCCGCGGGTTGGGCGAACGCTTGGAGAAAGTGATCGTCGGTAGGATACCTTGGTGAGATGCCGGCTGACGTGAATCGCTCGAGTAAACCGACGTAGTTCAGCTCGTCGATGGAGTTGACGATCATATCGGGGTGGTAGGCGTATCGGTCGAGGTCCTGGCGTCGGGTGCCCCCGCTGAGCACCAGTATCGTCTTGAAGCCGAGTTGCACCCCGCCCAGGATGTCGGTCTCCATCGTGTCGCCGATGACGATCGTCTCGTCCGTGGCCAGCCCCAGCTCTTTGCGTGCGCCGCGGAGCATCACCGGGCTGGGCTTGCCCACGCTGAATGCCTTGACGCCGGCGGCGGCCTCGAGCATGGCCGCCGTCGCGCCGCATCCTGGCCGCATCCCCGAATCGGTGGGGCAGTTCGGGTCGAGGTTCGTCGCGACGAGCTTCGCGCCGCCCAGGATCATCTTCAGCGCCGCCTCGACCATCTCGAAGGTGAGGGTGCGGCCCTCGCCGACGACCACGTAATCGGGGTCTTTATCGACGACAGCGTAGCCGTTCTCGTGCAGGGCCGTCAGCAGCCCCCCCTCGCCGATCACGTACGCCGTCCCGCCCGGCTTCTGCCCGGCCAGGTATCGAGCCGTAGCCATGGCGCAGGTGTAGACGTGCTCCGGCTCCACGTCGATGCCCAGGCGCTGGAGCCTCGTGGCCACGTCCCGCCGGGTCCGCTGACTGTTGTTCGTGAGGAATCGGAACGGCACGTCGGCAATTCGCAACTCGTTGATGAACCGATCCGCGCCGGGGATGAGGTGGCCGCCCCGGTAGATCACGCCATCCATATCGATCAAGAATCCAAGCATAAGATAACATTCTCTCGGCCAGTGAAGTCGGTGGGATTCGCAACGCGCCAGATGAGCGATGAAGATTTCAAGAACAAGTCAACGCGAGGAGAGGTCCTTGCCCGCGACCCGCCAATCGGGAGCGAATCGCGTACCAAGGCGGCGTTCCGGCCGGCGAGAAGCGGCCGCCGGGTCCGACAACTCGGGACTTTCCTTGACCTTCGGTCGAGTCGCGGTATTTCGTCCCGGACCAGGCGCCTCCGTCTGGGCCTGCGTGTCCGACCGTACCCTTGCCCAGGGAATTGGCAGGTCTCATCGAGTGCGCGGCACCAGACCGACGCGGTCCTTTCACCCGGCGACGCACCGATCAGACCCGCCTCGAATTGTCGACCGGGTAGGGGTACTCCATGTGTCGGGCCGTCGCCCGTGCGATTTCCTCGCCGTGGTGCCGCGCGACGATTCGCAACGCCAGGTCGATCCCGGCCGAGATGCCGGCCGACGTAAAGAGGTCGCCGTCCTCGACGACGTGCTGGTCCCCGACGACCGTGACGGCGGGGAACGACTGGCGCATCCACGGCAGGGCCTTCCAGTGGGTCGTCGCCCGCCGCCCGTCGAGCAGCCCGGCCATTCCCAGGAGCATGGACCCGGTGCAGACGGAGGCGAGCGTCTCGACGTTCTTCCCTCTCTCGGCGATCCAGTTCAAGAGCATCTGGTTACCGATCTCGCGCCGTGTGCCCCAGCCGCCGGGGACGACCAGCACATCCAGCGAGGGACAATCCTCCGGTGTATGGTCGGGGACGACCTTCAGCCCGCCGGAGGCGACCACGACATCCCGGCCCTCGGCGACGAGCAGGACCTCGTAGGGCGACGGCTCCTCGCGCCTGCGAGACTCGTCCAGCCGGGTCGTGGCGAAGACTTCGAACGGCCCACAGAAGTCGAGGACCTCGACCTCGTCAAAGACCAGGATTCCCACTCGGCGAGTCTTCATGATTCGGATCGTCACACCCTTCGGATGTATCGCAGCAGGAATAAGAGGATCAAGGCCCCCACGGTCGCCGAGATCAACTGACCGATTAGTCACCCGACATTCACCCCGAGCAATCCAAAGACGAATCCACCGATCAGTGCCTCGATGACGCCAGTGATCAGGTCCTCGACCCAGCCCGAGCCGCGGCGTTTGACCAACTGCCCCGCCAGCCAGCCCGCCGCCAGTCCGATCAAGAGGAACAGGATGAGATTCACGGACCGAGCCTCCCGGTGAGTCCCGTTTCGGGGGAGCGAGCGGCGCCTGGCTTCCACCTGCGACGCTTCGCACCTGGTCCGACACGTCGTACTGAGCGTCGGGTTGCGACATCGACAGGCACGAGTCTCATTGTCTCATTGCGTGTGGCTCCCCGCGAGGGGGCCGATCGCGGACCCACCAGTTTCTCCCGGCCGGGAGGGCTCGGATGGGAGTGCTGTTCGATCGGGCGGATGGTTAAGATGGCTCCGCTCGTTGGGAAACACCTCGTGAGTGGTCGGGGTGGACCGTGTCCTTTCCACCGGAGCCGAACATGGCATCCCGTTTATCCCTCGACGACAAGCTGGCGGCGCTCCGAAAGCTCCGCGGCCAATCGCTCACCTCCGAGCAGAAGGCCGAGCTGAGGAAGCTCGTGAGCGACCGGTCGAACCTGGTCGTCGCCGCGGCGGCGGAGGTCGCCGGGGAGAACACGCTCATCGAGCTGGCCGCGGACCTCGAAGCGGCCTTCGGGCGATTCCTCGTCAACCCCCTCAAGGACGACAAGCTCTGCCGGGCCAAGATCGCCGTCATCCAGGCCCTGGACAAGATGGAGCACCAGCGGCCCGACGTGTTTGAAAAGGCGTCCACCTGGGTGCAACTCGAACCGGTCTGGGGCGGCAGCGAGGACTCCGCCGCGCCACTACGCGCGGCGGCGCTCATCGCCCTGGCCAGGATCGAGGGCTCGAGTTCCTTGCCCCGGCTTGTCGACGCGATGATCGATCCCTCGAAGGATGTACGGATCGCGGCGGCCCAGGCGATGGGGTACGTCGGCACCGAGGCCGCCGGCCTGCTCCTCCGCCTCAAGAGCCGGATCGGTGACCGCGATCCCGAGGTGGTCTCCGAGTGCTTTTCCGGCCTGTTGACGGTGAATTCGAAGGAATACCTCGAGTTCGTCTCCGAGTTCCTCGAACCGAGTGACCCGCCTCAATGCGAGGCGGCAGCCCTCGCGCTGGGCAAGTCGCGCCTGCCCGAGGCCCTCGAACCGCTCAAAGACTGCTGGCCCCGCTGTTTCTCCGCCGGGCTCAAGGAGCGTGTCCTGCTGTCCATTGCCATGTTGCGATTACCCGCCGCCATCGATCACCTGCTGGAGAATGTCGCGTCGGATTCCGAGAAGGATGCGATCGCGGCCATGGCCGCGCTCAAGATCCACAATTACGATCCGCGGCTCCGTGAGCGGCTCGAGCCCATCGTCCGGAAGTCGGGCAACCGGACGCTCCAGGCCTTGTGCGAGCGAGACTTCCGTCGAGACGAGTGATCCCGGCCGCCCCCGAGTGGCCGGGCCGGGCTCGCGCTCATCGCCCCCTTTTTGCTACCCGCCTTCCGCGGCATCCTTTACAATCGGACCCATCGACGCGATCGACGGCAGCGGAGCGGATCGTTCAAGCTCGAGGAGTCGAGATGCGCGGCGCCCTGACATCCTTTCTCGTGACCGTGGCCCTGGTCCTTCCGGGGATGATCGCCCGTTCGGACGAGCCGGTTCGGTCAACGGCCGCAGCCGCGAACATCGAGCGGATGGCGGAATTCGAGAACCGCGTCCGGCCGCTCCTGGCCGATCGGTGCATCAAATGCCATGGGCCCCGCAAACAGGAGTCGAACCTCCGGCTCGACTCGCGAGAGGCCATCATGCAAGGAGGGGATAGCGGCCCGGCCATCGTGCCGGGCAAGCCCGGCGAGAGCCTGCTCGTCAAGGCGATCCGGCATGAAGGGGATATCCAGATGCCCCCCGACTCGCGGCTGCCGGCCGAGCAGGTCGCGACGCTAACCCGGTGGATCGCCGACGGCGCGCCCTGGCCCGAAGCCTCCGCAGGAGTCGCCATCCGGCGAGGCGCGATCTCCGCCGAGGATCGGGCGTTCTGGTCCCTCCAGCCCGTGCGCCCCCACCCGGCCCCCGAGGTCCGGGATCGCGACTGGGTCCGCACGCCCGTCGATCGCTGGATCCTCGCGGAACTGGAATCCCGGGGATTGCACCCGGTCGAACCGGCCGACCGACGGACCTCGATCCGACGCGCCACCTTCGACCTGACCGGCCTGCCGCCGACGCCCGAAGACATCGACGCGTTCCTGGCCGACGAGTCGCCCGACGCCTTCGCCCAGGTCGTCGACCGACTCCTGGCGTCGCCGGCCTACGGCGAACATTGGGGGCGGCACTGGCTCGACGTGGTGCGCTACGCAGATACCGCCGGAGAGACGGCCGACTACCCCGTCCGCGAGGCGTACAGGTATCGCGACGGCGTCATCTCGGCCTTCAACCGGGACATCCCCTACGACCAGTTCATCCGCGAGCAGGTGGCGGGCGACATCCTGGCCGAGGGACGCTCCGGTCCCGAGTACGCCCGGCTGGTGACCGCGACCGGTTACCTCGCGATCTCGCGGCGTTTCGGCTTCGACTCGGAGAATTACCACCACCTGACGATCCAGGACACGATCGACACGACCGGCCAGGCGTTCCTCGGCCTGACGCTCGGCTGCGCCCGCTGCCACGACCACAAGTACGACCCGGTCTCCATGCAGGATTACTACGCCCTCTACGGCATCTTCGAGAGCACGCGATACGCTTTCCCCGGCTCGGAGCAGAAGCCGGAGATGCGGACGATGGCCTCGCTCTATCCCCGCGCCGAGACCCAGGCCCTGCACGATCAGATCGCCCGGCTCGAGGCCGGCCCGGGGACCAAGCAGGCGGCCCCCTCCGGGCTCGTTATCGACACGCTCGACGAGATCGACGGCGACTTCGAGTTCCAGAAGCCGTCGGCGGGCGGTAGCCTCGGCTGCCTCGTCACGCCCTGGCAGTTCGAGGGACAGCCCGGCGTCAGCGCGGAGGCGCAGAGTCCCTTCACGAACGCGACCTACAAGACGGGCAACGCCGGGGTCCGCTTCCCCGGCGATGGGGGCGATCAACGCATCTGGCAACGGATCTGGCCGACCCGGACCGCGAAGACCGGCCGCACCCTTCACGTCAATCTCGACTTCCGCATGCTGGGCTCCGATGTCAGGGCACCAGGTCCCTATCGGTTCGCTCTGGGACACGGTGCCGGCAGCTCCCCGGCCGTCGAGGTCTTCGTCGGCACGACGGGCGTCCTCGTCTCGGACGGCAACACACGTCGATCGATCCGCCCGGTCCGATCGGGGACATGGAACAACCTCCAACTCGTCCTCGACCTGGAGCACAAGACTTACTCGGGCGCGGTCGGCGCGCCGCGAGACGTGACGACGTTCTCGAATTTGTCGTTCGCCACGGGCTGGGATGGGACGATCGACACCGTCCTGATCGATGGCTCAGGCCCGGCCGCGGGCGCTCGGCCGGCGCTCGACGTGGATGACATCGCGGTCCGCGAGGCACCGATCCTCCCCGTGGATTGGCGGTCCGTCGCAACGGGCACCCGGGCGCCGGATCCGGTCGATCGCGCGCGATCCCTCGCGGCTCTGAACGATCGGCGCGCCGACGAGTTGGTCTATGGCGTGGCGGAAGGGACGCCCCATGATGCGAGGATCCAGAAGCGAGGCGAGCCGACGAAGCCGGGAGAGCGCGTGCGGCGCCGGTTCCTGGAGGTCCTCGGCGGCGATCTCCTGCCTCCCGGTGCCGAAGGCAGTGGGCGACGGGATCTCGCGAACTGGCTCACGCGTCCCGAGAATCCGCTGACCGCCCGGGTCATGGTCAATCGGATCTGGGCGTGGCATTTCGGGAGCGGGCTGGTTGCCACCGAGAACGACTTCGGTCGGCGCGGCCGGCGGCCGACGCACCCCGGGTTGCTCGACGACCTGGCGTATCGGTTCATGGCCGGCGGCTGGTCAATCAAGGCGATGCATCGGCTGATCATGCTCTCGGCGGCCTACCAATCATCGAGCGAGCTCGACTCGAGCGCCGCCGCCACCGACCCCGCCGATGAGCTCCTCTGGCGGTTCCCCCGCCGCCGGCTGGACGCCGAGTCGATCCGGGACGCGATCCTGATGCTCGGCGGCGGCCTCGACCGCTCGCCGGGCGGTCCGCACCCGTTTCCCCGGGTCGGCACGAAGTTCACACAACACGCTCCGTTCGGCGCCGTGTATCCGAGCCTACGACGAAGCGTCTACCTGATGAACCAGCGCATCCGCCGGCACCCGTTCCTGGCCCTGTTCGACGGGCCCGACCCGAACGCGAGCACCGCGAAGCGATCCATCACGACGGTGCCCACCCAGGCCCTGTTCTTCATGAACGACCCGTTCGTGCACGAGCAGTCCGAGGGCTTTGCCCGACGGCTCCTGACGTCGCGGGCGGACGAGCGCGACCGCATCCGCCTGGCGTACCGGATGGCCCTGGCACGCGAGCCCCTCGACTCCGAACTCGACAGGACTGCCGACTTCCTGGCGAGATACCGGCGGCAGCTCGAGGTCGATGGCGTCCCCGTCGGGGAACATCGCCGCCTGAGCTGGTCGGCCCTCGCCGCGCTGTTCGCCAGCAACGAGTTTCTATTCCTCGACTGAGACAGCCCACCATTGCCTCGGTTTGACAATCTTTCCCGACGGAATCCGGAATCTTGAATCCGCAATCTTGAATCTCGATTTCGATCGATCATCGTCCCGGAGCACGGAGTCCCGCCCCGTGGCAACAAGACCCCTCCCCGATCCCCCAACACGGCGCGAGGTCCTCCGGCTGGCGGCGGGCGGCTTCGGCTCGCTCGCCCTGACCGCGCTGCTCGCCGACCTGGCCGAGGCCGGGACCAAGGACCGATCGTCCTCCGTCGCCGCCGATCCCCTGGCGCCGAAGCCGACCCATTTCCGGCCCCGGGCACGCCGCGTGATCTTCCTGTACATGACGGGCGGCGTCTCGCACGTCAACTCCTTCGACCCCAAGCCCCGGCTGTTCGCCGACGCGGGCAAGACCGTGCGGGTCGACAACTTCCAGGGCAAGCTGGGCGACTTCCGGATGTATCTCAAGACGCCACAGTTCGCCTTCCAACCGGGCGGCGCGTGCGGCACCGAGGTCAGCGACCTGTTCCCTCACGTGCGGTCGGTCGTCGACGACCTTTGCGTCATCCGATCGATGTCGTCGGATCACACCAACCACTACGAGGGGACGCTCGGCATGCACACCGGGTCGTTCACCTTCGCGCGGCCGAGCATCGGTTCGTGGGTCAGCTATGGCCTCGGCACCGAGAACCGCAACCTGCCGTCGTTCGTCGCGGTGGCTCCTCACGTGCCTTATGCCGGCACGCAGACCTGGGGTTCCGACTTCCTGCCGGGCTGCCATCAGGGCACGCCTATCGTGCCCGGCCCGACGCCGATCGCCAACGTGAAGCGCCGCGCCGGCTCCGACGCGCTCCAGCAGCTTGAGCTGGGGATGGTCGCGGAGGCCAATCGCCGACACCTCGAGCGTCGCGAGACAGACGCCGCTCTCGAGGCCCGGATCCGCTCGTTCGAGACCGCTTATGGCATGCAGCGCGAGGCGCCCGAGGTCTTCGACCTGTCCGGCGAATCCGACGCGACGCTCGCTCTTTACGGCCTGGAGCGCGGCCGCACCGAAGGCTTCGCGTGGCAATGTCTGATCGGCCGCCGGCTGGCGGAGCGCGGCGTCCGGTTCATCGAGCTGATCGACTCCGGCTCGTCCAACAACTGGGACGCGCACGGCAACATGATGGAGCACGTCCCCATGGCCCGGAACGTCGACCGGGCCATCGCCGCGCTGATCGTCGACCTCAAGTCGCGGGGATTGCTCGAGGACACCCTCGTGGTCTGGACCACCGAATTCGGCCGGACGCCGTACAACGCCGCGCCGAACTCCGCCGGCCGCGAGCACCATCACCAGTGCTTCTCATCCTGGCTGGCCGGCGGCGGCGTCAAGACCGGGATTGTCCATGGCTCTACCGACGAGTACGGCATAGCCGTCGCCGAGGACCGCGTCCACTTGCATGACTTCCACGCCACCATCCTTAATTTGCTCGGCCTCGATCATACGCGCTTGACCTACCGTCATGCCGGCCGCGATTATCGGCTCACCGACGTCTCGGGAACGGTTGTGAAGGAGATCCTCGCCTGATCCGCCGATCACGCGCGAGTCATCGGGGCGCGGCAACCCGATGGACGGGCTGTATTCCATTCGTTACAGCTATCACTCTGGGTTCGGCGGCAGAGACGGACAACGGAAGGAGGAAAACATGACCATGATGCGTGTCGCGCAGGTCTCCCACCCGAAAGGCCCCTTCGAGATCGTTGAGCGGCCGATACCCCAGCCCCCGGCCGGTTCGGTGCGGATCAAGGTGCAAGCCTGCGGCATCTGCCATAGCGATTCGCTCACGAAGGAGGGGGGAATACCGGGAATCCAGTACCCGCGGGTCCCCGGCCACGAGGTGTCCGGGGTGATCGATGCGATCGGCACCGGTGTCGCCGGATGGGCGCCGGGCCAGAAGGTCGGAGTCGGGTGGAACGGCGGCTACTGCGGGTATTGCGACCACTGCCGTCGCGGGGCGTTCTTCGCCTGCGTGCGCGGCCAGGTCACCGGCATCTCGTTCGACGGCGGCTACGGGGAGTACATGATCGCCCCCGCAAGCGCGGTCGCGCTCATGCCCGAGGGCCTGCCGCCCGTCGAGGCCGCCCCGTTGATGTGCGCCGGCCTCACGACGTTCAACGCGCTGCGGAACAGCGGCGCGCGGCCGGGCGACGTCGTCGCCGTGCTCGGGCTGGGCGGCCTCGGCCACCTGGGAGTCCAGTACGCCGCACGAATGGGCTTTCACACGGTCGGCATCGCTCGCGGCAAGGACAAGGAGCCGCTCGCCCGCCAGCTCGGCGCGTCGGTCTACATCGACAGCCAGGCACAAGATGCCGCGGCGGAGCTCCTCGCGCTGGGCGGTGCCAAGGTGATCCTGGCGACGGCGACCAGCGGCGAGGCGATGAGCGCCGTCCAGGGCGGACTGGCCGTCAATGGCACGATGCTGGTCATCGGCGCGGCCGAGTCGATGCGGGTATCCCCGCTGCTGCTGCTCACGGGGTGCCGCTCGATCAAGGGCTGGTATTCCGGGACCTCGATCGACTCGCAGGACACGCTCGCGTTCAGCGTGCGGACCGGCGTGCGGTCGATGAACGAGATCTATCCCCTCGACCGCGTCTCCGAGGCTTACGACCGCATGATGAGCGGCAAGGCGCGATTCCGGGTCGTCCTGACAATCGGAGGATAGTCGCCCCGATGAAGCGGCGACGCCGCTCTGCTGTTCGTTATTCTCGAGACGGCTTCCGAAGCTCGACGATCGCGGGCGCCGCTGGGATCGGGCCGCTCAGCAGCTCGAGACCATGAACGCCGTCATTCGCCGCCACGATCAGGTTCCCGTTGAGCTCCGTCAGGGCCATCGGGTCGGACGAACCCGGGCCCGGGTTGATGTCCTGGACGAGGGTCGTGCCCGCGACCGTGCCGTTGCTCTGCCAGAGCTCGGTGCCGTGCTCGCTGTCGGTCCCCTGCAGGTAGAGAACGCCGTTGATCGGCGTGATCGCATTGTCGCTGTCGCCGAGATAGCCGAATCCGCCGCGGATGTCCTTCACCACCTTGGTCCCCGCGGCCGTGCCGTTGCTCACCCAGAGCTGGGGAATCGGGTTCGGCGACGTGCTGTTGAAGTCGAAGGCGAGGTTGCCGTCCGGCAGGCCGGCGGCGGCAACCACGTCACTACTCGCGAAGTGGTGGATCAGCACGGTTCCCTTGGCGGTTCCGTCCGACTTGTAAAGGCCCTCAGACAACTGGCCCTCAGGGCCCTGATCGGTGATGAATATGTAGAAATCCGGGCCGGCGACGAGGAACCGATCGATGTGATCGAAGTCGGGGCCCACATCCGCGATCTCACTGGTCCCGGCGGCCGTGCCGTCGGTCACCCAGAGCTGGGTGCGCGGCATGTCCGCCGAGAAGTAGAGCTTGCCTTGATACACCGCCAATTTGTTGACGTTTGCGCTCACCGGAGCCCCCGCGATCGGTATGGTCCCGGCGGTCGTGCCGTCGCTGACCCAGAGCGTGGCAAAACCGGCGACGGATGGGCCGGGGAGCGGAGGGGCCGAGATGTAGAGCTTGCCGTCGAGGGCCGCCAAGGTGGGCGTTTCCGCGCCGTAGTCGGGATTCAGGCTGGGGAAGTCCGTGACCATCGAGGTCCCGCTGGCCGTCCCATCGCTCAGCCAAAGCGAGGACTGCGTCCGGTCGGGCGTGGACTCGATGAATGCCAGCTTCCCATCGAACGCCGTCAGGTCGGCGAGGGTGCCGTCGAACGTCGCGACCGCGTTCGTGCCATCGGTCACGCCGTCGGTCACCCACAGCGTCTCCGACGCGCCCTCGGTGACGAAGAAGACCTTGCCGCCGACCGTCGTGAACTCGCTGGGGGCGTACGTGAGCAGGTCCGGAGACAGGACCTTGATCATGCTGGTCCCCGCGGCCGTGCCGCTGGTCTTCCACAGCTCGGTTTCGTTCGTCCCGTCATCGGCGGCGAAGACCATGGAGTTGCCGAGCACGCCGAACGCGTCCGGGATGTTCTGAAAGAGCCCGTCGCCATCGCGCTGGGAGCCGAAGCCGGCGACGACTTTCGTGCCGGCCGCGGTGCCGTTGCTCGAACAGAGCGCGCCGGAACCGGCGGCGGTGGTGGCCGAGAAGTAGAGGGTGTTGTCAACGACGGCCAAGTTTCCGGGGAACGAGCCGGCCGGCCCCGGATTGAGGTCGGCGAACAACCCGGTGCCGGCGACGGTGCCGTCGCTTCGCCAGAGCTCGACTCCGTGGGCGGAGTCGCCGTTGGCGAAGTACAGCGCGCCGTTGATCGCCGCCATCTGCCCGCTCGTGTCGGAGTACGGGCCGCCATTCCCCGGGTTGATGTCGGCGAGCTGGGTCGTGCCGGCCGCCGTGCCGTCGCTGACCCAGAGCTCGGTCGGCGTGCCGGGCCCCGCCGGCTCGGTGGTGAAGAAGAGCTTGTTTCCGGCGACCGTCGGAGTCAGGACCGGCGTGCCGACCGGCGCGGGGCCGCCAGCCGCGGCGCTCGATGGCGCGCCGAGAGTCTTCACGAGCGTGGTCCCCGCCGGGGTCCCATCGCTGACCCAGAGGCTCGGCCCGTGCACGGCGTCATCGGCCCCGAAGAAGAGCTCGGACCCTACGGCGGTAAGGGCCGAGAGCGGGTCGTACGGGAGGCTCGCATTGATGAAGTCCTTCAGGAGCGTGGTGCCCCTGACGGTCCCGTTGGACGCGTAGAGGTCTTCGCCCTGCTGGGATGCATCGGGGAACGAGAAGTAGAGCACTCCAGCGGCGACGGTCAAATCGCCGACGAACCCGGTGCTCGCTCCGTTCGAGTTGGGTGGGCCGAAGGTACCGACGATCTTGGTCGTGGCCCCGTTCGACTTCATCAACCGGTCACCGAAGCCGAAATAGAGGTCGCCGCTGTATTCCACCAGGCCGTCGGGGAAGTTGCCCGATTTGGCGGAGCCCGCCGGCATCGCGACCGGGACGGTACCGGCGGCGGTGCCGTTGCTCTTGAACAGCAGGCGGTTCGTGCGACTGCCATCGGTCACGAGGGAGGTGAAATAGAGCTCGTTGCCAAGGACCGTCGGGCCGCCACCCACGTCGCCGGGGTTCAATTTCTTGACGAGCCTGGTCCGCGCGGGCGTTCCCTTGGTCACCCAGAGCTGTTGGCCCTTGCCGAGGTTGACGAAGAAAAAGAGCTCCGAGCCGTCGGGCGTCAGGTCGGAGATGGAGCTGTCCGGGGCGGGAAACTCCTTGAGGGGGGTCGTGCCCGTGGCGGTCTTCACGTCGAGGTCGGACCCGCCATCGGCCGCCTGGGTCACGAAGTAGACGTTCCCGCCCGCGCCCATGATCTCGGCCGGGAAGAGAGGCATCGGGTTGATGTCCTTGATCAGGGTCAGGGAGAGGAGTGTCCGCTCCTCCAGGGCATCCAGCGGCATCGGGGACCAAGTTCGGCGCGGGCGAGACGTCCGGGTGCGACGAAGACGGCGGGCGGAGTGAGCTGAATCCATAGCTGCGATCTCCGGAGACGGGGACGGACGAAAAGCGGTACGATCCATCGCGGACGGCAGGGGCTGATGGACCGGGACGCCCCGACCGGGGAACCGGGAGGGCGGGGTCAGTCGCGAAGCCACCCATTCGACGAAGTCGCACGTCGCATGGGGCTCGGGCTTGCGACGCTGGCGGTGCGTCGAACGGCCGGACCTCCTCATCCCCTAGGCCAACACGTGGAGCATCGCGGAACGGCATCGGGGCGAGCCACGGATTCTTGGTGCGCGTCGCGCGGGTCATCGTCGGACGAATCGCAGCGGGAACGGTCCATCCGCTGGTGGCACATCCGTGTTGATGAACCCATGCGATGGCATTCCGGCACAGGCGAGTCGAATGCTTGTACCAATTTGGCTTCGATGCGACAAGAGCCGAATCGTATCGAGCGCCGGGAACCGGGACACTGCCAGTTCGCGATACCTGTTGCGTCCCCCCCTCTGGTCGCCAACCCGGTGCTCGACCCCCCCGGCTGCTGCTCCAGATGTCCCGGAATTCTGAAGAAAACGCCGAATCAATCGTCGATTTCCGACCTATATTAGGTTGACGCGCTTCTTTGGCAATTCGGATGTGGGAATACCGGGGCGATCGGTGCGAGATGGCATTGCATGAACTCGGGGACGAGTGGCCCGAAACATCGGAATCGATTCGAAGCCCCTCGTCACTGCGTGCATCACGAATTCGTGCATGAAGCGGTCTATGCTGCGTATCTTGCGCGATGTTGCGTGCTTGAGTCCTTGTACTGTTTCTCTTGGGCCAATCGCCCGGAGCCGACCTGTGCGGGCGGGCGGGGAGTTGCTTGAGGGACGGCGCGGGCCCCCGAGTTCGCCGGCGCGATCGGTGCGATCGTGGCTTCGTTCGCGCGGCTTCCTTCAGCAGGGAAGGAGAGCCCACGGGCGGCACATCCTACGGAATCCGCTATATCGGTGCATTCTGCGTAGCTTTGGCTTTGTTCGTGCGCATCAGGCGGCCCTGAATCGGCGTGGAGGCTCCTCGGACCTGGCTGGCCTCGGTAAGTCCGTCGCCCTATGGTGGTCACATACAACCACAGATTCATGGCTCCAAACGAGCATTTCCTGCACGGAATACTCGGCAAACTCTACGAGGTTTGCGCAGCTTTGGCTTTGTTCGCTCCAACCCACCCGGACGGATTCCTCCCCATTCCGACCCTGAGATCACGGGAGTGCCCCGATTTTTGATCGCTCCAAACGGCAAGTTCGTGCGGCCCGGTGGACACTCCACCATGGATCGTGCCATACATGCTCTTCCCGATGGCGACTCTTGAGAATTCGGTGGACAGGGCCGGCTCGGTCCAGTAGAGTCGTCGTTGAGAATTGTTAATCAACCGTTGAACACCGGGGACGCCGCGATGGATGATCCGGGAATCGGCAGGTGGCGGGGCTGTCGCGATTTCCGACGACGGGGGGTATCGCGTCGCGACGCCTTGCGTGCCGGGGCGGTGGCGATGGCCGGGCTGGGATTGCCCGAGCTGTTTCGGAACCGGGCGATCGCGGCGGGTTCGGGGGGGTTCGGGCGGGCGAAGTCGTGCCTGTTGATCTTCATGTGGGGTGGGCCGAGCCAGCTCGATACCTGGGACCCGAAGCCCGAAGCGCCCGCGGAGATCCGTGGCAGCTTCGGCACGATCGCGACGAGGACACCCGGCGTCCGGATCAGCGAGCACTTCCCGATGCTCGCGGCGCGGACGGACAGGCTGGCCATCATCCGGTCGATGAGCCACGACGACTTCACGCACCTCTCGACGGCGCACCGCATCTTGACTGGGCACCTGGCCCCGACGCCATACTCCGACGCTGCCGGGCCGTCGCCCAACGACTGGCCGCACCTGGGCTCACTGGTCGCGCGCGTCCGCCCGCGGCGTGGAGCGTTGCCGCAGGCGGTGACGATGCCCTGGACGGTCGCGCATCCGGCCGCGCCGGGGGCAAGGCGCCGGGGCAGCATGGCGGCTGGCTGGGCAAGGCGTACGACCCGTTCCGCGTTGACGGAGACCCGAACGCCGACGACTTCCGGGTCGAGGGGCTCGGCCTGCCCGACGGGATCACGGCCAATCGGCTCGGCGGCCGGCGCGCTCTGCGCGACCGGATCGATCATCCGACGGGACTCTCCGGGACAGGACCGGCCGCCTGGGACGGTTATTGCGAGCGGGCGCTTGACTCGCTCCGCTCCGCGGAGGCCGCGGGCGCCTTCCGTGCCGATCGCGAGGATCCGAGGCTGCGCGACCGATACGGGCGGAACATCCACGGCCAGTGCCTGCTGCTGGCCCGCCGGCTGGTCGAGGCCGGCGTCCGGCTGGTGACGGTCAACTGGCACGACGACCACATGAACTTCTGGGATACCCACGGCGACAACTTCAACCAGCTCAAGAACCGGCTCATGCCGCCCGCCGACCAGGGGCTATCCGCGTTGCTCGATGACCTGGACTCGCGGGGGCTGCTCGACGAGACGCTGGTCGTCTGGGTCGGCGAGTTCGGCCGCAAACCGCAGATCACCCCCGGCAACGCCGGCCGCGAGCACTGGCCGCACTGCTACAGCGCCGTCCTGGCCGGAGCCGGCATCCGCGGCGGTACGGTGCACGGCGCCTCCGATCGTTGGGCCGCCTACCCGGCCCGCGATCCCGTCAGCCCCGACGACATCGGCGCCACGATCCTGTATGCGCTCGGCATCGACCCGACGACCGAGGTCCGCGATCCCGTCGGCCGGCCGCTCCGAATCAATAGCGGTAACCCGCTGACGGGGCTCTTCGGGTAGGCTCCTCGAAACGGCGCCGCGCTGGCCCGAATCCTCGGCCGGTCGATCGGGCGGACGCTAATATCAGGGCGCAAACAGGGAATCTCTGCTTGGGGGCGACGTGACCCCGGAGATCGATCCGAGCTCATCGCCACTCACTGATGCCGGCCCGCACAGAGGCTCGCCTTCCCGAGGGAATCGGGGGCCGAGGTGCGCGCCAACACCGAGCGGATGAGACGACCAGGGGGGAGTCCGAGCATGTGGACCGAGGGCGTGGGCTGGCTCGGTGCCGTCTGGGGCTTCTGCTGCTTCGCGGTCAGGACATGCGCGTCGATCCCGGTCGCGATCGTCCGGCATCCGGGGGAGATGGTGGCGCAGTTCGAACATGTGGCGGTACGGAGCCTCCCGATCGTCCTGGGCGCCGGACTGAGCGTCGGGCTGGTGACCTGGCTCCAGACGCACCGGCTGCTGGTACAACACGGCGCGGAATCGACCTTGCCGAGTTTCCTGGCGGTGGCCGTCCTGGTCGAGATCGGCCCGGTTCTTGCGGGCTTGTTGGTGGCCAGCCGGATGGGAGCGGGGCTGGCCGCCGAACTGGGGACGATGGCCCTGAACGAGGAGATCGATGCCCGGATGGCCCTGGGCGTCGACCCCGTGCCGAGCCTCGTCGCCCCGCGAGCGATGGCCTGCCTGTTGGCCGTCCCGTTATTGACGGTGATCCTCGACGCCTCGGCACTCCTGGGCGGCCTGGGCGCCGAGCTCGTCGCCGGTAAGCTGACGCCGGAGCTCTTCTGGAGCAAGGCGCTGGCCTTCCTGAAGCTCGGCGACATCATCCCGGCCACGCTCAAGACCGCGGTCTTCGGCCTGCTGATCGGTCTGGCCGCTTGCTGGACCGGACTCGCCGCCGGCCGGTCGGCCGAGGAAGTCGGCCGGGCCGCGATCCGCGGCGTCGTCCGTTCCGTCCTGGCGGTCTTCGCCGCCAACGTCGTGATGGTCCCGCTGATTCAGTGGTCGGTGGCCGGTAGTCAGTGGCCGGCGGTCGGTGGCCAGTGAATAATGGAGACGACTCGCATTTCAGTCGGCTTATCGGAGATCTGTGGTCGATCATCGGGACTCACGGATGCGAGGAGGCCCAGGCCGAAATCGGACTGACCACTACAAGAAGGTAAGCACCATGCGGCGCAACATCGGTCCGTGGCGTGCGGCGGCCAACATCGGGTTTGCGCTGGCGGTGCTGGCGCTGGCCGCGTTCGGGATTCACCAGGTGGCGGGGCGGCACTGGCGAGTGCAGCCCACCTTCCACGTGCGGGCGGAGTTCGTGACGATCGGCGGTGTCGAAGCTGGTCACCGCGTGCGAATCCAGGGGATTGACGCGGGAGTTGTCGAACGCGTGATGCCGCCGGACGCGCCCGGCCGGCCGGTCGAGCTGGTGCTGCGGATCGACGAGCGGCTGCGGCCACTGGTCCGCTCCGACGCCGTGGCGCGGATCATCTCCGAAGGGCTCGTCGGGGCGAAGGTCGTGGAGCTGATCCCCGGACGTCCCGACGCTCCTCTCGTGGCCGAGCTCGATCGGATCGGTTCCGAGCGGCCGATCGAAATGGCGGACGTGCTGAAGCGAGCCTCCGGATCGTTGGAACGCCTCGATGCGCTGACGCGCTCCGCCGAGCAGGGGTTGTCCGAGGTCAACGCCATCGCCGGCTCGATCCGGCGCGGTGAGGGCAGCCTCGGCAAACTGGTCCGCGACGAGACCGCCTATCGCGACCTGGTTGCGCTCTCGCATCGCGGCGAGCGGGCGTGGCGGCGCTCGAGGAGAACCTCGACGCGCTCAAGCAGACCTGGCCGCTCTCGCGGTATTTCGACCGCCGGGCGTACCTGGACCGCGAGCGGGTTCTCTTCCAGCCCGGCTCGCAGCGCAACAGCCGCTCGTTCCGGACCGACGAGCTCTTCCAGCCGGGCCGCTCGGTACTCACTCCCGTCGGCCAAACCCGGCTCGACGAGGTCGCCCGATGGTGCAAGCAGGCGAGTCGCCCCGGCTCGCAGGTCGTCATCGCCGCCTTCACCGACGACGACCGCGACCAGGACCTCGCCGAGATCCTCACCCAGGAGCAGGCCGACGCCGTGCGCAACTACCTCGTCACGAAGCATTCGATCCAGTCGGCCGGGTGGTTCAAGCGGCGCAAGATCGCCTCGGTCGGCTTCGGCAGCCATGCCCCCCGGACCCTCGACGTCGCCCCATCCGGCCAGCCCGGGCGCCGCGTCGAGATCATCCTGTTCACCCCCCAGGCGTGAAGTCGGCGACCAGCGGCGATCTACAACGGTACGATGAGTCCGCATCTCACGAGAGGGAGAGTCCCCTCCGAGCCTGCAACAACGCCTCAGGAGGATCGAGTCCTTGCGATACCCGGAAGCCAAGATCAAGGAAGCCATCCTTCATCCGGATCTGGAGATCCGCTTGAGGGCGCTCCGCTACTTCTCCGACTCCTATTCACCCGACGCTTCGATCATGGGTCAGGTGATCGAGGCAGTGGAGAAGTACGGAAGGCAGGACGCCTATCAACTGGTCGGCATGTCGAGAGACCTGACGCAGACCGGTGAGAGCATCGACTGGGTGATCGCGGAGCTCAACGACGAGAGGAGCGACGACCACGAGAACTACGTGTACAACCTCTCGATGGTCCTGCTCGAAGCCGAGCCTACGTTGCTCCTGCCCAGGGAGAAAGCGATCCTGGAGGCCCGCCACTTCCTGCATGGTTTGCGCCCGTCCTTGACCGAGCGGTTGAGGATGCTTTCGTGGGATTCGGCGACGTGCTGGCGGGCGCTGGAGGAGTTCTGCGAGCAGGGGGTAGGCAAGCGCTACACCAACGAGGTTGACCTGGGCTATGCCAGGCGGGTCGTGGAAGCCCTGGCCCGTCATGGCACGGAATGCGAGGAGAGAGTCCGGGCCGTGCTCGCGGGGAGAATCGAGGGCGACGACGAAACCCCGATGGCCTGGATGGAGCCGCTGGTCGCGCGCCTGGCCGGTCAGGCTCATCTGGACTCGACGATCCCGCTCCTGGTGACCAAATTGAACGAGGACGGTGGGGACCTCCTCGACGAGGAATGTGCCGAGGCACTGGCCCGGATCGGCACGCCCGCGGTCCTGAACGCCGTCGCCGAGGCCTTTCCGGGGGCCGAGGCTCACTTCCGACTCTACGCCGTCAAGCCGCTGGAGACGACCCACTCCGACCTCGCGGCGGAGACGTGCCTCCGGCTGCTGGAGGGCGAGAAGGAAGAAGACATTCGAGTACAGCTCGCATACGCGGCCCTCGCCCATTTCACCGAGGAAGCCATCGAGCCAGCCCGGCGATTGCTCCTGGGCCGTGAGCTCAACTTCAGCAACCGAGATGTGTTGTATTCACTGCTGGCGAACTGCGCCCTCACGGGTGCAAGGTTCCCCGAGTATGACGAATGGTTGGCCAGGGAGAAGCGCGAAAAGGAGGAACACCGAAGCAGGATGAAGGAGCTCGAGGGCGACCCCATGCGCCAGGTGCTCTATGCCCTCGAGAAACTGACCGGCAAGAATGCGGCCGACGTGGCGGGGGCCCCACCGCGGCGTCCCTTGACCTTGCCGTCTCGGCTAGCACAGCCCGCCGCGCCCAAAGCGAGGCAGAGAGTTGGGCGGAACGAACGATGCCCGTGTGGGAGCGGTAAGAAGTTCAAGCATTGCTGCGGGCGGTCATAGCGAGGAGATGTCGGTGGCAGCGTCGGTCGGGCATCGCATCGCGGCGATCGACCCACCGAGAGGCGCCGCCTCCCGGCTTCGGCACCGGTTCCCGGAAGGGCCTCGATCAGGGCGACAGCTCGCCGGGCGGGCTGGGCTCGCCTTCCGGCGGGAGGTGCTGATGAATGGCGAAGTCGTAGAGGAAGGTCCCGGCGAGTCCGCCGAGCAGCGGGATGACGAGAGGGATCCAGAAGTACCCGCCATGCGACTGGAAGACAGCCGTCCCCCAGCCCAGGAACGCCGAGGCGAGTCGCGGGCCGAGGTCCCGCGCGGGGTTGATGGCGTAGCCGGTCAGGCCGCCGAGCGACAGTCCGATCGCCCATACCAAGGCGCCCAGCGCCAGCGGCTCGACGTAGCCGCCCGGCGCCGCATTGCGACGGTCGGTCAACGCTCGGACCCCCAGCAGGAGCACGGCCGTGCCCAGGAATTCGCTGAGGATGTTCCGCCAGGCGTTGTCGAAGACCGGGTAAGTCGCGAACACGCCGGCCCCGCCCGCCGCCCTGCCGACCAGCTTGCCGCCCTCCATCGCTCCGCGGACCAGGTGCTCGTTCTGCTCGAACGCGCGGAACGCCTCGGCGTAATCGGCGTAGACCAGCAGCGCCCCTACGAAAGCACCGGCCAGTTGCGCGCCCCAGTAGGGGAGCACGCGCGAGCGAGGGAACACCCCGCGCACGGCCAGCGACAGCGTCACCGCCGGGTTGACGTGCCCGCCGCTCAACCTCCCGCAGAGATACACCGCCAGCGCGACGGCCAGGCCCCAGGCCGTCGTGATCATCATCTTGTCGGAGGTCTTGTTCAGCAGGACGTCCCCGGCCACCACGCCGTCGCCGAGCAGGATCAGCAAGGCCGTCCCGAGGAACTCGCCTGCCATCGCCGCGCGGAGCGGGGCGCCGTCGTCTCACTCGATCCCTTCGCCATGGGCACGCTCGTGGGGTTCGATGCCTGCGTTATCCGGCTCGCCCGCGGACCCCATCCTATCACCCCGGCAAACAAGATCCGCAAGTCGGTCGGGCTTTCCAGCCCGACACTCCAGGCCCATCGGGCTGGAAAGCCCGACCGACTTTCTTGCCGGGGTAATAACACGGCGCCTCGTCGCGGCCACTCCGCCCTGTACGATCCGGAGTCAGCCTGGGCAGACCTCGGCGGCGAAGATGCCGCCAGGGCCTACCGCGCGATCTGGGCGATGGCGGCCGATCTCGATCGCGCCGCGCCGTTCCTGGCCGATCGGCTCAAGCCCGTCGCGCCGGGTGATCCGGAGAAGGACACCTCGATCGGCCCGATCGCCAAGGGCGAGACTCTCCGCCGGCTACGGGGGATCGCGGTGCTGGAGAAGGCCGGGACGCCCGACGCCCGTCGCGTGCCGGAGCGGCTGGCGTCGGGATTCGCCGACGCCCGCGAGACCCGCGAGGCCAGGGCCGCGCTGCTTCGATTGAAGGAGGGCTTCCGATAGCATCACCGTGCCATCAGCGCGGCAGGTTCGCCGGATTCTCCGAGGATCTCGGTGGGCCTCACGCCGCTTCGCGGCGTTCGACCCACCCTACGGCTACGGCCCGTCTCGCCCATGGTTCAAGGATTGGGCGTGGATTCCGACCCCGAGGTGACCGGCGTCGGCGGCGGTGGGGGTTTCAACTCGCCCGCCGGGGTTGAGGAGTCCGGCGTCGAGTCACCCGCCGCGGGTTCCGCCGACGTCCCATCGGAGGGAGCTCCCTGGCGGAACGGCGAGGGCGTTGAGGTGGGTGGCGATCCCGGCTGCCCGGCGAAGGGCGGTTGGGCGGCCGGTGGCCGTGCCCTGGTCGGTCGGCCCGAGCCCGGCGACATCGTGGCGCCGTTCTGCTGCATCTGTGCCGCCTGGGCCTGGGCCTTGGTGTTCAGCCGCTCAAGGGCCGTTGTCGCCGCCTTCCGGACGTCCTCGCGGTGATCATAGATCGAAGAACGCTCCAGGGCGACCGCCGCTTCGGAGCCGCCGATCTCTCCCAGCGCGATCGCCGACGCGACCCGGACGTCCTTGAAATTGTCGTATTTGAGCACATGGACCAGCGACGGCACGGCGCGGGGATCTCCCATTCGTCCAAGGGCATACGCCGCCTCCTTGCGATTGCCCGAGTAGAAGTTCTGGAGGCGCTGGCACATCAGGGCCACCTGGTCGGGCGGCTGAGGGGCCGGCCCACCGGGCCCGGGACCACCAGCCATCCCGCCGCCTCCCATCGGGCCACCCATCCCGCCGCCGCCCATCCCGCCGCCGCCCATCCCGCCGCCGAACCCCATTCCCCCGCCGCCGCCGCCGAACGAGAAGTTCAACATCGGCGCGGCCGCCAGCCCGAATCCGAAGGCCGGTGCCGCGGGCGCGAACACGAACGGACGGGGGCCGATCCAGGCCGGCCGAGGCCACGGCCCGGGGATTGGTCCCCGCCGCACCATCGGCGAGCGCTGGACCTGCACGTCCCGCGTGAACGTCCCGCCTGGCCGCTTGATCGTGGTCTGTCGATTGATCGTGCCCGGACCTCGCTGGACCTCAACGTCCCTCTGGATGGTCCGGCCCCGCGGGCCCGTGATCGTCGTGTCCCGCTCCAGCGTCTGACCCCCAGCCGGCAGGCTCTGGCCAGCCAGGCAGCACCCGCAGACCAGCGCGGCGAAGAGACTCTTGCCGTTTCCCACGATTGCTCACCTCCCTGCGAGCCGATGACCCGCGACGGATGGCGCGACTCCGTCCCTGACGAAATCGCCGTCGCCCGTTTTCGACAGTCGGTCGGCCGATTGTGCCAACCCCTCCCGACCTTGTGAAGTCCAGAATTCAAGGGCTTTCGCCCTAGATCCTTATGGCGCTTGCGTTTTCTCTCCCTCTCCCCGCCGAGACGGTCCGTTCTCGATCCGGGAGACTCCCTGCTCATCTCTACGCTCGGTCCTCGAAATGGATCGGTGGTGGTCACGGAATTCGATCGGATCCACCTTGTCAAGCGGTGCTTGCGGCTTATGATGGCAAGCAGATCCCTGTCATTCCCATCGTCACCGCCACCGCAGGTCAAAGCAAATGTGAGAGCTGCTGCCTGACCCGCGACGCCGAACTCCTCGAGGAGGTCGCCGTGCCACCCACCAAGCGCACGCCATCGGGGGTGTCGTCGATCGTTCCATTCGTCGTGCGAACGATCGGCCCGGGGCCAGGGTCGGAACCGCTGAGGTGCCCTCATTGCAGCTCGCCGCTGAATCTCGTTCAGCCCGACGAGGTCGACCCCAGCCGTCTGCTGGGCATCTGCGATTCCTGCTTGAAGTGGGCGTACCTTCTCGAGCTGGAACCGGACTGGAAGAAGGCGCTCTTGATCGAGCTACCAGACGGGGAGGACGCTTTTCGGGCTCTTGCGAAAGCCGAGGCCGACCCGCGAGCCAAGGGTACCCGTAAGACGTCGTAGTCGAGCGGCGCTGGACGACAGGGCAGCTACCTGGCCTATTACTTCTTCTTGCGGCCCTTCTTCGCCTTGGCCTTCAACTTCGCCTTGCCTTTGGGCTTGGCCGTTCGCTTCTTTGCCCCATTCGCTGGAGTGCGCGGCCCGTCCGGCTGCCGAACACCGTCCGCCGAATCGGCCGCAACGGCGGCGCGTTCCGCCTGCCTCCGCCGGGCAGGCGAAGGACCGGGATGGGACGCTGTCGAGTCCGAAATGGACCCGGGGATCGCCGTGGAGCGCCGGCGGATCCGGCCGCGGGCCAGGGGTGAATCGGCCAGGACGAGGTCGAGCTCGCGCCGGTCGACGTTGACATGGGCGATGCGGACGAGCTCGCGGTCGCCCAGGCGGTGCCGGCGGCCCGAGCGTCGGCCGACGAGCGTATGCGTCCCGGCCTCGAGATAGTAATAGTCGTCGGCCAGCGAGGTGACGTGGATCAACCCTTCGACCGGCAGCTCCACGAGGCGGCAGAACAGGCCGAAGTCCTGGACGCCCACGATCACGGCGTGGAAGGCATCACCGATGCGTTCTTCCAGGTACGTAAGCAGCTTGACGCGGATCAGCTCGCGTTCGGCGGCCTCCGCCCGCCTCTCGGTCCGGCTGCAGTGCTCGGCCAGCACGATCAGCTCATCGTGGCGGCTCGACGGCTTCCTCCCATCCAGCCAGGCAATGAGCTGGCGGTGGACCTGCAAGTCGGGGTAGCGGCGGATCGGCGAGGTGAAGTGGCAATAGTCGTTGCTGGCCAGGGCGTAATGCCCCTCGGCCTCAGGCGTGTAGGTGGCCTGCTTCAGGCTGCGCAATAGCCCGTAGTGGACGGCGTATTCCTCGGGCTTGCCGGTCGCCTCGGCGAGGATGCGCTGGAGCTCGAACCGGCTCTGGGGCTGGTCGATCTCCAGGCCCAGGCTGCGGACGAACTCGGCGAACTCGTCGAGTTTGAACGGCTCGGGGTCGGCGTGGGCGCGGCGGAGGAACAGGATGCCCTGGGCCGAGAGGGTGGTGGCGACGGCCTCGTTGGCCGCGAGCATGAACTCCTCGATCACCTGGTGGCTCTGGTCGTTGACGGCCAGGTGGGCGCCGGTGACCTCCCCCCGTTCGCCGAGCTCGATCTCGATCTCCGGGAGGTTCAGCTCCAGCGCCCCACGGGCGAACCGCCGTCGTCGGAGGATCATGGCCAGCTCGAGCATCTGGCCCAGCATCGCCGCGACTGCCGGAGTGACGTCGCGATGCTCGGCGTTCGGCTCCTTCATCACGGCCATGGCCTGCTCGTAGGTGAAGCGGTGGTCGACCCGGATGGCGGAGCGCGCAAACCGCTTGGAGGTCAGGATGCCCTCGGCGTTGAACTCCAGCAGGGCGCTCAGCGTGTAGCGGGTGTGGTGGGCCTGGAGGCTGGCCAGGCTGTTCGAGAGGATCTCAGGCAGCATCGGGATGACCCGATCGGGCAGGTAGACGCTCGTGCCGCGGTCGCGTGCCGAGCGGTCCAGGGCCGAACCGGCCTTGACGAAGTGCGAGACGTCGGCGATGTGGACGCCCAGGCTCCAGTAGCCCTCCTCATCGCGCGACAGCGAGATGGCGTCGTCGAAGTCGCGGGCCGTGGCCGGGTCGATCGTCACGGTCAGGACGTCGCGGAGGTCCAGCCGCTTGCCGATCTCCAGTTCGTTGAAATGCCTGGCCTGGTCGCGAGCGTCGTCGAGGACCTCCTCGTCGAACGTATCAGGGATGTTGAACGCGCGGATGACGGTGAGCGTGTCGACCCCCGGCTGGCCCCGCTGGCCGAGGATTTCGGTGATGACGCCCTCGCCTTCCAGGTAGGGCGTGGGGTAGCGGACCATCTCGATGGCGACCTTGTCGCCCGGCTTGACGCCCTTGGCGCCGGGGTCGCCGACGTCGATCGGGTCGTGGAACGTCGTGCCGTCGATCCGGACGAAGCCGGCGCCCCCCTCCTCGAAGTAGGTGCCGACGAAGACTCCCGACGCTCGCGCCAGGATCTCGACGATGCGGCCTTCGACGTTCATCCCCGGCCGCCGGGGTCGCTTGGTGACCTTGACGGCCACCTCATCGCCGCTGGAGGCGTCGCCGCTGGCGTCGGGCGAGATGTAGATCTGGTCCGATCGGTCGCCTCCGGCGTGGGGGCGGACGAACCCGAAGCCCCTGGCCGAGCGGCGGAAGACGCCGACAATCACCCCCGTCCGGTCGGGCTGGCGCAGGGTCTTGTCCTTGCGCAGGTCGAGCTTCTCCTCCTTGACGAGCCGCTTGACCGCCTGGCGGAACTCGGCGTAGTCGTCGGGGGCGACCTCGAACCGCCGCGACATCGCCTTGAGCGTGATCGGCTTGTAATCGGGCTGGGAGACCAGCTTCAGGACGCGTTCGGCGAATTCAGGCATCGCGGCGACCTCCGGACGGATCACGGGTGAGCGTGGTTCCATCCTAGGCAATGGGTGCGCCGAAGCCTATCCCCCGCCCGCGACAGGTGCACCCAGAGTCGCACGGCCGGAATCTCGCGGAGTCGACCGCTTCCCGGTAAGCTTTCGAGAGATCGGACGTATCGAAGGTGATCAGATCTCTCGAGCGGAATGAACTCCAGCGACGGAGGCCGATCCCATGATCGATGACGATGGCGCGACATGCGTGCGATGCGGTGCCCCACTCACGGCCGACGGCCCGGCGGGCCTCTGCCCACTCTGCCTCGCGCAGGACAATCAGGGCGACCAGAGCAAGGCCTCGCCAGGTCGTTCGTCATCTCGCGGCGAGTCGCGTCGTAAGCTGACGCTGGCTTCGGAGCTCGCGGCCGTCGGCGCGTTCCTCCTCGGGATCCTCCGGATCGGCCATCGCAGGGGCCAGCAGCCGGCCGACGCCGACGCCCATTTGAACTCAGGCGTCGCCCTGCTCAGCCAAGGCAAGCTGGAGGAGGCTGCAGCCGAACTCCGCGCCGCGATCCGGCTCGAGCCCGGCGAATCCATCGCCCACTATAGTCTCGGGGGCGCCCTGCGCCGCCTGGGGAAGCTGGAGGAGGCGATCGCCGAACTCCGCGAAGCCCGCGCGAACGCCAAACCCGGCGAGCCGACCGAAGAGATCGACCGCGAGCTGACTCATGCTCACTACAACCGCGGCAACGCCTTGCACGTCCAGGGGGAATGGGATGCCGCGGTCGCCGAATACCGTGCGGCCATCGAGATCCGCCCCGACTACGCCAAGGCCCGCTGCAACCTCGGCAATGTCCTGCAAGATCAGGGGCGGCTGGAAGAGGCGATCGCCGAATTCCGCGCGGCGATCCGGCTCGACCCCGACGACGCCATCGCCCACTACAACCTCGGCAACGCCCTGCGAGCCCAGGCGAGGATGGAAGAGGCAATCGCCGCTTACCGCACGGCGATCCGGCTGTGGCCCGACTTCGCCGCGGCCCACACCAACCTCGCCAATGCCCTGCTCAACCAGGGGAAGCATGAGGAGGCGATCACTGAGCTTCGCGAGTCGATCCGGCTTGAACCCGACGACCCCGGCGCCCACTACGACATCGGGCTGGCACTGGTGGACCAGGGGAAGATGGCTGAGGCGATCGCCGCATTCCGTGCGGCGATCGGGCTCCGGCCTAACTACGCCAGTGCCCACGACCACCTCGGCAACGCCCGGCTCAACCAAGGGAAGTACGAGGAGGCGGTCGCCGAATTCCGCGCGGCGATCCGGCTCCGGCCCGATGATGCCGAGACCCACAACAACCTCGGCGTCGCCCTGGCTGAGCAGGGGAATCTGGCCGAGGCGGTCGCCGAATTCCGCGGGGCGATCCGGCTCCAGCACGACGACGCCTCAGCCCACTACAACCTCGGGAAGGCCCTTGGATCGCTCGGCAACTTCGAGGAGGCGATCGCCGCATTCCACGCCGCGATCCGGCTCCAGCCCCATCGGCCCCACGCCCACGGCAGCCTGGGCTTCGCCCTGGCGGGCCAGGGAAAGTACGAGGAGGCGGTCGCCGAATTCCGCGCGGCGATCCGGCTCGAGCCCGACGACGCCTTAGTCCACTACTGCCTCGGCGCCGCGCTGCGCGCCAGGGGAAGTTCGGTGAGGCGCTCGCCGCGTTCCGCGCGGCCCGCGACCGCGCTGCGCCCGGCTCTGAACTCGCGCGGCGCATCGAGAGCGCTCTGGCCGAGTCCGGCGATTAGGTCGGGACCGGACGAACGGTCCGAGCTTGCGCGCCCCCGCTCTCATCCGGACCGTCGGCCAGCCAGTCAGCCCCCCGATCACCCGGCCGACCGGCCGGATGTCGCCGGTGACGGCGGTTCCCGCGAGTCCTTGGCGGAGGCCCGCGCGTGGGCGATCGCCCTCGCGATCGCTCCGCCGATCAGGCCGAAGACCAGGGCCAGGAACATCCGTCCGATCTGCACGAAGTTGCCCAGCTTGATCTGCCGGGCTCGCGCCTGTTCGAGGTACTCCTCGTGCGAGACGACCACAAAGCCCGAGGAGGGCGAGGGATTCGCGGCGCCCTGACCGGGCGGAGTCGGAAGGCTCGGGGGCGTTCGGACGGAGAACGTCGTGACGGGCGGCTGGGATGGGGCGGGCACCTCGACCTTGGCGAAGATCGCCTCGGCGGCGTCGCCCAGGCCGGCCGTGAGGTCGTGCCCGAACTGCCCGCCGATCCAATCCCAGTTGACGAGCAGCAGGTAGGACCAGCCGAACAGGGCAAACGCCGCCCAGAAAGCCCGGTCGAGACCGTCGAGCAATCGGGCCGCGACCACCGCCGAGAGGAGCAACGCGAGGGTGACGGTCGCCGCCGCGGTGGTCCAGAGGCTCGAGGCCGACCGCATCCCGGCGAGTCCCATCGCGATGACCGCGACGATCCCCAGCGAGCCCGCCAGCGAGATCCGGTACCTGGGCATGGCGATGGCCCCGTCACGGGGTACCTGGATCGAGGCCGGCCGGCGCGTCCGTCATCACATCTCGGCCCCGTTGTCGTTCATACCGCCGGCCGGCGTGGGCCCCTTGTACAGCCGTCGGCCCAGGCTCTGCTGGAACGGCGTCCAGCTCGAGTCGCGGCTGGGATCGTCGCGGATCTCGCGCGTGTACGCGTGGATCTTGGCGTCGAGGTTGTCCAGGAGATTCAGCGCCAGCGCCTCGAGGGTCATGGGCAGTTTCGGGCTGCCGAACTCGTAACTGCCATGGTGGCTGACGATCATGTGCTTGAGCCGCATGTGCAGCTCGTGCGGGAACGGCTCGCCCATCAGCTCGGCGCACCGCTTCACCTTCTCCGCGAGCATCTCCACGCCCATGACCAAGTGCCCCACGAGCTGACCCTCGTCGCTGTAGGAGAAGGACCGGTCATAACAGAGCTCGTCGACCTTGCCGATGTCGTGGAGGAAGATGCCGGTCAGCAGCATGTCGCGGTTGACGTCGGGGTAGAACGGCGCCACGCGGTCCGCCACGTTGAGCAGGGTGACCACGTGCTCGGCCAGCCCGCCGCGGTAGGCGTGGTGATTCTTGATCCCCGCCGGGGCGAGGGTGAACTTGCGGAGGAACTCGTCGTCGATCAGGAAGCACTCGACCAGGGCGCGGAGGTGCGGGTTGTTCATGGCCAGGAGCACCTCGCGGAGCCGGGCCATCAGCTTGCCCACGTTCTGCGAGCTCTGGGGCAGGAACTCCTCGGGCTCCACCCGGGAGCCGTCGACCGCATCGATATGCGTCAGGATGATCTGGAGCGAGCCCTGGAACACCTGGGTCTTGCCGCGGATCCGCAGGTAGTCTCCCGGTTCGAACGACCGCGACAGGTCCTCGGTGGCATTCCAGAGCCGGGCCCCGATGCTGCCCGTCTTGTCGCGAAGCTCGAGCTGGAGGTAGAGGTTCCCCTGGCGATTGGCGCGAAGCTGCTTGTCGGCGACCAGGAAAACCTCGTCGATCGACTCCCCATGGGTCAACTGGTTGACGTAGTTTCGGCTCATGCGTCGGGTTGCTTCATGCGTTTCGATCGAATCCCGGGCACAGGCCGGGGAGAATCAGCGAGCGGGTCGGATGCCCGTCGAGCGGTCGATTGTAGGTACGGTGCGGCGATGGGGTCAAGGCAATCGCACGGCGCAGGACAGGTCATCCACGGCGCGTTCTCGCCGGACGCGCACAGTGCGCAGGCCGTTCGAGCGGACCCGCCCTCGTCGCCGCGTCGGCCCGGTCAATCGCTCACTTCGATGGTGCCGTGGACCCGGAATCCGGCGCGACGGTCTTGACCGGCCGGGCCGACTCCGCCTCTCTCATCGCACATTGGGGATGGATGCCGGAGCGCGAGTAGACGGCCTTCTTGCAGACCGGGCAGATCGGCCGAGTCGAGATCGGGACATGCCAGTACTTCTGAGTCACGGTGATCATCCCTCCGAGGAATTGAGGCGCCGTCGGCGTGGGGGGCCGGCTGGACCCCCGGACGGGGGCGCCTGGTTCGATCAATAACGGCCCCGCCCGCCGCCGCCTCCCCCGCGATAACCGCGCCCGCCGCCGCCGTAGCCGCCTCCCTCGCCGAAGCTATTGCCGAACCCACCCCCGCTGCGATACTTCCGCGGCTTCGCTTCGTCCACCGTGAGTCGCCGGCCGTCCACTTCCCGCTCGTGCATACCCTGGATGGCGGCCTGCGCCTCTGCGTCGCTGCCCATCTCCACGAAACCGAAGCCCTTGCCGCGGCCCGTACCGCGGTCGCGCATGACCTCCACGCTCTGCACGGTCCCGAACTCGGCGAACAGGCCCTGGAGCTCGGTATCGCTGACCTGGTGCGGTAGGTTCCCGATGAACAGCCTTGTGCCCACTGTGATGCTCCATGAGGAGTTCGTGACCCGTGGCTCCTCGTGCGGGCCGGGTCGAAAGGGACCGACGCGGGCGGCCCAACCGGAGGGAAGGCGAGAGAGGCAAGCGAAAGTAGAGTCCGAGCGGATCGACGTCGCGGGCTCCTTCGAGTTCCGACATCCCCTAGTATAATCGGTACCACACCCCGGGCGATAGGGCTTGCCGACGAAGCCGGCCGTTCCGGATGACTCGGATCCCTATGCTTGACCGTGGATATCCACCAGGGAGAGCACGTTGACTTCAACGACGTGGCGGTCGATCACTCGACTTCATGGATGTCGCGCAGCACCCCACGAGGGATGCAGACGGTGAGCACCGTGAGTCGGCCAACCGCCTTATGCCGCACGCCGCGGGGCACATAGACGACCACGCCTGGATGCAGCTCGATCTCCTCGTCGTCCAGGACCATCGTGCCGGTGCCGCCGATGACGTAATAGAACTCGTCGGTCCGCTCGTGATAGTGCAGCCTGGCGTCCTGGATTTCGACGTGATGGATCTCGGCGGCGGCCTCGTCCGCTTCCTCGACGAGCGGGCGGATCTGACCGCAAGTCTCGGCCCACGGCTCGACCTCGGCGGGATCTCGGCGCAAGAAACGAGTGGCGATGCTCATGGTCACCTCCCTGGGTGTTCAAAGTAGCTCATAGGCAGGTCATAGCCGTTATGATCGCCGATCGAGCGGTGTCAGGCCAGAGCCCGGAGTCCCGCTCTGGCCACCGGTGCTGGCGAGGCGCGGGATGGAATCCGTGTTCCGTGTAGATCCGACGCGCTCGAGACGTTACGATCGTCGGGACGGTGCGCCTGCGCCCGCTCGCGCCCAGAGCGGTCTCCGTCCAACCTCGATCCCGGGAGACATCGCCATGTGGAATCGTCGTGTGAGTCTGACGTTCGTGAGCGCTCTGGTCCTACTCGTCGCTGGATCGCGAATCGTCGCCGCCGGGGAAGGTCGCGCCGATGACGGCTCGAAGGAGGCCCGGGCGAAGGTCGTCCGCATCGGCGCCGTCGCCCACTCCCCCGCGGCCGTGACGATCTTCGGGGACATCCGGCGGTACTTCGATCGCAAGGGGATGCCGGTCGACTACGTCCTTTACTCTAACTACGACGCCCTGGTCGAGGCGCTGCGAAAAGGCGAGGTGGATATCGCCTGGAATACCCCGCTGGCCCATGCCCAGTACCATCGCAAGGCCGGCAACGCCAGCCAGGCCCTGGTCATGCGCGACGTTGACTGCAACTTCCGCTCGGTGCTCATTGTGCGAGCCGATGCGAAGATCCGCACGCTCGACGACCTTGCGGGAAAGACCCTGATCCTGGGCAGCCACGAGGCCGCTGAGGCAACCGTGCTGCCGATCCATTACCTGGAACGCCAGGGGGTGAGCCTCGATCGCGTCAAGGTCCGCAGCCTGGACGGCCGAGTCGACCTGCGGGGAAATCCGTGCTCGAGCGAGGTGCACGTGCTCGCGGCCCTCCAGGAAGGCCGAGGCCAGGCGGGCGTCATCGGCGAGCGATTCTGGAAGCATCTGTCCGAACACGCGCCCGACCAGGTCAGTGGGTTGAAAGCCATCTGGGTCTCGCCGCCGTTCAGCCATTGCGTCTTCACGGCGAGCAAGGACTTCGACAAGGAGCTGGCAGGCCGATTCACCAGGCTGATGATGGCGATGGATCCGAGCGATCCCCTGGCCGGCGAGGCCATGCGGCTGGAGGGGACCCGGAAATGGGTCGCCGGGAGCCAGGAGGGATTCCAGGAGTTGCTCAAGGCCCTCGAGGAGGAGTGCGAGTGCTGCCCGGCCGAGCCGGCGAAGTAACAAGGCCGACGGCACAACGACCGGTTCGGTCGCCGCGGCGTGGAACGCTCGCCAAGGCCCTTCCCCAAACAGGGATCGCTCGGTGATCCTCTACACGATCGGCTACGGCGGCCGTCGGCCGGGGGAATTCGTCGACCTCCTGGTCGCGCACGGCGTCCGCGCCGTGGCCGACGTCCGCATCCGTCCCGATCGGGCCAGCATGGGGGCCTTTGCGCGGGCCAGGTCGCCCGATAAGGGCATCGAGAGGCTGCTCGGCGATCGAGGCATCACTTATCACTCGATCCTCGAGCTCGGCAACCTCTTCCGCGATCTCGACGACTGGCCTGCGGCCTACCGCGCGTTGTTCGAGCGCGCCGGCGACCTGCTCGTCGGCCGGCTGGAAGGACTGCCCGAGCCCTTCTGCCTGTTGTGCGCCGAGAAGCACGCCGCCGACTGCCACCGCTCGGCGATCGCCGATTTCCTGGTCGCCACCAGGGGGTGGTCGGTCGTGCATATCGATTGATCCGGTAATCGCGGGCCCATCCGAAATCGTGTGGCGAAGTCGCCATGGGCGTTGAAAAAACGCCTCTGGGCGAGGTGCGGCCTCGAGCTGATCGAGTTCCTCGTGGCCATCGCTCTCATGTGATTGAACCCGTTCGCTCCATTCTCAACCGCGATACCACCCTCCCGATGGGCCTGGCGATCGGTGCCGAACGGCCGTTCCGGCACCACCCGGTCTCAGTCCCCGCCTCCTCGACGCCGCTTCGTCCCTCAAAGGTCATCCCCGCTTCGATTTGCAGCGATGATGAAAGAATTCGGCGTCGGGGAGAAAAAAGATTGGAAGGAACACCCGACTCCGCGGCAGTATGGATACAAAGCGGGCAGGAGCACACGGGGGATGACTCGATGTCGATACGCGTGTCGGGTGCGGCGCTGGGGGAGATCCAGAAGCTCTTCGGCTGGGGCGCGATGGGAGCGTGGACAGATAGTCAGTTGATCGAGGGATTCCTGTCCGGTCAGGAGGAGAGCGAGGCAGCCTTCCGGGTGTTGATCCACCGTCACGGTCCGATGGTGCTGGGCGTCTGCCGTCGGATCCTGGGTGACGAGCATGCGGCGGAAGATGCGTTCCAGGCGACATTCCTGGTCTTCGTGAAGAAGGCGGGGATGTTGCGCGATCGCGGCCTGCTGACGAACTGGCTCTACGGAGTGGCCTTGAAGGTCTCCCACAAAGAGAGGGCCCGGGGGGAACGGCGGAGGGTGGTGGAGCGTCACGCGGCCGAGCAGGCCCCGCGCCTGGAGGACGATCCGGTGTCGGGCGAGTTGCGGTGGCTGATCGATGAAGAGATCCGCCGGCTGCCGGAACGGTATCGGGTACCCTTGTTGCTCTGCCACGTCGAGGGGCTCAGGCACGACGAGGTCGCGCGGCGGCTGGGCTGCCCGGTGGGCACCGTGGAGAGCCGGCTCTCGCGGGCGCGGGAGCGGCTGCGGTCACAGCTCGCCCGCCGCGGTCTGACACCATCGGCCTCGGCGCTGGGGGCGATGCTCAGGCCGCCCTGGGCCGACCGAGTCCCGTCGTCGCTCGTCGAGACTGCGCTTCAGGCCGCGCTCCGGAGCCCGGTCCCAGAGACCACCCTGCTGGCCGCGGCCCGAGCCCTGCTCCGCCGCGGCCGGCGAGCCGCGGCCGGCCTGTCTCTGGACGCTGGAACCGCGGCCGCCGGGATGGTGATCTGTATGGGGATCACGGCGGTCGGCCTGGGCTTGTTCCGGACCGAGGAGCCGAGGCCGCGCCCGACTCCCCTGGCGCCGGTCGCTGCTGCCAGGCCGACGAGCGCCAGCGTGCCGGAGCCGCGTCGTACACCGCGGGCCATCGCGAGACCGATGTCCGGCATTACGATCGACGGGCGGCTCGACGACTGGCCTGATGGACTGCCCAGGTATCCGGTCCAGAACCTGTTGACCAGCGAGCCGAAAACCTACCGCGACGCCATCCAAGGACCGCGCGACATCGATGCCGATTTCATGGTCGGGTACGATCAGATGGCCGGAGTGATCTACCTCGCCGTCGTCGTCCGCGACGACGATCCCGTCATCGCGCATCCCAGCTCGGCCCGGGAGAACGATGCCGTGGAGGTTTATGTTAACGGGAGGTTCTCCGAACGCAGGATTGAAGGGGCGAGCTGGCGCGACTGGCCCGCGGATCTCGATGCTGCGGAGATGCCCGTGCTCCAGTACGCCGGGCTGGCGGGCGACGTGCCCGCCTATGGGGACCGCTTCGGCGCGAATCCGTCGCTGGTCTACGCCAGGACCAAGGAGCCGCGCACGCGGATGAAGTATCGCCGCCAGGGGCGTGAGACGACCTACGAGTGGGCCATCCGGGTCTACGACCGATTCCCGGACTTGCCCACCCAGCTCGAGCCGGGAAAGCGGATCGGGTTCGAGGTGGCCGTCGTGGACAAGGACTCGGGCCCGACGAAGCCAGCGTTCCTGACCTGGGGCTCGGCTCCCAACCTCTTCAAGGGTTTCGACGCCGGGTCGCTCGGTGAATTGTTCCTCGCCGACAAGCCATAGTATGCCAGAAGGCGGGTGCGGCATAGCACCTGCACGGTGATAGGTCTATCACCTATGCGGGCGTCGCCGATCGATCTTGATGTAGGGAAAGGACTCCTCGACGCCATGGGCCGGGTATGAGTCGGTTCGGCACCGCCGGGCCTGAGGATCGCCGTGCGCGCACGACGGCGATCGGCCGCCGCGGGCGGCGATCCAGTCCACGCGGCGGCAGACCCTCGCTACAATAGGGAGGTCCATGAGATATGGCAGTGGGATTACAGGCGGTCGGCTACGCCATCGGCAAGCCCATCGCGGCTCTGGTGCTGGGCGGCATCGTCCTCTGGCAGGTTGCCCTACACGCCGGCCCTTCGAGCGGCCAGGTCATCGTGCACGTCTCGGGCACGCCCGCGGAAGTGGCGATCGATGACGACGTCTACCGCGTCGAGACCGAGCACGAGGGCCCGCTCGTCTGCAAGCTGAACCCCGGCCGCCATACGGTGCGCATGCTGCGAAGCGGACGAGTGCTCTACCTGGACGAGATCCACATCATGCCGGGCGAGGACGTTGTCCTTGCCGTCTGGGACCGATTGAGTTACGAGCGAAGCGCGGAAGTGGAACAGAACGTGCGTCGTGACGGATCCGGACGCCCGTCCCGATGAGGATCGCCGGGGCCTCTCCGAGAGTGGGTCGGGCCCCCGTGCCCGCCGCCGTCCGGCTCGCGGCGAATTGATGCATCAGGGTCTTTCAGGATCATGTCGTGGCATCGGGCTCCCTCCCGGCCGCGACTCGCTCGAAGAAATCCTTGAGCGGCGGGATGCAGTGTTCGAGGCTGTACGATTCTTCGATCGTCCGCCGCGCGGCCCGGCCCAGCGGGGCGAACTCGGCCGGATCGTCCAGCACCTCGAGTGCGGTCTCGGTGAGGCATTCGACGTCGAAGAGCGGCTGGACCAGCCCGTTCTCGCCCGGGCGAATCACCTCGCGCACCGGAGGGACATCCGAGCCCAGCACCACGCAGCCGCTGGCCATCGCGTTCAACAGCGACCACGAGAGCACGAACGGTGCGGTCAGATAGATGTGAAGGTCGCTGATGCGGAGGACGTCGGCCAGTTGCGTCGGGAGCACGCGCCCGAGGAACACGAACCGCGACAGGTCGTAATTCCCGCGCGACAGGACCCATTGCTTGAAGCTCGGTGCGCCGGTGTGGAGCTTGTCCCAGCCGTAGTGGATCTCCTCGCCGCCGACCACGACGAAGAGCACGTCGGACCGAGCCCGGGCGATCCGTTCGGCGACCTTCATGAACAGGTCGAACCCCCGGATCGACTCCAGTCCCCGCGAGACGAACGTCACGACCCGAGTGCCCGCCGGGATCGACCGATCCCCGGCCCGCCGCGCGGCCGGGCCCGGGTGGTACCACTCGGTCTCGATCCCGTCGAAGTGGACCTCGATCTTGTGGTGGAACCGCGCCGGGAAGGACGACTTCTGCCACTCGGTCGCCGAGTAGCCGGCGTCGCAATCGACGAGGACGGACAGCGTCGGCGCGTTGATGCACCGCGGGAAGAACGGGGCCGGCTCGGCCGGCGGTAGGTCGATGCGGTACGAGATATCGCGATGGCTGGTCGCGAAGTAATATTCACAATAATTGATGATCGGACAGTCGAGCACGTCGCGGAGGAACAGCGTCGGCGCGCCGCGGCCCCCATGTGCGACGACCAGGTCGGGGCGAAGCTGCGGCTTGGACCGGATCACGTCGAAGACCGAGCGGCACTGGTCGAGGAACTGCCCATAGATCTGGGGCCACGGAATGCCCTCGCCCGTGCGATGTTCGGCCGTCATCGGCATCTGGTGCAGTTCGACGGACCGCAGCATCTCGGGCGTCGGCGTCGGGCAGCTCGAGAGGCTCTGGACCAGGAAGCCGCATTTCCAGCCGTGGCGCGTGGCCAGCTCCTGTCCAACCCGGCCGAACTGCGCGGGGAAAGCGTCGTGGATGAACAGGATGTTCACGACCGCCTCCCGTCGGCGAGAGCCAGCCTGTTGAACTGCTCTGCGAGGCGCGGGAGGCAGGCGTCCTGGCTGTACTTCTCGCGGACCATCGTGGCCGCGGCGTCGCCAAGCGGCCGGTAAGTGGCCGGGTCATCCAGCACGGCCAGCGCCTGGCGCGCCATCGTCTCGGAGTCGCCGGCATCTACAAGCAGACCCGTCTCGCCTCGCGCGATCACCTCGCGATGCGACTCGGTGTCCGAAGCCAGCACGACGCAGCCGGCGGACATGGCCTCCAGAGTCGATCGCGCCACCGGATAGGGACGCCCCGGCGCGATGTGCAGGTCGCTGGCGGCCAGGACCTCGGCCACCGTCGTCGGAGCCGCCAGGCCCAGGAACCAGAGGCGACCGGGGTCCGCGAGAGACCGCTGCGCCAGCAGGTGTGCCGCGTAATCCGCGTTGTGGAACGCGACGTCCAGCCCGCGGCGGACCATCCGATCGCCGACCACCACGATCAGCGCGTCCGGCCGTTCCCGCAACAGGGTGTCGGCCGCCGCCAGGAAACGGTCGAAGCCCCTGAGCCGGTCGAACCGATCGCGCTACGAAGCTAACGACCCGGGTCGAGTCGGGGATGAGCCGGCCGGCGATCGATCGCCGGCCCGTGCCCTTCGCGTGCCAGTCCGACCGCGCGAACCGGCGAGCGTCGATCCCGTCGTGCAGCACCGTCACATCGTCGCGGTACTCCGCGGGGAAGAGCCCGCGTTGCCAATCGGTGGGCGTCCAGCCCATCGCCGCCTGCTCGAGGTCGAGTAGCTCGATCGCCGCCATCGACCGCCGCCAGTGGAAGTACGCCGGCGGCGTGTCGGGCCCGGCCTCCTCGGCCAGGTCGTTCCGGCGGCCGTGGTAGTAGTAATCCAGGAACTGGACCACCGGCGCGGCCGGGTAGTAGACGCGCGCGAACAGCGCCGAGCCGAGGCCGGCGGAGCGGCCGACGATGACGTCGATCGGCCGGGGCCGCTTCTGTTCGAGGACTTCCCAGCAGCCGTACGCGTAGCAGAGGCTGCGCTCCATCGCCCGCGACCAGGTTACGGCCGCCTCGCCGCGACGCCGCCGACGCCGAAGACCTGGACGTCGAGACCCTGCCCGACCGACGCCGGCCAGCACTCGCGCGGTTCCAGGGTATGACAGTAGAACCACGCCCGATAGCCGCGCCGCCGCACCAGCCAGTCGGCCGCCGCGCCCAGCCGCCCGGGGAACGACGGTTCCACCCAGAGTACGTTCAGCGGATCCTGTGCCATGGCCGGGGGTTCGGATCCGTGCCGTGAAAGGTTGTGAAAGAATCAATTCAAGATCGCAAATTCAACGGAGAAAATGGATATAGGCTCTGGTCTGCCTTGTTCTTACATCCATTTCATTTTGAATCTTGAATCATCCTTCCGATGCTTCGCATCCCCCGAGTCGAGTGATCAGCGACCGGCCTCACCACGCGAAGTGCGCGAAGGCCTTGTTGGCATCGGCCATGCGGTGGACGTTCTCGCGGCGGGTGATGGCGGCGCCCTCGCGGTTGTACGCGGCGACCAGCTCGTCGGCGAGCTTGACGGCCATGGGCCGGCCCTTCTTCTCGCGCGCGGCCATCAGGATCCAGCGGATCGACAGCGTCTGCTGGCGGGTCTTGTTGACCTGCATCGGCACCTGGTACGTGGCGCCGCCGACTCGCTTGGATCGGACCTCGATCAGCGGCTTGACGTTCTCCACGGCGCGGGTGAAGACCTCGATCGGCTGCTCGTTGGGCAACCGCTTCTCGATCAACTCCATCGCGTCGTAGAAGATCCGTTGCGCCACGCTCTTCTTGCCGTTGTGCATGACGCAGTTGATGAACTTGCCGGCCAGCTTCGAGCCGAAACGAGGGTCCGGGCGGAGGTGGGTCTTGCTGGCGGTGAACTTACGGGCCATGCGGTTGAGTCCCTCTCATCGCGGCCAATGGGCCGCGTACTCCTCGGGCTATCATGATGGATCCGCCGAATCGCGACCGATCCGGCGATTACTTCTTCTTGGCACCGGCGGCGGCCGCCTTCTTGCGCAGGGCGCCGTACTTGGATCGGGCCTGCTTGCGCTCGGCGACACCTTGGCAATCGAGCACGCCGCGAACGATGTGGTAGCGGACGCCCGGCAGGTCGCGGACGCGGCCGCCCCGCACCAGGACGATCGAGTGCTCCTGGAGGTTGTGCCCCTCGCCGCCGATGTACGCGGTGATCTCCTTGCCGTTGGAGAGCCGCACGCGCGCCACCTTGCGCAGCGCCGAGTTGGGCTTCTTGGGCGTCATCGTCTTGACCTGGAGGCACACGCCCCGCTTGAAGGGGGACGCCTCGAGGACCGGCGCCTTGGTCTTGTACTGGACCGGTCGGCGCGGCTTTCGGACAAGCTGGTTGATCGTGGGCATAGATCCGTCGTTCCGTTCCCTTTACCTGATCCCGCGGCGACGAGGCCGAGACCGGCCGAGATCCTCACTTGCGGCCGCCGCCGACTCAGTCAGTCCAGAGGCGCGACGCGAGGACAGCTCCCGGTCTGCCTCAAGCCGGGCGTATTCCCTGGGTCGAGCACGGCGCGCGGAAGCAGATTGACCCAGAGGCGAAAATCCCAGGATACCGCAAGCGGCGGGATTGTCAAGCGGCTGACGGCGGCCAAAAGGCCGGATTCGGCATCGCGATGCGGCCCAAGGGCCCGGCTAAAAGCCCTGGACCTTGACCGGGAGGAGCCACAACGACGTCAGCACCGCGACCAGGGCAATATACTGGAACACGACGCCGGAATCCGGCTTCGGGGCCGGCTTCTCCGCGGCCGCTCGGAAGGCCCCGGTGATCACGATGAAGAGCACGAACACGTCTTCCGTCACCGCCCACGCCGTGGCGGCGGCGGTGACGGCCAGCCACCGCTGAGGACGGTTCAGGGTCTGGAACGCCTTGGCGCCATCCAGGCCCCAGATCGGCATCAGGTTGATGAGGTTGATCCAGGCCCCGATCCGCGCCAGGGCGCCCCAGATCGGCTCGCCGGACACCAGGAAGATCGCCGCACAGGCGATCGCGGCGCCGCAGCCCCAGATCGGGCCGGCCAGGCCGACCCGGGCGTTCAGCCTCGGTTCGTGGAACGCCATCCTGGACCGGACCATCGCCCCGAAGCCGGGGAGGAAGAGCGGCGCGGTGGCGGGGACGCCATATCGCACGAGAGCGGCCACGTGGCCCATCTCATGGACGTAGATCGACAGGACCAGTCCGAGCGCGAACCAGGCGCCGAAGGCCGTCCAGTACAGGCCGAAGGTCGCGGCCATCGACAGGAACGTGCTCGCCTTGGTCAGGCCGAGCAGCAGGAACTTCGCCTTGGTGAGGAGGAACATCGCCGCGAATTTGAACTTCCAGACGGCCAGCGCCAGCGTGCCCGCGGCTCCCGTGATCGTGCCGGTCGACCACCGCGACGTATCGTGCGGATTGACGGGTGTCGCCTCGGGATCGGTCGGAGGGGGCGGTCCCGCGTCCTTCGCGGGCGGGCTGGTCTCAATCCTGCGGCTGAGCGCGCTGATCCGCGAGCCGATGACGGTGTATTGCCGGCTCTCGGGCGGCAGCAAGGCGCTCGCCTCTTGCCATGAGCCCAGCGCGGCGGAGAGGTCGCCGGCGCGCTCCGAGGCTTCGGCCGATTCCGCCAGGTCCTTGAGCCGTTCGGCGTGGACCAGCCGGTGGCAGGACGGGCAGCTCAGCAGGCTCGGCGCGATTTCGCCGCCGCACGAAGGGCAGACCAGCACGGTGGACATGGCCGTCCAGATCCTGTCAGATGCCATCGTCGATCCCCTCCGGTTTCAGGTCCGCCGGCTCGGCGTCTCCCAGGCGGAACGGGCCGTTGAAGACCAGTTGGACCGGCTTGTTGATCTTCCACGCCTCCCACAGGGCGAAGGCGTAGATCATCCCGGAGATCGGGGCTTGGGTGGCGACCAGGATCGGGATGGTGTAGAGGGCTCCGATCACCGTGACGAGCACGACGAACAGACTGGCTAGCAGCGCGCCGAGAGTCGGCGGTTGTTGCTGCTGGCCGGCCTTCCTGACATCGGCGATCGGTTCGTCGCCGGGCGCGGGAGCGGCGATCTCCGCCGGTCCCGGCTTGGCTCCGGGATCCTGAGGCTTCGCGTCCCCGGCAGGTTGACCCTGGGCCTTTCCTTTCGCCTCTCGCGGATCCGGTTTCCCGGCAGCTACCTTCTCGGGTGCCGGCGGGAGCGGCCTGTGCTGCATCGCCTCGATGAAGAAGGGCACATGCATCGCCACGATGCTGGAATAGGTCAGGAAGAGGGCGAGGAGCTGATAGATCCGGCCGCCCCGGTTACCGGTGCCCTTGCGGACCGCCGATCCGACCATGAATCCGACGAGGATGGAGATCAAGGCCCAGTTACTGTTGGTGGCCCGCATGAACGCGTAGTAGATGACCGAGCCGACCAGGGCGGCCCCGATGCCAAACACCGTGGCCCTCAGGAACCGGGCCAGCCGCGAGCCGCCGCGGAACGATGCCTCGAACCCGTGCCGGCAGAGCGGGCACATCAACTTGCCGCTGACCTCGTAGTATTCTTCCGGGATCGGGTGATGACAGACCACGCACGACGGCCGCTCCGCCGCCGGAGTCTCGAACTCGGCCTGGTCGAACTGCAAAGACTCGGCCGGCTCGATGGATTCATCCTCGCCGGTCGGCGACTGCGATGCGATCGGATCAGACATGATGCGTCCTCGGGATGGGGAGCGGAACCGGGCGCCGGCGCTCGGGCCGAAGGTGTTACCTTAGCATACGGGGGTTGAACCAGGGAACGGGCCGATCGGATCGCTCGTCGATTCCGCCGTTTCCACCGGATTCTCGAGTCGTCTCAGTGATGCTCGATCTCTCGCTGGATCTCCTCGTGCGCCCGGGTATAGGCGTCGATCAATCGGTCGAAATCCGACTTCAGGCCGGGGATCTCCTTGAGGCGCCGGAGCTCGCCGAGCACGCGGTCGATCGCTCCGAGCAAAGGTGGGCCGCCGTGGCGGATCACGACCTCTCGATCGCCGGGCGACAGGGGAGGGAGGCTTCGCCCCCGTTGCGCCGCGGATCTCAACTGCTCGACCGCGCGAGCGACCGGTCCATTTCCGTGGGGGATCGAGCCGACGTCGCGGATGCGGGCATATCCGTCGGCGATGTCGTTGTAGGCGCGGATGAGGGTGTTGACGGCCTCGCGATGCTGGGCCACCAGACCGCTCTCCGGCGGTGCGGGTGCCGAGCCGGGGCTGGGTTGGGGGGCGTCGGCGACGGTCGGGGATGGCGCCACGGGCGGCTCCTGGGACTTCGCCTGTTTCGGGACAGGCGGCGATTCCCGCCGGAGCGATCCGGAGACGAATATGAAGGCGACGGAGAAGGCGATCCCGCCGGCGATGACGCCGCCAGCGACGGCCGCATACGTCACCCATTTCGGGCGGACGGGTATGGCGGTCACAACCGGCCGCTCGCCGTCATCGTCGGGCGCGATGCGGCGCCGGTCCGCGGCGGCTGCCGCCACGGCGCCGACGGTCCGAGGCCGCACCGCACCGGGCAGCGCGGCGGCGGCCGGGATCGCCTCGGACGAGTCGAGCTCCCACCAGCCCGAGTCGCCGGCCGCGGGCATGGCGGCAGCCGGGTCCCGCCCGCCCGGACCGAACGCCGGCGACCGGCCGGGACGCGCGCCTTCGGCCCTCGATTTCGCCCGCGCTGTAGCCGGCTCCGCCGTGACCACCCGGGGCGGCGGAACAGCCTCGGCTGCCCACCGCTGCGGTGATGCAATCGGCTCAGGGGCCGCGGGACGCTGGGGTTGGGACTGTAAAGGGATCGTGAACACCGAGCGGCAGGATGTGCAGCGTCCCTGTTTGCCCGCCAGTTTCGCGTCGAGGCGGTAGCCGTGGCCGCAAGTCCCGCAGTTGAAGACGATCTTCCCCTCATCGATCGAGCGGGCCGGTTTGGGGGATCGGGACGGCGACGGCGACGCGGACCGTGATGTCCGCCCAATCACTGCCGGTCCAGACGACGCGGACGGCGCGGCGCCAGGGCCGAAGTCGGAGGGGCGGCCGGGATTCGAAAGACCTCCTGGCACGTCTTGCACCGACCCCGCTTCCCCGCGAGGTGGGCGGCGAACTGATAGGTGTGCCCGCACTTGGGACAGATGAAAGCGACGTCGGCCATGGTCGGGACCCGCGGCGAAGACACCCAGACGCCCGCACACGATTCGGACGCTCGCATCGTATCCTGTCCATCATGCGCCTCTGCGCGGACAGGCCGGCCGCGTTATCTTAGCAGGAGAAACGCCTCCATGCGTCAGATCTTTTCGAGACGAGACCTCCGCAGCGGTCGCGTGAGCCTTTCCCGGATTCCCCGGGTGGATGGCACGCGCCCACCGTGTTTGCCCATACCAGGATTGGGGAACATCTCCTGGATTGCATCGACGTCTCTAACCGGAGCTGACCCATGAGAACTCTCGCGTCCGTAGCGCTCTGGTCGGGCCGCATGCTGGCTGTCGGCTGCTTCGCGTTCTGGGGGGCCTTTTTCGTCGAACATCTCGGCGAGTGGTTCCTGCACCCCGCCCGGGGCCTGCCGCCGCCGTGGGTCTGGCTGCTGCAACTGGCCCACGCGGCGATGCTGGCCGGCTTGATCGTGCTCATCCGCTGGGAGATCGCCGGCGGTTTCCTGACGGTCGCCGCGGCCCTCGTATTCTTCGCGGGGGTCGCAGGCCGGCATCTCCCGCTCTTCTTCGGCTTCTTCGGCGTGACGATCCTGCCCGTCGTGCTCGTGGCCATCGGCCGTTTGCTCCTCCACCGCGCGATCTCGTCGCCCGCAACCTGATGCACGACCGCTGTGGAAGAGCGGTTCGGGTTTTGACCTCGAAGCCCCAGGGCCGGTAAGATCGAGGCGCCGGGATGTGGTATTGACCGAGGTCGAGCCGGGTCCGGGCGACCCGGGCTCATCGAGGGAGGATCGGACGACGTGGTTCCCGCCAAGGACTTCAAGCGCCGCATGGTGGTCGACATCGACGGTGCCCCGCACATGATCGAGCAGATCCAGGTCCAGACCCCATCGGCCCGCGGGGCCGCCACGCTCTACAAGATCAAGGCCCGCAACCTCAAGACCAAGAACCGGATCGAGAAGTCGTACCGGGGCACCGACGCGCTGAACGAATCGAGCTTCGAGCGGCGGCCGATCCAGTTCCTCTACCGCGACGCCGACGAGCTCCATTTCATGGACTCGGCCAATTTCAACCAGTTCTCGATGACAGCCGAGGAGCTGCGCGACCTGGTGCCGTTCATGACCGAGAACATGGAGGGTATCGAGGCGCTGTTGGTCGACGACGAAGTCATCGCGATCGAGCTGCCCGACACGGTCGAGCTGCCGATCGTGGACACGACCCCCGGCGTCCGCGGCAACTCGGCCACCGGCCGGACCAAGCCCGCCACCCTCTCGACCGGGCACGTGGTCCAGGTCCCCGAGCACCTCGACCAGGGCACGGTCATCCGGGTCGATACGCGGACAGGCGAGTACCTCGGCCGGGCAGGGTGACGAAACCGTCACTTCGATCGGTGGGAACCGCCCGCGTGGTTTGTCTTGCCGACTCGATGCGCTCCGCCGTTGGAGTGCGAGGAGGAAAACCGCTGCGACGTCAGGTGCAGTCCACGAGGAATGGGAACAATGAGCACCACCGGGCCGGAGTCGCCTCGCGACGGCAAGACAACCGAGCCTTCCCGTCCCGGTCGGAACTCCGGCAATCGATGGATGCTCGCGCTCGGGTTCCTCGCCGCCCTAGGAGCGTGTCCGAGAAAGACCGACCCGTGTCCTGTCCATGAGGTGGCATCTATACCGAGCCGATCGCGGCTGACACAATGCGTCCTTCGGACCTTTGGAATCCTTTGGCGTGCAACTTCGGAGGCCGATCATGGAGGGCCAGCGCAAGACCTATCGTGTCTGGGACGCCCAGCAGAACGGCCACGACCCGATCTCGCCGCACGACGCCTTGCCCGAGAACGACCTGGTCTTCTTCTTGATCGATCTGATCCCCCAGCTCGACCTCACCCCCTTTCACGAGTATTACGCTCGCGAACTCCGCGGCCAACCCCCCTTCGACGTGACCATGATGGTCACCCTGCTGGTCTACGCCTATGCCGTGGGCGTCTGCTCCAGTCGAAGGATCGCCGCGGCGTGCGAGCGCAACCTGGCCTTCCGGGCCATCGTGGGCGCCGATCGGCCCGACTTCCGCACCATCAGCGATTTCCGCAAGATCCACCGAGCGGCCCTCAAGCCCTTGTTCGTCGAGGTCCTGCGCATCGCCGGTGAGTTGGGGATGGTCAAGCTGGGCAACCTGTCCACCGACGGCACGAAGATGCGCGCTCATGCCTCGCGGCACAAGGCGATGAGCTACGGCTACATGGCCCGGGAGATCGGCCGGCTGGAGGCGGAGGTCGAGCGGTTGCTGAAGGACGCCGAGCGACTCGACGCCGAGCAAGACGCGGCCCAGGGGAGCCGGCGTGGTGACGAGCTGCCCGAGGAGTTGAAGCGGCGCGAGGACCGGCTGGCCCGGATCCGCGCGGCCAAGGCGCGGTTGGAAGCCGAGGCGCGCGCCGGGGCGGAAGCCGAGCAGCATCGCCGTGATGAGGCGCGAGCCCGGCGGGACGCGGAGGGCCGGCCGCGGCGCGGCAAGGAACCGGCGCCGATTGATCCGACGCCAAAGGACAAGGCGCAGACGAACTTCACCGACCCCGAAGCCAAGATCATGAAGCAGAGCAATAAAGGGTTCGATTATTCGTACAACGCTCAAGCGGTGGTGGACGGTGAGTGTCAGATCATCGTGGCGGCCGAAGTGACGCAGGCGGCCAATGACAAGCAGCAGGCACTGCCGATGGGCCGAGCGGCGTTGGCGAACCTGGAGGCGGCCGGGATCGAGCGGCCCAAGGGGGCCGACGGGACGGCCGTGCCGATCCCGAACACGGCGGACACCGGCTACTTCAGCGCGGAAGCGGTCCGGGACCTGGAGCAGATCGGCCTGGACCCGTACATCGCGGTCGAGCGGCAGAAGCACCACGAAGCGGAGTCGGAGCCGACGGCCGCGGCGGCCGAAGCGGGTGTGAAGGAGACGATGCGGCAGAAGCTCGCCTCGGCGACCGGCCAGGTCCTCTATGCGGCGCGGAAGCGGATCGTCGAGCCGGTGTTCGGCCAGACGAAGGGGGCGCGGGGCATCCGGGGGTTCCTGCTGCGGGGCCTGGAGAAGGTGGCGGCCGAGTGGCAACTGATCTGCCTGACGCACAATCCGCTGAAGATCTGGCGTCACACCTGCGGGGCCGAGGCGAGTGCGAGGGGATAGTGCGCGCCGAGGGCGGGGCCGAGCCCGAGAGGCCCGAGCCCCGCGAAAAGCCCAGGGGCAATGGTGGGGTGTGGACGAATTCTCGGACAAACTCCTAGCATTCGCAGTCAATGCTCGCGTTCGCATGACCATCTATCCGCCGCCCCGTAGCCCACAAGTGTTGGGTGCGGGATAATGATCGCGGTTCGGGAACGGCCTACCGTGGGGAGAAATGCCATGGCAGAGCAACGACTGAAGGCAAGGCGACCGGAGGTCGAGGATCCGGGCAAGGAGCGAGATGAATGGATTCAACTCCTCCGCCAGCTCGTGCAGACGGTTGACGGATGGGTCAAGCCGGATTGGTCCACCCGGGAGATCGAGAAGGAGATGCAGGATTCGGTGTTGGGATCCTACAGCGCCCCAGCCCTCCTGATGCAGCGCGCCTTCACCCGTGTTCTCCTGGAGCCGATCACTCGATTCGCCCCCGGGACGGATGGAGTTGTCGACCTCTACTTGATGCCGGCTTACGACGACATCGCGAGCCTGTACCGGGTCGGCGGTGAGTGGAGGCTCAACTACGCGTTCCGGGGAGGGAATGGCGCGGCCGGGAGTCGGAGCGGCGAATCGATGGCTGTGACTCGGGAAGACTTCCTCCGAGTCCTCGAAGCGATCTCGGGCCATGCCGCATAGACTCTTCAACTGGCAGGTGCGGGTCAGGGCGTCATTGCGCGAGTATCAGGCCGTGCGTATCGGTCTGGACCTCCTCGGTGGAGCGACACCGGAAGACATCCACGAACGGACAGAGGCGAGGGATTGGGACGAGCTGGCCGCGGCAGAAATCTATGCGGCGGAGAACAACCTCGACGCAACCTACATCATCCGGGTGTATTCGGTCTTCGAGGTGACCGTTCACAGTGTTGAATGCCTGGCGAGGGAAGGATCGACTCGGCCTCCATGGCTACCGAGACAACACCCCCGTGTGCCAACTGCCAGCGGTTGCAGGCCGAAGTCGATTCCCTGCGCGCCGAGTTGGAGGCGCTCCGCGCCGTCGTCGCCCAGTTGCAGCGGCAACTCGCCGCGGCCCGCAAGGATTCCTCCACCTCCTCCAAGCCGCCCTCCTCGGACATCGTCAAGCCCCCCGAGCCCCCGCCGCCACCCGGACAACAGCGGCGGAAGCCCGGCGGCCAGCCCGGACATACCTCGCACCAACGGGTCCCCTTCCCCCCCGAGATGCTCGCCTCGGTGCCCACGGATTACCTCCTGGACGCCGGCCCCTCCTGCGGCGGCCACCTGCTGGTGACCGACGACGCCGAGCCGATCGTCGCCCAGCGGGTCAACATCGCCGCCGTGCCCCTGGAGATCCACGAGCACACCAGCCACCCGGGCTGGTGCCCCCATCGCCGCAAGGATTGCTACGCCCCGTTCCCCCTGTCGATCGAGCGCGGCGGGTCGGCCGGGCCGCGGCTGACCACCGTCATCGCCTACCTCAAGGGGGCCTGCCACGCCTCGTATTCGACCATCCGCAAGTTCGTCCGCGACGTGATCGGCCCGACCCTCTCCCGCGGGCAGTTGGCCAAGATCGTCGCCGAGGTGAGCCGGGCGCTGGAGCGGCCCTATGAGGAATTGCTCGGCGACCTCCCCGACCAGGCGGTGCTCAACGTTGACGAGGCCGGGCACAAACAGAACGGGCCGCGGCACTGGACCTGGTGCTTCCGGGCCGGGCTGTACACGCTGTTCAAGATCGACCCGACCCGCAGCGCCGACGTGTTGATCGAGGTCCTGGGTTCGGAGTTCGACGGGGTACTGGGGTGTGACTACTTCTCGGCCTATCGTCGCTACCATCGCGAATTCGGTGTCGTCCTCCAGTTCTGTCCGGCGCATCTGATCCGCGATGTGAAGTACCTCACGACGCTGCCCGACCCGCGGGACCGGGCGTATGGGGAGGGCCTGCGCGAGTCGTTGCGGGATCTCCTCGCGGTGATCCATCGCCGGGAGGAGTGGACCGAGGCGGAATTCCGGAGGCGGCTGGAGGCGGCGCGGGACCAGGTGCTCTGGCGCGGGACGTGGGACGTGCCGGCGACGCGAGCGAGCAGCAACCTGGCGGCGCGGTTGGAGGTGCACGGGGCGAGCGACTTCCGGTTCCTCACCGAGCCGGGGGTCGAGCCGACGAACAACCTGGCGGAGCAGGCGATCCGGTTCGTGGTGATCGACCGCCTGATCGCGCAGGGGACGCGGGGCGAGCGCGGAAAGCGGTGGTGCGAGCGGATCGGGACGGTGATGGCGACGTGCAGTCAGCAGGGACGGTCGGTGTTCGCGTATCTGGAGGCGGCGGTGACGGCGTGGTTCGCCGGAGAGGAGGCGCCGTCGTTGCTGCCGCGAGCGACCTGATTCGAGTCGAGGGAGCGGGTCGGCGGAGCCGAGGGATGCAAGGCCCACGAGGGCCGGGAAGTCCGAGGGGCGAACGCCGCCGGGGCGATCCATCACGAGCGACTGGGGGAGCCCCGCGCCGTGGGGATCGCAGAGAGAGGACCGTGATGAGGGAGGCCGACGATCAGCCATCGGTGAATGTCCTGGTGCGCGCCGACCCCATTGTGCATTACACCATCAAGTCCACTGTGAACGGTCACCAACCGGCGGGCCTCACCGGATTGGCGAGGTCGCGCAGGAACCGCCAGCGATCGGGGACCTCGATGAGCGAGGGGCCGTCGCGTTCGAGCGCCTCACGGACCGCGGCGGTCAGCTCCTCGGCGTTGGTTGCGCGATGTCCCGGTACGGCGTATGCGGCGGCCAGCCGCGGAAAATCGGGGTTGTTCAGCTCGGTGTCGAGGTGTTGACCGTGGTGGGCGCGGTCCTGGATGTTCTTGATCGCGCCGTAGGTCGAGTCGTTGTGGACGATCGCGATGACGCGGAGGTGATACCGCGCCGCAGTGGCCAATTCCTGCGCGGTCATCACGAAACCGCCGTCGCCGCTGACGGAGACGACCGGACGATCGCCCAGGGCCGCAGCGGCCCCGACAGCCGCCGGGAACGCCCACCCCAGGGTGATGTAGTTCGATGGGTAGAAGAACGCGCGCGGGACATACGACGGCCAGTCCGCCTGCATCCGATAGCCGATCTCGCAGGCGTCGGTGAACACGGGCACGTCGTCCGGCAAGGCCGAGCGAAGGGCCTCGATCATCCACTCGGGTTTCTGGTGCCGCGCGGCGCGGGCCTCGTCCCAGATCGGGCCCCAGTCGGAGCCCATCGGGTCCCGCGATGAGGGCAATGCCTCCAGCAGCGTACGGCAGGCAGCCTTCGCGTCGGCGACGATTCCCGCCTCGACCGGGTAGTTCATGCCGATCTGCTCGGGATCGAGGTCAATCTGGACGAGTCGGCTCGGGACCGGCATCCGCCGCCAGTCGGTGAAGACCTCGGTGAACCGGCAGCCGACGGCCAGCATCACGTCCGCGTGCGGCAAGACGGTCTTCGCCCGGACCGACCGCGCATGCCCGAGAGAGACCGGGCTGCGTTCATCGATCAGGCCCTTGGCGTTGAGCGTGGTGACGACCGGCGCGCGAAGGCGCCGCGCCAGCAGTTCGATCGACTCCACGGCGCCTGACCACAGGGCACCGCCACCCGCCAGGATGATCGGGCGCCGGGCCTGAGCCAAGATCGTGGCGGCCTCGGCGATCGCTTCGGCCGGCACGGCGGGAGTGGGCGGCGGCGCGAACGCGGGGATCGGCGCCGATTCCGGGTAGTGAGCGCGCATCAGGTCCTGAGGGAGGAACAGAGCCGACGGGCGGGGACGCCCCCCGATCATCGCCTGGAACGCGCGGCCGACGAGAGCCGGGACCTGGTCGACCCGCCGCAGCGTGCCGCACCACTGGGTCACCGGCTTGAAGATCCCCTCGAGGTCGATCTCGTGATAGTTGCCGCACTCGCGTTCGAGCGCATCGGAGTTGACCTGGCCGGCGATCAGGAGGACGGGGACCGAGTCGGCCCAGCACTCGGCGATGCCGGTCAGGGCGTTGGTCGCACCGGGTCCGGCGGTGGTGCAGACGACCCCCGGTTCGGCGGTGACCCGCGCCGCGCCGTCGGCGGCGAAGGCGGCGGATTGCTCGTTACGGACCAGGAATGTCCGGATCGTACCGGCTCGCGCCAGTGAATCGTAGATCGTCGTCGAATGCGAGCCTGGCATGCCGAAGAGTCGGCGTACGCCCCAACGTGTCAGGCACTCCACCAGAACATCCGCGCCAGTCTTCATCGAAGTCGAAGCTCCTCTTCGTCGGGCCATCTCGTTTCCCGCGTATTGTAGCGGGCTGGAGTGCCTGAGAGCGTGAGAAAGAATTCGAGCGATTGCCCTCGGAGGACGGCGACCTCGTGAACCACATGGGGCCTTCGGAATTCCGCCAGCTCTCCCTGGAACCTCGGTGCCCGGGCCGACCCAGCGCCACGGACCGTCGTACGGGGCGAGTTGGCCGCCTCCGTAGGCGGTGTGGGGGCCGTGCGGCCCCCTCCTCAGACCCCGGCCGCCGCCGCCGCGCGACACCTTCGCCGCCGCTCGCAGGCTCACCGCTCGCATCAGATTATGAGCCAACGCATGCCACAACGCGATCGCCTTGGCCTTCAGTTGGCCCCGCACCCGCAACTGGATCAAGCCCCGGTTCCGCGCCCGCGCGTTGACACATTCCGCCGTCGCGGCCCGCTCCTTGTAGATCGCCTTGGCCTCCGCGCCGGCCATCCGCTGCCGCCACGCCGCCACCGCCGGAGAGTCGCTGGGCTTCGGCGCGTAGCGATCCACCGTCGAATCCTTGGGCGCCGGCACCGGCGCGTACACCGTACAGCCCACCCCCTCGGCGCTGACCGCATCGATCTGGTCGTGCTGCGCGAAGCCGCCGTTAACCAGTACGTCCTCGAGCCTCCGGTCGTACCGCGCGTCGATCTGCTCGACCATCGGCGCCATCTGGCCGGCATCGCTGCCGACGGTCACCACGTCCACCCCCACGATGATCTGACTGTCGGTGGCCGTGCTGAACTGCACGTTGTACGCCGGGCGGAAGCCGCCGTCGGCCATCTTCATCACCGTCGCGTCCGGGTCGGTGGTCGAGCCGCGGGCCTTCTGGCGATCTTCCGGCTTCTTCCTGGCTTCCAGCTCAGGCAGCCGATCCAACGCCCCCTTGATCCGCTCGGCCCGCTCGCGGGCGGCCCGCTCCCGGGCCTTCCGTCGCCGGCGATCGTCGGCCGCCGGATCGGCCTCCAACTCCGCCCGCAACGCCTGGACTTGGGCCTCGGCCTCGGCCAGGGCCGCCTCCAAGGTAGGACGGCGGCGGAACGAGGCGGCGCCGGCACTGGCCCGCACCCGCATCCCGTCTTGCGCCACCCGATTCAGATCGACCAAACCCTCGGCCATCAACACCGCCACACTTTGGCTGAGCCAGCGGTCCAGCAGTTCGCCATGGGCGGTGCGGAAGTCGGCCAAGGTGTGGTAATTGATGCGGACATCGCCGAGGATCCAGCGATAGTCATCGTGCTTGTGACAGAGTTTGTCGAGGTGTCGGGCACTGCCGACGCCGTCGATCGTCGCATAGAGCCACAGCGCCATCAGGATCTTGGGATCGATGGGGGGATGCCCCGGGTGGCCCTCGACGGCCTTGATGGCGCTGTACAAGGGGCTGAGGTCCAGTCGCTCGACATAATCCCAGACGACCCGCGCGAGATGATCGTCGGGGATCAGTTCGTCGAGCGCGACGGTCCGGAAGACGATCTGGTCGCGGTTGGCGATCCGCAGTCGCGGGCGACCGGAGGGGGCCGGTGGCTCGGTGGATCGGGGTGGCCCATCATCGTCAGCCGATGTCCCGAAGAGCGACGGCTGTTCGGGCCGGGGCGCTGGGGGGTCGAGGGGAGTGTTCATGGTGATAGGATAGCGGCAGAATCCTCATGTGTAAACGTCTTTTGAGCGATTCCTTCACAAGCTCTGAGCCCAAGCCGAAGCGTTATGCCGACTGACTCCTCTTGTTTGGCCGCCCGATCGGTTATGATGGCCGCGGTCGCCAGCGATCGGGGCTGGATGCTCGGGAAACGCGATCGGGCCGAGGGGCCGCGATTCCGAGGAGGGGAGAAGGAGGCATCCATGAAGTCGAAGAACCCGCCCGGGCGAAGCGTCCGACGCGGCCACTCCACCGCGGCGAAGACCCGGCCCGCGCGCGGACGGGCCGTCATCCTGGATTTCGTCCAGAGCCAGATCGAGGCGTTCAACGACGACCACGGCGGTGGTGTCTTCGTCCGCAAGGATGCCCGCGGCTACACCCTCACCCGCGAGGACGACGGCGTCCCGGTGGCCCGGCTCCGACCCAAGGGCCAGGGCCTCTTCGAGGTCCTGTACTGGAACCCCTATCACGAGCGCTGGCGCCCCGTCGGCTCGTTCGGCACCATCCTCGCTCTCAGCCAGGCCCTCGAATTCATCGCCGACGACCCCCTCGATTGCTTCTGGAGGTGAGCCGGCCCGGGCGCCCGGCCGTGGTGGCGCGGAGTCCGACCTCATCGCGCTTTCTCGGTGGCCTGTGCCAGCCAGTGCTCGGCCTCCAGGCGATAGTAGCGCGTCGCTCCGACGTCGGACGAGAGCCCGAAGCCCAGTCGGCGGATCTTCCTGACGAGTTCCTCCATCTTCTGCATCCGGGCGAGGTGGTTCTTCAGCGCCGCGATGCGATCGGCCGGAGTCTCGCCCATATCGCGACGTGAGTCGAGGACCAGCCGGGACCAGTAATAGACCTGGAATGAATCGGTCCGGTTCTGCTGGAAATAGGTCCAGATCAGCTCGAATTGGTCGAGGGCTGCCTGGTATCGGGCCTGAGCCAGGGGCGTCGGCCCGGCCGGCTCCACCTTGGACGCATCGGGCGCCGCCGGCGCGATCGACAGGCCGGCGAGCAGGAGCGTCACGATGACCAGGGGACGACTTCGCGGCGAACGCATGGGGATCAACTCCATTTCTCGGGCGGCGGCCTCGTCTCAGAATCCGTTCCGGAAGGGGGTTCTCGGGAGGGCGAGGCTGGCGCGGTGAGAAGTTGGGCCGGACAGGGCTGGGCGCTGATCCCGGTCCCGTTGCGCCTCTTCGTCCCCCCCTTACGAAGGGGGGGTTCGGGGGGGTCGGTTCCGATCGTCCTGCCGCGCTCCACCGGCCGGAGGCCCCGGAACCCCCCCTGACCCCCCCTCGCTAAGGGGGGAACGATTCGGCACGAGCGGGCGCCACAAGACACCCGTCGGCCGGGCCCTCGAAAACGCCGGTCAACCCCAACTTTTCACCGCGCCAGCCCCGCCCTCCCACTTCAGGAATCGACTCTCATTCGGTCACGCCGACCTTGCCATTGCAGCCGTAGATGGAACACGAACCGACGTATTCCCAGCAGTCGCGATGATGCGGGGTGTTGCACGCGGCGCAGACGATGACGGCGCCGACGGTGATGGCCTCGCCGCAGACCTTGCAGATCGGCGGACCGGCGTCCTCTTCCCAGGCCTCCGTCCGGTCCATGATGGCGATCCCCTGGCTCATCCGGCGGTTGACCCCTTCGAGAAGCCCGTCGTGGATGATCAGGGCCTCGCGGACGGCCATGGCGAGGGCCTCGCTGCTCTGTCCCAGGTTGCGATCGACCTGGACCAGCAGCCGCTCGGGATTGATCGAGACCAGCATCCCCCCGGGATGGACCATGCGCTGGAGGTTCTCCACCGAGTGACGCACGTTCTGGCCCAGGAAATCGCGGGCCATCTCGTGATCGTTGGCCTGGACGATATACGTGCGGTCGAACGCCGGATCCTGGAGCCGGACCGGCCGCGTCCCGCGGGGCGGCTGCGGCGGCGCCGGGCGACAGACCGGGGCGAGCTCCAGGCGGAAGGGGATGCCCTTGCCGAACCGAACGACGACCCGCGTCCGCGGGATCTGACCCGGCTGGCCGGCGATCGTCGGCGCCAGGCCGACCCGGACAGTGGACCCGTTATGCAGGAAGCTCACCGTCGGCGGGTCGGACAGCCCGCGGCTCTCGTACCGACCGCGATGCACGGCCGCCAGGTTGCGGTACGCTCGATAACGCTGCCCACCCACCCAGGCGCTGAAGGTCGACAGCCCGCGGATCAAGACGTACAGGAACAGAACGACCAGTCCGAGGATCACCAGTTCCATTGTTCTTGGTCCTTGGTCCTTGATCCTGGGTCCTTGGTCGGGCTGATCCGGCTCGGGGCGCTGACCACCGTCGTCCGCCCCACGCCACCCGAAGCCCGACCATTGACCAATGACTCATGACCAAGGACAAGTACAGTCTACGGTTTCGGCGGCGTTGCGGGCAACGAGCCGTCCGTCGCGGCGCCGGCGCCCGAGCCACGAAGGAGCGGCGGACCGCCAGCGTCAACGGTCAGGGCCGCGACGAACTCCGGGCGTGGAGCGGCTTCCCAGAGAATCCAGCGATCGACTCGCGACGGCTCCGCCGGCGTGAACGCGGACGACAAGCTCGACGTGCCGAATCCCGTCTCGTACCGCGCCGACAGCCCGGAGATCCCCATCCCGAATCCCTTGAGCACCGCCTCCTTGCGAGTCCAGCCGCGGAGGAACGCCGCAGCTCGTGCCGGCTCGTCGATCGCCGCGAACGCTTCCTGTTCGGCCGCCGTGAAGAACGACGCGACGATGCGTTCGGCCTCGGAAACCGGGCGGAGCCTCTCGAGGTCCACGCCGACCTCCGGTCCCCGGCTCACGGCGATGATCCCCAGCTCGGCCGAGTGCGAGACATTGAACCGCAAGAAGACCTCGTCACCCGCCCCGCGATCGAGCTCGGGCTTGCCCACGGCGGCGGCCCGGAACCGCAACGAGCCGGCCGGCTCGTGGAGCAGTCGTCCCAGGATCTCGCGCAGCGCGGCGCGGCAGCGGGCGAACCGGCGACGCTCGCGCGCCCGCACGAACCGCGCGGCCCGCGCCCGCTCGTCGTCGGAGAGCACCGACAGCTCCGGGCCAGGCTCGATCGAATCGACGTCAGAGCCGGGCGGAAGTGCGGCGTCCAGTTCGACGATCCAGGCCCGTACCTCGTTGGACTCGAGTTTCGGGATATGGGTGCCGGGCTCCCATCCCAGGAGCATGGGCCGGGGCCACCCGCGGTCTTGCGGGCTGTTCGCGCCTCTGATCGTCATCGGTCTCCCTCGAGCCTGGTCGCACGGCATGCGTTCGATCGCCGCCTTGACATCGCTTCCCGGACGATCGACACTGGCGCTGATGGTATCATCAACTCGACGGATCCGGAGCAAGCGACCGAGCCATGCGGCCATCTCGGTTCCGATTCACGCTCGCGCAGCTCATCAAGCTGATTGCGGTATCGGCCGTCGCGTTCGCCACACTCCGCACCCCGATCTGGCCCATGGTCCTGGCGATCGGGCCGATCATGCCCGGGTTCGCGATCGATCGATCCAGGGGCGGACCCGGGATCCTCGGGGCGATGCTGGCTGGCCTCGTCACGTTCGTCGTCTTCGGAGTGGCTCTCCTCGCCTATGATTACTGCTTCGAGCGGACGATCGCCTACGATTCTCCGGCTCCCTTCTTCATCCTCCTGGCCTTCGCGATCGGGGGGCTCGCCTATGGGAGTGTCGCGGGCTGCTTGGCCTTCGGCATCATGCTCCTCCTGGGTCAGGCGGTGAGACCGGGCCCTGAACCACTCACCGAATCGATCGGCCCCATCGTCTGGCGCGGCTTCGAGGACCGCGGGCTTCAGCATCCCCACGCCGGAGGGCGCGAACCGTGAGACCGCCGCGATCCCAGTTCACCCTCGGGGAGCTGATGGGGCTGGTCGCGCTGTGCGCCATGGGATTTGCGCTCCTGACGACCTCGGTCGCTCCGCTGGGCGTGGGCGTGCTCGTCATCATCCCGGGATTCGTCCTCGAGCGGGCCAGGGGTGGAACGGGGATTATCGGCGGCATGATCTCGGGATGCGTGCTGCCCGCCCTGGTCTCGTTTCCCGCGGCCGTCATCCAGTTATACCTCACCGATAGCCCGAGCGTGGAATACCTCAACCTGCTCCCGGCGCTCTACCTGCTCCTCGTCATCTGTCTGGTGTGGTCGAGCGTGGCATGCAGTCTCCTTTATGTCGTGGACCGGCGGTTGAAAGGACCCTCGCGCGCCAGCGGGCCAGAAAGACCGTTCATTGACCCGGGAATCCGGTTCCTGTCCAATGACTCGAGGGGAATCCGGTTCGTGCCGGACGACGATCGGTCGGGGAGCGTCCCGGAGGCCGGGCACCAACGAGGCGAGTCGGTCCGCGGACCGGAGAGAGGAACCGATCGATGAAAGCGATTGTCATCGCCGGCAAGGGCGGCGCCGAGGTCCTGGATATCCGCGATGTCCCGACTCCCGAGCCTCGAGGCGACCAGGTACGCATCCGCGTCCGGGCGTGCGGCCTCAATCGGGCCGACCTCCTGCAGGCCCGCGGGATGTACCCGGCCCCGCAGGGCGTGCCGGCCGACATCCCCGGGCTCGAGTATGCGGGCGAGGTGGACGCCCTGGGACCGGATGTCATCGGCCCGCTCAAGGTCGGCGACCGCGTGTTCGGGATCGTCGCCGGAGGCGGGCAGGCCGAGTACGTCCTGACGCATGAGCGGATGGCGGTGCCCATCCCGCCGAACCTGGACTTCGTCCAGGCGGCGGCGGTCCCCGAGGCGTTCATCACGGCTCACGACGCGCTGCTGAACCAGGGGCGGCTCGAACCCGGCGGGCGCGTGCTGATCCATGCCGTCGGCAGCGGCGTCGGCACCGCGGCCGTCCAGGTCGCGCACGCGATGGGATGTACCGTCCTCGGCACGTCGCGGACCGCGGCCAAGCTGGAGCGCGCCGTCGAGCTGGGCCTTGACCATGGGATCAACACATCGGTTGAGGAATTCGCAACGGTCGTCCGGTCGCAGACGGAAGGAGCCGGGGTTGACGTCGTCATCGACTTCCTGGGTGGGCCCGCACTGGCGGGCAACCTGACCGCCCTGGCCAATCGCGGCCGCCTCGTGCTGGTCGGACTGCTCGGCGGAAGTGCGTCCCCGCTCGACCTGAACCTCATGCTACGCAAGCGACTGACGATCGTCGGCACGACGCTCCGCGCCCGCCCGCTGGAGGAGAAGCTCGCTGCCACCCGGCGGTTCGCCGAGCAGGTCGTCCCCTGGCTGGCCCGGGGCCTCATGCGCCCGGTCGTCGATTCGGTCTACGCGTTCGAGGCCGTCCGCGAGGCACAGGCTCGAATGGAATCGAACGAGGTCTTCGGCAAGGTGATCCTCCGGCTGTGACATGATGGCGGTCCACGGCGAGGCCCGCGGCTAGGACTTGTTGCCGGGCGGATGTTACAATCCTCGATTGCCTCCTCGATTGCGAAAAGGACCAGACGCGTCAACAGGCGAGACGCATCGGCCGGGCAACGGTGCCGGGCCCGGCTCGAGGAGGTTGGGAGGGGTTGTTCGGCTGGAACATTCGCCCTGTTGGTGGCGCCGATGAGCGATAATGGCTCGGGATCATCGCCCCGGAGATCGAGGCCGCAGCAGCGGCAGGCCGGCGGCTTGCACTCGATGACCTGACGGACTCGCTCGGGAGGGACCAGCGCCCGGGTGTGATGGCGAGGGCCGGGCTGCCCACCTCGCTTCTTGCCCGAGGCGGGGGCCGGCGGCCGGCGCTTGACCGAGGGCGGGTCGGACGATGGGGGCTTGGAGGAGTTGGTGGAATCCTTGCCGAGCCGTTCCTCCAGATCGGCGATCCGCCGCTCGAAGGATTGGACCAGTGCCGTGACCGCCGCTTGAGCGTCGGGCGAGAGCGTATCCCAGATGGCCTGTGAGAGCGGCGGTTGATCCGTCATGCCGCTGTTGTAGCGATCTCAAGACGCAAAGGCAACAGGGGGCCTTGAACGCCTACTCCGCCGCAGCTATCTGGCCGTCCCATCGGGCCGGGTAGATCTCCGTCCACCCAAGATCATCGTTGGGCTGAGCATCACCCTCGCGAGTGAAGATGACGCCCTCCCCCAAGCCGCGGTCACTGTGCCCGCAATCCTCGACACCGGCTTCAATCGAACGCTCGAGATCGACGAATGGCATCTGGTCCATTGGGTGGGCATTCGCAAGGAGCACCTGGGAACGGTCGCGAAAGACAAGGTCCGCGACGGTCGGAAATACGACATCTGTGAAGCGAACCTCCGGCTCCAACGGACGCCTTACGAGAGACCCACGGCACCTCGAGCCAAGTCACCGATCCTCCTCGAGGCCAGCACTCAGATCCGGGTGATGGCGACCATCGGAAAGCCGAGCCCGCGGCTCCCGCTCCTCGGTCTTGCGCATTGATCGAGAACGAATTGCAGCTACGAATCGACGGTGCAAACTCGCGATTCCGAATCTATCGATCGATTGGCACAATCGTATCTTCACTTTTCAATAATCTGTAGGGAGGACTCATTCGGATGGAAGTCGGAATCGGCTCCCGAGCCCCCTTGTTTCCATGATTCCTTCATGGCCGCTTATCGACCGGCAGCCAGACTGTCGGCGAGAGCAGTGAGGCTCTCGGACAAGGCTTCCAGGCGGGACTCCAGTACCTTGAAGCTGATGGCTGTGTTGAAATCCGATGCAGCGACCCGCATATAGGCCGCGACCAGTTGGGGGTTCTTGGCTGCATAGCCTTCACCGAACGACTTATCGATGTCGTGAACCGCATTCAGCATGTACGTCTGCGCGGTCATGGGAGCCTGCTTGAAGAGCGTTTCGGTATCGGCTTGGATCAATTCGTGCATGGCGTGATGTTCCCGTACTCTGGTGGGTCGAACGTCTCTGGATGGGTGCTCGGATGCCATCAGATTCGGCTTGCGTCTTTCATCTTGACCGCTGATTCGTGGTGTCATGCGAGGTTCCTGTCGCCCTCCGGATGGCGCGGTCAACCCCACGGAGCCGCGATCGCTTCGTTATCCATTTTCTGATCAGAATCGGTCGGGGCGGGGCGCGAAGGTCTGATGCGTTCGAACCGCCGGGACGAAGTCTCAATGATCGAAAGGTGGAAGAGCGGTGCGCACACGCACGTATTCCGCGAAGCTCTTTTCTGAATGTTCGAGCATATGATCAATCACAGGCCGGATGTAACTGTCCAGCTCTACGAAGAGATGGGCTCGGTCGTCCGGGTCCGGGACGAGCTTCTCGATGCGCTCGCCCATGTGCACGACCCTGGTCCTGTAGCCGATGATCTGTCCCGTGTGGGGTCCTTCTTTCCGGTCAGTTCAAAGAACCGGTCGAGGATCTTCTCGTACTGAGCACGGTCGCGTGCCACGTAACGCGCGATCACCTTCTTGACCTTTTCGAACTTCTTATACTCGTCAGGATACGCGAGAAACTCCAGGAGGCTCAACGCTTGCATGAAGCGAGCCGTGGGATTATTCGCCTCCAGAAGAGCGGCGTAAAGCGAAAGGGCGTGTTGAACAACGTGACCGACTTCGCCGTCCTTCGGGAACTGGTCGGCTTCGAGCGGTTCGAGCGGTAAACCCAATCCTCGCGTCAAATAGTGGGTGAACGCGGCACCGCGAGCCGCTTGCGATGTCGTTTGCCCGGGGGACAAGTACCCTCTGGGGGATCTATGACGATATTGGGGTATTCCAAACGTTGTCGCGGTCGTTCACGTCGCTTCCGCGCACGATCTCTCCCGGTCGATCTGCTCGTCGAGCGCTCGCCCGATCGGGTTCAGGCGGGTCCCTCCCAGCGTCTTCACCGCCCCGCGCTCGCTCCGTGCCAGGGTCGTCCCCAACGCCAGGTGCACCAGCATCACGATCCCCACCATCGCGTGAAACCGCCGCGCACCGATCACGTTGCCGTCATCCGCGCCCCAGTATAACTTCACGCGGGCGTTGACCCGCTCTACCGCAGTGCGCCCCTTATATAATCGCTCGAATTGTTTGGTCATGCGCGGAATCGGCGGGAACCGGCGCAGATCCAACTCACTCTTGATCCGCGCCACCAGGCCGTAGCGGCGCCCCTCGTTGCACCGCGCGTCGCTCGGGCAAGTCCAGCCCTCATGACGCGCCGGACAACGATACTTCAGCGTCCCACGCTTCGCTTCGTGGCCGATGTAAGCCATCCGGTGCCGGACGATCGGCGTGCTCACCTTATCATAACAGTGAATCGTCCCCGATTCGTCGTAGACCAGGTTCGATCGCCCCGTGTGTCCCGGCAGCAGCCGTTCCGGCTCACTCCTCCACAAGCCGCGGTCCTGGATCAGCGGCTTGACCCCCGCCTCCCGCAACAGGCCGTGCACGGCTTCGTCGTCGGCCGCCTTGTCGTAGGCGAGCGACTCGATCCGCCCCTCGGGCAAGTTGCCTAGGGCTTGCTCGAGCAGGGCCCCGATCATCTCGTTGTCGCCCACCGCCGGTGTCGTGATCCGATAGGCCAACGCCAGTTCGTGATGCACGTCGACCAGGAGGTGGAGCTTATAACCGAACCACTCCACGACCTTCTCGACCTCCCCTTCGGCGTCGTGATACTCCTTGCGACCACCGGTCGGTTGTGGCAGTCCCAGCCGCGTCTCGGCCTTCTGACGCGCCTCGTCCCCGCGCCGTGCCGACAGCGCCGTGGCGTCGCCGGCGGTGCGATGCCCCAGGTCAGGCACCACCGCGGCCAATCGCTGAACCATCGCATCGAAACTCGCCCGCATCGCGGCCAGGTGGACGGGGTGCCCCAGGACGTCAAGGAACCGCGAGAGATTCCAGTGATGGGGGATCTGCTCTTCGGTCTGGACCCCGAGCAGTCGATGTAGCGCGGGGTTGCGGCGGACTTCGGCGAGGCAGGCGTCATAAGAGGGATGCCGTAACAGCGGCGTGAGCACGGCGACGCCCCAGAGGAGAGCGACGGAATAGTCGTCCCGCCCGCGTCCTCGCGCCTCCCGCAGACCCCGCAGAACACCGGAGTCGGGGATCGCCTCCAGACACCGGCGGATCGTCCCCAAGGAGGGAGAATCCTCCAGGGCGGCCCAGGCAAACAGGGGCTGAGTCTCGGCGATCCGCATCGACGTCACGGCTCCGACCAGGTCGATCCAGTTTACATCGCGATGAATCCCCCGTGCCAGAGGGCTGTGGGGTAAAAATCGTGATTTTCTGGACTTGGCGATGCAAAGCAAGCCAAAAACACGGGAAAAACCGCGCCCTCTGGGGTAAAGATCTTTTGTACACTTCTCTATAGCCTTGAAAAATAAGGGTTTTGACAGCGCACGGGGCTCCGGCACCGCCGATAATCCTTGCTTCATGCAGTGCGTGATTGTATATTAGTGCCCCTGCCATCATGTGATTACACTCAACCTGACCGGCGTGTCCCGGCAGGCAGTCGATCGGATCCATACGACAGAACCGGTAGCGCAGAAAATCGAGGCAAAGTCGGTCAACCAACTCAGAGAGCGATCGGATGAATTCCAGGTGCGCACGGTGGCTGGCTCGGCGATGTGTTTCCCAGTCGAATCGGCAGGGGAGCACCACAAGAGGATGAGTCTCAAGCACCGCCGTAGTGATCCCCGATGCCTCCGAGCAACGCTCTGAGAGGGAAGGCCCGTCGGGACGAATTGGGAGGATGCGGAGCGCTTCGAGGTCGACCCATCCGGGTGGATAGAATGTGACTCCGCGTGGGTACGATAGAGCCCACCACTCGAGATGCACTCGGGCAATCGGCATGACGACCAAGTTGCACCCGGCTTCGAGGAAGGCCTCGAATTCTCGTAGCAAGTCACCCTCGGGCTCGTCGGTTTCGGCGAACCCGGAGCAGCCCGCATCAAAGTCGATGGAATAGCCATCGCCACCGGTGCTCGAAAGGCCGGGATAGGTGAGCGGAGAACTGCCATCATCGCCCTCGCTTGCGGGAAAGTCCCGCGGCCCGACCCCGAGCCAACATGCCAGGCAATGCCGCTGGCAACCGGACTTGTAGTCATGCGGAAGCGGGAAGTAGTGGCCAGAATTCACGAGGAACTGACCTATCGTATAGCGAGCTCCGCATGTCTCGCACACACGTACGACACTCCTCGCATGCTCGTCAATGCCGCGATCATCCATTCTCTCACTCCGCGATCTCGCCCGGACCGCCTATTAGAGATTCGCACATTCGACATCCAGAAGACGCGGCGCAATTGGACCGGGTTCGCAACTGTGCCCGGAAGGTTCAGGCGTCGTCTTGGGCCGGCCTCGCTGTTCATTGTCTACCGGATCGTAAGGGGCTCGAGCGATCAGCGGGTATCGGGGGCCGACGGATACGGTTCTGAAATGTGGGCGACGCCCGTCGGAAACTCTCCTGTTCCTTGCATCTTCATCTTGATCCGCCCCAACGCCATCTTCAAGACCTCCGACTCAACCTGCATCACGACCGGCGACCGTTTCGCGGCGGGCGGCATCAGTGAGCGCACGAGCTTGGCGATCGAGTAGGGCCAATGCTGAAGCGCCCATCGCACGCGAAACGGCTCGCAGTCGGCCAGCAGGCGGGCGATCGTCAGGACTCCGATCCGGGCCGGCGATCGTCGCGGGGGCAGCTTCGCTGCGGACTCCGAGGTGGAGCGGACGTCGTGCTGCGCAACCACGGCGAACTCGGGGCCGGCCGACGCCGCGAACGACATCGCCCACTCCGTACGAGTCTGGCCGGCCAGGGCGAGCTTGATCTCGCCAGTGTATCGGCAAAGTCGATAACCGGCCCGGGGAGATAGGCCGGACATCGCGGCGATCACGGGCGGGTCGTCGGATCGGCCGGCCTCACCGCCGACCAGCCGCTCGGTCCACAGCGAGCGAGCACAGGCCAGGACCTCAGGATCCGCCGGCCGTTCGGATTGGAGGTCGTCGTTGTCGAGCAAGAGCCCGGCCTGCACCCGGCCGCGGATCGGCTCGGGCGCCGTCCCGACGACCGCCCGACGCACCGATGGGGACTCCTCGCGCAGGCCGCGAATCCACCAGCTCGGATGCACGCGGGCGGGGTTGAACGCGCGCCTCGGCACGGTGGGCCTGTCGGAGCCGTTCGCGCGCCGTCGATCGATCGCTCGGGTCGGTGGGCGACTCGGTCGTGTCGGACTCCTCCGCGTCCAGGAGCCGCCGGGCCCACGCCGGCTCGAGCCGGTCCAGCAGTCGCATGTCGGGGTTTCTGCCGCCGGACGAGGAGGGCGCCTGCCCGCCGCGGCTCGTCGGCGCCCAGCGCGGAGAGCCAGCAGCAAGACGCGATCGGCCTCATCCGGGCCGCTCCGGCTCGACGGGCCGGACGCCGGGTCCTCCGGACCGGGGTTCATGGGAGGCCCTCCGCCTGCCGGCATCGCTTCACCAGGGTCAGCGAGCGGCCCGACTCGTCGCGGATCACCTCGTCGAAATGGCCGGCGGCCAGCGCGTCCGTCGCCGCCGAAGGCGTGGCGGCGAGCCATCCGGCTTCATCGTGGATCGTGAGCGTCAGCGCCTCCGGCGTGAAGGTGTACGACAGAGACGCCACCCGATCCAATCGCCGTTGCCGCGACCACGACTCGACGCTCGACCACAGGGACTTGATGGCCGAGCTGATCCGGTCGAGCCCCTCGGACTCCATGCAGCAACGGATCTGCAACAGCCGTCGTAGATGCGCCAGCCGCCGAAGGGTCTCTCCGCTGTCTCGAGAGTCGAGCGGCACCTCACCGTCGAGCCGGGGAGCGTCCAGCCCCTCCTTCCACGCACCGGCTTGCTCGAGGGCCTCGAAGATCTGGTCGGGTGTATAAGGCTTGGGGATGTAATCGTCGGCCCCTGCCTCGAAGCTCTCGATCCGGTTCTCGGCGGTGAGCCGGGCCGTGACGATGACGACGGGGACCGCGCTGACGCCCTCGGGCGTCTTCAGCGCTCGGCAGACGTCGTAGCCGTCCATGTCGGGCAGCATGAGGTCCAGGAACACGACGTCGGGGCTGTGGTCGCGGATCTTATCGAGGGCCTCGGCTCCGCGATAGGCCGATACGGTCTGGTAGCCGCGGAGCTGGAGCAGCATGGCCAGGAGTTTGTTGGCCTCGGGCTCGTCCTCGACGATCAGGGCAGTGGGCATGGATCACGCTCGACGGGTGGCGAAACGGCCGACCGGCCTGGTGCCCGGCTGGCACTCCAACATCATGGCTCCCGTGGCGGGGCATCGTGGGATGCTGCCGAATCGTCGTCCCCAACCGGGCGGCCGCCAGGACCATCTTCGACCACTCGGGGACCTCGTGGCAAGATGGCGGTGACCCGAGTCCCGCCCGCCTCCACGCTCTCGGCGAAGATGCGCCCGCCGTGCATGTCAACGAATTGCTTGGCGATGCACAGGCCGAGCCCCAGCCCGCGCTTACAGAAGCCGAAGTCGCCCGAGGAGTGCCGGCTGGGGTCGAACTGGGTGAAGAACGGCTGAAACAGGTGCTCGATCGCCCGCGGCTCCAGGCCGACACCGCGGTCCTCGACCGCGATCTCGCCTTCCCCGGCCTCGTTCGTCCGCGCCGCGAGCCAGATCTGACCGCCGTCGGGCGTGAACTTGATCGCGTTGGTCAACAGGTTGATCAGGACCACCCGGATCTTGTCGGCGTCGAGCTCGAAGGTCCCCAGGTCCGGGGCCACCTGAACCTGAAGCTGGAGATGTCGGGCATTCACGAACGGCCGGACCTGGTCGACGACCTCGCGGAGCAGCGCGTCGATCTCGACCGGCCGGCGCTGGAGCGTCTTGCGGAAGTCGTCGGCGCGGAGCAGGGTCAACATGCTGGTCACCAGGCGGGCGAGTTGCCGGCCGCTGGTCGTGATCTGCCGCACGATCTCCTGCTCCTGATCGGAGCGGTCGGGATTGGACAACCGCAGCAGTTCCGTCAGGCCGAGGACCAGTGTGATCGGCGTGTTGAACTCGTGGCTCGCCACTTCGATGAACGCCGTCTTGAGCTGGCCGGCGCGTGCCAGGTCGGCGTTGGCTTCCACCAGTCGGGCGTTGGCCTCCTGCAGCTCGGCGATCAGCCGGCGACGCTCCGCCAGGAGCTCGTACTGTTCGATCCCCTGGCGGATGATCCCTTCCAGCTCGGCATATCCCACGGCTTGAGGATGTAGCGGAAGATGTGACCTTCGTTGACGGCGTTGATGACCGCCTGGATGTCGGCGTAGCCGGTGAAGAGCATCCGGATCGTGTCGGGCTTGAGCTCGCGGGCCTTGCGAAGCAGTACGTCGCCGGACATGCCGGGCATCCGCTGATCGGAGAGGATCACCTCGACCTCGTTGTGCTCGAGCAGGTCGATGGCCTCGGCGCCGGTGGGGGTCGTCAGGACGCGGTAGGTGCGATGGAACTGATGGCGCAGGCTCTCGAGGACGTCCAATTCGTCGTCCACGATCAGAAGGGTCCGACGCCTCCGCTCCTTCCCATTGAGTCGAGTGGACTGCGACAAGGTCGGGTCTCCCACCGAATGGACGCAACCCGCGGGATCGAATGGGATCGGGGCGGCCCGTAGCCCCGGTGGATCCGCGCCTCCATCGTCATCCGCGCATGCCGATGAAGCCTCGCCTCGAGTCGCCCTACGACGACCGGAGTTTCTTGACTTCCGCCTCGAGAGCGGAGACTCGCTGCTGGAGCTCGCTGACCTCCTCGAGGAGCTGTTCCCGCTCCATGGCCATGATCTCCAGGTTATCGAACTCGATCGCCGCCTGCCGCACGGCTGCGAGGAGCTCCTCGGGCTGCCAAGGCTTCTTCAAAAACTGGTAGATGTGCCCTTGGTTGATGGCCGCGATGACGGATTCCAGGTCGGCAAACCCGGTGAAGAGCATCCGGATGGCATGTGGGTGGCGGGCCTTGAGTTTCGAGAGGAGCTCCACGCCCGTGATCCGCGGCATCCGCTGGTCGGACATCACGATGTGCACTTCCTCTTCCTGCATGATCCGGCAGCCCTCCTCGGCGCTGTGGGCCTTGAGGACCCGGAATTCACGCCGGAGCAGATCCTGCACCGAGTCGCACACATCCGGCTCATCATCCACGATCAACACGCAATGCCGGGTTTTTGGCATCTCGCGGCAAACTCCCTTCAGCCTTCAGAAGAAGGAGCCTTCAGCCTTTAAGTATACCGAGTGACGATCGCGCATTCGACCATCTACTCCGATCGGAGGCCACGACCTCGGCGGATCGCGGCGGGTGAGCGTCTTACGAGTGGGTAAACGGCTACGCGGCGACCCGGCGGTTGGCCCAGAACGCATCCCATTGTCCCTGCTCACTCAAGAGCAGGGCTCGCAGATGGCCGACCGCATCGGCCCCCTCGTGGCCCCACCGCATCCCCGAGCCCTTCATTCGCCGGCCGATGACCGTCTTACACGCCGCCTCCACCGGGCCCGAGCCGATCTGCCACCCCTTGGCCCGATAGCTCGGATAGTCCATCCGATGGCACTGGTTGCGGAAGTAGGTCACCACCCCCTCCCATGCCGGCCGCGCCCGGGGATTCCCGGCGAGGTCCAGGCCCTCCAGCCAGGCCAGGATCGCCGGTCCGCCCTCGTGCTTCAGCCGGTGCGACCACGCCGCGTGGGCCGCCTCGGCCGCCGCCGCGTCACCCGGGTGCCAGGCCTTGGCGAAGTCCCCCAGGTGCTCACTGGCGTGGTAGAAGTCCAGGATCACCACATCGAGCCGGCCGAAGTGGAGCTGCAGCAGGTCCTCCAGCCCCGCGCCGCCGTCACACACGGCGATCCATCGCTGGGCGCCGCCCATCCCCACCCGGCCGGCCGTGTGGCGCAACGGCTCGGCCACGGCCTCTTGGCCCTCGAGGCTGGCCACATACCGCGCCTGCCAGGCGGGCCGCCGCCCCTCGGGATCGGCCCACTGGCGGCGCTCCGCGGGGACCGGGTTGTAGACCATCCCCACCGCGACCATCTCCCCTTCGGCGGCCGCCCCGCCCGGGCCCTGCTTGGCGAGGCCCGTCAGGTCGATCGAAACGTAGGCGCAGGTCATCCCCTCGGCGTCCTTGTGCCAGTCCCAGGCCCGGGTCTCACCGAAGGCGACCTTCGCCTCCACGGCCCGGCCCAGCTCGCCGCCGATCGCCTCGGTGGCCCGCTCCACGGTCGATTCGGCCAGCGACAACCCGCTCATCTTGGGCAGGATCACCTCGGCGGCCAGCGCGAAGCTGTCCAGGGTCCCGGCCAGGGTGGTCAACTCGGCGGCGCCGGCGGTCAGGTCGCTCTGATCCAGGCCGAAGGCGGCGTCGCCGGGACAGTGGCCGTGATGGCAGTGGGGGCAGTGGTAATAGCCCCGCTCGATGGTCAGGGGGCCCAACGCCGAGAGGAGGCCCTTTTTCCGATAACCCTTGAAGCGGGTGTCCTGGTGGCAGTGGGGGCAGGTCAGGCTGGAGCCTCGGTACCCCCTTTTTTCCGCTGCTCGGCAGCGGTCTGGAGGGCCTTGGCTCCCAGGCGATGGACCAGGTCGCGGACCTGGAACTCGGTGGCGCCGAAGAGTTGATGGTCGGGCTTGATGGCGAGCAACTCGGCGATCGCGCGAAGGTCGTGTTCGGAGGCGGCCTTGAGCGACTCGAACAACTGCTCGGCGCGGCGGGCCTGCTCCTCGGGGAGATGGGCGAACGACATGGTGGGGACCCTCCGTGAACAAAGGACTAGTGAATCGGGGATGACGCATCCAAGACCTCTGTTCTACGAGATTTTCCACCCACTTTCGAGACGCCCACCCGATCGCGGCCGCCCGGTGACCCGACACTTTCGTTCCGGCGAGGACTTCTTTACGCTGGACGGGTATCCTGGCGCGTCGGCCAGGGCTGTTCCCATTCGGACCCCGCGCATCGAGCGACCTGTCGGCGGGACGAACCAAGACACCGGGACTGGGCGGTCGAAAATGCCTGCGTTCACCCACCACATCTTCGTCTGCGGGAACGTCCGTGAGCCCGGGCACAAGCGGGGCTGCTGCGACCCGAGCGGTCAGCAGGCGCTCCGCGAGGCGTTCAAGCGGGAACTCAAGAAGGCCGGGTTCGGCACGTTGGTGCGCGCCAATCACGCGGGTTGCCTTGAGCAATGCGAACATGGTCCAACCGTCGTGATCTATCCGCAAGGGATCTGGTACGGGCGGGTCCGGGTCGAGGACGTGCCGCGGGTTGTGAACCGGACGATTCTGGCGGGCGAGATCGTCAACGACCTGCTGATCCCGGACGACTGCCTGAACAATCCCGATTGTCCGCATCGCGGCGGATCGGCGGCCGGGGGACAGGGGCGTGCTTGAGCTGGTCGAATCGGTGGCGGAAGTGCGAGGGGCCGTGGCGCAGGCGCGCCAGGCTGGCCTGGTCGTCGGGCTGGTCCCCACGATGGGGGCGCTGCACGACGGCCACGTCCGGTTACTCGAACGTTGCCGGGCCGAGGCCGGCTGGGTCACGGTGTCGATTTTCGTCAACCCGACCCAGTTCGGGCCGCACGAGGACTTCACGAGATATCCGCGGACGCTCGAAGAGGACCTGGCGCGTTGCCGGGCCGCCGGAGTCAACCTGGTCTTCGCGCCGACTCCCTCGTCGATCTATCCCCACGGTGCGCAATCGACCTGGGTGGAAGTGCCCGGGCTCTCCGACGTCCTCGAGGGGGCCAGTCGCCCCGGCCACTTCCGGGGAGTGGCCACCGTGGTACTCAAGCTCTTCGAGATCGTCCGGCCCGACCTGGCGATCTTCGGGCAGAAGGACTATCAGCAGCAGCTCGTGATTCGCCGGATGGTCGCCGACCTGCACGTGCCGGTGCGGATCCTTACCGAGCCGACGGTACGCGAGCCCGACGGACTGGCGATGAGCAGCCGCAACCGGTACTTGACCCCCGCCGAACGGCAGGCCGCCGCCGTGCTTCACCGGGCGCTCGAGCGGGCCCGGCGAGCCGCCCTCGAGCGAGAGACCTCGGCCAACCGGGTTCGACAGATCCTCCGGGAAACCATAGAATCGAATGAGTTGGTTCGGCTCGACTACGCCGAAATCGCCGATGGCGAGGACCTCGAGCCCCTGGAGCAGTTGGGGCCCGACTCCCGGGCGGTAGCCCTGGTCGCCGCCCGCGTGGGCTCGACTCGCTTGATCGATAACCTGCCACTCATGGAGTGACGAACCCATCATGCAGCTCTCGATCCTCAAGAGCAAGCTGCACCTCGCCACCGTGACTCGAAGCGATCTGAATTACCACGGAAGCCTGACTGTCGACCCGGTCCTGATGGAGGCCGCCGGATTGCTCCCTTACGAGGCCATCCTCGTGAGCAATGTGGCAACCGGTTCGCGCGCCACGACTTATGTCATCCCGGGCCGGCCCGGGGAAGGACAGATCGAGCTCAACGGCGCGATGGCCCGCCTGGGCGCGGTCGGCGACCGGCTCATCGTCATGGCGTTCGCCCAGCTCAGCCCGGACGAACTGCCGGGCCATCGCCCCAGGGTGGTCGCGCTCGACGCGCGCAATCGCATCGTCGAGCGGATCGAGTATCCCCCGCTCTCGCCCGATGCCCTATGGTCGGACCTGGTCTTCTCTGACCCTGTCTGAGTCGTCCCACGGCGGGGAGTGGTTGGGGGAACCTGTCCCCGAGACGATCCCGGAGGATGTCCAGTCGCATGGCGCCCATCTTACTCAAGATACCGCTGACGATCCCGTTCTACGGGCACGCCGACGTGCCGATCTATGGGTTCGGGATCATGCTCGTGATGGCGTTCATCTTCGCGCCCTGGCTCGCGTGGTGGCGGGCGCGTCGCGAGGGGCTCGACGGAGACGTGATCCTCGATATGGGCTTCTGGATCTTCGTCGCCGGCCTGGTCGGTGCCCGGACCTTCTACTGCATCGAATACTGGGGCAAGGACATCCACAACCTGCTGGAGGCCTTCCAGTACTGGCGGGGCGGGATCGTCTATTACGGCGGGATCGTCGGGGGCATGATCGGGTTCTTCGCCTACCGATGGTTCTACCCATTCCCGCTCCGACCTTACGTCGATGCCATCGCGCCGTCGATCGCGCTGGGCACCTTCTTCGGTCGGCTCGGGTGCTTCCTCAACGGGTGCTGCTACGGCGACCAGTGCCGGCTCCCCTGGGCGGTCTCATTCCCGGCGGAGTCGCCCGCCTGGTGGCACCAGCTCCACGCCGAACTCATCGCCAAAGGGGCGACCCGGTCGCTGCCGGTCCACCCGACCCAGCTCTATTCGGCCCTCGACGGCCTGATCCTGCTGATCCTGTTGTCGGCCTATTATCCACTGAGGCGCCGGGATGGAGAAGTGATGGGCCTCTTGATGATCACCTACCCCATCACGCGCTTCTTGATCGAGTTTCTTCGCAACGATGAGCCGGCGTTCGTCGCGGGACTGACGATCTCACAGGCGATCAGCGTCTTGCTCGTCGTGGCGGCCGCCGCCTACTGGGGATGGCTCAGTACGCTTCCGTCGGGACGACAGAAGCTGGACGACTCTCAGCACACCGCGCGCGTCGCCGAGCCGGCGCCCGTCGAAGTTTGATGTGTCGCCTCGATCGCCGTTGACGGGCTCAACGGTTGCGCCTGAAGCAGCGCATTGCGATTGGTTTCGCTGGACGCGTCCGTCCGGATCCCGCCGGCGCCGGGAAGCGGAGGCCCGCCACCAAGAGCGCTTGCATCAGTGATTTTGGCCTCGTCGTCTCGCGAATCCTCGTGGCGGTTTTGCGTACGCCCCGACGATCGGATAGAATTCCTATCCCGTGATCGTCTGGCCTCACCGTCACAGCAACCCCTGGAAGCAGCCTGCAATTCTCCATGGCCACGAAAACGACCCCATCCAAATCTGTCGGGTCGGGTACCGGGGGGCCGAGCCCTCTCCGGACGGAGACCGAGCGTCTGATCGCCAAGGAGCGATACAAGGATGCCGTCAAGCAAGCGAAGCTCTGCTACAAGGAGCAGGCGACGCCGGAGAACCACCGGCTGCTGGAGCGCGCGTACTTCCTGCGGGCGCGGCAGCTCGTGCAGCAGGGCATGCGATCGTCGGCCATTGAGGTGGCGCAGCACCTGCTCGACTTTGGGGTGACGGGGGCCGATTCGCCCGAGGAGCTGATCCGGTTGCTGGCCGGCCTCGGGTTCGAGAAGGCCGCGCTGTCGATCCAGGACCGGCTGGGTGCTCCCGGACTGAAGGAGCAGCTCATCGGAGCCGTCGCCGACCAGTTGGTGATCCACCCCGAGCGTGCCGGCTCGGCCTCGCCGGAGCTCGCGCGGGATGCCGGTCTGGTCCGGAAGGCCCTGGAGGCACTTCAGGACGGTGATGAGGCCGGGGCGATGGGCATGCTCCGCGACCTGCCGCGCAGCTCGCCGCTGAGCGAGTGGAAGGTTTTCCTGCGCGGCCTGGCGGCGTTCGAGCGGGGCGACGATGGGGACGCCTCGGCCAACTGGGACCGCCTCGATTCGGCGAGGGCTTGCGCCGCGATCGCGGGGCGACTGCGGCGAATGTCGGCCGATGCCAGCGGCCCGACGGGGGGGAGCCTGGAGAAAGCGGAGAACCTGGCCTTCGGCGAGCCGATCCTCGAGCGGCTCCGGCGACTGGGCACCCTGGTGGCCGGCCATGAGTGGGACAAGGCCTTCCCGCTCATCGGCGCGCTCCGCCAGAGCTTGCACCGCGTTGACCCGACACTCGCCGAACGGCTCACCGTCGTGCTGATCGGGTCGATCATCAAGGCCGTTCAGGACATGGACTGGCACGAGGCGCACTCGCTCGTCTCGCGGTTCTGCCGCGTGGCTCAGCCGCCGGCGATCGACCCGCGCTGGAATCGGCTCTGGGCCATGGTCTGGGATGGGCCGCACGCGGATGTGAGCGGAGCGATCCACTACTGGACCGATTACATCGAGGACCTGGGGAAGGTGCCCGCGCTCGGCCCGGAGGAGCGCAAGCTGGCCCGCGCCCTCGTCTGGAACCACATCGCCGGGCTGCATCGCCAGGAGGTCGACGACCTGGCCGACGACGACGGGCCACCGGCGTTCCTGAGTCCCCGGCGCCGGGGAGGCGCGAAACCCAAGCGGGAATCGCGGGAACTGGCCGCCGCCAAGAAGTCGGTCGTCGCGGCCATCGAGAAGAGCCTGAAGCTGGCTCCCGAGCACCAGGAGACCTACCGGCTTCTCGTCGATGTGCACCACGATTGGGACGACGACAAGGCGCTGGAAGCGGCCGCGCGGCGGCTGCTGGCGAAGTTCCCCGAAGACCTGGAGATACTCCAGCTCCTGGCGCGCCATCATCACGGTCGGAAGGATCCGCGCGCGGCGTTGCCTTACGTCCTGTCGGCCCGGCGGCTCAAGCCGCTGGACGAGTCGTTGCGCAGCCTGGAATGGATCATCCGCGTGGGGCTGGCCCGCGAGTTCGCCATCGAGGGGAAGTGGGAAGAGGGACGTGCCGAGTTCGCCGCCGCCGATGCGCTCAAGGAGGAGGACCGCCGCGATTTCGCCTACCTGTCCCGCAAGGCGATGCTGGAATTCAAGGCCGGCAGGCCCGAGCAAGCCGAAAGCTACGTCCACCAGGCCGGGGAGACCGTGGGCGAACCGGCCCCGCTCTGGCTGGCTCTCCTGATCGAGTCGATCCGCTTCAAGATGCCGAAGGACACGGTTGACCGGTACGCCAAGCTCTGGGACGCCGAGCTGAAGAAGAAGCGGCGCAGCGAGACGGCCGGCGAGATGGCCGGGCTCATGGCGGCCTTCCTCGCCTCGAATACGGAGTACACGGGTCGCGCCACACACATCAACAAGATCGTCACCTATCTGCGCAAGACCACGACCCTGAAGTATCGCCGCGAGGACGTCGAGCACGTCGTCGAGTTCCTCGCGCAATTACTGCCGAAAGAGGGTGTCCTCTACGAGAAGCTGGTGCGGGCGGGCGTGAAGCAGCATCCCGACTCGGTCGTGCTCCACATGAACGCCGCCGACGTGGAGGTGATGAGCAAGAACCTGAACGCGTTCTTCGTCGGGATGCCCTCTGGAGTCCGGCGGCACATGGAGAACGCGCTGAAGCTGGCCGAGGCGTTGACCGACCCAGAGATTATCGCCCTGCTGCCCACGATCCGGGCTCGGCTCGGCTCGCTCGATGAGGTCTCGGAGGCGATGGGCCGATTCGGATTCCCCTTCGGCGGCGGACCGTTCGGGCCCGGCGGGCCGTTCGGCCCCGACCTCGGCGGCGGACCGTTCGGGCCGGACTTCCTGGACATGCTGGATGATTACGATGAGTTCGATGACGAGGACGCCTTCGAGGAGGACGATCCGTTCACGCTGGACGGCGGCCCAGCACGGCGGCCGGCGCCGGGCCGAGGACCGTCGCGTTCCAAGGCCAAGAAGGGCACCCGACGGAAGAAGTGACCTCGCACATGAATGACCCTTACGAGACGCTGGGTCTGACGACCGACGCCGGCGAGGCCGAGATCCGGCGGCGCTACCTCGAGCTGGTCCGCGAGTTCCCCCCGGACCGGGCGCCGGAGCGATTCACGGCCGTTCACGGCGCCTACGAGGCCTTGCGCGATCCGGCGCGCCGGCTGCATGCCCAGCTATTCCAGATGGAGACCAAGACCGACTCGCTGGAGGGGCTGGCGGCCGAACTGCGGCGTCGGCTGCGCCGGGTCCGACTGCCGGTCGCCACACTGCTCGAGCTGGCGGAATCACCATGAGCGACCGGTCGTCAGAGGACGTCGAAGCCGTGCTTGAACGGTTTCGACGCTGGCTGGAGACCGCCCGGGCCGAGGCCGCGGAGCTCGAATCCGACCGGCTGTTCGCATCCCCGGAGCACGACGGCGAGCCGGGGCCCGAGTTCGGACTGGTTGACCTGGTCGAGGAGTTCACGGCGCTGCGACACGAGCTGAAGCTCCAGACCAAGAGCGGCCGGGGTCTGATCGATCAGGCGGAATCCACCGTCGCTGCCCTGCGGCAGGCCATCGACCACTTCCGCTCGGTCGAGCCGAGAGAGACGCAGGCCGCCTGGTCCGCGGGCAAGCCGATCGCCGAGGCGCTCGGCGACCTGGACGAGGCGCTGACCCGCGGCCGCCGCGAGATCGAGCGGATCAACCGCCGCCTCGGCGAGGACTCCACCCTCGCCCTGGCCGACGCCGTCGACGAACGGTTCCGCCGGCAGTCGTGGCTCCGACGGCTGCTAACCGCCGACTTCCATCGCCAGGTCCAGAACGTCGTCCGCGGGGCCGGCTGGCTCCGACGCGATCTGCTCGATGCGCTCCTGGAGGGGTATAACCTGATCCACGCCCGTCTCGCGCGGGTGATGGCCGTCGAGCAGGTCGAGCGCATCGCCTGCGAGGGCCGACCGGTTGACCCGGAGCGGATGATCGTGCTCGAGGTGGTCGACGACCCGGACCAGCCGCCGGGGACCGTCCTGAAGGAGCTGCGGAGCGGCTACACCTGGAGGGGGCGGCTGCTCCGCTACGCGGAGGTCCAGGCGGCCAGTGCCGCCAGCGGCGGGAACCTCGCGCCGGCCGTCGGCGCGCCGCACGGCGAGGACCTCGACCAGATCGAGCCTTACGGCGAGGACGAGGACCAGGACGACGAGGGCGTCGAGCTGGGCGTCGAGTCCCACCGGTCCGATGTGAGCCGGCCGCGCGCGAGCTGATCGAGACCGAAGGGGAGGGTGGGCAGCATGGACCGAGAGACGATCATCGGCATCGACCTGGGGACGACGAACAGCGAGGTGGCCGTCATCCGTGACGGCCGTCCGGTCGTCCTACCGGGCGAGGATGGCGACCCGATCCTGCCGTCGGTGGTCGGGCTGGACCCCCAGGGCAACCTGCTGGTCGGGAAGGCCGCGCGCAATCAGTACGTCCTCGCGCCCGATCGCACCGTCCGGTCGATCAAGCGGAAGATGGGCCAGGAGGAGACCGTCACGCTCGGCGACCAGAAATACACGCCGCAGGAGATCTCGGCCATCATCCTGCGGACGCTGAAGCAACGGGCAGAGGCGGCGCTGGGCCATCCGGTCGCCAAGGCGGTGATCACAGTCCCGGCGTTCTTCAACGACACTCAGCGCCAGGCGACCCGCGAGGCCGGCGAGCTGGCGGGACTCGAGGTCGTCCGGATCATCAACGAGCCGACCGCCGCCGTGCTGACCTACGACCCGCACCCGACCGAGATGGAGCGGCTCCTGGTCTACGACCTGGGGGGCGGGACGTTCGACGTCTCGCTGGCCCAGATCGAGAACGGGGTCGTCGAGATCCGCGCCAGCCACGGCGACACCCAGCTCGGCGGCGACGACTTCGACCAGCTCCTGCTCGACTTCATCTGCGACGCCTTCGCCAAGGAGCACGGGGTTGACCTGCGGAAGACGCCCGCCTCGAAGGCCCGGATGCTCCGCGCCGCCGAGGACGCCAAGAAGCGGCTCTCCTTCGAGCCGGTGACCTCCATCGAGGAGGAGTTCATCGCCGAGAAGGATGGCCGCCCGCTGAACCTCAAGATGGAGATCCGCCGCTTCGAGTTCGAGGAGCTGATCGAGCCTCTGCTCCTCAAGACCCTGAAGAACCTGGACGAGGCGCTCTCCGACGGCAAGGTGCAGGCCAACCAGATCGACAAGGTCGTGCTGGTGGGCGGGGCGACCCGGACCCCGCTGGTCCACAAGCTGCTGGAGGAACGGCTGGGACGGCCGGTGCACAGCGAGATCGAGCCCGACCTGGCCGTCGCGCTGGGCGCCTCCGTCCAGGGCGGTCTAATCGCCGGGATCGACGTCGGGCCGATCCTGGTTGACATCACTCCCCATACCCTGGGCATCGAGGTGCTCGGGGAGCTCTACGGGTTCATGTTGACCAACTGCTACTCGCCGATCATCGAGCGCAACACGCCGCTGCCCGCCAGCCGGACCGAGATCTACTCAACGGTGGCCGACGATCAGCCCGCCGTGGACATCCGCGTCTTCCAGGGCGAGAACCCGGACACGCGGTACGACACCCTGGTCGGCGAGTTCACCGTCGAGGGCCTGGCGGAGGTGCCGGCCGGCAACCAGATCCTCGTCCGATTCGACCTCGACCTGAATGGGATCCTCAAGGTGATGGCCACCGAACGGGCGACGGGCCTGGCCAAACACGTGGTGATCGACAACGCGATGGAGCGGTTCCGCAAGCGGCAGCGCAGCGACGCCGTCGATCGCCTGGAGTCGATCATGGGAGTCGGTGAGCCGGAAAGCACCCTCGGCTTGCCGGCGCCGGGCGAGGCCGCCGGAGCGGTTGACCCCGAACTACGGTCGGCGCTCGAGGCAGCCGAGGCGCTCACGGCCAAGGCCGAGCGGATCCTGCCCGACGCCAACGCCGAGGACGCGGACGAGCTGCGCGCCATGCTCGATGACTTGAGGTCCGCCGTCGAGAGCCGCCAGGCCGACCGCATCCGGTCCGTGTTGCGCGAGGTCGAGGACCTGGTCTTCTACCTGGAGGACGCCTGACGTCAGGACTCGCCATGGCGATCGAGAACTCGAGGGCCGCGCGCCCCCCTGACGAGGAACTGCGCTGCCCGACCTGCGGTGCCCGCCAGGGTTGGACCGATACCTGCAGGCGCTGCAAGAGCGACCTGCGGCTGCTCCGCTCCGCGCTCCAGAACTACGCGGCGCACCGCCGCCGCGGCCTGCTGGCTCTCGGCGCCGGCCGCCTCGACGAGGCCCTGCGACACGCCCGACGCTGCCACGAGCTGCGTCCCGGCCCCGATTCGCACCGGCTACTGGCACTCTGCCAGCTCCTCCGGGGCGAGTGGCACCAGGCGCTCGAACTGGCGAGCGGCGCGTTTCGGACCGAGGCGCGAACATGAGGCTCTCGTGGACTCACCGCTCCGAGCCGGGAAGGCGGATCGCCTCGGATCTCCCCTCGCGTAGCAGGTAGGCCGAGTCGGCCGCCAGGCCGGTATATCGGTTGACGGTCCCGGAAGGCCAACGCACCTCGACCGACTCGACGCCGGTTGACTCCCCGAGACCGAAGTGCAGCCGAGGATCGTTGGCCGACAGGTAGCTACTGCCTCCGATCCGCTCGGCCATCTGGCGGCGGCCTCCCGCGGTGAGGGTCACGCGTGCACCGATCGCGTCGCGGTTGCTCCGGGCCGCCGCCCCCTCGAGTTGCAGGGTGACGAAGTGGCCGGACGGGCCCCGATTGTGGAAGTACGCCAACGGACTCTTTTCCGATACGATCAGCAAGTCGAGTCGCCCGTCGTTGTCCAGGTCGCCGAGAGCCAGGCCGCGGCCGAGGCGAGGGACCTGCCACGGCAGACCGGCCTGCTCCGAGACGTTGACCAGCCGGCCCGAGGCCTCGCCCAGCAAGAGCTGCGCGGGCATCGCATAGGGGAGCAGCGGCCGGAGGTCGTTGACGTGACCGTTGGCCGTGGCGAGGTCGAGCCGGCCGTCGTTGTTGGCGTCGAGGAACGCGGCGCCGAAGCCCAGCAGGTAGCGGCTGGGCGCCGCCAGCCCGATCGCCGCCGTCTGATCGACGAACTGGCCCGATCCGACGTTGCGGTAGAAGGTGGTCGACTCGCCGTAGAAGTTGGTCACCGCCAGGTCGAGCCGGCCGTCGCCGTCGAAGTCGCCGCACGCCACCCCCATCCCGGCGAGATAGCCCCCCGAGGTGCTGGTCGCCACGCCCGCCTCGGCCGCCGTCTCCTCGAAGCGGAATCCGCCCCGGTTGAGGAACAGGAAGTTGGCCGACATGTCATTGGCCACGAAGAGGTCGATGAGCCCATCGTCGTCGAGGTGGGCCGCGACGACCCCGAGGCCCCGGCCGTCGCGATCGGCGGCGCGGATGCCCGCCGGCCCTGACACGTTCGACGAACCGTCCCCCGTCGTTGCGGTAGACGTGGTCCGGCATCGCCGCGAAAGTGCGCGGGCCGCAGTAGGTGTAGCGGTTGGGATCGTTGGGATGTGGGCAGAGCGGCGAACGCCGAGGGTCCCAGTCGGCATAATGACAGACGTAGAGGTCCAGGTCGCCGTCGCCGTCCAGGTCGGCGAACGCCGCCGAGGCCGGCCAGTCGCGGTTGCCTCCCAGGCCGGCGGCGGTCGTCGCATCCTCGAACCGGCCGTCGCCCCGGTTGCGATACAAGGCATAGGACCGCCATCGCGTCACCAGCAGGTCGGGATGGCCGTCGTTGTCGTAGTCGCCGACCGTTACCCCGTGGCCGTAGCCTCCCGGGAACGCCATCAGACCCGCGGCGGCGGTCACATCCTCGAACGTGCCATCGCGGCGGTTGCGGAACAGGCGGTCGCCCTGGGGCGTTGGCGGCGGGCCGGGATTGTTGGGGAGCTTGCCACCCTGGACGGCGTAGACGTCCAGCCAGCCGTCGCCGTCGTAGTCGAGCAGCCCGACGCCACCGCCCATGGACTCGGGCAGGCGGGACAGCGGCGTCGGATCGTTCTCATAGACGAAGCGAAGCCCGACTGCCTGGGCGTCGTCCCTGAAGACGGGGACGGCCGCCACGGAGGAGGGAACGGGCTTTTCGCGGGGGGTCCGGCCGATGAGATCGGCCAGCGCCTCGGCCATGGTGCCCGATTGCGACGCGGCGTCGGCCCGATCGGCCGCCGCGAGTTCTCGCTCGCTGCGATCGATCCGGTCGAGCGCCGCCGCGCCTCCTCCGAGCCGGGCGACTCGCGCAGGGCGAGCGTCCACCAGCCGCGGGCCTCGAACCGCCGGCCGAGCACCTCGGCCAGCCGACCCAGTTCGTCGAACTGTCCCGTGGGGACCCGATCGGCCAGCGCGCCGCGGTAGTCGTCGCTGGCACGGTCGAGCATCGCCTTGCGGCGGCGGAGATCGGCGGCCTCTTCGGGCCGGCGGCTGGATCGGGCTTTCAGCGCGATCAGCCGGGCGACGGCGTTGAGCTCGCCGGGGGCCCGTTCCACCCACCGCGTCAAGGCGTCCTGCTCGGCGCGCGTGTCCCCGAGCCGCCCCGCGATCCAGGCGCGCGTGGAAAGCCTCGCCTCGGGCGACAGCCGATCGGCCGGCAGGTGCCGAAGCGCCTCGACGGCCTCGGCGAGGCGGTCCGTGGCCATCGCCCATTCCAGGTCGTCCCGCCAGACCGCCGGATCCTCCGGCCGGCGCCGGAGGCAGCGCCTGAGCCAGTCTTCGGCGTCGGCGAACCGGGCGGTGCGAATCGCCAGGTAGGCCTTGCCTAGCCAGACCCGATCGTCCTCGGGTGCCATCCGGCCGGATTCCTCCAGCCGCGATCGAAGCGCATCGACCGGGAAGGAGCGGGGGTTGTCCACCAGGTAGCGCTTCCTCAGGATCTCGGCCGGGTTGCCGGTACCGCCCCATTCGCCCTCGATCCGGCGGCGGAGGTTGTCGAACTGCCCCGTGAACAGGTCGACCTGCTGCAAGAGCGAATCTCGCATTGCGAAGGCCTGGCTCGTGCGGGGAAACTGGGTCGTCTGGAGCGACTCTTCCGCTTCCGCGAACCGGCCCCGCTCCAGTGCCAGCCGGGCCCGGCGCAAGCACGCGTTGGCATACCGCTTCGACCCGGGCGGGATCTCCGCCCAGGTCGCCAGCGACGTCTCGAATTGTCCTTCCGCCTCCTCGCAGGCCCCGCGCCAGTAGCGGGCCTCGACGCCCCCCAGCCCCAGCGCCGAGAGTCGCTGAAGCCGCGATCGCGCCGAATCGATCCGGCCGGCCTGGATCTCGCGCTCGACCCGACCCAGCTCGCGCCGCAACCACTCGTCGCCTGCGACCCAAAGCACGATCGCCGCCACTCCGGCCAGGACGAGCCACCACGCGAACTTCACCCGCGTTCGCGTCGTCGCCTCCACCGGCCGATCGAATTGCCTGGTCTCGGTCCGCGGCATCGCCAACGCCCCCTTGACGAAGATTGTCGCGCCCCTCTTCGGTTTTGTAAATGCGGCCAGGGAGGAGTCCTCAGCGTGTTGACGGACTCGGGGTGGTGGGTTAGCTTGGAGTGGGGCCGCGCATCGCGTGCGCGCGAAGTTGCACCAGACTGTCAGGAGAATTAGCCTCGTGGCCTCCTTGCTAGTGATCCAAGGGGCCGACCAGGGGAAGCGATTCGAGTTCACCTCCGGTCCCGTGGCCCTGGGCAGGGACAACTCGAACGCCGTGCAGGTCCACGATAACGAGGTGTCCCGCCGCCATGCCGAGCTGCGGTCCCTCCTGACCGGCTTCGAGATCGTCGACCTGGGTTCCGCCAATGGGACTTATGTCAACGACCGTGCCATCGACCGGACGGCGCTGCGGCACGGGGACAAGGTCCAGCTCGGGCAGACGGTGATCGTGTTCCAGGACGGCGGCACGTCGGTGCAGCGCGACCTGCGATCGCGGGTGGACTTGCTGGCGCGGAGCGGCCCCGACGATCGCTCGGCGATCTTGCGCAGCATCCCCTCGGGCGAGGGCTCGCGGGTCCTCCAGGCCCCGGACGCCGCCGCCGCGGGCTGGCTGCGAGAACGGCTCATGCCGTTGGCGGTGATGTATCGCGCCACCCAGGCGATCAGCAACGTCCTGGACATCGACACGCTCTCGCCTCAGATCCTCGAGCTGGTCTTCGAGTCGATCCACGCCGACCGCGGCGCGATCCTGCTCAAGGACGAGTCGGGCCAGCTCGTCCCCAAGGCGGTGCGGTGGGGCGACTCGGACCAGCCCGACGAGCGGATGACCATCTCGCGCACGATCGTCGATTACGTGCTGGAGAAGGGCGAGGGCGTGATCACCACCGACGCCCCGAGCGACAAGCGGTTCAGCCCGGCGCAGTCGATCGTGGATTATCAGATCCGCGAGGCGATCTGCGTGCCCATCCAGGGGCGGCACACCACGCTGGGCGTGCTGTATGCCGACATCCAGGCGGGCGCCGCCTTCGCCCGGGCCGCGGGCGGGCCGCGGGCATCGCGGACCAAGTTCAGCCAGGACCAGCTCATGCTGATGGTCGCCATCGGCCACCAGGCCGGGCTGGCCATCGAGAACACCCAGTTCTACAACGACAAGATCCAGGCCGAGCGGCTCGCGGCGGTCGGCCAGACCATCGCCACGCTCTCGCATCACATCAAGAACATCCTCCAGGGGATCCGGTCCGGCAGCTACCTGATCGACCTGGGGCTCAACGAGAAGGACGATTCGATCGTCCGCCGCGGCTGGACGATCGTCGAGAAGAATCAGACGCGGATCTACAACCTCGTCATGGACATGCTCTCGTTCTCCAAGGACCGCGAGCCGGCCCTGGAGCCCGCCGATCTCAACGAGACGGTCGGTGAGGTCGTCGAGCTGATGCAGTCCCGCGCCACCGAGTTGGGGGTCGTGTTGGAGTGGCAGCCCGGCGAGCATCTCGACAAGGTCCTGATCGATCCCGAAGGCATCCACCGCGCCGTGCTGAACATTGTCACCAACGCGATCGACGCCAGCGAAGGCACGGCGGAGGCCAAGGTCATCGTCCGGACCGAGTGGGACGCCCTGCAAACGATGGCGCGGGTCGTCGTCACCGACAACGGCCCGGGCATCGATGAGGCCGACATCCCGTCGATCTTCCAGATCTTCGCCTCGTCCAAGGGCTCGGGAGGCACGGGGTTGGGGCTCCCCGTCTCTCAGAAGATCATCCGCGAGCACGGCGGCCGGATCGTCGTCAAGTCCCGCCCGGGCCAGGGGGCCTCGTTCATCATCGAGCTGCCCATGTCCCGCGGCTCCGACTCGGGGACGTCCGCCGCGGGGCTGACGATGATCTGATGGCCCCGGCCGGAATCACTGGATGCCGCGCTGCGTCTTGATACCCATCGATTCCATGACCTCGTCCACCGCGTTGGCGCTGTGGCCGAAGGCCGCCCCGGCCGCCTCCACCAACTCCTGGCGGATGCCCTGGACGGAGCTGATGATCAGCACGCCGTCCCGGACGCAGTAGGCCAGGCCCAGTTGCTTCAGGATCAACCGGAGCGACATCCTCAGCGGGACATCGTCGAGGTCGATGATGACGGTGGAGTTCAGGCTCGCGCCGGCTTCCTGGAGTCCCTTGGGGTCGAGGTAGATCGGGATGGGTTTGCCGTTGGGCCCGGCCGTGGCGTCCTTGATGTACTTGAGCACGTCCTCCAGGGGCGTCTCATTCGCGAACGACATGGTCAACGGCTTCTCCAGCCTCTCTCGCAGGGAGCCCTTCTTGGGCTGCCCGTTGTCGTCGCCCTCGGAGTCGGCCAAGGCAGCGGCCAGCACGGTGATCTCCAGTCGTGCGCGGAATTCTCGCTGAGATTCCGCCTCCGCGCCCGACATACCACCCATCATCATCTGGCGCATCGTGCCGGCGCTCTGTTGCTGGCGCATCATGGCGGCCATTGAAGGGGGCGTGTTGGCCTTCTTCGGAACCGGCGATGACGATGCCTGCGCTTTCTGAGCGGCCGGGTTTCCCTCGGCACCCTTCGATTGGGCGATCAAGGCCGCCTCGTCCACGGCTTTCGGGGCCGGTTGGGGGGATTGGTCGGTGACTTCGGCCGGCTGAGGGGGTCCCTGGGCGGCTGCGAGGACCAAGCCGGTCGTCACGACGCTTGCGACCAGGAGAACGAGCGAAATCGCCTTCATATGTGTCAGGATCATGGTTCGGAGGACTCCATCAGCCAGGGCGGCGACTGTGAGGGAAACCGACGACGCGGGGAGGATCGAACGGCCGGCCGTCCCGGCGACCGAGCGGGCAGCTTTCAGGGTGGCGTATCGGAGCGGTTCTGGTACGGCGCAATGACCATCGGAGAGCGACAGGTCCGCGGCCAGCGCCCCGGCCGAGAGGCTGACGCCGCGACGGGCCAACCGCTTGCGGAGCAAGTCGCGGGCCCGGGCCAGCCGGCCCATGACCGTCCCGATCGGCCAGCCGAGCCGCGCGGCGGCCTGCTCGTGCGTCAGCCCCTCGAAGTAGCAGAGCACCACCAGGGAGCGGTACTTCTCGGGCAGACGCCGGACTTCCTCGAGCAACCAGGGGCTCGGCTCGGAATCGAGGCGGGACGGAGCGTCGTGGACCGCGACGACTTCGCTGCCGTCGTCGTCGAGCCGATCGATCGTCGCCTGGCCATGGGGAGTGCGGGCCAGCCGCCGCACCGCCAGGCATCGCGATCGGTTCGCCACGCGGAGGGCGACTCCGTAGAGCCAGTTGCCCAGCAGGTCGCGGCGCCGGAGCGTGCCCGCCTTGCGCACCAGCACCAGGAACGTCGCCTGGAAGGCATCATCAACGTCGTTAGGGTCGCGGAGGAACTGCCGGCAGACGCCCAGCACCATCGGGCCGTGCCGGGCGACGAGCGCCTCGAACGCGGCCTCGTCATGGGCCGCGACGAAACGCTCGAGCAGCTCGCCCTCGCTCATCCCGACGGCGGTGCCGTGCTGGAATAGCCGCTCGAGTTGGTGGATGAATGCGCCGCTGAATGGGCCTCGCAACGTGGTCCGCATGTCCGCCCTCGCCCTTCGGGATGAGCACCTTGCCGCGTCCGACGAGGTGCACCTCCTATCTGGTACTCCTCGCCCGGGGCGGGCCGGATACACATTTTCCGGAATCGGCGAGAGACTGGACACCAGGCCGCGGAGAACCGACGGGTTTCAACGCATGCCGCCGCCCATACCGCCGCCGCCCATACCGCCGCCGCCCATGCCGCCCTGACCCATGAACATCCCCCGCTTGATGACGCCCGTCCGGGCCAGGGTGCGCATGTCGATCTGATCGTTCTTCCCGCTGCCCATCAACTCGCGGGCCTCCTCGGCCAACTCCTGGTGGACGCCGTCAAGGGAACTGATGATGAGCACCCCGTCGCGGATGCAGTAGGCCAGCCCCAATTGCTTCAGGACCAGCCGCAGCGACGTCTTGAGCGGGGCACCGTCAAGGTCGATGGTCACCTTCGAGTCCAGCTTCACCTCAGCATCCTCGAGGCCCTTGGGATCGACGTAAATCGGCATCTTGCGGCCGCCGGACCGCGTCGCCGTGGACGACTTGATGTACTTGAGCACCTCTTCTAGGGGAGTGGGTTTGGCGAACGACATGGTCAACGGCTTTTCCAACTCCTTGAGGACTTCCTCATTCTGAGGTGTCTTGTCCCACACCGAGAGGGCCGCGGAGAGCTCGACGATGTCGAGGCGCATCGTCCTACTCACTTCATCCGAGTCATCCGCACCGCCGCCCATCGATTGGTTGTCACCGCCGCCGGGCTGGCCGCCACCCATGCCGCCGGCCATCCCAATCATCATCTCGCCCGCGCCACCAGCCTCAGACAGTGCACCGACGGCCATCTGGGTGTTCCTGAGTGGCTTCGACGAGCCCTCGGCCTGTTGGTTCGCTGTCGCGGGATTCGCCTGGGCGGCCTTCTTCTGAGCGATCGCTCCCGTCTCGTTCTCGCTCTTCGCGCCGGCCGCGCGGGGTTGACTTGCAGGGTGATCCGGTCGATCCGGCCCCTGGTTGGCCGCGATGACCAGGCCGGTCGTCACGGCCCCGGCGATCAGGAAAACGAGGGAGACGGCTGTCAACTTGGTCGTGGTCATGGCTCGGAGGACTCCATCAGTGAGTGAGGCAACGGAGACGGAGACGGACGACGCCGTGAGGAGCGATCCACGGGACGTTCCGGCGATCGACCGGGCGGCCTTGAGCGTGGCCCATTTGAGCGATTGGTTGACGGTGGCGAGGGCGTCGGCGAGGGCCAGGTGCGACTCCAGCGCGACAGCCGAGAGACCGACACCGCGCCGGACCAGCCGCTTGCGCAGCAGGTCGCGGGCGCGGGCCAACCGGCCCTTGACCGTCCCGATGGGACATCCTAGCCGCATGGCGGCTTCTTCGTAGCGGAGCCCCTCGAAGTAGCAGAGCAGCACCAGGGTCCGGTACTTCTCCGGCAGCCGCCGGACCTCCTCGTGCAGCCAGGCAACCGGCTCGGGATCGTGCACGGAGGAATCGGCCCCGTTCCGCCGTCCCAGGGCGACATCGAGCTGATCGACGACATCAGGGCCAAAGGGCGTCCGGGCCAGACGTCGGGCCGCCAGGACACGCGACCGGTTCGCCACGCGGTGGGCGACGCCGTAGAGCCAGTTGCCGAGCAAGTCGCACCGGCGGAGCGTCCCCGCCCTGCGTACCAGCACCAAGAAGGTCGCCTGGAAGGCGTCGTTGACGTCGTTGGGGTCGCGGAGCAACCGGCGACAGACTCCCATCACCATCGGCCCGTGCCGGGCGATCAGCGACTCGAACGCCGCCTCGTCACGGCTCCCGACGAATCGCTCGAGGAGCTCGCCCTCCGACAGCCCGACGGCCGTCCCGTGCCGGAACAACCGTTCGAGGTGGTGGGTGAATGCACCGCTGAATGCGCCTCGCAGGCTGGTCCGCATCCCAACCCTCCCCGTCCGCGCTTGCGACCCACCGCGGCCGACGGCGGGCGTCTTGACATGTACTGCACGCAAGACGCCTTCGGGTTACACGATTTTCCGGCAAATCGTCGGGACGGTGCGACGAAGAGTGCATGCATTTGAGGCGGGACACACCGAACGGCGCGGCGGCTTCGTCAACCCCCCCGGCCGAGGTACTCGCCCCTCCGGGTATCGACCCGGATCACCGTGCCCTGGTCGAGGTGCTCGGGGACCTGGACCACGTGCCCGGTCGAGAGGGTGGCGGGCTTGGTCCGGCCGGTGGCCGAGTTGCCGCGCACGCGTGGGCGGCAGGTCGCGCAGCTCTTCGACTGTGATCGAGAACTGGTTGAAGTTGGCCGAGTCCATGAAGTGCAGCTCGTCGGCATCGCGCTAGAGGTACCATCGCCGCTGGACGGGCTAATGGGCGACCAGCGGGAGAATGAAGAGAGTTGTATCCGGAGGGCCGCCGCGCAGGCCATCGCCTGATCCCACGCCACCGCGGCCCTCCGGATACAATCCCGTTGAACTGAGCCGCTTCGTGGGAGGCGCCCTTCCTTTGGTATTTCAATCGCCCGCTCGGCTCGGTGATCTTGGGTCGTCGGCGACCCTCAACCTCTCCAACTCATTTCCGCCCCGGTTTCACCCTCCCGACCTTCGTCCCTGAGTCGCTCTCCACACCTCGATTCTCGCCGTTTTCCGCCGATTCTTCCCGTTCGGTACGGGGAATCCCTGCTCCGCCTCTCACGACGGTCATTTGGGGGACCCCTGTCGTGACGGCCATCCTCCCTCGCAACTACGAACTGTCGAAGCCGACGCACGCTCCAACTCCCTCGTGGGCTTCAGCTCCCGAGGGCATTGGCGGGAATTCCTTGATCACGATCATTCGTCCCGCGCCACAGACCGGGCACACTCGGGTTGGAGTGATCGACGACGGGCTTTCCCGGGGCTCCCTCGTCTCCTCGGCCAACTCAGATTCGGCCGCCGGACCGGACCCCAACAACCGGCGGCACAAGGCCAGCTTCGCCTGCCGATGGCGATTGGCCAGGATGCCGTAATGGCGGATGCGCTGGAAGCCCGTCGGCAGCACGTGCAGCAACAGCCGTCGGACGAACTCCACGGCTGTCAGCGTCATGACTCGTTTCCGATTGTCGTGGGCATAGTCCTTGTAACCGAAGCGGACCATGCCGTCCTCGAAGCCGAGCAAACGGGCATTGCTGATGGCCACACGATGGGTGTAACGAGCCAGATACTTCAACACCTGTTCGGGACCGCCGAACGGCGGCATTCCATACTCCCCATCATCACATCCAAGAGGTTGTCGTTGAATATCCGTATCACCCGTTGCACGGCCAGCGGGTGATGGTGTCCGCGCGGCAACAGCACCAAGGCGCTGCTCACTACCGGGTCGTGACCGAATCCGGTCGCCAGTGGCTTGTGCCTCGGTGGATGTGCGAACCGCATTCCTTCGACGCCTCGCCAGCCCATCACGTCCTCATCGACGCTCCCGCCCTGCTCGCTTTACAGCGACTGGTGGCCGAGGCACTTTCCTCCCAGGAGCATCCCCCATCAAGCTCACCTCGGGAGGGACGCAATGAGACGCCCCACGCTGTTTCCGCCACCGGGAACCGTCGAGACGCTGCCGGAGAACGTGCTGACTGAAGCCCGGCGGTTGCTGGCCAAGCTGGTCGTCGCTGTGCTCGTGAAATCGGCGGAGAATCCCTCGGACAACAAGGATCATGATCATGATAAAGATTAAGCAATCTCATCTGGATCGCGCGGCATACATCTACATTCGCCAATCCAAGCCCGAGCAGGTCCAGAACAACGTGGAGAGTCAGCGTCGCCAGTATGGCCTGACCGAACGAGCCGGGCAGTTGGGGTTCCGCGACGTGCAGGTGATCGACGACGATCTCGGGCGCTCGGGGGCCGGATACGTGGACCGTCAAGGGTTCGAAGAGTTGCTGGCCGCCGTCTGCCAGGGGCGGGTCGGCGCGGTGTTCGCTGTCGAGGCCTCGCGGCTGGCGCACAACGGCCACGAATGGCACCGACTGGTGGAGTTCTGCGGCATTGTCGACACGCTGATCGTCGACCATGATGGCGTCTATGATCCGAAACATCCCAACGACAGGCTCCTGTTGGGTCTGAAAGGCACGATGAGCGAGATGGAGACGGCGGCGTTCCGGCAGCGATCGCAGGAAGCGATCCGGCAGATGGCCGGCCGCGGCGAGTACTACACCCGGATCCCCGAGGGTTATGTGCTGCGCGATGCGCGACGCCTGGAGAAGGACCCGGATGAGCAGGTGCGGCGCGCCATCGAGCTGGTGTTCTCCAAGTTCCGCGAGCTGGGCACTGCCCGCCAGGTCTCGTTGTGGTTTCGCCAGGAGCGGATCCCGGTGCCCAGGCGAAGGTCCCCCCTGGCGGATCCCGTCAACTTCGTCCCCGCGACCACCTGGAGGGTCACGGGGCTGCTCCAGAACCCGGCCTACGCGGGCGCCTATGCGTTCGGCCGCACGCGGCGACGCGTCGTCCTGATCGAGGGACGGAAACGACAGGTCAAGCAGAGGGAGCGGCGGCCGGATCAGTGGCAGGTGCTCCTTCAGGACCACCACGAGGGCTACATCACGTGGCCGGAATACCTGGCGAATCAGGAACGACTCGAGCAGAACCGCAGTGCCCTCGGCGAGGCCGTATCGGGGGCCGCCCGCCCGGGCAAGGGTCTGCTGGCCGGGCTGGTGCGCTGCGGCCATTGCGGACGAAAGATGCGCGTCCGGTACAGCGGTCGTCGCGGTCGTGACTCTCAGGTCGTGTATTACTATTGCCTCGCGGCAGAGTCCGAGGTTGTCGGCAAGCAGATCTGCCGCATCTTCGGCGGTGTGACGGTCGAGCAGGCGGTGGTGGAAGCGGTCCTCGACGCCCTGGCGCCGGCCCGCATGGAGGCCATGCTGGAGGCCGCCGCGGAACTCGCGCGCGCCGGACGGAGAAGCAGCGGCAGGCCGAGATGGAGCTGGAGCGTGCCCGATACGAAGCCGACCGATGCGCGCGGCAATACGGTCAAGTGGAGCCCGAGAATCGGCTGGTGGCCCGCACGCTGGAGACCCGCTGGAACGAGGCGATGGACCGGGTCCGCGTCCTGGAGCAGCGGTGCGCCCAGCTCTCCGATGAGCTGGGGCTCAACTCGGCCAAAGAACAGGAGCCGCTGCGACGGCTGGCACTGGACCTGCCGCGCTTGTGGCACCATCCGTCGGCGCCATTTGATCTCAAGAAGCGGATCCTGCGGACCGTGATCAAAGAGGTCGTGGTCTACGTCGAGGAGTCCCAGCTGCGGGTGCTGATCCACTGGCAAGGCGGCCAACATACGGAGCTCTCGCTTCGGAAGCGACGCACGGGGCAACACCGCTGGACGACGTCAGTCGAGACCGTTGATTTGATCCGGCAACTGGCGCGGCGGATGTCGGACAAGCAGATCGCGGCTCAACTGAATCGGCTGGGCATCAAGACGGCGAAAGGGCACACCTGGACCCGCGTCCGGGTGGGGAACTTCCGGACCATTCATGAGATTCCCAACCATTCACCCGGTGAACGGGAGGCCCGGGGCGAACTCACCCTGGAAGAAGCCGCCGCGCGGCTCGGCGTGAGCTACTCGACGATGCAACGCCTGATCCGGCGCCAGCAAGTGCCTGCGCAGCAGGTCTGTCCGGGTGGACCGTGGACCCTCCGCACCGAGGACGTGGAAGCGTTCCGCACCCAGGACGGCTCGGGACGGCCTCCGAAGAAGCGGCCGTCATCACCCGATCGGGACCAGCGAACTCTCGAGTTTCCCGAGGATATTTGAGGTGCGCATTATGAAAGACCCCCGAACGGCGGCTTGGCGTAGACGACCCAGTCGGTGTGGGCGGCTACGGACAACGCCTGATCGAATTGATCGGCCGCGAAGCGGACTTCACCGTGGTTGAACGCCGCACGGAGTCCGGCCAGGAACTTGCCGCGAAACACCCGGCTCAGGACCCGGACCGGCAGAAAGAAATGGCTGGGAGAAGCCACCCAGCGGGTCCCATCGGGAGACAACCCACCACCGGGCACGACGCAGTGGACGTGCGGGTGGAACTGAAGGTTCTGGCCCCAGGTATGCAGCACGGCCAGGACGCCGGTCCTGGCACCCAGGAGCTTGGGATCGGCGGCCAGCTCGAGCACGGTCTCGGCGGCGGACCGCAAGAGCAGGTCATAGACCGCGCGCGGATTGGCCAGTGCGATCGGGTCGAGGGCGTCCGGGAGCGTGAAGACGAGATGGAAGTACGGCCTATGTTCAGCAGCACATAGGCCGTATTATGGGCACGCAGAAGCTATGGCGAGTTCATCGAGCCGGAGCCCTCGAGAAAGGGGGCTTCCAGCGGATGAACTGCGCATAGCTTCCGGCCCCGTGGGGCTACAGAGACGTCAGCCACTCCAGGAGCCCCTTATCCTTCTGCCAGGAGGGGAGCGATGGCGTCGGCGACTGGGTGCCGGCCTTCTCCAAGGCCCGTCGTTTCATGTCGAGGTCGGCTCGGGCGTAGATCTCGGTGCTCTTGATGTCGGCATGGCCCAGGAAGTCTCGGATCACCACCAGCGGATTGTCGGCCTGCAACAGATGCATCGCCTTGGTGTGCCGGAAGGTATGGGGACTGACCTTCGGGAGCGGTACGGCCGGTCGCGTGGCGCCGGCCTTCTGCACGTATTTCTCCACCAGGTAACGGATGCCGGAGCGCGAGAGGCGCCCACCGAACCGGTTCCGGAAGAGGGGCTCGTCGAGCCGCTCGGGGCCGATCAGACCCCGCTCATGCAGGTAATCGCGTAGCAGATCCACCGTGCTGCTCATCAGCGGCACCGCGCGGGCCTTCCGCCCTTTCCCCGTGAGGCGGACCTGGGCCGGGACCTCCAGGCGCACGTCGCGTACCGACAGGTCGATGAGCTCTTGCACCCGCGCCCCCGTATCGTAGAGGAGGCTCAGGAGGACGGCGTCGCGCCGCCCCGTGCGCCGAGCCAGGTCCGGCTGGCGGAGGATGGCGGCCAAGCTCTCCGGCGAGAGGTACTCCACAGCCGGAGCCGCGCAGCGCTGGAGGGGGATCGCCAGGATCCGTTGGCAGCCCAGTAGGAGTCCCGGCTCCTCCGTCTGGAGGTACCGGAAGAAGGCATGGACGGCCGTGAGCCTCAAGTTACGGGTGCGCGCCGCACACCGACGCTCCTTCTCCAGGTGATCCAGGAAGCCCAGCACCAACGGCGGGTCGATCTGCTCCAAGTTCAAGCGATCCGGGGCCAACCGCCGTACGTCCCGGCAGTAGCGGAGCAGGAGCACGAAAGCGTCCCGGTAGGCCCGGATGGTGTTCGGGCTCACATTCCGCTGAGCGGGGAGATAGCTGGCCAGGAAGGCGGTGAGATGCGCGGCGAAGTTCGTGGGCTTCATGGGGATGTCCTCCGCGGGATGATGTGGCCGAAGGCGGCTTCCGATCGGGCGCTCACCTCGGGAAACAGGTCGGCGGTGAGCCGGAGGTAGAGCTGGGTCTCGGTGACGCTCCGATGCCCCAGATAGGTGGCCAAGACCGGCAGCAGGGCATTGAGATCGGCCCCCTCGCGATACCATCGCGCCAGGCGGTGCACCGCGTAGGTATGACGGATGTCGTGGAGCCGGGGGCCGTGTCCCCGCCCCCCGTGAGGGATGCGACATCGCCAGAGCAGTTGGCGGAAGGCATGGTAGATCGTCTGACGGAGGTATGGTCCTCCACGAGGGGTCGGGAAGAAGGGGACATCGGATGGACGGGCACCCAAGGCGTCCGCATAGCGCCGCAGGTACTGGCCGAGGGACGGCGCCATGGGGACGAGGCGATCCTTGCGGTTCTTCGCCTCGCGGATCACCAGGATCCCCGAGGCCAGGTCGACCTCGCCGACCCGCAGCGCCAGGACCTCGCCGACGCGCGGGCCGCATCCATAGAGGACGCGGACGATCGCCGGCAGGACTCGATGCCGCAGGGGAGAACGGGGGTCGACCGGGAGGGCATCCGCCGCCTCCAAGAGCCTCCGGATCTCTTCGTGCCGGAAGATGTACGGGACGAAAGGGGCCGGCTCCTTGGCCGTCAGTCGGGCCTCGGGGACGTAGGCCGGACAACCCTGCCGGAGGAGGAAGAGGGCCAGGCGGCGGACCAGACCGATCCGCGCCCGCTGGGTCCGTGGACTCTCATTCGGATCCTTCGCGATCCAGCGCTCGACCAGCGCCCTGGGTAAGGCGGCGGTCTCCAGTCCCCGTTCGCGGAGGAAACGATCGAGGCGCCCAGCGCCTCGCCCTCCACGGCATACTTGTACCCGCAGGCCTGTTTCTCGGCGATGAACTTCTCGATCCACGGGGCCAGGGCGCTGCGGAAGGCGGGTGCGCTCGCATGATTATTCATGGAACACCTCCGGGTCCAGCGCGGCGCGGCGCAGGGCCTCGATATCGACCTTGGCGTAGATCTGGGTCGATTCGGGCGAGAGGTGCCCGAGGATCCCCGCGATGGTCTCCAGCGGAGTCCCGACCTCCAGCAAGCGCGTGGCCAGCGTATGGCGGAGCGAATGCAGGCCCTTGCGGGCCTGAGCGGGCAGCGCGATCCCAGCCCGCTGGCGATAGAAGGTCAGGATGTGATGGAGGTTGTCGTTGCTGCTGAACGGCTCGACCGGGGCCTTCAACCGCAAGAAGACCTCCCGGTGATGCGTGACGGGGCGCCCGTGCCGCAGGTAGTCGATCAAGGCCCCTCCCAACTCCTCACCCAGTGGCAGCGACAACGGGACCTCGGTCTTCGTCTGGGTCATCTCGATGCGATCTTCTCGCCGATGCAGGTGCTCCAGGCACAGGCCCCGGATATCGCTGACGCGCAGGCCGAGGCGGCAGGCCAGCAGCAGGATAGCGTAGTCCCGCTTCCCCTTGGGGGAGGCGCGGTTGACGGCCGCGAGCAGGGCCTCCAGGTCGGTGCCGCTCCAGATGGAAGGGAGACGTCCATCCCGTGCCACACGGACCTGGGGGACGCGGCCACTGAGATCCTCCGAGAGGGCCCCCTGCATGCAGAGGAAGCGCAGGAAGGAGCGGAGGTCGGAGACGATCAGGGCCAGCGTCTTGGGCCGGAGATGGATCTGGGAGCGGAGGAAGTCCGGGATGTGTGTCGCCCGGATCGCGGACGGCTCACGCGTCTGGTGGGATTCCAAGAAGTGGAGGAATCGGGTGAGGTGGCGTGTCCGACAGCGCATGGTGCCCGGAGTGCAGCGGAGGTGAGACCTGCAGAACGCCCCATACGTATCCAGCGAGGCCTGGAACGGAGCCGAGAGGCTCACCGACCGCGCGGTGCGGCTGCGGCGCTGATAGCAGCCGTGCAACTTGAACTCGACGAGGATCCGCATGACGGCCCGGATCAAGCGCTGCCGCGAAGTTAAGGCGGGGGCATCGTCGGCGGGGATGCCGCGGCTGGCGAGGAACCGCGCGACCGAGGGATCCGAGAGGGCCTCGGGAATCGGGCCGGAGCGAGCGAAGCTGAGGAAGTCGCGCCAGACTCCGCGACAGAGCCGCAGGTACTTGGGGCTGTAACCCAGCCGCTGCATGTCCTGTACGGCATCGAGAACGAGCTGTTCGAGCTGAGGCGCACGGGTGGGAAGGGTCTCGTGTTCCATGGGAGGCCTCCTTGAAGGGAAAGGGGGCGACCCCGACGGTCGCCTTGGAGGCTCATGGTGGGAAACTATGCAGAGCTTTTCGAGCGAGAATCCTGAGCCACGGAGGGCTTCCGGTGCAGACTCAACATAAGATTCTGCTGCGCATAGTACGGCACGGGGAGTAATTCCGCGGCTCGGGCCTCCAGCCACCGTGCCGCGGCCGTGGCCTGGCAGGTCGGGCAGTGGCGATTGCCGCAGGAATTGTAGGCGATCTGCTGATGCCCGCACTCGGGGCACCCCAGGACGTGACCGCCCAGGGCCGCCGTGCGGCAGGAGACCAGGTCGTTCAGCGCGCGACGTTGCTCCGGTGTCAGATCGGCGCCATACTCCTCCAGGAACTCGTCGAGGCAGCTCCGGATCACCTCGGCCACGGTGAGCCGAGGTCGGGTCATGACTGCGGGACCTCCTCGGCCGACAAGTCCAGGCGATCCAGTGGGCTGCGTGTCGACTTCAAGGCCGCGGTGGCCACATGGAGGTATCGAGCGGTGGTGTTGAGGCTGCGATGGCCGAGCAGGATCTGGATGGTCCGCAAATCGGTGCCGGCTTCCAACAGATGGGTCGCGAAGCTGTGTCTGAGCGTATGCACAGTCACGTGCTTGTCCAGGCCCGCGGCCACACACGCCGCGTGACAGGCCCGATACACCGGCTTGTCGGAGAGGGGCCGATCGGGGGTCGCTCCCGGGAAGAGCCAGGGGCTGGGCGCGGTGACCTCGTGGCGCCGGTGGGCTCTCCAATACTCCCGGAGCAGGGTCAGCAGCCGGGGCGAGAGCATGACGTAGCGATCCTTGGATCCCTTGGCCTGACGGAGACGGATGACCATGCGTGCGCTATCGATGTCGTTGACGCGTAAGGCCAGGACCTCGGAGATCCGCAGGCCGGCGGCGTAGGCGGTCATGAGGATGGCACGATGGCGGAGGTTGGTGATGGCCTCGAAGAAGCGCGTGACCTCCTCGAGGCTCAAGACGACCGGGAGCTTGGTCTGGCGGCGGGTGCGGGCCAGGCCGTCGAGGTCCCAGCCCTTGCGGAGCGTGATGCGGTAGAGGGATTTCAGGGCGCAAAGGGCCTGGTTGTAGGTGCTGGACGCGACGTGGCGGTCGCGGTCGAGGTAGAGGAGGTAGGACCGGATCTCGGCGGTGCCGAGGAGCTCGGGTGACTTGCCGAAGTGGCGGGCGAAGCGGGCGATGCCGTTGACGTAGGCCCGGATCGTCTTGGGCTTGAGGCCATGGAGGGTCATGTCGTCGATCATGCGCCGGCGTAGGGGAGTCATGGGGAGCTCCTGAGCAGAAGGTGAGGGATAAGACACGACCCTCATGATGGCTCAGGCGGCCGACGAACCCGGCGCGGTGGTCAGACGACGATCAGGGACGGGAGGCCACGGGAAGTGATGCGAGCTCGGCAGCGAGCCGTGGGGTGGCGCGGCGAAGGATGCCATCAGCGGAGGCCAACGCACGTGCCATCTCCCGCGAAGCGGGTTAGTTCAATAGACTTTATCAGGAATAAGGACTACAATGGCTGCATGATAACGTATACAGAGCTTCAAGGTGACCATCGGAAGTTCTCGGCCCTCACCGGGCTGACGCTCGCGGAGTTTCGGCCCGTGTTGACCGCCTTCGCTGTGACCGTTCACAGTGTTGAATGCCTGGCGAGGGAAGGATCGACTCGGCCTCCATGGCTACCGAGACAACACCCCCGTGTGCCAACTGCCAGCGGTTGCAGGCCGAAGTCGATTCCCTGCGCGCCGAGTTGGAGGCGCTCTGCGCCGTCGTCGCCCAGTTGCAGCGGCAACTCGCCGCGGCCCGCAAGGATTCCTCCACCTCCTCCAAGCCGCCCTCCTCGGACATCGTCAAGCCCCCCGAGCCCCCGCCGCCACCCGGACAACAGCGGCGGAAGCCCGGCGGCCAGCCCGGACATACCTCGCACCAACGGGTCCCCTTCCCCCCCGAGATGCTCGCCTCGGTGCCCACGGATTACCTCCTGGACGCCGGCCCCTCCTGCGGCGGCCACCTGCTGGTGACCGACGACGCCGAGCCGATCGTCGCCCAGCGGGTTGACATCGCCGCCGTGCCCCTGGAGATCCACGAGCACACCAGCCACCCGGGCTGGTGCCCCCATCGCCGCAAGGATTGCTACGCCCCGTTCCCCCTGTCGATCGAGCGCGGCGGGTCGGCCGGGCCGCGGCTGACCACCGTCATCGCCTACCTCAAGGGGGCCTGCCACGCCTCGTATTCGACCATCCGCAAGTTCGTCCGCGACGTGATCGGCCTGACCCTCTCCCGCGGGCAGTTGGCCAAGATCGTCGCCGAGGTGAGCCGGGCGCTGGAGCGGCCCTATGAGGAATTGCTCGGCGACCTCCCCGACCAGGCGGTGCTCAACGTCGACGAGGCCGGGCACAAACAGAACGGGCCGCGGCACTGGACCTGGTGCTTCCGGGCCGGGCTGTACACGCTGTTCAAGATCGACCCGACCCGCAGCGCCGACGTGTTGATCGAGGTCCTGGGTTCGGAGTTCGACGGGGTACTGGGGTGTGACTACTTCTCGGCCTATCGTCGCTACCATCGCGAATTCGGTGTCGTCCTCCAGTTCTGTCCGGCGCATCTGATCCGCGATGTGAAGTACCTCACGACGCTGCCCGACCCGCGGGACCGGGCGTATGGGGAGGGCCTGCGCGAGTCGTTGCGGGATCTCCTCGCGGTGATCCATCGCCGGGAGGAGTGGACCGAGGCGGAATTCCGGAGGCGGCTGGAGGCGGCGCGGGACCAGGTGCTCTGGCGCGGGACGTGGGACGTGCCGGCGACGCGAGCGAGCAGCAACCTGGCGGCGCGGTTGGAGGTGCACGGGGCGAGCGACTTCCGGTTCCTCACCGAGCCGGGGGTCGAGCCGACGAACAACCTGGCGGAGCAGGCGATCCGGTTCGTGGTGATCGACCGCCTGATCGCGCAGGGGACGCGGGGCGAGCGCGGAAAGCGGTGGTGCGAGCGGATCCGGACGGTGATGGCGACGTGCAGTCAGCAGGGACGGTCGGTGTTCGCGTATCTGGAGGCGGCGGTGACGGCGTGGTTCGCCGGAGAGGAGGCGCCGTCGTTGCTGCCGCGAGCGACCTGATTCGAGTCGAGGGAGCGGGTCGGCGGAGCCGAGGGATGCAAGGCCCACGAGGGCCGGGAAGTCCGAGGGGCGAACGCCGCCGGGGCGATCCATCACGAGCGACTGGGGGAGCCCCGCGCCGTGGGGATCGCAGAGAGAGGACCGTGATGAGGGAGGCCGACGATCAGCCATCGGTGGATGTCCTGGTGCGCGCCGACCCCATTGTGCATTACACCATCAAGTCCACTGTGAACGGTCACGCTCCAGGCAAGCCAGCTCAACGATCTGTGCCCGTTGCAACGGTGTGATCTCCAGGTCACGTCCGGAGTGGCCTTGCCTCTGATCGGCAAGCAAGCCGCTGAGCCCCCGGTCCCGATACAGTTGACAGGTCCGCCAGATGGTGGATTCGTCGCACTCGAGATGAGCAGCGAGGTCTTCTCGCCGTTGGCCAGCGGCGATTCCCAGGACAATTCGCGCACGCCGGACTTGATACCACGGCGACGTGTCACTGTCAGCGATCCGATCCAACTCGGACAGGTCCGGAGAGTGGATCGACAACAACTCGGGCTTGCGGCCACGCATGCCGGCACCTCCCACGCCGAAACCGAGCACTGGTTCAGTAGATCAGGGTGCTCGAATTCAGTGCAGGTTTTCGTGCCGGACACACTAGGTCACTCGGGATGCTCGCGGCCATAGATTCCCCCATCCCTCGCCGCGCGAATCAGCTCCTGCGTCCGGCTCGGGTCGGCCTCTCGTCGGTCTTGTTGCCTTTCTCTGACCCGCCTCAGGATCTCCAAGGCAACGAGATTCGGAGCGCAGTGGACGAGAGTCGCTCCCGGGTGCTTCTCTCGCTCGGTCATGAACCGCCTCCCGGGATGCCCAAACATCGGCCGGTCTCGCTATCTCGTTCCTGGCGCGGCCCTCCGGCATTGCGTTGTGAGCCCGCGGCCCGGTCTTAGGGCCCGTAAAATAATAATCGTTACACTTCAGTTCTTTGGTGTTCGATCGTGTAGTTCCACTCCCCATGGAAGTCGTGAGGATGCAGATCCACGGTTGCCAGTTCCGCATCAGTGACCTTCACCTTGGTGGGATAATACTCCCTGTCCAAGTCCGCCCGCACCCGCAGCCCTGTTTCCGTCGTCGTCGCTCCGATCAGGTTGACAACGACCCGGTAACTCTCCAACGGGCGGCCCCGCCAGTTCTTCGTAATCTGGGAGAACAGCCGATGCTCAATCTTGTTCCACTTACTGGTGCCCGGTGGATAATGGCAAACCGTGATGTCCAAGCCCGTCTCGTTCGCCCAACGCTGCAATTCCACCTTCCACAGTCTCAGGCGATAGCCATTACTGCCTCCACTATCCGCACAAATCAACACCCCCTCCGCCCTGGGGTAGAGGGGGTGGCCCATCTCGCGCCACCAACGGCGGATGCTCTCCACGGCGAAACTCGCCGTGTCATGGGAACAGCCCACGGTCACCCACCCCTCATTGTGCTGTTCATCGTAGACACCACGAGGGACCGCCTTGGGGATGTCCGGGTCGGGGAAATCATGCACGTTGACCTCAATCGGTTGCCCCTCCGGCTGCCATTCCGCCCCGGGATTCCGGTAGTTTCCCACCAGTTCCTTCTTCTTGGTATCGACCGAGATGACGGGCCAGCCTCGGTCCAAGAACGACTCGCTCAGGCTTTGGATGTAGCGAAACTGAGCATCCCGATCGGGATGCTGCTTTCCTTCTTTGGTCTTGGCGTTGCCTTGCAAACTGTAGTGTAAGTCGTGGAGCAACTGGGCGACCGTCACATGACTGGTGGGATGTCCCTGGGCCGTCAGCAGGCGGGCCAACTGGCGTGTACTCTTACAGGTCCACCGCAACGGGGACATGGGATCGCCTCGCGTATCGGGGTCGATCAAAGCTTCCAAGGCTCGGACCAATTGGCGGTCATGCTGGACCAACCGCTTCCGCCCGGCTCCGGAGCGCCGGACTCGTTCCACGGGGAGGGGACGTTGAGTCAAGCTCGCGATAGCCCGATAGATGGTCGGGCGCGAGAAACCGGTAATCCGGGAGATCAGGGCGATACCCCCTCGTCCCAATCGCTGGCCATCGCAGCCAGCGACGAGGTGTTGCTGTCGCTCGTTGAGGTGCGGAAACAGCAAGGCGTACTTCCGCTCGAGTTCTTCGGCTGGGCTCATTCTGGTATCATACCTTCTCCCCCCTGGTTTGTAACGATTAATATTTTACGGGCCCTTACTTCTTCCGCGTGTACGCCAGCGCCAGCAGCGCATACGCCGTCACCAGGTTCGGGTCGCCTTCCAGGAAGCGGTCCGCCGGATTGACCCAGCCACCGTCAGGCTGCTGGCGCTTGGCTAGCGCCGCGATCAGTTCGGCTCGCCAATCGTGCGAGACCCCCTTGGCGTTGACGATCGTCGGCCCGCCCAGGACGGACATCGTCTTGGCGAAGGTGTGATAGTAGTAATACAGCCCCTGCTGGCCGAGCCCCGGGTTCTCGTCGAGGGAGTAGTGCTGGGCGATGTAGGTCAAGGCGGCCTTGACGCGCGGGTCGTTCTTGTCGAGCCCGGCGTAGATCATGCTCTTGAGCCCGGCGTAGGTCATGCTGGCGTACGAGCGGAGCCCGCCGTCCGCGGTCTTGCCGGCCATGCTCTCGCCGCTATGCGCGGTGCTGTAGATGAAGCCACCGTCGTTGACCTTCCCGGCCCATTCCTGGTCGTTGAACTCGCCCTTCAGGTTCTGGCAGCGCGAGACGAAGATCAGGGCCTTCTTGAGGTTGGGGTCGTCGGCGGGCAGGCCGGTGTCGCGGAGCGCCTCCATGAAGAAGGCCGTGTTCGACAGGTCGGGCCGGCTGTTGCGGCCGCCGTAGCCGGCTCCCCCGTAGAACGCATCGTCTCGGCCCTTGCCTTCCGACTCGTCCCACTGCATGGTCTTGAGGAAGTCCTGACCGGCCTTGATCGCCCGGTTGTACCGGCCGTTGCGATTGGCCTCCTGGAAGGCCACCAGCGCGATCGAGGTCGTGTAATTGGCGTGAGCAGACTCGGAGACGCCGCCATTGGGCCCGATGAACCCCTCGAGGTACGTGAGCGCCTTCGTGACCGCCGGATCGGCGGGGACGACCCGCTGGGAGCGTAGCAGGGCCGTGACGACCAGGGCCGTGACGCCCGGCTCGCGCTGCGTGGACCAGCCCCCCTTCGCATCCTGGCGCGGGCGGAGGAACGCCACCCCGCGGTCGATCAGCTTCGTGGCGGTGGCCGGGTCGGCCGCGTCCTTGACCGGGCCGTCATCGGCGAGGATCCGCACCGGCCGGCCGCCCATGAACGCCAGCAAGCCCAGGGTCTGCGCGCCGCGGGCGAGGAACCGCCGCCGGGTCGTGGTTTTCCGCGTCATTCGTTCGAGGTCCTTTCTGCGTGGATCCGACCAGGTTGACTCGCCCAACGGCGGAGACGCGATGGCGATTAACGACAGCCCGCCGCCACGATCACGATCCCCGGGACGCTCGCGTCCCTCGCTCCCATTATAGCGACACGCCGTGCGTCTCGGGCCAGGGAGGCGAGCACGTCGTGTCTTGCACGGCCCTGTCGACGCGGCCAAACTGGATGGCGACGTGCGACCGGCGGCCCGGCACTGGCGCGGAGGGGCGATGCGATGCGCGGACGGATCGTGGTCCAGGTGTTGCTGGCGATCCTGGCGGCCGGGTGTGGCCGGAACACGGCCCTGGATTATACCTCGCCGGAGGGGAGATACCGGGTCCAGTTCACGGGGAAGCCGAAGCTCCAGGAGCAGACGGTCCCCACCGTCCTTGGCCCGATCACCGCCAAGATCGCGTCCACCGAGGACTGGTCCGGCACCCTCCGCAGGGTGATGTACGCCGATTATCCTCCCCATCCCATCCAGTTTGGCAACAAGGATGCAATCCTCGACAACTCCTGCCAGGGGATGGCCACAGAGGCCCAACTGGTCATCTTGAACAAGCTCACGATCTCGATCAACGGCTATCCCGGACGCGATGTCAGCTTCGAGTCGCAGCCGGTACGCTCCGGGGCCAAGATCATGGGCCGGGCGCGGGTCTACCTGGTCGGCAATCGCCTCTATCAGGTCTTCGTCGCCGGACGGTCCGATCGGATGGAGCCGGAGTCGATGGCCGAATTCCTCAACTCCTTCGAGCTCCTGGATCAAGGTCCCGGGCCGGCGGTGCCCGGCTTACCCGGCGGGCCTCCACCGGTCGGTCCGCCGACGGTCCATCGGCCGGGACCTGCCGCGAACCCGCCAGGCCGGCAGCGGCCCTCTCCCAATCCTCGCATCCGGCCCGGGCCCGGTCCCAGGCCGAGCGGAGCGAGGACACTGGGCTTCTACAACATCCCCGAGCCGGCATCCGCGACGATCGAGGCCGACATCACGGGGATGGGCTCGACGCCCGCGGATCGACCCCCGGGCTCCGACGTGACGGGACTCGACGGATCCCCGGTGCCGGCCGGGACCACCTCGGCCGGCGGGGCGTCGATCCGCTCGTTCAACTGGGCGGATGAGAACGCGGACGTGGTCGGCGGCTACGGCGACGCCGGCCGCGCCGACGGGACCAAGGACCAGCATTTCCGGCTCGAGCTCGACCTGCCGCCGAACTCGATCATCGAGTCCATGGTCATGACCAGCGGGCCATCCGATCGGTGGATGACCCAGCCGAGCGACCGACACTGGCCGATCGCCATCTTCCAGGGCGGGCGGCCGGTGACTCGATCGCACGTCGCCCAGGTCGGCGTCTTTTCCGGGGCCCAGGCCTTCGACCTGTACTTCAACACCGGCATCGGCATCAGAGCCGGCGCCCCATTCGATCTCGAAGTCACCCTGTCGATCGGCGGCAACCGCGTCACACTGACCTCGCACTGCAAGCGGCCCGAGGGGACGGCCGGTCCGATGGCCGATGCCCGGTCCCCGGCGATTTCAGGGCCCGCCACTTCCGAGCTGGGCCCGGCCATCGCGCCCGAAGATCACGGACGACCGCAATTGCAGCCCGAGGAACGCCCGGTGCGGAGCGATCGCGAGTCGACCGAGATCCCGGCCATGATCAGGTCTTCCAGCGGCGGCGCCACGATCGTCTCGTTCGACTGGGTCGATCGGAACGAGGACGTCGTCGGGACCTCGGGCCGGCTGATCGCCCCAGGCGGCGGCAAGGACGAGCATTACCGGCTGGTGATGGATCTCCCCGCCGCGGCGATCATCGAGGAAGTGACGATAACCGGCGGAGGCGTGCAGCGCTGGACGACCAAACCCAGCGCCAGGTTCTGGCCGGTCGCCGTCGTGGTCAACCAGGAGCTGAAGAACCGCGCCCAGATGCTGCGCCTCGGGGGCTTCTCCGGCCATTATACTTTCGACCTCTATGTCGAATCGCACAACACCGTCCGTCGCGGCCAGGCGTTCGGCGTCGAGGTCGTGGTCTTCATCCGCGGCACCCGGCATCACCTGACGGCCCGCTGCGAGCGCCAGTAGGGCCCGTAACGTAGGTCAGGCTCTCAGCCTGACGGTGTAGGCGCGTCAGGCTGAGAGCCTGACCTACTTGGAGACCGATCATGCTCCGTATCCCGATGATCCTGACGGCCGCTTTCGCCTCGGTCGCCTCCTCCGCCATCGCCGCCGAACCGGTGAAGCTCGCCGAATCGGCTCGATTCGACATCTCGGGCGACGCCGCCGTCCAGGCCCTGGAAGACGGCCAGGCACTCGAGGGCGGCGCGACGATCGCGCGGATGAACTGGGTGCCCGAGGCCGAACGATCGCGCGGGTACACGGTCAACTTCCCCATAACCCAGCGCGGTTGGCGGACGGCGGCGGTCCAGTTCACTCCGGCGCGGTCCGGAAGGATCACCCTCACGCTGATGGGCCCTTGGGAGGAGGCCGAGAAGGGCGTGCTCTACAAGCAGGAGGTGCTCTGGGATGGCGTCGCGGTCATCGGCGGCCCGAGGGGCGACGGCGGGTTCGAACCCTTCGCGCGCGGTTGACCGTCTGGGGCTGGCAGGGCCCGGGAATCATCCAGGCTCAGACGGCCGATGAGCCGGCTCTGGGTGGGACCCATTACACCCGGACCTGGCACAATCAGACGCTGTTCGCGACGATGACGGTCACCGGCGGCCGGCCGATCACGATCCGCCTGAGCGCCCGCGCGGCCCGGCCGGCGGGGTTCGTCGCGATGCAGCGGATCACGAACACATCGACCTCCGCGCACTGCGCGGTCAAGCGGTTCCTCCGCGGGGCCAACCTCGGCAATGGTCTGGAGGTCCCGCCGGGCCAGAACTGGGCCGAGCACTACACGCCCGAGGACCTGCGGCACATCCGCGCCGAGGGCTTCGACCACGCCCGCATCCCCGTCGGCTGGCACCATCACACCGGCCCGGGGCCCGAGTTCCGCATCAGGCCCGAGTTCTTCGCCCGCGTCGACGAGCTGGTCGACGCGGGCCTGAAAGAGGGCCTGAGCGTGATGATCAACATCCACCACTTCGACAACTTCACCACCGACCCCAAGGGACAGACGCCGAAGTTCCTCGCCATCTGGGAGCAGATCGCGGCCCACTATGCCAGAGCGCCCGAGGGCCTGGCCTTCGAGCTATTGAACGAGCCCAAGGACGCGGCGACGACCGAGGTCATCAATCCGATCTTCGCCGAGGCGATCGGCCGTATCCGCAAGACCGACCCGAAGCGGATCATCTTCATCGGGCCGGGGCGGTGGAACAGCGTGGATGAGCTGGACCGGCTGCGGCTCCCCGACCGCGATACGAACCTCATCGTCACCGTGCACAATTACGAGCCGTTCTACTTCACGCACCAGGGGTCGACCTGGTCGGGCCCGGACACCAAGGTCATCGGCATCGTCTTCCCCGGCCCGCCGCGGACCCGGCTGGTGCCCGATCCCGCGCTCAAGCTCAACAGGTGGGTGATCGACTGGATCGAGCGATACAATACCGAGCCCACGGCGACGAACCCCTGTGCGCCGCACGTCATCCAGGCGGCGGTCGACAAGGCCAAGGAGTGGTCCGAGTACTACGGCCGGCCGATGCACGTCGGCGAGTTCGGCTGCTTCACCACGGCCGATCCGGTTTCGCGAGCCAACTACTATCGAGCGTTCCGCCAGGCCGCCGAGAAGGCCGGCATCGGCTGGGCGCTCTGGGACTGGAAGGCCGGATTCCGCTACTGGGACGAGAAGGCCGGACGCCCCGAGCCCGGCATGCGCGAGGCGCTCTTCGGGCGGGCGGCGGACCCATCCGGTCGATGACCGGGCGTAGGCACGTCATTCGCACGCGGATACGATGGCGAGCAGCGCCACGTGTCCGGCCCATCCCCCGCTCCGATGTTGATATCCGGGAAAGACCCCAGCGATGACTTCATCCTCGTCCGCTCCGAGTCACAAGACCAACCGCCTGGCCGGCGAGACCAGCCCGTACCTGCTCCAGCATGCGAGCAATCCCGTGGACTGGTACCCCTGGGGCGAGGAGGCGATCCGGCGGGCCCGGGCCGAGGACAAGCCGATCTTCCTGTCGATCGGCTACTCGGCCTGCCACTGGTGCCACGTCATGGAGCACGAGAGTTTCGAGGACCCCCAGATCGCGGCCCTGATGAATGAGCATTTCATCAACATCAAGGTCGACCGGGAGGAGCGCCCCGACCTCGACCAGATCTACATGACGGCCGTGCAAGCGATGACCGGCCACGGCGGCTGGCCCATGTCCGTGTTCCTGACGCCCGACCTGAAGCCCTTCTACGGCGGGACGTACTTCCCACCGACCGACTCCCGCGGAATGGCCGGGTTCCCGCGCGTACTCCTGAGCGTACACCAGGCCTGGGAGGAACGACGCGACGAGATCCGGCACTCGGCCGCCGAGATGACCGAGCAGCTTCAGGCTTACGGAACGCTCCCGAGAGGCTCGGGCACGCTCGAGGCGGACCTGCTCGACAACGCGGCGCGCGCGATCCTCCGCAACTTCGACCCGACCCACGGCGGGTTCGGCCGCGCACCCAAGTTCCCCCACCCGATGGACGTCAAAGTGCTGCTGCGCCACCACGCGCGAACCGGCGACGAATATGCGCTGCACGCCGTCCGGCATACGCTCGACAAGATGGCCCGGGGCGGCATCTACGACCATCTGGGCGGCGGCTTCGCCCGGTACTCGACCGACGAGCGCTGGCTGGTCCCCCACTTCGAGAAGATGCTCTACGACAATGCCCTGCTGGCGTCCGCATACCTCGAAGCCTACCAGGCGACCCGGGAAGCTGAGTTCGGCCGCGTGGCGCGCGAGACCATGGACTACGTCCTCGGGCGGATGACCGACCCCGAGGGTGCGTTTTATTCGACCGAAGACGCCGACAGCGAGGGCGTCGAGGGGAAGTACTACGTCTGGTCGCTCGCCGAGATCGACGACGTGCTCGGAGCCGATCGGGCCAAGACGTTCTCGTACGTCTATGACGTCACCGAGTCGGGAAACTGGGAACATCAGAACATCCTCAATCTGCCCAAGCCGATCGGCCAGGCCGCCAGGATGCTGGGCCGCGACGAGGACGAATTGCGCGCCGAACTCGCCCCGGACCGCGCCAGACTGCTGGCCGTGCGCGACCGCCGGGTGCCGCCGGGGAAGGACACCAAGGTCCTCGTGTCGTGGAACGGCCTGATGATCGCGGCCCTGGCGGAGGGCGGCCGCATCCTCAGGGATGCGCGCTATCTCGACGCCGCCGGCCGCGCCGCCGGTTTCATCCTCGACCGGATGCGGCAAGCCGACGGCCGGCTGCTGCACACCTACAAGGACGGCCGGGCCCGACTCGACGCCTACCTCGACGACTACGCCAACTTCCTCGACGGGCTGACCCGCCTCTACGAGGCGACCGGCGAGCCGCGCTGGATCGAGTCGGCCCTGGAGCTGACGCAGGTCCTGAGCGACGAGTTCAGCGACCCCGCACATGGCGGGTTCTTCTACACCGGGCATCACCACGAGGCCCTGATCGCGCGGCAGAAGGACTTCACCGACAACGCGACGCCGTCGGGCAACGGCATGGCGGCCACGGCGCTGGTGCGGCTGGGCGCACTGACGGGCGCGACGACCTGACCCGGGCAGGCCGCTCGGCGCTCGAGTCGGTGCAGCTCCTCTTGGAGCGCGAGCCCGCCGCCGCCGGTCAAAGTCTGATCGCGCTGGACTTCCTGCTGTCCCCGACCCGAGAATTCGCCGTGATCGCCGGCAATGAATCGTCCGAGTATCAAGCCGTCCTCGAGACGATCGCGGCGCGATTCCTGCCGCACAAGGTCGTCGCGCCGGCCACGTACGAGCAGGCGGGCGTCCTTGAAAGCAAGGTGCTTCTGCTGGCCGATCGCCCGCCCCGCGACGGCCGCACCACGACCTACATCTGTGAGAACTTCGCGTGCCGAGAGCCGGTGCTGGGCGTGGAGGGTATCGAGGCCGCGCTGGGTCAGCATCAGGCGGCGACCTGATGATCAACGTCGGGTGGGCATCGCCGACAGTATGCCATCTCAGGACGCCGTGGCGACCGCGTCGCTTACGGCTTGCCCGTCGCGAGGGGCGGCCCCCGATTGCGAAACCCGTTCTCCGGCGGCCAGGCTGTCCCGCGTGTCGTTGATCAGGGCGACGACGCCTGACAACAACCCCTCCCCCTTCAGGCCGCCCTCGGCGAACTGTCGGACCGCCTCGCTCTTGAGATCATCGAGCCGATCCAGGAGATACGCCCGCCGCGCATCCGGGTCGGCCGGGGCCGCGGGATCGTCTGCTTGCCCTCTCGAGATCAGGACGATCCGCCGGACCTCGTGGTAGAACGCCTCGAATTTGCGGAGTTGGAGGATCCTCAGGAACCCGTAGAGCCCGACCATCCCGCTGGCGAACGCCCCGAGCCCGCCGAAGAGTTTGCCGAGCTGCGACATCATCTCGGGCGTCAACACCGGCTGCCGCCGTCGGAGATACAGCTCGGTCCCGGCGGCGAGCTCGAACTGCGGGACCTGGTCTTGCAGCGGCAAGGGCCGGATCAGGCCCGCGAGCGGACTCTCGTAGATGACCGCCAGCAGGCGGGCAATCGCCTCGGGATCGGTCCTGGAGTAGGCGACGAGCAGCAGGGGCGTCCCGAGGGTGTGGCACGGCTCGGCGGGGACCGGCGGATCAGTGCCGTACAAGTACGGTGGTATGGTGGCCGCCACGATCGACGCCCGGTTGACGGCCAGGACAGCCGGCGCCTCGGAGCCGCTCTGCAGGTTGAGCCGGTCCAGGGTATAGGCCTCGGTGAACGCCAGGGGGACCAACCGGTATCCCGCCGCCGAGACCAGGCGATGCGCCAGCAGCGAGGGCAGCGGCGAGAGGAACAGGACCGCGTCGGGCAGTTCCGCGATGGCGCCAGCTCGCTCGGCGGCCGGCCGGTCCTGGATCGCTTCCAGCCGGGCCAGGAGGTCCTGCGACGAAGTGGATTCGTCGCGGTAGTCGCCGGCGCCCGACGCCGACGGCGGCCGGAGCCCGGCGAACCGCAGCACGTCCTCCACCAGGATCCGCAGCACCGAGGATGGCGGCCCGCAGTTGATCCTCTTGCCCTTGAGTGCTCCCAGGCCTGCGCGAGGCGGCCTCGAAAAGGTCCGGCTTGACCATCACGTGCAACGGGTCCGTTCCCAGGGCCGCCACCTGACGGACGTTCGGGAATCGGGCCGAGTTGCCGACGCCTCCGGGCACCATGGCCAGGTTGATCTCATTGTGGGTGTCGACGAGCTTCAGGACCTCCAGCGACGGGTACGACCGCGTCGTCAGGTCGATCTCCAGCTTGCGCTTGTGCGCTTCGCTCGCCGTTCGCCGCGCGAGGATCTGGCGGTTTGGCACCGGGTCGGTAACCATGTGCAGCCGATAAACCGGAGTCCGCGCGAACCGGAACAACTGGTCGATGCCGAACCCGAACAGGGCCAGGCTGCCCAGGAGGACCGCGGCCGAGATCAACCACATCCGGGCGCGGTTCTGTCCTGGTTTCATGGCACCTCCGCAGTCAGGTCAAGTCGGGTGGGCAGTGGCCACCGGGAATGGCCCCGGCCTGTCGGCGCCGGCGATCCCACTCTCACTTGCCGAACGTCAGCCCGGGATCACTCGGAGGCGCCCGACAGCCTTGAACTGGAAGTGCCCGTCATCCTTCCAGGTCACCGTCCCGACCATGGGCGGTTGATCGGGCGGCGTCAGGGCCAGGACGTCATTGTCAAACGTCGCCTCGCCCTGGAATTGTCGCGACTGGCCCCGGTCGGTCACCTTCCACGTGAAGCCCTTCTCCTGGTTGAGCGAGAGTGAGATTGTGACATCTTTCGCCGGACTGGCCGTCCAGGCCCCGACGAGCTTCGCCGGTACGGGACTGGTGGGCAGCGTGGGCCCATCGGCGGGAGCGGAGGGGGCGTTCTCCGGACCCGGCGGCGGAGTGGGCTGGCTCGTCGGCTGTGCGGCGACCTCCGTCGGTGCGGATTGCGGCTGCGACGGTTGACTCTGCGGTTGAGCCTGATCGGCCGGAGGATTTGCAGTCAAGGCGGCGAGGAGCTGCGAGGAAAGGTTATCCCGCGGTTGGAGGGCGACGACCTGCTTGAGGATTTCGGCGGCCGCATCGTTGCTGCCCTGAGTCATGTAGAGCGCCGCGAGCACGAATCGAGCCCCGGCCGCTTGCGGGTTGGCTCGGCAGTACGCCTCGAGAGCTCGCAGTTGTTGCGTGTAAATGTCGATGTTCGGGTAAAGTCCCGCGAGCGTGGTCCAATCCCATCCCGGTCCGGTCGAGAGCACGCTGTACATCGGCACGGCGGCTTCGTCGTAACGCGCCAGCGCGAACAGGCAGATCGCGCGGAATTCATGCAGCATCGGATCGTTGGGCGTCTGCTGGATCGCCTGATCGGCCAGTTTCAGGGCCTGCGCATAGTCGCCCGCCTGGAAGGCGCCCCGGGCGGAGTCGAGGCTCGCAACCGATTGGTCGATGACCGACTGCGATGGCGGCGCGCTCGTCACGTCAAGTGGCCGCGAGTAGTCGTACACAACCGGCTGTACGACCACGGTCGAGGGCTGGACCATCGTCGTCGGCATGTAGTAGGGATTGTAGAAGCTCGAATAGCCCCATGTGTTCCACAGCGACCCCAGCCCCCAGGATGCGACTCCGATGCCCACGCCCAGACCCATTGCGTTCCAGCCCCAGTTGTTCCAGCCCCAGCCCCTGGCGTAGTTTCCGTTCCAGGAGCCATTGACCCAGCCAGCGTGATAGGCGGCATAGGGGCTGGGCCGGTAGCCGCCATATCCGTAGCCGCCATATCCGTAGCCGCCGCCGTAGCCGCCCCGACGGACGTTCGTGAAGTTATTGATGTTGCTGGTCGAGACGTTTGTGAACGAGTTGTTGGTGATGTTGGTCGGCCGGTTGACGATATTGTTGCTTCCGATCGTGTTGCCGCTATTGTTGATCGGGCGATTAATGTTCGTGTTGCCGCTGTTGATCGGCCGGTTCACGTTGTTGCCGATGTTCGGCCGATTGCCGATACCGAGATTGTCCCCCAGATTGGGCCGGTTCTGGCCGCTCGGAGGTCGAGTCCCGACGAGGCCACCGCCCGGCCGATTGCCGCCGTTGCCTCCCGGTCGATTGCCGCCGAAGCCCGGCTCAGGGGGACGACTCGAGCCGCCGCCGGGTCCGGGCCGACCGCCCGTGCCGCCGGGTCCGGGCCGATCGCCCGAACCCCCGCCCGGCCTCGTCGCATTCCCGTTTCCAGGGCGATTGCCGCCGATTCCACCGAACGGCGGCCGGTCGCCGATTCCCCCCTGGCCAGGGCGGTTTCCGGGACCACCGCCGGGTCCGGGTCGATTGCCTTGATTGCCGCCGGGTCCGGGTCGATTGCCCTGATTGCCGCCGGGGTTGGGGCGCATCCCTGGGTTTCCACCGGGGTTCGGACGGTTCATCCCGCCGCCGGCTGGCCGGCTCGGCATGTTCATCGCGGGCTGAGGCGTCGGCCTGCTGGCCCCGCCGCTGAACGAAGGGGCGCCGCGAAATCCCCCGCCGCCCCCACCGCCGCCACGGTTCCCGACCATTCCGCCACGGCGCCCCTGGGCATGTGCGGGGCTGGTGCCGGCCATCAGGACGAGCAGGGCGGCGAGCGCGACTCTTGAAGGCTTGATCGTCATGATGACCTCGCGGCGGTACGTGATCTGGGTACTCGGATGCCAGGAGAGGGACTCACTTCGCGGCGGGTTGGGGCGGCTTGCGGACCATGACGATCTCGTCGATGTCTTGCGAGATCTCGCTCCCGAGCGTCCGATCGATCGACTTCCAGCGCAATTTATCCTTATTGACATACGTCAACACCTGTGTCGCGGTGGCGACGCGGCCGTCGGATCGCACCCCCGTGGCCTTGATGATCCACTGGTCACCCTCTCGCATCCAGAGTCCTTCGCCATAGCCGCCATTGGCGTCGAAGACCCAGGATTTGATCTGCTTGGTCAAAGGGTCCCATCCGATGCGCTGGGTGCCGGTCAAGGCGGGCTTCCCCTTGACCCGGACGTCGAAGGACCGGAGCAGGAAGTTCCCGTTGTCGGTCCAGGCGACGGAGGAATTCACCACGGCGTCCTCGGTCTCCTCGACCCAGTCGCCTACGAGCCACTCCAGCTCCTTGAGGTGCTCGTGGGCGGTCAGTTCCTTGTCCGGGATCTCCCGGACGCTGCCGAGCAACCATCGTCCCTCACGCAGGATGATGATCCCGGCGAACCGGCCTCCGACGGGGGCCGAGCCGTCGGAAGGGGTAACCTGCGTGCGGCCGGTCACCCGCGCGACTCCGGGAGCCAGTCGCGCGATCGAGTTGACGGTGATGTCCAGTTTATCGCCTTGCGCGCCGCGATCCGCGCGGCGTAGTGCTCCTCGAGCGCCCGGCGGCCCTGGATGGCGTTGCCGTCGGCGTCAACCGCCTCACCGTCCTCGTTGAACAGCCCCGAGATCGCCTTCGCGTCGCCCTGCTGGAACGCCTTGGCGAACGCATCGATGGTCTCTCGGATCGCGCGTTCGTCGTCGGATCCGACGGCGGATGGCGTCGTGACGCCCGCGCCCGCTGACGCTCCCTTGCGCCCGACCTCCTGCGTTCGTCCTTCCTCGCAAAAGGTCACGGCCGTGATGGCTCCGACGAGAAGGGCTGAGGCGGTTCGCATCATGATCGGTGCGCCTGTTTCAGAGATGAGGTTCGCGAGTTGACCCGGAGTTCGCCCTTGGACCTGGTTCTCGAACGGCCCCCGGTTCGGAGACGACGTTCGTCCCCATCCTGGAGCGCGACCGCCCGCAAGAGAACATCTTCCTCATTCAATATCCCTGGGCCATCGCCTCGTCAACCACCTCTTCAGGCCGCTGGCGCGAAAACGGGAACGTCGAAACCCGCGAACCGTCCGGGGCGCTCTCACTCCTCGAACGCGAAGACCTTCCTCCAGTCCCGTTTCATATCGACCACGACCCAGCCCCGCGCGGGGGCCTCGTCGAGCGCTTTGCTGAGGCGACCGACGGCCGACTGCCGGTCATACGCCCATTCTCGTCGCTCATCGGTGTGGTGCAGCAGCAAGCCGAGCCGACGGCCGGGACTGGCGGTCGTCCAGCGCAGCATCTCGTAGTCGCCGTCGGAGTTGCCGAACGCCAGGATCGGCCGCCGGCCGATGTACCGATGTATGCCGACCGGCTTACCGGCCCCATCGTCGATGAAGTCGATCTCGGCGAGCCTCATGAGGACCGGCCGGCCTTCCCTGAGCTCGTACTTGACCTTGATCGTGCTTCCGACGACCTGCTCGGGAGGGACGCCGTAGGCCCGCTCCGCCCAAGGCCGCATGAAATCAACCCCGCCTCCCGAGACGATGTACGTCCTGAAACCTCGTGTGCGCAGAGACTCGAGCAGCTCACGCATCGGCTGATAGCCGAGGTCGGTGTACGGCTTGTTGAACCGGGGATGCCGCGCCGTCGCAGTCCAGTCCTTGACGATCCGCTCGAACTCCTCCGTCGTCATTCCCACGTGACTCGCGGCGATGAGCTCGAGTCGGTCGCGGGGCGTGCCCGCCAGGATGGCCTTGTTGTCGCCGTCGAGCACGTAGCGAAACGGGGTCTTTTCTCGCCACTCGGGGTGCTGGCCGGAAAGGGCCTTGATCCGGTCCAGGGCGAAGGCGACCTGATTGTAATAGGGCTGCTCCGGCCAGAGCGTGCCGTCGTTGTCGATCGTGGCGATCCGCTCCTCGGCCGGGACGAAATCCGGTCCCCCTTGCCTCGTCACCTCGCCGATGAAGCGGAGGATGGTTGACTTAGCCGGCCCGTCGTTCCAGGAGGGGAGCGGATCGTCCGCGGCCGCGGCCGCGGTGGCGCTCATCGCGACGACGATGAAGAGACTCGGCCGGAGCAGGCGACGCAACCGCATCGGTCATCTCCTCCTGTCGATCGATCCGCGATCATCGCTTACTTGCCCAGCGATTCCCGCAGCTTCTCCATCGCCTGGTCGATCGTGAAACTCGCGGCCCTCTGCCGCGGGGGGAACTCCTTGAAGGTCCGGAGGAATCGCTCTGTCGCGGCCTGGCCGGCGAAGAACAGATACGGCTGGGAGATGATCCAGTCGTAGTACGTGTTCGAGGTGATGTCGGCCCGCTCGAACGGGTCGGCCCGCAGGTCGAACAGCTTGGGCAGCCGGAGCAGGGTGAACGGCTCGGCCCAGACACGCAAGGTGCCGGGCGCCCGTTGCTCCAGGAAGACGATCTTCCAGTTCTCGTAGCGCATGGCCACGAGATCGCCGTCGTCGTTGAAGTAGAAGAACGACCGCCGCGGGCTCGTCTCCACCTGCCCGGTCAGGTAGGCAAGTTGGTTGTATCCGTCGAGGTGGACCTTGAATCGCTTGCCGTCCGCCTCGTGTCCCTTGAGGAGTTTGTCCTTGATGTCGGGTTCGCCGGCGGCGGCGAGGAACGTCTGGATCCAGTCGTGCCCGCTTATGATCTCGTTCGACACGCTGCCAGCCTTGATCTTGCCGGGCCATCGGATCATGCAGGGCACCCGGAACGCACCTTCCCAGTTGGTGTTCTTCTCGCTCCGGAACGGGGTCGTGGCGCCGTCGGGCCAGGTGTTGGCGTGCGGGCCGTTGTCGGTCGTATAGAGGACGATCGTGTCATCCGCGATCCCGGCGTCGTCGAGGATCTTGAGGACCTTGCCGACGTGCCCGTCGTGCTCGACCATGCCGTCGGCGTACTCGGTTCGGGCGGTCAGTCCCGCCGGGCTGCGCCGCTCGGCCGCGACGTGGGTCCGCAGGTGCATCCGGGTGCTGTTGTACCAGCAGAAGAACGGCTTGCCCGCCGCGGCCTGTCGCTTGATGTAGTTGACGGCCGCGTCGGACGTCTCGTCGTCGATCGTCTCCATCCGTTTCTTGGTGAGCGGGCCGGTGTCCTCGATGAGCTGCTTGCCGACCCGGCCGAACCGGGGATCCTCGGTCGGGTCGTCCCGGTCGGTGGCCTTGCAGCGCAGCACCCCGCGGGGCCCGAACATCGCCTTGAACCTGGGGTCGCGGGGATAGGTCCGCTGCTCGGGCTCCTCCTCGGCGTTCAGGTGGTAGAGGTTGCCGAAGAACTCGTCGAAGCCGTGGACCGTCGGCAGGTACTCGTTGCGGTCGCCGAGGTGGTTCTTGCCGAACTGGCCGGTCGCGTAGCCCAGAGGCTTGAGCAGCTCGGCGATCGTCGGGTCCTCCTTCTGCAAGCCGACCGTGGCCGACGGCACCCCGACCTTGCTCAAGCCCGTACGGAACGTGCACTGGCCGGTGATGAACGACGACCGGCCCGCCGTGCAGCTCTGCTCCGCGTAGTAGTCGGTAAACATCATGCCGTCCCGGGCGATCCGGTCGATGTTCGGCGTGCGGTAGCCCATCAGTCCCATCGAGTAGGCGCTGATGTTCGTCTGGCCGATATCGTCGCCGAAGATCACCAGGATGTTGGGCTTCTTGCGAACGTCCTGCGCTCTCGTCGAAGCCGCTTCCGCCGGTGACGACGCCATGGCCAGGAGCGCCTGCCTCGTGACGCCGTCGGAGCAGCCGGCCGTCGCGGTGGCGGCGGCGGTGCTCGTCGACCGGACTGGCTTGGGCGCCTCGGCGACGCCGGGCGATGCATGGGCGCTGGAGAAGAGGTTCGGCCCACCCGACGCGGCCAGGTAGCCGAGCAAGGCCCCGGCCGCCAGGATCATCACGGCCTGGACGTGCGTGCTTCGAAGCATACGGTCCTCCTCGAGAATGGGTTCCCGTTAGCCGCGCCGGCTCGCACCGAGGCTCGCCCTCCCGGATCGGCTCGCCTTCCGGAGGCCCGGTCATCGCGGGAGGTTGATCGCGGTCCTACGAGCGGGGTGGGCCTGCATGCCGTGGGCCTGGTCTCTTGGATGCCATTTCCCACGTCCCCGGCGACATGGCGCAGCGGAAGCCCATGTGCGACATGCCGGTATCGGGACTGTTCCCGTGGCGGGCGCTCGGGCGGTACCGCGAGCAGTAGCTGTCGTTGCACAGGAACGATCCCCCGCGGAGGACACGCAGCCGCTCGAACGGTCGAGTCGGGTCGGAGCTGGTCTCGGGCCCGGTCGGGTTCACGGCCAACCCGTTCGCGGCCCGCCGGCGATAGAGGTCCCGCTCGAACCAGTCGGCGCACCACTCCCACACGTTGCCCGCCATATCATACAGGCCGTAGCCGTTGGGGGGGAACGACTTGACCGGTGAAGTTTCGATGTAGCCGTCCTCGGCCGTATTGGAGTGCGGGAACTCGCCCTGCCAGATATTCGCGAAGACCTGGGATTCGGTCGGTCGCTGGTCGCCCCAGGTGTAGGGCTTGCCGTCGAGTCCGCCGCGGGCGGCGAATTCCCACTCGGCCTCGGTCGGCAGCCGCTTGCCGGCCCATCGGGCGTAGGCGTCGGCGTCGTCCCACGAGACGTGGACCACCGGATGTTCGTCGCGGCCTTCGATGGAGCTGTTCGGACCCTCGGGATGCCGCCAGTCGGCGCCCGGGGTCCAGGTCCACCATTGCGAGAAGTCGCGCAGGTTGACCTCGCCCACCGGCGCGGTGAACACCATCGAGCCGGGGACGAGCTTTTCGGCGGGCGGCGGTGGCGTGCCCGGTTGGACCTGGCTCATGACCTCCTCGAGCGCCGGCGGCTTCTCCGCCGTGGTGACGTAGCCGGTCGCCTCGACGAAGGCGCGGAATTGCGCGTTGGTCACCTCAGCCCGATCCATCCAGAACGCGTCGACGCGGACGCGGTGCGCCGGCCGCTCCTCCAGCCAGGCGGACTCGGCATCGCTGCCCATGGTGAATTCGCCGCCGGGAATCCAGGCCATACCCGGCGGCCCGGGCCTCGGCGCGCTCCAGTGCGAGGTCGCGGCATAGGCCGCCGCGAAGCCGAGGAGCCCGGCACCGATCAAGGCCAGGGTGCGTCTCATGGGATTCGCTCGTTCCGAGCGCTCCGGCTTGTCGAACGGATTCTCCAGGCGAGGCATCGAGAGGGTGCACGAGCGCCTGCCTCACCCGGAGCGAGTGCGCGGCTCCGGACGAAGCCGGCGATCACTGCCCGTCAGGTTCTCCCGATGGATCAGCGAGAATAATACAGGAACATTCCGCCGGGCAATGGTGCAGTCGCGGTTCTCCGAGAATCCGCCGCGGCCCGCGGCCATGGCCGCGATCGCCGGGCCGCGGGTCATCCGCAGGAAGAGCAACGATGGCGGATACCTGGTGCAGTTCAAGAACGAGAGGTCGGCCAGATTGTGCGTTGCGATCCGTCGCCCACTTCCGATCGTCGCGGATGACGCGACGTCGCGTCATCGCGGCCCTCCTCGCGACGCGGCACGCCACTTGCGACCACGAGCGGGCGTGGGCGAGGTCCCGGACATCTCGAATCGAGGACGGCGACGACGCAACGGAGAAAAACCATGGCCGAACGTCACTGGGGACTGTGTAAGGACTGCAAATGGTGGCAGATCGAGCTGGATGCTGCCGTCGGCAATCTGACGTTGGGCCTCTGCATCGACGAGAAGCTCCAGCCGTACCTGCTGCGCGTCTCGGGAATCAGCGGTTGCAACCGCTTCATGCCCGGCGAACCGGCCCGGGCCGAGGGATCAAGCGAGGCACCTCCAAAGGCCAAGCCAACACGCTGATCCGGTGATTCCATGCGCAAGACGAAGGGGAAGGGACCAGTGGCCCTTCCCCTCCGTAGCACCATTTCCCACCGTCGAACCCGGCCCTATTGAGCGCGAGTCGTGTCGCCCGCGCGCAGTCACTGCCGACGAACGACTGCAGCGGTCTGTTCAGAATCCGCGCGGCACGTAGCCGAGCAAGACGAGGATCAAGAGGATGACCAGCACCAGTCCCAGGCCACCGCTGGGAGCATAGCCCCACTCCCGAGAATACGGCCACGTCGGCAGGCCGCCGACGAGCAACAGGATCAGGATGATCAGGAGCAGCAAACCCATGAAATCGCCCTCCGCCTTCTCAGGTCGAAGACCGTGTGTCTCAAGCCATCAGCACATAACCCAACGACTTGCAATGTAAGCACTTTTTGTGCCCAACGGTCAGGATTTCAACGGGGAGTGGCGACGGGGGGCCGATCGGCGCCGGATGTTTCGAGGGGGTGAGGGCCGGGAGCCAACGGCGGAGACGGGCATCGCGACACGAGCCGCCGCGGCGGGGCGGCTCGGGACGACCTCCTCGGATGGCGACCATGCGAGTCGGGCAATCCCGCGGCTTCACTCCGATCGAACTCCTGGCGGTCGTCGCGATCATCGGCGTGCTGATCGCCCTGCTCCTGCCCGCCGTCCAGTCGGCGCGCGAGTCGTCCACGATCGAGGCTACTGTGATCGGGCGGGCCACCTCCTCGGGGAAGCCGATCACCGAGGGGCGGATAATCTTCGACCCGGCGAAAGTCAACCGGTTGACGGAGGTGGCTCGCACGGCCGAGATCGGCCCGGACGGTACCTACAAGGTAACGACCCTGATCGGCGAGAACCGGGTGACCGTCGCGATCCCCGGCCGGCGAATGAAAGCGGGCGCCCCCGATGTCCAGCGGATCTAAGAAGTCCACACCGGCGGGGAGAATCATCTCGACATCACGGTGCCGTGACGATTCTCCCCGCCGACAGGTAGCCGCCGCTGGCTGCCCCTCGGCCGACATCCGCGATGACCCGTCCTGGTCGAGACCAGATCGTCGACACCCCTCGTACGCGACTCAAGGGATCGGGGCACTGATGACGTGCTCCATCCCGTCGCGGGCACTGCGGACGTTCATCTGCAATGCCCCGTTGGCGGGTAAGTTGGAGATGATCCAGGTCAGGTTGCCGTGCTGCTGCACGAGATAGCCGTTGGCCGAGTGGATCACGTCGCCGACCTGGAGGCCGGCCCGCTCCGCCGGGGTGCCTGGATAGACTTGGATGACCTGCATCCCCGGGCCCGCGCCGTCGACCACGGCGACCTCATCGATGCCCAAGTAACGTCCCTGGGCGAGGCCCGCGTCAGTTGCCGTCGGTCCCTGCGCGACATAGCCCGGAGCAGAGCCGTAGGCCTGATCGGAATAGCCGTAGCTGTAGTATGGGTATGAGTAGCCCGCGCCGTAGTATCCGTAACCGTAGCCAGGATAATACCCGTAGCCGTAACCCCCGTAGTAGATCGGCCCGTACTGACCAAAGTAGCCGTGATGATGGCCGCCGTAGTAGTAACCGCCGTGATGGTAGCCGCCGGAGGAATGGCCGCCGGAGGAATGGCCGCCGGAATGCCCGCCACCGTGTCCCCCGCCCCCACCGTGTCCCCCGCCCCCACCGTGACCGCCCCCGCCCCCGCCGCCATGGGCGAAGGCCGGTAAACCGGGCACCATCCAGAATGCCAGCGCCAGAGCCACCATTGCAACGCACGCCGCACGCCGTGAGGGAGTCAACATCAACATCCTCCTTTTGCGCTCTGCACCCACCTGTTCGTCGGGAGGGCAGGCCCCGGCCGGGAGACCTCGTCGGGTTTCCACGTCGCCCGATAATGTCAGTACGACGCCGGTGAAGGTCTCGGTCCGGAAAGGCTCCGAAAATGTCCGGCGCGGTCGCAGGTCCATCGAGCGACGATCGCGTCTTCGCGACAGAGACGGTGGACCCGGGCAGGCGCGGCACCAAAAGAGGTGGCCCGATCCAGCTCGGAATCATCAGGTTCAATCAGAATGTCCGGTACTCCCAGGACCTGTCCACGATGGGCTTCAGGTACTCGAGGGACTCCTCGGCCTTGGCTCCGGCATGGATCGTATAGCCCAGCTCTCCATCGACAATGCCGTTCGGGCAGGCCCAGACGAAAGCACCACCGCCCGACCAGAATCGGGTTGGATTGGCGGGCCAGTGCCAGGCGCCCAGCGGGACTCGCTGGAGTGGGGACGTGACTCGATCCAGCAGACCCTGGTTACCCCACGAGGCCGAGGCACCGTGGGGGGCCGCGATGATCGCCTCGAACAGGCAGACCTGTACCAGGAACTCCGAGAGCCGAACTTCCTCCCGCTCCCACGGCTCGTCCTCTTTGTTGAAACGGCCCCAGACCGGCGGGTCATCATCCTTCGCCACGACGGCCCCGGATGGTTCCACGTCGAGAAACGGCAGCCAAAGCTGGCCAGGGGGATCGGGGCGCTGCTCCCAGGCGATCGCCCAGAGATAGACGCCCTGGTTCTCGACGTAGAAGACGAGGTCGTCGCGATCGAACTCCAATCCGTCCGGCCCGAGCAAGTGATTCTGCCGGCCGAGGACGCCGGAGCGGTCAACCCCTCGCTCATACAACCATCGCAGGGGCTTCGGGAGGCGAGCGCCGCGCAGTTCGTCCTCGGGGCGTCTCAGTCCGGGGTCCAGGCCGCCGTGCCAGTAGGTGATGAGGTGATCGAGGCTCTCAAGTCGCCGTTCGAGCGTCGAAGGCCGGTCGAGGAGGGCGAGGAGGTGTTCGATTTCGTCATGGCTCATGGCGGCCGGTCCCGTTAAGTCTCTGACATGACCGTTAGCGGCGACTCGCCTTTTGACGTGAGCGATCCGCACGGCCTTACACCGGACGGATCGCGATTCTACACGGTGCGATCACGGGCGAGGAATTCCTGGCCCCGGATGACGACTGGCATTGGCGCGAACATCCCCTCCGCGGGCGCGGCGTCCTTCGGCTTCGAACGCCCGTGGCGTGAATCCTCGCTAGATCCCGGCCGCGGCGACTCGTGATTTGCCGGATGAGATGATGGTTTTTTCGCGCCGCCGTGCTACAGTCGAATCAGGGACGACAGGCCGTGGGCGCCGTTCAGCCTGCGGTCTCGGGCCGGAATTGGCCGGCCCCGCGACATCGACGGTCGTCGGCGAAGGACCGGGGCGCCGCCCCGGAGGCACGATGATGCGCCGGTTCGGTATCGTTCTGATTTCGTCCGGTCTCTTCATCTCCCTGGCGGCGGCGCTGGCCACGAGGGTGACCGATGACGGTGACGGCCGGCGACCGGCGCGTGGTCCCCGGTTGACTGTACTCGTCCCCGCCTATTTCTACCCGGCCGGCGCACGCCTCGAGGACTGGGCCCGACTTGCCGACGCCGCGCGATCGATCCCCGTGGAGGTCATCCTGAACCCGGCCACCGGCCCCGGCAAGAAGCCGGATCCGAACTACGTGGCCGTCGTCGAAGCGCTCCAAGTGTCGGGTGCCCGGATCCTGGCGTATGTCGACAGCGCCTACGGCCGGCGCGCCCTCGCGGCCGTCGAGGAGGACCTGCGCGCGTACCGCACGTTCTACAAGGTGGACGGCTTCTTCATCGACCAGATGGCCAACACGCCGGACGCCGTCGATTATTACCGGTCGATCCGCCGCTTGATCCGGCGGATCGATCCCCGGCTCGAGGTCGTGGGCAATCCCGGGACGCCGCACACGCTGCCGGAGTACCTCGAGGCGGCCGACACGTTGGTGACCTTCGAGGGCTCGGCGCGGACCTTCGCCGCCTATGATCCTCATGCAGTCGCACCCTGGATCGCCGGGCACTCGCCCGTCCGGTTCGCCGCCATCATCTACGGCGTGGCGGACGCGTCCGCCGTCCGCGAGGCGCTCTTCCGGGCCAGGCAGACCGGCTCCGCCTCGGTGTACATCACCGATCAGCAGATGCCAAACCCCTACCTGGGCCTTCCCCCCTACTGGGCCGATCTGGTCGCCACGATCCGGGCGATGAACGAGTCGCCGAAACCCGACGACGCCGCGGCGCCGCCCACGGAACCGCGAGCCGCGAACGATGGCAGCCGCCCCCCGAGCACACCGTCGGCCACGCCAATCTCGACCACCGTTCCCTCCTGACCGCGTCGAGCTTGCCGAGATATGAGACGACCAGAGTGTGGGACCGGCGCGAGATCGACGGGTCCTGCGGCGGCTGGCGGCTCAAGCCTCGGCGAGAGGGATGCTCGGAACGCCCTGGGCCTCGGGACGGGCATCGGAATCACTCGGAGGCTCGTCGGACTCGCTCGCGGCCGGCTCAGACGCCGAGGTGTAACCGCCCAGATTCCAGACCAGTTCGCAATTGTGCTGGACGTCGAGCATGGTGAGGCTCTGCACGGCGCGGAGGACGAGGATCTGGTCGCTCCAGAGGTCGGTTCGCAACAGGACGGCTCGCATGCGGGCCCGGACCGTCTCCCAGGGATCCGGCCCGCCCTGGCCCAGCACGATGCGGATCCAGCCCCTCACGGCGCGGCGATGGCGGCGCAGGAAGTCGATGATCCGTCGCTGCTGGGCGGCGTCGTAGCGGGGGAAGCACGGCAATTCGAAGATCCCGGCGACGGGACGGCGGATGCGGTGCACCGGGTGCCATAGCGAGCGGAGGTTGATGATCGGCTCGGGGATCCCGGCCGGCAGGCGCCGGGGGTCCTGCGCGGGGTCGGCGGCATAGGCGAGGATCCTGTCGAGCCCCTCGATCGACAGGGACAGGCTGGCGATGTCATCGTGGTCGAGGATGCAGGCGGCTACCAGCGCCCGCAGCGCCTCGCCGCCGCGGTTGGCCAGGTAGGGGAGCTCGCGCGCGAGGTAGCCCGGCAGCTCGTCGAAAGTCCAGCCGAACCGCCTGAGCCACCGGCCCACCCACTCCAGCCGTACCTGATGCTCGTGCCGGACCTGCTCGGCGATGATCCGGTCCTGCCGCGTCGCGCCGATGTAATCGAGGTCGACCTCCATCATCGACTCGGCGGCGATCACCGCCGGCGCCGTGGGCAGCGGCAGCCCGAGGTACTCCACGTCGAACCGGGCGCGGAGCCAGAGCGATCCCATGAACACGGGCTTGCGCATGCGATGGATCTTCCGCAGTGCGGCCCAGTAGGTGTCGGACGGGACGGTGTCGTCCTGATCGACCCGGGGATGCAGGATCTCCTCCACCACGCGGTAGACGCCCCGCACCGCCAGTCCCAGCCCCCGGGCGAGGACGCCCAGGATGGTGAACGGAAGCAGGACGACCCGCCCCCCGGCGATGTACGACTCGTAGAGCGAGAACGGATTGATCGTGCGGGCCGACTCGGGCAGCTCGTGGAGCGGGTAGCTCCGGAAGGCGCGGCGCACGTTCTGCTGGCGGTCGCGCCGGACCAGCTCGGCGACCTGGGGACCGAACCGGGCGCGGATCTCGGCGTCGCGCTCGGCGTCGTCGGCGAGGAAGTCGACCGCCGTGAACTCGACCGTCTCGAGGAACGCATCGGCCTCGCGGCGGTGCGATGGAGATCGGCGGTTTGCCCGGGAGGGCGAGGCTCCGTCCGAGCCGCCTGGCTCAGGGATTGGTGGGGTGGGCGAAATCCACCGACCTCCGAGGCTTGCGTCGGAGGGCATAGCCCACCCTACGGGATTCTCATCCGGCCGATCCGGAAGCCAGATCTCCTCGGGGTCGACCTTGAGCCGCGCGGCGAGCCAATGTCGGAAGCTCTCCCGGACCGGCTCGGGCGAGCAGGCGAGTCGGTCCACCGGGATCGCGTGACGGTTGTAGTCCAAGATCAGCAGGGCCGTTTCCTGGACGAGGAGTCGCGTGATGTAGTTGAACCAGAGATAAGGCCCGCCGAAGAGGCCGCCGGCGCGGCTCAAGTCCAGCCGGTCGAGCATCCGGCTCTCGCGCAGGAGGTGACGCAAGTGGCTGCGCCTCAGGTTGGCCAGCGCCAGGTTGCCGAGGAGCTGGATCGACGCCTTGGTGTCGCTGCGGTGCAGCGGCGAGCCGTCGAGATAATCCTGGTAGAGCAGGCGGACGTTCCGCAGGAAGGCCAGCTCGCGGTTCTCGAACAGGAAGCGGCCCGACGCCGGCGATCCGGCCTCCTCGTCCTTGCCCGGCCCGTCGGGGATGGCCACGCGGTCGTCGGACGAGCGCAGGAGGATCTCGGGATCGATCACTCGCTCGGAGAGGAACTGCGCGTCCTGATCGCGGCGGCGGGACTTGAGGTTCTTGGTGTGAGCGGCGAACTGGGCCTCGACCACGCGCTCGCAGAAGTCGGCCGACTGGTTGGCGATCCGGCGGAACCAGGCACCCAGCGACCAGAAGCCCAGGCAGATCACGCCCAGGATGATCACCGGCCACCCGAGCAGGATGTAGAGCTTGTCGACCACGGCGCGGAACGGCGAGAAGATCGAGACGGTCTGCACGATCAGGAACAGTATGAGGAAGGCCGAGCCCAGGATGAGCAACCGTTTGGCAGGGACGCGGGTGGCGTTGACGATCGTGGTGCCCAGGCGGTCGAGAAACACCGGCGGGGAGAGCGTGCCGTGGAGGTCGGCGAGGAAGTAGGCGACGTCCAGGCCGCGCTGGATGACGTGGCCCAGGTAATTGGCGGCCAGGGCGACGGCCTCGGCCGGGCTCTTCTCGCGATAGACGACCACGTTGCGGATCAGCGGCAGGCGGCGGATCAGCGGCAGGTCCAGGAGGCGGAGGTAGCGGTCGACGGCGTGGACGAACCCGGGGCCCATCCGGTCCACCAGCCGTTCGGGGGTCATCTGGATGAGCCGATCGACCACGGCCTCGACGGGGATCTCGCGATCCTCGGCCTCGGGCTCGGGTTCGGCCAACCCGGCCGACGGGGGCGGCAACTGTCCAATCTGTTCATCGAAGTCGCCCAGGACGCGGGCGGCCAGCCGGCGGCGGTCGTCCGGATTCAGCCGATCGCCGATGCCCTTGTGCGCCTGCTCGAGCTCGGCCCTCAGCGCCACCAGGCGATGGCGGTCGCGCGACTCGGGGCGATGTGCGCTCGTCGGCTCGAAGAGGATGATGTTGCGGTTGAGCAGCCCACCCATCCGGCGGACCAGGCGGTCGCTGAGGCGCAGCAGGATCAGGGCGACCCGCGACAGCCGGGCGATGGGCAGGATCAGGCGGGACGTCCGCAGCACCTGCGCCATGCGACCCATGTGCGCCAGCCACTCCAGTGCGCCGGTGCCGGCGGCCGCCGCGGCGGGCATCGCCATCTCCGCCAGGTCGATCTGATGCGCCACGAACCCGAAGGGTAGCGACGGTATCAGGTCGATCAGCAGGTGACGGAGCAAGTACGGGCCTCGCTCGGGCGCCAGGGACATCCGGACGGCGACCTCGAACAAGAAGACCGAGCAGATCGCCAGGTCGGCCCAGGCGAAGAACCGGTGCTGCACCGCGGAGAGCGGACCGGAGCGCTCGAGCAGCCACTCGGTCGCGATCAGCCCGATCAGCACGGGGATCAGGGCCAGCACCGCGTGCTCGAGGAGTGCGGCGCCCCGGCGTCCGAGCAGGGCCTCCATCCGGATCGCCAGCAGCTTCTCGCGCCACTCACCTCGCACACGGCCGGCCAGGCGATCGACCCGACGCGCCTGCTGGCGCAGGCGCGTCGACGGCCTCGCGATCCTCGGTTCGTTCGTCCCGGCCCTCGGCGTCGTCCGCATCGGGTTCGGCGACCGGTTGGACCCGTACGAGGGCGTCGGCGGCCCACAGGCGACAGGACTCGCCGAGGCGTTCGAGGTCGGCCCGGGCGAGCTCGAGCCGCCGCACGGCCCGGTGCGACGGCATCTGCTCGAGCAGCGCGGTCATCTCGCCGATCTCGTCGAGTGCCGCCGTGACAGCATCGGCGCAGGGCTCGCGGCGGTCTCGGGGCGCCAGGGGGGCCATGCGCTCGTCGGCCTGGTCGGCCAGCTCGTCGCGGCGAGTCTGGAGGTCCCGGAGCCAGTCGGCGGGTCCCGCGTCGCCGTCCCTTTGGATGAACGCCGGAGATCGCTCGCCATCGGGCGACCGGTCCAGCGCCGCGACATGCGACTGGAGCCGGGAGAGGCGATAGCGGTGCATCCAGAGGGCCTCGGGACCGGCATCGCCCATCGGCCGCGACAGCTCGCGCCGGACGCGACGCCCCAGGAGGGTGGCCTGCATCGCCTCGCACCGCGCGCCCAGCGGGTCATCGAGCTCGTCGGGATGCCGCCCATTGGGCCGGCACAGCACGCCGCGGAGCCGCTCGAGTTCGGCGTCGAGCCAGACGCTCGGGGCAGGTGGGGGTTCGCCGTCCAGGCGGGCGACCACCGCGCTGATCCATTCGAGGTCGGCGCAGGGCCTCGATCGCCATGGCCTGGTGGAGCGGCTCGAACTCCAGCACCGTCAGGATGTTCTGCGACGAGATCCGCGCCTCGGCCAGCCACTGCCTGGCCCGGGAGGCGACTTCGCAGTGCCACGACGTGCCGGTTCGGAGACCGGCCAGATCGTCGAGGGCCGATCGCTCGAGCTCCGCCAGGCGGTTCACGACCGCCCTTCGTGCCTTCTCGTTCGCCTCGTCGGCCTCGAGCGCGTCGAGCTGGCGGCGGACCTTCATCCCGCATGCGATGGCGTCCAGCCGGGCCATCACCGCGTCCTGGCTCCCGGCGCTTTGCCGCGCGTCACCGTTGATTGGCTCGCTGGTCGCGCCGATCTTACAGAGTCCCCGCGCCTCGTCGCACCAGGATGCCGCTTTCGCCGTCGCGTCGTCCAAGGATCACTTCTCCGGCAGCCGCGCAATCTCTTACTGGATTGTACGGGCGACCGCGACGGCCATCCAGTTACACGGCGCACGATCCTTGCGGATCGCGTGGGAGGGCGAGCCTCCCGGCGAGCCGGATTCCCCATCCGGCTCGGACGGAGCCTCGCCCTCCCGGGTATCCTGCCATGCCCGCTCACCGCGGCAGGTGCTCGCGGAAGAACCGCAGCCAGTTGCCGTGGAAGATGGCGTCGATGTCCTTCGGCGGATAGCCGCGAGCAGAAAGGATGCCGTCGAGCTTCTGGAGGTCGGAGATCCGGTCGAGGCCGGTGGGGACCTGCTCGGTGCCGAAGCCGCCGTCGAGGTCGCTGCCGATGGCGGCGTGCCGGGCGTTGCCGGCGAGCTGGCAGACGCGGTCGATGTGGTCGGCGACGGCGTCGAGCGCGACCACGTCGCGTGTCGTCTGGCCCCGGATCCAGCCCGGGAACAGCATCCAGGCGTCGAGCGCCGCGCCGATGACGGCGCCCCGGTCGATCAGCAGGCGGACCTGCTCGTCGCTGAACTGGCGGCCGTCAGGCACCAGCGCGCGGCAGTTATTGTGGCTGGCGAGAACCGGTCCGCCGAAGGCGTCGAGCGCCTGGAAGAAGCTGGTGTCGGAGAGGTGCGTGGCGTCGAGGATCATGCCCAGCCGCTCGAACTCCTCGAGCAGGAGGACGCCGTCGGGCGTTAGCGGGCCGTCGCCGCCGGTGCCGACGGCATACCGGCTCTTGCCGTAGTGCGCCAGGTTCACAGAGCGCAGGCCCAGCTCCCACCAGGCGGCGGCGTGGTCGACATCGACGATCGGGTCGGCGCCCTCCATCGCCAGGATGTAGCCGATCGGCGTGTTCGCAGGGTCAGCCGACCAGTTTCGCCAGTGTTCGTCGAGCTGGCCCGCGGTGCGGATCATCCGCAGCGACCCGCGACGCTCGAGCAACTCGTAGTAGGCGAGCTGGCCGCGGGCGGTCGCCGAGGCGATCTCCTGGTTGGCGAAGTCGAGGCAAGTCCGCCTGGGGCCGTCGGCCGGTTGACCCTCCGGCCGCGCGGGCCAGCAGCGTCGCCTGGCAGGCCGCGATCGCGCCGCGACGCATCTCCGGCAGCGTGGTGGTCGCTCGCCCCCGCGCGGGGTGGTCCGACCAGGCGCGCTCGCCCTCGTTGAGTGTGTCCAGCTCGAGCGTGATGTCGCGGCCCCACGACAGGGCGTTCCAGGACAGGTCCAGATGCCCGTCGAAGATGATCCTCATGACGTCTCCAGGTCCGGGTTGTGCTCGGATCGACAGAGATCCCCGACAAGGGTACACCGACGGGGTCAGCCCGGAGAAGTCGGCTGTGGCAGTGGGACGATCAGTCGATCGTGTTGCCCACGAAGTACCAGCCCGCTGGCGGATCGGTCTCGCCCTCTGGGTAGAAGGGGAAACAGACACTCTCGCCGCGACGCAGTTCTTCGTTGATCTTGAAGGCGAGATCGCGAGCCTGGCGGATGGTCGGACGCGGCGTCCCGGCCAGGCGCACCACGTCCGCTTCGCCCAGCCGTTGCGACATCGGGAAGTCCCGGACATCGGAGACCCCCTCCACGTCGAGCACGTTGCCGATCCCCTCGCCGCCGCAAGCCATGAGGTTCCGGAGGATCTCGATCTGGCGCTCCGGATCCTGCGGTATCGGCCGGCTGCAATAATCTTCCACCAGCCGGAGCTGCTCCCGGTAGAGGTCGAGCAGGCCGTACTCGTCGCCCTCGGCCTCCACGTTCTCGACGGCCTGGCGGGCCTCGATCAACTTCTCCGGCAGGAGCGTGCGCAAGTCGTATTCCTCGGCCAGGACGCGGGCCTGGAGGGCCTTCAGGGCATCGGCGGGATCGGGGTACCAGGGCGCGTCGTGATACCACAGTTGTGCACCCATGGGAGAGCCTCACTCTCGGGATTCGGCCTGATGGTCGTGGGTGTGGGCGTGGCCGTGATCGTGATGATGGTGGGCCCGGCCCTCGCCGTTTCGGCCGGGGACGGGCTTGGCCGGGGCCAGGACGAGCCGGCCGGTCTCGACGCCCTTGGTGGCGATCAGGTCGTCGGCCAGGTCGCGGATCTGCCGCGCGGGGCCGCGGAGCAGGATCACCTCGAGGCATCGGTGCTCGTCGAGGTGGACGTGCGTCGTCGTCACGACCCGGTCGAGGTGGTGGTGCTGCAAGTCGGTCAGCCGCCGCGCTATCCGCGAGACGTGGTGGTCGTAGATCAGGGTGACGACTCCCATCGCCTCGCTCTCGTCATCAGCGATGACCTCCTCGATCAAGGCCCCGCGCATCAGGCCCCGGACCGCCTCGCTACGGTTGGGATAGTGGTGCAGCTCGCGGAACTGGTCGAACCTCCGGAGCAGCTCGCCCCCGATCGCGACGCTGAATCGGACCAGGGGCTCTTTCACCGTTGACGTCCTCCGGAGGAGCGAAGAGTCGCCGGACGGAGCCGGCGCCGACAGGGATCTTACCCGACCTTCGGCACCTCGACCCACTCGCCGTCTTGCTTGGAGCTGGCGACGGCGGCCTCGATGAAGGCCATGCCGGCGACGCCGTCGGCGATGCCGGGGTGTTCGAACGGCTTGGGTACCGGCTCGCCGCGACGGCCGCGGATCGTCCATTCGAGCGTCCGGTGCAGGTTGGCCAGCGCCTCGTGGAAGCCCTCGGGATGGCCGGAGGGGAGCCGGAGATACGGCTTGACCGACGCGGGGAAATATCCGTACTCGGCCCCCTGGCGGTAGAGCCGCACCGGCTGGCCGCCGGCGTAGTGCCGGAGCACCAGGTGGTCGGTCATCGACCATTCCAGCGTCCCGGTCGTGCCGATGACGCGGAAGCCGTTGTCGTTCTGGGCGCCGATGGTGACCTGCGAGGCCGTGACCGTGGCGATGCCACCGTTGTTCAATTCGGCCAGGACGGTGAAATCGTCGTCGAGCGCCCGGCCGGGGACGAACGCCTTGAGCCGGGCGCGGAGCCTCGTGGCCGAGAGCCCGGCGACGAACCGGACGAACTCGTAGGCATGGGTGCCGATGTCGCCGCCGCAGCCCGAGCCGCCGGCCTTCGCCGGATCGACCCGCCAGGCGGCCTGCTTCTGGTTGTCGGCCTCGAGCTTGGTGGCCAGCCACCCCTGGGGATACCACGCCTCGACCTTGCGGATCTCGCCGATCTCGCCGCCGCGCACCAGCTCGCGCGCCAGCATCACCATCGGCAGGCCAGTATAGGTGTAGGCGACGACGAACGGCGTGTCCTTGGAACGAACGGTGGCGTGGAGCCGGCGCGCCTCGTCGAGCGTGGTGGTCAAAGGCTTCTCGCAGAGCACGCCGATCCCCGCCGCCGCCGCCGCGTCCGCGGGGCCGAAATGGGCATCGTTGGGCGTGACGATCGTCACGTAGTCGATGCGCTCGGAATCGGGCAGGGCGGCCTCGGACTTGATCATCGTCTGCCAGTCCGGATAGCCGCGGGGCATGAACAGCTCCCGCGCCTCGGCGATCGACTCGTCCGCCTTGGATCGCAGTGCGCCGGCGGTCAGCTCGGCCGAGTTGTCCATCAGGATCCCGCGGCGATGCGGGGCCCCGAAGAAGTTCGACGGCCCGCCGCCGCCCACCATCCCCACTCGCAACTTGCGCTGGCTCATCGTCGTCGCTCCCCACTGATGCGTGGCCAATGGCTGTCGTCCTGCCACTATAGCCGAGCGCCCGGGCATCGCAAGGGGAGAGGCCCGGCCGACGATCGCCGCCGGCCGGGCCGCATCGAACAGAGATCGGCGAGGGCTCAAGTCATCTCCGATCGGCCAGCTTCGAGAGCAGCCGGAGGATCTCGAGGTACAGCCAGATCAGGGTGACCATCAGGCCGAAGGCACCGTACCACTCCATGTACTTCGGCGCGCCGGCGTAGGCCGCCTTCTCGATGAAGTCGAAGTCCAGCAGCAGGTTGAACGCCGCGAGGCCGACCACCAGCAGGCTGAAGCCGATTCCCAGCGGCGAGGCGCTGAAGATCAGCGGCATCTGCACGTGGAACAAGCTCAGCACCATGGTCACGATGTAGAACAGCATCAGGGCGCCGGTCGCCGTGATGATGCCCGCCCGGAGCTTATCGGTGACGCGCACCAGGCCCGTCTGGTAGACGAACAGCATGACGAACAGCGTGCCGCAAGTGAGCATCACCGCCTGAAGTGCGATGCCCGCCGTCCCCTCGAACTTCGCGGCGTACAACATGTCGTAGAGCCGCGAGATGGCCCCCAGGAAGACTCCCTCCAGGGCCGCGTATAGCGGTGCCGTCACAGGCGCCGCCGTCGGCCTGAAGATCGTGATCATCGCCACGATGAAGCCGCCCAGGGCGGAGACGGGGAGCAGAAACCGCGGGAACGCGGCCGTGCCGAAGGCGCTCCACGACCACAACGCCGTGAACGACAGGATGGCCAGCATCAGGAACGTCTTGCCGACGGTCCCTTGTACGGTCGTGACCGTGCTACGGGTGCGCTCCACGCCGTAGACCTGTCCGTAACCGGCGAACATGTCTTGCGAGAATGCGGGATTGCTTGAATTCACAACCAAACCTCCTGATCTCGTTCGGGGAGCGAACCGAGATTCCAAGTGCCAGGATACGATCGTCCGGATCGCGGACCAGGATATCCCCATCCGCCCGCCGGATGCCAGGAGCTCAAGTGATTCGGAGCGGGCTCGGAGACCTTTGAACCCGCCTCATCGCCATTCGCCTGCCGCGGCCCGGTCATTTTCCCGGTTCGGTCCGATCTCCACAAGGAGATGATGTCGCCGATTGCCGGGCCGGACGGGAATCAGATGACTCAAACCATTATATCGCCCGGGACGCGATAAGGATAGAACATCCATCGGGGGATGTCGCTAGCGGGCCTCTCTCTGGATGGTGGAACGCGCCTGCGATTCGGCCCAGGCGCGATCCTCCGGGCTCAGGGGCAGTTTCAGCGGCGCGGCGTAGTCGATGGAACGTCCCCACCGCGCACGGCGGTAGATGGTCTCGAAGATGGCCGCGAGGTCGAGCGGGACATCCGGATCCGGGGCCCTGAGCGGGATCGGGATGCGGGGCAGGGGATCCCGGATCGTCCAGATGTACGTATCGCACAGGAAGCGCTTCTCGGCGCGGGAGACGAATGCGTAATAGTGTCCCTTGGGCAGCTTGTCCTTCATCGGCAGCCGCTTGCCCCCGATCAGCAGATCGAGCTCGACGAGATGGACCTGCTGATGGATCAGCTCGAGTCGCTTCTCTTCATATGATCGATCGCCTGGGAACTGCTTGTTGCTCGGCGAGAGCAACTCGATGACCGTGACCAGCTCCCGATTCGGCAACTGGCGGATCGCCAGCCGCTTCTCGATCATCTCCTCCAATTGATAGTTCGGGAGAGATAGGAGGATGGGCTCCAGGGTCGCCGTCGCCGTGGACGCGGGCTCCCGCTCCGGCTGTGATGGATGATGCGTCCGAAGAATCACGGCGTCGGGGATGACGTCACGATACGGACGACCGTCCGACTCGTGGGCCAGCGAGAGCCGCTCCTCAACGAGGACCTCGTACGCGTCCGGCATGCGCTCCGTGAGGAAGTACAAGGCCTCCGTGAGAAAGACGGTGTGGAATCCTCGCCAATAGCCTTGATCCTCCAGGAACGGATCGAATCCCGGGAAGGGACTGCGCATGATCGGTCTCCTCTCGCGCGACGAGCGACCCGTCAACCCATCGATTGTATCTCGAGCCGGTCCCTCGAACCATCGCGATCCTGGACATTCTTCAACCGAGCTCTCATCTCGGGCTCAGCCGCGGCCAGGCGATCTCGACGCCCTGGGCGGTCAGGCGCGACTGGAATGCGGCCAGGCGCCGAGGAGTGTTCCGGACCGCGCGGGGCGATTCCTTGTGCTCCAGGCAAAATGCCGCGAGCACCCCGGCGGCCTCGCCGATGGCCCACTCGACCGGATGCAATCGGTAGCAGCCATTGGTGACGTGGGTGGTCCCCAGGTTCTTGCAGGCCGGCAGCAGGTTCTCGACCCGGCGCGGGATCAAGGCACCCAGCGGGACCTGGAACGGCAGCGAGCTGATGTCGATGTAGTTGTCGCCGCCGGTGCTGGGGTGCAAGTCGATCCGGTAGCTGCCGACGCCAACGCTGTCCGGGAACGGCTCGGCCGTCGGATCCGACGACTTGGTCTTGGATCGCCTGGCTTCGGTGCCGACGTGCTGCTCCAATGCGGTGAACTCGGCGAGGATGCGCCGCGACTCGCGGATATACGGGGCCTTGGCGAGTCCGTCGTCCGTCCCGACGAGGTCGGGCCGCAGTTTCAGCCCTTTCCAGCCGGTCTTGCCGTCGGGCCGCGGGCATTCGGTCTGGAGCCAGTAGAGCAGCGAAAGGCTGAGTTGCTTCGCGCGGGCGACGTGCCGGCGCGCGTCGTCGGGCGTCACCCCGGGTCCGACGACCGGGCCGAGCCAGTAGTCGTTCTGGGGCCAGTTCACCAGCGTGATCCCCGAGCTGCCCGGATAAGCGCCGGCCGGAAGTGGCGGGGGTCCACGATCCGGCGGTAGACCCACAAGCCCGCTCCCACGCCCCGCGGGTCGAAGCCCCGGTTGACGGGCCGGAGTGTGATGGGGTCGGCGAACGTCAGATCCAGCAGTCGCCCGGGCCAGGGGGGCCGCAATGCCGGGACGTAATCGCGCCAGAAGTCATACTCGACGGGGCGGTCGATGGTGTGGTCTTCGCCCTCGCGGTACTCGACGGCGAAGCAGCAGGTGATGCCCTGCTGGTTGCCGGGCTGGTCCGAGGTCGCGGCATGCGGCTCGCCGGTGCGGGCCTGCGACTCGGCGCCCGTGACGAACTCGACGCCGGCCATCGGCAGCAGGTCGCCCATTTCCGTCGCGTCGAGGAAATAGGGCGCGGCGAGCGTCCGCTCGTGGCCGGTCCGCGCATCGCGGACCATGACGGCGCGCACGCGGTCGCCTTGGACCTCGGCGCGCACCGGCTCATGTTCGAGCAGGCAGAGGAGCCGGCCGCTCGAGGCATACGGGGCCAGCATGGCCGTCAGTGCAGCCAGGGCGACCCGAGGCTCGTGACATAGCCTCGAGACGCCGCCATTGCCGGGATTGAGCGCCGGGGCGGCGGCGGCCTCGGCGGTCAGCGGGTAATGGCGGCGGTAATACGCGCGGATCCTGCGCCGGAGCTCCTGGTAGGAGGCGTTCACGCCGAACTGCTCGACCCAGGGGTGTTCGTCGGGTGGCACGGCCTGCGCGGTGAGTTGGCCGCCGATCCAGTCGGTGGCTTCGGTCAGGACCACGGTCCGTCCGGCGCGTAATGCCGACAGCGCCGCGGCGCAGCCGCCCAGCCCGCCACCGACGATCGCCAGATCGGTGTCAACTTCCCGGCCCGCCGTACCGCCCTCGGCGACCCTCGGCACACCGGCCACGGCCGTCAGAAGACCCGCGAAAGCATGCCCGCAGCCTTCGAGGAATCGTCGGCGACGCATCATGATGGTGAACCCCCTGGCAACGTTCCGGTCTATCGTTTAAGATCGCCTCCGATCATAGGCTGCAACGCCCGGCGGCGCAAGACCTAAGAACGGAAGACTCATATCCGCGCAAGGGCCTCGTGGCGGAATGGCAGACGCGTCGGTCTTAGGAGCCGATGTCCGAAAGGACGTGGGAGTTCGAGTCTCCCCGGGGCCAATCTCATCTCACCAATGCGCGACGCTCGCTCATCCTGCCGTCGTTTCCGGTGACTCTTGCTGCGCCGCGACTCATCACGTCATGTGCAGCCCCTCTCGGTCTTGAACAAGGACACAGGAACTCGCCGGGCCGCGACGGACGTCCGGCACTGATTCCGCGACCGCTCCGCGCCCCGCCGCCGGGGTGGTTGATTCGCGTCGGGTAAATCCGTATAACTTAGGATTAATAAAGCAGGAACAGCTCCCGGTCTTCCCAAAGGGACATGGGCGATGGATTTGGACGCGGCTGATCTGGATTCATTTCACCCTGGAGGGTGAAGAACCACGAGCGGGCGTGACGAAGACGAATCCGCAAGGTGGGAGCGACGAAGGGAGTCCCGACGGCGAGTCGGTGGGTCCGTTCCGTCCGGGAGTGAACGATCGCCCGCGCCGGTTGGTGCTGGCTCCCAGCGGGTACTGGGCGATCACGTCGCTCCTGGAGCCGTGGAAGGCGGATGCGACGTTGCGGGAGATCGCCGAGCGGTGGGACCGGGCGGCTGACCGCGGGGTCCGGGAAGTCAACCGGCGGCTGGCGCAACCCGGGCTCGATCGCGAAGGCGAGCTCGCGCTTCTATACTTGAAAGTGAACCTGCTGAATTATGAAGGCGAGGCCGAGGAGGCCTACCGGGTCCTCGAGCGGATGCGGTCGATGGTGGAGCAGTCCGAGCCCCTGGGGCGGAATTCCCTGGGCGACGTGATCTACCTCCAGGCCGTCACCGCGCTACGGCGGGGCGAGAACGACAACTGCGTAATGTGCCGAGGTGATAGTGCCTGTATCTTGCCGATCTCGCCGGAGGCCGTGCACCGGAATCCGACCGGGTCGCGGCTGGCGATCCGCCATTTCTCGGAGTACCTCGGGCAGTTCCCGGACAGCGTCCTAGGACCGCGACGGCGACGGCGACCTGTTCATCGAGATGGGCGGTGCCGTCGAGGGCGACAAGTACCACAATCTCCTCTTCGAGAACCCGGGGCAGGGGAACCACTGGCTGACCGTCAAACTGGTGGGCAAGACGACCAACCGGGCGGCGATCGGGGCGCGGATCAAGGTCGTGACCGCGGGCCAGACGCCGCAGACGATCCACCGCCAGATCTCGTCGGGCAGCAGCTTCGGGGCCAACGCCCTGGAGCAGACGATCGGGCTGGGAAAGGCGTCGAGAGTGGCGACCCACGAGGTCCGGTGGCCGACCAGCGGGACGACCCAGGTCTTCCGCGAGATCCCCGCCGACACGGCCATCGAGGTGACCGAGTTCGCCGAGGGCTATCGCAGGCTGGGCCAAGAGCCGCTGCCCGCGCCCCGCGCGAACAGCGCGGCGGGCGAGACGACGCCCCCGCGGGCCGCTCGATCCTCGTAGGCTCCCCCATTGACATCCCTCAGCGCGGCGGTAGGATAGATCTTAGAAATCCCGCCCCGCGTCGTCCCTGTCGAGACGCCATGGCCTCGGTTGGTGCCGATCTGTCGGCCCTCCCCTCCCCGAGCGAATTCCGGCCGTGCTCATCTTTCGCGAGATTCCGTCCGCGCGACGGCGCCATTCCCGCTCGATCGGCTCGTGCCGCACTTGGCCGGCGCCGGGCATGCCCCTCGTCGTCGAGCGGGTCCATCGCGTAGAATCAGCGCGACGATTCCAGCGGCCGAGGGAGAGGAGTTTCGATGGTCGGGTTGCGAGAGCTGGCGATGGTGGCGGCCGTCGTGGTGGTGCTCTATGGCCGGTCGAGCGTGCTGCGCAGCCGGCGGTTCCAGTCCATCTGGCCGTGGATCGCCCCGGTGCGCCGCAAGCCGGGCCCGTCCGGGACCGTGGGAATCACGCGGCGGGGCCGCCTCGGACCCGCGCCGGCACGTCCCGGCCCGGCGACCGAAGTCGCCGGCCGGCCCGGACTCTTCCACCTCGAGGGCAACCGCCTGTTCTGGTTCCTGACCATCCTGGCCGCGACCGCCGTGGCCAGCATCATCGTGACCCGCTCGCTGATCCTCCAGGGCGCCGGTCCGGTCCCGCATCCCTGACCCCCGGAACCGACCGCCGCTCCATGGCTTTCCCCGTTTCCTCCGATCTCCCTGACCTCGTGCAAGGAACTCGCTCATGATGCCGTTTGCATTCCTGCCCAACTTCGGCGGTTGGGAGATGATCATGGTCGCCGCCGTCTGCCTGCTGTTCTTCGGCAACCGCCTACCCAGCGTGATGCGCTCCCTGGGCAAGAGCGTGACCGAGTTCAAGAAGGGCGTCTCGGGCATCGAGGATGACATCGATCAGGCCGGGGCCCAGGAGAAGAAGTCGGTCCCATCCGAACCCCACGCCTGATTCGTCCGGGGCGGGGAGTTTGCGAGATGTTCCACGGATCTGGCCCGTGGGAGACGGCGATCCCGGCGGGCGTCTGCTTGCTATTCATCGGCAACCGCCTGCCCGGCGTGATGCGGGACCTCGAAAGCGGCGGCCCGTGGGCCGGAGTGTCAGCGAGTTCAATCATGTATCGCGGGGATCGAGGACCGTCGCAATCGGCCCCGAGCCCCCGATTGGAGCGGAGATATCGAGATGTTTGGCAGCCTTGGCCCGATGGAGATGGTCCTGATCATGGGACTCGGGGTCCTGCTGTTCGGCAAGCGGCTCCCCGAGGTCGGCCGGTCGTTGGGCCGCGGGATCGTCGAGTTCAAGAAGGGACTCAATGGCGTCGGTGACGATTTCGACGGGTCGTCGAGCAGTCGTTCCGGTTCGAGCTACGGCTCGTCGCGGTACTCGGACGAGCGCCCGACCGGCGACTCGACTTACGCGGATACCTCGGTTCCGAAATTCGAGCTGCCGGGGACCGCTTCGGGATCGACCCCGACGCCCGCCGCGCCGGCGGCCGACTCGGCCTCGGTCCCGCAGATGGAGTACCCGGCCGCGACGCCCCGCGATTGAGCCCGAGAGGTTCGGCGCGGGTCTCTCGACCCGGCCCATCGTCGGACCGAAGGTCTCCGAGGGCGAGACCCACGCTACGCTTGCAGCGCCTCGGCCCGCCGGGCCATTCGCGCCGCCTGGCGGGCGCGAGCCTGTTCGAACCGAACGCGATCGTCCTCGGTCTCGATCAGCAGCGGTGGGACGGGACGTGGGCGGCCGATCTCCTCGTCGAGCGCGACGTACAAGGCGTAGCCGGTCGCGACCCGGCGCGGCTCGCGCCGATCGTAGGGCTCGGCGTAGACATCGATCCGGGTCTCGATCGATGTCCGGCCGACGTAGGTGACTTCGGCGACGATCTCGACCCGCTCGCCGACGTACACCGGGCCGAGGAACATCATCGCGTCGATCGCGGCCGTCGCGACCTCCCCCTTGCCCGCGTGCCTCAGCGCACAGACCCCCCCGCACTCATCGGCCAGCTTCAACAGGACGCCGCCATGGATGTTGCCGAACGCGTTGGCGTGCAGCGGCTCGGTGATGATCGCCAGGCTCATCCGCGACGCCGACGCCGGTTTGGCTTCGCTTTCCTCGGTCTCCATCAGGCCCTCCTTCCGGGCATCCAGCTTACTGAGCACGGCGTCGCAAACGTAAGCCCACCCGGGATGGCCTCGCCTCTCGTGGAGATCGGCCCGCCATGGTCGAGGACCGCTTCATCGAGCTGATCGAACCCGTCCTGCGCGAGCTGGGATCGGTCCGCGAAGCCGGCGAGGCCTTTCGCGAGCCACCGCTCGAAGTTCTGGGCTATTACCCGCGCAGGGTGCGGCTCAGCCGGGTCCCCTTCTTCGGCCGGGCCCTGGGCGCCGTGATGGTCGCTCGTCAGCCGGACGACGTCGAGGGGACCCAGGGCGGCTATCAACGGCTGATGACCCGGCTGGCCATGGCCGCCAATGGCCGGTTCCCGCCCTGGCAGGGCCTGGTCGTCGGTTTGACGGCCGTGGTCCTCACCCCAGAACCGATCGCGCCGGGCGATGACGCCATGCTCCGCCAGGCGCTCGACGGCACGAAGCTCCGACGGATGCGCGTCGTCCCGTTCGGGCTGATCCGCGTCAACCTCGGGCAGGAGGCGATCGCCTTCGCGATCAATTCGAGCCCCGACGGCCTCTTCCCCGAGCCGGGCCGGCTGGCCGACGCGCTCTGCGAGAATCTCCGCCGTTACGTCCCGCTGGTCGAGATGTAGCTCACGGCGGCCCGGGATAATCCCAATCGAAGGTGACCTCGAACGGCTTCCACCACCGATCGACGCCGGTGACCGGGTCGCTGTGCCGGCCGGCGGAGGGAGGCTCGATGGTGTACGTGAGCTTGTAGCGCCCCGGCCCGGGCATCGCGATGGTGGCGCCGTAATGCCAGCCGTCGCGCGCGACCATCGGCTTGAGCGTATCGCGGATCGGCTCGACGGATTTCGCCGCGCCGCGCACCGGGGTGATCGCGTAATGGACCGTCAGGTAGGGGATGAACTCGTCCTTGGGGCAGCCATTCTTGTTGCCCTCGGTGGCGTGGATGTCAGCCTCGATGTGGATCATGTCGGAGGAGGCCGGCACGGGCATCCCGGCCATCTGCACCTGCGGTAGCCAGACTGCGGCGATCCGCATCTGATTCCGCTCGACCTCTTCGCCGATCGGGAACTCGCGGAAGCCGGCCGGCCGCAAAGGGCCCGAGCCGGAGGGATGAGCCGGCGACACCGGACCGGGCCCGGCCTCCGACGAGACCGGTGCGGGGGGATTGATGCCTTTGAGATTGAGGTTCAACACGAGGATGAGCGCCACGCCGCCCAGGATCAGCAGGACCATGATCGGACCGATCCAGCGCTTCAGCATGGCGAGTCTCCTCGTGAGCGGCCGATCGCGGGCGGTTCAGGCGGGGAGCGGCGTCGTGGTCCCGGCGCCGGCGGGTCCGGCCTCTTTCCGGGTGGCCGAGCGGTCGCCGAGGGAGCCGCGGGGGATCACGAGCCACGACAAGACCGCGCCGGCCAGCAGCAGCCCCTGGACCGAGACGACCTGGACGTTGGGGTAGAGCCCCGCCAGTGGGAATCCGCCGCCCAGCCAGGCGAGGGGAGTGGTCAGGAGGATGCCGGCGTTCTGAAGCTCGAAGACGCCGTTGCCGGCGAAGATGACGGCGAGGGCGAAGAGGCAAAGGCCGGAGAGCTGGAAGAACGCGCGGATCGGCAGACGGACGCTGGTGGCGCGCACCAGCGCGGCGATGACCGCCAGGATCACCAGGCCCAGTCCCAATCCGGCGGCCAGGCCCAGCAGGCCGGCCCGCGTCGTGCCCTGGCTGCCCAGGAGTGCCTGGTACATCAGCGAGGTCTCGGCGCCTTCGCGGTAGACGGCCAGGAACGCCGTGGCCGCGAGGGTCCCCCCACCGCCCCACTCCAGCCCGCGGCGGGCCTTCTGCTTGAGGAAGTCGGCCCATCGCTTGGCCTGGGCCTGCGAGACCAGCCAGTAGCTCACGTAGAAGAGTACACCCCCGGCGATGAGCATCACCAGGCCTTCGATGATCTCGCGCGCCCGGCCCTGCACCGAAGCGACCAGTAAATTGAGCGCCACGGCCGTCGCCAGGCTCGCGACGACCGCCAGGCCGACGCCAATCCAGATGGCCCGCATCGCCCTCGCCCGGGCCGAGGCGGCCGTCGGCACAACCGACGGACCGACGGACGGCTGAGTGGCCTTGGCCACCAGCGCGATGAGCATCGCCAGCACGAGGATGACCTCGACCCCTTCGCGGACGATCGTGATCAAGGACTCGAAGAACGCGGTACCGAAAGCCCCCGCCGGCCGGGCCTCGAGCCGAGCGACCAGTGATTCGACCTCCGAATACAGCCGATCGAGCCGGCCCGCGAGCCGTTCACCCTTCAGACCGGACGAGATCTCGCCGCGGATGGCGTTGAACCGGACTTCCAGCGGCCGGATCGACTGCGGGCTCCGTCCCATCAAGTAGCGCTCGCAGGGCTCGAAATCGGTCATGTAGACCGTGGTCAGCTCGGACGAGGCCTCATCGGGGCCGACCTGATCGGCCTGCTGGCTCACGCGGTGGAACCCGCGCCGCAGGTTCTGGAGCAGGACGCCGGGATCGGCCTTGAGGCCGAAGGCATCGAGCCCATCGGCCAACGACGGGAGATCGGCGGAAGTGCCGTCGCCATGATTCGTGTCGATGTGTGCCGCGTCGGTCACACCCTTGACATTGAGCTCGCGCCGACAGCGACCAGGTCGAGCAACAGGTCGTGGATCCGGTCGTCCAGGACCGATCCGCGACGCCGGCCTTCGGCGACCTCGCGGATGTCGGAGCGGAATCGGCGGAACGACTGTTCGAGCTCGCCGGCCCGGGCGTATCCCAGGTGCCGCCGGACCGCGACCTCCATGTCCGACGCCTCGAATTCGGCCCAGTAAGCATCCTCGGTCAGCCGCCGAGCCCTGGTCAGCTCGCCGGGCCGCGTCGCGGCCTCGCGGCTCGCCGCCAGCGTGACGCCAATCCGGTCGATCACCTCGCCCCAGGGGCGAGCCGGCGTCGTGTTCACCGCGCCCGCCGCTCGGACCGGGGCCGACGGGCCGGCCAGCACCAGCTCGGGCAGGACGAGGGACTGACCGCCCTGGACCACGATTTCCTTCCGCAACGGCTCGCCCATCTCATGCCAGACGTTGAGCACGTATCGCCCGTCGGGGACATCCTCGAGCCGGAACCCCCCTTTCGGCGAGCAAACCTGCACCCACGGGGTCGGGCTGATCACCACGTAGCCCCGCATGTGGAGGTGGACGTCGCAGGCGAGCATCATCACCCCCGGCCGATCCGGGGTGAACTCCGCGTACCGGCCCGGCATCATCGATTGATTGAACTCGAAGCCCCTGGAGACCGCATGCACGTTGTGCGTCTCGCCATCCTGGTTCGTGAACCGGATCGTCCGGCCCATCGCGATCGCCTGCACGCGCGGCGTGAACTGCAAGCCCCGTTGGTTCACGAGCGCGACTTCCGTATCGGATCGAGGGACGGCCGGCGTGCCGGCTTTCCGATCGGCGGCCTGACCGCCCGCCCGCTCCAGGTACACGACGGCCGGGCTGACCGACGGCGAGCAGATCTCCGGCATCCGCACGATGCCCGAGATCTCCGCCCCGCCGACGTTTCCGGCCGCCGAGGCTCCGCCCTGACCGGGCGACTGTCCACTCGCCCCGGCCGCATGGAGCACACCGGCGGCCACCATCCCAAGCAACCTCCACAGCCGCAGCCCTCGATTGCGTTCCAGTCGCATGTTCGTCCTCACCCGCGCTGTCGGGATGGCGTTGCAATTGAGATTCAATCTCAACTCGGAGTGATTATAATCTCCCGGAACAGTGATCGTCAACGATCCTGATCAGAAGCAACCAGATTCTTGTGGGGCGTGGTCGATTCGTTTCGCTGGTCGGATCGAAGGGAATGGCTCGGTTCTGAGGGTTGCGCGATGGATTCGGATGATGATTCAGCGTCGGGCGTGGCAAGTTCCCGGCTGCGGGTCTTGGCGGGATCGGGCGGCACGGGATACTCCGGGCCCGTCGTGGTCACGGCATTTCGGTTCGGCACGCATGATATCCGGATGGTACAGCCGGCGGACCCGGACCGGCTGCTCGACGATCCCGGTGTGCGTGATTGGAACCGCAGGGACGATTACATGCCGTACTGGGCCTATCTCTGGCCAGCGGCGTACCTGCTGGCCGAGGCGGTGGCGCGCGAGGAGTGGCCGGCGGGACCAGGGGGTGCGCCGATCGAGGTACTGGAGATCGGCTGCGGCCTGGGGCTGGCCGGCCTGGTCGCGATGGCGCGGGGGCTCCGCGTCCAGTTCAGCGATTACGATCGGGCGCCGCTCGAGTTCGTCGCGCGCTCTGCGGCCGAGAACGGATTTGATGAGTCACGGTACAGGACGCGGTTGCTCGACTGGCGCGAGCTTGCCCGACGAGCAGTTCCCGGTGCTTCTGGGTGCCGACGTGATCTATGAGGCCCGGTTGGTGCCCTTGGTGGCCAATGTGCTGGAGTCGATGCTCGCCCCAGGCGGCGTGGGGTTGATCGCAAGTCCCTACCGCGTCACCGCCGAGGCGTTCCCGGACGCTGTGGAGTCGCTCGGCCTGACCTGCAGCGCCGAGCCCGCCACCGCGACGACAGAGGACGGCCGCCCGATCGGCGGGACGATCTACCGGGTCACGCGGGCTTGAGCGAGACACGATTGCGAACGTCCGGCGAGATTCAGCCGCTCCGATTGGAACGCAGCGTACCGATGACCTCACGGAGCGAGCCGATTCCGCTCTCGTCGAGCCGGGCAGTCAAGTCATCGAGCAATCGCTCGGCGGCGGTGGGGTCGTAGAACGTGGCGGTTCCGACCTGGATGGCCGAGGCGCCGGCCACGAGGAACTCGAGCGCATCATCTGCATTCCCTATACCGCCGATGCCGATGATTGGCAGGCCGGGCATGGCGCGGGCGACGTCCCAGACCATCCGCAGCGCGACCGGCTTGATGGCCGGGCCGGACAGTCCGCCGACGTCGTAGGCCAGGATCGGCCGCCGCCGCCGCCAGTCGACGGCCATGCCGCGGAGCGTGTTGATCAGGCTGACGGCGTCGGCACCGGCCTCGGCCGCCGCCGCGGCGATCGGCACCACGTCGGTCACATTCGGCGTCAGCTTGGCGATGATCGGCAGCGAGCATGCCAATCGGACCCGGCGCACCAGCCGGCCGACCGCCGCGGCATCGATCCCCAGGTCCAGCCCGTGGCTGACATTCGGGCAGGAGATGTTCAGCTCGACCGCCGCCAGTCCCGGCTGTTCGCCCAGCATCTCGGCCATCGCCACGAACTGGTCCTCGTCCTCGCCGGCGATGTTGGCGATCACCGCCGTGCCGACGGTGCGCAGATAGGGTAGGTGATGCTCGATTAAATGGGCGATGCCGTCGTTGTCCAGCCCGATCGCGTTGAGCAGGCCCGAGGCGGTCTCGACCGTCCGCGGGGTCGGGTTGCCGGCCCGGGGGCGGAAGGTCAACGTCTTGGGGATGACGCCCCCGAGCCGCTCCAGCCGAATGAACGGTGCCATCTCGCGGACGTAGCCGAACGTCCCCGACGCCACCAGCACCGGATTCGCCAGCGCCAGCCGCCCCAATACCACGCTCAAGTCGACCACGTCTTGCTCCGATCCGATCCCGTCTGACCCGTTCCCGGCCCATTCTCGCAGCCCGGCTCATCTGGGGGCAAGCCGGTGGATGCAAGCGGGGTCGGCCGGCCGAACGGGCCGGTCGCCAGGAACCAGGTGGATCGGCGGCGGCGCCATGGGACCGGCGGTCATCGCTCCGCTCAGGACGGCGAGGCGGATCAGCAAGGCCGGCGCGTACTCCTTATCCCGATCGGTCGAGGAATCCCCTCATTGGTGTTACCGATTTTTCAAATTTGATAAGATCTCGTTTTCCTTTCGAGATTTCGCGACACAAGGGCGCACCCATTGGGTAGGGATCAACGGTGAGAGCCGAGCCACGGGATACGGGTGCCGACCCGGGAGAGGTCGATCATGGAAACTGGCGGCACGATCACGCGATGCATGCGGGATCTCGAGGAGAGCGACCGGCCGCGCCGGGACGACGCCGCGCGGGAGCTCTGGGAGTATTTCTTTGCCGACCTGACGTGCTACGCGCGTAAGCGGCTCCGGGCCATGCACGCACCGACCGGCCCGGCCGACGAAGAGGACGCCGCCGCCCGCGCCTTCACCAAGGTCTGTCGCGCCATGGAGGCCGGCCGGCTCAAGCTGGAGCACCGGGTCGATCTGCACAGGGTCTTACGCTCGGCCACCGGGCGTGAGGTGCTCAACCTCCTGCATCAGGCCAAGCGCTCGGCGGGGACGACGAGCGACGAGTTCATCCTGAGCCAGATCCCCGCCACGGCCCTCCCGCCCGAACTGCTCCTGCTGGCCCTCGACGCCTGCCAGCGGCTGCTGAGCCTGCTCGAAGGCGATGCGCTGCGGCGGGTGGCGCTCTGGAAGCTCGCCGGCTACACCAACGAGGCGATTCGCGCGAAGCTCGGCTGCTCGCTGGCCACCGTCGAGCGTGCCCTGTCGCGGATCCGCGAGACATGGAAGCGCGAGTGGGCCGATGCGGTGCCGGATCGGCCGGCGAAGTCCGGCCCCCGCCACCCCGCATCCGAGGGCTCGGACGAATTCGATGTCCAGCCGGTGATCGACCTGAACGAAGAAGCGACGGCCCGCATCCTCCGCGGCCTGACGAACTTCCACTGACGCGGCCGGTCGCCTGGCGAGTCGACGGCCTTGTCGACCGCGGGGCGGATCGTCTAGGCTGGGGTCTCGTAGCCGGTTCCCACCTGCCTGGCCCCCACCCGACGATGGAAGACCCCGCCGATGGCCGAGTCTCCGGAAGCCGAACTGGATCTTGCCGAGGAGTTGGAGTTCGTCAAGTCCCTGGCCCTCGAAGCCGCCGAGGTCGCGCGGGCCCGTTGCCAGCGGGTCACGACCCACGAGAAGGATAACCTCAGCTACGTGACCGACCTGGATCAGCACCTCGAACGCTTGATCCGCGAACGGCTCGGTGCGCGGTTTCCCGACGACGCCCTGACCGGCGAGGAATACGCCGCGGAAGGGGGCGCCGGCCCGAGGCGGTGGTCGATCGACCCGATCGACGGCACGGGAAACATGGTCCACGGCCTGCCGCTCTGGGCCATCAGCATCGGCCTGATCGTCCGGGGTGAGCCGGTCCTGGGCGTGATCGCCGTCCCGCCGCTCGGCGAGCTTTACTGGGCCGTCAAGGGCCGTGGCGCATGGCTCGACGGTCGCCGCCTGGCCGCCCGGGACGCGGAGACCTTCCACAACCAGGACAACGTCTGCGTCGGCACGAATGCCCTGCGGGTCGTCGATCCCCGCTCGCTCCCGGGCCGGCTCCGCGATCTGGGTACCGCCTGCTGCGAGCAGATCTTCGTCGCCGCAAACCGCTTGCAAGCCTGTACCTTCCTCGGCGAGCAGGCCCATGACATCGCCGCCGGCGTCGTCATCGCCCGGGAGGCCGGCTGCCATTTCGGCACGATCGACGGCGAACACCTCTCCGCCGCCGAGATGGTCCGCCGCACCCCGATCAAGACGCCCACGTTCGTCGCCGCGCCCCGGCGCCTCGAGGCCCTGATGCGGATCGCGCGACGGTTGTCATCTTGATTCACTGACCACTGACCACTCAGAAAATGGGCCACTGGGGCGTCAAGAGCTACGAGAATGACGAGGCGTCCGACGCGCTGGACGCCGGGTTCGACCGCGTCCACGGCGAGCGGTACGAGGAGCTGATGGATGACCGCAATCCGCTGAGGTACGAGCAAGTCCAGCAACGGCTGGCGGATGCGCGGACACTGGAGGCGGCCATCGAGGCCCTCACGGACGCACTGGGACACGACGTCGCGCCGGAAGATTGGGACGACGAGGCGAAACTGGCGCTGGCCGGCGTGGTGGTTCGTCACGCCGAGCTGAAGGTCCCGATCCCGGAGGAGTGGCGGCGGCGCGCGATCGACTGGCTGGGACGCGAGGAGATCGAGTGGCATGAGGCCACGGCCCGACGGCTGAGGCGGCAGAAGGAGATCGACCTGCTGGGGCGCGCCGGGGCCGAGGGAGGGGCCGAACGCCCTTCCGGGCCGTGACTCCTGTTCGCGCGGACCCGATCATCCGATAGAGTCGCCGCTTCACCGCAGGAGGTAACACGGAGGTTCACCTCGATGGCTGTCGCAACATCCGAATGCAATACGTCGGCGCCGAAGCATCAGATCGAGGATCGTGGTCTTCGGACTGCACCCGCCCTCGCTGAGCGACCGGTTCGATCGGGACGCGTCTGGGGCACGACGGTGCTGATCGTCGCCCTGGCGCCGGTCCTGGCGGCGATCTGGGCGGTCCCCTGGTTCGTCACCCAGGACTCGCCGGCGCACGTCTACAATGCCGAGATCCTGGCGCGATCATTCGATCGGAACTCGCCCTACGCGACGAGCTTCGCCATCCGATGGCAGCCGATCCCCAACTGGGTGGGGCATATCCTGCTGGCGGGCCTGGTCCGTCTGATACCCGCCTGGTCGGCCGATCGGGTCATAACCAGCGTGACGCTCGTGGGTTTCGCGGCGTCAGTCTTCTGGCTGCGCCTGAGGATCCGCGACACGGGACCGGCCGCCCGAACTGGGATCGGCCACTGGCCGGCGGCGCTGCTGGTGACCCTCCTTGCCATGAACATCACGTGGCTCTTCGGCTTCACCAGCTTCATGCTCGGGGCCTGCCTCTTCCCGATCACGCTGGGCTTCTGGTGGCCCCGCCGCGACCACTTGGGGATCGGTGGCATCGCGAGGCTCTGGCTGCTCCTGGTCCTCGGATACTTCTGTCACCTGGTCAGCCTGGGGCTGACCGTGCTCGGCCTGGCCCTGCTGGCGCTGACCAGTCCGTCCGCGCCGGGTCCAGCCGGGGCCGTCGAGGGATCTCCCGGGCGAAGGCTCCGGACCCGCCTGGTCCCTCTTGGGGTCGCGTTCTTGCCTCTGGTCCCACTCGGCCTGTTGTATCTCGGGCTGGCGCATCGGGGTGGGCCGATGCAACCGCTCTGGAACAACCTCCCGGATCCGTTGACGCTGGCGGGCTGGAAGAGCCAGTTGACCTGGGCGGATCCGATCACCCTGGCGCGGAAGGACGCCCTTCCCTTCACCGATCGGGTCGGCTCAGGCTTCATCGTCTTCGCCCCGGCGTTCTGGCTCGTCGCGGCGATGAGCGTGTGGGCCGCGGCGCGGGCCTGGGCCCGGTTGCGAGGTCCGTCCACTGCAGAGGCCGGACGCGGCGCTGAAGGGACGGCGCCGGGTCGATCACGGCCGACGGACGCGGCTGGTGGATCCTGGCGGGACTCTTGATCGTCGGCGGCCTGGCGAGTCCCGACACGCTGGGGCCCGAGCACGGGAACTATCTGCCGCAACGGATCGTGCTCTGCGGCCTGGTCGCGCTGGCGGTGATGATCGACATCGACCCGCGGAAGTGGCCCGGCGGCATCGCTGCCGGCGGGCTGGCGGCGGCGGTCGCGCTCCAGTCCGCGACCGTCTGGGACTACGCGCTCCACTCGGACCGCACAGCCGGCGAGATCCTGCGCGCCCGCGACGCCGTCGGCCGCGGGCGGCGAGTCGCCTACTTGCCGGCAACGGTGCGCAGCCGGTTCCGCGCCAACCCTCTGCTCCATGTCGACAACTGGCTGGGCGTCAACACCGACAACATCATCTGGGGGAATTACGAGACCCGGCACTACTACTTCCCGGTCCAGTTCCGCCCCGGGATCGATCGGCCCCAGCCGGATGAGCTCGAGGACCTCGCGCTGCGCGACGCGCCCGGCGAGGCCGCCGACCGGGCCCGCGGCTGGGAGCGCCTGCTGGTCCGCAGCGCCGACGCGATCGACGTGCTCGTGACCTACAAGCGCGATGCGCGGCTCGACGCGGTTTCGGCACGCTGGTTCCGCGAGGTCGAGCGCCGCGGTGACGTGCGGATCCTCGTGCGCGATCGGGCGCGGGATTCCGTGGGGAGGGCGAACCTCCGTGCGAGCCAGCATCAACCACCGGCTCGGGCGAAGCCTCGCCCTCCCGAGATCGGTCCCTTTTCGCCATGGGGCGATGCTCAGTTCTTCTTCTCTTCCTTGTTCTCCGCCTTCTCCTTGGGCTTCTCCTTCTTCAGCTCGAAGACGTAGGATTCGCCCTCGGTCTGCTCGAACTCCTTGGGGCGGTCCTTACCGGGGACGGAGACGCACAGGATCAGCTTCTCGCCGTCGAACTTGTAGATGCACTTGGACGTCTTGCCCTTGGCGTCCTCGGGGCCCTCGTCGATGGCCAGGTCGAGGGTCATCGGCTTGGCCTTGGAGTCGGCCTTGACCTTGCAAGTGTAATCGACGCCGTTGACGGAGGCCTTGAGCGTCTCGCCTGCGAAGGTCCAGGTGGAGTCGATGCCTTCGTCGGTGACCCAGGTGCCTTTCAACGACTTGAGTGCGTCGGCCGTGGATGCGTCGTCGGCCAGCACGCGAGCGGTGGCGCCCAGGAAAAGGGCCGCCCCGACACCCAGGACCAGGATTGCCGCCAGGCCCTTCGCCGACGCGCGCGAACCTGTTCGATCGAGAAATGCCATGGAGATCATCCTTCAAGATGAGGAAACAGGGGGAGTCGTCGTCATCGATGTTCGGTCAGGTCGGCCGGTGAACCTTCTCTCCATCGTCGCCGGATCGGCCCGGCCGCCCGCCTCGGATCGGACCTGGATTGAATCATCTCGGCGGGAAACCTGCAAGTGGCTCGGCGGGGTCGGGACCGACGATCGGGCGCGAAACACGCTTGAAACCCCGCCCGAAGATCGTCACGATGAATCGGATTGAAGCTCGTCCGTCTCCCGAGGAACGGGACCGGGCGACGGCGAGCACGGGAGGCACCGGGGAGTCGCGATCGATCATGGGCGCGAATCGGCGACGGCTCGGACTCGGGTGCGCCGGCAATCGGGACGATCGCGGCGCGGGGCCGGCGGTGACCCGGCCCTGGAGGATGGCGACTTCGGCCTGCCTGGTCGTCGGCCTCTGGTCTTGGATCGGGGCGAAAGCGTCGGCGGGCTCCTCGCCCGACGACGCTCCCCAGACCGCGACGACGCCGGTCGCGCGGTCGGGACGGCCAGTCGCCCGGTCGAGCCCGGCCGGGACGGTGGTCCCTTCCGACGACTGGACCTTCCGCCCGACGGTGCTGGTTCGCCGCGGCTCCGCGCAGGGCAGCGGTACCATCATCGCGTCGGTTGACGGCCAGACCCTGGTCCTGACGGCCGCGCACGTGATCGAGGATCCGGGGCCGATCGCCGTCGAACTCCGCCGCTATAACCTCGGACTGGAGCGGGCGTCGGCACCGGCCGGCACCTGGCCGCGGTCCGTCGATGCCACCGCGGTGGCGACCGACCCCGCCGCCGACCTGGCGATCCTCCGCGTCGAGGGCCTGGCGGCCTTACCCTACGTCGCCCGACTGGCGCCGCCGCGGCGCGAACTCATGGTGGACTCGATCGTGACCTCGATCGGGATCGATCTGGGCGCTCATCTCTCGAGCTGGTCCTCGCGGCTGGTCGAGGCCCTCTGGTTCGAGATCAACGACAGCCGCGACGAGCGGCTCTTCTTCATCACCGCCCGCGTCCCCGAGCATGGCCGCTCCGGCGGCGGGTTATTCCTGCCCGACGGCGAGCTGGTCGGCGTCTGCGTCGGGCACGCGGAGCTGATCCGCGGACGCCGCCAGGGCGTCTTCGCCTCGCGAGAGAGCATCCGCCGTCTCTTGATCGAGAACGACCTGACCTCGGTCATCGCCCTGTCCGAGCTGCAGCGCTCGCGTCTCGCTCGCAACGCCTCTCGGCTGCCGGCGACGAACGGCCGGAACTCGGCCCCACCGGGCATCCCGGCGGTCACGCCGACCCGCACCGGGGGCGACGGTGGATGAGGTCGTCTTGTCCGGTTCGTCCGTCGATGGATCGAGCTCAAGGGCGCCTTCCCCGACGCGACGGCATCCGGAGTAAGACCACGAAAAAGACAACGGCCAGCGAACCGAAGATGAAGCTGGCTCGCTGGTTCTGGTCGATGTAGGCGATGAGGAGCAGGAAGAGCGATGTGACCAGCCCGCTGATGAAGACCAGTCGCAGCGTGTTGACCAGCGTGGAAGGGGGCGCCTCGATGACGACCGGCGGATGCGCGGCCGCTGCATCGGCCGGGGCATCGGCGTCGATGATGACGATCGCGGGCTGGTCGCCGCCCCTCTCTCGGACGCGGCGCCTGACGGCCGGATGGCCCAGCAGGAACTCCGGCGGCAGGGCCGGCATGCCGCAGGCAGGACACTTGAGCCAGCCCTGCCAGCCGCCGTGCTCGGACTCGAGCTCGACCCTGCAGCGCGGACAGGGATACGTCACGAAGTAGGCGATGTCCGCATCCACGACGAGGCTCCGGTCGAACCATCGGGATCCCTCGGGCCGCGCGGCCGAGGCGATCCGCACCGCCCTATCCTAACGGCTGCGGCGGGCCACGGAAAGGGCCGCCGCTCGGGGGGTCGTACCCCGGTCGCATTGTGGAATCGGTGGACGGAAAGCCCGCCGTTCCTTGCGATCTACTGCCTACTCTCGGCCGACGACCGCGAGTACGATAGCGGTTCGAGCATCCACCAATCGGAAGGGCACACCGGGTCGTGACCTTGCCTCGTGCGGCGGGGGCGCCCACTCAGAAACCGGGCCCAGGGGAGATCTCATGGCGATCGTGATCCGACCCTATCGGGAAGCCGACCGCGATACCGTGCGGGAGTTGACCGTCTCGGGCTTCGAAGGGGTCTCGATCGATCACAACATCGACCGGCAGCTAGGACCGATCGCCGGGCGCGACTGGCGATGGCGGAAGTCCCGCGACATCGACCGCGACATCGACGAGCTGGGCGCCGAGCTCGCCGTGGCCGAGGACGAACAGAGTGGAGCCGTCGTCGGTTATGTGACGATGCAAAGCGATCCCGAGACCTTGATCGGTTGGATCCATAACCTGGCCGTCGCGGCCGCCGTGCGAGGCAGCGGCCTGGGGCGCCGGCTGCTGGAGCACGCCCTGGACCACTTTCGCGCCGCAGGCATGACGGCGGCGAAGATCGAGACCCTCGAGCAGAATTCGGTCGGCCGGCACCTCTACCCGTCGGTCGGATTCATCGAAGTCGCGCGGCAGGTCCACTACGCGATGCCCCTGACGGATTCGCGCCAACCATGAGCCAGGGCCAGAACACCGCCGAGAATGCGGACGTCCCGACTGCCGCCGGTCCTGTGGACGCGCCCGGGCTGGAGATGCGCCACATCTCCAAGCACTTCGGCGGCGTCCAGGCACTGCGCGACGTGTCGCTGATCGCCCCGGCCGGCGAGGTCCACGCGATCTGCGGCGAGAACGGCGCCGGCAAGAGCACGCTGATGAAGGTCCTGGCCGGCGCGATCACGGATCATGAGGGCGAGATCCGCCTCAACGGCCGGCCGGTCGAATTCTCGGGTCCGCGGGACGCCGAGGATGCCGGCATCCGGATCATCTACCAGGAACTGAACCTCGTCCCGCAGCTCACGGTGGCCGCCAACATCTTCCTCGGCCGGGAGCGTGTGCGAGGCGGGCGGCTGGGCTGGCTGGACGAGCGGGCGATGGAGGACCGGACGCGGCGGTTGTTCGACCGCCTCGGTGCGCCGATCTCGCCTCGGGCCAAGGTCGGCGACCTGCGGATCGGCGACCAGCAGATGGTCGAGATCGCCAAGGCGCTGGCGTTCGAAGCCTCGATCGTCATCATGGACGAGCCCACCTCGGCGCTGTCGGACTCGGAGGTCGCCCGGCTTTTCCGCGTGATCCACGACCTGCGCAAGGCCGGTGCCACGGTGCTGTATATCAGCCACAAGATGAACGAGGTGTTCACGCTGGCCGACCGGGTGACCGTGCTCCGCGACGGCCAGTTCGTCGCGTCGGCGCCGCGGGCGGAGATTGTGCCCGACCAGGTGGTGCGCTGGATGGTCGGCCGCGAGATCGCCGCCCTGAATTACCAGCCGCACCCGATCCAGCCGCGGCCGCGCCTCGAAGTCGAGGGCTTATCCCTCGACGCCCCCGTCGGCAGCGGCCGGCCCAACCTCCAGGACGTCACGTTCACGATCCGGGCCGGCGAGGTGGTCGGTATCGCCGGGCTGCTGGGAGCCGGCCGCACCGAGCTGCTGGAAGCGATCTACGGCGCCACGCCCTCGCCGCCGCGCGGCACGATCCGGCTGGAAGGTCGTCCGATTCGCTTCCGCCACCCCGACGAGGCGATCCGCGCCGGTGTCGCCATGGTGAACGAGGACCGCAAGGCGTTAGGGCTGTTCGATCGCATGACCGTCGCCGAGAACATCACGCTCCGCCGCCTGCCCGAGTTGACGTTCCGCCCGCTGCCGCTGGTCAACCCCCGCGCCGACGCCGGGCCGTCGAGTGGTCGATCAAGGAGCTGGCCATCAAGACGGCCGGGGGCGATGCGCCGATCACCAGCCTCTCCGGCGGCAATCAGCAGAAGTGCATCATCGCCCGCTGGCTCCTGGTCGAGCCGAAGTTGCTGCTGCTCGACGAGCCGACCCGGGGCATCGACGTCGGCGCCAAGTCGGAGATCTACCAGTTGATCCGCCGCCTGGCCTCGCAGGGCCGCGCGATCCTGATGACCTCCAGCGAGCTGCCCGAATTGCTCGCCGTCGCCGATCGGATCATCGTGCTGTGCGAGGGCCGCATCACGGCCGAGATCCCCCGCGCCGAGGCCACCGAGGAAGCCATCATGCACGCCGCGACCCGCTTCCTCGACAAGGCTTCAGCAGCGGCAAGTGGCAAGTGGCAAGTGGCAAGTGGCAAGTGAAGAGACAGGACCTATGCACTGGCCATCTGCCAGGACAAGATCCATCCCGGAGGCCGAGACATGATGTATCCGCGAAGTACCTTACGTTCGGGCCTCGCCGCACTGGGGCTGACGGCGCTCGTGGCTGCGGCCGCACCCGCCGTCGCGGCGGCGGATTTCCCTCGATTCCAGTCGCGGGAGATCGACCGGCATGCCGGCAACGTCGTCTATGCGGTGACGGTGGCCGACGTCGACGGCAACAGGAAGCCCGACGTCGTGGCGGTGACCGAGGATGCGGTCGTCTGGTACGAGAATCCGGGCTGGGCGCGGCACGACATCGTCCGCAAGGCGACCGAACGCGACAACGTCTGCATCCAGCCGCACGACATCGACGGTGACGGCCGGGTCGACTTCGCCCTGGGCGCCGGCTGGCGCCCGACCAACACGAAGAGGGCGAGCACGCTCCAGTGGCTGGGCCGGGACAGGGAGGGCCGGTGGCAGGTCCACCCGATCCGCTACGAAGAGCCGACGCTGCACCGCCTCCGCTGGGGTTCGGTGAAGGGAGCGGGAGCCGGCAAGACGCAACTGGTCGTCGCCGCACTGCAAGGCCGCGGGACCAAGGGGCCGGACTGGGGGGCAGGAGAGGGGGTCCGCGTGCTGGTGCACGACGTGCCCGCGAAGCCATCCGAGTCGGACTGGCCGTCCGAAGTCGCCGACCACTCGCTGCACACGATCCACAACCTCCAGCTCATCGATCTGAACGGCGACGACCGGGACGAGATCGTGCTGGCCGCGTGGGAGGGCGTCTTCGTGCTGGAGCGCAACGTCGCCGGGCACTGGACCAAGACGAAGGTCGGCGCCGGCAACCAGGAATCGCAGCCGTTCAAGGGCTCGAGCGAGGTCAAGGTCGGCCGGCTCCAAGGCGGCGGATCGTACATCGCCACGATCGAGCCCTGGCACGGTTATCAGGTCGTGGTCTACACGCCCCCGGCGACGCCGGCCGATGGCGGATCGTCCCCGCCCGGCGCGCCGGCTCCGCTGTGGACGCGCACGGTGCTCGCGGAGCCGTTGCAATGGGGCCACGCCGTCTGGTGCGCCAACCTCGACGACGACGGCGATGAGGAGCTGATCATCGGCCAGCGCGACCCGAACAAGCCCGGAACCTCCGCGCCGCGCGGACCGGGCGTGTTCGTCTTCGACCCGAAGCAGAGTGTTCCACCAGGCGCTTTGACATTCGAGCGGCACACGATCGATGACGGCGGCGTGGGCTGCGAGGATGCGATGGCCGCCGATCTCGACGGCGACGGCCGGCTCGACATCGTCGCCGGCGGCCGGTCGAACTCATAATGTGAAGGTCTACTGGAATCGCAAGTGAACCGACGACGATGGCTTACAAAGATCGATAGATGTCGCGCCGATTACCGACACTGACGACCACGACGACGAGCTGCTTCGTCTCGATCGAATACACGACTCGGTAGTCGCCGACGCGGATTCGGTAGAGTCCCTCGGCTCCCTGGAGCTTCTTCGATCCGGGAGGATGCTGGTCCTCGGCCAGGCTGACGATCGCCTCATCGATGCGCTCATGTCGTCCCTGGGCAGCGAGGCCAGCGCTCGGTCGGCCGCGCGAGTGAACTGAATCTCATACCGTCTTGGCGCGGGCTGTTGCTCGGGCTGGTTTCGTCTTCTGCTCATCATCGAGCCCCAATCTTCGGCGGACAGAAGAGTAGGGGATCCGGTCATCGGACTCGGCCAGGGCTGCTCGCGCGGCCTCGATATCGAGTCGATCCTCGGCATCCTCGATCAGGCGTTCGAGGAGTCTAAGGTCCTCGAGCGGGATGAGGGCCGCGGCGTCCCTCCCCCGCCGATGGATGATGATTCGCTCACCCCGGTACTCCGCGCGGTTCAGGATCTGGGCGAGCGACTGTCGAAGCTCAACCACGCTGAGTCGCGTCATTCGGACGTCTCCCACTTCGGCTCGAGGATGCCTACATGATGGGCCTCGTGGTCATCATGTACATGATTGCCGCCGCCGTCAACATCGGATCGATCATCGAGCAGGAACCGCGCCGGCACAACTTCCTGGGAGGACGGCGTCGCTCAGTCGATGTATACGAACTCATTCAAGTTGATCAGAGCGAGGCAGAAGTCGAAAAAGGAAGCCCCGTGAGTCGACGAGAAGCTGCGGGCAAGTGACTTCTCCTCCTCGTCAGGCCGGCGGCCGAGGGCCAGCAGATAGGCGTGCTCGATCTTCGCATCCAGGCTCCCTCCGGCCCGGCTCTCGAGCCACTCGGCCAGCGCTCGAGCCGCTCCGGATGAGAGCGGGCTGTTGAGCAGGCTCAGCGCCTGCGGCGCGATCGTGGTGACGGGCCGCTTGGGGCAGCTCGCGTTGGTGTCCGGCCGGTCGAAGGCTTCGAAGAACGGATAGCGCAGGTTGCGCCGGACGAAGACATAGAGGCTGCGTCGATACCGATCCGCGATTCGGGGCGAGACGGGCCAGATCGCGCCCTTGCTCGAGAGCTTGGTCAGCTCGGGAGGCAGGGTTGGAAAGACGCCCGGACCGCCAAGGGCCGGGTTCAGCCGCCCCGAGGCGACCAGCATCGCGTCGCGAATCGCCTCGCCGTCGAGCCGGCGGCGATTCTGGCCCGAAAGCCAGCGATTCTCCGGGTCGGCCTCGCGCTCGGCCGGCGATCTCGGCCGCGACGACTGCCGATAGGCCGCGCTCGTGACGACCAACCGGTGCATCGCCTTGAGGCTCCAGCCCCGCGCCACCAGCTCGGTCGCCAGCCAGTCGAGGAGCTCGGGATGGCTGGGTTCGTCACCCATCTTGCCGAAGTCGCTGGATGTTCCCACCAGTCCGCGGCCGAAATGATATTGCCAGATCCGGTTGACGATCACCCGCGTCGTCAGCGGATGATCGGCTCGCGTCAGCCACTCGGCCAGTGCCCGGCGGCGTCCACTCGATCCAGCCGTCGGCACGATCGGCAGGACGGCCGATCGAGCCATCGACGCCAGCACGGCCGGGACCTCGGGCGAGACCGACGGCCCTCGTGCTGAGAGCTCGCCGCGGCGGAGGAAATACGTCGGCGGTGCAGCCGGGCCGGCCTCGTCGATCCCACGGGCCGTCGGCAGCGAGCGGGGCGCGGCCTTGAGGACGCCGTCGAGCTGCATGACCAGTTCCCGGCGGCGGTTGGCCGCGGTGCGGTCGAGCAGCCGAGGCCAGTCGCCGGGACGGATCCGCCCGTCGCGGCTCAGCAGCCCGTAGACGACCGCGACTTCGGCCGGGGTCCGGACCGATTCCGGCCTGTTGTAAGCGGCCACGGCGTCGTCGAGCGCGCCCATCGGCAGGCCCGGCGCGATCCGGTCGCGCACCGGCTTTTCGATGCGGAGGATCGCCGCTTGCAACCGGGCAACCTCATCTTGCCAGGCGGAAATCGCCCGCTCGTACGCCTCGCGTCGCTCGGGGGTCGCCAGGGGATAATCGTCGCGGAATCGCGACCCGGCGAAGAACGCCTGGAGCCGGTAGAAATCAGCCTGGCGGATCGGGTCGAACTTGTGGTCGTGGCATCGGGCGCAGCCGATTGTCAGGCCGAGGAAGACGAGTCCGGTCGTCTCGCTGATGTCGTTGAGCGCGTTCTGGCGCCGGAGCCGCTGATCGTTCAGGTCGACCATGTCGGGGTAGCAGCGATCGAACCCGGTGGCCACGAATGCCGACGGGTCCTCGGGCGCGATCTCATCACCGGCGAGCTGCAGCCGGACGAACCGGTCGTAAGGCATGTCTCGGTTCAGGGCGTTGACCACCCAGTCGCGAAAGCGCCAGGCGTTGGGCCGGGCCTGGTCGAACTCGAAGCCGTCGGTGTCGGCATAACGCGCCAGGTCGAGCCAGTGCTGCGCCTGTCGCACCCCGTACTGCGGGCTGGCCAGGAGCCGGTCGGCGACCTTCTCATAGGCATCGGCCGAGCGGTCGCCGACGAAGGCCTCGACCTCCTCGGGCGAGGGCGGTAGACCGGTCAGGTCGAAGCTGAGCCGGCGGAGCAGCGCCGGGCGGTCGGCCTCGGGGGCGGGCTTCAGATCGTTGGCCTCCAGGCCCGCCAGGATGAAGGCGTCGATCGGGTTGCGGATCCAGCCGCGATCCCCGATAGCGGGCATCGGGACGCGGCGCGGCGGCCGGAACGCCCAGTGGTCGCGCTCCTCGGCTGTGATCGGCTTGTCCGGGACCCTGGCGTCGTCGGCCACGGCGAGAGCGGCCAGGGCCAGTGTGATCGCCATCGAGCAAAGGGGGGCAGGGAGCATGGGCCGCATCCTCGTCCGGGTCATCCCGCCGGCGGGGTCACTCAGATCTTCTCCACCGCGAGGAACCCGCGCGGTGCGGAGAGTGACTTGGTGCCGTCGAAGATCAGGCGGACGTGATCGATGACGCCGGTCAGGCCGAGCAGGTTCTTCGGGTCCGCCATCGGCACGTTCGGATCCCCCAGGAAATAGCAGGGGAAGACGTACTCGGTCGCGTCCAGCCCGGGGATCCGGGCTCTCAGGAGCCCGCGGCGGACTTCCTGGCCGCGAAACACCAGCCCTCGCACCGGACGTTTCGGAATGGGGAGGTTTCGACTCATTGCTACCTCCGCCGACATGGTGGTCATCTCGGTGCCGGGGTCGACCAGAAAGCGGACGGTCTGCCGGGTGCCCTGATTGGTCTTTACCTCCAGGGTCAACTCAGCATGCAAGACCACATCGCCTGTGGAGAGCAGCTTCCGATAAGACAGGGGGATCTCGAGTCTCGTCATCTACCACACCACGTCGATCACGACATCCCGACGAGTCTCCAGCGGGTGATCCTTCAGATACTGGTCGACCTCATCGTGGCCCACCGCCAGTACCTCGACGCCCTCGGGCGTACGTCGATAAGCGATGTAGGCGTTGTCGTAGTACCAGTTCAGCGTGCCATAGTCCAATTGACGCTTCCTCGCTTCCGGCGTCATCGGCGCGCCGAGTTCCCGGAGGAGTCGCGCGTCCGTCCTGGCGACATCCTCCGCCACCTCGGGCGGGACCGGCAGTAGCCCACGCGGCTTGGGGAAGTTGGGGTCGTGGGCCGGTAACGTGAGATCGATGAAGTGCTGCGCCATGATCGCCGCTCCTCTTCCGGACCGGATTGACTCACCTCCTTCATCGTCGGGCAGAGGCCGGTCCACGGCAAGATCGAGATTCACGAATCCGAGCCTCAACTGTCAACTCAGGATCGCGCGGACGACCGTGCCAGCCGTATCTGTGAGGCGGTCGTCACGGCCGTTGTGGGGGAACGTCAGCCGGGTGTGATCGAGGCCCAGCAGGTGGAGGATCGTCGCGTGCAAATCGTGGACGTGGACCGGATCGACCTCGGCGCGGAGGCCCACGGCGTCAGTCGCGCCGTGGATCGTGCCGCCCCTGATCCCCGCTCCGGCCAGCCAGGTGGTGAAGCCGTGCGGGTTGTGGTCCCGGCCCCGGCCGCTCTCCGACATCGGCATCCGGCCGAACTCGCCGCCCCAGATGACCAGGGTCTCGTCGAGCAGTCCGCGGCGGCGCAGGTCCTTGACGAGGCCGGCGACTGGCTTGTCGGTGCGGAGGCACATCCGCGCGTGATTCGCCTCGACGTCATCGTGGGCGTCCCAACCGGTCACGTCGCCGGAGTAGAGCTGGACGAACCGGACACCGCGCTCGACCAGCCGGCGGGCCAGCAGGCACCGGGTGCCGAACTCCGCCGTCTCGGGCCGATCAAGCCCGTAGAGCCGGCGGGTCTCCTCCGTCTCGGCCGACAGGTCAACGGCTTCGGGCGCGGCCGATTGCATCCGGTAGGCCAGCTCATAGGCCTGGATGCGCGCCGAGAGCTCGGAGTCGTCGCCTCGCGCGGCCAGGTGGCGGGCGTTCAGCCGGCCGATCAGGTCCAGGGTCCGCCGCTGTGCCGCGTCGGTCATCCCCTCCGGGGGCGCCAAGTCGAGGATCGGCCGCGGGCCCGATCGCATCACGGTCCCCTGGTGGCTCGCCGGCAGGAACCCGGCGCCGTAGGCCGGCGGCCCGCCCTTGATGCCGCCACCGGGATCGGGCAGCACGACGAACGCGGGCAAGTCCCGGTTCTCCGTACCCAGCCCGTAGGCCACCCAGCTCCCCAGGCTCGGTTTTCCCATCAGGATCGAGCCCGTGTTCATCTGGTAGACGGCCTGGGGATGATTGACGCTATCCGCCTTGCACGAGCGGATCACCGCCAGCTCGTCGGCGCACCCGGCCAGATGCGGCAGGAAGTCGGAGATCGGCAAGCCGCTCTCGCCGGCGGCTCGGAACGTCCGCCGGGTCCCCAGCAACGGGTTGGCCGCCACCTGCCGACGCGTCGCCACCTGGCCGAAGCTGGCCGGTAACGGCCGACCGGAGAGGCGCTGGAGGTCCGGCTTGGGGTCGAACGTCTCCAGGTGGCTCGGTCCACCGTGCATGAAGAGGTAGATGACCCGCATCGCCCGCGGTCGGAAATGCGGGGCCTTGCTGGACGCCGCGGCGGCCGGAATCCCGGCTCGAGCGCGATCTTGTTCGAGCATCCACGCCGCCGCGACCGCGCCGAAGCCGCCCCCTGCCTGGCGCAGGAAGTCCCGACGGTTCGCGACCGGCGAGCCGTCTCCGGCCGGCCATGCTTCGGTCCAGCCGATCATCGCGTCGGGCCTCCGGGGGCTGGTGGGCACAGTGCGGACGAGGCAGGAATTCGCTCCCCGCAATTTATCAGATCCCTCGGCTTGAGCCTACACCCGACCAGGACGACGGGTGGCACGGAATGGCGATCTGCACTCGCGGCCTCGGCGGACGGTCGGGTCGGACTGGTTCCCCCGGGCGACGGGTTCGGATACGCTGGGAGCCGATCATGCCGCAAGGACCCCGTGCTGATCCCGAGAGGAGGGGCTTCCCGTGGGAACTCGTTCTATCCGACGCCTCCCGATTGTCCTGGCTGTCGGCGCGAGCCTGTTCGTCCTGGCCGCGATCGGCGGGCGGACCCAGGGCCAGACTCAGCCGGAGACGAAGAAGGCCAAGGTCGACCCCAAGATCAACGCCGCGTTCAAGAAGCCGAACGTCAAGGAATACATCAAGAAATTCGAGACGGAGTCCCGCGAGAACTATGCCCGCCGGCACGAGATCGTCGCCGCGCTGGGGCTGCGGCCGGGGATGGCGGTGGCCGACATCGGCGCCGGAACCGGGCTCTTCACGCGGTTGTTCGCCGAGAAGGTCGGACGGACGGGGAAGGTCTACGCGGTGGACGTCGCGGAGCCGTTCCTGGAGCACATCGCCGGCGAGGCGAAGAGGAAAGGGCAGACGCACGTCGTCACGATCCGGGGCAGCCAGGATTCGACGAACCTGCCGGCGGAGTCGGTCGACCTGGTGTTCCTGAGCGACGTCTACCACCACCTGGAGAAGCCGGAGAAGACGCTGACGTCGATCCGTCAGGCTCTTCGGCCCGGGGGCCGGCTGGTCGTCATCGAGTTCGATCGCGTCGAGGGACGGAGCTCGGCGTTCGTGCTGAAGCACGTACGCGCCAGCCAGGCCGTCTTCCGCAAGGAGATCGAGGACGCCGGATTCGCAGTGATCCCGACTCCCGAGCCGCCCAAGCTCAAGGAGAACTTCTTCCTCTGCTTCGAGAAGAGGTCGTAGATGCCGTTCGCAGGCGATGGTCCCGGCTCGCCGGCCCCGATGCTAATTCCGCTCAGGGTCGGAGCTCGGTGGCGCGACGACGCCGGCGCGCTGCTCCTGTCGGACCAGGTTCCATACTTCGACGAACGCCTGCGCCTCCGCGTCTCGCCAGGACAGCCCGGCTTCCTCGAGCGCGTTCGCCCGGCGTCCCCACCGCTCGCGCCAGTCTTCCGGCCAGCCCGCCACCACGCCGCGATAGGCCGGCGGATGGAAGAGCTGTGTCGGGCCGGCATTCGCCTCGTGTCGAGGGTGCGCCACCACGCCGATGTGCGATCGATTCGCCGCCGCTTCCGAGGCCCCCTCGTCGGCACCGGGAGCCTCCTCATCGTCAAACATCATGGAGAGCCGTCCTTGGACGCACCGAATCCGAGGTCCACCCCGGCCTCGCTTCAGGGTCCGAAGTTCGCTCACGAGTTTGTCCCCAAGTTTGTCCTCGGACGCGTTCCTCCAAACTCCTTCCCGTTCGACGCGACTTTCCTCTAACTTATTATTCGACGCCGACATAGCGTCGGTCTACTCGTTCTCATTAATTTCACCAAATTCTCGTCTACTTTACCCTTTGTACGTGGATTTCCTTGCTTTTCGACGGGCGCAATGATGTCTGAATTCAACACAGAGGCTGAGATCGAGACCGAGCCGGGCATGGGGAAGGCCGAGATGCCGGCGGAGTTCGGCCTGGCGATGGCGATCTTCGTGGTCGTCGCCAGCATGGTGGGGACGGGGATCCTGACGACGTCGGGATACACGGTCGCCACAGTGGGAAGCAATCAGTGGATGCTGATCTTGTGGGTTGTAGGGGGTTTGACGGCGGTGTGCGGTGCGCTGACGCTGGCGGAGCTGTCGGCCGCCTTGCCCCGGACCGGCGGCGATTACGTCTACCTGTATGAGTCCTACGGCCCGTTGCCGGCCTTCCTGTCGGGCTGGGTTTCCTTCCTGATCGGATTCGCGGCGCCGGGCGCGGCGTCGGGGTTCGCCTCGGCGAAGTATCTGCTCACGCCATTCCAGGGTCGAGTGGGGATGGACATCATCCTCCTGGAGCGGTTGGTGGCGACCGCGCTGATCCTGTGCTTCGCGGCCGTCCACGTGATGGGCCGCCGGCAGACCTCGCACGTGCAAGGGTGGATCACCGCCGTGAAGGTGGTCCTCCTCGCCGGTTTCGCGGTGGCCGGTCTGTCCGCGGGCTGGCCGAACCGGGCCAACCTGGCTGACCTTCAACCGATCACGAGCGGGAAGGCCCTCGGGGGCCTGCTCATCTCGCTCGTCTACATCTATTACGGCTACACGGGCTGGAACGCGGCTTCATACATGGCCGGCGAGATCCGTGAACCCCAGCGGCTGCTGCCGCGGGCGATCTTGCTGGGGACCGGGGGCGTGCTGCTCCTGTATATGGCGGTCAATGTCGTGTACGCGATGGCGCTGACCCCAGCCGACATCCGCGCGATCATCAAGGCCGAGGGCGGCCGGTTCGACGCCGTGGCGCCCATCGCCGAGCTGGCCGCCGGGCGGTTGTTCGGGACCGGCTGGGCGCGGCCGCTGAGCGTGGCCTTCGGCCTCATGCTCTTGTCGAGCCTGAGCGCCTACCTGTTGATCGGCCCCCGGGTGCTCTACGCCATGGCCCAGGCTCGCCAGTTCCCGGCGATGGCCGCTCGCCTGACGCGCAAGGCCAGCACCCCCGGGATCGCCACGGCCTTCCAGCTCGCCGCGACCCTCGTGCTGCTCTGGATCGGATCGGTCGAGAGCATCATCCTCTACGCGGGCGTGGGGCTGTCGATCTTCTCGATGCTGGCGATGAGCTCGATCTTCGTCCTGCGCCGCCAGCGGCCGGACCTGCCCCGGCCCTTCCGTACGCCCGGCTATCCGGTCACGCCGGCCCTCTACCTCATCCTCACCGGCACGATGACCGTGGCGGCGTTCTCCCAGCGTCCGACGGTGTCGTCCTATGCCCTCCTGAGCATCCTCGCCGGGGTGCCGTTCTATTACGTCTGGCAGGTGGCCAGTGGGCGGAAGCCGGCGGTTGACGGGCCGGTTGAGTGAACGGACGTCAATGCGGGGCTCCGTCCCGCGGCGGGTCGAAGCCGTTCGGCCCCTCACCGAGCGAAGACATCCTCGGGCAGTTCGCCCCCTGGTCCGGCGAGCACCTTTTCGGCCTCGGCGCGGATGCCGGCTATTTCCTTGGTATTTCGCTCATTCAGTCCGTGTGGATCGGCCAGCCAGCGGAGGCCGCGATCGAAGCAGGCTCGGGCCTCTTCCGGATGACCCAGACGGTGATGGGCCATGGCCAGGAAGAAGAGGTCGAATCCGTCAAACTGGCCGCTGCCGGCAGCCAGGCTCCGCTCCAGGGTGGCGATGGCCTCGTCGTATCGGCCCGCGCGGTACTGGATGACGCCCATCGTGTTGAGGGGCGCGGCTTCGCCGGGCATCAAGGCCACGGCCCGCCCGCACAGCTCCAGAGCGCGGTCCAGATGCCGCCAGGCCTCCGGGCCGTCCGCGAGCTCCCAGGCTCGGTTGTTGCAGCAGTCGGCCAGCCATCCTCGGATGACGGGAGAGTCCGGCTGGAGAGACAAGGACGCCTCCAGGTCGGGGATTGCGGGCCCGAACTGCTGCAGTTGCCTGTAGTAGATCGCTCCGCGCATCGTCCGATAATGGGCGTCATCCGGCCGCAGGCGGATGGCTCGTGCCAGATCCTCGATCGCCTCGGGGACGCGCCAGGTTGGCCAGGGCATGGGCGCGGTGGTGGTAGGCGTCGGCATCGTTCCGATCGTCCTCGAGCCGCGCCGTGTAGCGCGCGACCAGCTTCGCGGGTGGCTCGTTCTGGTGTTGGAGGTGCGATTCGAGCACTCCGTAGTTGACCTGGAGCAGGGGTAGGGGCGACTCCGCGGGGCTGCAGGGGTCGTCGATTGAGTAGGCCGGCGCATCCCAGTCGAGGCCCAGCTCGACCAGCCCGCGGCGGATGGCTCGCAGGTCCCAGACGTGCACAGCCGGGCCGTCGTTGGTGGTCACGACCAGGCGTGACCCGTCCCGGCTGAAGGTCGCCCATCGGACCTTGCACATATCGGGACTCTCCAGCCGCGCCAGGGTGCGCCCGGTCTCGGTCTCGACCAGCCGAAGGGCCTTGTCGGCATCCTGGACGACCAGCAGGCGTCCGTCCGGGGAGAAGCCGAGACCATCGCCATCGATCCGCCGCGACTCGCGCCAGGTCCCGGCGGCCCAGAGCCGGCACGGGGGACTCTGCTCCATCATCCACCGCCCATCGGGGCTGAAGAGGAGCTCCACCAGGCCTTCGATGGCCAGGCGCCTCACCAGCGCCGCCGTCGCGGACCCGCCAGACCTGGGCCCCGTTATGACCGAAGCTGCCGGTGACCAGCCATTGGCCGTCCGGGCTGAGGGCCACTGAGCGTGCGTCGTCGAGCGGCCCGAGCCGGAATGCCCGCTCGGGAGTGTGGACATAGGCCACCCATCGGTCGCTCAGGGCCACGACCCGGCCGGATGCGTCCTCGGCGATCCCGCAGAACGCCGCCGGGAACGACCGGACCTGGCGCGGCGGGCCGATGCGGAAATCGCCCCGTTCGAGGTCGAGCTGAATCGGCCACCGCTGTACGCCGGCCGACCCGCTGGTGAGCAGCTCACCCGACTCCTCGAACAGGAGATGCTGCGCCGACCCGATCCGCAGGAAGCCGAGCTCGATGCCGCGGGCAAGGTCCCAGAGCGCCACACCGCGACTCGTCCCGACGGCCAGTATCCGGCCGTCGCGCCGGATCGATGCGCGGAGGTAATCCTGGTGCTCGGCCGAGACGCGGGCGAATGTGCGATATTCCAGGGCCGGGTCAACCAGGCAGGCGGTCAGTTCGTCCCCGCGCTCAACGACGATTCGCCCGTCCCGGCTCAACTGGGGGCGGCTCGTGCCGGCGATCCTCAGCAGGAGTCGTCCCCGGATCGGGTCCCAGAGCCACAACCCGTTCCCCCAGTCGACGCTGGCCAGGAGGGTGCCGGCCGGGTGGAACGCCGCGCGCAGGCCGCCGGTGAGATGGCCTTCGAGGACGGCCTTGCGCATGCCTGTGGCGGCGTCCCAGAGGTAGATGTTTCGATCGTCGCACGCGGTCGCCAGGGTAGTGCCATCCGGGCTCCAGGCGAGTTCACCGCGGCTGGGCAGGGAGATCGACTGGACCAGCCGGCCCGTCTCGGTCTCGAGGATCCGGCAAGTGGGGGCGCCCGCGCCGGAAGTGATCGCGATCTGGACCCCGTCCGGACGGAAGACCAGGTCCCTCAGGCCGCCCGGCGCCGGCCCGGGCCAGCGCCGGAGGGGCTGGCCGTTTGCGGGGTCGTAGACGCGGATCTCGCCGTCTTCATGCGCCAGAGCGAACCGGCGACCGTCCGGGCTGAACGCTGCCGAGTGGCCCGAGATCCGGCCCACATCGTCGAGCGAGACGGATCCGCGATCGACGTCGAAGATGGTCAAGCCGGAGTTCGGATAATGGGTCGTCGCCAGGTATCGGCCATCGGGGCTGAAATTGAAGACGAAGATATCGCGGTCTCCCCGGTCCTTGAAGAGAGCGATGGGCGCATCGTCGGCGATGCGGCGTACCCGGATCGTGCCATCCCGGAACCGATGGGCATAACGGGTCATGGTGGGGTCGAAGGCGGACAAGATGACTCCCGGGGGCCGGTGGATGACCAGGTCGGTGGGCACCACGTCGGGCAGTGCCAGGCAGGCGATGGATTCGTCGCGAAGCTCGGCCAGTCGCTCGGGCGGCCAGTCCAGGCTCTGAGCGATGAGGGTCGCCTTTCGGAGGGCATCGAGACTGCCGTGCCGCTGCCCGGCCTGGCGACCCAGACGGGTGGCACGCGCCTGCGCCGAGAGGGCCTTGAGGAGGTTCTCTCGCGTATCGATCTCGGCTCGTCGTACCCTGTCGCGCTCATAGGCGATCTTGTTGCGCTGGACGCGGAAGGTCCAGGCCATCGCGGTCGAGACGACGGCCAGAGTCACGACGGCGGCCGCCGCGGTGGTGCACGCCGCAGCCAGGGAGGGATTGCGCCGGCACCAGCGCCAGGCCCGCTCCGCCAAGCCGCTGCGCCGCGCAGGATCGGCCGGCCGTCGACGAACCGCCGCAGGTCGTCGGCGAGGGCTTCGGCGCTCGGGTATCGCTGCGCGGGTTCCTTGCGCAGGGCCTTCAGGCAGATCGTCTCCAGGTCGCGGGGCAGGCTGGGACGCAACCGCGATGGGGCGACGGGCTCGTCGGCGACGACTTGACGGATGGTTTCCAGCGGCGACTCGGCCTTGAAGGGAGGACGTCCGGTGAGCAGCTCGTACAGGATCGCGCCCAGGGCATAGACGTCGGTCGTCGCCCCGATCGCCCCGTGGCTGCCGGCGGCCTGCTCGGGGGCCATGTAGCTGGGCGTGCCGAGCAATTCGCCGGTCTGGGTCCTGAGCCCCTCGCCGCCGATCACGATCTTGGCCAGGCCGAAATCGGTGATCTTGGGCACACCGTCGGTGGTCAGGAGGATGTTGGCCGGCGTCAGGTCGCGGTGCACGACGCCTTGGCGGTGCGCCGAGTGGATCGCTCGTGCCAGCAGATCCACCAGCTCGCCGGCCCGGCGGGTCGCCTGGGGAGTACCGGCCAGGGACTGTGCCAGGCTGGGTCCATCGACCAGCTCGAGCACCAGGAAGGGGCATCCGGCGAGCTGCCCCACCTGGTGGATCTGCACGATGTTGGGATGCTGCAACCGGGCCACGGCCTCGGCCTCCACCCGGAACCGCGCCAGGACCTGGGGACTGGCCTGCGCCCCAGCTCGCACCAACTTCAGTGCGACCGTCCGATTCAGCCGATGCTGCCAGGCCCGATAGACGACCCCCATGCCACCCCAGCCGAGTACGCCCAGGATCTCGTAGCCGGGGATGTTGGGGTGCTCACCCGACCCGGGCTCGGACTCCGTGCCGCGATCCGCGGACGGATTCGCCCGGCCTTCGTCCCAGGTCGCCGGCCAGTCCCACTCGCCTTCGCCTTCCATCGCCCCGTGCAGCTCGACCTGGAGCCTCAGTGGATCGGCGTACTGCGGGAATCGGCGTATGTATTCGCCGAGCGTCGGCGACTCGCCGAGCTGCTCGCGGAGCATGTACTCGGCAAAGACCACGTCGATGGCCCGCTCCGGATCGTCGCGCACCGACGGGAAGGCATCTAGATACGACTCCGCCGAGACCCACTGGCCCCGTCGCCGCCGCTCCCACTGATCGACTCGCAGCACCGTCACGACGACGGCCGGGTCGCTGACGGCCGCCTGCGCCAGGAAGTCCTCGACGCGCGGCTGCTGACCTTGACGCCAGAGTCTGGCCAGACGGCGGGCCGGATCGTCGGAGCCCGGCGTGCCACCGGCCGCCGATTGCATGCGGGTCGGGTCAGACATCGCCGATCCAGCTCCCTTCGAGTTGCTGTTCGACGCGATCGACCGCGCGAGTGAACTGCTTGCGACGCGCCTGCGGGGTGCCACCCAGCCGGGCCGCGATCTCGGGCCACTCATACCCCTGGGCCCGGAGATCGACCAGTGCCCGCTCTTCTGCCGACAGACGGCGACGGAACTCCTCGAGCAGCTCGCGGCCGGCGACCACCCGGCTGGGACTGGGCTGGGGGATCGTCTGTCCCTCCAGGTCTGCCGGATCGTGCGGCTCGAGGCGGCGATAATCGCGACGACCTGCGCGATGCCGCCGCGCCTGGTTAGACAGCTTGTTCCGGGTCATCGCCACCAGGAGCTTGAGCAACTGATCGGGCTCCTCCAGGTCGTACTGCCCCAAGGCCGCACGCATGAAGAAGCTGGCCAGGACCGACTGGCAAACATCGGTCCAGTCGAACTGGCTACTGAGCCGCGGGTCCCTGAGTCGCAACCGCACCTCGCGGCGGATCACCGGCTCGTAGCGCTCGACCAGCTCACGTGCGGCCCGATCGTCGCCGGCGCGGATCCGGCGAATGAAGTCGGCGAACGTGGTGCTCTCGGACATGCCTGCACCCTTTCATGTCATCAAGACTCCCACACGTGTTCGTACCTGGAGCTGGGATCGCCATCCATCCTACCCTGATCGGGCACGCCCGTGACCCCCCGGACGATTCCCGATCGAGAGAACCTCGAAAATCGTGTCCACTCCGCTGCTCGCATCGTGATGGAACCTGTAGGAGCGGGTCACCAATCCCCTGGGGTCGAGGCCCTGGGGCGCCGTGAAGACGGCGGCCGTTCGGTTCACGCGGAGGTCATGTATGACGTCTTGACCGGCCCCGAGGATTGGGCTCGGGGGCCGGCTACTGAGGAGGAATGGCCATGATCGGATCCGCCCGGGCCCATGAAGACTGCCGCCGCGGGACGAAACGGCTAGTCGGCGGCGATCGCGACGGCTCGCTCGCCGACTTCGACCGCGCCCTCGAGGCCGATCCCGACTACCCCGAGGCCTATAACAACCGGGGGGTCGCTCGCCACGGCTTGGGGGACCTGGCGGGGGCCCTCGCCGACTTCGATCGCGCCCTGGAGGTCGCCCCCGGCTACGTCGAGGCTTACAACAATCGCGGGACGGTCCGCCACGCCCTGGGCGATTACCTGGGGGCGGTCGCCGACTTCGACCGGGCGTTGGAGATCGATCGTCGCCGTGCCGAGGCCTACAGCAACCGGGGCGCCGCCCGGCACGCGCTGGCGGACCTGCGGGGTGCGGTCGCCGACTTCGATCGGGCCCTCGAACTCCGCCCGCGCTACGCCGAGGCCTACAACAACCGGGGTGCGGCGCGGCAGGCGCTGGGCGACCTGGCAGGGGCCATCGCCGATTTCGACCGGGCGTTGCAACTGGAGCCCGGGCCGGCCGCCGCCTCGGTCCGCGAGAACCGAGCCGCGGCGCGCCATGCCCTCGGGGATTACCCGGGCGCCGTCGCCGACTACGATGACGCGCTGCGGCTAACCCCTCAACGGGCCGCGGCTCCCCTCTACCACGGCCGGGGTGGCGCCCGCCACGCCGCCGGCGACCTCGCCGGCGCCATCGCCGACTACGACCGGGCCCTCGAGCTCGACCCGGGCCTCTGCGCCGCCTACATCTCGCGCGGCCATGCCCGCTACCACCGCCGCGACCCCCTGGGCATCAGCGACTATCGGATCGCGTTCCGGCTCGACGCCGGCCTGGCCGCGACGGAGATCATCCGCGCCCTGATCGAGGACCTGCGTCGTGACCCCGACGCAGCACTGGAGAACGGCCGCAAGCACATCCGCATCAACCCCGACGACCTGGTGGCCTACGCCCGCCGGGGCCTGACGTTGCTGCTCCAGGGCCGCGATGTCGAGGCGGAGGAGGATTTCCAGCAAGTCCTCACCCGGGGGCCCGAGTGGGGAGGTCCGCTCGGGCTCCTGATCGACGAAGCCACACATCGGCGGGGGTCGTAGACGACCCCTGACGGCCGGATGACCTTCCTCGACCTGGGCACCCAACCTGCGCACCGCGAGCGGCACAACCACCGTGATGCCCGGCGGTCGCGATTCCATCCGACCTTTCACAAGGAGTTTCATCCCATGTTGACCCGCAATGCCCAGCTTCAGTCCCGTGGGTTTTCCCAACGTCACCTCGGGAAGCGGCGAGCGCGGACACGTGCTCAGCGCCCTTTCGTGGAGAGCCTGGAACAGCGCACGATCCTCACGATCCTGTTCACCCCGTACTACGGGCCGGAGAACACCGCGTACGGCGGTGGCTTCATCATGAGCAATACGCCCGTCTATCTGGTTTTCTGGGGATCGTCCTGGGGAGGCGGCGAGAGTGGGACAACCCGAGCCATCGAGCAGGCGGCCAGGAGCGTGCTGTCCTCGCCTTATCTCGGCGACCTCCAGCAGTACGGCAGCGACGGCCACGCCTACTACAATGGCGATGACCTCGTCAGTTGGGACCCGCCCAACGTGTTCTCGACAGACGATCTGGATGATATGATCGAAAGCGAGATCCACAACGGGAGACTCCCCGGGCCAGGCGGCGACTTTCAACCGATCTACGTGGTCGTGACCGGGGCCGGGGTCACCAACGATGATCCTGATGCGGGCGGTTACCATCACGCGGATGTCCCCATCTTCGGATCGAATATCTACGATGCCTGGGTCAGCACGCTGTTGAACCGTGACGGCACAATCAACATGGATTGGTTCACCAAAGACTTCGGGCACGAGGTCGTGGAGTCGATTACCGACCCGGACCCGTACGACGGTATCTACACCGGCGCCGGCGCCACCTTCCCCAATCCGCCGTCCGGAAGCGAGATCTGCGACTATGAGGCGCGGAACCACACGTACCGCATCGGCGGCCCATCCGGCGTACTGGTCCAGTCCTACTGGTCGCAACAGGACGGGGACTTTGTTGTTCCCGACGGCACGGGCCAGAATTTCTACGTGGAGACCGGTTTCACCTACAACGGCCTCCTCACCAGCACTCTCGTGGTGAATGCCGACGAGCGGTCCGGGTACGCCGCGAACTCGGTCATTATCGGCGAGTCGTTCAACGGGGGGGGTCGAGGTCATCCTCAACGGCGAGACCGTCGATTTCGACCCCGGGACCATCACCGGCATCGATGTTTATGCCGGCGCCAGCGGCGTGACCGACACAGTGAGCCTGGTGCAGACGCTCTCGAACGCCCCCGTGACGATCTGGGCGGGAGACGGCGCCACGAACATCATCGTCAGCCCCTTCGCTCAGGACCTCGACGGCATTCAGGGGAACGTGGGGATCGAATACAGCTCCTCCTCCAAATCGACGGTGAGTGTCTACGACCAGTCCAACCGGAATAACGCCGATTGGGCCCTCCTGGAGAATGACAACGGTGGAACCACGCAGGGCAGCATCATTCGGTCGGGTGCGGCGCCGATCTACCTCAATAACGTCAACTCGGGCATGACCTGGATCGTCTACGGCGGCTCCGGCAGCAATACCTACAACGTCAACGCCGCCGCCGGGGGCGCGACAGACGCCAACACCCAGCTCAACACCGGCGGCAAGGATACGGTGAACGTCACCGACTGCAATGGCGGCCTGACCATCAACGCGACGACCGGCACCACCTACATCAATCTCAACCCAACGGACCAGATTGCCGGCTGGCTCAACGGCAACGTGACGATCAATGGCAACGGGACCGGGACCGGCTTGACCGAGCTGTACGTGGACGATCAAGACGCGCTCACGACGAGCACCTGGACTCTGTCCACCAAGACGCTCTTTGAATATGCGGCGCCCGTGACTTACGGCACGATGAGCCGATTGGACTGGCCCTTCGAGATCGACTTCACCCAGGTCGAGGCCGCCACTCTCTTCGGCGGCGTGAACGACACGTCGTATGTGGTCCAGGACACCGAGCCCGGCTGCACCACCGGGATCGTCACTGGTGCCGGCGTCAACACGACCGACGTGCTGGGCACGACCGGATTGTTCGACCTCACGGACGAGGGCCCCAGCAGCCAGAACGCGATCACGATCGGCAATTCCACCGACGGTGTCCAGGACGTCAAGGGCCAGATGAGCGTCGAGAACGACGGCAGAGGCAGCGATCGCGTGACGATCGATGATCGGGCCGACACCGCACCGCGGGTGGTGACCCTCTCCGCGGTCCCGCAAACGACAAATGTAGGTGAATCCATCACCGGACTGGCCCCAGCCGAGATCGATTCGATCAAAGGCATCAATCAGCTCGCGATCACGACCGGGCCGATCGGGACCGATATCATCTCCGTTGAGGCCACGAACTCCCCCACCACGCTGAGCAGCCTGGGCCATCAATGGGTCTTCGTCGGCTACCAGGGCACCCTCAGCGAGATCCAGGGCACGCTCACGGTCGGGAGCTCGACGGGCAGCACGTTCTTGAGCGTGAACGATTCCAGCGATCGCGGCAACCATACAGTGACGCTCAGCACCCTGCGTTTCCCGTTTACGCAGATCCCCATAGCCGGCATTCTCGCCGGGCTGGCACCCGTCCCTATCGAGTTCTGGTACTCGAATACCACTGGGGTCAACATCACAACCGGTACGGGCCAGAACACCGTGAACGTCCTGGGCACTGGCGTCCCGACGAATCTGTTCAACGAATCCAGCCAGGAGACCGTCAATGTCGGCTACGACGGTTGGTTATCTGGCATTCTCGGGAGCCTGACCGTCGAGAGCACGTGTAGTCTCCAGCTCGACGACTCGGCCGACCTCTTTGGCAAGACCGCCGCGATCGAGGGTTCCGGCGATTTCTACACGATCACCGGCCTGGCCCCGGCGGAAGTGGACTATGTCTCCAATCGAGTGAGCTCGCTGACTCTCGACGGCGGCCACGGCGGCAACACCTTCAACGTCCAGGCCCTGGGCTCCGGTACCCCGGTCAAGATCAATACGGGCTCGGGCACCAACACCGTCGACGTGGGGGACGCGTCGCACTCCCTCGCCGGCATCCTGGCTCCCCTGACGGTCAACGGTCAGGGCGCCGACACGGTCAACATCAACGACTCGGCCGACCTCTCGGGCAAGACCGCAGCGATCACCGGTTCCGGCAATTCCATCTCGATCACCGGCCTGGCCCCGGTGGTACTGGACTGTTCGTCCGGTAGCCTCAAGTCACTGACCCTCGACGGCGGCAGCGGCGGCAACATCTTCAACGTCCAGTCCCTGGGCCCCGGCACCCCGCTCACCATCTATACGGGCTCGGGCACCAACACCGTCAACGTGGGGAATACGTCGCACTCGCTGGATAGCATCCTGGCTCCCCTGATGGTCTACGGCGAGGGCACCGACGCGGTCAGCGTCAACGACCAGGGGAGCAGCACCGGACATAGCTACAGCTTGACCTCCAGCACCCTGACGCGAAGCGGTGCAGCCACGCTCTCCTTCAGCAGTGTGAAGAGGCTGGTGGTGAAGGCCGGCGGCGGCAGCAACACCTTCACGGCGGCGAGCATCCCGACCTCGACGGCCGTGACCTTCCAGGGCGGCTCGGCCTCCAACACGCTGGTCGGTCCGAATACGACGAACACTTGGGACATCACCGGCACCAACGCGGGTACGCTCGACGGCACCGTCGCCTTCACCGGGGTCCAGAACTTGACCGGCGGCACCGTCCTGGACGCGTTCGTCTTCGGCGCGGGCCAGAAGGTGACCGGCAAGATCAACGGCGGTGGGGGAGGCGACTGGCTGGACTACGCCGCCTACACGACCCCCGTCACGGTCAACCTGGCGACCAACACCGCGACCGGTGTCGGCGGCGGCATCGCCAACATCCAGAACGTCCGCGGCGGCCAGGGCGGCGACACCCTGACCGGCAACACCCTGGGCAACATCCTGATCGGCGGCGCGGGCGCCGACACGATCGTGGGCGGCTCCGGCCGCAGCATCCTGGTCGGCGACAAGGGTCCGGACAAGATCACCGCCGGCTCGGGCGACACGATCCTCATTGGCGGCTTCACCGACTTCGACTCCAGCAGCATCGCCCATGACCTGGCACTGGAGTCGATCCTGGCCGAATGGCAGTCGTCGAACTCCTACGCGACCCGGATCAGCCACATCAAGAGCGGCGGCGGCCTCAACGGCTCGAATCGGCTCGTCTTCGGAGTGACCGTCCACGACGACGGCAGCGCCAACGCGCTGATCGGCGGCATCGGCAATGACTGGTTCTTCGAGGGGACCCACGACACGATCAAGAACAAGAGGCCGGGCGAGCAGGTGAATTGACGACCCGGACGATTTCGAGGCTCTTCGCGGTCGACTCGCTGCGCTGGCAGTCGGCCCACCCGCTCTCGTGGAATGGGTTGAGCACGATCAGCCTGGGCTGAGGAAACGTCGAGAATTGTGTCCCTTTCGCTCCTCGGAGCGTGATGGTGCCTATGGGCGCGGCGTGCGAGCCGCACAGTCCCTATCGCAGGGCCGCCGCTTGCCGCGCCTCCCCGACCCCTCACAGACGGAGTCAAAGGCCCATGAAACCGCTCCACCCGGCTCGTCGGCTCCGACGGACCTCACGCCCGCGGAGATGTCCCGGTCTTGCTGTCGAGGCGATGGAGGACCGGCGACTACTGACGGCGACCTTTCACGAGTTTCCGATCCCGACGGCTAACGCCTTCCCGTTCGGGATCGCGGCGGGGCCCGATGGCAATCTCTGGTTCGCCGAGAATGGTAGCAACGCCATCGGCCGGATCACGCCGGCCGGTGCGATCTCGGAATTCCCGGTGGGCACCGGCGGCCCGGAACAGATCGCGAGCGGTCCGGACGGCGACCTCTGGTTCACGCAGGAACTCGGGACGGGACAGATCGGTCGGATCACGCCCGGCGGCACGACCACGTTCTTTTCCGTCCCCACCCAGTTCCCCGGCCTGGACGGCATCACACTCGGTCCCGACGGCAACCTCTGGTTCACGGAGCATCTCGGTTCGGCCAACCAGATCGGCCGGATCACACCCGGGGGCGTGGTCAACGAATTCCCGATCCCCACCCCCAACAGCGTTCCGTTCGGGATCGCCGCGGGTCCCGATGGCGCCCTGTGGTTCACCGAATCATTCGGCAATATCGCGGGCCAGGTCGACAAGATCGGTCGGATCACGACGTCGGGGACGATCACGGAGTTCCCGATCCCGAACCACAATGCCGTGCCGACGGCCATCACGGCCGGGCCGGACGGAAACCTGTGGTTCGACGAGTCTGCGGCCAACCAGATCGGCAGGATCACGCCGACCGGGACATTCACCGAGTTCCCGATCCCCGCCACGCTCGACGCCCCCGCCGGGATCACGGTCGGGTCCGACGGCAATCTCTATTTCGGAGGAACGAACGGCATCGGCCAGATCACGCCGACTGGCACCGTCACGGCGTTTCCGTATCCCGGGGGCGCTGCTCAGGTGGAGGGGATCACCACGGGCCCCGATGGCAACATCTGGTTCACCGATGCGCAAGGGAATCAGATCGGTCAGCTCGTGGTGCAGACGGCCCCGTTGACGGCCCCCGATCTGGCCCTTTCGGGCGACGCCCCCGCATCGGTCACCCAGGGAGAGAACGTGGCTTACACCGTCACGGTGACCAACGACGGCAGCGCGGGTGCCACGGGCGTGACGCTGACCGACACTCTGCCGGCGGGGGTGAGGTTCGTCTCGGCGACCGGCGGGATCACTCCCGTCAACGGCGTCTTGACGTTTCAGGTCGGCAACCTGGACATTGGTGCCAGCGTCCATTTCGTCATCGTCGTCACGCCGACGGCGACGGGCGCGCTGCGGAACCAGGCCGGTGTCGGCGGCAACGAGGCCGACCCCACGCCCGCCGACAACAGCATCACGCAGACCACCACGGTTACTCAGGCGGTGAGCGTCGACGGTCCGATCGTCACCTCGGTCGAGCGCTTCGGTTCCCGCCGTCAACCCGATGGAATCGTCGTGACCTTCAGCGTGCCGCTCGATCCGTCCCGGGCGCAGGACCCTGCCGAGTACCTGCTGTTCGCCCCAGGCCACGGCAAGCGAAACCTGAGCCGCATCCACCATCCGATCACCATCCGTTCGACGGCCTACGACCCGGGCGGCCTGAGCGTGGCCCTCTCTTTCGCCGGCCACCGGCTGAAGCGCCACGGTATCTACGAGCTGGTCGTGAAGGGCACGGCCCCCGCAGGCCTCACCGGACTCGACGGTCTGTTCCTCGACGGACGCGGCGACGGCCATCCTGGCACGGATTATGTGGCCCTTCTCGATGGCGACGAGCTGGTCACGGTCGCTCCGGATCGCCGCATTCCCTCGTCCCCCTGTGGGCGATAGGCCCATGCGGGCTGGCGGCGGGACGGAGCGTCGACAGCGCCTCGATTGTTCGAGTGATGCCCGGCGAGGTCGTGGACTATCCGATCGACTCCGGTCGTCGATTGACCGGCACGGTCGGAACTGGCCAAGATATGTTAAGGGGGTCCCCACCATGTGGCGTCCAACGATGCTCCTGCTCTGCCTGATCGCCGCCATGACGGGGACACCACTCCGGCAGGCGGAGGCGGCCGGAGACCTCGCGGCTCGCTGGCCGAGTTGGACGGCGGGGGCGTCGTCGAGGAGATTGACGGCGGAGTCGGCGACGACGCCGGCGAGGCGATCGTAAGGGCCGGCGAGGAGTCCCGCTCGTCGCCGGAGATCAACGCATCGACGCAGGACGGGTGGACCCGTACGCCATTCCCTGCGGTCGGCTCGCTCTGGCGTCCCAAACAGACAGGCTCGGGCGACCGCCCGACGAGCCGAATCACTGTGGTCTCCTTCCGTCGGCACGCCTGGCTGCAACGCTTCCTGTTTTGACGCGCACGCCCGCGAAAGACCGCGTGACGTGTCAGCGACCTCCTCCTCCAAGACAGGAAGCATCCCATGTGTTTCATTCATCGCTCTCGTTCTGTTCGTGCGTTCACTTTGATCGAGCTTCTGGTCGTCATCTCCATCATCGCCGCGCTGATCGCGCTGCTCTTGCCGGCGGTCCAGTCGGCGCGCGAGGCGGCGAGGCGCGCCCAGTGCCTGAACTACCTGAAGCAGATCGCGCTGGCGCTGCACAACTATCACGACGCCGTCTCCGCCTTCCCGCCCGGGTACGTCTCGCTCACCCAGGACAATCAGCCGAACGGGGCCGACATCGGCCCGGGTTGGGGTTGGGGGGCGATGATCCTCGGCCAGATCGAGCAACGCGGTGTTTACGATGCGGCGAACTTCAGCCTGTCGCCGATCGACCCGTCTGCGCCGACGACCCGGACGATGACGCTCTCGACCTTCCTTTGCCCGAGCAATTCGGGCGGCCGCGGCCCGTTGACGATCAAGGACGCCGCGGGCAACGTGCTCGTCGCCGACCTGGCCGCCGGCCAGTATGTCGCGTCCGCCGGACAATTCGAGCCCGAGGAGTTCCCGGCGACGAACAACGGCGTCTTCTACCGGAACAGCAGGATCGGCATCCGCGACATCACCGACGGCACCAGCACGACCTTGATGATCGGCGAGCGGTCGAGGAACGTGGCCGACGCGACGTGGGTCGGCATGATCCCGTCCGGATTGTCATGCAACAATCCGACCTGGCCGGTGCAGGACTGCGAGGCGTCGAACGTCCTGATCCTCGGACATACGGGCCCATCGCCGGACGAGCCCTGGGTTGACGTGCCCAACAACAAGAAGGCCGGAGTGGACGACTTCCACAGCCTGCATCCCGGCGGGTGCAACTTCGCGTTCTGCGACGGCTCCGTGCGGTTCGTCAAGGAAACGATCAACCCCCAGGTCTTCAGCGAACTCGCCACGCGCGCCGGAGGTGAAGTCATCAGCGAAGACCAGTTCTGATTCCGCCGCCGTTCAGGCGACGTCCGGCAGTCGGAGCGGGCTGGGTCAAGCTCCCATCCGATCTGTCTGGTCGAGCTCGAGGATCGAGGATCCGGCGCCGAGGCGCTCGCGGATGACCTGCGCGGCCAGGTTGGCGGCCTCCCGATCGGTGAATCGATCCAGCGTCACGGAATCCCCGGAATCAAGACGCAGGACCAGCGTGAAGTAGAGGTCGCCGTCGACATGTTGCGACTCCTCGACATCGACTCCCAGGATAGCGTGGAAGGGATAGGTCTCCTCTCGCAACCTCACCAGGGTCCGATCGCGACGGACGAACCGCCCGGTCGCTCGATCCAGGATGATCTGCCTGCGATAGGGGAATCTCCCGACCAGAGGGACCATCGCGACGAAAAAGCCGAAGGTCGCCAGGAACACGCCCAGCCCGGCGACAGGTGCCGATGAGTCGCCGGGGAGGGATCCGCCCGGCGCCCGGGTGAAGATCGGCCCGCCGATCAGAAGGGCGATGCCGACGACCAGGAGCCCCAGCCCGCCGAAGAAGAACGGCCGGAACAGCGGCGAGGCACCCTCGAGGACCAGCCGGTCGGTCGTGTTCTGGACGGCCCGCATGGTGGTCTCCAGGTCGATCGCCCGATCCGGGTCGAGCAGTCGGGTCTCTCAAACGTGCCGGACGTCGCCGGCCTGTCCGCCGGTTCCCTCGGCGGATCGGATTGCCTTGTCGACCGCCTGGAGGAAGAAGAAATCGCCCCACATGACCGATTCGTTGACGCCCAGCCGTTTGTGGAAGTGATAGACGCCGTGTTTCAGGACGCCCTCCCAGCCGGGCGTGGACCAGGCCACGTAGTGGTCGGTGCAAAGCGAGTCGAGGATCGTCAGTGCGGCGTCGCGATACCGGCGGGCACCGGTGGGGTCGCCGGAGGCGGTGAGCGCGGCGAGGTCCCAGAGTCCGGAGGCAGCGATCGCGGCGGCCGAGCTGTCCGCGATCCGGTCGGGTCCGTCGGGCACGTCGAAATCCCAGGGCGGGACGAGCCCGTCGGGGCAGCGGGCGAGGAAGCAGTCGGCGTTGCGGCGGGCAACCGCCAGGTCGGCCGGGTCGCGCGTATAGCCGAAGACGGTGCCGAAGCCATGAAGCGACCAGGCCAGGCCGCGCGTCCACGTGGAATCGGGGCGTAGTCCCTGCTGGGTCGATTGCCGGAGGAACTCGCCGGTTTCTACGTCGAAGATCCCCTCGTGGGCCGTGGAGCCGTCGGGGCGGACGAGCGTGCGCTCGGTCGTGCGGCAGTGCTCGACGGCCAGCTCGTAGAGGTCGTGGTCGCCGGCCTCGCGCGCGGCGTGGAAGATCAGCGGCACGTTCATCATGATGTCGATGAACAGGCTGTCCGGCGCCAGGAACGACCGGAGGTAACGGCCCCGGGCGTTGAATCGCGTCGCCAGCGTCCGACCGGCCGTGATGAGGACCTGGCGGAGGTGCTCGTCGCCCGTCAGGCGATGCCAGGGCAGAAAGGTGTTGAGGAAGATGAACCCGAGGTCGTGGACCTCGCGGTCCTGCTGGCGGGGCTCCAGCAACCGCGAATAGTGCTCGGCCATCCCGCGCCACCGGGCGTCGCCGGTGCGGCCGGCGATCAGCCACATCATCCCGGCGTGGAACCCGCCGCACCAGTCGGTCCAGAGCTCGCCGCGATGCTCCCAGCGGCCGCCTTCGGTATAGATCGGGAAGAAGTCCGGATATCGCTCGATCGTCGCGCGCACCTGCCCGGCGGCAAAGTCGAAGGCTCGCTCCAGTCGGGGCACCAGCTCCCCGAGATCGATCGCACGCGGCTCGGCCAAGGACCACCTCCTTGAGCGGACGACATGACCAACGTCATGTGGTCGATGGTGACCGATCGATTGGGCTTCGGCAATATCGTAGCATGATTCGGCCCATTGAATCGATCCATGCTCTCCTTCCGCGATCCGCCGGGTGCTATCATCGTCCCCGAGGCCCTTCCACGACGATGGACGCGACGACGAACGAATCCACGACCGGTGCGGCGACTCCGCCTTCCCTGCGGCTCTTGACGCGGGACGTGTGGCACGACTTCCGGCGCGCCTTCAAGCCGCTCGTCGCCTTCGAGGCGGGGTTCAAGGCCGCGGTCGTGTTGCTCGGGACCGTGGGCACGGGCTGGGTCATCGGGCCCTTGATCGCCAGCACCGGCCACTCCGCGGTGACCAACACCGAGATCGCTCGGTTCCTGGTCTCGCCCGCCGGGATCGCGTACCTGGCGCTGATCGCACTCTCGGTGATGCTCGGGACCCTGATCGAGCACGTCGGCGTGATCGCGATCGCCGCGATGAACCTGCAAGGCCGGGGCGCGACCGTGCGGGATACCCTGGCCGCGCTGGTCGCGGTGTCCGTCCGCCTGCTCTCGTTCGGAGTCAACAGCCTGGTGACGCTGGCGTTCCTCTGCGCCCGTTCGCGGTACTGGCCGGCCTGGCGTATCTCGCGCTGCTGTCACGGCACGACATCAACTACTACCTCTCGAATCGGCCGCCGAGCTTCTACGCCGCGATGATGATCGGCGGCTTGCTGCTGGCGGGGCTCGCGGTGCGACTGGCCGTGCTCTACGTCAACCTGGTCCTGGTGATGCCGATCCTGCTCTTGGAAGACTGCCGTGGCCGGGCCGCGTTGACCGAGAGCCGCGCCCGGGTGAGTGGGGCCCGGCTGCGGATCGGGGCGATCCTGCTGGGATGGCAGCTCGCCGGCGCGCTGCTCGGCGTCGCCGCGGTCTGGGGCTTTAACCGATCGTGCGGGCTCCTGCTCGAGTCGGCCGAGGTGAGGCGGATCGTCCTGATCCCGCTGGTGGCCACGTTGCTGGCGTGCCAGGCGGTCCTGGTGTCAGCCCTGTCGTTCGTCCTGGTCGCGATCCACTGCCTCCTGATCTTGCGGTTCTACCTCGAGCGGGGAGGCCGTCCACAGCCGTTGCTGGCCTCCGGGGCCGCATCGTGGGTCGAGCGGGTCGGGAGGGGGATCGATCCGTCGCGATGGAAGGTCGTGCGGCTCAGGACGATGATCGTGCTGGCCTTCCTGGGTTTCGTCGGTTACCTGGGCTGGAGCGTGTCGGGACGATTGTCGGCCCGGGTGCCGATCGTGGTCGTCGCTCATCGGGGCGACGCGCCGCGGCGCCCGAGAACACGCTGAGCGCCTTCAAGGCGGCGATCAACGATGGGGCGGACTTCGCCGAGCTCGACGTGCAGGAGACCTCCGACGGCGTCATCGTGGTGCTCCACGACCGCGACCTGATGCGCCTGGCGGGCGACCGGCGCCGGATCTCGGACATCACGTTCGCCGAGGCGCGGAACGTCAACCTGGGCCGCAAGGCGGCCCCGGAGTTCGCCGGCGAGCGGATCCCCACGCTCGCCGAGGTCGTCGCGCTGGCCCGCGGCAAGATCAAGCTCCAGATCGAGCTCAAGTACTACGGGAAGGACCGCGGGCTGGCCCGGAAGGTCGCCGAGTTGATCCGACGCGAGGATTTCGAGGACCAGTGCGAGGTCACCTCACTCGATGCTGATGGTCTGATGAAGGCCAGGCAGGCCAATCCGCGGCTCAAGGTTGTCGCGCTGGTAACCTACGCACTCGGCGATCCCGGCCGGCTGGACGTCGACGGGCTGAGCGTGAACACCGAAGTGCTCAGCGATCGCCTCATCCGCGCCGCGCGTCGGCGCGGGAAGTCGCTCTACGCCTGGACGGTGGACGACCCCCGGGCGATGGTCCGGCTGATCGAGCGCGGCGTGGGAGGGATGGTCACCAACGCCCCTGACGTCCTGATCCGGATCCGCCGCGAGCGCGAGGATCTGAGCGACGTCGAGCGGCGGTTGCTGGCGGCCCGCTACCTGCTGGGGCTCGAATCGGGCGATGAGACCGAGCCATGATTCGTCGGAAAGTGCCGGAGTTGTGGGCTCGCGGCTGCTGACATGGCCCCGCGATCGGATTATGCTACGCCCAGCGGATGCCGTCGCCATCGCTCGCCAACCCCCTGGGCAGGTCCCATGAATTTCGAACAGTTGATCCGGTTCGCCGTGGAACAGGGCGCCTCGGACATCCACTTCCAGACCGGGGCGTCGCCGCTGTTGCGGATCAGCGGTCTGATCCGCGCCGTGGAGTCGCCCGCGGTCGCCGCCGACGAGCTGCGGCAGTTCATCATGTCGATCAAGCCCGGAGTGACCGCGGGGTCGCTGCCCGAGATGATGGTGCAGGGCCTCGACTTCTCCCACGCGATACCGGGCCTCTGCCGGTTCCGCTGCAACGTCTACAGCCACCTGGGCACGCCGGCGATGGTCATGCGAGTGGTCCGGCTCAAGGTGCGCTCGATGGAGGAGCTGCAGCTCCCCGCCGTGCTGCACGACATCGCGCTGTCGCTGCGCGGGCTGACCCTCGTCACCGGGACGACGGGCAGCGGCAAGACGACGACCCTGGCGGCCATGGTCGACCTGATCAACAACGCCTTCCGTTGCAAGATCATCACCATCGAGGACCCGATCGAGTACATCCACACGAACCAGAAGGCGATGATCTCGCAGCTCGAGGTCGGCCGGGACACCCCGTCCTTCGAGCACGGCCTGCGCCAGGCATTGCGGCAGGATCCGGACGTGATCCTGGTCGGCGAGGTGCGCGACAGCGAGACCATGCGGATGGCGCTGCGTGCCGCGGACACCGGCCACCAGGTCTTCACCACCGTGCACAGCTCGAACGCCTCCCAGACGATCGAGCGGATCCTGGCGATGGTGCCGCCGGAGGAGCGATCGATCGCGAGTTCCCAACTGGCCGGTGCGCTTCAGGCGGTGATCTCGCAGCGGCTGGCCGTCACCCGCGACGGCAATCGCCGCCCGGCGATGGAGATCCTCCGCGGCGGCCCGGTGACGTCGAAGTTCATCCTCGAGAACCGCCTGGGCGAGCTCAGCGATTACATCGGGACCCGCGAGATCGGCATGCAACGGTTCGACCAGCACCTGGTCAACCTGTACAACCAGAAGATCATCTCGGGCACCGAGGCGCTGCGGCTGGCGAGCAACCCCGAGGCCGTCGCATTGGGGCTGCGGGGGATACGTTGACGTGAGATTGGCGTGGATCCGCCCTTCGGCTGGAGTGGAACCGTGGATGATGATCGCCGGAATCGACCCGGAACCGCCACTAGCGGAGGACCGGTCATGACGACGCAGCTAATCCCAAGACCGAGCGCTCTGCCCACCACCGAGGATTTCGATGCCATCTCTTCCAGGGAGGGACGCGCGTACGCCATCACCTTCGACATGGATATCGACTCGCTGAAAGTCAACTACGGCGACCCCAATAACAATGCCTATTACGAAATCCGAAGGGTCTTGCAACGCCATGGTTTCAACTGGCAGCAGGGGAGCGTCTACTTCGGCGGGGCGCAGGTCAATGCCGTGACGTGCGTCCTGGCGGCCATGGATCTGGCCCGAAGCCTCCCGTGGTTTGCCGCATCGGTCCGGGATATCCGGATGCTCCGCATCGAGGAGTTCAATGACCTGATGCCGGCCGTGCAGCAGGCGGCCCAGCCGTAACGGCGAAGCCACCCGCCATTCGTCAGCGGCCCGGCAACGACGCGACCCGGGCAACGCACCCGGGTCACGCGTGGAGATCGGTCGGGTCGGTGGTGAAGCGTTGTTTCAATCCGCTCCCGGAATGAGCGCCGGGAGAGCTGCCTGCCGTGCACCTCGGCTCAGTCGCCGAGGAGCTTGGGGATGTCGGCCACGATGGCCCCGATGTCCTTCTCGGTCAGCTCGCCCTTGTAGGCGTGGTTGACCTTGACCTTGTGCTGCCTCCACATCAGGACCGTGATGTCCGCATTCCGCGACAGCTCGTAATCGGGCGGTCCGCCGGGTTCTCCGAACATCGTCAACGGGACGTGCTTGACACCATTCTGGTTCGCCAGCTTCCGGATGTCCTCGCGCGCCCTGTCCGGCTCACCGCCGAGCACGACGACGAAACTCCTGAGCTGGCCGTTCTCCGCGATCTTCTTGTCGATCTGCTTGACCAAACTGGCCAAGGGCTCGGAGGTCTTGCGCGAACACGCAGACCACCGGGCTCGCTCCATACCTTCAGCGATAGCAGAGAGTCTTGCCCTTGTTGGGCCCGGTGACGTCATCCACGTCGAACGGGTTGACGAAATCACCGGGCTTCAAGCCCGATTCGACGGCATCTCCCGCGCGGAGAGCCCCCACCGTGACGATGGAGACCACCACCGCGGAGATGCCCAGCGCCAATCGCAATCGCATGGGATCCTCCTTTGGTTCGACCCGACCGGAGTTTCCCCATGTCAGAGTGTCCCCATTCCGGCGCACGTGTCAAGTCACCCGGCCGGTGGCGAGATGGCGAGATGCCACGGTTGCGAGTCTCGAACGTCGCCGGCGGAGCCGATCCCGCATGGCCCGTGGCGATTGATCGCGATCGCGGGTAGCTTGAGAGAGACAACCCCATCGAAATCGATCCCGGGAGAGGTCCACCTGCGATGACGCAGCTTGTCGAATCGGCCCGGCCTCGTCGGAAGCGAAACTGGGCGCTGGCGCTGGCGATCGCGACGATCGCGCTCGTGGCCGGGGCCGCGACCCTCGTTTTCCTTCGCTCGCGGACGAAGTCCAGTTCGGCGGGGTGGGAAGCGATCGAGGCGTTAGCCAGGGCGAATCGCTGGGCCCAACTTCGGCCGAAGCTCGAGCGTTGGATCGCCTCGCATCCCGAGCACGGCGAGTCGCGGATCCTGCTGGCGGACGCCGAGTTCCGCGACAATCGCCGCGACGCGGCCGTCGAGCTGCTCCGAGCCGTCCGGCCCGAGGATCCGAGCTGGGCGCGGGCCCAGATGGTGCTGGGCAAGCTCGCGGTGATGGAGCGGCGGGCCGCCGACGCCGAGCGGATCTTCCGGGGCGTGGCCGACCGCGACCCCCGCGCGACTGAGGCTCGGCGCAACCTGGTATACCTGCTCAGCTTGCAGATGCGAACGGCCGAGACCCGCGTCGTCCTGTGGGAGCTCTACCGAGTCGAGGAGGATCCTCGGATGCTGGTCGACCTCGTCCTGGAACGGCTGACGGACCCGGACGTCCGCGGCCTGGGCCCCGAGCTCGAGCTCCTCGCTGCCCGGACCCCGGACGATCCGCTGCTCCTCCGCGCGTGGGGGATGTCCTTGCTCTATCAGGGCCGCGCCGAGGCGGCCTTGCCTCGCCTGGAAGCGGCGGCGTCCTCCCTGGTAAACGACCCGACGGGCCGGTTCGCCCTCGCGGAATGCCTCCTGGTGCTGGGCCGGCCGTTCGACGCCGGTCAGATCCTCGGCCCCGTCCCCGAGCACCCGGTGGACGCCTCCCAATGGTGGCTCTACCGCGGCCGGCTCGAGGAGTCGACCGGCCTCTCGGACCGTTCGATTGCCTCGCTCGAGCGCGCAACCCAGTTGAACCCCCGGAATCGCGAGGCCCATTTCCGCCTGGGCGAAGCCCTCAAGCGGATCGGTCGCGCCGGTCCGGCACAACAGCACCTGGAGCAAGCCAGCCGGATCGAGGAGGGCCTGAAGGCCGTGCGCCGAGAACACCGCCACGTCCGCCGCACCAGCTTCGCGTGGGATCCGGACCACTTCGCCAGGCTCGGGGGGCTCTGCGCCGACGCCGGGATGATCGACGAGGCGTGCGCGTGGCTCGAACAGGGCCTCAAGCTCGACGCCTCGCGCGACGATTTCCGGGCGCGGATCAAGCAGCTCCGCGCATCGGCGGAGAAACTGCCGATCGCCCTGGCCTATCCCCGATTGGCTGCGGGGAGCCTCGGCGCGGGCCTGACCGGGACGAAGTCACCGATCGTACCGGCCCCGGGCGGCGCGGCCCCACCGTTCGAGGAGGGCGCGGAGGCCGCGGGCATCCGCTACTTCTACGAGAGCGGAGCCGGCGGCGATCGGCTGTTCATCGCCGACACGATGGGCGGCGGCGTGGGTCTGATCGACTACGATTGCGACGGCTGGCTGGACGTCTACTTCGTCAACGGCTGCCGCCTGCCGTTCGACGCCAAGAACCCGCCACGCCCCAACCGGCTGTACCGGAACCAGCGCGACGGCACCTTTCGCGACGTGACCGCGAAGGCTGGGGTCGGCGGGAGGGGTTATGGCATGGGATGCGCCGTCGGCGACTACGACAATGATGGGGATGACGACCTGTTCGTCACCGGCTTCAAGGGCACGATCCTGTACCGGAACCGAGGCGACGGGACGTTCGAGGACGTCACGGCCGCGGCCGGGGTCTTCACCGACGCCTGGAGTACGGCGGCGGGCTTCGGCGACCTCGACGGCGACGGTGATCTCGACCTGGTCGTCGTCACGTATGTGGACGTGGCGCAGGACGACACCCGCAAGTGTCAGGACAACGTGGGCCGTCCCATCCATTGCACTCCGGCCGTCTACGCACCGCAGGCCGACCTGATGTATCGCAACAACGGCGACGGGACATTCACCGAGGTGAGCCAGGCGGCCGGTTTCGTCGATACGGGTGGCCGGGGCCTGGGGCTGGCGATCGCGGACCTGGACGACGACGGCAAGCTCGACGTCTTCGTGGCGAACGACGCGACGCCCAACTTCCTGTTCCGGAACCGGGGCGGCTGGCGCTTCGAGGAGATCGGGATCGAGTCCGGCGTCGGCACCAACGGCTCGGGCCGCGCGACGGCCAGCATGGGCGTCGTCGCCGACGACCTCGACGGCGACGGCCGGATCGACCTGTTCATCACCAACCTGGTCAACGAGTCGAACACCTTCTTCCGCAACCTGGGAGGGCTGCAGTTCGTCGACGCCACCCTCGGCGCCGGCCTGGACGCGCCGAGCCGCCCGAGGACGGGTTTCGGCGACGCCGCGCTCGACGCCGACAACGACGGCCGCCTCGACCTGTTCGTGGCCAACGGGCACGTCGACCATCGGCCCTGGGCCAACAGCCCCATGGCCCAGACGCCGCACTTCTTCTGGGGGCGGGATCGCGGACGCTTCGCGCTGGCCGGACGTGCCCAATCCGCATCCGATTACTTCAACCGCGCGGTCGTCGGCCGCGGTGTCGCCGCCGGGGACCTGAATAACGATGGGCGTGCCGACCTGGTCGTCGTCCATCGAGACGCCCCGGCCGCGCTGTTATGGAACCGCGCGAAGGGCGGTCACTGGCTGGCACTCCATCTCCGCGGGACGCGATCGGGCCGGACCCCGGTCGGTGCCCGCGTGACCTGCCACGTCGGCGGGCGGACGATCGTCCGCCGGCTGACCAGCGGGACCGGCTACCTCTCGGCCCATGATCCCCGGCTCTGGTTCGGCCTCGGGAGCGCCGCCCAGGTCGATCGGCTCGAGATCCGCTGGCCGTCGGGAGCGATCCAGTCCTGGACGGATCTGGCCGCCGATCGCATCCTCCGCGTCGAAGAGGAGAATCCGACAATCGACGAACGGGCGGCGCGGAAGTAGGTCGGGCTTTCCAGCCCGACTCCGTCCGTACCGATCCGCGTCCGTCTCGAAAGCCCGACTCTCTCCGTTCTGATCCGCGTCGGGCTGAAAAGCCCGACCTACTTCTGACCCGCCCGGCCGACGTGATGCGGGCCGGAACCGCTGCCGCTGGAGGCGGCCGCGCTCGGGATGGCGGCTCGGCGCCGGTCACCCACCCCGGTCGGGGCCAGCGCTGCCCGGCGACCTCGTCCACGACCGGACCGAATCGGCTACCCGAACCCCGACCGACGGGCGGCGCCGTCCCGTTGAGGCCAGCATACTCCCCATAGTCCCCATAGTCCCCACGAAAATGTGATGCAGAGAAGTGGGGAGTATGGGCACCGGCGACCGTTTCCGGAAGGTCAGGCCAGTCATCGAGGGTCTCCAGCAAGCATCAATGGCAGCACGCCTCACTCGACGGACGGCTTCCGCCCGATGGCCCTGCCATGGTTTGCATAGTTTGCATGTCTTGCGCGTCGCGCATGCGCAAAGCATGGGCGCCGACGATGAGTTCGGGGAGCCTGAGTGACCCATCAACGTCATCACGCAAGCACCATCGGTAGCACTACCGACCACTCGATGGCCCGCCCATGGTCCACATGCTCCACACGAGAAACTTGATGCAGAAAAGTGTGGAGCATGGACGCCGGTCACCGATTCGGGACGGATGGGGCAAGCCGCCAGCAATCACATGCACGCATCACTGATGGTCTCATCCCACTCGCCCTGATGGGCCACAACAGCCCGATCGGCCGCCCATGCGTCCGACCTATCTGAGATCGAACGCAGAGCCCGAGGCATGGACGCTGCCGGCGAAGGCGGGGCGGTCGGTCACCTCGATCGTGGCCTCGGAGCGAGCAAGCACCAATCGTAGCATGCACCGTCGCCTGAGTCCGATCCCGACCCGACCGTCGCCTACAGCGGGCCGGTCCGGGACTTTTGTAGGAGGGGGCTCCGTCCCCCGACCGGCCCGACCCGTACCGACCCGACCGATCGCCGGACGGAGCCGGCTCCTACATCGGATCGGATCAGGCTCATTAATATTATTAATATGTTTATATTTTAAAATAAACTCATCTTCGTGGAGATCGAAGCGAAACGGGGGCGCAATAAAAGGGGCGAGTCTCGTACGAGCCGCATCACCATTGCGGCTCGCACCGGGACTCGCCCTCCTGGACTCGGTTTGTAAGACCCACCACCGACCGGGGACGGGCCACTGGTGGCCCCTCGGCGCGCTCGATCGGGGCTGTCTCAGTAGGAATCCGACGAGATGACCTCGCCACCGTTGCGGGTTGAGAGCGCCTGGTAGACTCCGTACCTCTGGCCGTTGAGATTGTACACCCACCCGCTGGCTCCCGAGCTGCCCTGGATCGCAAGCGGATTCCACGAGTTGACCGAGTTCTTGATGAACCGGACCGACCCATCGCAGAACGCGAAGTTGGCCCCACCAGGGTGCTGGCTGGTGACCGAGTCAAAGAAGTTGCCCTGCCGCGGCACGATGTTGGGTATCGCTTTGGGATTGTTGTTGACGTCGTCCTGGTACTCGTTCGCGAAGTAGTTGGGCGGGAAGATCGCGCAGAACGTGGTGTCGCCATAATCGCCGGACGTCCACCAGTTGATCCCGTAATAGTCACCCAGCTCGAGCGTCGCGGAGATCTTGCTGTGGGAGTGCTCCCCGTAAATGAACGTGTTACTCGTGCCGTCGGTGATGCTGGCGATCCGCACCGATGGGAAGGTCGCCGCATTGGCCTGACCGGCCTGGACGGCGCCGGCGATCGTGTCGCCGGTATGAGCGAAGATGCCCTGCATCGTGTTGAGCGAGGGGTCGTTCCATCCATAGATCAGCGTGCCGAGGTTTCCCGCGTAGCTGCTGAAGGTCATGGGGATGGGCGAGCAGTCCCATCCGTCGCCCGGCATCCCCGGATAGCGGAGGCCGACGATGTCGCCGTCGCTCGGGCACCAGAGGATGCTCATCCCGAACCCGTTGACCGTGCTGTTGGGATACATGTAGATCATCACGCTGGTGTTCAACGCGTTGAAGATGTTCCCCTGCTCGTAGAACTGCGTGAGCCCGACGAAATGGCCGAAATCCTGACGGATGAGGCCGCCGTTCTGCCAGTTGCGCCCCATGTGGTCGCCCATGGGGAACGTGCCATTGGCGCTCTCGTAATTCATGGCGGCCAGGGCGAGCTGCTTGAGGTTGTTGGTGCATTGCGCCCGCCGGGCGGCCTCGCGGGCGGATTGGACCGCCGGCAGCAGCAGGGCGATCAAGACCGCGATGATCGCGATGACCACCAGGAGCTCGATCAGCGTGAAGCCGGATCGAGCCGTCGTCGGATGGACTCTGTCCCTCATGTGGTGACCCTTTCGTTCGTTCGAATGCAATGAACTGAAATCCTTGAGAAGAACGGGAAGCAAACCGACCGGACCGCCCTGATCGCGTGTCGCCAACTGGACCGGCCGAAACCAAGGATTGCGGTAGCACACTCCATGCACCGCCGGCAGGGCGGGACGACGAGTGTCCAGGGAGAATCCTCTCGCCGCGGTGCGTCGTGCGATCGTGAACCAGACTCCACCCGATCTCGGTGCACCTCGCAAGGACTCGGAAGGGCCCCGGATCGCGAGGGCGACCGGATGGTCACGGCGCCGCGAGCGGCCTTACTGCTTGGCCGCGGCCCGCTCCTTGAGTTTGAGAGCCCTTCGCTCCCGGACTCCCAGATCACCGCCGGGTGCGAGCCCCTTGGGCGGTGCTTTCGAGGCTGACTTGCGGCGCCGAATCCGGGGCCGCCGCGCCCTGATTCTTGCCGGCGGTCGCCGACGTGTCCCCGCCGCATCCGGCCAAGGCCAGGGCCACGACGGTCGTCAGAGCCCCGGCCAGTCGGCCCCAGGAGTCACCGAGTCTAAACTTCATCTGACTACTGAACCTCCCACGCGAATCCATACCCGGCATCGTCACGCGGCTACCCAGGGCTTCACCGCCCGAATTCCGGGGCACCGACCTCGTCGCCTGCTCACATTCGACGCCAACGAATTGTCTCGGCGCACCACCCAGAATCAAGGGGCGTACGCTCAACCCGAGGCCGTGATGGCACCGGGGCAGGGCGTGCCTACCGAATTCCCAAGGGGGTCAAGACGTCCGGGTATGCACGACTTCGGTGGCAGATGGCTTTTCTCGCGAACGGCTTGCGGCGATCGTCCGGCCATTCCCCGACCGGACGAGAGGTTGACGGAGGAGCCTCCTCGCTTGCCGCCGAGAGTCTTTCATTGATCTTATAACGGCTGACTCGCATGGACAATGAGAACAAGAGTTTTCTGGATTGAGAATCCTTGTCAGTGCCCGCGACCGTTCTCCACCCGGCGAGATTGAGAATAAGAGTAATCTGGATTAAGATTCTTTATCAGAGGGGGCGTTGACGTTCGATTTGCCCTGAGTCTGGCGGCCAGGCCGGCCCGATGCCGGCGAGGAGGGACGTCGATGATCCCACGCCCCCGCGTCGCGCTGATGATCGAGACGTCCACGGTTTACGGGCGCAACCTCCTTCAGGGGATCACGCGCTATCTGCGGTCTCACCGAGACTGGTCGATCTACCTGGAGCAGCGGGAGGTTGAACACGGTACCCCCGGGCTGGTTGCGGACCTGGCAGGGAGACGGAGTGCTCTCGCGCTGGAGTGACCCGCGCGTCGCCGAATCGCTGATCAAGCAGGGCCTGACGGCCGTCGACCTCAGCGATCGGCGGCCCCCATTCCGCCTGCCGCGGATCAACTCCGACGACCATGCCATCGGCCGGCTGGCGGCCGAGCACTTGCTGGAGCGCGGCTTTCGTTCGTTCGCTTGCTGCACCTTCTCTGGTGAGTTGTGGTCGGTCCGGCGCACAGAGGCCTTCCTGGCGGCGCTGGCCGAGGCCGGTCATACCGGGGACGTTTATGAATCGCCGTGGCTCGGGGCCGGGGCGCACGTCCGGGAGGACGAGCAGGTCCGGATCGGGCGATGGCTCGAGTCGCTCGCCCGTCCGGTGGGCGTCATGGCCTGCAATGACATCCGCGGCATCGAGGTCCTCAACGCCTGTCAGACTCACGGCCTGCGGGTCCCCGACGACGTCGCCGTGATCGGCGTGGACGATGATGTGCTGCTCTGCGAGATCTGCAGCCCCCCTCTTTCCAGCGTCGTGCCCAACATCGAGCAGATCGGCTACGAGGCCGCCGCGCTGCTGGACCGGCTGATGGACGGCGCGCCGGCCGGTTTCGAGGAATGGTTCGTCCCGCCCTCGGGGGTGACCACCCGGCTGTCCACCGACGTCCTGTCCGTCGGCGATCCCGAGTTCGCCACCGCGGTCCGGTTCATCCGCGAGAATGCCTGCCACGGGATCACCGTCACCGACGTGCTCGAGCACGTGGCGATCTCGCGGTCGACCCTGGAGCGGACCTTCCGATGTTATCTCGGCCGCTCGCCCCAATCGGAGATCCGCGCCGTCCAGCTCTCGCGAGCGAGGCATCTGCTCGCCGAGACCGACCATCCGATTCATCGGATCGCCGACCTGGTGGGTTACCAGCACGTCGAGTATTTCAACGTCGTGTTCAAGCGAGAGATCGGGCAGACCCCCGGGCAATACCGCCGCCAGGTCCGAACGCTCACCGGCCGGACGCTGCCGGCCAGCCGCCTGGGAAACGGCCCGGCGGGATCGGCCATGACCGCGCCGGCGAGGGCATGATGATACGGGTCGTGGACGTCGGACCGAGTGCACTGGCTCCACTCATCCGGGCGTCCGTTGGAGTGATGCCCCTTCGATCTGGGGTACTGCCGATGAGGCGGCCTTGCGAACCGACGGCTTCGGATCGGACTGCTGGAGGGCGCGGAGGCGGGGCAGCGCTCTGCCTCGCCCGGGGCCCGAATCTCCCTAGCGCCGTCGCGGCCTCGGTGCGGGTGTACTCCCAGCTCGAGTCCATCGCCGCGGATAGCGCGTCGATGGCCTCGTCCGCCGAGGGAATCGCCGGTGCAGCCTGGCCGATCGCCACACAGACCGCCGGAGCGGGTGGCCCGTCCTGTCCCTTCGTCTCCTTCAACAGATCCAGCAGGACCGGCAGGGCGGAGGCGATCAGATCGGGGCTGAATCGCGCCAGCGCACCGGCGGCCAACGCCCGCCGCCAGTCGAGTGTCGCGCGGCGGATCCCTTCGAATCGCGTGAGCCCTTCGGAGGGCGTCGCCTGCGGACGGTCGCGTGTCGCGCGGCGGATGACGGCGACCAGCGCCGTGACCGCTTCTCCCGCCTGAGGTGTCGCGGGTGCGATCTCGCCGAGCGCCAGGGCGGCCTGGCCGACCGGGTCCCATCGCCCCGGTTCGACCTTGGTCGTGCGAATCATCTCGGGGTCGGGCGGTTCGCTCAAGATACCGAGGAGGCCGGGAATACTCGCTTTGGCGCCGGCCCCGATCTCTCCCAGGGTCGCGGCGGCGTGGTAACGGACCAGGACCTCGCGACTTTTGAGTGCCTCGATCAACGCCGGGACGATCGCCGCCGACCTCCGCTCCTCCGTGGGCTCGCGGCGGTCGCGGAAGCGCCGGAGGGCCGAGTCGCAGGCTTCGCGGACGTTCGGCTCGTCCTTCCCGAGCGCGCGGAGCAAGTCGAGCGTGGCCTGGTCGTGCCCCGACTGGAACTCCCCGAGAGACTGGGCGGCCACCGCCCGGATACCGCCGGCCGGGTCGCCGTCCAGGACCGCCGCCAGCGCCGCCGGCGGAGGACCCGCCTTCCCGACCTCCGCCAGGGACTCGGCGGCCTGATGCCGGACCGCATCGGAGTGGTCCTCCAGGGCCGCGGTCAGCGCGCTCGCAGAGGCCGCGGTCGCGTCGTTCCCGGGCTGACCAGGGTCAGGCGCGGCGCCCGCCAGCCCCCAGGCCGCCCCCTGCCGGACGCGGGGCCTGGGGTCCCTCTGGGTGGCCGCCAGTGCCGCGATCGCCGTGCGGGCCGCGGCGGTGTCGCCCTGCCTCAAAGCACCGCGGATCGGCGCTCTCAGGTTCCATGCCGCCGTGGTAGCGACGTACGCGTCCTCATCCCCGAGGGCTGCGGTCAAGGCCGGGATCGCGACGGTGTGGTAGCCGTCGCCGAATCTTCCGAGCAATTCGACCGCCTTTCGACGCTCCACCACGGTTCCGGTCCGCAATTGTCGCGCCGACCGATAAACCGGGTCGTACCGATCGCGCACGACCCGCCCGGCCCACAAGAGCCCGCCGCAGATCGCCACGACCACAATTCGCGCACAGACGGCGAAAGACCACTTCCGATCCTTCCCGCCATCCCGGGAAGACCCGGTTCCGTTCGATCCGATCGAGCTTGACATCCGTCCCAGCGCGGACCACTCACGGGGGGGCCTCATGGTTAATCCCTCTGTCATCTCGACCGCCGATGGTCGTGTCGCGTCCCGGCAAAAGGCTGCGGTCTCGCCGTCAGTCGCGGCTCGTCGCCGCGGATTTCGCTGCCGACAGCGGTAGACTCACCCCTCACGACGCGGTCGATTGTCAGCCGGTCTCTTTGGCGTTTGTCGCGCAATCACCGCTCGAACGGTCGCCGCGCTCAAGCATACCGCGACAGGACGCCCTCTGCACCAGAGTCAACGCCGCGCCAGCCCCGAGAATTCGCCTTGGTGGTGTCGAACCCGCTATGATGGCACTGAAGCATGCCGCCGTCGGCAATTGGGGAGAGCGAGGAATGCCGAGGATCGGGCCGCGAGTGGTTATTGGATCGGTCGTCGCTCTCGGCGTACTGGCAATCATGAGCCTCGGGGTGGCATGGAAGCGATCGCGCCCCGGCTCGGACCTTGTCCCCCGCGGGGTGGCGGCTTACGCCGCGGGGGACTGGCACGGTGCGGCGGACCGGGCGCGGCGGCGTTTGCGAGAGTCGCCCGGGGACATCGAGGCCCTGCGCCTCCTCGCGCGCTCGATGGCCCGGCTCGGGCGCGATGCCGAGGCGAATGCCCTGTTCGCCAGGCTGGGCTCCAGCGCGCTTCAAGCGGAGGACCTCCTGCTGCTGGGGAAAGGGCTCGACAGGGCCGGCCGGAAGGACGACGCCGGGCGGATCTGGGAGAAGGCCATCCGGCTCGAGCCGGATCACGCCGAGACGCTCGAACAGCTCGTGATCCGCGACTCGGCCCGGAACCGGATCGCCGAGGCCGCCGAGCTGGCCGGGCGGCTAGCCCAACGGCCGGGCTGGGAGTTTCGCGGCGAACTCGACCTCGGGGCGCTGAAGGCCGAACTCAACGACCCGACCGGCGCCGCGATCGTGCTCCGCCGGGCCCTCGAACATCCCGAGGCGGCCCGGCTGGATCGGTCGGCGGATCGGCGCTATCGCAACCTGCTGGCGCGCTCGCTCCTGCGGACCGGCCGGACCCGCGAGGCCCGCGACATGCTGACAGGTCTCCTCGATCGGGGGTCCGATCCCGAAGCGTCGTGGCTGCTGAGCCGGGCCGCCCTGCTGGAGGGAGCCATCCCCGAGGCGACCGCCGCACTCGAGGCGGCCGGATCCTACCGCGCCGAGCACCCCCTGGAGGCCGAACCCGGTCCCTTCGTCGGGGAGACCCGATGCGGCGACTGTCATCCGGACGAGACTCGCTCCGCTCGGACCAGCCGCCATACGCTGACGCTGAGCCGGGGAAAGCCGCTGCTGGAAATCGCCTATCCGACAGCTCCGATCGCCGACCCCGATGAACCATCGGTCAGCCACGCCTTCCGGCGGGAGGACGGCCGAATCCGGTTCGAGACACACATCAAGGACAAGGTCCTCGGCGCGGTCGTCGACTACGCGTTCGGCTCGCCCGATCGCTACGTCTCGCTCGTCGGCCGGGATGACGGGGGTCGTGGCTACGTCCTGCGGCTCTCCCGGTACCAGTCGGGGCGAGATTCCGGCTGGGTCCGGACGACCGGGCACACCGCCGAGGCCGAGAGCGGACAGAACTTCCTCGGTAAGCCCCTCGACGCCCTGGACGGCGTCCAGAAGTGCCTCTTCTGCCACACCACGAACTTCCGGGCCGTGCTTGACGGGACCGGGCCGGAATCCAAGGACCAGGCGATCGGCTGCGAGCGGTGCCACGGTCCTGGAGCCGTGCACGAGAAGGCCATCGCCGCGAAGTTCCGCGACCTGGCGATCATCCGACCGTCCGAGGCCACGGCCGAAGGCCGGATCCGACTTTGCGGACAATGCCACAGCCTTCACCAGGAGCTGCCGTTGCCCCGCACCGACCCGTTCTGGATCCGGTTCCAGGGCACGACGATGCCGTGGAGCCGCTGTTACACGGACAGCGAGGGCGCGTTCGATTGCATGACGTGCCACGACCCGCACCACGACTCCGACCGGTCCGAGTCCCACTGCAACGGGCGATGCCTCGACTGCCACGCCGCTGGTCCGCAGGAAGCGCGGACCCCGCCGGCCGGGCCGAAGAGCCGTGCGGCCCGGGGGTCGGTCTGCCCGGTCAACGCCACGAGCGGTTGCGTCGGCTGCCACATGCCGACGTTCCGCAGCGCGCCGCTCCACGCCACTTTCACCGATCATTTCATCCGGGTCCATCCGGAAAGAAAGTAGGTCGGGCTGTCCAGCCCGACGCGGTTCGGATCCGATCGGGGCGGGCGGAGTCGGGCTGGACAGCCCGACCTACTCCGGCCGGCCCGGGATCGCGCGGGCTTCCCAGCCCGACTCGGGTCCGAAGCGAGACGTCGCGTGCTCTCCGAGCAGCGATGCCCGATGTCATCGGCTTAGTCCCGAGCACACGGATCACCCGACATGACTGGCATGCTTACTTTTCCCGCTCGGGGAACCCGTGCCGGGACCGGGGATATCGAACGGGCCGGATTCGGGATCGCGTCCCATCGGCGGGCTGTCGGGCGAGTGCCGGGACGAGCTGATCCGCCTTCGGGCCGAGGCTCCGGAGCGCCCGGGTCATCGCAACCTTTGATTTTGGTGGTGCGGTATTCCAAGCCTTCGCCAGGCTGGCGAGGACACGGTCCTCGTCGGGCGTCTCCCGGGCAATCGCGGCGAGGGCTTCCGCGGTGAGCCCGCGGAGGTCATCCGGGGATTCAGAGTCCGGCAACGCCTCGAACGTCGTGAGGAGGAGCGGCATCGCGGGCGCCGAGGCCCGGCCGAGGATCCCCAGGGACCAGATGGCCTCGGCCATCTGGAACTGTCTTTGGTTCTCCACCGGGTCCACGGTTGCCGACCGGACCGCCGGGCCGGGGCGATCGCGGGAGGGGTCCTGTCGGGGTTCGCTGGCGTGCTTCAACACGCGGCAGAGGATCTCGACGGACCCGGCCGGTGGGGCGGCATCCGGCGTGAGTTCCCCGATGGCCCCCGCCGCCATCCCGATGATATCGGGGGCACCCGGATCGGAAGGGTGGGGCATTTCGAGTTCCTTGTGCAGCAACGCGAGAATGGCGGGCAGCGCCGGCCTGGCGTCGCGCCCCATGTGGTTGATCGCCGTCGTGCAGCAGCGGCGCACATCGATCTGCTCGCTCGACAAGCCTTCGATCAGGAGCGGCAGGACCGACGGTTCGAGGCGGACGTGCTCGAAGACGTCCGAGAAGGCCGCTCTGACGGCGGGAGTCTCGGTCGGCAACCGTCGCAGCGCCACGGGAACGATCAGCTCGGGTCCCTTGCGATACTCGACAAGGGCCTCCGATGCCGTGCCTCGGACGGACTCGGCCTCGTCTTCCAGGCACGCGACCAGTCGGGGTGGCGGGGCGTCGAGCTGACTGCTGAACGCGATCTTCCCCAGGGATCTCGCCGCCACGTCGCGAAGCGCTTCGGAAGGGTCGTCGAGCAGCGCGGTCATCGCCCGCTCGGCGATCGGCGCGTCGCCGACGAGCGCGTGGTTCAGGCCGCCGACGTGGGTCGCCGCCGCATGTCGGACCAGCGGCGATTCGTCCTTCATGGCCCGGATGATATGAGGGAACACTCGCGCCTGGTCGGCGGCCGTCAGATCGAAGGGGACGAGGGCGATGGCCTGCGCCCTCTGGGCTTCGCCGCCGTGTTCGATCTCCCGGACGACGGCCTCGACCGTCTTCCTCTGCCGGTTGTCCCAGCCGACGAGCCTGCCCAGGGCTCGGGTCATCCGGACAATGCTCGCCCTGACTCCGTCCGTTTGCGGCGACTGGTAGATATAGATGCCGGCGGCCGCCGCGATGGTCGCCAGGGCGATCACGGCCGCCCGGACGCGGTTCTTTCGGCCGTCAACGTCGTGAGGGGCTGGCATCGTTCCGTCTCCGAGGATGGGGGGACACCGATCAGGGCTTCCGGACGTTCCGTGTCGTCCGCCAGCCCGTCAGGGGGCGGAGCGTCGGATCGCCTTCGCGGATCAGGTAGGCGGCGTCCGCGTCGAGCGGCCCGCAGCGATCGACGCGGCCCGAGGGCCAGCGGACGTCAACGCGATCGGCCTGGCTGGCCGTGCCCAATCCAAAATGGAGCCGGGGATCGCCGGCCGACTGGTAGCTGCCGCCGCCCAGCCGAGGGACGACCCGCGCCCGGCCGTTAGAGTGGACCGTGACGACGGCGCCGACCGCGTCGCGGTTCGAGGTCGTGCCCTCGAGGCGCAGCGTGAGGAAGCGGCCGGGAACGGTCTGGTTGTGGAACAGGGCGACCGGCTCGTTCTGCGAGACGATCACGACATCGATGCGGCCATCGTTATCGAGATCGCCCGCGGCCAGCCCCCGGCCCATCCGGGGGATCTGGAACGGAGGGCCGGCCTGTCTGGTAACGTCCATCACCCGTCCCCGGCCGTCGTTGAGGTAGAGCTGCACCGGCATCTTCCAGGGAAACTGCGGCCGGCCATCGTGGACGTGGCCGTTGGCGGTGATCAGGTCGAGCCAACCATCATTGTTGGCGTCGAGAAACGCGGTCCCGAAGCCGAGCACGTACCGGCTGGGCCCGGCGAGCCCGATGGCGGCGGTCTGGTCGCTGAAGACGCCCTGGCCGAGGTTGCGGAAGAAGGTGGTCGAACTCGTTATAGAAGTTGGTGACGGCCAGGTCGATCCGTCCGTCGCCGTCCAGGTCACCGCAGGCGACGCCCATCCCGGCCTGGTAAGAGCCCGAGGCGTTGCCTGCCAGACCGGCGGTCAGCGCCGACTCTTCGAATCGTAGACCACCGAGGTTGCGGAAGAAGAAATTCGCGGTCATGTCGTTGGCGACGTACAGGTTGACACGTCCGTCGTCGTCGAGATCGGCCGCGACGACCCCCAGCCCGCGGCCGTCTCGATCGACGATACCGGCCTCGGCGGTCACGTTGACGAACCGGCCGTGGTCGTTGCGGAACAGGTGATCCGGCAGCGGTTCGAAATCGAGCGGGAGGCAGCGATAGATCGTCGGATCGTTCGGGTCCGAACAGCTCCGCGGCAGGCCCTCGTCCCACTTCATGTAGTGGCAGACGTACAGGTCAAGATCGCCGTCGCCGTCGAGGTCCGCGAAGGCGCCCGAAGTTGGCCAATCCCGATTGCCGCCGAGACCGGCTCGGATCGTCGCGTCCTCGAAGGTGCCGTCACCCCGGTTGCGATAGAGGACGTACGCCTTCCAGCGGGTCACGAACAGGTCGGGGCGGCCGTCGTTGTCGTAATCGCCGACGGCGACCCCGTTGCTGTATCCACCGGGCATCGCCGCGATGCCGGATGCGGTCGTGGCGTCCTCGAATGTCCCGTCGCCCCGGTTGCGGAAGAGCCGGTCGCCGTTGCGGGACGTCTTCGGGTCGGGAGGAAAAGGGCCGCCCTGGGTCAGGTAGACGTCGAGCCAGCCGTCGCCGTCGAAGTCGAGCAGGCCGACGCCTCCGCTGGCCGTCACGGGCGGGATGAGCCGTCCCGTCAGGCTTCCATTCTCCTGGACGAACGAGAGTCCCGCGGCGGACGCGTCGTCGACGAATTGAGGCATGACCCGAGGCGATCGCGACGAGGGAGGCCGGACCTCCGACGGCCGGTCCGGTCCGTCGTGGTCGTCATGGACGAGCTCCGCGAGCGTCGTTCGGCGTGCCGCGGCCGGTCCGGCTCCGGCGACGGGGTCGCGAGGTGGGCGAATCGCCTCAGTTTGATCCCCGGACGCGGTGCCCGCCATGGCCGCCCACCTGTCGGCGTCGAACGACCGTCCCAGCCGGCCGGCGAGGCGCGCGAGCTCGGCGGCATGGGTCTCGGGCGATGGGGAGGCGAGCAGCCGGACGTACTCCTTGCGGGCCTGGTCGAGCGCGCGGACGGAGATCCTGAGGGCCTCGGCCTCGTGAGCGCGACCGGCTTCCCGCTCGACCTCGGCGAGGCGTTCGCGCGCGGCGGCGTCGCCCGGGTCGACCTGGATCTTCTCCTCCAGGGCCCGGCGCTCGGCCTTGCGATCGTTCCGCTGGGCGGCCAGCCAGGCGCGAAGAGTGAGGGCTCGCCCGTCGGGCTCCTCATCGGCCGGCAAGTGGGGCAGGGCGCTGCGGACCTCGTCGGGCCGGTTCGCGGCCAGGGCCCACTCGAGCGTCATCCGCCAGACCGCCGGGTCCTCAGGCCGACGCGACCGGCAGCGGTCGAGCCATCGCCTGGCTTGCTCGAGGTCCCCCTCCCGGATCGCCAGGTGGCGCGGGCCAGCCAGACGCGGTCGTCGTTGGCCTCCTCCTTGAGCGCGCGATCCAGCCCGCGGCGGACGCCCTCGATCGGGAAGGGGTCGACATCCATCTTGTAGAGACGCCGGAGGGTCGTCACCGCCGAGGTCATCTGGTGGAAGCCGGCTTGGAGGCAGCGCCGGGCTTCATCGAACCGGCCTTCCATCCGGAGGAGCAGGACCAGGCCCCACCGCGCCTCCGCCACGTGCGGGCCCGGTCGGGCCGCGGCGCGCAGGAGCAGGCCCTCGCACTCGGCGAGCCGGCCGCGGTCCATGGCGATCCGCGAACGACGGACATCGCTCCAGCCCGCCCAGGCCGAATCGGGAGAGACCCGTGCGAAGGCATTCCAGGCGGCCTGGACGCGATGCTGGGCCTGCTCGCAGACGCCCAGTTGGTACCGGGCCTCGTCCCAATCGGGCCGACGGGCCAGGACATCGCTCAGGTGCCGGTGCGCGGAGTCGTAGGAACCCCCGTCCATCTCGCGCACCGCATCGGCCAGCACGGCCCGGCACCGCCGATCCTCGACCGCGCGCACGATCCCCCACGACGCGAGGAGGACGACGGCCGCGATGATCAGTGCGACCCATCTCGGCGCATGAGGCGCCCTCACAATCGGATGTAGATCTTGTGCTTCTCGAGAAAGCGTACGAGGAGATAGGTGATCCCGAAGAAGACGGCCAGCCCCGTCGCGCCGTACCAGAGGGGCGAGTCCCTGGGCACTGCGGTCAGCACGGCCCCCTCCGCCATGTGGTGGATGACGTAGGCGGCCAGCGGGTTCTGGCCGAACGTGCGAAACAGGCCGATCCGCAAGCCGGCGACGTCGCAGAGCGGGATGAACAGCGCATAAAGCGCCAGCGCGAAGCCGGAGGAGAACAAGGTGAACGGCAGGCTGACCATCTTCTTGTTCATCGACCAGTAGCTGTGCGGCCGGATTGCAATGGGCGGCGGCTCCATGAACGGCGGCGTGGCCAGCAGCGACGCGGGCGGGCGGCCCGACGCATTCGCCAGCGGCGGGATCACCGGCGAGGCGGCGATATCGGGATGGCCATCGGCGAGCGGCACCGATGCCTTGTCGGTGTCGTACAGCGTCCCAAGGCCGTTGAGCGCGTAGCCGATCGTCATCAGGATCGCTCCCGCGCCCAGCAGGCGGCCCGTGGCGGACCAGGGGCCGCGCGACGACACCACGTCGTAGGCGATCGTGCCGAAGAGCATCGGGATGGCCCAGCCGATCGGGCCGAAGAAGCCGCCGTCCCAGGCCGATTTCCCGGTGAGGCCCAGGAGTTCGTCGAGCCCGTTCGGCAGTCCGTAGACGAACGCGAAATTGAACCAGTACGAGAGGAGCAGGTGGACGGCCGCGCAGCCGATCCAGGCGATGGTCCGGACTCTCGTGCTCTTGGCGATCACCGGGATCAACAGGATCTGGGTCACTCCGATGATGGCCAGGACCTCCCAGAGGTTGGCCTTCAGGGTCATCGCGATGGACCGCCCGACTTCCCCGGTCGTCACCTCGGCCCACTTATGGGGGAAATCCACGTCCCCATCGGCGTACATCACCAGCGAGACGAGGATCAGGGCGAGGCCGCGGACCAGGATATGACTGTAGGTGCGCCAGGGGCCGACCTGCCCGAGCCGCCGCAGGGCCGCCAACCGGAGTGAGAACCCGGCGGCGAACATGAAGCTGGGCATGATCGTATCGGCGTAGCTGAAGTACGGGTGCCCGTTGTGGTGCTTCAGGACCTCGGGGAATGCCTGGAGCCCGCCCACGAAGTTCACCAGGAACATCCCCGCGACCGTGTAGCCGCGGAACTGGTCCATCGAGACGATGCGAGAGGGGGATGGCTCGGAGCTCATGATCGGCTCGATCCTCGGATGCCCGGCGGACGACGGCGGTGCGATCTTCCCGGTCGACGCGACCTGATTGATCAAGGTACGCCGCACCGGTCGGCTTGTCGAGACACAAGCGGGCCGGGAACCGGCCCGGGAGTCGCGGGCGACCGATTCGAGGATCAGTGACGGGATGTCGATCGGGACGAGATGTGAAAAGCGTCCCCGCCTCAACCCCCCCCTTCGCAAGGGGGGGTTTCAGAGGGGCGGGCCTCCCCAAAAATCCCCCCCTTACGAAGGGGGGGAACGGGGGGGTCAAAGCCTTGGCCCCGTCTCGAGGCCGAGTCAATTAGGCCACCCAACCGTACGGCGCTCTAGACCAGGTACTCCCGGTCCCGGATGATGCCCGGCTGCGGGATCGGATACGCGTGGGTCTTGGGATTCATCTGGAGCGGCGAGGCGCTCGTGAGCGTCAGCTTGTCCACTTCGGGGGCGAACTCGACCTTGCAGGTCAGCATGTCGTCGAAGGTGACGACCTGCCCGGTGTGGGCGGCCATGCGGCCCATGGCGGTGACCAGGCTGGCCTCGGCCCCGCGCCGGACCTCGTTGTAGATCTTGTCCTTACGGATCGCGTGGATCAGGTCGTCCCACTCGACCTCGTACGGGTTGGGCTCGGGCTGGGGATACGCCCAGGCGATCTCGTTGCGGTTTGTCCGCTGGCCCTTGTAGATGCGCGAGCGGGCCGGGCTGTGCGAGTTCGAGGAGATGACCGCCAGGCCCTTGGTGCCGTGGGCGTAGCTGGCGAACTCCTGGTGGCAGCCGGTGATGTTGCGGCCCTCGAGCAGCAGCTTGGCGCCGTCGGCGAAGGTGTACTCGACCGAGTAGGTGTCGAAGTTCTGATCGATGCAGTTGCCGCGGTAGGTGCGGGCGCCGGTCCCCTTCGCCGAGGTCGGCCAGGCGTCCTTCATCCAGCAGCATTCGTCGATGTTGTGGATGAGGAAGTCGCTGAAGCAGCCGCCGCTGGCCCAGAGGAAGCCGTGGAACTTGCGGATCTGGTACAACAGCTCGCTGATGCCCTCGGGCTTGGGCTCGGTCATGGCCGAGCCGACCGGCCCGGTCTGGCGGTAGGCCCGCAGCATGAGGATCTCGCCGAGCTGGCCGTCCTTGATCCGGCTGAAGAGTTCCTGGCGCGCGTCGCAATGGCGGCACATCAGGCCGACGCCCACCTTGAGGCTCTTCTTCTTGGCCTCCTCGCCCAGTGCGATCATCCGGCGGGCGGTGGGGCCGTCGACCGCGATCGGCTTCTCCATGAAGGTGTTGAGGTCCTTGGCGATCGCCTGGGTGAAGTGCACCCAGCGGAAGGCCGGCGGGGTGGTCAGGATCACCACGTCGCCGGGCTTGAGGCAATCCATCGCGTGGCGGTAGGCGTCGAAGCCGATGAACTTGCGCTCGGGGGTCACGTCGATCTTGTCGCCGTGCGCTTCTTCAGCTCGGTGAAGCTGTCGTCCAGGCGATCCTTGAAGACGTCGGCCATCGCCACGAGCTTGATCGGACCCCGCTTGGCCGTCGTCAGGGCATCGCCGGCGGCGCCGGTGCCGCGCCCGCCGCAGCCGATCAGCGCCAGCCGGATCGTGTTGTCCGCCGCCGCGTGCACCGAGGGCACCGTCACGCCCGCCAGGGCCGAGGCCGTGACCGCCGCCGTGCCCGTCGTCTTGAGGAAGTCGCGCCGCGACGCGCCGGGGTTGGAATCAGTCATGTTGTCGTCTCCGTGGAGAGAAAGGCGTCAAACGCGGGAGGGTCTTCGGGCAGGTTGGGACGTCCGCCGAGTCGCTTCGCTTCGAGCCGGAGGAAGAGACTGTCTTTGACGTTAACCTAAAGTTTAACAGGTCAAGTCGTCAGGAGCCAGTAGTCAGTCGTCAGCGGGGGCGTTCGCGACTCGTCCGGGTGTTTGGGGTCGGGACTTTCCGTCGAGTAGTCCGGCAGGGACGGCGGATATAATGGTGCTCTCGTCGTAAGGTGGGCTGTGCCCACCGGGGCAATAATCGGTGGGCACAGCCCACCCTACCGGAATCGGTTCCGAGATGCGCGTTGAACAGATCGAACTGAGGATCGTTCGGCTTCCCCTGGTGCGGCCGTTCCAGACCAGCTCGAGCCGTAAATCACACCTGGACCATATCTTGGTGCGGGTGGAGGCCGGCGGCGCGGTCGGCTGGGGCGAGTGCGCCAGCCCTTCCGATCCCTATTATTGCCCCGAGACGACCGAGACGTGCTGGCATCTCTTGAAGGACTTCCTGGCCCCGGCGGTCCTGGGGCGGGATTGGACCTCGATCGAGGGGCTGGTTGGGCTTTATGGGCCGGTCAAGGGGAACCGCTTCGCCAAGGCGGGCATCGAGATGGCCTGCTGGGACGCGCTGGCCCGTTCGGGCGGGGATCCGCTTTATCGGTTGCTCGGGGGCACGCGGCCCGAGATCCTCTCGGGGGTCAGCCTGGGGATCGAGCCGCGGATCGAGAGCCTGCTCGAGCAGGTTGACCGCTACCTCGAGGAAGGTTATCGCCGAATCAAGCTGAAAATCGCGCCGGGATGGGACGTGGACATCGTCCGCCAGGTCCGCGAGCGGCATCCGGAGATCCTCTTGCAGGTCGACGCCAACTCGGCCTACACGCTGGATGACCTGCCGACACTGCGGAAACTCGACACATTCGACCTGCTGCTGATCGAGCAGCCGCTGGCCCACGACGACATCATCGACCACGCCCGGCTCCAGGCCGAGCTGAGGACGCCGATCTGCCTGGACGAGAGTATCCACTCGGCTGAGGATGCCCGGAAGGCCCTGGAGCTGGGCGCCTGCCGGGTGATCAACATCAAGGTGAGCCGCGTGGGCGGGTTGCTGGAAGCGAAGCGGGTGCACGATGTTTGCCATGCCCGCGGCGCGCCCGTCTGGTGCGGCGGGATGCACGAGTTCGGCATCGGCCGGGCGGCGAACGTGGCGATCGCCTCGCTGCCCGGATTCACGCTGCCCGGCGACGTGTCGGGCTCGGACAAATACTACGCCGAGGACATCGTCGAGCCGCCGATCCTTGCTCACCGGGGGGCGATCGCGATGTTCGAGGGGCCGGGGCTGGGCGTCGAGCCGATGACGGATCGGATCGAGGCGCGGACGCTGCGAGCGCTGACGCTCAAGGCATGACGATCGCTGGTTTCGTGCCGGAGGGAGAGGTTCATGCACGCGAGCCGGAAGGCACTCGATCGGAGGGCCATGCTGGATGTCCTCGAAGAACTGGTTGGCTTCGAATCCCCGAGCCGGGACAAGGCCGCGCTGGATCGGCTGGGTCGCCATATCGCCGACATCGTGCGTCAGATCGGTGGCGCGGTCGAGATCATCCCGAACGATCGCGGGGGCGACCATGTGCTGGCTCGATTCCCGGGACCGGACGAGCGCCGGCCGGCGCTGGTCCTCGGCCACTTCGACACGGTCTGGCCGATCGGGACGATGAAGAAAATGCCCTTCCGCGTCGAAGGTGCCCGCGCCTACGGGCCGGGGATCTACGACATGAAGGCCGGCTTGACGATCTTTCTCGCTTGCATGTCGCGCATGGCCGACCTGCCGAGCAAACTGAATCCCGACCCACCGGCTCCGCGGCCGATCTGGGCCCTGTTCACCTCGGACGAGGAGATCAGCAGTCCCACGTCGCGCGGCCTGATCGAGGACCTGGCGTTGCAATGCGCATACGTTCTGGTGCTCGAGCCGCCTCTGGCCGACGGCGGCCTCAAGACCGCGCGGAAAGGGGTCGGCCGTTTCCACCTGAGGGTCGAAGGCAAGGCCGCCCATGCCGGCGTCGCGCCCCAGGACGGCCGAAACGCGATCGTCGAGCTGGCGCACCACGTCTTGCGCGTCCAGAAGATCCAGGACCTGGATGCCGGGACCACGCTGAACGTCGGCGTCATCCAGGGGGGTACGACCGTGAACGTCGTACCGGCCGAGGCGTCGGCCGACATCGACGTGCGTGTGACCAACCGCGAGGAGGCAGCACGGGTCGAACGGGCCCTGCATTCACTCGAGCCGGTCGCGGAGGACACCCGACTGACGATCTCCGGCCGCTTCACCCGGCCGCCGATGGAGCGGTCCCCGGCGATCGCCGCGTTGTTCGAGCAGGCCCGACGGATCGCCCGTACGATCGGCCAGGACCTGAGCGACGGCGCGACAGGCGGCGGAAGCGACGGCAATTTCACCGCCGCGCTGGGCGTCCCCACGCTCGATGGCCTGGGGGTCCGCGGCGGCGGAGGCGCACGCCGACGACGAGCACATCCTCATCGATTCCCTCCCCGAGCGCGCGGCGCTCCTGGCCGCGCTCTTGCGCGAATTGGAGGTCGAACCATGACGATGAACTCTGGTGCCCGGAGCCTCCCGTCCGAGGAGATCACGATCCGACGCGCCGAGACGGTGGCCGATTATCGCGCCTGCCAGGAGGCCCAGGGTCGCGCCTGGGGGATCACCGAGGAGGGCTACCTGATCCCGATCGCCACCATGGTCGGGGCGAATCTTCACGGCGGACTGGTGCTCGGGGCCTTCCTGCCGAACGGCGAAGCGGTCGCCATGTCCTTCGCGTTCCTCGGCCGGGTCGAGGGGCGGCTCGCCCTCTACTCGCAGCTCACCGGCGTCGTGCCGGGCTACCAATCGCAGGGGCTGGGCTACCGGATCAAGATACGCCAGCGCGATTTCTGCCGCGCCGAGGAGATCGGCTGCATCGCCTGGGCGTTCGACCCGCTCCAGGCGGGCAACGCCCATTTTAACCTGGTGCGGCTGGGGGCGTCGGCCGGACGGTATGTCGACAACATGTACGGCGAGCGGACCGACGCTTTGAACGCGGGCGTCCCCACCGATCGCCTGATCGCGGAGTGGGACACGGCGCAGGAGTCGAACACCTGGGTCCGTCCCGACGCAGCGAGCAACTTGCCCCGGCTCATCGAGACGACCGCGGGGCAGGGGGGCGAATCCAAGCTGGACGCCATGCCCGTTCCGGTCGGCGTACCGTGGCCGCACAAGGAGTTGACAGGTCTTCTGCTCGAGATTCCTGCCGACATCGCGCGGCTGCGGAGCGAGCGGCCCGATCTGGCCGAGCGGTGGCGACGGAGTGTCCAGGTCGCGTTCCGATCGGCCTTCGCCGACGGATACCGCGCCGTCTCATTCGTCCGCGACGACACGGTGACGCCGCGTCGGGTGTTCTACGTGCTCGATCGGGAGGGTGGATGATGCCGGAAACCCGGTGATGGCCCTATAATGAAGTCAGATCCCACGGCCGCCGGATTCGCGATCCCAGACGGTGTTTCATGAGCCGAGACCTGCCCCCGAGATTGCCGCAGTACGCAGGCTTGCGGCGAGGCCGGCACACCTTGAGGCTGCTCGCGCCGCTGGTGCAGCTCGGTTTTCTGGGGGCGGGGCTTGCGATCTTCCTGGACCAGTCGCGATCGCTGCTCTCCGACGCGCAGTTCACCTACGGCGAGCGGAGCGTGATGGGGGTGGTCGCGCTCGTGTCGCTGGGCGGTTGCGGACTGGCCGGGTGGGTGGTCGGGCAATTGATCGGGATCACCGCGGAGATGTTCGACGCGATGGCCGACGCCGCCGAGTCGGCGCGGCGGACGACCGAGCTGATCGAGGGACACGTGGTGCCGGCGCTCTTGCGGATCGCCTCGGCATTGGAGCAATCGCCGGCCGTCCGCGAGCGGATCGAGCCGACGCGGCACCGGCCGGCGAAGCCCTGAATAAGGACTGAAAGGACCGATGGAAACGAACCCCCGCAAGGAGTCGAGCCCGCGGCCGGACGAGTCGGTCTTCGTCCCGTCGGAGGAGGCCCAGGAGCGTCGATCGCGGCGATGGTGGTGGCTCGGTCTGGTGTTGGTGACGATTGTCGCAATCGGATCGGTCGGCGTGATGGTCTACTGGCCTCGGTTCAAGCCGAAGCCGCGCGACACCGACGCCGTCGAGAAAGCCGCCGGAGCCTACCTCGACGCCCTGGTCCGGCAGGACGACGAAACGACCCGGCGGCTGGGCACGGTCGAGGAGCCTCCGGCGATCGGTTCTTATCGCGACGCCTACCACCAGAAGGCTCGCGACCGCGTCATCCGCGGATCCTTCGCGCCCTTGGCGGGCCTGCACAAGCGGATCGAAGGCGATTTCACGTACGATGCGTCGGCCGGGCGATTCACTCCGAAGAACGCGCTGGGGATCGCCGGTGAGACGCTCGACGCCCTCCACGCGGCGAAGGAGGAAGCCGAGAAATCGGGCATGTACAAGAAGATGCAGAGCGGCAACCCCGACGACATCTTCGACGCGGCCGAGCAGTACGGCAAGGTCTTCGAGAACCTGGCGAAGAACACGCTGTCTCCCAAGCGGATCCTGCCAACGTACAGGATGCTCGTCGAATCGTCCAAGCCGCCCGTCTCGGACGATGCCAAGGCACTGGCACTCGTCGTCGCCGAGGATCCCAAGCAGTGGGATGCGCTGCTCAAACGCTCGTTCTGGACGCTGAAGCCGGACGGCCCGTTCATCTATGAAGAGGCCGAGGTCACGGCGACGGCCCGCGACAAGTTGGCGTCGTTGGGCGACCCGCCCAGCCGGCTCCGGATCAAGCTGGTGCGCTTCCGGCTCGAGGGGATCGACACGGGCTGGAGGGTCGTCTCGGCCCGCCGGGTCCAGCCGGGCGATGAGAAGCCGGCGCCGAGTCCCGCGCCGCCGGAACCTCCGGCGAGGTCGTATTCAACCGGAGGAGCCGCCCCCACCGCGACGCCCCAACCGTAGGACCTCATTGCAGCCGCCCGCGTCCCAGCAACTCCCAGACGGCCACGACGCGACCCACGCGATGGGCCAGCACGCGATCGTGGAGGACGAAGGTGAAGTCACTATAGCCAGGAATGACGTGCACCTTGTCTCCGATACGCAGCTCCGACGTCGGGGCAACGGAAACGACGGCGTGCTCGGCGGAGAGTCCGGTGATCGGGCAGTCCGGGTGATCGCGGAGGACCGGCGGCGTCCGGTATTGACTGACGGACTTCTGGCCGATGTCGAGGATCGCGCGGTCGGGAGCCGGGCGGCTCACGACCGTGGCCAGCAACGAGATGGCGGGACGGTGTCCGTCAACGTGGCAGACCTCGGTAGAGTACCGGCAAGCGAAGATTCCTCCGCCGGCCTGGATCTCGGTGATGCCGGGGATATCGGCGGTGTACTGATAGCTGCCGGAGCCGCCGGCCGAGACGATCCGGCAGTCGAGGCCGGTGTCCTGGATGACGTCACGGATATCGAGCAGCTTGCCGATCGCCGCGGCGATGGCCGCGCGTTTCTCGGCCGGATCCGCGATCATCAGCGTGTGTCCCTCGTAGCCCATGAGTCCGTCGAAACGCAGGCCCGGTGTTTCGGAGACGAGCCGGGCCAGCCCGACGGCGGCCTCGGGCGTGGCGACTCCGGTGCGCCTCATGCCGAGGTCCACATCCACGAGCACACCGATCATGGTCCCCTCCGCGGCCGCCGCTCGTCCCAGCGGGGCGACGTGGTCAACGTGGTCGACGGTGACCTTGACGTCGGCCTGGTACTGAAGGGCCGCCAGCCGAGCGGCCTTGCTCGGTCCGACGACCAGGTGTGCGATCAGGATGTCGTCGATCCCGCCGGCGGCCATGACCTCGGCCTCGGAGACCTTGGCCACCGTGACCCCGATGGCGCCCGCCCGCCGCAGCAGGTGAGCGATCGCCGGGCACTTGAACGCCTTGGCATGCGGCCGCCATGCCACCCCGCGGTCCCGAAGGTGGCCGGCCATCCGATCGATGTTGTGCTGCAAGAGATCCAGGTCGATCAGGAGGGCGGGAGTATCCAGCTCGGCCACCGGCCGACCGATCGGGCTGAGTTGCATCGGACGTTCTCTCGCGAGGATCCATCGAAAAGGGTCGCAGGGGAGGCAGGTAGCGCCATGCGGCTAACCTCGCAGAGCGTTAACGGAAATTCAAGGGACGAGGTCACGCGAGATCCTCGGGGCAGAAGGCCCGGATTTCCGATGGCAATCCGATGACGAGGACGCTAACGTGAGATGGAGCCGCCGGGACGGCAGCCGGGCGATTAGCTCAGCGGTTAGAGCGCCTGCTTTACACGCAGGATGTCGGGGGTTCGAATCCCTCATCGCCCACTCAAGCCTTGAAAGGACTTACGCGGACCCTACAATTTCCTCCGGAGACCGCGGCAGAGCTTCGCGGCAGAGATCCGGCCCCGGAGGATGAGGAATGCCCCGCCCCAGGAAACGTCCGGAGCCCTTCTGGCGACTCCGAGCGGAAATGCTGGATCGTCCAGATCCGAAAGAAGCAGTACCGGCTCGACCCCGACGAGACGGTCGCCAGGCGGCTCTATCACGAGATGATGGCCAGGCCGCCCGAAGAGCAGAAGCCCATCCCCTCCGGGCCCTCCGCCCTGGTGGTCGAATTGCTCGATGCCTTCCTCGAGTGGACCAAGAACAACCAGGCGCCGAAGACCTATCGCTGGCACCGGGATCACATCCAGACCTTCATCCGGGGAATCCCGCCGGCGCTGACGGTGGCGGAACTCAGGCCGTATCACGTCACCCGCACCATGGACGCGAAGGCGACCTGGTCCAACAGCACCAAGAACGGTTTCGCCCGCAGCATCCAGCGCGGCATGAAGTGGGCCGAGAAGCAGGGGCTGATCGACCGCACGCCGATCCCCGAGATCGAGAAGCCGCGGGCCGAGACCCGCGAGATCGTCATCACGCCGGAGGAATTCGAGGACCTGCTGGCGCGGTTCCCTGACCAGGAATTCCGCGACGTGCTGATCACATGCTGGGAGACGGGCTGCCGGCCCCAGGAGCTCATGCGAGTCGAGGCCCGGCACGTCGACCTCGCCAATAGCCGGTGGGTCTTCAAGCTCAAGGAGTCCAAGGGCAAGAAGTTCACGCGGATCGTGTATCTGACCGACCGGGCGACGGAGATCACCCGCAGGCTCGCGGCGGCCCATCCGACGGGGCCGCTGTTCCGCAACGCCACCGGCACGCCCTGGGACAAGAACACCATCAACCGACGACTCTTCCGCAAGAAGAAGGCGCTGGGGCGGAAGCTGTGCCTGTACCACATCCGCCATTCGTTCGCCCAGCGCATGCTCCTCTCGGGCGTCGATGCGGTGATCGTGGCGACCTGGCTGGGGCATCGCGACGTCTCGACGCTGGCGAAGGTCTACCAGCACCTGCAGCAGCGGCCGGAGTTCCTGCACGCCAAGTTGCGGGAGGCCAACAGCAGCGGCAACTGAGGTCGAGGACAGGCCCCTTGCGGATGGCGGGCGTTCCGGATCATAGCGGCGAATGGGGCGAAGGGCACGCCGCCGGGATTGCGATGAATCGGACGAGGATTCGGGTTTTCTCTCGCGATGAAGCTCCGCGAGATCCTTCGGTTCAGGCGAACGCCCGGCGGCGACGTGCCGATCGAGATCTTGCGCGAGTTGCGTTCGACGATGCCGGAGGACGTGCTGGAGCAGTTCGTGGCCGATCACGGCACCGAGGGCGAGTTCCAGGAGCAGTACGGCGAGCTGGACCTCCACGCCTTGGGCTGACGGCTCGCCTCGCTCCCGGCGCGCGAGGTGCTGGTGGCCTCGAAGTACCCCGAGTTCACGGAATGGGCGGACGCCGTATCGGACCGGCCGCGCGTCGTTGCACGCGACGGCTGGGGCGGCGTGAGGCTGCCGCCCGTTGCCGCCGAGCACTGGGAGCGGCATTCGACCTGGATGAGGCCGCCGGTTGCGGTACGCGGGGACCTAGACCGACAATTCTCAGTTGGGTGTGCATGAACCGAACGGCGTTCCCATCCTTGTCCTCTTGCCTCGTTTCACGCCGCCAGCTTGACCCGCAGCGGACGACCGGTGTACGTCCAGTGGAACGGCTTGGCGAACACCCGATTGAAATACGCGATGAAGTTCGAGAGCTTGCTCCGCAGGTCGGCCAGCGACGGGAACGATCCCCGACGGATCACCTTCCGCATGATCATCCCGAAGATCGCCTCGATCTGGTTGAGCCAGGAGCTGTGCTTCGGCGTGTACACGAACCGGATCCGGTGGCCCTCCTCCGACAAGAACGCCTGCCGGCTGGCCACCGATCTCAGCACCCCGCGCACCCCCTTCTTCCCCAATGGCTGCTCGATCCCGCACGCCTCGGCCACCATCTCGACCAGGGCCTCCGAGCAGTGGATGTTCAAGTTATCCACCACGAAGATCCACGACGCACTCGGGTCGGTGGCCACCGTCCGCTCGATGTGCCCGGCGAAGTCGGCCTCCGTCCGCGTCGGGCCGATCGTCGGGGCGATCAACTCGCCGGTCGTCACACAGAAGTTGGCGATCAGGGTCAGCGTCCCGTGCCGCGTGTCCTCGAACTCGATCCGTTGGCAGCGCCCGTAGGTCATCGGCCGATCCGGGGCGTTCCGCTCCAGCGCCTGGAGGCCCGTCATCTCGTCGGTGCTGATCGTGTGCGTCCTGTGGTCCTGCGCCAATCCGGCGCGCTCGAGGTAGGTGTCACAGACCGCCCGGACCTGCTCCTCGAACCGCTGGGGGTCCTTCTCGGTGGTGTTGAGCCAATATCGCTTCTTGTGGGGCTGCAAGGCGGCCTCGCGGAGATAACGCCCCACCTGGGCCACGGAGATCGACGGCACGATGCCGCGCTTGATGACTTCATCGACCAGCTCGTGAGCCGTCCAGTGGGTGATGGGCCGCCCGGACTTCGCCGGGGGCTCGCAAGCGACGGCCAGGATGCCGACGACCTGCTCGGGAGTGAACTTGCCGGGGGGGCCGGGGCGGGGCTCATCGCGGAGGACCTGCTCGACGGCCCGGCGCAGCGCGGCTTGACTCTCGGTGCACTCGATGCGGATGAGCCGGTCCCAGGCGTCGGCCCAGCGGCGTCGCCAGGTGCTGACCTGCCGCCGCGACAGCCCGACTTCCGCGGTGATCTCGGGGTTGCCCCGCTTCTCGAAGGCCAAGAGGACGATGGCCGCTCGTTGCCGGAGCTGCGACGAGGCCGTGGGGGCATCGCGGAGGGTGCGGAGGATGTTCTGTTGACGTTCGGTGATGGTGACCTTGGCCGTCCTACCCGGCATGGCGAGAGCCTCCTTCGGTTGCGAAGCTGGCGAATCCGGGTAATCCTAGCGGGACGATCAAGCTGTTGGTGCCTCAATCAGGATTTGTCGGTCTAGGCCTGAACCAAGCGTGATTTATAGTCCGGCCGCCCCGATTTCACGGAAATAGCTCGAAAACCCCGCTTGTTTCTGGAATAATGGAGGTGGAAACACATCCTCACCATTCCGGAACAAGGGGGCTTTCGAGTGAGTGCTACTCTCCGAAAAAAACGCGCCGCACGCAAGAAGAGATCCTTCCAGCAGGGGCGGCGGCGGATCAAGAAACGACTCGACCCGACGCCCTGCCCCGAGCGGCCGACTCCCATGATGACCGCGACCAACATCCACTACGAATATGCTGATCGCGTCCACGGGCTCAGTGCCGGCGGTATCGGCGCCCTCTTCCTGCTGGCTCAACGGATCGAACTGGTCAAGGATATCGACCGCGATCTCCACCTGCTCAAGCGTCATCTGCCGTATCACGAATCCGACCATGTCCTGAACATCGCCCTCAATCTCCTCGCCGGCGGCCGGCACATCGAACATCTCGAATTGCGCCGCAACGATGAGGTCTACCTCGATGCGCTCGGGGCCGAGCGGATCCCCGACCCGACCACCGCCGGCGACTTCTGCCGCCGCTTCTCCGAGCCCGACGTCCTCACCTTGATGGACACCATCAATGGATCGCGGCTCCGGGTCTGGGCCCGGCAGCCGCCCGAGTTCTTCGAGGAAGCGATCCTCGAGGCCGATGGCAGCATCGTGCCCAGCGACGGAGAGTGCAAGCGGGGGATGGACTTCACCTACGACGGCCAGTTCGGCTACCACCCCCTCCTGGTCTCGCTGGCCAACACCGCCGAGCCGCTTTACCTGCTCAATCGCGGCGGCAACCGCCCCTCTCAGGAAGAGGCGGACGTCTTCCTGGACAAGGCCATGGCGCTTTGCCGTCGGGCCGGCTTCCGCAAGATCCTGATGCGGGGCGATACCAAATTCAGCCAGACCAGGCATCTGGATCGATGGGACGCCGCCGGCGACACCCGCTTCGTCTTCGGCTACGAGGCCTACGATTCGCTCAAGGCGCGGGCCGACGACCTGCCGGCCGCCGCCTACCGCCTCCTGAGACGACCATCGCGCCCGATCAAGACCTCGGAGCGGCAGAAGCCCGAGCGAGTCAAGCCGGAGGTCGTCCGCGAGCGCGGCTATGAGAACATCGAGCTCGTCGAGGAGATGGTCGCGGAGTTCGCCTATCGGCCGACGGCGTGCAAGAAGAGCTATCGGATGGTCGTGCTCCGCAAGCGGGTGGAGGTCGGCAAGGGACAACTGCGACTCTTCGAGGAATACCGCTACTTCTTCTACATCACCAACGACCGGACGATGACCGCCGAGGAGGTGGTCTTCTCGGCCAACGATCGCTGCGACCAGGAGAACCTGATCGCGCAGCTCAAGGGGGGCGTCCACGCGCTGGAGGCGCCGGTGGACGACCTGGTGAGTAACTGGGCGTACATGGTGATGGCGTCGTTGGCGTGGAGCCTGAAGGCCTGGAGCGCCCTGCTGGTCCCGATCGCCCCTCGGCACCGGGCCGAGCACACGGAGGAGAGACGGACGCTGTTGCGGATGGAGTTCGCGACGTACTGCGCGGCGTTCATCCAGATGCCGTGCCAGCTCGTGCGAGGTGGAGGCCGGTTGATCTATCGACTGCTGTCGTGGAACCCGTGGCAGGGAGTCTTCCTGCGGTTGGTCGAGCGACTGAACGGTTGCTGGCAGTGCTGAGTGATGGACGAGTGAAGTCGGGGTCCGGATGCCCCGATCCGTGTGGGCCGTCGAGACAGAAAGGCGGGTGAGCGATGACCGAGATGCAATCCGGGAAGTCAAGAGGGGGCGAAATCCCCCGAGCTGTGGAAGGTACGTCTGGACATAAAAGACTTGATCACGTAAATTGCACATAAGTCTCTTTTTTTATCACGCTTGTTTTGGGTCTAGTTGGATCCGCCCGGGCGATCCACCTCGTCGAGGGCCACACGCAATACGGATCGCCGCGAGGGGCTGGTGGAGGCCGGTGTCCCGGATGAGTACGGTCGCGGGACGGCTCATATTCGACTCTCAATTCTTCGGTCTCCCCGCGGCGAACGACGAAGTTGCGAGTCTTGAATTCAGCGTCGTGCCATTTGACCGTCAACTTGTGGTTCATCCGGAAGAAGCGCGCGCGGGGCTTGAAAAACGTGGACATGCTGACTCCACTTGGAGTTGTGTCAACGGACTCCAAAACGGGAGGTCAGCATGTCCACCAGCCTGTTGTATCACGCATTCGGTATCCGCGGCGACGAGTATGTCCGCACCGACTATCAGGGCGGCGCGACGATCTTCACCATCCAGCAGGATCCCGACGACTGTCGCTGCTCGGCCTGCGGCTCCCGCCAGGTCATCTCCCGCGGTCACGCCGAGCGGCAATTCACCGCCCTGCCCATCGGCCGCCGCAAGACGACCGTGGTCCTGCCGATCCCGCGCGTCGAATGTCGAGCCTGTGGGGCGGTGCGTCAGGTCAAGGTCCCCTTCGCCGACCCCAGGCGGAGCTACACCAAGTCCTTCGAGCGGTACGTGCTGGAGCTGTCGCGCCGCATGACCATCCGCGACGTCGCCCATCACCTCGATGTCGGCTGGGATCCGGTCAAGGACATCCAGAAACGCGACCTGTCGCGGCGCTATGCCAAGCCCAAACTCAAGCACCTCAACGCCCTCGCCATCGACGAGATCGCCGTGGCCAGCGGGCACCGCTACCTGACGGTGGTCCTGGACCTGGACAGCGGCGCCGTGGTCTTCGTCGGCGACGGCAAGGGCGCCGACGCGCTGAAGCCCTTCTGGAAGCGGTTGCGGCCCAGCAAGGCCCAGATCGAGGCGGTGGCCATGGACAGGTCGGGGGCCTACCAGGCGGCGGTGCGGGCCCATCTGCCCAAGGCCGTGATCGTCTTCGACCGCTTCCACGTCGTCAAGCTGTTCAACGACAAGCTCTCGGACCTGCGGCGGGCGCTGTACCGCGAGGCGACCGACGTGCAGCACAAGGACGTGCTCAAGGGGACGCGGTGGCTGCTGCTGAAGAACGCCGCCAACCTCGACCCGAAGACGGATGAGAAGAGCCGGCTGAAGGAGGCCTTGAAGCTCAACGAGCCGCTGGCGACGGCCTCCTACCTGAAGGAGGATCTGCGGCGGTTCTGGGAGCAGCCGGGGAAGCGATTCGCCACGACCTTCCTGGACGGTTGGATTCGCCGAGCGGAGGCGTCGGGGATCCGGATCCTCCAGCAGATGGCCAAGACGCTGGCGGCGCACCGCTCGGGCCTGCTGGCGTACTACGACGTGATGATCTCGAGCGGCCCGCTGGAGGGGACGAACAACAAGATCAAGACGATGAAGCGGCAGGCGTACGGGTTCCGGGATCGGGAATTCTTCAAATTGAAGATCCTGGCGATCCATGAGACGAAGTAGGCCCTGGTCGGGTGAAATCATCGGCGCGTGAGTACACAACGACTTGCGTCGGCGTCAAATTCGCGCATGCTACTTCCGGATGAACCCCTTTTCGGCGTCGCGGGGGTGGAGGATCACCGCGAGGAGGCGTGTCTTCGCCCTCGCGCTCGGGTTCCTCGTCACCCGGTGGATGCACCCGGACGGCTCGTAGAACGCGTCCCCGGCCTTGTAGGTCGTGACGCGGTCGTCGTTGAGGGCGTGCTCGTACTCACCTTCCAGGACGTACCCGAACACCGGGCCGGTGTGGCGGTGCGGACGGACCTGCCCGCCGGGTTCGATCGTCACCTCCTCCACCGTCACCCTCGCGTCCTTCCCGTCCAGTTTCTCGACGATGTCCCGCCGGGAGAGCTGGGTCACCTTGGCCCCGCCCTTCTCGTCGTGCCGGGCCAGCGTCAGCCCGCCGACCCCGACGGCGCAGGCGGCAAACGCGAGGGATCTCCGATTCATGGTTGACTCCCGCAAGGTTGGAATGAGCATATTGCCCAATGTAGAGCGATCGTACGGCCGGCCGATTCCCTCAGGGGATCGCCTCGGACTCGTTGACTCGGAGGACGATCTTACCCCGGACGTGACCGGCCAGCCCCCGCTCGAACGCTTCACGCGCCCGGGCCAGCGGCAGGACCGCGTCCAGCACCGGCCGGCCGCGTGCATCGATAGGCGCGTGTCGCTCACGGACGAACGCGGATGATCGTCTTCCCCGCGCGTCGCTCAGTCGCGTTGAAGGTGGCGACAGCGTCATCGAGGGTCGAGACGTTGCCGATGTTCGTCCGCAGTCGTCCGTCACGCACCCGCCGGACGATCTCACTCAGTTGGGCGCGGTCGGACTCGACAACGAAGTCGATCGCCAGTCCGTCGGCGGGCCGCGCCTCGGGCGGCCCGGCGATCGTCACCAGCGTTCCCCCGGCGCGAATCAGGCCTGCGGACCGCTTCCCGATGTCTCCGCCGAGGACATCGAAAACCAGATCGACCCCGCCGACATCTTCCAGGGCGTCGTTCTCGACGTCGACGAACTCCTTCGCGCCGAAGTCGAGCGCCGTCTGACGGCCGGCAGCGCGTCCGGTGCCGATGACGTAGGCGCCGGCCTCACGTGCGAGCTGGGTTGCCATCGAACCGACTACGCCGGCCGCACCGTGCACCAAGACGCTCTGCCCCGCTTGCAGGCGGCCGTGCTCGAACAGTCCCTGCCACGCGGTCAGGCCCGGCATCACGAGGCTCGCGCCTACCGTGAAGTCGACATCGCCCGGCAGCGGCGCGAGGTTGCGTGCCTCGACGGCCACATACTCCGCCAGGGTGCCGTCGCGGGTCCAGTCCGTGAGGCCGAACACCCGCTGTCCCACCGACAGCCCCGTCGTGCCATAGCCGAGGGCGCTGACCACTCCGGCCAGCTCGTGGCCGGGGATCGACGGCGTCCGGTCACGGCCGAGGCGATCGGTCCAGGTCGTGGGCCACGTCAGCTCATCCCAGGTGAATCCCGACGCATGAACCTGAACGACGACGTCGTTCATCGCTGCCTGCGGCTCGGGCCGCTCCACCAGCTTCATCCCGGCCGTTCCCGCAGCCTGGTCCGTCACAACGATCGCCTTCATCGTCCACCTGCCTGTGTGTGGTATGTCGTCATCTTCCGAATTCCTTCGCAGACGAGCGAAAATAGGACGGCGAAACTCGATGGTCCAATGAACTCCTCTGCCTCGCAGACGCGGGGTTCAGGACGCTGCGACGGGACCGGTCGGCAATCTCGAAGCGTCAACATTTCCACGTCGCCGCGCGACGCAATCTCCAACTCCACGCGATCCAGTTCGAGGATATCCACGGAACCGTGTGCGATGACCTGCTCGTCCTGGGGGGAGATTAATCCGTCAGGACGTGGAAATAAGTGACCTTCGGCTTGCCGGTGGTGTCCGGTGGCCGTTGAATGGGATTCTACCGATGGGTAAGCTAGACGTCCAGGACCTGACTCACCGATCCGGATCCGCCCAGGACGACTCATGCCCACGGACGACCTCGACCGCTTCTGCTGCCAGAATCCCGACTGCCCCGACTACGGCCGCCACGGCGCCGGCAACCTCTCGGTCTGCGGCCACTACGGCCAGGCCCACCACCGGCTGTTGTACTGCCGCACCTGCAAGGCCCGCTTCTCGGAGTTCAAGGGCACCCCGCTTTTCAACTCCAAGCTGCCGCACGAGAAGGTGCTGGCGATCCTCCAGCACCTCGCCGATGGCTGCGGCACCCGCCAGACCGCCCGGTTGGTGGGGGTCAACAAGGACACCGTCACCCGACTGGCCCTGCTCGCCGGCGCTCATGCTCAGGCCGCCCACGACGAGTTGGTGGCCTTTTCCCCCCTATACCCGTGAGGTCCAGTTCGACGAGAAATGGTCCTTCGTCCACAAGAAGCAGAGGAACTGCGACCCCGACGACCCGGCCGATGACCACTGCGGGGACTACTGGGACTACGTCGCCTACGACCCCGAGCATAAGCTGGTCCTGGCGGTGATCCCCGGGGCGCGGACGGAGGAGAACGGCTGTGCGATCGTCGGCAAGGTCGCGGAGCGGCTCGGCGGCACGCCGCCGGAGCTGATGACCAGCGACGAGTATCCGGTGTATGAGACGGCGATCCACAACACCTTCGGCGAGCCGGTCCCGGCGGAGCGGAAGCCGGGCCGGCCCCGGGTCGTGCCCCAGCGGCGGGTGCCGGAGGGCGTGGTCTACGCGACGGTGCACAAGCGCCGCAAGAAGGGGCGGGTCGTCGCGGTCGAGCCGCGGTTAGTCTTCGGGTCGGAGGACGAGCTGGAGGAGGCGCTGGGCGAGTCGTGTGCCAGTCGCGTGGTGAATACATCCTTCGTCGAACGGCAGAACGCGACCGATCGGCACCGCAACGCGCGGAAGGGGCGGAAGACGTATCGGTTCAGCAAGGACTGGCAGGTGCACGAGGCGATGACCTACTTGACGCTGTACGGCTACAACTTCTGCTGGTGTGTCCGGACGCTGCGGGTCAAGGACGAGGAGGGGCGGTGGCAGGAGCGGACGCCGGCCCTGGCCGCCGGGTTGACCGACCACGTATGGACCTGGCGCGAGTGGTTCACTCGCCCGGCCGTTCAGCCAGCGTAGGACACCACCGGCTTGCCCCCCTCCGCCAGCGACGCAAGTGTCTCCTTGATCCTCGCGAAATGCTCCTCGGCGAAAAGGAAGTCGATGGCGGCCTGATCGCGGAAGCGCTCGTAGAGGACGAAGTGCCCCGGATTGTCCCGGTTCTCGTGGAGCCGGAAGACCGACACGCCCTCCTCGGCCAGGGACTTCGGGACGAAATCCTCGACGAACGCTCGCCTCAGCTCCTCCCGCTTGCCCGGCAGCGCGACGGCTTCGGCGATGATCACGACCTCATTCTCAATCGCCATTGTTCTCTCTCCAGTGGTGAAGGAACCGGATCGGGGGAATCCTCGCCGCTATCTCCGGGCGGCCCTGGCGCCCGCGGAATCGGGCCCGGACCGCGGCCGGACGCTTGCTTTCAATAGGTCGAGTATCACATAGTATTGTATGTGATCCAAATCAGGGGATATTATCCAATGAAGAAGCCTCCGAAAAAGAAGCAGCCTTATGTCTGCGGCCTCGAGGCAAGCCTGGACCTCGTCAACGGGAAGTGGAAGCCGCTCATCCTCCGAGCCATTCGCAAGGGTTCGAGACGGTACAGCGAGCTGCGACGCGCGGTGGTCGGCGTCAGCGACAAGATGCTCATCATGCACCTGAAGGAGCTGGAGGCCGACCACGTCGTCACGCGCAAGGACTTGAGGATCGCCCCGAACACGCTGGGCGAGTCGAAGCGCGGCAGGCACAGCCAATCGACCGACCCGTCCAGGCTGACCAGGGCGGCGCTGTGCATGTCCCCGACGATGCCATGGTTCTCGATCGGTTCGTAGCCCATCGGCGCTCTCACGCTGTGGCCGCCTGGTCAGCGACCCGTTGGATCGCTTCGACCTGGGTCGGATAGCAATGAATCACCGCCGCCAGGTCGGCCGGACTCATTTTCTGCGTCACCGCCAGGGTGAGCAGCGGCAGGGACTCGCCCGCGTGGGCAGCCACGAACGTCGCCCCGATGATGACCCCGTTGTGGGTGTACGGAGCGGCGAACCCGTCCGCCTCCCCGTCGATCACCGCCCGCTCGACTTTCGCCAGGTCCAGCCGGTGAACGTCGATGGCGATCCCCCGTTCTTTCGCAGCGGGCGGGGTGATCCCGACCTGGGCCACTTCCGGGTCGGTATACGTGCAGTGGGGGATGACCAGATCCGACAACCGCCGCCCGACCTTGTCCAGGGCGTTGGCCACCGCCAGCTTGGCGGTTGCGATCGCCGCGTGGGTGTACTGCTCCGGCTGGGCCACGTCCCCGGCGGCGTACACTGCGGGGTTCGTTGTCCGCAGGTGGTCGTCGGCCTCGACCCCGGCGGGGCTGAACCTCACCCCGGCCGCCTCCAGGCCCATCCCGTCCACGTTGGCCTTTCGGCCGGCCGCGACCAGGAGCATGTCGTATGCCAGGTGCGACCCGTCGCTCAGGGTCAGTTGTCGCTGGCCGCCGTCCACGCTCGTCGCCCTCAGGCCCAGACGCAACCGCACCCCTTCCGCCGCGAACCGTTTGGACAGCACTTCAGACACTGCTGCGGCCTCGGCCGGCAGCAGGCGTTCGGTGCTCCCGACCAGGTCAACCTCGCTGCCGAGCCGGCGGAATGCCTGTGCCAGCTCGCAGTTCACGATGCCGGCACCGAGGCAGACGAGTCGGCGCGGGAGTTCGGTCAGCTCGAACACGGTTTCGTTAGTCAGGTAAGCGGCACCGGCCAGGCCCGGCATGCCGGGGACCGCCGGCCGGCTCCCCGTGGCGATTAAGGCTTTCTCGAAGCGCAGCCGCCGGCCATAGACCTCGACCGCATCGGGGCCGACAAAGCGGGCGTCCCCGAGGAACACGTCAACGCCGGCCTCGGCCGCCACCGCCACCGCGTCATTGCTGCCGCTGAAGGCCCGCATTTCCCGCACCCGAGTCATCACCGCGGCGAAATCGACCCGGGGCGCGGCGCCGAGCGCGTAGCCGAACTTTTCCCCTTCGCGGGCCTGGTGCACCGCCCGGGCCGCGCGGAGTAAGGACTTGCTCGGGGTGCAGCCGAAGTTGACGCAGGTGCCGCCGGTCAGGTTCCGCTCGGCTAGGGCGACGGCGTGCCCGGCCTTGGCGGCGGTGATCGCGGCGGTCAGGCCGCCCGGGCCGCCCCCGACGACCACTTGCTCGTAGACGTCTCTCGGGCGGGGGGGCCGCCAGTCGATCGGGTGGCCCTGGGCGATCTGTCGGCGATTCGGCGCGTCGAAAGGGGCGATGCTGGGAGCAGACATGAGACACCTCCTTCGGATAGTTGGCTCCAAGCCGGATTGCCCGGCCGAACCAGCGGCCGAACCCCCGCCCGGCGGCGCCCGCGCCGCCACACAAGCGCCTCAGACTAACCGGCATCACGGCGGTTGTCCGCTTCGGCGCTGGTACGAGGAACGACGCAATCAGCAGCCGGGTACAGGGTCCGGGCAAATAATTGCGGGCAAGGTCCGTGCCAGTTGTCCTGAGACCGGTCGAGGGAGTGTAGGTCGAGAACCGCAAGTGGTGCTCCGCTGGGTTGCCGGGCGCGAAGGACGACGAACCAATCAAGCGTCGAAAGCAACCGCGGGACCATGCGCGCGTCGGTGTGCTCGGACCGACGCGTGCAACGCGATAGTCCGTTCGGATGATGAGGCGACGTCTTCGCCAGCAGTTCAGGTGAACCGTCTGCGGAGGGTCCACCTTGACGCCCGGAAAGCTTGCGTAGGGGAAGGGTGGCGAACTCCCGAGGGAAGGGAGCCTGAAGTGCGCCCCGAGGATTGGATGTGATGGACGCTCCGATCGCCTGGCCCTTCACGGCCAACGAATTGCCAGGCAGAATTCAGGAGGATCGCAGCGAGGTGGGGGACGGAGGCCCGAGCCGGACAGCTTACCTCGGACGATTCCTCGCATCCACCGCTCATGTGTCTCCACGTCCGTGTTTCCCCGGCTCGGAGTCGCCGGCGCTCGAGTCCCACGCGACCAGGACCGCCAGGTGGTCGTCGCTCCTGGTCCCGGCGACGCCGATGTCGTTACTGACTCCCGGGTCGATCGCACCCGAGGCCGTGCCGGGCGGGTCGCCGACACCGCCCGAGACGCCCCGCGGCGGCCCGGCCGGAGATGAGACGCCGGCCCTCGCGAAGCCGGGTCGGGATCGCGGCCGGTGGCCCCGGGCTCGTCGCGGCAGCTCAGTCGAGGCGGAAGACACCTGGACCCGACCCCTTCGACGACGGACCGTGCTCGGCCACGTCGCGGATCCACTCGGCGTCGCTCGCGACGTCGCCCAGCGCCTCGAGCGCCAGGCTGACCGCATCCGGCGCCGCCGGAGCCCCGCTTATGGACCCGGACGCCATCGGTGCCGAGCCGCTCGAGGACGCCGGCTCGACAGCCCCCACCGCCGCGACGTCCACCGCCGCAACCATCGACAGGTTCGTGGTCAACTTGATCGTCTCTTTCAAGACCGACGACTTGCTCGTGGTGAAGTCCGGATCGCCGTTGTACACCGCGGTGATCGAGTGCGTCCCCACCGACAGCGTCGCCGTGCTGTAGCTGGCCGTCCCGCCGCTGAGGGTCACCGTCGCCAGCGCCGTCGTACCGTCGTCGAACGTCACCGTCCCCGTCGGCGTCCCGCTCCCCGGCGCCGTGGCGGCCACCGTCGCCGTGAGCGTCACAGTCTGGCCTTTCGTCGCCGGATTCGCCGAGCTGCTCAGCGCCGTGGACGTCTTCGCCTGGTTGACGCCCTGGTTGACCGCCGCCGCCGTGCTCGTCGTGAAGTTGCCATCGCCGCTGTAGACCGCCGTGATCGCGTGCGCGCCCACCGACAGCGACGACGTGCTGTAGGTCGTCGTCCCGCCGCTCAGCGACTCGGTCGCCAGCGCCGTCGTGCCATCGTAGAACGTGACCGAGCCACTCGGCGTCCCGCCGCCCGGCGATGAGGCGGTCACCGTCGCCGTGAACGTCACCGACTGCCCGTAGACCGACGGGTTCTTCGACGAGGTCAGCTTGGTCGCGGTCGCGTCCTGATTAACCGTCTGCGTCAACGCCGCTGACGTGCTCGTCAGGAAGTTGGTGTCGCCCCCGTAGATCGCCGTGATGGAGTGCGAGGCGGTCGACAGCGACGACGTCGCCAAGGTGGCGACCCCGCTGCCGTTGAGCGTCGCTGTGCCGATCGGGTTGCCGCCGTCCAGGAAAGTGACCTTGCCCGTCGGTGTGCCACTCCCCGGCGCTGCGGCCTTGACCGTGGCCGTGAACGTGACCGATTGGCCGTGGACGGTCGGGTTCTTCGACGACTTCAGTGCCGTGGTCGTCGCGTCCGCGTTGACGAACTGGTTCAGGACCGCCGACGTGCTGGCGAGGAAGTTGCCGTCGCCGCCGTACTGCACGGTGATCGCGCTCGTGCCCAGCGCCAGGGCGCCGGTCTTGAGCGTGGCCTTGCCGCCGCTGAGCGTCGCCGTGCCCAGGGTGCTCGCGCCGTCCAGGAAAGTGACGCTGCCGCTGGGTGTGCCGCCACCGGGCGCGTTGGCGGTCACGATGGCCGTGAAGGTCACCGACTGGCCGAAGACCGACGGGCTCGACGACGACGTGACGACCGCGGTGCTGCCGTCCTGGTTGACCGTATCGGAGAGGACCGACGAGGTGCTCGCCGCCAACGACGCGTTCCCGCTGTAGACGGCGGTGATCGCGTGCGAGCCGATCGCCAGGGCGGTGGTCGTGTAGGTCGTCGAGCCGCCGCTGAGCGAGGCGGTCTTCAGGGCGGTCGAGCCGTCGTAGAAGGTCACCGAGCCAGTCGGCGTGCCGCTGCCCGGCGCCACCGCCGCGACGGTGGCGGTGAAGGTCACCGACTGGCCGTAGACCGACGGATTGACGGAAGCGGCCAGGTTCGTCGTGGCCTTGTCCTTGTTGACGACCTGGGTCAAGGTCGGCGCCGTGCTCGCGGTGAAGCCCGAGTCGCCGCTGTAAACGGCGGTCACCGTGTGGTTGCCGATCGTCAACGTGCTGGTCAACCCGCTGGTCGCCGTGCCGCCGACGAGCGTGACCGCCGAGCCGAAGTTCTTGCCGTCGAGCTGGAACTGGACGGTGCCCGTCGGCGTGCCCGAGCCGGGGGCGGCGGCGACGGTCACCGTGAAGCTGATGGCCTGGTTGAGGACCGAGGGGTTGGCCGAGGATACGACGACCGCCGTGGTGCCGTCCTTGTCAACCACCTGCGAGACGGCCGAAGACGTGCTCTTGGCGAAGTTGCCGTCGCCGGCGTACACGGCCGTGATCGTGTGCGTAGCGACGGATAGCGATGTGGTCACGTAGGTCGCCGTGCCCGAGCCGGTGAGGGTCCCGGTGCCCAGGGTATTCGCGCCGTCCATGAAGGTGACGGTGCCGGTAGGCGTGCCGGCACCCGGGGCGGTCACGGCGAGGTTGGCCGTGAAGGTCACCGACTGGCCGAAGACCGACGGCGAGCCGCCGGTCGTCACGGACGTCGTCGTGGCGGCCGGGCTGACGGTGACGAGGCTGGAGACCGCCTGGGTGAGCGTGCCGCTGGTGAAGGCCAGCTTCAGGGTCTCGGCGCTGGCGTCGGCCAGGCCGGCGAAGGTGGCGATGCCACCGGAGACGGTCCCTGCGGCCGTCCCCAGCAGCGGGCCGGAGCCGACGGCGAGGCCGGCGGTCACCGTTGTGGTGTCGTCGCCGGTCTCGAGGTTGTTGTACGGGTCCTCGAGGTAGACGACCGGCTGGGTGGCGAACGGCTGGCCGACGACCGCCGGCCCGGCCGGCTGGATGTCGATGATGAGCTGGCTGGCGGTCGCCGGGTCGACCGTCAGGCGGTAATCCTGGCTGCCGGCATAGCCGCCGGCGCCGGTGGCCGTGACGGTGAAGCTGGCGGTCGCGGCCACGGTGCTCGTGCCGCTGAGGGTGCCATCGGTTGCGAGCGTGAAGCCCGACGGCAGCGCGCCGGCCATGACGGCGAAGGTGAACGGCCCGCCGATCCCGCCCGAGGCCGTCAGTGGCTCGTCGTAGGAGCGGCCCGCCGTCGCGTCCGGCAGGCTGGACGGGCTGATCGTGACCGCGACCGGGACGGCGTTGTTGGTCAGGCTGAAGGTCGCGCCGACGCTGCCGCTGGCGGCCGCGGTGACGGTGTAACTGCTGGCCGACGCGTTGGCCGTGGCGCTGACGCCGGCCTGGCCGCCGACGATCGTGGCCGTCCCGGCCGAGAGAGTGGCCGAGGCGCCGCTGCCCGGCGCGGAGAAGGTGATCACGCCGCCGTCGACCGGCTCGACCGGGTTGTTGGCCGTCACGGTCAGGGCCAGCGGATTGGTGAAGGCGGTGTTGACGAAGGCCGACTGCGGGGTGCTGCCGGCCACGGGCGTCAGCGTGAAGCCCTGGCTTTCGAAGGCACCGATATCCACGCCGCCGGCCCGTGACTCGCCGCGCTGATCGGTGGTCGGGACGGTTACGCCGGGGAGGTTCGCGCTGCCGGCATGGATGGCGGGACTTCCGGGCAGGAGGGCGAAGGTCTGGGTCGGCCCGCCGTAGTCGCCCAGCGGGGCGAGCAGGGGATCGATCGGGCTGGCGTTGGTGCCCACCTGGTCGCCGGCTGCGCCGAGGCCGGAGGAGCCTCCGTCATCGCCGACCAGGTTGTATCCCAGGTCGGTCGTCACATCCCCGGAGATGTCGAATCCCCCGGCATTTCCCGCGACGATCGTGTCACCGATCGTCAACCTGTTAAAACCGGAAGCATAGATGCCGCCGCCGAAGGCGGAGTTGCCGCTGATCGTGCAGTCGGTGAGCGTCGCAACGGAGTAGTTGCTCTCCTCCAGGCCACCGCCGAAAGCCGCGGAGTTGGCGCTGATCGTGCAGTCGGTGAGCGTCGGCAGTGATCCGCTGCTATACACGCCGCCGCCGAAGCCGGCGGAGTTGCCGCTGATCGTGCAGCCGGTGAGCGTCGCTTTAATGTATTTCAAGATCGCGATACCGCCGCCGTCATGGGCGGAGTTGTCGCCGATCGTGCAGCCGGTGAGCGTCGCCAACGAGTAGTTGTTTTCCTCCAGGCCGCCGCCCGTCACCGCGGAGTTGCCGCTGATCGTGCAGTCGGTGAGCACCGTCAGTGATTCGCTGCCATACACGCCGCCACCGTAGTGGGCGGAGTTGCCGCTGATCGTGCAGCCGGTGAGCTTCGCCTCCGAGTAGGTGTTTTCCTCCAGGCCGCCGCCCGTCACCGCGGAGTTGCCGCTGATCGTGCAGCCGGTGAGCGTGGTCAGTGATGCATCGTAGTTATACACACCACCGCCGTAGGACGAGGCGGAGTTGCCGCCGATCGTGCAGCCGGTGAGCGTCGCCACCGAGGAGATGCTCTCCTCCAGGCCGCCGCCCGTCACCGCGGAGTTGCCGCTGATCGTGCAGTCGGTGAGCGTCGCTGTGGCGCTATCCCCCGTCGCGATACCGCCGCCGAAGCCGGCGGAGTTGCCGCTGATCGTGCAGCCGGTGAGCGTCGCTGTGGCGTGATCCCCCGTCGCGATACCGCCGCCGCCGCTGATGGCGGAGTTGCCGCTGATCGTGCAGTCCGTGAGCGTCATGCTACCGTAGTTAGACGCGCCGCCGCCTTTTTGCGCGGAGTTGCCGCTGATCGTGCAGCCGGTGAGCGTGAGCGTGCCGTCATTCTCCACGCCGCCGCCGAACCCCGAGGTCGAGCCGCCGGTGAAGGTCAACCCCGAGAGCGAGGCGGTCACGCCAGAGTCGACCTGGAAGACGCGGCTGTGGCCGCCTCCGTTGACGGTCAGGCCGGCGGCCGGGGCGGTGATCGTCTCCAGCCCGCCGGTGCCGCTCAGCTCGAGTGGGCCGGCCGTCAGGGCGATCGTCTGATGCGCCGCAAAGACGGTCGGGTCGAAGGTGATCGTCGCGGCGGCATCCATGGCCTCGGCCAGTTTGACCGCCAGGCGCAGGCTGAGGAACCCCGTCGGCGAGCCGGTCCCGTCGCCGGTCGTGTTGACCACCAGGGGACCGCTCTGGAAGGCGCCGATGTCGGGCCGGGGTGAGTCCAGCGGGAAGCCGCGCTGGTCGGTGGTGAGGCCCGTGACGGCGAAGCCCGCGCCGATGGCGGGGCTGCCGAGGAGCAGGAGCATGGTCGGGGTCGGCCCGCCGTAGTCGCCCAGCGGGGCCAGCTTCGGGTCTCCGCCGATCAGGTTGTGCGAGCCGAGGAAAATGGCATCAGTGTCCGGATAACTGCCCGTCGAGGTCTTATTCCCCGCGATGATCGAGTCGTCGAACGTAGTCGGCTCATCAGCAGAATTGACGACGCCGCCGGTGTAGCCAGCCGAATTGGCGGTGATCGTGCAACTGGTGATCTGGAGCACGTCGGAGTTGGAGATCCCGCCGCCGAATTTGCCGGCCGAGTCGCCACTGACCGTGCAGTTGGTGAGTTTGGCCGTGGCGAAGTTGTCCAGCCCGCCTCCGTATTGGGCCGAGTTGCTGCCGATCGTGCTGCCGGTGACCGTCACCGTCCCACCCGAAGAGTTGTCGATGCCGCCGCCGTTGGTGGCCGCCGAGTTGTGGCTGAGGGTACTGTTGATGACTGTTACCGTGCCGCCAAAGTTTTCGATGCCGCCTCCATCTTGGGCCGAGTTGCTGCCGATCGTGCTGCTGGTGACCGTCACCGTCCCACCCGAGGCGTTGAAGATGCCGCCTCCTTCGAAGGCCGAATTGCCGTTGACCGTGCACGCCGTGAGCGTCGCCGTTCCCTGGATATACAGGCCGCCGCCAGAGCCCGAGGTCGAGCCGCCGGTGATGGTCAACCCGGAGAGCGAGGCAGTCACGCCCTTGTCTACCTGGAAGACGCGGCTCTTCCCACCGCCGCTGATGGTCACGCCCGCGGCCGGGCCGGTGATCGTCTAAAACCCCGATTCCCCTCGACGGAGCGCCGGGCCGGACGGGACCGGTCGGCGGACGGAGCCCCTCCTACAACGGATCGGGCCGGCCAAACGGCTCCGCCGGAAACACCCGGTCGAGCAAGAGCGACTCGGCCTCGTCGACGCTCGGGCCCCGGATGGTCATCAAGGCCTCAACGGCCACATCATGGGTCGCCTCGTCGGCCAGGTCGCTCCCTAGCCGTTCGAGGGCGCGGCCACAATTGCTCCGGGCCTCGTCCACCCGGCCCAGGTGATGGCGGGCCAGGGCCAGCAGGAACCCGTCAAGGGCCGGCGCGTTCGGTCGCGCCGCGATCCGGCTCCCGTCCGGTGTGAACCCGACGCAGCTGACCGCGGATGGCCCCGGACTCGTGATCGAGCGGCCCCCCGCGAGGTCCCAGAGGTGGATCTTCGTCTTGCCGAAATCGGCAACGGCCAGCCGGGCCCCGTCCGGGTGGAACGCCACAAACCTGACCCCGCCTCCGGTATCCAGCGCCCCCAGCACATCCCTGGTCTTCGTATCCCAGACGATGACCCGACCGGGGCCATCCTTCCGCCCGCCTCCCGCGGCGAGCTTGCGGCCGTCGCCGCTGAAGGCCAGGGCCTCGACGGCGCCCGACTCCGACTCGAAGGTCTGGATCGCGCGGCCCGAGTCGAGGTGCCAGAGGGTCACGGTCGCCCTTCCCGCCGGCCCGACGGCGGCGGTCGTCAGCGACCGGCCGTCCGGGCGGAACGCGACGGCCGTGACCGGCCCGGCCGACCCGCGCAGCGTGGTGATTGGCCGCCCGAAAACGACGTCCCAGACTCCGACCACCGTCCCATCTCGCCGCGTCGGAGCCGCGACCCATCGGCCGTCGGGGCTGAAGGCGAAGTCCCCGCGGGGCCATCGGCGGGCGTCGCTCACGGGGAGCAAGTGCTCGCGCGTCACGGAGCCGTCGACCGGGTCGGCGGCGGCCAGTTGGCCGTGCTCCCAGGCGATGCCGAGAAACCGCTGGCCCTCGCGGTCGAACGTCAAGGCGCCGAGCTGGTCCAGCCATCCCGAGATGGCGCGGCCGCCGGGCTCGCGACCCGGGTCGAAGACCTTGACCCCGCCCATGCCCGCACCCGCAGCATAGAGCCGCCGGCCATCGGGGCTGTAGGCCAGGCCGTTGATGGTCATGGACCCGGTGAACAGGGCGGCGCGCTCGCGACCCGCCGCGTCGAACACCCTCACGATCCCCTCACTCCCACCCGTTGCCACCCGCGTCCCGTCGGGGCTGAAGGCGACCACCCGCAGTTCGCCGTCATGCCCCACCCGGACGACCCTCTCCCCGCTCGTCGCATCCCAGACGTTCAGCTCGAACCGGGCCGGGTTCGTCTCGTAATCGATCGACGCGGCAGCAAGCCGTCGGCCGCCCGGGGACCACGCGAGCGACCAGGCCGGACTCGACGGAACGAGGGTCGGCCCGCACGACCGCCCGTCCCGGGCATCCCAGAGGCGGACCCCCTGGGACCTTGCGTGTGCCGAGGCGATGCGGGTCCCGTCCGGGCTCGAGGCCAACGTCGTGGCCGAGTGGTGGATTCGGACCGTCTCCCGGCCAGTCTCAGCATCCCAGATCAGGATCCGGTCATCCGGCACCGCGACGGCGAGCCGCCGGCCGTCGGGGCTCCAGTCCATCCTCGTGAAGTCCCAATACCCCTCGTCCGGGCGAATCCGTTTCCCCAGGTCGATGGCCCGGAGCGGCCGCCCGGTGGCGATGTCCCAGATTCGGATCATCCCCTCGGCCCCGAGCGTCGCCAGGCGCTTCCCGTCGGGCCGGAAGGCGACGGTGAGGACAAACTCCTCGTGCCCGGCGAGCTCGTGCCGGACCCCGCCGTCGGGGAGGCCGACCAGGTAAGCCGGGACATTCGGGCCGGCGCCGGGGTGGAAGTCGCGGTGGGTTCGAGCAGCCGACCGCGAGGAGACGGCCGTCGGGGCTCACGGCGACCGCGTGTGAGTTGACCTCCGTCGGCAGGGACAGGGTCTTCAGCTCGGGGTTACACCACTGGTCGAGGTAGAACCACTCCCAGCCGCGATGATCGCGCTCGCCGGGCCCGGGGCGGCACTGGTCCAGCAGGCCGCGAGCCGTGGCCGAGTCGAACAGGCGGAGGGCGCCCTCGGCCTGGCCGATCCGCGCGATGTAGAGGTGCTGCTCGGCCCGCTCGCGCTGGCGTTCCGCCTGCTCCTGCGCCGACAGCGCGTCCAGCCTCGCGGAGCGCTCGCTCCGCGCCGCGTCCTGATTCACCTTTGCCAGCGCCGCCATTTGGCGGGCGGCGAGCACCGAGGAGACCGTCGCCACCAGCAGCACCGCCGTCAGCACCCCCCCGAGGACCGCGATGACCGGGTTCCGCCGGGCCCAACGAACATAACGCTCCCGCGCACTGGCCCGCCGCGCCAGGATCGGCTCGTCATCGAGGAACCGCCGCAGGTCCTCGGCCATCGCATCGGCCGTCGCGTAGCGGTCCCCCGGGTTCTTCTCGATCGCCTTCAGGACGATCGTCTCCAGGTCGCGCGGGATCCGTGGGTCGATCGATCGCGGCCGGGGCGGCTCGACGATCTTGATCTGCTCGGAGAGCGCCAGGCGGTCGGGCGAGTCGAAGGCCGGCCGCAGTAACAGGAGCTCGTAGAGGGTGAGTCCCAGCGAGTACACGTCGGCGCGGGCGTCCCCCCGGCCGCGGAACCGCTCCGGCGCCATGCAGCGGAGCGTCCCCAGGATGTCGCCGGTCTTGGTCAATTCGTCGTCGTCGACCTTGGCCAGGCCGAAGTCGCTGACCCAGACGACGCCCTCGGTGTCGAGCAGGAGGTTCGACGGCTTGATGTCGCGATGGAGGATGCCGCGGGCGTGGGCATAGGCCAGGGCCGAGGCCACCTGGCGGCCGACCTGCGCCACTCCGTGGTGGAACGCGCGGTGCCGAGATTCGACCGACGAGAGCTGCTCGCCGCCGGGCATCACGGCGGAGGAGTCGCAGACGGCCCGGGGCACCGGCCCGGAGGGTGCCCAACCCCCCGAGCCCGGCGAGGGGATGTCACCGGCGTGCGAGACCGCCGGACGCTGCGGGAATCGGCCCGTCAGCAGCGATCGGGCGACCGCGGACTCCGCGCCGATCCCGCGGGTGCCCTGGTCGTCCTGCCGGTCCGCCTCGTCGCCTCTCGGGGCCCCAGGCCCGCCCCGCTCGAGGCGGGAGCGGCTCCGCAGCCGCCGGAGCTCGCCGATGACCAGGTCCAGGCTCTGGCCCTGAATGAACTGCATCGCATAGTACTGGACGTCGCCGTCCTGGCCCACCTCGAAGACCGGCACGATGTTGGTGTGGTGCAGCCGGGCCGAGGCCCGGGCCTCGCGGCGGAACCGCTCCAGCGACGTGCCCTCCCGGCCCGCCTGCCACGGCAGGACCTTCAGCGCGACCCGGCGGCCGAGCGAGACCTGCTCGGCCTCGTAGACCACGCCCATACCCCCGCGGCCGATCTCCCGGACGATCCGGTAGTCGCCCACCTGCGACAGGGGTGGGCTCTTGGTCCGAGCCCGCTCCGCCTCGTCCCGGTCCTGACAGATCTCTTTCACGTGCTCGACCTGGACCAGCGCCGGGAACAGCTCGCGGAGCTCGTCGGCCAGCTCTGGGTAGCGGTCCGTATAGTCCTTCAGCGCCGGCTGCTCCCCGCGTCGGAGGCGGGCGGCGAATTCGTCGACCAGCCGATCGAGCAGGTCGTACCGTTGAGCGTCGTCGATCGCCATGGATCAGAGGCCCTCCAAGCCACCCGGCCGCGCCGCCAGGATCGCCTTGAGCCGCTTGAGGGCTCGGATAAACCGCTGAGCCGCCGCCCCCTCGTTGATCCCGAGGACCTGCGCCGTCTCGGCGCGGCTGAGCTGCTCGAAGCTCCGCAGGGCAACCACCTCCCGGTCCAGGGGGTCCAGCTCGTTGAGCGCCTCCTGGACCAGGAGCACCCGCTCGGCCCGCAGGGCCGCGTGGGAGGGAGTCGTCAGCCGGCCCAGCAGCATCGAGGCCAACGCGGCCGAGCTGACTTGGGGCAAGGAGTCGCGATAGAGTGACACCTCCTGGCCGGCGTCCCGCATCCTGGTACCCAGGTGGCGCCGGTGGCAGATCGCCAGCCGCTCGCCCACCACCAGCCGCAGCCAGAGGAAGGCGGGCAACTCCGATCCCTGGAGGTAACTATCCAGCCGGGCCACGACATCGAGGAACGCATCCTGGAGCACGTCGGATGCGTCGACTCGGGCTTGCAGGCGTGCATCCATGCGCAGCTCGACCATCCGGCGCAGCCGATCCCGGTGACGCTGGAACAGGTCCGTCAGTGCTTGGCGGTCGCCGCTGCGGAGCTTTTCGACCAGTTGCTCAGTGTCTGTCGGATCAGCGCCGATTTTCGCGGAGGCGTAACTTGCCTAATCGGCACTCAACTGCCCGGGCGTCCCACGGTCGGTGGGCGTCGTATCGCCCTCGGTGACGGCGGGTTTGGGTCGGAAGCCGTCAGGGGCACTCCAGGCGCACGGCCCGCCCGCCCAGCCAGGGGACGGGGCCGGTCGGCTGGGTCAGCCCAGCCTCTTTCAACAGGGGGTTGTGGGCTCGTTTGCTCAGGGAGACGATGACCTCGCTCGCCGTGATCTCAATCAGCCCCGACGTATCGACGAACTTCCGGAACAATCGAGCCGGACCGGTACGGTCGAAGCCCTTCAGTCGCTCGGCCAACCGGCGGTAGAGCAGGTCCGCCAGCACCGTCAGCGTCAGATCGAAATCCACGTTCAACCTCACCTCGCTGCACAGGCAATCGAGGTGAAAGAACGTGATCTGTTCCCCGAGGTGGTTCTCTACGTGGTTCCGGCTCGCGTAGGTCCGGATCACGTCGCGGGCCGTCGGGGCTTGCGGATAGTCGTTGGTCAGGAAGAAGGTCGGGGATTCGTGCCCCAGCCCCGTCACGATCAGTCGCCGCGCGGTGCCCTGGTAGTCATCGAGCTCGACCCACTCCTCGACGTAGCGGACCTGGCGGCGCTCCCCCTTGGCCTGAGTGATCTGACAGTGCCGCCAACTCTCCGCGGGCAGGCGCCGCACCCGGGCCAACATCCCCGACCCACGGCGGCGGATGGTGATGAAACCCACCCGCCGCTCGGTCAGTCGGTTCAGGCTGGCATAGGTGGTCGCGCGCGAGTCGAACAGCAAGCGGGCCGGGTGGTGCCCCGTCTGTTCCTTCCAGTAATCGGCGAATTTCACGACCATGCCGTCGGCCTCGTCGCGCAGCAGGTTGGCGGTCGCGTAACAGAGCACCCGCCGGCCGGCGGCTTGGGCCACGAACGCCATCACCGAAGGGAGAGCCCGGTTCCGCATCGGCACCCAGTGGTCCTCGAGATCGGCCTGGTCACCACGGAAGGGGACGGAGTGGAAGTCGAGGTCGAAGCTCAACGGGGGCTCTCCCAGCGGGGTCTTGGCGATCACGGCGGCGATCAGTCGCTCGGTCATGGCCCGCTCGGTCTTGTAGGAATCGTCGGTGGCGTAGGTGGCCTTGGGTAACACGTTGAGGCCCGCGAACAGGCCGGCGCCTTCATCACAACACAGGTCGCTGATATGGCTGACGCGGCGCTTGCCGAGGAGCTTGGGAGCCAGCAAGGCGAGCAGGGCCTGGAGCGGCGGGATCTGCTCCGAGCCGGGCAGTCCGGCCTGGGTGACGGCTGCGGGCAGGTCGAGTTCGAGCACCGCGGGAAGGAACAGGAAGAGGCCCGCCACTTTGGTGGGGAATCGCCGTCCCTCTTCGAGGGCCGACGCCCGGGCGTCGGCGACCTCGGGCACGATGGAACCGTCGTTGGCGCCGTCCCCCGGTCGTCGCGAGGGCCGGCCTTGGCGGTTCGCGGTCAAGCCGGCGCGGCGCAGGACTCGGAAGACGTAGGATTCGCTGACATCGAACCCCTCGCGCTTCAGCGCGGCGTGGATGTCGGCCAGGGTGGCCCCTTGGCGACGGAGTTCGCACGCCCGCTGTGGGATGGCATCGCGTTTCGGGGAGGACTTGGGGCCGGGCGTGGCGACGGCAAAGAACGCGCGGATGTCGGGGGCGTGGGCGAAGTCGCGGACGATCGCACGAACGGAACCGACGTGGAGCTGAAACCGCCGGGCGATCTCGTCGGCGGTGACGGCTTCGTGGAAGTCAGCGCGACAGATCTCATACTGACGTTGGGCGGGGAGGTTGGGCTGCTGGAACAGGCGCGCGAGTTCCGGAGAGCGAGCCATGGCTGTTGAGTCCCGAATCGACAAGTGACTGGCCCCCGGGTGACGTCCTGGGAGCCTTTTGGTCCCAGAGTAGGGGAAGCCTGTCGTGCGGGAAACGGCCGAGAACAAGGGGTATCGGCGAGGTTGAGGTCAGAAGGACGGCGAGAGAAAACGCGAGGCGGCGGGGCGAGGACTTGCATACAGGGACTCACGCCAGTGACGGCAGAGGCCGGAAAACCAGCGGAAACACGGCTTGACCATCCCCAAAACCCGGGTGGAGGCAAGGCAAGTTACGCCTCCGCGAAAATCGGCGGAGATGGTCCGCGCGGGCCTATCGAGGTCGAACGGCCTGCCACCTCAGGAATACGGCAGGTTGTGTACCATGGCCGAGACGCGGGACTGGATCAACCTGGCGGGCTGGCGGGCGAGCGCGGCGAACAGGAACGGCGGCCAGAGGAGGTGGACGACCTGCACCATCTGGACCGCCTGGCCGCGCACGCCCGGATTCGGGCTGGGCAGCACGTAGGTCCACATCGCCCAGCAGCCCGCCACCAGCGCCGCGAGGCCCAGGAGGAGGAAGAGCCAGCCCAGCGCGATCAGGACGCGACCGGACGGCGCCTCGATAGCGTATTCGATGCGAGTCCGCGCGCCCTTCGCGGTAAACCGGAATCGTCCGCCGCGGACGCCGACCGTCGCGTGACCGGGTGAGCCGGCGGGTGGGCCCGCCGGTTCGAAGATCAGCTCGGTGCGGTCGCAGGTGATAATCTTGACGGGCCCGAACGGCCCCATCCCGTCGCGGGCCAGCAACCTGGCGAGCTTCTCCGAGAGTTCCTCGGGACGGCCCTCGACCTCGGCCTCACCGGCGATCGTCCCGCCGGCCACGGCATCCTCGATGTCGAATCGCTCGGCGGCCTCCAGGGCCCTCGCTTGCCGGTCGCGAGTCGCTCGGGCCACGACTGTCACTCCCGCCAACCAGGCGATCACCCCGACGGCGGTGATCGCGATCACGATGAGCGTGCTCACACTCGATTCCATGTTTCGTTCTTCCTCGATAACCGGCAGGCCGCCGGGCTCTCCATCCTGCGGCGATTCCCGGCTGCGCGGCGGGTCGTTCAAGCATGTCCACCGGCGACGTCGGTGACCAGGCGCTCGTCGGCCGGCCCGTCGTCGCCGGGTGGCGTAGCGGACGGATGGACGTCCCAGGTTCCCTCGCCGCGGATCTCCAGCACCCGCTCGTGGTAGGACTCCAGCGAATGGCGGTCGCCGATGCTCAGGGGGCTGATCGACGCCGCGCGGAGCAACCGGTAGACGTTCTCGACTTGCTCTCGCTTGAGCACGGCCCCGATCCGATCGAGGAAGACGAAGCGAGGGGGCGCCAGTAAGACTCGGGCAAAGACGAGCAGACGTTGCTCGGCGGGCGAGAAGGCGCTGGGACTATGCACGTCGGCATCGAGGCCGCCCGCCCGGCGACACGGCCGCGCTAAGGCCGAGCTTGTCGAGCACGGCCAGGATCTCGTCATCGGAGAATCGCGCCTCGGACGAGCCGGCGGTCAACTGGGAGCGGAGGGTGCAACGCACCGTCAGCGGCTGCGTCGGGACGAAGTCGATGCCGCGAGGACCCGGCCGGACGATCCGGCCTTCCCCTTGTTCCCACAGGCCCGCCGTGGCGAGGAAGAGCGCTTCCTCGGCGGCGGTGTCCGGCCCGGTGATCAGGAGGCTGCCACCGTAGACGACCTCGACGTTCAGGTCATTGATCAGGGGGTGATGATCGTGGCGCGACCAGAGCGAGAGGTTCTCGAACGCAACCCGGTTATCGTCGTGTCGGATGTGGATTGCCGAGGGCGGCGGCGTCCGGGCCTGTTCCAGGGCATCGGTGATCGTGTCCAGCCGCGTCGTCACCGCGGCGAACGACGAGAGGGTCTCGAACTGCGTCACGATTAGCGAGAATCCGGCCAGGAACGCCGAAAACGCCATCGCCGATTGGGTCACGACGCCGAACTCCACACGCCCGTGCATGTACATCGGTGCCACGATCAAGAGCGGGATGAGCTGGATCAAGTAGTTGTAAGCTCCGGTGAACAAGACGAGGTTGCGCGTCACGGCGATGATGCGCTTGTTGTTGGCGACGACGTCGGCCAGCCGGGCGTGGAGACATTCGCGGACCGTGCGGGGGGCTTCCATCGTGGCGATGGCCTCGGCCGTTTCTCGGGTCTGGATCAAGTGGTATCGGAGGTCGGCCTCCTTCTGGAGCTGGAGGTTGTCCAGTCGCACCAGCGTGCGGCCCAGCAGGATCGTCATCGCCGAGCCAACCCCGGCGTAGGTGAGCGCGACCAGCACCAACCAGGGCGTGATCGACCAGAGGACGCCCAGGAAGGCCAGCGAGGTGATCGCGGCGTTGAGCGACATCAGGAAGAAGGAGAGCGTCGTCTGGGTGTACGACTTGACGTCCTCGGTGATCCGCTCATCCGGGTTGTCGATCTCTTCCAGGGCCTTCAGCCGGTAGAACCGGTTGCGGGTCATGTAGAGGTCGATCAGCAGGCGGGTCAGCCAGGCCCGCCAGAGGAGGCGCAGCCGCTCTTCCGAGAAGCGGTTGAAGGCCCCCATGATCGTCGAGAGGCCGAACACAGCCACGTAGAGGGCGGCATAGGTGATGAACCCGGCCCAGTTCCTCTTCGAGATGGAGGTCATGAAGTCGCGGCCGACGTAGCTGTTGACGACGTTCAGGGCGCTGAGCGACAGGAGCAGGGTGAGGAGCAGCGCGAACCAGGTGATGGCCTGCCATCGGACCTCGGACGAGAAGAACAGCCGGATCGTCTGAAGCGAGCGGGTCCAGGCCCGGTTCTGTTTCCCGTTCATCTAGCCCCTCGCCGCTCGACCGCGCCCGCAGGTCCACCTCGCATCATCCATGGGCCGACGGCCGGACCGGAGTCACGAGTCGTGACGCGGCCGATGATGGGGACGGCGCCGGACTTCTCACACGATTCTTGCCTTCGTCGCTCGGGATTTCCACTCCACCCGGGTCATTCTCTCGGTCGTCGGCAGACTGCCGGTGACTGCGGGCCTGGATGGCCTCGATCGCGGCCGCCTTTCGGCCTTTCGAGGCGACCGTCAGCGCATGGAGGAAGTTAAACAAGGCGATGCGGTCGCCGCGGCTGAGCTGCGAATACCGCCCGACGGTGGCCGCGGCCTCACCTCCGTGCTGCTCGATGGCCTCGCGGAGGGTCCGCGCCCGCCCGTCGTGCAGGTACGGTGCCGAGTCGGCGACGCCCCACAACGGCGGCGTACGCCACTCCGTCGCGACGGCCGGCGCGCCCGTCTGCCGCGCGCGCTCGCGGGCCTCGGCCAGGTTCCCCGAGCTCTCGGAAGAAGAGGGGGAGCCGTAATAGGTAGCGATATCGCCCAGACTTTCGCCCATGTCGTGCAGCAGCAAATCACTGTAGATGCCGTTGACCGTGCCCAGTTGGGGAGTATGGCAGGCCGCGCATCCGACCCGTGCGAACACCGAGTAGCCCCACGGCTCGATTTCGCGCTCGACGATCGGACGGAGCCGCGGCGGCGCCAGGCCGGCGACGAACTCGACCAGTTGGTCACATTGCTGCTGATCCATGTCCAGTCCGGCCGTCGTCGCTTCGAAGCTCCTCGGAGCCTCGAGACCCGCCTGATGATTGGTGGGGACCTCCAACCCAAGCTCGTTGGCACAGGCGGCCATGACGAACTCGCGGAGCGTCGCCGTCTGGCCCTTCCAGCCGAACCGCCCGATCCGCCCATCCGTCAGGCGGCTGACCCGGCCCCGGATCTCGGGGAATGGCTCGGCCGCCCGCCGCTGCCCCTCGAGCAAGACCTCCTCTGCGACCTGATCAATGAGTCCCGAGCCGAAGACCGCCGGGGTGTTCCGCGACGAGGTCCGCAGCGTAAGAACTCGGTTGTGCGTTTCCACGCGCCCGATGGACGCGATCTCCTTGAGCCGTTTCTCATCGGAGGGGTCCGTGGAATGCCGGTGGAGGACGATGCCGGTGGCGTTCTGGAATCCGAGGTGCAAGTCCTCCAGCTCACCACGGAAGGACTCGACGTTACGTGCAAACCGGGTGCCGCTCTTCTCGGCAGTCAGGAGCGTGACATTCTGGCGATTGGTGCCGCCTCCTCCGATGCCGCCCAGCCGATGGCAGGCCACGCACGAGGTCTCGTTATACAGCGGACCGAGCCCGTCTCCTCCGGCCGGGCTCCGCCTGCCCGGTTCCCAGACCTTGACGAAGAGGTCGCGGCCCGCGGGATGGTCCTTCGGCGACGACTTCGCCCGCGGATCGGGGGGAGCGCCGACCGCAACGGGCCAGGCCATCACCAGGAAATAGGCCGTCGTCAGCCAGGCCGGGACGTAGCAGAACCACCCTCTGCCCTCGAGGTCGGTGCGAATCATGAGGCCATCCTCCGATGGGGCGCGCATCGAGACCGCATCCAAGCTCGTGGCGCCGTCAAAGTGCGGCGAGATGGATGTCTTGAAATGAGAGACGATCGAGTCGCCCCATCTATTCAGTCCCGGCGACTTCACGGCGGCGGGCGACTTCAGGCTGGTCGCAGGTCCACGTGAGGCGCCGGCGGCACGGTGTGAGCGCCCTGGCTCGTCATGACCTCGGCGAGGAATCCGAGCAATCGCTGGCGGAACAGCGGCAAGGCGAGCGCCTCGGCTCGGGCTCGGGCCAGGGCCGGGTCATGCGGGCAGCCCTCGCGCTCCCAGGCATCGAGCGTCGCGCGGAGGGCGTCCGCGGTGGGGTCGGGATAAGTTCGGCCGACGGCGTTGTCAACCGTCTCGGCGGCACCGCCGCGCCCAGCGCGATCACCGGGGCGCCGCACGCCAGTGCTTCGATCGGGACGATACCGAAATCCTCCTCGCCCGGGAAGAGCAAGGCCCGGCAGCTCCGGTAATCGGACCGGATCACGTCGTCGGGCTGCCAGCCCAGGAAGCGGACGGTCGGGCCGGCGATGGCCTCGAGCCGCGAGCGTTCCGGCCCCTCGCCGATGACCGTCAGCCGACGGCCGGACGCCGTGCAGGCGGCCACGGCCTGGTCGATCCGCTTGTAGGGCACCAGCGCCGAGACGACCAGATAGCCATCATCGCGCGGTCGTCCCTCGGGATCGGGCGTGTAGAACGCCGCGTCGACCGGCGGCTGAATCACCCGGCTCTCCCTCCGGTAGCACCGCGCGATCCGGCCCCGGACCGTCTCCGAGATCGCCACGAACTGCGTCACCCGGCTCGCCGTTCGGCGATCCCATCGTCGCAGGCGGGCGAGGAGAGTCCGAGCCAGCACCCTGCGCAACGGCCGGTGCGACCAGCCCTCCAGGTAGGTCTCGCGCGCCTGCCAGGCATATCGCATCGGCGTGAAGCAGTAGCAGACGTGCGGGACGCCGGCCGGCGGCACGATCGCCTTGGCGACGCAATGGCTCAGGCTGATCACCAGATCGACGTCCCGGGGCCGCCAGGTCCGCGCCGCCACCGGCATGATCGGCAGCAGGTGGCGATAGTGGCGGAAGATGCCCGGGATCCTCTGCAGCGGCGAGGTCCTGATGTCCATCGCCTCGATCGCGGGACTGAGCGCCCCCCGGCGATGGATCAGCGTGTACAGCGTCGCGTCGGGGAAGGCGCGGCAGAGGACCTCCAGGCACTTCTCGCCGCCCCGCATCCCCGTCAGCCAGTCGTGCACCAGCGCCACGCGCAGGTCGGAGAGGGCTGAGCCCGAGATCCCCTCGGGCCGTTCTGCCGAGGGCCGGAGCGCGGTTTCGGACGGGCGCAGGGTCGTACCCATCTCGCGGGTGCTGGCATCCATGCCGGTCTCCCGAGGTCGCGGTGAACGAGAACGGGCGTCCCAGCCGGATCCGTCGCGAAGTTGTTTGACCCGCGTCTCACGATTTCGGACCGGGAAAGTAACCGAGTTCGGCCGATCGAGCAAGCCGGGCTATGGGGCCCGATCGAATAGACCCTGACTTGGAAACGTCCAAGAGTCTGTTCCAGAAGCCGGGTTTGATCGCTGGATGGCGGGTGCACGCTACCGACGTGAAGCCATTGTTTTCCGCGGCTTGCGCCCATCCACTGGAATCGCTTCGGACTCCTTTGGAGAAGGAAAAGGGGCCTGGAGCCGGAGATCGGGATCGTCCGTATCGGCTCCGGACCGCGTTGGGTTCCGCAGGCTTCGCCACATGGGCTCTTCGGCTCGTGGCCTCGCCGTTCTCTCCCCCGACCGACGGGACGAGCCCTCCCGGACCGAGCGGACCGGATCGTCCGGGACCGGCCGGGGTGCCCGCGGACCCGATCCGGCGGGATGGCGGCTGACCGGCCGGGCGGAAAAAACCAAAAACAACGTTTGACCCCGACCGGCCCCAAAACAACGTTTGACCCCGACCGGCCCCCGACCGGCCCTGACCCCGACCGGCCCTGACCCCGACCGGCCCCAAAACAACGTTTGACCCCGACCGGTCCCTTTTGACCCCGACCGGCCCCTTTGACCCCGACCGGCACCACTCTCGTTCCGCTCGCGCCCGACGGCGACGCTGGGGTCAACCCGGACCTCCTTCAGCCTCTACCCGTTGTCCGGCGGGATGTCCTCGGTGTCCGGGGGCCCGAGCGGTTCGCGGGCCGGCGCAGGACGATGTCGCCCCTCGGCTCCCGAGGCACCATGGGCCTTGGCGACGGGACGGATCTGGGCGGCCTGCCGCGGATGCCGAGCCCAGGAGGCCCGAGCGTGACGCCTCCAAGCATCGGCGACCCGTTCCGGCAACCGCCCAGCCTCGTGTCCCCTTCCACCTCCGCGACAGGCATGTCGATGTGAGATCCGGCCCGCCCGAAGCTGCATCGCTCCAGAGGAACGCGAACCCGAGCCCGCGCTTGACGGCATCCTTGATGGCCGCGGGACCGGACGCTGGCGGGGATTCGACCATCACCGCGATTCCGGGACCGACCGAGCGTTACACCACTTGAGACTCCACACTCCCCGTCGCATGAGCCTGATCCATGCCAGCAGGGAGACGAGGGAGGGGAGAAATCGAGATACCCTCCGCCTTCAGTTGATCTTCTAGATCTTGGATCGAGGGCCAGGGGAAAACGAGAGGATCAGGGGCAGGGGAAAGAGGGGGAGTACCGTCACGCCATACTCCGAGGTCCCCCCCCCAAGATCGACGGTAGACGTCGAAGAGGGCCAGGAGATGTTCGTAGAAAAAGCCGTGCTGGCTACCTAGCAGGGTGGCTGGGCCAGCCTCCAGCGTCATGTACTCGGTGTAGTAGCGATCAAGAAAATCGCGTTGTAGGGAGGTAAGAATGATCATCGGTCGAAGTCATAGTCCTTGTAAAGTGACCCGGTAGGAGTGTTGAAGTAAGCATCGAGATCGATGGGGGTCACTTGAGACTTTTCGGCCCACTTCTTGAGTTGCGAACGTTTCCTGGTCACGAGCGGAGTTCCGGGAGGAGCCAGTCCTCCCACCGACCCTCCCGGGATCATAACCCACGCCCCACAAGCCGGGCAATCGGTCGCAGCCTGGCCTTGGTCGAGCTTGTGCCGATCGGGCGGGATGAGCCACTCCGTGTGCCAATCTCCGATGTCCTTCCCGCAGTTTGGGTTTGGGCACTTCCCCCCTGGGAGGGCCAGAATGCTGGAAGAGGCCATCGATCCCATGCCGATCCTCCTTGGTCTCCGCGGTCTACAGGACTCGGGGCCGTCGTCCCTGGCCTCTATCAAGCTGCGACCGACCCGCGGCGGCTTCGACGCGGCTTCAGGCGCTCGCGGGCGGTTCGTGACGCATCGGCGCAGCGCCGGCATTCTCGGCCGCGGCCCGGGAGGGGCGGGAGCGCGACGGAGGCCACCTCGGCGGAGCGGCTCGATCTTCCGGAGTGCGGGGTCAGACCCCGGGGAGCGCGTGGTGGAGGCCATCGCGCGCATCGGCCCGCCGGCTACGACCTTCTTCATTTTCGCTCATTCTTGCCAGGGCGACCAGCCCACGTGCAAGATGGGATCAATCGCGATCGGATCGGCCGGGACCGGACGGGGTGCTCGCGGACCCGAACCGGCGGGACGGCGGATGACCGGCCCGGCGGAAATAACCGAAAACAACGTTTGGCCCCGACCGGCCCTTCACCCCGACCGACCGAAAACAACGTTTGACCCCGACCGGCCGCGACCGGCTTCGAGAAGGTCGAGAAAAAGTAAACTGTCCTTTCTCCGAGTGATGCTGGCGGCAAATGGCAACCGTGGTATATTACCCCGGCACGGAAGAAGCTCACGTAGGTCAGGCTCTCAGCCTGACAGGATCAAGGCTCATGTAGGTCAGGCTCTCAGCCTGACAGGATCAAGTCCGTCAGGCTGAGAGCCTGACCTACTCTCTCGCCGGGGTAATACTTTGCTCGGCGACTGTCGCCTTTCTCGATCGCAGGGACTCGGCCGTGAACCACATCGCGCTGGACAACGAGGACGAAGCTGTCAAGCGATTCGTGTTGTCGCTGCCGGTCGCCGCCAACGGCTCGGTGCTGGAACTGGAAGGCCGGGCCGTGGCGTGCGTCGTGCCGATCGTCGCGGAACCGGTCGAGGCCAACGGCGCCTGGAGCGAGGCGAAGAACGCCCGCCGCTGTGCGCTGATCGACAAGGAGATCGACGGCAGGCTGTCGGCGGCAGAAGCCATCGAGCTGCACCGGCTGCAGCGCGAGATGCTGGCCCATCGCCACCAGGTCGCTCCGCTGCCCTTGGCCGAGGCTCGTCAGCTCCACCAAGAGCTGCTGGCGAAGGCCCAGCGCCGGCGGAGCGAGTAGTGCATGTCGCCCTTCACGTATCCTCCCGAGGCGCACGTGCGCCGGCACGGACCGCAAGGCTACGCCGACGCGGCCAGCTACCGGCATTGGCTGCGCGACGAGTTCACCTTTCGCCGCGTCTACTGCCTGTTCCGGGAGCAATGGGGCAGGCTGCGCGGCACGTTCGATGTGGAGCATTTTCGACCGATCGCATCTCATCCGGGCCACATACGATCCTACGACAACCTTCTTTATGGGTGCTCGGCCTGCAATGTCGGCAAGGGCAAACAGTTGGTCCCGGACCCGCTTACGGCCCTCGTGTGCGGCGATGTCTGGGTGAACGAGGACGGCACCATCGAGGGCCGGACCCGGCAGGCGCGCCGGCTCATTCGCGTGTTGGGGCTGGACGATCGCGAGTACACCGAGTTCCGACTCGTGTGGCTGGAGATTGTCAATCTGGCAGCCCGAGAGGACCCGGAATCGTACCGCAAGCTCATGGGCTTCCCCAACGACCTGCCGAACCTGATCCGCCTGCGCCCGCCCGGCGGCAACAGCCGGCCGGAAGGAATTGAGCAGTCGTACTTTGTGCAAAAGAGGAAGGCCATCCTGCCGGAGACGTATTGACGGCGGGGCGCCCGCGGACCCGGCCCGGCGGGACGGCGGAAATCCGGCCGGCCGGAAAAAACCCAAGACCTGGCCTGACCCCGACCGGCCCGACCCCGACCGGCCCGACCCCGACCGGCCGACCCCGACCGGCCCTGACCCCGACCGGGGCCGATCGAGGAGGCCGGGTCCGAACCCGGTTTTTGGGACCCGGCCCGGTTCCGACTCCCGTTGCCGGTGACCCACGGGACCGGTAACCTGGACACCGTGAATCGCCAGATCCGATTGAGGGAGTTCCTCATGAGATCGCCGTTCCCAGGCATGGACCCTTATATCGAAGCCTGCGGGTTGTGGGAGGACTTCCACAGCCACCTGATCGAGAAAATCGGCGAGCAACTCGCCGATGCGGCTCCGGATCGTTACCTGGTACGGACCGGGGAGCGCTCGTATATCGCCCTCCTCGAGTCTGAAGGCATGAAAAGTGACAGCTTTTTGCCTGATGTGAGCGTGAGCAGGTCTCGCGGCCGCAAGAGAAACACGAAGAAAGGCGGCACGGCGTTGGCGGTGCCGACCGGCGAGTCCGAGCCTCTGACTTTGCGCCCCTTCATCCAGGAAGAGCATCGCGAGACCTTCGTCGAAATCTACGAGGCGAATCCCGGTCAGCGCCTGGTGACAAGCATCGAGGTCCTGTCTCCTTCCAACAAGCGTCCCGGCACGGAGGGGTGGGAACTGTACCAGCGCAAGCGGCAAGGCCTATTACTAGGCGATGTGAGCCTCGTCGAATTCGACCTGCTCCGCGGCGGCCGGCGCCTGCCCATGCTCGATCCCTGGCCCGACAGTCCCTATACGCTGTTGGTGGCCCGCGCGAGGGCGCGAGTTCGCCGAGTCTGGCGGGCCCACTATCTTCGACCGTTGCCGCCGATTCCCGTGCCCCTCACCAAGCCGGATCACGATATCCCTCTGGACATCCAGCCGATGATCGGTGAGATCTATCGGCGGTTTCGGTACGCACCAAGCATCGACTACAGTAAACCACCGAATCCGCCGCTCGATGCCGCCGACGCCCTTTGGCTGGAGAAGCAGCTACGGAAAAGTCGGGGCCAGCGATGAGCCGCATTGCGACGCCCGCAAGAAACTCGTTACGTCCCTGTTTCAAGACCTTCCGCGGGAGGCGACGTCGGCCGGCCCGACCTGACCCGACCGGCTGGGTGGCGAATCCGGCCGGCGGACCGGACGGGCGACCGACGCCGGCAGGGGTCCGGACCGTCAAAGTAGAGTCGAGGTGTGGCGCGGTGGCTCCGTCGCATCGACAAGGCTCCGTTTCCACACCCCGCTCATCAAACTGGACAGGCAGTTTTCCCGCATCCAGCTTTCGGACAAGGCGGTTCTCATCGCTGAGTTCACACGTTCGCACACGAGCCGTTGCGGCTAGCTCCTTTGGAGTCGATACAGTCGCAACTCCTGGTACAGGTAGGCGTCGGGGTAGCGTGTCTTACCCTGACCCGGCACCTTGAACTTCGCGCACAACCACTGGCGAACCCGATAGCGGACGTGGCTGTCGATATTGCGGTAGGCCTGGCTGATGGTCCCGATGCGGAAGTAGTTGGACCAGCCCCGCAACTTGCGGTTGATCCGACCGATCTGCGCCTCAACCTCCAACCAAGTCGTCCCGCGCCCCGTCAGCTCACTGATCTCGTTACACAGCCGGTCGATCTTCTTCCGCGACGGACGCGGTCCCAGATAGGACGCGCCCGTACGACGGTCGTAGTTCCGGCCCAGGGTGTAGCCCAGGAAGTCGAACGTCTCCTCCGGTAGTCGGCAGAGCCGCGTCTTGGTCTCATTCACCGTCAGCTTCAGCCTGGACATCATCCCCCGCATCGCGCCCATGGCCTGCTCGGCCGGGCCGCGACAGCAGATGACGAAGTCGTCCGCGTAGTTGACGATGTGGGCGACCAGACGTCGCTCGTGACCGCCGGTCTTCCATCCCTTCACAAAGCGTCGCATGTAGATATTCGACAACAATGGTGAGATCGGAGCCCCTTGTGGAGTCCCCATCCCCTGGTCCTTGTTCCGGGTCGTTCGATGGCGGTGCCCCTTCGCGTCGGTCTCTTCCACCGGTGTCTCCAGCCACAGCTTGATCAGCCGCAGCAGGCGGCCGTCGCTGACCCGCCGGGACACCGACTTCATCAACTCGGCATGAGGGATACTGTCGAAATAGCCGGATAAGTCCGCGTCCACCACCTCGGTATGCCCCGTCCTGAGTAACCGTTCCACTTGGCGAACGGCGTCCAGGGCGCTGCGATCCGGGCGGTAGGCGTGTTGTTCGGGCTCCAGGTCGGCCTCGAAGATCGGCTCCAGGACCAACACCGCAGCCATCTGCGCCACGCGATCCTTGATGCAAGGAATCCCGAGCGGCCTTTGCTTGCCATCCGGTTTAGGGATGTACACGCGTCTGACCGGTTGGGGCCGGTACGTCTCGTTCCTGAGCTCTTCCGCCAGTTCGTCCAGCCATCGTTCGGCGCCGTAGGCCTCGATATCGGCGAAGCTCTGGCCGTCGGCCCCCGGTGCGCCGCCGTTGGTCCGGCAGCGGTGGTAGGCGAAGCCCAGGACGTCACGGCGATAGATCTTGTCGTACAGCGCGTAGAAGCGATAGTCGGGCGAGCTCTTCGCTTTGGTGTGCAACGCCGTCTGCAACGTCCCAACCTTCGATGGAGGTGATAGGCTCACGCCAATCTCCCGGCTGTCGGCCGCTTGTTGCGTTGACCTTGAACCGAGGCCCCTTCCCTCGGCCGGAGTTACCCGGCGTCGGCGGTACTACGGGCCTCTCCGCCACCCCAGGTGGCCCGGCCTATCCCTCGCGGGCGTCCGGTTGAGGGTCACGCGCCCTCACCACTCGGGGTTTCCCGTGTTGCGTTGGATCTCCGTGTACAGGCATGCCGTCGTCATTACCCCGGTGGCCCGCTGGGTCGGATTGCTCGTGGGACGGTCTATTCCAACCGTTCCCTTGCTCGCCAGCGGCTTCGGCCTTCCCCATACTAATGCAAGGTCGGCGCACACATTGGACGTTTCGAGGCCTGCTCGACGTTCACTCGCGTTACGGCCTGCCTGCTCGCTGCATCGCCTGAGCGACACATCTGTCTCGAAGGCTCCGACGGTTTCGTTACCTCCACCGCCGCTTCGATAGCTACCGGCCGGAGCAACCCAGTTGCCGGGTGGGAGTTGCACCCACTGAAGACCAACACCTTTGCACGGCGCACACTAGCTGCGTCCCCGTTCCGGTCCGTTCCGGTCACCCGTTCCGGTCAGTTGCGTCCCCGTTCCGGTCGCCTAGTTGCGTCCCCGTTCCGGTCGCGTCCCCGTTCCGGTCCGGTTGCGTCCCCGTTCCGGTCCGTCCCCGTTCCGGTCATGCGTCCCCGTTCCGGTTCAGCTCCCGTTCCGGTTCAGCTGCGTCCCCGTTCCGGTTCCCTAGCTGCGTCCCCGTTCCGGTTCCCTAGCTGCGTCCCCGTTCCGGTTCCTCCGTCGAGACTTGCGTCGGCGCGGCGACATGCAAGCCTGCTCAGCGTCCCTGGCTTGGCGCCTGGCCGGGTGGCACTATTCCCCTTTGTCCTTTGAATGTCCCGTTTGTCCTTCCGGGGCATCGGGCAGAAACCGTCCCTGGAACCGCGCCCGGCTCACCGTTCGTCGCGGAAAGGCAATCACGTGCTCCTGAGACTCCTTGGCCGGGTTGATCTGTCGTTCGTCACACTTGAATCAGACTCACCGACTTTCTTGAATGGGTAAAATCCGGGAAATAGGTAGTCTATTTCCTTGACAAGGGCTGCGACAGCCCATAGAGTGCGGACCACCTATCCCCTCATGTTCGGGTGATAGATCCCGGCGAAATCGCCGGTCTGCGAGACTTGAGAAAGCGGGATTCTGGTGCTCGCATCGGTCCAAATACATGGGATCACGACCCAGGACGATCGGATTCCCGCACTGCGGTGGTGTCGGCCATCTCTGAATGGATGAGCAGACTGGTCGGGCCATCTCGATCCAAAGGTCGCCCGGCGCATTTCATTGATGTTTGCGTGCCTGTGCAGGGAGCACAGAGGCTCGTCACAGGTCCAGATGCGATGAGTCGGCCCGATCGAGGGCCGATCTTGTCATCGCCCGGGGACGGCCTCGGGAATGAGCTTCCAGTTCAACAACGAGAGGGGTGTGACCGATGGGAATGCGACATCATACGTCTCGGCATCGTGCGGGACGGTTCCGGGACCGCGAGGCCTGGCGGCGGAGACGTCGCGAATTGCGACCGACGGCCGAGGACCTGGAAGGGCGGACGCTGCTGTCCGTCGGGCTCGACCCGACGTGGGGAATGGGCGGTCTGTCGGCGGTCATCCTGCCGCAGAACACCTCGACGACCACGTACTCCGACTCGTTCAACACGCTCGCCTTGCAGAACGGCCAGGTCGTGCAAGCCGGGACCATGACGGCGACGCCCACCAGCTCGGGCGGCACGTCGACCACCAATCTGATTGTCTCGCGACTGACCACCAGCGGTACGCTCGACACCACCTTTGGCGTCGGGGGTACCGCGACGATCCCGCTGACCATGGGCGGAGTGGCCTACACGATCGACCCCGCCGACACCACCGCGTACATCGCGGTGCAGACCAATGGCACGATCGACGTACTGGAGACCGTCATCCCCACGAGCTCCAGCACGGGAAACAGCGAGTTCATGATCGTCCAGCTCACTTCCAACGGCACGATCGATCCGACGTTTGGCACTTCCGGGGCCCAGTTCATCCCCTTCGGCACGACCGCCTCCCCGGACACCAACACCAGCGCCGCGGCGCTCGCGATCGGCCCCACCGGCAAGCTCGTCGCCCTGGGCGATACGACACTCCCCTCAGGCGATACGGTCTTCGCGATCGCCCAGGTAAATACGAACGGGGCGCTGGACACCACGTTCAACGGTACGGGCACGACGACCGTGGACTTCCACCTCGCTGGCTCGACGCCCGAAGACGACGTCGCCAACAATCTCGTGGTCCAGCCCAACGGCAGCATCGTGGTCGTGGGACAGGCCTTCCTGGCGCCCAACAGCTCGGGCATCGCCCTGAGCGACGCGGCCGTGGTGCGGCTCACCAGCAGCGGCGCGCTCGACACTTCGTTCAACGGCACGGGCGAACTGACCTACAGCTACAATCTCGGGGGCAGCAGCCAGGACACGGCCAACTCCGTGGCGCTCGAGGGCACGCTGATCGCGATCGCAGGCACGACGACGCAGGTGTCCCCGACCAGCACGACTCCGACCACCCCGCTCCCCAACGATCTCACGGTCACCCGGCTGAACACCAACGGTACGTTCGATACCACGTTCAACGGCAACGGCAAGCTCATGCTTTCGCTCAACCAGGGCGGGATCGCATTCGACACCGCCGGCACTGCCATCACGACGCTCGCCGATAACTCCCTGCTGATCTTCGGCAACGCCAGCCCGTTGAATTCCGGCAGCGAAGCCAGCGGTGCTCTCCTGGTGCACGTGCTGTCCACCGGTGCCCTCGACAGCAACTACGGCACCAACGGCGTGGCACTCCTACCGGTCAGCGGCTTGAACCCCTCCACGGAGGTGGTTGTCCAGACTGATGGCAAGGCGCTCTTCCTGGCGGGTAGCCAGGTCGCCCGCACCACGGCGCCGGTGCCGGCGGTCGTCTCCACGACCATCGTCACCACCGGGACCGGCAAGAAGGCCAAGGCCACCGGCGTGACAATCGCCTTCAACACGGCCATCAACCCGACCCTCGCGTCCGACGTCGCCGCCTACCTGGTTCGGCCCATGAAGTCGAAGAAGGGCATCAAGCTCCGGAAGAAAGGCGCCATCTCCTACGACGCCGCCACCCGGACCTTGACCATCACCTTCGCTAGCAAGACCGCGGTCGGCAAGGGCTTCCAGGTGCTGATCACCCCGGGCGGGATCGTCGGGGCCGATGGCGAGGTCCTCTTCGACGGCGCAGTGACGCCGATCTTGATCGCGCCGACGACCACGTAAACCAGACCAGACACCGGCCTGGCAGGAGGGGAAAAAGGAGAGGGGAAAAAGGGGACATAGAGGGGAAAAAGGGGACATAACAAAGGGGAAAGGGGAAAAAGGGGACATAACAAAAGGGGAAAAAGGGGACATAACAAATAAACGACAGCATCCGTAGGTCAGCCACCGCCGGACTTATTGGTTATGTCCCCTTTTCCCCCTTCACCGCCGGACTTATTGGTTATGTCCCCTTTTCCCCCTTATGTCCCCTTTTCCCCCTTCAGCGCGATGGGCAAGACCGGCAAGCCGTGCTGGCGGCGGAGCTGCTCGTAAAAAGAGAACATGGGGATCGTCCCAAGAAGCCACAATTCGAGGGGGTGGCAGCTTGACACTTTGCATCCCGCGCGACGCCCCATTCCACCCGGATTCCCCCGGCGAGGCGCCGAAATCTCGGCGCTTTGTCCCATAAAGTGTCAAGTCCGAGGGATGGGCTTTGGGACGATCCCAGTTGGCCTTGACGGGCCCGCGCGCTCAAGCCGATTCGGCAACTTGCGACGGACCGTTCCCTCACACCTGCGAAAGATCGCCCGGCTGCCCGCCCAGCTCACTGATCCCTGCCTGATTCCCGATCCTCGCGCCGCTGCCCCCGATCAACTCGCCTCCGCGAACGAAGAGCGCGAGCGCGAGCCAGCGCGAGGCGAAGGCCCTCGCCCGGCGCGAGCGCTTTAGATATGATTTCCTACTCACTCACGGGGACAACGCTCCCCTAACGATTCGGCAGGGCCGCTAGCGGAGATGGGGACCACAGGCTGCTTGGCAGGCTGGCCTTGCTGATCAGATGTCCTGTGGACGGTGAGGCTTCAGCAGCTGGAGCGGCGCTAAAGCCCCGTGCTTCGCTGGGCAGCCCGAATTCGTTGAGACGCGGTCTGCTCAGAGTCGTCCTTTGATGATTTGCGTGCAGACTTGGCGGCCTTCTCTCTCTCGGCGTGGAATTTTTGGGTCTTCTGCCGTGCCAGTTCCGCCAGCGTCTGGGATCGGTGCCTCCCGGCCAGCTTGTCTGCTGGGCGTTTCTCTTCTCCTTGGTCAATGGTGGACTCGACATCGGTCGCAGGGATTGACGGGGCGACCGTTTCAGCGTCCGGCTGAGGTCGGGTCGTCACAGCGATGGGCGGCCCCTGGTGGGGCTCGATCGCTCCTGACTTGCTGGTGTCGGGGGCATCGGACATTCCCAAAAGAGCCTCCTCAACGTCGGTCAAAACTGTGACCACCTGGAATGTGGAAACTCCACCCTCACCCTCAGGCAGTCCATTCAAGGTCGATCGGACGACCTCGATGGCCCTTAAAATCCGACCGTTCAGAACCTCTGCCGCCATGCACATGGAGATGTCTCCATTCAAATTCGCAGACATATCGGGTTCACGATTTGTCTGCTGTTTTCAATCAGACGCTCCTGTTCGGATCAGGTGGATGATCTTCGGCAACGCAGCCATTCAAGCCATCTTCATATATCGCTATGCAAACACGCTAATACGAAAACAGCCCGAAAAAACTGCAATAGCCGAAATCCTTCACTAATCCACCGCCTACGGCGGTGAGAATTGAAAAGGCTCTGCCGTTCCGAGCGTGAATCCGAGACCGTCACCTGGGCCGACCACGCGTGCGGGGCGGACGGTCCGGAGGTTCGAGCCCTGGGAAGCAGATCCTCCGGATGCAATGGGTCGCCTCGGAGCGACAGGAGCCTGCCTCGACCTCGATCGGGAGAGTGGCTCGGACGAGTCCGGCCACTTTCTGCGGCCCCTTCAAGGGGCCTTCCTCATACCACCGGTTCTACCGGTGGTGCTGATTCAAACCAACAGCCCAAGAGACAAAAACGCAAGAACCATCAGGTAGCAGGGGACAAAGGGCGTGCCAAGTGGCGCACAACGCGCTCTTCATAACACCATATTGGATAGACTTTTGCAATCAGCGTCTGCCGAGTTGTTTGGAAGTCCATCCGCATCGCTGCGTTTCGCGCTCGTTCAAACGCGAAATTGATCGCCGCAAACTATTGTCCCCGCAAATGATACGGCTCGCGCCGAGAAAAGAGGGGCCTCGGGCATCGTCCTCAACTTGACACTTGGCAAGCTTCGACCGGGACCCTCTTGATCGTTGGGAGGATGGACCTCATGGGTGGGGTTGTTGGACTGCCACTCACCCATGAGGACCCATCCCCGTGCCCACCATACCCTTCTTCGGTTGGATCGCCAACGCCGCCGCTTATCTCACCGGCTCTCATGGCGCCGTCGCCCAGCAGGCCCGCCAGACCGGTTGCAGCCGCCAATGCGCCTACGACCACGCCGAGAAGGTCCTGGCCGTCGTCGAGGCCCGGCACGGCGGCGGCCCCACCCCGGAGGAGCTGATCCGGCAGAACGAGGCCCTCCGCCGCGAGAACGCCCAGCTCTGGGACTGGCTGACCCAGACCATCGAGTTCCCTCTGGCCAGGCAACAACAGTTCGCCGCCCGGCCCCGCCCGCCGCCGGCCCTTCCATCCCCGCCCGGCGGATCCGCCCGTCCGCCATCTCGCGGGTGGAGGGTGGTGGGTAACGGGTGGAGGGCTTCGATCCCTCCCGGCGGATCCGTCCGGCCGCCATCGACCTCGCCCTCCCCGGCGCGCGCCCTGAGCGGACGCGCCCGCTCCGCGCCTTCGCTCCACCCGGGAATCGAGGTCGAGCGGCACATTACCCCGCCAAGGAAGCAGATCACGTCGGTCGGGCTTTCCAGCCCTACAGACCAGCGCCGTCGGGCTGGAAAGCGCGACCGACTTCCTTGCCGGCGTAACAACCTCTCAAAAAAACTGCGGTCATTTGCATTTCTAAAATGACGTGCCATGCTCAATAGTGGAGGAGCCTTATTATTAGGGATCTTTGACAATTCGGTTGACGGAATTCCATCGGGCGATCCGACCCGAGACGACCCTTCTTTCAATGGATGGCAGTGGAATGCAAAGCCAGCTAACGATCATGGGAACATTGATGGCGGCATCTGGGCTTTACGCCATGGGCGCACGCATCAAGGCTTCGTGGCAAGGATGTATTCTCCTCCTCCAGTCGTTGCACGTGCAGTCCACCACAACCCCAGACATGAATGCGTGTGCCGTCTCGGGCCGGTCGGCAGGTCCGGAGGGCTCGACCGGCGCAGACGAAAGTGACGAAACGAACCCACCTGCCAGAATGGCAGTCGATCGTGCGAGTCGGGAGGGGAAAAAGCTGCGCGAACGAACCCAGGGCGTCGGCGCCGAAGCGCCGAAAGCGCGCGAACGAACCCACCGAGGCGGGGCAGACCTGTCGAAAGCGCGCGAACGAACCCATCATGGCCCCGTCGGCGCCGACCTGATTCCGCGAGAATCGACAAAGACGGAGAATTCCCCCTCTTCGTTCAACTCGCCCAAGGTCCGGCCATAATGGAATCTCGCACGCACTCGCTCCGGTCAACGGACACAGCACCTGGGTGATGGCGTGCAATCGGCTGGACGCGAGCTATGCCGGCTGTTCGAGGGACAGCGAATCCGCCGATTCACCGCAAGAGGCCCGAATCACAAGGAAGGAGAGAGGAATCGGAAGGGAGGGTTCCAGCGTCTCGCAGGGCTGCATCGAGTTTGCCGGCTCTGGTGCGTTTGTCCTGCAAAGCCGATCCGGGGAGGTGAGACGGGACCGCAGGCTGGTTGCGACAGACCGACGCCAGCCAGGACGGCAATCGTCAAACTCAACTTCTGGAACCGACTCTAAGGCTAACCGGTGACGGGCCAGGCAGTCTGGAGACGGACAACGCTTGCCCTTTGGCGTTCGCCGCGGCGCATTGATAGAATCGTCCTTGAGATACCGTTCGGGGGATGCTTCAACGAGAATCGGGGGACCAGGATCATGCGCCCCGCCCATCGGATCGCGACGCAATGGATGGTGACCAGCGCCTGGATTTTCATCTCGGGGATGGCCGTGTGCGCACGACCGGCGTGGGCCGCGGATCGGGCCGGGGCCAAGAAGGCCGAGGACGAGCCGGCGATCGCCCGCGGCCGCGAGCTATTCCTCCGCGAGTGGGTGCCGGGCGACCGACGCAGCCACGGCGGCGATGGGCTCGGTCCGGTCTACAACGAGCGATCGTGCGTGGGCTGTCACCACCAGGGGCCTTCGGGGGCGGGCGGAGGTTCGGCCGGCACAAATATCGAGATCATCACACCGGCGCCCTCCGCTGGCATCTCGCCGGGTTCGCCGGGTTTCTACTACGCGTTCTCGTTCGGCTACGGTCCGGATGGCTTCGAGTATCGGATCGGTGAGCCGCCGCGCGGCGCGGCGGCGCGGCGCGGCGCGGCCGCGACTCCGAACGTCGGCGAGCTGGTACGCATCCATCCCGGCTTCCGCGAGGCGCCGAGCGTGGTCCTGCACCGATACGGCAACGACCCCGATTACCGGGTCTGGCGGGAGTGGGTCCTCGGCCAGCATGGGAATCTCTCGATGAAGTCGTCGCAGCGGAATCCGACGCCGCTGTTCGGGCTGGGCCTGATCGACGCGATTCCGGATGCGGCGATCGAGGCGGTCGCCCGGAGAAAGCATCCGGGTCGGCCGCAGGTCAACGGGCGGTTCGCCCGTCTGACCGACGGCGGCATCGGCCGATTCGGCTGGAAGGCGCAGACCGCGACCTTGCGCGGGTTCGTGCTCTCGGCCGCCGGGGTCGAGCTGGGACTCGAGGTCCCGGGCCATGCACAGGCCGGCGATCCCCGCGTGCCGCCGATCAAGGCGCCGGGACTGGACCTTGATCGAGGCGAGTGCGACGCCCTCACGGCGTTCGTCCGGTCCTTGCCGCGGCCCGAGGCTATGCCTGCCCCCAATCATCGGGAGGAGTCGGCGCGGAAGGCGGCCCGGTCGCTGTTCAAGTCGATCGGTTGCGCCGAATGTCACGTCGAGACGCTCGGCGGCGTCGAGGGGCTCTACAGCGACCTGTTGCTCCACGCGATGAGCCCGGAGCTGGCGGATACCTCATCGTATGCCGCGTTCCTCGCCGCGGATCCGCCGGCCGCGAAGGTCGTGCCGGCCGGGGCACGCGGGGCCCGGCCCACTCGAACTGCGGCGGTGGAAGAATGGCGGACGCCGCCGCTCTGGGGCCTCCGCGACTCGGCGCCGTACCTCCACGATGGCCGAGCCGGCACCATCGACGAGGCCATCCGGCTCCACGGCGGCGAGGCCGCGGCGTCGGCCCAGCGGTATCGCCAGCTCGCGCCCCGCGAACAATCCTCGATCCAGTCCTTCCTGCTCTCGCTCGCCGCGCCGGACGTCCCGGGCTTGCGTTGAACGCGCCGGCCCACATGATCGTCGGCCCTACTCTCTTCGCCTGGAAGCGCCCGATGATTCGAAGCATCGATTGTGACAACGCGGCCGGCCGACTCGGTCGGGTGCGCCGGATCGTCCCCACGTTGATCGCAGTGACGGCGATCGCGATCGCCTCCTCGCCGTCAGCCCTGGCGCAAGCGACTCGCGATGTCTCCAAGGCTCGATCTTCCAAATCAGAGCCGACGACGGAGAAAGCCGAGGCGGCCGTACCCCCGCCCGAAGTGGTCAACGCCGAGAAGTTGCCGAAGCAGCCGCCGGAGTCGCTCGACGGGCCGCCGTTCACGACCGTCAAGGCCTGGGCGATCGCCGACGGCCGGACCGGCGAAGTCCAGTGGGGACTCCGTGAGCAAGAGCCGCTGGAGATGGCCAGCACGACCAAGATCATGACGGCCTCGATCGTCGTCCAGCTCATGGCCCAGGACGCCAAGGTCGGGGACGAGATGGTCACGTTCTCGCGACGGGCGGACCGGACGATCGGCTCGAGTTCCGAGGTCCGCGAGGGCGAGAAGCTGCCCGTGCGCGAGCTGCTCTACGGGCTGCTGTTGCCCTCGGGCAACGACGCGGCCGTCGCGTTCGCCGAGCACTTCGGCGGACGGCTCGAGCCCGCCGCCGATGCACCCAAGCAGGAGGATCCGCTCCCCCGGTTCATCGCCGAGATGAACCGCACAGCGGCGAAGTTCGGCCTGCACGAGACCCATTTCGAGAACCCCAACGGCCTGCCGGCCCCGAAGCATCGCTCCAGCGCACGGGACCTGGCCAGGCTCGCCCGGCAGGCGCTGACCGAGCCCACCTTCGCCGCGGTCGTCTCGACCCGTCAGCACGGTTGCACCCTGGTCAACGGACAGGGAAAGCGGCGGAACGTGGTCTGGAAGAACACCAACCACCTGCTCGAGATCGAAGGATACGACGGCGTGAAGACCGGGACGACCCAGGCCGCCGGCACCTGCCTGGTCGCCAGCGGCCGTCGCGGCCAGGACCACCTGATCGTCGTCGTGCTGGGCGGATCGAGCTCGCCGGACAGCCGCTATCCGGATGCCCGCAACCTCTTCCGCTGGGCCTGGCAGAAGCGCGGGCACCGCGCGAAAACCTTGGAATCGTCACCACGGTAGAGGGAGGGAAGGTAGAGAGAAGAAGGAACCACGAATAACACGAATTCACACGAATAAAGATAGGGAGAGTCAGCCTCTGGTCGTGCGTCACACTCTCCCCGACTTTGAACCACGGGATGTCGAGTCATCCTCCGTGGCAGGCTCGCCTGCAATGACTTGTGCATTTATTCGTGTTATTCGTGGTTCTTTCTTCTTCCCTCCCGACCGATACGATCCACGCTTTGCGACCGCTCGTGCTTGTCCTTGGTCGGCGTTACATGCCCGCGATCGCCTCGAGCAGGCTGTCGGGAGCGGGGGCGTATTCCAGCGGCTCCATGGTGTAGCTGGCGCGGCCCTGGCTGAGGCTGCGCACGGCCGTCGAGTACCCGAACATCTGCTCCAGCGGTGCCCGCGCGTCGATGACCATCAACTTCCCGCGGGTGCTCGTGCGGTCGATGAGCGCCCGCCGGCTGGAGAGGTCGGCCGTGATACTGCCCAGGTAGTCCTCGGGCGTGACGATCTCGACGCGCATGATCGGCTCCAGCAGCACGGCGCCGGCCTCCTGCACGGCCTTGCGCAGCGCGTCCGACGCGGCGAAGCGGAACGCCAGGTCGCTGGAATCGACGTCGTGGGTATCGCCGTCGATCAGCGTGACCTTGAGGTTAACCAGCGGATAGCCGGTGCGGCCGCCCGACTTGGCCTCCTCGCGCAGGCCGGCCTCGATCGCGGGGATGAACTCGGAGGGGATCACTCCCCCTTTGAGCTTGTTCACGAAGTGGAGGACCGGCGCTCCCTTGGGCTGGGCCTCCGGCTCCAGGTCGATCTTGACCTTGGCGTACAGGCCGGAGCCCCCCGTCTGGCGGATGCAGGTCCCCTCGGTATGCTTCACGGGCCTCTTGATCGTCTCGCGGTAGGATACCCGCGGCCGGCCGACGTGCACCTTCAGCCGGTAGTCGCGAACCATCCGGTTCTTGAGGATCTCCAGGTGCAGTTCGCCCATGCCCGAGATGAGCGTCTGGCCGGTCTCCTCATTCACCCGGTACGAGAAGGTCGGGTCCTCGCGCTCCAGCGATTTCAAGGTCTCGGCGAGCTTCCCCTTGTCGGCCGAGCTGACCGGCTCGATCGACATGCTGATGACCGTCTCGGGGAACTCGATCCGCTCCAGCAGGATCGGGTGCTGCGCGTCGCAGAGCGTGTCGCCGGTGACGGACTCCTTCAGGCCGACGACGCCGACGATGTCGCCAGCGAAGGCCTCCTGGATCTGCTCGCGATCGTCCGCCCGGATGTGGTAGAGCCGCGAGCAGACTTCTTTCTTGTCCCTGCCGGGGTTGTAGACCCGCGTGCCCGACTTGAGCCGTCCCGAGTAGATCCGCACGAACGACAGGTCGCCGTGCGCGTCGTTGGTGATCTTGAACACCAGGCCGCAGAACGGCTCGTCGGGCCTGGGCTTGCGGGCCAGATCCGTGCCCTTCTTGGGGTGCTGGCCGACGACCGGCGGCTTGTCGAGCGGGCTGGGCAAGTAGGCGGCGACGGCATCCAGGAGCCGCTGGACGCCGACATACTTCAGGCTCGAGCCGCAGAGTATCGGGTGGACCTGCCCCGTCAAGGTGGCTCGCCGCAGAGCGGCCACGATCTGCTCCGTCGAGAGTTCGCCGCCCTCGAGGTGGGCCACGTACGCTTCGGTAAACGCCTCGTCCTTGTCGGAGAGGGAGTTGAGCATCCGCTCGCGCCAGAGTTCGGCCTCGGCGCGGGCCGATTCGGGGATCTCGGCCTCGGTGATCGTCGAGCCGAGATCCTCGGTCTTGTAGTACAAGGCGCGCATCGCGATCAGGTCGATCAGCCCCTGGAATTCGCCCATCGTGCCCTCGGGCCCGGCCCCGATGGGGATCTGGACCGGGATGGGGTGGCTGTCCAGCAGGCGCTCCTCGATCTCCTGGTACACCCGCTCGAACTCGGCGCCGATGCGGTCCATCTTGTTGATGAAGCAGATCCGAGGCACGCGGTACTTGGCCGCCTGCCGCCAGACGGTCTCGCTTTGCGCCTCGACGCCTTCCACGGCCGAGAACACGACGACGGCGCCGTCGAGCACGCGCAGCGATCGCTCGACCTCGGCGGTGAAATCGACGTGCCCCGGCGTGTCGATGATGTTGATCGTGATCGGGTGCCCCTCGGCGTCCTTCCAGTGGCAGGTGATCGCCGCGGCGACGATCGTGATCCCCCGCTCGCGCTCCTCGTCGAGATAGTCGGTCGTCGTGTTGCCCTTGTTAACGTCCCCCATCCGATGGATCTCGCCCGCGTAGTACAGGACCCGCTCGGTCGTCGTCGTCTTGCCGGCATCGATGTGCGCGATGATGCCGATGTTGCGCACGTACGCGCAAGTCGAATTGGGCGGGGTCGCTGTCCATGGTCGCCTCGTCTCTGTCCAGTTCGATCGGCCGGTCGATCCCGCAGGCCGGACTCACCGACGGGTTTCCCGGGATTCACCCATGATTCGTGCGCGAACGTCGTTCTACACAGATTACCCGCCCGTGGCCCGCGATGCAGCGCTTTCAGCCTCGCCGGGTCGGCGAGTGCTTCGCGGATCGCGGGCGGAGGATGCTCGGCCGCGCTTGCCAGTCTCGCTAACGATCGACTAGACTTTGACATAGACACCCTGCGACCGCGCGCCGTTCACACCGGGTCAACCGGACGGGGTCGCGCGCCGGGTCGAGGGACCCCGGGAGACGATTCGGCCCCTGGCGGATGAGGAGGGTACTCGCCGATGCCGCGACGGAACTACCTGGCCCTGACGATGATCGGCTCCCTGAGCCTGTTCTGCTGGCAGGCCACCCAGGGCGCCAAGCCCAAGGATGAGATGCTCGAGCTCTATGGCCTGTTCGTGGACGCCGTGGAGAAGGTCGAGGTCAATTATGTCCGCCCGGTCTCGCGCCGCGAACTGCTGGAGAGCGCCCTGGAGGGGATGCTCCAGCAACTCGACCCGCATTCCACGTTCATCAACACGAGTGAGTGGATGCAATTTCGCCGCCAGATCGAGGGGAAGTTCGGCGGGATCGGCATCCAGGTGGACCTCGACCCGGAGACGGGACGACTTCGCGTCGTCGCTCCGATGGTGGGGACGCCGGCCTATGAGGCCGGGGTCCTGGCCGGCGACCAGATCCTCGAGATCGATGGTCAGACCGCCGAGGGGATGAGCACCGACAAGGCCGTCGAGGTCCTGACCGGCCGGCCCGGCACCGACGTCAAGCTGAGCGTGCTGCACGAGGGTTCCGAGGATCCCGAGTCCATCACGATCACTCGCGCCATCATCGACGTGCCGAGCATCCTGGGCGATCACCGCAAGCCCGACGATCAATGGGAGTTCATGATCGATCAGGACAAGAAGATCGGCTATGTCCGGATCTCCAGCTTCATCCAGAACACCGCGGAGGATCTGAAGACGGTCCTCGGCCAGCTCAAGGAGCAGGGGGTACGCGGGCTGGTCCTGGACCTGCGCGACGATCCCGGCGGGCTCCTGAGTGCCGCCGTCGAGGTCTCCGACCTGTTCCTGGGCGATGGCGAGATCGTCAGCACCAAGGGCCGCAACACGCAGCCGAAGAACTTCAAGGCCCAGAAGGACAGCCCCTTCGAGGACCTGCCGATGGTCGTGCTGGTCAACCAGAACTCGGCCTCGGCGTCCGAGATCGTCTCGGCGGCGCTCCAGGATCATCATCGGGCGACCGTCGTCGGCCAGCGCAGTTATGGCAAGGGCTCGGTCCAGAACATCTTCGAGCTGGACGACGGCAACAGCGTCCTGAAGCTCACGGTGGCCAGCTACTATCGGCCCTCGGGCGAGAACATCCATCGCTTCCGCAACGCCAAGACGACGGACCAGTGGGGCGTCTCGCCGGACAAGGGCTGCGAGGTGAAGCTCGCGACCAGCGAGTATGTGCGCTGGTTCCGCGGCCGCCGCGACCGTGACCTGGCCGCCGGACACAGGCGAACCCCCGCCGAGAAACCCGCGGCCGATGAAGTGAAGGCGGGTGCGGATGGCGAGAAAGGGAAGGCCGAGGCCAGGAAGGAACCGGAGAAGGGCAAAGCCGAGGTAAAAGCCGAGTCCAAGAAGGACGCCGAGAAGCCGGAGCCGAAACGCTCCGCCACGCGGCGGTCCAGCGGGCCGTTCGTTAACAAGCAGCTCGACAAGGCCCTCGAGGTCATTCGCTCCAAGCTGAATGACAAGGCCAAGGCGGCGTGAGTCAACCGATGCCGCAAGGCGATGACTCGAAGGAATCCGTCCAGCTCCTCCTGGGCATCGAGACGACCTGCGATGAGACGGCCGCGGCGGTCCTCGAGGGCCCGCGGCCGCCCCGCGCCGGCGTGCCGCGCATCCGGTCGAGCGTGGTCGCCTCGCAGGTCGGCCTGCATCAGCGTTACGGCGGGGTCGTGCCCGAGATCGCGTCACGCGCGCATGTCCGCCAGATCCTGCCCATGATCGACGAAGCCCTGAACCGGGCGGGCATCACGCTCCGCGACCTGGACGCCGTCGCCGTGGCGACCCGCCCGGGCCTGGTCGGCGCCCTCGTCGTCGGCCTCACTGCGGCCAAGACGCTGGCGATGGCACTGGGTATCCCGCTGATCGCGGTCGATCACCTCGAGGGCCACCTCTACGCCTGCCAGCTCGCCCATCCCGATCGCCAGGTCTATCCGTGCATCGGCCTTGTGGTGTCGGGCGGACATACCAGCCTTTATCACTGCCAGAGTCCGCTCGAATCGACGCTCCTCGGCGGCACGACCGACGATGCGGCGGGCGAGGCGTTCGACAAGGTGGCCAACCTCCTGGGCCTGGGCTATCCCGGCGGCCCTGAGATCGAGCGCGTGGCCCGAGGAGGAAATCCGAGGGCTTTTACGCTACCCCGTTCGTTCCTGCACGATGATCGGCTGATCTTCAGCTTCTCCGGGCTGAAGACGGCCGTGCTCTACGCGCTCCACGGCCAGAATGCCCGGTCGCCGGAGATCCTGCTGGACGAGGCCGGCATCGGCGACCTGGCCGCGAGCTTCCAGGAGGCCATCGTCGACGTCCTGGTCGCCAAGACCCGCCAGGCGCTGAGCCGATCCGATCTCGAGCGGCTGGGTGTCGGCGGTGGCGTGGCCGCGAATCATCGGTTCCGCGAGCGGATCGCCGCGATGGCGGATGATCTGGGCGTGGAGCTGTTCGTCCCTCCACCGGCGCTCTGCACCGATAACGCCGCCATGGCCGCGATCGCCCTGCCCAAGCTCTGGGCGGGCCAGGTCGCCAACCTGGACGTTGACGTCACCGCCGGGCTCGTCCGCCCGCGACGTCAAGGCTGATGCGTGAATGCACGCTCAAGCCGGCTAGCGAGCCGAGCCATCTGTGCCTGTCCGGCGCCGGACCGGTGCCAGGTCGGCAGCCGACGTCGTGGGCTTTCCGGCTTCCGCATCGCGGAACGCACGTTGCTGAGCCTCCAGAGCTCGACGCCGGTAGAGCGCACGCGCCTGGCCCGCAGGGACCTGTCCGTCGTAAAGACCTTGATAGACGCGATTTGGACGCAGATGCGACGAGTTCATTCTGTTTCGACTCCGGTTGGTCGTCGAGGGGACGATCTAAATCCGGTCGAAGCCACTTTCTTCGACGGGCCGACCGGCCATAATGTTGTTACAGATCGCCCAGGCTGGTTTTTCATCCGATCTTTACAGATCGCGGAGCGACTTGCCGGCTGGCGATCGGGAAGAGAGTGCCTGGGTCGAGCCGTCCAGAGGAACCGGGAACGTCAAGGCCATGAGTGAGCGACCGCTGTGGGACGGCATCGAAGGCATCGTCTTCGACGCCGTGGGGACTTTAATCAAACCGGATCCTTCGGTGGCGGCAGCTTACACCGCGGCGGCGCATCGGCAGGGGGTCGAGCTCGAGCCGGAGGATGTGCGAGCCCGATTCCAGGTCCATTTTCAGAGCGATGAGGTCCACGCCGAGCAGGGTGTCCTCTCGACGGATGAGGCGACCGAGCGGCGGCGATGGCGGCGGATCGTCTCGGGCGTCCTGCCCGAGCTGCCGGATCCCGATCGGGCGTTCGACGAGCTGTGGGAGCACTTCAGCCGCCCGGCGTCCTGGCGATGCTTCCCGGACGTGGTGCCGGCGATGAAGGCCCTCAAGATGATGGGGGTCTCGGTCTGCGTCGGCTCGAATTTCGACAGGCGACTGCGCGGGGTCGTGCAGGGATTGCCCGAGATGGCTGCGTGGGTGGACTCGCTGGTCATCTCGTCGGAAGTCGGTTACCGCAAGCCACATCCGTCGTTCTTTCGGGCTGCCTGCGATCACCTGGACTTGCCGCCCGAACGGGTCCTCTGCGTGGGGGACGACGTCGAGAACGACGTGCGTGGGGCGATCCGGGCCGGCCTGTCCGCGCTCCTGCTCGATCGCGGCGCCGAGCGACCCGCCGATCTGCCGCATGTCGCGAACCTGACGGCGCTGGTGCAGTCGAGGCTCAACGGCGACTGAAGTCTGGGCGACGGCGCGGCCGATCGAAGGGGATGCCGGGCGATCGGGCCGGGCGCCGGCGGCGCAGGACTCGCCTTGCCCGTCTCGATGAGATGGATTAGCATCCCGGGCGGCCTGGAAGGCCGCACCGCACGTTGGCGATGGCGGACATTTCGACTGACGGCCGACCGGACGACACCGCAGGACCCACCGCGCTCGACTCGCCTTGAGCCGGTCCGCGCCGCCTCCTTTCAGGGAAGAAAGGAATACGCTAGTGGTCGCAACGGTGGGACAGCTCGCGGAACTTGTCCATGGCCGATTGGTGGGCGATGGAAGCGTCGCGATCAGCTCGGCGCGCCCGGTCAGCGAGGCCGGTCCGGGCGACATCACGTTCATCGAGAGCGAGCGGTTCGCCAAGCAGCTTCGCAGCTCGCCCGCCTCGGCCGCGATCGTCGGGCCCCACTTCACCGTGGCCCACAAAGAGGTCGGGACCAGCCTGGCGGTCATCGAAGTCGACGACCCGATGGCCGCGTTCCTCGCCGTCCGAACTCACCTCAGTGGCGGCCAGCGGCTGCGATGGACGGGAGTCCATCCCCAATCGAGCGTCGCCCCGTCGGCGCGACTCGGACGAGACGTCGCGATCTATCCCTTCGCTTACGTCGGCGAAGACGTCGTCATCGGCGAGGGTTCGACATTGCATCCCGGCGCCGTGATCGGGGCGGGCTGCACCCTGGGCCGGGAGTGCATCATCCATCCCAACGCCGTGCTCTATCCGAACGTCGTCCTGGGCGACCGGGTGGAGGTGCACGCGGGCACCGTCCTGGGCGGGGATGGGTTCGGCTATCGGACCGCCGACGGCCGGCATGTGAAGATCCCGCACTCCGGCCGGCTGGAGGTCGGTAAGGACGTCGAGATCGGTTTCGAACTGCACGATCGACCGGGCGACGTTCGAAGCCACCCGGATCGGCGAGGGGACGAAGATCGACAACCTCGTGATGATCGGCCACAACAACCAGATCGGCCGCCACAACCTGCTCTGCGGCCAGGTCGGCATCGCGGGGAGCTGCACGACGGGCGATTATGTGACCATGGCCGGCCAGGCCGGCATCAAGGATAACACGAAGATCGGCAACGGGGTGGTCGTGGGGGCGCAGGCCGGAGTCCATCGCAACATCCCCGATGGCCAGCGCGTGCTGGGCTCGCCAGCGATCCCGGGTCGAGAGCAGAAACGCATCTTCCAGATGATCGCCCGCCTCCCGGAGATGCACCGTCAGCTCCGCGAGCTGAGCACCCAGATCGCCCTGCTGACGAACAGCCTGTCGCACCTTCCTGGCGACTCGCCCGGCGAACTGGGCCTCGAAGCGCATTCTTCAGTCCCGCCGGTTGACGAGGAGTGAGCGGGCGTGACCCTAACAGCCATCAAGTCCCGCCGTTTCGCCGGCTCGCGTCCACAGGACGCGCCGATCGGCTTGCTGGCCGGGAGCGGCCGATTCCCGATCCTCTTCGCCGAGGCGGCGCGTCGCCAGGGGCTTCGCGTCGCCTGCGTGGGGATCCGGTACGAGGCACCCGACGCGCTCCGGGACCTTTGTGAGTCGTTCCAGCTCGTCGGGATTGCCAGGATGGGCGGGATGATCCGCGCCTTCCGGCGCGTGGGCGTCGAGCGGATCGTCATGGCGGGTAAGGTCACGAAGAACGTGATCTACACCCCCTGGCGGATCGTCCAGCTCTGCCCGGACTTCCGGACGATCCGCTGGTGGTATTTTCGCAATCGGGTCGACAACCGCGACGACAGCCTCCTGCTCAGTGTCATCGCCGAGTTCGAGCGGGATGGGATGACGTTCGCGTCGGCCCTCGATTTCTGCCCGGAGCTACTCGTGAAAGAGGGTGTGCTGACGAGGCGGGCGCCGACGCCGTCTGAGCGCGACGACATCGAGTTCGGCTGGAGACTCGCCAAGGAGATGGGCCGGCTGGACGTGGGACAGTCGGTCGCCGTGAAGGAGAAGGCCGCCCTGGCCGTCGAGGCCATCGAGGGGACCGATCGCTGCATCGAGCGCGCCGGCCAGTTCTGTCGCTCCGGCGGCTGGACGCTGGTGAAAGTCGCCAAGCCTCAGCAGGACATGCGCTTCGATGTGCCCACCATCGGCGTGACCACGATCGAGAACCTGCACAGGGCCCGCGCCCGCGTCCTCGCCATCGAGGCCGGCAAGACGATCCTCCTGGACCAGGAGGTGGTCATCGCGCTGGCCGAGCGCCATGGGCTGACTATCGTCGCGCTGCGCTGAGACAGGCCGGATGCTCGAATCGGGTCGGCAGCGATCATAGTGACGCCAGGGGCAAGATCGGCGATGACGGCAGGCTCTTGACGAGGCGGTCGTCCGCAGTCAGGACCTGGCAGCCCTCGATCTCAGCGAGCGCAACATACAGACAATCATAAACCCCGATGCGGGTCGATGATGCGATGGCGAAGGCTCGGGGCAATAGGGGAAGGTAGGGATGCAAGATAGGCGGCGTGCTGAGCACGTCGACCAGCTTGGGCCAACCTTCCGTCGATCGAATGATCCCGCGCCGTTCGGCTCTCGCGAGCGCGTGAGCCACCTCGACTGGAAAGACGTCAGGAGAGAGGAGCTCCGTGATTCCGCGGCGGAAATCATCGCGGACCTGGACCGCTTTGTCAGCTTCCGGTTCGGGCAGCACCCACTTCAAGGCGACGTTCGAATCAAGGACGTACTTCATGACTCCTCGCGCCTTCGCGGATCAAGTCAACGGCGACTTCGATTTCACCGACGCGTTTCCTCATCTCTTCTCTCATCCGATCCATCCGCTCACAGGCCCGCGTCATGGCTTCGGGGTCGCGAATGCCTTTGACGAGCCGGTCAACCGCAACCTGAAGCTCGGACACGTACTCCGGGGGTATGACCATGATATGCTCCGAAGCGAAAACTCGAGCGTCGAGACAGGACGATCCGCTGAGCGTCAACTGGCCCCGAGGCGGGATCAACCGCTTCCCCCATTCGCGGGACCAGGCGAAGGCGGCAGCTCGGGGCTTGCGGTGGAAGTGATCGGCGCGCCCCAAAGGTCCGAAGCCGAGAGCGATCGTTCCGGTCTGGCGGTCCCGCGCTCGGGCGACCCGGCCCGGAGAAGGGGACTCGTCGCGGCGCCGTGGGGCCGGCCGACTTCGACGGCGTGCACGATGATCTCGGTCGCGATCTCCAGGCCCAGGCTGTTGGAGTCGAGCACCAGGTCGTAGTTGTGCGGATCGCTGGAGTTGGCGCGGTACATGGTGCGATCGAAGCTGAGCCGGCGGCGGTCAAGGTCGCGGGCGGCACGTCGGGCCGTGCGGACGGAGACCCCCATCCGCTCGCTCAGCCGGACGGCGCGCACCTTCAAGGGGGCGATGATGCGGACCGTCAGCGTCGTCTCGCGCGGCAGCATGTAGTTGGCCCCGCGGCCGACCAGGATCGACTCGCCGGCGCGGCCGATGGCCTCGATCAGCTTCGCCAGGTGGTCGAGATAAGCTTCCTGCGGAGCGTAATACTCCTCGCGGAGCGGCAGGAGCCAATCCTGGACGACGCTGGGTGCCAGCTCGTCGAGCGTGCGGACCTCGTCGAGCGCGACTTCCATCCGGTGGGCGATGGCCTCGACCAGTTCGTCATCGTAGACCTTCCAGCCCAGTCGCTTCCCCACCATCCGGGCGATCGTGCCGGCGCCCGCGCCGGCCTCGCGGCTGATGCAGATGTTCTGGAACCGCGCGACCGCGCCCGAGACCTCCCTCGGCGCACGCTCCTCATCGCCTCGCCCGAGGAACCATCGAACGAAGAAATCCGGCCAGTGGTGGTGACGGCCCGGCAGGCCGCCGGGTGTCTCGGTGGATGAGGTCGAGGCCGTCTGCCAAGCCGCCATACCCGGTCTCCCCAGCGTCGTGGAGGTTGCTCATTCAGTCTATCGGCCGAGGGGACGCAGGACCAGCCGAGGGCCCGCCAACCTCAGCTCAGGACCAGCCCCCCCTCGCGACGTCATGCTGTGTAACCCTTACAACAATACCGTCCGCGACGCCATCTCGCGCCGGTTTGGATTTTTTTCCTCAAGTTTGACGCCAATAACAGCTTGCGGACCCCGGAGCCGCCGCCCACTCGTCGTGGCATAGCCTTTGCGAAATGGGGGTTCAGTCAGGATCCGAACCCGGCCATCGGGCATCGCGGCCACGGGGATCGGGCTTGGACACAAGAGGGGAACAGGTTTTTTCGCCCGGCGATCGAGGCGAGTGAAGGAGCACCCGACGATGAGGAATCGGCGTTATACGCTGCTGTGGATGAAGGACTTGATCGAGCACCTCTCGCAGTGCCACGACCAGCTCGAGTGGACGAACGACGGCGACACGCAGTCGTTCCTCACCGAGGCCATGCTCGGCGACCTGAACGAATGCCAGAAGCTCTGCGAGCAGCTCCGATCGGCCGGAAGCTCCGGCGGTGCCGCGCAGCAATTCGCCACGGCCTGACCCTCCGGTGCGATCCCACTCCGGCCGGGCGGGAATCGTCGTGACCGATTGGCATCGGGACGGGGGATGGGGTAAGTTCTTGCCGGCGGGATTCGCGGCCGTCGGCGGCACGGCCGGACCGATTCGAGCGAATTCCTCCGATCCCTCGTCCCAGGATGCCGGTCATGAGCTTCTCCGAGCCCGCGACGCTTGCGCGATTTGTCGTGGATTCCCTCGATGTCCTGGTCTTCGAGTCGCGTGCCCTGGCGGGGCGGGCCGCGGCCTGCCACGTGGCCCGGGAGATCGTGGCGCGGCAGGATGCGGCCGGCCGAGCGAACGTGGTCTTCGCCGCCGCTCCCAGCCAGAACGAGTTCCTGGCGGGCCTGGTCGCCTACCAGGAGATCGACTGGACGCGCGTCACCGCCTTCCACATGGACGAATACCTGGGTATCGGCGCCGACCATCCGGTCTCCTTCCGCCGCTACCTCCAGGAACACCTCTTCCGCCTCGTCGGGCTGGGACCCGATCGGCTCCGGCTGATCCCGGGCGAGCGGACGGAGCGCCCGCTGCGGACCTGCCTGGAATACGAGGACCTGCTGTTCGCCGAGCCGACCGACATCGTTTGTGCGGGCATCGGCGAGAACGGCCATCTGGCCTTCAACGACCCGCCGGTGGCCGACTTCCTCGATCCGATGCTGGTCAAGGTGGTGCGGCTCGACGCCGCCTGCCGCAACCAGCAGCTCAACGACGGCTGTTTCGACCGTCTCGAAGACGTCCCGACCCATGCTTACACGATGACCGTCCCATCGCTGTTGCGGGCGCCGGTCGTCTCGGTCATCGTGCCGGGTCCGCGTAAGGCCAACGCCGTGCTCAACACGCTCCGAGGCCCGATCAACGAGGCGTGCCCCGCCACGGCCCTCCGCCGCCATCCCGGCGCCCGGCTCTACCTCGACCGCGACGCCGCGCGGTTGGTGCTCTGAGTTCGCATCCGGATCGAGAAAGATGCCGCGATCACGACTCATTCCGGCAACTTCTGATCCTTGGTCTCCGGGGCGAACGGCAGGACCAGCAGCCCGAGCAGGAACACCACGCACATGGTGATCCCGGACAGCCGCATCGGCATCGGCGCGGGATACCCGCCGTAGACCCGGCTGGTGAGCAGTCCCTTGATCGACGAGCCCCCGGCGGCGACCAGCCGTCCGCCCACGTTATAGCAGAGCGAGACCCCGGTGCTCCTCAGCCGGGTGGGGAACAACTCGGGGAAATAGATCGCATAGCCGCCGAACAGCGCGAGCTGGCAGAAGCCCATGATCGGAATCAGAACGAAGATTTCCCAGAATGCGTCGAGAGACCAGAAGGTCCATGCCGTCGCCGCGGCGGCCAGGATGAACGAGATCCCGAACGCCGGCTTGCGGCCGACGTACTGGCTCAGGTAGGCGAAGGCATAGATCCCGAAGAACGCGCCCGCGTTCTGCACCAGCGACGTGATGCCCTTCCAGAAGGTCAGCGTCCCCGATAGCTCCTGGGGCGATAGGCCCTGCGCCTGGAAGTGCTTGCGGAAGACCGCATCCAACAGGTCGAAGCTGAAGAAGCCGATGCCCCAGAGTCCGACCACGCCGGCGAAGGCGAGCACCATGCCGACGATGGTGTTCCGCCGCCAGCGCGGGTCACCGAACAGCTCGGCCAGCGAGCCCAGTTTCGCCTTGCGATCGCCGACGAGTTCGTCCTCGCGCGCCGCGGCCTTCCAACGCTCGGGCTCCTTGAGACGCAGGAAGATCGGTATGACCAGCAGGGCAGGGACCATCCCCACGAGGAACATGGCCCGCCAGGCGCTGCCGATCGCATCCGATTGCTCGAGCTTGCCCAGCGCCATGCTGATGACCGCCGCCAGCATGTTCCCGATCGCCGAGAGCGCCTGGAGCGACCCCAGCGCCATGGGCCGGGCGCGATCCGACATGACTTCCGCCACCAGCGAGACGCTGACAGCGAGCTGGCCGCCGACCCCAAGCCCGGTCAAGAAGCGGTAGATCGAGAAGTCCCAGACCCCCTTTGAAAGGGCACTCAAGCCCGTGAACGCGGAATAGCTGAGGATCGTCAGCACCATCGTCTTCACCCGGCCGATCTTGTCGCCGAGGATCCCGAAGACAATCCCTCCCGTCGCCCAGCCGAGCAGGAAGATGGAGGTCGTGTAGCCCGCGTACTCGTCGATCACGCCGGTCTGCGTCGTATCTCCGGGCGCGATGTGCAACAAGCTGCGGACGGCCGAGACCCGGGCCAGGTTGAAGAGCTGCTGGTCCATCGTGTCGAACAGCCAGCCCAGCGACGCGACGACGAAGACAAACCACTGGTATCCCGTCAGCTCCTTCCACCATGCGCCCGCACGCTCCGGCGCCTGCGAGGAAGGTCGGTCGTCGCGGAAATGCATCGGGAGGGTCTCCTGGCCGTGGATTGGACTGATGGTTCCAGACGCTCGGTCGTCGCGGCCGGGTGGATCGCGCGGGGGGTGAGGGTGGCTCCGACGGGCGCAGGCGCGCCTCGACCCACGATGAAACCACGCCCGACCTTGATACGCAACCGAGCGGTCCCGTTTCGATGGCCGGTCTCGCCGCCGGATGTGCGCCTCGCTAAGATCGTCCCCATGCGATGGAGACTCTGGCTGACCCTATCGATCCAGGCCGTCCTCGTGATCCTGCTGGTGGTCGGGGTGCGCACGGGCCGGATGCCGCTGGGCATCCGCGGCGAGTGGCAATGGGTGCGCCTGGAGAAGGGTGTGAAACCCCTCTGGGAATCGCTCGCCCTGGCCACGGCCGGCGTGGGGGCCTATGCCGCATTCGTCGCGATGGGATTTCAGGCATTGAAGACTCGGACGTCGCGCCGGTCCGAGGCGTGTTGGCTCGCGGCGCTCTCGGGCGCCTCGATCGCGGCTGCAGGTCGCCATCCCGATCGGCGCCCCGTATGGGTATGGCCTGACCAAATGGGCCTATGTCAATTATCTCGCGGGCTCGAGCGGCTACTTCCAGATCGCCCGCAATCAGGCCGCACAGGACCCGTGGCATTTCCTCGCCCGGTATCCGGAGTGGATCGAGACGCAGGATTCGCTGCACATCGGGACTCACCCGCCGGGCCTGATCGTCGCCCAGTGCGTCCTCCTGAGGACGATGGAGCGCAGCCCGGACCTGGTCAATCTCCTGAACGACTACATGCCCGCGTCGGTCCAGGCCGGGTTTCGATCGCTCGAGGCCCCGATCCCGCGATCGGAACGGGCGGCGTTGTATATGACGGCGCTCTTGACGTTGTTCGCCTGCGCGGGGACGGTCGTACCGCTCTACCTGCTGGCACGAGCCGCGATGCCGGCCCGAGGTGCGTGGGTCGCGGCGTCGTTCTGGGCCCTGGCGCCGGCCGCGAATCTGTTCCAGCCGGACGCCGACACGACCTATCCCTTGCTCTCGACGATGGCCTGGGCGTTCGCCGCCTGGGCGGCTCGAATCCAACGGTCGTCGGGGCGAACGTCAGCCATCAGCCTGGGCCTGGCGGCGGCCTCGGGGCTCGTGATGGCCTTCGGCATGATGTTCACGCTGGCGTTCCTGCCCGTCGGTTTGATCGTCGCCCTGATCATCGGCAGCGACCGGGTTCTCCGCCTGCCGGCACGGATCGCCCTGATCGCGGCCACGGGGGCGGGGTTCCTGGCGTTCGTCATTTCCGGCTGGATCGTCTCAGGGGCCAATCCCTTTGTCGTCTGGGGCTGGAACCTGCACCATCACGCGCGGTTCTATGACGAGTACCCGCGAACCTACTCGCTCTGGGTCTGGGCTAACGGGATCGAGCTGGCGATCGCGATCGGCCTGCCGACGGTCGTATGGTGCTTCATCGGCCTGATCGCACCGCGGACAGTGCCGCGTGTCGTCTGGTCCACCCTCCTCGTGCTGGTCCTGGTGGACCTGACGGGCCGCAATATGGGCGAGGTGGCCCGGCTCTGGATGCTCTTCACGCCCCCGTTCCTCATCGCCGCCGCCCGCGGCTTCGATCGGATCGGCGGAGGCCCTGTTGCACTGGCAACCTCAACGGCGCTCGTCGGCCTCCAGACCCTGGCCCTTCAGGCGATGATCCAGGTTGTCTATCCGGCGGTGTAAGTCGGCCGATGATCTCGAGCGTTGCCGGGGGGAGATCGGCCTCATAAGAACACGCTCGTCACCCTGACCCCCAGCTCCGTGTCGATGAGGATGAGCTCCCCGCGCGCGACGAGGCGTCCGTTGGAGGTCAATTCGACCGGCGCGCGGGAATGACGGCTCAGCTCGACGACGTCGCCGGGCTTGAGGTCGGCTAGCCGGCTCAGGGTCAGATTCACGCGGCCGAGCTCGACGGTCAGCGTGACGGGCACATCGAGGGGGGAGGCATCGGGAGCCGGTGAAGTCGGGGCGGCCGGGGTGGTCGGTTGGCTCATCGTTGATGGTTCCTTGACGGTCACCAGGACGGGCTCGCGGGGACGGGGTTCACGCCGCGGCCGGTCCTCCACGCGGACGAGCCGCCCGCCCGAATCGGGGACGGGGCGACCCGGGATGCGGAACCGGCCCTCCGAGCCTTCGAGGTCGAGGATCAGGTCCACCGGACCGGCCGGGCTCGCGGGAGTTCCCGACAGACGGCAGTCGGATAGCGGAAGGATGCCGCCGATCCGCAGCCGCTTCAAGCCCTGCGGCATCGCGACGATCCCGGCCTCGGACCGCCAGACGCTCGACAGCTCGCCGCGCGGGACGGGCTGGCCCGACTCCGCACCCTCGCTCGTCAGTGGGCGGCCTCCGAAGGACCTGCTACCCGATGTCCGCGGATCGGGCGATTCCGCCCATGGGCGCACCAGCGTCTCGGGGGTCCACAGTCGCACCGATCCGGTCACGTCGCCGACGCGCACGCCCCAGCGGATCGTCACGATCGAGCCCAGTCCCGACGCGTCGAACGGGTCGGGCCCCGCACGGTCGAGCCGGAGGTCGCCGGTACCGAGCGCGCGGACCTGGTCCAGGGGCAAGGGTCGCCCCGCGGCTCCTCGCGAATCCAGGCCGTCGAGGGCGCGCAGGATCAGGAAAGTCCAGATGCCCCACTCCACGGGCGTCAACTGGAGCCGGCTCTCCGGGAAAGTGCGATCGAAGCCGAGCAGGCGATCGACGACCGCGTGCGCCACGGCATTCTCGATCCCGACCGCCAGCCGTGTCGCGAGATGGGGGACCGTCAGGTGGGCGATCATGCCCGGGCGATTCAACCCCGATGCGCGCCACAAGACCTCCGGGCGATCCACGGCGACCGCGCCGCCGCAGCCGAGTTCCAGCCATTCCAGGGCAGGGGGGAGGCGGCCGTCGCGCGTCCAGCCCGCCAGCCACCTCTCCAGCCGGACCTGCCGCGTCGAGACTCTCGGCAGCCAATCGAACGGCTCGCCATCCGTGTCCGGCACGACCGAGTTGGCCGGGGCGAGCTTCGGATTTCCGCCCCACTCGATGGTCGAGAGCGTTTCACGGCTCAACGGAAGTGGCTCCCCTCGTCCGGCTGAGTACCACGCCACGCAGAAGAGGCCGGGAGAGCGAGCCTCCGTGCGAGCCGACTGATGCCGGCTCGGACCGAGGCTCGACCTGTGGCGTCCCGTACTCGATCTTCGCCTGGCTCCAACGAGCTTGCGGTTCCGAGTTTAGTCGATCTTCCGCACGATCGGCAAGCGGACCACGTCCGGCTCGCCCATCAACTCCGATCCACGTCCCGAAGGACAGCCGATGCGAATGAGTCGATGAGACATGCGGGTTAATGCCTGAGCACCGCCAGCACGATCTCCAGGGCGATCAGGACGACCACGGTGATCTCCAGCGCCTCCATCCGCTGCCCGCCGGCCTGCTGGACCAGGAGGTCATAGACGTCGCCGACGGTCTCGAGCTTGCGGCGGATGCTCTGCTGCCACTCGCGGAGGTGGAACCGCGTCGAGGCGACCTCGAACACCCGCGCCAGGTAATGGTCGCCGATCAGCTTCAGCGCGTTGTCGACTCGTTCGAACAGGCTCGTCGCCTCGATCTCCATCTCGCGGATCTGCCGGACGGCGTCGCCGTGCAGACGCCAGAACCGGGGGATCCGGCGGGGCGTGCGCTCGGGGCGGATCAGCCGGTAGGCGGCCTCGAGCCGGTCGTCGAGCCGGTCGTCGATGTGGCGGAATTCCAGGAGCTGGACGTTGGCGAACTCGATGACCTGCAGCGTATCGGCACAGTCGGTATCGGCGACGAAGCCGGCCGCCCAGTCGAGCACGACCAGGTCGGTGGGGGTGTAGGAGAGTCCCAGGCGGGTGGCCTCGCTGACCTCGCCCGCGCTCAAGGGGCCGGCCTCGAGCCGGACCAGCCCGGCGATCCAGTCCGCGCGCTGATCCAGCCAGCCGGGCCGGCGTCCGGCGAGCTGGAAGATGATGTATTCCTCGCTCATCTCACTGACCGCGAAATCGTGCACGGCCGGCTCGAAACGGCGGAGCCAGGGGGCCAGGAGCCGGCGCGCCGCTTCGGTCAACGAGGCCGGCTCGGCCAGCGCCCCGGCCAGCTCGAGCAGCTCCGCCGGCGATGCCGTCATCGGGAACCGCACCGAGAGCGAGATCGCGCCGAAGTCGAAGAGCGTCAGCTCGCCGCGCGGGGGGCGGATCGGCTCCCATTCCCCGGGCAGCCGGATCCCCGACGGTTCGACCTCGACCCGGATCGGAGCCGGCCGATAGCCGATCGATTCGGGCGTCCGCCGCCGCCTCGGCAACTGGCCCGGCTCCCCTTGCAGGATCGCCCGCGCCTGGTCCAGGTCGATCTCGTCGCCCACGTCGAAGGCGAACGCCAGGTGGACCGTGACGTCCAGCGGCTCCCCCATCCGGGCGAGGCTCGTGCGCTCGTCGGTCGGCTCGTGGGAGATCGCTGTCGGTTGCATCGCGTCGAGTGGTCTCGGTGGAGTGGGGGCACGTGTCGCTGTCACTTGAAACGGGGAGTCTCGGTCGGCGGACGCAACGTTTCCGGTTCGGTGGACGGGCCCCCCCCACCGTTCCTGTCCTGAGGAGCATGGCCGTTTATGGTCGGGGCGTGCGCCTCGCCGGGGTCAAACGACGTGGCGTCAGGGTGGGCCAGCCACCACTCCGCGGCGCGTTCGGGAGACCAGCCCGAGGCGTCGGCGCAGGCGGCCAGGGCCTCGGCCAGGCTCGTCGTGTCGGGATAGCGATCGGCAGGCCGCTTGGCGAGGCATCGCAGCACCACCTGCTCCAGGTCGGCGGGCACCCCGGGGTTGAGCCGCGACGGCGGCTCGACCGGGTCGCGAGTGTGCGCGATCATCACCTCCATGGCAGTCTCCCCCATGAACGGCGGATGGCCGGTGAGCAGGTAGAACGCCACGGCGCCCAGCGAATAGATGTCGGCGCGACGGTCCGGCGGCCCGGTATGCACGACCTGCTCGGGGGCGATGTACAGCGGCGAGCCGGCGACCGTGTCCTCCTGCGAGAGCTGGAGCCCGTCGCCGCCGGAGAGGGTCTTCACCAGGCCGAAGTCGAGCAGCTTCGTCACGTCGTGCCGGCCGCCGCGATAGGCGGCGAACAGGTTCGCCGGCTTGATGTCGCGGTGGACCAGACCGGCCTCGTGCGCCTCATGCAGGGCGTCGCACGCCTGGCGGAGCAGGTAGATCACCCGCGCCGGAGGCATCGGGCCGAAGCGGCGGATCAGGACATCCAGGCTCAGGCCCGGCAGGTATTCCATCGCGTAGTAGAAGACCCCGTCTTCATTGCGGCCGTAGTCGAAGATCAGGATCGTGTTGCAGTGCGAGAGCTGGGCGGTCGCCCGCACCTCGCGTTCGAAGCGGGCCAGGGTGTGCGAGTCGCCCGATCGTTCCGGCCGGATCAGCTTGACGGCGCAGGGCGCTTGAGCATCTGGTGTTCCGCCAGGAAGACCTCGCCCATCCCGCCGCCGCCGAGCCGCCGCCCCAGCCGGTACTGGTTCAGCATCCTCGCCTCGCGCGCCTCGGCCCGCAGCGCGCTGATCGTGTGGGCCCCGAAGATCGCCGTGAAGGCGCCCAGTAGCAGGAACAGCCCATGCTCGGTCACCTGCCCCACGTCGGCCGCGCGGACCGCCACCGCATAGCTCTCGGGGTGGAGCATCCCGAGGATCCAGGGCACCGTCACGGGCGCCAGCGCCATCGGCACGATGACTGCAGCCGCTCGACGCCAGGTGTTGGGGATGAAGATCGCATAGGTCAGGATCACCGCGAAGGTGCACAGCACGCTGCTCTTGACCGCCGCCAGGAAGAACATCGGGTTGTCGTGCCGCACCCAGCGGAGCATCCGCACGTACTGGGCCGCCATGAAGAAGACCGTCACCGTGGCAAAGAGGCCCACTTCGTAGACCCGCAGCTCGCGGAGCGTCGGCCTCCAGGTGCTCGAGAGCAGGGCCAGGCTCAGGGTCAAGAGTGCCAGGAGCAGCGCATGGAACACGACCGAGAGCGACTCCAGCGGGTTGAGGATCAGCGACCGGAGGAAGAACAGGCTGAAGCCCACGACCAGGACGATCGAAGCGGCCCGTAGCCGCTCCTGCAGGAGTGATCGCGCCTCCGCGCCCGATTCGGAGCCGCTGGCGGCAACGATCCGGTGATCGGGGAAGAAGCTATCGCGGGCGGGAGATTCCGGCCGGTCGGCGGCTGGCCGCGGAAAGTCCTCGGTCGTGGCATGCGAATCGGCCATGGCGCGTGCACTCGAGACGAGAAGCCCGATAGGGCGAGATGGTCGGGTCGTTGAATGGCCGATTTCAGGGCCGGGGCGCCTCGGGCCCGGCCGCGGCCTGTCCGGGTGCGACGGCCTCGGCCACCGGCGGCGCGGGGAACAGGTCGGCCACCCGGCAGCGGAAGCCGGGGATCACGTCCTCGCCGGTGAGGTCGTCTTCGCTCCGCAAACGGTACCCGGTCCCGTCGCCTCGGATGACGTAGATGGTCCGCGTCACGGGATAGATGACCCAGACGAGCCGCACGCCCGCCCGCACGTACTCGTCCACCTTCTCCTCAACATCCTTGGTGGCCAGGTCGTTGGGGGAGACGACCTCCACGGCCAGGTCGGGAGGAATCGGGCAGTAGCCCGCATCCCAGAGTTCCGGGGTGACTCGTTCGGCCCGGATGAAGGAGCCATCCGCCCGCCGGACCCGCCCGGGCTTCCAGGGGAAGCAACGAAATCCCAGTTGCGCCGAGGGGAGCCAGCCCAGGTTGCGCGGCCGACAATGATTGCCCAGCAAGCGCATCGTCTCTTCCGCGATCACATCCGATAAGAAACTCACGTTCCGCTCCCTGAGTTCCCCCTCGATCAACTCGTAATGCCCGCCGTCGGGCATCGCGAGCAGTTGTTCCGGCGTCACCTCGGCCCGAACCTCGGGCTGAGAGCGCATCTCGGCTTGATCCTCGATCGTCGGCGGGATCGCGACCATCGTGCTCATGACCAATCCTCCCTCGTCTCCGGCCTTGAGATCGTCCAATATACCACGTGCTCCATCGGCGGTGCAGATCATGGAAGTCCCGCGCGAAGCGAGCCGGGGCCCTCCCGCCGTGGGGAGGTCCCGGCCCGCCGGGGACTCGGCGATGAGCGGCGGATCAGCCTCAGTAGCTGTCGCTGCTGATGACCTCGCCGCCATCCCGGGTGATCAGCGCCTTCAACGTCATCGGATTGATCGACTTCTTGATATATCGCACCGCCCCGTCGGCCAGCACCGCATCGAAGCCCTCCGGCGTGAACCCGCCCAGCTCGGGCAGGGGTGCATTCAGGTCGAACGGGATGTCCTCCGGCTTGGTCCAGGGGATTTCGCGCTTCGCCTCGACGGCGAGGATCGTGTTGGAGGAGCCGTCGGTGATCTGTTGGAACTGCGTCCCACCGTCGGCGCCTCCGATGGTGGACGGACCGGTGAAGACGAAGTACGAGGTGTGGCTCCGGCTCGACGGCTGGCCGTCGGGGCCGGGATAGGCGTAAGTCGCGGGCATCTTGTCGATCAGCTTGCGATTGTTCGGGCCGTCCCACGGCTCGTCGAAGTTGTACTGATGATAGAGTTCCTGCTGCTCGATGTACGGCAGGATAGCGACCCGCCAGCTATACGGGAACCGGCCTTTGTCGCGATTCGCTGCCGCCGGGAATCGACCGGCCGCCGCGGCGTAGTTGTGGAACGCCAGGCCGATCTGCTTGAGGTTGTTCACGCTCTGATAGCGATTGGAATCCGCCTTGGCCCTCGCCACGGCGGGGACCAGCAGGCGAATCCCTTCGGCGAGGTCGACGGCGGCCTCCGCATGCAGCCGGACGAACCCCTCGGTCGTCTCGACCCGGGCCTTCTCCACGAGAGAGTCGGCGGCCTGGAGGGCCCATTCCGAGCCCTCGCCGATCCGCGGGTGGCGGTCGATGTCCCGCCGGAGTCCCTGGAGCGCGTTCTTGCCGAGCGTCACGACGGCCTGCAACGTCTCGGCGACCGCCTTGGCGTTCTCCGCCCCGTTCGCCGCCGCCGCGAGGTTGACCGCGAACGACTGATCGGTCGCACGGAGGCTCAGCGCATACGACTGGGCCTTCTCGTAGAGCGGCGCGAACGTCTCGACCTTGAGGGCCTCCGCCGGCGACTGACCCGGCCCGGCGGCCTGCGCCAGCCTGCGACGGAACCATCGCGTGTCGAGGGCCAGCATGACCTGCCCACGGGCGACCTTGTTCCAGGCCGGATCCCAGGCGTGCCGGGTCGCCGGTGCGTTGCGGTCCGCGATCATTTCGCGGAGTAACACCTCGTGGGCGCCGACGAGGGTCCGGTCATCGGGCGCGTAAAAGGCCCAGGGGGGCCAGGGGGGTCCACTCCCGGGGACGCGGAAGTAGGTCTGCCCGTCATGCCGGCCTTCTTGAAGGCCGGGCGGCCCGGCCAGTTTGGCGATCGACGTCTTCCAATCCTGGGCCTTCGTCATGCGAACGACGAAACCCGAAGGGGCCGGGATCAGCGTGGGACCCGCTTGCGGCGGTTCGGCCTCCCAGAAGACCAGGACCTGCCCGATATCTTCGGGAGGCACGGGGATTGGACGGAGAAGCATCGGACCTTCTCGCAGAGTGTTGAGGAGCGACATGACGTCGCGTCGCCGTAGCAGCGACTGGGGCCGCACGACCAGCATCATCCGAGCGTCGGCCGGCAGGAAGGCCAGGTCGTACGAATCCGCCTCGGCGGTCGGCGCGGCGGTCGGCCGGTCCTGGGCCAGGGCCAGGGCGGACGATCCCCCGGCGGGACCCCGCAAGCCGGCGACGAGCAGACCGATCGCGACCAGCGCGGCGACGGTCGAGACGCGCGCCGCGACGGGCAGCGCAACGTGACGGATAGGTCCGTGATTCTTCAACATCTCGATCCTCCGAACGAAAGTGCCGTGGGATGGGAGGAAGGCGCGGGCCGGCCACGTGACGGCGCGGCCGTCGCGGCGCAGGGCCATCCGCGCCAGGGTCGCCAGGTACGACGGTTTGCCGCCCGAGAGGCGAGCCCCCCAGGCGTCGGCGGCCAGCTCCTGTTCCAGCCGCAGCCGGGCCGCCAGCCAGTGCGCCAGCGGATGATAGAAGTGCAGGGCCAGCGCGAGCTGCGCCACGACGCCGGCGGCGAAGTCGCCGCGGCGCACGTGAGCCAGTTCGTGAGCGAGGACCGCGCGGCGCTCGTCGAGGTTCCAGGTCCGCCAGTCGGCCGGCAAGAGCAACACCGGCCGCCGCCAGCCGATCGTGGCCGGTGTGGTCAGCGGCTGCGCCTCGCGCAGCTCGACCGGTCGTGTGCAGCTCAACTCGGCGCGGAGGAGCTGGAGCAGATCGTCGACCTCGGGATCCTCCACGGGCCGGCTCCGCGCCCGCAGCCGCTCGATCTCCCACAACCCGGCGCCCAATCGGGCCAGGCCCAGCACCACGCTCGCCAGGAACACCGCGGCCAGCCATTCCCGCCAGCCCCACGCCGTCGAGCCGCTGGCGACCGTCGGTCGCCGCAGCTCGTCGAGCAGGAGGGCGAGGAAGGCCGGCCGGTCCGGCGTTGGCTCGATCTTCAGTCCCGCCGCGGCTTCCCGCGGCGCTCTCGCGTCATCGAACGCCACAGGCGCCGATCCCGCCGGCGCCGGGTCGGGGGCGGCGGCAGCGGCGTGTGCGGCCGGTCGGTCGAACGACCACGTCCACCAGTGGGGCCAAGGGCTCAGCACGACGGCCGAGACCAGGACCATGATGACCAGGCTCGACCCGGCCGCGAGCGACCCCGCCGCGGGGCCCCAGCGCCGGATCGCCAGGTAGGCCGCGATCCCCGCGATCGCGAAGACCGTCGCATGAGCGACGCTCCCCACGAGCCAGAATCCTAGTGCGTTCACCGTCGTTTCTCCCGTTGGCGGAGGACGTCTTCCAGCACGGTCCGCTCCTTGGCCGTCAGCGTCTTCTGCTCCATCAGGCGCACCAGCAACTGCTCGCGCGAGCCGCGGAAGACCCGGTCGATCAGCTCGCCCAGGAGCTTCCGCGACACCTCCTCGTACGACCGCGCCGGCCGGTACGAGAACGGCCGCTCGTCATTCGTCTGGATCAGGAACTTCTTGTCCGTCAGGATCCTCACCAGGGTCGCGATCGTCGTGTAGGCCCGGTCCAGCCCCTCGGCCGCCAGGGCCTCGCGCACGTCGGCCACCGTTGACTCCCCCCGATTCCAGAACACGTGCATCACCTCGAGCTCACGCTCCGTCAGCTCCTTGGCCGGCGGTCGCGCCATGACGGTCCCTCCTCTCCACGGCTCACGAATAGGGTCCCGATGAGACCTTTGGTTTTTTAGATTTGGTTTTATCGTAGTGATTCCCATCGGGTCGGTCAAGGTGCCCGTGAGGGAATCGTCACCATCATCGGAGTGGATGGTTCGTGTCAGCCGCGTCGATTACGCGACAACTTCTCGCCTTGATGATCATGTGGACGTCGGTTCCGCGCTCCAGCCCGAGCTGCTCGACCGCCAGGGCGACGAGGCTCACGATCCAGGAGAGTCCGCCCGTGCGGATGACGGCCTCGGCCTCGGCGCCGCGGGAGACGATCCGCTCGACGATCCCCGGAATCTGGTTGCGGGCGGAAAGGCCGGCGACGGAATGTCTGGCCAGCAAGATATCATCGGCGCGGATCTCGACCAGGAGCGGGCTGCCGGCGGGCCGGTCGAGGTAGCCGACGATCAGCTCGGGGCCGCCGTCGAGGCGCAGATGGGTGGCGTTGTGCTCGGGGGCGTGTTCCTCGACGCGAGCGGCGAAGACGTTGAGCACGCCCTCGAACGGGATCGAGCCGTCGTCCGATCGCCGCGCCGCGGCCAGGACGTCCAGCGGCGGCCCCTCGGCGACGATCTTCCCGCGGTCCAGCAAGAACAGCCGCGAACCCAGGGCGACGGCCTCGGCGACGCTGTGCGTCACGTAGAGCATCGGGATCGCCAGCGCGCGCTGGACGTCGCGAAGGTGGCGCACCATCGCGTGGCGATTGGCCAGGTCGAGCGCCGAGACCGGCTCGTCGCAGAGCAAGAGCCGGGGACGGGGCGCCAGCGCCCGCGCCAGGCCGACCCGCTGGCGCTCGCCGCCCGAGAGCGTCTCCGGCGAACGGTCCATCAGCCGATCGACGCCGCACATCGCCGCGACTTCGGCGAGGCGGGTGTCAGCTTCATCTCGCCGCCAACCCTTCAGGCCGAAACGGATGTTGGCCGCGACGCTCAGGTGTGGGAACAACCGGTCGTCCTGGAAGATCATCCCGATCCGGCGGTCTCGCAGCCGGCGATCGATCCCGCGCGACGAGTCGAACAGGGTGTCGCCGCCGAGGTCAATCCGGCCGGAATCGGGGCGAGTCAGCCCGGCGATCAGCCGCAGGAAGGTCGTCTTGCCCGCTCCCGACGGGCCGAACACGACTCCGATCTCGGGGCCGAGCTGCAAGCCGGCCTCGATCGTCAGGCCGGGATGGACCCGATAGTTCAGGCGGACATCCAGGGCTTCAGAGGCTGGCCCGCTCACCGCCCCGGCCTCCGCGACGGCAATGTCCTCTGGACGACCAGGAGCGCCACAATCGAGACGGCCGAGATCAGGAGCGTCAACCGGCCGGCGCGGGCCGAGTCGTTGCCTTGCACGACGGCGTCATAGATCGCCAGCGCCGCGGTCTGGGTCAGGCCGGGGATGTTGCCCGCGACCATCAGCGTCGCCCCGAAGTCGCCCAGCGATCGGGCGAACGCCAGCACGATGCCCGCGGCCAGTCCGCGCCAGGCCAGGGGCAGCGTCACCGCGAGGAATACCGAGGTCTCGCCCCGGCCCAGCAGTCGCGCGACGTCCTCCAGCGCCGGGTCGACCGCCTCGAACGCCCCGCGCGCGGCAACAGGAACAGCGGGAACGCCGCGACCGCCGAGGCGATCACCGCGCCCGACCAGTGGAACACCACCGTGATCCCGAGCGCCGACTCCAGCCAGTGCCCGATCGGCGCCGGCGGCCCAGGACCTGGAGGAGGTAGTAGCCCAGGACCGTCGGCGGCAGCACCAGCGGCAGGACGAGCAGGCCCGCGATCAGCGACTTGCCCGGGAAATGGCGACGCGCCAGGACCCACGCCACCGGCAGGCCGACCGCGACGATCAGCAGCGTCGCCAGCGCGGCGACGCGCAACGAAAGCCCAAGGGGTCCGAGGTCACTCATGGAACTCCTTCGGCGTGACCACAAACGAATTCGGGTCTTCAACCGGCATTTTGGCGCGGCATCAGCTCAGCCCGGGCCCACTCCCGTAGCTGCTGCTCCCAGGCCAGTTCGTCGCTGAAGTCCTCGTCGATCACCCACCGTCGGATGTCCTCGGCCCGGACCGGCAGAAATCGGCTCATCTCGACCGGTTGGTAGGTCCCATCGGGCTGGAGGTTCTCGATGATGAAGTCCGCGCCATCGAATCGCCAGAGCTCGGCGACGCTGAGGGCTGCATAGATGCCGGGCCGATCGATCTCCGGCGTCGACAGATCGATCTCGATCGCCATGTCGGGATTCGGATAGGCCGCGATGTCCTTGATCTTGCGCGCCAGCGCCTCCACATCCGCCGCCCGCTTCTCGGGGGTGAAGTAATAGCAGAGGTCGGCTTCCAGACCCCTCGCGATCTCGGGGCGCTTCCACGTCGTCTCGCCGAGCTCACGACAACGGATCCGAAGCTCGGATGTGACGAAGATCACGAAGCGGGCCAAGATCGCCCTGAATCCCTCGTGGTCTCTCCCCTTGGTCATGATCTCCATATCCTTTCCGTCATAGGCCAGGTAGACGTGCTGTCGTTCGCCGACCGCATCGGAGAGGAGATCGTAGATTTCCCAACTGACATCCCGGATCGCGATCCGCTGATCTCCAGGGTTGACGACGGCCCTCGTCGGCACCGATGGCGCGGGCGTCGCGGCTCGCCACGGCGGGGTGGTGATCGTCGACATCACATGACTCCTCGTCTCGGGAATGGGAGAGCGAAGGCAGCCTCCTCTCCATCAATCTATCGGCTTGGCCAACTCCTCGCGACGTCAATGCTCCCGATCGGTTGACCGATCCTCGACCGCAGCCGGCTTGAATCCGAACTCCTTCAAGATCCCTTGCCCTTCCTCGCCGAGTACAAATGTCACGAACGCCTCGGCATCCGCCCGGCGCGAGGAATCGGCGACGACCCCCAGCGCTTGCACGATCGGGTCGTAGAGCCCCGGGTCAATCTCGAAGGTCCGGACCTCCGGGATGTTCGCGATCGCGCGGCCGACGAGCGCGGCCTCGGCGTCCCCTCTCTGCGCGTACAGCAGAGCCTGGCGTACGGATTCGGCCACGACGATCTTTGTCTGGAGCTTCTCCCACATCCCGGCCCGCTCGAGCGCCTGCTTGCCGGCCTTGCCATACGGGGCCGTCTCGGGATTGGCCAGCGCGATCTTCTTCACCTCGGGCTTGGCGAGGTCGGCGAGCGAGCCCACGCGGTCCACCAGATCGGGGTAGACCGCCAGGACCAGCGATCCGCGCATAAGCGTGAACCGACTCCGGGCGAATGGACCCACCCTTGGCGAGATCCTGGACGAACGCCTCGTTCGCCGCCAGGAAGACGTCGTACGGCGCCCCTTGCTTGATCTGCTGCGCCAGCAACCCCGATGAAAGGAACGTCGGCGTGATGGCGATGCCGCTCTTCGCACGGAATCGATCCGCCAGCCTGGGCAAGGCCGCCTGAAGGTCGCTGGCCGCGGCGATCCGCAACGGCGGCGGTGGTTCCGTCCCGCCCGCGACCCCCGGTGTTTTCGTCGCGTCATGCGAGCGTCCGCACCCCACCGTCCAACACGACATCAATGCGAGCAACCACGCTGGGAAGCGCGAGCCCAGGAGTCGTAACTTCTGACCGTCTCGTCTCATCGGTCGGGTCCTCGGCCGAGGCGGGGGAATCCGCGGGCATCGTACGGCGGGGCTGTGGAGCGGTCAACCGCCTTCGATTGCGGGCCGTGACCGAATCAGGTAAGACCAATGGTGGCGATGGATCGGGCGAGAATGGACACAACAAGACCGGCACGGGTCGCGATTCAGGACTTCACGGCCGGCCGAACACGATTCAGGAAAGGCGTTGCCAGGGATGAAGCTGGAACAGTTCTTTCGGCACCACGGGATCGTCGGCAATCCGTTCAGCGAGGAGGATGCGCAGACGGACACCGTGTTCAAGCGGCGTTGCCTGGCGACGATCCACCACCCCGCGTGGAACAAGTTCTTCGGCAGTCCGGCGGACCCGTCGACGGCCCTGGTCTTCGGCGAGAAGGGCAGCGGCAAGACGGCGCTGCGGCTCCAGGCCAATTCCGAGCTCGACGGCTACAACCAGGCGAACCCGGGCGAGCGGGTCTTCGTCATCTCCTACGACGATTTCAATCCCTACCTGGACAACTGCCGCACCGCGATGCGCGCCCGCGAAATGGGCCCGGTCCTGGCGAGCTGGCGGCTCTCGGACCACATGGACGCGATCCTCTCGCTGGGGGTGACGCAGCTGGTCGACCTGCTGACCCACGAGAAGGTCGACCTCTCGGTGCTGAGCCTGGACCAGCGGCGCGACCTCTTGCTCCTGGCGGCGCTCTACGACGCCTCGACGGGCGAGCCGATCGCCCGGCGATGGAGCCGGCTGCGGCGGCGCTCGGGCTTCCGGTCGCTCTGGACCCGCCGCGACCTCCAGATCGGCTTCGGCACGACGCTCGTGGTCATCGGCCTGATCGCCATGTTCCCCTCGCTGATGAAGTGGAGCGTCCTCCCCTGGCTGCTGGTGCCGATCTTCGTCGGCTGGCTCTACTGGGGATGGCGGCTGGCGCGGGCCGAGTGGTTCGCGCGGGACATCCGCAAGGGCCTGCGCGTCCTCAACCGCGACCCTTCCGCGCTCCGCTGGGAGCTGCTCTGGTTCAAGCCATCCGAACTCGGCGGCCAGCCCCTTCCCACGACAAGCCGCCAGGGGGCCGAGGAACGCTACGAGCTGCTGCGCAAGTTCCTGGGGGTCCTGCACACGCTGGGATATGCCGGTGTGGTCGTGCTGATCGACCGGGTCGACGAACCCCAGCAGGTCGAGGGCGACCCGCGCAAGATGCGCGCCCTGATCTGGCCGCTCCTCGATCACAAGTTCCTCCGCCATCCGGGCATCGGCGTGAAGCTGCTGCTCCCCATCGAGCTGGCCTACTACCTCGAGAAGGAGGACAAGGAGTTCTACGACCGCGCCCGGCCCGACAAGCTCAACATGATCAAGCCGCTCCGCTGGACCGGCCCGTCGCTCTACGACCTGGCCTCCGACCGCCTCCGCGCCTGCCACCCCGAACCTTCGAGCAACGGCGAGGCCCCGCGGCTCCGCCGGTTCATCGACGACGCCGTCAGCGATGACTACCTCAAGGAGGCCCTGGCCAATCTTCGCACACCGCGGCACCTCTTCAAGTTCCTGCACAGGCTCATCGAAGAGCATTGCCATCGCCACACCGAGGACGCCCCGCGCTGGACCATCGACTACGACACGTTCCGCACGACCTACGCGGCCTACATGCGCGACCTCGAGGCCTTCGACCGGGGCTACGGGCACGGCTAGAATGGGGCGAGACTCGTCATTCTCGAAAGGAGAGGCGCCGACCATGGCGACGGGAGTTCGCATTTCGCTGGAGCAGTTGGCGCCGGATGTGGCCAACTGGACCCCCGAATGGCAGGCCGCGCAAGTCTTCCCGGTACGCTATCCCTGCACCGAGGAAGAGTACCTCGCGCTGGATGGCAACATTCGCCTGGAGTACGCCGACGGTTTCCTCGAGGTCCTGCCGGTGCCGACAATCTTCCATCAATTGATCTTGAAATTTCTCTGCTGGCAACTCGACGCATTCGTCGTGCCCAGGAAGCTGGGGACCGTCATCCCCGCCGGTTACAGCGTGCGTATTCGCGCCGGCAAGCTTCGCGAGCCGGATATCCTCTTCATCAAGAGCGAACATGGATCGTGGATCAAGAAGGACTTCTGCACGAGAACCGACCTGGTCATGGAGGTCGTCAGCGAGCACAACCGCCGCCACGATCTCGTGACGAAGCGGGACGAGTATGCCCGCGCCGGCATCCCGGAATACTGGATCGTCGACCCCGAGGAGGAGACGATCACGGTTTTCGTCCTCAAGCCGAGGCGGAGGAGCTACGTCGAGCACGGCACCTTCCAGAAAGGTGAACGAGCCGCCTCCCGGCTCCTTCCCGGATTCAGCGTCGATGTGACGGAAACGTTGAGCCAGACGCCGTGAATCGGCCGGCCGGATTCTCAGACGGTATTCCACTTCTGGAGCCGGGCCTCGAGGTCGCGTCGGGCCGGGTCGAACTCGATGACCACAATCGATCCCTCAGGAGTGGCGCCGACGTTGATGATCCGGCGCCCATCCTTGAGGGTGCGCTCCTGGGCCACGTGCAGGTGGCCGCAAAGGTGCAGGCGCGGCGCGATGGTCTTGTTCGCCTCGAGGAAACACCGCTGACCTCCATGGCGGCCGGACGGGGTCAGGTCGGCCAGCCCGACCGGGCAGCCATGAGTGAGCAGGACATCAACCGGACCCGACCCCGCGATCCGGCGGGCCGCCGCGGCCACATCGTCGTCGGTGACATAGTGCGGCTTCTTGTGCGACTTGGCCCAGATTCCCCCGATCGCGGCGACGTTCAAGCCCTTCACGTCCGTCCTCTCCCCCTGCGGGAGCAAGACCGGCGAACGATCGCGGTTGTGCAGGCGGCCGAGCATCTCCATCGGGTCGTGATTGCCGAAGGTCGTATAGATCGGCACGGCCGCGAGCAAGGCCGCGAACGTCGTCTCATCGACCTCCTCGGGGTCGCCCCAGTCTCCACACGACAGGATCACGTCGGGCCTCGCGCGATCACAGGCGCACCGCGCCGAGTCGAGATCTCCGTGTAGATCGCTGAGAACCAGGAGGCGCATCGAGCCCGATCTCCCGTCCGCCCACGTCCGGGACCCCTCGGAACGACCGACGTTGCGCGGTCGAGCTCCGTCGAGCCCCCTCCGAGTATGGGCGGAGGTGCTGCGGGCGGGCAACGGGATTGTCCAGGACCCTGGTCAAGCCCCGGCCGTCCTGCCCTGGGATGAGGGGAATCCCACGTGCGCTCCGGCGGGCGGGCATCGGCGCCTCATGTTCCACAGCCGAACCGCGTCATCCCCGCCGGCGCATGCCAACCAGGCGCCGTCGGGCGAGAAGGTCAGGGACTTCGCCCAGCCGACGCATTCGTTCAGAGTGCCCACTTCGCGCGCCGTCGCGAGGTCGAAGAGCTTGAGGACGTGATCCAGGCCGATCGTCGCGATGAACCGGCCATCGGGCGAGAAGGCGACGGCCTCGACGCCGAGCGGGTGGCCGGGCAGCCGTGTCCGGACGGCGCCGGTCTCCGGATCGTACAGCACGAGATCCCGGGGTCCGTAAGCGGGTTCGGCCACGCACACCGACCGGCCATCGGGCGAGAACGCCACGCTCCGGACCGGTCCTGGCCCGCGCTCGACGAGGACGCGCCGTTCGGCGCCCTCAATCGCGTCCCAGAGCACGACCCGACCGTGGTGGCTCGACGAGACCAGGAGCTTACCATCGGGCGAGAAGGCCAGCGCCCTCATCGTGCTGACATGATCTCGCAAGGTCATCCGGACCCGCGCCGAGGGCATATCCAACAGCCGGATCGTGCCATCCTCGGCCCCAAGGGCCAGCGTCCGGCCATCGGGCGAGAAAGCGATCCCCCGAAACGTCTCGCCGGTCAGCTCCATCTGTTTCCGGTAGACCGGCCGGCACGCCCAGATGGTCACGAAGCCGTCGCCCGCGGCGGCGAGAATCGACCCGTCGGGCGAGTACGCCGTCGCGAAGACGACGGAGGAGTGCGAGAGGATCCCCGGCTCGGCCGGCTCCTCATCCCCCCAACGGCCGGTGTCCCAGAGCCGGATCGTGCCGTCGAACCCGCACGATGCGAGCGTCCGGCCATCCGGCGAGAACGTTACGGATTCGACGAGCCGGGTGTGCCCGGGCAGAACGATGTGGTCGCGCGAGGCCGAGCGAGAAGCCAGCGAGCTCGACCAGATGAGCGCGGCCAGGACCGGCAGCGCGATCGCGACCAGCCGGCACTCCCACGAGACTCGCGCGACGCGGGTCTTCCCGGTCGAGACACGCTCCCGGACACCATCGAATCCAGGCATCGAGTCCAGGTCTTCCAAACCGTGATCGCGGGGCATGGGCGCTGACTCCTGTCCCGAAGGAACTCTCCGGATGGGGCAGAGATCCCGCAGGTCGACGGAACCCGCTCGGAGATCCACCCCACGACAGACGAGCCGGACGAGTCCTAAAGAAATCGTTTTGAGTGAGACGCTGCATCACTTCGAGCGGTCCTTCCGGGTCGGTCGTAAGGGTCAGGCCTCGAGCGCGATGGGCATCGGCTTCTCCCGAGGCGAGCCCGCAGCGGGGGCGACGATCGAGAAGGATGAGGGAGTCCGGCGGGTTTCTCGCCCGCCGCTGGGGGGGGAGTCACCAACCTGGACCGGCTTGCGCCGCCGAATCCGAATTTTGTCGGCTGCTCGGCGGCGGCTCCCGTTCGGGCAATGGTTACCTTGGAGCCGGTCCCCCGTGCACGAAGGCGGTGACAGCCGGCTTCGCGACGACGGACACTCCTCTGTGTCCGGTTGTTCGGCCTGGCGCCGATTTTATTCTGAGTCTCATTCGGCGGGTGTGGACGTCGTTATCCGAACGTAACGATTGGCTGGCCAGGCGGTTAAGTCACTGGCCAACTCCGGCCGCGCGGTCTCCCCGGCCCCACGGACCTCATTCTTGAGGGCCGGGGCGATCGGAGCGCGGTCGTCCTTCGATAGAGAGCCGCCTGGAGGCCTCGCGGTTACAGCCACGAGGAATCCCCGAATTCCCTCGTTCGGGACCCTGTCGGGTAGCCGGCCCCTCTCGATCGACACTAGTCGCCGGGTAGCGGCTGCTGGTGATAGAGCTTGCGATAGCTCTCGTAACGGCCAGGATGGATCTGTCCCCAGTAGACGGCGTCCTTGACGGCGCAGGCGTGTTCGTGGGTGTGCGAACAGTCCGGGAATCGGCAATGGGGGATGAACGGGCGGAACTCGACAAAGTAGGCTTCCAGCTCGCCAGGGACGACGCCCCAGAGCTCGAACTGACGCAGGCCGGGGGTGTCGACGACGAAACCGCCCGCCTCGAGCTCGATGAGCTCGGCGGTGGTCGTGGTGTGCTTGCCTTTGAAGGTCCAGTCGGAGACCTCGCGGACCTTGAGGTTGAGGCCGGGCTGGATGGTATTGAGCAGAGAACTCTTGCCGACGCCGCTCTGACCCGAGACGGCCGTCACGCCGCTGGAGACCAGCTCCCGGAGGCGATCGATCCCCTGGCCGTCGGCCGCGGAGCTGACCACGGTCTCGTAGCCGAGCTGCGAGTACAGCCCCACGACCCACTGGAACGCCGCCATTTCGACCAGGTCAGCCTTGTTGAACACCACGACGGGCCGGACGCCGCCGATCTCGGCCGAGACCAAGTAGCGGTTGACCAGTCCGAGCTTGAGGCCCGGCTCGGCCAGCGCCGAGACGATGAGGACCTGGTCGACGTTGGCGGCCAGGACCTGCTGGCGATTGCGATAGCCGCGGGTGATCACGCCACTGCGCGCCTCGACCCGCTCGATCAACCCCTCGGCGCCGATGAGCCGGCGGGCCGGAACCACACGCGGTCGCCGACCGTCACGACGTTCCGGCCCTCGATCGCCAGGCTCTTGAGCAGCCGGCGGACGTGACACGGGTAGGTCCGCCCATCGTCGGCGCGGACCATCAATGTCAGCCCGTGGATGCAGGTGACGCGGCCCTGAAGGCATGCCGAGGTATCGATGGAACGCATCGCCGCGGCGTCCGAGGTGTCGCCCGACGCCGCGCCGTCGCCGGCATCCGCGTCCTCGATGATGGTGCGATGACGCGACAGCTCTCCCCGCGGGCGGACACGATCGGTGGTCGGCGCGGCCGCCGCGGCACCCGTCTCATCGTTCCGGAACTCGCGGGTCAGGTCGTTGGACCGCGTCCGGTTCTGCCGGTTCTTTCGCAGGGCGACGCGCACTTTCTTCTTCTTGGCCACGAGGGCGACCTTTCCGGATCGGACGATGCATCCCGCGGGCCCGCGGCGCCGCCGTCGGGCGGGGTCCCGGCCCAGCCGCGACGTCGATCGAGACCGGCGCTCGCGACGCGGCGGACCGCGGCCGGACTCCTCCCGACCCAGTCTAATCCCCCGGATACGCCGCGCTCAACGCGAGTGCAACGGCCGGCGCCCGGCCGACCTCGCGCCTGCCAGCGAGTTGGCGGCCTCGCCCAGGATCGCGACGGCCCGCTTGGGATTCGAGGTATGGAAGATCCCCAGGCTCTTGCCGGGCGCCGCCGTCGTGGAGGCATACGCATATTCCACGTTGATGTGCTCCTCCGCGAGCCGCTCCAGCACCTTCGACAGCGCCCCGGTCCGGTTCTCCATCTGGACCGCCAGGACCTCGGAGATCCGGTACTCGGTGCCCAGCGACGTCAGGACCGACTTGGTGGCCTCCAGATCCGAGGTGACCAGCCTCAGGACACTCGGCCCCTCGGTCTCCATGACCGACAGGGCGCTGATATCCACCTTCTCCTGGGCCAGCGCCGAGCAGATCTTGGCCAGGCGGCCCGGCTTATTCTCCAGGTAGGCGGTCACTTCTTGCACGAATTCCATGGGAGAACCTCCACTGATGAAGAGAGTCGCGGCGCCCGATGGGCGGCTCCGTCCCTACCGTCCTCGCGGGACACGACCCCGGGGGGCGCCTGCGCAATCAGTCGAACGGGACGGGGATCGCCCACCCGGCTCGGGCCGCCACGTCCCCGAACGGACGGCCGTCCCCTCACCCATCGGGCGGGGACCCGGGAGGACCGCCCCGGCCGCAACGCGTCGCCAGGCGCGCAGGGCCGGGGTCGGATTGAGATCATCGGCCGGACCGCCCGCGTCGGGCGAAGCGACGGTCCGGGCCGATCTTCGGGTTGCCAGGGAAGGCTGCACGACACAATCAAGCGACATGGTGCCGCCGATCCTATCCGTCGGAACGCGGGCCATCCGGCCTGGTCGAGCCGCCGGTGACTGACGGCGGATACCGGCGCGCGCCGGAACCAGCCACGGATGGCCACGCCACGCGACGACTGTTTCATCCCCCGCGACCACGACGGCCGCCGCCTCGTCCGGGCATGGCGCCGCCCCCGGCTCCGGGCCTGCCCGGCGCTCCCGGTCCGGCCGCTGGCGCACCCGGCGCGGGCCCGGCGGCGGGGGCTTGCGCGCCCGCGGCCTGCTCGTTGGCCGCCTGGGCTCGCTGCGCCGCCGCTCGCGCCGCCTGCACCGCCGGCAGGACGCCCCCCACGACTCCCGCGAAGAAGGCCATGTCGAGCTGCGAGACGAACGCCTCGCGCGTGACGAGGCGGATGTCCTGGTCATTGACGGCGATCGCCAACGTGCTCAGGAAATAGCGGGAGCGCAGATCCTCGGCCTTGGGCAGCTTCTCCGAGTCGACCTTCAGCTCGACCATGGCATCGGCGGGGATGCCGCTGGCGTCGCCGCCTCCCGGCGCACCGGCCCCGGGGGCTCCCGGCCCGCCCGGCGCCATCGCTCCCGGGTAGCCTCCCGACCCACCCGGCCCGCCCGGCCCGCCCGGGGCTCTCCCGGCCATCATCCGGCCGCCGGGCCGCGCCGGCATTCCTCCCGGTCCGCCGGGCCCCGGTCCGGCCCCCGGCGGCGCATTCATCCCGCCCTGCTGAGCGTTGGCCGCCTGGGTCCGGGCCACGGTGATCACCGTATTGATAATCGTCTGGAGGGTCCCCGGCAGGCTCGCCAGGAGCGAGGGCATGATCTCCCGCGGGTCGCTCACCCCCAGGACCACCATCTTCGGCGGCAGGTGCTCGGCGGCCTTGCGGAGGTCCTCCGAAGGCTTCCAACCCTTCTGCTTGGTGGCCTTGAGCGCCGCATTGGCCGAATCCGAATCCACCGAGATCACCAGGTACTTGCCTTCGAACTTGACGACCGGCTTGAAGTTCGGCAGCCCGGTCTTGAGGGGCGAGTCGCTGGGCGTCTGCAGGATATACGCCGCCTTGCTCGCGTCGGGTATGGCTGAGGCGTCCATCGCCACGAACTTCGGCGCCAGGCTGCCGGTCGATCGCTTGCGGGTGCCGCGCTGACCGCCGGCCCGGCCCCCGCCGGTCCGGCCCGCACCCGGAGTCGGCGCGCCGCCGGCCCCCGGCTCGGCCTTCTCCGACTCCTCCTTCTCGACCAGCTCCGCCGTCTTCGCCGTCAGCTCGTGGTTCAGGGCATTGATCGCCCCCTCGAGCGTCCGCGCGAAGGTCTTCGGCTCGGAGACCTCCGCCAGCAGGGTCATTTTCGGCATGTGTTGCAACGCCGCCTTGGGGATGCCGTTGGCCGGGTTGAAGCCCTGGAGCCAGTTCATCTCGAACGCGCCGGGACCGACCGCGGCCGACTTGTCCGGCGCCACGAACAAGACCATCCGGGGGCCGATGTGCCCCAGGAAGTCCTTGCGGAAGTCGATCTTGCCGCTGCGCTGGACCGCCTCGGAGAACTCCTCGACCTTGGCCTTGACCACGCCCTCCGGCCCGAGCTGCGCGATCGAGTCGATCAGGGCGTTCGGGTCGATCGAGAGCTGCAGGAACGACTCGATCCCTTCGGGCAGGGGCATCAGCCCCTTGCCGTCGAAACCCGGTTGATCCAGCAGCGCCAGGAACGGCTTGCGCGGCCTGGGGGCGACGATCCTGACTTCCCGCAGCAGGGCGTCGTCGTCGAAGCCGAAGCGGAAGGCCAGTCGATTGATCCCGCCCTTTTCGCGGACGTTGGCGAGGAACTTCGTGAATTGGATCGGCGTCTGAGGAGCATGCTCGAATTCGACGAAGGAGACGCCGACCGGCTCGAAACCGCCGTCGCGCGCGAACATCTCCTTGACGATCGGGTGATCGACGGCGCTGGGGACCTTGCCGTCGAGGGCAGCCATCACGCTATCCGGGCCCCACGGGTAGGCCATGCTGAAGACCACGTCGTCCTTCTCGGCCCACCAGCTCCGCCCGCCGTCCTTCGACCCCGGCGTACTCGGTCGCGCCGGAGGGACGACGACCACCGTGCGGCCTTCGCGCTTCTCGAGCAGAGGAGCCCCGCCGGCCATGGTCAACCCCATGACGCGGCTCCAGAGCCCGCGCGATTCCTTGCTCGCGGCCCCGCGGACGACGGTCGTGAAGATGAAGGAATCCCCGCTGGGAGTGCCCGTGAAGGCCTTGACATGAAGCCCCATCGCCAAGCCGTGGTGCGCCGCGTGCTTCCACAGGGCGATGATCTCCTTGCCGTCCAGCTTGTGCCCGGGCGCATAGCTGAGCGCCTTGTCCAGGAGCTGGGTGCCGACCTCCTCGAGCATATCGCCGAGCGGGGTCTCGGTGAGCATCTTGTATGCGGCCGTCTTGTTCCAGGCGTCGGCATGAGCGTCGACCCCCGAGAACTCGAAGTAGAAGATGAGGTTGTCCTTGGGGAAGTACCGAGCCAGCGGCGTGGCGCCCGCCGAGCTCGCGCCGAGGGATTCTCCGGCGGCCGGAGTCTTGGTCTCCTGGGCCCACAGGGTCGCCGGCGACCCCAGCGCCGCCACCACCGCGAGGCAGGGTAGCCGCCAGCCGCTCCATCGGTGAGATGACGTCCTCGGCGGGAGCTCATCCCGGCGCGGACCGTTCGGACCAATCGGAGATTGTCGCACGGGTGCAGTCCTCAACCTGGATCGAAGGTCAACGAGAGGAATCCGACTCCGGGTCGGCCCGGCGGCCGGCTCGATCTTCCCTGGCCCCCGGCACGTCGGGGACCGTCCGAATTCCGCGATCTTTCCTTCCGACTCAACCGTCATCGTAAGGGCGGGGAGCCGTCGCGCCAACAACCTGCCCGGCGGCCGGCGCAGTCGCGTCCCTGCGGCGGGACCGCCGGGCGATTGCCCCCGGCACGAACGGTCCTCACATCCCTCGGGTTTCCCAACCCAACGTTTCGGATTCGTCGGGCCGCAGCGCCCGGCCGAGTTCCTGGCCGATGTCATCGAGCGCGGTACACACACGGGGGGATGGCCGGCCCCGGAGCGGGATCGTCGGCCGGTCGAGAGTCCGGGCGATCGTTCGTCTGCGGTGTCGTGGGCCGGAGCGAAGCAACCGGGTTGACCGCCTCGGGATGTCCAAATCGGCGCCTCTCGGCGCCTCACGGCCGGTTTTCGGCGCCCGGCGGCGCCCGGCGGCCGGTTCTGGCGGACGAATCCCGGCGGGCCGACCGATTCGGGCCACGTCGCGAAGACGGTCGGAGATAACCGGGAGGTGGTGCGAGCGACCCGGAGCCGCCGAGCCACGGGGACATCGCTCGATCGGCCCGAACCGGACGGGAACTCTTCCCGCTCCCGCCCGTCCGCGCCGGTCCAGGTGCCGGGTGCGGCGGTCGGGCCGGGCCGGACGGTCCGTCGGGATCGACGACGGAGGCATCGCCCCCAGGACGGTAGGCATCGGCCGGTCCGTGCCAGCCCCAGCCGGGATTCTCCGTCGCCGGCACAGGGCCCACACTCGCAGGGTCGGCGGTCCGCTACCGTCTCAAGTGCGGCCGGCCGGATCGCCGGTTCGGGTGGCCGGCACACCGCCGGCCGGCCCGCAATCGCCGCCGCAATCGGCCGCCCGACCGCCAGCACCGGGCTTTCAACGCCGGGCTCACGCATCGGATTGATATCGTAACGTCTTACCCTGTAGCCCATTCCATCGAACGGATGGCCTGTTGGGTTCGTTTCGTATTTTCCCGCACAGCCCGACCGCGCCCCGCCCGGCTTGGGCTCGATCGAACGCTTCCACGCTTGACAGCCAGCGGCGCATCCATGCGCGGACTCCTGGTGAAGCGCGGTGCGAGCCAACACCCGGCCCCGAAGCCAAATGCCAGGGCGATGACAACCCAGAACGCGTAACCAAGAGAATCTCAAGATTCCATCCAATCCATGAAACCAGCTCAAATTAACAATGGGTTCGTTTCGTCGCTGTCCTCCAGGCAGCGGCCGCTTCATATCGCGTCCGCGCAATCGGCAGATTTTATCCAGATTGACATTGGGTTCGTTTCGTCCTTTCGCACGAGCGGCCCAGCACCGAGGACGAGGACCATTTAGCCGATAAATTTTATCCAGATTAACAATGGGTTCGTTTCGTCGCTTCTGCCGAGCCGGCGCTCGGGCGGCGATTTCGCTTCGAGTCATCATGCGTGGCAGCACGCTTGCTCGAAACAAGGATCGATAGCCATCATCAATGCGGGCAAGCATCGTGGATTCGTTGCATAAAAGGGGATGGAGCTTTAGAAATGCTGGAATGAACGACGGATCGTGTCCGCGTGGATCGTGGGGTTGTGACGGCTGTCCCCCGCCGGTTCGATCAGTCGGCTTCGTCCGGGCCGGGTCGGCGTCGATCCCGGTTTGTGGCAGACTCGTCATTGATGGCCGTTCTCGTCGTCGAGGGAAGAAAGGAGCGATCTATTATTAGACGCCTCGACCGGCTCGGCTATTCGCTATTCGGCGGAATTTTCTGGCTTTACGCCGCACAGGGGTTTGGAGGAGAACTGAGCCCACGCCGGCCCGTGGCCGAGCAGGGGACGATCACCTACCGGCCGGCGTCTTCCGTTGGGACGGTGGCCGAGACGAGCGAGATCCTCGACCGGCCTGGGGCCGGTCCATTCCGTCCAGGCCCGCCGCGGCCGGCGCCCGGCCCGGTCGGTCGGCCAGAAGCTGCACTCGACCTACGCTTTGAAATGGGGGATCGCCCGGATCATGAATTGATCGAACAAAGGGACCGTGAACTCCATATCCCCGTGAGCCGGGCTGTAGATCATCCCTTTCTTGATGAGTTTGGACCGCACGGGACCGAGGCTCGTGACCTTGACGCCCAGCTTGCTGGCGATGTCGCCGGTACGTTGAGCGCCCGGCCCGAGTGCGGCCATCGCACGGAGGAAATTCTTCTCGCCCGGGGTGAGGCGATCGAAGCGCACCCGGAAGAAATTCTGATCGAGGCGTCGAATGACGGTTGCCGTCGCCTCGTGCACGACCTGTCGGGTGATCGGGCTGGCCGTGGCCAGGTTCCAGACCTGGTAGCCCCATTCTTGAACGAAGTAGGGATAGCCTTTGGTCTGGCGATAGATCTCATCGAGCGCCGCGGGCTCGAAGCGGACGGACGCCGCCTTCGCGGGATCCCGAAGCGCCCTGGCGGCATCCTCCGCCGAGAGGGCGCCGATGTCCGGGAAGCTGAACAGCCGCTCGGCGTACGACTTCGATTCCCCGGCCAGGCCCGGGAGGATGGGGAGGCCCGCGCCCAGGAGCACCAGGGGGAGTTGGAGCTGCTGCACCCTGTGCATCGCCATGATCAGCGACCCGAGTTCCTTCTGGCTGAAGTACTGGATCTCGTCGATGAAGATGGCCACGGCGCTCTTGCGATCCTCGGCCGCTTCGCCGATGGCGACGAACAGGTTGGGGAGATCGATCTCGAGATCACCGCTATCGGCCGCCCCGGTTTCGGGTTCGATGTCCAGGCCGATGGCGACGTCATGGACCGTGAACTTGAGCGATCCGATGAAGCTCCGCAGGACGGCGAGTCCCCGCTTCACCTTGTTCCCCGCCCCGGCGATCCGATCCAGGTCGAAGAGGAGGGTGCGCAGATAGGGGGCGATCAGCTTGCCCAGCGGCTTGTCTTCGTAAGCCTCGATGGAAATCGTGCGGTAACCGTCTGCCCTCGCGAGACGTTCGATCTCGTTGAGCAGCACCGTCTTGCCGACCCCACGCAGGCCCGTCAACAGCAGGCTCTTTTCGGGGCGTCTCTCTTTCACCCGGCCCAGTAGAATGCGTGCTTGCTTGAGAACAGGGTCTCTACCCACCAGTTCCGGAGGCGGGGAACCTGCGCCGGGTGAGAAGGGGTTCTTGATCGGGTCCATGGCGGATTGATACCGAGTTATAGTCGATTATACAAGGTTCCTGCAATAATTTGGTATAAGTCACCCGACCTTGAACACCTTCATGACCTCGTCGCCGTGAGGGTTGAACACGTTCAGGGCGATCCCGGCCGGGCACCGTCAGCCGCGGGCTCTCATGCATCGACAGCGGCGAACGGCCCCGCCGTCCGACGGACCATCGGCCCCCGTCCGGACCAGACCCCCACTCGGGCCCGCCGGGGCCGGCGGCCGGACGGGCCGGCCGCGACCCGACCGGCACCACGCCGCAGTCGGCGGGCGGGCGCGGGCCGGGACCGCGGCCGGGCCGGATGAGCGATCGGGCCGGATCGGCACGGGTGGCCTCCGGACTTCCACTTCATCCTTCGGGGGCCGCAGGGGTCTGCGGCAGATTCCCGGGGTTCATCACGTCCGGGTCGGGCGCCCCTCGGCCGATCATCCCGTTCGCCGCCGGCTGCTCGGCTTCGCCCGGCCCGGCCCAGAGATGTCGCGTGCTCGCGATCAAGGGCAGCAAGAGCTGGTCGATCTGTTCATCGCTATAAGCCGCGCCGCCCAGGCAAGAGCTCGCCTCGACATTACGAACGTCGCGGAGTCGCAGCATGAACGCCTTGGTGAGGTAGCGGTCCACCTCCAGGGCGATCTCGTTGACATCCGGGTAATGGCTCCGGATCGCGTTGACCAGCATCCTCACGGAAGCTCCTCGACCGGCCAGGTCGCGCAATTGCGCGATCAGCAGCGGGTCCCAGCTCATACCCCGTCTCCCCGACCGATCATGAGAAATCCGATTCCTTTACGAATCGAACGACGATCTTCGTGTAGGCCCCCGGGATGCCCAGGGGTCCTTCGTGGATGACGGCCTTGTCGAAGCCGGAATCCCTCGCCCGATGGGCCGTCCAGGTCCGGGTTACGGCCTCCGACAGGGGGATGCCCTGGGCCGTCAGTTCGTTGACCGTATCGAGGTTGGTCCCCGTGGGCCACATGCCCCAGATCCCCCGGACGCGCCCCCCGAACGCCTGCATCATCCGGTTGAACAGGTCGGTCCCCCGGACGCCGGTCCCCTCGGTATTGATCTTGAACTCGACGAATCCGTCCTTGCCGATGGTGGCATAGATCCCCTTCCCGGGCCCGAGGCTCTCATAGTACTCGGTCTCGGCTCCGCCGTCCGCGGGTGGCGGATGAGGTCCCGAGTCGCTCACTGACATCGGTCGGATACCCTCCCGTCCAGGCTCCCGTCAGGGCATTCCTGCGGCGCGATCCTGAGCCCCGGGACCGTACGACCCATCGAAAGCTCCGTCATACCTCCCGACCCCGCATGCGGGTCCCCGATGGCTCCCCGCCGATTGATTGGATTATATCGCCATTTGGACGCCGAGATGAAGGGAAGATGAGAGCGGTCAGGCGGTCAGCACAGTCGGATGGCCGTTGGCGATGACGGTGCACACCAGGAGTCGGGGGGCTCGCTGTGCCTGACATTCCGCCCCGTCCCGGGCCACCGCCGGATCCGGCCGGCCGCGGCCATGCCCCGGCGGGTCGGGATGAGCGAGCGGGCCGGGTCGGACGGGCCGGTTTGACCGGGGATGCGCGGGGCTGAACACGGGCTTGCTGCTCCGCCGTGCCCCGGGCCGGCGAGCCCGGTCGCTACCGCGGAATCTGGCGCTGAACGCCGGTCACGTTGGACATTACCTGACCAGGCGACCTTGTATGATGGCGATGAAGCTGGCGAGGCCGGCCCGGCCGGTGCGACGCGGGTGTCCGATCTGCAACCCACGAGGGTCGTGCGATGGCGGAAGATCCGCAGATGGTGCGACGTTTCAACCTGATCCGCCTGCTGGGCGCACGCAGGTTGGGGGTCACGATCCGCGACCTGGTCCACGAGTTCGGCGTGACCGACAAGACGATCCGGCGCGACCTGGATTTCCTGAAGCTGATGGCCGTTCCCATCGAGGAGCGGACGGGTGAGCGCGGGAAGAAGACCTGGAAGCTGGGCGAGTCCTGGAGCCGGCCGCCGCTGGAGTTCACCTTCGAGGAGGCGGCGGCCTTGTACCTGGGCCGGCAACTGATGGAATCGATGGCCGGGACGCCGTTCTGGGAGGCGGCCAGTCGGGCCTGGCGGAAGATCCGCAGCACGCTGGGCGACCACGCGGCGAACTACCTGGACACGTTCTCGCGGATGCTGCACTGCACCGAGGCCGGCCACCGCGACTACTCCAGCAAGGCGGAGATCCTCGAGTCCTTGACCATCGGCATCGAGGATTACAAGGCCACGCACATCACCTATCGCTCGGAGCGAGCGACCGAGCCGGCCACCCGCGACGTCTATCCGCTGGGGCTGGTCCGGATGGGCAACGGCGCGCTCTACCTGGTGGCCGCCGACCCGCAGCAGGACCAGGTGAAGACGTACAAGGTTGACCGGATCGAGGACGCCGAGGTCAGTAAGATCGTCTTCCAGCGCTACCGCGACTTCGACGTCGAGGCCTTCCTGAAGGGTTCGCTGGGCATCTACGACGGCGACGACGACGTCACGGTCGTCATCCGCTTCCTGCCCGCCGCCGCCCGCCACGCCCGCGAGTCGCGATGGCACAAGAGCGAGGCGTTCTCCCCGCAGCGCGACGGCAGCCTGATCGTCCGACTCCGGTTATCGAGCACCATCGAGATCAAGAGCCGGGTGCTGAGCTACGGCGCGGCGGCCGTCGTCCTCGAGCCGGAGTCTCTCCGCGCCGAGATGGCCGCCGAGCTGGAGCGGATGCTCCTGGCCTATACGGGGCAGCCGACGGAGCCGACCGTCCGCGACCACTCCGCCGCGGGCCCGGATGACCGGTCCGGCCGGGCGGGACCAGCGTAGGTCAGGCTTTCCAGCCTGACCCGAACGGACGTCAGGCTGGAAAGCCTGACCTACATGAAAGGGGTTCGCCGATGAGCACCGATGTCGCCGAATTGATCCCCGCGCGGGCGCTGAACCAGGTGAGTTACTGCCCGCGCCTTTACTACCTGGAATATGTCGAGGCGGTGATGCCGCTGAACGAGCACGTCGAGGACGGCCTGTTTCAGCACCGCCGGGTCAATGACCCCCAGTTGGCCCAGCGGACGCGCAAGGAGGGGGATACCCTGCGGACCCGCAGCGTCTCGCTCTCGTCGGAGCGGCTGGGGATCACCGCCAAGCTCGACCTGCTCGAGGAGCAGGGCCAGGCGACCCGGCCGGTGGAGTACAAACGCTCGGCCGCGCCGAAGGACGAGGACGGCGCCCCGACCTCCTGGGAGAACGATGCCATCCAGCTCTGTGCCCAGGGCCTGCTGGTCGAGGAGAGCCTCGGCGTCGCGGTCCCCGCCGGTATCCTCTATTACATCGGCTCGAAGACGCGGGTGGACGTCCCATTCGACGAGTCGCTCCGGTCCCGGACGCTGGCCGCGATCGAGCGGATCCGCGACCTGTCGGGGCGCGACGTCGCCCCCGAGCCTCTGCCCGCCGAGCTGCGGCACCGCTGCTTCGGTTGTTCCTTGGCCCCGATCTGCCTGCCCGAGGAGACGCTCTACTTGATTCACCACCCCGAGCCCGAGCCGCTTCCGGACGGGACCCGCCCGGCCGAGCCGCCCGAGCCGCCCTCGCTCGGCGCCGCCCTGACGCGGGTGATCCCGCAGTCCGACGACAAGGCCGTGCTCTACCTGCACGAGCCGGGCTCGCACGTCGGCCGCCGCAGCGCGCACCTGGTGATCTCGCAACAGGGCCGCGAGGTCAACCGGGTGCCGATCGCCACGATCCGCCAGGTCGTGGTCTTCGGCAACGTGCAGGTCTCGACCCAGGCCCTGCACACCCTGGCCGAGGCCGAGATCCCGGTCTCGTACCTGTCGGGCTACGGCAAGTTCATCGCGGCTTTCGTCGCGCCCCCGGCAAAGAACATGGCCCTGCGGACCGGGCAGTACCGGGTCTTCTCCGAGCCCGAACGAGCGCTGGGACTGTCCCGGGCCGTCGTCGCCGCCAAGATTGCCAACCAGCGGACGCTCTTGATGCGCTCGCTACGGACTCTCCGGGAGGGCGAGCCGATCCGGGAGGGCGAGCCTCCGTGCGAGCCGCCCGATTCGCCGTCTCGCCCCTCGGCGGACGAGCCCGCCGTCCGGGACATGGCCGAGCTGCTGGCCCGGGTGCCGAACGCTCCCGACCTCGGCGTGCTGCTGGGCCTGGAGGGCCAGGCGGCGGCGCTGTACTTCGGCAACTTCGGCCGGATGCTCAAGGCCCGGGCCCCCGGCGCCGCGTTCGACTTCACGGCGCGGAACCGCCGGCCGCCGCGCGACCCGGTGAACTGCCTGCTCAGCTTCGCCTACGCGATCCTGGCCAAGGACTGCTTCTCGGCCGCCTGCACGGTCGGCTTCGATCCGTACCACGGCTTCTACCACGTTGGGCGGCACGGCCGCCCGTCGCTGGCCCTCGACCTGATGGAGGAGTTCCGCCCGGTGATCGGCGATTCGGTCGTGCTGGGCTTGATCAACAACGGGATGCTGACGCAGGGCGATTTCCTGACCTGGCGCGACGCCTGCCAGCTCACCGACGACGGCCGGGCGACGTTCTTCAAGGCCTACGAGCAGAGAAAGGCCACCGAGGTGACGCACCCCGTCTTCGGCTACCGGATGAGCTACGGCCGGATGCTCGAGGTCCAGGCCCGGATGCTGGCGGCCTACGTTCGGGGAGAATTGCCGCGGTACGTCGGGTTCACCGTGCGATGAGAGGAGGACGGCTCGCGGATGAACGATATGGATGAACGTGCAAGTTCGGCACTTGCCCACGGCCTTCGTCCCGACGGACAATGGGAACCGGAGGAGGCCCTGCGAACTCGAGCGACCTGCTGCGCCCGCGCGTCCCTTTCGTCGGAGAATGAGCCGGCCACTCGAGCGCCCGACGAGGGTCGCCTCATACAACCACCGGGGCGGGATCGGGAACGATCGGAGAGGAAGCGTCATGACCGTTCTGGACCCGAAGACGATGATCCTGTCGATCCCGTTGCGGGAGGATCCGCCGGGGCGTGAGAAATGACGGAGCACCCGCGGAAGCTGCGCACGCGCGAACATGTTATCGCGGACCTCGGCGTCAATCATCTGGAGCGTCATATCCTCCTCTGTGGCCATACTCCGCAGCGGATCACGCATGATTACGGGTACGACCTGTCCATGATCACTTACAGTCGGGGCGGTGAGGTCGAGGGAGGGTGGGCCTATTTCCAGGTCAAGGCAACGAACCGGCTGCCGCTCCTCAAGGATAAGAAGACGATCTCCTGGACTGTCAGCCGACGGGATCTGAAGCTCTGGCTCAGCGAAATGTACCCGGTGATCCTCGTCGTCTACCACGCGACCCACGACCGAGCGTACTGGCTTGATGTCCAGGAGTACTTTTCGGGGCCGCGCAGCCTGGATTTGTTCGGAACCGGGCAGACCATCAACGTCATGATCCCGACGAGTCAGACGCTCGACCGGCGTGCGATCCACGGGATCGCCCGGCGCAAGCGGCAAGTCCATCAGGGACGGCATCGGAGGACACGGCGCGATGTCTAGGCTAGCGATCTCCTTTACCGATCTCCGCCGGCTCTTCACGGAGTTGGGGTTCACCGAAGTGGTCGTACCGAAGTCTCACGTGGCCTTCCTCCATACCGACTCGGGGACCGAGATCTTCTTGCCCCTTTACAAGCCCAACCAGAGGGTCGCACCGCGCCATCTCGTGCCCGTCCGCGCCATGCTGGATGCGAAGGGATTGCTGGCTGGAGAGGAGTTCGACCGCCTCGTCGCGGGCGCGGGCCTGGAGCATCCCGCCTCGAGTTGAGGCGGTCGTCCGCCTCGTCGGCGAAGACATCGGCGATCTGAAGAGGGCGTGCGGACCATGACCGGCGGTCGTTCGGCCGGGCGGACGGGCTTTTTCACCATGGATGGAGCCGGATACGGACGGGAACGGTTGACGGAGCGGGCGGCCGGACTCGATGATCCGGACCGGACGGCGATTTTCTTGAATTTGGAATCGTGAATCCGGAATCCGGAATCCGCGGTCCGAATCCGGCTTCTTCTCGCGCCGCAGCCAGGAGCCGCCATGGAGACCTTCCTCGTGGCCTACGACATCTCGGACCCGAAGCGGCTGCGCAAGGTGGCCCGTGCCTGCGAGGATTTCGGGCTGCGGCGACAATTCTCGGTGTTTTTTTGTCAACTTACGGCGGCGGACCTGGTAAGACTCAAGTCACGCCTTTATGATGTCATCAATTTGGACCAGGATCAGGTCCTGTTTGTCCCCTTATGCACCCGCTGCGCCGCGGAGATCGAGGCCCTGGGTCGGCCGATCGAGCCGCACGACGCGCGGGATGTGGTGATTGTGACGTAACGCCACGAAATTCAAACATTTTAAAGCTCTCTGACAAATCACCGGAGAAAAGCCTTGCTGCAGCAGAGAAGGCAGCCCGCGACCAGACGGACCCGGACCGAACGTGAGGCTATACCTCGATCGGTCGGCGCGAAGTCTGCCCCTGACCGGACGTGAAGGTGACCTTGAAAGCACCATAACTTGCAGGCATCGGCCTAGGTGCAGAAGTCGTTTTACCCACATAGTGCAGGCTGGAATGGCTGGCGGATTGCTCTACTTCTCAATTCGCTGCACGGGGAGGCGTAGGGCTGAAGACATGCAAACGACGCGATCAAACAACCCGAAAGAGTGCTTCGCGTCCATCTTCAGCCAGGCAACTGCTGGGGATTCGCATACCCCTACCAGAGTCGCCTGGCAACAGACGGACTTACCGCGTCTCATCTACTTTGCGTTCCTACGGGACTCGGTAAGACGGCTGCTGCTGTTCTAGCCTGGGTCTGGAAACGGCGATTCCGTTATCAGAAGTGCGGGGGCGATCTCCCCGGCGGCTCGTGTACTGTCTGCCCATGCGCGTACTGGTCGAACAGACCTATTCGGAAGCAATCCGTTGGCTGGACCGACTTGGTTTATTGGCAGGAGAGGCGCTTTGGGAGAATGCCGGCGAGGACCGCCTATCCACGCATGCGTCGCGATTGAGCCGCTATGAACCTGATCCAGCCGATCATCGAGAACCCGGCTGGGCCAAGCAGCAGGGGGACCAAGGAAGTGGTCGGATAGCCGTTCATCTCCTGATGGGTGGTGAAGAACGTACCGACTGGCCGCTTTGGCCGAGCGCGAAGCCGTGATGATCGGAACGCAGGACATGCTGTTGTCGCGAGCACTCAACCGGGGCTACGCCGGCGCCGACCTCGTTGGCCGATGGAGTTCGGCCTACTCAACAGCGACTGCCTGTGGGTCTTCGACGAAGTGCAGTTGATGGGACCAGCGCTGCAACCGGTCTGCAATTGGAGGCATTTCGCAACGTCGATATAAACGGCAAGAAATACTTCGGCGCCGCGAAACCGTGCGTCTCGTGGTACATGTCGGCAACCGCGAGTCGAAGAATGCTGGCGTCACGCGACTGGCGTGAAGGCGACGCCGATAGGAGGCCATCGGGCTTCGTCTTTGAGTTGTCCCCCGAGGAGCGATTAGACACTACTGGCGTACTCGGACAGCGACGCCTGGCGACCAAGAAACTGGAGTCGCAACCCACCTGGAAGCTAGACGGCCAAGCTGCCGCCGAGCCAATTCTGGCTCGACACCGGGAGCTGTGTTCGAGCCTACGAGAAGCACCTCCTGGCATTCCGCGCCGAACGTTGATCATCTGCAATACAGTGGACCGGTGTGAACGATCTACGCTGCCGTTTGTGAGGCAGTGAAAGCGGAGACCGGAGTTCACGCGTCACCTGACCTCGTATTGCTCCATTCCCGTTACCGGCAAGCCGATCGGGCGAAACAGCAGGATCGGCTGGGAGCGAACGTCTCGCCGGACGCCGGTCAGATCGTCGTCGCCACGCAGGTTATCGAAGCGGGACTCGATTTGACGTCGGCGATCCTTTGGACCGAAATCGCGCCGCTGCCCAGCATCGTCCAGCTCTTGGGCCGTCTGAACCGAGCCGGTGAGTTCGGGCACAACGGCGAATGCCGGTTCGGCCTGGACCCCCGTCGCGATTCTCGTCGGGATACCTCTTCCCGCCCTCCACGAAGGCCACCAAGGAGGATCGCGAGAAACACGAGCGGAAACGGCCAACGCCTACCTGCCGTATGATCGGTGTGACTGCGAAGCAGCGCATTCGCCTGAGCGGGCATACGGATGTCAGCCCCGCCAATCTCGAAGCACAGCTTCAGCCGAACTTGGAGGAGGCCCTTCAGCCGCCGAACTACTCGCTCCAACGACACGAGTTGCTCGACTTTTTCGATACCGATTCCAATCTGTCGCTCGGATACACCGATGTATCGCCTTTCGTCCGGGGAATCGACCCCGAGACGGACATCTACGTCGTGTGGAGGGAATGGAAGGCGATTCTCCCCCGTTCGACTTCGACATAGGCCGCCGGGAGATCTGCCAGGTCCCCATCTGGCACGTCATCGGAAAGAATGGCCTGAGCAGTTGGAGACAAGGGTTTGTCTGGCTTGGCCGAGAGAGAGAGTGGCAACCGGCGAGCAGAGAGAATCTCCTTCCTGGGGCGACCCTCCTTCTCCCCATCCAAGCGGGGGGCTACGAGGACACACTCGGATGGACCGGACACGGGGTCACCAACGGGCAAATCACGGACCTGTATGAACCCCTTGAGCATCCCACGGACAAGGACCTGCTTTCCGGCTTGAGCGCGGCTGGCAGAGCGTTGATTCCCACATGCGCGATGTGCGAGCTTGCTCCGAGTCCATCCTCGATGGCCTTTCGTTCGTCGATGAAGCCGTTCGCGGGGCCATCGCAGAAGCAATTCTGTGGCACGACTATGGCAAGGTGATCGATGGTTGGCAAAACGCGACCCTCCGCGTTGCGGAGGAAGCGGGCCTGACCTGGCCTAGCGAGATCGCTCCTGTGGGGAAGTTCTCCTTCCGAGAAAGCCCCCTGTTAGCCGGGTTGACGGGTCCAGCACTGCGACGAGAAGTCTGGCGGTTGAAGAGGAGTTTCGCGCGACGACTCCGTCACGAGGTGGCTTCTGCGCTCGCGTCCGGCGGCACCACCGCCGGAGCCAGCACGAGCCGACGATCCACCAACTCCTGGCGCAGTACCTCGTGATGTCTCACCACGGCCACGTCCGCAAAACGCTTCGTGACGAATTGCCCCGCGATCCAGGGCGAATCCGGCCGCGAAGGCGATGCTGTGCGAGGGATTCGAGAGGGAGTCTCTGTTGATGCCCTCTCTGTGTGCGGGCAGGCGCTTCCCGCAACCCCAGCGCTGTCAATCGCGTGCCGACAAATGGGGCGAGGGCTATACGGCGAGGAGAGTTGGACTCGATCTGTGCTTCGCTTGCTTGAGCACTTTGGGCCATTCCGCCTGGCCTATTTCGAAGCGATTGTCCGTGCAGCAGACCGTCGGGCGAGTGCGAGCCCGTGCATTGGGGTTATCACCGCGAAGCCTGGCCCGGCGGCCGTGACAGACGAAGTACTCGATTCGGGAGGTGCCGTCAGATGAGCCTCGCTGAGGGTGTTCCACTGGCCGGTTGCAGACACGATGTGCTGGGGCACGCGCTGAAGGCCGTTGGCGTCCTGCGGGCGTAGCCGAATGCGCCGCGCCGGATGATCGCGACTTCTGTGCTGAGGGGTGGTGGGACACAGACACCGCGACATTCAAGATTCGGTCTGATCGCTATCCCGATGCTGACCGTCTGGCCGAGTTCTTTGCATGCAAGTACCGGCCGACACCGATACTGGCTCCTTGGCACAAGACGGGTGGCATTACGGACAACATCGAGGTTGTGATCTCCAGTAACTCCGGTGACATCGAGCAGTTTCGCAAGGACAACGAGGGTCTCCTTGAGAGCCTGGGATTAAAGACGAGCAAGAAGCTGTCTCCATCGGGAGGCTTGGCTTTCGCACTCAATCCAGATGCGGATCTGTCATCGGTGGAACGAATCGCAACCGATGCCGGCCTTTCTTGTCAGCACAAGCGGAAGAAGCAGGGAGGTAAGCAGGTAACTGAGGTGACGATCACTCTCGATCGTTCCCCGTTGCAACACTTCCTGTGTGTGTATCGTGACCGGTTGCGAGCGTTTGGGCTCACAGCGAGGAAGGCGATTTCAGCAGATGGGCTGTTGAAATTTGCCTCGGAATCCTCTAACAGGGTCGCACTTATCCAGCTTGTCGAGGAGTTCAACCGTCCAAGTCATCCTGTCGATTCACCGCCCCTTTCGTCCGATTCTTCTGAACCAGTGTGTGATCGTCTGCGCATTGTCACCTGCCAGAAGGAATCCGGGAAGACTGACGGGGCCGTTCCTCGCGCAGCCGCGTTACTCGGTGACGATCCTGTTTTTCAAGAGTGCCTGCGTCTCGCGCGGGCTGCCGTCTCCGATCTTCAAGGCGAAGACGAGGAAGTGAAGTCTGACGCTTTGCTCCGATACCGAGATCAACTCCCCGACAGAATTGCGGAGTCTCTCGATTCGCTCTGCTCCTTGTTTCTCGTCAAGGAGAATGACAACCCGTTATTCCTCCGTCGCGGCCGGCCCGGTGACAAGGTCCGGGGACACATCTTCGCAAGTTACTGGGAGTACTTCGAGTTCTTTCGCAAGCACAGCGAGGCATTCGCACGCGCCAGCCTCTTCGGGGAGAGGGTAACAGCAAGCGGAGTGTCCAAAATGCATCAACAGGGGAAAGGGACGCCGTTCTTCCCCGATGCGATCAAGAGCTACAACCAAGGGGCCCACTGGGTGACCGAAGATTTCCCATTCTGCCCTTCCGATTATCTCCTCGCAGTCGAAGGCGCCTGGCGATGCGAGGGGCGACCTCGAAAACGCTCGACGCGCGCAGTCGAAGTCGTGCCGCGTTCCCCTTCGTCTTTGAAGCCACCGAAACAATGACGGACGAACAAGGGAAGGCACTGAAACTAGCTCCGTCTTTCTGGTTCCCAATCTGGACCCGGCCGACCGGTTATCATGAACTCCAATCGTTCATCCTCGACTCGCAAGCCCGCCTCGCCTCGAAAGACTGCTGGTTCTCAAGTGATTTTGGGCGAGCGGTTCGTTCCCAGGGAGTGGACGCGGGGTTCTTCGCCTTCCAGGAGTTCCGGTTCAAGCTGAAGGGAGCCAACGTTCCGTGGACCACGGCTGGGCGATTCGTCCACTGCTCGGGCAGCACCGTCGCAAGCGTGTTGAATGAACTGCTGATTCCCATCGATGAAGTAGGTTTTCTGAACCAGTTCGAATTCCACACAAGCCGCGAAACAAAATCCGACCTCCATCCGCTTCGAGTGCCAGTTCTCGAAGCCATCGAGGCCGCCGCTGCCGAACCTGACGCAAGCAAAGTACTGGATGTCCTGTCCCGCTTGGCTGACCTGAACACTCAACTTGCAAAGTCGAAGTCGCTGCGTGAGAAGATCGGAACAGCAAGGGTTGTCTTCGTTCCTCCGCTTCGGTGTGAGGGTTGGTCGGAAGCGCTGGCCGAACTCGAAGGTGACCGCGACCTCGAGATCGCACGAGGGCTGGCTTCGATTCGAGGGAGGGAATTGCAACCGGACGGGACGTATTCCAAGGCCGAGCCATTTTTGGGATCGATGTTGCCTTTGCGACGAGGACAACGAGGCTGGTTCTTGCCCGACCCGCCCTCACCGCAGGCGGTATGGTCGGGCATCGACCTGCCGCGCGATCTGTCAGCCGTCCTCGCACGCCGGGTGATAGATTCGGAGGCCGACTTCCGACCAGCGTTGGTGGGAGTGTGTTCTGCGCGGCTGCCGTCGGTCCTTGCGTTCTTGAGAGGCGAACTGGATGACCGGCGGATTGCTCGGTTGGTCGAAGCCCTCAGCCTGATCGACTGGCAACAGCCCTCTGAACGGCAGCAAGTCGAATGGCGCTGGACACAGATGAGCAGCAGCTTGAGTCGTTGCCCATTGCCTACGCTGCGGTCCGGTCTCTGATCGAGATCGCCTGCGATGCGAGTTCAAACGACGGAGTGACCGCGGGCAACTCCGGACCGCGTGCGACCGTGCAGCGGACGGTCTCCCTGGTGAGCCGTCTGGAACCGGGAATGGTGGCCGCAGGGGTCACTGAGGCTCTTCGCCGCTTGGCCGTCGTTGGCGTCCCAAATGGGTACGGCGAGGACGCCCGCAACCAGAAACCGAAGCTCGCCGGCCGAGACGTGGTCACGCTCGGGCTCGGGCAGGCGCAAATCGAGTTCGAGCCGGTAATGGCTCGACGACTCGCTGCCGCGGTCTTGATTCCGCTCGACCGGCAAGACCGCTGGAAGCTCTTCCGAGCCATCACGCTTCCACAAACCACTTGATAGGAGCCACACGTAACATGGCAGACCTCGACTACTCTTTCGGTGGCGTGTCGGTCGCCCGCGACACGAAACGTCTCTACATCACCGCGACCCTCGTGCCGAGCACGGGCGACCCGCGCATCCAGCCGACAGGGTTTCCTGACATCGGACCCGTGTTCTATCCCGACCCCTCGGGAGAGCATGGTCAGATCTGCCTGATCGAGTCGGAAGCCTCGATGGCTAATCGTCTGGAAGAAGTAGCCGTCGCGGACAAGTACACCGGAACGCTGCTGCCTGAACTCGCTAGTCTGCCCTACATCAAGGTTGCGAAGGCAGAGCGGTTCATGACCGCATCAACCATCGACGGCCACCGGTTCGCCTCGGAGTACATCATGAAGGCGAAATTCCGCGAGGCGAGCACGAAGCCAACAAGGGCGAGAAGCTCGTCGATTATGTGAAACGCGAACTCGATGGGTCCGCGGATAACATCCCCGCCGCAAACGTACCGCCATCTTCCGCCTTGTGATGGAGCTGGACCCTCTGGCATTGATTCACGGATTCCAGATCTCGTTGAAAGGCGAACTGACGTTCGTCGGACTTCGGTCCCCACGTGCGCTGACCGCGTGTATCGTCGGCCTGAACGCGCAACCCGTCGGAGTTCCGGGAGTGCGAATCGACCCCATCGGGACAGGCGACGCTGGCCAAGCCATCTTCCGCAAGGAGCCATCGTGGCCAAAACGATTCAGGCCAATTTCGCCGTCAACATTGGGCTGCTCACGGGCCTGCCAGTCGGAACGGATGCACCGAAGGATGAGAAGAAGGACGCCAAGGAAGCACAAATGGACGCCTGTGAGCACCGCCGTCACCTGCTCGTTGCCATTTCGCTCTGGAAGGTCGCCAGGTTCCTCAAGGATCTGAGCGACGGCTATCGCCTGCGATCTGAGTGCGACCTGGGGCTTGGGTCGGTGTCCTACCGGGCGAAATGGAATGGCGGGACGGGCACCAGCTTCCCGTATGAGCGGATCATCTCCGACGCGACGGAGAAGGCCGGAGACCAACCCGCCGACGCGTCGCTCCAAGACCTGATCGCGAAGGCCAAGCTGCCCGCCAACCGCTCCCCGCTTATCCTAGAATTCGGAGATTGAGACATGTTGACGCTCCGCCTCTCATTTCCGTGGGGACGCTACTACGCGCATCCGTGGGGACAGAACCCGGCGAGGCTCACCGAAGCCGAGTGGCCGCCAAGCCCCTGGCGGTTGCTCCGCGCGATCGCCGCAGCCTGGTTTCAGGCGAATCCGGGTCGCGAGGCCAGCGCGACCTGATTCAAACGCTGGAAGCTCTCGGCCGTGAATTGCCGGTCTTCGTTCTTCCCAAGGTGAGCTTCGCGCGAACCATCCATTATCAGCCGTATTTCAAAAAGGATAAGGAGGCTAACCGTCGCGCGAAATACCAGCGGGCACAACACGAGAACCACTTTGTAGGGGTTGGTGGTGACGTGCTGATTCGGTGGCAGTTGGCTGCGGCGAGTGAGAAAACCGTTCAAACTGTCCGTTCTCTGGTCGGCAGCATCGTAGGAGGCATCGGTTACTTCGGACGAGCGGAATCGGTTTGCGACTTGGAGGTCGTTGACGCCGCCAGTGACGACCGGCCCGTTGCTGAAGTGGTGATTCATGCAGGCAAGCCGTGTCGGCAGATCGGTTCGGCCTTTCGCGACGTTTTCTGTCCGGACCCAGCCAGTTTCCAGGTGACCGACCTCTGGCAACGACGAGCCGACAAAACAGATTCCGAGATTGCCCGGAAGCACCTTGCGCAGGAGTTGCTCAAGGCGCCTCAGCCCCTCCCAGATGGTGCAGCGTGGTTTTCGTATCGCATGCCCCCGGGATGGCCGGAGAAGTGGATTGTTCGTAACTCGAAGCCGGCCAAGCGAGCCGTTGTAAGCCAACACATCGTGGCTCGCTTTCTAGAGTTCTCCCTTCAGTGCCGAATTCCGCTTCCGGCGAAGTTCACAGTGTCGATTGCCGAGTTGTTTCGAGACGCCGCCATCGGAATCCATTTTCGCAATTACCACCGACCGTCATTTGCTCTGAGTGGTCACGACGGGCCTGATGGCTATAAGACCGGACACCACCACGCCTTCTACCTGCCAACGCCTGACGATTCCGGGCAATACCTGTCGCAACTGCGTGTCTGGTGTCCCTACGGCTTCACGCAGCAAGAGGTGGACTCACTGATGGCGGTTGGTGCACTACGTTGGGCAGGTGGCCGATTCCCCGCCCGACCAGTCCTGCTCCGGCTCCAGCGGGAGATCCCCGAACCTCGCCCGTCTAGCGTGTGGCGGTCGGTCACTCCCTTTGTCCCACCACGCTACTGGTATCGAAAGAAACTCGCAGAAGGCCGAGTGCGCAGAACCGGACGGCCCCGAGAATCAGCTCCGCTCGTGCCTCCGCGACAATGGAATTGAGCCACCTCCGGTTAGAGTTGGCCGCATCGGGGCGGCATATGCAGCATGGAACGTGTGCAAAGTTCATTTATCGCAACAAAGCCGTTCAACCAACGCCGAGCCGGATCATCGCGTGGGAGTATTCTTGATTGTCGAGTTTGATGGGCCAATCACGATACGATTCCCCGGACTTGGTCACTCGTGTCACTTCGGATTAGGCCAATTCGCCGCCGCTGATTAGTCGGCGCGGGAATCGCTGCTATCGAAAATCGGGCCGGGGCGCGGATACGAGGCCGGGGGCGGATACGGGGAGGCGCGGATGCGGGGACGAAGCCCGGATACGTGGACGAGTTTACCTGGACCGCCGGCACCGTCCGGCCCTCGCGTTGGATCGGCCGTCCGGCTTCGCCTCGCTACCGGTCGTGCCGCGACGCAGGATCGGCAATCGGCCCGGACGGTCACCAGCCCGGACTCTGTGGGCTCTGTGCCTCGGTGGTGAATCCTCCGGGAGTCGGGCCCGGGCCGGCCGGCTGGTGTCGTTGGCCCGGGTGGTCGGTAGGGTAGAATGATACCGATGGTCCGCGGTCCGTGAACTCGATGCGCGATTCGCGGGATGCCGGCCATGGCGCGATCGGCTCGCGGTCAACCCAGGAAATCGGAGGGCGGAACCGCCGCCGGGCTGGGGCCCGAACGGGTGGAGAAATCCCATGTCGACGATCGCGACGATCCCGGCTCCGCCGTCGCCGGGGGCAGCGACTTGCGGGAGGTCTTCCGGGGGTGAGTTGGGATGTCTACCTCGAGCTGTCCGAAGCGCGCGGCGAAGGCGGCCACATCGCCTGGCCTATGACGGGAAGGATCTGGAGATCATGACCACGGGCAACGTCCACGAGCACCTCAAGGAGCCGCTGTCCTGATCATCAACGCGGTGGCATCGTGGTTCGGCATCGCCCACGTGCCTGCGGCCAGACGACGTGGCACGGGAAGATGCCGGCAGGGACTGGAGGCGGACCTGTCGTACTACTTCGATCCGGAGAAGATCCGGGCGGCCATCGAGCGCTGGCCCGCGAGTCGAAGGACCCCGCCGACTATCCCTGGCCCGACCTGGCCGTCGAGATCGACATCTCGCCGCCCGAGGTCGATCGGCCCTCGATCTACGCGGCCCTGCGCGTCGCCGAGGTCTGGCGGCTGGTCAGGGGGAGGACGCTGATCATCGAGCAGCTCCAGCCCGACGGCTCCTATGCCCCGGCCGAGGCGAGCCGGTTCCTCCCCTCCGCGCCGAGGACGTCATCGGCTGGCTCTACGCCGAGGACGTCAGCCAGGACGCGGCCTGGTACCGCCGGTTGAACCAGTGGGCGATGGGATCGGGCGGCCGGGCCTGACCCCCGGTGCGCAGGGCGCCGTTGGGTGGCACCAGGTCGGCGGCGGACTCAGGGGCTGTCCGTTAGGGCCCGACCGCGGCGCGCACGGCGCCGTCCGTGCCGGCCGCGCGATGGCGGCCGGATCGGGCCGGGTCAGCTCGGGCGGCCGGGCCGGTGAAGGCCTCGCTCACGGGCGATGTCCGCCCCGGGTCAGTGCGGGCCAACGGCCCCGGGCCGGCCACGATGCGGGATCGGCGGCCGACTCGTGCGGTCCCCGGGCCGGCCTCTGTGGGCTCTGTGCCTCTGTGGTGAACCCCCCGGAAGTCGCGTCGGTGCCGGCCGTGCGCCGGCGCGGGCGTCGTTGGCTCGGTCGGGTCGGTACGTTACAATGGTCGATCGGGGGCGAAGCGATCGCGTGGCCCTGGCCACGGAGGACCAAGGACTCACGACGCGAGCCCCGACGGGGAATTGTCGCATGGCCGGACCGACCGACATCCTGACCGAGGACGTGAAGGATTTGCGGGAAGCCAACCGGCTGCTCGCCTCGGAGATCAAGGGCGTCTTCGACCGCCTCTCCGCCGATCTGCGCGACTCGAGTCAGGGTTTGGCGGGTGCGATCCGCGAAGTCGGTAAGGATCTCGCCAGCTTCCGCGTCGAAACCGCCAAGGAACTCGGGGCCATCAACACCAACCTGGGAAGCTTCCGGATCGAAGTCGCCAAGGAACTCGGCGATCTCCGGACCCAGGTCGCCAAGGAACTGAGCACGATCAACGCCGAGCTCGGCAACTTCCGCGTCGAGGTCGCCAAGGAACTTGGGACGATCAACGCGGACCTCGGCAATTCCCGGGTCGAGGTCGCCAGGGAGCTCGGGACGATCAAGACGAGCCTGGAGAAATACCAGGGCCGGACCGAGGCTTACCTGGCCGTCGCCCGATGGGCTGTCGGCGTGGCGACGGTGGTCGTCCTCGGATTGGTCGCCTGGTCGTACTCGGCCTATGCTCGCGCGGTCCGCATCGAGGAGTCCGTCATCGAGCTCAAGCAGTCCGTCGTCGAGCTCAAGCAGTCCGTCGTCGAGCTCAGGGACCACGCCAAGCAACAGGATGGCCGGATCGACAAGCTGATCGAGCTGCAGCGAGCAACCGGCGGGGCAGCCACGCCGAAGACTTCCGCGACATCGGCGTCGCGGCCCATCGAACGCCGATGACTTCGCGGAGATCGTCGGCGATCGTGGGCGATGCGCCGTACCGGCCGGCGCGGGTCGCCGGCCCGGCCCGGCCCCGATGCGGGATCGGCGACCGACTCGGCCGGTTCCGGTGTTGGGTCCGGCGCGTCGGCGGAGTAGTATTGATGAGGACAGGCTCGCTCGGACGACCCATGATTTGAGGATCGGCGGATGCCCACTCCCGCGCGAACGGAATTGCTCGCCGAGGATATTCGCGATCTGCGCGAGACGAATCATCGGATGGCCGCACGGCTCGATAGCCTCGACGCGGCGGTTCGAGACCTCGGTCGGGACCTGGGCAACCTGAGGGCCGATGTCGCTTCCCAGTTCGGTGGGCTGAGGGCCGAGGTCAAGGCGGAACTCGGCGGCTTGAGGACCGAAGTCAAAGACGAAATCGGCGACTTGATGGCGGAAGCGAAGGAGGATCTCGGCGGCTTGAGGACCGAAGTCAAAGAGCAAATCGGCGGCTTGAGGACCGATATGACCTCGGAGCTCGGCGGCTTGAGGGCCGAGGTCAAGGACGAAATCGGTGGCTTGAGGGCCGACATGACCTCGGGGATCGGCGGACTGAGGGCCGATATGGCCTCGGAGTTCGGCGGCTTGAGGACCGAGGTCGCCGAAAAGCTCGGCGCCATCAACTCCAACCTCGAGAAGTTCCAGGCCCCGACGGAGACTTCGCTCCGGTTCGCGGGGGTGGCGATCACGCTCCTGATTCCTGTCGTCCTCAGCTTGCTGGGCGGGGCTTTCTGGATCACCTGGCACGCGGCCAAGCTCGACTCCCGGGTCGAGAGGGTCGAGTCGCGCCTGCCCAGGGAGCCGGCCGCGATACCGACGTCGGCGACGCCATCGCCGCCGCCCCATCGGAGCGGATGACCTGGCGCGATCGTTAACGATCACTAACGATTTGCTTTCCTTCAAGAGCGGGTCCAAGCTATGCTTTCTTGTCGCAGGAACCCCCGCGAGCGATGCGGTGATGAAACGGCGGTCCTGCCGGCCCGTGCACGCAAGTTCTTTGGCAATCCGGTACTTGGAACAGAATCTCTCCACGGCCGCCTCTCGCGAGTCGTAGGCCATTGGGTAGAAAGGCTTTCGGTCGCCGGTCCGTCGGGCCCGACCCGATCCGACCACCCGCCCGAGACCACCTCTCGCGGAAGCCCGCGCAACCTGTTACACTGCAACGGCCCCAGAGGCCGGCCGTCTTCCGCTCCCGACCGGGAGCGGCCCCATTGAAGCAACATGCCGGCGGCTGGCCGCTTCCTCCTGCGCGTCTTCCGCTCCCGACCGGGAGCGGCCCCATTGAAGCTCCGCCGACGCTTCACCACCGTCGAGATCGGCAAACGTCTTCCGCTCCCGACCGGGAGCGGCCCCATTGAAGCGACAGTTTCTGGCGGCGGCCCCATCGTGGCTCGCGTCTTCCGCTCCCGACCGGGAGCGGCCCCATTGAAGCTCGAGGATCATGGCCGCTATCCACAGCGTCTTCCGCTCCCGACCGGGAGCGGCCCCATTGAAGCCTTGAACCATTCAGGGTATTGAGCAGGTTGGCGGGTCTTCCGCTCCCGACCGGGAGCGGCCCCATTGAAGCGGCAACACCACGAGCCGGAGCGGAACGTGCTCCCCGGTCTTCCGCTCCCGACCGGGAGCGGCCCCATTGAAGCGGCTGGTCAGCAGCAAGCGGCCCGAGATCGGCTGTCTTCCGCTCCCGACCGGGAGCGGCCCCATTGAAGCCACCTCGCGCTCCTCCAGGCCCGATGCGACAGCCCTCGGGGTCTTCCGCTCCCGACCGGGAGCGGCCCCATTGAAGCTCGGTAGCAGACATCCGATACGCTGGCCATGCCAGCGTCTTCCGCTCCCGACCGGGAGCGGCCCCATTGAAGCAGTCGCTCCCGATCCCCTCGGTCCGGGCCGCCGGACGTCTTCCGCTCCCGACCGGGAGCGGCCCCATTGAAGCAACCGGCCATCCTGCCCGGCCGGCCTGCATCGCCTCGAGTCTTCCGCTCCCGACCGGGAGCGGCCCCATTGAAGCGTCGGCCCGCAGCACACATCGACGCCCGAGCCCGGCGTGGTCTTCCGCTCCCGACCGGGAGCGGCCCCATTGAAGCGCGATCCCGCTCCGACTGGGCACCGCTCGTCTTCCGCTCCCGACCGGGAGCGGCCCCATTGAAGCCATCTGGACCGACTCATCGGCGTCGGGTCTTCCGCTCCCGACCGGGAGCGGCCCCATTGAAGCGACAGGACGAGCTCCATGCGCGTACTGGCCGGTCTTCCGCTCCCGACCGGGAGCGGCCCCATTGAAGCGGCCGGTCGCGGCCTCCCGCGCGGTGCTGGCGTCTTCCGCTCCCGACCGGGAGCGGCCCCATTGAAGCCACTCGCCCCGCCCAGCCGTGCCTGCTGCCGTCGAGGTCTTCCGCTCCCGACCGGGAGCGGCCCCATTGAAGCTCCTGCGCCCGCATGCACGCATCCCGAGCCCGGCGTGTCTTCCGCTCCCGACCGGGAGCGGCCCCATTGAAGCGCGGATGCTCGCTCCGGCAATGCCGAGCAGCTCGCCCGGTCTTCCGCTCCCGACCGGGAGCGGCCCCATTGAAGCGACAGTTCTGGCGGAGGCCCCGTCGCGTGCGTCGCGAGGTCTTCCGCTCCCGACCGGGAGCGGCCCCATTGAAGCGACCGACCAGCCGACCTCGACGGCGCGGCCCTCGGGTCTTCCGCTCCCGACCGGGAGCGGCCCCATTGAAGCACGGCTGCTCCGACCTTTCTTGCGGCGCTGTGCGTCGTCTTCCGCTCCCGACCGGGAGCGGCCCCATTGAAGCCATCTCGTCCGGAGTCGCCGGACTTCCTTCGCGCGTCTTCCGCTCCCGACCGGGAGCGGCCCCATTGAAGCGGCCGAAGGAGCGGCTCCATGCCGCCGGCTCTCGCGGTCTTCCGCTCCCGACCGGGAGCGGCCCCATTGAAGCTGCTGCTGCGGCCGTCCACCGTCCGCGTCGATGTCTTGGTCTTCCGCTCCCGACCGGGAGCGGCCCCATTGAAGCTGGCGCGCCTCGACACCGACGGTCCGCGGCGTCGTGGTCTTCCGCTCCCGACCGGGAGCGGCCCCATTGAAGCTGGCGGGCGCTCGATAGCGACGCGACGGCCGGTCGTCTTCCGCTCCCGACCGGGAGCGGCCCCATTGAAGCTGAGCAGGGCCTTGCGATGTCCAGGCCGGCAATGGCCCGGTCTTCCGCTCCCGACCGGGAGCGGCCCCATTGAAGCAGGAGGGAGGTCGGCGATGAGTGAGCCGGCCGCCCGGTCTTCCGCTCCCGACCGGGAGCGGCCCCATTGAAGCGGCAAGCAGCGGGCGGACTGGCGAGCGGAGGCTTCGTCTTCCGCTCCCGACCGGGAGCGGCCCCATTGAAGCGCGCAGCGGGCCGTCGGCGCGATGGCCGCGAAGGTTCGCGTCTTCCGCTCCCGACCGGGAGCGGCCCCATTGAAGCCGCACCTCTTCCGGCTCCGCGGTCGTGAGCAGGCGTCTTCCGCTCCCGACCGGGAGCGGCCCCATTGAAGCCGCAGCAAGGCCATATCGGCTACGCCGCGACCCAGGGTCTTCCGCTCCCGACCGGGAGCGGCCCCATTGAAGCTCGGATCGCGCATCCGGATTCTCGGCCGGGCTGTGCGTCTTCCGCTCCCGACCGGGAGCGGCCCCATTGAAGCATCGATCCGGACATCGAGCGGATGCCGGACCCGCGGGTCTTCCGCTCCCGACCGGGAGCGGCCCCATTGAAGCTGCCACACCGCCGTGGCGATCCCGGCCGCCGTCAAGGTCTTCCGCTCCCGACCGGGAGCGGCCCCATTGAAGCCGCACCGGGCCGAGTACCTCTCGGACCCGGCCTGGGTCTTCCGCTCCCGACCGGGAGCGGCCCCATTGAAGCTCGCTGGGCACGGGCAACGCGGCACTCGCACCGCGTCTTCCGCTCCCGACCGGGAGCGGCCCCATTGAAGCGGGCCGACCTGGTGATGATGGAGCCCGGATTCGGGGTCTTCCGCTCCCGACCGGGAGCGGCCCCATTGAAGCGAGGAATTCGGCCGTCGTTCGGCGACCGACGGATCCTCTGGTCTTCCGCTCCCGACCGGGAGCGGCCCCATTGAAGCGCCCGAGTCCTTCGCCGTCTACGACCTCGATACGCAGTCTTCCGCTCCCGACCGGGAGCGGCCCCATTGAAGCCAGATCTGGCCGTGCGTGCCCGCCGGCCGACCCGGTGTCTTCCGCTCCCGACCGGGAGCGGCCCCATTGAAGCTCTTCCGCGGTCGCCATGATGGCCGCCGCGCGCGCAGTCTTCCGCTCCCGACCGGGAGCGGCCCCATTGAAGCTTGTTGATCGCCGGTGCAAAACCATACATATGGGCAGTCTTCCGCTCCCGACCGGGAGCGGCCCCATTGAAGCAATACCAAGTTGATATTGTGCACGGCCGGCGGCGATAGGTCTTCCGCTCCCGACCGGGAGCGGCCCCATTGAAGCTCGGCATCGGCATCGGCCTTGATGTTGGTCTCGCGCGCCGTCTTCCGCTCCCGACCGGGAGCGGCCCCATTGAAGCAGCTACGACCGCCTCGTCGCGGCCGGCGTCTCCCGGGTCTTCCGCTCCCGACCGGGAGCGGCCCCATTGAAGCACCGGCGGACCGGCCGAGGAGGATGCCTTCCTCTCGGTCTTCCGCTCCCGACCGGGAGCGGCCCCATTGAAGCGAGTTCACTGAACTCAACGCCAGCCTCCCCGGCTCCGTCTTCCGCTCCCGACCGGGAGCGGCCCCATTGAAGCACGACCGGCAGGCGAGGCTTGTCACGCACGGTGCGATCGTCTTCCGCTCCCGACCGGGAGCGGCCCCATTGAAGCGCCACAGCGTATGCCGCGCGTCCGTCCTGCTCCATGTCTTCCGCTCCCGACCGGGAGCGGCCCCATTGAAGCCCAACCCAAGGACACCGCCCATGTTCGGCCCTCGGTCGTCTTCCGCTCCCGACCGGGAGCGGCCCCATTGAAGCCGATAGCTCGCGAGCGGCCGGATCATCGGGAACCGAAACGGGGACGCAGCTAGATTTCACGGCCCGACCCCGGCCCGTTCCTGTCGCCCGGCCGGCCCGGTCCGCCGGACGGCTTCGCCACCGGAAGGAGGAAAACGGCCCGGGAACCGAAAAATGGACGAGAGACCAGAAGGAGTTCCTTGACACCTTTCCCTCTTTCGTGCGAGGTTCCTGGCGCCTGCTCACACACGACATCGCTGATGCGGTCCGGTTTTTGGGAGGGCGAGGCTCCGTGCGAGCCGCTATCGAAACCACGGCTCGGACGGAGCCTCGCCCTCCCGGGTCGCCTCATCCTCCCGGGACGGACGACGGGGCCGCGTATGTCGTGCGCTGCGCCTGCGATCCAGGCGCCGACGGCAGCGGCGGCGAGACCGTGGTCGACCACATCCGGCTGTTTCCGCTCCGACCCGATGTCCGCTGGACCTACCGCGTCCACGAGCAGATCCTGCCGGCGCTGCGTAAGGCCGGCATCCCCGTGCGCTGGACCGACCTGGTCGTCCGGCACACCGGCTATGTCGACGTCGCGCTGCGGGCCCGGAAGCTCCGCCGCGATACTCGCATCCTGCTCGAAGAGCTGAAGGACCGGCCCGGGGAGCCGTTCATCCTGTTCAACCTCGGCGCCATCGCCATCGAGCAGAAGGATTGGGGCGGGGCGCTGGGATATCTGGGCCGGAGCCTGGCCAATTCGACACCGACGGACTCGATCAAGCGGAAGCGGTTCGCGCTGATCGCCCGGGCCGACCAGATGCGCGGCGATCCGGCGGCGGCGCTGCGGGTCTGCGACGAGGGGCTGGCACTGGAGCCCGAGGACGCCGAGCTGCTGTTTCGCAAAGCGGTCATCCACCGGCATCGGGGCGAGCCGGAGGAGGCCGGCCGCTGCTGGCGGCGGATCTTGCAGTTGAAGCGGCCCGAGCGGTTCGCCAGCGTGGACATGGGGATCTACGGGCATCTGACCCGGCGCAACCTGGCGGTGCTGGCCGCGGAGCGGGGCGGTCGGGAGGAGGAGGCTCGACTCCGGGAGGCTGTGCTCGCCGAATGCCCGGGAGACCGCGAGGCGCTGGCGAGGCTGGGACGGCTCGCGGACCAGTTGGGGAGCGCAGGCCCGCGCGATCGGCCGGCCGCGCCTCCGGAGGAGGGGCTGAGCGCGCGCGGGGAATAGGGGGACATGACGAGTGTGGACGGTTGTCAGGTGCCGACCCTGTCTGACCGTTCCCGTCCGTCCGCCCGGATGTCCCGCCCCGTCCCGGCGCCCGACCGGCACGACGCCGGCCGCGAGCCGATCGACCTCACCCACCGAGCCGCCAGCCGCCGGGGGGGCGGGTCCGGCGAGGGCGAGAGCGGAAACGCGATGGCACCCGCCGGCGGCGGGCGCACAAGCCGGCGCCCGCCGGGTGGCGTTCCGGTCAACCCGCAGGTGCCCCGGACGTCGATCGCGCGCCGTAATATCCCTCTCCGAGCCCCGAATCACTACCGAGGACCAATCATCGGCGATGATCGGCCCCGCACGCCGCCGAGGTCGGGGCGCCTCCGGGGACGTTCCCCACGGCCGCCGACCCGCCGCGGCATCGGGCCGCGCCCTTCCGGGAGTCGATCGCGATGTTGATGACGGGGCTGTCCGGCAACGAGATCTACTGCCTGGCGCAGAAGGGATTCGACCCCGGGAACATCGTGGTGGGCAACAGTGTCCACTCGCTCGGCCTGGTGCGCGGGGTCACCAGCGGATTGAAGATGATGTCGGGCGGCGAGATCCGCAGCATCACCGAGCTGATCGTCGACGGCCGGCACGCCGCGATCAACCGCCTGGAGCAGGAGGCCCGCGACGAGGGGGACCGCGGGCTCACCGGCGTCGTCTCCGAGCTGAGGAAATTGAGCGGCCTGATGGAGTTCCTCGCGATCGGATCGTCGGTGAAGACGCCTGCGGAATCCGGGCCGTTCTTCTCGACGGCCTGCTCCGGCCAGGATTTGTTCTGCCAGATCGACTCGGGCTACGAGCCGCGGCACTTCGTCATCGGCAACGTCGCCTACGCGCTGGGGATCGCGAGGGGGCTCTCCGGCGGGCTCAAGATGATCGCGCGCCGGGGCGAAGTGAAGGAATTCTCCGACATGTACAACCATACCCGCCACCTGGCGCTCGAGCGGCTCGAGGCCGAGGCTGCCGAGCGCGGGTGCAACGCCGTGGTCGACATCATCACCCGGATCATCCCCTTCGGCCCGGGCGTCCGCGAGATGCTGATGGTCGGCACCGGCTCGTACAACCCGGCGCTCGGACAACCCAAGGTCCCCTACACCTCGGAGCTGACCGGCGAGGAGCTCTGGAACCTGACCCAGCTCGGATACGCCCCAAACCGCCTGCTGCTGGGGACGAGCGTCTACGCGCTCGGCCTGGCCGGCGGGTTCACCGCCTTCTTCCGCTCGTTCGCCCGGGGCGAGATCGATGAGGTGACCCGGCTGGTCTACGACGCTCGCGAGAACTGCCTCGACCACATCCGCCGCGAGGCCGAGGACCTCAAGGTTGACGCCGTCATCGGGGTGAAGGTCTTCATCAACGAGCTGGGCGCCGGGCTCGTCGAGGTGATGGCCATCGGCACGGGCATCAAGAAGCATCCCGGCGTCTCGACGCAGAGCGACCAGCTCATCCCGCAGGCGATCACCCGCGACCGCGACACGTTCTTCGACCAGGCCCCGCCCGTGCCGGGGATGCCGCAGCCGAGGAACCTCGAGCGGAACTGAACTTCGTCCCGAGTTGGGCCACGGCGCGGCGGGCACGGAGGCCCGATCCACTGACAACCTACCGCGCCCGATGGCGGGGCGGGCGTTCCTACTCGGCTCCGACGCTCACACTTCCAGGCAACGCTCGGCAGGACCGCCGGTCCGAGCGCACCGGCGCGGACGGGCCGCCCGCGGGTCCGGACGGTCGGGCGGCGGTCGCTCAGTGACGGAGCACGGAAATGAGGCCCGCGATTCGGCCGAGTCGCCCAGGTCCCGCCGACGCCCTGCAGATTCCCCCGCCGGGCCGGCGCAACCGCTCCATCTTCACAATTCGGCGCCTCACGGCGCTCCACGGTCAGTTTTTGGCGGTCGATGAGGGTGCGACGGGAGAGTGCGTGCGTGCAATCGTGTCTCCGATCGCTCTATGGTCTGGGTTGGGATGGAATGGTCCGAGGGACGGTGAAGGGTGTGCTGACCCGTCGGCGGCCCGCGGGGCCGGTCTGGTGGGACGGCGGTGACCCGGGCGGGAGTCGGCGAGCGATCGGGGCCGGGGCGTCGAGGGGGCGCGGCGGACTTGGAGGCCGAGCCCGACTTCGTACGCGCTCAGGGCGGGTCCATCGTCGCGCTCGACTCCTCGCTCCCGCCCGTTTCGGGCATCGCTTCGCCCGGGAAAGCCTCTTCCCAGACCTGAGCCAGTTCGGCCCGCAAGGACAGCGTTGTCGCCCAACCGAGAAGGTATTCCAGGTTCAGATCCGCCCGGTTCGCGCGGAGCAGCATGGCCGCGTCCGCCCGATCCAGGAGGCGTCCGGCCAAGAGCTTGTGAAGGATCAGATCCTCACACGCGAGAATGTCGAGCTCGAAGTCCAGGGCTGCCAGACGCGTGGGCGTCCGACGCGCCAGCGCCTGCCGATGATAATCCGATTGGGCCAGCAGCAGGTCAACTTGCAGATCCAGGTAGGCTCCGGGCGGCTCGTAGAGCAGTTGCAGGATCTGCAGCGAGCCCAACGAGATCAGGGGAGGCTCGTGCTTGGGCCGCAGTCCGGCCGAGGTCAAGGCCGAGAGCAGGGGCTCGACGTCGTCGTCCGAGACTCCGATGAGCAAGTCCACATCGCGGGTGGCCCGGACATGCCGCCAGGCGGCGAGCGCCAGGCCCCCCATGACGGCCATCGGCGTATGCAAGGGCTGCAGGCTGACCCAGACGTGCTTCAGGGCCTTCAGGACAACTTCAGCGGCCACGAGAGCGGCTCCGGCGGTCGAACTCTTCGAGGAGATGCAGCATGGTCCGGTCGTGCTCCGTCATCTGCTCGGCGTACCATCGGCGGTAGGCCGCGCGGAGGTCACCACCCGGGCCGACCTGGCGGCGCAGTCCGGCCAGCAGGAACTCCTCACAGGTATCCAGCCACTCGGCCCAGAGCTCGATGCCCCGGCTTCCGGGCAGTCCTTCCGGTGCCGAAGGCGCGAGCTGGGGCGGCGGAATCAAGCTGTTCGCCATGAGCACAGTCCCGAACCACGCATTCGACCGTCATGCCTCCGGGCCAGACTCGCGAAGGTGTCCGCCGACGGGACGTCCATCGGCCGGTTTCGCGAGACGGGTCGAGTCACCCGGTGTTGACTCGAAAGGAGAGCTTACCAGGGATCCTCGCCCCGGGATACCGCGTCCGAGCCCCGGCAGCCCGGATAAGGCCGGCGCACGATCGAACTCCGGCCGATCAGCCGGTCGAGCCGTGGCCGTCGAGCCTCGCTCGGCGAAGGCCGCCGGGCGGAGCGGCCCGGCCCGGCCGGGCGGCCCGCCGGACCGGACGGTCGGAAGGCGGGGACCCGGGCGGGAGTCGGCGCGCGATCCGGGCTGGTCCGTCGGCGGGTGCCGGGCCGCCAAGAGAAAAGGCGGGATGGATGACGGGTATCGACATTCGTTCGATCCCGTTTCTTGTCGCTGTCCGCGGCGGTCGCGGCCGGGTCGGAGCCGATCCACCCCTCGGTCGGCCGCTGGGTGCCTTCTCGCACAGTGATCACCCGGGTAGAATGAATGACTGGGACTGTGAGAAAAGGGAGACCTTCCGTGGAAGTTCCTGTCATCATTGAGCCGGTCACCAGCAACGGGTATCGCGCGACCGGGGCCGGCGGGCTCTCGCTCGGGCTGACCGCTGAGGGGACCACCGCCGCAGAAGCCATCGACCGACTGGCCGATCAGGTTCGGATGCGCGTGAACGCCGGAGCGAAGTTGGCTGAGCTGAGCGTCGCCACAAGCGCGGCCCCCTGGAAGCAGGACGCAGGATACCTGCACGACGATCCCCTGTATGAGCCCTGGCGTGCGGCGATGGAGGAGTATCGTCGTCAGCTTGACGAAGACCCCGAGGCGCTATGAGCCTCTTCGTCCTCGATACCGACCTCCTGACCCTCTATTATCACGGCGACCCGATCGTGGTGCGGAGGGTAGACGCCCGGCCACCCGCCGAGTTAGCGATTTCGGTCTTGACTGTTGATGAGCAACTGACGGGCTGGTACACATTGACGCGGCAAGCCCGCCGACCCGAGGAGATCGCCCGAGCCTACGCCCATCTGGGCGAGGCCGTGGTGCGTTTGGCCCATTGGCGCATCCTCCCCTACACGGAATCGGCCATCGCGCGAGTCGCCCAACTCAAGGCCCTCCGGCTCAACGTTCGACTCATGGACCTGCGCATCGCCGCGGTCGCGTTGGAGAATCAGGCCGTGGTCGTCACGCGCAACCGGCGTGACTTCATCCGCGTCCCCGGTTTGAGCGTCGAGGACTGGTCGGTCTGAGCGGCCTCCGGGCGGGGGGAATTCGGGGAGACTGTCATGCGGCCGTCGCGCGCCTTGCCGCGGGCTGCGCCGGCACGAGACCCTCTCCGGCCGTTTACGGTTGCGGCTCGGATTGCCCCGACCGCGAGAGCCCCGGCTTCGATCCCGTGACCGCCACGGTCCCCTGCTTGATGAACGGGGTCATCGCCAGAGACACCAGCGAATTCCCCGTGGCCGGCAAAGTGACAGACGGATCCTGCGTCGGCGGACGCAGTGGTCCGGTTCGGTCCCGGAGCGCGCTCGGCCAAGACCGCCGACCCGAGCGGCCCGGCCCGGCCGGGCGGCCCGCCGGACCGGACGGTCGGAAGGCGGGGACCCGGGCGGGAGTCGGCGGGCGATGCGGGACGGTCCGTCCGCGGGGGCCGGGTCGCGGAGCAATGGGGCCGGAAGTACGACAGTCCCCGAGAATTCGTTCCGTCCCCTTTCTCGGTTCCGTCCCCTTTCTCGGTTCGTCCCCTTTCTCGGTTACGGCAATTCGGGTAACCCTTCCCAAAGGACCTCCCCGTCCAGGCTGGTGATTCTGATATTGCGGAAATGGACCTCGGTCCAATTACTACCAAGTCCGACCCTTCCCACGGTCAGCCGATCATCGACGTGATGAAGGATGGCTCGGCCATCCAGGTAGCATCGAGCCTCGGGGCCGCGAACTTCGATATTCACTTTGTACCAACGGAGATGTTCAATAGACCCATCGGTATGTTCGCGGCGACATTCGCCATCAAGTACTGTTCCCACGCCGTGTATAGTATTTCCGAATCCTCCTATGTAAAAATTGCAATGGTTAGACCAATCCCGATAATGAAAAAATGTCCAGGTACCAGATATGCCTTCGATCGGTTTCATATCGAGTTCCAGATTGTAGTTGGACCAGGAGGGATCACCGAAAACCAGTGCCGCCGGCCCGTCGCGCGATGTCTGGACCAGTTCCTCTCCCTCAATTCGCCATGATCCCGATGCGACTTCCGCCATCCGCTTCAGCGATCGGGAGCGTGTAAATGTGGTCCGACCCCTTGGGAGTTCCCGGGCAAGGCGAAAGCCCAGATCGTAGGCTCGGAACCCCGGAGCGCCCCACCAGCGGAACGCCGACCGGTCGAGGCGCGGCTCGAGGCTCCAGCCGCCGGCACGCCGCGCCCGGTCCGAGGCTCGATCGGGACCCTGCGGATCGTTCGTAGGCGATTGTTTGTAATATTCCGCATTATACGCATCCCAACACCACTCGGAGACGTTCCCGTGCATGTCGTGCAGCCCGAGGGCGTTCGGGTGCTTCTCCCCGACCGGGTGCGGCCGTCCGTTAGAGTTGGCCGAGTACCATGCATACTGACCCAATGCATTCTCGTCGTCGCCGAAGGAAAACCTCGTGGTAGTCCCCGCACGGCAGGCATATTCCCACTCCGCCTCGGTGGGAAGACGGTACCCGTCGCCGCCAGTGACGGCGACCGTTTCGCCCTCGATCCGATAGTACGGCTTCAGGCCCTCCCGTTCGCTAAGCCGGTTGCAGAAGGTGACCGCCTGCAGCCAGGAGACCTGCTCGACTGGCAGGTTATCTGACCCCTTGAAATAGCTCGGGTTCTCCCCCATCACCGCCTGGAATTGGCCCTGCGTGACCTCGTAGACACCCAGGTAGAAGGGCCTGGTGATCCGCACCTCGTGCCGGGGCTTTTCACCATCCCAGGCATCCCTGTCCGCGTCGGTCGAGCCCATTCGGAACGTGCCGGCCGGGATCCGCTTGAGCTTGAGCTGGCCCCCCCCAATGGAAGTCGTCAGGAATTCCGGTTCGGCCGGCGGTGCGGGAGTCTCGCTCTTCGGTTCGGCTTCCCCCTTGATGCCCGGCACGGGCACCTTTTCCTTCCGCTCGGCTTCGTTCTTGACCACTTCCACGGTTTTCGACCCGGAGTCTGTTAACGGCATCAGGCGGACCGTGAGTGGATCACCCCCTGCCTGGACGGTGACTTCTTGACCAAATACCCTGATTCCATCCTTCCTCACCTCGATTCCGCGCTTCCCGGCGGAAACGGTGATCACGGCGGGCTTGCCGCTGCTCGGCCTGGTGACGGCAATCTCCGCGCCGTCGACGAAGACCTCGGCATCCCTGGGCAGGTTCACCAGCTCGATCGTTCCGTTCGTAGTCTTGACTCGGATGACCAGCCCCCAAAGGACGATCAGCCCGAGCAGCAACACTCCAACAGCCACTGCCGGCCGGACCCACGGCGGACGCTGCGCCCGGACCACGGCAGGCGGCGACTTCTCCCCGGATCGTTCGTTCTCCCTGATCTCGATCAGGCTCTGCCACACCGGTTCCGGTGGAGGCGGCGTCGTGGCCGCGGGCAGTGGGGGCGGAGCCGCATTCATCGCGGGACGCGGCGGCGCGGGGGCCGCAACGGTTAACGCCTGCCGCACTATGGGCTGCCCCACCATCGAGCTTTCCGGATTTATGCTCTTGAACCCGGCTCCCTCCTTCTTGAAGAACGAGGTCAATGCCGAGGCGACCTTGCCCGGCGTCTGGAACCGTCTAGCCGGGTCCTTCGCCATCATCTTGGCGACGAGTGCCGCCAACTCGGTCGGGACCTCCGGTCGGACGAGGTTCAGCGGGCTCGCGTCGTGGGAGATGTGGGCCTGGTAGATGTCGTAAAGCGAATTCGCCTGGAAGGGCGGGCGGCCGGCGAGGAGGTAATACAAGGTGCCGCCCAGGCTGTAGATGTCGGACCGGATATCGGCACTCTGGGCGTCGAGGATCTGCTCGGGGGCGATGAAGTCGGGGGTGCCGAGGGCTTGCCCCTGGTATGTGAGCGCCGCTATCGACCTTCTCCTCGCGGGTCGCCTTCGCTAGGCCGAAGTCGAGGACCTTGATCGTGGATTTATTCCCCTTGCGGGCGAGCATCAGGTTGCCCGGCTTGATGTCGCGGTGGACGAGCCCTTCCTCATGGGCATGCTGGAGCCCGAGGGCCGCATGGTAGACGAAGTTGCAGGCATGGCGGACCGGGAGCGGTCCGTTGGCCTTGACCAGCCTCGCCAGGTCGAGGCCGTTGACGTACTCCATGGCGAAGACGATGCTCTCGCCGAGCCGGGTGGCGTGGTAGGCGGTGACGATGTTCGGGTGGCGCAGCCTGGCGACGGCCCGGATCTCCCGGCGGAAGCGCTCGAGCACGCCGGGGCGTTCGATGATCTCCCGCCCCATGACCTTGAGTACCTCGTCGCGGCCCATCAACGTGTTGTGAGCCAGGTAGACCACGCCCATCCCGCCCCGGCCGAGCTCCTGCCTGATCTCGTATTCGGGGTGGTCGGCCAGGCCCGGCGGGAGCGTGCTGGCCGGAGGCGGAGCCGCGGCGTTCACGCTCTTGTCGCGCGGCGTCTCTCCGGGTTGGGACTGGCTCATCACGGGATGGCTTGCGGACCTCTGGACGTCGCGGATGCGCCCGAGGAAGCTATCGGCCGACATCTCGGCGACCCGCTTCCGGCAATCCGGGCACCGCTCCAGGTGCTGGTTGACGGCCTCGGCCAGGCCGTCGTCGAGCTTGCCCAGGCCGTACGAGCTCAGGGTCTTTTCCGTCGGATGCGAGGTCGGGTGGGCGCCCATGAGATCGGTCTCCGCGTCGAGTCGGGCCACGCGGCTCGCGCAAACCCCGAACGGATTACGAGAGCCGTAGTCACGAAGAGGAACGAGCGATCAGAAGTTGTTCACCACAGAGTCACAGAGATCACAGAGAAGAATTCTTGGATGCCATGTGAGACGAGTCCCGTGCCGATGGAGCTGTCTTGGCCGATCCTCTTTCTATCAAAGAATTTCTGTCTACTCTGTGATCTCTGTGCCTCTGTGGTGAATCATTTGAACTCACAGTGAAAGGCGACCCAGACACCGGACCTGTCGCGAAAATCGAAAATCATCCCAGGAGGTCGCCGGCTTCCTCCCTTAACCGCTTGATCACACGGGACTTGGCGAGGAGGACGGCGTTTTCGGAAAGGCCCAGTTCTTCGGCCACCCGCCCGGCCGGGACGCCGTTGACGCCGAACCGCTCGAACGCCTTCCAGGTCGTCGGGGCGAAGTCGGCCTGCACGACGGCCAGGAGCTTCTGGACGACGTGCTTGTCATGATCCTGGTCCCACTCGCGGGCGAGGTCGCCGTTCGGGTCGGACAGTCGCTCGAGGAAGCCGTTGGTCGGATCGAGCCCGACGGCGGGCCGGCGATGACGCTTCCGGCGGTAGGTCCGGATCCGGTTCACGGTCACCTGCCGGAGCCAGGCCCGAAACGACCCCTCGCGACGCCGGTCGAACCGGGGGACCTCGCGAAAGACGACGATGAGGACCTCCTGGGCCAGGTCGGCGGACTCGTCACCGAGTCCGGGAACGCGACCGAGCCACCGCTGAATCAAAGGCAGATAGATCCCTTGCAGGTGGCGCCAGTCGGAGGCTTCCGGCCGGGCCACCTTGAGCCGATCGAGCAAGCTGAGGGACGTCGGGTTCACGATCCATGGCCCGGTCGAATTTCGGGATCTGGAATTGACCGATCATGGTATCGTGTTTGAAGGGGAAATGCAGCGCCCTTCATTCTTGACGGATTCGGACCGTGGCCAGGCGATCGCTCCGGACGGGGCCGGCCGGGCGTTCGCCGAGCCGTCGGGCGGGGCCCGCGGGCAATCCGGACGGGCTCGGCCCGGTCGATCCGGTCGGGACAGATCGGATTCCGTCGCGGCGGATGCCGCCGGTGGGACCTGGTCTGGACCGTTGCTTGCCGGGCCGGTTCATGGCACGCGCGCTCATTGTGGAGCGCGAGTCCAACCGGCCGGGCGAATTCGGTACAGACGGGAACGGAGCGTCGCGCCGATATCGTCCTCGCCGCCTTGACGGCGGGCTCGGCCGCCGGGATAGTCGAAGGCAGTGGGCGGCACGGGGCCGCCAGGGCCAACCCACGCGGAGGTAACGATGGCCGTCGACGTGATGAGCGAGCTGGAGTGTCGTCGCAAGTTCCTGGAACGTCGCGCCGCGCTCCCCGCGGAGGAGCTGGCCCGTCATGCCGGCCGCTGGATCGCGTGGAGTCCCGACGGGTCGCGGGTCGTGGCCGAAACCGATGCCCCGGAAGACCTGGACGACCGGGTTCGTGCCGCCGGAGAGGACCCGGAGCGATGCGTGGTTGAGGGCATCCCCGCGACGGACGGAATGCTCGGCGGTGAGGGACTCGGCCCGATGGCACCATGAGGTTCCCCTACATCGCCCTCCCCACCCGCCGGCCGGTCTACCCGCTGGGCGGGGCCTCGGTCCGTCATCGTCCTCTGGTGGCGCTCGAGGTACGCGGCCCATCCGGGACGCGACCGCTCACCGCGACCCTGGACTCGGGGGCCGACGATACGCTCGTGCCAACCTACCTCGCCGCGCCCCTGGGCATTGACCTGGCCCGAGCCCCGACGGGGGAATCCGGGACGGTCGGGGGACCCCCCGTGCTCTACAATGACGCCACGGTCCGTCTTCGCCTCACTGATGGATACGAGGAGTGCGAGTGGGATGCGATCGTCGGCTTCGTGGCGGCGCCCATGCGGTGGGCGATCCTAGGCCATGCCGGTGCGCTGCAGTATTTCGACCTCCAGCTCCTGGGATACCGCCGCGAGGCGCTGATCACACCGAACACGGCCTTCCCGGGCCGCCATGTGATTCACCGGTCGCCTCCCCCGTAACCAACTCGCGGCATCCTGCGACCGGGGCGGCCGGTAGAGGAGGCGGTCCGAGCCACAGCAAGTCAGCGCCAGCGGATGTCCTTCCCGGCCTTGCAAAGACCCGGGAGCACTCGGCGAACCAGAAGTCACGCGGCCCGGCGAGGAATGGGTTAGGCTAGCCGGCCGACGGTCAAACTCGTCCGTGTGCGAGCCGGCCGGCGATCATTGCGGGCCGGTCGGACACTCGGCGATTCGCCGGAACGGGCCCGCGGGCACCTCGGCGGGGCCAATCGGATCGGCCCGCGTGTCCGATCGTGTCGGGCGAAGGGCCGGGACCATCGCCGGTACCGCCCGATCCGGCGCGGAGGGTCGCGAATGTTGACCGGCAGTGCTAAACTGGTATCCCCGGCGAGGACGCCCGGCACGCCGCGTGGCCGGTCGCCGCCCGGGAAGGGAGGACTTCTACGATGCGCCCCGATCGAACTCCGGACCCCGACGAGAGCGAACGGAAGAGTGACGCCGGCCAGCGGCCGTTTCCTTCCGCCTCCGAACTGCCGATCGTCGAACCCGAGGACGACGACGACGAGGACGAGGACGAGAACCTCGACGATCTCGACGACGAGGATGATGACGACGAGCTCGACGTCGAGGACGAGTCGCTGTCGGAGTCGATCGAGGAGGAGCCCCGCACCGTCCTGATCACCGGCGCCAACGGCAACATCGGCCGGAGGCTCCGCGCCGCGTGGACCGACGTCTATGATCTCGTGCTGATCGACCAGTCCGCCCCGGACGAAGATCCCGACATCATTGTGGCGGACCTGGCGAGGATGGACGACGATTGGATCACGCACTTCCACGGCGTTGACACCGTGGTGCACCTGGCGGCCAATCCCGATTCCGATGCCGACTGGGACGAGCTCATCGGCCCGAACCTCGACATGCTCGCCAACGTGTTCAACGCCGCGGCCCTGGCCGGCGTCGAACGGGTCATCTTCGCCAGCTCCAACCACGTGATGGGCGGGTATCGCCACCGGGATGACCGGCCGATCACCGTTGACCGCGAACCCCTGCCGGACGGACCCTACGGCGCGGCCAAGCTGTTCGGCGAGCGGCTGGGCCGCAGCCTCGCCCGGGTCTTCGACCTGACCTTCATCGCGCTGCGGCTCGGTTGGGTCCAGCGGGGGAATAACCGGCCCGAGACGCTGCCGGACGACTGGTCCCGCAAGCTCTGGCTCTCGAACACCGACCTCGTCCGGCTCTTCGATTGCGCCGTGGAGGCCGAGATCGAGGACCGCTCCTTCGTCGTGGTCAACGGCATGTCGCGGAATCACGGCATGCGCTGGGACCTCTCCGACGCCGCCGAGCTGCTCGGATATCTTCCGGTGGACGACGCTTTCGCCACGCATCCGACGGGCGAGCACCCCGAGGTTTCCCGTCCGTAGGGTCGCACGCCGCCCACGAATGCGGATCCGCGACGGCGGGAGACCCCGGCGCGGCAGAATCGGCAGACTCGATTCGACGTGTCCTCCAACCTGGCCGACGCTTCCAGTAGGTGCGGTCATGATCGTACTCTGCCACTTCTCGCGATCGACCGCGTCCGAGGCGACGGCATTGAGGCCGGCGCGACAGATCCCGGCGAACGTGACGGTTCCCTATGTGCCGGAGGCGGGTGATCATGCGTTTTCGTCGATGGAGCATAGCCCTCGTGATCGCCTTGATGCTGAGTGATGCCTGGATGCAACATGCAGCCGCGGCGACGAGGCCGTGCCCCGACCGCGGGGCAACTCACCACGCGATGACGTCGCGGCCGTGAAGCTCGTCGCGGACGACACGACAGCCACGCATCGCGTTCGGGGCCCGGATACCGGTAGGGTGTGGCGACCGCGGCGCAATGTCCCCCGCGAGCGGTTCGTACCCCATCCCGGAGCGATCGGATGCACCTCGAGGTGATCCAGAGTGCCAGACGCTTGCGTTGCACCGACACGAGAGACCCCCCCTGACCCCCCCTTCGTAAGGGGGGGATTCGGAGGGGCGGGCCTCCCTCAATTTCCCCCCTTACGAAGGGGGGGTCAGGGGGGGTCGAGGCCCCAGCCCGATCTTGAGGCTGAGCCGCGTCGGAGGGGCGGGCCTCCCTCAATTTCCCCCCCTTACGAAGGGGGGGTCAGGGGGGGTCGAGGCCCCAGCCCGATCTTGAGGCTGAGCCGCGTAGGCAAGCCATTCGTTAACCGCTCTAACTCGATCCCACTTGCGCCGTGCCTGCCGGCTCGGCGACGGGCTCGGGCTCGACCAAGTCCTTGCGGAACCCCGCCATCGCGAGCGCCTCGACGGTCAGGAACAGCGGGGCGTTGAAGACCTGGAGGATGTTGTCGGCGAGTGCCGGCCGGCGGCCCTCGATCGCATGGCCGACGAGCTGGATGATCCACCCGAGCACGAAGGCCGTCAGGAAGACCGAGAACGACAGCCCCATCGAAGGGAGACTCGCGACCCAGTCCGCCAGCACCAACAGGGTGAGTGTGAACGGGAGCTGGATCAGGGCGATGGCCCAATCCAGCCGGAGGTAATAGATGGTGACCGCCAGGTAGAACAGCGTCGCCGACGTGATCGGCAGGACCTCGGGGTGCACGAACCGGAACCAACCGAGGAAGATGAACAGCGCGAACGTCACCAGCGGCACGCCGAAGAAGTGGGTCAGCTTGTTGCGCGGGTCGCGGTGATACTCCCCATAGCTCTGCATCTGTTGCTTCAATGTCAACATGGTCAGGATCTCCTCATCCAGCGGATACCGTCGCGACGCCGCGACGGATGACATTCGCTCGATCACGTGGTTCGGGTCAACGGACATTCATCGTTTCGCGGGCTCCTCGGCCTCGCGGCCCGTCCCGTCCACTCCGCTCAAGGTGGCGGCTCGCCCATCGGCGACACGACGGTCGAAGAGCTCACGGTAGAAGCGGATCTCGAGGCGGTTGGTCCGCAGGGCTTCCAGGGCCTCGAGTGCCAGGTTGACGCTGGCGAAGAGCAGCAGTCCCACGCCGGCCACCGCCAGCATGATGGGCAGGGCGACCAGCCGGTTGCCGAGCAGGGCGTCGGCGGCCAGGATCAGGCTGGTACCCACGAAGGTCGTGAAGGCGATGTACAACGTCGTCAGCGCGTAGCGGATGCGGTCGTTCCGCCATTCGAGCCGGCGTAGCTGGTCGCGGAGGTGCTCCAGGCGTTCGGCCGTGTAATCCAGGTCGGTCGCGCCGCGGCCCAGCCTGTCCGCCAGGTCGTTGAGCACGCGGATGCGGTCGACCACGCGCGACATCCGGTTCGACGTCGAGATGATCAGCGACGCGTTGGCGGTCAGGAAGATCGCCGGCGTGATCATCGCCGTGAGCGTGTCGTATTGCGAGGTGGGAATCAGGGGCATGGGATCGATTCTCATGGAGCGGCCGGCCCGGGTCGTCTTGTTCAGGACCGTTTTCGCGTCAGCGTCCGGTATCGCGGCCGCCAGACCTTGGCGTTGACCAGCGACTCGATGTCGCCGGTGGCCGAGGGGTCGGCGAGCCCATCGCGGCGGGCCGCCTCGGCGACGGCCATCGCGATCGTCCGCGCCACGCGGCGCGAGTCGGAGAGCGGCGGCAAGCAGCGCGCCGGCCGGGTCGCGCCGCGCCGGGGCGGATTCGGCCAGGGCGCGGGCCGCCGCCATGAACATCGCATCGCTGACTCGTCGCGCGGCCACCGCGCGCACGCCCAGGCCGATGCCGGGGAAGACATAGCTGTTGTTGCACTGCGCGATCGGATAGCGCCGGCCGCCGTACGCGACGTCATCGAACGGGCTGCCGGTGGCGACCAGCGCGCGCCCGTCGGTCCAGGCGATCAGGTCGGCGGGGTCCGCCTCGACCCGCGACGTCGGGTTCGAGAGCGGGAAGACGACCGGCCGCTCGGCGTGACGGGCCATCGCGCGGATCGCCTCCTCGCTGAAGGAATGCGGCTGGCCCGAGGCCCCGAGCAGGATCGCCGGGTGCGCGTGCTCGATGACCTCGCGGAGGCCGATCGGCTTGTCCTCCGACGGTCGCCAATCGAGCACGCGATCCCTGGGCTGTGCCAGCTTGCGCTGCGAGGGACTCAGGTCGTCCCGCCCCTCGTGGAGCACGCCGCCGCGGTTGACGAGAAAGAACCGGGCGCGGGCCTCGGGTTCCGGCAAGCCCTCGTCGACCATCGCCGCGACGAGCTGCTCGGCGATGCCACACCCCGCGGAACCGGCGCCGAGGATCGCGATGGTGTGATCGCGCAAGCGATGGCCGGTCACGGCGACGGCGGCGAGAAGCGCGCCGGTCGTCACGGCGGCCGTGCCCTGGATGTCGTCATTGAACGTGCAGAGCTGGTCGCGATATCGCTCGAGCAGGCGGTAGGCATTGTGCTTGGCGAAGTCCTCCCACTGGAGCAGCACGCCGGGGAACTTCCGCCTGACCGCCTGGACGAAGGCGTTGACGAAGGCGTCGTACTCGGCACCTGTGATCCGCTCGTGCCGCCAGCCGATGTAGAGGGGGTCGTCGAGCCGCTCGCGGTTGTTGGTGCCGGGATCGAGCAGGATGGGCAGGGTGGTGCCGGGGTTGATGCCGCCGCAGGCGGTGTACAGGGCCAGCTTGCCGATCGGGATGCCCATGCCGCCGGCCCCCTGGTCGCCCAGGCCGAGGATGCGCTCGCCGTCGGTGACGACGATCACCTCGACCTTCGGCGAAGGGGCGTTGTCGAGTATGGTGTCGATCTCGCCGCGCTCGGGGTAGGCGATGAACAGCCCGCGCGGGCGGCGGATGATGTGGCTGTACCGCTCGCAGGCCAGTCCCACGGTCGGCGTGTAGACGATCGGCATCAGCTCGCCCAGGTGGTCGAGCAGCAGGCGATAGAAGAGCGTCGAATTGCTGTCCTGGAGCTGGCGCAGGTAGATGTGCCGCTCGAGGTCGGTCGGCTTGTCGGTCAGGGCCCCGTAGGCGCGCGTGACCTGCTCCTCGAGGGTCTCGTGGTGGGGCGGCAGCAGGCCGAGAAGGCCCAGCTCCCGCCGCTCCTCCGGCGTGAACGCCGTCCCCTTGTTGAACAGCGACCGATCCAGCAGGAGCTGGCCGGTGAGCGGTACCTCCAGGACCTCGTCAGGCTCCGCCTCGATCGCCTCCGAGATTGCCGTCTTCACGTCCATCGGCCGAGCTCCTGCATTGACCTGTCGGTGTACTGGTGCGCTGGATTACGGTCCGGAGGTCGCCCCCCTCGTCCGCGGGCTGCTCCGTCGGTTCAGCCAGATATCCAATCGCGGCGTGTCGAAGCTGTAAGGCTTTCCGACGATGTCCAGGTCACCGTCGCCATCGAGGTCGGCCACGCGCGACTCGTGGTTGTCGATCCCGGTAGCGAGCGTCGTCTTGTCGAAGCCCCCTCGGCCATCGCCGAAGAAGATCCACATCCTCGCGTGCGGATTGTCGGGTTGCTTCGCCTCGTCGGTCCATTTGGCCATCTCGGCGCAGAAGATATCGAGATGGCCGTCCTGATCGATGTCGGCCAGTTGGAGGCTGTGGCCGTGCACCACGTCCTCGCCCAGCAGGTCGTGGGCGACCCAGGCGTCGCCGCGGCGTTGGTACCACTTCAGGCGACCGATCGCGTCTCCCGCGACGAAGACGACCTCGGGGGGCCCGCCCTCGACGAGTTGCCCGGCGGCCGCTCGGGTGGTCAGGGCCCCGGGATCGATCGGCATGGGCCGGAACGTGGCCCCACCGTCGTGACGGAACCAGAATCCCCCTCCGATCAGATCGAGCTTGCCGTCACCGTCGACATCGGCCTTGGCCAGGCCCTCGGCCCGGCCGACTCGCGCGATTGGGACGGTGGACCATGGGCCGCTCCGCGTGGGGTCGCGCGGGAGTTCCGCGAGCAAGAGGACTTCCGACTCCTGGACCCAGAAGACCAGGTCATCCCGGCCGTCGCCGTCGAAGTCGCCCACGACCTGGTCGTGGTGCATGTGCCCGCCCGACGATTTGATCTCGCGACGGGTCCACCCCGTCCGGCCGGCGTACCTCGGGTAGGGATTCTCCCACCAGTAGAGCTTCGAGCCGCTGTAATCCTCGCCGAAGATGAGGTCCAGATCGCCGTCGCCATCGAGATCGGCGGCGGCTCCGCCCGCCTCGATATTCAGACCGCGATCGATGGGATGGATCGTCCAGCCGTCCTTCTCCCTCCGATACCAGGCCAGCGCCGCCCCTTCGCGCCGGCTGGCGACCACGATGTCGTTGAGGCCATCCTTGTCGACGTCGAGCACCAGGCAGGCCGTCTGCCAGATCGACGTGCCGGGACGGGGCAGGTCCCCCGCCGTGCTGGAGAGACGAGTCCAGGTCGGACGGTCTCCGGCCTCGACCCGGCCCGCGGCGGCGAGCAGGACGGCGAGGGCTGAGCACAGGATGGTTCTCCGGGTCGTCAACATGGCAAGAGTCTCGATCGATGGCGGTTGGAAGCGGCGCCGCGTCAGGCGCCGTCCCGGCGGGCGAACTTGCGCCGGAACGCGCTCGGGGTCCAGCCGGTCTGGCGCCGGAAGTTGCTGCTCAGGTATTCCACGTAAGAGAAGCCCGCACGCTGGGCGATGACGGTCAACGGCAGGTCGGTCTCGACCAGGAGTTGCTTCACGCGCGCGATGCGCACGCCGGTGATGGTGTCGAGGATGGACCGATCGAACTGCCTGCGGAACAGCCGCTGGAGGACGCTGCGCGAGACGGTCAGATGGTCGAGGACGTCGTTGACGCCGATGCCGTCGCAGGCATGCTCGCGGATGAAGCGCATGGCGTCGGCGAGCCGGGGATCCGCGATGGCGGTCACGTCGGAGGACTGGCGGATCGCCAGGCCTTGGGGCGGGATCGTCTGCATCGCCGACGGGGCGGGCTCTCCCCGCATGAGCCGGTCGAGGAGGGCGGCCCCCTCGTATCCGATGCGGACCGCGTCGGGGATCACGCTGGACAGAGGGGGATACGCCAGTTCGCAGACCAATTCATCGTTGTTGACGCCGACGACCGCCACTTCCTCCGGCACGGCCACGCCCGCCCTGCGGCAGGCGTCGAGCAATTGGATGCCGCGCGGGTCGTTGCCCGCCAGCACGCCCAAGGGCTTGGGTAGTCTCTTGATCCATCGGGCCGCCCCGTCAACCTCTCCTTCCCAGGACGACTGCTGATGGCCCCAGGATACTCGCGGAGTGCATTCGTTGTCGTGGAACTCGCCGCCCGCGGCGCGGACGCAATCGGCGAGGGCCGCCTGTCGGCGCACCGACCATTCGAACACCGGGAAGCCGAAGTAGGCGAAGTGGCGGAACCCGCGCTCCAGCAGGTGCTCGGCCGCCAATCGGGCGATGGCCTCGTGGTCGCTGTGGATCTGCGGCAGGCCCAGCCCCCTCACCTGGTCGTTGAGGTCGACCGTCGGGAGGCCGGTCCGCAGGATCGCGCGGGCGCTTCGCGGCGTCGACGCCCGGGAGATGATCCCGTCCCCGTCCCAGTTCGCCAGCCATGGCGGAGCGGAGTCCTGGAGCGAGCGCTGCTCGATGTAGACGGTCCAAGGCCCCACCTCGCGGATGTACCTGGTGGCTCCGCGGATGAGGGCCCGTCCGTAGGCCGTGGACGTCTCGAGGATCAAGGCGACGTGAGGGATGGACTTGGGCCGTCGCCTGCGGGGCTGCTTCATGCGATCAGGTCCTCCGCGCGCGACCGAATCGGCCGACGAGCCGGGGATCGACCCTCCGGCCGCCACGAGCCACCACCGCGCATTCGCCGGCTTTCCAGAGGTTTACCATCGACGATGGCCCCCCTCGGCCATGACCGAGGATTATAAATCATCAACTCGGCCGTTTCCTAGATCCGAGGACGGCCCGCCACGACCGAGGTCGATGACGCGAGGTGGAGAATCGAATCGGGGCGACCCGATCCGGCCGCGTTTCTTCGGGCGCATTGTCGTGGACCGGCGGAGGGGGACTGACGGCGAGGTCGATCCAGCGCCCCCGTCGGAAGGGGAGCGCCATCGGGTCTCCTCGCCGCCGCGCCAGCCTCGATCGAATCGGTTAACCCGGGGGAGTCCGCTCGCCCCGCCGGATTCACCCCGGTCCGGTCCAAAGACGGGCTTTCCCGCGGAATTGCCGGGCGCGCACCCGTGAGGTCGCCCGGTGCCTGGCGACCGAAGATTATAGGAAAAAGACCCAAAATCTCATGGAGTCCGGCGCCGAATCGTTCGTAGCATGTGGTCTTGGTGCGGGGCGTCGTCCCAGAAAACTCCATCGCCGGGGCTTTCCACATCGAGATCGCTGTGAAGCGAATCACCTGACTGGTCGTGCGTCGTCGGGGCGGTGCTCGCCGGCGAAGCGAAGGCGGTTGGTGCTCTCCGGGCTCCGCGGCGGGGTTCGCCGGCAAGAAGGCCGGCGCGGTCGTGAAGGCAGCCAGGAACGAGTCGGGGAAGTCGAAGGGCGGTGCGCCGAGTGCCCGGGGCTCGGCTGCGCCGCGTACGCCCTTGAGCCATTCGGGCCCCGGGTCGGTCGTCATCACGTTTCTCTTGCATCGCCATCGCGAAAGGAGACCTGCATGAGTCCGCGCCGTCGACCCGGTTTCACCCTGATCGAATTGCTCGTCGTGATCGCGATCATCGCGGTCTTGATCGCGCTGCTCCTGCCGGCCGTGCAGTCGGCGCGCGAGGCTGCTCGCCGGGCTCAGTGCGTCAACAACCTGAAGCAGATCGGGCTGGCCCTGCACAACTACCACACGGGGATGGACAGGTTCCCGATGGCCGTCTCGAAGAACCCCCTCTGGGGTGCCGGAGACACCGACGGCGACTGGGGCTACGGCCGCTGGACCGGCTGGAGCGCCCAGGCGCTGCTGCTGGGCTATATCGACCAGATGCCGCTTTACAACGCCGCCAATTTCGCCCTCGGCCCGGGTGCTGCCGGAGGGACGCTCGGAAGCCTGCCCAATAGCACGGTCTATAACACGGTGATCAACTCCTTTCTCTGCCCGTCCGATCCCAACGCGGATTTCGATCGCAGCAACAGCTACCACGCGAGCATCGGCTCAACGACCTATGAGAGCCCCATCAACACGCCGGGGATGTTCGCGGTCTGGACCTGTTACGGCCTCCGCAACTGCACGGACGGCTCCTCCAACACCATCGCGTTCGCCGAGGCCCTGACCGGCCAGGATACCGCCGGCTTCGGGTATGGCTCTCAGATGAACAGTGCGGGGGGCACTGGCCCCTACCGGGGCAACCTGGTCACCAGCGCCAACAACCCCGGCACCGGCGGCCAGGGGTCGGACGATCCCGCCGGCTACTATGGAACCAGTGCCCAGTTCCTCCTCGCGTCGGCCAACTACAACGCGGTGATCCAGGGACTCCAGGCGTGCGCCCGAGCAATGGAGCAAGCCCGCCCCCGACGGGTATTCGTCGATGCGCGGCTTTAGCTGGACCGATGGGAACGGCGGGTGGACTTATACCAACATCATCCAGACGCCCAACAGGGACACGGTCTTCCCCGGCGGCGGGTGCCGGTTCGCCTGTCCCCAGCCCTGCGGCATCGACAGCTCGTTCAGCTATGCGGTCTCGAGCAATCACCCGGGCGGGGCCAACATCCTGATGACCGACGGCAGCGTGCGGTTCATCAAGGACGGCGTGTCAAGGCTCACCTGGTGGGCCCTCGGCACCCGTAACGGCGGCGAGGTCGTCAGCTCCGACAGTTATTGATGCTCCGAATCCGCCCGGGGGCGCGGCGGGAGAGCCGTGCCGCGCCTCCGGGACTCAGGAGAAGAGATCATGCAAATCGACGTGATCAGGAAGTCCGCCACGGTGGCCCTCCGCTCCGGCGTGCTGGTCGGCCTCCTCTTCGCCGCCGGATGCTCCGATCGGCCGGCGTCCGGGAACAAGCTCGACGATCCCGAGCTCAAGGCGAACATGAAAGCGGTCACGGAGCAGTTCAAGACGAAGATGCAGGAGATGAAGAACAAGCCGAAAACGGGGAGTACCAAGGGCTTCAGACATCCGTGATCCGCCTGACACGGAACTTGCTACGGGAGACGTCAATGCGTGGCTGGGGCTCGCAAAATCCGGCGAACATCCGGCTTGCTTGGGTTTCGGGGACGGTTGTCGTGCTGTCGCTGGCGCTGGTTGTCCTGGCATCCGGCAAGCCCGATCCGGACCGGCTCTGGCTCTCCATTCAGGAGGATTGGAAGGCCGGGAGGTTCGATCGCGCCCAGGCCGCGATGAACCGGCTGCTCCGGCTCCGTCCGGCGACCGATGAGCATTGGATGGTACTCGGCCAGCTCGCCATGGCCCGCGGCCGCGACGCCGAGGCGCTGGAGGCCCTGGCGCGCGTCGGCGACGGATTCCCGATGGCGCCCAAGGCCCGAACCTGGGAAGGCACGATCGAGCTGAGGAATCATCGTGCTCGCAAGGCCGAGGAGGCTTTCCTCAAGGCCGCGCGGCTGGATCCGGACGACCCGGTACCGCGGCGGGATCTGGTCTGGCTCTACTGCATGCAGAGGCGTCGTCGCGAGCTCTCCGAGCAGTTCGCGGCGCTCTCTCGCCTGACTCCGCTCGACTTCAACCAGATGCTGCTCTGGAGCAGCAGCCTGGCGGCGTCGTGGGACCCCAGCGAAGCTGTTCCGATCCTGGAGGGCTTTGTTGCGGCGGATCCCGACGACCGGCTTTCCCGCCTGACACTGGCCGAGGCCCTTCGCCGGCTCCGGAGGATCGATGATGCGAAGGCCGTGCTGAGTCCGCTTCCCTCCTCCGATCCGGAGGTGCGAGCCATCCTGGCACGGATCGCGGTCGCTCGGGGAGACGAGCGGGAAGTCGAGCGACTGACCGGCGATGAGGCCGATCGCCATCCCGTGCTGGCCCGGATGCGCGCCAACCTGGCGCTGAGCCGGCGCGACTTGCGGGCTGCGATCAAGCACCTCCGCGCGGCGATGGCCGCCGATCCGCATAACCGTGCGGTGCTCTTCCAGTTGGGAGACACGTTGATCCGACTGGGCGACGTCGAGGAGGGGCGGAGATACGTGTCCGCGTCGAAGGATCACGACGCGCTGTATGAGTTGCTGGAGCGGATCGAGGAGCCAGGAGCGCGAAAGGATGCCCAACTGTTGACACGAGTCGCCGGCGCCTCGCTTCGGGTCGGTCTCCGGGCCGAGGCCCGGAACTGGTACCTGCTGGCGCTCCAGCTCGATCCTGCGAAATCCGAGGTACAGAAGGCGCTCTACCACCTCGATCACCAGGAATCCGCACCGCTCGCAGCAGCCCCGCTGCACGTGGCGACGGACCCTCGCGTGATGGGCGAGTCTGCACGGCCGGCTCCGTGATCTCGGCGTCCTTGTCGCACATTCGAGTTGCACCACGACGAGTCGAATATGAACGCCCTTATTGTCGTCGTGCTCGCCCCGTTCCTGGTGACCACGCCCGGTGTCCGCGTCTCCGAGGTGACGATCCACGGGGACATGGACTGCTTCAAGGTCGAGACGCCGACGGCGACTTACCTCTATGGCAAGAAGGGCGCCGGCTTCGCGAGCATCCTTGACAAGGACGGCCGCGACTGGATCTCCTACCGGCCGGGCGGCCAGGCCCGCGGCGAGTACCGCGGGCTGCCCAAATGCGGCCAGCCGACCAAGTTCTTCCACTGCGGCTACGGCTACGGCCAGTACCGGACCGACAACCCCTTCACCAGCCGTGTCACCGCGCGGGAGGACGACCACGCCCGGATCGAGTCCGAGACCCGCGACGGCCGATCCGCCTGCACCTGGGACTTCTATGCCGACCACGCCACGCTGACGCTGCTCCGCATCGGCCAGCCGACGTTCTGGTTCCTCTACGAAGGGACGCCGGGGGGCAAGCTGGACGCGACGGAGGACCTCGTCATCCGCCCGGACGGCCGCACGACCAGGCTCGATCAGCCGTGGTCGCAGGTGGTCCCGTGGGTCTGCTTCGGCGCCGCCGAGACGCCCAGGGGGTTCATCCTCGTCAACCACCAGCGGCCCGAGCCGGCCGAGGTCGACTCCTACGTCTCCTGGCCGTTCCGTCGCGAGGGCGATGGGTCGTACCAGGACATGACCGTCTTCGGCTTCGGCCGCAAGGGCTACAAGGAGCTGGTCGAGCACGTGCCCGACCTCAAGCGGCTCCCCGCGCGCTTCAGCATCGGCTTCGTCGACCGGGCCGACTTCGCGACGGCCAAGACGGCCTGCGAGCGGCTTCTCGAGGACTTCCGCTCCAAGGAGCGCAAGTGAGCGAGACGTCCGGCGGCGACGAACGGCGTCCGACCGCGCTCCCGAGTCGGTCGCGCCCGGCAAACCGCCTCCGGAGTTGGGGACGGGAAGTGGACGTTCGGCGACCAACGGCTTACCATGGAGACCATGAGTGAAGGAGCCAGTTCTCGACGGACGAACGCGCCGACCGGGCGCTATCGCATCCTGGCGCTGGACGTGGACGGGACCCTCCTGGACGCCTCTGGGACCCTTCAGCCCCGGACGGCGGCCGCGGTCGCCCGCGCCGCGCGGGCCGGCATCCGCCCAGTGCTCTGCACGGGCCGGCGTTACCGGCGCGCCCGGACGATCACCGAGCAACTCGGACTGGACGCGCCGATCGTCTGCAACTCGGGGGCGATCGTCAAGGACCCGGCGAGCCACGGCACGCTCTGGCGCGCCGACTTCGATCTGGCCCTGGCGGCGGACGTCCGCGCCTGTTCCACGCCCACGACCAGCCCGCCGTCGTCTTCACCGACCGCACCCCGAACGAAGCCGATTTCCGCGTCCCGGCGTTCCCCACCGGCCGGGAGCTCTTCGACGACTACGTCGGCCAGAACCGCCCGCACGCCGAGGTCGATCCGGAGTGGGCCGGCGAGTCCGGCGCTCGCCCGAATGGCGAGCCCTGGTTCCACGTCTGCGCGATCGGCACGTACGAGGACATGTGCACCTTCGAGCGGTCGGCCCGCGAGCGGATTGGCGGCCGGATCCAGACGTTCGTCCTGCGGAGCTCGCGCTACCGGGGGACGATGTGCGAGATCCTCCGCGTCAACGCCAGCAAGTGGAGCGCCTTGCTCCACCTCGCCGAGTTGTGGGGCATCGGGCCCGAAGAGATCTGCGCGGTGGGGGACGACGCCAACGACATCCCGATGATCCGGCACGCCGGTCTGGGCGTCGCCATGGGCCACGCGCATCCGGACGTCCGGACCGCCGCCGACCTCGTCACCGGCCGGCACGACGAGGACGGCGTGGCCATGCTGGTGGACGAGGTCCTGCTGGCGTAGCCCCGCCGCTGGGAGGCCGATCGGATCATGATCCCGCTTCGATCGCTCGTCATGGCCCTGCTGGCCCTGGCTTCCCTCGACGCCGACGACCCGGCGCATCGAACGGCGTCGACCGCCGAGCGGGAGGCTTATACTCGCTTCGCCCTGGCGAATCGGGGCGACGCCGCCAAGGGCCGGGCGGTCTTCGACGACGAGAAGGGAGCCGGCTGCATCCGCTGCCACCGCGTGCGGGGCAAGGGCGGCGAAATCGGCCCCGACCTGTCCAACATCGGCGGCAAGTACGCCCGCGAGCACCTGGTCGAGTCGGTGCTCGAGCCGTCCCGGCAGATCGTGGAGGGATACCGATCGACGATCGTCGCGCTCGAGGACGGCCGCGTGCTGACCGGGCTGGTCAAGGCCGAAGCGGACGGGCGTCTGTTCCTGATCGACGCCGACGCCCGCGAGCAGATCGTCGCGAAGTCGGAGATCGCGGGGCGGAAGTTCGGCGACGTCTCGATCATGCCCGAAGGGCTGGCGGCCAAGCTGACCCGTGACCAGTTCGCCGACCTGATCGCGTATCTGCAGAGCCTGCGCGACGCCGGTCAGCCGACGCCCGGCAGCGGCATCATCGGGCCGGTGAAGCTCCGGCCCGGATTCGAGCTCGACAAGGTCGTGGGCGGGCTGACGGCGGCGACCGCCCTGGCCGTCGCGCCCGACGGCCGGGTCTTCATCTGCGAGCAGACGGGCGCCCTCAGGGTGATCAAGGGCGGTCAACTGCGGCCCGAGCCGTTCCAGACGCTCGCCGTTGACAGCTACTGGGAGCGCGGGTTGATCGGCGTGGCCCTCGACCCGGGGTTCGCCGCGAATGGCTTCATCTATGTCACCTACGTGGCGGCGCATCCGTATCCGCACCATCGCGTCAGCCGATTCACCGCGCGGGGCGACGTGGCCGTACCGGGCAGCGAGGTCGTCCTGTTGCGCGGCGATGACCAGAGCCGACTCGGCGGGAACGTGTCGGCGGGCCACCAGGGCGGGGCGCTGCACTTCGGCCGCGACGGCAAACTCTATGTCGCCATCGGCGAGCACACGGCCCGCGAGCCCGCCCAGCGGCTCGACACCTTCCAGGGCAAACTGCTGCGGATCAACCCCGACGGCACGATCCCCGAGGACAATCCCTTTTACACGAAGGCGAAGGGGAAGTATCGCGCCATCTGGGCGATCGGCCTGCGCAACCCCTTCACGTTCGCCGTGCAGCCGGGAACCGGACGCATCTTCATCAACGACGTAGGCGACAACCGGTGGGAAGAGGTCAACGAGGGCTTCGCCGGGGCGAACTACGGCTGGCCCGAGTCCGAGGGCGCGACCACGGACCCGCGATTCCGCGGGCCGATCCACACTTACCCGGTCGCATCGGTCGCTGGCGGGGCCTTCAGTCCGACGGGCGAAGGCGCCGGGTTCCCCCCGGAATACCAGGGCCGGTACTTCTTCATGGATTTCGTCCACGGCTGGATCAAGGTCCTCGACCCGGACCGGCCCTCCCGCGTCGAGACCTTCGCCACGGGGTTGACCCGCCCGTGCGACCTGGCCTTCGCGCCCGACGGCAGCCTGTGCGTGCTCCTGCGCGACGCCTGGGTCATCGACGACAAGTTCCGGCCACATACCGGCTCGCTGTTGAGGATTCGCTGTGTGACGCCCGACTCAGCAGCGAACAGTCGTGTCGTTCCCTGAGAGCCCGTGAGCAAGAATCGATTCCGACTCAGTTCGTTACCCCGGCGACGAAGATCCGCACGTTCCCTATACCAGCCCGACGCGATTGCGAGGGTCCGGGCCGGCTCTCCCTCGCTCGCGCGTCGGGCTGGTATGTGACGTCCTTCCTTGCCGGGGTAACGGGAATGCGGTGGCATTCTTCCGATGGACGCGGGTCTCCCGGCCCTGCCGATCACGAGGTTCCTCACGGTAGCGCGACGAGGCCCCTGCAATCGGTGTGATCCCTGCCACCCCGATCGTCCTGGGTTCGTTTCGTCGGATCCGACCGCCCCACCGGCGATCGCGACACTGGTACGATTGCTTCAATCGGTGTGATCCCTGCCACCCCGATCGTCCTGGGTTCGTTTCGTCGGATCCGCGCGCTCCCCCGCTGAGCATCAGGCCGGTGCGATCCCTGCCATCGCTGTCTTCCTTGCCACCCCGATCGTCCTGGGTTCGTTTCGTCGGATCCGTGCGCCCTGTCAGTCGGGGTCGAGGCATTGCGATACGATTGCTCTGATCGGTGCAACCCCTTCCGTCGCGATCACCGTGTCTTCGTTCGTCACGGCTCCGTCGGCCCCATCGGCGGTTCGCCGGCCCATCGGGCGGATTTAGGCTGGTCCCCGCGGTTCTCGATCGGACCGGGACGCGCCTCCATGGGCGATCGGCCCGAGATGGTCGGCACGCTCGGTGTGAGCCGAGGCGCCCTTGTTGGGATGGATCGTCAGGCACCTCAATGCGGTGGCCGACGGCCTTGGCCCCTCCGAGGATCGGCTGGCTCGGGGCGGAGCGCCACCATCCCACACTGAGGAGAGGATCGGAATCCCACATCCCTTGCATCCAACCGGGACGTTGCCATCTCGGGCTCGATCGCCCGGGCTTTCTGCGGCCGAATTGTCAAAGATTCCAGCGGAGGAAATCCTCCATCGTTATTATGAACGAGAATTGTCCGGATGCAAATGGCTTGCCCTCCGGGACGTTGAGCAGGATCACATGGCAAGGTGATCCTGTCGCAAGTCGATCAGCACACGGGCCAAGGGTTATACCACGCGCCGCTCCGGGTCCACGGCGGTGACCCGCAGGAGGGGTCGATCCAGGCACGCACCCCAGAGCTCTTGACGCCCGGTGCGGCGGAACTCCCCGGCGCGGCGCATCGGGTGGTTCTATTTCAGCCGAACGTTGTCGGCGAACTGCTGCAAGTCCTGCCCCTTGAGTACAGCGGCCAGCAGGTCGGGAAGGCGGTCGGGAGTGCAGCCGAAACACGGCATCCCCAGCTTCGATAGCTTTCCCGCCAGGTCGGCGTTGAACGAGGGCTGCCCCTGGTCGGAGATCGCAAGGAGGGTGACCGCCCGCAGGCCGCTCTCCAGCAGGAATTCTATCTTCTTGACGAAGCGCATTTCGTTGGGGCTGGTGTCGTACAGGTCAGCGATCAGGATGTACAGCGTCTTGGCGGGGGTGTGCATGAAGCGCTCGCAGTAGCTGGTCGCTTTCCAGTAATCTTCCGCCCCGCCGAGCTGGACGCCGAAGAGCAGATCGACCGGGTCGGTGCAGTGTTCGGTCAGGTCCACCACCTCCTCGTGGTTGAAGGCGACCACGTGCGTTTCCACGGCCGGCATACTCGCCAGGATTGCCCCCATGATCCCGCCGTAGATCAGCGACGTCGCCATGGAGCCCGACTGGTCCATGGCGATGATCACGTTCCATTCGTTCTGCCGGTGCCGTCGGCGGAAGAACGAGATCTCCTCGGGGATGATCGTCTTGACGGTGGTGTTGTAGTTCTTCAGGTTGCGGCGGATGGTCCGCGGCCAGTCGAGGTTCGGCAGGCTGCGCAGCGGGGAGTGCTCGCTGCGGTCGATCGCGCCGCGGATCGCCTGGGCGAAGCGCGACTCCAGGCGTTTCCGCAGTTCCTCGACCACCCGGCGCACCAGGTCGCGGGCCGCGTCCTTCGCCTTTTCCGGGACCAGGTTCTTCAACTCCAGCACCGCGCTGGCCAGGTCCACCGACGGCTCGACCCTCGCCAGAATCTCCGGCTCGAACAGCAGCTCCTTCATGCCGCGCCGTTCGATGGCGTCCTGCTGGAGCAGGACCACGACATCCCGGGGGAAGAAGTGGCGGATCTGGTCGAGCCAGCGTGCGACCCGCGGCATCGAGCGCCCCTTCACCGCACCGTGAGGCCGGCCTTCCGTCGACGATTCCCACTCGTCGCGGCTGATTTCCTGGTCCGAATCGCTTGCGTAGATGCGCTTCGAGCGCCTCGTCCATTTCCATCTGCTCGGCCGACAGCGCGCAGCCTGCCGGCGACATCCGGGCGATGTCCTCCTGCGCGTCCTTGCCCAGGATCAAACGCCAACGGGTCAACTGTTCCTGATTGAGCATGGTGGTTCCGCCCGCCGGGCGTGCGACTACACGTCGAAATCGAACTCGTTGAGGTCTTCCAACATCTTTTCTTCGGGCTCGGTCAGCGGCTGCTCGATCATCTCGCTGGCGGCGTCCGCATTCAGCCCCCAGTACTCGCCGAGGTTCTCGGCGATGTGCCGTTTCTCGCGGGGGCTGAACGGCCCGAAGGCCCGCCGGAGGAACACCAGGGCCCGGCGGAACTGCTCCTCGTCCAGCGATTCGATGTACCCCGCGAGCTGCTCCCAGAGCGGCTGCCGCGCCAGCAGGGCGTAGCGGTTCCGCCGCGCCAGGCCCTCGAACCAGCCGGCCCCCAGGTCCGCCGGGACGCCGGGCGAAATCCGCCGGGAGACTTCCCGGGCCAGGGCCTCGTTCTCCATCAGCCCGCGCTCCAGCAGGAGGGCGCAGGCGTAGCCCGAGAGCGACGGGTTGCGATCGTCGGCGTCGGCCAGCCGGCGGAGTTGCTCGATCCAGAGCGCCTCTTCCACGCGGTCGTGGAAGTCCAGGTCGACCTTGTTGACCTCATCCACGGCCTGGATCATGGGCTTCACTGCCTTGTCGTCGCAACTGGCCGCCGCGAAGAGGGCGAGCGCGGCCTCGACGAAGAGCTCCTCCAGCAGCGGCAGGAGCGGCTGGGAGTCGAAGCGGCGCACGTCGCCGTAACGGACGACCTGGCTCAACTGCCAGGCCGCGGCGGCCAGGGCGATGAACTCACTGCTGGTCGCGGCCAGCTCCTGGAGGCGCCGCCGCGCCAGGTCCATCGACTTCATCAGGCCGCACTGGCAGGCGTCGCGGACCCGGGCCGCGGCATCGGCGATCGACGTGCAGGCCTCGAGCTGCGACTTGAACTTGTACGCGGTGGCCAGCTCCACCGTTTCCCCGAGCAGCACGGCCTCGACAAGTTCGATCTCGCTCTCCGGCGTCCACTGGAGGAGCCACTTCTCCGCCCAGGTCGCCGACTGCTGCCGGGTCGGCGCCGGCCGGGCGAATGACACCCCCAGCACCCGGAGCCGGTGGAAGAACGAAGAGCGGTGCAGGTCCAGGAAGGCCGCCTCCTCGCTCTTGACGCGGCGGTTTTCCCGCAGGTCCAGGTCCAGCTCCTGCTGTACGTTTGTTCGGTACTTCTCCAGCTTGAGCCGTTCGAGCTCCCGGGCGAAGTCCGCCTGGATCGACGTCTGGCTCACCCCGCTGGGCAGTTGGCCGATGGCCGTGCCGACGTCCACACGCGCCAGCGCCTCCCGGACGGTGATCGGCTCGCCCTGGCCCAGCAGCGTCACGGCGGCATCGCGCAGGTCGGCCAGGGTCGGCGCCAGGCCGTCCTTCAGGGCCGAGAGGGTTTCCGCCAGCCGCACCGCGTCGATCACCTCGGCCGTGGAGCGGTGGGTGCCGGCGTCGCGGAGATGGCGGGCGACCAGCGACAGGTAACGGCGGGACAGGTCGCCGACGCCCTGCTCGTCGAGCGCCTGCCAGAGCAGCTCGAAGTACGCCGGGGCGTGATTGCCGGCCCCGTACCCGGACTGCGACGACAGCCGGAAGTACGAATACGGCATGAGCGTCAGCTTGCTCGTCCGGCGCGGCAGCGCCGCCAGTTCCCGGTCCGTCATGGCCGGGAATTCGCCGGTCAGCGCCGGGCCGTGAAAGGCGCCGACCACGGCGACGATCCGGTCCGGCCGGTGTCCCGACGCGAGCGCCTCCTCGACCCGGCGGCGCATGTAGGCCTCGCGCACCAGGTTCTCCGCCCGCCAGAGGGGTTCGTCCTTTTCCAGCTCGCGCACGACCCGGCCCAACTCCATCGTCGCCCCGTGGTAACTGCCCGGTTCCGGGTTGTGCTCGAAGTGGCGTTCCCAGTACGTGTCGTAATCGCGTTCGCCGGCCAGATCGGCGATCTGCTGGAACAGCGACGGCCGCGGCTCGGGGACGCCCACCGGGACCGGGGGCTCCTCCGAGGCCGGGGACGCCTCCCGGGCCTCGCGCCGCTTCTGCTCCAGCCGTTCGATCTCGCGGTCCTGCAAACCGAGAAAGACGTCGGAAGGCAGGTCGAAGAACTCGACCGGGACGTCGTGGGCATCTGCCCAACAGATCGCCTGGTACTCCGGGCTGTACCGCGCGAACGGGTAGACGAGCGTGCGGACAGGCTGCGTGTCGGTGTAGGCCAGGATGGCGATCGGCGGCTCGGTCTGTTTCCGCGTGACGTCGGGCAGCAGGCCGGTGGCGTCGTCCAGCCCCTCGACCAGGACGAGGTCCGGCCGGGTGCGCTCGAGGAATTCGCGGAGATGCCACGCGCCCATCGGCGACAGATGGCGGATGCCGAAGGTGGGGATTTGCCAGGTCATGGGCAGGCCTACTCGTTATGCTCGGAGCAGGCCTGGAACAACGGCCGCCAGTCCGCGCCGCGCTTCTTGACCACGTTGGTCAGGTACTCTTGCCAGGTGGTGCGGTCTTTCTCCTCGTCCTTGACGACCGAGCCCTGCAGCCCGGCGGCCAGGTCGTCGCGCCGTCACCTCGCCGGAGCCGAAGCTGCCGGCCAGCGCCATGCTGTTGGCCAGCACCGAGATGGCTTCCGCGGTGGAGAGCACCCCGGAGGGGGTCTTGAGCTTGTTCTTGCCGTCCAGCGTCTGGCCCTGGCGCAGCTCGCGGAAGATGGTGACGACCTTCTCGATCGCCTCGGCGGCGGGCACCTTCGCGCGCAGCGAGAGGCTGGCGGCCAGCTCGGTGACGCGCTTCCGCACGATGTTGATCTCCATCTCCAGGGTCTTGGGCGTGGGCAGGACGACGATGTTGAACCGCCGCTTCAGCGCGGCGGACATGTCGTTGACGCCGCGGTCGCGCGTGTTGGCCGTGGCGATCACCGAGAACCCCTTCCGGGCGGCGAGCTCGGTGCTCAGCTCCGGCACCGACATCCGCTTCTCCGACAGCAGGGAGATCATCGCGTCCTGCACCTCCGAGGCGCAGCGCGTGATCTCCTCGAAGCGGGCCAGGGTGCCGGATTCCATCGCGCGATAGATCGGGCTCTTGACCAGCGCGGCCGGGCTGGGCCCCTGCGCGATGAGCATCGCGTAGTTCCACGTATAGCGGATCTGTTCTTCCGTCGTGCCGGCCGTGCCCTGCACGACCTTGGTCGAGTCGCCGTTGATGGCCGCGGCCAGGTGCTCGGACAGCCAGCTCTTCGCCGTGCCCGGCTCGCCGATGAGCAGCAGCGCCCGGTCCGTGACGAGGGTGGCGATGGCGATCTCGACCAGCCGGTCGTGGCCCATGTACTTGGGCGTGATCTCGCGCTTGCCCGCCTTGCCGCCGCAGATGTAGGTGTGGACGGCCCGGGCCGACATCTTCCACCCGGGCGGCTTTTCGTGCTTGTCCTCCTGGATCAGCGCCGCGATCTCCTCCGCATACAACTCCTCCGCCGGCGCCCGCAGGACGTCGCCGTTGCGCGTGGCTTTTTCAGTGGTCGGGGTGGTGGTCTTGGCCATGGAGCTTCCCTCGTCAGGTGGAGGCCGCGGTCGGCGTGCTCTGCTTCAGCTCGGTCACATAATCCAGCAACTGGTCGGTCATCTTCTCCGGCAGCGTGGGCAGGAGTGCCTCCAGCTTTGGGAGGGCCTCGGCCCGGGGCAACCGCGGGATCAGGCGGCCGACGTGGTGGTCGAACCAGTAGGTCCCGTACGTCGTTTTCGCGCATCTTCTTGATCAGTTCGATGATGGCGTCGGATCGCCCCGGGATGGCCGACCCGGACCATGGTGTCGAGGACCTCCCCTAGCTCAGGTCCCGGGCCCGTTCCGCGGAGCCCTCGCCTGAACAGAGTGGCGAGGAATTCGCTCGCGCCGGCGTGCCCCGGTACGGCAATCGCCAGGACCAGGTCCGCCCTGCCGAGCCGTATCGCCAGGTCGAGCCATCGCGGGTCGAGGTCGGTGGAGACTGAAAATTCCTCCGCATCGGGATCCTCCTCGCTCCGCCCGCGCGTCAAATGCTCGATAATTGCCTCGCGCTTCGCCCAGGCAGGGTCCCGGTTCTTCTTCTTCTCGTTGACGGCGGCGGTGAGGTAGGGGCTGAACAACGCAAAGACCTCGGCCGGCTCGCGGGACCGGCGGGCGGCGACGAGCGCCTGACCGAGGGTCTCCGCCGGGAGAGTCTCGTGCGCGTCGATGAGCGCGGACTGCACCCTGGCGGACCAGCCGCCATCACGGAGACCAGCCGCTCGACCACGTCGCTACCGCTCGGCGCGCCCTTGATCGCCGCGAGCGGACCGAGGTGCTCGAACATGGTCAACAGGAGCTTCTCCGTCCTCGCGTCCTCGCGTCCTTCCAGGCACTCCAGGAGCAGGACCATGCGCTCGTTCTGCTGGCCGACCTTCTTGGCGTCCTTTTCCTTGCCGGCGATCAGGACGCTCGACTGCTTCTCGGCTTCGTCGAGCAGGGAGCCGATCACGGCCGGGTGGCGGCTCTGTTGCAGCGGTTCAACGGCCAGGGCGAGGTCGGCGCGTTGGATCGCGTCGCACAGCACCCGGGCGGCCTCGTCCATGCCGGAGCGGCCCAGGGCCTTCAGGGCCGCGGCACGCACGTCCTTCGCCCTGGATTTCGCCTGCTCCAGCAGGAACGGCAGGTCGTCCGGCGAATCGCCCAGGCAGCCGATGGCCGCGACGCGCATCTCCGGGGAGCCCTCTTCGAGGGAGCGCTGGACGTAGGGACGTGCGGACTCCGGGTCGAGCCGGTGCATCAGCACCAGCCGCCGCACATGACCGCCCCGTCCCCGGGTATCGAAGTTCGTCTGTAACTCGGGGACGATCGCCGGACCATACAGCGGCAGGATCTTCTGGGCGACCAGGTCGGCGATCTCCGCATAGCTGTCGTCGAGTGCGGCCAGGGCCGGCGCGATCAGGCGCAGGTCGTGGAACGCTCCGCGCTCATAACCGTCGCGAATGATCTCCAGCCGGCCGGAGCCCGTGGTCGACAGCGCTTCCTGAAGCGGTTTCAGCATCCGGGCCGACGCCTGGGTCCGGGGTCGGCCCAGCGCCACGCTCGGCAGCGGCGTCAACTCGCCCTGCACCCCCGTCTCGCCCTGCGTGTAGAGGATGGAATTGACCAGCGTGGCCAGCTCCAGGAGCGCCGCCGCGGAGGTCTGCTCGCGGCTCTCGGCAAGCCGGTTCACGGCCTCGGCGACTTTGGCGAACACCGGCGCCTTCTGGCCGGCCTGCTCCAGTGGCGGCACGAGCTTCTTGAGGCGAAAATCCCCGGCGCGACGACACTGCCGGCAATCGCCAGCCGCCGCACCTCGTCGTAAGCCTGGATCAGGACGGGAATGCTCATGGGGTCGGCTCGTCCTCCTTCGATGCGCCGCGCCGGATGCGATGCAGGTGCTATAACGTCAGGCGAATCACATCGGCCTCGGTCACGATCGCCAGCGGCTTGACCTGCAGCTTGCGGCTGTCGAGATCGTGCCGGAAGCGCACGATCAGGGTTTGATCCTGCAAGACGTCTTTCGGCAGGAGCGACAGCAGATGGCTGCTGCGCGGCTCCTCGGGCAGGCCCGCGTCGGTGATGACCAGACGTTCGCCGGTACGGTCCTCGACGACCGGAGCCTTCCCGACCGCGCCGATGCGCCGGTAGTTCAGGGCACAGATCGGGTACTTGTCCGCCAGCGGGTCCTTCAGGACCGATTTCACGTCCTTGACCACGGCGGCGAACTCGGCGCGCCCGTGGCCGCGGATCCTGGCGAGGTCCCGGGGCTCGATGGGCCGGGTCAGCATCCCGTCCCAGCGGACCCGGGGGTTGATGTCGCCCGGGTAGACGCACAGTTCCTTGATCTGCGCCACCTGGGAGAAACTGTCGTCGCCCTTGATCCGCCGGGCGGCCTGGTACGGCCGGAACGTCTGGGTGAGGTAGATGCGGCCGTTGCCCAGGTTCATCCAGGCGCCGGCATCGACATATTCCTTGCGCGCCACGTCGTCGTACGAGTGGAAGGCGAGCTGCACCAGTTCCACGTTTTCCTCGGCGAGACCGGCCTCCTTGAGCTCGCGGAGCTGCCAGGCGTGTCCCAGCCAGGCGGCGATGCCGGTGTCCGTCTCCGGGGCCAGCTCCGGGTCGCCGAGCCGGGTTTGCAGGTACGCCCGCCCCTTGCGAATCAGGGCGTTCAGGCGGCAAATCTGGTCGAGTGCCTCGCTGTAGACCGCCTCGCGCCCGGCCGCGGTGCGTTCCTCGCCCTCCGCCGAATCGAACAGTTTCGTGTAGTTGCGAAGCGCCGCCTGGGCGCCGGGCAGGTAGGCGTTGCCGAGCTGCCTGGCCTGCTCTTCCAGCTCGTGGGCCGTCTTGGCGTTCATGTTTCCGATGCCCAGCCGGACGACGTCCTGCGTCAGCTTCTCCAGGAGGTCGATCCCGTCGAGCTGCGCCTTGATCTTCTTGGCGAGCGCCGCCGTGTTGACCTTGACCGGCTTGTCGGCGTCGGCCTTCTCGACGCGTGCTGCGACCTTCTCGCGCTTGGCCGCCAGTTCTGCCGGCACTTCGGCACTCGTGAACGTCTTGCCTTCCGCCAGCGCGTAGAGCAGCCCCAGGGCGTGCTTGCAAGGGAACTGCCGGCTGGGACAGGTGCAGCGGTAGACGGGCTTCGCCGGCACGGCGAAGTCGGCGGAGCACAGGTACGGCGTCTTGCCGCTGCCCTGGCACCGTCCGAACCACAACGTTTCGTCGGGCGAATGGTGCAGCGTCAGGAACTTTTTCTTGAGGAGAAGGCCCCGTCCGTTCTTCGCCGCCTCCGCATTGGGCGCAGCGGCCTCGATGAAGTCGTGGGTGACGGAGATCATGCCAGGCGGCCCATCCAATCAGTGAACCGAGAAGGAAACTGGGTGTGATTCTAGGGGCGGGGGATTCGACGAACAAGCTGGCGCTCCCGGGAGCCGGGCGCGCGTCGGTCCGACGACACCCGACGCGCGCTCCGAGGTTGCCTCTGGTCCGATGTCGGCTGGATCGGCTTTGATGCTGCCGCAGCGTGTTCGCTGCTGAACGGCTGTGGCCCTCGGCCTGTGAACGCGTACCCCCGATGAATCCATATCAAGGCCATGGAGTGATCCCGTGGGAGCGGGACGATCCGAAATGCCGGCGACTCGCGGCTCAGGGTCCCCCCTGTTTCCGGAATCTCCCGGCCTCGCCGCGCCGGTCCTTGACCGGCCTGGCCGATCTCGGCCTGGGCCGGTGCGGCTTCGTCGCCGGGTGCTTGTGCTGGTGATGCGGGTGTCCCGCCTTGTGTTTCTGCTTGTGGGAGCCGGTCTCGACCGGCGAGGGCGCGGACGCGGGCGGCGGCGTTCCGGATGGGGACGACTGGCTCGGAGGCGTGCTGGTCGGCGAACCCGGACCGAGGGGCGGGGGCCCGGTCGGCGTCGGCGTCGGTGTGACGATCGGCGGCCGGGTCCGGGGCGGCGCCCCGGTCGATAGGCCGGAGTTGACGACCGTCTCGATGGCGAGGTTCGAGGCGAGCCCGGCCCCATCGATGGCACCGAAGCGGACGTAGCGCGGGGCGGTCGTGGGCGACGTCGCGACGTTCTGATAGGTGATGTCGTCCAGTAGCGCCTGCACGGCCGCCGTGGTAGCGCTGGCGTTGAGGGCGACGCTCAAGGTGGCCGGGGCGAATGTGATGGTCGCCGTGCCGATCTGGGTGGTGCCGTACCAGACGGTCGAGCCGTCGAACGCGATCTGGCCGGGGCCGTTGCCCTGGTTGAGGATCGACAGGCGATCGTCGGCCGTGCCGGCGCTGGCCATGGCGACCGTCAACGTGCCGCCGGCGAACCCCGGCGCGCTGGAGTCGGTCAAGGTCGCGCCGGGGTCGAGGACCGTAGCGGGCGATCCAAGGCCGATGCCCAGCGCAGGCCCGGAGAGCGTGAGTTCCGCGCGCCGGCCGGCGCCGTGCCCGTGACCGCGCCCGAGACGTTGTAGCCGAACGTCGGGGCGTCCGGGTCGTTGGTCTGGAAGGTGACCTGGCCGAACTGCGGGCCGACCGCCGAGGACGCGAGCTGGACCGTGAAACTCGCCGTCGAGCCCGCGGCGACCGACGCCGGGAACGAGCCGACGAGCGCGAAGCCCGGCGGCAAGCTCAGGCCGCTCGTCGTGAGCGGCACCGAGCCGATGTTCTCGATCGTGAACGACAACTCCGGTCCGGACCCGGCCTGGCCCACCGTCCCGAAGTCGATCGGCGTGGTCCGGTCATCGAGGATGTCTGTGCTGCCCTGCCCGAGCTTGATGGTCGGATCGCCGGCGCCGTTGGTGATCTGGAAGCTGGTCCGGCCCAGCTCGGTGCCGTTGACGACCGCGGCCACCTGCCAGGTCCCCGCCTTCGACGCCCAGAACGACGCTGGCTCCGTCAGGTAAAACTCGTAATAACCGTGGTCCACGAAGCTGGTCACGTCGGAGGGGGTGCTCGCCACCAGCGCACCGTCGGGCGAATACCAGTCGATCTGCACGTGATCGCCCGCATCGAGGTACGAGACGTCGAACCAGTACCAGACGTCCCAGCCCGACGACGAGGGGAACACCGTCACCGAGTCGGGGCGTTCGTCCAAGTCGGCGGTCGGGTCGGAATTGGTCGTTCCCTGGTCCGTGATCGAGGGCGGGACGTCCCCCTGGTAGGGGAGCGGGTTGACCCAGTACGTGTCCGGCTCGTAGAACGTCTCCACCAGGTCGCCGTCGTGCCGGAGGTCGAAGTGGAGGTGGGCCATCGTGCTGTCGCCCGAGCTGCCGGCGTAACCCAGCAGTTGGCCGGCCTGGACCGTCTGCCCGACCTGGACCGTGATCGAATTCATCATGAAGTGCAGGTACTGGGCCTCCCAGCCGTTGCCCAGGTCCTCATCGATGTCGTTGGGCTGGCCCTGGCCGAACTCGGTCTGGCGGTCGAAGTTGCCGTCCTGGGCCTCGGTGATCGTCCCGGCCGCGGCGGCGAAGACCGGAATGCCGGCGTCCATCGCGGCGAAGTTGGGAAGGACGAGGTCATAGCCGTCGTGCCCGTCGTAGACGAAGCCCCCGCCGCGGTAGTCGTTCGCCACGCCGGACAGCGGGTTCACGTCGATGTAGTTGACCACGCTCCAGTTCTGGAAGGGCACGCCCCCGATCGGCAGGCTCAGCTTCTGCGGCAGCGTCGTCTCCTGCACCGGCGAGAAGGTGAACGTGGTCGAATTGTCGTTATAACTCGTTTCGGCCACGGTGTGCGCGGGGTTGACGGTGACCGTCACGGTGTGCGAGCCGGCCGTGGCGAACCAGCCGCCGAGATACCAGTTGAACGGCTGGTTGTCGCCGGCCTGCCCGCTGATCGCGGACGACATGAGGGAGACGCCGTCCATCGTGAACTGCACCGTGTACTGGTCGGTGCTCGACAGGCCGCTGCTGTCCCATTGCGCCTCGACGAAGACCTCCTCACCGATCACCGGCGCGGCGATCGGCTGCTCGGAGGAGTTCGACGAGCTGGGCCCCGGTGATCCACAGGTTGCCGGTCAGCAGCGACCGGCGCTCGAGGGCCTCGACGACGAGGCGAGCCCGGCGCGCGGAACGGGCGCGGCCGGCGCTCTTGATGGGTCCTGATGGCATGGTGGTCGGTCTCCGGGGAGGATACCCGGTTATACCGGCAACGTTCGCCGCGCGGAAGTCCCGGGACGTCACGGGCGGAGATGACGGGCGAAGAACGCCGTCATCTCGCGGAACTCGGCCTCCTCTGGGTCGTCCCGCGCCGGGAGGTCCTTGACGTGGCGGACGACGCATTCGACGCCGATCGGGTCGAGCCTGGCCTTCAAGGCCGCGCCGAAGCGGGGATGATGGATGCCCTGGCCGGCGCGGGCGCCGGCGGGCAGCGGGTCGTCCGGCTCGGAGTAGAAGAGGACCACCGGCGGGTCGCCGGCCGAGGCATGATGGATCGGCGAGGCGTCCTCGAAGAGCCGGTGCGCCCTGGGAGTGCCGAGGTCCGAGTCGGCCAGCCCGTAGAACGGCACCAGCGCGGGATGCTCGTGCGCCCGGCCGCCGATCACCTGCTTGATGAACCGCGGGTCGTACGAGGTCTGGGCGCCGTCGACGCCCAGGCACGCCATGCGACTCGATTGGCGGAGGACCGGATCGGAACTGCTGGCGTCGGCCAGGTCGTCGTGGAAGCCGATCCACAGCGCGATCCCCGCGCCGGCCGAACTTCCCGAGGCCGCGATCCGCGCCGGGTCGATGCCGAACTCCTCGGCATGCAGCCGCAGGTACTGAATGGCGCGGGCGCCGTCGCGCATCGGCGCGGGGTAGGGGACGTCCTGCGACAGCCGGTAGTTGGCCGACGCGACTGCGATTCCCGCGCTCAAGCACTTCACGACCAGCTCGGCCGGGACGCTCGCCTTGTCTCCCTGGCGAAAGCCCCCGCCGTGGAAGAAGACGACCAAAGGCGTTCCGCCGGCCTGGCCGAGCTTCGGCTTCGCCCGCCAGAGATCGAGCACGTTCCGGTCGTGCGGGCCGTAACGGACGTTCCGGTGCGCCGGCGGCGGCTTGATGGGGGCGGCGAGTCGCGGCGCTGCGCCCAGGTCCGCCAGCAGACCAGCATCAAGCCGAGCAATACGCCGAACGCCGCCGGTCGGCGGAATCTGAACAGACGAACCGTCATGGAAGCACCTCGAGGTGTCAATCGTCGTGGCGACGGCCCCCCACATTGAATCTACCCGACAACGCACCATGGCGTGATGGCGATTCCGGATCCCAACCGCGCCGACTTGTCCTATGGTTCGGATGAGGGCGGATGGCGCGGCGCCACCTAAGGGGCTCCGCGACCGCCCTGCGTCCGGACCAACCGCCACAACCCTTACGGCCCGGAGGGCGCGGGGCTCCACGGAACGGGTCGACCCGCGCGGGGCCGGGGACCTCAAGGATTGAACCCGCCATGCTACTCCCGCGCCGCAGCCGCCTTCGCACATCGGATCGAACACCACGTCGGCGATCGTCGATCGCGACGTCACGACGCCACCTCCTCTCGCCATGCCCGGAGCCGCTCGAACACCGATGCCTCCTGGCCATCCTGACGGTGGACACCGCGACCGATACGAACCCGGTTGACCCGACACAGCCGACCTTGTCGCTCCGCGAGGCGATCGAGGTGTCCAACGGCAAGCTCCCCATCTCGGCGCTGAGCATCCCGGCCCAGTTCCAGATCCGCGGGGCGCTGAACGCAACCGACACGATCGCCTTCGGGATCCCGGCCTCGCTCGACCCGAGCGACGGCTTCGACCCCGCGATGCAGACCTGGACGATCACGCCCGACGGCGCGCTGCCTCCGATCACGAGCCCGGTCAATATCGACGGCTACACCGAGGCGAACGTCGGAGTGCCCTACCTCTATCCGAACGAGGCCCAATCTGGCGCGGCGCCGACCGAGATCGTCAACGTGCCGAACTCGACGCAGGCGATCGAGGGCAACAACGCGCAAATCCGCGTGATCATCGACGGCAGCAACTCGGGCGGCGGGACGGGCTTCGTCCTCAACACCTCGTATTCGACCCTCCGCGGGCTGATCATCGAGGACTTCGGCGTGGGCGTAGAGGTCCCCAATGCGACCAACGTCGGCGACGCGATCCAGGGGGATTTCATCGGGGACTATCTCCTCTATCCGGTCGACCCGAACTCCGGCACGCCGCTGCCGAACCCCGACGGCGAGGAGCTGATGCCGGGGGGCAACTTGCACCAAGGCGTCATCATCGACGGGGCCAATACGACGCTGGGCGGCGAATTGCCGCAGGACGACGTCGTCATCGCGGGCAACAGGGCGGACGGCGTCTTGCTGCAACCGGGCTCGCTGGGCAGCCAGGTGCTCGGCTGCCAGGTCGGCGTCGTCGGGCCTTCGGCCTACGGCGTGCACTGGGTGCGCGGCAACGGCGGTCAAGGCGTGTGGGTCCAGTCGTCGAGCGACCTGATCGGGGTGGTCGGCGCGGGGAACGAAATCGGCGACAGCGCCGGGAACGGCGTCGAGATCGACCCTGGCGTGACCCAGGTCCAGGTCGCGGCCAATTACATCGGCGTCGCCCCGGCGGGCGGCTTCGAGTTCGGCAACCCGCCCCCCGGCAACGCGGGGAACGGCGTGTTCATCAATGACGCCGCCAACAACACCGTGGGCGGCAGCGCGGCCGGCGCCGGCAATACGATCTCGTACAACGGGGACGACGGCGTCTCCATCTCCGGGTCCGCGGCGACCGGCAACGTCGTCTCGTACAACCTGATGGGCGTCACCGCCGACGGCAGCGAGATCATCGGTAACGGGAACGATGGCGTCGTCGTGACCTCGTCCCAGAACCAGATCGGGCCGGGGAACGTCATCTCGGCCAATCAGGTGGGCGTCGATATCTCGGGCGCGACGACGACCGGGATCACCGTGATCGGCAACCTGATCGGCACCGACCTGACGGGCGAGTTCGACCATGGCAACGCCTACGAGGGCGTGCTGGTCGATGCGGCCAGCGGCGTCACGATCGAGGGGAACGCCGCCGGCTCGCAGGTCATCTCGGGCAACGAGGTGGGGATCGAGCTGACGGACTCGGCCACCGACGTCCTCATCGAAGGGACCTTCATCGGCACCGACAAGGCGGGCTCGACCCCGATCCCCAACGCCCATCAGGGCATCTGGATCCATGACGGGGCCTGGAACAACACGATCGGCGGCACCACCGCGACGAGCAAGAACCTGATCTCGACCAACCACTGGGGCATTTACATCGACGGCGGTCCGCCGAACGGCCCATCGGCGAACTCGATCCTGGGCAACCTCATCGGCACCGACATCACCGGCCTGTTGCCGCTGGGGAACGAGATCGACGGCATCACGATCACGGACTCGTCCGGCGACACGATCGGCGGCCTCGCCTCCGCCGCGGGGAACACCATCGCGTTCAACGCCGACGCGGGCGTCCACATCGTCTCCGGCAACGCCGATACGATCGAGTCCAACTCGATCTTCTCCAACGGCACGCTCGGCATCGAGCTGGACCCCCCCTCGAACGACAACATCCCGGCACCCGCCCTCACCGCGGCGCTCCCCGACACGGTGCTGGCATCGACCGAGATCGACGTGTCTTACACCGGCGTGCCCAACTCGACGTACCTGATCCAGTTCTTCAGCAGCCCGCCGCCTCCCACGAATTCGAACGTTATCGCTCAGGGCGAGACCTACATCGGCGAGACGAGCATCCGGACCGACCCCAACGGCAACATCATCGGCCTGCAGAACGGGTACCTCGCGGTTGACGTCCCGGTGGTCGTGACCGCCGGCGATCTGGTCACCGCGACGGCGACCTACCTGTCGTCCCTGCCGGCCAATGCCACCCTGACCGCCGGCGATACGTCGGAATTCACCGCCGAGCCCCCCGTGGCCACCAACCCGTTCCTCGTCACCTCCCTGGCGGATACCCTCGCGATCGGGACCCTGCGCGAGGCGATCATGTACTCGAACAGCCACCCCAGCGCGACCGCGTCGTCTCCCAACGACATCCAGTTCCAGATCCTGGGCGTGGGACTGCAAACGATCGTGCTGCAGCAGTCGCTCCCACTGATCACGGTCCCGGTGATCATCGACGGCTATTCCCAGTCGGGCTCGAAGACCAACGGCGCGACGGAAACCCAGGGGCCCGTCATCACCCAGGCGGAGACCGACGTCGCGATCATCCAGGTCCAGGTCGACGGCTCGGAGTTGAACGGGACATCGCAGATCGGCCTGGACGTCCGGGCGCAGAACTGCACGATCGACGGCCTGACCCTCACCGGGTTCACCGGCGCCGCGATCTTCCTGGAGCCGAGCTCGGCGACGGTCAGCGGCGCGGTCGGCGACACGGTCTGGGGCAACTTCATCGGCGTGACCCAGTTCAACTCGCAGAGCTATAACCCGGTCAAGCCCTCGACCAACACGAACGCCAACGGCGTCGGCGTCCTCATCGACGGCCCCAATAACGTGGTGGGTGGATCGGCCACCGGGGACCGCAACGTGATCCAGGGGAACCGCGGCGACGGCGTGATCGTCTACGGAACCCAGGGGACGGGCAACGCGATCGATGCCAACTTCATCCTGGACAACGGCGGCGACGGCGTGCTCTTGCTCTCGGCCAGCAACCACGTCGGCCAGGCCAGCGGCGCGCAGCTCGCCGGGGCGGGCAACCTGATCTCGGGCAACCAGGGCAATGGCGTCCACATCCTCGACCCGATGGCGCGGGCCAACACGGTCGTCAACAACGAGATCGGCACCCAGGTCGGCCTGGCCGGCCTCCAGCAGGGCATCCTGGGCATGCAGCCGCGCCCCAATATCCTCAGCGGCGTGCTGATCGAGAACGCTCCGGCCAACACCGTCGGCGGGCTGGTCTCCGACTCGGCCAACGTGCTCTCCAGCAACCTGCTCGACGGCGTCACCATCGAGAACTACGTCGATGGCAACGACATGATCCCGCGCATCGTCTCCGCGCCGCCGGCCAACACGCCGTACACCAGCGCCACCCGCAATGTCGTCGAGGGCAACCTGATCGGGTACAACACCCGCTATGGGTCGATCGCGACGCTCGCGAACCAGGAAGACGGCATCAACATCTCGTCGGCGGGCAACGTGATCGGCGGGACGACGTCGGCCGCCCAGAACCAGATCGTCTCCAACCGCCGCAACGGGATCACGATCTCCGGGATTCCCCTCGATGCCTCGAACAACCCGAGCCAGACCGGCGTGCTCCCCTTCCCCCAGGCGGTCGCGAACCTCGTCGAGGGGAACTTCATCGGGACGGTGGGGGGCGCCGACGACTACGGGAACGCCTTCGACGGCATCCTGGTCGACCAGTCGGGCGGCAACACGCTCGGCGGCTCCGTCACCGGCGCGGGCAACGTGGTCTCGAATAACGGCGCGGGGATCGTGATCACCGGCGCCCTGTCGTCGGGCAACGTGATCTCCGGCAACCTGGTCGGCACATCGGCCGACGGCACCGCCGCGCTGGGGAACGCGAGCGACGGCATCGAGGTCGTTGGCGCCTCGGGCAACGTCATCGGAGGCACCACGTCCGGAGCGGCCAACGTCGTCGCGGGCAACACCGACGGAGTCCACCTGAGCGGCTCGGGCGCCACCGGCAACCTCGTCGAGGGCGATTTCATCGGGACCAACAGCACCGGCACCGCCCAGCTCGGCAACTCGCTCGACGGCGTCGCGATCGACGACGGCGCGTCGAGCAACACGATCGGCGGGACGGTGAGCGGCGAGGCCGACGTCATCACCGCCAACGGCGGCGCGGGCGTGCACGTGTTCTCCGGCGTCGGCAACAGCATCCTCTCCGACTCGATCTCCTCGAACGACGCGACGGGCATCGTCCTGGTCGGATCCGCCAACGATAGGCAGGCTGCTCCGGCGGTCACGTCGGCGACGCCCCTGACCACCGAGACGCTGGTCTCCGGCACGCTCGCCTCGTCGCCGTCCACGACGTTCCTGATCCAGCTCTTCAGCAGCACGGCGGCCGATGCCTCCGGCAGCTTTGAAGGACAGACCCTGATCGGCTCGTCCACGATCACCACCGATTCCGGCGGGCAGGCCAGCTTCGGCCTGGCCCTTTCCTCGAGCATCCCCATCGGGGTGGCGATCACGGCGACCGCGACGAACCTGAACACGGGAGACACCTCGGCCTTCTCGGGGAGCGCGCTGAATGCACCCCTGATCGAGTTCAGCACGACCCAGTACTACGTGAGCCAGCCGGCGAGCTCGGCCACGATCACGGTCACGCGGAACACCGGCGTCGGCAGCTCGACGGTCGTCTATTCCGCCGGGCCGGGGACGGCCATCGCGGGCGTCGATTTCACGCCGGTCACCGCCGCGCTCGCGTTCGCGCCCGGCCAGACGACCGCGACGTTCAGCGTGCCGATCATCGCCACCCCGGGCCGGATCGGGCAGTTCACGGTCGACCTGAGCCTGAGCCGCCCGACAGGCGCCGGCCTGGGTTCGCCGAGTGCCGCCGTCCTGACGATCACCTCCCTGCCGGGGACCTTGCAGTTCACCACGACGGCCATCACGGTCGCCGAGTCGGGCGGCAACGTGGCGATCACCGTCGTTCGCGTCGCCGGCGCGAGCGGGTCGGTGAGCGTGAACTACGCGACCGCGGCCGTCAATGCGGTCCCCGGAGTGGACTATCTCCCCGTCTCGGGCACGCTCACCTTCCCGTCGGGCGTGAGCCAGGAGTCGTTCACGCTCCCGATCCTGGGCAACAGCTCGAACCCGAACGACGCGACGATCGCTCTCACGTTGAGCGGCCCCACAGGCGGCGCCTCGCTGGGCGCCCCGACGACCGAGACCGTCACCATCGACAAGCCGCTGATCGTCACGGGCGAGCAGCTCGTGGCCGGCGGCGGAGGCATCACGTCGGTCGTGCTCTCGTTCAACAAGCCGCTCGATCCGTCGCAGGCGGCTAACCTGGCGAATTACGGCTATTTCGTGTACTGGGCCAACTCGCGCGGCGTCTTCACGGGAGGTGGAACCACCACGATCCTGTCGACGGCGGCATACAACCCGGCCAACCTGAGCGTGACCGTGAGCCCGTCGGCCACACTGCCCCTCAATCGTCTCTACCGGATCACGGTCGATGGCAACACCCGGCAAGTGCTGGGCAACGGGCTGTCCGACGCCTTCGGCGGGCTGCTCGAGGGTTCCAGCGGCATCCCCGGCACGCCGTATGTCGTGACCTTCGGCGCCGGCAAGCGTCTGACCTACGTCGACAGCCAGGGCAAATCGGTGACGCTCCAGTTGCGTCGCGGCGGGATCATGGCGATGTTTCAGGCGCCGAGTGGCGCGGTGCAGCAGCTCGGGCTGCTCGGCGCCGTGCCGGGTCGGAGCACACTGACCACCACGGTGCAGCGTGGGCGCGGCAGCAACGGACGGACCGCGCTGCCGCCGATCTCGGGAGCCGAGGGCGTCCGCATCGTGTACAAGGCCCGGCCGGCACTCGTGGCCCAGGTGGAACTCGCCGCGGAGAAGGGAAAGCCCTTCGCGCGGCGCGCGTGGCATCGGTGAGACGGTCGTCTTATCATCCGTTGAAGCTGCTGTCATCGTTCCTAGGCCCAACCTCGAAGAGGCTCCGATATGAGTGAGGCCGTCCACGAGATCCTCCGGCGTATCGAACAACTCTCCGAGGAGGACCGCTTGGTTCTCGACGAGCGCCTTGCTGAGATGGTCGAGGCCGACTGGAAGCGCGAGGTTGGTTCCGCACGTCGCATCGCGCAAGAACGAGGCATCGATCACGGGGCGATCAGCCGGGCAGTTCGTGAATTGCGCACGTCTCGGGGTCTGTTTTAAGAGCCCCGTTCGATGGTTGTAGGGTGGGTGCAACCCACCAACGTCAAGCCTTGACAGACGGTGGATTTCACCCACCCTACAAGGACGCCGTCCGACCCTATAGGAATCGCTTCTCCCGACGGCCATAATGCCGGATGGGGTCGTGAGGACGCCGCGGGGCCGTCCTGCGCGGCTCCCGCTCATCATTGCCATCTCGATCGAGTCATCACGTCCCGCGCGCTCATCCGGAGTCATCGCATGTTTCCGATCATCTCGCGTCGTCTTCATGGAACGGCAGCATCGTTCGGGCGAATCGTCCTGCTGGTCCTCGCCGCAATGCCGATCATGGCCGTGGCCGGGTGTGGAGCGGAGGAGATACCCCAGCCGACCTCGAGCGTCCCTCCAGCGGTACCTACGGAATATGCCAAAAGGAGCGGCCCCGGAGCCGACGGTGTGGCCGCGAAGGTGCTCATGACTGATGGATCGGTCTCGTTCGTCCAACAGGAACCGACGGCTGGGCCGGCCAAGCCGGCGGCCGCCGTCCCGCGGAAGATCATCTACGACGCCACGATCGACCTCGTGGTCGACAGCCTGAACGGCCTCGAAGCCGCCATCGCGGACGTGGTCAAGCGACACGATGGGTTCCTGGCGGGATCGGACCTCGCCAGCCAGGTCAGCACCCAGCGGACGGCGACGTGGAAGGTGCGCGTGCCCGTTGACCGCTTCGAGGACTTCGTTCGCGCGGTCAGTCGACTGGGTGAGGTACGCTCCAGCCACGTCGGGTCGCAGGACGTGACCGAGGAGTTCTTCGACCTCGAAGCCCGGATCCGCAACAAGCAGGAAGAAGAGAAGCGGCTGCTCAAGCACCTGCTCGACTCGACCGGCAAGCTGGAGGACATCCTCAAGGTCGAACATGAGATCACCCGGGTGCGGGGCGAGGTCGAGCAGATGCAGGGCCGGCTGCGGTTCCTGGCCAACCGCGCCGACCTCAGCACCATCACCATCACCGCGACCGAGCTGAAGAACTACACGCCCCCCCAGCCGGTGACCCTGGCGACCCAGATCAGCACCACCTTCTTCGGCTCCTTGAACGCCCTGATCGCGCTCGGCGAGTCGCTGCTGCTGGTGGCCGTCGCGCTGGTGCCGTGGCTCCCGGTGATCGTGATCGCCGCCTTCGTGGCGTATCGGTCTTACCGGGCGTCCTTGAAGGCCACCGCGGCGCGGATGTTGCCCCGGGCCACGCCCAGCGGACCGGGAGTATCGTGACAGGTCATTGAAGAACCGTTCGGCACGGTGGGCCGATCGCCGCACCTCGGCGCGAGGCCCACCGATCTCGTTCGACCTCGGCCCCGTATCATGAGGAACCTCTCCATGAAGCGCCTGGTGATCGCATTCGGATTCATGGCCTGGCTGCTTGCGGCCGACGTCGGGGAAGCCCAGGACCGGGGTCAGGCGGCATCGATGCCGCTCCCGTTGAAGGTCGTGGGGACCCGCGTCGTCAACAGCCGGGGCGAACGGGTGCGGCTCCGCGGTGTGAACGCCGCCTGCCTCGAATGGACCAGCAACGGCGAGGGTCACATCCTCGAGACGGTGACCGTCGCTATTCGCGACTGGCACGTCAATCACATCCGCCTGCCCCTGGCGCAGGACCGATGGTTCGGTAAGGCCCCAGAGCAGAAGGACGGCGGCACGGCATATCGCGCCCTTGTGAAGCAGGTCGTCGACCTGTGCGCCTTGCGCGGCTGCTACATCATGCTGGACTTGCACTGGTCCGATTGCGGCGAGTGGGGCAAGGACATCGGCCAGCACCCGCTGCCCGACCGGAACAGCCTCGCGTTCTGGAAGGAGGTCGCCCAGGTCTACAAGGATCACCCCGCCGTCATCTTCGACCTGTACAACGAGCCGTACCACGTGAGCTGGGACGCCTGGCGCGACGGCGGCAAGGTCACCGAGCGCTCGAGGAGCGGAAAGTCGCGGGATTTCGACGGAGTCGGCATGAAAGCGATGCTCGATGCCGTACGCGCCACCGGGGCGAAGAACGTCGTGGTCGTCGGCGGCCTCGACTGGTCGTATGACATGTCCGGGTTCCTCAAGGGATATCAGCTCGCCGATCGCACTGGCAACGGCATCATCTACGCCAATCATGCCTATCCCTTCAAGGGTGATACCGTCGAGCGCTGGATCGCCAAGATGGAGGCGGCCACCAGGACGCTGCCGGTGATCGTCAGCGAGTTCGGCGGCCGCAACGCGAAAGATGAGCCGTGGGTCCGCCAGGTGCTGCAAGCCCTCGAGGATCACCAGTGGGATTGGACCGCCTGGGACATGCATCCGGCGGCGAGCCCGTGCCTGATCCGCAACTGGACCTACACCCCGACGCCGTTCTTCGGCCAGTGGGTCAAGCTGGCCCTGGAGGACAACCTGCCCCGCGATGCTCCAGCGGCCGCGCAGGCTCAGGAGAAGGCGGCCGGACTCTTCGAGGGCCATCAGGACGTCGGCGAGATCCGCCATCCCGGCTCGATCGCCTTTGACCAGGCCGCCGGCACCTACACCGTCACGGGCAGCGGCGCCAACATGTGGGCGGCTCGCGACGCCTTCCACTATGCCTGGAAGCGCGTGAGCGGCGACGTCATCATGGCTGCCGACATCGCGTTCGTCGGCCAGGGCAAGGAACCGCACCGCAAGGCGTGCCTGATCATCCGTCAGGACCTCGACGCCGACTCGGCCTACGTGGACGCCGCCCTCCACGGCGATGGCCTGACGTCGCTGCAGTTCCGCGACGACAAGGGCGACCTCACGCACGAGGTCCAGGCGAACGTCTCGGCGCCCCGGCGGCTCCGCCTCGACAAGCGGGGGCAGTACGTCCGACTGTCCATCGACACGCTCAAGGGCTGGCAGGTCACCGGAGCGGCCGTGCGGATCAACCTCCGCGAGCCGTTCTACGTCGGAATCGGCGTGTGCTCGCACAACGCCGACGTGAGCGAGACGGCGGTCTTCTCGAACGTCGAGGTGGTCAACGACCCGCCTGTCGTGCGGGAACCGTCGACGGTCTACAGTACGCTCGAGACGATGACGCTCCCCTCGACCGATCGCCGCGTGGTGTACCTCACCCCGAAGCGGATCGAGGCGCCCAACTGGCTGCGCGACGGCCGGACGCTGATCTACAACAGCGAGGGTCGCATCCACCGGATCGCGGCGAGCGGCGGCCAGCCCGAAGCGATCGACACCGGCTTCGCCACGCGGTGCAACAACGACCACGGGCTCTCGCCCGACGGCAAGCTGCTGGCGATCAGCGACCAGTCGCAGGGGCGGCACCAGTCGCTGATCTACACGCTGCCGATCGGCGGTGGGAAGCCCACGCTCGTGACTCCGACCGGCCCGTCCTACTGGCACGGCTGGTCGCCCGACGGCCGGACGCTCGCCTATTGCGCCGACCGCGGCGGCGAGTTCGACGTCTACACGATCCCCGCGGAGGGAGGCACCGAGACGCGGCTGACCACCGCCGCGGGACTCGACGACGGGCCGGAGTACTCGCCCGACGGCCGCTGGATCTACTTCAACTCGGTGCGGACCGGCACCATGCAGATCTGGCGCATGCGACCCGATGGCAGCGAGCAGGAGGCGATGACCGCGGACGGGTTCAACAACTGGTTCCCCCACCCGTCGCCCGACGGCCGCTCGCTGGTGTTCCTGTCTTACGAGAAGGACGTCATCGGGCACCCGGCCAACAAGGACGTGACCCTGCGCCGGATGACGCTCGCCGATCGGAAGGTCGACGTGCTGGCCCGGTTCTTCGGCGGCCAGGGGACGATCAACGTGCCCTGCTGGTCGCCCGACGGCCGCAGGATCGCGTTCGTGACCTATCAGTCGATCCCATAGGCCGTCTGCGCCGTGCGTGAACGTTATGGGATGAGGAGTTTCACGCAGAGACGCAGAGGGACGCAGAGACGCAGAGAGGACAAAGCGGCAGGATTCGCCTTCTTGTAATCTTGGTCTTCTTCGCGTCTCTGCGTGACTTTGCGTCTCTGCGTGAAATCCGCTGGCAAGTCTCAACGTCCGGCTCGGCCGTGTCGGGATCAGGGGCGGCTGACCTGAGCCGGGGCCTCCTTGCCCTCGACCTTCGGCACCTGGCCGAACCGTGACGACTCGAACGTCTTGACACCCTCGGGCGTGAGCCGCTGGAAGAGACCGGCGGCTCCCGGTGTCTCGTCGACCAGTTTCAAGCCGCGCTGGGGTCCGAGGAGATAGGCGGTCGTTTCCAGGGCGTCGGCGGTCGCACCATCGGGCGCCACCACGGTGACCGCCGCGCGGTCCTCGTGCCCCATTCCCGTCTTCGGGTTGACGATGTGCGAGTAGCGATGCCCGTCGATCTCGACGAAGCGCTCGGCGTCGCCGGCCGTCGAGACGGCGACGTTCTTCAGGAGCAACGTCGGCGGGCGGTACGAATGCCGGGGATCGACCGGAGCGATCGCGACTTTCCAGCCTTCGGCATCCGGGGGCGGGTCGCCGACGACGATGTCCCCGGCCCCTCCCACCAGGGCACGCTGGATTCCCATCGACCGTAGCACGTCGAGCGCCGCCTGGGCCGCGTAGCCCTTGGCGATCCCGCCGACATCCAGCTTCATCCCCTGCACGAGCAGATGGACGGTCCGCGCGGCCGGGTCCAGCACCATCTTGTCGGAACCGACGAGCTTGCGGGCCTCGGCGATCAGCCGGGGGTCGGGCAGCTTGCGATCGCGGCGCGCCCGCCGCCAGAGCCGGCCCACCGGGGCGATCGTGACGTCGAACATCCCGTCCGATCGTTCGTAGATTTGCCGGGATCGTTCGAGCACGTCGAACAGGTCGGCGCCGACGCGCACCGGGCCCCTGCCCGCCGACTGCGAGAGCCGGGAGAGCTCGCTCTCGGGGTCGTAATCGCTGAGGACCTTGTTGAGGGCCTCGATGCGATCGAAGGCCGCCCGGGAGGCGCGTCTGGCGGCGGCTGCGTCGGTGGAGTATAAAACAATATGGAATGGGCTGCCCATGTGCGCCTCTTCGAACTCGAAGCGCGCCGGCCGCCCCACCGGACCCGGATCCTCCCCGGGCCCCGACGACGATATCGACCAGACCATTAACCACGCCGCGAATGTCGCACCCATGATGCCCCCCGGGTCGCCCAACGACATCCGGCCGTCTCGCGCATACTCGAGACCCCACTGGAGCATACCAAACGTGAGCCGCATTTCGCACGCGATGAGCCTGGCCGCCGCCCTCTGGGCCCTGGGAGGCGGCATGAACCGGACGGCGGACGCCGCACCGCCCCAGGAGCCCGGCCCGTCGGCCGGGTCGATGACGCCGTACGTCGAGACGATCCCGGGGACCGAGGTCAAGTTCGACATGCTCCCGATCCCCGGCGGCAGCTTCACGATGGGCAGCCCGGACGACGAGGCCAAGCGCGGCGACGACGAAGGGCCGCGGCATCCGGTCCAGATCGCGCCGTTCTGGATGGGCAAGTACGAGGTCACCTGGGAAGAGTACGACAACTTCGCCTTCTCGCTCGACCTCAAGAGGAAGGCCCGGGAGAACGTCGACCGGACCAAGCAGCCCGACACGGAGAAGAAGGCCGACGCCGTGACCCGCCCGACGCCGCCTTACGCCGACGAGACCTTCGGCTTCGGCCGCAACGGCCAGCCGGCCATCTGCATCACGCACCACGCCGCGATGGAATACTGCCGATGGCTCTCGGAGAAGACCGGCAAGCTCTACCGCCTGCCCACCGAGGCCGAGTGGGAATACGCCTGCCGCGCCGGGACCAAGGCGGCCTATTCCTGGGGCGACGAACCGGAGAAGCTCAGCGAGTACGCCTGGGACGTTGACAACGCCGAGAAGCCGCAGAAGATCGGCAAGAAGAAGCCCAATCCGTGGGGCCTGTACGACATGCACGGCAACGTCGCCGAGTGGTGCATCGATCACTACGTCAAGGACGCCTACAAGCCGTTCCCGACCGACAAGCCGACGTCGGGCCCGGTGATCCTGCCCGACGCCAAGGAATACTCCTACGTGGTGCGCGGCGGGTCGTGGGACGACGATGCCGACAAGCTCCGCAGCGCCGCGCGGCGCGGGTCGGACAAGGAGTGGAGCACCCAGGACCCGCAGCGGCCCCAGAGCATCTGGTGGCACACCGACGCGACGTTCGTCGGCTTCCGCATCGTCCGGCCGCTTTCCGAGCAGGAGAACTTGAAGGGCCTCAAGTCGCAGGTCGTCAAGGGCAAGGGCACCCGCTGAGCGGGCCGACCGCCGCGGCGGCGTGCTTCGAATCGCGATGAGCTCGGACCGGCGTACCCCGGTCCGACCGATCGACCGGGGCAGAATGTGCGGGCCGGGGCCGCGGGGCCCGGGCCCGGTTCCATCCGAAAGAGCACCAGGAGACGCACCATGACCGAGCCAAACTCTCCCAAGGCTTCTTCCGCCACCCGGCGGGACTTCCTGCGGAGCTCGACCGCGGCCACGGCCACCATCGGCCTCGGCCTGCTGAACAACGCCGCACGCGGCGGGCAGCGATGTGATCAAGGTCGGCCTGATCGGCTGCGGCGGCCGGGGCAGCGGCGCCGCCGACAACATCTGCACGGCGGCCGGCACCAGCTACAACATCAAGCTGTATGCCTTGGGCGACGTGTTCGAGGACCACCTGAGGAACTGCCGTGAGAGCGTGCGCCACCACAAGGATAAGGTCGATATCTCCGACGATCGCTGCTTCGTCGGCTTCGACGCCTATCAGAAGGTCATCGACTGCTGTGACCTGGTGATGCTGGCCACCCCGCCCGGCTTCCGGCCCCAGCACATCGAGGCGACCGTCAAGGCCGGCAAGCACCTCTTCACCGAGAAGCCGGTGGGCGTCGACGGGACGGGCATCCGCAAGGTGCTGGCCGCTTACGAGGAGGCGAAGCAGAAGAACCTGAGCGTCGTCGCCGGCACCCAGCGCCGCCATCAGACTCCTTACATCGAGAGCCTCAAGCGGATCCACGACGGCGCGATCGGCGACCTGATCACGGCCCGCGTGTTCTGGAACGGAGGGGCCATCTGGGCGCACAGCGCCAGCCGGGCTGGAGCGACACCGAGTACCAGCTCCGCAACTGGTACCACTTCCTCTGGCTCTGCGGCGACCACTTCGTCGAGCAGCACGTGCACAACCTCGACGTCGCCCTCTGGGCCCTGGGCCACCACCCGATCAAGGCCGTCGGCATGGGCGGACGCCAGATGGCCGAGGAACCCGAGCGCGGCCAGAGCTACGACCACTTCGCGGTCGACTACGAGTTCCCCAGCGGCATCCACATCATGAGCACCGCCCGGCAGATCGAGGGCTGTGCCAATGATGTCTCCGAGACGATCGTCGGCACCAAGGGTACCTGGAGCAGCCACCAGTATCGTTTCACCGGCGCGACCAGGGATCGCATTCGCGACGACCGCAAGGACCCCTACGTCCTGGAGCACGTCAACCTGCTCGAAAGCATCACGACGCGCAGGCCGATCAACGAGCTGAAGCAGGTGGCCGAGAGCACGTTGACGGCGATCATGGGGCGCGAATCGGCCTATACCGGCAAGGAGGTCACGTGGGAGCAGGCGCTGAACTCGAAGCGCGACACGTTCCCCAAGGAACCGCTGGTCATGAGCGGCCCGATGAAGGAGGGCGCCCTGCCCCGCCCCGGGTCGTATGAGCTGATCTGAGAGGGTGTACAAGACGCGCTCGGTAGGGTGGGTCGAACGCCGCGCCGCGGCGTGAGGCCCACCGAATTCCCCGTCGCTTCCGGTGGGCCGCGCCGCGAGGGATCGCGGCTCGACCCACCCTACGACCACGGTCCAGGTAGGGTGGGTCGAACGCCGCGCCGCGGCGTGAGGCCCACCGACATCCCCGTCGCTTCCGGTGGGCCGCGCCGCGAGGGATCGCGGCTCGACCCACCCTACTCCGAGGTGCTCATGAACAAGCGGATTGTCTTCGCATTGCTGCCCCTGCTGGCGGGCTGGATCGGCGGCGAGGCCGCCGCCGCGCCCGGGCGGGCCGCCGACACCGCCAAGGTCGTGCTGGTCGCCGGACGGCCCAGCCACGGGGCGGGCCAGCACGAGTTCAACGCCGGCTGCAAGCTGCTGGCCAAGTGCCTCTCCCAGGTCCCCGGCATCGAGCCCGTCGTCGTCACCGGCGGCTGGCCCGAGGATGAGTCGGTCTTCGACGGCGCCCGCACGCTCGTCTTCTTCATGGACGGCGGCGGCCAGCACCCCATGATCAAGGGCGACCACCTCGACAAGCTCCAGAAGCTCATGGACAAGGGCGTGGGTCTCGTCTGCGTCCATTACGCCGTCGAGGTCCCCAAGGGGAAACCCGGCGACAAGTTCCTCGACTGGATCGGCGGCTACTACGAGAGCGGGTTCTCGACCAACCCGACCTGGAAGGCGGACGTGCACGGCCTGCCCACCCACCCGATCGCCCGGGGCGTCAAGCCGTTCGCCGTGAACGACGAGTGGTACTTCAATATCCGGTTCCGGCCTGAGATGAAGGGGGTCACGCCGATCGTCGTCGCCAAGCCCGACGACCGGACGCGCGAGGGGCAGTCCTCCTACCCGCCCGGGCCGTACCAGCACATCGTCGACGCCAAGGGCCGCGATGAGGTGCTGGCCTGGGCCGTGGAGCGGCCCGACGGCGGCCGCGGCTTCGGCTTCACCGGGGCGCACTTCCACAACAACTGGGGCGACCCCAACTTCCGCAAGCTGGTCCTCAACGCCATCCTCTGGACGGCCAAGCTCGACGTCCCGCCCGACGGGGCCCAGACCACGGTCACGGACGAGGAGCTCAAGGCGAACCTCGACCCCAAGAGGCGCCGCTGAGGTCCACGTACCGATCGTCGGCCGAGGATTCACGGGGCGGCCTCGCCGTTCTCCGGCATGGCCGCCTTGCCCTCGGACCCGTGTTCCGCCTCGCGATCGTGATCGTGGTCGATCTCGGGCCGGGAGAAGGCCCGGATGAGCCGCTCGCCGAGGACGTAATAGACCGGGATGACGAACCGGCCCAGGACGGTGCTGACCAGGATGCCGAAGGCGATGACGATGCCCAGCGAGTTGCGGCTGTACGCCCCGGCGCCGGTCGCGCGGGCCATCGGCAGCACGCCCATCACGAAGGCGAATGACGTCATCAAGATCGGCCGCAACCGCTGACGGGCCGCCTCCTTGGCCGACTCGATGATCCCCAGCCCCAGCTTGTGCTGCAATTCGACGCCGAACTCGACGATGAGGATGGCGTTCTTCGTCTCCAGGCCGATGAGCATCACCAGGCCGATCTGGCCGAAGACGTCGAGCGGCAGGTCGTAGAGCCAGAGCCCGATCATCGCGCCGAACATCGCCAGCGGCACGGTGAGGATGATCACCAGCGGGCGGATCCAGCTCTCGTACAGCGCGGCCATGAACAGGAAGACGCAGACGATCGACAGGGCGAAGATGGCGGGGGCGACGTTGCCGGTCCGCTGCTCCTGGAACGTGGTGCCCGTCCACTCGTAGGTGAAGCCCTCGGGGAGCGTCTCTCGGGCGACCTCCTCCATGGCGCGGACGGCCTGGCCCGAACTGAAGCCCGCCGCGGGCTGGCCGGTGATCTTGGCGGCGTTGTACAGGTTGTAGTGGGGCACGTCGATCGGCGCCAGGGTATAGGTGACGTCGCCCAGCGAGTTCAGCGGGACTTTCTGCCCCTTGTGGTTGAGGACGTACAGGCCGCCGATGTCGGTCGGGGCGGCCCGACGGGTCCCCTCGGCCTGGATGTAGACCTTCCAGACCTTGCCGTAGAGGTTGAAGTCGTTGACGTAGAGCCCGCCCAGGTAGGCCTGGAGCACGCTGAAGACGTCGGAGACCGCCACGTCGAGCCGCTGCGCCTTGGTGCGGTCGAGCAGGAACCGGAGCTGGGGCACGCGGGCCGAAAACGGAGTGAACACGGAGGCCAGCTCCGGGCGCTTGCGGGCCGCGTCGAGGAAGCGGTCGGAGACCATGGCCAGGGCCTCGACGCCCTTGCCGTCGCGATCCTCGATCATGAACTCGAAGCCGCCGGTCTGGCTGAGCCCGCGGATCGGCGGCGGCTGGATCACGACCGCGACGGCGCCGACGACCGATCTGCGCAGCTCGGCCTGGAGCGTCCGCGCCAGCGACGGCGCCGCAGCGCCGGCTGCTTGCGCTCCGACCAGTCCTTGAGGATCACGAAGGCCGTGGCCGCGTTGGCCTGATTGGTGGAGTTGAGCACGTTGAATCCGTCCAGCAGCACGACGTCGCTGACCCCTTCGGTCTGGAGCGCCCGGCTGCTGACCTCTTGCGCGATCCGCGACGTCGGTCCCCGGCCCGTGCCGTCCGGCGTCTGGAGCGCGACGATCAGGTAGCCCTGGTCCTCGGTCGGGATGAACGCCTTGGGCCGCTCGATCACCATGTAGCCCGTCCAGGCCAGGAGGGCCAGCGAGGGGACGACGATCGTCCACCAGTGATGAGCGGTGAATTCGAGGAAGGCGTCGTATGAGTTCTCCAGCCATCGCATCCCCCGGTTGAACCACCGGAACAGGATGAAGGACGACTCGCCGTGCCGGGGCCGGAGGAACAGCCGCGCCATCGCCGGACTGAAGGTCAGCGAGTTGATCGCCGAGAACAGGAACGAGAAGACGATCGTCAGCGCGAACTGCTTGTAGAGGTTGCCGGTCAGGCCGGGGATGAACGCGACGGGCACGAAGACCGCGGCCAGCACGAGCGTGATCGTGACGATCGGCGCCGTGATCTCGGCCATCGCGGCCTTGACCGCGCGGAGCGGCCGCTCGCCTCGCTCCAGGTACTTCTCTACGTTCTCGACGACGATGATCGCGTCGTTGACCACCAGCCCGATGGCCAGCACCAGCCCGCAGAGGGTCAACGTGTTGATGGAGAAGCCGAAGGCCGCCATCAGCCCGAAGGTACCCACCAGCGAGACGGGGATGGCCAGCATCGGGATGATCGTCGCCCTCACCCCCTGGAGGAAGATGAAGACGACCAGCAGGACCAGCAGGAACGCCTCGTACAGCGTCTCCTGGACCTCGATGATGTTCTCGTTGACGTACTTGGTCGTGTCGTAGACGATGCGATACTCGAGCCCAGGAGGGAAGTTCCGCTTGAGGCGGTCCATGCTCTCGCGGACCTGCTTGACGATATTGAGCGCATTGGCGTCGGAGTACTGGTACAGCGGCAGCGTGCCGGCCGGCTTGCCGCTGAGCCAGCCCGAGGTATCATAGTTCTCCGAGTCGAGCTCGACCCGGGCGACGTCGCGGAGCCGGACGAACGAGCCGTCGTCGCGGCGGCGGACGATGATCTCCTCGAACTCATCGACCGTGGACAGCCGCCCCTTGGTGAGGATCGGGTACTCGAACACCAGGCCGGGCGGGGCCGGCTGGCCGCCGATCTTGCCCACCGCGGCCTGGCGGTTCTCGGCCTGGATCGCGTTCGTGACCTCGGCCGGCGAGATGAGCTGCGCGGCCATCCGATCCGGGTCGAGCCAGACCCGCATGGCGTACTTGCGGCCGAACGGCGTGACGTCGCTGACGCCCGAGATCCGCTTCAGCACGTCGACCACGTAGATCTGCGCGTAGTTGTCCAGGAATGTTGAGTCGTACCGGCCGTCCGGAGAGACGAGATTCACCACGCACACCATGTCGGTCAACGTCTTCTTGATGGTCACCCCGTACTGCTTGACCTCGGGCGGCAGCACGGCCTGCGCCGTCTCGACGCGGTTCTGGATGTCGACGGCGCCGATGTCCTGCGAATAGCCGACGTCGAAGGTCGCGACGATCGTCGAGATGCCGTTGCTCGTGCTATCGGAGTTGAAGTAGATCATCCCCTTAACGCCGTTGATCTGCTGCTCGATCGGCGTGGTCACCGTCTCGGCGACGGTCTGGGCGTCGGCGCCGGTGTAGGTCGTCGTGACCTGGACCTGCGCGGGCGTGATCTGGGGATATTGCGAGATCGGCAGGATGAACAGGCAGATGCCGCCGATCAGCACCATCAGGATCGCCAGTACGGTCGCGAAGATCGGCCGTTCGATGAAGAAGTTGACCATGGCGGATCACCTCCCCTTCGTGACGGGTTTCGGGGCAGGGGAGGTGCTCGGACTCGCCTTCGACGGTGCTTCCTTGCTCATCTCGTCTCCCTTCGTAGCGGGCTCGAGCCCGGGCACGCGGGTGATCGGGCTGAGGAAGCGGCGATCGAGGGTCTCGGGGGCCTCGGTCTCGCGGATGTACGGCTCGAGCGGGACCTCTTCCGGCACGACGACCTGCCCGGGCCGGACGAGCTGGATGCCCTCGACGATCACCTTCTGGCCGGGCTCGAGGCCCGACTCCAGGACGCGCAGCCCGCGGTAGTGGTCGACCGGCTTGACCTTGACGGCCTCGACCTTGTTCTGATCATTGACGACGAAGACCCGGCGCACTTCTTGACCCTCGACCACCGCCTGCTCCGGCACGACGACGGCGCCCTCGAACTCGCCGACGGTCATCTCGGCCCGGATGTACTCGCCGGGCAGCAGCGAGCCGTCGGGGTTGGGGACCTCGGCGCGCACCAGGAAGGTGGACGTGGTGCTGTCCACCGTGTTGTCGATGAAGAACACCTTTCCGATATGGGGATGCTCGCGATCACCCTCGACCTTCAGCCGGACCGGCAGCCCCTTGGACAGGAGCGCCGTGGCGACCGGCAGGTATCGGGCGGCCGGGTGGAAGTCGAGGCCCATCGGATCGAGCTGCTGGATCGTGACCAGCTCGGTGGCGTTCCCGTCGCCGACGAGGTTGCCGACCTTGACCTTCAGTTCGCCGATCCGGCCGGCGATCGGGGCGTACATCTTGGTGTAGCCCAGGTTGACCTTGGCGTCCTCGACCGCCGCAGTGGCCTGGTCGACCTGGGCCTTGGCATTGCTGATGTTGATGTCATAGTCGGCCCGCGCCTGCTCGAGATTGGCCTGGTCGGCCTCGAGCTGGGCCGAGCTCTTCTTGAGCTGGGCGTCGGCCTTGTCGTAGTCCTCCTGCGACGCCGCCCGCCGCGCCAGTAGGCTGCGCGACCGGCGCTCCTCCACCTGGTCGAGGAGCATCTGCGCCGATCGAGGTCGAGCTGGGCCTTGGCGACGTCGGGCGCCTTGGACGCCTGGGCCTTGGCGAGCGCCGCCCGGGCCGCTTCGAGCTGGGCCTCGGCCTGCTTGAGCTGGAGCTCGAACGGCACGGGGTCGATCACCAGCAGGAGCTGCCCCGGCTTGACCTGGCCGCCGTCCTGGAAGTGCTTCTCCTTGAGGAAGCCCTTGACGCGCGCCCGGATCGTCACGTCCTCCAGGGCGCGCGTCGTCCCGATCGGGTTGACCACGATCGGCAGCGTCATCTTCCGCGCCGCCACGACCTTGACGTGGGGCGGGGCAGGCTGGATATCCGAATCGCTGTGGATCATCCAACCGCAGCCGCCCAGCGACACCGACGCGGCCATGCCGCACACGGCGGTCAGTCGTAGCGAGGTTGGAAGACACGAATTGCGCCGCGGCGTCATGGTTGGAGCCCTCGAGGACGTCGAGCGGGCCTCAGGAATCATCTCGGAGGTTATAAGCCTGGTTCAGGGTCAGTTCAAGGTTCCCGGGTGGATCGGACGGCGGGCGCTCGTCGCCCCTGGACCAAGCGCGCGGCCAGATCCCGGCCTTCCTCAGGCTGATCGCCGCGGCGAGCAGGAAGAACAGCATGCCCCAGGCGATCTGGTCGAGGCCGACGACGACCTTGCGGAGCTGGCCGTACGCCTGCAGGCCCGAATGGCCCAGCCAGGCCGCCAGGCTGGCCCCGGCGCTGGCGAGGTACATCCGATCTCGGGCGACGAGGCTGAAGGCCCCGGCCCACGCGGCGATCAGGAGCGGATACCAGGCGATCAGGCCCGCGGGCATCGACGGCCAGATCCGCGGGGCACCGGTCGCCGCGTCGAGCCCCATCAGCAGCAGACCGCATGCGCCGAGGCGCCGGGCCAATCGACCCGGTCCGTCGTCGAACATCACCCCGACTGCCATGAGCGCGGCGACGGCCAGATGCAGGGCGATCGGCCCGGTCATCGCGACGACGCCGAGGTCGAGCGCGCCGCGGGTGGTTGCCACCACGAAAGCCGCCGCGGCGAGCAGGGCGCGACGCGAGTCGCGACGCCGCCAGGCGGCCATCGCCAGCACGAGCCCCGCCGCGGCCATCGGCAGTGCCCGCGGAGTGGATAGATCCCTGAGGTCGACCGTTCGCGTGCCGATCGCGGACAGCCCGGCCAGCGCGAGGGCCAGCAACTCCCACGCCGCCGGCACGCGCCGCGCGGCGGCATACACCAGGAAGGCCACGGCTGCGAGCAGCGTCAGGTACGCCGGCGAACCCCCGAGCGTCTGGATGAACCGGTCCTGGAACTGCCGGTAGACCCACTCGTGGCGATCCCCGGCCGTCGCCAGGCAGACAAGCACCAGCGGGAAGGCCGAGGCGGCCGTCGTGATCGCGCGGCGGCCCTCGGCGATGCCGATCTCCAGCCAGACCAGCGCGACGGCCATCCCGATCGGCACCAGGAAGTAGAGCCCGAAAATCGAGCGGCTCCCCTCGACGAAGTGGAACGAGACGCAGAGCGACCAGCATCGGACGCACAGCCCGCCCACCATCACGACGAACAGCGACCAGGGATACAGTGGCCATCGCCAGGGGCTGCCGTTCTTCGCCACGCCGGCTCGCCCGCGATGCGCCGCCGGTATCAGGAGCATCACGGCCATCGCGGCCATCGGCGCGAGGCCGAACAGCGCCCATTGCAGCGCCGGACTGTCCGGGTCGCCCAGCAGGGGCACCAGCACCACGGGATACAGGAACACCAGCGCGAGCATCGCGTAATAGGCCGCGCGGTACCACCCGGGCAGCCGGAGCCGGATCGTGTTCAGCACCATCTCCGTGATCGCCACCGCGAAGGCCATCCCGGCCAGGCAGCCGACGATCCCCCGGCTCGGCGCGGCGGTCACCGAATCGTCGCAGCTCATCGCGATCGCCAGGAACATCATCACGACCAGGAGCAGCAGCGTGCGCAGGTCGTCCCAGAGCCGGCCCAGCCGGATGAGGACGCACGCCGTCGCCGCCAGCAGCAGCGTATACGCCGCGAGGCTGCCCGCCAGCGCCCAGGACTCGGCGGCCGGACCTCCGTTCCCGAACGACATCCTCAACCCGACGAAGACCAGGTCGGCGCTCAGGACATAGAACGGGTTGCTCGTGTACAGCACCCGGACCAGGCCGCGCGCCGGCCTCGCCAGATCCACCCCACCCGGACAGCGGGCATTGCCCGACCGATCCCCGCCCCCACGCCCAATCCGAGGTTCATTTGAAGCGCTCATCTCGACTTCCTCCTCCAGCCGGGCCGGAATGCCCCGATGTGCCGGACGCCCCGATGTGATCGGCGTCCACCTCGCCCCCCGGTCGATGGCCCGGAGTCGGACCTCCCCAGGGACGAAACGACATGACTCCGGCCATTATGACATCCTACGACAACTGTCGCAACATGGGCCGTGCCCCGGCGTCCATCGGGTGTGACGATGGCATTCGGGGGCTCCTAATGGGACGCCAGCGAGCGGTGATACTGCTCGAACAACTGGCGGTGCAGCTCCCTGGGCGGGAGCTTCTCGTGGGGGAGGGTCAACTGGCTGGGGCTCTCCCAGGCGACGGAGATCCCGAGTGACTGGAGCCAGGCCCGCAGTTCGGGGAACTCCGTGTGGGCGTAGGCGCGCTCGAGCACGGCTTCGGCGAAGGACGGTGCGGCGCAGAGGTGGAATTGACCCGTGGTGTCCAGGACCACGAGGGGGCAAATGGCGATCTTGCGGCGAGCCGGGCCGCGCCAGTAGCCGAGGTACCGGCCGGCCCCGTCGTCGGCGACGAAGGCGCAATGGCGGCAGACTTCCGCCCGGGCCCGGATGTCGGCCGCGGCGGCCGGGTCCGAGTGAACGGCCTCACCCAGCCCGGTGGCATCCAGCCAGGGAGTCCAGTCCTCGTCCAGCACCAGGCGGATCCCGCTGCGGCCGGCCAGCTCGTCCCGATGGGGCAGCAAGATCTGCACGTCGTCCGGCACGGGCTCACCATCGAGCCGATTGATGGAGAACTGCGAGAACAGTTCGCTCGAGTCCATGACCACGCCCTCCGTTGCCTTGTTACCGGCGTGCGCCGACCGTGAGGAGGACTCTGCCGACGCCGCGCGGACAGGCCCGTCGCCCAACGCATCCGCCGGATGCAGATTGTAAGACACTTCGGAGTGGAACCGTACAGCCCGCCCCGAATTCTCACGGAGAGGCGCTCGATCCGTCCCCGCGGGATTCGCGCGGCGACGCGGTTGATTCTCCCCGCCGGAGCGGCTGAGAATGAACGGCCCGCGTCCCATCGATATCGCCAGCGACGGGCGGTCGGCCACGGCGGAGCGGCTGGCGTCCATCGCACCATCGAGGGAGGAACGCTCGTGGCTGCTCGCCGCACCGGCGAACCGAAGCTCACGATCGGGGATCGGCTGCTCACGGCGCTCATGGGTTTCCTGGTCGCCTTCCTGACCATGTGTCTGGTCTGGCTGTTGACGCTGCAGTTCTGGTTCGTCGCGACGGACAGACCGCTCCCCTTCCACTGGACCTGGATCGTCGCACTCGTGGCCGCCGTCGCCGGCTTCCTGATCGGTCCCGAGCGGATGATGAACGGCTTCCGCATCCTCTGGGCCGCCATCGGAGCGATTCTCAACCGCCCGAATCGCGACTGAAGGCGATCGGTCGGACCCCGGCTGTGATCCGGCGGTGGGTTCGTTCCGCAGCTTTTCGCAGTTCGTGATCCCGACCGGAGTTGCGGCGACCTCTCCGGTCGGATCCGCGCTCGATGCTGGGTAGGTGCAAGCCACCGAGTGCGCAGCCTGGCTACCGGTGGGTTGCACCCACCCTACGAGGGTCCGGGCCTCGGACTGGGCGTCGGCGTTGGGTTCGTTCCGTACCTTTTCACAGTTCATTGCTCCACTTGGCCTTGCGGCGAGATCCTCGGCCGGTTTCGGGCGCGGGACGAGGGCGTCCGGACGACGCCGGGCCTCCGTCAGCCGGTTGATCGTCCGGAGCAGCGACCCGAACCGACGGCTTTGCAGCCGCAGCAGCCGACGCCCGGCGGGGCTGGGGTCGAACGCCAGCCGGTCCGTCGCGAATGCCGCCTCCTCCCGCTCCGCATGCATGGCCGCTCGCGCATGCAAGTCGATCATCACACCATCCACCATCCAGAGCAGCCATTCACGCGCCGCCTCGCTGTCGGGGGGCGCCTGGCCGGTCAGTCCCCGGCCGGCCATCCGCTCGACGAAGTACTCGAACTCGCAGTCGGCCATCTCCCGGACCTGGTCGGCGAGCACCTGCGCGTCCTTCCCCCCCAGGATGACGCAGCTGAAGTAGATCTTGCGCACCGTCGGGTCGTCGACTGCGTCGGCCGGCAGCTTGGCCAGGAGCCTCACGGCGCGGAGCCGCTCCTCCGGTTGCCAGCCCTGGTCGTTCGCCAGGGCCGCCCGCAGCTCGATCCATCGGTCCAGCAGCCAGGTGCAGCCGGCGGCGGTGGACTTGAGCCGCCGGAGCAGTCGTTCGGGATGTCCGGGGTCGTCGGGCGGGATCGGCATGCGGAACCGCTTGGTGGCGAGTTTGGCCCGGGCGAAGGGCAGATCGAAGATGGGGGTATACGGGGCGAATTCGGTTTGCCTGAGCCGCACGAGCCGCGCGTGGATCTTGGCGAGGTTGTACTTCGGCGGCGGCGGGTCGGCGAGCAGTTGCTCCCCGATCCGGGCGGCCTCGGCGGCCTGGGCATCGGCCTGCTGCCGCCTGTGTTCCGGGGACTGGAGGAGCTGGATGCGTTCGGCCAGGTGCGCGGCACAGACGCGATCCGCCCTATCAAGTTGCCATGACAGGCGGACGGCCTGCTCGAGGAGCGACGCCTCCAGCGGGTCGCGGGGCGGGAACTTGGCCACCCAGGCCTCGCGCCGGTCCTGGTAATCGGCCTCTCGCTCGCCGGGGAGGATGAGAGTTTCGGCATCCAGGCCGTGCTTGAGCGCATTCATCCGTGAATTGGCCTTTCCACGAGCCGACGTCGGTCCCGTGCTCCTCCTCGCGTTGCGCAGGTTCGCCTTGATCCGCTTCGCGCTGGTCATCGCCGGCTCCACTTCGCTGGCTCACTCTCCCGGGTGCCTCGCCGCATCCTCGATCCAGAACGACCGTTCGCCATCGCGGTCGACTTCGGGCCTCTTCGCCCGCATACGTCATTATAGGCAGCCCCGGTCGATCCTGTCACGCGATTCCAAAGAGAATTCCGCTTTAGAAGAGAGACCAGGGACCCTGCTCGGGACCTCGCGGGCCTTGGTGGGACGTGGACGAGTCGAGTCACGGCCCCGACTCGCTGTCGTGTATTGACAGAGTGCGGTACCCTGTCGGTTGGGTACGTGCGTCGGGGCGCGCGAACCGCCCGCGCCTGGACGACGATCGGGCCGGTGACGAATCGCGAACCCGGCGGAGTCCCCGTGATGAACCGACCGAGATCCGATGCCGAGTCGATCGTCCTGGCCGCGCTCGAGCACGCCGACCCGGCCCGGCGTGCGTCCTTCGTCGCCTCGGCCTGCGGCACCGACGACGGCCTCCGTCGAAGCGTCGAGGCCCTGCTGCGATCCCACGACGCGGCGGCCGGGCGCCTCGGCCCGTCGGCTCCGCCGGCCGACCGGCCGCAGGTGGCACGACCGAAGGCGACGGCTCACGGACCCCCATCACCACCGCCCGGGCGCTCCGGTCGTCCGGGTTCGGCGATTGGAACAGCGTGTCGCTCCGTGACCCCAACGACGCGCCCGATCCCCCCGTCACTGGCCCGCCATCGACGGGTCCAGTCCTGCCGCGGGAAGCGTTCGCCCGTTACCACTTCTACGGCGAGATCGCCCGCGGCGGCATGGGCACCATCCTCAAGGGACACGACGCCGAGCTCAACCGCGACCTCGCCTTCAAGGTCCTGCTCGACGACCTCTGCGACGACGACGCCATGGTGCGCCGCTTCGTCGAGGAGGCGCAGATCGGCGGCCAGCTCCAGCACCCCGGCATCGTCCCGATCTACGACCTGGGCCGGCTGCCCGACCGCCGGCCCTTCTTCGCGATGAAGCTGGTCAAGGGCCGCACCCTGGGAGAGCTCCTCAAGCAGCGGTCCGACCCCCGCGACGACCGGCCGCGGTTGATGGGGATCTTCGAGCAGGTCTGTCAGACGGCGGCCTATGCGCACTCGCGCGGCGTGATCCACCGGGATCTCAAGCCGACCAACGTGATGGTGGGCAGCTTCGGCGAGGTGCAGGTCATGGATTGGGGCCTGGCCAAGGTCCTGACCCGCGGCGGCGCGGCGGACCATGCACCGGCCGGCCGGCCGTCGGTGCAGAGGACGGTCATCGCCACGGCGCGGAGCGACTCGGTCAACTCCGACCTGACCGGCGCCGGCGCGGTGATGGGGACGCCCAGCTACATGGCTCCCGAACAGGCCCGCGGCGAGCTCGATCGGGTGGACGAGCGCGCCGACGTCTTCGCGCTGGGCTCGATCCTCTGCCAGATCCTGACCGGCAGTCCGACCTTCCTCGGCAGCTCGGTCCGCGACATCCACGAACGCGCGGCGCTGGGCGACCTGACCGATCCCTGGGAGCGCCTCGAGGACTGCGGGGCCGACGCCGAGCTGATCGCGATCGCCAGGGCCTGCCTGACGCGCGAGCCGGAGGACCGCCTCCGCCACGCCGGCGTCGTGGCCGAGCGGATCACGGCCTATCTGGGCGGGGTGCAGGACCGGCTGCGCGCCGCCGAGGTCGCCCGCGCGGCCGAGGAGGCGCGCGCCGAACAGGCGATCCACACCGCCGCCGAGGCCGACCACCGCGCAAGGGTCGAACGCCGCGCGCGGCGATTCCAGGTCGGCCTGGCGGCTGCTCTCCTGCTGTTCACGAGCGCCAGCGGGATCACGTTCACCTACTGGCTGCATCAGAGCCATCTCGGCGCCGCGCGGTTCGACCGGTTGCTCGCCGAGGCCAGGGCGATCCGCGATCGGGCTCGCCGCGAGCCGGGCAATCCCGGCCTGTGGCGCGAGGCGCTGGCCGCACTGGAGCGCGCCGAGGGACAGGGCCCGGACGCCCCGATCGAAGCCCTGCGCGCCGAGTTCCGGACCGGGCTGGACGACTCCGAGCGCCACGCCCGCGACGCCGAGCACGTCGCTCACGAGGCCGAGCGCGACGCCCGGTTGCGGCACGACGTCGTCGAGATCCGGGCCAATCGGGCGGACATCGGCCCCGAGGGCACCGACACCGCCTATGCCGCCGCCTTCCGCGCCGCGGACCTGGACCTCGACGCCCTCGATCCGGCCGAGTTCGCCCGACGGCTCAGGCGTCGGGGCGAGCCGGTCGCGATCGAGCTGTCGGCCTTCCTCGACGACTGGTCGGCCGCGCGCCACGCGGCGAAGCGGCCCGTCGCTGCCTGGCGCAAGCCGCTGGAGGCGGCGCGGCTGGCCGACCCGGAGCCGTATCGCGATCGCCTTCGCGAGGTGCTCCAGGCCGAGGACCGCCGGTCCACGGCCGAGGCGCTCAAGGCACTGGCCGCGGACCGCGAAGCCGCCGAACTGCCGGCGGCCACCGCCGTGCTGCTGGGCCGGACCCTGGCGGGTCTCGGCCAGGTCGAGCCGGCCGTGGACTTGCTCCGCAACGCCGTCATCCGTCATCCCGGCGACGTCTGGGTCAATTACTTCCTGGCCGACGCGCTGGAGCGACTGCGCCCGCCGGCCCGCGAGGAGGCGATCCGGTACTTCACGGCGGCCCGAGCCCTCCGCCCCGAGACGGCCCACGTGCTGGCCAACCTGCTCGAACGCGTGGGCCGCGGCGCCGAGGCCGAGGTCGTGCTCCGCGACCTGGTGAATCGACGGCCGGACGACCCGGGACACCTGGGCGCCCTGGGGATCCACCTGCAAGAGAGCCGGCGGCCCGCCGAGGCGGCGCCGTTCCTCGAGCGGGCCGTCGCGGGATTCCGCGACGCGATCAAGCTCCATCCGGACCTCGCCGGGCTCCACTATCAGCTCGGCAACGTGCTTCGGTACAAGGGGGTTCCCGACGAGGCCGCCGCCGAATACCGCGACGCCATCCGGCTCAATCCCGATTACGCCGAAGCCTACTGCAACCTCGGGTTGGTCCTCCGGAGCGAGCACGACTACGCCGGGTCGCTCGCGATGCTGCGCCGGGGACACGAGCTGGGCACCAGGCAGCCCGGCTGGTCCTACGACTCGGCGCACTGGGTCGCGGAGGCCGAGCGACTGGCGGCCGCGGCCGCGAAACGGCCCGAGCCACGGAAGGGCGAGGATCGCCGGAAGTCCATCGCCGGCCGCCAGGCGCTGGCCCAGATGTACTCCGACATCGGGCGACATGCCGCCGCCGCCGCGTTCTGGGCCGAGGTGCTGGCGGCCGACCCGGAGCTCGCCGCCGACCGCAAGGCTCAGCTCCGCTACCACGCCGCTTGCGACGCGGCGCAGGCGGCCGCCGGACGGGGGACGGACGTCCCGAAGCCCGACGACGCAGGCCGGGCCAAGCTCCGGGCCCAGGCCCTCGCCTGGCTCGACGCCGAGCGGGACGCCTGGGCGGAGGTGCTGGATTCCGGCGATCCGCAGGCCCGCCCGGGCGTCCGGCAGGCGCTCCAGAGCTTGCGGGCCGACCCCGACCTGGCCGGCGTCCGCGACCCCGACGCCCTGTCAAAGCTCCCCGAGCCCGAGCGCGGCGCCTGGCGAGCCCTCTGGACCGAGGTGGACCGGCTCCTGAACACCGCCACCGGGGCCGCGACGGCGCCGACGTCCCGCGGGGCTGACAAGGAGGGGATCGGCGATCCGCCCTGATCGGCCCATCCCACTCGGTCCGCGTCCCCCGTGTCGCCCGTAACTCGGAGTCTGCTCGGAACGCCTCGGAGGGGGGCTGGAATACCGTCGGACCGGAGCACCCGGCCGATTCTCGTTGGCGCCGTCATACGGCCGCTTCGTGCTGACCTTCCGGCCTCCGACGTCGTTGCCTTCCTCCGTCCGAACAGGGCTGCGATCATAGGCTTCATCGCGGACGCCCCGGAGCGAACGTCATGCGTTCAACTCCTCTCAGAACTGAAAAATGATGTCGAAGGCAAGCGTTAGCTGGCTACCGCGAGTTCCGTCATTGAATGGTGTATGAAACTGAGCCCAGTCGTAGCGTGCTTCAGGCCGAAGCCAGATCCACGGCTCCGGCTTGTAGATCAGCCCGATCGTCTGCTCGTAATAGTTGTCGGCCGAACCGGTGGCCGCGCCGTTCTGATCGCGAAAGATCTCAGCTCGGTAGACTCCAGTGAGCTTGGGTGTGAACTGGTAGAGATACCAATGACAGGCACCATACCATGCGCTCTCGTTGTTCACGTGGGTTGGCCCACCCGGTCCCAAACCCTGTACCAGGTTTTCATGGACGAAGAAGACTTCCACGGCTTCGGTCAACTTCGATGACCATGTATGCGTGACAACATTCGACATATAGGTCCGGTTGCTCTTGCCGTAATACGGATTATTTCGACCCTGCAGCACGCTGTTGGTCACCACGCCCGTCGGAAGGAACGGCGAGTTCGCGGGCGCGTATCTGGGCAGTTGATCTGGACCGGTCAGGATCACCGAGCTGAACGATGTCTTGGTGTCGCGCGAGGTGTAGCTGATGCCGCCCAGGTAGCTGTATCGATAGCTCGAGTCAATCCATCGGTCCCAGCCGTTCACCGCGCCATTGATCAAGTTTACCCGCTCGTTCAGGTGCAGGATCGTTTGTGTCCCGAAGAGGGTGAATGGGGTGAAATTGAACAGATACGGGACCGAGAGCAAAGGCCGTTTCACCGGCATGACCGACTCAAAACCGGCGGGCGAGTAGAACCGGCCCCCGATCACGTCCATGCCGAGCGGGGTCAAGATCGGCAGATGGATCGAGCCGTACATCTGCGGCAGGTCAACCCCGCCGAACGTGTTGTTGTGAAAGGCGCGATCGAACAGTCCGTAAGACTTGGAAAACTGCCAGTCATTGCCGACGAGGGTGTCAACCCGAAAGCCTAGATTGACGTAATCAACCTGCGACTCGAGTGGATTTTCCACGATAAAGTAATACTGGTTGCCCTGCCACTGATTGGCGCCACGGTTCGGGGAGACGCTGAAGTTGCTGTCATCACGAGGCCGGCCATTGGTGTTCTGGGTATAGCTGTTCTCGAGCCAGCCGTAGATCTTCACCGGTTCATTTTCGGTACGGAGAAATCTCATCAACAACTCAACATTCCCGGTTCTGGGAGCCAGTTGAAGCTGGACCCGACTCGGGGCGTTCTCCGCGGTGCGAGGAAGGGTGACGCCACCAGCGCCTGCGCCTGCATCGAGGGCCCGCTGGACCTCGTTGGGCGAGACGCCCGGCACGATACCAGGCGCGGAGGGCTGAGCGGTTCCGCCAGGCTTCTGCGACGGTTGATCCGAGTCGATGTCGAGCAGAGGGGGTAGATTGGTCGCTGTTGTCGTGTTCGGCCGCGTCACAGGGCGGATCGGGGGCCGGCTCGCATTCGGCGTCAGGTCGCGAGGGTCCTCCGATCGAGGCACCCCCGTCAGCTCCTGTGCCGGCGCTTCTCCTCGCAGCATCGGCGCTAGCAGGCACAACGACATGACCCAGACTCTGGTCGCCCTATTGCGTGGCAAGATCGTTGCGCCTCCCAAGAAGTCGCGTCGCATTTCTTGGGGAGATCCCGCCACCTTGATCCCTGCGGCGATGCGCAACTCGTTAGCCAGCCTGGCGTTCTTGCGAACTCGAGATGTGGTAAGATCCCAATCAATCGCCCGGAACGAGAACTTCGCCTTTCCTTTGATCGGCAGACGATTGCGTTGCCCTTGAGGAATGTAACGATCATCGACCTTTGCGGCAGCGTCGCATCGTGCTGATTCGAACCGAAATGCGGCTTTGCATTAAGAGTCCGTTCCTGAAGGCAAACTCAGCCCCCGAAGGGGGCGGTCGGGCGTAGCCAGGGGCGTTAGCCCCTGGTCATAAACATAACAACAACCAAACCCTCTTTCGGGCCAGTTCCGCCGCAACCACTGGCGAGGCCAGTGGTTGCGGCGGAACCGAGGGGGATTATTCGGTGGCTCGGGTGCGGGTCACGCGGTCCAGGGGCTGCCGCCCCTGGCTACGCCCGACCGCCCCTCCGGGGCTTGCGGAACAGACTCTAAAGCTCCGGCTTGCACCAAGACGCGGAGTGTGTGCCTAAAGACCCAAACAGTTACGGTCGTGTCGTCGACCAACCTCCGTCACTTCATCCGGACCTGGGACGCGGGAACTAAATGGATCCACACAATGGGGAAAGTGGCGACGCGCAGAATGTAGGGTGGGCTGTGCCCACCGACGAGAGGCCCTCATCGGTGGGCACAGCCCACCCTACTTTCCCTCTTGCGTGGACCTATTTAGCGGGGAAAAGTGGGCACAACTCATATCTACAAGATGTCCGAAACAGATGAGGCAGGGCGATAGGGAGGGCCGAGTGCCAGATCCCGGTGTCTCGTCCACTCGGCCCGGACGATACGGAGTGGGTCCGTTGCCGGTCCGTCTGGAACCCGACGGCGCCCCGCCGCCGGCCCCGACGGGTCGCCAGCCGCGCTGCTCCGGCCAACGGACCTGTTCGTCACGCGGACGCCATGCCTGGATTCCCGCTCGCCGGAGAGGCCCGAAACGGGCGCGTTCAGGCGACGAGGAGGGCCAGGCCGGCCAGTCGCTGCAGGCTCGGTTCGAGCTCGGCGGCGAGGATCTCATCGCTCTTCGCCGGCTCTCGGATCGGCCGGTCTCCGTCGTAAATCGTGAGCTCGTCGCGGGCGACCAGTCCCTGCATCGCCTCGAGCAGGGACGAGCGGTCGCGGCTGCCGTCGAGCTGGCCGAGGACCAGGCGGTCGAACTCGTCCAGATCGACGCTCCGGCGGCGCAGATTGGTGACGCGGCCGCCCTCCTCCGCCTGGATCCGGGCCAGGGGACTGGCGATCGGCCGCTCGCCGGGACCGTCGGCGAACCGGGGAGGCCGGACATGGAGGTCCACCAGGTCCGAGAGGAAACAGCGGAGCAGGGCCGCCGCGAGGACCTGTGCACCCTCGTCCGGCTGGGTGATCCCTCCCAGCGACGGGCCGAGGTCCGCCTGGACTCGCTCCCATAGCGCCGCGACCGTCAGCGCGCGGGGCCTGACCCGATCGAGCGCCACCAGCGCCGCCTTGACGACCGGGTTGTTCGTGGTCAACGACCCCGCCTTCTCGGGCCGGTGGAACGTCTCGGGGGCGTCGGAGGCGACGTCGGGATCCGACGACGCGGGCAGCACGCCCGTGCTGACGCTCATCCGCAGGAGGGACTCCGGCGAGGGCTCCGGATTTCGTCTCGCGCCGGAGTGGCAGAGCAGGCTGCGCCGGAACGTCCGGTTGCAGAGGAAGTCGAGGTATTGCTCGCGGGCGAGCTCGTCGTCGGCATCGGCCCAGCGCCCCAGGATCTCGCGGGCCTCGGGCGGGAGGTTGTTGACCAGCCCCGGCGTGCGCGCCTCGGCCAGGAAGCTCAGGCCATGGGCCCGAGCCCGGTCGATAAATTCGCGGAAGTAGACGGGGTGATTCGTCTCCTCGAGGTGCTCGTGATAGACGTAGGTGCTGGGGACGCCGCGGAGGAATTCGCCTTCGGTGCGGAGGATCCGCGCGTACGAGCTGGCCTGGACGGGCAGCACGCGGACCAGCTCCTCGAGGAAGTCGCGCGCACGCTGGACGCGGTCGAGTGCCCCGGTCGCGTTCCGGACGTGGTACGCCAGCAGCTCGCGGACCATCCCCCGCGCGTGCCAGCCCGGATACGTGTTGTAGCTCACATAGGCGAGGCCGTCCGCGGCGAGTGAGCCGGCGCAGATCGCCAGGATCTTCTCGCGGACCGGCTCGGGCACCCAGGAATAGACCCCGTGGCAGACGATATGGTCGAAGGTCCCGAGCCGCTCGTTGACCTCCATGATGCTCACCGCCCGCAGGTTGACGTTGTCCAGGCCGAGCTTCTCGACGACCGACCGGCCCTCCGCGATCTGGCGGGCGGAGAGGTCGATCCCGACGAATCGGGCCGAAGGGAGCTCCATCGCCATCGGGACCAGGTTGCCGGCCCGGCCGCAGCCCAGTTCCAGTAACCGGCAGCCCTCCGGCGGCGAGACGGGCATCCCGAAAAGCGTCCCCATGACCGCCAGGTGATCGGGATGGGTGTAGGGGAAACAGTGGCCCGAATAGGGGATCTCATCGTAGCTGCTCGGCTGGCCCATCAGCATGAGAGGCACCTCGATTGTGGATCCGGGGCGGTTTCCTGAGGTCTTGCGGCTGGCCATGCTCCGATGTGTCGCACACATCGTATCGGTGCCATATGGCCCCGGGGAAGAGCGGGGTTCTCCGCCGGAGCCTGTAGCGTGCAATGAACGGGCATCGGACTCGGCGGTCGGCGATGTGCTCGCAATCCTCATGCGGAGAATCCCTGCGCCATGAGCGTCTTGTCGTTTGAAGAGTTTCACGCCGAGACGCAAAGGGGCGCAGAGACGCAGAGAGATCCAGGATCCGGATGAGCTTCTTTGCCTGTCCGTCTTCTTGAGTCTATAGCAGGGATACCGGTTATGGGGATCTGGCCCCGAAGGGGCCGAACCGATCAGCCCAGGGCAACGCCCTGGGACCGCTCGAGCCCTGAAAGGGCGGGACAAGGGGATGGCGATGTCTCGCCCTTTCAGGGCTGGGGGATCGACATCCGACATCCCAACGGATCCCAGGGCGTTGCCCTGGGCTGGTGTATGCCTGCCCCTTCGGGGCGACAGACAAAGATGCCGGTATCGTTGCGACAGTCTCGTCTTCTTTGCGTCTTTGCGTCCCTTCGCGTCTCTGCGTGAAACCCGGTCGGAGGTAACCGGACTGCTGGCCCAGGCGGCGGAGCCGGAGCGGGTCGTCCTGACCGGGACGATCGTCGGCGTTGATGGCAGGCCGGCCGCCGGGGCTTAGGTCGCGCTGAGCGATGAGACGGCGGCATCCGCCATCGGTCTTAACGCTGGATTATCCTGTGTCGTCATGCGAGACCCGGCCGTACTGCGGACGCGGCGGACCGACGCCGAGGGCCGGTTCCAGGTCGAGTTGCCCGAGCAGGGCGAGACCATGCTGCGTCGGTGGAGGAAGCCTGTCTTCCAGTGGGCGTTCGGTCCGGGAGGTGCCCTGGCGCTGCGGCCGATTCCCGAGCGCTGGCCGCCGGACGGCGAGCCCGTCCGGCTGGCGCTCGCGCGTCCGGAAATGATCCGCCTCCACGTGCTCGACCCGGCCTGGGCAGTCACGCTGGCCGACGGCTTGCCCGACGATCCGCCGGGCGCCCGGATGCGCCCGAAGGCCACGGTCCGGCGGGTGATCGCCGACGTGCTCGCCTACGAGGGTCCCGAGCGCCGGGGGCACCTCGACAGCGAATACCTCGGTTTCGAAGGCGATTCCAGGGACAGCGAGGGGTGGTGAACGAAGCCTCGTCACCTCGGGACCGACGGAATCGACGGCAACAGAGTCTAGGGCTTGCGGACCATGGCGGCGAGGTGCGCACGGAATCTCTGGAGGACCTCCCGAGCCGTGGCGGCGCCGGCCAGGTTGAACCGCTCCTCCGGGTCGGACTTGAGCGAGTACAGCTCCTCGGAACCGTCTCCCGAGCGGATATAGTGCATCCCGCCGGCGACGAGCGACTTCATCGGGCCCTTGGCGACCGGCTCGCGCCCCTCGTTCGTCAGCACGATCGGCTTGCCCGTCTCCATCAACAACGGTTCGGAGCGCGACCCGATCGCTCCGGAATCCCCGGCCCAGAACCGGGCGAGCGACCGGCCGGGGAAGGGGGCATCCCGATCGAGCCCGAGCCGGTCGATCACCGTAGCCGGGACGTCGCGAAGGCTCACCGGCTCCGACACGACATGGCCCGCCGGCACTCCTTTCGGATCCACGATCACCAGCGGGACCTGCACGAGTTGCCGGTACAGGCTGCAACCGTGGAAGAACAGGAGGTGGTCGCCGAGATGCTCGCCGTGATCCGCGGTGATGATCACCAGGGTGTCGTCGAGCACGCCGCGGCGGCCGAGCTCGTCGAGCAGGATGCCCAGCCGCCGGTCGAGATACGCGATGCCATCGTCATAGACATCGGCGGCCAGCCTGACGTCGTGCTCGGACAGGCTCGCCTTCTCGAGTGCATTCCATCGCAACAGGGTGTCGCGGTCGCGGCAGGTCGCCGGCTGGAGTCCGAAGCCCGGCATCGATCGATCCGGGACCTCGTAAGGCGAGTGCGCGTCGTTGTCGTTCAGGAAGGCGAAGAACGGACGACGACGCGTCTTCTGCCAGGAGAGCCAGTCCAGGAACGCCCGGTCGATCTCCGCGCCGCGCTTCGCGTGCTCCCTGGAGCGGGGGACCTGTACCGATGAATGCCCGAAGACCTTCTCCAGCAGCTTCTCCACGGTGCACGCCCAGGTGGGGACTTCCAGACGATGCCCCAGGGCGAGGTAGCGGGTGAAGGTGTCGTACGGCTCGATCGGGTAATCCTCGTAGTGCGCGAAGCCACGCGACAGGCCGGTCTCGCGGCCGCAGTAATCGAGGTTGGCCACGAAGCCGGCGGTGTCATAGCCGCGGGCGCCGAGGTGCTCGGCAAGCGTCAGCACATCCGGGCGGAGGGGCGACTTCCAGTCAACCCCCAGCTCATGGGGCCATCGCCCGGTGAAGAGGCTGGCGTGCGAGGGCAACGTCCACGACGAGGTCGCGAACGCCAGGTCGAACCGGACCCCGCGGCCGGCCCATCGCTCCAGGTTGGGCGTCGTGCGGCGGCCGTAGCCGTACAGGCTGAGGTTCCGGGCCCGGACCGTGTCCCAGACGATCAAGAGGACGTTCCTGGCGCCGGAGGTCGGTGACGGCAGCGACGCCCGTGCTCGATGTTCCGCCCAGGCTCGGCCGCCGACTGTCACCACCAGGACGATCAGCACGGCCCCGAGAAGGAGCGGCGTCGAGCGGCGCACCAGCCGGAGGAAGGATTGATGGCGAGCTCCGACCAGCCGAGCGGATTGGACCGCGAACCCTCCAGAGAGCAGCAGCGCGGCCCACAACTCCACGGGCAGCCGTGCGCACACGTCGAGGGACGCCGCGAAGGAGAGCAGTCCCATGGCCACCGACGGACGGACGCCGTCTTTGCGCAGCCGGGCGATCATCGCCAGCACCGTCCCCGGCACCAACACGATCGCCGCCATCCCCGCCGGGATGAGCCAGCCGAAGTGCTCCCCCAGGCGATAGAAGTCCCCGTCGATCAACCGCTTCTTCGCGACCATCAGCCCGAGGTCGAGCCATCCCGCGACCAGGCCGGTCCAGGTCGCCAGCAGCAGGATCGTCGCCGGCGGGGCACCGACCGGCGGCGCTCCCCGATCGGCCGGGTGGACGATCGGCTCGGGCGCTCCCGACGTCGTGGTTATCGATTGAACATCCATCGCGAGGCCCGTGGACGAGCGGGGAGATCGTTGGCTCCTCCCGCTCGGAGGTCGTGAAATCATGGATTACAAATAAAATATTCAAAATTTAAAATAATATTATAAAAATATAATATTGATTTTTAATTTTGAATTTGCAATGTGGGATCCTTGATTCGTTCCCCCCCACAGGCTCTCACCGGAGCTGCGCGTGTTCCCGGCGGTAGGTGCCGGGCGGAAACCCCGTCGCCTGCCGGAAGGCCGCGCAGAGATACTCCACGTGAGAGAAGCCGGTCCGCTCGGCGATCGCCCACAGGGGGAGATCGGTCTCGGTCAGCAACTGCTTGGCGCGTTGGAGGCGGATCCCGGCGATCGCCCCGTGGATCGATCGGCCCAGCAGGTTGCGGAACCTCCGCTGGAGGACGCTCCGCGAGATCGGCACCTGGGAGAGCACGTCGGCGACGGCGATGCCCTCGCAGGCGTGCTCGCGGATGAACCGCATCGCCGCGGCGACCTCGGGATCGGCGATGGCGTTGACGTCGGTGGAGAGGCGGGTGATGACCTCCACCGGGGGGATCGAGAGCGGCGTCGCCGGCGCGGCTTCGCCCCTCATGAGGCGGTCGAGCAGCGCCGCGGCCTCGTAGCCGATGCTCCGGGCGTTGGGCACGACCGAGGAGAGCGGGGGATAGGCCAGCGTGCAGACGAGTTCTTCGTTGTCCACGCCGACCACGGCGACTTCCTCCGGCACCGCGATCCCGGACCGGCGGCAGGCGTCGAGGGCCTGGATGCCGCGGAAATCGTTGCAGGCGATCAGTCCCAGGGGCTTGGGGAGCGACCGGATCCACCCCGCCACACCTTCGACTTCGACCTCCCAGGACGCCTGCTGGTGGCCCCATGAGACCCGCTGGGCCCGCCGATACGCGCGGCACGAGTATCCCGCTTCCCGCAGCCTGGCCGTGAGCCCCTCCTGGCAGGCTCGCGACCAGGCGAATTGCGGATAGCCGAAGAAGGCGAACGACGCGAAGCCGCGCTCGAGCAGGTGCTCGGCGGCCAGCGCGCCCTCGGCCCGGTGGTCGCTGCAGATGTCCGGCCGGCACAGGCCCGGGCCCTGGTCGTTGAGATCCACCGTGGGAATCCCCGTGGCGCGCAGCTCTCGGGTCTGGCGGGGAGAGAGCCGCGAAATGATGCCGTCGCCATCCCACGTCGTCAACCACGGAGGCGCCCGGTCGCTGACCGAACGCTGCTCGATGTAGATGGTCCAGGGGCCGTTCTCCTGGACGTATCGGGCCACGCCCCAGAGGATCTCGCGGCCGAAGGCCATCGAGGTCTCGACGATGCACGCGACGTGCGGAGGGTCGGACCACGGCTTCCGTCGCTCATTCATCAGAATTCAAACTATATGATTTCTATTCGATTGATCCAGCTCGCCGGCCCGGTGACAGCCCCGAGGTTGTCGGGACCGCGCGGCCAATCGCGTGGACGATATCCTAGCCACGGTGGCGGCGCGTCCAAAAGGCGCGCGACCCAAAACCTTAAGGAAACGATCGAAAATCTCATTGATATCATCCGAGCCGCGAGGCTATCTTCGGCGCCTCGGGCGTCTCGCGTTCTCCGCAAAACGGCGAGACTCTCGCGATACCCACGCGCACGAAGGCATTCCAACCCGCTCCGGCGCGGCGCGAGCATCGTCACAAGGATGTATGATCCGTTCACGGGATCTTCATCCATTTCGCGACGAATCCTCTCCCGGCTTGCTGCAAGAGGTGCGGGATCTTCTCATCTCCACGGTCCATCACGGGGTAACAGACCGATGCAACTCGCGCGGTTCGTCCGAAGGTTGGGCTTCCTGCTGGTGCTCGGCCTCACCGGATTCGGGGGAGGCTGCGGCCTGGGGTCCCCGGGCCCGGTCGACCAGGAGAGGGAGAATGCGATCAAGGCATCGAAGAAATCCGCCCACCAGGAGCTCAAGTTGACCGTGATGAAGGGCCAGGATGCGCTCAAACAGCAAGGCACCTCGAAGAAGGACGCACACCGCAGGGGGGCGGGACGCTGACCGATGGCCGTCCGGGCCATTTGGTCCCGGTTGTCGCAATGAGGGGAGGTCGGACGTCGCCGGTACAGCGCGCCGCGGCCGGGGAGTCGACGATTCGCGGACTCATCTCTCGATATCTCTGATCTTGCCAAGGAGCGGACGATGAAATTGCAGGTGCGTCGCGGCTTCACCCTGATCGAATTACTCGTCGTCATCGCGATCATCGCGATCCTGATCTCGCTCTTGCTGCCCGCGGTGCAATCGCGCGCGAGGCAGCCCGGCGGGCCCAATGCACCAACAACCTGAAGCAACTCGGCCTGGCCATGCACAACTATCACACCGGGCACGGGACGTTCCCGCTGGGCGGCACGGTGACCGCCGCCTATTCCAACACCTACAACCTGGGCTGGGGGACATGGAGTGCCCATTCGCTCATGCTCGGCTTCCTGGAGCAGCAGCCGATGTACAACGCCAGCAACTTCAGCTGGGCGACCATCATGGGCCCCGGCTGGCAGATCAACCTCACGGTCGGCAACTCGATCGTCAACTCGTTCATCTGCCCATCCGACGGGCTGTCCCCATCCCCGGTCCCGGCCGGCTCGCAGTGGGGCGGCCGGCTCAACAATTACCTCGGCTCCGTCGGTACGACGCTCGGTTATCAGGTGTCATTACCAACTCAAACCTCGACGACAAGTACGAATCCCAATACCACCGGCCTCTTCACCCAGGCGGGCCGGGCCTACGGCGTCCAGAACGTCACCGACGGGACCTCCAACACGATCGCGTACGGCGAGGCGGTGGTCGGCCCCGACAGCGGCCAGTACCAGACCACTGGGCGTTTCGCGATGTTCCGGAACGGCACCAACGTCGGGACCGGATCATCGGTCGCGGGCTACATCTACGACGCCAACACGAACATCCCCGGGGTCATGGCCGACCTCAACACGTGCCAGGCGGCCTCCATGTCCGACGACGCTCCTCAACCAGGACGACAAGGGGGAACGGTGGGTGTCGGACGATGGCGGCTGGACCCTGTTCAACACGATCGTGCCGCCGAGCTCGCCGCAGTTCAGTTTCGCCTGCTGCAATTTCACGACGTCCTCGGGCTGCGACGACGGGCAGTACCAGAATTCCAACAGCATGCACCCCGGAGGCGCCAACTTCCTGTTCGCCGACGGCAGCGTGCACTTCGTCAAGTCGTCGATCTCCATCAAGACCTACTGGGCGCTGGGGACCAAGGCCAACGGCGAGGTCATCTCGTCCGATTCGTATTGACCGGCCACGATACCGCCCCGAGTGGCGCGCGATGGTTCCCTCATCGCCGCCTCCTCGGGGCGGGGCCGATCATCGCGGGAGTTGCCTCGTCGTGGAGGAATCCACCGCCCCCGGTTCCGCCTTCTGACGCTCGTACCATTGCAGCCAGGCCTCGCGGCTGGCGGGGTAGAAGCGGAGCAGCGTCTGGAACTCGGCCTCGGCCTCGTCCGGCTTGTGGGTCTGCAGGTCGCACTGGACCAGGAGCGACCGCGCCGGGTGCGACTCGGGGTTGAGCCGGATCGCCTCGCGGCAGGCCGCGATCGCCCCGGGCCAGTCCCCCGCCTGGGCACAGGCCTGGGCCAACGCCAGGCGATGTTCCGAGCGCCACGGGTTGACCGCGATCGCCTCCTGCAACGCCGCACGCGCGCGGTCGGGCCGTTGCAAACGGCTCAGGTTGCGGGCGGCGGAGCGGAGGGTCAGCTCGCGGCCCGGTTCCGCGCGAAGGACTTCCTCGAAGGCGCGGAGCGCGTCCTCGGGGCGGTCCAGGAAACTGTACGCGTGCCCGAGGGAGTCGCGGGCGGGCAGGTCGTCGGGTCGGTCGCGGACGGCCGCCTCGAGATACGGCAAGGCCCGCGTCGCGGCGGCCCGCGCCAGGGGCGGAGCGGCATTCATGATCCGGGCGGCCCAGGCGAGGGCCACGCCCAGGTCGCGCTCGGCGTCCCGCCGCTCCTCCGGGGTCATCAGTCCCCAGTGATAATCCATCAGGGGAATCCCCTCGGGCTGACCCGAGGCGACTTGCGGGCCTTCTGGCGCCGAGCCTGGTGTGCCGCGAGGGATCCGGTGATCGGTCGCCGCCGTGTGGGGGATGTTGGTGATGGCCAGCCGCGGCATGTGGCAGGCAACGCAGTCCTCGCCCGGCCCGCGGGATCGCCGTTCGGCCGTCGGCAGGGCACAGCCCTTTCGCTCGTGGCACTCGAGGCAGCGGCCCCGATAGTACTCGGCCCTGGCGGACGGCGACGGCACACGATGGGGATCGTGGCACGAGATGCAGCCGAGTTCTCCCCCGCTGGCGCGGAAGCAACGGCTCGACTCCATCTGCTCGACATGGCCGACCGCCTCGAACTTAGCCCGGCTCCCTTGCTTCATCAGGAAGACGGCCAGGAACCGATGCAAGGGCAGGCCCGGGCGGAAGTCGAGCGGCTCGCGGCCGGCTCGGTCGAAGTGGAACGAGCCCTGGAGGTGGCATTGCTGACAGACCGCATCGCGGAGCGTCGGGGTCAGGTCGGCCGGGTTGACGATGGTCAAGCCGGACGCGGCCGACCGCCCGGCCGTGTCGGCGTGAAGCGCCCCCGGGCCGTGGCAGCGCTCGCAGCCGATGGCGTGGCCGCGGAAGATCGGCGGCTCGTAGCGGTTCAAGGTCCCGGCCACCGGGCGGAACTGGTTGGCGTGACAGGCCAGGCAGTCGGGCTGGATCGGTCGCTCGAAATTCGGCTGCGAGGCGAACTCGCCGTAGCCCGGCGAGATCCCCCATCGCCCTTGCTGCGCGAACCAGGCGATCGGCGACTGGAAGAGGAATCCGTCGCGCTCGATCAGGTAGGCGATGCCTCGCGTCCCCGAGCCGAGTGCGTACGTCACGTCGGCCTGGACCTCCGAGAGCACGCGTCCGTCGGCGTCTCGGCGCGTCGCCTTGTGGACGTTGCGCCCATCGCGGCGCTCGACCGTGTATCGCACGCCCTGCGCCTCGACGGGGAGCCCCGCGCCGCGCCGATCGGCGGGCCCTCGTCGGCGCCCCCGGCCGGCGCCAGCGATCGGCCCATGGGATGCATGCGGTAGGCCTCGGCGATCTCGCGGTGGCACCGGGCGCAGACCGCGTCCCCGACGTAGCCGACCTCGGGGCGCACGTTTCGGTAGGGCGAGTCGGCGTACACGTCCCGCGGTCGGGAGCGACCCGCCGATCGCGCCCGGAAGCCGGTCGTCCACGATGAGGATCCGATGGCCCAGAGGATCCCGCCCAGGATCAAGGCCACGACCACGAGGGCAGCTCGTCGCGAGAGAGCGGGTCGATGCGAGCGAGGAGAGCTGGGTTGGTTCACGGGTGCTTCCCGAGGGCGGTCTGGCTCGATCGTCGCGGCATCCCGCCGAGGCGCGCGATTCTATCGCGAGGATCGCTCGCCTTGCAATCGGCCGAAGCGAAGGCATCCGGCCGAGGCGAGTCTGCATCGTTGACGACGGCGCAACGCCGAGGTGCGGATCGGCGGGCCGCGTGCGGCGGTATTGACCGAGCCTTTGCGGTCGGCCAGGATGAGAGCAGCATCGAACGGGGTGGCGATGATGCGGAAGCGGCGACGATGGCGGCGGCTCGCGATCGGGGCGGTGCTTCTGGCCCTGGCCTGGGCCCTGTTCGCCCGACTCGATGCCTGGAGGGCTCGGGGCGAGTTGCGGCTGGCCCAGCAGGACATCGCACGAGGCCGGCTCGAAGCGGCGCGCAGTCGCCTGACCGGCCTGGCGGTGCGCCGGGGTGCTCTCGATGGCGCCGCCGCGTACTGGCTGGGGATCTGCGAGTCACTCGGGGGCCGTTCCGACGACGCGCTTCGTGCCTTCGCCCGGGTGCCGGCGGGATATGCGTTCGATCCCGTCGGCGCATACCACGAGGCCAAGGCCAACATGGCTCATGGCAGGCTCCATGCGGCCGAGCGGCGGCTCGAACAGGCGCTGAACCATGGCGGTCCGGCGCGGGAGCAGGTCCGGACACTGCTCCAACAGATCTATGAAATCGAGGTCCGCTTCGACGACGTCCGGTCGCTGTTCCGCGCCGACCTGGCGGAGGCGGAGGATCCGGTCCGGGACTTGAAGGAACTCAGCAACCTGGACCTCAATCGCCTGCCATACGACGGCCTGAAGGGGGCCCTGGAGAAGGCCGGCCACCTCGCGCCCGAGGACGACCGCGTCTGGCTCGGCCAGGCGCGACTGGCCATCGAGGACGGCCGCTGGGACGAGGCATCCACCTGGCTCAGGCGGTGTCGCGACGCCGGCGCCGACGCGACGGTCTGGCGCGCCTGGCTCGAGTGGGCGCGCGGTGCCGGCCGGCCCGGCGAGGCGCTCGAGGCCGCGCGGCAGCTCGGGCCGGGCCACCTCGACCTGGAGCAGCGACTCGAGCTCAGGGCCTGGCTTGCTCGGCAGCGAGGCCAGATGCCGGCCGAGGCCGCGGCCCTGGAGCATTGGCTGCGGATCGAGCCCGCGGCGACGCGGGCGCTGGAGCGGCTTGCCGAGCTGGCCCATCGAGCCGGCCGGCTCGACCGCGTGGCCGAGTTCCGGCGCCGGAAGGCCGAGGCCGATCGAGCCATGGAGGCCTATCGGCTCCGCCTCTGGAGCGACGAACCGCTTCGCACCGCGACCGAGCGGACCGAGCTGGCCCGGCAGGCCGAGGCCGCCGGCCGCCGGCATGAGGCCCGCGCCTTGTTTACCTGGTCGCTCAAGGCCGATTCCGGCGATCCCTCGGCCCGGGAGGGTCTGGCCCGGCTCGATCGGGCCGACGTCGAACGTCGGCAGGTCGATCGCGAGGTGGGCTTCGAGCTGGAGCGCTCAACACTTGCGTTGCGTCCGCCCGAACTCCCCCCTGACCCCCCCTTCGTAAGGGGGGGAAACAGAAAGACGCCCGCTCCTGGTGATCCCCCCCTTACGAAGGGGGGGTCAGGGGGGGTCGAGGCGACAGCGCGGCCTCGAGGCCGAACCAACTACGCTATCCCTTCGTTAAGCGCTCTAGAGTCCGAACCCGCGCCGCCGGCCGGTCCCGATCGCCCTGGCCCGAATCGGGCATCCGCCGGCGGACTGGACTTCACCGACGATGCCGAGGCGGTTGGCCTTCGCTTCGTCTATGACAATGCCGAGACGCCCCTCCACCAGCTACCCGAGCCCTTCGGGGGCGGACTGGCCCTCCTGGACTACGACGGCGACGGCTGGCTCGATGTCTACTGCGTCCAGGGCGGTCCCTTTGCTCCATCCTCCAACGTCGGTTCGGCGACTCCCGGCCAGGGGGATCGCTTGTTCCACAATCGAGGCGACGGCACCTTCGAGGACGTGACCGACCGCTCGGGGATCGCCCGCTTTCCCCGCGGACACGGCCACGGCGCGGCCGTGGGTGACGTTGACGGCGACGGCCACGCCGACCTGTTCCTCACCCGATGGCGATCGTATGCCCTCTACCGAAACCGGGGCGACGGTACGTTTGAAGACGCGACCGACGCGTGGGGCCTGGGCGGCCGGCGAGATTGGCCGACCTCCGCGGCGATGGCCGACCTGGACGGCGATGGCGACCTCGACCTCTACGTCTGCCACTACGCGGCCTGGGACCTCGACAACCCTCGGATCTGTCGCGACCCGACGACCCAGGCCTATCTCAATTGCAGCCCGCTCGTGGCCGCGGCCCTGCCCGACCGCCTCTTTCGCAATGACGGGGGGCGGTTCGTGGAGGTGACGGCCGAATCCGGGATCGTCGACCGCGACGGCCGCGGCCTCGGGGTCGTCGCCGCCGACCTCGATGGCGACGGCCGCGTGGACCTGTTCGTCGCCAACGACTCGTCGGCCAATTTCCTGTTCCGCAACCTCGGGGGGATGCGCTTCGAGGAGATCGGTCACGCCGCCGGTGTGGCCGGCAACGCTTCGGGAGTCTACCAGGCCGGCATGGGCGTCACCGCGGGCGATCTCGATGGAGACGGACTCATCGACCTGGCCGTCACCAACTTCTATGGCGAGTTGACCACGTTCTATCGCAACCTGGGCGACGGCGTCTTCACCGACGCGACCGCACCGATCGGGTTAGCCATCGCCAGCCGTCGCCTGCTGGGCTTCGGACTGGCTCTGTTCGACGCCGACAACGACGGCCGACTCGACCTGGCCTCAGCCAACGGCCACGTCAACGATCTGCGGCCGAACTATCCTTATCGGATGCCGGCGCAGCTCTTGCTGGGTGGCGCCGACGGCCGCCTGATGGATGTCTCCGACCGCGCCGGCGCTCCCTGGCAAGTGCCGCGGATGGGCCGCGGCCTGGCGGCGGGCGACCTCGACAACGACGGCCGCGACGATCTGCTGATCCTCTCGCACAACCAGCCGCTGGCCTACTTCCACAACCAGTCGAGGGGAGGCCACTTCCTGACCATTCGCCTGGAAGGTCGCGAGTCGAACCGCGATGCCGTCGGTGCGAAGATCACGGTCGTCGCCGGGGACCGGCGCCAGACGGCGTGGCGCGTCGGTGGCGGCAGCTATCAGTCAGCTTCCGATTCCCGGCTCCACTTCGGCCTCGGAGAGATCGATCGAATCGCGGCGATCGAGGTCACCTGGCCATCGGGACGGTTCGACCGCTATCGGGGGCTCCGGGCCGACACCGGCTATCTGGTGCGCGAAGGGGACGCCCAGCCGAGGCCATTGGAGGGTTTCCGAGGACGCTGACTCGGGATGGACTCGCGGCCACTCAGGAGGGCGCGGTCGGGTCTTCGAAGATCTCGGACAACGCGAGCTCGAACCCCGGAAGCACCTCGCCTCCCGACAGTCGATCGGCGCGGGTCAGGATCTGCACCGCGGTCGGCGACGCGTAGTCGTAGACCTTGGAGTAGAGCGGATAGATCACCCAGACGCGCTGCACGCCGCAGGCGAAATAATCCTCGATTTTCCCAAGCACCTCGTTGGCGCCATTGGTGGGGCTCACGATCTCGACAGCCAGGTTGGGGACGACTTCCCAGGCCTCAGTCCCGGGGACGGGCTTATTCTTGGGCCACCGCTGGAACGAGACGAACGAGACATCCGGCCGGCGCTGGAGTTTGCGGGCCTTGTCGATCAGGAAGAGCATCTCCGCCTGCACGAGTCCCAGAGAAGCGTTCCAGGCGTGGTTGCCCGCGATCCGAACCAGCGTCGATGCAAACTGCGTCTCACGCGCACTCATCGGCGGTAACTCCCTGATCTCACCATCCACAACTTCGTAGAAGATATCCCCGTTGAGCAATGGCTCAGGGAGGGCCAGACTCGCTTCCGCGGCAGCCGCCGGACCCGGCGATAAGAGAGTTCCCGTGGACATGATGGCAGTCTCCGCCTGGTCATGAGGGTCATGGTCCGATCCCATCCTACCATGCCGATGCCGATCGGTCATTCCGGGCCGCGTTCGATCGCCGGCTGGCTGGCTTGACGCCACAGGCCGAATTCCTAACACTGGACAAAAGACGGTCGGAATTGCCGGCCGCGGCTGATCTCGCCCGATATCGTGCATTTGCTTGACCTTCCGACGACGAGCCACCACCGCCCCCATGAGCCACCCCACCGCGAATCCGCCCGCCGGCGACCCGTTTGCCGATCCCGCGACGCGTCAGGACAAGCCCTCGGCGCCTCCCGACCTGCCGCCGGTCGAGGCGCCGTCCGCCGGGTTCGTCGTGCAGCTCTTCGTGATCCCCGCCGCCGTCGTCGTGGTGGTGATCATCGTCTGGCTCCTGTTCGGCAAGCTGGCCGGCGGCGAGCGCGACGCGATGGAGTACGTCGAGCAACTCAAGCAGCCGCAGGCCAACTGGCGCTCGGCCTACGAGCTGGCCAGCCTGATCCAGAACGACCCGTCGATCGCCGCCGATCCCAAGCTCCTCGGCGAGCTGACCGACCTGTTCTCCCACGAGCTGGACCGGGCCGAAGACCCCAAGAACCAGGAAGACCCCAAGCTGGCTCAGTACCTGGCACTCACCCTGGGCGCGTTCACGACGACCGAGGCCCATACCCAGAGCGGCCGGGTCGTGGACCCCATCGAGCCGCTGACCCGCGCCCTGCGGCCGAAATTCGACAAGGTCGTCCGGATCTCCGCGGCCGCCAGCCTGGCCAAGCGAGCGGCCCGGCGAGACGGCCAGCTCGACGACTCCAGCGCGGTCAAGGGACTCGGCGAAATGGCCACCGACGAGAATCCCCAGATCCGCCAGATCGCCGTGTATGCGCTGGGATTCTTCGGCGGCCTCCAGGCCGACCAGGTCCTCCGCGACCGCATCCGATCCGATGACGATCGCTTCACGCGGTATAACATCGCTGTCGCCCTGGGCCGCCGCGGCGACCCGGCCGCCGAGTCCACCCTCCGCGAGATGCTCACCACCAGCGACCTGGACAAAGTCGTCCAGGTCGACTCCGAGACCAGGGAGCAGAACACGGCCGCCGCCCGGCAGAATAGCATCGAGACCATCCAGCTCGAAGCCCTCGACGCCCTCCGCTCCTCCGTCGACAAGTCGCACCCGCAGCTCGCCCGCTCTCTCCGCCCCGACCTCGAGAAGCTCACGAAATCCGGGCTGGTCAGCGTCCGCAATCAGGCTAACGAGCTGCTGCGGGCGCTGGACACGGCCGGGAAGGACAGCGGGCGAGGAACGCAGGTCAAGTGAAGGCAGGGATGGGGCATCCGGCGCACCGTTCGGCGGGATCGGGCCTGTAAAAGGTACAACGCCCGCCGATTTCGGATCGTCTTCATGCCGGGGGCGGCAGCGTCGCCGTGAAAAACCGTAAATCCCGACCCAGCCGCATCTTCTTCACACGTTCCTCGTCCCTCTGTCGTCATCCGTTCGAGGTCCGGCACGTCGCTTGCTCCCCGAGGCCCGCGTCGTCAGCGACGGTCAACTCGTCGTTATCGGCACAAGGCGACCCGGCTCTTCGACAAATCTCCTGAACGGCCCGAATTCGCGAGAGGATCGATGGTATACTCCACTCGATGTCTTATCAGCAAGAGTGCGCATCCTGTTGGATTCGGTTGCCGGGTGAAGTCGACTTGAGCTGACCACGGTGGATCGTGCCTGGCTTGCGAGTTGCGCCGAATCTCCGCCTCGTAGGGCGGGCGCGGACCGCCGGTCTCGTCTCGTGCCGAGGCCGAGCGACGGGTTGCGTACTCCCGAATTCGAGTCAAAGGGGGACCCTCTCAAGGACGAGACCGCACCTCCTCCGGGCTGAGCGGGATTGAGTATCCAACGTATGGCGAATCGCGACAGGGATGCCCGAGGATCCGCCGAGGAGTCCTGCATGTTCACGTCCACGAAAGCGATGCGACTGGCCGCCGCGGCGGTCGTCGCGTTCTTCGGGGGGTTGTCCACGCCGGCGTGGGCCACGTACGGCGGCGGCGCCTGCCACCGTTGTGCGCCGCCGGCGGTGGTCGAGACTCAATGCAACGTCGTGGCCCTGGCCCCCCAGGTCCAGACCGTCTACCAGACCGTCTATGAGACCGTCTATGACTACGAGCCCATGACGGTGATGGAGACGCGCTACCGCATGGCCTACAAGACGGAGAATTTCACCGTCATGAGGCCCGTGTCGGAAACCAGCTACGTCGAACGGCCCTACACCGTGACGAAGCCGGTGTACCAGACCGTCAACCAGGAACGCCGATACACCGTCATGAAGCCGGTGTACCAGACCGAGCGCCGCGAGCGGCGCTATACCGTGATGAAGCCGGTGTACCAGACCGTCAACCAGGAACGCCGGTACACCGTCATGAAGCCGGTCGTCAAGACGCAGCAGATGGAGCGGCGCTACACGGTACAGAAGCCGGTGTACCAGACCGTCAACCAGGAACGCCGATACACCGTCATGAAGCCGGTGTACCAGACCGAGCGCCGCGAGCGGCGCTATACCGTGATGAAGCCGGTGTACCAGACCGTCAACCAGGAACGCCGATACACCGTCATGAAGCCGGTCTATGAGACGTCCATGGTGGAGCAGCCGTACACGGTCTGCCGGCCGGTGACGACCTGCCGCCAGGAAGTCGTCGAGTGCGGTTACTACGAGCGGCAGTACACGACGGTGCCGGGTCCCATCGTCGAGCGCAAGGTCCGCGTACCGGTGCAGGATTGCGACTGCGAACGGCCGGGGCTCTTCGGCTGCCTGCATCACAAGAAGAAGGTGACCGCGACGGTCGCCGTCCAGTGCCCGCCGCGGACGGTCAGCCAGCGCGTGTTCGTGTCGCGCCCCATGGTGCGAAACGTCTCCGAGACCCGATACGTCCGCGAGACCATGGTCCGCCAGGTGCCGGTCCAGACCTGTCGCATGGTGGCCGAGGAGCGGGTGCAGACGATCCCCGTCACCACCTGCCAGTACGTCGCCGAGGAGCACGTCGAGCCCTACCAGGTCCAGACCTGCCAGATGGTCGCCGAGCAGCGAGTGGAGACGATCCCCGTCACCACCTGCCAGTACGTCGCCGAGGAGCACGTCGAGCCCTACCAGGTCCAGACCTGCGAAATGGTGGCCGAGGAGCGGGTGCAGACGATCCCCGTCACCACCTGCCAGTATGTCGCCGAGGAGCACGTCGAGCCCTACCAGGTCCAGACGTGCCAGATGGTCGCCGAGGAGCGGGTGCAGACGATCCCCGTCACCACCTGCCAGTATGTCAGCGAGCAACATGTCGAACGGGTGCCCGTGACGACGTGCCGGATGGTCGCCGAGACCGCATCGCGCCAGGTGCCGGTGTGCGTCCCCGAGCAGGTCCCGGTCACCGTCAACCGGTGCGTGGCCCGAGTCGTCCCCCGGCAGATCGCCGTGCAGCAGTGCACGATGGTCCCGGTCGTCGTCCCGACCTGCATGGGCTGCAATTGACCGACAGGCGCGATCGACTCCGGTCTCGATCCATCGTGACGGCGGTGCCGCGAATGTCCGGGGCACCGCCGTCTTGCTTGCGCGGGCGGATCGCGGAAACCGACCGCCGCGTGGCCGGCGGCCGGCTCGACCGAGCGGGGGCGGACGCTCGAAAGTCCCTGTCTTGTCCGGGCCCACTCGGTACAATGGATTCCCGGGTTCATCGACACCTATCTGTCACTCGCCTTTAACGGGACGAAGGCCGTTCGGGATCGAAGCCGCGCGTATGGCGGATGTACGCCTTGCCGCGAGGGCATTCCGCGCCTTGTGCGGCGACGGACCGAGAAGGGACGATCGGTCGCACCTTCGAGTCAACATGCGATGAGGCAACCATGAAGGTTCGGGAGGCGGGACATCGATCATTGGAGAAGTGCGCATCGGGGATCGCGGGCCTCGACGAGATCACGGGCGGCGGCCTGCCCAGGGGCCGGCCCACGCTGATCTGCGGCAGCGCGGGCTGCGGCAAGACGCTCTTCGGCATGGAGTTCCTGGTCAAGGGCGCCACCGAGTACGAAGAGCCGGGCGTCTTCATGGCTTTCGAGGAAACGCCCGACGAGCTGATCACGAACGTCAGTTCGCTCGGATTCGACCTGGACGAGCTGATCGAGCAGAACCGGCTCGCAGTGGACTACGTGCACGTGGAGCGGAGCGAGATCGAGGAGACCGGCGAATACGACCTCGAGGGCCTGTTCATCCGCCTCGGCTACGCCATCGACTCCATCGGGGCCAAGCGGGTCGTGCTGGATACGCTGGAGGTCCTGTTCAGCGGCCTCTCCAATGAGGCCATCCTCCGCGCGGAGCTGCGCCGCCTGTTCCGCTGGCTGAAGGAGAAGGGCGTCACGGCGATCATCACGGCGGAGCGGGGCGCCGGGACGCTGACCCGGCACGGCCTGGAGGAGTATGTCTCCGACTGCGTGATCATGCTGGACCATCGGGTCAATCAGCAGCTCGCCACCCGCCGCCTGCGGGTCGTGAAGTACCGGGGTTCCCGCCACGGCACCAACGAGTATCCGTTCCTGATCGACGAGGGGGGCGTGGAGGTCCTGCCCATCACCTCGATCGGGCTCGACCACGTCGCCAGCGACGAGCGGATCTCTTCGGGGTTGGAGCGGCTCGACGCCATGCTCGGCGGCGCGGGGTATTACCGGGGCAGCAGCGTCCTGGTCTCCGGCACGGCGGGGACGGGCAAGAGCAGCCTCGCCGCCACCTTCGTCAACTCCGCGTGCCGCACGGGGCGAGAGGGCCGTCTACTTCGCCTTCGAGGAATCCCAGAGCCAGATCATCCGCAACATGGCGTCGATCGGCGTCCCGCTCGAGCCGCACGTCCGGCGGGACCTCTTGCGGTTCCACGCCGCGCGACCGACAATGCAAGGGCTGGAGGCGCACCTCGCGACGATTTATCGGGTCATCCGCGACTTCCGGCCGTCGGTCGTGGTCGTGGACCCGATCACCAATTTCCTGTCCGTCGGCACGAGCGAGGAAGCCAAGGGGATGCTGATGCGGCTGGTAGACTACCTCAAGACCAAGCAGATCACCGGCCTGTTCACCTGCCTGACGCACGGCAACAACGCCATCGAGCAGACCGACGTGGGCCTCTCGTCGCTGATCGACACGTGGTTCTTGCTGCGGGATGTGGAGCTGAACGGAGAGCGGAACCGGGTGCTGTACCTGCTCAAGTCGAGGGGGATGCCCCACTCCAACCAGGTCCGGGAGTTCCTCATCACCGCCAGGGGCATCGACCTGGTGGATGTGTACACCGGGCCGGAGGGCGTGCTGACCGGGTCGGCTCGGGTCGCCCAGGAGGCCAGGGAGCGGGCCGCGGCCGGGTTGCGCGAGCAGGAGATCCGGCGGAAGCAGCGGGAACTCGACCGGAAGCGTCAGGCGGTCGAGGCCCGGATCGCCGAACTGCAGGCCGACCTCGAGGCCGAGCAAGCCGAACTGCGACGAGGCATCGCCGAGTCGCGGGCGCGTGAGGCCCAACTGGCGCAGGACCAGGACGAAATGGGCCGGAGGCGTCAGGCCGATCGGCAGGGAGGAGGTCAATGATATGAGCGAGCCTACGTCCACACTGACCGCGGAGAGTCCGGTGTCCGAGGCCGGCGAGAAGTGGCGTCTCCTGCTCTACGTCGCCGGTCGATCGCCCAAGTGCATCACCGCCCTGGAGAACCTGAGGCGATTCTGCGAGGAGCACATGGCCGGCCGGTACGAGATCGAAGTCGTCGACCTGCTGGAGAATCCCCGCCTCGCCAAGGACGACCAGATCTTCGCCATCCCGACCCTGGTGCGGAAATTGCCGGAACCCCTGCGGCGGATCATCGGAGACCTCAGCAACACCGAGCGCATGCTGGTCGGGCTCGACCTGAAATCGAAGTAAGACCCCGAGCGGAGTGACGGCCCGGCTCGAGACCGTTCACGTTGAGGACCACGGCGATGGACCCGGACGTGCTGACGCAGGAGAACGAGCGACTCCGCCAACTCAACGCGCGCCTCCGCTCGGCCCTCGAGGAAGTCCAGCTGAGGCTCACCGAGCCGGAGGAGATCATCCGGGCCATCCGGCAGGGCGAGATCGACGCGCTGGTCGTGCAGGAGAAGGGGCAGGAGGAGATCTACTCGCTCCAGCACTATGACTCCGTCTACCGGAGCATGGTCGAGAAGTGCTTCCCGTTCGGGGTCTGGCTGGCCGAGCCCGACGGCCGGCTGCTCTACGTCAGCCCGCCGTTCCTGGATCTCGTCCATACGAGCCTGGCGGCGATGCGGAAGGACGGGCAGTTCCACTTCCTGCCGACGCAGACCCGCGAGGCCGTCGAGAGGGAGTGGACGAGATGCCGCGAGACCGGCGAGCCGCTCGACGTCGAGTACACGGTCCGCTTCGGCGACGGCCCCGAGCGGGCCATCTGGACTCGCGGCGTCCTGACGCGGGGGCAGGGCCAGCAGGACCACTGGGTCGGCGTCAATATCGACGTGACGGAGCGGAAGCGGATCAAGGAGGAGATCCACCGGCAGGCCGAGACGCTGCGCGAGCAGGCCGAAGCCCTGCGGGAGGCCGACCGCCGCAAGGATGAGTTCCTCGCCTTGCTGGGGCACGAACTCCGCAATCCGCTCGCCACCATCCACAACGGCCTGCATGTCCTGCTCGTACCCGACATCGACCCCGCGGACCTCAGGCACGTCAAGGAGACGATGGAGAAACAGGTCCGCCACCTCACCCGGCTCATGGACGACCTGCTCGACGTCAGCCGCATCACGCGCGGCAAGATCCAGCTCCGCAAGGAGCGGGTGGACCTCGAGGCGGCGGCCAAGCACGCCGTGGAATCGGTCCGTCCCTTCATGGAAGCTCAGCGACACAAGCTCAGCGTCCTGCTGCCCGCGACGCGCGTCACCGTCGAGGCCGACCCGACGCGCCTGGAGCAAGTCCTCGTCAACCTGCTCAACAACGCCGCCAAGTACACCGAGCCCGGCGGCGAGATCAGCCTGATTGTCGCACGCGAAGGCGACGAGGCCGTGATCCGGGTCCGCGATAACGGCATCGGCATCCGGCCCGACTTGCTGAACAAGGTGTTCGAGCTGTTCGTGCAGAACGAGCGCCGCGCTGGACCGCTCTCAAGGGGGCCTGGGGATCGGCTTGACGCTGGTCAGGAAGCTGGTCGAGATGCACGGCGGCCGGGTCGACGCGTACAGCGAAGGCACGGATCGGGGCAGCGAGTTCGTGGTGCGTCTCCCCGCGCTGTCGGTGGCGGCGGCAGGGGTGGAGACCCCACGCGCGGCGGCGACGATGGGCCATCGGAGTCTGCGAGTGCTGGTGGTGGACGACTCCGAAGATCTGGCGAGGTCGCTGAAGATCCTGCTGGAATTCTCCGGGCACGACGTTCGGGTGGTGCATGACGGGCCCGCCGCCCTGGTGGCCTCTCGCACCTACCAACCCGACGTCGTCCTGCTCGACGTCGGCCTGCCGGGGATGAACGGCTACGACGTGGCGAGGCTGCTCCGCACCGAGCGAGCGATGAAGCATGCGCTGATCGTGGCGGTCAGCGGTTACGGCCAGGAGGAGGACAAGCGCCGAGCCCTGGAAGCGGGCTGCGACCTTCACATGACCAAACCGGTGGACCCGACCCGGCTGGGTATGCTGATCGCATCCGCGCCGTCGCGGACCGACGACCAACGCGATCCGGACGACTCGACCGCGCATCGATCCGGGGACTGAATGCGGGAGTCGGAGGCGCCGACCGAGTCTCTTCCCGGCGACGGCCCGCACGGAGGCCCGCCTTCCCGACCGATCCCTGGCCCTTCTTCACCCGGCTCGCCTCCGAGCCGTCATCGGGATCATCCCGATCTCGATTAAAGGGCGACATCAATCCGTGCCGGTTCCGATCCGAGCCGGACCTGCAATCGCGTCGTCTTGGGATCGTAAAACTGCGCCGGGAAACCCGATGACGCATCCGGTGGCGGGAACGCAACGGCCCCGGGCCCGGACCAGGCTGCGAGGACGGCCCCGTGCCAGGTCTTGCTCGCCCCATGGTGCGAGTTCGGCATCAGGCAAATCCGGTACCGGGTCTTGCTGCTCGACGCTTTCCGAGCCCAGATCGACCCGATCACGTAATGGCCATTCTCGTCGATCCGGGCGAGAGCCCAGTCGCCCTGTCCCTCCTCCTCCGGGACGAAGAGGATCGAACCTCCCGACAGCGGGCGGCCGTGGAAGCTCACATGGCCCTCGACCGGCCCGCTCCGGGTCAATTCAATTCCCGGGCTGAGGGCCAGAAGGAGCAACAGAACGGGCACGACGATCATCGCCGTACCGAACCAGAGTCGTTCCCTTTTCATGATTGATTGCTCGCACACAACCGTGGGGTGGGAGAGGCGTCGCATGGTGGGCTTTTCGGGCGGCTACTTGAATATTAACACTCGATACGGATCTGATCAATGGGTATGTCGCGGAGTTCGCGCGATCGCCAACTCCCGACGGAGGCCGCGGAGGACGTGCGTACGGACTCGCCACGCCGAGCGGCCCTTCCATGAGCCCAGCAGCGGTGACCTCGATATCGCCCCGAGCCGAGATCCAACCGGCGACTCGCGGTCGGGGCTTGGGCCAGGGGACGTCGTCGAATACGGCCGTGATCGGCGGGACGCGGCCAGGGGGGTCATGACGCCATTCCGCCTCGCTCTCCGCGTCAGCCCGCACGTTCGCAGGCCTCCAACATCGTTCGGAGCGGCTCGGGATCGGCGAGCCGGTGGTCGCCGCCCACGATGATCAGGGCCGAATCGGGCAGGCCGCTGATCCGCGCCAGCTCGCGGCTATCGGCGATCGGGATCACGTCGTCGGCCTCGGAGTGGAGGATGACGGTGCCGGGCTTGACCGTCCGCACCCATCCCCACCGCTTCCAGGCGGGGCAGAGGAGGACCATCGGCGTGGAGCCGGCGTCGAGGTTCATGGCCACGGCACCGCCGCGGCTGGAGCCGACGATGATGTCGGGCCGATGCCGGTCGTACTCGGCCTGCGCGGTGCGGACGGCCGCCGCGAAGTCGTCATCATCGAGCGCCGGGTTGATCACCTTGTGACCGTGCGCGGCCAGGTAGCTCGGCTTCCTGCCGCCGGGAACCGAATGCCAGCCGTGGAGGAACAGGATGGTCATCAGGGCCTCTCGTCAAAGGTACAGGCTGGGGATCGCTGACGGTCCTGAGCGAAGGTCTCACCGCTTCCGGATTCTAAGCCTCCTCTCGCGATCCCGCGAGGAATGCGTCATCATTCCCCGTGGTGCGGGTCCGCCCGAGATCCACCGCGACGGTTGCAGTATCGGGGCTCACGGGCCACTATGAGGTCACGTTGAACGAGCTGGCGTCGATGGAACCCCCTGTTGCCCCTCGACCGGATGCCGCCGCCTCGGTTGAGACGCGAGGCCCCGGGCCGCCGATTCATTCGGCCATCGCCACAGTCCTCTGCGTCGGATTCGCCCTGACGGCGTGGATCCTGGGACCAGGCGCGGGCTCGCTGGTGCTCTTCATTCTGTCGTACGTCGCCGGGGGGACGATGGCCGCCCTCACGGCCTTCTCGGAGCTGAGGCGGCGCCGGCTCAGCGTGGATCTGCTGATGATCCTGGCGGCGGCCGGGGCGGCCGTCCTCGGCGACTGGGGCGAAGGGGCCGTCCTGCTGTTCCTGTTCTCGCTGAGCGGTACCCTCGAAGCCTATGCCATGTACCGGACTACCACGTCCATCGACGCGCTGATCAAGCTCCGCCCCCGCGACGCAACCCTGGCCCGCGACGGCCAGGAGGTCCGAGTGCGGATCGAGTCATTGAGTATCGGTGATGCCATCCGGGTCCGACCCGGCGAGCGATTCCCGGTCGATGGCGAGGTGATCCAGGGCGAGACCTGGGCCGATGAGGCGACGTTGACCGGGGAGAGCGAGCCAGTCGGCAAGGCCGTCGGCGATCTCGTCTTCGCCGGCACGATCAACGGCCGGGGCAGCGTCCTGATCCGCATGACCCACGCCGTCGCCGATACGACCCTGGAGCGGATCGTTCGCCTGGTCCGCGACGCCCAGGCCGAGAAGACCGCGGCGCAGTTGTTCGTCGAGTCGTGGCGCGGCCCCTATGTCGCGGGGGTCCTGCTGGCCTCCGGGCTCGTCTTCGCCGGCTCGTGGACCCTTCATCGCCAGGGGTTCGCGGATTCGTTCTACCATGCGATGGTGATCCTGGTGGTCTCATCGCCGTGCGCCGTGGTCGTCGGAGCTCCGGCCGTACTCCTCGCGGCGATCGCCCGGGCGGCGCGGCACGGGGTGCTGTTCAAGGGAGGCGCCCACCTGGAGATGCTGGGGGACGTCGACGTCATCGCGTTCGACAAGACGGGGACGATCACCCAGGGCCGACCGGCCGTGACCACCGTCTGGGCGGCCGACGGCATCGACCCGGACCGCCTCCTGGGCCTGGCCGCCACGATCGAACGACGGAGCGAGCACCACCTGGCCGAGGCGGTCGTCGCCGAGGCGGCCCGCCGACGCCTGGTCCTGGGCGAGGCCGAGGAGTTCGAGACCCATACCGGCGAAGGGGTCCATGCCTATGCCGATGGGCTCTGGGTCGGCGTCGGCCGCGAAGCCCTCTTCGCCTCGCATGATCGGCCCATACCCGCGGCCGTTGCCGATGCCGCCGGGCGGCTCCGCGAGCAGGGTCAGACCGTCCTCGTGGCGGTCGTGGCCGGCGACGGCCCTCCGACCGGAGGCGCGATCGCCCTGGCCGATCTCCCGCGCCCGGATGCCGCCGCCGCACTGGCGTCGCTGAGACGGCTGGGGATCTCCTCCATCCTGATGCTGACCGGCGATCACGAGCACGCGGCGCACGCCGTGGCCCGTCAGGTGGGGGCCGATGACGTCCGATCCGGACTCCTGCCCGGCGAGAAGGTCCTCGAGCTGCGCCGGCTGATGAACGACGGACATCGCCTGGCGATGGTCGGCGACGGCGTCAACGACGCCCCCGCCCTGGCGACCGCCCACGTGGGGATCGCCATGGGCGGCGCCGGGACTGACGTCGCGCTGGAGGTCGCCGATGTCGTGTTGATGCGGGACGACCTCGGGGCCCTGGCCTTCGCCGTCTGGCTCAGCCGCCTGGCCCGTCGCCGGGTCCGGCAGAACCTGGCCTTCGCCTTCGGCGTGATCGGCGCGCTGGTCCTCTGCTCGTTCTTCGGCCTGCCCCTCTGGCTGGGCGTCGTCGGCCACGAGGGAAGCACGGTGCTGGTCGTCCTCAACGGCCTCAGGCTATTGTGGGAGTCGCCGCCGAGAGACGGTCGGCCCGGCGTTCCGCTCTTGACGTGAATCGCGGATTGCGGATCTTACAAAAGGGGTGAGACCCGCGGGAGGAGCGACGCGCGCCATGAACGAGTGGCTGAAGCGGCTGGGCCTGGATCGTCCGGAGCTCCGGGCCTGGGCGATGTACGACTGGGCGAATTCGGCGATGGTCTGCGTCATCATCACCGCCGTGTTCCCCATCTACTATTCGAGCGTCGCCTGCCACGACCTGGCCCCCGAGGTGGCGTCGCGGCGGTTCGCGGACGTCACCACGATCGGCATGATCATCATCGCCGTGCTTTCCCCGGTCCTCGGGACCATGGCCGATTTCAACGGCCGCAAGAAGGGGATGCTCGGCGGATTCATGACGATGGGCGCCGCGGCCTGCGCCGGGATGTTCTTCATCTACCAGGGAGACTGGCTACTCGCCTCGATCCTCTTCATCCTGGCCAATATCGGGGCCAACGGCAGCTTCGTCTTCTACGACGCACTCCTGCCCCATATCGCCCGCGACGACGAGGTCGACCGCGTCTCGACGGCCGGCTATGCGCTGGGCTACCTCGGCGGCGGCGCGCTGCTGGCGCTCAACCTGGCCTGGATCACGAAGCCCGGGTGGTTCGGGCTGCCGTCGGGGGAGGGACTCACCTCGGCCCAGGCGACGCTGCCGGCCCGGCTGGCATTCGTGTCGGTCGCCGTCTGGTGGCTGATCTTCTCGGTCCCGCTCTTCCGCCGCGTGCCGGAGCCCAAGGCCGCCGGGTTGCCGCCCGGTTATCGCGGCAGCGGGCTCTTCCCCATCCGCGCGGCCCTCGACCGGCTCGTCGAGACCGGACGCGCCCTCGGCCGATACCGCCAGGCCGTGATCCTGCTGGTCGCCTTCCTGATCTACAACGACGGCATCGGCACCATCATGCGAATGGCCGTGATCTACGCCGACGAGCTGAATTTCAACAAGAGCGTGACCATCGCGTCGATCCTGTTGGTGCAGTTCATCGGCATCCCGTGCGCCTTCCTCTTCGGCATGCTGGCCGCCCGGATCGGCTCCAAGCCGTCGATCGCGCTGGGGCTGGTCGTCTACGCCGGGATCTGCGTCGTCGGCTACTACATGACCGACGAGCGGCAATTCCTCATCCTGGCCGTCCTGGTCGGGACGGTGCAGGGGGGGACCCAGGCGCTGAGCCGGTCGCTGTTCGCCAGCCTGATCCCGCGCGACAAGTCGGGCGAGTTCTTCGGGTTCTTCGGCACGTTCGAGAAGTTCGCCGGGATCTTCGGCCCCTGGGTCTTCGCCCGGATCAACGGCCTGACGGGCTCGAGCCGTGGGTCGATCATCGCCATCATCGGCTTCTTCGTGGTCGGCGGCCTGCTGCTCGCCTTCGTCGACGTGAAGGAGGGCCAGCGATTGGCGCGCGCCGAGGACAAGGCCACCGAGGTCGATGCGCTCGCGGAGCTCTGACTAACCCTCCGCGCGATCCGACGCGGGGGGCGGCGTGCGCCTCATCCAGTGCGACACGCTGATGACCCACGAGGCCCCGAGGTAGAGCAGGGGATAGCTCAGCGATGCCCAGGCCACTTTCAGGGTCGTCGGGTCGAGCGAGAAGCCGGAGCTGTCGGGCAGGTTGAAGATGATCCAGACCAGCGCGATCGTCCAGGGGATGCCGAGGATCGACATGAACCGATTGAACTTGCCGGGCAGCGACGGATAGAGGTATCGCGACGGGACGAAGGTCAGGATCGCCAGCGTGACGACGATCGCCAGCGAGACCCACTTGCCGAAGGGCAGCGCGTAGAGATAGACCGCGACCACGTTCCATAGTGACGGGAAGCCGAGGAAATAGCCGTCGTCGGTCTTGGCCTGGACCTGGCAGAAGCCGTAGATGCTCGCCAGCAGCGGGAGGAACAGCCAGGGCTCGTAACCGGCCGGCAGGAGGTCCGCGCGCCAGATCAGGCCCAGCGGCAGGAAGGTGTAGGTGAGGAAGTCGATGATGTCGTCGAGCCGTCGGCCGTCGAAGCTGGGCACCGCCTCCTTGATCCGGACGCGGCGCGCCAGGGTGCCGTCGGTGGAGTCGACGACCGTCGCCGCCACCATCAGCAGGAACGACCAGCGGAAGGCGGCCGGTCCTCCGCGGACGATCAGCACGGCGATCATCCCGGCGGCGACCAGTCCCAACGCCGTATAGCCGTGGACGCACCAACCCAGGACTTTCCGGAGGGTCCCCGGCGCCCGACGCTCGCGCGGCGTCTTCGTCCTGCGACGCCTCCGTACCTGAAGTTTGACCATCGGCGCTCACTCCGTTCGATGACGAATCGCATGGCCTCCCACGCTGCACCATACCAGGAATGGTGCCGAGAGGGCAGGTGGAATCACTCGTTGGCTGCGAGTCGGCCGAGCCAGTGGCCCTCGATCGCGGGGCCCGCCTCGGCGAGCCTGGATTCCTCACCCAGTGGCTCCGGCCGATGCTCCGGCAAGGTCCCTCCGACCCGCCGGCGCTGAACGATCGCGTAATAGACGCCGCCCGCGACGAGCAAGCCCAGCGTCCAGAACGGGGCCGCGAACCGGCCCCAGGGGTCCGGCCCGTAGATCTCCGGGCGCGGCCAGGAGATGTTCAGCACGATGAACAGGCCCCAGGCCGAAGCGATGGCGTTGATCGGCAGGCCGAGCCGGCCCATCGAGAACAGCCGGCCGCCGCCGGCCGGATCCTGACGCTCCGGCCTCCACCGTCGCCGCAGCCGGGCGATCAGCATCGGCAACGTCACCATCAAGTAAGCCAGGTTCACCCAGACGATCGCTACCGAGCAGAGGGTCTCGAACACGTGTGGCTCGTTGATGTGGAAGGCGAGGAGCCCCGCGGCCAGCGCCGACGACGACAGCGCCGGCAGCGCCGGGGCCTGCGTCCGCCGCGGGACGCGTCCCAGCTCCCGGGCAAACGGCAGGTTGTTGTCCCGCGCCATCGAGAAGATGAGCCGGACGGTGCCGGCGTGGACAGCCAGGGCGCAGCACAAAGACGGCGAAGACCACGTCGATGAGGAACAGCGTTCCCAGCCGGGGACCGAGCACGTCCTTGACGAGCATCGGCAGGCCGCCGGCGATCCGGCCCAGGTCGGGATGGGACGGGTCGCTCACGGCCAGGATCGCCGAGACGATCAACAGCGCGCCGGCCAGCGCCGCGGCGGCCAGGGCCTGGAGGATCGCCCTGGGCGCCCGGCGGCGCGGGTGGCTGGTCTCCTCGGCCAGCGTGCCCGCCGTGTCGAAGCCATAGAGCACGTAAGAGGCCATCAGCGCCGCCACCAGCGCCGGCCCCAGATAGCCCCACGATCCGCCGTCGCCGCGACCCAGCGAGTCCAGCAGGATGGCCGGCCCTCGCCGCGCGTGCGCGAAGAGCACCCCGATCAGCAGCACCACGCCGATCAGCTCGGCGGTCACGCCGGCGTTGTTGATCCGCGCCAGCAGCCGCACGCCGGCCACGTTGATCATCGTCGTCGCGACGATCAGCGCGCAGCCGAGGACCACTGCATTGCGGGCCGAATCCGCCTGGACTCTCGCGTCGCCGATGAACTGGAAGGCCGGCGAGATCTGGGGCAGCGACCCCTGGAGCGCCAGCGCCACGGCGGCCAGCGACAGGACCGAGCCGCACAGGTAGATCCACCCGGCCATCCAGCCGACCGCACGGCCGCCGGTCCGCCGCGACCACTGGTAGACCCCGCCCGAGAGCGGATACCGCGCCGCCAGCTCGGCGAAGCACAACGCCACGGTCAGTTGGCCCAGGAAGACCGCCGGCCACGTCCAGAAGAACGCCGGACCGCCCGCCCCGTAGCCCACGTAGAACATCTGGAACACGCCGGTGAGGATCGAGATGTACGAGAACCCCGCCGCGAACGCGGAGAAGCCCCCGAGCGTCCGATTCAGCACCGGCTTGTAGCCCATCGCGGCCAGATCCCGGCTGTCATCGGTCTGGTCCGGCGTCGCGGCCATGAAGCCTCTCCGGCTGACGCTCACGCCCTCTTGTCGGCGACGTAGATGCCCCACTTCATGTCGCCGGCCTGGCAGAAGCCGATCTTCATATTCCAGCGGGCGACCAGGTAGTCCAGGTCGGACTCGGAGAACGACGCGAGGAAATCGGCCCGGTCGGAGACCAGGCGATCCTCTTCGGACCTCAGGATCTCGATGAATTTCGCGGTGGCGTCATCCACCACGACGTTCACGAACCCGGCGGCGCGGAGCCGTTGGCCGTATTGCTCCGGCTCGATGACGCTGTAGCCGGTCTTCTCGATGTAGCGCTCGAATTCGGGCGAGCCCGGCGTCTTGCCCCGGGCGTAGTCGGTGATCGCCAGCCGGCCGCCGGGCGCCATCAGCGAATACAGCCGCGAGAACAGCCGCGGCTTGTCCGGGATGTGCATGAACGCGTCCCGGCTCCAGATGATATCGAACGGCTCGGGGAAATCGGCCTCGAGCACGTCGCCGAGCACGAAGTTGACCGAGTCGGTCAGCCCGAGCTGCACGACCCGCTCCCGGGCGATGGCGTCCATCTCCCCGGCCATGTCGATCCCGGTGACCTTCGTGCCATAGGTCCTGCGCCAGGTGGAACGCGGCGCCGCCGATGCCGCTGCCCACGTCCAGCACCCGCGCCCCGGGGCGCAGCGCCGAGCCGAGCCGGGCGCACAGGTCCTCGGTGGTCGCATGCCCGCCCGTGCTCACGTAGTGCTCGCCGAAGATCTTCTCGTACCGCAGGATGCCGGTGCGGCTATACTGCCCGTTGTTGTCGAATTTCGCCGATGCGGGCGTCGCCGTCTGGAGCGTCGTCATGGGATGATGGAACTCAATGGCTGGAATCATCGTCGGGCCGGCCAGGCGCGGCTCGCCACGGAGCCGCCCCACCGACCAGGGGAATTCGCGGCGTGATTTTGAAATGAGTATTATGGAGAGATGAGCAGAGGGATGTAAACAGGGCTTTCGGCCTGGATCGGAGGGCGAGAGGGTGATGAGGGCGTGGGACGAGGGCGAGGCGACCGCATCGCCTCGCCCGTCATCCCGCGCCCTGGAGATTTCACTGGGCCTTCTTCTTGCGCGTGATCTCGATCTTCGAGGCCACGTGCTTCTCGTGGGTGATCTTGGCCTCGATCCCCTTCCCACCGTTGTCCTGGACCTTCTTGAGGAAGCCGTCCAGCTTCTCGAGGTCGACCTTCCTCTCACCCTTCTTCGAGACCTGCTTGGTCTCGTCGGTGATCTTGATCTTGACCTCCTTGTCGGTGTCCTTCTCGATGACGGTGATCTTCTTGCCCTCGACGTCGATCTTGGTGATCACGCCGAGCAGCTCGTCGGCGATGACGCTGCCGACGACAACCAGGGCCATGGCCGCGAAACCGGCGGCGACCTTGACCAGGAATCCGCGACGGCTCTGCATGGAACGACTCCTCCACCATCACTGGGGAACCCCCAGCCCCGAGGCCGCGTGTTCTCCCTCCCGGGAGGACGAACACGCGCGGCCGGCGGCTGGCTAAGCCCCGACATTATCAACACCACCGCCGTCGCGAAGTAGTGGCTACCGGCGTCTTTACATGGATTTTAGAATTCGCCGCCGGTGCGGAGGCGACGCAGGTCGTCCCAGAACCCGGGGTAGGTCTTGGCGACGCAGTCCGGGTCGAGGATGGTGACGCCGGGGATGCGGAGGCCGGCGACGGCGAAGGACATGGCCATGCGGTGATCATCGTAGGTGGCGATGGCCGCGCCTCGGAGCCGTTCGGGAGGCGGGGGATCGATGACCAGGCCGTCGGGAAGCTCCTCGACGCCGGCGCCGAGCTTGCGCAGCTCGGCGGCCAGGGCAGCGATTCGATCGCTCTCCTTGTGCCGGATGTGGGCCACGTTCCGGATCCGCGAGACGCCGTCGGCGAACAGCGCGACGACGCCCAGGGTCATCACCGTGTCGGACATCGCATTCATGTCGACATCCACGGAACGGAGCGGGCGGCCGGTCACGGTCGTCCGGCCGGGCTCGCGAACGACCGCGCATCCCATGTATTCCAGCACATCGGCGAAGGCCATGTCCCCCTGGAGGCTCGTCCCTCCCAGACCCTCCACGGTGATGGTCCCGCCCAGGATCGCCGCCAGGGCGAAGAAGTAACTCGCGGCCGAGGCGTCCGGCTCGATCGCGTATTCTCGGCCGCGATAGTGCGCCGGTCGGATGTCGAAGCGGCGGAACTTCCGGTTGCCGATCGTCACCCCGAAGGCTTCCATCACGGCCATCGTCATCGCCACGTACGGCTGCGAGACCAGCGGGCCCTGCACCTCGACCGTCGTGACGTCGCGGGAATAGGGCAGAGCCATGAGCAGCCCGCTGAGGAACTGGCTCGAGACGTCGCCCTTCACGAAGGCGAACCCGCCGTCCAGGCCGCTGGCCCTGATCGTCACCGGCGGGCAGCCCGTCCCGAGGTCGGAGCGGGCGTCGGCGCCCAGGCCGTTGAGCGCGGCCAGCAGATCCGCGACCGGCCGCTGGCGCATCCGCGGGGTGCCGTCGAGGTGGTAAACGCCGTCGCCGGTCGCCAGCATCGCCGTGAGGAACCGCAGGCTCGTGCCGGAGTTGGCCACCTCCAGCGCTGCCTCACGCGCCGGGATCGACCCGCCGCAGCCGGGCACGCCGATGACCGCCGAGGCCGGGTCGTGCTCCACGGCGATCCTCAGCCGTCGCAGGGAATCGACCATGACCCGGGTATCTTCACAGTCGAGGGCGCCGGTGAGCACGCTGAGACCGTCGGCCATCGCGGCGATGATCAGGGCACGGTTGGTCAGGCTCTTCGAACCGGGGACGCGCACGACCGCCCGCGGCGGGGCGCCGCTCCAGGGCTCGATCGGCAGCTCGGCGGGGGAGTCCGTCATTGGAGCTTCTCAAAGAACAGGTAGGGTGGGCAATGCCCACCGTCGGGAGCCTCACATCGGTGGGCGACACCAAGCCTACGTCTTTTCCGCCGGCGGAGTCAGCGCCGCCAGCCGCCGGCGGAGCGTCCCGGGGTCGATCCCGTCGATCCGGAACCGCTTCTGCCGCGACGTGGCGCCCGAGACCAGCTCGACCTGCGCGGCCCTGCAGCCGAGGCTCTCGGCGAGCAGGGCCTTGATGGCCGCGTTGGCCTTTCCCTTGTCGGGCGGCGCGGTCACGGCGACGCGCAAGGCCCCGGCCCGCACGCCCAGCACGGCGTTCCGCCGCGCGCCGGGCTGGGCCACGACGGGCAGGATCGAGCCATCCTCATGGGCAACGATCGCGATTGGGTCCTGCGCCGGCGCTCGCGTCGCTCATGGCTCGACCCCCTCGAACAGCGCCGAGCCGACCCGGACCAGCGTCGCGCCCTCCTCGATGGCCGTCTCGAAGTCGTTCGACATGCCCATCGACAGCTCGTCCAGCGCCAGGCCCGTCCGTTGTCGCAGCCGCTCGCGGACCTCTCGGAGCGCGACGAACGATCCCCGAGCCGTCTCGGCGGTCGTTCCCAGCGCGGCCATCGTCATCAGGCCCACGATCGGGATCGACCGGCACGCCGCGATCGCTTCGGCGTCGGCCAGGACCCCGTCGGCATCCCAGCCGTGCTTGCTCGGTTCGCTGGAGGTGTTCACCTGGAGGCAGGCCGAAGGCGGGGCCGCGACCGAGCCGCGCCGCGTCATCGAGGATTCGCAGGAGCTTGAGCGAGTTCGACCGAGTGGATCATGGCGACCATCGGCAGAGTTTTCTTGACCTTGTTGGATTGCAAGTGTCCAATCAGATGCCAGCGGACCGCATCGCCCAGGTCGGCCAGGGATTCCGCCTTCCTCCAGAGCTCCTGGGGATAATTCTCGCCCAGGTCGCGGGCGCCGCAGGCGACCAGCGGCCGGATCCACTCGATCGGACTGCGCTTGGTCACGGCGACCAGGCGAATCGACCCGGCGCCGCGCCCCGACCGCCGCGCCGCCTCGGCGATGCGAGCGCCGACCCGCTCGAGATTCTCCCTGATGCGTCCCTCGTTCATCAAAGCTCCGAGCCCCCAGCCCTCGAGTTGCCGAGGTCGCCGTGCCCGACTCGCGACCTCGTCCCTCCATTCTGAAGGATCCTCGCCGACAATGAAACCGCTCCTGCTGATCACCGGCGTCCTGGCCGCCATCCTGATCGTCGCCCAGCTCGTCATGGGCCTGCTCATCCTCCAGGGCCGGGCCACGATGCGCACGGCCCACCAGCATTCCGGCTACCTGACCGTGGCCGTCACGCTGCTGTACATCGGCTGGTCGATGGCCGTCATCGCGTCCGCTCGCAAGCACGGTGAGCCCTGAGTGGCGAGATTCCGGATTCGAGATTCCGCATTCAAGATTTAAGAATTTTGAATTTTCTATTAAATTGAATGTTTGATGCGGTATTCGGAATCTCGAATCCGAAATCACGTCCGCGGGTCATTCCACGGTCAGGATCGGCTTGAGATCGCCGTCCTCGGTGAACTCGGCGACGAGGAACCGCGCGGCGGTCTGGTGGCCGAGGAAGGCGCGGCGGGCGGGAGGGCCGAGGCTGCGGTAGATGACGTACGTCTCCTGGCGGCCCCAGCTCACGCGTGCGGCGAAGGCGCGATCGGGCGGCACGGGTCGCGAGCGCTCGGAGACGGTCAGCACGCGCCAGTCCAGGGTCTTGCGGTGTCGGTCGTTGTCCCAGGAAACGAGCAGAGGAAGCCAGCATCGCCGGCCGGCCGGCGCCTGACCCAGGATCAGCATCCGATCCGCGGCCCGCAACGATCCGCGCTCGGTGGGATAGGGGCGGCAGGGCAAGGCGAGCGGCACGGCGTGCGCCGCGCCTCGACGCCCCGGCTCGGTCAGGACCAGCGCGCGAGATGACTTGATCGGCCCGACCGCCACGGTCGACGGCATCGCCAGACGCAGCTCCGGGCCCACATCCCAGCTCGGCTCCCGCCTCTCGGCCAGCACCGAGAGCAGCGCCAGGCGCCGCCCGCGCAGCAAGAGCGCCGATCGGGTGACCCGCGCCGATCCGTGCGATAGCTCCACTCGATGAGGTCCGCCGCCGCACCCGTGAACCAGCGCGATGGCCGGGGCCGCGATACCCGTTCACCCGGACCGCCCGAGCCTTCGGACCACTCAGGGCCCAGCCAGCTCCGCCCGTTGCCGAACAGCTCGAACCGACACGGTGAATGGAGGTCGCGGTGGTCGACGGCCAGGAAGTCGCCGCCCGGTAGCCAGTCGGGACGGAGCGTCGCCAGTACCCGATCCGTCGCCGACCAGGTGGGCAGCGGAGGAGGAGCCACCCCGGCCGACCTGGACCTGCGGCCAAACCACCAGCCCAGCACCCGCCCGATGTCGCGTGCCCCGATACCAGTCCATCCAGTCCAGCGAGACCCAGGCGGGAGGAATCCTTCTTGTCGAACCCTCATCCGGTTGCATCGTCGGACTCCCGTCCGGCCGAGCGAACCTCAAAGTGGCCCGCACGAGACCGGCGACCGTATCGTCGCAACCGTTCGGCCAATCGCCCGCGCGCCTCCTCGCCGCGGCCAGGATCTCCAGGCAACGGTGCCAGTCCGGGACCGCCAGCCGGATCGGCGCCCCGTCGGCGTCCAGCTCGCGACTGAGCCACCGAAATAATGGTCTCCCATCAGCGGCCTCGACCCAGCTCTTCACGGCGCGAGCCAGATCCTCGAGTTCCGAATCCACCCGATTCTCGACGACACTCATCGTAGGTCCCAATGGGCTGCCGGTTCTGCACGCTTCTTTGGCTAGTATGCCCTCAAAATGATCTGGCAGCGAGTTCGCGAGCGAAGAATCCGTGAACGAGGCCATCGGACCGCCCCTCGACAGTCTAGCGACATAACCTCTTGTGAATTCTAATACATGCGCCGAATCACGTGGGGTTTTGGGGGCATTTTGATCGGGTTTTTGGTCGATTCGGGGCTTCTGGCACTACCTTTGCGTTTCTCTCCTGGCGTAACGCGAGTGATCGATGACAACAATGATCGGTGGTTATTGAATCATCGATGATCGCTTTTTAAGCATCCACCCCAAAGGCGTCACCGTTCCATTTGCATGGTTCGGTTCCCCGCCAAAGGGCGAGCGGGACGCCTCGCACGACCCCCCGCTCGCCCTTTCTCCAGACAGATGCCCTCGGCCCCCAGCGAGTTACGGGCCGCGGGCGGCTTCTAACCGGCCAGTCGATCGGATTTCGTACGGGGAGGGGAGAGGTCCCCGTGCGGCGCCCGATCGTTGGCCGGTTTTTTTCATTGACGGCGGACTGGATCGTCGGCTGCGGGAGCAACCGAGCAACGCGATGTGACATTCGGTCGAAACGGCGCTACGAGCGACTCCTCGGAACAGGGACTCCTCACGTGCTGTCGATCTATCATGCGTGCCTGTTGAGCAGACGGATCCGTCGCTCGTCATCGGCCGTGCTTCAGGGCACGGCCGGGGCGGGCGTGGGTGTGCTTCCCGTCGTCGAGCACGAGTCGCCCATTGACCAGGACGTACCGGATTCCGTCGCTGTACCGGAATGGATCGAGGTAGGTGGCCCGGTCGGCGATCTGGTCGGCGTCGAAGACGGTGACGTCGGCGAATAGTCCGGGACGGAGGATGCCGCGATCGAAGAACCCGGACTTGGAGGCGTTGAGCGAAGTCATCTTGCGCACGGCGTCCTCGAGCCGCAATAAACGGCGATTGCGAACGTACTCGCCCAAGACCCGCGCGAAGGTGCCGAAGCTACGGGGATGAGGATGCCCCGCGCGGAGCGGGCCCTCGACGGCCAGCGCCGAGCCGTCCGAGCCGATCGAGCACCAGGGCTGCACCATCGCCCGGTTCATGTCCTCCTCGGTGTGATGGGCGTAGATCGTCCCGACTGACCCGCCTTCGGCGATCAGGAAGTCGAAGAAGACATCCAGCGGGTCGGGCCTCGGGCTGAGCCCGGCCGACCGGGCGGCGATCACCCGATCCATGGTCTGGCCCTCGAAGAGGCGATCCTCCGGCGTCAGCCGGGCGCTGATGAGCATGCGGCCCCAGTCGCCGCCGACCGCCGTGTAGTGGTCGTACCAACCCGGCAGGCCGGTACGGATCTCGCGTTTCAGCCGCTCCCGCTGGGTCGGGTCCTTGAGCCGGGCTATGAGCGCCGATTTCCCTCCTTCGTGCGCCCACGGGGGGATGATGCTGACCAGGTCGTTGTTGCCCCGGGTGTAGGGATAGACGTTCGACTGCACGTTGACCCCCTCGCGCCGCGCCTGCTCGATCAGCGCGACGATCTCGGCCATGTGGTGCCACAGCGACTGGTCGGCGATCTTGATGTGGATGATATCGACCGGCACGCCGGCGCGGCGCCCGACCTCGATGGCCTCCTTCACCGCGGCGAAGACCTCCGTCCCCTCGTTGCGGATGTGCGAGGAATACAGGCCACCCCGGCGCCTGACGACCGCTGCCAGCTCGACGATGTCATCGGTGGTGACGGCCAGCTCGCGGGCGATTGCGAGCATCGTCGACAGGCCGATGGCACCGTCGCGCATCGCCTCGTCGAGGAGCTCCTTCATGGCCTCGAGCTGGGCGCGATCGGGGCGCGCCAGCGAGTCGCCCTGGACGCAGCCCAGGAGCGTGCCGAGCCCGGCGTAGCTGGCGACGTTCACCGAGATCCCGCGGGCCTCCAGGGCGTCGAAGTAGCCGCCGAGGGTCGTCCACGACGGTGACGTCGTTTTCGGGGGAGGCTCGTCGCCACCGGTGGACCTCGGGGCGAGCTTCCCCTTGCGCGGCCCGGCCGAGGAGTCCTCGCCCAGGATCTCGGTGGTGACGCCGTCGCGGACTTTGCTCTGGGCGTCGCCGTCGCGGAGCAGCAGCATGTCGGAATGCGAATGCATGTCGATGAAGCCGGGCGCGACGACGAGTCCGCGTGCGTCGATGACCCGGCGGGCGGGGACGTTGTCCCCCAACCGGCCGACCGCGGCGATCCGGTCGCCGCGGATCGCCACATCCCCCTCAAACCAGGGATTGCCGGTGCCGTCGACGATCGTCCCTCCGCGGATCAAGAGATCGTAGGGTTCACGAGGCCGCTCCTGGCCGCTGACAAGCCTGCCGGAGGTGCCAACGAGGACAAGCAGGATCCATCCGAGGCGTCTGAGCAGCATGTTCGGTCATCCTCATCGAGAGGTCTTCGTCGCGGCAGGGCACCCGGTTCGTCGGCCGCTCCGCGCGGAGAGGCCGTCGATCAGGTTATCCTCTGGATAGGATCGGCAAAAGATGCCTTTACGGGAAGGATTCGAACGGTGGACTCCGGTGGCCATCAGATCACGCGGACAAGCTCGGACGAAGGCGGTCGAGTCGAAGCGGCGCACAAGGAAGTCCGAGATCAACCCGGAAGAGGAGGAGATCCTCAAGAAAGCGCAGATCTACTTGCTCTTCGAAGCGGGGCGCCCGATGCTGCGGACCGTCGCGGGGATTCGCGAGGAGAAGGGCGAAGACGGCGCACGGCGGTGGATCATCGCCATCAACCTCCGATATCCCACCGGATTCGAGGGGTACCTCGGCGATCTCCTCTACGATGGGACGCGATTCACGGAACTGACCGACCGGGAATTGATGCGTGAACGGGCGAGGCGGATCGCTGCCGATCCGGAAGGGAAGCGCCAGTGGAACGAGTTATTGTTCGGCCGGGTCGGGTCGGTGACCCCTGGACGGATGGGGCAGCAGACGAGACGATCGGTGACGTGACTGCCTCGCGCTCTTCGTCGTCGCGGAGTGCCGATCCCATGCCGGAGAGACGTTTTCCGTTCTGTCACCAGTCGATCGACTCGGGCGAGTATCCGCGCACTGCCGCGAGCACGCGCAGCTCCGTCCCGATGGGCAGCACAAGGATTACGTGACGTTGCCGCCCGAGGAACGAGAGCTCGGGCCGCTGGACGGCGTGCCGCGAGTCTACCGGCACTGGCGCTGCGGTCATCGCACGGGGATGCCGGCGGAGATCATCCGGTCATACTTGAAGGACCCCTATCTGTACTATTCGGACCGGTCCTTCTGCACCGGCCGCGGCAAGCACGTGCCGTGCCGGGAGCTGGTTTGGGTGGAGACCGGCGAGAACATGCAGAACTACAAGGACCGGCTCCGGGCAGCACACCCCGAGCTGCACCCGAATCCGTGGATCAGGACGCTGGCGCCTTTGCTGAAGCTGTTCCGGGCTTCGCAATGATGGTCCCAGGGGGTTCGGCCATGATCGAGTTCACCTGCGCCGGCTGTGGCAGGTCATTCCGGGCCGGTGACGCTCTGGCCGGGCGCCGCTCTCGCTGCAAAGGGTGCGGCGCCGTCACGCCGATCCCGGAGCTGGGAATCCCCACCCTGCCCGCTGCCCCTCGCGCGGCCCCGCCGTCCGAGAGGCGTCTGTCCGACGCCCCGCGTCACCGGGCGTCCCGCAAGAAGTGCAAGCCGAGGAAAATCGACCGGGATGCCTGGGTCGCCCAGGCGATCGGCGCCGGGCTGGCGGCGATCGCGCCGGCCGTGCCGCTGGTCGGGTTCGTCATCGGCGTGCTCAGGACGCTCGTGCATGAGCTGGGCCACACCGCAACCGCGTGGCTCCTCGGCAGCCCGGCCCTCCCGTCTTTCGACCTCTCTTTCGGCGGCGGGGTCTCGCATATCCTCGACCGACAGCCGCTCCTCCTCGTCGCGATCTATGGGGTGTTCGCCTACCTCGTCTTTCGCGCTCGCGACGATCGCACGATGTTGGTCATCATGCTGGTCGCCGTTGCGTTCTACTCCGTCGCGGTCTTCTCCCCGCTCCGCGAGTTGCTGATCGTGGCCATGGGGCACGGGATGGAGCTACTCATCGCGGGGATCTTCCTCTACCGCGCGCTGAGCGGCAGCCAGGTCCTTCGCAGCCAGGAACGCCCCCTCTACGCCTTCCTCGGCCTCTACATCGTGCTGGCCGATGCCTGGTTCGCCTGCGGCTTGATCGGCAGTCGCGCGCACCGCGAGGTGTACGAGGAGGCGAAGGGCGGCGGGCACCGGATGGACTTCAGCCTGATCGCCGAGGAGCACCTGCACGTCCGCCTCGAGGCCGTCGCTACATCCTTCCTGCTGGCCTGTGCCGTTCCGGTGCTGGCGGCGTTCCTGTTCCATTGCTATGGGCGGCGTCGGAAGTAGAATGGACGGGGGCACCGCCGCGGCCTCTCGCTGGTTCGACCACCGGGTCTGGGACCTCATCGAGCATGATCTGGTCGCTGGTGCGGTCGTAGAGCTTGGTGGTCTTGGGCGATTCGTGGTTGGGGAGCTGCTGCTTGACGGTGCGAGCGGCATGGCTGCGATTGAAGCGTCTCGGATGATGGCATCAGCGGAGGCCGGCGCGCGAGGCATCTCCCGCGAAGCGAATTAATTCAATCCCCGTTCATACCCGCTGCCCGGTGAGTCTGGCCTCGTCGATTGATTGATCGTTCGGGAGCCGGAATCATGGGATTCCTTCACTGGCCACAGTGGGCCGAGCTGCCCGCTCTCGGACGGATCGATCGGCTGGCCTAACTCCGGAAAAGAACCGAGATGGAGCTTCAGTAGCTGATCGAAATCCGCCCAGGCAGCGTCGATAGCCGTGGCCCAAGCCGCCACTGCGGCCCAGGCTGCCTGTGCGGAGCCCAAGGCGACGACCCTCTCGATGGCATCCCGGTAACGCGCGTCCGCGGTTTCTCGGCCCAAGTCGGCTTCCAAGGCGGCCAAGGCGGTGGCTGCAGCTTCCAAGGCCGCGTTCGCGACGGCTTCCAAGTCGGCATCTCCGGCGGCCCTGGCGGCGGCGATGGCAGCATCCCCTGCGGCCATGGCGGATCGCCAGGCATCGTCCCCGGTGCCTGCATCCCCTCTCGCAAATCGCTCCGCGATCTGAATCGGCCCCTCGACCTTTGCTCGATATTCGAGATCGACAACTCGGCCTTCGAAGAGGATGTGTACTCGTCGCGCACACCGGGCGGCATAAGCTACCAGGGCCCGGAGAGGGATTTGTTTCAGGTCTTCTGCGGACGGGATCTTGGGCATGACCCGGACTCCGAGTAGTTGATTTGAGAGGGCACGATTGCCAAATATGATTAATATTTATTTAACTTAATTCTAAATTAAACTTACATAATCTCATGTGATGACTCGATCGAATCACGACCTTCGACGCGTAGGACGCCTCGAAAACCCTCCCCCTGCTCGGGCGTTCCCCTCGGGCCACACGTCGAGGTGATGGAGGCCAACGATCCGACATCCGGACGTGCAGAATGAGGATGAGTCGTGGCCGTGGGTGCAAACCTTTCTGGATAGATCTCCATCCCCCGCTGGATTCTCGGGCCGATCGCGACAGAGGCGACGAGCGACACGCTTACCTAACGCCTCTTTCCATACAAAAGCGTCAATTTGACCTGTTCGTCCAAAAAAAACAAGGCCCTTGTTCCCAGATCGCCGTATATGCTTTATAATGGCGAGCGAGTGAGGGTCCGTGCGAACGGACCACCGCGGTTCCGATCACAATCTGAGTGGGTGTCGTCGGACGACTAGACGAAGGGCAACCCGGCTGGGCCGGGGGGCTCGTCGACGAGTAAGCCGATGTGGCCGAAGCCCCGCGGGTCTTCGGCCACATCGGCTTTTTTGTTCCACCCTCGGTTGTTGTCACCAAGGGGGACCGGATGGAGAAGCCCGATTTCACCAGGGCCTGCCCGATCGCCCGAGAGGAATGGCCTCGTGACATCGATCGGCACACCCTGGTTAGCGAGGATCGTGAAAGGCGGGAGGAAATGATCGGGACGGAATCCGAGTCATTCGTCGCGGGTGTGATCGTGGACTCCTGGGTCGAGGCCGCACCGTCTGCGGATGCCGGCGCTCGCTTGGTCTTGCAAGTAGCCCAGCGAGGGCACCCCGGAGCCTTGGTCATCGTCGAAGGAGAAGCTTCGCTGGTCTCCGATCGACTCTGGCTGGAGGACCTGAGTGAGAATCTCTGCCATGGGAGTCCGGTCCTGGCGCTTGGCTCAAGGTCGTTCGACGGTCTCTTCGTGGCCACACGGTTGCAACTGACGCGGTAGTAGCGAGGAGGATCTCCGATGAGAGCTGTTTTCGCCAGGCAAGATCGCGACCAACCCGACGAGGGCATTCTGTCGTTGTTCTGCTCGAGATGTAAATCTCCCTTGAGTCTCCACCAACCCGACCCGGAGTTGACGGACCGCCTCCTGGCCACCTGCGACGAGTGCAAAGTGTGGTACGTGACGGACGCCCGAGGCAGCGAGCTGATCCACGTACCGGGGCTTGCCAATGACCTCTCCCTCACGTGAGCGCGTGCGCGGATCATCAATCCTCGTGTCTTCCCCCGCTGGCCCGCGAAAAACCGGCGGGGCCTGACGTTCGCCAGAACGATGCTCCGAGCAGGGCCTCGCCGTTGGCGACGTGGCGGATACGCCTGCCTTTCGTGCCGATGCGGCCGGAGGTGACGTCCACCCGCCAGTCGCCCAGGAGGTCGGTGCCCACCTCGATGCCATAGGATCGGAAGTAACCGCCGGAAAGGGAAATGGGACGTAACGCCTATCGGCTGACGAAGCGCCGTGTCTCATCTCTCGGATCCCGTCGAACTCGACGAGCCCGTCATCGCCACGATGTTCGCCAAGATCGCGGCCCACGACCCGATGGTCACGCTCGTCCTGATCGGCCGAGGCCGCTTCAATGGCGGCGTGCCCAGCGCCGATCGGTAGGTGTTGACGCGAGACTGCGAACACAGATGGTGGTTCAAGGCGGTCAATACAGTTGGGCGGGGCCGGGTCGGCAGGGTCTCGACGGGAGGCGCCGAGACGGTCGTCAGCAAGATCGCCGACCCTGCCCGCCAAATCATGAGCATCAACTGAATTGAAGAGGCTGGCAACAGTGGCGCCGAACAACGCGAGAACAGAAGACTCGGGGCGCGCGATCGGCATGCGCCGACTGGAGCAGAGTTCTGACTCTCGCCAGAACCGGAAGCCCGTCGCGGCCCATGCTTGGATGCGGCGGACGTCTTCGTTTGATGGGCGTATCGATGAGGAAGTGGCCGGTCGGGTGGTAACGTGACGGATGGCAACCAGGTGAATTGATGCTGTACGATCAGTTAGTTACCCACCAGTTACCCCCGTTACCCCCTGGACGGATCAGCCTGCGTGGGAGAGGATCGGTAACGTCGCCGAGCGGAAAAGGTTACCCCTTTCGTCACCCCCAAGTTCCGTTTATATCAATGTTTGCTCGGAATGGCGACTCGCACGATGGAGGAGTGACAATGGCAAGCCGGGCATCGACCGAGTGGCGATACGAGAAGCTCACGTGGCCCGAAATCAACGATGCCGTTGACCTAAACAAAGTCTGCATCGTACCTTGCAGCGCCGTCGAGCAGCACGGCCCGCACCTGCCGCTCGACGTGGACGTCATCTGCCCGACCGAGATCGCCCGCGGCGCCGGGCGGGCCGTCCCCGACAAGATGCTCGTCCTGCCCACGTACCATTACGGCTACACGGGTCACGTCATGGACTTCCCGGGGACCATCAACACCCACTTCGAGCACTTCATCGACGGCGTGCTCGATATCGCCAAGAGCCTGGCCTACCACGGCTTCAAGAAGATCATCCTGCTCAACGGCCACGGGTCGAACTGGCCGAACCTCGACCTGGTCGCCCGCCGCGCCAACCTCGAGACCGATGCCGAGTGCGTGCCGATCTGCTGGTGGAGCCTGCTGACCGTCGACAAGGAATTCCTGCCGCGATGGAGAGAGAGCAAGTTCCCCGGCGGGTGCGCGCACGCCTGCGAGCTGGAGACCTCGCTGTACCTCTACCTCGACGGCGATAACGTCCGCAAGGACCAGATCAAGAGCGGGACGATCTCGTTCAACGACGAGGATAGCCCGTTCACCTGGGTCGACCTCTTCGGCGCCGGACCCGCCACGGTCATCTCGTGGACCAGCAGCTACTCCGAGACCGGCGTGCTGGGCGAGGCCGAGCTGGCCACCGCCGAGAAGGGCCGCGTCGCCTACGAGGAGGCCGTCAATCAGCTCACCCGGTTCGTCACCTGGTTCAAGGACCGGCCCAAGGACGTGCGGCGCGACCGCCACCGGACTCCGCCGACCATGCCGATCCCTTGGGGTCAGCGGCCGGTCGGCTCGTGATGTCGGCGACCGGAGACGCCGGCCGCCTCAGTCTTCCGACTTGTGGAAGTGCCCGAACAGCCGCTGGAAGAAATGCTTGCGGGTCTGGACCTGCGACTCGTCGGGGTAGCGCTCGACTTCGCCCCGCGAGCTCATGCGGTATGGGCCGGCGCCCATGAAGAAGTGGTCGCGAACCCCCTGTGCGTTGAGCAGCCAGCCCGATTCCCACGCCAGGCGGCCGGTCTTCGCGTCGTACGCATAGAGGATCGCCTTGACGACCGCGTCTTCCCGGTTGGTCTGCGACATGTTGAGCGAGTTCGATGTCCCGGAGCTGGCGACGGTCGCGCCGGTGAGGAGCGACGGCATCAGAGTCATCCCCGGCAGACCCACGTTGGTATCCCGCATGTCGGTTCCATAGGCACCGAACGACGGCTCGAGGATGAACTGCGCCTTGTCCTTGTTGTTCTCCAGCAGGATGCCTTGCTCGGCCATGGCGCGGCGGAGGCTCGAGGTGACATAGTCCTTATCCGCGACCGCCGAGAGATACGTCGAGTCAACGAACACCTTGGCGCCAGCAAGGGCGCGGAAGTCGACCCGGCCCAGCGCGTCGTCCCACGTGCCGGTGAGCAAGAGCTGCTCGGTCCCCGTGCGCGCGGTGCCCGTCATCTTCACGCTCGTGCAGCCGCCGGCCGCCATCAAGACAATGGCGGACACGGCCCATCGCGACCGGAGGTTCCAGCAGTTCCGTTGCATGGTCCAACGCCATCGTTTACCGGGAAAGACACGCGGCGGCGAGCTTCAAGAAATGACCGAGACTCCACCGCAGGCCATTACCCGACCGACGCGGTCACTCCTGCCGCCGTCGGGGCCGGGCGCCGTGCCCGCGTGGCCGCAGTATAGTACGAAGCTCCCTCGCGGGCAACGTCAGGGCCGGGCAGGAACTTGAATCTTTCCTTTTGAAAAGATTACAAGTCACGCTCCGCCGCGGGGTCGTCGTCTCGATGAGACGGGCTGGCGCCGACCGAGCGATCGTCATCGATTCAGCGCCGACCGGCCGCCTCGGCTGTCGCATGATTGGAGCCGGCAGAGGAGTGGTTCATCGCCTCGAGCGCCAGTAGCGGCTCCATCGGAGCGATGACGAGGACGGTGTCGTCGGGCGCCAGCACGATCTCGGGGTCGGGGTTGACGTGAACTTCACCCGAGCGGCTGCTCTGGTGCATCACCAAGTTGATCCGCTTGTCGGACTGAAGTTCGCCCACGGTCCGGCCGACCAGCCGGCCGGTGGGACACACGGCGATATCCGTCAGGTGAACCTCCTGGCCGGCGAGCTGGAACGCCTGGTAGATCTTCCGCCCGGTCGCCGCGGCGATGAACGCCGGAGCCGCCACCTGCGACGTCGAGATCGTCGGCATGGAGAAGGCCCCGGCGACCTTGGTGGCGAGGGTCTCGTCGAACAGGCGGATCACGATCCGGGTCTCCTTGTTCAGCTCGCGGGCGGTGATGGCGGCGTCGAGGTTCGTCAGGTCGTCGCTGGTCGTGACGATCACGGCGCGCGCCTCGCGGACGCCCGCCTGCTCCAGGACCGAGGCCATGCGGGCGTTCCCCTGGATCACCGGGATGCCCCGGTCGAACAGCTCTCCGAGGAACGGCGCGCCGGCGGCCATCTCGATCGCCACGATGCTCTCGCGCATCTCGAGCAGTCCGCGGATCACCTGGTAGCCGACCTTGCCGACCCCGATCACCACGAAATGGTTGCGGCACAGCGAGGCGAGCATGCGGTTCCACTCCGGGAGGTTCTGCTTGCGGGTGAACATCAGGAACGCCAACCGGATCACCGAATCGGCGACCGCGCCCAGGCCCACCACCGGAAACAGGAAGAACAACGGCTGCAAGTACCACTCGCCCGGGAAGTCGAGCGACGACTCCAGGAAGATCATCAGGAACACGGCGTGACAGGCCCGGGCGAAGGGGAGCGCCTCCTGGCCATAGAACCGGTGGAGGATCCACCCGCCGCCGATCACCAGCGCCGTGAAGACGCCCAACGGCCAGCGGAACTCCCAGAGCAGATACCTCACGAACCGGAGGTACATCGAGAGCCGCAACGGTGCCCGGACGCGGGGGATGATCGGCCTCATGGCGGTTGAGCCGGTTCAGCCCTCCCCGACGCCCACTCGGACCGATTCCAGCTCGCCGAGCACCTCGCCGATGCTGCGGTCGAGGATCGCCGCCATCTCGTCGATCTGCTCGGCCGTGACGATCAAGGGCGGCCCGAAGGCGATCCAGTGAGGATCGAACCGGCAGAGTAGCCCATGCGCCAGCGCCCGGCGGCCGACCCGGACGCCGAAGGCCGTCGCGTCGGGGAACCGCTCCTTCGTCGCCCGGTCGCGGACGAACTCGATCGCCTGGAACAGCCCCTTGCCCCGGATGTCCCCGATGATCGGGTACTTGCGCGCCAGGTCCTCGAATCGGTCGCGGAGCCGCCGGCCCTGCGCCCGGGCGTTGGCCAGCAGGTCGCGCTCGAGGATCTCGCGGAGCACGGCCAGCCCGGCGGCGCAGGAGATGGGGTTGCCCTCGAAGGTATGCCCTTCGACGAACCCCGGGTTCTCGGCGATCGGGCCCCAGAAGGCGTCGGCGATCGGGCCCCGGCAGATCATCGCCGACAAGGGCGCATAGCCGCCCGAGAGCCCCTTGGCGACCAGGAGCACGTCGGGCGTCACGCCGAAGGTCTCGGCGGCGAACATCCGGCCGGTCCGGCCGATCCCCGTGATGATCTCGTCGAAGATCAACAGGACGTTATGCTTGTCGCAGACCTCCCGCAGGATCGGCAGGTACTCCTCGGGCGGGTCGATCACGCCGCCGGTGTGCCCGATCGGCTCGACCAGCACGGCCGCGACGGTCGCGGGGTCCTCCATCTCGATGACGTCGCCGACGATCGTGGCGCACGTGATGCCGCAGTCGGGATAGTTCTTGCCGAACGGGCATCGGTAGCACGTCGGCGGGAAGACGTGCACGAAGCCCGCGGCCATCGGCTCGTTGACCGTCTTGCGCGACTTGAGCCCCGAGGCCGAGAGCGCCCCGAGCGTCGAGCCGTGCCACGACTGGTACCGGCTGATGACCTTGTACTTCCCCGGCGATCCGGTCAGGCGATGATACTGCCGTGCCAGCTTGATCGCCGCCTCGACGACCTCCGCCCCGCCGCACTGGAACTTCACCGTCGACAGGTCGCCCGGCGCCAGCTCGGCCAGCAGGTTCGCGAGCTGTACGGCCAGGGGATTGGTGCCGTGCATCGGCGGCGAGAACGTCAGCACGTCGAGCTGCCGCTTGATCGCGTCGATCACTCGCCGGTTGTTGTGCCCGACCGACACCACGTAAATCCCGGAGATGCCGTCGAAGTACCGCTTGCCCTGGACGTCCCAGTAGAACACGCCGTCGGCCCGCGCCATCACCAGCGGCTGCTTCGACCACTCGGCCATCTGGTCGCGGACGAAGATCTGCCGGAGGAAACCCTCCTCGGTCGTCTGTCCCTCGGCGATCAGCTCGGGGACGCTCGTCGTTGCCGTCGTCATCGTCGAGACCCTCGGAACCGCGAATCGGCCGCCGCCACGGGCTTCATGAGAGCAGCCGCTAATGGGATAAGAATCAGGGAAAACCACGAATAACACGAATTGACACGAATAAAGAAAAATCCAGTTCACGGTTCCTTGGTATCTCGCTGATCCGGGACAGCCCACCAGTCGGCATGAATTTATTCGTGTATATTCGTGTTATTCGTGGTTGCGTTTCTCGTGTTACTTCGAGTCGATCCTTTCGTGGTCACGCCGGGCAGTAGCAGATCGCCGTGGCCGCGTAGAGCAGGGCGATGCGCACCAGGTCGTCGATGTCGACCCACTCGGACGTGGTGTGCTGGCCGCCGGCGCGGGGTCCGTGGGTGATCGCCGGCATGCCGCCGTTGGCCCAGAAGCTGTTGCCGTCGTCGACGAATGGCTTGGCGCCGCAGCGCAGGGGGGCTCCGGAGATCGCCTCGTGACTGCGCTGGAACGCCGTGACGAGCGGGTCTTGAGTGTCGAGCTCGAAGGCGTCGCGGATGAGCATCCAGCGCAGCTCGATCGAGGTCCCGGTCTCGGCCGCCAGGCGGTCGACCCGGTCGCGGAAGTCGCGGGCGACGGCGTCCGGATCGGTCCCGGGTAGCCACCGGCGGGTGCCCTCGAGCCAGGCTTCCTGCGGATACTGGTTGAAGATCTCGCCGGCATGGACCTGGCCGATGAACACGCTCGCGGGACCGCAGACGGTAGTGCGGCGCGGCGCGGAGGTCGTCTTCGAGCCGGCCGAGCCGCGCCACCAGCTCGGCGGCGGCGGCGATCACGCTCGGCTCGCCTGCGGGCCGCATCACTTCGTGCACCGGCGGGCCCTGGCGGCGGATGACCGCCTTCCACGTGGCCGATCCCCGCCCCTTGACGGGTAGGACGTCGCGAAGCGGCTCGGGGAGCAAGACGGCATCGCCGTGATGGCCCTCGCGGATCATGTTGTCGAGCTGGTGGCTATCGCCCCAGGGGGCCTCGTGCAGGTCGTGGGCCGTCAACAGGACCGAGCCCCCCGAGAGGGCGCCGGAATCTCGGAGCACGCGGAGCGCCTCGACGGCCGCGGCGATCCCCGATTTCATGTCCGACGCGCCGCTGCCGGTGAGCTGCCCGTCCTCGACTGCGGGCGCCACGAACGGCAGATGCACCGTATCGAGGTGGCCGTCGAACTGGAGAGTCCGTCCCGGCCGGCCGCTGTCGAATCGGACCGAGACCGCCGGCGCGGTCGGATGGCCGGCCGCGATCCGTTCGACGGCGAACCCCTCCGCCGCCAGCAACTCGGCTAGCCGATCGCTGACCGCCCCGGCATCGCCCGTCGGGCTCGGGATCTCGATCAGCCGCCGGGCCGTCTCGACCAGCCGGTCGCGGTTCACATGGGGCTTCAATCGCTCGATGAGGGAATTCAATCATCCATGACAGGCGATGATAACACACGCCGCGCGGCGACTCCACAAGTCGGATCGGACCCGGGTCCACCGATCGCTGATGGAGCCATCGACCTCAGGCGACAGTCAAGCCGACCTTGTGAACAATGCCGATCAGGAGGAATCTATCGATTTCAGCGACTTTGACGTTCGGCGAAGACTCGGCGCGGGACGATGGGTTCGATTCTCATCGATCCGGTGAGCGACCCGCGTCAGATGGGTTCGTTCGCGCAACCGGCGGCCCGCGGTGGGTTCGTTCGCGCAACCGGCGGCCCGCGGTGGGTTCGTTCGCGCATCCCGTCGGGCCCGGTGGGTTCGTTCGCGCGGTTTTCATTCCCCCGCTCAGCTCCGTGGCGACATTCGCACACCGACCCAGAAACGCTTCTCGACTGCCATTTTGGCAGGATTGGGTTCGTTCGCGCGCATTTGCAGCCTGGGTGATCGGCTCGAGATCTTGCTGCGATCCATCGTTGATGTTGAGCAGCGTCGCAAGGACCCCTGTCTTTCTTGGGCACATGACAACAATCGCAATGGCATGGCATCATGCGACCTATCATCAATAGAGCCAAGAATTCGCGCGTTGGACGCGGATAAAATCCACGGGACGAAGACGTCGCATCTCGGGGCCGATCACCCGTCTATTCCATCCACCGAATTGCCAAAGAGTTCCGCAGAGGAATTCCACCGGGATAAAGCATGGCACATGATTTCGAAAACGCAAATCGGCTTGATCGGAAATCTCGGCAATCGCCGGTCCGTTCTGCGCGGGCCCGTCTCGGCTGAGGGCGTCAGCGCCTGGTGGCGTTGTGCATCTGCGCCGACCGGGGAACACGACGCGGTCCGGCCGCACGGACGGACCAGGACCGGCGACAGCCAGCAGGCGGGGGTCAAGCCGACGCTGTCGCCGAAATCCGCTTTTCTCGATGTCATGGAAGTTTTTTTCTCAAAGACCTGTGGGTCTTTCACGGTTACCATGACGGGCGATGACTCCCTGTGGCCAGGAGCCCGGACTCTTCCCGGCGGAGGGTCGGCACCGATGCGAACGATGCAAAGAACGGGCGAGGAAGTCGGTGAGATCCTCGAGGAGAACCGCTCGAGGCTTCTGGAGGTACTGCGTCGGCGGATCGACCCTGCGCTCGGGCCGCGGGTTGACGCGGAGGACATCATTCAAACGGCGTTCCTCCGCGCGCGGCAGCGGTGGGAAGAGAAGCCGGGGCATCTGGCACCGTTCCCCTGGCTTTACCGGATCGTCAAGGATTGCCTGGTTCAACGAGTGGCGCCGGCAAAATCGGGTCGGCCTGGGCGGCCTGAAGTGCGAGGTCCCCTTGTCGGACGGATCGAGCACCGAGCTCGCCGGTTCCCTCACCTTGCCGAGCGAGGCCCTCGCGCGCGGCGAGCAGATCGAGCGCGTACACAAGGTGATGGAAGCCCTGGAAGAGGAAGACAGGAACGTCCTCGAGATCCGGTTCCTCGATGGCCTGACCTTCGATGAGATGGGCGAGGTGCTCGGGGTGAACCTCAACCGCGCGGCCTACCTGTTCAGCCGGGCCATGCGGCGATTCAAGAAGGTCTGGCAGCAACTGGATCGCGGGAGCCGACCGACGCCATGAACCCATCCGACGCGACCCCGTCCGACGAGTATGACCACCGCTTGGCGGAATTCTGGCTCGCGTACGAGGCCGCGACCGACTCGGCGGCGCAGGACGCCGTGCGCGTCGAGTTCTGCGCGCGCAACCCCAATCTGGAAAGCGAGGTCGCGGCGAGCTCGGCCTGCGCAGCCGGATGGAGCCCGAGACGGTCCCCGAGCGGATCGAGCGGTTTCCCGTCCGGGGGATCATCGACCGGGGTGGGATGGGCCGCGTGTTCAAGGCCGAGCAGGAGCCGCTGGGCCGGCTGGTCGCGGTCAAGACGATCCGCGGCGACCGCAACGACCTCCTGCACCGGGTCCGGTTCCACAACGAGCGGCTCACCCTGGCGCATCTCCACCACACGCACATCGTGCCGATCTACGCGGCCGGCCGCGAGGGCCAGCTCGATTACTACGCCATGCCCCTGATCGACGGGGCCTCGTTGCGCCGGATCCTCGACGAGGCCCGGCGACTCCTCACGTCGTCCCCGACCGCCTCGCTGCCCGGCCTGACCGACCTGGTACGCCTCGCCTGTCAGCACGGCGGAGAATCGCGGGTGGACCGGAGCGAATCCGTCGCCTGGCACCCGTCGCCGGACTACCTGCGATCGATGGTCGGAGTGATGGTCGACGCGGCCGATGCGCTCGAGCACGCGCACCGCCAGGGTCACCTCCACCGCGACATCAAGCCCTCGAACATCATGGTCGATCTTCGGGGTCACTGCTGGGTGGTCAACTTCGGCCTGTCACCCCTCCGAGACACCGGCTCGGCGGTCGCGGCCAGCCCCGGGGCGAACGGTCACTCCGGGACCTCGGATCCGAGCCGTGTGCCGGACCGGAGCACGGCGACCGGCCTGGCCTCGGAGGCGGAGCAATACCAGGCCGCCGTGGAGACGGGGACCGTCGGCTCGCCCGCGTACATGGCCCCCGAGCAGCGGCAAGGCAAGGCCGATGCCCGGAGTGACGTCTGGGGCCTCGGCGTGACCTTCTACGAGCTCCTGACCGGCCGCCAGGCCCAGCCCGATCCCGGTTCGATCTCGGATCCTCCCGCGCCGCGCGGGTCGTCCCGGGCCTGCCGCGCGACCTCGATGCGATCTGCCGCAAGGCGACCCGTCCGGACCCGTCTCATCGGTACGCGACGGCGGGCGACCTCCGCGACGACCTGCAATGCTGGCTCGACCGCCGTCCGACCCGCGCCCGCCCGATGTGGCCGCTCCACCGCGCCTGGCTCTGGGCCCGCCGGAACAAGGGTTGGGCCGCCGCGCTGCTCGTCACGGTCTCCGCCTTGACCTCCGCCGGCGTGATCCGGGGAAAACTCGTGGCGGATATCGCCAATGCGAACGCCAGGGTCGCCCGTGCCGCGGCCATCGCGGCGGAGGAGCGTGCGACCGAATTGAAGCGCGAGAATCTCATCCAGGCGATCGCGCGGCTGCGTCTCTCGGCGCACCGGGACGGCTGGTCGGCCGAGGCATGGGACCTCGTTCGCCAGGCCGCTGCGACTCAGGTTGACGATGCGCTCCGGCTCGAGGCCGCCGGCTGCATGGCCGGCTACGATGCCCGCGTCGTCAAGGAATTCAAGGAGTTCGGCGCCGCCTCGCTCGCCTTCGACCGCGACGGCCGGCGGCTCCTCATGGGGGCCGTCACCGACGCGAAACGCTTCTTCGATACCGAGAGGGACCGGCCGCTGGCCACCCGGCTTTGGGATTCCTCGACAGGCACCACGACCACATTCTCCGCTGCCGCACTGGGCCCGGTCGCCTTCCGCGGCGACGGCACGCCGGTCCAGCTCGTCCCCGGCACGGAGAAAGACGGACCGGCCCTCATCCTGCTCGACCTCCCGCAAAACCAGCCGCTCTCGCGGTTCATGGCGCCTGGCGGAGCGACCTTCGTTTCTAACAAGTGCGACACCACGCTGACGCCCGACGCTTCCGTGGTGGTGGGCGTCCTGCAGCGCGGCGATAAGGGTCAGGTGCTCGTGGCCTGGGGCGGCCATCGGGGCGAACCTTGGGGAGTCTCGACTTCGACATGCCCGTGCGTTGCATCGCGGTCTCTGCCGACGGCTCGCTGGTCGCCGCCGGGCAGGAGAACGGCCGGATCGTCGTCTGGTCGCCCGCCAGTGGCCACAAGGTCGCGGCCCTCGACAACAGCCGGAACCGGCTTAATTGCCTGTCCTTCGGCCGCGACGTCCGCCGCCCCGAGCCGACCGGTCCCGGCCCCGAGGTGCCGCACTGGCTACTCGCCGCCGGCGATTCGGGAGGGACCGTCACGGTCTGGGACCTCACCCGCCGCGAGATCGGGTCCTATTGCCTGGGGAGCAATTACGACGTCTACGCCATGGCCTTCTCGCCCGACGGCGCCACGATCGCCTCGTGCGGCCGCGGGCTCAAACTCTGGGACCTTCGCCACGGTCGAACGCTCCTCGACTCAACGAGCAATGCCCAGCAGTTCAGTCTGGCCTTCGCGCCGGATGGCCAGCGGCTGGCTCTGGGGTCCTGGGTGGGGTTTGGACCCGGCGGCGTGGAGGTCAAGGAGCTCGACAACGGTCGGGGCATCCAGACCCTCTACGGCCTGCGGGGCCAGTTCGCGCAGATGTGCTTCTCCCCAGACGGGCGACGCGTGGCAGGACTCTCGGCGACGTTCGAGGTCGCGGTCTGGGACCGGCGCACCGGGAAACTGCTCCGGCTGCTGGACGCCCCGGTGGGCCTGTTCGCCGATAACGCCGGCCTGGCCTTCAGCGCCGACGGCCGCCGGTTCGCCCTCGCCGCCGGCGAGCGGGCCACCCTCTGGGACATCGAGACGGGGGCCGTGCTCGGGATGTGGCGGCTGCCTGGAGGCCTCGCTGACAGGCTGGCCTTCGACGGGTCGGATCGGCTCCGGCTACTCCGCAGCGAGACGAAATCGGGGCGAGTCCCACCCGTCACCGCATACCACCCGAAGGATCACCCGCGCGTCCTCCGCCTCCGGAGGCTGACGGTCCCCGACCGGATGGAGGTCGTCAGAGAAATCGGCGATTTCAACCTTCACATCTATTACGCCGACGCCGCTCCCGACGGATCGACCTTCGTGTACGAGGGTGTCGGCGGCGCCGCGGGGGGTCTCATGTCCCGGTCGATCAAGGCCTTCGACGGCGCGACGGGGAGGGAGCTGTGGTCGGTGCCTGTCGGGCCTCAAAGCCATTCGGGCACGCTACTCGTTCGACCCGAGCAGCCGTGTCGTGAAGCGCGGCCACCACCCCGGTGACAACGTGCCGTCGTGGCCGTTGATGGACCTACGCACGGGAGCGCTCCTGGACCAAATCGATCCCTGGCCCACCATGCTCGGGCCGGGCGTGCACAGTGGTTTTCTGTTCGCGCAGACTTCGGTCCGTACCTCTGTCTGATGGAGAAAGGCCACGACCGGCCACGCCTGCTGATCCCGGCTCCACAGGCGACGGGCAGCGAGGCTTTCAGCCCGGATGGCCTCCACGCCGCATTCGGGCGTACCGACGGAACCATCGCCGTCCTGGACCTGGCCGAGATCCAGCGCCGGCTGGCGGAATTCCATATGGGCTGGTGACGAGCCCCGAGCCGCCCCACTCCCGATCACAGTCCGACCGCCCCGAGGGCGGGCGACGTTCTCCGCCGGGTCACCGCGCACCCGCGGATGTCGCTCGCCGTTTGCGTTCGGGGTGCCGACACTTCAGCCGCCCGTCTCCTCGACACCGAAGTCGATCGATTCTCGAAGGATTCCTGTCAAAATCGCCAGCGTTCTCGCGGAAAGACCAATAGAGCGGCGAAGACCAGCCCGGGTCGCACACTCGAACGGGAGTCATCAACGATGGGACCTTTCTCACGAGCGAAGCGGCATGGCGCGCGACGGGCCGCAACAGGGGGCGATCCCGCTGGTGCCCGCGCCCCGAGATCCTCGAGCCCCGCACCTTGTTGTCGGGTTCCTACGTCGTGACGAACACCAGCGACGGCGGGGCCGGCTCGCTGCGGCAGGCGATCCTCAACGCCGACGCCAACGACGCCGCCCCCGTCACGATCAGCTTCCAGATCCCCGAGACCGACCCCGGCTACGCCAACGGCGTCTTCACCATCCAGCCCGCGAGCCCGCTGCCCGTGCTCAGCCAGAACACCACCATCGACGGGACGACCCAGGTCGCCTTCACGGGGAGCACCAACCCCTACGGCCCCGTGATCGTCCTCAACGGCGCCAAGCAGTCGTCCGGGGACGGCCTGGACCTGGTTGACAACAACACCGTCAAGGGCCTGGTCATCAACGGGTTCCCGGATGGCGGCATCTATCTGTCCTGGGCCTACTCGGATGACGGTGAAGCCAACAACAACCAGATCCTCGACAATTACCTGGGCACGGATCCCACCGGCACCAAGGCCGTTCCGAACCTCTTCGGCGTCGGCATCGTCGGCTTCGCGTCGCCGTCCGAGCAATCCACCGGCAACCTCATCCAGGGGAACCTGATCTCGGGCAACAGCAGCAGCGGCATCGACATCGGCGACACCAGCCATACGCAGATCACGGGCAACCTGATCGGCACCGATCGCACGGGCGCGGCCGATCTCGGCAACGGCGGCGATGGCATCGGACTCGGCAACGCCGGCGCCCCGTCGAACACCATCCAGGGCAACACGATCGCGTACAACAAGTTGGACGGCATCGTGGATGCGCCGGATTACCGCTACAGCGTGGCCTACACGACGAGCGGTCATCAGAGTAATGCGTTCTTCGAGAATTCGATCTTCTCCAACGGCATGCTGGGCATCGACCTGCTGGCTCCCGGGACCAATGGGAGCATCGATGCCCCGCAGGGTGTCCCGCTCCAGAACACCCCCGGCGGCCCGCATCAGGGGTCAAACCTGCTCCAGAACTACCCGGTGCTGAGTACGGCCGTCTCGTCGGCATCCAGCACGGTCATCACGGGGACGTTCAACAGCACACCGAGCGAGACGTTCCACCTCGAGTTCTTCGCCAGCCCCACGGCCAATGCGTCGGGATACGGCGAGGGCAAGACCTACCTTGGCTCGACGTCGGTGACGACCGACGCCTCCGGCAACGCGTCGTTCTCGGTGACGGTGCCCGTGGGGAATCTCGCGGGCCAGGTCCTGAGCGCCACCGCAACCGACCCCGGCAACAACACCTCGGAGTTCTCCGCCGATATCCCGGTGACCTCACCCTACGTCGTGACGAACACCAGCGACGGCGGGGCCGGCTCGCTGCGGCAGGCGATCCTCAACGCCGACGCCAACGACGCCGCCCCCGTCACGATCAGCTTCCAGATCCCCGAGACCGACCCCGGCTACGCCAACGGCGTCTTCACCATCCAGCCCGCGAGCCCGCTGCCCGTGCTCAGCCAGAACACCACCATCGACGGGACGACCCAGGTCGCCTTCACGGGGAGCACCAACCCCTACGGCCCCGTGATCGTCCTCAACGGCGCCAAGCAGTCGTCCGGGGACGGCCTGGACCTGGTCGACAACAACACCGTCAAGGGCCTGGTCATCAACGGGTTCCCGGATGGCGGCATCTATCTGTCCTGGGCCTACTCGGATGACGGTGAAGCCAACAACAACCAGATCCTCGACAATTACCTGGGCACGGATTCCACCGGCACCAAGGCCGTTCCGAACCTCTTCGGCGTCGGCATCGTCGGCTTCGCGTCGCCGTCCGAGCAATCCACCGGCAACCTCATCCAGGGGAACCTGATCTCGGGCAACAGCAGCAGCGGCATCGACATCGGCGACACCAGCCATACGCAGATCACGGGCAACCTGATCGGCACCGATCGCACGGGCGCGGCCGATCTCGGCAACGGCGGCGATGGCATCGGACTCGGCAACGCCGGCGCCCCGTCGAACACCATCCAGGGCAACACGATCGCGTACAACAAGTTGGACGGCATCGTGGATGCGCCGGATTACCGCTACAGCGTGGCCTACACGACGAGCGGTCATCAGAGTAATGCGTTCTTCGAGAATTCGATCTTCTCCAACGGCATGCTGGGCATCGACCTGCTGGCTCCCGGGACCAATGGGAGCATCGATGCCCCGCAGGGTGTCCCGCTCCAGAACACCCCCGGCGGCCCGCATCAGGGGTCAAACCTGCTCCAGAACTACCCGGTGCTGAAGTACGGCCGTCTCGTCGGCATCCAGCACGGTCATCACGGGGACGTTCAACAGCACACCGAGCGAGACGTTCCACCTCGAGTTCTTCGCCAGCCCCACGGCCAATGCGTCGGGATACGGCGAGGGCAAGACCTACCTTGGCTCGACGTCGGTGACGACCGACGCCTCCGGCAACGCGTCGTTCTCGGTGACGGTGCCCGTGGGGAATCTCGCGGGCCAGGTCCTGAGCGCCACCGCAACCGACCCCGGCAACAACACCTCGGAGTTCTCCGCCGATATCCCGGCGACATCGACCGCGACGACCGCGACGGCGACGTTCCTCAAGCAGGATGCGACGACGCTGGGCACCTGGATCGGCACCTACGGGGCGCAAGGCGACGATGTCATCGGCAACTCCGCCAGCCTCCCCAGCTACGCCTCGGTCACCCCCTCCGGCCAGAAGACCTACGTCTGGGCCACCACCACCGACGTCCGCGCCCTCCAGACGGCCGGCGGCACCGGCCGCATCGCCGCCTGCTGGTTCTCCGCGGGCAGCTTCTCGGTGGACCTCGACCTCAACGACGGGGCACAGCACGACCTCGAACTGTACTTCCTCGACTGGGATAACGCCGGCCGGGCCGAGTCGGTGCAGATCAGCGACGCGGTGACGGGCGCCGTGCTGAACAACCAGGCGATCTCGTCGTTCCACAACGGGTTGTACCTGGACTACGCGGTCAGCGGGAACATCCTGATCACGATCACCAGGACCGGCGGCGCCAACGCCGTGCTCAGCGGCCTCTTCCTCGACCCGGCGCAGGCCGGGGCGCCACCGCCACGTTCGTGAAGCCGGACGCGACGACGCAGGGGACGTGGATCGGCACCTATGGCGCCCAGGGCGACGACGTCATTGCCAGCTCCGCCAGCCTGCCCAGCTACGCGACCGTCACGCCGTCGGGCCAGAAGTCCTACACCTGGACCGCCAGCACCACCGACGTCCGCGCCCTCCAGACGCCTGGCGGCGGCAGCCGCATCGCCGCCTGCTGGGACGCGCCGAGCAGCTTCACCGTGGACCTCAACCTCACCGACGGACAGAAGCACGACCTGGAGCTGTACTTCCTCGACTGGGACAGCACCACCCGGGCCGAGTCGGTGCAGATCAGCGACGCCACGACGGGCGCCGTGCTGAACACCCAGTCGATCTCGTCATTCCACAACGGGATCTACCTGGACTACACCGTCAGCGGGAACATCCTGATCACGATCACCAGGACCGGCGGCGCCAACGCCGTGCTCAGCGGCCTCTTCCTCGACCCGGCGCAGGCCGGGGGCGCCACCGCCACGTTCGTGAAGCCGGACGCGACGACGCAGGGGACGTGGATCGGCACCTATGGCGCCCAGGGCGACGACGTCATTGCCAGCTCCGCCAGCCTGCCCAGCTACGCGACCGTCACGCCGTCGGGCCAGAAGACCTACACCTGGGCCGCCAGCACCACCGACGTCCGCGCCCTCCAGACGGCCGGCGGCACCGGCCGCATCGCCGCTTGCTGGTACTCCGCGGGCAGCTTCACGGTGGGCCTCGACCTCACCGACGGGGCACAGCACGACCTCGAACTGTACTTCCTCGACTGGGACAGCGCCACCCGGGCCGAGTCGGTGCAGATCAGCGACGCGGCGACGGGCGCCGTGCTGAGCAACCAGGCGATCTCGTCGTTCCACAACGGGATCTACCTGGACTACGCGGTCAGCGGCCATATTTTGATCACGATCACCAGGACGGCCGGCGTCAACGCCGTGCTCAGCGGCCTCTTCCTCGACCCGAAGAGCAGCAGCACGGCCGCCATCGCCGGCCCAACAATGGCCCGACTTGCCGGCCGCTTCATCGTCCAGCCGAGCGCCGCCCGCGCGCCGGCCTCGCTCACGGGCACCCTCGAGGCGGCGGATGGCGTTCGTCCGGCAGCGGGCTCGGGTGCATCGTCCCCGGAGACCGCGGGCCCGTCGCCTCGAGTCGCGGCGATGGTCGTTTCTCCCGATATGCCCGCGGGCGGGGTCTCGACCCGGGTCACCACGATAGGCCCTCGTCCGGATGGAAATGTCCTGCGAGCTGCGACCCGACGCCTCGCTCGCCGACCCGGCGGTATGGTCGGGCAGGGGGCGGAACGGCGACGCAGCCAGGTCCCGCGTTCCGGCGGTCCCGCCGGGTCGTAGCAGTCGTCCATCCGGTCCGCCGGTCGGCTTCGACACGGGGCCAGTCGCGGGTCGCCGACCGCCGGTGCGCCGAGGTACGGCCGGATCAGTTCGGAGCCTTCCGGCACGGGCCGGGGCGGCCAGATGCCGCTCACCCCAGCAAGAGAATCGGCCAGGGGGGGCGAAATAGGAAGCAACAAATCTCCACGGCCCGCAAAAAGGAGTCGGGAGCCGCAAGTGGAACGTCTCCTGGCTCCATTCGACTTCGGAACCGTTTCTGCCGCCTTTGGGCGTTTCCGCCGGGTAGGTCTGGGCGGTTTCCCACCCAGACCCCCCGCAGATCCGGACGTGCGCGTCGAAGACGCATCCGGCTCGTCGCGTTGCGGATTCGCTGTCCCTCCCACGATCCGTCCGCCTCGCGGTGACACGCTCGGAGGTTCGATGCCCTCGGCGTGGTTCCGGCTTCCGGTCCACAACGCGGCGCCCCCTTCGCTCCACGGGGTCCTTCGGTCGAGTTCCCCCGCTTCCTCGCTACTATGGGACGCTCCGACTCCCTGCCGCCCGTCTCGCCGCACTTCGTTGCCTTCGTTTGGCGATACCACCCTTGTGCCCGATTTGCTCCCACCGACCGGGGCGCGCGGCCGGGGGCACGGGGAGATTGGTATTCCGGTTCCCGAGCCGGAGATGTCGGTGGAAACGGCCGGGTCTCTCAGGTTCCCGAGCGACCCTCGTGTCCCTGCCCCTGTTCTTGGACCCCGGTAGGACCGAAGGACGCCAAGCCATTGCGGCGCCTCGGCGCGGCCCCCGCTTGTGTCAACAACGGTGGCTCCCGCGAGTAAAGATTTCGGGTTCTTCCGGGTTTCGTGTGGGTAGAAATCCAGCGGTCAAAGCCATTCGTGTACGAGGCTTGGGGGATTGCGGCCGGGTTTTCTCCGCCGCGGCGGCCCTTGGGGGGCGGGACCAGCAGGACCCCCAGGTCCCGCCCCCCAAACCCCCCACCCCCTTCCCCTCTTCTCTGTCCCTTCACACAATGCAGCGCAGCGATCCCGACCCGGATTACTCTCTCCTCCCAGGAGGTCCCGGCCATGCGCGACGTCGCTCTCTTCGCTCGACTCCTGGCTCTCCCCAACCCCTGGAGGGTCGAACGCGTTGGCTTCGACCCCGAGGAGCAGCAGGTCGATCTCTGGCTGGCGCATCGCCGCAATGCCATCTTCACTTGCCCGGAATGTGGCACTCGATCGCCCCTCCATGATCACCTGCCGTCCCGGAAGTGGCGGCATCTCGATCACGGCGAATGCGTGACCTGGTTGCATGCCCGCCCGCCCCGGGTTGACTGCCCCGTGCATGGCATCCACCAGATCCGCCTCCCCTGGGCCCTGCCGGGCTGCCGGTTCACCATCCCCTTCGAACGCCACGCCATCGACGTCCTGCTCCAGGCGGATGTCCTGGGCGGCGCCGGGCTGCTGCGGATCAGTTGGGACGAAGCTTGGCACCTGATGGAGCGGGCGGTGGCCCGGGGCCAGCAGGCCAAGCCGCGCCGCGTCATGGCCCGGCTCGGCGTGGACGAGAAAGCGGCCGCCAAGGGCCACCGCTACGTCACGCTGGTCTTCGACCTCGATCGGTCGACGGTCGAATATATCGCCGATGACCGCAAGAAAACCAGTTTGGATGCCTTCTATCTGTCCCTGTCCCAGGAGCAATTGGCGGGGATCGAGGCCGTCGCCATGGACATGTGGGAGCCCTTCGTCGCCTCCACGGTCGAGCATGTCCCCGACGGCCGATCCAAGATCGTCTTCGATCGCTTCCATGTGATGAAGCACATGACGGAGGCGGTCGATGCGGTGCGGAAGTGGGAGCACCGCCGGCTGCAAGCGGAGGGGGACGACACCCTGAAGAGGACGAAATACCTGTGGCTGTACTCGGAGGAGAACCTGCCGGAGTCGTGCCGTGAGCGGTTCGCGGCCCTGCGGGCGCTGCACCTGAAGACCGGGCGCGCCTGGGCGATCAAGGAGTCGTTGCGTGATCTGTGGGAGTACCGGCGCCGGGGCTGGGCGCTGCGGCACTGGCGCCACTGGTACTTCTGGGCGACGCACTCGCGTTGACGCCGGTGATCAAGGTGGCCCGGATGATCCGGGGCCATCTGGACAACGTATTGACGTATCTTGACCATCGCATCACCACGGCCACCTGCGAGGGGTTCAATTCCAAGATTCAGACGATTAAAAAAACTCCTATGGCTTCCGCAATCGGGACCATCTGAAGACGGCCATCTTCTTTCATTGCGGAGGACTGGATCTCTACCCCGACTGAAGCCGCGAAAACGCCTTGTTTTGCGGTGCTCGGCCCCCGATTGTGGACCCGCGTTCAGATATTGGTACCCACACGAAACCCGGAAGAGCCAGATTTCGGGGCTCGATCGCACGGCATCGGGACTCGCTGTCTCCGCTTCGCAGTGGAGGTCACCCGCCACCACGCAAGACTCGCTTCCGGCTGCTGGCCAGGCTCTGCCGGGCGGGATTCGTTCACCCGCAGGGTTGCAATAAAAGGTTTCCGAGTTCGAGTCTCTTCCTCCCTTCTCGAGCTTACCTGGCGCTATGACACCAGTTTTCGCCGAACGCCCAGTATGATGTTAACTCGTCCGTCAACGAGAGCGCTGGGGCCTGAGCACGACGTCGATCGCGACGTCGCCGGGCCGGACGGCTCCGTGGCGCCCCTGGCCGAGCCTGGTCGATTCTCATACCGGGCCCAGCACGGCCGCGTCGCGGGCCGAGCGTCGCGAGGCGATTCGCGCGGCCCTGGAGAAGCTCGACCCCGTCGACCGCGAGATCCTGGCCCTCCGATACTTCGACTGCCTGAACTTCACCCAGATCGGCGCGAATCCTCGGCCTGAAGGCGAACCCGGCCAACGCCCGTGCGCTGCGAGCCGCCCTGAAACTCCGGCAACTGATCCCCCGCGACTTCCGACCTCCCGGGGCAAGCCAATCATGAACCAGAACACCAGTACGCCCGATAGCTCCGTCCCGGAGCTGCTCCGGTGCTTCGAGCAGGAATTGCCTCAGGCGCCCGATGCCGGGGCCGTCCTGGAACGCTATGCCTCGCTCCACCCGGAGCTGGCCTCGACGCTCCGCGAGCTGGCCGAAGCGATCGAGATGCTGCGGCGCCGATTCAGCACGCCCCCGAAACCGGAGAAAGCGTGCCAAGATGTCGTCCATTTCAGTAGCTGTCTGCGCTCACGACCTCCCCGCCACGTGTGGTCAACAACGCTTTCCATATGTTGATGTTGATAGAATTCTTGATAAACTTGACGCTACCGTCGCCCGTCACCTCATTGACTCCGCCGGGATGTCTACTCCTCGCCGCTTGCATCATGCCGAGGGTGGAAGTCCAACCAGTGCAGGGAGGATTATCCTGATACGGGTAATTGCAGTAAACCTGAACTTCGAGCACGTCGGGTGAAGAGCTGTTTGGCCCAAGCCACGTCGTAAACATTGCATCGCTACTCCCCCAAGAAAACCCCCGAAAATCCATTCCCTGACCGACGGTCACCTCAGAGTTTAGCATCGTGTTGCTGAGACCATCCGTGATCGAACTGAACCCGAAGACATGTTGTCCGCCGGAATAGTACACACCACTACTGTCAAGGTTAGTAAATGGAGCACCTCCGAAAGGAACACCCATGTAGCTCGCCGGTTGAGCGATGACTAGGTTCCCCCAGTTGACCAGATAGTTTTGAGAAGTTGGGGAGACCGCGAGTCCGTTGAGCAACCCATTGAAGTTCGGATCATATTGACCTACCAGATTTCTATTACCCCCGTCGCTGGGGCAATAAAAAGTGCCGACACTCGTCGTCGTTACGGTGATGTTGGCAGCGCCCTTGTACGTTAATACGTTCAGTGGCACCTGTCCGTCACCGTTAGTGTTCCAGGCGTTGTACAGCGGCTGCTGTTCGATGAAAGGGAGGATAAACACGAGCCAAGTTCCCCAGCAACAGTCCTTTACTCCTGGACAGAGAGACCCGTGAACGTCGTGGTAACTGTGCATCGCCAGCCCGATCTGTTTGAGATTGTTGCCGCACTGGATGCGCCGCGCCGCTTCACGGGCCGCCTGAACGGCCGGCAAGAGCAAGGCTATCAACACAGCAATCACGGCGATGACAACGAGGATCTCGATCAATGTGAAACCGCGTCGTGTTGGGAACATTGGAGTGAACCTCCCGCATGCTTGGAGGATGGAGGCATGTGTCGAGTTTTGCCGGCCGGACACTGGTCAAGGCCAGACACTCCGATCAACGACCTTGTATCCTGCCTGTCTTGAGGTCGAACGGAAAAATGTTGTCTGCACCATCCTTGACGTCGGCAGTGAGTGTCGTATGCGTGTTATAGATCGGAGGGATCGCCTCCTTCATGGTGGGCGGCCCCTGGACACTTGCGGCGTCTCGGCCCTTGTTCTTGCGTGTTATTGTCTGGGACGATGCCGCGAAGATCGCCACTTTGTACGTTCCTGGGACCAATCCCTTTTCCCAAGGGATCGAATACTTGCCGCGAGTGATAACCGAGCCGGCCTCCGTCGGCTGGCTGGGCGACGTTGGCAGGAAGCTGATCAAGCCCGATTCCAGCGGCTGCGAGTCGAGAGTGACGGTGCCCGAAACGGCGTGACGGGGGAGACCGTCATCGGAGCCTCCACAACCCCATAACCCGATCCCACTCCCCAACGTCAGCGCGATCCAAGTCCGGCTTCGGGATCGTCTCCTCATGGCTCACGCCGCCTTTCGATCTTGAGGTCGTAGGAAAAAACGTTGTCTGCTCCATTCTTGACCTCCGCTTGGAACGTGGCGTTTCGAGTGTGTGTGGACGGCACCTCCTCGGACCCAGTACGGTCCGTGAGAGATGGTGTGCGGGGTGCGCCATCGCCCGGCGCGCCGGACGACGCGAAGCAGATGGTCACTCGGTAGGTACCGGGTACCAGCCCCTCGTCTCGCGAGATGGAATACCTGCCATCGATGATGCTGGTCTCTGCCTGCGACACAGGACCGGATGGGCTCCTTTGGAATCTGATCTGTCCCGACTTCAACGGCCTCCAATCGAGCGTGACAGTGCCGGACACGGGAAGACGTGGCGGTTCTCGACTGCCGTTGCCGCAGCCCCAAGCCGCGGCCAAGGCCACGAGCGTGGATGCGACCGGAGTCCACCTAGCGGTGCGCCAAGTCATCGAGCTCGTCGACTGTTCGAGCGACCCTCCCACGAAGTAGGAGCCTTGGAGCGAGAGCCGGACCTTCCCGCGCTCCCGACGGCCCCTCAACTTCTCTACTGAGAGGAACACGCAAAGTCGGCCACGCCGAACAGTTCGGGAATGACTCCGTCTTGGCAGCATGGTCTGCCGACCTTGGGCTCGATACCGACCCGTCGGTTCCTCGGGCCAGGCGATTCAGTCCCAAGCCAAACCCAGGGCGGCAAGCTCCGCCCGAAGGCGGTCGAGATCCCAAATCCGGACCGCGTGTTCACCTTCCAGCAGCATCCCGAGTCTCGTCCCCTCGGGGCTAAACCGCATGGCTCGGATCGGTCGGCCCGGGATACCCAGCTCCAATACGACGTCCAACAAACCGCCGTCCATTTTGTAGAGCCGTGCGGTCCCGTCCCTCGACGCCACGAGCAAGAACCTCCCTTCAGAACTGAAGGAGACCGACGTCACCCTGTCGGTGTCGCCCCCTCCGTCGGCGACGATCTCCCCCGTAGGTATGCGGAGAACTCGAAACGCCCCTTTTCGCGTCCCGATCGCGGCCAGGGACTCATCGCGACTCAGATCGACACATTCCACGGCCGACCTGTCGACAGGCCAGCTCGTCTCGAGAGTTCCGTCGGACGCCCGGAGAAGATAGGTCATGGAATCACGTGAACCGACTAGGACCCAGCGGGCGCCGGCGCAGAGCGATGTCAGTCCAGACTGGTTAGCTGCCAACTGCGCCAACGCGTTGGTCCAGGGCTTTATGGACGGAGCAAACCTGTCCGTCGACCAGCACATCACCCGGCGCTCGTCATCAATCGTCCCCCAAAGCTGCGCGCCGTCGTGTGCGAATATCAGTGACGACGGGCATGGAGCCGGAATCTGTCGGACTGAATCGGGTCGCTCGCCTTCCCACAGGAGAATGCCAGCTGGCCGGTTGAGCAGCAAAGTACGCGAATTTGGTTTCCACGTCACTCCTGCCGCGATCGGTGTAGGTCCATGCGGCAGGTCCGTCGTGAGGGCCCCGACACACTGACTTCTTCGCGTGTCCCAGCGGGTCACTTCGGTGTGTCTCATGTCCGTCCATTCGTCGGTCACGCAGGCAAGATCACTTCCCGTTGAATCGCGGGTCGAAAGGGCGAAGGCGCGGATGACCTTGGGGTCGTGGCCCTTGGCCACGTGGGCGACCGAGCCGGCAAGCTCGTAAACGATGGTCTTTTCGGCGGTGGTAACGACAAGCGTTTTGCCGTCCGGACTGAAGGTCGCGTAAAGACGTCCTAATCCATCCAGATTGAGTGAGATGATTGGACGCCCGGACGCGACCTCCCAGATCTTGACCGATCCGTCGGGCGAAGACGACGCGAGGAGCGATCCATCCGCGCTGAATTCGACGTGATCGATCGTATCCTCGTGGGCGCTGTCTAGCCCCGCTTCGTGGAAAAGCCGGTGGGTATCCATGCGGCCAAGGTGGAACCCATTCAGGAAGATCTTGTGGTCCTGGGTTGTGGCAGCGTTTCGCCCATCCGGGCTCAACGCCACGATGGAGTGGTTGCCGGGAAGGGTGTTCGCAAGATCGACACGCCCCGGTCGCTCCAGGAGGCCTTCGATCCTCACGAGCTTCAGATCCTTAGGGCCGCCGCAGCCGAGGTACGCACCGTCGTGGCTCATCGCCAATTCGTCGACGCGTGAACCCAACGGGAATACCGCGCGTCCTTCCAGTCAGCCCCAGTTGCGGCGTCCCAGATTCGGAGGGTCTCATCGCCCGCTGAGATGAGCGTGCTCGGCCCGCGGAAAGCGAGTCCATTGACTGCATCTTTGTGAGCGGAGAGTACAATGGGGACTGCATAGATTCGGAGCGCTTCCCACACATAAATGGATCCGTCCCGCGTGCCTGCCGCTAACCAGCGGCCGTCAGGGCTGAACCGGAGCGACCGTACGCCGCTAGTCTTCATAAGCCCAACGTGGTTTACGCGGTGATCGCACAGCCACTCCCCGCTCGCGACGTCGTACACGCGCACGGAGAACCAAGGGACGCCTTTGCCCTGCCCCAGGGCCAAGTACTTGCTGTCGGGACTGAAGACCGCGCAGTGCGCACCGAAGCTGGGCGCGATTTCTCTGACGTGCACAAGCTCGATGCCGGCGAGGCAGCGCGCCGCTAAGGTCCGGAGCTCCCCGGGGTCACGACTCCGCGCGGTACTCTCGGCAGCCTCCTTGACCTTCCGGAGAGCATTGACTCTCCATCCTGGTCGCCGCAGGCCGTCCAGACTCTGGGTGACCTCCTTTGTGAGGGAAGCATACAGAGCTTCCACGCCCACCGCCTCGGCTCGCTCCGTCTTCGCTTTCTGAAGCCTTTCCTCGACGCGGAACCTCTGCAATTGCGGAATTCCACCAATAATAGGCGAGGAATCCCGGAGCGACGACGCTAAGAACGAAGGCCACGGTCGCCACCAGCGCAGCAAGCGACGGCTTGCGTCGGGCCCACTTGTAAAGGCGTTCCACCCGGCCGATGGGTCGCGATTGGATCGGCTCACCGGTCAACCAACGGTTCAGGTCGCCGGCGAGTGCCTCGGCGGAGGCATAACGCCTCTGCGGGTCCTTGTCCAAGCACTTGAGACAGATGGTTTCGAGGTCGCGATCGACCTTCGGGTTGAGTGAACGGGGTCGATTGGGTTCCTCCTCAACAACCTTACGGAGGGTCTCCGTAACGGTGCTTCCCCGGAACGGAGGGACACCGGTCAGCAGGTCATACAGGATGGCACCCAGACCGTAGACGTCGGAGGCGGTCGTCACGGCCTTCCGTTGGCCCTGGGCCTGCTCGGGAGGCATGTACGAGGGAGTTCCGATGATGGCGCCGGTGTGAGTCAGAGCGCTGTCTCTGTCCAGGAGTTTGGCGAGACCGAAATCCGTGACGTAAGGGACTCGATTGGCGTCGAGCAAGATGTTCGCGGGCTTCAGGTCGCGATGTAACACGCCGCGCTGGTGCGCATAATGAATCGCGCGGGCAATCCTCTCCGCCAGGACGGCGGCGTCGCGCGGTTTGTCGCGGAATGCCCCGGCGTGGCGCGACAGACTCTGACCATCGACATACTTCAGGCACAGGAAAACGTAGCCCTGCGATTCACCGGTCTCGTAAACTTGAATGATGTTCGCGTGGTCGAGGTGCGCCGCCGCCTCGGCCTCGGTGCGGAGCCGGAGGAGCTCGTCGTCCGTGGCCGTCAGACCGGTGCGAATGAGCTTCAGCGCCACTTTGCGATTGAGGTCCGGGTCATCGGCCCGGTAGACGACTCCCATACCGCCTCGGCCGATTTCCGCCTCGATGCGGAAGCGACCGAACAGGGCGCCGGGACCGAAGCGTTGTGGAGCACTCCCGACGAACCGCTCGGCCTCGGCGTATCGAGTCAGAGCCTGGCCATATCTCGGATACCTGCGTTGGAAGTCCTCGAGCCGGACGTCCTCGCCGGCCCCGCGGCGCAGTTGAAATTCGCGGTAGATCAGCGCCGCAGCAGCGTCATCATCGGCCGCAAGAGAGGGGTCAGACTCGAGCTCGCTCTCGACACTGCGGTGATCGCCGGCATGCCAGCGCGCCGAGAGGTCGGCGAGGAGCTGGTCGAGTCGATGTTCGAGACTCGGATGACCTTGGGAAGTCGAACTGATCGCCGGTCTGTCCGTTGTAATCGGCCGTGCCCGTCTCAGGTTCCATGACCGGACCCGCTTCCGCCCCGCTCGCCGAGCGCCCGCGCGACGGCGCGCGTCAATCGCATCCGGAGGGTGTCGGGTTTACCCCCTTCGACGCGGGCGATCTCATCCCAGGTCCAACCCTTGACCCGGCTCAATTCGAATAGTCGGGCCTCCAGCGGCGGAAGCCGACCCTTGAGGAACTGGACCTCGTCGATGGCCGCCGCTGCGCTGCTCGGTGAGGGCTCCGAAGCGATGGGGTCCCATCCCTCCGGGACATCGCCCTCGCGCCGCCCTTCATGACGCGCCCAGTTCCTCAGCTTGTTGAGGGCCATCGTCACGAGGAGGCGCCGCAAGTCGTCCGGGGAACGGAAAACTAACCGGCCGGGCTCGGCCTTCTCGAAGAAGTCCGCCATGACGGACTGGCAGATATCGACGGAGTTGACCACGTGACGAACCCGGTGGTCCCCCAGGCGCTGGTGGATCAGTCGGCGGATATACGGCTCGTACTGACGTACGAGGTCGGTCGCTCTTGCTCGGTCCCCGTCCTGGACCGCGACGAGGAATCTTTCGAAATCGCCTTGATCCATGTTCGCCCCCCGCCGCCTCGCGTGTTCTTGGGGAGAGCAGCAAGAAGTCAACTTAACAGCGCTGACAGCCGGTCACAAGGACCAAATGTGGAATCCGCGCCCAGAACCTGGAGGAGGGTGGCGCAGAGGAGGCGGAGCCGAGAATGGTCTGGAAGAAGCGATCGGGACGCGGGATCGCGGCGGCTCCCGGCCCTTCAGGCCCGCCTTCTCAGCGTTTCGCTCGAGCGACTGGGCTGACATGCCGGGCACCAGGAGAGGGGGTGCGGGGAGAGTTGTTCAAGACCATGGGTGTCCCAATTCTCGAGAGGAGTGGAGGTGTTCGATGTTCGAGGCGACCCCATCGCAGGGCGTTCGTCTGGGGGTCACGTCCTGGGCGGTCTCGGGGATTTTTCTGATGATCGTCGCGGGTCCGACGGCGACGCCGTGCATCGCTCAGGGGTTCGGTCACGGGGTGCCCGCGATGCCCCCACCTATGCCCCACCTCGCGTCCCCGCCGGTGGTTCGCCACTTCACACTCTCTCCCTCGATCCGCCACTTCGCGCCGTCGTCCACCGGCCATCGGCCTTCGGTTCGCCCGCCTCTGTCCTCGGGAGGACCGTCGCAGCAGGCGATGGCCGGCCGCTTCAGAAAGTCGTCAACCGGGGCATTCGCGACGACGTGGCCCAGTGGCAGATGCTTCGGAACCAGATGGCCGGTCAGCGGGCCATCACGGATCGGTCGAACCAAGACCGTCTCAATCAGCAGAGCCAGCGAGTCATCCAGGACCAGATCAATGGTCTGCGCCGATCCAGGGACATGAGTCAGAACCGCAATGAAGAGCAGCGCCTGCGGGAATCACAGGCCCAGATGGACCGAACTCCATCGCTCACACGACGACTGGAAGATCCGCGGCCGGCCGGCGGCGTGCACCCTGACGCTCCGGACCCCGACGAACGAGCTCAACCACTTCCGGCGCGGCGGTCGCGAGTTCGACGTGCTCTCTCCAGACCGAAGGCCGCACCCGTGGATCCCAGTGCCATGGCCGAACAGCGGCTGCACATGGCTCAGGGGATCGAGAAAGCGGGAAATCTACCGGTCGCCATCTCTAATTTCCAGCAGGTGATCGACAAGTACCCCGGGACACCCCAGGTCAGGACGGCCGAGCAGAAAATCGCTGAGCTGACGCGACGGATCAAGCATCGGACAGCCCCCGGACTCGAATGACACCAAGTTCGGGTGTCGCCGAAGAAGAACGGGGGCAGGACCGGAAAACTCGGAGCGAGTCATGGCCCCCTTGGAGGCAATGGGCCGTGAACCAGTGTGTCTTACCGCAGCGACGACCCTTTGACGAAACCCGCTTTCACTCTCACCGATTTCTACCGGGAGCAACGGCCATGCTACTCAAGACGCGCAAACAACTCTCGAGAACGCGACGCCAAGTCCTCGCGGGGTTCGATCGCCTCGAAGAACGGACCCTGCTGACCCTGAACTGGAGTGCCACGAACTTGGCTCTCCTTTTCAATGACTCGAGCGGCGAATACGGCGCGAGTGTGACTCCCAACGGCGATTTCTACGCGTCGGACGGGTTCAACCTGGATCAATCCACGAATCAAGGCGCGACCTGGACGACGGTTGCCGGCGGTGCAATCTTCGCAGGAGGAGCCATCTCCTACGCGCCGTCGGACCCAGCCACCATGATCGCCGGCAGGAGCCATGGGACCATCAAGTCTGTTGACAGTGGGACCGACTGGTTCGAGGACGTTGACCTGAACGCGGGCGGCCCGCCGAATGCAATCGCCTTCCAGCCCAACAATGAGCTCACCGTCTATGCGGGAGTCGGGTACGGTTGGGGGCTCTACAAGTCCACGAACGGCGGCGCGACCTGGACGAACCCGCTGCCATCCAAGGCGGTCGCTTCGATTGCCATCGATCCGGTCAACACGAACACTGTCTACGTGGGCACGGAGACATACTCTCCGTTGACGAACGGGCTCATGAAGACCACCGACGGGGGCTCCACATGGTCGGACGTCCTGCCGAATGAGGACGTGAGCAGCGTCGTCGTCGATCCCGACAACACGCAGCAAGTCTATGCCGGGACCCTCGCCGGGACCATTTACCGGAGCGAGGACGGCGGCACGACGTGGAGTCCTGTCTCCGGGTTGACGATCGTCACTCCGGTGAGCGGGCTGGCTTTGGACCCCCAGAACAGCGCCCACATCTGGGCCTCGACGAGCGGTCAAGGTGTCTTCTACTCTCCCGACGGAGGGACCACGTGGGGCGCGGACAACCAGGGACTGAGCGACCTCAACGTCGTCGCGATGTCCGTCCAGCCGGTGGCGCCCTATGACGTCCTCGCCGTCACCTACGATGGCAAGGGTTTCTGGGCGACGATACCCCCGGCCGGCAAGCTGACCCCGACGTTCACGGGCCTAACGCCATCGCAATCGATCGCGTACAGCACGCCGTCGATCACCCTCGGTGGCACGCTGAAGGCGGGCTCGACGCCCGCCACGGGGAGCGTCAGTATCACGCTGAACAATGTCACCCAAACGGCCGCGATCCAGTCTGACGGCACATTCTCCTCCGTGTTCAACACGTTCGACGCTCGCGGTGACGGGCTCACCGTACGCGGTCACCTACAGCTACGCGGCCACGGCGAACTTCAATGCCGCGAGCGATAGCAGTACGGCGGTGACTGTCAATCAGGATGCCACCGCGACGAAGGTCTCCTCGTCGGTCTCCCCGTCCGTCTACGGCCAGGCTGTGACGTTCACGGCGACTGTCGCCGCCTCCAGTCCCGGTACGGGGAGCCCGACCGGGGCGGTGACCTTCGAGGATGGCTCGGCGACACTCGGCACCGGCTCGCTGAGTACAACCAACGGCGTCACCACGGCCTCGTTCTCCACGGCGGGCCTGAGCGTCAGTTCTAGCCATTCGATCAAAGCGGTGTACTCCGGCGATCCGAACTTCACGACCAGCACCTCGTCCCCGTTGGCTCAGGCGGTCAATCAGGCCGCCACGACGACAGCCCTGGCCTTCTCGCCCGCCAATCCCACCTATGGACAGTCGGTGACGTTCACGGCGACTGTCGCCGCCTCCAGCCCGGGCGCGGGTAGCCCGACCGGGACGGTTACTTTCAAGGACGGTTCGACCACCCTCGGCACCGGCATCTTGAGCACTGCTGGTGGCGTCACCACGGCCTCGTTCAGCACGAGCAGCTTGGCGGCCGGCACACATGCGATCACCGCCTCCTACGGCGGCGACCCGAACTTCACCGGCAGCGCCGGGAGCACCTCGGTCTCGGTACTGGCTTCACGCTATGTGGTGACAAACACCAACGACAGCGGTCCGGGCTCGTTGCGGCAGGCGATCCTTGACGCCAACAATACTCCGGGCTCGAACACGATCAGTTTCAACATCGCGGTGGGCGCCATCGCTGAGAGTGCGCCGGTCCCCACGGCCAACAGCGAACCATGGGGCATCGCGACCGGCCCGGATGGCAACCTCTGGTTTATCGAGAGGGTCGCCAACCAGATCGGGCGCCTCACCCCCGCCGGGACTCTCACCGAGTTCGCCATCCCCACCGCCAACAGCAATTCCGACGAGATCACGGCCGGCCCGGATGGCAACCTCTGGTTCACCGAGGGCAACGGCAACAAGATCGGGCGGATCACCACCGCCGGCATCGTCACCGAGTTCACCATCCCGACGAATAGCAGCGTTCCTTTGGGGATCACGGCCGGCCCGGACGGCAACCTCTGGTTCACCGAGCTGGGCGCCGATAAGATCGGGCGGATCACGCCCACCGGCACCATCACCGAATTCGCCATCCCCACCGTCGGCGCTGCCCCCGAAGGGATCACGGCCGGCCCGGACGGCAACCTCTGGTTCACCGAGGACAGCGGCGACAAGATCGGGCGGATCACCATCACCGGTACCGTCACCGAGTTCGCCATCCCCACCGCTGGCAGCAATCCCGCGGCGATCACGAGCGGCCCGGACAATAATCTCTGGTTCACCGAGGCCGCCGGCGACAAGATCGGGCGGATCACCACCACCGGCACCATCACCGAGTTCAACGTCCCAACCCCTAGCGCCGGGCCCCAAGGGATCACTCGTGGTCCGGACGGCAAACTCTGGTTCACCGAGTTCAGTTCGGGCCGGATCGGGCAGATTACCACCAGCGGCACCGTCACCGAATTCAACATCCCCACCACGAACTCCGGGCCATTCGAGATCACGAACGGCCCGGACAGCAACCTCTGGTTCGCCGAAGCCTTGGGCAACCAGATCGGCCGAATCACTGTTGCCTCATCGGGCCTGACGATCAGCCCGGCGACGCCGTTGCCGGCCATCACCGCTCCCATGGTGATCGATGGGACGACGCAGCCCGGCTTCTCTGGTACTCCCCTCATCGAGATCGATGGCGCGAACGCCGGGACATACACGGTCGGCCTGACGATCACCGCCGGCAACACGACGATCAAGGGCCTCGTGATCAACCGCTTCGGTCTCTCCGCGATCCAGATCTCCTCCGGCGGTGGTGACGTGATCCAGGGGAATTACATCGGTACCGATACCACGGGCACGCTGGCCGAGCCCAATGGCTGGGGCCAGACCTTGGCCGTCAACGATGCCGTTGTCATCAGTTCGTCGAACAACCTCATCGGCGGCACGACGGCCGCGGCGCGGAACGTGATCTCGGGCAATGACATCGACGGCGTCTTGATCTTCGGGGGATCGAACAACCAGGTGCTCGGCAACGACATCGGCACCGATGTCTCGGGAACCCACAACCTCGGCAATGCCTACACGGGCATCCGGATCGAGGGGTCGAACAATACCATCGGAGGAACGGTCTCCGGGGCGGGCAACGTGGTCTCGGGGAACAAGCAGTATGGTGTCTTCGTCACGAACGGCTCTCCGGGCAACGTGATCCAGGGGAACAAGATCGGCACCGACGTCTCCGGCAAGGTCGCCATCGGGAACGTCGGATACGGGGTGCTCCTTGCGACCTCCGTGTACAACGACATGGTCGGCGGGACCGTTGCGGGCGCAGGGAACGTCGTCGCGTATAACGGCTCGACCGGCGTGTTCATCGGCCAGCCCGATCAGGGGCTTCCGCTGCCCGGCACGGGGAACGGTGTCCTGGGCAACGAGATCTTCGCTAACGGCGATCTCGGCATCGCTCTGGCCGCCTCGTCCGGCCCCCCCAGCGGCCCACTCCCCAATCATTCGGGATCCGCGAGCGGCCCGAACAACCTCCAGAATTACCCCGTCCTCGCGTCGGCCGTGACCGGCCCGAATGGCACGGTTGTCCAGGGCACACTCAACAGCACCGCAAGTACGACCTTCCGCATCGAATTCTTCTCCAACACGGCCGCCGATCCATCCGGCTACGGCGAGGGGCAAGATTATCTGGGATACATCTCCGCAACTACGGATTCCCAGGGGAATGCGACGTTCCAGACGACCCTCTCGTCGGTGCCTGCGGGGCAATTCATCTCGGCCACCGCGACCGATCCGGGGAATAACACGTCGGAATTCTGCAAGGATCTGGTCGTCAGCTCGTCGACAGCAACTGCCAGTTTCCTCGAGCGCGACACGACGACGGAGGGCAACTGGATCGGCGCCTACGGCGCCCAGGGCTACGACATCGAGGGCTTCTCGCACAGCCTGCCCTCCTTCGCCACCGTCAACCTCACCGGCGCCTCGACTTACACCTGGGCCTCCACCACCACCGACCCCCGCGGGCTGCTCAACCCCCCCAGCGGGCCGGGGCGGTCGGCGCAGACCTGGTACAGCCCGGGCAGCTTCAAGGTGGACCTCAACCTGACCGACGGCCAGGCGCACGACCTGGAGCTGTACCTGCTCGACTGGGACAGCACCGCCCGCGCCGAGACCGTGCAGGTCACCGACGCGGCCAGCGGCACCGTGCTGGTCACGCAGTCGGTCTCGTCATTCCACGGGGGGGTCTATCTCGACTACCGGATCAGCGGCCACGTGGCGATCACGATCACGCGGACGGCCGGGGCCAACGCCGTCCTCAGCGGCCTCTTCCTCGACCCGGCGCCACCCACGACCAGCGCGACGTTCCTGAAGCAGGACGCGGCCACGCAGGGCACCTGGATCGGCACCTACGGCACGCAGGGCTACGACGTCATCGGCGAGCCCGCCAGCCTGCCCAGCTACGCCACCGTCACCCCTTCCGGCCAGTCGACTTACACCTGGGCCGCGAGCACCACCGACGTCCGCGCCCTCCAGGTCCCCGGCGGCGGCAGCCGCATCGCCGCCACCTGGTACTCCGCCAGCAGCTTCAAGGTGGACCTGAACCTCACCGACGGGCAGAAGCACGACCTGGAGCTGTACTTCCTCGACTGGGACACCACCACCCGGGCCGAGTCGGTGCAGATCAGCGACGCAACGACGGGCGCCGTGCTGAGCACCCAGGCGATCTCGTCGTTCCACAACGGGATCTACCTGGACTACGCGGTCAGCGGGAACATCCTGATCACGATCACCAAGACCGCCGGCGCCAACGCCGTGCTCAGCGGCCTCTTCCTCGACCCGAAGAGCAGCAGCACGGCCGCCATCGCCGACCCAACAATGGCCCGACTTGCCGGCCGCTTCATCGTCCAGCCGAGCGCCGCCCGCGCGCCGGCCTCGCTCACGGGCACCCTCGAGGCGGCGGATGGCGTTCGTCCGGCAGCGGGCTCGGGTGCATCGTCCCCGGAGACCGCGGGCCCGTTGCCTCGAGTCGCGGCGAAGGTCGATTCTCCCGATACGCCCGCGGGCGGGGTCTCGACCCGGGTCACCACGATAGGCCCTCGTCCGGATGGAAATGTCCTGCGAGCTGCGACCCGACGCCTCGCTCGCCGACCCGGCGGTATGGTCGGGCAGGGGGCGGAACGGCGACGCAGCCAGGTCCCGCGTTCCGGCGGTCCCGCCGGGTCGTAGCAGTCGTCCATCCGGTCCGCCGGTCGGCTTCGACACGGGGCCAGTCGCGGGTCGCCGACCGCCAGTGCGCCGAGGTACGGCCGGATCAGTTCGGAGCCTTCCGGCACGGGCCGGGGCGGCCAGATGCCGCTCACCCGAGCAAGAAAATCGGCCAGGGGCGCGAAATAGGAAGCAACAAATCTCCACGGCCCGCAAAAAGGAGTCGGGAGCCGCAAGTGGAACGTCTCCTGGCTCCATTCGACTTCGGAACCGTTTCTGCCGCCTTTGGGCGTTTCCGCCGGGTAGGTCTGGGCGGTTTCCCACCCAGACCCCCCGCAGATCCGTGCTCGCGCGATTAACGCACACGGCTCCTCGTTTCAAACCTTCGCTGCGGGACGAAATACCCAGCGGCCGAGTCTCGGTCGCCGATCCGGCCTTGGGGATGTGGACCCGGCGTACCGGATTCACCCGCAGGGTTGCAATGAAAGGTTTCCGAGTTCGAGTCTCTTCCTCACCTTCTCGAGCTTACCAGACGCTATGACACCAGTTTTCGCCGAACGCCCAGTATGATGTTCAACTCGTCTGTCAACAGGAGGGGCGCGAGTGGAGGCGGGGAGGTCGACCTCACGACGCGGTCTTGGCCGGAGAGCACCTCGGGGTATCCCTGGCATCTTGCGGGGCTTCGGGAGTATTCGATGCTCACCCGCCGGTCAAGTTGCCCTTGCCGCCCTGGAAAAAACCCGGAGGCGGTCACGTCTGATGCCTTGAGCGGGCGGCGCCGCCCGATCATGATGTCTACGAATGGCCGCATCGCCATCGAGTCGGTCGCTGGGCGGGGCGGGGCCCGAGCGTCGCGCCCGGCCGCGCGAGGGCTCCCTCGAGGATCGGTCGGCAGTCGTTCGACGGGCTCGCAATGCGACGACTCTGTTGCGGGATCGACGGCCGGGCATTCGCCGATGGTGCCCGGCCTGGGGCCATCCTTGCCCGTCGCGACCACCCCACCCTCTTCGGCGAATCCTCGGAGGTGATATGTCTGGCGGTCTCATCCTCGTCGTCGGGACCGGCCGATGCGGCCTGCTCTCGCTGGTCCAGTTGCTCAATCGGCAGCCCGACACGCGCCTGTCGTATCTGGAAGCCCCACTGCTCCCGTGGCGGAGGCAACCGGGCCGACAGCCCATGGCGCCCCGATTTCGGCGGATGCGCCAGGCGACCGACGCGCCGGTCATCGGGGATGCGGCGCCGTTCTACCTGCCGTACCTCGAAGAGGCGATCGCGGCCGAGCCCGAGATCCGGATCATCGGCCTGAGGCGTCCCTGCGAGGAGGTCATCGCCAGCTTCTGCCGGTGGATCGATGAGGTGGCGCCGCTGCCGATCAACCACTGGGCCATCGATCCGCCCCCCGGATGGCATCACGACCCGATCTGGACGCCGTCGTTCCCGCAGTACGATACCCAGGACCGGGCGCAGGGCCTCCGCCGCTACTGGCACGAATACGACGAGACGCTGGCCGACCTGTCCCGCCGCCATCCCACCAACGTCCGCGTCTTCGAGATGGAAGAGGCATTGAATAGCGAGTCGGGCCAGCGTGCTCTGCTCTCGTTCGCCGGGTATCCCGAGGACCGGCAGGTGCTGGCCGTCGGCTCGAGGACGGTACAGAACAAGCCGACCCTGCCCCGCCCCCCGGCCAGGAGATCCTCGAATCATCCCCTCGATCCGGGCCGATGCGCCGTGCTGGTGCCTTTCACCGGCTCGATCTACCCGCAATGCGAGCGGGCCCTCCAGGAGCTGGAGCGTCGGGGGTATCACGTGAGGCGGGTCGGCGGCTACGCGGCGATCGATCAAGGGCGGAATCAGATGGCCACCGACGCCCTGATCGACGGCTTCGAGGAGACGATGTGGATCGACTCCGATATCGAGTTCCATCCCGATTCGGTGGATCTGCTCCGTAGCCATCGGCTCCCGATCACCTGCGGGATCTACCCGCAGAAAGGGAAGCGGGCGATCGCCAGCCACATCATCCCCAAGACGCCGCGAATGGCGTTCGGCCGGGAAGGGGGACTGGTCGAGATCCTCTACGCGGGAACGGGATTCCTGCTGGTCCGCCGCGAGGTCTACCTGCGGATGCAGCTCCGGCTGCAACTGCCGATCACCAACGAACGCTTCGGAGTGCCGATGCTCCCCTACTTCCGCCCCGAGCTGCTGGCGATCGACGACGGGACGTGGTATCTCGCCGAGGACTACGCCTTCGGGCAGCGGGCCCGCGAGTGCGGGTTCCGGACGATGGCGGACACCACCATCCGCCTCTGGCATATCGGGACCTACCCCTACGGCTGGGAGGACGCCGGGATGGATCGGGAGCGGATCGCCTCGTTCACGCTCCATTTCCCCGAGACACCCCCGCCGGGGGCTGACACCTGACGTTGGAGTCCCGCCCCGGCGCGGCCATCCCCGCGCCGATCGTCCGTGGCCTCGGCCCGGACGGCCGGAGGAGGTGCCGGCGGCGACGCGCAATGGGATCGGTAATCTCTGAAAGAATCCATTGCGTTGTCTATCGTCGTTAACACAATCAGATTTTTTTTGACAAGCCTCTTGAATACCACCCTTCGACGCCTTACGTTATCCGCAGTCTTCGATCCATTAGCATTTGCCGCCTCGACACAGCAAAGAAGGGGATCGCCGTCCGCCTCAATCGCGAAGAGGTCGGCCCCCGTTCATCGTGCGAGGTGTGCCTCGAGGCAGTCGAGTCACAGCGGCTCGCGGGGTGTGCGGGTCTTCAAATCAATCATTGAGTTGCGTAACCGCATCCCCGGTGCCCGTCGCATCGCCCAGGCGCCACACCGATGCAGGGAGGATGGTCAGCGATGGCTACACGTCGCCGCCGCACGTCGAAACGGGGCCTCCACCGCCTGCTGCCCCTCGATCTCGGGGCCTCGACGTCGTTCGAGGAGAGGGTGATGGCCGGGTCGATGCTCGGCTTCGCCGCGGTGCCATCGGTCCCGGCGCTGGCCGCCAGGCTCGCGTTGACCAGCGAGGGGACCGTCCCGAGATCGGCCACGGTCGCCGCCCGGCACGGGTCCTCGATCGCGCCGCCGAGGCTGACGCCGTCCCGGCCCGAGTCGGCGGGCCGCGGGGCGCGCGAGTTCGCCCCGGCGGTCTATGTCGCGGCCGCCCCGGCGGGTCGCGTGGCCGATGGGTCGATGCTCGTCAACTCGGCCCCGAGCGAATCGGGCGGGCTCGGGTCGGGGGTCGCCATCGCCGGCCCGCGGACCGCGGGCGCCGGCGCCCAGCCCCGCCCGGCGCCCCCGCGGACGGCGGCACCGCCCCGCGGCGCGGCCCGGGCCCCGGTCGCGGCCCCGAGCCGCCCCTCCGGCGGGGCGTCCCCGACGCAACCCAATCTGATCGGGACCTGGGACAGCGTCCCGGTGATCAACGCCGGGATGGGCTCGCCCGCGATGGGCGGGCCCACGGGCGGGTCCGTCGAGGGAGGAGGGCCCCCGGGCGGCGGAGGCGGCGGATACCCGTATTCGGGACCCGGGGTGAATCTGCAGGGCCTCACGATCGCGGACTTCGGGACCATCCCGTTCCCCCTCGCGAGCGGGCCGACCCTCGACCCGGTGACCACGTTCTCGCCGGGCGTCACGCAGAACAGCACCGAATCGGCCACCCTCACGTCGTCGGTCACGACCCAGGGGGTCGACGGGGGCGGAGTCCCCTATTCGTTGACCACGAATTACACCACCAACTTCTCCATTACGACGGGGATCACCGGCTCCGGATGGACGTATCAGGAAGTCTACTCCTACACGTTCACCACGATCACGACCCCCCAGAGCTCGGCCGGCGCGTCGGTGGACGAGTGGGGCGGCTCGGGCTACACCCTGAACGCCAGCGGGAGCAGCACATCCTCGACCTTCACATTGACGGCGAACCTCAACGACCACCAGAACGGGTCTCAGACCCAGGTCACCAGCGCCAGCGGGACGACGTCCACGGTCAACTGGACCTGGCACAACGACGCCCAGTACGCGCGGACGGTCCAGAGCACGAGCAACCTGGTCAACGGGTCGGCGTCGGGCACGGACGTCGGCAGCGGCTCGTCGAACACGACCTACAGCGGCTCGGGGTCGTATGTCAGGAGCCTGACCAGCACCGGTTACACGGAGTCGGCCAGCGGGACCACCAGCCAGTCCGGGAGCTCGGGGGTCTCGTATCAGTTCTCGGAGTCGGCCTCCCGCGCCTCGTCCGGCAACGTGACCCGGACCGGCAGCGCCTCGGCGGGCCAGTCGGGCAGCAGCTACAGCTCCTCGTCGGGGAGCGGCACGATCGCGGCGAACACCAGCGACAGCACCGGCGACACGCAGAATCTCAACGCGACGCTCACCGAGTCGTCCAGCGGCAATTCGACGTACGGTTTCTCGCAGTCGTTCTCGATCAATAACGCCGCGGTCTGGACGGCGGTCGGTGGGAGCGGGTCGGGGTCGGGCTGGGGGGGGACGTCGCTGTCGATCTCCGGAAGCGGCACCTATTCGCACCCCGCGGGGACGGGGACGGGCACCGTCTCCGGCACCTTCAGCGCGAGCCAGTCCGGTACGACGTCTTACGGCGATACGGTGACGTTCTCGTTCGCCAGCGGGGCGTGGACGGCCGTCGGCTCGGCCTCGACCAGCGCGAGCGGCGCGTCCGGCGATTCGTACTCGGGGAGCGGCTCGTTCACGCTCTCGAGCGGAGGGTCCGGCTCGTCCCAGTCGTACACCGGCACGGTCAGCGAGTCGGGGAGCGATGCCGCGTCGTACCAGTACGGGACGACCCAGGTGCTCTCGGCCGACGGGAGCACGTGGGTGCCGGTCTCGGGGAGCGGATCGGCCTCGGGGAGCGGCTCGGGCGTCTCCACGTATTCCGGCAGCGGCACCTATTCGGCCGCGTTCACCGGTGGGACCATCAACGGGACCAACGGTGCCTCGGGGAGCCAGACAAACAGCTACTCCTATACGCAGGCCGCGACGCTCGCCTCGGGAGGGACGTGGACGGCCACCGGGTCGGGCACCACGTCGCAGTCGGGCAGCGCGTCGGCGTGGTATTCGGGGAGCGGGAGCTACTCGCAATCCTCCAGCTCCAGCGGGGTGAACCAGTCCTTGAACGGGACCGTCCAAGAAGGCGGCTCCTCCGGATCGACCTTCCAGGCGACCCTCTACTACACCTACTCGAGCGGGAACTGGACCCCGAACTCCGGGTCCGGCAGCAGCTCGGGGAGCGGGTCGAGCAGTTGGTCCTACTCCGGGAGCGGCAGCTACAACTACCCGATCAGCGGCGGGGGCACCGTCTCCGGGACCCTGAGCGCCTCCGGCAACGACAACGCCTCGTTCAACTATGGGACGACGTTCAACCTACGGCTCCGGCTCGTGGACCACCGTCGGCAGCGGGTCGTCCTACCAGAGTGGGGGCTCGTTCGATTCCTATTCGGGGAGCGGGTCGTACACCCAGACGCCCACCTCGGGCAGTACGACCCAGACCTACACCGGAACCGTCAGCGAGAGCGGGAGCGACGGGGCGACCTACGGCGCCTCGATGACCTACAGCCTCTCGGGCGGCGCGTGGGTGGCGACCGGCGGGAGCGGCTCCGGCTCGGGGAGCGGGTTCGACGCACTCGGCGTACAGCGGAGGAGGGTCGTACTCCTACACCATCTCGGGGGGAGGTGCCGGCAGCGGCACCTATTCGGGCAGCGGCAGCCAGGACACCGGATACACCTACGGGACCACCTCGACCTACGGGGCCAGCGGGTGGGCCATCTCGGGCTCGGCGACCGCGACGCAGTCCGGGTCGGACAATTTCTCCTACTCGGGCAGCGGTTCCTACACCCCGACCGTCACCACCACGTCCGGGTCCGGATCGGGTTCGGGATCGGGATCGGGGGGGGGAGGCGGGTCCGAGTCGGCCTCCGGTACCTTCGTCGAGAACGGGGGCAGTAACTCGAAGTACTCCTACACGACCCTCTACTCGGCGCAGCAGGACGGGTCGTGGGCGCTGGTCTCGGGCAGCGGGAGCGGGTCGGGCAGCGGCTCCGACCATCAGTCCTACACGGCGTCGGGCACCTACTCGTACTCGATGAGCGGCGGGACGGTCTCGGGCACGACGGCCGCCTCCGGCAGCAGCGACTCGTCCTACAGCTTCAACACGAACGCGACCACCGGGGCGTCCGGCGTCTGGACCACCACCGGGACGATGGGCTTATCCTCGAGCGGCTCGGCGAACTCCTCCTACTCGGGCAGTGGTTCCTACACGCAGACGTCGTCCGCCAGCGGCGGCGGCACCCAGACCTTCAACGGCAACGCCAAGGAGTCGGGTTCGAACTCCAGCAACTACTCCTACTCGGCCTCGTATACGCTCAACTCCGCCGGGGCGTGGCAGCCCGGCAGCGGCAGCGGGAGCGGCTCCAGCGGCGGATCGACCTTCTGGTCCTACTCCGGCTCCGGGACTTACTCCTATCCCAACAGCGGCGGGACGGTCTCCGGCACGACCCAGGGGAGCGGCAGCGACAACCGCTCGGACTCCTTCACCACGACCTCGACCCTCAATCCCGACGGCACCTGGACGACGAGTGGGAGCGGCTCGAGCTCGTCGAGCGGCGGGTCGAACTTCTCCTATTCGGGCAGCGGCCCCTTCAGCCAGACGACCACCTCCGCCTCCGGGTCGGCCACGTACAACGGGACGATCAAGGAGAGCGGGAACGATTCATCGACGTACCAGTATTCGTCGAACTACTCGCTGGCCGGCGGCGCCAGCGCGTGGCAGGTGACGGGGGGGAGCGGGAGCGGCTCGGGGAGCGGCTCCTGGGCCTCCTCGTATACCGCCTCGGGTACCTACGGTTACAGCTACTCCGGGGGTTCCGTCAGCGGTACGGTGTCGGCCAGCGCCAACAACCAGTTGTCCTACAACTACAACACGAATGCCACCCAGGCCGCCGGTGGCGCGTGGACCAGCACCGGCTCCTGGAAGCAGACCTCGAGCGGGAGCGGAGTGTCGTCGTACTCGGGCAGCGGGTCGTATTCTTTCGCCACTCCATCGAATCCGACGAGCGGCACGACCACCGAGGGCGGCACCAATTCCTCGAGCTATTCCTACACGTCGAATTACTCGCTGAATCCCGATGGCACGTGGTCGATGACGTCCGGCAGCGGCGGGGCGTCCGGCAGCGGCAGCAGCAACTGGTCTTACAGCGGGTCCGGCACCTTCACGCAGGCCATCACCGGCGGATCGGTGAGCGGCACCGCCTCCGGCAACGGCAGCCAGAGCACCTCCTTCAACTTCAACACGACCTCGACCTACAACAGCGGCTCAGGCCAGTGGGCGACCTCCGGCACGTTCAACAATAGCTGGAGCCAGTCGGACAACAGCTCCTATTCCGGGAGCGGATCGTTCACCCAGTCGTATTCCAGCGGGACCTTCAACGAGAGCGCCACGGGGACCGCGATCCTGAGCGGCAAGGACAACTCGAATTACGGCGGCTCGGCGCAATACGCGCTCCAGCCCAACGGCTCCTGGGCCCTGACCAGCGGCAGCGGCTCCGGGTCGGGCTCGCTCAACAGCACCGCGTCCTACTCGGGGAGCGGGACCTTCTCGGACCCCAGCAACAACCTCAGCGGCAGGGTCACCGTCAACGGCGTCCACAACGCGTCGAATTCGTACAACATCAACGCGACCCCGAACGCCAGCGGTTCCTGGGTCACCACCGGGAGCCGGACCGATAACGAGAACGGCAACGACAACACGACCTATTCGCAGAGCTCCTCGGCGTCGATCCCGCTGAGCGGCTCGGGCTCGGGCGGGACCGCCGGCTCGCTCAGCGGCACGATGAACGCCACGTTCACCTACAGCCGCAACTACGGGACGTCGTACAACAACACGATGTACTCGACGCTCACGTCCGGCGGCGCCTGGGCGGCGACGAGCGGCTCGGGCTCGGCGACGCTGACGGCCGGCGCCTCGGCCATCTTCTCGGGCAGCGGCACTTATACGCGCCCCTACGACTACGGGACCATCAGCGGGACGATCTCGGCCAACGATACGGCCGGGATCACGGTGTCGTTCACGATCGGCTCCGCGCTCAACACGACGACCGGGCAATGGTACGCGACGAGCAGCAGCGGGAGCGTGACGCAGTCCGACTCCCGCTCGTTCTCCTATTCGGGCTCGGGCTCCTACAGCTTCTCAACCGGCAACGGGACGCAGAGCGGGACGGTGAAGGAGAGCGGCGGCGATGCCGCCTCGACGAGCTTCACGCAGAACCTCACGTTCGCCAACAACCAGTGGTCGGTCACCGGCGGCAGCGGGAGCGGGTCGTTCAGCGGCAGCAGCCACTGGCAGTACTCCGGCAGCGGCACCTATTCCTACGCGATCACCGGCGGCACCATCTCCGGGTCGAACTCGTCCAGCGGCAGCCGCGACCTCTCATACAACCTGAACACCACGTCCAACCTGGTCAACGGCCAGGTCGTCGTCACCGGGAGCGGTTCGAGCAAGGCCTCGGGCTCGGACTTCTCGTCCTACTCCGGCAGCGGCACGTACACCTATTCGAGCGGCGGGCAGACCTTCGCCGGCAGCGCCTCGGAGTCGGGCCAGCAGTCCGACTCGTTCCAGGCCTCGGTCAGCTACGCGCGCTCGAACGGGACCTGGGTGGCGACGTCCGGCAGCGGCGGCAGCTCCGGATCCGGCTCGGGCACGTGGACCTCGTCGGGCAGCGGCACCTACACCGAGCCGATGCCCGGCGGGACGATGAACGGCACCGACAAGGGGAGCACCACGCAGTCGTGGTCCGGGAGCTTCAGCACGACCTCGACGCTCAACTCCAACGGCACGACCTGGACGACCACCGGCTCCGGCTCGGCGTCGTTCAGCGGCAGCAACACATTCTCTTACTCGGGGTCGGGCAGCTATACGTCGGGCTACATCAACGGGACCGCGAAGGAGACCGGCACGGAGTCGGCGACCTACAGCTCCTCGCAGGGGTTCACCTTCGCCAACGGCGCGTGGGGGGCGACGACCGGTTCGGGTTCGGCTTCCGGCAGCGGCTCGTTCACCTTCTCGTATTCCGGCAGCGGCTCGTACGTCAACAATACCCCGCCGCCCTCGGGCGGGGGGAACACCTACACCTCGTTGACCAACGAGTCGTGGTCCGAGGGCGGGAGCGGCGGCTGGGGCTACCAGGTCAATTTGACGTCCACCTTCTCCAACGGGGCCTGGAGCACCTCGGGCATCGCGACCAGCTCCGGCAGCGGGAGCGGCAGCAGCAGCTTCTCGGGGTCGTTCTCGTACTCGGACAACTATAGCTCCAGCTCCCCCAACTCGACCACGACCTCGATGAATAGCTGGTCCGAGACGCAGAACCTCGGGTCGAACTTCTCGTACAACTGGAACACCGTCTCCACGCTGGCGACCAACGGATCGGTGACGACCGTCACCAACAGCTCGGCCAGCGGATCGGGCTCGGGGTCCACCAGTTTCTCGGCCAGCGGCAACTTTCATTCGACCTGGACCTCGGGCAATTACGGCGGCGGGAACGGCAGCCAGGGTTCGGCCGACAGCCAGTACACCCAGACGGTCCAGGAGTCGTTCCAGACCAAGTGGTCGGAGGGATACACCACCACCTTCGCGCCGAACGGCACGGTCACGACCACCGGCGGCGCGTCGGGGACGATCAACGCCAGCGGGAAGGCGACCTACAACGCCAGCGGGAGCTGGTCCAGCGATGTGGCCACGTCGAGCCAGAACTCCACCTACAACTCGCAGGACTCCGGCTCGGGGAGCGTGACGGCCAACGACTATTACAACTATTCGGGGGGCTGGTCCAAGACCTACGGGGGCAGCGGCACGATCGCCTACTCGTCGTGGGGCTCCAACGCCGTCAGCGGCAACCTCAGCGAGTCGGATAGCTGGGCCTGGTCGTGGACCATGACGATGACGAACCCCGGATCGGGCTCCGGCTCCGGGTCCGGGGGGGGCACGACCACGTCCGGCAGTTCCAGCTCGAGTTCGACAACCTACGCGACGAGCTACGGGCTGACCGTCAACTACCTCGGCTTCTACGCCGGCGCCTATTTCAACCAGCAGTACGGCGCCAGCGGCCAGAGCGGCGGCGTGATGTTCGGCAACGGGATCGGCAACTACGACTTTGGCTGGATCCCGTCCAACGCCGGATACACCTCAGGCTCGGGCGGGAACGGCGGCTTCGGCCCGATCTTCGCCGGCGACGGCTATGTCTTCCAGGGAACCTCCACCGGCTCGACGTCGGGCTCCGCTGCCCCCGTCGGCCCCAGTTCCGGGGCCGGGGGCATGTCGGGGCTCAGCAGCGTCGAGCAGGCCGTCGCCGGCCCGGGCTCGGGCTCGGTGGTGGGCAGCAGCACCGCGTCGGGCTCGGCGGATCCCGGTCTGATCGGCTCGTCCTCGGGCTCGGGCCAGTTGTGGGGCGGGTTGAGCGGATCCTCCGTCGCCGCGACCTCACCCGCGTCCGGCGGGGCGGGGTCGGCCTCCGCCAGCCCGGCCGACTCGGGCGGAACGGCCGTCGCGGACGCTTCCTCCGGCCAGGGGTCGGCAGCCGCCTCGGGCGCCCCGATCAACGCGTCGGGCTCCTCGGCCGCCGATTCGGCTTCCGCGTCGGGCTCCTCGGCCGCCGGTTCGGCCTCCGCGTTCGGATCGTCCTCGGCCACGGCGACGGCCCCGGCTTCCGGATCGGGCGGCGCCGCCGCCGATTCGGCCTCGATCGGCAGCGGGACCGCCTCCGGGATCGGCGCCGTCAGCTCGGGCCAGGGCTCGAGCATCCCCGCGGGAGGCACCGTCCAGGGGACCGGCTCCGGGGCGATCGGGTCATCGGTGATCGACTCGTCGGCGCTGGGGTCGGCGGCCGGGTCGAGTGCCCTCGCCTCGGCCTCCGGCACGGTCCCCTCGACGCAGACCACGGCGAGCGGGACCGCGGCCGCATCGGGCTTGTCGCAGGCGACCCCGCTGGCGAACGGCACGGGGTCGGCCAGCGGCACGGGGTCGGCCAGCGGCGCGGGGTCGGCCAGCGGCACGGTCCTGTCGACTCGGGTGAATGATGCGCACGAAGTCGAAGTCTCGGGCGATGGGACATTCGTCTACAACGCCGGGCCTGACGGCGGGTCGGCCGTCTGGACCGACGCGCAGGGGCAACAGACCCGCGCGACCTACGACGCCCGCGGGGACATGCTCAGCCTGACCGATTCCCTCGGCAACACGACGACCTGGACCTACGACGCCCGCGGGGACGTGATCACCGAGACGTCGCCGAATGGCGCCACGGCGTACTCTACCTACAACGCCGCGGGGCAGCTCGTCCGCGAGGTTGACATGGACGGCCGCGTCCGCGTGTTCTCCTACGATTCCCGGGGCGACCTCACGCGAGAGGATTGGCTCGGCAGCACCGGCGCGATCACCGAGTCGATCAATTACGTGTATGACTCATCGGGTCGCCTGATCGAGGCGAGCGACGCCGGCTCCCGCTACGACTACACGTACGACTCCTCGGGGACGCTGGTCCGGGTCGTCGAGACGGGGACCAACGTCGGGGCGGCGGTGGAGTTCGACTATCAGCACAACGCCCAGGGCCAGGTCACCGGGGTCACCATCAGCGTCAACGGAGTCGCTCAGGAGGCCGAGAGCTACGCCTACGACGGCCAGGGCCGCGTCACCCAGATCGAGCAATACGGTGTCCCCGGCGGGGCCCCAGTCGCGGACAAGCGGGTCGACTTCACGTACCACGACAACCAGCAATACGCGTCCATCACCACTTACTCCGACCTCGCCGGCACGCAAGTGGTCGCCACCAGCACCTACATCTATAGCCAGAACGACCGCCTGTCGGGCATCGACAGCACCCAGGGGAACACCACGCTCGACAACCTCGCGTGGACTTACACGTCCGCCGGGCTGGTCGCCTCCTACGCCGACTCGGGCGGCAAGTCGGCGTATTCATACGACGCCTCGGGCCAGTTGATCGGCGTCCAGAATTCGAACGGTACCGCCCAGCAATACGCCTACGACGCCGAGGGCAATCGCATCGGCGGCGGATACCAGGTCGGCCCCGCCAACGAGATCCTCTCGGACGGCACCTACGACTATACCTACGACGCAGAGGGGAACCTGACTCGCCAGGTTGACATCGCCACGAGGACGGAGACGGACTACACCTGGGACGACCGCAATCGCCTGGCATCCGTCACGGTCAAGGACGCGAAGGGCCGGGTCGAGAGCGAGACGAACTACGGCTACGACCCCTTCAACCGGTTGATCTCCGAGACGACGACGAACCTGACCGGCACCACCCCGCAGGTCACGACGACGCACTATGTTGACGAGTCGCTCAACCTGCACCCGACCGCGCCGGCGGCCGGGACGACGAGCCAGGCGCCGCAGGACAACCTGGCGCTGGTGCTCAACGGCAAGGGCCAGGTCACGGAGCGCTACCTCTACGGCCCGGCGGTCGATCAGGTCCTCGCCGAGGAGTGGTCCGGGCCGGGCGACCAATCCGTCGTCGCCTGGATGATCTCCGACAACCAGAACACCGTCCGCGACGTCGTGATGCAGGCCGGCGGCCGGAGCCAGGTCGTCGACCACCTGAGCTACGACGCGTTCGGCAACCTGACCACGAGTACGGATCCCTCGCTCTCACTCCGAGTCAGTTACGCCGGCTACCAGTACGACGGGGCGACCGGACTCTATTACGACCGGGCCCGCTTCTATGACCCGCGGACCGGCCGATTCATCAGCCAGGACCCGCTGTCGTTCCAGGGCGGCGACAGCAACGTCTCGCGCTATGCCGACAACAGCCCGGTCAACGCGACCGATCCCACGGGCGAGATCATCCCGGTCCTGATCATCGGCGGCGTCGCGCTGGTCACCGGCCTCGTGGCCTATTACAAGCTCAACCAGGCAGCGGACCAGTACAACGCGGCGTCCGAGGCGCTGGGCCGGCCGGGGTTCGATCCCGCCGACCTCCAGGAGGCACAGCAGCTCTACGGGGAGGCCCAGAACGCGCATTGGTGGGGCAATGCGCTGACGGTCGCGGCCTTCGCGATCGCGACGCTGCCCGCCGGCGGCTGGGGTGCCGAGCTGCTCGGCGGGGCCGCGGGAGCCACGACGCTGACCTCCATCGTCGCCTATTCGGGCTGGGCCGCGGGGTTCCTCAGCGCCGAGCTGAACCTCGGCTTCCTCGGCTCGCCCGACCAGTTCGGGGGATGGCAGATCGCCGGGGCCATCTTCTCGCCGCTGGTCGGCGGCCTCGCCCCGTATGCCTCGCTGGGCAACCTGGGCGGCAGCCTCATCGGCGGGACCATCGATTGGCAGTTCGGCAGCGGGCGATTCTTCGGCCCGGGCTACCAGGTCGGCGGGCTCATCGGCGGCCTCGTCGGCGGCAGCTTCAACCCGTCGGCCGGCAACTGGACCAACTTCTCCTGGCGCACGCTGGGGTGGAACCTCGGCGCGGCGGGCGGCTTCGGCGCGCTCGGCTATTACCGGACGGGCACCCTCGACGGCGCACTGGCCTACGCCAACGCCGGGGTGCTCCTCACCAACCTCGGGCGCGGGGTCTATCGGTTCTATAGCCGGCCCGTCGCCAACGGCTTCGTCGGCGACGCGGGCCTCTTCATGGTCAAGGGCCCAGGCAACGCGGTGAATATCGCCACCTCGATCCTCCGCGATCCGACCTTCCGGATCTACGTCCCCGTCCGCGTCTTCCTCAACCAGGTCGTCCTCGGACCGCTCTATGGGGCATTCAAGAAGGGACTGACCAACACCAGTTGGAGCAAGGTCGTGGCATCGATGGGCTACTCGTCGCAGCAGATCGGTCGGTTCCTCAGCGCCCAGGGCCGGGCTGTCCTGGTGTTCGCACCGAGGACCCCGGCGGGCATCACTCTGCCCAAGGATTTCGACGTGAACGACCTCCAGATCGTGTTGACCGCGAAGGCGCGAGGGATCCCCGTCGTCACGTTTGACGCCGATATGCCCACCCAGGTGAACACCATACCGCTGCTTTCCCCCATCAAAGGCCCGACGTTCTGGGTCGTCGGCTCGCCCCAACTCCAGACCAACACCGACCTCCAGAACCTTCTCAAGGGTCCCGGGGCTTCCCCATGATCGTCCGGTGGGTCGGATCGCCCGCGCTCGCTCGCGGGCGGCCCGGCCTCCATCGCGTCCCTGTGCAACTCTTCCGTCGGTGCTCCCTGACTGTGGTCCGTCGTTGATCCGCGCGAAGAACCATGGGTAGAGAGGAGGGCGAGAGCCTGCTCGCGACCCGTCGGTGGAGTCGCCTCCGCCGCGCTCTGACGATACACTGAATGGGAGGCGGGCCGACGGGGATTCGCTTGGGCCGTAGGAGTTCCCGGTGAGCGCACCGGTGTTTCCCGTCCGACACGCGCTGCGACCGAGACGGCCCGGAGGCGTTTGGCATGTCGTGGCATTCGATCCTTCACGCCCCGGTGATCTGTCCTTCGTGTGGAGAGGACATTGGCTATTGCCCGGGCGAATCGACATTCTTCTGGGGCCAGTCGCACGTCCACTACTGGGGCCTTGGCGAGGAGGTCGTCTGGCTCCGCGACGAGGACGGCGTGATCATCCCTCCCTTTAAGTGGTACAGGAAATGGGGCTGGTTCGGGCGGCGCGCCGACGAGTGCAACTTCGGGTCGCCCGAGTATCAGGATGTCATCGCCTTCGACTCGGAAATCCGCGACCTGCCGCCGGAGAGTCGGATCTGCCCGACATGTCAGGTGCGCTACGATCACATTGCGGTGATGATCCAAGGCGGCCGGCTGGCCGAGACCAGGGTCTTCACGAAGGGGAAGCTCGCGATGACCTTCGGCCTCCTCGACCCATTTCCCGAGACCATCCTCGTCCGGCCGGACGGGACTTACGAACCCCGACCCGATTGGGACAAGGTGCTGATCTCCCCGTTCGAGCCCTGAGCGCCGCGGGACGTGATCCGAGCCCTTCCCCTCTGATTTCGCTCCCGGGGGTCGTCTGGTCGGGACATCCCGGGTCGCGGATCACATCGACCCTTCGAGGTGGACCTCCAGCTCGACCAGCTCGATCTTCTTGCGGTTCAGCTCGGTCGCGACCTGGAGGAAGTCTTGCTTGAGGCGCTCGAGGTCGGCCGGTGTCGTGACCGGGGCGGCCTTCTTCACCGCCTGCCAGATCTCATCGCCTTTCTCCTGCATGGCGGCCTCGAACTCGGAGCCCTTGCCCACCAGCTCCGCCCCGATCCGCATGTAGTCGCGGGCCACCTCCTGGGAGGGGCTCCCTTCCGAACTCTCGGCCCGTCCCGCCAATCCGGCCGGTGGCGGGGGGATCATTCGCCCCATCAAATTGGCGGCCAGCCGCTCCTTGGCCACGTCGTGCTCGAGCTGGAGCACTTCGACCTCGGCGCGGAGCCGTGCGACCTTGTCGTGGAACTCGGGCCGATCGGGCCGCGGGTTGTCGGAGGATCGAGGAGTGGACTCATTCGCCGAGTTCGGCCGGGGAGTTACCGGCCGGTTCCCCGGCTGGGCCAGAGCGATCGTGACCGCTCCCACGCCCAGGATGATCGCCCAGGCGATGACCTGCGTCTTCATGACCGCCTCCGTGCGGCGAGGGTGAGCGTACGCGGGCCCGCACCCGCGGGCATCGGCCGGACAGGATAATCGCCACGACCGCAGCCGTGAATCCCAAGATCGCGCCGGGACGGCAGGACGGCGGGACGCCATCGCACCCGACGGCACCGATCAGACCTCCCGGAAGCGAATCCCGATGCCGCTGAGCATCGCGCCCATCTCGCGCTGGACGCGGCGCGATTCGGCCAGCTCGCGTTGCAGGGAGTCCACCCGGGCGATGGCCGCCCGGAGCTCCTCATCCCGATCCGGGGACGAAACGCGTGCTCCGTCCCGGACGGGCTCGGCACGGAGTTGCTCGACCTCCGCCCGGAGCCGATCGAGGCTCGTCCGGAGCTGGCCGTTCTCATCCCGGAGGAGATCCGCCTGGGCCCGGATCTCATCGATCTCGGCCCGCTCCTGCTCGCCCCGGTCGTATTGCTCCCGCTCGAACTGGTCGAGTGCCAGGCGGAGCCGTCGCGCTTCCACCTTCGTCGATTCGCGCTCGGCTGCGACGCGTTCCTGGGCCGCCACGGCGGCCGCGAGTTCCACATCGCGGTCGCGGACCACCGCCGCGAGCCGTTCGACCTCGGAACGAGCGGACTGGAGGTCGGCCTCCCAACGCTGCTCGCGCTCGCCGGCCTCTCGCTCCCGCCCGGCTTGGTCGTTGACCCGGGCATCGTGCTCACCTTGGAGCCGAAGCATCTCGCCGCGAATCCGGTTGACCTCGCTCCGGGACCGCTCGACCTCCGACATCAGCGACGCCCGCTCGTTCACCAACGGCCGGACCTCACTCGGCGCGATCTCGCCCAGCTCGGCGCGGACCGACTCCAGTTCGGCTTCGAGGCGATCACGATCGGCCTGGAGCTGATCCCGGTCGGCCTGGAGCTGATCCCGGTCGGCCTGGAGCTGATCCCGGTCGGCCTGGAGCTGATCCCGCAAGGTCCGGAGATCGTCCCGTTCGACCCGGACCTCAACAGCCTCGCCGCCGCGCTCGGCGAGTTCGGCGCGGAGCTCTTGCACGACCACTTCCAGGGCATCGTGCTGATCGCGGATCTGGTCGCGCTCGGCCTCGAGCCGATCGCGTTCCTGCGAGAGTCGATCGCTTCGGGACTGTAGCTCATCCCGCTCGCCGGAGAGCCGATCCCGATCGGCCTGGAGACCCTCGCGATGGCCCGTGAGCTGCTCGTTTTCGCCAGCGACCCGATCGTGCCGCCGTCCTCAACTGGCTGAGCTCGAATGCCAGTTGACTGTGAGCCGCCTGCAGGTCGCCATGCGATTCCTCGAGCCGCGCATTCGATGCCTGGAGCTCGCCATGCGCCGCCTGCAGGTCGCCATGCGATTCCTCGAGCCGCGCATTCGATGCCTGGAGCTCGCCATGCGCCGCCTGCAGGTCGCCGTGGGATTCTTCGAGCCGTGCATGCGTCGCCTGCAGCTCATCGTGGGATTCTCGGAGCCGCGCACTGCGCCGCTTGCAGTTCGGCGTTCGCGTTCTGGTGTCGCCGTTCTGCTGCCTGCAGCTCGCGGTGCGCCGTCTCGAGGCGCTGATACTCCCCGGAGACTCGATCGAGTTCGCCTCGCAGCCGCTCGAGTTCCTCCCGATCGATCGCCGATCCGTCGTCGGCCGGGGCTTGATTGTCCGAAGGGGCGGAGGGGGGAATGTCGGAAGGGTCCGCGACCAGGAAGGCTTCGTCGCACTGCTTGCAGCGGACTTGCCGGCCGATATAGGCCCGCCGGACGCTCAGCGTGGTCCGACATCTCGGGCAGGTCGCGATGATCCGTTCGACCTTCTCCACGGGCGGGATCGGCGTCTCGCCGGGCACGGCGCCGCCCCCGTCCGGCCTCTCCTCGGCGACGAAGACCTCGTCGCACCGCTTGCAACGGACCTGCTGGCCGATGTAGGCCCGCCGGATCTTCAACCCGGCCGAACAATGCGGGCAGACCGCGACGAAATGAGTTTGGGCATCGCTCATGGTATCACTCTCGCCTGCCGGCAGCGGCGAATGCCGACTCACGCAGGACGTATGGCACCCGTGTCGTGAAGACTTGCAGTTTTCCTCTTAGTTCGAATTCTTGCAGGGCATCCGACGGAATTCAAGCGCGGTTGGCCACCGGGGGACGATCGATGATCGGATCATGACGGGCGGCGGCGCGGCCGGGGGGAACCGTCTTGATCCGGCGGACGATCAACCCGGATGATATCATGGCCGCGCAGTCCTCGGCGGCGCGCGGGGGCGATCGGTGAGGGGAGCCGAGGCCGATTCCTGCCCCGGCGATGATGGGAGCGAGCGTCATGGCGGATCCAGGTGCTGGCTTGTCCCCGGGAATCGGGCGCCAGTTGGAGATCTACAAGGCGGGCCTGGCGGGAAAGGTCCCCGAGCAACCGGTCTCGATCGAGGAGCTGGAGCGAGAGGCGGCTTCGGTGTTGAGCCAGGCGGCCTACGACTACGTGGCCGGCGGGGCGGGCTCCGAAGACACCATGCGGGCCAACCTCGAGGCGTTCCGCCGGCATCGGCTGGTCCCGCGGTATCTCCGCGACGTGTCCCGGCGCGACCTGGGCGTCGAGCTCTTGGGCTCGCGGCTGCCGACGCCGATCTTGCTGGCGCCGATCGGTGTGCTGAGCATCGTCCACAAAGATGCCGACCTGGCCGTGGCACGGGCCGCCGCGTCGCTGGGCGTCCCGATGGTCCTGAGCACGGCGTCCTCGACCCCGATCGAGCAGGTCGCCGAGGCGATGGGCGACGCGCCACGCTGGTTCCAGCTCTACTGGCCCCGCAGCGATGAGCTGGCCGCCAGCTTCGTGCAGCGCGCCGAGCGCCTCCGGCTTCGGCGCGATCATGGTGACCGTTGACACCTACTTCCTGGGCTGGCGCGAGCGCGACATCCGCAACGCGTATCTGCCGTTCTTGCGCGGCGATGGGCTGGCGAATTACTTCACCGATCCCGCGTTCCGGCAAGCCGTCGGCGGAGATCCCCTGGCGGATTCGATGCGGACCTTCGAATACTTCGCTCAGGTGTTCTCGCACCCGTCGCTGAGCTGGGCCGACCTGGACCGCCTGCGGCATTGGACCCGGCTGCCAGTCCTCGTCAAGGGCGTGCTGCATCCCGACGATGTGCGCCAGGCGGTCGACCACGGCGCCGCGGGGGTGATCGTCTCCAACCACGGCGGCCGGCAGCTCGACGGCGCGATCGCCGCGCTGGATGCCCTGCCGGGGGTGGTCGATGCGGTCGGCGACCGGACGACCGTGTTGTTCGACAGCGGCATCCGTCGCGGGTCCGACGTGCTCAAGGCGATCGCGCTGGGGGCCCGGGCCGTCCTGCTGGGCCGCCCCTATGCCTATGGCCTGGCAGTTGCAGGCGAGAGCGGCGTCCGTGAGGTCCTCTTGAACTTGATCGCCGATCTCGACGTGGCCCTGGGACTCGCCGGTTGCACCTCGCTCGGGGAACTGGGACGGCAGAGCCTGGCGTCGTCGGGAATGGCCCCTTGATCCGGCCCGTGCTGGCCAGGAGCGACCATGCGAACCGAGCGCGATAAGATGCTGGCCGGCGAGTTGTATGATCCCTTCGACCCCGAACTCGCCGCCGGGCGACGCCGGGCGCGCGACCTCTGCCAGGCGCTCAATGTCACGCGAGACGCGGACGAGGAGGAGCGGCGGAGGATCCTGATCGAGCTATTCGGCGCCGGGGGCGACAGCGTCTGGATGCAGCCGCCGTTCTACTGCGACTACGGCTCGAACATCCTGCTCGGCGAGCGGGTCTTCTTCAACTTCAACTGCGTGGTGCTCGATGTCTGCCAGGTCCGGATCGGGGACTTCACCCTGTTCGGCCCCGCGGTGCAGATCTACACCGCGACTCACCCGATGGACGCCGCACTCCGTCGCAGCCAGGAGTCCGGCGAGCCGATCGAGATCGGCTCGGATGTCTGGGTCGGCGGCGCGGCGGTCTTTTGCCCGGGCGTCCGGGTCGGCTCCCGGTCGGTCATCGGCGCCGGCAGCGTGGTTACCCGCGACATCCCCGAAGGCGTGTTCGCCGCCGGCAACCCATGTCGGGTCATTCGCGAGATCGGCGAATAGGGCGACCCGGCCGCCGAGGCGCGGCCCGCGGGATCGAACCGGTCAACGGCTGGCTCGTGCCATCTCCTCTTCTCGCCGCGCATTTCCCATGGAGTCCCCCCGGCGCATCGGAGGTTCCGCTAAGGATCAGGCGGCGAATCACTTCCCGATTTCGGGGTGTCGCGCTCGGCGCGGGTCTCCCGACCCCGCCGCCGGCCGGTCCGTTCGCCGGACTTCGCCAGCAAGTCTCTCCGGGGCGCCGGGACGGGATTCGCAGCCGATTCCTCAGGCCCAACCGGCCCGGCCCGGCCCGGATCGGCGGCCGGCGGCCGGGATTCGGCGCCTCACGGCGCCTCCTCATCAATTCTGGCAAGGTGCCCGGGGGCCGCCGCCCGCATCTCCCGCGCCATCCCTCCAGCCGGCCCGGAGATTCGGTCCCGAGGGGGACGGACGGACGGGCCCGCCTCCGGATCGATGACCCGGGCTCCATCGCCGCCACGGCGGTCGGATCCAGGGGATCGCGGCGAGGACGTCCCCGACCTTTGGATGGCAGAGTACCCGGTTGCCACACGATGGCTCGCGCCCTGTGCTGACGGAATGCGATCGAAATCCCTCCGGATGTCCGGCAGGGAGGCCCGCCGAGTGCGGGCGGGACGACCCGGCGCCACGCCGGCGGCGAGGCGGCCGACGGCGTCCCTTCCGGACGGGACCGACCCGCCTCGGAATCTCGTGAGGGCCGACCCCACGTCCGGGAGTTGGGTCCGGGCCGGTCGTCCCGGCCGCGAACCGCCGGCTGGGACGAGACGCCGCCGGCCTCGACCCGCTTCGGCCCACCCACACGGCGCACAACGTCCCCTATTAACAGGATGCTGCGGTTTTGCAAAATCATAAACGCGATGCGCCGATTTTGTGCGTGCGCCTCGTCTTAACCTCTTCGACAGTAAGGAGGAAAAATTTCGCATAAAACTTTGCGCACGTAAGATTTCTCGGCGGACCATGGCCCAGGTCGCCCTGGTGAAAGAGGGTGAGTCGGGACGAACGAATGGGGATCTGGGGTCGGGCGGGGTGGTTGCCTGAGTGCGCCCTTGGCCCTGCGGATGGGGTGGGCGAATGGGGCCGCCTGACGGCGGCCGCGGTAGAGGGGCGAGGTCGGGAGACATCGCCGGAACAGGCCTCTCCAGAGCGCCGGGAAGTGATTCCCGGCCTGTTGCTAAATATCAATATCGCCCGGCTTCATCGGCCGCTCGCCCGGCCAGCGGCCCGCAACGATAATCACCACCTCTCCACGGACCACGAAGAGGGCTCGATAAGTCCTCCCGTGTCGCGTGCCGAAGAGCAGGTGCCGCAGCTCTTCCTCGAATTGGTCGTGCTCGAAAGCGAGGACAAAAGAGAACGGATGGGTCTTGAGCCGCTCGACGGCCCTCCAGAACGACTGATACCACCGCGCCGCACCCTTGGCGCTCCCCTGCGATAGTCGCTCATAGATCCGATCGAGGTCCGCTTCGGCCCGCGCGGTCAGGACGATGTTGTAGCTCATCGCTCGGGCGTCAGTCCGTGCTTCCGGCGGAACTCGCGATCGAACTCTTCGAAGGGTCGGACGCGGCCTTCATCGGCATCCCTCAGGCCCTCGCGGATCGCGGCCAGGGTCTCCTCTCGTTCGTCATCGGTGTGATCCTGGACCTCCCACAACTCCAGGACCTCCGCCGGTGTGAGCATGGCGCCGCCGTTGGCGAGTTGCGCGTTAACGAAGGCCTGGAAGGCCTTGAGATCCTCTCTTCGATCGGTGGACATCGTCGCATTCCCCTCTGGCATTTCCAATCAGGCTATCACAAGCCCAGCTAGGGGTCAAAGCCGGCTTGGCGCGCCGACGCCGCCGGTACGAGACCGGCACCGCGGCGGTACCCGTTCACGGGCCGAGGGTAACAGTTGTTCAGAAGCCGACCAGGTGCGGCAGCACCGGAGCCGATCCAGCCGCCATAAGGCCCGAAGCAACCCAGTAGGGCGCGTCGGTAGACTCGGACCGAAGCGCGCCAGAGGAAGGGTGACCCTCTGGTCTTCACAAAGACCCATCAGGAGAGGGGAAGCACTGCGAGAGAGGTTCGCCTAGCTCGATTGCTTCACGTTGTCGCTCCTGAAGCAGCATCCCGACCGCACGAGTATCGCCATGAAGCGCCTTTGTGGTTGGGACGACAACCACCTGTTGCAAGTCCTTACCGGATCAGCGAGTTAGCGTGCGCTGGCCCTGGGGCAACGTCATCATCACCGGCGATGCGAGCCGGGTCAGCCGCCGCCGCGTTTCTGCGATCACGAGCAGCGAACGGAGTGGCTTTCGCCTCAAGAAGGGCGGCAAGGCGGAATCGAAAAAGGACCGTGCCGGGGCAGGGAGAGGCTGGGCCCGCCACGAATTCCGGCGTACCGCGTGACTATTGAGTCTGGTTATCACAGCACCATCAACGCAGTGCCCGACGTGAAATCCGTGTCGCCGCCATAGAGGATGGTGATTGGCTGCCTGGGCACGCCCTTAGGCCTAACGGTTAGCGTAGCCGTCCCGCCGCCGAGTATCGCGGTCCCGAGTACCTGCTCAGTGACCTTCTTCTTTCCCTTCGACCGGACCTCGAACGTGACCAAGCCGGTCGGTATGCCCCCTCCGGGCGCCAGCGGCCGGATCACCACCTTCAGGCCCAGCGACATGACCTTCTTCCTCTTGAGGACCGGCTGCGGCATCACCTCGACCTCGGTGGCGGCCCGCGAGACTGTCACCGAGACCGGACTCGACTGCACTCCGCGGTCGTTGGTGTCGCCGCCATAGGCCCCGACGATCGAATGGGTCCCGATGGCCAGGGCGGAGACGGTCAGCGTGGCCTTGCCGGTGCGATCGAGCGGGACGGTGGCCAGCGGGGTGGTACCGTCAAGGAATGTGATCGAGCCGCCCGGTGTCCCGGCGGCGGCCACCGTGAGTGTGAGCGTCACGGGCTGTCCGTAAACGGCCGAACCGCCGGACGCGCTGAGTGCGATCGTCGGAGTGCCCGGCGCGATCGTGAACGTCACCGGCGCGGATCTGATCGGCGAGTAATCGGCGGTGCCGGGGAAGGCGGCCACGACGGTGTAGGTCCCGATCGCCGTCGGTGGCGAGGAGCCCAGACTGGTGCCCGAGGCTCCGGTCCCGTCGAAGTAGGTCAACGTCGGCGTGATTCCTTCCAGGCTGGCCGCGGGCGGGTTGTCCGCCCCGGAACCGGCGATGGCGATGGTAGCCGGGAACGGAGTGCCGTCGAACTCGCCGCCTGGATCGGTGAGGGTGAGGGTGGGCATGGCCTTGGCGACGTCGATCGTCACGGAGCCGGGCGCCGCGCGGTAATCGGTCGAGTCCGAAGGCGTGAAGGTCACCGAGAGGGTCTGGTCGCTGCCCGGGTGGAGGATCGTGCCCGCCGCCGGGGTGTAGCTGAACGATCCGGCGACCGGTCCGTTGATTCCGCCCACCGTCCAGGCCGCCGCCGCGTCGAGCTGGGTCGCCGCGAGCGCGGTGCCGTAAGTGATGGGGGCGGGGGTGGCCCAGGTGATGTTGGGCGTGGCCTTCTTCACGTCGATCGTCACCGGGGCGGGAGCGGGAGGGGCGTTGTAGTCGGTCGAGTCGGCGGGCGTGAAGGTCACCGAGAGGGTCTGTCCCGGGCCGGCCTGCAGCACGGTGCCCGGGGCGGGGTTGTAGGTGAAGGTCCCAGGGACCGTGGTGCTGGCGTCGAGCTGCGTGGCCGAGAGCGGCGTACCGTAAGTGATCGCCGAGGGATTCGCCCACGTGATCGCGGGTGTTGCCTTGGTGATCGTCAGCGAGCTCGTCGTGCTGGCGCTGCTGAAAGTGCCGTCGCCGGCATACACGAAACTGACGGGGTACGGCGTGGCGGAAACGGCGAGGCTGGAGGTATTGAACGTGGTTGAAAAGGTGCCCGAGGTACCGATGACGGCTTGCTGCGTGACACCGTCGAATTTGACCGCGACGTCCTCTCCCTGAGGGGTTAGCGTGCCGTTGGCCAGAGTGCCGGAGAAGGTCGCGGTCGCGGTGCCGAAGGGGACACTCTGGGGGGCGATCGTCGAGAACGTGAGCCCCACCTGGCCATTCAGGTTGATCAGGTTGAAGGTGGCCGTCGATGTCGCGCCGACGTACGATGCGGTAGCTGTGTAGGAGCCAGCGACGGAATTGGCCGTGGCGGTCACCTGGGCGATCCCGTCAGACCCGATGATCGCGGTCGCGGCGGAGAGGCTGGCCGACGCGCCGTCCGGGGCCGGATTGACGGTGAAGTTCACGACCCCGCCCGCCACGGGCTCGATCGGATTGATCGCGGCGACGGTGACGGCCAGCGGATTGGCGAACGCGGTGCCGATGATCGCCGCCTGGGGCGTGCTGCCGGCGACGACCGTGAGGGTGAACCCCTGGCTCTGGAAGGCGCCGATATCGATCTTCGCGGCCAGGGGCTCGCCGCGCTGGTCGGTCGAGACCCCGGGGATCGCGGTGCCCGTCCCGATGGCGAGGCTGCCGGGGAGCAGCGGCATGGTCGGGGTGGGCCCGCCGTAGTGGCCCAGCGGGGCCAGCTCCGGGCTCTCGGTGCCGGTCAGGACGATGTTGCCGGTGCCGCCGGCCAGCCCGCCGCTGCCGCCGGCGCCCGCCAGGTCATACGTGCCGGTCACACCGGCCGCGTTGCCACCGCCGATGTCGCTGGCGGCGCCGCCCGTACCGAGGTTGGCGGCGACGATCGTGTCTTCGAGCGTGGCGTCGCCACCGGCCGCGTTCTCGATTCCACCGCCGACGGCCGCGGTGTTGTTGGCGATCGTGCAGGCGGACAGATCGGCCGTGGCGGAATTCGAGAGTCCACCGCCGGTGGCTGCGCTGTTGCCGCTCACGGTGCAATTGACGATCGCGACCGTGCCGCGCGCGGTGATGCCGACCTGTCCGGCGGAGGCCGCAGCGCCCGCGGCGAGGAACAGTCCACCGCCGGCGGCCGCGGTATTGCCGGCCACGGTCACGCCGGTCAGCGTGAGGATCCCCCCGTCGTCGTACAGGCCGCCGCCATTTCCGGTGGTCGAACCCCCGGTGATGGTCAGGCCGCTGAGGGTGGCCGTCACGCCGTCATCCACTTGGAAGACCCGGACGGCATCGCCGCCGCTGATCGTCACGCCCGCCGCCGGGCCCATGATCGACTCTGCCACGGCCGTACCGGTCAGCGCCAGCGTGCCCAGTTCCGGGGTGAGCGTGATGGTCTGCGCCCTGGCGAACGCCCCCGCGGTGTCGAAGACGACCGTGTTGGCCGCGGGATTGGCGAGATTGGCCGGGTTGGCGTTGGTGCTGAGGTTGGCCCAGCCGACCGCGGCGCGGAGCGTGCCGACATCGGTCGAGTCGGCGGTGCTCGTGACCAGGTACGACGAGCTCGCCTCGTAGGCGCCGATGTTGACGGCGGTTCCGGCGTTGAGGCCGGCCGGTCCGCGCAAGGCGCCGCGCTGGTCCGTGGCGGGAATCGTGACGCCGGGGATGGAGTCGCTCCCCGCGTCGATGGCTGGACTGTCCGGCAATAGTGCCATGGTTTCGGTCGGTCCGCCGTTATCGGCGAGCGGAGCCAGTCCCGCGTTGGTCACGCCGACGATGTTGCCGTTGACGCCGTTGACCAGGCCACCGGATCCGCCGGTACCGATCAGGTTGTATGAGCCGGTGACGCCATCGATGTCGGCGGTGCCGTCTACGTCTGTATTGCCGGCGACGATCGTGTTGTGCAACTGGACGAGGCCGAAACCGCCGTTGTCTATGCCACCGGTAGAGTTGAATGCGGAGTTGCCGCTGACGGTGCAGTTGGTCAACGTCATCAGCGCGTAAAAGGTATCGTCGTCGCACACGCCCCCGCCATCGGCGGCGGAGTTGCCGCTGATTGTGCAGTTGATCAACGCAATAGGCCCATTGTTGAGGGCGGAGATGCCACCGCCAAACCCGATCTTCGCGGAGTTGCCGCTGACGGTGCAGTCGGTCAGCGTGACCGGCTTGCTCCCGGTCGCGATGGAGATGCCAGCGCCGTCATCGGTGGATGTGTTGCCACTGATGGTGCAGTCGGTCAAAATGGTCGTAGAGAGTACGGCGATGCCCCCGCCGCCCGCGGCCGAGGAGTTGCCGCTGACGGTGCAGTCGGTCAGCGTCAGCGCGCCGTAGCTGCGGATTCCACCGCCGCCTCCGTTGGATGAACTTGTGTTGCCATCAACGGTGCAGTTGATCAGGGTGGCCGTTGCCGAGACCGCGTTGAATACCCCACCACCGCCGTGCCCGATGCCGCCACCGTAGCCCGCGGAGTTGCCGCTGATGGCGCAGTCGGTCAGCGTCATCATGCCTTTGTTCGCCAGGCCGCCGCCGGAGCCGTCGACCCCGGTGGCGTTGCCACTGATCGTGCAGTCAGTGAGCGCCGCCGCGCCCTCGTTATACACGCCGGCACCGAAGCCGTACGTGGTCGTCGTGCCTCCGCTGATCGTCAGGCCCAGGAGAGTCGCCGTGGTCATGGGGTCGATCTTGAAGACCCGGCTGGCCTGGTTGCCGCTGACGCTCACCAGGTTCGCGCCGGGACCGTCGATCGTGATCAAGTAGGATGGGTTGCTCAGCTCGAGCGGTCCCTGCGAGAGCGTGATCGACTGCGGCGTACTCCCCAGGTTGAATGTGATCGTGCTCGTGCCCTGGACGGAATTCGCCTGGTCCACGGCCCAGCGCAGCGTGCCGGCGCTGCCGTCGTCGGCCGTCCTGGTGACGACGAACGTGGCCGGTGGTGCCGCGATACCTGAACCCAACTGGCTCTGATTAGCGCCGATGTCCGGCGGCCTGTCGAGGGGGTCGCCACGCTGATCGGTCGGGGCGATCTTGAGGGCGACGCCGGCACCGATCGCGGGGCTTCCCGGGAGCGGGGCCATGGTCTGGGTCGGCCCGCCGTTGTTGCCGAGCGGGGCGAGGCCCGGCCCGGTCGAGCCGGTCAGGACGATGTTGCCGTCGGTGCCGCCGACGATCCCGCCCGAGCCGCCGGCGCCGATCAGGTTGAACGACCCGACGACGCTGGCGGCGCCCTTGCCGGCGATATCGCTGCCGCTTGGCGCGTTGCCGGCGACGATCGTATCGATCAATGTCCCCGAACCATAGGCGATGCACAGGCCTCCACCGACCCGGGCCGAGTCCCCGCTAATCGTGCAACCGTAGACCAAGGCGACCGTGTTAGAGGAACTCTGCCCGATATACAGGCCGCCGCCATTGCCCTGCGCCGAGTCTCCGGTGATGGTGCAGTCGATCAACGTGAACGTGCCGTAGTCCTCCCACACTCCACCTCCGGTCGTGGCGGAGTTATCGGCGATGGTACAGTCGGTCAACGTCACCGGGCCGCCGATTTCCAGGCCGCCTCCGATGCCCCCGCCAAAGCCGGTGACCGAGGGCGTGGCGGAGTTATCGGCGATGGTACAGTCGGTCAACGTCATCGGGCCGCCTCCGGCCAGGCCGCCTCCGGCCTCGGCGGAGTTGCCTCTGATCGTGCAGTCCTCGAGGTTGAGCGTGCCGTCGTTCAAGAGACCGCCCCCTTCGCCTTGCGTCACCGAGCCGCCCGAAATCGTCAGGCCGGAGAGCGTCGCCGTGACCGACGAGACCGTGCCGCTGCTGACCCTGAACACCTCGACCGTGCCGCCGCCGCTGACCGTCACGCCCGCCGCCGGGCCGGTGATCGTCTCGGGGCCGCTCGTCTCGGAGAGGACCAGCGTGGCAGCGAGCGTGATCGTCTGCGGCGCGGAGAAGACCGTGGGGTCGAACACGATCTCGCTGCCGGCCGTGTTGGTATTGGCGTTGGCCTGGGAGATGACGTAGGGCAGCGTGCCCGACGTGCCCGAACCCGAGGTGCCGCTCCCTGTGGAATCGACCGTGAAGATCGTCGGCGAGAGCACCACCCGCGGTTCCAGCAGCTCGAACCGGGGCCGATGACTCGTCGGCCCGGCCTTGCGCCGGGCCGACGCCGGCTCCCTCGAGCAAGGTCCCGGAGGCGATCGCGTTGCGGCCGTCGATCGTGCTGGTAGACGGTCATGGGAGCGGTCCTCAGGCGGCAGGAAGGGAGCAGGTCACCCTCGAGCTGGGCGGGCGTCGAGCCGACATCGGCGAGCAGTCCGGGATCACGAACGCGGCCATCGGCGAGCAGTCCGGGATCACGAACGCGGCCACAAGCCGATCGCGCGCCTCGACCCGGACGCGACCGGCGTTCGCCCACGAACTCCATCTACGTGACTTGCGCGAAAACCTTTCATCGGTTTCTCGTTCACGGTAGACTAATCATGTCATGGAACTTGAAGATCGACCCGCAAGAGCGAGCAAGGACCGTCCTCATGAGCCCCGATGGAGACCCGCGCGGGTCGGCGGCGTCGACGTTCCCGATGACTCGGTGGAGCCTCATCATCAGGGCCGGAACGCCCGGATCGCCCGAGGCGCGCGCCGCCCTGGAGGAAATCTGCTCGGTCTACTGGTATCCCCTTTATGCCTTCATCCGCCGCAAGGGGAACCCCCCGGACCGAGCCCTCGACCTGACGCAGGAGTTCTTCGCAAGCCTCCTCGAGAAGGACCTGCTCCTCGCCGTCGATCGGCGCAAGGGCCGCTTCCGCGGGTTCCTCCAGGTCGCCTGTAGAAACTTCCTCATCGACGCCTGGCGGCACAAGGCCGACGTCGCGACCACTCCGATTTCGATCGACGCCCGCGGCGCCGAGGGCCGCTACCTGGTCGAGCCGGCCGACAACCTGACGGCGGAACGCCTGTTCGACCGCGCCTGGGCGCTCACGCTGCTCGACCGCGTGATGGCCATCCTGACCGCCGAGTACGCCGATTCCGGCCGGACCGAGCTTTTCGAACAGCTCAAGATCGTCCTGACCGAGGGCAAGGGCGCCGTGCGGTCCGCCGTGCTGGCCGAGCGGTTCCGCACGTCCGAGGAGGCCATCAATACCGCCAGAACCCGGCTGCGCAAGCGCTACCGCGCGATCCTCCAGGAACAGATCGCCGCCACGCTCGACGATCCGTCCGACCTCGACGACGAGATCCGCTCGCTGTTCGACGCCATCCGCCCCGAATCCGCCCATCGGTGAAAGATTTCCCGGCGAAGCTCGTACACGAGACTGAGGCGGAGCGATTCCTCCTCGGAGCATTCACGCATGGCCGATCGCGCAAGCTGCCCCAAGTGTGGGCACGAATTACCTGTCAATGCCCCCGCGGGCCTCTGCCCCGGCTGCCTTCTCCTGGGAGCCCTGGTCAGCGAGGAGACCGACCCTCCGCCATCCACCACGTTTGCGGGCTCCTCGCCACACCGCCCAAGCGGATCGGTCGCGGCGGAGGTCATCGCCGGCCGGTACACGCTGCTCGAAGTCCTCGGCGAAGGAGGGATGGGCACCGTTTACCGGGCCGGCCAGGCCGCACCGGTGAAGCGGCAGGTGGCGCTCAAGCTGATCAAGATCGGCATGGATTCGCGTGCGGTGCTGGCCCGGTTCAACGCCGAGCGGCAGGCGCTGGCGATGATGGACCACCCCAACATCGCCCGCATCTACGATGGCGGCGTCACGACGGCTGGCCAGCCGTTCTTCGTCATGGAGCTGGTGCGGGGAGTGCCGCTCACCGAGTATTGCGACGCACAGCGGCTCACGGTCCGGGCCCGGCTGGAGCTGTTCGTCTCGGTTTGCCAGGCGGTTCAGCACGCCCATCAGAAGGGGATCATCCACCGCGACCTGAAGCCGAGCAACGTGCTGGTCACGGAGGTGGACGGGCGTCCGACGCCGAAGGTGATCGACTTCGGCGTGGCCAAGGCGACTGAAGTGAAGCTGACCGACATGAGCTTCGTTGACACCGGGGCGATCGTCGGCACTCCGGCGTACATGTCGCCGGAACAGGCCGACCCGAGGTCAATGGACATCGACACGCGGACCGATGTCTATGCCCTCGGCGTGATGCTCTACGAGCTGCTCACCGGCTCGCCACCCATCGACCCCAAGCAGTTCAAGCGGGGGGCGATCCTGGAGATGCTGCGGATGGTGCGCGAGGTCGACCCGCCCCCGCCGAGCACCAAGCTGACGACGGCCGAGGACCTGCCCAACATCGCCGCGAACCGCAGCATCGACCCGGCCCAGTTGAGGCGCGTAGTGCGTGGGGATCTCGACTGGGTCGTGATGAAGGCCCTGGAGAAGGACCGTGCCCGCCGTTACGACGCGGCGAACGGCTTCGCGGCCGACATCCTGCGGCACCTGGCTCACGAGCCGGTGCTGGCCGCGCCACCGAGCCGGGCCTATCGCACGCGGAAGTTCTTGCGGAAGCACCGCGCCGGGGTGATTGCGGCGAGCCTGGTTCTGCTGGCCCTGCTGGGCGGCATCGTGGGAACGAGTATCGGAATGCTGCAGGCCCGAGAGGCCCGAGAGGCCGAAACGAAGCGAGCCGAAGGCGAAAAGCGGGCGAAGGAAAGCGAAACGGTGGAGCGGACCAAAGCGGAGAAAGCGCGAGAAAAGGCCCAAGAGCAGGAGCAGATCGCCCTCGACAAGGCCGAGCAACTCGAGCGTGAGGATTACGTTAGCCGTGTGAATCGCGCCTACCGCGAAGTGCAGGACGACAACGTGGCACTGGCCGAGGACCTCCTGCACGGCTGCGATCCCAAACGCCGCGGCTGGGAGTGGCACTTCGTCGAACGGCTGTGCAATTCGGAGCGCGGAATCCTTGATCTCGGGAATACTTGCGCAAACGGGCTGGCATTCAGCCCCGACGGAACCTGGGCCGTTGCCGGCGCAGGTTCCCAGAAATTCGGGTACCGCACTGAAGTGGAGCCGACGGTCGACGTCTGGAATGTCAACACCGGGCAAAGGTTGAAGACACTGCCTGGGGCGAAAGGGGTCGTCTCTGAGGTGGCCGTGAGCCCGGACGCCAAGAAAGCCGCCGCCGGTTGCTCGGCCGGCCTTGTCGTGGTCTGGGATGTCGCGACCGGCACGATCGCGTGGACCCGGTCTGAACCGGGACTGGACGCGATGAGTGTGGCCTTCAGCCCCGACGGCAAGTCGCTCGCCGTGGGGTACGGGGGGTTTAGCGGTCCCCAGGTCGGGCGGGTGAAGGTCTGGGACGTGGCGTCGGGAAAGGGGATCAAGGCGTTCCCAGGTCCCCGAGGCGGCGTGAACAAGGTCGCGTTCCATCCCGATGGCAAACGGCTCGCGATGGCGGGCTCCGAAGTGGTTGAGGTCTGGGATCTGGAGAATGTCCGCAGGCTGCAAGAGCTCAAAGGTCACAAGAGATGGGTCTACTGCCTGGCCTACAGCCCTGACGGGAAATGGCTGGCCACCGGCGGCTGGGACAGCACCGTCAAGCTCCGGGACGCCACAGCGGGCCTCGAAGCGCTCACGATCTTCGCCCACGAAGGTTTCGTCCTCAGTCTTGCGTTCAGCCCTGATAGCCGCAGCCTGGTCACGGCGAGCGATGACCATAGCGCCCGTTTGTGGGAGGTCCCTTCCGGCCGGCGGTTGGCAGCGTTTCACGGGCACACCGACTTCGTTGAGGCGGTCGCCTTCCGGCCGCAAAGCCGCGAGATAGGCACCGCGAGCGTCGATGGGTCCATCCGGTTCTGGGACCTCATGACGAGCCGACCCGTCGTGATCGAACACTCCGGCTGGGTGGAACGCATCGCCTTCCGGCGGGATGGACTTCGTGTCCTGTCGGAGGCGGTACACTATCGGACTGACACAATGGCCACGAAGGGCTGGAATCCGTTCACTGGTGAACTCGACGCCGCGCTGGCGGGGACCATGTTCGATGCCCTACCCGCCGAGTTCGTGCCGGGCTCGGGCTTCTTGCAGCACGCCGCCACGAGTCTCGACGGCAAGCTTGTCGCGCAGATCGATGAACAGGGCGGCTCCGGGGGAGCTTCGCGAAGCAAGGAATACTCGCTCAGCGCGGTGACCGTTCGCGAAACGACGAGCGGCCGGCTCATTCATACCCTGGTCGGGCACGCGATGGATGTCGTGTCCCTTGCTTTCAGCCCGGATGGTCGTCGGCTCGCGACGGCAAGCTTCGACCGGACGGTGAAGCTGTGGGACACGCAGACCGGCCAGGACGTTTTTACCCTGCGCGGACACACGACGGGAGTGGTCTCACTGGCTTTCAGCCCCGACGGGAAGCAGCTCTGCTCGGGTGGGATCGATAACACGGCCCGCGTCTGGAACGCGACGCCGCTCCCGTCGCAAGTGATCGCCGCGCACGACGCCCGATACCGGAAGAAGATCGACGCCCTCTCGTTACTGGAGAACAAGGCGTCCGCCAAATTTCTCGCTGCCAGCGGCCAGTGGGGCATGGCGGCAGAAGCACTCGCCCAAGCCGCGGCAAGGGATCCGGACAACCTCCAGCTCCGCTATCAGCAAATTGATGCGCTCGGGAAGGCGGGCAATACCGGCGCGATCGAGGCCGCTCGCAAGTCTATCCAGACATCGCTCGAAGCGAAACTCGCCAAAGACTCGAAGGACACGGCTGCAGCGGCGGCTCTGGCCCATTTGTACCACCTCCTCGGCGACCAGCCGGCGCTCGATCGGCTGCTCGAGCGTCACCCAGCAGCAGTAGCCGGCATCGGCGATCGGCACGCGGCGGACATGAATTGGGAACGGGCGATCGCCGAATACACCAAGGCGATCACACCGCAGACGAAGGACGTAAAACTGCTCGCCAAGCGGGCCGAAGCGTACGAGAAGCGGAAGCAATGGGACCTGGCCGTGGCCGATTGGACGCGGGCCAGCCAGCTACAACCAGACATCGCCTTCCAGCGTTTCAAGCCGGCTGGCCCTGGTTCCTGGGATCTCGTAACCCAACAGGGCGCAGCCGGTTCGATGGAGGAAGTCGATGGGACTCTGGTTCTAGCGACGACGGTCGCGACCGGAACCCCTTGGCACGTTCAGGCCAACCAGTACCAGTTGCAACTGGAGAACGGAGCCGAGTACGTCATCCGTTTCAAGATGAAATCACCAGATTCACACATCGTACATATAGGAGCAGGTATCAATGGGGGAGATTATCACTCAATTGGGCTGAACGCGCGGATCGTTCCGCCCTCCGAGTTCAAGGACTATGAGTTCAGATTCGTCGCGCACGATGTCGCTCCGGGAAACAACCGGATCGGGTTCGAACTGGGGATGAACCGAGGAACAGTCATGGTCAAGGAGATTGTGATCCTCAAACTGCTCGAGCGCCACCCGGCTGCCGCTGTCGGCGATCAGTACGCGGCGGAAAAGAACTGGGAACGGGCGATCGCCGAATACACCAAGGCGATCACACCGCAGACGAAGGACGCACAACTGCTCGCCAGGCGGGCCGAAGCTTACGAGAAGCGAAAGCAATGGGACCTGGCCGTGGCCGATTGGACGCGGGCCAGCCAGCTACAACCAGACATCGCCTTCCAGCGGTTCAAGCCGGCTGTCGCCGAGTCGTGGGAATTTACAGCCCGTTACGGCGCGGCCGGCTCGATGGAGGATGTCGATGGGACTCTGGTCCTAACGACGACGGCCGTGACCGGAACCCCTTGGGACGTCTCTGCCAACCAGAACCAGTTGCGACTGGAGAACGGAGCCGAGTACGTCATCCGTTTCAAGATGAAATCACCAGATTCACACATCGTACAAATAGCAGCAAACAGCAATGGGGGAGATTATCACTCAATTGGGCTGAACGAGCAGATTGTTCCGCCCCCCGAGTTCAAGGACTATGAGTTCAAATTCGTCGCGCACGATATCGTTGATCCGGGAAACAACAAGATCGGATTCGACCTGGGGACGAACCGAGGAACAGTCATGGTCAAGGAGATTGTGATCCTCAAGAAATCGGCGCTCGATAAACCGCTCGAGCGCCACCCCGCAGCCGCCGCCGGCGATCAGTACGCGGCGGAGAACAACTGGGAACGGGCGATAGCCGAATACACCAAGGCGATCACACCGCAGACGAAGGACGCAAGACTGCTCGCCAAGCGGGCCGAAGCGTACGAGAAGCGAAAGCAATGGGACCTGGCCGTGGCCGATTGGACGCGGGCCAGCCAGCTACAACCAGACATCGCCTTCCAGCGTTTCAAGCCGGCTGGCGCTGGGTCCTGGGGTCTCGTAACCCAACAGGGCGCAGCCGGTTCGATGGAGGATGTCGATGGGACTCTGGTTCTAGCGACGACGGTCGCGACCGGAACCCCTTGGCACGTTCAGGCCAACCAGTACCAGTTGCGACTGGAGAACGGAGCCGAGTACGTCATCCGTTTCAAGATGAAATCGCCAGATTCACACATCGTACGATTAATAGGATGCATCATCGGGGGAGATTATCACTCAATTGGGCTGAACGAGCAGATCGTTCCACCCCCCGCGTTCAAGGACTATGAGTTCAAATTCGTCGCGCACGATGTCGCTCCGGGAAACAACATGATCGGGTTCAACCTGGGGATGAACCGAGGAAAAGTCATGGTCAAGGAGATTGTGATCCTCAAGAAATAACCCCGACACGTTCGCCCGGCCCATGAACCGGAGCGTCCCCGTCACGGCACAGCATCAGCTCCAGCACCCGGACGAATCCCGCCGTGCTCTTGAAGAGGCGTCGCAGCTCATCAACCGCCCGCAAGCAGACGACAAGAACAAAGGCCACCACGCCCGGCAGGTGGCATGCGACCATGCAGCCCGCGCTCTTTTCCGAGTAGGCCGCCGATCGACCGGGCCGGGCACTCTCGCGTGCCCAGGGGCGCCCGACGTCCGCCGGACCTGGGCCTGACCCTTCACGCTGCGATCGCCCTGGATTGAGGACGATTCCGAGAGGCTGCGGGACCGACGTCGGCTTCCGCAACAAATTTCCTCCCCTCCTTGTAAGGAAAACCACGGGGGTTCGTTCTCATCGGCAGGGGGAGTCGGAGGGGCGAGACGACGCCCGAGGCCCCGGTCGGAATCGCCGTCCCAACGCCTCGAAGGGCCGAGCGAAGCCGGGCGATCCCGGTCAGATCCCTTCCTCCTCACCAGCGCCTCGTGAAGTGCCTCGTCCGTCGGCGCTGATGGTGCGCGCGGGGATCGCTCGAGCCCAACGAATCGCGGGAGACCTGCCATGTCCATCTCGGTCGTCTGCCCCAGGTGCCGGAAGAAGGGCTTCGTGTCCGACAAGCTGCACGGCCGGTCGATCCGTTGCCCGTACTGCCATCATCAGTTCGCGGCGCAAATACCGGAACCAAGGCGGCGCCACCGGCCGGCCCGCTCACCGCACTCCCCGACGAGGATGATTCGGCGATTGCCGTGCTGCCCCGCTCGGTGAGATCGCCGCGCTCGGCTTCGAACTCGAATCCATCGCCGTCCTTGCACGCGTCCTACGTGGCCGGCGGGTTCGGGATCGCCTGCGGGCTCCTGCTCATGGTGGTGATGGCCCAGTTCCTGGCACCCCGCGGGGGTTGCACACCCGCGGAGAAGCCTCCGATTGAAGAGCCTCCGCCCGATCCATCGCCCAGACTCATCCAATCCGCTCCGCCGCCGCCACCTCCGGTGCCGGTGCCGGACGGGTTGACCTCACTCGCGTGGCTGGAGGACGCCACCGTCTTCCTCAAGCTGAAGATCGGCAAGGCCCTCGGCTCCGGGACCGGATTCGTGATCCGCATGCAGGGCGATACGGCCCTGATCGCGACCAACCGGCACGTCGTCACGCCGGACCTCGACGACGAGGAGGGCGCCAGGCTCGAGGTCACGGCGGTCTTCCGGAGCGGCAAGGGGCCGGATCACGAGGAGTCGTTGCCGGCCGAGATCGTGGCGGTTGACTCGGGCGAGGAGATCAACCACGACCTGGCCCTGGTCCGGGCCCGCGGACTGAAACGGCCGGTCACTCCCATCGACATCAACCGGATCGCCGGCCCGACGTTGCGGATGCGATACGCCGCCTACGGTTTCCCGCTGCCGATGATCAAGTTCAACCAGGGCAACCCCACGATCATGGTCACCGGCGGCCAGGTGTCGACGCTCCGGAACGACGATATGGGCCAGCTCTTCGCGATCCAGCTCGACGGCTCGCTCCAGCCGGGCAACAGCGGCGGGCCGATCGTGGATGATCGGGGGCGGTTGATCGGGGTCGCGGTCGCCAAGCTGGAGGGGGTCGACACGATCGGCCTGGCGATCCCGGCCGACGAGCTCCGCGAGCTGCTGGCCGGCCGGGTCGGTGCCATCGACCTGGACGTCCGGAGCAGCAAGTCCCCGCAGCCCGACCTCCGCGTGCGGGCCCAGGTCGTTGACCCGAACGGGCGGATCAAGGCGGTCAAGGTGCTGGTGGCGCCGGCCCAGAACGCCCCGCGGCTGGCCCGCCGCGGCGACGGGAGCTGGCCGCCGATGCCGGACACCAGCCCGGTTCAACCTCAAGTTGGACCGTTCGGTCGCCACCGGCGAGGTCAAGGTCGCGCTCGGCAAGACCGGCCCCGACGCCCGCCGCGTCCTGATCCAGACGGCCCAACTCGACAGCTCGGGCAAGCTGCTCCACTCGCGCCCTCGCCCGTACGACCTCGGCGACCAGGACGGCAAGATCGTCGCGTCCCGCAAGATCGAGGGACTGCGGCGAAAACTCGCCAGGCAGAGCCTCCGCAGGCTCGGCCCCCTCGTCGAGGACGACGACCCCAAGGCGGCCGATGAGTGCCGGCTGGTCAAGGACGAGCGGGAGCGCAAGTCCTCGATCGCGCTGCCGCCCAAGCTGTTCAGCCTCTCGCCGAAGATCGTCAAGCTGCGGAAGCCGCTCCACAATGCGCCGCGCACCATGGCCGAGGTGGATGGGGATTTCCTGGCGTATGTGAGGGTCGATGGCGACATCGATCCCGGGCTCGACCCGCCCGCGGACCCGCGCGGCCGACGGCTGCCGCTCACCTTCCAGGGGGCCGGGCTGTTGCTCTACCAGGACAAGGAGAACTTCGTGCGGCTCGAACGGGCCTGCACGGCCGTGGGGCGTCGCTGGTCCGCGAGCTGCTCGTCGAGGTCGTGCGCGGCAGCCAGGAGATCGATTACTACTACATCGCCCTGCCCGGCGATCCGTCGGCGCCGCTGGACCTCTTCCTGATCCGCAGGAAAGGCCGGGTCCAGTGCCTGTTCAGCCATAACGGCCGGAGCTTGCTGGGGTTCCGCGAGTTCGCCCTGGACTATCCCGCGAAGGTCAAGATCGGCCTGACCGCCTCGAACCTCTCGAAGAAGCCGTTCACGGCCCGATTCTCCGACTTCTTCCTGCTCGACGACAAGCTGAAGCTCGCGGAGGAATTTGGCGATTAGAACGTCCGCTTAACGCCGACTCCCACAGCCCTGAAAACAATCGATCCTCGGACGGTCGTCGTGGTCAGCGGTAGGTAAACATGAGTCTCCGCCGGCCGATCCACGGGAGGGGCAGCGGGTCGCGGTCCAGCGCCGCCTTCCGGACGAGAACCGGTGTCGCGGTTGCGCGCGTCGGTGTGATCGACCGAAGCAGCCGGGAAGCAATTTCAGCGCTCGGCGCGTTCTGTACATCTGGCACCCCCGACCCGTGAACGGCTACCCGCGGCGACCAGACTTCTCCACGGATGGATCCGATCGATGACACGCATCGTTACCTCGAAGTTCCTTCTGGCGAGGGTTCATGCGACGGATTAGCTTCGACGCGTCGGGGTGAGATGGTCAGAGCTGATGGATCGGGGTCCTGTGCTCGCGTTGGAGGTTTCCGATGATCGTGGAAGTTCGAACGTACAAGATCAAGGCGGGGCGTCGCGACGAGTTCATCCGTTTCTTCGAGTCCCGCGGCGTGCCCGCGCTGCGGTCGCATGGGATGGAGATCCTCGGCCCGCTGCTGGACCTGGAGGATCCCGACCGCTTCGTCTTCCTGCGAGCCTTTCCGTCGCTGGAGGCGCGCGACGAGATGACGAGCGCGTTCTACGACGGCCCGACGTGGAAGGACGAGCTCGAGGGGATCGCGATGCCCATGCTCGAGAGCTATACGGTCGTGCTGACCGAGACGTCCGCCGGTTTTGTGACGTTTCGGCAGCCTCGAGCGGCGGAGTGAGCGTCCCCTGACCTGACGGCGGCGATGGGAGCCTTCAACACTCCGTCGCCTCGGGCGGAGGCTGCGAGCGCATCAGGTGCCCTCGGCCCCACCGGCGCATGGCCTCGACCAGGGGCAACAACGACCGACCATACTCGGTCAGGGAATACTCGACGGGAGCCGGGATCGCCCCCTTCGCGTGTCGCCCCACGATCCCGTCGCTCATGAGCTCGCGGAGCTGCTGCGCCAGCACCTTTTGCGAGATGCCGGGCATCAGCCGCCGGAGTCCCGCGAAATGCCTGGGTGACTCCGCCAGCCAGTACACGATGATCATCTTCCACTTGCCGCCGACGGCCGCCTGCGCAGCGGTGAGCGGACATCCCTCGACGGCATTCGATCGGCGGCGAGCAACCCGTCCGGTGGATTCCTTCCGGCGAGGGCTCATGGACTGGCTCACCTGTCCTCCCGGTTGTTGGAGGTTGGCCACTCATCGACCGGGCCGCGCCTTCTCCCATTCCCGCCGCGAGGCTTCCTGAAGCGGGTGCGTGCCGTCCGGCAGCCGGTCGGCGTGGATCTGCCAGAAGAAGACCCCGCGGAACCCCTGCTTCATCGCCCACTCGGTCTTGATCGCGACGGATTCGGCATCGTCGTAGCCGATCACCGCCGTCCCCTTCGTCGAGACCAGCCAGGGATTCTTGGTCTGATCGTCCCACTTGCGCGTCCACTCCGGACCGTCCTGGAGCTTGCGGATCCTGGCGTAATCGCCGCCGGGCGCACGCGTCCTGGGCGCGCCCTTGGTCGAGGCATACGGCTCGGCGACGTTGAAGCCCCGGCCATAGAGCGGGATCCCCACGGCCAGTCGGTTCGCCGGCAGGCCGCGCTGCTCGAGAAGGTACTTCATCGACAATTCGGTCAACCGGGGGCTCCCCGGCTGCTTCGACGAGGCGAACAGGGGCGAGTGGTGGCCCGCGTATTGCGTCCAGGTGCCGGTGAAGTCGTAGGTCATCACGTTGACCCAGTCCATGGTCTCGAGCAGGAACGCCGGCTCGAGCCACTTCAGCGTGCCGGGGTTCGCCGAGGCGGCCATCGTGATCACCATCGCTCGGCCCTTCTTCTGGCCGAGCGCGTCGAGCGCCTTGCGGAAGCGGCGGGTCAACCGCTCGAAGCCGACGACTTCGTCCTTGGTGTCGGGATACTCCCAGTCGAGATCGATGCCGTCGTAATCGAACGCGTCGACCATCTCCATCACGCCGTTGAAGTAGCGATCCTCCGCCTCGGGCTTGGCGACGATCGACGCGAACTGCTGGTCCCAGCCCCAGCCGCCGAGCGACAGGATCACCTTGACACCGGCCTTGTGCGCCTCGGCGGTGAGCTCGCGGCTAGGGACATTCCCCCGACGATTGATGCGGCCCTCGCCATCGGCCGTGACGAACGCGTGGCAGATGTGCGTGTAGAGGCTGAAATTGACGTCGCGCGTCGGGCCGAAGAGGTATCCCACGAAGACCTTGGCGGGGTTCTTGTCGTCCGGGGCCGCCCGCGCGGGGAGGGAGCGGCGGCCGGAGATTAGGAGACCGGCCATCAGGGCCGAGGAGAGCATGAGCCATCGCCGCTTCGGATGCCTCATCGTTCGGACCTCTCGGTTGGGACTTCCGGGTGGTTTGATCAATCGGCGAACCCTCGCGATTATGGGGGCTTCGAGCGGAGCTTTGCAAGCGCCGGACCATGAGACGGGCAAGGTCCGAGCGGCGGGGTTGTCCGAATCCTTCGACCGTGCGGCGGCCGAGGCTTTGGTGTAAGCTGGATCGAGACAAACACGGAGCCCGCCGATGAAAGTCTCCTCGATCCATCTAACAACCTTCAAGAGGTTCACGGACCTGCACATCGACGTCCAGAATTCCTTGACGAAGGATGTCGCCGAACAATTCCTGCTCCTGGGCGACAACGGCACGGGGAAGACGACGGTCCTCCAGGCGGTGGCACTCTGCCTTTCGCTCGCGTCCGGTCAGACAAAGCGCGTGAAGGACTTCCGCTGGCCGGGATGGGTCCCCGGACGGTACGAGCGCTGGGGAACTCCTCGGATTATCCTGGAAGTCGTCTTCACCAAGGAGGAGATCGAGGCGACTCGCGAGGTGGCACGCCGATGGAGTGAGTCCCAGGAGGGCGGGCACGATGCCAATTTCATCGAGCCCGGCCGATCGGAGCGAGTTCAACTTGGTCCTCGAGGGAGATCACTTCACAGCCGGACGGCAATCGAGCGCAACCTCTCCCGAGATCCAGCAGTTCCGAGGGCGATGGTATGCAGGGCGGCTCCTCGAGACGGATCCCACGGCGCGTTATCTCTTCGGGCAGTTGCCCGGCGTCTTTTGGTTCGACCAATTCCGAACGCTGGCCACCCCACCCACGTCCAACGGATCGAACGGGGATCAGGAGGAGTCGGGTCGTGTCTCGTACGACGCCGGCGTGGCGGGATTGAGACATTTCCTCAACCGGTGGCAACTCTTGCGGTTGGCGCGGTATTCGACTCACAGTGATTTTCTGGTGGAGCTGGAACGCAGCTACCAGCGCGTGTTCCCGGGCCGCTCCTTCGCCCAGCCGGAGCCGATGTACCGGGCCGGAATCCCGTCGCCTGACGATTTCTATTTCATGATCGATGACGGCGAGCACACCTACGACATCGAAGAGATGTCCGCCGGCGAACAGGCGGTCTTCCCCATGCTCTTCGAGTTCGTCCGGCAGCAGATCCGGAACTCGGTCGTCCTGATCGATGAGATCGATCTCAATCTCCATCCTCCGCTGGCCCAGGCGGTGCTGTCCGCCTTACCGGCGTTGGGTCCCGGCTGCCAGTTCCTCATGACGACTCACTCCGAGGCCATCAGCAGCGTCTTCAGCCCTCACCGGATCTACCGGCTCCCGGGGGGACGCCTATGCCTGTGAGCCTGCTGCTGTGCGAGGGAGGGGCCAGTAGCCCCGACATCCGAGTCCTCAGGAAGATTCTCGCGGGGCGATGCGGCGTGCTCGCCTCGGGTGGGAAGTACGGCATGGGGGAGCGGATCAGGGCACGCCGGGAAGCGATCGGCAGGAACGAGATATTCGGGATACTCGATGGCGATTTCGTCGACCCGTGGACGCCGCCGGTCCAGAGACCGGTCGAGTGGAGGAGCCCGGACAAGACCTTCATCTTCGGATGGCGATGGGAGCGCAAGGAGATCGAGAATGACCTCATCGATCCCGAGGTCGTCGGCCCCGCGTTGAACCTCTTGAATTCGACCTTATCGGTCCCGGACTATCGGAGCGCCCTCGAGGTCGCTCGCGATCGACTCCCCTGCTACCAGGCGGCACGAACGGCCCTGGCCACCTCGCGGCTGCGATTCAGGGACCTCGAATCCGCTTTCGGCAAGCCTCGCGGGAGCGAGCGCCACCCCTTCCCGGACGGTCTCGATGAAGCGAGCTGTCGAGTCGGGCTCGGCGAGGTTGTCACGCAGCACCAGGTACAACAAACCATCAAGCTCGATGATGTCGAGGCGAAGTTTGCTCAGCTTCTACCCGAGTACCAGCCCGGCGGTCCGCGGCACCAACCGTTCCTGCATGCCTTCTCGGGGAAGGATCTGCTCTGGGCGATGGACGGTGCCCTGCGTCAGCTTGGCTTCGCCGGGGCGTGGGCCTTTCGCGAGAGAGTCCTCGACGGGATCGACCAGTCGCCGGATGACGTCGGCGCCTGGCTACCCGAGTGGGGCGCGCTCCAGCGAGCGATCGATGCCGTGTGACCTGAGCGGCTGCGGGTCATCCGGGGTTTCCCGACCGGCCGCGACGTGTTATGGTTGATGGAGCTTTGTTGAACAATCCAGCTCCCGGTCGCTGTGGAGGCGGAGATGCGAGCGTTTCCCCGGCTGGCGGCGATGGCCGTCGCGCTGCTCTTGGCGGCGGGTCGATGGGCGTGGGCGGGCGATGATCCCGAGGCGTTCTTCGAGCTGAAGGTCCGTCCGGTGCTGGCGGGGACGTGCGTCAAGTGCCACGGGGCGACCAAGGCCAGCGGCGGGCTGCGGCTCGACTCGCGCGAGGCGATGCTCAAAGGGGGCGACGGCGGGCCGGCGGTCATGCCGGGCGACCCGAAGCACAGCCGGCTGATCCAGGCGATCGAGCACGCGGACGAGTCGCTGGAGATGCCGCCCAACAAGCTGTTGCCCGCGCCGGCCCGCGCCGACCTGGCCGCATGGGTCGCCGACGGGGCGAAGTGGCCCAAGTCCGGCCCATCGGGCCGCGCGTTTGCCGGGCAGAAGCACTGGGCTTTCGAACCGCTCTCGGCCATCGCGCCGCCCGAGGATCCGACCGGATGGGCCGAAGCCCCGATCGACCGCTTCATCGCCGCCGGTCACCGCGCCAGGGGACTCCGGCCCGTCCCTCCCGCGAACAAGCGAACGCTGATCCGCCGCGTCACCTTCGACCTGATCGGCCTGCCTCCCCGGCCCGAGCGGGTCGAGTCCTTCGTTGCGGACACCCGGCCGGACGCGTACGAGCGCCTGGTGGACGAACTGCTGGCCTCGCCCCAGTACGGCGAGCGCTGGGGACGATACTGGCTCGACCTGGCCCGATATGCCGACACGGCGGGCGATAATTCCGATTATCCGATCCCCCAGGCGTACCTCTATCGCGACTACGTCATCGACGCCTTCAACGCCGACCTGCCGTATGACCGCTTCCTGCACGAGCAGCTCGCGGGCGACGTCCTTGCCGCCGACGGACCTCCCGAGGACTACGCCCGGCGCGTGATCGCGACCGGGTTCATCGCCCAGGCCAAGCGGTTCGGCACGTTCAAGCTGGAAGATATCCACCAGATCGTCGAGGACAATCTGAACACGACGGGCCAGACCGTCCTCGGCCTGTCGCTGCGATGCGCCCGGTGTCACGACCACAAGTACGACCCGATCACCTCGCGCGACTATTACGCTCTCTACGGATTCTTCGCCGGCTCGAAGTACCCGTTTGCGGGCGCCGAGGAATTGAAGAAGCCCAGCGATTTCGCGCCACTGATCCCCCCGACCGAGCAGAAGGCCCGTGTGGCGCGACACGCCGAGGAGATCGCCCGGTTGAAGGCCGGGCAGGCGAAGGCGGAAGCCGACAAGCTTCCGGCGGATCGGATCAAGGCCCTGCGCGCCGAGCTCGCCCGCAAGGAGAAAGAGTCGCCGCTGTCCGGCGTCCCGCTGGCCTACGCCGTGGTCGAGGGGCAGCCGACCGACGCGACGCTCCAGAAGGGCGGGAATCCGCACGACCTCGGCCCGACCGTCCCGCGCGGGGTCCCGGCCTGTCTCGACCCGAAACCGTCGCTGTCGATCCCGAAGGGAGCGAGCGGACGGCTCGAGCTCGCCCGATGGCTGACCGGAGGCCCGGCCCGATCCCTGACCGCGCGGGTGATGGTCAATCGGATCTGGCAGCACCACTTCGGCCGGCCGATCGTGGCGACACCCTCCGACTTCGGCCTGAGGGGCACGCCACCGACGCATCCCGAGTTGCTCGACTGGCTGGCCCGCGCATTCATCGATTCCGGCTGGTCGATCAAGGCCATGCACCGGACGATCGCGCTGTCGAAGACCTACCGGCTGTCCAACGCCATCGACCCGGCCGATTCGGAGCGCGACACGGGCAATACCGCGTACTGGCGGGCCGACCGCCGCCCGCTCGACGCCGAGGCCCTGCGCGACTCGCTGCTCGACCTCTCCGGGCGGCTGGACCCGTCCCGTCCCGGGCCCCACCCGTTCCCGCCCGAAAAGTCGTGGGCGTTCACGGCTCATCACCAGTTCAAGGCGGTCTATCCTTCCGATCATCGCAGCGTCTACCTGATGGTCCAGCGGCTTCACCCGCACCCGTACCTGGCGCTGTTCAACGGCCCGGACGCGAGCACCACGACCGCCGTGCGCGACGAGGGCTTCCTGCCCCTGCACGCGCTCTACTTGCTGAACAGTCCGTTCGTCCACGAACAGGCCGCCGGGTTCGCCCGGCGCCTGATCGACCGCGAGCCCGACACCCGGGCCCGCATCCGGCTCGCCTATGTGATGACCTACGCTCGGCCGCCGGCGCAGGCGGAGACCAGCCGGGCGTCGGTCTTCCTGGAACGCTACGAGCAGGCGCTCGCCGACGAGGGCATCCCGGCCGGCCGCGGGGCGCTCGAGTCGTGGTCGAGCCTGGTGCGGTCGCTCCTGGCGTCCAATGAGTTCCTCTTTGTGGATTGATCGGCGGCCCCGTCCGGGGGACCGTGCTGGACGGGCGGAAGACGGGGAGATGAATCCCGATTGCGGATTAAGGATTCCTGACTCGGGGGCGTACGATCGATTCGGAATCTCAAATTGAACATTCAAAATTTATTGGTGGTGTCCGGTGGCCGTTGAATGGGATTCTACCGATGGGTAAGCTAGACGTCCAGGACCTGACTCACCGATCCGGATCCGCCCAGGACGACTCATGCCCACGGACGACCTCGACCGCTTCTGCTGCCAGAATCCCGACTGCCCCGACTACGGCCGCCACGGCGCCGGCAACCTCTCGGTCTGCGGCCACTACGGCCAGGCCCACCACCGGCTGTTGTACTGCCGCACCTGCAAGGCCCGCTTCTCGGAGTTCAAGGGCACCCCGCTTTTCAACTCCAAGCTGCCGCACGAGAAGGTGCTGGCGATCCTCCAGCACCTCGCCGATGGCTGCGGCACCCGCCAGACCGCCCGGTTGGTGGGGGTCAACAAGGACACCGTCACCCGACTGGCCCTGCTCGCCGGCGCTCATGCTCAGGCCGCCCACGACGAGTTGGTGGCCTTTTCCCCCCTATACCCGTGAGGTCCAGTTCGACGAGAAATGGTCCTTCGTCCACAAGAAGCAGAGGAACTGCGACCCCGACGACCCGGCCGATGACCACTGCGGGGACTACTGGGACTACGTCGCCTACGACCCCGAGCATAAGCTGGTCCTGGCGGTGATCCCCGGGGCGCGGACGGAGGAGAACGGCTGTGCGATCGTCGGCGAGGTCGCGGAGCGGCTCGGCGGCACGCCGCCGGAGCTGATGACCAGCGACGAGTATCCGGTGTATGAGACGGCGATCCACAACACCTTCGGCGAGCCGGTCCCGGCGGAGCGGAAGCCGGGCCGGCCCCGGGTCGTGCCCCAGCGGCGGGTGCCGGAGGGCGTGGTCTACGCGACGGTGCACAAGCGCCGCAAGAAGGGGCGGGTCGTCGCGGTCGAGCCGCGGTTAGTCTTCGGGTCGGAGGACGAGCTGGAGGAGGCGCTGGGCGAGTCGTGTGCCAGTCGCGTGGTGAATACATCCTTCGTCGAACGGCGGAACGCGACCGATCGGCACCGCAACGCGCGGAAGGGGCGGAAGACGTATCGGTTCAGCAAGGACTGGCAGGTGCACGAGGCGATGACCTACTTGACGCTGTACGGCTACAACTTCTGCTGGTGTGTCCGGACGCTGCGGGTCAAGGACGAGGAGGGGCGGTGGCAGGAGCGGACGCCGGCCCTGGCCGCCGGGTTGACCGACCACGTATGGACCTGGCGCGAGTGGTTCACTCGCCCGGCCGTTCAGCCAGCGTAGGACACCACCAATTTATTTTGAATTTTGAATTCGGAATCCGGAATTTGGAACCCGCCATCCGGAATCCACCATGCCACACCGACCGCAGAGGACTGACGTCATGCCCCAGGATCCGATCCATCGCCGTGATTTCCTGGCCCGGACTGCCAGCGGCGTCGCCGGCGCGGCGGTCGCGGGCGGCCTGGGCCTGTACGGCCGGCTGACGATGGCCGCCGAGCTGGGCGGCGGGCATCCGCTGGCCCCCCGGACCGGCCACTTCCCCGCGCGGGCCGAGCACCTGATCGTCTTCTTCATGACCGGTGGCCTGTCGCACCTGGACACCTTCGACTACAAGCCGATGCTCCAGCGGGACCACGACAAGCCGGTCATCAAGGGACACAAGAAGCTGCTGGGCTCGCCGTATGCGTTCCGCCCCCGGGGCGAATGCGGCAAGATGGTCAGCGAGCTTTTCGACGAGGTCGGCTCGGTGGCGGACGAGTTTTGCTTCCTGCAATCGGTCCACGGCGATTCGGCCGGCCATTCGGCGGCGACGCTCGGCATGCTGACCGGCTCGGTCACGATCCCGATGCCCAGCCTGGGGTCGTGGATCAGCTACGGCCTGGGCACGCTCAACCTGTCGCTGCCGTCGTTCATCGTCCTGGCGGCCAGGGACCCGTACAACGGGTTCCAGGTGTGGGACGCCAACTTCCTGCCGGCCTGCCACAAGGGCGTTCGACTCACCCCGGGCGCCGATCCGATGCCCAACGTCGCCAGCCCGATCGCGTCGGTCCGGCGCCGGGAATTGGAGAGCCTGATGCTCCGCGATCTCGACCAGGCCCATCTCGCCGCGCACCCGGGTGACCCGAATATCTCGGCCCGGATCTCCGCGTTCGACACGGCGCGGGTTGATGCGCGAGGCCCCCGAGGCGTTCGATGTCCGCCGCGAGCCGCGGCACATCCTCGATCTCTACGGCGCGAAGGCCGACGACCCGTCGTCGTTCGCCGCCCAGTGCCTGATCGCCCGCCGGTTGGTGGAGCGGGGCGTCCGGGTCGTCGAACTGTTCGATGTCGGCTCCAACAGCAACTGGGACAGCCACACCGAGATCGGCGACCACAAGAAGCTGGCCCGCAACGTTGACCGCCCGCTGGCGGCCTTGGTGAAGGACCTCAAGCAGCGCGGCCTGCTCTCCCGGACGCTGATCGTCGGCTGCACCGAGTTCGGCCGGTCTCCGTGGCAGGATCTGACCCCGCGCGGCCGCGCCCACCACAACGACTGCTTCACCTGCTTCCTCGCCGGCGGCGGGGTCCGGGGCGGGCTCAGTTACGGCCGATCCGACGACTACGGCAGCCAGGTCGCCGAGAATCCCGTCCACGTCCACGACCTGCACGCCACGATCCTTCACATCATGGGACTCGACCACACGAAGCTGACCTATCGCTACTCGGGCAGGGACTTCCGGCTGACAGACATCCATGGGCGGGTCGTGCAGGAAGTCCTGGTGTGATCGGCGGCCAGCGATGACTCCGCCTGGCGGTTTTCCCTTCGATGTGGTAGGTTCACGCCCCCTTCGCCCCGCATCTCGATGAGCGAGCCGTCGCATCGGATGTCCCTTGGCCGCGGGAGGCGTGGCGCTCGTGAGGACCGGCGCACCGTGGTCTGATCGCTGGCTTTACGTCATCGTGTGCGGCACCCTCGCGATGGGGTGTCAAGGCGTCTCGGTCTGGCGCGTCCATTCCGGTTCCGGGCTGCGGCCGGCCGCGTTCCGCGATCGCCTTGACGCGGGCGAGGACTCGCTCGCCGTTCTCGATTCCGGTGGCACGGGCGACTTGCTCGCCGCGGCGAAGGCGAGCCATAACACCGCTCGTGGCGCGGCGGGGGCCTCCAGGGATCTGGCCGCTCGCTACGAGCTCGATGCGATCGTTGACGCCGCTGCGGCCCTGACCGTCCTCCCGTCGGCATCCGGAGCGAATGGAACGGGAGAATCCACCGAGTCCCCCGATTCCCGGCATATCTACAACGCCGCGCTCGAAGACTTCTTGCGGCTGACGGGCGGCCGCAAGATCCACCCGGACGAGAGCTGGCGCGAGCAACTGGCCGCGATCGGCGTCCGCGTCGCCGGACCCGGGGACGCGAGTCGCGGCCGTTGGGAGCCGGCGCGATTCGACGACATCCTCTTCGCACGCGACTTCGTCGTGCGCGGCATGGAGCACCAATACCGATTCGACGGCCTCGGCGTGCCGATGATCGCGGTCCGAGGATTCGAACCGAACAAGCGTGAGCGCCTCCAAGGCCAGGACCGATTCCTGACGCCTCGCGAGGTCTACCCCGTCACGGCGATCTTGCGCGGTGCCGGCCGACGGGGGCGAGGGCCAGCCGGCGGGCTCGCTCGAATACCGCCTGGAGTTCCGCGACCCGCTCGCCGCCCGGCGGGTCGAGGTGGCGGGCCGCGACCAGCCGCTGGCGTCCGATCTGACCACGCCCCTGGCCTACCACCTGGCGCGCAGCCCCTTGCCGGTGCTGCAAGAGGTCGGCCTCCTCGACCCGGGATGGGTCGAGGGGCTGCAAGGGCTCTACATGCTCCACCCCTACCGTCCGGGCAAGATCCCCATCGTCTTCGTCCACGGTCTGCGCTCGACCCCGCTGGCCTGGCTGAAGGTGATCAACGAGATCTGGGGCGATCCGACTCTCCGCGAGCGTTACCAGGTCTGGCTGTACATGTATCCGACGGGGAAGCCAATCCCTTCCACGGCCGCCCGGCTGCGCGAGGATCTCGAAGAGTTACGCCAGGTCATCGACCCGCGCCACGCCGATCCCATGCTCGACCGGATGGTCCTGATCGGTCACAGCATGGGCGGCCTGATCTCCAAGATGATGATCCTGGAGAGCGGCGGCGAGATCTGGCGGATCTTCAGTCATCGTCCGTTCGAAGAGCTGCGAGCCCCGCCGGACCGCCGGGAGCGACTTCGAAAGGCCCTCTTCTTCAGCCCGAATCCCTCGGTGGCCCGCATTGTCTTCATCGCCACGCCCCACCGTGGCAGCGAGCTGGGCGACGAGCTCATCGGCCGTATCACCGACCGGCTGATCCGCCTGCCGCGCACGCTCCGCTCGACGTACCGCTCCCTGATGGCCAGCAACGGCCGCGACTTCTTCACCCCGATGGTGAGCGACGGGATGCCGACCAGCATCGACGAGCTGCGGCTCGACAACCCGTTCTTGACGACGCTGTCGCGACTGCCACGACGACAGGATGTCCCGGTCCACTCGATCATCGGCCGGAAGGACCCCGCCAAGCCCCTGGAACAGAGCAGTGACGGCGTGGTCCCGTATCTGAGCGCCCATATCGACTGGGCCCGGTCGGAATGCGTCGTCGAGGGGGACCACATGTGCCAGGATATCCCCCAGACCATCCGCGAGATCCGCCGGATCCTCGAGATTCACCTGGATGAGTTGCCGCCGGCCTTGCGCCGATGATCCTTCCGGATGGCCTCGACCGAGCGATCGATCTCCGCGCCTCGGCCGTCGTCGCGGTCGCGGGCTTTCTCCATCATCTTCCCCCAGGTCAGCAGGTCGGCCGAGCCGATCGTGCGCGCGTCGTAATCCTTGGCCCATTCGGCGCAGATCTCGCGGCCCAGGGCGTTGAGCTTCGTCCGCAGCCGCTTCCGCTCGATGTCCGACCGGACATTCTCCACCAGCCAACTGGCCCGGTCGTTCCAGCCCTTCGTGAAGAAGTTCCCCCGGTAGAACGACCGGACCCAGCCCCAGTATTGCTCCCAGGATTGCCTGGCGCGATTGGCGGGGTCGCGGTCGAAATCGGGCCGGAAGTCCTCGGCCCGCGGCGTATACCAGTGCGCGTCCAGTGCCAGTTCGCTGGGACGGTACGTCGCCGCCGGCCCGTTGGAGGGACCAGGCCGCGCGAACAAGGCCAGCACCAGAGCCAAGGTCGGGCGGATGAAGCGTCCCATGTCGAGATCACCCTGGAGGGGACGGGCCGGGTATCGGAGCGCCCGGCCGGGAACACGCGACGCCCTTCGTCTCTTTATCGGCCGGAACTCCCGAGAGTAGCCACACCTTTCCGGTCCCCCTCGCTCACCTGCGGATCGCCGGACCCCATCATCTGGCGTCGCTGATGCAACGCCGCCGCGCCATCGGGCCGGAACCGGCCCACGGCGTCGATGATCGTCTCGATGTGGTGCAACTTCGGTTCCACCCGGAGCAGTTCCTCGAGCGCGGCGAGGGCCTCGCCCTCATCGGCCGTGCCGGGGGCGATCTTGGCCAGTGCCGTGGCGACAGAGCCGAGCTCCTCACTGGCGCGCACGATGGGCCGGCGGGACAGCGCGATCAATCGCGGGATGGCCGGCGCCGCGACCGGTCCGAGCGAACCCAGGACACGCTGCGCGAACAGGCGCGGCCCCAGATCCCGCGAATCCAGGACCTTGTCCAGGAAAGCCACCACTTCGCCCGCGCCGACGGCGGTGGGCTCGATCCGGCCCAGGACCTCCACCAGCCGACCGGCACGCCACAGATCCTTCTTGTCCCCGGCGTGGCGGATCGCGCGGATCAGGGTCGGGGCGGCCGCCCGGGCGGCCGGGCCGAAGGCGAGCAAGGCCAAGACCGTCTGTTGATTCACGCCTTCGTCCGGGTCGTCCAGCGTCGCCGCCAGGACCGAGACGGCGTCGCCGGCCGACGGGGTGCCCGGCGCGAGCACGCCCAGCGCGCGGGCGGCGCTGCGACGCAGGTCGACTCGTTGCTCCGCATCGCGAAACGCCTCCTGTTCCGGACTCCCGGGAAGTCCCACCAAGCCGGCAGTCGGCGAATGCGCAACGGTATCGCGCCGGGATCCTGCTCGGCCGCTCGCAGCGCGCGGACGATCGCGGGCGCGGCGCCGCGAGCCTGCGGGCCGAAGCGGGTCAAGGCATCGATCAGGCTCGAACGGAGCAGCACCGGCACCCCGGGGCGATCGATCACCTCGATATAGAGCGGAACGACGGCCGCCGTGACGGCCGGCGGACCCAGCGAGCCCAGTGCCATCGCGCACGCGTCGCGCATCGAACGGTCAGGATCTTTCTCGGCGTGCCGGATCAGGGTGGGGACCATCGATTCGACGTTGACGCCACGTTGGTGGAGCGCCCAGGCCGCGGCGTTCCGGACCTGCGGTGAACCGTCCTCCAGCCCATCGCGGAACGCCTCCAGCCAGCCCGACCGGAATCGGGGGCTGCCGTCCGGCAAGGCCCCGAGCGCGGCGACGCGCACCGCCTCGTCGCGGTCGCGGGTCGATCGGATGATGGCGCCGATCAGGGCGTCGTCGGGATCGAAGGAGCCGAGTGCCTTCACCGCCGCCAGGCGGCGGCCGGCCACCGGGGACTCGAGCAGCTTGAGCAGACGGGGAACCGCCTTCGCGACAGCGGGCATGTTCGTCGGACCAGTCATGCGCGTTGAGCGCACGGTTCGACCAGTATTGGATCCGGGCGCCGGCCACAAGGCCCAGCGCCGCGGCCGCTGCGGCCACGGGGTCGTTCGTCGAAGGTTCCGATGGCGACCCCGCCGATCCGTCGTCGCCCGGCTCGTCCAGGATGGCCAGCAGCGCGGGGATCGCTTCCCGCGCCTCGGGACCGAACTCGCCTAGCGACGATATGACCTGACAGCGGACCTCGTGATCCCGGCTGCCGAAGGCCGAACGCAGGGCGGCGATCACTTCGCTCGCCGGTACGGTCCCGGATCGGGACATGGGCGCACCGACCAGCTTCAGGGCGCCGAGATACGCCGAGCGACACTCGGGACGGGCCGCCTCCAGCGACTTGACCAGCGTCGGGACGAGGCGGACCAGCCCGCGATGGTCCATGGCGAGTGCCTGGACGGCCACAACCCGGACGGCTTCCGACTCGTCCTCCAGCGCGGCGATCAGCCGCGGCGGGGTGTCGGCGAAGAAGCGCTGCCCGACCACGCCCAGCCCCCGCAAGCCCGCCTGGCGCACCTCGATCTCGCGGTCGACGGCCGCCGCCTCCATCGCCGCGGCGATCGCATCCGGCTCGATGACCAGCGGTGCTCCCTGCCAGATCAGGACGATCATCCACAACGCCTGCACCGACCTGGCCCGGACCATGGGCCTCGGATCGCCGATTCGGCCCAGCAGGGCCAACACCGCGTCGTGGACGTGCTCCGGGTCGGACCCGGTCCCCTCGACGCCCTGGATCACCGCGACCAGGGCCTCGGCGGCCGCCTCGCAATTCCCCGGCGTGGGATCCTCCAGCCCGCCGATCAAGGCGGGCAAGGCGACCTCGGGGTCCTGTGGACCGAGGCGCTCCAGGTCCCGGATCGCCTTCAAGCGCGCCGCGCCATCACCGCTCCGGACCCCGCGGGCCAGCGACGCGGCCGGGTGGCTCCGCTCCCACACGACGCACCAGGCCAGGTACAACACCAGCCCGCTGATCGCCAGCGCGAGTGGACCCGTCAGGCCCCGACCGCGCCGGCGATCGCCACGCGATTCGCGGTCCGCCTCGTCACCGCCGGGCAAGTCGGAAGCCCAGCCGTCCCGCCTGGCCCCGCCCACTTTCTCGCCCATGTCCTTGCCCTCCCCGCGATCGATTCTACCGCGAGGCGGCCGATTGCACCGCGCGGAATTCGGAATTGCCGCGGCACCCCCCCGAGGTTTAACATGATAGCCGACCTCTGACAGAAGTCGTACGTGGGGTCTTTCGGCCGGTGCTCGGAGTGGATCATGGTGTTCGGCGTGGGTCCGGTTCTGCGTTACGAGCTGATCACGACGGCCCGGCGTGGTCGATACTACCTGGCCCGAACGGTCTACGGGGCGGTGTTGCTGTTCCTGCTCTGGGGGCAGTTCGCTAGCTGGGAATTCGATCATCCGGCCGGCGCGACTCCCGAGGAGCTCCATCAGTTCGCCGGATCCACGTTCATCGTCTTCGCGCAGGCGCAGGTCGCGACGCTGTTGTTCCTGCTGCCCGCCCTGGTCGCCGGCGTGATCGCCGACGAGTCTCATCGCAAGACGTTGCACTACCTGCTGGCCAGCCGGCTCTCGAGCCTCGAGATCGTGCTGGGCAAGCTGGGTGCTCGGCTGCTGCACGTCGGCGTCTTCGTGGCCCTGGGGCTGCCGGTGGTCTGCTTGTTGGCACTGTACGGCGGGCTCGACCCCGAGAAGGTGATTTCCATCTACGTCGGCACGTTCACGACCGTGCTATCCGTCTCGGGGTTGTCGATCTTCATCTCCGTGCTGGCGCGACGGCCGCGCGACGCGATCCTGGTCGCCTACACGCTGGAGGCACTCTGGCTCCTGGGCCCGCCGGTCATTCAAGACCTGGCCCGCGACCTCGAGGTGGGGCCCCTGTGGTGGGTCTGGCCGGTCAGCAGCGCGCTGCTGCTCACCAACCCGCTGTTCCTCCTCAACAGGGTGGCGCAGGGCTTCCGAACTTACCCCGGCCGGGACTTCCCCGTCTCCTGGTCCACGTGGATCGCCTGGCCCGGGCGCTCGCCGTTCGAGACGTTGTTCCTGGTGATGGTGGCATTCCATCTGGTGGTCGGCGTGGTTCTCCTGACGCTGGCGATCGCCGGCTTGCGGCCCCTGCGCGGCAGTAGCTGGCCCGGTGCCGAGCCGCGGAGAGGTTGGTGGGCGCGGCTTCGGGCCCGGGGACGCGCCGTCGCCAGTCATCGTGCCGCGGCGGCGGTGGCGCGCAACGAGTTGCTGGCAAGCCGGGTCCGGCGCCCCGCCTGCGGCGACGCTCCCATGATCTGGAAGGAGCGTTACACCTCGCTCGGCGGCGGCCTGAAGTGGCTGGGTGGCCGGCCCGTCGTGCTGTTCTGCGGCGTGCTGCTGGGCTGCTACCTGTTCGACGTGGCCTATCCGATCGTGGCGGGAATGTTGCGGGGGCGCGATCGCCGCGACTTGTTGCTCGAGGCGAACCTGGCATTGCGGACCGCGACGGCGTCATTGTCGGTCCTGGGCTTGCTGGCCGTCGCCGTTTCCTCGGCCGTGGCGATCACCGGCGAGCGCGAGCAGGACACCTGGACCAGCCTGGCGACGACGCTCCTGACTCCCGGCGAGGTCGTCCGCGGCAAGCAGTTCGGCGCCGTCTGGAGCGCCCGGCGGACTGGCCTGGCCCTGCTGATCACCTGGGCCGTCGGCATCCTGCTGGGCGCGATCCATCCGCTCGGCGTGCTGCTGGCGGCGGTGATCGCCGCGACCGCCGCCTGGTTCGCCGCGTCGGTGGGCGTGCTGGCCTCGGCGATCGCGCGGCATTCGACCCGCTCGCTGGCCGCGACGTTCATCGTCCTGCTTCCGGTGATCGCCAATGTGTCATTCCTGGTGACTGGATCATTGCTCGTCTCATCTCGAGAGCTTCCCGGTTTCTGGCGGGCCGGCGGCATGGTTGCCCCCGCTGCCCCCGCGCTGACCTCCACCGAGCTCGGTGTCGCCGCCGTCGCGACCGCCTGCTATGCGGGGACCGCCGCCATGCTCACGTCCTGGTCGATCCGCAGGCTGGGCGCAACATGGGGACGGGCGTAGAACCCAGGGCGCGCGAGCACCATCATCCCGATCCACGAGATGTTCGCGATGTTGCCGCTACCGGTGACCTCCGATCCGCGACCTGGAGGAGGCCGTCGGGCAGTACGATATTTATCGAGCGATCATGCGTGTCAGACAACCCGACCGACAACTCTTTATGGCCGTGTCACTTCCCGTATACGATGGGGTGCTGTCAGACCGATTCGGCCGGTTCATCATCGCGGAGTTGGGGGTCCGACTGATGGTCTTCGACCAAGATCGCAGGAGAGTCGTCCAATGGATCGAGTCGAGCGATATCGCGGGATCGTGCGACGACTGATCGAGGAGTATGCCAGTTACAAACCCTCGCACGGTCAGATCGACACCGAAGCCATCGTCGATCCGGAGAAGGACCACTACGAGGTCATGCACGTCGGTTGGGACAACCGATGCCGCGTGCATGGCTGCGTCGTGCATGTCGATATCATCAACGGCAAGGTCTGGGTCCAGTACGACGGCACCAATCGCCCGATCGCCGACGAGTTCGTCGCGGCCGGCATCCCGCGCGAGGACATCGTGCTTGGCTTCCAGCCGCCCGACATGCGGCCCTTCACCGATTTTGCGGTGTCGTGAACCTCGGAGACCCCGGGGCCGCGGGGCCGTTCCGGACAGAGTGATCGGTCTCTTCACCCAAGGGGCGCTACGATGATGAATTCGCCGATCGTCGCTTGGCTGGCCGCGACGGTGATCGCCGCGCAGGGTCCGGCCGAGATGCCGGAGGCGTGGATGAAGAAAATCGAAGCGGCGGAGCAGGCCAAGCAATCCGGCGCCTACGCCAAGGCCGAATTGCTGCTGCAGGAAGTGGTCGGCGAGGCCGAGAAACTCGGGGTCGAGGACTTGAGGTTGGCCATGGCGCTGGAGGCTCTCGGAGGGTTCTATCTGACGAGGAAGCGCTACGATGAGGCTGAACCCTTGCTCCGCCGCACGCTGGCGATTCGCGAGAAGAAGCAGGGTCCACATCATCCCGGCGTGGCCAACACCCTCGTGTCGTTGGCGATGGGGCGCCTGATCCGCGACGCCAAGGAACCCGAGAACGCTGCACCGATGTTGCGCCGGGCGATGATGATCCTGGAGAAGGCCAAGGGGAAGGACAGCCCCGAGATGGCAAGCTGTCTTCAGACCCGAATGGCACGTCCTGTGGCCCTAACCTGCTTTACACAAAGCCTCTTTGGCTTTGGCGCGGGGGACCATCAGCAAGGGATACGGCTTGGGCCGGCGTTTCCTCGCCCGCGGCTCGACTCGGTCGGGCCGGTGCCCCACTTCGTCGCGGGCGATCGACTCCAGCAGGATCCCCCACAGCCAGACCCGCTGCGATCGCGCCCCCTCCCGCAACGCCGGCTCGTACGCCTGCAAGGTCTGCAACGCCCCCTTGAAACTCACCCGCTGCGGCCGTCGGCCATGGGCCCGGCACGCCTCCGCCATCATCCCTCGGATCACGTTGTAGCCCAGCAGCCCCATCCACAGCTCCTTGCGCACCATCGCCGGCGTCTTGCACCGCAACACGTCCAACCCCAGCACCACCTTGATCGACCGCAGATGCAGCTCCGCCTCCCACCGCCTGCGATACAAATCAGCGAGATCCTTTTTCGTGTAGACATCCGCATCTAAAAGTGTCGTCACCACGTCCAGCACCCGCGTGCGGAACCCGCGGATCGCCACACGAATTCGCACGATCCGCACCTCCATATCATCAGAAATTGTTTGATATGTCGCCTCGTCCATCCACTCGGGACGCGCCGGCTTCGGCCACGTGACGATGTGGTCCTCCTTGCCCAGCCTCCGCCCCGCTCGGTAGTCGCTGGTCCGGGCCTGGTGCAGCCGGCACACGCTGTCCACGCCCCGCCGCTTCAACAAGGCGATGTCGAAATACGAACTGAACCCCCGGTCCCCCAGCGACACGTCGTCCGGCTGATATTCGTCCCGGAGCCGGCGAAACAGGGCATTCTCGCCGGTCTGCTTCCCCTGGTACTGGCCGATGGCCGCCTCGAGCACCGCCCCGGTCGCCGGGCAGAAGACGACCACCATCCGCGCGATCGGGAACCCCAGCCCCGGCTTCTGCGCACGGCTCTGGGGGTACTCGCGCTGGTTCGCCGCGGTGTCGGGCATGCTGACCGTCGTGCCGTTGACCACCTTGACCCGCCGGCCGCACCACAGCCACTCCACGGGCGCCGCCTCGTGCAGCGCGCGGCCCGGCGCGCGCATCAAACGGGACGGCACCGCTTCGGGGAGCCGAGCCCGGGCCTTGCAGTACGGGCCGGTGTCCTCGTCGTCGATCGCCTGGCCCCGCCGCGCCATCCAGGCGGCGATCCGCTTGACCGCGGCGCGGCAGGAGCGATCGGGGCTGAGCACTTGCCAGAAGAAGGCCCAGAAGGTCAGCCAGGGGGTGTAGACGATCTGCTTCCAGGTGGCGCCTTCCTCCTTGAGGATCCGCCGGACGGTGGCCTCGGGGAGGAGGGTGTCGAGGCCCAGTGCGGGTGAGGCGGCCGACCGGCGGCGGAGTCGGAAGATCTGGAAGCGGAGCCGCGGCGCGGTAGACTGGTTCATGAGGGACCTCCTTGCGAGTGGTGCGGCCAGCACCGTCATCATCCCGCGAGCGAGGTCCCATTTCATCCCCCCGGCGTGCCGACCGAGATGTGGCCGGGCGAGATTCACCTAAGCAATTCGTGGGTGGTCTCAGCAACTCTTTTGACACCATGGCATTAAGTCGTCAGGACGTGCCATTCTCTTCAGACCCTGTTTATGTATCACTTATTCCGGGAAGAGCCCGCCGAGGCCGAGTCAACCCTCGCGAGATTGCTGGCCATCCGGGAGAAGGCTTCTGGACCGAACAGTCCGGAGGTGGCCACCGTCCTGGATGATCTGGGCGATCTCTTCGCAGCACTGGCCGACCGGTCGAGTTGGCAAGACTTCGAGGCGAAGATCGAGGGCCGGCCGAAGGCGGAATGGAAGTCCGAGCAGTATGGTAAGAAGGCCGAGGAGTTTTACAAGCGGGCCCTGGCCATCCGCGAGAGGGCCCTCAAGCCCGATCACCCCGATATCGTTGATTCGCTCTACAATCTCGGCCAACTCGCCATGATCTGGCGACAGCCCGCGGACGGCGAGAAGTTCGTGGAACGATGGTGGACGCTCCAGGAGGCCGCGAAGGTCCCCGCGAGCGAACGCCAGGCGAAGGCCCTCGTCATGCTCGCCGCGGCGTCCATGGATCGAAAGGACTGGGCCGAGGCCGATCGTCGGCTGGCGAGGGCGCAGAGCATCCTCGAGACGCTGAATGGCCCCGAGAGCAAAGAGGCCTCAATCGGCCTCTCAGCCCGGACCGAAGTCGCGATCCAAGCCGGGCGCTTCGACGATGCGGAGAAACTTCTCAAGCGAAACCTGGAGATCCAGGCAGCCCTCCTCGGGCCGGAGGAGCCGGACGTCGTCCAGGCGCGGGCGTTAATGGCGGGTAGCTACAAGGACCACCTCAACGACCGACGGGCTCCTGTATTGTGGCGTCGCTTGAAAGACTTCAGCGAGCAGACCGACCGCCTGCGCAAGCACGACGCACTCGGCGATATCGTCAACAGCTTCGCCGACCTGCTCCGTCGAACCAATCGCGTCGTGCCCCGGCCGACCGAGGAAGATCTCGCCTACCTGAAGAAAGCCGGCGTCGTGCTCCCTTTCGTGGATCTCGACGATCTTGAGAGATGCGCCAGCGTTCACGAATACGCTCTGGACGACGCAAACCTGGAGCACATCGCTCGGCTTTATGGAATCGAACGGCTTGACCTTGGCGGTTCGTTACACCGAGGCAAGCGGATCACCGATGCCGGCCTGAAACACCTCGTGGGCCTGATCAACCTGAGCGACCTCAGCCTCTCGACCACCAACATCACCGATGCCGGTTTCGCCCATCTCGCCAGCCTGGACAACCTGGAGAAGCTGAATCTCATGAGCACCCGGGTGAGCGACGCGGGACTGATCCATCTGAAGGGGCTGAAGAACCTGCGCGAACTGGACCTGTCGTTCACGGATGTCACGGATACAGGGCTCAAGCTCCTGGAGGAATTCAAGAGCCTTCACTCGCTCGAACTGAAGTACACGAAGGTGAGCGAGGCCGCCGTCCAGGCACTCCGCCGCGCGCGGCCCGATCTGAACGTCGAGCACGAGCCCGGTCCGGGGTTCTTTCAGCCTGCTGTCCCGCCAGAGGGCGTACCAGGAGCGGCCCCGTTTCCGCTCGGGCTCCCGGCGGTCCCACGGCCTGGCACCGGGTTGCCAGCACTCCCTTCGCAGGTTGCCTTGCCACCGCTCCCCGGGGTGACGGACAAGCCCTGATCGACTGGCCGGTCCACTTGGAGTCCCAGCTTCAGGCGGGAACGGCCATCCGCATCCCGCCTGAACGCGGGACTCCAGCAGGACAGACGGTGCTGGCCGTGCCTGATCTCGACCCCGCGAGACCGAACCGTGAGGCGGCGCCCCGATCAATTCCGACCTGCCGCCCCGGGCGTCGCAGGGCGTTGCACGATGCGATAGGTCTTGGCCCCCTCGATGAAGCGATCCGCGGGGACCCGGCCGAACGTCTGGGTGGTGCGGCTCGCCGGCCACTGGATCGTCAGCGCATCGACCGACTCGGCGTCACCGAGGCCGACATGCTCGACCAGCGAGCTGCCCCCGTAACTCGACGGCGCGCCGACCTGGCGGAAGACCGACCGCTTCGAACCGGAGCTTGTCGTGAAATCCACCTGGATCCTCGCCCCGATCGCGGCCCGGTTGGTACGCCGCGGCGCATCGAACCGCTCGCCGGCCGCCACTTCGGATCATCGTGCCCGAAGCCAGCCCACACCACGATCGCCAAGGCACCCAGGAACGCCACGGCCGGTAAGACCGCGAGCGCGATCTTGATCACCTTGCGCATCGTTGTATCCTTCTGACCATGCCCGTCGCCCGGGAGGCCCAAGCAAGACTCGACGAATTCTTACAGACTCAAGAGTTAGGCGACAGAACTCGTGCTTTGGGGCGCGTTCGGCGGGGGGATCTCGGGGCCAGGCAGGATCAGGAGATGATGATGGCGTGGAGAGATGGGGCGGGATCTCGACCCGGGTCTCGGCGATCACGTACAATCGGTCGGGAGGGCGCTGGCACGGCCCCGCGCGCCTCGTGAAGCGGCGTCTCCGGCCTCCATCCACCGCCTCGCATCATTCCGCTTGAGAATCCACGCGACCGAGCCTGGGAACCACCGGTGAGAACTGTCTTCCCCTGTTTGATCGGGCTGGTAGGCGCCATCGCGCCGCTGGCGGCCCGCGGCGGCGAGTTGTCCCGATTCGAGTTGAACGACGGCGACCGGATCGTCCTGGTCGGCGATACGCTGGTCGAGCGCGACCAGCGTTACGGCTACCTGGAAACGATGCTGACCGCGCTGAACCCGGGCAAGGACCTGACGTTCCGCAATCTCGGCTGGAGCGGCGACACGGTGGCTGGCCTGTCGCGGGCCGGCTTCGACCCTCCGGAGGCAGGCTACCGGCAGTTGATCGAGCAGGTGCTGGCGACGAAGCCGACGGTGCTGATCGTCGGCTACGGGATGGCCGACTCGTTCGACGGCGAGGCCGGCCGCCCTCGGTTCGTCGCGGGGTTGAATCGGTTCCTGGACGCCGTGGCCGCGACCAGGGCGCGGGTCGTCTTGCTCTCACCGATCGCGCACGCGCGGTTGGGAGCGCCCTGGCCCGACCCGACGTCCCATAATGCGATGCTGGAGCGTTACAGCCGGTCAATCGAAGAGGTCGCGCACAGCCGGGGTGCCTGGTTCATCGACCTGTTCGGGCCGTCGCGGCAGATCGAAGCTCGAGCCGCGGTGACCGATGACGGCATCCACCTGAACGAGGCCGGCTATCGGTTTCTTGCCCGCCGGATCGTGCGCGGCCTGGACCCGTCGGCGGGGCGGGAGGTCCCGCGGGTCGAGATGGAGATGGACATCGCGATCGGGCCCGTGCGCCGGGCGAAGGTCGGTCGGGTCGAGCCCTCGATCGCCGGCGTGCGGTTCCGGCTGACGCGCGAGGCGCTGGCCTCGGGGGGCGACGATGTGGACAGGCCCCTCATCGACACGGGGCTTGAGCTCAAGCTGTCCGGCTTGCCGGCGGGCCGTTATGAGCTGCGGGCCGACGGCCGACCGGTCGCGACGCGGTCGGCCGAGGAGTGGGCCCGAGGCGTCCGGATCGCCGGCGGTCCCGACCTTGACCAGCTCGAGCGATTGCGCGAGGCCATCAATCGCAAGAACCGGCTCTTCTTCCACCGCTGGCGGCCGCAGAACATCACGTACCTCTTCGGCTTCCGCAAGCACGAGCAGGGGAACAACGCCGTCGAGGTCCCCCGCTTCGATCCGCTCGTCGCCGAGCAGGGACGCGAGATCGCCCGACTCCGCAAGCCCGTGCCTCACGATTATGAGCTGGTCCGAGCCGGGAGCTAGAGCGGTTGACGAATGGATGGCCTACGTAGTTTGGCCTCGAGGCCGGGCTGTCGCTTCGACCCCTTGACCTACAGGAGTGGCTTCGGCCTCGACCCCCCCTTGCCCCCCCTTCGTAAGGGTGGGATCAAGAGGGGTGGGCCGTCCCCCCCTTACGAAGGGGGGGCAAGGGGGGCGGGCGGACGCAACGCAAGCGTTCAGCGCTCTAGCTCCGGTGCACGAGGAGGGTGATCAGCCCGAATCCCGCGCCGCCCACCAGCGCGGCGGCGGCCAGTCCGACGCAAAGAGGTCGCCACCCCAGGACGCGGAGCTTGGCGAGGCCCGTCCCCAGTCCGACCCCGGCCATCGCCGTGGCCAGACACCAGCCCGACGTGATATCGGCGAGGCCCAGGAATTGCCGCCAGGCACCGCGTTCGAGCATCAGGAACGGTTGATTGCCGAGGTCGCCCACCGAGCGGACCGCGGCCATCGCGAGGAAGCCGATCACGAACAGCGGGATGACCTGATGCCACTTCGGCGTCGCGCGGCTCGCCGCCGCGGCGCCGCGATCCCGGTGGTACAACAGGGCCATCAGGGGGATGACCCCCGCCATGAAGAGGTTGCGCACCAGCTTGACGACGGTCGCCGTGTCGAGCGCCTCGGGGACGCCGAACTGCTGACGGTAGATCAGCCCAGCACCGGTGACCTGCGCCGTGTCGTGGATCGCCGTGCCGAGGAACATCCCGGCCATCCGGGCGTCGCCCCGGAAGAGCCAGTGTGCCAGGAAGGGATAGGTGAACAGCGCCAGCAGGCCGAACAGGGTGACGCAGGCGACAGCGTAGCTGATCTCGTCTTCCTCGGCGTTGACGACCGGCCCGGTCGCAACTATCGCGCTGACGCCGCAGATGCTCGTGCCGACGGCGATCAGGCTGCCCAGTCGCCGCGGCAGTCCCAGGACGCGGTCGATCCAGGTGACCAGGATGAGCGCCGTCGTGATGCAGCCCACGATGACCGGCAATGCGACCACGCCGATCTGACCGACCGCGGCCAGGCTCAGTCGCAGGCCCAGCAGCATGATCCCGAACCGCAGCACGTGCCGTAGGCAGAACCGCAGGCCCACCTCGTAGACGGCCGGCAAGCCGATCGCGTTGCGGATCGCCAGGCCCAGGAGGAGCGCCACCATGATCGCGCTGATCGGGTGGTGCGTCGATCGCATGATCGACGTACCCAACCAGTTGGCGCCCTGTGTGCCGATGTACGCCAGGCCCAGCGCCAGCGCCACGCCCGGGCAGAGCGTCCCCACCCAGGCGAAGACCTGGTGGATCCGGTTCTGCAACGTGGTGCGTGCCGTCCGCTCGATCGACGCCTCCGACGGCTCGGGCCACTCGGGCACGCCCTCCATGCTGCCGAGCCACCGGGCGAGTTGCGGGTCCAGGTAGATGTCGCTCATGCGCCGCCTTCCGCGTCGGATCTGCGAGACCGGCCGCCAGGTGACGGACCGTGGAGCGGTCGCAACTCCCGCCGGGCGCGGGAGGATCTCCGACCGACACGAATCTGTCGCTCATTCGAACAGATGATCAGCCCCATTTCAACCGAGGTGCGACGGCCGTGGCGGGGGAGTTGAGAGTCTGTCCCGAAAGGGGCGAGCGGGGGGCGTCAGCCCCCTGTCTTCTCTTTCTTAGAAATGCCAGGTATTCATGTCGACTGCACCGTCTACCCCCCGGCGATCGGCATCGCCGCGACGGCCGCGCTGATCGGTTCGATGATGGCCAACGCGGAGAATAGCGCAGTAGCGAGTGCGAGATCCAGTATTTCGGCGTCCAGGAGCCCCAGCGCGGAGATCTTGCGAATCTGTTCATCGGTGATCGTGTAGGCCGCGTTGGCCACCTGCCACGAATATCGGCGACACGCCGACACGAGACACGAATCGGGGGCGATACCCGACGGAGCCGCCCACGAGCGGAGTATATTCGAATCAGACAACGATTCCTGGGGCAGCCACTGATCGACTGCCCGACTCAGGCCGGAACCCGGCATCGCCCGAGATGCCACGGCAATCGCCGCCGCTTCCTTCCAGAGGTCGAAACGGACCCCGGCACTCGTGACGTTCACTTCGATCAGTTCGAGCACCCCCTCGAGCACCGCCGGCGACCGGCTCAACCAGTTGAAGACCTCGGGCACGGCCGCTACACCCAGACGCTCAAACAGGACACCGAGCCGATCCAGCAGTTCCGCCGGCGAGCGACGGGGCTGATGCCTGTAAGACAAGTCATAGAGCAGACCGATCAGCGACGCGAACCGACGCTCGACCCAGCCCCGAATCGGCTTCAACTCGCGGAGGAAACGGTATTCCAGCCGCACCCGGCGCGCGTCGGCGATGCGATTGATGAAGTTGAACGCGAACACGACGCCGGCCGCCTCGAGCAGGAGATCCTCGTCCCCGATGCGGGCCGCGGCCGAGGCGATCCAGTTGACATCCACGTCTCCCAGGGGAGAGGCGAGCGTCGCGTGCGCCGCGAGCGCCACGAGCAAGCTCTCGGGACCCTTGCAACCGGCCAGCTCGACGCGCTCCGCGATCCGCTCCGGATCCCATCCCGGCGCCTGGGGGAGAACCCATTATTTATACTTGAGTGATGTTGTTTAAATACACGAAAATCCCTGGGTGTCTGTTCGTCGTGCGGGGGCCGGATTGCCTGCACGACGGCGTCGACCAGGTCGTGCGCTCGATCGAAGTCGGATCCTGCAGCCTGCAGGAAGAGCAGATGCTCTGACGTTCAGTAGAAGCACTGATTCGCCGCCGAAATGGCCACGGCGATCGACTCCCGCAAGCGCCGGGTATCGGATTCGCCGCCCCACATCAGAGACAGCCACGTCTTCTTGAACGAGGCGTGGTACGTCGGCCGACACCGGAACGTCCGGGCGATGCTGGGATTCGACCAGATATAACGCCCGGCGAGTTGCCTGGTCGCGCCAAGCAGTGCACTCGTGACTAAACTGGGCATCGTCGGGTAAACCTCCATCGTTCGTCGGGATCGGCCGTCCCACCTCGCCGCCGGAACCGCGCCGTCCCTCGAGCATCTGGCATGGCAATCGATTATGACGCAAGGAGCTGAGCGCCGCTTGAATCTCACGACAGAGAAACCGCGGTCATCGACGAGCCGATTGGGGGCACAACCCCCCGGTCATGGATCGGATCTGGTTTCGATGATCCATGGAATCTGCCCCGCATGCCGTTGAACCGAGTCCAGGGCTGATGCCCGGAACCTGAGTTGCGATCCACACCATCGTTCGATTGGCCACCCCGGCCGCGCCGGCGCGGGGGTCAACCCGCCGACGTTCCGCTCGCGGCGCCCACCATCTTCGACTGGCGCATGAGGGGTCCTCGCGGACTTGCGCGAATGGACTGCCATGCCGCCCAGGCGTAGAAACCCACGGCCCGCATGGCGGAGACGACCGCCAATGCGATGAACAGACCGTACACCATATGCTCGACCAGGAGCACGCCGTAGACCGCCGCGATGGCCGTGGCGAATAGCGCCTGGCGCAGCGGCTTGACCGGCGTCGTTGCCGGATCGGGGATCATGTACAGGGTAAAGACCATGAACGCCGCACTCGTCATCGGCGTCAGGGGCACGATCCATGACGTCCCGAAGTACCAGCTCCGCACTTCACCCTGGATGACGAACGCGACCAGCCAGGTCAGGACGAGCGTCAATCGGCCCGTGAACAACCCATGGACGACGAGGCCCGTCGCCAGCACCAAGCCGGGCAGCGCCCAGTGCCACATCCCGGTCAAGTTCTCCGTGAAGTGATACGGCGGAGCCACTCCGATCGAGGGGAATAGAAGCAGCGTGGCGACAATCCCCAGGTTCGAGGGGTTGAAGATGTGCTGTGTCTTGCCCTCACCCACGGGTGCGCGGAAGAGCACCTTCGAGCAGATGGCGAGGCCGGCGCCGAATATCACCGGCATCAGCCTATCGCTGGGATACAGGATCATCGTGACGGCCAGACCCGGGATGATGGCGGGCGGTAGGAAGTTGAGAAGGTCCGCCCAGGAGCCGGCGTACCGCGGCTTGCGGCCGCTGGCTCGCGCGTCGATCCACTCCAGCAGGAATTGGAGGCCGATCGCCGTCGCCAGCCCGACGATCGGCTGGATGTGCGACTGCTCGAAGCCGAGGAACAGATGGCCGAGGATGTTCCAGGCGATGAGCAAGACGGTGAAGTACCACAGGGCGAAATATCGACGCAGGGCGCTGCGCTTGGGGTAAAACTGCAGGGTCGTGATCGCGTCGGCTGTTGTCGTCATCAAAGCGGTCCCTTGCTATCCGCCGGCCAACCGAGTCGGATGGTGTGCCAGCCCGCCTTCAGTTGAAACGTTTCCTCATGGGGATGGCCGTCCGGGTCCCGCCAACGAATCTCCACGGGAGCCTCGGTGATCGTGCCGAGACCCAGGTGAACATCCGGGGCACGTTTTCCGGCATTGCCGGTTCCGCCGTCGATCTGGGCCACCCGCTTACGCCCGTCCGGCAACCGGATGGCCACCGCGGCGCCGATGGCCGGCCGGCCCGGATTCTCCGCGACCGGATGACCGATTCCCGGCTCGACGAGCGTTGCCTTTCCCTTTTCCAGGGGGAGCAACAGGTGCAGCCCCATGAAGTTGCCTGGCCTGGGGCACTCATTGTGGTAGAAGTAAGACGGCTGCCATTGACTCGCGATGGCGAGATCGAGCCGGCCGTCGCCGTCCGCGTCGGCCAGGGAGATGCCGCGCGTCAGCATCGCCTCGGACAGGGACTGACCGTCCTGCAACATCAGTTTGGGGGCCACGTCGTAATAGCGGCCGTCCCCGGCCCTGGCGAAGAAGGCGAAGGTCTCATGGCCGCTGACGTCGTCGCCGGGCTGGAGGTTCGGCCAGAACTTCGGGTTGTGCAGGAGTTGGTTGTTGCTGGTGCCGAGGCTCTGCAGTTCGGGCCACTTGTTGATTTGCCCCTTGATGAAGCCATTCGCCTGGAGCGCCTCGAGGACGCCGTCGTTGTTCAAATCCGCCAGCCGGCAGTCCCACGACCAGCCACTGCGTGCCAGGCCCAGTTCTTCGCTGGCTTGCCGGAACGGGGCGATCCCGTCTTTCATGCGCCCGGTCTGGCCGGTGCTCAGCCACAGGAAATGGCTCTCGGTCAGGGCCCAACTGGAAGTGAGGTTGCTCACGTAGATATCCAGCAGCCCATCGCCGTTGATGTCGCCGAAGTCCACGCCCATACCTTTGAAAGAGTCCTGGTTGATCACGCATGAGGCCGGCGTGTCCATCGTGCGCTCTCCGTGCAAGGCCGCGAACTGGAAGTGGCCGGGGGTCGAGCGATTGTGCAGCAGGCGGTCCGGGCCGAAGTCGTTGGAAACGTAGATTTCCGGCAGCAAGTCACCGTCGAGGTCGGCGGCCCCTATGGCGAAGCTCCAGCCGTGGGTCAGTTCCTCGGCGATCACATCCTTCTGCTGGTCGAATCGGACCGTCGGATGCTGGCCCGAGGTCGCACCCGCAAACCGGAAGAATCGGAGACCGCCGCCGTTGCCGGACCTCGCCAGCGAGTCATGCAAGCTTTCGAATCCCTGGGCATTCTCGTCCAACATTCGGGAGCCGTCGGGGAAGTAATTGCCGATGATCAGATCGAGATGCCCGTTGCCGTCCAGGTCGGCCACAGCCGCCGTCGAGGAGTACCACCGGTCGTCGCCCTCGATCAATTCCTGCGCTTCGAACTCGGCGGCCGAGGGCGAGGTCTTCGAGTCGGCCGGCGTCCTGCGCAGATAAACGATCGGGCTACGGCCCCAATGGACGATGAGCACGTCCATCAGGCCGTCCTCATTCAGGTCGGCGATCAGGGGGCCCTGAGGGCACATCGTCGCGGGGTTCCAGTTGGGGAACGACGATCCGGGGTCGAGTGCGAATGTTTCGTAACGCGCCCCGGTATCGGGGACGGGACCGCAATTGACCTGGTCGGTGCGTGGATCGATCCAGACGACGTCGTTTTGCAGCCCGTCGCCGTCCAGATCGCCCAGCGCCACGCTGGCCCCGAGCGCGGACAGGTAGGCTCGGATGTGCCGCATGCTGGGGTGGACCTTTCGGACAGACTTGTACGGCGGGTGGTCGGCCACTTCGGGCAGCGGCGTCCGGCTGAACCGGAAGTTGTTGACGACCTCTTCCGACTCGGCATGGGATAGTGCCCGGTCGCGAGTCATTACGTACAGGCTGGCGACAATGGCCGCAGACACGAGCAAGGTGGCTCGGCGCCGGAACCATGCAGGCGGTCGGTTCATACTGCAAGTTCCTCTCTCAATGCCAATGGGACCTGAACTTGGCGGGGCAGAATCTCATCAGCGGGCTCCTTCCCGTCGGACGGCAGGCCGAGGAAGGCCGCGTTCACTGTGCGGACTGCCTCTCCTGCAGACAGGCTGGACGACGTCAGGCAGGGCAGCCTGGTGTGTTCTACCACCGTGCCGGTATGGCGCCGCAGCTTGACAGCGAAGACGGACTCTTGTTTGAGGTGCGAGAGCCACACCTTCAAACGCGACGCCCCGAAAACGCGGGTCGATGGCGTTGAGCCAGGGTGCGAGCGTCTGGGGCCGGCTCTCTTGGAGGGTGGCGTGGTAGCCATCCACTCGAGGCGGCTCGGCCGGTTCGGGGAGGCGCAGCAGGACAGCAGCCCGAACGGACCACGCGCGGTGATCGATACTTCAGGCGGGTCAGACGAGGCGTGGTGGGTGGAACACCCCATTCGTCCGGCGAACGGGGCGAAGGGGATCGGTTTCCGCGGCGAGGAAGGAGGGATCGGTCGCGGCCCCATCCGGCGCCGGCTGGCACCAGGCCCAGGATCCCGGGCGTCCCTCGAACGTCCCGAAGGGGACCGGAGGGATCGCCGGCTGTCCCGAGCACCAGGATCCCGAGCAGGGTCGTCGCGCCGGGGGCGTCGGGAGCGGATCGGAGGGTCCGGTCAGGTTGCGGAGCAAGGCGCCAGTCAGGGTGGCGAGCCGCGCCCGATCGCTCTCGGACGTGACGAAATGCGAGCAACCCGCCTTCGCGACAGGGGGCGCAATCAGGACGAGCGCCAGGACGGCTCCCGCCGATGACAAGGACCGGTGCCAGGGCCAGCGCGATCTCACCATTCGTCGGGTCTTGCCGAGCAACTCTCCCTTCCGCTCCGGAGGGGGAAGATGCCGAGGAGATGAAGCGGTGCTCGATCGGAGACGCATAGCAATCTAGACTCGGTCCGACACATTTGCAAGTCGATTTTTCATTTTTCTTACGACCCGCCCACGCCGGGGGGCGATCTCCCGAGTTGGGACCGCCCTCGAATAACAGCAAAGACGGCGCCTCGAGTTTCGGGCGCAACTTCGTGCCTGGGACACTACACGAACGATGGACGAATTCCGTAACACCTCGAACCGTCCCACTCCCGAAGCGCAGGGGCGACTCAGCCGGCAGCCTGCCGGGCCGGCCGGAAACCGCGTAGCCGATCGAGCCGGTCTCAGAACCACTCAATCAGCGGCTTCTCCCCTCTCAGACGTCTACGGAGCCGGCTGAGGCGCATGTGCAGGACGACGGGCTCGATCCCCAGCTCGGCGGCGATCTCCCCCGTGCGATAGCCTTCGAGGCGCATGACGACCAGCCGCCGGTCGTCGTCGCGCAGATGCCGGTAGAGATGGTCGAGTCCGTCCTGGTATTCGACCGCCCGCGCCGGGTCGCTCGCGCGGGGCGGTCGTGGAATTCCCTTCCTCACGGGCTCCGGCCGCGGCCAGGGCCGGGGTATGCCGCAATTGACAGCGATGATGGCGCCAGTGCTCGATGAACTTGTGCCGAAGCAGGGTCACGGCCAGGGAGCGGAGCTGCGCGGGACTGCCGATGCTCAGTTTCTTCTGCTTCAGGCCCAGGATGAACTGGAGGTGGACCGATTGCACCAGGTCCGTCGGATCGAGCGACGATCGGAGCGCCTTGCCGAGGAGGACATGGGCGGATCGCCGGATGGTCGGCTCGTAGAGCGCGATCAGCCGGGCCAGGGCCTGGTTGTCGTCCCGATCCACCCGAGCCATCAGGGCATGAAATTCATCATCGGACTCATTCATAAACCATCCAGTGAAATCGTCCTGACCGGCGACCCGGCTCGGGCCCGGGGCTCCGGTCGATCATTTCGCTCCATCGGATCTCCGGACGGGTGCCCGTGCATCGCGTCTCCCCACCGCATCGCTCCGATTCGGAGACTTGGGTTCGGGACGTCGAGCTCCGTCCTGGTCGAGCAAGAGCATCACGATCGACTGTTCCAGCTCCCCCGGCTTGAAGCCGAATGGCCCGCGACCACCCTTGTAGGCGACCCGGCCGTCGCGATCGATGAGGTAGAGCCGGTCGGGCATGCCGCTGTAGGCGTGGCCGACTCGGTCATCCAGTTCGTCGACGAGCAGGGGAATCGTCATCCTCAGGAGGGTGCAGCATCTCTTCGCGACGGTGAAGCGCTCGCCGGAGTCGGTCGGCTGACTCATGGCGATGCCGGCCTTCTCGTTACTGGGGAGCGGCCAGCCATCGGTCGGATGGGCCTCGCGGACGTAGATCCCGAGGAACGCGACTCGATCGCCATACCGCTTGGACATCTCCTCCAAGACCCCAAACTGGGATCGGTAGGGCGGTCAGGTGAAGCTGCCGAAGATCAGCACCACGGGCTTCTTGCCGCGGTTCTCCGAGAGCCGGACGATACCGCGGTGGTCGTGAGTCGTGAGGGTGAAGTCCGGGGCCGATGCCCCGACGTCCGGGCCCTCGAACATCGAGCCGATGTCGCCGTTGAGGATCACCTTGAGCCGGTCGACGCGGTCGGCGAAGCTGGCGAACCGGGACCGAGGCCGCTCCGCGATCGTGAACATGGCGTCGCAAAGGTCCTCGTTGGTGAGGTGGTCCTTGCCCTGTGCGGCCACGGCGAAGAAGGCCTGCCACTCGCCGGCCGTGATCCGGCCGTTGCCGTCCGAATCGATCATGTCGAACCGGCGGCTCCCCTGGCGCGCCAACTGGTACCAGGTTGATTTCTCCGACCAGTCGAAGTCGGTCGCGGCGATCACGCCGTTGTTATCGCGGTCCAGCCGGTCCCAGGCCGCGGCGGGCCCGGCGAACTCGGCGCGGCGGATCGTCCCGTCGTGGTTGGGGTCGAACCGCGAGGACAGCCACTCCCACGAGTACCTCGAAAGGCTCGGGTGATACCAGCCGCCGGGCTGATTGGCCGGGCGGGGAGCGGTCGAGAAGTTGCTCCGGATCTGTTCGACCAGCTCGGGCATCCGACCGGCGCGGAGGGGCGGTCCGATGGCCTGCCAGAGCCGGTTCGGATCGATCGGGTTGAGCTTCGGGTGTTGCGGGGCGGGTTTGGGCTCGTCGGCCGCCGGCGCGGGATCGCCGGCCGCCAGGGCGAGCAGGACCGCCGCCAGCGCGGCGGTCCCGGTTCGTGAGTTCATCGACATGGCCTCCAATGGGTCGGATTGCGATCAACGGAATATCGAGCGGACGACGGTCGGGACCGGGTTGGTAACGACCCGGTACTCGACCAGTTCCTTCGTCTCTTTCCCCTTGGAATCGGTCAGCCAGAGCATGACTTCGAAGGCCTGCTGACCTCCGCTGGGTGCGCCGGGGCCTTGCAGCTCGAACTTCGTCAGCTTCTTGCCGCCTTCCCATTTCTGGTCCGAGACCTTGATCGGTGGGCTGGCCTTCGCCATCCCCTCGACGGTCTCTCCCTCCCGCCAGGACGCGAGGGCCCGCTCCAGGGTCTGCTTCGCCTCGTCGCGCTTGGGAGGGGGTGGTGCCGGGATGGCCTCGCACCCGCACAGGACGAGCAGCACGGACGCGGCCAGCGCCGGCCAGGAGCGAGGACGGGCCGCGAGAAGTCGTTGGTGCATTCAGGGGGCTCCTCGTCAGAGACGTGCCGATGGATCAGTAGCTGTCGCTCGAGATGACCTCGCCGCCGTTCCTCGAGCCGATCGCACGCCACACGGCCCGGTTGATGGACTGTTTGAAGACGCGCACCGAGCCGTCGCACATGCCGACGTTCACGCCGCCCGGGTGGAGGCTCCAAGCGGTCAACGTGAGCCGCGACGGGTAGAAGTAGCAGGAGAGGGTCATCGGCGGAGAGACGTGCTTGTACACCGAAGTCGCCACATAGCCGCGAATCCAGGGAGCACCATTGCCCGACTCGCCGTTGGACGGCGTGGAGGTGGGGTCGACCTGCTGGCAGAGCTGGTACGCCTCCTCCGGGGTGGTCGGGACGACCGTTCCCACGTAGATGTCGCGGTTCGGGGTCGCGATCGCGGGATTGAAGTCGCCCAGCAGCTTCTCGGAGGTCGCCGCCGTGTTGCTGGTACCGTCGGTGATCTGGGCCAGGGTCACCGCCGTGTTATCGAAGAACGGCCCGTCGGGCGGCGGTAGCGCCGCGTTATATCCGGTCGGGTCGGTTGCGCCCCATTCGTAAGCGATCGTCGTCCCCTCGCTGAAGCGGTAATTGGTCCCCGCCTCGCCCTGAGGCACTTGCTGCGGATCGGTCGGACAGAGGAACCCCGCGACGGCCGTGGCCAGCGCCGTGGTATTGCCGGCCTGGTACGCGGTCCCGGACGGCAAGTTGAAGTTGATCGATGCGTAAAGCGGACTCTGCTCGACGAACGGCAGCAACATGGCGAACGGCGAGTACGAGTAGGGGGTTGGACCCGCGGTCCAGTTCGGGAAGACGCTCCGGCCGATCGGGAAGGCCCCGTAACTGCTACCATAGTTGTGCAGGGCCAGGCCCAGTTGCTTCAGGTTGTTGACGCACTGGGTCCGTCTCGCCGCCTCGCGCGCCGACTGGACGGCGGGCAACAAGAGGGCGATCAAGACCGCGATGATCGCGATGACCACCAGGAGCTCGATCAAAGTGAAACCGGATCGTTGCTTGCTCATCGTGGAAACTCCTCGGGATTTGAGCTCGTCGAAACGACTTGATGGAAAACGGTTGAATGGACCGCCGAGCGTCGAGCCGGCCGTGACGTGGCCTGGCTCGAACGCGGCGCACCGACGGGTTCACGCACGGCGATCGGCATTCCGCGGGGCGGAGGCGTCATCGAATGACGTCCGGTCCTGCGGCGGAGGATCGATGACCGACTGGGCGCGGAACTCGAACGGGCCCGCATCGGGGACCTCTCGTTGCCGCGCGAACGACGATTAGCGACTCAAGAAGACGAGAGCGGACGAGGTGGGTGAAACACGGCGATCGCCCGTCGCGTCGGACGAGGTTCGCTGGCTTCGGCCGTAAGGAAGGGGGAGGCCCCGGCGACGGCCCAGCCCGGAATCAACGCATTCCAGGCCCAGGAATCGACTCGTGCGTCCAGCCCCGCGGCCGGAACGGCCGGCGCGGCCGGCTGTCCGGAGCACAACGCTTCCGAGCAGGGACGCCGTGATGGCGGGACTGGAAGATCGTCGGCTCGGCCGGCCAGGTCACGGGCCAACGGGTCGATCAGTGAAGAGAGCCGCATCGGATCGAGTCGGGACGAGACGAGGTGCGAGCAACCGGCCTCGGCGCGGGCGGGCGCCAGCAGGGCCATCGTCAGGAGCGCCAGCATGGCTCCCGTCGAGAACGCGACCGGTCGTCGGAACCTGGCACAGCTCTTCATCACACCGAATTCCGGAGAATGGCTCGTCTACGCTTCGAGGAAGGCACTCGACGCCGAGAAGGGTCGTCGCGAAGAACAAGGGCTCGTTGACCCGAAGTCGTGTCAGCGCAAGGACTGGTTCATTCAGCTCGCGAAGCGGCACCGAACCTGAGCCCGAGGGATTGAAGCGAGCGTCGAATGAACCTGGGACGCGACCGGAGTTCCTGCCGTCTGATAAACGCACGAGCCAGCGATTTCGTAACGCCGAAAAAACGTTGCGCTCTCGAGACGCGATCTAACGCATTCGCAAGCGGCCTGTCATTGCTTGAAGCGCCGTCCGACGTCCGGTCGAATCCCGGACGTCGGCGGTGGCCGTGGCATCCCGAGCCGGACGCGGTCAGTTCGCGGTCGAGCTCGAGAGCTTTTGCGCCGATCCTGTTGACTCGTGGTGGGATTGGCCGCCGAGGGGCGAGGAGGCATCCGCCTGGCTCCTGGGGGCCGGTTGTTCCTGGAGGAGCAGGACCAGGGCCTGCTCGAGCTCGGCCGGCTTGAACAGGTAGGGGCCGCGTCCGCTCTTGAAGGCGACCTTCCCTTCGCGGTCGATGATGTAGAGACGGCCGGGCATGCCGCTGTAGAGATTACCGGCCCTGTCGTCGATCGTATCCACCAGCATCGGGAAGCCCAGGCCCAGCAGCCGGCCGCAGGTCTGGGCGACCGCGGCGCGCTCGTCATAAGTGGCGCGGCTGGGACGTCGCCACGTTGACGCGGTCGTTGCTCTCCATCCGCCAGCCGTCGGTCGGATGCGCTTCGCGGACGTAGACCATCACGAACGCCGCGCGGTCCTTGTACCGGCGGTAGAGCTTCTCGATGTTGCCGGCCTGGCTGCGGAACGGCCCGCAGGTGAAGTTGCCGAAGACCAGGACCACCGGCTTGGGGCCGATCAGCTTCGAGAGCGTCACCTCGCCCTTGCCGTCGTTGGTCTTCAGGGTGAAATCGGGGGCGCTGTCGTCGAGCTTCGGTCCCGGTTCCAGCGAGCCGATCTCCCGACGGAAGAGGCCGCGGACGAGCGTCGCCTTCGAAGGGCGGCCTGACCCGGGCGGCGGGGAGGTCGGCGGGGCGAACGCCTCTTGAAGCTCGGAGAGCGACAAGAAGCCCTGGCCGTCGGTGTCGGATGCGCGGAAGAACGCCTCGAGCTCGTCGCGCGTGACCTTGCCGTTACCGTCGCGGTCGACGCGCGCGAAGAGCATCGACCCGGGCGAGGGTGCCAGCGAACTGCCCGAGAAATCGAAGTCGGGCGGCGTCAGGACGCCGTCGTGATTGCGGTCGAGGCGAGCGAAATCGGCGTCGCTGGCAGGACACTCCTTGCGCGTCACGCGACCGTCGCCGTCCCGGTCGAAGCGCCGACGCGTCGCGTTCCAGTCGAAGCGGGTCTGTGTCCTGGCCGTGCGGAACCAGCCGAAGTCCGGGCCCATCGGCTCCTCCTCGAGGATGCCGGTCAGCATATCGACCCACTCCGGGTGGTCGGGCCACGATTCGCGCAGGGCCGCGGCCACTTCCGCCGCCTCTCGCTGATGGGCTTCCGCGGGGTTGGCTGGCGGCTTCCTGGGGTCGTCGGCGGCCGCCAGGACCGCCGGAGACGACGCCAGGAGGAGCAACGCGAGCCGCTTCCAGGCTGATGCAATGACCATTGCGAAGAACTCCTTGAAGACACCGATGGTCCGGACAATGGACGGGGTTTGAGATGCTATGGCTTCTTGGACTCACCTTCGGAGGAGTTGCTCGTTCTCATCCCCTCGAAGACGTTGTCTCGCTCCAGGGGGATCTGGAAGGCATCGGCGACGCGCGTCATGTAATGGCAGCGACATGCCCAGAAGAGGATGTCGAGGGTACGCTCGGTCCCGAAATGATCCACCAGTCGAGTCAGATCCTCGGCGGTGATCGACCAGGGTTCCCTGGACTGCTTACGCGCGAAGAGGAACGCGGCACGATCTCCGGGCGGGAAGGATGACCAGTCTCCACTGGCCAGCCGCCGCTCTCGCTCATCGAGTGCCGATTTGTCGAGGCCCGCGACCGCGAGCAGCATTTCGCAGTGCCCCATTCAGTAGAAGCAATGGATCGTACGCGTGACGATCCAGAAGAGGCTCTCCTCGAAGACGCGATCCTGCTTGGCCTCCTCCCGGAAGGCGCGAGTGCAGGCCGACCAGGCCGCCGCCAGCTCGGGCTGATAGCCCATCGTCACCAGGCTCCATCGGATGCGGATCGGCTTCTCCGGCCGGGGGTAATCCGGCGGCATCGCGCGAAGGACCTCCTCCCACGAGGGGACGCGGATCCGGCTCGATCGCGCCATCTGCCCTTCGAGGTGACCCTTGAGATCATCGAAGTCCATCGAGAGCCAGAAGGGGTCGTCGATCCGCTCGGGTTCATCGGGGGCGGGCCGGCCTTCGGGCCGATCGCGCGTCGGGACCGACGGCGGGTCGGCTTTCGGGTCGAATCGGACATCCGGCGGCGGCATCGGACCGCCCGGTTCGATGCTCACGTCGAGGGCCAGGAGGAGCCGGTCCTGGAAGTTGGCATAGGCCAGCAGCAGGACCATGGCCACGACCTCGGATTCGTCGTATCGGGCGATCAGCCGCGCGACCTCGGCGTCACCGACCTCGGAGGCGTCCACGGTCATCCGGTGGGCGAAGTCCAGCGCGGCCCGCTCGGGTTCCGGCAGGTCGTCGTGGTTCCCCCGCAGGGACCGGAGCCCGGCCTCGTCCAGGCCCGCACGCTTCAGGTCGGCCTCGGCGTACGCCATGCTGTAGGCGCAGCGGTTGGCCCGGGCGGCGACCCACCGCATCTTGCCCCTCAGGATCGGTCCGAGCGGACTGCGCGTCCGGTGAATCCGGTCGAGATCGAGCATGGCCGCCGTCGTTCGCGGCAGGCCCCCAGCCAGGGCCCGCGCCAGGTCGGCAAAGGCCGGCCGGACCCATTCAGCGCCCTGGGCAGGACCCGCCACGCTTCCTCGTTGCTCAACAAGGGGACACGTGCCGTCCCGCCACCCGCCGGCGAGACTCGCTCGGCCGGCTCACCGGCGCGGACCGTCGCCGCCATCAGCGCGGCCACGACAGCGACAAGCCCGGAGACGTAAGACACGGACAGAATCCGGCCGAAGCGAGGTCCGGCCGGGCCTCGATGAGGATGTGAGATCATGACGAAATACGACTCCTTGGATTCTGGAGGATAGCGGGGTCGCCATCGCCCGAATCGATGCGACGAATCCTGTTCGGAGATCGACCAGGTCCGCGCGCCGTCTCGTTCGGCTGGCGGTCCGGAACGCCTCGATCACCTGGCTTCGAACCTCGTCCGTCTCGAGTCGCGCCGTGAGCGCTTCAGCGCGCACGGGCCATCTCGAATACCGGGACGAGCGGTCTTGCCGCCGCGCGGTGCCGCGGGCGGTCTCTGTGATTTCGTCAAGACGACTGGAGGGCGAGCCGAGCGCGCGGTGGGCGTTCCAGGATCGAGGCGAAGTGGAGGGGATGGAGCGGGGCATCACCGACGAGTCCGCGGGCGCGCTCCGATGCGAACGGTGGGAATGGCTGAGAGTTCAGGCACCAGTGCTCGTGCCGCAGAGGGACCGACGGCGAGGGTCCGTACGGCAGGCCCTGCCCCCGCGAGCAGGACGGGCCGGAACACGGCAGATCGCGGCGCGGACCCGAGGGCATCGGAAGGGAAGGGTCCGCGGCGGAATACCGGGACAATTCCAGTGCGGACAGCGATCCCTCGATCGATCGACCGACGTTCGACGTGACGTCATGGCCGCAACTCGCCCTGGCCGATGTCGGCGCGAGGATCACGAGCACCGAGAGCACACAGAGTGCCCCGGCGACGCAAGGCTTCGCTGGGCCGCGGGACGAGCTGACCATTTCGATTGGAGCCGAGTCTATGAAAGGACATCGATCGGAAATCGGCACCATGTTAGCGGGAGCCGGGTCGCTATGCAAGCGGGCAGTCGCGGCCTCGAAGCTTCAAACGATCACCTGTTTCTCTTCGTTGTCAGGCCGTAAGTCCGTCAAGATCGATCCGGCGGCACCCAAGAGAGGCGGAAGAATCCTCGGTTCTCTCGGTCATTTTATCTTCGACCGGTACCCTCATGGTAGGCGTGGGATCGGCCCGCGGTGGGGCGGGCCTCTTCGGGTGCGAGGAAGCCCGGCGACGACGAGAGGACGGCCGCCGATGACCGCGACCACGACCACGCCGAGTCGAGCAGAGATCAACCCAGCCCACCGGCCGACCGCGATTCAATCCCGAGAAACGAGTGCAGCGCCCCTGGTCGGATCGCCGTTCCGACGGTCCCGGCCGTGGTCTGCGCCCTACTCGTCCTGCTGGCCGCCTGCCTCTCCGCTGCCTTCGCGGGGGCGTCCGACGGCCCGGACGGCAAGTCGTCCATTGCCAAGGGGTTGCGATTCGGCTCGACCGGCGAAAGTTTACAGAAACGGCCCGCGGCCATTACAATACCCCTATCGAAAGGTAGAACCCGAAACCCAGCGTCCGAGGGATCGAGGCCCCGCCTTTTGCTCCGGGATCGGTCCGGCCGCCGCGATCCATCGATGATCGCGGCAGCCGGAGCCCTTCGGTCTTCTCGACGGGAGCCCCTACTACCATGGACCGCCAGGCCATCCTCGATCGTTTGCGCGCCGAAGCCCCCGCCCTGCGGGAGGGGAGCGATGTCGATGTCCCGGTCCGGTTCCAGGGCAAGGCCGATTTCGACCGCTTCATGGGTCTGAAACTCGACCTCGAGGACAGGCTCCAACGCCCCGTCGATCTCGGCACGCCTGACACGCTCCGAGCCGAGATGCGGGCGCATGTCGAGAAGGATCTCATCCGGGTCTCATGATCAGCGGTCGTGTCTCGCCGGTATCTCCGCGGCCTGCCCTCGAAGCCTTCAAGAATGAGGAATCGGTCGATCAATGAGGAGCACGATGCGCACCCTGCTCGAGCGGTTAACGAATGGGTGGCCCGCGTGTTCGGGCCTCGAGGCCGGGCCGCGGCCTCGACCCCCCCTGACCCCCCCTTCCCAAGGGGGGGACGATGCGGATCCACCCCTCTTCAGGGGGGAAGTTGCGAGTCCGCCCCTCCTCAATCCCCCCCTTAGGAAGGGGGGGCACGGGGGGGTCTTGCGCGTCGATGCGATGCGAACATCAGGAGCCCTCGCCGCCTGGATCGTGCTCATTCCCACCGTCGCCTTCGGGCAGCGGGCGCCCTTCCCGATCCCGGATCCGGACCCGGAGATCGAGCGCCAGTCGTTCATCGTGGCCGACGGCTTCGAGGTCAACCTGTTCGCCGCTGACCCGCTCATCGCCAAGCCGATCCAGATGAACTTCGACCCCGCCGGCCGGCTCTGGATCGCCAGCTCGGAGGTCTATCCCCAGATCAAGCCGGGGCAGGTCGCCGACGACAAGGTCCTGATCGTCGAGGACCGCGACGGCGACGGCCGGGCCGACAAGACCACGGTCTTTGCCGGCGGCCTGTTGATCCCCACCGGCATCGAACCGGGGGACGGTGGGGCCTACGTCGCCAACAGCACGGAACTCGTCCACCTCAAGGACACCGACGGCGATGGCAAGGCCGACCATACGCGGGTCGTGCTCTCGGGATTCGGCACCGAGGATACCCACCACATCCTGCACACGCTGCGGTGGGGCTACGACGGGATGCTGTACTTCAACCAGTCGGTCTACATCCACAGCCATATCGAGACGCCGTACGGCGTGCGCCGGCTGGGCGGCGGGGGAATCTGGCAGTTCCGCCCCGAGACGATGCGGCTGGAGGTCTTCATCCGGGGGCTGATCAACCCCTGGGGTCACCACTTCGACGGCTGGGGGCAGTCGTTCGCGACCGACGGCGCCGGCGGCGAGGGGATCAACTATTGCATCGCCGGGGGCTCCTATATGTGGGCCGTGGACGCCGTCCGCGTCCTGCCGGGGCTCAATCCGGGCAGCCCGAAGTACTGCGGGCTCGAGGTCGTCAGCGGCCGGCACATGCCCGAGTCCTGGCAGGGAAGCCTGCTGACCAACGACTTCCGCGGCAATCGCGTCTGCCGGTTCGTCGTCAGCGACGACGGCGCCGGCTTCGCCTCGCGCGAGCAGTCCGAGCTGATCAAGACCAAGCACATGGCCTTCCGCCCGATCGACATCAAGATGGGGCCGGACGGGGCGATCTACATCGCCGACTGGTACAACCCGATCATCCAGCACGGCGAGGTCGATTTCCGCGACCCGAGGCGCGATCACACCCGCGGTCGGATCTGGCGGATCACGGCCAGGGGACGCCCACCGGTGCCGCGGCCGAAGCTGGTCGGCGCCGACACCCGGACGCTGCTCGATACCCTCAAGTCGCCCGAGCAGTGGACCCGGCAGCAGGCGCGCCGGGTGCTCCAGGAGCGGGGCGGGAACGAGGTCGCCATCGAGCTGGCCGGCTGGGTCGCCGCGCTCGACCGCCGCGATCCCGGGGCCGATCACCATCGCCTCGAGGCGCTCTGGACGTTCGAGGCCCTCGGCCGGCCCGAACCGGCGCTGCTCGTCGAGCTGCTCCACTCGCACGACTCGCGCGTCCGGGCCGCGGCCGTCCGGGTCGTGCCGCGGTGGAAGGACCGGCTGGACGATCCGGTGGCGCTGCTGGGAGACCGGGCGGTCAACGACCACCCGCGAGTCCGGCTCGAGGCCGTCCGCGCCCTGGCCGAGTTCCCCGGCCGCCGCTCGGCCGACCTCGCATTGTCCGCGCTCGACCGCCCGCTCGACGCGTTCCTGGATTACGGCCTCTGGCTGACCGCTCGCCAGCTCGCTCCGGTGTGGCTGCCGGAGGTGCAGGCCGGTCGGTTCGACTTCGGCGGGCGTCCGGCGCGGATGGTCTATGCGCTCCTGGCCGTCGGCACGCCCGACGTCGTCAAGCCGCTGCTGGCGCTGCTGCGCGAGGGGAAGGTCCCCAACGACCGGCATGAGCAGGTCCAGGCCCTGATCGCGAGTCTGGGTGGTCCGGACGAGCTAGGGGCGGTGCTGGACCTGGTGATCCAGGGAGGTTCGCTGCCCGAGCCGCGCCGCGTGGCGCTGCTCGACCTGCTCGCCCGCGCGGCCGAGCGGCGGAAGGTGATCCCGGCGGGCGACCTGGCGCGGGTGGTGTCGCTGCTCACCAGCCGAGACGACGCGATGCGGGCCGCGGCGATCCGCGCAGCCGGGGCGTGGGGCGTCCCGTCGATCCAGGGCCGGCTGGCCGAGCTGGCGGGTGCCGTTGACGCGTCGAGTGCCGTCCGCGCCGCGGCGATGGCGGCGATGGCGCGCCGGGGCAACGCCGAAGGCCGGAGGGCGATCGAGGCACTCGCCGATCGCGGCTCCTCGACGGAGATCCAGGCGATGGCGATGGCGGCGCTCGAGGAGGTCGACCCGAACGCCGCCGCGCCGCGGATCGCCGCGTGGCTCGGGAAGCTCCCGGTCGATCGCGCCGATGACGTGGGGCGCGTGCTCGCCGGAGTCCTGGCGCGGCGCGAGGGGCCGGCGATCCTGGCCAGGGCGCTGAATCAGCGAGCCGTGTCGCTGCCCGCCGATCTGGCGAAGCTCTGCATCCGCCAGGTCCGCGCCTCGGGCCGCGAGGACGCTGCGCTCGTGGCCGCGCTATCGAAGGCCGGCAAGCTGGAGTCGGCTACGAAGGCACTGACCGCGTCCGAGATGACCGCGCGTCCTGGCCGACGTCGCCCGGGTGGGCGACCCGGCGCCGGCGAGCGGGTCTTCCGCCGCAAGGACGTCACCTGCCAGAAGTGCCACGCGATCGCCGGCGCCGGCGGCCAGGTCGGACCGGGCCTGGAGAGCATCGGCGCCAGCGCCCAGCCCGATTATCTGGTTCAACTCGATCCTGCAGCCCAACAAGCAGGTCAAGGAGAACTACCACGCCATCGCCGTGGCCACCGACGACGGCCGGATCTACACCGGGATCAAGCTCCGCCAGACCGACAGCGAGGTGGTGTTGCGCGACGCCGAGGACCGCGAGGTCTCGATCCCCGTCTCCTCCATCGACGATCAGAAGACGGCCGGCTCGATCATGCCGGCCGGACTGGCCGACGCGTTGACCCGGTCCGAGCTGGTCGACCTGGTCCGGTTCCTCTCCGAGCTGGGCAAGGTCGGACGATATGCCGTCGGCACCCGGCGCGTCTGCCGGCGCTGGCAGGTCCTCGAACCGTCGCCGGAGGCCAGGGACGCCCTGGTTCGGGCCGGAGTCGAGGCCGTGCTCCGCGATGGTCGAAACCTCAACTGGCGTCCGGCGTACACGACCGTCGCCGGCGTCTTGCCGCCGTCGGAATGGCGTCTGGAAGCCAAACCGCGATCGACCCCGGTGCCGGTCGGCCTCGCGCGGACGCAGATCCAGGTGACGACCGGCGGCAAGGTCAAGCTGTCACTCGACTCGACGTCGATCGAAGGGCTCTCGTTCTATCTCGACGGCCGGCGCGTCGAACCGGTCCGGGAGCAGGGGGGGCCAGCCGCGCTGATCCTCGACCTGGCGGCGGGCGAGCACGCGTTGGGGGTCGCCATCTCGAGCAGTCGCCGCGACGGGATTCGTTGTATCCTGGAGGACGTCCCGGGCTCGCCGGCCCGGGCCAAGGTTGTGCTGGGGAAGTAACCCGCCATGAACTCAGAGGTCGAATCAGGCAAGGCCGAATCATCCCGCCAAGGTGGACCTGTCGCCGCGCCGGCGGGCTCATCCTCGGACGGGCGCGGAGATCAGACCGACGCGGCCCGGCCGGCTTGTCCGGCGTGCGGCGGAACGCTGGTGGAGCGGAGGGGCAAGCTGATCTGCTCGCGGTGCCGGACGATCTGCGAGACGTGCTGCGAGGGCGGGCGAGGCTGATCGATCAAGGCGAAGGGGTCGCGGTGCTGATCCGAGACCGCAACGCGGCGAGGAGGTCGAGGAGATCATGGGGCACTCGGCTGTTGGCGGCCTGTCCGGCGGCGACATCCTTCGCAAGGTCGATGTCGACCATCTTCGGCGTGTACCCGCGCAGAGTTGGGGCCGTCAGGTCGCAAATCCGACTGCCGACATCTCGGTAGATCTCTTTGCCCGCGAACTCGGTCCGCCACGTTCCGTCGGAGAGTTGCGATTGGGCCCTCAGATGCGCGTCGGCCAGGAGGTCGCGCACGTCCTCCCGCGTTGTCCGGGCGGCCTCCTGCGCAAGCTTGCCAAACCAGTTAGAAGTGCAGATATGATCGACATAACTCGCTTCGTCAGCGATCGTTCCGCACGCAGGATCAGCGACGAACGGATCGCGGAATCGGCCTTTCAACTCCGCGACGACGTAGCGGCAAGCCGCCCACCAAGTCAGTCTGCCGGCCGCCGCCATGAGGTATCCCTCAATCTGAGCGGCCGTCCTCTTCAGGGTGTTGAGCCGGCTCGAAGCCAGGGCTTCGGGATCGAGCAGGTAGTTCTCGATCTCGTGGACTGGCCAAACGAACCTCCGAACGGTCTTGCCCGGGGCATTCCAATCGGCCCGATTCGTCGGCCGAAAGTCGCGGTCGATGATGCCGAAGACGTTGGGATATCCGGCCAATTCGGCGTCCTTCAGGACCGCGATGACCCCCTCGTTGCCTCCGCCGATCAGGAAGAAGACATCCGGTGGGCTGTTCCAGACGGCCGAGAGATACTCGCGGGTGAGTTCATCCTCGACCCAAAGGTTGATGATGCCGCGATACAGCGCGGCCCGAGCGACATCGCGTGCCATCGATCGTCAAACCTCCGCCTCGACCGGCCTCCACAAGTGTGCACGCGGGTCGCCCTCGGGCACGAGGAAATGTCGCTCGTAGGACGCCGCGGCATCGTAGATCTCGGGCGAATGGGTCGAGACGATCAACTGGACAAGAGGTTGAAGCCGCATCAGGCTCCTCAGGATCAGCCGGTGCCATTGCGGATCGAGGTGGAGTTCGGGCTCGTCGATGAAGATGATTCCTTTGCGGGTTTCACTCAAAGCCAGCGTACTCAACATCAGAAAGAGTTCGAGCTGGCCGGAGCTGAGCAGATCGACCTCGAGACGAGGCCCGTCAGGCGTGCGAACGTAGACATCGAAACCACCCAGACCCGACGGGACCCGGGAGACGATCTCCACGGCAAACTTCTGGCCGGCATCGGGGTAGAATTCGCGCCAGGCGTCGTTGATCTTCTGGATGATCGTGGAATAAACACCGGATTGCGGCGATCCATCCTCGAATTTCTCAACGGCCGCAGCGTTAACAAGGAGTTGCTTCACGTTCCGGAGTCGGTCCTGATCGTCCCCGGCGGGGCGGCCGATGGTCGGGTCGATGGGACCGACAAGGGACGGAGCTCGCAAGGAAGAAAAGTAACAGTGCAGCACGGGGGAGCCGGAGAAGGGCTGGGAGCAGGTCTCACTCGCCCGCCACACCTGGTCGAACTCCTGAAATTCAGCGTGGATGTTATAATCCTCCGCACCACGCCGAATTGCAGGCCAGCCCCGATTGCCCGTGATCAACTCGGCGCCGCCGCACAGGATCAGGGCGGCCTCGAGCACGGAGGTCTTGCCGCAACCATTGGGTCCCGCCAAGACCACGAGCGAGTTGGGCCGCCCATCGGGACCGCGAAAATCCAGTTCCAGCCGGTCGATCCCGCGAAAATCGCGGATCGAGAGCGACGTGATCCCGATGCTCGGGCGACTATTGGAATTGGACATCGTTTTCCCGGCCTCCCGGGGTGTGCACGAGGTCGATCGGAACGGGGCGCCACCCGATCGCCGGATCGTCGAGCGACCTTTCCTGTATTCTATCGCCCGGCTCTCCGGGCGTCTGCCCGGGACGTCCCCGACCGGCGATTCCTCAACCCGTGCAATCGCGCCGACCCGAGTGCTAGCGAGATCCCGACGAGACGTGAGAGCAGAAGGCTGAAAGGCTCCGAACCAGAAAGGACGTGACGTCGTGGCGACCAGCCTACTCGTGATCTTGTTGCTGGCGGTCGGAGGGTCTTACCAGGAGCCCGCGAAGGACTCCGCCTGGACGACCTTCATCCCTCGCGAGGGCGAATTTCAGATCGACTTCCCACCCGGGCGGATCCTGGAGCAGGCCAGGCCCATCCCCAGCGGGGTCGGGACCATCGAGCAGAGGACCTATTACATCCGGGCCGGCGGCTGCCTGTTCACGGTCCAGCGGTTCCGCTATCCCCGACCGTTCCCGATCCTGCAGATCGCCGAACGGCTGACCGAACAGAAGCGAGGCTACCTCCAGGGGCAGGTGGAGCTGATCCGGGAGAACGACGTCACCGTCGACGACGTCACCGGCCAGCAATTCGAGTACAAGTCGCCCTCGCCCCGCGCCAACGGCACGGTGAGCAGCCTGACGCGCCACTTCATCAAGGGTTCGACGTATTACGCGATGACCGTGATGTCGGCGCCCAACCAGGAGCTTACCCCCGAGGCCGACCGATTCTTCGACTCGTTCCATTTCGCGATCGCCGATCGGGCGAAGGCCGACGCCATGACCAAGGTCGGCGCCACGACCAAGGCCGACGCCACGACCAAGGCCGGCGCCGCGACCAAGGGAAAGACCGCTGCGACCAAGGGAAAGACCGCTGCGATGGCCAAGGCACCGGCTGGCGGCGCGCGGTCGCCCTATCCGGACGCCACCCCCGAGGAGGCGCTGCGGACGTTCATGGTGGCCGGCGCGCGTCAGGACGAGGCCGCATTGCGGGCGGTCACGCTCCCCGATCCTGAGCTGGGCCGGCTCTTGCAGGGTGAGCCGGCGCCTCCCGACATCGTCGAGAGGATCCGGACCCGCGCCGCGGAGATGAAGATCCAGCGGCTCAAGCCTGGCGACAAGATCAAGCTGCCGCCGAACCAGGATGCCGTGGTCGGCCCCGATGAGGTCAGCGAGGATCGCGCCGTGGTGCTCCCCGAAGGCGCGCGCTTCCCGATTCGGCTCCGAAAGATCGGGGGCCACTGGAAGGTGGACGCCGGGCCGATCATCGCCGCACGAAAGGCCGCCGAGGCCGCGCGACGGGAGGGTCGAGGACAGTAAGTTGAACGTCGCGGCCGCTCGGACACGTCCCTTGGGATCCCTCCATGTCCGCCAATCGCCTGAACGAAGCCCTGGCGCAGCTCGACCCGGCGGGTCCGCGGTATGCGACCGACGTGGTCGATCGCGTGCTGGCGGAGGCCCAGAAGGGCGGCGCGAGCGATGTGCACTGGCAGCCCGGCGGCGATGGACTGGAGGTGCGCTGGCGGATCGACGGCGTGCTCCAGCCGGTCGCGCTGGTGCCGGCGAGAGTCGCGCCTAACGTCGTCGCCCGGCTCAAGGTGATGGCCGAGCTCTTGACCTACCGGACCGACCTGCCGCAGGAGGGTCGGATCCGCAGCGTGGCGGGCGAGGTCGAGATGCGGCTCTCCACCTTCCCCACCGTCTTCGGCGAGAAGGCCGTGGTGCGGATGTTCGCGGCGCCCGGGCGGTTCCTCCGGCTCGATGACCTCGGCCTGCCCGGCGAGGTGCGCGATGGGCTCTCGCGATGCCTGGAGGAGACCTCGGGCGCGATCGTCCTGGCCGGGCCGGCGGGCAGCGGCAAGACGACCACCATCTACGCCTGCCTCCGCGAGCTGGCGGCCCGCCGGCCCGGAGAGCGCAGCCTGACCACGCTCGAAGACCCCGTCGAGGCGATCGTACCCGGAGTCGCGCAGTCGCAGGTGAACCCGGCCGCCGGGCTGACCCTCGAGACGGGCCTGAAGTCGCTGCTCCGCCAGGACCCCGAGGTCATCGCCATCGGCGAGGTGCCGCGATAAGGCCACCGCCGAGATCGCGCTCCAGGCCGCGCTCACCGGCCACCTGACCTTGACCACCTTCCACGCCGGAGGCGCCTGCGAGGTCATCGGCCGGTTCCTCGACATGGGGATCGAGCCCTACGCCGTCCGCAGCGGCCTCCGCGCCGTCATCGCCCAGCGGCTGGTGCGCCGGCTCTGCGACGCCTGCGCCGAGCCATCCGATCGGCCCGAGGACTTCCTCGGCCTGCCGGTCCGACGGGCCAGGGTCCCCCGCGGCTGCGATGCCTGCCGCGGTACCGGATACCTCGGCCGCACCGTACTGGCCGAGATGCTCCCGCCCGACTCCGAAGCCATCGGCCACGCCGTCCTCGCCCGCGCCGACGTCCGCCGGCTCGAACGCGTCGCCGCAGAGGCCGGCATGGTCCATCGCTGGGAACGGGCCTGCGCCGCCGTCGAGGCGGGACTCACCTCGCCCGCCGAGATCCGCCGCACGCTCGGCGTCGCCACGCCCCCCGGCCGCGTCGCCACGCCCCATCCCCCTTGACAGCCTCGGACATTTGTGGTGTCATGAAGTCTGTCACAGTTGTCAGAGGTAGAGGGGTCGCCGCGCGATGTCGGACGAGGAATGGAACGCGAGGCCGCCGGGGCCGATCACGCTGGACCAGTTGCTGGCGCTCAACGAGGAGATCGCGGCCCTGGTGCGAGCGGGGATCCCGCTCGATCGCGGGCTGCTGGAGGCCGGCCGTGATGTGCGGGGCCGGCTGGGGCGGATCGCGGGCGTGCTGGGGCGCCGGCTGAATCGAGGCGAGGACCTGGTCTCCGCCCTGGAGGCGGAGAAGGGATCGATCCCGCCGTTGTATCGGGCGGTCGTCGAGGCCGGCACCGCGCCGGCCGGTTGCCGGTGGCCCTGGAGGGGATGACGCGCTACATCCGGGGCGTGGCCGACGCGCGGCGCTCGATCGGTATGGCGTTGTGGTATCCCGGGCTGGTCGTGTGCATGGCGTACCTGTTGTTCGTGGGGCTGGTCTACCTGGTGGTGCCGCGGTTTGCTTCGGCGGCCGAATCGCTGGGTCTGGCGACATCCTGGCCGCTGCGCTGGCTGGAATGGGCGAGCGATACCGTGCCGTACTGGTGGCCGGTGGGCCCGATCGTGGTGGTGGCGCTGGCAGTCGCCTGGAGGCGATCGGGGACGACGGCGGGGCTGCAAGGCGGGACGTGGGGCGGGCTGCGGCTGTTCCCCTGGATGGGTTCGCTGCTGGCCGACTACGAGGCCGCCAACTTCGCGGAGCTGCTGGCCCTGCTGCTGGAGCACGGCGTGCCCTATCCCTCGGCGCTGATCCTCGCCGCCGAGGCGTCCGGCGCGCCGCGGCTGGTCGGCGGCGCGCGACAGGCCGCGGAGGCGATGGCCCGCGGGGAGCCGGCCGCGGCGGCCATCGAGGCCGCGGGGCCCGGCGTCTTTCAACCGATGCTCCGATGGACCCTCGCCACCGGCCAGGTACAGGGCTCGCTCGGCGCGGCACTGAACCACCTGGCCGGCCTCTATCGGAAGCGGGCCAGGCACCGGGCCGATCAGATCGCCGTGTTCCTGCCGATGATCCTCACGATCGGGATCGGCGCCGGCGCGGCGGGCTTCTACGGGCTGTGCCTGTTCATGCCGCTGATCGAGGTGCTGAACGGGTTGGCCGCCGGTTAGCGCGAGCTCCGAATCCGGAATCGGGAATCCGGAACTCGGAATCAGAGAGGTTCGAGATTCCCAATTCCGGATGCATGAATCGAAGGACAGCACGCGGATGTCGGATTTGCCGGGATCGAGTGGAAAGAGCAAGGGCGGGCGCCTGAACGGCGCGGAGGCCCTGGAGCTGTCGGCGCAGCTCGCCGGGCTGGCCCGCGCCGGGCTGCCGCTGGCACCGAGCCTGACGGCCCTGGCCGAGGAGCTGCCGCGGGGCCGGCTGCGGCGCTCGATGCGGGAGCTGGCCCGCGGACTGGCATCGGGCCAGTTGCTGGGCGAGGCCATCGAAGGGCAGGAGGGGCGGATCCCGCCGCACCTCCGCGGATTGGTCGCGGCGGGGGTCCGCAGCGGCCGCCTGGGCGAGGTGCTCGGCGAGTTCGCCGACTTCGCCGCCATCGGCGTCGAGATCCGGCGGCGGCTCTGGCTGAGCCTGGCCTATCCGCTCCTGGCCGCGCTGATCACCCTGGCGGTCTTCGCCTTCGTCGGCATCGCCGTGCTGCCCAAGTTCGAGGCGATCTTCGCGGACTTCGGCGTGCCGCTGCCGGGAGTGACCATACTCGTCCTGACCTTGATGCACCGCACGGCGAACATCTGGCCGACGCTCGCGACGATCGCGGGCGTGCTGGTGGCCGGCGGGCTGGCCGCGCACCTGTTCCTCCGGCCCGCGATCACCCGCAGCCTGGTCGCGAGGGTGCCGGTCCTGGGCAGCGTCTGGTGGTGGACTTCGCTGGCCGAGTTCTGCCATCTGCTCGGCCTGCTGCTCGAATATCGGGTGCCGATGCCCGATGCCCTGCGGCTGGCGGGCGAAGGCGTGCAAGACGCGGGTATCGAGGCCCTCAGCCGGCTCATGGCCGAGGACGTCGAGGACGGGAAGAGCCTGGCGGAGTCCATGGCGTCTCGTCGCGGGTTCCCTCCGCGCCTGCCCCGGCTGCTCCGCTGGGGTGAGAACCAGGGGAGCCTGCCCGACGTCCTGCACATGGCCGGCGAACTGTTCGGGGCCCGGGCGTCCGCGCAGGCGACCACCGCCGCGACCGCCGCGAGCCTGGCGTGCTTCTTCCTCATCCTCACCGGCCTCGTCCTGGTCGTCGGTGGCCTGATGCTCCCCCTGATCACGCTGATCAGCAAGCTGTCTGGATGATCGCGTGTTTCTCAACTTGCTTTCTTTACATGTAGACGCCACGAAACCCCGAAGCTCCACATGATCTCGACCGACCTCCAACTCGCTCAACCGAAAGCCGGACGCCGGTGGCCGCGGCTCGGTTGCTGTCGTTTGTCTGTTCTCACGCTGCTCGTCATCGCGTGCGGCATCGGGCTCGCTCTCTGGAGCCTGGGGCTCCCGCTGTCGTGGACGGCGGACTATGACCGGGGACGTTATGCGGAGATCCGCTGGACCATCAACACCGACCCACAACACTTGCTCGCAAAACCCTTCGAGGAAGTCAGTCGAAGGCTTCGCCTGGAGGACGTCCCGTGGGACGACATCTCCCTTCAAGAACTGCCGGGCACGGTCCGCCTCTACCATTTCCGAGGCTTCGCGCTGGAGGTCACCCTGCGACGCCTACCGGCCGGAATCACGCCCGATAGCACGGCGCGATGGACGGCCAGCGTCGAGGAACTCGATCGTCATGGCGTTCTGTGGCTCGCACATCAATACCCCGTCGTCAGGATCGACGGCGTTGGCGACAGGAACGAACGGATGCGGCGATTCTGGAAGGAGGTCGAGGAACAGTGCGAACGCATCAACGCCGAGATGCAGCGGAGGCGGCGAGACGGTGGAGGAGCCGGCAATAACGCCGATTCCCCCGAGTCCCGATACAAAGTTCATTACTATTAATATTTATGTTATATCTCGATACACCGCCTCGTCTTCCGAGCGAAGTCCCGACATCGATTCGAGGTCACGCCCCGTTCCGGTACAGACTCTTGAGCGTCATGCCCCCGATCCCAGCGCGGAGATTCCCGTGACGAGCGAGCAGGCCGAGCCCATCTCGCGTGACGACGCGCCCTCCCTGGCGGGGCCCGCCCAGCCCGCGGCCGGCCAGCCGGCGGAGTGGGAGGCGGTCAACGAGACCCCGCCCGATGCCGCCACGACCTGGGAGGCCGATGACGGCATGGCCGGGGCGGTCCCGTCGTCGGCGACGGCCGTGCCCGAGGTCAAGGGCAGCAAGGACGACGAGTGGGAGCAGCAGCTCGCGCTGCCGATCCGCAAGGAGCCGTGGCGGCTGAGTCACATGATGATCGCGATCGCCGCGATCGCGATCATCTGCTGGATGTGGGTCACGCTCAAGATGCTGTTGATCGTCCTCGTGCTGATCGGGGCGATCGTCATGCTGGTCACGGCCGGGTTCGTCGTGGCGCGGCTGCGCACCTCGCGCCAGGACGCGCTGCTGTCGCTCCTGGCGATCGCCGCCGAGCGCGGCATGCCGCTGGCGCCGGCATTGTCGGCCTTCGCCGACCAGTTCCGGGGGAGTGCCCACGGGCGGGTCATGGAAGTGGTCGCCCAGCTCAACGCCGGCTCCCCGCTGCCCGAGGCCCTGGAGCGGAACCGCCGCACCGTCTCGCGCGATGCGATCCTCATGGCCTGGGTGGGCCACAGGACGGGGCGGCTCGCCCGGGCGTTGCGGCTGGCCGGCAGCGTTCGCGCATCGCAGTTCGCCGCGTGGTCGGCCGTCGCCTCGCGGCTGGCTTACTTGCTGCTGGTGATCCTGATCGCCGAGGGGATCTCGGGATCCATTCTCTACTTCATCCTGCCCAAGTTCGAGGCGATCTTCGCGGACTTCGGCATCCGCCTGCCCGAGGTCACCGTCGCCGTCATCCGGCTCTCGCACCTCCTCATCTCCAGCGGCCCGATCGCGGGGTCGTTGGTTGTGATCGAGGTCGCGTGCTTGCTGTTCATCCCGTTCTCGTTCAACGGCTGGATGAACTACCAGGCGCCGATCTTCGACCGGCTCCTGTCCCGCCGCCATGCGGCGCTGGTGTTGCGGGCGCTGTCGGTGGCGATCGAGGCCGACAAGCCGATCGCGCTGGGACTGGAGACGCTCGCGGAGCATTACCCGACCCGATGGATTCGCCGCCGCCTGGCCAAGGTCCACGTGGACGTGCGGCTGGGAGCGGACTGGATCGACGCGCTCTGGCGGGCGGGCGTCATCCGCAAGACCGACGCCGAGGTGCTCGCGTCGGCCGCGTCGGTCGGCAACCTGGCGTGGGCGTGCCGCGAGCTGGCCGAAACCGCCGACCGGCGTCAGCAGCTCCGCATCCAGGTGCTGACCCAGACGATCTTCCCCCTGGCCGTCGTCATGATGGGCCTGGCTGTCGCGTTCCTGGCCGTGGGATATTTCATGCCGATCGTGAGCATCATCCGGAGCCTGACCGAACAATGATGCGGAAGAGCAGACTCGCTGGCACCGCGAAAAGGCCGATCCGTGCGATCCGTCGCGGCTCACTGCTGCCCGAGCTGGCAATGGCGGCCGTGATGCTGACGATCGCCATGGCACTGACGGTCAACGTGCTGAACTATGCCGGCCAGCAGCGTCGATCGGCCGATCGACGGCAGCGGGCGATCGTCGAGGTGGCCAACGCGATGGAGCGGATCACCGCCGAACCGTTCGACGACGTCACGGCCGAGCGGATGCGGCGGCTGTCGATCTCTCCCGCGTCCGCCGGCGCGCTGCCCGGTGCCGAGCTGGCCGCCGAGGTGGCCGAGGAGTCGCCCGGCCCGGGGCGATCGGCCAAGCGGATCGCGGTCCGGCTGCGGTGGAAAGGCCGCTCGGGCGAGTGGGAGGCCCCGGTCCGCCTGGTCACCTGGATCGAGCGACGGAGGTCATCGCCATGATCGACCGGAACCCTGCCCCACGCCGCGGGGTCACGCTGATCGAGATGCTCGTGGTCATGACCGGCCTGTCGGTGATCCTGGGCCTCTGCGCCATGACGATCCAGCTCCTGCTGCGCGTCAGCTCCGATGCGCAATCGCGGCGAAGCCACTCCGCGGCGCTCGGGCGCCTGGCCGAGCAGTTCCGCGAGGACGTGCACAGTTGCGACGAGGCCCAGCTCGGGCCGGCCGCCGGACTACGGCTGACTCGCGGGCGGCAGGTCGCGATCACCTACGAGGCGCGCGGCGGGTGGGTGGATCGCGTCGAGTCGAGCGAAGGCGGGGTGAGCCGACGTGAGGCGTACGGGTTGGGTCGGGGAGGCTCCGCGGTCTTCGGACGCCGCGACGACGGGCCGCGCCGGTTCCTGGCGCTGGTGACGAGCCATGGAGCGCGCCCCGGGCGTCCCGATCCGCCCCACTTCATCGAGGTCCTCGCCCTGCTGGGCAAGGACCGACCCGATCCGCCGCGATCGAAAGGAGGGCCGCCGCGATGATGGTCACTCGCCACGATCGGCCGCGACGGGGCATGCTGGCCATCGCCGTGCTGGTCTGCCTGCTGGTCATCACGATCATCGCCGGGGCGCTGTTCCGCACCGGGACGGCCCAGCGCGACGAGGTCCGCGCGCTGGAGCGGCGGCTCCAGGCCGAATGGCTTGCCGAGGCGGGCCTCCGGCGGGGCCTCGCGCGGCTCGACGCCGACGCGGCTTACTCCGGGGAGACGTGGAACATCGAGGCCCGCGACCTGGGCGCGGCCGATGCCGCCACGGTGGCGATCACCGTCGAGCGGCCCCCCGGCGACGCGAACGCCCGCACGATCCGAGTCCAGGCCGACTACCCGCGCGACCCGCCCCGGCGGGCGCGATGCTCCAGACAGATCTCGACGTTCAAGACGCCCGGCTGATCCCGGGTTAGCGGAGGTTCCGACATGTTCCGAGGTTTCCGTCGTCCCCCCGTCCGGGCCCCCGGCGGCCTTACCGAGCGCTAGGCTGGCAACGGATCGACCCAGAAGAACCCCCCCTGACCCCCCCTTCTTAAGGGGGGGATTCCGATGGGGCGGGCCTCCCCCAAGTGGGGAGCCCGACGGGGCGGGTCTTGCTCACGTCCCCCCCTTAAGAAGGGGGGGTCAGGGGGGGTCGAGGCCCCAGCCCCAATCTCGGGGTCAGGGGGGGTCGAGGCCCCAGCCCCAATCTCGGGGTCAGGGGGGGTCGAGGCCCCAGCCCCAATCTCGGGGTCAGGGGGGGTCGAGGCCCCGAGGCGGGCGTCTCTCAACTGGCGAAGGGCGGATGGGAGGGGTCAAGGCCCCGGCCCGCTCTCGAGGCCGAAGCACCTGGGCCAACCGTCCGTCAACCGCTCGATCGCGGGGTTTCACGCTCATCGAGCTCCTGGTGGTGATCGCGATCATCGCCGTGCTGGTGGCGCTCCTGTTGCCGGCCGTACAGTCGGCGCGCGAGGCCGCCCGGCGGTCGCAGTGCTTCAATAACCTGATGCAACTGGCGATCTCGCTGCAGAACTACGAGGGATCGTACGAGATGTTCCCCCCGGGCGTCGTGAATGAGACCGGACCGGTCCTGGACCAGCCCAAGGGGTACGGCTTCGGCTGGCTCGTCCGGATCCTGCCCTATTGCGAGATGAGGAACACTTACAACCACTTCAACCTGGCTGCGAGCGTTTACGACACCCCGAACTCGACGACCCGGACGACGCTGGTGCGCACCTTCCTCTGCCCGACGGACAATGGGATCGCTCGCACCCCTACGGGCGTCGTGCTGACGAATTACGCCGGCTGCCACGACGGCTCCGAGACGCCGATCGATTCGACCAACAATGGGGTGTTCATCCGGAATCGCGCGCTGCGTTACGAGGATATCCCGGACGGTTCGTCGAACACGGTCTTCCTGGGCGAGAAGGTCAACGACGGGAAGGGGGAGGGGTGGGCCTCCGGCACCCGGGCCAGCTTGCGGAACACCGGCACCATGCTCAACGCGACACCTGGTGTCATGGGCGCCTGGGCCGTCCCCGTCGAGGCGCCAGCGAAGGTTTCGGCCGACGCCGCGGCGCCCGGCACGCCGGGCTACGTCGGCGGATACTCCAGCAAGCATCCCGGCGGCATCAACAGCGCCTTCGGCGACGGCTCGGTCCGGTTCCTGAAGTCCTCGATCGCCCCGAAAACCCTCTGGATGCTGGGGAATCGCGCCGATGGCGAGATCCTCAGCTCCGACGAATACTGATCGCATCAACTCTCACGGGAGTACGCGAGGGGCATCGTGATGAAGCGTCGAGGAGGTTTCACCCTGATCGAGATGCTGATGGTCTTGACGGTCATCGGCATCATCGTCGGGCTCCTGCTGCCCGCGATCCAATCCGCGCGGGAGACGGCCCGGCGCACCCAGTGCGGGCAGCACCTGCTGCAGCTCGGCATCGCGCTGGGCAACTACGCCTCGACGCACCGCGTCTTCCCGCCAGGCGTGGTCAACGACAAGGGCCCGATCGCCAGCCGGCCCAAGGGCTACCACGTCGGCTGGCCGGTGCAGATCCTCCCATTCATCGAGCAAGGTAACATTTACCGCCATATTGATTTCCGCCGCGGAGTCTACGATGCCGCGAACTCCACGGCGCTGGGCACTCCGCTCGAGGTGTTGATCTGCCCGTCCAACGCGGGGCGGAACGCGATGAACTTTGCCGGGTGCCACCACGATGTCGAGGCGCCGATCGACGTGAATAATCACGGCGTCCTGTACCTCAACAGCCACGTCGGTTACGACGACATCACCGACGGCCCCGCTTATACGATCCTGCTCGGCGAGACGGGGGCTGGCGCGCTCTTTGGCTGGGCCTCGGGCACGCGCGATACGCTGCGCAATACCGGCATGCGGATCAACGCGCCGGAACCATTCCTGACGACCGCGAACATCCCGTCGTCGTTCTCCGGCGACCTCCGCGAGGAGCTGGAGGAACTCGCCGGCCCCGCCGGGGTCTTCCCGCCCCGTTTCGTCGGCGGGTTCGCCAGCGCGCACGGGCTCGGTGCGAACTTCCTGTTCTGCGACGGGTCGGTTCGCCTCCTGACGGAGCGGATCGACCCGCGCGTCTTCCGATGCCTGGGCCACCGGTTCGACGGCGAGGTCATCTCCGGCGAGCAATACTGAGTCGGGCCGGGCCCTCCGGCCTTCGCCGGCGGGCGTCAGCGATCCGAAGTGGGGTCTTTCACGATGCGATGCCGACGGGGATTCACGATGATCGAGCTGCTCATGGTGGTGATGATCATCGCCGTGCTGATCGCGCTATTGCTGCCGGCGGTGCAGTCGGCGCGCGAGGCGGCGCGGGCCGCGCAGTGCCGGAACAACCTGCTCCAGCTCGGCATCGCGCTGGGGAACTACGCCTCGACGCATCGCGTCTTCCCGCCAGGCGTGGTCAACGATAAGGGGCCGATCGCCAACCTGCCCAAGGGCTATCACATGGGCTGGGCCGTGCAGATCCTGCCGTTCATCGAGCAGGCCAACTTCCATCGCAAGATCGACTTCCGCCAGGGGGTCTACGCCGGGGCGAATGCCACCGTGCTCGCGTCCGGGATCAGGACATTCCTCTGCCCATCCGACGGGAGACCCGGGCCGATTAGCTACATGGGCTGCCACCACGACGTCGAGGCGCCGATCGACGCGGACAATCACGGGGTCTTGTATCTGAATAGCCACATCGGATATGACGACATCACCGACGGTCCATCCCACACGATCCTGCTGGGCGAGGCCCGCCACGGTGCGAGCCTGGGCTGGGCGTCGGGCACGCGCTCCTCGCTGCGGAATACGGGGCATCCGGTCAACGAGCCCGACTCGCTGGTGGTGCCGCGGACCCGCTGGTGGTACCCGGCACAATCCGGCACCTCGAACCCGGGCGAGGTGGAGACCCTGGTGATGGGCGGCCTGCTGCCGATGAACTACGTCGGCGGGTTCTCGAGCTGGCATTTCGCGGGCGCGAACTTCCTGCTCTGCGACGGCTCGGCCCTGTTCATCAAGGAGACGATCGATCGGCGCGTCCTGCAGCGGCTCGGGAACCGTTCCGATGGGGAAATCGTCGGCGACGACGAGTTCTGAGCCCGGGCCATCGCTCTCCTCTCGCATCGCCCGTTCGACTCGGTTATGTTCGGATGAGCCGGCGAAGACTCACCCCGAGGACGACGTGTCCAGCCAGACCGAGGGCGTCCATGTTGCATGCAAAGCGGATTCATTTGCTGATTTTCGGGATGGCGATGATCGCGGTCTTGGGCCGCGGGACCGCGCGGGCGGGCGGCCCCGCCCCGAACGCGGACCGGACGCGATACCGGCCCGATCCGGCGACCGTCGAGCGACAGGGGCCGAGCTATCGGTATCCGCAAGCCGGCTGGATCGTGCTGCATATCGAGGGTGAGCCGTACGATCGCGGCTATCAGCACGGCCGGCTGATGGCACCCGAGATCGCCCGCTTCATCCCCGAGCTGGCGCGGTATCGCAGCAGCCGCGCCCCGGCCGACGCCTGGCGCGACCTCCGCCTCCTGGCCGACGCCCTCTTCCTCCGGCGGTTCGATCCCGAATACATCGAGGAGATGAAGGGGATCGCCGACGGAGCCGCGGCGGCCGGGGCCACGTTCGACGGACGGCCGCTGGACCTCCTCGACGTCGCGACGATCAACGCCGATATCGAGACCAACTTCCTCGAGAATGCGCTCGAGGCCACGCCGACCGGCCTGGAAGGCCGGCGGTTCCGCGAGCCCGCCGAGAAGGGGCCGATCCGCGCCCGGAGTCGCATTGCAGCGCATTCGCCGCCGTCGGGCCGGCCACCGCCGACGGCCAGGTGGTCATCGGCCACATCACCATGTGGAACCTGTTCCACGCCTACCATTACAACGTCTGGCTCGACGTCAAGCCGGCCCGCGGCCATCGCGTCCTCATGCAGACCTATCCCGGCGGCATCATGAGCGGCCTGGACTACTACATGAGCGACGCCGGACTCGTCGTCTGCGAGACGACGATCGCCCAGACCCGGTTCGAACACGGCGTCCCGCTGGCCGACCGCATCCGCCGTGCCCTCCAGTATGGCGAGTCGATCGACGACGCGGTGAAGATCCTCCGCCGGGACAACAACGGGCTGTATACCAACGAGTGGCTGCTCGCCGACACCCGGGCCAACGAGGTCGCGATGTTCGAGCTGGGCACGCGGCAGAGCCGCCTCTGGCGGAGTAGCCGGAACGAATGGTACGGGGGAACCGCCGGCTTCTACTGGGGCTGCAACAACCCCAAGGACCTCGAAGTCCGGCTCGAGACGATCCCTTCCACGACCGGCCGGCCGGCGAACGTCGTGTTCCATCCATCGGACCGCGATCGCACCTGGCTCCGGCTCTTCGACCGGAGGGACAAGGGCATCGACGGCGACTTCGGGTTCCGGGCGTTCACGACGCCGCCCCTGGCCGCTTCGCACTCGCTCGACGCCAAGTTCACCACGAGCGCGATGGTCAAGGAGCTGGCCACCTGGGCGAGGTTCGGCCCGCCGATGGGTTCGATCTGGGAGCCCACCGAGTCCGAACGGTCGCGCTTCCCCGGCATGCATCCGCTCATCGCCAACGACTGGACGATCCTCCGTGTCGATCCCCCCGGGGGCAGTCCGACCGAGCCGGTCAAGAAGGCCGTCGACCTGGCGCGGGTCTCTCCCGCGCGCGAATCGGGGCACGAACCCGAGCACGGCCGCGATCACACTCCAGCCTGGGTCGGGACGATCCTGCCCAGGTCCGACGCCGACACCTGGTTGGCCGCCGCGTTCGCCGATTACGAGCCGATCGTGGCCGCGGAGTCGGCCGCGAAGGCCAAGGCGCACGACGGCCGCCTCGGCGCACGCGACCGCGAGCGGATCGCCGTGTCCCTGTTCGCGCCGACCTCGCGCTACCTGGCCGCCGTCGCGCGCCGTGGAGGGAAGGACTTACCGCTCCGGGAGATCCGCGCCGACCTGCGCTCCGACGAGTGGTACGACATCGCCGCAGGCAAGGGCGTGCTGGTCCTGGCCGAGCTGAGGGCAGCGATGGGCGACGATCCCTTTACCCGATTCATGGACGCGTTCGGCCGGGCGCATGCCGGCCGGTCCGTGGACGCGACCGAGTTCTTCCAGGCGGCGGCGCAGGCCCACGGCAAGCCGCTGACGGACCGCGCCGACGACTGGCTCGGACCGGATGCCCTCAACCACCTTGGCGCCGATGTCTCCGCACGGCACTCGTCCGGCCGGTTCTGGTCGGTCGACTCGTTCGAACGCGAGCTTCGACAAGGCCGTGATCGTCTACGGCACTTCGGCCGAGGCCGACGCCCAGCGCGAGGCAGCCGCGGCCCTCCAGCGCAAGCTCGCCAGCCGCTGGGCCAACGCCACCGTGCCGGTCAAGTCCGACGCCGAGGTCACCGAACGCCAGCTCAAAGGCGCCCACATCCTGCTGGTCGGTCGACCGGCGACCAACCGCTTGAGTGCCCGGTTAGCCGAGGCCCTGCCGGTGCGGTTCGGCGCGTCGTCCGTGAAGGTCGGCGACGAGACATTCGCCCACCCGCGCACGGCCATCGTGGCCGCGGGGCCCAGCCCGATGGATGCGGACCGGTCCGTCGTCATCTTCGCGGGCCTGAGCGCGGAGGGGACGTGGGACTGCGTACGCCGCTTCCCCGATCATGGCCGGGCGACCGCCGAGGTGATCGTCGAGGAAGCCGACGGCCCGGTGCGACGTCTTGCGATCACATCTCCGTCAAATTCTCATGAACAGGTGATGTCCGGAGAACCTGCGAACCGAGCGGAGCGGGCCCCTGGTTCAGTTCAAGTGCGGTAGGAAGAAGACGGCCGTGCCCAGCAGCGCGGCGATGGCGACCAGGGTCTGGACACGAGTCACGGGTCGAGCGGCCAGTGCGCGACGGTCGGTCAACAGGGCCGAGGGCAGGGACCAACCGAGGATCAGGCCGCCCAGCAGGCCGCCGATGTGGCAGGAGTTCGAGACGATCGGGCTGAACAGGCCCAGGGCCAGGGTGTAAGTCGCCCACACCGCGAGCACGATGGCCACGCGATGGTCCCGCACCTCGATGCGGTGTCGATGGGCGACGATCGAGGCGAGGACCGCGCCCGCCAGGCCGAAGATCGCCCCCGACGCGCCGACCGTCGGCATCGGCGTCGCCATCGTCAAGAGCGAGCCGACGACGCCCGCCGTCACGTAGAGGAACAGGAACGCCCCCCGGCCGAACGCGTGCTCGCAGGCCATGCCCAGGATGAAGAGCATGAACATGTTGCCGGCCAGATGCTCGGCGTTCGCGTGAAGGAAACCCCCGGAGATCAACCGCCAGAGCTGGCCGTGGAGCACCTCGTCGTGCGCCATGGCGCCGGTCTCCACGATGCGCATCCGGTTGTCCAGGCCGCCGACCCGCAATTGGCGGAGATACACGGCGATGCAGGCGAGCATCAGGGCGATGGTCACCGGCGGGAACACCTTCATGCCCGCCTCGAAGTCGACCCTCTCGTGATGGAGCATCTCCTGGCTGATGTAGGGGATCTCCTCGGCATCCTCATCGATCCGACGGAGCAATTCCTCTCCATCCGACCGGTTGGGCTCGGCCAGGGCATCGGACTCGTCGGCGGAGAAAGGGTCGCCTTGATTCATGCCGTCGAACCGTCCTCGATGGCCTCGCCCGGAAACTCAACGATGTTCGCCGGTATCGAGCAACACGCCCAGGGCAACCGCCATCCGGCGGTTGACCCTCCGCGGCCTGTCCCGGGTGAGGTCGAGCACGTACCGGTCGAAGATGGTGAAATTCCGGTTGAACTCACCCCGGGTGATCTCGATGCCGTCGGCCTCGGGCACGATCAGGATGAAATTCGTGCGGAGGAATCCGAAGAACGGCCCGAGAAACCTGCGCATGAGGGAAAGGAGCAGCGAATCCTCGCGAGCGACCAGCAACAGCCGGCCGTCGGCGTCCTGCACGTCCCATCGCTTTCGGAAGAGATTATACAGGTAATTCTTCTTCATCCGGCCCAGGCGGTTGCCCTGGGGATCCAGGACGGTGTAGGTCGCGATCACGAGTTGAATCTTCTGGTCCTGGAGCACCTGGAGCAACAGGTTCTCCCTCGATTCGTCGGCGTAGATCGAGATGTGCCGTTTCGGTGTCAGCGCGATCAGGACCACCACCGTCGAGACGAGAGAGAGGATGAGGAGGACGGCGAACACCAGCCCGCCGATCCACTTCGGTTGGACCTTGTCCATCAGCGTGAGTCCGGCGATCAGCGCGATGACGAATGTCACGATGAAGACCGCGGCTGTGGCCAGCGCCCCCAGCACCTGGCGCGACGTGGGCCGGTCGTTCGATGAACAGGATGGGCCGTTCCTCGTCATCCCAGACCACGTACTTCTCGCTGAGTGTCATCAGCTTCTGTCGGAAGAGGAACCGATCGCGGTTGAAGGAGGGATGCAGGCCCCCGGCATCACCGTCTTCGGTGTCCAGCGTGAACAGGCTCTCCTCGGCCTCGAGCTCGGGCACGACCTGGACGGCCTCGCATTCGGGGCAGCGGACCTTGCGGCCGGCCATCTCGTCCTTCAGGTGGAAGGTCCGTTGACACCGGGAGCAGGTCAGGGTGATGGGCATCGATCTCTCCCGTATGCGGCGCGTTCGGGCCTCAAGCACGTCACGCCGGTCCCAGCCTCGGGCGGCGCTCGTCGGTCATCTCGGCGATATGATGCACGCCGCCGGTGTGAAAAGCAACGGGGGCGTTGGATGGGACTGAGCCGTCGGCCTAGAGCGGCTAACGAATGGATGGCGTACATGGTTTGGCCTCAAGGCGCGGCCGGAGCCTCGACCCCCCCTGACCCCCCCTTCTTAAGGGGGGGATCAAGATGGGCGGGCCTTCTTCCGTTTTCTCCCCCTTAAGAAGGGGGGTCGGGCGCACGCAACGCAAGTGTTCAGCGCTCTAGCCCGCGCCGGGGCCGGCGTTCAGCTCCTGCTCGATGCGGAACTGCATCTGGCCGAGCTCGTCGCCGACGTACTCGCCCTGCGGCCACGGCCAGTTCACGGCGTCATCCCGAAACCGGGGGATGATGTGCCAGTGGACGTGGTCGATCGTCTGGCCCGCCGAACGGCCGTTGTTGACGATCACATTGAGCCCGTCGGCGCCCGTCGCGGCCCGGACGGCGCGGCAGAGACCGGGCAGGAGCGAGCCGGCGTGCGCGGCGACGTCGTCAGGCAGCTCGCCGAGGTGCGAGTGGTGGGACATGGGCACCAACAGCGTGTGCCCGGGGTTCACCGGGTGGATGTCCAGGAAGGCGATGGCCTGGTCGGTCTCCAGGACCCTGGCCGACGGGATGTGGCCCTGGACGATCTTGCAGAAGATGCAGTGTGGGTCGTGGGCCGGCTGGGATTGGGTCACGGCGGTTTACCCCCCGCGTCGCAACGACCTGGTTCGCCCCGCCCCGATCGGGCGACTCCACGCCGTCGGGTTGCGCGGCCCGACAGCCCCCCGATCGGTCCGATCGTTTCCCTTCAAGTCACGGACGCTTGCCCGAGCCGACCACGGCCGGACGCGCGGGAGCCTTGACGGCCTCGCCTTCGCCCAGAAGTGCGATGACCGCCATCGGGGCCGCGTCTCCCTGGCGGACCTTCGCCAGCTTGTAGATCCGCGTGTAGCCTCCGCGACGGTCCTTGTAACGAGGGCCGATCTCGTGGAACAGCCTGAACGTCACGTCCTTGCTGGTCAGAACCGCCAGGCAGCGCCGGAACCGGTTGAGGTTCCACCCGTCCTTGGCCATCGTGATCAGCTTCTCCGTGTATGGCTGGACTTCCTTCGCCTTGGCCAGCGTCGTCTTGATCTTGCCGTGCTCCAGCAGCGCAGTGGCCAGGTTGCGCAGGAGCATCCGACGATGCGACGGGGACCGCTTGAACTTCCGGCCGGCTTTCTGATGTCTCATGGTTTTCGGTTTTCGGTTTTCGGTTTTCGGTACCGGCGAGCGGCTGGGCCCGTGGCGAGCCGAGCCACGTCTGCTCTTGCCACTCGCCGCTCGGGGTCACTTCGCCGGGACATTCATGCCCAGGTCCAATCCGATCTCGTGCAGCTTGGCGCGGACCTCCTTGAGCGTGGTCTCGCCGAAGTTGCGGACGTTGAGGAGCTGGTCCTCGCTGCGGCTGACCAGGTGGCGGACGGTGGTGATCCCCTCGCTCTCCAGGCAGTTGGTGGCGCGGACGGAGAGCTCCAGCTCGGCGAGGCTCATGTCCAGCTTGCGCTCGAGTTCGGCGTCGATGGGCATGTGCTGTGCGCCGTCGCCGCCCAGGGCCTCGGCGGGCAGGCCGGGGCCGGGCTCGTTGTACTGGACGAACGGGTTGAGGTGCTTGCGGAGGATCTTGGCGGCCTCGACCAGGGCCATCTCGGGCCCGAGTACGCCGGTGGTCCAGATCCGCATGATCAGCTTGTCGTAATTGGTGCGCTGGCCGACGCGGGTGTTCTCCACGTGGTACTCGACCCGATGGACGGGGCTGAAGCTGGCGTCGATCGGGATGATGCCGATCTCGAGGTCGTCGGTGTGCCCTTCGGCGGCCGTGCGGTAGCCGCGGCCGTTCTCGACGGTCACTTCCAGGTTGAACGGCACGTCGTCAGTCAGGGTGCAGAGGATGTGATCGGGGTTGATGATCTCGACCGACTCGTCGCCGACGATGTCGGCGGCGGTGACCACGCCCCGCCGATCGCGATTGATCCGGAGGGTCTTGGTCGCCTCCGAGTGGTTCTTGACGACCAGGAGCTTGATGTTCAAGACCAGGTCGGTGATGTCGTCGACCATGCCGGGGATCGACGAGAACTCGTGCTGGACCCCGAGGATCCTGATCCGGGTGATCGCGCTGCCCTCCAGGCTGGAGAGCAGGATCCGCCGGAGGCTGTTGCCCACGGTATGGCCGAAGCCGCGCTCGAAGGGCTCGACGTGGAACTCGCCGAAGGTGTCGGTCAACGTCTCGCGGTTGCAGATGACCCGGCTGGGCAGTTCGAGGCCACGCCAACGAATACGCATCGCAGTCTCCCCATCCCAATCCCATGATCGCCCGGCCGGCCGGGCCGGGCGGCGATTCTCAGCGGCTCAACAACTCGATGATCAACTGGGGTGTTACGGGAAGGCCGACGTCCTGGGCGGTCGGCAGGCGGGACACCCGGCCCTCGGGCGGGTCGGCGCTGACGCGGTCCAGCCAATCGGGGACCGGCGGGCCGCCCTCGTTGGCCAGGTTCTCGGTGACCATCTTGCGGGAATGCTCGCGGCCCTTGACCTGGATCTGATCGCCGGGGCGGACCATGTAGCTGGGGATGTCGAGCTTCCGCCCGTTGACCATGATGTGCCCGTGGGTGATCATCTGACGCGACTGCGGCCGGCTCATCGCGAAGCCCAGCCGGGTCACCACGTTATCCAGCCGCCGCTCCAGCAGCGACATCAAGGCGTCGCCGGTGTTCCCCGGCCGGCGGGCGGCCTCGGCGTAGTACTTGCGGAACTGCCGCTCGAAGATCCCGTAGTACCGCTTGACCTTCTGCTTCTCCCGCAGGCGGATGGCATACTCGCTGGCCTTCCCGCGGCGGTACTGGTGCATGCCCGGCACGCCGTCGCGGCGGTCCACGGCGCACTTGGGGGTATCGCACCGCGTCCCCTTCAAGAACAGCTTCGTGCCCTCGCGCCGGCAGAGCCGACAAACCGGTCCAATATGACGTCCCATGGCGGATCAACAACCCTCGATCGTGTGATTCCGAAATCAGTCGGCCGTTCTCTGAGCGCGTTTCTCAAACCGGGTGACGAGGGGAATCTCACCACAGAGACACAGAGATCACAGAGACAATTCCTTCCTGTGTTCTTCTCTGTGATCTCTGTGTCTCTGTGGTGAATCATCCGGATCGTCAGACCCGGCGCTTCTTGGGAGGGCGGCAGCCGTTGTGGGGCAGGGGTGTCACGTCCTCGATGGCCTTGATCGACAGCCCCGAGGCCTGGATCGCCGTGATGGCGCTCTCGCGCCCGGAGCCCGGCCCCTTGACCTTGACCTCGACTTCCTTGACTCCATACTTCGAGGCGGCCGCCGCGGCGGTCTCGGCCGCACGCTGGGCCGCGAACGGCGTGCTCTTGCGGCTCCCCTTGAATCCGACGGTCCCGGACGAGGCCCAGCACAACGCATCGCCGTTCGGGTCGGTGATCGTCACCGTCGTGTTGTTGAACGTCGCCTTGATGTGCACGACCGCCCGGCTGACGTTGCGTCGTGTCTTCCGCTTCTTGGCCTTCGCCACGGTTCCTTTGCTCCTGATCAATCCGATCCCGTTCGATCGCGACGCAATTCGGAAACCCCCATCTCGCAGCGGGCCACCAGGCCCGCGATCGGTCCGGCGGCCCGGACGCCGCGAGCCGGGCCCCTTCGAGAGGGGAGTCTCGGGGCGGTCGAGTCGTTGACCCGTTGACCGCGATGAGGCCCGGCGACGGCCTTGCCGGGCCCCGATGCCGTGCTCGGCCGGGCTTCGCTCTCGCCGACGCGGCGGGCGACCCGCGCCACCCGCTGCCGTCGGTATCCGCCCGGAGCCGGCTCAGCGCAGCTCCTTGACGCCCTTCTTGCCGGCGACCGTCTTGCGCGGCCCCTTGCGGGTCCGCGCGTTGGTCCGCGTCCGCTGGCCGCGGACCGGCAGGCCCTTGCGGTGCCGCAGACCGCGGTAGCTGCCGATATCGCGCAACCGCGCGATGTTCTGCTGGATCTGCCGGCGGAGCTGCCCCTCGACCGTGAAGTCGTTGTCCAGGAGCGCCGCCAGCTTCGCCAGGTCATCCTCGCTCAGGTCGTGCGCCCGCTTGTCGCGATCGATATGCGATCGTGCGCAGAGCACCTCGGCCAGGTGCGGGCCGATCCCATAGATGTACTGCAGCGAGATCACCGTTCGCTTGTCGTTGGGGATGTCCACACCCAGAATACGAGGCATCCGTCCAATCTCCGTCTAGCCTTGCCGCTGCTTATGGCGGGGATTCGTGCAGATCACATACACCTTGCCCTGGCGGCGGACGATCTTGCAATTCTCGCAGATCCGCTTGACGCTCGATCGCACTTTCATGGTTCTTGATTCGCTTCGCAGAGAGAGTCCCATCAATGCCGGCTCCCGCGTCGAGAGACCGGTGGTCATCCTGTGGCCGTACGCGGTCCGCCCGGGGCAGGAGCCGAATTTAGCTAATTTACTCGGCGAGCCGCCACGATGCAAGGGGGGAGCAGCCCGATTCGCGCGGATTCCTGACCTCAATCCACCAGGTAGGTCAGCACGCGAGGGCCTTCGGGCGTCATGGCCACGGTGTGCTCGAAATGGTGCTGGGGCGGCGGTCCTTGGTCTCGACCGTCCAGCCGTCGCCGAGCGTTCGAACGTCCTTGGTCCCCAGCGCCACCATCGGCTCGATGGCCAGGACGACCCCCGGCTCGAGCGGGATGTCATGCTGCTTGAGCCCACGGCTGACGAAATTGGGGACCTGGGGATCCTCGTGCATGTCCTGCCCGATGCCGTGGCCGACGAACTGCTCGACCACGTAGAGCTGCTGGCTCTTGACGTATCGCTCCATCAGGCTGGCGACCTCGGACCAGTACCGGCAGCGAGCCATGGCGCGGATCGCCAGGTCCAGCGTCTCGCTGGTCACGTCCAGGAGCTTCTGGACCTCCGGCCGCACCGCGCCGATGGCGAGGGTCACCGCCGAATCCCCGCACCAGCCGTTCATCTTGCAGCCGGTGTCGATCGAGACGATGTCGCCCTCCTGCAACGGGCGGCGGTTGGGGATCCCGTGCACCACGTGCTCGTTGACGCTGGCGCAGATCACCGCCGGGAACGCCGGCTTTCCCTTGACCGAACTGGGATAACCCAGGAAGAGCGGGATCGCGTCGTGCTCGCGGAAGACCGCGGCCACCGCGTCGTTCATATCCGCCGTCGTGGCACCCGGCGCGGCCATCTGCCGCACCCGGTCCAGCGCCTTGGCCACGACCCGGCCCGACTCGCGCATCAGGGCGATCTCGCGCGGGCTCTTGAGCTTGATGACCGGGGCGGATGATTCGACCCGACGCCCGCCAGTCGGATTCGGACGACGTGCCAGGCCGGCGAACAGCGGCGGGAAGCTCGGCCTGGATATCATGCCACGATGAGACGACACGTCGCTGCGCTCCTCGGAATGCCCGCTCTATGACCCCACCGTTGCAGTCACTCAGCCGCCATCTTTCATTATACGCTCCGGCGCCGGAAAAGCAGGCACTCCTCGCCCCACGACGCCGGGAAATCCTCGGCCCGGGCCCACGAGGACCGGGCAGGCGACCCGGCGAGGGGGGACCGTCCGGGGCTTCGACCTTCCATCTCGATCATCGGCGGTTGACCAGGCCCGTGTAGTTCCGCATCACCAGGTGGCTGTCGATCTTCTGAACCAGGTCGAGGCAGACGCTGATGACGATCAGGAGGCCGGTCCCGCCCAGGAACGAAGCGATGGTCCAGTCCACCCCCAGAGACGACTGCACCATGGACGGGATGACCGCCACCAGGGCGAGGAACGCCGCGCCGACGTAGGTGATCCGGAGCATCACGTTCTCGAGGTAGTCCGCCGTGCGCCGGCCGGGGCGGTACCCCGGGATGAAGCTGCCGTAGTCCTTGAGATTCTCGGCCATATCCTTGGGGTTGAAGGTGATGGCCGTCCAGAAGTAGCAGAAGAAGTAGATCAGGATGATGTAGCAGACCGTGTAGATGTAGCTCTGCCGCTGGAAGGCCATGGAGAGCTCGCCGAAGATCCAGGCGAAGAACGAGGGGACCGTCCAGTTGTCCGACCGAAACCCGGCCATGGCCCGGTCGAGCTGGCCGAAGACGAACGACGGGAAGATGAGCAGGCTGGAGGCGAAGATGATCGGCATGACGCCGGCCTGGTTGACCTTCAGCGGCAGGTATTGCCGCGTGCCGCCGAAGACCCGCCGGCCCCGCACGTGCTTGGCCGACTGCGTCGGGATCCGCCGCTGGCTCTCCGTGATCGCGATCACCCCCACGACCACCGCGATGAACAGCCCCATCAGGATCAGGATCGTCAGGATGCCGTACTTGCCCGGCTCGGGCGACAGCTTCGAGGTCGAGTTGAGCCAAAGGCCGTTCAAGGCCACCGGCAGCCGCGCCAGGATCCCCGCCATGATCAAGAGGCTGATCCCGTTGCCGATGCCATACTCGTCGATCTGTTCGCCGATCCACATCAGGAAGATCGTCCCGGCCGTCATGATGCAGACGCAGACCACCCCCGGCCAGAAGCCGCGGTAGGCCGGCAGGACCACATTCATGTTGGGACTCATCATGTATTGCACCCAGAAGGCGCTCTGGATTGCGCAGAGTCCTACTGTGGCGTATCGGGTGTATTCATTGATGCGTTTTCGGCCGCTCTCTCCCTCCTTCATCATGGCCTCGAGGGAGGGGATGACGCTGCCCAGGAGCTGGAAGATGATCGAGGCCGAGATATACGGCATGATGCCGAGGCCGAAGATCGTGCTCATGCCGATCGACGTGCCGCCGAACATCGCCACGGTGCCGAACAGCGAGCCGGCGGTGCCCTTCTGCTGCTCCTCCCAGCTCCGGAGCTGTGCCTGGTTGACGATCGGCAGCGGCACGTAGAAGCCGATCCGGTAGATGGCCAGGAGCGCGGCGGTGAACAGGATCTTGCGCCGCAGCTCGGGGACCTTGAAGATGGTGAGCAGCTTGTCCACGCGATCGCCTCCTCATTGCCGACGCCGGTCGGGACCGGGGTGGAAGTCGTCCTGTCTCCATGACCTTATTCTATATGACGACGAGGCCTGCGAGTTTCGCCAGCTCCCGGGCTCGACTGAAGATCACTCGGACATCTTCCCGAGCGGATCGATGACTCGGAGAGTGAATCCGATCGAGATGTCGTCAACCGCACCGGCGCCTCGACGAGCCAGTTCTTCGGGAGAGGCACACTCCATGAACAACTCCAGCGCCTCCATGAGGTTATGGCGCGCCTCGTCGATCGTGTCTCCCTGGCTGGCGATGTCGTACTCCGGGCAGAGGGCGACATAGCCATCACCCTCGCGTTCGATCATCGCGGTGAGATTCTGCTTCATCGTTCGAGCCCGCTGAGGACACCCGACCGGGATCAGACGGCCGCGGCCGTCTCGCCCGCCGGCGCCGCGTTTCGGACGGCGTGCGGCTTGTAGGGCACGACGACGGCCTTGCCGCCGGCCTTGGCGAGCTTCTCGGCGGCCGAGGCGCTGAACTTGGTGGCGTGGACCTCCAGGGCCTTGGTCGGCGTGCCGTCGCCCAGGACCTTGATGCCGTCGAACTCCTGGCCCTTGACCAGGCCCTTGGCCCGCAGCGCCGCCTCGTCGACGACCGCCCCGGCCTCGAAGCGGAGGTCCAGGTCGTCGAGGTTGACGATCGCGTAGTGCTTCTTGAACTTGCCGTTGAAGAAGCCGCGCTTGGGGATGCGGCGGGCCAGGGGCATCTGGCCGCCCTCGAAGAGGGGGCTGAGCTTGAACCCCTGGCGCGAGGCGTGGCCCTTGTGCCCCTTGGACGAGGTCTTGCCGTGCCCCGAGCCGGTGCCGCGGCCGACGCGCTTCCGCTTCTTGCGACGGTGGATGCCTTGATGGACGTCATGCAGTTGCATCAGATCGCCACTCCTCGCAGACGAGCGATCTCGTCCTTGGTGCGAAGCTGGGTCAGGGCGTCGATGGCGGCCTTGACCAGGTTGAGCTTGTTGTTCGAGCCGAAGCTCTTGGTGAGGATGTCGCGGACGCCGGCCGCCTCGACCACGGCGCGGACGGCGCCGCCGGCGATGACGCCCGTGCCGGGCGCGGCGGGCATCAAGAGCACCCGGGCCGCGCCGAATCGGCCGATCACCTGATGCGGGATCGTGGTTCCCTTGAGGTTGACCCGCTTCATCTGCTTGTGGGCGTCCTTGACGCCCTTCTCGACGGCCGGGGGGACCTCGTTGGCCTTGCCGTAGCCCCAGGCCACCTGGCCGCGGCCGTTGCCGACGACCACCAGGGCGTTGAAGCTGAAGCGGCGGCCACCCTTGACGACCGCGGCGCAGCGGCGGATCGACACCACGCTCTCGGTCCAATCCCCGCGGTCGCGATCGCGTTCACGAGAGTCGCTGGACACGGACGAAATCCTCCACTACGACACGAATTCGAGGCTCATCGACCTTGAAAGAAACGGATTCAAGATCCCGGATTCCAAATTCCGGAACCCCCACGCCGGGGCCGTTCAAAACGACGTTCACGCGGAATCCGCATTCTTGAATCCGGAATCCGGACTCTCTCGTTCCCAAGCCGTCAGAACTGCAACCCCGCCTCGCGCGCGGCCTGAGCGAGCGCGGCGACGCGGCCGTGGTACTTGTAGCTTCGGCGGTCGAAGCAAATCTTGTCAATACCGGCCTGCTTGGCCCGCTCGGCCACGACGCGTCCGACGACCACCGCGGCCGCCTTGTTGCCGCCGTACTTCACCTGGGCCTTGATCTCCGGTTCCATGGTGCTGGCCGCGACGAGTGTCGCCCCGGTCTGATCGTTGATCATCTGGGCGTAGATATGCTTCGAGCTGCGGAAGACCGCCAGCCGGGGACGCTGGGGCGTCCCCGAGAGGCGGTTGCGGACGTGCCGCTGTCGCCTGAGCCGGCGGCCCTGCACGAGCCGTTGTTGATTTGCCGTGTTCACGGGACGATCCTCAACTGGGCGGACTGGGTTGCGAGGCCGGGGCCTCGGTCCGGGTGCGATCGCGGCCGCCTTGCGCGCCCGGCCCGGGATGATCGATCGCGGTGAGACATTACTTCGAGCCGAAGGCCTTGCCGGCCTTGCGGCGGACGACCTCGCCATCGTAGCGGATTCCCTTGCCCTTGTAGGGCTCGGGCGGACGCACGTCGCGGACGATGGCGGCGAACTGGCCGACGGCCTGCTTGTCCGGCCCGGTGATGATGACGTGGGTGGCATCGGGCACGGTCACGCTCACCCCGGGCGGCGCCTCGAGCACCACCTGATTGGCATAGCCGACCTGCAAGGCCACCGTGTTGGCCTTCTTGAGCTGCGCCTGGTAGCCGACGCCGACGATCTCCAGCTTCTTGGTGTAGCCGTTGGTCACGCCCTCGACCATGTTGGCCACCAGGCTGCGCGTCAGCCCGTGCAGGGCGCGGTTGGTGCGCTCGTCGTCCTGGCGAGTCACCGTGATCTGCCGGCTCGCCTGGTCGAACTTCACGCCGATGCTGGGCCGATGGGTGAACTTCAGTGTCCCCTTGGGACCCTCGATCTCGACGGTCGAGTCGACGATCGAGACCTTGACCGCCTGGGGCACGGGGATGGTCTTGCGTCCGATCCGCGACATGATGGGTTGGCTCTCCGCTTATCCTGAATCTCTATGATGGTATCCGGCTCCGCCGTGGGTCGTGCGGCCCGTCCTTCTCAATGAATCAGGGCGAGGACCTCACCGCCCACCTTCTCGGTACGGGCCTTGCGGTCGCTGATCACGCCGCGGGGCGTGCTCAAGATCTGGATGCCCATGCCGCCCAGGATCGGCTTGAGGTCGCGGTATCCCATGTAAATCCTCCGGCCCGGCTTGCTCACGCGGTCGATCCGGTTGATCAGCCGCTCGCCGTTGGGCCCGTACTTCATGTGCAGGCGGAGGGTCCGGACCGGGACGGTGTCGATCTCCTCGTAGTCCCAGATATAGCCCTCGTCCTTGAGCACCTGGGCGATGCCTCGCCGCATGTTCGAGGCGGGCATATCCAGGAGCGTGCGCTCGATGCGGACGGCGTTGCGGATCCGGGTCAGCATGTCGGCGATCGGGTCGGTCATCATGGCGAACGGGCCTTCATCAACCGTCGCGGGTAACGCCGGGCCAGGAACGATCCCCCGGGCGATTCACTCCGGGGCGGCCGCGGCGTCGGTGCGGCGGGGGGTCACTGCAACACGGGGATAACTTCGCTGCCAAACTCGGACGGGCCCACTCCCTGAGCCCGCCGCCTGCCTTCCCATCCTCACCAACGACCCGGCGCCCGCGGGCGTCGGATCCGGCCGGCCGGTCGGGACCGGCGCCGTCCTACCAGCTCGCCTTCTTCACGCCGGGGATCAGCCCGCGGCTGGCCAGGTTCCGGAAGCAAATCCGGCAGATGCCGAACTTGCGGTAGAAGCCGCGGGGACGCCCGCAGAGGCGGCACCGGTTGCGATGCTGCACCGCGAACTTCCGCGGCGTCTCCGACTTGATCTTCTGGGCCTTGGTTGACATGCTCACTCGCCTCTCGGGCCGTCTCGTAGGTCAGGCTTTCCGGCCTGACACGGATCGGATCGGATCGGATCGGACGGAGTCAGGCCGGAAAGCCTGACGTGCAGAAAACCTGACGCTGATCAAGACGCCTTGGCCGCCTGGCGGAACGGCAGGCCGAAGCCCCGCAAGAGCTCGCGGGCCTGATCGTCGTTGTGGGCCGAGGTCACGATGGTGATGTCCATGCCGTGGGTATGCTGGATCTTGTCGGCATCGATCTCGGGGAAGACGACCTGCTCGGCCAGCCCGAGGCTGTAGTTGCCGTGGCCGTCGAAGCTGTTGGGGTTGAGCCCGCGGAAGTCGCGGATTCGCGGCAGGGCGATCGAGACCAGGCGGTCGAGGAACTCGTACATCCGGGCGCCGCGGAGGGTGACCTTGCAGCCGATGTCGTTGCCCTCGCGGAGCCGGAAGCCCGAGACCGAAGTCCGCGCCTTGGTGATCAACGGCTTCTGGCCGGTGATCTTGGCGAGGTTGTCGGCGGCCGAGTCCAGCAGGGTCTTGTCCTGGGTCGCACGGCCGACGCCCATGTTGACGACGATCTTCACCAGCTTGGGGATCGCCATCGGGTTATCCTGGTTGAACTTGGTCGCCATCGCCTTGGCGATGTCGTTCCGGTAGAGATCCAGCAGGCGAGCCATTCTGATCGTCCTTCCGACTTCCGCGGGAATCCGCCGCTCAGGCGGCCTCGCGTACTTCGCCTCGAATCGTGGTCGCGACGGCCGGTTGATCGGGCGGCCGAGGGGTCCCGTCCGGCCGGGCCCGGCTCACGAGCGCACCGGCGCCTTGGCCCGGGTGGCGTGGGCCGCCTTGGCGGGCCCCACGTTGCCCAGGCCGGTCTTGCACGACTTGCAGTAGCGCTGCTTCTGCCCGTCGTCGCTGAACCGATGGCCGACGCGGACCCCGCGGTTGCACTTCGAGCAGAACAGCAGCACGTTGGAGACGTCGATCGGCATCTCCTTGGAGAGCCGGCCGCCCTGGGGGTTCTTCTGGCTGGGCCGCAGGTGCTTGTACACCCGGTTGACGCCCTCGACGACGATCTTGTTCCGCGCGGGCAGGACGCGGAGCACCTTGGCGATCCGGCGGTCGGACGCGGTGCCCTTATCGTCGCCGGCGATCACTTCCACCTGGTCATCTTTGCGAATGTACATGGCGTGCTCGCTCTGCTCGCTCGGGCCTCCCCGCGGCGGGCCGGATCGCCCGCCGCGGCGCCGGACCGGCCGGGCCTGGATCAAACGACCTCGGCCGCCAGGCTGATGATCTTCATGAACTGGCGGTCGCGCAACTCGCGGGCGATGGCGCCGAAGATGCGGGTACCGCGGGGGTTCTTCTCGTTGTCGATCAGGACGACGGCGTTGCGGTCGAACTTGACGTACGAGCCGTCGCCGCGCCGGGTCTGGTTGCGGGTGCGGACGATGACGCAACGGACGACGTCGCCCGCCTTGACGTCGCCGCCGGCCGAGGCCTTCTTGACGCTGGCGATGATCGTGTCGCCCAGGCCGGCGGTGCGCCGCTTGTACCGCGACGCGCTGCCGCCGAGGACCTTGATGCACATCACTTCCTTGGCGCCGGTGTTGTCGGCCACGTCGAGCCGCGTCTGCATCTGGATCATGGGACGGACACCCTACTCTTGCTGGTGCTGGCCGGCCCGCCGCCGATCGTCGGCCCGCGGCGCACCGCCTGTCGATCGTTCAACTCCCGGACGTACCGGCCTCGTTCTCGCCGGCGAGGGCCTGCTGGGCACCGGGGCGGACGATCCGGACGATCCGCCAGCGCTTCAACTTGGAGAGCGGCCGGGTCTCCATGATCTCGACCAGGTCGCCCTTGTGCGAGGCGTTCTGCTCGTCGTGCGCGTGGCAGATGGTCCGCCGCCGCAGCATCTTGCCGTACTTGGGGTGCGGCACGAGCCGCTCGACGACGACCCGCCGCGTCTTGCTCATCTTGTCGGACGCCACGAACCCGATCTCCGTCTTGCGGCGGCCGCGGGGCGACGTCGGGCTGGTGGCTGGGCTTGCTTGGCTCATCGGGTACTCGTTCTCTCGTCAGGCGGGACTCGATACCATCCGGCCGGGTTCGCGGGCCGCTCCGCTCAGCGCACCGTCGCCGTCGCGGGGGCCGCCGTCGCGGCCGAGGCCACGAGCGATCGCTCGCGCTCGATCTCGCGCTCCCGCAAGATCGTCTTGATCCGGGCGACCTCTCGCTTCGCCTTGACGATCTCGCTGGGCGCCTCGAGCCGCTCCGTCTCGCTCTGGAGCCGGAGCCGGAACAGGTTGTGCTGGACCTCCCGCAGCAGCATCTCGAGCTGCTCATCGGTCTGTTCGCGGAGCTCGGCCGGCTTGCTCATGACGGCTTCCTTTTCGATCCGATCCCATTCAATCCGAAAATCAGGGCCCGCGATCGGAGCGGATTCCCGATTCCCGATACCAGATCCCCCAACACTTGAATCCTAAGGGACCGAGCCGATTCGGAATCGGGAATCTCGAATCCGGAATCGATCGTTTCCCATCCGCTCAGACCGTCGGCCTGCGAGTCACGAACCGGCAGGCGACGGGCATCTTGTGGGCGACGCGGGCGAACACCGTGCGGGCGGCCTCCTCGGAGAGGCCGCTGACCTCGAAGAGGATGGTCCCGGGCTTGACCACCGCGGCCCAGAACTCGACCTCGCCCTTCCCCTTGCCCATCCGGGTCTCGGCGGGGATGGCGGTGACGCTCTTGTGGGGGAAGACCCGGATGTAGACCTTGCCGCCCCCTTTGACCGCCTGGCTGGCCACGACGCGGCCCGCCTCGATCGTCTGGGCGCTGATGCGGCCCGGCTCGAGGCTCTGCAGGCCGTACTCGCCGAAGGCCACGTAGTTGCCGCGGGTCGCGTTACCTTTTACGCGGCCTTTTTGGCTTTTTCGATACTTGACCCGCTTGGGCATCAGAGCCATCGCCGGCCTCCATCTTCAAATAGTCGCCCTGGTTGACCCACACCTTGATGCCGATATGGCCCTGCGCCGTCTTGGCCTCGGAGAAGCCGTAGTCGATCTTGGCCCGGAGCGTCGAGAGCGGCACCGAGCCGGCCGCGGCCGCCTCGGTCCGCGACATCTCCGCGCCGCCCAGCCGGCCGGAGAGCTGGATCTTCACGCCCTTGGCGCCGCCGTCCATGGTCTGCTCGATCGCCCGCTTCATCGTGCGGCGGAAGCTCGACCGCTTCTGCAACTGCTCGGCGATGTCCTCGCTGATGAGCTGCGCGTCGATCTCGGGCCGCGCCACCTCGACGATCTTGATCTCGATCCGGCGGCCGGTCATGCCCTGGAGCTCCTCCTGGAGCTTCTCGACCTCCGCCCCCTTGCGGCCGATGATCACGCCCGGCCGCGCCGTGGACAATAGCACGGTCACCGCGTCGCGGGTCCGCTCGATCTCGATCTTGGGGATGCCCGCGAAGCCGTACTTCTTCTTGATGAAGGCGCGGATCTTGAAGTCCTCGACCAGCAGTTCGCTGAACTCGGTCGTCCGCCGCCACCCGTCGCTGAACTCGTGCTTCGACGCGTACCACCGGCTCCGCCAGTCCTCCATCACGCCCACGCGGAAGCCGGTCGGTCGGATTTTCTGGCCCATAGGTCAATCGCCCCTCGATCGTGCCAATGTCATTCGCGTGTTTATCCTCGCCCTCCGTGCCTCAAGGCCGCCATTCCCGGTCAGGACCGGGTCGCGCCGTCGGCTTTCCCGGCCGGCTGCCCGCCGCCGCTCACGTTCGCCAGGTCGGCCAGGCCGACGGCGACGTGGCACGAGCGGCGCCGGATCAGGTACGCCATGCCGCGAGCCCGGGGCATCAACCGCTTGAACATCGGGCCGCCGTCCCCGTGGGCGTTGACCACGACCAGCTCGCCGACGTTGCGGATCCCCTTGTCCTCGGCGTTGGCCATCGCGCTCTTGAGCACCTGCTCGACGAGCCGGGCGCCGCGGTGGGGCATGTACTTGAGCATGTCGAGCGCGTCGTCGGCGTAGTGGCCCCGGATCAGGTCCAACAGCGGCCGGACCTTCCGCACCGAGATCCGGGCGAAGCGGTGGGTCGCCTTATAATCGGGAGTCATGAGCATGGCCGTCGTCCCTCAGTGGCTGGTCGCCGGTGGCTGGTGAGGACAGGCAGGTCGTCGATCCGCCGCCGGCCCCTTGTCGGTCCGCGTTACCTCTTCCCCCCGGACTTCGAGGCTTTGCCGCCGTGCCCCTTGAACGTCCGCGTCGGGGCGAACTCGCCGAGCTTGTGCCCGACCATGTCCTCGGTCACGTACAGTTTCATGAAGATCCGGCCGTTGTGCACCGCGAAGTTCTTGCCGACGAATTCCGGCACGATCGTGCACGCCCGCGCCCAGGTCTTGATCGGCTCACGACTGCCCGTGTTCTCGATCCGAGCGACCTTCTCCAGCAGTCGCTCGACGACGTACGGGCCTTTCTTCAGTGATCGTCCCATCGCAGGTTCCTGGATCTATTGTAGGAGCCGGCTCCGTCCGGCGATCTTCGGCCTCGGTCGGGGGACGGAGCCCCCTCCTACAGGCCTCGGTCGGGGGACGGAGCCCCCTCCTACAGGGAATGACCTCAGAGCTTCAACTGTCCGTACCGGACGCTCCGGCGACGGCGGATGATGGCCTTGTTCGACGGCTTGCGGCGGCGGCGGGTCTTGCCGCCCTTGGCGAGCTTGCCGGTCGGCGAGCACGGGTGCCTTCCGCCGGAGGTGCGACCTTCGCCGCCGCCCATCGGGTGGTCGACGGGATTCATGGCGACGCCGCGGACATGGGGCCGGCGGCCGAGCCATCGAGAGCGGCCGGCCTTGCCCAGCCGGACGTTCATGTGGTCCGGGTTGCCGACCATGCCGATCGACGCCCGGCAGGCGGCCGGGATGCGGCGCACCTCGCCGGAGGGCAGGGTGAGCTGCGCCCAGGTCCCTTCGCGGGCCGTCAGCACGGCGCCCACGCCGGCGGAGCGGCAGAGCTTACCGCCCCCGCCGGGCTGCATCTCGATGTTGTGGATCGTCAGCCCCGTCGGGATCTTCGCGAGCGGCAGGCAATTGCCCAGCTTCGGCTCGGCGTCCGGGCCGCTCGTGACCGTCATCCCCGCCTTGAGGCCGTCGGGGGCCAGGATGTACCGCTTCTCGCCGTCTTCGTACCGGATCAGTGCGATCCGCGCCGACCGGTTCGGGTCGTACTCGATATGGGTCACGCTGGCCGCCTGGCCGTCGCGATCGTTGCGCCGCCAGTCGATGATCCGATACTTCCGCTTGTGGCCGCCCCCGCGGTGCCGCGCCGTGATGAAACCCTGGTTGTTCCGGCCCCCCGTCTTCCGGAGCGGCTCGGTCAGGCTCTTCTCGGGCTTCTTGTTCTTGTCGGTCAGCTCGGCGAAGTCGCTGACCGACGAGTTCCGCCGCCCGGGGCTGGTCGGCTTGTAGACGCGTATCCCCATCGTTCCCCTCCGCTTACGTAGGGTGGGCTTTGCCCACCGATGCCAGGCCCGCGACGGTGGGCAAAGCCCACCCTACGATTCAATAAAAGTCGATCCGATAATCTTCGAAGAGCGTGACGATGGCCTTCTTCCATCGCCGCATCCAGCCGATCTTCTGGCGATAGCGGCGGGGCTTGCCCCGGCGGTTCTGCGTGCGGACATCGACGACCTTGACGTTGAACAGGGCCTCGACGGCCTCCTTGACCTCGGTCTTCGTGGCCAGGATGTTGACCTCGAAGGTGTAGGCGTTGTGCCGTTCCGAGAGGTGGGTGGCCTTCTCGGTGATCAGGGGGCGGAGGATGACCTGGTACGGCTCGAGCACCGGGCCGCGACGGCGGGCAGTGGGCGGGCGACGCAGGGTGACCATGGCTTAGCTCTCCGTGGGGGCGGCCGGCGCGGCCGTGGCCGCCGTCGCGGGTTGAGTCGAGCCGTTGGCCGCCGCCGAGCGGCGGGCCGGCTTGTGCTTCACCTGCTCCCTGAGGCGGACCAGGGCCTCGGGGGTGAGCACCAGGTAGCGCTGCTTGAGGATGTCGTAGGTGTTGAACTCGCCGACCGGAGCGACCTTGACGCCCTCGATGTTGCGGGCGCTGCGGTGCATGACCGGGTCGTGGGCGGGCAGCCCCAGGAGGACCGTGCGGCGCTCGAGCGTCCGCTTGCGGGCCCTGGCCTTGGTCTCGCCGACCGCCTCGACGGCCTCGGCCTCGGTCAGGTCGGGCCGGCGGATCGCCAGGAGGGCCTTGGCGACCTCCTTGGTCCTGGGACTCGAGAGCGCCAGGCCGTCGAGCACCAGGGCCTGCCCGTCCTGGAACTTGGAGAGCAGGGCCATGCGGACGGCCGTGCGGACCGCCTTCTTGGGCATCGCGTACCGGTAGTCGCGGTTGCGGCGGGCGAAGGCGACGCCGCCGCCCTTCCGCTTGTTGGTCCGCTTGGCGCCGACGCGGGCGTTGCCGGTCCCCTTCTGGCGGAAGAGCTTCTTGCCCGAGCCGGCGACGTCCGCCCGCCCGCGGGTATTGACGGTCCCGACCCGCCGTGCGGCCAGGTGCATCACCACCACGTCGTGCAGCAGTTGCTTGTTGATCTCGCCGCCGAAATCGGCCGGGTCGATCGTCTCCTCGCCGATCCGCTCGCCGGCGGGGTTGTAGACCGGTATCGTCAGCATGGTTCGATCCATCACACTTTATTGGTCTGTCGGATGGTGAGGTATCCGCCGGAGGGGCCGGGCACGGCCCCCTTGATCAGGAGCAGGTTGTTGGTCGAGTCGATGCGAACGACCTCGAGGTTGCGCACCGTGACCTGGTCGTGGCCGAAGTGCCCCGGCTTGCGGATGCCCTTCTGGGTCCGGGCCGGGTCGGCGCTGGGGCCGGAGGAGCCGGGGTGGCGGTGCATCCGCTTGACGCCGTGCGATGCCCGCAGGCCGCGGAACCCGTGCCGCTTCATCACGCCGGCGAACCCGCGACCCTTGCTGACGCCCGTGACGTCCACCCGCTTGATCTCGTTGAACAAGTCGACGGTCAGCGTCTGCCCCTCGGCAATCTCGGTCGGCCCGTCCTGGCGGACCTCGCGGACGTATCGCTTGGGCTCGGTGTTGACCTTGCGTGCATGGCCGCGTTCGGCCTGCGTGGCGTTCTTCCGCTTCTTGTCATCGAAACCGAGCTGCCAGGCGTCATAACCATCCCGGTCGCGGGTCCGTACCTGGAGGACCATGCAAGGCCCGCATTCCAGGACGGTGACCGGCTGCACGGTCCCGTTTTCCTGGTAGATCTGGGTCATGCCGACTTTGCGGCCGAGAAGTCCCGCTCGCATCGCTCGAGCTCCGTGTTTCCATCGTTCCAATCGTTTCAATCCGATCCCGGCGGTCAGGCCGGGAGCACCGGCCGGCGCGGCATGTGCCGGCACGGGTGCCGCCGGCTCCCGGGGGGATGCCGTCGGCGAACCTGGGTGGAACGGTGAGGTCTCGCCACGAACTCGCCGCCAGGTGTCACGGCGAATCGGGCACCGGGGCTGTCGCACGGTGAGCGGATCCCGCAGGGATCATCACCGCTTGAGGCATCCGGTGCAACCGGACGAACACACCCGCGCCGGCCGGGCCGGTGGCGGGATGCGGTCCAGGAGACCTACAATCCGGCTTTACCTTGCCGCTCTCTTCGTGGATGCGAGCGATCAGGCTCCCGATGGGGAGGCCTTGATCTTGATATCCACGCCGGCCGGCAGGCTCAGCTTGTTGAGGGCGTCGATGGTCTTGTTGGTCGGCTGGACGATGTCGATGAGCCGCTTGTGGGTCCGGATCTCGAACTGCTCGCGCGACTTCTTGTCGATGTGCGGGGAGCGCAGCACCGTGTAGCGCTCGATGCGCGTCGGCAGCGGGATCGGGCCGTGGACGATCGCCTCGGTCCGCTTGGCGGTGTTGACGATGTCCTTGGCCGATTGATCCAGGATGGTGTGGTCGTAGGCCTCCATCCGGATGCGAATTCGCTCGTTGCTGATGCCCGCCACCGCTGTGCGTCCCTTCCCGAACCGAACCGCGACTCACTTCGTCTCAGCGAGACCGACCGATCGACCCTCGCTCGTCACGTAGGAAAGTAAAAGGATACCAGGCGCCTCGAACCTCGTCAACGCCGCCTGTGTCGAGATTTTCTCGATTCTCCCACTCTTCCGCGCACGCCTCCCGACCCGGACCGGTCGCGTCTTGCCCCGAGGCGGTAAGATTCCCCGAGGGATGATCGACGGGTTCAGATGGGGAGCAGGGGAGGGGCCGCATGTCGTCGCTGTTATCGCCGCAGGTCGCCGGAGTGCTGGACCGGTTGTTCGCCGAGGCCGAGCGGGGCGATCCGCTGGTCTGGGAGAAGGTGCAGGCGGAGAAGGAGAAGAGGGGTGGACCCCTGGAGGAGGCGGACCTGAGCGACCTGCTCGGCCAGGCGTTCATGCCCGTGGATCGCCCCAGCGGACGATTCCTGTACAACCTGGTCCGGACCCAGGGCAGTCGCACTGTGGTTGAGTTCGGCATGTCGTTCGGGATCTCGACGATCCACCTGGCGGCGGCGGTCCGGGACAACGGATCCGGCCGGCTCATCACGACCGAGCTGGACGCCGGCAAGGTCCGGCGCGCGACGAGCCACCTGTCCGAGGCCGGGTTGCTAGACGGCGTCGATATCCGGCATGGCGACGCCCTCGAAACCCTCCGCGATCTGGAGGGGCCGATCGACATGGTGTTCCTCGACGGCTGGAAGCTGCTCTATCTGCCGGTGCTCCGGCTCCTGGAGCCGAAGCTCCGCCCGGGCGCCGCGGTCGTGGCCGACGATCTGGTGTTGTTTCCGGAACAACTGAAGTCCTACCTGGAATACGTCCGCGATCCGGCGCATGGCTACACGTCGGTCGAGGTCCCGATCGGCGACCACTTCGAGCTGTCGGTTCGGACGCCGTAGGCGCGTCCTCGCCCGGCGATCATTCCCTCTTGGCCGCCGCCGATCCCTTCGGGCCCGGATCGGCGAGCACCTCGTCGAGCCAGAAGTCGGCCATCGCCCGCGAGCCGGCCGCCGGCGGGTCCACCGTCACGCTCCATCGGTAGACTTCCTGGCCGCTGCGGGGAAGGGCGTCCTTGAGGATGTCGGCGACGATACCCGCCATCCAGCGGGCCTCGCCTTCGGTCATCTGGCCGAAGACCACTTTGTCTTCCTCGTCCAGGTCCACCAGCGCGACTTCGAATCGCCACGGCGAGGAAGCATCACCGGGGACTTTTCGCATCTCGATTCGGTCCAGCCACTCGATCTCGGTCGTCCGCGACCAGCCCAGCCCCCCCCAGACCCCGACGAACGAGGTGATCTCCCCCGGACGCACCACCCAGCGCCATCGGGCCGCCGCCGCGATAAGGAAGACAACGGCTAAGGCAAGGCAGCCAACGAAGGAAGTGGCCGTCACGCCGAGGAAGATCCAGGCCGATGCGACGGTGTTCAGAATCCAGGCCCACTCCTTCGGTGTGCGCCGGAGGAACTCCGTCCGGTCCCACTCGCGGCGGCAAGAGAGCGTGCTGTCGGCGGGAGGCTCGCGCCGCGTGCTTGATGGGTCCAGCACCTCACGATCCGGGGCATTGACCCAGGCCGGGTACCATTCGCGCAGATGCCGCTCCACGTTTTCCCGAAGCTGGTCAACCTCCTCGTGGTCGCGGCTTCGTCCCACGCACAGAGGTCGGCCGAATGTCTCGATCGCCAGGCCGAACTCCGGCAGTGACGGCCGAAACTCGCCGCGGTCGATCATCCGGTAGTATCGAGTGATCCGCCGGATCTCGGAGAACGGGATCACCCGCCTCCGGCAGACTAGCCCGTCGGTCAAACGATAATCCAGGCCCCGCGCATCGAGCCACAGCTCCTCGCGGCCGAAGCGTTTCCGTATCAATGCATACACCGCCAGCGCGCCGACGCCGAGCACGCAGGCCAGGAGGCCGAGGATCGCCGGTGAGGGACACGTGAAGGCGTTGACGATCAGGAACAGGGCGGCGGGGCCGCACGCGAGCACGCACAGCACCCATGCGGTCCGTTCGCCGTCGGTGGCCCGCGGATTCCGATCCAGGATCGGCACCCCGACGCCGTGGTCTGGAAGTCCGCGGTAAGGGATCCGCGACGTCGCCAGTCGCCGGGTCCGCCAGAGTCTCATGGGAGGAACCTCCCGGATCCCCCATCGAGCCGGCGGGATCGTCCGACCGGCCTGGGGATCAGGTCATCGAGATCGATCCTACCAGAAGCCGGGGGCGGGTGCAGGAGGGGACAGCCGGGGCCGGTGGTGGCCCCGTCGTCGTGACGCGGCGCCGCGCCCGACAGGACCGTTGTCGCCGGCCGGGGCCGGTGATAGAGTAAGCATTATGATCAGAATCCGCTTCACCGACCTGGACGCCAAGAAACGGGCATTGGGCCGCCTCGCCGGTCGCTATCCGTTCAAGAGCTGGGCGACGGGCGAGATGCTCGTCCCGGAGGCGGCACTGGGCTTCCTGGCGACCGAGAACATCCCTTTCCAGGTCGAGGGCCCCGCCACCTATGAGCAGATCACTCCGGCGCTTCGAGATCCTGCTCCCGCTCCGGTTCAATGACGGCCAGCCCGTGCCCGATGACTTCATCGCCGACACATTGCTCGAACTGGAGCAGCGGTTCGGCGCCGTCTCCTCCGAGACGCAGACGATCCGCGGCCTCTGGCGGCACGAGGGGGAGTCCTATCGCGACGACCTGGTCCGGGTCTTCGTGGATGTCGCGGACGAGCCCGAGCATCGTCAGTTCTTCCTCGAATTCAAGGAGCAGTTGAAGGGGCGATTCCGCCAGATCGATATCTGGATGACGACCTACCCGATCGAGGTCCTATGATCGGAAGTGCCCCCGCTCTCACCTCGCACCGTGATGACATCGAGAAGCCCCATGACCACCACAGCCACCGCCCCCCCGCGATCGGTCAAGGTCACGCCCCGCCTGGTTGCCGACCTCGTCGCGGTTGTCGGGGCGGACAACGTCCTCGACAGCCGCGAGGAGACGCTCGTCTACGAGTGCGACGGTTACGTCGTCGAGAAGAGCGTGCCCGACGTGGTCGTCTTTCCCAACTCGACCGAGCAGGTCGTGGAAGTGGTGAAGGTCTGCAACCGGTACGACGTCCCGTTCGTCCCGCGGGGCGCGGGGACCAGCCTGGCCGGCGGGACGCTCACGGTCGGCGGCGGGGTCATGATCTGCCTGACCCGGATGAAGCGGATCCTGGAAGTCAGTCTTCGAGACCGCTACGCGATCGTCGAATCGGGCGTCGTGAACGTCTGGCTGACGCGTTCGCTGGCCGGTACCGGGTTCCATTACGCTCCCGACCCGTCGAGCCAGGGTGCCTGCACGATCGGCGGCAACATCGCGACCAACTCCGGCGGCCCGCACACGCTCAAGTACGGCGTGACAGTCAACCACATCAAGGGCGCGACGCTCGTCATGCCCGACGGGACGCTGGTCGAGACCGGCGGCATCACCGAGGACAACCCCGGTTACGACCTGACCGGCCTCGTGGTCGGCAACGAGGGGACCTTCGGCATCGTGACCCAGGCCGTCGTCAACGTCACCCGCGACCCCGAGGCCGGACGGACGTTCCTCGGCGTCTTCGACTCGGTCAACCAGGCCACCGAGACCGTCAGCGGGATCATCGCCGCCGGGATCGTCCCGGCCGCGCTGGAGATGCTCGATAACCTGATGATCCGCGCCGTGGAGCAAGCGTTCGGCTTCGGCTTCCCCACCGAGGCCGGCGCGGTCCTGATCATCGAGGTCGACGGCCTCGAGGCCGGCCTCGATCGCGAGGCCCAGGCCATCTCCGAGATCGTCCAGTCGCGCGGCGGCCACGTCGAGAAATCCATCGCCTGGCGGACCCGCAAGGAGCCCGAGTACGTCGCCATCTGGAAGAGCCGGAAATCGGCCTTCGGCGCCATCGGGCGGCTCAGCCCGACCTACTGCACCCAGGACGGCGTCGTCCCCCGCACCAAGCTGCCCCACATCCTCCGGTTCATCACCGACGTCGGTCAGCGGCATGGCCTTCGGATCGCGAACGTCTTCCACGCCGGCGACGGCAATATCCATCCGATCCTCCTCTTCGACGAGCGCAACGCCGATGAGGTCCGTCGCGTCTTCCTGGCGAGCCACGAGATCCTCGATGAGTGTATCCGGGTCGGCGGGAGCGTCACCGGCGAGCACGGGATCGGCGTGGAGAAGATGGAGTTCATGCCGAAGCTGTTCTCGCCCGAGGATCTGGCCGCGATGATCGCCCTGCGCACGACCTTCAATCCGGAGAGTCGCTGCAACCCGTTCAAGATGCTGCCCGGCGGCGCCGGTTGCATCGAGCAGAAGAGCCCCCGGCGGCCGGCGCCGGCTTGAGCGGGCCGGACGTGCGCCGGCGGGTCTCGATGGGCCTCCGACTCGCGGCGGAAACACGCCAGCGGGCCGGGATCGCCGCCCGGCCGTCGAAAAAAGCCTCCGAAACGTCACAAGCCCGACGCCAACGGATTCCTGTTGGCGTTTCGCGCGCTTCGCCCCCACTCCGCGTTTCTCCTAAATATCCTTGTGCGGCCCCCGCCGATCCCGGACGACGCATCCGGCCAGCCAGAGCCGGGCTCATCGACGGGTCGAAGGCGACCCCCACCAACAGAATTTTGGATCTGTCGCTTGCCTGACACCAAACACGATTGATACCATGGAATACTAAGAAGAGGAGTCTGAGAGCCATGGCTTCCTGCCCCCGCACGCCCATACGGCGCGGCGGCCGACGCGGACGGCGACTTCGTCCGTCCCTCCTATCACTCGAGCCGCGAGTGGTCCCGACGACCTTCCCGGGACTGGCCGGTATCACGTTCGACACGTCCGGCGACATCTTCGTCAGCTATAACAGCACGACCGTGGCCTCGGGCCAGCGGCAGTCGGTCGCCGAGGTCGATCCCAGCGGCTACCTCGTCAGTGAAAGCGTCTTCAGCACGACAGGTTCGTCCGCGTCCCCCGGCGCATTGACCACGGTGGGATCGTCGGCCTCGCTCCCTTCCCTCAGTTCCGGCGACATCCTCGAACTCCAGCCCGACGGCCAGCTCTTCGAATTCAACCCGGTCAGCGGGACGTCCTCCCAGTACGACAATCTGCCGGGCGACACCGCCAACGCGTCGAAGGTCTACGACGTGCAGACCGGCACCACGGTCAATCTCAGCGGCGAGATCAGCCTGAGCGGCGCGACATACGGCGATTTCGGGGTCTACCAGAACTCGCTGGTGGTCTCCGCCGAGTCGAACAACTGGGACTTCGTGGTGCGGGTGACCTACGGCTCGTCGGGCGGGGTCGCGACCGTCCTGGCCGCCTCTCCGGTCAATGCCGGTCAGTCGGCCGCACCCGGGGGGGTCGCCGTCGATTCGCAAGGGACGGTCCTCGCTACGATGCCGTACCTGCCGTCGGGTTCCTCGACGGCGATCCACGTCCCGGTCGGGTTCAGCCTGTTCTACGACACGGGAAGCACGCCCGCGCCGACCGTCCCGACGCTCGGCCTGACGAGCGTCCCCAACATCGACGGCGGCGGGATCACGGTCGATTCGCAGAACAACTTCATCCTGGCCGTGAGCGACTCGTCGCTCTACGGCGGCGGCCAGGGGATCGTGCACATCAACTCGGCGCTGACGGCCTTCCTCGCCGATCCGACGCCCGACTCCCGGGCGATTCCCACCGCGATCACGTATCAGAACGTGGGTGGGACGAACTATCTCGCGTTCACCGACACGGCTTCGGACACCTACACCGTCGCCGGCGAGCTGTCGCTCTTCAGCGGCCAGGTCGCCCCCGCGCAGCTCCGGCACGCCTACGGCATCGACCAGATCCGCTTCACGGGCCCGGGAGGCAGCACCGTCACCGGCGACGGGTCCGGCCAGACGATCGCCATCGTCGAGGAAGGGGTTGACCCCACGCTCCAGGCCGACCTGACGACCTTCGACCAGTTCTTCGGGATCCCGGCTCCGCCCAGCTTCCAGGTCGTGGACCAGAACAACGTCACCACCCAGGACCTCTCGATCGTCGGCGAGGCCTCGCTCGACGTCGAGTGGGCGCACGCGATCGCCCCCGGCGCGTCGATCGTGGTGTACAACGCCGCTTACGACCCCAACAATTCGACAACGTCTCTCCAGAATCTCCTCGAAGCGATGAAGCAGGCGTCGCAGCTCCCGGGAGTCTCGGTCGTCTCCCTCAGTTATGGCATACCCGAATCCGACCTCGGCGCGCTCAACCTGAACGAGCAGACGATCGACTCCTATTTCACCACCCCGGGCGTCACGTTCGTCGTCGCTGCGGGCGATTCCGGGATCTACGGCAACGGCGGCCACCAGATCACGGCGGACTATCCGGCGGCCTCGCCCAACGTCCTGGCCGTGGGCGGGACCTCGGTGGTGTTCGACTCGGCCGGCGATTACCCGGGGACCGGCTCGTCGGGCGAAATTGCCTGGGGCTCCGGCACGCAGAGCGGGTCGACCGGGGGCGGGGGCGGCGGCCTGAGCGCCATCGAGTCCGAGCCGTCGTGGCAGACCGGCGTCGTCCCCACCAACCTCGATCCCAACGGCGCCCGCGCGCTGCCCGATGTCTCCATGGATTCCGGGGCCGCCCAGGAATACGACGTCTTCACCAGCACGCTCAGCGGCTCGTCGGTCTCGGCGTCCGCGGTCGGCTGGCTCGGGGACGCCGGCACCAGCGCCGGTGCACCCATCTGGGCCGGCCTGATCGCCATCGCCGACCAGGGCCGGGCGCTGGCCGGCGGCAAGCCCCTGACCGGCGACACCCAGACCCTGCCGGCGCTCTACTCGCTCCCCTCCACCGACTTCCACGACATCGTCAACGGCGACAACGGCTATCCCGCCGAGGCCGGCTACGACCTGGCCAGCGGGCTGGGCACGCCGGTCGCCAACCTGCTGGTCCCCGCCCTCGCCGCCTATGGGATGCCCAGCCAGATGGCGATCAAGGCCGAGCCGCCGTCGAGCGTCGCCGCCGGCAGCGCCTTCGGCCTGACCGTTCAGCTCGAGGATAGCCAGGGGAATGCGGTCAGCGGCGGCACCGTGACGGTCGCCCTGGGGAACAACCCGGGCGGCGCCATCCTCGGTGGCACCCTGACGGAGCCGGTCACGGACGGCCTCGCCACCTTCTCCGACCTGACCCTGAGCCAGCCCGGCACCGGCTATACCTTGATCGTGACCGCCAGCGGCATCGCGAGCTCCCAGACGACGACCTCCATCACCGTCACGGCGGCCGCCGCCGATGCCACCCAGGTCGTCGTGACGGCGTCGCCTTCCGCGCCGGTCTACGGCCAGGCGGTGACGCTCAAGGCCACCGTGAGCTTCCTCAACTCGGGCACGGGCGTGCCGACCGGAACCGTGACCTTCGAGGAGGGATCCACCACCCTGGGCACGGTGACGCTCACCGACGGCGTCGCCGAACTCTCGACGACTCCCTCGGCCGTCGGCACCGAGACGATCACGGCCAGCTACAGCGGCGACGACCAATCCAGCAGCATCCAGCTCGACCTGACGGTCGGCCAGGCCGCGGCGACGCTCCGTCTGGGCAACCTGAACTTCACCTACGACGGCTCGCCCCACACGGCCAGCATCACCACCAGCCCCGCGGGACTGTCGGGCGTCACGGTCACCTATGTTCTGAACGGCGTCACGGTCACCAACCCGACCCAGGCCGGGGACTACACGGTGACGGCCGCGCTCGACAACACAGATTATGCGGCGCAGGCCGTGACGGGGACCCTGGTCATCGGCCAGGCGACGCCGACGCTCACCTGGGCCGATCCCGCGAACATCACCGCCGGCACTCCGCTGGGCACCGCCCAGCTCGATGCCACCGCCACCTTCGACGGGAAGACGCTGCCGGGCGTGCTGACCTACACAGCGCCGGCGGGGACCGTGCTTCCCGCCGGCAACGGCCAGATCCTGACGGTGACCTTCACGCCGACCGACGACACCGATTTCCAGGCCGTCACGTCCTCCGTCTCGATCAACGTCGTCCCGCAATCGACGTCGACGCCCACGCCGACCCCGACCCCAACACCGTCGCCCATGCCGACACCATCGCCTACACCGACACCCGTAACGGTCATCGGCGAGGTGCCCGTCTTCCAGCGCAAGCTCAATAAGCATGGCAAACCCGTCGGCAAGGCGGTCCTGACCGGATTCACGCTCGACTTCAGCACGTCGCTCAGCGCGGCGGCCGCGTTGAGTCCGGGCAATTACCAGCTCGACACCGCCACGACCAAGAGGGTCAAGAGGAAGCTCGATCGCGTCCTGCACCCGATCGAGAGGTTCACCGTCACGTATGCGCCCGCCAGCGATTCGGTGACGCTCGAGCTCACCGGCACCCAGACGTTCCCCAAGGGCGGCCAGCTCACGGTCCTGCCGGGCGTGACCGGTGCCTCGGACATCGTCCTCGACGGGACCACCGTGTTCACGATCGCGCCGGGAGGGAAGTCGATCGGGCCGTCATGATCGACCGGCTCCAGGAGATCGACGCGGCTCCCGGACGTCCATCCCCAGGACGCATCACCCCCCGCCATCGCGGCTCGGCCTTCCTCGCCGATACGACGCGGCGAACCCGCGCGTCGTCGAGATCGGCGCGCGCTCCTATGGAAGCGGGGCCGACCATCCGCTACTCTGACAAATGTCTCAGATGGCCAACTCACAGCGGGGAGCGGAGTCCGTGAAATGTCGAGCGGGGGACCGCCGCGGGGGCTCGCGGCCTCGGTGGGATCGTTCTTGACGATGCGTCATCTCCCGCCGGCCGCGGCGGTACTAGCCGTCCTGCTCGCGCTGCCGTCGTTGGGTGCGGGGTGGATCATGGACGACTACTACCATCGGGCGGTCCTCCTCGAACGGCCGCGATTCCGAGATCTGCTCGGCCCGCCGTCGGAGATGTTCCGATTCTTCCGCGGGGACCCGGACCGGACCGGTCGCATCATGGACATCGGGCTTTTCCCCTGGTGGACCGACCCGAGCCTCAAGGCGGAGATGCTCCAGACCCTGACCGTCCTGACCCATCGCCTCGATTACGCGCTCTGGCCCGATTCCCCAATGCTGATGCATGCCCACAGCCTGTTCTGGCTCGGCGCCGCCGTGGCCGTCACGGCGGCGTTCTACCGGCGCATGCTCGGCTCGACGTGGGTCGCGGGGGTCGCGGCCTTGCTCTTCGCGGCGGACGACGCGCGCGGCGCGACCGTCGGTTTCCTGGCCAATCGCAACGCCCTCGTGGCGGCGACCTTCGGCGTCTCGGCCTTGATCGCCCACGATCGAGCGAGGCGAGACGGCTCGCGTCCCGCCGGGCTCCTGGCCCCGCTGCTGCTCCTGGCCGCCCTGTTCTCGAAGGAAGAGGGGATCGGCACATGCGCCTACCTGGCCGCCTACGCGCTGTTCGTCGACCCCGTGGGGAGATGGCGCGGCTGCCTGGCCCTCTGGCCGTATGCCGTGATGGTGGTCGCGTGGGGAACCCTCCGCGCGTACTGGGGTTACGGCGTCCGCGACGTGGGGCTGTACATCGACCCGTTGACCGACACCGGGCGATTCCTGACGGCCATGGTTGGTCGCCTCCCGATCCTCCTGTTCGGCCAGTGGGGCCCGATCCCGGCGGATCTCGCCGTCGTGCTGCGGCCGCCGCCCTCCGTCGCCTTGTGGTGGTTCGCGGTGGCGATCCTGGTGGTGCTTCTCTGCGCGATGGCCCCGCTGCTCCGCCGCGATCGCCTCGCGCGGTTCTGGGCCGCGGGCATGCTTCTGGCCGCGATCCCCGTGAGCGCCACGGTGCCGATGGATCGGTTGCTTACCTTCGTCGGCATCGGCGCGGCCGGTCTCCTCGCGCAATTCTGGCAGTTCGTCTTCGCCGCCGAGGACACGCCGTCAAACTCCCGCTGGCGCGTCCCGACGAAGGCGGTGGCGTGGTGCCTGGTGGCCGTTCATGCGGTCATCGCCCCGATCGCGCTTCCATTGCAGGCCGCCAACCCTTTGGGGCCGAGGTGGGTCGAGACGCGTCTCTATGTCGGCACGGCGCTAGGGTCGTCGCTGGGGGACCGGACCGTCGTCATCGTCAACGCACCGAGCCCCGTCCATGCGAGTTACCTCATCCTTCGCCGGGAGCTCGACGGAGAATCCGTACCTCAGCACACGCGGGTGCTGGCGCCAGCGATCCCTTCGGTGACCATCCGTCGCCTCGACGGGCGGACGCTCGCGATCCGACCCCGAGGCGGCTACCTCCGATGGCCCCTGGACCAGGTCTTCCGGAGCGAGCGCCGACGGTTCGCACTCGGAGAGCAAGTGAGGCTGACGGGGATGACCGTCACGATCAGTTCCCTGACCGCCGACGGTCGCCCGGCCGAGGCGACGTTCCGGTTCGACGTGCCGCTGGAATCGCCGTCACTGGTCTGGCTCTGCTTCCGAGGGGACGGTTTCGAGCCGTTCACACCTCCGGCGGTGGGCCAGGAGACCGAGATTCGCTTCGAGTGGAAGGCCCTACTGTGGCCCGCCCGGCTGCGGACAACGTCGATGGGGTCGCGCCCGCCGGGCCCCGATCCCACCTGACGCCGTGCCATGCCGGCCCCGATCCACGGCCGAGCTTTCCCTGCGTGGCCGGGCCGGCGTTCGGGGCATCGGTCCGACGGCGACGCCATCCGGACCGACCGAGGGGGCCCGGTGGCCGGACCGGGCGACGGCGCGACGACCGTGGCGCCCGGCGGCTGGTGTGGGTTCGATCCGCCGGGTTGATCCTCGTCCCCACGGCCTCAGGGCAGGCCGAGGGCCCGGCAGCGAATCTCGTCCGCCGGGACTGTCGCCGTCTCGATCGGGGTCGTACACTGGAGTACAGGAACCGAGCCCTGTCGGACAATGGTGTTTCGAGGTCCTCATGGTGCGCGGGCCGCTCAACGTCGAGTTGATGGACGACGCAATGGCCAATGTCCTGCGCGCCAAGAGCCCCGCCGAGCGTTTGGCCATCGCCGACGGGATGTGGCGCTCCGCCTGCCGGATGATCGAGGCCATCCTCCGCGCCGAGCGGCCCGAGTGGACCGACGACGAGGTCCGTCGGGAGGTCGCGCGGAGGATGTCGCATGGGGCCGTCTGACCTCCTCAGGATCCTGGTCGGGAAGCTCGAGAGACTCGGCATCGACTACCTGGTAACCGGCTCGATGGCGACGATCGCCTACGGCGAGCCCCGGTTCACCAATGACCTCGATGTCGTCATCGCGCTGCCGATGGAGCGGGTCGCGGCGTTTTGCGCGGCGTTCCCCGAGGAGGATTTCTACCTGAGCCCGGACGCGGTGCGGGAAGCCGTGCTCGATCGGCGACAGTTCAACATCATCCACTTCGCTTCCGGCTTGAAGATCGACGTCATCATCCCGAAGGCGGATAAGTTCGAGCAGAGCCGCCAGCAGCGGGGGAGGGCCGTGGCGGTCGGCCAGGGTTTGACGGCCCGGTTCGCGTCCCCGGAGGACGTCATCCTCCGGAAGCTCCAGTATTATCTGTCGGGGGGATCCGAGAAGCACTTGCGCGACATCGCGGGCGTGTTCAAGATCCAGGGATCCCGCCTCGATCTCGGCTACCTGGCGGAGTGGGCCGAGCGCCTGGGAGTGGCGGAGATCTGGCGAGAGTTACTCGAGCGGATGTCCACGAAGCAGACACCTGGAACGGGCCAGCTCGGCCGCCCCGCGTCAGGCCCGCCGGGTTCAGTCTGATGGCGTGGCCCCGATGCCATCCCCGTTCTGTCGTGAGCGATCCGGCCGGCGGTCGGCCGGTCCGACGGAGACGCAATCCGATCGGACCGATCCGTCCCAACGGCAGGACCGGGCGGCGTCATCCCGACCGCGGCGCCCAGCGTCCGGCACGCGGCTGCACCGTCAGTGGGAAACTCATCCCGGCGAAACGAGAAGCGACACCGACTTCCGCCTCGGGTCAACGGGGCCCTCGTCGGCGATCCGCGCCGCGTGCACCCGGTCTTTGGACAACCTCGAAATCCGAGCCCTTCACCCGCCGCAGCTCCTCGTGCAGGACGGGAATCCGCTCGTCGGGCGCGACGGAGATGGCCCAGTCGATGCCGTTGTCGGCGACGAGCATCCCGTGGCGCTTCAGGGCCATCAGGATCGTCGTCACTTCGGGCGTGAATCCCTTGGTTTCGAAGTTCTGACGCAGGCGGATCCGCTCGCCCATACGGGGCAGGTTCGGGTCGTTGCTCTGGCTGGCGAAGTGAGTCGCGGGATGCACAAAGGCCCGTCGGGACCGCGTCACCGTGACCCGCAAGGCATGGGTAATCGACCCCCGTCGCAGCTCGTCGTGGCGGACGATCGAGGGGAACAGCGGCAGGCCGGCCGCGTCGGTGGAGGTCCACCCTTCGGGACGGAGCTTGTTGGTCTTCAGGTCGAAGATCGACGCTTGCCTGGCTTCCCAGCCGGCGTCGGTCTTTCGCGCGTTGTAAAACTCGTAGAGCATCCGGTTCACCGGATCGACCACAACAGCGTGCCGATCGCCGTCCTGGCCCTTCCTGTCGCGCTGGACGTCATCGAGGCTCAATCCGCGGAGCGTCGGATCGCGCTTGTACCCGGCGGGCCAGCCTTCGATCGGCATGTCATCCGGCACCGGGTACGGCCCCTTGTCGGACTCATCGTTGTAGCCGATGAGCCGGACCGGGACACGTTTCTGGTCGGGCGGGACGAGGACGAAACCCATGTCGGGGTTGTACCGGAAGGGCTTGTCGGCGCCGATCGAGGCGATGATGTTCCGGGAATTGGGGTGGAGGGGCCAGCGCGAGACGTCTTCGTTCCAGGGATTATCGGGCGGGAAGACCTGGAGGTCTTCCAGGATGCGGTCGACCTCCGGCGTGTTGAACAGGATCGGCCGATCGATCGCCGGCCTCCTCGGCCGCCGACCCCCGGGGTCCTGGGCCGCCTCAGTGCCCTTAGCCCCGAGCATCCCCGGGACGAGGGCCGTCACGCCCATGCGAATCAGGGCCTCACGTCGATGGATCATCACTGAGATCCTCCCTTCAGGGCCGCGAGCCCTGGGATCGAAATTCGGGTCGGTCTGTCTTTCGCGAATGAACTCACACCAATGATGCCCTTGGCTTGCCCCGCCAGGATGATCATCGTGCCCACGGCCTCAAGGCATGCCGAGGACTCGGCGCCGCATCTCATCCGCCGAGACTTCGCCCTCGTCTCGCGCACGGGCCCGGGATCGCTCGATCAAGGCCATGAACGCCGGATTGGTACTCAGGGCGATCGACTCCAGGTTAACGTCATTCAGCGGCAGCATGATCGCTCCCTGCTCGATACCCGACGACCTCCCTGGGAGACCGATGATCCGATCATACGTCGCTCGGATCCGGCGGTAAAGCCGCGGTCGAACCGCCGACGTCGGGCGGTCTTCTCTGTGCCTCAGTGTCTCCGTGGTGAGCGATCCACCGGTCGGTCGGCCGATCGGTCCGACGGCGACTCGATCCGGCCCGACCGATCGGTCCCAGCGGCCAGACCGGGCGGCGGTGTCACGACCGCGGGGCCCAATGTCCGGCAGGGGGCGGCACTGCCGGTAGGAGATTCATCCCCGGCAAAAAGAAAAGCGACACCGGTTTTCGCCCCGCATTGCGAACAGCAAGAAAAGTTAACTCAACCGCTCGTTTTCTTGTATTCTTTATTGCGATCGCGTCACGGCGCGTTCTAATACACCGGCAGAGATCGATCGATCGGCCCGACAGCGAAGGAGAGGCGACGATCGACTCCGTCGTGATGTCATCCCAGGAAGGGTGGTTCAGCGACCCGAGGAAAGCCTGAGGACCAGGGGATCGGATCCACGCACGACATCCGAAGAGCTCCTGCGGATGGGGGTCGTCCGGGCGGACAGGCCCGGACCGAACGCCGCGCAGGGAGCGAACTGCCCACGGGTGAGGGCAACTGACGGACGCCGCCCAGTGTCAAGGATGTCCGGAGACAAACGGACCAGTCCGAGATTCGACCTCCGCATGCCGATCGGGGGACAGGTCCCGACCGCTTGTTCTCCAGGGCCTTGCCTTGCTGTTCGGGACAGGGGCCCGATCGCTGTTTTCTCCTGATGATCTCTCTGCTCCTGCTTCGACTCAAGCGTTTAACGAATGGATGGCGTACGTGGTTCGGCCTCGAAGCCGGACTGTCGCCTCGACCCCCCCTGACCCCCCCTTCGTAAGGGGGAGATCAAGACGAGTCGGCCTCCTTCTGTTTCCCCCCCTTACGAAGGGGGGGTCAGGGGGGGTTCGGGCGGACGCAACGCAAGCGTTAGGCGCTCTCGTTTCCTCGCGAGAGGTGTCGGCCCGATCGGAGTCGTGGGATGTGGCCAGCCCCGGAGCCACACTCGACCCCGCCCTGGCCCATACGACCGACCGGGCCGTGCGACAGCAACGCGCGGCAACCGTCGGGGACGATCCTTGCCCTTGCGCCTCCAGGATCACGGCGCACGACGACCATTCGGCAGCCGAGGCCCCGGAAGCTGTGCCCCGGCTGCTGTCATCCTGTTATGAGGAGTCCTTCCCATGTGGCAACTCGTGATGCCGTCTCGCAAGCGGGCCGCGGCCTGGCGCACCCCGGTTCGTCGCCCCCGGCGGCATCGGCCGCACTGCATGCCCCTGGAGGATCGCTGCCTCCTGTCCGTCTCCCTGACCGAGACCGCGCCGGCCGTCCCCGACGTCGGAGCGCCGGTCATCTGGACGGCGACGTCCCGAGGCCACGGGCGGCAGCCCGTCTACCGGTTCAGCGTCGGGCTGCAAGGCGGTCCGCTCCAGATCGTGAGCGACTTCAGCCGCAGCGACAGCTTCACCTGGGTCCCCATGCAGGAGGGGACCTACGACATCCAGGTGGTCGTCAAGGCCGGGTTCGGCCGCCGGAAGAGCGAGTCCACGAACGCGACGTATACGGCGCGGACGCGTGTCGCGGGGGACAGCGCCGTGGTCAGCCCCATGGCCAACCCCCTAGTCGCGCTGTACAGCGCGCCTCCTTCCCCCGGCGCCTCGATGTACGTCCAGTTCGCCCGGCAGGGCCCCACCCTGTCCTGGCAGAATACCTCCCCGCTGCCCATCGTCCCCGGCGAGAGTACCAACTTCATCGTGGCCGGCATGCTGCCCGACACGACCTACCTGATGCGGGACGTCCTGGACGACGGGACGGTCTCCGCCCCGCTGGCGTTCACCACCGGGAGCCTGCCGGCGAACCTGAAATTCCCCACCTTCACCGTGGTGCAGCCGCCAGCCGCCGGGACCGACCTGAGCCAGGGCGTGATCTTCCACGCCGGGTTCGTCGGCGGGACCTCCAACAACAAAGTGAACACCGTGGCGACCGACCTGAACGGCAACGTCCTCTGGTACTATGACCCCGCGGCCAACGGCTTCCCCGGCTATGCCCTGAACCTCGAGCCGGGCGGCACGGTGATGATGCTGGGCGGCAAGGCCATCGGCAGCACTGCGGGCTACAACACGTTGCGGCAGGTCGACCTGGCCGGCGACACCCTGCGCCAGACGGATGTCGGTGCCGTCAACGCCCAGCTCGCCGCGCACCACCTGCCGCCGATCATCTCGTTGGACCACGAGGCCAAGCTCCTGCCCAACGGCGACACGGTCGTCCTGGCCGGCACCCGGAAGATCGTCGAATACAAGGGGAGGCCCACCCGGTTCACAGGCGACATGGTCATCGTCCTGGATCAGAACTTCCGGGTGGCGTGGACCTGGGACTCCTTCCACTGGCTCAACACCAACCGCCTCGGCAAGGATCACCCGATCCCCAGTGACTGGCTGCACGGCAACTCCGTGAGCTGGTCGCCCGAGGACGACGACCTGCTCGTCTCGCTGCGCACCCAGGACTGGGTGATCAAGATTGATTACGCCGACGGGACTGGCAACGGCCACATCATCTGGAAGCTGGGCGCGGACGGCAATTTCAAGGCCATCGCCAACATCGCCGACCCGTGGTTCTCCCACCAGCATGACGCGCGCCTCATCAACGACAACACCCTGCTGGTCTTCGATGACGGGAATACCCGCCAGGAGTTTGACCCGACGGCGGATAGCCGCGGGCAGGAATGGATCCTCGACGAGCAGAACTTGACGGCGACGCTGGTGGTGAACGCCGACATGGGCAACTACTCGTCGTTCCTGGGGAGCGCCGAGATGCTCTCCAACGGCGACCTGGCCTTCACGTCTGGGGCTCTCGGGCCGGGTAGCGATCCGGCCGGGCAGACGATCGAGGTACTCCCGGATGGCACCAGGGTTTATGTTCAGCAGATGAGTGAGTATGAGTATCGCTCCTACTTCGAGAGTACCCTCTACAGCGCCGACCTCCTCGACTAAATCGATCCACCCAATGGGGAAAGTGGCGACGAGCGGGATGTAGGGTGGGCTCTGCCCACCGACGCGAGGCCCTCATCGGTGGGCAGAGCCCACCCTACTTTCCCTCTTGCGTGGATCTATTTAGACCGGCTCACGTTTGAGTGGCCTCGCGGCGAGAGAACCCCCCCTGACCCCCCCTTCGTAAGGGGGGGAGAAGAAGAGGGCCCCCCTTCGTAAGGGGGGAGAAGAAGAGGGCCCCCCCTTCGTAAGGGGGGGAGAAGAAGAGGGCTGAGCCTCCCTTAAAACCCCCCCTTACGAAGGGGGGGTCAGGGGGGGTCGAGACCCCGGCCGGCTCCCGAGGCCGAAATCACGTAGGCCAACCAACCGTTCGGCGCTCTAGCGGGGCGACGACGATGCCCCGGCGCGAACGCCCGCCGACGCGCGATGATGCGAACCCAGGCCGGCTGCGCGGCCGTCGGGGCTGTGACCTCGGGCTCTCCGACGCGCCGAGGGGTTGAAGCCTCGGTAGGCGCTCTCGATTGGTCCCAAATCGCCCGAGGGGCGCCGTTCGCGTGGGGACGGCCGATCTGCCGGCCGTCGCCCGGCGAATATCCTGGTGGTCGCGGCGGGCTCGCCGGACGCTCGGCGTCGGCCGACTCGGCTCGGTAGGATGAACGAGCACCGACGCCCGAACCGCCGCGCGAGCGTGCCGGGCGCTCGGCTCGACTTGGAAGGTAGGTCGCCATGCCGGACAACCCGCAACCCGACGAGATCCCGGTCCCCGGTCGGACGGCTCCGCCATCGACTCCCGCGCCGGACTTCCCCGAGATCCCCAGCCCCCAGGAACCGATGTCACCGAACCGCCAGCCCCGAAGGATGGCCCCTGACGGCCATCGGGTTGGTCTCCGCCGGGTGGTTGTGCCTCGCCCGCCAATACCGACGGATCCTCCAGACGGACACACCACATCCGGAAGGAATAATTGGTGTCAATTCTCTTTTCAAGGAATAATTGGTGTCAATTCTCTTTTCGGTCAACCCGTCAGGAATAATTGGTGTCAATTCTCTTTTCGGTCAACCCGTCAGGAATAATTGGTGTCAATTCTCTTTTCGGTCAACCCGTCAGAGTCGCCGACCGCCCGACGGATGATTCCGGCGATCCCCTGGCCCGGGCCGACCTCAGCCCGGGACCGGGCACGGCGTCCCGTCGATTGCGAGCAATGGACTGCGTCGCGCCAATCCTGAGTGCACAACCGGTTCTGGTAGCCGGCAAAGGAACTGGATCGGGTAGAGACCGAAACTTTCCCAGCCACGGCGGCACCGCCTGAGACTGGCCGGATTCGGCCCCGGTTGCCCGATTCGACAGCCGCCGGAATTCATGTCCGACGGTGCTTGACGCCGAGAGCTACCCCCTTCAGCCCGAAAGGCAGGGAGAAGCCATCGCATCGAGCGATTGGAGAATCCTCCTGTCATTCAGGAAGCCGATGTTCTGCTTGACATAATCCTCCGAGAACCGTGGCTTGATCTCTCGGACCTGGCGGCAAAGCTCGTCGAGTGAGACGCGCTGGCGACGGTCGAGGACATCTCGGTCCGCGTAGACGATCGTCGAGAGCAACTCGAGGTCGGCCGCGGATCGACTCCCGAATTCGCCGAGGACCCACGAAAGATCGTCGTGGTACTTCTCGATGTCGGGGCCGGCCATGGTCCGCACCCGATCGCGTTCGGGCCCGGCAGAGAACTCATAACCGTACCCTCCGGGGAAGGCGACCAGTGTCGATTCGATGGCCCTCATGGCCTCGGCCTGACCCAGGTCATTGAGGACATCCGCATCGTATGGGCCGTACGTGTAGAGGCGGAAATCGTAGCCCAGCGGCACCCCCCTCACCGTCTGGAGGAGGAAGGCCAGTTTCATCAGGGCCGTACGACCGAGCTTGTCGTTCGACCTGGCGACGAGATCGATCAGTGTCCCGAGTCGAAGCCACCACCGTTTCTGAGCAGCCATCATGTCCCCCCTTCCACCGCGGCGATCCGCGACTTGGCCTCGTCCACGTCCTCCTTGCGGCAGTAGAGCATGGTCTTCTCAACGGGCCGCAAACCTCGGACCACGCTGGAGTAGTCGGAGAGCGGCTTGACCGCCTTGCCGGGATTGTCGCTGACAATCGGGATGTCCGGCTTCCCCAGCTTGTACGTAGACGTCGCCGACATGGCCTCCGACTGGAGAAGGTTCCCGACAGCGTCTCGAACCCGGCTGAGGAGAGCCAGATCATCGGCCGTGGGGGATTCCGGGGTATGAAAGACCTCCCGGTAATGATCCCGATGCGCCAGCCGGCGGCCATGGTCTCCACCGGACCCCGAAGCCAGGAGCCCCAGGACCTTCCAATCGTCCCAGCCCAAGTATTCGTCAAGGTGTTCACCCGCCGGGCGGGGAAACATCCCTCCGGGAAGGATCTCCGCGAGCGCGTTCTTGAGGTGGATGTCGTAAGCCACCCTGGTCTTGTGGAAGTAAACCTGCGTGAACATGAAATACCGAGCAATCACAAGCCCCTCGGCGGCATGGAACCCGCCTTCGCCGACGCCAAGGCGAGGCGCTCGATGATCGCCCCCGCGCACGAGTTCCACGGAATTGACCAGCCGACGCCAGTCGAACTTACCATAATCCACCCCGGTGTGGACCGAATCCCTGATCAAGTAATCCATCCGATCCGCGTCCAACTGCCCCGAGACGATCTCCCTCCAGAGGACGGCCCTTCCGGACTGTGTGTTCCCTTCCAGGAGGTTGGCGACCTGATCGGCCTTGAACTCATAGTTCTGATTCAAAGGATGATTCTCGATGACGTCTCGAAGATGCGTCCGGATGATCGCAGCCGAATAGCTCTCGTGCTTGAACCGTCGGACCTGATCGGTCTCCCCGGCGGCGATTCGGCCAAGGTCCGCGGGATCGACGGGCGGAAAGAGATCCTCGGCAGCGTGCGAAAACGGTGCATGACCCACGTCGTGGAGCAGAGCGGCCAGGCGGACCAGGATCCGCTCCCTCTTGAGGCCCTGCTCGTCGTAGGCGAGCTCTGAGCGGAGAAGCTCCCGGGAGCGCTCGACGATGGACTCATGAAGCCGCGTCGCGACGTGGAGCACGCCCAACGAATGCTCAAACCGGGTGTGCATCGCTCCCGGGTAGACCTGGTCCGTCCAGGCCAGTTGCCGGATGCGACGAAGCCGTTGAAACGCAGGCTGCTCGATGATCTCGCGCTCCCAGTCGCTGATGATGATGAAGCCGTGGACGGGACAGCGGATCTCATAGAGACGATGGGGATTCGCCACGATGGGAGGCTCCCGATTCCCAGCTTCAAGTATTCAGCAGCAAGGATACTATACGTCGTATCACTATTCAAGTGGGGAGTTGGAACAAGACTTCGAGTCCCTCTCCATCGAAAGGATATCGGCCAGGCGGCGGCATCGGCTTTTCATCAAGCCCCGACGATAAGGGACATCTTCGCCTCTACCACGCTCGCCGGATTCGGGACCAATCGCCGCAGGTCCCTGATTGGAGCCCTGGGCGGGTCGGCATCTCGCGGGCCGGACGGGCGCTGGACCATTCACTCGGTCAGTACCACCCGACCTGATCAGTTTCCCGGCCGGGAAAGCCTTGCGACCCCCATCCTGGCCGCCGCTCGGCGGACCGGACGGGTCCCGCGGTCCCCCAAGTTCGGGTCACCGTTGCGGGCTCGGACCGGCGCCCCCGCACGCCTCCCGAGGACCGCGCCCGGCGTCGGGGCGACCGCCAGCAATCTGCTCCGCCGCACCAATCCTACCACGCCCGCTCGGCATGCGCAGACAGTTCTACCTGCCAGAGGCAAGAACTGCCCGACACGTTCTCGATCGGGCTGTAGGCCCTTCTCGGCCGTGGCACATTGGTTGAACGGGCGTCCGCGGACGACGATCCACGGCGGACTGGCGGTCGTCGAGCCGAACCGCTTCCGCCGGGAAGAGATCGCGGACGTGAACCACGACCGTCCCGGCGAGGGGATGCCTCCGCTGGCGAACCCTGCGTCGGCCGGGTCCGGCGCGAGGAGCGCGCTGCCGGGGAGCCCCTCCGGCCGATCGACTCAGCGGCCCGTAATCTGGTTGCAAAGCACGGTCGCTCCCGCCCAAGGCGTTTACATCGGCCACCAACCGGGCTCGTCCGCCGGGCGCCCCCGCCTACCGCCTCTGCCGCGTCATCAGGGCCAGAATCCCGACGAAGAGCCACTGGAGGCTCGGGACCCCGAATTCGACCAGCGGCCCGCCGCAGTTCATCACTTCCTCGCCGGGTCCGGCGAAGATGACGGCCCGAGATCCTGGCCATACAGGAAAGTCGCCAGGCCGCCGCTGAGGACCGTGCCGACGAAGACGGCGAAGCAGGCATCGGGCCGCCATCGGCGTGCATAGGCCAAGCTGATAGACCCGAGATACGGAGCGCCGCCCCAGCAGACGAAGGCGAAGGTGGTGCGCTCGTCGGCCCCGGCGGCGATGGAGAGCCCGAGCAGGGCGAGGATGCACGCGATGCTCACGAGCAGGGTGAACGCCGGACGCATGGTTCGTCTCCGCCGGTTCACAACGGCACGTCGCTCGGCCTGTTTCTGGACTGTTCCGTCTTCCAGTTGGCGTACGCGGTTCTCGGGACCCGAGGGGATGCCGTCGACACCTGCCGGGCGGTCTTCGTCCCCTCCGACGAACGGCTCTGGCCCAGAAGCGGCTTGCACCGCCACGCCCACATCCAATTGTGTGTCCGGAACCCAGCCGGTATACTGGGTACATGGCTCGTCAGGCCTGACCGGGAGTGAACCCATGGCGATTCCCAGCGAGAAGCCCGATGACGTCCACATGTCCGTCAAGATGCAACGCGCACTGGACGCCTTCAAGCGAATGAACCCCGCCGAGGCCTATCAGATCATGGTCAAGGCCGGGCTCATGACACCGGCCGAGGCCGAGGAAGCCACGAGGCGGGCGAATTCGGGAGAGAAGGTTCCCCGGAAATCGCGGACTCCGCGGCCGTCTCCCGCCAAGAAATCCGCAAAGTCCCGCCGAGCATGATCGCTCGATGCATCTCTTCTCGTGAGGGGTATCGATCTCGGTCATGAGGTTGAACGTCTCGCGTGGCGCGCGGGGTTCCGTCGATCGAAACGGCGAGCGAGCCCTCGACCACGCAGCGGATGCCAGGGTCATCGAACACCCGCGCGAGCCTGGCGACGACGAGGAGCGGGTCGGACAGCGCGAACTCTTGCACTGCGCGCATCAGCTCTTGCACCCGCTCGAGCTTCCGGGCCGGCGACATCCGGCGATAGCCTTCGAACAATGGCGATTCAGGGGCCGGATCCGTATCGACGGGTGGTGATTCGCGCATCCCGTGCGACGGGTCCATCGTCTTGGCCTCGACAGGCCGTCAGAAGTCCGGTCCATCCGATCTTTCCAGGCGCCGCCCGAGCCGGCGCGGAGCGACCATTAATGATGAGCCTCAATCCACAACGACTCGAAGTCGTCCCCTCCAGCCGAGCTCCATACCAGGAACCGAGCATGATTGCATTCGACGTGGAGAAACTCCGGCGGAAGTTTCGAAGTAAATTGCGGAGTCGTGACCTCTAATGGTTCAGTGGGTTTCTTTGGCAATTCGGACACGGAATTTAAAGGGAGTCCGGTGCCCGAGACGGTCTTTCATTGCATGCAAGCATGTTGTTCGAGGGGACGACAACCAGAGATCGGCTTGCATTCTCACATCCATTGTCTCTTGCCGTGACCGTCTCGGGCCGATCGTCTCGGCCAAGGCTTCCGCAGCGCGATCGTCAGTGACGAAACGAAGCCATTCCTGCCGAAATGGCAGTTGGTTCAGCCGCACTCGACCCCGAAAAATCGAACAAACAAAGCCACCGACCCCAGGGCCGCGGGCGCAAAACGAACCCAATCTCGAAGATACGAAACGAACCCAACCGCCCCATTCCTCGTCACAATATTCTATGGAATCAGGAGTTCGGTCGATTCTGGCGTTCGATTCGCCAAGTGCGGCCTCAGACAAATGATGGGACAATGACTGCAATCATCGGTCGTGCCTCATCGAGAAAGGGAGAGAGCATTGTTGAGTGGATGAGATCCGCATCGATATCACGTGTCATCGAGCGGTTGGTTCGTCGATCAACGGTCCTTGCCCCAATGGGAACTTCCGCCCGGTCGGAGGTTCGCGCGGCGCTATCGGGAGGGATATCCTGAGATACGGGCGCGATGAGTTCCCGACGCGATCCGCCCGCCGATCGATCCTCCCGAGGAGCAATCCGACCGTGGCCAAGCGGCCCCGATTCTCGCGATGGCGACGGCTGCCGCCGGTCTTCCGGTCGGGTGAGCACCGGCCGATCGGGACCGGGAACGAGCTCGACCGGATCATCATCTACCTGCCGTCCCGGTTGTTCGACCTGGCCGAGGCCCTGGCCGAGAAGGCCGGGATCCCTGCGATCCAGGATTACTGCGCGAGGCTGCTGGCCCAGGCGATCGAGGCCGAGCAGGTCCGGCAGAAGGTCACCGCGTTCGAGGCGCGGCGGGGACCGCTGGAGGGCCTCAAGGAGATCGCCGCGGATCCCGCCTACCTGGCGGAGTGGCAGGCGCGCTCCGAGTCGAAGCCGGTGCCGGCGCCATCCGGCGATGCGATCACGGTCGACCTCGTCCTGGCCGATGGAGATGACGTCCCCATGCAGCCCGAGCCGGAAGGTGAAGGGATCACGTGGGCCGAGGATACCTCGGAGGATGAACCGACCGGCTCGCCCGCTGAGGCTGAGCATCCGACGGCTTCGACGCCGGCCCCGGTTCCGATGACGATCGCCCCGCGGCCGGCCGTCCGTGTGCTCGCCGACCGGACCACGCTGGAGGTGCTGTTCCGGCACGTCGGCCAGGGCGGGGATGAATCGGCGTTCCTCCCTTGCCTGCGCCGGGGCGTCCCCGTTTCCGCGGCCCGGTCCGCCGAGCTGTTGAACGCACTCACGCAACTCGAGCTCGAGCACCGCGGCGCCGAGGTGCTCGATCGCCGCATGGCCCACGCCCTGCATCGCCTGGCGCTCGAGTCGCAGGTCCTGCTGACCGACGCCTGGCCGGGCGTCTTCGACGGGCCGATGATCGGGACGATCCGGGCCGTGCAGGAGGCCGTCGAGCGCATCCTCTCCGGCCAGGACATCCGGTACTGATCACCCCCCAACGCCGTGATGCCGGCGGCCTCGGAGTCTTCGACTTGACCGACACGATGCCATTCCCCTCGACCGACGTGCCGGCGGGCGGCTCCATCGGCGACGGCCGATCGGCCCTGGCGGACTTCCGGCCCGAGGACGTCGAGCCACTCCGCGAACTGGTCCGCGAGCAGGTGGCTCAGGGTCGATCGATCTACCCGCGGGGCGGTGGCACGGCACTGGACTACGGGGGAATCCCGCGACGTCCGGGGGTGGCCATCGACACCCGGTCCATCAACCGCCTGATCGACTACCCGTTCGCCGACATGACGATCACGGTGCAGGCCGGCATGACCCTCTCGGCGCTACGGGCGATCCTGGCCGAGCAGCGTCAGCGGGTGCTGGTCGACGCACCCGAGCCGAACCGGGCGACGCTGGGCGGGATCTACGCGACCAACACGACCGGCTCGCGGCGCTTCGGGGCCGGCCGGCCCCGCGACCAGATCATCGGCGTCAGCTTCGTCACGTCCGACGGGGCGGAGGTCAAGGGCGGCGGACGGGTCGTCAAGAACGTCGCCGGCTACGACTTCCCCAAGCTCCTGACCGGCTCGATGGGAACGCTCGGCATCATCACGCAGCTCACGCTCAAGGTCCGACCGATCCCGGAAGCCTCGGCCATCGCCTGGCTGCCGCTGACCGGCCCGATCGCCGCCGCCGAGCGACTCGAACGGCTGAATACGTCCGCCACCCGCCCGATCGCGCTGGACCTGCTCAACGCCCCGGCCGCCCGCGCGGTCGGTCAAGAACTCGGCCTGTCCGGCGAGTACCCGGTCCTGGCCATCGGCTTCGAGGATAACACCGATTCGGTGCGATGGCAGATCGATCGGTTGAACGCCGAGGTCGGCCGGACGGACCTGCTGGTCGTCGAGGGCGAGCAAACCTCCCCGCTCTGGGACGCGCTCAATGGCTTCCAGGCGGCGGGGCAGGGGCCCCTCAGCTTCGTGGCGAACCTTCGACCGTCGGCGGTCGCCGGGTTCGTGGAAGGGCTCGACCCGGAGCGATGGGCCGTCCAGGCGCACGCCGGCAACGGGATCGTCCGCGCCCACGCGCTGGGCGAATGGGACGTGGACCAGGCAGAATGCACGATCCAGCCATTCCGGGATCGAGCCGTCCGCGACGGCGGCAACCTGATCCTCTCGCGATGCCCGACCGATTGGAAGGAGCGACTCCGGGTCTGGGGCGAGCCGAGAGCCGACCAGGCGATCGCCGATCGCGTCCGCGCCGCGCTCGACCCCCACGGGGTCATGAATCCCGGACGGTTCGTTGTCGGGTGATCGGGCGAGCGAACCGGAACGCCGAGGCGCCGGATGAGGCCCGGGCCGTCCGAGGTCCCAGGGCGGGGTGCCTCATCCGGCCCGAGGAGGGTATAATCGGGGCCGCAGCTCGGTCCGATCCCCACACCATGGAGATCCCAGATGGCCACCGACGTGCTCCAGCCGCTACCCTTACAGCCTGAACCCGGCGAGCCTGACGGTCTCTTCGAGGTGATCGATGGCCGGATCGTGGAGAAACCGATGGGCGTCTATGAATGCTGGTTCGCATCGGTCGTGTTCGGGGAGCTGGACCCCTTCATTCAAACCCATCCCCTCGGCCGCGTGGTCCAGGAAATGATCTTCGACCTTCGGCCGATCGTGGACCGCGAACGTCGCCCGGATGTCGCCTTCGTGTCGTTCGAACGTTGGCCTCGCGAGCGTGGCCTTCCACAATCGCGCTCCTGGGCCGTCGTACCGGACCTGGCAGTCGAGATCCTGAGCCCCACGAACTCCGCGGATGAGATCGCGGACAAGCTCGAAGAGTACTTCCACCTTGGCGTCCGACAAGTGTGGGTGGTGTATCCTCGCCACCGCAAGATCTACGTCTACCGCTCGGTCACGGACGTCCGGATCCTCGCCTCGCGCGATGACCTTGACGGCGGCGACGTGCTGCCCGGTTTCCGCCTGTTGGTGCAAGACCTCTTCGACAAGGCCGGGGAGCCGGCCCGACCTTGATCGGGGCGGGTTGAGACTTGAAATTCCCGCCTGGTAACGGTTCTTTTGGGAACGCCGGGGCTCGGCTTCAAGTCAACAGCATGAACCGGCGGATCGGCATCAAATCGAGGAAGGTGAGCTGATTATGGCTGAAGGAGCAGGCGGCGCAACGCCGGGATGTCGCGTCGACTTGGCTGGCCGGGTGGCGCTGGTAACGGGCGCATCTCGGGGGATTGGTCGGGCGATCGCAGTTCGGCTGGCCGGGTGCGGGGCTTCGATCGCGGGAGTGGCGCGGACGCTCGAGGCGCTGGAGCCGACGCTGCAGGCGATCCGCGAGGCCGGGGGAGTTGCGGAGGGTTATGCCGCGGATGTGGCTTCGTCGGCGGATGTTCAGCGCGTCGTCGAGGAGGTCGAGGCGAAATTCCAGCGGATCGATGTCCTGGTCAATAATGCCGGGATCACCCGTGATGGCCTGGTGCTCCGCATGGAGGACAAGGCCTGGGACGAGGTGATCGACACCAACCTGAAGGGGGCGTTCCTCTTCTCGCGAGCCGTCGGCGCCGTCATGATGCGGGCACGGTTCGGGCGGATCGTCAATATCAGCAGCGTCTCGGGCCTGGTCGGCAACGCCGGACAGGCGAATTACGCGGCGAGCAAGGCCGGAGTGATCGGCCTGAGCAAGTCGGTGGCCCGCGAGCTGGCGTCGCGCGGCATCACGGTCAACGTCGTCGCGCCCGGTTTCATCACCACCGACATGACCGATGCCCTGCCCGATAAGCTCAAGGCGGAAGTGAAGGAGCGGGTCCCGGTCCGACGGTTCGGGACGCCCGAGGAGATCGCCGATCTGGTCTGCTGCCTGGCCGGTCCGGCGGCCGGTTACATCACCGGCCAGGTGATCGCCGTGGACGGCGGACTGAGCATGTAAGTCCGTCCGGTGAAACGGCCGCCGCCGGTCGGTCGCGGGACGGACGTCCGATGGACAATTCGCATCGGGAATGCTAAGGTGGGTCAATCTTTGGGGAGCGGCCAGCCGGCGGCACGGCCCATGGGCCGGCCCCGACATCCGCTCATCGTGCCGACCCCGGGCTCTGCATGGAGGCCCTCGCCTCGATCGAAGACCGGAGCCGCCACGCTCGGCCCGGCTTGAACCTCCGGAGAGTCCGGTCGTTGGGATCGCTCATCGGGCGGTCAGGATGGGAGTCGAACGACCCGCCCGGCTCCTCGCCCGGTGGAAAAACGTGAAGAGCCGGGGTGGAAACAGACGACGAGATGAGAGATGAACGGTTGCCAGTAGGCCAGGAGGTTTGCCCGTGTCCGTGGAAGAGCGCGTGATCGAAATCGTCAGCGAGCAGATGGGGGTCTCCAAGGACCAGGTCAACCGGGAGACGTCCTTCGTCAACGATCTGGGTGCCGACTCGCTCGACACCGTGGAGCTGGTGATGGAGTTCGAAGAGGAGTTCGACATCACCATCCCCGACGAGGAGGCGGAGAAGATCCAGACCGTCGGCCAGGCGATCGATTACATCGAACAGCACGCCCACGCCAAGTGACCTTCGAGTCGTGCCGGACGGGCCGGCCATCGGCGTGGCCGGGGACCATTTTCCAACCCGGTCGGGCCACGCGTCCGTGCGCGAAGCGGTACCCCCATTCCCGTCCCCGGCGGCACCTTAACACATAGAACGAAATCATGATGGGACATCGACGCCGCGTCGTCATCACCGGCATGGGGGTGGTCACGTCGCTGGGCGAAAGCCTGGGTCAATTCTGGTCGGCGCTGTGCGACGGCAAGAGCGGAGTCGGTCCGCTGACGCTGTTCGACACCACCGAATTCAAGGTGAAGTTCGGCGGCCAGGTCCGCGACTGGGACCCTGCCGCGCGCTTCGGGGTCAAGGAGGCGCGACACCTCGATCGGTTCGCGCAGTTCGCCCTGGCGGCGGCCACGTCGGCGGTCGATGACTCCGGGATCGACTTCCAGGCGCTGCCGGCCGACTTGTGCGGCGTGATGATCGGCTCGGGGATCGGCGGCCTCAATGAGTTCGAGGCCCAGCACACCGTCATGATGGAGAAGGGGCCCTCGCGGATCAGCCCCTTCGTCATCCCCAAGCTGATGGTGAACGCCGGCAGCGGGCAGGTGTCGATCAAGTGGGGCCTCCAGGGCCCGTGCTCGGCGGTGGCGACGGCGTGCGCCTCGGCGGCCAACGCGATCGGCGACTCGCTCAAGTGGATCCAGGCGGGCTGGGCCGACGTGATGGTCACCGGCGGTAGCGAGGCCGCGATCACCCACATGGGCTTGGGCGGATTTGCCTCCATGCGGGCGCTGTCAACCCGCAACGACGACCCGACTCGCGCCTCTCGCCCGTTCGACCGCGACCGCGACGGGTTCGTGCTGGCCGAGGGGGCCGGGGTCCTGATCCTCGAGGCCGAGGAGATCGCCCTGCGCCGCGGTGCGCGGATCTACGCCGAGCTGATCGGCTACGGCATGTCGGCCGACGGCTGGCACATCACCGCGCCCGACGAGCAGGGACGCGGCGCGTCCCGATCGATGAGGCACTGCCTGGCCGACGCCGGGATCGGCCCCGACGCGGTCGACTACATCAACGCCCACGGCACCAGCACGCCCCTGGGCGACCTGGCCGAGACCCGGGCCATGAAGGACGTCTTCGGCCCCCATGTCGCCCGGCTCCAGATCTCCAGCACCAAGAGCCAGATGGGCCACTTGCTGGGCGCCTCTGGCGGCGTCGAGCTGATCGCCTCCGCCCTGGCGATCCACCACGGCGTCCTCCCCCCGACCATCAACCTCGACCACCCCGGCGAAGGCTGCGACCTCGATTACATCCCCAACGTCGCCCGTGAGACCCGCGTCAACACCGTGATGTCCAACAGCTTCGGCTTCGGCGGGCATAACGCGAGCCTGCTGATCCGGCGCTACTCACCTTCGCGTTGACGCCGGTTCCGTCCTACACTGGATCGATGGATCGATCGCGACGGCTCCGATTTGTACGTGGCCGGACGAATCAGTACAATCAACCAATCGCCTCGGCGGGGAGGCGTGTTCCCGGACCCTGTGCCCGCGGGTCGTGCGAGTTCGATCGCGGCCGGCTCTCATCGATAAGGCAGCGGAGATGATGGTCATCGACTGGCGTGAAATCCCCCTGGACGGCGGCGTCCTGCGCGAACCGGAATCCGACGAGACTCGCCTGATCGTCTGGCTGCCGGGCGAGGGCGACGGCCATCTCGAGTACTGGGAGCGCATCGGCAACGTGGCTCGCGGGGAGATCGCCGTCGAACGACGGCCTCTGCTCGACACCGGCCACGATGATCCGGACGAAGCGGCAAAGCAAGGGACTCCTCGGCAAGCTCCTGGGCCGCCTGGGCGACGGGAGGGGGAAGCGATCCTTCGTGCTCCCGACCGGCGCAGTCCGTGGAGCAATGCGGCGACCGGGCAGTCGATGGCCTGCTGGTCTGGCCCGAGGATCCGGCCGCGGACCTCGATGCGGAACAAGTCCGGTCGCGATGGCCGGAGGCCCGGCGGCATCGGAGGCTCGGACCGCGACTGTATCTGGTGGAAGGCGTAGCGCGCGGGCCGCGTCCGGCAACGGCGCCGCGCCCTCGGTCGAACTTGCCGTCGCCGGACGTGAGCCCCCGGCAGCAGGCCGAAGCCGCCCTGGCGGCCGCGCGCAGGGAGGTGACCGCTCCGAGGAAGTCTCCGCACTGACGGATCTCGGCATCATCATCCTGAGCGAAGGCGACGCCCGCGGCGCGATCGTTCGACTCGAGGAGGCGCTCGCCCTGGTCCGCCAGGTCGGCGACGCCGACCGCGAGAGCGACATCATGGGCAACCTGGGCATGGCCTTGCTGTACGTCCAGCAGCCGGTGCGGGGCCGCCAGCTCTTCGAGTACGAGCTCGCGCACGCCCGTTCCACAGGTGACGTTCTGGCCCAGAAGGTCGCGATGGAGCGGATGGGCCTGGTCGTGTCGATGATGGGCGACCCCCGCGGGGCGGTCAACTGGTTCGAACAGGCGCTCGGACTCGCCCGACAGGTCGGCGACCATCACCAGGAGGCCAACCTGCTCTGGCTCCAGGCCATCCAGCTCGCGGAGCTCAACCAGCGCGACGCGGCGATCGCCAGGGCCCAGGAGTCGATCGCGCTATTCTCCAAGCTGGGAAAGCCGCAGGCGAGCTGGTACGGGGCCTATCTCCAGAAGTACCGCATGGGCCTGTTCGACACCTGGCCATCCCTCGCGGCCGCGGGGGTGTCGCCCGGTCCCGGAGCCTACCTCGGCGGCGCGCTGGTGGCGAGCGTCGTCGCCAGCCAGGTCCCCGGCCAGGGCCAGGCCACCCCCCAGCAGACGACCGGCCCGGGCCTGCTCCGCATGGCGATGTCCGCCACCAAGTCGATGGCGCAGTTCGCCGGCTCGGGCTTCAGGACGACTCCGCCGGAGGTCCAGCGCCGGCGGATCCAGACCTGCGCCGACGTGCGAGCACCACACCGGCATGCGTTGCAAGATCTGCGGCTGCTTCACCGCCGCCAAGAGCCGCCTCCTGCACGAGTCCTGCCCGATCGGCAAGTGGCCGGGATGAGAGGCCCGGCGATCCCGTTCATCGGACGCCGCGGCCTCAGCGCACGCCCCATTCCCACAGGCCATAGGCCGTCTTCTGGTCCAGGGGATGGCCGGAGATCTTCAGGGCCCAGCCGGCCTGGCCGCGGTGGTGCGACTCGTGCGAGATCAGGTAGCCCAGGAACGCGGTGGGGTGCGGCTTGAACCCCTTGACCTTGCCGCCGGCCGCCGTCGCCTTGCGCAGGAGCTGCTCGATGGCCCGGCCCGAGTCCTCCAGCGCCGCGCGGAGCTTCGCCTTGTCGGCCACGGTCTTCGTCTCCAGCTTCTCCAGCCCCGCCAGCAGCTCCGGCGCCGCCGACTTCAGCCACATCAGCCGGACGTTGTGGATGTGCACGAACAGGTCGGACACCGTCCGGCACTTCGGCGAGGCGGTCGCGCCCAGGGCCTCGGCGGGGATCGCGTCCAGCATGTACAGGTTGATTCGGTTGTGGATCGCCCACGTCTCCACGAGCTGATCTTCCACGATCCTTCTCCCGACGTCGGAACACGACACGATCGGCGCGGTCTTCCCGCATCCACCGAGGCTATATGGTCATCCGTGCGCTTGTTATCGGCTCAATCGGCTCCGTCTCTTGCGTCGGAATCCTCAGATCCAGCGGGATCCATTTGACGGGTAATGTCACGGGACGCCCCGCGTGTCCCGTCCGGCACCGCATCGATCCGATCCGGATCGCTTATTGCGTCCCCGACTCCGGGGCGCTACGATGACGCATAGAGGCCGAGTCGCACGACCCGAGCGATGAGCCCGAGTCGGCGAACGGCCGGTGGAAGCTCACCTCGAACCGGGATCTCGCTGTGGCACCGACGCCAGTCCCCCTTTCGCGCCGCCCCCGAGGTCGGGATGGAGACGATCAAGGTCCTGCTCTTCGCCGCCAACCCGCAGGGGACCGCCCCGCTCGATCTGGCCCGCGAGTTCCGCGAGATCGACGAAGAAGTCCGCATGAGCCCGAACCGCTCGGCGGTCGAGCTGATCCTCGTCCCCGGCACCCGGCCGGTCAACCTGCTGCGCAAGCTCAACGAGAACCGCCCCCAGGTCATCCACTTCAGCAGCCACGGCGATCCGGACGCGATCGTCCTCGAATCCGACGAGCAAGAGGCCGATGCGCCTGGTCTCGCCGGCCCGCACATGCGGGGCATGGACGAGCGGGACATGAAGTCGATCCAGCCAGGTGGGGTCGAGACGGGCAGCACCGGCCAGGGACAGCCTCGCGGCGTCAGCAAATCGGCCCTGGTGAACGTGCTGCGCGCCTGTGACGAGGGCAACCTCCGTCTCGTGGTCCTCAACGCCTGTCACACCCGGTCGCAGGCCGAGGCGCTCACCGAGATCGTCGATTGCGTCGTCAGCATGAATCGGACGATCACCGACCGGGCGGCGATCAAGTTCGCGGCCTCGTTCTACGGCGCCCTGGCCTTCGGACGGTCGGTGCGGAATGCGTTCGAGCAAGGCGTGGCGCGATTGAGTGCCGAGGGCATCGGCGAGACCGACACGCCCGAGCTCCTGGTGCGCGCGGGGGTCGACGCCTCCCGGGTCGTGCTGGTGGGCCAGGCGCCGCGCCCGCCTGTGAAGCCGGCCGCGGAGGCGCCCTTCCTAGTACCGTTCCCGCGGAACGGGGACTTCGTGGGCCGGGATGGCGACCTGGCGCGGCTGCATGCCAGCTTATCGGGGTCCGGCGCGGGGCCGGTCGGCATCCGCCCGGCGGGGCTGACCGGCATGGGGGGCATCGGCAAGACCCAGCTTGCCGTCGAGTACGTTCATCGCCACCGCGATGACTACCCCGACGGCATCTTCTGGATCGACGCGGCCGGCCCGCTGGCCGAGGGCTTCGCCCGGCTGGCGACGGATCCCCGCCTGCGGTGGGCCGAGAGCGATCGGCCGCGCGACGAGCAGATCCGAGCGGCGTTCGCGGCGCTGGACGGTCGGCCGCGCGCGCTGCTGGTGCTGGACAACCTGCCGGATCCCGCCGCGATCGCCGTACCCCTGTTGCCCGGCTCTACCCCTGAGGATCTCCGCTGCCGGCTGCTCTTCACGACGCGGCGACACGACCTGGGCCGGTTCGTGGGCGTGGAGGTCACGGTCCTGCCCGAGGAGCCTGCGCTGCGACTCCTCCTCCGACACCCGACGCGCCGGGCCGCGCTGGATCCGGCGCATCCCGACCACGAGCACGCCCGGGCCATCGCGCGGATGCTGGGCCGACTGCCGCTGGCGCTGGAGCTGGCCGGTGCCTACCTGGGCAAATACAGCGGCGATGTGTCGTTGGAGGGCTATCGAGAGGGGTTGAAGTCCGACGGGGCCCTGGCGACGCTAGACGCCGACGCCGCGGAGCTGAACGAGGCAGACCTGAGGCGAGTCCACGACCCGGCCGTTGCGGCCACGATCGGTGAACAGTGGGATGCGCTTCGGGACGAGTCGGCTCGACTGCTGCTCCGGGTCGCAAGCCTGTTCCCGGAGTCGTCTGCGGTCCCGACCGCGCGGCTCGGCCTGCTGGCCGGGCTCGATGAGGAGGCGCGGCCCGGACGGCTTTCCCCGCTCCGCCGCGCGGTGCAGCGACTGGAAGGCGCCTGCCTGTGCGAGCGGCTCGAGGGCGAGCAAGTCCGACTCCATCCCCTGATCCGCGAGTTCGCGGCCGGTCAAATGCCGGCCGAGCAGCTTGAGCATTTCCGCCGCGACTGCGCGGCACGGTCCGCGGCGGCCCTGGAAGATTTCCCGACCTTCGAGGCGCAGAACCTCCGGCGCGGCTGGGACGGCCTCCAGGAGGATCTGATCGCCATCCTCGAGATCTGCCCGTCGTCGGCCTCCGACATCGGTGCACGGCTCCAGGCTCTTCTCCGTCTGCTCCAGCGCGAGGCCCACAATCTGCGGGTCGGAGACCACGAAACCTGGCCGATCCTGTTCGCCCAGCAGGTCCGGAACCGCGGATTCATCCTGGGAATCAGCCCGTTGCAATCCACAGCGGAGAAGCGGCTAACCGGGCTGGGCCGGCCTCACTTCCGGCTGCTCTGGACGGCCAGCCGAGCGTCGCGAGAGCTGATCCGAACGCTATCGGGGCATGGGAATTGGGTCAGCGCCGTGGCGATATGCCCCGACTCCCGTCACGCACTCTCCGGATGCGGCGACCGCCTGCTCCGGTTGTGGGACCTGCGAACGGGCCAGCTCCTCCGCACTCTCGGAGGCCACGAAGACGGGGTCAGCAGCGTCGCGGTGAGTCCCGACGGCCGCCTGGCCCTGTCGGGCTCGCACGACCGCACGCTGAGGCTCTGGGACCTGCAAACCGGCCGCCTGCTCCGGACCCTCGTCGGTCACGAGGCCATGGTCTTCGGGGTGGCGATCACCCCCGACGGCCGCCTGGCCCTCTCCGGCTCGCGTGACCGCACATTGAAGCTCTGGGACCTGGCGACGGGCCAGCTCCTCCACACCTTCGCCGGCCACGAAGATGGCGTCAGTGCAGTGGCCGTGAGCCCCGACGGCCGCCTGGCCCTCTCCGGCTCCGATCACGGCGCCGTCCTGGCGTGGGACTTGGCGACCGGCCGGCTCCTCCACACCCTCGCTGGCCACGAAGAAGGGGTGAACGCGTTATCGGTGAGTCCCGACGGCCGCCTGGCCCTGTCGGGCTCGCACGACCGCACGCTGAGGCTCTGGGATCTGCAAACCGGCCGGCCGCTCCGGACCCTCGTCGGTCACGAGGCCATGGTCTTCGGGGTGGCGATCACCCCCGACGGCCGCCAGGCCCTCTCGGGATCGTACGATCGCACCCTCCGCCTCTGGGACCTGACGACCAGCCAGGTCCTTGGCACTCTCGCCGGCCACGAATGGGGCGTCAGCGCGGTGGCGATCACCCCCGACGGCCGACAGGCCCTCTCGGGATCCGAAGACCGCACCCTCAAGCTCTGGGACCTCGTCGCCAGACCGGCTCGGCGGATCTCCACCGGGCACGAAGGCCCCGTAAGCGCGGTGGTGGTGAGCCGCGACGGTCGCCAGGCCCTCTCCGGTTCTGATGACCGTACTCTCAAACTCTGGGAGCTGGCGACCGGCCGGCTCTTGCACTCCTTCGCCGACCACGAGAGCGAGGTGAACTCGGTGACGATCTCTCCCGATGGTTGCCACGCCCTCTCGGGATCGTACGACCGCACGCTCCGGCTCTGGGACCTGCGCACCGGAGAACTTCTTGGCACATTCGTAGGCTGCGAGCGTCGGGAAGGTGTGAGGACGGTGGGCCCCGAGCGGGGGTCGGCACTCTCCGATTTCTTGAAAAGAATTATGAGGCTTTGGAGCACCGGATACGATCCGTACCAGCAGACGGGACATCGCACGATCAAGCCGGCGGCACTTCGAGTGCTTCGGCAATCGGTCCTTCTGTTGAGTCATGCACAGTGGGACAACGCCGTGGCCATTACGAACGACGGTCGCTGCGTGCTCTCGGGCTCGCACGAGCGGACGCTCAAACTCTGGGATCTTCGGACAGGCGAGCTCGTTCGTTCCTTCGCCGGGCACACGGACTTCGTTCACGCGGTGGCGCTGGCGCCCGATGACCGCCATGCTCTGTCCGGATCCTCCGACCAGACGGTGAGGCTCTGGGAACTCGCGACCGGCCGGCTCCTGCATGCGTTCACCGGGCATGGGGGGCGGGTGATCGCGGTCGCGTTTTGCCCCGATGGGCGATACGCCCTCTCGGGGTCGTCAGATCGCACCCTCCGGCTCTGGGATCTCAAGGAACAGACCTGCCGAGCTATGGTTCCCCTGGAGAGTTCACCCTTAAAGATCGCTGTGGTGGCTGACAATCGGTCAATTGTGGTCGGAGATAGCATCGGCAACGTCCATCACTTTCAGATTTACTTGAATTGACTCGTCGCGAAGCGACACTTCAAGGCCACATCCCGTCCTTAAAACCTGGGCTATCGCGTGGTCCGTAAGGTCCTACAAAAGGGGCCGTATCACCGGGTGGAACCGGGTCGTGTTTCACCTGGGGTATCAGCGTTCCGGAGGCCCGCGACATTCAGTCGAGCCGCAGACCCTTCGGAGGGCGCCCATCCCTCGAAAGGACAGCAACGTCATGGCAGCGGTCATATCGGCTACCGTACAGTGGGTGATCCTACCTTCGATCATGCTGGCCGTCTTCGCGTTGGCATGGGTCATCGCGGGTTCGGCGAGGAGCCCCGAGTTGAAGGTCTCGTCGTGGGCCGGTCTGGGGGCCGGCCTCTTGACGTTCGTCGTCTACGTCGTCAGCCAACTCAGCCGGATCCGCGAGCCGGACTTTCACTTCTCGGCCCTGCCGGGGTTGCTGCTCCTCCCTCTGGGCTGGGGCCTGGCCGCCGGCTTCATCTTCCTGTGGATGGTCCGTTATGCCGTGCCCACGCGGCTCGTCGGGATCATCACACTCATGCTCTCGGCGTCCAGCAGCGCCGCGATGTTCACTTATGTCTTCCTCGACAGCATGCGCATCGAGGTCCTCTACTGGACGCTCGGGACCGCCCTGGGCATCCTCCTACATGTCGTGTTCTTCCCCTCGTCGATCGAGCACATCGTCAGAGTCGGCTCCAGGCCGGGCCAGTTCCCCGCCGATATCGGGCGCGGTGAGTCGCCCGAGTTCCTCTCCGCGTCAGGATGTCGGCGCCCGGAGACGAATGGATCGGGGCAGGGGCAGCATGATCCCGAGACGCCTTGGAACTCGGGCCAACTGTTGCCGTCCGGTTAAATAGCTGCACGCAATGGGGAAAGCGGCGCCGGGCGCGAAGGTAGGGTGGGCAATGCCCACCGGCGAAAGGCCCGCATCGGTGGGCATTGCCCACCCTACTTTCCCACTTGCGTGGGGCTATTTAGCACATCTTCGTGGAACGTTGTTACAGCGTCGAACGCCTGAGCCGGATACGTTCGGCGGCAGGAGCCGCCTCCCACAACGGAATTTGGTGATCTTCCTGTAGGAGGCGGCTCCCGCCGCCGAGCCCGTCCTCTATTCAAGTGGGCTAACTCTGAGCCGGCAATGGTCCCGGGTCGCCCTGGCAGATGAAGGCCCCCCAGTAGAACGGGTCAGGATACTTCGTCTTCATCGCGAGCTGGGCCTGGCGCAGGGCCTCGGCGCGGCCTTCGCCGGCCAGGAGGCGGCCGTAGAAGTCCTCCATCAGCTCGCGGGTCGGCTCGTCGGGGACCTTCCACAGGCTCATGACCAGCGTCCTGGCCCCTGCCAGGACGAACGCTCGTCGCAGGCCGAAGACCCCCTCGCCGACGTGGACCTGCCCCAGCCCGGTCTCGCAGGCCGAGAGCACGACCAGCTCGGTGGCCAGGAGGTCCAGCCCCGTGACGTCCTCGGCGGTCAGCAGGCCGTCCTCGGCCTCCTCGGGCGAGTTGCCGGTCCGCAGCCAGGTGTTGGCCGCGGCCAGCGCCAGGCCCGAGCGGAGCATCGGGTTCTCCATCATCGGACCCGAGAGCCGGCCCGGGCCGTCCCGCGCCGGAGAACCCGCCGAAGTCGAAACCGAGGCCCCGGCTCTCGCGGTTGAGGTCGCGCTCCTCGTCGGGCAGGAAGAAGCCGTGGGTGGCGAGGTGGAGGATCCGGGGCGAGCGGCAGGCGGTCTTGAGCCGGCCTTCAAGGGCCGCGGCGTCGAGCCAGGGGGAGACGCCCAGCCGAGTGGCGATTTGCTCGCCCTCGGCCCGCGTCCCCGGCAGGCGATGGAAATGATAGGCGCTGCGGTCGCGGTCCAGGTCGCGCGAGTGGCGGCCGGTGGAGCACGCGGCGGTCTGCCGTGTGGGGACCGATGGCCTCGGCGTCTCGATGGCTTGCTTGCCACGGCCGAGTAGGCGGGACCAGAAGCCTGGCCTGGTCGGTGCGGGTCCGGTCGGGATCAGAGTCTCGAGATCGAAGTCCGGGTCGGCGACGACCAGCGGCTCGCCGGGCTGGCCGGTGGCCTCCGAGCCGAACCGGAGCACGTCTCGGCCGCAGGTCAGGTAGCTGATCTGATAGTCGTCGATCAGGCGGCGGCCGTCGTCGGTGGGCAGGACCTCGAAGGGGAGTCGCGCCAGATCGCCGTCGGGAGCGATCAGCAGTCGCGTCCGATCCCCGAGGGCCGGAGTCAGCCGATCGAACAAGGCCGCTCGCAGGGCCAGGCCGGCAGCACTCAACGCGGTCGGGGGGGCTTCCTCCGGCTGTTTCGCCATGTCGCGGCCATCGCCTGTCGCGGCCTCGGCGATGATGCCGGCCCGGAAGTCGGCGATCAGCCGGTCGAGCGGCTCGGCCTCGCCCAGGTCGATCATGTTCACCTCGTCCGGCACCGCCCGCCAGGGCGAAGGCGATGTAGCGACCCGGCTTCCATTGCAGCTCACCCCGGGCAGGCACGGCCTTGAAGTTGCACACGCGGAGTCGGATAAACTCGACCAGAACGATCCCTTCGGAAAGGTCCAGGGCCACGGCATGGCGGTCGGCGGCGCGGAGCTGTTGCTCCAGGTTCATCTCGGGGAGCTGACGGGCCAGCTCTCTCTCGAGGTCGTCTCGCAGGCTGGCCCACTCCGCGAGTTGCTTCTGGTGAGCCGGGGCACCTTCCGATCCCGGCCCGGCGAGGGTCTTCTGGACGATCTTCGCCTGCAGAACGTGGAGCTCGCGGAGCCTGGGCTGGAGGTGAGGATACCGTCCCCCAGGACCGCATCGCGCTGGGCGACTTGTCCCTCGGCCCTCAGGGCCTTGCGGCGCAGGGCCAAGTCGAAAGCGGCAAGGATCGCCTCATGTGACTGGTCGAGGTGGTTCAAGACAAGCGAGATGAAGATGTCCGCCTTAAATTGGAGACTCGCGAGGAAATCCGCTCGCTGTCGGTCCGAGCCGATACCGAAGATCTGGCCAATCGTGCGATCGTCGATCGCGGTGGCCTCTCTCAACAAGGCGAGAGCCTCAACCTCGCGCCCGCTCGCGACGAGCAGAGTCCCTAGGTTGTGTAGGTACGCTGAATATTGGGGGTGGCTCTCGCCCAGGGCCACGCGCTGGATGTCCAGGGCCTGCCGGAAGAGTGGCTCCGCTGACGCGTAATCGCCCATCGAATGGTACAGGAGCGCCGAGGCGTTCAGGCTGATGGCGTAGGTCGGGTGGCCCTCACCCAGCGCCGCGCGGTAGATGTCAATGGCTTGCCGGTGCAACGGTTCGGCCGACTCGTAATCGCTCATCTGCTGGAAAAGGATCGCCATGTTGTCCAAGCTGTCGGCGTAGTCGGGGTGGCTCTCGCCCAGGGCCGTGCGCCGGATGTCCAGGGCCTGCCGGTATAGTGGCCCGGCTGCCGCATACGCGCCTACCGACCTGTAGAGCTCTGCCAGGCAGTTCAGGCAGCTCGCATAGCGAGGGTGCCCCTCCCCTGACGTTGCGCGAGTGATGTTCAGGGCCTGCCGGTATAGCGGTGCGGCCGACGCACTATCGGCCATTTCCCTGTACAGCTCTGCCAGCCTGACCAGGCCGTCGGCATAATCGGGATGCCTGTCACCGAGGGCCGTGCGCCTGATGTTCAGCGCCTGTCGGAACAGCGGCTCGGCCGACGAGTAGTCGCCCTTAGCCCTGCACCGCTCAGCCAAAATCTCCAGGCTAGCGGCGTATCGGGGGTGGTTCTCGCCCAAGGCGGCGCGGTAGATGTCCAGGGCCCGCCGATAAAGCGGCTCGGCCGACGAGCAGTCGCCCTTAGCCGCGCACCACTCAGCCAGAATCTCCAGGCTGGCCGCGTATTGGGGGTGGTTCTCGCCCAGCGCCGCGCGTGTGATGTCCGTCGCCCGCCTATACAACGTCTCGGCCGCCGCGTAATCGCCCATCGATGACTTCAGCAAGCCCAGGTTGATCAGGCTGGCGGCATAGTCGGGATCGCTCTCGCCGAGCGCCGCGCGGCGAATGGCCAAGGCTTGCCTGAACAGCGGCTCCGCGGACGCGTAATCGTACTTCGAATGGTATAGCAGCGCCAGGTTGTTCAGGCTGGCGGCGTATCGGGGGTGGTTCTCGCCCAAGGCGGCGCGGTAGATGTCCAAGGCCCGCCGGTAAAGCGGCTCGGCCGCCGCGTAATCGGCCAGCTCTCTGTGCATCTCCGCCAGGTTGTTCAGGCCGGCGGCGTAGTCAGGGTGGTTCTCGCCCAGCGCCGCACGGCGAATGTCGAGTGCTTGCTGGAACAGCGGCATGGCTGACGTGTGGTCGCCCTTCGAGTAATACAGCTCTGCAATGTGTCTCAGACTGGTGGCGTAGTCGGGGTGACTCTCTCCCAGGACCACACGGAAGATGTCCAGGGCCTGCCAGTACAGTGGCTCGGCCGCGGCGTGATCGCCCATCGAGTTGTACAAGCCCGCCAGGTTGCTCAGGCTGCGGGCGTAGTCTGGATGGCGCTTGCCCAGCGCAGCGCGGCGGATCTCCAGAGCCTGGCGGAAGAGGGGTAGAGCAGCAACGTGGTCACCCATTGCGCCATACAAACTCGCCAGGTTGTTCAAACTGCTGGCGTAGTCTGGGTGGCGCTTGCCCAGTGCCGCACGGAAGATGTCCAGGGCCTGCCGGTACAGCGGCTCGGCCGCGGCGTGATCGCCCATCGAGTTGTACAAGCCCGCCAGGTTGGACAAACTGCCGGCGTATTGGGGGTGGTTCTCGCCCAAGGCCACGCGGAAGATGTCGAGGACCTGTCGGAACAGCGGCTCAGCGGCGGTGTAGTCGCCCATCGACCTGTAAAGCTCTGCCAGGTTGAACAGGCTAGCGGCGTAGTCAGGGTGATCCTCGCCAAACGCAGTGCGACGGATCTCGATGGCTTGGCGGTAGAGCGGCTCGGCCGACGCGTACTCGCCCATCTTCTCGTGCAGCGACGCCAGTTTGTTTAGGCAGTCAACATGTTCGGGGTGGCTCTCCCCCAGGGTCGCGCGGTGGATCTCCATGGCCTGGTGGACCAGAGGCACGGCCGACGAGTAGTCGCCCTTCAAGTAATACAGCGTCCCCAAGCTCATCAGATTGCCGACGTGTTCGGGATGGTTCTCGCCGAGGGCCGCCCCGGAGATCCGTATGGCCCGGCGGTAGAGCGGCTCGGCCGACGCATAATCACCGATCTCCTTGTACAACTCCGCCAGGTTGTGCAGGATGACGGCGTAGGCGGGGTGGCTCGTGCCAAAGGTCAGATGCGCGAGATTCCTAGCTCTGTCGCCACGATCAATCGCCTCGGCAAAACGACCTTTCTCGTGGAGCTCAATCATTTCTTGGTGTAACTGAGACAACTGTCGCAATGAGTCACGGGGCATGATTCACCTCGCCGGCCACGACATGCCGGTTCTCAATCAGTTATTGCTGCAATGATCAAGGGACCGGCATCGCGCCGTAATACAGTCATAAACGCATGAATCCAAATAGTTCGACTTCCATGCATCGACTGATCGTACAACTGGCATTACACATTGACTTCGCGGCCGACTCGACGCACAAGTCCCCGGCTTCGCCTCCGATCCCTCGAAAAACTCAGCGTATGACGCGGCACGCAATTCCGATCCCATCGACCGCTTCAGCCGCTTCCTGGCCCAGTCTGAGCACACTCCGCTGATCATCAAGGATTATCAATGGTTCATCCGGAAGTAGCATGCGCGAATTTGACGCCGACGCAAGTCGTTGTGTACTCACGCGCCGATGATTTCACCCGACCAGGGCCTACTTCGTCTCATGGATCGCCAGGATCTTCAATTTGAAGGATTCCCGATCCCGGAACCCGTACGCCTGCCGCTTCATCGTCTTGATCTTGTTGTTCGTCCCCTCCAGCGGGCCGCTCGAGATCATCACGTCGTAGTACGCCAGCAGGCCCGAGCGGTGCGCCGCCAGCGTCTTGGCCATCTGCTGGAGGATCCGGATCCCCGACGCCTCCGCTCGGCGAATCCAACCGTCCAGGAAGGTCGTGGCGAATCGCTTCCCCGGCTGCTCCCAGAACCGCCGCAGATCCTCCTTCAGGTAGGAGGCCGTCGCCAGCGGCTCGTTGAGCTTCAAGGCCTCCTTCAGCCGGCTCTTCTCATCCGTCTTCGGGTCGAGGTTGGCGGCGTTCTTCAGCAGCAGCCACCGCGTCCCCTTGAGCACGTCCTTGTGCTGCACGTCGGTCGCCTCGCGGTACAGCGCCCGCCGCAGGTCCGAGAGCTTGTCGTTGAACAGCTTGACGACGTGGAAGCGGTCGAAGACGATCACGGCCTTGGGCAGATGGGCCCGGACCGCCGCCTGGTAGGCCCCCGACCTGTCCATGGCCACCGCCTCGATCTGGGCCTTGCTGGGCCGCAACCGCTTCCAGAAGGGCTTCAGCGCGTCGGCGCCCTTGCCGTCGCCGACGAAGACCACGGCGCCGCTGTCCAGGTCCAGGACCACCGTCAGGTAGCGGTGCCCGCTGGCCACGGCGATCTCGTCGATGGCGAGGGCGTTGAGGTGCTTGAGTTTGGGCTTGGCATAGCGCCGCGACAGGTCGCGTTTCTGGATGTCCTTGACCGGATCCCAGCCGACATCGAGGTGATGGGCGACGTCGCGGATGGTCATGCGGCGCGACAGCTCCAGCACGTACCGCTCGAAGGACTTGGTGTAGCTCCGCCTGGGGTCGGCGAAGGGGACCTTGACCTGACGCACCGCCCCACAGGCTCGACATTCGACGCGCGGGATCGGCAGGACCACGGTCGTCTTGCGGCAGCCGATGGGCAGGGCGGTGAATTGCCGCTCGGCGTGACCGCGGGAGATGACCTCGCGGGAGCCGCAGGCCGAGCAGCGACAGTCGTCGGGATCCTGCTGGATGGTGAAGATCGTCGCGCCGCCCTGATAGTCGGTGCGGACATACTCGTCGCCGCGGATACCGAATGCGTGATACAACAGGCTGGTGGACATGCTGACCTCCCGTTTTGGAGTCCGTTGACACAACTCCAAGTGGAGTCAGCATGTCCACGTTTTTCAAGCCCCGCGCGCGCTTCTTCCGGATGAACCTTATCAATCAGACCTTGCCGCCTTGGCGGCCTGGTTTTGAAGGCGCCCACGGCGAGCTGATGGATCCGGCTAAGATCGCGCCGACCTTCCCCACAATCCGTTCGATCTCGCCTGGCTACCACGGGCGCGAATCCTCAAAGCTCGTGATCCAGTTCCAGGACCACGACGCTCCGGTCTTCGGGCCGGAATAGCTGCACCGACTCGTGGACGCGCTTCATATCGCGGGTCGCGATGTAGGCCTGCGAAGTCGGAGAATCCTCTTTTCGGCGTCCTCGGCGTTCGACGAGGCTGTGCAACTGATCGAGGCGGAGCTGCAGTGGCTGGCTGGTCCAGACGGCGAAAAGGCGCTCGCGGCCGGCCGGCGGCGTCATCTCGACGTTGACGATGTGCAGCGGCCGATTGGGCTCGATGGGCGGTGGCGGGCTGGCGAGCTGCGGATCGCCGTCGGGGTAGAGCAGGTTCAGGGTGCCGGTCGGGCCGACGTTGAACACGGTCAGGAATCCGGTCCGACCGGCGAGGACCTCGATCCGCACCCGGTCGCCGGTGCGAAGCCGGACCTGATCGGGAGGCGGCGGGACCTTCTTCATGTCGCGGGTCGGGCGAGAACCTGGCGGCCGCGGATGCGTCGAGACGACGGGGACGAACGTCTGCGGGCCGACCTGGCGGCTGACGATCAGACGCAAGTCGACCGAGGCCTGGCGCGGCGGTTCTCGCTCCGTGGTCGCCTCGCCCGAAGGCTTCGGTCCGGCTCCGGACGAAACCTCCGTCGTGGGAACCGACCCGGCGGGTCGCATGCTCATCGTGAATGTATCAACAAGCAACTGATTCAAAGTACCTCGCAAGCTGGAGACGAACTCCTTCAGCTTCGGTCGTCGTCCGGGGTCCGCGGCCAGCCCGTCGCGGATGATCCGTTCCAGCGGCTCGGGGAGCCCGGCGCATCGCGGGTCCGGATCGGGCAGGCCCCGGGCGATCTGCTGCTTCAGGTCGGAGATCCGCGAGCCGGGGAACGGCGCCGAGCCGGTGACGAGTTCGAAGAATGTCGAGGCCAGGCTGTAGACGTCGAGGGAAAACGAGACCCGGCCGTCGAACGCCTCTGGGGCCATGTACGGGATCGAACCGCCGATGGCCGCCGGGTCGGCCAGGCGGGCCGCGACCCCGAAATCCGTGAGGAGGGCCTCGTCCCGGCGCGGGTCCCAGAGGATGTTCGCCGGCTTGACGTCGCGGTGGACGATCCCGCGGCCGTGCACCTCCAGCAGGCCCTCGCCCACGTCGGCCACATAGCGGGCGGCGCGCTGCCAGTCAAGCGGGCCCTCACTCTTCAGCAGGTCGGCCAGCGAGCCGCCCGAGACGTATTGCATCACCAGGTAATGCTGATCGTGGACCGTCAGCCAGGCATACACCCGCACGACGTTGGGATGCTCGACCCGGGCCAGCAGGCCGGCGTCCTGGCGGAGGGCCTCCAGCGCCCGCGCGCGCTCTTTCGGGGCCCCGCCGACCTTGACCGTCTTGGCCGCCACGACCCGGGGCAGGTTCAGGTCCTGGGCGAGCCACACCTCGCCGAACGCCCCGGATCCCAGGTGCTTGTACACGCGATATCCGTGTGGACCCAGGTCCGGCAGCGTCGTCCCCGGTGGGACGTCGTCGGCCGTCAGCCGGTCCAGGACATCCTGGCATGACGGGCATGTCTCGACGTGTGCCTCGATCCCCTCGATCTGCTCGGGGCCGAGAGAATCGTCCTGGACCAGGTATAGACGCAGCTCCGCGCGGGCCGGACAAGCGACCATGACCTCACCTCTTCTCAAGGGTCATCCTGGAGGATCTCGATCTCCTGCTGCAACTGGGTGATCACGCTGTATCTGGCCTGATAGACCGTGCCCACCTTCATACCGAGCTCCTCCGCGACTTCGGCCGGGCTCCGGCACTGCTCCGCCGTCTCGACATACGCGCGCCAGGTGTGGTCCGCGACGCGGCGCCGCACTCGCTCCCTGGCGATTTCCAGCCGCTCGAGGTCAAACTCGGCGGCCAGCCGCGCAGCCAGGTCTTCACTCGCCTCCAATGAGTCCAGCGGATTGTGGTCATCGTCGAACTGCGGCCATTCCTCGCCCTTCATCTTCGCCATCAACCTGTGGGTGACGGTCTTGAGCCAGCCCCGGAAGCGTCCCTGACTCGGGTCGTATTCGAAGGTCATCATCCGGAAGACCAGTTCGGAGAACACGTCATAGGCCCTGTCATCGGCCTCGCGCGGGAACCAGTGGCGGCACCATGCCCGGACCATCGGCCCGTATCGGGCGATGAACGTCCCCCAGGCCTCGCCGTTGTGGGGGTCACGGAGCTGTTTCAGCAGACTCGGATGCGTCCGCATCGAGTCGGAACTCTGGTCGTTCATCATGGCCCCCCGGGAATCGACCGCGAATCCGGGCTCTGTCTCTTTGTTGTACGGACGACGGGCCGGCCTCTTACACGGAACGGGAATTCGCCTCGCCGATCGCGCGCCGTGCGTCCGGCTCGGTATCCCACTGTCGGCACTCGCCCTGTGTCAGGCCATCGAATTGAGAGAAATCTGGAGATCGCGCCTGAGATTCCCCGCGTCTGCTCGCTATGAGACTACAGAAGGATGATGGGGAAATCCAGTGATTTCGATCCGATCTTTCAGATCGGGGACGCCGATCGGGGTGCGCTCCGTCGGCGATCACGATGGGAGGACCTCGGCCTTCACCGGGGAGGTAAACCACGATGCGTATCGCGTACATGAGCACCGATGAAGTCAATCAGGCCCTGGTCGCCCGGATGGCCGCGGAGTGCGGTGCGATCGTCTGCACCGTGCTCCCGAAGGATCCGTCGCCGGAGGGCCTGTTCGACGCCGTGCTCTATGACATGGACAATTTGCCGACGGATGAGCGGTCCGCCGCCCTCGAGCGGTTACTCCGCGGCAAGCCGGATCGCCCCACGGCGGTCCACGGCTATGACCTCACCGTTGAGCAGGCCAGGGCCCTGAACGGGAACGGCGTGGCGGCTGCGCGACGCCTTCATACGGGATTGCTCCGCAGCCTGTTGAGCGCGGTTCGGCGAGACCGGGAGACGGTCCCGCCGGACGACGCCGTGACGGAACTGACCTGGGTCAACCTGGCCAACTAGCGACCGACAACGAGCCGACGGTGGGCCTCGACCCCCCCTGACCCCCCCTTCGCAAGGGGGGGAAACCCGAAGGGGCCCGCCGTCTGCTCTCCCCCCGGGAACGGGGCCCACCCTCTTCCATCCCCCCCTTACGAAGGGGGGTCAGGGGGGTTCCCTCGCGAGGACGCAAAGCGAGCGTTAACCGCTCCGATTAGAGCGCCGAACGGTTGGATGGCCTACGTGACTCGGCCTCGAGACGGGGCCAAGGCCTTGACCCCCCCGTTCCCCCCCTTCGTAAGGGGGGGTTTTTGGGGAGGCCCGCCTCTTTGAATCCCCCCCTTACGAAGGGGGGGTCAAGGGGGGGGTTCTCTCGCGTAGATGCAACGCAAACGTTAAGCGCTCTAGCGTACCAGCCCACTCGATCGTCCGCCGAGCGGCGACGATCACACGCCGCTGCCTTTCCCCAAGCACCTGAATTCGTCGCGGCGCACGGGGTGCTGCAACACCCCGGCGGCCGCCACCCAAGGCCGGGCCCGCATCCATCCGTACGCCCTTCGGAGGTCGGGGACGGTGCGCGCCCCATCCGGGCAATCGCCCAGAGGAAGCTCCAATGATCCCGCGCAGTGACAGCAAGCGAAAGTACCGTCCGACCCTCGAGGCCCTCGAGCGCAAGCAGCTCCTGTCGGCCGGCCTGCCGACGCTCGGGTCGATGGGTCTCGCCCCGCCCGCGGTTTCGGTGTCGACGCACACCGGGCACGTGCCCATCTGCCCGTGCGGAACCGGGAAGGGAATCCGGATCCCCACGTCCTGAAGACTCAATCTTCCCACCGAGCCGGGTCGCCCTGGATTCGTTCGAGCAACGCCCTGTCCGCCGCCCGGGCGGGGTCGAGCTGGACGGCCCGGCTCAGCTTCTCGACCGCGTCGTCCTGGCTCTTTCGAGCCTCCATTGACCGGCCTTGAAGTTGATGAATCCGGCTCTGCCGGGCGAGGATCCGGCCGAGCAAGCTGAGATACTCGGGATTCTCCGGAGCACCCTGGCGCGTCTGTTCGCCGATCAACCAGGCGAGATGTCCCAGGGCGGCCTTGCAATCTCCCTCGGCTTCCGCGATGCGACCTGCGGCCAGGCGGACGGCGGCCAGGCCGCAGAGCGTCCCGGCCATCTCCTCGCGGTAGTGGGGAATCTGTTCATGGTCCTTGATGAGCCTCGCGAGGATCCGGGACGCCTCTTCGTAGGACCTCTCGGACTCCGCCAGGCTCGAAGCATCCTTGCTCGCCAGTTCCCCGCGACGGTTGGCGATGCACGCGAGCTGGAACTGCGCGTCGTCATAGACATCGTCGTCCCGGGGGACCGACCCTGCGACCTGAGATGCCTCATCGAAATCATGGTCCGCCCGGTCGCGGGCGCCGACTTCCCACGACGCGACACCCCGGGCCGTCAGCGCCAGGGAAAGGAGCCATCGATCCACGGTCGTGGAATCGGGATTCGCGGCCGCAGCCAGCGGCCTGAGCAGCTCCACGGCCTGATCGGCGGCCGTGCGAGCCTCCGCGGGTCGGGCTCTCAGGACCAGGATTTCGGAGAGATTGATCAGGGCCGACGGCTTCACACGTCGGCTGGAGGCAGAGATCGAACGGGACACGAGCTGGTCGGCGTGGCCGATCGCCGCGCGGAGGTCGTTCTCGGCGTCGAGCGTCCGGCCGTTCATATGGTTGAGCTCGCCCCGATCGAGGAAGGTCTCCGCCAACCGTCGGCGGTACTCCGGGTGGCCCGGGTCCTCCTCGCAGAGGGCGGTCAATGATCCGATCGCCTTGTCGTAGGACTCCTGCGCCCTCGCGAATTGACCCGTGATGCGATCGATCCCCCCGATGACCCGGAGCACCTTCGCCGTTTCGAATCGGACTCCCGGGTCGGTCGGGAAGCTGTCCCCAAGTCGTCGATATCGATCGAGGACGAGCCGCGCGAGTTGTTCGCGCAACGTCTCGGTATGGGGGACGAAGGCCAGGTTCTCGCCCGCGACCGTGAGCAGCTCCCGGAGCGATTCGCGGGTCATGGCGAGCTGATCGGCCGTCCTGGCTTTCTCGCGGGTGATCTGCCGGTTGTGAATCGCCAACCCGAGCACGGTCAGAACGAGCATCGCGGCCGCGGCCGCGACCCATTGCTTGCGCCGGCGGACCCACCGCATGGCCCGGGCCGACGGGGGCTCGGGGTAGGCCCGCACCGGCTCATCGGCCAGCCACCGCTCGATGTCCTCGCCGAGCTCGCGCGGCGAGGCGTATCGGCCTTCCGGATCGAGGGCCATCGCCTTCAGGCAGATCGCCTCGAGCGCGACCGGCACAGCCGGATCGTCCTGGCGCGGCCGGGAGAAGTCTCCCGCGCTCACCCGGGCCAGGATGACCTTCGGGTCCGGCCCGTCGAAAGGGGGCTTCCCCGTCAAGATGGCGTAGAGGGTGGCCCCGAGGCCGTAGACGTCGGAGCGCGGGCCCACGCGGTCGGGCCGGCCCTCGGCCTGCTCGGGGCTCATGTAGGCCGGCGTGCCCAGGGCATAACCCGGCAGCGTCGCGGCGCACTCTCGGTCCGGGGAGGGGATCGGCGTCCGCTCGCTGGCGTCGGTGCCCGAGTCGAACTGGTCCATCGGCTTGACCAGGCCCCAGTTGACAACCAGCGTCTCGCCATAGCGGCCGACGATGATGTTGGCCGGCTTGATGTCCCGGTGCAACACGCCGCGGGAGTGCGCGTACTCGATCGTGTTGCAGACGTCGTTGAAGCGGCGGAGCAACTGGCGCAGCCCGAGCGATCGGCGGCCCGGGTCCTTCGTTGACGCGGCGTCGTCGTGGAATCGATGGATCGCCTCCTTCAACGAATCGCCCTCGATGAACCGCATGGCATAGTAGGGCCGGCCGAAGTCGTCGGTGCCCAGGCCGTACACGGGGACGATGCCGGGGTGCTCCAGGCCGCCGGTCACCTCGGCCTCCAGGAGGAACCGCCGCCGGCTGTCGGGGTCGTCGGCGTACCGGTCGAGGATCTGTTTGAGCGCCACCTTGCGGTTGAGCTCGGTGTCCACGGCCACGAAGACGGCGCCGAGGCCGCCGTGGGCGTGGGGCCGGAGGATGCGGAATCGCTGGCCGTCGGAGGTGGCCGAGCCGACGGAGGAGCCGGCGGCGCGGTCGGGGTCACCGTCGCAGTAGTCCAGCGTTGACCCCAGGCCGAAGCGGGCCAGGCTGTCATCGAGGTCGGGGTCGCCGATACCGGCCAGGCTCTCGCGGGCGAAGCGGCTCGCGAGGATCGAGACCATGCTCCTCTCGACCTTGCCATCGGGTCGAGCGAGGTTCAAGGTGACGAGCCGTTCGATGAGGTCGCGCCGCTCGTCGTCGATCGACCGGAGCTCGGCGAGATAATCGGCGATGGGCCGGCCCTTGTCGCGGATCCACGAGCGGATTGCGTCCAGGAGCTGGTCCTGGTCGATCAGGCCGTTCTGGAGCGCGAGGAGCCCGAAGAGCAGGTTGCGGTCGACGTCGACGGCGGTCATGAGAGGGGTCTCCTGGAACTCGGGCGGGGCAGGAGCACTCCGTCCCCGAAGGCGGGAGCCTCGGGCCGAGCCGCGAGCCGGATCCTCCGGATTATCGCATGACCGATCCGCACATGCACCGTGTCCCGACCGATCGGATCCCCCCGCATTCAATCGGCTCCTCTCTCCGTCTGCGGACGGGTGCGTTCTTCCTCGAAATCGACGTACATCGGAATGTGAGGGTGTACGAGAAGGCCGCCGGATCGGCGTAGGGTGGGTCGAGCCTCGATTCCTCGAGGCGAGGCCCACCGGATCCGCCGATGCGACCGGTGGGCCTCGCGCCGCTCCGCGGCGTTCGACCCACCCTACGGCCCCTCCTCGTACACCCTCTGAATGGACAAAACCGCTTCGGTCTTCTCGTCTGTTGATCCGTCGAAGGTCGGCCGCTGGGATCGCTTCACGCGGGTAAAATCGGCATGAGATCCTCCTGCTCTGTCGACCGCGGAGCGGGACTCGAGGGACCGGAGGATCGATCCCGGCCGGGAGCGGGCCGGGCGGCCTCGCGGGCCGGGGCCGGGCGGGTCGGGACCGGGACGGACCGGATCGCGGGTCCACCCACTGAGGGGCGTCGGGAAGCTGAAGAGTGCAAGCGGTGAACGTGCCCGACGCGTCGGCGGAATCCAGGACGTGGCGTAAGGGCTGACGTCGATGGTAGGCTGTCAGAGGTGGAATCGGGATGAGAGCTTCCACGTAGACGGCGTCGAGCTCTCCAGCATGGGGCACGACCGTCCCGCTTGGCGATTCCGCATCAGCGCCCTGATGCTCCTCATGATCATCGTGACCCTCGCTCTCACCCTGGTTAATGACCAGGATGACCACGATCGCCGCTCGCCGAGGCCGCGCGAGAGGATCGGACCGATGCCGGGAGGTTAGCTGACGATGGATTGGCTCATCTCCCAGTCCAGGCTTCCGGTGCAGTGGAACCCGGCTTCGCTGCCGTTCTTCCTGGCCGCGGCCCTGTCGGGCTGGTTGGCCGTGCTCGCCTGGGGGCGTCGCCACAAGCCTTCGGCCCCTCCCCTCATCTCGCTGCTCCTGTTCGAAGGGCTCTGGGCCTTGTGCGAGGCGATCAACGCGGTCCTGTTCGACCCGTCCGCACAGGCCGTGATCTACCGCCTGAAGCTCTCATCCGTGGCGCTCGTGCCGCCGTCACTCCTGTTCTTCGTCCTCGAGTACACCAGCCGAACGGGAGCCGCGCCCCCGCGCTTCAAGGTGCTGATCCTCGCGGTGCCGGCGATCTCCATCAGCCTGCTCGCAACGTCGGGGGAACACCGGCTGTTCCTCACGGGGATGGAACCGGTCGAGATCCAGGGTTACCGATTGCTCAGTCCCAGCTACGGCCCTGCGTTCTGGATCCACACCAGCTACAGCTATGCCCTCTTGTGCCTGTCCGCATGGCTGCTCGCCTGCTCAGCCCTGGCGCTGGGCGGGGTCTTGAGGAAGCAGATGCTGTTCTTGTCCGCGTGCCTGCTCATCCCCTTGGTCATCAACGTGGCGGACCTGCTGAAGATCATCCCTCAACCCTATCGATCATATGACCTTACGGCCGCCACTTTCGTGGTGACGGGCGTGCTCGGCCTGGTGCTGTTGCGGCGGTTCCACCTCATCGACGTCGCTCCGGTCAGCTATTCGCTGGTCGTGGAAGAGATGCTCGACGCGATCATCGTGCTCGACGCCTGGGGGCGGATCGCGGGCGTGAACCGGGCTGCCCTTGGACTCATGGGGCGCCTCGATAAGGACATCGTCGGCCTCTCCAGCGACGTGATCCCGGGATGGCTGCGGATCCCCGAGCACCTCTCGAGGCTGGAAGGAGCCACGGAGCTGTCGTATCGCCTCGTTGCCGACTCGCGGGATCCTGGGTCCACCTACGATGTCCGAGTCTCTCGCTTCCCGCACGGCGGCGAACCGGGATGGCTGGTCATCATCCGCGACATCTCCGCCCAATCGGGGGCGGAGGCGGAGCGGACGGCCCGGATCGCGGCCGAGCAGGCCAATCGGGCCAAGGACGCATTCCTCGCCAAGTTGAGCCACGAGCTGCGGACCCCGCTCACGCCCGTGCTCGCGATCACCTCTGCGGCACTCGATCAACGCTCGATCCCCCCGGTAATGCGGTCCTCCCTCGAGATCGTGCAGAGGAATATCCGTCACGAGGCGCGTTTGATCGACGACCTGCTCAACCAGAGCCTGATATCGCTGGGGAAGCTGCACTTGCGGACGGAGCTCGTCGATGCGCACGGGCTCCTGCGCCAGAGCTTGGAGGATTGCGACGAATTCATCCGGGATGCCGACCTGATCGCCCGCCTCGACCTCTCCGCGACGAACAGCCGGATCGCTGCCGACCCGGGCCGACTCCAGCAAGTCTTCCGGAACCTCATCATCAACGCCGCGAGGAACTCGCCCGCTCGCAGTCACCTCACGATCCGCACGCGGAACATCGCCGCCGATGCCCTCGCGATCGAATTCCAGGATGAAGGTCGCGGCCTCGAGGCGTCGCAGTTGGAGGAGATCTTCAAGCCCTTCATCCAGGGCACGGCCGAGGATGCCGGACGAGGTCCGGGCCTGGGCCTCGGCCTGTCGATCGGCCGGTCGATCGTCGAAGCCCACGGGGGGACCCTCGTCGCGGAGAGTCCGGGTCCCGGGAGAGGGGCCACTTTCCGCGTCGTCCTCCGCACCGCGGACCTCACCGAGGTCGCCACGGTCGATCGACCGAGGGCGAGCGGCGCGACCGCCCTGGAGCCCGCCGCCGAGGAGCCCGAGGGAGTCCGCGAGTCCCGCAGGCCCACGACGATCCTCCTCGTCGAGGACAATCCGGATTCCCTGCGCGCCCTGGCGATGTCGTTGTCCCTGCTCGGCTTCGAGGTCCGCCCCGCGAACAGCCTCCGGACGGCCCTGGCCGCCGCCGAAAATGAAGGATATGACCTGATCGTCAGCGACCTGGAACTGGGCGACGGGACCGGCGTGGATCTGTTGCGTTCGCTGGGCCCGGGGCGTTCGGTCCCGGCGATCGCGCTGACCGGTTACGGGTCCGAGGAAGACCGGCAGATGTGCCTGGAGGCCGGCTTCGAGATGCACCTCATCAAGCCGGTCGAGACGAGGCAACTCGGCGAGGCGATTCACAGTATCCTCCAAAAACAACCGATCAATTCATAATACAAAGACTCATCGGTCTCCCGAGGAGGTGGTTGCGGCGGGGTCATCTCGCGAGGAAGCCGAGGGCGCACTTCCCGTCGATGCGGCGGTTCGTCGATCGGAGGAGTCTTGGGCGAACGGCATGACGGTGACCAGGGCGAGCTTCCGGGGTGACACCGATCGGCTGCGAGAGGCCCGGTCGCCCTCGCGGGACGGACGCCCGAGGCGACGGACGGATCCGATCGGATCCCGGCCTCGGCCGATCTCGCCGCGCTGGCCGGCCGATCGGGCCCGGCCGGGAGCGGCCCGGGCGGCCTCGCGGGGCGGGGCCGGTCGGATCTGGGCCGGGCCGGAGCGGATCGGGGGAGCCGGGACTATTATTGGCCCACCGATCGACGGAGCGAGACCGTGGGAGGATCCCCCAGATTGCCTAGCCGGCAGGGTGATTTAGGAATGTTCCGAATGCCGTCCACTTAATGACTTAAGTCTCTGAAAGCAAAGGAGTTGCGAGAGACGACGACCAGGAGTCCATTGTATTCATGGTGACATGTAGTTGATTCCATGTGGCTTGTTTTTGCGGGCCGAACACATTGGTTGTCTACGGATCATATGCGAATTCGAACAGACAAACCCCGGTCGTTGGACGCAAGTTGTTTTAGATGCTAGGTTTAGGCTTATCTTCGTGGCATTAGGAATGTCCCCGTTCCCCCCCCGTTCCCCCCCTGTCCCCATTCCCCCCCCGTTCCCCCGTGTCCCCGTTCCCCCGTTCCCCCCGTCCCCGTTCCCCCCGGCCGTTCCCCCCGGGACTCCAACCCGCGGTCCGCCGGACCCCGTGGGAGTCCCGCCTTCAGGCGGCCAGCCATGTCCCTATCCACACCCTTGGTGACGACCGCCCAGTCGTCGCTCCTGCGTCCACTTCCGGGCCGCCGGACCGGCCGCTCGGCCGACGGTACAATCGGCACAACCGACCCGGCTTGCCGCGAAAACTGGCCGTGAGGCGCCGTGAGGCGCCGATTCGGGGCGCAAGTGAACGGGGCGCGTCGTCTGGGCTCCAACGTTCGGTCCTCGATTCCCGAGCCATCCGTCCCACGGTAGACCAGCGAAATCGGCTTGACTCACGATATAATGGGCCGTCGCCGACGGCGATCCGGATCGGCGGCCGGCCGGTCGGGTGAAGCGAATCTCGCCCGAACGGCCCGGCCACGATGGTCAAACGACACAGCGATCCCTCCCCGGGCTAAGACTCGCTCATGATGATCCCTGATTTGCTCGGCGAGCGTGCGGCGGCGGTCACGCTCAGCCAGTCGGAAATCCAGCGATACGCACGGCACCTGATCATGCCCGAGGTGGCGATGGCCGGCCAGAAGCGGCTCAAGGCCGCCAAGGTGCTGTGCATCGGCACCGGCGGGCTGGGCTCGCCCCTGTCGCTCTACCTGGCCGCCGCGGGCGTCGGGACGCTCGGCCTGGCGGATTTCGACGTGGTCAACGTCTCGAACCTCCAGCGCCAGATCATCCATTTCACCGGCGACGTCGGCCGGCCCAAGGTCGACAGCGCCGAGCAGAAGCTCAAGGCGATCAACCCGGACCTGGTCGTCCGCCGGCACGAGCATCCGGTCGATAGCTCCAACGCCCTGGGGATGTTCGCCGGGTACGACGTGGTCGTCGACGGCACGGACAACTTCCCCACCCGCTACCTGGTCAACGACGCGTGCGTCCTGCTGGGCAAGCCGAACGTCTACGGATCGATCTTCCGGTTCGACGGCCAGGCGACGGTGTTCTACCCGCCGCACGGGCCCTGCTACCGTTGCCTGTACCCCGAGCCGCCGCCCCCGGACCTCGTCCCCAACTGCGCCGAGGGGGGTGTGCTGGGGATCCTGCCGGGGCTCATCGGCGTAGTGCAGGCGACCGAGACCGTGAAGCTGATCCTGGGGAAAGGGACCCCGCTGATCGGCCGGCTCTTGCTCTACGACGCGCTGGAGATGACGTTCCGTGAGATGAAGGTCCGGAAGAACCCGCGATGCCCGATCTGCGGGACCGAGCCGACGATCCGCGAGCTCATCGACTACCAGGAGTTCTGCGGGGTCCGCGGCGCCGAGCCCGCGGCCGCGGCGGCGGCCGACGGCGCCGAGGTCACCCCGCTCGAGCTCAGGGCGATGATGGATCGCGGGCCGCGGCCGTTCATCCTCGACGTGCGCAACCCCGAGGAGATCGCCATCTGCCGGATCGACGGCTCCACGGTCATCCCGCTCCCCGAGCTGCCCAACCGCCTCGGCGAGCTCGACCCTGCGATCCCGATGATCGTCCACTGCAAGAGCGGGGTCCGCAGCGCCAAGGCGATCGCGCTGCTCCAGTCCGTCGGGTTCTCGAAGCTCAAGAACCTCAAGGGCGGCATCCTCGCCTGGATCCAGGATGTCGACCCGAGCCTGCCATCGTATTGAAGAGTCCGGATCGGCGGACAGAGCTACAAGGGATCGGCGGACGGAGCCGCCTCCTACACCGGATCGGCGGACGGAGCCGCCTCCTACACCGGATCGGCGGACGGAGCCGCCTCCTACACCGGATCGGCGGACGGAGCCGCCTCCTACAGGTTCGATTCGCTCGTCTGGCTACCCCACTTGGTCCGATTCGGAGTCCGCCATGCTCAGCGCACGCAACCAGCTCCCCGCTACGGTCAAATCGGTGAAGCTCGGCAACGTCATGGCCGAGGTGGTCATGAGCGTCGGAGACGTCGAGATCGTCGCGGCGATCACACGGGGCTCGGCCGAGGACCTGGACTTGAAGCCGGGCGATTCGGTCAAGGCGGTGATCAAGGCCACGGAAGTGTTGGTCGAGAAGTGACGACTCTCACTTCGGAGCCGTCGCCGGAGGCTCGGCCCGGCCGACCTTGAGGCTGACGACCTGCTTGACCCATCGCGTCGGCCGCTTCTCGCCCGGGACGATGACGCGCAGGGGCCCCTCTTTCTCGTCGAACGGCTTCCCCTCCCGCCGGTCGGCGAGGAGGATGACGCGGTCGGTGAAGGCCGGATCCAGCTCGGGCAGCGCGAAGACGGCGCGGTAACCGTCGGCCGCTTCGACGACCAGGTAATTCGCCAGCGCCGGTCCTCGAAGGTCCTGCCCGAACTTGACGCCGGCCGTCTTGAGCACCTCGACCAGCGGGACGCCTTCGAAGCCGACTTCTTTCCCGTCGCGGTCCTTTCCGCGGACGGACTGGCGGGGGAGCCGGGCGAACTCCGAGGCGGTCCATTTGACAGGTCGCGGGACGTCGCCTGTCACGCTGAGCACGACCGCCGACGTTCTCGCCGAATCCTGCGCCATAGCCCCGCCCGGAGCGAGGCAGAAGGCCAGGACCGAGAGCAACCAGGTCCTACGGGCATCGCTCATGGACCGTGTCCTTTCCGGTCGAGGTCGGCCGGTCTCGTCTCTCAGACGTCGAAACTATCGTGCAGGGCAGGGGTATGGACCTGGCTCTGGACGAACGGCTGCAAGACGGGGACCAGGGCGTCGATGGCCTCGGGCTCGCCGTGGACGAGGAAGGCGTTCTCGATGTTGCCGCCGGTCTGCTCGAACCACCACGCCAGGTCCTTGCGGTCGGCGTGGCCGGAGAAGCCGTCCAGCACGTAGACCGCCGCGTTCAGGTCGTACCACTGGTCGAAGATCTGGATCCGCTCGACGCCCTCGGCGATCTGACGGCCCAGCGTCCCCTCGGCCTGGTAGCTGACGATCACGATCGCGTTGTCCGGGTCGGAGACGACGTGGCGCAGGTGGTGGCGAATCCGCCCGGCCTCGCACATGCCCGACGAGGCGATGATCACCATCGGGCCGTTCATGAAGTTGAGTCGCCGCGATTCGTCCCAGCTCGCGCAGAACTCCACGTACCGCGAGCCGAAGTACAACGGGTCCTTGTCCATCAGGCCGCGGGCCTGGGGCGTGTAGGCCTCGGGATGGCCGCGGTGGATCTCGGTGAGGCGCATGGCCAGCGGGCTGTCGACGTACACCGGGATCGGCCGGACCTTGTGCAGCGCGAAGAGCTCCTGGAGGCAGTAGACCATCCGCTGGGTCCGGCCCAGGCTGAACGCCGGGATCACCACCTTACTCTCCAGCCGGATGGCCCGCGCGATGATCGCGTGGAGCTGCTTGATCAGCCGGTCGTACGGGTCGAGCTCGCGATTGCCATAGGTGCTTTCCGACACCAGGATATCGACGTCGCGGATCACCGTCGGATCGGGCAGGAGGTGCGTGTCCCTCCGGCCCAGATCGCCGGTGAAGACGAAGCGGCGCGGCCGGCCGTTCTCCTGGTACTCGAGCTGGACGATCGCCGAGCCCAGGATGTGCCCGGAGTTGAAGTAGGTCAGGGTGACCCCCGGCACCACCTCGACCGGCGTCCGGTACGGCACGCGATGGATCCTCTCGATGAGCCACTCGACGTCGGTCAGCTCGAAGAGCGGCTCGACCGATTCCAGCTCGGGGTAGCGCACGTGGGCGTTGCGCACCTCCTCGCGCTGGATTCGCGCGCTGTCGCGTAACATCACGCTGGTGATGTCGCCCGTGGCTGGGGTGGTGAAGACCGGCCCGTTATAGCCCGACCGGATCAGGACCGGCAGCCGGCCGATGTGATCGTTATGGGCGTGCGAGACGATCACCGCGTCCAGCTCGCGAGGATCGAACGCCATCTGGCGGTTGGGACTCTCGGGGTGGATTCGCTCCGAATCGAACAACCCGCAGTCGAGCAGGATGCGCCGGGAACCGATCTCCAGCAGGTGCGCACTCCCCGTGACCTGACGGGTCGCCCCATGAAAGGTGATTCGCAACCAAGCTCCCTCCCGGCGATCCGGCGCCACGATGCGTGGGCGGCAAGCCACGGAACGGGCCGCGCGGTCGCCATACTTCGCGTCTTGCGTCCCCGGGCTCGACCGTCGTGCCACCTTCGCCGCCAGGTGACCGGGCCGTCGCGGGACGATCCTCCGATCTTCTTATGACTCTTGATCTTTCCATCATGCCAAGAACCCCCGATTCCTTCAAGGCGGGGAACGGACCGCTGCGCCGCGACGCCGCGCCGGGGGAACCCTCTGCGATCCTCCAGTTGATCGATCTGGGACTCCGGCGTAGGATTTGCTATGGAAACCCTCGGAATTCCGATCACCTCCCGAGACTGACCCGCTTGCCATGCACGTCGTCCCGATTCGCTATCCATCTTTCCACGGTCGAAACGAATGGGTGAGGAGCGCCCGCGATGGATAACCTGCAATCGATCCCCGAATCGCACCCACTGCACCGGCTCTTCCGCGGCCTGACCGAGTCTGCGTTCATGAACGAGCTCGGTATCGGTGACCCCACGCTGGTGCAGTACGTGGCCGAACTCCTGGTGAGTTTCGTACCCAGCCAGTCCCTCTGGCGGTTGCGCGACGCCCAGGGCCGGCTCCTGGTCGAGGTCACCGCCATGGTGGCGGAGGCCGAGGCGACCGGCGATGCCGAGCGCAAGCGCGAATGCCATCGCCATGTCGGCGATTACACGCTGTTCTGGACCGGCCTCTACCCCGAGGTCCTCGGACGCTTGCACCGGACGAATTCTCCCGACGCCCTCATCGACTACCGGGAGCAGGGGAAGCGCTCGTACTACGTCGCGAGCCGACTGAGTTCGGGCAGCTTCATGAGCTCCGTCTTCCGCCGCCTGAGCGATCAGTTCGAGCTCTGCGCCGTCGGGCTGTCGTGCGTCCGCCGGGAGTGGGAGAAGTTCGAGACGGAGGGGCCGCGCCGCGGCGCGCCGTTACGCCCTGTCCTTTGACGTGCGGGCCGCCGGTGCGGTCTTGCTGGTCGTGCGGATTTGCACTTTTCCCCGGTCGATCTTAACCTAGCCTGGAGTCGGGCGCCGCGAGTCGCGGGCCTGTTAGCCCCGGGAGGTCGAGTCGAGCGTGTCTGCGGCGGTGATCCACCGTTACGGGTTCGATGAGCTGCGCCGGTTCGCGGCGGCGATCGCGACGGCCGCCGGGATCGCGCCGCCGCGTGCGATGGCCCTGGCGTCGCACCTGCTCTGGTTCGATGCGGCGGGTGCCCCGGCCTTGGGCATCGCCACTTTCCCGACATGGATGGAGGCGATCGACCGCGGCCAGGTCCATCCGATGGCAATGGGGCGCGTGGTCTCCGAGCGGACGGCGCTAGCTGTCTTTGATGGCGAGAACGGACTGGCGCCCTGATCCTCGAGCGAGCCGCCGAGCTGGCGGTCGAGAAGGCGCGCGAGGCGGCGGTGGGAGTGGTGCGGATCGTGGGAATCGGGCCAGTCCGTTCGGCGGCGCCGGTGTCCGCCACGATCGCCATCGGGCCGATGGCCGGCTGGGTACTCGGCCCGGACCGATGCTGGAGCATGGCCTTGCCGTCGCAAGGCGGCCTGCCCCTGGTCGTCGATTCCGGGTTGTCGGACGACGGCGCGGGCGAGAAGCCGGGCTCCCCCCGGACCGCGGGCCGCCGGGCGTCGGATCCCCCGAGACCCGCATCGTCCCGCCGCGACGGGCCGATTCCGGCATCGACGCTGCTCGAAGGATTCTGGCTCGGGGCCGAAATCCTGTTAGCGGACGGAGGCTGGCTCGTGGCCGCGGTCTCCATCCCCGCCCTGGAGCCCCTGGCAACCTACCACGAGCGGTTCGTCGCCGACGGGCATGAGATGGCGCCCGCTCCCGGCCGGCTCTTGCCCGAGGCCTGGGAATCCCGACGCCGAGAGGCGCGTCAAAAGGGCGTCATCGTGGAGCCGGAGGCCTGGAAATCCATCGCCCATTGGGCTCGCCGGCTTTCCGTCGATGTGCCCGATCCCCTGACCCCGTCACAGTAGGCAGAAGCGACCATGGTCCTTCCACTTGGCGACTTGCAGCGCACCCGGATCATCCCGATCGTCACCTACATCCTGATCGCGCTCAATGTCACGGTGTTCCTGGTGCAACAGGAGCGCGGGGAGGAGTTCACCCGCGCGTTCGCGATGACGCCCTGGGAAGTGACGCACAACGAGGACCTCGACGAAGCGGTGCCCCATCTCATCCCGGTCTGGGTGCGTGACCCGATGGGTGGCGTCCATCGCGTGGTCCGTCAGGTGACCCTGGAACATTACGCCTGCCCGATCCCGGTGCGGTGGACTCTCTTGACCTCGATGTTCCTGCATGGGAGCTGGCTCCACCTGCTGGGGAACATGCTGTACCTCTGGATCGTCGGCGACAACGTGGAGGAGGTGCTCGGGGCATTCCGTTACCTCATCGTCTACCTGGCCTGCGGGCTGATGGGCTCGCTGGCGCAGATCGCCCTCGATCCCGAGTCGGCCATACCGACGCTGGGGGCCTCCGGCGCGATCGCCGGCATCATGGGGGCGTACGTGTTCTGGTTCCCCCACAACCAGATCCGGGTGCTGGTCTTCCGATTCATCACCGTGCTGCCGGCATGGCTCGTGATTGGTGGGTGGATCGCGTTGCAGATCTGGATGGGCGCCGGGTCGGTCCAGCGGGGTGGGAACTCGGGGGGCGTGGCCTACATGGCACATGTCGGCGGTGCGCTGACCGGCGTCTTCGTCGCCTTCCTGTTCGGCAACGAGGCACGATACATCCAGGCGCGCAATGAGGCCTCCGAAGGCTGGACGGTCTACGACGAGCCGGAATGACTACCCCGGCGCCATCGTCGTAGGTTACCGGGACGGCTATTTCGGCCCCGAGTCAGCCCCTGAGGTGGCATTAAGGAGAATCCATGCACTCAGTGACCTGCGTGGTGGGGACCCGGCCCGAGGTCGTGAAGATGGCGCCGGTGATCCTGAGGCTGCGCGAACTGGAAGGGGGCCCGCCGATCCGCGTCCTGGCGACCGGCCAGCATCGCGGCCTGCTCGACCTGGCCCTGCGGGACTTCGGGATCGTCGCCGACCGCGACCTGGAGTTGATGCGGCACGACCAGGACCTGGCGGACCTGACGGCGCGGGCGCTGTCGGCGCTCACGGCGGAGTTGGGCCGGGAGCGCCCCGAGCTGGTCCTGGCGCAGGGGGACACGACCACGGTGCTGACGACGGCCCTGGCCTGTTACTATCAGAGGATCCCCTTCGGCCACGTCGAGGCGGGCCTCCGGACCTTCCGGCCCTATGCCCCCTTTCCCGAGGAGAAGAACCGGGTCCTGACCAGCCACCTGGCCGAGATCCATTTCGCTCCGACCCCGGCGCGCGAGCCAACCTGCTGCGGGAGGGGATCGCCCCCGAGACGATCCACGTGACCGGCAATACGGTAGTCGACGCGCTCGAAGCGATCTCCCGCCGGTCGATCCCGCTTCCGGTCCGGCCGGCGACCGGGCGATTCCTGCTCGTGACGGCGCATCGGCGCGAGAACTTCGGCCGGCCGCTGGAGGAGATCTGTCACGCGCTGCTCGAACTGGTCGGGCGCGACCGCGAGTTGAGCATCGTGGCGACGGTCCACCCCAACCCCAGGGTCAGCGAGGTCGTCAATCGGCTGCTCTCGGGCCACGATCGGATCCACCTGCTGGGGCCCCTGGGTTACCCCGAGTTCGTCGCCTTGATGAAGTCGGCCGAGGCGATCCTGACCGACTCGGGCGGGGTGCAGGAGGAGGCGCCCAGCCTGGGCAAGACGGTGTTCGTCTTCCGGGAGGCGACCGAGCGTCCGGAGGCCGTGACGGCGGGGCTGGCCCGGGTCGTCGGCCACGACCGCCAGGCGATCGTCGGGGGCTTCGAGCGCTGGCGGAGCGAGGAGTCGGGCCGCGGGCTCGCGCGGTCCTCCCACGCCGCCAGCCCCTACGGCGACGGCCACGCCGCGGAGCGGATCGCCCGGGTCGTCGCCGCCCGGTTCGGGATCGACCCCGGGCCGCTCCCCGACTGCGTCCCGGCTTCCTGGCCCGGCTCGTAGAGTCCAAGCGGTCGGGGCCGTCTCAGCGGCGACTCGCCGACAGCCGACGGCCGATCGCCCGGCGGCCGCAAGGACCCGGCCATTGTGGACGCCCGGGGTCGGCTCCCGCACGAGACTCCTGCCACGCACGCGCGGGGGAAACCCGGGTCGTCGGCGATTGTCACGGTGCCTCGACGCCAAAGCTGCGGGCGGGCCGACAAGCCGCCGAAGTCGCTCTGCAGCAGGAACTTACAGATTCCTTCGCGGACTGCACGGCCTCGCCGCGAGGGGTGACGAGAAGCCAGGAATCACCTCCCCTTCGTCGTCCCGATATCGACCAGGAGCCGGCCCGTTGGCGGCGTGTGGTTGTTTTCCTGGTTTCCTGTCCTAGCTTGAGGTAGGCGGACGTTCTGGAATGGCGCCTTCGCCCTCCCGACTAAGCCGCTCGGAGGGGGTTCCTCGGGGAAATCCCGGTCCCGATGACCCCTGGAGCGATTTCGTCGAACTCGCCAAGGAACTCCGCGATCGACGGGGCGAGAAGGCTCGCCTTTCTTCGTGCGGACCTGCGCGCCGATCGACGGCACGGGGTCTCCCGCAACATCGTCCTGACCCGGATCGAGCGCGCCGGAGAGACGATCCTCCGGGCAGCGGTCCGAGATGATGACGACGGAGGAGCGCGCGGTGGCGGACGGCCAGACCGGGTTTCTGGGATGTGAAGCGATCAAGTTGACTGAACGATCCCTCATGACACCGGCGTTGCTGGGCCACGGAAACGATGGCAGCACCGATCGCTCGGACCGCTTCGCGAGCTCGATCGTGGATGCGCTCTCGGCGCATGTCGCGATCCTGGACGAGACCGGGACGATCATCGCGGTCAACCGCGCCTCGCGCGCATTCGCCGAGGCCAATCCGCCGATCGCGTCCAACGTTTTCGAAGGCGCCAATTACCTGCGGGTGTGCGAGACGGCCGATGGCCCCAATGCCGACCAGGCCGCGGCAATCGCCGGCGGGATTCGCGACGTCATGAGCGGCCGGGAGCAGGACTTCGCGCTCGAGTATCCTTGCCACTCTGCCGAAGAGGAGCGCTGGTTCATCGCCCGCGTCACGCGGTTTCGCGGCGAGGGACCGATGCGCGTCGTGGTGGCCCATGAAAACATCACCGCACGGAGGCGGGCCGAGAACGACCTGGAGAAGCGGGCCCACCTGGCGGAGCTGACCGCCGAGGTGACCGTCACCCTCACACAGAACATCCCGCTGTCGGACTCGCTCCAGCGGACGGCGGAGAGCCTGGTCCGCCACCTCGATGCAGCGTTCGCTCGCATCTGGACGATCAACTCGACGGGGGACGTCCTGGAGCTCCAGGCCAGCGCCGGCATGTATACTCACATCGACGGCCCCCACGGGCGGGTGCCCGTCGGTCAGAGCAAGATCGGCTTGATCGCGCGGACGCCGCCCCCACCTGACCAACGCCGTCATCGGCGATCCCCTCGTCGGTGACCAGGAATGGGCCAGGCGGGAGGGGATGGTCGCGTTCGCGGGCTACCCCCTGCTGTCCGACGACCGGCTCATGGGGGTCATGGCCCTCTACGCCCGCAAGCCGCTCCGGGACGACACCATGCAGGCCATGGCCTCGGTCTCCAACGGGATCGCCCTGGCCCTCGAACGCCGATACGCCGAGCAGGCCTTGCGACGCAGCGAGAAGCGGTTCCGCTCGCTCTCGGCCTGCTCGCCCGTCGGCATCTTCACGACGGACGTCGAGGGCCGGTGCACCTACACGAATCCCCGACTCCAGGCGATCGACGGCCTCGCACCCGAGGAGTCCCTGGGAGACGGCTGGCTGCGTCTCATCGCCCCGGACGATCGGGCGCGAGTCCTCGAGCGATGGGTCGCCGCCCGGACCGAGCGCCGCGAATATGACGAGGTCTGCCGCTTCCGGATCCCGCAACTGGGCGAACGCTGGATGCATTCCCGGGCGTTGCCGATGTTCGACGACCTGGGGCAGTTGGTCGGATACACGGGGACGGTGGAAGACATCACCGAGCGGTTGTCGGCCGAGTCGGCCCTGCGGGAGGCCGAGGAGCGGATGCGCTCGGTGCTGGACCATGTGGTCGACGGGATCATCACCGTCGACGAGCGCGGGACGATCGAATCGTTCAACCCGGCCGCGGAGAAGATCTTCGGCTACCGGGCCAGCGAGGTCGTGGGGCGCGACATGAAGCTGCTGATGCCCGAGCCCGGTCGCAGCCGCCATGATGAGCATTTCGCCAATGACCTCGCGATCGGTCAGCCGAGGGCCTTCAGCCGCGAAGTCGTCGGCCTGCGGAGCGACGGCTCGACCTTCCCCATGGAGCTGTCCATCAGCGGATTCCATCTGAATGGCCAGCGCATCTTCACCGGCATCGTGCGCGACATCACCGACCGCAAGCGATCGGAGTGCGCCCTGCGAATCGCCGTGGAGAAGGCCGAGGAGGCCAATCGGTCCAAGAGCGAGTTCCTGGCCAACATGAGCCACGAGATCCGCACGCCGATGAACGGCATCCTGGGCATGCTCGACCTCGCCCTCCGCTCGGGCCTCAAGCCCCGACAGAATGAGCTCATCAGCCTGGCGAACTCTTCCGCCGAGACGCTCCTGCGGCTCCTCAACGATATCCTCGACTTCTCCAAGGTCGAGGCGGGGCATCTGGAACTGGAGTCGGTCCCTTTCAACCTGCCCGAGACCCTCGGCGACGCCATCCAGCCCATGGCGTTACGGGCGCACGCCAAAGGGCTGGAACTGACACTCGCGATCGCGCCGGAGGTCCCCGACGTCCTGGTCGGTGACCCGGGCCGCCTTTGCCAGATCCTGCTGAACCTCGTCGGCAATGCCATCAAGTTCACCGCGAGCGGCGAGATCGCCGTGCGCGTCGAGCGGGAATCGCAGGACGACGCGGGGGTCATTCTCCGGCTCGCCGTCCGCGACACGGGCATCGGCATCGAGCCGGAGAAGCAGCAGCAGATCTTCGCCCCCTTCACGCAGGCCGACAGCTCGACGACGCGGGGATACGGCGGCACCGGGCTAGGGCTGGCCATCTGCGGGCACCTGGCGCAGGCGATGGGCGGCCGCATCGGGGTCGAGAGTCAACCGGATCTCGGCAGCACGTTCTTCGTCACCGCCCGGTTCGGCGTCTCCGACGCGGGCCTCGATCGGCCCTCGCCGCGGCATCGGGCCCTGGAGGGGTTGCCCATCCTGGTGGCCGACGACAACGTCACGAACCGCCACATCCTCGACGAACTGCTGACCCACTGGGGCATGGAGCCGACGCTGGTGGAGGGGGGCCCGGCCGCCCTCGAGGCGATCAACCGGGCCGGCGACGCCGGCGAGCCGTTCCCGCTGGTCTTGGTCGACGCCATGATGCGCGAGGTTGACGGCTTCGCGATCGCCGAGCGAATCCGGAAGACTCCCGAACTGGCCGGGACGGCCGTCATGATGGTCTCGTCCGCGGACCGCCAGGGCGACGCCGAGCGCTGCCGGACGCTGGGCATCGCCGCCTATCTTCGCAAGCCCGTCAAGGCGTCGGAACTGCTCGATTCCATCCTGGCCGTCCTCGGGGTCCGGCCCATGGCGCGGCTCGAACCGTCCGCGCCGGTGCCCGACTCCCTCCCGCAACCCTCGCGCCCGCTCCGGATCCTGGTGGCGGAGGACAACCCGGTCAATCTGTATCTGGCGGTCACGCTCCTGGAGGATCGGGGACACTCCGTCGTCGTGGCCTTCGACGGCTTCGACGCGCTCGACATCCTGGAACGGGAATCGTTCGACCTGATCCTCATGGACGTCCAGATGCCCCGGATGGATGGTTTCCAGGCGACCGCCGCCATCCGCGCGGAAGAACGCGGCTCGGGGCGACACATCCCGATCTTGGCGTTGACTGCCCATGCGATGAAGGGCGATCAGGAGCGATGCCTGGCGGCGGGGATGGACGGCTACATCTCCAAGCCGATCCGGGCCGAGCCATTCCTCGCGGTCGTCGAAGGGCTGAACCTCATGGCGGACCGGTCGGAGCCGGAAGCCGATCGGGAGGCCCGATCGGGCGATGCCGAAGCGGTCTTCGACATGAACGAGGCCCTGGCGCGAGCCCGGGGCAAACGGGCCCTGCTCCGGAAGATGTCCGAATTGTTCCTGGCCGACTGCCCCGGGCTCCTGACCCAGATCCGCACGGCCCTGGCCGCGGACGACCACCCGACGCTGGAGCGGGCTGCCCACCGGATCAAGGGGTCCGCCGCCAACCTGAGCGCCCTCCGGGTCGCCGGGGTCGCCGGTCGGCTGGAGGAGATGGCACGACAGGGACATCTGACGGGCGGCCACGCCGCGTGTGCCGAGCTGGAAGCCGAGGTCGTCCACCTCGAGCACGCCCTGGAAGTCTTGAAGGAAGAAAGTGCTTCATGCGGGCCTTGATCGCCGATGACGATCCCGCCGCGCTCCTCTTGCTGGAGAGCGCGCTCGAGGACTGGGGCTATGAGGCGGTGACGGCGCGGGACGGCACCGAGGCCTGGGACGTGCTCCGGAGCCATGATGCCCCTCCGCTGGCCGTCATCGACTGGATGATGCCGGGCCTCGACGGTGACGAGATCTGCCGGAGGGTGCGTCAAGAGCGCGACGGGCCCTATATCTACCTCATCATGCTGACGGGGAAGACCGGCAGACCGGACATCGTCCGGGGCATGGAGGCGGGCGCGGATGACTATGTCGCCAAGCCGTTCGATGAGCACGAGCTGGAGGTCCGCCTCCGTGCCGGGCGGCGGATCATGGAGTTGCACGAGACGCTGCGGATCCAGACCGCCGAACTGGTCCGCTCCAACCGGGACCTGGAGCAGTTCGCCTACGTCGCCTCGCACGACCTGCAGGAACCCTTGCGCATGGTCTCGAGCTATACCCAGCTCCTGGCCCGTCGCTACAAGGGCCGCCTCGACGCCGACGCCGACGAGTTCATCGCGTTCGCCGTGGATGGCGCCAAACGGATGCAGCGGCTGATCAACGACCTGCTGGCGTACTCTCGCGTGGGCACGCGCGGTGAGGAGTTCGAGCCGACCGATTGCACGACGGCCCTCGATCAGGCCCTCCTCAACCTCAAGGCGGCGGTCGCGGAGAGTGGCGCCGTGGTGACCCGCGATCCGCTCCCCACTGTCCCGGCCGACCCTCGGCAATTCGGTCAATTGCTCCAGAATCTCGTCGGCAACGCCCTCAAATACCACGGCCACGAATCCCCGCGCGTGCACGTCTCGGCGGAGCAGAAGGGGACCGAATGGGTGTTCTCCGTGCGCGACAATGGGATCGGCATCGACCCGAAATACGCCGAGCGCGTCTTCGTGCTCTTCCAGCGCCTGCACAACCGGGAGCAGTACTCCGGGACGGGCATCGGCCTGGCCATCTGCAAGAAGATCGTGGAGCGTCACGACGGGCGGATCTGGGTGGAGTCGCAGCTCGGGAGCGGCGCCACTTTCTACTTCACCATCCCGGCCGGAAAGCACGGCCCATGAGCGCTGCGACCTGGGAAAGGCCGGTGGAGATCCTCCTGGTGGAAGACAACCTCGGCGACGTACGCCTGACCGTGGAAACCTTGAAGGATTCCAGGGTCGTGAGCCATCTGCACGTGGTCGGAGATGGAGTCGAGGCCATGGCATTCCTGCGACGCGAAGGCAAGTATGCCGGCGCAGCCCGTCCGGACCTGATCCTGCTGGACCTGAATCTGCCGAAGAAAAACGGCCGTGAGGTGCTGTCGGAAATCAAGTTCGACGAGGAGCTGAAACGCATCCCCGTGATCGTCTTGACCACCTCCAGCGCCGAACAGGACATCCTCAGCACGTATGAGCTCCATGCCAATTGCTACATCACGAAGCCGGTTGACCTGGAGGAGTTCAGCGCGGTCGTCAGGTCCATCGAGAATTTCTGGTTCACGACGGCGAAGTTGTCACCGAGATAGGAGGAATCGATGTCATCGGAAAGCATCCGCGTGTTGCTGGTTGAAGACAATCTGGGCGATGCCCGCCTGCTCTTCGAGGGCCTGTCGGAAGCCCTGCCCGGGCAGTGCCAGATGACCCACGTCAGGCAACTGAGCGAGGCGCTCGAATTCCTCTGGAAAGAGCCCTGCGACGTGGTCCTGCTGGATCTCGGCCTGCCGGATAGCCACGGCATCGATACCCTGATCCTGGCGCGAGCGCAGCTGCCCGCCGTGCCCATCGTGGTGCTCACGGGTTTCCAGGACGAATCGCTGGGGGAGCAGGCCCTGAAGGAGGGGGCGCAGGACTATCTCGTCAAGGGACAAGTGGATAGTAAGATGCTGGCGCGATCCCTGCGCTATGCCATCGTGCGCAAAGCGGTGGCCGAGGCGGTGATCGGGCAGGGGGTCGCCCTCGCCAAGGCGGAGATGCTGCGACGCTCCCGACAACGCCTGATCACCGAGCATGAGCGCGTGCGCCGTGACGTCGCGGCCCAGCTCCGCGACGGTGTGCAGGAGAGGCTCCTCGTCCTGAAGGGTCGCCTCCAGGAGTTCGTCGACCGGATCGGCTCGGCGTCGGGACCCCCTCCGCTCCTCGGCGACGTGGTCCGCGGGCTGAGCGAACTGGCGCCGGTCGTGGGCGACCTCGGCCGTCACCTCTACCCTCCATCGCTTGGCGGTGGGCTCGTCCCGGCGATCCCGTCCCTTCTCGATCGGTTCGGGTCGGCCCTGTCGATCGATTTCGAGCGGGATGACGCGCTGTCGAAGCGCGAGAATGCCGACCGCGGCCTGGTCCCGGAACAGGTCGGTCTGGCGGCCTACCGAATCGCCGAAGGAGCCCTGACCAACGCGGTCGAGCATTCCCGGGCCGGCAAGGTCACCGTGCGGCTGGACTTGCCGCGAGAGGGTTGGCTCCGCCTGACGGTGCGGGACGACGGCCGGGGCCGCGACGCGGAGAACCCCGAGGACGGACTCGGGATGGGAGCCATGCAAGACTACGCGGAGGCCGTGGGCGGAGAGTGTTCGATCCAAAGCGATCCCGGCGCGGGCGCGGTGGTGACGGCCGTGCTCCCCCTCTCGCGACCTGGCGCGGAACCCCTCGCGTCTCCGATGAAAGGAGCCCTCTGATGGCTACGCTGATAGAGACCTGCCCCTGGTGCCAGAAGGAAGTCCGGGTGGCATCCGATCGCGAGCGCCGCTACACCTGCTCCTGGTGCAAGAAGGACTTCACGTATGCCCCCGGTCCGGCACGGACGGAGGAGAAGTCACCGGCCCCGGCGGCCCGGGAGGTCACGGCCCAGGCGGCCCGGGAGGTCACGGCCCAGGCGGCTCGGGAGGTCGCGGCCCCGCCTTCCGACTTCGTGGAGACGCCCTTCATCAAGGACCTGGTCGACCGCACCTTGGACTACATCAAGGATGGTTTGCACGTCCATCTTTGCGGCCCGGCGGGCAGCGGCAAGACCACGCTCGCCCTCCACGTGGCCCAGCGACTCGGCCGCCCGGTGGTGCTCGTTCATGGCGACAACGAGATGGGCACCGCCGATCTGGTGGGCAAGGAGAGCGGCTACTCGCGCAGCTACACGCGCGACGAGTACGTCCACACCGTGCTGAAGGTCGAGGAAGAGATGAAGCCCATGTGGGTGGGGAGGGCCCTCACCGAGGCTTGCGAGAACGGCAGCACGGTGGTCTATGACGAGTTCACGCGGTCGCGGCCCGAGGCCAACAATGTGCTCCTTTCCGTCCTGGAAGAGCGGGTGCTGCCTCTTCGCGGCAAGAGTATCCCCGTTCACCCCGATTTTCGGATCCTCTTCACCAGCAATCCGGCGGAGTACGCGGGGGTCCATGGTGCGCAGGACGCCCTCCTGGACCGGATGGTGACGATCCTCGTCAGCGGGTTCGACCAGGCGACCGAGGCGGCGATCACTCACGAACGCTCCGGACTCCCCCTGGCGGAAGTGGAGCGGATCATCGCCCTGGTCCAGGCCTTCCGCGATGCGGGCCTGAAGACCAGCATCGCGAGCGTCCGACCGGCCATACTGATCTCCAGGATCCTTCGAGTGCGAGGTGGACACGCCCACGTCGGAGACAAGGTCTTCGTCCAGACCTGCCGAGATGTCCTCCTCTCCCAGGCTCGCCGCACGGGGTCGACCGCGGAGGAGGACCGACAGAATGCGGAGACGCTATCGCGCCTCATCCAGGAGATCTGCTCGGAACCCCTGCCGACCGAGTTCGTCCCTCCCCAGGTCGCGATCCCTGAGTCGGAGTCGGACAATCTCATGTCGGAACTGGGCGAGGATCAAGAGGTCCAGGAACTGCTGCTCCGGAAGATTCAACAGAAGGGGCTGAGCCGCAAGGTCCTCGCGGAACTCCTGAAAAACTGAGCCGATTGTACGGGGGTCACGACGACACGAGGAGTCCGTTGACCCACTGGGCGATGTGGCCCGGGCCGTTCGGCCCGGGAAGGGAGGGGCCACGGGCCGGCCGTTCCTGGATGAGCCGGTCGTCTTCCGCGATGGACTCGGGGGAGCCAGACCGGCCGAGGTCATGCTGCCTACCGTCGATGACGACGAGCCCGAGATTCCCGGGCTTGAAGCAGGGGGAGTTCAACGGGGATGCAGCTAAATAGATCCACGCAAGAGGGAAAGTAGGGTGGGCTTTGCCCACCGATGAGGGCCACTAGCCGGTGGGCAGAGCCCGCCCTACATCCCGCTCGTCGCCACTTTCCCCATTGGGTGGGTCTATTTAGGGGGGAGTTCAACGGGGACGCAGCTAGGGAGTTCAACGGGGAGTTCAACGGGGACGCAGCTGGGGAGTTCAACGGGGACGCAGGGGAGTTCAACGGGGGAGTTCAACGGGGACGCAGCTAGGGGAGTTCAACGGGGACGCAGCTGGGGAGTTCAACGGGGACGCAGCTAGGGGGAGTTCAACGGGGGGAGTTCAACGGGGACGCAGCTAGGGGGAGTTCAACGGGGACGCAGCTAGCCCCTAACCAAGCGTGATTTATAGTGCGTTTGGCGCGCTTCGGGAGAAAAAGCTCGAAAACCCCGCATGGTCTTGGAATAATGGAGGTAGGTTCACATCCTCACCATTCCAAGACAAGGGGGCCTTCGAGTGAGCGCCACTCTCCGAAAAAAGCGAGCGGCACGCAAGAAGAGATTCTTCCAGGAGTGGCAACGGCGGATCAAGAAACGGCTCGACAACACGCCCGGCCCGGAGCGGCCGGTACCCATGATGACCGCCAGCAATATCCACTACGAACACGCCGGTCGGGGCCGCGGGCTCAGTGCCGGCGGCATCGGCGCCCTCTTCCTCCTGGCCCAGAAGATCGAGCTCATCCAGGACATCGACCGCAACCTCCACCTCCTCAAGCGGCACCTGCCCTACCACGAATCCGACCACGTCCTCAACATCGCCCTGAATCTCCTCGCCGGCGGCCGGCGCATCGAGCACCTCGAGCTGCGGCGCAACGACGAGGTCTACCTCGACGCCCTGGGGGCCAAACGGATCCCGGACCCGACCACCGCCGGGGACTTCTGCCGCCGCTTCGCCGAGGCCGATGTCCTCACCCTGATGGACACGATCAACGAGGCGCGGCTGCGGGTCTGGGCCCAGCAGCCCCCCGAGTTCTTCGCCGAGGCGATCCTCGAGGCCGATGGCAGCATCGTGCCCAGCGATGGGGAGTGCAAGCAGGGGATGGACTTCACCTACGACGGCCAGTACGGTTACCATCCGCTGGTGATCTCGCTGGCCAATACGGCGGAGCCGCTCTACCTGTTCAATCGCAGTGGCAACCGCCCCTCCGCGGAGCGGGCGGACGTCTTCATCGACATGGCCGTCGCCTTGGCCCGTCGGGCGGGCTTCCGCAAGATCCTCTTGCGGGGGGACACCAAGTTCGCCCAGACCGGGCACCTGGATCGCTGGGACGAAGCGGGCGACATCCGGTTCTTCTTCGGCTACGAGGCCTACGAGTCGCTCAAGGCCCGGGCCGATGCCTTGCCGGCCGACTCGTACCGCCTCCTGAAACGACCGCCACGGTACCCGATCAAGACCGCTCCACGCGAGAAGCCCGAGCACTTCCGGCCCGAGATCGTCCGCGAGCGCGGCTACAAGAATGTCGAGCTGCTCGAGGAGATGGTCGCGGAGTTCGCCTACCGACCGCTCGCTTGCCGCAAGAGTTATCGCCTGATCGTCCTCCGCAAGCGGGTGGGGGTTGAACCGGGGACAGATGCGGCTGTTCGAGGAGTATCGTTACTTCTTCTACATCACCAACGACCGTGAGATGACGGCCGAGGAGGTGGTGTTCTCGGCCAACGATCGCTGCGACCAGGAGAACTTGATCGCGCAACTCAAGAGCGGCGTTCGTGCCCTGACCACCCCCGTGGACGACCTGGTGAGCAACTGGGCGTACATGGTGATGGGCTCGTTGGCGTGGAGCCTGAAGGCCTGGAGTGCGTTGCTGGTGCCGGTGGCGCCGCGGCACCGGGCCCGCCATGAGGCGGAGCGGCGGACGTTGTTGCGGATGGAGTTCGCGACGTACTGCGCGGCGTTCATCCAGATGCCGTGCCAGATCGTCCGGGCGGGGGGGCGGCTGATCTACCGGTTGTTGTCGTGGAACCCGTGGCAAGGTGTGTTCCTCCGGCTGGTCGAGCGGTTGCACTCACGCCGGCTGTGTTGAGGGGTCGCTCACTGAAGTCGGGGTCCGGATGCCCCGATCCGTGTTGGCCTTCGAGAGAAGCAAATGGGGGTGGCGATGCCGAAGACAGAATTCGAGGCAGCAACGGGGCCCAAATCCCCCCGAGCTGTAGAAGGTACGTCTCAATCTAATGAACGTGATCACATAGGTTGAACACAACCGCTTTTTTTTATCACGCTTGTTTTGGGGCTAGATAGAGTTCAACGGGGACGCAGGGGAGTTCAACGGGGACGCAGCTCGAATCGGGAAGTACCTGCGTGCCCGTTCCGCGCTGGCGGCGTGGCCGATCATGTCGCTACGTGCTTCCGTCCGTTTTGTTGATGGGGGTAATATGGTCCCATCGGTGGCCGTCGATGGAAAAATCAACCGGGGGCGGGAGTCCGGAGATCCTCGAATAGGTGGTTCACAACCTCCGGATCCCTTTGCTGATGGTGGATGAAGTCCAGGACGCTATTGATAGTGGAAACATCCAGGACGTCGCGAAACACATCCTGCTTGAGCATCCCGTTCTGCCAGAGCCAGTGAGCGACTTCGCACCAGCGCCAGAGAGCGACGCCGTCCGTGATATCGCACGTGGGCGCCGGGAAATTCCCGGGCCCGCGAGCCCCCGTGATGTACTGGTAAACGAGCTGGCGGCTCCGTCCGATCTTGCGGGCGATCTCCGCCTGAGTCACCAGGCTGGAGTCGTTCACTCTCAGGACTTGCGCCGATGTTCGCCTTCTTCACGTCGCCGATCGCGCTGAGGATCGCATCCTTTAGAGAGCGGGCCGCGCGGGAAAACGACAGGAAAACCCGGCCCGACCGGATGCTGATCGTCGCGTCATCGCAACCGGCCTCGAAAAGCGCATCCTCCTGCTCCTGGCTCAGTTCGCTGACGCCGGTCAGCGCCAGGACGAAATCGTGCTCGTGCTCACACGGGATCCCGGTCTCCGTCGTCATCGTTCTCTTCTCCGGCTGGTGGTTGATTCGGTTCGTGCGGGCAGGCGTCGATGTCACGCCTCACATGACGAGCGTGATTCTCGGGGTTCCTCGGGGTTGACCACACGCTGATCCTGCACCCCTGTCTGGCCTGTAACGGGCAATAGAGATGGCCCCAAGCGTGCCCACTGGCCACCCAGACGCGCCAGCCGAGCGATTCCGCGTACTGGACCGCCGCCTCGATATGTTTGTTGGGATGCCGTGGCCGGCTCATCCAGCCAATCCTAGGCCGCCTGTTGACACGTGTCAAGCACGGGCATCGAACGTTCGGGGATGGGGGTGGGCGTCTCGAAAGTGGGTGGAAAATCTCGTAGAACAGAGGTCTTGGATGCGTCATCCCCGATTCACTAGTCCTTTGTTCACGGAGGGTCCCCACCATGTCGTTCGCCCATCTCCCCGAGGAGCAGGCCCGCCGCGCCGAGCAGTTGTTCGAGTCGCTCAAGGCCGCCTCCGAACACGACCTTCGCGGATCGCCGAGTTGCTCGCCATCAAGCCCGACCATCAACTCTTCGGCGCCACCGAGTTCCAGGTCCGCGACCTGGTCCATCGCCTGGGAGCCAAGGCCCTCCAGACCGCTGCCGAGCAGCGGAAAAAAGGGGGTACCGAGGCTCCAGCCTGACCTGCCCCCACTGCCACCAGGACACCCGCTTCAAGGGTTATCGGAAAAAGGGCCTCCTCTCGGCGTTGGGCCCCCTGACCATCGAGCGGGGCTATTACCACTGCCCCCACTGCCATCACGGCCACTGTCCCGGCGACGCCGCCTTCGGCCTGGATCAGAGCGACCTGACCGCCGGCGCCGCCGAGTTGACCACCCTGGCCGGGACCCTGGACAGCTTCGCGCTGGCCGCCGAGGTGATCCTGCCCAAGATGAGCGGGTTGTCGCTGGCCGAATCGACCGTGGAGCGGGCCACCGAGGCGATCGGCGGCGAGCTGGGCCGGGCCGTGGAGGCGAAGGTCGCCTTCGGTGAGACCCGGGCCTGGGACTGGCACAAGGACGCCGAGGGGATGACCTGCGCCTACGTTTCGATCGACCTGACGGGCCTCGCCAAGCAGGGCCCGGGCGGGGCGGCCGCCGAAGGGGAGATGGTCGCGGTGGGGATGGTCTACAACCCGGTCCCCGCGGAGCGCCGCCAGTGGGCCGATCCCGAGGGGCGGCGGCCCGCCTGGCAGGCGCGGTATGTGGCCAGCCTCGAGGGCCAAGAGGCCGTGGCCGAGCCGTTGCGCCACACGGCCGGCCGGGTGGGGATGGGCGGCGCCCAGCGATGGATCGCCGTGTGTGACGGCGGCGCGGGGCTGGAGGACCTGCTGCAGCTCCACTTCGGCCGGCTCGATGTGGTGATCCTGGACTTCTACCACGCCAGTGAGCACCTGGGGGACTTCGCCAAGGCCTGGCACCCGGGTGACGCGGCGGCGGCCGAGGCGGCCCACGCGGCGTGGTCGCACCGGCTGAAGCACGAGGGCGGACCGGCGATCCTGGCCTGGCTGGAGGGCCTGGACCTCGCCGGGAATCCCCGGCGCGGCCGGCATGGGAGGGGGTGGTGACCTACTTCCGCAACCAGTGCCATCGGATGGACTATCCGAGCTATCGGGCCAAGGGGTGGCAGATCGGCTCGGGCCCGGTGGAGGCGGCGTGTAAGACGGTCATCGGCCGGCGAATGAAGGGCTCGGGGATGCGGTGGGGCCACGAGGAGGCCGATGCGGTCGGCCATCTGCGAGCCCTGCTCTTGAGTGAGCAGGGACAATGGGATGCGTTCTGGGCCAACCGCCGGGTCGCCGCGTAGCCGTTTACCCACTCGTAAGACGCTCACCCCGGGGATGGGAACGGGGACGTGCCCGCGAAGCAACCCGAGTGATTGGGTCCGACGGAGATGAGGATTCGCCGCTCAACGGCCGGGAAAGACGGGCGTCGGTTCTTCCCACGGCGCAGCGTTTCGCCGAGGGTGGCTGACGGGATTCGAACCCGCGATATCCAGATCCACAATCTGGCGCCTTAACCGCTAGGCCACAGCCACCATCCATTCGACACGATAAACCGCCGTTCGGGTTCGCGTCAAGGCGAGCGCGCCGGCCCGGCGCCGAGACCGGCTGGCCTGTTGCTGGAGGGGCCGAGTCGTCCTCCCGAAGGACCGGCCGGGAGCCCTGCTCGCGGCACCGCGACGACGACGCGGATGCCGGCCCGGCGGCATCGGCGCAAATCCCCTCCATCTCTGGCATTACCGCCTCCGATGGCGGCGGCCGAAAAAAACGGAATTCAGGGGTTGACATGGCAGATAGACTCTTGACGTGAGGCGGGGATATTGCTGGGATGAAGCCGCTGCCGAGCGAGGCCGTAGCCAAAGGACGGAACAAGGTTGGGTCGAGGGGCGTCGTCCGGCTGGGACGCCGGCGGATCGGGCGGGAGAGGTCAAGAACGGACGATGGGAACACCGGTGGTGCGGATCGGGATTGCCGGTTGCGGCCAGGCCGCACGGATCCACCTCGAGCGGCTCCTCGCCGAGGAGGGCGTGGCGATCGTCGGCTGCGCGGACCCGGACCTCGGGGCGGCCCGGGCGCTCGCGGATCGGGCGGCCATGGCCCGGGACCCGGCATCGATGCCCGTGCCGGCCTTCGCCGATCATCGCCAATTGCTCAGGGAGACGGCACCCGACGCCCTGGCCATCTTCAGCCCGCACCTGGAGCACTACCGGCCGGCCATGGACGCCCTTCAGGCCGGCTGCCACGTCTTCATCGAGAAGCCGCTGTCGACCAACCTCCAGGAGGCGGCCGACATCGTCGCCCTGGCCCGTGCGCGCGACCTCAAGGTCGGTGTCGGCCATCAATACCGGCTCGCCCCCAGCCTGGCCGAGGCGCGCCGGCGACTGGCCGACGGGGTCATCGGCCCGGTGCGGCTCGTCTCGGCGACCCTCGCCCGACCCTGGCTGACCACGCTCGGCCGGGCCGACAGCGCCTGGCGGTTCGACCCGAAATCGGCCGGCGGGGGCATCCTCGCCGATGTCGGCGACCACCTGGTCGACGCCCTGCTGTGGACGACCGGACAGGTCGCCCACGAGGTGGGTGCCGTGCAGAACCGTCGTGAGCCCGACATCGACCTGGTGACCGCCGCCGCCATCCGCCTGGCCGACGGCACCCCCGCGACCCTGGCCATCTCCGGCATCTCACCGGGTCCCCTCTTCGCCATCGAGTATTTCGGCGAGCTCGGCCGACTCCGCGCCACGGATGAGACCTTGGAGGAGGAACGGCCCGGCTCCACCCGGCAGGAAGTCCCCCTGCCACCGCCCGACCGCACCATCGACGGCGACTTCGTCGCCGCCCTGAGGGGCCGGGCGCCGCTGTGCTGCCCGGCCGAAGAAGCCCTCGGTACCGTCAGGCTCCTCGAGGCGATCGCACGGTCCGCCGCGACCCGCCAGATCGTCCGGCTGATCTGAACACCCGGCAAGATTCCGCCCCGACTATTCGTGACAAGGAGAGACCAGTTGACCCCGGTCGCGCCCGCATCAAACAGCCCGGTTCGGGCCGGAACCCGCCCCACCTCCGCCCGCGCCGCGCCACCACCGGAACCCGACCATGCGGGCCGCCCCCAGAGACTCTCAAGGTCCACCCGGGGGCATGCCGACCATTTCGTTGAGCGAGCGGCCTGAACATCCCCAGGCAGCACGACTTCGATCACGCGGATCGTGCCGGGACCCGCGGCCGGAATCCCGGTGAATTCGACACTTGACACTCAAGCCCCCGGTTGACTACCACTATGGCTCCGCCCTCGGCTCTTTCGGCTCCACCAAGGGCGAGTCGGCCATTTCATGGCGCATGCCTCAGGGGGCGATTCCCCGATGTACTCCCTTGGTGTAAGGACTGATTCTATGCTCGACTGCCTGGAACGACTCGATGCCACCGCTGAGTTCTCCGCCGTCACCGCGGCGTCGGATCAGTGGCCGGATTCTCCTCCCCCCGCCTTCGCTCGCCATCCCGACGAGGAAGAGGAGGGCGTTGACGAGGAAGAAGTTGACGACGATGAGGGCCTCGACGAGGAAGACCTCGACGAGGAAGACGATGACTTCGACGACGAGGATTTCGACGACGAGGATGACGATGAGGACGATATCGATGAACTCGAAGAGATCGATGATATCGATATCGACGAGGAAGACGAGGACTTCGACGAGGATGAGGACCTCGATGAGATCGATGACGACGAGGATGAAGAACTCGACGACATTTGATGTCGTCTTCCGCCCCCGTCTTCATGAGATCCCGACGCACGGCGGATAACGGAGATCGAATGGATGCACCTGTGATTGATCTTGACGAGGGCGAGCCGTGACGGAATGGACGCTTGCCCTCAGCGGTATCGAGGGGCCCGGGTGCTGGTCAGACCGGATCGATTGCCTTATCATGGGAAGTGATGGGCGCGAGTCAGATGGAAGAGGTGTCATGAGCAGGGGGCGCCGCTCGCGCCGGCCTGCTGGCGAATCGCGGCGATCCTGTTTGAAATCTCCTGGGGGAAGAACGGGGTATGGCCGTCCCGAGCCGCGAACGGGAAGATGGATCTGCCCGAAGCGGACCGTCGGATCTTCGGGGGAGCGGGAGGAAAGCGGACGGATCGCGCCAGGTTCTGCAAGCGTCGATTCGAGATGACAACAGCCGCCCCGGAACGAAGCCCGCGAGGGAGTCGGTCGGGGCGCCGAACTCTTGGCTGCGATGGGGGATACGCCGCGATGGCCGCACCTGTGGATCGCCCGGGCGATTCGTCCTCGGAACGCCCGTCTCCCGAGACCTCGAAGCGCCGCCGGCGCGATCAAGGTCAGCTCGATTTCGAGATCGAGTTCTTCGGCCGGCTGCTGGACCAAGAGCCCTGCTTCGTGGACGCCCTGCGGGCCCAGGCCAATAACCTGGCGGCCAAAGGGCAGTACGCGCGGGCGCTCCAGTTCGACCGTCGGCTGGTGCGGCTGACCCCCGAGAATCCCATCGCCTGGTACAATCTGGCGTGTAGTTACACGGTGCTCGGCATGATCGACCCGGGTTTCTTCGCGCTGCAGCGGGCCCTGGAGCTGGGATACGCTCACGCCGGCCGCCTGCACCGAGACCCGGATCTCAAGGCGTTGCGACGCGACCCGCGTTTCGATCGGCTGCTCAGACGGTTCGGGTTCCGGGGCTGAGGGGTTGTGAAACAATCGATTCCGGATTTCAGATTCCGAATTCCGAATGAATGTAAACCTTCATCGCTCATGGAGTTGTGTCTTCGGAATTCGGAATCTGGAATATTGAATCCGTTTCTTTCACAGCCTCTGAGGGGAACGGCCGGCCAGACCCGGCGGCCGTCGCGAGGCGGCTTCCGATGAGGGGCGAGGGGTCAGGGGCGCGGGGCGATCGAGAGGAGTCCGGTTTTTCTCCTCCTCGCCCGGCGCCCCTGACCCCTCGCCCCTTCCACGAGAAGGGTCGGGACATGACGCATCACGAGTGGGAGCACGTTCAGGACGCCTCACGAGCGATCCGCGCCCTCTGGCAAGGCGAGCCGCGAGTGGGCATCGTCCTGGGCACGGGACTGGGCGCCCTGGCCCGCGAGATCCAGACCGAAGCCGCGATCCCCTACCCGGAGATCCCGCATTTCCCGCGGTCGACGGTCGAGAGCCATCGTGGTCAGCTCGTCTGCGGGAGACTGGCCGGGCACGTCGTCATGGCGATGGAGGGGCGATTCCATCTGTATGAGGGCTACTCGCCCTGGCAAGTGACGTTCCCGATCCGGGTGATGAAGGAGCTGGGCTGCCGGCTGCTGATCGTCTCCAATGCCGCGGGCGGCCTGAATCCGCTGCACCAGAAGGGTGACCTGGTCGTCATCGAGGACCACATCAACCTGATGGGCCTCAACCCCCTGGTCGGCCCGAACGACGAACGGCTCGGACCGCGCTTCCCCGACATGATCGAGCCCTACGACCGCGGCCTGCAGGACCTGGCGCTGGAGGTGGCCCTGCACTCGAACATCGTGGCCCGCCGCGGTGTCTACGTGGCGGTCGTCGGGCCGAACCTCGAGACCCGGGCCGAGTATCGGTTCCTCCGGGCCATCGGCGCCGACGTCGTGGGCATGTCCACCGTCCCCGAGGTGCTGGTCGCCGTCCACGCCGGGCTGAAGGTCCTGGGCTTCTCGATCGTCACGGACATGTGCCTGCCGGATGCCTTGCAGCCGGTCCGGATCGAGGAGATCATCGCCGTGGCCAACGAGGCCGAATCGAAGCTGCGGCAGATCGTCTGCGGCGTGCTGGAGCGGTGGATGCCCTGAACCCGAAGGCCCCCGATCCGTGCAGGTCAGGTTTTCCAGCCTGAAACCCGATCCCAATCCGTCCGACCTGACGTCAGGCTGGAAAGCCTGACCTACGTTTGATCCTGAGCACTTCCTCCGATGCCGCCCAATACCAAGCCTTATAAAGAGACGCTCAACCTCCCGGCGACCCGGTTCGACATGAAGGCGAACCTGACGGTCCGCGAGCCGCAGATCCAGGCCCGCTGGCTCGAGCAGGACCTGCATGCTCAGCTCCGCCGCGCGCGGGCCGGCCGGCCCAGGCGGGTCCTGCACGACGGCCCGCCGTATGCCAACGGCGAGATCCACATGGGCACCCTGCTCAACAAGGTGCTCAAGGACATCGTCGTTCGGTCGCTGTCGATGGCCGGCTTCGACAGCCCGTACGTCCCCGGCTGGGACTGCCACGGCCTGCCGATCGAGCACAAGGTCGTCAAGGACCTCGGCCCCAAGGCGGCGAAGATGGGCCACGCCGAGATCCGCGCCCTCTGCCAGGTCGAGGCCATGAAGTGGGTCGACGTCCAGCGCGGCCAGTTCCGCCGGCTGGGGGTGCTGGGCGACTGGGATCATCCCTACTTGACGCTCGACCCTTGCTACGAGGCGGGCATCCTCGACGTCCTGGCCGACCTGGTCGAGCGGGGCTACGTCAACCGGCAGCTCAAGCCGATCCACTGGTGCATCACCGACCGCACCGCGCTGGCCGAGGCCGAGCTGGAGTATCAAGAGGAGACCACGCCCAGCATCTACGTCAATTTCCCGATGGTCTCGGGCGTGCCGGAGAGCTGGCGCTCCTCCTCGGGCGGAGACGCGCCGCCCTGGCACGCGATGATCTGGACGACCACGCCCTGGACCCTTCCGGCCAACGTCGCGATCGCCGTCCACCCGGATCTGAGCTATGCCGGGGTCAGCTATACCGACCCGGCGAGTGGCGAGACGATCCGGACCATCCTGGCGGCCGACCTCGTCGCGAAGGTCATGGCCTTGCGTCAGGTCGTCGAATACACGGAAGTCGGCCGGTGCCGCGGCCGGGACCTCGAGCATGCCGAGTATCGCCATCCGTTCGTCGACCGGACCAGCCCGCTCGTGCTGGCCGGTTATGTCAGCGTCGAGGATGGCACCGGACTGGTGCACACGGCCCCCGGCCATGGCGCCGAGGACTACCAGACCGGGCGAGCCTACCAGCTATCGGTCCTCAGTCCGGTGGACGAGTCGGGCCGGTTCACCGCCGAGGCGCCGGAGTGGCTGACCGGCCAGCAGGTGTTCGCGGCCAATCCGATCATCGTGACCCGGTTGAGAGAATCGGGCCATCTGTTCCACGAGCAGCCGCTCACACACAGCTACCCGCACTGCTGGCGCTGCAAGAAGCCGGTGATCTTCCGGGCGACCGAGCAGTGGTTCATCGCGGTGGACCACGACGACCTGCGCGGGCGGACCCTCAAGGCGATCGACGAGGTCCGCTGGCTGCCCGAATGGGGCCAGACGCGCATCGAGTCGATGGTCTCGCTCCGGCCCGACTGGTGCATCAGCCGGCAGCGGTCCTGGGGCGTCCCGATCCCCGCGCTGGGCTGCACGACCTGCCACACCCAGCTCCTGACCGCCGAGACGGTCCGCCACTTCCGCGACCTGTTCCGCTCGCAAGGCGCCGACGCCTGGTTTACCCGGCCGGCGGAGGAGATACTCCCGCCCGGCGCCGCCTGCCCGCAGTGCGGCGGCCACTCGTTCCGAAAGGAGGGCGACATCCTCGACGTCTGGTTCGAGTCGGGCTCCAGCCATCGCGCCGTGCTGTCGAAGGACTTCGACCTGGGCTATCCGGCGTTCATGTACCTGGAAGGCTCCGACCAGCATCGGGGCTGGTTCCAGTCGTCGATCCTGACGGCCGTCGGCGCCAACGGCACCGCGCCGTTCGAGAACGTGCTGACCCACGGGTTCGTCGTCGACGAGAAGGGACGGAAGATCTCGAAGTCGCTGGGCAACTACATCCCGGCCGACAAGATGACCAACACCTACGGAGCCGACGTCCTGCGATTGTACGTCGCCAGCATGGACTACGCCGACGACATCGCCGTCAGCGAGCGCGGCATCAAGGAGATGTCCGAGGCCTATCGCAAGATCCGCAACACCTTCCGCTACCTGCTCGGCAATCTCGAGGACTACCGGCGGTTCGATCCCGAGGCGGTCGACCCGTCGAGCCTGCACGAGATCGACCGCTGGGCGCTGGGCCAGCTCAACCGGGTGATCCGCGACGTGCGCGCGGCCTACGAACGGTTCGAGTTCTACCGGGTGTATCAGCGGATCTACCAGTTCTGCGCGGTGGAGCTATCGAGCGTCTACCTGGACGTGCTCAAGGACCGGTTGTATGCCGAGGCGCCCGAGGGCCCGGCCCGCCGCGCCGCGCAGTTCGTCCTGGCCCGGCTGCACGACGCGATGACGCGGCTGCTCGCGCCGATCATCCCTCACACGGCCGAGGAGTCGTGGGATTACCGCCCCGCACCCGACGGCCGGCGTTCGAGCGTCCACCTGGCCGAGTTCCCCCAGCCCGATCCCCGCTGGGACGATGAACAGGGCGACGCCCGCTGGGGCGAGCTGATCTCGCTCCGTGAGCAGGTGCTCGTCGCGCTCGAGGGTCTGCGAAAGGAGAAGGTCATCGGCAGCGCCCAGGAGGCCCGGGTCCGAATCATGACCGGCCGGCCCGAGCGATGGCAGCCGGATCGCGAGCTGCTGGCCACGCTCTGCATCGTCTCGGAGGTCGAGATCGTCGCCGATCCCGGCGCCAAGGGCGAGGTCGTCCAGGCCGAGCGCTCGACCTATTCCAAGTGCGAGCGGTGCTGGAACTATCGTCCGAACGTCGGGCAGGACGCCGAACATCCCACGCTCTGCGAGCGCTGCGTGCGGGTCATCAACGAGATGGGCGCTGGGGTTGGAACGAGCTGAATACTCGTATAGAATCGATCTGGATACGGGTGGGAAGTTATCGTCGGTCGCGCGTCCATTGAGGAGATACGATCGTGGCGTCCACAGCGTTGCTGGAAGCCCCCGAGCTCGCGGCCCCGACGTCGGATGAGCCGCGGGACGAGGCATTCTATGAATTCATCGACGGCCGATGGATCGAGACACCGACAATGAGCTACTTCGCGGGGATGGTTGCGGCCCGACTGGTCAGCTATCTGGATGTCCACATCGAGCAGCAGTCCCCCTGTCCGGGCCAACTGGTCCACGAGGTGCTGTTTCTCCTCCCGCTGGCGAAGGATGCCAACCGAAAGCGCCGCCCGGACATCGCATTCGTCTCGGCCGAGCGCTGGCCGATCGACCATCCGGCGTCTCCTCGTCAGGATGCCTGGGATGTCGTGCCCGACCTGGCCGTCGAGGTTGTCAGCCCGACCGACATCGCCGAAGATCTGCTGGGCAAGGTCAAGGAGTACTTCCAGGCCGGCGTTCGCTTGGTGTGGGTCGTCTATCCGATTCAGCGGTGTGTTCAAGTCTACGAAGCCTGGAATCGAATCAACGTCCTGACCGAGTCCGACCACCTGGACGGTGGAGAGGTCTTGCCCGGTTTTCGGCGGACGCTGGATCGCCTGTTCGGTCCGGTCGCGCCCGAGAACGGCCAGGCCTCGTAGTCGCTCGGCCGAGAACCGTCTCTCGCGGCGAGATTTGAAATCCCCCGGGCGGGGCCCATAATTGAGGCGGAATCACCGACCGTCCCACCAACCGCCCGAGGAGGTCCGGCGTCATGGCCAATGTGCCGCGCAAACCGCCGATCGTCGACCCGCCCATCCGCCTGGCGGTCTGCGTCTCGGGCGAGGGGACGACTCTCCAGAACCTGATCGACTATATCCGCTCGCGGCGGTTGAATGCACAGATCGTCCAGGTTGTGGCGAGCCGGCCGCGGATCGGGGCCATCACCCGGGCCGAGGCGGCCGCCATCCCGCTGGCGCTGGCCAACCGCAATGCTCGGTCGCGGGCGGAGTTCAGCGCGTCGGTCTTCGAGCCGATCCGCCATAACAAGGCCGACCTGGTCATCCTGGCCGGCTTCCTCTCCCTGCTGAACATCCCGCCGGAATACAAGGGCCGGGTGCTGAACGTCCACCCGTCGTTGATCCCCGCATTCTGCGGCGAAGGTTATTATGGTTCGAAGGTTCACAAGGCCGCGCTCGACTACGGCGTGAAGGTCAGCGGCTGCACCGTCCACTTCGCCGATGACGCCTACGACAGTGGACCGATCGTCCTCCAGCGTGTCGTCCCCGTCCATGAGGATGACACGGTCGAGACCCTGGCCGCGCGCGTCTTCCAGGAAGAGTGCCAGGCACTGCCGGAGGCCATCGCGATGTACGCCCAGGGACGTGTCCGACTCCACGGCCGCCGCGCCCACATCGCCCCGCCTTGAGGCCGAACGGAGAACCGGGCGAAATCGCCGCGCCGTACTCTCCCGCGGCTTCGACGCTCCCGCGCATGGTCTCGCCATGGTTCCGAGCCCGGTCGCCGCGGTTCGGGCCGGATCGTGCACTTCACCGGCCTGCTCGATTGACCCTCGGATGTTCCCGGGCTATGGTGCGTAGCTGTGCAGAGGGCTCGGACCCGATCCGATCGCCTGATCCCGGAGGAGTCGAAAACTTCATGAGGAGAGCGATGAGCCGACGTCGTTTCATGGCCTCGACGGCCGCCGCGAGCTTGAGCACGCTGGCCATCGGCGCCGGTCCACCCGGGCCGGTCGGTAGCCGGCGACCGATGGCGGTTTCCAGCGCCAACGGGTTGCGGGCCGTTGAGCGGGCGATCGAGCTGGTGAAGAAAGGACACGACCCGCTGGACGCGGCGATCGAGGGAGTGGCGATCGTCGAGGCGGATCCCAAGGACCACTCGGTCGGCCTCGGCGGGCTGCCGAACGAGGACGGCGTGGTCGAGCTCGACGCCGCCGTCATGCACGGCCCGACCCACGGCGGCGGCTCGGTGGCGTCGATCCGCAACATCGTCCACCCGGCGGCCGTCGCGCGGGTGGTGATGCAACGGTCCCGCCACTGCCTGCTCGTCGGCCAGGGCGCCCTGCGATTCGCCCGCGCGCACGGCTTTCCCGAGGTCAACCTGCTGACCGACGAGGCGCGCCAGATCTGGCTGCACTGGAAGGAGACCCACGACCCGAACGACGACTGGGTGCCGCCCCCCGACGAGAAGGTGGCCGCGTTCATCCGCGAGGCGCTCAACCCGCGGGTCACCGGCACCATCCATTGCTCGGTCCTCGACACCCACGGCGACCTCGGCTGCACGACCACGACCTCGGGGCTGTCGTGGAAGATCCCCGGCCGCGTCGGCGATTCGCCCATCCTGGGCGCCGGGTTGTTCCTCGACAACGAGTTCGGCTCGGCCGGATCGACGGGCGTCGGTGAGCTCAACCTGCTGAATCTCTCCAGCGCCATGATCGTCGAGGGGATGCGCCGTGGGCTCTCGCCCAAGGACGCGATCATGGACGTCTGCAAGACGATCGTGGCCCGGTGCACCAAGGACCCGAAGCGGCGGCGGAAGGACGGCCGGCTCGCCGGCAACGTCCAGTTCTACGCCCTGACCAAGGACGGCAAGTTCGCCGGCGGCTCGATCTACCCCGGTGCCCGGATGTCCGTCCACGATGGCGACTCGGCCCGATTGGTCTCCTGCGATCCGTTCATCGACAAGGCGCCGGGGCCGGCTCGCTGACCCGTCGATGTGCCCGGGGCGATCGGTTGACCGGCCCGCCGTCGAGGCTTCCCGACGGCGATTCAGCAGGCTCTCGATGCCCCGGATGCTGCGCGCGTTGCGCGGGGGTCAGGGCGTGCTTCCCGCTCTCCCGGCATGCGGCCAGGCCGTCGTCGGCTCGCCCCGCCTCGAAGATCGCGATGCAGAGCAAGTACCAGGCTTCACCGAGCCGGGGATCCTGCCGCAGGGCTTCGCGGCAGCGCGCCTCTGCGGCCGTGGTATCGAAAGCGGCCAGGTCGGCGCCGGCCGAGCGAGTCAAGCGCTGCGCCTGAGAGGGAGGCTCGACCGCCGCGGCCCAGACGCGGCGAGCCGCTTCCGGATCGCCGAGGTGCATGTAGGTTGCGGCGGTCCGATCGGCGTCCGACCAGGAAGAGTCCGCGGCCGGTACCACATCCTGCTCCAGGCGCCCGAAGACATCACCGAGTCGATCCGGCCGGGTCAGCAGGGATTCGACGGAGCGGCGCGCCTCCGACATCCGCCGCACGCCGAAACACGCGGCGAGGACCTTCAATGTCGGAGGGTCGTCGGGCGCCGCGTCGAGGGCGCGGCGGAAGCAATACGTGGCACGAGCCCAGGGCAATGCGTCGGCCGGGTCCCAGCGGTCGGCCGGTCCTGCCGGCGGCTTCGTCAGGTCGGGGACCATTTCCCAGGCGATGAGGCCCAGCAGCCTCCAGGGTGCCGGATCATGGGGCTCGCCCGAGAGCCACTCCCTCGCTCGGTCGGATGCCCGGATCAGGATCGGGAAGCGCCGATGCCAGGGGTCGCCGCCCCGTCGCCGGAGGATCGAGCCCAGCCGCAGGAGCGTCTCGGCCTCGCCGGCCGGTCGACGCGGCTCGACGGCCGAGTGCACCGCCGCCGGCCCGTTGAAGTGCGAGGCCACGAAGTCGAACTCCGGGAAACCGGGCGCCGAGGAGGGGCCGCGCCGCGGCACGAAGACCGAGGCGACCTCGTCGAAATACACACAGCGCCAGCGAGCGTGAGCGAGCAGCGTGGCCTCGGCCTCGGACCAGCCCTCGTGGCCGATCAGGATCAAGGGATTGCCCAGGCGGCTCATGTCGTCGTCCCATCGGGGATCGTTCCGGCTGAGTCGGTCCTGGATCCGCACATAACTCCGGAACGTGGACAGGCTGGGGACCTCGAGCCGACCATCCATGAAGACCTTGCGCTCGGGCCCGTTGTGATACTCGTAGACGCCCGCCTGGCCGAGGTGGAAGACCAGGGCGCGTGCGGGAAGACCCGGGCTGCCGGCGAATCGGGCGGCTTCGTGGGCAAACATCAACGATCGCTCGCGCAATCCGAAGCGGATGTCTTCACCCGCGAGTCGATAGTAGCGGTTGGTCACGACTCCGAGGCCCCACACCGCGACCAGGCCGATGATCATCGCGTGGGCCGTCCACGGCGCGATGCGACGGGGCCGAGCCATCGGGCCGGCCGCGGCGAGCGCGGCGGCCCATTCGCCCACGTTCCAGGCGAGTACCGCACCCGCGACCATCCCGAAGAGGTTGATATTGCGGACCGCCTGAAACGATAGGGTCGTGAAGGCCGCGGCGAGCAGCATCCGGAAGAGGCTGCCCCCCGAGCGGAGGATCAGGGCCGCCGCCAGGACGCCCAATCCGGCCCCGGTGTACGGCAATGCGGATATGAGCAGACCATGCGGCCCCGGGCCGTCATCGAACAAGTCCGCCCGCAGCCAGGCGGCCCAGGCCGCGGCGGCCGTCGTTCCGACGACTGTCGTCACGGCCGCTGCAGCCGAACGTGAGGCCAGCAGCGCGGCGCCGCGGCGCCCGCGATCAACAGGATGGCCGGCACCGCGCCGCCGAGCCTCGAGAGCCAGGCCGGCGTCTCGGGCAGGGGGAGTCCCAACGCGGCGATGAGGGCGAGCCCCACTGAGACGACGAGGCCGGCCGTCCAGCCATCCGCTCGCGATGTCGCCGGACCATCCCTCCCTCGAAGCGACTCCCGCCAGGCGGCAGGCGGCACGAAACTCCAGGCCATCATCAGGAGCAGGAAGACCTGGATACGAAGGTGGAAGTGAATCCCCGGCGAGGCGGCCATCCTCTCGACCACGGCCGTGCGGAGGCTGGCGAACTCGTCGATGTACGACTTGTAGGGGTTGCCCGGGTCGGCGATCTTCGGCAACAGTTCCAGGGGAAGCATCGCCCCGCGGATGCCCCAGGGATTCACCAGGCAAGCCAGGATGACCGCGGCCGAGGCGGGCGCCAGGTGATGATAGAGCGAGAGACCCTTTCGGTCGAGGCTGTCCACGACACGTCGCGATTCGCCCCATCTCCGTCCGATGCGATCGAGCCAGTAGCAACCCAGGATGAATGGGCCGAGGACGAAGAGTCCGTGCGTGTTGACCCACACGACTTGAATGGGCGGCAGGATCCAGGCCAGGGCGGGTCGCCGCTCGACGTGGAGCAGGACAGCCAGGAAGCCCGCGAGGAAGACGAGCGAAAAGACCTCCGGTCGAGGGTCGAAACGCGTGGCCATGAGGGCCAGCGAAGGGAGCCAGCAGAGGGCGACAACCCAGGCCGGCCAGTCGCTGCGCCTGGCGGTCAAGGCGACCGTCAGGGCCGCCGAGGACGCCAGCGACGCCAGGAGGATCATTCCCGGGACCCGGCCCAGCGCGTAAGCGATCGCCAGCGCGACCTGGAATCCCCAGTGCAGGTCGATCCAGGCCCGGTCCGCCGATGGAAAGGTAAAGATGTCCACACGCGGGATGCGGCGATGTCCGAGGATCCACTGTCCCGATCGGAGGTGCCACCAGACATCCGTATCGAACAGCTCGTAGCAGCCGAGCAGCAGGGCGAGCACGGCCATGGCGAGGAGAAGGAGCCCATCAGCCCGAGGCGTTCGCTCCGATCGGGGGACAGGCTCGGGGTCGCTCATCCGTCGTTCGCTCGAGGTCGGGTATCCGCGGCCATCCACGACGCGCGGTCTCTCAGGCTCCGGATTCCAACGATGACACGGCCGGGACGCTGGGACAAGATCGTCTCCCGTGATCCTCGCGCAACGAAAAGGGGTCACACCTGACGGCATGACCCCTTGGGTCGTCGATTCGGAGCGGTTCGAGGTCCGAGATCGGCCTCGCGATTGGTCGCTCGCGCTTGGCTCGATCAATAAGAATCGGAGGACAGCACTTCGCCGCCGTTGGGAGTCACGAGTCCCCGCATGGTGGTGGGGGCGACGGAGTTCTTGAGGAACGCGACGTGGCCGTCGCCGAAGAGGATATTGGCCCCGCCGGGGTGGAACGAGGAGATCTCGTCGTTGCGCATGGCATTGTTGCCCTGGGCGATATAGGGGGTCGTGCTACCCCAGGGACCGAGCTCATGATCGGGGATACCGCCGTTATTCGGGGTACCCGAGACACCGTAGCCCTCATCGGGCTCGGCCCAGCGCCAGAAGCGGCGATACGGCGCGTAGCCACCCGACGGGCCGGGGTCGAACGGATTGATCAAGGCCATGGCAACCGGACGTGTGGTGACGCCGTCCCAGTAACCCTCGGTATAGGGGCTGAGGTAGCGGGGATCGCGACCGCCGTCCTCGGCGATGGCGATGGTGTTGCTGGTGCCGTCGGTGACCTCGGCGATCCGCGTCTTGCCCTGCTTGAGCATGCCGTTGGCACGCGTGTTCTTATCCCGGTAGGGAATCCACGGCAAGTGGCCGAGCCCGACAGTATTCAGGACGGGGCTGATATCGGTGTAGACGGTCGGGCCGTAGTCGTTGTAGCCGTAGCCGTTGTTGAGCTGGGAGAACGGGTCATTGGGGTCCACGCCGTCGCGGCCGCCATCCGGCGACCGGGTTGCCGAGGGGCAGAGGAAGACGGCCACGACCTGCGAGGCGCCGGTGTAATTCGCGCCGTACGCATCGTTGTATTCGGCGAGGTTGAAGTTCAGGGCGTTGAACGCCGTCCCGCCCTCCATGTAGGGCAGGATGCGGGCCAGGGTGCTCCAGCCGCCGTTGACGAACTGGCTGGATGCCACGCCGGAAGGATTGTTGAAGTTGGTCAACTCACCGCCGGGGGGAAAGGCACCGTTGGAGCTCTCATAGTTGTGCAACGCCAGGCCGAGCTGCTTCAAGTTGTTGGTGCACTGCGCGCGGCGGGCGGCCTCGCGGGCCGACTGGACGGCCGGCAGGAGGAGCGCGATCAGAACGGCGATGATGGCGATCACCACGAGCAGCTCGATCAGGGTGAAGGCCGGGCGCGAGGCGTTCGATCTCGTGCGAGATCTCGTCATGGGTCGGACTCTCCGTGGAAGGAATCGAATGGTAGAAGCGGTCAGTTCAACGCGAGGGTTGAAAGTCAATTGGGGGTGGATGCAGGCCCGCCCGATCAGTCGTGGACCTTGGCGGGGCCGCTGCCGGTCGCACGCGGTCTGTCCTTGGCCGCATCTGCGTGGGTCAGCTTGAAGTCGAAATCGTTGGGGCCGGCGGACGTGACCTTGGCTGTCAGGTCGGATGTGTCGACGTCGAGGTACTTTCCGGGGAACGGTGGCGCGGCTCTCTTGCCGGTCCCCTTCGGCTCGACGACTTCCAGGCGGACCTTGTAATCCCCTTCCGGCAACCCGTTCTTCTGGTTCTTGATGGTGAATGTCCCATCGGTCTCGGTGATGGCGCTGTCCGTGGCCGGCCCCTCGAAGACGACCTTGGCCCCGGCCAGCGGCTTGCCGTCGGGGAGCGTCACCTTGCCCTTCACCGGGTAGAAGCTCGCCGAGCGGAGGGGATCGCTCTTGTCGCCACAGCCGGCCAGCAAGGCCGCCAGGGAGGCGACCATCGCCCACGCTGCGCGTCGCGGCACCGGGCAGGCCATCCGATCAATATCCCATGTCATGAGAACTCACTCGCACAAAAAAGCGGATCAGACTGAATGTTCGCCCGCCTACCCATAGGGCCGACCCCCGCCCGTTGCTCTGGCCACGGGCTCCGGTTGATGCCCTAACTCTAAGGGCGTCGCGCCATGGGGTCTAATGTATTTTGGATGAAGAAGGGTTGAGCGCTCGGATCCGTCGCTCAATAATGGGCCATTTCAGGCTTTGAATCCTCGGGGTCGCACATGACGAGGGGGCGTGTACGCGGGCACCCCAGGGACCCAGGTGGGACCGCGGCGTGGCGGGCCTTGCAGTGCCCGGCCGCGGTGAATCGGTCGATTTGTCCATCCGGTCATTCCGCGCCTCGTCCCGAGCACGTAGGCTGGCTCCAGCTCATTGAGAGTATCTTCCGCCCCGACGTGGGTAGCCGCACGACCTTCGGCGCAGGCGGTGACTTCGTCCAGGTTCTAGATCATACGCAGGGAGAGACGCCGGAGTGTGAAATTCTAATGAAGTTTCGGTGCTAGAACCCGGAACCCCGACCTCGTTTCGTCTGACTGGAAACTGGGAGCGCTCGACTCACCCCGGCTCAGTCGGGCGGACGTCGCCCGAAAGCCGGGGCCGCCATGAGCAGGATGAGCGCGGCCATTCCCGCGAGCGTCAGCCCGGCCCCGACCTTGAGCGAAGCGGGGTCGTACTGGTAAACGAGCCGGTGCTCCCCCGCCCCCACCAGCCCACCACGCATCACCCCGTTGGTTCGGAGAATCTCCGCTGGCCGGCCATCGATCATGAGCCGCCAGCCGGGGTAATATGTGTCGGCCAGGACCACCAGACCGGGCGACTTGAGATGGGCGACGAGCTCGACCCTGCCCGGATCATCGCGGATGACCTGGACTCCCTCGGAGGGGTCACGACCCGCGCCGGAGAGCCTGGGCGCGACGAGCTTGCGCTCGGCCGCGTCGATCCAGGCCACCTCTCTCGGTTCGTACACTCGCCGCGCGTCATCATGCCAGAGATCGTCGTTCTGGAACAGGATCTCGCCCATCAGCGCTTCTCGACCTTCGGGGCCGTTCTGCCGGATGTTGGGAAACCGGGCGCGGTGGACGACCCAGGCGCGTGGAAAGGCGGCGCGGTTGAGGAAGATCTGAAAATCCTCATCGCGAAGCCATTCCTCGCGACGTTTCTGGCCGCCCGGTCCGTCGAAAGCCCCTGGAGGGGGGTAGATCTCGTCGAAGTCCGATAGGAACGACGTGTAGCCGCGCAGGAAGCTGTTCCAGGCGAGCCGGCCTGGGAGGATCAAGTAGCGAGCCCCCCAGAGGTCGTATCCTCGGCGCGTGTGGTAAACGACCAACTGCCCGGGTTTCAGCCCGAGCTCTCGTGCGACGTCCGGCTCGAGTGCGACCCGCCCCTGGCGGAAGAAGAGGCTGTAGTCGGCCAGTTCGGTCGTGCCCTTTGCATCCACGTCACCGAGGCCGAAGGGGAGCGCGTGATGGCCCCCGAGCGTGTCGCGCTCCCAGGCGAGGATCTCCTCGTTTCGGTCCGGGGAGCCGCGCAACACCCAGGCGGTCGGCGACCATCGCATCCGATGCACCCGAAATGATCCCGGCCCGGGGTGCGCCTTTTCCGCCTCGCGGATCAGGCGCAAGGCGCGCGGCTCGGCGTCGAAGACCGACTGCGGGGCGCTCACCACCAGCCGGGCGTTGGCGACGGCGAGGTCTGCAGCCATCAAGGCGAGCGCGATTCCGCCGGCGGCCGCGGGGAACCTGGTCGCGACTGCCGCGATTCCCGCGGCGATCGCCGCGACCACCGCACCGTGACTCAGCCCGCCGATCGCGGTAGTCAGCACGCCGGCCGGATCGAGCGGGCCGAAGACGCTCGCGGCCTTCTCCGCATTCCTCGCCAGCGCTTCGACGGCCGCGGTCCGGCAACCGAGCAGCGTCGCGAGGGCGACGGCACCCAGTCCCGCCAACGCAACCCCCGTCGCCACGGCGCGGCGACGGCGCCATCCTTCCGACAGTGCGTCCCAGCCCAGTCCAGCCAGCCCTGCGACCCCCAGGCAGACCGGTACGAGTAGCTTGGCCGGATAGCGGAACGATCGGAAGGCCGGAAACGCCGCCGTGAACACCCAGTAGACCCCGCCGTCCCCATCCTGGATCGCCTTGTCGGTCCGAGCCCCGAGTTCGGGGTCGTCCGGCGGCCCGAGCCATGCGGCCAGCGCGGGGGCCTTCCTCGCCCAGAAGAGCGGGCTGGTGTACTCTCCCAGCGCGGCGAGCGAACCGACGATCACGATGACCGTGAGCCATCGCCGCCACGGGGGCCCTTCCCGCAAGCCCGCCCCGGCCGCGGCCAGCACGAGCGTCAACCCGCCCAGGTACAGGGACGGTACCCATTGCCTCGTCTCGTCGAACCACGCAGGCAGGGCCAGCGGCCACTCCTGGGCCGTGGCGACCGCACCTGTCACGTTCGGCCAGAACGCCCCGATCACCCGGGACGGGCTGAGGCTGAACGCGTAGCGGCTGTTTTCCCCGAGGGCGGCGGCGCGGTTGCTCCGCGTCATGAACTCGATGACGGGCACGACCTGTGCGCCGCCGAGCACCAGCGCGAGGACACACGCCGCGCCGAGCCCGAGCAAGCTCCCCTCCACACCGGCCGGCCGGCGACGCCTTACGACCGTCCAGAGAGTCCAACCGACGACGCCGATCCAGGCCAAGACGGTCGCCGCCGAAGCCGCTGGCGGAGGAGCGATCCAGGTCAGCACGAGCAGGCCGGCGTACACCCCGAGCGCGATGGCAACCCACCAGAGGACGGGCCTCGATTTCGGCCGACTCCTCCGGGAATTCGCCAACCCGATCGCGTAGCCCGCTGCGGCGATCGCGACAAGGTACGCCGCCTCCGGGTCGCCGCCGAGCATCTGGAGCGCCAGGACGGTCGCCAGCCCGCCGAGGGCGCGGAGCTCGCCGAGCCGGATCCAGCAGTCGGCGGAGCGAAGTCCCAGGGGCATCCAGGCCGCCCCGACCAGGAAGACCACGTTGCCGTATTGAAACAGCACCGGCGCCCCGAAGGCGTAGGCGATGGCCCCGATCGTCGCCCCCGTCGGCGAGATCGACCAGTGCCGCAAGAGCACGCGCATCGCACCGAAGGCGAGCGCGACGTGCGCGATGACGTAAGCCCGTACCGCCCAGGGGTAGGGCAGTACCGCGAAGATCAGCTTGCCGGGGTAGAGCACGGCCGCCGTGGGGTTGCCCAGCAACGGCATGCCGCTGTTCTCTTCCGGCATCCAGAGCGGCAGCCGACCGGCCTCCCATTCCTGCTGAACTGCGCAGGTCGAGCGGGTAATAGAAACTCGCGCCGTCCCTGTAGGCGAATTGACTCCCCCGAAAGAGCACGGCGCCGAAACAGGCGAAGGTCAGGGACACCAGGCAGAACAGGGCCCAGGCGAGCGCCCCGGCCATCGGTCGCGGTCTCATCGTTCCCCCGTTCGATCCAGTCGAACCGCCCGTCCGCTCGTCGTCCCGGGCCCGACCCGGCCAGGATATAGCGCCCTCGTCAATGGGCCAAGCCTCGAACTCGGTCGACGGGGCGAACGGGCGACTTCGCGGTGGGGCGGCCGGCCTAGAGCGCTTAACGCTTGCATTGCAGCGACACGAGGCCGAACCACGTCGCCCATCCATTCGTTAACCGCTCTAGAGATCGTCGAGGTCATCCTGCGAAGGATCGTCGGACTCGAGGTCGGGGCCGGGGGATGTGACGGTGAGCGAGCGAACAGGCGGCCGATCGTTGACCGCCTCGGCGGCGGGGGTGCCGGTATCGATCCGCGCGGTGGCGCCGCGGTGGCCGAGGAGTCGCACGAGGCCCGCGCCCACGGCGTTCTCCAGGTCGGGGCAGAGCCGATCGTCGTACCGCACGCGTAGCGACGGGCCCGCCTTGTAGATGGCCCGGTGGACTTGCTCCAGGCCCATGATCTCGAGATAGAGCTCGAGGTTCCCGGGCCGTACCCGGATGGCGCGGAGCAGGCGCTCGAGGTGCTCGGCCTGATGCACACCCTTGTGCAGCCGCACCACGACGCCGCGGGTCAGCTCGGCTCGCCCCTGCTCCAGCGGGATGATCCGGCTGACGATCAGCTCGGGCGGGTCGCGGCGACGGTCCAGGGCCCCCCGGACGAAGACGATCTGGTCGTTCTTGACCAGGGCCTCCATCCTGGCGAATTCCTCGGGCCAGAGCATGGCGGGCGTGGAGCCGCTCAGGTCCTCGAACGTGAGCTTGGCCATGCGGGTGAGGCCCGATCGGCTCTTCTGCACGTTCCTGACCTGCACGCCCGTGATCATCCCGCCCAGGATGACCTCGGTCTTCTCGGGCACGCCGGCCAGGTCGGCCACCCGGTGGGTCGCCAGGGCCTGGATCTCGCCCGCATGGCGCGCCAGCGGATGGCTGGACATGTAGAACCCCAGCGCCTTCTTCTCCAGGGCCAGCTTCTCGGCGTCGGAGAGCTCGGGCACGTCGGGGAGGCTCATCAAGGCCGCATGGCCGTTGCCGTTCCCGTTAGCACCCGGCGGATGGTGCACCGCCTCGAAGAGGTCGAAGAGTCCGAGCTGCCCGCGCTTCCGGTCCTCCTGCTTGGCCTGGCCGGCCTGGAGGGCGCGCGGCAGGATCGACAGGAGCTGCGCCCGCCTCGCCCCCAGGCAATCGAAGGCGCCGGCGTGGATCAGCGTCTCGACGCAACCGGCGCCCACTTCCTTGGTTGACACCCGCTCGAAGAAGTCGTCCAGGCCGGTGAACGGGCCCCGCTCCTCTCGCGCCTTGACGATCGCCTCGACCGCCTTGAATCCCACCCCCTTGATCGCCCCGAGCCCGAAGTGGATCCGACCCTCGCGGGCAACCCGGAACGTGAGCTGCCCCTCGTTGATATTCGGCGGCAACACCTCGATCTCCATCCGCCGGCAGTCCTCGATGTGTTCCGGGAGGAACTTGTCTCGCTCCTGGCCGTCCATCTCGTTGGAGAGCACCGCCGCCATGTACTCGGTGGGGTAGTGGGCCTTCAGATACGCTGTCTGATAAGCGATCAGGGCATAAGCCGTCGAATGGGAGTTGTGGACAATGAGCCCGTCGGCGACGAAGTTGTGATCCACCGCCACGGTCAGGTCGAAGGTCTCCTGGACGCCGCGACGTTCGATGGCGACGATCGTGTCCCAGAAAACGTCAGAGGAGGCGATCTCCTCAAGGCGTTTGGAATGGAAGAATTCGGCGAGCCGGGCGATCGTGCGGCGGCGGAAGCCGCACTTGCTCGAAGGCCCGGTGCCACTGAGTCCCCGGATCGAAACACCCGACCGGGCCTCCAGTTCGCGCCACGTCAGCCCTGATCGCTCCCGCTCCTCAGCGACCCAGGCGCGGACCTCGGGAGGGATCGTGTCCTTACTGGTTTCTCCCCGGGTGGAAGTCAGGTGATTCTTCAGCAGCCCCACGCCAAGGTCGCGGTCGACGGCATGGGGGACGATCCGCTCAACGAACGTCGCGATCGCCCCCTCGCCCAGCAAGTGGACGGTGTAGCCGGCCCGCTCAGTCTCTCGGTATTTGAAGGTCTTCGAGTGCACGCCGCTGGTGACGCCGAGCCGCAACAGCAGCGTTTGCAGGTCGTGAGCCAGTCGCGCGGAGGAAGTCGCGTAGAAGGGGACGTTCAGCGACGCGCTGGCGAAATGCCCATCGCCCGACCAGAGTCGGCCCAGGAAGACCTCGAGGTCCTCGTCTCGGAGGCGGAAGATACCATCGGGGATGGACTTCTCGGTCGCGCCGCGGCCGAGGAGGCCCAGCGACTGGGCCCAGCGATAAGCCCCGCTCCGGGTGGGCGGCGGTACCGTGAGGACACTCGTGGCGGGCCCGCGGTCGACGGCGTGCCAGGGGCGGTGGCCCGGGGCGAAACGGGTATCGCGCCCCGTGCTCACACAGACCTCGAACCGGCCCCGGCGCGACGTCACTCGGGCCGTCGTGTCCGGGAAGGCCTCGACGGCCGCGACGAAGTCGTCCACGAATTCCCGCGAGTTGTTGTAGAAGTAGAGGCAGGTCGGATGACAGGTATTCCCCTCCGAGAGCAGGCCCGCGAGCGCGATCAGCTCGTGCTTCGGCCACGACTCGCCGCCGGCGATGGTCAGCCGCCGGGGGGCGGCGATGCGATCGCCCGGCCTGAGGTCTTCCAGGTTCGTCCAGCCGTCCAAGGTCCGGAAGGGATGATTGCCCGTGGCGACGATCCGCCGGCCCTGGCCGGTTCGCAACTCGAAGACGGGCTTCGGTCCGTTGGAGACCACGTCGGTGACCGGCCGGCTGCGGAGCTTGCCATCCTCCCCGAGCGCATGGACATGGAAGGGGCGCGGGCTGTCGAAGAGGGCGCGGACCGTCGTCCGCTCCCCCGACTCCGCTTCGACCAGCGTCGTTTCACCGAGCACACACTTGTTAAAACCATAACCTCCGAAATACTCGATCAGGTCGAAGATCTTGGCCGCCTTCTCCCGCTCGAGGTTCCGCGACACGGCGCCGGCGATGAACTGGTCGCGGCTCTGCGCGATGACGTCGGCCTTCTTCTTCGAGATGGCCTTGATCGTCGCATACGCCCGCGAGAGCTCGACGCCCCCCAGGCGATTGAGGATACGCATAACTTGCTCTTGATACGACATCACGCCGTAGGTCTCTTCCAGGACTTCCCTGAGCACGGGGTGCAGGTAGACGGCCTTCTTGCGGCCGTTCTTGACGTTGACGAACTCGTCGACCATGCCGCCGTTGAGCGGGCCGGGGCGGTAGAGCGCATTGGTGGCGATGATGTCGGTGAAGCGGTCCGGCCGCATCTTGATCAGCAGGTCGCGGATGCCGGCCGATTCGAACTGGAAGACGCCCTTGGTCTCGCCTTTCTGGAAGATCTCGAACGTCTTGGGGTCGTCCAGCGGGAGGCGCTCCAGGTCGATGGGGGACCCGGGATGACGCGCGTTGATGATCCGGACCGCGGCGGCGAGCGTGGTGAGGTTGCGCAGGCCGAGGAAGTCCATCTTGAGCAGCCCGGCCTTCTCGATGTCGCCCATCTCCCACTGGGTGGTGACGACCTCACGGGCCTTGTCCTTGTTGGGGAGCTTCTGGAGCGGGACCAGGTCCTCGAGCGGGCGGTCGGCGATCACCACGCCCGCGGCGTGCGTGCCCGGGTTGCGGTTCATGCCCTCGAGACGCCCGGCGAAGTCCAGGAGCCGCGCCACCTCGGGGTCGTCGTCGCACAGCTTCCGCAGGGCCGGCTCTTCCTTGAGGGCGTCCTCGATGGTGATATTCAGCCGGGCGGGGATCAGCTTGTTGATCTGCTCGACCCGGGTCAGCGGGATGCTCATCACCCGGCCGACGTCCTTGATCGCCGCCTTGGCCTTGAGCGTGCCGAAGGTGCCGATCTGCGCGACATTGGCGTCGCCGTATTTCTTGCGGACGTACTCGATCACCTCGTACCGCCGATCCTGGCACAGGTCGATGTCGATATCGGGCGCCTCGGAGCGGTTGGGGTCGAGGAAGCGTTCGAACAGCAGGTCATACTTGAGGGGGCAGACGCTGCTCAGCTTCAGCAGGTAACTCACCAGCGCGCCGCAGGCCGAGCCGCGCGCCAGCGCGGGGATGTCCCGCTCCCGGGCGTAACGGACGAAGTCCCAGACGATCAGGAAGTACGAGGCGAACCCCATCCGGTTGATGATGCCCAGCTCGTGGTCGAGGCGCTGGTGCACCTCGGGGCCGGGGTCGTCGCCGTACCGATCGCGCAGGCCCTCCTCGCAGAGCTGCCGCAGGTAGTCTTCGGGGGACTTGCCGTCGGGCGGGCTGAACGAGGGGAAGCAGCGCCGGCCCAGGCCGAAGCTCTCGTAATGGGGCTCGACCATCGCGGCGATCCGGGCCGAGGCGGCCAGGGCCTCCTCGTGGCCCGGCATCGCGGCGTACATCTCCTCCGGGCTGCGCACGTAGAACTCTTGCGTTTCGAACCGCATCCGCGTCGGGTCGTCCAGCGTCTTGCCGGTGCTGATGCACAGGAGCACGTCGTGCGCGGCGGCGTCTTCGCGGGTCAGGTAGTGTGCGTCGCTGGTCCCGACCATCGGCAGGCCCATCCGCCGCGCGATGTCGATCGCCCCCTCGGCGCACTCGCGCTGGATCGGCACGCCGTTGTCCTGGATCTCGACGTAGAAGTTCCCTTCACCGAAGATCTTGTAGTACCAGGCGCAGAGCCGCTCGGCCTCGGCCGTCTTGCCGTGGAGGATGTCGTCGGAGAACTCCGCCGAGGCGCAGCCGGACAGGCAGATCAATCCCTCGGCGTGCCGCTCGAGGATCTCCTTGTCGATGCGGGGCTTGTAATAGAACCCCTCCAGGAACGACAGGCTCGAGAGCCGCATCAGGTTGCGGAAGCCCGCGGCGTTCTTCGCCAGAAGGGTCAGGTGGAAGGCGTATTCCTGGCCGGAGGCCCCACCGCCGCTCCGCTCGGTCCGCCGCCCGGGGGCGACGTACGCCTCCAGACCGATGATCGGCAGGATGTCGGCCGCCTTGGCCTCGCGGAGGAACTCGACGGCCCCGTAGAGGTTGCCGTGATCGGTCAGCGCCACCGCCGGCATCCCCAGCGCCTTGACACGACGGATCAGGTCCGGGATCTTGCTGGCCCCGTCCAGCAGGCTGTAATGGCTGTGGCAGTGGAGGTGCACGAACGGCGGGCTGGACATCGTGGGATCACTCGCTGGTCTGGCGCGGCGACATGCGGGCGCCTCCGGCCCCACCTGACCGCGTCTCTGGAGACTCGGGTCGCCCCAACATCTGGTGACGATCGACGGTCGCGGGTGAACTTGCGGCCAGACCCAGCTTATCACAAACCCGCATCGCATCCGAAGGGCCGCCGCGCCGACGCGGAGGTGGCCCGAAGGGTCTTGCCGACGGAAACGGTCGGGCAAGACAGCCCGAATAGCGCGAGATGAACGGGTCGGGTCGGTGAAACGACCCCGGGGTCGCCCAGACGCCTTCGCTCGCTCCTCCGCACCGCGTCTTTGCGTCCCCGCAAAAGGGCTCGTAGACAACCAGCCACTATTGCATTCCTGAATCCTCGCGATCAGCCAGCCAAATTGACGGAAGGCTTGCTCGCCGTGAAGCGCTCCGACGGCTCCACCTGCGAATCGGGACAGGATCGCCTATCGGCTCCAGAAAGCGCCCGTCTCCGGGGAATCGTCCGCGCGTGTTGTGCGCCGACTCACCGATAAACGATTTGGACATCAAGAGTTATCGGCCGGACCGCCCGTGTTTGCTTCGTTTCGCATTGTGGTCGCCCGGCCCGGCCGGTCCGCCTCGCCCCGACCGGCGGGCGGATCGCCGGGAACGTCGTCAGCGAAGGCGGGAGACCGTCGGCCGGTCGGTGCGTGTGGGGCGGGATCCGGCGACCTGTTTCCGACGGGGCCGCGAACATCGGAGCCGCCAGGGTGCGACCGCGGCCGGGCCGGCCGTTTGCGGTTCGGCCGAGTCGGAAGGATATCGGTATCCGTTCGATTTTCCGGCGGAGACTCGGCGAGGTCAGTGTTGGCCCGGATGGGCGAATGGCGCCCGGTCGAGCGCGCACTGCGAGATCGCGATCAGGTCGCGAGCCATGAACATCCGCTGTAGCCATCCTTCCTCGGAGAATGGCCGGTAGTCCCTCAGCCCGCGCCAATGGTCGATCTTGACGTCCGTCTCCCGCTCGTTGAACTCGTTGATGGCCAGCAACTCGCCCGCGTATGCGTGGACATGCGTGAGGTCGATATCGTCGAAGTACAGCCCCACGTGCCTCAGCATCCGCCTCTCGGGCGAGCTGAGGATTTGCAGGGCCCAGACGGTGGACGAGTAGAGGTCGAGGTCGATCGCGGCGAATCCGAGCGGCGGCGGATCGTACGTCTCGTAGAACCCCGGCGCCGTATCCCGGATGTTGCCCAGCACGAGTGTCGTGCGAGGGCTCAGCCTGGCCTGGAGCGCGTCGATATCCATCGGGTAATCACCCGGTCGCCAGATATCAGGACAGTCGCGGTGGTCGCCGATGAAATCCGGCAGGCCGCCCGGTCCGGCGTCGAAACCGTAGACGGAAATCTGGATGCCGGTCGCTCGTTCGACATCCGCCGCGATGCGCTCCAGCTCCACCAGACCATCGCCGCGCGCCACTCCGAACTCGATCACCGAGATCGCGTCAACACCCTCCCGCTTCGCCTGCTCGGCCGCGAACAACACGCCGGTCAGGTAGTTGGGCCGCTCCGCCTTTCCCCAGAGGGCTCGCGTCTGGACCGAGGCGGGCCACCAGTTCAACACATACCGGACGAGGAGTCGAAAAGGCGGCTCTTTCGCCAGTTTGTATAGTCGCCTGAATTTGGGAGCCATGTCTTCCGGACACCACAAGGGTTCTTGTATCGATTGGAAGATCGGTCATCCCTGGCCGACCCAACAATGACGTCGTACGTGACCGGAGAGGCGATCGAGTATGGCGCGGGCGTGGTCCCGAAATCAAGGCACATTCCCGGCGGGATTCCCGATCGCTTCTCTCCGGCGACGGCCGGAATCATGAACTCGGACGGGATCAGCCAGATGGCTGGTCCGCCATCGGCCAGCCACGCGTCGGCCACCAGGAGGGATTCGGCGCAGGCCCGCCACGCCGCTGATCCGGAGGCCAAGCCGCTCCCAGGCGATGAGCTGGACTCGTTCCTTGCGAGCGAAGGCGAGGCCCAGGGCGGCAGGGGTCGCGAATTGCCCCGGGCGATTCCGCTCCTCGAGGGTCCTTAAACCATCGAGACGCCTTTCCTCGAGCCGGCGCTACGCCTCGATCTGGACCACGGTCAGAGCCGCGGCTGGCCCGGCTCCGAATATCCCATGTTCCCATCATCATGCCCGATAGCAAGTCTCGCCGGAGATCACTCCCGAAAAACACGTTGCCCCCGGACTCCGGTGGAGCACAGGGGCAAGCATCAAGGTATGCAAGCTATCAGAATCAGGAAAGGCGCATCAGATACGAGCCGGCAAGCGGCGAGCGGTCCCGTAGATCGCCCGGAAAGCTTGTGAGGGTCCTTCGATCAGACCCCGACCAGCTCTTCCTGCGGCACCTCGACGTCGGAGGAGGTCGAGGAGGCCTCGTGCCCCTGGACGAGGGCGCCGAGCTGGAGGGCCAGCAAGCGGTCTTCCGCGTTGGGGCCGCGGAGCAGGTCCAGGAACGCCTCGGCTCCGATGATAACGGCCTTTGGCTTGCTGTGAATGGTCAGGACAAAACGGGCATCCGGGTCTTCCAACGTATCGAGTACTTTGGGGAGATCTCGGTGAAGTTCGCGACTTCCGATGAAGCGGACACGGGACTGGGACTGAGGCATCAGATTCCTCGGGGCCTGGATCGGCCGCGATCATGGGGTATTCGAGGCGAACAGAAAGGAGCCGCCTCGTTGGACGAAGGGCAATTTCAACTTATCGGACGAAAGACCCCCGGTCAATCTGGGTCCACTCGTTAACTACGGAATTCGCTGTCAAACCGTTGGTTAACTTCTTGTAAACGCCCGGGCTGGCCGGCCTCCGGCGATTCCGGCGCCGATGGCTTGGCCGCGCCGGGGGGCTTGGGCTCGGCCCGCGGATCGGGCGTCGATGGCGATGTCTCGCCCTCGGCGCCGGCGGGACCCGGCGGGCGTTCGGCCGGCGGTTTCGCGGCCTTTCCCGATTCCGCGGAGGGCTTCTCAGACTCCGGAGCCTTGCTTTCCGGTTTCGGCGGCGGCACCGCCGGCGATCCGGGCCGGGAGGGAGCGGTCGCGGGCTGTTCCGGGATCGCCGTGAAGAGGTCGGCCAGGTCGGTGTAGTCCTTGTATTGCTCCCTCAGCTTGTTGATGATCGACCTGGCCGCGTCGGTCCGGCCGGCGCCGTGCAACTCGTCGGCGAGCCGGATCTGCTCCTCGACCAGCTTGCGACGGTCACGGATGGTCCTCTCCAGTTGGTCGGCGCGATGGAGGGCGATCAGGTACCACTTCCGCTCCTCGGGATCGTCGGCGTTGAGCCTCCCGGCCATGTCCCTCCAGTGCTTCAGCGCCCCCTTGTCATCCCCGTGGCTGGATGCCGCGGTCGCCGCGGCATGGGCGAGGACGAAGCGGCTCTCGGCGTCGTTCGTCGGATCGCTGAACCGCGTCTTGACCGGGGCGGTGAGGTATTCGGCGCGCCGCTCGGCGTCGGTGGAGTAGGATCCTGTCGCGCCACCGGGTCGTCTGCTCGCGATAGGGGTTCTCCGGGAACCGGTGGTCGAGTTGCTCGAGGTAGTTGTCGCGGGCCGCGACCCAGTCGGCGTAGCGGGTCGAGGCCATGAGGGCCTCGGCGTGCTTGTAGAGGGACTCCTGGCTGTCGGGCCAGACCAGGTAGACGATCAGGCCGCCGATGGCGAGCAGGGCGACGAGTAGGACCACGGTCTCCAGGGCCGCGCGCGAGCGTTCGGGCTCGTCGGTCCCGTCGCGCGTGGCCCGGGATCGGGTGAGGAAGACCGAGCCGGTCAGGGTCGAGAAGATCGTGGGCTTGCGGGCCTTCTTCCTGGGTCGCGTCGTCGCGGCCGTCCCGTCTGTGACTCCGCCGGCGCGGAGCGGTTTGGCGTCGCCGGCCCCGGAGCCCGGCCAGACCATGGGGATCGATTCGCCTCGCGCGGCCTTGTCGCGCAACTCGGTCAGGACCATCCCGACGGCCGCGGCGTCCCAGGGCCGATCGGCGGGCGCCTTGGCCATCAGGTTGACGACCAGGTCGTCCAGCGCGCGGGGGATCTCGTGGACCTTGGCGCTGGGCCGCGGCGCATCCTCGTTCAAGTGGCAGTGCATCAGCACGACCGGCGAGCTGCCCTCGTAGGGCGCCCGGCCGGCGAGCATCTGGTACAGCACGGCCCCCAGGGCGTACAGGTCGGTCTTGTGGCTGACGGCGGGCGTCCCGCGGATCTGCTCGGGGGACATGTAGGCGGCGGTGCCCAGCGTCCGCCCCGTGGCCGTCAGCGAGGTCCGGTCCAGGTCCTTGGCGATGCCGAAGTCGGTCAGCTTGACCCGGCGATCCTCGGTGACCATCAGGTTGGACGGCTTGAGGTCGCGGTGGACCACGCCGCGCTCGTGGGCGTATTGCAGCGCGTCGCAGACCTGGATCGCCAGGTCGACGGCCTCGCGCCAGGGGATCGGCCCGCTCTCCTGAAGGAGCTTCTCCAGGGTGGTCCCCTGGATGAACTCCATGGCGATGTACCAGGTCCCGCGGAACTTGCCCCAGGCGAGGAACCGGACGATGTTGGGGTGTCGGAACTGCTGGAGGATCTCGGCCTCGCGCTCGAAGCGCTTCTGGACCTTCCCCCCACGCGCGATCTCGCCGCTGACCACCTTGACGGCGGCGGGACGCCCCCGCTTCTCGTCGGTCCCCCGGTAGACCACGCCCATGGCGCCGGAGCCCAGGACCGACTCGATCCGGTAGGAGCCGAGCTTCTCGCCGATCAACGCCTGCATCTGGCTCATGGGTGGGCTTCTGTCCGTTGTCCGTCGTCCGTCGTCCGTCGCCGGTGCTTCGCCAGTCGCCGGTTGCCTCTCGAATGCCGATCCCGCCTCGCGGACGACGGACCGCTGTCGGCTGGCAGAGGCCGATCCCGTCTCGCGGACGACGGACGACGGACAACGGACGACAGACAACGGACGAAAGACATCAGTGTCGGGGCACCACGCACGAGACGCCGCCGGCGGCCTGAAGGTAACCGTGTCGGACGTAGTCCATGACCATGCGGTCCGCGTTGAACCGCCAGGCGAGGGTCCGGAAGGCGTCCTTCTGCCGGGCGACCCACCCGCGGGGCAGGCCCGAGGCGTCCCGTGTGTAATATAGCGGCACGACCTGCTCGGTCAATGTCTCGATGAGGGCACGGTGATCGCGCTCGTCCTGGACCGATGGGTTCGCGTGGGTCAGGCCGGTCCCGATGGCGAAACCATTGGTCCCATCATACGCCTCGGCCCACCATCCGTCGAGGATCGAGCAGTTCAGCGCGCCGTTGAGCGCGGCCTTCTGGCCGGACGTGCCGCTGGCCTCCTGCGGCCGCCGGGGGTTGTTCAACCAGACGTCCACGCCCTGGACGAGCATCCGCGCCAGGTTCATGTCGTAGTCCTCGACGAAGACGATCCGCGCGTCGAGGCGGGCGTCGCGGGTGAGCCGGACGATGCTCTGGATCAGCTCCTTGCCCATGCGATCCTCGGGGTGGGCCTTGCCGCCGAAGATGAACTGCATGGGCCGGTCGGCCGAGCCGACCATCTCGATCAGCCGCCCGATATCCTGCAGGACCAGGCCGGCGCGCTTGTAGGTGGCGAACCGGCGCGCGAACCCGATGGTCAAGGCGTCCAGGTCGAGGGCCTCCATGGCGCGCTCGACCGATGAGTCGGGCTCGTCGCGCCGGCGGGCCTGGGCGGCCAGGCGGTTGCGGACGAAGTTGATCATCCGGGCCTTGAGCACCTGCTGCGTCTCCCACAGCTCGGCGTCCTGGACCCGATCGATCGCCTCCCAGGTGTCGGGGTGCCGCTGGCGTCGCGGCCAGTCGGTGCCCAGGTGGCGGTCGAAGACCAGGTGCATCTGCGGGGCCATCCAGCTCTGGACGTGCACCCCGTTGGTGATGTGGCCGATCGGCACCTCGTCCTCGGCCCGGCCCACGAACAGGGGCTGCCACATCCGCCGCGACACCGTGCCGTGCAGGGCGCTGACGCCGTTGGCGAACCGCGACAACTTGAGCGCCAGCACGGTCATGCAGAACGGCTCGCTGGGATCCGCCGGGTAGATCCGCCCCAGCCCCAGGAAGTCCTCATAGGACAGGTGCACGGCCTCGCGGATCTTGCCCAGGTGCTCCTCCACCAGCGGGCCAGGGAACCGATCGTGGCCGGCCGCGACCGGCGTGTGGGTGGTGAAGACGGTCATCGCCGCGATGTCGCGCATCACCTCGCCGAACGGCAGCCCGGTCGACTCGGCCTGCCAGCGGATCATCTCCAGCGTCGCGAAGGCGCTATGACCTTCGTTGAGGTGGAGCACCGAGGGGTTGATGTCCAGCGCGTGCAAGGCCCGGACGCCGCCGACGCCCAGGAGCAGTTCCTGGCGGATCCGCACCCGGGCGTCGCCGCCGTAGAGCCGCGCCGTCAGCGACCGGTCCGACTCGCTGTTCTCCGTCACGTTCGCGTCCAGGAGCAGGAGCGTCGTCCGGCCGACCTCGACCCGCCAGACCCGCGCGTGCAACGTGCCTGTCGCGGTTTCCACGCTGACCAGGAGCGGCCGCCCGTCGGGGCCCGCCACGCTCTCGATCGGCAGCAACTCGAGGTCGGTGTTGAGGTAGTGCTCTTGCTGCCAGCCGTTGGCGTCGAGCGACTGCCGGAAATAGCCCTGCGCGTACAGCAGGCCGACTCCGATCAGGGGGATCCCCAGGTCGCTGGCGCTCTTGAGGTGATCGCCGGCCAGGACGCCCAGGCCGCCCGAGTAGATCGGCAAGCTTTCGTGCAGCCCGAATTCGGCGGAGAAGTACGCCACCGGCCGGGTCCGCAGGATCGAGGCATGCACCGCCCCCCAGCTCTGGGTATCCTTCAGGTACTCGGCCAGCCGGCGGAACGCGTAGTCGATTCGCGAGTCGAGGGCCATCTCCGCCGCCCGCCGCTCCAGTTGCTCGACCGAAATCCGCTTGAGGAACTCGACCGGATTGTGGTCGATCTTCCTCCACAGCACGGGGTCCAGCTCGCGAAACAGCGCGATGACGTTGGGTTGCCAGCTCCACCACAGGTTCCGCGCCAGCTCGCGGAGCTTGTCGATCAATTGCGTCCGACCGACCATGGCCACACCCCCGGCGTGCATCGATTCACGGTGCCCGGGGCCCGACCCACTCGCAGGCCCCATCCGCCCACAACCCCGGACGACGATCCGCGCCCGGCGCTCGTCCGCCCCGTGTCAGGAGCCCAGTATCGCCGAACCGCGGCGGCTCGCCAAGACAAAGACGCCCGGCGCCGACGCCGCTCCCTGCCGCCCGCGACGATTGGTCCGCGATTTGCGTACAACTCCTGCACGTGTGCCGATCAAGTTGGACCGGACCGGCGGCCGGGGGTGAGCGTCTTACGAGTGGGTAAACGGCTACGCGGCGACCCGGCGGTTGGCCCAGAACGCATCCCATTGTCCCTGCTCACTCAAGAGCAGGGCTCGCAGATGGCCGACCGCATCGGCCCCCTCGTGGCCCCACCGCATCCCCGAGCCCTTCATTCGCCGGCCGATGACCGTCTTACACGCCGCCTCCACCGGGCCCGAGCCGATCTGCCACCCCTTGGCCCGATAGCTCGGATAGTCCATCCGATGGCACTGGTTGCGGAAGTAGGTCACCACCCCCTCCCATGCCGGCCGCGCCCGGGGATTCCCGGCGAGGTCCAGGCCCTCCAGCCAGGCCAGGATCGCCGGTCCGCCCTCGTGCTTCAGCCGGTGCGACCACGCCGCGTGGGCCGCCTCGGCCGCCGCCGCGTCACCCGGGTGCCAGGCCTTGGCGAAGTCCCCCAGGTGCTCACTGGCGTGGTAGAAGTCCAGGATCACCACATCGAGCCGGCCGAAGTGGAGCTGCAGCAGGTCCTCCAGCCCCGCGCCGCCGTCACACACGGCGATCCATCGCTGGGCGCCGCCCATCCCCACCCGGCCGGCCGTGTGGCGCAACGGCTCGGCCACGGCCTCTTGGCCCTCGAGGCTGGCCACATACCGCGCCTGCCAGGCGGGCCGCCGCCCCTCGGGATCGGCCCACTGGCGGCGCTCCGCGGGGACCGGGTTGTAGACCATCCCCACCGCGACCATCTCCCCTTCGGCGGCCGCCCCGCCCGGGCCCTGCTTGGCGAGGCCCGTCAGGTCGATCGAAACGTAGGCGCAGGTCATCCCCTCGGCGTCCTTGTGCCAGTCCCAGGCCCGGGTCTCACCGAAGGCGACCTTCGCCTCCACGGCCCGGCCCAGCTCGCCGCCGATCGCCTCGGTGGCCCGCTCCACGGTCGATTCGGCCAGCGACAACCCGCTCATCTTGGGCAGGATCACCTCGGCGGCCAGCGCGAAGCTGTCCAGGGTCCCGGCCAGGGTGGTCAACTCGGCGGCGCCGGCGGTCAGGTCGCTCTGATCCAGGCCGAAGGCGGCGTCGCCGGGACAGTGGCCGTGATGGCAGTGGGGGCAGTGGTAATAGCCCCGCTCGATGGTCAGGGGGCCCAACGCCGAGAGGAGGCCCTTTTTCCGATAACCCTTGAAGCGGGTGTCCTGGTGGCAGTGGGGGCAGGTCAGGCTGGAGCCTCGGTACCCCCTTTTTTCCGCTGCTCGGCAGCGGTCTGGAGGGCCTTGGCTCCCAGGCGATGGACCAGGTCGCGGACCTGGAACTCGGTGGCGCCGAAGAGTTGATGGTCGGGCTTGATGGCGAGCAACTCGGCGATCGCGCGAAGGTCGTGTTCGGAGGCGGCCTTGAGCGACTCGAACAACTGCTCGGCGCGGCGGGCCTGCTCCTCGGGGAGATGGGCGAACGACATGGTGGGGACCCTCCGTGAACAAAGGACTAGTGAATCGGGGATGACGCATCCAAGACCTCTGTTCTACGAGATTTTCCACCCACTTTCGAGACGCCCACCCGGCGGCCGGGACCGCCTCCGGCGAGACGACGGAGGTCAGGGCGATGCTCACCGATCAAACGACGATGGAACCCACACCGCAACCGCCGATCGAGCCGATGACCGACGGCTCCGTGATCGTCTCTCCGGGCGCACCCGGGGCGATCGTGCAGCCGGTCGCATCGCCGACCGACGAATCCGAGGTCGCGCGGCCCGGTATCGAGGGCGAGGAGACGATCTGGGAGGGGCATTACTCCGGCCGCAATTTCATCGGACGCTTGATCTTCGGCGCCCTGCTCGCCGTTCTCTGGATCGTCCTGGCTTTCGGCGGCTGGTGGAGTACGCGGGAGAACCCGGCGAGCGGCTGGTCGTTCTGGGCGATCGCCGGCGGCATCGTTGTGCTCCTCTACTGGGCGAACCTGGGCTACCGCTACCTGCGGGCCCATCGCGGCCACCACTACCGGCTCACCAACCGCCGGCTCTTCGTGACCACCGGGTTCTTCAGCCGACGCGTCGACCAGGTCGAATTGCTCCGGATCAAGGACGTCTACATCCAGCAGAGCATGATCGGGGACTGGCTCGGGATCGGTAACGTCGTCGTGATCTCGTCCGAACAGACGCTGCCCAAGGCCTATCTCCTGGGGATCGACGAACCCCGGCGCATCATGGACCTGATCTGGCATCACATGCGGCTGGAGCAGTCCACCAAGACGGACCGGGTCAACCCGGTCTGACGCGCGACCGGACGTCTCGAGCGAGCTCGATCGGGCCGCCGAGCCGCGGCCGGTCGAGCGGGCGTTGACCCGCGATTCCGTCCGGAAGAAGGAGATCATGGAGATGCGGCGCCGGCGGGCCGCTGGCATCTCTCCCCAGCATGCTTTATGCTGGGCTCTTTCTTCCCCTCCCCAGGGTTACGACGATCGCCGGAGTCTCCCATGCGCCCGCACAATCGCAGCTCGCGACGGACTTTCCTCATGGCGACGGCCGCGGCCGCGACGGCGGGCTCCGCCGCATCGGCCGGGGCGTTCGGCCCCAACGACCGCGTGCGGATCGCCACGGTCGGCATGGGCATCATCGGATTCATCGACACCGCCTGCGCCCTCCGCGTGCCCGGCGTCGAGCTGGTCGCCGTCGCCGACCTGTACGCGGGGCGGCGCACGCACGCCCGGGAGGTCCATGGCGACCGCGTCGACGCCTACGTCGACTATCGCGACGTCCTCGCCCGCAAGGACGTCAACGCCGTGCTCCTCTGCGTGCCCGACCACTGGCACGCCCGGATGTCGATCGACGCCATGAAGGCCGGCAAGGCGGTCTACTGCGAGAAGCCGATGGTGCGCACCGTCGCCGAGGGACCCGACGTGATCCGCGCCCAGCAGGAGACGAAGGCCGTCTTCCAGGTCGGCAGCCAGTTCGCCAGCTCGGTCGTCTTCGACAAGCTCAAGGACGTGCTCGCGAACGGGGCCATCGGCAAGCTGCACGCCGTCGAGGCCCGCTACAACCGCAACTCGGCGCTGGGGGCGTGGCAGTACTCGATCCCGACCGATGCCTCGCCGGAGACCGTCGACTGGGACCGCTTCCTGGGCGACGCGCCGCGGCGTCCCTTCGACGCCGACCGGTTCTTTCGCTGGCGGAAGTACTGGGATTACGGCACGGCGGTCGCCGGCGACCTGTTCGTCCACCTGCTGACGGGCATCCATCACGCGACAGGCTCGCTCGGCCCGGCCCGGATCGCCGCCATGGGCGGCCGGCGCCACTGGGACGATGGCCGCGAGGTCTACGACATCATCATGGCCCTGCTCGACTACCCCCAGACGAATGACCACCCGGCCTTCACGCTCGCCTTGCAGACCGACTTCGAGGACGGCGGCGGCCCCAGTTCGGTCTTCCGCTTCATCGGCAGCGACGGCGTCGTGGAGGTGAGCTTCGAGGGTCTCAAGGTCACCGGAACCGGCATCGCGCACGAGTCTCCGGCGCAGATCCTCAAGGGCTACAACTCGGTGGTGACCTTCTCACGAGGCCAACAGGAGGCCTATGCGGCCAGGCTCGCGAAGGAAGGGCCCGCCGCGGCCCTGTCGACATCGGCGGCGGACGTGAACCATAAACGAGAGGCGAAGCCCGAGGTGTTCCGGCGCCCCGCGGCTACGACGAGCGGTACGATCACTTCGTGAAGTTCTTCCGCTCGATCCGCGAAGGGGCACCGGTGGAAGAGGAGGCGATCTTCGGCTACCGCGCCGCGGCTCCGGCGCTCTTGTGCAACGAGAGCTACCGGCAGGGGAAGACGATCGCCTGGGACCCCGTCGGGATGCGGATCGTCTCCTGACCGCCCGCTCTTCGCGCCCGGCGTGGTCGGTCCCTCGCGACCCCGCGTGAGACCCCGGCGCCCGGCGAGGGCCCGTACCGGTGGCGGAAATCCGACGGCTACGAATGACGGTCCTCGGCATGATGGGCGTCATCCTCGTCGCGGCGCTCGTGTGCGCGGGGTTCCTGGAGCGGGACAAGAGGTATGGGAGCGGGAAGTCCCACTGGCTCGCGGCACGGCGCCTGGGCCTGATGGCGAGATTCGACGCCCGCACGGCCCGAGAACTCCGCGAATGTGCGCGCGAACATTCGCCGTGGGACGTCCGGTTTCAACGAATTGCGGCGAGGAGTCCCCTGGCTTTCGCCATGGGGAGGAATCGCCGCCCCTGAATGATGATAAATCGAAACGCTTGTGGAACCCGGAGTTGTACTCCGGTACACTGCGACGGTCGGAACCGGCCTTGGGCAAGGTGGAGGCCCCGTTGGAGGGATAGGCCCTCTGTAAAAGGCCGGCCTACAGGACGAGTGCGAGAAGGCCATAGGCACTCCCCGTGGGGAGCCCCGGCTCGCGGCCTCCAAGCCGCCCGGTCGCAAGGCCGGGTACAGGCCGAAGGATGGACCCGTTCTAAGTTCAGGTTTCGCACTCTTGAGGGTCGGCACCTGATCAGAAAGATACGTCGGTCTCCTTACCATCTCTTGGCTACTTGTCTGGGTTACCACGCCTCGACAAGGCACCAAAGCAAGGAGACCGACCCATGGAACTTACCTCCTCGTTCGTCAACCTGCTACAGCACTTCGCACCGGTGTTCACCGCACCCACCCACAAGACCTTCCTCGTGATCGTCGCCGGCTGGGTCCTCTCCCAGCGCCACCGCTTCATCACCGAACTCATCTTCTCCGGCGGCCACGTCGGCAAGGGGCACTGGTCGCGGTTCCATCGCTTCTTCAGCCATGCCGCCTGGGACATCGATTCCTTCTCCATGGCTCTGGCCAAGCTGGTCGTGACGATCCTCGCCCCGGGCGCCCAACTCCTCTGGGCCGTCGACGACACCCTCTGTCGCAAGCGCGGGCTGACCCTCTACGGCGCCGGCATGCACTACGACCCGCTCATCTCCAGCCGATCCAAGGCCCTCGTCAGTTGGGGACACGACTGGGTCGTGCTCTGCCTGATCGTCGTCCATCCCTTCTGGGCGCCCGGCAAGGTCTTCGCCTTGCCCATCGCCGCTCGGCTCTACATCAACCGCCAGGGGCTCACCAAGGGGAAGAAGGGCAAGGGGAAGTCGTCGGGGACCGGCAGCGGGGTCGAGGCCAAGACCGAGCTCGATCATCGCACGCGGCCGGAATTGGCCCTGGAACTCATCGAACTGGTAGCCCGGTGGTTCCCCGACGACGAGATCCTCATGCTCGGCGACAGCACCTATGGTGGTCGAAGTGTCCTGTCTCATCTGCCCGCCAACGTTCATCTCATCAGCCGGGTCGCCGCCAACGCCGCGCTGTACCGCGCGGCCCCGCCGCGGCGACCGGGTCAGAGGGGGCCATCCCGCAAGAAGGGGGACCGCCTGCCGGGCATGACCGAGTGGGCCGCCGACCCGGAGGCGCCCTGGACGCGACTGGACTTCGACCAGTTCGGGCTGCATGCCACCCTGGAGGTCAAGACGATCCGGGCGCTGTACTACAAGGCGGGGCGGGACCGGCTCTTGACCATCGTCCTGGTGCACGATGTCGAGGGGAAGCGCCCCGATCAGATGTTCTACTGCACCAAGCTCGACTGGGCGGCGCGTCAGGTGCTCTCGGCGTACTCCTGTCGCTGGGCGATCGAATGCACATTCGAATATTGCAAGCAATTCCTGGGATTGGAGGACCCGGCCAATCGCCTCCCCAAGGCGGTCGAGCGGACGGCACCCATGGCGATGTTCATCTACACCATGGTGGTCGTGTGGTTCCACCGCGAGGGTCATCGCTCGGTGCAGTTCCCCTTCCGGCCGTGGTATCAGAAGAAGGCCGAGCCGTCGTTCGCGGATCTGCTGACGACCCTGAGGCGACTGAGCTACGATGAGAAGACCGAGGGGCTGCTCCCGAAGCACTCTCGACTGAGAACCTGGGTCGCCCAGCTCACCGAGCTTCTCAGCCGGACCGGGTGAGCGGCCTCTTGGCCGAGGATTCCTGGGCGGTACGCGACTTCACGACCGATCCGACGGGATGGATTTCACCCGACGGGCTACTCGCGGTACGCCCTCATCCGTGCGAAACTCGAACTAAGCCGACCTGAACTGGAAGCCTGGAGCACGACGCTCCTGCCCCTCCGAGGGGCGAGGTGAACCGGAAATCCCCGCCCTTCGGGGCTGGGGAAGCTTAATGCCCCGGGTGCATATCGTGCCCGATCACGCCCTTGCCACTCAAGCCGGGCGAACGGCCGGTGTATGTACCCGATTTCCTGGCGTCATCCGAGAGAGGGCGGAGTCTTCTGGCTCGCTTCGCCGAGCGGCACGAGGAGGTCGCGCGCGATTATCTCGCCGAGGCCGCGCTCTATGAAGGGCTCCGCCTGAAGTCCCTCCACGCCGCGTCGTACCCCGATCAAGATGTGGAGCTGTCCCCGGCCGAACAACGTTTGCTGTCAGGCGACACCGTATCCGAGAAATATCGCAGCGACAGCTATTGAACGCCCGACGTCGCGTTGACTGCCGGGCTGGAATGGACGCGCAGCCTCACACGGCGCGCCGTCTCCTGGCCGCCCTCGGCGATCACAGCCGGGCCAGGCCGTGTAGCCTTCGACCCGTCGCCGACGGGCCCGACCTACGCGCCGCGACGATCAGCCAGGACGGCCGAAGCTTCAGGCGGCGACGCGATCCGGAAGCCCCCCAGGGCCTCCTCATCGGGTAGGCGCACCATGACGACCGCACCCGGGGCCATGAGGAACCAGGCGAAACATGAGACGCAGACACCGAGCAGGCGGTCGGGCTGCCGCTCGTCGGGCTGGTGGATCATGATCGAGCCGCAACAATCCGGACAGCTCACGTCCAGGAGATCCTCGGCATCGCCTGCGCACGGGATCAGTTCGAGAGCGCTAAGGAGCGAGGTCATCGCCGAACCTCGTGTGGGTTGAAAACGTCATCGTTCGATAAAAAGTTAGCACGCGCGGGAGTGGCACGGTGCTCACAGAGATGAGTCCATTCATCGTCCAACTCCGTTTACTATATCAAGGCCTCCGGTCCAACGCAAGAGAATTAAACTGCCAACCGTTTTTCAAAGCGGCCATCTCGTGATCGGGTGAGTCTGTCGCGGTCGGTTGGACGACGCCAAACGGTCCAGCCGCATCTCACCCGGTCCAGCCGCTGTGCATGCGCGGGCCCGGCGGCTGGGCGGCGATCGTCTCGGCCTCGATCCGGAGCATCTCCCGCCATCGCGATTCGACCTGATGCGGTGGGACGACCGCCTCGGCGAGCCGCAGGAAGACCCGGTAATGGCCGAACTCCGAGGACCACAACCGCCGGTAGAAACGGCCGAGGACCGGGTCGGAATCGAGGCAATGGCGAGCGAGGATCTCGAATCGTTCGCACGACCTCAGCTCGATCAGGGCCGAGACGAGCAGGCGGTCGAGCAGCTCCTCGTGCCCGCGTCCCTTGCGGACGCTCTGGCGCAACCGACGGGCGTAATCGTTGCGGTGGGCCCGCTCGAGCCGGCCGCCCCGCTCGGTCAGCAGGCGGACGACGCCGTTCAAGTGCGAGGCTTCGTCGCTGGCGATCGCCGCGAGCGTCTGCGTCCATTCGTCGGGACCTGACGGCTCGGGCCAGCGGTTCAGGAGCTCCAGCGCGTTGGCCGCCGCCTTCTTCTCCAGGTAGGCGTGATCGCTCAGGAGAGCGAGGGGGTCGCGCAACACCATCGCCGCCCAGCCGTCGGGCGTCCGGCTCAAGAGCGGCAGCTCCTCGCGCGGCGATCGATCCTGCATCGCGGATAGCTCCCTGACCGTACCCTCGGACCAGCGGTAGGTTACCATGTCGCCCGGGTCTGATTCCATTCAACCCGCGGCTCAGGGCGCAGTCGCGTTTCCGCGGCTTGGCCGGCGGGACCGAGAGGTCTCCTGTCAGGGGCCAGGCCGGGAGCCGCGCGGCTCGGGGCGTTCCCGCGGCCCGCGACCGGCCCGGACGCTCGCAACGATCAGGCGCCGACGCGGTCCGGGCCCATCGGCCCGTGTCGGTCGGGCTTCGGCGCCCGAGCGGCACCGGCTCCGGGTAGGTCGGGCTCTCCAGCCCGACGCCGTCGGCCCACCCGGCCCCGGCCGTGCCCCGCGGCGAAGCCGGCGGACGGACCGGGCCGGACCGACCCGAGACGCCCGCGGGCGGGACCGGCCCGAAAAATCCCGAAACAGGGTCGGACCCGGACCGGTGAAGCTGGTCGATCAGCGGGTAAGTCCAATCGGCGCCGAGGTGGCGGTGGGCGACAAGAAATCGCTCTGACCCGTTTGTTCCTTCTGACCCGTTTGTTCCTTCTGACGTCCGGCGGCCCCAGACGTCCATGTCGCACGCCGCCCCTCCGCCAGGCGATGGCGTCCGGTGGTGGGAGACCGGGCGTCTGCCTCTTGGTACACTGGATGGGTCTGATCAGGGACGAAACGAAGAGTTTCGTCACTAGACTGTTGTTGGGAGGCCGTTACCTCGTCATCTGGACCGACCGGCATGTGACCCCGGCGGACTGGCGGACCCATGCATTCACCCCGCGGCAGTGGGGTGCGCTCTTCCCGCCCCCGCTTGACGAGGACGACGAAACCTGGCCCGGGGAGGCACCTGCGATGGCGATGTCGGAACCCAATGCGTCGGACTTGCCGGCAGAGGTAGCCGGCTGGCTGGACGACCTGAACATCCTGGTCGAGAGCGTCCAGGAATGGAGCGCCGTCTCGGGATGGCGGGGCCGGTTGACCAGTAAGCACATGGCCGAGAAGGGGCTCGGTCGGTATGAGGTCCCGGTCCTTGTCCTGGACCGCGACGACGCCGAGGTCTCCCTGGTCCCCGTCGCGCGGCAGGGCCCCGGGGCCGATGGCCTCGTCGACCTCTTCCGGATGCCGGCCTACGACGCCGTAGCCAGCCTCTACCTGGAAGACGGCCAGTGGTTCATTCACTACGCCTTCACGCCCGACCCGGGGGAAGCCGGCTCGGAGATCGAGACTGAGCGGCTCCCTCTGGAGGAAGGCTCCCTCAACCGCGTCCTGGACGACATCACCAAGGCCGCGCATGCCTAAGCTCTACGACGTCTTCCACGAGATGCACGACACCGTCTTCGAGTACCAGGTCGTCGCCGCGGCCGTCGTGCGCTACCAGGCGGACGTTCTGGCGGCCAACGTCCATCTGCCCGAGGGCACGCAGCCGCACCACCTCGCCGCGGCCGTCGAGGAGTTGGAAGGGACGTACCTGATCCGGCTCTGGGCGGTGTTCGAGACGGCCTGGAAGTCCTATTGGCGGCACGCCACGAACCGCCCGGACGGCCGGATCAGGGCGTTCGACCTGATCCAGTGGGCTCAGGGCGTCCAGGAGGGGCGCCCGGTTGACGCCTCGATCACGCCGCTGGTCCACCAAGTCCGCGAGTACCGGAACTTTCTGGTCCATGAGCGTGACAACCCGGCCCCTCCCGTGCCGATCCGCGAAGCCCGCACCCGACTCAGCACCCACCTGGCGAAGCTCCCGGACCAGTGGCCCTCAGTGGGTGATGACGAGTGATCGCGCCATCCCGACACTTCGCTATCGGAGGGGGAAATGACTAAGCGACACCGATTTTCGCCCCTGACCCCGACCGGCCCTCTGACCCCGACCGGCCCTTGACCCCGACCGGCCCTGATATTTTCATTTCCAGAAATGAATGCGAACAGCCATGCATAATTCTTGCCATCAATGATTTTTTACTTGGATGGAACCCGACTCTCTGTTATGATGGTCAGATAGAGATTTGTCTGGCGGACAAACCGGGGAGTCATCCCTATGGTAGCGACATTCACTTGCCCCTCGTGCGGGCGCCAGGGATCAATCAAGGGCGAGCTTCCGGCTGCCGCAAAGCTGCGTTGCCCCCGTTGTCATACGCTCTTCTCGCCACAGCCTGTCCGAGAACTCGTTCCCGTTGAGGAAGTGTCAGAGAGCCAGTTTTCCTGGCATTCCCATTTGAGTTCGGCTAAGATCTTGGCGACGAGGTCTGTCAAGTGATCAGAGCCAGCGCGACCGCATTAATCGCTCCCTCGCACTTAGGGCTCAGTCGGTGGAGGGGATCGGCTTGTGATCTGTATATGTAAAGGAGAGGGCTCAATGTCTATGAGGTGAAAAACGGGAGAGGTGAAAAACGGGACATAGAGAGGTGAAAAACGGGACATAACAGATTGCACGCCTCCACCTCGGATAATCAGTTATGTCCCCTTTTACCGCCTGTCCCCTTTTACCGCCACACAGGGGTTGCTCGAGAAGATCGTTGCTCGGATCGAGACGGCCGCCAGCCCGGACGATCTGCGCCGGGTCTGGACCCGCAAGCGCCGGTCGAAGGCGGCGAAGGCGGAGTGACCCGGGCAGGGACAACGACGCGGGGGCCGAGGGACGACGAGCTGAGGACCGAACGTCAGTCGCTCGCTGCGCCTCCGTCTCCGTTGCCGAGCCGCACCTCGCCCCGCCTGGCCCGGAGGCGAAGCCGGCCGGCGGACGGACCGGGCCGGACCGACCCGAGACGCCCGCGGGCCGGACCGGCCCGAAAAAACCCGAGACCGGTTCGGACCCGGACCTGCCCCGGACCGACCCGGACCGGCCTGGTCTGACCCCGACCGGCCCGTGACCCCGACCGGCCGACCCCGACCGGCCCCCGACCGGCCCGACCGGCCCCACGGCTGACCAGTTGCCGGACTACCTCATCTCCACCGTGCGGGGTATACTGGATGTTCAGGTTGACGTTCTCCACGAAAGGAGGCCGCCATGGCGGACCGGGTCGATGTCACGTTCTCGATGACAGGACGGGATCTGTCGTTCCTTGCCTATGTTATGAAGTTCATCAGCGGCGGCATTAACGACGAGGACGAGACGATACGCGGCTACTGGCAGGTGATCTTCGAGCGGGCCTTCGACGAGCATTTCGAGAACGCCGAGGACGAGACATCCGCCGTCATGCTGCCGGGCCATGAAGCGATCGCCGTGACGTGCTCCGACGGGCCCGAGTGGCGAATTCCGCGCCTCCATCGCGTGATCGGCTACGTCACGGCTCTGGGCGGCAACGGAGATGTGCTCGAGAAGGTTGCCGCCCTCAGCGACCACGAAGGCACGCTCCGTGTCCGACGGAAGGCTGAACCGACCGCCCAGGAAAAGGGGTTCTTCGCCAAGGCCTGGAGCAGCGTCATCGGCGACGGCGTCGACACCGTTGACCATGAGATGCCTTGAGGTGCGGGACACGCCGGTTATACGGAGGCCGACAGATGCCGATCCCGACGTTGACCGCCCGCGAGTATTTCGAGTACATCGGGGCGCAGGCCGACCCGTACCATTTCCTCGAGTCGATAGCTGATCCAAGCGGCCCACATTATCCGTTCTTCGAGCAGGAGTGGATCGACTTCAAGGGGATGCCGCGGGATGAGAAAGACTTGAAAAAAACATGGAGCAAGGCGCTGTCCGGCTACGCCAACATCACGGATGGCTTGATCGTATGGGGTATCGACGCGCAAAACCCCGCCGCGGGAGATCGACGCCGCCAGCGGTCTCAGGCTGATTTCCGAACCGGCTGCATTCGAATCGAAGCTCCGCGACCTTATTCGCGACGCGACGAATCCGCCTGTGATGGGGGTGGAGTATGAAACCTATACGGGCAATGATGGAAACGGATTCGTTGTGTGCTTGATCCCGGAGAGCTCATACAAGCCGCATCGCGCCGAATTCGCAGACAAACAGTACTACTACCGGGCCGGCGATGATTTCCTGCCGGCGGAGCCCGGATTGCTGCGCATCCTCTTCCATCCCAGATTCAACCCCCGATTCGAGATCGAATTAGTCGTCAAGTACGAAATAACTGCGAAGCCGAATAACGTCGTCGTCGGAAAGGTCCACGCCAGCTACTTACTCCATAATACCGGCACGGCGACTGCAAGAGACGTGTTCGTCATGATCAGACATAACCAAGGTACGGAGCTGCGTCACCGCCTCGCCAACAACTGGAAGAACGTCGGCAATCCCACTGCGGATTTTGCATTTGAATGCAAGTCTCCGGTCCACCCCGGGTCGGTGGCCCACCTCTTCAATGTGGACCGCGAAACGCAGGTGTGGTCCAAGAGTGGCAGCATCCACCAGAAGGATCTCATCCCACGGTTTTCAAATATAGAAATTGGCTTTACTATACTTGCTGAGAATTATGCCGAAAGCGGGATTGTTACGTCGGTCGATTGTTCGGAGTTGGAACCGGGAGGGCTGACACTCAGCAAGAGGTTCATCCCGGTCGACTCGGAGAGGCGTCCGTTAAGCTGACATCCGCTCGGGCTCTGCGCCGTGCTGCGAGCGATTCCCCGCGTCCCCGGCGAAGGTCAGAGCATTGGGTTCTGTCCGGCGGCCCTCAGCTTCGCATTGAAGGCGTCCCTGCGAGCCTGGCCCTCCGGCAGTTCGACGTAGTAGAACGTCAAGAGGGCCTTCAGCACCGCTAACGCCCACTCCGCTTCTCCGGGTTGGACGTCGATGACCGCCCCCGTGACCTGGTCCTTCTGCTGATGCGCGGCGAAATTACCGACGGTCCGGATGGCATCGAGGTCGCTCGCGAGGTGGGAGGGAAGCTTGTTCAGGGCGAGCAGCCTCCTTATTTGGTCGAACAGATTCCGATCGTCGATCCCTTCCTGAGCCTGGATCAGCGCCTGAAGACATCGGCGGCTCAGAACAGCGCTCGCCTTGGCAGAGATCGGCAATACGTCTTGAGCTTCGCGAGAACTCGAAGCCAATGGCTCGGGGACGCCCATGCGCACCTGGCATACGGGATGCTTAGGCCATAAGAGAATGAGCGATCTTATATGTGATGTATATTGATCGCCCCTTCTGGTGTTCTCAACCTCGTTCAGTCAGATGATCTTGCCCTTGCATGAGGGGCATAGGTGATTCGTGGAAGTATAGGATGTATAGGTGCGAACCGACAACGCATCGCTAATAGGTTTCCGCCAGCGCATCGCTCGAAAAGGGGAACAGGGTCAGGAGCCAAATCGAGGGGAACAGGGTCAGGGCGGGGGGGTGGGCGCACGGGGGTCAGGAGCCAAATCGACAACTGTCGTGGCCTCACAATTAGGGATTTGGAGTCGGCGAAGCTGGATCTCAAGCCAGCGCTGCCGCAGACCTCGCCCATTGCGGCGGTCCCGGTCAATTCGAGGCTCTGCCCGGCGGGCCGGGCGGCTGGGTCGCCGCGCCCCCCGCGGAATCTTGGGCGGTCAGTCGATCAGCCGAGCCGAACGCAGTGACAGGATCCCCTGGGAAGGGTACAGTGAGAGGAGATGGGGACCCGGCTGGAGGTGTATCATGCCCGTGACGGAAACGCGTCGTAGCCCGGAGGAACTCGCCCGCCTCGGAGCCGAGGCGTTCGCTCGACGGGTCCGGCCGATGCTTCGCCCCGAGGACGACGGCAAGTTCGTGGCCATCGACGTCGGCACCGGTGATTTCGAGCTCGATGATGACGACTATACGGCGGTCGCACGGCTGCGCTCGCGACGCCCTGAAGCGGAGATCTGGCTCGGCCGCGTCGGGGCGCCGGCGGCGTATCGGATGGGACGGTGCTCGTGATCCGTGGCGTCGTGAACGCCCGCAATGAGGGAATCGTCTCGCTCCGTCTGCGAGGGCCGGGAGGTTCCGAACTGGACGTGGACGCCGTTGTCGATTCCGGGTTCACCGCGTCCCTGGCGCTGCCGCTGACAACGGTCGTCGCGCTCGGCCTGACGCGACAGTCGGGCGGCGGAGCGGTGCTGGCCGACGGGTCAGTCCGGCAGTTCGACATCTACGCCGCGGAGGTGGCCTGGGACGCGGGTTGGCGGCCGGTGCTGGTATCGGCCGTCGGTGCCGAAGCCCTTCTGGGCATTCGGCTGCTGGCCGGGCATGAGTTGCGAATGGCGGTGGTCCCGGGTGGTGCGGTGGAGATCACCCCGCTGCCCTGAGGCGCGCCTGACCATTATGGATTGGAGCTGGAGAAGGTTCCGGGAACCGCGCCTCCCGGATCGCCCGGCGTCCGTCCGCCTTCACGCCGCGGGCCTCATTGTAACGACCGTCGAGCCGGACGGGGATCAGTCCGAAGGGAGCGCGATGGCGCCGGACGGGGCCGATCCGGCTCGGGAGCCGACGGTTCGGCTCGGGCCGGCCCGGCCCGGGGGCCTTCGCCTCGCCCCGTCGGTTCGGCCGGCCGGCTTCGCCGCGGACCCGAGCGGGGCCAGTCCCGACGACCGGTTCCATCGGGATCGCAACCGGTCGATGACGCCACCAGCTCACCGGCGACCCGGGCGCCGAGCCGTCCGGCGACGGAGGCCGGAGGCGCCATGGCGCTCGCCATCACCGGACGTCCGTGCGATCGGCGCCGGATCAACCCGTCCCGACCCATCCGCCATGACCTCCGCCGGCCCGTCGCCATCGCACTCGGCCTCCCGGGCCGCGCCGGTCCGGCCGAGCACGCCGCCGATTTCGGCCGGCCCCTCGACTGGCAAGCGGCGATCCCATGAGGCCGTCCCGCAGAATCCTGCCTGATCCGTGCCATCCGTGTGATCCGTGGTCGAATCCGTCCGGTCTCGGGGGCGAACCAACCACGTCCTGCACATCGAGCGACGCCGGAGGTGGAGGAGACGGATCGAACCACGGATCACACGGATTTCACGGATCGAGAAGGAAAGAGAAAGCCGGCCCCCTGGGCGTCCGCGGCCCCCTCGATGCCACCCGACTCCTCACTCGCGGCGACGGCGAGCCCGGGTCCATTCGCCGAATTCTGCCCCCGCCGGCACGATCGAACCCTCGTCATCCCGACCATGATCGCCAAACAAGGGCGAAAACTCACGCCCGCCTCTTCCATTCATGGCAGACGGTGGGTACAATGATAAGCAGAGGCCCGCGGTGTGGCGGGCCCCTGCGACGCGACGACGCCCGGCACCGATGAGAGGACACCCGCCGATGACCGCTCGCACGACCACGCCGGATCGAGCCGAGATCAGCCGCCAGAACGGGCGTAAGAGCCGAGGCCCCGGGCCGGAGGGGCAGCGGCGATCACGCATGAATGCGGTCAAGCACGGCCTGACCGCCAAAATCCCCGTCTTGCCCGGGGAGGACGAGTGCACCTACCGCATCCTGGTCACCAACTTCCTCGCCGCCCTGGACCCGCACAACGCCGTCGAGGTCGTCCTCGCCGAGCAGGCCGCGCTGGCCAGTTGGAAGATCGCGCGGGCCGAGCGGGCGGAGTGCAGCCGCGTCGGCCTCGCCCTCCGAGCCATCGAGGCCGCCGCCGGCCGCGAGACGCACGACGAGATCGCCGCCATGGGCCACTGGCTGTTGACCGACACCCTCCGGGCCCGGCAGAACGCCGCCGCCAGCCTGTTCCCGTTCCTGTCGGAAGACCGCCAGGACCCCTTCCGGCGCGGCCGCGGCGATCCGCGGCACATCGTCCTGCGGCTCGAGGCCACCGCCGACGGTTGCCAATGGCTGCTGGACCAGTGGGCCCGGCTCGGCGCGCGGCTCGAGCGGGGCCGCGACTGGCGCACCAACGAGCTGATCCTGGCCCTGCAACTGCGCGGGCAGCGGCCGCTGGGCGCGGATCTGCTGGAGTGGGAAGGTCTGCTCGAGTCGACCCCGGCCGACGGCGAGCCGGAAGTGATCGCCCAGACCCGGCGTGCGCTGGTGCTGCAGTTGGACGAGGGCGCGCGCGGCGACCCGGCGGGCCAGCGCGGCGTTGCAGCGGCTGGTGCGGGAGGAGGCCGCGCGACTGCACCAGCGGCAGGCGGGGCACCAGCGGCGCGAGGCGGCCGACCGGTCCGATCTGGCCGCCCGGCTGGCGGTGGACACGACGGCGGAAGGGGAGCGGATGCGGCGGTACCAGCTCGATTTCGACCGCAAGCTGCACCGGGCGCTCCACACCCTGCTGAAGCTCCGCCGGGGCGAGGGTGTCGGCGTCGTCGGCGATCCGGCGCCCGACGGCACCCCTGAGCCCGAGCCGGAGCCGGTGGCAACGGTCGAACTTCAGAACGGCCCGGTGGACGGCCCGGAGGGCGAGGCCGACGCCGCGGTCCGGCCGAAGACGGAAGGCCACAGCCTGGAGGATGACGACCCGGTGGCCGGCAGGTCCCCGGGGCGTGGCCCCGGGCAGGTCTCTTCCGCCCCTGCGGGGCGGTTCGTGGTGGCGTCCAGCGAGGAGCCTCATCCCATCCCGCGAAACGAACCCACGACCCCGGCCGCCGGCAACCCCATCCCGCAACCCGACCCCGTCCCGCCGGCCCACGGCGATCCGATCGCGCAACCCGACTCCGGCCCGCCGGCCGCCGGTGCACGGATCCCGCGAAACGAACCCAGCCCATCGGTCGGCGGCGATCAAATCTCACGAAACGAACCCACCGGCTCGGGGCGGATCACCGATCCGAGTCGCCCGGCGCTGATCTTCGCCCTGCTGATCCTGCTGACCGCCCGACTGTCCGCGGCGTTCGCGGGCCCGATCGGCAAGCCGTCTATCCCCGCGGACGGGCGATCCGGCCCGGCCGCGGCGAAAGTTGACAGCGACAGGCCGCGCCGATTCGAATCCGCCTGTCGAAGGCAGGGCCCGGAACTCATCGGCCGAAGGATCCACGCGCCGCCGATCGGCCCCCGTCATCCCATCGGCCCTTGGGGCACCTGATCCCCGGCGGGGGTGAGCGAGGGGCGGGGCACGGCCTTCGCCGGGGGCTCCCCGCGCCGCGAGGCGCCGGCCACGGTCGCCCCGCCGATGCTCGGCGACCACTCGACAACGTCTCCGGCGCGGCCATCTCGGCGCGCGCCGCGGCCTGCCTGCCGGTCGGTGGCCAGAAGACCGGGGTGGAAGGCCCGACCGAGATGAATGTCGTTCGTGCCGGGTGCACGATCCCGCGGTCCCGACGCCGGAACGCGGCTGCACCCGGCGGGCGGTCCGTCGTTGACCCCGCTGCTACGACGAATGTAAGATGGCGACCAAAGGAGGTGGCTTGATGGGGACGTCGTCGGGGTGGCTGCTGGCCGCGTTGCTGCTGGTCGGGCAGGGGGGATCGGGGCGGGCGATTACGGGCACGGTGGTCGAGCCGGACGGCAAGCCGGTCGCGGGCACCGCGGTCCGACTGTCGTGCGGCATGGCGGCGGATGGGACGATCCCCACGCTGGAATCGGTCACGACGGGCGCGGACGGCGGGTTCCGCCTGGCGATCCCGCCGCGTGATCGCTTGCGGCGGCTGAGCTGGTACGGCTCCGTCTGGGCGTATCGGCCGGGGTCGGCGCTGGCGGTTCGTAGCGTCGAGGAGATGCAGGAGATCGACCCGGCGCCGCTGACGATCGTGCTGCGGCCGGCGTCGCCGAGGACCGTGACCGTCCGCGGTGACGCCGGCAAGCCAGTGGCGGGGGCGCGCGTCCAGCTCGGCGCGATCCACACCGCGTCGTCGATCATGGCCCTCCACCAGCTCCCCGACGAACTGGCCCGGCGGTTCTCCGCCACCACCGGTGCCGACGGCAAGGCGGTCTTCGCCGACCTCTCGCCCCGGGATGACGTGATCGGCGTGCGGATCGGCGTCGACGGCCTCGGCGCCCAGGACTTCGACGTGGCCAAGCGACTGACCAGCACCGGCGAAGCCGCGGCCGAGTACACGATCGCCTTGAAGCCGCCCGGCTCGATCGCTGGCCGGCTCGTCGACGACGCCGGCCGGCCGGTCGCGGGCGTGGCGGTCGAGGTCTGGACCAAGGGTGAGACCTGGATGCCGCCGTCGCCGATGGATCTCCCCGGCGGTCCGCTCCGGACGGCCGCCGACGGCTCGTTCCGGGTACCCGCGGGCCTCCGGGTCGGGACGTCGTATCGCGTGGTCGTCCGGCGCCCGGGGAACGATCCGATCGTCACCGCCTGGACCAGGGCCGACGAAAGACCTCGGCACCTGCCCGACCTGGTACTCCGGCCGTTGCGGACGATCGCGGGCCGGGTCGTGGATCGCCGGCGGATGCCGGTTGCGGGCGTCGAGGTCTTCCAGTCCGGCGACGGCCCCGAGCCCGCCGCGACCCGGAGCGGCCCCGATGGCCGCTTTTCTCTCGGCGGCTTTCGCTCGGGGCCGGTGTTCCTGTTCGCCCACGTTGCTGGCTTCCGGTTCCACGGCCAGTTAGTCAAGGAGGATGTCTCCCAGGTCGAGGTCGTGCTGACTCGCGAGTCCGAGGAGCCGGCGCGATCGATGGCCACTCTCCCCGACCCGATCCCGCCCGACGAATCCCGCGCCCTGGCCCGGAAGGTCCTCGAACCATCCCTCGCGTCCGCGCTGGCCCAAGGAGATGACCGGGCGAAGTACTGGGCGCTTCGAGCGATGATCATCATCGACCCGGGGAGCGTCCTGGAAAAGCTGGATTCGATCTCCTTTCAGGGGCCCACGAGCCGGGATCAGGTGCGGGAGTGGCTCGTCATCTCCCTGGCCGCGGCCGATCCCGAGGAAGCCGCGGCGGTGGCCGAAGCGATCGCCGACCCCGCCATGCGCGCCGGGGTGCTGGTTGACCTGACCGACGCGCTGCCCGACTCGGAACGGCGGCGCAAGCTTGCGGCGCTGGAGCAGGCGGCGCTCCAGGCCAGGGCCGCGACCAGGACCCAGGACAAACTCTTCCAGATGGGCGAGGTGGCCGAACGCTGGTATGAGCTCGGCGAGGTCGAGCGGGCCAGGACGCTCTTCGCCGAGGGCCGGACGCTGGCGAACCATCTCGCCGATAAGTCCGACCCGTTTCTGGGACTCTTCGCCGCTCGCCTGTCGCGCGTGGACCTGCCCGGTGCCCTGGCCATCGTCCAGGGGATGGCCAACAAGCAGCAAGCCGACGAGGCGCTGGGCAACATCGCGGTGCGAATCGCGGCGGAAAACCCGGCCGAGGCGGAGCAGGTCCTTCGGCGGATCGACAACCCGCTCGGGCGCATCGGCGGCATCTGCCGGGCCTGTCGGAGCATGGCCGCGATCGACCCGGCCCGCGCCCGACGGATCGCCGAGCTGGCCCAGGGGGCGATCTACCGCGCCGATGCGCTCTTGTTCCTCGCCGTCGGTCTGAAGGGGCCAGACCGCCGGGCGGCGGTCGAGGCCTTCCGCGCCGCGACCATCGAGCTCGATCGATACCTCGAGGAGGAGACCAACGAGCCTTTCCGCGGCCGACAGATTGCCGGGACCCTGGCGCTGATCGAACAGGTCGATCCGGCGCTGGTGCCCGAGGTCTTCTGGCGGTCGGTCGCCGCCCGGCCATCGATCGGCGACCCTCGCAAGACGTTCGATTATCCCTCGATCCACATCGCTCCGCTCCTGGCTCGTTACGACCGTGAGGTCGCCGCGGTCCTGCTCCGTCCGATCCGCGCCGAGATGGAACGGGCCGATGACCTCGGGACCAGGGCCGCCGTGGATTTCACCGCCTGGGCGCTGATCGATCCTCGCGCCGCGGCCGCCCGCCTCGCGGCGATCGGCTCGAGCCCGAAGGCGAACGCTGACTCCAACTGGGCGATCACCGAGGTCGCCCAGTGCCTGGCCCGGTCGGGACAGGCGCGGTGGAGATGGATCTGGTCGCGGATCAGCGAGCTGGGCAGCCTGATGACCGACCGGGACGTCCGGTGGTGAAAGCGGAGGGTCGAATCGCCGATGAACGTGGCAATCGTCGCACTGGCCGTGGCGCTCCTGGGCCAGGACCGCCAATCGATCTCCGGTGAAGCGGTCGATGGTCAATCCCACCCGGTCGCCGGCGCCGAGGTGGTCCTTACGGCCGGGCCGGCGCGTGACGGCTCGGTGCCGATTTTGGCGCGGACGACGACCGGCCCGGACGGCCGGTTCCGCCTGGAACGCCCCGACGCCACCCGGTGCCGGGACTTCCACTCGACCGGCGCGATCTGGGCCTACCGGCCGGGGCATGGGCTGGGAGTCGTGGACCTGATCCGCGAGGATCAGCCCGAGAGGGTCCACCGGCTCCTGCTCGAAACGCAGGAGATCCGTCGCCTGACGATCCGCGGCGCCGACGGCCGGCCAGTCGCCGGCGCCCGTGTCGCCGCCCGCCTGGTCAAGACCGAGCGCACCGGCTACATCGGGGCGACGATCCCCGACGAGTGGCTCAATCGACTCGCGGCCGTCGCCGATGCGCGAGGCGTGGCCGCCTTGCCGGGAATGACGCGGCGGATCGAGCTGCGGAGCGTGGGCGTCGAGTCCGCCGGCCGAGGGGCGCACGTGGCGCCGCTCCGCTACGCCGATGGCACGATCGATGCGACCATCACGCTGGGCGCACGGCCAGGCTGGAGGGCACGGTCAAGGACGCTTCCGGCGAGCCGGTCGCGGGTGCGACCGCTGAGATCTGGATGCGGTGCGGGCTCCCGCTCGACGGCGAACAGGTGTTTTATGTGATCCCCGAACGGGCGCGGTTGGGCGGCGGCCCGATCCGGACCGATGCTCGCGGCGCGTTTCGGGTGGCCGATGGCCTGATGGCCGGGGTGACCTTCCGTGTTGTCGTGCGAGCCGACGGCTTCGCGCCGGCACTGTCCGACTGGATCGCGCTGAAGGGCGAGTCGGTGACGCTGCCGCCGGTCACGATCCGCCGAGTGAGAACGATCGCCGGTCGAGTCGTCGACCGCCAGGGCCGGCCGATCGCCGGTGTCCGGGTCTTCGAGCCCGCAGGCGGGAAGTCCGCGACGACCGGCGCGGATGGTCGGTTCCGGCTCGACGGTGCGCGGCCGGGGAGGTCGTTCGTGCTGGCGCGATGCGACGGATTTCGCGTCGGGGGAGCAATCGTCGATGAGCGCGCGGATCGGCCAATTGAGCTGGTCCTCACGCGTCCCGGCGAGCCGCCGGATCGGGCGATGGCGACGCTCCCGGACCGGATCCCGGCGGAGGAGAGCCGCGCGCTGGCGCGACGGGTCCTGATGCCTTACTTGAAGCGGGTCGTCGCCGAGGGGGACGATGGGGCCAAGCTGTGGAGCCTCCGCATCCTGCGCTGGCTCGATCCCGCGGGGTTGCTGGAGCAGATCCAGAAGACTCGGTTCGAGCGGGGAGGCACGGCTGACTTCCTGCGTGGAGAGGCGGCGCTCGGCATGGCCACCGCCGACCCCGACGAGGCCGCGGCGATTGCCGAGACGATCGCCGACCCGGTCAATCGGGCCAGCACGCTGGTCGACCTGGCCGACGCGACTCCCGCCTCCGACCGCGCCCGCAAGCTCGCCCTGCTCGACCGCGCCGCGCTCCAGGGCCGCGCCGCCGGGCTCTCGTCGAGCAAGCTGCACCAGTTGGGCGAGGTGGCCGAGCGCTGGCTCGAGCTGGGCGAGACGGAGAAAGCCGGCGCGCTGTTCACCGAGGGTCGCAAGCTGGTGGAGTCGCTGCCCCCTCAGAAGCGGACCGACGCCGGCTCGTTCCTGGCTCATGTGGCGCGGGTCGATCCGGCCGCGTCGCTGGCCCTGGTCGAGAACGTCGGACCGGCGCGGTGGCGGCAGCGGACCTACGGCAATATCGCGATCCGGCTGGCCTTCGAGCACCCGGCCGAGGCCGAATCGGTCCTCAACCGGATCGAGGAGCCGATCTGGCGGATCCACGGCGCCCGCGGATCTGCCGCCGTCTGGCGCAGAAGGACGGGCCGCGCGCCCGTCGCATCGCGGAATCCTTACCCAACCCGGCCGATCGGGCCTACGCCTGGACCTTCCTGGCCGACGGCCTGACAACCAGCGATCGGACCGCCGCGTCGGACGCGCTGGACCGGGCCCTGCGCGAGGTCGACTCGATCGACGCGGGCGAGCTGGCCCGCACCAGCGAACCGAACCCGGCCGCGTCGATTTTGCCGCTGGTCGAACGCATCGCGCCCGATCGCGTCGCCGAGGTCTTCTGGCGCGCCGTCGCGTTATTCGCCCCCGGCGACGACCCGCGAATCGATTTCGGCGGCGACAATGCCTTGCCGTGCGAGGCCGCGCTGCTCTCCCGCTACGATCACGACGTGGCGGCGGTCCTGTTTGAACCGGTCGCGGCCTTCGTGCGGAGCCGGTCGCTTCGCGGCGGCAGCGACCTCATCCCTGGCGTGCTCGTCGCCCTGACATGCCTCGATCCGCGGACCGCCGTCGAGGTGGTCGAAGGCCTGCCGGCGGCCAAGAACCTCGACGTCAACGAGCGGAGTAACTGGGCGCGAATCACCGTCGCCGAGCTCCTCGCCAAGCCTCCCGATCGCCGATGGATGGGCGTCTGGCGATTCTACTCGGGCTGCGGCTTCGCCATGTTCGAGGACGTTTATCGGGAATTGTGAGCCGCGGATCGACCGCGCGCTCACACTGGCGGCTCCGCAGAAGGAGGAGCGCGCGGCCGGCCGATTGACCGTCGTTCCGGGCCATCGATAAGATGGCATTGAATCGATCATCCCTCACGTCCGCGCCCGGAGGTTGGCACCATGCTGCAAGTCGCGTTGGTCTACATGGGCCTCCTGGCGGCACTGGCCGCGGACACCTCGGCGGCGTCGCGGGATCTCAAGACGTACGAGGCCCTCAAGCTCAAGGCGGGGAAGGACCCGCGGGCGCAGGTCAAGCTGGCGCTCTGGTGCGAGGCGCACGGGCTGAACGCCGAGCAGCTCGAGCACCTGGCCCGCGCGGTGCTGGCCGACCCCGCGAATGCGACGGCCCGCGGCTTGCTGGGCCTGATCAACTTCGGCGGACGCTGGGAGTCGGCGGAGAAGATCGGCGAGCGCATGAAGGCCGACGAGGAGCGCGTGGCCAGGCTCGCCGACTACAACGGGCGGCGGGCGAGCCTGGAGGAGAAGGAGCACAATCTCCGGGCGGCCGTCGAGCGCCTCAGGGAGAAAGGTCGGCCCGAGCTTGCCTACGCGGCCCAGCTCAAGGCGAACCGCGAGGTGGCGCAGGCGCACGCCAGCCTCGGCATGTGGTGCGATCAGCACGGCTTGAAGCCCGAGGCGATGGCCCATTTCACGACCGCCGTTCATCTGGACCCGTCGCGCGACGCGTCGTGGCGGCACCTGGGTTATGTGAAGCGAAACGGCCGGTGGATGACCCGCGAACAGGCCGCCGCCGAAGAAAAGGACGAGCGCGAGCAGCGTCAGGCCGATCGCCGCTGGGAGCCGCTGCTGCGGAAATGGAAGGGCTGGCTGGGCGGCTCTTCTTCGCGCCGCGAGGAGGCCGAGGAACATCTGACGACGGTGAACGACCCCCGCGCCGTCACGTCGATCCTCAAGGTCTTCCCGATTGGCGGATCGGTGGCCGAGCAATCCCGCGTCGTCCGCCTGCTGGATCAGATTGACGACCCCCGATCATCGCGGGCCCTGGCCGAGCTGGCCGTGAGGACCCCGTCCGATTCGGTGCGGGCGGAGGCGATCGAGGTCCTGAGGAAGCGCCCCCGCCGCGATTACGCCGGCCAACTGGTCGAGAGGATCCGCGGGAAGATCGCCTATGAGGTCAAACCGGTGGACGGCCCGGGCTCGCGGGGGGCGGTGATCCTCGACACGCCGCGGATTCGCATGATCCTCACTTACGACGCGCCCCCGGTGTTCCAGCCGGCCGCGACGTTCCGCGGCTATGCCGGCTACGACACCAACGGCCTGCCGGTGGTCGTCCAGGGCCGCGAGCTCGATCGGATGAACCGCGACCAGAACCCGTTCAGCGTCGCGCTGAAGGTCCACGAGATCGAGGCCCGCACCGCCGTCATGATCGCCGCGGCCAACGTCAAGGTGGAGAACGTCCGGCAGCGGATGGTCGCCGACGTCAACAATGTCGAGATGCTCAACGAACAGGCGGAGGCGGACAACGCGCGGATCATCCCGGTGCTCCAGGCCGCCGCCGCGGCGCCGGCGGACCTCAAGGACAACGAGGAATCGTGGAACGTCTGGTGGTACGACACCCTCGGCTACAGCTACCAGTCGCCGCCCCAGGTGACCGTCTTCCAGGACGCCTCGCCATCGCAGTACCCGCCGCCCCGTGTCTCGACCTGCTTCGTCGCGGGCACGCCGGTCCGCACGCTCGACGGCCCCCGGCCGATCGAGTCGATCCAGGTCGGCGACCAGGTCCTCGGCCAGGACGCCGCCACCGGCGCGCTGGGCTTCCAGCCCGTCGTCTACCTCCACCACAACCCGCCCGGCAAGACGTTGCGGGTCTCACTCGCGAGCGGCGATTCGGTGGTGTGCAGCGTCTATCACCGGTTCTGGCGGGCCAACCTCGGCTGGGCCATGGCCCGCGAGCTGAAGCCGGGCGACGTCCTCCGCACCCTCGGCGGCCTGGTCCGAGTCGCCAAGGTTGAGCCCGATTCGACCCAGCCCCTCTATAACCTCGACGTCGCCGGGAGCCGCACCTTCTTCGCCGGCGCGAGCCATGTGCTGGTCCACGACAACACGCTCCCGGACCACCGGCTCAAGCCGTTCGACGCGCTGCCCGTCGTGGAGGCGAGCCGACCGGGGTGATGGCGAAGCGGAAATCCACCGGCCATCCCGCTCCGGGATGACGCTCTCCCTTGATGAACTGGGCGGATTGCCCATCAAGCCGGGGGAGGCGCCGATCATGCTTCTGAGTGCATTGCTGGCCGCGGTACTGGCCCAGGCTCAACCCGACCGGACGGTCTCCGGCACCGTTGTCGACGACCAGGGCAAGCCGGTCGCCGGGGCCCGGGTCGTCCTCTATGCGCCTCCACTGAACTGGGGCAAGGAGAATACGGCCGAGTCGGCGACCACGACCGATGACCAGGGGCGGTACCGGGTGAAGATCCCGCCCCTGGGCCGGTATATCGTTGGTGGCGTGAATCTCCTGGTGTACCGCCCCGGTCTGACGATCGCGGCGCACCCGTTTTTCCGGCATCCCGAAAAGATCGTCCTCCGCCAGCCGGAGCCGCGGGCCGTCAGGGTCGAGGGTCCGGATGGCCGGCCGGTTGCCAGGGCCCGGATCGCCCCGAAGACCCTGTCGATCTTCAGCGGCACCGGCACCGTCGTCCCCGAGAGCCTCTCGGCTCCCCTGGCCGTCACGACCGATCCGGACGGCCGGGCGACGCTCGGCTACCTGACGGCCCGGGACCAGCTCGCCATGGCGCGGGTCACGACGGACTCGATCGGCACCCAAGACATCGTGCTCGTCGAACGGCCGGGCCGGGGCTCGACGGAGCCGGTCATCACGATCCGGCTGAGGAAGACCAGCCGGCTGACCGGCCGGATTGTCGATGACGCCGGGAACCCCGTCTCGGGCCAGGTCGTCGAGATCTGGTCGCGGGGCGGAGGGGCCTGGCTCCGTCCCGACGCGGTCGAGCTGGCGGGCGGCCCGCTCCGCACGGCTGCCGATGGCTCGTTTCAGACCCCGGACAACCTGTTCGTCGGCTCGGCGTATCGGGCCGTCGTCCGCGCTTCCGGCAAGGACACGATCCTCTCCGACTGGATCACGATCGGCGAACAACCCCGGGCCTTGCTCCCCATGCGGCTCGGGTCGCTGCGGACGATCGGCGGCCGGGTGGTGGACCGCCAGGGGAAGCCCGTCGCAGGGGTCGAGGTCTTCCAGACGGCAGACGGACCGGAGCCGACCGCGACGAAGAGCGGCCCCGACGGCCGCTTCACCTTACCCGGTTTCCGCCGGGGACCGGTATTCCTCTTCGCCCGCGGCGATGGATTCCGGTTCCACGGGCAGTTGATCCGCGACGGCAAGGGCGACGTCACCGTGGAATTGACCCGCACCGGCGAGCCGCCGACGCGGGCGATGCCGATGCTCACCGAGCCGATGCCGCTGGAGGAATCGCGGGCCATGGCCCGACGGCTGGTCGAGCCGGTGTGGAAGGTCGTCGTCGAAACGGGGGATGATCGGACCAAGTACCGGACGCTCGCGGCGCTCGTGAACGCCGATCCGGCGGGGGTCCTGGAGAAGCTGGAATCGGCCCGCTTCTCCGAGAAGGGGCCGGAGTCCCGACTCCGGGTCGACATCGTCGTGGCGATGGCCGCCAGCGACCCCGAAGAAGCCCTGGCGGTGGCCGAGGCGATCGCCGACCCCCGCGTTCGCGCCGCGGCCATCATCCGCGCGATCGACACCCTTCCCGACAGCCAGCGAGGTCGCAAGGTCACGCTGCTCGACCGCGCCGCACTCCACGCCAGGGCGACGCCCGACCCGGTCCAGCGGCTCCGCGAGATGGGCGATGTGGCCGCACGGCTGTACGACCTCGGTGAGGTCGCCAGGAGCAAGGCGCTGTTCTCCGAGGCGCAAACGACTGCGAACCGGCTCCCCGACAAGACCGACACTCAACGCGGCGCCTTCGCCGGCCAGCTCGCCCTGGTTGACCTGCCCGCGGCCATGGCCATCGCCAGGGACTTCGAGACTTCTCGCACCCTCCGCCGGAGCCTGTTCCCGCTCGCTTATCGCCTCATGGAGAAGGACCCCGCCTATGCCGAGCGGATCTGGAAGGAATTCCAGGGGGGTGTGGTGTTAGGCGCGGTCGAGAGGCTCTGCTGGAAGATGGCGACGGTCGATCCGCAGCGCGCCCGGCGGATCCTCGATGCTTTCCCATGGAATCAGGACCCTGGGCTCTGCGTCTTCCTGGCCCTGGGCGCGTGGAAGCGGGACGAGACCGCGGCCCGGCAGGCGCTCGATGAGGGGATCCGCCGCATGGACCGGCTCATGCAGGGCCAGCCCGAACGATCCCTTGACATCGTCCAGAACGTGCTGCCAGCCGTCGAGCGGATCGATCCGAAGCTGGTGCCCGAGTTCTTCTGGCGCGGCGTGGCCTTGCGGCCGCCGACCGGCAATCCGCGCACGACCAGCGCGTATTCCCCGGCCTTCCTGATCGAGCACCTCGCCTGGTACGACCGCGAGGTGGCCGCGGCGCTGTTCGAACCGTCGCGACAGCGGATCGAGCAAACCGACGACCGGGACCTGGCGACCTGGAACACCGAATTCCTGGCGTGGTCGCTCTTCGACCCCCGCGCCGCCGTGGCACGGCTCGAGAGGATCCCCGTCAGTCGCGACCCCGCCCCAGATGCGAACGCCGCCCGGCTCGTCGTCGCCGACTCCCTCGGCCGGACCTACGGGGCGCGCTGGCGAGACATCTGGAGGTACTGGACCACGATCCTCGACGGCGGGCGCAGGGCCTTCTGACGGCCAGGAACCGCATCCGCCCTCACGTGCCCGCGCTGTCCAGCACCTTGACCAGCTCCCCGACGAACTGGCCGATCTCGCGGACGACCTCGGCGCGGGGGCGGTTGATCGCTTCGGCCAGGCGGCGGACGATCGCGCTGCCGATGATCAGGCCGTCGGCGACCGGGGCGAGCTGCCGCACCTGGTCCGGGCCGCTGATCCCGAAGCCGATGCAGATCGGCAGCTCGGTCTGGGACCGTAGCCAGCCGACCGTCTCGAGCAATTCCGACGGCACGCTCTTGCGCTCGCCCGTGATCCCGGCCACCGAGACATAATAAATGAATCCGCTGGTCGACCGGGCGATCTCGATGGCGCGGTCGCGCGGCGTCGTCGGCGTGATGAGCTGGATGAGCTTGAGGTTGCGCAGCGCGGCTCGCTCCATCAACGACCGCGACTCCTCAACGGGCAGATCCGGGACGATCAGCCCGTCGAGACCGGAGGTCGCCGCGTCGTTGAGGTAACGCTCCGCCCCGATCCGGTGGATGATCGCGTACGAGACCATTGAGACCATCGGCGTATCGTTGAACCGCGTCGAGCCCTCGGCGCGGAGGGTGCGCAAGGTCTGGAAGATATGCCCGACCTTCACCCCGCGCGTCAAGGCCCGGTGATAGCTGGCGGCGATCACCGGCCCGTCGGCGATCGGGTCGGAATACGGGATGCCCACCTCGATGAGATGCGACCCGCGGGTCACCAGCTCGTTGATCAACATCGCCGTCGTCGCCAGGTCGGGATCGCCCGCCGTGACGAACGGCATCAGCGCTCGGCGTTTTTCAGCACGGAGGCGGGAGAACAGGGCATCGATTCGGTTCATGGGAGAGTTCGAGTAGGTCAGGCCTTCCAGCCTGACAGGAACAGGACGTCAGCCTGACAGGATCGGGACGTCAGCCTGACGGGATCAGGACGTCAGGCTGGAAAGCCTGACCTACGTCATGCGGCGATCAGCCCGGATCAGATCGGCTCGCCCCGGAGCCGGGCGATCTCGTAGGCGTCCTTGTCGCCGCGCCCGGAGAGGCACACGGCGATGACGTTCCCCGGCCCGAGGCGCCGGGCCTCCTTGAGGGCCTGGGAGATGGCGTGGCTGGATTCGAGCGCCGGCAGGATGCCTTCGCTGCGCGCCGTGAGGTTGTAGGCGTCGAGGGCCTCGGCGTCGGTGATGCTCTCATACCGGACCCGGCCGGTGTCCTTCCAGTAGCTGTGCTCCGGCCCGACGCCCGGGTAATCCAACCCCGCCGAGATCGAGTGCACGTCCAGGGTCTGGCCGTCTTCGTCTTGCAGGACATAGCTGAAGCTGCCGTGCAGGACCCCGGGACGTCCCTGGCTGAGGCTGGCGGCGTGCTCGCCGGCCTTGAGGCCCCGGCCGCCCGCCTCGGCGCCGATGAGCTCGACCTCGCGGTCGTCGAGGAACGCCGCGAACATCCCCGCGGCGTTCGACCCGCCACCGACGCAGGCCACCACGGCGTCGGGGAGCCGGCCGATCTGCTCCAGGCACTGCGCCCGCGCCTCGCGGCCGATCACGGACTGGAATTCGCGGACGATCATCGGGAACGGGTGCGGCCCGACCACGCTGCCGATCGTGTAGTGCGTCGTCGCCGAGGATCCCATCCAGTCGCGCATCGCCTCGTTGGTCGCGTCCCGGAGCGTCCGCGAGCCGGTCCCCACCGGCACCACCTTCGCACCCAGCGTCCTCATGTTGAAGACGTTCAGTTTCTGGCGCCGGATGTCCTCCTCGCCCATGTACACCGTGCACTCGATGCCGAAGAGGGCGCAGGCCGTCGCCGTCGCCACCCCATGCTGGCCTGCCCCGGTCTCGGCGATCACCCGCGTCTTGCCCATCCGCTGCGCCAGCATCACCTGGCCGATCGCGTTGTTGATCTTGTGCGCGCCGGTGTGATTCAGGTCCTCGCGCTTCAGGTAGACCTCCGCCCCCCCGGCACTCTTCGTCAGCCGCTCGGCATGGAACAGCGGCGAGGGACGGCCCACGTAGTGCATCAGATAGTAGCCGAGCCGCTCCTGGAACGCCGCGTCCGCCCTGGCCTGCTCATAGGCCGCGGCGAGCTGGTTGAGCGCATCCATCAACGTCTCGGGCACGAAGCGACCGCCGAAGGACCCATACCGGCCCAGAGCGTCGGGTCCGTGCGGCGGTCGGTCGAGCGGCACAATCGCCGGCATCTCGTCATGGGATGACCCGGTCGCGGTCGGCATGGACATCGGCAAGCAACCCTCGGCGGTCGGACATCGATCCGACGGACTCTTTGCGGAACCCCGACATCACGGCCCGCAGCGGGATCCCCACGAGCAGGCCACCCCTCGATTCTCACGAGCCCGAGCCGGCCCGGTCAAGGGGGCCGCACGGTTGCCGGAAGGTCTAGAGCGCTTCACATTTGGGCCGCGCACGCGACACACACCAGCCCGACGCGCCAGCGAGGGTCCGACGAAGCGGTTTCCCTCGCTGACGCGTCGGGCTGGTATCGAGATGCCGCTCTGGCGGCTGGAAAAGCCGGCGGGTCTCCGATATCATTCGTTGAGCCTTGTAAGCCGGCATATAATGTTGGCGAGGGTCGTGCCCACCTGATTCCACCGACCCCAACGACCGTGAAGTTTCCCACCGACTCTCCATCCCTTTGCGAGGCATCCTCCGGGTCGGACTGTTCGACGGATTGCGTGAAACTCCGATGGAGCGGCGAGGATCATGGCCGATCGGAGGCGACTCCCGGCCGTCCCCGCCGTGCCGGTCTCCGTCCGGACGGATGCGGGAGCTCATCGAATGAATATCAGCCTGATCGCCACCCTGGTGAAGCGCCTGGGGGCGGTTTGTTTAACCTTCGTGATCCTGTGGCATGTCGCACAACACACCGGTCTCCGGCGGGGCACGGTGGTCGTGCATGTGACTCAGCAGGACGTCATGGTGGACGTTGACGAGCAGAGATATCACGTCGGATCGATCGTGCAATCGCCCCTGGTTTGCGAGCTCGAGCCCGGGCACCATGTGGCGGAAGTGTGGCGGAGCGGCGTGCTGCTGGGCGAGGAGAGCTTCACCATCGAGCCGGGCAAGGATGTCATCATCTGCCCGGCCGGCCTTGCCGCCTCCAAGGGCCGATCGGTGCGGTAAGCGAAGGGCGTTGACCCGGCCGGCCTCGCGGTCCAGAATCACCGGCCGACGCCCGACCACGCACAGAATTGAGGCCGGATCATCCGAATCGTCCACACCCGGACCGGAGAGGCCGGACGCGGCTCAGTGCCGCCGGGATGGGGTGCGGACCGGGACTTCCTCGTCGGCGTCTTCCTCCTCGGGGTCGCCGGGATAGAAGTCGAAGAACCGCTGGCCGGCGAAATAGTCGGCCATCGCCTTGCGCACGGCCCGAAGTTGCTTGAGGAACTTGGCGTACTGCCGGATCAGGCGCTTCCGCTGCTCTTCGGGGAGCTCGAGGATATCGGCGTAGAACCGCCGCCCTCGCGCCTCATCATGGAAGCTCCAGAGCCGCTTGATCCGCAGGCCGGAGTCCTCGTCCTCGAAATCGAGCATCCTGGCGAACTGCCGGGCCTTCATCTTCTTGGCGAACGCGACCAGTTCGGGGTCGGTCTCGAAGCCACCGATCCGCTCGATCCAGGCGACGATCTCCTCGGTGGTCAGGCGCGGGCCTCTCTCGGCGCAGAGCTCCTTCAGGCTGGCGACGATCTCGGCGGGTCCCATATCCATTGTCCTCGATCAAGCCCGTCACGCGGTCTCCCGCGTGCCCTGTCTGTCGAAGCCTCATATTCTTAATTTCGCGGATCTTAACAATCCTGTCCAGGCGTGTCGATGGACTACCGTTCAAATTGCGCGGATTCTCGCCGCGGGGGGCGCTCGGCTGCGCCTCGCTGCGGGGAGCGCTCACTTCGTTCGCTGCGGGGAGCGCGGCTGGGCCGGCTGCGGGGCGCGGGAAAGACCGATCCGTCCGCTCCCCGCTCCCCACGACCAGGGCCCGCCGATAAAATGAGGGGGTCGCGGCGACAGGTGGCCGTTCATGAGGTGCGATCATGCGGCAGGCCAGGTGGGTCATCGGGGTGGTCCTCGGCGGCGTGATGACGGTCCCGTCCCCGGCGGGCGAGCCGGACCGATCTCCCGGCGCACTCTTCGATCCGGCGGCGGCCGAGCGGGGCCGCGTCGCGCTGACGCTGGAAGGCTTCCTCCGGCCCGAGTGGTCCGACGCGGCCTATCGCCGCGCCGGGCGGCTCTGGGATCAGCCCGCGACCGACCCGGACCGGGACTCGGCCGGCTATGCGGCGGCGTTCCGTTCCCGTTACGGCCTGCACCCGGCACCTTATCCCAACGACGGCCTGCCCATGGGCCTGCGGCGCGGGATCGGCCGCGATGGGGTCAAGACGGGCCTCCAGATCGACTGCATGGCCTGCCACGGCGGCTCGATCGGCGGCAAGAGCTACGTCGGCCTGGGCAACACCCAGCTCGACCTGCGACCCCTGCTCAACGAGCTGGCGATCGCCGACGGCCGGCGGCCACCGCCGTTGACCTTCGTGCTCAACTCGTCCCGCGGGACCAATAACGCCGGCATGGTCGCCGCTATCCTGATCAGCTTGCGCAATCCGGATCTTTCCTTCCGCGCCTTCCCGATGCCCCTGGGCGTCAACCTCCCCGAGATGGACACCCCCGCCTGGTGGCACCTGAAGCGCAAGCGGCACGATTTACTACGACGGCCGGACCGACGCCCGATCGGTCCGGACCAACATGCAATTCATGCTGGGCGAGAAGAGCCTCGAGGGGTTCAAGAAGCTGGAGCCCGCCTTCCGCGACGTGCGCCAGTACTTCCTGAGCCTCGAGCCGCCCCGATATCCCTTCCCGGTCGACTCGGCGAAGGCGGCGCATGGCCGGGTCGTCTTCGAGGAGACGTGTGCCCGATGCCACGGGACCTACGGCCCCGGCGGCAAGTACCCCAACAAGATCATCCCGCTGGACGTGATCGGCACCGACCCGGCGCGATCGAAGGGGCTCTCGGACCGGTTGGTGGCCCACTACAACGCGACGTGGTTGGGCGCGGAGTATCCCGTGAATGTCGAGAAGGGCGGCTACCAGGCCCCGCCGCTGGACGGCCTCTGGGCCACCGCTCCTTACCTGCACAACGGCTCGGTCCCGACCCTCCACGCCTTGCTCGAGTCGTCGAGCCGTCCCGGGCGATTCACCCGTCCGCCGTCCACCGACTTCGAGCACTACGACACGACCCACGTCGGCTGGAAGTTCGCCGAGGTCTCGGCCGAGGAACTGGCCTCGACGGCGCGCCGATCGCCGTTCCAGGCCAAGTTCATCGTCGACACCAACCGCTTCGGCATGGGCAACGGCGGTCATACCTTCGGCGACGACCTCTCCGAAGGAGAACGGATGGACCTCATCGAGTATTTGAAGACGCTGTGAGCCCTGGTCCGCTCCGCCACTTCGGACGGCGGACACGCGGAACCTCCCCGCCGGCACGTCCCGGCTCGCTGCGCTCGGTCGAAACTTGACATGTGGCCAATCCGTTTGATAAGAACAAGTTCCATCTCAAGATCGATCAAGTCGACGAGGCCGTACGCGCCGGGGCTGGACATCGGATGATTCAACCGCCCGCGAGGTCCCTGGAACGGCCCCGCAAACGGCCTGATCCCGATGCCCGAGATTCCATGGGCGACATCGATCTCTCCTCGATCGTGTCGCGGCCGGGGCGGTGCGGTTCAGGATCGGCTTCCTGAGGCCTGACGGGTTCCGGCAACGAAGCTTGATCAATGTAAAGTAGATACCCGGGTGTAAGGTTTTCGGTGAGGATGCGTATCCTTGGTTGGAGCGGTTAACGAATGGCAAGCCCACGCGGCTCAGCCTCCAGATCGGGCTGCGGCCTCGACCCCCCCTGACCCCCCCTTCGTAAGGGGGGGGTAATTGAGGGAGGCCCGCCCCTCCGAATCCCCCCCTTACGAAGGGGGGGTCAGGGGGGGTTCTCTCGTGTCGGTGCAACGCAAACGTTAGGCGCTCTACCACGAGGGGGACACCCCATCCGCGGGGCGGCCCCCGCGTCTCGGTGCCTTCGTCCCGACCGTGCTCCCGATGCAGGTGCAGCGTGTCATCTCCTTGGCGGCTTTCGTCCGCGGCCTGTCATGAAAGGATCACTCTGATGAGCTTCGTCGAGAAGAGCCAGAAGCGCGATGTCATCGGGGGCCGGGACCCGGGCCGAGCCGCTCTCGGGATCATGGCAGTGGCCGCGACGATCGTCGGCCTGCTGATCGTGCCCGCCGGGCGAGGGCTGGCCCAGGAGGACAAGGCCCGAGCGGCCCAGGAGCCCAAGCTCGATCTCGGCGAGCTGATCAAGCGCGCCAACCAGGGCGTCGTGCTGATCAACATCGAGAACAAATCCGGGCAGAAGCTCGGCTTCGGCAGCGGGTTCTTGCTCGACGACAAGGGCCTCGTCGCGACCAATCTCCACGTCGTGCAGCGCGCGGCCAGGGCCCGCGTCGTCTTCGGATTCAAGGACGGCAACAAGGCGGAGGTCAAGTGCCTGCGCGCCTACGACAAGAAGTCGGACCTGGCGATCGTGGAGCTCAATCACGTCCCTCCGGCCGCGAAGTCCCTGGCACTGGGTCCGCGGGCCCTCCCCACACTGGGCGACTCGGTCACGGCCATCGGGCATCCCCAGGGACTGAATTTCTCGGCGACCAGCGGGATCGTCGGCGGGATCCGCCGGGCGTCGGACGGGGGCGCCGTCAAGCCCGAGGACGATCGCGTCTGGGTGCAGAGCACGGCCGCCATCGGCGGCGGCAGCAGCGGCGGCCCGTTGCTCTCCGAGGCGGGCCGCGTGATCGGGATCAACACGCGGGTCATGCCGGGCCAGGGCATCGCCTTCGCCGTCCACGTCGGCCACCTCCTCGACCTGCTGGCCCAGGCCCAAAAGGCCAAGCCCCAGCCGCTGCCCGGAAACGAAGGCAGCGAGCTCTACGACCCGCTCAACGACATGGAACCGCGGGTCAACCGGATGCTCGAGGAGTACTCCAACGCCGTCAACGAGTTCAACAAGCAGCTCCAGGCCGCCGGTAACGGGTTCCAGGCGACCCTCATCCGGCGCAACCAGAATCCCGGGCCGAAATACGCCAGGCGATTCTTCCAGATCGCCGAGCAGGAGCGCCGGACGACCGCCGGCTTCCAGGCACTGTACATGGCCTGCGTGGCCGACGACGCATCGGCCAAGGGCGGTGTCTTCAGGCAGGCGGCCGACCGCATCCTCGAAGACTACGTCAAGCAGCCGTGGCTGCACCGCGCCTTCCAGGGCATCTACGGCGAGGACCACGACTCGGTGCGTGCCCTCTATCGCGGCGCGATCAAGCAGAACCCGAACCGTCACGTGCAGGGAGCCGCCTGCTACTACCTGGCCGTCAACCTGAAGCTGAGGCCCAAATTCGACGAGCCCGAGGTCATCGGCCTGCTCAAGCGGTGCAGCGGCGAGTTCAAGGACGTCCGGCTGGAGTTCGAAGTCGAAGGCCGGACCGTGGAGTACCCGCTCGGCGAGCTGGCCGGCCCATTGCTGTTCGCCCTCGAGCACCTCTCCGTCGGGAAGAAGGCGCCCGAGATCGTCGGCACCGACATCGACGGCAAGACCTTCAAATTGAGCGACTCCCGTGGCAAGGTCGTGGTCCTCGACTTCTTCGCCGACTGGTGTCCCTTCTGCGTCAGCATGTATCCCGAGGAACGCGACCTGGCGCGGAAGCTGGCCGGCAAGCCCTTCGCGATCCTGGGGGTCAACTGCGACAGCCCGGACACGCTGCGGCAGGTCCTCGCCGATCAAAAGGTGACCTGGCGCTGCTGGTCGGATGGCAAAGAAGGCCCGATCGCGAAGACCTGGCAGCTCGAGGGCTATCCGCTGATGTTCGTGATCGACCACGACGGCGTGATCCGGCACAAGTTCGAGGGCAAGACCAAGCCGGGGCTCCTCCAGGAGTCCGTGAACAAGCTCATCAAATCCGTGCCGGGATTCGCCCCGCCGATCGAGGAGGTCGCCCGGTTCTCGGGACACTCGACCGGCGAGACCGTGGAATTCGCCGCGATCTCTCCCGATGGAGGGCGCGTACTCTCGGGCTCGGCCGACCGGATGACGATCCTCTGGGACCGCAAGACCGGGCAGGTGATCCGCAAGCTCGGCCCCGCCGGGGGACGGATCCTCTCCGTCCTCTTCTCCCCGGATGGCCGTCGCGCGCTGGCCGCCGGCGAAGATAAGGTGATCCGGCTGTGGGACCTCTCGACCGGCAAGCTCCTTCGCGAATTCCGGGGTCACTCGGAGTGGGTCTTCAGCCTGGCCCTCTCCCCCGACGGCCGCTTCGCCTATTCGACCAGCGGGGGGCCCGACATCTGGAGCGACGGCAAGGATAGCGCGGTCCGCGTCTGGGACCTCGAGACGGGACGGGAGGTCCGCAAGCTGGAAGGCCACAAGGGCCGGGTGCTGAGCGTCGACGTCTCGCCCGATGGCCGCCGCGTCCTCACAGGGGGCGACACCAGCGTGATCCTCTGGGACGCGAGCACCGGCAAGGTCCTCCGCCGGCTCGACGGGCACACCGGCCTCCTGTCGCGCGTGAGCTTCCTGCCCGGTGGCGGGCGCGCCGTCTCGAGCAGCTTCGACAGGTCGATCCGGCTCTGGGACCTCTCGACCGGCCGGCAGCTCCACCGCTTCGAAGGCCATCCCCGCGAGGTCACCTGGTTCGCCGTCTCGCCCGACGGCCGCCGCCTGCTCTCGTCCGACTACAACGGCCACGAGCTGCGGCTCTGGGACCTCGACAAGCGCGAGCTGATCGAGCGCGTTGACCTCGGCCAGGTCTCGCCGACCCGCGGGTCGTTCAGCCCCGACGGCCTGAGCGCCGTCTGGCCGGGCACCGGCGGCGCGCTGATCGCCTACCGGCTCTCCGGGCCCGAGCCCGTCCGGCCGCTGGCCCGCGCGACCCGTCCGGCTGAAGCCAAGTCGACCGGCGCCAGCCCGGCCGGTCCCCCGAAGTGAACGGTCAACACTCGCGCCGCGGAGAAAGGCCCGGGATGCTCTCGGGAGGTCGAGCCTCCTTCCCAGCCGGCTGGCGGCGCGGCTCGCCGGGAGGCTCGCCCTCCCAGGATCGCGAAAAGGCATTAGAGCGCCTAACCCTTGCGTTGCGTCCGCCCGAACCCCCCCTGACCCCCCCTTCGTAAGGGGGGGAAACAGAAGGAGGCCGACTCGTCTTGATCCCCCCCTTACGCAATGAACCGGCAAATCCATCACAATACGCAAATCTCCTCGAAGGAGGCCGACTCGTCTTGATCCCCCCCTTACGCAATGAACCGGCAAATCCATCACAATACGCAAATCTCCTCGAAGGAGGCCGACTCGTCTTGATCCCCCCCTTACGAAGGGGGGGTCAGGGGGGGTCGAGGCTACAGCCCGGCTTCGAGGCCGAACCACGTACGCCATCCATTCGTTAAGCGCTCCAGGCCTGGAGCTCCGCCGGACGCCTCTAACTCGCGAACGTCGCGAACAGCTCGCGGATCTCCTCATCGACCGCATCCGGGTCGTCGAGGGTGCGCGCCACCTCCTCGCGGAGGAACGTGCGGTACCGCGCGCGGAGGCGATGCACGGCCGCCCGCGCGGCCCCCTCGGAGCAGCCCAGCTCGTGGGCGATCTCGGCATACGCCAGCCGTTCGGCGGACCCCAGCAGTGCCGGCCTCAGCGCGGCGAAGGTCGAGGCCTTGCCCGCGCCGTCCATCTCGGCCTCGAGCCGGCCCAGGACGTTGTCGAGCAGCGTCGTGGCCCAGCGGCGCTCGAAGAGTCGTTCGGGTGTGAGCTCGTGGGCCGGCTCGCGGCGATAACGATCCTCGGCCGTCACGACGTCGATCGGCACGATCGCGCGGCCGCCGCCGCGCTTCAGCGCCTGTTCGTGGTCGTGACGGTTCGACAGATAGTGCGCGCAGGCGGCCACGAGGAAGGACCGGAATCGGCCCTTGGTCCGGTCGACCCCGGCCAGGCTCTCCCGCTCCAGCAGGGAAGCGAAGAAGCCCTGGACGAGGTCCTCGGCCGCCTCCGGGTCGTGACCCCGGCGGCGGACGAACGCATAGAGCGGGTACCAGTAGGCCGAACAGAGGTCGGCCAGCGCCTCGCGGGCCCCGGGCGCGGACCGATCGCCGGCCGCGACGACCCGACTCCAGTGGGTCGTCGGGAACCGGGCCTTCGGTCGCCCGTTCGCTCGAGGGTCGTTCACGGAGCAGATCACCCCGATCGGAGACGAAGTCGGCCGCGCGCACGCGAGTCCCATGACTTTACGGTCCTCCGACGGAATCGCCAAGGTGAGGACGTCGGGTGGGCACCGCCCACCCGACGGAGAGATCGGGATCCGATGCCCGCGGATCAACTGAAGGTCCCGTAGACATCGTTCCCGGCGGTGGAAGCGGAGTTGCCCGCGATGGTGGAGTTGGTGCGCGTGGAGCCGGTGCCGGCCAGGTAGACGCCGCCGCCCAGGCCGCTGCCGCTGTCGCCGCCGCTCGCGCCCGTCCCGCCAGCGCCGCCCGATCCGCCGTCAGCCTGATTGCCGGTGACGAGCACGCACGAGAGCGCGACGACGGACGCCGGATCGACGAACAGGCCGCCTCCCTCGGCGTCGCCGCCGGCCCCGCCGTCGCCGGCGAAGCCGCCGGGGCCGCCGGCCCCGCCCAGGGCGACGTTATTCGAGATGGTGCTGCCGGCGATCATCACGCTCTGGGTGGTCGGCGGGCCTCCCACGGCCACTGCGATCCCGCCGCCCTGGGCCAGTCCGCCGGCCCCGCCGGCCCCCTGATAACCCCCCGCGCCGCCGGCGCCGCCCCGGGCGATCGCGCCGGAGACGACGCAACCGGTGAGTGTGTCGACGTTGTTGAAGCTGCGGAAGTCATCTTCGATTTTGAGGCTGCCGCCCAGGGCCGGGCCGCCGGCCCCGCCGACGGCGCCGGCGCCCCCCGTTCCCCCGGCCCCGCCGACGGCCTCGCCGCCGAGGAACGTGCTGGAGGTGATGGTCACATCCCCGAGGAAGAACGCGTCCCCGCCCTGGCTGAATCCGCCGGCCCCGCCCGGGGCGGACGGCCCGCCGTTCCCGCCGATACCCCCGATCGAGGCATTGCCGAGGAACGTGCTGGACGCGATGCTGGCGGTCGCGGGAGTCACGGAAGTCGGGGTGAATATGACACCCTGGTCGAAGAACGCGCCGCCCTCGGCGATCCCCCCGGCGCCGCCGGCGCCACCCGATCCGCCCGCGCCGCCGGCCCCGCCGGTGGACTGGTTGAGCGCGAACAGACTGTGGCTCACGGAGAGGCCGCCGATCGCGTAGAGCGCGCCGCCGCCGATCGGACCGCCATAGCCCCCCTCGCCGCCGCCCGACCCGCCCGCGCCGCCGGCCCCGCCGATGGCGAGATTGCCGACGAGAGTCGAGCCGGCGATCGTCGTCGTGTCGCCGAAGACCGCGATCGCGCTGCCCTGGACGATGCCGCCGGACCCTCCCATTTGCCCGGCCCCGGCGTTGCCGCCCGCGCCGCCGATCGCCTGGTCGCCCATGAACGTCGAGGCGCTCACCGACAGGGCACCGTTGGTGTAGATCGCCGCCCCCTCGGCGCCGCCGCCGGAGCCGCCCGGGAATCCGGCGGCGGCGTTGCCGCCCGCGCCCCCTCGCGCGATATCGGCGATGAAGGCGCAGTTCGCGACCGAGATCATCGGAGCGGAATCATTGTTGTTGATGACGGCGCTGGCAGCGCCGCCCGACCCGGGGTAGCCGGGACCGGTGGTGCTGGCCCCGGCGCCGCCGATCGCCTCTTCCCCCGTGAAGGTGTCGCCGGTGAAGGTAAACGTCGACGTCGCCGCCGGCGAATCCAGGTTGATCGAGCCGTTGGTATTGCCCCCGGAGCCGTCGACCGAGGTTGCGGTGGTGGGCGTCTCAGCACCGGCACCGCCCAGGCTCAGGTCGCCGGTGAACGTGCTGCCGCTCACCGAGATGGTATTCCCCAGGAAGTCGATCGCCGCGCCGTAGCTGGTGCCGCCGTTCCCGTTCTCGATGCCGGTGCCTCCGGTCCCACCCGCGCCGCCGATGGCCTGGTTGCGGGAGAACGTGCTGCCCGAGACGACCACGTTCGTCCCGACATCGGCGAAGATCCCGCCGCCGTCGCCGTCTCCGCCCGTCCCGTTGACGTAGGCGCTGCCGCCGGTCGGGCCCACGGCGCCCTGGGCCAGGTCGCCCTGGAACGCGGTCCCCGTCGCGCTCAGCGAGCCGCCGTCGGTGATGTCCACCGCGCCCCCTTGCGCCGAGTCGCCCGGGCTGGTGCCGATGGCCCGGTCGTTCGCGAGGACATCACCGGTCAACGTCAACGTGCCTCCCTGATCGAGGATCCCTCCGCCGTCCTCCGCCAGGCCCCCGCTGATCGTCAGGCCGGAGATCGTCGCCGCCACCGAGGCCGACGTGACGTCGAAGACCCGGCTGAGACCGCCGGCGTCGACGTCGATCGTCCCCCGGGAGGGCCCCTGGATCGTCAGGCCCTGGCCGATCGCCAGCTCGCCGCTCGTCAGGTGGATCGTCTGGCCGACGAGGCCGGCGGCGAACTTGATCGTGTCGCCGGCCTGGGCCGCCGCGATCGCGGCCCTGAGCGTGCCATTGCCGCTGTCGGCGGCACTGATGACGGTGACCGTGCTGAGCACGACGCGGTCCTCCATCGCCTCCAGGCCCGGTGAGAGCGATCGGCGGCTCCGGCGGGAGGCGCCCGTCATGCGGTTCGACCCTGGACGGCGCGGGAATCGACCTCGGATCATCATCGGTGTCTCCTCATCGAAGAACGAACTCAGAAGGACCAGGAAAAACGAGACTTCTCGCCCAACCCCACCGGACTCGGACCCGGCTCGGGCGGATCTTTGCCCCGAAGGGGCCGAAACAGGACAGCCCGGGGCGACGCCCCGGGTCTCGGTCGCCCACCCCGAGCCCAGCCCTGAAAGGGCGACACACGGCCGGCCATCGATTCCCGGGGCGTCGCCCCGGGCTGGTTTGTTTCGCCCCTTCGGGGCAATTCGTGGTGGCGTCAAGCGAGGACTCTCGAAAAACGCGCGCGGGCGATCACGCCGGCGCGCACCGCGATCGGAGCGGCACGTCAGCCGCTCATGGGGGAACAACAAGGCAGCGACGATCAGCCAGGCGCGTGGGGGGACTCGCGTCCCGGAACCGCGGGTGGCGGGTGGGTCGGGCCGTCCTCGACCTTCGCGAGGAGCTCGTCCACGGCGATCCAGAAGGCGTGCCACCGGATCTGCTCGGCCTCGGGAAGCCGGATCAGGGCCGCGCGGTCGCGGACGCCGGCCAGATCCCGGTCGACCTTCCAGTGCCGCAGATGTCGCCGGGCCGACGCTCGCGACGCCGGCGGGCCCGCGGCCGCAAGCTTCGACCAGGCCGCCAGGTCGGCTTGCAGCCATTCCAGCGCCTGTTCCCGCAGCGCCGCCCTGGCCGACTCATCCGGCGCCGGCCGATCGGTCCCCTGGCCGCAGCCAGCCAGCGCCGCCGAGCAGGCGGCATCGTACCGATGCCCTCTCATCACATCGGCCGCCCGCTTCGGCTCCAGGGCAAAGGCTTCCCGTCCGAGCCGGACCGCCGTCACGTGCAGCCGCTTGCCGTAAGCGAGCCGGAGCAAGCTGAGACGCTCGGCCGCGTCGGCGGGCGCCGCGCGGCCCTCGACGATCGCTCGCAGCCGGGCATCGAGTGCCACCATCTGCTCGCAGTCGCGAACCCACTCGGCGGAGGGATACCGCCAGTCGGGGCGCTTGGAGCCGATCTCGTGGCCGCGGCGCAGCGAGGCCAGCGCCTCGTCGTACTCGCCGCGCCGCTGGAGCAACTGCCCCAGGTTGCAGTAGGCCTCGGCCTCGCCCGGATCCAGCCGGATCGCCTCCCGCAGCTCAGCCATCGCCTCATCCGGCTTCCCCTGGCGTGCCAGCACGAACGCGAGGTTGGTGCGGAACATGGCCAAGCCGGGTTGGAGCCGGATCGCCTCGCGGAAGGCGGCGATGGCCGGCTCCGGCTCGCCCTGCTGGAAGAGAAGGTTGCCGAGGTTGAAGTGGATCATAGCGCGATCGGGCTGGAGTCGGATCGCCCACCGGATCTCGGCGATCGCCTCGTCGCGCCGGCCCAGGTGGGCGAGCGCGATACCCAAGTTGGCGTGCGCCTCGGCGAGCCCGGGGTCGAGCCGGATCGCCTCGCGGAACTCGGCCATCGCCTGATCGAGCTCTCGTTTCTTGCTCAGGGCGATCCCCATGTTGGTGTGAGCCATGGCGAAGGCGGGCTCGAGCCGGATCGCCTCGCGGTACGCGGCGATGGCCTCGTCCACCAATCTCTTCGACATCAGGACGTTGCCCAGGTTGTAGTGGGCGTGAGCATGATCGGGGTCGAGCCGGATCGTCTCGCGGAAGGCGGCGGCGGCCGCGTCGGCGTCATGCTTGACGTCGCAGAGCACCGCCCCGAGGCGCAGTAGCCCTCGACGGAGTCGGGCTCGAGCCGGATCGCCTCGCGGAATTCCGCGATGGCGTCGTCCACCAGCCCCCGCTCCTTCAGGCATTTCGCCAGGTGCAGGTGGGCCGTCATCGCGGCCGGGTCGAGCCGGACAGCCTCGCGGTATTCGGCGATCGCCTCGACGTGGCGGCGCAGCTCGGCCAGCGCGTGGCCGAGGGACAGGTGCGCCTCCGGCTCGTCGGGCCGGAGCCGGACGGCCTCGCGGAATTCGGCGAGGACCGACTCGCGGAAGGCATCCGCCTGGCGCGGTGAGTGCGCCGAGCGGAACGACCGATCGAGGCAGCCGACGTAGCGCGCACTGGACGGCCGCAGGCGGGCCAGCTCGCGGAAGGCCAGGATCGCCTCGTCCGCCTCGCCCAGGTCGATCAGCGCGTGGGCCAGCGGGTGCGCGGCCTCGGGCCGGAGGACCGTCGCCATCATGAAGTACCGGATGGCCTCCTGGGGCCGCGAGCGTCGCAGGAGGGCATGCGCCATCAGGAGGGTGAGCCCGAAGTCGTCGAGATGCCGGCGATGGGCGGGGCGCAGCACGGATTCGGCCGCGTCGAGTTCGCCGGCGTCGATCAGGGCCTGGCCCAGGAGGGCGAGCGTCGCCGGCGGCAGGTCGGCCGTCGGCGCCGAGCGGGCGAGGCCACCAAGGGCCGCCCGCCGGGACCCGGCCGGCTGGCCCAGGGCGGAACGGAGGCGGCCGCGCCATGGGTCGGGATCGGCGACCCGCGCCACGGCGGTCAGCCGGTCGGCGGGCTCCTGCCCGCCGCGCCGGCGCCGCAGCGACGCCCAGTGGTCCAGCGCCGCCGCCAGCGACAGGGCGACCCGGGGAGCGTGTCGCGCGATCGATCGCCCGGTCTCCTCGGGGGGCCGGCGGTGGAGGTCGAACCCGGCCGACCGAAACGCCGTCGCGTAATCGGCCTCGATCTCCGCGAACGGGGCCTCCACGGCGGCGTCGCGGATCTCGGCCAGCCGACCCAGCAGCCGGGCGTCGGCCGCCGCCTCCTCGGCCTCCTCGCGGGTCGCCGCCGCCAGCGCGGCGACGCGGGCGCGGGTCGCGTCGTCGCGGGCGTCGTCGAGCAGCGACTCGGCGCGATGCGCGGCCTCGCGGGCCGCCGCCCAGCGCGTCGGGTCATCGCCGGCGGCCTCGGCCTGGAGCTTCAGCGCCGCCAGGTCGTGCGCCTCCAGGTTGACCCGCGCGGCCCGCCGCTGCCACTGCCGCTCCAGCCACGCCCAGCCGATGCCGACTGTCAGCCCTAGGACGAAGATCGCCCCCGCCAGGCCCACGGCCAGCCGGCGCCGCTTCTTCTCCTCGGCCGCCCTGGCCTGGGCCTCGACCCGGGCCAGCTCGGCCTGCCTCAGCCTCTCCTGCACGCCGCGGAGATGCCCGGTCATCGCCGCCGCGACCGCGCCGGCGTCGCGCGGACGGTCCTGCGGCAGCGGGGCCACGCATCGTCGTGCCAGCGCGACGAGCTCGGGCTCGGCACCGCTCAGCTCGAGCCGCGCCCGGGCAGCGGCGAGATCGCCGGCGACGGCCACTGCCCGGAGCTCGGTGAGGTCGCGCCCCACGAACGGCGGCTCGCCCGTCAGGATCTCGCAGAGGATGGCACCGAGCCCGAAGACGTCGGTCCGCTCGTCGAGCCGGGAATTCTCGCCGCGGGCCTGCTCGGGTGCCATGTAGGCCGGCGTACCCAGGACGGAGCCCGACCGCGAGGCCTGGTCGGCCCGGCCGGCGCCCCCCCGGATCGACTCCTCCGGGACCGCGTCACCGGCACCCGTCTCGGGGCCAACGCCCCCGTCGCCTCGCGCGAGGACCCTGGCCAGGCCCCAGTCCATGACCTGCACCTCGCCGAAGCTCCCGACCATGACGTTCGACGGCTTGAGGTCGCAGTGGATGACGCCGCGAGCATGGGCGTAGGCCATCGTCTGGCAGACCTGTTCGAAGACCCCGAGGAGTCGGGGCCGCTCCTCGTCCGGGGACCGGCGTTCGTCCAGCAGGGCCGCCAGGGTGCGGCCTTCGACCAGCTTCATGGTGAAATAGGGCCGGCAGTCACCCAGCGTTCCCAGCTCGTGGACCGGGACGATCCCCGGGTGCTGGAGCTGGCCGCCGATCCGGGCCTCCTCGACGAAGCGCCTGACCAGCTCGGGGCGGTCGCGGTGTTCCTCCAGCAACACCTTGACGGCCAGGTCGCGGCCGAGGTCCCGGTCCCGTCCCCTGAGGATCGCCCCCATGCCGCCGCGGGCGATCTCGCCGAAGATCTGGTAACGGCCTGATTGGTGCACGCGGTCCGGAGCGGGCCGGCCGGCGCCGGACGCCTCGGCCAGCCCGTTCAGGCCGCTCGACATGCGGATGCCGGACGACCAGGATGGACCGTCGCGAGACGGCTCCGCCACTTCGGGCGACAGGCCCTGCTCGAGCAGGCATCTCGGGCAGAGACCTCGGGGAGCGTCCGGGGATAGCTCGCCCCCGCAGGCCGGGCATTCGATCGACTCTACCATCGCCGTGCCTCCCGGGCCGATCACCGTCTATCCGTAAGAGAAGCAACCCGCGGATTTCGTTACGTCGATCATCCGCGATTCCGGGCTTCTCCGGTACGGGGGATGTGCGATCAGGTGGTCGGCGGCGATCGCGACGGGGATCGATCGTGGAGTGCCGTGCGAGCCCCCGGCCGGCCTCAATACCCCCGCGGCTCGGGCTTGATCTCGTCGACCTCGGGCCGGGTGGTGGCGCGGAGCCGCCTGGCGACCTGACCGGCCTGGCGGAAGGCGCGCAGCACGTTGCCGCCCAGGACCTTGTGCACATCGGCTTCCGAGTAGCCGCGGCGGAGCAATTCGTCGGTGAGCCGGGGGTAGCACGAGACGTCCTCCAGTCCGACCGGCGACTGTGAGATCCCGTCGAAGTCGGACCCGATGCCGATATGGTTGACCCCGGCGACCTTGACGATGTGGTCGATGTGGTCGGCGACGTCGCGGTAGGTACCCCTGGCGAACTTGGCGTCGTCGGAGGTCATCCAGGCGCGCAGGGCCTTGGCCCGCTCGGCGCGGTCGGGGTACTTGGCCCGCATCTCCTGGAGCACCGCGCGCATCTTCTTGCCGGCCTCGGGGACGATGAATCCCGAATAGAAATTGACCATGATCACGCCCCCGTTCCCTTTCACGGCCTCGAGGATGTCGTCGGGCACGTTGCGGGGCGAGGGGCAGATGGCGTAGGCGCTCGAATGGCTGGCGATGATCGGCGCCTGCGAGACGCGCAGCGCGTCGGCCATGGTGGCCGCGGAGACATGCGAGATGTCCACCAGCATCCCCAACCGGTTCATCTCCTTGACGACCCGTTCGCCGAAGGGGCTCAGGCCGTCGTGCTGGGGCGCGTCGGCCGCAGCGTCGGCCCAGCCGAGGGTCGTGTTGTGGGTCAGCGTCATGTACCGGGCGCCGAGGGTGTAGAAGGCCCGGAGCTGCGCCAGGCTGTCCTCGATCGCCACGCCGCCCTCGATCCCGATCAGCGAGGCGACCTTGCCCGACCGCGCGATCCGCTCGACGTCCTCGGCCGAGTACGCCATCTCGAAGGCGTCGGGATAGCGCTCGACCATCCGACGGACCAGGTCGATCTGCTCGGTCACCGTCCGCGCGGGGTGCGAGTGCTCGCTCGGGATATACACCGACCAGAACTGGGCCTTGACGCCCCCCTCGCGCAGCCGGGGGATGTCGGTCTGGCCCGAGTCCAACCGCCGAGACAGGTCGAGCTTGGTGAGGGCGAAATCCCCGTCGGTGCGCAGCCGCCAGGGCAGGTCGTTGTGGCCGTCGAAGAGGATCGCCCCGGCGTGGACCTTCCGCGCACGGTCGGAGATGAGCGGAAGACCGTCGGTTTTCCCCTTCCGGTTCGCGTCCGATGGATCCTGCGCCCATGCCACGCCGCCTACGACGGCCAGCCCGGTCCAGATCCCGACCACGCGACACATCCACACGATGCCCGCTCGTCTCGTTCTCATGGCGCACCTGTTCCTGGAAAGTCGTTCTCTGGTCGCGGTCCTATTCTGCTGCGAATCGATCGGCTCGACAATGACCAGGCGGCGCGTCCGGAAGGCACGATAGCCAAGGCCGGGTGGCGGGCGTACACTCGTTGTAGGGTGGATGAAACCCGCCGCGTGCGAAGCCTCGATACCGGTGGTTTGCACCCACCCTACCACCGAAGTGGCCAGGGATCGTCGCCGCGTCGTGCGGCTGTCCGGAGCCGGCTTGACCGGAGGAGAGGCGCGATGCTCGATCAGGTTGACCCGACAGATTCGACGGAGGCCCAACCGCCAGGGCGCGATCGCGACCCGATCGTCACCGGACGCCCGGCCACTGTCGGGGACGTCTTCCCGCTCTTACCGAACCTCACCGCCGCGATCGTGGGATTCGTCAGCCTGATGCTCGCCCCGTGGGTCTGCCTGCACATCCTCACGGGCGTGTGGGAGGACGCCATTTGGGACGACCAGATCGCCGGCCGGTTCGTCGTGGCGGACCTCGAGGAGACACTCATCATCGCCGTCGGCGGGGCGTTCCTGTTCTTCGTGATCGGCGCCATCGTGCAAGTCTGGCAGCATCACCGCCCGTTCCCGTCGCGCTGGCCGGTATTCCTCGCGTTCCCGATCGCCTGGGTCCTGCTCGTGCCCGAGGCCCTGCTGCGCGGGGGTTCGTTGCTCTCGGGCGCCGTTGTCGGCTCGGCGATCGCCGCGGCCTTCGGCATCCAGTGGGCGACCTTCGTCTATCTGCGCGACGCGATGGAATGATCCGACGTCATCGACGGCGCCGTGGTGCCGGCCGTAACGTCCCCAAAACCTCTGGTCAGGCCGCGGGTGGATCGAGTAAATTGGCTTTCCTCGATCCGGCGGCTCGTGCCGGATGTCAAACCATGACCGGCGGGGGGATCGCCCAGGGGGCGTCGCCCGGCAGAATGATTCGAGCGAACCGCTCCGAGGTGTCCCGTGCCGTTCCGTCCCCGTAAGAAGAAGTCGCGTCAGACGAAGTTCCACCGCTGTTCGTGGTGCGGGGCGCAGGTGCGCCGCCGCGCCGCGCGTTGCAAGCGCTGCGCCGAGCGTCAGAAGCACAAATAACTGGGCCTCGAGGCGCCCCGAACCAGGGAGCAACTCGGGGCGCGGCGGCTCGCCGGAGGCTCCGGTTCAGTCCATCGGGCGCGGCCCGGGAGGGACGCCGGCCTGCACCGAGCGATTGATGACCCGGACCTCCACGTCGGATTCGACGCGGATCTGGCAAGAGAGGCGGACGTTCGGCGCGAGGTCACCCTCGCGCGATAGCCGCTCCTTCTCGACCTCGCCCATGGGGGGGACGCTACCGTCGAGCACCTCGACCCGGCAGGTCGTGCATCGCGCATTGCCGCCGCAACGGTGCAGGATGTCGATGCCGGCATCCTCGATCGCCAGGACCAGTTTCTTCCCCGCGTCGACTTCGACGGCCTTCTCCCCGTGGATCGTCACGGTGGGCATCGGCTCGGATCCTCCCCATCTTCAGGAATGTCCGGGGAGGACCACCGCGCCGGAGGCGAACGGGTACCGACCCGGGCAGGATCGTGTGGAATCGCCGACGGAGGCCCGATTCGCGACGAACGACCCCCGCGCGCCCGGCCCCTCGGCACCAGGCGCTTTCAGGGTACGTGCCGTCGGGCGCGAGGTCAAGCACCGCGATCGGGGTTCGGGGCGTTCCGGCGAAGGTCGGAGCCGGTCGTGGCACGAGCTCAGCGGGGGCCGCGGAACGTTCCGGAGAGCGTCTTACCGGCGACCTGCACGGTCACTTCACCACCAACCTGGTTGAGCTCGAAAGGACCGGACGACGAGACGAAGCGAGCGTTCCCCAGCGGATCGGACGAATCCGGCGACGCCCTGAGGGCGATCACTTGCTCCCCCTTGGGCGTCCCCACCTTGATCTCCACGGACGTCGGCGTCTCGGCCAAGGGGGTCTTCATGTCGGTTTGGAGCAAATACGCCACGATGGTCGTCTCGGCGACCTTGCCTTTCATCTCCCGTTTTCCATTCAGGAGTTCCACATAGGCTTGCCTGTCCGTCAGAGGGATCAGGATGCCGCCGTGATGCTCGCTCGACGTCGGGACGGACGATTCCACGGGCGCGGGGCCGCAACCGATGAGGGCGCCCGCCGCGAGGACGGAGGACAGGGACGCGATCATGCGCATGATAGCTCGCCGGTGTTCGAGTGGGGATCGAAGGGGCGACCGTCGCCGGTCGCCTCCGGGGGGCGGTGTGATCGTGCGCGGGTCGGCCCGACGTCTCGATCCGCCGATCGAGCCGTCGACTGGGCCCGGGGCCGGCCGCTCAATACGCGTCGGAACTGAGGACCTCGCCGCCGTTGCGGGTGGAGAGGGCCTGATAGACCCCGAATCGATAAGGCAGGGTCGGGCCACTCCAGATGATCGTGCTGGCGTTGTAGGTGGTGCCGTCGGGGATCGCATCCCCGTAGCTGTCCGCCGCCGCCGTCCCGAACGTCCAGGACTGGATCGTGTTCTTGATGAACCGGACCGAGCCGTCGCAGAACGCGAAATTCAGCCCGCCCGGGTGGTAGCTGGTGGCGTCCGTGGCGTAATAGTAACTGTAACTGGGGGTCCCGGTGAGGCTCAGTCCGGGCGTGTTGCTCGTCGGGAGGTTCGGCGGATACGTGGTCGTGAACATCGTGTCGAAGTACAGCCCACTGGGCCAGGCGGTGTCGCAGTTCTGATACCTCGCGTCGTAGAACGCGAAGTAGCCGTGGGCCTTCTCGCCGAAGATGAAGGTGTTGCTGGTCCCGTCGGTGATGCTGGCGATCCTCACGGCCCCGTCGATGATGATGGCCCCGTTCTGCTGCGACTGGACTTGCGTGCCGCCCCTGGCGCCGATGTAGTAATTCGACCAGAAGGTCCCCTGGCTCGACGAGTAGGAAGTGTAGTACGCCAGGGCGGTGGTCGTGGAGCTCGTGGCGTCGTAATTCGACGAGGTGAAGCCGTTGGCCGGGGTCATCGCCTGGGGCGAGGTGTTGGTGTCGCTCGGGCAGACGAGGGTGTTGATCTGGGCGCCGAAGATTGTCCGGTTCTCGATGTTGGCATACGTCATGTAGAAGTTGACGCTGTTGTAGATCGGCGATTGCTCGGTGAAACCGAGCATGCGGGTGAAGCTGCTGAAATTGTCGCGGTAATAGGTCAGCCCCTTGAAGTAATCCAGCGAGGAGCAGGCCGCGGGCGGGAGCATCCCGTTGGCCGACTCGTAGTTCATGGCGGCCAGGCCGAGCTGCTTGAGGTTGTTCGTGCATTGCGCTCGTGCGCACGGCCTCGCGCGCCTCTGGACGGCGGGCAGCAAGAGGGCGATCAAAACGGCGATGATCGCGATGACGACGAGTAATTCGATCAGGGTAAAGCCAGGGCGGCGTCGCAAGGCTGTGTAGGCCATAGATCCAGCTCCTGAGGCTGAGTACGGGGTATCTGCGCCGGCGGCGGGAGAGGAAAGGCCAGATCAATATAACTTGCGCTCTGCGACCTGCCTAGCTCCACCTTCTTGATTCCAGGACCTTAGAATCCTGGGTTCTTATACTACTCGCACATCATGAAGATTCTGCGAAGGCACCGTGAATTCTTGATTGCTTGGAATCTTGGCTGCCGACGGCGGCTCACAGCGGCGTTCAGCCGTCGAGACGAATCGGTTCAGCGGCGTCGGTCGGGAGCCGCGGGGCGGGCGGGCACCGTGACGGGCGGGGTGCAGGCGGCCCGGCAGGGTCTTGCAAAGCCGCGCGGGCTGTGACATATTCCACGATCCAAACCCAAACCCCGATTGGCATAGGCGACTTGCAGCGATAGTCGGGGATCCAGCCGAGACCGCCCCGGGGCGAGCCGGACCGCCTTCGCGCGGGGATGCGTGCCGACCGGGAACAGGCCAACGGGTCGCGGACGCCGGATCCCCACCCGGCCACGACCGAGGGACAAGGCGCGATGAATAATAGCAGCGACTGGCATGTGGGTCTCTACGTGGCCGCCGTGCTGATCCCCCTGGCGGCGTTCGCCGTGCAGGCGATCTTCGCCCGCCAGTTGAAGAGGGCCAACGCCTACATCGCCACCGGGGCGATCATCCTCTCCTGCTTCCTCAGCCTGGTTGGATTCGGCGAGTACTTCCGCCTGGCCCCGTGGGGCGCGCAGACGGGCCTCCACGCCGGAGAGCACGAAGGCGGCGAGGCCGAGGCGGCCGAGGCCGGACATCATGGGCCGCCACTGACGTGGAAGGGCGAGGTCACGTGGGTCAGCCTGGGAGGCCAGGAGGGCCGGACCGGCCCCCTGGAGATCCGCCTGGGCGTGGCCATCGACAACCTCGGGGCCATCATGTTCCTGATGGTGAGCTTCATCGCCTCGCTGATCCACATCTACTCGATGGGATATATGCACGATGATCCCCGATACCCGCGGTTCTTCGCCTATCTGTCCTTGTTCTGCTTCTCGATGCTCGGCCTGGTCGCCTCGTCCAACGTCTTCATGATCTTCATCTTCTGGGAGCTGGTCGGCCTCTGCTCGTACCTGCTCATCGGCTTCTGGTACGAGGAGAAGGTCAACTGCGACGCCGCCAACAAGGCGTTCATCGTCAACCGGATCGGCGACGTGGGGATGCTGGTGGGGCTGGGCCTGCTCTGGGCCTACCTGGGCACCTTCGACTTCCAGGACATCAACCAGGGGCTGCGGGACGCCTCGGGGAACTGGAACCAGCTCACCACCGGCCCGAGCAGCAACATCGCCAACGTCGTCCAGCTCGTCCGCGATGGCGAGGTCCGGGCGCAGATCCCAGGCTGGGTCCTGACGATCGCCGGGCTGGGCATCTTCGCCGGCTGCGTGGGCAAGAGCACCAGTTCCCGCTCCACGTCTGGCTCCCGGACGCCATGGCCGGGCCGACCCCGGTCTCGGCCTTGATCCATGCGGCGACGATGGTCGCCGCCGGGGTCTATCTCGTCGGCCGCTTCTTCCCGCTGTTCGACGAGGACGTGCTGCTCTACATCGCCTACACTGGTGGAATCACCCTGTTCATCGCCGCCACGATCGCGATGGTCCAGACCGATTACAAGAAGGTGCTGGCCTACTCGACGGTCAGCCAGCTCGGGTTCATGATGCTGGGCCTGGGCGTCGGCGGTTGGGTCGCCGGGCTTTTCCACTTGCTCACACATGCCTTCTTCAAGGCCCTGCTGTTCCTCGGCGCCGGCAGCGTGTATCACAGCGTCCACACCTACGAGATGCCGGCGCTGGGCGGCCTCTTCAAGAAGATGCCGTACACGGCGCTGACGATGCTCGTCGGCACGCTGGCGATCTCCGGCGTGCCCGGGTTCAGCGGCTTCTATTCGAAGGACGCGATCCTGGCCGCGGCGATGGCCAGGGTCTGGCACCACCCCGAGCACTTCCTGCTGTTCCTGCTGCCGGCGGTCGGGGCGATCCTCACGGCGTTCTACATGTTCCGGATGTGGTTCCTCGTCTTCACCGGTGAGCCCCGCGGGTTCCCGACGCCGGCCGACGAAGCGTATGCCCACGCGACCGACGAGGAGCACGCCCTGTCCACCGACCAGCACGACGAGAACGCCATCGAGGTCCTCGAAGACCTCGAACACGGCCACGATCATCACGACCTCAACCCGGCGGCGCACGCCCACGAGAGCGAGCCGATCATCGTCTGGCCGCTGATCGTCCTGGCCTTCATGAGCATCTTCGCCGGCTGGGGATTCTGGTACATCATCCCCAATCCGTTCACGTTCCTCCGGTTGGGGACTCCGCTCCTGGAGCAGATGCTCGAATACGGCGAGCCGTACCGGGCCCTCGACCCGCGGCTGCTGCACGAGATGCACTGGTATGCCCTGTGCGGCTCGGGCTTGATCCTGCTGATCGGTCTCGGGGTGGCGCTGCTGTATTACGGGCCGCCGGGCTTCCCCCGCTTCATGCCGACGCGGCTCAGCGCGGCCCGGGCGGCCGAGCGGTTCGGGGGCGTCTACAAGTTCCTGGTCAAGAAGTGGTACTTCGACGAGCTGTACTGGGCCGTCCTGGTCCGGCCGTGTCTGGCCTTCGCCCGGTTCTGCCGCGACTTCGACCTGAAATTCATCGACGGCCTGGTCAACGGCTCGGCGGCTCTGACCCGGCTGATGGACCGGATCGTGGGCATCCTCGACATCGTCGCGGTCAACCGGCTGGTCAACCTGACCGGACAACTGGTCTATGCGGCCGGCGACCGGGGCCGGGCCATCCAGAACGGCCGGCTCCGCAATTACTTGATGTTCCTGACGGTCGCCCTGGTGGGATTGTTCGCCGGGGTGTTCGCCTGGATCCGCGGCTGAGACGACACAACGTGGCGGAGGACGGGTGGCGTGTAGGGATCGGGTGCCGATCATCCCGCCATCGACCGTCGGAAAATCGCAACTCCTGGCATCGGTGACCGCACCATGAGCGACCTCGTCCTGCTGAGCTCCATCTGGCTGATCCCCCTGATCGGCATGCTGATCGTCCTGGCCATCCCCAAAAAGAACGAGTCGGCGATCCGCTGGACGTCGCTGGGCTTCACGATCGTGACCTTCGCGGCCACGCTGGTGGCGCTGGGGAATTACATCAACGAGGACGAGGCCAGGAAGTCGCTGGAGGACCGCGTCAAGAACAACACCTTGACCGTCGACTCCGACGGTCAGATCAAGGTCGCGGAGGAAGGCTCGGCCAGGTACGACCTGGTCGTGCGTCAGCCCTGGATCCCGTCGTTCAACATCCAGTATTACCTGGGGCTGGACGGGATCAGCCTCAGCCTGGTCGTGCTCACCGGGCTGATCGGCGTGCTGGCGTGCCTGGCGTCGTGGAACATCGAGAAGCAGGTCAAGGGCTACTTCGCGCTCTATCTGCTGCTGAACGCCAGCATGATGGGGGTGTTCGTCTCGCTCGACCTGTTCCTGTTCTACGTGTTCTTCGAGGTGATGCTGCTGCCGATGTACTTCTTGATCGGCATCTGGGGCGGCCCGAGGCGCGAGTACGCCGCGATCAAGTTCCTGCTGTACACGCTGTTCGGCTCGGTCTTCATCCTGGTGGCGATCCTGATCGTCTACTTCTGGTCCGGGGATACGACCGTCCCCGGCTTCTCGGCGCACTCCTTCGACCTCGTGCAGCTCACGACGATCGCCACCACGACCGGCTATTACGGCCGGAATGTCCAGTTCTATGTCTTCCTGCTGTTGTTCACCGGCTTCATCGTCAAGCTGCCGTCGTTCCCGTTCCACACCTGGCTGCCCGATGCGCACGTCGAGGCACCGACCCCGATCAGCATGATCCTGGCGGGCATCCTGCTGAAGATCGGCGGCTACGGCCTGATCCGGCTGGCGTGGCCGCTGGCACCGGCCGGCGCCTACGACTGCTCATACGGCGTGGCCCTGCTGGCGGTCTTCAGCATCCTGTACGGCGCGCTGGTGGCGATGGCCCAGACCGACTTCAAGAAGCTGGTCGCCTACAGCTCGGTCAGCCACATGGGTTACGTGACCCTGGGCATGGCCGTGATGAGCCTACAGCCCGGCGCCGGCCCGTCGGACTGGCGGTATTACGCGTACGGGGTCAACGGCGCGATGTTCATGATGCTGGCCCACGGGATCACCTCGGCCGGCATGTTCTTCCTGGTCGGCGTCATCTACGACCGGGCCCATACGCGCGACCTCAACAAGCTGGGCGGCCTCAACAACATCATGCCGCTCTACGGGGCCCTGTCGTACGTGATCTTCTTCGGCTCGATGGGACTGCCGGGCCTCTGCGGGTTCGTGGCCGAGGTCTTCGTGGTGATCGCCGCGTTCAATTACGCCCCCGGCCTGGCCGTCCTGGCCGCCGCGGCCGTGATCCTGACGGCCGGCTACATCCTCTGGACCATCCAGCGCGTCTTCCTGGGGAGGAGCGAGGCCTGGAAGGGCCTGCCCGACATGAACCTGCGCGAGATCGTCATCGCCGTGCCGATGGTCGTGCTCACGGTCGCGATGGGCGTGTTCCCGCAGTGGCTCATCCTGAACTGGATGAGCCCCTCGGTTAACGATGTGGCCCGGAAGGTCATGACCGCCCGCGAACTCAACGTACGCGGGGGCCGCAACCTCCAGGGCCCGGTCACCCAGACCGCCGCGCCCCCCATGCGGCCCGCCGGCTGACCGGCCGGAAAGATGATCTTGCAGCGATTTGGGAGGCGATGTACCTTGCGGTCCACATCGGATGCTCCCCGCGGGATCGTCGTCGTCTCATCTCCTGGGGATTGTGCGCAATCATCCAGGGATCGTCGTGAGGGAGCCGCGATACCCTCGGGCGAGAGATCACTGGCTTCAACGCCGTTTTCGGCTCCTCGGGTCGCGGGACTGCCCGGGGGCCTCGAGCCGTGCCCAGGATGGGGTGGCCGGCGTACTCTGGAAGGAGCCGAACTGCCATGCGAGCCAGGTCATGGATGGCCGCTCTCGCCTTGATCGGAACCACCTCGATCCTCATCGGACGAGGATTGTCCGCCCAGGCGCCCGGCCCGTCGCAGGAGCCGAGTGCGTCGAAAGAGACGAAAAAGACGCCGGAGAAGTCCGCGGGCGAGTCCCCGAAAATGACGCAGCCGTCCGGGTCTCCGGCCGAGGGCCGGAAGGCCTCGGGATCGTACTACCCGAACATCCAGATTGACCTGGCCGTCGCCGGGCTGGGGACCGAAGGCTGCGACGTCGAGATCAAGCCGGCCAACCCCAGTTGCAAGTTCCGATCGCCGGCTCCGCAGCATGTTTCCTCCCAGGGACAGGTGAAGGTCCAGCTGCGCGAGGTTGAGCTGCGAGGTGCCGATAAGACCTGCACCATCGCCATCACCGTCCGCGAGCCCGGGCAGCCGCCCCAGACGATCTATCGTGGCTTCCGGCCCGGCTCCTCGAAGTCCGGCCCGGTCCCCAGGTTCGCCTGCTACATCACCTCCAGGCTGGCCGGGGTCGATGCCAAGGCGATGCGGAAGTGAAGACCGGTTCCGCGTAGCGAGACGAAAAATCGAGGAGTTTCGTCCGGGTCCCACGACCCCCCCGTCCGGAGCCGAGAAATCCGCGAGGTCAGAGCAGCAGGTCGCCCAGGCCGCGCAGCCCGACGGGCTCGCGGCTGGCGAACGGCTCGGCATGGCGGACGCCGATGAAGTGCCCCCAGTACCGCGTCCGGTCGCAGACCGAGTCGATCACGCCCGGGCGATCCTCGGGCTGATTGTCCATCAGTTGCGAGCGATAGCACCGCAGCGCGGCCACTTTCGCTTCGAGCTCGTCGGAGATGTCGATGGCCAGGCTGGGCCGCTCGACGATCTTCAGGTGCACGCTGAAATAGTAGAGGATCCGCGCCGGGTGGAACGGCTCGCCGGGGATGTCCGACTTGCTCAGCTTGCTCCAGAACCGCGCGTCCTCGACCAGTTTCGTGGCCGCCGTGTGGTCCGGATGGGCGTCTTCCCAGAACGGGGCGAAGACCAGCCGGGGCCGTACGTGGCGGAAGACGGCCGCCACGGCGCGGCGGTGAAGGAGGGTCGGCTCCAGGCTGCGGTTGGGCAGGCCCAGGTTCTTGCGCAGGGATTCCCCAGGGCCGCATTCGCCGCCGCGGTCTCGGCCGCGCGCCGCTCGGGGGTTCCGAGCGGCGTCGGCTCACCGCTGGTCAGGTCCAGGATGCCGACCGACCAGCCCTGCCGGATCAGCCGGACGATCGTGCCTCCCATGCCCAATTCCGCATCATCCGGGTGCGGAGCGACCACCAACGCATCGAGCATGATGTAGAGCCTTGGAATGATGAACGACCTTGGAGAACTCCCCCAGCAAGCCCATAATGACGGAAATGTCCCAGAAGAAAACCCCCGCCGCCGCGACGGTCCCGCAAACCCCACCTCGCATTCACGAGGCATCCTTGGGACCGGACGGCTCGGTCATCAACGGAATAGAGATCGCTCGGGCAGTGGCCGAGGATTTGCGCAGGCAGGGGAGGGATGTCGTCATTTGCGGCCCGGATCTTACGGCGAATCGTACGCTGGCTCGCGATATCGAACAGGGTGCCAACGGAGCCTATAAACGCTGCGGGCCTCATCCCAACGCCGGGCCAAACGCTCTTCCGCATTACCAACCAGACCCGAGACCGCCGGAGGGCCACACATTCTATGAGACTCCGAACCGAAAAGCGGTCTGAACGACGCATGAAATTCTTCAAGCCGGGGTTATACATCAGGTACAACTCGGACGATGATGCCATCGCCGATCGCGCCGACCAGGAATGGGAGCGAGCGATCCGAGCCTACAAGGAGCACCTGAAAACGTTCTCCGGCAAGATGAACGAGCGGGTCAAGGACGTCGCGGAAGGCCTGGATTTGCACGATGCCGAGGTGTTCTCGTTCCAGGCGGACATTCCGGCCCGTCCTCTCATCCTGCCCCCCTTTTCTCCCGGCGTCGCGACGATCTCACTCAAGAGCGACGAGAAGATCGTTAATCTCTTCTATCTGCTCTGGGACGAGGTTGACGAGTCGGCCGCCCCCAGGCATTGGCCTTTTTCCAAGCGCCGGGTCCATTGGCTCTATGACGAGATCGATTGTGTCGAGCCTCCGTGGCCACCACTCTTCTGGCATCGCGTTTTGTTGAGCGACGGCCGCGTGATCTCGATTCCGTTCACCGATGTTGTCGTCAGCTCCTTTTCCGGAGAGAATCCCGAGGCCGAGTTAGTCACCCACCGGAGATCCTGACGATCGCGGCCGATTCAGCCGGCAGCTCGAGGCGAAGGCCATCGGGCACGTCAACCCGGCGCGCATCCCCGAAGAGCCGCTCGAGCGTGTAGATCGTCTCGCCGGCGACCAGCTCGGTCAGCGTCCCCCCGCGCAGGGCGGCGGACGATTTCATCTCGCGGGGTCGAGCACGGCCGGAGATCGCGCGGAGCCGTCGCGATGGAGTATGGCGTCTCGGCGCACGCAGGTCCAGGGAACCGCACCCAGGGTCGTCTTGCGTTTGAGAAAAAACGAGCGATTGTGTTAGACTGCCCGAGAGGGAGGACGCGGGGCGGAGGTCCCGCCGGCCGGGAGGACTCGGCCCGTCGGGCCAGGATGGCGAACGGTTTGGCCGACGACGGCGGGGGATGGGAGACGTTCGAGATGCCGCGCTTCGTGAAGATGGCCACCCTGGACGAGCTGCCAGCGGGCGCCGCCAAGGAGATCGAATACGAGGGACGTGTGTACGCGATTTTCAACGTCAACGGCGTCATCTCGGCGATCGACGGGATCTGCCCGCATCAAGGCGGTCCCCTGGCCGACGGGGCACTCTCGGGGACGACAGTGACCTGTCCGTGGCACGGCTGGCAATTCGACGTCCAGACCGGAAAGACCCCGCTGGGCTCGAAAATCAAGCAGACCGTCTACGAAGCGAAGGTCGAGGGTCAGGACATCCTGGTCGCCGTCCCCTGAAACGGACGGCCCATCACCCGATTTGAGCACGGTTCTCAAGAGGACGACCCATCACCGGACGAGACGGGCGGCGAACCGCCCCTCCCGATCGATGATCGGCGTCGAACGTGGCGACCTCAACGGTGACGCGATACCGCCCGTTCCGAAACTCCGACCCCCCGGCCCTGGCGCGGCTCTGGAACCGGGCGGTTCCCGGGGCCGCGACGGCTCGTGCCCTGCGCGTCCACGAGCTGGACGCCCACGCCTGGAGCAAGCCCAACTTCGAGGCGGCCGGACTGATCGTCGCCGAGCGCGACGGTCAGATCGTGGGATTCGTCCACGCCGGATTCGGCCCGGACCTGCCCGTATCCTCCACCCGGCCCTTCCAGCTCTCCCATGAGGTCGGGACTACCGCGATGCTGATCGTCGAGCCCGGCCTCAACGATGAAGACCTTGCCCAGGGCCTGCTCGCCGCGGCCGAGGACTACCTCCGCAGCCGGGGCGCCAAGGTCCTCTATGCCGGCGGGTTGTTCCCGCTCAACCCGTTCTACTGGGGGATCTACGGGGGGAGCGAAGGCTCGGGCATCCTCTCCGGCCACCAGACGTTCCAGCGTGCGGCGGTCGCCCGCGGTTACGTGCCGGCGAGTACCATCGTGGTCCTCGAGGCCGACCTGGGCCGGCCCGAACCGCGCGACCCCCGCACACCGCTGATCCGCCGCCAGACCCAACTGGAATTCGACGAAGACGCCCTGCCGCCGCACTGGTGGCAGAGCCTGGCGATCGGCGAATTCCCCTTCACCACCGCTCAGCTCACCATGAAGTCGGACGGCTCCGTGGCGGCCCGTGCCTCCACCTGGGAGATGCGCTGGTTCGGCCGCGAGGAAGGCCGCGTCCGGGCCGGCCTCCTCGATGTCGTCGTCTCCCCCGAGCATCGCCGCAAGGGCTTCGCCCGCTTCCTCGTCGGCGAGATCCTCCGCCGCGCGCGGTCCAACCTCATCCATTGCATCGAGGTCCAGACCGCCGCGGAGAATGAGCCCGCGCTGGCCCTCTATGCCTCGCTGGGATTCGTACCGATCGAGCAATCGACCCTCTACCGCAAAGATTAAGGACACGAGGACCAAGGACCCGATGGCACGACGCACCCTCAACCGCATGGAGCTCCGCGCCGCGGCCGAAGCCGCCGAGGCACTGGGGATCAAGGACGAATCCTCTTCGAATTCAGCATCCCGCCCCAAGAAGGAACCCGAACGACGGCCCAAACCGGCACCGACGGCGCGAATGCGCGTGGTCTGGGCAGTCTGCGACGTCGGTGGCCGCACGGTGGCGACCTTCGACTATCCCCAGAAGGCCGAGGCCGAAGCGCACATCGCCAGCCTGAAGGCCCAGGGCAAGGGGACGCACTTCCTCCGTTCGGTCAAGGAGCCGATGTCCGGGTGACGTTCCGGCTCCGCGATGCCCCGGGCCCGAACTTAGCCATCAGCCAGTCGATCGGGCCCGGGAGCCAGGAGGCCAGGGTCACGACCAGCCAGGCCCGCCAGGTCGGCAAGACGAAGGCGCGTCGGCCATCGAGACCTCGCATGATCCCCCGCGCGACGCGTTCGGTCGGTTCTCGTCCCGGCCAGGACGGAGCCTTGGCGGCCCCGCGGCCGGCGACTTCCGAGAACTCGCTCACCGTCCGCCCCGGGCAGGCCGCCCACACCCGCACTCCCGTCCCGGCCAGCTCGTAACGCAGGCTCTTCACCAGGCCATTCACTGCGTGCTTGCTCGCAACGTAGACGGCCGATTCGGCGATCCCGACGAAGCCGAGGACCGAGGAGACCTGGAGGATCTGGCCGGCGCCGCGATCCTTCATGTGTCGAGCGGCCTTCTGGCTCAAGTCGATGAGGGCCATGAGGTTGATCTCGAAGATCGGGCGGATGCGGGCGGGGTCTTGCTCGGCGAACTCGGTGTAGTGGCCCACGCCGGCATTGTTGACGAGCAGGTCAACGCCGCCGGGGAAGGCCAGGGCGCGTTGCCAGAGGGCCTCGCGGAATTCGGGGTCCGCCAGGTCGCCGGCCATCGTGATGACGCGGCCAGCGGGCAGCTCCGCGGCCAACGACTCCAGGCGATCGAGGCGGCGGGCCGTCGCCAGGACCGTCATGCCGCGGTCGCGGACGAGTTGACGGACCAGTTCGCGCCCCAGTCCTGAGGAGGCCCCGGTGACAACGGCATGGCCATCTCGTATAGTTCTTGGCATGGATGAGCTCGTACCGTGAGGCCGGAGGTCCAATCCGAGGGGCGTCGCCGAACCCTCGTCCGCGACACCGTGTCCCTGCGCATTGTGGCGGGCTGGACGATTGTTGTACAATTTCCCGATCTTCGTCGCGAGGACGAGAATCCCGCCAATGAGCCGCAAGTAGGTCGTGCGAGAGAGGATGAGCCGTGGCCGTCATCGATGATCGTCAGACGTCGACCAGGATTGCTTCCCAGCCGATGACCGGGGCCGACGTCCTGGTCGAGTCGCTCGTTCGCCATGGGGTCGAGGTCGTCTTCGCTTATCCGGGCGGCGCGAGCATGCCGCTCCATCAGGCCCTGACGCGATTTCGCGACCGGGTTCGCACGATCCTGCCGAGACACGAGCAGGGGGGCATCTTCGCCGCCGAAGGATATGCGCGGGCCACGGGCCGGCCGGGCGTGGTGATGGCGACCTCCGGCCCGGGTGCGCTGAACCTGGTGACCGGCCTGGCCGACGCCAAGATGGATTCCGTCCCGCTGGTGGCGATCACCGGCCAGGTGCCGAGCCACGTCATCGGCACCGACGCGTTCCAGGAGACCCCGATGGTGGAGGTCTCTCGCGCGATCACCAAGCATCATTACCTGGTCCAGCACGCCCGCGAGATCGCCCGGATCGTCAAGGAGGCGTTCCACGTGGCCAGCACGGGACGGCCCGGCCCGGTCCTGATCGACATCCCCAAGGACGTGCAGAACACGATCGTCGCCCATCCGGATTACTCGGTGGCCATGAACCTGCCCGGCTATCGCCTGCCGCCGCCGCCGTCGCGCGAGAAGCTCCGGGAGGTCGCCGCCGCCATCCGGGCGAGCCGGCGGCCGATCATCTATTGCGGCGGCGGCGTGATCGCCTCCGACGCCGCCGAGGAGCTCCGCGAGTTCGCCGGCAAGACCGGCATCCCGGTGGCCATGACCGTGCACGGCCTGGCGCCATGCCCAGCGATCATTACCTGTCGCTCAATATGCTGGGGATGCACGGCACCGTCTACGCCAACTACGCCATCAATGAAGCCGACCTGCTGCTGGCCGTCGGCGTCCGGTTCGACGATCGCGTCACCGGCAAGCTCAGCGAGTTCGCCAAGCACGGCAAGATCGTCCACGTCGACATCGACGCCTCCGAGATCAACAAGAACAAACTCGCGCACATCCCCGTGCATTGCGACGTCCGGTCGTTCCTCCGGGCGATCAACCCGATGGCCGGCCCCGGCGATTGGCGGGAGTGGCACCACCAGATCGACGAGTGGCGTGCCGCCGAGCCGATGGCGTACGACCGGCGGGATGACCTGATCATGCCGCAATATGTCATCGACAAGTTCTCGGAGTTGACGCACGGCGAGTTCATCATGACGACGGGGGTCGGCCAGCACCAGATGTGGGCCGCGCAGTGGACTCGCTTCAAGCACCCCCGGACCTGGATCACCTCCGGCGGGTTGGGATCGATGGGCTACGGCCTGCCCGCCGCGATGGGCGCGCAGGCGGCGTTCCCCGACGCCCTGGTCGTGGACATCGACGGCGACGGCAGCTTCATGATGAACATCCAGGAGCTGGCCACCGTCTACTGCGAGAAGCTCCCTGTCAAGGTGATCGTGCTGAACAATCAGCACCTGGGCATGGTCGTGCAGTGGGAGGACCGGTTCCACGAGGGGAACCGGGCGCACACCTACCTCGGGCCAATCGACCAGCCCGAGGCGATCGGCCAGGGGGAAGGGGAGCTGCCCGAGTCGATCTACCCCGATTTCGTCGCGATTGCCCGCGGCTTCGGCGTCGCCGGCCGGCAGGTCCGCAAGAAGGACGAGGTGGAAGACGCCCTCAAGGAGATGATCGCGCACCCCGGGCCCTATGTCCTCGACGTGCTCGTCCCCTACCAGGAGCACGTGCTCCCCATGATCCCCGCGGGCATGACGGTCCGCGATATCATCAAGAGTTAGGGCGGTTGGCGGTTGGAGCGAGGCGACCGGCCAGCTTGGGACACCGGAACCCCCCCTATCCCCCCCTTTGTAAGGGGGGGATCAAGAGGCCTTTCCCCCCTTACGAAGGGGGGGTCAGGGGGGGTCGAGGCCCAACTCACTCCGTCGCGTCAGAGGGGGTCGAGGCCCAACCCACTCCGTCGGGACAGGGGGGGTCGAGGCGCCCGCCCGGCCTCGAGGCGATACTACGGCTTGGGGCCCTTGCGGACCGGCGAACGTCCGAGCAGGCCCTCGGCCTCGGCCCGAAGGGCGAGCGAACCGGCGACATCCTCGGGATGGCTCGACAACCAATCGAGTGCCCGGATGTAGGACTCGACGGCTCCCGTCTTGTCGCCGCGCCGCCAGTCGACCATCGCCATCAGCAGCCGATCGACGACGTCGCCACCCTGGGATTGCCGTTTCATCGACTGCTCGAGAGCAGTGGCCGCGAGCGGCCATTGACCCGCTCGCACGTGGGCCAGTCCCAGCGCCTGCCAGCCTGCGTGCTCCGCCGGATTCGCTGCGATCGCCCGCTTCGCCAGTTCGATCGCCTCGGCCGACTCGGCCGATGTCGCGTCCGGCGAGATGGCCAGGGACCAGGCGAGGTCGGTGAAGAAGGCCGGCTCCGCCGGTTTGAGCTTCAATCCCCGGCGAAGGGCTTCCTGCTGTTCCCGAGGCTGCCCCATCTGTCCGAACGTGCGAGCGAGGTGGTGGTAGGAAGCGGCCACGGCCTGAGCGCGGGCTGGCGAGCCGGCCGCGTCGGTCGCCAGTTTCTCGAAGTACGCCAGAAGTTGACTCCGTTCTTGCTCCGCCTGCGGCCGCATGCGGAACGTCCCCAACCAGTTGGCGATCTCGAGCCGACGATCGGTCAATTGCTCGAGGTATCCGGGTTCCTCGGGGAATTCGGACACCAACCCCTCGTCCATGGACGTCGCCGCGTGGAAGGACTCCACCGCCGGGTCTCTCCTCCCGGCGACCATCAAGACGATACCCAGGTTCTTCCGGACGTCGGCGACCGCGTCTCGTAGCGGCGGATCCCGAGGTGAAGCGGCCAGCAGCTCTTCGTAGAGCGCGAGCGATCGCCGAAAATCGTCCTGGGCTCGTAGATCTTGCATGCCCATCATGCGGGAGAATCCCATCCGCCGGTAGGCGAGCGCCTTCATCGGCTTCGGGACGTCGGGCTCGCGTACGAGCTGATCGTAGAATTCGATCGCTTGCTGGAAGAACGCCGAGCGAATCCGCTGCGCCTCCGGGAATGGGCTGGATTGGGCGTATCGCGCCATCCCCTTCATCGTCAGCTCGTCCGACAGGCGGATCATCTGTTCGAAGCGTGCAAAGCCGAGGTCCGCCTGCGCGAAGGAGATGCGCAGGCCTTCATACATACGGGCCGTCTTTTGCTGCTGCCACCAGAGCAGGGGGGTGGCGATGGCCAGGGCCAGGAAGACGACCGTCGCCGTCGCCCCCAGCACCGCGCGATGCCGACGAGCCCACTTCGCCGCGCGCTCGGCGGTCGTGGGACGGCGGGCGCAGGATCGGCCTGTCCTCCAGGAAGCGACGAAGGTCCTCGCCCAGCTCGCGCGCGAGGCGTAGCGGCGATCGGGCTCCTTGTCCAGCGCCTTCAGGACGATCGTCTCGAGGTCGCGCGGGATCGCCGGGTCGAGCCGCCTCGGCGGGATCGGTTCGTCCTGGGCGATCTGCCGCACCAGCACCTGGCGGTCGCGGCCGTCGAACACCGGGCGCAGCGTCAGCAGCTCGTACAGGGTCGCACCGAGCGAGTAGATGTCGGAGCGCGGGTCGTAGACCATCCGTTGGCCCAGCACCAGTTCGGGGGCGATGTAGCGCAGGGTGCCCAGCAGGTCGCCGGTCCGGGTCAGCCCCGGCTCGTCCTGGAACCGCGCGAGGCCGAAATCGGTGACCCAGAGGTTTCCCTTGGCGTTGACCAGGAGGTTGGAGGGCTTGATGTCGCGGTGGAGGATGCCCATCGCGTGGGCATGGTCGAGGGCCTCGGCGGCCTGGATGGCCAACCGCGCCAGCGCCGGAATGCGCCGCGACCTCGGAGTGAGCTCGTCGCCGAGTCCGCGAGGCCCGACGGCGAAACCTCGTACACCCGATCGCCGGCCCCGTTGGCCGACGACTCGCCCGCCGCCGCGGCCGGATGAGGTGCCGTCTCTCCCGCGACGGGCGAGGTCCGCCCGGCGTCCACCCCGCCCGCGGCGCCGCGGCCGAACTGGCGTTGCTGATGGATCACATCGGCCAGCGTGGGACCCTCGATATAAGGCATCGCGTAGTACTGGGTCCCGTGCTCGCTCCCGACGGCGAAGATCGGGACGATATGCGGGTGATGGAGCTGCGCCACCGCTTGCGCCTCGATGCGGAACCGCTGCAACTTCGACGGGTCCAGCGCCGCGGTGCCGGAGAGGACCTTCAGCGCGACGCGGCGCCCCAGCGAGACCTGCTCGGCCTCGTAGACGATGCCCATCCCGCCGCGGCCGATCTCGCGGACCAGCCGGTACTCGCCCAGGATCGTGTCGGGCGGCAGGGTCTCCTTGGCCGGCGGGAGCGGGACATCCGAGGAACCCGCCCCCGCCGCCGAGTGGACGAATTCCACCACGTCGAGGCAATCGGCCAGCGCCTCGGCGATCTCCGGGTTGCGTTCCAGCAGCTCCTCGCGCGACGGCCGCCGCCCGGCCTCGAGCTCCGCCAGGTACGCGGCCAGGGCGGAGGCGACCCGAGGGTCGTCCTGCGAGCCGAGCGAGTCGGCGGACCGGGAGTCCGTCGGCTCGGCGTGGCGTCCGCGAGGGTCCGGGCTCATTGGAGACCCCCCAGCCGGCCGCGGAGCTGTGCAGGGCGCGGACCCAGATGTTCTTGACGCTGTCCTCGGTGCGGTCCAGCCGACGCGCGACCTCGGGGAAGCTCAAGCCTTCGAGATGCCGCAGGACGATCACCTTGCGATACAGCAGCGGAAGCGTCTCGATCGCTTCCCCCAACCGCAGGGCCCTCTCGTGCTTGACGGCGCGCTGCGTCGGCGACGTATCCGGGGCGACCGGATCCCGCTCCGGGCCCCGCAGCGAATCATCCGCGGCGTCGGCCAGCCGCCGTTCCTGCCGCAGGTTGCGCCGTCTCGTGCCGAAATAATGACGCACCTGATTCGACAGGATCGCGTCGAGGATCCTCCGCAGCCAGCACAGGAACTCGCCCTCCGTGCTGCCGCGGAACTTGCCGATGTCCCGGTACGCCTCGAGCGAGACCTCTTGCAGCAGGTCCTCGACATCCAGTTTCACCCGGAGGCGGCGGCCGATCTGGCCCCGGGCCTGTTCCTCCAGCGGATTGCGGTATCGGTCCAGTAAACGGACCAGGGCGGGACCGTAGCCCGCCTTGGCGAGGATCAGTAACAGCTCGGGGTCGGTGTGCATCTCGAATGTCAGGCGCGAGTTCATAACGCCCCCAGTCACCAACGGCACGAAACCGCGCCGCACTCGAATCGTTTCTTCCCCGGGCCTTGTCGCAACCGGTAACGATAGCAGAGGTTCGGATCCTTCGACCAGGGATCGGGGCCATGGAGATCCATCGGGCACCCGCACCTCGCTGCACCGACCCGGCTTCGTCCCGCGAAGGAAGGTCCCTCGGGGCAGGGAACGGTCCATGGCTCGAAAACTCTCGGACCCCGGCGCGGTCGGCGTTTTTCGATGACCGGCGGCCCACGGACCATGAGGCCGCGGGACAACCACGGTCCGCTTGCGGACGCAGACCCGGTGCGCGCCGAAGCCGATGAGGGCTCCTGGTCCCACGGCCGGCATGGGCCAGGGCTCTTCCGCCGGTCGCACACAAGGCCCTTGGAATCGACACCGGGGAGGAACGACCATGGCATCTCGCAAATCATCCCGCGACCGGCGATCTCGACGGCGCCTCGGATCTCCGCACCGCAAGCGGTGGGATCTACATCGCCGGCGGCTCGATCATCATTCATCCGTAGCGCGGAGCCGCTGCGACTGCGTGCGGGTCGACCCACACGGTGGAACCGGGCTTCCCCCGGTGGACGGCCCGCACCGCCGCGATCGAACCCCGAGGCGTCGGGCCGGAGTATGCCATCCTGATCGGATAATGAACTGTCAGTCGCTCGAGAGGAGAGGGATCAAGGTTGGTTGGAAGGGCCGGTCTTCACTCGCCCCGATTGGACGATCGAGCGGGGCCCAACACGAAAAGCCCGCCGGCCCCAGACCGGTCGGCGGGTGATGAGTCCGCCTATCTCGACCGTCCATTCGGGCGCCGGGAGTCGAACCCACACGCGCCCCGGTTAAGAGCCGGGGCCAGGCACCAGCCCGCCCGATTCTGACCCTCACTGAGCCCACATCGGCTCATCGATCAATAAACCATACTTCTTCATCTTTTTGTAGAGCGTGGTGCGGTTGATGTCGAGCACCCGGGCGGTCTCCTGGCGGTTCCAGTTGAAGGCCTGGAGGGCCTGGATGATGATCCGCTTCTCGGGCTCCTCGAGGGCCTCCTTGAGGGGGCGGATGCCCATGGGGAGGTGGGGCCGTGAGGCGCGGCGGCGCCGCGGCTCTGGCGATGATGATTGAGGATCGGCGCCAGGTGGTTGGAGGAGATCCGCGGCCCGTTGCAGATGGCGACGGCGCGCTGGATGGAGGCCTCCAGCTCGCGGACGTTCCCCGGCCAGTCGTGGCGCTGGAGGATATCGAGGGCATCGCGGGTGAAACCCGAGACGCTCTTGTGGAATTCCTGGGCGTAGCGATCGCGGAACGACTCGGCCAGCAGCTCGACGTCGGTCCCGCGGTGGCGCAGCGGCGGCGGCGTGAGCACCACGACGCTGATCCGATGATAGAGCTCCTGGCGGAACCGGCCCTGTTCGATCAAGCTCGGCAGGTTCTCGCCGGTGGACATGACGAACCGGACCTCACCGGCCGGCGAGGAGTATCCCGACGCCGCCCCGTAGTCGCGGAACTGCAGGTCGCGGAGCAGGAAGAGCTGCAAGGGCACCGGCAGCGCGGCGACGTCGTCGATGTGGAGCGTGCCGCCGCGAGCGAGGTTGATCTTGGAGGCCCACATCAGGGCGGAATCGGCCGGCGCCGAGGGCGGGGCATCGCCGAGGCCCTGTCCTTCGGTCTCGTCGGCCGACAGCTCCTCGGCGAGCGCCGCGGCCTCGCAGTTGATGAAGGGGCGATCGGGGCCGTTCCCCAGGCCGTGGATCAGCCGGGCCAGTTGCGACTTGCCGGTGCCGGTCTCGCCGGCGATCAGGACCGGGCAACGCGACGGGGCGATGGTGGCGGCCAGCTCGACGACCTGCCGCCAGGACGGGTCGTTGCCGATCAGTCCGAGTTCGCGCACCAGCAACTCGACGCGAGGGCTCGCGATCGGGCCGAGCGCCGCGGCGTGCACCGCCAGGGCTCCGCCTGAGGACCCCACCACGCCCGCCACGGCGTCGTGGTTGGCGGCCAACCGCGGCCCCCCGCCATGAAAGGAGACGGTCGGCACCGTCCCGGCCACCGACAGCGGCATCATGGCCGCCTTGGAACCGCCCGCGCCGACGGGCGACCCGGCCGCGGAAATCGCGGCCGATGTCGAGATGCTCGCCGGGCCCGCCCCGCTCGTCGACGGCCCCGACGGGTCCCGTGGCCGCGACTCGCATTGCTCCAGCGCCTGCAGGACCGCCGCACGCAGCTCCGCCGCCGGCACCGGATACTTCAACACCGCCATCGCCCCCAGCCGCAGGGCTTCCTTGGCCCGCTCCGGATGCAACCGCGGGAACAGCAGGACCACCGGCACGTCGCGATGCTTCCGCCGGACGTAGGTCAGCAGCTCCAGCGCGTCGGAATCGCCCGGATCGACCCCCGCCAGCACCAGGTCGATGTTCTCCCGTTCCATCAAGCGGACAGCCATGCGATCGTTGGCGGCTTCTTCAATGATATAACCCAACGACTTCAGCATAGAAGCCAGGAGGGCCAGACCCTGAGGATCGGGATAGAGGATGAGGATTCGGAGCTTAGGCATGGAATTCGTTCTCGCATCAAATGCCCGTGCCGCGGCACGGGGCCGGTCCGTCCTCCCTGAGTGGAGTGGAGGGGCAACGTCGCGACGGGTCGCGGGATTCGTTCAACCGACGGCCCATCATTCCCCGGCCGGACGAGAGTTCGACCGCCACGGTCGTCGCGCCGGCCCCGAGGCTCAGGCGAGCCCACCGGCCCGGCGATCCACGACCGCCGGTCCGTTGTGTCACCAATGTCGCTCTGAAGAAACGAGTATGTCACGGATGCAACATCGTCAAAATTCGCCGGCAATAATGGCCGCTCCGGCGCGGGGCTCGATCGCCGTCGACCCGGCCGACGCGATGTACAATGGATTAGAAACTTCAGTGAATTTACGCGCAAGTTCACGATAAGCAATTCGGAGGGCCGGCCATCCCGAGCATGGTGGAGGTCCGCGTGAGGAGGGGCCAAGTGCCTGAAACGCAACGCCCGCCAACTCGCGGCCGGGGTCAGGACATCAAGATATTCTTCTCCAGATTACCCAGAGTCTCCCTCTTATCGCCATGCCCAGTCAGGCCCGTGGATGTGCGTCATGATAAATATTGAGAATCCGGTCCTGTGTGACGTGGGTGTACATCTGTGTCGTGGTTAAATTGCGGTGTCCCAGCAGTTCCTGGACGCTGCGGAGGTCGGCCCCGCCATCGAGCAAGTGGGTGGCGAAGCTGTGGCGCAGCGTATGGGGACTGGCTGTGTCGATTAAGCCGGCGCGCATCAGGTGGGCCTCAAGTAGGCGGCCGACGCTCCGGGTGGTCAGGCGAGTCCCCCGCTGATTCAGGAACACTGCGGGCTCCTGAGGATGCTTGGGCCTGCGGAGTGAGATCCAGCGGCGCACCCACTCCGCTCCGATCGCACCGACCGGACAGAGCCGCTCGCGCCGCCCCTTGCCGCGGACCCGCAACAAATCGCTCTCGCCGTCCACGTCGGCCAGATTCAGTCCCACCAGCTCGCTGACGCGCAATCCCCCACCGTAGAGCGTCTCCAGCATGGCGCGATCGCGGACGCCCGCGGATGTCTCGATCGGCACTGCCTCGAGCAACCGGATCACTTCGTTAACCGTGAGCAGCTTTGGTAAACGCTTTGCTTGTCTAGGGTTACGAAGACCGGCCGCGGGGTCCGCCGTCACCAAGCCCTGCCGGCGCAGGAAACGGAAAAAGGAGCGCAGGCTGGCCAGGCGTCGCGCGATGGTGCTCGGCGCGTATCCCCGGCTGGCGAGCCACGCGGAATACCGCCGCAGCCGTGCCGGATCCACGGTCGAGGGATCGATATCCTCGCCCTGGACCTCGGCCAGATAGCCGGTGTAGATCTCCAGATCGTCCCGATAGGACCGGATCGTATGGGACGAGGCCTGACGTTCGGTCCGCAAGTGATCGATGAATGCGCCAACGGAATGATGCACTAGTCACCTCCTCGCCGCGCCGGCCCTGGCCCCGCGCGGTCCGGCCATTCGCTCGATGGTTAGATGCGGCCTCCCGCGCAAGGCATCACCGAAGGCCGCCTCATCCCCTCTTCATCGGGTGGGCTCCGTGATCACCTCCAGCCGCGGTCCCGGCCGGATTCACAACGGGTTTTCATGCGCCTGGGTCGATTAGCCCTCGGGCCGATGCCAACCGATTGGCGCCGCTCCTCTCTGTCCGCGACGTTCGGGCAAGCCGGGTCCCAATCCTGAGCCTGCCGTAGTCCCTTGCGGGTCGATGGATTCTCGTCGAGTCCATCTTGATTGACAATCACCCAGCCGGCCGAAGAGCGGTTTTTTCCCAAAACTTCGCGAGACGAGGCGATGATCTCTTTATTGTTTCACACCAACGGCTCTATTCAATCATCTCGAGTCATTGGTTGAATTTGGCTGAAAGCAATGAAAGGCGGAAGAAGGTCGCATGAAGGCGGCTCTCCCGCACATCGATGATCAGTGAACGCAAAGGAAGTAGCGCTTCGCCTCGCGAAGTCCGATCGGCCCATCAACTCGCAACGACGGGCTCTCCCACTGCTCCCGCTCGAACTCTTCGCCGCTCCGGCGTGGAGACTCATGGGTTTTTCTGGGTCGGTGTCAGGAGTCCGCCGAGGTATCCGACAATCGCCGAGCAGATGCCGACCAGGGCTTCGGCCGACGGACGTCCACTCATCAATGAGATCCCGATGTACCCGAGCAGAGACAGGGCAGCCAACACACCCAGCACGAGGATGAGGGTATTGACGGGTACGCCCTTCCCAGAATCCTGCTTCTGGTCGTGAGCCATCGTTGATTCCCCTTCCTGGATTCTCTTCATAAGTATGTCCTCTGAAATGGGATATGCCAACCGCAGGGCCTCCATTGCCTTCCTCGTAGCCGGGCGGTCGCTCCATGCCGGTGTTTCTGAAGAAACGAGTATGTCACGGATGCAACATCGTCAAAGGTCGCGGAGGGGGAATCCGGAAATCGTGAGCTAGACTCTTTGCCTCCTGGGGGCCGCCCTGGGATCGATGACCATCATCAAGCGTGCGGGTGCGGGAGACGTCCGAAGGCGAGCCTCATCATCGCGTGGGCGGGAGCCTGTTACGCACCGCTCATTGTGGCCTCGCACGCCAACGGCCGGATGGACAGCCAGCGAGCCGCCGGTCCGCCGGGGATCGTCGATCCCGCAATTTCGGGCGGACGGACTTTCCCTGGGGCGGGTCGGGGGCTATAATGACCCTGCGCCGTGGAGCAGCGGCTAGCTCGCCAGGCTCATAACCTGGAGGTCGTAGGTTCGATTCCTACCGGCGCAACTTCTTCTGCGGAACGCCAATCCTCGATCCACCCCGGTCGAGGCTTTTTTTCGTCCCGCGGGTCGCGAGTCGGATGACCGACAGGGGTCCCTCCCTCGGCGCCGAGGGAGCAGTCTGCCGAGGTGTGACCGGAACGGCTTTGACCGGCCAACGTCCCGCGTTCGACGGGGAAGTCGGTGTACAGCCCGCAAGTTGCCGGCCGAGCCTCTCCGTGATAAGCTTTCGCGGACGTCGCTCGACCACGTCTCCACCAGGCCGATCCCCGAACACTCGGACTCGACGCGCATGGCCGATCCGAACGCGTATGAAGACGAGACGCTGACGCACCGCCTTATCTTGCCGCGCGACGCCAACCATCACGGGACGCTCTACGCCGGCGTCCTGCTCTCCCTCTCGCTGGAAGCTGCTTATGCGACGGCCTTCCGGGCCGCGGGGCTCAACGCCAATCTGGTGCTGAAGCGCGTCCTGGACCTTCGATGCTACGAACCGGTCTCCGTCGGCAGCGTGGTCCAGATCCGCGGCCGCGAGATCCATCGGGCGCGGGCGCAGATCGTCGTCGGACTCTGGGGGTCATCGCTCGACGACCCATCCTCACCGTGGATGGACGGCGTGATGCAGTTCGTGCAAGTGGATGCCACCGGCCGGCCCGAGCCGCTCGACGACGAGCCCGACGATGAGCCGTTGCCTTTGCCGCTCCCCTGGTCGACCCTGCGGGAACGCGCCCGCAAGCTCCTGCACATCCGGCAGTAGCACTCCGCAGCCGGCGTCGGGAGGCGTCAGATCGTCCAGTCGCCGACGTAGGCCTCGCTCCGCTCGCGGCTTTCCCGTATCAGGTCGGCGAAGGTCGTCTTATCCACCACGTCGGAGATCGCCTGCCGAACGCGGGCCCAGAAGGGATAGAAGTGGCATCCGCCCGGGACCTCGCAGACTTTCGGCCGGCTCTGGCTGACGCAATCGACCGGGGCGATCGGGCCATCGATATAACGCATGATCTCGCCGACGGTGAGTTGATCGGCGGGACGCGCCAGGCGATACCCACCCTCGGCACCCCGACGGCTCTGGACGAAGCCACCGCCCTTGAGCTGATTCAGGATGACCTCCAGGAACCGGATCGGGATCCGCTCCTTCTCGGCGATCTCGGCGATCTTCATCGGCTCCGGACCGGCATGGTCGGCAAGGGCATAGATGGCCCTCAGCGCGTAATAACATTTCGACGATACACTCATCAGCACCGTCCCCCGGCTTGGCATTTCAAGGAATCGTGACTTTGTCGGCCGACAAAATCAAGACGCCAGGATGCGCCAGGACCGGGCCTCGGCCGGATTCCGATATCGGTCAGGGGCGCCTCGAATCATACCAGCCCAGGTCGAACGGGATGCTTTCTTCATCGGCCGGGACTGGCATGACGGCCTCGCGGAGGCGCCTGGGCTCGGCGACGAGGAGGCCGCGGCGCGAGGCACAGGCCAGGCAGAGCTTCTCCTCGTGACGATGGAGGAAGATCTCGCCGTCGAGGAGCCGGTGATAGAAGTCCTGGCCGGGCATCATCATGTAGCAGAATTCGCGATCGCTGCCGGCCTTCACGCCGATCCGCCAGCCGGGCTCGGACAGAAACATCCGGCGTGATGCGAGGATCTCGCGGCTATCTTCGGCCTGCTCGTCCAGCGGTCTGGGGGCGGAAATCGGGCCCGTGGCGTAGCTCATGGACGTGGCACCTCGTGGGAGTCTGCCGGGAACGCACTCGGGTTGTGTGAGTTCTGAGCGTGGCCTCGGAGGATCCGAGGCACGGATCGCGGCGTCCCCGAGTGGATCCCGCAAGTCTGGTCGGTGCAGGGGACGTCGCGCGGCCGAGCGGCCGCGACGTGATTGTACAGGACCCGCCCCAAAGATGCGACCCCCGGGAGGTTCGCGACCGCGGCGATCGGCCAGAACAGCGGCAGCCGGCCCGCGATCCCCCGCACCGCGTCGAACCCCGCCGCGACCCGGCCCGAGCCCGAGACCGCGTGCATCGCCCGCAGGCACTCCTCGCGCGTCAACGCGGGATGGACCTGGCGCACGTCGATCGCGGTCAGGTCGATCAGCTCGACGACTCCGCCGGGATCCGACGCTGTCACCAGGGCCGCGGTGGCGCGGCACTTCGGGCAGGCCCCGTCGAAGAGGACCCGCAGCGGCGGCCGATCCGGGTCGGCCACGAGCTGTCGCAGCCACGACCCCGCGACGAACGCCAGGTTCGCCGTCAGCATCGCCAGGCTGAATTCGGTCAGGCCCGGGCTCATCGCAGCGATTCCCAGGTGCATCGCCGCCGCGCCGACCAGCATCAACGGGCGCGCGATGCGGATCCAAATCAGGATCGGGTAGAGCAATTCCAGCGCCAGGCTGGCGTGCGTCAGGAGATTGATGAGCAATGGCCAGCGGGCGATCGGCGTGAAATCGAAGACCACGAACTCGCCGGCGCTCATCGTTCCCCACAAGGCCATCCCGTTCCACCACGACGGGCCCTGGAGCTTCCCCAGGCCGGCCATGCCGTAGATCACGACGAGATGCAACTGGACCAGCCGGAGCGCCAGGTTGGCCGAGACAGTCGGCACCGGCACGCCCGGCTCGTCGGGCGCGACCCGCCGGCCGGTGCTCGCGGACATCGGTGAGGTGGCCGGAGCGGACCTGGCCGCCGCGCGCGCCTGCCGCCATCGCCGGAAGAACCGATCCAGCGACACCGCCTGACCGCTCGCGCCGGTCGCCGCCAGGTAGAGCGTCAGCGGCGAAAGCACCTGGTCGAAACCGTACAGCGCCACCGGCACCCGGCGCACCGTCGAGACCACGATCAGCCAGGCCAGTACGGCCGTCGATCGGCTGAAGAGCCCCAGCGTGAAGAGCGCCAGCACGGCCAGGCAAGTCAGCCAGGCCACTAGGAGCGCGCCGTCGGGCACCAGGAACCAGAATGACCAGGCCAGCGACCGTTGCGCCGCCCGGACCGCCGAAGGCTCGGCCCAGCCGTCGGAGCCGAGGTAGTCGTGCAGGTCCAGGCCGAGGACCAGCAGGCTCCAGAACGCCAGCAGGCCGGTCGCCACGCGGATCAGGCCCAGGGCGGTCGGGTCGGCCGGGGTGAAGAAGAACGCATCCCATCCCCGCCGGACGCCACCCGCGAGTTCCGCGGTGTAGCGCCGGACCTCGCTCAGAAGTCGTCGCACGAGAAGTCTCCGATCCATTCGGGCGTGGTGAACAGCCGATCGGCGAACAGATCGAATCGCGGCGAGCCGGGGGCCTCGAGTGCCTTGCGCACCTGCTCCGGGTCGGGGATCAGATGCTGCTCCAGGCGGAGGGTCACGCTCCGACAGCCGGGCCGGGTCTGGCAGAGATGTCGCGCGTAGGCCCGAGCCAGCCGGCTCTGGCCGGTATCCTGGGCCCGCCGCCGGGCCTCCTGGACGTCGCTGAACAGCGCATTGGCCAGGGCCAGTTGCCGCTGATGCCGCATCCGGGGCCCGGATACGTCCCGGCCCGGCAGTCGGACCGTCTCCTCGGGCCGGCCGTCCGCGTACTGGATCGTCGCCGTGACGACCGGCGTCGGCGGAGGCTCGGCGTAGAACCGGTAGGAATATCCCAGGTCCATCAGGTCGAAATAGGGCGAGAATCCATCGGCGATCGCCCGCTCTAGCTCCGAGGACGGCGGTACGCCCACACCACCGGCCAGGACGGCGGCCAGGTGGAACAAGAGCACGATGGTCACCACCCCGCGCGCCCAGCCCGGCCAGCCAACACCCGCATCCCCTCGCGTCCCTGACCCCGGCATCGACCGGTCGTCCGTCCTGGCCGGTGCGGTCGACCCGTTCGACCGACGAGCCTTCGCCCGACGCGACTCGCGCCCCACCACGCCCGCGCGACTTGTTGGCCATGACGACCCCCAGGATCTCCGACTCGCGATCCACAACCATACCCGCCAATCGTCGCACCGGCCAGAAAGTCCGTCCCGTCCGCCCGCATCGATCGACACGGCCCTCACTCCCAGATCCCCCATTCCATTTTTTTCCACCATTTTGACTTTTCTGCCGTTGAACCTGGGGTATGATGGTCATTAGAATCTGGGGCGCTTGAGCAGAGAGTACCAATTCGGGCGACTTGATGGGCAGATGAGCATGCGGAGGGCCAGGGGGAGTCGCGATGCTCCGGAGAGGCCCAGCCATTGCAGAGGTTGCACCAGGGTCCGTGTCGGTGCCGGTCGCGAGTCCGTCGTTTCTCTTACGATGTTGCAACGGGGAGGGAAGTTATGCAGGGAACACTGGTGATGCTGGTGGCGCTCAGTGGTCTGGGCTGTCATAACCGGGCGTGTGACGTCGCGTATGCCCCGCCGACGTACACGAGTTGCTTCGGCGTCGGCTATGGCTGTTATGCCGATTGCTATCCGGGGCCGGTGATGCCGGCCTGCTATGCCGGCTGTTACGGCGCCGGCTATAGCGGTTGCTATGGAAGCTGGTACGGAGGCTGTTATGCCGGCGGATATACCGGCTGCTACGGCGGTGGTTGCTATGGCAATTGGTCCGGCGGCGGTTGCTACGGCGGCGGTTGCTACGGCGGCAAGCACCGTCATGGTTGCGGCCTCGGGGGGCTGTTCAGTTGCTTCCACAAGCGGCGGTGTGCCGCGTGCTCCGGATATGCCTACGAGGCCCCGGCGTGCTACGCCTCGGCCTACAACCCGCCGGTCTTCGGGTCGGCCCTGGGCATGAGCTATGGGCCCGTCACCTCCGGCCAGTCGATGGTCTCGGGCCAGTCGATGACGGCCCCCTCGAAGCAGTGGGGCGGCACGATGACGACCCCATCGAAGCAGGGTGCGACCTCCGTGCCGTCTGAGATGACGGCCCCGGTGGCGCCGGCCCCGGTGGCGCCGCCGGCGCCCCGGAGCACGACCCCGCCGGCCACGGACATCACTCCGCCCCCGCCGATGCCGGCCACTCCGACGGTGCCGGCGCCGGCGCGGCCCACTCCGCCGACGACCTGAGCGGGATCGACCGCCCGGCCGGCCGGGGTCCTTCACGGAGCGGCCGTGTCTGTCGTGTGATCGTGACCGGGCCGCTCCCTCGCCGGGGGCGGCCCGCGGTGTTTTCGGGGGGCCGCTGACCGCACGGGGGGCTCGCTGCTCGGCAGGGCGCGGTGCGATCCGCCTTCCCTTGGGCCGGACCGTGGCTTATCCTGGGTCCAGGCGACTTTTGCCCGATCAGCGCCGGCCCCGTCGCGATTCCCGAGGGCCTCGACGCCCGAGCGACGTCGGTCGGCGATCGCTCGTGCCGAAGCAGGGAGGATCTCCACACAATGGATGTTTGCTCACCTTCCGCCCCCGCGCCGTCCCGGGATCTCCAGGCCGACGGCCGCCCCGATCCCGATCCGGGTCGCAAGCCCCCGGTCGGCGGCTTCGCCAGAGACGCCGAGCGCTGGGAGTGGCTGATCGAGACGCTGGGCGAGGCCTTCTGCAAGAAGCTCGGGATCTTCCGCGTCCCCGAAGACCTGGTCCTCTCCGTCGTGATCCCGGCCTACAACGAGAAGAACACGATCCACGAGATCCTCCGCCGGGTGCGAGAGGTCCCCATCCGCAAGGAGATCATCGTGGTCGACGACTGCTCGACCGACGGGACGCGCGAGATCCTCCGCGGGATGGAAGAGCGCGACGGCGACCTGAGAGTCGTCTACCACGACCGCAACCAGGGCAAGGGCGCCGCGCTGCGCACCGGCTTTCGCCACGCCACCGGCCAGATCGTCATCGTCCAGGACGCCGACCTCGAGTATGACCCGGCGCAGTATCCTCAGCTCATCCAGCCGATCGTCGAGGACCAGGCGGACGTGGTCTTCGGCTCACGGTTCATCGGCGAGACGCATCGCGTCCACCTCTTCTGGCACTACCTGGCCAACAAGTTCCTGACGTTCCTGTCGAATTGCTTCACCAACCTGAACCTGACCGACATGGAGGTCTGCTACAAGGTCTTCCGCCGCGAGGTGATCCAGGCGATCACGCTCAAGAGCGACCGCTTCGGCTTCGAACCGGAGGTGACGGCCAAGGTGGCGCGATTCACTTTCCCGGCCCGGGACGGCCAGGCCGCCCGCAAGTGCCGGATCTACGAGATCCCTGTATCATACCACGGGCGGTCCTACGCCGAGGGGAAGAAGATCCGACCCCTCAGAGACGGCTCACAGGCCCTTTTATCCATCTTGCGATATGCCATCGCCGATTGACGGCGGGAGCCATTCATGAGCGCGGACGGTCGGCGGCGGAGCACGCGTTTGGCGACCCTGGCGATCATCGCGGCCCTCGCGATCGCGACCCTGGGAGTCGTCGGCACGAAGGCCGCCCAGGAGCCCGCGCCGGCCGGGCAGAAGGGCGGCACCGCCTCCCCCGGCGCCGCGAAGGACGATCCCGCGAAGGCCCCGGCCAATCCGAAGGCCGGCGCCAAGGCCAAGGCTAAGGCGCGGACCCAGGGCCGCGTCCACCGCGATCCGCCCGGCTTCTACATGGGCCGGCCGATCGCCGACGTGATGTCCTGGGAGGGGGCCGAGTGGCTCTTCCGCGAGACCCGGATCGAGGAAGAGCAGCCCGAGGCGATGCTGAGCGCCCTGAAGATCCCGCGGGGTGCGACCGTGGCCGACGTCGGCGCGGGGGCCGGGTATCACAGCATCCGGCTGGCCCGCAGGGTCGGCCCCAAGGGCGCCGTATACGCCACCGACGTCCAGCCCCAGATGCTCCGCATGCTGCGCGACAACGCGCGCTCCGCCCGGGTGACCAACATCAAGCCGATCCGCTGCACCCAGCTCGACACCGGCCTCCCCGAGCGGACCGTCGACCTGATCTTGATGGTCAACGTCTACCACGAGTGCTCCGACCCCGAAGCCATCTTGCAGGGCCTCCGGGCCGCGCTCAAGCCCCGCGGCCGGCTGGTCCTGGTCGAGTTTCGCGCAGAGGACCCCGAAGTCCCCATCAAGCCCGAGCACAAGATGACCCTCGAACAGGTCCGCCGCGAGGTCGAGCCGCAGGGCTTCACCTTCAAGGAGTCGCTCGAGTTCCTCCCCTGGCAGCACGTCATCATCTTCGAGAAGCCCGAGGACCCCAAGGACGCGAAACCGACCCAGGCCGGCGCGGACCCGTCGCAGGCGACGCCCGCCAAGTCGAAGACCCCTTGATCGGCGTCGGCCCCTCGGCCGGGATGAGCCAGATCGACCCGGCCCGGCCAGACTGCCCCACCCGCGGTGCCGGCATCGGGACCGCAACGGCGAGATCCGAAGATCATTGAATCTAGAATCCGGCACCTTGATTCCGGTATGCTGGGGCCAATCGAGCGACGATGACCGCCCGGACACCGATTCACCGGAGGCGCGATCGCGATGGCGACCCTGGGAATCAAGTCGCAAGCCGAGCTCGGGGGCCGGTTGCGGGTGATCGCGACCATCGCGGCCGACGAGGCGGCGGCCAACGAGGCATCGGACGCACTGGCGCGGCGCAAGCGACGCCGCAGCACGATCCGCCAGATGATGTTCCTGGTTGCCTTCTGGGCGGTGATCCTGGGTGGCTGGCGGCACTACTGGTGGAACGCCTACTGCATGGAGCGGGCCCAGTACCACGCGGGGCAGGAAGCCTTCCACCGGTCCTCGCTGAGGATCAGTACGGCTGCAGCGATGGCCGGCCGACCCGCCGTGCCCTTCAAGCCGCGGCCCGAGCTGGCCGAGTACCATTACCGGATGCGCCAGAAGTGGGAGCGCGCCGCCGCGTGGCCGTGGCTCTCCGTCGAGCCGGACCCGCCGCCGCCACCCTGAGCCTGACCGGCCCGCTCGACCGGTCCCTCCACGACCTGACGGAGGCCGCCGGCGCGGGCAAATCGGGCGGGCGATCGGATCGCCGGGAAACCGCGGGTACGAATCCGAACACGAGTGCGGTCGAACGCCTCTCTGAATCCAGGAATCTCTCGGGACCAACGGCGACGAGACCGGGCCGGGAGCCGGGCTCGAGCGTCAGGTCAGGTTCGCCACCGGGACGGTCCCCTTTGTCACCGTACCCGCCGGATCGACCTGCTCGCGGCGCCGGTGCAGCGGCGGCGGCCCCTGACATCGCGGACCGGGATGCCAGCAAGACCCCCGGGGCCATCGCGACGCTCCTGCTCCCGGTCGGGAATCCCCTCGTGTCCGACCCGGAGTGGTCGAGGGCGGCGCCGGGGCCGACCGATGTCCCGTCCCGGGGCGGACGTCACCCACGCCCGTGGCGTCAACCGGGACTCGAGTGGGGCCAGCCGACCGTGCCCTGCGCTTCAGCGCGGGCAGGGCGGCAGTATAATCGGGCCATGGTGATCGGGACGCCAACCAGTCAAACGGAAGGACCGAGGTGATGACGCGCACCGCAAGACTGACCTTCGACGATCAGGCGATCGACCTGCCCGTGATCGAGGGCTCGGGGGGCGAGTTGGCCCTGGATATCTCGTCGCTCCGTGCCCGGACCGGCTTGGTCACCCTCGACCCCGGCTTCGGCAACACGGCTGAGTGTCGTAGCGCCATCACGTACGTCGACGGCGAGAAGGGAATCCTCCGGTACCGCGGCATCCCGATCGAGCTGCTGGCCGAGCATTCCAACTTCGTGGAGACGGCCTGGCTGCTCATCTACGGGCGCCTCCCCACCCACGAGGAGCTCGATGCGTTCAATGGCCAGATCACGGCCAACGCCGCGCTGCACGAGTCGTTCAAGCACCACTTCGAGGGCTTCCCCGTCGATGCGCCGCCGATGGCCATGCTCTCGGCCATGATCAACACCCTGGCCTGCTTCCACCCCGGTCCGCAGCAGTCGACCGAGGAGCGGTTCGCCGAGGAGGCGGCGTGGCTCTTGAGCAAGGCACGGGCGATCGCCGCGTATTCGCACCGCCGCTCGCTGGGGCGGCCCTTCATCTACCCCGACCCGAGACTGTGCTACGCCGCGAACTTCCTGCACATGATGTTCTCCGAGCCCCTCGAGGAGCACATCGCCAGCCGGGAGATCATCGACGCCCTGAACTTGGTCCTCATGCTCCATGCCGATCACGAGCAGGGCTGCAGCACGACGACGGTCCGGGTGGTCGGCTCGAGCCGCGCGAACCTGTTCGCCTCCTGCGCCGCCGGGGTCTGCTCCCTCTGGGGTCCGGTCCACGGCGGCGCCACCGAGGCCGTGATCGAGATGCTCGAGTCGATCCGGCGCGGCGAGCTGACCTTCGACCAGGCGCTGGCCCTGGCCAAGGACAAGCAGAGCGGGTTCCGCCTCAACGGCTTCGGCCACCGGATCTACAAGAGCCCCGACCCCCGCGCTGATCCAGAAGAAGGCCGCGGAGAAGCTCCTCAACCGGCTCGGCATCCAGGAGCCGTTGCTCGACGTGGCCCTGCTCCTGGAGGAGAGGGTCCTGAACGATGCCTACTTCGCCGACCGCAAGCTCTTCCCGAACGCCGACTTCTACAACGGGATCCTGATGCGGGCGATCGGCATCCCCCGGAGCATGTTCACGGTCATCTTCGCGATCGGCCGGATGCCGGGTTGGATCGCTCACTGGAAAGAGCAGCGCGAGGCCCCCGAGGGCCGCATCGTCCGCCCGCGGCAGCTCTACATCGGGCCGCGCAGACGCCCTACGTACCCCTCGAGCGGCGCTGAACCCCCTCAGTCGTCCGGCCGAAGGTCAGCCTCGAGCGGGCTGGCGATCCCGCCGGGCTGAGCGCGCCAATGCTCGCAAATCGCGGACCGGGATGCCGGCAAGACCCCCGGGGCGACCGCGGCGCTTCAGGTCCCGGTCGGGAGACTCCTCGTGTCCGACCCGCTGGTCGTCGGGGGCGACTCCGGGTCCGCCCGATGTCCCGACCCGGGGCCGACGTCACCCGCACCTCTGGCGTCAACCGGAACTCGAGTGAGACTGGCCGAACGTGTCCTGCGTTTGAGCTCGGGGAGGGCGGCGTTATAATCGGGCCACGACCATCGGGACGCCAACCAGTCAAACGGAAGGACAGAGGCGATGACGCGCACCGCGACCCTGACGTTCGGCGGCCGGACCGTCGAGTTGCCGGTCGTCGAGGGCTCCGAGGGCGAGCTGGCCATCGACATCACCCGGCTCCGCGACGAGACCGGCCTGATCACCCTCGACCCCGGCTTCGGCAATACCGGCGCCTGCCAAAGCGCCATCACCTTTATCGACGGCGAGAAGGGCGTCCTCCGCTATCGCGGCATCCCCATCGAGCCGCTCGCCGAGCACTCGACCTTCGTCGAGGTCGCCTGGCTGCTGATCTACGGCCGGCTGCCCGTCCGCGCCGAGCTGGACCGCTTCAAGGAGCGGCTGACTGGCCACGCGACACTGCACGAGGCGTTCCGGCACCACTTCGAGGGCTTCCCGGTCAACGCCCCGCCGATGGCCATGCTCTCGGCCATGGTCAACACCCTGGCCTGCTTCCGGCCCCGGTACCTCGAGATGTCGCCCGAGGAGGTCAACGAGGAGGCGGCCCGGCTGATCAGCAAGGTGCGGACGATCGCCGCCTACTCCTATCGCCGGTCGATCGGCCGGCCGTTCAATTATCCCGACCCCAAGCTGAGCTATGTCGCCAACTTCCTGCACATGATGTTCTCCATGCCCTACGCCCAGCACGAGCCCAGCCCGGAGGTCGTCCGGGCGCTGGACCTGATCCTGCTGCTGCACGCCGACCACGAGCAGAATTGCAGCACGTCAACCGTGCGCGTCGTCGGCTCGAGTCGGGCCAACCTCTTCGCCTCGTGCGCCGCCGGGGCCGGGGCGCTGTGGGGTCCGCTGCACGGCGGGGCCAACCTGGCCGTGCTGGAGATGCTGGAGGAGATCAACGCGGGCGGGATGACGGCCGAGCAGGCCCTGGAGCGGGCCAAGGACAAGCAGAGCGGGTTCCGGCTCATGGGGTTCGGGCACCGCGTCTACAAGAACTTCGATCCGCGGGCGGTGATCCTCAAGGGGGCGGCCGACCGCGTCCTGCGACAGCTGGGCGTGGCGGACCCCCTGCTGGAGATCGCCCGGCGGCTGGAGGAGCGGGCGCTGGAGGACCCGTACTTCGTCGAGCGGAAGCTGTACCCGAACGTCAACTTCTACAGCGGCATCCTGATGCGGGCGATGGGCATCCCGACGGTGATGTTCCCGGTAATGTTCGCCATCGGGCGGATGCCGGGGTGGATCGCGCACTGGCGGGAGCAGCACGGGGAGGCCGGCGGTCGGATCGCCCGGCCGAGGCAGGTCTACACCGGGCCGCAGGAGACGGCCTACGTGCCCATCGAGCGGCGGTGAACCCCCTCGGTCTTCCGGCCGAAGGACCGCCTCGACCGGGCCGGCGATCCCGACTGGCTGATCGCGCCGATGATCGATCAGTCAACCGAAGAAATGGATCAGCCCGCCGGTGGCTTCCTCATCGCCGATCTCAACGGCCGCCCTCCGCCCGCGCGATCTCGACCTCGACGCGCTGGCCGAGCTTGAGCGGGGTCGTCTCGAGGAACGCGATCCGGACGAGCAGGACGCGGGTGTCGGCGGGTCGGCCGGGGTCCTCGGGTCGGGTCTGCCGGGGCCCGACGGTCTCGCTCTCGTCGGGCACCGCGCGATGACGGCGCCGTCGATCGGGGCGAGGATGGGGACGCGGCGGCCTCGGCCTGACAGGCTCAGGGCATCGGGGAGAAGCCCTGCTGATCGCTGAACCGTCCTTGATAGCCCTTGAGCGGGACCTCGCGGACTTCCTCGAAGATCAACTGGCAGATGGGCATCCCGACGTCCAGGACGATGGTCCGATTGCCGATGTGGAAGATTTCCAGTTGGATCGGCAAGCCGGGGTTGTGCGGATCTTTCGGGTTATAGCCGAATCCCGCGTGGATCGTCGGGGCCGTCACGTCGATCCCGACGCCCAACCGAGCGAGACTGCTCTTCCCTTCGACTCGGGCCGCCAGCCGCGAGCGGTTGGGCAGATGATGCGCTGTTGGGTGAAGCCGAGGATGAACGCCCTTGGCGTCAGTGGGAACCCTTGGGGTCCGATCGCAACCCGGGTCGTCGTCGATGGATCGTCCATGATCCGTTTGAGGTCGAAGCCGGCGGCGGCCGGCCGAAGCTCCTGGACCGGCCCCGGCGCCGATGGGTCGGGATCATTCCAGCGGAGCACGACGCTGTCGAGCGTGAGATCCAGGGCCGTGGACGAGTAGAGGCTCAGGTCGGGCCTGGGCTCGATGAGCAACAACCCCAATTCGATGGCCGCCTGGATCTCGTGGTCCGAGAGGATCATGCCACCGGGACCGCCTCTTGCTCGCGCAAGCAGGAATCGAACGGCACCCACAGCCGATTCACGCCCGAGTCGGCCTCGTTGGGCAGTTCGACCAGGACCCGGCGACCCGCCCGATCGACATGGATGATGCCGATCGGCAAATAGGGCACCTGGCTGTAATAATTCACCATGGTCGGCGTCGCCTGCATATATTGGCAGGCCCCGTTCACGTCCCGGACGCAGACGGTGATCTCGGTGTCCCGCCAGCCCTCGAAGACCTCGCATCGGATCTCCGGGAGATAAATGACCTCTGACACGCCAAGTCCCTTTCCAGCTATTCGCGGAGTGAATCCATCTGTACGTTACATCACAAGAGCGGCTTTGTCCACTCCGGGCCGCGATCCGTTCTTCGATGCCCGACTTGCTCGAGTCGCGGGATGGCTCGGTTCGGCTGACAAGTCGCCATCGGGGCCATCGGCCGGGTCCGGGTCGTCTTCGTCGTCGCCGAGATGGCCGACGAGCCGCCCCACCGTCCGGCGGAGGACGGCGCTCTCGCCTCCCGATCGCGGGTGACCCAGGCACGAGGCGCTCTCATTCTTGCGGTGACGACGCCCGCGAGGCGCATCGCTCGGGCTGCGCCGCGCAATCTCGACCTCGACGCGCTGGCCGAGCTTCAGCGGGGTCGTCTCGAGGAACGCGATCCGGACGAGCAAGACGCGGGTATTGGCGGGGCGGCTGGGGTGATCGGGTCACGTTGTCGCCGGAGTGCAGGCGTCTCGGCGTTCCGTCGAGCAGAAGGATGCAAGTCCGGGGTCTCTTCTGTCAACGGGCATCGCCCGCCCCGATGAGTCGTCCATGCGCCTCATGGATCCCATGGATCCGAGATCCAACGCGCTCAGGACAACTCGGACGCATGGGCGCCGGCGATGAGATCGGGGCGTTCGGACGACTCGCTGGCGGCCTCAGGCAAGCTCCAGTGGTAGCATGCTCCCTTGCCGAAGCCCGACCGGAGGCATCGGACGGCCAGGGCGATGCGAGCCCCCAGGAGGACGGAACGGGTGAACCCGGCCGCCAGCGCCGCGCGCTCGCATTCCGTCGCTGGCTTCGCTCCCCCGGCGAGATACCCCCGCAACCACACCTCGCATTCGTGGCGGCGGGCGAGCCTGCCGGATGCGCCGGACCTGCCGGCCTTGACGGCACGGTCCAGCGCCGCGTCGGCATCCAACTCGATGGTCTCCGGGAGCCAATCGCAGAACAGCCCGGCGCCCTCGTCGCGGATGACATACGCCAGCGCCGGCTGGCTGGCGCAGGTTGCCGCCATTGTCGAGCATCAGCACCCTCCGGCCGCTCGGGTCGTCGGGGTCCTTGAGGAACAGGACGTTCGCCCGGCAGGCGCCGACATAGGCGATCGAGCCGAGCACGCGGTATTTGCCATTGGTGCCCGATGCGCCCCGCTTATTGTGGTGGGTCACCAGCACCACCGCCGCGCCCAGCCGCCGGGCCATGTCGCTCAGCGGCGCCAATACCCGGCGCAGGTCGGTGCCGCGGCCCACTTCGGCGCCGCCGAGATAGGCCGAGATCGGGTCGAAGACGATCAGCCGGCAATCGCCCATCTCGGCGGCCTGGCGCTCGATCACCCGCAGGTCATGGGGCAGTACGGTGGGCATGCGCTCGCAGGCGACGACTCGCGAGTCGGGGCGGTAAGGATCCCCTTCGAAGCCCGGCTCGACGATCGACGAGAGGATCTTCACCCGCTCCATGACGGCGCCTGCGGCCCGGAGCCGGGGGAGGATGGTGCGGACCGGATCGTCCTCGGCCGAGAGCAGGATGGCGCTGCCGCGGGCGCCACCGCCGCGCCGTCGGCACTCGGACCCGGCGGCGGCCCGCCGCGGGTCACGGCCGCGGCCAGCGAGAGAGTCGCCAGGCTCTTGCCCAGTTTGGGATCGCCCGAGAAGAGAGTCAGCATCCCCAGGGGGATGCGTCGAGCCAGAGCCACTCGATCCGCTCCGGCGCATCTCGCTGGCGGAGACCATCCTGGCCTTCGGGCCGTCGGCCAACGCAAGGTCGGCCGCCGCGGGCTCGACGCCGATGATTTCGGCGATCCGGCACATCGCGCAGGGCCCGGTTCGCGGCCCGCAGACTGTCTTCGCTCCACGCTGTCATCGGGGATGCTCCAGTCGGCTCAAGGGGATAATCACCGGTTCGTCGAGCCTGTCGCCTAAATATACCGCAAAAGATGGCCGATGGGAATCCCCTTCATGGATGAGGGAAAGGAATTCGAAGAGGATGCCCCTTTCTAACAGGCGTACCCCGAGTGGATCGGCTTCGGCCCATTCGGGACATCCCTTCCGGTTAGGGACCTTTATGCCATTTTGCTGCATCCCCGTTTCGGGGCCCCACTCGGGTCGCTTCTACGTCCGGCTGGTGCACATCGGCCCGGACGGGAGGTAGGTGGACCCGTTCTTCAACGTCAACCTGAACCACCTCCCGACCGGACCGGCGCGGGGACATGATATGCTGATCAACTGAGAGAGGAAGCCCGGAGACCTTGTCGGCGGGACGGACAGCACCGTCATTTCACCGCGATCTTGCCAAACAGTTCATCACCCAGCACTCTCCGCAAGAGCGCATCGATCTTCGAGGCCCTCGGCATATGGATGAACGGGCACCACGGGTAGATTCGATCGTTGATCCAGGGCGTCTTCCAGTCGGTGCACGTGCGGATGAACGCCTCGGCGAACTTCGCGTCCTTCGCCAGCGGATACATGTCCTCGACCTGCAGGCAGCCGTCGACACAGATGTGAACATACGACTGCACGATGGGGTGTTGGTCGTTGGCCGGCTTCCTTGACTTGCTGGCGAAATACCAGAACTCGCCTTCGGGAGGGGCCTTCCTGCCATCCAGCCACGTGATGGCCGAAGGCTTGATCTCGGTCGGTCGATAGTCCGCCTCACGGAGCCTGGTCGCCGCGAACTCGGAATCCGTGACGGGGTAGATCACGCCGTTGGTGGTGGCGCCCTCGTCGTTCTCCGCGCCAAGGTAGGTCGGGTTCAGGCTCGCGTCGTCGGCCTGGTAATACCAGCCCGCGCGTGATCCCCTTGACGATCACGGGCCACGCGGCGAGTGCGTTCGGCACGGTGCGGGTACGGCTCTCGAGCTGGATCAGGGAGCCGTAGCCGAAGATGTACTTGGTAGGACTCGGCGGTGGATCGGCCGGGTCCGCGGCGGCGGGCTGAGCCGCCACACCGAGACAGGCGACACCGGCTGCGCTCATGAGGCCCGCGCCGAGCGTCGCGTCAATGCGTCATGCGAATTGGTCATCATCGAACTCCCGTGTCGGCTCCAAGTCTTCGACTCCCTGTGTTGGCTCGCGCCAGTGCGGAGGCCAAAGCGCCAGCGAGTGGATTGGGGCGAAGGGCCTCCATCGACTCGCCGTCACTCGGGCTCGACCTTCAAAAGAGGGACAGACAACACTCTCCGCCTCTTGCGTCCCCGTTTCGGGGCCCTGGCTGCGTCCCCGTTTCGGGGCCCCGATCATATGGAACGATTTAGAAGTCCTCCATCCTGCAAGACAGGATCTGGTCGTTATCGCCTTCCGACCAGCAGGCCCAGTCCCCGTAAGCGTACAGCTTACGGCTGGGATTGTCGCCCAGGGCGATGATTCCCGTGCCCTTGTCATAATTGAGGTAATCGATGTACCTCTTCTGGCTGCCACCTCCGGCCTGCCACAATCCCCAATCCGCGTAACCGTTGTTGCCGAGCCCCAGGAATCGATCGTCCGGGGTGGTGTCCTTGCCAAGGTACAGTTGCCCCGGTTCAACGTCTCTGCGCCACTCAACCCTGGCCGCCTGGGATTTATCTGCCACGATGCTCACGTTCTGGCTGGTGCCGACCCCCAGGTAACCGACCTTCGCACCAGTCTTCAAGTTCAAACGGCCATTGCCTGGTACGCCATGTTCAGTCTCCCTTTCTTCGGTATGGTGGCGACAAACCTGCGTCAACCGGCGATTCGCGGTGAGCGGAGGCCGGTGTCAGGACCCGATCCGGACTTCGAAGTCTTCCGTACACGAACGCATCCACCGGAAGAGTTCGGTGTCTAATCGCGTTGGGTCGCTGCCGGACTCGCACCCTGAGACGATTCACCGGAGCCCGGCCCTCTACAAGAGTGCCGGAAGGATCGCTTTCGCAACCCTTACGCACTCTTATCGAGGAGAAGTGGCGTTTGTTACGCGGCTTCGGAGATTTCTTTTGCGTTTCCTTCCGCGGGTTTGCTCACGCCGATCGCTGAAGGCGAGGCTTGAGCCCATTTTCCATCCCCGCTGCTGGAAACCGAAGGAGGACGTCATCCGCAGACCGAACCGCGAGCGTTCTGCCTCTCGACGATCTGGCAGAACTTCGCCTTCGCACGATGATGCCGCACCGCGGGCCTGCTCGGGCGTCAGGTCCAAGGCGCCAGCGATCTGGTCGAAGGACTTGCTCTCGAACCACCTCAGGAAGAAGACGGCGTAGCTCCGCGACTCGACACGTCGCTCGAGATCGGCGAGAGCGAGCCGGACGATCGATACCCGTTCGTCAGCAGAGCGAAGGCCCTGGGGGCCACCGCCCGCTCCATCGCTTCGATCGCCGACCCGACCAACTGGCGCCGTGCCCGCCTCATCGTATCGATGGCCTTGTGGCGGGCGAGAGTCTTCAGCCAGGCGGCCAGACTACCGCCATGAAACCCTGACATCTGCGTGGCCAGAAGATCGGCCCAGATTTCCTGGCGGCAATCCTCCCTGTCGGCGGGCTGGATGGGCTGACGCGCCAGGCGGTCACGATCACCCTGTCGCAATAGGCGAAGAACCGATCCCAGTCCGCTCGGTCGGGTTCGCGGTCTTCGCCCCGGTTTCCCGTTCCTTCCGGTTCGCCCGCCGCATCCCGCGTGTCCGACAGACGGGGATTCCCGCATGCCGTCGTCGTCCGCCGGTCCTCGAACGGTTGCCGCGCCATATCCGATTCCTCCAGATGATCGGTCTGCGCCAAACGGGTCAGGTCTTCGCCAAAGGGGTCAGAACGGGTCAGGTCTTCGCCAAAGGGGTCGAACCCCCCTTGCTTCGTAGACCCCCTTTCTTCGCTCGATTGCTGTCAGGCCAACGCGTTGCGGACGGTGTCTGTCGTGCAGGCGGCGAACACGTTGGGAAACCGGGAACGGCTGGTCATGGAAAGCCTCCTTCGGGAGCCAGCGCGGCGGCGGCGGAATCAGGGAACGGTGAGCCGGGCGCGGCATAGCGAGCGCCAGCCCGGCAGGGCGTGGATCCTCACGATTTCTCAGTGGTCGCCGTAGCTCCGGTCCTCGGTGCCGGATTCGGGCCGCCGCGCTCTCGGCGATCACGTTCCCGATATCTCTTATCCGCACCGGCCAGAAAGCGGGACAAAAAAAACCGCCGGGGGCGCCTTCCAATTCTCGGAGGGCCCGAGTTTCGAAGGCGGCGGCGCCGGATCGGGCTCGCTAAAGCGAGGCGGCGGGATGTTGGAGGGTGGGCAATGAGGTTGTGAAGGATTCTGATTGAGGATTCGGCATGCCAGATTCAACAAGCGCAAACAGTTGTCTCGCTGGACTTAACGTCCATATTCACTCTTCAATGCCCACTGGCCGAGGTCTTCGCCGGTGGGGATGGCCCACCCTACTCTCCGCCTCGCGAGGACCGGGGACCGGGGCGGCGGATGACTGGAACGGCGGGCCGGAGGTGCTCGCCCGCAGGGGCCGGGCCCGATGTGGGGACGACCGCAGGAGCGGGCCGGTCCCAGTCCAGGCCGATCTCCGCGAGGCCGTCGCGCAGCGCGCTAAGAGGTCCCAGAGATCGACGTCTTCTCCCGTGCCGACGATGGCCAGACGGCGGCCCGCTGAGTCGAAGGTCAGGCCCGTCGGTGTCCCGTCCCACAACGGGAAGCTCAGTAGCGCCTGGAATGATGTCGCGTCACGCAGCACCACGCGCCGGTCGGCGCCGATCGTGGCCAGCAGGCGTCCGTCGGGGCTCACCGCCAGGTACTCCACCCCGCCATCGTGCGCTCGCTCGAGATGAGGGCCGGGAGCGAGGTCGGGGAGCGAGACGCTGCCTATCGCGCCGCTTTGAAACCCGATCACCAGGCGACGGCTCGGCCGATCCGCCACGAAACTCCGGATGTCTCCCCCGGCAATCATCGGATCTTCCGCTCGGGTTCGCCGGACTCGAGGTGGAACACGAGCAACGCATCCCGACCGTGCGTGACCACCCAGCGCGGACTGTCGAGGACGACGATGGAACGCACGTCGGAACCCATCGCGAATCGCCGCACGGGCCGTTTCGTGACTACGTCCCAGACGGCGATGTTCCCCGCCACGTCGCCGCACGGCGAGCTGCCCGCCCGTCGGATCGAAGGCCAGGGCCCAGACGATCCCCGCGTACGCTATATCCTGCCCCGGACCTCGCCCGTGTCCCCGTCCCTGATGCTGACCTCGCGATAGTCAGCACTTCGCCAGCTCGCCGTGGCGAGGAGGGAACCGTCGGGGCTGTAGGCAATGGAAGTGACGTTGCCGGGATGGGGCTCCATCGCGACCGGGGAGGGGCGGGGTACGGACAGATCCCAGGCGTTCAACTCCGAGAATCCGGTTGTCGCGAGCCGAGGCCGTCGGGTGTGCGACCACGACGCGACTGTTCGATCCGCTGGCCGGTCAGCCACTGCTGGACGCGGTGCCGGCCCGCGATCTTGAAGAGGAAGATCTCTCGATCGTCGCTCACCGCGAGGTGCTCGCCCGTGGTCGACCACTTCACCGCATACACCGTGATGGGCGAGGCGTGAAGGATCGCGACGTTCTGCCCGGTCCGCGCTTCCCAGATCCGGGTCGTGTAGTCGAAACTCCCGGTCGCGATCCACTCGCCGTCCGGGCTGAACGCCACGTCCGTGACTCGTCCGCGGTGGCCCCGAAGGACGCCGAGTTGCTCTCGCTTCGTCACATCCCAGAGCACCGTGGTGTGGTCGGAGGCGGACGCGAAGGTCTTGTCGAAGGCGGCGGCGAGCATGGCCCCGTCGGGGCTCAAGGCGACAGCGGTGGTCCTGCCATGACGCCCGAGTACGATACGCCGTTCACCCGAGGCGACCGGCAGCAGCACGATGTCGTAGATTGTCCTGGCGAGCGAGCCATCTCCCGTCGAGGCTGAGAGCCAGGACGGGGTTCGCATCCTTGAGCCTGGCAAGGAGATCGCCATCGAGCTTGCGGATCGTGCGTCGTCCTCGCTCGATTCCCCGTTGGTGTCCGCGAACCGGCCGAGGAGATCGCCACTGGCCACATCGTGGACGGTGACTCCGGCGCCGCCGGACCAGGCCACCACGACTCGTCGTCCGGCGGCGTCGACCGCCAGCATCGTCGGCCGGCTCGATCCCCGGGTGATCTGGGCGCGGGGCGTGCGAATGCCCTGCGTATCCGTGAAGACGACGCCCTTATCGGTCCCCACGGCCAGGCCTCGATCGTCGGGAAGGTACACGACCTTATCGTGAGCTGTCGCTCCTTCGCCCACCGTCAAGCTCTCCACGGAACGGAGATGCCGTTCGCCGGCACGTCCCAGAAGTCGAGGCCCGTCTCGCGGTCGGCAGTGAGGAGGGTCCGGCCATCCGGGCTGAAAGTGAACGAACCGAGGGCACCGCCCGGCAGAGCAATCCTGGCCACGAGGCGGATGTCGGGCGTCGCCAGGCGGCCGCGGCCTCGGTGCGTAGCACCGACGGTCGCGGTTGAGCGTGGGCATGGTGGCGAGTCGTGCCAGGTCACTGAGGGCCTGCTCGCGCCAGCCGGGCGGATGCCCGACCCGCAGCGCCCTGGCCTCGCTGAGGACGGCGTGGTAGGTCTCGGCCTGCGGCGGCCGCTCGCGACTTTCCGCTCGTTCCGGGCCAGGTTGGCCGTGTCGGTCCGCGACGAACAGCGAGGCGAGCGTGGTGAGGACCAGCACGGCGGTCAGCACCGCGCCCAGTGTCGCGATCGTCGGGTGGTGCCGCGCCCAGCGGGCATACCGCTCGACGGGCGAAGCCCGCCGCGCCTGGATCGGCTCGTCGTCGAGGAACCGCCGCAGGTCCTCGGCCATCGCCTCGGCCGTCGCGTAGCGCCGCTCGGGGTCCTTGTCGATCGCCTTCAGGACGATCGTCTCCAGGTCGCGCGGGATGCGGGCGTCGAGCGATCGGGGCCGCGCCGGGTCCTCGGTCTTGATCCGCTCGATCAGCCTGAGCCGGTCGGGCGTGTCGAAGGCCGGCCGGAGCGTCAGCAGCTCGTAGAGGGTCAGTCCCAGGGCGTAGACGTCGGCCCGGGCGTCCCCCTCGCCGCGGAACCGCTCGGGGGCCATGTAGCGGAGCGTGCCCAGGATGTCGCCGGTGGCCGTCAGGCCGTCGTCCTCGGCCTTGGCCAGGCCGAAGTCGGTGATCCAGACGACCCCGGCGGTGTCCAGCAGCAGGTTCGACGGCTTGATGTCGCGGTGGACGATGCCCCGCGCGTGGGCGTAGGCCAGCCCCTGCGCCGCCTGGCGGCCGATCTGCGCCACGCTCGCGGAAGAACGGCTGCCGGCGGCCCGAGGACTCGACCGTCGAGACCGCCGTCCCGCCCGGCAACACCGCCGAGCTCGACACATCGGCCGGCCGGTCGGTCGCCGAGGAGCCGGGCCGTCGGTCCGCGAGTTCGCACCGGAGTCGCGGCCGGGTCGGACGGCTCGGTCCCGGCCGGCCGCGGCGGTCGCGGGCGCGGCGCCGTCCGACGAGTCCAGCCCGTTCGGTCACCGAGCCGGCCGGTCAGGAGCGATTCGGCCACCGGGCCGAGCTTCGCGGCTTCGCGGGCCGGCGCGGCCGCGCCCGGGATGGCGTGCATCGGGCCTCGCCGAGGCCCGCGCCGGGCGTGGTCGGGCCCTTCCCGGCCGGACTCGCGATCGGGTCGCGGAGCCGCCGCAGCTCGTCGATGACCTGGTCGAGCCCCTGGCCCTGGATGAACTGCATGGCGTAGAAGGCGACGTCGCCGTCGCTGCCCGACCTCGAAGACCGGCACGATGTTGGTGTGGTGCAGCCGCGCCGCGGCCTTGGCCTCGCGGCGGAACCGCTCCAGCGCCTTGCGGTCGCCCGCGACGTGGCCGGGCAGGACCTTCAGGGCCACGCGGCGGCCCAGCGAGACCTGCTCGGCCTCGTAGACCACGCCCATGCCGCCCCGGCCGATCTCGCGGAGGACCCGGTAGTCGCCGACCTCGCTCGAGGAGCGGGACGGCGGGATGCGGCTGGGCCACGTCGTCGCGGGCGTCGCCCTCGACCTGCTCGACCTCGACCAGGGCCGGGAACATCTCGCGGATCTCGTCGGCCAGCTCGGGCAAGCGGTCGGCGTACTCCTGCGACGCTCGGCCGCTCGCCGCGGCGATAGCGCTCGGCGAATTCCTCGGCCAGCTCGTCGAACCGGCCGTAGTCGCGGGAATCGGATGGGGTCGGACATCGTCAGAGGCCCTCCCAGTCGCCGGGCATCGTCGGCCAGCAGGTCCTTGAGCCGCTTCAGGGCGCGGAAGTACCGCTTGGCCCCGGCCTCCTGGCTGATCCCGAGCACCAGCGCCGCCTCGGCGCGGCCGAGCTGTTCGAAGTGCCGCAAGCGCCAGCACTTCGCGGTCGATCGCGTCGAGGCTGTTCAGCGCCTCCTGGACCCGCAGCATCCGCTCGGCGCGCTGGGCCGCCTGCGTCGGCGAGGTCTGCCGGCCCAGGAGCATCGAGGCCAGCGCGGCGGAGCTGGCCTCGGGCAGTGCGCCGTGGTAGAGCGAGATCTCCAGCCCGGCGTCCCGCATCCGGGTGCCCAGGTGCTGGCGATGCAACGTCGTCAAACGCCGGCCGACGTGCAGCCGCAGCCAGAGGAGCGGGGGGAGCTTCGGGTCGGCCAGGTAGGCGTCGAGGTCGCGGGCGGCGTCGAGGAACGCGTCCTGGACGACATCCGACGCGTCGAGCCGGGCTCGGAGCCGCGGGTCCATGCGCAGCTCCACCATGCGCCGGAGCCGGTCGCGATACTGCTCGAAAAGCGTCGCCAGCGCCTGGCGGTCGCCGCCGCGGAGCTGCTCGATCGGGTCGCTCGGATCGCCCGGTCTCTCGTCGTTTGAGGTCCCCATACTCTATATCCGGCGCAAGCCAGAAAGCGGGACCGGAGAATTGGAGTCTGGGATCGCGAGCGGCCACTTTCGGGTGCGTAACGCGTCGATTCTATCACGCATGGAGTCGAGGGCTGACGACCTCCAATCCCACTGTACACGCCGGCGCGGCTCGTTGCATCTAACGCCGGGGCCTTGCGAGTGTCCTGAGAATTCTGAGGTGGAAACCGCAAGTCGATCCTCGACAGCGGGATCGGTCATAGAGGCCGCGTGGACGGATCATCCGGCAATGGCTCCTGGATGCGCCGTCCGCTCGGAGGATCTGGGTAGCCGTCGATGCCGCTGGGCAGGTGTCCTGATACCCGTAGCCGGCAACCGATGACCAGGATCCAACGGTGAATCGATCAGCCCGCCGGTGGCTTCCTCATCGCCGATCTCAACGGCCGCCCTCCGCCCGCGCGATCTCGACCTCGACGCGCTGGCCGAGCTTCAGCGGGCTCGTCTCGAGGAACGCGATCCGGACGAGCAGGACGCGGGTGTCGGCGGGTCGGCCGGGGTCCTCGGGTCGGGTCCGGCGGGGCACGACCGCGTCGGCGACCTCCTCGACCCGGCCGCGCCAGCCGGGGCCGGGGTAGCCCTCGGCCGAGATGGTCGCGCCGGCATCCGGGGCGATGCGGGGGATGTCGAACTCGTCGACCTCGGCCTCGACCCGCAGCCGGGTCAGGTCGGCGATCGTGACCAGCGGCGCGGCGGGCGCGACGGTCTCGCCCGGATCGGCGTGGCGCGCGATGACGACGCCGTCGATCGGGGCGAGGATGCGGAACTTGGCGGCCTCGGCCTCGAGGCGGTCGACGGCGGCGCGGGCCGCGTCGCGGCGGGCCTCCGCGGCGGTAAGGGTGTCGCGGCGGGCGTCCGGCGAGGGCGGCGGCTGGCGGACGAGCATGGGCAGCACCCGATCCAGCCCGAAGCGAGCCCGCTCCAGGCGGAGCCCGACCTCGGCCTCGGTCAGCCGCGACCGCGCCTCGCTCAGCGAGGCCCGCACCTCGTCATCCCGCAACTGAACCAGCAGCTCGCCCCGGCGCACCGCCGACTTCTCCCGCGCCGGCATGCGGACGATCGTCCCGAGCACCTCCGTCCCGACGGTGACCTCGGCGCCCGGGTAGGCGGCCACCCGGCCCTCCGTGGTTACCCGGCCGGCCGTCGTGCCGCGAGCGGCCGGCGCCGGGCCGCGGCCGGCCCCGGTCGAGCCCGCGCGCACTGCCATCGTCCGCACCGAGTGCCAGGCCAGCACGATCAGCAGCAGCACGGCGGACGCGGGGAGCACCACCCGGCCCATGATCATCGTCGCCGACATCGCCCAGATTCTCCTCACGCGACCTCTCGCCGCGTCCGATTCCGGATTCTCGATTCTTGATTCCGGATTCCGGATTCCCGAGACCCGGCGTCTCGCGTCCGGAATCCGGAATCCGGAATCCTCCAAGATACCGCCAGGGTGCAGCGAACCTACGAACCAGGGATCGAGTGAGTCAGGCGGCCGTCGCGGATCGTCACCACCCGATCGGCGATCGTGCGGACGCGCGGGTCGTGGGTCACGATTACCAGGGCCCGCCCCTCCGAACGCGCCAGCGGGCGGAACAGCCCGAGCACGCGGTCGCCGCTCTCGCTGTCGAGGTTGCCGGTCGGCTCGTCGGCCAGGATCAGGCTCGCCGGCCCGGCCAGCGCCCGCGCCACGGCGACCCGCTGCCGCTGGCCGCCCGAGAGATCGCGAGGCCGGAAGTCCTTGCGCTCGCCCAGGCCCACCGCATCGAGCACCCGGTCAGCCTCGCGACGGGCCTTCGCCCCGCTCCATCCCTTGAGGTTCAGCCCGTAAGCCACATTCTCCGCCGCCGTCAGCGCGGCGAACAGGTTGAACTGCTGGAAGACGAAGCCGATCGACCGCCTGCGGAGATCGCGGAGCTCCTCCGGCCGGTGCGGATCCACCGCGTGGCCGTCGATGATCACGCGGCCGCTCGTCGGCGTCAACAGGCACCCCAGGATGCACAGCAGCGTCGTCTTCCCCGAGCCCGACGGGCCCTCGATCGCCACGATCTCGCCGCGGTCCACCGACAGCGAGACCCCGCGCAGCGCCGGCACCTCATGGTGCCCCTCGCGGTAGATCTTCGTCACGTCGTGCGCTTCGAGCACGGCCATCCCGGATTTTTCCTCTCCCGTGAGTTCTCTGACAGACGAGGGCCTGGCTCAACCCCGGAAGACCATGGCCGGGTCCACCGACGCGACCTTGCGGAACGATAGCGACGCGGCCCCCAGGCAGAGCGCCTGCGTTCCCACGTAGACCAGGGCCGTCAGCGTGGGCGACACCGCCATCTTCATATCCAGCCGCGCCAGGGCCGGCTTCAAGCCGAAGGCCAGGACCACGGCCAGGCCGAATCCCAGGGTTGCCGCATACGTCGCCTGCTCGGCGATGATACCGTAAACCGTGAGGTTGCCGCCTCCCAGGGCCTTGACGGTCCCGAAGTCGGTCAGGTGCTCGGTCGTCGAGGCATAGAGCGTCTGCGCGACGATCACCACGCCGACCAGGGCACCCAACGCCACGGTCAGCGCCAGGGTCAGCCCCAACCCCGTACTCTCGATCCAGTAGCCGCGCGAGCGCGACGCCCACTCTTCGCGGGTATACACATCGTTGTACGGCAGGCGGTTGCGGATCTCGCGCCGGACGGCCGAGGCGTCGGCGTCGGGCGCGAGCCGGACGACGATGAACGTCGTCCGGGCGCTCAGCTCGCCGGGCGAGAGCGACTGAGCCCAGCGGTAATCGAGGAACGCGATCGGGCTGGTGGTGAACGACAGCGCCTGGCGGGTCCGGCCGATGATCTTGAGCCGACGGCCGTTGAACTCGCGGTAGTCGCCCGGTCGGAACGGCCCGAACCGGCGCTCGGCCGACGCATCGAGCATCACGTACCGCCCGCGGCGGAGGTCGGCCGGGTCGCCCGACTCGACGTCCCAGGGGAAGCGCCAGGCGGGGAAGTCCTCCAGCCCGTAGTAGACGACCGACTCCTTCGCGCCGGTGGGCAGCGAGACGATCGCGTACCAGACGATCAGGTTGTCGGCGCGCGCCACACCCGGGATCGACCGGACGCGACGGACATAGCCCTCCGGGAACGGGTTGCCGAAATCCACGTTGGGCGCGTTGCGCGACGTGACCCAGAGATCGGCGTCGAGGCGGTCGATGGTGATGCTGGCGTTCTCCAGCAGGCCGAAGAAGATGCCGACCTGGATGAGCACCAATGCGGCGGCGAACCCGACTCCCAGCACGGTCGCGGCGAACCGAGCCTTCTCGTCGAGGAGCATCTTGAGGGCCAGGTCGATCATCGGGAAGGCTCCGCCTGAGCCGGGTTCGGCTGCGGCTCTTCGTCGGAGTGGACGAGTCGAGCGACGACCGCGTCGGGGAACCGGGCAATCAGCGACATCAGCATGGCCATGCGGAAGGGGAAACGATAGACGCCCCCACGTCGCCGGGCGATCAACCGGGCGATCCGGTCGGCGGCGGCCTCGGCCGACATCGCGAACGGCGTGAGCGCCGCGTCCATCGGGGCCATCGGGGTCTGAACGAAACCCGGGCAGACCGTCGTGACGACGACGCCCTTGCCGCGCAGGGCGATGCGCAGGCCCTCCATGTAGACGTTGACGGCCGCCTTGCTGGCGCAATACGCCGATTCCCCGGGCAGGCCCTTTTCGCCGGCCAGGCTGGAGACGGCCAGCAGTTGCCCGCGCCGACGGGCGAGCATCCCCGGCAGAACGGCCTCGATCGAGTAGATCACGCCCATGAGGTTGACCCGGAAGGTCTGCTCGACCTCTTCGATGTTGAGCGGGTCGAGCCGCGTGGGCGCGCCGAACCCGGCGTTGGCGACCATCACGTCGGCCGGTCCGAGCCGGCATTCGATCTCGGCGATGGCATTTCGGAGCGCGTCGCGTTCCCCGACATCAGCGACGGCGGCGGCCGCGTTGCCTCCGGCCGCGCCAATTTTGCAGGCCAGTGATTCGAGCAGCTCTCCGCGGCGGGCGATCATCCCGACGCGATAGCCGTCGGCAGCCAGCCGAACCGCCAGCGCCCGGCCGATCCCGCTGGAAGCGCCGGTCACGATCGCCACCGAACCGTCGCGCCGACCGCCCGCCCTGGAATCCTGACTCTCCGCGATCACCATGGCTTTCGACTGTACCCGGCCGCGACCGGCCGGTCCATCGCGTCATCGGCGCCAACGGCTCCGGGCACCCGGCGAGATTCCCAGATTCTCCGGGAGTTTTTTCCTGACAATGAAGGATTTGTGCGCCAACAAAGGATAAGCAATCGGCGGGCACGCGCGCGACATCATCCGAAACCGGCAACACCTTGTCATGCTCCGTGCGGGCCTGTAAGCTTGCGTGATCCTTTTCGACGACGTCCCGCGGCGAGGACGCCCGGGAGACCGCTTGGCTGGAGAGCCCGTCTCGGCTGGCTGACCTTTCGCGCTGTATGCCGATCTCAACGTCTGCGACGACTCCCCTGGGTTGATGGCCGCCCCGATTGATCGAGCTGCCTGGAGAGATACCTCATGAATCGCAGGGACGAGCAAGCCGCGCCGGCCTCGCAAGCCCGCCTTCGTCGCCGCCTGAAGGCCAGGATCTATCGGCTGCGCTTCGAGCCGCTGGAAGACCGGACGATGCTCAGCGGCTCGGGTCAACTCCCGCCGGCGATCGTGATCGGCCGGACTCTGGCGACGCCCTCGACGGCGGACACGGCCACGCCATCGCCGTCGTATTTCGTGGGTGAGGTCGAGAACAACCAGGTCACGATCACGATCTCCGTCTACAACCAGCAGGCCGACCCGGAGACCGGCGTGCTGGTCACCGACACGCTCGCCCCCGGCGTGACGCTGGCCGGCGCCTCGCAGCCGCCCGACCGGAACGGCCAGGATCTGGCCTGGAGCCTCGGGACGATCCCGGGCTACGAGCGCGCCAGCGTCTCGATGACGGTCAACCTGCCGAATGCGAGCACGTTGCAGATCGACACCGGGGCGAACGCCTTCGCCATGCTCGACGCCGGTGCGGTGTCGGCCTCCACGCCCGCGGCCGCCCTCCGGCCGGGCAACGTCTCCGACCCCAGCCTGCTCGCCTCGACGCTCGACGCCAACACCACCGACCCGTTCATCCAGGAGCAGGCGGCACAGCTCAGCTACGATCCGCAGCAGATCTTCAACTTCCTGCAGACCCAGATCGACTACAACTCGTATCTCGGGTCGGTCCGCGGCGCGCGGGGGACGCTCTGGTCGGGCGCCGGCAATGCGCTGGACGTCGCCAGCCTGGGGGTCGCCTTGATGCGCGCCTCGGGCATCCCGTCGCAGTACGCCCAGGGGACGCTCTCGCAAGTCCAGGCGGGGCAGCTCATCGACTCGATGTTCCCGCCCTCGTACAAGGCCCTTGGCGCGGTCGCGCCTGGCTTGACGGCGTCCGATCCGGCGAGCGACCCGACGCTCCTTTCTGAGACGACCCAGCATGACTGGTTCCAGTTCAACACCGGCAGCGGCATGCAGGACGCCGACCCATTGATCGCCGGCTCGACGATCGGCCAGGCGCCCACGACGGCGACCGGCACGTTCACCGCCGTGCCCGACAACCTCGAGGAGAAGACCGAGATCCAGTTGAGCGCCGAGACCTACAGCGCCGCGGGGGCTCTCTTCGGCCAGGGGCCGTCCACGACGACGGTCCTCGACCAGACGTTCGACGACGTCGCGCTGGTCGGCCGGCCGATCACGGTCGGGAATTTCGTCAGCACCCAGGCCCTCGGCGGGCTGATCTTCACGACCACCACGAACACGTACACGCCTTATATCGAGCTCTCCGACGAGGCCAACCCCGACCCGAGCCAGGATGAGGTCATCCACGGCCAGAGCTACCAGGAAGTGCTCACCAACTTCCCGCTCGGGAGCCAGATCCTCACCGGCCTGTTCCTGAACATCACCCTCAGCGGCCCGCAGGGCGCGCCCGCCACCTACGAGAAGACGCTCGTGGACCGGATCGGCTTCGCCGTGCGCCAGGGGGGCGGCGGAAACATCGTGCTGCCGCCGATCAGTCCCACCGGGCAACCGATCCTCACCAACAACGACCTCTGGACGATCAACGCCCTGCCCGGCCTGCAATCGCCGACGGTGATCGGCGGGGTGTCGGACGTCCTTAACAAGCTACAAGACCAGCTCAATGTGCTCTTGCCGACGGTCAACGCCATCTCCAGCACGAGCCCACTGACTCCCGAGCAGCAGGCGGCGGTGGACCAGTCCGGCTCGCTGAACCGCGAGATCGCCCTGCTGGGCAACATCGCGTTGACCGTGGCCTTCGCGCGCGCCTCCGACCGAGCCACAGCACAGCTCGAGACCTGCTATCAGACCCTCTCGTACGACGTCTCTCCGAGACTGCTGGTCGCGTCGACGCAACAGAACGGCGCCAACCTCTCTGCCGCCATCGACCTGGTGAAGGACGACGCGCGCGACATTGAGTTCCCCGGCCAGTCCTTCGGCGTGTCGTTCTTCTTCGAGCAGATGCGCGGCTACTTCGATAGCGCGCTGGAGGGCCAGGTGCTCTCGGCGGCGACCGGCCAGCAGGCCGTCACGTTCGACGCCGTCACCCAGGCCCTGGCCGCCCAGGGGGGCCGGCTCGTCCTGATCACCCAGGACAGCCTGAACGTGCTGGACGGGCTCTCGCTCTCGCCCGACGCCAAGGCCCGGATCACCCAGGAGGTCAACGCGGGCTTCGGCGTGGTCGCCCCCACGCAGATGGTGACGATCAACGGCCAGTTGACCGTGGAATGGCTCCAGGTCAACTTCGCGACGGGGCAGGTCATCAGCGTCGCCCCGAACGGCGGCCACCAGGCGGCCGTCGAGTATGCCTTCGCGCTCGACAACCCGCTGAATGTCGCCGCCGCCGCGTTCATCGGGACGATGGACGGATTCGCGGTCTCGCAGCTCAAATTCGTGGGCCTGTTCCTCGGCGGAATCGCCTCGGGCAAGGACCTCGTGGACATCGTCCGAGACGCGAAGATCGAGCTGTCCATCGACCTCGCCAAGGACTATATCGCCCTGCTCGGCGGGGCCATCCCCGTGCCCGAGGGCCTGCCCGAGTGGGAGTCGCTCGGCGCCGAGATCGCCAAGTCGATCTTCGGACTGGCGGTCAAGGGAGACCTGTTCAATCCGCTCCAGGTCGGCGCGGAGGTCATCAAGCTGATCCTCGGCAAGACGCTGCCCGGCTTCTCCAACCTGTCGCTGGCGTTCGACGCCGGCATGGTCGCGGGTTCGGCGTACGGGATCTACTACATCGCGACGACCCTCCCCGGCGACCCGCCGCTGTTCCCGGCGCTGACCGCCGAGGTCACCTCGCCGTCGCCGGTCAACTTCGCGACGGGCTCCGTGACGGTCGCGGCGGGCCCCGCGCCGTCGCACCTCTCGTTGACCGTCGACACCTCGAGCCTCGCGGTCTCGAACCAGATCGCGGCGACCTGGTCGTCGTCGTCCGCTTCCGGATTCCAGGTCGGGTCGCTCGAGCGCCACCGGCGCGACCGTCACCGATGCGAGCGGCAAGTCGGTCGGCTCCGGCACGGTCGCGCTGGCCGCCATGGCTCCCATCGGCGCGACCATCTCGGGCAACGATCAATACAGCGTCAACGGCACGGGCAACCTCTCCTTCTACGGGCCGGCCGACAGCCGGCTGACGGTCTCCGGCTCCTGGACGACCTACTCGGCCACGGTCAGCGGGACCGTCTCGATCACGCTCACGACCGACGGCCTCTCGATCAACGGCACCACCCTCCCGGCCGGCACGTACACGATATCGGCCCCATCGTTCACGATCGCGGGCAGCGGGCCGAGCACCTCGCCGAACTTCAGCGGTTCGGCGTCGATCACGGCCTCCGGCGACACCATCAATCTCGGTCCATGGACCGGCACGCTCGCGGCCGGCGCCGGCCCGCTCAATCCTTCGAGCGTGGCCACCTTCACCGGGTACTCGGGCACGATCACGCTTACGGCCGGCAGCAACTCGGACGCGGTCACCCTCAACGGCGGCGCGGTCGACGTGCTCCAGGCCACGGCGAGCCCGTCGGCGGTCACGACCAACCAGAATGCGCCCGTGACGTTCCAGACGAATCTCCAGGCCAACCTGGCCGATACCTATACGCTCTCGGTCCAGGCGCCGACGGGCTGGACGGTCTCGATCGACGCCAATGGCAAGGTCACCGCGGTCCCCGCACGCGGCCTCCAGGGCGGGACGTACCCGATCCAGATCATCGCCACATCCAGCTCGAACCCGGACCTCGTCGCTCAGACGACGGTGAACGTGACGATCTCGCCGACGAAGGCGGGCCTCGCGCTGACGGTCGCCCCCGACCCGCTCTTCACGGTGCCGTTCAATGGCGCGGAGCTCCCCACGGCCTTCCGCGCCACGATCCAGAACCTCGGCCCGGCCGCCGACACCTATAACCTGACGTTCTCCAACGTCCCCGCCGGCTTCACGGTCCTCGATAGCGCGACGAGCCTGGCGGTCCCGGCAGGTCAGACCGGAAACATCGGCATCTATCTGGTGCCGAACACCGGCCAGCCGCTCCCGCCCCCGGGAACCCAGCTCTCGTTCACCGTCACGGCGACCAGCTCGACCACTTCGTCGATCACCCAGACGCGGACCGAGACGTTCGCCATGCCGGCGGTCGACAGCGTCTCGATGACGAGCACGCCGACGTCGCTGAGCAGCTCGCCCGGCGTCGCCGCCACCGCGACGCTCACGGTCGTGAATAACGGGAACGTCTCCGAGACGGTGACGCTGACCGTCGCGACGCCGAGCGATCTGGCGGCCAGCAGTCTGTCAACGCTCACGCTCGCACGGGGCGCATCGCAGACCGAGACGCTCGCGCTCACTCCCGATGCGTCGGCGCCGTTGAACCAGACGCTCGCCGCCACGATCACCGCCACCTACGGGCCGTCCGCGTCACCCCTGACCACGGGCGCCGTCGTGGGCCTGCTGGTGCGGTCGGCGCAGACGGTCGCGGTCTCGCAGGCGTCGATCGCGGCCAACTCGGCGAACAACCCGCAGCTCTCGTCCGTCCTCTCCGACCTCGCCAGCACCCTGGCCTCGCTCCAGACGGCCACCTCGCCCGCCCTGTTCGCCGAGGCCCAGACCGACCTCGGCAACCTGAATACCCTGCTCGCCATCGACCCGGCGCTGGCGACGTTCACCTCGCAGGTCCAGCCCCTGATCGCCGACGCGAAATCGGGCGACCTGAGCGCCCTGGTCGCAAACGTGACCGGCCTGTTCAACAGCATCTCCGGCGTGCTCAACCAGGAGGCCGCCGAGCAGTTCACCGCGACGCTCTCGCCCTCCCAGGTGGACCTCCAGCCGGGCCAGAACCAGACCTTCACGCTCAAGCTGACCAACATCGCCAGCGATACCGAAACGCTGAACCTCTCCGTGGGCGGCCTGCCGACCGGCGCGTCGGCCCAGCTCAGCCAGAGCACGGTATCCCTCGCCGCGGGTGCGACGGAATCGGTCGGCATCACGCTCACGCCAAACATCCAATCGTCGACGATCTTCACGCTCCAGGTGACGGCGGCCGAGTCCGTCGTGAGCCAGGTGACCTCCGCCGTGGTGACCATCCGACCGGCGATCGCCGACGTCCTGAGCGTGATCGCGACGCCGTTGACCGTGAACGCCGGCCAGCCGATCGCAGCATCCGCCGAGGTCTTCAACGCCGCCAACGCGACGAGGAATCTCCTGGCCCAGGTCGAGATCCTCGACACGGCCGGCGCCGTGGTCGGCACCCCGACGCAGATCGCCGTGAGCCTCGTGCCCGGGGCCGGCGACCTCGGCCTGAGCCTGGGCCAGATCTCGACGGCCGGGCTCGCGAACGGAGTGTATACCCTCCAGGTCTCGTTGCTGACGAGCGACGGCAGCCCCTTGCCCGGCCAGTCGTCGCAGACCGACTTCGAAGTCGGCGAGCCGATCTCGGCTTCGGTCACCGCCAGCGCGACGATCGTACCGCCGGGGACCTCGACCGTCTCGACGACGATCAGCGTGACGGACACCAACAGCGCGACGGCGCCCTTCCCGTTCAACGGCGTTCACCGTCGGCGACGTGCAAGCCTTCTACTTCAGCAAGGAATCCCAGGACATCTTCGGCGTGGGTCAACTCGACGGGACCGTGTTCGCGATCGAGAACGCGTCCTCGACGCCGATCACCGACGGGGTCCTGACCATCAACCCGCCGGGCGGTCCGGAGGACCAGTACAACGTCGGCGTCATCCCGGCCGACCAGTTCGTGCTCGTGGAGCCCGGCATCTCCAATGACGGGGGCACCAATCACACCTTCTTCAAGGTCACGGGGACCCTGCTGGACGAGAGCGACCTCGGGCCCAACGCCAATGATGTCCAGTTCGAGTTCACGGGCATGCAGGGCACCTCGACGATCGACTCGGGCGTCTTCACGCCCGCGGCCACCGCGGGCCCGTCGAACGACGGCAAGGTCTCGAACCTGAACTTCCTCGGCGGCCCCGGCGACAATGATGAACCGCTCAGCGACGGCTTCGGCCCCAAGGTGGTCGCGAGCCTCACGGCCACGCCCGCGGGCGGCGGCACCCAGCCGACATTGCCGATCGCGGTGGAGGTCGGCTATGCCGACAACCTCCGCCCCAATCCGTTCTTCCCCAACCCCTGGAACGGCTCGCCGAATACGATCTTCGCCGGCTATAACTCGACCGCGCCGGGGGCCTATGATTCCGGGGCCATCCGGATCATCAACACCACGACTTCGTCCATCACGGTCACCAACGTCACCGTGACGCTGGCCAACGGCGTGGTGTACAACCTCTGGGGCACCAACACGGTCCCCGCCGGCGACAGCCTCATCCTGACCCAGCCGGGTGGGGCGCAGAACTTCGACTCCAGCGACGGCGACATCACGCTGCCGTACCCGATGACGTACCCGGACGGCGAGACGCTGCACGCCGCGAAGATCGACATCACGGTCAACGGCGTCCAGCTCCCGACCTTCCTCGACACCGGCCACGTCCTGACGACGGGCGGGTCCGATCCCGGAGGTGCCGGCGTCAACGAGTCGCAGAACTGGCGGCCGATCGGCACGACGGGGGAAGACAATCCCGAAGGCCTGACCTCGCTGGTCACCGTGACCCACAACCTGCCGGCCAGCGGCTACGCCGTCGATTCCACCACGATCAGTCCCGCGGCCACGACGTCGACCGCGACCCAGCTCGTCTGGAATGCCACCGTCCTCCCGACCAGCGACTCGGGCCCGAGCACATTCCAGCTCACCGGGACGGTCGCGAACATGAATCCCGGCGAGGTCCGCCAGATCAGCACCGGGACGACCGTCAGCGCCACGTATTCCTCATCGACCGGCCAGCAGTTGACCACCACGGTCGCGCTGGCTCCTCTGACGGTCGCCTCCGAGCACATCATCAGCCTGGCCCCCGGCACGGAGACCACCGACCTCGGCACGCAGGCGACGTACACGGTCCAGCTCACCAATCCCACCTCGACCGCCGTGACTTACGACCTCTCGACGATCGGCCTCGACGGCTTCACGATCAATCTGGCCTCCTCCGTGACGGTGCCCGCCGGCCAGACTGTCACCACGCCACTGGTCGTGACGGTCCCATTGAGCGCGCCGGCGATCACGACCGGGTTCGAGGTCTTCGCTACGACGACCGGCGGCGTGTCGGATTCGGTCGAGGGCGAGCTGACCGTCGCGCAGCAGGTCGCGTTGCAGACGCTCGCGGTCTCCCTGGGGATCTCCCCCACGCAGGCCACCGCCGGACAGGGCACATCGGCGAGTTACCTGCTCGCCGTCACCAATGTCGGCAGCGTCGAGGATACTTACTCCTTGAGCACATCCGGCTTGCCCTCGGGTGTGACCGCCACGCCGGGACAGAAGACCGTTGACGTGCCCCCGGGCGCGAGCAACGTCCGCGATGTGCCGCTGACCCTGACCGTCGCGCCGGGGACCACTCCCGGCAGCTATCCCTTCACCGTGACCGCGACGTTGACCACCGCTCCGAGCGTGACCAGCACGACCAGCGGGACGCTCACGGTCACGGCCGGCGGGGTCAGGGTCACGCTCAACCCGTCTTCGGGCGCACCCGGCAGCGGCTTCCAGGCGACGGTGACGAACACCGGCACGACGGCCGACACATACAACCTCGCCCTGGGCGGCCCGGCCGCGCTCGTGTCCAGCCTGGCGACGATTCAGGTGACCCTGGCTCCCGGGGCCTCTCAGGTCGTGCCGATCACGACCGGCGCGGTGAATTTCGCCGTGCAAGGCAACCTGAACCTGGTGGCCGCGGCCACCTCGGCGAGCAACCCGGCGATCGAGGGCGCGGCCACGGCCGCCCTGGCCATCCCGGCGACGTCGGGGATGACCGCGTCCTTCAGCCCCACTTCGCAGACCCTCTCCGCCCCGGGCGTGGCCACCTACAACCTGACGGTTGACAACACGGGCAACGCCGAGGACACCTACAGCGCGACCATCATGACGACCAGCGGGCCGGTCACGGCGACGCTCATCGGCCCCGACGGCTCGCCGACGCAATCGATCTCGACCTTCCGAGTGCCGGGCCTGTCCACCGCCACCATCGAGCTCAGGGCCGACGTTTCGGCGATCGGGCGGGGGACCGTCACGGTCCTGGTCAAGTCGTTGAACCATCCGGAATCGGCAACGCCCACGGCGCTGACGATCGTGACCCCGGTCACGGTCATCCCGGCGCCCACGCCGACTCCGACGCCCGTGCCCACTCCCACACCAACTCCTGGCCCCCAGGTCAAGGAGGTGCAGCGATTCGGCTTCCACCTGATGCCGACCACGCTCGTCGTCACCTTCAGCGAGGCGCTCGACTCGACCACCGCCCAGGATGTCCACAATTACCGGATCGTCACTCCTGATGGCCATCGCATCAAGGTTCTCCGGGCGGTGTACGACTCCTCCAATGATACGGTCACCCTGCATCTCGCCGAGCGGCTGAGCATCCATCATCCTTACCGGCTGACGGTGATCGGGACGGGCCAGCAGGGCGTCAGCAATACTCAGCGCCAGCTCCTCGACAGCGAGACGAGCGGCCAGACCGGGAGCGACTATCATCTCGAGCTGACGTGGCGGCAACTGGTCCTCGGCGACGTGTCCCGCCAGTTCCTGAACCGCTACCACATCCTGCCGAAGGGCACCGGGGCGACGGACCACTCGCGAGACCCTGTACCGAAGACTCACGCGAAGCATGCGGTCGTCCACTCGACGGGTCTGTTCACGAGGTCGGCGTCATTTCCGGGTCGCCACGCGACGCGACTATCCCACGGACGAAGGCCCGGCCCGGACGCGACCCGGAGATCGCGATGACGACCGGGACCCGGGTACTGTTTGTCATCAGCGGGCTGGTGCCCCTGATCGGGCTGTTCAACCGGCCGCCCGACACGATGCTTCTCATCTATACGACCTTCGTCGCGGCCTGCCTGGCTCGCCGCCACCTGGCCCGATGGGCCGACCGATTCCCCGGCCCGCCCGCCGTGCACTTACTGGCGTCCTTCTGGGTTGCCGGCTCGTTGACCGAGTTGTTCGCCTGGATGAATAACTACCTCGGCGCCGCGGCCGAACCGGCGCTGCTGCACCCCCAGCTCGTCGCGGATCTGATCCTCGGCCTGGGCTTCTACGGCGGCTGGACGGTCGCCTGGCTGCTGGCGATGCGGTGGTTCCGGTTCACGCTGGCCGAGGCGTTCCTCGTCACCGGGTTCCAGGGCATCTTCTTCGAGCAGCTCGGTGCGGTGTTCGTCGCGATGCTCCGGGCCTTGCCGACGAACCCGGGGCTGTCGATCGTGATGGGTGTCTACGTCCTGGCCGTGCACGGCTCGGCCGTCGGCCTGGCGATGGTGCCGGTCCTGCACCGGTTCGACGCGCCGACGAAGTCGCGCCATCCGGCCCGGTTCCTGGTCGTGGTGGTGTTGATGGTTTCGCTGGCCGTCGCCGGCACCTGGCTGGCCGGTGCCCTGGCCCTCCTCGCGGGCGGCCTCCCGCCGAAGCGGTCGATCGTCGAGCACCCGTACTGGTGAGGCCGGCGTCGGCGGCAAGTGTCCGGGATCCGAGGATCGGCATCAGCTCCGCTCCCTGTGATCGCCCCCGTCCGACCCCATCCGGCCCCCCGGGAGTCGCCGCCCGGCCCGACGGCTCGCGGACCGGGAGCCCCCCGGCCAGGCCGATCGGGTCCGGCCCGAGGGAATCGCCGGCCGGGCGTTTGATCCGGCCGGGTCCCCGCGACCCGCGAATGGTCGTAGCGTTGTCCCCGTTCGGCACCGCGGTCGGTCATCGCCGGGACGGCGGACGGTCGGATGACGACGTAAGCTCTCCGGCCGGAGCCGACCCGGCTGGCGTCCTGCCGCCTCCGGCCCGACGCCGATCCCATGAGCATCGGGGCTCGGATGTTGTGAGACTTCAAGCAGGGTTTTCGACTTTGACGTCCTCGGAGGAGTGGGGCTCCACCGATTTCGCTCGTTTGATGTCGGCGATGATCTCATCCAATGTCTCCCCGGCGAAGAGGGTGTCTCGTTCCGACGTGTAGTCGCCGTGACCGGTCGTGAACTGGTTGATGAAGCGAACCGTATCGACGGCCCCAAGTTCGCGGCAGAGGACCTCGATCGCGCGCTGGGAGACTTCGGCGAGCGGTCTGTTCTTCACGGTCATGATCCGATCTCCCGGATGAGTTCGAGCGGGTTGACGACCTTCCGGGGGGCCGCTATGAACGGCCCTGGCTCGCTTGAGGAGCCGGTCGTCACAAGTGCAGAAGTAGTCGGCCCCGGCCTCGACGGCGCATGAATGGTGGAGCGCGTCGAGTGGCTTGAGCCCTGCCTCATTATAGGCGCGGGCTCGCTCCTCGATCTCGGGCGTGAGCTCGACGAACCGCTGTGCGTGGCCCAGCACGTCTTGTGCGTAAGCCTTCCGATCCGCGCGGGTTCCGGCCAGCCTCGTACTCGAGGGCGTCCGAAGACACCAACTCGCCCGGCCCCGACTCGCACAGCGCGATGATCGCGAGGACGGCTTCGCTCTCGACCTTGATCCGGAGCTGTGTCTTGTCGTCGAGCGGGCGATGGATACTGCACATGTTGACGGAGATCAGCATGCGCGCAATTTACCAACGTCCTGGGGGCTGAGCAACCAGAGGCCGGGCGATTGGGGCCGGCCGATGGCAAGCCCAGCACGGGGAAGGCCAGGCGACCCCGATTCCGTCCCTCACGAACAGGCCGAGGCCGCCATCCGCGCTCCAGGCCGACCTCGACTGGACGCGCCGGGCGGAAACGCGAGTCTCGGGCGGTCATCGCCGGGACGGCGGCCGGACCGGGTGACGTCGGCGGCCCGCCGGCGGGAGCGGACCCCGACGGCCCGTCCCCGCACGCTCCGGACCGGTACCGTGGCGAAGCCGGCCCTCGGCCCGGCCCGGTATCGTGGTGAGGCCGGCCCTCGGCCCGGCCCGACCGGGCGACCGCCGCCGTCGGACCGGCCCGGGCCGGAGTGTGAAATCTAAAGGGGTGGCCAGGTGTCAGACCGGGTTTCGGGTTATTCCGCCAGGGATAAGAGGGTCGGGACCCGAGAATCGACGATGAGTCCGCTCTTGCCGATCGACGCCAGCCCGGTCCCGCCCGACCCAGGCTGTGGCCGGGTGTCAGGGCGGGGAAAAGGGGGGACGAAAAGTCTTTCGGCTGCCTGTCCCTTTTCGGCTGCTGCCTCCCACGACAACCCCTAGGTGTTGGCCATCGCGGACCTCCGCCACTGCGGGCTGACGCAGCCGCAGTTGTGCTGCCGCCGCGGGATGTTCCTACACACCTTTCGCCGGCGCTCCTACGCCCGACTCGCCGCGCCGCCGGCGGCCGGGGCGGCCGGGCCGCCCCGCGATCGCGTCGCGGCCGCCGGAGGGGCGGCGGTGCCTCGATGCTCGGCGATGAGGCGGGTGAGGTTCGTGCCGCTCGGGAGGCCGCGGCGGCCGAGCCGCAACGCCGCGTCGAGGTTGACCCATTTCTCGCCGCGCACGCCGGCGACCGGGCCCGACGTGCCGGTCGGCCAGCGGCCGGTGGCGGCGCGGTGGGCGTCGGCCCAGGTCAGGACCTGCTCGACCGTCAGTTTGGGCCGGAAACCTTGGGCGGCCGGGTCGATCGATCGGTCGAACAGGGCGGTCAGCGAGGAGCCGCTGGGCAGGCCGCGGCGGCCGAACTTCAGCGCGGCATCAATCGCCGACCAGTTCTCGTCGGTGACGCCGCGCACCGGGCCGGCGTAGGCATCGGGCCATCGGCCGGTGGCCTCGTGGTGGGCGCGGGCCCAGGCGTGGATCTTCCGCAGCGATAGCCGCCGCGGTCGCACCGGCCGGTGCTTCGCCAGCAGGCGGGCCAGCGACGAGCCGCCGGGCAGGCCGCGATGGCCGTTATACAGGGCCATGTTGACGGTCGCCCAGGTCTCCTCCGACCCCTCGGCCACCGGGCCGAAGGAGGACGACGGCCAGCGGCCGGTGGCGGCGCGGTGGGCGTCGGCCCAGGCGAGGATCTGCTCGACGCTCAGGCTCGGGAGGCCCTTCGGGTTGCGGGCGCCGCGGTGCTCGGCCAGCAGGCGGGCCAGCGACGAGCCGCCGGGCAGGCCGCGATCGCCCCGGGCCAGTGCTGCGCTGATCAACTTCCAGGTCTCCCCGGGGGCCGAGCGGACGGCCCCGGAATCCTCGACGGGCCATCCGCCGGTGGCCTCGCGGTGCTCGTCGGCCCAGGCGAGGACCTGCTCGACAGTCAGCTCGGGGCGGGTCCGATACACGTTCGGGCCGCCGTGCTCGCGGATCAGGCGGCCGAGCGACTGGCCGCCCGGCAGGCCGCGATAGCCCTCGCGCAGCGCCGTGTCGATCGAGCCCCAGTGCTCGCCCTCGGCGTGGAGCACCGCGCCGGACTGCGACGACGGCCAGCGGCCGGTGGCGGCGCGGTGGGCGTCGGCCCAGGCGAGGATCTGCTCGGCCGACAGCGGCGGCTCCGTGTAAATGTTCGGGGCCTGGCGGTGCTCGGCCAGCAGTTGGGCCAGCGAGGTCCCGCCCGGCAGGCCGCGGCGGCCCTCCCGCAGCGCGTCGTCGATGCTCGGCCACGTCTCGCCGCTCTCGCCTCGGACCGCGCCGGAGGACCACGAGGTCGGCCAGCGGCCGGTGGCCGCGTGATGGGCATCGGCCCAGGCCAGGATGCGCTCGATGGTCAGCGAGCCGCGGTACCCGCGGCGCTCGGCCAAGATCTGCGCCAGCGACGAACTGCCGGGCAGGCCGCGGAGGCCCTTGAACAGGGCCGAGTGGATGGCCGCCCACGTCTCGCCGGGGGCCGCGCCCACCGGGCCGGAGTCGCTGTGAGGGTACTCGCCGGTGGCTTCCCGATGGGCGTCGGCCCACGCCAGGACCTGCTCGATGTCCAGGCGCGGCAGGTTGAGCTTGTTGCGGACGCCGCGGCGCTCCTGGAGCAGGTCGGCCAGCGTGGTCCCGCCCTCCAGGCCGCGGCTGCCCTCCCGCAAGGCGCGGTTGACCTGCATCCAGTTCAGCTCCGGGAGGTCGCGCACCGGGCCGGAGTTGATCCGCGGCCAGTGGCCGGTGGCCGCGTGATGGGCGTCGGCCCAGGCCAGGATCAGCTCGATCGTGAGGCCGGTCTTCGCCCGCGGTCGCCCCGAGCGCCGGCGCCGTGGCCGGTGCGTCGGGAACTGCTCGGCCTCCCAGGCCCGGAGCCGCTCGGCCGGCGCATCCGGGTTAGCCTCCTCCGTGACGCCCCGCTCCTCGGCCAGCAGTCGAGCCAGCGACGACCCCCCGGGCAACCCGCGTCGGCCCTGCCTCAGGGCCGCCTCGATCGCCGACCAGGTCTCGTCTTCCGCGCCGCCGACCGGCCCGGAAAGCCAATAGGGCCAGTCCCCGGTCGCGGCGCGGTGGGCATCGGCCCATCGCAGGATCCGCTCGACGTCCAGCGCCGGCCGCTTCCCGATCCCCGAACTCGCCGCCCCGGCTCTGCCCCCTCGCGCCGCTCGCGAGGCCCCGGACTCCACGTTCATGATCTCGCCCCCCGGCCAACCCACCCGACCGACTCCATGGCTTTATTATGCCGCTCTCAGCGGGCCGTGGCAAATCCGGGTCGTCGCCGACCAGCCTCAGATCGGCTTCGTGCACCGACGCCGGTGCTGGCAGCGTCTTGCCCGCGGCCTGCGGGGACATCCGCCGGGCCGCCGGTTCCTGCCGACCGCCGGGCAGCACGATATCGTGGATGGTGGCCGAAAATGGTGTCGCTTCATCTGCTTCGGGGCCGAGCGCATCGGAGGGGTGGAACGGGGTCGGCGGCGGGACGACGGGGATGAGACCAAGAGATTCGGGATCGGCCGCCCTCTATGATTGACCCCGGCCGGAGACCGGGCGGACCCGGGTCCGACCCGGCCGGCGCCCGCCGGCGTGCCGGCCGCCGTCCACCGCGCCGATGGACGTCTTCTCCGGCTCGAGTCCCGTCCCGGCGGGCCGGCGAAGCGATCGTGCGGACGGACGAACCGGCGGGGGGAGCCGCCGTACGTCGAGGCCGTCGATCGTCGGGTGGTCGCTCCTTGATACCGACGGGCCCTCACGACCGACCGCGGTTCGGCAGCCCTCGAGCGGGACCGGACGGATCGGAGCGGGGACCGGCTGAATCGCCCAGGCCTGAGTCCCAGCATAGGTCCGTCGGGCTCATCGGCCCCGACTCCCCTCTGGCTTCCACCCGGGGTCTTCGTGTTCCGCCCCGACTTGTCACGTTGGTAGCAAAATGCTACCGTGGTGGGTATGAGCCAGCCCGTCAAGATATCCGATGAACTCCTGCTCGATGCCCGACTGACGGCGGAGATCATGGAGCGCTCGATCGCCGGTCAGATCGAGTTCTGGCGCAACTCGGCCGCGCGATCGAACCACTGCTTGAAGGCTCCCGAGCACTCGCCCTGCGGCGGGCCGGCGCGGCCGTCCCGCTTTCGGAGTGTCTGGCCTCGGTGGATTCGGCCGCGGGACGCCGACGCGTCGCGGAATACCTCGAGTCGCGGCCTTTTCCCCACTATCAGCCGGTTCCCGGCTCGCCGGGGCTCTTGGTCCGCATTGATGCCGACGGCACGCGGACCACGGGGCGATTCGTCGGTCGGGAATTCCGGGCGGTCCCATGCCCCTGATGGAGTTCGCCGAGTTCGATCGGCGGCCGATCCTCGTGGCGATCGCCGGGCCGAATGGAGCCGGGAAGACCACGTTCTTCCACGCCCACCTGGCCTCGGCCGGACTGCGATTCGTGAACGCGGATGTGCTGGCCGCCGAACTCGCGGTCGAACCGTACGAGGCGGCTCGTCTGGCGGATGCCTTGAGACAGACACTGGTCGGGCGTGGGGAGAGTTTCGTCTTCGAGACGGTCTTCTCCGATCCGGTCGGCGACAAGATCGCGTTCCTGGAAGATGCGGCTCGGCGCGGCTACGTCGTCGTGTTGGTTTATATCGGCCTCTCCGGTCCCGATCAGTCGGCGGAGCGCGTGGCGATGCGGGTTTCGCAGGGCGGTCATGATGTGCCCGACGACAAGCTACAGTCGAGGTTCTCTCGAACGCTCGCCAATCTCGAGGCAGCCATCGCGCGGTTACCACATGTCCTGATTTACGATAACAGTGACATGACGGTCCCTTACCGCCAGTTGGCCGTTTTCGATTACGGGCACCTGCGTTTTCTCCATGACCCCATCCCGGAGTGGCTTCGACCCGCCCTCCCCGGAGGACGAGACTTCTGAAAAAGTCCTTCGCGCTGTGGGCATACCATGCGGCGCGGAAAGGGCTCGGGAACCTCGAGACGTTATCGTCTCCGCCCCGTCGGATCAACCCCGGCCGGAGCTCGCCCGATCCGGGTCCGTCCCGGCCGCCGCCCGCCGGCCCGCGGGCCGGGAGCCCCCGCAGCCGGGCCGGCCGGGACCGGACCGGGCGAATCGCCGGCCGGGCGTTTCATCCGGCCGGGTCCCCGCGATCCGCGAATGGTCGGAGCGATGTCCTCATTCGGCACCGCGATCGGTCATCGGCGGGGCGGCGGGCGGACCGGGTGACGGCGGAGGCTCACCGGCGGGAGCGGACCCGGACGGCCCGTCCCCGCCCGTTGGCGACGCGGGCGCCCGGCCCGGCCGACAGCCGCCGTCGGGCCCGACCGGGCCAGAGCGTGAAACCTGGCTGCGTGCCCGCTTCCCCTCACGTCGGCGAACACCTTGGTCTTCAGTCTTCCAGGCGGAGTTCCTCGAGGGCTTGCGCCGTGAGGAGATCGAGCTGGAGCCGGGCCAGCGCCTCCGGCGTCAACGCCTCGACTTGCCGCTTGACTTCGGCAGACAACGGGCCGAACTTGGCTCCCATGAGCCGCAGGGCCGACCGCCGCTCGCCCTGCACGATGCCGTCTTCGATGCCGCGTTCGTAGGTGGTCTTCATGAGGGGCTCGACCTCGGGATACGCCTCGCTGTGCAGCAACGCCTGTACCCGCTCCTTCTGGGCCTCGTCCAGCTCCGCGTACGCCTCCAGGCATTCGGCCAGCAGGAACCGCCGATAGTCATTCTCCGCCGATCCGGCGATCCGCTTCAACCCCTCGGCGTACAACTCCGCCCGCCGCTCCGCCGGCAGCCGCATCAACGCGCTGAGCGCCACCCCCAGCAGGTTCTCACCCGTCGCGTACGGCTCGCCGTCCACGGCCGGCAGACCGACGTAGGCGTACTCGAAGCGGATGATCCGCTGTTCCCAGAAGTGTTCCTCGTAGGCTCCCAGCCGATGCCGTCCAGCCCGACGCGCAGGAACAAGGCGATGGGCAGCACCGGCAGCCCGGTGTCGCGACGCAGTTGGATGTAGGAGTCGAACATCCGTGGCCGGAAGACGACGGTGCTGGCTCGCGACTCCAGCTCGACATGGACCAGGGCCACCAGGTCGGTCTCGCCGGCGCGGGGCGGCGGGGCGTCGGGCCGGAGCCGCAGCCGGGCGACCAGGTCGAGCTGCCGCTTCTCCCCCTGCGGCGGTGCCAGGAAGAGTTCCTTGTCCAGCCAGTCGATGTCGGCGAACTCGAATCGCGCCGCCCAGGCCGGGAAGAAGGCGAGGAAGAAGGCCTCGAAGAACTCCTTCAACAGGACCTTGAGCCGCTGGTCGTGATCCGGCCCGGCGGGTTGCGGCATGATCGACTCCCGGCGGAACCAAACCCCGATGGCCGGGACCGACGATCAACCCGCAAGCCGTTCGAGGCCGAGACGAGACGCCATGCTACCGGGACGATCGGTTCCTGCCAGCCTGGTTCCTGTCCCCATTCGGCACCGCGATCGGTCATCGCCGGGACGGCGGGCGGACCGGGTGAGGGCGGAGGCCCATCGGCGGGAGCGGACCCGGACCGCCCGTCCCCGCACGCTCCGGCCCGGCACGGCGGCGACGCAGGCCGTCGGCCCGGTCCGATCGGGCGATCGTCGCGGTCGGGCCGGACCGTGAAATCTAGGGTAGAGTCGAGGTGTGGCGCGGTCGTTTAGGTCGAAGTTTGTTTTCCCCTGTTGGCCCGCCCTTTCGTACGCGGGTGTCCCACCATCTCGACCATGCCCCGTCTCCACACCCCGCTCATCGAACGGGACGTGCGGATCTCCCGCATCCAGCTCTCGGACAGGACACTTCACCCCCTTCGCTCACGAACTGGTCACGGGCGAGAGCTTGCGGAGCTTCACCAGTCCCAGGTCCTGGTACAGGTGACGGCTCGGGTATCGTGTGGAGCCCGGCCTCGGCTCCTTGTGCTTCGCGCATAACCATCGACGGAGCCGTTCCTCCGCGTGGTGGTTCACCACTTGGTAGGCTCGGCCCACTGTCCCGTGGCTGAAGTCGTTCCACCATCCCCGAAGGGTTCGGTTCAGGCGGGCGACCTGTTCGGCCACGGAGAGCCACAGCGACGACCGCCCGGTCCGATCGCTGATCTCCCGGCACAGCCGGTGGATCTTCTTCTGCGACGGACGGGCCCCCACATAGGACCGGCCCGTCCGGCGATCGTCGCAGCGGCCGAAGCGGTAGCCCAGGAAGTCGAACGTCTCGTCCGGCACGTGACACTCCCGCGTCTTCGTCTCGTTGACCGTCAGCTTGAGCTGCGCCATCATGGCCCGCATCCGCTCCATCGCCGCTGCGGCGGTGGCTCGGCAGCCGATCACGAAGTCGTCCGCCTAGTGGACGATCCGAGCCTTCAGGGTGCGGTCGTGGCCCGCGGTCTTCCAGCCCCGCACAAAGCGTCGCATGTAGATATTCGCCAACAATGGTGAGATCGGCGACCCTTGGGGGGTCCCTTTCCCTTGGTCCTTGTTGCGCGCCGTGCGGTGATGCCGCCCCCGGGCGTCGATCTCTTCCACCGGCGACTCCAGCCACATCTTGATCAGCCGGAGCATCCGGCCGTCGCTGATGCGCCGGGCCACCGACTTCATGAGCTCGGCATGGGGGATACTGTCGAAGTAGCCCGACCGATCGGCATCGATCACGTCGGTATGGCCCGCTCGCCACAACGCCTCGACCTGCCTCACGGCGTCCAGGGCGCTGTGCTCGGGGCGATACGCGTGCTGTTCGGGTTGCAGGTCCGATTCGAAGATCGGCTCCAGCACCAGGACGGCCGCCATCTGGACCACACGATCCTTGATGCAGGGGATGCCCACAGCGCACTACCCTTCCATCCCAACCGTCCTCGGGATTCGTCACCATCACCCATCCGCATCACCCGCTCCGCGGCCAGCGGGTCGAGATCGTCCGCCTCCGCCGGGGAATTGATCCGGATCTCATCGTCCGACTCCCCGACGGGCGGCATGCCACCATCGCGCTGAGCGGCACCGATTATCTCGCTCCGCACGAAAGCAATTCCCCGCCGCCGGATCACCTCCTGGATCTCAACGGCCTCCGTCGAGTCCTCCAGCTCCTCGATCGCATCACTCGGGATGGTCGGCGTGTGCCTGGCCCGGGCCACCACACCCCGTCATCCCCGCCCGATCCGCGTTAAGATCACACCCGGAGTTCCGACACCGCTTGTTTCACTTCGGGAGGTCTTCTTATGAGATTCCGAAGATCATCCACCGATCCCGTCGTCGCGCCCGCCCAGGTCTGGGGAGGGCTCACCCTCGAGGTTCAGGCAGGCGCCATCCGACTCATGGCACGCCTGGCCTCCAACCTCGTCATCCAAGGATCCGACTCAACACATACGGAGATCGCACCATGTCTTCACGACTCAGCTCCCCCAAGATCCGCCCCGAGCATCTCGACCGCCAGGCCCTGATCTATGTCCGGCAATCGACCCCCATGCAGGTGCGAGACCATACCGCCAGCACCGCTCGCCAATACGACCTGGCACGCTGCGCCGACCGATTCGGATGGCCGGAGCAACACATCACGGTGATCGACCAGGACCAGGGACATTCCGGGGCCTCCGCCCTCGGTCGCGACGGCTTCCAGTTCCTGATGGCCGAGGTCTGCCTCGGCCATGCCGGCGCCGTCCTCAGTCTCGAGGCGTCACGCCTGGCACGTTCCTGCAGCGACTGGCACCGCCTCATCGAGATCTGTAGCCTGACCGACACGCTCGTCATCGACGAGGACGGCGTTTATGATCCGACTCGATACAATGACCGCCTGCTCCTCGGGATCAAGGGCACGATGAGCGAAGCCGAGCTGCACTGGATCCGGTCGCGGCTGCTGGGGGGCAAGCAGGAGAAGGCCCGGTCCGGGCAGCTCCGCTTCCGACCACCCACCGGGCTGGTCCACGACCCCGCCGGCCAGATCGTCTTCGATCCCGACGAGCAGGTCTGTCACGCGCTCCGCCTGGTGTTCGACATCTTCGAGCGAGTGGGGGCCGCGCTCGGCGTGGTCCAGTATTTCGCCGAGAACCACCTCAGCATCCCCACCCGGCTCTACGGGGGACCCGCGACGGCCAACTGACCTGGCGGCCCTTGGACCACGGGCACGTCCTGGCCGTCCTCCATAATCCGGCGTACGCGGGCACCTACGTCTATGGACGGACCAAGACCCGCAACGTTGTCTTGCCCGGCGAGGAGCTGCGCGTCGAAGGTCGGACGCGCCGCGTCGCCGCCGAGGACTGGCCGTACGTCCTCCACGACCACCATCCCGCCTACATCACCTGGGGGCAATTCCGGCGGAACCAGCAACGTCTCATCGACAACTGCACATCACAGCACCAAGATCATCGCGGGGCGATCCGCGAAGGCGCGGCGCTGCTCCAGGGCCTGGTCATGTGCGGCCGGTGCGGGCGACGCATGACCATTCGTTACATGGACAGCGGCAAGATCCCCTTGTACGAATGCAATCAGTTGCATAAACAGCTCGGCGAGAAGACCTGTCAGTCGATCCGCGGCGACGGGATCGATGCGGCGGTGGCCGGCGCCTTCCTGGAGGCCATGCGACCGGCGGAGCTGGAGGTGTCGATGGCGGCCATCGATCAGATCGCGGAGCAGGCGCGCCGGGTGGACCGCCAGTGGGAGATGATCCTGGAGCGGGCGCGGTACGACGCGGAGTTGGCCCGGCGCCGCTTCCTGGCGGTCGAGCCCGAGAACCGCCTGGTCGGTCGGACGCTGGAGCGGGATTGGGAGGGGAGACTCGCCGAGGTCGAACGCCTCGAACGGGAGTCGATCGCTCGACCTGGGCAGTCGATCCGACTGGTGGATCCCGTCGAGCGCGCCGGATCCTGGCGTTGGCGCAGGACCTGCCCGCGCTGTGGCACGCCGCCACGACAACGAATGTTGATCGCAAGCAACTGCTGGGATTCCTGATCAAAGACGTCTGCCTCACCCGAGGCGAGACGACGATCGAGGCGGCGGTCCGCTGGCAGACGGAAGCGTGTACCGTACTGAGCATCCCTCGTCCCTTGCGCTCGTGCAACGCGCGGCGGACCGACCCCGCCGCGGTGGCCCGCATCCGTGCCCTGGCGGCCGATACCACCGACCGCCGGATCGCCGAGATCCTCGACCGTGACGGATTCCGATCCGGGACCGGGCGCCCCTTCACGACGAACATCGTCAAGCAGCTCAGATATATGTATTCAATCCCGAGTGGCTGTCCCGACCGGCCCGCGGCGTGCGCCGATGGTCACCGAGCGGACGGACGCTGCACGGCGCGGGTCGCCGCGGAGATGCTCAATGTGACGGTCTCCACCATCGCCGATTGGTGCCAGTCGGGTCTCCTGGACGGCATCCAATCGGCGTCTCACGGCCCTTGGTGGATCCGGTTGACGCCGGAGGTCATCGCCCGCCTACGCAAGTCCACGCGTCGTTCCTGGACCCGCCGTTCGGCCTCATGACCGCGATGGAGCCCAGGGAAGGGCCGAACCCGTTCAAGCAATCCTCAACCCCGTTGCAAAGAGGTGCAGTATGAACGAAGGATCGGAATCCCCAGCGGTCGGAACTTACCCGGTTGACCCTCCTTGGGGATGTTCACCCGTCTGACCGGCTGGGGCCGATACGTCTCCTTCCGCAGTCCTTCCGTCAATTCGCCCAGCCACGTCTCCAGCCCCTGCGCCTCGATGTCCTCGAAGCTCTGTCCGTCCACTCCCGGTGCGCCGCCGTTGGCTTTGCATCGGTCGTAGGCGAAGCGGAGGATGTCCTCGCGGTACAGCTTGTCGTAGAGGGCGTAGAAGCGGTAGCCCGGCGCGTCCTTGGCTTTCGAGTGCAGGGCGTCCTGGAGCTTCCTGACCTTGGGTGGAGGTGTTAGGCTCATCGCCAATCTCCCGGCCGTGGCCGCCTTCGCGTCCCGGGTCCTGAACTGAGGCCCCTTCCCTCCACCGGCATGACCCGGCTTCGACGGTACGACGGGCCTCTCCGCCACCCCCGCGCGACCCGGCCTGTCCCTCGCGGGCGTCCGGTTGGCGGTCACGCGCCGCCATCGCAGGGGGCTTCCCGTGTTGCATAGAGTCTCCGTGTGCCGGCATGCCGTCTCCTGTACCCCGGTGGACTCGCTGGGTCCGATCGCTCATGGGCCGGCGTATTCCAGCCGGTCTCCTGGTCGCCCGCGACGACGGCCTTCCCCAGGACACAGATGGGTCGGCGTCCACGACCAACCTTTCGGGGCCTCATCGGATGTTCACTTGCGTTACGGCCTGCCTGCTCGCGGGACCGCCCAGCGGTCCTTTGCGTCGAAGGCTTCGACGGCTTCGTTACCTCCACCGTCGCTCCGACTGCTACCGGCTGGAGCGAACCAGTTGCCGGGTGGGAATCGCACCCACTGAAGACCTATACCTTTGCACGGCGCACTGCGTCCCCGTTGAACTCCCCAGCTGCGTCCCCGTTGAACTCCCCGTCCCCGTTGAACTCCCCCCGGCTGCCCCCTGACACCGGCTGCCCCCGACACCGGCTGCCCCCGACACCGGCTGCCCCCCGAGGACTTAGCCCTATCCTGTCCGCATGACCAATGGTGCCAAAGACAACGATCATCAACACTTTGCTGGCCAGCCAGAGTCAAGGAGTATCACGGACCGCGCATCCCGGTGTTCGAAGTGACCCCCGGCGGAATCGGTAGCTCGGGGAACGTCGCGCGGTAGGGCTCGTCGGGGAAATACTGACGCCATTCGTTCCGGGTGAAATTACGGTTGGCGATGTGGCCGGCGAGGCGCTGCCAGGATTCGAGATCCACATCCCACAGCACCACGCCGCCGCGGCTCCGGTTGCCGACCTCGAATCCTGCGGCAAGAGCCTTGCCGTCGGGGCTGAAGGCGACACCCGTGACGTGGCCCTCCTTCACCGGGAGCGGCACGTCCGCCAGGCGTTCGCGCACAGCCACGTCCCATAGCACCACGCCGCCGTCGCTGCTGCTGGAGAATCCAGCGGCGAGAGTCTTGCCGTCGGGGCTGAAGGCGACGCCGTGGACGACGCCCTCCTTCACCGGGAGCGGCTCGTTCGCCAGGTACCGCGCGCGCGCCACGTCCCAGAGGACCACGTCGCCGCCGGGCCCCACGCTGCCGTTGGGGTTGGCTGGGGAGAATCCTGCAGCGAGAGTCTTGCCGTCGGGGCTGAAGGCGATGCACGTGACGCGGCCCTCCTTCGCGGGGAGCGGCACGTCCGCCAGGCGCCGGCGCGCGCCATGTCCCACGCACCACGCCGCTGCCGCGGCCGACGCCGTAGAATCCAGCGGCGAGAGTCTCGCCGTCGGGGCTGAAGGCGACGTCGTAGACGCCGCCCTCCTTCACCGGGAGCGGCACGTCCGCCAGGCGCCGCGCGCCGCCGCGTCCCACAGCACCACGCCGCTACCGCGGCCGTTGAATCCAGCGGCGAGAGTCTCGCCGTCGGGGCTGAAGGCGACGTCGTAGACGCCGCCCTCCTTCACCGGGAGCGGCACGTCCGCCAGGCGCCGCGCGCGCGCCACGTCCCACAGCACCACGCCGCTACCGCGGCCGACGCCGCTGAATCCTGCAGCGAGAGTCCCGCCGTCGGGGCTGAAGGCGACGTCCTCGACGACGCCCTCCTTCACCGGGAGCGGCACGTCCGCCAGGCGCCGGCGCGCCGCCACGTCCCACAGTACCACGCCGATACCACCTTCGCGGAAGCTGCCGGCGGGGCCTTCGCCGCGGGAGATTCCAGCGGCGAGAGTCTTGCCGTCGGGGCTGAAGGCGACGCCGTGGACGCCGCCCTCGTTCACCGGGAGCGGCTCGTCCGCCAGGCGCCGCGCACCGCCACGTCCCACAGCATCACACCGCTACTGCGGCCGAAGCCGTTGAATCCTGCGGCGAGACTCTTGAGGTCGGGGCTGACGGCCACGTCGGGGACGGTGCCATCGTTCACCGGGAACGGCTCGTCCGCCAGGCGCCGACGCGCCGCCACGTCCCACAGCACCACGCCGCCATCGCCCAAGTAATTGCGGCATACTGCGGCGAGAGTCTTGCCGTCGGGGCTGAAGGCGACGGCCCAGACGCCTTGCGCGTTCACCCGGAGCGGCACGTCCGCCAGGCGCGCGCGCCGCCACGTCCCACAGCACCACGCCGCCGCGCTGCCTCCCCTCTTCGACCGGGCCGACGCCGTAGAATCCAGCGGCGAGAGTCTTGCCGTCGGGGCTGAAGGCGATGCACCCGACGCTGCCCTCCTTCGCGGGGAGCGGCACGTCCGCCAGGCGCCGGCGCGCGGCCACGTCCCACAGCACCACGCCGCCACCGACGCCGTGGCTGATGAATCCAGCGGCGAGAGTCTTGCCGTCGGGGCTGAAGGCGACGCCGTAGACGCTGCCCTCGTTCACCGGGAGCGGCACGTCCGCCAGGCGCCGGCGCGCCGCCACGTCCCACAGCACCACGCCGCTACGGCCGGAGCGGTCGGGATTGAATCCAGCGGCGAGAGTCTTGCCGTCGGGGCTGAAGGCGACGCCGTGGACGCCGCCCTCGTTCACCGGGAGCGGCACGTCCGCCAGGCGCCGGCGCGCCGCCACGTCCCACAGCACCACGCCGCCTTCGCCGCGGGCGATATCCAGCGGCGAGCGTGCTGCCGTCGGGGCTGAAGGCGAGGTAGGAGACGGTGCCCTCCTTCACCGGGAGCGGCACGTCCGCCAGGCGCCTGCGCGCGCCACGTCCCACAGCACCACGCCGTCACCCCCTTCGCCGTCGCCGTTGAATCCAGCGGCGAGCGTCTTGCCGTCGGGGCTGAAGGCGATGCGCGACACCCAGTAAGCGCCTCGCTCACTGATGGTCAAGACACATCTGAGTGCTGGCAGTTCCCGAAGGGCTTTGTAAAGGCTATCTCGTGCCTCGAAAGTGTTCGAGGTCCGGAGAGCTTCGACCGCCAGGAGCAACGAAAGATCGATGCGCCTGCTCCGCTCAGCAGTGGAGTGGGCGGCGAGTTGCCTTGAAGTCGCCGTCTTCAGGCGCTGCTCAGCCAGTTGAGTCTGACTTATCGCGATCCCAGCGGCTCTCTTGGCATCCTCGGTCTTCTCATTCGCGATCCCGGTCGCTCTCACGGCCGCGCGCCACCGATCGGCAGCCACTAAGGCCACACTGACCATGACCGCGAGGGTCGCCCCCAGGGCGACGGCGCGTTTACGGAGACGCCGGTTTGACTGCTCTTGCTCCTTCAAGCGACGCTGAGTTTCCTCTTCCGCCTGACGCCGGCGCTCCTCCGCCTGCTTTTCGGCCTCATGGAGCCGGCGCTCCCGCCCCTGCTCCTGGACCCTTTGCTCTTCTTCCGCGCGGCGGCTGGCTTCGACGAGGCGGTTCTCGTCCGTGGTCCAGGCCCGCATCCCCGATTTGCCATCCTCGACGGACTGCGAGTCCGTGTGATCCAGGACGTGGCCGGTCACGGAGTCCTGCCACTCCGGGGCGCGGTTCTCCAGCAGACGACGGGCGCGCTGACCGGGGGCGACGGAGGTCCGGAACATCTCGCGGACCAGGGGAGCCAGGGTGTCATGCCCCAGCCGGGTGGCGGCCGCGTCGAGTCGGGGTTGATCGGTCGGGGTTGCAGCGGCGTCGGCCTCCAACCGCGCCTCGGCGGGGATGAGCAGATAAGACGTCTGAAGAATCCGCAGGCACTCTTCGAGCACGTCGGCCCGGTGTGGATAACGGGCGAGCAGATCGGGACGCGTGCGGGTCTCGGCCGTGTCCATCGACGTCGTGTGATGTTCCAGCAGGTCCAGGGCGAATCCCGAGTCGACCAGTTCCCGCCGCCACGCCGCCAGTGCCTTCAGCCCCTCGTCGAGTACGTCCCCGAGCAGGAACCCCCGATCTCTCAAGCGATCGTAAAGATCGCCGGTGAAGCTCGCTCCCTTGCCCCCCGCACTCTCCCACAGCTTGGTCAAGAGGACCTGGAGCGTGGGTGCCAGGGCCGATCCGGCGTCGTGCTCGATCTCTCCGGCGATCCTCTCGGCCAGGTCGGGCTCGATGGCCAGGCCATAATTCCGCCGGAGGTCCGGGTCGCGGATCGGACCCTCGATCGCCTCGATGATCCCGGCGCGGTCCAGCGGCGCCAGCAGCATCCGCTCGTGGCCGAGCTCGATCTCATCATGAGACCGCTCGAACTCCTGGAGCCATTCCTTGCGGAAGCCGAGGATCAGCTTGCCGCGCGGCGATCGGAGGGGCCCGACAAAGACGTCCCGCACGGCCCGAACTAGCTCGGTCACCTCCTCGGCCGGCGAGGCGCCCTGGGGGCGGGTGAAGGCCTCCTCGGCCTGGTCCAGCACCACGATCAGCGGCTGGTCGATGGTCTCCTCGGAATCGACCCAGAGGCCATTGAGATCTGCGGCCGCTACGCCAGGGTCGCTAGACAGGCCACGAAGCAAGGTGCCGAGCAGTCCGAGATCCGCCTGACGCTTCAGGTAAACGACCCGGTGCGACGGCTCCAGCCGGGGCCGCAGGCCGGCATCCAAGACCGATGACTTGCCCACCCCGGTCGGGCCGGAGTAGAGGATCACTGGCCGGGTCGATGGCGAGGTCGCCAGGTCGTAAAGCGCGCGGATGGCCTGACCGCGGCCGAAGAAGACCGCGGTTTCCTTGCGGGTGAACGGCTTGAGGTGACGGTAGGGAGACGGCGGAAGGTGCTCGCCCTTCGGCGCCTCCGGGAGGCCGAAGAGCGGGTCGCCCGCCAGCTTGGGGAGGCTGATGTGTTCGGCATGTGATCCGTCCCTGGTCCGAAGGACCCATGGGTAACCGCGATCGCTGGTGATGTCCTCCGGCGCGAATTCGACTGTCTTTTGGATCATGTCGCGGGGAGTGAAACGGCCGCCGGGGTTGACCAACTCCTGGGCCTGGTCGAAGGCATCGCGGAGCGAGTAGCCCGCCGTGAGCTTCCTGTAAAAGTTCTCCGCGAACCGGCAAGCCGCGTCGTCGTCGATGGGTCGCGCCGTGGCCACGACGGCGGAGACCCCCGCCCGGAGCAGGTCGTCAACCTGGGGCTGGGTGGAGCAGCCGTTGAGGAAGACCAGACGAAGCCCTCCCTTGCGCCCCCAGAACCCTAGTAATCCCCTGAGATCGGTCTCACGAGCCCTGGCCGACGATGCGAGCAGGAGGCAGTCCTCATCGGCATGGCCGCCATAGTGGAAGATCGCCACCCGCTGTTTGTGTTTCTCGAAGACCCGGTCAATGTCGTCGAGCGTGGCGTTGATCACGAGCTCGGGCTCGCAGAGGGTCCCGGCCTCCTTCAAACTCCCCCACAAGAGCTTCTGCTCCTGAGCCAGGCGAGCAAGGTAACGTTCTGACCCATATTCGTTGGCGAAGGCCAGGACGATCACCGGCAACTCGGCCATGGACTGAAACCCTCCGCCTGGGACCCGCGGTCACCGGAACGACAGGGATCGACTCGGACGATGATTTCCCAGCAGTTCGGTACGGGGGGGCGACTTCGCCAGGCCGATCACTCCCTGCCGGCGGCGTTGTGGGATCAGGCCGTGCGATCGGGAGGCGGTTCCGACACGCCGATGGCCCGGACAGACTCTGGAACGGCCTGATCGATCAGGCCGGAGATGGTCGAGCTGCTGACAGCCGTGGCCCTGGTGACCCAATCGAGATAGGCCGAATTCACCCGTTAGCCAAGCGCCTTGCTGACTGGCCCTGGACCACCGGCCGGTCGCGGCGTGACTTTGCCTTAGGGTTCGCCATCGTCGCCCCCGCATGCATTCCGGACCGCCCTCAACGGAATGAGTCTAGACAGTGCGTTTAGAAAATACCAGCATCGCCTCGATCAAGCCCGCCTGTCCCGCCCCCGGGAGTAAGCTGGACGCCATCCGGGACAACCAGGAGCTGCTGCGGGCGTTCTTCCACCTCTCGGACCTCCCGATGCCGCGTGCATTACTTTCGAAGGGGGCTATAACGTCTCGCCGGATGGGAATAGCTGACCCAGGAGCGACTCGGTCCTCGCGCCGGATGCCCCTCCTGTCCTTTTCCTCAACCAATCCAACAGGCCCATCGGTCTCGTTCCCCCGTCATCGCTCAGCCGACATGATCCAGCTCGAGGACCACGGCGTGCCGGTCCTGGCGATCGAGTCCCTCCAGCGACTGCTGCACCCGCTTCATGTCGCGGGTGGCGCGATACGGCCGCGAGGCGGGCAGGTCGCCGCCCTCCACGAGGCTGGGGAGCTGATCGAGGCGCAGCGGCAGGGGCCGGCGGGTCCAGACGGCGACCAGCCGCTCGCGGCCGGCCGGCGGGGTCAGCTCGACGTCCACCACCTGCTCCGGCCGGTGCGCAGCGATGGGCCGAGGCGCGGCGAGCCGCGCGGGGTCGTCGGGATGGAGCAGGTTCAACTGTCCGGTCGGGCCGACGTTGAAGACGGTCAGGTAGCCGTCGCGGTCGGCGACCACCTCGACCCGGACCCGCTCGCCGGTCCGGACGCGGGCCTGCCCGGGGGTGGGGGGGACCCGCCTCATGTCGCGGGTGGCGGCCGCGGGCCGCGGGTGCGTCATGGCGACAGCCTGGAACCAGCCCGGGGCGTCCTGGCGGCTGACGACCAGCCGCAGCGCGACGGGGGCCGGCGGGGCGGGCCCGGTGCCGATCGGGGGCGGAAGTTCCGGGGGCCCGGGCATCGGCTCGGTCGTCGCCAGCGGGACGGGCGGCGCCTGGGCCATGGTCAGGGTGTCGGCGAGGAGCTGGTTGAGGGCGCCCCGCAAGGTGGCGACGAAGCCCTTCAAAGTCGGCCGGCGGTCGGGGTCGGCGGCCAGGCCGGCGCGGATGATCTGCTCCAGCGGCTCGGGCAGCACCCGGCACCGCGGGTCGGGAACGGGCAGGCCGCGCGCGATCTGGGCGAGATAGGCGGCCTCATCCGGGCCCGGGAACGGCCGGTTCCCCGTCGTTAGGTGGAACAGCGTCGCCGCCAGGCTGTAGACGTCCGTCGCCGCCGTCAACCGCCCGGCGACGGCCTCCGGCGCCATGTACGGCAGCGTCCCCGCCCCGGCGACGGCCTCGGCCAGGCGGACCGACACGCCGAAATCGGCCAGCAGGGCCTCGTCTCGCTCCGAATCCCACAGGATGTTGGCCGGCTTGATGTCGCAGTGGAGGATCCCCCGGCCGTGGACCTCCACCAGCCCCTCGCCCACGTCGGCGATGTATCGGGCCGCCTCCTGCCACCCCAGTGGGTTGTCCTGACGCAACCGGTCGGCCAGCGATCCGCCCGGCACGTAGTGCAGCACCAGGTAGTGCACTTCCTCGGCCCGCTCCCAGCCGTGCACCGGGACGATGTTGGGGTGACGCACCGCGGCCAGGGTCCGGGCCTCGTGCCGCAAGATCTCCAGCGCCCGATCGCGTCGGCCGGCGTCCAGACGCGATTTGAGCGTCTTCAGGGCCACGAAGCAGCCCAGGTCCAGGTCCTCGGCCAGCCAGACGTCGCCGTGGGAGCCGCCCCCCAGCCGTCGGATCATGCGGAACCCCTCCGGCACCGGCGGCAAGGGGGTGCCGTCGAGGGTGTCCATCGCCCCGGCCAGGGCCTTCAGCCCGTCGATCCGTCGCTCCAGCTCGGCGGCCAGGTCGGGGCGTCCGGCGCACAGGTCCCGCAGCGGGACGTCCTGCCCCTTTTCGCGCAGCTCCTCCCAGCGCACCAGCAGGTCGATCAGATCCGCGTCGATGGGCATGGTCCCGGACTCCTCGCACGGACGGGCTACGGCCCCGGCATCCGCCCCCCCAGCTCCTCGCAGAGCCGCAGCCGCGCCTCCATCCAGTGATTCTTGACGGTCTTCACGCAGACCCCCAGCAACCGGGCGACCTCGGCCTGGGCCAGACCCTGATACCAGATCAGCTCGCACGCCTCGCGCGGCCCGTCCGGGAGGCGGCCGATCGCCTCGTGCAGTTCGGTCCACGAGTCCAGCCGGCTTGGGTCGCGGGAAGTCCCGTCCGACGGGTCGAGGCCCATCGGGCCATCGGAGTCGCCCCCTCCGTCGGGTGGGGAGAGGGGGGCAGGGTCCGGCCGGTTCTTGTAGCGGCGGGCCAGGTCGATCAGCTCGCGACGGATCTGCATCGCGGCGAGGCGGAAGAAGTGGAGGGCATTGTCGGGTGGCCGGTCCTCCAGGGCGCGCAGTAGCCGCATGGCGGCCTCGTTGCAGACGTCGCCGGTCCCCTCCCAGCGCCGCACCACGGGGAATTCGCCCAGCATCTTGCGGGCGAGTCGTTCCAGCCGCCCCCAGGCGCACTCCAGCAGCTCATCGCGCGCCGTGGCGTCGCCGCGCCGCAGGCGGTCGATCAAAACCTCGATCCGGGTGATAGTCGGACTCTCGTCCATGGCGGCGGTCACGACGGGATGGTAGCCCCCGTCGGCGGGAGCGTCCGGCGGTCGTCCGTCCCCTCCGATCCGCGGGGAGGCTCTATGCGCCATTATGCTCCCGCGTTGCCCCCGAGACCAGGGACTTACGCAAGGAAGAACAGAGGGAGTCCTGGGATCCCCTCCATGTCAGGTGGGAATCGCCCTCGAGATCGAGAGAACGGCGCATACGGATGCCGGTGCAGCGAGGAGAGGGGGAGGGACCGATGGTGACCCAGAAGCACGGCTTTGCAAACGCAGCCATGTTAACGATCGGCCTGGAGCAGATGGACGATCTGCTGCGCCAGCCGGGCGCGACCCCGCGGGCAGTGATCGCCGGCGAGTTCGGCCGGCTCGGCGACCTCGTGGCGGCGTTGCCGGTGACGACCGATGAGTACTGCTTCGCCACCAACTGGATCGGCGGAGCCCGGGAGTGCTGGGCCGCCGGCGACATCGGGGCGGCCCGCTATCAGCTCCAGATGGTCCTCAAGAAGCTCGTCAGGTGAGGGGTATCGGAAATCCGCCCGTGAAGGACCAACGTCCAGGAGTCGTGTGATGCGTTTCAACAGTTTGATCAACGCTCGATCGGGGCTCTGGGATCTCACACCCTGTCCAGAAGGAGCCAACATAAACTCATTTCATCATCGGCGGGAAGTTCCGACGTCCCGGTTTTCTCGGGGTACCGGCGAGATGAGGAAAGCGATGCGACGTCGGCCTGCGCTGGAGGCGCTGGAATCGCGCCAGTTGCTCACCACCGTCGTTGATCAAGGCAATCTCCTGCTCTCGACGGATTCGTTCCCCACAGGGATCACGACCGGATCGGATGGCCAGATCTGGTTCTCCCAGACGTCGGCCGACGAGGTCGGCATGCTCAACCCCTTCACCGGGCACATGGGGACTTCGATCAGGGTCGGGTCGAACCCCGACGGGATCGTTTCCGCCGCCAACAAGATCTGGTTCGCGGAGGCCGGCTCCAATGCGATCGGCGAGATCCAGCCGAGCGGCGGCGGGGGCACCTACCTCGGGGATTTCACCACGCCGACCGGCGGCTCGGGCCCCTCGTCCCTCGTCTCGGATCCAAAGGACGGGAACATCTACTTCACCGAGGTGCAGACCGGCAAGATCGGCTGGTTCAATCCTTCGGCGATCCAGGGTTCCTATGACATCCACGAGGTGAGCCTCCCCGGCTCGCAATTCCCAGGCTCCACCCCCGATCCCCTCGCGATCGCCGTCAATCCGAACGACGGCACCATCTGGTTCACCACGGCCGGAACGAACCAGATCGGGTCGTTCAATCCCGCCAGCCAGACGTTCAACCATTACGACCTCCCGAGCAACTCGCTCGATCCGGTCGCGCTGGCGTTCGGGCCGGACGGGAACCTCTGGATCACCGACCATTCGCATTTGAGCCTTTACGGTAACGGTCAGGTCCAGATGCTCAACCCCGGCACCGGTCAATTCGGGGGCGCCTTCGCCCTGCCGGCCTCGGCCGGCAACCCGCTCTATGCGATCAACGGAATCGCGGCCGGGCCGGACGGGAACATGTGGGTCACGGTGGACGGGATCGGCCAGATCGCGTGGTTCAATCCCGTAAACCCGCAGGGCACCCTGCAGTGGCAGGACACCCCGAACCAGGCCTCGAACCCTTCGGCGATTGCGGTCGGTCCGGATGGCAACGTCTGGTTCACCGAGACGAAGGGGCGCACGGCGGCATGGACGCGGGGAACGGGGCGATCGGCGTCGCCCTCCCGGATACCCAGATCGTGGTCAAGGATCAGCCGCCAGCCAGCGTGAGTGCGGGCGGCGGTTTCGGCCTCACCGCCGAAGTCACCTACGCCAATGGCGTGCTCGACGCCGGATTCCACGGCAAGCTGACCGTCTCCGTCTCGCCGACGAGCAACCGCGGCGGGGCCATTCTGGACGGTACGACCACGGTTGCCGTTGACCCCAACCAGCATACGGCGACGTTCTCCGGCCTGACGCTCAACAACGCCGGCAACGGATACGTCCTGCAGGTGTCGACGCCCGCACCGGTCTTCGGCAATGGGCCGGCTTCGACGACGACCGCCGCCTTCAACGTCACGTCCGGTCAGTCGGGCGGCGGGGGGGACGGCGGCGAGGGCGTGGTCCAGACGGCTCCCACGATCGTCGCCGAGCAACTCACGGCGTTCTATGCGAGGCACAACAAGAAGGGCAAGCCCGTCGCGGAGGTTCTGTTGACCTTCGGTACCTCGATGAGCACGGGGACCATCGACAACGCGGGCAGCTACCAGGTGGCGTGGGAGTCGTTCAACACGGTCCGGACCCGGGTCCGGGTCGGCAAGCGGATCAAGACGGTCTCGAGCAGGGTCGCGGTCTTCCACCCGGTGCCGGCCCAGTTCCAGGCCGCGGATTCGTCGGCCGCCGTCGTCGCCCTGGTGACGTCGGTCCCGATGCAGAAGTTCGCCAAGGGGGGGCAGGTCACGATCGTCTCCCCGGGCTCGATCCTCAGCGCCGCCGGCGTCTCGCTGGGCGGCGCCACGACCTTCACAATCTAGCCGGACGGCATGGGCATGAAAGGGGTCATGAGCATGAAAGGGGTCAAACCCCTTTGCATGGGCATGAAAGGGGTCAAGCCCCTTTGGAGGCATCAAAATGGTCAAGCCCCTTTGGACATCACAGCAGGGGGCATCAAAGGGGTCAAGCCCCTTTGGACATCACAGCATATTGAAGGGGCTCGGACGGAGCCTTGCCCTCCCGGATTCGCGTCATCTCTTTCGCGGTGCTCCCTAAGATCCGGATGTCCCCGAGTATCACCCGTGAAAGGCAAGGATCAGCCTCGCTTCTCCTCGAGGCCGGATCGCCGTCAACTGATGCCTTCCTCCACCCGAGAGCCGTCGCGATCGCAGCCATCGCGTACGTCTCGATGGCATGTTCACTCATTTCACGAAATTCCGGGGTAAACCATGCGACGTGACACGATTAAAGACGCACCGAGATCGGCCTGCGCGCGGGCTCGGGAGGAAGCGATTCTGGCCAGGCGAGTGGGGGCCAGGGACGGGCCGGGACGCCCATACCGTCGCGGTGGCTGATGGCCCTGATCGTATTGGGCATCATCGGCCTGGTCGCCTATCTGGGCGACGATCCGAGCCCGAAGTCCTCGCGGATTCGGATGATCCCGGGCTCGACCGGGGGGCAGACGATCGACTTCGCGCTCTCGCCGGACGGCAAATGGGTCGCGACGACGAGCAGCGACGGTTGGGCATCGCTCCGGAGCCTCGGCGACGATTCGGGAACCGGGCGGATCCTCGAGCCCCGGCGCGGCCTGGCGCAGGGCCTGGCCTTCTCGCCTGACGGCCAGACGCTGGCCCTGGGACGGGACCCGACCGGCATCCTCGTCCTCGACCTCGCCGGGGGAGGGCCCGGGATTCCCCACGCCCTGCCGCTCTCCCTGATCAAGGCCCTGGCCTTCTCGCCCGACGGCCGGACCCTCGCGGCGTCAACCCAGCGGGACGGGGAGATCGTCCTGTGGGACCTCGACGCGAGCCGCGTGTGCGCCAGGTTACAGGGCCACCACTCGGCCGTGAGCCTCGCGTTCTCGCCCGACGGCCGATCCCTCGCGGCGGGAGAAAACGAGGAGCGGAGGGTCACGCTCTGGGACCTCGACGCCGGCCGGAGTCGATCGATCTGGAAGGAGACGTCCGGTGCAGTCACCTCGGTCGCCTTCTCGCCCGACGGGAGCCTGCTGGCCGCCGCCTCCCCGTGCGACCGACCGGTCCGGCTCTGGAACACGCGGTCGGGTCAGGTGCGGCTCCAGGTCGCGGGGCACGCCCGCGGCACCGTGGCCGTCGCCTTCTCCCCGGATGGCAGCCGGCTGGCCACCTCGGGCAATGACGGGATGGTGCGCATTTGGAGTCTCGCCACCGGCGAGTTGCTCGCCGCCCTCGATGGCCGGACATCGTGGCTGCCTCGGATCGCCTTCTCCGCCGACGGCCGGACCCTCGTCGCCGCCGGTAGCGATAACCACATCCGTGTCTGGGACATGGACGACATCGGCGGGGGGACCGGAACGGGGCAGGAGCCAAAAGTCGGGATCGGACCCGCCCTCTCTGATCGACCCGGCCGGTGACCGACCGGTCCGGTCCGGCCCGGCCGCCGCCCACCGGGCCGATCGCCGCGCAGGTCGAGCACACACCCAATCATCCAGAGAGCGTTTCGAGCCCGAACGGACCTGGTTGGAATCGGCCATCTGGCGCGATCTGGCCGCCAAAAACCTGCTGTGGGTCGCCGCGAGGCGCCGATTTGGGGGTTCAGGCAATCTGGAAGCCGGAGTGCTCGTCGCCGGTGCGACCTCGGAAGGTTCCCGCGATCGGCTACACCGCCCGGAGGACCAGGCTGGTGTTGCTGCCGCCGAAGCCGAACGAGTTGGAGACCGCCACTCGCACCCGGTGCGGCCGGGCCTCGTTCGCCACGAGGCAGAGCTCGACGTCGGGCTCGTCGAGGTTGATCGTCGGCGGGATCGCTTGGTGCCGCATGGCCGTGAGGCAGGCCAGGGCCTCGAAGGCGCCGGCGGCGGTGAGCATGTGGCCGGTGAGGCTCTTGGTCGAGGAGACGGGGATGCGCTTGGCCTCGTCGCCCAGCACGATCCGGAGCACCGCGGCCTCGGCGGCGTCGCCGACGGGCGTGCCCGTAGCGTGCGCGTTGACGTGATCCACCTGGTCGGGATCGATGCGCGGCGTCCGCCAGGGCGCGGCGCACGGCGGCGACGGCCGGCGACGGATCGGGGCTGGGGATCACGTGGTGGTGCGCGTCGCTACTGGACCCGTAGCCGGCGACCTCGGCATATGCGCCGGCCGATCGGCGGCGGGCGTCGCCCGATCGCTCGAGCACGAACGCGACGCCCCCTTCGCCCAGCACGAAGCCGTCGCGGCCGCGGTCGAATGGGCGCGACGCCGCGGCCGGGTCGTCGTTCCGCCGCGACAAGGCGCGCAGATTGCCGAACGTCGCCAGCCCGACCGGCGTGACCGCCAGGTCGCAGGCGCCCGCCACGCAGATGTTGACCAATCCCAGGCGTAGCCAGTGCCGGCCCACCTCCAGCGCGTGGTTGCCGCTGGCGCATGCCGCCGACAGGCCCAGCGCCGGGCCCGAAAGCCCCAGCGCCCGCCGGGCCCGCTCGATCGTCGACTCCCGATCCTGCTCCGGGTCACGGAGCCGAGTCCCGCCGGCGAAGTCGTCGGTCTCCCACAGGAACATCCACTCGGCGCCCAGTCCGAGCACCAGTCCGACCCGCCGGTCGCGGTGCATGCCCCACAGTCCGGCGTCGCGCAGGGCCGTCTCGGCGCACCAGTGCGCGAGCTGATCCAGCGGAGTCTTGCTCGCGAACTCCCGAGGATTGCACCCGGGCGGTGCGGGGATCGACCCGAGTTGCGCGGCGATCCGGCTGGGGTAGTCGTTCGTGGGGAACCGGGTCACCGGCGTCACCCCCGATCGCCCGGCCAGCAGGTTCGACTCGATCTCCGCCAGCCCGCAACCCAGCGGGGTCGCGGCCCCCACGCCCGTGATCCAGATCGGTTCGTCGTTATCCATGTCTCGTCACCTCGGCCCCCCGCGGCCCCCGACCAGCTCGACCCGAACCCGGCCGGCGGGATCGGTGGCTACGGTTCGAGAGGAAGGCCCCTCGGACGTCTCCATGTCCCGCGCCAGCCGGACCAGGTCGACCGGCGCAGCGACGGCGGCCGGGGCCGGCTCTTCACCGATCCGCACCCGGAACCGCATCCCGGCCCCGTCCGTAGCGGCAGCCGTCCGGGCGGGCCGAAGCGCCAGGGCCAGAGCCTGGCATTCGATCTCGCCGGACGATTCCCCCGGCGCCCGGGCCGTCGTCGCGCCGCCTCGGCTCTCGGGGATCAGCTCGGGCGACCAGCCGCTCAGGACCAGCCAGACGCCGGGCACGACGCCGGCGGTCAACCAGGTCAGCGCCGCCAGGAACCCCTCGGCCGCGGCGTGCAGCCCGCCGCCGGCCCCCACGTTCGGTCCACGCAGCCCGAGCGCCAGGCTGATCGTACCCGAAGGCGAATGCAGGGCGAAATGCGGGATCAAGTGGGGCGACGTCCCCCACACCCCCTCGGCCCTGAAGCTCCGCAGCGCCGCGGCCAGGCTCGCGCGCCCCAGGTATCGCGAGGCGGCCACCACGCCCCAGCCCTCGAATCGATCGGGACCCGTCCCCATGGCCTCGATCGCCGCGAAGACCGCCGCGGTCCCGGCCACCGTCTGCTCGTCGGAGTAGCGGAGCAACGACGGCGGTGTACGCGTCCAGCCCTCCGGCACCGGACCCGGCCGGCGGCGCAGCGCCGGCAGTTCGGACGGCCGCGCCCGGAACAGGGCCGCTCCCATCACCTCTCCGGCGAGCACCGGCGCGGCTTCGGACCGTTCCCCCACGCTCGCCGCGCGTCGCTCCGTCGATCGGTCGATCACGTCTGAGGGCCTACCTTCCGGCCGGCTTCCGCCGCCCTGCGCTTTTCCATAAGGACGGAACGGGAGCGATCGCCAGAGACCGCTCGCCTCGTCATCCCTCCGGAGATGTTGCCCCAATCGCTCGAATTGAGCTAGCTGAGTCTCACAGTTTATCTTTACAATTCCTGGGTTTTCAACGACTTTCTCGCGACTTGCGACCGCGGAGGTCGTGCATTCCTTTCCCGTTTTGCCCAGGATGCCAGTCTATCGCGGAAAACCGGGACGAATCGCCTGGGCCGCCCCGGTGGTTGGGGAGCTTTCATGACCGCGTCTGCGCCGATGGAGAAGTTGGGCCAGGCCCTGCGCCAGAATTCCCTCGTGAGGATCATCGAGCGATTCGGCGAGGATCATCCCGATTCGCACCTGAAGGACCTGGTGATCGACGAGGCGGGGCCGGGCCGGCGGATCGTGGTCGGCGGCCGCCGGCTGGTCAACTTCGGCTCGGACAGCTTCCTGGGCCTGGACCAGGACCCCAGGGTGCAGGACGCGGTCCGGCGCGGGCTGGCGCGTTGGGGCACGCACAACGGGGCCTCGCGGGCGTTCGCCAGTGTCCGGGCCAACATCGAGGCCGAGGAGAGGCTGGCCGAGTGGCTCGGGATCGACGCGGTCCTGATCCTTCCCTCCGTGATGCTGACGAACCTGGGAGCCATCCCGGGCCTGGCCGGCCGGCAGGACGCCATCGCGATGGACGAGCAGGCGCACAGCTCGATGCAGGAAGCCGCCAAGATCGCGCGGGCCAACGGGGCGAAAGTGGCGACCTTCGCGCACAACGACGCGAAGGCGCTGGAGCAGACGCTGCAGTCCTTGCGGCCCTATCGATCGGCGCTGGTGTGCATCGACGGCGTCTACAGCATGAGCGGGCAGGTCCCGCCGATGGCCGAGCTCGACGCGGTGGCCCGCGCGGCCGACGCCGTGCTCTACGTTAACGACGCCCACGGCACCGGCGTGCTGGGAGAGCAGGGCAGGGGAACCGTGCTCGAGGCGCTCGGCGGATATGACAATGCGTTCGTGATCGGCTCGCTCTCCAAGGCCTTCTCCTGCGCCGGCGGCTTCATCGGCTGTCCTGCGCCGTTCCACCGGCTGCTCAAGATCCGATGCGCCCCTACGTCTTCGGCGGGCCGGTCGTGCCACCGTATCTCGAGGCGATCGGGACGGTCATCGATATCCTCCGGTCGGACGAATACCCGCGGCTCCGGTCGCGACTCGACGCGGCCATCCGGCGCCTCGTCGGGGCCCTGACCGACCTCGGCCTGGTCGTCATGGGCGCGGTGACGCCGATCGTCTCGGTGCTGGTCGGCGACGAGGCCGTCACGCTGAACGCCGGCAAGTTCCTCTTCGATCGGGGATACTACGTGCAATCGGTCCTGTTCCCGGCCGTCCCGTATCACGCCGGGGTGCTGCGCATCCAGTGCAACGCCAATCACGACGATGCGGAAATCGAGGGCCTGATCGAGGCCTTCACGGCACTGACGCACGCGATGGCGCTCCCCCGGCGCGACGGCTCCGCGGCGGCGGCCCGGCATCAGAGCGACGTGAGCATGGCCCCGAGTCGAGGTTGAGCTTCATGGGTGGAGAGCGTGGCCGGATCCTGCTGATCATGCTGGCGGCGGTCATCGCCCTGACGCTGGGCGAGACCGCGCTGGCCAAGGGGATGAAGCAAACCGCCCGCGCGGGTGGAGACTGGATCGCCCAGGCCCTCGCAGTGGCGTGCAACGGCTGGGTCGGGGCCGGCGCGACCCTCCTGGGTCTCCACCTGGTGCTCTACCTGATGGCGCTGCGGCGCGCCGACCTGAGCTTCGCGCTGCCGCTGACGGCGGCCTCCTATCCGCTCTCGGCCCTGATGGCGCGATTCTACCTCCGCGAGGACGTCGGCACCGCGCGCTGGATCGGCACCCTGCTGATCACGGCCGGCGTGGCGATCGTCGCGCTCAGCGAGGCAACCTCCGACCGCTAGGTAGGACGATCAACGCTCGCGATGCGCATACGAGCCCGACGCGCCAGCGAGTGAATGGAGGAATGTCGCCGGGATTCACTCGCTGGCGCGTCGGGCTCGTCGAGGATCGATGGTGTCATCGGATGCGGCCCAGGCGTGAGGCGCCCCAGCTAACTCCCTGGCGCGCCGTCGCCTTCCGGGCGCGCCGCCAGCTTCGCGTCCATCAGGTTCAGCAGGTCGCCGACCCGCTTGATCCCCGCCAGCTCCTCGGTCGCCAGCCGCACCCGGTACTCCCGCTCGATCCGCATCACCAGCCCGACCACGTCCACCGAGTCGAGATTCAGCGATTCGCGCAGGTCCTGGTCGTCGGTCAAGGTGGGGTACGCTTCGCCCATCTCCTGCTCCAGCAGGGTCATGAGCGTCGTCCGTAACGTCTCCCTGGTTGACATGCGGGGCGGTCCCTGGTGGCTCACGTCGCTTCGAGGGAATCCCGACGGTCGGGAGAAGACCCGTCTGAGCCAGCATCGGAAATCCTCACCGTATTTTCATGAAGGATACCAAGATCGACAGGCCTTCAGCCAGCTATGAGCCCAGAATCGCCCTCGCCGACGCCGGTCGCGCGGCCCCTGGGGGCCAGCAGGGCCGAGAGCACGTAAAAGCCGATCGCGACCCAGAGCAGATGGCTGAAACCCAGGATCAGCGAGAGGTATTCGCTCAGGCCGCCCAGGATGATGCCGCCGATGTTCGAGCCGAAGTCGACGTCGGGCCGGCGGCTGGCGCGGAACGCGGTCGCGAAGATCACCCCCGCGAAGAACACCGGCACGAAGACCACCGCGCACGAGACGACCACTCGGCTTGCGCCGGGCAGTGCCAGGAACGATGCCATCGGCACGATGCTGTTGACGGCGAGCGCGGCCAGGAGCAGGGCGTAGTAGGGCCAGAGCCGCCGGGGCCGTACCGCCATCACGAAGAGGTTGCTCAGCAGGACCATCGTCAGGATGGCGAAGAAGACGATCGAGTTGACGATCCAGGTCCCGCTGAAGAGCAACGCCATGTGCACGACGGCCTTGGTCTCCAGCAGCATGAACCCCGCGCCCAGGAAGAACATCTGCCCGTTGGGCCGCGCCCGCCGCGACGGGGCGAAGAGGAACAGGGTCGCCAGGGACAGCACGCCGACGATCACCATGCCGCGGAGGCTCAGCGACGGTATCGACGGCCGGCGCAGGTACAGGAACGGCCAATCGTCGGTCGGGATGCGGTCGACGTCGGAGGCTTCGACCCGCGCCGCGACGATCTTCTGGAACTCCGGCGCAGACTCGGCCGGGGAAGACGACGAAAGTGCCTCGCTCGCCGGCCCGGAATCTTGTGTATGCCCCCGAGGAGCCGGCGGTTCCGGTCCATAGCCGTTGATCGGCTCGTTGAGGATCGGGTGGGTATTGAGCCAGAAGAACCGATCGCGGGCCAGCCGCGAGCCGATCTCCTCGATCGCCTCGGTACCCCTGGCTCCGGCGAGCAGGAAGGTGATGTAACCGCGCTGGTTGTCCTCCGCGTTGATCGTCTCTTGCGCCGGCAGCGAGAACACCAGCGGCGCGGCGCCGAAGACGACCTCGGCGAGCTTCACCAATCGGCCCACGACCCAGCCCTGGCGGTAGAAGTTGTACATGGCGAACACACCGCCGGGCTTGAGCCTGGCCCGGACGTCGCGGAAGGCTTCCTCGGTGAACAGGAAGCTCTCCAGGCGGAGGCTCGAATAGCTTGAATGCAGGGCGAGCGAGTCGACCAGGGCATAGATGATGAGGTCGTATTGACGTCGGGTCTTGCGGAGGAATCCGCGCCCGTCGTCGAGATAGAGCGAAACCCTGGGGTCGTCGTAGGGCCGGTCGGGGTGGTCGCGGCGCCCGAGCCCGGCGATGATCGGGTCGATCTCGACGGCGTCGACATGCCGCGCCCCTTGCCGAAGCGCGGCGGCCACGTCGTTGCCCGAGCCGGCCCCGATGATCAGCACGTCTTCGAACGGCCGGCCTCCCGCGTCGCGGTTGAGCAGGTACGGCAGCACGTAGGCGGCGCCGCCCTCCGCGATCGGCAGCATCCGCTGATGCGCCAGGTTGTTGACGTCGATCCCGCGGTACCACGCCTTGTACGAGACGAAGTTGTAGGGCGACCAGTCGTTATGCGCCTCCCGGCCCGCGGGCGCCTTGGGCCAGTCGATGCGTGTAGCGACGAGGAACAGGACGCCGACGGTGGCGACCGCGTGCAGCCATCGCAGCCGCGGGGTCAAATACAGGCCGAGGGCCAGGCAGAGGGCGAACCAGGCCGTCGACGGCAGCTTCCAGAACGACGCCGCGCCGAAGGCGGCGATCCCCACCAGGCTGCCGAGGATATCGGCGGTATACGCCGCCAGCCGGTCCGGGATCGCCGCGAAGCGCCGGCCGACGACCTGCCCCGGTCCCACGAAGATCAGGGCGATCAGCACGAAGAACACGCCGGCGATCGCCTCGACCGGCACCACCAACTGCGCCGCGTCGGGGACCCGTGAATCCGCCCCGAAGTAGACGAGCTGGGGAGACTTCTGGCCGCCGACGTCGATCATGACCCGGCTATCGAAGCGGAAGTAGCTCCAGAGCACCGCGTACGCCAGCCCTGTGGCCAGCAACGTCCCCGGGATGAATCCCTGGATGAAGTCCGTCCGCCGAGACGCCGCCAGGCATCCCACCGACACGCCCAGGAAGCAGGCCATCAGCACGATGTTCGTGAAGAAGGTCAGGAACAGCACGATGCTGCCGAACCATCGGATGCAGGTCAGCTCGAAGAACAGGACCAGGAAGCTGGCGAGGAACAGCTCGACGAGCGCGCGCCGGGGACTGGGTTGGTCGGGCATGGTCGTCTGGACGGGTGATTCCATCAGGTGGGCTCGAGAGAGGGATCAGGGCAGGATATCATCGACGGCGATCTCGCCGACGTGCTGACCGTCGATCACGAGGGGCACGGCTTGGCCGGGCCTGTAATCCGCACGGGTCTGATAGGCTCCTAGACTCGGGGCGGTGTAGACCTCGATCTGCCGATCGACGAGGTTGACGATCCAGTACACCGGGATACCGCCGCTCGCATAGGCCGAGAGCTTCCGGCCGCGGTCCAGATCGAGAGTCGTCACCATCGAGACCTCGATCACGAGACCGACGTCGGAGGGCCCGGGATGCCGGTGCCGGTAATTCTCGTCGGGGCCTCGGACGATCGCAATGTCCGGCTCTGGCTCGTCGAAGACGGGGATGCGAACGGGATCTCGCTGTTGCCAGGTCCACCCGGAGCCGACAAGCTTCCTGAGAGCATCGCAAGCGGTGTTGATGGAATAACAATGCTCCGGACTCTGCCGAGCCTTCGTCACAATGTAGCCGTCGATGAGTTCGATGCGCTCTGGCTCATCGAATACCCCCGAATCGGCAAGCCGTTCGTACTCCTCGACCGTGATGCGGCACAAGGGCGCCGCGGGTGGCGGGGTGATCGCGGACAACGGCTTTCTCCCTCACCGTCAACTTTCGCCGGTACGTGGGGTCGGCTCGATGCGAGTCGACCAGCTCAGTCTCATTCTAGTCTCCTGGTCGGGAGGCCGCCACTTTCCCGCATTGACACATGCCGGCGCGCGAGCATAGGATTCCACCCGCTCGATGGGCGGCTTCGTTCAACGCCCGGACCAACCACCACACGCCATGGAGGGCGACCGACGTGTCCCCAACCACCGCGAGGACGCGCTTCAAGATATCCCTTTCCGGCCTCGTCCTGATCCTGGCCGCGACGACGGCCCACGCCGATGCAATCCAGCCGTCGTATACCGTCACGGACCTGGGCAGCGGTTATCCGACGTACGCGACCGATGCCAGCGGCCACGGGATTGTGATCGCCCCCGGCGGGCAGACGGCGTATCCGTTTCCGCAAACGTTCACGGGCACATCGCTGCCGGTATCGTCGACTGCCAACTTCCCGGTGCCACCCCTGACGCAGTCCGGCGACGGATATTACTCGCTCTCTAGCGCGGCCCAGAACGTGACCCTCTATCCCAATGGAGTTGCCCTCGCTCTCGCCGACATCAACGCCGTGGCTTACGGAGGTGGCGGCTGGCAGAAATACGAGCCCTATTACGTCCAGCGCAATCCGGACGGCTCCTCGGGTCAGCCGGTCGTGATCGGGCCAGGATACTTCCACGAGGGGTCGCCCATCCCCGGCGATGGTTCGCCCGGCGTGCAGCTCGCGCTCGACAAGTCCGGCGATATCGTGGTGACGACGCAGAGCGGTGAATGGCCCGTCCAATCCGACATATCTGTCTATAACATGGCCACGAAGACGTCGACAGACATCACGTCGCTGCCGGCGCTCGTCAACAATGGCTACTCCAACCCTATCAACGGCTACTCCTACCTTCGCCTGCTATCCGTCGACGACGATGGGCGTCTCCTGCTGATGTCGGACCATCAAACGGGCCTCACAACCTTCGTCGACAATGACTTGCTGCTCCTGACGCCCGCGGGCGTGTCCTCCGACCCCATCGCCATGAACGCACCCGAGCCGGGCTCGCTGGCCGTGATGGCGATGGCCCTGGTCGCCTTCGCCGCCCATCGCGCCCGGAAGCGAATCTGAGACATCACCGCTGCGTCGTCAACGCCGGGCCGTCGAGGAACGCGCGGAGCGGACCGATGGCCTGGTCCGCGAGGTACTCGTGGCCCGTCTCGTTCAAATGGCCGTCGAAGGGGAAGACCAGCGAGGCCCAGTCGCGACGGGCGCGGGCCCGGATCGCAACGTCGATGACGGGGATATCGATCTGCCACCGCGCCAGGATGCTCGCCAGGGGGCTCCGGCCGTCCTTGGCGGCGTAGTTCGCCACCGGGCCGACGACCAGGATGCCGAGCTTCGTCCCGCGCCGCCGGCATTCCTCGTCGATCGCCCGGAAGAGCGAGCGATAGCGCTTCACGGCCGGCTCATCCTCCAGGTTCGCGGCGATCCGGGGATCGGTCCACCAGTTCTTCAGCCGCGGGTCCGGCCGGTGCGACTTCGCATCCCAGCTCAGGAGCGCGCGCTGAAGGAAGAAGCCGAACTCCGAATGCAGGTTGATCCAGGCGATCAGGTGCTTGACGAAGCCGGGCTTGCGGAAGTAATCCCGCAACGGGCGGCCATCGGCTTCGAAACCGTCGGCGGGCGGCGTCGGCTGGAAGTCATTTCCCGGGTAGACGCACAATACCAGCGCATCGGGAGGATCGTCGGTCAGCACATCGTGGACGATCCGATGCCAGTAGTCGAAGAGGTCGGTGGCCGAGATCCCATAGTTGATGCAGACCTTTGGCCGCGCGGGGGCATCCTGGTTGAGCAGTCGCTCGAGCCGGGCGCAGAACGAGTCCCGGTAACGGACTTGCATGGCCTCGGTGAACGAGTCGCCGACGAGCGCGATCCGATACGGATGAGCGGCCGTGATCGGTTCGGGGCGGGCGCGGTATCCCCGCGCGTTGGTGTGGAACTCGGTGCGGAACTCGGACCCATCCACCTTATAGGTCGTGCTCGGCCACCACTTCTTGCCGCCCTCGGTCTGGCCCGAGCCGACGAGCAGTCGGCCGGTGTGAATCCAGTACCGGGGGTTCCAGAAGAGGCGGAACGCGACCTCGGCGATCAGGAAGCCCGCCGAGAAGACCAGGACGTTGACCAGAACGAGCAACACCACCCGCTTGCGGCGCCGCGGCTCGGCCCCGACCGGCGCGGAACTCTCTTGCGCGGCGGCGATCGTCGGCGCGCAGTCGATCCTGCGACCGTCATGGCCCGTTCCCCCGAAGGCGGCTTGTTCACCCCGGTCCCGAGGGCGGCGAGCCAACGGCTGGTCAGTCGGCCTGCGGAAGGTGCCGAGCCTGGCCCCCGCCTCGATCCCCATGTCGTCGGTTTTCGGCGATTGCGGGTAGGGCTCTGCGGTTTTTCCGGGCGGAGCAAAGGGAGGAGTCTTCGTGCGCGACAAAAGACCCTCGCGCTGAAGCGTTGCAGCGATGATGCGTGAATCGCTCGTGGCGGGCCGAGATCTCCCCGCCGCATGGTGTCATCAACTATCCACGGCGCGGGGGCAGATCGTATACTTGAAGGTCGGCGGCGGGAACGCCGCGCGACGGCCGGACAGCCGGAGAGACCGGCGGGCCGGGCTGATGGATGGCCCTAAGTATTCCCGTCCCAAGGATCTGGGTGGATCGCCCATCATGATCTCCTTCGCCATTCCGCAGGGTCTGCTCGGCTTCGTCCGCCTGGTCACGACGACGGTGGCGGCGGCCGGTTGGGTCGGCTCGCCGATGTCGTGGTCGCCCGACGCACGATGGCTCAGCTATACGGTGGCTCCCCAGCCGGGGTCGGCCGAGCGCGAGTCGGGCTGGCTATTCGACGCGTCGCGCCCGCTCTCGGGGAACCGAGAGGCGACGCGTGAGGTCGAGGCTCCGTCCGGGCCCCTTTCGCCACGACCCCTTGCCGGCTCGGGTTCTTATCGGATCTGGGCCAGCCAGCGGGACGGCGAGGCGTCGGTCCTCATCGAGGAATCGACGTGGCCGCTGACGGCCCCGACCTGGAGTCCGCGGGGACGGGCGATGGCCTTCGGCCGTTTCGTGCCCGAATCGATGGAGCCGCCACAGCCGACGCCCCGGGGCCGCCTCGAAGTCGTGATCCAGGATGGGCTGGACCGTAAGCACACCGTGCTGGCCGTTCCCGCCTACGAACTGGATGACGACGCACGGGTCCAGTTCGCCCGGGTCGGTCCGGTCTGGAGCCCGGACGGACAATACCTGGCGTTCCCGCGGCCCGGCCGCGTCCCCTCGGTCTTGATCATCCGGGTTGATTCGCGAAAGTTGTTGCGGACGCTCGACAACGCCCTCTTGCCGGCCTGGTCGCCCGACGGGACCAAGCTCGCCTTCCTCCGCCAGGAGGACGTGAATGATTACAGCCTGCAAGTGATGGAGCGCAACGGCCAGACCTTCATCCGGGCCCGGACGATCCTGCACGTCGGCCGGATCGCGGCCCCCATGGCCTGGGGAGATGAAGGCCGGTCGATCTTCGCGCTGATCGAGCGATCCGCGCACCGATTCCCCGACCTGGATCTCGCGAGCGTCACCCCGGAGAACGGCGAGGCGAGGCGAGTTTTCAGCCTCGCGCCCGAGGTCTTGCGCCGCGGCGCGACGATCCGGGGCGTCGCGATCGACTTCGACCGCGAGGAGGACCTCTGCTTCTTCTCGATCGATTTCGAGGGGCGGGATTCGGATGTCTGCTGGAGCGTCCCGCGGGAGGGTCTGCCGTACAAGCGGTTCCACCCCCTGGACCAGGGCCTGCGCGTCGGCAGCCTGGCGGTCGCGCCGAACGGGCGGGCCGTGGCGATGCGGTTCGGCACGCCGGCGGCCCTCAGCCTGCCGGCCGTCTTCGACCTGGCGACCGAGCACACCACGCTGATCGTGCCCGACGAGACGGCGCGCTGCGCCTGGCTGGACCTGCTGGTCCGGACGTCGCGGTCGTTGCTGGCCATCGCCCTGCCCCCGGCGATGGTCGACGGCAAGCCCGCCGAACGACCCACCCTGCTGCCCCTGCCCGATGAGATCCCGCCCGGCCATCCTCTGCAACCCCGGCTCGCCAAGCTGGGCCGGCTCGGCTCGGCGATGTGCGCGACCCGCCCCGCGCCGGGGAGCCCCGAACCCCCGTCCGATCGCGAGACGGCGACCGACAGCGAGGACCGCCTTTTCTTCGACTACCTGCGGGGCGAATTCACCGCGGCGGCGGCCGACCTCGACGCCCTCGAGCCGCGCCTCAACACCCGCGAGCGGCGGCTGGCGTTATTGAGCCTGCGGGCCCAGATCCTCTGGGCCCAGGGCGAGACGGACTCGGCCCGCGAGGTCGCCGGTTACCTGCTCGAAGCGGTCGGGGGCGAGGTCCATCGCCTCGAGGAAACTCCGATCGGCCGATCGCTCGTGCCCGTGCCCGGATCAGGCCGCCCCTGGGCCCGTTACCTGGCGGCGCGGGCCAACCAGCCCCAGGCCCCCGCCGCCCCTCAACCCGAGCCGCCGCCGGGCGAACGCGACGACCCCATGTTCATCAATCCGTTCGCTCCGCCCGAACCGCCGGGGATCGAATTCCGGCGCCAGCGCGCCCCGGCCGGCGCCATGCCTTTCGCGCCCCGTCCTAGGGGGCGCTGAGCTCTCGAGTGGGAAAGACGTTTCACGCAGAGACGCAAAGGGCCGCAAAGACGCAGAGAAGACCGAAAGACAAGAACCATCAGATTCATTTCTATTATAGTTTTAGATAAATATTTATAATTTGTATTTTTCTCTGCGTCTTTGCGGCCCTTTGCGTCTCTGCGTGAAACTCTTCTCCGCATCTCTGCGTGAGGCTCTTCGATTGTCCCCGTCGGGCCGTCAGAGGACCGTGAAGAGCACGATCCGGGCCCCCTGGATGACTCGCGCTCGCTCGTCGGGCGTGATCCTCCCGCGCTCCACGATGTCGTCGAGCAGGGCCAGGGTGCTCTTGATGACGAACGACTGGGCGATGCCGATCTTCAGGGACTCGCCGTGCTTGGACAGGATGCGCAGGACGTCGCGGATCGCGACCGCCTCGGCCATCGGGTTATCGGGCTCATCTTGCCAGCGCGGCACGGCCGGGGCGTCGATCGCCGTACGCACGACCTGGTGGATCAACTGCGAGATCTCGTTGAACTTGGGGTAATCGAGCGTATCGGCGGTATCCTGGGGCGTGTGATATCGGGGATTCTCGCCGGTCGTGAAGAACAGGAAGGGGATGCTCCGGCTGCGGAATGGGCCGTAATCGCTCCGGTTGAGGACGAGCAGGTCCGCTCCCAGCAGGTCCAGGGTCAGGTGTCGGCCCTTTGCGCCTTGCTGGATCCACGGCCGCAGGCCGGGTGCGTGCTCGGTGCCGATGACGAAGACGTGGTCGTCGCAGACGCCCGCCAGCGATCGGCCGATCATATCGGCGGTGACGAACAGGCCGACGCGTTCCAGCGGCACCGGCGAGTGGGCGACGAAGTATCGCGAGCCGAACAAGCCGGCCTCTTCCAGGTCGAAGCCGATGAACATGATGCTGCGCTTGGGCCGCGCCGGCGCCCGGGTGACGCAGCGGGCTACCTCGAGCATCATGGCGACGCCCGTGGCGTTGTCATCCGCGCCGGGGTAGAGCTTGCCGCCGCGGACGCCCAAATGGTCGAAGTGGGCCGCCACGATGATCCATTGATCGCGGAGCGTCGGGTCGGAGCCGCGGAGCAGGGCGCCGACGTTGCGGCCGATCTGCGTGCCGGGTTCCTTGCCCGGGATCATCTGGGTGTATTCTCCGCCGAACAGGCCTTCCAGCTCGAGCCGGCGGAACTGCTCGACGAGGTAAGTTGCCGCCTTCTCCCCGCCCGGGCCGCTGCGACCGCCGAACTCCGGTGAAGCCAGCGTCTCCACGACTTGGCGCAGCCGGGCCGGATCGGGCCGTGGTGGATCGGATTCCTGAGCCCGGACCGGCGCGGGCGACCCGAGGAGAATCAACACGACCCAAAGTCGGGAACCGATCCGAATCAATCGTCTGCGGGAGATTCCCCTCTCCCCGCGGGGGAGAGGGTGCCCGAAGGGCGGGTGAGCGGGGGGTCCAGCGTGCTCTCGCAGGCGCCGCGCCGGCCAATTCGCACATCCCTTCGGATCGTCGCTCCCGGCATGACGCGTCCTCCCGGCAGGGTGGAAATCCGAAAACCCGCCGCACGACCGCCGATCGTGTGGCATGTTACCCACGTTTCGGGAAAGGGTTTTCCCTACACGGAGGTGTATTGTGTCGCGCAGCTCATGGATCAAAGTGGTGGCCGTGGCCTTCGCGATGGCCGCGTTCGGGGCGACCGGGTCGGCCAAGGCGCAGGACTGGACCGATTATCTCCACTGGCCCTACGTCCCTCCCCAAGTCCCCGGCAACGGCTTCGAGTATAACGGCCTGTACGACGGGTGGTATCGCTATCCGCGCGAACAGCGGATCGTGCCGCAGATTCAGGGCCCGTACTACCGCAACGAGTACGGCGGCTACCGCGTCTTCGGCTTATTCAGCCACCCCCACGGCTGGCACGGCTGGCAGAAGAAGAAGTTCTACCAGGGCATGCACTTCACCATGGACGTCTTCTGAGCCCGGTGGGCGACGTCGACCGATATCATCACGCGCGGGTGGTCCGCCGATCGGGCGGTCCACCCGTTTTGCTTGCGCCGGGGCGCCTGACGCGATCGTCGCGGTCTTCGCACACGAGTTGCATGAGATCGAAGGATTTCGGAAGATTGTCGGTAAGCGTGTCTGGATCTCGATCGAGGAATTTATCGCCAACCACGCCTGGGACAATCCCGGGAATCTTCACGACGAAGGATGGGACATCGCTGATGCCCTGGTCCGTCGCATGAGGGGAGAGGCACCATGACTTTCGCTCAACTCATCGCGCGCTACGAATCGGGGGCCATCGCCAGCCATGAGTTCGCCGTGGAGTCCCTCCTCCGGCTCGATCCGCGCGATCTCTCGGCAGTTCTCGAGAAACTCCCCCGCGAGGTCATGCCGCGCCTGAGAGAATTCATCGACCACTACCGGCCCGGAGAGATGATGGCTTCCCACGGGGGCTCACTTCCGACTCCGGCCCAGGTTCAAGCCGCCAGAGGTTGGTTCGAGTCAGTCCGTCAGAGGGGAATGGCTCCCGCCGGTCCGGCTTAGGCCTCACGGTCTGGAGGACCATGAACGGCCACCGTCAGTCGAGGTCGAGCAGGACCGGCGCGAAGTCCTCCTCGGTCATCTTGTTCAGGAGGGTCTGCACACCCCACTCGGGTGTGTCGATGGTCAATTGCCATTCGGCACGACCCTCGTGCTTGATGAAGATCGCTGTGTCGAATCGGCGGCCTGGCGGCGGGTGGTGTCGAAGGCGGTGAGCTATTCGCGTCTCCGGGTGCGCTCGCCGAGGCGGGTCATCTGCTTCTTGAAGTCGTCGCGGGACCGGAGGGGGTCGAGCACGGCCTCCTTGAGGGCCCGGTCGTGACCCTTGAACCCGGCATCGATGGCCCGAGACAAGGCCGCGACGGCCGCAGCGGCCGACCGGTCCACCAGCGCGCGCTGCTGCTCGGTCAGCGGGGTTTTGCCCTGGCCGGCGAGGCCCGCCTGGGCGGCGTGCAGGGTCGCCAGCGCGTACCAGTCGTCCGCCGCCGGCCGGGCCAGCCCGGCGAGCAGCTCGCCGGCCTCTCGATATTCGTCCAGCGCCTGTTCCGAGCGGCCGGCCCGACGCTCGGCGTCGGCGAGCCGCGCGAGCTGGCGCGCCAGGGCGCGGAACGGGGGGCTGGCTCCCGGTGACATCGCCACGACCACGCGCTGGTGCTCGACCGCTTGGCGGTACAGGTCGAGGGCCTCATCCCGCCTCCCGAGCTTCTCGAGCAGCCGGCCGGACTGGAAGCTGACCCGCGCCAGCCCATCCTGGTACTCGGTGACCGCCGGGTTCTCCCGCGCCAGCCGGCGGCGGATCTCCAGCGCCTCGCGATACGACGCCAGCGCCTCCCGGTCCCGGTCGGTCCCGGCCAGCGCCGCGGCGTTGTGCTCCCGGCAGTCGGCCAGGCTGCGGCGGAAGTCGTTGAGCCGCGCGTCGGTCGGGTTGTCGCGGATCAGCCGCTCGAGGATCGTCTCGGCCCGCTTGTAGAACGGGTACCGGTCGCCAGCGTCGGCGCCGAACTCCGACATGTCGGCCGCCGCGCCGACGATCCGCCGCAGCGCGACGGGGTCCATACGCAGCTCGACCTGGAGGTGGCCGAGCTTGGTGAACATCCGGGCCAGGTGATGGTCGAGCCCGGCGGAGTCCGCTGGCTTATCCGCGCCGTGGACGACCTGCCACTCGATCTGGATCGCCTCGCCATAGCACTCGACGGCCTTCTGGAGGTCGCCTGCCTTCTCGTGGACCGAGCCGATGCGGTCGAGCATCAGCGCCAGGGCGTCGCGCCCCTCGATCGTTGCCGACGGCGCCGGCTGAATCTCGGCGCGGGGCCGCGGCTGGCGGCGACCCCGGTGAGCTTGCGCCAGATCGCCTCGGCCGCCCGGTAGGATTGCAGCGCCGGGGCGAATTCCTCGGCCTGGCCATGCACGTCGCCGATCGCCTGGTGGCAGCGCGCCACCTCGGCCTGGAGCCGGGGGTCATCGCCGCCGGAACGGCCCGTCCGGCGCGAGAGGATCTCGAGGGCCTTGCGGTAACCGGCCATCGCCTCGCCGCCCCGCCCCAGGTCGGCGTTGATCCGGGCCAGGCGGGTGTAAGCCGAGGCCAGCTCGCGAGCCAGCGCGGGGTCTTCCGCTCGCTTGCGGACGAAGGACTCGTAATACGGGAGCGCCGACTCGAGGAGCTCCCGGCGGAGCGGTTGGAGGCCGGGCACGCCGAGAAGCCGGCTCTCCGCGACCCGCGTCAGGTAGACGTCGACCACGTCGCGGGCCTGGCGGAAGTTCTCCTCCGCCTCGCCACGCAGCCGCTCGGCGAAGCGGAAGTTCTCCTCCGCCTTGCGCAGCCGCTCCGCGCCAACCAGAGCACCGTCGTCGCGACAAATCCGCCGACCAGGACGAGGAGCAGGGTCGCGACCAGCCCCGAGATGACCGGGTTTCGGCGACACCACCGCCATAGCCTCTCGGCTCCGCCAACCCGCCGCGCCCTGATCGGCTTCCCCGATTCATGTCGTCTCAAATCCTCGGCCAGTGCCGCCGCCGTGGCATATCGCCGCGCCGGCTCCTTGGCCATGGCCCTCAGGCAGACCGTCTCCAGGTCACGGGGAATCCGCTCGCTGAGTCGCCGCGGCGGACGGGGCTCGTCGTGCAGCACCTGGTGGAGGAGCATCCGCTGACTGCCCCGGAATGGCAGCTCGCCCGTCAGGAGCTTGTAGAGGATCACCCCCAGGCTATAGACGTCGCTCCGGCCATCGACCTTGTGGGCATCCCCGCGCCCTGCTCGGGGCTCATGTACGCGGGTGTGCCGAGCACCTGGCCTTCGATCGTCATGGTGACCTCACCCGCATCGCGCTTGGCGAGGCCGAAATCCATCAGATGCGGACGGCCCGCGTCATCCAGCAGGATGTTGGAAGGCTTGATGTCGCGATGGATCACCCCCTGCTCGTGGGCGTACTGGAGGGCATCGGCCATCTCCGCAACAAGGCCGGCGGCCTCGTGCAGCGAGGGGCGACGCGCCGTCAATAAGTCGGAGAGGGTGATCCCTCGGATGAAGTCGCTGACCAGGTAGGGCACACCCTCGTGCTCACCCACCTCGTGCACCGGCACGATCGCCGGGTGGCGGAGCCGGGCCGCGCTGCGAGCCTCGCGCAGGAACCGGTCACGGTCCTCGCCCGAAGCCAGGCTGCCGGCGCGGGGGACCTTCACGGCCACGACGCGATCGAGCTGCGGGTCGCGAGCCTTGTAGACGGTCCCGAAGGCTCCGACTCCGATCGTTTCGATCAGTTCGAACCGTCCCAGACGCCGCTGATGCCCAGCCGGGCTCCAGGAGGCCGTCGACTCCCGTTCCAGACGGAACGTCGAGCCGCAGGAGGGGCAAATGACCTCGCCGGCGGGGAAACCGACGAGCTCGATGGGGTTGCGGCAATGAGGACAACGGATGTGCACGTCCAGGGCGCACAGGCGACCGGTGAAGGACGGGCCATCTTCCTCGCCCTGGGCCGGCGGTATTGGCGTTGACGAGAAACCGTCCTGACCGTCCTCCGTCGAGCGGACCAGTAACCGTGCGACTTCGGCGCGCAACTCCGGGTCCCCGGCGCACAGCTCGTCCAGCACGGCGTGTCGCCTGGCCGGGTCGCAATCCAGGGCCGTGCGGAAGATCTCGAAGATGTGCTGTTCTCGCCGCGGATCCATCGGTCTCATTCTCCAAGCCGATCGAGAAATATGCGCGACTATGGCGCCAGATCCTTGTCGCCTTGGGTCCCTGGCCGCCAGGCCAGAATCTCGTTAACCTCGCGGTCGGTTAGGAAAGTCGGGGCCCGAGATCCGCGGGCGACGCTCGGCGACCTTCATTCCAGCCCCAATAGCACGGGGGCGAAACCATCGTCGCTCATCTTCTTGACGAGACTCTGCATTCCCCACTCGGGCGTGTCCAACGTCAGTTGCCATTCGGCGCGGCCCTCGTCCTTGACGAAGATCGCGACGTAGAACCGCCGGCCTTGCTCCTTGTAGACGCTCATCCACTCCGGTCGCCAGCCGGCCGACAGCCCGGCGAGCTCGCGCTGAAGCTCGTCGGCCGTGAAGTGCACGTGCGCCAGGAAAGGCCTGGCGTCCTTGATCCAGACGCCCGAATAACGCGTTTCCTCGCCGGCGCCGCGACAGGCCGCGATCAGTGCGGGCCGATAACCCTCGCCGCCGCGCCGGTCGATCGTCGCGGAGAGCTGCGATCGGCCCATGTCGCCGTGGTATTCCCAGGGGATCCGGTCGGGGTCCGCGGCCCAGACGGCGGACCAACGTCGCTGGTCGGACTCGCCCGAGACCTGGAGCCATTCGAGACGATACCCGGTGGGGAGCTCGCGGGCCTGCTTCTCGAAGGCGTCGCGCGTGGCCTCGACGCAGTGGAGGAACGGGCGGTTGTCCTGGAGCCAGAGCCCGGCGTAGGTGGGTAGACGCCTCCGGCCCAGATACGCGGTGATGTAGGCTGGTCGGTAGCCGGCGCTGCGGAAACGGTTGTGGTCGGCGTCGAGGGCCTCGCGCAACTGGCCCTGACGCGTGACGAAGGGGATCGGCAGACTCCCCAAGGTCACCGTGCGACGGAAGCTGCTCGTGCCGCGCTGGGAATTCACCGCGACCCGATCGCCGGGCAGGTGTCCCCCGAGCGCGGCGCGGAGCGAGTCCGAGTCGACCACGCGCTTGCCCGCGACATCCGAGAGGACGTCACCGACCTGGAGTCCGGCGCGCCCTGCGCCGCCCTTGGGATCGACCGAGATCAGCCGGACGCCATCCTTCAGGGGCGCGACACTGACGCCCAGGCCCGGCCTGACCAGCTTCGTCCACAACGTGACGGCGCGCGGAGCCTGAGGATCGAGCAGGTCCAGCAGACGCTGTGCCCCCTCGCCGGATCCCGGCGGCTCGACCTGCAAGGCGCCGGCGACCAGGCCGAGCAGGTCCGCGTCGTCCCGGCTCGCCGCGATCGCCTTGCGGTAGTCGGCCACCGCCTCATCCCAGTGTCCGAGCAGCATGTCATGCCGCCCGCGGAGGATCCAGAGCCTCGGGTCGTCCGGCCGCTTGTGAAGCGACTTCTCGAGCGCGGCGCCGGCCTCCGCCCAGCGACCCAACAGGTCCAGCTCGCGGGGACGGACGAGGTCCTCGTCGAGCGACCACGACCGGATCAGGCCGTCGGCACTGGAGATCACGACCCGGCGGCCGTCGGGCGGGACGGCCAGGGTCGGGCGATTGCCGACGCCGTGGAGGCGGAGCACCTCGCGGCCGGCGTCGAGCTCCCGGACGATCAGCCGGCCCGACGCGTGGGCGGAGACGACGTGCCGCCCATCCGGCAGGAACGCCGCGGACCGGACCGCGTCCGAGGCGCTCTCCAGGCGATGGACCAATCGCCAGTCGCTCGCGTCCCAGAGGAACAGCAGGCCGTCGTCGCAGCCGGCCAGCACGCGGCGACCGTCGGGAGAGTACGCCAGCGCCCACGTCGTCGCTCTCGGCTCATCCAGCCGGCGCAGCTCCCGGCCGGTCGCGAGGTCACAGAGCCGGACGGCGCCGCCGTCGCCCCCCGTGAGCGCGCGGAGGCCGTCAGGGGCGAAGGCGATCGCGCGCACGGCACCTACGGCGCGCCCGTCGAGGCGAGAGGTCTCTCGCCCGGCGTCGAGGTCCAGCAGCCGGGCCGTCCCGTCGGTCAGGCCGGCGAGGGCACGCCGTCCGCCGGGGGCGAATGCCAGGGAGCCGATGTTTTGGTCCAGCGCGATGCGCTTCCGCTCGACGAGGGAGTCGACATCCCAGAGCTGGACCACCTTGCCGATTCCCCCCGTCAGTGCCCGCCGGCCATCGCCGGAGAGGGCCAGCGCCAGCACCTGGTCGGTGGTCCCCACGGAGCCCGTTTCTCGGCCGGTCTCGAGCTCCCAGCGCCGGAGCGTCCTGTCCACGCCGGCGGAGAGCAGGTGACGGCCGTCGGGCGAGACGACGACCGCCGGCTGCGAGTTCGGCCCATGACCGACGAAGCGGCGGAGCTCGCTGACCGGCGTGGCCGGCCCGCCCAGCTCCCGCAAGGAGCGGACCAGCGCGCGGAAGTCGTCGCGCGGGTGCAGGACCTCGAGGTCGGGGTCTTTATTCATCCAGCGCGCATCGGGGAACCCGGCCATGACGGAGCGTCCCAGGGTCTCCATGGCCTCGTCGGCGATCGTGCGGCGCGCGGCCTCGGCATCGACCGCGGCCGGCGGGCGCGGCCCCGTCCCCGCCGTCGCGGTTGCCGACACGCTCAGGGCCAGCTCGCAGGCGACGTTGTAGAGCTCGTTGGGGTCTCCCGGCCAGAGGTCCCGACGCTGAAGGGCGACGGCGACCGCCTCCGTCGATCGGCCCGACTTCTGCAGGGTCGCGATCAGGTGGCTACAGGCCTCGCTGAGGGCCTTGCGGCGCTCGATGTCCCGGGGCGCCGCATCGAAGGCCGCTCGCCGCTCGTCGAGGGCCTTGCGATCCAGCTCGACGGCCCGGACGAATTCGGCCCCCGCTTCCACGTCCTTGCCGAGCCCCTTCAGGGCCAGGCCGCGGCTGAGCCGCGTTTGCTGCTCCGACCGCCCGGCGGGCTTGACCTCGGCGAGGATCGCATCGCACTGCCCCAGGGCGCCTGGCCAGTCGCGCCGGCCGATTGCCTCGAGGACCTCGTCATGCCGCGCCTTCCAGGCGACCTCCACGGCTCGGGCGTACTTGGCCTTCAGGCCGGTGCGGCCCTCGGGGTCGAGCGCGGGGATCTGGGAGATCACGTCGATGTAATCGGCCATCACGACCTCTGCGGGGAGCGTCTTGAGCGCGCTCAGGGCCTCGTCGAGATACCGCGCCCGCTCGACGCCCTGCACGGCGGCCGCGCGGCTCAAGGACTGGTCGCGGGCGGTCCGCACCTGACGAAGACGTTCGAGGACCCCGACGTAGTTCTGCCGGTCTTGTTCGCTGGAGGCGGACCCATCGGCGTAGGGGCGGCCGCGGGCATCGGCCAGGATGATCGTCGGCACGCCGTAGAGCCGCCACCGCCGCCACAGGGCATCGCGGGTGGCGGCGTTCGCTGGCGGAGCGCGCTGCGCTCCGGGGAATCGAACTGCACGAGGACGAGATTCCGGGCCGCGTACCGCGCGAAGGCCGGCCGATCCAGGACGGTCCTCTTGAAGAGATGGCACCAGGGACACCAGTCCGAACCGGAGAAGTAGAGGAACAGGTCCTTCCCCTGCTCGGCGGCTTGGCGCCTGGCGGCGTCGAAGTCGGTGAGCCATTCCGGTCCCCGGCTGAGCTCGGCGAGGCGAGCCATCTGCTTCTTGAACTCGTCGCGGGAGCGGAGCGGATCGAATGCGGCGTCCTTGAGGGCCCGGTCGTGACCCTCGAACCCGGCGTCGATCGCCCGCGCCACGCGCGGAGACGGCGGCGCCGGCCGACCGGTCCACCAGCTCGCGCTCCCGCTCGGTCAGCCTGGTCTTGCCTTGCCCGGCGAGGCCCGCCCGGGCGGCGTGGAGGGTCGCCAGCACATACCAGTCGTCCGCCGCCGGCTGGGGCAGCCTGCCGAGCAGCTCGCCGGCTTCGCGGTAGTCGTCCAGGGCCTCGGCCGGGCGGCCGGCCTGCCGCTCGGCGTCGGCGAGCCGAGCGAGGTGCCGGGCGAGGGCACGGAGCGGGGGGTTCGCTCCCGGTGACGTCGCCACGACCACCCGCTGGTGCTCGACCGCCTGGCGATACAGCTCGAGGGCCTCATCCCGCCTGCCGACCCGGTCGAGCAGCAGGCCGGACTCGAAATTGACCCGCGCCAGTCCTTCGTGGTATTCGGTGACCGCCGGGTTCTCCCGCGCCAGCCGCCGGCGGATCTCCAGCGCCTCGCGATATGACGACAGCGCCTCCTCGTCCCGGTCGATCCGGGCCAGCGCCGCGGCGTTGTGCTCGCGGCAGTCGGCCAGGTCGCGGCGGAAGTCGTTGAGCCGCGCGTCGGCCGGGAACTCGCGGATCAGCCGGGCCAGGATCGTCTGGGCCCGCTTGTAGAACGGGAACCGGTCGCTCGCGCCTCCGCCGAGATCCGACGTGTCGGTCACCGCGTTGCCGACGACCCACCGCAGCGCGCCGGGCTCCATGTGCAGCTCGACCTGAAGCTCGCCGAGCTTGGTGAACATCCTGGCCATGTGATGGTCGATCCCCACCGGGTCCGCGGGCTTATCCGCGCCCTGGACAACCCCCCACTCGATCTGGACCGCTTCGCCATAGCATTCGACGGCTTTCTGGAGGTCGCCCGCTTTCTCGTGGACCGAGCCGATGCGGTCGAGGAGGATCGCGAGCGCGTCGCGCCCCTCGAGGCCACCGGACGGCGTCGGCTGACTCCCGGGTGCGTAGCCGCCGCTCGCGGTGATCCCCGTGAGTTGCGCCAGATCGCCTCGGCCACACGGTAGGATTCGAGCGCCGCGGCGAGGTCCTCGGCCCGGCGATGCACGTCCCCGATCGCCTGGTGGTAGCGCGCCACCTCGGGCTCGAGCGGGGAGTCATCGCCGCCGCTGCGCCCGGCCCGTCGCGAGAGGATCTCGAGGGCCTTCCGGTAGCCCTCAAGCGCCTCGGGTCCGCGTCCCAGATCGGCGTTGATCCCGGCGAGACGGCCGTAGGCGGAGGCCAGCTCGTGGGCGAGCGCGGGGTCCTCCGCCCGTCGCCGGATGAACGATTCGTAATAGGGGAGTGCCGATTCGAGTAGCTCCTTGCGCAGCGGCTGGAGCCCGGGGACGCCGAGCAGCCGGCTCTCGGCGACCCGCGTCAGGTAGTCGTCGACCGCCTTGCGGGCCTGGCGGAAGCTCTCATCCGACTCGGCGCAGCCGCTCGGCGCAGCCAGCTCTTATCCGCCTCGGCGCGCAGCCGCTCGGCGCGGAGCCACAGGAACGTCGTGGCGCCGAATCCGCCGGCGAGCACGATGAGCAGGGTCGCGACCATCCCGGCCATCACCGGGTTGCGGCGGCACCACCGCCACGCCCGTTCCGCCTGGCCGGTCCGCCGCGCCAGGATGGGCTCGCCCGCGCGGAAGCGCCTCAGGTCCTCCTCCAGCGCCGCCGCGTCGGCATACCGCTTGGCCGGCTCCTTCTGCAAGCACTTCAGGCAGATCGTCTCGATGTCGTGCGGCAGGCCGGGCACCAGCCGCGCCGGGGAGACCGGCTCGATCGTCTTGACCTGCTCGAGCGTCTCCAGGAGCGTGGCGCCCTTGAACGGCGGCCGGCCGGTCAATAGCTCGTAGAGGATCGCCCCCAGCGCGTAGACGTCGGCGGCCGGACCGACGTCCTTGGCGTGGCCCCCGGCCTGCTCGGGGGCCATGTAGCTGGGCGAGCCCAGGATCGAGTCGGTCTGCGTCAGGCCCGACTGGACGTTCAAGGCCTTGGCCAGGCCGAAGTCGGCGATCTTGGGCGTGCCGTCGGCGTCCATCAGGACGTTGCCGGGTTTCAGGTCGCGATGGATGATCGCCTGCTGATGCGCCAGGCCCACGCCCTTGGCCAGCGCGTCGAGCATCGCCGCCGCCTTCTGCGCCGGCCAGGGTGTGCCGTCGAGCTTGGACTCCAGGCTGCCGCCCTCGAGGAATTCCATCTCGTAGAAGACCTGGCCGTCGCAGTCGCCGATGTGATAGATCTGGGCGATGTGAGCGTGCCGGAGCCGGGCGATCGTCTCGGCCTCCGTCTGGAACCGGAGTGCCGCGGATTGGCTGGCGTGGTCCCCGGCCAGGATCATCTTCAGGCGCAGAGGCGGTTGAGCCGGATTTGCCGGGCCAGGTAGACCACGCCCATGCCGCCGCGGCCCAGCTCGTCGAGGATGTCGTAGCCGGGCACGCTCGGTCTCGGCCGGCGCGGCGCGGCCGCGCGCAGTCCGTCGCCGATGGTCGCCGAGTCGGGATGGGTGGGGTCGAGTGGAACGTCGTCGGCGATCGTCCTCGCCTCACCCTTCCCCGGCGATGGGCCCGACGCTCCCTCGTCCAGGATGCTCCGGTCGGCGATGGTCCGATCGGGCGAGAGGCCCATCGAGTCGCCCGCGACGGTGCTCGCCGGCGCGCTCGCCTCACCGGCCGGCGTGCGGTCGGCCACCTCGCGGCCGGAGGGCGCCCCGCGGGCATCGGTCTCGTCGGCCCGGGTCACGTCGGTGCCGTCAGCGGCACCCTCGTCGCGATCGTCGCGACGCGCGGTTCGATCCGAGGGATGGTCTTCGTTCATCGCTGGACTCTCCTGGATCCGCCCGATCGATCCGCGCGGCCGGAAACGACGGCTCCGTCTCCCGGCATCCGGACGGAGGCGTGGCCGACGGGATCGAGGTCCCCTCAAAGGCCTCGAGACATGAGAGGCAAGTCCGCTAGAGACATGAGATTCTACCGGATCTCTCGACGTGACAGATAGATAGCCGAGAGGATTGGGAGGGGGGCGGGGGCGAATCTCGTCATTCGGTAGGCGTCCGTCGATGGTCAACCCACGACGGCATCGCCGAGGTCGCACGCGATCCGGTAATAGGCCTCGGCGGCGAGCTGGACCTGCTCGATCGCGATCCACTCGTCCTTGGTGTGGGCCTGAGCGATGTCGCCGGGGCCGAAGACGACGCAGGGGGTCCCATCGGCGCTCAAAGGGCCGGCGTCGGTGCCGAACGGGACGCCCAGGACTTCGGGCCGGCGGCCGGTCGCCCCGGCGACGGCGTCCGCCAGAGGTCCGAGCCATTTCTCCGCCCGAGGCGCGAGGGCGGGCATGTGCACCCAGGGCTGCCCGAACTCGATCGCGTCGGCCCCACAGGGTAACCGGGAGAGCAGCGTCTCGACCTCCCCGAGGCAACGCGCCGCGTCCTCGTCGGGGAGCAGGCGGCGGTCGATTTCGATCTCGCACCGGTCGGGGACGATGTTGACGCTCTGCCCCCCCTCGATCCGGCCGACCGACAGGCTCGGCGGCCCGAGGATCGGGTGCGGCGCCGAGCGCGAGAGCGCCCCGGCGAACGACTCGAGCGCCTGGAGGACATGCCCCATCCGATAGATGGCGTTGACGCCCTGATGGGGCGTCGAGCTGTGGCAGGCGAGCCCCTTGGTGCGGATCTTCCACCGCAGGGCGCCTTTGTGGCAATGCACCAGGTTCAGCCCGGTCGGCTCGGCCACGATCGCCAGCGCGGCCCCATGGCCGGATTCCGCGAGGTGCGACGATCCCGTGTGGGTGAACTCCTCGTCGACCGTGCAGGCCAGGACCACCGACGCCGAGCCGGCAGGCCGCTCGCGCACCAGGCGCGCGAAGGCCGTGAGCATCGCCGCCATGCTCCCCTTCACGTCGCACGAGCCGCGGCCAGAGAGCCGGCCGCCCGCGATCGTCGGCTCGAACGGCGGGATCGTCATGCCGTCGGCCGGCACGGTGTCCTGGTGCACGTCGAAGAGGATCGTCCGCCGCGAGCCGGGCGCCTCGTACCGCGCCAGCAGGTTGTCGCGGCCCGGTGACACCGCCTGGCGCCGGCACTCGACGCCCAGCTCGCGGAACCAGCCTTCGAGATAGGCCGTCAGCCGGGTCTCGAGGATCCCCTCGCCGGAGAGCGGACGCCCCATCGGATTGACGCTCGGGATCGCCACCAGCTCCGAGAGCAGCCGAATCACGTCATCCATCGGGCGGCTCCTGGGTCGGGTCTCGGGGCGCGGGAGCGCTCACTTCGTTCGCTGCGGGGAGCGCTCGGCTGCGCCTCGCTGCGGGGCGCGGGGTTCCGGGGAAGACCGGTCTTCTCTTCTCCCGCGCCCGCAGCGGAGCGCTCCCCGCGCCCCGCAGCGAGCCGTAGGCGAGCGCTCCCGCGCCCCGAGACCCGACCCGTCACTTCGCCCGCTCGAGATACTCGCCGGTCCGGGTGTCGATCCGGATCTTCTCGCCCGGCTTGACGAACGGCGGGACGTTGACCTTCAAGCCGGTCTCGAGGGTCGCTTCCTTGTACTGGTTGGTCGCCGTCGCGCCGGCCAGGGCCGGCGGGGTGTCGGTCACCGTCAGCTCGACGAAATCCGGGATCTCGATCGAGACCGGCTTGTCGTTGATGTACTTGACCATCACCTTGCTGTTGGGCAGCAGGTAGTCCATCGACGTCCCGATGATCTCGTCCGAGAAGCTGAGCTGGTCGTACGTCTCGGAGTCCATGAAGACGTGCTCGTCGCCGGACGAGTAGAGGTATTCGTACTCCTTGGTCTCGACGTAGGGGACCTCGATCTGGTTGACGGAGCGAAAGCGCTTGTCGATCAGCGAGCCGCTGTTCATGTTCCGCAGCTTGGTCTGGACCATCGCCCGGAGGTTGCCCGGCGTGTGGTGGGCGAAGTCGAGGACGACGAAGTTGACGCCCTCCATCGTGATCACCATCCCCCGGCGGATGTCGGTCGCTTTGATCATCATGGCGCTTGAAGAAGTCTCCTGTGATGCGTGTCGGCGCAAGCCGGCGGATCGGTCGAGGGCCTCGCGAATCGGCGTGGAATATCACCCGAATTCTAAGGTTTTCGCCCGGATCTGGCTAGGCCGTTCGGTCCGGGCCGGCGGATCGACCCCGGTTCCCGCCGACGGCCCCGGGCCCGACCGGATGCGAACCTCGGGCCGATCGGAACGGACCGGCGGGGCCGGAGCGGGGTGCCCGCGGACCCGGCTCGGTGAGCCTGCCGAGGCTGACGCGGCCGCCCGCGACTCGGTCGAGTTGGGCGACATGGCGCGTGTCGCCTGTGTTTCGCGCCGGTCGCTCGAAGCGGCCGTTGACCACGATGAGGCCAACCAGGGTAGAATCGGCAAGATCGGGGGAGGTGGGGAACGAATCGCGTCAAGGGACACGGACTCGCGGAGGAATCACCATGAAAACCATCACCCTCCAGACGACCATCGGCCCCGATGGCAAGGTCCATCTGGAGATCCCCAGCGATCTGGCCCCCGGGCCGGTCGAGGTCAGGGTGACCATCCAACCCATTCCGACCGAGCCGAACTCGCCTCGGGGAGGGGCATCCACGGGATCGGAAGTGGTCGACTCGCTCGACGTGCCGACTCGTGAGGACGATCTGGCGACCCGCAGCAAGACCTGTCGCGGGCTCTTCCTCGGCAGGCTGCCCGAGGATTACGACATCGACGCGGCCGTTGATGAAGTGAACGCGCAATGGAAGTCGAAATTGGACGACTTGAAGCTCGAGCCATGACACCGACCGTCTATGTCGTCGACACTCACACGCTCTTCTGGCGTGAATTCGCTCCGAAGCGATTGCCTCCGAAGATCGCGCAAGTCTTCAGGGACATTGAAGCCGGTCGAGCGGTGGCCGTACTCCTCCCGATCGTCCTGGCGGAGTTCTATTACGTCCTTCGAAAAAGACGGGCTCGAGGACGATGCCGAGCTGTACCTTCGGTACGTGCACGAAGTCTCGGGCTATCGCCTCGACTCGCTGACCTGGGACGACATCCTGCAACTGCCGGCATTCCCCGAGGTCCCCGAGATGCACGATCGCCTCATCGCCATCGCCGCGAAGCGGCTCGATGCGACCGCGTTGACGCGAGACGCCTCGTTGCACGGCTGTCCCCAGATCCGGTGTTTGTGGTAGGGCTCCTGGTCCTCGGCCGTTCATCCCGCCCGTCGGGGTCTGGCGGATAGCCCGACGGCCTCTGAGCTGGCAGGACCGACCATGGCGCCGGCCCGGTCCCGTCGGCGGCCCCGCGCCGGACCGGAGGCGACCCCCGGGCCGAGCGGATCGGACCGGCCGCTCCCGGCCGAGCGGCCCACGGACCCGACCCGGCGGGACGGCGGAGAGCGATTGACCGGGCGTCACTTATGTGGCGACAGGCTTCGTCGGAAACCGTTCCGCGATCGTTCGCACGCGCCGGGCGACCTCGCGGGCATGCCGGTCATAAGTCCAGAGCCCGGTGACTTCGTCGAGCATCGGGGCGACGGGATAGATCTGTTGGGCCCGTTCGAATGCCTGTCGAGCCCGAGAGATTCGGCCCGCTCGAAGGAGCATGAATCCGCGATTGAAGTAGGACAAGGCCACGAGCGACGGCCCCAATTGATCGAGATCCGGGGCCTGATCGAGCCGCTGACACCAGGCGAGGACGCGCCGGGCGACCGGCTCGAACTGATCGTCGGCCGCCTGCTCCGCCCCGGCCGCGAGGATATTGATGCACGCCGACAAGATGAGGGCGGGCACGTCCGGCGACTCGGCCATGGTCTCGGCTCGCACGACGGCGGCGGGGAGATTCTCCTGCCGGAGGAGATCGAGGTAGACGAACGTGACTTCCGGATCCTCGGGACGGGCACGTCGGGCCTCTTCCGCCTCGAGCAGGGCCAGGCCGAGTTTCCCCATTTCGCGCAGCGCGAGAGCACGTCGTAAGGACAGGTTCCACCCACCTGCTTCCCACCTTTGCGGGGGCGCGGCATGTTCGAGCTGGGTGATGAGCTGGAGGATTCGCGGCTCATCCTGCGTTGAGGTCGGCTCCCTGGTCAACAGCGGGTTGAGGGTGGCCATGATGCGCTCGAAGTCATCGGCTCCCTCCTCGTCCAAGGGCACGATTGTGTCCCAGTCGGGGACACCGACCAGTCCATAGCGATCATCGATGGCCAGTTGCGCGCCGACGATCACCTTGCCGTCGCTGAGCCAGCCCCAGTCGCCGGCGCGGAGCCCCAGCCTCGTGATATCTTCCTGCGAGCAGGGCAGCGTCAACCGGATGTGACCGGCCTCCGTCATCGCGTTGTAATCCGCGCCGATGATCTTCATGGCCGCCTCTTGGGTGACGGGTTCTTGGCGGGACGGAAGAGCCGCGCGAGTTCTTCGGCGGCCTCGGCCGTCCAGGGGTTCGGGACGAGGACGGTCGCGTGCCGCCCCGCCCCGCTCGTCTCACACACTTCGTAGCCGATCGCCCGAATCTCCCCCGCTGTCACATAACCCACCGAACTGTTCCGGCACTCCGAGGGAACCCCTTCCGCCCGGCGGCCTCTTGCGGACAGCGCCGCCGGGTCGCCGGCCCGGTCCGGTCTCCCGGCCGCGCCGGCCCGACCCGCGATGCCTCATTTGCGCTTGGTATACGTGATTTCCATGAACCTGGCCTCGTCTTTGGCCTCGCCGACTTTCATGAAGAGAGTGAAGACGCGGCTGCCGTCGTCCTTGGTCGTGGTGACCATCTTCTGGGAGTACTTGATGCCGTCCGGGCCGGTCCCGTCACCGACGTAGGTCATCGTCTTGGTCTTGGGGTCGTAGGACCCTTCCAGCACCGAGAGGTTGGGGCTCAGCGAGTCGATCCAGGTGCCGACGTACTTCTTCTTGACCGGGTCATAGCCGAACTGGCCGCGGCCTTGGAACTTCATCCCACCGAAGTCACCGTCGAATTTGGAGAGCACCCAGAGGCCGCCGGGCATGACCGTGTTGACCTCGGTCCCCTTGGAGACCATCGGTTCGACGTCGGGCCCGGAGGTGAACGACTTGATGGTCGCGTCCCAGGTGCCTTCCTCGCCGGCCAGGATCTTGTGCTCGGCGGTCGGCTTCATGCCCGGCTGGGCCATCGCCGGGTGCTCAGGATCGGCACGACGACGCAGAGGCGGAGCAAGGTTCTCGAGAAATCCATCGCAGGTCCCCTTGAGAAGGGCGTGAGTGGAAGAAAACCGCGGGTAGTATGAACGCCTGTTCCGTAGGCGTCCAGAGCAAAATCCCGTTTTTCCCCCGCGGTGGTTCGGGTCGCGACATCCCATCTCGCGGGCGGGTTCAACGCACGGGCACCGAGCCACCGGCCGAATCCGGCAGACCGAACGTCGCCGGCGGCGGCCGCCGAGGCCCTTGGAACCGTGGGCCTGAAATAATCCGAATTCGGCAATAGATCGCTCCCGGCCCTGTTCAAGCACCCCTTGACGGGCCTTATAATGTTTGATTCCTCCATGACGGAGACTTTCGAACGCCCGTCCTCGGCGGCTTTCCCATCCGGGTCGGTGCACCGGGTCCGAGTGTGACCGAGGAACGATGTCTCCGCGACGACCGGATACACGACCATGGCCTCGCGAAAGCCCGATCCCACGGTCCCCAGGACCTTCATCTCCTACTCCTGGGACGACGAGGCGCACAAGGAGTGGGTCAAGCAACTGGCCACCCGGCTGAGGAAAGATGGCGTTGACGTGACGCTCGACCGCTGGCATGCCGCGCCGGGCGATCAGCTCCCGGCGTTCATGGAGCGCGCCGTCCGCGAGAACGACTTCGTGATCGCCGTCTGCACGCCCCGATTCAAGGAGAGGTCGGACGGGCGTGGCGGCGGGGTCGGTTACGAAGGCGACATCATGACGGCCTACGCGCTCGACCAGCGCAGACGAAAAGAAGTTCATCCCGGTCCTGCGGCGTGGGAGGTGGAAAGAGGCGGCGCCGACGTGGCTACTCGGGAGGTTCAGGATCGACCTGAGCGGGGACCCGTACTCCGAGTCGGCATACGAGGAACTGCTGCGGACGCTGCACGGCGCGAGGGAAGCGGCGCCGCCGATCGGGGACCGTCCCGACTTCGAGAAGTCGGATCCTCGAGCGAAGCCCAAAGATCGAGCCCGGTCGCCGGGAACCCTCCAGGCCACTGAGCCCGAAATCGTCTCGCCCCATCGCCGAAATAGGACGGAAGTTATGAGCCGCTCCGACGTGACGTACGTCGTCTTCTGCCGCATCGACGGGATCAAGTCGCTGGCGTCGGACAAGGTCGCTTCGTCCGTGGCTGTCCTCGCCGAGGTCGTGGAGCGGGCCGTCAAGGGCACGAATCCACCTGTTCCGGCGCACAGCAGCGTCTACGGGCGGTTGCTCCTCGTCCCGGGCGAGGTCACGCTCGCGTTGGAGCTCGCGAAGACGATCTTGAATCGATGGCGCGGAAGGGCGTGCGGCTGGCGATCGGAGTGGCCTGCGGCCGGGTCGAGCCCACGCAGGACCTCCTCGAGCACAATGTGGCGGGCGTCGTGGTCAACCGCGCGGCGCGGCTGGCTCACCTTCCCGACGGGAAGGGGAAGATTGCCGTCGAGAGCCATGCCGCTCTCGACGCGATCAATGCGAGATCGATGTACGAGACGGCGTTCACCCCCGAACAGGAGAGCCAGGTCAAGAAGACGCGGCTCGCCTTTCGCTGGTATTCCGTCGAACCCACCGACCTGGGCACTCTCCCGAAGCAACGAGACCATGTCCCCGCGGTAACGGTGCACGTGGTCGTCTACGACATCGTTCAGTTCTCGGCCCTGGACCTGACAGGTCTGCGCCTGATCGTCGAGAAACTCAGGGTCGCCGTCTCGGAATCGCTCCGGGCGCTGGACGTGAGCGATCCCCGGAAGGCCGATGGACGATTCTGGTACGCGCCCGCCGGCGATGGGGGGGTGATCGGCTTCCAGGCGCATCCGCGGCCTGGACGTTCACGACCAAACTGCGAGAGCAAGCCTCCGTAGTCAAACTGCCGCTCCGGATCGGAATCGCCACGGGCCAGGCCGTTATCACGCAGGGCTTAGAAACTCTTTCAAAAATCCCGCTGGAGGATCTTGCAGCAGATCCTCGCCAACTGCAAATAGTGGAACGCCCGATGGATCGCAGGCAGTTTGTCGTAGCGGATCTTCAATCGTCGCGCTTGCCCGACCCAAGACAGCGTCCGCTCCACGACCCAGCGGATCTTGCCCAACCCGCTGCCGTGAGGTGTTCGCGGCCGCGCCAGGTGGTCCTCGATCCGTCGCCGCTTCAGCCCCTCGCGGTTGCGCGGCGTCCCGTACTGCCGGTCGCCGTACAGGGCATCCGGCCGACGGCGTCGGCCGCCGCGCGGCTGGCGGATCAACGGGACGTCATCGAGCAACGGCATCGCCAGGAGCGATTCGTTCCGGTTGGCACCCGTGATCCGCACCGCCAACGGGTGCCTTTTCCGTTGACGAGCAGGTGGCGTTTCGAGCCCTTTTTGGCCCGATCCGTGGGGTTCGGGCCGGTGAGGGCCCCCCAAAAACGGCGCGATAACTCTGGCTGTCCACCACCGCCTTCGACCAGTCGATCAACCCCTCGCGACCCAGGCGGTCGAGGAGGGCGTGGAGGAGCTTCTTCCAGACGCCCCGCCGCTGCCAGTAACGCAGCCGTCGCCAGCAGGTCACGCCGGAGCCGCAGCCCATCTCCCGGGGTAACATCCACCAGGGGATCCCGCTCTGGAGGACGAAGATGATGCCGGTCAGGCAGGCGCGATCGTCCACGGGGGGCCGCCCCCGCTTGCCGGGCCCGGCCTTGTGTCGGGGCAGAAGAGGTTCGACGACCTCCCACAGCTCATCAGGTACCAAAGGACCAGGCATCGCGCACCTCCGATCACGTGGCTACATCCAATATAACCGCGAGGCGCGCTATTTTTGAAACAGCTTCTTACCGGTCGGAAGAGGCATCTTCGAGGCCGACGCGATCTCCGCGCTGCCGCCGGAGGGGTCCATCGCCGCGAGCCAGCGATTCTGGGAAGAGTCGCTGCAAGCGGCTGAGCACAGGGGCTGGACTGCGGAGCCACTCGATTCGGATCCCACGGCCTTGCTCTTGTCCCCGGGGGGAATGCGCCGACGCGGGGGAAGCGCGAGCACGAAAGTGAGGCCGGCCTCTCCTCGACCCCCGCGGGAAGGTGACAGGGCGCCTGACCCGACCGGATCGAGCTCGGGGAAGAGCGGGCCTGGCGCCTCGCCCCCGAAACACCCGGTCACCGAGTTGAAGGAATGGCGAGAATCCTATCGAAAGTCCATTCGATCCTCGCTCGAGGAGAAACTCGAATCTCTCGGTCGGGATGACGGTCAGGCACCACGGATGCTGGATCGCGTCGTCAAGGCGCTGGGGATCAAGGATACGTCTGGAGATGTGGCCGGGCTCCAGAAGAAGATCGTGAGTTATCTGCTCGACGTCGAGGACATTCAAGCCATCCCGAAAATGAACAGGCTCTACGTCGAGCTGTGTAACGGACGCAAGTATGATCCCGCTGAGACCATTGCTCGATGTATCGACCATCTGTTTCCCCTCTACTTCTCGCCCGACGTGATCGAGAAAGCCACGCGCCAGCTCAAGCGCCAAGGCGTCGTTGTCATCGAGGCGACGGTCGCTTCAACCATCGGCGCCGAGATCGTCATGGCGGTCCATGACGAGGGACCTGCGACTTTCGAACTGCGTGACAATGAGCCCCACGGTAAGGATTCGGTCTCGGTACCGGCGCCGCCGATCGGTTACCCGTCGCACGACGATGAAGTCCTCAAGATCCTCGAGCACATGGACAAGAAGCTGCACTTCTCACTGCCCGGCGCAGGATCGGACGGCTCACACAGAGACGTCGCGAAGCGGACCCGGAGCCTTGTGGAGGACCTCAACGGGTTCCTGGACTACTACAAACCTGATCGCGGGAGGTCACTCTATTGTGTCGTGCAGAAACACGAGACCAAGGATGACTGGGACTCGTGTCGAGAGGTCTTCGAGCTGCTCCAGGGAAAGGTCCCACGACTGGTCTTGATCGCGCTCGACCCGGAGGCATCCGAACGACGGGGCGAGTCGATGCTTCGGTCTTATCTGCTCCGGCGATCCGAGGCGATTCCGCAGCGTCCATCGCCCTGATTGAACTTTGCTTCTCGCGTCGCGAACCAGGTGGGGTCAAGTTCGGGAGGATCGTCAATGCCGGGCGTACCCGATTTCGACCATCAAGAACCCGTCAAGCTGGTCGATCGGCCCGGCCCTCCCGAGCAGTACCACCTGTTCGAAGAGGACGATAAGATGGCGATCCGCGCCGCGCTGGCGGCGCGGCGGCCGCTCCTGGTCCGGGGCGAGCCGGGCGTGGGGAAGACCCAGCTCGCCGCCGCGGCCGCCGCCGTGCTGAAGCGGCCCCTCCTCTCCAAGGTCGTCGATTCCCGGACCGAGGCGCGCGACCTGCTCTGGGAGTTCGACGCGATCATGCGGCTCGCGGATGCGCAGATCGCCGCCGCCCTCTTCGGGGCCGCGCCATCCGGAGACGAACCGGCCGGCCCGGGGCCACGCCAGACCCGAGAGCAGGAGCTCCAGACGCGGCTGGCGGTCACGAACTACGTCCGTCCGGGCCCGTTCTGGTGGGCCTTCGACTGGTCCGGCGCCGCCGGGCAGGCGCGGAGAACCACGACCCCAGAGCCGCCGCGCCGGAAGGACGCGGACCCGGCGAACGGATGCGTCGTCCTGATCGACGAGATCGACAAGGCCGATACCGACGTCCCCAACGGGCTGCTCGAAACACTCGGCTCGTGCCGCTTCACGCCGTTCGGCCAGTCCGAGCCGGTCGAGGTGCAGGGCGAGCCGCCGCTCGTCGTCATCACGACCAACCAGGAACGCGACCTCCCGAGTGCGTTCCTCCGCCGCTGCCTGATCCACCACATCAAACTACCCGGGAGCGATCCGGAATTGATCGATCGCCTCGTCAAGGTGGCCGGGGTCCATTTTCACAAGCACGCCAGGTCCTCCCGGAAGCTGTTCCAGAAGGCCGCCGAGCTGCTGGTCAAGGACCGCCGCGACGCCGAAGCGATCGGCGCGGTCCCGCTGCCCGGCCAGGCCGAGTACCTCGACCTGCTGCGGGCCGTGTTCGAGCTCGAGCCCGGCTCCGCGGCGAATCGGGAGAAGACCCTCGAATCGGTTGCCCGGTTCGCCGTGCGCAAGTACAAGCAGGATCATCCACGATGAAGGGCGAGCTAACCGGACGCGCCGACCTGGTCCGGGCCCTGCGTTCGAATGAGCCCGAGCTTCAGCAGGCGGTCGCCCGGCTGCTGGGGATGGAACACCTTCCCCCCGCGCCGATCGAGCGGATCGGATTTCCGATCGAAGTTCCCGGGACCACGGCCGCGACCGACGAGTCCCCGGGGCCCGCCACCGGTACGGTCCTCGTCCCGTTCTGGTACGCGCAGTCGTTCCGTGTCCTCGAGCCGCTCGATTTGAACGCCGAGCACGTGCTGGTGGAGGACGAGGCGGCGACCGCGGGAGCGGCGGCGGCAACGATCGCATCCCCGTCCCTGGCCACGGGCGCCTCGATCCTGACGAGGCTGAGGCGGGTCTCGGCCTTCGAGCGGCTGACGGGCGAGCCCGACGTTGACCGGATCGTCGCGCGGATGGGCCGCGGCCAGCTCCTCGAGGACTTGCCGCGGCGCTCGCGGCGTTCGTGGGGCCAGTCGATTCACGTGATCAAGGACCGTCACGACCGCCTGATCCCCTACTGGACCGACCAGGACGAGGCGGCAGCGGCGCTCGCGCGGATTTATCCCCGCGATGGCTTCCAGATTGCGGTCGTCGGGGACGGGGCGAGCGAACCGCGAATGTGCTGGCCGCGCCGCGAGGCCCGGTTCGTCCTGCCCGACCCGGCGGCGGTCGTGCTCGTGCTCGGAGACCTGGGCTGCCTGGATCGCGCGTCGGGTCGCTGCCGCGAGCTGTGGGTCGCGCTGGGCCGACGGTACCGCGAGAACGGCAACCGGACGGTCGCGCTGGTCCCTTGCGACACGGCGGTCATCTCCGCCGAGCTGGCCCGCCTCTGGACGGTCATCCCGTGGGAGGGCGCAATCGGGGCAACCGCCGCTGCTCCCGGACCGGAGGAAGCCGAGCGGCTCGCCGGTCGCATCCTCACGCTATTGTCGTTCGCGCTGCGGCTGGACCCGGAATTGATCCGCGCGGTCCGTCGCCTGCTGGCGGGCGGCCGATCCGGCGCGGGGATCGAATCGCTCGTGTGGCAGAGCGACGCCTTTCAAGACCGCCATTACCGCGGTGCGACCTTTCGCCAGGAGGCCGCCCGTGAACTGCGGGAGCGCATCGGCCGGGAACCCGCCGAGACGCGCCGGAAAGTCTACGAGCTGGCGGAGCAGGTCCGCCAGGGCACGTATGAGGGGGTTTGGCACGCCGAGCGGCTCGGCCTGGAAGAGGAAGGGCGGATCGTCGGGCTCTCCGAGCAGGGATTGAAGCGGGCGGCGAACTGGTTCCGGCGCGAGCAGCCGATCGTCGAGGAGCTGGTTCCGGACCAGGGCCGTTCGGGCGAGCAGGCGACCTGGAATCGCCGGGTCCTGACCCGGCTACCGGAGGAAGCCTACCGGGGGGCGGCTGCCGATTCCTTGCACGCGATCTGGTCGCTGGTTGCGTCCGCCGAGCAACGTCCGCCCGACGGCCTCGATCCCTCTCGGCTGCCGCCGAGCAAGCAGCCCGTTCGCGTGGTCGAGTTGCGCCACCTCGCCGACAGCCTGGTGGCCGGATCCGTTATGAGGCCTGACCAGATCTCGGACGCCGCGTCCGTCGGCAGTCTCGTCGGCTCGATCCGGGCCCGGCACCCGCAGATCAAGGTCGAGCCATGGGCGCCGATCCCGGCCTGGGTCACGGGTTGGGGCGAGGATCAATTCGGGCACTGGCGGATGTTTCAGGTGAAGGGTGTCTCGCAGCGCCTGCGGTGGATCCCGCCCGGCGAGTTCCTCATGGGCTCTCCGGAGACGGAGGCGGGACGCTACGACGAGGAAGGTCCCCAGCATCCCGTGCGCATCACCCGCGGCTTCTGGCTATTCGACGCGCCCTGCACGCAGGCGTTGTGGAAGGCGGTCATGGGGAAGAACCCGAGCCAGTTCCGGTCGCCGACCCGGCCGGTCGAGCAGGTGAGCTGGACCGATTGCCAGGCTTTCCTCCAGCGGCTCAACCGACTGCTGGACGGTGCGTCGTTCGCGCTGCCCTCGGAGGCGCAGTGGGAGTATGCATGCCGCGCGGGGACGTCCACGGCGACTTACGCGGGCGACATCGAGATCCTGGGTCACAATAACGCCCCTGCTCTGGACCCGATTGCGTGGTACGCCGGGAATTGCGGCGTTGAATTCGAGCTGAAGAAGGGATGGGACATCTCGGACTGGCCTGAGAAGCAATACGAATCGAAGACCGGTGGGACGCACCCGGTCGGCAGCAACGCCCCGAACGCCTGGGGCCTGCAGGACACGCTCGGGAACGTCCTGGAATGGTGCCTGGACGGGTGGGACCCCAAATACTATGAAAAGTCGCCACGCGACGACCCGGTCGCGCCCGCGGAGGCGTCTGCCCCCCGGGTGGTCCGGGGCGGTTCGTGGCACGTCGTCGCCCGCCTTGTGCGGGCCGCGTACCGGAGCGCGTACGGGCCGGGCATCCGGCTCGGCCTCCTGGGCTTTCGCTGCGGCGTGTTCCAGGAGCCGGGTCCCGCGGTAGCGGGCGGCGGTTGGAGCGAGGTGGAGAGCGCGTCTGAGCGCCGTGCGGAGCACCGCTCAGACCGCGAACCACCGAGCGCAAACCGTCGGCCCGCCTGGCTGGGCGACGGGCGGAGCCGCCTCGTCGTACCCGGCCTGACTCCGATCCGCGTCTCGTCCGACCTCGAAGAGTTGGTGATTGACGTTATGAACCGCCCGACCTGGGCCTCGGCCATCGGCCGGGACGAGTTCGGGCTGTGGGCGGAATTCACCATCGGCGACGTGGTCCGCCAGCGGCTGCGCTGGATCCCACCCGGGCGGTTCGTGATGGGGTCGCCGCCGGACGAGGCGGGTCGATTCGATTGGGAACTCTTGCCTCGGACGGTGCGGATCGCGGAAGGGTTCTGGCTGTTCGACACGCCGTGCACGCAGGAGCTGTGGCAGGCGGTGATGGGCGACAACCCGAGCCGGTTCCGCTCGCCGACCCAGCCGGTTGAGCAGGTGAGCTGGGAGGATTGCCGGGGATTTGTTGACAAGTTGAACGGGCTGCTGGAGGGGTTAACACTCTCGCTCCCCTCGGAGGCGCAGTGGGAATACGCGTGTCGTGCCGGGACGACCACGGCTACCTACGCGGGGGACCTCACCATTCTGGGCATGAACAACGCACCGGCGTTAGACCCAATCGCGTGGTACAGTGGAAACTGCGGGGTCAAGTTCGAGTTGGACGAGGGAGAGGACATCTCGGGTTGGCCCGAGAAGCAATACGACCTGAAGACAGGTGGGACGCATCCAGTCGGGCGTAAGGCACCGAACGGATGGGGCCTCTATGACATGCTGGGGAACGTCTGGGAATGGTGCCGGGATGAATGGACTGACGACGGCGGCGCCACGAGCGAGAGGGCCGAGGCGTCTGCCCACCGGGTGGTCCGGGGCGGTTCGTGGTGCGACGACGCCCGCAGCGTGCGGGCCGCGCACCGGTACGCGTGCGAGCCGGGCTACCGGGCCGGCAACCTGGGCTTTCGCTGCGGCGAGTTCCAGGGCGGGGAGGTGGAGCGAGGGGGCGAGCCGGCCTGAGCGCGGTGCGGAGCACCGCTCAGGACGCGAGCACCCGAGCGAAACGGGTGGCGCTGGACGGGTGGCGGGAGGCATTTTCGCCGCCAAAATATGATATATCAGTAGTTATTTATATAATCGATTAGCGAGGACGAAGGTCGTGAAGATGCGGTTTTTCATGATCCCGCTCCAGGAGATGCGCAGGGCGGCCGACGAGCTGAACGGGTTCCTGTCGAACCATCGGATTCTCAGCGTCGAGCGTCATTTCGTCCCCGACGGTATCAACAGCGCCTGGGCGATTTGTGTCACGTACCTCCCATCATCCGAGCGACCGGCTGGGGAGAAGCCCGCGGGGCGGGTCGACTACCGCGAGGTGCTGAGCGACGCCGACTTCCAGGTTTTCGCCCGGCTGCGGTCGCTGCGGAAGACGCTCGCGGAACAGGAGGGCGTGCCGGCCTACGCGTTGTTCACCAACGAGCAACTGGCGGACATGGTGAGGCAGAAGGTGACCTCCGTGAGTGCCCTGGAGCAGATCAATGGCGTCGGGCCGGCGCGGACGAAGAAGTATGGGGCGGCGTTCCTGGAGGTGCTGAAGGTCCAGGTGAAGACTCCGTCCGAATCGGTCGAGGCCGACGGCCGAGGCCCGAAATGAAGCGGACCCGGATCGACCTGGAGGACGTCGCGGACCTGGCGAACCTCGCCGAGGCCACGTTCCGGGCGGCTCGCGGCAAGCGTCAGCGCCCCGCCGTCATCGCCTTCCTGGGCCAGCTCGACCGGAACCTGGAAACGCTCCGGCGCGAGATTCTCGACGGCTCGATCCCGGTCGGCGAGGGGCGTCGGTTCCGGATCCGCGACCCGAAGCCGCGGTCCATCTACGCCCCGTGCTTTCGCGAACGCGTCCTGCACCACGCGTTGATGGGCCCGATCGGACCGGTGCTGGATCGGGCGCTCGTTCGACGACTCATTCGCCTGCCGCGCCGGCAAGGGGACCCTCGCCGCGGTCCGACGCGCCGAGCAGCATGCGCGACGGTTTCCCTGGTACGTGAAGATGGACGTCCGGTCTTACTTCGCGAGCATCGACCACGGCGTCCTGGAACGCCGGCTGAGGTCTCGATTGAAGGGCGAAGGCGTCCTGGACCTCGTGGGCCGGATCGTGGCGGCGCATGAGGACTCCCCGGGCAAGGGCCTGCCGATCGGTTCACTCACCTCGCAGATCTTCGCCAACAATTACCTCGATCCGCTCGACCGGTTCCTCCTCGAGTCGTGCCGTGTCCGGGGCCTGGTGCGCTACATGGATGACTTCGTCTTCTGGACCCGGACCCGCGGCGAGGCCGGCGCGATCCGAAACGACGCCCGGGCGTTCCTCACGGAGCGGCTGCTGCTGACGGCCAAGGAGCCGTCCGAGCTGAACCGCAGCGCGCGCGGCGTCACGATCTGCGGGTTCCGCGTCCGGCCGGGGACGATCGGCCTGTCGCAGCGCCGGCGGCGGGGATACATCGAGGCCCGGCGCCGTTGCGAGTCGGCTTACCGCGCCGGTCGCATCGACGCCGTGGCTCTCCAGCTTGCCCACGACACGGCGTTGGCCATCACGGCGCATGCCGACGCACGATCCTGGCGCCGCGCCCGCTCGTCGTCGTGGCCTGGCACGGCGTGGCACGATGAGGTCTAATCGGATCCGGTGGCCGGTCGAAGCGTCTGCCCACCGGGTGATCCGGGGCGGTTCGTGGAACGACGACGCCCGCAACGTGCGGGCCGCGCACCGGAACGCGAACGAGCCGGGCAACCGGAACGACAACCTGGGCTTTCGCTGCGGCGAGCTCGCGACGGGGCCGGATCGCCCCCTCGGGAACAGGCCGGCCTCCGGTCCGCCGCATCCGGCGCCGGCGAATGTTCAGACCGCCGGCGTGTGAGTAGCCTGCGCGGACGCGTCGGCGAAAGCTCGCCGGCCGGTCGTCTCTCGAGCGTCCTATGGCCGCGACGTCATTCCCGCCGGTCACCGCCGCGAAGCGTCATCCGCTCGCCCGGGGACTCCCGCCCGGATGGGCCTGGGAGTGGGGCGACGACCGGTACGGTCCGTGGTGCTCGTTCCGCATTAAGGGCGTTGTGCAGCGGCTCCGCTGGATCCCGCCCGGGCGGTTCGTGATGGGCTCGCCGCCGGAGGAACAGGGACGCCATAAGACAGAACGACAGCGCGCGGTGCGGATCGCGGACGGGTTCTGGCTGTTCGACACGCCGTGCACACAGGAGCTGTGGGAGGCGGTGATGGGTCACAACCCCAGCCGTTTCCGTTCGCCGACCCGGCCGGTGGAGCAGTTGCACTGGGAGGATTGCCAGGGATTCGTCGAGAGGTTGGAGAGGCTTCTGGACGGGCTGACGTTATCGCTCCCCTCGGAGGCGCAATGGGAGTACGCCTGCCGCGCCGGGACAACGACCGCGACCTACGCGGGTGACCTCATGATCCTGGGCAGGCACAACGCGCCGGTGCTGGACGGGGTCGCCTGGTACGGCGGGAACTGTGGGGTGGATTTCGAGCTGGAGCAGGGGGCCGACAGCTCGGATTGGCCCGAGAAGCAATACGAACTGGAGAGAGGCGGGACGCACCCGGTCTGCGGCAAGGCCCCGAACGGCTGGGGCTTATACGACATGCTAGGAAACGTCTGGGAATGGTGCCAGGATGACGACCGGATTGCCGGTGGTGAGCCGAGTGGAGGACCGCCGGCGTCCGCCCGTCGCGTGCTCCGGGGCGGTTCGTGGATCTCGGTCGCGCGGCGCGCATGCGCGCCGCTTACCGGTACCTGCTCGATCCGGGCGTCCGGTACGACTGCCTGGGCTTTCGCTGCGGCGAGTTCCGGAAGGGCGAAGAGGAGCGACGGGGCGAGCCGGCTTGAGCATCGCGCCGCCGACGCCTCACGATGCAAGCCACTGAGCGCGTCACTGCGGAACGAGGAAGCTCATGTGAAGGCTCGCGTGCTTAAGGTGAAGCTTGTCCCACTCGTCCCGGGTCATGACGCCGAAGATGGGGTGCTTCGCGCGGCGATCCTCGCGCTCCATCCGCGCGACGGCGGCGCGGAGCTCGGCCAGGCCCTCCTCCGTGGAGGTGGGTTGGGGGCTCAGCGATGCGGCCCCGTCGGACGGCGGCTTGAAGCCCGCGGGCATCGGGCTGCCGATCAGCTTCTTCTTGAAGAGCTTCGCCCCCAGGCGCAGGTACCAGGGGAAGGTGATCGAGTAGCCGTCGATCGAGCCGTTGTACACGAGGGCCAGGTGCCGGAAGATCTGGCCGGCCGACCAGTTGCCCAGCGCCGTCACCGGGCCGGAGATCAGCCGGTCGGCATCCGCCAGCAGTTCCGCGTACGACCGATAATCGACCTGGCGGCGACCCTCGACCCTGGTGGTGTCAACTGGCATCGGCGACCTCCTCGGGATCCGCTGGACTCCGATCACACGAGCACGCCGCGCGGCCGGTTGTGCGCGGGTCTCCTGACCCCGCCCGCGGGAGGACCGAAGGTCTCCAGGTCGGCTTGGCTCGGTTCGGCCCGGGCCGGACGGATCGGGGAGACCTTCGGTCTGCGCCTGCGGCGGGGTCAGGAGACCCGCGCCGAACCGACGTGTCGACCGGCATCGGCTCCTCCCTTGAGATGTGGGATTTCGAGCACGGCGCTCGCGGCCTCCTCCGCCTTCCGTTGTTCGGCCGGAAAGACGCTGCTGATTCTCATCTTCGGCGGAATCATGACATCTTGCGCCATCGAAAACAACGGAATAGGGTCCTGGTACGCCGGCAAAAGATGCACGCGATCAATCCGGCATGCTCTGTGGCTTCGCGGAGTGCAAGGAAGATGCGAAACGAGCCGCACGGATATCGGCTCGCTGCCACGCATCCAATCATCGCATATCGTCCTCAGTTGGGCTGACCCGACCAGGCTGGGTTGTTTCCCACCATACTTTGCAGTGCTGGCTCACGCGCAAAGTATGCAAAGTATGCAAAGTATGCAAAGTATGGGAGCGGTCTGAGGTCGTCGGTCCCGCCTGGCCGATCTCGTCGGCCCTGGGATCGTCCGGGACCGGCTGTCGTGGGCGTTAGGCCGGGCCATACGATCGATCGATACGCACGGCGGGGCTGGCTTATTGCGCCGGCTTGGAGTGGTGTACCGGTCGCACCGGCGGCTGTTTGAGACTGGCGAGATAGCTGATGAGATCCGCGAACTCGGCCGGCGAGAGCGATCCGACGACCGGGGTCGGCATGATCGAGGTGGTGCCGGCCCGGCGCGACGTCGATGTCGCGTTTGGGGACGCGGGTGATCCGCGCCTCGGCGTCGGCCAGGTCGATCGCGTCGGCGGTCTCGCCTTGGACGATCCCGGTGTGCACCCGGCCGTCGCGGGTGGCGACGACCACCGGCTGATAGCCGACCGCGATCCGGCTCGAGGGCTCCAGGACCGATCGGATCAGCTCGGCGCGGTCGTACTTGAGGGCCAGCCCGGTCAGGTCGGGCCCGATCGTGGCCGAACCCCGCCCGCCCGCCGCATGGCATCGGCCGCAGCCCAGGCCCGCGCTCGTCGAAGAACAGCGCCTCGCCCCGCCGGGCATCGCCGTCGTGCTGCATGGCGAAGCGGCGGAGTTCTTCCGCGCCCGGTCGCGGTGTCGCGGCTCGCGCCAGGGTCGTCCCCGCATCGATCGGGCTCCGGGCGACCTGGACGCCGAACGCCCAGCGCCCGATCCCCTGGCGGCTCAGGACCAGGATCCGATTGCGGCCCCGCGCGAGGCGGAACCGCACCAGGTCGGCGTCGGGCGCGTAGGCCCGGCCTGCGGGGTGGGAGTCGTTCCAGACGACCTGCTCGTTGACGGTCACGATCAGCGTGCCGCTGGAGCCCAGGAGCATCAGCCCGGGGCCCTCGCGGTCGGAGTCCACCTCGGCGTAGGCGAAGGCGCAGAGGTCGGGCGATCCGCCGGTTTCGTAGCCGGATCCGCCGCTCTCCCCGGCTCCGCGCTTCAGGTCGTCGAGGTCGACCCGGCCAGTCGACGGCTCCGCCGTGACGAGTCGCCCAGGAGACGGCCTGGCCGGCCGCGCCGGCGTGGCGGCGGGCGAAATCGATCGAGCGCTCGCCGAGGAAGACCTGGGGCGTCGTCCGGGGGAACGGCCCGATCACCCGCCACGCGCGGATCGGCTCGAATTGCGCCAGGACCCGCTCGAGCGAGGCCGCCGCCGCGCCGGAGAACTCAGCCGATCGCGCCGCCGCGGCGATCGGGCCGGCCGCGCGATCGCGGATCGCCAGCAGGGCCGATTCGCCCGCCCGGCGCAGCCGCGGGTCGCGGTCGCGGATCGCCGCCAGGTAGATCGCGATGGCCCGAGGGTCGGGCAGCCGGCAGAGGGCCGCGATCGCCCCGGTGCGATCCGCGGTGTCCGGCTTGCCGGCGAGCGCCAGCAGCCGCGGGACGGCCTCGCTCATCCGGCAGGCGACCGCCGCCATCATCGCGGCCTCGCGGACCTCGGGGGCCGGATCGTCGAGCCGGTCCAGCACGGCCTGCTTGACCTCGGCTGGTAGCGGCCGCCGGACGTTCAGGCTCAAGAGGGCCGCGGCGCGGACCGGGGCCGCCGGACTCTCCAGGAACGACGCCAGGTCGTTGGGCGGCAGGATCCCGGCGCTGCGCCAGGCCCGGCAAGGCCGCGGCGATCAGCGATGCCGGCGCCTTCGGGTCGTAGATCAATCCCAGCCGGGCGCGGAGCGATCCCGGGTCGCGCGCGTTCGCCAGCCCGCGCAGCGCCGCGGCGCGGACCGGCTCGGCACGACCGCCGTCGGCCAGGACCGCCGCCAGGACCGGGAACGAGCCCGCGTCGCCGATCTTGCCCAGGGCGTCGGCGAGCGCCTCCTGGTTGCGGGGGTCGGGCTCCTTGAGCAGGGTCGACGCCGAGCAGTTGGGCCGCGTCCGGACCGACCTGGGCCAGGCCGGCGATCGCCTCCGCCCGGACCTCCCTGTCGCGGTCGGCCAGGCCCAGGGCGAGGCCGTCGGCGACCGCCTGCATCCCCTGGGGCGACCAGTTGCGGGTCTTCTCGGGGGTCGGACCGGCCAGGGGATTGGTGCCGAACCACGCCCCCGACCATTCCGGGTACTGGCGGAACAGCCCCGCCAGGTTCGCCACGATCCGGGCCCGCATCGCCGGCGTGCCGGAGCGTCGCAGGGCCTCGGTCAGCGCCTCGGCGACCGGCACGGCCCAGGCCTCGTCGGTCAGCTCCAGCGCCGACTCGGCCCGGCGCTGGTCGAGCAGGGCGGAGACGATCGCATCCTTGTCCCAGGCATCGAGCCGCCGGATCGCCCCGCGCACCGACCAGGCGGCGAAGCGGTCCGACTCGTCCAGGGCCGCGTACAACGCTCCCGAGGCCGCCGGATCGCCCACCTTGCCGATCGCGATGGCGGCCTCGCGGCGGACGGCCGCGTCCCGGTCCTTCAGCAGGCCAGAGAGGGCCGGCAGCGCGTCCCGGTCACGGCGGATGCCGGCCGAGCGCGCCGCCTGGAGGCGCACGCGCGACGAGGCATCCGCGAGTGACGAGTCGATCGCCCGCCGTGCTTCCGGGCCGCCGATCGCATCGAGCGCCCAGATCGCGTGCAGCCGGCCTGCTTCCGTGCCGCCGGCCTTCAGGCGCGCGATGAGATCCGGCACCGCGGCCGTTCCCATCGTCGCCAGCATTCGCTGCGACTCCAGCCGGACCGACAGCGACGGATGGTCCAGCGCCGCGATCCGGGCCGCCCGGTCGTGTCCCGAGGGGCGCGGAGCCGGCATCGGCGCGTCCGGTCCGGTATAGCGGAGGCGATACAAGCCGGCCGGATTTCACCTTGCCGTCCAGCCAGCCGTTGTAGCCCCAGTCGACCAGCCAGAAGCCGGCGCCGTCGGTCGCGACGGCCAGCGAGAACGGGCGGAAATCGCCGACGTCGCCCTTCGTGACCAGCGGAGTGCGCCGGGCGATCGCGAACGTGCCGCCGTTCTTGCGGACGACGAAGCGGTGGACCTGCTGGAGTCCCCAGTCGCAGAAGAACAGGTTGCCCCGGTACGCCGGCGGGCAAGCCGTCCTCGTTGTAGCAGACCCCCTGCGCCCCGGAGCCGCCGAACTGTCCCCCCATGATCGGCAGGGCGCGGTTCGGGCTCGTCAGGAACTGGTAGGGGTAGCCGTAATGTCCGCCCACGATGTGGTGGGTCAGGCTGTTGGGCCACCGCTTGCTATCGTCGTCGTTGCCGTAGGTGAAGACCTCGTCGGTCGCCGACAGGGCGACGGAGAGCGGGTTGCGCTCGCCGGTCGAGACGACTTCCAGCCCCGTCCCATCGGGCCGGATGCGGATCACGCCGCCGCCGTGGAGCTGGATCGACCGTCCCGTCGCGGGCGACGCCGCGGGGAATCCCCTTGTCCCCGACGGCGATGTACAGGAACCCGTCCATCCCCAGCCGGACGCCCGAGGCGACGTGGTCGTTCATGCCGTTGAAACCGGGCACCCGGGGTCCCAGGCCGGTCATCAGGTTGACCCGCTCATCGGCCTTGCCGTCGCCGTCGGTGTCGCGGAATGCCGACAGGAACGGGGCGTGGACGACATAGAGCGTGCCGTCGACCCACTCCAGGCCCATGACGCTCCAGAGCCGATCGGCGAACGTCCGGGCCTTTCCATCCCTGATCGCCAACACCGAGTCGATGGGCTCAGTCGGCGGACCGGGCATGTCCATCGGGTCGGAGCCGACGTAGAACGTGCCGTCCCGCGCCGCGACGATCGCGGTGGGGAAGAGGATGCGGGGGGCCTCGGCGAAGGGTTCGATCGTCCAGCCGTCGGCGACCGCGGGGAGCGGACGCGGGGGCGACTCCGCGCCGCAGGGGATCGCGGTGGAAAGCGCAACGATCAAGGAAAGGCCCGAGATCCGTCTCATGGCAGGCTTCCTTACCGGCTCGTTTCGTAGGGTGGGTGCAAACGACCGGACGCCGACGGCTGGTCTCGGTGGGTTTCACCCACCCTACGATGGGCTTTCACGGCCGTGCGTCGGCCTCGGCCTTGTTCTCCAGGTACCAGCGGATGGTTCGCTTGAGGCCCGCCTCGAGGCTGGTCGGCGGCTTCCAGTTCAGGACGCTCTCCATCCTGGAGACGTCGAGCACCTTGCGCAGGACGCCATCGGCCTTGGAGGTATCCCAGACGATCTCGCCGCGGAACCCGGTCAGGCGGGCGGTCAGCTCGGCCAGCTCCTTGATCGAGGTGCCGATCCCGGTGCCGATATTCAAGGGCTCGGCGTACCCGCTCTTCAGGAGGCGGGCGACGGCCTCGGCGGCGTCTCCCGAATAGATGAATTCGCGTACCGGCGCGCCGGTCCCCCAGCAGGTGACGCGGTCGGCCCGGGACTGGACGGCGTCGGCGAATTTCTTGATCAGCGCCGCGGCCACGTGCGAGCGGTACTCGCCGAAGACGTCGTACTCGCCGTAGAGGTTGGTGACGATCGGCATCTGGCCGACGATCCCGAAGCCGCGGCCGTAGGCGCGAAGGCCGACTTCCAGGACCTTCTTGGTGAAGCCGTAGGACTCGACCGAGGGATGCAGCGGCCCGGACCAGAAATCGGCCTCCTTCATGTCGCCGACGACACCGCCGGGGTACGAGCACGCCGAGCCGATCGCCATGACCTTGCGGACCCCGGTCCGCGCCGCCGCCTCGAGCAGGTTCACGCCCATGAGGACGTTGCGCTGGAAGATCTGCGCCGGCTCGGCCATGCAGATGCCCAGGCCGCCGTAATAGGCCGCCGAGTGCACGATCGTGTCGGGCCGCAGGCGCTCGATGGTCCGGCGGGTCATCGAGGCGTCCATCAGGTCGAATTCGGGCCGGCCGGGCGTCGACACGTCGTACCCGTGCCGGCGCAGGGCCTCGGCGATCCGGCGCCCGAAGAATCCGCTCCCTCCCGTCAGCAGCACGCGCTCCGCCATGATGACTCCTCCTTGAATTCAGGCAGTCTCGGGGTAATCCAGGTTGTCGACGTGCGGTAGACCCGGGAGTCGACCAGGAGACGATCCATCCTCCGGTTGAGCGGCCCCGACGGGACGCCTCCGTCCGCTGGAGGCGAGGATGCTCTGGCGATCGGCGAGCCAACCGGGCAGAATTGTAGCGACCGAGCCCTTTTTCCTCAACGCGAGCTGGTTGACCGGAGGTTGAGAGAGTGTCCACGACGACCGCGATCTCGGAGGCGGCCGAGCACCATGCGGCCAGCCCGCGCCCGGTGGTCCCGTTCAAGAGCCCGACGTATCCGCCGCGGGTGCACTTCGCCGAGCGGGCCGAGCTGGAGCAGCGGCTGCGCTCGATCGAGGAGCGGATCCAGGCGGTCCGCCGCCAGCTCGACGCCATGGTGGGCAAGCCGGACCGAGCCGGGGCCGAGCGGCTCTATTTCCAGATGCTGGGAGCGCGCGACCAGGTCGCCGAGGCGGTGCGCCGGCTCCCGCTGGAGACCGGCGCGCTCTATGACGAGGACAAGGAGCGATACACCGAGGCCGTCGCCGCCTTCGAGCGCGCGTTCCGCCGCTGGGAGGGCGAACAGTAGGGTGGGCTCTGCCCACGGGTCGAGGCCTCGGATCGGTGGGCAGAGCCCACCCAGCCCTCTTGGAGGCATTACTTTGTACATGTATAACGCGCTTCCAGAATCTTCGCGGTGGCCACATGTTTGATCTTGGCCCCGCTCTGTTTCTTGGGCTTCGGCTTCTTCGGGCCGCGCGGGTGCTTGCGCAGCTTGGGAAGGGAGACCGACCGCGCCAAGCGGACCAACACGTCGGCCAACTCCATGGGGGTCAGATCGTGGAAGACGACCCATTCATCTTCAGGGATGGCGATCATCATCCCGCGGTGGGTCATCCGGATCTCGTCGGCCACGTAATAGCCCGAGACCTCTTCCGCGACTACGGCCTCGCCATGCACCGCCCGCAACGCCGCCTTGAGCGTGCTCAGCACGTTGTACGACACCAGCGCCACGCAGAAGGCGAACAGTGCGGCCTTGGGATAACCCAAGGTGTTGATCTCGCTGTGGAGCGTCGCCTCCAACTCCTGGAACGCGGTCTCGATCGTCCAGCGGCGACGGTACAGATCGGCGATGACCTTGGCGCGGGCGTCCTGGGCCGGCACGTTGGTCACCAGGTGGAGCTCCGTGTCCCCGTCCCGCGTCGGCTGGTCCAGGACCACCGTGACCCGCCGCAAGAAGAGGATCTCACCCGCGTCGTCGGTGGCCCGGATCGTCTGCTCATAGACCTTGCCGGTCTCGATCCGGCCGCACGCCCGCCGCTTGCCGACGCACTCCCAGTGGAGTGTCGAGGCGTGTTGTCGGATCACGAAGAAACCGCCGCGCCGCGCGATCCCGAAGAGGAAATCGGTCGTGCAGAAGTTGCGGTCGGCGATGAAGAGGTCCTGGGCCGCGACGATCGCCAGGATCCGGTCCAGCAGCGATCGCTCCTGGGCATGACCGTCTTCGCACAGGACGACGTCGGTGGCCAACATCAGCCGGGGGTCGAGGACGACCAGCGCCTGGCCGGGCAAGGCCCCGGCGCGGATCGTCCGCAACTCCTTGAGCCGGTGCTCGGAGCCGGGGAGATGGTTGCCGTCGAGGATCCGGACGCGATAGCCGGGCAGCCACTCCGCCCGGCCGCCGCCCATCGCGTCGATGACCGGAGCCAACCGCGCGGCCACCGCAGGGACCAGCGCCGCCGACACGGCGGTCTCGGTGCCGTCGAGCTTGTCGTAGACGGCGTCGATCGAGGCCCCGACGGTCTCGGCCCGCGCCTGGAAGGCCGCGTGGATCGAGGGCCGGATGCGGCAGACGACCACGCTCATCAGGTCGACGATCGTGGAGAAAAGGAGCTTGTGGGTGAATTGCTTCTCCGCGACGTCCTCGAAGAGTTGATCGAGGACCTGGGGGTTCAGGGCGTTCTCGATGATCCCTCGCGCCATGACGGACAAGGGGGCATCCTGGGAGAATCGCTCAAAGACGTCGCTGAGGATCATCGCTGCCGCCTCCGCGGGGAATTGGTAACTCCGTATCTGGCGGCAGCTTAGCAGATTCATGCAGCCGACTCCAAAGGGCTGGCAGAGCCCACCCTACGAGCCGGCCGGCTTCCAGTGATCGATCGGCCGGGCCGCATCGCTCGCGAACGGCAGGTCAACGCGGCATCCCCGGCCGGCCGAGGCGTACAGCGCATGGATGGCCTCGACGACGGCGCGGCCGTCCCGGCCGTCCTCGCGAGGCGGCGTCTCCTCGCGGACGCAGGCGACGAAATGCTCCATCTCCTGCGGGAAGCCGTAGTTCCAGATCTCCTCGTAGATCGGGAACGACCAGCCCGTCGTGGCCCCGGCCTTCTCGACGGCATAGCCGTAACCGCGCCTCGAATAGGCGCGGAGGGCGTTGCCATACAGGACATCGGCGTAGGCCTGGCCCTCGCTGCCGTACACCTCGGCGCGATCGTCCATGCCGCCCGGCTTGGTCCAGCTCTCTTCGGCCAGGCCGACGGCCCCGCCCTCGAACGTCAGGAGCAGGATCGCCTCGTCGTCGCCGTCGGTCTTGTCGCCGTGGATGTAGGTGCCCAACTGGGCGAAGGCGCTCGCGATCCGCGCCTTGGCTCCGGTGGCCGGGTCGCCCAGGACCCAGCGGAAGAACTCGATCGCGTGGCACCCCATGTCGAAGGTGACGCCCCCGCCGCTGCGGCGAGTATCGTAGAACCAGCCGGAATGCGGGCCGTCGTGCTTCTCCGACTGCTTGACCAGGTGGACCTTGCCCAGGGCGCCTTCGTCGACCAGCGCCTTGAGGCGGACGTACTTGGGCGTGAAACACAGCTCCTCGGCGTAGCCGAGCAGGACACCGCTCCGCTCGCAGGCGGCGATCATCCGATCGCATTCGGCCAGGCTGGGGGCCATGGGCTTCTCGACGACGACGTGCTTCCCCGCCTCGGCGGCCAGGCAAGTCGCCGCGCAGTGCAGGTCGTTGGGCAATCCCAGCACCACCAAGTCGATCTCGGGCAGGTCGAGCAGAGCGCGATAATCAGTGAAGTGGCGGGGGATACCTCGGTTCGCCGCGAATTGCTCGGCGTGCCCGGGACCGGGCGATGCCACCGCGATCACCTCAGCCCCAGCGACCTGGCGCAGGGCCTCGTGGTGGATCGACGCGATGAACCCCGAGCCGATCAGGCCAACTCGTACGGTCTCCGGCATCGGTCACGCCTCTCCCAACGTCGAAGGCCAAGCCCCGCAACCGCCCCAGGGCATCATCGGGCATGTCGCCCCCGCGATGGTCGCATCCGGCCGGCGGCGGTACATCATTGTGCCCCCGACTCCGGCCCGGAATCAAGCGCGTGACGCGGGCGGAGGCTGTTCGTCCGTCCGTCCCTTTCGGGTCGCGGCACGATCTCCTCCGCCCGATTCACCGTCCTCGAGGATGTCCCGGGGGATCACAGCCGCGCGGCGTCACGACGAGGTCGGATCGAGGAACAGGCCGCTGATGACGGCGTTGGTCCCCGACAATCTCGTCGCCTTGATCAGCACGTTGCCGCTGACGGCCCACTGCAGGTACACCCCGCCGTGGAACGACGAGATGGTCTCGGTGTCCAGCACGCCGCCGGTGCCGGCGTTGATGAGCTGGATCTGCTCGCTCCGCCCGGCGTTCTCCCAGTCGACCGCATAGAGGGCCAGGTCGTGCACCTGGCCGTCGGTCAAGTCCACGTCGATGGTGAAACTGGTCGCGCTGTACCAGCAGGTGGCCGTCCGGCCCGAGCCGCCCGGGTTCTCCAGGCCGCGGGTATCGGTCGTGCTCGACGACCAGGTGTAGGTCGACGCCCCGGAGGTGCCAACGAATGCGTACGAGGGCAGGCTGGCGGGGGTGCCCTCGATGTCGTAGCCCTGCCCCCCGTAGACTCCGATCCAGTTGCCTTGCGTCGTAGCGTCCTTCTTGACGAGGCTGGCGGATGTGGTCGGGGGGACGGCAGAATCCAGGAACAGGCCGCTGATGACGGCGTTGGGCCCCGACACTTTCGTCACCTTGATCAGCACGTTGCCGCTGACGGCCCACTGCAGGTACACCCCGCCGTGGAACGACGAGATGGTCTCGGTGTCCAGCACGCCGCCGGTGCCGGCGTTGAAGAGTTGGATCTGCTCGCTCCGCCCGGCGTTCTCCCAGTCGACCGCATAGAGGGCCAGGTCGCACGCCTGGCCGTCGGTCAAGTCCACGTCGATGGTGAAACTGGTCGCGCTGTACCAGCAGGTGGCCGTCCGGCCCGAGCCGCCCGGGTTCTCCAGGCCGCGGGTATCGGTCGTGCTCGACGACCAGGTGTAGGTCGACGCCCCGGAGGTGCCAACGAATGCGTACGAGGGCAGGCTGGCGGGGGTGTCCTCGATGTCGTAGCCCTGCCCCCCGTAGACTCCGATCCAGTTGCCTTGCGTCGTAGCGTCCTTCTTGACGAGGCTGGCGGATGCGGTCGGGGGGACGGCAGAATCCAGGAACAGGCCGCTGATGACGGCGTCGGGCCCCGACACATTCGCCACCTTGATCAACACGTTGCCGCTGACGGCCCACTGCAGGTACACCCCGCCGTGGAACGACGAGATGGTCTCGGTGTCCAGCACGCCGCCGGTGCCGGCGTTGATGAGCTGGATCTGCTCGATCCACCCGGGATTGCCCCAGTCGACCGCATAGAGGGCCAGGTCGTGCACCTGGCCGTCGGTCAAGTCCACGTCGATGGTGAAACTGGTCGCGCTGTACCAGCAGGTGGCCGTCCGGCCCGAGCCGCCCGGGTTCTCCAGGCCGCGGGTATCGGTCGTGCTCGACGCCCACGTGAAGGTCGACGCGCCGGAGAGGCTGACGGAGGCGTAGGAGGGCAGGTTTGCGGGGGTGCCCTCGATGTCGTAGCCCTGCCCCCCCAAGCTTCCGATCCAGTTCCCCTGCGACGCCCCATTGAGCTGAACGAGGTCGGAAGGGGTTGCGGGCGGCGATGCGAAGAACAGGCCACTGACGACAGCGTTGACTCCGGATAAATCCGTCACTTCGATCAGCACGTTGCCGCTGACGGCCCACTGCAGGTACACCCCGCCGTGGAACGACGGGATGGTCTCGGTGTCCAGCACGCCGCCGGTGCCGGCGTTGATGAGCTGGATCTGCTCGCTCCGCCCGGCGTTCTCCCAGTCGACCGCGTAGAGGGCCAGGTCGTGCACCTGGCCGTCGATCAGGTTCACGTCGATCGTGAAACGACTCGGGCTGTACCAGCAGGTGGCGGATCGATCGGAACCGCTCGGGTTCTCCAGGCCGCGGGTATCGGTCGTGCTCGACGCCCAGGTGAAGGTCGACGCGCCGGAGACCGACACGTCGGCATATTCGGGCAGAAGACCGGTTTCGTCGGCGATGTCGGATCCTTGTCCGCCGTATCTCCCGATCCAGGTCCCCCCGTCGAAGGAATCCTTCAATTGCAGCGCGGCGCTGGGGTTATCGGGGACCACGGTCACGTTGGTGCTTGCCGTGCCGGTGTTGCCCTGCGCGTCCTTGACGGTCAAGGTGATCGTGTAGGTCCCGGACAGGGCGGGGAGCACGAAGGAATTGGCGGTCTGGGTGGACAGGACCTCGCCATTCTGCGAAAGCTGCCACGTGAGGGTATCGGGCGTGGACCCGAAATTGGCCGTCGAGATCAACCGGGCATCGCCCCAGACGGCGTGGTCGGCGGTCGCGGTGCTGCCCGGCGCCGCCTCCACGATGAGCGTGAGTTTCTGGACCCGCGCCACGTTGACCTCGATCGGCACGGCGGCGGACCCGTAAGCCATGACCGGCGACTGGTACAGCAGATTGTTGTCGCCGTAGACCTGGAAGATCACCGACGAGCTGGTGGATCCCGAGCTGTCCACGCCGATCGTGCTGTCGAACGTCGAATACTGGCCGTTGATCGCGAAGGAAGCCGAGGAGTTGCCGGCGAAGCCCAGCCCCTCGGAGTAGGCGGCACCGCCGAGGTCGATCGGTTGTCCCGCGCTGTTCTGGTTCAGTTTCACCGTCCCGGTCGACGAGGCCAACGGCAGGTCGCTGGCATCGGATACCCCGTAGCCGTCGTACTCGAGCGCGATCCCCGATGTGACGCTGGCCAACTGCCCGAAGAGGGCCTGCTGGGCGAACTGGGCCGGCGTGAAGCCGGAGGGGGTGAGGTTCTGCCGCAGGATGTTCAAGTCGGCCCAGTTCACCGACCCGTCGTTGTTGAAGTCTCCCTGCACCCAGTAGTCGCCGGTCGAGTCGTAGTTGGCCTGGAGGGCCTGGAAGTCGGCATAATCGACCGAGCCATCCGTGTTAGCGTCCCCCGGCTGGAACATCGTCGAGAGCAGTGCGTCGTACCGCTGGCTCCCCGTGGCCGTCACATTCGGCAGTACGCCCCAGTAGCCGTACTGGCCGTCGAGGCCGGTGAGCTGGTAGGCGTCGAAGAGCTGCCCCCCCACCTGCTGCCAGTCGTTGATCAGAGCCACATACAACTGGTACATGCGCGGGTCGTTCTCGGCCTGCTGCATGACCCCGAAATTCAATTCATTGTGCCCGGGCACCAGGGACTGCCCCCCCTCGTAGGAGACCATCGGCACGCCGTACTCCTGGGCCAGTGCGCCGTCGGCTTGGAGCTCGGGGACGAGACCGCCGGTGAGGTTCTGGTTCAAGTCGGCGAAGATCTGGTTGAGGGTCAGGCCGGCGACGTTCTGGCCGGCCGAGAGCCCGAAATAAGGGGCCACGGCGACCGCATAGATGTAATTCGACGGCGCCCCGAAGTATTGCTGGATGAACTGCAGCCCGTAGGTGGCGAAGGCGGTCCACGAGGCCTGCCCGCCCAGGATGGGCCGCACTCGCGCACTTCCGGCCCCGAAGGCCTGGTCGAAGGCCTGGCCGTCTTCCACCACCGAGTAGGCGGCCTGCTGCGCGACGAGCTGGTACTGGCCGAGCGAGTGGTTCAGGACCGGGTTGGCCAGGGCGGCCGCGGCGAGCTGGCCGTAGGCGCGGTTGCTGCCGCTCCAGTCCTCGTTGCCCAGCTCGACGTAGACGTTGAGGTTGGAGTCGAGCTTGGAGGCGACGAGCTGGGCCATGCTCTGGACGAATTGGGGCGTGGCCGCCGCGGGGATGTTGATCCACATGTCCTTCTGCGCCTCGTTGCACAGCTCGATCATGTCCTCGTAGGGCACACCGCCGAGGCCGTCGGTGCGGTACGCGTTGGGCCCGACCCGGTCCGACCAGTTGGCGAGAGTGGAGCCGTTGGTCATGCCCCAATCCATGAAGCGGATGTTCGAGAACGGCTGCAGGGACCGGATGAAATCCGGCGTGAACATGGGCGCGGGGGTCGTGCCGTTACCGTAGCCGGGCATCATGAGGTGGAAGTTGTCCATGGGGTCGGACGGGTTGACGTTCGTCAGCGCCATGGAGATGATCGCCCCGGTGCCGGGCGGGTCGCTGAATGCGACGGTGCCGGTCGTCACACCGTCGGAGACCGTGACGGGGCCGACCAATTGGCCCGCTCCGGAGAACGAGACGGTCCCGGCGCCGGTGTAGCTGAACTCGTAGTTGCCCGCGGGATAATTGGTCGCGTTGAACCAGGTCGAGGCGTTGGCCAAGGGGTATCCATCGGCGGATAAGGAGAGGGTTGATCCGCTCGTCGACCCCCAGGCCCCGGAGAGGTTGTGCAGGTCGGTCCACATGGGGTTGCCGTCGCCCGACTCGTTGAAGTCGAGGTTGATGCCGATGTCGGCGCTCAGCGCGATGCGGGGCTCGAGCGCCTCGGCGGCGGGGCGCAATGCGTTGCGTCTGGTCTGGCGGCGTCGCTGTCGGTCTCGCGGTCTCATGGAATCCTCAATCCTCGGTGAAGGGTGTGGACCGGCGGCGCCCGCCGGACGCGGCCGGCCGAGCGCGGCGCGGCCCATTCGGCGCCGGCAGGGCGCGGAAACATGATGATCGGGTTCTCAGCGGCCCGACCGCCCCGGGGGACGGCGTCGGGACCGATCGATCACTTCCTTGATGCTTGTGTGCTCATCTGAGAGTAACACAACCTATGCGACCTCGGCCGCGGCCCCCCGCGCGATGCTGTTCGTCGGGGATCCCCGAGCCGGGGCGAGCGACGCCCCGCCGGGCCGCTTCCGGCGGTCTCCCCACCATTCCTTCGTCGTCGGACCTCATCTGCCGTCACGATCTTCGCCCCGAATGACGCGGCGAACGATCATCGTCGACCTCATGGGACGCGGCCCCCCCCCGCGGACCGGAGTCGACCCGGTGGCCGGCCACGCGCCGGCCCCCTCCGCGAAGGGCACCCGGTCCATCCAAGAATGGCAACACCGGGCGATGATCTCATCATCGTAAAAGGACTTTTTTACGCGATTGGGGGCTGATAATATCGGGCCAGCACCCACATTACAAGTAAAATATATGACGCCGATTCTCGATTCATGACAAGATTCGGGCGCGGCCCGTCGATATTCCGCTCGGCCTCGCCGCCTGGGCGAGGGGACGGGTTGGCGATCGGCCGGGACGATCCTCCGCCCGGCCGGGTCCCGACGCCCCCTGGCGCCTGGAGCGATCGCGAGGAGGTCGGGCTCGGTCGCCGGTCCAACGAGACGGCTGGGGGTCGGCTCCTTCCGACATTTCCCGCACGGGGGCGGCGCCGCCCCGGAGGAAGGGCGTGGGCCCTGTCGGCGGTTCCCTCGGCCGGGACGGGGGACCTCCGGGGCCGCGATTCTTCGTCCGGTGTTGTTTACCGATCCGAGCGGCGCGGATTAAGATGAATTTGCGGCCTGCCCCGGCCGGTTTTCGACCTGCGGCCCGGCCCCGGGGCGGGCGGAGCCGTCGAAGATCGCATTTCGCGGAACTCGTGGCGTGCTTCGGGCGTCCAACCATGATGATGTCGCGGTCCTCCGACGATCACAGCCTCGTGGAAGCCTGTCGGGCCGGCCGGACCGAGGCGTTCAGCCTGCTGGTCCAGCGGTACCAGGGCCGGCTCTACCCCACGATCGCCCGGCTGGTCGGCTCGGCCGACGACGCCGAGGACATCCTGCAAGATGCGTTCGTCCGCGCCTTCGAGAAACTCGACCAGTTCCAGGGAGACAGCTCGTTCTACACGTGGATTTATCGGATCGCGGTGAACCTGGCGCTGAGCGGCCATCGACGGCGGCGGGTCCGCTCGGCTCTGCGCCTGGGGCATCGCCGGGCGGGCGCGCGGGGGACGCATCCGGCCGACGAGTCGGCCGAGTCGGACCCGTCGGCCCCCCTGGAGCGGGCCGAGCGCGAGCGGATGGTCCGGGCCGCGCTGGATCGCCTCAAGCCCGAGCATCGCGCGGTCGTCATCCTCAAGGAATTCGACGGGCACCGCTACGAGGAGATCAGCGCCATCCTTGAGATCCCCGTGGGCACGGTCCGCAGTCGGCTGCACCGGGCCCGTTGCGAACTCCATGATCGCCTGCGGGCCCTGGTCGACGAGCCCCTGCCGGTCCGCCAGGGGGCATCTTCCGACCCCTAGCGAGCCGGCTCGATGACCCGCCCGACCCCCGCGACGTTCCCGGCCGGCACGAGGCCAAACCTGGCCCAGGCCCTCTTTCCGCGAAGACCTATGCCATGACCCTCGACGACGATTCGATCTTGAGTGCTTACTTGGATGGCGAACTCGGCCCGGAGCAGCAGCAGGCGGTCGAGTCGGCCCTGATCGCCGATCCGCAGCTCGCCGAGGAAGTCCGCGGCCTGGCCCTGCTCCGCGATCTCGTGGCCGGCCTGCCCCGCGAGGTGCCGGAGGACGTGACGTCGCGGGTGATGCGGCGGGTCCGCCGCCGCGCCCTGCTCGGGCCGGCGAAGGGGATCATCGCGTGGGGACCGGTCCGCGCCGCCGGCCTGGCTGCCGTCGCCGCCGGTGTGTTGATCGTGATCGCCGTCCCCTGGTTCCTCCACGCCGTCCGCGGCCCCGCCGGCCGCGGCGAGGTCCCCGTCGTGCAGGTGGGTCCCGTCGAGAACGTCCGGCCCGTCGTCTCCAAGGGCCGCTGGCCCCACTTCGTGCCGCACCCCGTCCTCGACCGCGGGTCCGAGCCGAGCGGCGGCGGGGAACGCCGCGCGTCGGAAGCGGAGCCGGTTGGCGGCGACGGCTCGGCTCCGGGCGAACTGAGCCACGTGCGCGAGTACCTGGACAATCCGCAGCTCCGCCGCGTCTTCATGGTCTCCGATCCGGGAGACGGTTCCGCCGAGCAGCGGGTGGCCAGCATCGTCGAGCAGACCACGCAGTTCAATTACTACCGGATCACGATCTCGCAGGGGATCGTGATCGACCCGCGCCATCCCGACCAGGCCACGGTCTTCGCCCTCGTCGTCGGGCCCCACGAGCTGCATCGCCTGGGTCAACAACTCCACAAGGCCCTGCACGACCGCGTGGAAGAGGCGGATGCCGAGCCCGAGGTCGTGACCCAGCTCGCCGATATCGGCCAGGTCGAGGCACGCACGCCGCCGCCCATCGCCGAGATGGACATCCCGCGCGAACCTGTTCTCGCGCTGCAGCACGAGAACCTGGGCGGGGGCGGCGGGGCCCCGGAGGCGCTTCAGGCGGATCGACCGAAGGCGACCGATCGACCGACTCGCAATCAGGAGTACAGCTCGCCGGATGCGGAGTACGCGCTGCGGACGGGGGCCTCCGGGGCACGGGCCGAGGCGAGTGCCCGGCGGCCGGCCGCCGGGGGTGGCCAGCCCCCGGGCCGTCCGCCGGCGGCGCAGGACGCCGACCCGTCGATCGTTGTCCTCGTCTGGGTCTCCCGGTCCCGCCCGGGTTGACCGAACCGGGGCAAAGGACGCGAGGACCGGCCTGGCTCGCTGCCGCTGTCACGAGTGGTTGCCGAGCGGGTATATTATCTCCCATCGACACCTCCGCGGGCCGCCCTCGATCTCAACCTCGCAAGGGTGCAGGCGCCTGCCGGGCACCTCTGGCCCCGGGAGCGGTGGGCACGTCCCGTGCGAGCGATCCGATGCGGTGAGGGATGGGGTGCAGGGATGAAAGATTGGTGACTGGCAACATGATCAATGTGGACCGGTTGTCGAAGCGGTTCGGGTCATACACGGCCGTTGACGACGTCAGCTTCGAGGTGGGTAGCGGTGAGATCGTCGGCCTGCTGGGCCCCAATGGCGCCGGCAAGACGACGACGATGCGGATGCTCACGACTTATCTGACCCCAACCAGCGGCCGGGCGGGCCTGGCGGGCCACGACGTGCTCGACGAGCCGCTGGAGGTCCGCCGCAAGCTCGGCTACCTGCCCGAGAGCGTTCCGCTGTACGGCGAGATGCGGGTGCGGGAATACCTGCGGTTCCGGGCGAAGCTCAAGGACGTGCCCCGATCGGGGTTGCGGCGCGCGGTATCCGAGGTCGTCGCCCGCTGCCGGCTGGAGGAAGTGGAGAACCGGATCATCGGCCAGCTCTCGCGAGGGTTCCGGCAGCGGGTGGGGCTGGCCGAGGCGCTGCTCCACGACCCGCCGATCCTGATCCTCGACGAGCCCACCTCGGGCCTCGACCCGATCCAGATCCTGGAGGTGCGGACGCTGATCCGCGAGCTGGGCGAGCGGCACACGATCCTGCTGTTCGACCCACATCCTGCCGGAGGTCGAGGGGGTCTGCGGCCGGGTGATCATCATCGCCCGGGGCCGGATCGCGGTTGACGAGCGGCTGGCCGACCTGAGCCGCGACAACGCGATCGTGGTCGAGGCCCGGGGCCCGGCCGACGCCATCCGCGGCGCGCTCCAGACCGTGCCGGGGGTCGATCGGGTCGTCACCGACGACGAGGACGGGACTCACGCCGAGTTCCGCGTCGAGACCCGCGACGGCCGCGACCTTCGCGAGGCGATCGGGCAGAAGCTGGCCTCGGGCGGCTGGCCGCTCCGGCGGCTGGACCTGCGGCGCAGCTCGCTGGAGGAGCGGTTCATCCAGGCCGTCAACCGCGAGGCGATCGCCGACGCCCGTCAGGAGGCCTCCTGACGATGCGACACATCAACGAACTCCTGAAGCGCGAGCTCGCCGCCTACTTCCTGGCCCCCATGGCCTACCTGGTCCTGCTGGGCTTCCAGTTCGTCGCGTTCCTCAACTTCTGGATGCTGGTCGACTCGCTCAGCCAGCCCATGCGGGCCCAGGGCGAATACTCCACCCTGAGCGACCCGATGACCGAATACGTCTCGGGGAGCTGGATCTTCTGGGTCGCGATCCTCTTCGCCATCCCGGCCTTGACCATGCGACTGCTGGCCGAGGAGCGGCGGTCGGGTACGATCGAGACCCTGCTGACCTTGCCCGTGACCGAGACCCAGGTCGTCCTGGCCAAGTGGCTGGCGGGCGTGGTGATGTACCTGGTCCTGCTGGTCCCGTTCGCCATGTACCTGCCGTTCTTGTACTACCAGGCGCACTTCCCCTTCGACGTCGGGCCGGTCCTGGCGCTGGGGTTCGGCCTGACGACGATGGGGATGATGTTCGTGGCCGTCGGGCTGCTCTTCAGCGCGATGACCCGCAACCAGATCGTCGCGGCGATCTGGACCTTCATCACGCTGGTCCTCATGGTCATGGTGGTGCCGGTGACCCTGTTCTTCGCCGGGCGGCAGCACCCCGGCTGGGCCGAGGCGGCCCAGTTCACCTCGATCCCCCACCAGGTCCGGAGCTTCGGGATGGGCCGGCTCGACGTGCGCCACCTGGCGCTGCACCTGTCGGTCTGCGTCCTGCTGTTGAGCCTCACGGTGAAGGTCGTCTCGGCGCGGGGGACTCGTTGAAGCGAAGAGTCGCCGGACGGAGCCGGCTCCTACAAGAGGACCGCAAGCTGGCGGGGGAGATGTACGAGGGGGCTCTGTTGAAGCGAAGAGTCGCCGGACGGAGCCTACAAGAGGACCGCAGGCTGGCGGGGGAGATGTAGGGGCTCTGTCCCCCGACCGGATCGGGGGATTGGATCGGAGAGAGGGGAGAACGGACGGCGATGGGCGAGAAGGTCCTGACATTCCTGGGCCGCGGCGAGGTGTGGATCGTCGCGTCGGTGCTGGCGGCGTACCTGGTGCTGATCTGGGTGCTCCGGGCGCGGCGCCGGGCCGCACCGTGGAGGGCGAGACGGATGCCGACGCCCCCGTCGCGGGCCGTCGCGAGCGCATGGTCTTCGGCGTCGCCTTCGGCTTGATCCTGATCGTCGCCGGGGCCTACGTGGCGCTCGACCGGGGCATCCCCTGGTCGCTGCCGATCTTCGCGGCCGGCTTCGGCCTGGTCCTGGCGCTGACGCGGATCAACCGGCGCTATCGCCACTCCAGCCCGACCCTGCGCCGGACCATCGACGTATCCAGCTCGTTTTTGGACCTCTCGCTCCTGGCCGGCGTCCTGATCGTGCTCAACGTGCTGGCGTTCCGCTATGGAGGCCATCCCCTGGACCTGACCCGCGAGGGCACGTATTCGCTCGATGAGAGGACCGTCAAGGTGGTCAAGGCACTGGACCGCCCGGTGACCTTCACGCTGATCTCCGGCCAGAGCGCGCTGGCCGAGCGCCATCGGGCCCGCGTCGAACAGCTCCTGGAGTCGTATCGATCGATCAATCCATCGCGGATCCGGGTCACTGCCCTGAACCCGTACGAGGACCTGGCCCGAGTTCGACGAGCTGAGCAAGCGGGTGCCGGAGCTGGCGCTGCTCCGCGGTGGCGGGGTCCTGATCGAGTACGGCGAGGACAAGGAGACCGCGCCGATCGTGGTGCGCAACCAGGACCTCTTCGAGCTGACGTCGCCCCGCCAGCTCCGTGGGGGCGACCGCTTCGACTCGGCCTTCACCGGCGAGGACGCGATCACCTCGGCGCTGACCCGGCTCCGCGAGGGCAAGGGCGTGAAGGTCGCCTTCACCGCCGGGCACGGCGAGCCCAAGCCCGACGACATGGGGGGCAAGGGGCTGGGCAACTGGCGGGCCCGGCTGGCTCGGGTCGGCTGCCAGGTGTCGGAGCTCCGCCTCGACCAGTCCGACATCCCCGATGACCTGGCGCTCCTGATCGTGATCGGCCCGGCGGACCCGCTCAAGTCGGAGGAGGTCGCCAAGATCCGGGCCTATGCCGAACGCGGCAAGCCGCTCCTGCTCTTGCTGGGCAACGAGCGTCCCACGGGCCTGGAGGACTTCCTCAAGTCGTACAACCTGGAGATCGGCAAGGGGATCGTGATCGACTCCAAGTCGAATTACAACGGCAACTGGAAGCTGGTCGTCGCGCCGTCGCGGAGCGGGGTGGATCACCCGATCTCGGCGGCGATGGCCGCCGACCGCGGGGTGTTGCTGCTGAGCGCGGCGCCGATCTTCGTCGCCGGCCAGTCGCCACGGCCCGGCGTGGCGGCGGTCGATCCGGTGGACAAGAGCCTGGTCCCCACACCGATCCTGCGGACGGGCCGGACCTCCTGGGCGGAGACCGACCTGAAGAATCCGCGGCCGGCGCTCGATCGCTCGGCCGACGTGCCCGGCCCGGTCACCGTCGGCGTGGCGGTCTCGAAGCGCCAGGGGCAGTCCCGGCCGGGCGGCCCGGCGGAGGAGCAGCCCAGGCTGGTCCTGTTCTCCTGCCCCATGATGGCCGAGAACGCGCTGCAGGAGATCACCCCGGCGAACCTCGACCTGCTCATGAACGCGGCGAGCTGGCTCCGCGGCCGCCCCGATACCCTGGGCCTCTCGCCCAGCACGCATACCGCCTTGACACTCATCGTCGATCCCCAGCTCCGGCAGCGGCTGATCCTGGTCCCGACGACCACGGCGGCGATGCTGATCATCGCCATGGGGATCATGGTCTACTTCTCGCGGCGGGAATGATGAAAGCCAACCACTACAGAATCCTCGGGATCGTCCTCTTCTTCGGGCTCCTGCTGGCCATGTGGGGGCTCGACCTCAGCGGCGTGCGCACGACGCAGGAGAACGCCCGACGCGCCTTCCAGGTCCTGCCCGACCTGATCAACACCCACGAGGTGGAGATCCGCCGGGTGGCGATCGAACGGGGGAAGGAGCACCTGGTCTTCGAACGCCGCGGCGAGGGCCTGGGCCGCTGGCAGATGCTCGAGCCGAAGGACGTCGCCGCCGAGCCCGTGCGGCTCGAGGCCCTGGTGCGCAACCTCAGGGAGTTGCGCAAGGACCCCTACGCCGGCACGATCAAGGGCGATTCGGAAAAGTACGGACTGGCGCCGCCGGCCGCGACGGTCCGGCTCTACGCGGGCGCCGCGGGGTCCGCGTCGGCCGAGTCGCCCATCGCCGTCCTGGAGATCGGCAAGACCGCGCGGGGGCAGCGGTTCGTCCGGCCGGTCGGCGGGGAGGGCATCGATGTCGTGGACGCCCGGCTGCTCGGCGCCGTGGATCAGCCGGTCGCCGACTGGCGCGAGCCGAACGTGATGGGCGTGCCGACGTTCCAGGTCGCGGAGGTGACGATCACTCGGCGGGATGAGGCCGGGAAAGAGCCGCGGCTGATCCGGGCCGAGCGGGCGCCTCCGGCCGCTGGAAGCTCACGGCGCCGGTCGAGGCCCCCGCCAACGGCCCCAAGGTCGAGAGCCTGCTGGGTGCCCTCTCCGCGCTCCGCGTGGCGGAGCCGCCCAAGGGCTACGTCGCCGATGACGTCAAGGACCCCGCCCCCTTCGGCCTGGACAGCCCGCCGATCACCGTCGAGCTGAAGACCACGCGCGGCGACGGCCCGCTGACCCTGGATATCGGCAAGCCGGTCCCGGACGAGCCGGAGCGGGTGTACGTTCGCCAGGGCGGCCAGGACGACGTGGTGGCGGTCGATGCCCGGGCGCTCTCCGAGATCCCGGCGGATGCGGTCGCCCTGCGCAGCCAGCAGGTCGCCGAAATCGTGCCCGCGGCCGTCACCGAGATCGAGATCCGGACCCGCAGCGACGTCTTCGACCTGAAGAAGGACAAGGGCGGCTGGGAGCTCACCTCGCCGCGCAAGGAGCGGGCTGACACGCCGGCCGTCCAGGCGTTCCTCACCCACATCGACGACCTCCAGACCAGCGAGTTCCTCGATCCGAAGGTCGTCCCCGAGCCCATGCTCGACCCGCCGGTGATGCGGATCCGGATCCGACAGGCCGCGGGCACGCGCCCTCCCGCCAAGTCGGCGGACGTCGGCTCCTCGCTCGCCCTCGACCTCCGGCTGGGCAAGCACGACGTCGCCAAGAAGGCGATCTTCGCCCAGCTCGAGGGGGATCGAGTCATCCTGGCGCTTCCCGACAAACTCCTGGACGTGCTGCCGAAGAACCCGCTGGCCTTCCGCGACCGCTCGATCGTCAATGACAGCCCGGCAAGGATCAAGAAGCTCACCATCCGCCGGGGCGACCGGCTCGACGAGCTGGTGCCGGATGCGACGGGTTCGCCCAACGGTTGGCGGATGCTCCGCCCGGTGGAGGCTCAAGCCGACGCCGGGGCCGTCACGCAGGTGCTGACGACCCTGTGCAGCCTCCGCGCCGACGAGTTCGCGGCCCCGTCGGCCGGCGATGGCAAGGACTTCGGCCTGGACCGGCCCTTGATGCGGATCGACTGGGAATCGGAGGGCTCGCATCACCTGAAGGTCGGCCGCCTGGTCCCCCGATCGACGAACTTCTACGCGACGACCGACAGTCAGCCGAGTGTCTTCATGCTCCCCGCGGCGACCCTACGCATGTTCGACGCCGAGTATCACGACCATCGGGCGATGTCGTTCCCGGTCGCTCGGGCGACTCGCGCCGTGCTGCGGCTACCCGGCCGGGTCATCACGCTGCGTCATCGGCCGCCGCAGGCCAGGGGGCAGGTGGAATGGGTGCCCGAATCCGGCTCGGATGCCGAGGGCATCGACCTGTCGCGGATCGGCTCGCTGGTCTCGACGATGTCGCAGCTCCAGACCACGCGCTTCATCCAGTACGAGGGGGAGATCCCGGAGGAGACCGGCCTGTCTCACCCGCGGCTCAAGGTCGAGATCAGCCTGGGCGCGAAGGACCCGATCCAGGTCCTGCGCATCGGCAATAATGCCGACGACGGCAACGTCTGCGCGGCCACGGCGCCGGATCCTCGGGGCCGGCCTTCCTCCTGCCCGGTCCCCCCTGGAATGAGCTGATCCGCTCCGGCGAACGGCTCGTGCCACTGCCCGACGACGTGTTCGCGCCGCCGAATTGAAGGGGAGAAGGTGTACGAAGGGCCCCTCCGAAGGACCTTCTTGCACCGATCGAGAGGAATTCCTGGCAAGATAGGCGAAGCCGGGAGGTAGGTCGGATTTTGCCGATCCGAGCCGATATACTGCACGTCCGCAAGTTTCCAGGCCGCGTGCCTCTTGAAGATCGGCGAAGAATCCTGCTAGATTGGTCGATTCACAACGTGTCACCCGCCCCGGGTCTGGTTGGATAGCCGCGCGGGTGATACGTCGGCTCTGTCCGTTGGTCTGGACCTTCGGGTGATCTATGCGATTTGTGTTGATCGATCGGATTCTCGAGGTCCAGACCGGTCCTTGCCGGCTCTCGGGGACTCAGTCGCTACGGGGCGAAGGGCCTCGCCTGACCGCCGTGAAGAACCTCTCGCTGGCGGAAGAGTACCTCAGCGACCACTTTCCGGGGTTCCCGGTGATGCCGGGCGTCTTGATGCTGGAGGCGTTGACCCAGGCGGGGGCCTGGCTGGTCCGCGAGATGGAAGACTTCGCCAGCAGCATCATCGTGCTGAAGCAGGCCAGGACGATCAAGTACGGCAGTTTCGTCGAACCCGGCCGACAGCTCGAGCTGAAGGTCGAGCTGTCGAGCTTCGATCCCCATGATTGCGTGTTCAAGGGGGTCGGCATGATCGATGGCCAGGAGATGGTCAAGGGACGTTTCACCTTGACTCGCTACAACTTACGAGATCGCAATCCGGATTTGCACGCGACCGACGCCTCGATCGTCGCCGGCTTGCGCGACCTGTATACCACTTTGCGGAAGGGATCCGTCGGCGCGCGAGCCATCTCGCGGCGGCCGGTGGCCTCCGAGATACCCACCACGGTCTGACCGGCCGCCGCGACGGCGAGAGCCGGTTGAACCGTCATTATCCCCACCCCGACACCCTGCCTCCTGGCGGCGCGCCGCCGCCGACCCTCCCCGGCTTGGCCCTGCTCGCCGGTTGATGGTGTTGCAACGATTCCGTGTTTTGCTCATGATATGGATCGAATTCCGGCCCGCGAGTTCCGGGGATCGTGGTCCTGGCGGCCCGCCTCCCGCCTCGGAGGTGTCCCGGACCCGTCCACCTGAAGTTCGAGGCCCGATCTCGCCGACCAATAGGAAGAGCCACTCTCTTCGTCCTTCGGCGGCTCGGGCCTGATGCCGACGCGCGGGGCTGGTGCACTCCCCTCTGGATTCTGAGGATTCTATGCCGACATACGAACAGATCTACGAGAAGGTCCAGGCCACCTTGGTCGATGCCCTGGGCGTGGACGAGGAAGAGGTGACCCGCGATGCCACCCTCCAGGGCGACCTGGGCGCCGAGTCCATCGACTTCCTGGATATCGTCTTCCGCCTCGAGCGGAACTTCGGGATCAAGATCCCGCGCGGCGAGCTGTTCCCCGAGAACCTGACCGCCGACCCCGAATGGATCGCCGACGGCAAGCTCACCAGCAAGGGCGTCGACGAGCTCAAGACCCGGTTGCCCTTCGCCGACATCTCGAAGATCGAGAGCGATCCCACGGTCGACAAGATCGGCGACCTGTACACCGTCGACATGCTGGTCCAGTACGTCCAGAGCAAGCTCGCGGCGGCCTGACGAACGGCGGGTCGCCCGTCCGAGCGCCGGGCGGCTGGTCGCCAGGGGCCCGCGCAACTGTGGATGGATCGATTCCGGATTGCAAGTTCCGAATTCCGAATCGACTTAATCCCTATTTCGACAAGGATTTACTTTTCCGGAATTCGGAATCTGCATTCGTCGATTCGACTCGTTCACAAGTCCTGAGCGGGCCGATGTCCGGCCGGCTCCGCGAGGCGAGGCACGGTGAGGCCCGTTGGGGCCTTCTCGAGACCAGGGGAAGAGTAGTCTTCGCGATGAGATGGATCTGGATCGACAAATTCCTGGAATTCCGCAGCGGCCAGTTCGCCCGCGCGATCAAGAACCTCACCCTGGCCGAGGAGCATCTCCACGACCACTTCCCCGGCTACCCGGTCATGCCGGCCTCGCTGATCATCGAGGGGCTGGCCCAGACCGGCGGGATCCTGGTCGGCGAGGCGGGCGGATTCGCCGAGAAGGTGATCCTGGCCAAGATCCCCCGCGCCGAATTCCACGGCGTGGCCTGCGCCGGCGACCAGCTCATCTATGAGGTGACCCTCACCGACCTGCGGAGCGAGGGCGCCGTCGTCGAGGCCAAGGCGTTCTTGAACGGCGAGATCCTGGCCGACGCCGAGATCGTCTTCGCCCACCTGGACAACTCCCGCGCCAACCAGATCTTCGGCCCCAAGAATTTCGTCTTCACCCAGCAACTCCTCGGCGTGCTCGACCTGGCCAAGGCCCAGGCCCGCGCCCGCGAGGCTGAACAGGCCGCCGACGGCGGCGCCGAGTTTAACGGCCAGGCCCGCGAGCCGAAGCCGGTGACCTGAGGGGCTGCGAAAATTCGATGCCGGATGGCGGATGCCGGACGATCAATGGATGTCAGTCTCGACGGCTCAGACACTAGAATCAGGAATTCGGAATCGGGAATCGGGAATCCGTTTCTTTCACAAGTCTGACCCCGCCTCCGCCACGATCGAGGCCGGGCACGGTGGGAATCGACGGCTCGGGCTGCAACGGATGTACCTGGCCGATCGGGAAAATCTTGAGCTCTGCGTCGGGTTTGTGGCCGCACGATCGCCGATCGCGAGCAATAATAAGGAGGCGGTTCGACTCGGGTGAGCACCTCAGGACGTGACAGCCATTGAGATCGAGCCCGGCGACGATCGACGAGTCTTTCATGCTTGGTTACGAACGCCGCGTGGTCATAACCGGACTGGGCCTGGTGACGCCCCTGGGGGATACTCCGGACAGCGTCTGGACGTCCCTGGCTGAGGGCCGGGGTGCCGTGCGCCGACTCGAGGCGTTCCGGGTCGCCGGGTTGCCCAACGACGTCGCCGCGGAGATCCGGGATTTCGACCTGAAGAAGTACGCCCTGCCCAAGTACAGCAAGGAGTTGCGCAAGAGCCGCAAGTACATGGCGCGCGACATCCAGCTCGCGGTGGCGGCGGCGCAGCTCGCCGTGGCCGACGCCGGGCTGATCGATGGCGGCGTCGACCCCACCCGCATCGGGATCGACCTCGGCGCCGGCCTGATCTCCAGCGAGCTCGACGAGCTGGCGCCGGCGATCTGCCGCGCCTATGAAGCGGGCCAGGACTTCGACTTCCAGGCCTGGGGCCGCGAGTCGATCGGCATGATCGAACCGATCTGGCTGCTGAAATACCTGCCGAACATGCTGGCTTGCCACATCTCGATCCTGATCGATTGCCAGGGGCCGAGCAACACGATCACCGAGGCCGATGCCTCGGCCAACCTGGCCGTCGCCGAGGCGGCCCGGATCATCGGCCGGGGACGGGCCGATGTGATGATCACCGGGGGCGCCGACTCCAAGATCCACCCGCTCTCCCTGGTGCGGATGGGCCTGCTGGAGAACATGTCGCGGTGGAGAGGGGAGCCGTCCCGGGCGTGCCGGCCGTTCGACCGCGACCGCGACGGCTGGGTGCCCGGCGAGGGGGCGGGCATCCTGATCCTCGAGGAGCGCGAGCACGCGCTGAAACGCGGGGCGCGGATCCTGGGCGAGGTCCTCGGCGGCGGATCGGGCTGCGACGCCGCGCCCGGCGGCGGCCTGGATCCCGGGGGCGCCGGCACCGAGGTGGCCATCGCCGCCGCGATGGCGGATGCCGGGCTGGACCCCTCCGACATCGGCCACGTCAACGCCCACGGCTCGGCCACGCGGGGCTCCGACCTGGCCGAGGCGCGCGCCTTGCAACGCATCTTCGGCGCGCGGGGCGTGCCGGTGACGGCGCTCAAGGGCTACATGGGCAACCTGGTCTCGGGGTGCGGCTCCGTCGAGTTGATCGCCAGCCTGGTCGGGGCCAATCGCGGGCTGATCCCGCCGATCCTCAACTGCGAACATCCCGACCTTCAGATGGAGGCCGACCTGGTCGTGGGATCAACCCGCTCATGCGACAATCCGACTTTCGTCAAGACGAACCTGACCCCCCTGGGTCAGGCGGCCGCGCTGGTGATTCGCGGCTGTCCTTGATTCCGGCCAGCAGTTAGCAAGTGGAAGGCGAGTCAGATGCGGCGAGTCGTCGTCACGGGAATGGGAATGGTCACCCCGGTGGGACGGGACCTGGAATCCACCTGGTCCGCCCTACTGGAGGGACGGAGCGGCGTCGGGCCGATCGGGTTGTTCGATGCCCGGACGTTCCCCACGCGGATCGCCGCGGAAGTCCGCGACTTTCGCCTGGACGACTACCTGCCCGACACCAGGCGGTGGGCGGAGCACTCGCGCAACACCAAGTTCGCCCTGGCCGCCGGCGCGATGGCCATGAAGGACTCGGGGCTGGCGGAGGCCGGCTCGGACCTCGACCGGCGGCGGTTCGGCGTGTACCTCGGGTCGGGGGAGGGACAGCACGACTTCCCGCGGTTCGTCCGGTTGGTCCGGCAGTCGGCCCGCGATGGCCACGTGGACACCGCCGAGTTCACCCGGATGGGGATCAAGGACCTGCACCCTATCCGCGAGGCCGAGCAGGAGCCGGGGACGCCGTCGGCCCACCTGGCGAGCCTCCTCGGTGCCCGAGGGCCCAACGCCAACTGCCTGACCGCCTGCGCCGCCAGCTCGCAGGCCATCGGCGAGGCGTTCGAGCTGATCCGCCGCGGCAGCGCCGACGTGATCCTCTCGGGCGGCACGCACAGCATGATCCACCCCTTCGGCGTGACCGGCTTCATCCTCTTGACCGCGCTATCGACCCGCAACGATGAGCCCACCCGCGCCAGCCGGCCGTTCGACCGCGACCGCGACGGCTTCATCCTGGGAGAGGGGGCCGGTATGCTGGTACTCGAGGAGCTCGAGCACGCGAAGGCTCGAGGGGCGCGGATCCACGGCGAGATCGTCGGCTACGGCTCGACGGCCGACGCCTTCCGGATCACCGACAGCCACGACGAGGGCCGCGGAGCCATCGCCTGCATGAAGGAGGCCCTGGCCTGCGCCGAGCTCGATCCGTCCGATATCGACTACATCAACGCCCACGGGACAAGTACCGCGGTGAACGACTCGATCGAGACGCTGGCGATCAAGCGCAGTTTTGGCGACGAGGCGTACCGCGTCCCGATCTCCAGCACCAAGAGCATGATGGGGCACCTGATCGCCGCCGCCGGCAGCGTCGAGGCGATCGTCTGCCTGCTGGCGATCCGCGACGGCGTGCTGCCCCCGACCATCAACCTGGACAACCCCGACCCCGAATGCGACCTCGATTACATCCCCCACGAGGCCCGCGAGCAGGCCATCGACGTGGCACTGTCCAACAGCTTCGGGTTCGGCGGGCAGAACATCACGCTCATCCTGAGACGCTTCACCGACTGACCTGGAGACCTCCTTCGCCGAGTGGTCGCGCTCGGCTCTCCTCCCGCCTCGCCGAGGCCCCCCGATCGCGTGGGCCCGGCCGGGGCCGGCAGGCGCGACCGGGAGTCCATCCGTGACCGGCCTACTCGCCTCGTATCCCTCCCTCACGCTCGGCGTGCTCGTACCGTCGGCGTCGGCGGTCGTGGTGATGATCTATCTGTGCGTCAAGTACGCGCCGATCATCGGCCAGAGGTTCGAGGAGCCGCCGCTGTTCCTGCCGTTGCGCATCGCGGCGGAGGAGCGAGGCGAGCCGGTCGAGTTCGTCACGGCGGACGGGTTGACGCTGGCCGGCACGTATCTCCGCGCCCGCACCGCGGGCCGGGCGGGCGTGATCGTATATTGCCACGAGTTCCTCAGCGACCGCTGGAGCTATCGGCCCTACGCCGACCAACTGCGCGACCTGGGCTTCGACGTCTTCACCTTCGATTTCCGCAATCACGGAGCGAGCGGGTCCGAGCCCGGCTATGAGCCGATGCACTGGGCCTCCGATCGCGAGGTCCGCGACCTCCGCGCGGCGCTGGCCTACCTGCGGACGCGGCCCGATCGCGACCCGGCGGGCTATGGGCTCTTCGGGGTCAGCCGCGGGGGGACGACGGCGCTTCTGGTCACTCCGGCGGAGCGCGACGTCTGGGGGGTGATGACCGACGGCGCGTTCCCCACGATCGGGACGATGCTCGCCTATATCCACCGATGGGCCGAGCTGTACCTCCCGAACCCGGTGGTGCGCCGCTCGATCCCCCGGTGGGTCTACCGCGTGCTGGCCCGATCCGGCCGCCGCCGCGCGGAGCGTCGGCGCCGCTGCCGCTTCCCCGACCTCGAGAAAGCGGTGGCCCGGCTGGCGCCCCGGCCCTGGCTGATGATCCACGGTCAACGCGATACCTACATCAACCCCGAGATCGTCGAGGACCTCTTCGAGCGCGGTAACGGGCCCAAGGAGATGTGGCTGGTTCCCGACGCCAAGCACAACCGCTGCCGCGAGCGCGAGCCGGAGGCCTACGCCGGCCATTTGCTCGACTTCGTCGACCGATACGCCCCGCGCCGGCCGATCACCGAATCGCCCGCCCTCAGTCCGTCGCCGAGCCCGATGATCGCCGCGGACATCCCGAGTCCGGCCGTCGATCTGGACGGCGAGATCGTCGCTGCGGCCGGCGGATTCGATAGCGAGATCGAAGCCCCGAAGCTATCGGCCGGCGAGGTCGCCACGCCGGTGCGTTAGAGCGTTTAACGCTTGCATTGCAGCGACACGAGGAAACCCCCCTATCCCCCCCTTCGTAAGGGGGCGATCAAGAGGGGCTACCCCCCCCTTCGTAAGGGGGGATCAAGAGGGGCGGACCTCTCTCCGTCCCCCCCTTACGAAGGGGGGGTCAGGGGGGGTCGAGGCTTCCGCCCCGCCTCGAGGCCGAACCACGTCGGCCATCCATTCGTTAATCGCTCAAGAGGGTCGCGACCGGAGACTCCAGGCCGTTGCAGGGTCGTCACGAATGATCAACACGTCCTTCATGCGGCTGCTCGGCGCGCCGGTCGAGATCCGCGCGCGCCGCCTGGCCCGGGCGTTCCTGGCCCAGACGCGCCGGGCGGCCGACGTCCAGCGCGAGCTGTTGCTCCGGCGCGTCGCCCAGCATGCCGACAGCCAGTTCGGCCGCGACCACCATTTCGCCGAGATCCGCACCCCGGCCGACTTCCGCCGCCGCGTGCCCATCGGCGGCTACGAACGCCACGAGCCGTACATCGACCGCGTGCGCCAGGGCGACCTGGGCGCCCTGTTCGGGCCGGGGAGCGAGGTGCTGATGTTCGCGCTGACCTCCGGCACGACCAACCGGCCCAAGACGATCCCGGTGACCCGCGAGTCGTTGCGCGACTACCGCGAAGGATGGACCATCTGGGGCATCCTGGCCTTCGACGCGCACATCGAGATCCTCCGCCGCGGCCTGCGGCCGATCCTCCAGTTCGCCAGCGACTGGCGCGAGTCGGTGACGCCGTCGGGCATCCCTTGCGGCGCGATTACCGGCCTGACCGCTTACATGCAGAATCCCCTGGTGCGCACGACCTACTGCATGCCGGCCGTCGCCTCGCGGATCAAGGACATCGAGTCGAAGTACTACGTCGCGCTGCGGTTCTCCAGCTATCGCGACGTGGGTACCGTGATCGCCGCCAATCCCAGCACGATCCTGGCGATGGCGCGGCTGGGGGACCGCGAGAAGGCCGTGTTGATCCGCGACCTGGCCGACGGGACGATCGACGCCCGCTGGGACATCCCGGGCGAGGTCCGCCGCGCGCTGCGGCTCCGCACGGCGATCCGCCACCGACGCACCGCGCGCCGGCTGGAGCACATCGTCGAGCGCACCGGCCGGCTCCTGCCCAAGGACTACTGGCCCAACCTCGACTTCCTGTCCAACTGGATGGGCGGCACGATGAAGGCGTATCTCCGGGGCTATCCCGAGTTCTTCGGCGAGGCCCCGGTGCGCGACGTCGGCCTGATCGCCTCCGAGGGCCGGATGACCATTCCGATCGAGGACAGCACCCCCGCCGGCCTCCTCGACATCCGCCATCACTACTTCGAGTTCATCCCCGAGGACCAGGCCGATCGCGAGCAGCCGGAGACCGCCCTGGCGACCGAGCTGGTCGAGGGGCGCAGCTACTTCATCGTCCTGACCACCGCCGGGGGCCTGTATCGCTACAATATCTCCGACCTGGTCCGGTGCGTCGGCTACCACGGCTCGACCCCGCTGATCGAGTTCCTCAACAAGGGCGCCCACTACTCGAGCCTGGCCGGTGAGAAGCTCTCCGAACACCAGGTGATCGCCGCCGTGCAGGCGGCTCAACGCACCGCGGGCTGTGCCCTCAAGTCGTATCTGTTGCTCCCCACCTGGTCCGAGCCGCCGTATTACTCGCTCCTGGTCGAGGAAGACGACCTGGACGGGTCCGAGGAGGCGGATCGGCTCGCCGCAGCGGTGGAAGAGCAGCTCCGGCGCCAGAATGGCGAATACGCCAACCGCCAGGACACCCGGCGGCTCGGCCCCGTCCGCATCGTCCGGATCCGACAGGGCTCCTGGTCCGATTTCCAGAAGCGGCGGCTCGCCAAGAGCGGCGGAGCGGTCGAACAATATAAACAGCCGCACCTCATCCCCGATCTCGAGCAGATCAAGAACTTCCAGTCGGCGGAGCCGATCGGCGGTTGAACCGTCGGGCGTGTCATCCGAGCGTGAGCCCCGATCCGAGCTTGTCGCCTTTCGCGCGGGTCGCCAGCGTCAGATCCATCGCCGTGACCGACCCGTCGCCGTTCACGTCGGCGCCCAGCGGCGTGTAGCCGGTCGGCGACGACAACGCCAACTCTTCCGCGATGTCGGTCAGGTCGGTGTTGTTCACCACCCCGTCGCCGTTCACGTCGCCCAGCAGCCGGTCGAAGTGGTGCTGGGACGTCGTGCCGCCGACAGTCACGTCGAGCTCATAGTATCCGTCGCCGGCCGTCGTGTTGGCGTTGCCACCCACTCCGGCCGTGCCGAAGTCAAGCTCGATCGCGTGGTCGATCACACTCGCCGTCACGCCCGACAGCGACACCACGGTCTTGCTCGAAGCGTCGCCGTTGAGGTCATAACGGTAGAGCCGCACGTCGGGGCTGGATGTCCCCAGCGAGCCGGCGATCGCGGTGAGTTCGCCGCCGGACTGGGTGTCGCTCTCGTTGAAGTTGACGTCGAGGTACCGGACGTACGACCGCGCCGCCGCGCCATTCTCGACCGTCAGGCCCGTCACCTGCAACGACGTGGCTGTGAACGACTGGTTGGTGAACGTGACCGGGTTCACCGGCGCTGTTTGCACCAACCCGGCTCCGTCGATTCCAATGCTCGAGAACGTGTAGCTATGCGAGGTGCTGTCGGTGAGCCCCTGGTAGCTGATCGTGGCGTGATAGACGCCGTTGGCGTCGGGGAAACCGGCCGGGATGGCGGCGCCGATCTGCCGGGTGTTTCCGCCGCCGCCGAGGTCGATGCCGACGAAGACCTCGAGATACGTCAGCGGCTTGCCGCCCGGCGCCCTGCCGGTGAGGTTCAGCGTGAAAGTCCCGGCCCCGTCAACCGAGCTGGGGTTCGTCCCGGTGGTGGGATCGACCGAGGTGATCGGCGGCGTGAGGTCGGGCAGGTAGGTCGAAGCCTCGATCGACGGCTTGTACGCCTGAGTGTTGCCGGCGGCGTCGGTGGCAGTGGAATAGAAGGCATAGATGGTGTTGCTCAGGCCGGTGAAGGTGTCCGTGGCGGAGGCCGAGCCGCCGGAGGTCGAAGTGGGCGCGATGGTCGTCCACCTGGTCCAGGCGCCGCCGTTGGTCGAGACGTAGATGGTGAACGAGGCGATGCCCGCGGGCGTGCTTCCGCCCGCGCCGTTGGGATCAGTTCCGGTAACCGTGACGGGGAAACTCAGGCTGTTCCCGGTCTTGGGCAATGAGCTCACCCTGCTCGTCGGCGGCGTGGTGTCCATCAGCCACGACGTGGACAGCGAGCCGGATCCGGGGAAGCCGTCCTGGTCCTTGAGGTGGTCGGCGTTGATGGTCAGGGTGTACTCGCCCTCGGCCCCGGTCAGGCCGGAGAGGCCACTGATGGCGTACTCGTCGCCCATGATCCGGGTGAGGGAGATCGGGCCGGTGATGAGGTTGGGTCCGCCGTCGTCGGTCAGGCTCACGGCGGCGGGCGTCAGGCTGGTGGTGCTCGTCGGTTCGTTGAAGTTGACGTCGATGACCGAGACCGGGACATTCCGCGGGTCGGGCGAGACGGGCGTGATGGAGCTGACCGAGAGCGGCGTGATGGTCGTGAGGCTACCGCCCGGGGCGACGAAGACGTTCTCTGCGAGGTTGTCGGCCATGTTTCCGGAGATCGTGGCGCCATCCAGGGTGACGGAACCGCCCCCGACGTAGAGGCCGCCGCCGGTGGCGAGGCTGCCGGACGGTGCGCCCAGCCCGAACGAGCCCGGGACGGCCGAGGCATTCCCGTCAGACCCCGAACCGCCGCGGCCGCCGTTGGGATGGCCCGTCCCGCCCGGTCCCCCATGCCCGCCGAGGCCGCCGACGAAACCGGGCAGCCCCGCCCCACCGCCGCCCCCGGGCGCCGCGGTGTTCGCGTGATTCCCCGTGATCGAGTCGTCGGCGATCGTGAGCGAGCCGAACGCGACGCTGATACCGCCCCCGAGGCCATCTTCCCCGGTGTCGCCGATGCCGCCGTTGCCGCCGTTCCCCGGCGACCCGCCCCTCCCCCCATGGCCGCCATTCCCGCCGCCGCCGGTCTGGCCGCCCTGGGCGGCCTTCCCGCCGTGATTCTTGTTCTGCATGGCGGAGGAGCCCCCGGCGCCGCCCGTGCCGCCGTTCCCCCCTGGCCCCCCGCTCCACCGGTCCCACCCGCACCCCCGTTGGCGACATTCGCCTGGAGGGTGCTGTCAAGCAGATCGACGACGAGGCTCACCTTGCCCGTGAGGCTCCCCGAGATCGACCCGGCCCCGAGGAACAGGCCGCCGCCCTGGCCGAAGCCTCCCACACCGCCCTGGCCGCCCTGGCCGCCGGGTCCTCCCTTGCCTCCAGTGCCACCCGTGCCATCGGTCCCGCCACGACCGCCATGGCCGCCATTGCCGAATGAGAACCCGGTGGCCAGGCCGAAACCGTTGGTGATGATGACCACACCCGCCGCGCCGCCGGTCCCACCCCCTCCACCCGATCCTCCCAGGCCGCCCATGTCCAGGGCACCGACCAGCCAGTTGCCACCCCGACCGCCGATCCCTCCGGCACCCCCCGCCCCGCCCCCGGCGTGGTTCCCAGAGAACGAGACCCCGCTGAACGTCACCGTGCCACCGCTGAGATACACCGCACCACCATTCCCATCCTGACCCGAGCCGCCGGTCCCTCCCTGCCCACCCTGTCCTCCCGTCGCTGCATGACCACCTCGCCCGCCCTTTCCGCCTGTACCACCCATACCGCCGTCACCGGGGGTCAGGTTCAGTTGGCCTTTGGGATTCAACTGGGCTCCCCCAAAACCGCCAGGACCACCGAGGCCACCCCCACCACCGGTACCACCATTACCTCCGTATCCTCCAGAGCCACCGGCACCTCCCTGCGCACCCTGACCTCCCAGAGCCAGGTTGCCCTTAAACCTCACATCCTGGACCATGACGGTCCCCGTTGCCACATACAGTCCCCCGCCAAACCCAATACTGCCGGCGCCACCTTTTCCACCCACACCTCCGTTGCCGGCCTTGCCACCTGTCCCACCCTGACCACCTGTCCCACCCTGGCCACCGGTTTCTCCTTGCGGACCAGGGCTGCCGATACCTCCGTAACCACCTTTTCCGCCAGGACCACCTTCACCAGCCAGGCCGCCCGATCCGCCGAGGCCACCTTCGCCACCAAGGGCCAGGTTGCCGAGGAAACCATCCCTCGTCAGGGTGGCACTACCCGCCCGGATGTAAAGGCCTCCCCCGGCTCCGGAGCCGCCCTGGCCACCGGTCCCGCCCTTGCCGCCGATGCCGCCGGTACCGCCGGCCCCGCCCGCGCCGCCCGGGAAACCCTTCTTTGCCCCACCGACTCCGCCCTTGCCGAGACCGGGGGCGTTCGCTCCCCCGCCGCCGGGGCCGCCGGCACCGCCGGAACCCCCGGCGCCCGCGAGGCCGCCCTGGCCACCGGACCCGCCGATGGCCCTGTTGGTCTGGACGGTGATGCCGGAGAGCGTGATCGAGCCGCCGGCCTGATAGATTCCCCCGCCCCAGCCCGCGCCGGCGACCCCTCCTTTGCCTCCGGCGCCGCCGGCGGCTCCGCTTCCTCCGGCGCCGCCCGCGCCGCCCGTCCCGCTCGTGGATGCAGCGATCACCACGGTATCGGGATTCGTTCCACCCGGGGCCGGATGCTTGAAATTCGGGCCCGAGCTGCCCGAGCCGCCCTTGCCGCCGGCTCCGCCGGTGCCCCCGTCGCCGCCGGGTCCTCCCAGGGCGAGATTGCCCGCGATGGCAAGGCCGCCGGCCGCCGTCAATTTACCGCCGGCGAGATAGATCCCGCCGCCGTAGCCCGTACCGCCCTTGCCGCCGGCGCCGCCGGTGCCGCCGGCACCGCCCTTGCCGCCGGCCATGGCGGCGTTCTGGCCCCCCGGGGCATTCTTGCCCGCCTGGCCCGCACCTCCGGTCCCGCCCAGGCCGCCGGTGCCGCCGACGGCGGTATTGCCCTCGATGGTGCCGCCGTTGAGCGTCACGGTCCCCCCGGCGACATAGATCGCGCCGCCCTTGGCGCCGCCGCCGTGCTTGCCGCTGCCCCCCTTCTTGCCGCCGGAATGGCTCGGGGTACCGGCGGCCCCGCTGGCGCCCCGGTTCCCCGCGCCGCCGATCGCCTCGTTCCCCACGAACCGGTCGCCGGACAGGACGAGCTTGCCGCCGGCCACGTAGACCCCGCCCCCCGATGCGGCGCCGCTGACACCGCCCCGACTCATGTTGTCGATGATGCTGTCGGACTTCAGGGTCAGCGTCCCGCCGGCCAGGTAGATCCCGGCGCCCTTCGCGGTGGTCAGGATGGGCCCGCCGACGGTGTTGCCCTCGATCGCGACGTCGGTCATCGCGACCGCGCCGCCGTCGAACCCGCACCCCGCCCCCCTCGGTGCCGATGCCACCCGTGATGGTCAGGTCCTGGAACGCGACCGTGAAGCTCGCGCCGAGCCGCTCTCCACCTCGACGATGCGGCCGCCTTCTCCAGCGTCGAGCGCCGTGTCGATCTTCGTGGCGCCCGAGCCCGCACCGATGATCGTCAGGGTCTTGGCCGTCGAACGCGTGATCCTGGATCATCAGCTCGCCCTGGGTCAGCGTGTAGGCGCCGGCGCCCAGCACGACGACGTCGCTGGCGGACGAGTCGCTCTCGGCGTCCAGGATGGCCGCGCGCAGGCCGGCGTCCGTCGGCGGCGGATAGTAGTACGTCGTCGAGCCGGGGCCGGCCGTGACATCGACGCCGCCGGTCGTCACCTTCCCCAGGGTCGAGCTGGTGATCGTGAACTGATAGCCATCGGCGGGTTGATCCAGGATCACTCCCGAGAAGACCGCCTGGCCGTGGACGAAAGCGGCCTGGATCGGCGCGAAGCTCGCGCCGCCCGGGTTGGTCGTCAGCGACAACGTGGCCGTGCCGCTGTAGGTCGTGTCCGTGCCGCCGTAGGGGCCGCTCGCCGCGACCGCGATGGCGAAGCTGTCGCCGGCGACGACGCTCGAGGGCGGCTCGACGTTCACGGCCATCCGGCTGGCGGCGCCGATGGCGGTCAGGTCGGGGATCAGGAGACTGGCATCGGGCGTGCCCAGGCCCGTAGCCTCGTCGTACCCAGGCTCGGCGGCATTGCCGTCCTGTCCCGTGAGGACGTCGTGGAAATCGTTGTAGTTGACCTTGTAGAGGCTCGGCAAGGTCTGGCTGGAGCCGGTCAAGGGAGCGGCGCCGGCGAGGGTCCGGCTCTGGTCGGCGACGGCGATCAGCCCGGCCCAGATGGACGTGGATAAGGCGGTGCCGCCGACCTGGACCCACGGCGCGGCGCTCCCGTTGTCGAACGAGTCATACACGGCCACGCCGGTGGCCGGGTCGGCATCGGCGGAGACGTCGGGGACCGTCCGGGCGCCGGTGTCCTGAACGGCGTCCTGGTACGACGGCTCGGTCTCGTACGCGCTCGCTCCGCCGCCGCCGTAGGACCAGGCGGCTTCGCCGCCGTAGGGGTCGTCCGCGTTGATGGACAAGGATGTTCCTCCGACGGCCACCACGTCGGGCGATGCAGCGGGATAGTCAACGGTCGCGCCGCCATCCCCGGTGGAGGCCATGAAGGTCACCCCGGGATGGCCGGCGAAGTCGCTGGCGTCGTCACCCGGCTCGCTCGAACCGAACTGTGACTCGGGCGCACCCCAGCTCATCCCGACGACCGAGGCGAGCCCGGCGGCCGTGTCGGCCCCGGCCACGAGATCCTGGAGCGACTGATTGATATCCTGGGGATCGAAGTTGGTCTCGATCACGACGAGGTTAGCCTGGGGCGCCATGGCGTGGGCGTATTCGATGTCCATGGCCTCGGCCGTGCCCCATACCTTGGAGGGATCGCTCCCGGGCAGGTCGGTGCTGCCGTCCTGGCCCACCTTGGTGAAGCTGGGCGGGTTCGGAAGGCCGTAAGCGGCGTCGAACCGGGCGAGGTCGCTGGAGCTGAAGCCGGAACTCGAGCTGTCGACGAACGCCGGGTCGTCGTAGGCCACGACCACGGCGATGGTCTGGCCGGCGCCGTCCCCCGCGACCGTCCCGAACGTGAGGCCTTCGAGCCCGTAGGCCCCGAGGAGCTGCTGCGGGCCGAGGCTTCCGTTGAGTGGCGAGGCCGAGCCGTTATCCTCCTGAAGGGCGCCGAAGGCGCTCGCGTGGTCCGATGACGGATAGGTGCCCGGCGGGTGGTATTCGAAGTAACTGGGATCGATCGACGAGAGGACCACGCGGCTCTCCATGTCCTCCAGGATCGGCAGGATCGATCGACGACGACGCAGCCCGAACCGGCGCGCGGGACGGACGGATCGCTTGAGGAGCGACATGGGATTCTCCTGTAATTGAGGACGTGCGCCGGCCGGCCGAGCGACGGCCCGGATTCCGAGGTGCTTCGCTCTCATCCGGCGCCCGGAGCCGGACGCGCGGATCTGCGGAGACACCGCCATCCAAAGAAATGGGCAGGTAACCTCTTCGCCATCCGACCGGACACGAAGAACGACCTGCGATCCGCGAGTCTTGCACGCGCGGTCCGAGGGCGAGCACGACAGTGCCTAATCCCAATGGCCCTTCACAATTCCCTCACAGACTGCCAGAAAAAACTGAAATTCGGCTTCGCGAGTCCGCTTGACAAGGACGGCCAACGCACGCGGCACGAGAAGTGCGCATGAAAGATCCGGGCGGTTCCGCTTGCCGGGGTCGCTAGAATCTGGTATGGCCATGTCGGCTCGGGAATCCGCCAACGGAGCGGGCTGTACCGTTGCGATGATCCCCATGGAGGGGGGCAGGAAGCCATGTTCAGGACGAAGGAAGGCGTCGAGCGGCCGCTGATCGCGCGGCGAAAGTCCTGGCGCCGAGCCTTTGTGTGGTCATGCTCGGGTGCGCGGATACGAACGGCCTGCGCTCGGTCTGGCCCGATCGACCTTCGCTGCTGGGCCTGTGGGACCGGAAGCCGCAGCCACCCCCCGACCCGGCGGACGACTACTACGCCCGATACATGCATGCTGCCAGGGAACGGTCCGACGCCCTGGCCAGGCGCTCCCGGGACGACGCGGCCGGGCCTTCTCGCGAGGAAGACGAGTTAGCCCCGCCGGGCCCGAGCGATGCGCTGGTCGCCGGGGAGACGCCGGCATCTTCGGCCTCCGGGCCATCACGACGAAACCGCTCCACATCCGGCCAATCCATCCGGGACGAGACCATCCGCGTCACCCTGGGGACTCCCGAGCCGCTCCCCACGATGTCGAGGCCGGCGGGTGCGACCCTCGCCTCGTCGCGCGCTCCATCGTCCCGCGAAGACGATCCCGACTCGACTCGATCCTCCGCAGACCGGAGTCCCGCCCCGAGGCCCGACCGAGCGGCCGAGGACAGCCAGGAACTGGCCGCGACGGCCTCCGCCCCCGCGCCGCTGCGCCCGACTCCGCGTCCTTCGCGCCCATCGCCCTCGTCCGTCGATGTCCGCGGCCTGCTCGCGCAGAGCGAGGCCAAGCTGCAATCGCTCGGCACCTACCAGGTCAAGATGTCCCGGGTCGAGCGGGTCGACGGCCGCTTGCAGCCCGAGGAAGAAGTCATCCTTAGCGTCCATCGCCAGCCCAAGGAGGTCCGCCTCCAGTGGGCCTCGGGGGCGAGTCAGGGCCGCGAGGTCATCTATTCGACCCGCGTGGATGATCGGTCGCTCTTCGTCCACATGCCCAAGTCGGCGATCCCACTGCCGACGATGAAGATGGCCATCGACAGCCCCATGGTCACCCGGAGCAGCCGGCACTCGATCGCCGAAGCCGGCTTCGACACCATCATCGCGAACCTCCGGAAGTCGATCGACCAGGTCGACGCCGCCAGCGCCGCGCAGGGTCGCGCCGCCTACCGAGGCGTCGAGAAGCCCCCCGGCCTCGATCGCCCCAGCCACGTCTTCACCCGCCGCTCCCCCAACGGCGAGACCTGGACCGTGTTCATCGATGCCCGAACCATGCTACCCAGCATGGTCGTCGCCAAAGATCCTTCCGGTCAACTCGACGAGAAGTACGTTTATCATCAGGTGAGCGAGAATCCGGCCGAGCTCGCTTCGGCGGATGCCTTCGACCCCGATCGGCGATGGGGCGGGTCGAAGGGCCTGCTCTCCCGATTCGCGCGAGGAGCGACCGCCTCCAGCCCAAGCACCGGTCAATCCACGATGCGATAACTGTCAAACCGGCAGCCGAGCCGGCCGATGTCTCCCGAAATCACCGACTCACGGGACTTTTCGCCGGAAATGTAACCGAAGGTCTTGCAAAGAGTTGGCGGGATGGGGTCAGATTGTAGGGAGTCGATTTCGGTCGTGGCGCACGGCGTGCATATGGGCGTACCGAAGTGAAGACGACAGACTGTCTTCGGTGAATGCGAGTCCGCTTCATGACGTTCGACCGACACTTCTCGATTCTCATCACCGACGACGACCCGGTCGCCCGCGAGACCCTGCGCGAGATCGTCGCGCCCCAAGGCTACCACACACTGATGGCCGAGAGCGGTGAGGAAGCGCTGGATCTCGTCCGCGAGCATGAGGTTCACCTGGCGCTCTTCGATATGCATCTGCCGCGGCTCTCGGGACTCGAGACGCTGGCGCTGGTGCGCCAGATGAAGGGCGGAATCCCGGCGATCCTGATCACGGCCGATCAGGACGAGAACTTGATGCGTCGGGCGCTCTCCGAACATGCGTTCTGCGTGCTGGCCAAGCCGGTCAGCAAGCATGTGGTGATCTACGTCGTCCACAAGGCGATCGAGAAATACTACAACTGACCTCACGGCGGGCGGAATCGTGGGGGCCTTCCTCCGGTCGGTCCTGTTGTCTTGTGCCGCCGTGGTCATCGCGGTCCTGGCAGGGTCGCCGGTTCGCGCGCACGACATCCCCAATCAGCGGGTGGATCGCTCCATCCAGGTCACGGTTTCACCGGGCCGGCTGGAGGTCGACTACGAGGTCAGCCTGACCGAGCTGACGCTGACGCAGGATCTCCGCTCGCTGGTCGGCCCGAGGCCCGGGGCCGAGCGTTCGGAATGGCTGGCCCTCTATGGTGAGGTCACCGGACCGCTCAATGCCAAAGGATTCCTGGTCTCGGTGGACGGCGCGCCGGTGACGCTCTCGGCGGCCGGCTATCGCCTCGCGGTGGAGGAACATCCCCGCTATACGTTCCACCTCGCGGCCGGACTCCCCGCCGCCGGGCGACTGGCCCTCCGCGATACCAACTTCGCGTCGAGCGAAGGGACCAGCCGCCTGGCGATTCGCGGTCGCGGCGGCGTGGTCATCGAAGGCGATCATGGGCCGGCCGACGTCGAGCAGGTGCCGATCCGCCCCGTCTGGGACCTCAGCGACGACGAGGAGCGCCGGACCAAGCAGGTCGATGTCACTTATCGGCGCCGGGCGGGCCGATGGTGCGAGTACCTGCCGTCGAGCCGCCGCGCGAAACCGGGGCGGCGAGCGGCCAGCCGGACCGAGGGACCTCCACCCTCCACTCTCCACCCGTCACCCTCGAGCGGCCCTGGATCCTGTCGCGCCTTCTGGATCGCGGGGCGCGGCTGCCCTGGACCGTACTGGCCCTGATGGCGCTGGGTCTGGGTGCGGGCCATGCGATCCAGCCGGGTCACGGCAAGACGCTGGTCACCGCGGTGGCGCTGGGGCCCGGCGCGCGGTTCTACCAGCCGGCCCTGCTGGGCCTGGCGACGACCGCGGCGCACGTCGGCAGCGTGCTCCTGATCGCGGCGGTCCTCTGGTACACCGGCACCAGCCGGGTCGGCACGATCCACCGCGGGCTGGCGCAAGCCGCGGGCTTCGTGATCGCGGCGTCCGGCTTCTGGCGGCTGGGACGGCATCTCGGCGGCCACGGCGAGCATGAAATCGAGACACACGGGCCGATCGAGCGGAGCTCGCTGGGCCTCATCGGCCTGGGACTGGCCGGCGGGCTGGTCCCTTGCTGGGACGCCGTCGGCCTGCTCGTGATGGCCGCGGCCCTCGGGCGGTTGGCCGCCGGAGTCGGCCTGGTCCTGGCCTTCAGCGCGGGCATGGCGATTGTCCTCGTCGCGGTCGGCTGCCTCGCCTGGAAATTGAAGTCAGCCGTGATCGGCCTCGACCGCAACCCCGCCTGGCCACGCCGCTTGGGCCTCCTGTGCGGCTCCCTGCTGGCGACCGTCGGCTTGTTCCTGTTCTTCCAGTAACTGGCCGTTCGATGATCCACCAAGCACGGATGCGGACAACGAGAATATCCCGGCGCCGGGCTTGCTCGGACAGATGACCGTTCTATGATGAGTGGTACAGTGTCCCGACACTGGAGGTGATTCTGGATCGCACTCGGGCCTTCGTTTGAGGAAGATCCATCATGCCATGTCATCGGCAGTTTTCTTGGGCGATCGTATCGGCCGCCGCGATGGTGTTCTTGACGGTTTCGATCGTGATGGCGGCCCAAGACCCGTTCCAGCAGGCGGAGAAGCCGGCGGCGAAAGACCCGTTCGACGCCGCGGCGAAGTCGGCGGACAACGCCGGCGATAAGAAGGCAACCAAGAAGGTCGTGCCCGAACCCGAATTCGTGCAAAAGAGCCTCATGGAGTGGCGGCGGACCCTGCCGCGTGGGGTGTTCGAGGTCACCCGGCTCAAGGCGACCGAGCCGGCCTTCACCGGCAAGTACGCCTCGGGGCATTTCCACGGGACGTTCGTCTGCGCCTGCTGCGACGCCGCGCTATTCTCGTCGCAAACCAAGTTCGAATCGGGGACGGGCTGGCCGAGCTTCTGGCAACCGATCAAGATGCAGGCCATCGATCGGGCGATCGATAACAGCGACGGCGAGCCGCGGATCGAGGTGATGTGCCATCGCTGCGGCGCCCACCTCGGCCACGTCTTCGACGACGGCCCGCCGCCCACCGGGCTGCGCTTCTGCATCAATTCGCTGTCGCTCAAGCTCAAGCCCACCGGGGGCGACACGGCGAAGCTGGCATCAACCAAGGCCAAGTCCAAGGTCAAGACGACCAGGACGCGGACGAAGGGCACCGCGCTGTCGTCCCGAAACAAGGCGACGACGAAGGCGACCGGACCCGACTCGCAAGAACCGAACGGCCAGAAGCAGGCCGGTGCGGAGGCCCAGGACAAGGGCAAGACGGACGGGATCTGACGATGACCAGCGGCGGCGACTGGCTGCTCTTGCGGGAGCTCCTGGAGCGGGGCGATCCCGAGTTCGTCGACCGGCTGCGGGGCGTCTCTGACGCCGACGCCTTGGGCCAGTTCGCCCAGCGCTGGTATGCCAGTCCGTTGCCGAACGCGCGCCGTCTGCTGCTGGAGTACCTCGAGCGACCGCTCAACGCGTATCGCCACGAAGCGCTCATCAAGCGGCTCTTCAAGCAGGCCGAGGCCGCCGGCGACGACGCCGTCATGGCGCGATTCCTCGTCGCGTTCGATCGCTCGATTCGGAGGGTGCAGCGCGTCAGGTATCATCGCGAGTACCGTCGCTTCGAGACCCCACAAGAGATGGCGCAATTGAGGGCGGAAGCGAAGTCTCTTGGATACGAGCGGGTCGATGTCTGGGAGGTGGGGCCGTGGACCGAGCGAGTTCTGCCCTCGGTGAAGGGATCGGGGCAGTTCCTGGCCACGCTGTCATGGCATGAGTCGTATCTCACGAGCCCCGCCGGCACGACGATGCCTCGGGGCCGGATCATCGATCACCGGAACCCTCGCATCGGGCCGATCCGGATGCTCGATTGGCTCGCCAAGCTCAAGCTCGACCCGCGGTCGTATCGCGATCAGAGCGAGCCATCCGAGTCCGAGCGGAAGAAGCTCGAACGCTTCCGCCTGTTCTCGGTCCCGACGCGGCAGTACCTGAGGCGCCGCGCCTGGCGGTACTTCCGGAGGCTGGGTCAGACGTATCCCGAGCGGTACGTCGTGGCCGTCTCCGAAGCCCTGGCGCTCTACGAGGACGCCGACGTCGACAGCGGGCTGGCGTTGATCGACAACTGGGGGTTGATCCACGCGCTCTTTCACAATAGCCCGGTCCTGGCGTCTCGCCGCCGGGGTTGGATCGTGGCGGAGGATCGATCACTCTCGGAACTGGAGCCGGCGCCGATCCATGAAGAACTCTGGCGATCGGCTCCCAGGGCCCTTTGCGACCTGATGCTCCGGGCGCGATGCCGGCCGGTGCGGCAGTGGGCCGTCCGGATGCTGGGGCGACACATGGCCGCCGCTCGGGCGGCGATCGGGATCGAGGATATCCTCGGCCTGCTCGCGCGCGAGGATGCGGAGGTCGTCGAGTTCGCGGTCGAGTGGCTTCGCGGGGCCGACGATCTCTCCGCGGTGCCGCCCGAGCGCTGGCTGGCCGTCGCCGAGACGGCCAGCCCCGGCGCCGTGGAGACCATCGCCGAGATCATGGGCCGGCAGATCGCGCCGAGCGGATCTCGCCGGAAGCCGCCGCCCGAGTGGCCGCGGCCCGGCCCCTGCCGCTCGCCCGGCTCGGCCTCGGCTGGCTGAAGACGAAGAGCCCGACATCCGATGATGAGCGCCGCGGCCTGCTGGCCTTGCTCGAAGCCGAATGCCAGCCGCTCCGGCCCGAGATCCTGGCGTGGCTGCGCTCGGCGCTGACATCCACGCCCGAGTTCCACGCGGACTGGCTGCTCGAGTTCCTGGACAGCCGCCACGCCGACGCCCGCGCCGAGGGGATGAGCTGGCTCCGAGACGAAGCTCGGGCACGCGACGATGTGGTCCTCTGGCAGCGCCTGATGGAGGCGCCGTACGACGACGTCCGGTTCGCGCTGACGGCCGATCTCGACGCGCGGCTGAAGCAAGCCGACGCGGATGGAGCGCTTGACCTGTCGCTCGCCCTGAATCCCGACCGGCTCCGGCTCCTCTGGGCGTCGGTCCTCCTGAACGTGAATCGCGGCCATCGGGCCAAGCCGCGGGTCGTCGAGCAGGTGGCGCATCGCCTGCGCCGCCGTCCCGACGAGGCCGAGATGCTGCTGCCGCTGCTCGTGATCGGCCTGCGATCGCTCCGGGCCCCCGAGCGCCGGGCGGCGCTGGCCGCGGTGGTGCGACTCGTCGAGGAACGGCCCGAGTCGGCGCCGAGGATCCGCCAATCGCTTCCCGAGTTGCAATGGGCCTGAGCGTGTGCGATCATGACCAGACCTTCGATCCGGAGGGCGGTCGGGCCGGGGCTCGAGACCAGCTTGCTGCGGCGATCCGCCGTGGCCGAACTTGACCCGGAGAATGCTTCCCCAAGGCCGTTGTTCTTTTCGGCCCGGCCGGACTCTCATGACCGGGCTGAGTCAACGGGTTCCCGGTCATGAGAGTCCGGCCGGGCCTCGGTGAACGACCTTGGTCGACGCCTCGAAGTCGAGACCGGCCCGCCCGCCCCCCGGATCGTCGAGACAAGGGATGGCGCCCCATGCAACTGAACCTCGCCTATCGCGGGCGCAGCGCCGTGAGCTGGAGCCCGGCCGGAGTGGCCGTCTCGCTGGCCCCCAACCTGAGGCGCGACCGCGTCAGCTTCGAAGGCGTGCTCCGCGACCCGCTCCACTTCCGCGAGGCCATCGGCGCGCTCGCACGACATCGTCGTCAGCGACCTGCGCTACAAGCCGCGCGATAAGTCGTCCTACGAGGCCTACAAGGCTGAGGAGAAACGGCGCGAGGACGAGCTGCGCCGGGTCGTCACCAAGCAGGCGAGGGCCGCCATCCACGAGTCGCTCCCCGAGCTGCCCCACTCGTACACCGCCGCGCTGGAGCAGCGCTACAAGCGCGCCCGCACCAGGTACTGGAACACGCGCCAGCAATATTCCAACTTCTTGATGAAGCACAACCCCGGGCTCTGGCGATTGCTCATGCCATGCGACCCCGTGATCACGGTCGCGCCCGACTGCCTGTTCTTCGAGTGCTTCTCGGCCGACGAGAGCAGCTACGGCTGCCTGACCGTGGATCGCTCGGCTTTCGAGCGCGAGCACGACGTCGCGCTCGGCACGACCAACGTCGACTACTCGTGGACGCTCTACGAGCATTTCCAGCGGATGCGGAGCTACCGCGAGACGCGGTTCCTGGTCGATCCCTCGGGGTTCGAGGTCCGGGCCGAGACGGGAGACGGGTACCGCGAGGAGAAGATCGAGCTGCCGCCGAGCTGGCTCCGCGGGTTCTTGCAGCTTCATGCGGCGATGAGCCTGCCGATGCGCCGGGTGCCGATCGAGCGCGAGGGGCTGTACAACATCCTGGCGTTCCTCAAGCGCCACCGCGCGGCCAGGAGCCCGCGCGCGATCCGCTTCGAGCTGGAGCCGGGCCGGCCGCCCTGGGCCGTGCTTGAGCCGTGGGGTGAGCGCATCCGCCTCGGCGATGCGCCTCACGCGGGATCCCGTGCGGAGGTCATCCGCTCCTGGGGACGCGACCGGCTCCAGGTCCTGGGCCGGCTGCTGCCGATCCTGGATTCGGCCGAGGTGTATCTGCTCGGCACGGGCCTGCCGAGCTTCTGGTCGATCCGGATGGGGCCGATCCGGCTGGTGCTGGGCCTCTCCGGCTGGACGGCCAATGACTGGACCCGCTCCGCGGCGCTCGATCAATTGATCCCGCCGGCCGAGCCCGATGCGGCCACGATGCAGTCGATCGCCGACGCGTTCCACACCGATCCGGCGCTGTCGTTCGACCGGCTCGAGGCGACGACCCACGCGCAGGCGCCGGCGCTGGCGGTCGGCCTGAACCGCCTGGCGCTCCTCGGGCAGGTGATCCACGACCTGCCCTCGGGGGTGTATCGATGGCGGCAGATCATGCCGGTGACGCTCTCGGCCGAGCTGATCGGCCCCGAGCATCCCGAGACCGCCGCCGCGCGCCGGTTCGTCGCCGAGAAAGCGGTGAAGGTCGCCCGCGACGAGACCCGTCCCGATGGGCTGCGCATCCTCGAAGGCCGCGTGCTCGCCACCGAGGTCTCGCTCCTGCTCGACGGCGACGGCCGGATGCTCCGCGGTCGATGCTCGTGCTCGTACCACTTCACCGGCGGGCTGCGGCGCGGCCCTTGCCGGCACCTGCAGGCCCTGCGCGACGCGGCGAACACCGCGCCCTCCCGTCGCTCGACGCTCGCGGCCTGGTACGCCGCGCTCTGGACGTGAGCAGGATCGGCCATGAATCTGTTGCAACGGATCCTGTCGTGGTTCTTCGGGTCGCCTGCGTCGATCCCGGCTCGGACGGAGCCTCGCCCTCCCGGTATGGAATCGGCTCGGACGGAGCCTCGCCCTCCCGGGGATCTCGGGGCCGAGGTTGCCGCGACGGAATGGCCCGAATTCCAGCCGGAGATCCCGCCGATCGCGAAGAAGGTCGGCGCTCCCCTCGGCCTTGACGCGGCCGATTACCTGCCGATCACCGGCGCCGAGATCAAGGAGGCGGCCCGGGGCCAGAATCTGCGGAGCAATCCCTGGTTCGGCAACCGCAACCTGATCCCGCCGGCCGACGATCCGCGGACCCGGCTCATCGACCGCGCGATGGTCACCCAGGGGCTGATCACCCCCGAGGAACTGGCCGAGATCCACACCGTCGGCGCCGAGATGGACCGCGTGCGCCCGACGTTGGCCTCGATCGAACACCGGGCGATGATGACCGGCGAGGCGGCCGTGCAGGCCGACCGCGAGGCCAGCGCCCAGCTCAAGGCCCGGAAGAAGGCCGAGGCCGCGGAGCGCAAGCGACTTGCGGGCCGAAGCCGTCGCCCGGCGCAAGGCCGAGGACATCCTCTTCCTCGGCCGGGGCGTCTCGGGCCGGCTGGGCGAGCGGGTCAGCCGCGTCGCTGATCTCCAACGATCCGGGCTGCCGGTCTTGAGCACCTCGGCCGACCTCGCCGCGGCGCTGGGGCTGACCGTGTCGCGCCTCCGCTGGCTCGCCTTCCACGCCGAGGTCGCCACCCGGACCCATTACGTCCACTTCACGGTGCCGAAGAAGAGCGGCGGCCAGCGGACCCTGAGCGCCCCGCATCGCACGATGGCCCAGGCGCAGCACTGGATCTTCGAGCGAATCGTCGCGAAGCTCCCGGCCGAGCCGGCGGCCCACGGCTTCCTGCCCGGCCGGAGCATCCTCTCGAACGCTCGGCCTCACGCGGGCCGCGCGGTGGTCGTGAACCTCGACCTCGAGGGCTTCTTCCCAAGCATCGGATTCCCCCGAGTGCGGAAGGTCTTCGAACGCGTCGGCTACTCGCCGGCGATGGCGACGATCCTGGCGCTCCTGTGCACCGAATGCCCGCGGCGGTCGGTCGTCTTCGAGGGGACGACCTACCACGTCGCCACCGGCCCGCGCGGACTGCCCCAGGGAGCCTGCACGAGCCCCGGTCTGTCGAATCAGGTCGCACGCCGACTCGACCGCCGATTGGCCGGCCTCGCCGCCAAGCTCGGGCTGACCTATACGCGATATGCCGACGACCTGACCTTCTCGGGCGACGATGCGCTGGAAGGCCGCGTCGGCTACCTGATGGCGCGGGTCCGCCACATCGCCCGGGATGAGGGCTTCACGGTCAACGAAACCAAGACTCGCGTGCAGCGCCGCAACGCCGCGCAGATGGTGACCGGCCTGGTGGTCAACGATCGACCCGGCGTCCGTCGCGACGAGGTCCGCCGCTTGCGGGCGATCCTCCACCGCGCCCGCACCGAGGGACTCGACCGGCAGAACCGCGAGGGCCTCCCCGACTTCCGCGCGTGGCTCCTCGGCAAGATCGCCTTCGTGCGCATGGCACGCCCCGAGATCGGCGACCGGTTGCTGGCCGACCTCGAGGCGCTAGAGAGTAACAAGCGAGGGTAGGAACATGGCACCCGATTGGCAGACCAGTCTCGTCGCCGCCGGCAACACCTACAATCCGTGCCTGGTCGTCCTTCGGGACAAGGGGTATGACCTCTCTGTCGAAGAGGCGGACGATGACATGCTTTGGAGCGCCCAGAAAGGCCGTCACCGATTCATGGGTTATTCTCCCCCGGAATTGCTAGGTCTCGTGGTCATGTGGGAGCATCTCGGCGAGGACTGGAACCAGCAAGACCCCGACATCCTCGGTGAGGTATGCCCCCGGTTGCGGGAGTAGCGACAACCGTCGATTCAATCGCGTCAACGAGTGCTGTCCCGATCCATTCCGTTGAGCTCGGCGGTGGAATAACGGCCGAAGTCCTCTTCCGAGTACGGCGCCTCCTCGGGGTTCTCGCGCAGGTCGCGCTTCCACTGCCGGCGTCGCCGCTGGCTGCCGGCGCGCTTGAGCTCCCGCTTGGTCTGCCTCTGATCACGCTTGGTCGGTTCCATTGCCGATGCTCCCCGTCCGGCCGGGACCGCCGGCGGAACGGCGATCGAGCCAGGCGACAAGATCCAGAGCATATCGCGACGGATCGGGTTCGAATTCCAGGGTGTGATGCCCCTCGGGGTACTCGATGACCTGACGATCGGTCGATCTCAGCTTCCTGAAGTCGTCGAGTGTCCGGGCGTTGTCGACGATCCGATCCTGACCGGCCAGCATCAGCAAGGCCGGCTGACGGATCCGGGCGGCGGCGCGGCCGACGAGCCGGTCGATGATGAAGCTGGCGGCCATCAGCCCGGCGGTCCCGTCGCGGAGGCTGTACGGATCGGCGGCGATGAAGGCCTGGCCCTCCGGGCTGGCCGTGAACAGCTCCGGGTTCGACAGCGGGATCGGGAAAGTCCGGCGAGGATTCACCAGGAAGGACCAGGCGATCTGGACCTTCTCCTTCCCCGAGACTCCAACGCGAGGCTGGAGACCCGGGCAGATCAGCGCGATCGCGTCGATCAACTCGGGATGCCGCGCCGCGGCCACCACCACGAGCTTCGCCCCCCAACTGATGCCTGCGAGTGCGGTCGGCACGCCGGGATTCTCCGCACGCAAAGCCCGGACCCATTCGACGAGATCCCGGATCAGCCGGCCGGCGGATGGCGCGTGGCCCCGGTCCGCCCGGTTCGCCCCGGAGCCCCGACGATCGGGGAACGACGCCAGGTATCCCGAGGCGGCCAGGGTCCGACCCAGATTGTGATACCAGCCCGAATGGCTCTGTACGCCGTGCAGCACGACGACCTGTCCCTTCGCCGGCCGTGTGGGGCGCCAGACCGCGATGTGCAGGGGATAGCCATCGGACGCGGCGAACGTCCGCGCTTCGGGTACGGTCGCGGGTTCCGTCTCAGTCATATCGGATCTCCCGGGTCTGGACGGTCATCGCCTCCAGCGCCGCGGGATCGACCTCGACCCCCAGTCCCGGACCTTCCATCGGCTTCGCCCAGCCGCCGTAGCGGAATGTCAGGTCCTGGCGGGTCAGGTTGGCGCCGAGGATGTGGCGATCGTACGAGCCCTCCACGTAGCGAAGCCCGGTGACCCGGCTGGCGACATGGCGTCCGGCGGCCGACAGGAGCGAGGTCTCGCCCGGGTGGCAGCCGAGCTGCACGCCCAGTCCCGAGCGCTGCGCCAGCGCGATGATCCTCAACGACGGCAGGATGCCGCCGCACTTGGAGATCCGGACGTTGAACATGTCCGCCGTCCGGCGCGCGACGGCCGCCTCGGCGTCGGGGAAGCCGCAAAGCGACTCGTCGAGCATCACCGGGATGCCCAGCCGCGGGCGCAGCTCGGCCAGGGAATCGACCTGTGCGTGCGGCACCGGCTGCTCGAGCGCCGTCGGGTGGAAGCGACGCAACGGCTCGACCCGCTCGACCAACTCGGACGGCGACCATGCCTCATTGGCGTCGAGTCGGATGTCCATCCGCCGGCCGAGGATCCACCGCAGCGCCTTCAGCCGCCGCGGATCGTCTTGCCCTCGAGTGCCGACCTTCACCTTCACCTGGTGGAAACCGTAGATGCGGATCTTCACGGCGGTGCGCCACTCGCCGAGCGTCGACTCGGCCGTGATCGCCCCGCTGTAGCGCACGGGCTGCGGGGTCGCGTTCCGTTGCAAGCCCTCGGCCGTCGCCAGGTCGATGGCCCGGCCGGCCGGCTCGCCGAACCGGCGGCCGTACGCGTCGAGCACAGCCAGCTCCAGGGCACTTCGCGCGGCGTTGCCCGCCATGCCGCGGGGGTCGGCCTCATTCTCCGGGATCCGCAAGACATCGAGCCGCTCGACGACCTCGCGGAAATCACCCGGCCGGCCGATCCGGGCGGCCCAGTCGTGCGCCGAGAGCAGATCGAAGGCGGTCTCCACCGTCTCGCCGGTGACGTACGACCGCGGGACCCCCTCCCCGTATCCGACCGCACCGTCGCTCAGCTCGACGCGGACCACCAGGTTCTCGCTCACCGACCGCTCGAACGACGCGTGCTTCACGACCTTCCTCAAGGGGACCGCCACCCGGTAGATCCGCAGACCGACGATGCTCATTTCCGACTCTCGCCCGCGGCGTCCTTGGGTTTCGGCGACGCGACGGGCGGCTCGGCCGGCTTCAGCTCGGTCTTCCGGGCCCGGAAGGCCGCCTCGAGCAGCGAGACCGTCGCCTCGGGCGGGAAGCCCTCGATCACGGCGACGTCCAGGCCGCGGCGCTGGACGACGTAGAGCTGCTCGCCCACGTTCCGCCAGAGGGTGTCGTGGATGTCCCGCGGCGGCTTGGACACATCGGGGAGCTTCGCGGTCTGATACTGGACATAGGACGTCGCGAACTCGCGGGCATCGTCCTCGCTGTCCCAGGTGGTCAGCCAGACCAGGCCGAGCCGATTCCTGGGCCCCTCGAAGACGGCGTAGCGATCGCCGTCCCACCCGGCGGCCGCCGACGCGCCGCCCTGCTTGCGGAGCATCACGGCCATCTGCATCTCGCCCAGGACGTTCCGGCCCAGCTCCTTCCAGTCGGCGCCGGTCTTCAGCCCGCCCAGGTCGATCGAGATCGGCCGGTCCGGGCTGGCCAGGAACTTCTCCGGGTGGAGGATCTGCTCGGTCGACTGCGGCAGGCTGCGATACGCCCCGTCGATCGACTTCCACCCGCCGTGGTTGGCCAGCTTGGCGCAGAAGACGGCGCCCTTGAAATACGGGAAGATCATCGACTCGGAGATGATCGCCGGGGCCTTGCGCAGGCTCGATCCGCCGCCCATGAACGGCAGGAACGGCGAGAGCATCTTGAAGGTCCAATCGAGGCTCTCGGCGGGGAGCTTCACGGTCTCGGAGCCGTCCCAGTCGTCCATGCTCGCGCCGAGCATCGTCAGGGTGGCCTCGCCCTCGATCAGGGCCGAGAGCGCGAGCGAGCGGTCGTCGTCCTTCTTGACGGTCTTCTGCAGGGCGTCCAGGTCGTAGTGCTGATCGGCCAGGGCGTGGGTCAGCTCGTGGGCGATGACCGCCTTGTTCTCGTCCTTGTCGAAAGCCTCATCCTTGCCGAAGAGCCGTTCGAGCAGGCCGGGCTTCTTCTTCGACTCGGGCTTCTTCGGCTCCTCGATCAGGTGCATGGTCTTGGTCTTGGGGTCGTAGAACGCGGCGATCTCCTCGGAGTAGACCTGCACCAGGGCCTCCTTGAGGTTGAAGTCGCGGGGCAGCAACCCGAACGCCTTCATCGCCATCTCGTTGGCCCGGAACTCCTCCGGCGTCATGTCCTCGTCGAGTTCCTTGAGCAAGAGCGCCTTGAGGTTCTCTCGCTTCGTTACGTCGCGCTTCACCTCGTGCAGGAAGGGGAGCTTGCGCAAATGCGGCAGGATGGTCTCGAAGGCGCGCTTGTAGCGGATGACCGCGTCGGTGTACTGCCCCTTGTCGGCGAGCTGATCGCCCTCGCCGAGCAGCCGTGTGCCTTCGCGGATCGTGGGACCTTTCTCGTCAGCCAGCCCGGCACTCAGGCCGCCGCAGACGAGCCCCAGGGCCAGGACACCCGCCGCCCGCTTGATTCTCATCTTGAAATCCTCGTATCAATCGCTGTTGCGAAGGGATCGTCACGTCTCCGGCGTCTCAATGCGCGCCGGTGTTGCCGGCGACGGGTTGCGGGGCGGCGGGCCGGCCGGGCGGGCGGCCGGGTGCCGCGGGGACATCGGCCGGCCGGGGGGCACGCGATTCGTAATCCAGCAGGAGGCGTGCCGCGTGGATCCAGACATCATTGCGCGAGCGGGGGCCGTTGCGCGCCCCGAGGTCGTGGTTGAGCTCGTTGGCCAGGAAGTCGAGGATGACGGACTCCGACACCCCGAGCGCACGGAGTTGGAGCACCTTCGACTGTTGCGTGCCCCGGCCCGAGCCGATCACCCGATAGGCTCGCTTGAGCTTCACCGGGTCCTCGTCCCGGCCGGCGCGGAGGGAGAGTTCCTCGATCTGCGGCCCTGCCTTCCGCCCGTAGACCTTGAGGGTCATACGGAGTTCCTCGAGGAACTGGCGGCGTTCGTCGTCCCTGAGCGTCTGGAGGTCTTCCTGCTGCTGGGCCAGCCGCTGGTTGTTCTCCCGTTGCATCCTGGCGGCCTCCTCCCGGATCTGTCGCTCGGTCTCCGCTCCGGAGGGCAATGGTGGCTCGTCCGGCGGCACGACGGGCCCCGGCTGTCCCGCAACCTGGCCGTCTCCGCCGCCGCCCGCGGGGTCGTCGAACGGGGACGGTCCCTCGGGGACCTTTGCCACGGTGACGATCCGGGGCCTCGGCGCGGTCGAACGGGCGCGGCGCGGGGGCAGGCGGCCCGGCCGGTGCCGTCGGGGTGGCGCTTGATGCCGGAGCCGGACCGGCTTTCGCGGGCGGCGGGACGGACGCCTTGGCGGGATCGGGCGCCGGGGCTCGCGGTGCCTTTTCCGTACCCGCGGCGGCCGGTGGCGGAGGCTGCGGATTCTCCGAGGTCGGGGCGCCCGACGACCGCGGCGTTGCCGACGCCGCGTCGCCGGGCGAGGCCGATCGGGGCCGCTCTTCGGCCGGGTCCGCCGCATTCGGGCCTTTCGCCATCGCCAACTTCACGTCCCCGGGCCGGTCGACCGCCGCCGGGTGCGGTACTCTGTCCTCGGTGCGGGCCTTCTCGGCCAGGCGCTCCAGGTCGCTCCTCGCCTGGAGGACTTGCACGCGGAAGCGTTCGGCGTCGCGTCGGTTGCGGTAGACCATGCCTCCCAGCGCGAGGGCCGCCCCCGTCAGGGCGACGACCAGGATCCAGGGCATCATCCGGTTGCGATACTGGACCACCAGCACTGGCGGCGGCGCCCCGGCCTCTTCGAGAACTTCCTCGATGTGGTCGCTTTCGATCAAGTACTCAGGTTCCTGGCTCATAAGACTGGCCTCGTGGCGTCCCGATCGTCGGGTCCCCGGACCCAGTCCGGTGGACCCTTGCCATCGAGCTCCGCCGAGCGACTTGAACAGAGACCCGGGAGCACACCCCATCCCCGCGACTTCCCCGGCGGCCTCGTCAATCCCGACTCGGATCGACGGAGCATCCCGGAGGTCAAAGGAGGTCCGCGCTTGTCGAGTATCCTACCAAATTCGCCGGATCCCTGCACGCTCCCCCGGGCCCATGTCGATTTTGGGAATCCCGTCCCTCCCCGATCGAAGGCGGCGGGCAACGGCGCCGGCCGGGCGCGCCGCGAGTCCTCGCCGTCGGCCACGAGCACGACCGACCCCGGCTCCTCATCCTCCTTTTGGGATGCATCCACCCGGCGCGCGGTCCCAACCCATCCCCCATCCGTCGGAAGGACTCCGTCAATCCCCCGACGGTCCGCACCGCTCAGCCCGAACTGACCGGTCAACTCTCGCAGCCCAACACCCAGCCATCCGTTCACTCGACCAACGATGATTCGATCCATGATGAGTTCGGTCGGTCGCTGTTCTCGAGCGATCACCACCAATCGACAGACTCGATAAAATCGATTCATTTTATCCATATTAACATTGGCTTCGTTTCGTACTCTTGCAGCAGCGGGTACTGACGGGAGCCTCGGGCCGCAGAATCGATATAATCTATCCATATTAACATTGGCTTCGTTTCGTACTTTTGCAGCGGCGGGCGTACGGCCGGCATGAAATCCATGGAATCGATAAAACCTGTGTATCTTAACTTTGGCTTCGTTTCGAAACCTCCGCGGGACACCGGTCCCAGGGCCTGGTCGCTCCGGGCACGGGTTCCAGGGACTCTTCCGTCTGATCAAGGCATGATTGGTTAGATGCCAGCAATCATGATTCGTGCCGAACTTGTCGTCTTGCGTGTCGGTGGCAAGAGGTGCTTGAAATAGCGACGGAGCGTAGCCGAAAGGACGTGGTGATTTTGTGGGCGGCGTTTTGTGAATAGCCACGCGACGATCGGACCTCGCTGGGTTGGCCCTGATCCTGTCTACTTCCGGCATCGTCATCGATCGCCGTCCTCTCATTGGATTCACGTCGGGGGGTCTTATTATAGAAGGTACAACGCGCGGTATTATTCGACGAATTGGTTTTTTTTCCGAGGTCCGCCTTCGGTGGCCGACACGCAAGAGTGAGAGGGCTCGTGTTTGCGATAACCGGTCGATCGGAAGAAGACGCATCGGGGCGGATCGCAGGTTGGCCGTCTTAGCGATCAACGCCGTGACCGCGATGATGAAACCAACGATCGACCGAGGCCGGCGCATCGCGCCCGAGCAAGCCGCGCCCCGATCCGCCCGGCCGGCGAAGCGAGCCGAGCGGGCGGACCCGTCTCCTTCACGGACTGCGGTCGTCTGACCGGATACCGGGGAGGAGAGGATCACCGGACCGGGGGCCGGCCTGAACCCTGTCGGACCTCCGTGTCGGTTGCGAGTCTGCCGATGCGGGTCCCGATGCGATGCCCGTCCCTCGGCGAGGTCACGTCGCCGGTCGTTCCTCGGTGGCCGGGGTACCGAGGAGATCGCGGATCGGTCGGGGGGTCACCTCCCAGGAGGCCCGGTAGGTCTGCTCGAGTGGGACATTGACGTACCAACCCGGGGCGAGGAACAGGGGGGCCTCCGGCAACGGGTGGCCGACGGCCAGCGAATCGACATAGGCGGTCAGCGGCTCCCCGGCGTCGAACGCGGCCACGGTCAGGGGTTCGTCCGCCGGCCGGGTCACGAGGGGCTCGCCGACCAGCTCGTCCCAGATGGCCTGGGCGATGCCGTCAGGATCGCGCGGCCCGGGCGGGAACGGGTCGACGACCAGGAAGTGGATGCCGTTGCGGAGGAAGTCGACCGCCTTGGCGACGAAGGAGGCGATCGCGTGCTTGCTGTCCTTGTTGCCGGGCGAGACGACCTCGATCATCGCCACGACGCGACCGAGTTCGTGGCGGATCGCGATGCGGTTGGCCTTCCTCGCGTAGGCCGCCGCCTCGGACTCGACCCGGGCGGCCTGCTTGATCCGGGGCGGCGTCTCCGCGACGACCAGCCCACCCGTGGGTTCTGGGCCGCGCAATCGGAGCGCGACGATGTCCGGTTCCGGCCCGCTGACCCGCTGGTCGGCCATGGCGAAGTAGCCGTCCGGGAGGACGCCGCTGTTGAGCGTGTTGCGGATCTCGATCGTCCACCCCTGGTGGAAGTCGTGGAACGTCCCGGCACCGACGCGGGTCCAGTCGTGGATCGGCATGCAGCACCTCCTCGACCCCATTGTACCGTCCTTCGCTGGCCCCGGCGGCAAGCCGATCGACGGAGGTCTTCCGGGAAGCCATCTCCCGCGTTTCGGCGGGCCATTCCCCGGCGGTTCGGGAGCGGTTCGACCGCCGCGCGGCGATGGCTCGAGGTGTCGCGGACCACCGAATCATCCGAGATATCCCGGGCCGTGAGGTCGAGGACCTCCCGGGATCGGTGGGGTGGCGGCGCCTTCGGTCCGAGTGCCCTGGCAAGGACCTCGGTCCATCTCGGGGTCGGGAGCCGATCCGGCTTCCCGGGTCCTGGCGCTTTGATCCGCGAATCCAGGATGACGGAAATCGCGCCGCACCCGGGCGGACCGGGCCCGGACCGTTGCGAACTCTCCCGTCGGACCGGTCGGGCGGGCCGCCGTCGGCCGGACCGGGCCCGGAATTCGAAATCTCGCCACGTCTTCGTTGCACCTACGCGCCCCGATCCGCCCGGCCGGCGAAGCGAGCCGTGCGGGCGGGCCGGTCGCCCTCACCAACCGGGGCCGACGGGCCGGATGCCGGGGACGAGAGGATCACCGGACCTGAATCCGATCTGAACCCGAAACCGCAATCCCGGGGATGAGCCCACGATGAGGACCTTGCCCAGACCGCCCAGCAGTCAGGGTGATCGAGGAAGGTCCCTGTTCCGGCCCCCCTCGGCTCCTTGCCTTCTCACCGGCCGGCGACTGGCGTATGATGACATTCAAGGGCAAGCGTGATGGAATGCCGACCACGGCCTCGGACCGCAGATATCCATCATCGACGACGCTCCGCGGCGGATTTGGAGGGGGCGCAGCCATGTCGACGACGCGGATGCCGAGGAGAGACGAGGCTAGACGGAGCGGCCGGTCGCGGCCCCAGACCGTGCCTCGCGAGTATGCCGGCAAGTGGATCGGGTGGTCGGCGGATGGTCGGCGGATCATTGCGGTCGGCGACGACTTCGAGTCGTGCGAGCAGGCCGCTGCCCGCGCCGGGTTCTCGGCGGATCAGGTCGCCATCGAACGGGTCCCTGAGACTCGCCAACGCCGCACGGGGTCAGGGATGTGAGATTCGACTATGCCGAGCGCGAAGTCGACCCCTTGCCATGGGAGTCAGGCCTGCAGGTGATCCAGGAGCCGATCATCCCGGTCCACTTCATCGGCCCACAACGAACCTATCTGATCCGCGGTCAGTTGGATACCGGGGCCTCGATGACCCTGCTTCCTCGGTCTTATCTGACCAAGCTCGGCCTGATGCCGGGCGAACGGATCCGACTTCGGACGGCATCGGGGGGGCATGACGTCTGGCTCGGGGCACTCGATCTGGAATTGCGCTCGGGACGAACGACGTACCGCTGGTCGGCCCGGGTCGGGTTCATTCCGCGGGTCGACAACCTGGCGTTGCTCGGCCACATGGGGTTCCTCGACCACTTCTGGGTGAGCTTCGACGGCCTGCGCAAGTGCGCCACGTTGCGCCCCAACGGAACGTTCCCCGCGCCGGGTATCGAGGACGGCTAGCTGCCCGGCGATCTCCCTGGCGTCTGGCTCCGCCGGGGAGGACCGTAGCGTCACCCACCGGAGGAGCAAGTTGCGCAATGTCCTATTGTGCCAAATGGCACGGAGCGGCAATGCCGACTCGCGAAGGAGGTCCGTGACAGTTGGCACAATATCGAATAGTGCCACCCCTTCGAGACTTGGCCAGGTCGGGCACGTCGATCAGGATCCGCACGAGGTCATCCCGATAGAGGATGCCCGCGTGTCGCCAGTGCCCTTCGACCTACTGGGTCTCGTAACTGGCGGCACCGAAGTGGTTGACGACCTCCAGGACGGCCTCGGCGAGCCACTCGGGCGGTACCTCCCGCCCGTCATTGAACCGGAGGGGCAGCAGCACCTCGAAACGCCGCCATCTGCTGCTCATACGTCGCCTTTCCCTTCACGGCGAAAGGGATATCTTGGTCGGCGAGCGCCTCCAGCGCCGCCTCGGGCACCAGGTGCTCGCCGGACCGCAGGACTCGACCGGAAAACCGGCCGATCAGGAAGGCGAGCGCTCGCTTTTCGGTCTCACGATCGGGGAACGTGATGGTGACCATCTCCACACAGCCTTTCCGCCCGGGCTCCACGAGGGCGATCCGTCCAGCAGGTCGTAGACCACCGCCACGGCCCGAACGCACGTCAGTATAGTCGGGACGGCTTCGGCTTGCACGGTCGGAGGTCTCCCGAACGCGCGCCCCGACCCGCCCGGCCGGCAAAGCGATCGGAGCAGGCGGGCCGGACGCCCTCAGAAGCCGGGACCGACGGATCGGATACCGGGTACGAGAGAATCACCGGACCCGGGTCCGATCGGGACCCGTCACCGCGAGCCCGGGGATGAGCCCAGGATGAGGACCTTGCCGAGACCGCTCAGCCGTCAGCGTGATTCAGGAATGTCGCCGGTCCCGCTCTCTGGAGACCGCGAAAGACCGATTTGACACCGACGAGCCTCCCTGTACGTTCTGAAGCCGGTTCTTCCGCCGGAAGTTCAAGCGGTCGCGCATGCCGCACGGTCCGGAGGTCGGCACGGCCAGGCTCTCCCCCCACTTCAACTGGCGAACACCACCGGATACGGATCAAGACGAGTGGCTGAAGCAGGATCTGGTATGATGACCGATCGGCTCGAAGAAGGGTGGGCACCGCCCACCGGCAGGCAGCCAAGGCACCTGGGTCCTTCCCCACGGAATACATCGTCCTTGGATACAGTGACTATGTAGTCAGCGACGGAGTCCAATGCCATCCCGGCTCACTCTTCAGATCGACGCCACAGAAACGCCGCTTGCCTGGCGGGCCCAGTGGTCCCGCGATGACGGGCCGGTCGGCGAGCCGATCGCGGTCGAGGGTCAGGCCGCCACGGCGATGGCCGACCTGGAGCGTCGATTCCTAGACCTTTTCGAGCAGGGTGGTCGTCCTCTGGTCGATCCGGAGGCCCTGCGGGCGATCGGCCGGGGCCTGTTCGCAACCTGGTTCGAGCCGGCCTGGTCCGCCGTCTCGCAGCTTCCGGACGCGCCAGGGCCGCGCGACCTGGTGATCCGGAGCGCGGACCGCTGCGTGCTCAACCTGCCCTGGGAGCTGGTCGAACTGTCTCAGGATCTGCCGGTCGGATGCGACGCCGCGTGGTCGTTGCGCCGATCACCCGGAGGCGCAGCGTCCACGAGCTCGGACGCTTTACGTCCGGGTCCGCTTCGCATCCTGTTTCTCGCTGCTGCCCCGATTGATCAGCACCAACTCGACTACGAGCGCGAGGAGGACGCCATGCTGCGGGCCACGACCCGGTTGCAGGGCGTGGCCGTCCAGTTCGCCGAGCTAGGCAGCTTCGAGGAGCTGGCCGACTTGGTGGCCGAAAGCCGCCCGCACGTCGTGCACCTGTCGGGTCACGGCCGGATGGCCCGCGACGGCCAGGGCACCTTCGCCTTCGAGGACGAGCGCGGCCGGACCGACTCGCGCGCGGCCAGCGAAATCGTCGCTCGGGTCTTCCGCGGCAGTCCGGTCCGTTGCGTGTTTTTCAACGGCTGCCAGACGTCGCAGGCGGATGTGGCCGGGTTGTGCCAGTCGCTGGTCGGGGCCGGAGTCCCGCTGGCGGTCGGCTGGTCGGCCAGCGTTGTCGACGACCGGGCGACCGACTTCACCGAGGAGTTCTACCGCCGCCTCGTGCGCGGCGAGGCGGTCTCCGCCGCCGCGGCCCACGCCCGCGAGCTGATCCGGGGCAAGGGACGGACCAGACAATTCCAGGATGCGACCTTCGCCTTGTTGCAGGTCTATTCCTCGGCCGCCGCCGGCGCCGTCTTCGACCCCGAGTCGGCCCCAGAACCTTACGCGGGCCCGCGCACCGAATATGTGCTCCTGGGCGACGGGATCAAGGGACTGCGCGAGGGGTTCGTCGGTCGTCGCCGCGAGCGACAGCGGCTGGTCCCCGCGCTGCGCGACGGCGACACGACCTTCGCCGTGATCACCGGGATCGGTGGCGCGGGCAAGAGCACCCTCGCCACGCGTGCGGCCAATCGACTGGCATCGGCCGGGTTCGAGGTCGTGCCGGTTCGCGTCGAGGGCGGCCGGGGACCACTCGAAGCCGGGCGGACGACCCTGACCCGGCTGATCGGCGCCCTCGATGACGCCTTCATCCGGGCGGGGCGAGACGACCTGCACCGCCAGTTGACCCACGGCAACCTGCCGCAAGCTCAGCGGCTGCGGCTGGCCGTCAAGGGGCTGAACGAGCTGTCGCTGTTGATCGTGATCGACAATTTCGAGGATGCCCTGGAGCTGGAGACGCGCCGGATCGCCGACCCCGACCTCGCCAAGTTGTACCGATCGCTGGCGACCGGCCTGACGCGGGGCTCGCGCGAGATCCTCACCTGCCGCTACCTGCCGGAGGGGACGCCGGTGGACCTGCCCACGGTCCTGCACCTGCCGCTGCCGGACCTGGAGGAATCCAGCTTCCGGAAGTTCCTCCGCCGCGACGAGGTCGTGGACGGGCGCATCAGCCGCGGGGAACTGCCCCCGGCCCTGATCCACACCCTCTACCGGAAGCTGGGCGGCACCCCGGGTTTCCTGGAGAACGTGCGGAAAGTGCTGCGGAAGGCCGATCCCGGCGAGTTGGCCGAAGACCTTGAGGGCGACTCGCCCGGGGCATTGAGCGAGGCGAGGGAGTCGTATTATCAGCGAATCATCGCCACCCGGCTCTATCAGGCCCTGACCGAGGAGGCTCGGCGTGTTGTCAGCCGCCTGGCGACCAGCGAGCTTCCCCTTCCGATCGAGGCCGTCATGCGGATTACCGGTCTCGAGGAAACCCCAGCCACCTCGAGCCTGGAGGCCGGTGTGGCCTTCGGGCTGCTCCAGCGCTTCGACGAGCCGGATCTCCCATCGCTCTATCACCCGCCGGGTTTGCTGCGGCCCTGGCTCTCCTCAGACGAGCGACTTTCAGAGCGGGAGGCTTCCCTCGTTCACCGCGGTCTCGCTGCCTTCTGGCGCTCGAGTTATGAAGCTGACCGCGAGGCCGAACTCCGGGTTCCGGTCGAAGTTGAGCTCTGGGCCTGTCGTGCCCACGCCGAGAGTGGCGAGGACGCCGAGATCTTCCAGTGGGCTTCCGTCCGGCTCGCACGGACTCTGGAACGACGTGCCGAGTGGAGTGCGGCGCAGGCGTTGCTGGAAGAGATCCCAGAGTTCGAGAGGGAAGCCGACTGCTTGCTGGCCCTGGCCAGCGTGGAGAACTTACTGGGCGAATGGAAGGCCGCCCGGGCTCATCTCGAGCGGGCTCATGAAATGGTGCCGGATGAGACGAGCCAAAAGGCGGCGACGTGGCACCAGCTCGCCACGATCGACCTCAACGAGGGGGACTACCAGGCGGCGCGGGAGAAGTTCGCCCGGTCGCTGGAGATTGAGCAGTCGATCGGGGACCGGGCGGGTGAGGCGGCGACGTGGCACAATCTCGCCACGATCGACCTCAACGAGGGGGACTACAAGGCGGCGCGGGAGAAGTTCGCCCGCGCCCTGCAGATGCGGCAGTCGATCGGGGACCGGTACGGGGAAGCGGCAACCTTTTACCAACTTGGTATCATGGCCCATGAGACGGGGCATGGGCACGTAGCGGCTCGCCTGGTCGCGATCTGCTGCCTCATCGATCAGGCCATCGGACACGGGGATACGGAGAGCGATTTCCGGACACTCTCTGGCCTTTGCTCCCAACTCGGTTATGACCAGGCCCAGTTTGATGCGATGCTGGCCGAGGCCGCGGCGGCCTACCAGGCCGATCGGGGTCGAGAGCTGATCGAGCGGGCATTCGCGGATGCGGGGTGACGACGAGCCATCAATGCCGTCAATGCTCCGCATCTCGATCACCGCGGTCGGATCGTCCCGACGACCTCGATCCGGACGGGGACGCCATCGATGGTCTCGGGAAGTCCGGCATCGGGCGCGGGGGGAGCCTCGAGGTTGACCTTCACGCCGTAGCCGTCGCCGACCCGGGTGAGGCCGATGCCGACGACCGAGGCACGTCCCGCGAAGAGGGATTTGGCCCGCTCCTTGGCCGCGCGGGCCTCGTCCAGCCCGATCGTGTTCATAGCGCCCTCACACGGAAGAGGAGGTCGGTGGTCCGGCTGGCCGCGACCGCGTCCATGATGACTCACCCCCGGGGCGAGCCATCAGTAGGGATTCTCGTCCGCCCAGGAAACCGCCGCTCGCCGGCCGAGTTCCGATCGGGCCGCTTGCTCGCGGATGTCGTCCAGCGTCTCCTGGAGAACCGACTCCGTGCTCTCCCGCTGGGCCGCCAGGACGACGACAACATCCCCGTCCAGCTCCGGAACAAACACGCGGATGGGGTATCCTTGCTTCAGGACGCAGGCTTGTTCGTCGGTCAGGTCGATCATGGCCACCTCCCTTGGAGGAATGATACCGGATCCGGAGCCGAGGAAGGCAGTCCAGCAGGACATTCAGTCAGACGCGGGCCGAACCGGGAAATCACGATCAGCGCCGGTTGTCCGGCCCGCTCGCTTCTCTCCGACGGCCCAGACCGGCGGCGGCAACCTCGTCCCGGCCGGCGGTCGGGCCGCCGGGACAGCGGTCAGCGAGCGGTAGCGACGGCGGGCGGTCCGTCCGGGGCGGTTTCGTGCACCGGCCGGACCCGACCGTCCGCCGGGGCGAATTCTCGGCCGTTCGTGGCTGGTCAACCCGGTCGAGGCGGACCGCCGGATTCATCGGACCAAGGATCGGAACGGGTCGGGCCGGGATCAGCTCACGGCCGGCGGCGTACGCGATCCGATCGCGGTCGACCATCCGGCGCGTCGCCGATTCCCGGCGGGGCGCGGCCCCGGAGTGTTGATCCCGGGCCGACGATCGCGGAGGATGGCCGTGAACTCCGCTCCCTGATGGGTGGCCCGGCCATGGAACATGATGAGGCGAGCGAATCCCTGCCGCGGCGCTTCCCCACGACGCACTGGAGCCGCATCGCCGAGGCGTGCGACCTGGCGGCGCCCGGGACCCGCGAGGCCCTGGCCTCGCTCTGCCGCTCGTACTGGTATCCCCTCTATCTCTTCATCCGCCGGAAGGGCTACCAGGCGGAGGAGGCGCGCGACCTGGTGCAGGAGTATTTCGTTCGGCTGCTCGACGGGCCCGTCCTGGCCGCCGCCGATCGCACCAAGGGGCGTTTCCGCACGTTCCTGATCGCAGACTGCACGCGATTCCTGTCGCATCAGCGGGCCCGGGCTCAGGCCCAGAAGCGGGGCGGCGATCGCCGGATCATCTCGATCGACGCCGGCGATGCGGAGGCGCGTTACCTCCGCGAGCCGGGCCACGACCTGACGCCCGAACGTCTCTACCTGCGCGCGTGGGCCTTGACCCTGCTGGAGGCCGTGCTGGCGCGGCTCCGCGGGGAGTACGAGCGCGCGGGCCGCGGCGATGTCTTTCAACGACTCAAGGACGTCCTCGACGGTGGACCCGACGCCCTGCCTTATGCGGCGATCGCGGCCGAACTGGGCATGACCGAGGCGGCCATCCAGGCGGCCGTCTATCGCCTCCGCCGGCGATACGGTGCCCTGCTTCGCGAGGAGATCGCCGCTACCGTGGCCCGGCCGGCCGACGTCGAGGCGGAAATCCGCGACCTCTTCACCGCCCTGGAGCCTTGAGCGACCGTCCCCGTCATCTTTCGCCCGGGAATGGTTACGGAATCATGTCCTCTCGTCCGTAGTCCGTGCCCGTCGCTGTATGATGCCGAGCATCGATGGAGAAGACGCAGACCGAGTCCCGGGGCGGCGCCGGACGCGTCACGACGACGGACCACGGACCACGGACCACGGACAAGAGGGCCTTCCAGCGATGTCCGGACCCAATCGATGCCCGAAGTGCGGCGGGGAGCGCCCTGCCGGAGCGGTTGAAGGCCTCTGCCCGCGCTGTCTGCTCGGAGGGGCCCTCGATCACGGGCCGCCCTCGTCGGCCCCGCGAGATCCGATCGGTTGGCTGCGGCCCGGCAAGGCCCCCTGGGTTCCGCGAGAGTCCGCGATGGACCCTCGAGTCGATCGGGCGACGCAACACTCGGTCCTCGGGACCCTCGCCGAGTCGCTCGGGTCCGTCCCTCGCGTGCTCCTCCGCGAGAGCGAGCTGGGCGGCCTGACCCCCGTGGTCCATCCGTCTTCGCGGGAGATGCCCGCCGGCGATCCGGGGCGGGAACGCTACCAGTTCCTGGGCGAGATCGCGCGCGGCGGCATGGGGGCCGTGCTGAAAGGCCGCGACACGGACCTCGGCCGCGACCTGGCCGTGAAGGTCTTGCTGGAGAAGCACCGCGACAAGCCCGGGCTGATCCGCCGCTTCATCGAAGAGGCCCAGATCGGCGGACAGTTGCAGCATCCCGGGATCGTCCCGGTCTACGAGCTGGGTTGCTTCGAGGACCGCCGGCCCTTCTTCACCATGAAACTGGTGAGGGGCCACACCCTCGCCGCGCTGCTCGATGCACGCCCCGACCCGGCCCACGAGCGGCCTCGCTTCCTCGCGGTGTTCGAGGCGGCCTGTCAGACCATGGCCTACGCGCACGCCCGGGGCGTGATCCATCGGGACCTCAAGCCCCACAACATCATGGTCGGCAGCTTCGGCGAAGTCCAGGTGATGGACTGGGGCCTGGCGAAGGTGCTCCGCACGGCCTCCGTGATCGGCGAGCGAACGCCCGAACCGGAGCGGGAGACGATCGTCGAGACCGCACGGAGCGCATCCGAGACGTATGCCTCGCGCGCCGGCTCGGTGCTGGGCACGCCGGCGTACATGCCGCCGGAGCAGGCGTCGGGCGAACTCGAGGCGGTGGACGAGCGCGCCGACGTCTTTGCGATGGGCGCGATCCTCTGCGAGATCCTGACCGGCCGGCCGCCTTACTCGGGGCGGACCGAGGCCGAGATTCAGCGGAAGGCCGTCGCTGGCGACCTGTCGGAGGCGTTCGAACGGCTCGCGGGCTGCGGCGCCGAGGCCGATCTCCTCGAGCTCGCCCGATGCTGCCTGGCCCCCCGTGCCCAGGATCGGCCCCGCGACGCGGGTGAGGTCGCCCGTGCGATGACGGCTCACCTGGCCGGTGTCCAGGAGCGGCTTCGCGCGGCCGAGCTGGCCCGCGTCGAGGCCCAGGCCCGGATCGAGGAAGAGCGAAAGCGGAGGAAAACGCAGTTCCGGATGGCGGCGGCGATCCTCATTGCCCTCGTGCTGGGGACCGCCGGCGTGGTGAGCCAGTGGAGACGCGCCGAGGCCAATCTGCGAAAGGCCGAGTCCCGGTTCGACCTGGCCCGGGAGGCGATCGAGCGGTTCTACACCGGGGCCAGCGAGGACGTGCTGCTCAAAGAGCCCCAGCTCAAGCCGCTGCGCGAGAAGCTCCTGGGCTCGCGCTCGAGTTCTACCAGAAGCTGCAGGCCGCGCTCGAGTCCGAGGCCGGCGGGGTCCCCCGGCCCGAGCTCGCCGCGGCCTACCAGCGCGTGGGCGAGATCACCGGCCAGATCGGCTCCTACCCCGAGGCGATCGAGATCCTGGGGCGGGCGCGGGCGATCCGCCAGCGGCTGGCCGAGCGGCAGCCCGGGGATGCCGGGGCTCAGTCGGACCTGGCCGACGTCCTGGAGACGCAAGGCGAGTACCTCTCCTCCATGGTGGGACGGGCCGACGAGGCGCTCGATTGCCTGCGGCGGACGCGGGCGATCCGCCAGCGGCTGGCGGATGACGCCCCCGGGTCCGCCGGCCGACAGATCAAGCTGGCCGACACCGATGTCCGGCTGGGTAAGCTGCTGGGCGACGCCATGAATCGGATGGACGAGGCCGTGCAGGCCGTCGAAGGGGCCGTCGCGCGCTACGACCGGTTCGACCGAGCTCGCCCCGGCCGAGGAATCGGCGCGCCGCGGGCTGGCCCGGGCGCTGGTGACCCTCGGAGTCCTCCGGCATCTCAGGGGCGAGTTGGCCCAGGCCGCCAACTCATACGAACGGGCCGCCGCGATCCTCGAGCCGCTCGCCGCGTTGCACCCCGAAGACCTCGAGCTGAGGGCCGCGCTGGGCCGGGCCCTCGATAATCGCGGCGTCAAGGCGCTCGAGCTCCGGCGCTGGAATGAGGCCGATCGCTATCTCCGGCGCGCCCTTTCGACCTACGAGGAGCTGGTTCGCGACCGGCCGAACGTGGCGTCATACCAGGAAGGCCTCGCGCATGTGCGAGTCGCCATTGCCCACTGGCTCGGGCGGACCCGGCGCAAGGCGGAGGCGGTGGAGGAGTATCGGGGGGTGCTGCAGATCTACGACCGCCTGACCGGGGACAACCCGACCGTCGCGAACTACGCCTACCGGAAGGGCCGGGCCCTGAGAGATCTGGGCATCCAGCTCAAGGACCTGGGCCGCCTCGACGAAGCGCTGGACGCGTGGACGAGGTCGGAACAGGTGCTCGATCGCCTGACGCGGGAGAATCCCGCGGCGCCGGGCTATCGGGAGTCACTCGTCGACTCGCGGCTGCTCGCCGCCTCGGCGCTCGATCAGTTGGGCCGTCGTCGCGAGGCAGGGATGGCCTACGAGCGGGCGCTGGAGGGCCTCGAGGGCGTTTCGCCAAACGGGTCGCTCGAGAGCTACTTTATGGCCTGCCGGCATGCTCGTGTCGCGTCCCTGATCGCCGCGGAACCGGACGCATCGCCGCCCCAACGCAATCGGGCGGCCCACCATCTCGAGCGGGCCATGGCGGCCTTGCGCCAGATCGTTGAGGCCGGCCCCGACCACCACCTGGGGTCCCTCGCCGACGACCCCGCGCTCGCCCCGCTCCGGTCCCTGCCCGAGTTCCAGCGGATGTTCATGGACCCCAAGTTCCCGGCCGATCCGTTCGCCCCGTCGCCGTGATGCGCGCGCCCACATCGTCTCGTTCGCGAGCGACGTCCGGAAATGCCGGAGGGCCGCGTCATCTCTCGACGCGGACCGGTTAGATAGAGATGTGTCCGGGCCACTCGCTCTCCTCGGTTCGAGGACGACGGCCCGGAGGATTCCCGATCTCCCGTCTCGGACGCGTCTGCCGGCGCAGCGAGTTCATCGAGGCCGGGGCGCTCGCCATCCCTCGGATCGCCCGTGGGACCGGCGTGCGGCGCCGCCTCGCACCGACGATGCCCCACGAGGTCGCGGGCGGCGCCCCTGATGCGCGCCCGAGAGGATGTTCCTATTAACTCCCGGAGAGGACCGATGAGACCGCGATCCGCCTTGACCCGCAACCGTCGTAGAGTCCGCCTGGCAATGCTGGAACAGCTCGAAGATCGCCGCCTGCTCGCCACATTCACCCCGAGCCCGTCCGTCGCCGACGGCGCCCCCGGCTCGCTCCGCGCCGCCATCATCGCGGCGAATACCAACGGGCAGGACAATACGATCGTACTCCAATCCGGCACCTATCAGCTCACGATCGCCAACACCGCCGGTCATGAGGCCGCCGCGGCGCAGGGCGACCTCAACCTGACCGCCGCCGGGCACACCATCACCATCCAGGGCCAGGGCGCCGGGGCGAGTGTCATCGACGGCGGCGGACTGGACCGCGTCTTCCAGGTCATGTCGGGGGTGGACGCGGTGTTCAGCGGCCTGACGATCCAGGATGGGATCGCGAGCGACGCGGGCAACGCCGGCATGCTGCCCGGTACCGAGCCCGCATTCGGCGGCGGCATCCTCAACGAGGGGACTCTCGAACTCGACGGCGTGATCGTCCAGAAATGCACCGCCGGGGGCGGCTTCGGCCTGGCCGGAGCCGACGTGGGCGACACCACGAACGATCCGAACGCCGCGGGCGCGGCCGGGCTCAGCGCACTGGGCGGCGGGATCTTCAACTCCGGGACCCTGACGCTCGACCAGTGCATCATCCGCGACAACGCCGCCGCGGGCGGCAAGGGGGGTGACGGAGGGAGCAGCGCCGATACCAGCGCGAGCGGAGGCAACGGCGGCGACGGCGACGGCGGCGGGATCTGGGACGGCGGCATCTTGACCGTGTCGCAGAGCACGATCGACGACAACAACGCCGACGGCGGCGCCGGCGGCGATGGCGGCGTCGATATCTACGGCATGGGGCCGTCCGGCGGATCGGCCGGCAATGCCTACGGCGGCGGATTGGCCGTGGCCGACACCAACCCGCAGATCCGGATCGTGGACTCGACGATCGCCAACAACGCGGCGCAGGGGGGATTCGGCGGCCAGGGCGGTGAGGCGAGCCTCGCGCACGCCCCCGCGGGGTCGCCCGGCGCCTACGGCGGCCGCGGCGGCGACGCGGGCGTCGCCAAGGGCGGAGGCATCGACTCGGCGTCGCCATTCAGCCTCTACAACAGCACGGTCGCCGCCAATCAGGCGTTCGGTGCGGACGCCGGCCAGGGCGGTCCCGGCGCGAGCGGCACAACCCCGGGCTACCCCGGCCAGCCGGGCAACACGGGGCCCGCCTTCGCCGGCGGCATCTGGGCGCCCTCCGACGCCGGCACCCCGGGACTCGTGACCTCGGTCAGCTCCATCATCGCGCTCAATACGGACAGCCCCGACCGTCTGGGCCCCGAGCCCGACGATGTGGTGGCCAGCTTCTCCTTCACCAGCAACACGCTCCTGCAGGACACCGACGGGGCGGAATCCTTCCTCGCCGGCGCCGCCGGCAACCTCTCCGGGCTGGATCCGAGGCTGGGTCCCCTCCAGGACAACGGCGGCCCGACGCCCACCATGGCGCTGCAGCCGGGCAGCCCGGCCATCGACGCCGGCTCCAACCCGCTGGACCTCACCGCCGACCAGCGCGGCTATAAGTCCCGCGTCGTCGGTGCCGCCGCCGACATGGGCGCCTACGAGTTCGGGGCCGTCGCCCCGCCGAACGGCGGCGGACCCGGAGGTGGCGGCCCCGGCGGCGGCAACCCCGGCGGCGGCAACCCCGGCGGCACCGGCGGCGGGGGTACGGCGTTCGTGCCGATCGGGGCCACCATCATTCAGGTGAAGCACCACCGGGCCATCCGCGTGACCGACCCGGCTACCGGCCTCGTCAAGTTCAGCGTGTATCCCTTCGGCTCGAGATATCGCGGCCGGTTCGCGATCTCGACGGTCACGGTCGATGGCGTCGAGGACCTGGTCGTCCGCAGGCCCGTCGGCCACAAGAAGTTCGCAACCGCCGTCTTCAGCGGGATCGACGGCTCTCCCCTCCCGAGCAGCCTGGCCTGACGGCCGGAGGAGTTCTCCCATGTCGCACTGGTCATCGCGCCGGCTCGGCCCGGCATCTGCGGCCCGCAGGCGGTCGTCGCCCCGGCTGGAACGACTCGAGGATCGCCGCCTCCTCGCCACGTTCAACCCGGACCCTTCGGCCGCCGACGGCAGCCCTGGCTCCCTGCGGGACGCCATCGTCCAGGCCGACTCCAACGGGCAGGACAATACGATCGACCTCCAGGCCGGGGCTTACGTCCTCACGGTGGCGAACACACCCGGGGAGGACAACGGCGCGGCCCAGGGCGACCTCGACCTGAGCGGGATCGGACACACGATCACCATCGAGGGGGCCGGCCAATCCAAGACCGTGATCGATGCCAGCAAGCTCGGCGATCGGATCTTCAAGATCTTCCCCGGCGTCACCGCGTACATCAGCGACCTCACGATCCTCGGGGGCACCGCGGTGGACGACAGCCGCAGCGGGTCGCCGGGGATCACGATGGCGCTGGGCGGCGGCCTGATCAATGCCGGGACCACCGAGCTCGACCGTGTCAACGTGGTCGGCTGCCACGCCGAGGGCGGCTCCGGCCAGGACGGGACGCCGGGCAATATGACCGCGGCGGGCTCGGCGGGGATAAACGCCCTGGGCGGCGGCATCTACAACTCCGGGACGCTGGCCCTCGATCAGTGCTCGGTCGAATCCAACGAGGCAGACGGGGGCGAGGGCGGCAAGGGGTCGACCAGCGACGATGCGAGCGGCGTCGGCGGTGTCGGAGGAGCCGCCTACGGGGGAGGCATCTACAACTTCGGGTCGTTGACCGTGTCCCGGAGCTCGATGTCGTACAACCAGGCCAACGGTGGCGACGGGGGCCAAGGCGGGTCCAACACCACCGGGACCGGCCCCACGGGCGGGCCGGGAGGCGATGGTTCCGGCGGCGGACTCGAAGTGGCGTCCGCGGCTTCGAAGACGAGCATCGTCGATTCCACCATCGCCTCGAACGGCGCGACCAGCGGGGGCGGGGGATTCGGAGGGCAGGGGGGAACCGATCCCACCTCCCAGCAGGGCGGCAACGGCGGCAACGGCGGCAACGGTGGGGCGGCCGAGGGGGGCGGGATCGACACGGCGGCCCCGATCGGCCTGTACAACAGCACGATCGCCGAGAACCAGGCCTTCGCCGAATTCGGTGGCTACGGCGGAACGGAGGGAGGCGGGGTCAACGTGGGTTCACCGGGTCAGCAGGGCAACCCGGGGACCGCCGTCGCCGGCGGCATCCGCGGGCCATCCGCCGTCGGCAGCCCGGGGCTGGTGACCGCGATCAGCACCATCATCGCGCTCAACACCAGCGCGGCCAACACCGGCGGCTCGTCGTTGGCGCCCGTCACCCCGGATGATGTGGACCTCACCTTCGCCTATGCGGCCAATACATTGCTGCAAGACGGCGTCGGGGCGTCCGGCATCTTCAATGGAGTCGCCGGCGACCTCGTGGGCGTGGACCCGAAACTCGGCCCATTACAGTCCATCGAGGGGTCGCCGCCCGTCCTGACGCTGCTCCCGGACAGCCCGGCGATCGACGCCGGCTCCAACCCCCTGAGCCTCACCGTCGACCAGCGCGGCGAGCCGCGGGTCGTCGGTGCCGCCGCCGACATCGGCGCCTATGAACTCGGCGCCACCGCCCCGCCGAATGGCGGCGGCCCCGGAGGCGGCGGCCCCGGAGGCACCGGCGGGAGTATGGCGATCGTGCCCATCGAGGCCACGATTGTCCAGGTGAAGCACCGCCGGGCCATCCGCGTCACCGACCCGGCCACCGGCGCTGTCAAGTTCACCGTCTTCCCCTTCGGCAAGGGATACCGGGGCAAGTTCGCGATGTCGACGGTGACCGCCAACGGCGTGGAGGACCTGGTCGTCCGCAGGCCCCGCGGCCACAACCGGTTCATGACCGTAGTCTTCAGCGGGCTCGACGGCTCGCCCCTGCCCAGCAATCTGGCCTGACGGCCGGAAGGACACCCCCTTCTACCCCCGGAGAAGACCGATGAAACCGCGATCCGTCCCAACCCGCAACCGCCGCAGCGTCCGCCTCGCGCTGCTGGAGCCGCTCGAGGACCGCCGCTTGCTGGCGACCCTGACGGTGAACACCGCGTCCGATACGGTCGGCCCGACCGACCCGACGCTGTCGCTGCGCGAGGCGATCGAGGTGTCCGACGGCACGCTCGCCATCTCGGCGCTGAGCACGCAGCGCAGGCCCAGATCAGCGGGGCTCTGGGCAGTCCGAACACCATCGACTTCAATATCCCCGGCTCGGGCGTCCAGGCCATCGCCCTCGCATCCGATCTTCCGGCGATCGCCGCGCCGCTGATCATCGACGGATATACTCAGCCGGGGGCGCATCCCAACACCGACGGGCCCCGCCAGGGGGACAACGCCTTGCCGCTAGTCCAGCTTCTCCCCGGTCCGACTTATCCCACCAGTAGCCCGGCGTTATCGATCACCGGCGGGGATTCCGTCGTCCGGGGCCTGGTGATCGGCAATACCTTCTCGAGCGCCGTCGAGTTGCTAAGCAACGGCAACACGGTGGCCGGCGACTTCCTCGGCACCGCGGCGGACGGCCTGTCGCTGCAAGCGCCGACCATCAACCAGGCCTTCTACGCCGGGGTGGACCTGCCGGCGGCCTCCCACAACACGATCGGGGGCACGAATGCCGCCGATCGGAATGTCATCTCCGGCTGGGAAGCGGGGATCTATCAGACCAGCTTGGGCACGGATCACAACCCCACGGGCAACGTGGTCGAGGGCAACCTCATCGGGCTGGACGCGACGGGGACCAAGGCGCTGTTCAATCGCGCCGGGATCCTCGCCCAGTACGGCTCGGATATGACGATCGGCGGTACGACCCAGGGCGCCGCCAATGTGATCACGGGGAACGTCTACGGGGTCGAGGTCGAGAATGTGGGGCAAGACTCATCGGGGACGCTCCAGAACGGCGGGGGCTACCTCATCGAGGGCAACCTCATCGGGACCGACGTCAGCGGGACCGCGAAGATCCAGACTCACAGCGCCGACCCGTCGAACGGCCCCTCTGATTTCCAGGGCAACTCGACGGGCATCTCCTTCACCGCCCAGTTCGAGACTCCGGGCGCGGCGGTGCCGAGCACGATCGGGGGGACGGCCGCGGGCTCCGGGAATGTCGTATCCGGCAACGACACGGGCATCAACCTGAATTACATGTCCGTCCCGACTCTCGTCGAGGGTAACTTCATCGGCGTCAACGTCACCGGGTCGAAGGGCCTGGGCGATGTGGTCGGGGTCGATGTCTCCAGCAGCCAGGCGTTGAACACGATCGGCGGCACGGTCGCCGGGGCGGCCAATACGATCGCCTTCAACGACGAGCCGACCGGTACACTCGCCACCGACTCCGGGTCGGGTGTGTTCCTGGATGTCAATTCCTCCGGCACCGCGATCCTCGAGAATTCGATCTACAGCAACGGCCACGCGACATCCAGCTTCCTCTCGCAAGGCATCTTCTCGGAGGTCCAGGGGGCACCGGCCCCGCCCGTCCTGACCTCGGTCTCCGGCACGAGCGACGGCCATACCCTCATCGCGGGGACGCTCCAGGGGACCCCGTCTTCCAGCTTCCGGCTCGAGTTCTACGCCAACGCGGCTGCCGGCCCGAACCAACTGGGAGAGGGCCAGACGTTCCTGGGCGCGGCGCAGGTCAGCACCGATGTGTCGGGCAATGCGACCTTCTCGGTCACGGTGGCGGGGCTGCCGGCCGGCGAGGCGATCGTCTCCGCGACGACCACGGACTCCCACAACAACACGTCCAACTTCGCCAAGGATTACGCGACGCCGACGGGCACCGAGCCGTCGACCACACAACTCGTCGTGCCTTCGGGCCCCGTCGCCGTCGGCCGACCGGTCAACCTGACGGCGATCGTCGGCGCGGCCGCGGGAGGCACTCCGTCGGGCACGGTGACCTTCACGATCGACGGCGTCGCCCAGGCCCCCGTTCCGCTCGGGGTGGTCGCCGGCCAGGACGAGGCGAACTTGGCGACGAGCACGCTGGCCGTCGGCGCGCATGTCGTGACGGCCGCTTACAGCGGCGACGCCTCGTTCGGCCCCAGCACGTCGCCCCAGCAGTCCGTCCAGATCGTCACGACCAGTCCCACGCCCACGCCGACACCGACCCCCACGCCGACGCCGACCCCCACGCCCACCGGCTCCGGCGCCCCGATCGCCCGCTCGGATGGCCCGCGCGTCGTCTCGGTCCGGCGCTACGGCATTCACATGATGCCGACGACGATCGCGCTGACCTTCGACGAGCCGCTCGACCCCGCCGCTGCCCAGGACGTCAAGAACTACCAGATCACCGATCGCAGCGGCACGCGGATCGCGATCCGATCGGCCGTCTACGACGCGGCGACCCGGACGGTCACCCTGCACCCGTCGCAACGCATCAGCATCCACCACTCCTACACGCTGATGATTCGCGGGACCGATCCCGGCGGTCTCAGCGACGGCTCCAGCCGGCTGCTTGACGGCCTGGGTTCAGGACGGCCGGGGAGCGATTACGTGACCGCACTGACCTGGAGGACCCTCATCCTCCCATCCTGGTATCACCCGGTGAAGGACTCGGTCGCGAAGCGCCGCTAACCCAACGGCGGCGGGGGGGCGGCCGCTCCCGGGTCCCCCGGCGATCGAACGCTCTTCATGCCGCCCGTCGTTCAGCGAGCCCGAACTGCCTCAGTGCCGCCTCCGACTTCTGCTCCCACAGCGACGGGAGAATCGTGTGAGAAACCTTGAGAGATGCTTCGAAGGCGTCTCGATTTCGCTTGGCTAGCTCGTTCGAGGGGTCCAGACGAAGGGCCGCCTCGAACGACGCCCTGACGAATTCGGGCGGAAACCCGAGTTGGGCTCTAGCGATGGCTAGCCACTCCTGGAGCAGGCTCTTCGCGGTGTCAGACCCCTGCATTCTCAACCCTGTTTCGCACAGGAAAAGGCACCAATCATATTGCTTCGAAATCAGATGGTGATGAACGAGGAACAAGTAGGGCCAGACCTCGGGGGAGCCGAGTCGGATGGCTTGCTCCATGTCGGTGATGGCGCGGGCTGGAGCCATACAGAAGTATTCCTCGCGCGACGAGTAATGCGACGTTATCCGGTTCGAGTTGAAGCCCGAGCGTGTAATGACCCACAGCGGCCCCGATGTTGCCCAGGAACTCGTGACAGAAGCCCAGCAAGACGACCGTCGTGATGTACGCCGACTCTCGAGCGGGGGTATCCTCATCCTGCTGGATCCGGCTCACGTTCCTCTCGAGGATCGGGATGAGGTCTCGGAACAATCGGGCGGATTCGGCGGCCGAGGCCGTCTTGCCGTCCCTCCATCGAATGTGCGCGGCCTGAGCCACAATAATGGGAGCCTGACCCTCGAAGTCGGCTAACATATCACTGGCGAGCCTCCTCGCGTTCTCCGGCTCGGTCTCCGCGAGGGAGCTCATGTAGTACGATAGGTACTTTGCGTTCGTCAGATCATTCTCGGAGGCATGGCGGTAGAACTCCGAGGCGACGTCCGGATAGCCAGCCCCGGACCAGATCGACCCCCTGAGGTAGCTCAAAAGGGCAGGCGAGATGAACTCCTTCCATCGCCGGAGGAGCGCAAGGGCTCGGTCCCACTCCCGGCCCTGCCGGGCCTCCAGGGCCTCATTCAGTTGTTGCTGGACTTGCGGGTTCATCTCCCTCTGGCTGGTCGCGGGCGGCTCGCCGATCGAGTACAGGTCCTCCGAGAGCCATTGCGCCCGTTCCTTTTCACCCCGGCTCAAGACCTTCAGAGGCGCATCCAGGGCGTCGCGGATGGACTCGGCCTCGGAGGAATCCTCCTTGCCCTCCATGAGTAGTCGCTGTAGCGCAACGAGTCCCTGCGCCACCAGCTTGAAACTCGGGGTGCCGAACGGAGGATGTGCATCCATTGTCACGACTCGTCGATCTGCCAGGCGGCGCGGGTATTCTCCAGGTCGGTCTGGTACTCGTGCAGAGGGACGACCAGCACGGGAGCGATGACGCCGTGGGTCACTGGCGCTTGCCCGGGGTCCGGGATCAACTCCAGTCCCGATGCGACAACTCCCCTCTGGAATGGTCCCACACCCAGGGTGTAGCAGGAAATGTTGTTTGTGCCTCTCGCCCCGGGAATGATATGCCGTAGTCTCCTCGGGATCCGGGTAAACTCCAGGTCCCGCCACCCAGGAGCCACCGACATCCCGCTCGCATCGAGCACCACGTTCCCGGCCCCATCGACGGTGATGTCAACCCCTGGGCGGGCGCCAAGTTCCGACGAACTGGTCGTCCCTACGACCGGCTGGTCGTCCGCGGGATCGCGTTTCATGGCCCGGTAGACCTTGGGCGGTTGGGTCGATGGTAAGCTCGGTGCGGCCGTCGGCGAACTCATGACGAAATTGTAGCGATCCGCTACGAATCTCGCCAGCATCAGAAACGGCGGCGAAGGGTGACGGAACGAGTACAGATACCCGTCCGACTCCGGGCTCTCTCGACCCGCGACCGGCTCCCTATCGGCCGTCGGCCGTCCGACCCGTCCTGGCCGTTCTCGTGGACCTCTTGTCCGTCGTGGTACCTCTACCCGAGGGACTGGACCGTGGGATGACTCCTGCCGCGGACCGGGATCACCCGATGGCCGGCAGCGGCGGCGGCAACATCTGGGCCTGGGGCCCCGCCGGGGTCGCTTCCGCTTCCGCGGCGGGCGGCTCCGCGACGGCCCGGGCCTCGGGCATCGGCCAGTGCTCCAGCCGGACCTCGGATCCCCGGACCACCACGAAGGGGCAGGGGGGGTAATCGGTCCATGTCCCGCTGTTGATGTAATGAACCCCGTCGTGCTCGGACTCGAGCGCGAGGTGGGTGTGGCCGCAGGTGACGTATCGGAAGCCCCGGCCCTGCGCGTACTCGATCGCCCGGCTCTCGACGAGCTGGCTGTTGCGCTGCCATCGCTTCGAGATCCGGCGGATCCAGCGCGCGGCGCGGTGCGGCATGTACTTCTGGATGTAATAGAAGACGCCGCATGCCACCTCGGTCAAGAGCGGATAAGCCGTGGTGAAGGTGTCGAATTGATCCCCGTGCAGGATCAAGAGCTGGACCTGCCCGTTGTCGTAGACGTATTCATCCAGGATCTCCACGCCCACGATGTGGCTGACGATGTCGGCGGGGCCGTCGTGGTTGCCCCGGACCCACACCAGGCGGAAATCCTCGCGATCCGAATGGCGACGGATCACCTTCAGGCAGGCGAAATGCCGCTTGGTCAGGCGCTTGAAATTCAGGTCGTCGAAGATGTCCCCGTTGATCACCAGCTCGCGGCAATGCTCGACCGCCCAGACCAGGAACTCCTCGAGGAGCTTCGCCTGGCAGACGTCGCTGCCCAGATGCAGGTCGCTGATGACGATGCAGTCGTAGAAGGTCTCGCATGCCGGGTCGGACGGATTCGAAACGGTGTCCATGACGAGGCTCCGGTGCTTCCCCGGGGTCGGGATCGTCTGGGCATCGGTCGGGTGCGGCGATCAGGTCGAGCCGGCCTCCGATGTCGCCCACCCGGCGTAGTAAGCCATGCCGGGATAATCGCGAACGAAGCCCAGCTCGGCCAGCCGGCCGGCCGCCGAGGCCTCCGCCGCAGGGGCACCATTATACAATTCCACCTTGAGGATGCGTTGACCCGGACCGATTAAGGTCGGGAGAAGCTTCAGTGCAGAATCGATGTCGGGCGGCGAGGCCCAGGGCAGCGCGGTCAGCCGCCTGCCGTGCGATTCGACGATCAGGATGGGACGCCCGTCGCGGATCGCCAGGTAATTGCCCAGGACCCGCGGCATGCGCGCGGTGCCGCCGTCGAGGAGATCAATATCCAGAGGCGCACCGGCCCCATACAGATTGGCCGGATCGACGGTCGGAACCAGGACGACCGGTGACGCGGGTTCGGGATGGGCGGCGAGCCGGGCCAGCTCGGCGGCGGCCTCCTCCGAGGCGTACTGGACCCCGGAGAGCCCCTCGACGAAGTAGCCGCGGCGGACCTCGCCGCGCCACTCGGCTCGCGCCAGGAGCGGTGCGAGCTCGCCCCAGCCGGGTGCCGACGGCTCCAGCGCGACGACCTCGCGGCTCAGCACGCCGTAACGATCGAGCAGGGCGGACGCCCAGGCGAGCAGCCGGGCCTCGGGATCGGCCGGCGAGGGATTCAGCCGCGACCAGCGCCCCTCGGCCTGGCCGGAGATCGAACGCCGCGAACGAATGCGCAGCGATCGGCCGCCGGCGCGGTCCCTCGACGCCTCGGCCAGGGCCGAGAGCGTCGCATCCCCGCCGGCCCGCATCGGGTCGAAGCGATCGTTGGTCGCCAGGCCCCGCCCGGCCAGCTCCAGGAGCGCCCGGCGCACCCGCGAGGGCTCGACGCCCGAGGCCCGCGCCAGCTCGGCCGCGAAGCTCGCGCCGATCCGATCCAGATGGTCGAGGACCCGGGCCTCGTCGGGGCCGAGCTCATCGATTCCTCCCGGTATCTCACTCAACCCGGCGAAGTCCCGCGTGAAGAAGGCGACCCGCGGCTCGCCCCGCGCGGACCCGTCCGCCCGCCAGAGCCAGCCGCCGCGCCCCATGATGTCGTCCAGCCAGGCCGGCCGGTAGCCGGCCATCCGGCGCGGCAACACCTCGACCTCCCAGAGCCGCGCCGGCATCACGAGGCCCTGGAGCTGCTCCAGGACCGATTCGAGGAACGCCGGGCCCTCCCCTCGCGCCGACGGATGGACGTGCTGCCAGCGCAGCAGGAAGTCGGCGAACACCTCGGGCGCGACGGCCAGGCTCTCCCGCCGTCGGACGGCCACAGTGACCCGCCGCATCTCGGCCAGGTTCTCCCGCTCGGCCCATCGGCCATCGGCCGGATCGTCCGGATCGCCCAGCCGGACCGCCGTCCCTTCGTCGGCCCAGCGCTCGAGCAGGTCGGTCGCCTCGGCCGGCGAGATCGGATATCGCGCCGTGACGTCGGCCAGGCCGATCAACGCGTGCGTCCGCAGGAATCGCTCGACGATCGAGGCGCGGGCTTCTTCGGGAGTGTCGGGAGTGAGCGAATCGATGTGGGAGGGCGAGGCTCCGTCCGAGCCATCGCCAACTCCGGCTCGGACGGAGCCTCGCCCTCCCGAAGACAAGAACGCCGCATCATATAGCGCCTCGTCCTCCGCCGAGATCCAGCGCCGGGGATCGCTCGTTCCGGGCAGCTCGATCGCGACGGCGCGGCCGGATTGCTGCAGCTCGGCCAGGAAGGAGGGCATGGGGCCGGCGATCTCGGCGTCGGTCAAGTCGCCGAGCCGGCGGAGGTGCTCGGCCATCTCCTCCGCGGTGCGCGGCGGCCGGGACGTCTGCCGGAGCCGCGTGTCGACCCGCCCGATCGCCTGGGGATCGAGCCAGCCGGGATCCCTGGCGATTCCGTCGCGGAGCAGCGGCCCGAGCAGGTCCTCGTCGACCACCGCGGATGCCGGCTTGCGGTCGCGGGTCTGGGGCTCGTCCCACGAGTACACATAGGCCGCAGTCAATGCGAAGACCAGCTCCGAGGTCATCGGCGACGGGACCTCGCCGCGGCGCCGGACGACACGGATCGAGCCGGCCTGGACCGCATCGAGGAAGCCGCGAAGCCGCGGCAGGTCGAGATCTTCGTCGAGGCATTCGCGGAAGGTCTCGATGACGATCGGGAAGTCCCGGAACTGGCGGGCGACTTGCAGGAGGTCCTTGGCGCGGAGCCGCTGGAGCCAGAGCGGCGTGCGCTTACCCGGGTCGGGGCGCGGCATGAGCATCGCCCGGGCGGCGTTCTGGCGGAACCGCAGGCCGAAGAGCGCGGTCTCGGGCAACTCCTCGCGGATGAGCTGCTCCGCCAGCTCGCCGGTCAGGCCGTCGAAGAGGTCGAGCGGGGGCTCGTCCTGGTCGGGCAGGCGGAAGAGGAGGCCGGCGTCGACATGCAGGCAGGCGGGGGTCAGGCCGAGCCGCCTCCGGATCCGGCCGAGCAGGGCGAGCTTCAGCCCCAGGTGGAGCTTGCCGCCGAACGGCGTCAGCACGGCCAGGCCGAGCTCGCCGGCCTGGTCCTTGAACGACTCGATGAGGATGGTCCGATCGTCGGGGATGGCGCCGCCAGACCGCTGCTGGCGGGCGAGGAACCGCGCCAGCATCCGCGCGGCCGGCGGCTCGAGCCGGCATTCGCGCTCGAGCCATGGGAGAACTTCGGGATCATCGAGCCGGCCGGCGATCTCGCGGCTGAGGACGCCGATCGCCTCGCCCAGCTCGGGCGAGCACGACGCCGCCTCGCCGTGCCAGAACGGCATCACGCCCGGCTGGCCCTCGGCCCGGCTGACCAGCACGCGATGGGGCTCGATGGCGTCGATCCGCCAGGCCGCGTTGCCCAGCATGAAGGTCTCGCCGACCCGCCGCTCGAAGACGAATTCCTCGTCCAGCTCGCCGAGCCGGGGCCCGCCGTCGCCCAGGTACACCGGGAACTGCCCCGTGTCGGGGATCGTCCCGCCGCCGACCAGGGCGAGGTGGCCCGTGCCGGGCAACGCGGCCAGCCGGTTGTGGATCGGGTCCCAGGCCAGTCGAGCGCGCAGGTCGCGGAGCCCCGGGCTGGGGAACCGGCCGGAGACCAGCCGCAAGACGCTCTCGAACGCCTCCGCCGTGAGGTCGCGGTACGGAGAGGCGCACCGGACCAGGTCGAACAGCGCGGGGACGTCCCACGGCTCGACCGCCACGCACGCGATCACCTGCTGCGCCAGGACGTCCAGGCACCCCCGGGGCACGCGCAGGTGCTCGATCCGCCCCTCGAGCATCGCCCGACACAACGCGGCCGACTCCAGCAGATCCGCCGGGGTCTTGGCGATCAACCGCCCGCGACTGGTCCCGTGGACCACGTGCCCGGCCCGGCCCACCCGCTGGAGCCCGCGCGCCACGTTCCCCGGCGATTCGACCTGACAGACCAGGTCGACCGCGCCCATGTCGATCCCCAGCTCCAGCGAGGCCGTGGCCACCACCGCCGCCAGCTCGCCCTGCTTGAGCGCCTCCTCGGTCGCACGCCGCTCGTCCAGGCTCAGGCTGCCGTGATGGGCCCGGAAAGGCTGGTAGCCATCTGGAGTGGCAAGTCGCAAGTCGCAAGTGGCAGGTGGCCGATGAGCATGCGGCTCGGACGGAGCCTCGCCCTGGCGACTCACCTCGCCGTCCCAGTCGCTCGCCGCTGCCTCGTTGAGCCCCGCGGTCAGCTTCTCGACCATCCGCCGGTTGTTCGTGAAGATGATCGTCGAGCGATGCTGGCGCACGAGCTTGGCCAGCTTCTCCTCGATGGCCGGCCAGATGGTGCCCGGTTCCGGCAAGCGATCGGGGCTCGCCGGCCAGATCACGCTCAGGTCCAGGTCGCGCCGCCAGCCGGCGTCGATGATGGTCACGGGTCGGGGCTCGAACGTCCCGTCGCCGGTCCGCCGGAGTCCGCCCAGGTAGCGGGCGACCTCCTCGAGCGGGCGCTGGGTGGCCGACAGGCCGATCCGGACGAACCCCGACGGGTTGATCGCCGCCAGCCGCTCCAGCAACAGAGCGAGGAACACGCCGCGCTTGTTGCCGCAGACGGCGTGGATCTCGTCGACGATCACGTGCGAGATCCCGCGGAGGATGCCCCGGGCCTGGCTGGTCAGCATCAGGTGCAGCGATTCGGGCGTCGTGATCAGGATGTCGGGCGGCTTGCGGACAATCCTGGCCCGCTCAGTGCTGGGCGTGTCGCCGCTGCGGATGCCGACCGACAGCGGGGGCAAGGGCGTGCCCGCGGCGTGCGCGTGCTCCAGGATCCCTTCGAGGGGAAACTGCAAGTTCCGCCCGACGTCCTGATTGAGCGCCTTGAGCGGGGAGACGTAAAGGATCCGGACGCCCTTCTCGCGGCGGGGCGTCCGCCAGAGGTGGTCGAGCGCGGCCAGGAACGCCGCCAGAGTCTTGCCCGATCCGGTCGGGGCCACGATCAGCGTGTTCTGCCCCGACGCGATCGCCGGCCATCCCATCCGTTGCGCCGGGGTCGGCTCCCCGAACTGCTCGCGGAACCACGAGGCCACCGCCGGGTGGAATCGATCGAGCACCTCGTCCGCACGCTCGCTGACCCGTTGCATGTGTGAGAAGACCCCCGCCGGCCCCGAACCGATCTCCGCGGCATCCCTCCCCATTCTCGCCGGAGAATCGGACCCTCACAAGCCTTTTCCTATACATTCGTCTAGACAACGAGGAGCCGATCGTTGTAAGCAGTCGACCTCATCAGGTAATTGCTACAATCGGGGGAAGCCTTCGGCTCGTCGCGGTCGATCTGAACTTCAAACGGGGCAGGAGAAGAGGAAACCGGGGGTCTCCATGAGCACAATCACCACGCGGAAGCCATCGAAGGTCCGAGCGAAGCGCCTCGTCAGGGTGCCGGATCGGGGCGACGCAGAGACGCGGATTGTCCTCCGCGATGTGGGGTGGGAGGTCTACGACCTCCTCTCCAATGCGGTGGGCGAGGGGCAGCATGTGCGGATGGCCTATGACGGGAAAGATCTGGAGCTCATGACAACCAGCCGCATTCACGAGTACTTCAAGGACCTTTTCGGCCAGTTCGTCAATGAGGTCTCGAACGAGTTAGGGATCCGCGCAGCCCGGCCGGTGAGACGACGTGGAAGCGCCCCGAGATCTCCCGCGGCTTGGAGGCCGACCAGTGCTACTACTTTCTGCCCGAGAAGCTGGCCGCCGATGCGAGATCTCGGGCCGTCAAGTCCATGGACCTGGCCGACTACCCCAACCCGGATTTGGCGGTCGAGATCGATCTCTCGGCCCCCGAGGTGGACCGCGAGGACATCTACAAACGACTCCAGGTCGCCGAGATCTGGTACTTCGATGGGGAAGAAGTGACGATCGAGCAACTCCAAGAGGACGGCACCTACACCATCGCCACCCAGAGCCGGTTCCTGCCGATCAAGGCCGTCGAGATCCGACGTTGGATCCTCGAAGAAGATTCGACCGACCAGCTCGCCTGGACGCGTCGCCTGCGGGCCTGGCTGCGGCGGATCTCCCGGACGCGCAGGCCGTCAACGCGGCGCCCTCGGCGGCGGAAATCTGACGGCTGACCAGGCCGTCTGTCATGATCCCGATGCATCCTCATGCAAGGCGTGACCGATCATTGAGCGGATGATCTGTCCCACGCTCTGTTGGCGCACCCTGGCCAGCTCGATGAGGTCGTTCGCCCATTGAGAGGGCAGGAGCAGACTGAACTCGACGACGTCATCGTGTCCGGGATTGCCTAGATTTGAAGCAGCGACGTTGCCAATTGAAGCCGACGGGGGGCCCATCGCGATCGTGGACATGATAAAACCTCGTCCAAAACGTTCCTTGCCCTGGCTTTTTGCGGGCCATCGTCCTCCTTGGGCAAACCGTGCGCCCATCGCCTACGAGCGGTAGAAAATGGCGATCAGGATGATGGCGACGACTCCGGTGGCGATGGCGATCATCGCGAACTGGAAGAGCCAGGCATACTCCTCTCCGCGCGAGCGGGCGGGCCTCGCGGCCCTGGTCTCGCGCGGGGATGCCGGGCGGAGAATGGCGGCGAGAGGGGGCAGGGGGTGCTGGTGGCGGGGGGCCACGGACGGCTCGGGATCGCCGAGGAGGCGAAGCGATACGTCATCGCGGCTGTCCGACTCGTCGCTGTCGAAGAGGCGGAGGTCGTCCTCGTCGAGCTCCGGGGGTGGCGGGCGGAAGCTGCGGGCGGCTTCGGCCTCGGCCCCCAGGATGGCATGCACGCGCCGGGGATCGGTCCATCGGGCCAGATCGGCGCGGAGCTCGCGGCAATCCTGGTACCGTTCCTCCGGCTTCTTGCTCATCAGCTTGCGGACCAGCGCGCCGAACGCCGACGGGACGCCACGGGCCACCGACTCCAGCGGCGGAGGGTCCTCCATCCGCTGCTTGAAGATCTTGTTGATCATGTCGCCGCCCTCGAACGGGGCCTTGCCCGAGAGGGCGAAGTAGATCGTGCAGCCGACGCTGTACAGGTCGCTGCGCCGGTCGGCCTTGGTGGCGTCGCCGAGCTGCTCGGGGCTGGCGTAGTCGAGCGTGCCCAGCACGGTGTTGGCCCGGGTGATGCCCTTCTCGTCGTCCAGGGCCCGGGCCAGCCCCAGGTCGAGCAGCTTGACCTCGCCGTCGGGCGTGATCATGACGTTCGACGGCTTGATGTCGCGATGGATCAGGCTGGCCTTGTGGGCGGCGTCGAGGCCATCGATCAGCTTGAGGAACAGCCGCGCCGCGTCGGGGACGCGGAGCGGGCCGGCCCGCGGCGCCCTGACCATGTCGAAGAGGCTCTCGCCGGGGATGTACTCCATCACCATGAAATGGACGTCGCCCTCGCTGCCGACGGCCAGGGTGCGGGCGACGTTGGGGTGGGTACAGCGGCGGGAGAGGTCCATCTCGCGGCGGAAGCGGAGCAGGGCGTTCTCGTCCTCCAGCGCCCGGCGGGGCGGGAGCACCTTGATGGCGACCCGCTCGCCCCGGTCGTTCTCGGCCAGGTAGACCTTGCCCATGCCGCCTTCGCCCAGGGGCCGGAGCAGGCGGTAGCCGCCCAGGAAGAAGCCGCTGGTCTTGCCCGAGAGGAGCTTCTTGGCCTGGAACGCGGTCAGCCGCTTTTCCTGGATCAGGCGGCGAGCCAGGTGGACCGCCGCATCGCCGGTAGCGACCGGCGGCAACTCGGACTGCGACCGGGCCAGGACCTCCGGCGGGACCAGGCCCGACTTGATGACGTTGGCCGCGAAGTCCTCCAGGCGGAGCATACTCGAAAAACCCCGGTTCGACCGGGGCATCCACGGGATGCGGGGACCGATGGCTTGCCGATCACACGGCCGCGGGCGGTGGAGTGTGCTGAGCGACGGCGTGGATGATGAGGCAGGTGACGTTGTCCTTGGAGTCGTTGGCCAGCGCCATGTCCTTGAGCATGATCGCGGCCTGCTGGGGGTCGTCGATCGTAGCCAGGACCTGCTTGAGGTCGGGATCGGGGACGACCCCGGTGAGCCCGTCGCTGGCCATGAGCAGCCGGTCGCCGGGCCGGACGTCGAGCACCCGGACGTCTTCCGGGCCGCCCCGTGCATCCTTGCTGCCAAGGTAGAGGTATAGCACGTTCTTGAATTTGTGGGTCGGTAGCTCCTCGGGAGAGATCGTCCCGGCCTCGAGCAGGGCGTCGGCCAGCGAATGGTCCTTGGTGAGCCGCTCCAGCCGGCCCTCGCGGAGCCGGTAGGCGCGGGAGTCGCCGATCCCGGCGACGAAGACCCGGTCGTTGCGGAACTGGGCCAGGACCACGGTGGTGCCCATGTTGGTGAATTCGGTGACCGCGCCGGAGCTGCCCAGGATCTCCTGGTTGACCTCGGCGACGGCGTCGCGGATCGCCTCCTTGATCCGGTTGGGCTCGGTCTCCTCGGGGGCCAGCCGGCGGGCGATCGCCTTGGGGATGAGCTCGACGGCCATCAGGCTGGCCTGCTCGCCGGCCTGCTGGCCGCCCATGCCGTCGGCGACGATGAACAGGTTGGAGGGCTCGAGCGTCATGGTGCCGAGCTCGGCCTGGCTGTCGGAGTTGCTGTCGTGCCGGACCGACCGCCGCCCGGGGACGTAGTAATTGTCCTCGTTGTGCTCGCGGTAGTTCCCTCGGACCGACACCACGCCGACGCGCAGCTTGAGCTGCCCGGGCAGCAGGGTGAACGAGGAGAGCGTGGCGAATTCCTCGGTCGCCTCGGGATCGTCCTTGTCCCGGCCCTTGCCCAGGAATTGACCCCACCAGGACGTGATTCGCGTCAGCCAGCTCACCGCACGCCCACCCTTCCGGGCCCCACTGTGCTCGACGCCCTTGGGCGTCGCGGACTCGATCATGCTCACCGCACGTCCATCCTTCCGGGCCCTACTCACGCTCGAGGGCCCTCGGAGTCAGGCCCTCCGTCCGCTCACGATCGGGCATGCGCCGGGCTGGCCCAGCGCATCAGGTCGTCGACGCCGACGGAGCGATAGGTCATGAACAACTCCCCCGCCTCGAAGCCCGCCGTGAGGCCATGATACCGGTTCATCGTCTCGACGGCGCGGAAGATCCCGGCCTTGCTGGCGGGGAATTGCGTCTGGTAGCAGCGGATCGCCTCGACCTTGACGTCCAGCGTGGAGCCGATGTCGGCGATAATGTAACCGGACGCCTCGGGCAAATCCAACCCATGCAGGGCGATCGGGAAACTCAACTGGTTGCCGACGGTGTGCGTCGGCAGCCCGTCGAAGTGCTCGTCCCACTTGGTCAGCCGGCTGTAGAAGACGGCCGCGTCGGTGATGAGCATCGCCTGGTAATGATCGGGCGAGGCCAGCACGGTCTTCCCCCCGAACCCGATGACGACCTTGGGCCTGTGCCGGCGGAACACCTTGGCCAGCGCGATCCGCGCCTCGAAGCCGTCGAACAACCTGCGGTTGGGCAGGTTGAGGTTGATCCGCGCGACGACCCCCAGGATCCCGGCGGCGCGGTCGGCTTCGGCCAGCCGGACGTCCGGCCCGGGCGAGTGCGGCGTCGGCTCGCCATCGGTCAGGTCGACGATCCCGACGGCGTAGCCTTTCCGCGCCAGCCGGGCCAGGGTGCCGCCGCAGGCGATCTCCACATCGTCGGGATGCGCGCCCACGGCGATCAGGTCGAGCTCCCGATCCTGCGACTCCGCCATGCGCTGGTCCACCTCGCGTGCCGGCGGATGCGATCCGCCCTTGATTCAATTTAGTCGATCCGGGCAGCCTGGTACAACTCTCAGGCCGGCGGGATGATTCGTCAGTCGACCGGCTCCCGCTTGGTCACCGCCAGGAGGAACGTCGGAGCGATCGCCTCGAATCGCAGCCGGTCCATCTGTTCGATGCCGCGCGCGATCGACACGTTCCAGACGCTCACCGACCCGGCCAGCCCCTTGAGGGTCTGGTACGCGGCGGCCAGCCCCTCGATCGTCGCGACGTTGACCGCCAGGGTGCCCCCCTGGACCAGCCGGGCGTACGCCGCGTTCAGGACCAGGTCGACTTGACGCCCCGTCCCCCCGACGAAGATGGCGTCGGGGTCGGGAAGCGTCGCCAGCACCTCGGGCGCCCGACCCGCCACCGTCCGGACGTTCGGCACCCCGAACGACTCGGCGTTGGCCTGGATCAGCGCCACATCGGCCGGCTCCGGCTCGATGGCGTACACGGTCCCCTGATGCGCCAGTTGCGCCGCCTCGATGGCCACGGACCCGGAACCGGCGCCGATGTCCCAGACCACGCTGGTCGCCCGGATGTCGAGCTGCGCCAGCGCGATGGCCCGGACCTCGGCCTGGGTGATCAGCCCCCGCTTGGGCAGCGACTGCGCGAAGGCGTCGTCCGGGTTGCCGAAGAGCCGGTGCCGGCTCCCCCGCAGGGCGCGGTCCGGGCGGTTCGGCTTGCGGATCAGGATCACCACGTTGAGCGGGTTGAAATCCGTCCCGGCGATGTCGGCCAGCTCGCCCTGGGTGACCCGCTCGTCGGGCGAGCCGAGATTCTCGCAGACGTACGCCCGGAAGTAGTCGATCCCCCGGTCCAGCAGCTCACGCGCCAGTCGCGACGGCGGGCATTCGTCGCTGGAGAACACGCCGATCTTCTCCGCCGTCCGGATCCGGTCGACGACCGCCTCGATCGGCCGGCCGGCCAGGCTGGTCAGATACGCGTCCTCCCAGCTCTCCTTGATCCGGGCGAACGCCAGTTGCATGCTGCTGACGTGCGGCACGACCTCGAAGAGGTCCTTACCCATCCGGTCGCAGAGGTAGCGCGCCACCCCGTAGAACAGCGGATCGCCCCCGCTGACCAGCACCGGCCGGCGATGCGTCGAGCGCCTCCCGCACCTGGCGCATCACCACGCTCATGTCCGGCTCGAGCGGCTCCTTCCGCGCCGGCACCCCCTCCAGCAGCGACAGGACCGGGGGCGCCCCGAGGATCAGGTCCGATTCCATCAGGATCCGACGCGCCGCCTCGGTCAGTCCGGCCAGACCGTCATCGCCGATCCCCAGGATCACCAGCTTCGCTCGGGCGTCGCTCACCGTCGCCATCCTTTATTGCTCGGGCCGCGCCCATTCCCTACTACTAACTATATAGCCGCCAAGGCCATGAGTTGGGACATTCTACTCCCCAGACTTTCGGCAAGCTAGCAGGACTGGCCCGAGAGGGTGCCCGAAGGGCGGATGACGGGGTCCGGCGGCGGCGCGTGGATGCTCCGGCCGCCGAGTCCCCGGCTTTGCGTTCGATCGACGGATTCCCTGGGCCTGGCCCGTCAGCGTCGGCTCTCGCGGCGGCCGGGCTGGATCTCCCGTCCGCCGGGATGGTCGGCCGGCCGATCGGGCCGGCAAACGCCGCGGACAGTCCGGCAGCCAGCAGGATCACCATGGCGCAGGCCAGAGCCGGGACACGCCGATCGGCGATCCGCCCCGACCCGGTGGGTCCGTCTGGCGCGATGGGATCACCACCGGCCGGCGGGCTGGGTTCGTTTCGCGGGATCCGATCGCCGGCGGCCGGGGTCGTGGGCTCGTCTGGCGCGATGGGAATGCCGCTCGCGGCCGAGGTGGGTTCGTTTCGCGGGATCCCATCGTTAACGGCCGGCAATGCGGGCTCGTCTTGCGGGATCCGGTCGCTATCGATGGGTGGCGTGGGTTCGTTTTGCGGGACGGGACAACAATCCGGCTCCGAGGCGTCGCGGTCGGCCGGGCTGGTCCCGCAGGTCGCCGCGTCGGCCGATGGCGGGGCTGCAAGTTCGGGTCCGGCTCCCGGACCGTCCGGATCGGCGATCGCCGGGCGGACCGACTCCGTCGGGTCGGACGCGATGGCGCCGGGGTCCGGGCCGGTCGCGACGGCCGAGGCGCGACGGAGCTTCAGCAGGCTGTTGAGCGCACGGTGCAGCTTCCGATCGAAATCGAGCTGATACCGCCGCATCCGCTCGCCTTCCGCCGTCGTGTCCACCGCCAGCCGGTCGACCAGATCGGCCCGGTCGGCGGCCTCGCGCCGCTCGTGATCGGCCTTCCGCCGCTGCAGCCGCTCGGTCTCCTCCCGCACCAGCCGCCCCAACGCCGCCCGCTGGCCGGCCGGGTCGCGGGGCACGCCCTCGTCCAACTGCAGCTGCAGCGCACGCCGGGCCTGCGCGACCACCTCCGGCTCGCCGTCGGCCGGGGTCGACTCGAGCAGACCTCCCCACTCCAGGAGGTCCGCGCCCAGCGGCCGCTGCCCGCGCAGATGCAGGGCCACGATCAGCTCGTTGGTCCGCCAGTCGTGGCCCCGCTCCAGCCGCCGGCCCAGCCGGGCCCACTGCTCCAGCAGCCACCGGCAGCCCTCCGCGGTGGCCTCGAGGCGCAGGACGATGTGCCGCGGGTCGCCCCGGCCGCGGCGGAACGGGTCGTGCCGGTCTTCCGACAGGAACGGGAACAGGCTGGCGGCGGCGTTCTGCCGGCCCCGGAGGGTGTCGGTCAACAGCCAGTGGCCCATGGCGGCGACCTCGTCGTGCGCCTGGATGTCGGCATCGGCCTCGGCGGCGCGGAGGGCGAAGGCGACGCGAGCCGCCTCGCAGCGCTCCGCCCGCGCGATCTTCCACGTGGCGAGGGCGACCTGCTCGGCGAGGACGACCTCGACGGCGTCGCACGGGCCGAGGGCGTCGCTGACGTCGTTGACAAACCGGCAGAAGGCGGCCTCATCCTCCCCAGGCAAGACGGGTCGCCGAGCGGTCATACCGTGCTTGAGTGAGTTCATGGATGACCGCCTCCTCCCTTGCGGGGACGTCGGCCCCCGACTCAGGCGGCCGTTGCGGCGGCTGATCTCGGCGCGATCGGGCGCGGTCGTGCGGGCGGTCATCGGCGGGTGTCCTCTCATCGGTGCCGGGCGTCGTCGCTTCGGGAAGGCCCGCCCCACCGCGGACCCTCCCCCCTCCAGGTCTGAATCTACGTGACGAGTCCGCCCTCTGCAACGGAATCGAGAGACTAAGGCGATTCTTTTGAGACTGTCGCAACGATACCGGCATCCTTGCCTGTCGCCCCGAAGGGGCAGGTACACACCAGCCCAGGGCAACGCCCTGGGATCCGTTCGGATGTCGGATGTCCATCCCCCGGCCCTGAAAGGGCGAGACATCGCCATCCCCTTGTCCCGCCCTTTCAGGGCTCGAGGTCGATCGGAATTCGCGGTCCCAGGGCGTTGCCCTGGGCTGATCTGTTCGGCCCCTTCGGGGCCAGATCCCCATAACCGGTATCCCTGCTATAGACTCATTCTTTTGGCCTTTTTTGGGTGGTGCCGTTGAGGTGAGGAGGGACTGATGTGCGCAGGGAAGATCCGCGTTCGGGGAGAACCGGGTCATCCTGGTAGCGCAGAAGCCGGAGCGCGGCTGTGTGGGCTGCGAGATGCCGATCGGCCCGGCCGGGACGGGCCTCGACCGGTCGGAGGACGAGCCGGACCGGTCGGGGGACAGAGCTTCCTCCGACAGGGAACCCGCCCCGGTCCGCTGTCGGAGGCGGCTCGGTCCGCCGATCCGACCCGATCCGATCCGGCCTGGTCCCTCCCCCGATCCCGACGGCGGACGGCGTCCCGTCCCCGGCCTCGGCCGGATTGACGAATTCCCGCCGTTGGTCATTTGGCCGGAAGCTGGGGAAGATGAGGCGTGCTGATGAGGCGAATCCGGGGATTCCCGACGTCCGAGACGAATTCGCCAACAATAATCCATTGCGACTCACGCCCCTGGAAGAGCGGCACGCCCGTCGCCAGGGCGGCCGTCTTGAGCTTACCGTCCTGGGCGGCCAGCGGCAGGCCGAGGCGAATGGCCAGCTCCAGGTAAGAGGCGTCGTAGGACGACAGGTTGTGAGCGCGCGCCAGATGCATGGTGTCGCCCCAGGCATGGGCGACGGTCTGGTCATCGACGGTGATGGGAAAGGCCGCCGGGATGGCGAGGAACCGAGCCGCGTCGGCGGGTGTGATGCGGTGGCGGCGTTCGCCGACCAGCAGGGCGTTGGCGACCTCGAGCGGCCAGAGGGAAGGGACGTGAGCCTGCCATTTCGGCATGTTGTCCAGGATCGCCTCGGCGTAGGCGTCGGCGTTGCGGTAGCCCATGGCGACGGCCTGGTGCAGCCGGGCCACCGCCGTCTCGGCCTCGCTTGCCACCTCGGCGGCCGACACGCCCGAGCCGGCCTGATCGGCCGGACTCGCCAGCGCGGCGCGGGCACACGCGGACAGGAACCATCACTCCCCCGGCCGCGACGGCAGGGTCTCGCACAGCGCCACCGCCCGGCGGTCCACCGCCGGAACATCCCCGTGGCCCCGCGCCTGTTTGATCGTCCAGCTCACAGGAGACGATCCAGTGATCCCTGCGTGAAGGCAGGTCCCGATCCACTCGCTCCTGAAGGGCTGTCTGCCAGATGAGGTGGATGCCAACGAGCCATTTCCCAACAAAATCCAAATCCGAAAAGATTTTTCTTGCTTTCGGCTTCGCCTTTTGCTCAACATGATTGGAATCGACACTTCCGGTGTGCTCCCACGAGTGCGGCTTGATGGGACGATGCTGTCTTGCCAGCGGCGATGACCCATCACACCGTTCCAGGGATCTCCACACATCCGGCCGCTTGCTGTCAATTCTGCCTTTCCGATCTCGTTGGGCGCGGTGGAATCGCGCCAGGCAATGCCGCCGAGCCCATCCCAGGAGTGGCTGGTCTTGAGGCGCCCGGTGAGACCATGTTCGCAACAATCCTTCATAGACCGGCATTGGCGATCATCATCTCGGTGTTAATCGTGTTCCTGGGGGTGCTGGGGATCAAGACCCTTCCGATCGCACAGTTCCCCGACATCGCGCCGCCGACCGTTATGGTTTCCATTTCTTATCCCGGCGCCAGCGCCAATGTCCTGGTCGATTCGGTCCTGATTCCGTTGGAGCAATCCATCAACGGCGTCCAGAACATGCGCTTCATCACCTCCTCCGCAACCAGTGCCGGCGAGGCGGCGATCATCATCTACTTCGAGCCGGGCACGGACCCGAACATCAATGTCGTGAACGTGCAAAACCGGGTCAACATCGTGCTGTTCCAGCTCCCGCCCCTGGTGGTGCGGGAGGGGATCCTCGTCAGCCAGGTCGTGCCGAGCATGCTGATGTACGTGAACATTTACAGCACGGATCCACACGCCGACCAGAAAGACCTCTTCAACTTCGCCAACGTCTTCGTCATGCCCCGGCTCAAGCGGATCAAAGGCATGGGCATCCCCAGGAATCTCGGCAACCGCATCTTCGCGATGCGGGTTTGGCTGGATCCCGACCGCATGCGCGCCTACAACTTGTTAACCGAGGATGTCATGAAGGCCCTGTCGGAACAGAGCATGATCGGTTCGCCCGGACGACTCGGCCAGGCCACAGGGAGGACGTCGCAATCAAAAGAGTACGTGTTGACTTATGTCGGGCGCTTCAACAAGCCAGAGCAGTATGCAAACATCATTTTAAAAGCAAATCCAGATGGGGAGATCCTGCGGCTCAATGCCGTCGGCGAGGTGGAGTTGGGTCCCCAGTTCTTCGATATTTACTCCGACATCAACGGGCATCCCGCGGCGTCCATCGTTCTCAAGCAGGCTCCCGGCTCCAACGCCGCCGAGGTCATCGACGAAATCAAGCGGGAACTCGAGCAGATCAAGAAGGAATCATTCCTTCCCGGGATGAACTACGAATTCGCCTACGACGTCTCCAAATTCCTGGAGGCCTCGATCGACAAGGTGCTGCACACCCTACTCGAGGCGTTTATTCTGGTGTCGCTCGTGGTCTACATGTTCCTCGGGGATATACGATCCACGCTGATCCCGACACTCGCGGTTCCGGTGTCGCTGGTCGGGACCTTCTTCGTCTTGCGGTTGATGGGCCTCTCGATCAACCTGATCACACTCTTCGCGCTGGTGCTGGCGATCGGCATCGTGGTGGACAACGCGATTGTGGTGGTCGAAGCGGTGCATGTCAAGATGCACGAGAAGCACTTATCGCCCTACCGGGCAACCATGGAGGTCGTGCACGAGATCTCCGGCGCGATCATTGCCATCACCCTCGTGATGACGTCCGTCTTCATTCCGGTGACGTTCATTCCCGGGGCGGTCGGCACCTTCTACCGCGAGTTTGGGATCACGATGGCCACGTCCATCATCCTGTCCGGTCTGGTGGCCCTGACGCTGACGCCCGTACTCTGTGCGATGATTCTCAAGCCCCACAGCCACGCCGGCACCGACTCCCACAAGAGCGACACCGGCATCGACTCCCACACGAGCGACGTGAAAAGGCCGCGCGGACTGGGAGTCAAGCTGCTTGTTGCGCTCGGAGGGTTGCTGGTCTTGGGCGGAGTGACGTATCTGGCATATGAGTTGTGGGGGCCGGTTGGCTTCCTGCTCGTTCTCCTGCCGTTCGTGCGGGGCCCTTTTGACCGCGCCGTCAAGAAGGTCACGGGCGGTTATGCCGCGATCGTGCGGCGGATCGCCACGCGCCGCACGCTGACCATGGCCGTCGTCGGGGGCTTTGCCGCCGGTATCGTCGTTGTCAACACGCAGCTCGCGACGGGTTTTATCCCGGGCGAGGACCAGGGCATCATCTACGCCGTCCTCCAGACGCCTCCAGGCTCCACGCTCGAGTACACCAACGCCAAATCCCAGGAGCTCGAGGCGATCGCCAAGGGGATCCAGGAAGTCACCTCCGTCACCTCGTTGGCCGGTTATGAAGTCCTGACCGAAGGCCGCGGCTCGAACTCGGGAACCTGTATCATCAACCTGAAAAACTGGTCCGACCGCGAGCGAACCGCACGCCAGATCATCGTGGATCTCAAAGAAAAATGCCGCCGGATGAGCAACGTGAAGCTCGAGTTCTTTGAACCGCCCGCGGTTCCCGGCTTCGGCACCGCCGGGGGTATCTCCATGCTCGTCCTCGACAAGACGTTCTCCGCTGATTACCAGCGGGTCGCAGAGGTGACCGACAAGTTCATGGCCGCCCTGAAAAAACGTAAGGAAGTGACGAACCTGTTCACCTTCTACGCCGCCAACTACCCGCAGTACGAGCTGATCATCAACAACGACATGGCCATGCAGAAGGGCGTGTCGATCAAGGCAGCGATGGACAGCCTCAACATCCTCATCGGCAGCACTTGGGAGCAGGGATTCATTCGCTTCAACCAGTTCTACAAGGTCTTCGTCCAGGCCCGGCCGGAGTTCCGGCGCTACCCGGAGGATCTGGAGAACCTCTTCGTCAAGAACGGCAAAGGGGAAATGGTCCCCTACTCCGCGTTCATGACGATCAAGAAGAGGCAGGGTTTGAATGAGATCACCCGGTATAACCTGTACACCTCCGCCGCCATTCAATGCGCGCCGGCTGCCGGCTACAGCACCGGTCAAGCCATTCAGGCGATCAAGGAGGTCGGCGCCGAGACGCTGCCTCGCGGTTTCGACGTCGGCTGGTTTGGTCTCGCTTACGACGAGGCAAGAAAGGGGAATGAGGCAGTTTATATCTTCCTCATCGTCGTCGCCTTCGTCTATCTGGTACTGGTCGCGCAATACGAGAGCTTTATCCTGCCGCTGGCAGTGATCCTGTCGCTGCCGGTCGGGGTCTTCGGTTCCTTCCTGTCCCTGCAGGTCATGGGGTTGTCCAACGACGTCTACGCCCAGATTGCTCTGGTCATGCTGGTCGGTCTGCTCGGCAAGAACGCGATCTTGATCATCGAATTCGCGGTGCAAGGGCACCGCGATGGCCTGAGCCTCAAGGATGCGGCCATCGAGGGAGGAAAACTGCGCTTCCGGCCGATTTTGATGACCTCGTTCGCCTTCATTGTCGGTCTCGTTCCGTTGGTCAGTGCCACCGGCGCCGGGGCGATCGGGAACCGCACCATCGGCACCGCCGCAGCCGGCGGGATGCTCGTGGGCACCGTGATTGCGGTCCTGGTCATTCCCGGCCTTTATTACTTGTTCGGTCGGATTGCCGACAAGCGGAGTCTCATCAGGGACGAGGCCGATGAACCTCTTAGTGAGGTCTTCGAACACCGAGCACAGGAAGCACGCGATTGGGATAGCGATCGATTGCGGCATCCTGCTGCAAACGCTGGTGCTGCCGCCCTGCATACCCTAACCCTGCGACACGGGTTTGACCTGCGATTGATGTCCTGGGGAAACGGCTCGGGAGTGCCGACCTCGGGCAGCGATCACATCATCGTCGGCACCGACATGAACGACCTGCTCCACATCCGGAGCTTCGATGCCGGCGGCATCCGCAGCGACACCTTCGAGGTGAAGGATACCAGCGGCGCGCTCCACCTTCAGTCCGTCGACGCCTCCGGCAAGGTCCTCTCGGATATGTTGGAGTCGAAAACGAAGGCCGGCGAGATCTCGACTCTCAAACAGCAGCTCCCGGGCTTGCTGCCTCCGCATGTGCTGAGCGGCGACGAAAGGAGCCAGGTCCTCGTCGAGGTGATATCAATCGTCGGTCGGATCCCATCTCGGTAATGGGACCGAGCCGGGGTCATGACCGAGCCGGGGTCATGACCGAGCCGGGGTCAGGGCTTCCTCCGACAGGGAACCCGCCCTGGTCCACTGGAGGAGGCGGCTCTGCCCGCCGATCCGACCCGACCCGGCCCGGTCGGGGGACAGCCCGGCCCCGTCCGTTGTCGGAGGCGGCTCTGGCCGCCGACCCGGCCCGATCCGATTCGGCCTGGTCCCTCCCCCGATCCCGACGGCGGACGGGGGCCCGTCCCGGCCCTCGGCCGGATCGGCCGGCCCATGGACACGGAGCGGGATGCCGACGGGCCTGCGGAGGTCATCGCGGATGCGTCGGAACGGGTCCATCCGGCGACGATTTCACGGACGGCCGGAGAAGGCAGGCGCCATCGCGCCTCCGGCTCCCGTCGCCGGAGCGCTCGGCTTCCCGGCCGTCGGTGAGGACGTGGCGTCATCGGCCGGTTGCGATCCCGATGGTCGCGGTCGTCCGGACTGGCCCCGCTCGGGCCGGCGGCGAAGCCGGTCGGTCGAACTGGCGTGGCGGGCCGGATGGCAGCTAGCGACGCGCCCGGCAAACTAAATAGATCCACGCAAGAGGGAAAGTAGGGTGGGCTCTGCCCACCGATGAGGGCCTCTCGTCGGTGGGCAGAGCCCACCCTACATCCCGCTCGTCGCCACTTTCCCCATTGGGTGGATCGATTTAGCCGCGTCCGCGTTTCACTCCCCCCCGATGGCGTGCAAAACCCGCCGGATGGTCGTCTATCATGACGGGAGCCCCATGAAGGGGGGGTCTTGGTGCGTCCGCGCGGGGGAGGCCCGGTGATGACGAGCGAAGCGATCCCCGAGCGATTGATCGTGCAGGCCCGCGGCGGCGACCCGGCCGCCCTCGGGCGCTTGCTGGAGCTCTATCGCAATTATCTGAAGCTGGTGGCCCGCTCGCTGATCGGGACGGCCCTGCGGGTCAAGATGGAGCCGTCGGACCTGGTCCAGGAGACGTTCCTCAAGGCCCACCGCGATTTCGCCGGCTTCGAGGGCCGGGGCGAGCCCGAGGTGATGGCCTGGCTCCGGCGCATCCTGGCCCGGACGCTGGCCGACCAGGTCAAGCACCACCGCCGCAAGGGTCGCGATCTCCAGCGGCAGGAGTCGCTCGACGTGCTCCTGGATCGCTCGGACGAGACCATCCACCTCGCGCTGGCCTCATACGCGGCGTCCCCCAGCGTAGGCCGAAACGGGGACGCGATAGGCCGAAACGGGGACGCGATATGGGCCGAAACGGGGACGCGATTAGATTGGACGGACCGGCCCAATCCCGCCCGACGACGGCGGTCGCCCGGTCCGGCCGGGCCGCGGGCCGGCTCCGCCGCGGGCCCGGCCCGGTGCGAGCGTCGTCGGCCCGGCCGGGGCCGCCCCCGGGCGACGTGTCGCGGCTCTGGCGGGGGCATCAGGGCCGCTCGGGGTTGACGACGGCCAACCCCTCGAGCGAGGCGATCTAGAGCGCCGAACGTTTGGGTTGCGCGCAACGGGACCGCCGATTCGATACGAGCCCGAAGCGCCAGCGAGTGAATCGATGGTGTCGGCCCCGGAATTCACTCGCTGGCGCGTTGGGCTCGTATGCGCTACACAACCGTAAGGCGCTCTAGAGCGCTTAACGAAGGGATAGCGTACGTGGCTCGGCCTCGAGGCCGTGCTGTTTTCGCCTCGACCCCCCGACCTCCAGGAGTGGCTTGGGCCTCGACCCCCCCTTGCCCCCCCTTCTTAAGGGGGGGACGGCCCACTCCTGGTGATCCCCCCCTTATCGAAGGGGGGTCAAGGGGCTCATAAGGGTAGGTTTTTTTCTAGGGTGGCAAAAGTAGCTGGAGGCACCGCTGCTCCAACGCCCTGAGATAGCTGCCCGGGTCGTGGCGGAAGCGGCGCTGCTTTCGTCGCGACTCGCGCCGCGCGTCCAAGTCCGCACGCAGCTCTTGCCAGCGCGACACATAACCCGGACGTAAGACCAAGCCTTCGTCGGGGCGCAGCCGGGTCGCCAGACTCGAGATCACCCGTGCCGAGCCCATCACCACCAATCCGGGCGAGGCCCGACGCCGGCCACTGGCGCGGCGCTCATGATAACGATGGCTCCCAAAGGCGTGCTCCAGATCGTTATTCGTCCGCGGCAGGTCCGACGATTCGTAGCACTTGAACAAGCCTGGCCGGTAGCTCTTTGTCACTTTCAGGAAGTGCCGCAGGCCCTTCTGGACCGAGGGCTCATCGGTCGTGGCCGCTGCCTGCCGCATCCGCACCAGCAATTGCACCAGCCGACGCCGGACCTTCGAGGCCGGCAACTGCTCCCGGTTCTTGAGGATCCGGGCCACGCGCTTGACCCACTTGTAGGCCTCCCGCACCGGCGGGAACAGGGCGGCTGTCTCCTCCAGCCCACGCCGCAGCAACTGCTGCAGACGCTTCAGACCAGAGGGCAAACTCCCCGCCAAAGCCGCCACCTGGTCCAAGCTGGCGGCGATCCGGCTCAGTCGGTCCTGCAGCTTCAGCCCCGCAGCGGCCAGCGGCGGCAAGCCGTCGTCGGTCAAGGCGGCACGCACCGCGGCGCAGTAGCTCCGTACAATGTCCGCCTCCTCGTCCTCCGGATCCGCCTCCGCCTGGCGGTCGATCCGACGGATTCCCCGGACTCGCTTCTTCAATTCCTTCTTGGCATGACGATCGGCCTCGGAGATCGGCTTGGCCGCCTCGCGAAGATAGTGGAAGTGACAGAGTTGGTGCGGCACGCCCTTCAGCGCCTGCCTGACGGCGTTGCGAATGCTCTCCTGGCCGTCGGAGATCACACCAGTGATCGGCACGGGCAGCGCCTGGCGCACCTCGGTAATCAGGCCGGCCAGGTCCTTGGCGGTGGACGACAAGAGGCTCCTGGCCCGAAGGATCTCCCCGGAGAGGCAGTCACGCAAGACCCAGAGGACCTCGTGACCGACGTCGGGTTGCAGTCCATCGATGGCCAGGATGACGCGACGCTGCTGGCGCAACAGGGGTCCCAGCCGCTTGGGGTCGGCTGTGGCCAGCGCCCTGAGTTCGTCGTAGCGGTCCAGGAGGTTGGTGACCGTGCGTTGCGAAACGACCAGGCCGCGGCGGGTCAGCCCCTGGTGGATCTCGGGGATGCTGCGGTGCTCGGCATATCGGAGCCGTCCGACAGTGGCCATGACATCGAGGCCGAACTCGTGATAGGGCAAGGCGAAGTGGGGTTCGGCCTCGGGCCGGTAGGGCAGACGGAACCGGGGGCAATCGGGATTGTGGCAGCGTCGGATGGCCAGCGTCAGATGCAGGACGCCGTCGAGCGTGGTGATGGTGCGGAAGTTGTTGTAGCGGGCCCGGAGCGGTTGCTGACATTCCGGGCAATCGCGCGTGACGGGGACCAAGCTGAGGGCGCGATCGGGTTTGGGGCGCGGTCGTCGTCGCTTGCGCATGGAGGGCCTCCTTTTGTGGCTACCCCCTTTCTACGTTCCCGGTCTCAGCTAAGTTTGCCAGCCTAGTTTTTTTCCATGGTGTATGGGTTTTGCTCATGATGTTCCACTTGAATACCTGGGGGGATCTCAGGCCAGGGTTCCGGATACCCGGAACTCAGCACCACCGCACGTCCCATGATCAGCGCCGCCAGCACGGTCGCCAAGCCCTTGCGGAGCACGCTGACCAGGCGCGGCGAACCCGGGCTCTCCCAATGGTGTTTCGGCTCGGACGCCGCGGCGCCCGACTCCGGCCGATCGCCCCGCGCACCCAGCTTCAGGGCGGGCATCGTCTCGACTGGGCCGTGACCGGCGTCCTCCGCTCCTCCCACCGCGACCACCCAGTGCGTCGCCACCGCGATCGCCAACCACATCCGGCCGGCTCGATCCGGATCCGTCATCCGCGACTTCTGCCACTGCCAGCCGCCCGACTTGAACTGCTCGAAACCGTGCTCGATCCACATCCGCAACCCATACCAGGCCGCCTCGGCCACTTCCGGCGGCAGGTCGGTGATGATGTACCAGCCGTCGTCGTGTCCCTCCGACCAACACGCCAACAACGTGCGAGCCAGCCGCGACTCGGCCGTGGTGGGAAACGCCACGCCGCGGCCTGGCCACCGGCGGCCCACCCGGGGAGCGAACCACCACACCGGCTGGTGATGGACCCAGCCCTCGGGCAAGGACCGATTGCGATGCGTGATCCGCATCATCGGATGCCAGCCCAAGGCCACGATCGCCTGAAACAGCCACCGCGCGTACAGCCCGCGATCGGTCAAGACCACCACGGTCCAAGTCGGGTCCACTTGGCCGTGGAACCACTGCAACAGCGCCTCCCATTCGGGCTCCCAGGGATGTTTCAGGTGGGCGCGGACGACCTTCCAGGCCACCGGGATGGCCGTCCCGCGGTAGACGATGCTGATCGACAGCACGACCAGGCGGTCGAACAGGCTGGTGGCGTCCAACGCCACGGCCAAGCGGGGACAGGGCCAATCCTTGAGGATCCACCGCAGCGACGGGGCGAAACAGGTCGTCACGTCGAGGTCGCGGCGGTGCGCCCCCGATTTGTCGTCGGCCCCCTTGTACCAGTCGCGCAGTCGTTCGCGGAGGGTATGGAACGAGCCGTGGAGCCGGGGGACCAAGACGTTGACCACCGCCGTCAAACAACAGGAGCGAGCCAGGACCATGCCGAAGCTCCAAAGGGCCAGGACGGCGACCTGGGGCTTGCTCAAGTGGGGGAACAGGGTGGCCAGAGCTTGAGTCCAATCGTCGAGGGGATTGCGGCGCGACATGGCGGTACTCCTTTCGTTCCAAAGAGGATCTACCTCTCATGAGAACGGGACCTGGTTCAAAGTCGGGTAACACTAGCGTGACCAGTGGGAGCTTCTCTGAAATGCCTGCTTCCTCCATGCTGGCGATGGGGTTCCAAGCCAACGCCATCACACGGAGGAAGCAGACATGCTCGCTCAGACTATGCCTCTGGTTGCCGCCATGCAAGCCGATCCGCTCCCGGCCGCCGTCTCGATCCCTTGCCCCGCTCAGCAACTCCCGCCCCAAAAGCGGCAGGAGTTGGCCCTCCAGGTCCTCGACGGCTCGCAGCCGGTCGCCCAACTGGCCCGCCAACATCAGGTCAGCCGCCAGTTCCTCTACCGACAGGCCGACACCGCCCAACTCGCCCTGGACCACGCCTTCGACCCGCCTCCAGCGGCCCAGGAGGTCCTCTTCCACCTGCCGGTCACCACGTCCTGGCTCCGTCAATTGATCCTCACCCTGGTCCTGGCCTGTCACAGCCCTTACCGCGGCGTCATCGCGCTGTTGCGTGACCTCTTCGACACCGAGACCTCCCTGGGCACCGTCCATAACGTCGTCCAGGCCGCCGTCGCCCGGGCCCGCGCGATCAACGACTCGTACGACCTGGCCGCCGTCCGCGTCGGAGCCCATGACGAGATCTTCCAGGCCGGCCACCCGGTCCTGGTGGGTGTCGACACCGCCTCCACGTTCTGCTACCTCTTGAGCCAGGAGGAGCACCGCGATGCCGACACCTGGGCGGTGCGGCTGCTGGAATTGGCCGAGCACGGCTTCGCCCCCGACGCCATCGTCGCCGACTTCGGCACCGGCCTCCGCGCCGGCCAGGCCCTGGCGCTGCCCCAGGTCCCCTGTCGCGGCGATGTCTTCCATCTATTGCGCGATCTCGAGCAGGCCGTCTCCTACCTGGAGAACCGGGCCTACGACGCGCTGGAGGCCTGCGCGCCTGGAGCGGGAGCAGGCCCGAGTGCGCCAGCAGGGCCGGCCGGCGCAGGGCGCGGCCCAGCGACTGCGGCGGGCCCGCGTCGCGTGCGACCCGGCCATCGCCTTGGCGGACGATGTCCGACTGCTGGGAGACTGGCTCCGCTACGACGTGCTCGCACTGGCCGGGCCGTGCCACGCCGACCGCCTGGTGTTGTACGACTTCATCTTGGCCGAACTGCAAGCGCGGGTCCCGGCCTGCGCGCACCGCCTGGGGCCGATCTACCGGCTGCTGAAGAACCGTCGCGACGACCTGCTGGCCTTCGCCCGGGCGCTGGACGAGGAGCTGGGGCAGATGGCGGTGGCGTGGGGGGTGGCGGCCGATGGCCTGCGTGGCCTGCTGAACGCCCGGTGCCGCGACGAGAGCGACCCGGTGCGCTGGGCCGAAGAGTCGGCGGTGCGGCCCCAGCTTCGCGGGTGGTCGCACGCGGCCTGCCGGGCGGTCGATGCGCTGGCCGCGGGGACGGTGCGCGCCAGTTCGCTGGTGGAGAACCTCAACAGTCGGCTACGGACGTACTTCAGCTTGCGCCGTCATCTCGGGGCCGATTACTTGGACCTGCTACGGTTCTACCTGAACCACCGCGTGCTGGAGCGGAGCGAACGGCCGGAGCGGCAGGGCCGGACGCCGGCGGAACTGCTGACCGGTGCGGTGCACGGGCACTGGCTGGAACTGCTGGGATTCCGTCGCTTTGCCCGCCCCGCGTGATCCGCCGGCTCATTGCGGTCGCCCCGAGCGCCTGGCTGGCCCAGGCACGGGGATCGTCCGCGCCGTGACTGCGGGAGAGTCAAACTGTTACCCTGGAAAGGCGGATTTTGAACCAGGCCGAGAACGGAGACAGCCTGTCGCGCCAATGTTTTGCGAGTCATGGAGTTGTGTCGATAATGCTCAAGAAACCTACCCCTATGAGGGGGCTCAGGGGGGGTTCGGGCGGACGCAACGCAAGCGTTAAGCGCTCTAGCGGGGAGGCCGGGGTCAGGCTTGGTTGTTTGGTCGTGGCCAAGTTGTCCGTCGGCCTCGGTCGGATCACCGCGCTGGCCGTCGGAGAGCCGACGGACGTTCCAGGCCATCCGGTGGATCGCGCGGAAGCCGTATGACGATCCGGGTCCCGAGCGGTCCGGGCCCGAGCCGGCCGTCGCCCTCCGGCCCGACCGGCACGGTTCCGCTGTCGGGGGGGTGAGGCTGATTGGGTCAATCGCCAACTCGTCCCGTCGGCCGGTCCAGTGCATCCCAGATGCTTCCCAGCACGTAGACGGAAAAGGCGACATCCCCCTTCCCTTATCCATGGCCTTGGCCCGGTCCGAGAAACGCGATCACGCCACAGCGCGGAGCCAATCCGGCCGGCCCCGACGAGCGTTGAAATCCCGCTTCAGCACGCCCCGCCCTGAGCAGTGCATCCGCCCGGGCCTTCGGCGCAGGGCAGGAGCCACGGGTGGACCAGTTGCGCCATGACCTCGGCGTGCGTCATGTGCGGCTGATGGCCGACGGTCGGCAGGATCGCCGCCTCGGCCTTCGGCAGCGCGGCCTGGAGCATCTCGAAATCGCGGTGCGGGACGATCCGGTCCTCGCGTCCCTGGATCAGGAGGACCTCCGTCGGGATGGCCGGCAGGATCGGCCGGATGTCCAGGCCGGTCAGCAGATCGACCCGATGGGCCAGCGATCGGATCGGGGTCAGTCCGTTCTGCTCGAGATAATACTCCCAGCGGTCGGCGAGGAGGGCGGGGAACTCGAGGCGGCTGTTGTAAGCCAGGATCGTGCGGCGCAGCGGCAGCCGAGCGGTGGTGCCGGGGACGAGCCGCCCCAGCCGCAAGGCCCAGCGCTCGGCGAGCGTGAAGGCCCGGTGGGCGAATCCGCCTTGCACGGCGGCGCGGGGGAACCGCCTCGGCTCTCGATGCAGCGCCTTGAGGGCGACCGTCGAGCCGAACGAGATCCCAAGCAGGAAGGCCCGCCCGACGTTCAAGTGCTCGATCAGCCCGAACACGTCGTCCACGAGGTGGTCGTGCGTGATCCGCGACAGGCGGGCGCCGTCGTCGGGGGCCTCGCCCGGATAATCGTAGAGGATCGTGCGGAAATGCGGCGCAAGCTGGTTGAGCAGGTGGGCGAACTGCCGATAAGTGGACGCGATGCCCGGGATCAGGAACAGGGGCGGTCCCTCGCCGAGGATGCGGTAAGTCATCCGGTAGCGCGGGCCGTCCCACCGTCCGACCTCGGCCTCCGCGTCATATCGCGCGACCTCGGCGCGCACGTCGGCGGGAGCGGGGCAGGGGGGCCGCGATGCCGGCTCCGACGGCGCCTCGCCCTCGCGACTGGCCAGGGCGGCGGCCAACTCATCAGTAAGGGGCTGCGATCTGGACATGGGCATTGAAGGCTGGCACCGGGGGCGCGGGCCCTGAGGCGTGGAACGCCATGCTCGCGAAGCTCACGCAGCAGCTCCGGCGATCGTCCAGGGCCTGGTCGTACTTCAGAAGCCGGCCCCGCGACGGGCCGATGGCGTGTAAAAACGTGTAAGTCGCCGCCAGGCCGCAGACCCGCCAGCGATTCCCGATCGCGCCGGCCGTGCGGAACCAACCTTCGGGGTCCCCGGCGGCGGCCCGGTCGAGCATCTCGCCGTCGAACCGGCGCACCTGCTCCTGGAGGATCGGATCGACCGGGCTGGGGTCGCCGAACTCCGGACCCACGTGGCACAGGTCGATGCCCCCGATGTAGGCCACCGACTTGCCCTGGCCGGCCTCCACCGTCCGCAGGGCCTCGACGAAGCGTTTCACGTCCGGATCCTGCATCGGGTCGATTCCCCGCTCCATCAGGTCGTGGAACGAGCCGACCAGGATCGGCACGATGGAGAAATCGCGGCGCCCGCCCAGGAGGTACTGGAGGAACACGACCTGGAACTCGATCGAGTGCTCGGTCCGGTGGGTGAGCTCGTCGTCGAACAGGTCGCGGCCCGCCAGCGAGGCGAGCCCATCGACGTAGGCCCGATCGGTCGGTGCGACGCCGAGCGGAGTCTCGAAGTCCTTGTAGGTCAAGGCGAAGCGTCGACGGCAATACTGATGGGCGACGCCCAAGATCACGAACGTGTCGGCCCCGGAACGCTCCACCAGCTCGCGGTACGACCAGGTATACACCGGACCGCCGCGCGGGAAATCGATGTGCGGGCTGAGGATGCCGCGGAAACCCGAACCGGCGGCCGCGCCGTCGATCGCCGGTGCCCCCGCCCCGTTGTGGCCGACGAAGAATTGCTCGAGCTGGGCGCTGAGCGCCCGCAACGTGGCGGCGTAGGAGCGGCCCGCCATCGCCGCCGGCCGTCGTCTCGCCTGGCGGTACTGCTCGTGGAACATCGCGAAGGCCGGCCCCTCGATGATCATCGCCTCATCGAAGCGCCGGACCAGCTCCTCGAGCTCCTTCATCGCCACGAACTGCCCCGTCTCCCGGAGCACTCGGGCCTGGATCTCCGTCAGCGTCGACTGTCCGTCGAAATGGCGTACGACCCGGACATAACCATCCAGGGGGATCAACACCGGCTGGGGCACCACCCCGGCCGGGTCCTGCAACATGACGAAGGACTGCCCCTGATGCTCGATTCGTCGAGCCGAGAGCGGCCGGAGCTTCGGTGTGCTCAACGCCTCTGGCGTCACGGACTGCGTCACCGCTCGCCCCCGGGCTCTGCTACATCCTTCGTCGCACAACATCTCACGGCGTCACGAGGCGGATCGTCACCCGACCGGTGTCGCCATGATCATGTTACTCGCGAGGCCGGCGGCGTCAAGCGCCCCGGCGCGGACCCCGCGGCTGGCTGGCGATCAACGGCAGCGGCCACGCGGGCGGAGCGATCTCGCAAACGGGTTGTCGCCCGGTCATCGGCCCCTCCTCTCCTCGGTCAGAACGATGCCGGCTCTCGCCGGTCGATATCCATCGTCGCCTCGTGTTCCGGTAGTCAACACTTCGTGCAAAAGCGATGCCATAGCTTCCAAGCACCGCTGAAACGCGAAATCTGGCGTGATCGGCCCGGGTCGAGACGACCGCGCGACAGGCCAGGACCACCTATCACCTTCGCCAGAACGCGCAGTTCACCCAATGCAGTTCAGAGACGACAACACACTCTTAGTATGGCGTTATAGGTGGACGACGTTCTTCCCTGTGCGTTCCAGCCGATCTGGCGGGATGAGGACGCCCGTTCCTGAGGCTGGTACGCCTCGAAATCAAACAGCGCGATGGTCGGGCGTCGGGGAGTGCGACCGATTAAGCCCGAGGTCGTCTGCACTGGTGGCGTTCGACGGACTATGGTAGGGTCCGCGGCCCGGGAGCCGGTCGATTGGGAGGGGGCCGGACTCCGCAGGATGACACCCGCCTGGCGGGGAGTCTACTTGGAGGGAGATGGCCCATGCCTCGGTCACGGATGATCCTTGTTTCCACCTTGATCGCGCTGCTCGCCAGCGGCTCCGCCCCGCTGTTCGCGCAGGATGCGGCGCAGGGTCGAGCCGCGCAGCCCGTGCCGCGGGGTGCGCGAGCGGCCCAGCCCGCACCGAACCAGGCTCAGCCCGCCAACGGCCCGGCCGAGATGAATCGGCTGCTCCGGGCGTGGGAGGTCCAGAGTTCGAAGCTCAAAACGCTGGATCTGCGGATCTACCGGATCGACAAGGATTTCAAGTGGAGGGACGAACTCCACTACGAGGGGCGGGCCGTCTTCAAGAGTCCCAACCTGGCCTACCTGGACTTCTGGAGGCTCAAGGTGGCGCCCGACGCCAAGAGAAAACTGGCCCCCGTGATCGATCCCAAGACCAACAAGCGGGTCAAGACGCACACCCAGACGATCGTTTGCGGCCAGAATGACGTCTGGCAGTACCTCTACGAGGAAAAGCAGATCTACCTTTACCCGCTCGCCAAGGGGCAGCGGCAGCGGGCGCTGGAGGAAGGGCCGCTCCCGTTCCTGTTCAACATGAAGGCGAACGAGGCCCAGGCGCGTTACGAGATGTCCCTCGAGGGTCAGAACGCCCAGCTTTACGCGGTGAAGGTCATCCCCAAGCTCAAGGACGACCAGGAGGACTTCAAGACGGCGTTTCTCTACCTGGAGAAGACTTATCTGCTGCCGACGCGGATCACGCTGCTCAACGCGGACGGGAAGGGCAGTCGCGATTACTATCTGGACAATATCAAGCCCAACGCACAGGTCGAGGACATCATCTTCAAGGGGGGCGTCTTGAAGGGCTGGAAGGTCGTGCAGAACCCGGCCGACCAGGCCCCGAAGCAGGGAAATGCGGCGGGTCGGCCCGCGGGGGCGGGCGGGCTGCTCCGGCGTTGATCGCCGGCCGGGCGGCGATCCGGCGCCGGACTTGCCCGGGGGTCGGATGACGGCGGTTCGGGCACGGTGGTGGGCCCGCGCCGTTTGACCCTCTCCGTCGCCGGGTTTATAATCACCCCGGTAACCACTTGCTTGAGTGATACGGCCTGCGCCCGCGGCGCACGGTGAGCGGCCGGGGTCGGTACCGGGGCGGATCGCATGCGGTCGCCCGGCCCGCCGGCCCTGCCGCCAACGGTGCCGACCGGCGCGGGACCGGCCCGTCGGAGGGAGTCCGACCCCTATGATCCGCGCCCGCGCCGCACGCCTCCGCGAGATGGTGTGGCCCCTTCTGCTGGCGATCTTGCTCAATCCGTTGGGTGACGGGGCGATGGCCCAGCAGCCCGCCGCCGAGCCCGAGGAGACGCCCGGCCAGTTCTTCACCATCGCCGAGCCGATCACCTCCGAGACCGTCGCCAAGATCCGCACGGCCACGCGCGAGTTCGTCGACTCCAACGCCCTGGGCGAGAAGGGGAAGCGGCCGATCCTGGTCTTCGAGTTCATCCCCGGCGAGACGGCGCCGGGCACCAGCGATCGCGGCGTCTGCTCCGACCTGGCCGACGCGATCGCCGGGCTGGGCGGCGCCAAGCTCACGGTCGCCTACGTACCCCAATCGCTCCGCGGTTTCGCGGTCCTGCCGGTGATCGCATGCACCGAGATCGTGATGGGGGCCGCCGCCAGCCTCGGGCCGATCACGCCCGAGGGCCAGCCGTTCGACGCGGCTTACAGCGGTTATGTCCGCGTCCTGGCGGTGCGCAAGACCCGCGACCCCGACCTCTTGATGGGGATGCTCGACCGCGACGCCGACCTCCGGCTGGTCCGGACGGCCAACAAGGCGGTGCATTACGTCCTGGCCGAGAACCTGGCCGCCTTCCAGAAGTCGCACCAGGTGGTCGAGGAGCGTCCCGCGTGGGACGAGGGCCTGCGCGGGGTGCTCACCGCCCAGCGGGCCCGCGAGGAGGGCTTCTGCAAGCGGACCGCCGACTCCCCGGCCGAGCTCGCCAGCATCTACCGGATCGCCGGCCAGTCGGCCGTGGACGACCCGACCCTCGGCCAGTTGATCCGCCCGGTGTGGGTCTACCTGGAGGGGCCGCTGGATACCGTGATGGTCGGGCACCTCACCAAGCGCGTCGAGCAGGCCCGCCAGGAGAAGGCCAACCTGCTGATCCTCCAGATCAACAGCCCCGGGGGTAGCGACACCGTCGTCGACGCCCTGGGCGACCTGGTCTCGCGGATCAAGGACATGAAGACGGTCGCCTACATCGAGGACCGCGCCGTCGGGCTGGCCGGCCTGCTGCCCCTGGCCTGTCGCGACATCGTGTTCAAGAGGACGGTGCGACTGGGCGACGCCCGGCACGTGATGACCGGCCGCAATCAGCGCCACGACCTGAGCGAGGGCCAGATCGCCGGCCTGGCCGACAAGGCGGCGCTGTGGGCGCGGCTCCGCGGCCATCCGGAGGCCGTCGCCCGCGCGATGGTCGACCCCAACATCGAGGTCGTCGAGGCCAAAGACAACAAGACCGGCGGCACTCGGCTGATCCGCCGCGACGACATCGATGCCGAGCCCGGCCGCTACCAGGCCCTCCAGGTCCGCAAGGAGCCCGGCACGGTCCTCGCCATCGACGGCGACGAGGCCGTCTCCTACGGCCTGGGCCAGATCGTCGCCGACGCCGAGCAGCTCAAGGCGCTCTACGGCCTGCGCGGCCGCGAGATCCAGATCGAGGGCCCGGGATGGGTCGACTCCCTCGTCGCCCTGCTGACCGACCCCATCGTGAGCTGGATCCTCCTGTTCGTCGGCGTCTTCATGCTGGTCATCGAGCTGAAGCTGCCCGGCATCGGCCTGCCCGGGATCACCTCGGCTTTGGCCTTCCTCCTGTTCTTCTGGAGCCACTACCTCGGCGGGACGGCCGACCAGCTCGAGATCATCCTGTTCCTGATCGGGCTGGTCTGCCTGGCGCTGGAGCTCTTCGTCTTCCCCGGCTTCGGCATCTTCGGCATCAGCGGCATCCTGTTGATGCTCTGCAGCATCGTGCTGGCCAGCCACACATTCATCTGGCCGACACACGATTATGAGTACCGCGAGCTGGGGATGACGCTGCTGCAACTGACCGGGTTGCTGATCGCGGTGGGGACCGGCGCCGCGATGATCGCGCGGTACTTCCCCTCGCTGCCGCTGTTCAACCGGCTGGTCCTCAAGCCCGAGCCGTGGACCGGCGTCGAGGCCGACGAGTCGTCGCCCCGTCCGCCGTCCGCGGAGACCTACGAGTCGTTCGCCTTCCTGATGGGCGAGACCGGGCGGACCACGTCGCCCCTGCGTCCCAGCGGCAAGGCCCGCTTCGGCGGCCTGGTGATCGACGTGGCCAGCGCGGGCGGCTACGTCGAGCCGGATTGCCTGGTCGAAGTCGTCGACGTGCAAGGCTCGCGAGTCGTCGTCAAGAAAGTCTGACTCCCGGCCCACCGCGGACCCCGACCCGACCGTCACCCCGAGCGAGGGGTTGGCGGCTGACCCGACACTTCGGGTAAACTGGAAACCGGGCGGAATCCGACCCGTGGTCCCCCGACCGCGCAGCGAGGGTCGGCCCCGCCGCCCGGCCCCGCCGGTGCGGCCCCCCACACTCAGAGGAAACGCCATGAACCCCACCCTGCTCGCCCAGATCAACCCCTCCCACTGGCCGACCTACGTCCTGTTCCTGATCTTCGTGCTGGTGGGCTTCGCGATCATCTTGTGCATCTTCCTGGCCAAGTATGCCAACCTCTGGCTCCAGGCCAAGATGACCTCGGCCAGCATCACCATCCTCGAACTGGTCGGGATGTCGTTCCGCAAGGTGAATCCGAATATCATCGTCCGTTCGAAGATCATGGCCTACCAGGCCGGGCTCTCCGAGAAGGACGGCATCACGACCCGGGCCCTGGAGGCCCACTACCTGGCCGGCGGCAACGTGCCCAACGTCGTCCGCGCCCTGATCGCCGCCAACCGCGCCGACATCCCGCTGTCGTACAAGCGGGCCGCGGCGATCGACCTGGCCGGCCGCAACGTCCTGGAGGCGGTGCAGACCAGCGTCAATCCCAAGGTGATCCCGTGCCCCGACCCGGGCTCGGGGCGGAACAGCATCGACGGCGTGGCCAAGAACGGCATCCAGCTCAAGGTCAAGGCGAAGGTGACGGTGCGGACCAACCTCGACCGCCTAGTCGGCGGCGCCACCGACGAGACGATCATCGCGCGGGTCGGCGAGGGCATCGTCAACGCCATCGGCTCGGCCGACACCCACGAGCAGGTACTGGAGAAGCCGGACACGATCTCCAAGCGGGTGCTGGAGAAGGGCCTCGACGCCGGCACGGCGTATGAGATCCTCTCGATCGACATCGCCGACGTCGACGTGGGCGACAACATCGGCGCCAACCTGCAGGCGCTCCAGGCCGAGGCCGACACCCGGGTCGCGCGGGCCAAGGCCGAGGAGCGCCGCGCCTTCGCCGTCGCCAAGGAGCAGGAGATGATCGCGCAGGTCCAGGAGAACCGGGCCAAGGTGGTCGAGGCCGAGTCGGAGATCCCCCGGGCGATCGCCGAGGCGTTCCGCGTGGGGAACATGGGCATCCACGACTATTACAGCCTGCGGAACGTCCAGGCCGACACCGAGATGCGCAACGCGATCGCCGGCACCGGCAACGCGCGGCGCGACAACAGCCAGCCGTCGTGAGGGCGCGTTCGCATCCGGTGGTTGAAGTTCAGCCGTATTCGGGTTGAGATGCCCCACTTCACTGACTGTCCTTGGTGCAACGCCTACATCTGGGACTGGTTCGTCGAGTGGTACGTTCCACCAGAAAAAGAAGGAGTGGAGAAGGGGCAAGTGGCGATGGATTGTCCGCATCCTGATTGCCGTCGTGCGGTGCTCTGGATCAAGCTGAAACTCGACCGAGCTCCCGACGGAATGAAAGTCGTGCAACGACCTATCGCTGGAGCGGAGAAATGGGCGACGAGCCCATCTCAGGGCTACCCAGACCTGGTTTCTTTCCTTACCAGTCCAGGCGAACAGGAAAGGGCAAAATACTTTCGCTGCGGGTATTGGTCTCAGATTAACGTCTGACGCCAGGAGGTCTCGATGAACACTCTCGTGCCCCTTCCTTTCGCTCTCACTCCAGCGGAGGTCCTCCACGTCCGACACTACGTCTGGGACGTGATCCATGCCACCGATCGCGACTACACCTCCGGTCCTGCGACGAGATGGCTCTGGGACAACGACATCTTCCCTACCACCATGCAGCCCTTCCAGCTCGCCGCCCAACGCTCGATTCCTGACTGGCATACTTGGCTTTCGGAACCTCCTCCTGCTCCGTTCCAGCCGGCCTGGTCCTCCAAGGAGGAGTTTGAGGCTCGAGGTTGGGAGGCTCTCGAATCTTACCCGGAGATGAAAGGTCTGGGTTCTGCTCTTCCCGGCTACCGACCCCGACACGATCTTGTATCGTCTTTGGCGTCTTCTCGATAGGGAACCAATGATGACTCCCGCGGAACGCGAGTTCATGGACCTCTACATCCGGGAGATGCACCTGGGTGATTACGATGGTCACGCCCATCGCTCTCGGACGAGCGGGGCATCACCCACGACCACTACGCCCAGTTGGAGCCCGCTTACATGGAGTTTTGGGGCGGGGCCGGTAATTGGGGCAAACCCTGGCCGCCTCTACCAGAAGACCCGAACCTCTGCTGCCCTTGGGCTTCCAGAGAGGAACTTGAGGCTCGGATTGCTGAGCTGGAATCTCTTGTTCAATCGAGATGAACTTCGATAGCCGACGGTGGGCCGACGGAACCGCGTCGTGCAGGGACTGCACGAGAATCCGCCGTGGAACGAAGACGGGACGATACGACAGTGGCTTCACCGCATCTCACCCCGGCAAGGAGGGACGTCCCGCACCATCTCGACGCGCCAGCGAGGGTCCGGGCTGGTTCTCTGGTATACGGATCGTGCGGATCTTCCTCGTCGGGGGAGTATTGGCCCCACATCGAGGTTTGACCCCGAGGCAGCCATGCCGAAGACTTTCTCCCTAAACCCGGCGGAGGTCGATTTCATCTACCATTTTCGTCGGGAATCCAACGCACTGATTGTCGGTCCGGCCTGGGAGTGGCTCCAATCCCGCGGGATCTGCGATTCTGTGATGATCCCGCTCCTCTACCACGAACAGGAGACCAACCCCCGGTGGCTGGATCGTCTCTACGAGGACCCGGCTCCTCCTTTTCAACCCCCTTGGTCCTCTCGGGAGGAATTCGAGGCTCGGGTCTGGGAGGCCCTCGAGGCGCACCCTAAGCTGAAGAATCAACCTTATGCTCTCCCCGGATTCCGGCCCACTCATTCCCATCATGAGGCCGTCTCGGCCACCAAGGACCCATTCGCATGAGGCTCGAGTTCCTGCTCCAGTTCATCGTGCCGCTGACGTTCCTGGCGATCTGGGCGCTGACCTCGCTGCTCAACCGGGACGCGCAGCCGCTGCCGCAGCGGCCCGGGGCCGGGCGGGTGCCGGGGCCCGGGCCGGCTCGGGGAGGCGTCGGCGGGGGATTCGGCCCGTCCGCGCGCGAGGGCTTGAGCGGTCCGGCGCGGCCCTCGGCGGCCGTTCGCCCGGCGTCCTCGGTGGTGGACCGGTCCGCGCCGGCGCGATGGTCCTCGGCATCGGTGCAGGGGAGGCCCGCGGCCGGCCCCGCACGGGCCGTGGACGAGGGGATCGTGATCATCGACTCGGAGACGCGTTCGGCGCAGGGCTCATCGTCGTTCTCCCCGTCCGCGGCGGCGTCCAGCCGGGCGGCACGCGGGACCACCCCGGCGGCGCGGAGAGCGGCCTCGCGCGCCCGTTCGACGCCCGCCACTCCCATCAAGCCGATCGAGTCGGAGCGGCCCCGCGCCTTGACCGGCCTCGTCGGCCAGTCTTTGTCGCAGAGGCGGGCCAAGCCGCTGGAAATGACGCCGCTGTCGACGCCGATGGCACCGATCTCCTCGTCGCCGCTGACCGCGTCCAGCCCGACGCCGGCCGCCGAAGTGGCCCGAACCGCCGCCAGGCCGGACATACCGAGCCTGTCGATCGACGAGCTCCGCGCCATGCTCGCCTCACCCAAGCGGCTCCGCGAAGTGGCGTTGCTCGGCGAGCTGCTCCAGCCGCCGGTCTCGATGCGGGCCCCGCGACGGCCCCGCTGATGGGTGACTTGCCGTGGCGAAGCTTATCGTCAGGCGACCGGGATTCAAGGTTTTCGGGGTCGCCTCCGGGAGCATTCGCATCCTCGTCAACGGGACGCGAGTCGCGTCCGTCGGTGCCGGAATGACTGCCGAGATCCCGCTTCCGCCCGGTCGTCATCAGGTCACCGCCCAAGCCGACTCCTTCCGGAGCCGACCGATCGAGATCGATGCCGGCGACGAGGTCACGCATCACCTCGCGGTCGATTACGACCCGCGCGTCGCGAAGTGGTTCTTGTTATCCGCGTTGCTACCCATCCTCGTTATATTTGGGCTCTTCTTCTGGGAAGTATCCCACGGCGGGCCGCGGGCCGCGGCCGACATCCTCGAGTTGTGGATTTTCGCGTTCGCGAATTCGGGCTTGCCGTTCACGCTGGTCGTGATGTTCTTGCAGGACCAATACCTTGCGCTCGATCAAGTCCCGAGCCTCGAATGGATCGACCCGCAGGACGCCGGATTCTTGAAATCGCAGCCGCTTCGCTGGCGGATCACGATCAGACGGTTGATGTTCGCCGTGGCGGTCGTGGCGATCGTCCAGGGTATTGCGGTCACGTTGTCTCGCTATGAGCGACGGCACTCCGTCCAGAGCAGGGCGGACCTCCATGCACGACTTGAAGCCGTCTATCGAGATACCCAGCAGGCTCAGGAACGGACGGCCGCCGAATTCAATCAGCGGGGCTTGAATGCGACCTCGATGCGCCAGACGGCCGCCCGATCCGCCGCGAGGGCCGAGTACCACGCCGCGCTGAAACGCAAGTACGAGCAGGCCGCCGCCGGCCGCCGGCGCTCCGTCGAGCCCGACCCGCCCGAGCCGCCGTGGCCGTGACGCGAGCCGTTCGATCGAGCTGGGCATCAACCCGAATCCGTCCCGAGACCCTGCACATGATCGGTGACAGACCGACGGACGACGAGCCATGGCGAAGCTGATCGTCACCCGGGCCCGAGCCGGTTGGTTCGCGTACGCGTTGCGAAACTACCGCATCCTGATCGACGGCAAGCGCACCGCGTCGATCGGCGCCGGGAGGATCGTCGAGATCGAGCTGCCGCCCGGCCCTCATCAGATCACGGCGCGGCTCGACTTCCTCGGGAGCCGGACTGTCCGCATCGACGCCGACCCGGAGGGGACACATTACCTCGCGGTCAGTCACAACGCGCGCTACCAGAAGTTGTTCAGTCTTTCCACGATGCTGGTCTCCGTACTTCAGTTCGGGCTCGTCTTCTGGCTGCTATCCCGGGTCGCTCAGCCCGCAGCCTTCGGCATCGGTAGCGGATGGTTGCTCGTGCCGATCATCGCGGGAGCCCTCCCGCTGCTGGTCCAGATGCCCTTCCTGACCTTCTGGCGGAATCAGTGTCTGGACCTGACGGACATCTCGGGCCTGGACCTGACGGACCAGCAGATTGCCGAACTCAAGCAGCCCCAACCCCTTCGCGTACGGATGACGATCCGGGGGATGATGATCGCGGTGGCGATCCTGGCCATACTCCTTGGGGTCGGGATCGAGGGGGCTCGGTCCTTCAGCCGGTCTCATTTCCGGGTGGTGTCCTACGCTGGCTGAACGGCCGGGCGAGTGAACCACTCGCGCCAGGTCCATACGTGGTCGGTCAACCCGGCGGCCAGGGCCGGCGTCCGCTCCTGCCACCGCCCCTCCTCGTCCTTGACCCGCAGCGTCCGGACACACCAGCAGAAGTTGTAGCCGTACAGCGTCAAGTAGGTCATCGCCTCGTGCACCTGCCAGTCCTTGCTGAACCGATACGTCTTCCGCCCCTTCCGCGCGTTGCGGTGCCGATCGGTCGCGTTCCGCCGTTCGACGAAGGATGTATTCACCACGCGACTGGCACACGACTCGCCCAGCGCCTCCTCCAGCTCGTCCTCCGACCCGAAGACTAACCGCGGCTCGACCGCGACGACCCGCCCCTTCTTGCGGCGCTTGTGCACCGTCGCGTAGACCACGCCCTCCGGCACCCGCCGCTGGGGCACGACCCGGGGCCGGCCCGGCTTCCGCTCCGCCGGGACCGGCTCGCCGAAGGTGTTGTGGATCGCCGTCTCATACACCGGATACTCGTCGCTGGTCATCAGCTCCGGCGGCGTGCCGCCGAGCCGCTCCGCGACCTCGCCGACGATCGCACAGCCGTTCTCCTCCGTCCGCGCCCCGGGGATCACCGCCAGGACCAGCTTATGCTCGGGGTCGTAGGCGACGTAGTCCCAGTAGTCCCCGCAGTGGTCATCGGCCGGGTCGTCGGGGTCGCAGTTCCTCTGCTTCTTGTGGACGAAGGACCATTTCTCGTCGAACTGGACCTCACGGGTATAGGGGGGAAAAGGCCACCAACTCGTCGTGGGCGGCCTGAGCATGAGCGCCGGCGAGCAGGGCCAGTCGGGTGACGGTGTCCTTGTTGACCCCCACCAACCGGGCGGTCTGGCGGGTGCCGCAGCCATCGGCGAGGTGCTGGAGGATCGCCAGCACCTTCTCGTGCGGCAGCTTGGAGTTGAAAAGCGGGGTGCCCTTGAACTCCGAGAAGCGGGCCTTGCAGGTGCGGCAGTACAACAGCCGGTGGTGGGCCTGGCCGTAGTGGCCGCAGACCGAGAGGTTGCCGGCGCCGTGGCGGCCGTAGTCGGGGCAGTCGGGATTCTGGCAGCAGAAGCGGTCGAGGTCGTCCGTGGGCATGAGTCGTCCTGGGCGGATCCGGATCGGTGAGTCAGGTCCTGGACGTCTAGCTTACCCATCGGTAGAATCCCATTCAACGGCCACCGGACACCACCCATTTCCGGATCCTCGCCAATTATCATGCGCGAATGGTGGAAATCTTCCAGGACGACGAGCGGCGGAGGATTGAGCTCGCCGTCAACTGCGAGAAGCGGGGCATGGACGCGAGCCTGTTTCGCCAGGCCGGGGCCAAGGCCGTCGCGATGGTCAAGTACCACGGCGCGATGAGGGATAAGTATGAGGAAGCCGCGTCCCGTCGCGCATTCAGCGTCGAGCCCGACCCGCCGGCGCCGAGGTGGCCCTGAGTGACGCCCCTACGGCTGGTTCCGAAGAGACCGATCAATTCGCCCCGGCCGGCGCCCGCTTTGAAGATTCGCGTTAAGGTTCCCGCCTCGCCGTGCCGATCTGATGGGCGAATCGAAGTTCTCGTCCGAAGCGCCAATGGTCTGGCCCGCTCGAGCTTTCCGGGTGGCATCTCCACGGATGGAGTGCGTGGCGTCCTGCCGCGCACCGTCAATCCCCACAACACGTGCCTGCCGTCGAACGAGGGAGATGCTCGATGACGATACTCCGCCGTACGCGCCACCGTAGCGCCGCGACCGCCCTGTCCGCCGCGGGAGCCTTCTGCGCCTCGATGTTCCTGGCCTCGGCCTCGGCCCGGGCGACGGAGCCGGTCCCGATCTCCTGGCGCGATGATTATGGACGCGCCATGGAGGAAGCCAGGGCCACCAATCGCCTGGTGTGGATCCAGTTCACGGGTCCGTGGTGCCCGAACTGTCTGCGGATGGAGCGCGACTCCTTCCCCGATGCCGACGTCATCGGGCACGCGCAACGATCCTTCGTGCCGCTGAAGCTCCGCTCCGACGTCCACGAGGGGCTGGCGCTCGGCTTCAACCTCTCGGGGCTGCCGGCGACGGTCCTGGTCGCCCCGACGCGCGAGATCGTCGCGATCCGCCAGGGCTATCTCGGGCCCGACGACCTCGAGCAGGTCCTGCGCGAGGGCGTGACGAGCTGGCGAGATCGCGACGCGGCGGCGAAGAGCGACGAGACGACGGCCAGCTCGGCGGGGCGCGATGCGGCGGACCACGGCCGAGCGGCTTCGCCTCGACCCAAGGAGGAGACCAAGCTCGCACTCTCGGGGTATTGCCCGGTCAGCCTCGTCTCCGATCGCAAACTCGTGACAGGCCAGACCGAGTACACCGTCCAGCACGAGGGAAACACTTATCGCTTCGCCAGCGCCGTGATGAGCAGCCGGTTCCGCAAGGAGCCCGAGCGCTACATCCCGGCCAACGGCGGGGACTGCCCGGTCACGGAGCTGGATCGAGGCATCGCCGCGCCCGGCGATCCCCGCTGGGGCGTGCTCTACCAGGGCCGGTTGTACCTCTGCGCCAGCGACGAGGCCCGCCGCCGCTTCCTCGGCGAGCCGGGGCGATACGCCATGGCCGACGTGGCCGGGCAAGGCTTCTGCGCACTGCGTGGGCGAGACGGGCCTCCTGGTCCGCGGTGACCCCAAGTACTCGATCACGCGCGACGGCCTGCGCTACTGGTTCCCCGATCCCAGCCATCGGGCGGCCTTCCTGGCCGCCGATCCTCACTCGACCACGATCGACTCTAACTCGACCACTGCCAGCCGCTGAGCACTGCGCCGCGGAAGATAGGCCAGGAGATCCCCCGAGAGGATGAGCCTCCGTGCGAGCCGGCATCCGGAAGGGGCTCGGAGGGAGCCTCGCCCTGGCGCGGTGAAAAGATGGGCTTGACGAACGTTTTCGAGGGCCAGGCCGACTGGTCTTTTGTTGCGCCCGCCCCAGCCTTTTCGTCCCCCCCTTACGAAGGGGGGGTCAGGGGGGGTTCCGGTGCCACTGGCCCACGGATCGCAGGCGACCGGACCGATCCGACCCCCCCAACCCCCCCTTCTTAAGGGGGGGACGAAGAGCGCAACAAGACCAGCACGAGCTCCCAGCCCTGTCCAGCCCGACTTTTCACCGCGCCAGCCTCGCCCTCCCGAATTGCCCGCGGGCACGGGATCGAGCCCGAGAAGGGCGATGTCTACCGGGCCGCCCTGACTTTGTCCCGGAGGACCTGCACAGCCCGTTCCCAGGTCGGGTCCGCAGTCTCGTCGGACGCGTCGGGCCGATCCACGAGGATCTCGGGAGGGACGCCTCGGCCCTCGATCGGAGTGCCGTCGGGCAGCATATCCACCCAGCGCGAGTACATGATCGTGACCGGGACGCCCGGCAGCGTGAACGGCTTGGGATTCCCGCTGGAACCGCGCGTCGGCAAGCCCACGGTCGTGACGTGCGGCAGACACTTCATCATCTTGGCGAAGCCTTCCCCGCTGGAGACGCAGCCGGGACCCAGCACACAGACCACCGGCCTGGTGAAAGGCCGTTCCGACGCCTCCAGGACCCGGTCATAGGTCGGGCCGAAGTCCGTCGGCAGCGGCCCGTCGCGGTACTTGCTCCTGGCGTAGACGGTGTCCTTGGCGGCGAACTCGCGGGCGATTCGCTGGGCCAGGGGCTCGCTGCCGCCGTCCGCCGTGCGAAGGTCCACAAGAAAGCCGGGCGCGTCGGCGTGGTCTCGGATGAAGGCGACGACCTGGCCGACGGCCTCCGCGTCGGCACGACTCTGGCGGACGATCCGGACCACACCGAAACCGTCCGGCTGGATCAAGCCGACGCGGGCGAAGTCATTCCCGACCGAGGCCGCTCCGTTGAGGGTTGCCTCCGTCGCCTCATGGTTGAGGTTGGTTCTCCGTACCCGCTGAGGGTACGCGACGACCGCGCCTTCCGGCTCGACGAACCAGACGTGGCCGTCGTCCAGCTCCCCGAGCATCTCGCCGAGCACGTCCACGAAGGCGGGCAGCGTCCCCGAATTCACGGCGCGTGGGCGGTACTTCCGCTTCAGGGCCTCCCGATCGATCCGCTTCAGCTCGAAGTAGCTGTAGTTCCGGTCCATGTCGTCCCAAAGGGCATCGTATGCCCGCGTCAGGACGTCGTGATCGACGGGAGCGTCCTTGTTCATCAGCTCCAGGTCGCGCGTTCCACTGGCAACGCCCTCGAGCGCGGCCTGGGTGTCGAGCAGATCCGTCGTCAGTTCCAGGGAGTAGCGCCCCTCGGGCACCCAGATCTCGAAGCCGCCGCCCGGTTCGGTCCTGTGCAACTGGCTGAATCCGGGACGGCGGACGCGGACGAAGAACCACTCCTTTTCCGGGGTGCTGCCGGCCAGGCGGTCGCCGAGGCGGAGCGGCGCCCTGACGACCCCGGCGAGCACGTGTCCGCGAGTCAGTCGAAGATCGAGCACCCGGCTCTCTCCCGCCACGATCACGGGCTTGTCGGATCGGAAGTCAACCTCCGCACGCACGAATCCCGGCGCATAGGCAGAGACGCGAAGTCCCTCGATGGGCTTGCCGGGCTCGATATGGAAGTCCATCCGGTAACGGCCGGAAATATCCGTGATACCGCGCCCGAAACCCATCTCCCCTCTGGCGCTGGGGAATGGTGGGACGACGCCGCACTGGTCTCTCCACCACACGATCACGCCGGCGATCGGCTTGCCCGTGTCGTCGCGGACAACGCCGGTCAAGTGTGCCAGGACCGACTTATCTCCGTCGTCCCGCGGTGCCGCGGTCAGTCCGACCACGATCGACAAGAGACCGAGGAGCGGCGCGGCCATTGGCGGGTCTCCGATGAAGCCTTCGATTTCGGGCTCCTAATGCGCGGGCTGGATATGATCGGGGGACGGATCGGTCCGGTCGGGGGACGGATCGGTCCGGTCGGGGGACGGAGCCCCCTCCTACAGGAAGACCCGGCCCGGTCCGCTGTAGGAGGCGGCTCTGTCCGCCGACCGGCCGGATCGGATCGGATCGGATCGGTCCGCTGTAGCCCGCCGATCGGACCCGACCCGGTCCGGTTCCGCCGCCCGCCCGCGGATTGTAGGCCACCCGAGCGTTTCGCGCTCGCGCTTGGCCCTCGTCCGGAAGGCCACCAGATAGGGTGATGCCGGGCGGCCATCCACGTCCTTGAAGTTGTGGAATCGCTCGGAGTTGATCCCCAGCACGTAAGTCTTGCCGGGCTCGAGCTTCACGGGCATGACGCAGGTCCGCCGGTCTTTCTCGTAATGGATCTTCCCGTCGGCCTTGGGCGTCGCATACACATTACCCGAGACCCACGACCAGCTCTGGTCGATCATGGGCTTGCTGAACGTGACCCGGATCTCGCGGAGATCGGGATCGACGTCGGTGGCGCCGACCTTCGGCTCGACGCTGAGGACCACGGCGGGGAGTTCCGCAAGCAGCTTGAGGTCGAGTTCGGTGTTCGGGTCGGCCCCCCGCGCTTTCCCGTCTTGGATCGCGCTGCGGGAGGCTGCGCCACGGCGACGGTCCGTAACGGCGACGCGGGCGTGGCGACCGGGGCCGTCGCGGCTTGAGGATCGGGCGCCTGGGGTGCCGCCAGGCCGACGGAAACGCCCCAGGCGGCGATTCCGGCGACGATCAGGAGCGATGAGGTCATGGCGAGCTTCGATAGCATCATGGATCGGGCAACTCCCGCGACAATTCCGGCGAGCCGGGCCGAGACGGTCTCGGTCAGTGGCTGGCCCGCCGCGAGTCGCGCCGCGGCTCGGGCCGTGTTCTCGATCAAGTGAGCAGCGACGATGGGCGCGGCACCAGGCCGATCGGATCGCGATCCGGGTCTCGACACCCGATCGGGAGGACCGAGCCCCAGGCGCTCGAGATGACGGCGGAGCAAGGCTCGACCCCGGGCCAACCGGCTCCGGACCGTGCCCACGGGACAGCCCAGCCGATCGGCGGCCTCCTCGTGCGTCAGACCCTCGAGGTGGCACAACATGACCGCGGCCCGATACCCGTCCGGCAAGTGCCCCAGCCCTTCATCGATCGCGAGACGGAGGTCGAGCCTGGAATGTGCGCCGGAAGCCGGATCCGGGATCACCTCCAGGGCGTCCCCATCGGTTCCGACGCCCGACCGCCGTGCACCCACCGCCCGGAGCCGGCGGGCCACCCGGACGCTTACGCCATAAAGCCATGGTCCCAAAGAGGTTCCGAACCGGATCGAGCCGGCCCGGCGGACGAGGACCAGGAACGTGGCCTGGAAGGCATCGTCGGCGTCCGCGGGATTCTGGAGAATGCGCCGGCAAACGCTCAGCACCATGGGCCCGTGCCGCGCGACCAGGGTTGTGAATGCACGTTCCCCGGACGGGTCGCGGCTGACCGCGAACCGCTCCAGCAGGTCCTTGTCCGTCAGTCCGGTCGCCACGCCGTCCCGAAAGAGAATCTCGAGATCCGGCGAGCCCCGTCCGCGTTTCAGCCCCCTCATCCGGTTGTCCTCTCCCTCCGGCATCCGCCGGCGATCTACCAGTAAGATGCAGCCAGAAGCCCGGAGCAATCCCGTCGCGTTCCAGAAAAGCCGCGAGGCGCCACGATCGGCGCCCGCCGGGATTCGTTGCGGCCATCGATCTCGGCCCCTGTCGCCGCTCGTCATCGAAATCCGACCGGAGGAGAGCCGGCTGGTGGTGAGACGGGCGCGACGAGCAAGGGCCCACGAGCCTGGCCGGTCGGAAACTCCGCTTGATGTCCCGGCGGCGAGTCTCTATCCTATCGCCGACCTGATGCCGGGATGCAACGGCAATGGAATGCGACCTCGACGAGGTATCAGGGCAAATGATGTTGCCCCTTCCGACGAACCCAGCTCCCGCGGACCGGTCCCAGACGACGCCCCGACGCACGTCGCCCGGTCGGTTTCTCCCCGCAAGCCTTCGTACCCACGCGCCGCCCGGCGCCGCGACCGCTCTCCTCCGGATTTCCGACACCGCACGCCGATGGACCGCGCCGCGACCGGGATGGTCGCCGGCGCGGGCGATCCGCTCCGGCGCACGCCACGGCCTCTCGAGCTAAAGGAGTGACGCCCGATGACCGTTCGCTGGAAACCCTTGATGATCCTCTCGGGTCTGTTCGTGGTCGTGGCCCTGATCGGCGTCGTGGCCATCACGGTGGCGATGATGCCGCGATCCGCGCAGGGCATCCTCAAGGTCGCGCGGGCGGCCCGCGACGCCGGCCGATTCGAGAACGCCGTGATCTACTACAAGCAGGCGCTTCAGGTCGACCCCGGCAGCGCGTCGATCCACGAGGATTTCGCCGGGTTGTATCGCGACTGGGCCCGGCGAGCCCCGGACGATCAGCGCGCGGCGCTGCGTTCCGAGCGGCTGAGCCACCTGCGCGACGCGGTCAAGTTCGACACGGCGGCCAGGGGCCCGCGGCGCGAGCTGCTCCGCGACGCGATGGACCAGGACCTCGCGTTCGATTCGATCTACTGGGCCAAGGAGTTACTCAACGTCACGCCGGACGACCCCGATGCCCACTACGTCCTGGCCTCCGAGGCCCTGGAGGAGCGCGCGCCGAACGTCGCGGAGATCAAGCGACATCTCGACGCTCTGGGAAAGGCCAAGGCCCCGGCGGTGCGGCGGTCCTGGATCCGGGCGCGGCTGGCCGATCTTGTCGGGGATGAAAAGGGGCGCCTCGCGGCCCTGGCCGAGGCGCGGACGCAAGCTCAGGCACCGGCGCCGAATGGCGAGATGGACGTGGTCGACCGGTTCGCCCGGCTGAGGTTGACGGCCCTGGAAGTCCGATCCGAGGCCGGATGGCAGCAGCTCGCCGACCCGGTCGGCCGGCTCCGCGAGCAGGTCAAGGCGCTCGGTAAGCCCGAGGAACTGCCGCCGGCGCGGGTCGCGCGGCTGCGGGCGTTGCTCGAGTCCACCCAGAAATCCCTGACGGATCGCTCGGCCAAGCTGCCGCCCGCCGGCAAGACGGCCGTCGGCGCCCTGGTTAACGCCATCGAGGTCAACCTGGAGACCGTCTTCCAGCAGGCCCTGGCCGACGGCCGCCAGCCGGACGTCCAGACGTTCCTGGCCTACGCGGATCACCTGAGGCTCCGCCGCCAGCCGGACCGCTGCCTCGAGGTGGTCGATCGTGCCCTCAAGACGCCGCAGGCGTCGCAGCGCACGGCGATGCACCAGGTGATGCTCCTCCACCTGGTGGCCGTGGACATGATCCTGGCCAAGACGGAGGATACCGCCCGGTTCGACAAGGCCGGGCCGCACGTCCAGGCCATGCTCGATAGCTCCGAGCCGCGATACCAGGCGTTCGGCCACCTGTTCGCCGGCTCGATCGACCTCGACAAGTCGGGAGTCGCCCGCCAGATGGCCGGGACTGAGGACGGTCCGACAGGCCGACAGGCCGTGCCCAAGCTCCGCAGCAGCGCGCTGAATCACCTCAAGCTCGCCGCCGCAGGCTTGCCCGATATCGCCGAGGCCCAGGCCAAGTACGGCGTCGCGCTGGTGCTAGCCCAGGAGCAGAACCTCGGCCGCCAGTATCTCCAGAACGCGCTGCGGCTCGGCAGCCTGGAGCCGCAGTACCAGCTCTGGGCCGCCTGGACGATCCTCCAGGCCGGTTATCCCGAGGAGGCCGAGCCGATCGTGCAGTCGATGCTCCGCCAGGTCGAGCAGGGGAGCCTGCCGCGCGAGATGGAGGGCACTCTCCACCTGCTCCAGGGGGAGCTCTACCAGGCCCGCCGCAGCCCCGACGACCTGAAGAAGGCGGTCGAGGAGTTCGACAAGGCCCTGGCGGCCGGGCAGGCCGTGACGCCGACCGCCGTCATGCGGCTGGCGCAGATCGACGTCCAGCTCGGCCAGTATGACCGCGCCCTGGCGCGCCTGAACGCGGTGCGGTCGCAGGGCAAGGGCGGGCGCCTCCGCCGAGCAGCTCACCATCCTGACCCTCGAGCAGAAGGGCGAGAAGGCCCAGGCCCGCGCGCTGCTCGAGAAGGCCCGCGGCCAGTACCCCAGGAGCGCCGAGCTCGCCGGGCTCGAGGCCGCCCTGCTCGTCAAGGACGGCAAGCACGCGGAGGCCGACGCGACCCTCGAGCGATTCCTCCGCGCCGAGCCCGAGAACCAGAACCTGGTCATGATGCGCGCCCAGATCCAGGCCGAGAACCTCAAGGCCCCCGACCGCGCCCGCGAGCTGCTCAGCGGCATCGCCGAGCGGTCCGACACCTCCGCCCCGATGGTGCAGCTCGCCGTGCTCGAGCTGGAGCTCGGCCGGCTCGACGAGGCCGCGGCCGTCGTCGCCAGGATCCGCGCCCGCTGGAAGGACTCCGCCACCGTCGACGTGCTCGACGCCCAGCTCGCGCTGAAGCTCGGCAGGACGAGCGAGGCCATCGGCCACTTCAACGACGCGCTGAAGAAGGACCCGTCCAACAAGGTCGTCCAGTACTGGAAGGCCCGGCTCGACGGCCAGGCCGGCCAGGTCACCGAGGCCGCCCGCACCCTGGAGGACATCGTCCGCGACAAGCCGGTCAAGGAGGTCGAGGCCGGCACCAGCCTGATGAGCGCCGGCGCAGTCGGCCCTGGCGGGCCTCTCGCTCCAGGCCCGCGACTTCGACGAGGCGATCCGCCGGTTCGAGGAGCTCAAGCGGAACAGCGGCACCGGCACGCTCTCGCGCGCGACCGCTGGAAGCTCATCACGGCCTACGTCAACAAGAGCCAGTGGCCGCAGGCGAAGCGCGAGATCGCCGCGCTGCTCAACGACGCCAAGTCGCCCCCCAGCTTCGACGAGCGGGTCCGCGGCGCCAACTTCTATCGCCAGCAGGGGGAGAGCGCCGCCGCGCTGGCCCAGATCGACTACGTGCTCAAGGTGGAGCCGACCCATCCCGCGGCCGTGGTCACTCGCTCCTACATCATGATCGAGGACAGGCAGCTCGACCGGGCCACCGCGATCCTCCGCACGGCCATCGACCAGACGGCCAAAGACGGCAAGACCAAGCCGCCGGCCGTCTTCTACCTGATGCTGGCCGCCGTCGAGAACGAGTCCCCGCCGGCGGCCGACGCGTTTCAGCGCGCGCTGAAGATCATCGACGACGGACTGATCCTCCATCCGCAGGCGCCGGAGCTCGTCCAGGCCCGGTACGTGGCCCTGGCCGACGCCGGCCGCAAGGCCGAGGCGCTCGCGTTCATCGAGGCCAAGGCCAAGGAGGACCCCAAGGGCCCGTTCCGCCGCGTCCTGGTCGAGAGGCTGCGCGAGCAGAAGCAATATGACCGCGCCGCGGTGCTCCTGGCCGAGCTGCACGAGGAGTTCCCGGACGAGTCGAACCTCGCGGCCGCGCTGGTCCAGATCGTCTCGCTCCAGGCGGCCGAGGCCGCATCACACGGGCAGTCCGACCGGCAACGTGAGCTCCAGGATCGGGCGGCGGCCATGATCCGCGAATACCGCACCCGCTATCCCGACAACCCGGCGTTCCTCCAGACCGAATGCGACATGGCGGCGCGCCGCGGCGACTTCACCCAGGCCATCGCGCTGACGCGCGAAATCGACAAGGTGGCCAAGGGCTCCGCGCTCGGGCCCTTGCTCCGCGTCCGCTTGTTCACCATCCTCAACCGGCCCGACGAGGTGGCCCGCGCCTTCGGCGAGGCCATCGACCGCGAGCGCGGCGCACGGCAGCTCGACTACCGCATCTTGCTGGGCCAGGTCCGCCTGAAGATGGGCGATGCCGACGAGGCGATGCGCCAGGCCGGCCTGGTGCTGGGCCTCGAAACGAAGCGGCTCGACGCGCGGCTCCTCCACGCGCGAGCCCTGGCCGAATCAGGGGCAGCCCCGGCCGAGAAGGTCGCGCGCCGCCGCGAGGCCCTGGCCCGGCTCCACGACATCATCAAGGACAACCCCAGGCTCCGGGAGGCCTATCAGGCCGCGGTCGACATCCACCTGAAGGCCGGCGAGCGTCACCTGGCCGTCGCCGGCCTCAAGGACGACCTGCGCGCCATCCCCGACGACGCCGGCGCCGTCGGTCAGCTCGTCCAGTTGCTCTCCGAACGCCTGCCGGATGGCCGGGCTCCCGCGGAGTCCGACCTGACCGAGGCCCGTCGCATCGCCGACGATGCCGCCGGCCGCGACACCAAGGGGGTGATGACCCTCGCCCTGGCCGCCGGCTTCCAGCGGGCCGGCCGGCTCGACCTGGCGTTGCCCCTGGCCAGGACGGCCGCCGCCAAGCTCGATTCCCCCGCCGTCCACCTCACGCTCGGCGACATCCTGCTGGCCGTCGCCGAGGGCCAGCCCGGCACCGACGCGGCCCGCAAGGCCTTCGTCGAGTCGGTCGAGGAATACGACCGCGTGATCAAGGCGGTGCCCGACTCCGTCGAGGCCGTGAACAACAAGGCGTGGATCCTCCACACCTACCTCAAGAAGAGCCGGGAGGCCCTGGAGATCGCCCAGGCCCTCCAGAAACGCGCCGTCCCGGTCGTGCTGCCCTGCGAGTTCTTCGACACGCTGGGCGCCATCCAGGAGTCGGTCGGCCAGACCCGCGACGCCGAGGCGTCGTACCTCGAGGGTCTCAGGAAGGACCCGAGGAACCCGGCGCTGAATTTCCACTTCGCCAAGCTGCTGGCCGCCGACCCCGACCGCAGCCGCGCCACCAAGGCCAGGTCCTACCTGGCCAAGGCCCTGGCCGACCGCGGACGCCTCAGCCCCACCATGGCCCGCGAGGCCGATCAGCTCGGCGAGCGCCTCAATGGTCGCATGGGCGCCAACTGAGCGTCTGCGGGGGGCGCTCGACAGCGGCGCGACGGGTTTGTTAGAGTCGGCCTCAATTGGGGGGAAACGGATGTCACCTCGGGCGTGAACCTCTTCCAGAACGGAGCTCTCCACCACAATGACAGCGGGACGAACGATGAGCAGCACCCTGATGATCCTCACGCTGGTCCTCGGCCTGGGCCTCTCCCCGGGCGCGAACGCGGCCGGTGCCCAGGCCGACGACAAGCATCCGGTCGTCGTCATCGACACGTCGATGGGCGTGATCGCCGTCGAGCTGGACGCCGAGAAGGCGCCGATCACCACCGAGAACTTCCTCAAGTACGTTGACGACAAGTTCTACGACGGCCTGATCTTCCACCGGGTGAAGCCCCGCTTCATGATCCAGGGCGGCGGCTTCGACCAGCAGTTGAACCACAAGGAGAAAGGGCTCCGCGCCCCGATCCGCAATGAGTCGGGCAACGGCCTGACGAACGTCAAGGGCACCATCGCGATGGCTCGCACCCCGGACCCGAACTCGGCGACGAGCCAGTTCTTCATCAACCACGTTGACAACCTCTTCCTGGACCAGGGCGCCGGCTATGCCGTCTTCGGTAAGGTGATCGGCGGGATGGACGTCGTCGACAACATCGCCACCACGCGGACGATTCGGCGCCGCGCCACCGACGGCCAGCCGCTGGACGACCTTCCGGCCGAGACCGTCGTCATCAAGAGCATCCGGCGGAAGGGCAAGAGTTAGCGCCTCTTGGGGCGGGGACTCGGCCCTGCGGCTCCCTTGACCGGCCCCGATGGTGCCTCTAAGATGGCAGTTCATCCGGCGAGGCCCCTCCCAGGTGGCGCGGTGTCCGGACCGACGTGCTGGGGGTTGTCACCCAGTCTTACCTCCGGTCAGATCAGACAAGACAAAGGAGTCGCGAATGGCTCACATCGTCGCCGAGCCGTGCTTCGACTGTAAATACACCGACTGCGTGGTTGTCTGCCCGGTCGATTGCTTCTACGAAGGGGCTCAGATGTTGTACATCCACCCCGACGAGTGCATCGACTGCGAGGCATGCGTCCCCGAGTGTCCGGTCGAAGCGATCTTCCACGAGGACAACCTGCCCGACGAGTGGAAGGAATTCACGGCGCTCAACGCCGAGCAGTGTCCCCTCTGCCCCGTGATCAACGAGCAGAAGGACGCGCTGGAAGGGGAGTCGTGCGACAAGAGCCGCAAGAAGAAGTGACCGGCGTCGCATCGCGCCTCGCCTCGCGATCGCCGCTCGGGCCGCCGCCCCCTGCGCAGACGAACCCCGGCCATGCGGTCGGGGTTTTTTCGTAGGGTGGCGCCGTCCACCGGTGATCGCGGGGGGAACGGCGTCTTCCAGAATCCGCGGGAAACCCGTGACGACCCGCCGTCGGCCGGGCAGTAGAGGAGGAAGGATCGTCGGCGAGGAGACAGGGCCATGGTGGGCGTTTCATCCGGCAGGAGGCTTGGGCCGCTCGGGACGCTGTTCGCCTGCGGATCGCTCGGCGGCAAGACCGACGCCGAGCTCCTTGACATCTTCGCCAGCGGCGAGGCCCCCGAGGCGGCTTTCGAGACCCTGGTCGTCCGCCACGGGCCCGGCGTGCTGCGGGCCTGCCGCCGCGTGCTGCCGGACTCGAATGACGCCGAGGATGTCTTCCAGGCGACGTTCCTGGTGCTGGCTCGACGAGCCTCATCGCGATCGATCGGCCGGCCGGGGTCGCTCGGTCCCTGGCTGCACGGAGTGGCCCTGCGGGTGGCACGCAAGGCGCGGGTCGCCGCCGCGCGTTGACGACGGCACGAAGGGCGAGTCGCCGGCCGGCCCGACGTCGGCCCGTCTCGGACCGATGACCTCTCGGCGGCCATCCGCGAAGAAGTCGAGCGGTTGCCGGAGCCGCTGCGCCGCCGGTCGTCCTCTGCTATTTCGAGGAGATGACCTACCAGGGCGCCGCTCGTCGGCTCCAGGTCTCGGAAAGCACGATCCGGGGGCGACTGGTCAAGGCCCGGAGCCTCCTGCGCTCCCGGCTGAGCCGTCACGAGGGAGTCGCCGCCATTCCGCCCACGAACGAGATCGTTCGTCGGGGCCGCCCGCCGAGGGTGCCCCCGGCCCTGACCGCCGCGACGGTCCGCTCCGCCATGTCCTTCGCCCGAGGTGGGGCGGGCATGTCGGCCATATCGGCGGCTGTCGTCGAGCTCATGGAAGGAGTCCTGATGATGACGTCCGTGACCCGTTGGATCATCGGCGCTTCGAGCCTGGCGGCGGTGTGCCTCGCCGCGAGCGGCAGTGCTGCACTGACCGCGAAGGGGGACGATGTGCCCACCGCCGCGAAGGCCGTCGCCACCGAGCGAGGACCTCGGAGCGTCGAGGTCCGGCAAGGTGACCCGCCCGACCCGAGCCCGGCCCGGGTCCTCACGCTCGACGACGCCATCGGTTGCCTGCTAACGAGGAGCCTGGACCTCCGCTCCAAGTTCGCCGAGATCCCCATGGCAAGAGCCGATGTGCTCACCGCGGGCCTCCGCACCCGGCCTCTCCTCCCTGCGAGCCCGCAGCTCGCGCCATTCGGCGATCATTCATCCCTATTGCCGAGTGGATACACACAGTATGGTATCAACATCAGCCATCCGCTTGACTACAGCCACAAGCGCGAGGTCCGTGCTCGCTCGGCCGGCACGGCGATCAACGTCGTCGAGGCTCAGTATCAGGATGCTGTGCGGAATCGGATCGATGGCCTTTACACGGTGTATGTCGACGTCCAGGAAGCCCAGGAGCGGCTTCGGCAAGAAGAGTACAACCTGGCTCATTGGGACGAGCTTCTCAAGCGGACGAGGGAACGGGTCAAGCTGGGAAGCGTGCCCGCGGGTGACGTCGGCCCGATCGAGGCGTCTCGACGAGTCGCGGATCTGAGGCGCTCCGAGGCCAAGGCCACGCTGAGGCAAACGAAGGTGGCTCTCGGATCATTGCTGGACCTCCCGGTCGAGGAAAGCAATCGACTCGAAGTCGAGCGGCTCGGTGTCACGGGATCACCGATCCCGGCGAGTGAGAGCGTGATCCGCGTCGCCCTCGACGCCCGCCCTGACCTCACCGCGCTCCGCATCGGCGTGACGAGAGCCCAGGCCGACCTCAAGCGGGCAACGCGGAATGAGGATGCCTACCTGCTCTACCAGCCTTACACCTTCCAGGACAAACCCGAGACCGTGCGCGAGACCAAGGCGTCGTATGCGACTGGCGTGACGGTCCCTCTACCGCTCTACAACCGCCAGCAGGGGAACAGACAGCGGGCCAAGGTCAATCTCGAGCAGGCTCAGATGCAACTCGCCGCGCAAGAGGGGGCGATCAATCAAGAGGTCGTCGAACGTCACCGAGAGTTTGAATCCAGCCGTGCGGAGTTCCGGCGGACCTTGATCAACCTGCAACGCCATCGTCGAGCGTTTCTGGAGGCAGAGCGACGTTGCCAGACCGGTGAAGGGAAGATCGACGACATCGTGCAAGCGCGGCACGACTTCGAGGCTTCCGAGAAGCCGTATCTGGACCTGCTGGTCCGTCACCGTCGGAAAGTGCTCGCCCTGAACACCGCCGTCGGCGTGCGACTCTTCCCCTGAGCGCCTCGACCGTCATGGCGCACGCGGCGAGGGGATGGCATCCGCGCCATCCCCTCGCCGTTCGAATCACTTCCCGGCCGTCTCGACCGGCAAGGCCGGCACCTGGAGGAGCAGGTCGGGCGTGCTTCCGGCGGTCCCCATGTAGTACACGGGGAACTTGCCGTCCCACTTCTCGGTACGCTTGGCCTCGATCTCGATCTGCTTGAGCCTCAGGTACGTCGCGAGGTCCTCCTTGGCCTTCTGGATCTCGTAGGCCTTGGCGTCGGCGACGGCCTTGATGCCGTCGGCCTCGGCCTTCTTCTCGGCCAGGATCGCCTTGGCCTTGCCGTCTGCTTCGAGCAGGATCCGCTTGTTATCCTCCATCTGCGCCTGCGTCCTGGCGATCGAGATGCTCTTCTGCTGCTCGGCGTTGAACACCTTCACGAGCATGTCCTGGATGGCCTTGTCCTTGTAGACGAAGCCGCCCGTGATGCCGAGGTTGGTGATGGTGATCCCGCGCTCGGAGAAGAACTTCGTCAGGGCCTCGACCGTGCGGCTTGATGTGCGGCGTGGCGTTCTTGCGGAGTTCCTCCATGGGCAGGTCGGTGACCTCCAGGCCGAACTCGGCCTGGAGCTTGGCCCGCACCTCGGTGTCCATCACCGATTGCAGCGAGCCCGACGGATAATTGTGCAAGAACTTCACCGCATCATCCCGCGCGGCGATCCGGGCGGTGCACGTCCATATCCCCGGGGTGCGCCTGCGGCGACCCCGGGCTGTATTGTGCGACCCCCTCGGGGTCGGAGATGCCACGAGCTATTTCATTACGCTGAAGGCGTCCCACATGATAGCCCGGGGTCGCCGCAGGCGCACCCCGGGGAACCAAGAGGAGCAGCACGAGCGACGCGGCCAGGAACTTCTCGACGTCGGCGATCCGGTCCGCCCTCCGGAACAGCGAATGCACGCCGGGGAGCGCGAGCAGGAAGCCCACAAGGGCCCAGCCCGCGTAGCCGGCGGCCATCTTCGACTCCGCGTCCCAATGAGCCTCGCGAATCCGCCGGGCCACCGCGTCGTCGTTCTCGAACTGACGCAAGTGGAGATCCCGTTTCTCCTCGACTTTCGCGGTCCCCTGGGCGGCACGGGAGAAGTAGGCGTGGATCGCGAAGCCGGAGACCAGCCACAACACGAGCGCACCACGGTACAGGGTCTTCACGGACGCATCTCGACTTTCTGGGAATTGGCCCGCGCAGCCGGCGCCGCGGCCGTCTCACGACGGTCCTCTCGCTCTCGCGCCGTGGGGGTGCTCCGAGCACACGCGGCTCGCGCGGGGCCTTCGCGATCGGCCCCTGGTCGCCCGACCTTGCCGCCCGGCTCGCCGCCGGACGGTCGCGGGCCCGGTCCGTCGATCGCTGGGGAGTATTCGTATCCCCCGATGGCTTCTTCGCCGAAATCGCCGGCAAGGGGTCGCCGATTTCCGACGAAACCGCCGGAAGTGGTTGTGCTAGCCGGGATTTACATCGTCGGCACCCCGGGCGGCAGGTGCGGGCGGAGCGTTGACGACGGCCAGCCGCCGGCCCGGCCATTGACGCCGACCGGCCCCGCCGGTTCGGCCGAGAGCCGGCTCCGGCCGGACATCCGCCGCACGACCTCGGCTAAGTCGCCGACCTCGCGATAGAGGAGCAGTTGCCGCTCGGACCCGGTCGGCCGGACGGTCATCTCCAGCGCGTGCCCGAGCGGACGACGGCAGCCGAGGCGATCCGCGAGCGGCTCGAGCCGCCGGATCATGGCCTCGGCGGCTCCGCGGGCGGGCTCCGCGTCCATCGTCGCCGGGTCCACCAACTCGGCCTCGAGACCGAAACGACAGGCTCGCCACCGATTCTGACGGAGCAAGAGCGGGTGCGGCTCCGACCCGATCGACTCGCGGTCGACCTCCTCGGAGAGCGACTGTACCAGGCACTGGATCATCGCGGTCAGGCCCAGCAGGTCGGGCAGGTCCGCCGGCATGTCGCAGATGCGGATCTCGATCGTCCCGTTCTCCGCGCTAGGTCGCACGTCCCACCACAGCTCGCGGTGCGACTCGACGAAACCCGCCGCCTGCATCTGGCCCAGCAGATCCTGGAATTCGGCCCACGACCCCAGAGGCGGCATCATGCCCCCGGTCGGGAACCCTTCCAGCACCTCGATCCGATGCGCATGGTGGCCGGTCGCCCGCCCGTGCCAGAAGGGGCTATTGGCCGACATCGCCAGCAGGATCGGCAGGTACCGCTGGATCCGGTGGCTGACCAGGATCGCCTTGTCCCCCGATTCGACCCCCACGTGCACGTGCAGCCCGAAGGTCACGGGGCGCACGACCGTCTCCTGCAAGAGCGCGGCCAGCTTGTAGTACCGATCATTCGGCGTGATCTGCTGGTCCCGCCACCGCGAGAACGGATGCGTGGCCGCCCAGACCAGCCGCACGCCGTGCCGATCGGCCTCGCGCTCCACGGCCCGGATCTTCGGCGCCAGGTCGGCTTCCACCTCGTCGACCGTCCGGCAGACTCCCGTGTTGATCTCGACATAACACTGCATGAACTCGGGTTTGACCGAGTCGTGGAGCGTCGCCGGCAGTCCGGCCAGGATCTCGCCGATGACGCTCTTGAGGGCCATCGATCGCGCATCCACCAGTTGGAGCTCGATCTCCACGCCGAGCGTGGGCCAGCGGTTGCCTCGGAATCGGGGCTCAGACATGATGCGGGTCTCTTCCGTGTCCCGTGGCCCGTCGGAGGGATGATCGGGGCGGTTCGGTTCGGCTGCCACGGTGTCATTTCATCCTGGGCCCGGCCGCCTCGCACGCCGCCGGACTGACCGCCTGATCGGGGGCCGACCGCCTGGTGGGTGGCCCCGCATTCTGGGTAAGCGACTATGAGCAAGGGGTGTGCCAGTTCAGGTCCATACGCACCGAACCCCGCTCGCCGTCCCCGCCCGCCCAGGGGCCCTCCTTCAATCCCCGGGCTTCCGGCCTGTGATCTCAGTCGGGGACGACCTCGTTCGCCCGACAGCTTGATGCCACCAAGCATGGTCCCTATCAGATCGTTCACCCGACGTTTCCTCGCCCGGATTCTAACAACTCGCATGGCCGCCGGGGGTGAAAATCCGTTAATTCTGTGGGAAGACAGCCGCCCCTCGATGGGAGGGCGGACCGCCCGGGGAGCGGGGTTTCCAGGCCGATGGCCACGATCGACGACATGATGGCGGCCGGGTGGCGGGCATTCCAGGTGGGCGACCTGGACCGCGCCGAGCAGGCGTACCGGCTGGCCATCGGGCACGACCCGTCGGCCGCCCGGGCGTGGTACATGCTCGGCGCGATCGGCCAGGTGCGCGGACGCCTCGAGGAGGCCGTCGAGAGCTATCAGCAAGCCCTCCGGCTGGCGCCCGACTTCCCCGAGGTGTGCAACAACCTGGGGGTCGCGTTGCACGCCCTGCGGCGCGGCGACGAGTCGATCGCAGCGCTCCGCCGGGCCCTGGCGCTCCGGCCGGATTATGCGGAAGCCCACAACAACCTGGGCAACGCGTTCCGCGAACGGGGCGACTTCGATCCGGCCGAGGCCTGTTATCGCCGGGCGCTCGAGCTCAAGCCCGATTATGCCGAGGCCCATCACAACCTCGGGAACAACTTCAAGTCCCAGCGGCGGATGGCCGAGGCTCTGGAACGCTACGACCGGGCCCTGGCGTTCCGGCCCGACATGGCCCAGGTCCACCTGAGCCGTTCGCTGGCATTGCTCGAGCTGGGTGACTTCGAGCGGGGCTGGCCCGAGTACGAATGGCGGCTGAAGTGCCCCCAATTCGCCATCCCGAACTTCCCCCAGCCGCGATGGGACGGCCGCCCGCTCGACGGCCGGACGATCCTGCTCTACGCCGATCACGGGCTCGGCGACGCGATCCATTTCATCCGCTACGCCCCGATGGTCCGGGAACGCTGCGGCCGGGTCGTCGTGGTCTGCCGCGCCCCGATCGCCCGGCTCCTGGCGACCTGCGCGGGGGTGGATCTGGTCGTCGTCGAGGGCGGACCGATCCCGGATGGCGACGCCTATGCCCCGCTCATGAGCCTCCCCGCGATCTTCGGCACGGACGCGGCCAGCATACCGGCCGACGTCCCCTACCTGTCCGCCGACCCGGAACGGGTCCGCTCCTGGGCCCAGATGCTCGATCTCCCCGACGAGTTCTGCATCGGCATCGCCTGGCAGGGCAACCCAACCTACAGCCGGGACCACATCCGCTCGTTCCGCCTCGACCGAATTGCACCGATCGCCCGTCGGCCCGGCGTGCGACTGTGTAGCCTCCAGAAGGGTTACGGCAGCGAGCAGATCGCCGAGGTTGCGGACCGCTTCCCCGTCATGGACGTGGGCAGCCGGTTCGAAGACCTGATGGACACCGCGGCCGTAATGAGGAACCTCGACCTGGTGATCGCCTCCGACACCTCCCTGGCGCACCTGGCCGGCGCGCTCGGAGTGCCGGTCTGGGTGGCGCTGCCGCTCGAGGCCGACTGGCGCTGGCTGTCGGGCCGGGATGACTCCCCCTGGTACCCCACGATGCGGCTCTTCCGTCAGCGCCTCCGTGGCGACTGGGACGAGGTCTTCGCCCGGATCGCCGCCGCGCTCGACGAGCCCGATCATGGCCCGTGACGCCGCTGCCGGTCCGAACTCGCGGCGCATCGTTCCCCAACGGCCCGGCCCCGGAAGCCCGACCGGCGGTCGCCACCCGCCCGGTGATCTCCCATGCGCGCCATGGTTGCCATGGTTGCCATGGTTGCCACGCGCCACACACCGGGGTTCCGTGGCAAGCATGGGCGCCGAAGGTGCGTTCGCCGATCTCGGGCCCCGCGCCGGCGACACCACACAAGCATTGATGTTGACACGCCATCGTCCGGTGAAGTTCCATGCTCCGCATGGATCGCATGGATCGCACCAGTCACACATCGGGGTTTCGTGCGACGCATGGGCGCCGGCGACGAGATCGGAGCGCTGCGGCGACTCGACGGCCGCTCCGGGCGAGTGCAACGGGTCGCATTCATACTTGCATGATCTCGATCAAAGGCATCGGGCCGGCGGTCGGGCCGACGGAGCTGATCGCCCGGGTCGTCGGACTGGCGCGGGATGGCGCGGTTCGCCGGGCGCCGCCGGGTCTACGGGCGACGACGGCCCCAGCGTGGGTCATCCGAAGGTGGGCTCGGTTTCCGCGGCGGCGCCGGGCCGTGGGCCACCCGAACGGCATGACCGCCGGCTCGGTCACCGATGAGTGGTTTGCCATCGCCTCCGGTGTCCTCAACCCCGATCGCCTCGCGGAGCGCTACCAACCGGACGTCAGTACGAAGCATATACGGACGGGCTTGCGGACCCCGGCCGGATCGAGCACGATGGCTGTCAAAGCGGCGAGCGTAAGGGGTGGGTCAAGAAGGGAGCGGAGCAACCTCATGGCGACGATCGCATCGGCTCGACCGAAGATCTCGTCCTCGCCCCCCTCCGCGATGCCGCCGCTCCACCGGATCACCGTCGAGGAGTACGAGCGGATCATCGCGTCGGGGGCGCTGGAAGACCCCGGCCGGATCGAGCTGATCGACGGCTACATGGTGGACAAGATGGGGAAGAATGCCGAGCACAGCTATTCGACCAAGGAGACCGTCAAGGCGCTGGACCGTCGGCTACCGGCTGGGTGGACATGGCGTCAGGAGCAGCCGGTGCGGATCCCCGCGTATGACGAGCCGGAGCCGGATATCGCGATCATCCGCGGCACGGACGCCGATTACCGGCACCGGATCCCCACGGCCGCCGACGTCGGGCTGCCGGTCGAGGTTTCCGACTCGACGCTGGTCCAGGACCGTGGCGTGAAGCTCGCGGCCTACGCGAAGGACGGCATCCCCGTCTACTGGATTGTCAACCTGGTCGACCGCCAGGTCGAGGTCTACACCCGTCCGACGAAGGCGGGCCGTTATCGGTCGCGGAAGGACTACAAGCCGGGCCGGCAAGTCCCCGTCTCGATCGCCGGCCAGCAAGTCCCTCCGATCGCCGTCAACGACATCCTGCCCTGACCGCCATGACGAGCGCGACGCGACGTGCGCAGGTGGACGTCCACGGCGCCCTGCGGAAAGCCGGCTGGGGCGGAGGAAAGGCCATGGCCGCAGTCGACCGGCCCTGCCGGGCCGCCGGCCGGGGATGTCGGGGAGGCCGAAACGGGGACGTCCCTGAATCACTCCACCGGTCAGGAGGCCCGGGCACGCCCGGACGAAGGTCGAGACAGAGCTCCCCTCCCGGGCTTCGCAAACAGGCCCCGGCGGGCCGGTGGCGTCTCCCGGCCGGGGGCTGACGGCAGCTCGGTCGCGGGTCGCGGTGTCCGTCCTGCTCGCCGCCATCGAATCCTGGCGGAAAGGGGCGCGGTCTCCCGATCGCTTGACGCGGGTCACACCGAGTGTTACCGTTTTTGTGTCGGGTGGTACCCCTTGATCCGTCACAAGGGGCGATGATGGCGAAGAAGGAAGACGCCGGAGGGAAAAGGGCGGTGGGGACCTCTGCGGGGAGCCCCTGGCTGCCCGTGGTGATCGAACTGCCCCCTTTCGCTCAGAAGTGGTCCCAGTACCGGCTGACCGAGGGGGATCGCACCGCCATGTTGAAGGCCATCCTCGACGATCCGGAGGGGTGGCCGGTCCAGAGCGGTACCGCCGGCGCCCGCAAGGCCCGATTCGCTTCGCAGGATCTCGACCGCGGCTCGAGTGGCGGCTACCGGGTATTCTACGCGGTCTTCCGGAAGTACGGTAAGGTGGTCCTGATCACCCTCTTCCCCAAGAACGAGCGGGCCAACCTCTCGAGGGCCGGCCAGAACCTCGTCGCCCTGAGCCTGCGCGAGATCGAGTCGGAACTGGAGCAGATCGCGCGGGAGGAAGAGACTCGCACTCGAGAACGAAGGAGATAGCAATGGCCGATCAGCAGCCTCGAGGTCGACCCGGATCCGGCCGTCCCCGCGGCATCGGCCCGGCTTCCAAAACACGCGCGAGGGGCGTCCGCGCCGTCGGTGCCGCGCGCGGGGAAGAACTGACCGAGGCCGACCGGGAAGTGATCGAGGCGCTCGCCGGCTTCCGCGACGCGCTGCGCGATCGCGTCCCCCTGGAGACCAGGTACACCGTCCGCCAGGTCGTCGGGGTCGAGCCACCGCCGCCGCTCTCGCCCGCGGACGTGCGGGGGATCCGCGAGTCGTTGGGCCTGAGCCAGCCCGTCTTCGCCGATTTCCTCGGCACCTCGCCCTCGACGGTCCGTTCCTGGGAACAAGGCCAGAAACCACCCAGCCCGATGGCTCGACGATTCCTCGGGCTCATCGCCGCCGATCCGCCTTACTGGAAGGACCGGTTCCGCTCGATGGTCCGGACCCGACCGGGTGAGCCCCGGAAGTCCGGCGCGATCGAGGAGTAGGAGGCAGCTCCCGCCGTCGGACCCCGGCCGGACCCGGTCGGGGACGGAGCCCCCTTCGACAATCGGACGCGCCGGTCAGCATGTCGTCCGACGACCCTCCGGCCCGATCGGTCGGCATGTAGGAGGCGGCTCTGTCCGCCGATCCCGGTCCGGGTCCGGTCGGGGGAGGAGGCCTCTCCTACAACGGATCCGGCGGCCGGATGTCGTTGGGGGCTCACACCGCCGGTCCTCGTGCCGTCGTCAACCGCTCTCGCTCACGCCCCCGAGAATGTCTTGCTGACAGCGACGTAGTAAAGGTCCGTCGCGACCTCGAATTGATCCTTCTTGAGCGCCGTCTTCATGTCCTGCCATTTCGTCGTCGGTTGAATCACCTGCCACTTGTCCTTGGACCTCACGCGCACCGGCATCGCAAACGACGCCACGTCGGCCTTCCAGCGATAGGAGACCACGGCCTTGGCCTCGTCGAACTTCAACTCCAGGACGGGAATCGCGGCATGCCGCAGGTACTGGTCGAAGATCGGCGTCAGGTCCTTCCCCGTCTCTCGGTTGAAGTACGCGACGACGTCCTCGGTCATGATGTTCTTGTGCTTGAATCGCTCGTGCAGACCTCGCAAGAGCGCCACCAGCGCTTGTCGTCATCGACCACGCTCCGCAAGGTGTTCAGGAATAACGCTCCCTTGAAGTACTGATCCGGCGGTGGCGAGGCGTTCTCGCCGCGGCTGCCGATGATGGGACTCCTGTTCCGCACCTTCGACTTGTAGCCGTTGACGTATTTCCGGGCGTCGTCGCGACCGTACATGTATTCCACGTACAGGCACTCGAGATAGGTCGTCCAGCCCTCGTGGATCCACATGTCGGACCGGTCGGCCGCGCTGACGCTGTTGCCGAACCACTCGTGACCGCTTTCGTGGATGATGATGAAATCGAATCGCGGGCTGATCCCCACGCCCGTCCAGTCACGCCCGAGATAGCCGTTGGCATACCGGTTCCCGTAGGTGACCGCGGTCTGATGCTCCATCCCGCTGTACGGCACCTCGATCAGCTTGTAGCCGTCGTTCTTGAACGGGTACTCGCCGAAGTAATGCTGAAACGCTTCGAGCATCCCCTTGGCCTGCGCGAACTGCTTCCTGGCCTTCTCCAGGTTTTCCGGCAGCGCGTAGAAATCGAGCGTGAGGTCGCCCAGCTTGTCGGTGAAATGAGCATAGTGGCCGATGTTGAGCGATACACAGTAATTGTTGATCGGATAGCTCACGTGCCAGTCCCAGCGGGTGGTGCCGTCACCGAGGTCCTTCTGGCCGACAAGCCTCCCGTTGGAGACGTCGACGAGCCCGTTGGGGATCGTGACGCTCAGGTCCATCGACTCGACCTCGTCGCGCCACTGGTCCTTGTTGGGCCACCACACGCTCGCGCCTTGCATCTCGCAAGACGTGCAGATCCAGGGGCGGCCGGCCGGGTCCTTTCGGAACGCCATGCCGCCGAACCGCCCCCCCGTGGCCGGCTTCCCCGAGTAGGAGAAGTCGATGGAATAGACCCGGCCCGCCTTCAACGTCTCGGGAAAATCGACGAACACCGCGCCGAACTCCCTCTCGTACTTGAGCGGGACGTCGCCGAAAAGGACCTTGTCCACGACGAGCGGCGGCTGCAGGTCGAGCTGGATCCTGGCGTCGTCCGTGAGCATGCGGAAGCGGATCGTATTCTTGCCGCTGATCGCCTGCTTTTCCGGATCGACGTGCACATCGAGGTGATAGGAGAGCAGGTCGTTGTTGGCCCGATATGGGCCGTACTCGCCGCGCAGCAAGGTGGCCCGCGTCGGACTGGCCGGCGGCGCCGCCTTCGCCGCCGCCTGCGGCGTTTGACCGGATGCCGGCGCGGACCAGGCCACGAGCACAGCAACCGCGATGGGCCATCGGCGCGCGGCCGGCGTTGCGTTCACGAACATCGTGCGTGGCATCTCGTGATTCCCCTTCCGCATTCCCGATCGACCGACCGGAATTCGCTATCAAGACACAATCGCGGGCCGGGGAGAAGGGGTCCGGACCCGAAACGGATGGTGGTTCCCGCCTCCTTCACGTCGGAGGCGTCAGCGGGGCGTCTCGGAGGGTCGTCCGACCGGGCCGGGCTCCGCGAACTGGATGGAAGGGAGCTCCTGCACGGCCTTCCGGAGCGCCTGCTCCCAGTGGGTCTGGATCGCGAGGAGATCGGGGTCCTTGGCGTGGAATCGCCGATGCCGAGTGACCCGCAGGGCGTCGCGCGAGTAGACCAGCAGGTCGATCGGAGGGCCGACCGTCACGTTGGAGCGCATGGTCGAATCGAGCGAGATCAGCGCATAGCGGGCCGCGTCGTCCAGTGACGTGCCATCGTACCGGACTCCCCGGTCGAGGATGGGACGGCCGTACTTGCACTCGCCGATCTGGAGGAACGGCGAGTCCTCCGTCGCCCGCAGGGGATTGCCCTGGGGATAGATCAGGTAGAGATCGTGGCCCTGGCCGCGGATCTGCCCGGCGAGGATCACGTGGACGTTGAACGAGAACTTGTCCTGCTCGAGGGCCTGTCGGTCGAGCTCGGCCACGTGGCGGATGCGGTCGCCCACGACACGGGCGGCGTCGTAGAAGGTCTCGGCGCAGGCCAGGCCGAGGCCCTGGTCGAAGTCGCGGCCCAGCAAGGCGATGACCGACTGGGAGCATGACAGGCTCCCGCTGGTCAGCAGGATGAAGAGCCGTTCCCCGGGGCGGATGAAGGTGTGCATCTTGCGACAGACCGTCACCTGGTCGGCCCCGGAATTCGATCGCGAGTCCGAGGCCAGGACCAGCCCGTCGTTCGTCTTGATGCCCAGACAGTATGTCATCGCGACACGCTCTCCCGCCCGCTTCGAGGGACGACCCCGGCGGGCCCCGCGTGACGCCCCGATTCCGGGCGTACGGCCCCGGACCCCCGGCCCAGTGAATTTCCGATCATACCCGATCCGCCCCCTCGAGAGCGAGGCAATCAGACCTGAGTCATCGCATTCCAGCCGATCGGCGCACGACGTCCCTGCAATCCGCCGAGCTCGTGCTCGGAGACCTCGTCGGTCCAGACGGCGAACCTGTCCAGCCGGGTCGTCCCGAACGACGTGGTCAGCGCGACGTCCACCGCATCGCGGCCGTGGGCCATCAGCACCCGGCCGATCCGGGGGACGTTGTGGCGGGCGTCGAAGGTGTACCAGCGGCCATCCAGGTAAGCCTCGAACCAGCCGCTGAAGTCCATCGGATGGGGCTGGGGGGGGACGCCGATGTCGCCGAGGTACCCGGTCGCGTACCGGGCCGGGATATTCAGGCAACGACAGAACGTGAGCGCCAGGTGGCTGAAGTCGCGGCAGACCCCGGCCCGCTCCTCGTAGACGTCGTGGGCGGTCTTGGTCGGGCGGGCGGACTGGTAGTCGAACCGGATATTCCGATTCACCCAGTCGCAGATCGCCTGGACCCGGGCCCAACCCTCGGGCGTGCCCCCGAAGAGGCGCCAGGCGATGTCCGAGAGGCGGTCGACCTCGCAGTACCGACTGGAGAGCAGGTAGACCAGGATGTCGGGGGGCAGGTCCTGGACCGGGATCTGCTTCGCATCCGGGACGATGGGGTCGGGCTGCCCGTCGTCCTCGACGATCAGGTCATCTCTCAGGATCAATCGCCCGGCCGGTGCCAGCAGTCGCGCGGAGCGGTTGCCGAAGCGGTCGGTATACCAATGGACGGGGGCCTCCGGCTCGACCCTCAGCCCGCCGGGGCGCCGGATCGACGCCTCCCGCTCGGGCCGGAGCCCCAGCATGAGTAGCATCGGAGCGGGCGCCGGGACCTCGAACACCATCTCGAACCCGATCCGGATCAGCATGGGCGGTCACCTCCCGTCTCTGCCATTCGATCCTCCCGACACGGCTGCTGCCCGCCCTGCCGGTGCGGGCTGGCCTCGTGGGCTCTCTCATCGAGAGAGGCCGGGTACGACTGCTGCGGCGACCGAGAGGCGCCGCCGGAGCGACCACAAGGAACGCGGGCGGGGGATGCATGTCTCAACGGCGTCCTCGCTGAAGAAGATAGCAGGGACCAGAGAGTCGATCGAGCTCCGGCCAGATCGAAGTTCATCCTCGGCCCAGACCCCTCCTCAACCCGTTCCGGCGAATTGGGTTGACTTCCTGAAGAACGGGATGTTCCGAACGAGCGGCAGGGCGACGGAGACGACCGGCTCTCCCGATCCTCGCAGCATCCATGCCGACGGAGAATCTCGATGGACTCGGTGGACGTGGAATGGGCGAGGGTACTGGGATGTTCGGTCTGCCTTCAATCGATAGCCGCCGGGTTTTCAGCCGGATGTCGAACCCACGACCTCCAGCCGGTGGTCGGTCCGTTCGATGCCGTTGGCTGCGTTGTGGTCCAGTACCGTCGAAAATGAGTCGAACCAACTCGGCTCGCGAGCGAGCAACTGGCCCGCGGCCTCGCTGTCCACGGGGCGCGAGAAGAGGTAGCCCTGGCCGTACTGGCACCCGAGGTTCCGCAAGTGAGTGAGTTGATAGGGCGTCTCGATCCCTTCGGCCACCACTTCCAACCCCAGTCCCTGGGCCAGAGCGACGATCGTCCGCACGATCTCGCAGTTCTCGCCGTGAGCGCCCATGCGCGCGATGAACCCCTGATCGATCTTGAGCACATCGCAGGGGAACTGGTGGAGGTAACTCAGCGATGAATAGCCCTTGCCGAAGTCATCGATGGCCAGCCGGATGCCCAGCGACTTGAGTCGGGCCAGGGCCGCCAGCGCGGCCTCCACCTGTTCCATGATCGCGCTCTCGGTGATCTCCAGCCTCAGGGAGCGTCCGTCCAGGCCGGTCTCCAGGAGGATGCGCTCGATCTGGTAGACCAGGTCGGATTGGAAGAACTGTCGGCAGGACAGATTGACGCTCATCTTCAACTGGAGCTTCGTCCGGTAGGTCAACTGCCAGCGGCGGAGTTGTTCGGCGGCCTCGCGCAGGACCCAGAGGCCCAGGGGTAAGATCAGCTTGGTCTCCTCGGCGACCGGGATGAACTGATCGGGGGGGACCATCCCACGCTCGGGATTGTTCCAGCGGAGGAGCGCTTCGAAGCCGGCGATCCGGCCGGTCTGGAGCGAGACGATCGGCTGGTAATGGAGCTGGAATTCGCGGCGAATGGTCGCCTGGCGCAGATCGGCCTCCAGCTTCATTCGCGTCATGGCGCAGGCATGCATCGCCTCGTCGAAGACCACGTAACCGGCCTTGCCCCGCGACTTGGCCTGATACATCGCGATATCGGCGTCGCGCAGCAGGGTCTCGGCGGAGGAATAGCCGGGACCGCTCATGGCGATGCCGATGCTCGCGGTCGTCACCAGCTCGAGCCCGTTGAGCGAGAAGGGCCGCTGCAATTCCTGGAGGGCGCGATCGGCGAGGTTCAGCGCGTCCTTGATGTCCTCGATGTCGTCGATGAGGACGACGAATTCATCCCCGCCCAGCCGGGCGATGGTATCACCCTGACGCAGGCACGTCTCCAGCCGCCGGCTCAGGGCGATCAGGAGTTGATCGCCGGTCTGGTGCCCCAGGCTGTCATTGACGACCTTGAAGCCATCGAGGTCGAGGAAGAGGACGGCGAATCGATGCTCGGGCCGCCGCGTCATCCGCACGATCGATCGCTCGAGGCGGTCGAGGAGCAGGGCGCGGTTGGGGAGACCGGTCAGGGCATCGTGGAACGCGTCGTGGAGCAGCCGGTCCTCGGCCACCTTGCGCTGGGTGAGGTCGGTCTGCGACCCCGCCGCACGAATGGCCCGCCCGTCGGCGTCGCGCACCGCCAGGCCGCGGCTGAGGACCCAGCGGTAAGTGCCGTCGTCGTGCCGCATCCGGTGCTCGGTCTGAAGCTGCGAGGTCTGACACAGGAGGTGCTCGGCGACTTCCGCCCGGACCCGACCGATGTCCATGGGATGGATGCGACTGAACCACTCCTCCGGGCTCTCGCCGATGGCCTCATCGGTGTAACCGAGCATGGACTTCCACCGCGGGCTGTAATAGATCCTGTCGGTAATCAGGTCCCAGTCCCACAGCCCGTCGTTGGCCCCCTGGGCCGCCAGGGCGTAGCGTTCCTCGCTGAGCCGGAGCGCCTCGAGGGTCTGCTGGCGCTCGACGGCGTAACCGATCGCGTAGCGGATCGACCGCTCGAGCAGACGTCCGTCGAACTGGCCCTTGACCACGTAATCGGCCGCCCCGGCCTTCATCGCCTCGACGTCAACTTCGCGATCGTCGTCGCCGGTCAGGAGGATGATCGGCATCCGGCATCCCCGGGCGATCACCTCACGGAGCAACTCCAGGCCCGTCCGCTGACCGAGATGATAATCGAGCAGGCAGACGTCGAAGCCGCCGTTGATGAGAGCCTGTTCGGCTCGTTCGAAGGCCGAGATCCATTGCACTTCGAACTGATCGTGGTACACTTCCTCGAGGATGCCGCGCGTGAGGACAAAGTCGTCCTCATCGTCGTCGATGAGGAGGATCCTTAGCCGGCCGCCGATCATCTCTGGTTCTCCGGTGAACGGTCGTTGACCGGCAATTCGACGATATCGAACCAGTACCGGCCGATGGCCTTCATGACCTCGACCAGTCCGTCGAAGCTCACCGGCTTGGTCACGTAAGAGCTCACACCCAGGTCGTACGTCCGGTAGATGTCCTCCTCGGCCTTCGAGGTGGTCATCACGATGATGGGCGTCCGACGGAGCAGGGCATCGGCCTTGATCTCGCGGAGGGCCTCGCGTCCATCCATCTTGGGCATGTTCAGGTCGAGCAGGATCAACCCGGGCGCGGGGCGGCGCCCGGCTCGGCGAAGCGACCCTGTCGGCGCAGATAGGCCAATAGCTCCACGCCGTCCTCGACGAAGTAGACCGCGTTGGCCAGTCGGCACTCCTCCAGTGCCTCCTTCGCCATCATGCGATCGTCGGCGTCGTCGTCGGCGATGAGGATCGTGATCGATTTAGGCGCTAATTCCATCATTGACCGTCTCTTTCGACTGCCGGATCGGCAACGTCACGATGAACGAGGAGCCTTCGCCCGGTGTGCTCCGCGCCCTGATCGACCCGCCGTGCCGCTCGACGATCTTGCGGCAAACCGCCAGGCCGACGCCTGTCCCCTCGTATTCCGTGCGGCCGTGCAGCCGCTGGAAGATCGTGAAGATCCGCTCCGCATAGATCTCCTCGAAGCCGATCCCGTTGTCATCGACCAGGATCTGGCAGCTCTCGGGCGAAGGGTCCTCGACCGGCTTGCTGTAGACCTTCACAACCGGCGGGACTTCCGCACGGTGGTACTTCAGCGCATTGCCGATCAGGTTCTGCATGAGCTGGCGCATTTGCAGCGGGTCCGCCTCCACCATGGGCAGGTCGCTCACGTCGACACGCCCGTGAACCTCCTCGATGCGCACCTCCAGATCATTGATGACCTCGCGCGTGGCGGAGCCCAGATCGGTCGTGATGAACGGCTGAGCCTTGGTCGTGACGCGCGAGAATGTCAGCAGATCGTTGATCAAGGTCTGCATCCGCTTCGCCGCATTGCGGATCCGATCGAGGTAGTCGCGGCCCTGGTCCTCGAGCGCGGCGCCGCATTTCGATTGGAGCCGGTCGCCGAAGGCCTGGATCTTCCGCAAGGGCTCTTGCAGGTCGTGGGAGGCGACCGAGGCGAAGGCTTCCAGCTCCTTGTTGCTACGCTCCAACTGTGTGGCGTAGCTCCTCATCTCTTCGTGGGACCGGCGGATGTCGTCCATGAAGGCCTGGATCTTCCTCACCGCCGGGCCGATCACGAAGACCGCCTCCAACACCAGCACGAGCATCACCAGGGCGAACAAGCCGGACTCGAAATGCTCGAGCCGGCTGACTTGGGAGGCTCCTTCCGTATCGACCTGGACCATGGCCGCGCCGGAGGTCTCACGGGCGGCGTTCTCCGCGGCGATGATGGTCTGGACGAGCTGGCTGGTCTCCGCGGCGGAGGCCGGAACCGAGCCGTCCCCGTTGAACTTCGCGAGCAGAGTCGCGGCGGCCTCGATCGCCGCGTCGGCGTGCGGCCGAGCGGCGAGCAAGACCCGATTCGATGCGGCCCCGGACGCCTTCGTCTGATCCGCGTGGACCCCCGTGGACGGGGGCGCGGGCAACTCCGCTCGACGGCTCTTGACCGACGCGCGAAGGGCCTCGACGTGCCGTTGGCGGGCGGCGGGATCGTTGTCGGCCAGGATGGACAAGACCGCCTGGCTTAACGACTCATCGAGTGCCAGTTGCCGGGTGGCCTGCGTGATCTCGTCCCGCGCACTGCTCCGACGCCACAACTCATTCAGGATATAAACCTGTCCCAGGGCCAGCAGGGCGGCGATCGTGCTGATCGAGGCGAGGTAGAGGATCTCGAGACGGCGCACGGGGGACTCGTGTTTGGCTTTCGGCGAGGGAATTTTCATGCTGTACCCGGGGAGTCAGTCTCTCGGCGACGGAATCCGCATGTCTCCGGGCGCGGGGTTCGGGCGCTCGGCGAGCCTTCATCGCCCCATACGTTAAACTTTAGGTCGCGTTTCGGAGCGGAGCAAAGAGGACGGGAGCGGAGCCAAGGAGATGTGACGGATTCCCCACACGGCCAGCCGATCATCCCGGGGCGTCACTTCGCGCCGCCCTGGGTCCGAGCTTCGACGCAGCAACCGACGGCCTCAGGCACGCCACGGCCGCGCCCGTTTCTGGGCCCGCCGCAGGGCCTTCAGCGCGGTCGCCACGTCATCGGCGACCTGGAAGTCGAACATGCCCGCGATGATGAAATCGGCGCCGTTCTGGTAGGCGAAATTGAAGCCGATCTGGGGCGAGAGTGCGCCGGCCGCCATCACCTTGAAGGCGAACCAGGGCTTCTGGACGCTCTGCATGAAATCCACGGTCTTCCGGGGGTCGAGGCAGAAGATGTTGTCGTGGTAGCGGTCGTGGTCCTGGCTGGAGCCCTTGTACCAGCACCACTCCTCGCGGGACGCGGGAGGCGTGGCCGACCAGTAGTTGTCGGGGTGCAGGGTCTTGACGTAGAAGTCGGGGTTGAGCTTCTGGCGTTCGCTGGCGATCGGCGTCTCGAGGGAGTGGCTGCCGATCCCCGCGGGTACGCCCGCGGCCTGGATCAGCTCGACGGTCCGGGCGACGGCGTCGAGGTGGCCGTTCATCACGCAGCGATCCGTCCGCTCCCCGTGGGTATAAAGGGCCTGGGCCCCCCGGCCGACCAGCTCGTGGATCTGGTCGCGGACCTGGCTCGGCTCGGCCGGATCCGCATCGACGCAAACCATCACCTGGATCTTGCCGCCCCGTTCCCCCCGGTAACGCTCGACCAGGGGGAAACAGCCCGGATTGAGCTGGATCATGTCCACCCCACTCCGTTCGGCCAGCGCGAGCGTCTCGAAGATCTTGCTGTCGGTGTTGTAGGCGCGGAGCAGGCGGGACACGTACAGGAGGTCCCGGCTGTGCGCGTAGCCCCCGATGAGGTTGCCGCCCATGATCAGCCGGCTGATCTTCAGCTTGCCGAGCGTACCGTGAGGGACGGGTTGACTCGGGGAGACGGGCCCGGCCGGTTCCTCACGGTGGGCCGGCTCTTGCGGGGCGGCCAGCAGGATCTTCTCCTCCAGGCTGAGCACGGCCCCGGCCCCCACGGCGCCTTGCAGTGCGGTCCGGAAGAAATGCCGTCGATCGGTCGTTGTCGTCATGGTCGTTGACTCCGTCGTCGGGCCCGAAGCGCAACCGCTTTTGAGGACCGAAAGGACTGACCACCGCAGAGCCCGCAGAGACGAAGAAAAGCCGGAGGGATCGAGGGATCAGGCCGTCAACTCCGGCGCAGCCGGCGATGCACGAACTCGGCCATCCTGACAATCCGTGTACGGCGCATCGTGATCGATCCTCGCTCCCGGGGTTGTTGTCCGCTTCGCAGTGAAGCTCGGGTCAGGAAAAAGAAAAGCCCCGCCGGTGCGATTGCTCGCACCGCGGGGCCGCCGTAACCGAGATCCCCAGCCCGCCCTGAGCCGAGGGTCATACTATTGAGATTAAACGGAGATCAGAAGGATGTCAACACCTTTGATACGAACCTCGATTTCGGCTGGAGCGACTCGAACGGGGGCGACCGGTCGGGAAGCTGGAGACGCCGAGCGAGAGGCCGGACCGGCGACCTGGACGTCAGCCCGTTACCAGGGGCACCACGCAGCCCATCTCCAGCAAGGCTCCCCGCACGGCCTGGACGAGCTGCTCCAGGTCCGAGGGGAAGAGACGGCCGATGTTGCCGATCCGGAATGTGCCGACCTGAGTCAGCTTGCCGGGATAGATGATGAAGCCGCAATCGGCGAGGATCTGGTAGAAGGTCTCGAATGAGAAACGGTCATCGCGGGGAGTGTGAAACGCGGTGATGATCGGGGCCTGAACGGCGGGGTCGAGAAATGGACGGAATCCCAACGCCTGCATCCCGCCGACGAGGACCTCGTGGTTTCGGCGGTATCGTGCGAACCGGCCTTCGACCCCGTTTTCCAGCTCGAGCTCCCGGAGCGCCTGGTCGAAGGCCAGGATCGCATGGGTCGGCGGCGTGAACCGGAACTGACCGTTCTTCTCGAAGCCGCGGAGCTGTCCCAGGAGATCCAGGCTGAGGCTGCGGGCCTGGCCCTCGCAGGCCAGCAATCCCGCGCGTCGGCAGATCACGAAGGAAAACCCGGGTACCCCCTCGATGCACTTGTTCGCCGAGGAGACGAGGAAGTCGATCCCCGCGCCGGGCAAGTCGATCGGAATCGCCCCGAAGCTGCTCATCGCGTCGACGATGTACACGATCCCATGTTGCTTCGCGATTCGCCCGAGCGGTGCGATCGGATTCAAGATCCCCGTGGTCGTCTCGCAGTGCACGACCGCTACGTGGGTGACCGACGAGTCGCCGGCCAGCAAGTTTTCCAGCGCGGAGGGATCGCTCGGCGTATCCTCTCCTGTGCGGAGCACGACGTGGTCGATCCGGGCATGCTGGAGCATCTCTCCCATGCGTTCGCCGTAGGCACCGTTGGCGAGCACGGCCACCTTGCCCCGCGGCGGCACGACGGTCTGGAAGACCGCCTCGACCCCGAACGTCCCGCTTCCCTGGAGCAGGATCGCTTCCCAGCCTTCTCCCCGCGACACCCCGGCGACCTCCAGCAGGCGTTCGCGGATGCCGGCCACGCCGGCGTTGAACTCGGCATGCCATGAGCCCGCGTCGTGGAGCATGGCTTGCTTCACGCTCAGGCTGGTGGTGAGCGGGCCCGGCGTGAACAGGAGCTTGTCGCGCGCGGTGGGTAACCGGTCCTGGGCTCGCTCGTTCATTGAGTCACCTGAATTCTTGGCCCGGACAGGGCCATGCAAAGGGGGAAGGCGACGCCGAGAGTCGCCGGACGGAGCCGGCTCCTACAAGCGGCCCACCGGCGACCCTCTCGTCGGTGGCGGCTCCGTCCGTCGATCCTCACGTCATCGGCCGGCCAGCACGAGTGCCGGCAGCTCCTTCAAGCTGCCGATCAGATGCGTGTGCGGGTAAGCCGCGAGCTGGTCGCGGCGATGGGTGCCATTGGTCACGCCGATCACCAGCCCGCATCCGGCGGACGTACCCTCCTGCAAGTCGGAGGGCGTATCCCCGACCTTGGCGACCTCCTTCGGGTCGGCCACGCCCGTCAGTCTCATCGCTCGCTCGATGAGGTCGGGGAAGGGCCGGCCGCGCGCGACTTCATCGCTGGTGACCGTCGCGTCCAGGAACGGGCCTTCGGCCCAGCCCAGACGTTCGAGGACGGCATCCGCAATCGGCCGGCTGAAGCCCGTGTCCAGGGCGATCTTGATTCCCGAGGCTCGGATCTCGCGCAAGACCTCAACGGCATGAGGCATCGGCTGGACGCCGGGATCCGTGCGGTAGTACCTGAGCATCCGGGCCCCGAAGTCGTCGTAGAGCGCGTCGATGAGCGACTGGGGAACGGGCGTCTCATCATTTCGTACGCGCTCGACCAGGATGCGGATGGCGACGGGCTTGGGCATCCCCATCACCGCGTTGATCTCATCGCGGCTCACGTCGAATCCCCCGCTTTCCAGGGCCCCTCTCAAGCAGGTATTCACGGCATCATCGTCTTGCACGGTCGTGCCCGCCATGTCCAGAACGACCAGTCCTATCTTCATGGTTGAACCGCAACTCCTCTCGAGAAAGACCCTCGCGTCGGGGAACGTCGCCGGTCGGGAGAATTCGCTCGCATTGTGATGGACGATCACGGACCTCGCAATGGGGCCGTTCCGCGTCCCGCTCCGCGCCGATACCATCTTGGACCTCGCCCGTTCCTTTCCAATATGGCAGCCCCTCCTTCCCGGCTGGGGTTTCGAGTATGATCGACGGCTGATGCTCGGCGGTCGGAGCGGTCGGCCCAACGCCGTCGAAAAGAGGGGGCAGGATCATGGTCGAGGTGCGGCTGCTAGTCGATTGGATGGCCGAGCGCGGCGTCGGCCTGACGGAGCTCATCGCGGCCTCCGGGCTCGATGATAACGTGGTCGCAGCGATCGCCCAGGGGCGCTGCACGCCCAGCCCGCAACAGCGCCTGCGGCTCGCGACGGCGCTGGGGATCGAGCCGGAGCAGGTCGCCTGGGGACACGTCGTCCCGGTCGAACACGTCTACGGTCATGGCCCGCAGTTCGGCCGGAGTCCCTGACAGGGTCCCGGTCCGCCCGGACACGGAGCGGCGACGGAACGACGCGAGAATCCCCTCTCGGGTGTGGTCCCGCCCGACGCCGGCTGTGACTCGGTTCGGCCGGACCGCGGCCCTATTCGCCCGGCCTGGGACAAATATCCGACCCGCGGTGACGAACGCCTGATAGGCGCGATCTCCAGTGACGTCGGGTCGGCCTCGGAGCGAAAGGGTGATCTCCGCCATGAGGATGCGCTGGGGTCTGGGGCCTGTCTTCGGGTTCGAGAGCGTGATCGCCGCGCGGCGGTGGCAGGTCTACGCCGTGCGGTCGATGTATATTGGCCTGATGCTCCTGGGCTTGACGCTGACGTGGGGGCCGTCGGACCGGACGATCATGAGCCTGGCGGAAGCCGCCGCGGTCGGCCGGCTGTTCCTCCATACGGTGATCGCCGTGCAATTGGCCGTGGTGCTGCTGGCGGCCCCGGCGGCGACCGCCGGTGCCATCTGCGTCGAACAAGGCGCGGGGGACGCTGCTTCATGCCTTCGTCACCGACCTGACCGACCGCGAGATCGTCCTGGGGAAGCTGGGCGCACGGCTGGCGCCGGTCCTGGCCCTGATGGCCTACGGACTGCCGGTGCTGGCCCTCGGCAGCTTCCTGGGCGGGATCGACTTCATGCAGGCCCTCGGGGCCGAGCTGGTCACGGCGGGCGTTGCGGTCCTGTCCTGTAGCTTGGCACTGCTGGCCTCGGTCTGGGCCCGCAAGCCGCACCAGGCCCTGCTGCTGGCCTACACGCTGGTGGGCCTCTGGGTCGGGTTCGCCCCGGCGGTCATCATCCTCTTCCGCTTGCCCTCTCCGACGACGATCGGGGGCATCGTCCTGGCCATGTCCAACCCGATCCTCGCCGCCTTTGCGCCGGAATTCGACACACCGAGCGGGCCGTTGGGCTTGCGCGAGCAGTCCGCGTTCTTCCTGGTCACGCTCTTGATCTCGTGGGGCCTGATCGCCCTGGCGAGCCGGCGGCTACGGCCGACGGTCCTCGCCCAGGCGAACCGTCCGCAGAAGCGCGCACGACCCGACGCACCGGCGCGGCTCGTGGATTACCTGCCCGGTCCCCCGCTCGACGCGAACCCGGTGCTCTGGCGCGAGTGGCACCGCAAGCGGCCCTCACCCTGGACCGGGCGGTTCTGGACGGCTTACGCGGTCGTCTCGACGCTGGCGAGCCTGTACGTCCTCAGCTGGTATTACGCCGTGTGGGGCGAGAGCTTTGTCAGCAACGGCATTCACGTCGTGGCGGCGCAGGTCAACGCCTGGCAGGTGGCGATCGGCCTGCTGCTCCTGAGCGTATCGGCCGCCACGACCCTGGCCGAGGAGCGGGATCGGGGCAGCCTCGACGTGATCATGGCCACGCCGCTCTCGACCCGGGAGATCGTCTGGGGCAAGTGGTGGGGGACCTTCGCGATGGTCCCTCGGCTGGCGATCCTGCCGATCTGGGTCACCGCCGGGGCGTCGATGATCACCGACGGCGGGATCGGGCTGGTCCTGATGATCGGCCTGATCCTGGCGTATTCCGCGGCGATCACCAGCCTTGGCCTGGCGGTCGCGACCTGGATCCCGCGGCTGGGCCGCGTCATCACCGTGTGCGTCATGTCCTACGTCCTGGTCGCGATCGGCTGGCCGCTCGCCTTGCGGTTGCTGCCGTTCCTCCCGGCCTTCCAGGCGATTCTCTATCCGATGCAACCGAGCTGGGACGGCCTCTGCCTCGCGAGCCCGTTCTTCGGCATCTATGCGACGACCGAGTGGGCGTCGTGGTGGTCGGCTGGCTCCGACACCTACTTCATGCGTGGCTACGGCCAGCCGTTGGCCCACAATGACCCGACCTGGCCCTTGTTCTGGATCGCCGTCTATTCCGCAATCGCCCTCATGCTGGCCTTCGCGACCTTGCGAACCTTCGACCGCTGCCTGGGCCGAGTTCCCGAGTCTCGTCAGGCGAGCACATCATAGCGCTCCGGGCAATCGACCCGAAACGTGGGATTGAGGTGGAGCGATGAACTCGATGTCAACCATTCTCGGGATCTCCTGGGTACTCGCCCTGGCCGCGCCGGGTGATGGCGCTTTGGCTCGCGGGACCGACGATCTTCGCGGCCGGGTGCAGGCCCTGGTCCAACCGATGCTGGACAAGAAGTTGAGCGTCGGGATGGTCGTCGGGGTGATCGAGGGGGGTCGGACCCACGTCTTCGGCTTCGGCCGTGAGGCACTCGGCGGCGACAAGCTGCCCGACGGCAAGACGATCTATGAGATCGGGTCGGTGACCAAGGTCTTCACGTCGCTGGCACTGGCCGACATGGCCGAAGAGGGCCTCCTCCGGCTCGACGATCCCGTTCAGCGCTATTTGCCCGAGGAGGTGAAGGTCCCGTCGCACTCCGGGCGAGAGATCACCCTGGAAGACCTGGCGACGCACACTTCCGGCCTGCCTCGCATACCCGGGAACCTGATCGCGTTCGCTGCGACTCATCTCCACGACCCTTACGCCAACTACAAAGAGAAGGATCTGTACGACTTCCTGAAGACCTGGAAGCCCTCGCGCGACAGCGGTTCGAAGTTCGATTATTCGAACCTCGGCGCCGGCCTGCTGGGCCATGCCCTCGCGCAACGCGCGGGCCTCGAATACGGCCAGCTCATCGCGACACGAATCAGCGACCGCCTCGGCATGCGCGACACGAAGGTCAAGCTCAACGCCGAGCAGGAAAAGCGCCTGGCCAGGCCCTACGCGACGGGGGGCAAGCCCGCGTCCCGATGGACCTTCCACGTCATGGCCGGCGCCGGCGCGCTCCACGGGACGGTCGACGACATCCTCGTCTTCCTCTCCGCCGAGATGGGCATCAAGGATTCGAAGCTGCGCCGAGCGATGGAAGCCACCCAGCAGCCGCGCCGTGAGACCGGCCAGAAGGGGATGCGGATGGGTCTCGGCTGGATCGTGATGAAGCTCCCCAAGACGGACCGAGAGGTCATCTGGCACAACGGCGGCACGGGTGGATACCGGAGCTTCCTCGGCCTCGTCAAGGCGACGAAGACCGCCGTGGTCGTCTTGAACAACTCGGACGCTTCGGTCGATTCGATCGGGTTCGACGTGCTCCGCCTCCTCAACGCGAAGGAGGATCGGCCCAAGTGAGCTGGCAGGACATGGTGCCATCATCCGACGGAGGAGACCGGGCCACCAGCCGGCCTGCTCTCGCTCGCAGTGAGATGCGATGGTGACGCGGATCCACCCTGACTCAGCGCGCCTTCGCCCCGGTCCGCTTCCGGAAGTCACTACGTACGGTAGCGCGATGCCAGTCAGACGTCAATCCGCCGGATCACAATTCGTCTTCTTTCCCGGTCGCTACCGCAGGTCGAACTCGTCGGCGGAGAGTCGGTCGCCGAGATCGTTGGCGCCGTCCCGCGATCTCAGGGCGGGTGGCATGAGGGCTCTCAGATAGGGAGTCCGACCCGTTTGCGCTCGGAGGTCGGCTTCAAGGCTTGCCCGCTTGGGCCGCCGGCTTCTTCACCTTGAACATCTCTTCCATCATCGTCTCTCGCCGGCGGGCCTCGGCGAGCGTCGGCACGCCCAGCTCGCCGCGGAGGGCGTCGGTCACACCCGGACCGACCTCGTAGAGCTTCACCGGCTGATCCGGCCCGGCCGAGCGGTACTGAGTGCCGAACCGCTGCGGCCGGCCGATGTTCATGAGGTAGCGATCCTCGGTCGCGGCGGCCAGCCAGCGCGCGTCCTTGTCGCCCCTGGCCAGGGCGACGACGCAGAACTCGTGCGCCAGCAGGTAATCCTCGGGCCGCATCGCGTGTTGCAGGACCATGGCGGCGCGGTAGAAGTCCTTGCCGGTGCGGAGCGACCCGGCTTCATAAAGCTCCTTGACGCGGGCCTCGCGCCTCCGATCCCTCGGCCCGACCACCGACCAGTCGATCGGCTTACCGCCGCCGGGCAGCCGGTCGGACTGGTCCTCGTCGTAGAGTTTGGCCAGCTCATCGAGATCGTGCGGAGCCGATGACTGCGGGTCGGAGGGGCGAGCCGATGCCGCCCCATCCGACCCCATCCCGACGGATCGCCCGATCGCGATCCCGATGACCACGCCCACCAGCACGGCTTGTCCGGCACGCAAGATCCACCTCCGTGTCCTGGGGATGACCGGCCGCGGCCGTCATTTCGCCGGCTCGGCCTTCTTCTCGGGCTCGGCCTTCTTCTCCGGCTTGGTCCGATGCGGCTCGGGCTTGCCGTCCTTGGGCTCGACGACCTTGTAGTCGCGGTCGACCTCGAGGTTCTCCAGCGTGCTGACGATCCCCGACGGCCACTGGATGACGACCTTCTTGACTTTGCTCGTCGGGCCGACGCCCACGAGCACCCGCCCGTCGTTCGTGCCCTGGAGGCTGCGGCCCCCCTTGCGCTGGCGGTAGATCGTCCGCTCGCGGGAGGGATTCTCGAGCTGGTCGTCGATCGTGACCTCGAGCTGGGTGCCGATCGCGTCGCGGTTGCTCCTGGTGCCCTGCAGGACGAACCGGACCCAGTGGTTCTTTGACTTGGTGTCGTTGCGGAGCAGGGCCGCCGGGCCGTCCTTGTGGTTGATGACGATGTCGATGTCGCCGTCGTTGTCGATGTCGCCGAACACCGCGCCGCGTGCCACGTGCTTGGTGTCGAAGTAGGTCCCCACGTCGCGGGTCGCCAGCCGGAACCGCTTCCCCTTGTCGTTGCGGAAGAGCACCGGGATCTCCTCGTACTCCACCGGCTGGCCGAGCAGCTTGCGGTTGTTGTCGACGTGCCCGTTCGCCGTGAAGCAGTCGGGCCAGCCGTCGTTGTCGAAGTCGGACAGCGAGCAACCCCAGCCGACCCACGGCATCGTGTCCGAGGCCAGGCCGAAGAACGCCGTGTTGTCGAAGAAGACCCCCTTGCCGAAGTTCTGGTACAGCGTGTTGTACTCGTTGGCGAAGTTGGTGACGAACAGCTCGGGCAGGCCGTCGCCGTCGACGTCCTCGGCGTCCACCCCCATCCCCAACTGCGCCTGGCCGTTGATGTCGTAGGCGGCGCCCGAGAGGTCCGAGACGTCGTCGAACGTCCCGTCGCCGCGGTTCAGGAACAGGAAGTTCGGGTTCATGTCGTTGGCGATATAGAGGTCGACCAAGCCGTCGTCGTTGAAGTCGCCCGTCACGACGCCGAACCCGTGGCCGTCGTTGCGGGGAGTGAACACCCGCTTCTTGGTCACGGCGCCGGTTTGCGGGTCCGTGACCTCCTTCTCGGCGGTGATCACCGTGTCGTAGACGTTCGTGAAGGTCCCGTTGCGGTTGTTGTGATAGAAGAGGTGTTCGGTCGTCTTGATCGTACGGGGCGACGCGTAGAGCCAGACCTTCTTGGCGGCGTCGCCCACCCGCTGGTGATCGTCGGGGTACTTCCAGGTGCCGTAGTTGGTGACGTAGATGTCGAGATAGCCGTCGTTGTCGTAGTCGAGCATGGCGCCGCCGGAGGACCAGTTGGGCGCGTCGATGCCGGCCGACTTGCTGATGTCCTTGAAGGTGCCGTTGCCGTTGTTGAGGTACAGGACGTTGCTGCCGTAGTTGCACAGGAACACGTCAACATCGCCGTCGTTATCGATGTCGCCGGCGATGATCCCGTGGCAGAAGCCGCGATAGCCGAGGCCCGATTTGTCGGTCACGTCCTGGAACTTGTTGTTGCCCAGGTTCTTGTAGAGCCGGTTCGGCCCCTTCTCGGCCGTGCCCAGCGGCAAGAGCGTGGCGGTGGCGAAGTAGATGTCCAGCAGACCGTCGTTGTCGTAGTCGAAGACGGCGACGCCCGAGCCGTTGGCGGTGGGGAAGTACTTGTCGTCTGTCATCCCCGAGAAGTGGACGAAGTCGATCCCGGCCTCCTTGGCGATCTCGGCGAAGCGGAACGGGCTCGACTCGGTCTGCTTGGTCATCACCACGGGGGCGAACGACGTCATCCGGTCCCCCTGGATCTCCGCGCCGGCCTGCCCTTGCGCCGGCTTGCCCGTCTGGCCGCCGTCAACGGCGACCGCCGACGCGCGGCGCACCGCCTCCGGGCGAGGACGAGAACCCGGAATTGCAGCCGGCGGCCGCCGCCAAGATGCCCACCATCCCCAGCTTGCACGCCCAGCCCATCGACGCGTCGCGCCGCGTCGGACGCCCCTGACACATGACTGTTCCTCCTGGCCTGAATGGAGCACGGCCGCTGATTGAAGCTGATGATCGGATCGATGATTTCGCTCGCAGCCGACGGGTGATCGTCTTCCTGGAGGGATGAACAGATCGGACCGCACGGAAGCGACCCGGATTGTAGCACGGCCCGCCTGCCGTTGTCGCGGGCATCGGTGCGATGGCGCCGGGGACCCTGGCGAGCCGGTCAGGTCGATCGCCCTTCCTGGGTGGACCGTGCAACCCGCCTTGACTCCTTCAGGACCCGCCACCGGCATCATTTCTGCACACCACAACTCCCGCCGATTGACCCAGGCCCTTGTGATTTTGGGGTTCATGGGGAAAATAAGCCCTACCCTACGGGATTTTCGGGACGGCGGATCAACATGAGGCCCAATTCGGACGATGGAAGGTGTTATCAAGCTCGGACTTCGAGCAACAGCCCGACGACGGAGAAGTGGCATGCATGGCGTGAAGCGGCTGATGGTGTTGGGGATCATCGTGAGTTTGAGCTGGGCCGGCCGTGAGGCCGCCGGGCAGTCGGCACCCGCGGCCCCGACCTATGTCGGCGTCGAGCGGACGATCGAGTCGATCCGGCAGGCATGGGCGAAACCAGGGGCCCGGCCCGAGCCCAACGCGGACGGGTGGAACAGCCTGTTCGATAACCTGCTCGGCCAATTGCGCGGCTACGCCAGTGCCGGGAACGACACGAACCGCTTGACGGCGCTGAACCAGATCTACGAGATCTCGGCGGCGCTGGAGACGGTCGCGTGGCCTCCGGCGGCGACGCTGCGGGCGGAGTTGCGGGAATGGCTGCGGCCGCGGGTCCGCCTGGCGTGGGCCCGCCGTCGGCTGAGCGAGATGGTGACGTCTCTGCCCGCGGCGAGCGATCCGAACGCGCGGGCGAACCGGACGCGCTGGGTTGAGTTCGTCGAGAACGACCTGGGCGGGGCGCTGCGCGACTATGACGCCGCCGGGACGGTCCAGCAGCGACAGGCGGCGCTGAGGCGGCTCCACGAGGCGCTCGGCTCCCTCGACCGGCAGAACCACGGGCAGCAGAACGGCGGGCGGACCTGGCCGCCATCGTGGGAGCTCGAGGCCGCGATGAACGACCTGTTCAACCGGCCCAACCTCGACATCGCCGCCGACGCGCCGACGGTGGCCCCGGTCTTCGAGGCCAACCTGGTGCAAACCGGGCCCGTCACCCGCAAGGGGTACACCTCGATGGTGACCGCGGGGCCCAAGACCGGCTTCGGCCTGCTGCCCGTCAACGGCGGCATCGCCTTCTACAACAGCCAGTCGATGGTCAGCGTCACGCCGATCCACGACTTCCAGCAGCAGATCGAGCAGGACCCGCAGGGCAGCAAGGCGGCGAAGCTCTATGTCTTCGGGGCCACGACCTACGACTGGTCCAACCTGACCGTCACGGCGACGATCACGCCCGAGGGGCTGAACCTTTCCCCTCGTCCACGCATAACATCGACGCGGCGATCAGCGCGGCGCCGACGGCGGGGCACGAACTGGGGCGCGCGATCGCCGCGCTGATCGGCATGAACGAGGAACGGATCCGGCAGAAGGTGTACGAGGGCGCGCTGCCCAAGTTCCAGCAGCAAATCCCGCAGGAGGCCCAGGAGGAGGCGCTGGAGCGGATCTCGGTCGAGCAGGCCCAGCGCGACGCCGACCTGCGGTCGAAATACCTGATCGGCAACGACACGGCCGCCGTCCGCGACTTCCTCATCCGGCAGCTCTCGATGCAATCTCGCCCCGAGGCGATCTTCGTCGGCGGCCGGTTCGAGTGGCGCAGGGCGCCCGATCAGCGCGGCGCCGATTCTCCCCAGCCGGCGAAGCTCGCCTCGACAATCGATCCCGGCGTGACCGCCGATCTGCACCTCGGCTCGCTGCTGACCAACGCGGCCAGCGGGCTCTGGCTGCAGGACAAGGTGCGCTCGGTGCAGAACCTGATGATCCAGACCAAGGCGGTGCCGCCCGGCACGCCGCCCAAGGACGCGGTCAGCGTCAACCAGAACGTCGCGTTCGCCGACTATGTCAAGGCGGTCAACGCCGCCCGCAACGCCCACGATCCGCGCGTCCAGGCCCTGAGGGTCGTCCGCCCGCAGCAGCCGCCCGAGTTCAGCACGGACGCCCGCGGCTTCCTGATCGCCCTGGTCAGGGACTTCCAGCTCGACGTCCCCGCGCCCGACCCGCAGGCGGGCGGCAATCTGCTCGGCGTGCCCGCCAAGATCCTCCGCCTCAAGGCCCCCCTGGTCGAGGTCGCCCTGTCCTATCAGCTCGACACGAGCACGCCGGGCTCCGTGCGGCTCAAGGGCAAGATCCAGGAATTCAACCCGGGGACGACCGGCGAGGTCATCGCCATCAACGACGACGAGAACCAGGGCAAGCCGCTGACCCGGTTCCAGTCGGCGATCGTCATGACCGCGCTGGGGGCCAAGATCCGCAGTCAGAACGTCGATGTCGCCCTCGACCAGCTCCGGCTGCCGGGCTTCAAGATCCAGTCGGTCTCACCGCTGGATCCGACGGGCTGGGCGCGGGTCAACCTGGTCCGGACGGAGGTCGGCCCCTTGCGGCAGACCGAGCCGGCCCGCCGGGTCCAGCCTCCGCCGGTCCACGGCCCCGAGGCGCCCGCCGGCACGGCACCGACCGCGAATGCCGCACCGGCCCGGACGACGGCGCCGGCGCCCGGTAGTGTCCCGATGGCGGCCGCCCCCGTGGCCGCGCCGAATCGATGAGGCACGGTCAAGAGACGAATGGCACGTCCTGTGGCCCTAACCTGCTTTACACAAAGCCTCTTTGGCTTTGGCGCGGGGGACCATCAGCAAGGGATACGGCTTGGGCCGGCGTTTCCTCGCCCGCGGCTCGACTCGGTCGGGCCGGTGCCCCACTTCGTCGCGGGCGATCGACTCCAGCAGGATCCCCCACAGCCAGACCCGCTGCGATCGCGCCCCCTCCCGCAACGCCGGCTCGTACGCCTGCAAGGTCTGCAACGCCCCCTTGAAACTCACCCGCTGCGGCCGTCGGCCATGGGCCCGGCACGCCTCCGCCATCATCCCTCGGATCACGTTGTAGCCCAGCAGCCCCATCCACAGCTCCTTGCGCACCATCGCCGGCGTCTTGCACCGCAACACGTCCAACCCCAGCACCACCTTGATCGACCGCAGATGCAGCTCCGCCTCCCACCGCCTGCGATACAAATCAGCGAGATCCTTTTTCGTGTAGACATCCGCATCTAAAAGTGTCGTCACCACGTCCAGCACCCGCGTGCGGAACCCGCGGATCGCCACACGAATTCGCACGATCCGCACCTCCATATCATCAGAAATTGTTTGATATGTCGCCTCGTCCATCCACTCGGGACGCGCCGGCTTCGGCCACGTGACGATGTGGTCCTCCTTGCCCAGCCTCCGCCCCGCTCGGTAGTCGCTGGTCCGGGCCTGGTGCAGCCGGCACACGCTGTCCACGCCCCGCCGCTTCAACAAGGCGATGTCGAAATACGAACTGAACCCCCGGTCCCCCAGCGACACGTCGTCCGGCTGATATTCGTCCCGGAGCCGGCGAAACAGGGCATTCTCGCCGGTCTGCTTCCCCTGGTACTGGCCGATGGCCGCCTCGAGCACCGCCCCGGTCGCCGGGCAGAAGACGACCACCATCCGCGCGATCGGGAACCCCAGCCCCGGCTTCTGCGCACGGCTCTGGGGGTACTCGCGCTGGTTCGCCGCGGTGTCGGGCATGCTGACCGTCGTGCCGTCGACCACCTTGACCCGCCGGCCGCACCACAGCCACTCCACGGGCGCCGCCTCGTGCAGCGCGCGGCCCGGCGCGCGCATCAAACGGGACGGCACCGCTTCGGGGAGCCGAGCCCGGGCCTTGCAGTACGGGCCGGTGTCCTCGTCGTCGATCGCCTGGCCCCGCCGCGCCATCCAGGCGGCGATCCGCTTGACCGCGGCGCGGCAGGAGCGATCGGGGCTGAGCACTTGCCAGAAGAAGGCCCAGAAGGTCAGCCAGGGGGTGTAGACGATCTGCTTCCAGGTGGCGCCTTCCTCCTTGAGGATCCGCCGGACGGTGGCCTCGGGGAGGAGGGTGTCGAGGCCCAGTGCGGGTGAGGCGGCCGACCGGCGGCGGAGTCGGAAGATCTGGAAGCGGAGCCGCGGCGCGGTAGACTGGTTCATGAGGGACCTCCTTGCGAGTGGTGCGGCCAGCACCGTCATCATCCCGCGAGCGAGGTCCCATTTCATCCCCCCGGCGCCGACCGAGATGTGGCCGGGCGAGATTCACCTAAGCAATTCGTGGGTGGTCTCAGCAACTCTTTTGACACCATGGCATTAAGTCGTCAGGACGTGCCATTCGGTCAAGAGACCCATTGAATCCCCGCGGGATCGGACCGGTCAGGGGTCTCGAACCGCGAGGATCCGGATCTCGGTCTCGACCTCGCGACCGACCACGATCCCCCCTTTATCGAGGAGGAAGCGCCCGCCCGCGCCGTAATCGAACCGGTTGATCCGGGACGTCGCCGTGAATCCGAGCGATCGCCGTCCCGAGTCATCGCGGCCGGCGACGATCTTGCGGACATCGAACGAGACGGGGCGGGTCGCGTCCCGGATCGTGAGTTCGACATCGAGCCGCAGCGCGCCGCCGCCCAGGTCGGTCGCCCGCCGGCCGACGAACCGGATGACCGGGAAGTTCGCCGCGTCGAAGAAATCGGGCGAGCGGAGGTGCTCGTCCCGGCGTGGATTCCCCGTCCGGATGCTCGCGACCCGGACCGAGGCGTCGGCGGTCATCGCATCGGGGTGGTCGTCATCGAAATCGATCCAGCCCTCGACATCGCGGAACGTCCCCTGGACCGCCCAGGCGATCAGCCGGATCCCGAAGCGAAGGCGGGATTCCTCGCGGTCGATGATGTAACGCCGGACGGACGGGTTCGGCTCGCTCATGGTCCGGTCGACTCCGGATCTCGGCGACGTCATCTCACTCCCGGCCGTCGGCCGGTGCCATTCCTCCGACCCGCATCATACCGGTCCGGACCACCGGTTGCCGAGTGGCCAGCCCCATCTGGGGCACCGGGACCTCGATCAGCCGTGTACGCTCCCAACGGGCGCGAGACGACTCGGCACAGCGAGTGTCCCACACATGGCGACAGGCCGAATGAACCGCTCTACTCCTTCAACCCCTCCAACCGATGTCTCCTGGTGGCGCCCCATAACGTGGGGATCGCGTCTCGGGGCCAGCGTCGAGGCGTTGAGGCGCGATGAAGAGAGAGACTCTCGCACCGGGGGACGGAGCTGCCATCTCGAGGGGCGGAAATGCTGGCGATCTCCCGTACATCAGTTGGACGCATAAGCTACGGAAGCGGTCCGTAACGCGCTTCTCGGCGGCCTCTCTGCCAGACCTCGGATCGGCGACCACACCGCATGAGGGCATGGTGCCTCAGCTCCAGAGTCGCGAGTGGCTGAGGAGTATTCAGATCGATGGCCGAATGCCGATAAAATACGGTTGACGCCGAGATCGTCTCGTGCCCATTGCATCATCGAGCCGAGACTAACTCGACTCGCCAGCCGCCGATACGATTCAAATATACACTAGTGCCCTTGTTCTGTTCCCTGGGAAAGCGCAGACACAAGAGCAGGCTTGCGTCCGTGAACTCGGACCATCTCGAGAATAACAGGACTCGCAGGAATGTACGTCCAACGTGTCGTTTTGGAGTCGCTTCGCGGTTTCAAGCGCGTCGATTTCAAGTTCGAACGACCAGACGAGGATTATCACGGCTGGTGGGTGATCACTGGAGCGAATGCCTCTGGGAAGACGGCGTTGCTCAAGGCCATTGCTATGGCACTGATCGGCCCCGATGCCATCAGGTCCCTTCAACCTTCATTTCAGGGTTGGATTCGCCAGGGAGACACAAGAGCCGTCGTAGCCATCGAAATCGTCGCGAGTGAACGAGACAGGTTTGCACAGGGACGCCCGTTCGAGCGACCATTCTGGTCCGAGTTGAATCTCGTGAAAACGGACGGACCGGAGATTCGGCTCGGCGTTGGCAATGAGTACAAAGGGAAGGGCAAGGGCCCAGTACACGGTCCGTGGGCTGAAAACCCTCAAGGCTGGTTCTGCGCGGGATACGGTCCATTCCGGAGACTCTATGGCGCCTCGCCGGAGGCCCAAAGGATCATGTCCGGGCCCGGCCGAATTGCCCGCTTCGCGACGATGTTCAAGGAGGATGCCACACTCGGTGAATGCGAACTCTGGCTCAAGGAGCTCCACCACAGGAAGTTGGAGAACCATCCCAAGGAGGAGCGACTGCTCAATGACGTCCTAGAGCTCCTCAACGAGGACTTCCTGCAGAACGGCTTGAGAGTCAGGAGCGTCGATTCAGCGGGGTTGTGGCTCGAGCAGGCGAACGGCACGGTGCTGAACCTCTCGGACATGAGCGAAGGATACCGCGCGGCCCTGGCCATGCTTGTGGATCTGGTTCGTCATCTGGTGCAGGTCCACGGATCGGATGGGCTGCTTGAGCGGGTCAATGGGGCTCGAGTCGTTCCATATTCAGGCGTCGTACTCATCGATGAAGTTGATGCGCATTTGCATCCAGAATGGCAAAGACGGATTGGGTTCTGGTTCAAGCAAAAGTTTCCGAATATGCAGTTTATCGTCACAACACACAGCGCCATGATTTGTCAGGCTGCCGATGAAAATGGCATTTTCTACCTGCCTCCGCCCGGTTCGGACGAGGAGCCAGAGCAGATCGTTGGAGAAGACTATATTCATATTATCAGAGGAAAGCCAGACGAGATCCTGCGCGGTCCGGCGTTCCGACTGATCAATACGCGATCGGAGCGCGCCGTCTCAGCCCGAGAGCAGTACGCGGCACTCAGGGCCAAGGAAAAGGCAACCAAACTCACGGATGTGGACCGCAGCACGCTCAAGCAGCTATCACTTTTCGTCGAGAACGATAATGGGGAGGGCTCCTGGTGAGGCGCATTTTCCGGAAGGAGCTCGTTAAGAGAGTTCAAGACTATTTGTCCCGAAAGCAAAGGGAAGTTGCGCCCCAACATGATATTAACAAAGCATGGAAGAGTGCGAGACAGACGCTCACCATGAAGCGAGTCTTCGAGGCACTTCTGGAGATGTCGGGAGAGCGCAACCGTTGTATGTTCTGTGACGATTCACGGGGTACAACCATCGAGCACTTCTGGCCCAAGTCAACCTATCGATGTAAATGCTTTCTTTGGGAGAACATGCTTCTGCTTTGCCAGGGATGTCAATCCCAAAAGGGCGACAGATTTGCTCTCGATCAAGACGGTAAGCCACTGCTTTTGAACCCGACCGAGGAAGACCCATGGGATTTCTTGTATTTCGAACCCACAACGGGAATCCTGACGGCTCGCTTTGATAAGGAGCACAACCAGCCAAACCCCAAGGGGGCGCACACCACCGATCGGAGGATACTCCCCCTCAACATTGAGAGTGTTACGGAGGGGAGGTTACGGACGAGACGAAACCTCCAGCGGGCTGTCATGGCTTTTCTGAGAGATCCAGCGGCCGGATCCTCGCCGGCGGAAGCTGAGTCCACACTGGTCCAAGCAATCAGGGATAATGACGATTACGGCCTTGTAGTATGGTATTTCCTCCGAGACGGAAACAGCGAATCCCCTTTCGCTGACTTGAAGAGGAATCGCCCGGCTACTTGGCACCAGATATGTGGGTCTTTGCGGCAGAACGAACGAGAGAATGTGACTGGACCGGTAGCATCAGGATTCCTCGAGTGATTGCTCGCCCGCGCGCTCGCGCGAAATCAAGAAAGCGGCGGATCCGAACTCTACAGTGGCTCAGCCACCCGCCGCTCCGACCGTCCCGTCTGACCTTAGTCGCGCACTGTCCTGCGGACGCGACGGATCGAGGTGCAGATGTGCCGCGCCACCTTGCGGCCCGCGAAGTTCGATCACCCGGTCGGCGCGGTTCTGGGTCAGATAGGCGGTCAGGTCCACGCCCAGCCGGTGCAGCTCGCCGAGGTGCTCGCGCAGGTGCTGGTCCTGCCGGATGCGCTGCTCCACACGCAATTGCCCGTCGAGCCGCTCCTGCTCGCGCTGGTAGGTGGCCTGGGCTTCGCGGGCATGCAGCTCGACTTCGAGCTTCTGCCGGTCGAGCTCGAGCTGGTGCGCCACCTCTGCGGTCTGCTCGTGCCGGCGCTTGCCGGCGCGGAGCATCTGGCTCTCCAGTTTGTAGCTCTCCAGCTCCTGCGCCTGCTGCTCGGTGGCGCGCTCGAGCTGCAGCTTCGTGCGCGCCTCGATCGCCTGGTCGTGCATCTGCTGGAGCCGATCGGGCGCGCCGTAGCCGCGATACACGACCTTGTTGATCCGGTAGCCGCACTGCGCGGCCCGCGACGTGAGCTGGCGATAGGTCTCCAGCTCGTTGAGCTTGTCGGTGTTGTGCTTGAATGATTCGAAATCGTGGCGGCCGGTGAAGTCCACGACGTCGGACGTGGCCGCGTTGACGAAGTCGCCGATCGGGTCGTGGGTCGTCTCGAGCATCCGGTCGATGTCGAGCAATTCGAAGAAGATCATCAACCGGATGGTGAGCACCGCGTCGTCGGCCGTTCGGACGTCGGTCACGTCGTGGTACATCTGGTCGGGCATGAGCCAGAGCTTGTGGAAGACCAGCCCCTTGGGGACCTTCTTCACGCCCTGCGCGCCCCCTTCCGACGCGTGCCAGACGAACCGATGCAGCCACTCGCCGGGCCGGGGCATGAACAACGTCGGGCCGTATTCGATCCGGCGCTGGACGCTGTTCGTTCCCTCCTTCTGGCTGTAGACGACGACGGCATTCTTGGCCGGGACCTGGAGCATCTCCTCGCAGGTGACCTCCTGGTGGACGCGGGGATCGAACCAGACCTCGGCCGGCCCGAGGAGGTGCTCCTGGCGGCCGTCGCGGTAGCGGACGATCAGGTAATCGCCCGGATGCGCGATGTGATGGACCATCGGCTGGAACCTGCGCCGGCCGCGCCATAGGCGTTTCGGTCCCTCGACCACATCCATCGTGCCGTCGGGATTCCGCACCAGGACGCGCTGGCCTTCCTCTACGACGTAGAACCACACGCCCGTGTCTCCGAAGGTAGCCGAGGGATCGATGCCGTTCCGGGGGGCCCTTTCCGGGGCGCGGCGATCGGTGGCGACGCGGCCGCGCGAAGCGGCCCCGGGCGTGGCCCGCGCTGGCGGTCCCGCCAACGCCAAATCGTCGTCGTCGAGGTTGACATCGTCGTCGTCGAGGTTCACGATGACACCGGCCCGGTGGGACGCCAGCGATCGCGTGATCGCAGCGTCCGTGAGCTCCTGCATCATCGAGCTGACGGATTCCGGGCCGGGCCGGTCGCCGTAATATTCGCGGATGAGGGACTCGACCTCCTCGCGCGAGGCGGGGATGAGCCGGACCGGCCGGCCGAGGAGGAAGGTCAGCTTATCTTGCACTTCGAAGTCGCCGGGCTCGGCCGCGGCGATGATCAGGGTCTCGCCCTGCTCGCCGACCGGGAAGACGTGGCTCTCGCCGCGAGGCTCTCTGGCATGATCTCGCAGAGGGCGCGGGAGACGGGCCGTCCCCGCCAGACGGGAGGCTCCCCCCCGCCGCGCTCGCGATCCTTCCAGGCGGACGACGAGAGCCTCCCGCCCCGGGCCGGTCCGGGACTGGCCTGGTTCAGCGCGCCGGTCGTCTCCAGGTAGCGATAATCCATGGGCACGCCTCATCGGAGCACCGTCATCTTTGACGGATGTCGCGATCGGGTGGTTCCCGATCCGACGGGCCCGCGCCCCGGGCGCGGTGATCCAGCGCCTCAAGACGACAGCCGTTTCCGGAACGATGCCAGGCTGCGGCACCGCACAGCCACTTTGTGGAGTTCCCGGAGCCGATCGAACGGGATGGCCTTCAACAGGGCCTCCAGCTCCTTCGCTTCCGGGCCGAAACGAACCTCGAGGAGGTCGAGGATGTCTTGCTGCCTCGTCTCGCGACTGCTCTGTTCGACGACTTCCTGGTACAACGGCGAATGGATCATGGCCTCACCACCTCCCAGCAATTCCCGAAGCCTCGCCAGCATTGTCTCGTCATTATACCGCAGCGGCAGCAGGAATTGAGCCGCCGCGAGGAGATCGTCGCGATCCGGCGGCGACGTCTCGCGGACGATCCGCGCCTTGCAGCGGCTCACGATCGTCTCGGGCGGTTCCGAGAATCGCGCCAGGGGCACCCAGGGGAGCAACCCCACATCCCCCATGGCAAAGAGGTCCTCGGCCGGTATCTCCCACAACTTGATCGCCCGCCACTGCAGGTGCAAGGTCGTGAAGCCCTTGCGGCTCCGCAGCTCGATCGAGTCGGCCGCCGGCACGTTCCCCTTCTCGTGCAGGAACACGACCAGCACCTCGGGCAGGACGTTCCGCTCCAGGAACCCCAGGACCGCGTCGCGGATAGCCTGCGACGGGACGCGGGCGTCGGGGTAGGTGGCCATCTCCAGGATGTAGATGTCCGACTCGGCTCGGCCTCGTTCCCGCACCTCGAGCACCCCGTCGGGGAGCTGCCGGGGCAGGACCAGCTCGGCCTGGCGCGGCGTCCAGCTCTCGATGTCCTGGACCCCGGCCATCCGGAGGATCGATGCACCGCGGCGTTGAATGGACCATTTGCTGATCTTGTCGTACTCGAACATCGGCTCGCCTCGCATCGGTTCCGTCGATCGCACACTGTCACGCAGCCGTCTCGTCGCCTCTCCGCGCGGGCTGATACCACTCCAATCCGCCCGGGAGGTCTTCGGCGGCGTATTCCAGGTGGATGACGCGACGGTGGCCGGCGCCGGTGCCCGACGCCGAGGCGTGCAAGAGCAAGGGACGCATCACCACGACGCCCCCGGCGGCGACGAGACAATCGACCGCATGCTTGTTTGCGCGGACCGTCCAGGATGCAATCTCACCCGGATCGAGCTTGCCGGAGACGTGGGAGCCGGGCAGGACGCGCATCGGGCCGCTCGCGGGTCCGCAGTCGTCGAGATCCAGGCGGACGGTGAGCATCCGCGCCAGCAGATCAGCCGGGGCATGGGCGTGGGGGATGCCGCCCTTGAGCGTCCAGGGGCCGAAGCCCGGCACGTCCCGGCGCTCGCGGACCGCGACGGTCAGGTCCTGGTGCCAGGGGAGGTTCCAGTTCACCAGCGGGGTCTTGTCGAAGAAGAGCCCCCGGACCGCGAAGGATCCCGGACCCAGCACGGCCGCGGCGATCGCCATCAGCTCGTCCGATCGGGCGAGCCGGCCGACTTCGGGGATGCGCCAGAGCAGATCCCGGCCGCCGTAGACCTCGCCGCGACGGTCGAGCCGGCCCTCGTGGGCGACCGAGGCATATTCGCGCGTCGCCTCGATCAAAGCGGCGACCCGATCGAGAGTGGCGACGCCATCGAGGATCGCGTACCCGTCGCGTTCCAGGCCGGCGATCCAGGGCGCCCCGCGTTCGTTCATCGTCAAGTCTCCGATGGCCTCCGACCGCTCTGACAACCCGCGACCGACAACCGGACGCGGCAGGCCGACGGATTCTCGGAAAAAGTCGCGGGAGAGGCCAGTCCGGTCGCCACCCGATGCAGGGCCCGAGGAGATGTCATTCCGCCCGGCGCTTTGGTAACGTGGAGGGGTCACGCCGAGGAGGGAACAGGCATGGGATACGGCATTGTGATGGTCGTGGCGGCGATCGTCGCCCAGGAACCGGGCGTCAAGTTGCAGTTCGAGAAAGCGAAGGCCAGGGAGCCGAAAGCCGCGGTCAAGGCCGAGGCGCCGCCCGCCGACGCTGAGCTCAAGGAGGCGCGGCGGCTCTTGCACAACGGCCGATACGCCGAGGCGGAAGAGGCCTTCACGGCGGTCCAGGCCGCGGCGAGCAAACGGCCCGGCGGACTCACCCCGGCGATCAAGGTCGCGCTGGCGCTGGGCCTGGCCGAGTGCCAGTCCAGCCAGGGGGAGTACGCCAAGGCGATCGAGATCCTCAAGGCCGCCGAGGCCGGCGACCCCAAGAACGCCGACCTGCCGGCACGATTGTCCGACCTGTACCTGACCCGCGGGGACTGGGACGCCGCCGAGGCGGCGATGAAGCGAGCCGAGAAGATCGACCCCGACCACCTGGCCGCCCGATGGACCGAGGCGCAGCTCCTGGACCTCCGCGGCGAGACCGAGAAGGCGATCGTCGCCTGCAAGTGGTTCATCGACCGCTACAACGAGCGGCGGGCGGAGATCGTCCGCGACGCCGAGGCCCTGCTCCTGGTCGGCCAGGCCTCCGAGCGCTACTACCGGGCCACGGCGCGGGGCGATGAGCTGAGCGACTCGCTCAACGACGTGATCAACGAGATCTACGAGATGGCGCTGCGGGCCGACCGCGACTGCTGGCGGGCGCCCTGGCTCGAAGGCCGGCTGTTCCTCTCCGGCTACAACGAGGCCGCCGCGGCGCGCGAGCTGGCGCGGGCCCAGCAGATCAACCCGCTGTCGCCGGAGGTCCTCGTGACGCTCGGCCAGAACGACCTGCAGAGCTACCGCCTGGCGGCGGGGCGGGTCAAGGCCGAACGGGCGCTGGCCATCAACCCCCACTTCGAGCCGGCGTTCATCCTGCTGGCCGACCTGAACATCACCGACGAGCGGTTCGTCGACGCCAACGCCGCGGCGAAGAAGGCAGTGGCGGAGAACCCCCGCGACGTCGAGGCCCTGGCCCGGCTGGCGGCCTCGTACCGGCTCCTGGTTGACCCCGTGGGCGCGACCGCCGCCGAGCTGGCCGCCCTGGCCATCAACCCCAAGCCGGCCGCGTTCTACGCCGCCCTGGGCGAGCGGCTGGCCGACCGCCGCAAGTACCACTCGGCCGAGCGCGCGTTCCTGCTGGCCGCCGCCGCCGACCCCGATCGCGCCGACGCCCCCATCGGCCTGGGCATGCTCTACATGCAGGTCGGCCGCGAGGCCGAGGCCAAGAGCCTCTTCGACGCCGCCTTCGCCGCCGATCCCTTCAACGTCCGCGCCGACAACATGATGAAGGTGCTGCGGCACATGACCGCCTATGCCCCCGTCGAGTCGAAGCACTACAGCGTCCTGGTTGACCCGACCCAGGACGAGCTCCTCGGCCGTTACATGTCGCGATACCTCGAGTCGATCTACGCGACCTTGACCTCGCGCTTCGGCTACGTCCCGCCGGGCAAGACCAAGATCGAGATCATGAAGAACCACCAGTGGTTCAGCGGCCGGACGATCGGGCTGCCCTTCGTGCCGACCGTCGGCGCCTGCACCGGCCGCGTCGTGGCCCTGGCCAGCCCCAAGGCCACGCGAGTCCCGTTCAACTGGGCCCGGGTGCTCACCCACGAGGTGACCCACGTGATCACCCTGCAGCAGACCGAGTTCAACATCCCGCACTGGTACACCGAGGCCCTGGCCGTCGAGAGCGAGGGATATCCCCGGCCCCAGGAGTGGAACAAGATGCTCATGGAGCGGGTGCCGGGCCGGAAGCTCCTGAACCTCGACACCATCAACCTCGGCTTCATCCGGCCCAAGGAGCCGGAAGACCGCCAGATGGCCTACTGCCAGGCGCAGCTCTATGCCCGCTACATGCTCAAGCGCTTCGGCGACGACGCCCTGATCAAGATGCTCATGGCCTACCGCCGCGGGCTCACGACCGATCGCGCGATCGCCGAGTGCTTCCACGTCGCCAAGGACGACTTCGAGAAGGGTTATCTGGCGTACCTCGACGAGGTGATCAAGACGATCCGCACCCGCGTGTCCGAGGAGAAGCCCGTCCGCTTCTCTCAACTGGAACGCCAGGTCAAGGAGAAGCCCGACGACCCCGATCTGAACGCGCAGATGGCCTACGAGTTCTTCGCCCGCCGCAGCTACACCGAGGCGCGGCCGTACGCCGACAAGGCGCTCGAGCTCAAGCCGCACCACCCGCTGGCCAGCTACGTCAAGGCGCGGCTGCTGGAGTCGATCGGCGAAGATCACAACGCGTTGGCGATCCTCGAGCCGGCGCTCGACCCCAAGAAGCCCAACGAGCGGGTGATCGACCTGCTGGCCGTACTGAAGATGAAGGCCGGCGCGCTCGACGAGGCGGAGAAGCTCTACGAGCTGGCGCAAGGACGATCCCTATCACTCGAAGTGGATCGCCGGGCTGGCGCGGGTGCACCTCCGCCAGAAGCAGACCGCCAAGTTCCTCGACGACCTGGCGATGCTCGCGGCCAACGACGCCGACGACCTCACCGTGCGCAAGGCGCTGGGCGAGCGCCACCTGGCCCAGGGGCACGCGGACAAGGCCGAGAAATGGGCCAACGAGTGCTTGTACATCGACGTCTACGACGCGACCGTCCACGTCCTCCTGGCCGACGCCCAGTCCGCCGGCAAGAAGTACGCCGAGGCCATCGAGGAGTACCGGATCGCGCTCGAGCTCAAGGCCAAGAAGCCCAACGACCTGAAGCTCAAGATCGCCAGGGCCGAGCTCGCCAAGGGGGATCGCGCCGCGGCCAAGGCCACCGTCGACGGCATCCTCAAGGACGACCCCGAGCACCCCGAGGCCAAGGCGTTTCGGGAGGAGATCGATCGCGAGAGGAAGTAGGTCAGGCTTCGCAGCCTGGCGGGTCGGACCGGATCGGATCGGACGAAGTCAGGCTGGAAAGCCTGACCTACGTTTTGAATTCATGCCGATGAGCATTCGAAACGCCTTGCTCAACAGCGCGATCATCTTGACCGGCTTGCTCGGACTGCCGTCCCACGCGCGAGCCGACGACGACAAGCGTCCGCCGAACGTCGTCCTGATCATCGCCGACGACATGGCGTGGACCGACTACGGCTTCATGGGGCATCCGCACATCCGGACGCCGCGGCTCGACCGGCTGGCGGGCCAGAGCGCGACGTTCCGCCGCGGGTATGCGACCACCAGCCTCTGCTCGCCCAGCCTGGCCAGCATCCTGACCGGCCGGTATCCGCATCAGCACACGATCACCGGCAACGATCCTCCGCTGCCGCCCGGGATGGACGAGCGCGCCGCCCGCCGCGATCCGCGGTTCCTGGCCGGGCGCCAGGAGATGATCAAGGCTTTCGACACCATGCCGACCCTGCCGCGGCTGCTGGCGCCGAAAGGCTATCTGAGCTTCCAGGCAGGGAAGTGGTGGGGCGGGTCGTACCAGCGGGGCGGGTTCTCGCACGGCATGACCCACGGCGACCCGGCGCGGGCGGCCGGCACGGCGACGCCGGACTGGCGATCGGCCGCCAGGGGATCAAGCCCGTCACCCTCTTCATCGAGCTGGCCCGCATCCGTAAGGCCCCATTCCTCGTCTGGTACGCCCCGATGATGCCCCACCAGCCGCACAACCCGCCCGAGCGCCTGCTGGCCCACTACCGCGGCCAGGCTCCATCCGAGGAGGTCGCCAAGTACTGGGCGATGTGCGAGTGGTTCGACGAGACCTGCGGCGCGCTGCTCGACTCCCTCGACGCTCAGAAGCTCGCCGACAACACCCTCGTGATCTTCCTGGCCGACAACGGCTGGATCCAGGACCCGAAGGCCGACCAGTACGCGCCGCGGTCGAAGCAGTCGCCCTACGACGGCGGGCTGCGCACCCCGATCCTGGTCCGATGGCCCGGCAAGGTGTCGCCCCGGACCTGCGACATCCCCGTCAGCGCGATCGACGTCGCCCCCACGATCCTCCGCGCCGCGGGGCTCGAGACCCCGCCGGGCCTCGACGGCGTCAACCTGCTGGACGAGAAGGCCGTCTCCGTGCGACCCGCCGTCTTCGGCGAGGTCTTCACCCACAACGTCGTCAGCCTCCACGACCCGGCGTCGAGCCTGCGTTATCGATGGGCCGTCGACGGCGACTGGAAACTGATCGTTCCCGATCGTCGGAATGTCCCCGACGGCACCATCGAGCTCTTCGACGTCGCCCACGACCCGGGCGAGACCCGCAACGTCGCCGCCGAGCAGCCCCGGAAGGTCGCCGAGGTGCTCGCGAAGCTCGACGCCTCCTGGCCGGCGATCGGCCGATGACCCCGATGACCCCGTCCATCCGATTGGCCTCGCCACCGGCCCGAGGCGGCCGGTAAGATGGTGCGCCATGAGCGCACCCGACCCGACCGCTCCCTCTGCCGGCTTGACACTCTCGGCCTTACAGCGGATCATCTTACAAATGTACGGCGAGAAGGATGCGGCGCGCGGGGACGCGGCCACGTTCCTCTGGCTGACCGAGGAGTTCGGCGAGCTGGCCACGGCGCTGCGCTCGGGGACGCAGGACGAACTGGCCGCCGAGATGGCCGACGTCCTGGCCTGGCTGGCGACCTTGGCCAACATCCGGGGCGTTCGACCTGGAGGCCGCCGTGCTGAGCAAGTACGGCCGCGCCTGCCCGGGTTGCCAGGCGATCCCGTGCGTGTGCGACCCGGCCGAGAAACCATGAGGTGTGAGCGGGCGGATGGGGGAGGGCGAGGCTCCGTCCGAGCCGGTTTTCATTCATCGGCAAGAAGGCTGCGTCCGAGCCCGCACCGGGATCGGCTCGCACGGAGGCTCGCCCTCCCGAGATCGCCTCACGCTCGCGGAAATATCGACCGTGATGGATCGAACAACCATTGGTTCCGCTCCGTACCGACGTTGATTGCGCGCCGGCGTCGCCCGGCCCATCAGACTCCAGGGATGCCCAAGTTCCATGATTCGTGATGCACAACCTGCAACGACGCCCGCCCGCCGACGTCCCGTGCCGAGGGTCTGGGCGATCGGCTGGGCCGGCGCGATGCTGCTGGCCATGGGGGCCACGGCGCATGCCGCCTCGCGCCCGGTCGAAGTCGAGAACCTCTGGATCGGCTTCGGCTCGTCCAACACGTTCAAGGTGGGCACCTGGACGCCGGTCTGGGTCCAGCTCCGGGGCGGGGATGCGCGGTTCGAGGGGTTCATGGAGGTGGTGGTCGCCGACGACGACGGGACGCCGACCTCGTACTTCACCCGCGTGGACGTCGGGGCCAAGGCCAGCCAGGTGTTCACCGCTTATGTCCGGCCCGGCGCGAACGACCCCGACCTGTCGATCCGGCTCTACGACCGCGATCGGCGGCGGGTGGCCACGGTGGAGCAGGAGGCCGCCCTGCCCAATCCGCCGGTGGCCTTGATGCCCCAGGAGATGATGATCCTGACCATGGGTCATCCGCAGGGGATCGAGGCGCTGCCGCAACTGCCGGGCTTCCAGGAGGGAGCGAAGGGGCCGCGCGTCAACGCCGTCGCCGGCGACCTGCTCGTCGTCTCGCGGATCGACCCTCGCATCGGGCGGCTGCCCGGTGCTGGTACGGCTATGACGCGGCCCGGACCATCGTCCTGGACACCTCCGAGCCGGAGGTGATCCAGTCGCTCGACGCCCTGCGCGGCCAGCCGCTGGTCAACTGGGTCAAGCGGGGCGGCCACCTGGTGATCTCGGTCGGGTCCAACTGGCAGGCGGTGCAGGATAGCGTCCTGGGGCCGATCCTGCCGGGCAAGCTCGCCGGCCAGGTCCAGTTGGCGTCGCTGGAGGCCCTCGACGTCTTCGCCGGCTCCACCAAGCCGATCACGCCCCCGCGCTCGCCCAAGGTCATGGTCACCAAGCTCGAGGAGGTCGAGAAACGCTGCGGGCGCCGCCGCTGAGCACGATGTCCGGCCTGCCGCTGGTCGTCCGCGGGCCCTGCGGCTTCGGCCGGGTGACCCTGATCGCCGTTGACACCAACCAGAAGCTGTTCTCCGAGTGGCCGGACCGCGTCCTGTTCTGGAGTCGGGCCGTCGACCTGCACCCCCAACGTTCGGAGCAGGGGACCGCGGGGGTGATCATGGGCGGCCCGGGTCGGCTCAACAACTGGTCCATCTCCGACCTGGCCGGCCAGCTCCGCGCGGCGCTGGAGCAGTTCCCGGGGGTGCGGCTGATCCCGTTCGGCTGGGTGGCGTTCTTCATCTTCCTGTACATCTTGCTGATCGGCCCGGGCGACTACTTCTTCCTCAAGAAGGTCCTCAAGCGGATGGAGCTCACCTGGATCACCTTCCCGGTGATCGTGGTGACCGTCAGCCTGCTGGCGTATTACGCGGCCTACCTGTTCAAGGGGAACGACTTGCTGGTCAACCAGGTGGATGTCGTGGACGTGGACCAGACCTCCGGCCTGGGGCGGGGCATGTCGTGGGCCGGACTGTTCAGCCCGCAGAACCGCGACTATACGATGCGCGTCCTCCCCCTGCCGCTCGATCGCGAGCCGCCGCCGGCCGAGTCGGATGCATCCTCGGAGCCGCCCCGGCCCGCCCCGGGCACCGAGGTCATCCTGAGCTGGTTCAGCTCGCCGGAGGACCATCTGGGCGCCATGGGGAACACCAACCGGCGGTTCAGCTTCGGCAACGGCGGCTACGCGTATGGGGGCTACGGCGACCGCGGCGGCGTCGATCCCTCCGCCGGCGCGATCGAGAGCCTCCAGGGGGTCCGCATCCCGATCTGGAGCACCAAATGCGTCGCCGCGCTGGTTCGGCCCGGCGGCGCCGGTGGTGGACTCGGACCTCCGGCCGGGCGGGCCCGACCGGCTGCAGGGCACGATCACCAACCGGCTGGATATCCCGCTGGAGGACGCGATGGTGGCCTTCGGCAAGCACGTCTATCTGGTGGGCGACATCGCCCCCCGGGCGACCATCCGGGTGGAGGTCGCCCGCAGCGACCGCGACCTCTCGGGGTACCTCAGGGACAGTCGGAAGACCGCCGTCGACCCGATGCGCGGCGATCCCGAGTTCAAGATCGATCGTTATACCCTGATGCTCGAGGCGATGTTCCACGACAGCGAGTCGCCGTCGGCCAACGAGAGGCTCCTGTCCAACGACACGCTGCACGAGCTGGACCTGACCGGTCAGCTCGTCATGCCGCGGCCGATGCTGGTGGCCCGCGTCGCCCGCCCCGGGTCGCGGCTCATCCTCGACAACGCGCCGTCGCCCCCGAAGGTCGTTCGAACGACGCTGCTCCGGGTCATCCTGCCACTGAGCGTCGAATCTGCAGCGAAGCCGTGAGTCCAGACAGCATCGACCGGCTCCTCGGCGCGTCGCCGGCCGGCCGCCGGGGAACCCGAGACGACACGAGGCCCACCGCGATGATCGAGACCAATGATCTGACCAAGATGTACGGCGAGCTCTACGCGCTCAACCGGCTCAACCTGACGCTCAACCAGGGGGACGTCTACGGCTTCATCGGCCCCAACGGCGCCGGCAAGACGACGACGATGCGGATCCTCGCCACGCTCTTGAACCCCTCGTGGGGCGAGGCGACGGTCTGCGGCTACTCGATCTACACCGGGTCGAAGGAGATCCGCCGCGTGATCGGGTACATGCCCGACTTCTTCGGCGTCTACGACGACATGAAGGTGATCGAGTACCTCGAGTTCTTCGCCTCGGCCTACCGCATCAAGGGGGCGGCGCGGCGGAAGATCTGCGAGGAGGTCCTCGAGCTGGTCGACCTGACCTACAAGCGCGACGCGCTGGTGACCAGCCTCTCGCGGGGCATGACGCAGCGGCTCGGCCTGGCCCGCACCCTGCTGCACGACCCCCAGGTCCTGCTCCTCGACGAGCCGGCCTCCGGCCTCGATCCGCGCGCCGCATCGAGATGCGCGCCCTCCTCAAGGAGCTGCGCGCCATGGGCAAGACGATCCTGGTCTCCAGCCACATCCTCCCCGAGCTGGCGGATATCTGCAACAAGATCGGCATCATCGAGCAGGGCTGCCTGCTGGTCAACGGCGAGGTCACCGAGGTGATGCGGCAGGTCCGCACCGACATCGTGCTCAACATCAACGTCGCCGACCGCCTGGCCGACGCCGCCAATCTGCTCGAGGGCCAGCCCGAGGTCGAGAACGTCCAGGACAAGAACGGCGTCTTGATCGTCAAGCTCAACGAGGGGGTCAACCAGTATGGATTCCTCGCCAACCGGCTCATCGAGCAGGGGTTCGAGCTGACCCTCTTCAAGGAGGACGAGATCAACCTCGAGACGGCCTTCATGCACCTGACCAAGGGGATCACGAGTTGATCAGGGGGAGCGCCCCCCGCGGCGAGCCGCAGGCGAGCGCTCCCCCCGAGATCAAGGCGTCACCCCTCCCAGGGCGGTGAGGTAGCCATCCGGCGCCGGGCCCGACGGCGTGGGCGGGGTGGTGGTTGCAATCGCCAACGACGTCAGGACCGGCGGGTTGGCCCCCACGGGGGGGTTGTAGTGCTGGAACAGCCGCGAGTAGCCGCTGACGCTCCCCTCGACGTACATCGTGTTGTAGATCTGGCCGCCGATCCCGAAGACGCTGCCGGGGCTGATCGCGATGCTGCCCTGGATGAAGCTGCCGACCGACGGGATCGCCACGGTGATGATGCTGTTCGTCACGTTCGTGAAGTTGAGCGACAGGACATTGGACCCCGTGCCGGTCCCCTTGGGCGGCTGGGCGAGCAGCCCGAGGTTGCGGTCGATGATGAAGTTGGCGCCGTTTGACACCGTGATCGGCCCGCCGACGTTGAGCAGGTTGAGGTCGCGGCCGACGGTGATCCCGGTGCCTGCGCCGCTCAGGTCGATGTTGTTGAGCACGTCGAGCGTCTGCAAATCGCCGCCGGTCGTGATCGACGCGCCGGGCAGGATGGCGTCGAGGGCGATGCGATCGATGGCCGGCGTACCGACCACGCTCAGGGGCCCGGACAGCTCAGCAACCTGGTAGCCCTCGATGTCCCCGATCTGGCCGCTGGTGATCGTGAGCTGGCCGATGTTCAGCAGGTGCGTCCGGCCGGCCTCGCCGTAGGCGAAGCTCTTGGCGAACCCCTTCTTCTGCGGCTGGCCGAGCGGGTTGATGGTCAGGTCGGTGTTCGGCGTCGAGCCGTCGACGATGATCCCCACGCGGCCTCCCGGCATCGCGTAGGCCCGGACGACGCCGATCGGCTGGGGATAGTTGCCGTTCTGCTCCGACACCAGCGAGGTCGCGGTTGCCGAGGTCGAGTTACCGCCCTGCCCGTTGGTCCCTTCGGCGGTATCCGTCGCGATCGTGTTGGAGGTGTACGACAGCTTGATCATGTAGTGCGAGCCGTCGAGCGCCGACACCTCGACGGCCTGGCCGCCGCGGGCCGTCTGGGTCGCGACCACATACCGCCGCCGGGTGATCTGGCTGACCGGATATTTCGGGTTCGCGTGCTGCACCTGCGGCGGCAGGTTCTTGAGGTAGGCGGCGCGGGCGCCGGGATGCTTGAGCAGGAACGCGGCGTTCTCCAGGACCTTGGGCACGACGTGCCAGTAGGTCAGCAGCATCCGGCCCTCCAGCCGGCCGTCCACCGTCGGATAGAAGGTCCGGAGGGACGCCCTGCGGGTGTTCCTCGATCCGCCGAGCCCGAAGAACGCCCGCCAGGACCGGCCCGATCCGATCCGCTCGAGGACCGCGGCCCATCCCCGGCCGCGGACCTCGCGCAGCAAGGCGAGGATGCGCCGGCCCGGAAGCGTGCTCCCTGTCGACGCCGAGACGACGGGCCTCCGACCCGGCCGCGCGGCGTTCTTCTCCCCGCGAGATAGCGTCATGCGACGATCCTCCTGATCTTCGGAAGGCCGAAGGCGAAAGGCTGAATGAGCCGTGAGCAACGACGGGCGTTCGCTCTCGCGCCGGTCCTCGATTCAGCCTCCAGCTTCCCGGGGATCCTCCCCGGTTATTCCTGATACCTCCTCTTATCGGCGGGCCGGTGCATTCCACGGCGCGCGATCGTCGCCCGGCCTGGTGCGATCGTTCGCTCGACGCGGCCTGCAACGGATGTCGCGACCGCGTGAACATTACGGCTTGAGCCAAGCCGAAGGGTGCCGGCATCGCGATGGGCTCGGATGACGCCCAGATACGAGATCCTCGCCGAAATCCGACAAGCCTCTTGAAACCTGCCTCCACGGAAGCGAGTATGAGCTTGTGATCGCGTTGTCGAAGTCATGCGATCATGCAGCCTCTGCTACTTGATGATCATCGACCGATCGTTCCGACCGACGATGCCGCCAGGTTCCGCTCGATGGGGAGCGATGTTTCTGGCGTGGTGCAGCGGACGCCCCCGAATACCCGGCGCTCGCCGGCCGCTTCGAGGGTGCCGCAACGGTTCCCCTTCGGGATCAACCTGGAGATGGAGGGTGTGGATGGAATGGCGGCGCCTGGGGACCTTGCCTAGGCGGTCCGGCTGGGCCCTCTCTGACCGGTCGCGGACCAGCCCGACACACCCCAGAGGTTGCGGATCTGCTGCCGGCAGGGAGCCGGGATTCCGGCGGAGAAAACCAGCTCGATCCGCCGGCCCGCCGCGTGCCCGCGGACTTCGCCGTCGCGGACGCCATGCCTTGCGCAAGTCTCGGCGACATCCTGGAGGAAGCCGCGAGTGACCTGTCCCCGCGCGGCGCGAGGCACACCATCGCTGATTCGAACAACGAACAGCGGTCGCGGCCGGCAGACAGTGTACAGCACCAGTCCGATCACCAAGACCAGCACCACCATGAGCAGGAAATTCACGTCGGTCGGCCCTCTCCGCAAAGAGGCGCAGGATTCTCCCCAAGCGTTTCGCCGGTTTCGCCGGCTCCATTTTGAGGAGGGGCCACGAATCTCGCGAGGGGGTTTTGCCGATTCCGCCGGTAACCCCAGCCGAGAGGGCCAGGAATTCGACGGTGCCGAAGACCGACCCCGAGGACAAGGGGACCAGGCCGTAGGGTGGATGAAACCCGCCGACGCAAGTCAGTGTCAACCGGTGGGTTACGTCGAGCAAACCTCGACTCCACTCACCCTGCGAGGCACCGCTTACCGGTAGAGAACCGGCGAAATCGGAATTCGCCGGTCTTGCGGGGTTCGGGAGCCGTTCATTCCGATGCGGCCGAGAGGAGCATCAGGCGAACAGCTCGCGGACGGCCTTGCCGCCATCGACGACCTTGATGGGGCGGCCGACCGGCGTCATCGCTTCCTTGTGCGGGTCGACCTTGAGCGAGTGGCAGATCGAGGCCAGCAGGTCGGGGACGGTCACCGGCCGGTCCTTGACGTCCATGGCGTCGGTGTTGGAGGCGCCGATCACCTGCCCGCCCTTGACGCCCCCGCCGGCCAGGGCGACGTTGAACACCTTGGGGAAGTGGTCGCGACCGGCGTTGGGGTTGATCTTGGGGGTGCGGCCGAACTCGCCCATCCAGACGACCAGCGTGCTCTCGAGCATCCCCTGGTGCTTCAGGTCGCGTATCAAGGCGGCGAAGGCTGGGTTGACACGCGAGGCGAGCTTGCCGACATTCTCGTGGTTGTCCTTGTGGGTGTCCCAGCCGTTGGCGCGGACCTCGACGAACGTCACGCCGGCCTGGACCAGCCGTCGGGCGAGCAGGCAACCCTGGCCGAACGGGTTCTTGCCATAAGCGGCGCGGATCGGCTCGGGCTCCTCCTCCAGGCTGAAGGCGCGCATATTGGGCGAGAGGATCATCTTCGCCGTCTGGTGGTACAACGCGCGATGGTCCTTGACGCGGTCCAGGCCGCCGACGCGTTCGAAGCCGGCGTTCTCGAGCCGGTCGAGCAGGCCCAATCGGCGGCGGAATCGGTCGGTGGCGACCTTCGGCTGGGTGTTGTCGGGGGGCTTGTCGGGAGTCTGGACCACGAAGGGCTCCATGGCCGCGCCCAGGAAGCCGGCGCCGATCGTCGGGCCGCCGACGCTCACGATATGGGGCAGGTCGAACTGGCTCTCGCCCAGCTCGCCGGCCACCGAGCAGCCGATGTGCGGGTGCTTCAAGGTCGCCGACGGCACGTAGCCGGTGTGGAGCTGATAGGTCGCCCGCTGATGGTTCCCCTCCTTGTTGGTCATCGAGCGGATCAGCGCGATGTCATTCATGACCTTGGCCGTCTCGTTCCAGCCCTCGGCGATCGAGATGCCCGACGTGGCGGTGCTGATCGCCTTCGTCTCGCCGCCGTGCTCGGTGCCCGGCTTGGGGTCGAACGTCTCGAGCTGGCTGGGACCGCCGGCCATCCAGAGCAGGATGCACGCCCGGTGGTTCTTGCGGATGTCGGCCGCTCGCAATGCCATCCAGTCGGTGAAGCTCAGCGGGATGGCCGCGGTCGTGGCCAGCCCCGCCGCACCCAGGCCGATCGTCCGCAGGAAATGCCGGCGGCCGATCACGCCCTCGCCGCTCATCGCCACCTGAACCAGTTCGCGTTCCGCATTCATGAGTCTTCACCTCCGAGTGACGAACTCGGTCGATCGATTGGTAGGGTGGGCTTTGCCCACCGGGGCCGGCCAAGAAGAATGGTGTCGGTGGGCAAAGCCCACCCTACCTCCGAGTGACGAACTCGGTCGAATTGATCAGGCTCCAGTAAATATCCTCGAAGGCCTCGCGGGGATTGCCGACGGCGGCCAGGTATCGGTTGCAGATCTCGACCTCCTTGGCCGTGGGTTGGCGGGAGAGCACGCGCAGATACAACGCGTTCAGGGCGGAGCGCTCGTCGGGCGAGCTGGCGAGGATCTGGCCCAGAACGGTCCCCGGCCGGGCCGCGATCCGAGTGTTGACCAGCGGGCCGTTCATCATGAACAGGGCCTGCGGGATCGTACCGAGGACATCGTCATTCGGCACCGAAGGATCGATGCCGAAGAGGCGTTCGAAGGCCCCCCGCGGGCCGCCCCGGCGCAGGGCCGGTCCCGGCTTGTTGCCCGGTAGGGGCAACCCCGCGGCGGCGATAGCCTTCTTGACGGCGGCCGGCTTCGGCGGCTGCGACCCCTTGGCCGCGACCCGCCGGGGATCGCCGAGGCTCAGCGGCGCCGCCTTGGCCTTGGCCAGGGCCGCGGGCCGGGGGTTCTTGTTGTTCTGCGCCGGCGGGACCAGGTTGCCGTCAGCGTCGAGCGGCAGGCCCAGGGCCTGTGCCAGGGCTTCGAAGACCTGGTCGGCGCGGAGCCGGCTGGGGCAATTCGAGGCGAACGGCGTTTTGCCGGCCGAACTGGCCGTCGACCGCACCCGCCGTTGATAGGCCTTGGTATTGAGGATCGTCCGGTACAGCCAGCGGATGTCATAGCCGCCGCGCTGCCACTGGTCGGCCAGCGGCTCGAGGACCTCAGGCGCCCGGGCGGTGCGCTCCGGCCCCATGTCGTCGATCGGCTCGTAGAAGGCTTCGCCCATCAGGGCGTACCAGGTCCGGTTGACGAACGCCCGGGCGAACCACGGGTTGTCCTGGCCGGTGATGTACGAGGCGATCAGCTCGCGGCGCTTCTCGGCGCCGAGGGCCACGGGCAGGGCGGGGTCCGACTCCTTCGCCCCGGCCGCCGCGAGGAAGAACCGCGGAGCGATGGGGATCTGCCTGGTGGGGTTGTCCTTGTCGGGCATCGTATAGCGGGTCCGTGGCTGGGTCACGACCTCGATGACCGGGAGCTGTCCCGGGCTGGGCTTCTCGACCTGCCGCTGCCGCGCCCCGGCGAAGAACGCCGCGAACTCGTGGAACTGCCGCCGCTTCCAGGAGTCGGTCTTGTGGTCGTGGCACTGGGCGCACTGGATCTGGACGCCCAGGAAGATCCGCGAGACCTCGCCGGCCATCTCCACCGGCTGCGTGTCATAGGCCAGCGGGAAGGCGACGGCCCCATTCGCGTCGTTGCGCCCGGTCGCCGTGATCATCTTCGATGTGATCTCGTCCCACGGCTTGTGCGCCGGAGCTGATCGGCCAGCCAGTCCTCCAGCTCGTCGAACCGGATGCGGAAGAGGTTCTCGTTGGTCGCGTGGAACCTGATCACGTCGCGCCAGTATCGGGCGAAGCTCCGCGCCCAGTCGGGGCTGCCCAGCAGGCTATCGATCAGCCGGCCGCGTTTCTCGTGCGAGCGATCGCGCACGAAGGCCATGAACTGCTCGGGCGTGGGCGGCTTGCCGATCAGGTCGAAATAGACGCGCCGGACGAACTCGACGTCGGTGGTGATGGGGGCGGGCTCGACCTTGGGGTCGTTCCTGGTCAAGTGGCTGTCGACCAGGCGGTCGAGCTCCTCCGAGGTCAAGGTCGGGGGCGTGACCGTCCGCGCGGGCCGATGCACCTTGACGTCCACCGTCGCCGGCGCGGCCTGGCGATCGGCGTGGACGGCGGCCTGGATCTGGCGGATCGCCTGGATCAGCTCGCGGGCCTCCTGCGGGGTGAGCTTCGCCTTCTCCCCCGCGGATGCCGGCTCAGCCGGCTTCTTTTCGCCCGACACATCCATGGCCGGACCGTCCGCCGAGCCCGGACCCAGCACGCTCCGCGACGCGCCGGGCGACTGGAAAGCCAGGGCCCGCCCCGACGGGCCGACAGCCACGACGATCGCCAGGACGGCCAGGCCCCCCAGGAAGCCGGCCGCCGGACGTCCGCCTCGGTTCGATCGGCCGTACGCCTCCGCTCGGATCATCGCATTCTCCCTCCACTCGACCCGCCGCACTCCGACGCATCACCTCGGCGTCGGCGAACCCTCTTGGATTCGCCCTCGTCTGCTAGATTTAACCCGCTACGGTCCGGCGGGTTTCGCGTGCCGTCCCGGCATTTACCGGATTGCTGGGCAAGCCTGGATGCCTGATTGGAGCATCGCGCGCCGGAAAGCGGCTCGGTATCGAGAATCCGGCACAATGCTCCACCATGACATTGTGGGCCACGCGGACGGCGGCGGCTACTCCGTAGCGGCATTTCGGCGATGGCTCGACGAAGATGACCGGGGAAGTCGCGACGCGCGGGCTCTTGGCGCCGGTTTGCTGTAGGATGAGCCCGATCCGGCGATCCGTGTTCGGCCCGATGGATCGAAACTGGAGGCAAGCGATGACGTTCTCGGAGCTCGTCGAACGGCACATCGGCCTGTCTTTCCGCAAGCAGCTCGCCCTGGGTGATTTCCTGGGAAATCATTCCTGGCAGCTCGACATCGGGAAGGGTACGGTCGATTTCGGCAAGGGGCCGGGCCTGTTCGGCAAGAGGCGGGTGTATCCCATTCAGGTCCTCGGGACGGAGGCCGAGGAATCGGGCACCTGGCTCTGGGCCTGGGCCAATACGCAGAGCAACATCCCTCCCGGCCTCCTGAAGGCCGTCCATCGCGTGAGGTCATTCGGCGAGTCTCAAGGAGTCAACGAGCTCACGACCGCCGCACTCCCCTCATCGGAGTATCCCGGGCATCTGCTCGCGTCGATCGCCGCCGGGATCGCCGATGCCGACTGCTACTATCGGGGCCCGTATCCCGGCGGCGCGGCCTTCTTCCTCGTCTACGAGACTCCACTCCGGCAAGCCCCGCCGACTCCGGACGTGCGGGTCGTCAACGTCCTCGCGCAGGTCGTCGGCGCGTTCGCGGTGGACAATCACCGCGCGATGGCCAGGGCCTATCTCGAGTCGGAGGGATTCCGCATCGATGAAGCGGATTCCGGCTGGTCCGCCGCGGACGAGTCGGGCCGGGTGGTCGCGATCACCTTCGACGACATGGGGCGGATCGCGCGCATCACGAGGCCGGGCCGCGCGGCGAGATAAGCCAGCCGAGGCCATCGGCTCGAGAGCGTCACCCGCGCCCTGCCGCGCGGGCCTGGAGGTGCTCCAGCAGCCGGGCCACATCGTAGCCGACCAGGTCGGCGACGACCTCATCGGCGCCGGCCTCCTCGAGCGCGGCGGCCGGGTGGGTCGTGGTGAGCCCCACGGCGTACATGCCGGCCGCCCTGGCGGCCTGGATGCCGACGGGGGCGTCCTCGAAGACCACCGACCGCGACGGGGCGACGCCCGTCTTCTCCGCGGCCACCAGGAAGACCTGCGGGTCGGGCTTGCCCCGCGTGATGTCCTCCAGCGACGCGATCGCGGCGAACCGGCCGTCGAGCCCGCACTCGGCGACCGTCAATTCCAGGTTCGCCCGCACGCCGCTCGATCCGATCGCCAGCCGCACGCCGCGGGCCGTCAGGGCGTCGAGCACGGGTCTCACCCCATCCATCAGGCTGACCCGGCCGCGCGCCACGTCGCGGTAGCAGACCTCCTTCAGGTCCGAATAGCGCCAGATCTCGTCCTCGGTGATCGCGTCGCCCAGCAGGCGACGGAAGATGCTCGGATTGGTCATGCCGAAGGTCGCGTGGATGAACTCCGGCGTGAAATCCAGCCCCGTCCGCCGGCCCAGCTCGACCCACGCCTCCTGGTGCAGCTCGAGCGAGTCGACGAGGACCCCGTCGTGGTCGAAGATCGCGAGATAAGCGTCGGATGGCGCGGGCAAGGTCATCTCCTGTGTCATGGAGGTGCGGGATTCGAGACTCCGCTCAGACCACCACCGATGGGGAGTCGAGCGAGAACGGCGGGGACCCGGCGTCGGACGGCCCCGCGAGGACGTCGGCGACCTCGCGCATCGTGATCGTGCGCCGGGACGGGTCGGGGATCAAGAGGGCGCGGAGCAGGGTCTCGAACGGCTCGGAGACCTCCTCGGCGAACGCCACCGGCTCGACCGAGCGGATCTGGTCGAGGATCTGGAGCAGGCCGGGACCGGGGAACGCCGTCTTGCCGGTGGCCAGCTCGTAGAAGATGACTCCCAGGGAGAAGAGGTCGCTGGCGTGCGATGACGGCTCGCCGCGGACCTGCTCGGGAGAGAGATACCGGGGGGTGCCGAAGAGCCCCTGTCCCACTTCGGCCAGCCCGAGCTCGGCCGTGTCGTCGGAGACGGGCGCCGGGCTGCCGCGCAGGCGGCGGGCCAGCCCGAAGTCGAGGATCTTCACCAGCCCGTCGTCGGCGAGCATCACGTTCTCGGGCTTGAGGTCCCCGTGAACGATCCCGTGGGCATGCGCGGCGGCCATCCCGGCGGCCATCTGCCGGGCGATCGAGTGGAGCACCTCGCCCGGCAAGCCCTCCCCGCGCGCGACCTGGTTGATCGGACGGCCCGAGATGTATTCCATCGCGATGATCGGCACGCCGGCCGTGTCGTCCACCGTGTAGATCGTGCAGAGGTTCGGGTGGTTCAAGGCCGCCGCGGCGCGCGCCTCGGCCAGGGCCGCGCCGGGCGTCACGGGGCAATCCGGCTTGAAGACCTTCAGCGCCACCGGGCGGTCGAGCTGGAGGTCCCGCGCCCGGTACACCCGGGCGAACGTCCCCGAGCCCACCTCGGCCTCGATCAGATACCGCGAGAAATAGCGGCCCGGCCGCACCGCCGTGAACGGGTCGAGCGCCGGGTCGTCGGCCATCCAGTCCTCGCGGCACAGCCCGCCGGATTGCAGGGCCATCAGCACCCGCAGCACCTCCTGGCTCCGCCGCCCGACGCTCAGGTTGTGCACCACCTGGTACTGCACGACGCCGCCGGGATCGATGATGAACAGCCCGCGCACCGCGAGCTTCAGGTCCTCGTGATAGACCCCGTAGTTCCGCGACGCCGCGCCGTCGGGGTCGCTCGCCAGCGGGAAGGTCAAGCCCCCCAGACCGCCCTGCGACCGCGGCGTTGCGATCCAGCGCTCGTGCGACTCCACCGAATCCCCGCTGATCCCCAGCAGCTCGCACCCCTGACCCAGGAAGTCGTCGAATCGCTGGCTCAGCCCGATCAGCTCCGTCGGACAGACCAGCGAGAAATCATGCGGGTAGAAGACCAGGATCAACCAGCGGCCCCGATAGTCCTCCAGCGCCACCCGGCTCCGCGCGGGACCCACAGTCCGTGTGCAAGCTAGGTCGAACGCCGGGGCAGGGTTGCCGATCAAGGTCGACATGGATGGACGAAAGACCTCTCCGGAGGATAGAATCGGAGCCTCGGACATTTGTCCAAGAAAACCCAGCCCCTGATCGAAAGCGATCCGGGCCGGTCGATTATTGTACGGGCAGGAGGGTCCGAATCTGAAGGGGAGTCCACCGATCGGAGAGAAGGCCGGGGATGGCGTGGGGGCCCGCCTCTGGCGGATGGCCTGGCTGATCTTCTTGCTGGGTCAGGGTTTGCTCGCGATGGCCTGGTGGTGGTTGTCTCCGGGCGGCTTCGGGCCGGGGCACCCGCGATTCTGGCTCAATGGCGTGGCGACGCCGGCCGTCGCGGTGGCGGTGATCCTGACGCTCGCGGCCTTGCGGCGAGAGAGCTGGGGACGACTACGGCTGCTCCTGGCCGCCTGGCCCTCGGCGTGGGCGGGGATGGCCGTCGCTCTGCGGTTCATCTTCCCGATCACGATGATGCGGCTTTGGCTGGTGGCGTTCGGGCTCGCGGTCGCGATGGGGCTGGCCGCGGTCCGGCCATGGCGGATGGGAGCGACGGAGCGGTATCGGCTCGTCCTACTGTCGGTCATCGTGGCCGGCTCCGCCCTGACCGGCGCGGCGCTGGCGGCGGCCTTCCGCCCTCCTCCTGCCGACACCCACCCGCTGGACCTGCCGATGGCGGGGGAGGTGGCGTCGCAGAGATCGAGCAAGGGTCGCATCCAGCCGGGGAGCGTCCGACTCGATGCCGGGGTGATGGTCCAGACGTCGGACGGCTCCCTCATGGCCCGCTTCGCGCCGCTGACGATCTCGGTCCAGCCTCTCCTGAGGTTCCTGAGCCGGTCGCCCGACGGGGCGCCCGTGGTCGTGATCCCCGCAGGCGAGCGGGCCGGCCCCGAGCCGCGGTTCCGCGACGGCTGGCGGATCGGCGATCGGTCGTGCGGGCTCGCCTATGATTTCCCGGGGCAGGGGCCGGCAACGCTGCACGCGGGCGTGGAGCCCGGCGCCGGCTCGATCGTGCTCGAAGCCGCCTCGCGGCTCGACCGGCCGGGGTATTCGCACCTCAACGCGTTCTGCGACGTCGAAATCCGGGGCCATCGCCGCCTGGCCCTGGAGTTCTCGCCGTGCCCGGGGGCCTTGATCGAGGTCCAGCACTTCGGCTACCCGGCCGGCCAACCCGCGCGATTCGCGTTCGTGGCCGCCGACCGCACGTTCCGGGTCGTCGAGGCGGCGATTGGCGAAAAAGGCCCGTTCCGCACGCTGGCCCAGGGACGACTCGAGCCCGAGCAAGCCCTCAAGGTCACGTTCCACGATCAGGACCGGGCCGTCGCGCGGCTCTCGCTCGACGACTTCGCGGCGCAGGCCGATACGACGCTCTCGCCGACCGCGGGGTGGGGCGTGCCCGTCAACGCGATCGAATTCAGCCTGGCCGATGACGCCGCCTCCTCGCCCGCGTCGCTCTTCATCACGCTGGCGGGGACCTCCGTCGGCCGCGGCTGGGATTGCGTGGGACACGAGGCCGGGGCCTACCGCAACCGGATTCGACTGGAGGCCGTCGGGCTCGCCGGTAGACTTGAGGCCGCCACCGCTCGAGATGACCTCCGCGGAAGCGATGGAATCCGGGGCGAGGATCGCGTACGTTCGTCCAACCCATATTCCAGAGGATGGGATGACCGGCAAGATGACGTGAAAGCGGTGGAGTTCGAGAGCACCCGAGGCCATCATGCTCCTTGTCAATCGCATCGAGGTGATCGGAGAAAAGATCCGCACGCTGACGTCACGGCTCTACGAGCACGGCTTCCAGTTCGAACGTCCTTTTGAGGTCTTTCCCGGACCGGAGGCGGGGACGGCGGAAGCGATCGCGCGGATCGAGCGCGAGGTCGGCGAACTCCCGCTTGCCCTCAAGCTGTTCTGGGAGCGCGTCGGTAGCGTCGATCTCTGCGGTCAGCATCCCGAGTGGGACGATGAGGGCTATCCCGACCCGCTGGTGGTCTTCCCGCCCTCGATGGCCATCCACGAACTCGACGAGTTCCTCGCCGATCGCGAGGAGCGGCTCCGCCATTCCTTCCCATACCTTGTCCCCATCGCGCCGGACGACTATCACAAGGCGGACGTCAGCGGCGGGATGTGGTACAACCTGTCGGTACCGGCAATCGCCGACGATCCGCCGCTCAACGACGAGTGGCACCACACGACCTTCGTCGGCTACCTGGTGATCGCCATCTTGTGGGGGGGCTTCCCAGGCCTGGCTCGCTACCCGGGACATACCTGGCCGATCGAGGAACTGACGCGAGGTCTCTGATGCCCCGCATTCCGAGGGCTTCTCGGACGGATCAGGGGGCTTCATGTTGCAGCGGCTTGCGGAGGCGACATGATGAGCCCGATTCGGAAAACAAGAGGCGCAGGATCACCCTATTCGCCTGCATGGCCCTCATTGCCGTCCTCAGTGTCCTCCTCGCCGTGACTCGATCCTGGGGCAAGGACGATTGGCTTTTCGCTCTGCTGATATTCACGATGTTCGCGACTTATCTCGGCCTGGAGCTGACCTTTGATATCATAAAGTGAGGAGCCCGAGCCTGGCGGCGGAGCGGAACGGTGCCGGGCCGGCAAGCCGGCCCGGCACCGCGGGAATCGGGCCTTTCGTGAATCCGCGGTCGATGCCGCAATCCGCGTCACGGCCGCCGCTCGTTTTCTCGCTCCTCGGCCGGTCGGGCGCGTCCGCGCGGAGCCGGTCGGGCCGGCTGCCGGGATCCCGGACGTGCCGCCCGGTTGCCGTAGGCAGGTCGCCGGCCGGCGGCCGCCTCCTCGGCCCGTCCTTCCGGCATGGCCCGATGCGCCTCCGCCGCGCCGGGCTCGGCCCGAGCGCGCGACTCGAGCCCTCCTCCCGCTTCCCGTCCGCGAGCGGCCTCATCCCGGTGAGCGACCGCCGCGCGGGCACCATCGCCGCCCGGATGTCCGGCCGGACGCGCCGACGGGTGCGACGCGATCGGCGAGTGTGGCATGCTGACCGTCCGCGGCCGGTTGGCCGGCCCGCTCCGTGCCACCTGGCGCTCCAGTTGCGCCCGCTGCTCGCGCAGTTGGTGCAGCTCGGTCGCCTGCCGCTGGATCGTGCGCCGCTCCGCCTCGGCCACGTGTTCGAGCCTCAGGGTTCGCCCCGCGATCGGGTCGCGAGCGAGCTGGTGCAACGGCATCGCCATGTTGCGATGATCGACCACCGTGATGTCCCGCGTGATCGAGACGTTCCGCGAGATGCGTACCTGCTCGGCGTAGGTCACCGGCGGCCGCAGCCGGACGTCCGCCACGCGCATCCGGTACGCCTCGCGCACCTGGACGATCCATTGCGGGTTCTGCCGCACGTTCACCACGGCATAGTACGAGAACAGCGGGTCGTAGAAGGCCGGCCGGCCGACCGAGAAACTGAAGGAGAACCACGGCACGATGCCGACGCCGACGTTGGCCTGGCCGTAATAGTTGCCGAAGAGGTACTGCCCGGTGCCGACCGAGACGAACAGGTTCGAGGTCACCGCCGAGCCGACGATGCTGATCGACGGGGTCAGCACGAAGCCGGGCTGGGCGTACACCGGCTGGGGATAGTAGACCGGGGCGAACATCAACCCGCGGTTGGCCACCGGCAGGTCCCAGTAACCCGGGACGAACAGATACCCGCTGGGCGTCCAGACGTAGTGGGGCGGCATCCAGATCCAGTTGGGCTGAACCGCCGCCCAGAACCCCGGCCGCCAGGCATATCCGCCTCCTTGCCAAGTCCAGTAACCCGGGCTCCAGGACACGTTCTGGCCGGGCTGGGGCGAGTTGGGGCCGGTCTCCAGGCTGGCCGGAGGAGGAGGCAGATATGTCGCCTGCGCCTGCGGCGTCGCCTGACCGGGTCCCTGGGCCTGGCCGGTGCTCGCCGGCATCCACGAACCCGGCACCCACTGGTATCCGCCGTCGACGGTGTGCCAGTAGCCGGGGACCCACTGCGTGGCCGGCGGCGGCTCGCGCCAGACGCCGCTGACCCACAGGTAATCGTTCCGCGTCGTGTCCCAGGCCCAGTAGCCCGGAATCCACTGGACGTGCTGGCCCGCCGGCTTCTGGTCCGGCGGCATCTCCTGGATCGGGTCGGGCGGTTGCTTCGACACCATGGGCGCGGCCTTGGGGTCGTGGACCACCGGCGACGCGAAGGCCTCGTGCACCGGCCCCTGGGTCAACACCTGCCCTCCCGACGCATCGGCCTCGGCGCCCTGGCCCTCGGCGGGGCCTGGCCCGCCTCGCGGATCCGCGCCCTGCCCGACCGGGGTCGGGTCCGGCGGCGGCTGGTCCTGCGCCCGTGCCGTCCCGCCCGCCATCCCCACGCAAGCTGCCGCCATCGCGGCGAACAACCAACGGCTGCGACGCCCGTTCGTCCCGGGCACTCGAGGAATCGCCACGTCTGTCCTCCTTGCGACTCTACGCGACCCGATCCCACCGATCCGATCGGCGGCGCGGGGGCCCTCGCATCGCGACTCGCCGTCGAGCCGACGAAGCCACCCGCAGGGTCGGGATTCTACCGTCCCGGCCGGAATCCGTCTGCCGGAGTCCGCCGAAATCGCCCATCAATCACGCAGCCAGACCGTTATGCTGGAACTCGCGGGCGGCGATGGCGATCGTGTCTTCATCCACAGAAGGGAGTTCCCGGGCGTACGCGATGAGCAGGGAGAGATCGGCGAGGCGATTGAGGCGGCGGGGGAGTCCGGCGGCGGCCTGGTGCAGCGCGGTGCGGGCGGCGGGGGAGAACAGGTCATCGGCGGCGTCGGCTCGGGCTTCGGCCGTTCGGGCCGCGGCGATCCGGCCGAGGACGTAGGCCGACGACTCGGCCTCGCTCAATGAGCCGGCCAGACAGCGGGCCGCCAGGCGATCGGCCAGGCCGGGAGGGAGGTCGAAGAGGACCTCGGTCCCGCCGACGAGGAGCAACGACAGGTCGGGCGAGCCATCCGTCGCGAAGTTGAGGAGGAGCCGCAGGGCCTCGAACGTGGCCGGATCGCGGATCGCCTGGGCCTCGTCGACCACCAGGAGCGGACGGATGCCCTGTACGGCCATTCCGGCCAGCCGGGCGCGCACATGCCGCAAGGCATCGGCGAGCGTCGCGGGCGGCGCCGACAGTTCGCCCAGCTCCTCCGCCAGGAGCCCGACCAGTTCGGCGGCGGGCAAGGCCGGGAACGTTACGTACACCGTCGGACGACCGAGCTGGCTCGCCAGCCGGCGGGCGAGCAGCGTCTTGCCCGAGCCCGGCGGCCCGTAAAGCACCGCCGGCCCGCGGGACTGCTCCAGAGCGTACCGCAGGCGCCGCAGCACGACCTCGTGGCTCACCAGGGCCAAATAGGCCGACGGGTCCACCGTCTCGCCGAACGGCCGGCGCGTCAGGCGGTAGTGGGTCTCGTACACGGTCCCTCCCTCGGGGGATCGGGGGGCGCTTCGCTGCGGGGAGCGGGGAGGCGCTTCGCTGCGGGGCGCGGGAAGAGAAGAGACCCGTCTTCCCCGCACCCCGCGCCCCGTAGCGAGCGTCAGCGAGCGCTCCCCGCACCTCGCAGCGAGGCGCAGCCGAGCGATCAGACGAAGGTCTCGGCTAACCCCAGCAACGGCACGCCGCCGGCTTCGAGGACCTCGCGGGCGCGGAGGATGGCGCGTTCGCCGGTGAGCCCGCGGTGATAGACGAGCACGGCGGCGTCGACCGACCGATGGAGCACCGCGGCGCTGAGGCCGGTGAACAGCGGGCCGCCGTCCAGGAGGATCAGGTCGAACTCGCGGCGGAGACGGGCGAGGGTGCAGGTCCAGGCGGGCGCGACCAGGAAGTCGCGGGGCCTGGCGACGGCGGAGCGGATCGGCAAGACGGCCAGGTGATCGTCGGGGGCGTCGATCAGGGCATCGGCCAGTGCATGTCCCCCTTCGACCACGTCGTCCAGCCCCAGCTCTGGCCGGAGGCCCAGCAGTCGCGCGATCATCGGCCCGGTGAGGTCGGCGTCGACCAGTACGGTGCGGCAGGGGTGACGCGCCAGTGCGCGGGCCAGGGCCAGGACCAGCGTCGTGCGGCCCTCGGCGCGATGGCAACTGGTGAAGAGGATGGCGCGGATGTTCTGGCGGCGCCGGCCCTCGATGAGCCGCCCGGCGAGCTGATCGAACCGGTCGCCCCATTCGCGCTCCAGGCCGAGCACCACGGCCGGCCATTGCAACTCGGCGACGGGCCCCGCGGGCGCCACGTCCGCCCCGAGGGCGAAGGCTGGCGCGGGCGCGCCGCTCGGGACCGGGGCGGATTCGGACGCCGGGCCGCGCTGGCCACCATGGGCCGGCCAGTGGGGGGCCGGCGGCACGCCTCGGGCCGCATCGCCCTTCTCCCGCTGGGCATAGGCCCGGGCCAGGGCCTCGTCAACCTCCCTCATGCGCCGGCTCCTCTCGACTATCATCGGGCAGCACGTATCCGGGGAAGACCACGGGGACCTCCGCGTCGGCGACGGGTGCGCCGAGGGCGGGCCCGATCGCGATGGCATCCGCATCCCTATCCGCGGGGGAGTCATCCGGCGGCCGCGCGCCGCCCTCGAAGGAGAGCACGGGTCCGCCCGCGTTGAGACCGGGCAGGACCGGGCCCAGGATGGCCAGGCGGGGAGGACCGCTGCCGCGAGTCGTCCAGCCCATGGTGAACGTGGCGGCCATCGACGTGACTAGCAGCAGGAACCAGGCGGCGCGACGGACGCCGCGGCGGAGCCTCCGCCGGGGCCGGACCGCGGATCGGTAAAGGCCGGTCGTCGGCCCCGGCCAGGATGAGCTCCGCCCGGCGGGCCGGCCCGAGCCCGCCGCCTCCGGGCGCCAGCATCCGGCCGCGCTCACGCGGCTCGGCGACGCGAGGGACCTGGATCAGCAAGGACATCCCACCGGCCGGCTTCCGTTCGGTTCGCAGGTCCGGCGTCATTGGGTCGGTGTTGAGTCGCATCATGGCGGTCACCCCGCGTTCCTGGCATCCCCGGGTCGCTTCGTCGATCCGATCCGCGAGTTCCCATCCACCGTCACACTCCGCCGGGGATCACCCTCCCCGCCGCGCGGCACGATGCGGATCTCGCGAGCCGGTCTGTTTCATCGTCCGGCCGTCCCGCTAAACTTGAACAGCCATGACGAAAATACCGGAGCCGGAATCTTGCCGGATCGCTCGGATTAAGAAGCCGTTACGTCCGCGCCAGCCGGCCATTTCGATCGTGACGAAAAGCCCGGATGCGCGAGGCCCGTCCGATGCGTTAGCGATCGGGAGGGCGAGCCTCCGTGCGAGCCGGAATCAAGAAGAGGCTCGGACGGAGCCGCGCCCTCTCGAAGAGGAGATCCCTCGGTAAATCCGGAAGGCCCGGCACGGGGCCGCCCGGTGAGGAGCGGGCCCCGAGTCGGGCCTGTACGGCCGGCACCGCGATGGCGCGGAGCAGAGCAGGGGGCGGTTCACCGCCCGAAGACGCGGCGGAAGAACCCGCCGCCGCCGTAGCGGGGTGGCTCCATCGGCTCGGAATACCCGCCGGCGATCATCGCCGGGCGACCGGCCTCATACTCGGCGACCGGCCGGAACATCGGCGGGGTCGAGCGGAAGCGGGCCAGGGCACCGCCGCCGTTGGCCATGTCGAGCATCCGGACGTTGGCCTCGGTCACGTGCGGATTGTGACCGGCCCACCGCGACTCCACCACCTCCAGCACGTTCAGGGCGCGAACATCGCGTCGCCCGCGACGCGGATCCAGTCGGCCGCGTAGGGGTTCGACTCATCCACCCGGCCGTCCAGCCCGTAGACCAGGCTGTACTCGTAGTAGACCACGCGATCCTTGTCGTCCTGACCGTTGAGCATCGAGCCGGAGTTGGCGTGCAGCTCCAGGACGATCCGCATCGCGCGCGGGCCCCGGCCGGGGATGGCATGGTAGCTGGCGATGTACTTGTAGACGCCGTGGTTCCAGACTTCATTCATCAACCCGCGGGGGGGAAGGCCCGGAGATTGGCCAGCACCGGCTTGCGCTCGCCGCGGACGTGGGTCTCGAGCATCGCGTGCACGCGCGCCACCTTGTAGTCGCACTCGTCCGGCCCGGGACGCGGCGGTCCGGGCGGGATATCCGTGGCGTAGTCGCCGATCCGGTGGTTGTAATGATTCTCGCCCAGCTCGGCCCACAGCGCCTTGAGCTCGTCCGGCGTCAGCCCCGACCCCGGCGCCGGTACCGGCTCGTTCAGGAGGATCGAGGCCACCGCACCGCCCAGGCAGTGGCCGGGCCACCGCGAGATGTCCTTGTTCTGCGCCAGGGCCGCCTCGTACTGCCGCGCCCCGCGCCGAAGAGCTGATCGTACTTCAACAGCGGAGACGGCGTCATGAATCGCGTGAGCTGCCCGCCGTGCTCCTTGTCCGGCCCCAGCCAGTAGAGGTCATCATAGAGGTTGGGGAACCAGGTCGCATCGTCGCCGGGCGACGGCTGCGTCTCGAGCATCCCATTCGCCCCGGCCAGGACGATGTCCACCCCCGGGGGGATGTACGATCCCGGCGAGGCGATCAGCACGTCATCGCCGGCGGTCATCATCGTATCGACGCGGGCATTGCCGCCGGCCCACGGCTCGTGGATCGAGTCCGCCTTCGTCGGCCAGTAATAGAAGTTCCAGGGCCGCTTCAGGCTCTGTCCGACCTGGACGAAGGTCGTCTCCACCGCGTAGGGCTTCTTCGCCCCCGTGACCTTGAAGGTGTACCATCCCTGGTGGTCCAGGCCGACGTCCTGGCCGTTCGTGATGGTCGGCCCGTCGGGCGACCTCTTCAATTCGGTCATCTCACCCGACGTCGTCTTGATCCTCAGCTCGCCGCCGAACCGCGTCGGGACGTAAACCCCGAAATAGCGGTCGCCGGATTGACCGTCCAGCGAGCCCCCTAGCGGGACGGTCGTGACTCGCTCGGCGGTTTGTGCCCCCGCCGCCACACTCATTGTGACGGCAAGGCCCCAGACCAGCACCCCACCGAGCCGGTTGCCAATACGCATGCTGCCCCCCGATACCGGTGATGAATGGACTCGACAAAAGCTCGCGCCGGCGCCTGACTCTCCCACCCGCGGTCGTACTCCTCTGCAGCGGGGAACGTGAACGCATCCTGTTCGATGGCGCCGCCTCCCTGATACGCCATGTTGGTTCGGCTCCCAAACCGCTACCGGTGGATAGCAATTCGGCAACTCCACCGAGCCAGACTCTGGAAACTCGTCAAAGCCCCTAGAGCTCCTCAAACTGGCATCTTGTCGATTTTCTCAAGTTCGCTGAATTAACGCGAGACCCATGCCGATAACCAGCAATGGCCACCCCTGGGGTGGAGAGCGAGAGTCGGCCAAGACGACCGGCTTGAGGCTTCCGCCACCGTGAACGGCCTTCGTGATCCGCTGCTCCCCATCGCGGGTTTGGGGAATCCGGCCGCCGGCGGGTGCCTCGCGCGCAGCCGGACGGGCCCTTGCGGGGACGGTGGTGTTGGCGATCGGACGTTGTCCAGCATCGGCCGTGCCGAACCATCAGGGGATTATTATTCACGACTCGATCGAGACATCGACCGACAACCTCTCTCTTCACAGAGGACATCGCGATGACCAGTGCGGTACTTGTTCTTGCCTTGAGTTTGTCTGGTCAGAGCCAACAGGCTTGGCCAGCCGCTCAAGGCCCGGGTAAGGTCCTTCCGCAAGCCCAAGCCCCCTCGAAGATCGCCCCGGCTCCTCAAGCGCCGGCCAAGATCGCCCCGGCTCCTCAAGCGCCGGCCAAGATCGCCCCGGCTCCTCAGGCGCCCACCAAGATCGCCCCGGCGCCCCAGGCCCCGACCAAGATCGCCCCGGCGCCCCAGGCCCCGACCAAGATCGCCCCGGCTCCTCAGGCGCCCGACCAAGATCGCCCCGGCTCCTCAGGCGCCCACCAAGATCGCCCCGGCACCCAGGCCCCGACCAAGATCGCCCCGGCTCCTCAGGCGCCCACCAAGATCGCCCCGGCGCCCCAGGCCCCGGCCAAGATCGCCCCGGCGCCCCAGGCTCCGGCCAAGTATGTCCCGGCGGCCGCCCCACAGGCTCCGGCCAAGTATGTCCCGGCGGCCGCCCCACAGGCTCCGGCCAAGTATGTCCCGGCGGCCGCCCCACAGGCTCCGGCCAAGTATGTCCCGGCGGCCGCCCCACAGGCTCCGGCCAAGTATGTCCCGGCGGCCGCCCCACAGGCTCCGGCCAAGTACGTGCCGCCGACCGCCGCCGCCCCCCAGGCTCCGGTCAAGGCAGTGGGCCAGTATTGATCCAGCAGGCACCCGAAGGCCCAACTCGCGGCCAGAAGGTTGCCGGCTTGAACAACTCGACTCAACTCGACGGCGGCGGCCCCTCGAACTTCGAGGGGCCGCCGCCGTCGTTGCTTTTTTGCATCGCCCCGGGCCAGCCGAGCCGTTGATGAATCCTGGGCTTCCGCACGGGCTCGAATCGACCCGCCGCCGCCGACCGGGGAGCACATTGCAAGCGTAGGTCGGGTCATCCTGCGGACCTGGTAACGACACGACGCTGTGCCCCATTCCGTCCAGCACTCCCGTCGCGTGGACGTTGACTTTCCTCATCAGGCCATCACTCGACCTACGCTAGCAATAGGGAAGAATTGGCCTCCGACACGAAGGCCGATCCTAGAGCCGACGACGGACTCATCCCCACCCCCAGCGCCGCGCCGGCATTTTGCCCCGACCCTCCTGATTTCCCACCGACCTCATCGATACCACAACGGAGTGACGCCATGCTCGGATCTCCAACCTCAACGGCACACCCTGCGACGAAAAAGGCACCGGACCGAGGGCGCCGCCCTGAACTCGAGGGCCTGGAAGGTCGGATCTTGCTCTACTCCACGATCGGCCAGTGGGCCTACTCCAGCCGGATCACCTACAGCTTCATGCCCGACGGCACCAGCGTCGGCGGCGTCCCCAGCGCCCTGTTCCAGACCCTCAACGCCATCGCCCCCACTGCCACCTGGCAGAACGCGATCGAGCAGGCCGCCACTCCCTGGGAGGCCAACGCCAACCTCAACCTCGCCCTCGTCTCCGACAACGGCGAGCCCGTCGGCTCCAACGGCGATCAGCAGGACGACCCCAACATCGGCGACATCCGCATCGGCGCCGTCCCGCTCGGCTCCGGCGTCCTCGCCGAGACCTTCTTCCCGCCGCCGTCCAACGGCGGCACCCTCGCCGGCGACATCCTCTTCAACACCCAGGTCACCGGCTGGGGGATCGGCCATGGTTATGACGTCGCCACCGTGGCCGCCCACGAGTTCGGCCACGCCCTGGGACTCGGCGAGTCCACCGTCACCAACGCCGTCATGTACGGCAGCTACAACGGCATCAACACCACCCTGGTCAGCGACGACATCAGCGGCATCCAGTCGCTCTACGGCGCCCCGCAGTACGACCAGTTCAACGTCGGCGGCCACCGCAATACCAACTTCATGACCGCCACCAACATCAACTCGTACATCGACGGCAACGGCCAGATCGCCATCCCCAACCTGGCCAACACCACCGGCGGGACGTCGGAGTGGTACAGCGTGACGGTCCCGGCGAGTAACTCCGGGACGATGAGCGTGACGGTGCAGTCGATCACCCGCAGCTCGTTCGCGCCGACGATGTACATCTTCAACTCGTCGCTGGGCACGGTGGCGACGGCCGCGACGCCGACGAACTACGGGTCGGAGCTGTCGCTGGCGGTGCCGGTGTCGGCCGGCCAGAAGTATTACGTCAAGGTGCTGGCCACCGGCAGCTACGGGCAGGTGGGGGCGTACGGGCTCTTGCTGAACTTCGGCTCGGTGTCCCAGCCGATGATCCCGCCGCCGAACACGCTGGTGCCCCAGCAGCCGAGCACCGGGGGCGGCGCGAGCTCCGACATGTTGGACGCCCAGTGGACCGCGGTCGGTAACCTCGCCGGCTGGTCCTTCGCGACGCATGCCGCCCAAGGCGGCGGCAGTGCCAACAACGGCGGGACGATCAACCCACCAGGCCCGGCTCCGATTTCCGGCGGATTGAACGGCAACGTGGGCGCCACCCCCGCGACCACCGCGGTCTCGACGAATGCGTCGGTCACGAACAGCAGCCCGGCCGCCGTGGCGGCGGCCGCAACGGTCGCGACCTCCCCGCCGCTGGGTCTCGTCCTCCAGGCGCTGGACCTCTCCCTGTTCGATTGGAACGTCAACGGCGACTAGCTGACCGGTTTCTCGATCCTTAATGAATCCGCTGTCTGAACCCGATGAACTGAACGATGAGTGACTGGAACTTCCCATGATTCCGCCCCGCATGAGATTGATGCCGCGAAGACCCCGGCCGTTTCGGCCGGGGCGCCGCCATTTCGAGCCGGAGGGGTTAGAGCCCCGGCACCTGCTCTCTGTTGCACTGCAAGGGATCGTCGCGACGCAACCAGCTGACGGCGCGACCCCGCTCCAGGCCCCTCCGTCGTTCACGATTACCTTCGACCAGTCGGTCGTCGACCAGATCACCTCTCAACTCGCGCAGGAGTTGTCGATCGATCCGGCCCAGATCCTGCCGATGATCGTCAGCGGCGATACCGGCCAGGACATCGAGATCGACCAGATCGGCCCCGACGGCACGGTGACTCCCTACCTGGGCGCCAACAGCGCCACGCCGGTGCTGCTGGAGACGTTGACGACGGCCACCGACACGGACGGGAGGCCCCAGACCCAACTGGTCGTCTCGCTGCCGCCCGGGAGCCCGACGATGGGACCGGGGACTTACCAGCTCGACATCGCGCCGCAGACCGGGCTCGACTGGGCCTTCTCCGTCAACCCGAATTTGCCCTGGGCCTCGGCGAACCAGCCGACCCCGATCGCCCGGTTCACGGTCCTGGGCCAAGGGCCGACGCTCGCGGGCGCCACCAACCTCGGACTCATCGGCCCGCAGTCGCAGAGCGTCCCGGGATACCTCAATCCGGGGAATTACCAATCGGCCGTCGCGTTCTATCGGTTCACCCTGCCCGCGGGGCAACTCTGGCAGCTCGATGCCAAGGCCCTCTCCCAGTCCATCGGCAGCGACCTCGAACCGTCACTGACGCTCTTCGACTCCGACGGCAAGATCCTGGCCACGAGCGACTCCGGCAACGGCTCGACCCTCGCGTCCTCCGATCCGCAGATTGTCACGGGCCTGGGGCAGGGGACCTATTACCTGGGCGTCTCCGCGTCCGGCAACACCCCGGGATACGATTATGGGTACGACCCGATCACCGGCAGGCCGGGAACCGTCGGCGTCAATCAGGCCCCCGGCCGGTTCGTGGTCGACCTGTCCGCCACGCCGATCGTCCCCTCCACCACGCTGGTCAACTTCAACCTGGATCACGCCGACTCCCTCGAGCCGTCCCCGACCGGGCTGGACTTGACCTTCTCCGGGCCGGTCGACGTGAGCTCGCTGACGCAGACCACCGACCAGGAGACGGCCTTGACCGTGGTCGACGCCGCCGGCCGGACGTGGCCGATCAGCTATGTCGACTATCAGGCCTCGCAAGACCGCCTCAGCCTCATCTTCAACGAAGCCCTGCCGGAGGGGAGCTATTCGCTGGTCGTGCCGTCGCAGGGGGGCCTGACCGACCTCTCCGGGCGGCTGGTGACCGGTCCGGCCGGGCATTCGGCGGGCGTGCTGGCGAGCTGGAACGTCTCGGAATTCGACGGCCCGACCGATTCGAGCAATCTGGGCGTCCTCTGGCCCGGGACGGTCAACTCCTCGGGCTCGCCCGTGACCGGGTCCACCGCGCTGGCCGCCGGCCAGGAGTCCGACTATCGCTTCGTCGCGATCTGCGACGGTTACTACGCCCTGGAGACTCAGCCCACGACCGGATCGGCCGACGTCCGGGTCGAAGACGGAGCGGGCGCGACCGTCGCGGCGGCCGACGACCTGACGCAGTTGTATTACTTCCCGGTCATGCATCTCACGGCGGGTGTATACAGCCTGCAGATCAGCCCCGACGGACCCCGCCCGACCGCGATCGAGTGGACCCTCCGATGCCTGAACACCCAGCACGAAAACCTCGGCGACAACGGCGTCGGTCAGACCCCCGCGCTGAGCCTCGGGCTGGTCGGATCCACGCCGGGCGGCTCGGGGGCGTTCTCGCCCCTCCCGTCAACCGGAGGGTCGTCGGGGATCGCGAGCCTGACGAGCGTCGCGCTGGCCAGCGCGGGTACGAGCCCGACCGCGACCACGGCGTCTCCCATCCCGGCCGCCTTGCTGGTGACGGTGGAGACCGGGCCGGTCGGGCGCCGACGTCGGACACCGGACATGCCGCGGCGGTCGGACCGCTGGCCGACGGGGCGAGCGTCGCCCTGGCCGACGCCGGGCCTGGCCTGACCCTGGGCATCCGTTACTGGTCGTCGTTGTCGGGGACGGATCCGCGGGCCGGCGACGGCGACCCGACCGCCGGCCCACATGCGGCCCTGTCGGCGGTGCGGGCACCAGCGGAATCCTCTCAACCCGACGGCGCGACCGGGGCCGAGGCCGCCAGCGCCCGGGCGGACGCGGTCGCCGTGGCCCTCGCCCAGGCCGATCCGCTGGTCCGGATCGCCGGCTGGTTCGCAGGCGGCGTCCCCGGGCCCTCCTCGGAGTCTCGCGAGCTGGACCTCCCGGCGTCCGAGCTGGGAACGACGTTGCTCGCCTCGGCCATGCCGGACGACGCGGAGGCCTCCCGGCCGGCCCGCGATCGACGCCGGGACACCGTGATCCACGCGGACCTCGGCGTACCGTGTGCCCTGGTCGTGGCGACGGCCCTGACGCACCGGCTGTCCGATCCGGTCCGCAAATGGTGGCGGCGATATCACGCGGCCCATGCCACCTGGCCGCGCCCCCACGGATTCGGCCCCGGGACCGCCACGCTCGGCGGCGAAGGGTAGGTCATCGGTCGTCGCCCCTCCGCCCGCGGCGGGCCCCGATCGTCGCGGGGCCTTCTTCCGATACCGCGCGGCCTTGGGGTGATCCTTGTTCCAGGCCGGCGCCGGACCGTCGGCGACCATGACGAACCAGAGCGCCGCCATGCGATCGACCTGGGCCATGTTGGCGAAGTCGATCTTCTCCCACCCGTCGTCGGCGCCGTGGTAGTCGGGAAACATGTAGGCGACGTTGATGGTATGGGCGGGGATCCCCGCCCTGGCGAGCGAGGCGTTGTCGCTGGCCCCGAAATAGATGGCGCTCTTGGTGGGATGCTTCACGACGTCCACCCCCACCGCCCGGCCCGCGCGACGGAGCATTCGGCGGCCAGGTCGAGCCCTTTCGAGGGCGTCCCACGGCCTTCGAGCAGGTCAGGGGCCAGGAACGACCGGTGCCCGCGCAGCGAGTCGGCCGAGATCGGGTCGAGGCTCGCCTGCACCCCGGGCGCCATCGCGGGCGGGCCGGCATCCGAATCGGACCCGTGGCCAACCCGGACGGACGGGCCGGGCGACCGCCGCCGTCCGGCGGCACGCGACCGGGCCGTGAACACGAACGGCATCCCGCTTTCGGCTCCCGAACCGGGTTTCTCCCCCCTCCGGGTCCGGACCTCGGCGACTCCGCGCGGCTGCCAGGCAGGACAGGTGGGTCGGAGCGGCCGATCGGTTGTGCGTGAATGCATGCAGGAAGGTCGGCTCGGCCCTTGAATTCCCACTAAAGCCTCTACTAACAGGATGCTGCGGTTTTGCAATTCCTTGAACGCACCTATCGCAAAAACTAAGGAAATAGTAGATATAACACCATTTTCAATAAGTAGATAAAATTTTCCAAAGAAATCTATCCCGGTGAGATTTCTCGGCGGCTCGGGCGACCGAAGGTAGGGGATTTGACGGCTCATCGGGGCGACGTCGCCGCGGTTTCATCCCGCGTTCGGCGACGAGGCGGACGATGGGGGAGTGCGCGAAGAGGTCGGCCGCGGCCAGGGAGGACCGACGCGGCGCTGCGGCGTCTGGAGCTCGCCGGTGAAGGCGTTGCAGCAGCGGAGGGCCGGGTCGAGGCCGGCCAGAGGGAGCCGGGTGTCCGGCCGGGCTCCGTCGTCGAGAGAAACTTGCGGACCCTCGTGGCCGAATCGTCGGATCGCTCGACGGGATTGGTGTACCTCCAGCCCGGCTTGGACACGAGGAGGTGCGGCGGACGCGGCTTGGAGCGCGGTCAGGGGCTGCTCGGGGTCGTCGCCCAGCTCGGCGAGCGGTCTGACTCCATGGCTCCGCTGGGCCATCTGTCCGCCGCGCGAGCCGCCGGCTTCGGCCTGTACCGTCCCGACCGATCCGGCCGCGGCGGTTGTTGTCCCGGACGGGCCGGCGACGGCCGCCGGCTGGCCCCCGCCCGAGCCCGCCTGGCTACCGGCGGTCGGCAGGATGAGGTCGGTCGAGTTGCGGCCGGCGGCGGCGAGGGCGACGAGGGTGGCTGTCGGCGACGACGGGGCGTTGCGCGAGTCATCCTCGGGCGGACCGGACGGACAGGAACGGCGGGCCGGAGCGGTCGGGGCGGAGCGGATACTCGAGCGGCATCCCCGTTTCGGGCTCCCCACTGCTTGACGCAGCATAGCATCGCGGTTGACTTCGCCCAAGAATGCGTCGGTGTCGTCGGACGAATGGCACTAGCCTAAGCGCAAGTTGTTTCTGGTCAAGGATTTGTACCTTTGAGGGAGGGGCTGTTCGCAGGCATTATCCGAACGTTTTCACATTATTATTAGTGGACTACACTGGAAACATAGGGCTTCAAATGGAGACCCCGGGAATCAAGCCCGAGGAGCAGGAAAAACCTGTGCTCGCAAGTCCAAGCCCGATAGCGATTTGCGCCTAAGCTAGTGCCATTCGTGTCGTCGGACCGACGCGCGCAAGAGGTAAAGATAGGTGATGGGCGGCCTGGCCGGGCTGGTCCGCGGTATCGCCATCGGCAGCGTGCCGCTGGTGATCGCCTCCTGTGCCGCCCTGTTCGGTGCGGGCCTGGCTCCGGCGGTCGCCGACTGATGTTCCGCGACAGCTGCTGTTGAAGCCATCCACCGGCAGAACCAAACACCGTCGCGGGAGGAAGCATTAGCCCAAATCAAGGCGTATCGCGCACGCCTGGACAGCGAGCCGGACACCGGCGACAGGCGATTTCAGGAGCTGGTGTCAGGCCAGCCGGAGGCTGGCCGGGATCGGGTGCATCGAGGGACGGCGGTCGCGGTGCCGATCCCGCCGCCCAGACCCAGGACGACCCTCCTCGATTGAGAGGTTGTGCGGGGAGTCGTTCCGGCCCTCGGCCGGGGTGGCAGGTCTGGTCTCATCCCTTATGCATGGGGCCGAAGCCCCACTTCGGGGAATGGATCCAGTTCGATGGCCGACTCGAGTCAGGGGTGGAATCCTGCTCACGAATCGCGGGATCGCTGGCCCGCTCGGAATCCTCTTCGCCTTCTAACCGGTAGCGGATGTGAGCAATCGACAGCTCATCACCGGGTCTCAGACTGCCGGTCTCGACCCGCATGCCGTTGATCCGGATGCCATTCGTGCTGCCAAGGTCGCGGACCACCACCTCGTCATTCTCGCGGGCCATGCAGCAGTGATGCCGCGAAACTCGCAGAGAGTTGAGCCGGGTGTCGCAATTGGGATGACGGCCCACGACGATCATGGCACGGTCCAGAGTGATGTCTGGACCTTCATCGATAGCGACGAATCGTGAGGACATGGAGGGAGCCTCTCCACCGGAGCGATCGGTCGCGAAAACAGCGAAATTGTCCTGCAAATTCCAGGCCGTTATTCTCAATCGGCTGGAGGCCAACTGGCGAGCCCTGGTCCGCCCGTACTTACTGACCGCTGCGCAAAGAGGTTTAAGTTTTTTACAGTAAGATCGAGGGATGGAAGCAACCTACCCCATCCCGCCCGAGTGTCTCGAATGGCGGAGATACCGTGCCTTGGACCTGAAGGGGCGGGGCTGGATCCAGCGCGACATCGCCGAGGCTCTCGATGTCTCCGAGGTCGCCCTCAGCGGGTGGCTGGCCCGCGCCCGCGACGGCGGCCCCGAGGCGCTCCGGCGCGGCCCGCTCCGGGTCGCGCACCGAGGCTCTCCCCGGACCAGTTGCGATCGATCCCCGAACTCCTCTGGCACGGGCCGGAGGTCTACGGCTTCCGCGGCCAGGTCTGGACCTGCGCCCGCATCGCCAAGGTCATCGAGTGGGAGTTCGGCGCCCGCTACCATAAGGACCATGTCGGCCGGATCCTCAAGGCCTTGCACTGGACGCCGCAACAGCCGATCAAGCGGGCCATCCAGCGGGACGACGACGCGATCGAACGCTGGCGCGACGAGACCTGGCCAGAGCTGCGTCGGCGGGCCCGCCGCGAGCGCCGGACCCTGGTTTTCGAGGACGAATCGGGCTTCTACCTCCTGCCGGGGGTGGTCAAGACCTACGCCCCCGAGGGGCTGACCCCGGTCCTCCGCGAGAAGCAGACGCGCGACCACCTCTCGGTCATGGGGGGGATGACGCCGGAGGGCCGCGTCTACACCCTGGTCCGGCCGGAGTCGCTCAACGGGCTGCACTGCATCGAGTTCCTCCTGCACCTGCTCCGCGTGGCGGTGCGCGCGGCTGCTGGTGATCTGGGACGGCTCGACGATCCATCGGCGGGTGGAGGTCCAGGACTTCGTGGCGAGCGCGCGGGGCCGCGTGTGGCTGGAGGCCCTGCCGGGCTATGCCCCCGACCTCAACCCGTGGGACGAAGGGGGTTGGCATCACCTGAAGAATGTCGAGATGCGCAACCTGGTCTGCCGGGACCTGGACGAGTTGCACCAGGAACTCGACCTCGCCGTCGGGCGCCTGCGGCAGAAGCCTCACTTGGTCCGTTCCTTCTTTGCACAGGCCGGGTTGAACCTCAAGGAAACTTAAACCTCTTTACGCAGCGGTCAGTAGCCCCCATTCATGGGGCCGAAACCCCAAGCGGAAGGCCGGACCCGGACCCATGGATCGGTTGAGACACTCGGCGGCGCAACAATGGGGTCCCTCGGCGGTGTGATGGCGCACTGCTGATCCGGCCGTTCCTCCAACCGGTATCGGAGGTGAGCGATCGACAGTTCATCGCCGAGCCGTAACCATGCGACGAACGAGGACATCATCATCCCGCCGGGGGACATCCCTCAAGATGGATTCAAGAACTTCTTTGATTGTGTCCAGGCGTACCGCGCGGCCATCGACGCGCATGCGAATTTGGTCGAGGGTGAGTAGGCGGACGGGAGCACTGCTGCGTTGGAGCAGCGGCGGCAAATGGCTCTCGCTTCTGGTCTGCTTACTTGGACCGCACTGATTCCCAGGATCGGTGGTGGCACGCTTCGGTCGGATCGACCGAAGCAAGATTGGGTCAATCGACTTCGGTGTGTCGGACCGAAGCGCGCAAGGTCGTGACCCGGATCCTTCCGCCCCGATCCGGGGTAGTGGTAGGGCAGCAACGGTGTCGATCGCGATCCGGCGCCGTCCGCCGGGCGAGTGCTCCCGCCGGAGGACGATGCCCGCCCCGGACCGAGGGATCGCCGCGGCCGTCCCGTCTGGTACCTGATGCCGGCTCTGTCTCTTAACGGCGACGATCCTGGTCCCAGTACGATTCGCCCTGTGCGAGGTGGGCTTTCACGACGTCCGGGTTCAATTCGAGACCGAGACCGGGACGGTCGGCGGGCTGGATGTGACCATCTTTGATGACGCGATCCTCATGGATGACGACGTCGTCCATCCAGTCCCCGTGACCCAGCACCGTCTCCGATGCCAGGAAATCACGGACCGTGCTGGCCCAGTGCGCCGTGGCGATGGTATGGACAAGGCTGCCGGTATTGTGCGATGCCATCGGCAGCGCGAACACCTCGGCCAGGTCGGCGATCCGCTTCGTCTCCAGGAATCCTCCCGTGTTGCGCAAGTCAGGATGGAGGATGTCACAGCCCTGGTTGATGATGAAGTCCTTGAATCCCTGCCGCCGGCTCAGGTTTTCGCCGGTGCAGATGGGAACCTTCGAGCTTGCAACAAGACGCCGCCAGCTCTCGGTGTATTCAACAGGCATCGGATCCTCGAGCCAGAGCGGACGGATCGGCTCGACCGCCTCGGCGATCTGGATCGACGTGCGGAGGTCATACTCCCAGTGACAGTGGACCATGATATCGTGGTCCCAACCGATCGCTTCGCGGCAGTTCTCGAACCCGCGGCGAATCTTCGCAAGCTCGGTCGTGGTGAGAAGGCGGTTCGAGCGATCGCGCGGGGTCAACACGCGGGTCGGTATGCTCAAATCCGAACTTGTGAATTTTGAAGCCACTCGGGTCTGACTTCACGCGTGCGGCCCACTCGCGGCAGGACGACGAATCCATCATATCGCGAGGGGCGGAATGGTCGTACATGCGCACGCGGTCGCGAAACTTACCGCCGAGTAGAGTTGTCGTGGGCACGCCCAATGTCTTGCCCGCGAGGTCCCAGAGTGCCATCTCGATACCGCTGGCCGCTCGAATCAGCATGTGGGCCGAACCGTCAGTGCGCCATCCGAGGCCGGTCATCAACACGTCGATGCCGAGCGGGTCCTTGCCGATCAACTCCGGCTTGAGGGCGAGGACGCCCTCCTTCACGCCCACGCCGGGGCTTCCATACGCCTCACCGATGCCGTGGAGGCCGGCATCGCTCTCAACCTTGACCAGCGTGTACGTCCGCGGCCCCTGCAGCATCATCACCTTGAGGTCGCGGATCTTGGTCTTGCCCTTCTCCGAAGCGGCGAGCGCCCGATACCGGGAAAGAAGAGCGGCCCCGGACAAGAACCCGAGAGATCGGAGGAACTGGCGGCGGGAGGTGTTTCTCATGATGTCATCTCTTAAGCAGGGGTCCATGCCGGAAGCAGATCGGTCGCGACGTGCGGATCGCGTCACGACTGCGCCGGTAAAGGTGCCAGCCACCAGTTGACGGCTCAATCAGGCCCTTGCATTCAGGTTCCATAAAACCTGAATCCCGGCAACGTGAGTCTATCTCGGCGCTGACCAAGTTCAAATCCCGTCCCAACCGGCGGCTATACCCTGAAGGTGCTTTCAATCTGTCCATCGATGACGCTTCTCATGCGCGACAACTTTCTGGCACCATCGATCGGACGCAAGCGATTGCATGGCGCGCGTCGGTGTCGTCGGACCGAAGCGTGCAAGAGTCGATTCCACAGACCCAAGCCATACACTGGGGCGAGCGGTTCGATGAATCCACGCTTTCGGATCCGTCTTGGGACTTGGTCGAGAAATCAGATACGGAAGGATTCGCGCCAACGCCGTATGAGTGACGCCCCCTTCGATACCCAAGATCAGCGTTTCGCCGAAACGGGCGCTTCAAAGAATGCCGCGATCATCTGCCTGTCCATAGAAACCTCCGGTGTATCCCGGCAAAGACGGGCGTTGCCGGAGGCGGGTTCACGCTCGTCTCAGAGAACCTCGCTCATCGCAAGGTTCTCACGACGCGCCAGCAGACAAAACTAGCCCTTCGCTCGTCAAAAGCCGCGCCCCTTCCTCATGGCTTTTGCGGCTTGGCATCGAGAAAGTCGTTCACCATCGGGATGATAACGGACCTGCGATCCATCAGCGTGACATGTGTCGTATTGGGCAGGATGGCCAATCGTGTTGCGGAGCGGGGCCGCATGTCGCCATGAATCTCGCCACCCTTGAGGCGGTACATCTCCGAGATGTGCTCAAGCCGTACGCCATCAGCGTCGCCGTGGATGAAGAACATCGGCGCCGTGGTAGCCTTGAGCTGATCGGCGCTGATGTCGTGCCCTTTCGAAGCCGTGGCGAGGAGCCGCTTGACGAAGTTCGGAAACTCGTCCGGAGTCGGGCTCAGCTTCTTGTATTCGGCTTCGATGGGCGAGCCTTTGAAGTCGTCCGCCGTGAGTTTCGGGATCGCGTCGAGCGCTTCCTTGACCACGCCGTCACGGCGGAAATAGGACGAAATGACGACCACCTTTCTCACTTTGTCCGGATGGCGGATCGCACACTGCATCGCCACGGCGCCGCCCATGCTGTAGCCGATGAGGTCCGCCCGCGGGATCTTGAGCTGCTCCAGAAGCGCCGCCACATCGTCGGCGAGGTTTTCGTCGGTGATGTCGCGTGCGGTGTCCGCCGTGCGCCCGTGGCCCTGCATTTCGATGGCAATCACCTTCCGCGTTTTGGAGAGCTCGCCGATCCACCCGGTCCAGTTGTTGGTGATGGTCATGAACGCGCCGTGCAGCAGCACCACAGGATCGCCGCTGCCGTGGACTTCGTAATACATCCTGAGGCCGTTGACGGTGGCGTAGTTCCCCGAGGCGTCCGGCCGCTGGGGCTCCTCCGCTCGAGCCTTGGCGGAACCCTCATGATGTCCAGACCCCGCGAGGAGAGACATGGCGATCCCCGCGATCGAGATGAGGTGAGACGTAGTCATCGATGCCCTTTTCGGTTTTGGGTTCGGTCGTTCGTGTGCTTCCGATCATGAGGCGGAGTTGCCTCCGCCCTCGAACGAGGGCCGACGAAATCGACGCCGACCCTCACCACCGAGGCGGAGACATTGTCCCGTTCTTCGGGTCAGGCTGCGGCCGAGGCAAGGATTTCGTCCAGCCGGTCGAAGCCGGCGGCCATGCCCTGTTCCAAGTAGGGCACCGTCCCGTCGCGGGTTTCCTTCGAGTCGAAGAGAAAGGTCATCGTCAGCATCGTCCTCTCACGCAATTCGGTGAGGACGATCGTCGCCAGTTGCTCTTGGCCCAAGGGGACGCCACCGGATTCGAACACCTGGGTTCGGACGCAGGCGCTCGGGCGGGACGACTTCCCGGTGGACGCCGGACTGTGACATGGTCAGACCGTTCGGATCGCTCCAGACGCGGCGATAAGTCCCGCCAGTGCAGGCGTCGTCCTCGCAGGTGGTCATTTCCCAGCCGGGCGGGCCAGAAAACCATCGCCTGAGCAGCTCGGGCTTGAAAATCGAGTCCCAGACCAGCTCACGCGGAGCGTCGAATTCGCGGACGACGACGATCTCGCGATCGGTTGGGGTCGTGAGCTTCAGGGCATTTCGCATCGGCAAGGACCGGCAACGGGGACGCAGCTCGTTTCGACGATCCGTCCGCGTTCGCGGTCTGGCGTCGGGCCGGGACCGGGCCGCCGGCCGGCGTCGCCACCGGGCCGGTCGAGTCGGGCCGGCCGACCGCAATCCGGGGAGCCGACGCGGGGACATGAATCACCTTTCATTTCAAGCCCGACGCACCGCGCCGGCATCCTCCCGATAGTGGACCACCCGCACGTCCTCGACCACGATCAACCCGCCGCCGACCATCTCGTCGAGCACCGGCAGCAGCGCGTCGATTTGCTCGGGGCGGTCGACCACCTCGATGCGCTCCGGCAGGTCGTCGGAGAGCCCCAGCAGGTGCGCCCGGTGGATCCGCGAGTTCTTGCCGAACCCCATGACCCCCTGCGTGAGCGTGGCGCCGGCCAGTCCCATCGATCGGCAGCGTTCGACGATCGCCACGGCCAGATTCTTGCCGTGCCAGGTGTCCTGGCTGCCGACGTAGATCGTCACGCGACGCGCGTCCCCTTCGATCGTCATGCCGTTACCCCCGGTTCCGTGTGCGTGTAACGGACGACCCGGACCGGTTGGACCGTCGTCGCCACGGCGGCGATCATGGGCCCCAGCTCGGCCAGCGGCGCGTCGATCCATTCGGGCGCGTCGACGATCTCGACCACAACCGGAAGGCCGATGGACCCATAATCACTCGCCGAGTCGTGGAGCCGGCGGTGCGACCCGTATCCCATCTCGGCCGGGAAGACCGAAGCCCCGGCGAGGGCCATCGCCCGGGCCCGGGCCACGATCGCCTCGTAGAGCGGGCGTCGCTGCCATCGGTCGTGGGCGTCCACGTAGAGACGCAGCAGCCGCGAATCGGTCGGGATCATGGCGTCTCCTCCGATCCTCCGACCCGATCGGGGGACGTCCGCGGCGATCCGCGGCGTCCCCCGATCGACTCGTCCTTGGATCCCGGCCCCGGCGCAGCGACCGCCGCGGCCCGCTCATCGGCCGTCGACCATCGCCCCGCGGACCCGACCAACCCCTGCCCCAGCATCGTGCCCAGCACCACGGCGACCAGCCCCGCCCCGACGCTCCCCACCACGTAGCCGACGCACAATGCCCGCTCCCCGCGCTCCCAGAGCACCAGCGCCTCGGCCGAGAACGACGAGAAGGTCGTATACCCCCCCAGGAACCCGACCACCACCAGCAGTCGCACGTGCGGGTGCGGCAACCAGCGCGCCAGCAGCACCGTCAAGAGCCCGATCGCGAACGACCCCGAGACGTTGATCGCCAGCGTCGCCCAGGGGAATTGCGGGCCCACCCAGCGGCTGATCGCCACGCCCAGCCAGTAACGCGCATTGACCCCCAGGCTCCCTCCCACTGACAGCAACGCAACCTGGTTCCATCCCTCCACGTTCGGCACCCTTTGTAATTCTTGGCGGATTGACTTGACTTCTCCGAGGGGTCGAACCAAATTCTAGGGTGGATCCCGGTAAAACCACGAGATCGTCGCGGGCGAAACGGCCGCCGATCGCTCCCCTCTCATGCGATCGGCACGACCGATCCGTCGCGTTTCTCTGGCCGTCGCGATCCCATTCTGTCCCCGATTATACTGACGGCATTCGATGGCGGTAACCGGCCGGCGCGCTCCGGCACGGCCTTTCCTGCTCCCGCGGGCACACTGCTGGCCTCGGATCTCAGCGTCCTCATCCAAGGACTCGACTCGGGCGGATGACTCATCCAGGAGCGACATCATGTCAATCCCAGCGCGATGGCGCGGGCCCCGGCCGCGGCGCAAGCGGTCCAGCCCGCTGTTGCACGAAGACCTGGAAAACCGCGTCGTCCTCTCGGTCTTGATCCCCATCCAGTGGCACGACCCCAACCCACTGCCCCCCGACACCACGCACGCCCATCCCTCTTCCGGCTCGAAGCCCCTGGACTTCGGCTCGCCCACCCCCGTCGGCTACACGCCGGCCCAGATCCGCGCCGCCTACGGCATCGACAACGTCGTCTTCGGCTCGATCACCGGCGACGGGACCGGTCAGACCATCGCCATCGTCGACGCCTACGACGATCCCGCCTTCCTCGACAGCAACGATCCGAACTTCAGCAGCAGCGACCTGGCGCAGTTCGACCAGGCGTTCGGCCTGCCCAATCCGCCGAGCTTCACAAAGTACAACGAGAGCGGCCAGACGACGAACCTGCCCGGCACCGACCCGGCCGGCGCCGGCAACCTCAGCGGCAACTGGGAGATGGAGGAGGCGCTCGACATCGAGTGGGCGCATGCCATCGCCCCGGGGGCGAGCATCGACCTGGTCGAGGCGAGTAACGACACCAACAACGCCGACCTGTTCAAGGCGGTGCAGACCGCCGCCAGCCTGCCCGGCGTGTCGGTCGTCTCGATGAGCTGGGGCACCCCCGAGTACAGCGGCGAGCAGGCCATCGACTCCACGTTCACCACGCCGGCCGGCCACCAGGGGGTGACCTTCATCGCGGCTTCGGGCGACCAGGGATCGCCGGGGTATTATCCGGCCTATTCGCCCAACGTCCTGGCCGCCGGCGGCACCACCCTGATCCTGAGCGCGAACAACACCATCCAGAGCGAGACCGCGTGGTCGGGCAGCGGCGGCGGGACCAGCCAGTACGAGCCGGCGCCGGCCTACCAGCAGGGGTTCCAGAGTACGAAGCAGCGGACTGTCCCCGACGTGGCGTGGGATGCCGATCCCAACACCGGCGTGGCCATGTTCGACTCGTACGACAACACCGACAACAGTGGGGACTGGTACGAGATCGGCGGCACGAGCGTCGCGGCCCCCTCGTGGTCGGGCCTGATCGCCATCGCCAACCAGGGCCGCGCGATCGAGAAGGCCGGCAGCCTCGATGGGCCGACCCAGACCCTCCCGGCCATCTACTACGCGCCGTCGAGCGACTTCAACGACATCACCAAGGGCAGCAACGGCGGCTTCTCCGCCGGGCCCGGCTACGACGAGGTCACAGGCCGGGGCACGCCGATCGCGCCTGCGCTCGTCCCCGACCTGCTTTCCTTCGGCGCGGCCAGCCAGATCGCCGTCACGGCGCAGCCGCCCGCCCAGGTCATCGCCAATGACCAGTTCGGCGTCGTGGTCTCGGCCGAGGATCCCGCCGGCCAGGTCGACCCGTCCTTCAGCGGTTCGGTGACCATCGCACTGGCCAACAACCCGACCGGCGCCAAGCTGAACGGCACGCTCACCGTCACGGCGAGCCACGGCGTGGCGGTCTTCGACGACCTGAGCATCAGCCAGCTCGGGACCGGCTACACGTTCAAGATCAGCACGGGCAAGTTCTCCTCGGTCACGACCACCCCCTTCGCCATCATCGCCAACCCGACCCCCAACTCGGGGACGTTCTACCCGGTCCCGACCGACGCCAGCCTCCGCAACGCGATCGCGACGGCCGACAGCAACGGTTACGCCAGCAACACGATCGTCCTCTCGGCCACGACCTACGTGCTCACCAACACCACGGCGGGCCAGATCGTGATCCAGAACACGTCGGGCCTGTCCAACAAGACCTTGACCATCGCCGGCCAGGGCGATGCGGCCGGCGGCACGATCATCCAACCGGGGACGTCCCCGTGGCAGGACCGGGACTTCGAGGTGCTGGGCACGACGGGGTCGAAGATCTCGGTGGTCTTCCAGGACCTGGCGATCGCCGGGGGGGACGCGACGGGCGGGGGCGTCCTCGGCGGCAAGGCGGCCCTGGGTGGCGGGCTGTTGATCGACGGCGGTACGGTCGAGATGACGAAGGTCGCCGTCCGGAACAACCAGGCCAAGGGCGCCGATGGCGCCACCGGCGCGGCCGGCGGCAAGGGGCAGGCTCCCGGTGCCGGCGGCGACGGCCAGATCGGCCGCGGTGGGGGCATCTACCTGGCCAATGGCACGCTGATCCTCAAGGACTCCACGTTCAGTCACAACGTCGCCCGGGGCGGGGCCGGCGGGTCGGGTGGGGCGGCGGCTCAAATCGCCGGCGCGACGAAGATCTCGGCCGGCGCCAAGGGAGGCACGGGGGCCTCGGCCTCGGGCGGCGGCCTCTACGTCGCCGGCGGCACGGTTCAGGGGTCCGGCGATTCGTTCGCCTCGAATGCCGCCATCGGCGGCCAGGGCGGACTCGGAGGTAAAGGCGGACTCGGAGGAGTCGCTGGAGGGGGCGGCGCGGGCGGACCGGGCGGCGCGGGCGCCTCGGCGTTCGGCGGCGGCATCTACCTCCACCAGGGGGCCGTCACCCTGGGAGCGAGCCAGTTCCAGGGCAACACGGCCGTCGGCGGCGCCGGCGGGAAGGGGGGCACCGGCGGCCCCGGCAGCAGCCTGGTGGCCACCACCAGCAACCTCAGCCTGACCGGCATCTCGCAGACGCCATCCGGCGGGACCCATCTCCCGACCGGCACCAGCATCCTCAATGGGACGAGCCTCAGCAAACTCTTCCATGGCGGGCCGGGCGGCAACGGCGGCGCGGGCGGACCGGGTGGCGCCGCGTCTGGCGGCGGGGTCTACGTGGGCGGCGGTTCCCTCACCGTTTCCGACACGACTCTCGGCGGCAACCAGGCCATCGGGGGACAGGGGGGCACCGGCGGCAAGGGCGGACAGGCCGGGATGGCCGCGCTGCTCGTCGGCATCGGCGGGGGCGGGGGAACCAGCCTGACCGGCGGCGGTGGCACCAGCACCAAGCCGGCGCCCCTCGGCGGCAGCGGCGGCCTCGGTGGCGACGGCGGCGCGGGTTCCGGCGGCGGCCTGTTCCTGGCCGCGGGCACCGTCACGTTCATCGATGACACCGCCAGCGGCAACGCCGCCCACGGCGGCGACGGCGGCGCCGGCGGGACCGGCGGCGCCGGCGGGTTCGCCGGCGGGCTCAGTGGGATCGGCGGGATCGGAACCCACACCGGCGGCACCACCGGCGCCGGTGCGGGACTATCCCTCGGCGGCAGCCGTACTCACGCCAAGCACCAGACGTCAGGCGGGGGCTCCACGAACATCGGCGGGTTCGCCACCGGCGGCATCGGCGGCGACGGCGGCGGGGGCGGCCTGGCTCGAGGTGGGGCCTTCTATGTCGCCGGCGGCTCGCTCACCCTGGGACAAGACACCGTCGCGACCAACTCCGTCCTGGGCGGCCACGGCGGCAGCGGCGGACCCGGCGGCAAGGGCGGCAGCTACGGCCTGGGCAATGGCCCGGCCGGCTCGAGCGGCTCGGCCGGCATCGGGTCGGCGGGCGCCGCCTATGTCAACGGCGGCACCGTCAGCCTGGACAACAGCACGGTCGCGCTCAACACCCAGTCGGGCGGCGGCTCCGTCGGCGGCGTCCTCCAGGCCGCGGGCACGGTCAACGCCGTCAGCACGCTCTTCGCCGGCAACGGACCGATCGACTATGCCGGCGGCCTCAACGCGACCGACTGCTTGATTCAGGCCCTTCCCAAAGGAGACGCGATCGCCGGCACGGGCAACCTGATCGGCGTCAATCCCCTGCTCGCCGCCGCCGGCCTGGCGAACAACGGCGGGCCGACCCAGACGATCGCCCTCCAGACCGGGAGTCCCGCGATCGGCAAGGGGACCGACCCCGAGAACTTCCTCATCGACCAGCGCGGGTACGGGCCGCGGACCGGCGCGGGCGGCACCGATATCGGCGCCGTTCAGCACGACGCCATCGCCGACACGACGCCGCCGACCGCGGCCCTCGTCGCCGCCGGCGTCACCAGCACCTCGGCGCCCGATCCCTACACCTTCACGGTCACTTATGCAGACAACATCGGGATCGCGGTCTCCTCACTGGCCGGCGCCGTCGTGCAGGTGACGCCCCCCGGCGGCGGGCCGATCACCGCCGGCGTCGCCTCCACCAAGGCGGTCGGCCTCACCGACCCGTCGGGCAACGCCAAGTCCTTCGTCGTCACCTACGAGATCACACCTCCGGGCGGCACCTGGTCCGCCACCGATGACGGAACCTACACTGTGACCCTGGGAGGTACGCCGGTCACCGACCTGTCCGGCAATGCGGTGAAGACCGGCTCCCTCGGCAGCTTCGTGGTGAATATCCCCGCGACCGTGGTCCACATGGTGATCACCGCGCAGCCACCGGGCTCGGTGACCGCGGGGGCGAGTTTCACCGTCACCGTCGCCATGGAGAACAGCCAGGGCCAGGTGCAGACCGGCTACATCGGAAGCGTCACCATCGCCCTGGCCAGTAATCCGGGCGGCAGCACCCTGGGCGGGACCCTGACGGTCAACACGGTCAACGGCGTCGCCACCCTCTCCGGCCTGACCCTCAACAAGGTCGGCACCGGCTACACGCTCCAGGTCAGTAGCAGCGGCTTGACCGCCGTGACCACCACCGCGTTCAACGTGACACCGGCCGCGGCCGTGTCTTTCCTCAAGACGGACACGACGACGCAGGGGAGCTGGATCGGCACCTACGGCGCACAGGCCTACGACCTCATCAACGGACCCTCCAGCCTCCCCGCCACCGTCACCGTGACGCCCAGCGGACAGAAGTCCTACACCTGGGCCGCCAGCACCACCGACCCCCGCGCCTTGCAGGTCCCCGGCTCGTCCAATCGCCTCGCCGCCTGCTGGTACTCCTCCACCAGCTTCACCGTCGATGTCAACATCACCGACGGCCAGACGCACGACCTCGAACTGTACTTCCTCGACTGGGACAGCGCCGCCCGGGCCGAGTCGGTGCAGATCAGCGACGCGGTGACGGGCGCCGTGCTGAACAACCAGGCGATCTCGTCGTTCCACAACGGGTTGTACCTGGACTACGCGGTCAGCGGGAACATCCTGATCACGATCACGAGGACCGCCGGCGTCAACGCCGTGCTCAGCGGCCTCTTCCTCGACCCGACGATCTCCACGGCGAGCTTCCTCAAGACGGACACGACGACGCAGGGGAGCTGGATCGGCACCTACGGCGCACAGGCCTACGACCTCATCAACGGACCCTCCAGCCTCCCCTCCACCGTCACCGTGACGCCCAGCGGACAGAAGTCCTACACCTGGGCCGCCAGCACCACCGACCCCCGCGCCTTGCAGATCCCCGGCTCGTCCAATCGCCTCGCCGCCTGCTGGTACTCCTCCACCAGCTTCACCGTCGATGTCAACATCACCGACGGCCAGACGCACGACCTCGAACTGTACTTCGTCGACTGGGACAGCACCGGCCGGTCCGAGCAGGTGCAGATCAGCAACGCGGCGACGGGGGCGGTGCTGAGCACGCAGACGATCTCGTCGTTCCACAACGGGCTGTACCTGGACTACTCGGTCAGCGGGAACATCCTGATCACGATCACGAGGACGGGCGGGCTCAACGCCGTGCTCAGCGGGCTGTTCCTCGACCCAACATCGACGAGCGGCGCCGCCACTCTCCCGACCACCGGCGGGCCAGTCGGCGGCGCGATTCCGGGCTCATCGGGAAATCCATCGGCCACCCAGATCACCGCACTCGACGTGACGCCCGCGACGAGCCAGATCCCGCCGACCGTCGACAAGAGCTCCCACCACGGCCGCCCGAAACTGGCCCATAATCGGCCGAAGCTGGGGCACCACGCCGTCGGCAGCACCTCCTCCCGCATGACGCATCCGGCCGGGCGCCACTCGAAGGCGACGACATATCAATCGCATGCCGCGATCCTCATACATCTGGACATCCGGTCGCACCCGCTGGCCCATCGCAAGTTGACGTAAGGCGACTCGAGAGAAAGGCCATGGGGTGTCCGGGGCCGTCATGGCCGACCGGACTCTCCTGGCCGTGCTGGCGCGAAGACGTCGTCGGGCAGCTCGCCGTAGGGACCGGCCAGGACCGCCTCGGCTTCCGCGCGGAACCGGGCGAGCTCCCCGGCGTAAACGGCGTTCAAATTCTCCTGAGCGGCCAGCCAGCGCACGCCGCGGTCGAAGCAGCCGCGCGCCTCGTCGCGATGGGCCAGCCGATGGTGCGCCATGGCCAGGAAGAACAGGTCGAAGGCGTCGAACCGGCCCCGGCCGGCCTCCAGGCTCTTTCCCAGGACCGGCACCGCCTCGGCGAACTGGCCGGTGCGGTAGAGGGCGACGCCGTACGTGTTGAGATACATCGACTCGTCCGGCGCGAGCTCGACGGCGCAGCGAGCGTGTGCGACGGCCTCCGGCGGGTTGCGCAGGGGCTCCGCCGCGGTCGCGAGCAGCCAGGCCAGTTCGTTGTGGGCCTCGGCGAGATCGGGGGACTGGCCGGCCGCCTGGCGGAGCGCGTCGATGGCTTCGCCGATCTTGCCGGCCGCCTCCAGATCCCGGCCCCGTTGCAGGAGCGCCAGTCCCTCACCGGTGAGGCCGCCCAGGTCGACGACGGCCGTCAAGGGAAGGGGCGGCCCGGCCTCGGCGGCCGGGTCGATCTCGGGATAAGCGGGGGTGTCCCAGTCCAGGTACATGCCGGCCAGTTTGTGGCGGATCGCCCGCAGGTCCCAGACGTGCACGGCGGGGCCTTCGTCGGTGATCGCGGCCAGGCGCGACCCATCGGGGCTGAATGTCGCCCATCCCACGTCGCATGAGTCGGGGCTCTCGAGCCGGGCGACCGTGCGGCCCGTCTCGACCTCGACTAAGCGGAGGACCTTATCCGCATCCTGGACCACCAGCAGGCGGCCGTCGGGGGAGAAGCAGCACCCGGTGCCGCCGATCTGGCGCACCTCGCGCCCGTGGCGGGCTCCCAGAGCCGGCAGGGGGACGTCTGCGTCATCAGCCATCTCCCATCGGGGCTGAACGTGACCACGGTGCCGTAATCGATCGGTAGCTCGGCCACCTTGGAGGCATCGCGGATGCGCCAGACCTGGGCGCCCCGGTGATGGCTCCCGGTTGCCAGCCATTGGCCATCGGGACTGACCGCGAGGGAACGGACGTCGTCCAGCGGGCTCACGCGGATTGTCCGCCCCGGAGTCGAGACCGCGGCGAACGACCGGCCGTTCCCGGCCACGATGCGGCCCGCCCGATCCTCGGCGATCGCTCCCGGCGGTAACCGGAGCCGGCGCGGCGGGCCGATGCGGAATTCCCCCCGGTCGGGATCGAGCCGGATCGGCCACCGGCAGACGCCCGGCGAACCGGCTGAGGACGTGAGCAGGTCGCCCGACGCTTCGAATAGCGCGCCCAGGATCGTCCGATCGGCAGGGAGCACAATTCCGTGCCGCGGGCCAGGTCCCAGAGGGCCACACCCCGATCCGTGCACATCGCCAGCACCCGGCCCTCGCGGCGGATCGATGCGACCCCGAAATGTCGCGGATCGCCGGAGGGATGGGCCAGGGTCCGGTACTCGAGAGCCGGATCGACCTCGTACGTGGTCAGGGCTTCGTCATGCCAGACAATCATCCGTCCGTCCTGGCTGAATTCCGGCGGTACGGACCATCTAGCGGCGAGGCTCAGCCACGGCCGGCCCAGGATCGGATCCCAGAGCCGCAATCGGCCTTCCCAGCCGTTGCTGGCCAGCAGCATGCCGGAGGGGTGGAACGACGCATAAAGGCCGGCGTTGGTCGAGCCTTCCAGGACGGCCTTACGACGTCCGGTGGCGGCATCCCAGAGGTAGATCTTCATATCGCCACACGCCGTCGCCAGGGTCGTGCCGTCGGGTCCCCAGGCGACCCAGGCTCCGTCCGAGGGCAGATCGATCGACCTGACCAGGCGGCCGGTCTCCGACTCCACGATCCGGCAGGTGAAGCTGGCTCGCTGATTATGGATCGTGGCAATCCGGGCCCCGTCCGCGCGAAAGGCCAGATCCTGTCCCGAGGCCGGTCCGGCCCATGACCCGCTCGGCCGCCCGGTCGCCAGGTCGTAGATGAGCGTCGTTCCATCCGGGCGGCACAGGGCGATCCGCCGGCCGTCCGGGCTGAACCGGGCCGCGTATCCCGCAACGGGCCCCGGGGCGTCGAGCGCGACCGTGCGCCGGTCGACGTCCCGGACCGTCAGGGCGCCTCCGGGGATATGCGTCGTCGCCAGGTAGCGGCCGTCGGGGCTGAAGCGGAAGACGCCGGCGTCTCGATCGCCCCGCGCCGCGAAGCGGTCGATCTCCGCGTCGTCGGCGACGCGATAGACCTTGATCGTCCCGTCCCGGAACCGCAGCGCGTAGCGGGTCATCGTGGGGTCGAAGGCGACCAGGAGCACTCCCGGCGGGCGGCGGATGACCCGGCCGGTCACCCTCAGGTCGGGGAGGGCCATGCAGGCGATCGCCTCATCGCGGAGCCGGTCGAAATGGTCGGGAGTCAGGTTCAGCTCCCGAGCGATGACAGTCGCCCGGGCCAGGGCGTCCAGGCTGTCGAACCGTTGTCCCACCCGCCGGCTGAACCGCTCGGCGCGCGCCTGGGCCATCAGCGACTCGAACAGGACTTCGCGCGTCTGGCGTTGAGCACTTTGGATGCGGAGACTATCCCGCCGAACTGTCACGGCTGTGAGGGTCGAGCCGATGACCAGGGCCGTGGCCAGCAGGGCGGCCCCGATGCTGGCCGTCGCCAGGCCCGGGTTGCGCTTGGACCACCGCCAGAGCTGCTCCACGGGCCCGACCGGCCGCGAAAGGATCGGCCGGCTCTCCAGGTACCGCCGCAGCTCGTCCCCCAGCTCCGCCGACCTGGCGAACCGGTCCTTGGGGTCCTTGGCCAGCGCCTTGAGCACCAGCGTCTCCAGGTCCCGGGGGATGCGGCGGTCGTGCTGCCGCAACGGCGCCGGCGGCTGGTGCGTGATCTGGTCGACGAGCTGGCCCTGGTCCCGTTCGGCGAAGGCCGGTTTCAGGGTCAGGAGCTCATAGATCGTCGCGCCCAGCGAATAGACGTCGCCCAGCGGGCTGGTGACGCCCCGCAGCCGCTCGGGCGCCATGAACCGCAGCGTTCCCACGAGGTCCTGGGAACGGGAAGGGTCTTCGCTCTCGACCAGCTTGGCCAGGCCGAAGTCGGTCACCCAGACATTCCCCTGGTTGTCGAGCAGGAGGTTCGAGGGCTTGATGTCGCGGTGGACCACCCCCTGACGGTGGGCGTAGTCGAGCGCGTCGGCGACCTGGGCGCCCAACCGGGCGACCTCGCGGAAGTAGACCGACTCGGGTTGGCCGGCGAACGAGTGGCTACCCGACCCGCCTGCGCCGTTGGAGAGGGCGGAGGCCGATCCGTCGGCCCCGGCCCGGGCGCCGGCGGTCGCGCCCGGGACCGGTCCGTCGATCCCCCTGATCGCCGTCGAGTCCGACCGGGCGACGAGGGAAGCCGTCGGTGCATCCGCGAACCGTCCGGTCAACAGACCGCGGGAGATGGCCCGAAGCGGAGCCGCGGCCGGATCGACGGCCGTCGGGTCAGCGGTCGCTCCCAGCACCGCCTCGGTGCCGCGGTCGGCCGCGGCGCGGAGGCGGCGGACGTCCTCCAGCACCCGCTCCAGGCCGACGCTCACGATACATTGCATCGCGTAGTAGCAGATGCCGTCCTGCTCGCCGTAGTCGAAGACCGGCACGATGTGGGTGTGGTGCAGCTTCGCCGCCGACCGCGCCTCGGTCTGGAAGCGCCGCACGTAGGCCCGGTCGGCACGGAAACCCGGGTGCATGACCTTCAGCGCCACCCGGTTCTTGAGCGACCCGTGCTCGGCCTCGTAGACGATGCCCATGCCGCCGCGGCCCAGCTCGCGGAGCAGCGTGTAGTCGCCCAACCGCCCCGGGAGGACGCCGGCGCCGGCCGGTTCTGGGCCGTGGCCCCCGTCGTCGGACCGGCCGGCGTGGTCCTCCGGCGCGGGCTTGAGGCCCTCGAGCACCTCGACGGCGGGGAAGATCTCGAGGATCCGCGCGGCATGCTCGGGGTATCGCGCGGCGTACTCGGCGTGGGTGGGGCGCTCGCCGCGGCGGCGGCGGCGCAGGTACTCCTCGGCGAGTTCGTCGACCGGATCGGGCCGCGATGCGGATTCGTCGCTGTCCATGGTCTCTCCGTCGGCGATGCGGTCCGTGGGGATGACGGCCCGCGGCGCGGCCGCGCCCTACTCCTCGAAGAAGCCGGGCGTGGCCTTGAGCATTTCCTTGAGCCGGCCCAGGGCGCGGATGTACCGGTTGCTCGCCCCCGTCTTCGACAGGCCCAGCACCTGGGCGGTCTCCCCGTTGCTCAGCTCCTCGAAGCGGCGCAAGGCCAGGACTTCGCGGTCCAGCGGCTCCATGGCGTTGAGCACCTCCTGGAGCTTCAATTGCATCTCGGCGCGGCGGGCGGCGCGGGTGGGCGAGGTCAGCCGGCCCAGCAGCATCTCGGCCAGGCACGCCGAACTCGCCTGGGGCGTCGCGTGGCGACGGAGCGACACTTCCTGGCCCGCGTCCCGCATCTGGACCTTCAGGTGATGGCGGTGGAGGGCCAGCAGCGTCTGGTTGGTCAGGAAGCGGAGCCAGAGGAACGGCGGCATGATCGGGTGGGCCACGTATTCCCGGGCCCGAAGGGCGACCTCGAGATAGGCGTCCTGAAGGACGTCGGACGAGTCGATGCGCCCTTGCAGCCGGCGGTCGAGGCGGAGCCGGATCATCCGCCGCAACCGCTCCCGGTGCCGGGCGAACAGGTCGCTCAGGGCCCGCTCGTCCCCCCGCTCGATGCGGAGGAGCAAGTCGTCATCGCCTCGCTTCTGCTCGTCGCCCATGATGCCCTCCATTTCAGGATAACTGATCGCCGACTCCGATTGTCCACAGGATGGCGTGTTTCTCCGAAAGTCCTTTCGCATGCAAGCTCTCTCGCATCGACACCTCCCGAAGCGGTTCCGGGAAGAATCCGCGCCGGCCTGTGGACAATCGGCCCCGGCGATCAGTTCCCATGAAAGGGCCACGACTCATAGCCTCACGGCCTAACAGGGACATCTCAAGCAAGGGTGCCGGCGCGGACTTGTGGCCGGTCGCGACGGAGGCTCGAACCGAGGAAGTCCACGATCCCGCGGGGGATCGGGTCCGTCGTGAGCGGCGTCCGGCGGTGGTGCCCAGCGAGGAGTCTCGATGTTTGCGCAGGATCGGCTCTCTTTCAGAAAGGCGTGCATCATGTCGTTTGCATCCTGGCTTCGACGGTCGACAACCGGCTCTCCCACTCGGTCGCGGCGCCCTGGACCGAGACCCACACCTTCGCGGCGCTCGGTCCAGCCTCGCCTGGACATGCTGGAGGACCGGAGGTTGCTCAGCACCCTCACGGTGGCCAATCTGAACGACAGCGGCGCCGGCTCGCTACGAGCGGCCATTGCCGCTGCCGCCAGCGGGGACACCATTGCCTTCGCCAGAGCGCTGCACGGCACCATCACGCTGACGCGTCAAACTGCTGATCACCGACAGCGTGACCATCAACGGCCCGGGGGCAAATCAGGTCTCCGTCAGCGGCAACGACTCCAACCGCGTCTTCGAGGTCGATACGGGCCTGAACGTGACCATCAACGGCCTGACGATCACCGACGGCTACGCGCCCGACGAGGCGGGCGGCATCCTGAACGACGGCAGTAACCTGACCCTGTCCGGGGACCACCTGTCCCAGAACGTGGCCTACGAAAGCGCGACCGACGGCGGCCGCGGCGGCGCCCTCCGGAGTCTGGGCGGCGCTCTGACCATCAGCGATTGCGAGATTACCGGCAACCGGGCGCTGGGCGCGGCCGGCACATCGGCGTTCGGGGACGCGCTCGGCGGCGGCCTCTACGTCCTGGCCGGCAGTGCTACGATCAGCAACAGCACGATCAGCGACAACCTGGCCCAGGGAGGTGACAACAGCAACGACGGTGCGGGCCTGGCTGGGGGCATTCTTACCGCTGCACCGACCAGCATCACTGGATGCACCATTAGCGACAACCTGGCCCGCGGAGGCGCAGACGCGCCCGACAACGGCGCTTATGGCGGCGGCGTTTACATCTTGCCCTCATCGGGAAGCACCATCACGGGCTGCACCTTCCGCGGCAATCAGGCTGTCGGGGGCAATGGCGGAACCGGACAGTTCGTCGGCATCGCCGACGGGGGCGCCCTCCTCCCCTATGGCCTCACTTCGATTTCCGGCAGCACGTTCGACCACAATCAGGCCATCGGCGGCAGCGACGGCAACAGCGGTCCCGGCCAGTCGGATCCTGTCATGGACTCTGGCTTTGGCGGCGCCATTAGCACCGGGTTCGGCGGCGTCGATGTCACCAGCAGCAGCTTCAGCCACAACATGGCCATCGGCGGCAATAACGCCACCGCCGTCTGCCACCGACATCGTCCTGGTCGGAAATGCGAGCTGGGGGTGCTATTGACAATAGCTTTGGAGATGCGGCCGCCATTATCCGACAGCACCTTCGACCACAACCAGGCCATCGGCGGCCAGGGCAACACGGGCAGCGGCCCTGTCGTCTATCGTCGGCACAGGCCTGGGAGGCGGCATCGAGTCGAGCCTCGGCGGCGGCGTGATTGGGCCGGACACCGTCAGCATCGGCAACAGCAGCCTGGACCACAACAAGGCCACTCGGCGGGGACAACAACAGCGGTATCGCCAGCGTGGCGGGCCTGGTCGGGGCCGGCGTCGGTGCAGGCATCGTGGAATATCTGGGAAGCATGGCCATCTGTCAGCGGCTGCGAGCTGGGCCACGGCCAGGCCATCTGGCGGCTACCACAACACGGCCTACGGCAGCGGGGCCGTCTTCGCCGGTCTCGGAGCCGGAGGCGCCATCTTCAATTACCTGGGGAATGACAACTCGTCTGGGTATGGCCTCCTCAATGCCAGCGGGGTCACCCTCACGAACAGCACGCTCGACCAGGACCAGGCCCAGGGGGGTGGCGGCGGCAACGGCGAGGGCGGCGGCATCGCCAACGTGCTCTCCGCGAGCACGACCGTGGCCGGTAGCACCATCACCCAGAATGAGGCGAACGGGGGCGCGGGCGGGGCCGGCCTGGGCGGCGGCGCCTACAACGACGCCACCTCGAGCCTGGCACTGACCACGTCGTGGGTGACGCAGAACCAGGCCAACGGCACTCCGGGCATCGGCGGCGGAATCTACACCATCGGGACATTCAGCGTCAACTCCTTCACCGTCATCGAGGATAACCACGCCTCCACGAGCGGCAATAACATCGGCCCGTAGTGATTTCCTTTCCAAATCCAAGCCAGTTCGCGAATGGAAACACCAGGACCGCGACCAGCCGGAGGCGGAACGGAGTCTTGGGCAGTCGCTTCCCAAACGGAGTTCGAGAACCAGCGGAGCCGCAAGCGGAAACACGAAAAGAAAGCGGCCGGTGAACCCTCGCCGCCAAGCAGAAGTCTGACCGGCCCGGCCGGCCCCCAGCGCTCGGCTCGCACCGGGGACATGTAGGACGGATTTGTAATCCGTCCCACAGCACCGGCATTCCATCGCAGACCGGTTCGTGGTGGCGGCCGATTTCGAAATCGGCCCCCACAAAGGAGGTTGACCATGTCCCTTTCATCTTGGCTTTCCTGGACTTCCGCCGCAGCCATGCCCGGCGCACAAGCGTCGCAACCCGGTGTCGCGGCCAAAAAGGCGCGTCTCTTCCTCGACCAGCTCGAAGGTCGGGCACTGCTGTCAAGCTACAGCGCCGCCACAGTCTCGGCCCTGATCGCCGACATCACCGCCGCCAACACGGCCGGCGGAGCAAACACCATCAATCCTGACGGCCCCGACAACTTCCCCGTACATCCTGACCGCCGTGAATAACAGCACCGACGGCGCCACGGGGCTGCCGGTCATTGCCGCCAATGACAACTTGACCATCGTCGGCAACGGCGACACCATCGAGCGGAGCCCCGCTCCGGTATTTTCGGACTTCCGCCTCTTCGACGTGGCTGGCGGGGTCGTCGCTGACGCTGCAGAACTTGACGCTGCAGGGCGGTGTGGCGACGGGTGCGGGGGTGTCGGCGGAGGGCGGGGCTATTTACAACCAAGGCGCCCTGACCCTGAACGACGTGACCGTGCAGAGCAACACGGCCTTGGGAACCACTGGTACAAGCTCTTCCACGGCCGGCCAGGACGCAGCCGGCGGCGGCATCTACTCTACCGGTGCGCTGACGTTGGAAGGCAGCACCGCATTCCAGGACAACCTGGCCCGAGGTGGCATCGGCGGCTCCCGAGGCTTCTCTTCTCTTTGCGGGCCCGGGGGCACGGCGTTCGGGGGGGCTGTGGCCGTTGCCGGCGGCACCGCCGAGATCACCGACACCAGCTTCACCTATAATAGGGCCATGGGCGGTGCCGCCGGCAAAAGCGAGTGGTATACCGGGAACGGCGGTAACGCCGAGGGCGGTGCCGTCTACGTCGCCGCCGGAAATGTTCTTGTTACGACCACCACCGTCAACAGCAATGGGGCCGGCGGCGGCGCCTATGGTGGCGAAGGCCACCAGGGCTATGCTTGGGGCGGCGGCATGTACGTCGCTGGCGGCACTGTGCCCTACAAAGCGACGCCGTAGCAAACAATTCCGGCGGGTATGGCGGCGAGCGCGCCTGTACGTCGCTGGCGGCACTGTGACCCTTGCCAACGACACGGTCAAATCCAATCAGGCGGTTTACGGGGGCGGGGTGTGCGTCGGCGGCGGCACCGTGTCCCTCTCCAACGACACCGTAACAACCAACACCGCTAACACCGGCGGCGGCCTGTCCGTGAGTGGGGGCACGGTGACCCTTGCCAACGACACGGTGGAATCCAATAGGGCATGTGGCGGCGGCGGCCTGTCCGTCGAGTGGGGCACGGTGACCCTTGCCAACGACACGGTGGATCCAATACGGCAAATTACGGCGGCGTCCCCATCGAAATCGGCGGCGCCGGCGGCGGTCTCCTCGTAGTCGGCGGCACGGTGACGCTCTCCAACGACACGGTCGAATCCAATTCGGCATATGGTTACGGCGGCGGCGGGCTGTACGTCGGTGTCGGCACAGTGACCCTGACCAATCGACACGGTCGAAGGGAATTATGCATACGACTACGGCGGCGGCATCTACATCGTTTCCGGGGCCACGGTCTACCTGGATTCGTTCACCGTCGCCAACACCATCAACAACACCGACAGCTCGGGCCTGAACGGACGCACGGCCAATATCTACGGCAGCTACATCCTTCAGAATCCCTGAGCGACCCCAAGTGGGGGGACGACCACGGCGCATAACGGCTTGGCGTTCGCCACCGGCGAGCAGCTTCGTGCGACCCCGACCTTTCCTCGCCGGCCGGCCTCCCTCAGGCGCACCCTCGACGCCAGGGGAAGGACCGCGTCCGGGCGACATCAATGCCAGCGTTTTCCCGGGGTTCGAGACCGCCGTGCAGGAGGTCTTCGCCGTGACGGTGCTGCCGGGCCGGCGGTACCCGGAGCTGATCAACGACGACGAGAACTTGCTGGAAAACTCGTTCGTGGCGCCCGATGCGGCGCTGGCCGATGTGTCATCAGCGCTGCGGCATGGCTGGACCGAACCCGGGGGCGGCGGGGTCGGCCGGGAACGGGAGTGTGCCGCGCGAGCGTTCGTGAAGAGGTGAGAGAGGTTGTTCATCACCAGAGGAGCGACAGAATCATGATTGACAATAGAGCGAGCGATCAGCGAAGGGGCGGGCGGGGAACGGTCGAGGCCCGGAGGCGGCGGCGTTGGCGGATGCAGCCGACCGTGCTGGTGCTGGAGGAACGCACCATGCTGTCCACGTTCACCGTCAACAACCCCACCGATTCGCCCGTCGCCGGCGAGATCGACCTCCGCCAGGCCATCGCCATGGCGAATGCGGCCACCAGTGTCAGCACGATCGATTTCAACATCACCACGCCGGCGACGATCACACTGTCAAGCGGCCAACTCGAGCTGAGCAACACCTCGTATGCGACGACGATCGACGGCCCCGGTGCATCCCAACTCAGCATCAACGGCAACAATGCTAGCCGCGTGTTCCAGGTCGACGGGGGCGTCACCGCGTCGATCTCGGGCCTGACGATCACCGGCGGCAATGCCGACTGCGCAACGGCGGCGGTCTGTACAACCACGGCGGCACTACTCACGCTGACCGACTGCACCGTCAGCGGCAACTCCGCCAACGACGGCGGCGGCGGCCTGTGACAACTCCGGCACGGCCACGCTGACTGACTGCACCGTCAGCGGCAACTCCGCCAACGACGGCGGCGGCGGCCTGTACAACCACGGCGGCACTGCTCACGCTGATCAACTGCACCGTCAGCGGCAACTCCGCCAACGACGGCGGCGGCGGCCTGTCCACACCGCAACGGCACTACTCACGCTGACCAACTGCACCGTCAGCGGCAACTCCGCCTACATCGGCGGAGGCCTGGCAACGTCATACGGCGGCCACGACCACGTCTGAACAACACGATCGTCGCCGGGACCGATGCGGGGGGCCGCTCGGGCAACAACCTGATCGGTCAGCATCTCCGGCGGCAACGACCTGATCGGCGGCAACCCGCTGCTCGCTCCCGCTGGGCAACTACGGCGGCCCGACCCAGACGATGGCCCTGCTGCCCGGCAGCCCGGCCATCGACGCGGGCAATAGCGCCGTCATCCCCGCGGCGTCACCACCGACCAGCGCGGACTGCCCCGCATCGTCAACGGCACTGTCGACATCGGCGCCTTCGAGTCGAGCGGGTTCACCATCGCCTTCACTTCGGGAAGCGGCCAGACGGCCAGCGTGCCGTGTTCCCCGCCCCGCTGGTCGCGACGGTCACCGCCAACAACTCGATCGAGCCGGTGGCAGGGGGTCTGGTCACATTCACCCCGCCGGCTAGCGGGGCGTCGGCGACGATCTCGGGAAGCCCGGCGGTCATCGGCGCCGACGGCACGGCGAGCGTCACGGCCGCGTCGAACTTCATCGCCGGCAGCTACACCGTCTCGGCCACGGCCAGCCGGCGCTGCCGGCGCGGCCTCGTTCACCCTGACGAACTTACGCGCTGGTGTCGATCGCGGTCTCCCCCGGCAACCCGGACCTGGCCTTGGGCGTCGCGGGGCAGTTCACCGCCACGGGCACCTTCGCCGACGGCTCGACTGCGGACATGACCAGTGCTCGTGACCTGGGCGTCGGCGACGCCGTCGGTGGCCACGATCAGCGGCACCGGTCTGGCCATCGGCCTTGGCCCCGGGGACGAGCGAGATCACCGCGTCACTGGCGGGCGTCACGAGCCCGGACGACACCTTGACCGTGATTGCCCCCAAGCTTCGTCGTCAACACCACCGCCGACGACTTTCGGTTTCTATAGCGGCACGACCAGCCTTCGCGAGGCGATCGCGAGCGCCAACGTGGTCCCAGGCCAAACGATCACCTTTGACCCGAGCGTTTTCGCAACGCACGCAGACGATCACGTTGACGCTCGGCCAGCTCGAGCTGAGCGACACGACCGGGACGGAGACGATCGACGGGCCCGGCGGCGGGCGTGACGGTCAGCGGCGGCGGGAACTGCCAGCCGGGTGTTCCAGGTCGACGGCGGTGTCACCGCGTCCATCTCGGGACTGACGATCACCGGCGGCTACGACCACCGGCAACGGCGGCGGCCTGTACAACGATGGCGGCAACGTCACGCTGACCGACTGCACCGTCAGCGGCAACTCCGCCTACAGCGGCGGCGGCCTGTTCAACGCACGGCGGCACGACCACGCTGACTAACTCCACCGTCAGCGGCAACTCCGCCGGCGGCGGCGGCGGCCTGACCACCTTCGACAGCACGGACACGCTGACCAACGTGCACCGTCAGCGACAACTCCGCCTCCGACAACGGCTGGTGGCCTGTACTGCCTCGAGGGCACGGCCACGCTGACCAACTGCACCATCAGCGGCAACAAAACCGCCGGCAGCGGCGGCGGTCTGGACAACGGTCTCTTCAGCACGGTCACGCTGACCAACTGCACCATCAGCGGCAACTCCGCCGGCTCCGGCGGCGGCGCTGTACAATACCCTCGTCAGCACGATCACGCTGACCAACTGCACCGTCAGCAGCAACTCCGCCAGCGTCGGCGGCGGCGGCGTGCGCACGGGCTTCGTTCAGCACGACCACGCTGACCAACTGCTCCGTCAGCGGCAACTCCGCCGGCAGCAACGGCGGCGGTCTCTCCGGCGTTAGCTACAGCACGACCGCGCTGACCAACTGCTCCGTCAGCGGCAATTCCGCCAGCGGCAACGGCGGCGGCCTGTTCAATTACGCTTATTCCGGGCGCCGTTTGCCGCCACCACCATGCTGACCGACTGCACCGTCAGCGGCAACTCCGCCGTCGCCGGCGGTGGCATTTTCAACCAGGGCACGCTGAGCGTCTCGTCCTCCAATATCATGAACAACCAGGCCAGCGGCGGCGCCGGCGCCGATGGCATCGGCGGTGGCATCCTGAGCGACGGCTGGAGTGTCGCGCTGAGCAACAGCACGCTGACCGGTAACATGGCCATGGGCGGCGCCGGGGCTAGCGGCGCGGCCGGTGGCGATGGCATCGGCGGCGGGCTCGCTCTCGAGAACAACGCGACCGCGACCGTCACCAAGACCGCCTTCCTGGGCAACCTGGCCCAGGGCGGGGCCGGCGGCGCCGGGGCCGACGGCGGCGACGGCATCGGTGGCGGCATCGCCGTGGCCGTCGGCAGCATCTTCGGTACCTCGGACTCGTCGTCGCTGTCGCTCAGCGGCTACCCGATGACCGGTAACAGGGCCATCGGTGGCGCCGGCGGCTCGGGAGCCAACGGCGGCGACGGCTGGGGCGGCGGGCTCTTCGTCGGCACCGGCGGCAGCGCCGCCCTCACCGATGTCCTCATCTACCTCAACTCGGCCCTCGCCGGCGCCGCCGGCTCCGGCGGCAGCGACGGCCTGGGCCAGGGCGGCGGGATCTATGTCGCCTCGGGCGGCACCGTCACCCTCAAGAAGTCCAAAGTCACCGGCAACCTTGGCCCCGGCGGCATCGACAACATCTATGGCACTGTGATCCACCTCTGAGAGTCTGTTCCGGAAGGTGGGTTCCGGGGCGAGCGGGGGGCGTCAGCCCCCTGTCTTCTAGTCTCCGGACAGGGGGCTGACGCCCCCCGCTCGCCTTTCGGGACAGACTCTGAGCCGCAGGCAGCCTCACGAAACGAAAGCGACCCTCGCCGCCAAGCAGAGGTCTCACCGGCCCGGCAAACCCCGTGCACTAGTCTGCCGCCGGAGGTGTGAACCGTGAATGGGATTGAGGCAGCCAGCTCCGGCGATCGATGCGCACGCCGGGCGAGGCTGGTTTTTTCACGCGGATCGGTTCTCTTCCAGAAAGGCTTGCATCATGTTGTCTGCATCCTGGTTTCGACGGTTAACTACGGGCTCTCCGACCCGGTCGCGGCGCCCCAGATCAAGACCCACCCTTTCGCGGCGCTCGGTCCTGCCGCGCCTGGAGGTGATGGAGGACCGGAGCTTGCTCAGCACCTTCACGGTGACCAGCCTGAGCGACAGCGGCGCCCACTCGCTACGGGCGGGCATCCAGTCCGGCGACGCTACCATCGCATTCGCGCCGGGGCTGCACGGCACCATCACGCTGAAGAGCGCATTGCCGATCACCGCCAGTGTGACGATCAACGGCCCTGGGGCGAACCAGCTCTCCGTCAGCGGTGGCAACGCCTACCGGATCTTCGACATCAGCGGCAGCGCCAGCGTGAGCATCGCCGGGCTGACCATCACCGAAGGCCGGGCGACCTCCGGGGGCGGCATCCTCCTCGACGGCAGCGCTGCCCTCAGCATCAGCCATTGCACGCTGACCGACAACGAGGCGCTCGGCATTACGCAGGCCCCCGGCAATACGGCCGGCGGTGGGTTCGGTGGCGCCATCGAGGACGACTCGTCAGGAGCGCTGAACGTCACCAACAGCACCTTCGGCGCCAACAAGGCCATCGGCATCGGTGCCAATGATTCCAACGTCGGTACCTACTACATCCTCGCCCTGGGCGGTGCCATTGACGTTAACTCTGAAGCCACCGGCCCGGCCACGATCAGTAACAGCACCTTTACCGGGAACCAGGCGCTCGGCGGCAGCCCCGGCGCCAGTGCGGGTGGAGGCGCGCTCAGCAATTCCAGCAACTTTGGTGCGACGATGACCGTGACGGACTGCACGCTCAGCGGCAACGCAGCGATCGGTGCAGCCGGCGGTGACGGCGAGAACAACTACGGCTCCGGGCAGGGCGGCGGCATCAACGATTTCTCGAGCTTGAGCGTGAGCAATTCGACGCTCACCGACAACCTGGCCCTGGGCACGCCCATGGCCCCAGGTGCCGTCCCATCACAGACTGTCTCGAGCGGCAGCGCAACGGCCGGCGGCGGCGTTTTCTGCGTCCCCGGCATCTTCGGCGTGACCTCCGCCACCGCGACCATAACCGACAGTACCCTCGTCGGGAATCAGGCTGTCGGCGGCGCCGGGGCGGCCGGCAGCGCCAGTGTGGCCGGCAGCGCCGGCAGTGTCGGGGAAGGGGGCGGTATCTCCCTCATCGCGGTCGAGTCGGCCCTCGTGGATGGCTGTACGCTCGCTGCAAACGTCGCTCTGGGCGGGGCCGGCGGCAGCAGCGGCGGGGCCGGCGGCGGGCTGGCGCCCCCGGCGTGAGCGGTGGTATCGACCTCGCATTTGGCACGCCCGTGACCGTCAGCAACACGACCCTCATTGACAACCAGGCCATCGGCGGGGCAGGAGGCGCCGGGTCCAAGGGCGGCGACGGCGTGGGCGGCGGCGTCAACGTCGGCAGTGGCGTCATCTATGGTCTCCCAGACAATTGTCCTCTGACTCTGACCGACAGCACCATCATCGGCAACGTGGCCCAGGGCGGCGCCGGTGGGGCCGGGAACAACGGTGGCGACGGCCTGGGAGGCGGCCTCTCGGTGTTGGCGGGGGGCTCCGCCTCGATCGATGCCACATGGATCGTTGCCAACGCCGCCCTGGGCGGAGTCGCCGGCGCGGGCGGAGCCAGCGGCCAGGGCATCGGCGGCGGAATCTACACCGTCGGGACATTGAGCGTTAACTCCTTCACCGTCATCAAGGATAACCACGCCTCCACGAGCGGCAATAACATCGGCCCGTAGTGATTTCCTTTCCAAATCCAACCCAGTTCGCGAATGGAAACACCAGGACCGCGACCGGCCGGAGGCGGAACGGAGTCTTGGGCAGTCGCTTCCCGAACGGAGTTCGAGAACCAGCGGAGCCGCAAGCGGAAACACGAAAAGAAAGCGGTCGGTGAGCCCTCGCCGGCCTCTGTTGTGGCATGGCCTGGAGACCGTGCCACAACGCGGCCCGGAAGGACCGCCGCGGCCGCTCCCGGTGCCGGGCGAACAGGTCGCTCAGGGCCCGCTCGTCCCCCCCTCGAGGCGGAGGAGCAAGTCGTCATCGTCTCGCTTCTGCTCGTCGCCCATGATGCCCTCCATCTCAGGATAACTGATCGCCGACGCCGATTGTCCCCAGGATCGCGCGTTTTTCGGAGATTCCTTTCGCAGGCGGGCCCTCCCGCATCGGCACCTCCCGAGGCGGTTCCGGGAAAAATCCGCGCCGGCCTGGGGACAATCGGCCCCGGCGATCAGTTACCAGAATAGGGGCCGAGGTCTATACCTCATGACCTGACCGATTCGACCTCCAGGATCTCTGCGTCGTGCATGCATCTTGTGAAATCTGCAATGACTGATCCCAGGTACCCAAGGGGGTGCTTCCGATATCTGGCAGTTGGAATCCCCTTTCGCTTCCGGCGGAGGCCGCGTCTCCCCAGGTCACCGATTCCCAGGAGCACACCCATGACTCTTCGCAGGCTACACGCTTTCACAACTCGGTCGTCAGCGCCACGGTGGTGTTCGCGTGCCCCGTGCGTCACCGTCTCGGCACGAAATGATTCTGATCCTCCCGTACCGCCTGCGCCCCCGGCACGTGGCGTGGTGCGGGCGGAGTCCAGCAAGGTTCACACTCTTCGAGGAGTCTCACGATGATTCGCCATTCTTTCGGAGGATTCGCCACGGGTCACCAGTTGAACCGGCGCGGTACGCGCCAGCGGCGCGGCCTTCGCCCCGGGGTACTGGAGAGCCTGGAGGTCCGGTCGCTCCTCTCGGCCACCGTCTACACCGTGACGGATACCAGCGATGATTTCGGCGACCACAACTCGCTGGCCTATGCGGTGTATGAGGCCAGCAGCAACACCAACACCGCGGGCAGCGAGATCCAATTCCAGCTCCCCAGCTTGCCGGCGACGATCTCGTTGACGAACAATACACTCCTCCTCGATCCCACGGAACCCGTCCAGATCGAAGGCCCGGGGGCCGGACAGCTCACGATCACAGGGGATAATGCGTTGCGAGTGTTTGACTGCGCCAGCGGCGACACCACCATCTCGGGCCTGACGATCACGGGTGGAAAGGCGCTTGCGAACTTGAACAATCAGTACTATGGAGGTGGAGTGTGGAATGAGGCGGGCTCCAACCTGAATCTCGAGCGCTGCACCATCACGGGCAACTCCGCCCAGACGGCCGGCGCCGGAGTCTTCAACTCCGGCCAGCTTAACATCGACGCATGCACGATCGAGCAGAACAAGTCCGATGGCTCGGGCAGCGGAGTGTTCAACGCCGGCACCGGCTCGCTGGTGATCGAGGATGGCTCCGTGCTCACCGGCAACTCCGCCGGGGCATCCGGAGGCGGACTGTACAACAGCAGCACCGCGCCGAGTTGCGAGGTCGCCGGTTGCGCGATCAGCAGCAACGCAGCCAAGAACGGCGGCGGACTGTACAACAACGGCACGGTCCAGGTGAGCAATTCCACCGTGAGCGGCAATTCCGCCCAGGGCGGCGGCGGCGGGATGGACAACGCCGGCACGGCGACGATCGAAGCGGACTGCACGATCAACGGCAATTCCGCCGGGTCGGACGGCGGTGGATTGGTGAATACGGGCCAGGCGGAGCTGAGCTACTGCACGATCAGCGGCAACTCCGCTACGACCGGCGGCGTCAACAACGGTGAAGGCGGCGGCCTGCTCGTCGTGAGCCACCAGCCGACGACGCTTGTCGAGTGCACGATCAGCGGCAACGCCGCCCAGACTGGCAGCGGCCTGTGGATCGAGTACATCCCTTCCGCCGCCGGTGGGACGGGTCAGGTCTCTCTGGTCAGTTGCACGATGGCCAACAATGCCGCCGACGCGGCCGGGGCCCTGTTTAGCCCCTTCGTCCCGGTCTCGCTGACCGATACGATCGTGGCCGGCAACACCTTGAGCGGGGGCGTCGCCAGCGACATCGTCGATAACTCGGCGACCGGCTCCAACAACCTGATCGGCGTGGGAGGCTCGGGTGGCATCCAGAACGGCACCGATGGCAACATCGTCTTGACCAGCCTCGCCGACCTGGGGCTGGCCTCGCTGGGCAACTACGGCGGGACGGTGCAGACCATGGCGCTGCTGCCCGGCAGCCCCGCCATCGGTGCAGGCGTCGCGGCCGACTTCCCGGGGACGAGTACCCCCATCACGCGCGACGAGCGCGGCATCCCGATCGGTTCGTCGATCGACGTCGGCGCCTTCCAGAGCCGCGGATTCACCCTCACGCCGGTCGCCGGCAGCACCCCGCAGGGCGTCTTGTCCGGCTTGACGTTCCAGAACCCTCTGGCCGTCACGGTCACGGCCAACTTCCCGGTCGAGCCAGTAGCCGGCGGGATCGTGACGTTCTCCCAGATCGCGGCCCCGAGCGGCGCGCTAGGGGTGCTCTCCAGCACGACCGCGACAATCGGTTCCAACGGGGTGGCCCAGGTCACCGCCACGGCCGGCTCGGACCCGGGCACATTCACCGTCGTGGCCACGGCCACCGGCGCCGCCGCGCCGGCCGATTTCCTGCTGAGCAACCTCGTCGGACTCCTCTACTCGGTGGTACCCGACCAGAGCATCACTTACGGAACGCCGACCGTGACCGTCACTGGGACGCTGGCCGAGGGCTCGGCGGTCGCGCCGTCGGGAGAGGTCGTCGCGATCACGCTCGCCGGCGTCACGCAGCAGGCCACGATCGGGTCCGGCGGCCAGTTCGCCACGACGTTCGCAACCGCCGGCCTCGCGGTGTCCGGTTCACCCTACACGATCAGCTACGATTATGCCGGCGACGGGACGTATGACTCCGTAAGCACGATCACCAGCCTTTCGGTGGCGAAGGCGGTGCCCACGGTGAGCCTGTCCGTCTCCGCCGGCTCGGCCACGTACGGTCAGTCCGTCACGTTCTTCGCGACCGTGAAAGGCGGCAGCATGCCGGGCGGTACAGTCACGTTCCTCGACGGCGCCACCACGCTGGGCACCGTAAGGCTCGATCCCTACGGCCAAGCCGCCTTGACCGTCTCGAACCTACCCGTCGGCGCGAACTCGATCACCGCGGTCTTCAGCGGCTCCGCCAACTACGTGAGCGGGACGTCGGGGCCGGCCTCGGTGACCGTGTCCAGGGACGGCACCCAGGTGGTCCTGGTGCCGCAGCCGGTCTTCAACAAGAAGAAGAAGGAAGTGGGGATCGACCTGAAGGCGGAGATCGAGCCGATGTTCCCCGGCGCGGTCGGCCCGAGCGGGACGGTCCGGTTCATGATCAAGAAGAAGAAGCTGGGGACCGAGACCGTCACCGACGGAACGGCGACGCTGAAGGCCGGGAAGGTACGGCCCAAGACGATCACGGTCGAGTACAGCGGCGATGCCGACTACATGCCGAGCACTTCGGCGCCGCCGGTCCTGGCGCGGTAATCGCTCCAGCGCCTGGACCGGCCGATGGTCGCGGTGCTCGGGCGGTCGAGCGTGCGGCAGCGGGGGCACCGGGGCCCGGCGGGGCCGTCGAGCGCGAGTGCGGCGCCGCGGACGTCGCCATGACGACCCAGGACCGCCGTCGCCTCGCACGAATTGACCTCGTGGTCCACAACGAGAGGGGATTTCCGATGGCAACGGTGAAGACGGCGTCTGGACCTTTTGCGGGAAAGTTCGGGGAACTCGAGGCGGCGCGCCCGTCCGCGACGTGGCGCCGGGGGCATCGCCGCTTGCGGCCGATCGCCGAGGGCCTGGAACCGCGGACGCTGCTGTCCGTCGGGCTGGACCCGACCTGGGGATTCCGAGGCGAGTCGGCGCTGATCGTGCCGCCGGACACCTCGACGACCACAGGCACCGAATCCTACAGCTCGATCGCCATGCAGAATGGCCAGGTTGTGGCCGTCGGGACCATGTTTTCGACCACGCCCTTCACCCTGTTCGTCAGGCGGTTCAACACCAGCGGTTCGATCGACACCTCCTTCGGCACGAACGGTACGGAGACGATCCCCCTGACCTACACCGGCGGGACTAACATCTCCGCATCCGCCGCCGACATCGCGGTCCAGACCAATGGCGACATCGACATCCTGGCGGGCTCGAGCTCGAACGCCTTCCTGGTCGTCCAGCTCACCCCGAACGGCCCGATCGATACGACGTTCGGCACCTCGGGGTTCCAGTTCATCAGCTTCAGCTCGATTTCGTCGACGGCCACCTACACCGCCGCCAAGGCGCTGGCGATCGGGCCCGACGGCAAGATCGTCGCCGTGGGCGATACGGATGAGTCTGGCAGCGGCCAGGTCTTCGCGGTCGCCCGGTTGAATCCGGACGGCACGCTCGACACGTCGTTCAACGGCACGGGCACGGCGACCGTCGCCTTCAACGTCGGTGGCGCCTCGTCGAACCAGGACTACGCCACCGGCGTGGCGGTCCAGCCCGACGACCGCATCGTGGTCGTCGGCTACGCGGAGATCCCGTCGAACAGCCCAGGTACGCCGGGCTCGAGCTACGCTGCCGTGGCGCGGCTCGCCGCCAACGGAACGCTCGATACCTCGTTCAACGGCACCGGCGAGCTGACCTATACTTATAATCTCGGCGGCGACATCGAGGATTCTGCCGCCGCCGTGACCCTCGACGGCAACCAGATCGTGATCGCCGGCGCGACGACACAGGAGCCCAGCGGTAGCGGCTCGACCACCCTGTACGCCAGCGACCTGACGGTGACCAGGCTGAACAGCGATGGTTCGTTCGACACCTCGTTCAATGGCAGCGGCAAGTACATGCTGTCGCTCAGCCAGGCGGGGATTGCCTTCAACTGCTGGGCCGCCTCGGTCGTTGCCCGGCCCAGCGGCTCGCTGCTGATCGGCGGAAGCGCCAGCCAGCGAATCAATAGCTACTCCGGCGGCTGGAACTTCGGGTTGCTGCTGAGCCTGACCCCCACTGGCGCCCCCGACACGACCTTCGGCACCGACGGCCTGGCGCTGGTGCCGGATGACGTCAATAGCCGATTGGTCCTCCAGCCCGACGGCGAAGTGTTCTTCTGGTCGATCGAGTCGAGCGACAAGATCGAAAGCGCCACGGGCCCGGTGCCGGCGGTCGTCTCCACGTCCATGATCACCACCGGGGCCGCAAAGAAGGCCCAGGCCACGGGCGTGACCATCACGTTCAACACTGCCATCAACCGAGTCCCGGCCTCCCAGGTCAAGGTCTACCTGATCCGGCACGGCAAGGGGAAGAAGGCGATCAAGGTAAAGAAAGTCTCCTACGACTCCACCACCTCCACCTTGACCCTCAGATTCTCCAGGACCGCGGCCAAGGAGGGCTTCCGGGTCGCGATCGCGCCGGGCATCATCACGGGGGATGATGGTGAGGACCTCTTCGAAGGCGCGGTGTGGCCCATCGTCATCGCTCCTCCAGCCAAGTAAGTCGGGACAGGGAAACCGAGGACACAACGAACATCGACCTCGGTGTTAGGTCCCGCCGTTTCCGTCCGAGGCCCGGGTCCCGTAGCCGGCCGGTCGCCGGGCCGGCCGATGGCCGCCAGATCCTCCGGCTCGACGGATGCCGCCATGCTCGGCCAGGCACGTCACGAGGCGGTTCCGGGAAAAAATCCGCGCCGGGCTGGGGACAATCGGCCCCGGCGATCAGTTACCAGAATAGGGGTCAAGCGCGTGGCGCTGGCCGGGTCTGCACCGATGGCGGAGCAAGACTCAATCTGAGGTGCGGCGAACCGGCAGCCCAACGAAGGAGGCGGTCGCGATGCACCCATTCCTCTCTCGAGGCGGTTCACGGCTGCCGCGACGTATCGCAAACCGCGAAGAAACGACAGCCGCCAGGATCGCCGATCCAGGCCGTCCCTGGTCGAACTTCACCCACAAGGCATCGTGTCGTCGCGAGCCAGTGGTGGACACCTGGGAGATATGACTCATGAATGCGCTTATCCGGCGGAAACGCGGGCGACGAGAGGACAGAAGATCAGCTCGGCTACAGCCGCTGGCGGCTCGACACCGGCGCGGCCGGCGGTTCCTGCTGGTCGAAGCGCTGGAAGACCGCACGTTGCTATCCCAGGTGTCCTGGATCAATGCCAGCGGCGGTGACTGGGATACCCCCGGCAACTGGAGCAGCGGCGCGGTTCCCGGGGCGAGCGACGACGTCGTCATCAACAGCCTGAACGCCGGCGCCGCGGTCACGCACTCGCAGAACACGACCGATACGGTCAAGAGCGTCACCGCCGCGGCCCCCATCACGCTTTCGGGCGGCACTCTGAGCGTCGCCGGCGCTTTCAGCGACAGTAGCACTGTGAGCCTTTCCGGCGGCACGCTGGCCAACGCAACGGTCCAGGCGGTAACCCTCTTGCGCACGGCCGGCAACACGACCAGCGTGCTCAATAACGTCACGCTGGCGGGAACGCTGAACGTGCCCTCTCCCGGAACCGTGAACGTGACCGGCTCGGGTCTGACCTTGTCGGGCGGCACGATCAATGCGAGCGACGGCTACTTGAACTTCAGCGGTACGCAGGCACTGGGCGGCACCGGCACCGTGAACTTCTCCGGTGGCGGCCTGCTCCAGGAGACCGGCAGCAGCGGCACCTTGACCATCGGCGCGGGCGTCACCCTGGACTCTCCCGGCAACGGCTGGGGCACCATTAGCGGCGGCACGGCAGCCCTGGACAACCGGGGCATCATCGATGCCAATTCGACAGGCAATGGCGATGGCCTGACCCTGAGCGGCAACTGGAGCAACGACGGCACCCTGGAAAGCACCGGCGCCACGAATAGCGAGCTGACCTTATCCGGCACCTGGACCAACAACGCCGACGGCCAGATCGTGGACACGGCCAGCACCCTGATCCTTTCCGGCGCCTGGAACAACCGGGGCACCCTGTCCTCGACCGGGGCTGCCGCCGTCGGCCTGGAAGGCACCTTCACGCTCGCCGATCTGGGCACGTACACCCGCGACAGCGCCGGTAAGGACACCTACTACATCGAAGGCACGCTGACGCTCGCCGGCCAAACACTGAACACACTGGACAACCGCGCCGGTCCCGGGCCGTGGGGTCTGTACGACGGCACCATCGTCGGCGGCACGGTCAACACCACCTTGAACGTTTCCGGCCCCGGCACGCTGGAGAACGTCACCTTGGCGGGGACGCTGAATGTGGGCTGGACGGTCACCGTGGCGGGCGCGGGTCTGACCCTGGCCGACGGCACCATCAACATCGGCAGCGACTTGAATTTCAGCGGCACGCAGACCCTGGGCGTCTCGCCCGGCGACACCGGCACGGTGAACTTCTCCGCCGGCAGCGGTAGCAACGAACTCGCGGAGACCGGCAGCAGCGGCACCTTGACCATCGGCGCGGGCGTCACCCTGGACTCTCCCGGCAACGGCCGGGGCACCATCAGCGGCGGCACGGCAGCCCTGGACAACCAGGGCATCATCGATGCCAATTCGGCAGGCTATGGCGGCCTGACCCTGAGCGGCAACTGGAGCAACGACGGGACGCTGAATGCTGCCAACGGCAGCGTGCTGACCCTGTCCGGCACCTGGACCAACAACACCGGCGGCCAGATCGTGGATACGGCCAGCACCATTGACATGACCGGCACCTGGAACAACTCGGGCAGGCTGACATCGACCGGTACGGCGACCAGCAAGAGCACCGTCATGCTCGGGGGCGACTTCACGCTCGCCAACCTGGGCACCTACCAGCGCGATCCCAACGGCTTCGACACGTTCGACATCGGCGACGGGAACGATTACGGCAGCCCCGCGGCACCCAGTACGCTCAATCTGGCGGGCAAGACGCTCGACAACAGCTTCGGGCCTGGCCCGTGGGCGTTGTACGAAGGCGCCATCGACGGCGGCACTGTGAACACCACCCTCAATGTCGTCACCGGGGATGGCTGCAGCGGCACGCTCGAGAATGTCACGCTGGAAGGGACTGTCGATGACACCTGGAAGGACAATGTGACCGGCTCCGGTCTGACCTTGTCGGGCGGCACCGTCAATGTGAGCGGCGGCGACTTGAACTTCAGCGGTACGCAGGCACTGGGCGGCACGGGCACCGTGAACTTCTCCGGCGGCACGCTCCAGGAGACCGGCAGCAGCGGCACCTTGACCATCGGCGCGGGCGTCACCCTGGACTCTCCCGGCAACGGCTCCGGCACCATCAGCAGCGGCACGGCGACCGTGGACAACCAGGGCATCATCGACTCCAATTCGACGACCTATGACCATGGCCTGACCTTGAGCGGCAACTGGACCAACGAGGGCACCATCGAGGCTACCAACGGCTACGGCCTCTACCTGGGGGGGGGCGGGGGGACCTTCGCCCTCAATCCCTTCACGATTATCGGTACCAATGGGTTCATCTATCTCACTGGTACATTTGTCAATAACGGCAATACCCTGGCATTGAATGATACCACCGGCTCCTTATACCTGGAGCGCGGTACGATCAGCGGTGGGACTGTGACCACCACCGGCAGCGCCGCGCTGGTCGGGACTGGCATGCCCGCAACGCTGTCCGGCGTCACCCTGGCTGGCACGTTGCTCATGGCATCCCCGCTCCTTCCCCCCAACGACGCTGGGCAGGTGTCGGTGACCGGCGGCTTGACGATGGCCGGCGGCTCGATCGACTTTGGCGAGTCGGCGGACCTCACGTTTCAGGGCAACCAATCCTTGAGCGGCACCGGAACCGTGACGTTCAACAATGAAACCGGCAGCAACGGCATCGCGGTGTCCAGCGGTGGCACGCTGACGATGTCTTCCGGCGTTACCGTGCAGGGCAATTCCGGCGTCGTCGGCAGCAGCGGCGGCCTGATCACCAACCAGGGAACCATTGCAGCCACGGGCGGCGGCAGCCTCACGGTCCAGGGCTTCACCAATTTCGCCGGCGGCACGCTGACGGGTGGGACCTGGGAGGCCGTCGACGGCAGCACCCTGGGGCTGGTCGGGGCCAACATCACCACCAACGCGGCCGGTATCTTGCTGGACGGAGCCGCCTCGCAGATTGATAGCGGCAGCAGCGGCACGACCAATGCACTGGCTGGGTTCACGACCAACGCCGCCGCCGGCAGCTTCACCATCCAGAACGGCGCGAGTTTCACCTCGGGCCAGGCTTTCACCAATGACGGCACGGTGACCATCAACAGCGGCGCCGCGTTCATCCCCGGCGGCACGGGCGTTTACACGCAAACCGGCGGCACGACCATTCTGAGCGCGGGCACATTGGGAACCGCCGGCAACCAGATCGACATCCAGGGGGGAACGCTCTCGGGACCGGGCTCCATCGATGCCAACCTCACGAACGCCGGCGAGGTGGATCTTGGCAGCAGCCCGGGACTCCTTGCCGTCACAGGCAACTACACGCAAACCTCGGCCGGCACTCTGGCTCTCAAGGTCGGCGGCGCCACGGCCGGCACACTGTTCGATCAGGTGAACGTCACGGGCACGGCCGCGCTGGGTGGTACGTTGAACGTCTCCCTGATCAACGGCTTTGGACCGAGTGCCGAGGAATCTTTCGACGTCCTGAATTTCGCCAGCTCCAGCGGGAGCTTTGCGACGTTCCATTCTCCCTTGATCGACGGCCTGCCCGCATTTACCACCAGCACCATGCCCACAAGCCTTGACCTGGTGGGGGCCGCGACGGCGCCCGACCTGGCAGTGAGCGACATCACCTTCACGCCGGCGAATGCCTTGCTGGGTCAGAACGTCACCGTCACCTACACCGATACCAATCTGGGCACGGTGCCGACGACTGCGGGAAGCTGGACCGATTCGGTCTATCTTTCCATAGAAACGGTGGTTGACGCCAACGCAGTGCTGCTGGGCCGCGTCACGCATAGCGGGGATCTGTCGGCTTCAGGACAGTACACGGGGACGGTGACGGCGCCGGTGCCCGCCCTCCCGGTGGGCAGCTACCATGTGATCGTCGTCGTGGACAGCGACCTGGTCGTGCCGGAAGTCAACCGCGCCAACAACGTCGGTGTGGCGGCGACCGAGCTATCGACGCAGCCGCCGCTGCTGACGGTCGGCACGCCGCTGTCGGGCACCATCGCCAACGGGCAGGACCTGTACTATCGGCTCGATGTGACGCCCGGGACGAACGTGAAGCTGGACGCGACTCTTGCCGTGGCCGCCGAATCAGAACTCTACTTGAGCTTTGGTGCCTTGCCCACCGCCAACAGCTTCGATCAGTCGTCGACCAATCCGAACGACCTGCAGCCCGAGATTGTCCTGCCCAGCGGCGAGGGGGGCGCCTATTACATCTGGCTGCACGGACGCGAAGGAGCCGGCGCCGGTCAGCCGTTCACGCTCTTGGCCAGCCCGATGACATTCGCGGCCACCGCCTTCACTCCCTCCACGGCCGGCAACCAGGGACAGGCGACGATGGACGTGACGGGCTCCGGCTTCACGTCGCAGACCACCGTCAGCCTCCAGGGCGGCGGCCACAACTTCAGCGCCACGACGGTGACCCTGATCAGCGCCAACGAGCTGAACGCGACCTTCGACCTGACCGGCCTCCCGGCCGGCAACTACAGCGTCGCGGTGGCCGACAGCGGCAAATCGTCCACCGCCCCCGGAAGCTTCCAGGTCACGGCACAAGCCGTCCTCTGCCTCGATTGGGTTCTTTGGGTCGGCGACTCATCTGCGTCCTTCTGGACCGGTACCCCTCCTCCGGGGGTTCACAACGGTGGACTACCATTTAACCACGTTGTGCCAGTGCCAGGTGAGAGCCAGGCTTCGGGCGGGGGCAGCGGCGGCGTTGATGTAGGTCCCATCGGACCGTTCCCCGTTGGGCTCATGGTCAGAAACTACGGGACACAAGACGTGCCCCTGCCCGCCATTGAGATCGACGTGACGAGCGCCGCGCCGGGTTCGGTTGTCATTCCTGCGACAACCCTGGCGCCGGGCGGCCAGGTCGCCGAAGGCTGGTCGGAGCTTCCTGAACCTAACACGCCCGGCACCAGTTGCAACGTCAGTGTTCAGGAGTTGCTGCCCCAAGGCGCCTTGGCTTGGGCCACTGAAGAGCTAGGAAAGCAACCGGCCAACATTTCTGCTCCAGCCTGGACTGCAATTCTGGACAACTTCGTGGCGTCAGTCGGATCAACTCAGGGCAGCTTGGACGCGGCCTTGCAGGCCGACGCCATTTATCTCGCCCAGGTCGGCGATCCGATCACGGATGACAACGATCTGAAGGCTTTCGAGCTGGAAAAGGCCGAGGACGTCGCGCCGATGCCGACTCTGACCAGCGTCGTGGACGATTCGTTCGCGGAACCGGGCCTTTCGCTCACTTTCGAACGCTCGTTCGTTCAGTCCCTCGTTGGCCGCAACCAGTCGGGCCTGCTGGGGTATGGCTGGGCGTCCAACTGGGACGTCTCCGCGCAAACGGACAGTTCCGGCAATGTTTACATCCAGCAAGGCGCCTCAGCACCGGGTTCGCTGCCAGCGACTTCGCGCAGCAACCCGACGGCTCTTACCAGGCCGCCAGTGCCAACCATCAGGAGGTCTTGACCCTGGCCAACGGCAGCTACACCCTGACCGACTCGAGTGGCTCGGTGACCGCTTTTCTGCCGAACGGGCATCTGAATTATGTCCAGGACCCTACGGGCAACCTCATCACTGCCGGCTACACCGGGACGTTGCTGACGAGCCTGACAGCATCCGACGGCGACCATTTGACGATCGGCTACAACGCCCAGGGCCTGATTAGCCAGGTAACCGATCCCGCCGGCAACGTCACCACTTACAGCTACGACGGTTACGAGCAGTTGACATCGGTCGCTGGCGCAAACGGCACGTCCCAGTACACCTACATCAATGGACAAGGCATTGCCCAGGAACATGCCCTGGCGTCGATTACTTACCCCCAAGGAACTCACGCCTATTTCAGCTATGACTCCCAGGGAAGACTCATCCAGGAGAGTCGGGACAACGGGGCCAACGCCGTCACCTACGCCTATCTCTCACCCGGCGGCTATACCGAGACCGATGCCGATGGGGCAACCACCACGGTGCTCTACGACCTCACCGGCCAACCCGCCGTTGTGACGGACCCCCTGGGCAATGTCTCGCGCGTCACCTACAACGCCAGCGGACAGATCGTGCTGACTTCGCTGCCCGGCGGCACGGCTTCCTCGGACAAGTACGATGCCCAGGGAAACCTTACCAGCCAGACGGATCCCCTGGGCAACACCAGCCAATTCACGACCGACCCGCAGACCGGCGAGCTGGAGAGCTTTCAGAATGCGGATGGCGCCACCACGGGTTTTACCTATACCAGCCAGGGAGAGCTTGCGTCGATCACCCAGCCCGACGGCACCGCCAGCCAATACTTCTATAATTCGCAGGGCGAGGTTTCGGAGAGCATCGACGCGCTGGGCCGCTCGACTTACTACACTTATGACAGCCAGGGGCGAATGGTCCACCGCGCAGACCCCGACGGCACGTCCATTTCCTACGGTTACGACACGAACGGCGACTTGACGTCCGTGGCCGACGCCTCCGGCGCCATCACGATGACTTACGACGCGGCCGGCAGCCTCACGAAGATTGTCTACCCGAACGGCCAGTTCCTGGCGTACACCTATAACGCCGGCGAGCAGCTTACGCAAGTCGTCGATCAAACCGGGTTCGAGCAAGACTACTCGTACAACGCCGCGGGGGGCCTCGCCAAAGTCACCGACGGCAGCGGCGAGCTCATCACCTCCTATACCTACGGTCCCGATGGCCGACTATCGGGACAGGTCAACGCCAACGGCACCTATACGACTTATACCTACACCCTCAGCGGGCAAGTCGCCGACCTGATCAACTTTGCTCCCAATGGCACCGTCAATTCCCGCTTCGACTACACCTACAACGCCTTGGGTCAAGTATCGAGCATGACCACATTGGCCGGGATTACCGCCTACATCTATGACGCCGACGGGCAGCTTACCTCGGTTCAGCTTCCGACCGGCGAAGTGATCACGTACGCCTACGACGCGGCCGGCAACCGCACCGCGGTCAGCGTCAACGGCGCGGCGACGAATTACGCCAGCAACAACATGAATGAGTACACGGCGGTCGGCAGCGCGACTTACACCTATGATGCCAATGGCAACCTGACGGCCACCATCGGCGGGCCAGGCGGAAGCACGACCTACACCTACGACACCGAGAACCGCTTGATCGGCGTGAAGACCCCGACCGACACGTACACCTACCAGTATAATGCGCTCGGATTCCTCGTCGCGTCCACGGACAACGGCCAGACCACCCAATACCTCGTCAATCCCCTCGGCACCGGGAGCGTCGCGGCTGAATACAACGCCTCGGGCAACCTGATCGCTAATTTCACCTATGGGTTGGGCCTGATCAGCCAGGTCACGGCCTCCGGCGCCGCGGAATTCTACGATTACGATGCCCTCGGCTCGACGGCCGGCTTGAGCGGCCAGGCGGGGAGCTATCTGGCCAGCTATACCTATCTGCCTTTCGGAGAGCTTCAGAGTTCGACCGGAAATATAACCAATCCCTTCCAGTACAACGGTCGATCCGGCGTAATGGCCCAGGGCAACGGCCTTGATTTCACCCGCAACCGGTTCTACTGGCCGGCGATCGGCCGCTTTATCAGCCGCGATCCAACCGGCATCGCCGGGGGATTCAACCTCTATACTTATGCGGCGAACAATCCTGTCAGCCTCATCGACCCGATCGGGCTTGACTGCGGCGACGGATTGATCGGCCTTACGGATGATATGGGGGTGGGCCCGGCGGGAACCGACATGCCATATCTTACTCAGCAGGACTTTAACGACGGTTATGAGGCCGCATTCGGGCTCCCATTCGCTTTAGTTGTTGGGCCTGTCGCGCTTGCCACGGGAGCAGTGGCCGTCGGTGTGGTCGCCGACGTCCTGGCTGGCGAGGTGGCTATCACTGTTCCCGCGTCGGTCGATGCCTTCCTCTCGGCCGTCAATCCTGCAACCGGAGCCACGGGGTACGATATATTGGCCTTTTTGCACGAAAGCGGTACGGCCATTTATCTTTACCTGCGGAGCAGCCCGATCGTTGCCGTGGCACTTGGCTACTTTGGCCGCCCTTGGGGCGAGCTGTCCGGCAGAGAGTTTTTTGCGTATTTGGGGCTGGTGCTAAACTGGACCATCAACCACCCGTCAGACCTGAAAAGTATTAGCCTGTTCCTCCAGCACTTGCTCGCCGGCCCCTCCGATCCCAACGCTATCTACGGCCCCGTTGGCGTCGGTGCGCAGGACTTCATACCAACCAACGTGCCGTTGCCTTACGGCATCACGTTCGACAACAAGGCCACCGCGAATGCCCCGGCGCAGGTCGTGACGGTCACGGAGCAACTCGATCCCAATCTGGATTGGAGCACGTTCCAGCTCAATGACTTCGATTTCGACGGCCAGATCTATACGATTCCTGCCGGGCTGAGCTCCTATACCACGCACATCGACGCCACCAGCACTGTGGGTGTCTACGTGGACGTGGACGCTGACTTCAACCCCTTGACCGGTCTGCTCACCTGGACCTTCACCTCCATCGACCCCGCAACGCTCGACGTGCCCGTCGGCAATGTGGAGGAAGGCTTCCTGCCACCGGACGTCACGCCGCCCGAGGGCGAGGGATTCATCGGCTACACCATCGAGCCCAAGGCGAATGATCCCACCGGCACGGTCATTAACGCCAAGGGGACCGTCATTTTCCAGGCAGGTCTGCCCGGGCAAAGCTCGCTGGACACACCCCCCATCTTCAACACCATCGACAATGGTCCCCCCACCAGCACCGTCGGCCCGCTGCCCCCCACCGAGACGTCGAGTAGCTTCACCGTGAGCTGGTCCGGCGAGGATGACGCTGGGGGTTCGGGCATCGGCTCATATAACGTCTACGTCTCCGACGACGGCGGTCCCTTCAGCCTCTGGCAGTCGGCGACGGCCCAGATCTCGGCTGTCTTCACGGGGCAGAACGGGCACACCTACGGTTTCTACAGCGTGGCCACCGATAAGGTCGGCAATGTCCAGACGACTCCTACCGCCGCGCAGGCCACGACAGAGGTCAATGTCCCTGTCGACACGACCCCACCAACCAGCAGCGTGAACCCTCTGCCGGGCGCTATCACCACAACCTCATTCACGGTCACCTGGTCGGGCTCCGACAATCCCGGCGGCTCGGGCATCGCCAGCTACGATGTTTATGTTTCGACCGACGGGGGAGCGTTCGTGCCCTTCGTGACCGATACGACCCAGACCTCGGCGGTCTTCTCGGGCTCGTTCGGTCATTCGTACGGATTCTACAGCGTGGCGACCGACCGTGCCGGCAATCGCCAGCCCACGCCCACTTCCGCCCAGGCCACGACGTTCCTCGACCAGGCCCCCATGGCCAGCCTGGCCGATCCGGCGGCCGGGAGCACGGCGATCGACTGGGAGCTGGACGTCCGCAAGTACATCGACGTCGCCTTCACCAGCCCGACAGGCCAGGGCATCGATCTCAACTCCGTCCTCGACGCCGGACCGGAGTTCACCCTCAGCGGAGCCGGTGCGGGAAGCGTTGTGGTCAACGGCTCGCCAACCTGGCTGGGCGGCAATTCCTTCCGCTACTCATTCACCGGCATGTTCGCCAATGGACCAGTGAACCTCAATTTCATTGCCGGCTCGTTCACCGACGTCAAAGGGGTCGCCAACCAGGCGGCGACCGAATCCTTCAATGTCGTCGTCCAGCCCAGCCTGTGGATCAACGCGCCGCAGCCCGTGGTGGAGAAGAAAGGTGCCTCGCTGGTCTTCACCGTGCAGCTCACAGCGCCGATCACCCGGGCAGTGACCGTGCGCTACGCCACCGCCAACGGTACGGCCATCGCCAACAAGAACTACAAGTCCAAGAAGGGCACCCTGACCTTCGGACCTGGGAAACCGCTCGTCCGGACGATCAAGGTACCCATCCTCGTCGACCGGAAATCCCGCGACAACGTGAGCTTCGCGGTCAACCTGGCGCTCAAGAAGGGGAGCATTCCCATCGCCCAGGGCAGCGCCTCGGGCACCATCCTCGAAGGCGACCCGATGCCGAAGCGGTCGATCGGCAAGGTGACGGTCCATCAGGGGCCCTCGGGGACGAGCAAGGCGACATCCACCGTGACGCGGAAGGGGGGGACGACCGAGGTCACGACGGTCTCTTACGCCCCGAGCCGGTCGAGCCAGCAGACGCAGGTCGTCTCACCGACGACGGAGACGACGACCACTTCCCCGGTCGTCACCGACGGCCCGAAAGTCGTCTCGGTGCTGCGCTACGGCTATCACATGATGCCCACCTCACAGGTCCTGACCTTCGACCAGGCGCTCGACGCGGTCACGGCCGGAGACGCCGAGGACTATCGCATCATCGGCCCCGCGGGCCGGTCCATCGCCATCAAGAAGGCGGCTTCCGACCCGGCGGCCCCGACGGTGACGCTACGTCCGGCGGAACGGATCAGCATCCACCACCGTTACGAGCTGATCGTCGACGGGACAGCACCCCGCGGCCTGACCAACACCCGGGGCCAGTTGCTCGACGGCGCCGATCAGGGCCGGCCGGGCAGCGACTATCGCGCACCGCTGACGTGGCGAAACCTGGTGCTCGACCCGCCGTGGCCGAGGGTCTCGCACCGGTCCCAGGCGTCGTACGACGCGGATCTCCCCGTGGCTCAAGCGGAGAGCTTCTGTCCGAGCCGGCATCAGTGAGGGCGGCCCCTGGCGCTCAGACTCGCGCCGGGGAACCCGGCGGCAATCCGCGGACCGTGAATGGGATCGAGGCAGCCGGCCCCGGCGGTGGATCCGCGCACCGGGGACCGCTGGTTTTTCGCGCGGACCGCTTCCCTTCCAGAAAGGCTTGCATCATGTTGTCTGCATCCTGGTTTCGGCGGTCGACTACGGGCTCTCCGGCTCGGTCGCGGCGCCGGGGACTCACGCACACACTTTCGCGGCGCTCGGTCCTGCCCCGCTTGGACATGCTGGAGGACCGGAGCCTGCTCAGCACCTTGATGGTGTCCAACCTGCTCGACGGCCCCTCCCCCGGCCCCACCGGCTCGTTGCGGGCGGCCATCGTGGCCGCCAGCAGCGGAGACACCATCAACTTCGCCAAAGGGCTGAATGGCACCATCACGCTGACGAACGGCATTCTGCCGATCAGCGCCAGCGTGACGATCAACGGCCCAGGCGCGAACAAGCTGTCCGTCAGCGGCAACAACACCTACCAGGTCTTCGACATCAGCGGCAGCGCCAGCGTGACCATCGCCGGGCTGACCATCACCGAAGGCCGGGCGACCACGGGGGGCGGCATCCTCCTCGAGGGCAGCGCTGCCCTCAGCATCAGCCATTGCACGTTGACCAACAACGAGGCCCTCGGCAATGCGGCTGGCGGCGGGTTCGGAGGCGCCATCGAGGTCATGGCGTCCGGTACGCTGACCGTCAGCAACAGCACCTTCGACGCCAACAAGGCCATCGCCGTCGGTCCCAACGATCCCATCGTTAACCCGTCCTACATCTTCGCATCGGGCGGCGCTATCGACCTGAATCAGGCCGGTACCGGCTCGGCCACGATCAGCAACAGCACGTTGATCGGCAACAAGGCGCTCGGCGGCAGCCCCGGCGCCAGTGCGGGCGGAGGGGCGATCAGCAACTCCAGCATCGTAGGTGCGACCCTGACCGTCACGGGCTGCACGCTCAACGACAACGCAGCCCTCGGTGCCGCCGGCGGGGACGGCATGACCAACTACGGCTCCGGCCAGGCCGGCGGCATCAACAGTATCGGCGCCTTGACCGTTCGCAATTCGACCCTGACCGACAACCTGGCGCAGGGCGCGCCTCTGGCATCCACTGTCCCCCCCTCGCAGTCAGTCGAGAGCAACAGTGCGACGGCTGGCGGCGGCATCTTCTGCCTCGACCTCGCCGGCGGCTCCGTGCTCATTGCCGGCAGCACGCTCACCGGCAATCAGGCGGTCGGCGGCTCCGGGACGGCGCCGGCGCTTGCCGAAGGAGGCGGCATCTCCCTGGTCCTCGTTCCTTCGGGCGTCGTGACCGGCTGTACGGTCGTCAACAACGTGGCTGAGGGCGGGGCCGGCGCCGCGGGCACGGCAGGCGCCGACGGCGTGAGCGGCGGCATCGACCTCGCGGTTGGCTCGGTGGTGACCGTCAGCAACACCACCGTCAATCACAACCAGGCCATCGGCGGCGCCGGCGGCGCCGGGGCCAATGGCGGCACCGGCGTGGGCGGCGGCATCAACGTCGGCACCGGCTACTTCCTTTTCGGTGCCCCCGACAATTGCTCGCTGACGCTCAACAACTGCACCGTCAACCGCAATGAGGCCATCGGCGGCGCCGGCGGTTCGGGCGCCATCGGCGGCGACGCCTGGGGCGGCGGCCTGTCGGTCCTGACCAGTTCCGCCACCCTTACCAACTGCACGGTCAACGCCAACCAGGCCAACGGCGTGAATGCCTACGGCGGCGGGATCTATGCCCTCAACAGCACGGTGGACGTGGAGAATTCCACCGTCAATGGCAACAAGGCGAACGGCTCCGTGGACGGCGAGGGGGGTGGGATTTACGCCTATGACACCACCTTGACTCTCGTGAACACGACCGTGAAAGGCAACAAGGCCACGACCGCCTACAACAATATCTTCAACGGCCCGTGAGATTGCCCCGGCCCGAATGAGCGCCGGGTTCTCCCGGTCGCGACCGGCGTGACCGCCCGTCCATGAAAGGTGTCCGGAACCGCCGTGATCGCGTTCCGGACACCTCGGTCCAAGACGTAGGAGTCCGACACCTCGGAGGCTGCCATGAACCCCCCCATCGCGTGTTCGAAGAGACGACGACCGGGCGCCGCAACGCGGTGAACGCTCGGCTCGGGCCGAGGAATCCCGGAGAGCTCGGGGCTCCAGCGGCCATCGAGCCCCCGCCCGCGGGTCGAGCCGTGCAGCGACTCGTGGCCGCGTGGGGCCACACCCTCGTGATCGGGATCCTCGTCGCCGCGGCGATCGGGCTCATCCGGATCGCATCCCATGCGACTCGACCGCATCCAGAGCTCGGATCCGACGATCCGCCCGGCGGAGAATTCATCGTCCGCAACGAGTGGCTGAGCCACCGGCGCCAGCCTGCGTCCGCCGCGATGGCCGCGCCGGGCCTTTCCGCGACCGCCCGCCGGAGACCATCGAGCGAGATTCCTACGCCGCGCCGGCCCGCGCCGTCAAGGCCGACAAGTCCGATGCATCCGGCAAGGGCGGCCATCGCCGCGATCGCGCGCGGTTGAGCGGACGCCTCGCCGGGGAACCCAAGCTGGAGACGGCCTGCGGTCGCGCGGTGCCGGCGGCAGGATTGACCCGGTCAGTCTCGAGCGCGCTCGCATCGGCCCGGACATCCGAGCCTTTCGGTCGGGGTTCGGCACTGGTGCATGCTACCACCTATGCGTTACGGGCCGACGGCGCGTCGCCCGATCTCGGCTTTGGCGTCCATGCTCCCCAGTTTTCCCCATCACACCTTCGCGGGGAGCATGGGGAGCATGGACGAACCGTCGCCTGGGACGCCAAGCCACCACTGATGCTTGCTTGATGTCGGTAACGAGTCGCCCGAGCTCCCCAAACTCGTCGCGGGCGCCCATGCTTTGCATATTCTCGACGTGCGAACCATGCAAAGCATGCAGAGCATGGGAGGTCCATGGGGCTGACTCTGGCCTTCAATGGAGGCGTACTGCCATCGTTGCTTGTTAAGGACCAATGATGCATGGCCTAGACGCCCCGAACCGGTCGCCGGCGCCATATACTCCGCCATACTCCTCACCAGATTCTCGTGTGGAGTATGGGGAGTATGCGAGGATCATCGGGCCGGCGCCAGCCCTCGGTCGGACCTCGAGGACCGGAGCGGTTTCCCCGGGACGAGGTCACCGGGCGGAGCCGGCCCCCGACCCTGCACGCCCGGCGACGGGCCGGTCGAGCGACGACCCCCGAGGCCCGGCGGCTCCGGGCCGTTCACGGGGCTACCTGGTCATTTTCGACCATCTGCAGGACATGGCCAGAATTGACCAGCTCGGCGGGACCTGCCCGCCAAAACCTGCCGCCAGGCGCCGTGGCGCGCCGTAAACCGACCGCCAGGCGCTGTGGGGCGCCGATGAGGACGTCCCGTGGCGCTCGGCCCGGGCGGCCAGCCCGACCTCGACGATGGCGCCGCCGAACGGAGCTGTCCGTCGCCCGGTCGTCCTCACAACTTTGGCGTCAACGCTCGATTCCCCGAAGCCGGCAGTGCGCTGGACGTCTCGCGCTCTCAGGGCGCGGCGCCACCGGCACGAAGATCCCGAATCGGGGCGGAGTCGCCATGCCCTCGCCCAGGTAGAACCCGGGCTGGGTCGGCTGGTTGTATCCGATGTTCTGCCACGCCACCGACAGGCGGTACTGGCGGTCGTGCATCAGGGTCGTCAGCCGGTGCTCGGTCGGGATCTGGGTCGTGTAGATCCGCAGCTCCTTGTTGTCGACGGTGCGCCAGATGACCTCTTCCCGCCAGTCGCCGAGGATGTCGGCGCAGAGGCACGGGGTGGACTTCGTCCCGTTGTTGGACGTGCAGTCCCGGGCAACGAGCAGGGGGGATTCGGCGCCCGCCTTCCAGTCCCACTTGGTGATGCGATTGCCGTCGAGGATCTCGCATGGGTCCGAGACCTGAAAGAGAAAGCGGCTGCAACGACATGTCGTCGGAGTTCTGCGGCCGCCCGCCGATACTTCGGCTGGGCTCGACGGGAGGTTAACAGATTTGTTAACATCCGCTGATGGAGTGGGAGATCCTCTACTACAGCGACGACTTGCAGCGTGCGATCATGGCGTTCCCGGCTGGAATCCAGGCCCGGTACGTTCACCTCACGGAGCGCCTGCTCACCTTCGGGCCGGACCTGGGCATGCCCCATTCCCGCGCGATGGGCAAAGGCCTGTTCGAGTTGCGGCTGAAGTCCAAGGAAGGGATCGGGCGGGTGTTCTACGCGACCTTTGCGGAGCGACGAATTATGATGCTTCACGCATTCGTGAAGAAATCGCAGAAGACGCCGGCCAAGGAGTTGCGCATCGCCCGCGCGAGATTGAAGGAGGTGCGAGAGGATGCTGACTCATAAAGAAATGATCAGAAGGATGCTGAAGGACCCGGCCGTCCAGGCCGAGTACGATGCCCAGGCGGAGGAGTTCGCCCTGCTCGACGAACTGCTGCGCGCGAGGCGTCACGCCGGTTTAACTCAAGCGGAGGTCGCGAAGAGGATGGGGACGAAGACGCCCGCCGTGGCCCGCCTGGAGTCCGGCGGTGGGAGCAAGCGACACTCTCCGTCGCTCGCCACGCTACGGAAGTATGCGGAGGCGGTCGGTTGTCATTTGGAGATCCGACTGCGACCCAACGAGACGCCGGCGCCCGATGCCTGATCGAGCGCTTCGGGTCGAGGTCCGAGATCGATGGGTGCTGCCCCCTGCATCAAGCCGGCAGCGCGCTCGACTTTCCTCGCTCTCAACGGCGAGCCGCCGCCGGGACGAAGATCCTGGGTCGAGGCGGTGCCGGCATGCTATCGCCCAGGTAGAAGCCGGGCTGGGTCGGCTGGTTGTATCCGACGTTCTGCCAGGCCACCGACAAGCGATACTGCGGGTCGTGCATCAGGGTCGTCAGCCGGTGCTCGGTCGGGATCTGGGTCGTGTAGATCCGCAGCTCCTTGTTGTCGAACGGTGCGCCAGAAGACCTCTTCCCGCCAGTCGCCGAGGATGTCGGCGCAGAGGCACGGGGTGGACTTCGTCCCGTTGTTAGACGTGCAGCCTTGGGCGACGAGCAGGGGGGATTCGGCGCTCGTCTTCCAGTCCCACTTGGTGATGCGGTTGCTGTCGAGGATCTCGCGGAGCAGGTCGCCGTCCCACCAGACGCCGAAGTTGCACGAGCGCGGCTTGCGATCGGAAATCATCTCACCCTTGACGTTCCACAACCCCACGAGCCCCTGGCCCGAGGCCCAGGACTCGTAACCGCGGTGGCGGGGGTCGATGTCCATCGCGACGCCGCGGCCGACGTCCGGCGAACTCTTGCTCCAGAGGAGCCGGCCGGTCCGCGCGTCGCGGAGCTCGGCCCCGTGCGGATGCCGGGGCCTCTCGTGGATGTCGAAGACCTCCAGGCCGGGACGATCCGGGTCGATGTCGGAGAGGTGCAGGGCATCTCCGTGTCCCAGGCCGGTCGTGTAGAGCCCCTTGCCGTCATCGTCGATGCAGCAGGCGCCGTAGACGATCTCGTCTCGGCCGTCGCCGTCCACGTCGCCGACGGACAGGTTATGGTTCCCCTGGCCGCGATACGCGCGGTTCTCCGGCGGGCCGGCGTCGCTGTCGAACGTCCAGACGCGCTCCAGCCGGCCGCCTCGCCAGTTCCAGGCCACCAGGACGGTGCGCGTGTAATAGCCCCGGCACATGACGAGGCTGGGCCGCACACCGTCGAGATAGGCCACACATGCCAGGAACCGGTCGAACGCGATTGCCGTAGTCGTCTCCCCAGTCGGCCACTTTGCCGCGAGGCGGCAGGTAATCCACGATGGCCAGCGCCCGGCCCGTCCGCCCGTCGAAGACGGTGAGGTACTCCGGGCCGGCCAGGACGTATCCCGACGGATTGCGCCAGTCCGCTACGGCGTCGCCGATGGTCCGCCCCGCGCCGTCGACGGTCCCGTCGGCCGTCTTGCAGACGATCTCGGCCCGTCCGTCGCCGTCGAAGTCGTAGACCAGGAACTGGGTGTAGTGCGCCCCCTCGCGGACGTTCTTGCCCAGGTTGATCCGCCAGAGGAATGTCCCGTCCAGCCGGTAGGCCTCGAGGATCGGCTCGCCGGTCTGACCGCGCTGCGAGTTGTCCCGGCCCCGCGACGCCTGATGCAGGACGATCTCGTACTGGCCGTCGCCGTCGAGGTCGCCGACCGAGGCGTCGTTGGGGCTGTAGCCGTCGGGCGTCTTGAGCGGGATGGCCAGGTAGCCCGCCGGGGCGTCCGCCGCCAGCCGGAATGTGGCGCCGGGCTCGGGCTCCGGGTCGCGTCCCCCGGTCGCCGGACGGACGGTGTACGCGACCGATCGGTCCGGTTCGGCGCCCCCATCGACGAGGCCGGTCGGACCGGCGATCGGGTCGCGATTGAGCTTCGCGGGCGGCCCGCCGCCGGTCGAGCGGTAGACGTCGAAGGCGATGCCGGCCGGGTCGGTCCCCAGCAGCCGCCAGCTCACGAAGACGCCGCCGTCCCCGCGCCGGACGGCGGCCGTTCCACGGCCGAGCCGCTCCATCTGCCGCGGGGCGGGTCCGTCGGCCTCGGCGGCGCCAACGATCGGGGCCGGAGCGATCGCCGCCAAGAGGAGGATACCCCAGATGTTCAGCGGGCGAGCCATGGAACTCCTCGGGTAGGGTGGGCATTGCCCACCGGTCATCGCCTCCACTCGGTGGGCGGTGCCCACCCTACCAAACCCGATGCCGGCCGGGTCGCACAACGTCAGGATGTGCAGCCCGCCCGACCGCGGGCCACGTTCGAGCTCAGTCCAGTCGAACCTAGAGCTTCCGACCCCGCCCGCCGGTCCCCGAAGCAACCACTCAGTGCTCGTAGGGCACCCTACGAGGGGCCTTCGAAGGCACTCACGTTCGCGAGACGATCTCTCGCGCCAGGCGGCGTCTTCCTCTCGGAGCGGGGGCACCGGTGGCTTGGAATAGTCCAGAACCAGGTCGAACCGCGCCCGCTCGTAGAGGGCGTGCAGCACGGCGTTGAGGTCGAGCGACGGCTCGGGATCCTTGGGGAGTAGTGGGATCGGGATCGGCGGGATCGGCTGGCGCACGCCGAAGGCATACAGTTTGGCCCGCGGCCGCGATGCCCCGCGGCCGACCACAATGCGATAGTCGCTCTCCACGGGATGTCGCGCCGAGAGTGGCATCGGCTTGCCAGCCCGGAGCAAATCGATCTCGACCAGGCTGGTCCTCGTCGCGAGGACGTTTCGCCTTTTGCGCAGATACTTCTTCCGGCCGGGGCCGGAGGACTTGTTCGTCGGCGAAAGGATCTCGATCACGCTGACCAGCCGGCCGGTGACAGTGGTCCGGACCTCCAAGTACCATTCGTCGACCTGGACCCCGACGGGAAATTCGACGTCCATCTCGATGACGCCGACCCCGGCCGCCGCGGGCGCGTCCGCCACCGGAATCCGCTTTCGCGATCCGGTCCGGCCGATGAGCACGTCCGGCTCGATGAGCGCCAGGTCGCCTGCAGGCGATGTGATGTACGTGTGCTGCTCAACGTCAACGAAGTATTTTGGAGCGACTTTGGGGACCAGTTCGTCGGCGATCGCCGTGATGAGTCGGTTATGCACGCCCGGCCACAAACCGGGATGCTCCAGCCAAGGATCCATGCCGGGGAATGGGGGTCTCATAGCGGGTCTCCAGGGGTAGCCGCGGACTCAGCCGGTGAAGGACGCGCGGTGACGCACGACGGCGAATCCCGGCCCGGCCTCGCCCTCATTGTCCCGTGGGATGATCGGCCGGTCAACGCGGCGCGACCGGCCGCCCGCGCCCTCATGGCCGCGCCGCGAAGGGGTCGGCGGGGAACACGCGGTCGTCGAAGGAGGCCACGATGGCGCGGAATTCGGGGTCGTCCCTGAGGCTCGCCAGCTCGGGCGCATTCCGTAGCCGCGCGGCGTCGCGGAAGCCCTCGTCGATCCCTCGCCGGATCGAGGCGACGGCGCGACGGGTGAACCTCCGCCGCCGCTCCTCCAGTCGGCGGGCATCCAGCCGCGTCGGATAGGTCCCCGTCTGCCGAGCGCTGTCCGCCGCGGAGGCCCCGGCCTCGAACAGGGCGGCGCCATCGCCGCGCGCGCCGGCGAGAGCCCGCTCGCGGCAGGCGCGCGCCTCGGCCGTCCGGCCCACGGCCTCCAGCTCGTCGGCCAGCTCGAGCCGGATCGTGACCCGCATCACGCGGTGCGCCGCGTTCCAGGCCTGCTTGACGCACAACTCCTCACAGATCCGCTCGGCCCGCTCAAGCAGGGCCGGATCGGGCGCCAGGCCGTCCTCGACCCGGAAGTCAGCCTTCTGGTACAGGGCATCGCTCAGGACCATCTTGAGGTCGTCCGAGAGCGGCTCGACGAGCTCGAGCTTGTCGCAGATGTCGTAGGCCTCGGCGAACGCCGCGCGGTACGGACCATAGTAGCGCGCCGGGTCCGACCCGTAGGCCAGCGCCAGGTTGAAGTCGACCGTCGCGAGGGCCCCCTGGATCCCCGCCATGCGCGAGACGACGCCGCGGTGCCGCTCGGCCGCGGCCTTGAGGGTCGCGCGCACCGCCTCGTGGCAGGCGATCACGTCCTCCCAGCGCTTCAGTCCCTGATAGGCGAAGCTCAGCTCCTCGTGGGCCAGGTACAGCAGGTTCGCGAACGAATAGTCCGAGGGCGATTGATCGACGAGGTCCCGGTAGAGATCGATGGCCCGCCGGGCCGGCCCCAGCGCGTCAGCACACCGCCCGGAAGCGATCCGGACCCGGCAGAGGTACACGAGGGCCCTGGCCAGGTCGAGGCGGATCAGGCGGCCCTGATCGCCCCGTCGGATCGCTTCCTCGCAGGCCCGGATGGCCGACTCGAACGAGGCGGCGGCCTCGGGGAGCTTGCCCTCGCAGAACCAGGAGTGGCCGATGTTGTAATGGTTCAGCGACATGGCGTGGGCGTCGGCCAGGTGCCCGTCGGGCCGCCCGGCGGCGATCTCCTCGAAGAGGGCGTTGGACCGGCGGGCGCGGCCGCGGACCTCCTCGGGACTCCCGGGCAGGACGAAGAGTCGATGCAGGGTCAAGGCCAGCAACTCCCGCGATTCCCTCGAGTGACGGCGCGCGTCCAGGGCCTCGGCCAGCGCCAGCGCCTTGCGTCCGGACTCCGCGGCCGCCTGCGCCTGGCCGGAGTCGAGCTGGAGGCCGGCTAGGGCGAGGTGTCCATAGACCACCTGGATCTCGGCCTGGGGGTCATCCTCCAGCGCGCGGACGAGCTCTTGGGCCTCTTGCAGGCCCGCGGCGGTCAGGAGCTGGCGGTACGGTCGCGCCTCCTCGAGCACCAGGTCGCCGGCCTCGGTGCCGAGGATGTCGCGGATGGCCGTCACGGCGCGATCGCGGGCCGCCTCGGCGCGCCGCCGCGCCGCATCGGTCTGGCGATGGGCCTGCTCGGTCTCGGCCAGGGCGTCCATCGCGTTGCCCCGTGCCAGCTCGGCGCGCTGGCGCTCGGCCCGCGCGGCCAGCCATAGCGCGAAGAATGCTGGCGCACCCAGGGCGCAGATCGCAGCCAGCACCGCCGAGGCCGCCGAGACCGCGGCCAGCGTGCGGTTCCGCCGGGCCCAGCGCAGCAGCCGGCCGGGCACACCGACCGGACGCGCCACGATCGGCCGGCCGTCGAGGAACCGTCGCAGGTCCTCGCCCAGCGCCGCGGCCGACTCGTACCGCCGGGCCGGATCCTTCTCCAGGCAACTCAGGCAGATCGTCTCCAGGTCGCGGGGCACATTCGGCCTGAGCCGGGTCGGAGGGACGGCCTCGGTGTTCGCGACCAGCTTGATGGTCTCCAGCGCCGAGTCGCCCAGGAACGGCGGCCGGCCCGTCAGCTCCTGGTAGAGGATCGCCCCCAGCGCGTAGACATCGGCGGCCGGCCCCACCTGCTTGCTGTTCTCGGCCTGCTCGGGCGCCATGTAGCTGGGCGTACCCATCACCTGGCCCGAGCAGGTCAGCGCCGAGTCCGAGTCCATCAGCTTGGCCAGGCCGAAGTCGCTCACCTTGGGCACGCCTTCGGCCGTCAACAGGACGTTGCTGGGCTTGAGGTCGCGGTGCACGACCCCGGCGCGGTGCGCCACGTCGATGGCGCGCGCCAGGGTCTCGACCAGCTCGGCCGCCGGTCGAGGCGCCATCGGGCCGTCGACCAGCCGATGGGCCAGGCTGCCCCCTTCCACGAACTCCAGCGAGAGGTAGGGCCGCTCCTCATGCTCGCCGATCGCGTGGATCGCCACGATGTTGGGGTGCCGCAACCGCGCCACGGCCCGCGCCTCGTCGAGGAACCGCTCGATCTGCTCCCGCGTGGCGTACCGCGCCTCGGCCAGGGTCTTGAGGGCCACGATCCGCCCGAGCCGGGCATCGCGGGCCCGGTAGACGATCCCCATTCCCCCCCGGCCGAGCCGGTCCAAGACCTCGTGACCCGGGAACTCGGGCAACGGCGGCTCGACCCGGTCGGCCTCCGGCTCCGCCGGCATCGCCAGGATCGCGCGCAGCCGCTTGCGCTTGGCGATCCGCTCGCGCAGCGCCGGCAGCCAGGTCAAGTCATCGCCGCACAGCGTCTGCGGGTCCGGATCCTCGCCCGCGGCGACGGCCTCCTCCCATCGCACCAGCAGCATCAGCATCGGGTCGCGATCCGCCTCCCTGCCCGAATCCGTGCTCTCGCCCGCCGCCGACTCCGGATCCGCATCCGGTGCCCGCTCCGTGTCCCCCGCCGCGCCGAACCCGTCCGCCTCCGAGTGCTGCATCGCCGCCTCCGCTCCGCCGAACCGCCGCCTCCTTGCGGCCCTCCCGGATCCGATCGCAACCCGGATAACTCGCCCCGCCGCACCCCTCCCCGCCGAGGTCCCGCCGCGCTCCCCGCCGGGAGGATTCCTCTACGCGCGGTTAACGAATGGCTTACCCACGCGGCTCAGCCTCAAGATCGGGCTGGGGCCTCGACCCCCCCTGACCCCCCCTTCGCAAGGGGGGGAAATTGAGGGAGGCCCGCCCCTCCGAATCCCCCCCTTGCGAAGGGGGGGTCAGGGGGGGTTCTCTCGTGTCGGTGCAACGCATGCGTTAGGCGGTCTAGACGAGCAGTTCGTCGAGCCCCTCGAGCCACTCGGCCAGGCGCTCGGTCGCGGCGACCCACAAGTAGCTGACTTTCCGCGGGTGCATGCCGAGCAGCCGGGCGATCTCGGCCTGGGGCAGGTCGGTGTAGTAATGCAGGTCGAAGACCCTGCGCTGGTCGCACGGCAGGTTCTCGACCTGGCGGTGGAACTCGGTCAGCAGGGCCAGCCGGCCGGGCTCGAGCGAATGATCGGCCGGCTCATCGCGCGCGATCTGCGCGAGATCTCGGGCCGCGACGTCCCGCACCCTCTGGTCGCGACGCTTCTGGTGGCCGGCCATGTCCAGCAGCACCTGCCGGACCTTGTGCGCGACCAGCCGGAGGAAGTCCTCGACCGTCGGCGGCCGCACGGATTCCAGCGCCCGCATCAGCGCGCGCCCAGCTCTCGTCCACCACGCTCTCCAGGTCGTGCCGGTCGCGGAGGCCGGGGAAGTCGCGGTGGAACATCGCCGAGGCGATGCGCTTGAGCCGATGGTAGGCGCGCGCCAGCAATTCCGCCCGCGCCGCGTCATCGCCGCGCGCCAGGCGGTCGATCAGGCCCTGCAGATCCCGGGTCGTTTCGCCGGTCATGCCGATCGCGAGCCCTCCGGCAGCCAGCATGCCCCTCCCCTCGCACAACCCCCCGCGACGCGGAGGCCCCTCAGCGAGACGGCCGCACTGCGACGGGCCCGGGGGCGAAGGACCGGCCGGCCGGGCTCCCCCCATCGTAATCGACTCGGCCGCCCGGCGGAAGCCGCTCGGGCAGCCCGGTCGCCCCCGGCATCCCACGCGCCGGCCCGGTTCATGCCGCCCAACAAGGCCAGTCATCACCATGACCAGGCCCTCGATCCCCGGGACCAACCCCGTGATTGCGGCATGGGCCACGATTCTAAAATAATAGAAAATTCTATATTATTCATAAAAGCGAGTTCGCATCACAATAAGCCCGTGTTCCCAAAAAAAACCGATGTTTCCAAAAATCGTCATATCGGGTTGTTGACTTTCAGGATCCCTTCGTTAGATTCTTGCCTTCTGGAGGTATGCAGCCAGGACGGTGTCCGCTGAAGTCACACCGGTCGAGATGGGGGTACCGGCAATTTCTTCGTCCGCTTCTACGGGCCGCGCGGCCAAAATCGAGACGCTTTTGAAACGCGCGGCATGCCCTTCGAGCCGAGGGGCGGGCGGTCGTGGCGACCTTCTTCTCGCGTGCCGAATGGGATCAGCAAGGCCGCCGGGCCGTACCGGCGGCCGCCGTGGCCGATCTCGACGGCGGATACCGTGTCGCAACCCGCGATGTTGCGCTTCGCATCGAGTTGACAACAAGCACCCTTGATTCGCTTCGCGCCACGGGCCGAATGCTCGTCCGTCCTCGACCCTCGACCGGGACTCCCACGGCCCCACACCCAGGAGGTTCTCCCCCATGGCATCACGCAAGCGCCGCACCCGTCCGCTCGCTTCCCCTCGCCGGAAGCGACGTTCCACCCTGCCGATACTGGAGAACCTCGAGAGCCGCATCGTCCTGTCCCAGGTCCTGCCGCCGAACCCCAACGCCACCGGCTCCCTCTCCTTACTCCCCTCACCCCACGACGGGCTGGTCCCTTACCCCCTGGCCAGCGGCGGCATGGGCTGGCTGTCGATGCCGGGCGCCACCGGGTCGCTGGCCGGCGGTCAGGCGGGCTCCTCCGGCACGGGGTCGGGTACCACCCCCGCCCAGCCCTTCGATCCCGGCGTCATCCTGGGCCACGTCCCCGTCGCCTCGCCGTTCGATGGCGGTCCGTCCCAGCAGTTCCCCGGGCCCGCCGGCTACACCCCCGTCCAGATCCAGACCGCCTATGGGGTCAACCAGATCTCCTTCGCCGGCATCAAGGGGGACGGCACCGGCCAGACCATCGGCATCTTCGAGGAGGGCTACAACCCCGCCTTCGTCGACACCTCCGACCCCGGCTATAGCACCAGCGCCCTGGCGGAGTTCGACAAGACCTTCGGCCTGCCCGACCCGCCCAGCTTGACCTTCGTCGATCACAACGGCGTCCCGCTCTCGTCGTCGAACAACGCCACCAATAACCCCGACTTCCAGAACTACGGCGCCGGCCCCGAGATCGCCCTGGACATCGAGTGGGCGCACGCCATGGCGCCCGGGGCTAACATCGTCGTCCTCTCCGCCACCCCGATCCCCCCTTACTACCAGGACATCACCAACGGGATCGCCACCCTGGCCGGCATGCCCGGCATGTCGGTCATCTCGGCCAGCTACGGCCCCTTCCTCGACGCCTCGGGCCAGGAGGCCCTGGAGCAGAGCTGGGACAGCACGATCCTCCAGCCGGCTCGCTGCCAACCCGGACGTGAGCGTCTTCGCCGCCTCGGGCGACAGCGGGACGGGCTTCGGGCTGATCTACCCGTCGGCCTCGCCCGAGGTCGTCTCGGTCGGCGGCACCAGCCTGTACCTCAACGCCGACAACACGTACAACAGCGAGGTCGGCTGGGGCATCCCCGGCGATCCGTACTATGGCAGCGGCGGCGGCTACAGCAAGGCGTTCCCCATCCCCTCCTACCAGCAGACGGACGGCTTCGCGGGCAACAACGGCTCTCGCACCAATCCCGACATCGCCGCCGACGCCGACCCGAATACCGGCGTGGCGGTCTTCGACCCGTACGACTTCGGCACGGCCACCCCGTGGGTGCAAGTCGGCGGCACGAGCGTGGCGACGCCGTTGTGGGCCGGCATGGCCTCGATCGTCGACCAGGGCCGCGCGCTGGCCGGCGGCTCGCCGCTGGGTTCCACGGCGATGCTGACGGACCTCTACACGCTCAACAAGATCGCGCCGGGCGACTTCCACGACATCACCACGGGCAATAACGGCTACCCGGCCGGGCCCGGCTACGACCTGGTCACCGGGCTGGGCTCGCCCAAGGCCAACCTCCTGATCCCCGACCTGTCGGCCTACGGCCTGGCCAGCCAGTCGGTCATCGCCACACAACCCCCGCCCACCCTCGTCCAGAACGACCCCTTCGGCATCGTCGCCCAGCCCACCGACTCTCTTGGCACCCCCGATTTGGCGTACACCGGCACGGCCACCGTCTCGCTGCTCAGCGGGCCGGCCGGCGCCACCTTCACGCCGGTGACCGTCCCGGTCAGCGACGGACTGGCGGTCTTCTCCGGGTTGTCTCTGAGCCAGCTCTCGAGCGGCACCGACTACGTCTTCCAGGTCAGCATCAGCGGGCTGGCCTCGCCGACGGTCAACACCGACCCGGTCGACGTGGTCGCCCCCACCGCCGGCGTGAGCAACTATTATCCGCTGCCATTCGACACGGGCCCCTACGCCGCCTACGGCATCCGCGACGCGGTCCTCTCCGCCGACTTCGATGGGTCACCCACCAGCGTCATCACGCTCTCGATCTCGACCCTCCCGTACAGCATCACCACCGGCGAACTGACTGTCTTCAACGGGGCGAGCGGTTCCAAGACGATCGACTTCGTCGGGCAGGGCGAGTCGAACTCGATCGTTCAGCGCCGGCGGGACGAGCCGGGACTTCGAGATCATCGGCGACACGACCTTGTCGGTGAACTTCATGAGCCTCGCCATCGAGGGCGGAATGGCCACCGATGGCGGCACTCTCGCGCTGCCGCTCGCGGCCGGCGGCGGCGTGCTGATCGACGGCGGCCTGGTGTCGATGTCGAGCGTCGCGCTGCTGGACAACGTCGCGGCGGGGGCCGCCGGGTCCAACGGCGCCAACGGCCATTCGGCGACGAAGAGCCATGTCACCGGCAGCACCGGCGGCAATGGCACCGCCGGCGGCAACGCGGCGGGCGGCGGCATCTACCTGGCCGCCGGCAGCCTGAGTCTGACCAACGACCTGATCGCCGGCAACCTGGCCCAGGGCGGCAAGGGCGGCGACGGCGGCCGCGGCGGCTTCGGCTACTCGGTGCACCGGACGCACGTGACGACCCCCTCCGGCTTCACCTACAGTACCTCCGTCATCGGCTTCCATTCGGGCAACGGCGGCAACGGCGGCAACGGGGCCCTGGGCGGCAACGCGGCGGGCGGCGGCCTGTTCGTGGGCAGCGGCTCGGTGTCGATCGACGGCAGCGAGCTGGCGCAGAACGCGGCGGTGGGCGGCGTGGGCGGGGCCGGCGGCGGCGGCGGCCGCGGCGGCTGGTGGACCTTCGCGGCGGGCAACGGCGGCAACGGAGCCACCGGCGGCAATGGTGACGGCGGCGCGCTGTTCCTGGCCGGCGGCACGTTCAGCATCTACGGCAGCGCCGTTTCCGACAATACCGCCGCGGGCGGGCCGGGCGGCCACGGCGGCTACGGCGGCACGGGCGGCACCGGATTGGGCTATGCCATCCTGAATGGCGCCAACGGGTCCGGGACCACCGGATCCGGCAAGGGCAACCCTGGCGGCAACGGCGGTAACGCGTTGACCGGCGCGCCGGGCGGCAACGGCGGGCTCGGCGGCCTGGGCGGCGACGGCTTCGGCGGCGGCTTCTACATCGACGGCCCCGGGGCGCTGACGGTCGATCCGACCATCTTCGGCGGCAACCTGGCCGCCGGCGGGCCGGGCGGTGCCGGCGGCACGGCCGGCCTGGGCGGCTTCGGCGGCGGCGGCGGCCGCGGCGGCAACGGGGCACCAGGCGGGACCTTCCTCGGGTTCGGCGCCACCGGCGGCACGGGCGGCAACGGCGGTTCGGGCGGCAACGGCGGCACGGCGGGTTATGCCGGCGACGGCGGCGAGGGCGGCTCGGGCGGCGGCGGCGCGCTGTACCTGACCGGCGGCTCCGTCTTCTTCAGCGGCGTCACGATGGAATTCAACGCGGCCGTCGGCGGCCCCGGCGGCAAGGGCGGTTGGGGTTATTATGGGGGTTACGGCGGCACCGGCGGCTTCGGCGGCACGGGTGGCGCGGGCGGCCACGGCGCCAACGGCACCACCAGCGCCATCAGCGGGCTGCCCGGCGGCGCGGGCGGGCTGGGCGGTAATGGCGCCCCGGACGGCCGGGGCGGGGCGGCCCATACCGGCGGCACCGGCGGCCTCGGCGGCGGCGGCACCGGCGGCGGCATCGAGGTCGCCTCGGGCTCGCTGACAATCCTCAACAGCTCGATCCTGGGCAACGCGGCCATCGGCGGCACCGGCGGCCAGGGCGGCACCGGCGGCCAGGGCGGGTTCCAGTTTCCCGGTGGCTACGGCGGCTACGGCGGCAACGGTGGCGGCGGTGGCGCGGGATACAGCGGATCGACCAGCGGCGGCCTCACCGGCGGCAACGGCGGGGCCGGCGGCAACGGCGGCCTCGGCGGCAACGGCGGCATTGCCGGCGCCGGGCAGAGCGGCGCCACCGGCGGCTTCGGCGGCGACGGCGGCTATGCCTACGGCGGCGGCCTGTACGTCTCCGGCGGGTCGGTGACGGTCAACGGCACCCCCATCACCGGCAACGCGGCCCTCGGCGGCAGCGGCGGGGCCGGCGGCATCGGCGGTGGCGGTGGCTTCGTGTACTATGGCGGCCTGGCCGGCTGGGGCGGCGCGGGCGGCAATGGCGGCTCCGGTGGCGGTCCCTGGATCAGCCTCACCAAGGGCGTGGGCGTCGCGGGTAACGGCGGCTCGGGCGGCTTCGGCGGGTCGGGCGGCAGCGGCGGCTCGGGCGGCTTCGGCGGCCACGGCGGCAACGGCGGCTCGGGCGGCCGCGGCGGCAGCGGCTTCGGCGGCGGCGTCTCGGTCAGCGGCGGCGTCGTATCCTTCAAGAATGATTCCATCACTTCCAATGTTGCCGGCGGCGGCTACGGCGGCACCGGCGGCCGCGGCGGGGCTGGCGGCACGGCGCTGTACGGCGGCTCGGGCGGCAATGGCGGCGTCGGCGGCAACGGCGGCAATGCCGGCTGGCTCCAGGTTCACAACCGGCACCACAGCGTCATCGTCGCCGGCAAGGGCGGCGACGGCGGCATCGGCGGCAACGACGGCAACGGCGGCTACGGCGGCTCGGGCGGCAACGGCGGCAACGGCGGCCTGGGCGGTCCCGGCGGCAACGGCGTTGGAGGTGGCCTGTCGGTCTTCGGCGGGTCGCTGACGCTCAACGCCGACACCGTCGGCTTCAACTTCGCCTTCGGCGGCGGCGGCGGCACCGGCGGCGCCGGCGGCCGGGGCGGCTTCGGGTACGACGGCGGTTTCGGCGGCTATGGCTTCTACTCGGCCACCAGCGGCCGCGGCGGGGCCACGGTCACCTTCTCCGGCTTCGGCTACCGGGTCGTGGGCTTCAACCACGGCGGCAACGGCGGCGCGCTCACCGTCAGCGGGACGGGTAATACCGTTGGCGGGACCCCGGGGCTGGGCGGCACCGGCGGCAATGGCGGGCGCGGCGGCCACGGCGGGTACGGCGGCAACGGCGGCAATGGCGGCAACGGCGGCAACGGCGGCACCGGGTTCGGCGGCGGCTTGCTGGTCGCCAGCGGCTCGCTGACGATCTACAACTCGACGGTCGCCGACAACACGACGTTCGGCGGCTTCGGCGGCAGCGTCGGCTCGGGCGGCTCGGGCGGCGGGGTGCGCACCAACGGGACCGGCGCCCCGTTCGCGGCGAGGGGCGGGCCGGCTGGCCCCGGCGGCTTCAGCGGCTCCGGCTTTCTCCAGGCCCCCTCGGGCATCCCCGGCACCAGCGGGACCGTTGGTTCGCCGGGCCACTCCGGCTCGGCCGGGACCGCCTCCGGCTCGGCCGGCGCCCCCGGCCTCGGCGGCGGTCTCTACGTCGGCGGCGGCTCGATCAGCCTGTACAATGCCACGGTCGCCTACAACGCCCAGGGCGTGTACCAGGTCGCCGGCACGGTCAACGCCTACAACTCGCTGTTCGCCGACAACGGCTATACCGGGTCGTCGGGCTCGACCGGGTCGGATTACTCTAATGTCCCCTCCGGCACCGGCACCGCCACGGCCTTCAACAGCCTCTTCGGCAGCTCGCCGGTCGGCGTCGTCAATGGCGGCGGCTCGTTCGTCAGCCCCAACGCGAACCTCGGCCCGCTGGCCAACAACGGCGGACCGACCCAGACCATCGCGCTCTTGGCCGGCAGCGCCGCGATCGGCAACGGGATGAACCCCGCGGCTGACGGTACGTTCCTGTTCACTGACCAGCGCGGCTACGTGCCGACCAGCGGGAGTTGGGACATCGGCGCCTACCAGTCAAGCGGCGTGCCGGCCCCGGCGCCGACCGCCACGCTGGTCGCGGCCAATGTCTCGCCGCAGCAATACGGCCAGACCACCTACGACTTCACGGTCACCTACTTCGGCGCCGCCGGCATCAATGCCAGCACCGTCCCGGGTGCCGTCGTCACGGTCACGCCGCCCGCCCTGGTCGGCAGCCCGATCACGGCCACCGTCGTCACTCAGGTCAACAACGGACCGTCGGATCCCTTTGGCGACTACCAGTCGGTCACGGTGACCTACATGATCACCCCGCCGGGCGGCTCGTGGCTGTCGGCGGACAACGGGACCTACTCGGTCAGCCTGGGCGGCTCGCCGATCAGCGACTCCGTGGGCAACACGGTGCCGGCCGGCGCGCTGGGCGACTTCCTGGTCGAGACCGGCAACATCACGATCACCAAGTTCGGCCTGGTCCTCAATCCGAAGAGCCATCTCTGGAGCGGGCTGATCAAGCTGACCAACAACGGCGACGCGACGTTCAACGGGCCGATCTACGTCCTGTTCAACCTGCCGGCGGGCGCCATCCTGGAGAACGGCACCGGGATCTATGGCGGGTTGCCGTATCTCAAGGTCAACGTCTCCAGCCTGGCGGTGGGCGCCAGCGCCAGCACGACGCTGCTGTTCAACATGAACGTCAACCCCGCCAGCTACTCGACGACGTACTACCTCGTCTCGCTGGGATCGTGATCCCCTTCTTGAAGGCTGAAGGCTGAAGGCTGAAGGCTCAGTCCTTGGGCCTTTCGCCTTCAGCTCGTCTACCAACCTCCTGACAAAAGGTCCGGCCGCGGGGTCGGAATCCTCGTCCTTTCAGCCCGAATGCCCGGGCATCTTCTGGACAAGGGTTCCGACCGCCGTGGCGGAATCCCCGTCCATTCAGCCTTCAGCCCGCTGGACAAGGGTTCCGACCGCCGTGGTGGGATTCCCGTCCATTCAGCCTTCAGCCTTCAGCCCTCAGCCTTCAGAAAGACGAAAGGGGCTTGACGGTTCTCGGCGGAATCGCTAACTTCCGCCCGCCGTCGGGTGACCGCGCCGGACGGGTGGCCGTCTCACAGGGAAGTGGGCGGTCGACGTGGTCGCGAACGACGCGACCCGGTTCTCGGGTCGCGTCCGGGGGTTCTCCCCGAGCGCTGCAGGAGGCAGTTTCATGCGCCAAATGGTCCCCGGTCGCCCCCGTGCCCTCGGAACCGCGGTCGCACTGGCCGTGCTGATCGCGACCCTCGTGCACGCGGTCGCCGCCCCCATCTCGAACAAGAAGAAAGCGCGGCCTCCCAAGATCCAGGAGACCGTCGGCGACCTCGCCTACGTGATGAGCAAAGGCGAGATGATGGTTGAGGGGGTGGGTCTGGTCGGCCGGCTGGACAACACCGGAGGCGATTCCCCGCCGTCGCAATATCGCAAGACGCTGGTCGAACGAGATGACCAAGGCGGGGGTGGAGCACCCCGAGCGGCTGCTGGCCAGCCCGGAGTTCTCGATCGTGCTCGTGCGGATGACCATCCCCATGGGCGTCGGCCCGAACGACCCGCTCGACGCCCAGGTCGAGGTGCCGCCGAATTGCCCCACCAAGAGCCTGGCCGGCGGCTACCTGCTGACGACCCGGCTGTTCCGCGTGTCCTACGGCAGCAAGGGCGAGGCCCTGCGCGACCATGAGCTGGCGATCGCCGGGGGCCCGATCATGCTCGGCACCCAGGCCCGGCCCGACAATCCCAAGATCGGCCGGGTGCTCGGGGGCGGACGGGTCAAGAAGGAGTACCCGTACACCCTCGTCATCCATCAGAGCCGCGAGAGCTATACCACGGCCAAGATGCTCGAAACGGTGATCAACGAGCGGTTCCACCAGTCCGAGGACGGGCACCAGAAGGGGGCGGCGACCGGGAAGACCTCCAGTTTCCTGGTGCTGCGGGTCCCCGAGTTGTACCACCAGAACCAGGCCCGCTATTTCCGGGTCGTCCATTCGCTCTCGATCATCGACGGCCCCGAACTGCGGGCGCGCCGGATGGCAGCCTGGAGCAAGGAACTGCTCGACCCCAAGACAGCCGGCGTGGCCGCGCTCAAGCTCGAAGGGCTCGGCACCGGGGCGGTCGAGGCGCTCAAGGAGGGCCTGAAGAGCCCCAACTCCCAGGTCCAGTTCTTCTCCGCCGAGGCGCTGGCCTACCTCAACGACACGTCGGGCGTCGAGGTGCTGGGCCGGGCGGTGATCCGCCAGCCGGATTTCCGGGCGTACGCGCTGGCGGCCCTGGCCTCGCTCGACCAATCGGCGGCACACTTGACGCTGCGGAAGCTGATGGACGAGCCCGACGTCGAGGTCCGTTACGGCGCGTTCAACGCCCTGCGGACGCTCGACCCGACCGACGCGTACCTGGGGCGTGTCCCCGTGCTGTTCGACCCGAAGCCCGAGGAGGACGCGGGCGCGGCGGGCGACTCGATGGCGATGGAGATCGCCGCGGCCTCGCGGCATCGCCACCGCATCGAGGATCCGTTCGCCCTGTATGTCGTCGACTCGGAGGGCCCGCCGCTGGTCCACGTGTCGCGCACCCGGCGGACCGAGATCGTCGTCTTCGGCCGGCAGCAGAAGCTGCTCCCCCCCATCTCGATCGGCGTGAACGGCGGCGACATCCTGGTCAACGCGGGCGACAACGACGATAAGGTCGAGCTGACCAGGATCGTCCCGGCCCGGGGTGCCGACTCCGACACCAAGGTCACCAGCTCGTTGGAGCTGGCCGACGTGGTCCGTCGGGCCGCCAACCTCGGCGCCGGCTACCCCCAGATCGTGGCGCTGCTCGAGCTGGCCAACAAGCAGAGGAACCTGTCCGGCCAGCTCGTCGTCGACGCCGTGCCGGCCGCCAGCCCGGTGTATCTCGAGGCCATCATGGGCCGGGACCTCCACGCCAAGCGGGATAACGCCGTCGGCCGGGCCTCCGGCGAGGAGACGCGTCCTCGCTGGCGGCGGCTGCTGGGCCTGTTCAATCGCGAGCACGACACGAACCCCGCGCCGCCCTCCGCGGGCGCGGCCGCGCCCGCGGCGGGGCCATCGGCCGTCGGTGCGGGCGGCGCCGACGCGGACCTGCCGCCGCTTCCGGGCGGACCGGCCTCGTCGGTTGCCAAGGCCGACCCGACCGCGCCGGGCGGTCCCGGTGGGGCCGCGGGCGATCCGCTGGCCAAGAAGGACAACGCGTTGCAACAGACCTCGGCATCCGGCCCCGACGCCGAGGCCGTCGCGACCCCGGCCCCGGCCCCGCCGCCCCGCCGCCGCTTCTTCGACTTCTTCCGCAGGAATGATGACTGAGCCGCCAGACCCCGCCCGGGGCAGGTCTTCCTCCCCTCCCCGGGCGGCGGCCCCTCTCCCGCCTCCCGAAGCGATCGAGAATCGGAACCCGCCGCGAATCCCCCGTCGATCGACGCAAGTCGTGCCGCCAGCAGGAGCTTCATAGGCCCGACAGCCCCGAGGACCGTCCCGCATGGCGGGGCTAGCCCTGGCCCCTCCTAAAGTCGCACGCCGTGCGGTTCGAATATTAGTCTTGACGGTCAGGTCCGCTACCGCAGGGAGGCGAGCGACACCCCCTTGCCTGGACAGGGACCCAACCGTTCCCCGCACGCACCGGCGCGGGGGAGCTCCGTGTGCTCGATCGAGTGGAGTCGGGTCCCCATCCGGCACTCCATCCGCCGCGGACGGCACGGTCCGCACGGCCAGCATCCGCGGTCGAGAAATCGGCCGCGGCCGGTGGCCGGGCATCGCCGGGTCGTGTCCGGGGGACGATCGAGGACGGGAGCGTGGTCGGAGCGACTTGCACGATGGCCGTCTCTCGCGGCGATCCGCGCACGACTCGTGGCGGATCCCCGACGCCGAGCCGGGACTATCACCGCGCCGACATGGTTCCTATCCGGAGGGAGGAGGAAACCTCCGTGGTCTCGCACCGAACTGGGCGAGTGGAGTCCTTGAGATGAAAAAGGTTTTTACAACCGGCCAGGTCGCGAAAATCTGCAAAGTCGCACCTCGGACCGTGAGCAAGTGGTTCGACTCGGGCCGCTTGCGTGGTTATCGCATCCCCGGCTCGCAGGATCGTCGCATCCCGCGGGAACACCTCCTGCGGTTCCTCAAGGAGCATGGAATGCCCTTGGGCGACCTGGAAGCCGAGGTTTACCATAAAGTCCTGGTCGTCGGCGCCGATGCCCCGCTCCAGGCGATCTTGCGCGAACATCTCCGAGAGACGGATGACTTCCGGATCGAGACGGCCGCCTCGGGCTTCGAGGCGGGCATCCGCGCCGAGAGCTTCCATCCCGACGCCATCATCATCGACATGGCCCTGGGCCGGATCGAGGCCGGTCAGATCGCCCAGAATCTTCGCAAGAGCCCGGACCATCAGGGCACGATCCTGGTGGCCCTGACCAGCGACGAGCCGGGCGACGAGACCTTCGCGCTGGGCTTCAATGACGCGTTCAAGAAGCCATTCGACGGGGCGCTCCTGGCCGAGCGCGTCCGCCGCTTGATCTCGCAGAAGAAGGCCGACGAGCCCTGAGTCTCCTGGAAGGCGGATGGCGGAAGGGACAGAAACTCGGCCTTCCGCCTTCCGAGGGATGGACCGACCCGGTAGGGACGGCGTCCCGCTCGACCGAGCCGCGAGGCCGCCGGTCAGGCGAGAGGCCGTCTCCTCCAGGGAGGACCATCCGAGGGGACCGAAGAGACGAGTCGCGCAAGGACCCGAACTCTCCCCGGAACGGATGCCGAGACCGTCGAGCCCGAGTGTCAGCCTCGACCGGCTCAAACCCGGAGAGGATGGCACTCGGGCTCGATTGCGTTCGGGCCTTCATGCCGGGCGGCCTTCGATCGAATCCCGTCGAGTCGCTCGGCCTGACCCTCGAGAATGACGGCGAGCCCGAGCTGACGAGGAGAGGATCCCCGGCGGATTCCGCCGGTCCGTCAGACACACGCGGGTTCCGCAGTGCCGGCCGGTTGGCCCCCCGCATACGACTTCTCCTCGACGATCTCCGAGCCGAGTTGCCCATTGATCCGGCGCTTGATCGCCGCGCGGCGGTCGTTGGTCTTGTACACCGAGCGCGCCAGCTCGATGAACTTCGCCCCGAAGTCCCCGGCCCGTTCGCAATCCCGGATCTCGTCCTCGATCGTCCAGAGCGCCTCGTTGACGGCCTTCAGCTCGGCCTCCAGATCCGCCACCTCGGCCCAGGCATAGTCGGAACGCCCGCGGGCCTCGGACAGGATCGCCAGCTCGCGGCGGACATGCCTCAGCTTGTCCGGATCGTCGATCCGCTCGGACTTGATCTGCAGGATCGTGAACTTGTCGAGCAATTCGCCCGGGGCGACCTCGACCGGCAGGCCGGCGCGCGGGGATAGCCGATCCGGCGGCACGATCCGGGCCAGCTCGGCGGCGACGCGCTGGAACACCGGCCCCCACTGCCGATGCTCCGCCTGGCGGAACAGCCGCATCGTCGGATACCAGGGACAATCCTCGCGGGTGCTCGACCACCGCCAGTCGGGCGTGCTGGAGAGCATCAGCCAGACGGGGATGCCCAGCGCGCCGGCCAGGTGGGCCACGGCCGTGTCCGAGGTGATGAACAGGTCCAGGTTCTTCATGACGGCGGCCGTGTCCATGAACGAACCCGTCGTGCGGTCGAGGCGCGAGCCCAACTCGATCACGGGGAAGCGGCCGTCGAGCTGCTCGAGCTGCTCGATCCCGAAGTTCTGCTGGAGGCTGATCAGCCGGACCCCGGGGACCCGCGCCAGCGGCTCGAAATGAGCCAGGGGGATCGACCGGTGGAAGTCGCCGGCATACTTGGGATTGCCCTGCCAGTTGATCCCCACCTTGAAGCCGTCGATCTGCGCCAGCTCGTCGCGCCACGACGCGAGCAGGCCGGGGTCGGGGTGGACGTACGGCACCGTCGCCGGCAACTTCTCCAGTGTCGTGTTGATCAGGCCGGCGACGGTCAGCAGCGGGATGTGGACGTCGTGTTCGGGCCGCGGCGAGCCCACCGCGATCATCCGGTCGATCCCCGGGCAACGGCCCAGGACCTTCATGAGCTTCTCGGGGCATTCGAGCATCACGGTGGCGCCCTGCTCCTTCAGCAGCGGCGCGTAGCGGATGAACTGGAAGGTGTCGCCGAACCCCTGCTCGGTGATCAGCAGGATGCGGCGCCCGGCGAGCGAGAACCCATTCCATTGGGGCGTGTAGAGCGGGCGACTCGAGAGGCTCCGCTTCTTCCATCGCCATTCGTACTCGGCCCAGCCCAGGTCGAATTCGCCCATACGGAGCCAGGTAAGCGCCCGGTTCATGTGGGCGTTGACGTGGTTGGGGCGGAGGCGGATGCACTCGGTGTAGGACGCGACGGCCTCGGCGAACCGGCCCAGCTCGGCGTAGGCGATCCCCAGGTTGTTGTGGGCGTCGGCATACTTCGGATTCAGCTCGATGGCCCGGCGGTAGCAGGGGAGGCTCTCGTCGAACCGGCCGAGGTTGCGCAGGGCGTTGCCCAGGTTGTTGTGCGCCTCGGGATAGCGGGCGCGGTGCTGGACGGCCTGGCGATAGGCGACCGCCGCTTCCTCGAACCGGCCCTGCCGCGAGTAGGTGATCCCCAGGTCGTTGCAGGCCTCGGGGTAGGCGGGGCGCAGCCGGAGGGCCTCGAGGAATTCGGCGATCGCCTCGTCGTATTTCTCCATCTTGGCCAGGGCGGCGCCCAGGCTCTTGTGGACCACGGGGTTGTCGGGCCTGAGGCGGACCGCCGCGCGGTAGCGCTCGACGGCCTCGGCGAGCCGGCCGCGGTCGGCCAGCGCGTTGCCCCAGTGGTGGTGGGCCTCCACGTAGTCGGGCCGGAGCCGCGCCGCCTGCTGGAAGCAGACCATCGACGCGTCGAGCTGGCCGCGGGACGCGTGCGCCAGCCCCAGGTTGTGGAAGGCCTCGGCGTAGTCGGGCTTGAGCCGCAATGCCTCCTGGTAATGCCAGATCGCCTCGTCCAGCTTCCCCTTGTGCTTCAGCGCGATGCCCAGGTTGTTGTACGCCTCGGGATAATGCGGCCGGAGCCGCAGCGCCTCCTGATAGCACGGGATCGCCTCGTCGAGCTTCCCCGCCTGCCGCAGCGCGTTGCCCAGGTTGTTGTGGGCGTCGGCGAAGTCGGGGCGCAGCCGCAGCGCCTCCTGGTAGCGGGCGATCGCCTCGGGGAAGCGGCGCCGGCGGACCAGGAGGATCCCCAGCTCGTTGTGCAAGTCGGCGTCGTCGCCGCGCAGCTCCACCGCCCGCTCGAAGGCGGCGATCGCCTCGTTGGTCCGGCCCTGCACGGCGCGGACGGTGCCCAGGTTCCTCGCCGCACCGGCGAGCTGCGGCGCCCCCTGCAAGGCCTGCTCGAAGCAGGCCGCGGCCTCATCAAGCCGGCACGACCGCGCCAGGATCACGCCGAGGTTGTACCGCGCCTGGTGGAAGCCGGGATTGACGGCCAGCGCGCGATGGTAACAGCCGATCGCCTCCTCCATCCGTCCCCGGCCGGCCAGCAGGTTGCCCATGTCATTCTGGGCCTCGGCGTGATGGGGATGCAGCGCCAGTCCCCGCTCGTAGCAGGCATAGGCGTCGTCGGCGCGCCCCGCCCCGATCAGGGCGGCCCCGAGCCCGAAGAGATACTCCGCGTTCTGGGCGTCCACGGCGACGGCCCCGCTCAGCCGCTCGACCGCCGCGTCGAACCGCCCCTCCCGCAACGAGCGCATCCCCTCGATGAACGCCGCCCGCGGGCCCCCGGGATCCACCGCGACGATCTCGGCGGCCCCGTCCTCCGGCGGCTCGGGGCCGATCGCCGACATGCCGAGTTCTCGCTCATCCGTCCGCAGGGACAGCCGATCCCGCTTCATGGAAGTCACCTCGAAAGCGTGCGGGGCGCCGCGACGTTGGTCGCGGTACGATCGACATCAAGCTAGGTGAAATGGCTCAGCTATCCTAAAACGTGTGGCGGCCGCGTCAAGCGGGCACCACGCCTCGCTCGCCAAATGATGCGAACTGTCCGGTACCAAGTTCCGCCGGGATCGTCACTTGCGTCCGCAACGGCTAGGAACGGCACGACTCGAATCGGGATGGCGACGTTGATTTTTTGCTACATATTGAGAATGAGTGGCGGAAAAGCGGCCGATTCTACGATTTTTTCCGTTGACATCGTCTCCGCAACGCGCTTATTCTCACCCCGTCATCCGTCCTTCGCCTGGGGCTTCCCTCCCCGGGCCCACATGATCCAGGTGTTCTGACGAAGCAGCGAGTGGATGCGTTTCGTTCGTTGAGCATGCGATCGCCGACCTTGTGACGGGACCGGCTCTTCCGGCCGGCGCGGACACGACTCCCTCCGGGAGCCATCGTCCGGGTGGTCAGACCACCCCGGCTGGTCTCGATTCCCGCCCCGATCAGCGGCGGCGGAGGACCGGCCGGCCCTTGCAGCCCGTCGCGAGCGAAAGGGCGATCTCCCGCGTCCGGTCCACGCGCTGACGCAATCCGGTTAGTATCCAAAGTGTTCCGGTACGTTCCCTGGTCCCGGCCGTTCACCGTCCATTCAAGACGCGAACCGCTCGAGAACGTACCGACCGAGCCGGGCCCTTGCGCCCGGCACCCACCGGGACCGTCGCCTTGTCCCCCTCGGCGGGGATGACCGATCGCGGTGCGCCTTTCCCGATCCGCACCCGTGGGCGGGATCGACCCGATCGTCGTGCGCGCGACGGTGCCCCATCGTCACATGATAGCATGAAAGAGTGATCGCGTTGAAGTGAGATTCGGATTGTAGCGTGTGGCCCCCCATCAGGGACCCGGTGAACAGGGAGCAGAGCCATGTCGCGTCCCCGCAAGCGCCCGAAGACCCGCCCCGTCCGCGAGTACCGCCCGTTCCGCGGCGACCTGCTGCTGGAGCCGCACGGCTCGGCCACGCCGCTGCTGGCGCTGCCGGGAATCCTGGCGCCGGCGGGCTTGCTGGGCCCGACTTTCGAGGTGATCAAGCCGGCGACGAGTCTCCCTCAGCCGGTCGCGGGGACGGCCGAGGCGTCGGGCCAGGCGACCTCCTGGTCGGTCGCGGGGGCCGGGGGAACCGGCGCCGGTCTGGACGCGGGCGGGGTGACCTTCGCGCCGATGGTGGCGGCCGCCAGCTTCGCCGCCCCCGGGGCCGACGCCGGCTCGCCGGGCGGCGGCCTGAGAGGGCCGGGCGCGAACACCCCCAGCGGCGGCGGCCCGACCATCCCGGCGCGGCCCGATGCCGGCCCGGGCGGGGGCCGTGGCGGCACTCGGCGGGGCCGGCACCTCGGGCAATGCCGGTTCGTCGGGGCTCGCGTCGGTCAATCCGATGACCACCGGCTGGCTCCCCCCGCCGATCCCCACCGGTCAGGCCGCCAGCCCCGGCGGCTCGGCATCGCAGAATCCGGCCGCCGCGCAGTCGCCCGCCGCCGGCGCCCATTCGACGCTCGCCAGCAAGCCCGACGCCCAGGCCACCGGCGCCCAGACATCGTCGTCGCAGGCCACGTCTCAGGCCTCCTCCGGCTCCGTCGCCGATGCCGCGTCGCAGGCCAACGGACTCAACAGCCCGCTCACCGGCCCGTCCTCCGCCCGGCCGACGCCTCACCCCGGGTCCACCATCAATTCCGCCCTGCCCCTGCTGAGCACCTCGTTGGGCAACGCCTTCCAGGGCGCCTCCAATCCGTCGATGTCGAACTGGGCCGGCGCCGCCGGTTCCGGCTCGACGAGCACCCCGGGCAGCTCCGGCGGCGCGCAGAGGATGACCGGCCTCGACGGGCTCTCGTACAGCTTCAACGGGGTCAATTCCGGCGCGTCGGCGTCGGGCTCCGGGTCCGCCCTCGGTTCCTCCCAGGCCGGGTCCTCGTCGAAGTCGCGGGCGAACTCCGGCTCCACGCCGACCGGCTCGACCCTCTCGCCCGGCGCGACGGGACTCTCGTTCGACCGGCTCGGGCTCGGGGACGAGCGGCGCCAACATGCCCACGCCGACCAACACCAGCCCGGTGTCGCTGTCGGGGGCCATCTCGGGCGTCACGAACAACCTGCCGTCGGTCGCCGGGCAGGCCGGCGCGACGGGCAGCGGATCGTCCGGATCGGGTGCCAGCGGGTCGTCGGCGAGCCCGGGGAGCAGCGGGAGCGCGTCGCCCCCGAGCAGCACCGGCCCGTGGTCGTCGACCTCGACCTCGTTCCCCTCGACGTCCCTGACATCGCCCTCGTCCTCAACCGGGACCGGCGGCGGTTCCGCCGCGCAGCAGGGCCTCTCCGGCGCCCTGTCCTCATCCTCGCTGGCGGAATCGAGCGCGTCGGGGGGCGCCTCGGGGACCTCGACGAGCCCGGGGACGGGGACCGGCGGCCAGGGCGGTTCGAGCTCGCCGACGTTGACTCCCAGCAGCGGACCGGTCATGGCGGCGGATGGCTCGATGCTGGCGCGCCCGGTGGGCGGCGGCACCGGCGGCGTCTTCGGTCAGGCGTGGAAGCTCATGCCCGCGCCACCGTACAGCGCCCCCTACGGCGGCGGGCCCGGCGCCGCCTCCGACGACCAGACCGCCTTCGGGACGCTCGACGCGCTGATCCTCAGCTACATCGACGCCAACCTGGCCAACCTCACGATCCCCAATACCAGCGGCAGCCAGGTCACCGGCAGCGCCCCGACCATGGCGGTGACGGCCTCCGACGGCTTCGGCAGCTACACCTTCTCGGCCGAGGCGAGCTGGACGTTCGACAGCAGCTACACCAGCGGGGGTGCCTTCAGCACCAGCGACACCGAGATCCTGACCTATAGCATCAACGAGACCGGCTATTCGCCCGACGGCACGACGTTCAACCTGACCGACGCCGGCCATGCCACCCTCTCGATCAGCAGCAGCAGCGGTAGCGGCGGCCAGCAGCAGGGCGGGGCCCAGGTCCGGCCCGGGGGCGGCGGACCCGGGGGCAGCCCGGCGATGTTCGGCGGATCCGGCGGCGGGGGCGGGGGCAGCGGCAACAGCCTCACCCACTACCTCTACGACAACCTGATCGGCTCGGACAACTATGATTTCAAGGACTACGAGGATATCTCCACCTCCGGGAGCAACGACCTCAACGAATCGGACACGCTCAACGACGCCGGCACCGATAGCTTCACGCTCAGCGAGACCCAGACGGAGTATCTCAACACCGGCGGCTCGATCACCAGCGGGACCGACACCTATCAATGGAACTATGCCGGGCGCTGACGCCCAGCCTCACCGACCTGGCCACCGACGTCCTGAACGCCAGCGGGATCAGCGGCTCGGAGGTCGAGGCGGATTCGGCCGCGGGGACGGCGACCTACTCGCTGACGGCGAGCGGCAGCGACGTGATGAGCACGGGCGGGATCCTGACCTCGGGCGGGCGGAGCTTCACCTGGTTCTCGACCGGCACCGAGTCGGGGAGCATGTCGGCGGGCGGGACCGAGTCGGGCGACGGCGAGACCGACAGCGCCACCGAGACCGACAGCGGCACCGACAGCGAAAGCGAGCAGGAGTCGGGCAACGAGACCTACTCGGCCAGCGACGGGCCGAGCTTCACCTGGAGCGAGGGGGTCACCTACGGCTACAACGCCTACGCGTCCGACTCGGACAAGGACACCCTCACCGACTCGACCGACGACCAGTATGACGGCGAGACGGACTCGCTGACCGAGACCGACCCGACCAGCGAGACCGACACCGACAACGGGCACGGCTCGATCACGGAGAACCTGAGCGAATCGGGCAACCAGGTGCTCTCGGGCGGGACGATCACCAGCGGGACGGCGAACTATAGCTGGTCGCAGAAGGGGAGCGACTCGGACACCGAGACGGACAACGGGACCGACTCCGACAGCCTGGCCTACGACGACGTGGACGACGTCTCAGGCGACGACCAGAACGATTCGGGGACCGAGAGCCTGTCGGACAGCTCCAACGCGCAGGACAAATCGAGCGACACGCCCACCGTGACGGAGACCGGCGCGAAGACGCTGGGCCTCTACGGCCTGGCGACCGGCGGCAACGAGACGCTGAACCTGACCGACAACGAGGGGGACTCGATCAGCGACGGAGATCAGGCGAGCGACAACTACAGCGACTCGACGAGCGATGACGTGGTCGACGGCGTCGCCTCGGCGGTGGCGTCGGCGATCACCAACGGTTGGGACACGTCTAACGATTCGGAGACGGGCAGCGACACGGCGAACGTGGGCGGCTCGGGGGTGATGGCGCTGGCGGCGGGCGGGCTCCTGACCAACCTGACGTGGAGCCAGACGGGGACGGCGGCGGCCACCACGACCCTGACGGACTCGCAGACCGATGACGGCAACGAGACCGACACGGAGAACGAGCCGGACTACTGGGAGTCGGATGCGGAGTCGAACAACGACTACAGCTCGGACACGCTCACGGACACGGAGAACGACACGCCGAGCGAGAGCGAGTCGATGTCGCTGGCGTTGACCTCGCTGGGTGCGGTGGCCAGCGGCAGTTGGATCGTGAACACGACCGACGGGATGACCGAGACGGCGACCGAGCATGCGGGCGACCAGGATGACCCGACCGATCAGACGTCGGACACGACCAGCGATGCCGAGGAGTCGTCCCAGGAGAGCCAGAGCACCAACGACGAGATCAGCGGCAGCGAGTCGGCGAGCGACGGGGAGACGAGCAGCTTCAGCGACCTGACCAGCCTGGTGCTGGGCGCCGCGGGCGTGATCGTCAGCGGGACCGACAACGCGAACGACACCGACAACGCCCATATCAGCGTGAGCGATAGTTCCACCGACGACGCCAACGACCACGACCAGGTCACCGACTCGTCCAGCGTCGCGATGGACGACTCGAGCGCCACACTCAACGACTCCCAGACCGACGACCAGACCGAGTCCATCAGCGACTCCGAGACGGCCAGCGCCTCGGTGAGCGACGTGAGCAGCTTCGGAGCGGCCGGCGTCCTGCTGAGCTCCGTCTTGAGCGCGACCTCCAACGATTCGGCCGTCGAACGGTCGTCCGACTCCGAGGACGACTCGGTCGACGACTCCGAGGACGGAGGTGAGACCGACAACCTGGGCAACGGCACGGAGAACGGTTCGTTCAACATCAATGACATCGAGTCGCTGGTCGAGCAGGCCACGGCCAGCATCTCGCCGAGCATCCAGGAGGCGCAGAGCCTCAGTTTCGGCCCGTCCGGCATCCTCGAGGCCGGGAGCATCACGTTGACGATCACCGACTCGGGGACCGATTCGGACACGGAGACCGACAATGGGTCGGTGGACGACTCGGAGAATGAACAGGAGTCGGGGACGCTGGGCGCGACCGAGTCCGGAGGCAGCTCCAGCTACTACTACGGCGGCGGCTCCTCGGGGGGCGAGTCCTGGGATGAGGGAGACGGCTCCAACGACAGCGAATCGCTCACCGACACCGGCTCCGCCTCCGACACGACGAGATGGAACGACTTCACCAGCCTGATCTTCGGCGTCGGGGGCATGCTCACCGGCGGCACCCAGACCATGGGGGGCTCGGACTCCGGCGGCGATGTCGGCACGGACCTGGAGACCGACCACGACAACATCAGCGACAGCCTGATCGAGGACGATACCCCCGTCGGCCTGTCCGACTCGACCTCCGACGGCACGAGCCAGTCCGAGACCGACCAGGTGGACGACCACGAGAGCGATCAGGACTCGGAATCCGACTCCACCAACCTGGCCTTCGGCCTGGGCGGCCTGATCGCCAGCGGCGTCGTCACCACCTCGACCTCCGATCAGTTCAATGACACGGACGGCGAGAGCATCACCGCCGATGGCGACGACAATTTCCAGCAGGACGACGAGACCGAGGTCGACAACGACCGGGAGACTGAGCAGGTCAACGAGGGCGACTCGATCTCCGACCAGCAGACCGAGGAGAACAACGAGGGGGACAGCGGCGCCGACTCCAATCAGCTCGACGCGACCCTGGGCATGGGCGGGTTGATCGCGTCGGCCCAGGAGAGCCAGAGCCTCGACGACAACGGCTCGTTCAGCGTCGTCGACATCGTGGACGACTCCGGGACCGACTCGTCCCAGGACGATTTCGTGGACGACGTCGGCGAGGACATCAACAACGACGACAATGGCACCGGCTCGGAGGAAGTCGTCGACACCCAGACCGACACCAGCCCGTTCAACGTCACGACCACGCTGAGCGACGACCTGGGCGAGGGCGGGACGATCGCCTCGGCCGTCTCGTCGGAGTCCGAGGGCGAGTCCCAGACGGACACCGACGTCGAGACGATGACCCAGACCACCACCGAGACCGACAATCAGTCCACCCCGGGCGATGATGGACAGATCACCCAGACGCTCACCGACACCTTCACGACCACCGATGCCACCACCGACGGCACGGGCCAGGACGACGTGGTCGACCTCGGCGCCAACGGCTCGATCACCGGCGGTGAGGTCGGCGCCAACACCACGACCGAGGAGAGCTCGGAGTATGAGGACGAGGGCGAGGGCGAGGAGACCGGCTCGGACACCGGCTTCAGCCTGTCGGCCGAGCTGACCGAGTCCGGCTACGGATCCAGCTCCGACGAGAACAGCTCGGAGCTGAGCGACGATGTGACCACGGTGGGCCTGGGATCCGGCGGCACCGAGGTCCTCGTGTTGACCAGCGAGGAATCCGACCACGAGGACGTGGAGGCCGACGGCGAGGAGACGTTCGCCGACCTGGCCGGCGGCCCCAGCGACACCGCCGCCTACGACAGCACTGATTCGACCACGGACAGCGCTTACGACGACGAGACCACCACGCTGAACCTGGGCCAATCCGGCGCGATCACGGCGGGCGAGGATGTCCATAACTGGGGCAGCGACTACACGATGAACGAGGACTCGGGCGACGACGGCTCCAGCATCGACATCGCGCAGTCCAACACCGACACCTATGCCTTCGACCAGTCGGGGACCGAGGAGCTGGGCAGCGACGGCGACGTGCTCAGCGGCACCGACGGCTTCAACTGGCTCCAGGAGGGCTTCGATAACTACGACTACAACCAGGAGGGCGACAGCACGGGCGAGACCGACTTCTGGGGGACCAACTACGACGAGGACCACGAGTACTCGCTGGGCGTCCAGGCCTACGAGTATGCGAGCTGGACCGACACCGGCGGCGACGACCTGGGCATCGACGGCTCGATCACCGGCGGCTACGACGATTACGCCTGGGACAAGGAAAGCGACCTGGAGATGGACGTCTCCGACAGCGGCTCCGCCGCCGACGACGGCAGCGGCTCCGACAGCGAGTCCGGCGGCCAGGCCACGCACGTCCTGACCGGCTCGGCGGTCTCCGACTACACCTTCGAGGACGAAGGCGACGACGAGATCGGCACCGAGGGCACCGGCGGCTCCGACGACTACACCTACGACCTGCTGGTCGTCAACCAGGCCAACATGAGCTACGGGGGCTCGGGCTCCGACAGCGTCTCCGGCTACGAGTCCGACGGCTCGACCGACGACGAGGCCAGCGGCGAGGCCAGCCTCACGGACCACGACGAGGGCAACGTCAGCCAGGACGAGGACGGCAACCTCGAGGGCTGGGATGAGTTCGACGTCAACGACCAGACCTCCGAGAACGAGGACGCCTCCTGGTCCGACGACTACGCCCAGGCCAACTCGCCGACCTACTCGGGCGAGGCCGCCTACCAGATGTCCTACCAGGGCAGCTACGGCCTCTCCGCCGACGGGACCGAGACCAGCGTCGGCACCACCGCCGGCGTCACGGTCTATCCCAGCTACTCCTTCGAACAGGAGAACGATTATTCCGACGCCTACTCCAACTCGGGGTCGGACGAAGGCGAGTACTACGAGGGCTACGCCGACGAGTACAGCGGCGCGGGCTCGGGGTCGGGGAGCACCGACGTCGAGGGCAGCTACTGGTCGGACGCCGAGGGCCCCAACTACGAGGAGACCTCCGAGTTCGAATACGCCGGGCAGGCATCGTGGCAGGACCAGGGGTACTGGGGCAGCGACTGGGCCTACAGCGACTGGGCGTCGTGGTGGGACAGCGGCAGCGGCGACTACCAGATCCAGTACATCGACGGGCAATACTCGGAGACGGGGACGGGGACGTACACTGGCAGCGCGACCGGCGAGTATTCCTCGGAATTCGACGGCTACTGGACGACGTGGGAGGGCTGGTTCGGCTACGCCTGGGGCGACTACGACTACTGGATCTGGGGCGTCTACGGCTACTACGGCGTGGACGGCATCCCCGGCATCGGCGGCGAGATGGAGGGCCTGCTGGCGACGGCGGAGGGACGGATCAGCTCGGCGCTGGACACCGGCTCGATGTACGGCTACGGCGCCGGCGGGTTGCTGCTGAACGAGTCGAACAGCGGGTTCACGTTCACGATCGGTGGCGGTGGCGGCGGGTACTACGACCCGTACGACACGTCGGGGTGGTACGGCGAGTGGACGACGCACCCCAGCGACATCGGCTATCGCCGCCCGGCGGACAGCGGCTCCGGAGGCGAGGGTGGGATGATGGCGATCGCCCCGCCCGGGATGAGTTCGGGGTCGCCCGACCAGCCGAACGGGACCACGACGCCGAGCGACCTGGGCACGACCCCGGCGATGGCGGACCAATCGAGTACGACGACGGTGCTGGCGAACGCCGCGAGCACGACCTCGACCGCGGCGGCGACGACGAACAACGCGAGCACGCCGCCGTCGGCGGCGAGCGACCCGACCACCGGCGCGGCGATGGTGGCGGCGGGCCTGGGCGCGACGGGAGGGAACATGGTGGCGGGTGCCTCGGGGGCACCCCTCGCCATGCCGTCCACGCCCGGCGCCGCGCCGCCATCGCCGGCGTCCGGCGGGACCGCGGGCGACCCGACGGCGACCACGACGCTCAGCGCCGCGCCGCCCACGGCCACGGCGGGCGGCGGCTCGGTCGTCACCGCCTCGCCGCCCACGCCCATCGACGGCCACGGCGCCGCGACCACCACCACGGCGCCGGCGAGTGGTACGCCCACGACCAGCTCCTCGAGTTCGGCCGCGGCCACCGCCGACGCCTCGCATATCCTCTTCCTCGACGGCCAGCCGACCAGCTCGCTGCCGGCGGAGGCCTTCGCGCCCTCGTCCAACGGCAAACCGGCCAGCTCCGGCGGCAGTTCGACGACCTCGGGTCAGGGGGGACGACCCTCCGCCCCGCCTCCTCCAGCGGCGACACCACCATCCGACCCGAGATGCTCGGCGGCTATGGTTACGGCTATGGCGGCGGGGGCGGGAGCGGCGGTGGCCGCAATAACATCCTCACCCCCGGCGTCATCGTCGCCCCCAACAACCTCGCTGCCCAGATCCAGTACGCCGCCGACTACACCATGGGCGACGACGAGGATCAGAGCGGCTCAGCCCCCCAGCGCGAGCAGCAGGGGTGGTTCTCCTGGGCCTGGGGCAAGGTCAAGTCCGGCGCCCAGTCGGTCGGCGACGCCGCCGGCTACGTCGCCAAGAAGGCCGACCAGGCCGCGGGCGTGGCCGGGACCTTCGTCCTGACCGGGCAGGTCGTCTCCATGGACGTCGCCAGCGGCTCGGAGCTGATCGGCGCCGCCGGCACCGGCCTGAAGACCGGCGCCAAGGCGGTGGTCAACGGCACCGCCGCCGCGGTGGTCGACACGGCCACCCTGGGCCAGTACCAGGGCAAGGTCGAGCTGATCGAGGTCACCGAGGAGGACCGCGCCTACGGCTATGACCTGTCCGCCAAGCTGGCGCAGGGCGGCGCCACGATCCTCTTGAGCACCGGCACCGGCAGCCTGCAAGGGATCCTGGCCAAGGGGGGCAAGATCGCGCGGGCGGCCAGCGGCGCGCTGCAGGTGTACGACAACGCCGGCAACGTGGTGGGCGTGGTCCAGGGGGCCAAGGAGGCGATCCAGGACGGGCACCCGATCTCCGGCACGATCCGGGTGATCTCTTCGGGGCTGGGGATCGCCGGCAACCTGAAGTCGAGCGCCAAGGCGATGGACGCCGCCGTGGACGGGGAGAAGGCGACGGCCAAGGCGATGAGCAACGCCGCCGAGGCCGAGACCACCGCGGCCAAGCTGGAGGTCTGTCAGGTAGCCGGACAGTGCTTCGCGGCGGGCACGCCGCTGCTGACACCGGATGGCTCCAAGGCGATTGAGGACTTCCGGGTCGGGGACTTGTTGCTGTCGCGCCACGAGGATGATCCCGAGGGTGCGGTGGAGGCGCGGCGGGTGTTGCAAGTGTTCCAGCGGTATGCGCCGCTGTTGGACCTGCACGTGGGAGGGCGGGTGATCCGGACGACGGCAGAGCACCCATTCTGGGTGCGCGGCCGGGGTTGGACCGAAGCCCACCAGATGATGGCTGGCGATCACCTGCTGAGCCACGACGGCCGCTGGATCGTTCTGGAGGCGGTCAAGGGCCGTGGGGATACCGCGCCTGTCTACAATCTGCATATTGAGGATTATCACACCTACTTCGTCGGCAGCCATGTGTGGGGCTACACGGTCTGGGCGCACAACACCGGCCCGACGAAGTGTCTCTCGGTCGGCCAGGTCAACGCCTACGACCAACTCTCGAAGGCCCCGAGCCAGACCCTGCGCAGGGAACATATCCCGTCGTGCGCCGCACTCATCGCCGCCGAGCAGCAGAAACTCGGGAGAAAGTTGACTTCCGCCGAGGAGGCGGCTATGAAGAGCAATGGTGTCGCCATCGCTATCCCGAAGAACCTCGACCGGGCGGGGCGGACCTACAAGGGGCGCAATAGTGTCGCCCAGATCGCCGAAGATGCGAAGGACCTGGGCGCCGCAGCGCTCAAGGACATCCAATGGCATCTGAACAACGCCACGAAGCTCGGTTACTCGCAATCCACGATCGACAAGCTGAAGGAGGGCTTCGATAGGCTTCTGGAAATGAACAAGGCGAACGGGGTCTTCTGACCGTTTGACTCGACTTCCCCGGGGCGAGGGACCAATCATCCCTCGCCTTGCCCGTGCGAGGAATCTACCATGGTGGAATTCGCCGTCGAATCGCTGCTCGGCAAGTCTCTCAAGGATCCGCTCTTCGTGGACTTCTTCAAGGCCTACGACGGGGCGTTCGAGATGTCGCCCGGCGAATCGAGCATGAATATCGACGTTTACAAATATGGGTTTTCATGTATTCTGGACCTCGCGCTGAATCGCGTCGTTCAGATATCGTATTATTCCGATATTTACTTCAAGGAGAACAGCTTCGCCGGCGGTGTCGCCGCCGGGGAATTCTCCGGCGCCTTGCCGGACGGCCTCGCGTTCCGGATGTCGCCGGACGCCGTCGTGCGATTGCTGGGCGAACCCCGGAAGGCGGGAGGCGGGGGCAGGTCGGTCCTGTACGGGAAAGTGCCGAGGTGGTTTAAATATCATCACAATAGCGATATATTACATGTTCAGTTTACCAGTGGCGGCGATCGCATTTCCATATTGAGCTTGATGCTGGGGGCCTGGGAAGCGGGGAAGTGGTCGGCCGACGCGACGGGGACGTGACGGGCAAAAGGGGAGGCGGGGCAACCCGGATGGCGCGGGGACGACGGAGTCAGACCGGAATGGCACGTCCTGTCGCCCTAACCTGCTCGGGGGGACGACGGAGTCAGACCGGGAGGACGACGGAGTCAGACCTGGTTTGGGCTTTTTTCGAAGGCGTCGGCGATAGCCCGCGGGGAAAAAACCCGACCTCGGGTCTGACCCCGACCTCGCGGGTCTGACCCCGACCTCGCGACCTCGCCAAATATCTGGATCGCATGCAGCGACAAATCGAGGCCCTGCCATTCCCGGAAGGAGCGAAGCAGGCCGCCGTGCATCCGCGGTGCGCCGCACGGGCCGATTACGGCGGACGAGCCAGGGAGGAGCTTCTCGTGCGGCGGGCTCAAGCCGCGACGGGGCGGGTTGCGGCGGCGCGTCTTGTAGGAGGTCCTTGCCATCGCACAATCCGGGTAGTAGCATCTGGCGTCAGGGTCGTAGCCGCGCATCCGAGGCGAGCCATCCGGGAATGATCGGGTTCCAGCCCGGCGTCGAAGCATCCGGTCTCATGAACGAGACCTTCGCGAGTTTTTTGCTCCGGTTCCGTATGCAGATGTGAGAGCCTAGAACCATTCTAGTGCTTTCATTTTCTGCTCCAGAAGTGCGTGCATGGTCCATTCCCGGACAGCCCCCATCTTCGGGTCGATTCGTGACGGGGAATTCCTTGCATTCCCTCGAAACCATTCTCTCGATCCCGGGCTTAATGGCAACTCTCCGGGGGATTCCTTGTGGGACACAACGCATGTGGAAATCGAGATGGAGCCGTTCCAACAACCTCCGGCCCCGACGCAGACGGACGCCCTGTCGGCTTTTCCTGGAGCGACTCGAGGATCGTCGCCTGCTCGCGACGAATATCACGCAGTACCACGTTGACGCCCAGTCGACCGGGGCCAACCTGACCGAGACGCAATTGACGTCGTCGAACGTCAACGCGGCCGATTTCGGCCAACTGTACAGCACCCCGTTGGATGGCCAGGTCTATGCCGAACCCCTGGTCCTGACCAACGTCTCCATCACCGCCGGCCCGAATACGATCGGCACGCCCGGTACCTACGATTCGGTCGTTCTTGTCGCCACTCAACATGACTCCCTGTACGCCATCAATGCCGCCAACGGCGCAATCCTCTGGCAGCGCACGTTCCTGGATACCACCAACCCCAATGACGCGCTCCCTGGCGCCACCTCCGTCACCACCATCCCGAGTGGGGACACGAATTCGGGCGACATCAACCCGGAGGTCGGCATCACCGGTACCCCGGTGATCGACCCGTCCACCAACATCATTTATGTCCTTCCCAATACCAAGGAAATCGTCGACGGTAACGCCTACTACGTCCAGCGACTCCACGCCATCAACATCGCCGACGGCACCGACGCCGCTCCGTCTTTCGTCATCGGCACCACCACCAACGGCAACACCAATAACACACCGGTCTACGTCAGCGGCACGGGGGACGGCAACGTCAACGGAGTGGTCCAGTTCAACGCCTTGCGCGAGAACAACCGCCCTGCGCTGAGCTTGGTGAATGGCGAGGTCTACGCCGAATGGGCCTCGCACGGCGACAACGGCCCGTATCATGGCTGGGTCGTCGCGTGGAACGTCACGAACCTGTCAACGCAGGGGATGGTCCTTTCCGGGGTCCTGTGCACCGACCCCAATGGCGGCGAGGGAGGCATCTGGGGCGGCGGCGGCGGCCTGACCTTCGATCCGGACGAAAGCTTCAATGGAGAACCCGCGTTCTACTTCGAGACCGGCAACGGCGACCCCCGCGGCGGCAATCCGCCCCTCAATAGCGAAGGTTTCCCCGCCGACGATGACTATTACGAATCTCTGATCAAGGTCGAGGCCGACCCGACCACCACCGCGACCGACCAGAATTCCAACGGCTGGGGCCTGCAAATCGTCGATTACTTCACACCCTACAACGTCAACGCGCTCGACGACGCCGACGAGGATTTCGGCTCCGGCTCGCCGCTGGTGTTGCCCGACTCGGCCGGCATCCCCGGCCACCCGCACCTGATCGTGGCCGCCGGCAAGGAAGGCACGATCTACCTGCTCGACCGCGACAACCTGGGGAAGTTCAACGCCAATGACGACAACGTCCTGAACTCGGTCTACGACCCCAGCACCGGGATAACCACCCCGCCCGTGCTGATCAATGGATCCCTGAGCACTCCGGCCTACTACCACGGCACGCTCTATTGGGTCGCGGGCTACAACAGCAATGCCTGGTCCTACGTCGTGGCCCCCAACCCGGCGCCCAACCCTCCCACCGTCCCCGTCGCCACGCTCGAGCCGACCTCGGAAACGGCCAACAACAACTTCGGCTACCTCCCCGGTTCCGTGACGATTTCGGCCGACGGCAGCGAGGATCCTGCCGGCGGCATCGTCTGGATCATGGACCTCAACAACAACGAACTCCATGCCTACAGTACGTTGTCACTCAGCACCGAATTGTGGAACAGCGGCCCCAACAGCATAGCACCGGTCAAGTTCGCGGTGCCGACCGTGGCCAACGGGCAGGTCTTCGTCGGGACGCAGGACAGCCTGCAGGTCTTCGGGATCACCGGACCGAGCACGCCGGCCCAGGCGCCCGACGCTCCGGCCAACGTCAGCGCCCAGGCGCTATCAGGTTCGGCCATCGAACTCACCTGGACCGACAGCACGGTATCGCCGAACTTCGCCACCAACTACGCCATTCAGGAATCCGTGGGTGGATCGCCTTTCACGACGGTGGCCGATGCCGGTCAGGAGTCGACGAGCTACACGGTCACCGGCCTGAACCAGGGCACGACTTATTCTTTCCAGATCGTGGGCAGCAATGCGGCCGGTTCCTCCGGCCCTTCCAAGATCGCCACTGCCACGACGACCAACCAGACGGGCCAGACCCCGACGGCCCCGCAGGGCCTGGGCGCCACGCCGGCCAGCGGTTCGGAAGTCTACCTGACCTGGACCAACACGGCCTCCAACGAGACCGGTTTCATCCTCACTCGCGCGACGGACTCCCTGTTCACCCAGAACGTCATCACGGAGACGCTCGCCTCGGCGCCCTATTATTACACCGATGGGGCCGCCGGCCTGAGCCCCGGCAACACCTATTATTACAAGTTGCAAGCGACCAACTCCGCCGGTCTATCGAGCACTTCGAACACGGCCTCCGTGAACATCCCCAATGTGCCGCCGGCACCGACCAACGCGACGGCTGTTCTCAGCGGCGGTCAGGTCGTGGTGAGCTGGACCGACCACGCCGGACCATTCGCGCTGGGTTACCAGGTTTCCCGATCCGTAGACGGGGGGCCCTTCACCATCTATGCCGATCGGCCCGAGACCAGCGATTCCCCTCCCTCGACGCAAACTTTCACGGATACCGATGTTCCCCTGGGCCACGTCTACACCTACGAGATCGTGGCGGAAAACGTCTCTGGCTTCAGCACTCCCGCCTACGCCACTGTGGCCGCGCTCGGACTCGCGACCCTGTCTCTCGATAACGCGGGCAACCTGGCTTTTACCGTCTCTCCGGGCGTTCCAGACCGGCTCAGCGTCCAGCTCGAGGCGGGCATCTACACGCTGACTGATCCCGCGGTGACCATCGCCGTGACCGGTGCGGGAGCGGGTTACATCACCGTCGTCGGCACCTCTGCGGTCACCATCCCGGCCGCACACCTCGCGGACATGACCCTGGACACCTCCGATAACACCGACACCATCAATATCATTTCCGATGCGGTCCCGATCACCATCACGGCCGACTCGGGAGGCGGCAAGCCCGCCATCAACCTCGGCGATCCCACGAACAATGAAATCATCAGCGGCACCATCACCAACGCCAGCAATGGCACGCTGCTGATCTCGGGCTCCGGCATCACCACCATCACCGGCGCTCTCATCTGCGAGGGGAGCGGGGGCGTCACGCTCGCCGGTTCCGGTACCATCCGCATTGCCGGCAATATCGACCTGGGCCCGACGGGCAACCTCTTCGATTCCGGATCAGGCCGGGACAAGATCAGCGGAATCATCAGCGGCACGGCCACCTCGGGATTCGGCCAGGTCCAGGGGCTCATCGGTACGTATTTCAACCTCCCCGCGGCCCAGGACATGATCCAGCCCGCCGACCCCAGCAATTCGGCCTGGCTGGGCAATCAGACCCCCGCCGCGACCTCGCTGCTCGTCGGGCCCATCGACTTCCCCGACATCGCCGACAACGGGTTCGCGGACAGCGCGGGCAACCCGGCCTATTACGACCTGGGGCCCGGCATCAATGACAACGTCGAGGCCCGCTGGTACGGCGACATCATGATCCCCGGGACCGGCACGGCCCCGGTACCGATCGACTTCGCCACCACCAGCGACGACGGCAGCATGCTCTATATCGACGGCAACGCGGTGGTCGACAACAACAACTTCCAGGCTGCCACCCAGGCGACGGGCCTGGCGGAGTTGACCCCGGGGCTGCACGCCATCGACGTCGAATACTACCAGGGGGGCGGCGCCGCCACGATGGACGTGCAGTGGGACCCCACCGGCGGCGACAACTTCGTGGATATCCCCAATTCCGCGTTTTCTTGCATCGAGACCATCAATGGCGTGCAAATGACGGGCAGTGGCACATTGACCCTGTCGAATACGAACACGTATTCCGGTCCGACCACGATCGACGCCGGCACGCTGGTCGCGGCGGCCGACGGCGCGATGGGGCCGGCCACGGCCGGCGGCATCGTCGTCAATGCCGGCGGCGCCCTGGCCTTCACCGGCGGCCTCCACTACACCACCGCGGAACCGATCACCATCAGCGGCTCGGGACCGGCCGGCCATGGCGCCATCGAGAATATCGGCGGCAGGAACACCCTCGCCATCCCCATCACCCTGTCCGGGACGGCGGCGATCGGCTCCGATTCCGGCAGCTTGACGCTCGGCGGCGATATCTCCACGGGCCCCGACACGCTCACGGTGGTCGGAGCCGGCACGACCACGATCGATGGCGACATCACCTGCCAGGGCGGGAGCGTCGGCCTGGCGGGCAGCGGCACCATCACCATCGCCGGCAATATCGACCTAGGCCCGACGGGCAACCTCACCGACTCGAGTTCCGGCCAGGACAAGATCACCGGAGTCATCAGCGGCACGGCCATCTCGGGATTAGCCCAGGGGCTCATCGGTACGTATTTCAACCTCCCCGCGGCCCAGGACCTGATCCAGCCCGCCGACCCCAGCAATCCCGCCTGGCTGGGGGACCAGATCCCCGCCGTGACCGCGCCGCTGGTCGGGCCCATCGACTTCCCCGACATCGCCGACAACGGGTTCGCGGACAGCATGGGCAACCCGGCCTATTACGACCTCGGGCCCGGCATCAACGACAACGTCGAGGCCCGCTGGTACGGCAGTATCATGATCCCGGGCAGCGGCACGGCGCCGGTGCCCATCAACTTCGCCACCACCAGCGACGACGGCAGCATGCTCTATATCGATGGCAACGCGGTGGTCAACAACAACAACTTCCAGGGGGCCACGCAGGCGACGGGGCTGGCGGAATTGACGCCGGGGCTGCACGCCGTCGACGTCGAATACTACCAGGGGGGCGGCGGCGCCACCATGGACCTGCAATGGGACCCCACCGGCGGCGACAACTTCGTGGATATCCCCAACTCCGCCTTCGTCGCGCCCGCCAATGGCCTGATCAAGACGGGTAGCGGTACGTTGACCCTGTCGAATACGAACACGTATTCCGGTCCGACCACGATCGACGCCGGCACGCTGGTCGCGGCGGCCGACGGCGCGATGGGGCCGGCCACGGCCGGCGGCATCGTCGTCAATGCCGGCGGCGCCCTGGCCTTCACCGGCGGCCTCCACTACACCACCGCGGAACCGATCACCATCAGCGGCTCGGGACCGGCCGGCCATGGCGCCATCGAGAATATCGACGACAAGAACACTTTTGCCATCCCCATCACGCTGTCCGGGACGGCGGCGATCGGCTCCGATGCCGGCAGCCTGACGCTCGGCGGCGATATCTCCACGGGCCCCGACACGCTCACGGTGGTCGGAGCCGGTACGACCACGATCAATGGCGACATCATTTGCCAGGGCGGGGGCGTCACCCTGGCGGGCAGCGGCACCATCACCATCGCCGGCAATATCAACCTGGGCCCGGTGGGCAACCTCACCGACTCCAGTTCCGGTCGGGACAAGATTACCGGTGTCATCAGCGGCGCGGCCACCTCGGGATTCGTCCAGGGGCTCATCGGCACCTATTTCAACCTTCCGGCGTCCCAGGACCTGATCCAGCCCGCCGACCCCAGCAATCCCGCCTGGCTGGGGAATCAGGCCCCCGCCGCGACCGCGCAACTCGTCGGGCCCATCGATTTCCCCGATATCGCGGACAACGGGTTCGCGGATAGCGCGGGCGACCCCGCCTATTACGATCTCGGCCCCGGCATTAATGACAACGTCGAGGCCCGCTGGTACGGCAGTGTCATGATCCCGGGCAGCGGCACCGCCCCGGTACCCATCAACTTCGCCACCACCAGCGACGACGGCAGCATGCTCTATATCGATGGCAACGCGGTGGTCAACAACAACAACTTCCAGCCGCCCAACCAGGCGACGGGCCTGGCGGAATTGACCCCGGGCCTGCACGCCATCGACGTCGAATACTACCAGGGGGGCGGCGGCGCCACCATGGACCTGCAATGGGACCCCACCGGCGGCAACAACTTCGTGGATATTCCCAATTCCGCCTTCGTCGAGTCCTTCAATGGCCTGATCAAGACGGGCACCGGCACGTTGACCCTGTCGAATATCAACACCTATTCCGGCCCCACCACCGTCAACGCGGGCAAACTCCTGGTCAACGGCCAGGTGCCCGATTCCGCGATCACGGTTAACGCCGGCGGCACCCTGGGCGGCGATGGCTCGGTCTCGGCGATCACCGTTCAAGCCGGCGGTTCCTTCTCGCCCGGCGATTCCCCCGGCACCCTCACCGCGGGAAGTTTGTCCCTGGCGACTGGCTCGACGTTCATGGAACAGTTGGGAGGCAGATCCGCCGGAAGACAGTACGACCAGACGGTCATTCGGGCCGGCGGATCCGTCACCCTTGACGGCGCCACCCTGAACAGCTCATTTCTGGGCGCCTTCCTGCCGAGGGTCGGCCAGCAATTCACCATCATCGACAACCGGAGCGGCAGCGGTGTCATCGGGACATTCAGTCAGGGCAGCATGTATACTTTCGATGGCTACATCTTCGGGATCAACTACGCAGGGGCGCTGGTCACGATGTGGTCCTGACCGTGCTTGCCCGGACGACGGCCACGCCGTCAGCCTTCACCACTGTCGGCGCCTCACCTACGTCCTCGCTGCTTGGCCGATCTGCCACCTCCGCAGACACGGTGAGCGCCGACCCGCCCGCCTCGGGTACTCCCATGGGCACAGTTGTTTTCGACGACGGATCTACCATTCCAGGCACCGTCTCCCTCGGCCAGGGTGATGATAGCTCGAACAACTCGACGCAGGGCGTGGGCAGCCACACCATTACAGCCAGTTCCACGGGGACCTACGGCTGGCTGAACGGCGTCGCTTCGATGACGCAGGCGGTGAACCCGGATCCCACGACGACCACCGTCGCTCCGTCGCTCATCGCGTCGGTGTTCGGTGAGTCGGAATCCTTCACGACCATCGTCAGCCCGAGGACTCGGCGGCGTGGCGGGAGATCGGCTATCTGAACCGGCCTCGGCCGCCGGTCCGTTGCGGTACGATGGCTTCCGGTGTCGGGCCGTGCCGCTGGGCAGCGTTGCGATCGAGAGCACGATCCGGCGGGTGATCAACCTGCGGCTGAAGGGGACGAGCCTGTTCTGGGAGCAGGCGAATGCGGAGGCGGTGATCCAGTTGCGCGGGTACGCGTTCACGGGCCGGGAGTGACAGTCGTTCAGCAGCGAACAAGGTGCGGCAGGATGAAAGCCGATCCAGCCGAGATGGGCCCAGAGGCAACCCCGGATGGCGCGTCGGTGTTGTCGGACCGGCACGCCGATGGGGTTCGGCCGATGGTTCATTCGCCTCAAGCGCGGTTGCTTCCGAAGGGCGCGGCGGCACTCAGAGTCTGTCCCGGAAGGGTCGAGAGCGATCCCGTAGGGTGGGTGAAACCCACCGTGTGCCCAGGCCTTGCGTCGGTGGGTTTCACCCACCCTACAATCGTCTGACCCACCTTCCGGGACCGACTCTCAGACGTAGGTCACGGTGCCATAGATGTCGTCGTTGCTGGTCGAGGCGTCGTTGCCCGCGACCTTGGTTTTCTTGAGGGAGACGGTAGCGCCGGTGGCAACGTAGAGGCCGCCGCCGATGCCATCCCCGTCGCTGCCGCCGGCGCCGGCCAGGCCGCCCATGGCTAGATTGACGGTGATGCTGGTCTGGTCGATCGTCGCATCGCCGCCGGCACCGACGAAGGCGCCGCCGCCCCAGCCGTCGCCGCCGTTGGCTGCATCGCCGCCGGCGCCGCCCAGAGCGACATTGCCGATCAACGTGCTGTTGCTGAGGGACGAAGACGAGGTATCCGAGAAACCCAGAATGCTGCCGATGGCCAGAGAGACGCCGCCGCCATAAGCATCACCGCCGTTGGCCCCGGAGCCGCCGGCACCCCCTTCCGCCAGGTTGCCGATGACGGCGCAATTGGTGACGGTCGCGGTCGAGGCGAACGTGACCGCGAGACCGCCGCCGTCGCTGTCGCCCCCAGCGACGCCGTTAGCTCCGGCACCGCCGATGGCCTCATTTCCGATCAACGCACTGTTGCTCATCGTGAGGGTCGCGCCAAAGGTCGCGTCAATGCCACCGCCCTCGCCGAGGCCGCCAGTGTCGGCAGTGCCGAAACCGCCCTGGGCCACGTTGACGGAGAGCGTGCTGTTGGTGACCGTGAGTGTCCCGCCTTCCATCGCGATACCACCGCCAACTCCGACTCCGGTGAAGGAGCTCGCGATGATGGCGCCGCTGCCGCCGACGGCCTGGTTGCCGTTCAGGCGCAGTTGGTCAAGGATAGAGACCCTGCAATATCCATGATGGCACCGCCAATTCCCACGTCGGCGAATGGGGAGGAAGCGGTGGCACCGTTGCCACCGATGGCCCGGTTGCCGGTCAACCTGCAGTTCGTGAGGGTCACCGTAGTGTTGGATGTATCCAACAGGATCGCGCCACCCAAGCCCTGGCTCCCGTCGTCACCGAATGAGCCGTTGAACGCGCCGCCGATGGATTGGTTGCTTGCGAAGGAACTGTTGCTCAAATTCAGGGTGCAACCGTCGGTGTTGATGGCGCCGGCGTTGCTGATGCAGCCGGCGCCGCCGGTGGCCAGGTTGCTCGTGAAGCTGGAGTTGCTGATTGTCGCGACCACGCCAGACTCCAGGTCAATCGCCCCGCCCTCGCCGAAAACCGAACCGCTGCCTCCGATGGCCTGGTTACCCGTGAACCTGCAGTTGGACACGCTGAGTGTGGCGTTGTATGGCTGGCTTGGCGGGAATCCGTAACATTCGATGGCTCCGCCGATGCTGCCATCGAAGACGCTCGAGCAGCCGCCGCCGGTGGCCTGGTTGCCGGTGAAGGTGGAGTTCGCAACGGTGGCGCTGCCAAGATTCAGGAGGGCGCCGCCGAAGGAGTCATTCCCCGGGCTGGCTGCCGCCACGTTGCTGGTCAGCAGACTTTGGGAGAGGGTCAGGCTGGCGCCGACCTCGTTGGCGATCCCGCCGCCGTTGGCGGCATCGGGCGTGGTGCTATCGCCGCTGCCGCCCACAGCCGTGTTTTCGGTCAGCGTGCACTGGCTGACTGTCAAAGTGCCGAAGTTGTCGATCCCGGCCCCCTGGTCGGCCAGGCCGTTGGCGATTTTCAGTTGATCGATTGCCACGGTGCTGCCGCTGGCCACGGTAAAGACGCGGCTCGCGTTGTCGCCGCTGATGGTCAGCTCGTCGCGGCCCAGGCCTTCGATGTCGATGCTCTTCGTCACTGTCAGTTGGCCGGAAGTCAGCGTGATCGTCTGGCCCCTGAGCGAGGACGCGAAGGTGATCCTGTCGCCGTTATCGGCGACCGCCAACGTGGCACGCAGGGAGCCCGCCCCGCTGTCTGCGTTACTCAGGACCATCAATGTGCTGAGCAGGCAGCGCCGCTCAAGCGACTCGACGCAGGGCCGGTTGTGGGCCCGAAATCCCGGTTGTCCGTGCCTGGCGGATGCGGATCGGACCCTGCGTTTACGGAACCAGGATGCGATGTCCATGATCAATCTCTCCCCTCGAGCGAGGCGGTCCACGTCGATACGAAGAAGTCATCGCTCCAGGCGCGCAGACCTCCCGCCTGGCAGATGCCGGACCGGCGCGGTCCCTGCCTGTCTGTGAGTACGCGCCGGTCCTGGTTCTTCCCGGTGTGCGAGCGCAATGCGTACGAAGAGGCGCAACGCCGGTTCGCCGCTACGCCTACCGCATCGCCACCATCAAGTATCCTTACTCTTTCATATTGAGAATTTCTTTGGCCTCTGCCCGGTACCGGAGGGCTCCCTCCCCTTGAGGGGAGCGTTGATCCATCCACTGAACGGCCTTGTCGTACCAGATTCGTGCTTGCTTGTGGTCGCCGAGGCGTTCGTAAGCCATCGCGAGGAAGAAGTGATCCGCGGCGTCTCCTCCAGAACGCAGTTCCATCGACCGGCTGAGCGCGATGAGAGCAGACTGAAACTCGCCAGCCCGGTAGTGGGCGACGCCCAGGGTATTCCAGTACTCGCCCATCATGGGCGCCCGCGTTACCGCTTTCCTGGCGAGGCCGACGGCCTCGGCGGGCGCGCAGCGCCTCAGCCGGGCAGTCCACCAGGTACCAGGCCAGGTCGTTCTCGATCTCGCCCTGTTGATCATGGGGCAAGGCCAGCCGGCACTGTTCAATCGCCCTGGCCCACTCCTGCTCGGCCGAGCCCGGCTGTTTGATCGATTTGTAGAGCATACCCATCGAGTAACAGGTTGCGGCTGCGTTTTGGCGATAGACCGTTTTCGATGGGTCGTCCGTGGCGAGGGCTTCGTAGAGCTTGACTGCCCGGCGCGTCGTATCTTGCGCCGATGCGAGCTGTTGATGGGCACAGTACACGCTGGCCAGCAGTTCGCAGGCCCGCGCCGACTCGAAGCGCACGACGGGGTCGTTGCTCTCTTCGTGGACAAATGCCTGAAAGAATTTCGCACCCCGTTTGACGAGTTCCTCCCGCAGGGCCCTGGCCTTCGGGCCGTTGTCGTCCCGGCGCACGTCTTCGAGGGGTTGTAACAACTCCCACGCCCCATTAAGTGCCTGGCTAAAATTCGCTTCGGCTCGTTGTCTCTGGATTTCTGCTTCTGCCGCGCTCGCCTTGGCCGCTTCCTTCTCGCGCCAGACGAGGATGGTGCAGGCGATGAGGCCCACGGCGGCCAGCGTGCCGAGCACCGCGGCAGCCATGAGGACCGGCTTGTGCCGCCCGCACCACTTGGTCAGGCGTTCCCAGGGCGTCGGCCGTACGGCGCGGATCGGCCGGTTCTCCAGGAAGCGTTGTAGGTCGTCGGCCAGGTCCTGGGCCGAGGCATAGCGGCGCTCCGGCTCGCGTGCGATCGCCTTGAGTACGATGGTCTCCAGCGCGACCGGGACCGGGGGCCTCAACCGGCGCGGCGGCCGAGGATCACACGTGGCGATCTGGCGCAACAAATCGTCGCGATCCGAGCCTGCGTAAGCGGGTTCCAGCGTCAGCGCCTCGTAGAGCGTCAAGCCCAGTGAATAGATATCGGTGCGGTGATCGACCAGGCCGTGCTTGGCCAGTGCCTGTTCAGGGCTCATGTACCGCAGAGTGCCCACCAGGTCCTCGCTGCGCGTCAACCCTTGCTCCGTCCGGCCGCGGGCGAGGCCAAAGTCGGTGACCCAGAGCTTGCCCGAGGCGTCCACGAGCAGATTAGCCGGCTTGATATCGCGGTGGACCACGCCGAGCTGGTGGGCGTGCTCGAGCGCCAGGGCAGCCTGGACGATCAACTCCGCCGTCGCCCGGAAGCAAGTCGAAGATTGAGGATCGAGGAGCGAGGAGCGCGGCGTGACGATCCCCGTGCCTGCCTCCACTGTCGAGTGAAACGAAGTCGTCGGGTTTCTCACCGCGCCCGCCGGACGAGCACCTTCGCTTAGCGCTTCACGCCGCTCACCCGGATGGAGCGGCGACAGTTCGCGCAGCTCCTGGATGATTTCCGCCAGAGACTGCCCATCGATGAACTGCATGGCGTAATAATGAACACCGCGGTCACAGCCGACCGCGTAGACGGGCACAATCTGGTTATGGTGCAACTGGGCAGCGGCCTGAGCCTCATTCTTGAAGCGCTTGAGCTGCCTGGCGTCCAGCGTGGCCGCGAACGGCAACACCTTGAGGGCAACCCGCCGGTCGAGCGAGAGTTGCTGCGCTTCGTAGACCACACCCATGCCGCCCCGGCCGACTTCGCGGATGATCTGAAAATCGCCCAACCGGCCGCGCTCGCCATTGACCCGCGCGGCCGGGTTCTCGCTGGCGGGAACGTTCTTCGCCTGGCCGGCCTGATGCAGTTGATCCAGCTCGCGCAGGTACGCCCTCAAGACATCTTCCAGGTCAGGATGCTGGGCGATCCAATCTTCCGGAGATGGCCGGCCGCCGCACTCCAGCTCCGCCAAGTATTCTTCGAGGATGCCAAGTACTTGCTCTTCCTGCTCGTCCGGCAGGTCCGCGAGCGGGCTCGCCCGGACACGATCCGGCTTCATTGCAACTCCTCAATCATGGGCTGTTGCCGCAGACGCTCCAGCGCGCGCAGCCAGAGGACTCGGACGGCTCCGACCGGGCGTCCCATGCGGTCGGCAACCTCGGGAAAGCTGAGCCCTTCGAGATGCCGCAGCACCAGGACTTCGCGGCAAGGCCCCGGCAACCTGGACAGACGCTCGGCCAAGAGGCTGGATAGTTCCTGGCGCCGCGCCTGTGTGCTGGGCGAGCTGCCCGGACTGACGACCAGGCTTGCCAATCCCGACGCGTCCGGCCCGGATCGTATCGCGAGTTCTTGTAAAGAGACTTCTCGCAGAACACTCCGCTTGCGCGCCACCACCTGCCTGTGTACCATTTTGAGCACGCTACGGCGGAGGATGGTGCGCAGCCAGCCGAGCCACTCCTGTTCGCTGCTGCCGCAGAACTCGCCGAAATGGCGACTGGCGCGCAAGAATGTTTCTTGCACCAGATCCGAGGGGTTGACCCGGCTGCGGACCCGTTCGTTCAACGCCGCGCTGGCCAGCAAGTGCAAATAATTGCGGTAGATCTCGAGTAGCCAGCCCAGGCAGTCGGCGTCACCGGCGCGCTCCAGCCAAGAGCTGTTTGGTGTCCCATCGGCCGGGCGCGTCCATCAAGTCGGCCATTCCCGCTCCCAGGTCTGACGTCGAAGTCCATCCGATTTGGTGACCTCAATTTTCCCTGTGCACGTCATCTCCCATCCAAAAAGCAAAACGCCACAATGGAATGCAAAAGCCGCCCGTGTTAGATGACCCTTTTTTCCCTGATAGTGTTACATCCCAACAGAAGATTCTCAAGATCGCGCGCGTTCAATACGCCCACGTTTGGCGAGTCCTGCCGTCGCGCCCCCAGGCTGGCCGAACGGCAGTTCGATGCGGCCTCGGTCGCGGACGGTCGGACCACTTTCCCGTCGCCTTGCTCATCGCCGAGCGCGGAGATGGAACCCGGCGACGTCGCCCCGAAGAACCGTCAAATCCCCTACAATCGGCCGCCCGAGCCGCCGAGAAATCTTACGAGGAAGATTTTTTTGGTAATTTTTTATCTCTCTACAGCAAATCAAGTTGCGTCTACTATTTCCTTAGTTTTTGCGATAGGTGCGTTCAAGGAATTGCAAAACCGCAGCATCCTGTTAGTAGAGGCTTTGATGGGAATATCAGGGCCGAGTTCGACCGATCCACACGCATTCACGCACATCCGAGTGAGCCGCTCCGGTCCACACTTCCTGCCTGGCGGCCGGGCGGCGGCACCGAGGTCCAGACCTGGAGAGGGGAGAAGCGATGTACGAGCCGAGTCGTCCCGACTCGCCGCTGCTGATCGGCCCGCCGCAGCACGGCCGGAGGATGCCGGCGGAGATGCGCGAGACGGTCGTCGCGGTGTTGTGTGAGATCACGCCGAATCGAACAGACAAGGGGACGGAACGAATAACACGTTTGATTGTTGATCCGTTCCGTCCGCTCCTGACGCGTCCCTTCGACCATCCGCCGTCGGGCCCGCCCGGACGCGGGCGCCGCGTCACCGCGATCGGCCGCGGCCGTGCAGCGCCACCATCGGCCGTGCCAGCCTCTTGAGCGACGCCAGGGTCAGCACTGATGTCGGCGCCGTGCCGGAGGTGAAGTCCGCATCGCCACCGTAGACGATCGTGATGGACTTCTTGAGGACGCTCTTAGGCTTCACCGACAGCGTGGCCGACCCGCCGCTCAACGACATGGTCCCCAGCACCTTCTCGGTGACCTTCTTCCTCACCTTCTTCTGGATCTCGAAGGTCAGCGTGCCGGTGGGCACTCCCGCGCCGGGGGCGGTCGGCTGGACCTCCGCCTTCAGGCCCAGCGACACCAGCTTGCTCTTCTTCTTGAAGACCGGCTGCGGGACCAGGACGACGTGAGTGGCGGCCTTCGAGACCGACTCGGTGGAGGCCCCCGACACCCCCGCGAGGAGGTCGGTGTCGCCGCCGTAGGCCGCGGTGATCGAGTGCGAGCCGACCGCCAGCGCCGTGGTGGTCAGCGTGGCGGCGCCGACGCGCCGATCGGGACGGTGCCCAGCGGGGTCGAGCCATCGTAGAACGTCACCGAGCCGCCCGGCGTGGCGGCGCCGAAGGAGACACCCGCCACCAGCGTGACCGCCTGACCGAAGACCGCCGAGCCGCTCGACGGGCTCAGCGCGATCTGCGGGGCGGACTTGCCGATGCTGAAGGTCGCCGACGACGCCGGGGTCGCGGCGTAGTCGGCGCTGCCGGGGAAGTAGGCCACCACCGTGTAGGTCCCCGGATCGATCGGGGGTGTCGAGCCCAGGTTCGTGCCGGAGGTGCCCGTGCCGACGTAATAGGTCAAGACCGGGGCGACGTCCTCCAGGGTGGCGGCGGGCGTGTTCTGGTTGCCCGTTCCGGCGATCGTCACCGAGGCCGCGAACGGGCTACCGTCGAACGTCCCGCCGGGGGCCGACAACGAGAGTGCCGGCGTGGCCGGCGTGACCGTGATCGTCGTTGTCGCATCGACCGTGGCGTAATCGGTCGAGTCGGTCGGCGTGAAGGTCGCCGTGAGCGCCTGACCGGCGCCGGCGCCGAGGATGGCGCCGGCGGCCGGCTTGTAGGTGAACGTCCCCGGCACGCCGGCCGAGGCGTCGAGCTGGGCGGCCGAGAGCGGCGTTCCGAAGACGATCGATCCCGGAGCGGTCCAGTTGACCTGGGGCGTCGCCTGGGAGACGGTGAAGTTGGCCAGTCCCGTGGCCGCCGCATAATCGGCCGTGGCGGGGAAGCTGGCCAGCACGGTGTAGGCGCCGGCCTGGGTCGGGGCCCCGGGCAGCGCGGTCAGTCCCGCAAGCTGCGCCGAGCTGTTATACGTGCCGCTGTAGTAGGCCAGCGAGGGCGAGGCACCCTCCAGGCTGGAGCCGGCCGTCCCGCCCACTCCGGACACCGTCGCCATCGCCGGGAAGGACGACCCGTTGTAGACCCCGCCCGCGTCGTTGACGTTCACGATCGGCGTCGCCGGGGCGATGGAGAAATTCGCCAGCGCCGTGCCGATGGCGTAGTCGGCGCTGCCGGGGAAGCTGGCCAGCACCGTGTAGGCGCCGGCGCCGCTCGGCGCGCCGAAAGCGGGGTGACCCCCTGGAGCTGCGCGGTGGTGGTATAAGTGCCGCTGTAGTAGGCCAGCGAAAGCGAAGCGCCCTCGAGGCTGGAACCGGCCGTCCCGCCGACCCCGGCCACCGTCGCCGTCGCCGGGAAGGTGGCGGCGTTGAAGGTGCCGCCGGAATCGGTGACATTCACCGCCGGCGTCGCCGGGGCGATGGAGAAATTCGCCAGCGCCGTGCCGCTGGTGTAGTCGGCGCTGCCGGGGAAGCTGGCCAGCACCGTGTAGGCGCCGGCGCCGCTCGGCGCGCCCGAGAGTGGAGTGACCCCCTGGAGCTGCGCGGCAGTGGTATACGTGCCGCTGTAGTAGGCCAGCGAAAGCGAGGCGCCCTCGAGGCCGGAGCCGGCCGTCCCGCCGACCCCGGCCACCGTCGCCGTCGCCGGGAAGGCGGTGTTGTTAAACGTGCCGCCCGCGTCGGTGACGCCCACCGTCGGCGTCGCCGGGGTCACCGTGAGCGTGCCGGTCGCCGAGGCGGAGGAATACGTCCCGTCACTCGTGTAGGAGTAGGTGACCGTGTACGGCGAGCCGGTCACACCGAGGCCGGCGGTGTCGAACGTGGCGGAGAACCCACCGTCACCGGCGATCGTGGCCGTCTGCGAGAGGTTCCCCACGGTGATGAGGACGCTCTCAGTTGCGGGGGCCTGCTTGCCGCTGGAGAGCCTCCCGGTCAGGGTCGTCGAGGTGGTGCCGTAGGTGATGCTCGGGCTGCTCAGATCGCTGAAGGTCACCTGGACCAGGTTGCTCAGCGCGAAGGTGGCCGGCGAGCCGGCGCCCGAGGCCGAGGCCGTCACGGAGTATTTGCCGATGATCGAATTGGCCGTGGCGCCGACGTCGGCCAGGCCGCCCTGGCCAACGACCGCGGTCGCGGCCGAGAGGGTCGCCGACGCTCCATTGTTGTTGGGGTTGACGGTGTAGCTCACGACGCCGCCGGCCACCGGCTCGACGGCGTTGTTGGCCTTGACGGTGACGCCCAGGAGGTCGGGGAACGCGGCGCCGGCCGCCGTGCTTTGCGGGGTGCTGCCGGCGACCGGGGTGAGGGTGAAGCCCTGGCTCTGGAAGGCGCCGATGTCGACGGACGAGCCGACGGGCTCGCCGCGCTGGTCGGTGGTGAGTCCGCTGATCGCGGCGCCGGTGCCGAGGGCCGGGCTGCCGGGGAGCAGGGGGACGGTCTGAGTCGTGCCCCCGTAGTTGCCCGGCGCGCCGAGCCCGAGACCGGAGAGGCTGGTCAGCACGATATCGCCGGTGCCGCCGGCGACCCCGCCCGAACCGCCGGTGCCGATCAGGTTATATGTGCCCGTGACGCTCGAGGCGCGACTGCCCCCGATGTCGCTGGGGGTGCCGCCGGTGCCGGTGTTGGCGGCGACGATCGTGTCCTCGAGCGCGGTCGTGCCCGCGATCTTGCCGTTGAGCACGTCGTCGATCCCGCCGCCGACGGCCGCCGAATTGCCGGTGATCGTGCAGGCGTTCAGGGTCGCGGAGCCGTCCTCGTACAGCCCGCCGCCGGCGGCCGCCGAATTGCCGGTGATCGTGGAGTCGGTCATGGTGATCCGGCCGACACCGGCCAGTCCGCCGCCGGCGGCTGCCGAGTTGCCCGTGACGGTGCACCCGGTCATGTTCAACGTGCCCTCGACGTACAGCCCGCCGCCGCTGCCGCTCGTCGAGCCCCCCGCGATCGTCAGGCCCGTGATCGTCGCCGTGACACCGGCGTTGACCTGGAAGACCCGGCCGGCATTGTTCCCCGAGACGCTGACCGGTCCCTGCCCGGGACCATCGTAGATCGTGACCGCCTGCGTGGCGTCGCTCAGCGCGAGCTGTCCCTGCGCCAGCGCGATCGTGGCCGCCGAGGTGCCCAGCTCGAGTTCGATCGCACTCGGGCTGCTGGCCCCATTCGCCTGAGCGACGGCCCAGCGGAGCGTGCCATTGCTGCCGTCGTCGGCCGTGCTGTTGACGGCGAACGTCGAGAGCAGACGGCGGTCTTCCAGGACCAGGAGATCGGGCCTCAGGCGGTTCCGGCCGCGGTCCCGACCGGCCCCGACGGTCGGCTTCGGCCCCAATCCCGATCCCGCAATCATGTGGCCGCGCCGTCGGTTTATTATCTGAATGTGCCTCACGCAGCACCTCGCTGGTCGGATGGTCGAAAAGTCGTCGAATGGTCAAAAAGTCGTCGAATGGTCAAAAAGTCGTCGAATTCCGCCCGACTCTACCGACACGGTGACCTCTCGGGCGTCGGCCCGGGATTCGGCGCGTCGCGCCCGCTCACCCTACGGCGGGGAGATCGGGCCGGGATCGCGGGCCGATCCGTCAGCGCCCCGCAGGGCCGCGGGCACGTCGGCCAGCGCCGCGTCGGGCACCACGAAGGAGTTCTCGAGCAGCTTGGCGTCGTCGTTAACCAGCTCCGGATAGCGCCGGCCCGGGAGCACCTGCACGGCGAAGACTTCTTGCACACCCTCCTCGAACCGCAGGAGTGCGATCGGTTCGCCCCGGACCAGGTCGACCACGCAGACACCGCAGGTCCGCTCCTCGGCCGAGAGACGCTCGGTGATCGGGATGCCGCTGAAGACGGCCGTCTCGCGGACCTGCGAGAGCCCGATGAACGCCAGGTTGCCGGCGAAGTCCAGGCCGCGGGTGAACCCCGGCGTCGTCGCGATCGCCTCGTACCGTCCGGTGCGCGGGTCGACGAAGCCGAGCGTCCCGGCGCCCGACTCGCAGACCCAGAGCCGCCCGGCGTACCATCGCGGCGAGTGCGGCATCGACAGCCCCTGCGCCATCAGGTCGCCGGAGTCGACGTCCATCAGGATCCCGCCGCGCGCCTTGTTCTCCCGCCAGCCGGCCGGGGTGTCGGTCTGGCCCAGGGCCGTCACGTACCGCGGACGGCCGTCGACCACGGCCAGGCCGTTGAGGTGGCAGCGGTCGGTCGGTTCCAGCGCCGTGACGAACGGCGGGCGCCACCGCGGCGTGAAGCTGGCCGAGCGGTCGATCGTGCAGAGGCAGGAGAACCGCGTGTTGACGACCCAGAGCTCCTCGCCGGCCCCCCAGGCCATCTCGTGGATCTGGATATTCCCCGTGACGTGGCAATCCCGCGGGAGGAAGCAGGCGTCATGCCGGCCGGGCGGCTCGAGCTTGGCCGTGACCGCCGGGACGTCCACGTATTCCCAGACCTGCACCGTCGTGCCGATGGCCAGCCGCTCGCCGTGCAGCGCCAGGCCCATCGGCGCCTGGAAGGTCCGGAAGTGGGTGTTGAGGTGGTCCCCCTCGTCGCGGACCATCACCAGCTTGCCCGCCTGGTAGGTGGTCACCAGGAGCGAACAGCCCAGTCCCCTGAGCAACGCCGGGAAGTTGGGGGTGTGCACGGCCCGCAGCGACGCCGGCGGCGGCGGGGGTTGGGCCGCACCTGGCGCGGCGGCCTCGGCATCGGACGCTGGCGGCTCGGCACTCATGAACGGGGTCCTCACGTCCTTGGCCTTGCGGACAGGCCCTTCCGGTCCAAACGCGGCTCCTGGCCCCTGCGTCATCGATCGCCGCGCACGGCCGAACCGCCGCCCGAGACTCGTCCCGACCTCGCGCCGGCGGGACGGCGCGCAACCAGGACGGCAGCCGCGGTGGCCGGCGGCATTCGCCTGAAAAGGCACGATTCCGACTCGACGGTTCGTGTCGGCCCCCGTCGCCACCCGAATGGTCGAGACGGTGGGAGCTGGGTCACACGGGCTCGGTCCGGGGCCCTGTCCGCAAGGCCCCCGCAGCCTCGCGGCGCATGTCCGAGCCGTACAAGCATCAGATTTTGCAATGTCCGCGTGTTGGAGTCAAGGAATGAGTGTTTTTCTCTACTTTCTGGTCCGGCTCGACCGGTCGCGCGGGTTGAAGCGATACGTCGAAGATTGCCGAAGGAATGGGTACTCGGGCCGGACACCCACTCGATGATCCCGGCGAGAGGGCCGTATCACCGGCCACGGAGCGCGGAGCTCCGCGTTGACCCGGCCGCTCGTTCGTCGCCGGGAGGACTCGTGCCGTCCCCGGCCGGGGAGTCATTTCCTGACGCGAGCCGCTCCTCGCCAGATGCGATTAATATGCGCGCGGCGGCCAGTGAGCGAGAACGGGAGGCGCCGACCCCGGCGGGCACAGTGTCCGCGGCCGACTCACGGCGGGACCCGGCGCCGGCCCGCGTGATGCTCGAAGACCACATTCTGGTCGCCTGTCGATTCGGCCCTGCATGGAACATGCTTTCTGGAGACATGTCGCGTTGAATCTTTGCAATACAGCCCAATTCCTCATCCCACCGGCGCCTCGCAATCGACGAAAGGCTCGCGTAGATTCAGGAGATACCGAGGTCCCCGACTTCGGAGGCCGACATCGGGCCGGGTCTCCGATGGTCGAACCCGACAGCAGACTCGGTCCCGAAGAGGGTGATTGCGCCATGGAGCCGGTGACGCGACGGGGCCTGCTGGGCCGGGCCGGCCTCCTGGGGAGCCTCCTGGCGGTCGGGACAGAGGATCCACCGGCCTTGTCATCCGAGGGACCGCCGGAGGATCGGCGCAAGTTCAAGGTCGTCGTCACCGGCGGGCACCCCGGGGACCCGGAATATGGCTGCGGCGGGACCATCGCCTGCTATGCCGAGCTCGGACATGACGTCGTCCTCCTGTACCTGAACGACGGCGAGCGGCCCGGGAAGCCGCCGGGCGGGGTCCGGGGCGCGGGTCGCCGAGGCCGCGAAGGCCTGCGAAATCCTCGGCGCCCGCCCCTTGTACGCGGGGCAGGTGGACGGCGAAGCGGTCGTTGACGCCCCCCACTACGCGGCGTTCCGCAAGATCCTCGAGGCCGAGCGGCCCGACGCCGTCTTCACGCACTGGCCGATCGACAACCACGCCGATCACCGCGCCATCTCGATGCTGGTCTACGACGCCTGGCTGCGGATGAAACGGCGGTTCGCCCTCTACTACTACGAGGTCTCCAACGGCGAGGACACGGTCCATTTCTCGCCGACCCACTACGTGGACATCACCGCCGCCGAGCCGCGGAATGCCGGGCCTGCTACGCGCACGCCAGCCAGTCCCCCGACAAGTTCTACGCGCTGCAAGAGCACGTGACCCGGCTCCGAGGGATCGAGCGGGGCGTCCGCCAGGCGGAGGGGTTCATCCGCCACGTGCAGAGCCCCGACTTCTCGCTCCCCCTGGTCTCTTGATCGCGCGGCGCGATGCGGGAAACGCTACGCGAGCGTTCACAGCCTGTTCCTGATGTGGGAGGGCGAGGCTCCTGCCGAGCTGTGCATCCCGGAAAGACCGGCTCGGACGGAGCCTCGCCCTCCCGGATCTCATGTTGTTCTACGCGCTCTTATCCCACCGATCCCGGCCGGATGTCAGGAGAACCCCAGGACGGGATGGGGCACATAAGGTTCCTCGAGCCGTGCCACTTCCTCGGCGGTCAGCTTGATCGACAGCGCGGCGATGGCGTCCTCGAGGTGGTGCGGCTTGGTGGCGCCGACGATCGGCGCGGTGACGGCGGGCTTGCCCAGCAGCCAGGCCAGCGCGACCTGCGCCGGGGGCACGCCCCGCGCCGCGGCCACCTCGCCGAGCCGCTCGACGACGGCCCGGTCGGCCGCCTCGGTCCGGGCGTAGAGGGTCTTGCCGAACTCGTCGGTGCCGGCCCGCTCGGTGTTCGCCCGCTCGTCCCAGGGCCGGGCCAGCCGCCCGCGGGCCAGCGGGCTCCAGGGGATCACCCCGATGCCCTGGTCGAGGCAGAGGCCGATCATCTCCCGCTCCTCCTCGCGGTAGAGCAGGTTGTAGTGGTCCTGCATCGAGACGAACCGCGACCGGCCGTGGAGGTCGGCCAGGTACAGCGCCTGGGCGAGCTGCCAGGCGAACATCGACGAGGCGCCGAGGTACCGGGCCTTACCGGCCTTGACGACGTCGTGCAGCGCCTCGAGCGTCTCCTCGATCGGCGTCTCGGAGTCCCAGCGGTGGATCTGGTAGAGGTCGACGTAGTCCGTACCCAGGCGGCGCAGGCTGGCGTCGATCTCGGTGAGGACCGCCTTGCGCGACAGGCCCCGGCCGTTCGGGTCCTTGCGCAACGGATAGTAGACCTTGGTCGCGATCACGACCTCGTCGCGCCGGGCGAGGTCGCGGATCGCCCGGCCGAGGATCTCCTCGCTGGTGCCGTCAGAGTAGGAATTCGAGGTGTCGAAGAAGTTGATACCCAGCTCGAGCGTACGGCGGATGAACGGCCGGCTCTTGTCCTCGTCGAGCGTCCAGGCATGGAGGCCGCGCTCGGGTACTCCGTAGCTCATGCAGCCCAGGCAGATGCGCGAGACTTTCAGGCCGCTCTTGCCGAGACGTCTGTATTCCATGGGCGTGACCTTCGATAGAGAGTGCTGGGCTCGAAACGGGAATGACCCCCGGCATCGGAGCATGCGAGGCGGGGACGAGCCGGTATCATCGCGATGTCCGGTCGCCTGCTCCGAGGCGCGAAACCCGGATTCTAACCCATTCGGTTCGCCGCGCCGTGCGATTACCGTCGTCCGAGCGATGATCCTCGATGCGACCACCGAGTCGGTGGGATTGTGTGTGCACCCGATCAGCGAGAGGGTGAACGAGCAGCCGCTTGTAGGGTGGGTCGAACGACGCACTGCGTCGTGAGGCCCACCGAATCCCCCGGTGTCCCGGTGGGCCTGCGCCGCGATGAATCGCGGCTCGACCCACCCTACCACCGTCCCGGGGCCTTCTCGTCCATCCTCTCACGCGACCGAGCCTGTCCCTTGAACTCGCCGCTCCCGGCCTGTCTGATATCCCGAGATATCGATCTCGGTCAACACGAGGGACCCGGATCGAGGATTCCGCGCCGATTCCGCGGGGGCCGTGTAACGTTCGGCCCGGACTTGCAGGGTATAAGGGAGGCGAGGAGCGTCGCGCATGACGAAGGGGTCGGGCAAGGTGGACACCGACTGGCTGGTGGAGCAGGCCCGCGGCGGCGACGCCGAGGCCCGCACGGGTCTGATGGAGCGTCATCGGGCGAGGCTGCGGCAGATGGTCAGCCTGCGGCTGGACCCCCGCCTGGCGGCGCGGGTGGACCCCTCCGACGTGGTCCAGGAGGCCCTGGCCGCGGCCTATCCGCGGCTCGATGACTACCTGCGCGATCACCCGCTTCCGTTCTATCCCTGGCTGCGGCAATTCGCCTGGGATTGCCTCGTGCAATTGCACCGGCGGCACGTGACCGCGCGGCGGCGGAGCGTCACCCGCGAGGAGAATTCTACCCCGGGCCTGTCGAACGAATCGGTCCTGAAGCTCTCGCAGCGGCTGATGTCGAGGGGGAGCAGTCCCAGCAACCACGTGATCCGCCAGGAGCTGCGCGACCGCTTGCAGGCCGCGCTGGCGAAGCTAGCTCCCAACGACCGGGAGATCCTGGTGATGCGCAACCTCGAGCAGATGCCGGCCGTCGAGATCGCCGCCGTGCTGGGGGTCAAGGAAGGCACGGTGCGGGTCCGTCACCTCCGGGCCCTGGAGCGGCTGCGGGCCCTGCTCGACCTCGAAGGGGAGGAAGACTTCTGATGCCGTCCGTCGTCGGCTCGACACCACGCGAATCCTCGACCGCCCGGGACGCCGCCCTGGCGGAGCTGGTCGAAAGCTACCTGGCCCGGCTCCAGGCGGGCGAGGCGATCGATCCGAATGTCTTCGTGGCCGAGCACCCCGAGCACGCCGAGCGGCTGGCCCGCCTGCTGCCGGCCCTCGAGCTGATGGACGACCTGCGGCGCTCGTCGATCCACTCGGGGAGTGGCTTGTCGTTGACACCCGTGCTGATGGAGACGCCCGGCGTCACTCCGGGCCTGCTGGGCGACTTCCAGATCGTGCGCGAGGTGGGCCGCGGGGGCATGGGCGTGGTGTACGAGGCGCGGCAGATCTCGCTCGATCGCCGGGTGGCGCTCAAGGTCCTGCCGCTGGCCGCGGCGATGGACCCCCGCCAGCTCCAGCGGTTCCAGCTCGAGGCCAAGGCGGCGGCCTGCCTGCACCACACGAACATCGTGCCGGTCCACGCCGTCGGCTGCGAGCGCGGCGTGCACTACTACGCCATGCAGTTCATCGAGGGCCAGACCCTGGCCGCGATCATCGATGAGTTGCGGGCTCCCGTAGGGTGGGTGAAACCCACCGAACCCCCCGTCGCGGGAGAACCGAAACCCGCCGAACCGGGTGTCGCGGACGGAATCGGTGGGTTGCACCCACCCTACTCGGAGGGGCCGATAGCCAGCCGCCTGGCCAGCGGCGAGCTGGCCCCGCCCGATCCCAAACCGCCGACCGCGCCTCCGCCCGCCACCGCCAAGACTCCATCCGGCCTGCTTTCCTCGACGCCCACGCGCAGCCGCGCCTTCTTCCGGACGGTGGCCGACCTGGGCATCCAGGCCGCGGAGGCGATCGAGCACGCCCACGGGCTGGGCGTGGTCCACCGCGACATCAAGCCGGCCAACATCCTGATCGACCACCGCGGCACGCTCTGGATCACCGACTTCGGCCTGGCCCGGCTCCGGAACGACTCCGGCCTGACCATGACCGGCGACCTGATGGGGACCCTCCGGTACATGAGCCCCGAGCAGGCCATGGGCCGGGGGGGCGACATCGACCACCGGACTGACATCTACTCGCTGGCGGTGACGCTCTACGAGCTGATGACCCGGAAGCCGGCCATCACCGGCCAGGACCGGCAGGAGGTCCTGCGCCATATCACGCACGAGGAGCCGGCCCCGCCGCGACGGCTCGAGCCCGCGATGCCGCGCGAGCTGGAGACGATCGTCCTGAAGGCAATGGCCAAGGAGCCGCGCAGCCGCTACCAGACGGCACAAGGGCTCGCCGACGACCTGCGGCGGTTCCTGGAATACAAGCCGATCAAAGCCAGGCGTCCCAGCCTCTGGGATCGAGCACTCAAACTGGCCCGGCGTCATATCGTCTTGGTGATCTCGGCGGCCGTCGTGTTGAGCTTGGCAGTGGTCGGGCTAGCGATCAGCACGGCGATGATCGCGGCCAAGCAGACAGAGGTCGCGAGTCAGCGCGACCGGGCCCGCCAGGCGATCGATGACCTGTTCGCCCAGGTCGCCGCGCAGCTACTGACCCAGAATAAGCCGGACTTGGATCGAGTGCGGCGTCACTTCCTCGAGAAGGCCCTGGTGTATTACCAGGAGTTCGCCGCAACCCGCGAGGGGACCCCGGCATCGCTGAATCACTCGGCGACGGCCTATCGGCGCGTCGGAGAGATCTGTAGAAGCCTGGGCCGCCACGCGGAGGCCGTGGAGGCGTTTCGCAGGGCCATCGAACTCCTCGAGGGACTCGCCGATCGCCGTCCCGGCAGCCTGGATAATCGGCGCAATCTGGTAGAAATCTACGATCAGCTTGGATTAATGCTGTCCGATAGCGGGAAGCTCGATGAGTCGGAGAAGGCATTCAGAAAGGGGCTCCTGCTCGCCGAGACCCTGGCTTCCGAATTCCCGACCCAAGCATTCCATAAATATTTAATATGTAAAATTAAGAATAATATTCATTATCCTATATCCAAGCTCGGCCGATTCCGCGAGAGCGAGGTATTCCTCCGCGAGGCTCGAGATCTCGCCGCGAAGTTGGCGTCGCGATTCCCCGAGGAGCCGCGGTATCGGTACATCCTCATCGTCTCCGATAACAGCCTGAGCGGAGTCCTGTGGGAGACGGGCCGGCTGAAAGAGGCGGAGGAGCTCCTTCTTGAGGCCCTTCCCCTCGCGGAGGAATTGGTCGAGCGATTCCCCGATTCATCAACGCATCGAGAGAAACTCCGCAATGCTCTCGGGAGTTTGTGCGAGGTGAGCCTGCGTTTCGGCAAGATGCACGAAGCCGAGGGGTATCTCCGCCGGGCATTCGCCCTTGCGGTGCGGCTGGCGGAAGAAACCCCGTCTCCCTGGCCGAAGTCGAATGTGGGATTTGTCAGTAGCAGCCTTGGGCGTTTACTCCGTGCAGAGGGCCGAATTCCGGAAGCCGAGGTCGCCTTCCGCCGGGCCGTGAGCATCGCGGAGGAGGTCGTACGAGGGATGCCGACGCGGTACGAGGGCCTCGACACGCTTGCGGGGGCCTGCGACGATCTGGGCCGCCTGCTCGATGACCAAGGAAAACGCGCGGAGGCGCGACGATTGTTCCGAACGGCTCGGTCGCATTGGGAGCGAGAGATCTCTCTCGCTCCGCAAAAGCGGACCCCCAGACGGAATCTCGCCCTGTTGCTGGCCGACTGCCCCGACCCCCAGTCCCGGGACCTGACGCGTGCCTTCGAACTGATCGAAGCGGTCGTCGTCGCGGCCCCGCAGGATCCTTCCGCTTGGAGCGTCCTCGGGATCGCACGCTACCGCAGCGGTGAATGGTCCGATGCCCTTGACGCCTTTAACCGGGCGGCGTCGCTTCGCGGCGAAGTTGAGATCCGCGACAAGCTCTTCCTGGCCATGAGCCATCGGCGTCTAGGTCATTCCGATGAGCGCGTCGGTGGTATGCGTCCGGGATGGAGCAGATGGGAGTTCCGGAGAGGGTAGCCGGCGCGAGAGCCGGCAACCCCGATCTGACCCGCCTCCGTGCCGAGGCGGCGGCCCTGCTGGGCCTGACCGATCACCCGAACCGAACCGGCAAGGAGGAGAACGCCAAGCAACGCTCGACGCCGTGATCGCGGGGCTCTCCGTTGAGCCCGGCCCGTGAAGTGAAAACCAGAGCCGGCCCCGTCGTCCGAGCCTGTTTGGCCGCCGTCCCTCTCTGCTGTAGATCTCCTTGGACCAACGACCTCGATCGGTCTCGGCGCTCGGACTGCGCAGCGGCGATTACATACCATCACGAGAGCACGTTACCTTCTAGAGGAGATGACATCGATGCGTCTTTCCCAGTCTCGCATTCAGCGTCAAGACCTGACCTCATTCCATCGCGACCGTCGAATTCACAGACGCGGCGGCGAGCGGCGAGCGGCCGTAAGCTCGGTCCAGCTCGAACGGCTGGAAGACCGGACCCTATTGAGCCTGCTGCCGACGACCACGACGCTCGCCGCTTCCGTGCCGTCTCCGCTCCTTGGCCAGGCCGAGACGCTCACGGCCACGGTCAGCCCGGTCTTGCCCGGCAACGGGACGCCCACCGGGACCGTCACGTTCTACGACGGGAGCATCGAACTGGAGACAGCGCCCCTGATAACTTACGGCGGGGTCACTACGGCGACGTTGACCACTTCGGCGTTGCCGGTCGGGTCGCAGTCCATCACGGCCACCTACGGCGGGGACCAGGCCTACGCCGGTGGCGTATCGCGGAACATCTCCACAGTGGCGAGTGTCGGCGAGCCCGCAGGTCTGGCGTTCGACGCCCAGGGGGATCTGTTCGTCGCCGACACAACCAACAACCAGCAGACCAGCGATGTCAGCGAGCTGACCCCCGGCGGCGTCCTCACCACCTTCGCGGGCAGAGGATCGAGCGCCGTGGTGGTAGATGCGCACGGCGTCGTCCTGATCGCGAACTTCAATGGAGTTTTCGAAGTGACGCCCGGGCCCCAGTGGCTTGCGGACGGGACGATCAGCACCATCGTGGGCGACAGTGGGTGCTGCGGTTACGGCGACGGCGGGCCACCCGCCGATGCCTACGTGAATAACCCCCAGGGACTGGCATTGGATTCGCGTGGCGACCTGATCATCGCGGACACATGGGACAACCGGATCCGCGAAATCACTCCCGGTGCTGATGGCCTCCTCTCGGACGGCACGATCACCACGATCGCAGGACTCGGCGATCCGCTGGGTAGCACAGGTTCCCAAGGTTTTGGCGGCTACACCGGGGACGGTGGGCCGGCCATCAGTGCCAGCCTGTTGAATCCAAGTGGCCTGGCGATGAACGCCCTAGGCGACCTATTCATTGCCGACACCCTGAACAACGTGATCCGCGAGGTGACGCCTGGGCCCGATGGCCTCCTCTCGGACGGCACGATCACCACCGTCGTCGGCAACGGCACGGACGGCTACAGCGGTGATGGTGGCCCGGCCACCGGAGCCAGCCTGGATCGGCCCCAAGATGTGGCGGTCGATGCCCAGGGCAACTTGTTTATCGCGGACACCGGAAACAATGTGATCCGCGAGGTGACGCCTGGGCCCGATGGCCTCCTCTCGGACGGCACGATCACCACCGTCGCCGGCAATGGCACGGACGGCTACAGCGGTGATGGTGGCCCGGCCACCGGAGCCAGCCTGACTCGGCCCGCAGGCGTGACATTCGATGCCGAGGGCAACCTGTTCATCGCCGACACTCTCAACGGTCGTGTGCGAGAGTTGGGAGGCCTGGTCGTGACCGTACGCGTGGTCGCCAATACGACCACGACGGTGGTCGCAACGCCTGCTCAGGCCGTCTTCGGTCAACCGATCACGCTTACCGCGACTGTCGCAACCGCTAACCCCAGCATGGGCTATCCCGGCATGGTCTACCCAACCGGGACGGTGACGTTCTACGATGGATCCAGGGAGCTGGGGACTGCCAACCTGATGACGGCCGATGCCGTGACCACGGCTTCGCTGACCATTCCGCCGCCGCCGATCGGCGTGTACGAGATCACCGCAGCCTACAGCGGTGACGCCGGTTTCACGGGCAGTGACTCCAGGGACTCCCTCAGCGTCTCCGAGCAGCCGATCCCGCCTGGCAGCGCCCCCTGGGGAATCGTGACCGGCCCCGACGGCGCGCTCTGGTTCACCGAGAACGGCCTCTCCAAGATTGGCCGCTACGACCCGGCCACCGGCCAGCTCACTCAGTACGCCACCCTCACGGCTGCCAGCGCCGCCGGTCGGCATCACCGTCGGCCCCGACGGCGCCATCTGGTTCGCCGAGTACAACCCCGACCAGATCGGCCGGCTCGACCCGGCCACCGGCCAGATCACCGAGTACGCCGGCCTGCCCAGCGGGAGCGCCACCCAGCAGATCGCTTCCGGCCCGCTCGACTCGGTCTGGTTCACCGAGCAAAGCACCAACCTCGTCGGCCGGATCGATGTGGCCACCGGCCAGATCACCGAGTATCCGATCCCCACACCGGATAGTCAGCCCGCGGGCCTCACCGAGGGCCCCGACGGCGCCGTCTGGTTCACCGAATACGGCGCCGGCCAGATCGGCCGGCTCGACCCGAGCACCGGTCGGATCGCCGAGTATCCGATTCCCACGCCCGGCAGCGGGCCAGTCCAGATCACGACCGGACCCGACGGTGCGCTCTGGTTCACCGAGTCGGGCACGAATCAGATCGGGCGGATCGACGCGACGACCCACCAAATCACCGAGTACGCCGATGCCGGGTCGAGTCCCTGGGGGATCGTTACTGGCGCCGATGGCGGACTCTGGTTCAGCGAGATCGCCGGTGCGGCGGTGGGCCGGATTGACCCGACGAGCGGAAAGATCACGGAGTTCACGGACCCGTCATCAACTTCCTCGATGGGGATCACGGTCGGACCCGACGGCCACATCTGGTTCGTCGAGAATGCGGGCAACCGCCTCGGCCAGGTCTCGCCGTACACCGTCGTGACTGTCGGTCAGGACGCGACGACGACCGGCATCGTCGCCACTCCGACCGCCGCGATCTCTGGTCAGCCGGTGACGATCACCGCGACCGTGACGGCCGACGCCCCCGGTGCCGGCAACCCCACCGGTACGGTGACGTTCTACGACGGGTCCACGGAGTTGGGAGTCGCCTCCCTGGCGAGTTCCGGCGGGGTCAGCACGGCCACGTTCTCCACCGCGGCGCTGGCGGTCGGGTTGAACTCGTTGAGGGTCGTCTACGGCGGCGATTCGGACTTCACCGGTAGCACGTCACAAGTCGTCTCCACGGTCGCGGGCGACGGGACGGCCGGCTACAACGGCGACGGGGGCCCCGCCACCGCCGCGGAGCTCAATTACCCCACCGATGTGGCGGTGGACGGCGCGGGCGACCTCTTCATCGCGGACTACAACAACAACGTGATCCGCGAGGTGCGGCCCGACGGCACGATCACCACGGTCGCCGGCGACGGCGCGGCGGGCTACAGCGGCGACGGGGGACCGGCCACTTCCGCCACTCTCTACAATCCCACCGGCGTCGCGGTGGACGGCGCGGGCGACCTCTTCATCGCGGACTTGAACAACGGTGTTGTCCGCAAAGTGGGACCCGACGGCATCATCAGTACCTTCGTTGGCCCGGGTAATTATTCTCCAACTTTCCTGGCCGTGGACACGCAAGGTGATTTGTTCTTCACCGATGACACGAACAACTGGCTCTGGATGCAGTCATCCGACGGCACGATCAGCAGGGTCTTCATGCCTCTGTTCGGGCCCAGCGGCGTGGCGGTCGACAATACGGGCGACGTGTTCGTAGCCGACAGCTCCGGCAATCAGCTCCGCGAGGTCGGGGGCCTGCTGCTCGACGTCCAGCCGCTGACCGCGACCGACCTCCAAACCACTCTCAGCAATTCGCAACAGGGTGGAACGGGTGGCTCCGTGACCCTCCAGACGACCTCCAGCAGTGCCGTCAGCACGGCCGTGCAAGCCATCAGCGGCCTCACCAACCCCAATCCGACCAGCCCAGAGACTGTGACGCTCGACCTGGCCGGGGCCACCACAACCCCGGCCTCGCCGATCTCTGTCCCGAGCGGGGTGCAGCTCGACCTGACCTCATCCAGCGGTACTGCGACGCTGCAAGGGGCGACGGTCAGTGGGGGGACCGTGGTGATCGAGGCCAGCGTCGCACCCGTCGATTGGACAGTCAACGGGGGGAATGTCACCGTCGAGGGGAGCGCCACGGCGGGCGACTTCATCGTCAACGGAGGGACGGTCACCCTGGCCGACGGCACGGTCATCACCGGGAACTCGCCCGCGATCATCCTCAACTCGGGCACCGTCATCCTTCAAGACGCGACGGCCCGGACGGCGACGAATTCGCCGACGATCGTCGTCAACGGCGGCAGCCTGATCGTACGCGACAGCACGATCCAGGAATCGACCGGCTATGCCCAGGCGGCCATCCAGATCAGCGGCGGCTCCGTCGACCTCGGCACCTCCGCCAGCTCCGGCGGCAACACGTTCAACGTCAACGGCTCGGGCACCCTGATCCAGAACACCACCGCCAGCCCCGTCCCGGCCGTCGGCGACACTTTCGAAGTCAACGGTACGGCCGTTACGTCCAACTTCGGCTCCGTGAGCCTGTCGGCTCCGGCCGCTCAGACATCCGACCAGGGGGTTCCGCAGCCCTTCGGTCTGGGTTCGCTGACCGATACGGTCCAGGACTCCCAGTCCTGGGCGGTGGACGTGAACTGGGGCGACGGCTCTGTTCACACCGACTTCAACGCCACGTCAACCGGCCCGCTCAGTGCCCGATCTCACGCCTTCGCCCTCCCGGGCACTTACACGGTGACGGTCACGGCCACCGACTCGATCGGCGGCGGGGCGACGGCCTGGGACCTGGTGCAGACCTTCACGGTGACGGTCGCGCCGTCGGTCTTCATCCTGGATCCGACGGCCGGAGGGGCCCTGTCCCTCTCGGGCAACGCCAGCCTGAAGATCCCGGGGGCCGTCGTGGTCGATTCCAGCTCGTCGAGCGCCGTCTCGGCCAGCGGCAACGCCGCGGTCAAAGCCGCGGTCATCGACGTGCACGGCAAGGTCCAGAAGAGCGGCAACGCGAGCTTCAGCCCGGCGCCCGTCACCGGCGCGGCCACCATCGCCGATCCCCTCGAATCGCTGTCGCAACCGAGCACCAGCGGCCTGAGCAATCAGGGCTCGGTGAGCCTCAGCGGCAACGCGTCGAAGGCGATCCCGCAGGGCATCTACTCGTCGATCAGCGTCTCGGGCAACGCCAGCCTCACGCTGAGCGGTGGCACCTACATCATCGAGGGCGGCGGTCTGTCGGTCTCGGGCAACGCCAATATCAGCGGCTCGGGAGTGCTGATCGTCAACGCCGGCAGCAACTACTCGAACGGCCCGGGCGGGACCTACGGCAGCATTTCACTCAGCGGCAACGGCTCGTACAAGCTGACCCCGATGACCACCGGGGCCTACGCCGGCATCGTCATCTTCCAGACCCGCGACAACTCCAAGGCCATGACCATCAGCGGCAACGCCTCGGGGATGACCGGCACGATCTACGCCCCGGCCGCCCAGCTCTCCGAGAGCGGCAACGCCGCGCTCAATGCGGCCCTGATCGTCGATACGCTCTCGATCAGCGGCAACGGCGTGGAGAACACGGTGACCCTGAGTTCGCCCTCCGGGACGGTCGCCTACACGCCGGCCCAGATCCGGGCCGCCTACGGCATCAACAACCTGTCGCTCGACGGCACCGGCCAGACCATCGCCATCGTCAACGCCTTCGACGATCCGAGCATCTTCCAGGCCCTCGACGCCTTCGACCAGCAGTTCGGCCTGACCGGCTCCGGCCCGACGCTGTATGCCCAGTACGGCCCGGCGGCGTCGTTCCTGACCGTGCTCAACCAGTACGGCCAGGCGACCTCGCTGCCCTCGACCGACCCGAGCGGGCCCGGTACCGATAACTGGGAAGTCGAGGAGGCGCTGGACGTCGAGTGGGCCCACGCCATCGCCCCCGGGGCGCAGATCATCCTGGTGGAAGCCAACAGCCAGTCGCTCTCCGACTTGATGACCGCCGCGGCCACCGCCGCCGCCCAGCCGGGCGTGTCGGTCGTGTCGATGAGCTGGGGCTTCGCCGAGGGCCAGTCGGTCTTCGCGGCCGACGAGGCCAGCTACGACCCCGTGTTCAACGTCCCGGGCGTGACCTTCCTGGCCAGCACCGGCGACTACGGCGCCGCCGACCCCGAGTATCCCGCCTTCTCGCCGAACGTGATCGCCGTCGGCGGGACGAGTCTCACGCTCAACGGCGACAACTCATACAACAGCGAGACCGGCTGGGGCTATTATTCGGCCTCTGCGGGCGCTTTGATCGGTTCAGGCGGCGGGATCAGCCTGTACGAGCCCGAGCCGTCGTACCAGCAGGGCGTGCAGTCCATCGGTTACCGGACCACGCCGGACGTTTCGATGGTGGCCGACCCGGCGACCGGCGCCTGGATCGCCGACCCGTACAACCTGGACCCGAGCGACCCGTTCGAGGTGGTCGGCGGCACGAGCCTCTCGGCGCCGGCCTGGGCGGGGCTCATGGCCCTGGTCAACCAGGGCGCGCGGCCGCGGGTGAGGCGTCGCTGAACCGCACCGGCCCGACCGAGGCGCAGCAGGCCCTCTACAGCCTGCCGCAGAGCGCCTACAACGTCATCAGCAGCGGGAACAACGGTTACAGCGACAACCCCGGCTACAACCTCGTGACCGGGCTGGGGACGCCGGTGGCCAATCTCCTGGTGCCCGACCTGGTGAGCTATCAGGGACCAGGGACGTCGTACGCGGGGCCGGGCGTCGGCCCGTTGCAGGACGCAACGCTGACCGACACGGGGACGAGCTCGGGCAGTCCGATCGACGTGTTCAGCGTGTTCGATGCCTGGACCGTCCCGAGCGGCGTGCCCGGGAACGACGCGGCTGCCGGTGCCCGGACGACTGCCTCGTGGTCGGCGATGCCGGCGACGGATGCGTCCGGCCCGAGCCCGACCGGTCCCACGACCGCGAGCGCGGCCGGGTTCACGATCGGCGCAGCCGGGGCTCCCTCTGCACCGCAAGGCTTCGCCCCTGCGCCCGCCGCGGCGTCGAACCCAGGTCCCGCCGGCCTGTCGCCCTTGACGATGGCCGGAGCCACCGTCATTCCGATCACCTCCGGCGCGGGACCTGTGGCGACGGTGGTGGTCCCCCAAGGGTTCCCCGTGCCGGAACGCGCAACGGGCCTGGTGCCCGATCGGGTCCGGGATGATCTGGCATCCGCCTCGGTGCGGGGCCACGGCCGAACGACGGCCGAACTCGCAGGCACGCCGGTACCCGACCGTTTGAGGATTACCAACGGCCCGGCCGATCTCGGGGGAATGCCGTTCGACGATCCCTGGCCGGCGCGGGTCGCGATCGACCTCGGTCCGCGGATTCGCCCAGGCCGGGAGACCGGTCCGCGGATCGGGCCGCCCCGACCGTTCGCCAAGCACCCGGCGGGGCCGACGGCTCTCCTGCTGGCGGCCGGTCTTTGGGGTTATGGCGGGCTCCTCGCGAGGGCCAAGTCGCAAGGGGCGGGAAGCCGGCACTTCCGGCGGAAGATCCTTCGCCAGTTGAGGTCGCGCGTCGCGGATTAGGGCCCCGAAGGAGCCGCAACAATCCAGGTCAAGGCAACGCCCTGGGAGCTCGAGTCCCCCGGCGATGGCCTCCACCGGTGGGCATCGCCCACCCAGCCCTTTGGAGTCGGCTGCATGAATCTGCTAAGCTGCCGCCAGATACGGAGTTACCAATTCCCCGCGGAGGCGGCAGCGATGATCCTCAGCGACGTCTTTGAGCGATTCTCCCAGGATGCCCCCTTGTCCGTCATGGCGCGAGGGATCATCGAGAACGCCCTGAACCCCCAGGTCCTCGATCAACTCTTCGAGGACGTCGCGGAGAAGCAATTCACCCACAAGCTCCTTTTCTCCACGATCGTCGACCTGATGAGCGTGGTCGTCTGCCGCATCCGGCCCTCGATCCACGCGGCCTTCCAGGCGCGGGCCGAGACCGTCGGGGCCTCGATCGACGCCGTCTACGACAAGCTCGACGGCACCGAGACCGCCGTGTCGGCGGCGCTGGTCCCTGCGGTGGCCGCGCGGTTGGCTCCGGTCATCGACGCGATGGGCGGCGGCCGGGCGGAGTGGCTGCCCGGCTATCGCGTCCGGATCCTCGACGGCAACCATCTCCCCGGCTCCGAGCACCGGCTCAAGGAGTTGCGGACGATCCGCGCCGGGGCCTTGCCCGGCCAGGCGCTGGTCGTCCTCGACCCCCGGCTGATGTTGGCCACCGACGTCGTCCTGTGCGAAGACGGTCATGCCCAGGAGCGATCGCTGCTGGACCGGATCCTGGCGATCGTCGCGGCCCAGGACCTCTTCATCGCCGACCGCAACTTCTGCACGACCGATTTCCTCTTCGGGATCGCGCGGCGCGGCGGTTTCTTCGTGATCCGACAACACGCCTCGACACTCCACTGGGAGTGCGTCGGCAAGCGGCGGGCGTGCGGCCGGATCGAGACCGGCAAGGTCTATGAGCAGACGATCCGGGCCACCGACGACGCGGGTGAGATCCTCTTCTTGCGGCGGGTCACGGTGGTCCTGGACCAGCCGACGCGGGACGGGGACACGGAGCTCCACCTGGTGACCAACGTGCCGGCCCAGGACGCCCGCGCCAAGGTCATCGCCGATCTGTACCGTCGCCGCTGGACGATCGAGACCGCGTTCCAGGAGTTGGAGGCGACGCTCCACAGCGAGATCAACACCTTGGGTTATCCCAAGGCCGCACTGTTCGCCTTCTGCGTGGCGCTGGTGTCGTACAACGTGCTGAGCACGCTCAAGGCGGCGTTGCGGGCGGTGCATGGCGAGGCCGTAGTCGCGGAAGAGGTCTCGGGCTATTACGTGGCCGACGAGATCCGGATGACCCACCGCGGGATGATGATCGCCATCCCTGAAGATGAATGGGTCGTCTTCCACGATCTGACCCCCATGGAGTTGGCCGACGTGTTGGTCCGCTTGGCGCGGTCGGTCTCCCTTCCCAAGCTGCGCAAGCACCCGCGCGGCCCGAAGAAGCCGAAGCCCAAGAAACAGAGCGGGGCCAAGATCAAACATGTGGCCACCGCGAAGATTCTGGAAGCGCGTTATACATGTACAAAGTAATGCCTCCAAGAGGGCTGGCATCGCCCACCCTACCCGAGAGCCTCCAGCGCCTCCCATCGCTCATAGGCGGCGCCCAGATCCTGCTCGAGCGCCTCGAGCCGGGACCGGGCCTCGGCGATCGCGGCGCCGTCCTGGCGATAGAACGCCGGGTCGGCCATCGCGTCGTGCAATTCGGCGCGGGCGGCCTCCAGCTCCTCGATCCGCCCGGGCAGGGCCTCCAGCTCCTTGCGCTCCTTGAGGTTGAGCTTCCGCGGCCGCTCGGCCGGCGGCCGAGCCGACGGGGCAGGGGGGGCCGAGGACTTCCGCTCGACCGGTGCCTCTTCCCGGCGCTGGCGCAGGTAGTCATCGTAGCCGCCGTCGTACTCCTTGACGCGGCCGTCGGTCTCGATCGCCAGCGTGCTCGTGACCACGTCGTTCAAGAACGCCCGGTCGTGGCTCACCAGGAGCACCGTCCCCTGGTACTCCACCAGGAGCGACTCCAGCAGCTCCAGGGTCTCGATGTCCAGGTCGTTGGTCGGCTCGTCGAGCACCAGCACGTTCGACGGCCGCGTGAAGAGCTTGGCCAGCAAGAGGCGGCTCCGCTCGCCGCCGGAGAGGAACTTCACCAGGCTGCGCGACCGCTCGGGCGGGAACAGGAAATCCTGCAAGTAGCCCAGCACGTGCCGCGGCTGGCCGTTGATCGGGATCGTGTCGTATTCGCTGACGTTCTGCTGGACCGTCCGCTCGTCGTCGAGCGTCGCCTTCAACTGGTCGAAGTAGGCGACTTCGAGGTTCGTCCCGTGGCGGACCGTCCCGTCTCGCGGCGGCAGGTCGCCGAGCAAGAGCCGCAGCACGGTCGTCTTGCCCGAGCCGTTCGGGCCGATGATGCCGACCTTGTCGCCCCGCATGATCGTGGTGGTCAGGTCGCGGATGACCGGCTGGATGGCGCCGTCGTTGCCGGCCGGATAGCCGAAACTCACCCCCTTGGCCTCGATGACCAGGCTGCCCGAGCGGTCGGCCTCCTGGAGCGCGATCCGGGCCGTGCCCTGGCGCTCGCGGCGTTGCCGGCGGGCCTCACGCATGGCCTTGAGCGCGCGGACGCGGCCTTCGTTGCGGGTGCGCCGGGCCTCGATCCCCTTGCGGATCCATGCCTCCTCCTGGGCCAGTTTCCTGTCGAAGAGGGCCGCCTGCCGCTCCTCGGCGGCCAGCAGTTGCTCCTTGCGCACCAGGAACGTGGCGTAGTCGCAGGCCCAATCGTAGAGGCAGCCGCGGTCGAGCTCGACGATGCGGGTGGCCAGCCGCGAAAGGAAGGCCCGGTCGTGGGTGACGAAGACCAGCGTACCGCCGTAGCGGAGCAGGAAGTCCTCGAGCCATCGGATCGCGTCGATATCGAGGTGATTGGTCGGCTCGTCGAGCAGCAGGATGTCGGGGTCGGCGACCAGGGTCCTGGCCAAGAGGACGCGCCGTTTCATCCCCGAGGAGAGCGAGGCGAAACGGGCATCGGCGTCCAGCCCCATCCGCGAGATGACCGCCTCGATCCGGTGATCCGGCTGGCCGGCGCCGTGATCCGCGTCGTCGAGCCCGTCGGCCACCTCGTCGGCGACGGTCCCGCCCCGGCCCTCGGGCACCTCCTGGGGGAGCCGGGCGATGCGCACGCCCTGCTGGCGGATCACCTCGCCCTCGTCCGGCTCGAGCTGGCCTTCGACCAGCCGGAGCAGCGTGCTCTTGCCCTCGCCGTTGCGGCCTAGCAGGCAGACCCGTTCGCCCCGCTCGATCTGCCAATCGGCGCGATCCAGCAGCCGCGGTCCGCCGAAGGCCAGGCTGACGTCTCGGAGGCTCAAGAGCGGCATGAACGATCTCGATCTTCTGGCACGGATGCTCGAATGGGAGGGCATCGGCCGGGACGGCCCCGGCGCGATAGACATCGGGGGCGGGCCGAGCCTAGCCTAACAAACTCGGGGGATGCTGGCGAGTCGGCCCGGCCCTCGAGGCCGGCCGGTCGCCCCCGACATCGACTCAACGGGCGGCGCATCTCGGGCGGCGATGCTCGGGCCGGATTTCTCCGGGGCCGAGAGTTGCTTGCGCCCTGCGGAAGTGGTTAACTGTTTGCGCTGGGCGAGGGGCCGACGCCGGGGTCGGGTCGAAACGAGTTACCCTGGAGACGTTCCTTTCTCAGCCGGATGGTCCTCAACAGACCGGCCGCCGGCGTCGCCAGCCGCAGTTCTTCCTCCGAGCCATCTAAGGGGAGTCCCATGTCCGAACCGAGTCCATCCGCCCCCGGAAAAGCGGGCCCGTCCAAGAAGCCCGTCTCGCCCGCACGCAATGCCATCAGCCTGGTCGTCCTCATTGCCGTCGTGGTCGTCGGCTACTTCGAAGTCTCGGCGAAGATGGGGTACACCGCAGCCGCCAGCGCCCTGGATAAGCGGCTGCAAGACGAGGATCACGGGCTCCCGACGATGCCGGAAGCCGAGAAGCTCATCGGCAAGCAGGCCGACGATGCCGGCAGCGACTACCAGGAGGGTCCCCTGAAACTGACGAAGAAGACCTACACCTGGAAAGGGCTGATCGGCTCATACACGCTGGCGGCGTATTACACGAAGCAGCAGGAGCCGGCGTTGCACCACATCGAGGCGGGTGAGAAGTTCCAGCCCCAGCCCCCCCCGACGACGCCCGCGGCCGCCGGCAAATCGGAGACGCAGACGGACGGGCTCAAGAAGCGCCAAGAGGCGGAGGCCAAGGCCCTCGAGAAGGGGACACCCAAGGCCCACGACGAGAAGGCCAAGACGCCCGAGCCCAAGCCCGACGACAAGCCCAAGGCAGACGCCGACGAGAAGGCCAAGACGCCCGAGCCCAAGCCCGACGACAAGCCCAAGGCCGCCCCGGACGAGAAGGCCGAGACACCCGCCAAGGCGGGCTGAAAGACGATGCGGCCTGGAACGCAGAGCGACGAAACCGATCGGGGATCCGGCCTGCTCGTCCGGACGGGCAGGCCTCCCCTTTCGTGCAGTTCGTGTCTTTCGCGATGAAATCCGTCCATCCGACGGGCCGATCCTTTCGCTGGTTGACGGATGCCACTCCGATCCGCTGTAGATGGGGATGAAAGCCTGTTGCTCCTCCCGCGACACGATCGCGGGGCTTACCCTGGAGGAGTCGTCTTTCCCCATCCCTCAGAGCGGAGCAACAGGCTATGTCCAAGGTAACTGTGTTCGTCGGCCTCGACGACCACAAGGATTCCATCCAGGTCTGCGTCATGGACCCCGCCGGCAAGGTGCTCGCCAACCGCTCCTGCGCCAACGACGCCAACGCCCTGGCCCTGCTGGTCGCCTTCTTCGGCGACCAGGTCCGCGGCGCCATCGAGGCCTGCACCGGCTCGGCCGACCTCGCCGACGAGTTGGTCGAGCGCCACGGCTGGGACCTCGACCTGGCCCACCCCGGCTACGTCGCCCGCATGAAGCAGAGCCCCGACAAGTCCGACTACTCGGATGCCAAGATGCTCGCCGACCTGGTCCGCGTCGGCTACCTGCCGCGGGTCTGGCTGGCCCCGCAGGACGTCCGCCAGCTCCGCACCACCGTGCGATACCGCCAGCAGCTGGTCAATCAGCGCCGCGCCACCAAGCTGCGGGTCACCGCCCTGCTGCGCGAGGCCCGGCTGGTCGAACCGAAGGGGCGGCGGCGCTGGGGACCGAGTTGGCTGGCCTGGCTGGCCACGGCCGAGGGGCTCGGCTCGGAGGCCCGGTTCGTGGTCGACTGCCACCTCGCCGAGCTGCGCCGGCTCGACGAGCAGATCGCCGCGGTCGAGGTGCGACTGGCGGCGGTGACGGCCGAGGATCCGGTCGTCTGGCGGCTGGTGGCGATGCGGGGGGTGGGGATGGTGACGGCCTGGGCGCCGCGGGCGGAGATCGGGCGGTTCGACCGCTTCCGCACCGGCAAGCAGCTGGCGCGGTACTGCGGGCTATCGCCGCGGAACGCCTCGAGCGGCCAGCGGCAGGCCGACGCCGGGCTGATCAAGGCCGGCAGCGAGCTGCTGCGGGCGGTGCTCATCGAGGCGGCGCACCGGCTGATCCGCTTCGACCCGCGCTGGGGGGCGCTGGCGGCGAAGATGCGGGCGGCGGGCAAGCCGGGGAGCGTGGTGGCGGCGGCGGTGGCCAACCGCTGGGTCCGCTGGCTGTTCCACCAGGTGGAAGGGGGGTGCATCACGTTGAAGACGGCCGGCTAAGCATCCGCGCGGGCCCGGATCGGGGCCGCTCGAAGGGGGGGACCAACGCCGCGTCCCGGGCTGAGGAGGACGACTCGACGGCTCCTTGGGCTTAATGCTCGTCTGGAGATGGGGTCGTCCTCTTCAACCGTCTCGAAGCACCCATTGGGGCAAGGCCTTTGGGCCGATGCTCGGATAGAAGGCGGGGACGTCAGGCGGCGGGGTCCGGACTCGAGGGGCGGTCGAGCGGCGAGGTACCAATCATCATTCATTATTTTATAGGAGCATTTACTAGGATAAATCTATCTCTTATCATGGCTGGTCGGCGGCCGGCAGGAGCATCCTGCCGGGATTTCGCCGGCATCGTGCCGGCGACCGGGGGCTCATTGCCGCCCCCTGGACCCCGCTAGCCTCTCTCTGTCTCCGCGTCCAGGGATCCGGCCGGATCGCCGATCGGGGCGCGTCGCGACCCGGCCGGTGGTCCCGAAGAAAAACCGAGAAAGTTCGACGAGGCCTCTTGACAACCCGCAGGCTTTCATAGAAGGAGCCGGCTCCGTCCGGCGACCGGTCGGGTCGGTACGGATCGGGCCGGGCCGGTCGGGGACGGAATGGATCGGCACAACCACCGAATGCGCATCGGTTTACGTCGATCGTCCCCCGCCGTTTCGTGCGGTTCGCCCGGTGCCGCGGGCGGGAATCGCTATAATCCCAATGATGGGCCGGGATGCGACGAATCACCTCGTGGCTCGCTCGCGAGCGGCCGGCCGACGGTGATGAAGGTCCGTCCGCGGGGGTTATCCGTCCGGAGGAGATGAGATGTCGAGGCAAGTTCCGGTCTCGCCGGGTTGGAGGTCGGTCCTGGCGCATGGGCTCACCGTGCTGGTGACGCTGTTGCTCGTCGCGGTGCTCTTCGGCGACCGCCTGGGGCTGAGGCGCCCGCCGCTGGCGCAGATCCGCGGCCGGCGGGCCGAATCCGTCCCCGCTGCCCCACAACCGGTCCCGCCCGCGTCCGCCGCCATTCCCGGCGAAGACGCCGGTGCTGGCCCCGGGTACGCGGCCACGCCGCCGCCGCCTCCGGAGGACGTGCTCAAGGGCCTCGACATCGACGAGCGGAACAACATCCGGGTCTATGCCGCGGTGAACAAGAGCGTGGTCAACATCACCACCGAGGCGACCGAGCAGGGGTTCTTCGGCGAGGAGACTTCCTCGGGCAGCGGCTCGGGGTTCGTCATCGACAAGGCCGGCCACATCCTCACCAATTTCCACGTCGTCGAGGGGGCGGACGCCGTCCGCGTCACGCTGTTCGACGGCTCGCAGCACGAGGGCCACGTCATCGGCGCCGACGCCGCCAACGACGTCGCCGTGCTGAGCATCCGCGTGCCGGCCGAGAAGCTCGTGCCGATCACGTTCGGCGACTCCTCCCGGGTGATGGTCGGCCAGAAGATCCTGGCGCTGGGCAACCCCTTCGGGCTCGAGCGGACGCTCACCTCGGGGATCGTCAGCAGCCTGGAGCGGTCGCTCAAGTCGCGGAACGGCCGGACGATCAAGGGCATCATCCAGACCGATGCCGCGGTCAACCCCGGCAACTCGGGCGGCCCGCTGCTGAACTCGCGCGGCGAGGTGATCGGCATGAATACGGCGATCGTCAGCCATGTGGGTCAGTCGGCCGGCATCAGCTTCGCCGTGCCGATCAACGGCATCCGCCGCATCCTCGACCAGTTGATCCACAACGGTCGGGTCATCCGGGCCGACCTGGGCATCCGGCGCTTCCTCGCCACCGGCAAGGGCCTGCTGGTCGTCTCGGTCGTCGAGGGCGGCCCGGCCGACCGGGCGGGCATCCAGGGCGTCAAGGTCCGGGTCCAGCGGCTCGCGCCGGGCTTCGTCCGCCCCTCGATCGACGCCGACGCTGCCGACCTCATCGTCGCCGTCGACCACCAGCGGGTCCAGACCCTCGAGGAGCTCCTGACCGAGGTCGAGAAGCACCAGCCCGGCGAGGTCGTCGGTATCACCGTCGTCCGCGACGAGCAGTTCAAGAACATCTCCGTGCGCCTGGGGCAGTCGCCCTGAACCAGGTTCGGGGGGCTCGATCACCGATGGCGGCGAGCCGCTGGCCGGGCGGCGGGATGGGCGTGGCGCGCGGGCCTGTGGGTGGGCCGATCGCGATTGGGCGAGCGCCGACCGGGGAAGGGCCACGTGGGCGGTGAGTCCGTCGGCGGTCGCCTGCACGGCACGACTGCGAGAGGTGGACCCCGGCTTGAAGTGAGCGAAGGTCGCGACGCCGCCGCTGGCCGTGGCGGAAAAGCCGTCATGCCGGGCGTGGCGGCCCGGGCTGGTGGGGGCTGCGCCGGAGCCCCACCGGACGGTCACGCTGCCGGCGAACGACGTCTCGACGTTGCCGTAGCCGTCCAGGACCACGACGGTGAGCCCCAAGGGGCCGCTCGCGCCGGTGGGGGCGACCGCGAGCTGCGCGGGCGCCGCGGGCGCCACGGCAAACGGGGCGGTCGTCGCCGCGGCCGGACCGGCGCCGGAGACGGCGCGAATCGTGTAGCCGGCGGCGGCGCGCGTCAGCGTCAAGCCGGTGAAGACGGCGTAACCCCCTTGCACCGGCGCGGTCAGCGTACCGCTCAGCGTGTCGCCGCCCGGGTCGTTCCCCAGACTGATCATCACCGAGCCGACGAAATTGGCGTCGAGGCTGCCGTCGGAGTTCTCGACCTCGACGGTCATGTCGAATGACTGTCCGGCCGTGACGACCGCAGGCGGCCCCGAGCTGATCCCCAGCCAGGGCGCGAGGTCATAGTAGGCCAGCGCAGGGGCCAGCAGGCCGGCCGCCGGGGTACCCAGGCCGGTGGACTGATCGAAACCGGGCCCGGCCTGGAAGACGCCGTTGCCGCCGGTGGTGACGTCGTGGAAATCGGCGGCCGGCAAGGCGTAAAGCGCCGGCAGCACCTGCGACGCACCGTCGAGGGTCGTCCCTCCCGCGGACAGGCGGCCCTGGTCGGCGATCGCGATCAGCGCGGCCCAGACCGGGGTCGCCAGGCTGGTGCCTCCGGTCTTCATCCAGGGGCCATCGCCGTTGGTATCGTCGTACGAGTCGTAGACCGAGGCGCCGGTCTGGGGGTCGGCGTCGAGCGCCACGTCGGGGATCATCCGCTTGCCGCTCGCCTGGACGCCTTCCTGGTAGGCCGGTTGTCCTTCGTAGATGCTGGTGCCCCCGCCGCCGTTGGACCAGCCGGACTCGCCGCCGTAGGTGCCGTCGGCCTGGAGGGTCAGCGTCGTCCCGCCGACGGCGACCACGTTGGGCGAGTACGCCGGATACAACCCGGGTGCCCCCATATCACCCGTGGCGGCCACGAACGTCACGCCCGGGTGGCCCGCCGGGGTGGTGAAGTCGCCGTCGAAAACCGTCTGACCGGCATACTCGGCCGACCCCCAGCTCATCGACACCACCGAGACCCCGGGCAGCGCGGCCGCCAATTTCGCCCCCGCGTACAGGTCCGGCCCGCCGGACGAGTTACACTCCACCAGGACGATGTTGGCGCCGGGGGCCATGGCGTGCGCCCATTCGACGTCCAGCGACTCCTCCTGCTCCCAGTTCCCCGGCATGCCGGCCCCTGCCGGATCGGTGGCGGGAAAGCTGGCCGTATCGCCCGCCTGAGTGAGCTTCAGGAAGCTCGGCGGGTCGGGCAGGCCGTACTGGCGGTCGAACTGCGCCAGATCGCTGGTGGCGAAGCCGGGAGCCGTGCTGTCAACCAGGGCGGGGTCGTCGTAGGCGTCGACGATCGCGATCGTCTGCCCGGACCCATCGCCGGCGATCCCGCCGAAGCTGATGCCGTTGAAGCCGTACGCCGCGGCCATCGGCTGCGGGCTGAGACCCCACGGCGTCGATTCGCTCCAGGCCTGGGGCTGCTGGGTGGTCCCCAGGAGACCCGGCGCCGACGGTGCGGGCTGTGGGTCGATCACCGGCCGCACGGCGACCGGCGGGCCCGCGATCCCGGGGCCAGCCCCGACGGAGAGGACGAGCCGCTCTTCCATTGCCTCGAGTCGCGGCGACAGGGCCTTTCGGGTCCGCGATCGCTGCGCACGGAATCGGCGCGGGAGGGGGAACATACGTCCCTCCAAGAGCGCAGGGCGAATTGCAGGGGAGGCAGCTAGCCGCCGCGCCGGGTGTCAACGCGGAGGGGGCGGGTCGCCGGCCCGTGGGGCGTGGTTCGCGGTGCCGAGGAGGGGCTCTCGCCCCCGGCGCGCTCCGCGATCAACCCGGCCCCACGAACAGCCGTGCCCGTCGTACCGATCGAGATCCGGCGCACGCGAGGCCGGGATCCGGCCCCGTTTCCTGCCGCCTGCGATCTAGGAGAAGGCCGCCCGAGAACGCCCTGCTCGGCTCGGGCCTTCATCAGAAGCCTAGGCTTCAATCGCCCGGAGCCTTCCCGCCCCCGGCCCTTGTTGATTCCCGGGAACACGAGGATCGCCCGCTGCACTCGCTCGAGCCGTCAGATGATCTCCGGGACGATCCGGGCGGATCGCCGCGGGATGTCCAAATCGGCGCCCCACGGCCGGTTTTCGGCGCCCCACGGCGCCCCACGGCCGGTTTTGGCGGGCGAATCCTGATGGCCGGTCTGATGGTCACGGCGGGCCCCGGTACGCCGAACGCGGCCGTCGGTCAGACGAGCCAATCCCGATCGCGACAGTTCGATCGCAGGAATGAGACGGCGGACGAAGCACCGTCGGGGGAAACCGATGGCAGAATGGTGTGTCTCCGGCAGATGCTCGGGTGAGCCGAGCATGCAACTGGGACGAGAAACGGAGCTCTCTCATGGAGCACAACCGCCTGGACGTCTCGGCCAAGGAGCTGGTCTGGGACGGACCCGCCGCCTGGGTCGATCGCTTCGGGATCGGCCCGCCCGGGCCGGTCTCGGTCATCGACTCGAACATCACCACCTTGACCGCCGCCGCCGACAAGGTGCTCAAGGTCAACGGCCCCATTCCCTACCTCCTCAACCTCGAGCCCCACTCCTACCATGACATCAATCTGACACGGACGCTCTGGTATCGCCAGGTTGCCCTCGACTACAAGCACGAACTGCCGGTGCTCACCGTCCTGATCCTCCTGTGCAAGGAGGCCGACTCGCCCGGCCTGACCGGCAGTTACGAGCGGCACCTCCCCGACGGATCGCTGACGAATCGGTATAATTTCCGGGTGGTGCGGCTGTGGCAGGAGGATCCGGACCTGTACCTGACCGGCGGGGTCAACCTGGTGCCGCTGGCCCCGCTGACCAAGGTGACGAAGGCGGCGCTGCCGGGCCTGGTGCGTCGGATGGACCGGCGGATCAACTCCGAGCCCAAGCCGCGGGCGGACAAGCTCTGGTTCGCCACGTACGTGCTGATGGGGTGGCGTTATGACAAGAAGCAGGCGACTCAGTTGCTGAAAGGGGTATGGAACATGCACCAATCGCCGACCTATCAGGCCATCCTCAAGGAAGGCCGCCAGGAAGGCCGCCAGGAAGGCCGCCAGGAAGAGGCGCGGCGGCTCTTGCTCCGGCAAGGGACCCGGAGGTTTGGCACGCCCGACCCGGCCATCATCGCCGCCATCGAGGCGATCAGCGATGTCGATCGCCTGGAGTCGCTCACCGATCGGATCTTCGACGGGACGGCCGGCGACTGGACCGACCTGCTCCGGGGCTCGTGAGCCGATCGGGCGGCACTTCCCTCGGATTGAACAGATCTCCGAACCATAACACGGATGCATTTTGCCGGGCCGACCCGTATAATGCCCGTTCGGATCGCGATCCATGGGCTTATCCGGGGCCTCGCCGATGAACCCGGCGCCGACGTCCGTCAGCCTGCTCGACCGGCTCAAGGTGGCCCGGCCGGATGCCTCCGACTGGCAACGGCTCCAGGGGATCTACCTGCCCTTGATCCGGCGATGGCTGGCGCGGGTCCCCGGGCTCGGCGATGAGGCGGGCGACCTGGCGCAGGACGTGTTCCTTGTCGTGGTCCGGGAACTGCCCCGGTTCGAGCGACGGCGCGAGGGCTCGTTCCGCGCCTGGCTGCGGCAGGTGACGGTGAACCGGACCCGGAGCCACTGGCGACGCCGGCGCCGGAGGCCGGCCGTCGGCCTCGACCCGGCCGTCGGGTTCCTCGACCGACTGGAAGCACCGGGCGGCGACCTGGCCCGCGAGTGGGACCGCGACCACGATCATCACGTCTTCGAGCGGCTGCTGGCGATCGTCCAGCCCGATTTCCAACCCACCACCTGGGAAGCGTTCCGGCGATTCGCCATGGACGGCCTCCCCGCGGCGCAGGTGGCCGCGGAACTGGGGGTCAGCGAGAACGCCGTCCTCCAGGCCAAGGCCAGAATTCTCAAACGGTTGCGTGCCGAAGCCGGCGACCTCCTGAAGTGATTTTCCATTTTCGCGGCAGGTCCGGCGTCCAGGTCGCCTTTCTCTCTTGGTTCGGATGATTCACCACAGAGGCACAGAGATCGCAGAGCAGACCGAAACCCTTTGAGAGACGAAGGATCGGTCAAGGCTGGCCGCTCGGCAAGCGGCTCGTCGCGCAGGGCATCCCAGAGTTCTTCTCTGTGATCTCTGTGTCTCTGTGGTGAAAAATCTTCTGAACGCTCGTTCCTCTTCGTGACTATGGCTTTCGTAATAGTGTGGGGGACTGCGCAAGGCGCGCGGCCCGACTCGATGTGGAGAACGAACTCATGAACGCCCCTCAAGCCCTCCACCCGACCGATGAGACCTTGCACGCCTACGGCCTGGGCAACCTCGAGGGCTCTTCGGCCGACTCGGTCGAAGCCCACCTCGAAGGCTGCCCGGCCTGCCGCCACCGTGTCGCCGAACTCTCCTCCGACAGCTTCCTCGGGCGGCTGCGAAACGCCCAGGCCCGGCCGGAAACGCCCGCTCCGGCCGTTTCCTCGATGACCGATCGATCGAGCCCAGCCGGTCAGCGCCGTTCACCGGTGCCCTCTGCGACCGGCACGCTGCCCCCGGGACTCGTCGATCACCCCGACTATGAAATCCTCCGGGAACTGGGACGGGGCGGCATGGGGGTGGTCTATCTGGCCGAGAACAAGCTGATGGGCCGCAAGGAGGTCCTCAAGGTCGTCAGCGGCCAGCTCATCAGTCGCCCCGGCGTCCTCGACCGCTTCCTCCGCGAGATCCGCTCGGCCGCGGGGCTCCATCACCCCAACATCGTCACCGCCTACTCGGCCCTCCGTGTCGGCGAGAACCTGGTTCTCGCCATGGAGTACGTCGAGGGCTTCGACCTGTCGCGGGTGGTCAAGGCCAAGGGCCCCTTGCCCGTGGCCGTCGCCTGCAACTACGTGCATCAGGCGGCGCTGGGCCTGCAGCACGCGCACGAGCACGGCATGGTCCACCGCGACATCAAGCCCTCGAACCTCATCCTGGGCCGCCAGGGGAACCGCGGTGTGGTCAAGATCCTCGACTTCGGCCTGGCCAGGGTGGAGCGCGAGCACGGCGGGGCCGGGACCTTGACGCAAGCCGGCCAGTTGCTCGGCACCCCCGCTTACATGGCGCCCGAGCAGACCAGCGACCCGCGCCGCGTGGACATCCGCGCCGACATCTACAGCCTCGGCTGCACCTTCTACTACCTCTTGACGGGGAACCCGCCGTTCCAGGGCGCGAACCTCTACGACATCCTGCAAGCGCACCAGTCGATGGAGGCGCTCCCGCTGAACCTGGCGCGGCCGGAGGTGCCCATCCAGCTAGCCATCGTCGTGGCGACCATGATGGCCAAGGAGCCCGATCGGCGATTCGGGACACCCCAGGAGGTGGCCCAGGCCCTGGCGCCATTCCTCAAGAAGGACGCCGCGCCGGCCTCGGGACTGTCGCTGTCGGTCTTCGAGCCACCCGCGGCGAGCCGGCCGGAGCTCTTGCGAGCGGACGGCTGGATCGCCGCCCCGCCGGCAGCGAACGTCGTCGCGGCACCCGCACCTGCGCCCTCGCTCGAGAGGCCGGCGAGCCCGAAGCCGGCGAGCCTGAAGCCGGTGGAACCGAGACCGTCCGGCACGGAACTCGAGACGCTCATCGAGATCGATCAGCATGCCGACTTCTCGGAGGAGGTCCGCGCCATCCGCGAGGCGCGGGCATCGAAAGCCTGGCTGTGGCCCGCCGCCGCCTGTGTCCTCGTCCTCCTCGGCGTCGCTGTCGTCGTGGGGATGAGGATCGAGGCGGGGAAGAGCTCGACGACCGTCGCCCAGACCGCACCCCCGGCCCCGCAGCGCGAAAAGGCCGCCAGCCCGCCGGTCGCGGCCAGGCCGAGTGAACGGCCCGTGGTGCCGCAGGAACGTTCCTCGTCTCCCCCCGTCAGGCCAGAGCCGGCCACCGGTCCGTCCGTCGTCGTCAGGGACGACGCCAGGGGCTCCAGCACGCCCGATGAAACGCCCCGGACGCCGACCAGTCGCCCCGAGACGGAGCCGACGGCGAAGAAGAAGCCCGACCTGAAGGAGGAGGTCGCCAGGAACGACGCCAAGGCTGATGTCGAACCGGCCGCCGCCCCGGGCTCTCCCGAGGCGGTGCTGGCGAGTCGCGGGCTGAAGAAGACAGTCGAGGCCAGGACGGTCTATTACGTCGTCGAGACGGAGCGGGAATTCGCGCGGGGGCTGCCCCAGGTCCGCGCCGCCATCAATGTGCTGGAAGCGGCCTACAACGAGCTGGCCGCCGCCCTCCAGGTGGAGTACACCGTCAAAGAGCTCGATCTCATGATCACGGGCCTGCAGTTCGACATCAGGGACCTCAACGCCCAGATGGCCAATCTCCCCAACGACGCGCCGGGGAGAGTCGCCAGGCAACAGTATGCACTGGCCATCCAGGCCAAACAGACCGCGTTGGGCGACGCCCAGCGCAACATCGTCATCGCCCAGAAGCAGCTCGTGAAACCGGCGAAGATGCAAGAGCTCAAGGACGAGTTCGAGAAGCGGAAGACCGACTTCAAGGCGGCCGCCGGAGCTTTGCTGCCGACTTATCAGAAGCTCTTGAATGACTACAACGTGCTGGAGAAGGACGAGGAGATCGCGCGGATGCGGAAACTGTTGGGAGAACGAAACAAGGTCAAGGTCCAACTGGGACCTTCGGCCTCGGTCCAGTTGGCCGTGCGGCGCGTGAGAGAGGTGCAGCAGTCCATCTCGGACGATCCGGACGCATTCCGGACGGCCAGGAAGAGCACTCGGCTCAAGGGCAGGGACGCGCCGAAATCGAAGATGCGAAAGAACCAGTGAACCTCCGGCCGGCTCGACTTTCGGACCACCGGATCAGCGAACTCGATCTCGACCGAGAACCCCATCGATGGCCGCAACCTCAGCTAGCCACCCGAGCGATCAGGCCCTGCGAGCCTACGGTCAGGGCCGGCTCGACGAGCGCTCGACCGAGTCGGTGGAAGGGCACCTGGCATCGTGCCGGGACTGCCGCCGCCGCGTCGCCGAGCTCACCACCGACCGGTCCTCGGACCGGGACCACGGCGGGCGGGCTCGGCCCGATTCTCCCCCTCCGGTCGGTTCGTCGTTCCCCGGGCTGTCGCGGCCGGAGGGCGGCCCGATCCCGGCGCCGCCCGCGACCGAGACCCTGCCCCCGGGCCTGGCCGAGAATCCCGATTACGAGGTGATCCGCGAACTGGGGCGCGGCGGCATGGGCGTCGTCTACCTCGCCCGCAATACGCTGATGGGCCGCAACGAGGTCCTCAAGGTCGTCAGCGGCAACCTGCTCGACCGGAGCATCGTCCGGGAGCGGTTCCTCCGCGAGATCCGCAACGCGGCCCAGCTCCACCACCCCAACATCGTCACCGCCTACTCGGCGGTGCGGGCCGGCGACCAGATCGTCCTGGCGATGGAATACGTCGAGGGCCACGACCTGGCCGAGCTGGTCAAGGCGAGCGGGCCGCTCTCCGTGGCCCATGCCGCCAACTTCGCCTACCAGGCCGCGCTGGGCCTGCAGCACGCGCACGAGCACGGGATGGTCCACCGCGACATCAAGCCCTCCAACCTCATCCTCGCCCGGTCGGGGAAGCGGGCGACCGTCAAGATCCTCGACTTCGGCCTGGCCAAGGCAACGCAGGAGGCGCCGATCGACGGCGGGCTGACCCGCGAGGGGCAGATGCTCGGCACGCCCGACTACATCGCGCCCGAGCAGAGCCTCGACGCCCAGAAGGCCGACATCCGCGCCGACATCTACAGCCTGGGCTGCACCCTCTATTGTCTCCTCAACGGCGGGCCGCCGTTCGCGGGGGCGAGCCTCTACGAGATCCTCCAGGCCCATCACTCGCGGGATGCCCTGCCGTTGAACCTGGCGCGTCCGGACGTCCCGGCCGAGCTGGCGGCCCTGGTCGCCAGGATGATGGCCAAGGCGCCCGAGCATCGATTCCAGACGCCCGGCCAGGTGGCCCAGGCGCTCAAGCCGTTCTTCAAGCCGGGCCAGGCGGCGGCCGTCGCCGTCGCGAACCCCGCGACATCCCCCAAAGAGAGCCCCGCCGCCGACCGACTCGCGGCCGCACCCCCGCCCGCGGCCCACACTCAGGCGAAGCCGCCAAGGTCCGGCCTGGCCCTCGACATGATCGATCTCGGACGGGACCCGGGCCTGTCGGCCGAGAGGACCGCCCCCGGAGGCGGGAGGAGGACCGGTCCACGATGGTTGTGGATCTCGGCGGGCTCCCTCGCGATCCTGTCAGGCCTCCTCTTCGTCTGGAAGGTCGGGCGCGACGCGGGCCGACAGAACGCCATCACGGCGCCCCCGCCCGCGCAGACATCGCAGCCGGACAGCGGCCATCGCGCCGCCGAGGACGCGCCTCACGACAAGGCTCCCCCTCCTCGGAACGCCTCCGAGGCCGAAGGACCGGGTCGTCTGGCCCTCCGGAAGCCGGGACCCGATGCGGTCGCGCCGGAACGCGACCAACCGAAACCCGCACCCGCGCCGACGCTCACGAACGTCGCGACGCCAGCCCAGGTCGAGGGCAAGCCACGGATCGTGGACCAGCCCCTGGACATCCGCCAGGTCCGCGCGAGGACCGACGTCCTGCGGCTCGCGGCCCCGAACCTCAGGCGGCCCTCCGAGACATTCTGGCCGATGCTGGCGCCCGACAACCTCAAGGACTGGCGGGTGGGCAATCCCGATGCCATCGAGATGGATGAAAGCGGGGTGTTCCTGTCGGCGGGATCATCCGGCAACCTGCTGCTGACCCGATACGAGGGTTTCCGCGACTGCACGCTCAGGCTGGACGTTTCCGCGGCGAAGGGGACGGAGGCCTTCCTGGCGCTGCGCGCCCATCGCGGGCCGGACGGACGATGGCGGGCGATCACGTCGCGGCTCTACGACGAAGGGGGCCGGATCCGCGGGCGGCCAGGCCGCGGATTTCCAGCTCCCCGAACGCGAGAAGGAGCCGATGTATCTGGCTCCCGCCAGGCGATTCCACGTCATCTTCCAGATCGGGGCCACGAACGTGGCTCGTCTGACCGTGAAACAGAAGGAGACGTCCTCGAGCAACTACGCGACTCTCCCCGCCGGCAAGTACGAAGGTGCGGTCGGTATCTTCGTCAAGTCGGGCACCCTGACCATTCATTGCATGGACATCAAGGAGTGAGCCGATCGCGATCCAGCGACGCGAGTCTCGGGTTTTTCGCATTTTTCGCGGCAGGTCGGGCGATCCCGGCGCCTTTCTCTCTCAGAACGGATGATTCACCACAGAGACACAGAGATCACAGAGCAGACCGAAATCCTTTGAGGGGAAAGAGTAGGGTGGGCTCTGCCCACCATTCGAGGCCCGCGATCGGTCGGCAGAGCCCACCCGACCCTGCGATTTGCATCCAAGTGAATTCTTCTCTGTGATCTCTGTGTCTCTGTGGTGGAAGATCTTCTGAACGCTGGTCCGATTCGTGACACGGGCTTTCGTAATCCATTGGGGGACCGCGCACGGCGCGCGGCCCGACTCGGCGCGGAGACCGATCTCATGAACGCCCCTCAAACGCTCCATCCGACCGACCAGACCCTGCACGCCTACGGCCTGGGAAAACTGGATGACGCCTCGGCCGAATCGGTCAACGCCCACCTAGAGGGCTGCCCGGAGTGCCGGCAACGCGTCGCCGCGCTCTCCTCCGACAGCTTCCTCGGCCGCCTCCGTGACGCCCAGGCCCGCCCCGAGTCCTTCCGACCCGCCGTCTCCTCCACCGACGGGCTCTCGATGCTCGCCACCGGCCCGGCCCCGGCGGCGCCGCCCCCGGCCAGCACCTTGCCGCCGGGACTGGCGGACCTCCCCAACTATGAAATCCTTCGGGAACTCGGCCAGGGCGGCATGGGCACCGTCTTCCTGGCTCAAAACACCCTCATGGGCCGCATGGAAGTCCTCAAGGTCGTCAGCGGCCACCTGGTCAACCGCCGCGGCATCATCGACCGCTTCCTCGGCGAGATCCGCAACGCGGCCAAGTTGCACCACCCCAACATCGTCGCCGCCTACACGGCCATCCCACTCGGCGAGGGCCTCGTCCTGGCCATGGAGTACGTCGAGGGCCTCGACCTCTCTCGGCTGGTCAAGGCCAGGGGGCCGCTGCCGGTGGCCAACGCCTGCAGCTACGTCCACCATGCGGCCCTCGGCCTCCAGCACGCCCACGAGCACGGCATGGTCCACCGCGACATCAAGCCCAGCAACCTCATGCTCGCCAAGCAAGGCAACCGCGGGCGTCGTCAAGGTGCTCGACTTCGGCCTGGCCAAGATCACCAGCGAGGGCGCCGTGGACGACGGCTTGACCCACGAAGGCCAGATGCTCGGCACGCCCGACTACATCGCCCCGGAGCAGATCAGCAATGCGCGGCACGCCGACATCCGCGCCGACATCTACAGCCTGGGCTGCACGCTCTACTACCTCCTGACCGGCAAGCCGCCGTTCCAGGGGGACAGCCTCTACGACATCCTGCAGGCGCACCACTCGATGGACGCGACGCCGCTGAACCTGGTGCGGCCGGAGGTGCCGGTCGAAGTGGCCGCGATCGTGGCGAAGATGATGGCCAAGGAGCCGGGGCGGCGGTTCCAGGAGCCCAAGGAGGTCGCCCAGTCGCTCAAGCCGTTCTTTCGTACGGGTAACATCGCTCTCGCGGGATGGGAGCACGGGAACGGGCCCGCGCGGCAATCCGCGGTGTTGGAGCAATCGGCTGGTCCGAAGCCCATCGCGATCCCGGATGAAGGGCCTCCCCCGACATCGCACGACGAGTCACCAGAAGTCCCCTGGACGAGCCTGTTCGGTGCAGATGCGGCCGGGGAACGCCTCGCCGTCGCAAGGGTCGTCCTACGCAGGCGCCCTTGGCGTTGGATTCTCGCTACGTTGGCCGGCGGTCTGCTGCTGCTCGGTCTTGTCACCGCTATCGGGACCGATGCTCTCGAGTACTTCGAGTCATCACAGGTGATCCGGCCGCTCGCGAGCGGAGATTTCCGGGGGTGGAAAGGGATAAGTCGGGAGCAAGACGCGGATCCATCGGTTGTGTTTCGGCTCGAGGGAGGCGAGCTTGTCTGGGACAGTAATCCAGGCCGTATATTTACAGAGGGCTATTTCAACAACTTTTCCCTCCGATTTGAGTATCAAGTGCCTGCCAACGGCTGGAGCAATCGGGGCGCTGCTTGCCTGCTGAATTTCGGCCAGAGCGTACCCTACCAGATCGACCGGGGTGGCTACCGCGTCGGCCAGGTGGCCCTGGCGTTGACCAGGGGGGGCAAGGCGAAGGTCGGCGATCTCATCCCCTTCGATCTCGTTAGCGGAAATCCGATCGAGCAAGTCGTGAACAGGAGCGACGACGCCACGGGACGCGAGGGTGGATGGAACAGCGGAGATCCGGTGCTCGGGGCGAGAGATCCTGTTCTACCTGAACCGCACCAGGGTCAATCATGTGAAAGGGGATCGACCGATCGTCTGCCATCCAGGGTTCTACTCCTGGGGAAATGATATTCGAATTCGAAACGTCCGAATCCTGACCTTCGGCCCCGTTCGACCTCGCAATGAAGGCGCCGGATGCTCTGCTACCGGGCACGGTTTGGTGGAATCCTGAAATCAAATTGGACACAAAAGGCAAGGCCGCGCCCCGGAAACGTTTTGTGAGTTTTCAGATTACCCGGCGAGAGGCATCCGATTTCGACGCCGACTGGTACGACGGTTATTCTCGCTGGAAGATCCAAGGGACCATCCAAGACGGCCAGATCTCTTGGAAGGCTGAGGATGTCAAGAAGAACAACGGACAGGAGCCAGGGTACGACACCGCCAGGACTATAACCGGCGACCAGATCACGCTGAGGTACTCGGGTTGCACTGGCGACCAGATTCCATATTCGACCGAGTTCACGTTGAATCTTTCCCAAACTCCCTGACTAAGTTCGAGTTTCGCACGGATGAGGGCGTACCGCGAGTAGCCCGTCGGGTGAAATCCATCCCGTCGGATCGGTCGTGAAGTCGCGTACCGCCCAGGAATCCTCGGCCAAGAGGCCGCTCACCCGGTCCGGCTGAGAAGCTCGGTGAGCTGGGCGACCCAGGTTCTCAGTCGAGAGTGCTTCGGGAGCAGCCCCTCGGTCTTCTCATCGTAGCTCAGTCGCCTCAGGGTCGTCAGCAGATCCGCGAACGACGGCTCGGCCTTCTTCTGATACCACGGCCGGAAGGGGAACTGCACCGAGCGATGACCCTCGCGGTGGAACCACACGACCACCATGGTGTAGATGAACATCGCCATGGGTGCCGTCCGCTCGACCGCCTTGGGGAGGCGATTGGCCGGGTCCTCCAATCCCAGGAATTGCTTGCAATATTCGAATGTGCATTCGATCGCCCAGCGACAGGAGTACGCCGAGAGCACCTGACGCGCCGCCCAGTCGAGCTTGGTGCAGTAGAACATCTGATCGGGGCGCTTCCCCTCGACATCGTGCACCAGGACGATGGTCAAGAGCCGGTCCCGCCCCGCCTTGTAGTACAGCGCCCGGATCGTCTTGACCTCCAGGGTGGCATGCAGCCCGAACTGGTCGAAGTCCAGTCGCGTCCAGGCGCTCCGGGTCGGCGGCCCACTCGGTCATGCCCGGCAGGCGGTCCCCCTTCTTGCGGGATGGCCCCCTCTGACCCGGTCGCCGCGGCGGGGCCGCGCGGTACAGCGCGGCGTTGGCGGCGACCCGGCTGATGAGATGAACGTTGGCGGGCAGATGAGACAGGACACTTCGACCACCATAGGTGCTGTCGCCGAGCATGAGGATCTCGTCGTCGGGGAACCACCGGGCTACCAGTTCGATGAGTTCCAGGGCCAATTCCGGCCGCGTGCGATGATCGCAGCTCGGTCTTGGCCTCGACCCCGCTGCCGGTCCCCGACGACTTCCCCTTGCCCTTCTTCCCCTTGGTGAGCCCCTGGCGGTTGATGTAGAGCCGAGCGGCGATGGGCAAGGCGAAGACCTTGCCGGGCGCCCAGAAGGGATGGACGACGATCAGGCAGAGCACGACCCAGTCGTGTCCCCAACTGACGAGGGCCTTGGATCGGCTGGAGATGAGCGGGTCGTAGTGCATGCCGGCGCCGTAGAGGGTCAGCCCGCGCTTGCGACAGAGGGTGTCGTTGACGGCCCAGAGGAGTTGGGCGCCCGGGGCGAGGATCGTCACGACCAGCTTGGCCAGAGCCATGGAGAAGGAATCGATGTCCCAGGCGGCATGGCTGAAGAAGCGATGGAACCGCGACCAGTGCCCCTTGCCGACGTGGCCGCCGGAGAAGATGAGTTCGGTGATGAAGCGGTGGCGCTGGGAGAGGACCCAGCCGGCGACGATCACGAGGAAGGTCTTGTGGGTGGGTGCGGTGAACACCGGTGCGAAGTGCTGTAGCAGGTCGACGAACGAGGAGGTAAGTTCCATGGGTCGGTCTCCTTGCTTTGGTGCCTTGTCGAGGCGTGGTAACCCAGACAAGTAGCCAAGAGATGGTAAGGAGACCGACGTATCTTTCTGATCAGGTGCCGACCCTCAAGAGTGCGAAACCTGAACTAAGCAAAGGTCATAAGGGCCGACGGTAAGTGGCGACGCCGCCATCGTCACTAGCGAGCCCGGTGGAGTCAAGGCAGATGGAGCCATTGATGCAGATTTGGATACGATTGGATCAATCCGGCGGACCGGCGAAGACGCTCGACGTGGCCGGCGATCCCATCCGCCTCGGCCGCGGCGCGGAGTGCGAGGTCGCCGTCGATCCGATCGCCTTCCCGAAGGTCTCCGGGCTCCATGCCCGGATCGAATCGACCGCCCAGAACTCGCAAACGGGGACGCAGCTAACTCGCAAACGGGGACGCAGCTAACTCGCAAACGGGGACGCAGCTAGTTTGCGGCCCCCTACGCCACCCGACTCGCAAACGGGGACGCAGCTAGTTTGCGGCCCCCTACGCCACCCTGAAAACTCGCAAACGGGGACGCAGCTGAATGGCATTAAGGACGCTAAGCCCAAGTGGCCTTGACTCTTGAGATGACCAGGGCCTCCGTGCACCATGGTATTTTTCCCCGACACCATGGCACAGGAGGCCCCGCGATGCATCACCGGATTTCTAACACCCTCCATGCGTGAGACAAGACCTCGCCGCCCGGCTGGGCGACGACGTCATCCGCGCCGCCTGCCGCGCCGCCGGACACACCTGGTGCGACTCCTGCCTCTTGACCCCGGCGGCCATCATCCACTGGTTTCTCATCCAGGTCTTCCACGGCAACACCGCGTTGACCCACGTCTCGCTGTTGGCCGGCCCGCCTTCTCCGCCAGCGCCTTCTGCCAGGCCCGTGCCCGGCTTCCCCTGGCCGTCTTCCGGGTCCTGCTCCGCGAATCGTCCGCGCCTTGATCCCCGACACCGAGGCCATCGGCCGCTGGCGCGGCCATCGCACCTTCCTGGTTGACGGCTCGTCGTTCTCCATGCCCGACACCCCGGCGCTGCAGGCCCACTTCGGCCAGCCCGGCAACCAAGCCAAAGGGTGCGGCTTCCCAGTGGCCCACCTGCTGGCGCTATTCCATGCCGGCACGGGGCTGCTGTTGGAGGTCAACGCGGCGCCCTTGCGCACGCAGGACTTCGCAGGCCTGGCGGGTGTGCTCGGCTGGCTCACCGCCGGTGATGTGCTGGTGGCCGACCGCGGCTTCTGCTCGTTCGCCAGCCTGGGCTGGTGATGAGCCAGGGGATCCATGCCGTATTTCGCCTGCACCAGAAGCAGATCGTCGACTTCACGCCGGGCCGCGCCCACGCCCACCCGCGTCAGAGCGGCGTCCCCAAGGGGATGCCGCAGCCGCTGGATTCGGGCCTACGGATTGACCGATCAGGTGGTGGAATACTTCAAGCCGGCGCGGCGTCCCGAGCGGATGAGCGCGGCGGAGTATCAGGCCTTGCCCGAGTCGATCATGGTGCGGGAACTGCGGTATCGGATCGAGGTGCCGGGGTTTCGGACGCGGGAGGTGACGCTGGTCACGACGCTCACCGACGCCGTGGCGTATCCCGCCGATGCGCCGGCAGAACTTTATGGGACGAGGTGGCGGGTGGAGGAGCATCTCAAGGCGCTGAAACAGACGATGAAGATGGATGTGTTGAAATGCATGACGGTGGATGGTGTGCTCAAGGAATTGACGATGTACGCGGTGGCGTACAACCTGGTGCGGGTGACGATGTGCCAGGCGGCGGGCCGTCAGGGCGTGGTGGCGGACCGGGTGAGTTTCATCGACGCGCTGCGGTGGCTGCGCGGGGCGGAGGCGGGTGAGGAGATGCCGGAGTTGGTCGTCAATCCGTGGCGTCCCGGGCGGTTTGAGCCGCGGTGTAAGAAGCGGCGGCCGAAGCAGTTCGACCTGATGAGGGTGCCGCGGGCCGAATCGCGCAAGCGGTTGAGGGAGAAGGACTTGGCGGCATGAGCAAATGAGATAAACGGACATGGAATTCCATTGTTCTTTGATGCAATGGGGAGGGGGATTGGCTGGCGGTATTTGTGATGACATGTTTATAATATAATGGGAAATCGCCGGGCGGGTGGTCGGCAACGGCGGTGGTAGTATGACTTGTTATTATAAATGTAATACGATGCTTCTAACTCTTTGGCGGGCGGTAGCTTGCGGGATCTTCACGCCATTCGGGACGCAGCTAGTTTGCGGCCCCCTACGCCACCCTGAATGCCCGTCCGGGAGCGAGGCGACCTCGCCGCCCGAACGCGGTCGGCCGGGCGGGCCTGGGTTGGGCGGCCCGACGAGCCGGGCCGGCGAATTCCGCGGGACGCCGAGCGCCGTGGGGCCGCGGAGCCTGGAGTCGCCGCCACCTCAACGGTTAGAATGGTCGTCGAGGCCGACGCTCGACGCCTTGCCGCGGCCGACAGGCCCCGGCGTCATCGGCCGGGCCGTTCCGACGATGTCCACCGGAGGAGGTCAGGCCATGCCGATCCAGTTGAGCCCGGAGCAACGCGGGTACCTGGAGCAACTGGCCCGGCGACAGGTCGAAGCCGCTGCGCCGGCAAAAGGCGATCGCGTTATCCCGACTCGCCGAGGGCGATCCCACGGAGAAGGCCGCGGAATCCGCCGGCATGGAGACGGCGGCCGTCGAGACGCTGGCCTCGGATTTCACCGATCGCGGACCCGGCGGACGGCCTCGCCGGCGGCGACTAGGTACGGGGCTCGAAGGGTACCGTCGCGGAAGGATGACGCCCTCTTCGAGCAGTACCGCAAGATCCTCAAGGCCCGCCGCAAGAGACTCGCCCTGGAGGAGTCGTCGGAGTGAATATCCTCGACACGGATGGGCTGAGCCACCGCATGAAGAGGAACGCGATGGCCTGGCGATCGAGGCCCGGATGAGAGCTTCGGCTGACCCGGATTTCTGGATCACCGCGATCAGCGCCTTCGAGATGGTGGACGGCGCCATCGCCCTTCACAAGAGTCTGAAGAAGAGGCGCAAGGACTCTATTCCGGGATTCGACTTGATCCAGGAAGTGGTCGAATACCTCGGCGAATGGCGGGGCCGGATTCACGGTTACGACGCCGCGTCCGATCGGATCTACCGGAGTTTTGCACCGCGACTTCGCCAAGAGCTGGGGGATGATACCCGGATCGCGGCGATCGCCCTGTCGGTATGCGCGGGCGGTCTGGACATGCAACGTGGACGACTTCAAGCGAGTACCGGGGCTCACCGTCTACGGGGCTGAGACTGGCTTGCGGGTCGTCTGACCGGTTCCATGGGCGCGGTGGGTGCCGGCCAGTCGTCCCGGCCGTCCGTCGGACGAGCCGAGCCGGAGCATGATCGTGCCAGGACGGTTCGTCTCCGGCCGATACTCTGGTCATCCGAACCTGCCATTTCGATGAGAAACGGAGGTCTCGCATGGAGCACAGCGCCTCGATGTCCGACCAAGGAGTTGATCTGGGAGGGCCCCGCCGCCTGGGTGGAGCGCTTCGGCGTCGGCCCGCCCGGGCCGGTTTCCGTCATCGAGTCGGAAATCGCCACCCTGACCGCTTCCGCCGACAAGGTGCTCAAGGTTGACGGCCCGATCCCGTACCTCCTCAATCTCGAGCCCCACGCCTACCATGATATCAATCTGCCCCGGACGCTCTGGTATCGCCAGGTCGCCCTCGATTACAAGCACAAACTGCCGGTGCTCACCGTGCTGATCCCCTGCGCAAGGCGGCCGACTCACCCGGCCTGACCGGCAGCTACGAGCGGCACCTCCCCGACGGCTCGCTGGTGAATCGGTATAATTACCGGGTGGTCCGGCTGTGGCAGGAGGACCCCGACCTGTATCTCACCGGCGGGGTCAACCTGGTGCCGCTGGCGCCGTTGACCAAGGTGACGAAAGCGGCGCTGCGGGGCCTGGTGCGGCGGATGGACCGGCGGATCAACGCCGAACCCAAGCCACGGGCGGACAAGCTCTGGTTGGCCACGTACGTGCTGATGGGGTGGCGTTACGACGAGAAGCTGACGACTGAGTCGCTGAAAGGAGTGTGGAACATGCACGAATCGCCGACCTATCAGGCGATCCTCAAGGAGGGCCGCAACGAGGGCCGCGTCGTCGAGGCCAACGGCTGTTGATCCGGCTCGGGCAACCGCTTCGGTGAGCCCGACGAGGCCACCCTCGCCGCGGTCGAGGCGATCGACGACGTTGATCGGCTCGAAGCCCTCAGCCTGCGGATCTTCGATGTGGACGTGCCGCGATTGGAACGAATTGCTCCGGGGTTCGTGATGGCCGTCTCGGCGAAGACCATGGTTCGACACGAGGTGCTCGAGCGATGGACGAATCGACGAGGAGTCCGGCGGAGCGGCAATTCCACGATCTGCTGAAGAACACCAAGACGATGTATCACGCCATGGGGGCGCGAAAGGCCGGACAGGGGTTGGCAAGTGTGGTCTACTGGCAAGGGCTCCAGAGGTTCGGCAAACCCAGCGAAGCCAACCTCGCCAAGTTCGACGCGATCGACGCCGATGATCACCTCAAGCACTTGGCCCTGCGAATGGTCGATCCGGAAGTCCGCTCCTGGGACGACCTGCTCCGCGGCTGATGAGCCGCGAGCCGACCGGGCCGCCCCTCTTGGATCCAGCAAATTTCCCACTATCACACGGATGCATTTGGGCGACCCGACCCGTATAATGCCCGTTCGGATCGAGATCCATGGGCTTATCCGGGGCATGGCCGATGAACCCGGTGCCGACGTCCGTCAGCCTGCTCGACCGGCTCAAGGTGGCCCGGCCGGATGCCTCCGACTGGCGCCGGCTGCAAGGGATCTATCTGCCGCTGATCCGCCGATGGCTGGCGCGCGTCCCCGGGCTCGGCGATGAGGCCGACGACCTGGCCCAGGACGTGTTCGTCGTGGTGGTCCGCGAGCTGCCCCGGTTCGAGCGTCGCCGCGAGGGCTCGTTCCGCGCCTGGCTGCGGCAGGTGACGGTGAACCAGTCGCGAAGCCACTGGCGGCGCCGGCGCCGGATGCCGGCCGTCGGGCTCGACCCGGCCGTGGGCTTCCTCGACCGACTGGAGGCGCCCGACGGCGACCTGGCCCGCGAGTGGGACCGCGACCATGACCATCACGTCTTCGAGCGCCTGCTGGCGATCGTCCAGCCCGATTTCCAGCCCACGACATGGGACGCATTCCGGCGATTCGCGTTGGATGGGGTTCCGGCGGCCCAGGTGGCCGCGGACTTGGGCCTGACCGAGAACGCCGTCCTCCAGGCCAAGTCGAGGATCCTTAAGCGGTTGCGCGCCGAAGCCGGCGACCTCTTGAAATATTTTCCATTTTCGCGGCAGGTCCGGTGTTCGGGCCGCCTTTCTCTATTGGTTCGGATGATTCACCACAGAGGCACAGAGATCACAGAAAGACCCAAACCCTTTGAGAGAAACGAGTTCAGTTGGGACTTCACAGTCCCTGGATCGGGGGTAGCTCAGGCTCTCAGCCTGACACCCGGTCGGCTCAGACCGGGCGGAGTCAGGCTCGAAAGCCTGACCTACATGGGCGAATCCGTAGGTCTTGGTCCGGCCCAACGCCCGGTCGGATCGGATCGGTGGAATCCAGGAATTCTTCTCTGTGATCTCTGTGCCTCTGTGGTGGAGGTGAACGTCTTCTGAACGCTCGTTCCCATTCGTGACTAGGCTTTCGTAATATTCCCTTGGGGGTCTGCGCATCGCACGGCTCGACTCGACCCGGAGACCGATCCCATGAACGCCCGCCCGCCCTGCATCCGACCGACCAGGCCCTGCAGGCCTACGGCCTGGGCAAGCTCGACGACGCCTCGGCCGAATCGGTGGACTCGCACCTGGAGGGCTGCCCGGATTGCCGCCGCCGCGTCGCCGAGATCTCCTCCGACAGCTTCCTCGGCCGACTCCGCGACGCCAAGGCGGGGAGCGATCTCCCGACCCGCCGTCTCCTCCACCGACGGGCTCTCGATGCTCGAGGCCGGGCCGGCCGCGGCGGCGCCCCCGCCGGCCAGCACCCTGCCACCGGGCTCGCCGACCTCCCCGACTACGAGATCCTCCGGGAACTCGGCCAGGGCGGCATGGGCGTCGTCTTCCTCGCCCAGAACCCCCTGATGGGCCGGATGGAGGTCCTCAAGGTCGTCAGCGGCCACCTGGTCAACCGCCGGGGTCCTCGACCGCTTCCAGGGCGAGATCCGCAACGCCGCGAAGCTGCACCACCCCAACATCGTCGCCGCCTACTCGGCCTCCGCTCGGCGAGAGCCTGGTGCTGGCCATGGAATACGTCGAGGGGCTCGACCTGTCGCGGCTTGTCAAGGCCGGGGCCGCTGCCGGTGGCCAACGCCTGCAACTACATCCATCAGGCGGCCCTGGGCCTGCAGCACGCCCACGAACACGGCATGGTCCACCGCGACATCAAGCCCGGCAACCTGATGCTCGCCAGCCAGGGCAATCGCGCCGTCGTCAAGGTGCTCGACTTCGGCCTGGCCAAGGTCACGAGTGAGGGCGCGGTGGATGGCGGCCTGACCCACGAGGGGCAGATGCTCGGCACGCCCGACTTCATCGCGCCCGAGCAGATCAGCAACGCCCAGACGGCCGACATCCGCGCCGACATCTACAGCCTGGGCTGCACGCTGTATTACCTGCTGACCGGCAAGCCGCCGTTCCAGGGGGACAGCCTGTACGACATCCTCCAGGCACACCACTCGATGGACGCGACGCCGCTGAACCTGGTGCGGCCGGAGGTGCCGGTCGAGCTGGCCGCGATCGTGGCCAAGATGATGGCCAAGGAACCGGGTCGGCGGTTCCAGGAGCCGAAGGAGGTGGCGCAGGCGCTCAAGCCCTTCTTCAAGGCGGGGGCGGCGCCTCGGTGGGAGCGAAGCCGGATGTCTCCAGGGCCACGCTTTCCAAACCAAAACGCGAAACCGCCGGTGCGGGTTACGTGCCGATGCGGCCGCCGGCCGGGCCGGGGCCGGCCGCCGCGTCCCCGGACCCCAAGCCCGGGCAGACGCCCGGATCCGAGCCGATGTGGGACAGCCTGGTCGATCTGGGGCGACCGGGGAGCTCCTCGAACCCGGCGCCGGCCGCCGCCTCGAATCGACGTCCACCTTGGCTATGGCCGTCGGCGGCGGCCGTCGGGGGCCTTGCTCTTGGGGCTCATCGCTGTTTGGGCGACCTGGGTCATCAGGATCAAGACTCCGGAGGGATTCCTCGTATTGAGCAGGCTCCCGGACCAGGCGACGGTCCTCGTGGACGACGAGAAGAATTCAAGGTCCACTGGCCGGAGGGCGGCGGACCCGCGGAGATCACGGTGGTCCCGGGGGAGCACGTGGTCGAGGTAAAGAAAGATGGCTTCACCATGCGACGCCGCAAATCCACCTCTGGATAGAGTCGGCCGCAACATCGACTCATGATCCAGTTTGAAACGCTGGAAGCCCTGCGGTTGGAGCCGGGAAAGGTCCCCAGCACCGTTAATTCTCCCGCAAGTACCGATCATGGACGAACGACAGATCAGCCGACAGCTCCATCGAGCACTACTGGTTCCAGCGATACCACAACGCCCGAGAAGACGCAGCCTGATTCAACAGCCGATCGCCGAGTCGGCTTCGGTGGTTCTGCATGAGGCGGAAGCGTGACAGTTCGCGTAAACGGCCATGACCGCGTAATCCGCTGGACAGGCTCTGCCAACAGAGGTTTTCCAGTTAATGGGAGTCTAGCTTTGGAACCAATACGAGTTGACCGACGTCGAACTCGAGCCGTTTGAGGAAAATTCCAGATCTTAGGCACTTCAACCTGCAGGATTGCCCAAGGTACCGATGTCGGTATCCGGTTGCGGAGTCTGCCACGGCTGGACTGACTTGTTGAAACCGGCGATATCGGCGGGGACTCGCCATCTGGAAGGTCTATCACAGCTCAAGCACCTGTTCCTAGTGGGGCCGTGCGTAACCGACGCCGGGCTCGTGGGCCTCCACGGTCTGGCCCAACTGCGAATGGCTTACGTTGGCCATCGGAGTGACGATGCGACGGACGTCGGACTCGTGCATCTGAAGGGTCTGACCGAGCTTTAATACTTGAACCTGAGCAGCACGCAAGTGACCAAGCTTCGGCTTTGTCACTTTCGGTGACGCGGACTGGACCGACTACGACCTGACCTTCGAGGCGCAAAAGAGCACAGGTTCTGACGGTTTCGGTGCTTGCTTTCGCACAATCGTGGGGAATCAGTATTTGAAACAGTACTTGTTGCTAATCGGGGAACGCGGCGATGAGCACCGCCTCACGGCAGCGGAGAGATTGGGTAGTGGGCCTTGGCGACACATGGACTCTCGGGCTCGAAGTCCGGCACAATCCAGCCGCTCGAGTGGTATAGGGTGAAGATCTCCTTGCGAGGGCCACGCATCCGCGTCGAACTCAACGACCACGTGCTCTTCTCGTGCACGGACGATTTCAGTCAGAGAGGAGACGTCCAGCTTCGCTTTCACAACTCCGACGGACGGTTCAAGAATATCAAAGTCAGCGACAGCAACGGCACCGTACTCTGGGAAGGCCCTCCCGACCTGCCATAGCAGCGCCGGACAGGAGTCATATCGAAGGCCAGCAGACCAGTTGAGCGGGAGCGAGAGGTCGATGCGCGTTCGGGTGCGAATAGATCAGCCCGGCGGACCGTCGAAGACGCTCGACGTGACGGTCGATCCGATCCGACTCGGCTGCGGCGTGCAGTGCGAGGTCGGTATCGATCCGATCGTCTTCCCGAACGTCTCCAGAGTCCATGCCCGGATCGAATCGACCGCACGGGGCTTCGTCCTGGTGCATCTGAGCCAGAACAACAAGACCCTGTTGAACGACACCCCGGTGGACGGGGCGACGCCGGTCAGGGTCGGCGACCGGATCCGGCTCGGGTTCACGGGACCGGCGATCGAGATCCTCGCGATCCAGCCCGCATCGCAGGATGGAAGGACCCCCGCGGACTTCAGCTCGACCATCCAGGCCGACTCGCGGCACCTGGCCCAACTTCGAGGCACCGCCCGAGCCGAGCGGTTCGAACTGGGTACTGGCGGCATCATCGGCCGCGACGCCGCGGCGGCCCAGTATCACCTCGATCATCCCCACGTCTCGCGGCTGCACGCCAGCCTGTCCGTCGACGGCGAGCGGGTCATCCTCGCCGACCTGGGCAGTTCCAACGGCACCTACGTCAACGGCCAGCGCCTCTCCCGGCCGACCCCGCTGAAGCCCGGCGACAACATCGACATCGGCCCGTTCTCCCTCCGCTTCGACGGCTCCGGGCTCGTCAGCCGGTCGCGGTCCAACAACATCGAGCTCGTCGCCCGCGGGGTGAAGCGGGTCGTCACGGACCGGGCGACCGGACAACCGCTCCGGCTGCTCGACCACATCAGCCTGGTCATCCGGCCGAGAGAGTTCGTCTGCCTGCTCGGGCCGAGCGGGTCCGGGAAGTCCACCCTGCTCGCGATCCTCAGCGGCCGGAACCCGCCGGACGTCGGGGCGGTGGCGCTGAACGGGGAAGACCTCTACGCGAACTTCGAGGCCCTCAAGGAGGACATCGCCGTCGTGCCGCAGAAGGACGTGCTGCACGACTCGCTGGCGCTCGGCGCGGCCCTGCGGTACACGGCCGAGCTCCGGCTGCCGCCGGACCTGTCCCGCGCCGAGGTCGAGGCGAGCCTCTCCGACATCCTGGAAGTCGTCGGCCTGACCCGTCGGCGCGGGATGCTGATCCGGCACCTCAGCGGCGGGCAGGTGAAGCGGGCGAGCCTGGCCAACGAGCTGGTGGCCCGGCCCAGCCTGCTGTTCCTCGACGAGGTCACCTCCGGCCTCGACGAGCAGACCGACCGCGAGGTGATGGAGCTGTTCCGGCAGGTGGCCGACGGCGGCAAGACGGTCGTCTGCATCACCCACAACCTGGCGAACGTCGAGGCGACCTGCCACCTGGTCGTCATCCTGACCGAGGGCGGCCGGCTGGCGTTCGTCGGCACGCCCGACGAGGCCAAGGCCTACTTCGCGATCGCCCGGCTCGGCGACGTCTACCGGACGCTCGCCCGGGAGACCCCGGAGGTCTGGCACGCCCGGTTCCGGTCCAGCCCCTTGTTCCAGCGCTACGTCGTCGACCGGATGCCGGCCGACACGCTCCACGAGGAGGCCGGCCGGCGCCCGCCCGGCCCGCTCGCCGCGGGGTCGGCGGCGCCCGCCAGGCGTGGGTCCTGATCCGGCGCTATGTCTCGATCTGGCGGGGAGATCGCCAGGCGCTGCTGGTGATGCTCGCGCAGAGCCTCGCGGTCGCCGTCCTGCTGGGGATCGTCTTCGGCGACCTGGACGACGTGGCCAACCCGCTCGAGCGCGTCGCCGCGGACGGTGAACCTGCTGTTGCTGCTGGCCGTGTCGTGCTTCTGGTTCGGGTGCAACACGGCGGCCAAGGAGCTGGTCAAGGAGCGGGTGATCTTCCTCCGCGAGCGCGCCTTCAACCTCCGGGTCGCCGCCTACTTCGCCTCGAAGTTCCTGGTCCTGGCGCTCATCGGCGTGCTCCAGGCGACGCTGCTGTTCCTCATCGTCCGGACCTGGTGCCGTCCCCCGGGCTCGCCGGTATTCCAATGGGCCGCGCTCGCCGCGCTGGCGGTGGCCGGGACGGCGATCGGCCTGCTGATCTCGGCCCTCGCCCGTTCGGAGGAGGTGGCGACGGCCCTGGTGCCGATCGCGGTCATCCCGCAGATCATCCTCGCCGGCGTCGTCGCCCCCCTGGAGGGGCCGGCCCGACTCCTGGCCGAATGGTTCATCACCGTCTACCGGGGCCAGCAGGCCCTCGAGAGCTTGCTCCCCGAGGCCGACTTGACATTCCTCGGCCGGTCGGCGAGGGCTTCGCGGGCCCCTGCGCGATCGTGCTCGCCCAGGCCGCCTCGGCGCCGCCGCGACCGTCGTCATTCTCTGGCAGACCCGAGCGAAGGCCGGATTGCGGTAAATCCCGAGCGAGCTCTTGTCTTGGACGGCGGTATCGAAATACCATGCGCCAATGTCACGCTGGTGGCGTGAACGAGCCGTTCGAGACTGCGAGCCTTCAGGCCAGGTGCCAGATCATCGCGAAATGACGCCGAGACGCCGCACCTCTCGAGGAGAACCGGCACTGGCGCGGAAGCCCCCGGCCGGCGAGACGCGTTTCTTTCTCCATTCGGATGATTCACCACAGAGGCACAGAGATCACAGAGCAATCCGAAATTCCTTTGAGTGACGGAGGATCCGTCAACGCTGCCCGACCGGCAAGCGGCTCGTCTCGCATGGCATCCCAGGAGATCTTCTCTGTGATCTCTGTGCCTCTGTGGTGAACAGTCTGATGATTTATCACCGAGGCACAGAGATCACAGAGCAGACCGAAATCCTTTGAGAGCCGGAGGATCGACAAGACTGCCCGCTCGGCAAGCGGCTCGTCTCGCATGGCATCCCGGGAGTTCTTCTCTGTGATCTCTGTGCCTCTGTGGTGAAGAATCTTCTGAATGCTCGTTCTTCGTGACGACGGCTTTCGTAATACCTCGGGGGACTGCATCAGGCGTGTGGCCCGCCTCGACGCGGAGACCGATCCCATGAACGCCCATCCGACCTCACATCCGACCGACCGGACCCTTCAAGCCTACGGCCTCGGCCAGCTCGACGCCGCCTCGGCCGAGTCGGTCGACCGGCACCTGGAGGTCTGCGCCGATTGCCGGCAACGCGTGGCCGCGCTCTCGTCCTCCGACGGCTCAGCCGGGCGGCTCCGCGAAGCCCAGGCTCGTCCCGCCACCTACCTCGACTCCGTCCCCTCCACCGAGGTCTCTCCCTGGTGGGAGACGCGCCGGCCGCGGCATCGCCCCCGCCGGCCAGTACGTTGCCCCCGGGGCTCGCCGACCACCCCGACTACGAGGTCCTCCGCGAGCTCGGCCAGGGCGGCATGGGCGTCGTCTACCTCGCCCAGAACACCCTGATGGGCCGGCTGGAGGTCCTCAAGGTCGTCAGCGGCCATCTCGTCAAGCGCCGCGGCGTCCTCGACCGCTTCCTCGGCGAGATCCGCAACGCGGCGAAGCTGCACCACCCCAACATCGTCGCGGCCTACTCGGCCCTGCGGCTCGGCGAGAGCCTCGTGCTGGCCATGGAGTACGTCGAGGGCCTCGACCTGGCCCGAGCTGGTCAAGGCCAAGGGTCCGCTGACGAGTGGCCAACGCCTGCAACTACATCCACCAGGCGGCCGTCGGCCTGCAGCACGCGCACGAGCACGGCATGGTCCACCGCGACATCAAGCCCGGCAACCTCATGCTGACCCGCCAGGGCAACCGGGCGGTCGTCAAGCTGCTCGACTTCGGGCTGGCCAAGGTCCAGAGCGAGGGTGCGGTCGACGGCGGGCTGACGCACGAGGGGCAGATGCTCGGCACGCCCGACTACATCGCCCCCGAGCAGATCAGCAATGCACGGCGCGCCGACATCCGCGCCGACATCTACAGCCTGGGCTGCACGCTGTACTACCTCCTGACCGGCAAGCCGCCGTTCCAGGGGAACAGCCTCTACGACATCCTGCAGGCGCACCACTCGATGGATGCGACGCCGCTGAACCAGGTGCGTCCGGACGTGCCGGTGCAGGTGGCCGCGATCGTGGCGAAGATGATGGCCAAGGAGCCCGAGCGGCGGTTCCAGGAGCCGAGAGAGGTGGCTCTGGCGCTCAAGCCCTTCTTCATGCCGGGGGAGGCGGCCTCGCCGGGAGCGAAGCCGACAGAGCGGATCCCGCCGGCGATCGTTCCGCCGACGATTCCCGCCACCGAATACCCCCTGGCCGCCCAGCCGCCCCGGGCCGCGGCGACGCTGATCGAGTCGCCCCAGGAGATGCGCCAGGGCCGCGACCGAGCGAGTGCCCCGGCGGCGACGCTGATCGAGACGCCCGATGATATCCGTCGAGGCCAGAAGCGACTCAGCTCCCCGACATTGGCCCTGGTCGCGGGGGCTTTGCTCTTGCTGGCGACCCTGGCGAGCGTCGCGTTGACCCTCGCCGTGAGGGGCCGGGACCAGGCTGGCGCCGATCGGGTGGCCGGCGCAACGGCGGCCGGATCGATCCCGAGCCCATCGGTCCCTCCGCAGCCGAAAGCGGCCCGGCCGGCGAACCGCCGGCGGCAGACGATCCCGAGCTCCTCGTCACCGATGCCCGGGCAGCCGTCCGGGCCGGCAACCTGCCCCGGGCCAGTCTGCTGCTCAATCAGTATCTCTCGGGTTCCCAGCCGCGCAGGCAGGTTGACGAGGCCCGCATGCTCCAGCAGGAGATCGAGTTGGCCACTTCGGCGGTCGACGCGGAAGCCCAGGCGAAGCGGCTCAGCGATCAGGAGATCGACGACTACCTCGCCAGCGGAGGCCAGCCGCTGGTGGATGACTCGGTCCAGACGCAGGAGCTGCGGCCGGTGTACGCCCGGACCTTGCTCCAGGCGTTCCGGCAGGAGAGCAGCCGGCGCCGATCGGCCTTGAACCAGGGTGTCGCGCTGGCCCGGGGGCCGCAGTCGGGACCTCACCGCTCACTCGGGACCGGCTCGGACACATCATCCAACCCGGGGCCCGATGCCGACCGCCTGCCGGCGAACCTGGTCGGGTCGGACGATGAAGTCGCCCCGACCCCGACGAAGGCCGCCGATCCCAACGCCGCGACGACGATCGAGACCGTCCTCGACGCGTCGAATGCGTTCATCGGCAAGTCGGTCACGCTCGACCGGCTGTACAAGGTGGGGACGTTCGTGACGCGGGCGATGGGCCCGGACGGCCACGCGATCGGCTGGTCGGTGCCCATCGGTGGGGACGACGACCGCCTGATCAGCAAGGGAGACGGCCGGGTCGTGGGCCGCGACCGCTACCTGGTCCTCGATGATCGCCTGGGCCCGGTGCTCAAGAACGCGTTCGATCACTACCATTTCCACGCCGCCGCCCGGCCGGCGTACAAGTGCACGCTGACCGTGACCGTCCGGCCGATGGCTGTCGAAGGGACCCGGACCCCGGTCGTCGTTGTGGTCGGCCTGGAGATCCTGGGCGTTTGCAACTTCCTCCAGGTCGCCCAGCACCAGTACGACAAGGCCTTCGTGACGCTCCACGTGACGCCCGATCGGGCCTGGCATGCCGTCGGCGACGGGCCCGCCTGGGTCGAACGACTGGGAGGCCAGGAGAAATTCGTCGCGCCGCTGCGGCGCAAGCTCCGGGACCTGCAGAGGAAGGCGGTGGCCGACCGGAACTTCGCGGTCGTCGGCAACGCCCTCCAGAACGCGCTGGCCCGGTCGGTGAACATGGCCATCGCGAATGCGGCCCAGCAGCAGCGGTTCACGTCGGCCTTCTTCGGTCGATGATCGAGCGTCCTCAGCACACGACAGGAGGCCACGAAGCAAGTCCTTACTGGCCAATGGGTTAAGCCGTCGGGCCCGAATCGCCGAAAAATTCTGAGTTTTCGCGGCAGGTCGGGTGATCGAGGCGCCTTTCACTACTGGTTCATCTGATTCACCACAGAGTCACAGAGATCACAGAGCGGACCGAAATGCTCGGAGAAAGAGGAACGGCCAGGGCGGCTCGGTCGGCGCGAGGTCGTCTCGCATGGCACTCCAAAAGTTCTTCTGGTTCTTCTCTGTGTTCTCTGTGCCTCTGTGGTGAACCTCTTCTGAACGCACGTTCCGCCTCGTGACCAGAGCTCTCGTAATCCATTGGGAGGCCGCGCAAGGCGTGCGGCCCGACTCGACGCGGAGACCGATCCCATGAACGCCTCTCAAGTTTCCCATCCGACTGACAAGATCCTGCACGCCTACGGCCTGGGCAAGGTCGACGACGCCTCGGCCGAGTCGGTCAACCAGCACCTCGAGGGCTGCCTGGAATGCCGGCAACGCGTCGCCGCGCTCTCCTCCGATAGCTTTCTCGGCCGCCTCCGAGAAGCGAAGGCCCCGCCCGAGTCGTTCCACCCCGCCGTCTCCTGCACGGAAGGACTCTCGATGCTGGATTCCGCGCCGGGCACGGCGGCGCCTCCACCGCCCAGCAGCCTGCCTCCGGGCCTGGTCGATCATCCCGACTACGAAGTCGTCCGCGAGCTCGGCCAGGGCGGCATGGGCGTCGTCTACCTCGCCCAGAACAAGATGATGGGCCGTCTGGAGGTCCTCAAGGTCGTCAGCGAACAGCTCATCAAGCGCCGCGGCGTCCTCGACCGCTTCCTCGGCGAGATCCGCAACGCGGCCAAGCTCCATCACCCCAACGTCGTCACCGCCTACTCGGTCCTACGCCTCGGCGAGAGCGTCGCGTTGGCCATGGAGTACGTCGATGGCCTCGACCTGGCTCGGCTGGTCAAGGCTCGCGGGGCGTTGCCGATCGCAAACGCCTGCAACTACGTCCACCAGGCGGCGCTGGGTTTGCAACACGCGCATCGAGCACGGCATGGTCCACCGCGACATCAAGCCTTCCAACCTCATGCTCACCCGTCAGGGAAACCTCGCTGTCATCAAGGTGCTCGATTTCGGCCTGGCCAAGATCCAGAGCGAGGGCGCCGTGGAGGGCGGGCTGACCCACGAGGGCCAGATGCTGGGCACGCCCGACTTCATCGCACCCGAGCAGATCAGCAATGCGCGGCGGGCCGACATCCGCGCGGACATCTACAGCCTCGGCTGCACGCTCTACGACCTCCTGGCCGGCAAGCCGCCATTCCAGGGAGACAGCCTCTACGACATCCTGCAGGCGCATCACTCGATCGAGGCGACGCCGCTCAATCTGGCGCGTCCGGATGTCCCGATGGAGTTGGCGGCGGTCGTGGCCAAGATGATGGCCAAGGAGCCGGAGCGGCGGTTCCAGGAGCCGAGGCAGGTCGCCCAGGCGCTGCTGCCGTTCTTCAAGAAGGGGTCCGCAGGGTCCGTCGGACCGAAGCCGGAGATCTCCCGGCCGGATCAGGCGAACGCCGGTCGGCCGGTTTCCACACCGGCTCAACCGGCGGCGGACGCCGGACGATTGGCAGCCCGGGCCGAAAAAACGCCTGAGCCCGCCGCAGCCGAGACCCAGTGGGAGAGTCTGATCGATTTCCGGGAGAAGGAAGGCCCCATCAATCCGGCACGGGCCATAGATGCTCAGCAACGGCCACCGCGGAGCAAACGGCCGATCGCCCTGGCAGTGTCCCTTCTCGGGTTGATCGTGCTGGGTGTCATCATCATCACGATCCGAGACAAGGATGGTCGCGAGGTCAGCAGGACCAGCGTGCCCGACGGCTTCAAGGTCGTGGTCGAAGAGTCTCGCAAGAAAGATGAGATGAAGCCTTCGGAGACAGGCCCAGACAACGCGGCAGACAGTCGCGGTCAGGTCGCCGATGCGCGCCAGACCGGAAATCCGCCTGTGGGTAAGTCGAGGTCCACACCTACAGATCCTCTGCAAGCTGAATCTTCCTGGAGAGGAACCTCCACCGTGCTGTTCAGATCGTGGACGAACGATGTAGCCAAACCACGAGCGCTCGGGTTGACAATCAAAGCACGAGCCGGTACCCAATTCAAAGCCGTCGCAGATTCGCATCGTGGGTCGCATGATGCGGAAGGGACCTTCAAGGATGGCGTGATCGCTTGGAAGGCAGCCAAGGAGTCTTTTTCGTGGGAAGGTAAACTCGTTGATAATGAACTCGTAGGAACATTCAAAGGTACCAATCCGCGAGGAGATTTGTCTGGTGAGTTCCGGCTGACGTTGGCCGATGACCTGCCACCAACAGTGTCACCAGCCCAGATCCCCCCCGCAGGACCGGCACGCGGCGCTGGTTACGTCGGGGGCGACGGGTGGATCGTGGAGGGCGATCAACTCATCAAGCAAGGTCAAGGATTCGGCTTCGTCGGATTTGGCGATGTAGAATGGACCGACTACGACTTGACCTTCGAGGCAAGAAAGAGTGCAGGCTCCGGCGGGATCGGTGCTTGCTTTCGCCATGGTGAGGGTAAAGACTATTGTTTGTATATTGGCGGCCCCGATGGCAAGCACCACCTCTACATTTCGGTGGACCCGGGTAATGGGCCTTGAGTGCTACTGAGCTCCGCTCAGAGCCTAGCACGATCCAGCCAGACGAGTGGTACAAGGTGAAGATTTCCTTGCAGGGGCCACACATCCGCATCGAGCTCAACGGCAACTTGCTCTTCGCTCTCAGGAACGAGTTCAGCAAGATAGGAAACATCCAGCTTCGTAACTGGGACTCCGCCGTACGGTTCCGCAACATCAAAGTCACCGCACCTAACGGCACGGTACTCTGGGAAGGCCCTCCCGACCTGTCCGATTTTCGCGAAGACTGATTGTCAATTACGACCGGGGAAGGTTCCAGGAACCGTCGACTCGACCAGGAGCCGTTGATTCGGCTACTGCGCGGAAGAGAAATCGAGCTCTCTCATGGACCACAACCCCCTGGACGTCTCGGCCAAGGAGCTGGTCTGGGACGACCCCGCCGCCTGGGCGGAGCGCTTCGGCATCGGCCCGCCTGGGCCGGTCTCGGTCATCGAGTCGGAGATCACCACCTTGACCGCCTCCGCCGACAAGGTGCTCAAGGTTGACGGACCGATTCCGTACCTCCTCAACCTCGAGCCCCACTCCTACCATGACCTCGACCTGCCCCGGAAGCTCTGGTATCGGCAGGTGGCGCTCGATTACAAGCACAAGCTGCCCGTGCTCACCGTCCTGATCCTGCTGCACAAGGCGGCCGACTCGCCCGGCCTGACCGGCACGTACGAGCGGCATCTCCCCGACGGGTCGCTGGCGAATCGTTATAATTACCGGGTGGTGCGGCTGTGGCAGGAGGATCCGGACCCGTACCTGACCGGCGGGGTCAACCTGGTGCCGCTGGCCCCGCTGACCAAAGTCACGGAAGCGGACGTGCCCGGCCTGGTGCAGCGGATGGCCGGGCGGCTCGATCCAGAGCCCAAGCCGCGGGCGGACAAGCTCTGGCTCGTTGCGTACGTGCTCATGGGCTGGCGTTACGACGTGAAACAGGCAACTCAGTGGCTGAAAGGAGTGTGGAACATGCAGGACTCACCAACCTATCAGGCGATCTTGAGGGAAGGACGCCAGGAGGGCCTGCAGAAAGGCCGCCAGGAGGGCCTGGAGGAAGGACGTATCGCGGGAGAACGGCGGTTCTTGCTTCGTGTGGGGACGAAGAGGTTCGGCGAGCCGGACGTGGCGACCGCCGCCGCCATCGAGGCGATTCAGGACGTCGATCGGCTCGAGGCCCTCGGACTGCGGATCATCGACGCGGACGTGCGCAACTGGGACGACCTGCTCCGGGGCTGGTGACAGGCAATCCCGGTGATCGGATCGGATGATTCACCACAGAGACACAGAGATCACAGAGCAGACCGAAATGCATTCAGAGACGCAGGTTCGGCTTGGCGGGTCGGGATGCGACCATGACCCAACGATCTCACGGGCGCACGCCCCTCCTGGCATTCAAGAATTCTTCTCTGTGATCTCTGTGCCTCTGTGGTGAAAAAATCTCCTATAAATCGGACCGAAGAGTCATGTCCCAACCACCAAGACCCGGCCAGCCGAACCCCAATGTCGATCGGTCCGGCACGCTGATCGAGACCGAGGAGGACGTCCGGCAGGCGCTGCTCTCGGGCCTGAAGGGTCAGCCGCCGATCCCGGCGTCGATCCCCGCCGCGCCGCCGCCACCGGCACCGGCGCCGATGCCCGCGACGCCGCCGCAACCACCGGCCGTCGCCGCCCGGTCGGCCAATGTGTTCCGGCCGACGGCCCGGCCGCCGATCCCGCTGCTCGTCATCTTCGACGATGGCCGGATGGAAGGCGAGGTCGTCCGCATCCGCGAGCCGCGGTTCCTCATCGGCCGCACCGAAGGCGACCTCCGGTTTCCGCTCGACGGCCGCATGTCAGGCCGGCATGTCGAGATCACCTATCAATACGTCGGCGGCCTGCACCGCTGGGTCGTCACCGATCTTCAGAGCACCCACGGGATGTTCGTCCGCGTCAGCAAGACGGTGCTGGCGGACAAGGCCGAGATCCTCGTCGGCAACGGGCGATACCGGTTCGACGCCCCCCAGCCCGAGGCCGCCGCGACGGCCGAGTTCACGCCCGACGACCCCAATCGAGGCACCACCCGCGGCTGGGACGACAGCCCGAGCCCGTTCCGCCCGCCCGCCCTCACCGAGCTACTCGGCAACGAGATCGGCAACCGCACCTTGCTGGTCAAGAACGAATATTGGATCGGCTCCGACCCGACCTGCCCGATCTGCCGGCCGGATGATCCGTTCTGCGAGCCGCGGCACATCCGGTTGTATCGCAAACCCCAGGGCGCCTGGCACGCCGAGCACAACCGGACGCTCAATGGCCTGTGGCTGAGGATGTCGCAGATCACCGTCGATGCCATGGTGCACTTCCAGATCGGCGAGCAACGCTTCCAGATCAAGCTGCCGTGATCGGGAATGGGGAAGATTCGTTCAACGCGGAGCCGGTCGAGGATGGCGGGGAATGGAAGATTTTTCACCACAGAGGCACAGAGATCACAGAGAAGACATTCGGATTCAGACGTGAGAGACTGTGGCAGAGAACCATCAGAGGAGTTAACGCCCCAATGGCTCAGATCACTTCAGTGTGCCCAATACGCTGATGGAATTGACCGGCGGAGCAGGGACCGATGACTTGACTGCATGTTTTCCTCTGTGATCTCTGTGCCTCTGTGGTGAAAAATCCGAATGATTCGCACCGCAGCATCTTTTCACCACAGAGGCACAGAGACCACAGAGGAATTCAAGAAAGACCGGAGATCTGAGGGGGGATCAGAGTCGATGAGTGCAGATCATCTCGGTGAACGTGATCCGGTGACCGAACCGGTCATCGGCGCGGCGATCGAAGTGCACCGGACCCTCGGGCCCGGATTGCTGGAGTCCGTCTACGAGACCTGCCTCTGCTTCGAACTCGAGCAGCGCGGGATCGCGTTCCAGCGGCAATTCCTGCTCCCCGTCACCTACAAGGGCCGTGATCTCGATGCCGATTTGCGCATCGACATCCTCCTCCCCGGTTTGGTGATCGTCGAGGTCAAGGCGGTGCAGAGCATCTTGCCGATCCACGAGGCACAGCTCCTCACCTACATGAAACTCGCGCGAGTCTCCAGGGGTCTACTGATCAACTTCAACGAACGCTTGCTCAAGGAGGGGATCCGACGCAAGAGACTTTGACGCGCCTCTGGAGCAGCGGGTCGGATTGAGTCATTCTCCCCTGATGGTTCTCCCGACCGTTTCCGTCTTCCTCTGTGGTCTCTGTGCCTCTGTGGTGAACAATCCGAAAAAACGGATCGTCAAGGAGCTGGCAATGACACGCACGATCGCGGGAGCTTTACTGATCCTGCTCCTTGCCGGGGCTTCCGCCGAGGCGCAATTCATCGGACCCGGCTCGACGCCAGTGGGCGATTACCTCCGCGGGGTGGGCGTCGCCGGCTGGGGGATGGGCCTGTACAGCTTGAATACCGCGCAGGCCAACCAGATCAACGCCCAGACGTCCATCATGGTGAATGAGTACATCTGGGCCTGCTACAAGAACGACATCAAGGAGAAGGCCGAGCACCGGCAGATGATCCTCGCCAAGAAGGCCGAGGCCTACAAGGCGATCCAGGACCGGATCCACAACAATCCCGAGTCGCTCGACGTGACCAGCGGCGCCGCGCTGAATGCCAAGATGCGCGAGCTGATCGACCCCCGCGTCTCCGACTCGGCGTCGCGATACGCCAAGGTACCGCTCGACGACGGCGTGCCGCTCGACGCCGGCGTCATCAAGCGCATCCACTTCCAGCTCGGCGAGAAGGGCGACAAGTTCTCCATGAGCCGGCTCCGGCTCCAGGGGGAGAAGGTCTGGTCCGTGGCGTTCCAGGACCCGCAGTTCCTGATTTATTGTCGGGCCTACGAACAGGCCGTCGACGCCGCACTCGTGCTGGCGATGGACGGTAAGATGACGCCCGAGGCCATCAAGGCCCTCCAGAAGGCGGTCGACGATCTGGAGTTCAAGCTGGCTCATACGCCCGAGATCGTCGACCCGCAGAATCAACGGCGATATAGCGAGGCCAGGGAACAGCTCGATCGCATGCGGAAATCCGTCCGGCTCTTCGAGACGCTCAAGATGCAGCATATCTTCTCGGAGATCGACACCTATCCTGGCATGACCGTTGACGACCTCAGGCTCTTCATGCGGAAGCACGGACTGTCCTTCGCGCCCGCGGAACTGCCCGACGAGAGGACGCTCTATCCCCAGCTCTATGCGGCGCTGGTCGCGCAACGCAAGAAGTCGATAGCGGACTGAACCACGCGACATGAGACTCGATGGGGCTCGATCGCCATGGCCCGATACAGCATACCGGTCATCCTGGCCTGCCTTTACGTCCTCGGCTCGACGTGGCTCGTGTCGAACGAAGGCCGCGCCTATCGCGAGTCCCTGCGCCGGCCGAGCCCGGTAGCGAGCGAGGCACCCACCTCATCGGCCGCGGAGGATCGGGAATCCCCGGTCGTGGCGCGAAAGGACGCGATCTCGGAACCGCCGGAATCCCCCCGGCGGGAAGTCCCGCCGACGAGGTCGACGCCCGTCTCGGAGACTCCACCGACTCCGCTTGCGGCCGAGGAAAAAAGGCCGTCTCCGCCCGTCACGACACCCACGCCTTCGCCGCTGGCGAGCACACCTGCACCCGCCGCCGTGCCCGCCGCCGTGCCACCCCCCAATGAGCAGGCCGCTCGGATCGCACAATGGAAGAATGACGCGTTCTGGAGTCAGCCCGCCCTGGCCAGGACGTGGGACCTGGATCGCTTCACGATCCGGGACGAGCGCGAACTCGGCGAGCCGCTCAACGCCGCGATCCTCCAGCTCAACGCCGAAGATCGGCAAGCGGACCAGGAGCGCGTCAACAGGGCGGCCCGGCCCCTGCTCGAAGGACTCCAGCCGAAGGAGCGAGAATACAAGCTCGTCGTCCTCAATTCCGAGGTGCCCAACGCCTTCTCCCACCCCGGCGGCTATATCTATATCAGCCGGAAACTCCTGCAGATGCTCCCCGAGGACGAGGATTATCTGCTCGAATTCGTGATTGGACACGAGATCGCCCACGTCGAGCTTCAGCACGCCCTGGCGTGCTTGAAAGCCCCGGACGTCCGGCGTTTCGGCGATAGCACCTTGCAGAAGCTCTATTTCCTGATCATCCCGCACGGCTATCCGGACAGGCTCGAATACGAGGCGGATGCCTGGGTCTACCACCACATGAAGCGGCTCAAGCGCTCGGAGTACGAGTGTCTGAAATTCCTCCGCATCCTCGACAAGTACGCCAGGGCCCACGGTTTCCAGAACGGGCGCGGCAAGCCGGAGGAGTTGCTGGCGAAGCGGCCCGGCGAACCGGACGACGTCCCCGCTGTCTCGGCGATCGACAATCACTTGCGCTCGCATCCCGCGGCCTATGAGCGGCTGAACCGCTTGAAGGAGCTCAGCGGCCAGGCCGCGCATTCGCCGAGATGAACGCGGCGGCCGACGCCAGCCCGATCAGCATGAATCCCAGGGCCATCGCGTCGGCCCTCGGGCCCATCCGCTCGGAATCGGCCGGGAAGAAGCCCTCGGCCAGGTCTTCCGCGCGATCCGCTCCCGAAACGTCGGGGCCGGCCGACGGCGACCGTCCCTCGCTCTCCAGGAGCATGAGCCCCTCGAATGCCCAGCGCGAGGGCATCGCCGTCGCGAGGCCCGCGCCGAGACTCGAGGCCGGTAACGGCCAGATCCGACCGCCCAGGGCGATCATCGCCACGAAGCCGAGCATCAACACGGCCACCGCGATCCTCGGCGAGGGGATCAGAGCGAACATCGCCCAGCCCAGCGACAGGCCGATGGCCGAGGCCAGGAGCAGCACGCCGAACATCGACGGCGCCGGGCCTTTCAGGGCACTCCCCAGGTAGACGACCGCCAGCAGCACGGCACACTGGACGGCGCACAGGACCCCCAGGATCGCGAAGCTCGGGCCTGGCGATGCCAGAATCCGGGCCTCCAACGAATCGCATCGGCCCGATGACGACCGGCCGGCCAGAGACGCCCACACCGCGAGCGACCCGCCCAGCCAGACCGCCGACAACGCCAGGGCGAACGTCGTCGAGGCGATCCCTTCCGCGGCCGCCGGCCGGCCGAAGGCGAGGACGATCAGGAGCGCGAGGATGGGTGCCTGGGCAAGGACGAGGATCGTCCGGGGAGTGATCGTGGCGGGCACGGTCGTCGGATGGACGATGCCCGGCTCCGGCGGTGCCGGCGGAGCGGGGATTGGCGAAGGGGCTGCAACGGCCTCCACAAGCGTCGGCCGCGACGGGAAGAATCGCGCCGCCGGGACCGCGAGCGAACCGAAGTAGACGGTATCCGTCCCGGTCAGGGGAATCGCCCGCGTCACCCTCTGGTCGGTGGAATTCAGGAACGTCCCGTTCGACGAGCCGGTATCCTCGATCATCGTGCGAAGACCCGAGACGATGAGCCGGGCATGATGCGAGGAGACTCGCGAGTCGTCGAGGACGATGTCGTTGTCCGCAGCACGGCCGATCCGCAGGAGCGTCGCGCCCGGCACGCCGGAAGCCGGGGGCCAGGGCATCGGCACGATCGCCCCGAGCGTGATCCGATCGCCGGACGAGACGCGCGTCGCCGCCGCGATCCGCTCGCCATTGACATAGGTCCCGTTCGATGAGCCCAGGTCCTCGAGGAGGTAGCCGTCGGCCGTCTCGGTCAGGCGGCAGTGGTGCCCCGACACACGCGGTTGCGCGACGACCACGTCGCAGTCCTCGCCGCTTCCGATCATCCAGATCCGCATCGCTGATTGACCCCCGAGTTCCTGAATTCGGCCGTCGTCGCCGTTGCACGATCGCTGTTCGATGGGATTTCGTCGCTCACGGATGGGGCCGCGGATAGGGCACCGGCACCGGGAAAGAGGGGGAACTCGGATTGAGATAGCTCCGGTCGCCGCGGCCGGGCATCGCGGGCGGATTGGATCTCGCGGCCCTGCCTCCTGCCGCGGACGGACCTGCGCTGATTTGCATCGGTGCCCCGAGGATGACGCCGGATTCCGCGGCGGCGATCAGCAGCTCGCGATGGATGACCGACCCGACCTTGAGCGGCTCGGTGGCGCCGCGCTCGCGACTCAGGTTGACCGACCGGACGAGCACGAGATACGCCGGGTGCTTCTGACGCATCAGGGTGATCCACTCGTCCACCGCTCCGGTGTACTCCCCCTTGCGCACGTCGTAACTCTGGTACTTGAAGGTCCCCAGCGGATCGTTGCGACGGTACCAGATGAGGACCACGAAATCGGCTCGCACGGGACCGCGACCGACCGACCGGTGGCCGCCACCGGCCTCGCCCGGACCGGCGCGGGCGATGCGCGGCAGGGTGGCGAGCGTCGAGGCCGACACCATCGCCACAGCCGCGAGAGCGGTCAAGGAATGGCTGGCCCACGGGTTTCGGCCTCGAGACCGGGCCGGGGCCTCGACCCCAAACGGTCCCTTTCGGCTTCCACACGGAGGTTGGGCCTCGACCCCCCCTGACCCCCCCTTCGTAAGGGGGGGAAGGTTTCTTGGTCCCCCCCTTGCGAAGGGGGAGATAGGGGGGGTTCCCTCTCGCCGATGCGATGCAAGCGTTAAGCACCTTAGCTCGAGCATCCCTCGATACGTCATGGCGGATCTCCTCGGCTCGTCCTCCTCGATTGTACCGCGTCGCGGGCGGCTGGCGCATCGGTTCCTCCGCCGGATTGACTTTGTCGCGCCGGGCCGGTCTGATGATGTCGTCAAGCAGGATTCTTACGTAGGTCAGGCTTTCCAGCCTGACACTCAAGGCCGGTCAGGCTTTCCAAGCCTGACCTACGTAGCGGAGATTCCGCCATGGCGCAGGGTGTCAACCGTCGAGCGTTCTCGAAGACCGCCGTCGCGACCGCCACGGCGGCGACGGCCGCGAGCCTGGCGCCGGGCCGGGTGCTCGGGGCCAACGAGCGGGTCCGGCTCGGCTTCGTCGGCGTCGGCAATCGCGGCTGTCAGCTCCTCAAGGGGTTCCTGGCGCACGCCGATGCCCAGGTCGTCGCCTTGTGCGACGTGTACGAGCCGTATCTGTACGGGGCGTACGACCGGCTGGATCCCCGCTTCGCCGGGCTGGGACCGCGGATCGCCAAGATGCCGCGGATTGAGGGGGACGTCGCGCGGGTCAAGGACTTTCGCGCCATCCTCGACCGCAAGGACATCGACGCCGTCGTGATCGCGACACCCGACCACTGGCACGCCATCCAGATGATCGCCGCCTGCCGCGCGGGCAAGGATGTGTACGTCGAGAAGCCGCTGTCGATCACGGTCGTCGAGGGCCGCGCGATGGTCGACGCGGCTCGGAAGTACGACCGGATCGTCCAGGTCGGCACCCACCGCCGCTCATCCCGGATGTACGCGCAACTCGCCGAGTCGGTGCACTCCGGCGCACTGGGCAAGGTCACCGTGGCGCGGGCGGCGTTCACCAACAACATGACGCCCGGGGGGATCGGCCACGCGCCCGACTCGCCGCCGCCGCCGGGCCTCGACTGGGACCTCTGGCTCGGCCCCCGGCCCGAGCGACCCTTCCGCGCGACGATCATGCCATACAAGTTCCGCTGGTGGGACCTCTACTCCTCGCAGGTGGCCAACTGGGGCGTCCACTACTTCGATCTGATCCGCTGGCTGACCGGTGAGCTGGCCCCGGCGAGCGTCTCGACGCACGGCGGGCGATTCGCCGTGGATGACGACCGCACGATTCCCGATACCACCGAGACGATCTTCGAGCACGCCTCGGGCATGCTGAGCGTCTTCAGCATCCACGAGGCCAACGGCCAGCCGATCCTGAACCGCGGTGCCGAGGTCGAGCTGCGGGGCACGATCGGGACCGCGTATTCCAACGGCCGGGGCTACGAGATCATCCCCGAGCGCGGCGGCGCGTTCCAGGATCCCAAGCCGCGCCGCAAGCCAGAGGTCGTCAAGTCGACCGACGGCGACCTGGATCAGCAGGCGGCCCGCGACTTCCTCGACTGCGTCAAGGCCCACCGGCGACCCGCGGCCGACGTCGAGGAGGGCCACCGCTCGACCACATTCGCCCATCTGGCCAACATCGCGCTGGCCACCCGCCAGCGCCTCGACTGGGACCCCCAGGCCGAACGCTTCCTCCACTGCGACGCGGCCAACCAGCTCCTGCACTACGAGTATCGCAAGCCCTGGTCGCTGGCTTGAGACCTTGGCGGGTGGACGATGCCCACCGGTCGAGGCCTCTCATCGGCGGGCATTGCCCACCCGACTCTACTGCACGGTCGTGGGATCGCTGGAGCTGGAGGTCCTGACACCGCCATCGACGCTGGTGGCGATGTTCTGGTCGGGGTTGGGGTTGCGGCGCCACGAGCCGCGCGGCTGGTAGTCGGGCTCGCTGACCACCACGCGCGGCGGTGCCTCTGAACCGATGACGGTCGTCGTGCGGCTCGGTGCGTCGACCGACGTCATCCCGCCCTCGATGACCTCGGTGGGAGGTTCGCCGGCCTTGCCGTTGACGCGGGCCGCCGGCGCGGGCACGACCGGCACGCACGGAGGGGCGCCATAGCCCCAGTACATGTAAGTCGGCGGCTGCTGGCAGCCCCAGCCCGTCAGGACCAGGCCGAGCAGCGCCGCGATCCTCGACAACCGTCTCCGACGCGGCGGCAGGAACCGGGCTTGTCTCATGGCACTTCCGTCCTTGAGTCGTTACTGGGCGTTGTGTTGAAAGCCGGACGGGCCGGCTGGGTCGGGTGGGCTGTGCCCACCGGGCATCGGCCTCGACCGGTGGGCATCGTCCACCCTACGCCAATGGCCGAGCGAGGGCTCATTTGGCCTGATCGGATCGGATCAACGGGACCTTCGCCGAGGTGAGGACGCCATGAAGGGATCGGGGCCCGAAACGCGGTCTCCGGCCCCGTGTGGTCGGACTTTAATCAAAACCGGCAATCCGGCCAATGCCAATTCGCTCGTTCGACGGGGAGCGCTAAATCAGAAGAGCGTAAGTTGTTGGGGTCCCGGCCGGCGGAAGGCCGCGGTCGAGACGGGCCAGGGATGCTGGTTGAGCCCCACGCGCCGGCTGGCCGAACGGAACAGCCGCGCGATGATCTCGGCATGGTGCCCCTCGCCGCTGATCCGGACGCCGAAGCGCGAGTCGTTGAGCCGGCCGTGCGCGCCGCCCGGATGCGCCGGAGGACCTTGTCCTTGCGGTCGGGATAATGTCGGTCCAGCCAGTCCTGGAACAGGTCGGCCACGGCCAGGGGAAGTCGCACGATCGTGTGGCCGGCTTGCCGGGCGCCGGCCCCGGCCGCGGCCTCGAGGATCGCCGGCATCTCGTGCTCGGTCAGGCCGGGAATGATCGGCGCGACCATCACGCTGGTCGGGATTCCGGCCCGGGTCAGCTCGGCGATCGCCTTCAGCCGACCCGCCGGCCGCGTCGTCCGCGGCTCCAGCCGGCCGGCCAGGTCCGGGTCCAGCGTCGTGATCGACAGGAACACCTCCGCCGCGCCGTGTCGCGCCAGCTCGCCGAGCAGGTCGATGTCGCGCGTCACCAGCCGGTTCTTGGTGATGATCGAGACCGCCTGGCGGAATTCCGCGAGGACCGACAGGCAGCGCCGGGTCAGCCCCAGCCGTCGCTCCAGCGGCTGATACGCGTCGGTCACGCCGCTCAAGGCCAGGACCCGCGGCCTCCATCTGGGCGATGACAGCTCCGCCCGCAAGAGCTCGGGCGCGTCCTCCTTCACCAGGATCCGCGTCTCGAAATCCAACCCGGCCGAATATCCCAAGAACTCATGTGTCGGCCGAGTATAGCATTATGACCCTCCAGAGCGTTCTTAATTTCAAGCGACAGTGCGACTAATTTGCTCTGTTCCGGAGTTCGGCTATAATCAGTGGACACAAGATCAGAACGTTCGCCGGGGCTTGACCTATGTCGGACGCCAAACGACCGATTGCTAAGGGGCGTGGTTCTCAACTTAACCCCCCAAACCGGTTCGGTGGCCCACACCACCAGATTGACTTCGAGCATCTGGAACACGACACAGACTATCTGGAGAGCCTTCAGAAACCGGCGACGGAGTATATCCCTGACCGTGCCAAGAGCATTGTCACCGAGAACGACAGCCCCGATGTGGGATTCAGATACAGCATCAACCCGTATCGTGGATGCTCCCACGGTTGCAGCTACTGTTACGCCAGGCAAACCCACGAGTTCCTCGGGTATAACGCCGGTCTTGAGTTCGAGACTAGAATCCTCGTCAAAGAGGACGCTCCCGAGTTATTCAGGGAATTCCTGACTCGGACGAATTGGGTGCCTGAGCCGATAGCCCTGTCGGGTGTCACCGATTGCTATCAGCCCGCTGAGCGCACAATTCAAACTGACACGCCGGTGTTTGGAGGTGGCTGCGGACTTCCAACAACCAATGGTGATCATCACCAAGAACGCCTTGGTCCTACGAGACCTCGACTTACTTCAGGACTTGGCTTCACTGAACTTGGTCCATGTGGTCATCAGTGTGACGACCCTCGATGCCGAACTGGCCCGTAGGATGGAGCCTCGCACAAGTACCCCATTGGCGAGACTCCGTGCGATCAGAGTTGTCGCCGATGCGGGCATTCCAGTGCGTGTGCTAATGGCCCCGATCATCCCTGGGCTCAATGAAAGCGAGATTCCAGCCGTTCTCGCCGCCTCAAGGGACGCAGGGGCAACGGGTGCCGGCTATGTCCTCTTGCGTCTTCCGCTGACGGTCGGCCCCGTCTTTTGGGAGTGGCTCGAACGGACGTATCCCAACCGCTTCCAGCGAGTCCGGAGACGAATACAAGCAGTTCGTGGCGGGAAGTTTAATGATTCGGAGTTCGGAACCCGGATGAGCGGCACTGGCGAGATTTCGAGGCGAATCGCCGATCTCTTCTGCCTCTTCCGAAAGCGGTACAGTCTGGATGGCAACGTACCCCCTCTGGATCGTTCCCGGTTTCGGCCACCTCAGCCTAAGTCGGGGCAACTCCGCCTCTTCTGAGCATTACTTGATCATTGCGTCACACACGCCTGATCGGCTCGACGGTCCTCAAGGTGCCGGGCGGTTTCGTCCCTCCCTAGACCCAAAACAAGCGTGATAAAAAAAGAGACTTATGTGCAATTTACGTGATCAAGTCTTTTATGTCCAGACGTACCTTCCACAGCTCGGGGGATTTCGCCCCCTCTTGACTTCCCGGATTGCATCTCGGTCATCGCTCACCCGCCTTTCTGTCTCGACGGCCCACACGGATCGGGGCATCCGGACCCCGACTTCACTCGTCCATCACTCAGCACTGCCAGCAACCGTTCAGTCGCTCGACCAACCGCAGGAAGACTCCCTGCCACGGGTTCCACGACAGCAGTCGATAGATCAACCGGCCTCCACCTCGCACGAGCTGGCACGGCATCTGGATGAACGCCGCGCAGTACGTCGCGAACTCCATCCGCAACAGCGTCCGTCTCTCCTCCGTGTGCTCGGCCCGGTGCCGAGGGGCGATCGGGACCAGCAGGGCGCTCCAGGCCTTCAGGCTCCACGCCAACGACGCCATCACCATGTACGCCCAGTTACTCACCAGGTCGTCCACCGGCGCCTCCAGCGCGTGGACGCCCCCCTTGAGCTGCGCGATCAGGTTCTCCTGGTCGCAGCGATCGTTGGCCGAGAAGACCACCTCCTCGGCGGTCATCGTCCGGTCGTTGGTGATGTAGAAGAAGTAGCGGTATTCCTCGAAGAGTCGCAGTTGTCCCTTGCCGACCTCCACCCGCTTGCGGAGCACGACCATCCGATAGCTCTTCTTGCACGCCGTCGGCCGATAGGCGAACTCCGCGACCATCTCCTCGACGAGCTCGATGTTCTCATAGCCGCGCTCGCGGACGACCTCCGGCTTGACTCGCTCGGGCTTCTGCCGCTCCGAGGTCTTGATCGGGCGCGATGGTCGTCTCAGGAGGCGGTAGGCGGCGGCCGGCAGGTCGTCGGCCCGCGCCTTGAGCGAATCGTAGGCCTCGTAGCCGAAGACGAAGCGGGTGTCGCCGGCGGCGTCCCATCGATCCAGATGCCTGGTCTGGCTGAATTTGGTATCGCCCCGCATCAGGATCTTGCGGAAGCCGGCCCGACGGCAAAGCGCCATGGCCTTGTCCAGGAAGACGTCCGCCTCTTCCTGAGAGGGGCGGTTGCCGCCGCGATTGAGCAGGTAAAGCGGCTCGGCGGTGTTGGCCAGCGAGACCAGGAGGGGGTGGTAGCCGAACTGGCCGTCGTAGGTGAAGTCCATCCCCCGCTTGCACTCTCCGTCGCTGGGCACGATGCTGCCATCGGCCTCGAGGATCGCTTCCTCGAAGAACTCGGGCGGCTGCCGGGCCCAGACCCGGAGCCGCGATCCATTGATGGTGTCCATCAAGGTGAGGACGTCGGGCTCGGAGAAGCGGCGGCAGAAGTCGCCGGCGGTGGTCGGGTCGGGGATCCGCTCGGCCCCGAGCGCATCGAGGTAGACCTCATCGTTGCGGCGCAATTCGAGATGTTCGATGTGCCGGCCGCCGGCGAGGAGATTGAGGGCGATGTTCAGGACATGGTCGGATTCGTGATACGGCAGATGACGCTTGAGCAGGTGGAGATCGCGGTCGATATCCTTGACCAGTTCGATCCGTTGAGCCAGCAGGAAGAGGGCGCCGATACCGCCGGCACTGAGCCCGTGGACGCGATCAGCATATTCGTAGTGGATGTTGGTCGCGGTCATCATGGGAGTCGGCCGCTCGGGGCAGGGCGTCGGGTCGAGTCGTTTCTTGATCCGCCGCCGCCCCTGCTGGAAGGATCTCTTCTTGCGTGCGGCGCGTTTTTTTCGGAGAGTAGCACTCACTCGAAAGCCCCCTTGTTCCGGAATGGTGAGGATGTGTTTCCACCTCCATTATTCCAGAAACAAGCGGGGTTTTCGAGCTATTTCCGTGAAATCGGGGCGGCCGGACTATAAATCACGCTTGGTTCAGGCCTAGTCCCCTGCGGGCCTCCATCTGGGACTGACCTCCCGTAGGCGTTCAATAGCCATTCAGGCTGCCTGAGAGGTCGATGCGGAGGGGAGGAGCGACGGGGCCGGCTCGTCGTCCAGGTGGGCTTGGTAGCACCGGGTGAGATCATCCAGCACGTTGATCCCTTGCTGACGGCACGTCGCCACCACCGTCAGCATCCGCTCCACGAATCGGCTCCCCGACTCGCTATCGGTCCCGCCGCTGAGCTTCCGGTAGATCACCCCGTGCCGCAGCGCCCGCTCGGCGTCGTTGTTCGTCGGCTCCACGCCCTCGACTCGCACGAAGGTCCACAGATGCGCCTCGCCCGCCAGCAACTCCCGGCAAGTCCCCGCCGTCTTGGCGCAACCGCACGCCACGCCCCGGCGCAGGTCGTCCCGGAACGAGAACCGCAGCATGGCCACATGGCTCTGGAGGGTGGCCCGAGCCATCGTCCCGTCCCGCACCCGATGCCACCAGTCGAAGAGCCGCTCGGAATGACCCAACAACCGCCGACCGACCTCGGCCGACTCGCCGCCCCGATCGACCATCGCCTGGAAATCTCGATCCAGATGCGCCCGACAGAACTGCCGTCGCTTGATCCAATCGTAGCTCTTGAGCCGATCGCTGATGACCACCTTGCGGCGGTCGTTGCCGAGCAAGTCCTTGGCGACCTCCGCCCCCCGAGACGTGGCGATCGCAAAGATCGTCACCAGCCGGGTCACGGCGACCCAGAGCCACGCCTTGTCCCGCCCCTGCTTCCACGAGGTCTCGTCGATAGGCGACGAATCGGCCCGCCGGACGTACTCCCGCAGCTCCTGGACCGTGGCCTCCAACTCGGCGGCGGCCTGCCGCTCCAGCCGGGAGATCATCCCGGTGGAAATCGACAGGCCGAGCAGGTCGGAGGCCAACTGGCGGATGGGTCGCTTACCGAGGCGGTAGGCCCCCGCTAGCACGCTGAGGATCGCTCGCAGCCGGGGGCCGAACGCCCCGGCGGCAGAGTGGCGCAGGTCGAGGTGCCGCACCCGGGGCACTCCAGCCGATGGAGGCGGTACTCGTCCACCGTCGGCTCGATCGGCGGCACCTCGGCGACCTGGTGCCGCAGCGGCTGGGGATCATCGCCGTGGAGGTCGTGGCCACAACAGCGGCCGTGCGGTGGCTTGCACTCGATGACCTGCCGGAGTCGCTCGGGCGGGACCAGGGGCCGGGAGTGATGGCGATGGCCGGGCTGCCCGCCCCGCTTCCGGCCCGAGGCGGGGACCGGTGGCCGTCGCTTGACCGAGGGCGGGTCGGACGAGGGGGGCTTGGAGGAATTCGTGGAGTCCTTGCCGAGCCGCTCCTCCAGGTCGGCGATCCGCCCCTCGAAGGATTGCACCAAGGCCGTGACCGCCGCCTGGGCGTCCGGCGAGAGCGTATCCCAGATGGCTTGTGGGAGCGGCGGCTGATCGGTCATGCCGCCGTTGTATCGATCTCAGGACGCCAAGGCAACAGGGGGCCGTGAACGCCTACCAATGTATACGATGTCCCCGGCAGGTGGCGGATTGATCTGGCTAGAGAACTGAAGGCCTGTAGCTACGATGTGGATGCCAACAAGCTGATCTGAGTCTCGACCCGTACAATCGACGAAGGAGAGCAAAAGGGTCGGACCGATTTCTTGACTCCCACCGCCATCTCGGCGCCGATACGACCGACCCGCTGATCGACCAGCTTCACCGGTCCGGGTCCAACCCGGTTTCGGGTTGTCTCGGTCCGTTCCCGCCCGCGGGCGTCACGGGTCGGGCCGGCCCGGTCCGTCCCCCGGCCGGCTTCGCCTCCGGGGCCGGTCGGGCCGAGCGCGTTGAGCTGGAAAGCCCGATCTACCCGGATCCGGTGCCGCTCGGGCGCCGAAGTCCGACCGACACGGGCCGATGGGCCCGGACCGCGTCGGCGCCCGATCGTTGCGAGCGTCCGGGCCGGTCGCGGGCTGCGGGAACGCCCCGAGCCGCGCGGCTCCCGGCCGGCCCGTGATAGGACACCTGTCGATCCCGCCGGCCGAGCCGCAGAAACGCGACTGCGCCCGGGATCCTCGATGCTCCGATGAATGTCAACGGAGTCCGATCGCCATCCTCCTCCGGTCGGGAGGCGGCACCACCGGGAGCTTCCTGCGGCGCGGGCACGCGCTCTGCGCACCGATCCTGGCCTGGCTGGGAGGGAAATTCTCCGGGCGTCTCCACGTCACGAGCCGGCCAGTCCATCCGGAATCGGAAAATCCCTGACGATCGCCGTCCGCCCCCGGCCCGCCGCGGTCGTCCCGGTTCAAGCCGGTAGCCCTTCGATGACGCTCAGGTCATCCCGGATGGGAACGACCCGCGCCAGGCGGAAGCCCGCGCCCTCGTAGAGCCGCCGGAACTCGTCCTCGGTCCGCTCGAGGCCGCCCGGCATGACCAGCATGTTCAGGTCCAGCAGCTTGCCGGCCGACGGCGCGTCGCCGGGCGGCAGGACATCCTCGACCACGAGCAGCCTGGCAGTGGGTGGCATCGCCCGGCGGATGTTCCGCAGGATCTGGCCGGCGTCCTCGTCGTCCCAGTTGTGGATGATGTGCCGCAGGAAATAGGCGTCGGCTGCCACGGGGATCGGCTTGAAGAAGCTGCCGCCGACCGTCTCGCAGCGATCGATCAGCCCGGCGGCTCGCAGGTCATCCCGGGCGCGCTCGACGACATGCGGCAGGTCGAACAGGATGCCTCGCATGACGGGATATCGGCCCAGGATGCCGACCAGGTTGCTGCCGTTGCCCCCGCCGACGTCGGCCAGGACGCCGATGCCCGAGAAGTCGTAGGCGCCCAAGACGTCGGCCGTCTCGCGGCCGTGGATGGACGTCATGGCGGCGTCGAAGACCCGCGCCTTCTCCGGGTGCTCGGCGAGGTAGGCGAAGATCGGCTTGCCGTAGAGGCGGTCGAAGGCCGTCTTGCCGGTGCGGACGCTCTCCAGCAGCCCGCCCCAGGCGTGATAGGGCTCCTCGCCCATCATGATCGCCATCGCCCACATCGAATCGGGGACCTCGCTGCGGAGCAGCTCGGCCGACGGGGTGAGCCGGAACCGGCCCGCGTCATCCTCCGAGAAGACGCCGACGCTCGCCAGTGCGCGGAGCAAGCGATAGAGCGTCCGGGGATGAGTGCCCGTGGCCTCGGCCAGCGCGCCGACGGGTTGTGGCCCGTCGGCCAGGCAATCGGCGACCCGCAGCTTGGCGGCCACGTAGACCGCCTGCGAGACCCAGTATCCGCTGATCGTTCGCGCCAGTCGATCGCGGGGCGTCGGCTCGCTCATGGTCCGCTCCACTCGCCGGACTCGGACGACGGTGTTCCACTCTGCAACCAGCGGCCAGTATAACAGAGACCAGACGGTCAACATCCGGGACGCGCCGTAGGACTCGCCGATACCGGGCCATCCCCGACTTCACGGCGTCGTCGGAGGGTTTGATCTGCTATAATACGATCTTGGTAACCACGATCCAGGAGACGACGATGGATCTCCCCATCAAGTTCCCGAGCGAGACCGAGGTGATCCTCGAGGATGTGGCCCGGTTCCGGGCGCTGACGCCGAGCGAGCGGGTCCAGGCGATCCGGAGCCTCTTCTCCGCCGGCGCCCGCCTGATGAAAATATCGCCGAAGGCTGACTGGGCCAGGCAGTTTCATGAAGAGCAGAAAGACCTCGAGCGACGGAGCATCCGGGAGTTCGTCGAACACCATGCCAGTTGATCCAGACCTCTTGCCGGATGACTCCTTGCGGGCCGTCGAATCCCTGACCGAGGCGTTCGACGCTCGCTCGATCCGCTACGCGCTCATCGGCGGATTGGCGTTCGTGCTTCGCGGTCGTCCCCGATTCACCCAGGACGTCAACTTCCTGATCGACGTCCCGCAGATCGTCTTGCCCAAGCTGCTCGACGACCTCATCGACCGCGGCGTCACGCTCGACCCGGCCGTCGTCATCAAGGAGTACGTCAGGGAGTCGATGACTTCATTCCGGTTCGGCGGCGTCAGGGTCGACTGGCTCAAGCCGATCCTTCCCCTCTACGCCCGAACACTCGCCGGCGCCGCACCCCTGGAATGGACGGCGGGCCATACCGTGCGCGTCGCCACGGCCGAGGGGCTGATCCTGACCAAGATGGTCGCCTTCCGGCCCCAGGACCAGATCGACATCGACACCCTGCTGACCGCCAACCGCGACACGATCGACTTGGATTTGATCCGCCGGGAATGGGCGCCATTCGCGGCGGCAGAGCCGGAGCGCACGGCGTGGCTGGAGGCCGCGATCGACAGGCGGGTCGTGCGGCGGGAGTGAATCGCGGGCGCCGAACGCCGAGCCCCTATGTCGGTGGCTTCCACCCAGCCGACGCCCCTCGAATCGGGCTTGCGAGACTGCCCCCTGGGACGATCCAAGACGATTCCCACATCTCTCCCGATCCGGGTCAATCCAAGCCGTCTGACGCGGTGTATTCAAGTCGAGGTTGCGCGATCGTCCGGCGCTGCGTCATGCTCGTGTTCGTCGGGCGCATCGGCTCCGGATTCCGCCGCTCGATGTGTGTGCGTGCATGCTTCATGCTCGACGCGGAGGCTTCGAATCGCGGCCGGAGTCGACGGCCGGCGTAACCCAAAGCCCGGCTCGCGGCACCCTTGTGGAAGAGGCAGGCACGAACCGGCGGTGCCGCATGGGGCGAGCCGGCTTGGTCCGCGAACGAGGAGGCGATGATGAGCGTGCCGGAGATCCCATCGCGGGGCTGCTACCGCGGCGACATGGATGATGCGCCGTCGATGAACGGGACATCCGGCGTCGTCGGCGACGCACCCCCGATCGACTGGGACCTCACCGACGAGGAATTGATGAAGCTGCTCGCCGACGGCCGACTGGACGCACTCGGGCTGCTCCATGGCCGTTATGCGTCGCTGATCTTCGGCCTGGCGGCCCGCTCGCTCGATCCGGAGGCCGCCGAGGAAGTCAGCCAGGAGATCTTCCTCGCCGTCTGGCAGCATGCCGCGTCCTTCGATCCCGCTCGGGGCACGTTCCGCACGTGGGTCTTGCAGATCACCCGGACGCGCATCATCAACGAGCTGCGGCGTCGCGGTCGGAGACCGCGGACCATATCGCAATCCGCCCGCCCGGGCGATGACCCCCTGCCCGATCCCGGTCCCGGCCCCGATGAGGAGGCCTGTCGCGCGCATCGCCGGGCCGCCGTGCGCGCGGCCGTGGAGGCCCTGCCACCGCCCCAGCGCGAGGCGCTGAGCCTCGCGTTCCTCGAAGACCTCACTCACGAGCAAGTCGCCGCCTTCCTCGATGTGCCGCTGGGCACGACCAAGAGCCGGATCCGGGCCGGGGTCAAGGCCCTGCGGATCCGGCTGGCCCCGCTGGTGGCGGCGGGCCTGATCGTGGCCGGGCTCACCGCCCTGGGCCTGCGCGAGATCGAGCTGCAGGTCACCCTGCACCGCCAGGGCCGGGCCTTGAGGCTGGTCACCAACAGCGAGGTCGTGCCGCGACGCCTCGGGCCGGCGCCGGGATCAACCCGGCGGCCCACGGCAACTACCGCGGCCGACCGGGCGTCGGCCTGGCCGTGCTGACGCTGTCCTACCTCGATCCGGCCCCATCCGGCTTCGAGTATCGGGCGTGGGCGTCCCACCAAGGGCGCTGGACATTGCTCGGACGCGTGCAGCTCGAGGGCGAAGGCCGCAGCCTGATCATCGCCGAGGGCCCCGCATTGACGTCGCTCCCCGATCAGGTCCTGGTCACGATCGAGCCGATCGGTCGCCACGCCGGCGACGGGGCCGCGCCGAGTGGGCCGCCGGTCGTCTTCTGGCCGAACTGATGACCCCTCGCCAGCGAAGGGGTCGGACTGACGTCTTTCCCCCTGCCGGCGCCATCCGTCGCGGCCGTCGCGGTGTATCCGTTGCGAGCGTTCGATAACGCTCGCCGGGGGCACGGCCGGCATTGAGATCCGCGCCGCGATGGACTGAAGGGAGCTTCGGAGATGGCGGATGGCATCAACGGCGATCGCGAGGGCGACGGCGTCGATCGTCGCGGCTTCCTGGAATGCATGGCCTGGGCCGGCACGGGACTGGTGTGGACGGTCGGCGGAGGCCTCCTCGCCTCCCGCGCCTTCGGTCGAGAACCCGATCGTCCCGCGGAAGGGAGCTTTTCGTTCGTCCAGATCAGCGACAGCCACATCGGCTTCTCGAAGGAGCCGAACAAGGACGTCGCAGCGACGCTCCAGGCGGCCGTCAACAAGATCAACTCGCTCGAGGAGCGGCCGGACCTGCTGATCCACACCGGCGACCTCACCCACCTTTCTACACCCCGCGAGTTCGACACGGTCGCCGAGATCCTCAAGAGGGCCAAGGTCGGGCACATCGCCTACGTGCCCGGCGAGCACGACCTCATCGGCGATTCGAAGTACCTCGAGCGCTTCGGCGCGGGGACCAAGGGGGACGGCTGGTATAGCTTCGACCATCGCGGCCTGCATTTCGTGGGACTGGTCAACGTCGCCGGCCAGGGGACGGACAAGGGGCTGGGGGTCCTCGGGGAAGACCAGTTGAAATGGCTCGAGAGGGATCTTGCGTCACGCGGGGCCAGCACGCCGGTCGTGGTCTTCGCCCATGTCCCGCTGCTCTCGGTCTACCCGGCCTGGGGCTGGGGTACCGCGGACGGACGCCGGGCGCTCGACCATCTCAAGCGGTTCGGCTCGGTCACGGTGCTCAACGGCCACATCCACCAGGTCGTCCGGAAGATCGAGGGGAATGTGACCTTTCACACGGCGCGGTCGACGGCCTTCCCCCAGCCGGAGCCCGGGAAGGCGGCTGCCCCGGCCCGCTCAAGGGCGTGCTGGCCGAACGATTGCGCGCGCATGCTCGGCGTGACGAGCGTGAGTTACGTCGAAGGCAAGGGTCCGCTCGCCATCGTCAACTCCACCCTCCAGTAAGCCGCCTCCGGAAGCCCGGGGATCCTCCCAAGCGAGGTCGCCGGGCGGCCGGCCGATTCATGCCCGGCTTCGCATTTCTTCCGAATCGGAATCATCCCGTTCGGCCGGCTCCGTGTATCCAAGAGGAGCCTCGGTTTGTCGTTTTTCGCCCACCTTTTCACGGGGACACCGGCCGAGAGGTCGGAGTCCTGAAGCGGAGCAACACGCATCATGAGATCCCGACGAATCGCGCCCGCGGCCGGACTCGGGCTGGCCCTGGCTTCCTTTGCCCTGCTGACGATGGGTGGCGGCCGGCACCCGGATTTCGGCGACCCCCTGCCCGGTCTGACCGGGGACCAACTGGCCCGCTTTCGGGCCGGCAAGGCCGCGTTCGTGGCCGCCGAGGACGTTCCCGGCGGCCTGGGGCCGGTCTTCAACGATACCGCCTGCGCCAACTGCCACAGCCAGGGCGCCACCGGCGGCGGCAACGACCGCCTGGAGACCCGGTACGGCCAGGTGATCAACGGTGTGTTCAACCCGCTCACCCAGTTCGACGGCACGCTGGTCCACGCCAAGGGAATCGGCCTGTTCAACGGCGTCAACTTCGTGGGCGAGGTCGTGCCGCCCGAGGCCAACGTCGTGGCCCTTCGCCGAGTCAATCCGCTGTTCGGCCTCGGCCTGGTCGATGCCGTGCCCGATCAGACCCTCGAGGATCTCGCCCGTCTCGAGCAGGATCTCACCCCGGCGACGGCCGGCCGGGCCAATGTCGTGACCGACGTCGCCAGCGGCCAGCCGCGGGTCGGCCGGTTCGGCTGGAAGTGCCAGATCGGTACGGTCCTCACCTTCGCCGCCAACGCCTACCAGAACGAGATCGGCGTGACGACGCCGTTCTTCCCGAACGAGAACTGCCCGCAAGGTGACTGCGCCCTGCTCGCCGCGAATCCGGCCCAGTCCAATCCCAACGACACGAACGAAACGCCGATGATGTTCGCGGATTTCGTCACATTTCTGGCGCCCCCGCCTCAGCGGCACCCGACGCAGGACGCCAGGGTCGGGGAGGCCCTCTTCCTGGGGATCGGCTGCGCCGCTTGCCATGTCCCGAGCCTCCGGACCGGCCCGAACGCCATCGCGGCGCTGGATGGGGTCGAGTTCTTCCCCTTCTCCGACTTCCTGCTGCACGATATGGGCACCCTGAACGACGGGATCGCGCAATCCGGCGCCTCGGGCCACGAGATGCGCACGGCTCCTCTCTGGGGTGCCCGGATCCGGACCAGCTTCCTGCACGACGGACGCGCTCGCAGCATCGAAAACGCGATCCTCGCCCACGACGGGCAGGGACGCGCGGCCCGCGACCTCTTCGCCTCGCTGGGCCGCCGTGAGAAGGCCGATCTCGTCGCCTTCATCAACAGCCTTTAGGCCGGAGTGGGGCTCTGAGGCGGTCCGGGATCCGTGGCGGCTGCCGGGTCGCTCACCGCCGGGATCTGCGACTCCTCGCCGGCCAGGCTTGCAGCGCCGTCTCCGCGACCCGGCGCAGCTCGTCACGGCTCGCACCCCCGGCCGCCTGGACCGCCATCCCCTGGGCGACCGTCGCGAGGAACCGGGCGAGATCGGCGGGATCATCGTCCGGCGACAGGTCGCCCTCCGCCTTCGCGCGCTCGAACCGTTCGCGGAGGGTGGCCTCGGCGGCCGCACGCCGCGCGGTGAGCTCCCGCCGGATCGGATCGGCCGCGTCCCCGCACGACAGGGCGCCCTGCACCGCCAGGCATCCGGGAGGATGCTCCGGGTCGGTCAGATTGTCGGCCATCCCCCGCAGGAACCGCTCGGCGACCGCCCGCGCCGTCAACTGGCCGATCGCCTCACCATAAAGCGCAGCGGATCCGCCCAGATAGCGATCCAGTGCCTTGCGGAACAACTGCTCCTTGTTGCCGAAGGCGCAGTAGAGACTCGGGCGATTGATGCCCATCGCGCCGGTCAGGTCATCGATGGACGTTCCCTCATAGCCCTTGCGCCAGAACACCTTCAGCGCGATGTCCAAGGCTTCATGCACATCAAACATGCGAGGCCGACCCGTCAACACGACCGATCTCCAGAGTTTTGTACCAACCGATACAATAGGCCCTTGACCCGGGACCTCCACCCGAATATATTGTACCGGTCAGTATGAAAGTCGCAAAGGGGTGGGGAAGGGATTCCCCGGTGGAGAGAGTGGCGGTCTGGTTCGTGCTCGTGGTGAGCGGATCGCGGGACTCCTTGCGAATCATACGGTTGCGTCAACGCTTTGCAAAGGAGATCGGTCATGGACCTCCAACTCGTGGGGAAGCGGGCGGTCGTGTCGGGGAGCAGCAGCGGGATCGGCGAGGCGATCGCCAAGTTTCTGGCCGCGGAGGGCGCATCGGTCGTGGTCCACGGCCGCCGCGAGGCCGAGGCCAAGCGGGTCGCCACGGAGATCGGCGCCGCCGGCGGCAGGGCGGTGGTCGCCCTGGGAGACCTGAGCACCGATGCCGGGGCCGATGCCGTCGCCAAGGCGACGATCGACGCCCTCGGCGGCGCCGACATCCTCGTCAACAACGCCGGGGCGTTCCCGCAAGGGGCGTGGCTGGATTCCGATGCCGCCGAATGGACCGATCTGTACAACCAGAATGTCGGCTCGATGGTGCGGCTGATCACCCGGCTGGTACCGGGGATGAAGCAGCGGCGGTGGGGGCGGGTCATCTCCATCGCCAGCGGTGTCGCGACGATGCCGTTTGGCGACATGGCGAATTACTCGGCCACCAAGGCGGCGAACGTCAACCTGGCGCTCAGCCTGGCCAAGGCGCTGGCCGGAACGGGCATCACGTCCAACGCGGTCAGCCCGGGGATGGTGATGACGCCCGGTGTGGAAGAGATGCTCAGGGGAATGGCCCCGCAGATCGGGCTGCCTGCCGACGATCTGGCCGCGCTGGAGCAATTCGCCGTCAAGAACATGGTCCCGAACCCGAGCGCACGACTCGGCCGCGTCGAGGACATCGCCGCTGCCGTCACGTTCCTCTCCAGCCCCCTGGCGGGCTATATCAACGGGGCGAACCTCCGCGTGGACGGCGGGACCGTGCCAACGGTGAACTAAATAGATCCACCCAATGGGGAAAGTGGCGACGAGCGGGATGTAGGGTGGGCTCTGCCCACCGACGAGAGGCCCTCATCGGTGGGCAGAGCCCACCCTACTTTCCCTCTTGCGTGGATCTATTTAGACCGACCGGCGGGACGGGCGTGCCCCGGCGCGGCACGCGTCGCGGTCGCGGTGCGCAAACGTCGCGGGTGACCGCTTTGCCCCGACCGACCTCGAGATCGCATTTTTCAGGAGGTCCTCAAATGCTCGGACCATTACTCACAAACATGCTGCTGTACTGCTCGCTGCTCGTGGCGGCGGGCTGGGTACGAGAGTCCTTCGGTAGCCGTGGCAAGGAGGTACGCGGCGCGAGCTGATCGGGCTTGCGTACGCGTCGCACCATCCGCCCCTACCCCAATCCTTGACGAACTGAGGCCATGGGACGAGATGATCGTCTTTCCATCCGCCCGCCGACCCGTCTGATCGCGTGCATCGCCGCGGCCATCACGAGGAGTACGAAGAATCTGGTTCGGTCTGAGCTTTCCACCATCCCAAGAAGGACAATGATCATGAAGGGCCAAGTCGTCCTGATCACCGGCGCACTCACGGGCATCGGCCGTGCCACCGCCCTGGCTTTCGCGCGTGAAGGCGCCAACGTCGTCGTCTCCGGCCGGCGCGACGAGGAGGGCCGGAAGCTCGAGGCCGAACTCCGTGCGCTCGGCGTCGAGGCCGAATACGTGCGCTCCGACGTCCGACACGAGGGCGACGTGCGCGGCCTGATCGACCGGGCGGTCGCGCGCTTCGGTCGCCTGGATATGGCCGTCAACAACGCCGGTACCGAAGGCAAGCCCGGCCCGGTGACCGAGCAGACCATCGAGAGCTACGCGGCCGTCTTCGACACCAACGTGCTGGGCGTGCTGCTGTGCGTGAAGCACGAGCTGCGCGTGATGCTGGCCCAGCGTCGCGGCAGCATCGTCAATATGTCGTCCGTCGCCGGCCAGCGCGGCTTCGCTGGCGCGTTGGTCTATGTGGCCAGCAAGCATGCGGTCGAAGGGCTCACGAAGTCGGCGGCGCTGGAGGCGGCCGAGGCGGGCGTTCGTGTCAATATCGTCGCGCCCGGTCCGATCGAGACCGGGATGTTGGACCGGTTCACCGGCACGGAGGAGAGGAAGGCCGGGCTGGTGGCGAGAGTGCCGCTCGGGCGAGCGGGTGGACCCGAAGAGGTCGCACAGGCCATCGTGTTCGTCGCATCCGACAAAGCGTCTTTCACGACGGGTACGACCATCGCGGTCGATGGCGGCATCATGGCACAGTGAGAGATCCATCACGCAATTGCGCGTGGCGTCGGGGTCCACCTCCGGCTTGCCGGCGGCCTGTTGAGCGGTCATGATGGCGATGCCCCGATCGTCAACATCCGCTCGCAGGAGTCACCCGCATGAAAGTCGCTCCGTCCCGTCGGACCCTCGCCGTCATTGGCCTCCTGTCGCTGATCGCCGGGCCCCTGGCGATCGCCGTGTCCGACGAGCCGTCCCGGTCCGAACTCCCCCGGGCCGGCATCGACGGCACCGGCCCTGGCTGGCGGGCGCTCGGCGAGGACGATTTCGCCGCCGTCAATTGCAACCCCGAGACCTGGACGTGGAAGGACGGCGTCATCCACTGCACCGGCCGGCCGGTCGGCGTGATCCGGACCAAGAAACCCGTGACGAACTTCGAGCTGGTCGCGCAGTGGCGGCACCTGCAATCGGGCGGCAATTCGGGGATCTTCGTCTGGGCACCGGAGAAGGCGCTCGAGGGCATCAAGCCGGGCAGGCTGCCGCGCGGGGGGATCGAGGTGCAGGTCCTCGACCACGGCTACGCCGAGCAGTATGAGAAACAGACCGGCAAGAAGGCCGACTGGTTCACCACCCACGGCGACGTGTTCCCCGTCGGGACCTCGAAGATGGCCCCCTTCCCGCCGGTCTCGCCCGACGGCAGCCGCAGCTTTCCCCGGAAGCCATTGAGCAAGGGCGTGGGGCAGTGGAACCACTACTACGTGCGGGCCATCAACGGCGAGATCCGCCTCTGGGTCAACGGCGAGGAAGTCTCCGGCGGCAGCGGCTGCACTCCGGCCTCCGGCTACCTCTGCCTCGAATCCGAGGGCGCGCCGGTCGAGTTCCGCGAATCTGCGCATCCGCGAACTGCCCTGAGCCGAGGGACTCACCCGGGAATCCACGGGCGAAGAGACGACCAAGACAAGGTATCCGGGGACCCACCATGTCGATCATCCCGAATGAATCGGCCGGCGGCGAGCGCATCGGCACCCCGGCCCCGGAGGCCGTCAACTCGGGCTTGCCGCGTCGTCTGCCACCGATGCCCGACAACGACCTGGCGCTGAACCTGGTCCGAACCACCGAAGCGGCCGCGCTGGGGACGGCGCGGTGGGTGGGCCGCGGCGACAAGAACGCCGCCGACCAGGGGGCCGTTGACGCGATGCGGCTGTTCTTCAACGCCGTGCCGATGGACGGCGTGGTCGTCATCGGCGAAGGCGAGAAGGACGAGGCGCCGATGCTCTACAACGGCGAACACATCGGCACCGGCAGTTCGCCGGAGGTCAACGTGGCCGTCGACCCGATCGACGGCACTCGCCTGGTGGCGCAGGGCCAGGCGAATGCCTTGTCGGTCGTGGCGGTCGCCGGCCGCGGCGCGATGTTCAACCCGGGCCCATGTGTCTACATGGAGAAGATCGTCGCCGGCCGCGAAGGGGGCGGCGCGATCGACATCACCGCGCCGATCGAGGACAACATCCGGAACGTGGCGCGCGCCAGAGGGATGGCGATCCGGGACGTGACCGTGATGATCCTCGACCGCCCGCGGCATGAAGATATCATCAAGCGGATGCGGCAGATCGGCGCGCGGGTCTACCTCCTGCCCGACGGCGACGTCGCCGGCGCGATCACGGCCGCGCGGCGCGGCACGGGCGTCAACCTGCTCTACGGCATCGGCGGCACGCCCGAGGGCGTGATCGCCGCCGCCGCGCTCAAATGCCTGGGTGGCGCGATCCAGGGCCGGCTCTATCCCCGCGACGAACGAGAGCGCAAGGCCGCCCTCGACGCCGGCTATGATCTCGACCGCGTCCTGACCGCCGATGACCTCGTCAAGGGGGACGACGTCTTCTTCGCCTGCACGGGCATCACCGACGGCTCGCTGGTCCAGGGCGTCCGCTTCTTCACCGACGGCGCCACCACGGAATCCATCGTCATGCGCGCCAGCTCGGGCACCGTCCGCGTCATCCGCGGCGAGCACCGCGCCGGCAAGCTCCAGCAGGTCTATGGCGAGATCCCTTGAGCCGGGAGGAAGTTCCGGCGATGGCGGTCAGGACCGTCAACGGTCGCGTTATCCACCACTCGGACCGGTGGCGATCCGGCCGAGCAACGATGGGCTCGCGTGGGCCGGTCGATTCGACGGTTCGATCACGCCGCGACATGACGGCCGCCCCGCGCGTCCAGATCCCTCTCGCGTCCGAAGAGAAGATGCCGCTCGGTCCAGGGATCTAAGTCGGGTACCAGTAGCAACAGGAGGAGCATCGGGCTCGCCAGGCTGTAGCCGAAGGCCACCGAGAAGATCAGGAGGGCACCCGCCGAGCCGGATCGCCACATCGCGAAGAACAGCCCAACGACGGCGATCCAGAGACAACAGGAGCGGATGGTAACGCGGGAAGAGCCGGCGAAACGGCAGACGGCCACCTGAGTCGTGAGGCACGCCGAGGCCAGCAGGGCGGCGGCGAATACGAGGTCGGGCGCCAACGAGTCAGCCTCCTCGGATCGCGGCGGAGGGCGGCGGATGGCCGAGGGCGTCGGGCGGGCACCTCGGTCGGAGAAGGGCGAGTCGACCGGGTCCGGCGGGGGCTTGCTGAGGATTTGGTTCATGGTGATCATGACGTAAAGCGATGATCCCACGAGCAGTCCGATGAGGATCGTCGCCGGCCGGGGCAGCCACCACGCCGACCAGAGCCAGTCTCGATGAGCGCGGACTTCGTCGAACGACGCGGCCTGGACGACGGGCCGATTGATCTGGGACATGATGGCCGCTCCACGTAACCAAGGACGTTTCGTGGCCGAGAGGACATAGATGCCGCCCGTGACGGCATACGCATGCCATCGTAGCCCGCCATCTTCTCGGCCGCCAAGCTCCTTTTTCGCGAGAGATCTGTACTCACCCGCGCTCTCTCCGCGCGCGAGATACGCCTCTACCCGATAGAGGGTCCCTCGATCGATGACCCCGCGCCGGCGTCGCGGACGAGAGATCGATCGGAATCGCGTCTTTCAGGAGGCGGAACAATGTTCGAGCGAAGTCATCGGCGGATCGTCCCGATCGTTCATCGATCGGGCCAGTCGATCGCAACCCTGGTGTTGTCCGTCTCTGGCATCATGCTGGCGGGCGTGGCGTGGACGTCGGTCTGGCCGCTCCGCGGTGCGACGGCCGGCTCGGAGGCTCAGGTCGCGGCCCCTTCCAAGGGAGTCGTCAACCGGCCGCGAGCAGCGGCGGAGCCTTCGATCGTCCGCGCGCGGAACGCCGCCAAGCAGGGCCTGCTCGATCTGGAAGACGGTGTCGCCCGCGCCGAGCTGATCGTCGCCGTGCGGCTGGTGGACGTGTCGGAGTCGACGATCGTCCGCGGCGGCAAGCAGGAAGATGTCACCTTGCAATATCGGTTCGAGCCGGTGCGCACCCTCAAAGGGATCTACGCCCGCGACATGCTGCTCCTGACGGGCCAGGACCTGGGCATCTACCGCTACGGTGCCGGCCCCGCCAAGGTCGAGCGGGGCCAGATGTTTTTGCTGCTGCTGGGCCGGAGCGGCCCCGGCTACGTCAACTGCAACCAGGCGGGTTCGCTCGACCTGTCGATCCCCCGACTGAGCGGCCAGGACGACCCGCTGCTGGCGTCGGTCGACACCCTGATCGCCGTCACCCAGCAGCGCGACCGGTCCCGGAAAGCGGCCCTGCTGATCGACGGGCTCCGGGTGGCCAAGGGATATGACGCCGTGCCCCTGCTGGTCTCGCTACGGCGCCGGGCGATCCTGGCCGCGCAGGCGCCAGGAGTGCTGGAGGCGCTGGCGCGTCCGCTGCGCGACCCCTCGCCGGTCGTGAAGGAGGCCGCGGCAGGGACCCTGGCCGCGATCCTCGAGGCCGATTACCTGGTCCAGCGCGCGCTGCGCGACGGCGCAGTGGATGCCCTGACCGCGGCCCTGGACGGCGCCGGCGTCGACATCCCCGCGCGGGTCGCGCTGCTGGACGCCCTGGGGGCGACGGGCAAGGACGATCGGCGATGGGCCAAGGCGCGGGGCCTGCTCGATCTCGATCGCGCGGTGCCGACGTTCGCCGAGCGGGCGGCGCGGCTGCGTGCCCTGGGCAAGCTGGCACCGGCCGATCAGCGGCCGGGCGTGATCGCGGCCCTGGAAGCCCTGCCGCTGGACGCTCCGGGCCCGGTCCAGGAGGCCGCCGGCCGCGCGCTGGGGGCGCTCGACCCGTCCGAGGCCGCGCCGGATCACCGTTCGCCTCGCCGCCAAGTATGACGCCGGACTGGACGTCGCCTCCGAGATCGGACTGCTCGGCGAGCTGCCGGGATCGGCGGCGACGCCCGCCCTGATCGACGTCGCCCGGCGGACGCTCGACGCCCAGGAGCGATACACCCTGGCCGTCGCGTGCGCCCGCGTCAAGGACCCGAAGCTGGTCCCCGTCCTGGCCGGATTGATCGACCCCACGAACATCCAGGTCCGCTGGACGGCCCTGGATGCCCTGATGGCGATCGACACGCCCGAGTCCGCGCGCGCCGCCTGGCCGCACCTGGCGGAGGAGCCCGACCTGACGCGCAAGCTCCGCCTGGCCGGGTTCGTCGGCCGGCACGGCTATCGCGGGGGCTATCCTTATGCGATCGAGCACCTCTCCGACGCCAACCTGCGCGACGTGGCGGTCGAGGCGCTGGCGGCGATCCGCGAGCCGCGGGCGATACCGGAGCTGCGGGCGATCTGGCAGAAGAGCAACGACCTGGCTTGGAACGCGGCGGCGATCCGGGCGTTGGGACGGCTCGGCGAGACCGATATCGCCTCCCGTCTGCTCGCGCTGGCCCAGGACCTGAAGGACCCGCTCGCGGCCCAGGCCCTGATCGCGCTGGGCGACCTGAACGAGACCCGCGCCCTGCCCTTGGTCCGCGCCGGGCTGTCCTCACGTAGCGATGAGGTGGTTATCGCGGCGACCCGGGCCGCGCGCCGGATCCTGGCGAAGCCCGGCGTCCAGGCCGACGACGTCCGCGACGGACTGGCCGCGCTCCTGGCCGACGGCCACGCCGCCTTGCCCGTCCGCGAAGCCGCCCTGGAGTCGCTCACCGCACTCGACGACCCGCGGCTCGCCGACGCCCTTGGCGCAGCCGTTCGTGACGCCGCGCTCGAGGGCACCCCCCTGCTGCAATCGGTCGAAGAACGCCTCGCGGCGCGGAAGGCGCCGATCAAGTAACACGAGGCGCCGTGCCGGCGCGTGGGAGCGGTTCCTCGCTCATCGCGGCGTCGGCACCGCTTCGATGTGACCCTGCGAGGTCGGGGTGGCGGGCGAGCTCAGGCCATCGACCGCGAGCATGCCGCCGATCTCAACCTCGGCTCGACGCAACTCGAGGAGCGATTCGACGTATTCCCGGCTGAGGTCGAAATAGGTCCGCTGGGCCTCCAGCACCTGGGGCCAGGCCGTCCGCCGCCGCCGATAGCTCGTGAGCTGCAACTCGTCAGCGCGCCGGGCCATGGGCAGGCTCCCGCCGCGGAAATCTCCCACCGACTCCGATGCGTTCTGATAGCGGGTGTAGGCCTCGGCCAGCCGCTGCCGCAACGACAAGGTGACCCGGTCGAACTCGGCGTGGTCCCGCGTCAGGTCGGACATCGCCTCGCGGACCGTGCCCTGGTTGCGGTTGGTCAAGGGCAGCGGGATACCGAGCTGCACCCCGGCGGTTTGGACGCCGAACTCGTAGTTGTAGCCGGTCACGGCCTGTACCAGGATATTCGGGATCGGCTCGACGCGCTCGCGCCGCACCATGATGTGATCGCGGCGGATCTCCGACAGCGCCGCCTGGACCTCAGGGCTGTTGTGCAGCAGGTGAGCAAGGGTCCCGTCGAAATCGGCGATCGGCGCGACCTGGGCCTCCAGGGGACTGGGATCCATCGGCACGGGCCTCATCTCCGGGGCACCGATGAGTGAGACCAGCTCTTCCCAGTGGCCGCGGTAGCGGTTCTCCGCGTTGCGCAGCGCGACCCGCTCGCGGCGCTCGCGCACCTGGGCCTGGAGCAACTCCGGCTCGTTGGCCTGCCCGACATTGACCATCTCGCGCATCGTGCGGCCGGATTCCTCGTCGAGCTTGAAGAGCTCCCGATGGACATCGATCAGCCGCTGAGCGGCGAGGACCTCGAAGAACTGGATCCGCACTCCGCCCAGGACCCGCAGCTCCTGGAGGATGGCCTGCCATCGGGCGGCGTTGGCCTCTTCGGCGAACTTGGCCCGACTGAGCCGCAGCTTGCCGGCGGTCACGATTTGCCACTGGACGAAGCCGCCGACGTTGTCGCCCGGTGACGGCTTGCCCCGGACCGCGAAGCCGTTGGCGGTCGGCTTCGACTCCGAGAACGACCCGATCTGATCCTGGACGTACCCGATCGTCGGGTTCGGATACAGCCCCGCCTGGAACGATCGGCTCATCGCGGCCTCGAACTGCGCGGCGGCCTGCTTCAAGGTCGGGTTGCGCTGCATCGCGATCCGCTCGAAGTCGGCCACGTCCATCGACGCGAACCCGGCAGGCGGCGCGGTCCCGTTCGCCGCGCTGGTCGCCGCCGGTCGCGGGGTTAACGGTGCGGCGCTCGGCGAAGCCGACGGCATGCGCGACGGCATCGGCATTCCCGGCATCGCGGGATTCATCGCGCCGGATGACATCCCCGAACCGGACGAGGTTCGCTGTCCGCCCATCTCCTGTGCGGCGACGATGCTCGAGAGGATCGCGGGCGCCAGCGTCATGCAGAGGATCCGCGACCTTCCGCCCAGCCTGAGCATCGTCGACTCTCCGCGTGCACATGACATCGTCGCGCAACGACGCCGATATTATCGACAATGCGGGCGGCAGGGCTTTCCCCCCTGTTGCCGGGTTGCCCCAAGATCTCGCGTCGACGCATCCTATCGGTCCGACGGAGGCCCCGAATACTCAGCCAGGTGGTGTCGATTCAGCGGGGCCCAGGGTCGAGGGTGATTCCGAAGGCCACAACGTGCCGCACTTGCGTCTCATACCTTACGTACGAGCGCGTTGAGAAGGTGCAAAGTGAAGTGGGAACGCACGCTGCCTGGCCGGCCTCCACAACTGAGAGGGTCGGTTGGCGAGTGCGTGAATGACAGGAGGGCAGCAGGCAGGTATTCGGCCGTTTCATTCCGCCCTCAGCTCTTGACGATCCGGAGGCATTTGGCTGGCTTCGGAACTTCCTCGCCGAGGTGGGATCGTCGTGCGCGGATCAAGCCGACGGGAAACGGAGGATGCGGCAAGTCTCCTCGTAGGTCGGTTCCAGTTCCAGCGGCACCGCGAAGTCGTCGGCCAGCCAGAGCGGCAGGGTCGGCAAGGGACGACCGAGCGTCATGGGATTCACCCAGGCCTCCAGCATCCACTGATCGGCTCGGCTCGACCGGCGAAGGGCGACGGCGTAGAGCGAGGGAGCGTCGTCGGGGAATGCGGAGTCGGGCTGGCCCAGGAATTCCATCAGCTCACGATACAGGTTCGACGTTCGGGTCGTGACGAGGTTGACGATCGCGACGCAGACGCCGTGCTGCAGTAAGGCGGCGCACTTGGCGATGAAGGCGCGACGGTGCTCGGGCCGATCCTTGTTGGCCGCGCTGACGATCTCGACAGCCGCCACGAGCCGCTCGCCCGTCTCGATGTCGTAGACGCGGACCTCGTAGGTGTCCTGTCCTGGTGGATCGGTCGCGGCGACCGATTTCAGTTGGATATGCGGTCCGGCGACGTAGCGCTCCGGCAGCGAGCGATCGAGGCCGATCACGATCATCGCCGGCCATTGGCCGAGGAATGCATCCCACCGCCTTCGACCCACGATCGGCGGGCTGAAGTGGTCGCGCAGCGGCATGGCAGGAACCCCTTTCCACCATCGTACACGACAGCGAGTCCCTCTCATCCCATCTTCCGCCGCGGGGGGATCGGGCCGAAGATGCTCGAGCCTGGCGGCAGGGGCTCGTCGCCGGTCATGACCTTGTCTTAAAGATCGGGGGGCAACACCCTGAAGTGCGCCCCTGGGATTGGACCAGTACAATAGTCAATACTGGCCTCCCAGGAGCGTCCTCCTATGCCGAAACGCCGACGCCGATCTTTCACCTCGCAGTTCAAGGCCCAGGTCGTCCTCGAAGTCCTTTCGGGCCAGAGGAGCGCGTCCGAGTCCGCCCGGCAGCACAAGCTGAAACCTGAACTCATCTCCCGCTGGAAGGACATCGCCCTCGAAGGCCTGGAGGGCCTCTTCCATGGCGACGATCAACGGGGACGCGACCAGGACCGCATCGCCGAGCTGGAGCGGATGGTGGGGCGCCTGACCATGGAGCTCGAAGTCGCAAAAAAAGCCTCGACCTTGCTCCCCTCGGCCCTGAGGCGAGACGGCAGGTCGTCCTGACGCTGGCGGCCGACTACCCGGTGCGACCGATCTGCCGGGCGACCGGCTGGCCCCGTAGCAGCGTCTACCAAGACGCCGCCTCGGTCGTCGATGACAGGCGGCTCCGCCGTGCGCTCGGACGGCTGGCCGCCCTGTGGCCGACCTATGGCTATCGACGGCTGACGGTCATGCTCCGACGCGAGGGCTGGTCGGTCAACGGGAAGCGAGTTCGGCGGCTGATGGCCGAGATGGGCCTCAAGGGCAAGGCCCCGGCGCGGCGACGGCGGACGACCGACAGCCGCCACGACTTTCCCCGCTACCCGAACCTGGCCGAGGGCCTGGAGGTAACCCGCCCCGATCAAATCTGGGTCGCCGATATCACCTATGTCCGGCTCCGGGAGGATTTCGTCTACCTGGCCGTCCTCATGGACGTCTTCACTCGCCGCGTCCGGGGCTGGGAGCTGGGACGCAGCCTCGACCAAGGGCTCACCCTGGCGGCCCTGAGGCGGGCGATGCGCGGGGGACGCCGGCCCGGAGTCCATCACTCCGACCAGGGGGTGCAGTACGCCGCCACGGCGTATACTGACCTGCTGGCCGGACGCGGCGTGGCGATCAGCATGGCGGCCGTCGGTAAGCCGGAGGAGAACGGGTTTGCTGAGCGACTGATGCGGACCATCCGCGAGGAGGAGATCGACCTGTCCGAGTACCGCGATTTCGCCGATGCGTACGGCCAACTGGGTCGGTTCCTGGACGATGTCTACAACCGGAAGCGGATCCATTCGTCGCTGGGCTACCTGACCCCTGCGGAGTTCGAGCAGCAATGGCTGCGTGGGCAAAAGGCCAGGGCCGCACAATGAACGATCAGCGACACCGACGGCCTCTGGTATCCAACCATTCGGCGGATCGTCGCCGGGGTGACGCTTCGATCGAGCAACACCATCGTGTAGAAGTTGCGATGAGAAGAGTATTGTCCAGCACACCACGGATGATCGCTCGGACGGTCATCGCAGGGATCCTTCTCGCACGAGATAGCGAGCCGCATCGACTCTCAGCGAGCGGTCTCAGCTCCGGCTCCAGGCTGGGCGACCGCAGTACCGCCGCCTGGGCCTCGTACCAAACGACCGTGTCAACTGGGCGACCCGGGCCGACTTTCTCGATTAGTCGGTGTAGTATTTATTCTCGTCGGGGAATTCTTCGCCCGCGAGAATCTCGTCCTTTTTCGCCAGGAATTGATCCAGCGGCGGACGTTGCGTGAGGTCGATGGCCCGCTGGCAAGCGTGGGCGAGCGTGAGCAGGGTGCTCTCGTCGTACACGCGCCCAATCATCAGTTGCGGTTTTGGCAAGAAGAAACCGTCCTTCGCTTCAAATCGATTCGGGAACGTGATCATGGGATGACCCGTCATATTGCCGTACCAGTCCCAGCGGTCATCAGAATCGCCGCCCGGAATCCATTCGTTACAAAGAAAGACATCAACGGCCTGCATCATTTTGTCGAATCGTTGCATGACGATGGACCGCAACCGATTAAGCCTCAGATAGTCAGTAGTTTCCCTGATGAAATGCACAATCGCGGCCTGATGCGTACCGCCGCTGTCGCCGCGGCGGCTCCCCGGCGCCGCCGAGCGTTTCTGGCTGCTGCACCGGACGCGGGAGCGCCCCGCGATGCCCGCTCTTGACCGTCCTACAGCCGGCTCATGCCACGGCCTCCTCGGTTTCTCCACCATCTCCCAGCCACTCCGACAGGAGCTGCTGAATTTCCGCCCGGTGCCGCCGCATCAGCCGCTCGGCGTCCAGGACGCTCGGCCGGTCCTTGTCCTTGTGCCACGGCGGCCGGAACCACCAATCCGCCTCCCCGGCCGCCTCCAGGCGGAATTGCAGCAATCGCAGCAGGCTCATCGTCACCCACTGCGCCTGGCTGGTCCGCTCGATCGGGTTCTTGGTCCACGCCCGGCACTCCTCCCAGCCCAGCCGCTGCTTGAGGTCGCGGAACCCGTCCTCCTGCCGGAACCGCGCCGCGAACAGCTCGACCATCTGCAGCCCGGTCAGTTCCACGGCCGAGGTCACCAGCGCGAATCGCTTCCTGTACCCCTCGACATGGGCGATGATCGCCTTGACCGGCACCTCGTGGCCCAGCACCCGCCAGAGGCAGACCACCTCCTTCCAGCGGACCTTCCGCTGTCGGCCGTAGATGAAGGCGACGCCGGTCCGCCAACCCCGCTCCCACCGGCCGCCACGGCGGGGCGGGTCCAGCCGCCGGCCCCACTTCGGCAAAGGCCCCCGGGTCCCGGCGGGGCGATCGGCCGGCGGCAGGGCATAGAGTCGGGCGTCGTGCCGCAACCGGGTCAGGAAGTCGATGCGCCGGCCACCCCCCTCGGGGAGGACCAGCGGCCGCACGACGCTCCGCAGGGCGTAGCCGCCGTCGAAGACGCCCAGGTGCTTGCCACCGGTGATCCGCGCCTGCTCGCGGAGCAACTCCACGGCCAGCTCGCACTTGGTCCGGAACGTCAGCGGGCCGCCGGGGCCGGCGGGCAACTGCGACGCGCGGAAGTAGAGCCGGCCGGAGATCGGCAGGAACCACCCCGGCTTTCCCGGCTCGTGGAGCAGCGCGCCGAGGACGACCCAGTTGTGGGCTCGGACGGTACCGGCCCGATTGGGGCAGCGGGCGGTGTACTCGTGGAAGGTGCAGGTCCCCCAGACGTGGGGGCTGGAGCGATGGACCTTGGTGTCGTTGACGGCCGAGGCGATGTAGCCGTGCCAGGTTCGACCCGGGGCGGCCTCGACCAGGCGGGTCAGGTCGTAGGTGACGCGGCCCTCGTGCCAGCCGCCGTACTCGGCGAAGGTCTCCAGGGCCTTCCAGGCGGCGGGCTGCTCCAGCGCCAGGACGGACTGGGTGATGGTGTGCTCCTCGACGTTGAGGGCCATCGCGGTGATCCACTCGGCGAAGCGGCGGAAGCCGCGGCGGGTAAACGAATGGGCGAAGGCCTGCAGCAGAGCTTGCCAGGTGGTCCAGGTGAGCGTAGCTTCGGTCATGGTGCGTCTCCTGTGTCGGGGCCGGTCGGGGTTGGTTACCACCCGGCAGGTTCCGACCAGGAGACGCCGCCTTCAAGGCGGTACATCCGATCAGTTATTGTGCCTTCCTACTGGGAAACTACTGGATAGTTGACCGCCGTCAAAAAATGGCCAAGCAAGAAGTACTGAGGCCAACCCTTCACGCCCGTGGGCTCTCCACGACGCGTGAGCTCTTCGAACGCGGCGGCCGACTCGCTGGCAACCAGCCCCGCTTGGAGCTCATTCTTCGGCAGTCCGAAGTCCTTTTTCAAATTGGGCGGTTCGACGGGGACGAGTTCCATTCCCAGTTCGCGTAGGACTCGAAGATCAGCCCGTTGTTCATCGTCGCCCGCTTTTGCAACGTACCCCACTCGAATCGTGGAAAGCTCACGCGACGAAGGCCAGACGTATGGCCGGTCGACCGATGCCGCGTCGCGTGGATCGGCACCGTGAATCGAGGCCAGAACCAAGCCGCAGTCGTCAGCATCGCGGCAGATCGGCCCAATCTTGTCGAGCGACCAGCAGAGTTGCATGCAGCCATATCGGCTTACGCGTCCGTACGCCGGTCTCAGTCCCACGACACCGCAGAGTATGGAAGGGCCGATGAGGCTCGACGAGGTTTCGGTGCCGATGGAAAATCCGACGAGTCCTGCAGCGACGGCCGCGGCTGACCCAGATGACGAACCGCCGGCATCGCGGCGCGGATTCCAGGGATTCCGAGTTATGCCTCGATACCACAAGACCGATCCGCCAGCCAATGTATTTGTGGCCAATTTCGCTACGAGCACCGCACCGGCGTTTTCCAGCCGTTCGGCGACGGCCGCCTTCACGTTGATCACGCGGTTGCGATATTGCCAAACGCCCCAGGTCGTGGGATAGCCCGGATAGGAGAAGATGTCCTTGATGCCCCAGGGGATTCCGTGAAGCGGTCCGCGATCGTTCTTAGCCCGCAGTTCCCGATCGGCGCGCTCCGCTTGTTTCAGTGCGAGCTCGTCCATGAAGGTCACCACGCATTTGAGCAGCGGGTCGTAACGCCGGAGCCGTTCCAGATACAACTTCGTCAATTCCACCGACGAAATCTGACGATTGCGCAACAGTTTCCCAAGCTGCCGAATGGAGCTGAACGCCAAATCCTCGTCGGAGTCGGGCCGTGCGAGCGGTTCGGGGCTTGGTGCCGCAGATTTCTTGACCTCGTAACCGCGCGGATCGGGAAGTGACGCGGGACTGGCAAACGGAGCGAACCGGAGCCCCGGAAGCAGCGAATTGTCGAGCTCGATCGGACGAACATGATCCAAGTCCTCGCGCCGAACTTGAAAGCATTGACGACCGCTTCCCGCTGCGGCACGGTCAGCTTGATGCCCGCCACCCATTCTGCGTCCGCAACCATTTGTGGCGAAACCGGTCCGCCTCCCGCCCTGGCCGTCAATGCCCGTTGAAAGACGGCCGTTCCTATCCCCGTACTCCCGAGAACCGCCAGCGCGCTTCGCCTATTGAGCATGATTCAACTCCCTGGAACGTTGACCTTGACCGGACCGAAGCCGCGTCGGGCCCCAGCGGGGCCATCCTCCCTCGTCTGCCTCTCATCGGCCGGTCTGGTCGGCTCTCTTCCAAATGCGAGAACTTACCGGGCGCATCGAGTCACTCCTGCCGTGCGCTCGAGGCTCGGGGATTCGCGGCCGGTGCCGGGAAGCCGGCGAGTGGCTTGCCCGCCTTGAGGTCGGCGAGCCGGGCGGCGACCCGGTCTCCGGGGATGATGAAACTGCCCGTGACACCGAACCGGCTGATCACCAACCCAACCATCGTCCCGTCCACACCGACCGCCGGCGCACCGCACTCGTCTGGCAAGACGGGGATATCGGCCGTGATGACCGTCGGAGGAACATCCGCATGGTCGCTGACGAACTCTGACCCCATCTCAGGATCGGGCACCTTCTTGAGCTCCATGGTCAGCAAGATCTGCTGCCCTCCCCGCAAGAGTCGGACGGGGACCCGCTCCCCGGCCAGGCGGCCTTCCAAGACGGCCCGGAAGGTGTAAGACGCTTCAAGATATCGGTTCTTGCCGAGGGTCCGCCTGATCTCGCCGTTCTCCGGCACGGGGGACCCCGCGATCGTAAGGATGACGTCCCCCGGGCGAATGCCGGCGGCGGCCGCGTTCCCTTCGGAGGTCTCCACCCGATAGCCCACGCCTGTCACGGTGCTCCCGGTCAGCGCGGGCGGGGCGGCAGGCTTGTTGCGTTGGTACCGGTAGGCTGCCGACGGGTGCGGACCGGGCGTGTCCCGGCGGGGGATGCTCACGATGCCGACTGCCACGGGAAGTTCGCCGATCCCCGCCGCTGCGAGCAGCGTTCCCGCGGGCAGTTCTCCGGTCTTCGACCAGTTGACGGCCACGAGTCCGTTGGTGGGCACCCGCCGTAGCCGCAACAGGGCCAGGTCATACGCCGGGTCAACGCCGACTACTTGGGCCGGGCTCACCCGCCCGTCCGGCAGACGACATCGGACTTCATCCGGCACCTCGCTCGCCTTGGTGATGACCAGGCCGGCGGTGTCGACGACGGTCCCCCGGGCAACGGGCTCGTCTCCGTCCAGGATTTCCACGACGCTCCCGCGGACATCCGCCACAGCTCCCCGGAACCGCCCGAGCGAGTCTTTCCCCTGGGTCCGACGCTCTTCCGCGATCAAGTCGCCCGTTCCGTACTGCCGCGCGGCGGGGGCTTGGGCCAACTCGGCATCGGTCGCCTCGATGATCTCGCCCTTTTCCATCCTCGCGAGTCGGGTGCGGATCATCGTCAACGTGGTTACGGTCCACCACAAATTACCGCGGGGCATTCGGATGTTGGGGAATCCGGCGGGCAGGCTGTCATCGGCGAGCGGCGTGGATGCCTTGAGGATCCCGGTCAGGCGACCATCCAGGCCGACGAACGGCCCCCCCGAATCGCCGCCGTTGGTATGGCAGTCGACCAGGAACGTGTAGGCGTTTGTGGCCAGCACCCTGCCGAAACGGACCTCGGGCGGCCGGCCCCTTCGGTAGCCTAGCGGCGCCGGATAGCCCAACTTGAGCACGCCCTCGCCCGGCGCGAGGTTGCGATCAGCGAGGGGGATGAAGGGATAAGGGCCCGGCTTCACCAACCGGAGGAGCGACAGGTCGTGGACTCGGTCCGCCCCGAGCACCTCGGCCTCGACGACCGTGTCGTCCGGGAGGCGGACCTTGGTCTTGGCCCCGGGCCTTGCGCCTTCGGGGTGGGTGACGTGGGCTTGCGAGAGTATCAGGCCCTCGGGCGAGATGATGACTCCAGTCGCACCGATGAACGAAACAATGGATGACACGGCTGTCCGGGACGACGACCGGATCCGCTCCTGGAGCGCCAGCAGCTCATGCGTCTGGGTCGTTTGCCCGGCCCGGTTCCCCTCCACCGCCCGTTGATCGGCGGCCTGTGCCGCTTGAGCACTCTGTGCCCCCGAGGGCCGGGGCTGCAAAGCTCCCATGGCGATCATCCCCGCACCCGTGGCGATGGCAGACGCGGCCAGCGCCTTCGCCACGATCCGTTTGACCTGGGTGATGAACATGGCCTTGAGGACCTCCTCCATCAGAGTGGCAACAGACGTTGAGGCGAACCCGAAGACCGTGCCGGTTGCGATCTCGATAGCCGACCGGGCTGTCGTGTGGGCCAGCGCATGCGGCACTTCTGCCCGCACCACGCGGGGAGACTCGATCGCCGCGAGGACGGCCGAATAGGCCAGACCACGGCGGGTCAGCCGTGCCCTGAGCAGGCCGCGGGCCCGAGCCATCCGGCTGCGTACGGTACCGATCGGCCACCGCAGGCGGCTGGCGACTTCGTCATGAGTCAAGCCTTCGAGATAACAGAGCACGATCGCTGCCCGGAGGCTTTCGGGTAACCGATCCACCTCCTCGTGCAGCATCGCGGTCTCTTCGAGGCGCACCGATTCGATCTCAGCGGGACCATTGGCGACTGCAATCGAGGACATTGCCTCCTCCCTTCCCGCACGCACCCTCCAGCGCGCACGCCGGGCTCTGGCCTTCTGGGCCGTCCTGCGAGCGACCCCATGGAGCCAGTTGCCCAACAGGTCCGGATCGCGGATCGAGCGGGCTTTCTTCGCCAGGATGAGGAAGACGGCCTGAAAGGCATCCTCGGCGTCGTGCGCATCGCCCAAGAGGCCCTGGCAGACCCGCAGGATCATCGGCCCGTGTCGCGTCACCAGGGCCCCGAAGGCCGCCTCGGTCCTCCGCGCCGCGAACAGCTCCAGCAACTGGCCGTCGCTTAGGCCCGCTAGAGCCCCCACCTCAAAGAGCGTGTGGATCGCGTGGGTAAACTCGCCTGAGTTGCGATTCGCCACGGCTAAAGCCCCCAGCCAACGATCGATCTACCAACTACTTCCCCTCCGCGGTCTTTCCGATCTCGATTTCTTCGATTGTCCGGACCGTGATCACAACTCGGGAGGGTCGGCGGCACAGAATGCTGCCGCACCTGAAGTCATCAGCCCTAACTACCTGTCAACCGAGGATTTGGGGTAGGGAAACGGGTCAGAACGATTCCTCGCCCCCGTCGGCGACATGATCCGGAACGGGGACGGGGATGCCACTCGACGGACGATCCGCGCGTTGAAGGACCGGACGGCGCCTGCCGCGCGGTGCTGGCGCGGGTCAAACGGCCAGCAAGACCACGCCGTCGGCGCGCCTCGACGCCGCCAGTTCGGCGAAAAACGCACGAATCACCCGGGAGAAATCCGCCAGCAACTGCGACTGGGTCGGCAACTGGACCGCGGACTAAGACCCGAGCCGCCGCGTCCGCCTTGATCGGTCGCGCGATCAGCTCCAGGTGCCTCGCCAGCGCCGAGTCCGGGTAGCGCGCGGCGGATCCACCTGCCTGCCCCGCGGCGGTGCCAAGGTCCGACTGGCCATCTGCGGCCGGTACGACTCCCAGCGGACCGGCATCATCTGGAGCGATTCGCTCTGGAGGTACTGGGGCCTCCGGCATGCGGCCGGGCCCTCCGGTACGCAAGTCTCCGGCGGATTGAGCGACTACTTCGGCCTCTTTGACCCAACTTCCCTATCAGTTCGTACCGGAAGGCGCCGCGGCGGCGACTTTCGTCCCGGATCACCGACGGTTCGAAGGCTAGGGCAGAAATCTCGCCCGCGCACCATCGTCAGGCCGGGGCAATCGCCGTACCATAAGAGCATCCCTCGGGTGGTCCAATCCCAGGGGCGCACTTCACCCGGACGATCGTCGTGAGTCCCTTGATGTGCGACCAGTCCCGGCGCATGCCGCGTGCCTCGCGCCGGGCCAGCGGGCGGATGTCGTCCTCGGGGATCGCCATGTCCATCGCCATGCCCTCGCCTTTCTCGGACTCTATCGGCATCTCCATGTTCATACCGGCGCCCATGCCGCCTTCCATGTTCTGCGGGTAGCCGGGAACACCGCCGCGCGGGTCGCCGGGCGGCACGCGCATCATCGGCCCGGCCATCGACACCATGTGATTCATGGTGTGGTGGAACATATGGCAGTGCATGATCCAGTCGCCCGGGTTGTTGGCGATGAACTCGACGTCACGCGCCTGGGCCACGCCGACCAGGACGTTGTTGCCGGGGATCCAACCCGGCTCGGGGATGCGGCCCCCTTCGGTGCCGGTGACCCACCAGGTGTTCCCGTGCAGGTGGATCGGGTGATGGTCGGCCGTGCTGAAGTTCACCAGCCGGATCCGCACTCGGTGGCCCAGCTTCACGACGAGTGGCGTGGTGAGCGGGGCGCATCGGCCGTTGAAGGTCAGGAAGTTGAATTCCATCCCCTGGCGATCGGGGATCCTGGCATTGGGCAGGATCTGGAATTCCTGGGTGATCAGCAGGAAGTCCTGGTCGCAAACGGGCAGGTACGCTTCCCTGGGATGGATGATGAACGCGCCCACCATGCCCATCGCCTCTTGCATCACCACGTGCGCGTGGTAGAAGAACGTGCCGTGCTGATGCAGGGTGAACTCGTAGACGAACGCCTCGCCGGGCGGGATGAAGTCCTGGACCAGGCCGGGGACGCCGTCCTGGCTGACTGGGATCTCCAGGCTGTGCCAGTGGATCGACGTCTCCTCGGGCAGCCGGTTCTCGACGACGATCCGCACCCGATCGCCCTGGTTGACCTCGATCATCGGCCCGGGCATCGAGCCGTTGAAGCCCCAGACGTCCATCTCGAGATGCGGCAACAACTCCCGCTTGACGGGCATGGCAATGAGGTGGAACTCCTTGGCGCCGTCGCGGAGGATCCAGGGGAGCTTGGGCACGTCCGGTGCGACCACGGGCACCGGGGGCAGTCCCGGCGGACGCAGGCCAGGGACGAGCTTGCCCCGATCGGTCGGGCTGCCGACCGGACCGCCGGCGCCGGGCCGGTCGCGGGGATAGTCGGCATCGGGCTCTGGCGACCGGGGCAATCCCACCGCACCGGCCGTCCTGTCCGCGCCGGAGGCGACCGTCCCGGCCGCGATGGCCGTCCCGGTCTCCAGGAAACGTCGCCGCGTGCTCGGTTGGTCCATGGTCGATCGGCCCTTTCCCTCGAGGCACCCCGGATCGTCGCCGCTTCCCAATTTTACATGACGGCTCCTCACGCGGCGGATCGGTCCGCCATCACGAGACGCCCACGACTCATGGACGACCCTTGCTTCGTCCGATACAACCATCAGAGTCGACCTGACCGCGTCGATCGACCGGGGATAGCCTCATGCGCCCGAGGACCGCCGCGCTCGCCGTCGCCCCGGCCCTCGCGCTGATCTTGTTCGGCTCGAGCGGGTGCATCTCGGTCCGCCTGGGGCAGCGGGCGATGCGCCAGGCCGGTACGTTGCCCGACCTCGAGTACCAGCAGGTCCTCGACAACCTGGCGCTGTTCGCCAACAACCCTTCGGCGTTGCCGTGGCACGTCAACTTCCGCGAGGGGACGACGCAGATCACCGACTCGGGCAGCGCCGGGGCGGCCGTCGACCTCGGTCCGCCGGCCAACACCCTGCCGCAGCTCTTCGGCTCGCGGACCGTCGTCGTCCAGTGGGGCATGACGCCGGTGATCGACTCGGCCGAGCTCCGGCTGCTGCGAATCGCCTACCGCCGCGCCCTCGGCTCGCCCGAGATGCCCGACCCCGAGTTCCTCAACGAGCTGGCCCACGAGCTGAAGAATCAATTCCCCTCCAACGCCGATCAGCGCGACGAGTCGGAACTATTCTACGAGTACCACTCGCGGGGAATGCGCAATTACGGCGAGTTCGACGCCAAGGTCACGACGACCAATGACGAGGAAGTCTGCGACGGCCCCGAGGCGCTTGCATCGGCGCGCTCCCCACTGGCCAGGGACGTCTGCCGCCAGCTCGATCTCATCCAGCGCGCCCTGGCTCGCATACGGCCCGGCTGGTTCCACGTCGGCGGGAAATGGGATGTTCCCCGTGAAGCCTGCTACGTGGGCCGCCACGGCAACCGCTACGTCTGGGTCGGCCCCGAAGGACGCGAGGCCCTGACCGAGTTCACCCTGACCGTGATGAAGCTCTCGTCGCTCATCAAGGAGACCCAGACGCTGCTGAGCCCCGGCCAGGTGAAGTTCTCGCCGGGTGATCGGCCGGGGTGATCGGAGGCCCGTAAGGTGGGCATCGCCCATCGGCGGAGGCCCGCGTCGGTGGGAGGAGCCCCCTCCTACAAAAGACCCGGTCCGACCCGCCGTGGGAGCGACCGGTCGGGCGGGTTGCCATCGGACCGGGTCGCGGGACGGATCGGACCGGGTCGCGGGACGGAGCCCCCTCGGACAACGGACCCGCCGGCCGGCTCGGAGGAGGCAGCTCCGTCCGCCGGTCTCCGTGCCATCGGTAACCGCTCCAAGAGAACAGGCTGTGGGCCCCCCTCATCCGCCCTTCGGGCACCTTCTCCCCGAGTGGAGAAGGGGACGGCAATCGTCTGCACCACAGGGATGTCCCTCGGTATGCCACGGAACGCGAAAACGATCGGTGTCGCCGTCTCGGCCCCCCGCTTGAGTGTCTGTTCCTGAAGTGGGAGGGCGAGGCTCCGTCCGAGCCGCGCATGGCGGCGAGACCGGCTCGGCAGGAGCCTCGCCCCCCAGGGCTATCCCTTCCGGAACAGCCGGTAGGGTGCTCTGCACCCCTAATTGGTGTCCACCCCTAATTGGTGTCCACCCCTAATTGGTGTCAGTTCTTTTTGTCCAAAAAGAACTGACACCAATTTCCACGTGACACCAATTTCCACGCAAAAAGAACTGACACCAATTTCCACGTATTGAGTGTACTGGCCCAAGTCCCCGAGAAATCTGGTGCGTAAGCCCTGGCTGGATCCCCTGTTAGGCGGCCGTTTCAGACGTGGTCTCGGCCTTCAACTCATGGAGGGCCTCCGGGGCGAAGTCCGCGCCATTGGGCCAGACGACGGTGCCGCAGGTCGCGTCTAGGGTCGCACGCGCGAAATACGCGGGATCCCGGAGCGGCTCGAAGATCGGGCCGTCGAGCAGCGGACGGACATCGACCTGCTTGGTGGTCCCATCGCTGAAGGTCAACCGCAACGAATGCGGCCCGCAGACCCGGGCCTCACGAATGCGAAGGATCATACCCACCTCCCGGACTCACTCCAGCCCCTCGATCGTCGGCAACGGCTGACCGGCGCGCGCCAGCTCCCAGGAGTGTGCCAATTCCTCTCGATGGGCCACGGCCCACTCGGAGACCAGCGTCCGGGCGCGCCGCGGCAGTTTCCCCTCCAGCACCTCGGCCGTCTCGATCGCCACCGTCGCCTCGTGTTCGCCGTAGATGGCGTGGAAGTGAGGGGGCGCGTGGTCGCGATAGTACATGTAGATCGCGATGCCGTAGAATGCGGAGATACGAGGCACGCGGGCCTCCTCGGACGCTGGCGGTTCATGGGCCGACGCCCTCGATTCTATCCCGGTCGCTCGCGCCGCGAAAGGCCACGGCAAAGCCCGATGCAGCAGCCGCTCGGCCGGTCGGGTGAGGTGAGGTCGCCCTCACCCCCTCCCCTCAGAACCGTACGTGCGCCTCGTCAACGCATCCGGCTCAAGCATCGAACAACGCCCCTGCGTGGCACGACCGGGTCGGCTCCGCCGGCCCACGACACCCCTTACGAGACGCGGTCTCCCCATTGGCCTTGGGGTCAACCTGGACCTGACTACGGCAGAGCCGGCTACCGAAGATCGGCGGAGGCCGCACCGACGGACGTTGCCGTCCGAGACCGATCTGCTTTGCCTCCCGAACCGGTCGGCTGTCGGTTCCTGTCCGCCGACACCCGGGGGAAGTCAGCTCGCTTCCGCGCGGGGTGATGTCGCAACCCCTATCCGACCCGTTACAGGCCGGCGTTCGCTTCCTCCCCCGTCCTCTACCCGCCGCCCCGTCGGCTCGCCTTGCGGCTGGCCTACCCTCGCGGGAGGGCGACGGGCTTAACACGTTGCATCGCAGGAATCCTCGTGGGTTAGGCCCCGCCTCGACGCCGGTGGCCCGTCATCTGCGCCGGATGAGTTAGAAGCATCCGGACCTGGCCACATGCCGTTTTGGCCCAAGCCTATCAGCGCCTTTGGCTTGTTCTTGGTTACGACGCTTGCGGCGGTTCACCTGGGTTGGCCATACCACGCGCCCCTGGTCCCCGACCGCCGCGGTGCTGGCAGTCGCGACCTCGGCTCGCGCTTCGGTCACCATCCTTGCGGATGAGGATACGTTGTCCCGAGGGCTTCGCCCCCCCCCGTTACCGGCGACGCACGCCCCGGTAGGGGACTGCTGGCAGAACAGCAGGTGTTGCCACCTCCTCATATTGGAACAGCAACATACTTCCCGCGACATCCTCGTGTCGCACTCTAACGCCCAAATTCAGCGGCCCGCGGAGCGAGTCCGCTGGATCGCCCCTGTTAGCCGGTCGGCCCAAGCGACCGGCCCGGCCACCGATCGCACCCGCGACTGCCCGCGACGACGGGCGCCCGACCGCCGGCCCTTCGAGGATGCCGCGCGCCGCCGGCCGTCGCAAGACCGAGGGCCCGCAGGACGGCGCGCCCCACGAGACCGGGCGCGCCGCACGAGGCCCGCGACACCGGGCGCGGCACGGCGAGCCTTCGCCTTCGGGCAGGATGCGCTTTGCACCCCTCCGAGACCGGGCGCCGGCGAACGCCCCAGATCAGCGGCCCGCGCAGCGGGTCCGCTGGAACGCTTTGTTAGCCTGTTCACTCCTCATCCTCGGCCGCCCTACTCAGAGTATACCAGTTGGAGTTCCCCAGCATCCGCCTCGACCGCAGCAGTTCGATCCGCTCGGCGGGCACGCTGGCCAACATCTCCTCGTAGTCGGCACAATACGTATGGGAGGCGTCCGCCGCGAAGACGACGAAGTCGTCGGTCGTCGGAGCGTACTCGGACCACGGCAGGTCGTTCAGGCGGGCCGCCACCCGCTGGACCATCTCCCGGAAGGGCCGCAATTCGACTTCCTCCGGCCGGCGACCCCAGGGGCGCTGGTACCAGAGGCGGCACAGGTCGGATACCGTCGGATCGTTGATCTCGGCGGTGTACGCCCCGACGCACACCTCGTCGGCGCACCACAAGTAGTGAGGGGCTACGTCTCCCTTCTCGGCCAGCACCCGCCGCCGAGCGGCATCCGGACAGAGCATCAGTGACGGGACCCGATCGCCGCCCACGTCGGTCCCGTAGTACCAGACCCGCAGACAATACACCGGCTCGCCGATGCCGAGCGCCCCGACTCGCTGAGGGATCAGTTCGATGAGCCGCTCCTGGAGCGCCGCGAGTAGCTCATGCCCGGCGGTCCGCCTGGCCCACCGCTCCTTCGGCATCTCGGACATCCTTGGCCCTCCGCGGGCTAACGACCCAGCTCAGCGGCCCCGCGCAGCGGGGTCCGCTGGAGCGATTTGTTAGACGAGGTAACGCCACTCCTTGGCGAACGACCTCACATGCTCTTGGGTCTCTCGCTGGAAATCCCTCAGCGAGGTCATCCAGCGGTGATCGGCCTGAGCCCTCTCGCGCCTCTGCTCCTCATTCGCGTCCAGGGAGTGACGGCGCCGGTGTTCGACCAAGCTCTCGATGCTCGGAACCTCCCGATCTTCGGCGGGATAAACGGGGCACCGATGAGCCTCATCGATGGCCGACATGCCGAAGAGTTCGTGGGCGAGACAGGCGATTCGATAAATGTCTGGGCTGACGGTGACCGAGCTGATGCGGAGGAGGCCGTCATCCGCGAAGTAGTCGATCAACGGGGGCCTGACGCCGAACAACTCGTCGCAGGCGATTTGCAGTCGGCGCACTTGCTCAGTGTCCAGGGGCTTGCTCGGCCTGACGACCCCGGAGCGCCAGAACTCCGCTGTGTCCAGAAAGCCGATGATGACGTCGCACACGAAAGGCATGCGTGAAGACCCCGCCGGCTAACGCCAAAGATCAGCGGCCCGCCGCAGGCGGGTCCGCTGCATCGCCTCGTTAGACGGGACGCGAGACTTCGAGGGTGAATCAGGCGTCCGCGCGCTGCGCCAGATCACTGGCGAATCGCTCGACGGCCGCTGACAACTCGTCATCCTCGATGTCCCAGAGGGATCGGCCGGTGGAGTCCTCGCCCAGCATCGCGACGGTCGCCAGGAGTTGACCCAGGCGCATCTCGGGGCAGGAGCGATGGACCTCTTGCAGGCGATGGAGCACATCGGATTGGCGGTCGAGCGCGATCATAGCCGGTCTCCAACCTTCGGATGATGGGCGCGAGGCTGGCGAAGCTTGCCGATCACCTCGACCCGAATCGGGGTGCCGGGGGCCAGCTTCGCGATCCGAGTCGCGCGGGTCGCCCCGTTGATGATCTCCAGCACACCATCCGATCCTTCATAGACCCAGACCGGCGGCATGCCGACCGTTGACGCCCCGAAGCGAGCGATCTGCCGCTGGAGCTTGTAGGGGTCGGCCCCCGAGAACCGCGACGGGGGAAGCCGTAGGTCGGCCGGATCGACATCGCGGAAGTCTGCCGCCATGACAAGATGATAGCAGAAGACCGGGTGCGAGGGTAGCCGTGTCTCGGGAGCGCCTCCATCGTCTAACGAGAAGTTGACGACCGAAATGTTGCGGAAAAACACGACTGGACAGTCGTACAATCACGGCCACTGTGATATCTTGACCTTATCGTCGCAGGATTGCAAGCGAGGCTTGGAACGAGACGACCTAAACGGCCGGGGTCGACATGGCGAGACGACTGGATCGGGTCCGCGATCGGGTTCGCACCTTGCACGACAGCATCCGGACGGAAGACACCTACGTCCAGTGGATCAAGCGATTCATCCTCTTCCACGGGAAACGCCATCCCGAGGAGATGGGGGCGCCGAGCTGGAGGCCTTCCTCACCCACCTGGCGGTCGTCCGCGATGTCGCGGCCTCGACCCAGAACCAGGCGCTGGCGCCATCCTCTTCCTCTACCGAGACGTCCTCGGCCGACCGCTCGATGACCTGGGCCGGATCGCCCCGGCCCGTCGGCCCGAACGGTTGCCGACGGTCCTGACCCGCGACGAGGTCCGCTCGGTCCTGGCCCAGCTCGACGGCACGCCCTGGCTGATGGTCAGCCTGCTCTACGGCTCGGGCCTGAGGCTGATGGAGTGCCTCAGGCTCCGCGTCAAGGACGTGGATTTCGGCCAGCGGCACATCGTCGTCCGCGACGGGAAGGGGCAGAAGGATCGCGTCACGCTGCTGCCCCGCGCCCTGGAGGACCCCTTGCGCCGCAGATCGATCGGGTCCGGATCCTCCATCAGCTAGACCTCAACGACGGATACGGCCGGGTGTATCTCCCCCAGGCGCTGGCCGCGAAATACCCCGATGCCGATCGCCAGCTCGGCTGGCAATACGTCTTCCCCGCCGCTCGCCGTTCGACCGACCCCCGTAGCGGCATCGTCCGGCGGCATCATGCCGCCGAGCGCGCGCTGCAGCGCGACGTCCACGCCGCCGTCCGGCGTGCCCGGATTCTCAAACTCGCCAGTTGTCATACCCCCGACACAGGTTCGCCACCCATCTCCTCGAGTCCGGGCACGACATCCACACCGTGCAAGAACTCCTCGGCCACGACGATGTCCGTACCACGATGATCGACACCCATGTTCTCCTGACCGGCCCACTCGGGGTCCGCAGCCCGCTCGACTGCACCTGACGGACCACGAACGGACCGCGCATGAGGAAGGGACAGGCACGCAGCTCGATTCAACGGGAAGAAAGCGAACAATGGGGCACACTTTCGGCTGGATTTCGCGCAGCCCGCGTGGATCGGCGCACCCGAGATTTATTAGGCAGGGCATTGACTAAAAAGGATTGTCGTGATAGTTTGGGACGAGTCGGGCGGTCGAGGAAGATAGCCCGGGTGGCAGGGCAAGGACGGGGCAATGATTGCTCCGGAGAGGTGTCGATGACGATCGCTTTCCATCCCGCAAGCCGGTGCTATCGTTTCGGTTTCGCGCATCCGTCCCGGATCGGGAATCCGGGCTGATTCGCGACATCGAGGCCGTCGGTGAGTGGAAAGGGACCCGAAACCGCTGGCCGGCGCCGAGACGGCCCCGACCCGCCCGACGGGCCGGCGGGGGTCGCCGTAAACCCTGACAGCACATTGCAAAAGCCCCTTCGCCATCGCGTCGGGCGGGTCGGGCCCCGGCGCTAGGCCGGGTCAGAGGATTCCCGCCGGTCGCCCCTGGCGATCGGCTCGACGAATAGGTGCGATTTCCCGACTGAGCCCAACGGAGCATCCATTGTGGGACAACATGACGAACTCAGGCAGCGGGCGGCGTGGGAGGCCGAGCAGTTGTGGAAGATCGGCCAGATCTTCGGCGCGGACGCCCCGGCCGAGGTTGACTTCGACGCGAGGCCGAAGGTCCAGATGCTCTCCGCCAGCGACATCGCGCCGGAGCGGATCCAGTGGCTATGGCCCGGCCGGATCCCGCTGGGGATGCTCTCCCTCTTCTCGGGCGATCCCAAGCTGGGCAAGAGCCTGGCGGCCCTCTCGCTGATCGCGGCGGTCAGCCGTGGCGGCCCGCTGCCGGGTTCGGGTGCCGACGGGCCGGCACTGGCGGCTCGGGGTAGCGCGATCCTGCTCTCCGGCGAGGACGACCGGGCGCGGACGATCGTCCCCCGGCTCCTGGCCGCCGGCGCCGACATGGGCCGCGTGAAGATCATCCGGTCGATGCTCGAGCCGGGATTCCGCGGGTTCGACGGCGGTCCGACGGCGCGTGTCCCCGCCCGCGAGCGGAGGCCCACGCTCGCGGCCCAGGACCTCGCGGCCATCGAACTCGGGGCCGCCGAATTGGGCGATTGCCGGCTGATCGTCTTCGACCCGATCACCGCCTTCCTCGCCGGCCGGAACGCCGACGTGCGGGGAATGCTGGCGCCGCTCCAGGACATGGCCGAGCGGCTGGGCGCGACCGTCCTGTTGATCAACTACCATAGCAAGCACGGTGCATCGGGCACCAACGGCAAATACCGCGTGCTCGGCCAGATCGGGTACGTCGGCGTCTGCCGCGCCAACTTCATGTTCCTGGCGGACCCCGACGACCCGACCGGCGTGCGCCGGCTGATGCTCGACAACGGCTGCAACCTGGGGCCGCCGCAGCCGGGCCTGGCCTACATCATCCGCGACGAAGGCGCCGCCGAGTTCGTCGAGTGGCTGCCGGAGACGATCGACCTGGATGCCGACGCCGGGCTGAGACGGGGCGTCAACGCCGGTAAGTCCGGCGGATCCGGCCGGCTCGCCCGCCCCCGTGCCGTCGAGGAATGGTTGCGGGGCTACCTCGCCGACGGACCGAAGCTCGCCACGGAGTGCGAGCGAGCGGCGCTCGCGGCGGGCTTCAACCGACGCCTCGTCGAGCGGGCTCGCCAGGCCCTGGCCGTCCGATCCCTTCGCTCGGGGTTCGGCAAGGGATCATGCTGCTCCTTATGTCTGCCGGAAGCCGAGAGCGAGCCGCCCGATCGCCCCGATGGGGCCGTCGCGCCCCATACTCCCCACTTTTCTGCATCACATTTTCGTGGGGACTATGGGGACTATGGGGAGTATGACAGCCCCATCGGGCCAACGCCGGATGCCGGCCAGACTCCGGGGATCGGTGCGGCTCCCGTCGGGGACGAGGTGACGTTGACGACCGGATCGGTGTCGGGCGGGCTTTCGAGCCTGACTCCGTCCGATCCGATCCGACCCGACCCGCGTCAGGCTGGAGAGCCTGACCTACCTCCGATCCGACCCGCGTCAGGCTGGACGGCCTGACCGACTTTCTTGCCGCCGGCATGAGTACCGCGTCGCAGAGGAAAGACCTGGGATTCCGTCGGGAGGGCGAGCCTCCGCGCGAGCCGGGATTGAAGATGGCTCGGACGGAGCTTCGCCCACTCGAATTCCGATCCTTGTTCCCCGGCAGTGGCACTGACGAATCGGCCGGGAATCACTCGCCGGCTCGCGGGACGCCCGTGGTGGCCAGGTCGGCCGGCTCGCCCCCGGTCCGACCCGGCCCGGAGTGTTGGGCGCGAGTCTCCTGACCCAGCCCTCGGGAGGGCCGAAGGTCGCCCGGTCGGCGGCGACCCTTCGAGTGTCCGCCGGCGCGCGCCGAACGGAACGGACCGATCGGGGCGGTCGGGATCCGGTCCGAACCCGAACCACAAGTTGAGCCGGGTCGCACCACTACTTCTTGCGCCGGCATTCGATCGACGCCGCCTTGATCTCGATGTTTCCCTTGAATTCCTTGACGAACGGCCGGTCGTCAAGTCGGATCGTCTGACGCATACTCTGATAGGTCCCGTGCTCGCGCGCGGCCTCAATACACAGGGTGTATTCTCCGCGGCCGACCGGCTTGCGCTGGTCGTCCTTGCCGTCCCAGATGATGTCGTACTTGCCGGGCTCGCGGGTCGGCCGCGCGATGGTGGCGAGCCGTTCGGTGTCGGCGACCAGCCGATGAGCCTGGTCGCTGCGGTACCAGCGGCGCAGGTCGGGGATCCAGCGCGAGCCGTGCCTGGTCGCGGTGACCCAGAGCGTGAGCGTACGGATCGGCGACCCGTCCTTGTCCTCGATCCAGACGGCCAGGTAAGGTCGCTGATAGCGCCGTTTGCCCGTGTTCGGTCGGTTGATCTCGAGCTTCACGAGCAACTCGAAGGAGTCGCCCCACGAGTTGGCCCGGCCATCCACGGGTTCCTGCTTCGGGGCCGGCGGCCCGGGCACCGGCCGCTCGTAGCGGCCCCAGCCGTCGCTGCGGGTGACCCGACCGTCGGCCGAGACGATCAGGCATTCCACGCCCGGTAGCGCCCGGGCCAGGCGGACGCTGTCCTCCGGCGGGAGCACGTTGAAGATCGTGGCGAGGGCGTCGGCGTCGGCGGACCGATCGGCGATGACCGTCGCACTGGCAATCTCCTCGACGGGAGCACCCGAATGAGGGTCGAGCTTGTGCGAGTACCATCGGCCGTCGATCCGGAACCCGCGCTGCGAGTTACCGCTGGTGGAAACCGCCTTGTCTCGGACCCCGATGCAGGCGATCGGGGCGGACGTCTCGCTGTCGGCGCGAGGGTCGGCGATCCTGATGGTGCGATCGAGCGCGCCGCGGACGCGCAGGTCGCCGCCGACGTTCAGCAACGCGCCGCGGATACCGCTTCCGCCGCCCTTGTCCATCGCGGCGTCGCACGCCCGCTCGACGATGTATCCCTTTGCGATCGCGTTCAAGGTCAGCGGAGCGTCGGAGAGGCGTTCGGCGGTCATCGCAGCCGAGTCGAGCCGCCAGCCCGGTTGACTCATCGAAGCCCTGGCGGTGGCGATCTCCGCGGGCGCCGGAATCCGGCCTTCCTTCGCGCACCGCGACCAGAGCTGCATCAGGGCCTCGATTCTCGGGTCGAACGCGCCTCCGCTGGCCGTCCGCCATCGGTCGCAGAGCTGGAGCACCTCGAACAGCTCGGGCGAGAGCCGGGCCGGAGTCCTGGGCCCGGCCAGCCACCGGCTGAACTCGCTGTCGGCTTCGTAACTGCTGAAGATGGCCGAGAGGCGGTCGATCTGGCGGAGCGCCCGATCCTCGGCCCGCGAGGCGAGATCCTCGGAGTCGGCCAGTAGCCGGAGTTCCATCGACGTCCCCATCACGTCCTCGTGGTGGAAGACGAAGGTCTCGGAGGCTGCGCACGGGGCCGTCAGGCCGAGCAGGACGGCACCGGCGGCGCACGCCGATCCGAGCGAAACAAGGATGATTCTTGAATGCGTCATCTTGGATCGATTTCTTCTCGATCGCTCAGCGCTTCTTCAGGGTGATGCCGACCCCCGCGCCGTCCATCGGGACGAACGACGTATCGAGCTCGGGGTCGGTGGTGATGGCCTCGATGTCCCGCGGGTTGGACGCCGGCCGGCGAGGCTATCCCTCCCAGCGAGGACCTTTGGAAGATACGCCACCCGGTGCGCGGGCCCCGAATCACGCCCACGCCCGATATTTCATGGTAACGTACCGAGGCTCGCTATCGGGACAATCGCGCGTCCGAAATCTCCGGGAGTGGGGGCAATGACGGGCCCGGGTGCGAACGTCCCGAGAGAGGATCGGCGGCGGATGTCGGGCGGTTCCGGGGTTTGCGCTCACGTCCTCGTGAGCCGCCTGGCCGACCTCGCCGCGCCTCGGGGCAAAGCGTCGCGAATCCTCGCCCCGACGGGGATGACAGTGAGATGGGAACGATCGTCGAGACTCTCGACCGATCGTCTTCAGACGCCCGCCGCGACCGCCTCTTCCGCGTGCCGCGACGATGCGCCAGGATCTCTTCGCGGAACACCCGTACGTTCCCCGGCGCCTCGATCCCGATCCGGACCTGGTTGCGGTCGATCTTCACCACCGTCACCACGATATTCCCGTCGATCACGATCTTCTCGTTGATCTTGCGGCTCAGCACAAGCATGTTGGCCTCCTTGATTCGTTAGTCCGCGGCGATCCTCAGATCCCGGTTTGCGTGCCCATCACGCCTTCTTGGCTCTCCCGCGATCCATCGAACCCCGGGATGGCCTGCGGCTCCGGCCGCTCTGGTCGCGGTTGGGTTACTGCATTCCGGATGCCAGGATGGAGAGTAAGCGAACAAGAAGGACCTAAGTCGATCCCTCAGCAGGGATTGCGTCCGACGCCGTTTGGCACGCCGGGCACCCGTCGGCGAATCCTCACCCGGATCTTGAAACTTTTCTTCTCAAATTGATGAGGAAACGCCCGATAATGGGAATACGCCTCGAACTCGCGCCGGGGATGGTCAGGCAGCCGGGAAAACGCTACCCTGATCGCTGGTCGTTGGGGCGTGCGGCGTCATCGGCATGGGAGGGCGATTTTGCGGGTTGGCATCGGTCATGACACCCACCGGTTGGAGGAAGGGAGGCCCTTGATTCTGGGCGGGCAGCGGATCGATCATCCCCGCGGGCTGGTGGGGCATTCCGACGCCGATGTGGTCTGCCACGCGGTGGCCGACGCGCTCCTCGGCGCGGCCGGCCTGGGCGACATCGGCGAGCATTACCCCGACACGGATCTCCGATGGAAAGGGTTGGACAGCACGCGGCTGCTGGCCGACGTCGTCCATCGGTTGCGGCGGGCCGGGTGGCGGGTGGTCAATTGTGACGTCATCGTCCACGCCCAGGAGCCGAAGCTAGGCCCGCACAAGCCGGCCATCCGGGCGAACCTGGCGCGGCTGCTCGGGGTCGGGGAGACGGACGTGAACGTGAAGGCCAAGACCGGCGAGCACGTCGGCCCGATCGGTCGCGGCGAGGCGATCGCTTGCGAGGCCATCACCCTCATCGAGGCGGACGCCATGGATTGATCGGCCCAGCTCGACTCGAACTTTGCCAGTGGTGCGGCGGATCCGGCCCGTCGCCAATGATGGGCGTCGTCTTCAGTCCCTCCGCCCGGCGAGCCGGTCCGCCGGGCTGTCGAGATCGTGGTCGTCACATGCCGTTGCGCGTCTACAACACGTTGAGTCAGGCCAAGGAGCCCTTCCAGACGGTCCGTCCCGGCAAGGTGGGGATGTACGTCTGCGGCCCGACGGTCTATTCGCCCAGCCATATCGGCCACCTGGTCGGGCCGGTGATCTTCGACACCATCAAGCGGTACCTCACCTACGCGGGCTACGAGGTGACCTGGGTGGTCAACATCACCGACGTTGACGACAAGCTGATCGTCCAGGCCCAGAAGGACGGGACGACGGTGACGGAGCTGGCCGAGCGGGTCACTCGCGATTACCTCGATTGCCTGGCGGCCCTGGGCGTCGACGGCATCGACCAGATGCCGCGCGCCACCGAACACATCGCCGAGATCGTCGCGATCACCGGCGAGCTGATCGCCAAGGGGTTCGCCTACGAGTCGGGCGGCGACGTCTACTTCGACGTCGGCAAGGCGCCCGAGTACGGCAAGCTCAGCCACCGCGACCCCGAGGAGCTGCTGGCCGGTGCGCGGATCGAGCCCTCGGCACTGAAGCGTCATCCGGGCGATTTCGCGCTGTGGAAGCGCTCCAAGCCGGGCGAGCCGTCGTGGGAGAGCCCCTGGGGACCGGGGCGGCCGGGGTGGCACATCGAATGCTCGGCCATGAGCATGAAGTACCTCGGCCGGCACCTGGACATCCATGGCGGCGGCCTCGACCTGGTCTTCCCCCACCACGAGAACGAGCTGGTGCAGTCGGAGTCGTACAGCGGCGAGACGTTCGCCTCGTACTGGATGCACAACGGCCTGCTCACCAAGGACGGCCGGAAGATCTCCAAGTCCGACCCCGACACGATCGTGCTGATGAGCGACCTGCTGAAGGCCCACTCGCCGGATACCCTCCGCGCTGTTGCTCTTCAGCCACTATCGCCGCCCGATCGACTTCGGGCCCAACCGGCTGACGGAGATCCAGCGCGGGCTCCAGACGTTCTACCGAGCGTTCGAACGGTTCGCGGAGCTGACCGGCGAGTCGTTCTACCAGATCGAGGCGCCCACGCGCCGGAATGTCCTCGAGCCCGGCGGCTCGGCGCTGCTCCGGGAGCTCGCCGAGCACCGTGAGCGGTTCCTCGACGCCATGGACGACGACTTCAACACCGGCGGTGCGCTAGGCGAGCTCTTCGAGATCGCGCACGCCCTGAACCGCTTCGCCCACGAGCCCGGCCTCGAGCCGGGCCGCACGCGCCCCGACCGGCTCGAGGAATACCGCGCCGGCATGGTCGTGCTCCGCGAGCTCAGCGGCATCCTCGGCCTGTTCCTCCGGCCGGCCGCGACACCGCCCGAGCCCGCCGGCGCACTGACCGAGGACCTGCTCGGTCTGCTCGTCGACCTGCGCAACCGGCTCCGCAAGGAGAAGAACTTCGCCCTGGCCGACGAGATCCGCAACCGGCTCGCCGAGCTGGGCGTCACCATTGAAGACCGGCCCGACGGCTCACGATGGCGGATCGAGCCGCGACGGGGCGGGTCGCCGTCCTAGCTCGCCCCGGCACGCTCAGCACTCCAGGAAGGGGAGGATCGCCGAGGATGGCCATTGCGTCGCAGGAACCCCAGGCTGCGTCCGCCGCGGTGCTCGACCGGGTCGTGGGGGTCGATCCCGGGTTGAACGTGACGGGATACGCGGTCGTCGAGCCCTCGCCGCGCGGGGCGTTCGTGGTCGAGGCCGGCGTGATCCGACCCGGCGCGGCCTGCAAGTCCATGGGCCAGCGGCTCGCCTGGATCCACCGCGGGATCGTCGAGGTGCTCGAGGCCTTCCCGCCGGGCGCGCTGGCTCTGGAGCAGGTGCACAGCCACGTGAGCTACCCCCGCACGGCGATCCTGATGGGCCACGCGCGGGGCGTGATCGTCCTGGCCGCCGCCCAGCGCGAGACCCCCGTCTTCGGCTACGCCGCCACGCGGATCAAGAAGACGCTCACAGGCAGCGGACGGGCGCCGAAGGCTCAGGTCCAGCACGCGATCATGGCCGAGCTCGGCCTCGATCGTCTCCCCGAGCCCCACGACGTCGCCGACGCCTGCGCCATCGCGCTCTGCCACTACCACATCAGCCGCAATCGCCGGCTGCTGCAAGACCCCGGGATCGGCATCCGTTTGCCCGGCACGCCGAGTTGAGATAGAATCTTATCGATGGAAACTCGTCCACCTCGACTCTTCGCAGGAGGAGATGATGAAGAAGGTTCTCTACGATGCCGTGTTGAAGGAGAAGTTGCCCGACGTGGAATACCCCGTCGAGCTGTGTGACGAGGAGGGGCGCGTCATCGCACGCATCGTGCCGGTGCCCGATCCTTCCTGGTACGACGACGAGCCGAAGATGAGCGAGGAAGAATGGAAGAAGCTGCTCGCCAATCCCGGCAGGCTCTATACCACGGCCGAGGTCCTGGCCTATCTGGAGTCGTTGTGATGCTCCAGGTCATTTGGCTCCAGAGGGCGGTAAGTAACCTGGCGGAGATCTGGAACCAAGGCGATTCGAATCTCCGCCAGGAGATCACCAGGGCGGCGAACACCATCGATCAGACGCTGCGCGACGACCCGTTCGGCTCGAGCGAATCACGGGAGGGGGGACGTCGCGTGATGTTCGTTCCTCCTCTGGGGGTTTCCTTCAAAGTCGATCAGAACGGCGGGACGGTGCTGGTCGCACGGGTCTGGCGAATCCGGCCGCCAAGGACGCGAGCGTAGCCGCCGGCCACTTCCCAACTCAGCAGCCGGCGACTCGCCTCGGACACGGCCCCTCAAAGATTCGGGTTCGGTTTCACGGAGGATCCCCTGGCGGCGCCGCCGGCCGGGCCGGGCGGCTTCTTCGCCTTCTTGTTCGCCGCCCCGACACCGCCCTTGGTCGAGTCGGGCTTGAGGATGACATCGGCCTCGGCCGGTTCCGTCGTCGGAGTTGAGGTCTCGGGCGAGCACCCCATCACCAGGGTGGCGGCGAAGAGCACGGCGAGCCAATGGGCGGTTCTTCTCATGAGTCTCTCCTTCGTGGGTCCACGGTCGATCCGGCCCGTCTGCGACCCCTTGCGGCCGAGGGGACCTCATCCCCTCGGCCGCGATCGGGATCGGGTGCCGGATCGGATCTCTGGAAACGCTCGTCGATTTAGTACTGGTCGGCGCTGATGACCTCGCTGCCGGCCCGGGTCCCGAGGGCGCGGTAGGTGGGGACGTTGATCGAGCTCTTGATGAACTTGACCGACCCGTCGGCGACGGCGAAATTCGCGCCGCCGGGATGGAGGCTCCGGAACCCGTACTGGCCCAAGCTGAGGCAGGCGTTCACCGGGATCCAATCCGGCGGGTAGAACGCGCCGCTGGTGATGAAACATGCTTGCCACACCGCCCCGGTCTTGTCGGGTGGTGCATTGAGCCTCGGGATGACGAAGGCGCCGGAAGTTGGGTGTCCTACATTAATTGAGTAATCATCCTGGAACTCGATGGTGATGTTCCCGATGGAGTACGGCGACGCCGGCTCGTCGACGAACCGCGAGACCTCGCCGAAGAGGAACGTGTTGCTCAGCCCGTCGGTCACCTGGGCGATCTTGAAGGCGGATTGCCAGCCGAACAGGCCGTCGCCGGGGTCGCCGTTGCAGTTCTGATAGTACTGGGCGGTCGGGTCGGGGGGCGCGGTGTTGCCCCAGTTGAAATTGATATTCTCGTTGCGGCCGCGGTTCGTCGCGTACGAATTGTGGACGTACGGGACGTCTTGCGGCGGCTCCTGGGTGAATGGCAGGTCTGATGGGCAGTTGAACACGTTCAACTGCGTCCCCTCGACGGTGATGTTCGAGACGGATACGAAGACCCGGCTGAAGTTATACGCGTTGTAAATCGTGGCCGACTCGATATACGGCAGCATGAAGGCGAAGGCGGAGTGCAGGAACGCATCGTTCGGCCAGTTCGACCCGCACGAAGGGAAGATCCAGCCCTGGTTCCCCATGGGGAAGACGCCGGTGCTCGACTCGTAGTTGTGGGCGGCCAGCGCGAGCTGCTTGAGGTTGTTGACGCACTGGGCCCGGCGCGCCGCCTCGCGGGCGCTCTGGACCGCGGGCAGCAAGAGCGCGATCAGGACGGCGATGATGGCGATCACCACCAGGAGCTCGATCAGGGTGAAGCCGGTCCTTGGTCTGCGACGGATGAGCGATGGGATCATTTCAGACTCCTCTTGCGAGTGCTCCAGTCTAGATGAGGAAGACGGCGAAACCCTTCCGCCGCCCCGCGTCGTTCGTCATCCCCTTGGTTGCGGCGAATCGATGTCGACACGCGAACCCGGACCCGTCGCGGATGGCTGCGAGGGGCCGCTCGCACCGCGTGGTATCGGCATGATCCCGCGGGGCGGGCCCGCGGATCGACATCATGCGGCGCGAATCGCGATCGACGGTGACTCTTTCCTTGTACAGCGATCGGCAAGGAGGGATGACGAGGTGGCGGTCGGACTTGAGCGGATACCCTGGCGAAGGATGGACGCTCGGATCGAGCCCTCGGAGCCCACTCCATGGCGGCCCGATGACTCCATAAATCTAATCAAGGATTATCGTCGGAGACGAATCAAAATCAAGCAAATTTCCTGAGATTCCTGCCCTTACGGTCCTTGAAGATCGCCGCGTCCCCCGAGCGCAGTCCGGGGCCCGCGGGCCGGCCCGAGGAGAGAGCGGGCCGGCTCGCGGACCCGGATTGTCGTGCGCCGATGGGTGGCGACCCGTGGGCGCCTGCGCGCCCGCCCTGGCCGGGGCGGGCCGTCATTCGTCCTTCTTCGCCTTCATCACGAACATCAACTGCTTCTCCCTGGTCTTGAACCCCCCGGGGATTTCACCGGTGGGCAGGGCGTAGATCAGGTGCAGTTCATCTCCGTCCCTCTTGATGAGGCCGCGGGCCAGCTCGCCGGCCGACGACTCGACCTTGCTGGTCATGACGATGGTGCTGGGATTCTTGGTGGAGTCGAGCTTGTAGGTCGCCGAGTACAGTTCCTTCTTGTCCTTGTCGACGACGACGACCGAGTCCCTGGTGAACGTGACGACCGTGCCCTTGATCCGCTCCTCGGGTTCCTTGGTGCCGTCGCGCTCGCCCGAGACGATCACGTAGCGGCCGACCAGGTCTTCGGGCGTGCAGGCTTTGCTGGTCGCGGCGGGCTTCGAGCCGGACTGTTGCGCGATCGCCATGGAACTCGCCAGGACCATCACCCCCAGCCCGATCGTCACATCGAACGACACCATGGGTGCTCCTCCGGTTGAAGATGACCGACGCCCCAGACGGACGCCCGCGGCGCGACGAGGGTGCAAGAACGATGCCGCGAGTGTCGTCGCGGCCGGTGTCGAGCGGTTCGCGGCGGCTTGACCCTGGCGCGACGGGCTCGATACGATGAATACGTCGATGGCGAGGCCGAATCACGGAACAGGACCGGGGCGCCGGCATCTCCGGCCGGCCGGAGGGGCACCCGGCCGGGGGGATCGGACCGGTGGGATCGATCGTGCACGTCACCATCAACGGCGAGCGCCGCGAATTGCCGGCGCCGCTGTCCGTCGCGGAGTTGCTCCGACACCTCGCCGTCAAGCCGGAGTACGTCGCCGTCGAGCTCAACAAGGACCTGGTCACCCGGTCCCGCCAGGCGGAGACCGGCATCGCATCCGGTGACGTGCTGGAGATCGTCACCCTGGTCGGCGGCGGGTCGCCCGCGTCCGCGCCGGCCGGTCCTGAACTCCTGTCGACACTCGATGTCGAGCCCTTGAAGATCGGCACGCACCTCGTGCGCAGCCGGCTGTTCGTCGGCACGGGCAAGTACGCCACGCTCGAGCTGATGCGCGACTGCCTGGAGGCCAGCGGCGCCGAGGTGGTGACGGTGGCCGTCCGCCGCGAGCGGCTCGTCGACCGCCAGGGCGCAACCTCCTCGACTTCCTGGATCCCCGGCGATACACGATCCTGCCCAACACGGCCGGCTGCTTCTCGGCCGAGGACGCCCTGCGCACCGCCCGGCTGGGTCGCGAGCTGCTCGAGGGCCTGGACAACCCCGGCGCCGATTGGGTGAAACTCGAGGTCCTGGCCGACCCGAGGACGCTCCTGCCCGATCCGGTCGCCACGCTCGAATCCACCCGGGTGCTGGTGAAGGAGGGGTTCCAGGTCCTCTGCTACACCAGTGACGACCCGATCATGGCCCGCCGGCTCAAGGAGGCCGGGGCGACCAGCGTCATGCCCGCCGGCAGCCCGATCGGCAGCGGCCAGGGGGTACTCAACCCCAACAACATCCAGATCATCCTCGAGGACCTCAAGGGTGATGACCCCTCCTATCCGGTGATCGTCGACGCCGGGGTCGGCACCGCCAGCGACGTCGCGATCGCCATGGAATTGGGCTGCGACGGCGTGCTCTTGAACACCGGCATCGCCGGCGCAGGACCCGCTCCGCATGGCCCACGCCATGCGGCTGGCCATCGAGGCCGGCCGGCTGGCCTGCGGCGCCGGCCGCATCCCGAAGAAGCTCTATGCCACCGCCTCCAGCCCCACCCAGGGTGTGATCGGCCGATCGTGAAGCCGGCGGTTCCCGTGGTAGAATAAAGGGATCCGCCGGTCCGCGCCCGGAGGTGTCGATCGCGGCCTGACACGGTCGTCAGGGGCCGAAGGGGAGGTGCACCGGGCTGATCTCATGCAGTTCACCGGCGAGGAGTACTATCGAGCCGCCACCGAGCGGATGCGGCAGGCGCGGGAGATCCACGATTCCAGGCAGGGCTATGCTCTAGCGATGTATTGCAGCGGCCTGGCCGTCGAGTGCATCCTCCGGGCCTTCCGGTGGCGGAAGGACCCGTCCTTCGAGGGGCGGCATGATCTGGAGGACCTGTTCAAGGCCAGCGGCTTCCTGCAAATCCACGAGGAGCAGGCCCGGAGGAAGCGGAAGCCGGAAGAGGAGATCGCTCGATCCGCGGCCGAGATCAGTCATTCCGTGGAGTTCGTCGCGGCCCTCTGGCATAACAACCTCCGGTTCGCCTCCGAGGCCAGCCTGCGAGCCTACCTGAACCGGAACGGACACCTCCGGGGGATCCGGGGCGACGCGCTCAAGAAGAACTCCGCCGACTTGTTGCTTGCGGCTGCGATCATCGTCGATAACTGGGTGAAAGCATGGAGCTCAAGGAGAAAGTAGAAAGGGCTCTCCGGAATCATTTCCAGGTCGATTACCTGGATCTGGTTGATAACGAGGGCATCACCGGTGTCATGGTCTCTCCCGACTTCGAGGGCGTGGGGCGTCTGGACCGCCACAGACGGATTGACCGTGCCCTCCGCGATCGATCGGGGAAACTGACCCGCCGCGAGCAGCGCCAGGTGGTGCTGATTGCACCGTACACCCCGACCGAATACGGCCCGATCGGGCCGGATGAGGACGAGGAGGACTCGGACGAAGTTCTCGCGGGCGGCGGGACCCGGACAATCGCATCCTTCGCGGATCTCCTCCCGAAGGTGGAGCAACTCCTGAGTTCGAGTTTCGCACGGATGAGGGCGTACCGCGAGTAGCCCGTCGGGTGAAATCCATCCCGTCGGATCGGTCGTGAAGTCGCGTACCGCCCAGGAATCCTCGGCCAAGAGGCCGCTCACCCGGTCCGGCTGAGAAGCTCGGTGAGCTGGGCGACCCAGGTTCTCAGTCGAGAGTGCTTCGGGAGCAGCCCCTCGGTCTTCTCATCGTAGCTCAGTCGCCTCAGGGTCGTCAGCAGATCCGCGAACGACGGCTCGGCCTTCTTCTGATACCACGGCCGGAAGGGGAACTGCACCGAGCGATGACCCTCGCGGTGGAACCACACGACCACCATGGTGTAGATGAACATCGCCATGGGTGCCGTCCGCTCGACCGCCTTGGGGAGGCGATTGGCCGGGTCCTCCAATCCCAGGAATTGCTTGCAATATTCGAATGTGCATTCGATCGCCCAGCGACAGGAGTACGCCGAGAGCACCTGACGCGCCGCCCAGTCGAGCTTGGTGCAGTAGAACATCTGATCGGGGCGCTTCCCCTCGACATCGTGCACCAGGACGATGGTCAAGAGCCGGTCCCGCCCCGCCTTGTAGTACAGCGCCCGGATCGTCTTGACCTCCAGGGTGGCATGCAGCCCGAACTGGTCGAAGTCCAGTCGCGTCCAGGGCGCCTCCGGGTCGGCGGCCCACTCGGTCATGCCCGGCAGGCGGTCCCCCTTCTTGCGGGATGGCCCCCTCTGACCCGGTCGCCGCGGCGGGGCCGCGCGGTACAGCGCGGCGTTGGCGGCGACCCGGCTGATGAGATGAACGTTGGCGGGCAGATGAGACAGGACACTTCGACCACCATAGGTGCTGTCGCCGAGCATGAGGATCTCGTCGTCGGGGAACCACCGGGCTACCAGTTCGATGAGTTCCAGGGCCAATTCCGGCCGCGTGCGATGATCGAGCTCGGTCTTGGCCTCGACCCCGCTGCCGGTCCCCGACGACTTCCCCTTGCCCTTCTTCCCCTTGGTGAGCCCCTGGCGGTTGATGTAGAGCCGAGCGGCGATGGGCAAGGCGAAGACCTTGCCGGGCGCCCAGAAGGGATGGACGACGATCAGGCAGAGCACGACCCAGTCGTGTCCCCAACTGACGAGGGCCTTGGATCGGCTGGAGATGAGCGGGTCGTAGTGCATGCCGGCGCCGTAGAGGGTCAGCCCGCGCTTGCGACAGAGGGTGTCGTTGACGGCCCAGAGGAGTTGGGCGCCCGGGGCGAGGATCGTCACGACCAGCTTGGCCAGAGCCATGGAGAAGGAATCGATGTCCCAGGCGGCATGGCTGAAGAAGCGATGGAACCGCGACCAGTGCCCCTTGCCGACGTGGCCGCCGGAGAAGATGAGTTCGGTGATGAAGCGGTGGCGCTGGGAGAGGACCCAGCCGGCGACGATCACGAGGAAGGTCTTGTGGGTGGGTGCGGTGAACACCGGTGCGAAGTGCTGTAGCAGGTTGACGAACGAGGAGGTAAGTTCCATGGGTCGGTCTCCTTGCTTTGGTGCCTTGTCGAGGCGTGGTAACCCAGACAAGTAGCCAAGAGATGGTAAGGAGACCGACGTATCTTTCTGATCAGGTGCCGACCCTCAAGAGTGCGAAACCTGAACTGAGGAGTCGCTTCCGGATCGATCACCTCAGGCTGGTGGATGACGACGGGATCTTCGGATCCATGGTCTCGCCGGACTTCGATGGCCTGTCGATGTCCGACCGGGGGGCCCTGCTCGATCGTGCCTTCCAGGATCCCTCGTCGGGCCTCTCCGATCGCGAGCGGCGCCGGATCAAGTTCATCATGACGCGGACGCCCGCCGAGTACGAGGCGAAGCTGTTCTGGGATTCGCTGGATGGGCCGGCCCGGTCGAATCCGGATCAGCCCGGCGGCGACGGATCCGTCGCCCCCTCATCCGCCGGGGCAAGCCACCGACGCCAGTCGGATCGTTGAGGGCGAGCATGCCAAAACTGGACCCCGTCTCGATCCTCGGACCCGGCGGCGCGATCGCGCGGCGGCTGCCCAGCTACGAGCATCGCGAGGAGCAGCTCGCGATGGCCGAGGCCGTGGCCCGCGCCATCGAGCGCCCCGGCCACCTGGTCGTCGAGGCGGGGACGGGCGTCGGCAAGAGCTTCGCCTACCTGGTCCCGGCGATCCAGGCCGCAGCCGACGCGAAGAAGAAGATCGTCGTCTCGACCCACACCATCGCCCTGCAGGAGCAACTGCTCCACAAGGACATCCCGTTCCTGCGTTCGGTGATGCCCCAGGAATTCATCCCGATCCTGGTCAAGGGCCGCTCGAACTACATGAGCCTGCGGCGGCTCGACGTGGCCATCAAGAAGCAGAACCTGCTGTTCCAGCGGCCCGAGGAGATCGACCAGCTTGTGACCCTGCGGATGTGGTCGAACCGGACGACGGATGGCAGCCGCTCCGACCTGGATTTCAAGCCGCTCCCCAGCGTCTGGGAGGCCGTGCAGAGCGAGGACGGCAACTGCCTGGGCCGCGAGTGCCCACGTCACGGCGAGTGCTTCTATTTCCAGGCCCGGCGGCGGATGCGCACGGCCAACGTGCTGATCGTCAACCACGCGCTGCTCGTCACCCACCTGGCCCTGACGGCCGATGGCAACGGCTTCCTGCCCGAGTACCAGGTCGCCGTGCTCGACGAGGCGCACACGCTCGAGGCCGTCGCCGGCGAGCACATGGGCGTTCAGCTCTCCAGCGTCGGGATCGATTACTCGCTGGCCCGGATGTACAACGCGCGGAGCGGCCGCGGCGTCCTGGCCGGGCATCGCGACGCGCTCGGCGAGGCGATCCAGCAGGCGCAGAAGACTCGCGAAGTGGCCGAGGACTTCTTCAATCGCGCCGCCACCTGGTTCCAGGGCCAGGCCGCCGGCTTCAATGGCCGGTTGCGGCAGCCGGTCGGCTGGGGCGAGTATTTCTGCGAGGAGCTGCGCCGACTGGCCGGCGCCATCGACCGAGGTGCCAGGCGGATCGAGAAGCCCGAGGAGAAGATCGAGCTGACCGCCGCCGAGCAGCGGTGCCGATCGCTGGCCGATCAGATCGCGATCTGGATCCGCCAGTCGGCCGAGGATGCCGTCTACTGGGTTGACGTCGAGCAGAAGTCGCGCCTCCGCGTTCGCCTGGCCGCGGCCCCGCTCGACGTCGGCCCCAGCCTCCGCAACCTGCTGTTCACCGAGGTCGATACCTGCGTGCTGACCTCGGCGACGCTCTGCGTCGGCTCGCCGCCCCGATTCGACTTCTTCCAGTCCCGCATCGGCCTGACCGCCGCCGAGACCCTCGCCCTGGGCAGCCCGTTCGACTACGCCCATCAGGTGACGGTGCACATCCCCAAGAACCTGCCGGATCCCTCCGAGCATCCCAGCGAATTCGAGCAGGACGCCATCCGGGCCGTCGCCCATTACCTCGAGCGGACGCACGGCAAGGCGTTCGTCCTGTTCACCTCGTACAAGATGCTCGAGGCGACCGCTCGGGCCCTGACGCCCTGGCTGGCCCGGCGGAACATCGCGCTGTTCTCCCAGGGGGACGGCATGCCGCGCTCGAAGATGGTCGACGCCTTCAAGGCCGACGTCAACAGCGTGATCTTCGGCGTCGACAGCTTCTGGCAGGGCGTGGACGTCCCCGGCGAGGCGCTCTCCAATGTGATCATCACCCGGCTGCCGTTCTCGGTGCCGACTCACCCGCTCCTGGAGGCCCGGCTCGAGGATATCCGCCGCCGCGGCGGCAACCCGTTCGTCGAGTATCAGGTCCCCGAGGCGGTGATCAAGCTCAAGCAGGGCTTCGGCCGGCTGATCCGTACCAGGTCCGACCACGGCATCGTCGTGATCCTGGATCCCCGCGTGTTGACGAAGCCGTATGGCCGCACCTTCCTCAAATCACTGCCTGACTGCCCGCGGATCGTCGAGAGCCTCGCGCTGGGGGATCCGCAGTCCTGAGAGGCGATCCCGGAAGGCCGACAGCCCGAGGCTGGATCGCCAACGGCCATTCGCCCGTCGCGTCTTCTCGACTCGGCCAATCACCGCGCGAGTGCCGCTGCCTGGGATCGTCCGCGCGGCCCGATCCACGACGCTGGGCATCGCCTTCAGGAACGGTGTCACGCTCAGGTCCGCCAGGCTCCCGCTCCCGAACTGCGCGATCGCCAGCTCGTGGACCAGATCGCGACCCGTGTTGAAGGCAGGCGGCGCGGTTCCCGCGCCATTGCCGGAGTCGAGCGTGCCGATCGGGTCGGCTACCCGCGGACTCACGGCCCCAATCCCGGCGATCTGCGCCCGAGATCTCGCCCGAGTCGGGTCGCGACTGCGCCAGACGAGGGCGGCGGGTCGAGGAACAGGCCGCTGATCACTGCGTTGAACCCGGACTGGTTCGTCACCTGGATCTGCACATGACCGCTGATGGACCACTGCAGATAGACGCCGCCGCCGAAGCTGGTGAGAGTCTGGGTGTCGAGCACGGCCCCGGTGGCGGCGTTGATCACCTGCACCTGCTCCTGCCGGCCCCGGTTGTCCCAGTCGAGCGCGTAGAGGGCCAGGTCGTGCACCTGGTTGTCGGTGAACATCACGTCGATGGTGAAGCTACTGCTGCTGTACCAGGTGGTGGCGGCGCGGCCCGAGCCGCCGGGGGTCTGCAGGGCGCGGGGATCGGTCGTGCTCGCCACCCAGGTGTAGGTCGAGGCGCCGGACATGGAGACGGCGGCGTAGGAGGGGAGTCCGGGTGCGAGGGCGGCGATGTCGTAACCTTGCCCGCCATAGTGGCCAATCCAGTTCCCTTGCGTCGTTGTGTCCCGCCGCACGAACGTTGCGGTGGTGGGCGGCGGGTCGAAGAACAGGCCGCTGATCACCGCGTTGGACCCGGACAGGTTCGTCACCTGGATCTGCACGTGGCCTCCGACCATCCACTGCAAGTAGACGCCGTTGACGAATGACGAGATCGTCTCGGTGTCGAGCACGGCCCCGGTGGCGGCGTTGATCACCTGCACCTGCTCTTTCCGGCCATGGTTGTCCCAGTCGAGCGCGTAGAGGGCCAGGTCGTGCACCTGGTTGTCGGTGAACATCACGTCGATGGTGAAACTACTGCTGCTGTACCAGGTGGTGGCGGCACGGCCCGAGCCGCCGGGGGTCTGCAGGGCGCGGGGATCGGTCGTGCTCGCCGCCCAGGTGTAGGTCGAGGCGCCGGAGACGCCGACGATGGCGTAGGAGGGGAGTGCGGTGGCGGTGGCGGCGATGCCGTAGCCCTGGGACCCATAGGCGCCGATCCAGTTGCCCTCGGTCGTCGTGTCCCGCTTCAAAAAGGTGGCGGACGAGAGCACGGGGTCGAGGAACAGGCCGCTGACCACCGCGTTGGGCCCGGACAGGTTCGTCACCTTGATCTGCACATGGCCGCGGACGGTCCACTGCAGGTACACCCCGCCGCCGGAGCCGGAGATCGTCTCGGTGTCCAGGACTTTACCCGTCGCGAAGTCGATCACCTGCACCTGCTCCTGCCGGCTCCGGTTGTCCCAGTCGAGCGCGTAAATAGCCAGGTCATGCACCTGCTGGTCGGTGAGGCGCACATCGATGGTGAAGCTACTGCTGCTGTACCAAGTGGTGGCGGCGCGGCCCGAACCGCCGGGGGTCTGCAGGGCGCGGGGATCGGTCGTGCTCGCCGCCCAGGTGTAGGTCGAGGCGCCGGAGACGCCGACGATGGCGTAGGAGGGGAGTGCGGTGGCGGTGGCGGCGATGTCGTAGCCCTGGGACCCATAGGCGCCGATCCAGTTGCCCTCGGTCGTCGTGTCCCGCTTGACGAAGGCTGCGGTCGCGCTGTAAAAATCGCCGACGATCGTCCCTGTGGCGGAGCTGGGAGAGCCGATGGAGCATCCGACCCCCGCGGAGACCGTCAGGACGGCCGTGTCGCTGTTGCCCAAGGGGATGTCGCCCATCGGGGCGAGGATCACGGCGGCCGTGGCGCTGCCGGGCGCGAAGGTGACCGTGCCCGAGGTGGCGCCGAAGGTAGTGGTGCCCGATTCGGTGTAGTCGGTGCCGTAGACCGCCGTCCCGCCCACGGCGAACGCCACCGTCAACGCCGTGGCGGCGGCGCCGGTGCGCGTGAAGCTGTAGACCAGGTCGGTCACCCCGTCGCTGATCACCGACGCCGGGGAGACCGAAACACCGACAAACGCATTGGTGTCGGTAATCGTCCCGGCGGCTTGATTGTAACTGCCAACGATGTAACCGCTGCCGGCGGAAACGGTGAGCACGGCGGTCTCGTTCGGCTCGGTCGTGTTGTCCAGCAGCGGGGTGAGGGTCACGGCGGCCGTGGCGCTGCCGGGCGCGAAGGTGACCGTGCCCGAGGTGGCGCCGAAGGTGGTGGCGCCGGACTCATTGTAGTCGGTGCCGAGGACGGCCGTCCCACCCACCCCGAACGCCACCGTGAGCGCGCCGGCGGTCGAGCCGGTCCGACTGAAGGTGTAGACCAGCGTGTCCGAGCTGTCCTTGGCCACCCACGTCGGGAAGCACGACGCGTTTACAAAAATATTATTATCTTCAATAGTTCCGGTGGCCACTCTCGATGAACCGACGCCGTAACCGGAGCCGTAGGAAAGGGTGAGCACGGCGGTCTTGTTGAGGTCGGGCTGGTTGTCGGCGATCGGGACCAAGGTCACGGTTGCGGTGGTGCTGCCGGGCGCGAAGGTGACCGTGCCCGAGGTGGCGCCGAAGGAGGCGGCGCCGGATTCGGTGTAGTCGGTGCCGAGGACGGCCGTCCCGCCCACTCCGAACGCCGCCGTCAATGCCCTGGTGGCGGCGCCGGTGCGCGTGAAGGTGTAGACCAGGGCCTCCGCCCCGTCTTCAGAGACGGCGGTGGGCGAGACGGCCGCCGTCACCTGCACGTCGGTGATGACCGTGGTTGCGGTGCTGGGGGAGCCGATGCCGTAGGCGCCCCCGCGGCCACGGTCAGGACGACCGACTGGTTGCCCTCGACGAGGTCGCTGTCGACCATCGGCAGGATGGTCACGGTGGCCGTGGCACTGCCGGACGCGAAGGTGACGGTCCCTGAGGTGGCTCCGAAGGAGGTGGCGCCGGACTCGGTGTAGTCGGTGCCGAGGACGGCCGTCCCACCCACCCCGAACGCCACCGTCAGCGCGCCGCCGGTCGCGCCGGCCCGCGTGAAGGTATAGACCAGGCCGGTCGGCGAGTCCTCGGGCACCGATGCCGGAGAGGCGGCCACCGTCACTGTTGCGTTCGTGTTGTCATCGGTGATGATCCCGGTGGCGGAGCCGGGAGAGCTGACGGCGTAGCCGGTCCCCGCGGAGACGGTCAGGACGACCGACTGGTCGCCCTCGACGCCGCTGTCGCCGTCGGCGATCGGGGTGACGGTCACGGTGGCGGTGGCGCTGCCGGGCGCGAAGGTGACTGTGCCCGAGGTGGCGCCGAAACTGGCGGCGCCGGACTCGTTGTAGTCGGTGCCGAAGACCGCTGTCCCGCCCACCCCGAAGGACACCGTCAGCGCGCCGCCGGTCGCGCCGGCCCGCGTGAAGGTATAGACCAGGCCGGCCGTCCCGTCCTCGGGCACCGACGCCGGGGAAGCCGCGACACTCACGATGGTGTTCGACAGGCGTTCGATCCGCATGGCGTCGGAGATGACGGTCCCGTCGGCATCGTCCGACAGTTGCACCTGGAGCGTACCGCCGCTGACCACGAAGCTGCCGAGGTCCTTCCAGCTGGCGCCATTGGCCGAGAAGTCGTCGGGCGCGTCCTGCTGATTGACCCGCAAGAAGCCCAGATTGGCACCGTTGTTCAGGATCGTGTACGGGGCGTTGTCGGCCGCGCCGGACGAGGTGGTCCAGGTGGACGCGATACTGTAAAGGCCCGGCGCGACGGCGAAGGTCCAGGTGGCGGTGTTGGCGCCGATGCCGGGGGAAATGAAATTGTTGGCACCACTGTAGCCGCTCCCGGGCTCGCCGGGCATCCAGGGGCCGAGGTCCGACCAACCCGCCTGCCCGTCGTTGACGATCTGCACCGACCCGTTCGTGTCGATATTGGTCACGGACACGCCGGAGGCGACCATGCCGTTGTAGCCGGGATCCTGGCTGGTCGCCGCCCCGGCGACGATCGTGTAGGCGACGTTCCCCTGGTCGATCCCATCGCTGACCCCGGTGACGGTCACCGTCTGGGGGACGTTCCAGTCGGCCGGGGTGAACGTCAAGCTGGTCGGCGAGACCGTCCCTTCCGTCGTATCCGAGCTGCTCAGGGGGATCGTCACACCGGACGCCGGCGGGCTGTTGAGCACGACGGAGAAGGTGGCAGTGCCCCCCGCCTGGGTCGTTTCCAGGCCGGAGTTCGGCGCCACCGTGATTCCGGGCGGGAAGACGCTAGCCCGCCGCGCGGTCGCCTTCAGCCCGTCGTTCGGGTCGTTGATGACCAGGTTGCCGAACGGCGTCAGATCCGCGTTCGAGTCATACTGGTAAGCCTGGTCGGCGAGCATGTCCAGCCGCGTATCGCCGTTCTGATTCCAGGACCAGGCGAGCCAGCCGATGTCCAGGGACTGGAAGATCTGCATCGCCCGCTGCGTCGAGTAGGTGTCGATGCCACTGCTGGGATTCCAGCTGAATTCGCCGACGACCAGCGGGATGTTCTCGGAGACGGCCTTGAGCAGCTCGGTATTCATGTCGTACGGCGTGCGGCCGTCGTAAGTCCCCACAACCTGGGAGTAGTCCTCCGTCGCCCAATCTGAATACATATGGATGTCGAACACGACATTGTGCTGGGGGTCGCTGTTGAGGATCTGCTGCCACCAGGTGAGGATGTCGTCGAAGCCCTGGCCGTAGCCGCCGGCATCGACCATCAGCAGGCAGTTGATGCCGGCGGCGCGCAGGCGGGCGATGGCGGACTCGTACCCCTGGGCCCAGGTATAGTCGACCGGTCCCCATTCGTTGGCGATATCGAGGATGATATACCTCTCGTCCTGCTTGAGCCACTGCACGTTCGCCGGGTCCAACCAGCGATCGACGACGGTGTTGAGGGAATTGAGATCCATCTGGGAGGTCGCCCCGTGGTCCTCGACGATCGGGACGATCCCCTCGGAGATATACTGCCCGACCACGGCCTCGCGTTGCGCGGGGGAAGCCGCCCCGAAACCCGGGCCGAACACGACCCGGACCGCATTCGCCTGCGTCTTCGGGACCTCCGCGATGGATGCGATATTGTTGGTCGGGCTGCCCCACCACTGGGTCTGATCGAACCCGCGGATCACGAATTCGTTGCCGTTGGCATCGTAGATATTCCGGCCCACGACGTAGAAGCCGGTGCCCGTGTTGTAAGGCGGTCGGCCGGTGAGCAGGAGCCGCCCCTCCAGGGATTCGACGATGGGACGAGCGACGGCCGACGCCGGTTGACGGCGTCGCCCTCGGCGCGTCGCGACGGACGCGGCCTCCCGGGCGCGTTGCGAGGTGGAGACGGAGGACATTGGCGGCTCCCGATGTTGTTCGAAGGGTCCGACTGGCACCGCTTCCTGGCGGTCGATCATTACGCATCGTCGCGCAAAAAGAAATAAAAAAAGCCCCGGCTGCATACGATCATGCACGCCGGGGTCGTCGCGACCGCATCCGCCCGTCTCACGCGGGGAGTCAACCCGCGATGAGACCGGAGGCCATGCGGGTCGGCAACGGAATAATCAAGAAATCCAAGAATTCAATGATGATTGTATTCGGCCGCTGTCGTGGTTCGTTCTGCAGGTGTTCAGGGCGGCGAGGCGGTAAGGATCGCCCGGCGAGCCCTCGACCGCGGTCGGTCCGGCGATTTCCCGCCTCACTTCGCGCCCGCGGGCAACCCGCGGATCCAGTCGCCGATCAGCTTGAGGGCCTCGCGGTTGACCTCGTTGGAGACCAGCGGCGGCATCTTGCCAGTCCCGCGCTGCGAGATCCGGTAATAGAGCACGGAGCGCTCGGGCGAGCCGTGGGCGGCGAGCCGGGGGTCGCGGATGTCGAAGCGGTCGTGGATCGGTACCTCATCGATGACGTTCATCCGCGCGGGCGGGGTGTCGAGGTCCAGCTCCATCCGCGAGTTGCCGCCGCCCTCGTTGACGTGACAGACCGAGCAGTTGACGTGCAGGTACGACTTGACCCGGGCCGCCAGGGGCGCCTTCGCATCGTAGGGGTTGACCAGCCGGGGCTTGTTCTTGCCCCTTGGTGGCAGCGTGCCCTCGAACACGCCGATGTGCTCGAGCGCGCGGAGCTGATTGTCGACGATCTGGCCGTATCGTCGGTCGCGATCGAGCTGGAGCGGGGTGAAGGCCAGGATGAATCCGGCGGCGCGCGAGTGGCAGGTCAGGCACTCGGTGCGGGCCGGGAACCGCCAGGTCTGCTCGCGACGGCCGCCCGGCGCGGTCCGATCGGGCACCTCGAGCTCCTCGGCGGCCCCGGCGGCCGGTACGAGCTCGGCGTCGGTCTGCGCGGCGTTCCACCGGTACGAGTAGCCGGTCCACTCCCCCTGCTGCCGGACCAGGAGCCGGGTCTCGATCCGCTTGCGGACCGGCTTTTCGGAGTCATCGAGCCGGTCGAGGGAGAGCGTCTGCACCAGGACCGAGCCGTTGGGCAACGTCCAGGTCCCGCCCGCGTTGAGCTGCGGCTTCTGCAGGACCCGTTCCAGCCCGGTGAGCGCGGCGAACCGCACCATCGACGCCCCGTCGGCCCATTGCGGGGCGTTGACCTCGAAGGGGAGCGCGGCCGGGTGCGGCGTGTGGGCGGCGACCGAAGCGAACAGGCCCGTCTGGCTCAGCCGGATCGGGAACGGCTGCTTGGGCCGGTCGGCCTCGGACGTCGGCTCGAGCCGATAGAACCCGCCCGAGGTCTGGTCGATGACGTACAGCTCGCCGGCGTGGTCGGTGCCGAACCCGGTGATGTTGAACGGCGTGTCGACCAGCTCGCGGTGCCAGGTGGCCTTCTTGCCGTCGTGGCGGATGCCCCAGACCTTCCCGGTGGACCAGTCGCCGTAGACGTAGACCCCGTCCAGCTCGGGCAGCCGGGTGCCGCGGTAGACCCGGCCGCCGGTCATCGACCGCGCCTCGCTATGAGGATGGTCGGCCGCGGGCGGAAGGATCGGGTCGGGCCCCGCCTGCCGCCGTTCGAGGAAGACGTGGCCCCCCTCGACCACGCTCCAGCCGTAGTTGCCGCCCCGCTGAATCAAGTAGACCTGTTCCCACGCATCCTGCCCGTTGTTGCCGACCCAGAGCTGGCCCGACTTATGGTCGTAGCTCAGCCGCCAGGGATTGCGCAGGCCGTAGGCCCAGAGCTCCGGACGGGCTCCGGGGCGATCGACGAACGGGTTGTCCCGGGGCGCGCCGTAATTCCGCCCCTGATCCGGATGGTCGACATCGATCCGCAGCACCGACCCCTGTAGGTCGTCGATCCGCTGGCCGGTCAGGTTGGTGTCCGAGCCGCTCGTGCCGTCCCCCGTGGTGACGTAGAGGAACCCGTCGTTGCCAAAGTCCAGGTCGCCGCCGTCGTGGCCGTTGGAGGCCCACTCGATGATCAGGTGCCTGGAAGCCGGGTCGACGTGATGCGGCGGCCGCCGGTTGACCGTGTAGCGCACCACCTGCACGGTCCTCCCGCCCCTCATCCCGATGAAGAGATAACCGTTGCGCCGGTAGTCCGGGTGGAATGTCAGGCCGTAGGGCAGCCCGTGAATGTCGAGCAAGAGCTCGGGCGAGGAGGCGTTCTGATCGTCCCGCACGGCGAGCAGCTTGCCGGGCCCGGCCCAGTGGTTGAGGTGCGAGATGATGAACAGTCGGTCGGTCCCCGGCTCGGGCGCCAGGGTCGCGGGTCGCAGGATCGTCAGCTTGGGGAAGGCCCGCACGGTCTTGTAAGGTAGCGGAGGGTCGGGCGAGCCGATGACGCGCGAGTCGTTCCAGGGGAAGCGCCGCTGCAGGCCGTGGGGCTTCTCGGCGGCCGGGCGATCCTCGGCGGAGGCGGTGGAGACGAAGAGCAGCAGGACCGGAGCGCACAGGCGCAGCGACCACATCATTGGGGTCCCTCGGCGAGTCGGTTGGGAGCGATGGAACTCGACCCGCCGCGGGTCATTGAGAGGGTCACGGAGACCCGGGGTCGAGACGGGTCCTAGTGTACCCGAACCGCGACCCCGAGCCAATCCGGCAACCCTGGCCTCGCGCTCGCCCGCTCAGAGTTTGTGAAACAACAAATTCCAGATTTCAGATTCCGAATTCCGAATGGGTTTAAATCCATGCCATTGAGGGAGTTGCGAATTCGGAATTTGGAATTCGGAATCTTCAATCCGATTTCTTTCACAGGCTCTCAGGAGGCGAAGTTCCGCTCGTGCGTGGCGGGGCGGATCTTCGAGGTCATCCGGGGCCGTTGGCGGTGGCTCGTCCACCCCGACAGGGTGGCGTCCACCGCATGATGGACCTGCTTGTGATGGTGCTTCGCGGACGGCGCGGAGCCGCTCGACGTCGGGGCGGTGCTGGCCGCCGGGTTCGCCTCGATCGGAGCGGGCGCGGCGCGGGCGACGCAATGGGGGCCGCGGTGATCGGCACGGCGATGACGGGGGGCGCAGTCGGCGGCGAAACCGGCGCGATCGGCGGTCCGCCGGAGGTGGGCTCGGTGCCGCTCGCGACGAACGTGTAGGTCGAGGCCCAGCCCGCGAGATTGCCGATCGCGGACCAGCTCGCAACCGGGTTCTGCGAACCCACACCGCCGCTGCCGCCCAGGCTGGAGGTATTGCCGGTCGTCGTCGTGATCGAATTCTCGGTCCCGCCGCCCGTGCCCGGCTGCTGGAGCACCAGCGTGTTCGGCGGCGGGATCATCGGCTGGGACACCGAGCCGAAGTTCAGCAAGAGCCCGTACGCCCCCACCTGCCCGTAGCTGCCGGTGGCCAGCACCTTGACGTAATACTTCTGGCCGGCCGACACCGGCACCGCCAGCGACAGCTCCGACCCGTAGTTCGTCGGCGTCGCGGCCGTCGCCACCGTGCCCAGCGACGAGTTGAAGATGTACATCGTCGGCGCGAACGAGCTGCGGGTGATCGACTGCACCGTCACGCTCATCGTCCCGGAGTTACTCGCCGGGACCGTCACGCTGTACCACTCCGACGTCCCGCCGGTGGTGTTGGCCAGGTTGGGGATGGCGATCTGGCCGTTGCCGTCGATGTACGAGTTGATGTTGGTGGCGGTCATGAAGTTGGTGTTGCGGTGGCCGCCGACGTTGAACTGGTCGTACTGCGGGGCGCCGTAGAGCGACTGGATGCCGCTGATGTCGTCGCTGACCAGGGTGGTGTTGATGCCGTTGTAGCTGCCGTACATGACGGCGTTGGTGACGGTGGACTCGCCGAGCCCCAGGGCGTGGCCGAACTCGTGGGCGGCCACGGTGGCGACGTCATAACCATGGCCGATCCCCCAGCCGGTGACCTGGGTGTTGAAGAGGATGTCGCCGGCGAGGGTGCCGCCGTTGGACGGCGGCGGGAAGAAGGTCTCGGCGAGCACGTTGGAGCCGAGCGGGGCGGCGCCGATGCGGATGTCGCCGATGTTGGGGTCGTCCTGCTGATCGCCGTTGGAGCCGACGGGCTCGCCGTTGTCGGAGACCAGGGCGAGGTTGACGTTGGCGTTGGCCTCCCACACGGTGGCGGCCTGCTCGATCGCGTTCTGCCAGGTGGTGGTGGGGGCGATGGCGTTGAGGGTCTGGAACAGGGCGCTGGGGACGCCGCCGACGCTGGTGCCGTCGGGCATGAAGCTGTAGGTGATCCGGCTGGAGTAGGTCCACTGGCCTATAGTAGAGTAGAGCAAGATCCGACCTTCCAGGGCCTCCCCGACGGGGCGGGTGGATCGGGCACGGGTCTTCCGGGACGCCGGACGAGTGGACGTGGGGCGAAGTCGTCGCATCATTGAGCTCCGTCGGAAGTAGAGAGAAGGCAACCGAGCATCCTGGCCTGGGTCACGTCAGAGACTCGGGGGAACCACCCTGCGGAGCCCGCAACGATCCGGATCGGCCGCCGATCGTCGGGCGACCCGGTCGGGCGCCCGCCCTTCGGCGCGCACCCTCCCCGGGCCGTCCTCGCGGATATCGTGCGGACGATGATCGCTCGCGTTGCCGACGAATGGAGGCGAATCATCTCCCCGGCGCGGCCTCAGGGCGCTCCTGAGAGATCCGGGTCGCGTGACCTCCTCATCAAGAAGTCACCGAGTATGGATACCGCGTCACCAGGCTGCTTCACCGCAACACAGGCTCGACATTAGCTTCTTCGCGACGGGATCAGTACCTCTGTCTTCCAGATTAATCATCGGGCGCGGATAAGTAAAACGAATTTTCTCGGGTTGTCGAGGATTCTCAACGCGGTGATGTTTTCGGGGCGAGGCAGAAGCGGTGTCTCGGGGCGACACCCCTCAGGGCGATTTCCCTTTTTCTCGCATTGAAAAGCTGATCCACCTTATGTTCCAGGGCGTCGAGCCGCTCGATGATCCTCGTGCCGGACGATCGTTCTTCGTTCTCGCCGATGAGCCGATCCAGCTTCCGTTCCAGTGCGCTCAGTCGGTCATTCATCGTCGCGCCGCCGGGCTGTTCCCCGGCGCCGCGGGGCTGGTCGTTCCCGTCGTGGTGAGCCACCGTTTGGAGCTCCACGCGCACGTACGCTCCGGCCTTGTACTGGCCTTCGGGATTGGGAATCGTGGCCCGCAGCTTCACGGTGTGCGTTTCCGGTTCGACCCGCGGGTCGATGTAATCCACCTTGGCCTTCAGGCGCCTATTGGCGAAAGGGAAGATCACGGTCAGGTCCTGGCCCAGCTTGATCCTGGGAAAGTCCTGCTCCTGGACAGAGGCTATCACCCAGAGGTGATCCAGACGGGCGATGGTCAACAGCGTGTCCTTGCGGTCGTAGTAGTTCCCCGGGACGACGTCGCGCTTGATCACCACGCCGTCGAAGCGAGACCGCAGGGTCATCCTGGCCTTCTGAGCGCCCCGTTCGTCCTTGGAGTTCTCGATCTCCGCCTCGGTCAGGCCGTAGATCAAGAGCTTATCCTTGGCGAGCCTCATCTTGAGCCGGCTCTGCATCTCGTTATTCCCGACCTCGATCTGCTCCTTGGTCGGGATCATGTAGTTCTCGCCCATTGGCCTCTTGTAATCGTAGACCTTCTTGTCGTGGACCCACTGGCTGACGGCCAGCTCGTAATCGCTCCTGGCCGCGGCCAGGTCGGTGCTGTGCACCTCGAGCAGCGGATCGCCTCTCTTGACGATCGAGCCCAGGTTGACCAGGACCTTCTCGACGCGGCCGTCGAATTCCAGGCGGACGGTGTGTACGGTGGCCGGGTCGTAGTCGGTGGTGCCAGGCAGTCGCAAGGTGGACGGCGTATCGGATGTCTCTCCGATCGCCGCATCGGGTCGCCCGTCCCGGCCCTTCCCCGCCACGTGCTGGGCCGCGAACAGGACGCCGAAGCCGAGCAGGAACATGCCGGACATCACGACCGCCGATTTCAGCTTGTCAATGAGCATGGTTTTCATGACTCCCTGGGTGAGGGCGAGGACGGTCGAGGAAGCTAACCCGCCGGGAATGCCGGTCGTCGCGTACCGGCACGCCGCGCGGGCGATCGTGTGGACCAGATGCTCGGGAAGTTCGACCGGGCTCCCCGGCCGGAACGTCGTGGCCGGCAGCACGAGCAGCAGCGGCCGCCCGCGCCGCTCGAGTCGCGACCGGAGGCGATCTCGCGCGCGAGACAGCCGGGTCTTCACGGTGCCGACCGGCCAGCGCAACCGGCTCGCCGCCTGTTCGTGACTCAGGCCCTCGAAGTAGCAGAGCACGACGGGCAGGCGCTCATTCTCCGGAAGCCGCTCGATCTCGGCGTGGAGCTCGGGATAGGGATCGGGGTCGGCCGGCTCCTGTCGGGCCGCGATCAGGGCCGAGGACCGTTCCGCGGATCGCGATTCGTATCGCCGTCGTCGCGCTTCCTCCATCCGGATCCGCGCGGCGGTCCGGCGGGCCACGCCGAACAGCCAGCTCGACACGGATGGTCGCTTGCGGATCGTGCCGGCCCGCCTCGCCAGGATCAGGAACGTCGCCTGGAGGGCGTCCTCGGCGGCGTGGGAATCGTCGAGTTCCTCCCTGCAGACCCGACGGACCATCGGGCCGTGCCGTTCGACCAGGGCCGCGAACGCAGCCTCGCCGACGTCGTCCCGGCATCGCAAGAACCGGCCGAGAAGCTCGCCATCGCTCAGATTCCCGGCGATCCCGGCGTGGAACAGGTCTTCCAATGGCCGGATTGACCGACCCGATGCTGATCCCCTGGACATGCCACTGGCTCCTCGGATGCTCCCGCGACCACCCAGTAGTGTCGAGAACGGGGGCGCACGGATTCAACCCGTGGCAACTTTCTCCGAGAAATCGATACCGTGCGTCGGGATCGGGGCGGCCACCTCCGCCATGCCTTCCGACGGCCACCGATCGCGCGGGGCAACGGCCACGATGCGGAACGCCACCACGAGCTCGGTGGAATCGCGATGTCAAGCCCCCCTGTCGGTTGAAGGCGTCACCACGGACGGCAACAGCGGCTCACGAAGGAGGAGGGAGTGAAACTCCCGGAGACGCCCAGGAATGAGGATATCCACTCAGGCAGAGATGACACGTGGATAGTTCGTCCGGGCGATCCCCCATAGCCCAGGTGGGGATGCAACGGACGAATCATCGAGCGCGGGGCGGATGAAGAAGGTCGTGGCGCTCTGGTGGCCGATCCGGTACGAGGAGTGGGACCTGGACGACTGGACGGCCCGCGTGTTCAATATCTTCGTGGTGGCTGGCGAAGCGAGACGATCGATCGCCGATCAGCCTCTAGTCGAGTTGAGGACGCCGATCGACGTCCGCGACCTTGGCGCCCTGAAGATGAGGCAGCTTCATGTGGGACCCGGCCTGAGGACTCGAGTCAGGCTCTACGCAGCCCTGGTCCTCGGCTGGGTTGCGTTCGCCCGGTGGATGGTCCCGCCGCTGCTGGTCGCCGAACGCCCGGGGCCCCTCATCGAAGCCCTGAAGCGATTCCTGCAGGCCCCTCCCGTGCCGTTCCTCGTCCAGGACACGCCGGGCCAATGGCGCGAGTTCTCGGGGGCCGTGCTGATCGCGCTCGTCCTGTACCTGACGATCGTGGAGATCCTCGGCCGCTATGACCGTCGGGCGCACGCCGGAGGATCATCGAGCGAGTCCCGGGCGGCGGCGCACTCGAGCCTCGCCCTGGCGATCGTGGCGGCGGCCTTCCTCGCCGTCACGATCCTCTCGGGGGCGCGCAGGATTATTTCTTCTACCTCCAGATCTGGTACCAGGTGCGCCACGGGGAGGACCCCTGGTTCGAAGTCGCCGGGATCAATGGACTGGCGCCTCTGAACGCCTACGGGCCGCTGTTCAACCTGCTGGCGCCGCTGGCGTGGATCAACCCGATGACGCCGAAACTCCTGTTCGCTTATGCCTACACCCTCTTCGCGATCTCGCGGATCAAGGGCTTCGCGGCCGGCCGTCCTCCCTCCGCACCGCGGGCCATCGGGCTGACCGTGCTGTTCTGGAACCCCTTCGCGTGGGTCGAGCTCGCCTTCTACGGTCATTTCGACGTCTTGGTCGGGCTGGCCTGCCTGGGGGCCGTTCGAGCGTGGGGCCGGGGCCGCGACATCCTCTCGGGAGCGTGCCTGGCCGCCGGTGTGTTGCTGAAGTACCTTCCGATCGTGCTCCTGCCGTTCTTCGCGCTCGATCGGGGCCGGCCTCGATTCCGGTTCTTCGCCGTGGCCCTGGCGATGATCGCCCTCGGCCTGGGGTTGAGCTGCCACGCCTGGGGGCTTTCGACGCTCTCGCCCCTGAGACTGGCTGCGACCCGGAGATCGACCACCTTATCGATCTTCTATTTCCTTCGCGGCGGGTATTCTCCACTCCCCTGGTTCGGCATCTGGCCCAACGTTCGACTACCTCGAGCCGTGGGTCCAGTTCCTCGCCCTGTTGCGCGTCTGGTCGTGGTCGCGGACCCGGAAGCCGGGCGTCGAGGCGTCGGCCGTGGTCGCGGTCGCGACCGTGGTGCTGCTCTATCGCGTCGGATATCCGCAGTATCAGATGGTGCCGTTCGCGCTGGCCTCGGCCTGGGCGCTCGGGCACTGGGAGCGGCTGAGGAATCGGACCGCCCTGATCGTCGCGATGGCCGGCTACTTCGGATGGCTGGCCGCCTTCGACGTGTATTACATGCTGTTGGAAGCCTGGCACATCGAGTGGAACTGGTATCGCGTGGAGGCTCTGGCCGGACTCCCGACATTCCTGCTCGGCTGCGCGTTCCTGGCCGCCGCGGTCCGGGCCGCGACGCCGTCCGGCGAGTCTGCGAATCCGGTATGATGGAGCGATCGAGCCAGTCCTCATCACGAGCGAGAGAGGTCGGAGGGACGACCATGGAGCGAGCCTCGACGATCGGACGGATGGCCCTGGTGCTCCTCGCGTCGGCCGCGGTCGTCGGTTGCGGGCCGCTACCGATTGCGCCGCCACCCGGCGAGCCGAGCTGCACGACGTCGGGTCGTCGGCCGGAGGCGCGGCCCATCGCACTGCCGCTGTACCGGCCCGCGATGGGCGACCGCTTCGCACTCCCCGAGGTGATCCAGGCGAACAACGCCTTCGCCCTCGACCTGTACCATGCGATGCGATCCCAGCCCGGCAACATCGTGGTCTCTCCGGCGTGCCTGACTCCCGGCCTGGCCATGCTCCGCGCCGGGCGCGTGGCGAGACGGCCGCCGAGATCGACCGCGCCTTCCATCGGCCCGCCGCGTTCACCGAGGGCGCCCTGGCCGCTTTGATCGAGGACCTCAATGCCGACGGACCGGCTAGTTCCTTCCAGGTCCGCCTGGCCGATGCCGTCTGGTTCCAGGAGGGTTATCCGATCGAGGACGCCTACCGCGCCATGCTCCGCGATGTCTTCGCCCTCGACGATCAGCGCCGGGTCGATTTCAACGGCGATCCCGACCGGGCCGCGTGCCGGCTCAACGCCTGGATCGCGGCCCGCACGGGCGGCAAGATCGCCGGTACCCTGACGCCGGAGGCGGTCGCCCCACCGACCAGGATGGTCCTCACGTCGGCGCTCTACTTCCGCGGCGACTGGGGAGAGCCCTTCCGCGACGAAGCGACCAAGGATGCACCGTTCCACGTCTCGCGATCGGAGACGGTCACCGTCCCGATGATGCATCAGCATTCGTTCGCCAAGGCCCACGGCTACGCCGACCTCGGCTCGTACCGGGTCGTCTCGTTCCCGTGCGGTCAGGGGGCGTTCGCGATGGTCGTGTTCCTGCCCAGGAGCGTCGACGGGCTCGGCGAACTCGAGGCCGCCCTCACGCCCGAGGCGCTCGAGGCCGTCAGGCTCAAGCTGAAGTTCCCCGAGGAGATCGACATCAGCCTCCCGCGATTCCGATTGAGGACGTCGCGCGCGTTGAATCCGGCCCTCGATAAGCTGGGCATCTCACGCGCATTCGACCGTTCCCGCGCCGACTTCTCGGGCATCAACGGCAAGCCGTGCGACCTCTTCGTCGCCGCCGCCACGCACGATACCGACCTCGATGTCAACGAGTCGGGAATCGAAGCCGCGGCCTCCACGGAGATGATCAGCCGGGACGCGTTCGGTGAGGATCAGCCCCCGGTCGTCGTCGATCACCCCTTCTTCTACCTGGTTCGAGACACCCGCTCGGGCTGCATCCTGTTCATCGGACGCGTCGTCAATCCCATGGATTCGTCGCATCCATGACGGGACGATGAATGCGCCATGACCGCGGCGCGTAACTGATAAGCAGCGCCGTGCGCGCACAATCATCGTAGCCGCGTCGGGTTGACGGTGGAAGGGTGGTCGAGCAGGTCGGGGGAGATGGACACGGTGCCCAGGGCCGGGACTGATTGATGGGCGCGGGCGTGCCGCGGTCGCCCAAGGCGTGAGGGTGGACAAGTTGCCCGGGACCGGTCGAGGCCGGCCAGCGATTAGCTGGTGTCCTGGGTCGCAGCCAAGGGAAGGGGCAGGCGCTCGCCTCGGAGCTTGGCACGGACGACTTCGATCCCAGACCGGATGAACCGAACCTGGTTCTTCATGCCGGTGACGATCACACTCTTGAGCCGGGCGAAGGCCGCCGCACTCCAGTCGGCTCGGTGCGTGCCCCCGTCGTTCCGCGCCGCCGCCAGGCGGCGAATGTCCCGCTCGGTGCCGTTGTTGTCCGCAGGTACCGCCGGGTCGTCCAGGAAGGTAAACAGCTCGTCGCAGTGCTTGTACAGCCGCTTCCAGGTCCGCACGCAGTCGGGATGCGGCGACCGTGTCCTCAGCATCAGGTCGTCGAACCGATCGATCAGTCGGCGGTAGGCGTCATGGAACGTCGCAGGGCCCAGTTTCTCGCGGTCCTTGCCCAACGGGATGGCGTCCTGAAACAGCTCGATCGACGGTTGAATGGACGCCCGCACCGATTGCCAGGGGAGCCCCTCGCGCAGCTTCGCCAACTCACGGAGCAGGTGGACCAGGCGGCGTCGTTTGGCGCAGTCCAGGCCGTTGTACGCCGCAGAGAAATCGCTGACCCACGTCCCGGCGAACGATTCGCCCAACACCCGGATGAGGACATCGCGACTGCGGTGGCGGTCGATGAGGAACAGCGCCAGCCGCGGGTCGCGGAAGCACCAGGCCCAAGCGGGCGGGCCGTCGATCCGCCAGCCGGTCTCGTCCCCCTGGACCACGGGGGATCGACGGAGCAAGTCCCGGAGTTCGTCGACCACCGGGGCGAAGAGTTGACCACCCCAGCGGAGGTGACCGAGCAGGCCGGGTCGGCTGATGGTCAGTCCGAAGAAGTCGTGGAGCAGGTCGCGGGTCTTGCCCAAGGAGATGCCGAGGTGGGCCCGGCTGTAGCAGGTGAGCAAACGAGCTCGCGGGCCGATGTGCGCGCCCGGCAACTCCAGGTCGCCGCGACCCTGGCAGGTCCGCTGACAGCACCGGCAGCGGTAGATGTACCGCCGGTAGCGATGCCACTCGAGTTTCGGTTCGGGGAGATCGGCCACGATGGGGTCCTCGAACTGGCCGGTGGACTCGACCGCCATCAGCGTGCCGATCGTGAAGCGCCGGGCGACGGCCATCGGGGGGAACGCCTCGTCTCGTGTGGGGCGTCAGAGCAAGTCGGTTCCATCACCACGGATCACCCGCCCTCCCGCATCGCCGCCCGGTATTGCTCCTCGGTCAGCATCTCGGTGAGGAACTTGTAGGCCAGGAGGTACTTGCGGACCCGCTCGATGTCCGGCTCGATCCGGTCCGGCCGCAGGATGGCCCGGGAGAGCCGGGAATTGTCCTCCAGGTCGGCGAGCTTGACCCGCCGGGCAATATCATGGCCCTTGCACCGGATGACGTAATCGGCGTAGGGCTCGCCTTTGCGATGGGTCAGGCGATCCATGGCCTCAAGGGCATCCTGGCCGAAGCCCTCCCTACGCAGGTCGTCGGCCGTGATCGAGGTGTCCTCGATCACGTCGTGGAGGATGGCCACGATCCGGGCCTGCTCGCCCTCGACGGCGTCCATGACCCGCAGCGGGTGGAGGATGTAGGGCTGCCCATGCTTGTCCACCTGGCCCTCGTGGGCACGGGCGGCGATCTGGAGCGCTTTCTCGATTGTGGCCATGGGGGTCCTTCGGCTCAATTGGTCCATGTCGAAAAGAAAGGCCGCTATGGCTTCAAGGCAAGCGGCCTACCGATCCAGGAGATCGATGAACATCTTCGATAAATCGCCGAACTTGCCGATCGAATTGCGGTCCCACGAGGCCGCCGTCGCCCCTCCGAAAAAGAGTGCCCACGGATGCTCTGGGTCGCCGGTGAGCAGCATGGGGGTGACGTGTCCGTGCCTGTCGAATTCGCCCCCCCGACCGGCGCACCCACAACCCCCGATCTCGCCAGGTCATCCCGTCCGGGCTGGTGGCCACCTTCGTCCCCTCGTGCGACTCGTGGACCATCACGTAGTTCGACCCGTGCCGCACGACAACCACGCCCCCGGCGTGCTGACTGAAGACCGGGTTCTTCGGATGCTTGGTCCAGCAGATGCCGTCCCGTGAGGTGGCGTAGCCGACGAACCGCTTCGACGTCGGCGAGGTCGGGGCACCGCCGGCCAGCGGACCCGGCGGCAGGTCGGCTCGCCCGTCGTACCACATCTCGAAGGCGCCGTCCTCGAACAGCACCGAGGGACGCCCGACGAGCAGGCCATCCCAATCGCCCTTTCGACCCGGCCCCAGGACCACGCCCCTCCGCTCCCAGGTGATGCCGTCCGCCGAGGTGGCCAGGGCGATCTCGTCTACCACGCCGGCCCCGGCCCGGGTGTAGTACAGGAAGTAGGTGCCATCGACCTTCACGATCGAGGGGTCGTTGACGTGGTTCGCCTCGCCGTGGTCGATCACGACGCCCCGGCGGGTCCATGTCTTGCCGTCTTTCGACTCGGCGAGGTGGATGCGATCGTGCCCATCCTTGCCCTGGCCTCCATACCACATCCGGTACAGGCCGCCCTCGATCAGGACTTCCGGGGCATAGACGTTGCCCTCGCCATGCGGGGCCAGTTCGGTCTTCGTGTGACCCGCCAGGATCACTTCCGATGGCGGTCGCCTGTGAGATGGATCATCCAGGCCAGGTGACGTGGCGATCAGCAGTGCGAGCAGGAGCATCATGATTCGGGGCAATTCCTTCAAGGACCCCAGCCGTTCGGCATGGAAGGCTTCCGCCCAACGGGACTGGTCCTCGACCATGGCGTTGCCTCTCACCATCGCCGCAGGAGGTCCCGGCTCAGCAGCAAGTAGTCCTTCTCCGGGGCGAACACCTCCAGAGTGATCGTGCCGTCGTGGCCGGTCGCTTTGAGCAGACGGATGTGCTCCGGCCAATGCGTCGTGCTGCCGGGGCGTACCCGGCGACGGCTGATGCTCCCTCGATGTTCCCCGATCGCTCGGCTGATTCTACCCGGCCGACGGCCATCGGGACATCTGCTCCTGCGGGAGTCCGGCCCGCCGCAGGCATCACCTCTCCGGCATGGTCAGGATACGTCGCCGAGCCGATTCGCCCCGATGTCAGTCCACCCCCAAGAGGCGTGCCCCGAACGGCTCGATCCCCAGCGGCTCGGGACTCCCCTTCGGCTTGACGACCCTGTCCTCGATCAAGTCGTGAAGTCCGAGCGTACGCCAAGGTTCCGTCCCGATCCCGAAGCTCACATCGCGATGCCCGGCGGCTGTGTTGAGCATCACCAGCACCCGGTCGTCGCCGTGGGTCCGCACGAACGCATACACGTCCCCCGCTGTCCCGACCTCGGCGAAGTCACCCCGTCTCAGGGCCGTCGAATGCTTCCGCACGGCGATCAGCCTCCTGGCCCATTCGAGGTCACGACGGCTTGGCCCGCCCCGGTCGAAGAGGGCGCCCACCTCCCGATAGGCCAGCGCCACCTCGTCCCCGGAGAAGATGAGCGGGATGCGGTCGATGGTCAGCATCAGGGCCATCGCCAGGTCGGTCCTGGCCCGCTTCGGGGCTTGTGCGACCATGACGAACGCCGGGTCTTCATAGTTGTCGATCTGGGCTACCATCCGGCGTGGAGAGGGATAGGACCGCTTCGCCTCCCGGAAGACGAACGAGAGCCTGTCCGTCGGCATGTCACGACCGAGCACATCCCGGACGATGCCGAAGCTGAAATCATAGGCGCCGTCGAGCCCCGATCGCACGAGGAACTCGCCGATCTGGGACGGATGCAGCGGGACCTCCGCCAGCAACACGAAGTCATCACGGGGCGGGTCGCCCCGCACTGCCGTGGCGAAGGTCTTCCAGAACCGGGCCGGGTGCAGGTGGGCGGAATCCAGCCGGAAGCCGTCGCACCCGGTCCGGTCCCTCCAGAACCGAGCGACCCGGATCAGGTACTCGGCGACCTGCGGGTTCTCGGCGTCCCACCGGCGCACGCCATAAGCGGTGGCCTCGCCGAACCAGGGGCGCCGCTCCGGGTCGGCGTGATACGGGTGCTCGATGCCGGGCATGCCCAGGGGCAGGTCGAGGATCACTCGCAGGCCACGCCGATGGGCACGCTCGATGAGCCGCTTCAGGGTCGCCATGTCGCCGAAGTTCTCGTCCACCCGGAAGTAGTCCCTGGGGCGATAGCCGGTGGCCAGGAACTTGCCGAAGAGACCGTCGTCGTTATCGACGACCGGGTAGAGGAGCAAGGCCGTCACGCCGAGGGACGTGAGATAGTCGAGCTTCTGGATGATGCCCTCCAGGTCGCCGCCCCAGAAGCCCCCCTCGTAACGGCCCCGTTCCTTGCCGAATCGTCCGAGCATCACGTCGTTGGAGTGGTCCCCGTTGAAGAACTTCTGGACCACGATGACGTAGACGATCTCATCCTCCCAGTGCCGGCGATCGAGCCGATCCGGTCGTCTCCCGGCGAGATCGACCGAAGGCACCGCCTCGATGCGGCGGGGGGAGTCCTGGGCACCGACGTGACCGGCCGGGAAGACGATCCCGATTGCGATGAGCGAGAAGAGGCGTCTCATGCGTCCCGATGATACCGTCGGAGGAGTGGGAGGGCATCGCCATCCGAACATGGCCGTCGATATCCCGCCATCGCATCGGATCAGGATTCCCTCGCCGAGGCCGACTCCAGCCTGCGATCGGTGGCCTTCGCCCGCTTCTTGCGGTCGAGGGCCACGCCGGGGGTGAAACTGTCGGGACAGGGGGGCTCGGAGCCCCATACCATCACGGCAATTCCCTCAGGAACCTCAGCAACTCCTCGTGGAAGGCCGCCGGGTCGTTCATGTAAGGGGCATGGCTACCGCCGAGGATGATGACCTTGCGGCCCCGTTTCACGGAGCCCACCAGCAGGTCGGCCTGTTCCTGCGGGATGACCTCATCATGCTCGCCCCAGACGGCCAGCACCGGGGCCGTGATCCGAGCCAACTGGTCCTTGTCGCCGGTTATGCCCACCGGGGCGACGGCCACGAAGCCGGAGACCCGTTGGGGCTCCTCCGTCACCAGGGGCAAGGCGAATCGTCCGCTCATCGACGGCGACACGACTACAGGCCGCTCGACCTTCAGCGTGTCGAGCAGGCCCCGCAGCCAGGTCCGGGGCGAGCCGTGCGACGACGCCGACTGGCCGTAGCCCGGTAGGTCCACGGCGATGACCTTGTAGCCGGCCTGGGCCAACGCCTTCATCGTCCCGATCTGTTTCCAGGTCTCGGCGTTAAACCTGGCCCCGTGCAGCAGGACGACCGGGCGGCCCTTCTCGTCGCCCTCGATCAGGTAATGGACCCGGCCGCCCTCGACCTCGGTCCAGCGTGACTGGTTCTCGATCATGGTTCCAGTCCTCCCCGGCGACGGCCTCACCGATCCAGCCGCCCGCTCGGCCCCGCTCTTCCCCAAGAACCTGACCGGGAGCAGCGGGCACCCCGGCTTGGCCTCGACGAGGCTATATGCCTCGGCGAATTCCACCCCGCACTCGGCCCCCCGGCGGCGATGCATCTTCTCATGGGCCTCCCAGATTTCCTCCGGCTCCTGGCTCCTATGCTCGTCGAGCGCCCGCCTCTTGACCTCCCGGACCGGTCCGATGTCGAGGTAAAGCTCGGGACGGAAGGCGATCGTCTGCTGGTCGGTCATCACCTCGAAGAAGTAGAGGTTCCAGCCGCCTTTCCGCTGGTAGCGCCGCCAGACCAGCGAACTGACGACATGGTGGTTCGGGTGGGTATCCAGCGGCCAGTGCGTCACCACGACGTCCGGCTTCACCTCGTCGAGCCAGGCGGAAACCGCCTTGAGTGTCGGCTCGTCGGCGACCAGCCTCTCGTGGGCGTAGGGGAAAAACTTCGGCGTGGCGCCCAGGACCTTGCAGGCGGCGGACGCCTCCTCTCGGCGGACTTCGGCCTCCGGGCGGTCGAAGAACCGTCGGTCGCCCCGGAAGGCGGTGCCGTAGGCGAGGATGACCTCGTGGCCCTGGCGGGTGAGAATGGCGACGAGTCCGCCCGCCCCCGATTCCGGGTCGTCCGGGTGCCCGCCGAAGACGACGACCCGGAGTCTCCTGGCCTGGTCCTCACCGGCCAGGGATGGAATCGTGAGTGCGGAGACGGCGGCCAAGGCTGCGAAGAATCGTCGTGTCATGACATCCTCATTTCCCGGATCGCACCGCTTCCGACCAGGGACACGTAGGGAGCGACCGCAGGCTGGGTCACATCTGCCAGTCGAAGCCGGTATCGGCGATGACCTGCTCGAATCGCTGGCGAGCCTCATCGGAACGGAAACTGGGATAGAGATAGCCGTCCCCGCCGCTGACCTCGATCAGGGCTTCCGGCCCCTCGTAGTGGACCGTCTCCTTGCCGAACCAGTGGAAGGGCGGCAGGGCCGAGCGAGAATAATGCTGCCCGATGGCCCGTAGGGTCGCATCGGTCCAGAGCCCATAGAGGTGCTCCTCGACGGGGCGGGCGAACTTGACGATGTAGGCGAGCATCTGGAGGGCCAGCAGGGAGATCGATGGGCTCAAGACCCTGGTCCCCTCGCCGATGCCCCACTCGTCGATCGTGACCGGCGGATCATCGACGTCCAGGTCATGCAGGCCGACGCCGATGGACCAGACCGCCTGATTCTCGACGCAGAAGACGAGGAGTTCGCCCCTGCCCCGGAGTCCCTCGGGTGGAGGGAAGAGATCCTGAACCGACCAGAGGTCTCCCTGGCAGCCCAGCCGCTCGTACCACTCCCGGAGGGCGATGGGCAATCGAAGCCCGAGGCGGTCCTCGGCTTCATCGAGCCTGCGGGTGGAGACCCGATCCGACTCGCTCATCGGTCGAATCCAGTGCTCGATGAAGTCCGAGGCGAGATGCCAGCGCTCGTTGCGCCCCTCGGGGATGGCTTGCAAGAGCATGAGTCCCACCTTCGATCGGGAGGCTATGTGTCCCTTTATCACGGCGGCCCATAGGCCGGCTCCATCGGTTCTCCGCCCCGTCGTCTCAAGGCTCGGATGGCGTGGCTTCTACCCCACCGACGGTCCTCATGGTAGCCCCTCTCCGTAATGGATCGCCAGCCAGATGGTCGGCTCGCTCGGGTCGGTCCACTCGACCCGGTGCCGCCTGTGGGCCGGGATGCTGACGAACGCCCCCGGCCGCAGTTCCATCGGCTCCTCGGCCTCAAATCTCAACCGGGCCACCCCCTTCAGGAGGAGGACCCATTCGGATGCCTCCTGGTCGTACCAGAAGCCCTCGGGCGAGCGATGTCCCAGGGAGATGATCCGCTCGATGCGCAGGCCCGGCGTGCCGAGGAGCGTCTCGATCAGTTCTTCCGGCAGACTGTCGGGGATATCGGCGAACAGGTTGGTCAGGTTGGCCATCGTCATCTCCTGGTCGGGCGTGCCATCGCTCACGCCCGTTCCGCCTCGAACTCCGACTCGTCGCCCATGTGGATGGCGATCAGCCCGTGGGGCCTTTCCCCTTTCAGTATCGCCCAGCCCCGGCCGGTCAGCGGCCTACCGTCGGCCTCGTCGGTCCCCTCCCAGGACCATTCGACGGCCGGCTCGCCATCCCGCAGGCCCTCCCGATAGTCGAGATCGCCCCGGACATAGCCGAACTGGAAACCGCCCAACGTGTCCCCCTTGAACTCGATGAAGGCTTGAACCTCCTCGTTCAGGTAGTCTTCGTCCCACATGCTCATCGAGACGATGTGCCAGCGGCCGACGAACGGCGACTTGGGCTTCGTCTTCTTCTTGGCCATCGTGTCCACCTCGGCCTCACCGCCAGTTGTGGAACCAGTAGGAGTAGTCGTCGAGGAGCCTGCGGTTCGGGTACTTCTTCCCGAGTTCGATGTCGTCGAGCGGGAATTCGATCCCTTCGCCATCCGGCGTACGTCCCGAGCCGGCCAAGCCATATCCCTCGTCGATCCCGCCTTCCTGCGGATCGGCCAGCCCAGAGATCGTGGCCGTGACCTTCTTACTGGAGAACGGGCCGGATTCCTCCCAGAAGGTGGCGTAGATGGGGAACTTCAGGTTCGCCGACAGGTAGTGGTGGTAGGCAAGCAGGGTCTCATAGGTCACGTCGGGGAGCGGGTCGTCGTGGGTCCGCCCGAACGCCATCCGGACCCGATCTTCCTCGTCGTCCGGCGACAGGGGACGGGGCACGATGGCCGTGGGCTGCTCGATGGCGACGGGCGTCCCGTCGTCCGGCTCGATGTCCTCCTGGCCCAACCCCATGAACTTGTAGTCCAGCCCGTCGATCTCGCAGCGTCGCTGATAGATCGGATGGATGCTTGCCAGGGTCCGCTTGTCCAGCTCGAAGACGCAGTTGATCTGGTCCTCGTGCTCGATGATCTCGGTGACGGTCCCCGACCAGCCGCCCAGCGGCATGTCGGGGAAGTCGGGGTCGGACACGCCGTACTTGACCCGAACCTTGTCCCCGACCTGGAAGCGTGGAGGGACCGATTCGGTCTCATCGTGGGCCATGGTTCACTCCTCGGCGGGATCGCCCGACCGGTCGGCGGGGATGTAGGGGATCAGGCCGTTCTCGAAGGCGACCACCTGGGCCTCCCTCGGACACAGGCGGATGTCCGTGATCAGGCCGTTGACCTTCAGCATCCAGACAAGCGGGTTGTCCTCCATCCGGCTGGGCAGGGTCCATTCGGGGTCGAAGGGGAGGATCTTGAGCAGCTTGCGGACCGCCGTCGCCTTCGCCGAGCCGGTCGCCTCCGAGACGCCAATTCGCTCGTCGATGTCGGCCATCTTCATGTGGTGCGGCTGGCTGGGGTCGCCGAGGAAGTTGACCCAGCCGACGACCCGCACGATACCGCTGGCCCAGGACTCGGGCTTTCCACGGGTCAGGGGTGAGGGCCGCTTGCGGCCCAGGATGCCCGCCAGCTTGCGGCACAAGACACCGTACTCGTCGTCGAGGAATTCCCGGCAGAAGGCATCGGTCAGGCCGACGATCTCGTCATGCGCCAGACGTGCCGCCTCCGAGGGCGTGGGCTTCCCGCCCTTTGCCTTGGCTTTGGTCGCCTGCCATCTGGTCGTGGGCCCCTTTCTGTCCCGATGCGGCCTCCAGGGTAGGGACGTGATGATCCCTGGCCGCTCTTTGGCCTCGTCGTAGGACTCCTTGAGCCTGCGTCGAATCCCGCTCCCGAACGTGATGTTGTAGCCCGCAAGCATCCCGTCGTAGACGATCTGTCCCTTGAACGGCAGGAAGACCGTCTTGCAGAGGTGCGGGAGTCGGGGGCCGATCAGGTCCTCGAACGAGTCCCGGAGGGAGAGGACGCCGTAGGCGACGACCGGCTCCTCGGCGGTCAGGAAGACAGTGTACTTCTTGAGGATGCGGTAGACGTAGAACTCGCCCGCCACCAGATCCTTCCAGGAGCGGACGATCTCCAGTTCGTCATCGGAGAGCTTGAAGGGGTTCTCGGAGACGAAGGCGTCGATCAGTTCCTTGTTCGCCACGAGGGCGTCACGGAGCTTGATCCGCTGGTCCGGTGGCATCCCGCCGAACTGCTCCGGCACGGTGAAGCGTGTGCCCACGATCCCGAGCCGCTGGTTCACATCGCACAACAGCGCCGGGTAGAGCTTGTAGAACGAACGGAGATCATCGGGGGCCAGGTGCATGGTGATCTTCGCCTCGGAAAGAACCCGGTGACCGTTCACAGTGTTGAATGCCTGGCGAGGGAAGGATCGACTCGGCCTCCATGGCTACCGAGACAACACCCCCGTGTGCCAACTGCCAGCGGTTGCAGGCCGAAGTCGATTCCCTGCGCAGCCGAGTTGGAGGCGCTCTGCGCCGTCGTCGCCCAGTTGCAGCGGCAACTCGCCGCGGCCCGCAAGGATTCCTCCACCTCCTCCAAGCCGCCCTCCTCGGACATCGTCAAGCCCCCCGAGCCCCCGCCGCCACCCGGACAACAGCGGCGGAAGCCCGGCGGCCAGCCCGGACATACCTCGCACCAACGGGTCCCCTTCCCCCCCGAGATGCTCGCCTCGGTGCCCACGGATTACCTCCTGGACGCCGGCCCCTCCTGCGGCGGCCACCTGCTGGTGACCGACGACGCCGAGCCGATCGTCGCCCAGCGGGTCGACATCGCCGCCGTGCCCCTGGAGATCCACGAGCACACCAGCCACCCGGGCTGGTGCCCCCATCGCCGCAAGGATTGCTACGCCCCGTTCCCCCTGTCGATCGAGCGCGGCGGGTCGGCCGGGCCGCGGCTGACCACCGTCATCGCCTACCTCAAGGGGGCCTGCCACGCCTCGTATTCGACCATCCGCAAGTTCGTCCGCGACGTGATCGGCCCGACCCTCTCCCGCGGGCAGTTGGCCAAGATCGTCGCCGAGGTGAGCCGGGCGCTGGAGCGGCCCTATGAGGAATTGCTCGGCGACCTCCCCGACCAGGCGGTGCTCAACGTCGACGAGGCCGGGCACAAACAGAACGGGCCGCGGCACTGGACCTGGTGCTTCCGGGCCGGGCTGTACACGCTGTTCAAGATCGACCCGACCCGCAGCGCCGACGTGTTGATCGAGGTCCTGGGTTCGGAGTTCGACGGGGTACTGGGGTGTGACTACTTCTCGGCCTATCGTCGCTACCATCGCGAATTCGGTGTCGTCCTCCAGTTCTGTCCGGCGCATCTGATCCGCGATGTGAAGTACCTCACGACGCTGCCCGACCCGCGGGACCGGGCGTATGGGGAGGGCCTGCGCGAGTCGTTGCGGGATCTCCTCGCGGTGATCCATCGCCGGGAGGAGTGGACCGAGGCGGAATTCCGGAGGCGGCTGGAGGCGGCGCGGGACCAGGTGCTCTGGCGCGGGACGTGGGACGTGCCGGCGACGCGAGCGAGCAGCAACCTGGCGGCGCGGTTGGAGGTGCACGGGGCGAGCGACTTCCGGTTCCTCACCGAGCCGGGGGTCGAGCCGACGAACAACCTGGCGGAGCAGGCGATCCGGTTCGTGGTGATCGACCGCCTGATCGCGCAGGGGACGCGGGGCGAGCGCGGAAAGCGGTGGTGCGAGCGGATCCGGACGGTGATGGCGACGTGCAGTCAGCAGGGACGGTCGGTGTTCGCGTATCTGGAGGCGGCGGTGACGGCGTGGTTCGCCGGAGAGGAGGCGCCGTCGTTGCTGCCGCGAGCGACCTGATTCGAGTCGAGGGAGCGGGTCGGCGGAGCCGAGGGATGCAAGGCCCACGAGGGCCGGGAAGTCCGAGGGGCGAACGCCGCCGGGGCGATCCATCACGAGCGACTGGGGGAGCCCCGCGCCGTGGGGATCGCAGAGAGAGGACCGTGATGAGGGAGGCCGACGATCAGCCATCGGTGGATGTCCTGGTGCGCGCCGACCCCATTGTGCATTACACCATCAAGTCCACTGTGAACGGTCACCCGTTGACATAGTCAGGCATCTTTGCCTCCTAGGCCCTTTGGAACGCGGCTCATTTGAATGGAAGGGACTTGACGAAATCCGCGAGCCGAGCGGCTTCAGCACTCGTCAGGTCCACGGGGAGATCAATGTTCACAGGATAATTCGGGCGAAGAAAAAACTGATGGGTTAGGTTCTGACGAGTCGTCGGCGATCCGTTCGAGCCCTCGACTGGCGCCGACTCTCTACCAGTCTGTTGCTCTTCTCCATCGCTCGACGGTTCAACCGACGGTTCAACATCGGCTTGCGGAGCGCTCATAGCGCGTTGGGCGATCTCGCTGAGGCGAAGGTGGGATTCAAAACGCGAGTCATGCCCCCTCCTACCTGTCTTGAACTCTCCCCATTTCCATTCCTGGAGTTTCTTGAAAAACCCGATGATGCCCTGCCTGGGGAACGAAAGAGCGCTCTCTATCTCCGATACAGTTACACTCATCGCGTCCTCCATGCGGGCGAGATACTCGAGGACGGCTCTAGCCGACGGATCACGCTGATAGGCATTCGCAAGGTTTGCATCAGAATCGTGTGAGCCGTAAACCTTTTTCATGGTTAGAAGTCCGGCGGTCGGATTCGCGATTCATTCAGCTCTTGACTCCAAGTAGGAAGATGACACCCGAATGTTACCTCTATTGATAGCCCTTAGTCAAGGGGTCCCAGATTTTTGGGGCAAGACCATGGGTTACGAGCGCGAGTGTTTCCCGAACTCTCTATAAAAAAAGAAGTTATGGCGTCAAGGAAAACGAGGTCAGAACGATTTCCTGACTCCGTCAGGCACGGGATCCGGAACGGGGACGCCGCTCGTCTTGCCAGCCCGTTTCGGGTCCAGACGGGCAGCCGGGGCGCGCCGGATGGGACCGGTCCGGCTCGGGCCCGCCCGGCCCGGGGGCCTTCGCCCCGCCCCTTCGGATCGGCCGGCCGGCTCCGCCGCGGGCCCGAGCGGGGCCGGGCCCGACGACCACTCCCATCGGGATCGGAAGCAGCCGATGACGCCAGCAGCTCAACGGCGATCCGGGAGCCGGGCCGGCCGGCGACGGAAGCCGGAGGCGCGATGGCGCTCGCCATCACCGGACGTCCGTGCGATCGTCGCCGGATGAACCCGTCCCGACGCATCCGCCATCACCTCCGCCGGCCCGTCGGCATCGCGCTCGGCATCCCTGGCCGCGCCGGTCCGGCCGAGCACGCCGCCGATTGTGCCCGGCCGCTCGGCTGCGGGCGGCGATCGGCACGGCGCCATCCCGCAGCGTCCCGCGTGATCCGTGAAATCCGTGTGATCCGTGGTCGAATCCGTCCGGTCTCGGGGGCCAACCAACCGCTTGCTGCACATCGATCGATGCGGAGATGCGGAGGACACGGATCGAACCACGGATAGCACGGATGACACGGATTAAGAAGGAAGATGGAAAGCCGGCTCTTTCGGCTTCCACCGCCTCCCTCAATGCCACCCGAATCCTCGCTCGCGACGACGGCGAGCCCGCGGCCGATTGCCGGATTCCTGGCCCCGCCGGCGCGATCGACCCCTCGGAATCCCGACCACGATCGCTCACCAAGGGCGGGAAATCCTCCCCGCCTGTTCGATTCCTCGCGATCGGCTCGTACGTTAATGGCGACAGGCCCGCGGTGGGGCGGGCCGCTCCGAAGCGACGACGCCCGGCACCCAGGAGAGGACACCCGCCGATGACCGCCACCACCACCGCGCCCGATCGCGCCGAGATCAGCCGCCGCAACGGCCGCCTGAGCCGCGGGCCTAAGTCCCCACAAGGGAAGAGGCGTTCATCTTTAAACGCAATCAAACACGGCATGACAGCATGCATACCCGTGTTGCCGGGGGAGGACGAGGCCGAATTCCGACGGTTGCAAGTCGACGTCATCGCCGCCCTGGGCCCGCGCGACGCCGTCGAGGTCGTCCTCGCCCAGCAGGTCGCCCTCGCCACTTGGAAAATGGCCAGGGCAGAGCGCACGGAGGCCGCGCAGCGTCTCGGCCGCCATTCGCGACATCGAGGCCGGCGCGAACCTCGAGACGCACGACGAGATCGCCGCCATGGGCCACTGGCTGCTGACCGACTCCCTCCGGGCCAGGCAGGAGGCCGGCAAGGCCTTGTTCCCGTTCCTGTCGGAAGACCGGAAGGACCCCTTCGGCCGCGGCCGCGGCGATCCGCGGCACATCGTCCTGCGCCTCGAGGCCACCGCCGACGGTTGCCGGTGGCTGCTGGACCAGTGGGCCCGGCTCGGCCAGCGGCTCGAGCGGGGCCGCGACTGGCGGACCAACGAGCTGATCGTGGCCTTGCACCTGCGCGGCCAGCGGCCGCTGGGCGCGGACCTCCTGGAGTGGGGAGGTCTGCTCGAGTCGAACCCCGGCCGACGGCGAGCCGGAAGTGATCGCGCAGGCCCGGCGTGCGCTGCAGTTGCAGTTGGACGAGGGCGCGCCCGGCGACCCGGCGGGCCAGCGGGCGGCGCTGCTGCGGCTGGTGCGGGAGGAGGCCGCGCGACTGCACCGGCGGAAGGCCGGACACGACCGGCGCGAGGCGGCCGACCGGGCCGAGCTGGCCGACCGGTTGGCCGTGGACACGACGCCGGAAGGGGAGCGGATGCGGCGGTACCAGCTCGATTTCGATCGCAAGCTGCACCGTGCGCTCAACACCCTGCTGAAGCTCCGCCGGGGCGAGGGTGTCGGCGTCGGCGGCGATCCGGCGCCCGACGGCGCCCCTGAGCCCGAGCCGGAGCCGGTGGGAACGGTCGATCTCCAGAACGGTCCGGTGGACGGCCCGGAGGGCGAGGCCGACGCCGAATTCCAGCCGGAGACGGAAGGCCACAGCCTGGAGGATGACAACTCGGTGGCCGGCAGGTCCCCGAGGCGTGGCCCCGGGCTGGTCTCTTTCGCCCCTCCGGGGCCGTTCGTGGTGGCGTCCAGCGAGGAGCCTCATCCGATCCCGCGAAACGAACCCACGACCCCGGCCGCCGGCAACCCCATCCCGCAACCCGACCCCGGCCCGCCGGCCCACGGCGCAGGGATCCCGCGAAACGAACCCAGCCGATCGGTCGGCGGCGATCCCAGCTCACAAAACGAACCCACCGGGTCGGGGCGGATCGCCGATCCGAGTCGCCCGGCCCTGGTCTGCGCCCTGGTGATCCTGCTGACCACGGGGCTGTCCGCTGCCTTCGCGGGCCCGATCGGCAAGCCTTATTACCCCGGCGACGGGGATCCCCACCGACCTGATACGAGCCCGCAGCGCCAGCGAGTGAATTCCGGCGACGACCATCGATTCACTCGCTGGCGCCTCGGGCTGGTAGGGGAGATCCTTCCGCGCCGGGGTGATATCCCCGCGGACGGGCGATCCGGCCCAGCCGCGGCGAAAGTTGACAGCGACAGGCCGCGCCGATTCGAATCCGCCGATCGAAGGCGGCGCCCGGAACTCATCGTCCGAAGGATTCACGCGCCGCCGATCGGCCCCCGACATCCCATCCGCCCTTGGGGCACCTGATCCCCGGCGGGGGTGAGCGAGGGGCCGGGCACGGCCTTCGCCGGGGGCTCCCCGCGCCGCCAGGCGCCAGCCACGGTCGCCCCGCCGGTGCTCGGCGACCACCCGACGAGGTCTCCGGCGCGGCCATCTCGGGCGCGCGCCGCGGCCTGCCTGCCGGTCGGTGGCCAGAAGACCGGGGCGGAAGGCCCGACCGAGATGGGGGTCGTTCATGCCGGGTGCACGACCCGGTGGGCCCGACGCAGGCACGCGACTGCACCCAGGATCCCGGATCGCGTATCGCCGTCGCCCGTTCGTGGATTACCATAACGAGGTCGTCTCGACATCGCCGTCCGGAACGAGGAGCGACCGGATTCTGATGGACCGCGCCACCCTCCGAATCCTGGTTGGTTCCCTGGTGCTCCTGGCGGCTCCCCGGCCGGCCCGCGCAGGAGCGGGACGAATTCGAGCCGCGGCTGCGACACTTCCTCGACAATCATTGCGTCGCGTGTCACGGACCAGAATTGCAGAAGCGCCGGCTGCGCCTCGACCGGCTGCCGCCGGCGTTCCACGACCCGGAAGTGGCGGCGACCTGGGTCAAGGTCCTGAACCGGCTCTCCGCCGGCGAGATGCCGCCGAAGGGCCGGCCGCGCCCAGCGGAGGACGACGCCCGAACGGTGGTCGCCGGATTGCGGCGGTCGCTGCACGACGCCTCGCTCGCCCGACAGCGACTCGAGGGCCGCGTCGTGCTCCGGCGGTTGAACCGGATCGAGTACGAGACCACGATCCGCGACCTGTTGTCCACACCGGTCGATGTGAAGGATCTGCTGCCGGACGACAACGTCGCCGCCGGGTTCGATAACGTCAGTGCGGGGCTCGAGATTTCGCCCGTGCACCTGCTGCGCTACCAGGATGCCGCGGAGAAAGCGGTCCGAGCGGTGATCCCCCGACGCCCTCGGATCACGATCCAGGAGCGGCGCACGGGGCGACAGATCACCGAGAAGCTGAAACTCTTCCAGGAGCTCCTGGGCAAGTCCGCGCGGCTGGACGGCGACACGCTGGTGCTGTATCTCCGCAACCCGGACTACATTCCCTGCGCCACGCCGCCCGCGCCGGCGGACGGCCGATACCGGGTGCGGGTCTGCGCCTCCGCCGTCGGGTCCGGCGGACAGCCGCTGCCAATGATGTGCGTCTGCCGCCCGACCCAGTATGACCGCGAGGACACCGACGTCCGCACGGTCCGGGACATCCCCGCCGGCAAGGGCGCCGTGATCGAGGAGGAATTCGACCTCCGCGAGCGGCAGGTCATGGTCTTCGCCGGCTGGTCGCTGCCGGACTTCCGCGAGTACGATCGCCGGCACAAGGACCTCAAGCTCGACTCCGATCCGGGGCCGGTCCTGCCCGGCCTGGCGATCCATTGGATCGAACTCGAAGGGCCGCTCGGCCCGTGGCCCCCGGCCGGCTATCAGAGCCTCTTCGAGGGCGTGCCACTCGAGCCGCAGTCGGTCGCGCGGGCGATCGCCGCGGGACGGCCTCGGCCGCCGCAACCCGCCGAACGCCCGGACGGCTGGTGGATCTACGACCCGCTCGTGCCGGTGCCCGCGAGACCGCGTGAGGACGCCGAACGGCTGATCCGCGATTTCCTCCCCCGAGCCTTCCGGCGGCCGGTCGGCGAGGAGCTGGTGCGTTACTACGTCTCGATCGCGCACAGGCGCTCGAACGGGGCGCCCGTTCGATGAGGCGATGATCCTGGGCTACAAGGCTGCCCTCTGTTCGCCCCATTTTCTGCTACTCATCGAGCCGGTTGACCATGACGCGGGAACGCGCCGGACCGAGCTGGACCCATACGCCCTCGCCGCACGCCTATCGTACTTCCTCTGGTCGTCCCTGCCGGACGCCGAGCTGCGTCGGCTGGCCGACAGCGGCGAGCTGAGGCAACCCGCCGTCCTCCGCGCCCAGGTCGAGCGGATGCTCAGGGACCCGCGCGCCCGCCGGCTCATGGCGAACTTCGCCGGCCAGTGGCTCGACCTGCGCAGGATCAATGCCACGTCGCCGGACCCGCAGATCTACGGCGAGTTCGACGATTTCTTGTTCTGGTCCATGCCGCGCGAGACGGAACGCTTCTTCGAGGAGGTGCTCCGCGCCGAACTCCCCTTGACCGAGTTCGTCGATTCCGACTGGACGTTCCTGAATGAGCGACTCGCGCGGCACTACGGGATCGCGGGGGTCTTCGGCGGCGAACTGCGCAAGGTCAAGCTCCCGAGGGATGCCCACCGGGGCGGCGTCCTGACCCAGGCGAGCATCCTGAAGGTCACTGCGGACGGCACGCGGACCTCTCCGGTGCTGCGAGGCAAGTGGGTCCTCGAGCGGATCGTCGGCGAGCCGCCCCAGCCCCCGCCGCCCGACATCCCGGCCCTCGAACCCGATATCCGCGGCGCCACCACCATCCGGCAGCAGCTCGACAAGCACCGCAACACTCCGGCCTGTGCCTCGTGCCACCGGTCGATCGACCCGCCCGGCTTCGCGCTCGAATCCTTCGACGTCATCGGCGGCTGGCGCGACTTCTACCGCGCCACCAGGCCCGGCCGGCGTGGCTTCGTCGCGCTCGCCAATTATCCGGGTCGACAGGTGCCTCGCGGACCCGATGTCGAGCTGGGCGGGACCACCCCGGACGGCCGCGCGTTCCGGACCATCGACGATTACAAGCGGATCCTGCTCGCCGACCCGGACCGGCTGGCCCGCAACCTCGCGCGAAGCTGTTGATCTACGCCACCGGGGCCGATATCCAGTTCGCCGACCGCGAGTTGGTCGAGGACCTGGTGGCCCGTTGCCGCGCCCGCGGCTACGGCTTCCGGTCGCTGGTGCACGAGGTCGTTCAGAGCCGGGCCTTCCGGTATAAGTAGGGTGGGCTATGCCCACCGATGGAAAGCCTCGACCGGTGGGCATAGCCCACCCTACCGCGGATCGATCGGTCACCGTCAGGAGAATCATGCCGTGTCCCGCACCCCGCTCAACCGCCGCACGTTCCTGAGGTCAGCCGGCGTCTGCATCGGCCTGCCCCTGCTCGACGCCATGATTCCGGTCGGTCTGGGTGCCGATCGAAAGGCCGACGCACTGCGCCCCAAGCGGATGCTGCTCATCAGCCGCCCGCTGGGACTCTACGGGCCCCACTTCTTCCCGACGAAAGCGGGACCGGATTATGAGGTCACGCCGTATCTGAAGCCGTTACAGGAGCATCGCCGGGACTTCACGGTGTTCTCGGGCCTGTCGCACCGGGGCTACCCGGGCGGCCATCACACCGAGGTCGCCCTGCTGACCGGTGTGGCGCCCGAAGGCGTGCGGTTCAACGACATCCGCAACACGATCTCGCTCGACCAGGAGGTCGCCGAGCGCCTCGGCGGCGAGACACGATTCCCCTACCTGGCGCTGGGCGGCGGACCGCTGTCGTGGAATCGCAAGGGCGTGAAGCTGCCGTCCGAGGACCGGGCCACGGAGGTCTTCAAGCAACTGTTCATCGACGGGACCCCGGAGGAAGTGGCTCGACAGGTCGAGCGGATCGACAGCGGCCGGAGCATCCTCGACGGCGTTCGGGAGCAGGCACGCTCCCTCGGCCGCTCGCTCGGCCCGGCGGACCGCGGGCGGCTGGACTTGATGCTGGCCTCGATCCGCGAGGCCGAGCAGCGCCTCCAGCAGGACCAGGCCTGGGTCACCAGGCCGAAGCCGAAGGTCCAGGCCAGACCTTTCACCGACGATCACCTGAACGACCTGCGGACCCTGGACCGCGAACGGCAGTGGTTCGACCTGGTCCACCTGGCCTTGCAATCCGACTCGACGCGCGCGATCGCCCTCTGGCTCTGGTCGCACGGCCGCGTGGACCTGCCGGGCGTGGCGATCGGCCACCACGACGCGACCCATCACGGCCAGGACGAAGCCAAGGTCAAGCAGCTCGCGGCGATCGAGGAGGCGGAGATGACCCTCTTCGGCCAGTTCCTCGGCAAGATGAAGGGCACCTGCGAAGCCGGCCGCCCGCTCCTCGATCAGGCCGTGGTGTTCTACGGCAGCAACATGGGGAATGCCTCGGCCCACACTTGCGACAAGCTGCCGATCCTGCTGGCCGGCGGTGGCTTCAAGCACGCGGGGCACGTCGCCTTCGACCGCAAGGATAACTATCCCCTCTCCAACCTCTTCGTCCGCATGCTGCACCAGATGGGCCTGGAGATGGACCGCTTCGGCACCAGCACGGGCGCGCTCGGCGAGGTTTGAGATGGGCCCCGCGCCGGGCCGAAGCGGTGCTCGACTGGTTCAATACGAATCGGAGCTGATCACTTCGCCCGAGTTGCGGGTGCCCAGCGCCCACCAGGTCTTCATGTTGACCGAGTCCTTGATGAACTTGACGCTGCCATCGGCGAACATGACGTTGACGCCGCCCGGGTGGTTGCTGGTGGCATTGGCGAAGTTCTGCGCGTTGGCGGCGTTGGGCCAGCTCGGCACGCCGCCGCTGCCCCAGCCGATGAACTCGCACGAGTTCCAGGGGTACTGCTTCGAGTTGGGCGGCACGATCGTGTTGAACATCGTGAAGCCCACGCTGCCCAGGGCCCAGAGGTACCCGCGGGTGTTGTAGATGATCTGGCCGCTCTGCCAGGCCACGGTGCACCCCTGGAGATCGGCCATCACTTGCGGCACATTTCCGTAGACGTCGGTGACCGGCGGGCTGCCCAGGTTCCCCCATTGCGGGTTGCCTCCCGAGCCGCCAACCCCGTTGCCGCGGACCGGCAGGAACGGCGGGGCGCCGACCAGGTGTTCGGCGAACGCCACCGTGTTGGAGGTCCCGTCGGTACAGCTCTGGATCCCATAGCCGGCCGTATAGGCGAACAGCCCCGTGCTGGTGGTGCCGCCCTGGCCGTTGTCCCAGGGGACGTAAGTCGTCCCGGTCGAGCCGCTGTAACTATTGATGTTGGAGAAGTCGTTGTCCACGTCCCAACCCCCCGAGAACGACCCGCTGCCGGCATTCGGGTCGGACGGGCAGAGGAAGGAGTTGATCTTGGTCACGACGCCCGTGGAATTGGCCGGCGCGGTGCTGCCCTGGGAGAAGTTGAGGGCGTTGTAGATGACCCCGCCCTCGATGTAGCCCAGCAGCAGCGGCATGCGCGCTGTAGCCGTCCCACGCGGTGCACTGCGAGCCGCTGAAAGTCCCGGTGCAGGCCACGCCCAGCGGGAACGAATTGTTCGCGGCGTGGTAGTTGTGCAGGGCCAGGCCGATCTGCTTGAGGTTATTGACGCACTGGATGCGGCGGGCGGCCTCGCGCGCCGACTGCACCGCCGGCAGCAACAGCGCGATCAACACCGCGATGATGGCGATCACCACCAGCAGCTCGATCAATGTGAAACCTCGACGACGAATGGACGGATCCATGACGCTCTCTCCGGATCGAGGACGGGGGACGGGTTCGCGGACGATGGATCGGATCTCCGCCGGCGATCAGGCCGGCCGGGCGTCTCGGGCTTGGCCTTGCCCTCCAGGACCGCCTTCTTCCTGGCCTCCGCGACGGCTCCCTTGGAGTAGCCTTCGCCGAGCTTGCGGATCGATGCGTAGCGGGCCTCTTCCTCGGTCTTGGGCCCGCCCGCGGCCGAGTTGGACCCGCCGCAGCCGGAGAGCAGGAGGATGGTTCCCAGGATCGGGTAACAAAGGGCTCGGAAAGGGAGCGTCGAGCGGCTTCTTCGCACGGCGAACCTCCTGGTGGACATGGATCTGGGGTGTAACCCCGGCGGCGGGCCGCGCCGCGCGCAGCCGGGCCGCGCGCGGCATGACCCTCGGGGTCCGACGATGACCGGAGACGTGACCTCGCACCCGCCCCGGTCGCAGCCCGACGAGAGCGATCAGGGTCGACAACGCACGCAGCCAACAGCCGTCTCGAGGTGCAGGAGACTTTCCAATGGATTAGTACCGTCCGGGAGGAGGAAACCTGACACGACTGGTCGAGGCGGTCGGGAAAAATCGCGGGAGGCGGTGCGCAGGGGCCGCGGCGGCCGAGAGCGGCGCGGGTTCGATCGTTCGCGGGGTGCCGGGAGCCGGCCCGGCGGCGCCTCTGCCGGCGAATCGCTGGCTTGCGCACGCGTCAAGTCGTATCATGGGCGCTGACCAACACCTCCACGGCGGCCGCCGCCCTGATCGATCGTTCGCCCGAGGGTCCGGGATGGGGCGCGGGTCATGGTCCCATCCCCGCGGATTCGCTCCGCATCCGGCGCCGAGGATCGGTGATGAGTGTCAACTCTCTCCTCCTCGAGGGGTACTACCCTATGAGGGACGCGCCCGATCTCCGGACCAGCGCCAGCTTGCTCGGGAGGCTGCGCCATCAGCCGACCGACCAGGAGGCCTGGAGCGAGTTCGTCGATCGCTACGGCGCCCGGATCTACGGCTGGTGCCGGCGCTGGGACTTGCAGGACGCCGACGCCAGGGACGTGACCCAGGCCGTCCTGGCGCGGCTCTGCATCAAGATGAAGACGTTCCCTTACGACCCGGCGCTCAGCTTCCGGGGCTGGTTGAGGACCCTGACCCACCATACCTGGAGCGACCTGGTGGCGAGCCGTCGCCTCGTCGCCGCGGGCCATGGCGGCGGCGAGGACCCGGACTGGCTGGAGTCCCTGGAGGCGCGCGACGACCTGATCGAGAGCCTCGACGACCAATTCGATCGCGAGCTGCTCCAGGAGGCGATGGTGCGGGTCCGGCTGCGGGTCGAGCCCCACACCTGGGAGGCGTTTCGCCTGACGGCCCTCGAGAGGAACGGCGGCGCGGCCGTCGCCGAGCAGCTCGGGATGAAGGTGGCGACCGTCTTCAAGGCCAAGAGCAAGGTGCAGCGGATGCTCCGCGAGCGAGATCGCCCGCCTCGAAGGCCCCGGGCCCGACGGTTGACCGGCCGCACCACACGGGAGGGTCCGCCATGCTCGAGACCTGTCCGTCGCCGGACCAGCTCGGCCGGCTGCTGGCCGATCAGCTCGACCCGATCCAGGAACACGACATCGGCGACCACGTGCAGCGATGTCTCCGCTGCCAGGAGTCGCTGGAGCGGCTGACCGACGGGGTCGCCCGGCCCGATCGGCCGACGCCGCACTTGAACGGCGCCGCCAGACCCGATCGATGTGGACGTCGACTTCCTCCAATCCCTCAAGAGCGCCCCGCCGGCCCCGGTCTTTTCGAGGCGAGCTCGCGGAAGAGTGAGGCCGTCGGCGCCGGAGTGTGCGGCCGAGGATGGTTCCGGTGACGGGCTCGTCCCGGTCGAGTATGAGCTGGTGGGCGAGCTGGGCCGTGGCGGCATGGGGATCGTCTACAAGGCCCAGCAGCGCGGGCTGGATCGCCCGGTGGCGCTCAAGATGCTGATCGACGGGGCCCACGCCACGCCACGCGAGCGGGACCGCTTCCGCCGCGAGGCCGAGGCGATCGCCCGGCTCCAGCACCCCAACATCGTGCAGATCCACGCGATCGGCGAGCACGACGGCCAGCCTTACCTGGCCCTGGAATACGTCGACGGGCCGAGCCTGGCCCAGCAGATCGACGGGGTCCCGCAACCGGTCCGTCGGTCGGCGAAGCTGGTGGAGGCCCTGGCGCGGGCGATGGACGCAGCCCACGGCGTGGGCATCATCCACCGCGACCTGAAGCCGTCCAACGTGCTCTTGACCGGCCCGGATACGCCGAAGATCACGGACTTCGGACTGGCCAAGCGGGTCGACGGCGAGGCCGCGTTCCCGACGCTGACCGAGCAGTTCCTGGGGACGCCCAGCTACATGGCGCCCGAGCAGGCCGTCCGCAACGGCCGGGCGGAGACTCGGGGTGGCGAGAAGGTCCAGGCCTCCGCGTCGGTCGATATCTACAGCTTGGGCGCGATCCTGTACGAGATGCTGACCGGCCGGCCGCCGTTCGGGTCGGCGACACCGCTGGAGACCGTGCTCCAGGTGCTGCACGAAGAGCCGCTGCCGCCGTCGCGGCTCTGCCCGAAGGTCCCCCGGGACCTCGAGATCATCTGCCTCAAATGCCTCGAGAAGTCCCCGGCCCGGCGCTATGCCTCGGCCCTCGAGCTGGCCGAGGACCTCGAGCGATTCCTCAACTTCGAGCCGGTGCTCGCCCGTCCGGTCGCCGCGCCGGAACGATGGTGGCGATGGTGTCGGCGCAAGACGCCGCTGGCCGTCGCGCTGGGGCTGGCCGCGATCGCGATCGCCGCCACGATCGGTCTGTCGATCAGCCTGGCCATCTCGCAATACCGAGCGGCCTCCCGGCTCGGCGCCGCGCTCCGCGAGGTGAAGGCGCAGCGCCGCGAGTCCCTGCTGCAGGCGTCGCACCTGGCCTACGACCACGGCCAGGCCGTCTGCGAGCGTGGGGACGTCGACCAGGGCATGCTCTGGCTGGTGCCGCGGTATGAGGAGCGCCCGGCTCGCTCGGGACGACGACCTCGAGCGGGCCTTCCGATTGAACCTGTCCGCCTGGTGGACCCGGATCCATCCGCTGCGGGTCCGCTGCGAGCAACCCGGCGCGATCCAGGCCGCGGCCTACAGCCCGGACGGCCGCGCGGTGGCGATCGGGGGCGACGACGGGACCCTCCAGCTCCGTGATGCCGCGACAGGCGAGCCGCTCGGCGCCGCACTGCAGCATCCCGCGAAGGTCATGGCGGCGGCCTTCAGCCCCGACGGACGCACCGTCCTGACCGGGTGCGACGACGCGATCGCCCGGCTCTGGGACATCCGGACTGCGGCGAGGGCAGGACCGGAGTTCCACCACGAGGGCGCGGTGCTGGCCGTGGCGTTCGGCCCCGACGGCAGGACCATCCTGACCGGCGGTTTCGATAACACGGCGAGGCTCTGGGACGCGGCGACCGGCCGGCCGATCGCCCAACCGATGCCCCACGCGAACCTCGTTTCGTCCGTGGCGTTTGGCCCCGACGGACGCACCGTCCTGACCGGGAGCTGGGACAACACGGCGAGGCTCTGGGACGCGGCGACCGGGACGCCGATCGGCCAGCCCCTGGTCCACCAGGACTGGGTCGCGGGGGTGGCCTTCAGCCCCGATGGCCGCACCATCCTGACGGGGTGTTACGACCGCACCGCACGCCTCTGGGACCGCGCCAGCGGCCGCCCGCTCGGCGCGCCCGTTGCCTCACCAGCATTGCGTCCGCGCCGTGGCCTTCGGGCCGGATGGCAAGACGATCTTGATCGGCTCCCTCGACGGCCTGGCACGGCTCTGGGACATCCGGACTGCCAGTCCCATCGGCCCGCCCTTGCGCCATCGTCATGCGGTCTCGACCGTGGCGTTCGGCCCCGACGGCCGCAGCATCCTGACCGCGGGGTTCGACAGGACGGCCCTGATCTGCGAGGTCGCCGGGACGACCGACCGGTCCTTCTCGCACGAAGGGTTCATCCGCGCGGTCCTCTTCAGCCCGGATGGGCGGACGATCCTCACCGGCAGCCAGGATTGCACGGCGCGGCTGTGGGAGGCGGCCACGGGCAAGCCGATCGGGTCGCCGCTGGTCCACGCCGACAAGGTCGAGGCGATCGCGTTCAGCCCGGACGGGCGCACGGTCTTGACCGGGAGCTTCGACCGGACGGCCCGGCTCTGGGACGCCGCGACGGGCGAACCGGTGGGACCGCCCCTGCGGCACGAGGAACGGGTCAAGACGGTAGCGTTCAGCCCACAGGGCGACCGGGTGCTCACCGGAGGCGGAGACAAGATGGCGCACCTCTGGCAGGTGGCGACGGGCGAACCGGTGGGACCGCCCCTGCAGCACGACGGATGGGTGCAGGTGGCAGCGTTCAGCCCGGATGGGCGGCTGATCGCGACCGGCAGTGATGACCAGACGGCCAAGCTCTGGGACGCGGTCGACGGCCGGTCCGTCGGCGTCCCGCTCCGGCACTCCGGGCGGGTGATGGCCCTGGCGTTCAGCCCCGACGGCTGCACCGTGCTCGACCGGCAGCGATGACATGAAGGCCCGCATCTGGGATGTCGCCTCGGGGAGGCTCCGCGTCCCGCCCTTGCAACACGACGGACCGGTCTCCGTCGCCGCCTTCAGCCCCGACGGCCGCACCTTGATCACCGGCGGATGGGACCGTGTGGCCCGCCTCTGGGACGTGAAGACCGGATTGCCGATCACGCCCCCGCTGAGACATGAGGGCCAGCTCCGGGCCCTGGCCATCAGCCCCGACGGCCGGACCGTGGCGACCGGCAGCTACGACCGGACGGCCCGGCTCTGGGACGCGGTGACGGGGCAGCCGATCGGGCCGGCCTTCCTCCACGAAAATCAGGTCTGGTTCGTGGCGTTCTGTCCCGACGGCCGCGCTGTACTCTCCGGCGGCCAGGAGAAGAAGGCCCACCTGTGGAGCGTGCCTACCGCCCTCGTAGCCCCGATCGAGGAGATCGAACGTGCGATCCAGGTCGCCACCGGCATGGAGCTCCTCGACGACGGCTCACTCCACATCCTGGATTCCGCGGACTGGAACGGACGCCGATCGTCGCGGTTCGCTCCGCTCGCCTCGGGGACCGCTCCACCTCGGCGGAGCGGTCGCTGACGCTCGCTGCCAGGCAAGGGCAATGACGGACCTTCGTGATGTGACCGAAGGGCCAGACATCTCACCGGGCTTGCAGCGTGACCGCGAGCGTCTGGCCGCCCTTCAGGTCGATCGTCAGCGGCCCGGCCTGGTGCTGGTTTCCGGACGAGGGATTGGGCCGACCTCGCAGGACGTACCGCCCCGGCGGGGCCTCGTGGAACGCGATGCGATTCGCGGCGTCGACCTCCCCCGACCCGCCCCAGCTACCGATCACCGAACCGCCTTCGGGCTCGATCTCGACGAGATAATCCCCGGGGGGCCTGGGCCCGGCGAACTCGACAACGACGCGGACCCCGGCGGACGGCGTCATGGAGAGCTCGACATCCTTGGCCGGCGTCGTGATCGGCCGCCCCAGCCCCGGGCGGACATATCCGCGCTTGTGCACCCAGATCGTGGCCTGGCCGATCGGGAGCCGATCCCAGTGGAAGCGGCCATCGGCACCCGTCCGGCAGGCGGCTCCTTCGGGCGATTCATAGCGACCGCCGCCGCGGGACGCGACGTCCCCGGTCCGAACCTCGACATCGGGCAGCGGCCGCCCCACATCGTCGGTGACGCGACCCGAGATCGAGGCGGGCTGCGAGAGCCCGCAATCATAGGAAGCCCAGCGCGGCTGCTCGTCGAACCGGGCGTAACCGGCGATCCTCGGCACGAAGCCGTCGGCCTCGACGACCACGCGATGCCAGCCCGCGGGGGCCCTCTTCAGCACCCATCGGCCTTCCGAGTCGGACGCGGCCTGCGCCGCGGCCTCGTAGCGATAGGCTCCGTTCGCCAGCTCGATCCGCTCCAATCGCATCCGTGCCGAGATCGGCCGCCCCGTCGCCAGGTCGGTCACCTTGCCCTCGAGCACGATGCCGTCGGCCACCGCGAACCCATGGCCGGCCAGGCGCTGATCGACGATGTCGAGCCCCTTCGGGACCGTGACGTCGGACCAGCGCAGATTGCCGCCGGTGTAGACGTCGATCTGCGAGGGCGGGCCTTTGTCGCTTTCGCGCTCATCCCCCCGTCTGAGATCGACGGGCAACCGGCGGTGCCGTTCCCACCTGGCGGGCTCCCAGACCATGAAAGCCCAGTCGATCCGCGCGGCGGCCTCCTTCGCCGGCTCGCCATTCGGGTTGAGCCAGAAGCTGGCCCCGACGCCGTCGTGCAGGATCACCCGCTTCGAACGCACCCCGAGCCGGGCGAAGTCGGCGAGGGCGGCGGTCAGCGCCTTGGCGTCGCCGCGGCACTCGGCGTGCCACTCGCCGCCGCCGAACGGCGGCCCGTGCCACCAGGCCACGCGGGCCGGGTTGTTGAAGACAGCAGCCGCGCCGTTGGGCCAACCGGGGTCCCGGATCGGCTGGTTTCCTTCTCCGCCCTCGATGAGCGCGACCGCGGAACGGAAGGGAAACACAATCACCACCAGTGCCAGCAGCCCGGCCGCGGAGGAGACGCGCCGACGACGACAAACAGGTCCCGCCATGTTGTCCAACCTCCGTCATCGAGTCCCAGGGACTGCCGAGAGAGGCCCAGCCATCGGGGATGACGATCGAGCCAGAGAATCCTTAGATGATAAGAGCCGAGGCTCCTCATCTGACAGTCATCGACCGGCCGGGCGCACCATCGATGCGCAGCTTCACAGGGTGGCCTTCGATGCTGATTGGGGGCATCCGTGGAGATCCTGGTCGGGATCGGCGTGCATCAAGAGGCCGCCAGGATCGGATTCTCTGGATGTGAGGTCCGTGCGATCGGAATCCATGAAGAGGATCAGAGAGGGAGGTGAGTGCGGGGGATGCGCGGAGGGAGCGATCGGGACTCGACCGGGATGAGGGATGATCCGGTCGTCGGCTCCCGTCGCTCCCTCCGATGTGCCAACGGCATCGATCAGGGCCTGGCGGCGCGCCGGCGGTTCTTCCAGCCCCAGCACGAGGTCAAGACGCCCACCGAGATCAGGCCGAGGACCGCCGAGCTGGGCTCGGGGACCGACAGCGCTCCGAACAGGCCGTTGGTCGCGCCGGGGAGACCGGCGGCGAAATAGAGGACGTCCTTGGAGCCACCGTTGCCGCCGTTGCCGAAGGTGAGGCCCCACAGCTCGCCCTGGCTGAACGTCGTCCCGCCGTTGAGCATGAGCTGACCCACCCAGGTGCCGCCCGGCGTATACGCGTTGATCGTCCCGTCGCCGTCGTTGTTCCCCACGAGCAGGTCGCCGCTGAACTGGCCCCAGTTGCTCGGCGCGATGGCCACCCCCCAGGGCGTCTGGAGGTGCGTCCCCGTCGGGTCGCTGATCAACTGCGTGATCAACTGGCCGTTCGTGTTGTATTCATCCACGTAGCCGCCGAGGGGATTGTTCGGGTTCGCGTAGGTGACATAGAGGATCCCGCCGATATTCTGCACGTTGAACGCGGTGAAGCCGGCGGCGAGGTTGGTGTCGGTGGCCAGGTGGCCGGTCGACTGCCACTGGCTGTTGAAGATGTTGACGTTCGTGCTGTTCTGATCGGCGGCGTAGATGAAGGCGTTGCCCCCGGAATTGCCGATCGCCAGGCCGGTGTACGAGGCGCCGGGAGTGGTCGCTGACGGCTCGATCGTCGCGTTCGCACCTCCGCCCCACGCCGAGATCGAACCGTCCAGATTCGCGAAGATGAAAGCCGCCTTGGCACCGCCGGGGGAGACCAGGAAGTCCGACGGTCCGGTCGTGATCCCCGGAGCGGAGGTGTTCACCTGGCCGGTCGGCCCGTTATTGTCACTCGGTGCCGCGCCCCCGAGGTTCGGGATCCCCACGGTCAGCGATGTGCCGCCGACGACGGTGAGGCCGCTGCCGGCCCCGGGCACCCTGTAGACCGTGGTGGTCGCGGTCGGCTGGTTACCGACCCCCTGGTTAGAGACCCATAACGGGCTCCCCGTGGAGAAGGAGATCCCCCAGGGATTGATCAAGTTCGGGTCGGTCACCTGCGCCACGCCCGATTGGTTGGAGACGAGGTTCGTCTGGAAATAACCCCCGGCGCGGGCGGGGCCTGCGGCGAATAAGCAGGTGATCGCGATCAAGGCGAGACGGCCGGCGAGCATGCGCATGCGTACATACCTCCTTCGACCTCGGGTATCCTCTGAGGTCCGGGGTGACAACGGTCGGTTGCTCAGTCAACGGCGCAGTGGCTAGACCCGACCCGGCTCCGACAGCGCGCACCGAGCCTTGGCGGACCATACCGTTCCCTTCTTCAGGTGCACACCGCACGTTGCGGTAGCTGACTTCCAAGTACCCCGATCGATCGAACCGGTTACGAGTTTTTCCGGAAAATTTCGAGCGGTGGCGCTCGATCGCTCGGCCGCGCCGACGACACAACTCTCGAAAATGAACGAATTCGTTTTGATGGTGTAACCTCTCCATCGGTTCGCGCCACTGTTAGCGGTGGCGGCACGATCTGAGGGCGGGCACAGGCCTTCCGCCTTCGTCTATTCGGGGGCGCCGTTCCAGAGCGACGGCAAGCAAATCCTCGTCTCATTCGCCTCGGTCCCCGAGCCGTCGTCGCTGGTGCTCGGGATCATCGGCGTCGTGGGCTCGTTCACCTTGCGGCGGCTCCGCCGTGGGGCCCGGGCCTGACGCGATCGACCGGCGGCCCCCCCTCGGGGTCCGACTGCGTCACGGGGCCGACTCGCAAGCACGAGGCGAGCGGCCCCCACACTTTTCGAACCCGAACGCCGGGCAGCAAGCGGAGCGGCCGAGATCGAATCGGAGCCCAAGGCATTGCCACGAACCTGACCCGGTATGCTATGATACGGACCTGGCGCCACGATCATGGCGACTTATGACATGATCGTAACAAGTACCAGAAGACGATTCCGGCGCTTCGTCTGCGAGGAGAGCGTTCCGCCATGCCCAAGACCCGACCCGGCCGTGGCTTCACCCTGATCGAGCTCCTGGTCGTCATCGCCATCATCTCCGTCCTGATCGCGCTGCTCCTGCCCGCGGTGCAGGCGGCGCGCGAGGCGGCCCGGCGCATCCAGTGCACGAATAATCTCAAGCAACTCGGCCTGGCGCTGCACAATTACATGACCACTGTCGGGGTGCTGCCGCCGGGGCGGTTCAACACCTACATCGCGGGCCAGGGCAACTGCTGGGGCGCGTATTCGCAGCTCCTGCCGCAGCTCGACCAGGTGCCCATCTTCAATTCGCTCAACTTCAACCTGGCGCCCGACAGCACCGTCACGTCGGTGGCCAACGCCACCGGGTTCCAGTCGTTCATCAACTCGCTGATCTGCCCCTCCGACTCATCGCCGGAGCTGATCGTGGTCAGCGGCGAGCCGTTCGCCACCCACAACTACAACCTCAACACCGGCTCGGGCTATCCGGTCGTGCAGATCCCCCTGACGCCCCTGACGGGGATACCCAATGGCCCGTTCTTCGAGAACGCCAGGATCAGCCCGGCGAATTTCACCGACGGGATGTCGAACACGACTGCGATCACCGAGATCGTCCGCTCGACGGCGAGCTCGACGTACGCCAACGACCCGCTCGGCGTCTTCCTCATCACCGGGAACAATGCGACGTCCGGCCCGCCGCTCAACTCGGACGCCGACTACCAGGCGCTCTGCCTGACCCTGCCGCCCGACACCACGCAATTCCAGGCCACGCGCGGCGTCCGCTGGCACTACGGGGCGCCGGGGCACAGCATGTACAACCACCTCCGGCCGCCCAACAGCAAGCTGCCCGATTGCCGCGGCGGCCTGCCGCACAGCACCCGGGCCAATCCCTTCTGGAGCTGGTTGTCGCTGAACATCGCGGCCCGGAGCAAGCACCCCGGCGGCGTGAACTCGCTGATGTCCGACGGCCACGTCCAGTTCGTCAAGGACACGGTCAACGTGCTGGTCTGGCAGGGGCTCGGCAGCCGGAACGGGGGTGAGGTCATCAGCAGCGACGCCTATTGACGGACCCCGCCGATCCCCTCGAGCGCCACCTCGCTTGCTTGCGGCGGCCGACCGCACGTCCCATAATATCTCAAATCGCCTCGCGAATGAGTGAGGGGCGCTCCAGGCGAGCCGGGCCGCGCGTCGCTGGATCGCGCGCCAGCCGGGGATCGTGCGCGGCCGTCATCGGGATCGACTCGACGATGCTGATCGAGCTGGAGAATGTGACCAAGACCTACGGCAAGGTCTCGGCGTTGCGGGGCCTTTCGGTCGCGCTGCCCGAGGGGGCCATCGGCCTGTTGGGCCCCAACGGCGCGGGCAAGACGACGATGATCCGGACGCTCCTGGGCCTGATCGCCATCGATTCGGGGGATGGCCGGGTCCTGGGCATGGACATCCGCAGCGATCGACTGGCGATCCGCCAGGTGGTCGGCTTCGTGCCCGAGGACGACTGCCTGTTCCCCGGCATGACCGGCGTCTCGGCGGTCGCCTATGCCGGCGAACTGGTCGGGATGGGGCCGCGCGATGCCCTGCGGCGTGCCCACGAGGTGCTCGATTACGTCGGGCTCGGCGAGGCCCGATACCGACGGACCGACTCCTACTCGAGCGGGATGAAGCAGCGACTCAAGATCGCCTCGGCGATCGTGCACGACCCGCGGCTGTTGATCCTCGACGAGCCGACCAACGGCATGGACCCGGCGGGCCGCGACGATGTCCTCCGCCTGGCCCTCGACCTGGCCCGCAACAAGGGGATGAGCCTGCTCTTCTCCAGCCACCTGCTCCCCGACGTCGAGGCGGTCTGCGAGTACGTCATGGTCCTGGGCCGCGGCCGGCTGCTGATCCAGGGGCGGATCGAGGATCTCGAGCGCTCCCATCAACACGAGTTCGAGCTGCGGGTCAAGGGCGATCCGGCGGCGTTCTCGGGCCGCCTCGGGGCGCTGGGCATCCCCGCCGATCCGGTGGATGACCACCTGCTGATCAAGCTCCCGGTCGAGCAGACGCCGCGGGTGATCTGGGAGGCCGCGCGCGACGCCGGCGAGCAGATCCGGGCCTTCCGGCCGCGGCGGAGCACGCTCGAAGAAGTCTTCCTCGACGCCCTGGGGGGAAACCGCTGATGCCGATCTTCGACCAGGGCTACCAGCACTGGCACGGCAAGCTCTCCGGCCAGGTCGCACGGTGGTGGCCGATCACCCGGCATGGCGTCGTCGTCGGGCTGGGCAACCGATGGCTCCGCTGGGTCATGCTCAGCGCCATCTGGCCGCCGATCGGGCTGGCGTTCTTCCTGACCCTCTGGGGGCTCTTCGAGCAGAAATCCACGTTCCTCACGCCGTTCCTGATGTTCCTCCAGAACCTCCCGGAAGAGCTGAAGGCCGGGCCTCGCGGCTACCGGACGACGATCTGGACCCTGGCGTTCCGCCAGTTCTTCGAGGTCCAGCTCTTCTTCCCGATGGTCCTCGTGCTGCTGGTCGGCCCCGACCTGATCAGCCAGGACCTGCGATTCAACGCGATCCCGCTTTATCTGTCGCGCCCGGTGCGGCGGTTCGAATACTTCCTGGGCAAGCTCGGAGTGATCGGCGCCTACCTGTCGGCCGTGACCGTGGTTCCGGTGCTGGTGGCTTTCGCGGTGGGATACGGCTTCAGCCTCGACCCCAGGGTGGTCATCGACACGGCGTGGGTGCTGGCCGCGTCATTGGCCTATGGCGCGATCGTCGTGATCTCGGCCGGGCTGTTGATGCTGGCCTTCTCCTCGCTGTCGCGGAACTCCCGATTCGTGGGCGCCATGTGGCTGGGCTTCTGGTTGATCAGCTCGGTGGCCGCGGGAGTCCTGCAGGGGACCGTCGGCGCCGAGTGGTGCCCGGCGGTCTCCTACACCAACAACCTGAATCGGATCCGGGACGCCCTCCTCGGCGCCGACACCGCCTGGGAACGGTTGACGAGCCTCTCCGAAGTCGGCCCGCGCCAGATCCGCGGCCCCATGGGCATGGGGCCGTTCGGGCCGGGCCGCCGAACCGAGTTCCGCACGGGGCCGGTGGCGCCACCCCGGCCGCCGAGCCCGGAAGATCCGCCGAGCGGGCCCGACGACCCCTCGGCGGCCCCCAGGCGACGATCCAGATCCGCCTTCGCGCCGCCCACTTATCCCTGGCAGTGGTCGGCCGGTGTGCTCGCGGGCCTGGCGGTCGCCTCGCTGCTCATCCTGACGACCCGCGTCCGCGGACTTGACCGGCTGCGGTGAGAGGGAGTGCCGCGGGGTGCTCGATTCAATTCCGAATTCAGAATTCAATTATATATAATATTAAAAATATTCAATATTTAATCTTGAATCCCGAATCTTGAATTCCGACCCGGGAGTGTGAGCCTCGAGATGAGCGATCCCGCGAAGAGCGAGCCGGTGGTCGAGTTCCGCTCGGTGTCGAAGTGGTACGGGCAGGTGATCGGCCTGAACAACCTGACGCTGCGACTGCCGGCGGGAGTGACGGGTCTCTTGGGGCCGAACGGCTCGGGTAAGAGTACGCTGCTGCAACTGGCGACGGGTCAGCTTCGGCCCAGCCAGGGCGAGGTCCGCGTGCTGGGCCATCGGCCGTGGAGCCGGCCGGGGTTGAACCGATACGTGGGCCTGTGTCCCGAGCAGGACGCGTTCTTCGAATGGATGACGGGCCGGGAGTTCCTGAGGACCTGCGCCTCTTGGGCGGCCTGGGCCGGCGCGGGGCGAGCGACGCGGCCGAGCGGGCGCTGGACCTGGTGAAGATGACGGAACACGCCGGCCGGCCGATCCGCGGCTACTCGAAGGGGATGCGGCAGCGGATCAAGCTGGCGCAGGCGATGGTGCACGACCCGATCGTACTCTTCCTCGACGAGCCGCTCTCCGGCACCGACCCGGTGGCGCGGCGCGAGCTGATCGACGTGATCATCGACTGGGGCCGGCGGGGCCGCACGGTGCTGGTCTCCAGCCACATCTTCTACGAGGTCCAGGCACTGACGCGGTCGATCGTGCTGTTGAATCGCGGGCGGATGGTGGCGTTGGGGGACGTGCGGCAGATCCGCGACCTGATCGACGAGCATCCCCACCGGATCGTGCTGCGCTCGGCGCGCGCCCGCGAGCTGGCCGCCAAGCTGGTGCGGTGCGACGACGTCGTCGGCGTCGAGTTGAAGCGGGACGACGGCGCCATCGTGGTGGAGACGCGATTGCCCGACCGATTCTACGCGCGACTGGGCTCGTTGGCCCTCGACGGCGACACGCCGATCGACGAAGTCTATTCCGACGACGACAACCTGGAGGCCGTCTTCAAATACCTGGTGACCCCATGACGATCGCGCCCTTGCCCGTCCCGCCGTCGCACCCCGAGCCCGCTCCGGAGACCTCGGCCGTCGGCTCGGGGTCGGACGAACTCACCGCCGCTTCGACACCGATCCGCCTGCCGCGCGGGGTCGACCCGACCGCGCTGCTGACCGTGGTCCGGATCACCGATCGCGCGACAGAACCGGGGCATTCGCCTGGTGGTCCTCGCGGTGCTGTTCGCCCTGCCGATCGCCTTCGCCGTGCTGATCCGCCACTACCAGGTCCCGTATCGGCCCGACCCGGTCGAGAGCGGCCTGCTCTTCGGCATGATCTTCCCGGCGATGGTGCCGTTGGCGGCCCTTTTGCTCGCCACCGGCATGGTCCAGGACGACGTCGAGGAGCAGACGATGACGTATCTCCTCATCCGGCCGATCCCGCGGTGGGCGATCTACCTGGCCAAACTGCTGGGCACGATCGTCTCGTCGTGGGTGCGTGCGGCGATCTTCACGCTCGGCATGCTGGTCGTGATCTACTGGGGAGACGGTCGGCTATTCGGCACGGTCCTGCGGGAGCGCGCGGTCATCATCGCCGCGCTCTTGGCCCTGGCGCTATCCGCCTATTCCGCGATCTTCGGCGCCCTGAGTCTCTTGGTGCGCCGGGCCTTGGTCTTCGGCGCGATCTACATCGTGGCCTTCGAGGGGATCTTCGGCAGCATCGATTTCGTCGATCCGCGAGGGGACGGTGATCTACCACATCCGGGTGCTGGCCGTGCGCTGGCTCGACCTCAACGGCGCCGAGCTGGTCGATCGACCCCGCGACGGCGGCCTCGGCGTCGACCTGCGCGATCGTCCTGTTGAGCGTCACCGCGGCGTTCGCGGCGATCGGTGCCATTACCTTCGCCGCGCGCGAGTTCCGCGTGAAGACGCCCGAGGGGAACTGAGGAGGGATAGGTCTGGCCCCCGCCTTGCCGCCCCACTATTTTATGGGGGATTGACGGGTCGAAATCCTGGGCGTGGGAGGCCGGGTCATGGGGCTGCATCGACGCGACTGGTTGCGCGCGACCGGTGGGGGTGTCCTGGCAGGCGGATCGGGCCAGCCCTTGACGCCTCCCCGTATGTTCGCGGCCAGGGACCACCTGACAATAACCGAGCTGAAAGTGACACCGATCGCGCTGCCCGACCCGCCGCTCCTGGCGTCGAGCGGCTGCCACGGGCCGTACTTCCTCCGCAACGTGATCGAGCTGAAGACGGTGGGCGGGGTCATCGGGCTGGGGGAGACGCACGGCGGCGAGGGTGTGAGGACGGCGCTCGAGAAGGCCAAGGACATCGTGATCGGCCAGAGTGCCCTGGGCTATCGCAGGTTCGCCCGGGAGCTGCAGGCGCTGGGGATGGGCGTGTACGCGGGGATCGAGCTGGCCTGCCTGGATGCCGGCGCCCGCGCCACCGGCCGCCGCCTCTGCGAGCTGGTCGGCGGCCCGGTGCGCGAGTCGGTCGAGTTCGCCGCGTACCTGTTCTACCGGTACGCCGCCGACCACCCCGTGATCCTGTCGGACCCCCACCTGGCCGACTCGCGGGGCCGGGGCGACCGGGCGCTCGACGACTGGGGCGAGGTCCGCTCGCCCGAGGCGATGGCCGCGATGGCCGCCCGGTTCCGCGACCGCTGGGGCTTCCGCGTCTTCAAGCTCAAGGGGGGCGTCCTCGCGCCGGAGGTCGAGCGCGACACCCTCTTCGCCATGGCCGAGCGACTCGGCCCCGATGCCCGGCTGCGGATCGACCCCAACGCGCGCTGGAAAACCGCCACGGCCATCCGGATCGGCCAGTCGATCGCCAGGCTCCCGATGGAGTATTACGAGGACCCGGTGCGCGGCCAGGCGGCCATGGCCGAGGTCCGCAAGGCGACCGGGCTGAAGATGAGCACGAACATGTGCGTGACCCGCTTCGCGGACATCGGCGAGGCCCTGCGCGTCCATCCGATCGACGTCTTGCTCTGCGACCACCATTACTTCGGGGGGTTCGCCGGCTGCCAGGCGCTGGGGCCGATCAGCCGCGCCGCCGGCTGGACGCTCAGCCAGCACAGCAATAGCCACGCCGGGATCACCATGGCGGCGATGATCCACCTCGCCGCGTCGATCCCCGAGCTGACCTGCGCCAGCGACACCCATTACCCCTGGATCGTCGAGGGCACCGACATCGTCGATCGGCCCAAGTTCACAATCCAGAACGGCTCGATGGCGGTGCCAACCGGGCCCGGCCTCGGCATCACGCTCGAATATGACAAGCTGGCGCGCGCCCACGAGGTCTACAAGAAGTGCGGCGATGCGCGGCCGTGATGATCGATCGCTAATGCAGCGGCTCGAGCCGGGTTGGACGGGGGAGCAACTGTAGGATCGCGAGGGACTCGCCCCCTCGACCGGATCGGGGGATGACCCCGCAGAATGGCCCTGGTCCGCGGCGGGACGCCGAAGGCGAACACGAACCCCACCGCGCCGGCGCCGCCGCGTGAGCCGGATGGGAAGGCCGTTGGCCCGGTCGCGACCCCTGGACCTGGCGGAGATCGTCAGCCGTGATTTCGCGGTCCTTCATCGACCGGCCGGTCCTCGCCATCGTGCTCTCGCTGGCCGTGGTGCTGGCGGGCTGGGCGGCCATCTGGGTCCTGCCGGTGGGCCCGGATCCCCAGTTGACGCCCCCCACGGTGATGGTGACTTGCCAGTACCCGGGCGCGGCGCACAGGTCGTCGCCGACACGGTGGCCGCCCCGATCGAGCAGCAGGTCTATGGCATCGCGAAGATGATGTACATGTCGTCGGTCGCGGCCAACGACGGCTCGTACACCCTGACGGTCACCTTCAATGTCGGTACGGACGTGGACACGGCACAGGTCGCGGTGCAAGACAGGGTGGCGCTGGCGATGCCCGTTTTACCGAGCCAGGTCCAGGACCAGGGGGTCACGGTCCGCAGGAAGACGCCGGTTCCCTTGATGATCGTCAACCTCTTCTCACCGGATGGCCGCTACGACGACATCTACCTGGGCAATTATGCGATGATCCTGGTTCAGCCCGAGATCGCGCGGTTGCCCGGCATCAGCGACGTGACCGTGTCCGGCCGGCACAACGACCCCATCCAGATCTGGCTGGATCCCGACAAGCTGGCGTTCCGTAACCTGACCGGCGCGGACGTGGTCGAGGCGATCTCGCAGCAGGACATCCAGGTCACGGCCGGGCCGCTCGGCCAGCCGCCCGTTCCGACCGGCCAGCCGTCCCGGTTGACCATCATCCCCCTGGGCCGACTCCGCGACCCCGAGCAGCTCCAGGACATGATCCTCAGGCCCGGCACCCGGGGCGGATTGGTCCGGCTCAAGGATGTGGCCCGCGTCGAGCGAGTCGCGCGGGACGACAACCCAACCTGCAGCTTCGACGGCCGCCCCTCGGCGGGCCTGTCAATCTACCAGATCCCCGGGACCTATGCGCCCGATGTCGCCGGCCAGGTTCGGGCCAAGATGGAGGAGCTCAAGACCCGGCTTCCCGAAGGGATGGGCTACGAGATCGTCCACGACACCACGCCGTTCATGCTCAAGTCGGTCGTCGAGGGCTTCAAGACCCTCCGCCATGCCGCGATCCTGGGTGCGCTGGTGGTGCTGCTATCCCTCCAGGGCCGGCGGTCGGCATTGATCTGCCTGGTCGCGGGCACCGTGGCCATCATCGGCACCTTCGCCGGTATGGCCGCGCTCGGCTTGAGCCTGAACGACCTGGCGATCCTGGGGCTGGTGCTGGCCGTCGGCATCGTGGTGGGCGACGCGATCGTATGGGTCGCGGAGGTGGAGCACCACATCGAGCACGGCCTGCCCCCCCGCGAGGCCACCATCGAGGCGACGAGCCAGGTCTCGGCGCCGGTGATCACCGTCGGCCTGGCGCTGACCGCGGCATTCCTCCTCTGCGCCTTCATGCCTGGGATGACCGGCCGGATCTACCGGCAGTTCGGTTTGACGATCACCACCTCCATGGTGATCTCAGCGTTCAGCTCGCTGACCTTGAGTCCGGCCTTGTCGGCCCTGCTCTTGAAGCCGCGTAAGAAGAGGATCTACCAGGAGCTTCCCGGGCCGGCAGTCGTGGCGGCCGGCGGCTGGGCCGGTCGGACCTCGGGCGTCCGGCTGCTCGGCGGCCTGCTCAACCGGGTCGTCGACGCCGCCACCGGCATGTACGCCCGCATGGTCGGGGGCCTGCTGCGGGTCAGCGTGCTGGTGCTCCTGCTCTACGGCGGGCTCCTGGGTGTGACCTGCTGGGGCCTCACCCGGGCGCCCGGCGGATTCATTCCCGCCCAGGACAAGGGCTACCTGCTGGTCGACGTCCAGTTGCCCGACTCCTCGTCGATGGAGCGGACCCAGCAGGCGATGCGCCACGTCGAGGCGATCGCCGGCAAGGTACCGGGCGTCGCCCATACGATGGCGATCGTCGGCCAGTCGATCCTGATCAACGCCAAGGCGCCCAATCTCGGCTCCCTCCGCGTCATCCTCGGGGAATCCTCCCGGCGTCGCGGCCGCAACTCGACGGCCGACGCCATCGCCGAGGAGTTGCGAGAGCGGTGTCGACGGGAGGTGGGGGACGCCATCGTGACCGTCTTCGGAGCACCGCCCATCGACGGTCTGGGCACAACCGGCGGCTTCAAGATGATCATCGAGGATCGCGCCGATCTCGGCCGGGACCACCTGCAGCGAGTCACCGATCAGATCGTGGAGCGAGGCAACAAGACGCCGGGGCTCCAGGGCCTTCTCAACAGCTCTCGGGGCAACACGCCCTCGCTGCACCTCGTCATCCACCGAACCAGGTGCATGGAACTGGGGGTGCCGATCAGCGCGGTGTTCGACACGCTGCGGGCGTACCTGGGGCCGTACCACGTCAACAACTTCCACGAGTCCGCCCGGACCTGGCAGGTGAACATCCGGGCCGACCGGCAGGACGGCGGCGACGCCCGCGACATCGGCCAGCTTCTGGTGCGGAACGATAAGGGGCAGATGATCCGGCTGGCGACGCTGCTGCAGGTCGACCACACCAGCGAGCGGGTGGCCGTGATGCGCTACAACCTGTACTCCGCCTCGGCCATCACCGGCAACCCGGCGGCGGGGACCAGCTCCGGGAAGGCGATGGCGCTGTTGCAGGAGACGGCCCTCCAGGAGCTGCCGCGGCCGATGGCCTCCGCCTGGACCGAGCTGGCCTTCATGCAGCTCAGGGAGGGCCCGACCGGGTGGTATCCGTTCGCGCTGGCGGTCGCCTGCGTCTTCCTCGCGCTGGCGGCGCTGTCCGGGAGCTGGTCGCTGCCGATGGCGGTCATCCTGGTGTTGCCGCTGTGCATGCTCGGTGCGGTGGCCGGCGTGCACTCCACGAGTCGGGAAGGCGACCTCTTCGTCCAGATCGGGCTGGTGGTGCTGGTCGGGCCGGCCTGCAAGAACGCCATCCTGATCGTCGAGTGCGCCCGGCAGAAGTACCGGGGAGGCTTATCGCCGCACCAGGCCACGTCGGAGGCTTGCCGGCTGCGGCTGCGGCCGATCCTGATGACCTCGTTCGCGCTCATCATCGGGGTGATCCCCCTGGCCGTGGCCTCCGGGGCCGGCGCCGAGATGCGCCGGTCGCTTGGGGTCGCCGTCTTCGGCGGGATGCTGGGCGTGACGCTCTTCGGCATCTTTTTGACGCCGGTCTTCGTCTCGGTGATCCTGAGACTCGGCGAACCGCGGCTCTTTTCGGCCGAGGCCACCGGCTGGGTCGGCTCCGCGGTGCTGGGCGGCCTGCTGGGGCTGGTCATCGGTTTTCTGCTGGCTCGGCTCGACCTCGTGAGATTGCCCTGGGCCCTGGGGGTTGGCGGCCCGGCCGGAGCTCTCGCCGCATCGGCGGTCCGGGGAGTCCATCGGACCATCAAGCCTCGGCCCTTCGATGGCCGTGCGCGATCCTGGGAGGACGAGCCTCCGCGCGAGCCGGATGGGACGGCGGTCGGCCCGCTCGAGATCCCGGCACCGGGCGGAGATCCTCAGCCGTGATTTCGCGGTCCTTCATCGACCGGCCGATCTTCGAGATCGTGTTCTCGCCGGTCTTCCCCTCGCCGCTCGTTCACCGATTCGGGTGTTACTCGAAGAACCGCCGGACTGGGACGGCGAAGCCCGGCAGGATCTCGGGCACCTCCAGCACATCGTCGGGCCCGAGGCGGCGCGGCGCCTGGTCGGTCAGACAAAGGAGGGCCGTCCGCGAGTCGTCATCGAGCACCACGACGGCCAGCACGCCGGCGTTGAGGTATTCCGCGACCTTGGCCAGGATCTTCGGCCAGCGATCGCTCGGCGAGCGGACCTCGACGACCAGCTCAGGTGCCACCTCGCCGTAATCAGCCGGCAGCGGTCCCTTGGGGATGCGGTTGTAACTGTAGAAGGCGACGTCCGCGCCTCGAACCGTATCGGGGGCACGCTCGGTAATCACGCCGGAATCGTTGTTCAGGACCTGTCCGAGGTCGTGCTCCTCGGCGAAATTCACGAATATTCTACCGGTCTTGTTGCAGATCTGACCATGACGTCGGGTCGGTAACGACATCGGTGCGATCCTTCCTCGGACGAGCTCCTCCGGATACCCAGGGTCGGGCCTCCGGGCGAATTCCGCGGCGGTCATGAGCGTCGGCGCTGCGGCGGATGCGGTGGACATGGCAACCTCCTCGCGAGATCATTCCATCGTCGATTATCGCAAGTATCCGGCGCTGGGCCAAGAGTCCGTTGCTCCTCGGACTCGCCCCTGGACGTGAGATGAGTCTCCACCGTGCCCTCCCGCCTCATCGCCCTGTTCAAGCCGTATGACGTCCTCTGCCAGTTCACGGACTCCGAGGGCCGCGCGACGCTCAAGTCCTTCGTGCCGATCCCGGGGATCTACCCCGTCGGCCGGCTGGATCGCGACAGCGAGGGCCTGCTCCTCTTGACCGACGACGGCCCGCTGGCGCATCGGCTCACCGACCCGCGGTACGAGCATCCCCGGACCTACCTCGTCCAGGTCGAGCGGATTCCCGATGAGGGGCGCTGGAGAAGTTGCGTCGGGGGGTCATCCTTCGCGACGGCCGGACCCGCCCGGCCGAGGTCGCACTGCTGGCCGAGCCGCCGGAGCTGCCCGAGAGATCGGTGCCGGTCCGGTTCCGCAAGTCGGTGCCCACCGCCTGGCTGCGGCTGACCCTCCGCGAGGGCCGCAACCGACAGGTCCGCCGCATGACCGCCGCGGTCGGCCATCCCACGCTCCGGCTGGTGCGCGTCGCCATCGGCCCGGTGACCCTGGGCGGCCTGGCACCCGGTCAGTGGCGCGAGCTCTCCGAGCCGGAACGCCAGGCCCTCGAAGTGATTCGGAACGAGGAGCCGAAAGCGGCACGCCGTCCGCAATCCCGACGTCACCCTCAAAACCGGAAGCGGCGACGGTCTTGACCATCCCCGAGGCCGTTCCGGCCCCTCCGATTGGCCTCATCTTTTCGGATAGACTGGAGTACACTGGGAGAGATCCGTCCGGCATGGTCGGAGTCGGAGGGATCGGGTAGAACGAACGGGGGATGATCGGTTCGCTGCCGCATTCGCGATCCTAAGGGAGGGTCCTACGACGATGGCCAGTCCGGCCCGGGTCGGCGAGATGACGACGCTCGAGGAATTCCTCCGCATGCCGGGGATCGATGAGCGTCCGTACAAGGAATTCATCGACGGGAGGGTCGAGACGAAGATGTCTCCGCAGAAGAAGCACGGTGTGGTCAAGATGCGGCTCTTGAATCACATGCTCGGATACTCGGAGCCCCGACGACTCGGCCTGCCGTTCCCCGAGCTGCGTTGCACGTTCGCCGGCCGGTCGATCATCCCCGACGTCGCCTTCCTGCTCGATGAACACATCGAGACCGACGAGGACGGTGAAATCCTCGACCCGACACTTCGGCCGCCGAATATCCATGTCGAGATCGTCTCGCCCGACCAGTCGGCCCGGAAATGCCGGGAGAAGCTGGTCTTCTCCACGGCCAACGGCTGCCCGCTGGGCTGGTTGATCGACCCGATCCGAAGGACAGTCCACGTCTTCCGGCCCGGGGAGCGAGCCAAGCAGGTCCCGGCCGATGGCTTCCTCGATGGAAGTCCCGTCCTGCCCGGGTACCGCCTGCCAGTGGCCGAGCTGTTCGACTGGCTGAAGGTGCGACGGCCCGGCCCGAAGCCGTCGCCGCCGCCCGGATCACCGACCGACGGAGGGCCGGGCCGATGAGCGTCCTCGGCGAATCGCCCAATGGACAGGCCACCGCCGCGGCGAGCCACCGGCCGCTCCGGCTGGTCTTCGACGAGGGGACGCTCATCGTGGAGGGTCCGCTCGAGGGCGACGAACCCGGGCTGCCGGGGGTGAAGTACGACTTCCGTACGAAGCAGTTCCGCGCCCAGGCGATCTTCTACCGGATGATCGTCGAGCAACTGCGGAGTCAGAAGCGGGAGTATCAGGACGACGCGCGGGCGTACGAGAAGGCGCCGTGGCGGCTCCGGGTCGCCAAGGAGGCGTTCCCGCACCAGGTCGAGGGTCTCAAGGCCTGGTGGGACTCCGGCAAACGCGGTGTGGTCGTGCTGCCGACCGGCACCGGCAAGACCCACCTGGCGAACATGGCCATCGAGCGCGCCGAGCGGCCCACGCTGATCATCACCCCGACCATCGACCTGATGAATCAGTGGTACGACGAGCTGGTGCTGAGCTTCGGCACCGAGGTCGGCCTGCTCGGCGGCGGATACTACGACATCCGGCCGCTGACGGTGACGACGTATGACTCGGCCTACCTGAACATGGACCGCCTGGGCAACAAGTTCGGGCTGATCGTCTTCGACGAGTGCCACCACCTGCCGGGCCCGACTTATCGGCCAGGCCGCGATCTGCGCCATCGCCCCGTTCCGCCTGGGGCTGACCGCCACGCCCGAGCGCGCCGACATGGCGCACGCCCACCTCGACGTGCTGATCGGCCCGATCGTCTACCGCCGCGAGATCACCCAGCTCCGCGGCGACTACCTGGCCGACTACCGCGTGATGACGCTGTACGTCCAGTTGAGCGACGAGGAGCGGGCCCGCTACGAGCAGGCGCGCGAGCTCTACCGCGGGTTCGTCCGCGAGGCGGGGATCGACATGCGGCAGCCCAACGGCTGGAGCCAGTTCATCTACGTCGCGCACCGATCGCCCGAGGGCCGCGAGGCCTTCCGCGCGTATCGCGAGCAGCGCGAGCTGGCCCTGGCCGCGCCTGCGAAGCTCAACCTCCTGGGCCGGCTGCTCGAGCGGCACAACGGCGACCGCGTGCTGATCTTCACCCACGACAACGCGACGGTGTACACCATCGCGCGGCAGTTCCTCGTGCCGGTGATCACCCACCAGACCAAGACCAAGGAGCGCCGCGACATCCTGCTGAAGTTCAACTCGGGCGCCTACCCGATCGTCGCCACCTCGCGCGTGCTCAACGAGGGGGTGAACGTCCCCGAGGCCAATGTCGCGGTCGTGCTCTCCGGGTCGGGTTCGGTCCGCGAGCATGTCCAGCGCCTCGGCCGCGTCCTCCGCAAGTCGGGCGATAAGGAGGCCGTGATGTACGAGGTCATCACCCGCGACACCGTCGAGGAGTTCACCTCCAACCGACGGCGGCAGCACAGCGCCTACGGGGGGAAGCCGAATGATGGCCGACAATGAGATCACGACTGAGGCCGCCCAGCGACCGGCACCTGACCGGAGGACGGTGTCATCGCTCATCCCTTCATCACGAAAGCGCGAAAGTACGAAAGCACGAAAAGAGACCGGCCCGCGGCCCGCCCCGGGTGAGGTCGAAGCCGCCGAGTCGCCGAGGACCCTTGAATCCTTCTCCGTTTCGTGTTTTCGTACTTTCGTGCTTTCGTGATGAAGGCACCGCCCCCTGGACCGGAGTCCTCTGCTCATGCCGCCGACGGCGATCAGGCGCTGGAGGCCGTCGCCCAACACCGCGAGAGACAAGCCCCGATCATGCTCACAGGCGACCTGGTCCGCGTGAAATACTCGAAGCAGCGGGTGATCCCGCTGTACATCGACCGCGACGCGTCCCACTGGCTGGAGGCGGCGGAGAGCCTGCTGTTGCTCTACCGCGAGGGGACGGGGATGACGCGGGGCGAGATCGAATCCGAGGTCGACGCGCTCTTCGGCGGCGGCGGGAAGGCGACGCAGGTGCACCGCGGGCTGGCCAAGGTGCTGGAAGACCGCGCCGAGTTCGAGGTGGTCGCCGACATCCCGCCGGACGAGGTGCGCGAGAAGGTGTTCACGGCCGCGGCCGAGTACCGCCGCCGGCTGCTCGCCGAGGCGCCCTCGCCGGGCCATCGCCCGCGATTCGACCGCGACGAGGTGCTCGGCCAGGCGGCGCGCGAGCTGGGAGTCGCGCCCGAGGCGCTCTTGGGCTCGCTCTTCGCCGACCTGCGCGACGAGAACCGCCTGCTGCGGTTCGAGGACCTCACCGCCCAGCGGCTGATCGACCGCTACAACGTTGCGCTGGCTCAGGCGATCCTACTCCGCTCAGTCCTGGTCCGGGCCGAGGTCCGCAACGAGCGGCCCGCGCGTTATCGCCAGCTTATCCGCCGGCTCAAGTTCCACCGGCTGCTCTACCGCGTCGAGGGGAGCATGCGCGACGGCTACGTCTTCCACATCGACGGGCCCTTGAGCCTCTTCAGCGCCACGACCAAGTACGGCCTCCAGGTCGCGTGGTTCTTGCCGGCCTTGTTGCACTGCCAGGATTTCCGCCTCGACGCCGAACTGCGCTGGGGACCGAAACGCGAGCCGCGCAGCTTCCACCTCGAGGCGAGCGACGGCTTGATCACGCACCAGGCCGACACCGGCACCTATGCCCCGGCCGAGCTCACCGCGTTCGTCGAGCGGTTCCGCCAGGTCGCCCCCGACTGGGAGATCAGCGAGAGCACCGACGTGCTCGAGCTGGGCCGCGAGGGCGTCTGGGTCCCCGATTACCGCCTCGTCCACAAGCCGACCGGCACCGACGTCCTGCTCGAGGTCGTCGGGTTCTGGAAGAAGTCGAGCCTCGAGCGACTCCTGCGGCTGCTGCCCTTGCACGGACCGACTCGATTCATCCTGGCCATCTCGGATCGACTCAAGGTCGACGAGGATGCTCTCCACGACATCCAGGGCCCGGTCCTCCGCTTCAAGGAGATCCCCAACGCCTCCGAGCTGGCCGCGCTGCTCGAGACCTTCGTCGGACCCCGGGCCGAGCCCGAGACACCGCTGTTCGGCTGACGGCCGTCATCGCCCCGTTCCTTCCCGGGAACCGGGCCGATAGACTTGAGGGTCTGTTCCATGGGGTTTGGTAGGGTGGGCTATGCCCACCAATCGAGGCCTCCACCGGTGGGCATAGCCCACCCAACGACCCTCAGAACGAACCGACCACGAGAGGCGACACCATGCCGCGAACCAGACGACGCAACGCGCCGACCCTCGGCCTGGGCCTGATCCTGGCCTCCTGCCTCGCCGCCCCCGCGCTGGCGGGCGATCCCTGGGTCGTCTACGAGGGGTCGGACGGGCCGGGCAAGGGGAAGCACGTCGTGCTGATCAGCGGGGATGAGGAGTATCGCTCCGAAGAAGCGCTGCCGCAACTGGCGAAGATCCTCGCCCGGCGGCACGGCTTCACCTGCACGGTGCTCTTCGCGATCGGCAAGGACGGGACGATCGACCCCGATCGGTCCGACAACATCCCCGGGCTCCAGGCGCTGCGTTCGGCCGACCTGATGGTCATCGCCACACGGTTCCGCGACCTGCCCGACGACCAGATGAAGGAGGTCGTCGACTACATCGAGTCGGGCCGGCCGGTCGTCGGCATGCGCACCGCGACGCACGCCTTCAACCTGAAGAGCCCGACCTACGCGAAATACTCCTGGAACAGCAAGGAAGGGAAGGGGGGCTTCGGCCGCCGGGTGCTGGGCGAGACCTGGGTGAATCATCACGGGCACCACGGCAGGGAGAGCACGCGCGGGATCATCGCGCCCGGGGCCAAGGACCACCCCATCGTCCGCGGCATCAAGGACGGCGACATCTGGGGCCCGACCGACGTCTACGAGGCCCACCCGCCCGCCGACTGCACAACGCTGGTGCTCGGCCAGGTACTCCAGGGGATGAAACCGACGGATGAACCCGTCGCGGGGAAGAAGAACGACCCGATGATGCCCGTCGCCTGGGTCCGCACCTTCACCGGCGCAGAACAAGCCAGCCCGCGTCTTCACGACCACAATGGGCGCCGCCACCGACCTCCAGCGCGAAGGTACCCGGCGGATGCTGGTCAATGCCGCCTACTGGGCAATCGGCCTCGAGGACAAGATCACCGACCATACCGACGTGGCCCTCGTCGGCGATTATCACCCGCTCCCTTTCGGCTTCCATGGGGCGAAGAAGGGTGTCAGGCCCGAAGAGCATGCTCTCTTGCGGTAGGGTGGGCTTCGCCCACCGGCAGTGGGGCACGGGACTCCAATGATCGCGACATCAAACCGCAACGACCCTCCCGCGGCCGCCGGCTCGGACCGATGGCGGATACCGATCCCCGTAGCGATCGGCGCGCTCTTCGGGTTGGCGGCGATCGGGCTGCGACTGGAGGGCCGCCGCTGGTGGTGCCGATGCGGACGGCTCACGCCCTGGATGGGCGACATCTGGGGCCCGCACACCTCGCAGCATCTCTTCGACCCCTACAGTTTCACGCATGTCGAGCACGGCTTGGTCTTCTACGCGATCTCCAGGCCTCTGGCCCGGTGGATCGGTCCGACCCATCGGATGATGCTCGCCATGGCCGTCGAGACACTCTGGGAGATCATCGAGAATACGCAGCCCGTGATCGAGAATTACCGCAAGGCCGCGCTCGCACGAGGATACGAAGGCGATAGCGTGGCCAACTCGCTGGGCGACATCGCCGCCTGCGGACTGGGACTCTGGCTCGCGCGACGCCTGCCGGTCCGCTGGTCGATCGCCCTGTTCGTCGGGACGGAGATCGTCCTGCTCGCCGCGTACCGCGACAACCTCATCCTCAACATCACGATGCAATTCGTCCCGATCAAGGCGGTCGAGGCCTGGCAGTTGGGGCACTGAAGCCCCGAGAAACTCCACGCGACCGCGCCGGTTAACCCCCTTCATCCAGACCAGTCGATCGGAAGCGAACGCCCGACCCCGGTGCCTGCCGGAATCGTCACAAGATACTTGCTTGGACTTGTCGATGACCCTATGGCGGGCCTCGGTGGCATGATGAAACGATAGGGTGCGGAGGGCGTTCGATGATCTCGCGGTTGATCCTGGTCGGCATGGTCGGTGTCTTGGGTGTCTCGCTCCCGGATGGAGCAGGATGGGAGATACGGTTGACCTGGGCCCGGACAGGCGCGACGGCTTGCGCCGGCCGCCGAGCCGCCGTCGCTTTCGAGCCGATCGCGGTCGACGACAACCCGATCAACCAGATCGCCGACGAGCTGAACCGACGCTCCGAGGGCCTGGATATCCCGACGGAGCCGATCGCGAGGGTTGCAACGATCGCTCGGCCTGTTGTGGCCGAGTCCGATCAGGCCGTTGAGAGCCTGTTCGCCGAGAACCGGGTCTGGGGCGAGCCGGCGGCCGAGGCGGTCGCGTCAGATATCTCACCGGCCCAGGAACGGCGCCCGGGGTTCGAGCCGATCGCGGTCGTCGGCGACACGTCGAACATCGCCGATGAATTGAATCGCGCGTCCGAGGGGATCGACATCGACCCGGCTACCGCGACGGTTCGGACGTCCCGCCGACCGAACTTCGAGCCGATCGCGGCGGCCAATGAGGCGTGGAGCGTCGCCGACGACCTGAATCGCGCGTCGGAAGGCCTCCCTACGGTTCAGGACGCGGAACCGAGTATCGAGACCGCCATGGGCCTCACCCGCGACGCCGCGCTGGCCTGGATGAACGTCCTGACGAAAACCATGACCGCACCGAGCCACTCACGCTGAGCACAGGGCGGCTTGCCTGAGGGATGGCGCCGAGGATCGCGGTTGGTGGCGGCGCGACTGTCGATTCGCGCAGCGGCCGACCGCGGTCACGTGCGCGCGAAGGTCGATTCGCGCGGCGCCTGGTAGCGAATCGCCAGGTGCGGCGTCTCGATCCGGGACTGACCGGTCGCCATCGAGCGCACACAGCCCTGGACCAGGCCGGTCGTGAGCAGCGTCCGCTCGATCGGATACGGCGGGCGGCCGGTCAGGAAGGTCTCTTCGGCCTTTGACATGAGCGCGGCCGAGTAGACCACATTGGGGTTCGGCGGCAGGTAGAACAGCGTCGAGAGCGGCTCGGGCCGGCCTTTGAGTCGCGCGGCGAAGGTGAAGTCGCCCACCAGCCCGTTCATCAGCAGCATGGTCGCCCGGGTGCCGTCACGGTACTCGATCCGGTAGGCGACCGGATCCTTGACCCATTCGTGCATCTGTTCGCGGGTGGGATAGCGGTCGCTGAACGTCGGGGGTTGCGCCAGGGTCTGGCTGCGCGAGAGGCACGCCTCGAAGAGCCGGGGGTCCCAGCCGCCCGCGTCCCATCGGCCGGCGTCCATCGCCTTCCAGACCGACGCGCCTCGCAACCCCTGCACGGCCGCGACGCCGGTCTCGCCTCCTCGACGGCGTTCGGCCATGCACTGGATCGCCTCCAGGGCGTGGAAGTCGTAGCTGTCCACGCCGCCGATCGCGACGCAGAGCATCTCCTCCACCTCGGCCCCGTACGGCATCTCGATCGACGGCATCCGCCACGTCACGGGCAGCGACGAGCCGGCCAGGAACGGGAACTTCAACTCGCGCGAGAGCTCGACCATCTCCGTGGCCCATTCCCACTTCCACGACAGGTGCTTGTCGTTGAAGACGGGGACCGCGCGGCCGTCCTTGCGAAAGACGTCGGTCACCTGCTTGAAGAACTCGTAGCGCGGGTATTTCGTCTGCCCGTACTCGCTCTTCGGGTATCGGCCGTGCTCGCCGATGATCAAGACGGCGTCGACCGCCAGCTCCTTGCCGCCGCATCGCAGGGCCTCGGCGACCGTCGGGAAGATCGGGAACCCGAACTCCTCGGAACGCTTCCGGCTCAGGTCGTTCGCAGGGTGCTGATCGACGTAGGCGGCGACCACGTCGAGCGGCGGCCGGTGCCAACGGCCCGCGATCGGGTAGCCGACCAGGAACCGCTCGGCCATGTGCCAGGCGTGCGAGTGATACCGCCACTCGGTCGTGACGACCGCCATCCGCTTGCGTGGGGAGGACTCGGGTTGCCCTGCCGCCGCGCTCTGGACCGCGAACAGGCCCGCGCCCGTCACACCGAGGAACTCCCGTCGCGTGATCATCACTCCTCCCCATGGCGTCGGCGTCCCGCGCCGACCGAGTCACTTCGGGGCGGAGGACGGCTGGTTTTTCGGCGGCGGCCGTCTGAGCGCCCTCACCGGGTCGGCCGCCACGCCCCGGACGAATTCGCGTTCGTCGCCGGAGACGCCGTCCACCCGCGCGGCCGCTTCGAACTCCCGGGCGGCCAGGTCGCCCCGAGTCTGGAGCAGCGCGGCGAAGCCGGCGCCCAGGTGTGCATTGTAGACGTCGATCGGCCGCTTCGCCACGCCGGCGGCCTTGTGGAACCAATCGGAGGCGGCGTGCCATTGCAGTCGCATCATGAGCTCGATGCCGAGCGTGTTGTAGACCGCGGCCCAGCGATCGAAGCCCGGATCGGCGCCCGGCCCCCAGGCGCGATCGATCAGCGCGGCGGCGTCCTTGATCCGCCCCCGCACCGCCAGCGCGGTCGCCAGTTGCCGCATCGCGTCGCCGTCGTCGGGATGGGCCTTCCGGGTGAGCGGGCCGATGTCCCTCGGCAGGCGGGCGATCGTCTGCAAGCCCTCGATGAGAGTCCCCGTCGGGATCACGCCGGGAATCCTGGCGACGACCCCACCGCCCTCGGCCTCCCTGTTCGCCGGGTCGAGGAACAGGATCATCGGATCGATCATCCCGACGTGCGCCCGGTACTTCGCGGCGAGCGGACGGCCGTCGCCATCCTCGACATTAACCTGCACAGCGACGAAGGGGCGGATCGCCTCGACGACGTCCGGCCGGGTGAAGACCTCGGCATCGAGATGCTCCCACCATCGGGAATTCTCGGTGTAGAACACGACCATCACGAGCTTCCCGTCGGCCCTGGCCTTCTTGCTTGCGGCCGTGAAGCTCCACGCCCAGGGGATGGCCCCGGCCCCGGTGCGGCCGGCCGGGGCGGGACCGCGACCGGCCTCACCGCCGAGCGTCGCGATGCGGTCTTCCAGGGCCCGGACTTCCGCCGCGGCCTCCTCGTCGTCCCCGCGGGACTTGCGCAGGGCGGCGACCAGGTACTTGATCGTCGGGATCTGGAGGCCCGCCGAGTCCTCCGGGCGGAGCATCGCGACGGCCCTGCGGGCGTACTCCAGGACCAGGTCGTCCCGTCCCTCCGCCCCGGTGACGTTGTCGACAATCAGGCCGATCGTGCCGATCTCCATCTCTCGACCATGACGCGAGGCGATGCGGGCGGCCCGATCGATCAGGCCGCGCAGCTCCTCGTTCGGGGCCCCGGCATCCGCCCGGACCATCGCCAGGCTCTGGGCGGCCGTCAGCGCCACGGGCGTATCGCCGTACTTCGCGATGATCCCCTCGAGGCCCTCCTTCAGCTCGGCGGGGTCCTTCAACTCGACGATCCGCCGGAACTCCCGCCTGCCCGGCGAGACGGCGTCGGCTTCTCTGGGGCCGAGTTCCGCGCGGTCGGTGCGTTCGAGCGTCACGAGCTTCACCACCCCCCCCCAGGCACGACCGGGCTCCGCGATCCAGGCGCCCCGGAGCGTCGTCGGCCGGGCCTCGTCCGCGAAACGATGGGCCACGATCTCGATGGGCAGGATATCCGGCGTCCCCAGCGTCCGGAAAAGCTGGAGCGTGAAGTGGACGGTGCTCTCGTCGATGCGGACGTGATCGAGCCTGGACCGGGCGAGGTCGAAGGCACCGGGATCCCCCCCAGGGAAAGGAGCCGGGCCCGCCGTTGCCCGGGCGGGCCCTCGATGCGGATCACGGCCAGTGGTTCCCAGGTCCGCAGGATCCAGTTCCCCCCGATGCCGACGGCGGAGAGGCCGGCCGCCTTCCCGGCTGGCGGGGCCTTGATCTGGCCGCGTTCGTCGGCCGCCTGACGGGCGACGGCGAGCCACGCCGGAGCCAGCAGGCCGGTGACGGCCAGCGCCGCCAGGATCGCCGCGTGCAACCTGACACGGATCATCATCTTCCGTACTCCTTCCGCGAGCGCGACGGCCGACGTCGAGACGACGCCCGCCGCGTGGATCGGATCCGACGCGAACAGCACCGAGCCGCGGACCGTGGACGCGACCAGTCCCTCCGGCGGCCTGTCGATCCCCGGGGCGAGGACTGCCGGCACGACGCCACGGCGGGCGAGGACCTCACGCAGCCGCTCGCGGGCCCGGGCCAGCCGGCTCTTGACCGTCCCGACGGGGCACCGGAGGTACCGCGCCGTCTCTTCATAGGATCGTTCCTCGAGGTCGCAGAGGACGACCACGATCCGGTGCCGCTCGGGCAAGCGGTCGATCTCCCGGTGGAGGATGTCGGCCAGGTCGTCGGTCATCTCGCCCTCCGTCCACCCCGCCCTCAGCTCGGCGGCCCGTCGCTCGATCTGCTGGCGTCGTCTCGCCTCGCGCCGGGCCTGATTGGCGGCCCGGAGGGCGACGCGATGGAGCCACGGCGCGATCGAGTCGCGCACCCAGAGCGAACCGGCCTTGCGCACCAGCACCAGGAACGTCGCCTGGAAGGCGTCCGCGGCCTGGTGCTCGTCGCGCAGCACGCCCCGGCAGGTGCGCCAGACCATCGTCCCATGCCGCTCGACCAGCGCCGCGAACGCGGCCTCGGACGCCTCGCCGTCGCGCACGGCGAACCGCTCCAGCAACGGCCCATCGGTCACCCCGGTGAGCGAGCCGGCGTGGAAAAGCATCTGAAATCCGCGCGGGACGGTCCGGGTTCGATTCAGCGGCACGATTGAGGGTCCCCCTGATCGGTGCTCCTATCGATCATAAGGGAGCCGGGAGCAAGAAGGTTCCATCTTTACGGCGGATGACGAATGGCTTCGGATCGGCCGAAGGGACGGGGTCGCAAATCGATGAAAAAAGGATGAAAAAGGATCGCTTCCTTAAGATTCCTTGACAAAGGGTCGTCCATTCGGACATCCTAGCCGCTCTCGCCCGGGTCGGGCGAGATATCACTCATCGCCTCTCCGATCCCTTTTTAACATCCGGGATGAACCACCATGACGGGAAGACGCCGCAGTCTCGCCACATCGCTCCGTGCGCATCGGGCACGAGCCGGCCAGTTCGAGGTCCTCGAGCGGCGGACGCTGCTGGCCACGCTCTCGGTCGGGCTCAATCCGTCCGCGGTCGCCGAGTACGCGGGACCGGGGGCGTCGACCGGCACGGTCGCCCGCGTGGGCACCGGCGTCGACCTGCAGCAGCCGATGACCGTGACGCTCGGCTCCGCCGACACGACGGTGGCCACCGTGCCGGCCTCCGTGGTCATCCCGGCCGATGCGACCTCGGCCACGTTCCCGATCAGCCCGGTCAATGGCTCGATCACCAATGGGCCCCGAACGGTCACCATCTCGGCCTCTGGTCCGGTGGCCTCGGGCTTCGCGGTCGACACCACCTTCGGTTACCAGGGCCTGGTCGGACCGAGCGGGTACCCCTCGGCCATGGCGGTGGGTCCGGACGGCAAGGTCGTCGTCGTCGGCAGCTATTACAACGGCAGCAATTACGATTTCGGCGTGCAGCGGTTCAACCCCAACGGCACGCCCGACACCACCTTCGGCAGCAACGGCGGCGTCGTCACCGACCTGACCGGCCAGAACGACCAGCCTGATGCCGTGGCCGTCCAGTCCGACGGCAAGATCGTCGTGGGGGGCGACTGGGCCAACGCGAGCGGCGTCGACGACTTCGCGCTGGTGCGGTACAACACCAACGGGACGCTCGACACGACCTTCGGCAGCGGCGGCAAGGTGCTCGACGTCCTCGGCCCCGGCTACTATTCCGGGATCCGGGCCCTGGCGATCCAGCCCGACGGCAAGATCGTGGCCGCCGGCGAGATCGGCTTCAATCTCGCCGTCGTCCGCTACAACTCCAACGGCACCCCCGACCCCACGTTCGGCAACGACGGCGTGGCGACGGTCGCGCTGGGGCAGTCCGGCGACCAGGGTTTCGGCGTCGCGCTCCAGCCCGACGGCAAGATCGTCATCGTCGGCCAGGCCGACGGCGGCAATGCCTCCGCCAAGATCGAGCTGGCCCGGTTCACCGCCGTCGGCGCGCTGGACCCCACCTTCGGCAATGACGGCACGGTGCTCACCGACCTGCCGGGCGGCTACGAGGGTGCGTTCGGCGTGGCGCTCCAGTCCGACGGCAAGATCGTCGTGGCCGGCCAGGACAGCAAGGACCCGAACTCTCCCTCCGACCTCGACGCCGTCCTGATCCGCTACACGGCCGCCGGCACCCCCGACCCCACATTCGGTTCCGGCGGGGTCGTCGTCGCCGACCTCGGCGGCCCGTCCGACGTCTACAACGGCGTGGCGATCGCCCCCGACGGCTCGATCATCGCCACCGGAGTCGGGGGGGCGGGCAAGTCCGCCGTCGTCGCACGCTATCACTCCGATGGGACGCTCGACGCCACGACGTACGTCACGCTCACCAACGGCGCGTCGGAGACCGCGACCGGCCAGGCGGTGGCCATCCAGCCCGGCGGCCGCATCCTGGTGCTGGGCGACTGGGGCGGAATCACGACCGGCGGCTTCGTCCAGGCCTATCAGCTCGGCAGCACCACCCTCTCCGGCTCGGCCGTGCTGACCGTCACCGCCACCGGCGACCAACCGCCGGTCGCGTTCGACGACGCCTACAGCACCGGCGGGGCCTCGAGCCTCTCGATCCCGGCGCCCGGGGTGCTCGCCAACGACACCGACCCCAACAACGACTCGTTGACCGCCGTGCTCGTGACCCAGCCCGCCTACGGCACGGTCGCGCTCAACAGCAACGGCTCGTTCACCTACACCCCGGGTGCGAGCTTTTCGGGCACCGATAGCTTCACGTACCAGGCCAACGACGGCCAGCTCAACTCGAACGTCGCCACGGTCCACATCACCGCCTCCGCGCTCGGGTCGATCCGTGGTACCCTCTGGGACGACGTCAACGGCGACGGCGTCTTCGGCGTCGGAGACCGGGGCCTGGCCGGGCGGACGGTCTTCCTCGACCAGAACCAGAACGGCCTGCTCGACCCGGGCGAGGCGTCGACGACGACCGCCGCCGACGGGTCGTACGCCTTCACGGGGCTGGCCCCGGGGACGTACTACGTCGCCGAGGCCCTGCCCTCGGGCTGGAGCCAGACGTCCTCCGCCGGCGAGCTCGCCGTCACCGTCGGCGCCGCCACGACGACGAACTTCAGTTTCAACGACCTGGCCAGCACGACCGACCAGGACATCCCCCCCTATGACGAGTCGGGCTACACGTTCAACTCGAACGTGGACCAGCCCGCGAAGTTCTTCGTCGCCGGCAGCTCCGACAAGACGTTCTACGGCGGCGCCCGGCGCTCAGCTCGGAGTGGGTCCCCGCGACGGTCAGCCTCACGCGCGACGACGGGACGCCGTTCACGCTCAATTCGATGGACCTGTCAACGACCTGGACGAGCGTCTATACGGTGACCGTCACCTTCGTCGGGACGAAGCCCGACGGGTCGACCGTCCAGCAGTCGTTCACCGTGGGCAACACGCTCGGGTTCAAGACGTACGACTTCAGCGGGTTCAACGGCGTCACGTCGGTGACGTGGTACCAGCACGACCCGACCGACGAGGTGCAGTGGCGCAACGTCAACGTCACGTGGACCGCGCCGCTGGATGTAACGGGCGCGGACTTCGGCAGCACCGGGCCGGCCGGCACCGCCCCGGTCGGCTCCAACGACGCCTACAGCACGCCGGAGGGCACGGCGCTGACGGTCGCGGCGCCGGGCGTGTTGGGCAACGACACCGACCCGAACAACCGGCCGCTGACCGCCGTCCTCGCCGCCGGGCCCTCCAACGGCGCGGTCACCCTCAATTCCGACGGCTCGTTCTCTTACACCCCGGCGACCGGCTTCTTCGGCACTGACAGCTTCACCTACCAGGCCTTCGACGGCCAGGCCTATAGCGACCTGGCCACGGTCACCATCACGGTCATCGCGCCCCCGGTGGCCAACAACGACACCTACGTGGCTCAGGAGAACACGACGCTGACCGTCTCGGGCCTCGCGCTCTCCTCCGGGCCCGTGCTGCGCTACTTGTTCGATGAGGCGAGCTCGGGGACCGCCCCGGCGGTCGACAGCGGCGCGGCTCCCGCGGCCGGCGGCACGTTCATGGGCGCCGCCACGCGGACCGCCGATACGCCCCAATCCGCCTCGACCGGCGCCCTCGACTTGACGGCCGGTCTGGGCTATGTCTCGGCGGGATCCGTCAGCAAGATCGAGAATTTGAGCGCGCTGACCCTCACCGCCTGGGTCAACCTCCGCTCTCTCCCGGCCAACGAGTCGGTCCTGATGAGCGACAACCCGTCTGGCATCCCACCCGCTGGCGACGGCGGCTGGGAGCTGCGGATCACCAACCCCTCCAGTAACACCAACCCCCTCTCGGCCGCGAATTTCGGACTGCAATTCTACGTCTACCAGAGCCAGGGGTCCTACTCGAATGGGCAGGCTGTGGCCTCCGCGGCGCTCAACGCGGCCGATCGGTGGGTCTTCGTGGCGGTGACCTTCGACGCCAACCACGTGCTGAACTACTACGTCGGCGACCCGACCAACGCCGTCGCCGGCGCCGGCAGCGTGACCTATTCCTACGGCCTGAGTCCCAACTCGGCGCCATTCGAGATCGGCTCCACCGCGTCCGGTCTCGGGGTCAACCGCACTCCGCCCGCCTGGCTGGACGACGTCCGGGTCTATGGCTCGGCCCTGAGCGCCGCCCAGCTCGACGGGATCCGCCAGGAGGATCTCGGCCGAGGCGTGCTGGCCAACGACTTCGACCCCCAGGGCAGCCCCCTGACCGCGGTGCTGGTGGCCAAGCCCGCCCACGGCGCGATCACCCTCAACGCCGATGGCTCGTTCACCTACACCCCGGCGGCCGGCTTCTCGGGAATGGACAGCTTCACCTACCAGGCCAGTAATGGCCAGACCCTCAGCAACGTGGCCACCGTGACCCTCACCGTCGACCAGGGGCCGACGGCGAACAACGACAGCTACTCCACCGCCGAGAACACCACGCTGTCGGTCACGGCGCCCGGCGTGCTCGGCAACGACACCGACCCGAACAACGCCCCGCTCACGGCCGCCGTCGTCACCCGCCCGGCGCACGGCTCGCTGACGCTCAACTCGAACGGCTCGTTCACCTACACGCCGACGACCGGCTTCCTGGGCGTCAACAGCTTCACCTACCAGGACAGCGACGGTTCGTTCACCAGCAACGTGGCCACCGTGACCCTCACCGTCGGCCAGCCGCCGGTGGCCCAGGGGGACACTTATGCAGTTAACGCGAACGCGTCGCTGGCCGCCGGCGTCGGCGCCACGTTCGTGATGATGGACAGCCAGCCCGGCGACTACGTCGGCGGGGGACAGACCTACGCCTTCACCCCGAGCAATAGCACGATCACCGCGACCGTCCGGAGCGGCGGCGCCTACACGAACGCCGTGGAGCTCGACGTCTCGGCCGCCGGCCAGACCTGGTCGCTCGACTTCGCGGCCCCCAACCAAGCCCGGCTCACCCCCGGGACCTATCTGAACGCGACGCGCTGGCCCTTCCAGGCGGCCGGCGTCCCCGGACTCGCCGTCGCCGGCGACGGCCGGGCGAATAACACGCTCACCGGCCAGTTCACGGTGACCCAGGCCAGTTACGACTCCTCGGGCAACCTCGTCGCCTTCGCGGCCAACTTCGTCCAGTATGGCGGCGGCTCGACGTCCGGGCTATTCGGCCAGGTGGCGTATCAGGCCACCGCGACCCGGCCCGCCAGCGTCTTGGCCAACGACACCGACCTCGACCCCGGGACGACCCTGACCGCGAACCTGGTCAGCAACCCGAGCCATGGCATGGTCGCCCTCAATCCGGACGGCTCGTTCCTCTATATCCCGGCCGCCGGCTACACCGGGACCGACAGCTTCACTTACCAGGCCAGCGACGGTTACTTCCAGAGCAATTCGGCCACCGTGACCCTGAACGTCGTCCCTCCGCCGACGGCGAACAACGACACTTACAACGCCATCGAGAATACCGCCCTCGCCGTCGCCAAGCCCGGGGTGCTGGGCAACGACACCGACCCGAGTCAGAGCCCGATGACCCCGATACTGGTCAACGGGCCCTCCCATGGCTCGCTCGTCCTCAATGGCGACGGCTCGTTCACCTACACGCCCGCGGCCAGCTTCCTCGGCGCCGATAGCTTCACCTACGAGGTCAGCGATGGGATGACCGTCAGCAACGCCGCGACCGTGAGCATCACGGTCGGCCTGTCCGCCAAGGCGACCCCGATCAAGTCGGACACCACCACCCAAGGCAACTGGATCGGCACCTACGGGGCGCAGGGCGACGATGTCATCAACAGCTCGGCCAGCCTGCCCAGCTACGCGACCGTCACGCCGTCGGGCCAGAAGTCCTACACCTGGACCGCCAGCACCACCGACGTCCGCGCCCTCCAGACGGCCGGCGGCACCGGCCGCATCGCCGCCTGCTGGAACGCGTCGAGCAGCTTCGCTGTGAATGTCAACCTCACCGACGGGGCACAGCACGACCTCGAACTGTACTTCCTCGACTGGGACAGCGGCACCCGGGCCGAGTCGGTGCAGATCAGCGACGCAACGACGGGCACCGTGCTGAGCACCCAGGCGATCTCGTCGTTCCACAACGGGATCTACCTGGACTACACGGTCAGCGGGAACATCCTGATCACGATCACGAGGACCGCCGGCGCCAACGCCGTGCTCAGCGGCCTCTTCCTCGACCCGGCGCAGGCCGGAGGAGGCGCCAGCGCCACGTTCGTGAAGCAGGATGCGACGACGCAGGGGACGTGGATCGGCACCTACGGCGTGCAGGGCGATGACGTCATCAACAGCTCGGCCAGCCTGCCCAGCTACGCGACCGTCACGCCGTCGGGCCAGAAGTCCTACACCTGGACCGCCAGCACCACCGACGTCCGCGCCCTCCAGACGGCCGGCGGCACCGGCCGCATCGCCGCCTGCTGGTACTCCGCGGGCAGCTTCACGGTGGACCTCGACCTCACCGACGGACAGAAGCACGACCTCGAACTGTACTTCCTCGACTGGGACAGCGGCACCCGGGCCGAGTCGGTGCAGATCAGCGACGCGGCGACGGGCGCCGTGCTGAGCAACCAGGCGATCTCGTCGTTCCACAACGGGATCTACCTGGACTACGCGGTCAGCGGGAACATCCTGATCACGATCACGAGGACCGCCGGCGTCAACGCCCTGCTCAACGGCCTCTTCCTCGACCCGGCGCAGGCCGGAGGAGGCGCCAGCGCCGCGTTCGTGAAGCAGGATGCGACGACGCAGGGGACGTGGATCGGCACCTACGGGGCGCAGGGCGACGATGTCATCGGCAATTCCGCCAGCCTCCCCAGCTACGCCTCGGTTACCCCATCCGGCGAGAAGTCCTACACCTGGACCGCCAGCACCACCGACGTCCGCGCCCTCCAGACGGCCGGCGGCACCGGCCGCATCGCCGCCTGCTGGTACTCCGCGGGCAGCTTCACGGTGGACCTCGACCTCACCGACGGACAGAAGCACGACCTCGAACTGTACTTCCTCGACTGGGACAGCGGCACCCGGGCCGAGTCGGTGCAGATCAGCGACGCGGCGACGGGCGCCGTGCTGAGCAACCAGGCGATCTCGTCGTTCCACAACGGGATCTACCTGGACTACGCGGTCAGCGGGAACATCCTGATCACGATCACGAGGACCGCCGGCGTCAACGCCCTGCTCAACGGCCTCTTCCTCGACCCGGCGACCAGCGGCACAACCAGCCTCATGGGCCTGACATCGACCCCGTCAGGCGGCCCCTCCGCCGTCGGGGCGAGCACGGATTCGCCGGCCGCCATGATGAACCCGGTCGGCGTATCGAGCATCGGAGGCCCGGCGTCGGCCCTGGCTTCATCATCACCCGGGGCTACGAGCCCCGCGCCACGGGCCGTCGTCGCGATCGGTCCCTTCGACGGACCCACGAGCCGGGTCTCGATCCCGCTCGCGACGAAAGGTCCTCGGCCGAATGGCGATCTCCTGCAGGCCGCGGCCAGTCGGTTCGCTCGCCGACCGCTCGTCCTGGCAACGCAGGCGCGACTCGACGGTCGGGGACCGCGGCCCTGACCATCCGACGTCCCACGCGGTCCTCTCCGGTGGCCGACGAGCCTTGCCGTCGGCCCGCCGGACTCGGCATCCCTCCGCTCTGGACGCTCGCACGTCGCGCCGCCACAATGGACTTTCCACGGCCAATCCCTCGAGGCCAGCCAGCTTGGGTCGTTGGCGTCCCGTCGGGCCTCGCGCTCAGCGAGCCCGGCGCCCGGGCGAGCCGTGCCCGTTCCCGGCAACCAGGAGCTCCCGACGATGTTGCACCGCCCTCGATCCGCCCGCGCGACAGCCGTCCGAATCGGCCTGATCCTGGGGCTGGCCGGCCTGGTGCTCTGGCCGTCGGCCGCGAGCGCGCAGGTCTCCGCCCAGGAATCGGCGAAGCGCCTCAAGCCGGCCGAGGGCCTCGAGGCGACCCTCTGGGCCTCCGAGCCGATGCTCAGCAACCCCACGAACATCGACGTCGACTCCCGAGGCCGGGTCTGGGTCACCGAGGGGCTCAACTATCGCCTCACCCGCGGCGGCAACCGGCGGTTCCACCGCATCGAGGAGGCCGACCGGATCAAGATCCTCGAGGACACCGACGGCGACGGCCGGGCCGACAAGGTCACCGTCTTCGCCGATCGGATCTTCCCCGTGCCGATGGGCATCGCCGTCGAGGAGCATTACGACAAGGCCGGCGAGTACCGCGGCTGCCGCGTCTTCATCGGCAACAGCCCCGACCTGCTCGTGCTCGAGGACACCGACGGCGACGACAAGGCCGACAGGCGCTACCCGCTCTTGACCGGCTTCGGCGGAATCGACTCCGATCACGGCGTGCACGGCATGGTGCTGGGCTTCGACGGCAAGCTGTACTTCACGCACGGCGACGGCTGCTGCTCGGTCCAGCACAACCACTCCGAACGTCAGCAGAACTTCGATGTCGTCGACAAGAGCGGCCGACACGTCTGGACCGACCAGCTCGCCAACACCCTGCGGGTCAACCGCGACGGCACAGAGTTCGAGATCATCTGCGACCGGCAACGGAACAATTACGAGACGTGCCTGAACTCGTTCGGCAATATCTTCACCAGCGACAACGACGACGACGGCAACCGCGGCTGCCGCGTCATCTGGGCGATGGACGGCGGCCATTACGGCTATCACACGCCGGGATCCCCGCGGCACTGGGGCGAAGAAGTCCCCGGCAACGTCCCCAAGCTCGTGGGCACCGGCAACGGCAGCCCGTGCGGCATCATGGTCTACGAAGGTGGGCTGCTGCCCTCGCAATACCGCGGCGCCGTGTTCGAGGTCGACGCCGGCACCCGGCAGGTCAACGTCTTCCCGATCACTCGCAAGGGGGCCGCGTTCCGCACCGAGTACAAGGTCTTCCTCGGCAGCGACGATCCGTGGTTTCGGCCGGTCGATGCCTGTTCCGCCCCCGATGGCTCGGTCTTCGTCGCCGACTGGTATGACGCGGGTGTCGGCGGCCACGCCTTCAGCGACCAGACCAGCGGGCGGATCTATCGCGTTGCGCCAAAGGGCACAAGAGCACCAGGCCCAGGCCCGACTTCGCCACAGGCAATGGTCTGATCGCCGCGCTCAAGTCGCCGAACATCGCGACAGCCGATGCCGCGCGGCGAATCCTGATCGAGCGGGTTGATCAGACGGGCGTTGAACGAAGACTGGCGATGGGAGCGCAGGTATCTGGCGACCCGATCTTGAGGGCTCGTCTCCTCTGGGTCCTGAGCGCGAAGCCCGGGAGCCCGGCCGTGCTCCTCACGACGGTCTTCTCGGAGACCGACCCGCGGATCCGCGAGCAGGCGGTGCGCATCCTCGGCCGCGACTGCCGCGAGAATGGCCACGTCGCCTACGCCAAGCCCCAGGACAAGCAGCCCCCGGCCGCGCTGAAGCACCTGGACCTGCTCACGAGCCTGGCCGACGACCCCGATGCCGGCGTCCGCCGCGAGCTGATCCTGGCGTTCCGCAACCTGCCGACGGACGGCGTCGGCGACGCCCTGCGCAAGCTGGCCGCGTCGTGGGACGGCCAGGACCGCTGGTATCTCGAGGCGCTCGGATTGGCGCTCGAGACGCGCGAGAGCAGCTACCTGTCCGGCCTCTTCGACGGCTCGCTTTACGGTGATCTCGAGCTCGAGCGATCGGGCAAGGATGGCAGGGTCGCGCTGCCGCCGTACTTCCCGGTGGATCGCAACGAGGCCTTCATCGCGACCGGCACACCCGACCAGCCCGCGACGCCGCTGAGCAAGACCCTCGGACTGGCCTGGCGGCTGCACGTCCGCGAGGCCCTGCCGCTGCTCGAGCGGATCTCGCCGAACCTGAAAGCGCCCGAGCTGCAGCAGGCCGCGGATGACGTCCTCGACCGGATGGCGGACCCCGCCGCGGCCGACGTGGTGGCATCGCTGGTGACGCAGGTCGACGACCCGCTCCGCCGCAAAGAGCTATTTGATATGCTGACGCGGCGGATCTCGGCGCCTGGGCCGACTCGCGCAACCGGCCGCGGATGATTCAGCTCATCACCGACGCGATCAACGACCCCGAGACGCGGCTCCAGGGCCTCGTCCTGGCCGCGGCGACCCGCGACGGCCGCTACCGTGCCCTCTTCGAACGGCTCGCCCTCGATGCCAAGATGCCGGTCGAGGCGCGGGCGGCCGCCGTCGAGGCGATCGGCTCGTTCGACATCACGCCCGACCGCGTCCCCGAGCAGTTGGTCGCGGCCGCGCGGGGCAAGCCGAGCTCCGACCCGGTGGCCGAGGCGGCCGTCCGGGCCATGGCGCAGCACTCCGGCGTGCGCGGCCGACTGGCGGACATCCTGACCGCCCGCGACTACCCGCTGGGCCTGCGCCGCGAGGCGCTGCGGAGCCTGGCCGGCGTCCAGGACGGCGGGTATCGCGTGCTCGAGCTGGCGAAGGCCGGCAAGCTCCCCGATGACCTCAAGGGGGACGCGACGACCTTGCTGTATTCCTCGCCGGTGCGGGGCGTGCGCGAGGCGGCGACCCAGGTCCTGCCGCTGCCCAAGCTCGCCGGCGGGCGGACGCTGCCGCCGATCGGCGAATTGATCCGTAGCAAGGGCGACGCCGAGAAGGGGCGTCAGGTCTTCTTCCGGACCGGCGAGACGGCCTGCGGGAGCTGCCACCGCGTGCAGGGGCGCGGCCAGTGGATCGGGCCCGACCTCTCGACGATCGGGGCCAAGTACGGCCGGGATGAGCTGATCCGCTCGATCCTGAGCCCCAGCGCGGCGATCGGCTACAACTTCCGCTCGGTCGTCGTCGCACTGACCGACGGCCGCGTCGTCACCGGGTTGCCGGTCGAGGAGACCGCCGACCGCCTGGTGCTCAAGACGGCCGCCGGCGAGCGGGTCGCGATCCTCACCGGCTCGATCGAGGAGCGGCGGACCAGCGACGTCTCGCTCATGCCCGACGGCCTGGCCCAGACCCTGACCGACCACGAACTCGTGGACCTGATCGCGTATCTCTCGACGCTCCGTCAGCCGGCCGCCATCGCCGGGCAGTACCACGTCCTCGGCCCGGTCCCGGGATCCGGCCCGGGCGCCCGAATCGACCCGACCGCCGCGGTCGACCTCGATGCCACCGTTGACGACGGGCGCGGCCGTAAGCTCTCGTGGCGCCGGGTGAACGCCAACGCCGAGGGCCTCATCGACCTCGCCGCGCTGGCCGGCGCCGACTCCAAGAGCAGCAAGTGTGCCTACCTGTACGCGCCCCTGATCTCGCCGGTCGCCCAGAAGGCCCGGCTCGTGATCGACACCCAGACCGACGCCGCCGCCTGGGTCAACGGCAATCCGGTGATGTCCTCTACTCCCGGCTCCGCCACGGGCATTCCACGTTCGGCAGAGCTCGACCTGCGCCGGGGCTCCGGATCGCTCCTGATCCGCGTGCCCCTGGAGGGGCGCTCAGGGACTGCGGCCACGCTGGTCACCACGATCGTCGCCGATCAGCCCGTCGGGTTCACGGCGAAGTGAGCCGGAGCCGATCGCGAGCCAATCCACCGAGAAGACCCTCTCCGTGACGCATCCCACCGAAGCCGAGCCCGACTCGACGCCCGATGCCCGGATCGCCGTCGCCATCCCGTGCTACAACGAGGCGGCGGCGATCGCGACGGTCGTGGCCACATTCCGCGCGGCATTGCCGACGGCCGAGATCGTCGTCTTCGACAACAACTCGACCGACGGGACCGGCGACATCGCGCGCGGGCTGGGCATCGGGGTGGTGGACGTGCCGGAGCAGGGGAAGGGGCACGCGGTGCGGGCGGCCTTCGCGACGCTCGCGGACTTCGACGTCGTCCTGCTGACCGACGGCGACGGTACCTATCCGGCCGAGGCCGCGCCGCTACTGGTCGCGCCGATCCTGGAAAACACCGCCGACATGACCGTCGGAGCGCGTCAGCCGATGCCCGGCGCCGGCGCCATGACCTTCACACGCGGCGTCGGCAACCGCCTGATCCGGGCGGCGTTTCACCTGTTGATCGGCCCGGGGAACACGGACTTGCTCTCGGGTTACAGGGGCTTCAGCCGCCGCTTTCGCGATCAAGTGAAGCTCCGGTCGTCGGGCTTCGAGATCGAGACCGAGCTGGCCGGCGAGGCGGCCGCGCGGGGGCTGCGGGTCGTCGAGATCTCGGTGACCTACCACCCCCGGATCGCCGGCACCACGAGCAAGCTGCGCGCGTTCCGCGACGGCCGGCGCATCCTCACCACGATCATCAAGCTGGGCATCCGGCTCAGGCCCGGGCGGCTGCTCCTGATGGGTGTGATACCACTAATGGTCTTGGGTGTGTTGGTCCATTGGGGCTTCGCCGCCGCGGCCGGGCTGTACACGGTGGTCCTCGGGGGCCTCTGGATGGATAACCGGAGAAGAGGAACCACGAATAACACGAATTCACACGAATAAAAGACGAAGGAGAGCCGGACTGTGATCCTCTACGAGGCCGAATCCTACAAGATCATGGGCGCTTGCTTCGAGGTTCACAACAGGATGGGACGGGGATTCCTCGAGGCCGTCTACCAGGAATGCCTGGAGATCGAGTTCGCGGAACGAAGGATCCCCTTCGTATCCCAGCACAAGCTCCCGATCATCTACAAGGGGCGGACGCTGCAGCAATTCTACAAGGCCGACTTCGTCTGCTACGATAAGATCATCGTCGAGGTGAAGGCCGTGAGCCGATTGGTCGACGAGCACCGGGCCCAGGCGATCCATTACCTGCGGGCGACCGGCATGAGGCTCGGCATCCTGGTCAACTTCTGCTCCGCCCCGGAACTCGAGTCTGAGCGGATTGTCTTATGATTTTTATTCGTGAGAATTCGTGTTATTCGTGGTTCCTTCTTCTCTTCCCGTACATCGCACCGTGGTTGACTCGCACCGGAAAGGCCCCGACGCCATGCTGCTCCGATCCCCTTCCGTGGTCCGTCGGCTCGTGTGCGCGGCGGTCGTGTTCGTGGTTGCCTCGAAGCCGGCCGGCGCCGCGATGCCCAAAGTCCCCGACGGCTTCAAGATCCGCCTGGTGGCTGCGGTGCCGGCCGTGCAGTTCCCCTGCCAGGTGGCCACGGCGCCCGATGGGTCGCTGTTCGTCGGCGAGGACCCGATGGACCAGGTCGGCCCGGCCAACCAGCCGATCGACCGCATCCTCCTGTTCCGCGAGGGCAAGGAGCCGGTAGTCTTCGCCGAGAAGCTGAACGCGATCTTCGGCATGGTCTGGCACGATGGGGCGCTCTACGTGATGAACATGCCCCATCTGACCGTCCTCCGCGACCGCGACGGCGACGGCCGCGCCGACGAGCGCAAGGAGCTGTTCAAGGACCTCGGCGTGCCGGCCGGATCCCCCAACGACTTCAACGACCACATCGTCTCGGGTCTGAAGATCGGGATCGACGGATACCTTTACATTTCCGTGGGCGACAAGGGTGTGCCGAAGGCGACCGGACCCGACGGCCGCACGGCTCAGGTCGTGGGCGGCGGCACGCTCCGCTGCCGGCTCGACGGCACCGGGCTGGAGGTGTTTTCCACCGGCACGCGCAACCACCTCGAGCCCAACCTGGACGATCGCGACAACCTCTTCACCTACGATAATACGGATGACGGTCTGGGCTGGTGGACGCGGGTCACGCATCACGTCGACGGCGGCTATTACGGGTATCCGTACGACTACCACAAGCGGACCGACCGGATACTGCCGCGGATGGCCGAGTACGGCGGCGGCTCCCCTTGCGGCGGCGTGTATTATGGTGAAGACGCCTGGCCCGAGAAGTACCGCGGCCGGCTCTTCTGGGCCGAGTGGGGCAAGCGGTCGGTCCAGGCGTTCCGGATCGTCCCCGACGGCGCGACGTTCAAAGTTGCCGACGTGATCGACTTCGTCCAGCCGGGGGACGTCGAGAGCTTCCGGCCGCTCGACCTGGCGCTCTCGCCCGACGGCCGGACGCTCTACGTCGCCGACTGGTCCATGGGCGGCTGGAACAACAAGACCGAGAAGCTCGGACGGGTCTACGCGGTGACGTACGAAGGCTCGGCCGCGGTCAAGACAAAGCCGCGGGGCACGGACGCCGATCCGATCGAGGCCCAGATCAAGCAGCTCGACCACCCGTCATACCACGAACGGCGGCGTGCCCAGACGGCGCTGGTCCGACGCGGCAAGATCGCGCTGGGGCCGGCCGTCGCCGCACTGGCGAACCCGAAGACCGACCCGGTCGCCAGGCGACACCTGGTCTGGGTGATCGACGCGATCGCCGGCGGCATGCCCGAGGCGACCCTACCACTCACCGACGTGCTCAAGTCGCCCGTCGCCGATGTCCGCGGCCAGGCCGCCCGCGCGCTGGGCGAGCGCACCGCCCCGATCGCCGAAGGCGCGCTCGTCGAATTGCTCAATGACCGCGAGCCGGCGGTCCGGCTCCAGGCGGTGATCGCGCTGGGTCGGATCGGCGACCACAACGCCGTGCCTGCCCTGCTGCCGGTGCTGGCCGACAAGACTGCGTTCGTCGCTTTCTCGGCGCGGCAGGCATTGCGGCGGATCGACGACTGGCAGGCCGCGGCCCGGGGACTCGACTCGCCCGAGCCGAAGGTCCGCGAGGGCGTCCTGCTGGCCATGGAGGAAGTGTACGACACCGAGGCCCTCCGGCAACTGACACGGTTCGCCGAGTCGGCCAAACGTCCGGTGGACGAGCGGATCAAGGCCGTGCAATTCCTCGCCGAGGTCCATCGCAAGCCGCCCCCGTGGGACGGCAAGTGGTGGGGCACCCAGCCGGCCGCCGGCATGCCGCCCGCCAAGACGATCGCCTGGGAAGGCACGCCGCGCGTGCTGGCCGCGGCTCGCCAGTTGCTGCGCGACCCGGCGGCGCGGATCCGGATCGCAGCCATCGACGCGCTGGCCGAGGCCAAGGACCAGGAATCGCGCGCGACGATCCGATCGCGGTTCGACGACGAGAGCGACGCCGAGGTCCGTCGCGCGATCGTGCTGGCACTCGGCAAGCTGGAAGACCGCACATCGCTCGACCTCATGATCGCCGCATTTCGCGACCCGCGCACGCCCGAGCCGGTCCGCGACGCGTCGCTCGAAGCCGTCGAGATGATCGGCACCGATAAGGCCACGAAGGCCCTGGGCGAGCTGTTGACGCGGAAGTCCCTCCCACCCGACCGCCAGACTCGCGTGATCGCGGTGCTGGGGCGATTCGAAGACCTCGCGGCCGTGCCGCCGCTCCTGGGCATGCTCAAGGCGCCGCAACCGCCCGTGCGCGCCGCCGCGGTCGACGCCCTGGTCGCGATCGTCCAGGGCAAGGGCCCGGGCGGGCGACGGAGTCGACCGCGCGCCGGCGATCGCGAACGTCAGTCGGCCCGTGCTGACGTCAGCCGCGGCGTTCGCTCGCACCTGACCGAGCCGGACGTATCCGTGCGGCATCGCGCGATGGCCGGCGTGGCGGCGCTTCGAGATCGCGAGGCGATCCCCGTGCTCCTGGCGGCGGCCGAGGCGCCCGACACGCGGTTCGAGGCCGCGATGGCCCTGGCCGCGGTGCCCGACATCCGCGGCTTGCAGGTCTACCTCCGCGGCCTGGCCGAAAGGAACACCGACCTGCGCGGGGCCTCGGCCGCCGCGATCGCGAGTATCCGCGACGAGGCCGCACCGGTGCTCGATCAGCTCGCGCGCCGCAACGAGCTGCCGCCCTCGCTGGTGCACGAGCTGCGGGCCATCTACGCCGGGCTGGCCCCGATCAATTCCTGGCGGGTCGTCGGCCCGTTCCCGATCAACGCCGACCCTGGGATCTGCGCCGGGAAGCCGGCCGAGCCGTCCGCCAGCTACGAGGGGAAGGATGGACGCCGGGTCTCGTGGCGGACCGTCGAGCTGGCCGACAAGCGAGGCCAGGTGGACCTCGGCCGCACCTACAGCTATGACGACGACCTGGCGGCCTACGGCTACGCCGAGGTCGAGAGCCCCTCGGCCCGGACCGCGCAGATGGCCATCGGCTCCGACGACACGCTGACCGTCTGGCTCAACGGCCGGGAGGTCTACCGGTTCTCCGACCGCCGCGGTTTCGATCACGAACAGGCGCGGTTCGACGTCCATTTGCGCAAGGGGATCAATCGCGTGCTGATCCACTGCGGCAATCGGGGCGGTCCTTGGCAGTTCGCCTTGGCCGTGACCGCGCCGGCCGACTTCGCGTTCCTGAAAGCCCCGTCGGGCGCCGCCTTCAACCCCGAGACGTATCGCGCCGCGGCGATGAAGAGCGGCGGCGATCCCGGGCGCGGCCGCCGGCTCTTCGCCGACCTGAAGGGCCTGGCGTGCATCAAGTGCCACGCGGTGGGCAAGGAGGGGGGCAACGTCGGGCCGGAGCTCGGCAGCATCGGATCGAAGTACCCGCGCGACGAGATCATCGCCTCGGTGCTCTATCCCTCGGCCAAGATCTCCTCGGGCTATGAGCCGGAGGCGCTGGCCCTCTCCGACGGCCGCGTCGTCACCGGGATCGTCCGCAACGAGACCGGAGACGCCGTCGAGATCCAGGATGCCGACGCCAAGCTCCTCAAGGTCGCCAAGGACGACATCGAGGCGCGCAAGCGCAGCGACGTCTCGCTCATGCCCACCGGCCTGGCGCAGGGGATCTCGCCCAAGGACTTCGCGGACCTGATCGCGTATCTGGAAGGCCTGAAGAATGTCGACGTCAACACGAAGTGAGTCGGGCGGATGACCGGTCGATTCATGGACACCGGGAGGAAAGATCGATGCGACGCCGCGATTGCGTGTGGCTGGCGATCCTGGCCGGCGGTCTACTGGCCGCGCCCGCCGGCCGGGGCCAGGGGACGCCCGACGCACCGGTCCCGCCGAAGGCGGAGGCGATCCCCAAGCGGCTCGACCGTTTCGGGCGGGCTCGCGTTGACAACTACTACTGGCTGAAGGACCGGACCAATCCCAAGGTCATCGCCTACCTCGACGCCGAGAACGCGTACACCGACGCGTTCATGGCGCCCACCAAGGCGCTCCAGCAGTTGCTCTACGATGAGATCGTCGGCCGGATCAAGCAGGCCGACACGACGGCCCCCGTCTTCGACAACGGCTATTTCTACTACGCCCGGTTCGAAGCGGGAAACAGTATCCGATCCTGGTCCGCAAGAAGGGCTCGATGGAAGCGCGCGAGGAGGTCCTGATCGACGAGAATGCGCTGGCCGAAGGACATGGCTATTTCTCGATGGCCGGCGGCAAGGTCAGCCCCGACAACCGCCTCATCGCCTACGGGGTTGACGCGGGCGGCCGCCTCTTCTACACGATCCGCGTCAAGGACCTGGCGACGGGCAAGCTGCTCGAAGACGCGATCCCCGATGTCACCCCGAACATGGCCTGGGCCAACGACAGCCGGACCCTCTTCTACACCAAGCAGGAGCCCAATACGCTCCGAGCCTATCGGGTCCTCCGCCACCGCCTGGGCACACGCCCCGCCGACGACCCGGTCGTCTACGAGGAGAAGGACGAGACCTTCAATTGCCGGGTCGCGCGGACGAAGTCCGACCGCTACCTGATGATCGCCAGCCGCCACACGCTCAGCACCGAATACCGATTCCTCGAAGCCGACAAGCCCGAGGGAACCTTCACGGTCATCCAGGCCCGCCGGCCCCGCCTGGAATACTCGGCCGATCACCTCGGCGACCACTTCTATATCCGGACGAACCTCGACGCGAGGAACTTCCGGCTGATGAAGGCCCCGGTCGCTTCCCCCGGCCTGGAGAGCTGGCGGGAAGTCATCCCCCACCGTGCCGATGTCTTCCTCGAGGACTTCGCCCTCTTCCGCGACTTCCTCGCGCTCGAGGAGCGGCGGGATGGGTTGATCCGGCTCCGAATCCGCCCCTGGTCGGGCGCCGGTGAGCACGAAGTCGACTTCGGCGAGCCGGCTTACCTGGCCTCGATCGGGCCGAACGAGGAGATCGATACGGACAAGCTCCGGTTCATCTACACGTCGATGACGACCCCCATGTCGTCGTTCGACTACGACATGAAGTCGCGTGCGAAGACCCTGGTCAAGCGCGAGGAGGTCCTCGGCGGCTTCGACCCGGGTAATTACGTCACCGAGCGGCTGCACGCGACCGCGGCGGACGGCGTGAAGGTCCCCGTCTCGATCGTCTATCGCAAGGGCTTCCGCAAGGACGGCAGCCGCCCGCTTCTCCTGTACGGATACGGCTCCTACGGCGCGACGATGGACGCCTCCTTCGACCCGGCGCGGCTCAGTCTGCTCGATCGCGGCTTCGCCTACGCGATCGCGCACATCCGGGGCGGCCAGGAGCTGGGCCGCGCCTGGTACGAGGACGGCAAGCTCCTCAAGAAGAGGAACACATTCACCGACTTCATCGCGTGCGCCGAGCACCTGGTCCGCGAGGGCTACACCCGGCCCGACCGGCTCTTCGCCATGGGCGGCAGCGCCGGCGGATTGCTCATCGGCGCCGTCATCAACCTGCGGCCAGACCTGTTCAAGGGGGTCGTCGCCGCGGTGCCGTTCGTGGACGTCGTCACCACGATGCTCGACCCGTCGATCCCGCTGACGACCGCCGAATACGACGAGTGGGGCAACCCGAACGATCGCCCCTATTTCGACTACATGCTCTCGTATTCGCCCTATGACAACGTCGAGGCCAAGGCCTATCCCAACATCCTGGTCACGACCTCGCTGCAGGACTCGCAGGTGCAATACTGGGAGCCGGCGAAATGGGTCGCGAAGCTCCGCGCGACGAAGACCGACGCGAATCGCCTGCTGCTGCGGACCTACAAGGAAGGGAGCCACGGCGGGGTGTCGGGGCGATTCCGGCGCTACCGCGAGACGGCGTTCGTCTATGCGTTCCTGCTGGACCTCGCCGGGATCGCGAAGTGATCGCCAGGTCGTAGGGTGGGCTCTGCCCACCGTTTCGAGGCCCGCGGCGGTGGGCAATGCCCACCGGTCGAGGCCGGAAATCGGTGGGCATAGCCCACCCTATACAGCAGATCTCCCGGGCCCGCGCCAGGGATCGTGGTCCGGCGATCGCATGCCCCTGGACTCCCTCTCCCACTCGACGTAGCATCGCACCCAAGAGAGTTCCCGAGCCACATCCTGCTCGCCGCCTCAGAGAGACACCGTCGTGAATCCAGCCAATCCTGAATCCGAGCCCGGCCCCGGATCGGCGGCCGAGCCGGCCGCAGGCCCCGGCGCCGGCCCGATGGCCGCCCCGAGCGGCGGAGGGGCGCCGCCCGGCGCCGGAGCCATCGCCGTGCCGTGGTGGGCCTGGGGCACCCTGGCTCTCGTCTTCGCGATGCACGCCCTGGACGCGGCCAACATCTGGCTGATGGCGTCGGTCCTGCCGCGGGTGAGGGGCGAGTTCGCACTCGAGGAGACGCAGGCCGGCTGGCTCGCGACGGTCTTGCTCATCGGCGCGGCGGTCGCCGCTCCGACGGTCGGCTACCTGGCCGACCGGCTCGGGCGGCCGCGGCTCCTGGCCATCGGGTTCGCCGCCTGGAGCCTGGCCGTCGTCGCGACCGGCCTGGCCCGGTCGTACGTCCAGATCGAGGCCGCGCGGGCGGCGGCGGGCGCCGGCGGGGCGGCCGCCACGGTCATCGCGCTGACCCTGCTGGCCGACGCCTTCCCCCGCCGGATGCGCGGCCGTGCGTTCGCTGGTTTCTTCCTGGCCATGCCGGCCGGGGCGGTGCTGGGCCTCTTCCTGGCCTCGGTCCTGCCACCCGTCGCGGGCTGGCAGGCGGCGTTCCTCGCCGTCGGAGCACCCGGGCTGGCGCTGGCCCTGCTCGCCCTGATCGTCCCCGAGCCCGTCCGCGGAGCCAGCGAGCCGGTTGACGAGGGCCGACTCCGGCTGCACGAACAGGTCGGGCCCAGCCACGAAGATTACGTCGACCTGATGGTCAACTCGTCGTTCAATTACTCGGTCTTCGGCATGGCGTTCTCGTCGTTCGGGCTGGCCGGCCTGGCGTATGGGCTCCCCGCGTTCCTCGCGGCCGAGGGGATGGAGATCCACCGGGCAGGTCGGCTCTCGATCCAGATCCTGCTGGCCGCGGCGACGGCGGGCCCGATCGCCGGCGGCTGGCTGGCCGACACGTTCGCCCCGACGAAGCCACGGCGGCTGTTCCTCCTCACCGGCCTGGCGATGCTGGCCGCGATCGGCTGCGTCCTGGTGGCCGTCCTCGGCCGCTCGCTCGTCGTGACCGAGGCGGGCATCTTCCTGGCCGAGATCGCCATGTTCCTGATCGTCGCCCCGTGCTTTACCGTCATCGCCGGCGTGACCATGCCCAATATGCGGGGCGTCGGCTTCGGCGTCGCGCTGGCGGCCGGCCACGTCCTCGGCGACCTCTGGTCGCCCACGCTGATCGCCTGGGTCATCGACACCTTCGCGCAGCCCGACTCCATGGCCACGGGGTTCGGCCAGTTCCTCGCGGCCATCGGCGCCACGCCGGTCGCCCGGCCCGACCACGACCCCGAGAACCTCACCGCCGGCATGCTCGCCATCCTCCCCGCCCTGCTCATCGCCGGCATCGTCCTCCTGGCCGGCATCCGTCACCTCCCTCGCGAGCTCGCCCTGATGATCGCCAAGTTGCGGGCGGCTCCATCGCGACGACGATGAGCGCGGCGAGGTCTGCTCGAGCGGTCGCGGCGTTCGGCACGACGACTTCCTGTCACCTCGTCCCCGGCGTTCCCTGGCCGCGCCGGACATCCCAGATGATTGCGGTGCCCCGGTCGAAGCCGGAGAAGAGCTTGCTGCCGTCGGGCGAGAACGCCAGCACGGTGGCCCGATCGTCGCGGGGTTCCAGCGCGAGGATCGGCCGGCCGGTCACGACGTCGATCAGGCGAATCGTGTCCCGACCGAAATCGTCGGAGTGGAAGATGTCCGCGGTCGCCAAGGTCTGGCCGTCGGGGGCGAGGGCCATGTGGCAGCCCTGGAGTGCCGGGATCCGGGCGCGCACGGTGCTGGACTCGACGTCCCACGCGCAGATCCAGCCGCCCGATCCCCAGCCGGCGAGGGTGCGCCCGTCGGTGCTGAATGTGCCTTCCCAGAGCTGCGGGGTCCAGCCGCCGGCCTTCTGTTCCGCGGTCCGCGAATCGGCCAGGGAGCGGCGCTGCTCGCGCCCGGTGAGGGCGTTGAGACGGACCACCTGGCCTTCGAGCATGGCCACCTCCACCAGGGGGGAACCTGATCGGCACTGCATCGCCGAGACCGTGGGGAAAAGCACCTTCTCTTCCCCAGGGGGGATCGTCCAGCGGATCCGGCCGGTACCCAGCTCGACGCCGTGAAATCGCGTATCGTTGATGACGCCGTGCGAGGTCGCGACGACGAGCATCCGGTCGTCGGGCGTCAGCGCACCCTGGGCAATCGCGTCGTCGAGAGCGATCTCTCGCAGCGTGCGACCACTCGCGGCCTCGTAGGTCGCGATGATGCTGTTCGAATGACCGAGCCCATCGCCCCTCCGACCGGCGGCAGCGACGAGCCGGCCATCCGGGGAGAACGCGACGACGTTGATCGGGCCCCGCAACCGCAGGTGCTCGGTACCGAACTGCAAGAGTGCCTGCGGGGGCAGGCGATGGGTCAGCCCGGCCTCCGCCCCGCGGGTCGAACGGCCTGGTATCCCCTGATCCGTGCCGGCGGCGGCAAGACCGGGCAGCAGGAACACGGGCGCCAGCATCAAGGCCGGGCGGTGCGATGGCACCCGAACGAATATCGCTCGAAAGCGGTGGATCATGATCGTCTCCCAGAGCGCTGCGAGGACACGTGTCGTAGGGTGGGCTTGGCCCACCGGTCGAGGCCTCACTTCGGTGGGCAGAGCCCACCCTACGAACCTCCCTCCAGCGCACACCGATCCATGGTGCCACGTCCTTACAACCGCGGGAAGACTCCGCCATCACGGCCACGGCTCGCCCGGTGCGCCTTTCCCCGGAGCAAACCGACCTTTACCTCCCGCACCCTCCAACTCACCCAATCAACGCATACAACCGAATGGATGGAACATGACGGTTAAACGGATTAACTCGCGCCCCTTTGCGCCATCATTCTCTTGCGATCCGAAACGACCCGACTAAATTTCGGAGAGAGCACCAGTGTTGAGCTAAAGTTCTTCGGACGGATTCGACGGACTCCCCTCAGGGACGGGTCACCGCGGACCACGAAGAGCTGCCATGAAGTCCACTCCACGCCGCCGGAGACGCCGCCTCATCCCGGAAGTCCGTGCCCTCGAGTCGCGCCGCCTGCTCTCGGCGGTAGTCACCTGCCCGGGTCAGGACGGGCACGACATCGTCGGACCGGATGCCTCGCAGGGTTCCGATGGAATCCAGGACCTGCACCTCCAGCTCACGGACCTCTCCGGCTCCGTCTCGGCGATCTCGATCCAGGCGCCCAGCGGATTTGAGTGGGCGACCGAGCCCGATCCGACCGGCGCGGCGCTGGCGGAGTATTTCCCCTCGGCGACCTCGGGGCAGGGGGACCTTTACATCAACCCGCAGGTCAAGAGCGACGTGTCCCCGACGGGCGGCTCGCTCCCGCTCGGCGGATCGACCGGCGGCCTGATCGGGCTCACCAACGGCACGCCGCTGACCGTGACGATCGACTATCAGGGCTCGAGCACGCCCGACGTCCTCACCGTGCCGGTCTCGAACCTGGTCTCGGCGACCGATCCGATGCCGGCGACACCAGTCCCGGCGAACGTGCTCGGGACGTTCCAGGTCCAGGACCTCGGGCAAGACGGCACCGGGCAATCCTACGAGCAGGGCTTCGTGCACCTGGTCGTGACGGCACCGAGCGGTGTCACGTTCAACCCGGCCACGTTCGGCCAGGTCACCTGGACTCTCAGCGACAAGTTCTCCACCGAATGGGACAGCACCAGCTCCAGTTTGGGTCATAACCACATCGACGCGACGCTCCGCTCGGGCTCGTCGAACACCGTGGACCTCTACTTCCCGCCGGACGGCAACGACGCGTCCGCAGGCGGCTCGAGCGTGCCCACGATGCTGCTGCAAGTGACCCTGCCGGGCAGCAGCCAGGTGTACGCCACGCCGTTCGCGGGCACGAACGCGAAGCTCTCCCTGATGACCGAGCCCTTGAACTCCGCCGCCCCTCCCGCTCCCCCGACCACCGAGGCCCAGCTCCGTGGAGATCTGATGTCCACGAGCCCCGAGTACGACACGATCGACCTGCCCGCCCACCAGACGATCGTCATCACCCAGCCGCTGGAGATCACACACTCGGTCAAGATCGTCGGCAACGGCGCGACGCTCTATTTCCAGCAGGGGAGCACGGCCGCCTGGCCTGCCAGTGCCTCCGGGGCCATTTATGTCAGCGACCCGGGCGGCACCAACATCCAGGTCGAGCTCGACGCCTTCACGATCAAATTCGACATGAGCCAGCCGATCCGATGGAGCAACCCCTCGGGGACGAGCCCGGCGCTCTGGGACCCCGAGAACGACCTGGGCATCGAGCATGCCGTCATCGACACGCGCGATTCCAACAACAACGAGAACCGCGACGTGCTGACGCTCAACGGCGTGGCGATCTACGGCCCGCCGGCATTCGACGCATCGAGCTTCTCGAGCCTTCAGTCCAAACTCCAACAATCGGGCGACACGATCCACGAGTACGTCGGGGAGCCTGCGATCGACCTGGTCCGAGCCAACGACCAGGATAGCGGTACGATCACCGGCAGCACCTTCCAGGGCGGCTCGATCGAGGTCTTCGGCGGCCCCTGGACCATCACCAACAACACGGTGCTGGGTGCGATGGACGACACGTATTCTCCGGGCGCGTTCGCCCTGCACTCGGCGTCCGGCGCCCTGATCCAGGGCAACCACGTAACGCAGTCCGACCCCGCCGGCCGCGAGTTCCGCCTGGTGGTCCTGGCCAACACGGGACACGACGACACGATCCAGGAGAACACGTTCGGGGGCGGGGCCGGCCAGATCGGCGACGAGGTGACTTACTTCACGGGCTCGGGCCAGTTCAACGGCATCAACGACCCGGAGGTGATCCTGGCCGAGAGCAGCTATAGCGTGCTGTTCGAGGGCCGGCCGGCTGCCATCTCGGCGGACGGCCGGCTGCTGGTCCTCACCAACCTCCGCGCCGGCGCCGCCCCCGAGATCACCGGACCGGGGATGGTGGTCTCGATCCTCGCCGGCGTGAACGCCAACGGCTCGCCGAACATGACGCTCGCCGGCGATTGGGTCCCCGTCGCACAGCAGGCCGGACTCTCCGGCGGCACGATCGAGCTGCTCATGCAAGACCCGCTGCCGGCGCCTCCCCCGGGCGGCTACTATATCGTCGAAGTCACCGGCGGCTTCGTGAACAACACCATCTCCGGCAACACGATCAACCTGGCCGGCAAGTCCTCGACGGGCGTCAAGCTCGATGGCGAGGATTACGGGACCACGATCGTCGGCAACCGTTTCATCGGCGGCACGATCTACGACGACGGCTACACCGGGACGGCGGTCTGGCTCGGGGCCGCCATCGGCTCCGCCGGCACGTCGGGCGTTTCGTTCCCCTTGCCCTGGGGCTGGACCGCACTGCCCAGCCTGGGCGCGACCATCGAGGACAACACGATCCAGGACGTACTCGGCGGCATCCAGGTCCTGGTGGAGCATACCGTCAACTACTGGACCTCGACGGTCACCAGCGCCAGCGAAGAGGGCCGCGTCTTCGTGACCGCGGCGGTCACCGGCAACACCTTCGAATGGGATTCGTCCTTCCTCCAGGCCTGGTCGTCGCAGTACGTCGCCCAGGGCAACGACCCCTCGCAATCCTCGACGCCGCCGACGCTCACCCTCGGCGCCGGCTGGAGCTCCGAGGCCCCCGGGCCGATCGCCGGTCCGCGGTTCCCCTGGACCGTCGGCGGCGCGATGACCCTCTTCGGCAACGACAGCCCGGTCTTCGTCGATCCGACCGAGCTGGACGTCACCCTCTCGGACAATGTCGACAAGCTCATCGCCGCCAACGGAAAACCCACCACGCAGACCGGGCCGTCCGGGCAGGTCTACGCCGCGACGGTCAACGGCTACGCGATGGCCCCACGGGTCGCGACCCAGACTTATAACGGCCTGCCTTACTGGCCGCTCAACCTCGACAACCTCAATATCGGCGTCTCGTCGAGCCCGAGCCCTACCCCAACACCGACGCCCACGCCCATTCCGACCCCGACGCCTACGCCCATCCCGACCCCGACGCCCACACCAACTCCACCTTCGACGCCCACGCCCACGCCAATTCCGCCGCCGAGTCCTACCCCGCCGTCCGGCTCGGTGCCGCCGACGCCGATCAACCTGACGGCAATCGCCGTCGGCCCGTCCCAGATCGACCTGACCTGGGATCCGTCGCCGGGCGCGACGGGATACATGGTGGAACGGACCTACAACGGCGGGATGTGGGTCATCATCGCGCGGAGCGGGGCGACGCCGTCGTATGCGGACACGGGCCTGGCGGACTTCACGATGTATCAATACGCGGTCATGGCAACGTCGGGCGACGGCTATTCCGACCCCAGCGCGCCGGCCACCGCCCGGACCGGGCCCATGACCGATGCGCTGTCGATCCAGCCGATGGTCATCACCGCGACGCGGAGGCAGTCGTTCAGCGGGGTCGTCGCGACGTTCACGGAGACTGATGTCCTGGCGTCGTCGCGGAGCTTCATCGCCGTGATCCGCTGGGGAGACGGCGGCGTGAGCCGGGGGACGGTCACCGGCTCGAACGGTCGGTTCACGGTCGTCGGCCGGCATCGGTATTCCACCGCCGGAAGTTACGCTGTCCGGGTCGCTGTGACGATGTCCGCGCCGTCGCAGGCGAGAACGGCGACGACCAGCACCGCGGCGGTCGGCGGCCCGCTCAGGGTCATCAAGCGGACGGCGAAGGCCCGACACGCATTGGCGCGTCGCATTCACTCTTCCCGTAGGTCAGGCTCTCCAGCCTGACTCCGTCCGATCCGATCCGCGTCAGGCTGGAAAGCCTGACCGACAAGGGAGGCTCGCGTCCGGCGGTGAGATCTTCCATCTTCCGGTCGTTCGTGCCAGTCTATGGGGAGCACGGAAAAACGACCTTCTCGATGGAGTCCTTCGGCATGACCACGCCTATTCGCGTCGCCGTCACGGGGGCGGGGGGCCAGATCGGCTACGCCCTGCTGTTCCGCATCGCCTCGGGGGCCGTGTTTGGCCCCGACCGGCCGGTGGCGCTCCAAATGCTCGAAATCACCCCGATGCTTCCTGCGCTCCAGGGCACGCTGATGGAGCTGGACGACTGCGCCTTCCCGCTCCTGGCCGACACCAGGGCCACCGACAAGCCCGAGGACGCGTTCGAAGGCGCCGACTGGGTGGTCCTCGTCGGCGGGTTGCCGCGAAAAGACGGGATGTCGCGCGCCGACCTGATCCGCGCCAACAGCCCGATCTTCACCGGGCAGGGCCAGGCGATCAACGCGGCCGCCGGGCCGAATGTGCGGGTCCTCGTCGTGGCCAATCCCTGCAACACCAACTGCCTGATCGCGCGCTCGCACGCGCCGAAGGTGCCGTCCAACCGATGGTTCGCCATGACCCGGCTCGATCAGAACCGCGCGGCGTCGCTCCTGGCCAAGAAGGCGGGCGTGCCGGTGTCCTCGGTGTCGTGCATGACGATTTGGGGCAATCACAGCGACACCCAGTATCCGGACTACAAGAACGCCAAGATCGACGGGAAGCCCGCGACCGAGCTGATCCCCGACGCATCCTGGTTCACCGAGACCTACATCCCGACGGTGGCCAAGCGCGGGGCCGCGGTGATCAAGGCCCGCGGCGCCTCGTCGGCGGCCTCGGCGGCGAATGCGGCCATCGACAGCCTCCGCTCGCTCAACACGATCACTCCCAAGGACGACTGGTTCAGCGCCGCGGTCGTCTCCAACGGCAGCTACGGCATCCCTACCGGGCTGATCTATAGCTATCCGCTGACCTCGCCCGGTGACGGCCTCTTCTCGATCGTCCCCAACCTGCCGATCGACGACGAGGCCCGAAAGCGCCTCGACGCCTCAGCCGCCGAGCTGGTCTCCGAGCGCGACGCCGTCAAGGAACTGCTCGGCCCGGCGCTCTGAGAGGCGCCAGAGGGAGGAGCGGACCCGGCTCTCCCTCCCGCCGGAAGCTGGCCGGTCGGACCCGGGCGAGGCCGGCGAGTCGGCCCATTTCTCCTGGCCCGGTCCCGCGACCGACCGGCGGACGACCTGCCGCCTTCATTGATGACGGTCCCGGCGATCCGCCGGCCGGTCGGGTCGAGGGTGACCGGCCGGGCCTGGCCGTCGGAGTCGAAGAGGCCAACATCACAGGGCCGGTCTTGGGATGAGCCCCTGAGGGGCCCGGACCCCCGCCCGGCCCGGCCCGCTCCCCGCGACGGCCGCCACCCCGACCTTCGGTCCGGCCCTCCGATCCGTCGGGCGACCCCCACCAAGGGGCGGGACGGCGAAGAAATGAACTGACGCCGTCCGCCGGACACCGGCCGCCGTCGACACCGGCCGCTGTCGCCGGAATACTCCGGGCCCAGGTCCTGGAGGTGGCCACGAAGATTTGGGAGCACAGGCGGGCCATCGACCGGGAAATCCCGGTCTGTCAACCGGCCGCGAAGTGCCGGACGTGCGGGCAGCGGGGAAACTGCGGCCAAGCACGGGGCTAAGCGCAATACCGTTTAACGGAGCATAACCACCGTCTCTGCAAAGGTTTTCTCCAAGGGCGGGAGGTGTCGATGCTCAGGTCGTTTCTTCTTGAATTTGGACATCTTTCGCTTGACCACCCGGGGATTGATCCGGTTACGGCGCACCTCGTCGTCGGTCCGCTCCCGCTGCATCTCCCACAGCAGCCCCCGGTACCACCGCTCGAATCGCCCGGGCGTCGAGCTGTCGCATTCCGGCAGCCGGCACTTGAGGATCTGGAAACAGCCGGTGAACGACAACCGATCGGTGTCCAGCCCGGCCTCCGATGCCGCCTCGTACATCAGCGCCCGGACCACGAAGTGGCCCAGCGACAACGCGTAAATCTCCTGCATCACCCCCGCCGGCGTCCCGCTCCGCAGGTGCGCCGGCTTGGTCGCCCGCCGCGGGTCCTGGTGGGTCTTCTGCTCATCGTAGACCAGTTCCTGTTCCCATCGCTCATGATACAAGATGATCAATTCCTCGGCGGGGTACAGATCCTCATCGAACAGGTTCGTGATCAGGATATGGACCTCGCCGTGGCCGACCCGTCGCGGGTCGTCGAGCGTGTAGCGGATCACTCGCACGATGATCCCATCACGATCCTTGCGGCGATCCTCGGGCGTCGGATAGATCCGGGCCAGGTAGGAACCGTCGGCCAGATCACGGATCGGCTCGAGGATCAACCGGCTGGTCACCCGCGCCAGGATCTTCACTCGCCGCGCCGTCACCTCCTTCCAGAGGGCATAGCTGAAGAAGCCGCGATCCCACAGCAGGAGCATGTCGGGGCCGAGATGGCGGAGCAAGGCCCCGACCATCGACTGTTCGCCATGGGCGATCGATCGGGCCACGAAGGCGACCTCGACATGAGTCCCCAACTCGACCAGGCTGAGCTTGCGGACCTGGGGGAAGGCCCCATCGCCGCGCGGCCCGGCGGAGGGCCGGCCGAAGGCGGCGGCGTTGGCGTCCGAGTCGGGGACGTCGAGGACCGTGCCGTCGATCCCCATCAGGCGGAGGCCACGATAGAAGGCGCCGGGCGTCTCGGGCCGGGCCAGCGGGCGGACGACGTGCTCGAAGAGGTGCCGCATCGGGGCGATGCCCAGGCGGCGCCGGGCTACGCAGAGGCTGGAGCGATCCGGGGTCTCCTCGCCGACGCGGAGGCGGCGGGCATGCTTGAAGACCTGGCGGATCGGCAAGTCGGTCAACAGCCCCATGGCCAGGACGACCCAGCAGACGACCTGGTGGGTCAGCTTGCAGCTCCGGGGATTGATACGTCCGGTGTCCTGGAGGGCTTGGCGGACCGCCTCGGGCGGGATAACCTGTTCGAGTCCCGCCAGGCGATCCAGGATCCGGCCCGTGTCATCGGGCAACAGGGTGCAATGTCCTCGTGGCATGCGAGTCGCGGCCTCCTTGTGGCTTGGGTCCTGAGCAACCCCAAGTTAACAGGAGGCTGTGACTTGCGCCCATTTCAACGGTATTGGGGCTAAGCGACCCTCGAAGAAGCCCTTGCGAATCGGGCTTGAGCATGCCACAATTGGCATATTATGAGCGCCGGCGAGACCGAGGAATCAAAGCCGCTCTTCTGGATAGGCTCAAGCCGGGATGACTTGCGAGAGTTCCCGGACGAAGTCTGCCAGTCGATGGGCTTTGCCCTCTGGCAAGCCCAGCTCGGCCGGACGCACCGGGACGCGAAGGTCTTGAAGGGCTTCGGTGGGGCGGGGGTGCTCGAAGTGGTCGAGGACCACGACGGGAACACGTATCGAGCCGTCTACACGGTGAAGTTCGCCGGGGTGGTGTACGTGCTCCATGCCTTCCAGAAGAAATCGAAGAAGGGCATCAAGACGCCGGTGGCCGAGATGAACCTCATCCGCCAGCGATTAAAGGCAGCAGAGGAACACCATGAGGAAAGAAGAGCAGAAGAAGAAAGGCGAGGAGGCGGTCCCCATTGAGCGGTCGAGCGGGAACGTGTTCGCCGACCTGGGGCTTAAGAATCCGGAAGAGCTCCTTGCGAAAGCGCAGCTCGTGCAACGCATCGCCGATATCATCGCGGAGCGGAAGCTCACGCAGGTCCGGGCGGCGAAGCTCCTGGGAATCGACCAACCGAAGGTGTCCGCACTGCTTCGGGGCAAGCTCGATGGGTTCTCGACGGACCGGCTGTTTCGGTTCTTGAACGCCCTGGGCCGTGACGTGGAGATTGTGATTCGACCGGCTAGGCACTCACACGAAGCGGAAACCCGCGTGGTCTGACCTTCGAAATATCGGTCGGGTCATGGTCGAAGAGCCAGCGTGACGAGAGTGCGGTTCGAGATTGGAACGCCCTACGGCGTCGTCGTCATTCGGGCAGCGTGCGGGTCAGTTTCCAAACAGGGGCGATCAAAGGGGTCGAGAGCCGATTCGACTTTCGGTTCCTGACCGCTCCGACGGGTGGCGAGTCCGGCCCGCCGCCCGGCCGGGCCGGGCGACCGCCGCCGCCGGAGTCAGCCGTCAGATCGGAGCCGCCCGGAAAAGGTGATGCGACACCGATTTCGGCCCGAAGGGAAAAACGAACTGACACCAATTACTGTTGACACCAATTACTGTCTTGACACCAATTACTGTCTGACACCAATTACTGTCCGAAGGGAAAAGCGACCTGACACCAATTACTGTCCGAAGGGAAAAGCGACCTGACACCAATTACTGTCGCACTTCCCTCACTGCTGGTATCCAATCCTGGGATCGATCTGCTCTGATACGACCGCTCTGACGTCCGAGGCGAGACGCTGTCGCTCGTCTCGAGACGAGCGACCCGCGCCAACCGGCAGGCTGGCCGCGAGGCGTCGAGATCAGGAGCGCAGGGCGTCAGCTCGGGGACGCGTCGGGCGGCCGACTTCGACGTCGAAGTCGCGGCACATGGCCCGGGTCACGGAGTAGGCCCCGGCCCCAAGGGCGGTCGTGCCAGCCAACCAGACGGCCACGACGGTCCGGGCGCCCACCACCGTCTGGAGGGACCTCGTGCCGAACAACATAACGCGGGCAAGGAGCCGCAAGTTATCTGGGACTCCCACCACCTTCTGGAAGGCCGTCGCGCCGAACTGCGGGAACGCGCCCGAGTGGACCACGGAAAAAACATCCTCGTACGAGAGCAGCGACAACCAGGCGAGGGCGCCGGGGATCGCCACCAGCAACAAGATCACCCCGAGCGCGGCCACGAGGCGGACGACACGGGCCAGCGGGTGGCCGGCCCTTTTCATGCCGCCGTCCCGCAGCGACCTGGAAACGCCCAGTGCCGAACAGAACCAGGCAAGCGCCGCCAGCCCCGTGACCGCTGCCAGGAAGCCCAGGGGGTGCACGGCGCCGGCCATGAGCCCGACCGTCCAGAGCGCGATCATTGTCAAGGCGCCGCGACGGCGACTCAGAACGGGCCCGAGCATCTTGGCCCGGAGGATCTCCCACCCGGAGAGCGGGGTTGCGATCAGACCGAGCCAGGTGCCGCGCTCCCGCTCCCGCTTCACGCCCGCGACGGCGGCCCCGTAGAGTTCGACGACGTACCCCCCGACCCAGACCGCCGAGCACAGTCTCAAGGCGATGTTGAACTCCAGGCGGGCCTGCCCCGCGGCCGGGCCGGCGGCTGGCATGATCAACTTGTCGCCGAGAACCCGCACCAGGGGGTTCCAGGCCGGCATGGTGAATGCCTCGGGGGCCGCGCCGTAGCCGCGCGCGGCCAGCTCCCGGAATGCGGGGACCGCGAACCAGGACGTCACCAGGGCGATCAGGCCGATCCAGACCAGGAAGATCAGCCGGTCCTCGACCCACGCCCCCACGGTCGCCCGGCGGTTCGTCTGGATGGCGTTCCAGAGCACCGGATCGTCGCCGCAGGGTGGGCGCGGCCGGCGGCGCCTCGACTGCCGCAGCATCCGGAGTCTCGCACTCTGCCCCTCGACATCCTCCAGGGCGCGCGAGGCAGGGCGCAGGCGCCAGGCCGCCCACAGGGTCAGCATCGCGGCGCCGGCGGTCTCGAGCGCCATCATCCGAAGCACGCTTTCGATGATACTGCTGGGTCGAGGCATGACGCCGAGAAGGCTCAACCCGACCCCGAACGGGCTGGTGTCGAGCAGCCAGAGTGCGGCCTGGGTTAGCCACCGCGGGCCGCCCGTCCAGAGGAGCATCCTGAGAGTCAGAAAGGCGGAGGGGAGAACAAGCCACGCGATCACGAGCCCGACCGCGATCGAGACGGCCCGGCCACGGGTCCGCGCGCCGACCGAAGCCACGACCGAGATCGCCGCCGCGGCGAGCGCGGTCGAAGCGAGCCCCGCGCCGGAGAGCAGCACCAGCCCCGGATCGACGCCCCCGAGGAACACCATCAAGACGACGAGTGGGAGTGCGGCGGCCAAGCCGTTCGCAGCCCTGAGCAGGCCCGCCGCCATCGTGCCCACCACAATCTTGGCGCTGGAGAGCTGGGTCGCCAGCAGCGCGTCCAGGCTCTTCCGGTCGCGCTCCGAAGCGATCGCCGGGGCGACCTGTCCGACGACAAGCCCGATCGCGATGCACGGCTGCGCGAAGGCGGTCAGGCCGAATGCCACGAGGGCGAACCAGGCCGCCTCGCGGACCGAGGTCCTGTCCCAGCCCCACTCGTCCCAGACCACGACGCAGCCCGCGACGCCCCCCGTTACCAGCAACAGTGCGATGAGCCGGTCACGAATCACCCTCGCGCATCGCACCGAGGTGACCATCTCGCGCTTGAGGAAGGGTCCCGGAAACATCACCATACCCCGGAAGTCTATCTATGACGTCTGTCGTACTTCTACGAATTAGACACCCCGGGGCTTACTTCCGCAAGGTGAGCGATTGGAATGTTGCGCGAAGATCTTGGCCCGAGCGTCGAGGCTCATTCCAGGCGGTGGGAGCTTGTCGTGAACGCATACCGGAGAAGAATTGGGCCGGGTCGCCCCGGGGGGCAATCCCCCGGGGCGACCCGGCCCATTTAATTCCGCTCGGCCGCCGGACCCTCGGCCGCCGACCCTCGGCCGCCCCTCTCCCTCATTGCGGACCGGTCAGTAAAGCCGGACCGATCTCGATTCGACGTCCACACGCCGCGATCGAGCTACCGATATCCCACGGCCTCAGCCCTGGTACACAACGGGGCCGGGCGCCGCCTCGCAGGCAGTGGCCCGATCAGGTTCACCGGCCTATCCCGCGGACCCGCTCTGGTGCCTGATGAGACCGACCTGGTACCCGGACCGTCACGAACCCCCGGTCCTCCCCGAAGGCGAATCCCGATCACTCCGGAAGTCCAAGAGAATTGGCCGGGGATCCTTGCCATTCTGCAGGTGGACTGACCAGACGTGACGATCGCCGTAGTATGCGATGAGCTCTCGGTTCCGGTCCGGGCCCAGGTCATGCGCCAGCACGACGGCCTGCTTATCGATTTCCGCGCCGTTGTACACCCACTCGTCGTACACGGAGTAATCCGGTGCGTAACTGATGAACACGAGGTGCCGGCCGGGGGCGCGAGCCAGGGCGTCGAGGAGGCGTTCGACGGGCTGTCGGGAAGTTAGCGGCCTGCACGGCGGCATTCGTCGTGACCAGGTCGTGGAGCTCGAGATAAACCCAGGAGAACACGAAGACGGTCAGGACCAGTCGCGCCGGCAATCGCATCGGGCGCCGTCCCCGACCCCTCAACGTCCGCAATGCCCTCAAGCCCTCGATGCAGAACAGGTAGAGGACCGGCACGGCCGGCGCCACGTAGTGGGGCAAGTGCCAGACCGAGATCGCCTGAGCCGAGAGCGTCAGGCCCAGTGTGCTCGCGGCCCACACCAGCCAGAACCTCCCCTTGATGACGAGAGGCGACATCAACAGGCCGACGCACAACACGGGACCGATGCACATGCCCAGCACCGTGCTCAGTTGCTTGGCGATGAAATAGCAATGGATCAACAAACCGTTTGATCTATAATATATCATTCTTGAACACTGTGTTTGGTACTCATTCATGCGGGGCAGTGCCGCGATGATCGGTGCTCGCAATGGCTGGAAATTGAAGGCGGGCACGTCGTCATACTGGGAATCATACAAGAAATACGGCATCAGCAATGCATGACCTGTGACCCTGCGGTTATACACGCCCATGCAGGCCATCCCCGCGACGAGCACGAGGGCGGCCGGCAGGATGGCCTTCACTCGCGAGGGGCTCCGCCCGCGGATCATCCAGATCAGGAGCAAGGCGATCGCGGGGATGGTCACCGCCAGCCCCTCGAACGGCCTCGTATTGGCGAGCACCACGATCCCTAGACCCGTGAGCGTCGATGCGATGACTCCCTGTCTCGACACGACACGACGCACTCCCCCGATCACCAGGGCGCTCCCCATGACCGCGACCATCCCCCCGTAATAGCTCTGGCACCAGGTGCCATTGACTCCGAGCGAGAGGATCATCACCACGGCGCCCACAAGGGCCCAGGCGGGCCCCGACCATACCTGCAACATCCAGCAGACGGCGACGACGGCGGCGGCTGACGAAAGCCAGACCCCGTAGATGGGCTTCCCGAGGAGCACGCGGCCCGCGGCCAGCGCCAGCCCCTGGCCCGGTGGATACTTCGACATGTACGTGGGGCGGTGGAAGACCTGCAAGTTCTCGAAATGGCGCCAGTGGGGATGTGTCGGATTGGTCAACCGGCCCCTGGCGAACGTATCGGCCGCCAGGAGGTAGCTGAACTCGTCTTGCACCTTAGGGTCGGGAATCGAACTGAAGTAGGCATGGACGGCCGGCGCGAGGAAGGCGACCAGTCCAATCACGATCAGGCATGACGCGCGGCGTTCAGCCAGCCGTCGGAAGGCTCGCACGCTTCCTCGGTCCGCCCAGTGCAGCCAGGCCGCCCGCGCATCACGCCGCCGCGCCGCGGTGAGACCTTGCTTTTCCCCCATCGCCGACCTCTTCGGGATGAACGGGGCGGGACGCCCCCACCCAGTAAACCGTCCCCGGGTCCAAGGTACCCGCCATGGAGGCGACGGTGATGCTCGCCTGATACTGGCAGCATAGTTCACGATCCCCTTCTACATACGCTCAACCCTTTGCCAGCCCCAGGTCAGAGCGGTGCATCCAGCACCCTCGGCAAAGGTTGTGTACTCGGCTCGATCGCGCAGGTCGATGCCCGCCGGGCGGACCCTCCGGACCGGCGCGACCCCGACGATCGGCGCGAGCGGGCTCGCCTCGCCGTGGCAGTCCAATGCCTGCGCCGAGCTTCGGCAAGAGCGCATGCTGCCATCGATGCTCGCTGAAGGCCGCCATCGAAGAGCCCGACCCGATCCCGCCGCTTGCGCCGATACTTTGCCACACTGTCGAGGTGCAAAGTATGCAAAGTATGAGAGGCCCACGGGGCGGGCACCGGCCGTCGATGGAGGCGTGCCGACATTGGTGCTTGTTGGAGGCCAACGCCGAGTGGCCCGATTGCCTCGAATCCGGCTCCGACGCCCATACTCCCCACTTTTCCGCATCAGAATGTCGGCCGATGGCAGGAAGAGCTCCCGTCCGCAGCGGCCCGATCGAGCGATGTCCCCGTGGCACCCCCGATGTCCCCGTGGCACCCCCCGGGGCTCGGCAGCTCCACGTCGCTCGCCGCGCCACCTGGCCGGTTCCGACTGCCTTCCGGACATCGCCGGGATCGGCCAGTCTGCCGGGATCCGCGCGCAAAACTGGCCGTGAGGCGCCGTGAGGCGCCGAAAACCGGTCGGCGGATGCCACCGGCCGCCGATTGCGGTCGGCTGACGGGCCCGGCCAGCCGGCTCACGGCGCCGGCGTCAGAGGCCAGGCTCGCGGCGATCCCTCATCGCAACGGCCAGGCCGAGGGCCCCAGCCCGCTGCGGGCGTTGGGGTCCAGGCCGATGATCCGGCTGCGAGGACGGCTGCGGTCGACCATGATCGGGCCGGATTCGGTGGACTCGGCGAAGCCGCGGTGGCCGACGCTGTCCACCGCCTCGACGCGGACGTGGAACCGGGGCGGGACGGTCCGCGGCACAGTCCAGATGTATCGGCCGGTGTTCTCCTGCCCCTGGGCCAATGGCTGCCACGCGGCGCCGGGCTGGTCAGGCCGCCAGAAGAGGGAGACCGATCGAGGGGCGATGTGCAAGTCGGTGGCCCGCCAGGTGATCGCGATCTTGCCCGAGTTGACCCCCGTGCCCACCTGCACCGGGTCGAGCTGCACGGCCGGCGGGCTGGCATCGACCTCGACCCAGGTCTGGGGCGGATCGCCCGGCGCGGGGGGTTGATCGCCGAGCCCGGCGGCCGACTTCGCCACCAGGCAGATCCCGTACGTCCCCTCGCCGCCGAGGTCCACGTCGATGGGCGAGGCGCGGTCGGGGTCCTCGCCGCGGCGGATCCAGGTGCGTCCGCCATCCTGGGTGATCCAGAGCTCGACCGTCGCGGGGCCGTTGGGACCCGCGTCATCCACGGCATACTGGAGCTTGAACCTTGGGCTGTCGACCAGCAGCGTGTTGGCACCCGAGCCGGGCCCGCCCTGGGTCGCGGCCGACGCGGACGGCCGGGCCGACGCGGACGGGGAACCGACCACTGGCGCCGCCCCACCCGCGGCGCCGGCGTCCGCCGGGAACATCCCCGAGCCACCGCCGTCGGGCGACGGCGCGGGGCTGGCCGCGGGGAAGAGCTCCTGCGCGGCGCTCGACGCGGACCGATCGGGACCGGGCGCCGCGGCGGCGAGCGTCGCCGAGGCCTGGGCCGGCGGCAGGCCGGGGTCGCGATCCCACTCCGGGGGCGACGGCCGCACCCGACCTCTCCCAGCGACGGGAGAGCGAGGCCGCGGCTGGGCGGCGCGCGTCGGTGCCGCCGGTCGGCTCGGCGGCGGCTCCTCGTCCACCGGGGTGAACCCCGCGCCCGCGGTGATCCGGGGCTGCGGCATGCCCGCGCTCGAGATCGGCTCGATGCGCGGCGGCCCGGCATCCTCGGCCGCGACGGAGTCGGCCTCGGGCGGACTGCCGGTCCCATCGGGCAGGTTGAGCACCGCGGAGGTCACGTTGCCCGCGCTGTCCGCCACCGACATCCGCACCCGCAGCGCCTCGGCCGTGCCCGCGTCCCATGTCCGCGAGCCGATCAGCTTCGGCCGCGCGATCGGCACCCGGTTCCAGACCCCCACGCCCTCCACCTGGTATTCCAGGGCCAAGGTCCGGAGATCCAGGTACTCGTCCTTCACTTCCCAACGCACCGAGGCGGTGCTCCCCCGCCGCGGATCCGGCTCCAGGACCAGCGACGGCGGCACCGTGTCGATGATGACCTTCATCTTCGGCTCGACGGGCACATCCAGGCTCGGCGAGACCTTGCCGTCCACCGTCCGGGTCTGCACCGTGAACCAGAATTCGCCGTCGTGTGACGCCCGGAACGAGAAGGCGGGATGACTCGCGTCGGTCAGGCTCACCGGCTTCCAGCTCTCCCCCGAGTCCTGCGAGACCAGCAGGATCACGTCCTTGATCCGGCTCTTCTGGGCGGCGCTGAGGTTGAACGGGATGCGGAAGCTCTTCTGCTTCTGGTAGATCAGCGGCACTGCTCCGGCCGGCGGTGCCCCCTGCGCGGCCAGGGTCGGCCCCGAGGCCAACGCCAGCCCGAGACACGCCACCGACGCGGCCACGAGACCGGGTCCCAGGGCCCGAGCCATCACGCTCGGCCTCGCCGGCAACCCGGGCTTGTTTCGCCGCTTCCACCTCACCTGACTCGTCCCCCTCGCGCCGGCTCCCTCACCGCACGCAAGACCGGCGCGCGGGCCAAGGGTCATGCCGTGTTTATCGACCTTGATTCCTGTTCCTCTTGAAGCGAATCAATCGAATTGCACGATTAGGCCGACTGAAACGGCTGGCGAGACGTAGATCCAGGGAAGATAGGAGATGTAGGTCAGGCTTTCCAGCCTGACTCCGTCCGATCCGACCCGATCCGCGTCAGGCTGGAAAGCCCGACCTACGATGATCGGAACCGCCGGACGATGGCGGCGTACTGGGCGGCGAGGTCGCGGATGCGGCCGAAGTCGCCGGCGGCGATGGCCTTGGGGTCGACCAGGGCGCCGCCGACGCCCAGGCAGCAGGCGCCCGCCTTGAGGAAGGCCTCGGCGGTGTCGAGGTTGACGCCGCCGGTGGGCATGAGGCGGATCTGGGGCAGGGGGCCTCGGATGGCTTTCAGATAGGCCGGTCCGCCGACATCCGCCGGGAAGACCTTGACGACGTCGGCGCCGGCCTCCCAGGCGGCGAGGATCTCGGTGGGCGTGAAGGCGCCGGGCAGGACGGCCTTGTCGTAGCGGCGGCAGAGGCGGATGACCTCGAAGTTCAGCGTCGGGGCGACGATGTACTCGGCGCCGGCCAGCAGGGCGGCGCGGGCCGTCTCGGGGTCGAGGACCGTGCCGGCCCCGAGCACGACCGCGTCGCCGACCTCGCGGCGCACCTGGCGGATCACGTCAATCGCGTCGGGCACGGTGAAGGTCACCTCGGCGGCCGCCACGCCGCCCTCGGCCAGCGCCTGCACGACCTTCACCAGCGACGCGCCCGACTCCGAGCGCACGACCGCCACGATGCCCCCGTCCAGGATTCGCTTCAACGTCGCTTCGCGGTTCATCACGATGGTCTCCTTCACGTCGCGTTGCCCGATGATCGGTCGCTTTCCGTTCGAGTGGCTCACCCCTGGAGTCCAGGATATCCCGGCCATTGTACAAGGCCGGCGGCCGGCATTGGTCCTTGATCTTTCGCGCGGTTCGTGTATTGATGAAGGTCCATGAACCCAACCCGTCTCGATGCGTGTCGTGCCACGAGGATCGAGGGCCGAGCCGGCCCCAATCGACCTGTCCCCGGGAGGAACGGCCACCATGTGGGTCCGGAATTGCGATCTCGACGCCGAATCCGACTTTCTGCCCCCGATCCCCTCGCGGATCGCCTCGAACGAGGAGTTCGTCCCGCCGCCGCAGTCGGCCGAGCAGAAGGAATACGAGGATCGGCTGGCGGAGATCAGCGAGCGCGCTGCGCGGCGGCAAGGCCGGTCCCGCCGCGAGTTCCTCCGCAGCGGCAGCGGCATGGCCGCCGCGCTGTTGGCCCTCAATCAGGTCTTCGGCGACTGCTTCGAGGTCGCGGCGGAGGAAGTCGAAGACCCGCAGGCGTTCGAGGAGCGCTGGCCCAAGGACCAGTTCGTCCTCGACATCCAGACCCACCACGTTGACGTCTCGCGCAAGTGGTACGACGACTCGCCCGACGGCCGGGCCATCAAGAGCTTCTTCCGGATGCTCCGTTCCGAGGCCAAGAGCGAAGCGGAGGCGATGGAGCTTTTGAACCGGGCCCACTATGTCAAGGAGGTCTTCGGCGACAGCGACACGATCATGGCGGTGATCAGCGGCGTGCCCAGCCGCGAGTGGGACAAGAACCCGCTCCCGCCCGACCAGATGGTGGCGACCCGCAAGTTCGTCAACGACTTGGCAGGCTCGCGGCGCGTGCTCTCGCACGGCCTCTTGCGGCCCAACCTCGGCAAGCCCGAGCTCGAGGAGATGGAGCGCCAGGTCAAGGAGCTGAAGATCGAGGCCTGGAAGATGTACACCGGCGCCGAGCTCGGCGAGAAGGCCTGGCGGATGGACGACGAGAAGGTCGCGTATCCGTTCTGGGAGAAGACCCAGGCGCTGGGGATCAAGAACCTCTGCGTGCACAAGGGGCTGCCGCTCTCCGCCTTCAACGAGGAGGCGTGCCGGCCGCTCGACCTGGAGAAGGCCGCCAAGGACTGGCCCGACCTCAACTTCATCGTGTACCACTCCGGCTTCCGCGGCTACGGCTGGCTGGGCAAGGGCACCGGGATCAAGGTCGTCGACCCCAAGACCGACAACCCTCAGGAGATCCCTTGGGTCAGCGACATCCTGCGCATCCTCAAGCGGAACCCGGATATCAAGAACATCTACTTCGAGCTGGGCGGGACGTTCAACATCCTGTTCGACCTACTGCGCCGCGGGTCTGCATGCACATGCTCGCGCAGATGGTGCAGGTCGCCGGCGCCGACCACATCATCTGGGGCACCGACTCGATCTGGAACGGCAGCCCGCAGAGCCAGATCGAGCGGATGCGCCGGCTCAAGATCGCCGACGACCTGATCGACAAGTTCAAATATCCCCAGCTCACGCCCGAGATGAAGGACCGAATCCTCGGCCTGAACGCCGCGAAGCTACTGGGCGTCGACCCGAAGGCCGCGCGGAACGCGATCAAGGCCGACAAGCTCAGCCAGTACCGCGAGGGGCGGCGGTACGACACCGCCACGCGGACCAACACCCAGTACGGCTGGGTCTGGGTCGACGACGGCGGCGATCCGACCACGCCGGTGGGGGCGTGAACGCGCCGCTCGTCGGGTGTCGGTGACGATGTCTCACCCGAGGACTTCAGAGTCTCGTGCTCGGCGGACTCATCTGGGGCATACCCCAACTGTTCATCGCCTTGGCCGGTGGCGGCCTGGCGGCCCTTGTCGCCCCGCGCACAATTGTCGTAGGCAGCCGATCGTCGGTGGAGACAGACTCCGCCCTCAGCCCGTAGGATCCACGTCGCATCGTCCGCGGGCCCGCGATCGACATTACACTTCAGGAGGCCGTCATGAATCGACCGACTTGGCTCGCGGCGATCGTCTTCGCGCTGGCTCCCGTGACGGGATTCGCCCAGTTCGGGGGCATGGGCGGAATGGGTGGCGGCATGGGCGGCGGAATGGGCGGCATGGGCGGCGGAATGGGCGGCATGGGCGGGCAGGGGATGGGGGCCGGGATGATGATGGGTGGTCGCATGATGCCCGCCGGCCCGACCGAGGTCCGGCGGCGCCGCCTTGGTGGAGATGGAGGGGGGCCATCACCTCAGCGGCCGGATCGAGCTCCAGCCCCTGATGGTCGACACCGACCTCGGCCGCTATTCAATCATGCCCGACAAGATCAAGATGATCCGGTTCTTGAAACCGGCGAAGGACGAGGAGGGCGACGCGGCCGACGAGGAGGCCGATGCCAATGCCCCTCGGGCCATGGCTCGCGCCGCGATGGCGATGCGTGCCCAGAATCGACGCAATATGGCGGGCATGATGGGCGAACAGGCCAGCCCGCCGTTCCCGGGGACGATGGCACGAGGGAAGGTCGTCACCACTTCGGACAGGGAGATCGTCGGGAATATCTTCATCCCTTCGGACTTCAAGCTGGAGTTCGACTTCGGCACGCTGACCCTGGCCGCTCCCAAGCTGCGGAGCATCACCTTCACCGGCGCCGACCGGACGACCGGGTCGGTCAAGGCCGATGCGGCATCGTCCCGCGCGGCCGGTGAGGCCCAGGGCGAGCCCTCGGCTCCGCCCCGCTACTTCCGGTTCCAACATTCCGTCATCATCGGTGCGCTGACGGGCGAGCGGGTCACCCTCTACAACATCGAGACCGGACGATCGCAATCGGTCGCGCTGTCCGGATCCAACGACGCGCCGCTCGAGGTCTCGCCGATCCTCGGACAGAACCTCGTGGCGCTGGCATTCGAGGGGCCGAAGATCACGCGGATCGCCGTCGCCGACCTGGCGAGCGGCACATGGCACCCGCAGGATCTGCGCGAGCCCGTCGAGGGCCACGTCAGGCCGGTCGTCGCGCCCGGGTTGGCCGTCTACAACCTGGGCCGATATGTCTACGCCTACAGCGCCGAGGCGCAGCGCTGGGGCGTCGCCGAACTGCCCGAGGGCCTGCGAGCCGGGCCGCTCGTCGGACCGAACGGCGCCACGATCGAGGGACACGGGCAGATCTACACCTTCATCCCCAGGACCGGCCAGTGGGAACACATCGACGTCCGGGCGCTCCTGGACGTCGCGGGGGCCGAAAAGAAGAAGTAACGCGCGGCGCGCCGCGATGACTCGCGGGGGCTCAGGCGGAAACGGCTCAGTCTTCGGACGTCCGATGGCCGTGCTTCAGGATCGCCAGGCGGGCCGATGCCTGGCGCGGCCATCCGGAAGATCCCCACGGCCCCGTGCCGCTTGGCCTTGCCGCTGGACAACCGGTGTCGGGGGGAGTCGGTGTCGATCTGGTCCTGCTGCTGCTCCGCGGTCTGCTCCACCCGCCTGAGCTGCACGGGGTCGCCCGCATCCTGCGACGCATGGAGCGCGGCCATCAGCGCATGATAGGCGGTCTCGTAACGCCCGGCGGCGAACGCCTCATCGTTGATGCGCATCAACTGATCGAACCAGTCGTTGGGCTGCTCGCCGCCGGTCATCGTGGTGCTCCGCTCCGTTGCGATCGATCGAGGGCCTCCTTACCAGGGTAGCCGAGAACGGACCGTGCGTCACCGGAGCGGGCTGAGGAGTCGATGCGGGCATGGGTTATCGAGGAAAGTGCGTCGGCGAGACCGATCGGTCGAACTCATGGAAACGGCCGGATCTCAACGCGGACCGGGCCTGGCCGGCGCGGACCGCGGCCGGTCGATGACCAGGGGCGGGACCTCGAAGGGCCGTGTATCCTTGACCTCCATGCGGCGGGACGGATAATCGCGGCTCTCGGGGGCATAGGCCCAGAACCGGCACGTCGCGCCGACCGGCAACCCCGGCGCCGTGAACCGTCCGTCGTCGTCGGTCAGGACCGACGTGCCGGCGCCGGCGCTCCATCCCGGCCGACGGCGGGGAGGCCGACCTCCACCACACAGTAGACATTGACCGCCGCCCAGGGCTTGCCGTTCTCATCGACGACCCGGCCACGGGCGGTCGCCGCCGGCCGGACGAGGAGGTTGATATCCTGGTCGTCGTCTCCGGCGATCACCGTGCAGACGGCGAGATCGCCCGCCGGGCTGCGGGCGTAGACGACGACCTTGCCGGTCATCCGGGGCAGCTCGAAGCGGCCCTGGTCGTCGGCGTAGCCATGGGCCGGAGGGATGCGGTCCTCGATGGGCTGGACGACCATGACCGCCCCGGCGATCGGCGGCCCGCCCGCGTCATTGGCCCGGACCACTCCGCGCAGGGTCTTCCACGGCCGGTCGTCGCTGGGCAGGTGGAAGTCCCGCTCGAATTCCTGGCCCTCGGCGATCTTGAGGCGTTCCATGGGGGCCTGTGGGCCGGGCGGACGCGGCCCCATGAGCTCGTATTCACCCGGCGCGACCCGGAACGCATATCGGCCGTCCAGGTCGGTATCGACGACCCGCATGAACGTATTGAACACGAGAGACGTCGGCTGGTTCTTGAAGGTCTTCGGCGGCACCGCCGGCCCCCACCTGGCGGTCAGCATGACCGGCCGCCCGGCCATCGGCTTCGATTCCTGGCCGGCCGTGACCCGGCCGTGGACCACGACCCCGCGGACGAGTGCCAGGTCGAGTCCGGCCTGGGGGACGCCCTCGCGGACCAACACGCCAACGACGCTCTTCGCGGCCCACTCGTCGTCGACGACCGCGATCGTGTAGGACTGCTCGGGCGCAAGGTGCATCTCATAGGATCCATCGGCGGCCGTCCACGCCCGTCCGGAGCCGCCCGGTATCCTGGTGCTCCCGACCCCGTTCGCCTCGACGCGGATTCCGGCGGCGGGCGAACCGTCGGGACGGGTCACCGCGCCCGAGACTCGCGTGGCCCGCAGGACATGGGCCGTCAGCTCGGTCCCGGGCTTCTTCACGTCCAGGAGAGGCGGATCGGCCACGTCGTGCCTCAGCGACGCCGAATAGAACGCGGTCCCGTTCAGGAGATCGGCCGGGATCCAGTCGAAGGTCGCGACTCCGTTGGCGTCGGTCCGGGGATCGATGGAGAGCGGGGAGATGTTGACCGACCGGAGCTTCCCTCTCTTCTGGATGGTGATCGGGTACATCTCGACGCCCGATACGGGCCGGCCGGCCGGGTCAACCGCGCGGACGCGGACGGTCCGCGCGCCATCCAGGACGAGCCGGGCATTCCGCGGGGGCGGGATCCAGGGCATCGCCGGCACGCTGCGGTAGTTCTCGAAGTAGTCGAAGCCAACGCCCGACCGAGCGCCGACGATCCACTGCACCCACGCGTCGGCCGGGGCGCGGAGCACGGCGATCCCGCGGGCGTCGGTCCGCGACTCGGCGACCGGAAAAACCACATCGAGCACGAACACGGCCGCGTCAGGGACCGGGGCCCCGCTCCGGTCGGCGACGGTGACCGTCACGAGCTGCGCCGGCCGGAGCACGACCCGGGCCAGCGTCCGCGGGCCCTTGTATCCCGCCGGCCCGTCGTACCGGAAGATGCCCTGCCGCGCCCCGCCGTCGGCCGTCGCGATGACCGCCTGGTTGGTCCGCCTCGGGTCGTCGTGCAGGACGACGAAGGTGCCGTCGGCGGCGCTGATCGCCGTCCTGGTCGGGAGCATCCACAGCGGCGCGACCCGCGCGCCGGCCACGGGCTTCCCCGCCTCATCCACGACGATCCCCTTGATCCATCGCCCGTCGCCGGCGAAGGCCGGGGGTGCGGACCGGGCTCCTTTGGCCTTCGTCGCGGGCGGCTCGGCCTGTCGCCCGACCGCGAGCCAGGCTCCGGCCCCGCCCAGGGCGGCGAGAGTCGCGGCGATGACGACGCCGGACGCGATGGCCTTCAACCGCGCCAGCCGCATCGCGGCCATTGTCCCCTTCACGAGCGCGGCCACCGGCGTCGACGCCACCACGCCGACCGCCCGGCCGGCGGCCAACCCCGCGGCGGCCCGGACGGTCGCGTCGATCCAGCTTTCCGAGGCCGCCTCGGCGACCGGGCCGAATGCCGGCGCCAGGCCGAGTCGCGTCAGCCGATGCCGCAGCCGCTCGCGGCCCTCCGACAGCCGCCGCTGCACCGTGCGTACCGGGAGGTCCAGTCGCGACGCCGCCTGCTCGTTGGTCAGGCCCTCCTGGTGGCACAGCACGATCGGGCGCGGAACCGCTCCGGGAGCCGGTCGAGCTCCTCGTAGAGCTCGGAACAGGCCTCCGGCGACAGATCGGATCCGGCGGACATGCGCCTTCATCTCGGCCCCCCGATGCTCGATCGTCTGCCTCCTCGCCGCTTGCGACCGCCGCTTCGATGCGACCTTCAGCGCCACGCCGAAGAGCCAGCTCGCCAGCGACTCGGCCCGTCGAATCGTGCCGGCTCGCCGGGCCAGGATCAGTAAGGTCGCCTGGGCGGCGTCCTCGGCGTCGTGGAGGTTCCCCAGGGCGCGTCGGCAGACGCCCAGCACCATCGGCCCGTGCCGCTCCACCAGCGCCGCGAACGCGGAGGCGGAATCTTCATCGCCGCGCCCGGCCCGGAAGCGCCGGAGCAGTTCGCCGTCGGACAGGGATCCCAGCGCCCCGCGCCGAAGACCGTGCTCAGATGCCTCGATGCCGCCGACCGATGCTCGCTCATGGTCGCCATGTCGTCCTCATCTCCGGGCCTCGGTTCCGCCTGCGACTGACCTCATGGTGCCGGATGCGGGGAGATGACCGCCAGCTTCCTGGGGAATCCGCCCCGCAGACCCCGGGGCACCTCATTCGCTGAGGGGGATCGGTCACCGCGGATCGGGCCGGTCCGGCAAACGCCCGCGCCGATCCATGACCAGCGGCGGGACCTCGAAGGGCCTGGTATCCTTCACCACCATTCGGCGAGACGGCGTGTTGTCCCCATCGCCGTCAATCGGGTAGAAATCGCACCGGGTACCGGCGGGCAGGCCGGGCGCGGTGAACCGGCCATCGTCGTCGGTCAAGACCACCTGGTCGGCGCCTGGAGGACCGCTGATGCCGAGATCGGGTCGGCCGACCGCCACCGAATAGACGACGTTGACCGATACCCACGGTTTGCCGTCCTGATCGACGACCCGGCCGCGGGCGGTCGCCGCCGGCCGGGCCACGATCGCGATCTCCGGGGCGTCTTTGCCGTCAACCACCTCATAGCCGGCGAGGGTCCCCTCCGGGTTGCGGGCGTAAACGATGGCCTTTCGGGCGGGGCAGGGCAGCTCGAAGCGGCCAAGCCCATCGGCGTCGCCGTGTGCACTCGACTCACGACCCTCGATCGGGGTGACCGCCAGGAGGGCCCCGGCGATCGTCGGTCCGCCGGCATCCCCGGCCCGGACCACGCCGCGCACGGTCTTCCACGGCGGTTCGGCGTCGGGGATTGTGAAGTTCCGCTCGACCTCCTGGCCGGTGGCGATCTTGAGCTCATCCTGACGAGGCTGCTCCCCCGGCGCGACCGGCCCGGTGATCAGGTAGCCGCCCGTTGCCACCCGGAAGGCGTAGCGGCCGTCTTCATCAGTATCGGCGAAGCGAGTCAATTCGTCTTCCATGCCGGCGAACGGGACGGGAAGCAGTTTCGGTGGAATCGCCGGCCCGTTCTCGACGAGCTTCACGGATCGACCGGCCGCCGGCTGCGACCCGGGCAAAACGGTCACCCGGCCGCGGATGACTCCGCCTCGTTCGAGCGACAGGTCGAGTCCGGCCCGAGGGACACCCTCCTTGACCACGACGCCGACGAGGCTCTTCGCGGCCCATTCGTCGTCGATCACGCCGATCATGTACGACTGGTCCGGGCGAAGTTCCATCGCGTAGGACCCGTCCTCGGCCGTCCTGGCCCGGACCGAGTCGGGTATCACGGTCCACCGGCGACCGCCCCGGCCATGGGCGTCGACCAGGATGCCGGGCGCGGGCGTGCCATCGGGTCGCGTGACCTTGCCCGAGACCCGCGTCCGGCGGAGAACGGGGACCGTCAGCTCCGCATCGGGCTTATCGGCGTCCAGCCAGGGCAACTCCGGGTCGATGTATCCCGGCGAGGCCGAGGAGACCGAGGTCCGGCCCATGAGATCGGCCGGGAGCCAGTCGAACGTCGCGACCCCGTTCACGTCCGTGCGGGGCCAGAGGGGAAAGCCGCCGAAATAGACCGCGCCGAACTTGCCCTTCTTCCGGATCCCCGTGGTCACGATTTCGACGCCCGGAACGGGCCGGCCGGCCGAGTCGACCGCGCGGACGCGGATGGTGCGCGCGCCATCGAGCACCAGCCGGGCGCCCCGCGGTGGCCGCGACCAGGGCGTCAGCCAGCCGCCTCGATCATTCTCGAAATAGTCGAAGCCGACGCCCGGCTTGGCGCCGATGATCCATCGCATGTCCGCCTCGGCCGGCACCTTGAGCACCGCGGTGCCGCGGGCATCGGTGCGCGCCTCGGCGACGGGGAGCCACCGGTCGAGGATGACGACGAGTGCATCAGTGACGGGGTCACCCCGGCCGTCAACGACGGTGGTCGTCACCTCCCGGGCCGGACGGACGACGATCCGCACCAGCGTCCGCGGCCCGCGGTATCCCGACGGCCCGTCGAGCCGGAGGATGCCCTGTCGCGCCCCGCCATCGGCCGTGGCGAGGAGGGAGTGGCCGGCAAGCCAGGGCTCGTTACGCGCGAGCACGAAGGAGCCATCGGCGTCGGAGATGACCCACCGGGGCGGGACGGCCCATTCCGGCGATACTCGCGCGCCGGCAACCGGGTTGCCCCGCTCATCGACCACGATGCCCTTGATCAACGGACCGAGCCTGGTGACGGGCGGCGGCGAGGAGCGATCGCCCCGCGCCTGCGGGACGGTCGGCCCGACTCGCAGCCGCGCCGCCAGCAGGGCACTCGCGCCGGCCAGACCAGCGAGGGCTCCGGCAACGAAGACGCCCGTTGTGACGGCCTTCAGGCGACCCGAGAAGGTCATGGCCATCGCACCGTTCACGAGCGCGGCCACCGTCGCCGAGGCCACCGCGCCGACCGGCCGGCCGGCGGCCAGGCCCGCGGCGGCCCGGACGGTCGCGTCGATCCAGGATCCCGAGGTTGCCTCGGCAACCGGGCCGAATGCCGGCGCCCCCGACGCCGGCGCCAGGCCGAGGCGCATCAGCCGTTGCCGTAACCGCTCACGGCCCTCCGACAGCCGCCGCTGAACCGTGCGGACCGGGAGGTCCAGCTGTGCCGCCGCCAGCTCGACAGTCAGGCCCTCGAAGTGGCACAGCACGATCGGGGCGCGGAACCGCTCGGGGAGCCGGTCGAGCTCCTCGCAAAGCTCCCAGCGGTTTTCGCGCAACATCTCCGAGCCGGCGGCAATTGCCCTCATCTCGGCCCCTTCCTTCTCGATCACCCGCCGGCGGTCGGACCGGGTCCGCGCCCTCGTCGCGACCTTCCGCGCCACGCCGAAGAGCCAGCTCGCCAGCGACTCGGCCCGGCGGATCGAACCGCCTCGCTGCGCCAGGATCAGGAAGGTCGCCTGGGCGGCGTCCTCGGCGTCATGGAGGTTGCCCAGCGCCCGATGGCAGACGCCCAGCACCATCGCCCCGTGCCGCTCCACCAGCGCCGCGAACGCGGCCGCCGAGTCCTCGTCGCCCCGCCCGACGACGTAGCGGCGGAGCAATTCGCCGTCGCTCAGCGAGCCGAGCGCCCCGCGCTGAACACGGTGCCCAGATGCCGCGACGCCGCCGACCGATGCTCGCTCATGGTCGCCATGTCGTCCTCGCCGTCCCGCCTCGGTTGTCGCGGGGTGGGCACCGTCCACCGGCGCTTGCCCCGGCTACTCCCGGTGGGCGAAGCCCACCCTACTATGGTGCCGGATGCCGGGACACGACCGCCAGAATTCTCGAGAATGCCCCCGCTCGCTCCCGATGGGCGATGCCCAGGCCACCACGACCCGGATCGATCTCCGCCCCGGGCACGACCGAGCGTATAGCGGTCAGGATCGGCCGGCACCATTACCGCGATTGCGCCGACAGCCTCATCGTCTTGAGGAAGAAGCCGATGGCGGCGCGGGGGTTGATCGAGCGGTCGACGTTGGCGATGGGGTCGCGGATGGTGCCGGTGATGCGGAACTTCATCAGCCGCGAGGAGACGAAGTCGCGGACCTGGTCGATCTGCGCGGCGCGGCGCGCGACCTCGTCGGCGACGGCGGGCGACCGGGCCAGGATCGCCTGGCCGCTCTGGGGGATGCCCTTGTTATTGTTGACGACGACCTCGAGGTTGAGCCGACCCTCGAAGTCCACCGTGCCGACGGCGTGGACCTGGGCCAGCGGGCCGACGAGGGTTAGCTGGTCGATGTGGACCTTCCGATCGGAGATGATCCCGTGCAGGTCGCCGTCGTCGAAGACGCCGCCCTGGGTCGAGCCGAGCGAGCGGTCGAGCTCGTCGAGCAGCGGGATATCAACCAGCGAGGCCTGGTCCAGGTCGAAATCCAGCTCGCCGCGATAGCTGGCCGGCTGCTCCGGGTCGGTTCCGTAAACACTGACGAACCCCGAGAGCCGCCCCGGGACCGGCCGGCTGGCCAACTCGTCGCGGCTGATGACGCGGAGATCCACGTCGTCGACGACCAGCCGGGCGCGGAAGTCGCGGCGGTCGCCCAGGGAGAAGTGGGCCTCGCCGCCGACGCGGCCGCCGGCCAGCCGGCCGCTCGCGCTCCGGATCGAGAGCGAGCCCCGGCGGGGCGGCTCGGGCGAGAAGGTCCACTCGCCCGGCGCGGAGATCGGTCAACTGCAAGCCGTTGACGAATCCCCGATCGACACGGAACTCACCGCGCCCGCCGAGCGCCCCATCCGGCCGACCGGAGACCTTCAAGATGCCCGTCCCGGCGAACCGACGCTCGGCCTCGGGCAGGAAACCCAGGGCACGGGACAGGCTGAGCTGGTCGACCCGCGCGTCGACACCGTACTTCGCCCGGCCTCCCTCGCCGCGATACATCCAGATGCCTTCACCAACCAGCTTCCCCCCGAAGAGCTCGCCGCCCAGCGGGCCGACTCGCCATCCATCCGGCGACTTGCTCACCCCGGCCGACAGCTTGTTCCCGAGCCGGAAGTCGTACCCCCAGATCAGATCGGTCAGCTCGACCGAAGCCTCGCCCCCGGCGTGTTTCAGATCCAGGCCGCCGCGGACCTGCCCTCGCCCCTTGACCGACGCCCGGCCCCTCAGGTCGGTCAGCGCGCCGGAGGTCCCCAGCGCGCCCCAGATCTCGTAAAGCTGCAGGCCGATCGCCTCGAGCTGGGCGCGGACCTCATCATCTTTGGGGTCCGTCGCCATGTGCCCGTCCCCCGTCAGATGGATCGTGCCGCCGAGGCCCTCGGCGCCGAGGTCGAACCTGGGGTTGCCCTCGTGCACCGTCAGCGTCAGCTTGACCGACCGGGCCGGAATATGGCCGACCTTCAGGTCGGCCGCCGACAGGTGCGCTTCAGCCTCCAACGGTAAGTCCTTCTGCTCGCGCTGGCCGGGCGAGCCGGGCGAATACCGGAACCGGGCCTCGCCGTCGGCGTGACCGGTCAGCTTCCACGAGCCATTCGTATCGGCCTGGGACGAGAGTTCGGCGGCGTCGACCTTGGCCAGAGTGACCGTCCCCTCGATGGGCCGGTCGCCGCCGACCGGCACGCGCGCCTCGGCCGAGACCCGGCCGCCGTAGCGCTGATGCTCCTCAGCCGTGACGGTGATCGTCTCGCCTCGCGTCGCCCACCGGACCGGGACGTCGCCGATCGCGACGCGGCCGACCTTCAGCGCGGCAACCTTCGCCTGGCCGGAGCTGGCCACCCGCCACGGTTTGATCGTGCCCTGGGCCTCGCCGCGGCCCGCGATCGTCCCTTCGACCTTCGTCGATTTGGGGGCGTGCGGGATCATGCCGAGCAGCTCCTGACAGGGGAGATCTCCGGTCTCGAGCTCGCCGTTATATGACCAGGGTGCCGCGAGGTCGAGCCCGAGCCGGCCCTTGAGCGCGGCATCACCCAGTCGTGCCGACAGGCCAGAGAACACCAGCCGGCCGTTTTCGACGGCCAGGTTGGTCGAGACGTCCTTCACCATGGTCGTCTGGTAGGAGACCTCGGGCATCTCGGCGCGGCCGGAGAGGGTCCAGGAGCGGAGGTCCGACGGATCGGCCCCTCGGGAGCGGCCCGAGGCGTGGAGCGTCAGCCGCCCGGAGACAGGCAAGGCCTCGTGCGGGGCCTCCGGCGGCCTGGGGGGCGAGGCCAGCGAAGGGGCTGCGGCGGCCAGGTCGGCGATCGGCAGCTCGGCGCCTTCGAAGTCGACCTCGAGGTTGCGGTCGCCGACCACTGCCGCCCGGATCCGACCGCGGAAGCCGCCGCGGGGCAGGGGACCTTCGGCCGGAGGAGGCTCGGTCGCCGGGGGTCGGCCGCCGCCCTCGGGCCGATCGAGCAAACGCCCGGACAGGTCGGCGACCTCGATGATGCCGTCGGCCATGTCCAGCCGCCCCTTCAACCGGCCGAGGTTCAGGTCGGCGACTTTCGCGCCCGACACGTCCGCAGTACCCCGCGCCGTGTAGGCCTTCCAGTCCTCGAGCGACCCCAGCGGAAACCGGATGGCCGCCTCCAGCTCCAGCCGGCCCGAGACCGGCACGGGGCGCGTGCCCTCGGGATGCTTCGGCGTCTCGAGCCGTGCCAGCGCGCGGTCGACCTCGACGCCCTTCACGCGGAACTCGCCGCGGATCCATTGGGGCAGGAACGGCCCTTCATTCCGAGCCGGTCCGTCCGTCGTTCCGGGAGGGCGAGCTTCCGTGCGAGCCGCGGCCCGGACCGGGTCGGACGGAACCTCGCCCTCGCGGGATCGTCCCGGGTCGGCGCCCGTCCGCAGGCCCTCGCCTCGGAGGGCCAGGCCGAGTCGCTCCAGCGGGATACCCCGGATTTCGGCGCCGTCGATGGTGCCGTCGCCTGTCGAGCCCGTCAGATCGATCCCGTCCGTCCTGAGGACGAGGTGCAGGCCGGCCTTGCCGGTGAACCGCCCGCGGACACCGAGGCGATGGAGCTGCCACGACTCGGGCAGGGCGGTCAGGTCCACGCCATCGAGATCCAGCGCCAGGTCGTAGCGGTCGGGCTTGTGCTGGAAATCGATCGGGCCGGAGAACGCGACCCGGCCGCCGGCCATCCGGCCCCGCACGTCGTCTAAGCGGACGATGCCGTCGCGGACCGTCAGCGGTCCGGTCGCGTCCTCGCCCAGCAGGCCGAGCGTCGGCAGCCCGACGGTCGTCCCCTGGAAATTCACGGTCGTCACGACCTCGCTCGTGCCCGACCGGTCGTTGTCCTCGCCCACCGGCTTCGCCGGCCGCGAGTCGAAGTCCAGCACGACCCCGATCGGGCCCCGCGGCTCGATGTATGTCCAGATCGTCTCCGCGACGAACGGGACGCGCCGGGCCTTCTCCGGGTCGGCCGGGAGCCGATCGGCGGTCAGGCGAAACCGGAGGCCGGAGAAGTCGGGCGTGAACCGGCCGTCGAGGCCGGGATGGCCCCAGTCGGGATCATCGGCCTTCACCTCGAAGCGCGGGCCTTGTGGATCAGGGCTCAGGCTCGCGTCGAGATGATGGACAATCATCTCGGGCCGGCCCTCCTGGCGCATCGCCAGCTCGCCGTCGCGGACGAACATCTCGGGGACGGCGCCGCTCCCGGATTGACTCAGCGGGATGCGCGTCAGGGGCTTGCCGTCGGCGTCGATGCGATAGGCGATCGACGCGCGATCGAAGACGATCCGCCTCGGGATGAACCGGCCGCGCAAGAGCGCGCCGAGCGACAGGTCGGTCGTCGCCCGGTCGACGGCGGCCCAGGTCGGCGAGCCCGGCGCCGGCTGCTCGTGCAATGTCAGGCCGGTCACGCCCGCCGAAGACCCGTTGATCCACCAACCCGAGATCGCGACATGCCCCTCGTGACGCTCCCGGATCGCCGCCACGATCGCCGCCGGGATGACCCAGTACCACACGACCAGCCCGATCATCGGCAGCACGATCACCAGGCCCAGCCCGATGCGTCGCAAGCTCTTGGATGTCATCATTTTCATCGATGATTGTCCTTCTCGGACGCTGAGCTTAGCGAACCGCGTGCCATCACCGGACGTTGGACGCATCCCCTATCCCGGCAGAATCGTCAGGTTCTGCGCAGGGCCTCTAGCCTATCCCGAAGCGACCGCCGGCGGCGAGGGGCGAAAGGGGGAGCTTCCCATAGTCATCGGAAGTCAGATGGCGAGCGATCGGGATCTTTCACCAAAGAGACACCGAGGTACAGAGAAGATCGGCGAGACGTTTGGCTCCGCCTGGGCATCGTCGTTAAGTTGTTGAAGGTGAGTTGGATTTTCCTCGGTTACGCCGAGACGGCCGGAGGTTTGATGAAGGGCTCCGACGGAGCGGGCTCGCTCGAGGGAACCGAGACCAGGGGAGAGTGCGCCGTGGATGAGGAAGGGGTCTTGAAGCGGATCACGCAGCGGCAGCAGGTCTAGAACTCGCTGGCCGGCGCAACAAAACGGGGATGAACGATACATCGAGTCAAGCCCGACTTTTCACCGCGCCAGCCTCGCCCTCCCGATCGATCCCAAACTTGAGGCGCTCCGTGGATGAGGTCGTCTTTCTCGCCCCCGACTTCGAGGTGCCACCGTGCCTTCCGCCGCCTTCATCCGATGGCAGAATCACCGCATGCCCCGCCTGGGCGAAGTGGAGGCCCACTGCGCCGCGGTCCTCGCATCCGTCCCGCCGAATCCGACGTTCCTCGACGAGACGCTGCGGGGCTACGTGCTCCACTTGAGCGCCCACTTCCAGGGCTTATGCCGCGAGCTCTATACCGAGTGCTCGCAGATCTGGATCGTGGCGATCCCAGCCGGACTCCAGGCGACGGCCCAGGCTCAATTCTCCGCTCACCTGGCCCTTGAGAAAGGGAATCCCAGCTACGACAATATCAAGAGGGACTTCGACCGCTTCGGGTTCCCGCTCGACTTGCAGGCCGCTCATGCCGCCGGGCCGCGACGGATTACCGATCTGGGGCACCTGAACGCCTGGCGGAACCGGGCGGCCCACCAGGGCACTCAGCCGCTCGGGGCCGGCGTGCCAGCGGCCCTGACACTCCCGCTCGTGCAGGGCTGGAGGGCATCCTGCGACGGGCTGGCGACATCGCTCGACGCGATCATGCATGCCGAACTGCTGCGCACAATGGGCGTCGCCCCCTGGTGACGCCGGGATGGGAGGAACTTGACGATGGCGACCCAGGAACTGCCCGAACCATTGAAGGAAGGCACTGTCGTCAAGATCCTCAACTCCGGCTTTCATCGAGCGGAGATCGTGGAATACCGCGGCCCGCTCGGCCCGAAGGGTGCCCGGATCTACGGGGTCGTCGCGGTGAAGAAGCCTCGACTCTACATGGAGGTGCGGGAAGACCAGCTCGAAGTGCTGAGCGAACCGTGAGACTCGCCACATCACCCGGACGACGCAGCTATCAGGGAGACTCAGCGGCGTCCTCGTTCCGATCGATCGGGACAAGGCAGGACGGAGCAGATGATTGTCAGCGTAGTGAATCCCACGGCAATCGAGGACGAACTATGGATATCCGTTCGGCTCTCAAGTCCCAGTACCATGCGGCCCTCGAGACCCTGCACGAGGCGATCGAGAACTGTCCCGACGCCATGTGGAATGATCCCGCCGACGGCCCCGCCCCGTTCTGGCGAGTCGCCTATCACACGCTCTTCTACTCCCATTTCTACCTCCAGCAGCGGCAGGAGGACTTCCTTCCGTGGGCCCGACATCGCGATGAAGCACAATTCCTCGATCGTGTTCCCTGGGACGACCAGCGGGCGCCCAAACCATGTGAGCCCTTCACACGTGGCGACCTTCTCGACTACCTGGGCGAGTGCGATCGGATGATCGATGCGGGCGTTGATGCCCTCGATCTCTCGGCCCCCCAATGCGGCTTCCCCTGGTACCAGATGCCCACACTCGAACATCAGATCGTGAACATTCGGCACATTCAACATCATGCGGCCGCACTTTCCAGCCGCTTGCGCCGGTCGGCCGGCATCGCGGTCAAATGGGTCGGGAAGGGGTGATTCTCCACGGCCCAGGCTCGAGGCCGCGGAGCTTGCGGAACATCATGTGGTCGATCTCGAACGGCGCGTGTATGGCACTTTGAGGAAGCCGGCATGATGGACTCAGATCGGGTCGGCCGACCTCGCCGCGACCCCGAGCCGGGCCGGCCGGCGGAGGGCGTAGGCCGCTTATCCACGCCTGCCTGGCGACGACGGCTTGCAAACCCCGGCGCGCCTAACGACAATTGTCGCATCGCATTCTTGAGCCGTGAACGCTTCTTATCGAGCCGGGGATCCGGAGGTTTGAGCCTCATGTCACGACGATCCGTCATGATCGGCACGCTGTCGGCCCTGATCGCCTGGGCGAGTCACGGTCGCGCGGATGAGAAGCCCGCCGGCGCGGCGGCGCCAACTGGGGCGGTCACCGGACTGGTGGTCGACCTGCAAGGCCGTCCGGTCGCAGGGGCCGAGGTCCGGGGTATGGCCTATCAGGAGACGTACGCGCCCACCCGCAGCGGCCCCGACGGGAGGTTCCGCCTGACCGGGCTCAAGCCCGACAAGCCGGTCACCGTCTGGGCCGACGTGCGCGGCCTGGCGCCGAGCGTCGCGAAGATGTGCACATCTTCCCCGGCAAGGACCTCGACATCGGCCGGCTCACGCTCTTGCCCGGCACCCGGATGCGTGGCCGCGCCGTCGATGCGCGTGGCAAGCCGGTCGCCGGGGCGAGCGTCAAGCTCGAACTCTACCGCTTCCAGCTCGGCCACACGATCTCCTCGCAGGGGACCGAATGGACGTTCGACGCCGGTGGCGACAGCCGCTTCGCCACGCCCCCGCTCCCCGCCGGCGACGCCCACGTCTACCTGGCGCATCCGGCAAGGTCCGCACCTTCGTCAAGAAGAAAGCCGAGCCGGGGACCCCTGTCCTCGACATCGGCGATGTGATCCTCCCGGACGAGATGCCGGTCGCGGGTGTCGTCATCGACGGCGAGGGCCAGCCGGCACCCGGAGTCGAGATCATCCCCGATTACGATTGGGAGAACGCGGCCAAGAGCGACAGGACGGCCGGTTCACCGTCCACGGCGTCGGGAAGGAGCTCAAGCAACTCCGACTCCGGTCGAACGACTACTTCAGCCCCAAGCCGTTCGACGTCAAGCCCGGCCAGACGGGCCTGAAGCTCGCGGTGATCAAGGCTTACGAGATCCACGGGACGGCCGTCGACGCGGAGACCGGCAAGCCCGTGCCGATCGACACCGTCCGGCTCTGCACGGTCCGGCGCGATCCCGCGGATGGACACGTCACGCTCGCGGGGTGACTGAGCGAGTTCCAGCAGTCCGAGCCCGGGCGGTTCGGCATCACCTACGAAGGCAAGGCAGACGAGTACCACATCGGCGTCACGGCCGAGGGCTACCTCGAAGGCGAGGTGTTCCTGGGGAAGCTCGCCGCGAAGCAGAATCTCTCGGGCGTGGTCGTCAAGCTCGCGCGGGCGACCGGCGAACAGGCGAAGGCGGAGACGACCCTCGTGACCGGCAGGGTGGCGCGCGCCGGCAAGGCCGTCGGCGGCGGGCGCGTCGGCGGTTGGCAGAAGGGCCGAAAGGAGATGAACCGGCCCAACGTCACGATTCGCCGGGGACGCACCGTCCCGGCGTCCGGCTACGAATTCGCGTGGGCGACGGTGAACGCCGATGGCACGTTCGCGCTGAGGAACCTCAAGGCCGGCCCGCGGTTCGGCCCCTGGTTCTTCGTCTATGAGGAGTTGACCGGCCCGCCGACGATCGTCGGCCCGGTCGCGATCACGAGCAAGGACCGCACCGTCACGGTCGATATGGCGGTGACCCGAGGGGGCGCGATCGAGGGGCGCGTGGAGAATGTGCCGGCCGCGATGGCGGGCCAGGTCTGGGTCATCGCCTTCGACGCCACGATCCTGAGGCGCGAGGCACTGGTGTCGGCCGACGGGACGTTCCGCCTGGACGACTTGCCCCCCGGGCGGTACGGGTTGAAGGCCGGGCACGACGCGTATACCGACCCGCACGTTCCTCGCTGGAAGCCGGGGGGGAGGCCCGATCCCAAGTTTTTCGAGAAGCTGGCCGAGCCATGGCAAGGGGCGGTGGTCGTCACCGTCGAGCCGGGCCAGACGGCCCGTGGCGTCATCGTGGATCTCCGCCCGCCGGGACCGCTGGTCGAATCCCCGGGGGCGGCGAAGACAGCTCCCTGACGTCGCTGCGTCCTCGTTTCGATTCCACTGCCCCAATAAGCCGGCGCCAAACTCACCAGCCCTTTGCAGCCAAGGGGAGTGATGAAGTTGGGCGCCAACTTCTCGGACGGGCTCCCAGGCAGAATCCGGAAGCGAGAGTTGACAATCCCGCCGTGCGTCCTATGGTAAGAGATGAAGCTCTACCCGACGTCGGGTAAGCCCGATCCGGTTGAAATCGCCCCGCAATGTCGTCCGATCCAGGTCCGGAGTCCGTTCTTCCTGCCACACTGTCTCGCGACGGGACAGACGGGATCGCCCACCCGGGGTGACCCGGCCCACTCGGCTATGGCCGCCGCAGTTGAGGACCTGGTCGTTCGACGGCCAGCCGGTTGACCTTCGAGGCGGCGCCATGTGCTCGCGGCATCTCCCAGGTGCTGATCCCCGGCGACTCGGTCCGTGCGAGTGCCGGCAGAACGTCCCTCCGGGCGTCTTGCCGACCCGTTCCGGGACCGAATCCTGGCCGCCTCGAGCGCGCGGCCGGCGCGAGGCGGCGTGGTCGCTTCGCCGGATTGCCGTTATCGCCCGCGTCCCCTGCTGGCCCTGACCGTTTCGGATCTCCCCCATGACTTCGAAATTTGCCGTACGCTGCACACCCGCGCCGTCCGCGCCCGCAGCCGGACAAGAAGTCGATACCTCGTTCTCCGGCGAGCCCGGGGTCAGTCGAGCCTGCGATGACCATCAGGCCCTCGAGCAGCGCCCCCTTGCGAGTCGGACCCGGCAGCGGACCGGACGGAGACGGTTCGCGGACCCCACGTCCTGCGAGCCGGACCGCGCGGCCGCGGCGGAGGAATTCATGCGGGCTATGCATGAGTACCGGCAGCGGAGCGGCCGGATGTTCCCGACCTGGAGCGAGGTGCTCGAGGTGCTTCAAGGCCTGGGTTACGAGAAGACCTCGGGCCGGTCTCCGGTGCACGACCTGCGGTGCACGACCTCCGCGTGTCGCTGAGCCAAGACACCGACGCCTGAGTCCTCACCGGTTCCGCGTCCGCAGGACATGACAGAACCCCTTACGGGAAACCTGATGCCTAGCATCAACCAAAAGAATCGGTCGCCGAGAGAATTGCCCTTGCCAGCGCCGATGGGCACAGGGGAAGGATCCTCGGCCGGACCCATCGGCACCAACTTGACCGGCACCGGATCGACTGGTCCCGCTCCAGAGTGGCTCTGGCCTTCTTCGCGTCGCTCGACGCCGCGAACGCCCTCGCATCGCCCTGTCTGGGTCGTGAGGCCCCACGCGGTGAATTCCGGCTTCGACCGCCGCCCGGGGCGCTTAAAGCCCTCCCGGGGCGCTGAGTCCCACACGGCCTCGCCGCGCGAAGAATTCCCGAGCGACAGATGAGGCGCATTCCGGATCGCCGAGCGGCTCGATCCACCCCGATCATCAGGATGATTGTGAGAACGCTCCCGAGTGCCACTTTGTTAAGGAAGGCGGACGATGAACACCCTCACGGTTCCGGGAAACAACATGCTGACCGCCCTGCTCGAGAGCTACAACGAGCTCCGGCGGTTGCAGGATCAGCTCCGAACTCTGCACCTTCGGCTGGAGGACGCCCGGCGTTACGTGGCCATGCCGGGCAGCAACCCGCATCTGGGGCAGGCTCAGGTCGAGCGGATGCGGGCGCGGTATTCCGCGACGCTGACCGGTTTGCGCCTCGCCCGGCGAGAGGCGCATCGCCGGCTGGGACTGCCCGCGCCGACGGATCACCAGCACGTGGCTTGAACGATCGTGCATTCACCCGGGTTCGACACGAGACCCCCCCTGACCCCCCCTTCGTAAGGGGGGGCAAACGAAGGTCAGCCCGTCTTGATCCCCCCCTTACGAAGGGGGGGTCAGGGGGGGTCGAGGGCGAGCTGGGCGGTCAGGGGGGCTCGAGGCTTCAGCCCGGCCTCGAGGCTTCAGCCCGGCCTCGAGGCCGAACCACGAAGGCTATCGATTCGTTGACCGCTCTAACGGGGTCCGAGCCTCTCGGTGCGGCCGTGGATGCCCTCGGCGGCGATCGGCTCGTCGGAAGGGTCGCCAACTCCTCACATCGGTCCCCAGCCGTAGAGGTGCTGGACGACGTTCTTGTGGCCCCAGGCGACCCGGTCACGGCTCAGGCCGAAGGCCGCAGCGATGCGGTCTCGGTCCTGCGGGCTCGGCGTCCACCGGTCCAGCACGATCGCCTGGACCCGCCACTCATCCACGCCCGAGCGACTGGCTAGCTGGCTGGCATCGATCCCGCGCTCGGCGCAGAGTCGCTCGACGCTCGTCATTGTGTTCGTCATGATCATTCGCCTCCACCCGGCCGCCGCATGACCATGAGGCCCTGACCCCACACTCGTGTCACCAAGGCCAAACCGAGAGGGCCGACATTTCGCATCCTGGGCCATCGACGAAGCCCAAGAGGTCAGACCGAGGGACGAGGAACTACCGACGACCTCGATTCGGGCGTGATTCCCTCGCGGCCGCCGCATAGGCGAATTCCTCAAGGGCCGAATCAGCGGCCGACTCCCGTCTCACCGACCCGGTCTCACCGCTTCGGGCTCGCGAGTTTGCCTCTCGTGGCACCAGTGTCAGTGTTGGGTTAACGCACATGGACGAGGCGCCCGGTCCAGCGCGTCAGACCACGCGGTTGCCTGGACGCGCTCCGATGAAAAAAAAAGCCCCGCCACACATCCCGTGCACGGCGAGGCCACCCTGACCGTCTTTCCAGCCCTATCACAAGACCGGGAGATCTGCCGTTCATTATATATCAGGTCGCACCAGATATCAATGATCTTCCCGGGAATCGCCCTGGTCATCGAGTTGCAGGGCCCAAGCGATGGCCTTCTTGGTCTGACCGAGGGTTTCGGCTGGCAGCATGCAGGCCGTCAGCCGGCCGGACGTCTCCCGGCATATGACGGAAGGCCGTCGCCCGGCGGCCAGCGGCCGCGGGAGGACGGCCTTCGGGAAGACGCTCTCCGATGCGGGAGCGTCCCGATCGCCGACGGTTCAGAGGATGCCGGTCGTCAATCCGGTCGTGCCGGTCGCTGTGGTCCCAGTGCCCGTGGTGCCGACCGCGCTGGTCCCCGTCCCGCTGGTGCTCAGACCGGTCGTACCCATCCCTGTGGTCGTGAGGCCGGTGGTCCCGATGGTCCCGGTGGTCCCGGTGAGGCCGCTGGTCCCGGTGACGGTCGAGCTGCCGGGTATCGTGCCGAGCACCGTGCCGGTGGTCGCGCCAGGCCGCCGGTGGTGCCGAAGGTCCCGGTCGCGCCGGTGGTACCCGTCGCCCCCGTGAGCGTCGTGGTCGTGCCGGTGCTCGTACCCGTGGTCAACACCGGGCCGATGGACGTACCGGTGCCGAGTCCGCCCGTCGTGGTCGTGGGTAAGCCCGTGGTCGTCGTCCCGGTGAGGCCGGTGGTCCCGGTGAGGCCGGTGGTCCCGGTCCCGAGAATGCCCGTTCCGGTGCCGGTGAGGCCCGTCATCCCGCTAATGGTCGTCGGAGCGGTGCCGATGGTGATCGGGACCCCCCCGTTGACGCCCGTGATCCCGCTGACGCCCGTCGTCCCGATGGTGATCGGGACGGTCCCCGTCCCGAGCGTGGTCCCGGTCCCGGTGACGCCGGTAGTCCCGGTGGTCCCGGTGAGGCCGGTGGTGCCGAGCGTGACCGGGACGGTGCTGGTGCCGCTGGTGGTCCCGAGCGTCATCATGGCGGTCCCGAGCGTGAACGGGGAGGTCGAGAGCGTGAGCGGGATGGTGCCGGTGCTCGATGTGGTCCCGGTGAGGCCGGTGGTCCCGGTCGCGATCGTGACCGGTACGGTACCGGTGACGGCCGACGTCCCGGTGCCGATCGTGACCGGCATGGTCCCGGCGATGCCCGCGACGGTACCGCTGCCGATGACGACCGGGAACGTCCTGGTGGCGGCCGAGGTCCCGGTCCCGAGGGTGACCGAGACGTTCCCGAGGGTGAGCGGGTCGCTCCCGAGGCTGAGCGGGATGGTGCTGGTGGCGCCCGTCGTCGCGTCCTTGATGGTGATCGCGACGGTGCGGGCCGTGATGGCGACAGTGGGTGGGGCCGTCATCGACGGCAGCGCCGCCAACTGGGACTGCAGCGCATTGAAGGCGCCGTCAGACCGGTTCGCGAAGGAGTTGAAGTTGGCCTGGTCGGCCGTTTGCTGGGCCCGGCTGATGGCGGCCAGGTCGCGATCGCCAGCGGTCGCCTGGGCCATCGGCGAGGCGCCGGACGTCCTGGCCCGAACGACCGCGGCCCGGGTCGGGGCGGCCACGCCGTGCGCCGCGCCCGCGCGGACCGCGCCGCGCTCTCGAGCATGGCGCCGGCCGAGGCCAGGGCTTGATGGACATCCGCCTGGGCGGTGGAATTCACCGTCGCGACCGCGGGGTCGATCCGGCCATAGCGACGGGCGATCTGAGAGGATTCGCCGTTGAACTGGCGGTCGAGGGCGTCCACGCGCTTCCTGGTGTTGCGGACCAGATTGTTGTAGTCACGATCGACCTGGGCCGTCGTCGGCGCCGCCTTGGTCCGGGCCGCGACGCGGCCCTTGACCGAGCTGGCCGCGTCGTTGATGGCGGACTGGTACGCCGTGTCGAACTGGGCGGTCCGCTTCATGATGTCGGCGTCGATCCGGTCGACCCGCGCGAGGATCCGCCCCTCGAGGCGGTCAACCGCCGCCATGTACCCCGCACGCGAGCCCGACAGGCCGACCTGGACGGTCGCCCCCGCCGCTGCCGCTCCGACGGTCCCGGCCGTGAGCTCGAGACGATCCTCGAGCGGCTCGAGCGTGAAAGAGGCGGCCCGATTCCTCTTCTTGATGTCCCGTTTGCGAAACATGTCGATTCCTCCTGGGTGATCGCTGGAAAGGGGATTCCCGCGGCGGCCGCGCGGGCGCGCCCGGGTGGATGTCGGTCGTGATTCGCGCCACGCCGGCCCGCGTGCGTCGCGCGGGCTCCGGCCGGCCGAGTCGACCGGGGGGACGGAAGGCGTCGGTACGACGCCCGCCCCCGGCGGCCCGAGAAGGCCACTCGGCAGGCGCTCTGTTCGGGCCCGCGACGGCGGGCCCAAAGGTCGGCGATCGGTCGAACTCGATTCCTGTTGCACAACCAGTGCCGCCGGTGGGGCATGTCACCGAATTTCGAGATATCATGAGAAATCAAGATTCTGAGTAGCTGTTCACACCCCGAACAATTTGTACAGTCGGTTCGTACTACTACATATGAGTCAACAGCTTCCACTCCTTGAGCCACTCTGGAGCCGCGTGCCCGCGGACCTTCAGGTCACCCTCTTGGACGGCTGGAAGTCCCTGCACGATCGGATCGCCGAATTGGAAGCCACCGTCCGCGACCTCCAGGCCCGGCTCCAACTCAACTCCACCAACTCCTCCAAGCCGCCCTCCTCCGACCCGATCGGCCTGAAGCGCAAGCCGCCCACACCGCCGTCGCGGCGGAGGCGCGGCGGTCAACCCGGCCATCGCAAGGCGTTCCGCGCCCTGGTCCCTCCCGAGAAGCTCCGCTCGTCCACCGACTGCAAGCCCGATGCGTGCCGGCGGTGTGGCCATGCGCTGTCGGGGGAGGACCCCGACCCCCTGATCCATCAGGTCGCCGAGTTGCCCCGGATCGAGCCGATCGTCAACGAATACCGCCTGCATCGCCTGGCCTGCCCCGACTGCGGTCAGACCACCTGCGGTCCGTTGCCCGAGGGCGTCCCCACGGTCCGCTTCGGCCCTTACTTGCAGGCCACACTGGCCACTTTGGCCGGCGCCTACCGGTTGAGCAAGCGGCCGATCCAGCAACTGGCCGGCGACCTCTTCGGGCTGTCGATCTCCACCGGGATGATCAGCAAGCTGGAGCGGCTGTCGGCCGAGGCGCTCCAGGCCCCATACAACGAACTGGCCACGGCGGTCCACACGGCGGGGGTGATCGGTGCCGACGAGACCGGCTGGCGAGAGGACCGGCACAAGGCCTGGCTGTGGGCGGCGGTGACGGCCCTGTTTACGGTCTTCACGATCGCCCGCAACCGCACCGCCCGGGTCGCCCGGGCCGTCCTGGGGACTCAAGACGGCCCGATCGCGGTGACCGACCGCTGGAGCGCCTACGACTGGATCGCAGGGGCCAGCCGGCCGGTCTGCTGGAGTCATCTCCGCCGCGATTTCCAGGCGATGATCGACCGCGGCGGCGCCGCCGCGCCGATCGGGAAGAAGCTGTTGCGCCTCTCGGACCGGCTGTTCCGCTGGTGGCATCGCCTCGAGGCCAAGCGAGTGGACTGGGGGCGATTCCGCACGGCGATGGCCCGGTTGAGGCGCGAGTTCAAGACGGCCCTGGAGGACGGGGCGCGCTGCGACTGCGCGCGGACCCGAGGGACCTGCGCCGAGCTCCTGCGGGTCGAGGAGAGCCTGTGGACCTTCGCGCGGGTCGCGGGTGTGCCGCCGACCAACAACGCCGCCGAGCGCGCCGAGCGGCACGCGGTGATCTGGCGTCGGATCAGCGGGGGAACCGATAGCGCGGCGGGGAGCCGGTTCGTGGAGCGGATGCTGACGGTGGTAGCCACCTGCCGCCAGCAGGGGCGGAATGTGCTGGACTACCTGACATCCTGTTTCGAGGCGGCTCGCGGTGGCCAAGCGATCCCCTCCCTCGTGCCAGCGAATCCACCAAAGGTCGAGGTTGCCTGATACCGGTTATCCCACTCTGTGAACGGTTACGATTCTGATAACATGATGAAAGAGTTCTTGAGAAGCCCGAGAAGGACCGGCCCTCGGACCCCCTCATCCGCCCTTCGGGCACCTTCTCCCCGGCGGGGAGAAGGGGACGGCGTGCGCCTCCGCCGAGCGGATCCGGCGCGGCGGAGGGACAAGCGGTCGCCCTCACCTCGACGGGGAGAGGGATGGGGTGAAGGGCTTCTCTTAGGAACTCCGAGGACGTGCCGGCCGCAGGCGGGGCGCCCCGCGAGAATGTCGGGGCCCTCGGCGCGGCCTCCCGCAAACCGGGCCGAGGGCGAGCCTCGAGCGGCGAAGGCATCCCCGCTCCGTCGCGGTCGCGGCTCACCTGATCCGGGAGGAGGCTTGCGCGGAGACGCGAAGTCCCGCGGAGTCGGGCAGAAGAGGAAGGAATCGATCGGAATCGATCCTACGGTCTTCTCTGCCTGAAGCCGAGGGACTTCGCGGTTCGCGTGAGATCCCGATGCCCGGCCGACGGGTCAGATCATGGCTGTGCCACTGGTGGTGGCGGTGGTCCCGGCCGTACCGGTGGTCGAGCCGATGCCGTTGCCGTTGGCGCCGTTGCCGGCGGTGATGGTCGTGCCGACTCCGGTGGTGCCGGTGCTCGCGCCCGTGCCCGTGGTGGAGCCGCTCGGGCCGCTGCCGGTGATGGTGGTGGTGCCGGTGCCGAGCCCGGTGCCGGCGCCGCCGGTGCCGGCGACGCCCGTCTCGATGCCGAAGCCGGTGCCCGTGGTACCCTCGGCGCCGGGATCCCGGTGAAGGTCACCGTCCCGGTACCGGTCCCGTTGATGGCACCGCTCCCGCGGCTGTGCGCGCCGTGCCCCAGGGGACCGGTGACGGTGCCTCGGCCGAGGTGGACGGGGGGCAACAGCGCCGAGGCGATCGCCGCCATCTCGGCGCGGAGCGGGTTGAAGCTGCTGTAGTAGCGGTCCCAGAACTGGGCGACGGCGGCCTTCTCGCTCGCGACCTGCGACTCGCTGGTCTCGGCCAGTGAGCCGGCCGCCGCCGCGGCCTGCGCACGGCCTCGGCCTCGGACGTACCGGCCTGCGCGACCGCGGACTCGACCGGGGCCGTCGCGCCTTGCACTGCGCCCTGCGCCGCCTGGCCCTCGGCCGGGATGCCGGCGTCGATCGCGGCCAGGGTGTTGTGGAAGTTGGCCGCGAAGTAGGGATTCGCGCGGCGGATCGTGCCATTGAGCCTGCCGAATCGGCCGGTGACGCCGGCGAGCTGGCGATCGAACGAAGCGGTGAACCGGCCGACCTGGCGATCGGCACCCCCGACGACGCTGTTGATCTTCGCGTCGGCCGTTGCCGTGGAGCGCGCGAGCTGGGCCCGGGCTGTCCGGACCTCCGCCGGGCCGCCGCCGAGCCGGGCGGCCGAGCGGGTCAGCGCACCTCGTACTGCGCGTCGAACGTGAGCCACCCGGCGCGTGAGCATCGCCTGGATCTGGTCAACTCGCCGTTGCAGGAGGCTGTTCAAGTGGTTGATCGCCCGCAGGTACTGGATCTCCACGGAAGCGGCGCCGGCCGTGAGCACGACCCGATCCTCCAGCGACTCGATCGCGATCGCGGCCGCCCGCTTCCTCTTCTGTTCATGTCGCGCGCAAAACATGGAGGCATCTCCCGATCTATGGATGAAGACCGAACCCGCGACCGCCGCGCGTGAGATGGCGCGGACGGCCGGGCTTCGGTCGTGATGGTCGCGCCCCCCGGTCGCTGCACGGGTTGCGGGCTCCGGCCGGGCAGGCCGATGGAAGGCGTCGGGGCGACGACCCTCCGCGGCGGCCCGGGGCCGCCAATCGGCGGGCGCCCGGGCGGGCCCGCTCGGGCGGGCCTCGAGAACGGTGATCATCCGGACTGTCTTGCACAACCGATGCCAAGAAGCGGAAACGGCTGTCCGAAACCGAGCTTGACATTGTTCGGGAAAATACCGTACAATCCGCGAAACGAGTAGGAGGTCTTCCGATGCCGAGTGACACGACCCGGACGGCGCGCATCGAGGCGCGGATCGCGCCTGACGCATTGGCCGTCGTGAAACGCGCCGCCGAGATCCAGGGCCGCAGCCTCAGCGATTTCGTCGTCGCCGCCGCCCAGGAAGCCGCACACCGGACCATCGAAGATGCGCATCTCATCCGCCTCTCGGTGGAAGATCAGCGGCGTTTCGTCAACTGCCTCCTGAATCCGCCGGAGCCGTCGACGGCCCTGCTGCGTGCCAAGTCGGCCCATGCCCGGTTGATCCGGGAGCCGCGGTGATGGACGCGTTTCGCATCGAGCCCCTCGGGGCCGATCACGACAGGTCCGGGTTTTCTTGCGGGATCGAAGCCCTTGACCGTTATTTCCGGGAGCACGTGACGCAGGACATCCGCCGCCGCGTGACGACCTGCTACGTGGCGCTGGAGTCGCCCGGATCGAAAATCGCCGGCTACTATACGCTGGCCGCCGCGGGCGTCCTGCTCGCGGATGTCCCGAAATCGCTCGCCAAGCGGCTTCCCCGCTATCCGTCGGTTCCCGTGGCGCGGCTGGGGCGGCTGGCAGTGGACCAGGCGTATCGCGGGCGCAAACTGGGGGGTGCCCTGCTGTGGGACGCGATCGCGCGGTCACTGCGTTCGGAGATCGCCGTCCTCGCGCTGATCGTGGACGCCAAGGACGAGCAGGCAGAGGCGTTCTACCTCCATCACGGCTTCGTTCCGTTCGGCACCCGACCGAGGCAGCTCATGCTGCCGCTCGCGAAACTCGGTGCCGGAGCATGAAGCGTCACGATCGCCGGTGGTCCTGGGTGTCGGCTCGGCTCGGACACCCGCCGAAAAAACCCGCGGCTTCTGGTAGTGGGCGCGTTTCATCGGCGCCATAATGGTCCCATCGGGCCCGGTCCGGCTCCCGGCCGCGTTCCTCTCCCCCCGTTTCGAAGCGTGGAGCTTGCTCGATGGATGATCGCGACGTCTACGATAACCCGCTGATCGGCCGGTATGCCGGCCGGCGGATGGCGCGGCTGTGGTCGCCGCGGGAGAAGTTCACGACCTGGCGGCGGCTCTGGGTCGCGCTGGCCGAGGCCCAGCGCGCGCTCGGCCTGGCGATCGTCGAGGACCAGATCGCCGCGCTGCGGGGCGCCGTCGACGCGATCGACTTCGACGCCGCCGCCCGATACGAGCGGCGGTTCCGCCACGACGTGATGGCCCACGTCCACGCCTACGGCGACGCGGCGCCCGCGGCCCGGCCGATCATCCACCTCGGCGCGACGAGCTGCTACGTGACCGACAACGCCGACCTGATCCTGATCCGCTCGGCACTCCGGATCGTGCGCGACAAGACGGCCGCCGCGATCGACGCCCTGGCCCGGTTCGCCGATCGGCACAAGGCGCTGGCCTGCCTGGGCTATACTCATTTCCAGCCGGCGCAGCTCGTCACGGTGGGCAAGCGCGCGACGCTCTGGTGCCACGAGCTGATCCTCGACCTGCGCGAGATCGAGCATCGGCTGGGCGAGCTGAAGTTCCTGGGCGTCAAGGGCACGACCGGCACGCAGGCCAGCTTCCTCGAGCTCTTCGGCGGCGACGACGCCAAGGTCGAGGCGCTCGACCGCATGGTCGCCGAGGCGTTCGGCTTCGCGGAGACCTATCCCGTCTCGGGCCAGACCTACACGCGGAAGGTCGACACCCAGGTGCTCGGCGCGCTGGCGGGGATCGGCGAGAGCGCGCACCGCTTCGGCACCGACCTGCGGCTCCTGGCCCACGAGCGCGAGCTCGAGGAGCCGTTCGAGGTCGAGCAGATCGGCTCCTCGGCGATGGCCTACAAGCGCAATCCGATGCGCGCCGAGCGCATGTGCTCGCTGGGGCGGTTCGTCCTGGCGCTGCCGCCGGCCGCCGGCCAGACCGCGGCGAGTCAGTGGCTGGAGCGCACCCTGGACGACAGCGCCATCCGGCGGCTCACGCTGCCGCAGGCGTTCCTGGCCGTCGACGCGATCTTGAACCTCTACCTCAACGTCGTGCCGGGGCTGGTCGTCCGCCCGGCGACGATCGCGCGGCACGTCGCCGAGGAACTGCCGTTCATGGCCACCGAGAACCTGCTGATGGCGGCGGTGCAGGCCGGCGGCGATCGCCAGGACCTGCACGAGCGGATTCGCGTGCACGCGATGGCCGCCGCCGACCGGCTCAAGGACGGCGCCCCCGACAACGACCTGCTCGAGCGGATCCGACGAGACCCGGCGTTCCCTCCGCTCGACCTCGACGACGTCCTGGCCCCGGGCCGCTACATCGGCCGATCGGCGCCGCCAGGTCGAGGCGTTCCTGGAACGCGAGGTCGAGCCGATCCGACGACGATATCCCGGCCAACCCGCGGAGGACCCCGATGATCGCGTGCGCGTCTGAACGATCGGGCGTGAGGTCTCCACTCCTCCGGGCGCGGCGTCTCGCCTGCGCCCTCACCGTCGCCTGGTGCTACCTGCCCATGACGCTCATCGCCGACGAGCCGGGGCGAACCCGGCCCGATTCCCTGCGATTCGAAGTGCGGCTCCGTGCCGGCGAACGCGTCCCGGCTTCGTGGCCGCGCGGTGGCCGGCTGATGGTCGTGCTGGCGCCACGGGGCACCCGCGAGCCCCGGCTCACCCTCGGGCGAACCGGCATGGATGCGCCGCCGGTGCTCGGCCGCGACGTCGACGGCCTCGAGCCGGGCGCGGCCGCGACGTTGGACGGCGGCTCGGCCCTGTTCCCGCTCGACCGCCTCGACCAGCTCCGACCGGGGACCTACGCCGTCCAGGCCGCGCTGCACCGCAACCTCGACCTGAACCACGCCAACGCGCCGGGCGACCTGTACGGCCCGGTCCGGACCGTGCGGCATCGACCCGGCCGCCGGGGGCGTCGTCGAGCTGGAGCTTTCGCACGCGCTGCCCGACGAGACGCTGCCGCCCGATACCGAGCTGGTCAAGCATATCAAGATCCGGTCGCGGTTCTTGAGCGCAGTTCCACGGCCGGCCGATCGACCTCCGCGCCGGCGTGATCCTGCCCCGCGACTTCGCGCGGCAGCCCGATCGCCGGTATCCGGTGCGGGTCCACATCGGCGGCTATGGCGGGCGGTACACCGGCGTCGATAGCAGGATGGCCGCCGGGACGCGGTTCCACCGCGACTGGATGGCCGACGACGCGCCACCCATGATCCTCATCAACCTCGACGGCGCCGGCCCGCTGGGCGACCCCTACCAGGTGGATTCGGCCAACCACGGGCCCTATGGCGCGGCCGTGACGGGCGAGCTGATCCCGCACATCGAGGGCCGCTTCCACGGGATCGGCAAGGGCGAGGCCCGCGTGGTCGACGGCGGCTCGACCGGCGGGTGGGTCGCGCTGGCCTTGCAGGTCTTCTACCCCGACTTCTTCAACGGCGCCTGGTCCTTCTGCCCCGACGGCGTCGACTTCCGCAGCTTCCAACTGGTCAATATCTACGAGGACAAGAATGCTTACATCAACGCCCACGGCTTCGAGCGGCCGTCGGCGCGGGATGAGTCGGGCGAGGTGCGGTTCACCATGCGGCACGAGTGCCGGCTGGAGAACGTGATGGGCCGGGGCGACTCGTACACGTCCTCCGGCGGCCAGTGGGGCGCCTGGAACGCGACCTACGGCGCCCGGGGACCCGACGGCCGCCCGGTCCCCCTGTGGGATCCCGCGACCGGCCGGATCGACCGCGCGGCCGCCGAGCACTGGAAGGCCTACGACCTCCGCCGGATCCTCGAGGAGGGCTGGACCGAGCTGGGCCCCAAGCTCAGGGGGAAGCTGCACATCTGGGTCGGCGAGGCCGACGATTACTTCCTCAACAACGCGGTACACCGCCTCGACGCGTTCCTCTCGCGCGCCCGGCCTGCTTATGAGGGCTCGATCACCTACGGACCCGGGCAGGGTCACTGCTGGATGGGGATCTCCGAGCGCGAGATGATGAAGCAGATGGCCCGGCGCATGACGGGGACGACAACGGGCGAAGCGGTCAAACACAATCCGGGAGATTGACACGCCATGACCAGGATCCTCCAGGTGACGAAGCCGGCCGGCTTGGTCTTCGCGCTCATCGGCCTGATCCATGCGCCGGCCGGTGCGCAGCCGGCGGGGGCCAACTACGACGAGTCCAAGGTCGGCCATTACGCGCCGATCGACCCGCTGACGACGTCGGATGGCCGGAAGGTCACGACGCCCGACCTCTGGACCCAGGTGCGCCGGCCCGAGCTGCTCCGGCTGTTCGAGAGCGAGATGTACGGCCGGGTGCCGCAGCCGCCCGAGCCGATCCGGCCGGCGTATCACATCCTCTCCCAGGACAAGGACGCCCTGGATGGCAAGGCGGTGCGCCGCGAGGTGACGATCGCGTTCTCGGACAAGCCCGACGGCCCGCGGATGGACCTGTTGATCTACGTGCCGAAGGCCGCCGGCCGGTCGCGACGTGTCCCGGCGTTCCTGGGGCTGAACTTCGGGGGGAACCACACGATCCACCGCGACCCGGGTATCGCCCTGGCTCTCGAGTGGCCGCGGCCCGGCCGCGGCCGGACTCCGGAGTCGCGCCAGGCCCCCGAGTCGTCGCGCGGCTCGTCGGCGTCGCAATGGCCGGTCGAGCGGATCATCGGGCGGGGCTATGCCCTGGCGACGATCTACTACCAGGACATCGATCCCGACTTCGACGACGGGTTCAAGAATGGCGTCCACCCGCTGTTCTACCGGCCCGGCCAGACGCGGCCGGCGCCCGACGAGTGGGGCTCGATCGCCGCCTGGGCGTGGGGCCTGAGCCGGGCGATGGATTATCTCGCGACCAGACCCGAGATCGACGCGAAGAAAGTCGCCGTGATGGGCCATTCGCGGCTGGGCAAGACGGCGTTATGGGCCGGGGCGACCGACCCGCGGTTCGCCGTCGTGATCTCGAACAACTCGGGATGCGGGGGCGCCGCCCTGTCGCGCCGGATCTTCGGCGAGACGGTCGGCCGGATGAACGCGTCCTTTCCTCACTGGCTCTGCGCCAACTTCCACAAGTACAGCGACCACGAGGACCGGCTGCCGTTCGACCAGCATGAGCTGATCGCCCTGATCGCGCCCCGGCCGGTGCTGGTCTGCTCGGCCGAGGAGGACCTGTGGGCCGACCCCAAGGGCGAGTTCCTGGGCGCGCTGGGAGCCGACCCCGTCTATCGCCTGCTGGGCACGGACGGCCTGGCCATCACCGAGATGCCCACGCCGGCGCGGGACAGCCTCGTCAAGAGCACGATCGGCTACCGCGTCCGGCCCGGGAAGCACGACGTCACCGGCGACGATTGGGAGGCTTACATGGACTTCGTCGATCATCATCTGCGGCGCGAGGGGCGGTGATGGCGCACCCTTCGGATCTTCCAACGTCCGCGAACATCAGGAGATCCTCATGAAGCGATTGGAATGGCTCGTGGCGATCGCGACCGCGGTCGTGCTCGCGCCGGTGCCGGGCGTCGCTCAGTCCGGGGCGCGGGGTTCGGGCTCAGGACGGTCGGGGGCTTCGGCGGCGACGCGCTGGGCGAGGTCGAGCGATCCGCCGAAGTGGAGCTGGAGGGTGGCCAGCACTTCAAGGGCGAGATCAGCCTCAAGCCCCTCACGATCGACAGCGACGTCGGCCGCTATTCGATCCCGGCCGACAAGATCAAGATGATCCGGTTCTTGAAGCCGGCGAACGAGCCCGGTGCCGGCAATGCGCCGGAGGCCGGGGCCGAGCCGAAGGCCGCCGCGGCCCGCGGCGCCGATGCGCCGCGCGAACCGCAACGCGATGGGGTTCGTGAGCGACCCGCTCAATGGGGGGATCGGATCGTCGATCACCCGGGGGAAGGTGAGCACCACTCCGGGCAGGGACATCATCGGGGACATCTACATCCCCATGGACTTCAAGATCGCGCTCGACGTCGGCACGCTCTACCCGGCCGCGGGCACGCTGAGGGCCATCACCTTCACCGACGCCAAGACCGAGGGGGCCCGGGCGAACGAGCCGGCCCGGCCGGCGGCCGTGAACGCCCCCGGCACGCCCGCGCCGGCCGGAGGGCCGGAGGCCGCCGAGGCCGAGCGATCGCCGATCTCCATTCGCCAGGGCAACAGCCTGTTCGTCTTCATGCCCGGCGGGAACCGGGCTGCGATCTACGACCTCGAGACCAAGAAGTCGGCGGCGATCGAGCTGGCCGCGCCGAAAGACGCGCCGGTCGAGGTCTCGCCCCTGGTGGGCCCGGGCATCATGGCCCTGAACGTGCGCGGATCGAAGATCACCCGGATCGCCGTCGCGGACCTCCCGGGCGGGACCTGGCACGCGCAGGACCTGCGCCAGCCCGTCGAGGGGCACGCCTCGCCGATCGTCGGGCCCGGAGTCGCCCTCTATACCCTGGGCCGGTACGCCTACGCCTACAGCGCCCAGGCCCACCGCTGGGACGTCGCCGAGCTGCCCGAAGGACTGCGAGCCACTCCCTCGCTCTCAAACGACGGCGTCACGATCCAGGGCCGAGGGCACATTTATCTGTTCCCGCTCGCGACCGGGAAATGGGAGCATATCAACTTGCGGGCCATCCTGGACGTCGCGGGAGAGCCGAAGAAGTAGGGCGCACCGAGTGGCGATCCCGCGGGAGGCTCACGCTCGTCGTCTCAACCTCCGCGCCCACTGCCGCAGGCGGCGCTCCCAGGGCAATTCGAGGCTAGCATCCTCGTCGAAGAGCCAGCGGAGGATCTCCTCGGCACGGACTGGCAGGAATCGGCTGGTCTGGGCCGGCGCATAACTCCCGTCCGGCTGGAGCTGCTCGATCGTGACCTCGGCGCCGTCGAACCGCCAGACCTCTGCCGCCCTCAGCGCGGCGTAGACAGCGGGCCGGTCCACCTTGGGGCGGGAGGCATCGATCTCGATGGCCAGGTCGGGGGCGGAGGGATAGTCGGCGGGGTCCATCGACTTGCGCCTCCGCGCGTCGCGACTCATTCGCATCTTTTCCGGCTCGAAGTAGTAGGACAGATCGGCCTGGAGTCCTCGGTCCGTCTCTTCCGTCTTCCAGGTCTTCTCGCCGGCACTAACACGGTCGATACCCAGCACCGACGTCACGATGTCGACGAACTTGCCCAGCAGGATCTTGTAAAACTCGTGAAGCTCGCCGGTCGTCATGAGTTCGAGGTCCTCCCCGTCGTACGCCAGGCGGATGTGCTGCCGCTCGTCGATCGCCCCGTCCAGGCGGTTGTAGAGGTCCCGATCGACCCCCCGGATCACGATCCGCTGATCGCCGAAGTCGGTGATGGCCGGCCCGGGCTTCCGCGGCGCGGTGCCCGGACGCGGACGATTCGCGATCGTGGACATAGCACATTGCTCCATCTCTTGAATCAGGCCGACGCTGGCGACCGTCGCGCATTCGTTGCTGCGCCGCGGCCCCTCAGGCCGCATTGGCGCAGATTCCCGGCGAACTGTCAACGCGGCCATCGCCGTCGTTCGAGCCTTGAGACGAGATGTGTGCGGGCGCTGGTATAATGCAAGGGGGCTCGATGGCCGGGTGGGGCGAGGGCCCATCGGACGGCTTGACCGGCGAGGGTGGCAGCGATGGCGATCCTGATCCCCGACTCCTGCCCGTCGAAGGCCACGGTCGGCGAGAAGCGGGTCTATGCCTTGCTGCGGGATGCGCTGCCCGATCACTTCACCGCCTGGTACGAGCCGGTCGTGCAAGGGCGCTATCCCGACTTCACCGTGCTGGCCGACGACTTCGGGTTGTTGATGCTCGAGGTCAAGGGGTGGTACGCCGGGCAGATCGCCCGCGCGACCGACGACGAGATCGAGCTGCACCGCTCCGAAGGCGGCCAGGTTCACGTCGAGACGCACAAGCATCCGATCCGGCAGGTGCGCGAGTACCTCTTCGCGATGACGAGCGAGCTGAGCCGGCCCGAATACGCCACCTTGCTCCAGCACGAGGGCGAGCATCGGGGCAAGCCGTGCTTCCCTTGCGGCTTCGGCGTGCTGCTGACGAACATCACGCGCGGCCAGCTCGACGAGGCCGGGCTCTCTCCGATGTTCCCGCCCGACCGCGTACTCTGCCGAGACGAGCTGGCGGCGCTCGAAGATGCCGGCGACCGCGACGTCATCCGCCGGCTCAAGCGGCTCTTCACGTATCATTTCCCCTTCGACCCGCTGACCGAAGAACAGGTCCAGACGCTCAAGGGCGTCTTGCACCGGGAGGTCGTGGTGAAGCGCCGGCCGGTGGCATCGCCCTCGGCGCCGGGGGGTCCGTCGCCGCCGCCGGGAGCCGTGACGCTCGAGGTGCTCGACGCCCAGCAGGAGCAGGCGGCCCGGGCGCTCGGCTCGGGCCACCACGTCGTCTTCGGCGTCGCCGGCTCGGGCAAGACGGTGATGCTGCTGGCCCGGGCCCGGCTGCTGGCGGCGAGCGAGCCCGGCCGGCGGGTGCTGCTCCTCTGCTACAACAAGGCCCTGGCCGCCGACCTGACCGGCCGGCTGGCCGATGACCCCGGCCTGCGCGGCGTCGAGATCCGCCACTTCCACTCCTGGGCCGCTCGGCTGACCGGCCTGCGCAAGCGCGACGACGAGTCGTTCGACGATTACGGGGCCCGGGTCGTGGCGGCCTTGCTCGACGGCGTCGGGCACTTCGCCGACGCGGAGAAATACGACGCGATCCTGATCGACGAGGCGCACGACTTCGAACCCGACTGGTTCCGCTGCGCGACGGCGATGCTGCGGGGCGGACCCGACGGCGACCTGCTGATCGCCGTCGACGGCGCCCAGAGCCTCTACGGCCGCAGCCGCGGCTTCACCTGGAAGTCGGTCGGCGTCCAGGCGCAGGGCCGGTCGCGGCGCCTCAGCCGGAATTATCGCAATACGAAGCAGATCCTCGAATTCGCCTGGCAGGTGGCCCAGTCGGTCGTCGAGGACGCTACCGAGACCGAGACGCACGTGCGCGTCGTCCCGACCAAGGTGGCTCGCCAGGGACCGGTCCCCGTCTATCGCGGCTGTGCTTCGATCGCCGAGGAACATGCCCTGATCGCCCGGCTGATCGAGGACTTCAAGGCCAGGGGACTGGCCGAGAAGGACATCGCCGTGCTCTACCCGCGCAGGGAGCGAGACCGGATCGACGCCCTCTGTCGCCGGCTCCGCCAGGCGAGTCGGGTCTGCTGGATCTCCAACGAGTCGGATCCGGACGGCGGCGTGCGCTCGATCGCCCGGCCCGGGATCCGGCTGCTGACGATCCACTCCGCCAAGGGCCTCGAATTCCCGGCGGTCATCGTCTCGTCGCTGGACCAGCTCCCCAACCCGATCGCACCCGACGAGCTGCGCGACGGCAACCTGCTCTACGTCGGGCTGACCCGCGCCATCGACCACCTCGCCGTGACCTGGTCCGGGCGCAGCGGCTTCACCGATCGTATCCTCCGCTCCACCAAGGCCGCGCCGCTGCCGGGTTGAACGGAGATGGCTCAACGGGGCTGGGCCGGCGACCCAGCCTTCGAGACGGTATCCTTGATCTGCCTCAAGTCGTCGCGCATCCGCTTGCCTTGCTCGATGAGCTCCTTGATGCTGGACGGGTCGATGGGCGGCGTCGCTCTGACGACCCTGGCGAGTTCCTCGATCTGCTGGCCTTGCGCCTCGATCTGCTTTCCGTGGGCTTGGGTCACATCGCGGAGCGTCGTGATCGAGCTTTCGAGACGAGCCAGCCGCTCGTGCGTCGTGTAGGACCAGATGACCGCGCCAATCACAATGGGGATGATCACTGTGATCGCCCACTTCGCGATCGACAGGCTGTTCTCCACACGGATCCTGAGATTCTCCAGGTTCGTGTTGAGGACGCCCAGCTTCGCGGTCACGTCGACCCGGAAATCCATGAAGTCCCGGCGTAATCCCCCCACCTCTTGCCGTAGCTCGCCCATTTCCTTGCGGAGATCCTTGATGGCTTCGGCAAGGCGTTGGTTGGAATCCCGGACTTGCTCGGCGAGTTCCGTGACCGTCATGGCCATCAATCGTTCTCCTGCATCGTCGGCGAGGCAATGTGTTTGCCCTTCTTGCATTGGCGCACATCCCCGGAAGGCTGTCAACGCGGCGCTTGCAACCACCAGTCCGCCGGGGTAGACTGGCGAGGTCATCCGACAATTGTCCAAGACGGAGGAAGCCGTAATGCGACATATGATGTTCGTCGGCGGTCTGCTGGCGATCGTGCTGGCGGTGCCGGTCGCGCGGGGGGAGGATCAGAAGCCGTCGGAGGAACTGGCGCGGCTGAAGAAGGACCTGGAGAAGGCGTGGGAGATCCTGGAGAGCGAGCGGAAGCCCGGGACGCTCGACGCGGAGCGGAAGGCGGCGGTCAACCGCCATTACGAGCGGACCAGGGAGGTGGCCCGGCGCGCGCTGGCGCTGGCCGAGACCTACCCCGAGGCCCCCGAAGCCGCCGAAGCACTGGCCTGGGTCATCGAAATCTCCGGCGAGGGTGTCCCCGCGGTGGCGGGGCCCGTGCGCGACGCGGCCTATGACCTGATGGCCCGGCGCTACCTCGACAAGGATGCGCTCCTGTCCATCGTCCGGATCGGATGGGCCGGGGTCGGCATCAGGACGAACCATGCCGAATCGTTCCTCCGCGCCGCGGCCGAGCGGAGCCCCAACCACAAGGTGCAAGCCCTGGCGTGCCTCAGCCTCGCCCGGTATCAGCAGAAACTCATCGAAGTCGCGCGCGATCTTGACCACCCGGTCCGCGGCGAGGCGATTCGGAATTGGCTCGGCCCGGAGCGGGTCCGCCGGATCCGCGACCTCAAGCCGGAGGATCTCCGGCGCGAGGCCGAGGCGCTCTACGAACGCACGATCAAGGAGTACGGCAACCTCCAGCCGATGGGCAAGGTCTTCCCGCCGCTGGGCGAGCAGGCCCGGGGCGATCTCTTCAAGCTGCGCCACCTCGAGCCCGGCCGCACCGTGCCCGAGATCGAGGGAGAAGACATCGACGGCCGGCCGATGAAGCTGTCCGATTTCCGGGGCAAGGTGATCGTGATCTCATTCTGGGCGACCTGGTGCGGACCCTGCATGGGCATGGTGCCCCAGGAGAAAGCGCTGGTCGAGCGGATGACGGGCCGGCCGTTCGTCCTGGTCGGGGTCAACGGCGACACCGACCGCTCCCGGGCCAAGGAGATCTCTGCCAGCGAGGGGATCCGCTGGCGGTCCTTCTGGGACGCCGGCCGACCGGACGGGATCGCCGTCGGATGGGGCATCAACTCCTGGCCGACGGTGTACCTGATCGATGCCAAGGGTGTGATCCGGGACTGTGGATCCGGCATCCGCGGAGCCACCCTCGACAAGGCCGTCGCGGACCTGATCGCCGAGGCCGAGATGGCAGCCAGGAAACCCTGAGCGGCCGTGGAGCGATCGATTCCGGATTCCAGATTCCGAATTCCGAATCTATATAGGAGATTGCAGTGAATTATTTATGTTTTCGGAATTCGGAATCTGGAATCTTCAATTCCTTTCCTTCACAATCTCCGGGCGTTCGAAGGCGCCGGCGATCGCGAGCCGGCCGTCACGGCGCGCCCCAGACGCGCAGGCTCCGGTCGGCGCCGGCGGAAGCGAGCCGACGGCCGTCGGGGCTCCATGAGACGCACCAGACCGGCCCGGCGTGACCGCGCAGCACCAGGATCTCCTGGAGCGTCTCCACGTCCCAGATCCGGACGGTGCCGTCCTGGCCCGCCGAGGCGATCCGCTGCGCAGTCGGGGCTCCAGGCGATGCCTGAGACCGCCCCGCGGTGCCCGGCCATCGCGGGCCCGGCCCGGCCCGTGTCGCCGTCGAGGATCGCGATCGTCCCGTCGGCCATCGCCACGGCCAGCCGCGAGTCTCGAGGGCTCCAGACGATCGCGTTGATCGGGACAGCCTTCGCGGTCTTCAAGGAACCGGCCGATTGCCCCGATGAGGGGTCCCAGAGTCGGACCACCGGCTCGCCGGAGACCGACGCCAGCCGCCGGCCGTCGCCGCTGTAGGCCAGCAATCGGGCCACGCCGTCGAAACAGTCGATCGACTGCTCTTGCCCGCCGGACCGAGCGTCCCAGATCCGGATCGTCCGGTCGTTCCCGGCCGAGGCCAGCGCGCGGCCGGCCGGCTCCCAGGCCACCGACCAGACCGGCCCTTGGTGACCCGCCAGCGCGATCGGCTCGCCGCGCGTGTCGAAGTCCAGGATGATCGCCGATTCGCCGCGCACCGAGGCCAGCCGTCGGCTGGAGGGATCGGCGGCCACGATCGGGGTGCGGGCGATCGGCTCGTTCCAGCCATGGAGCGTCTCGCCCGTCCCGGGCGACTGGATGCGGATCGCGCCGTCGAGGTCCATCGCGGCGATCGCCGAGCCGTCGGCCAGCCAGGCGATCGACTTCACCGGGGCCGGCTGCTCGATCACCGCGGAGCCATCGTCGGGGTCGGAGGGCGACCAGAGCTTGACCGAGTGGTCGGCGCCGCCTGAGGCCAGCGCGAAGCGGCCCCTCGCATTCGACTTCTCGCCCGCGACGGCGGGCGTCCACGCGACGGTTCGCACGGCGTCCCGGTGGCCGCGCCAGACCCTCAGCGGGCGCCCCTCGGCCGCGTCCCACAGGGTCACGGTCCAGTCGGCGCCGCCGGTGGCCAGGCTCGCGCCGTCGGGGCCCCAGGCCAGGGAGGTCAGGGCCGTGTTCGTCGGCGTCGCGCGCGACACCCGCTCGCCGCCCGTCGCGGCGTCCCAGATCTTGAGGGCGCCGTCCTGTCCGGCCGAGGCGACCCCGTCCCCCTTCGGGCTCCACGCCACGGCATTGACCCAGCCGGCATGCCTCCGCCGCGAACGGACCGCGCGGTCCCGGGCATTCACACCGCCCGCGGCTTCGACCCGGGCGATCGAGACCCAGCCGTCGTCGCCGCCCCAGGCCAGGCGGCGGCCGTCGGGGCTCCACGCCACCGAGGTCGCCGATGCCGATGCGCCGGGGATCGGTTGGGACCGACCGCCGATCTCGCCACCCCAGAGGAAGACCCCCGCGTCGCCGCCCCAGGCCAGGCGGCGGCCGTCGGGCTCCCAGGCCACCGCGCGCACGACGCCGGGCTGGTCGCGCTCCACGTACCGCAGCCGATTGTTCTCCAGGTCCCAGATCCCGACGATCCGGTCCTCGCCGCCGGAGGCGAGCCGACGGCCATCAGGGCTCCACGCGAGGGCCTGAACGGCGCCCTGGTGGTAGGCGATCTTCTCCGGCGACCCGTCGCGGCCGGTGTCCCACACCAGGATGATTCGATCCTCGCCGGCGGTGGCGAGGCGGCGGCCGTCGGGGCTCCAGGCCGCGGCGAACACCGCACCGGTGTGGCCGGCGAGCGACCGCCGTTCCTGGTGGCCCAGGCCGCGGAGGAACGACCACTCCCAGCCGCGGCGGTCGAGTTCGCCCGCGCCGGGACGCAGCTCCTCGAGCAGGCGGTCGAGGCTGGTCATGTCGGCGGATTGCCAGGCCTGCCAGGCGCGCTGGAACCGCGAGACGTAGAGGTGGCCCTTGGATTCCTGGAGGGCGGCGTCGCGGGCCGCCAGCGCGATCTCCGCCTCCCTGAGGGCGGAGTTACGGCGTTCCACCGCGCGCCTCGCTGCGGTAGGCCTCATAGGTGATGATCGCGGAGACCGTGGCGACGGCCGCGAAGCCGAGGAAGGCCGCACTCAGCACGGCGAGGAAAGGGTGTTGCCGACACCATCGCCAGGCCTGGCGCGCCCGGCTGATCGGTCGCGCCTGGATCGGCCGGCGGTCCAGGAATCGGCCCAGGTCGTCGGCCAGCGCGCGGGCGGACTCGTACCGACGGGTCGGGTCCTTCTCCAGGCACTTCAGGCAGATCGTCTCCAGGTCGACCGGGACCCTCGGATTGAGCAATCCCGGCCGGACCGGCTCGATCGTGCGGACCTGCACCAAGGTATCGAGCGGGGTCTCGCCCCGGAACGGGGCCCGGCCGGTGACCAGCTCGAAGAGCACGGCGCCCAGCGAGTACACGTCGCTCCGCGGCCCGATCGCGCCGGGTGCGGAAGCCGGCGCCGCCTGCTCGGGGGGCATGTAGGCCGGCGTGCCGACGATGGCGCCCGTCGTCGTCAGGCTGCCGCCGGGCGGCGCGTCCATCCGCCGCGCCAGGCCGAAGTCGGTGATCCGCGGCCGGTCGTCGGCGTCGATCAGGACATTCGACGGCTTCAGGTCACGGTGCAAGACCCCCTGGCGGTGGGCGTGGTCGACCGCCTCGGCGATGTCGCGGACATATCGGGCCGCCCGATCGGCGGGCAGCGGGCCGTCGCGCACCAGCTCGGCGAGCGTCTGTCCCTCGACGTACTCCATGGCGAAGAAGTGCCGCCCGTCGGCCTGGCCCAGCTCGTGGATGCTCACGATGTTCGGGTGGCGGAGCGACGCGGCCGCCTCGGCCTCGCGGAGGAACCGCAAGACCTCGGCCTCGCCGGCCCAGGGCCCCGAGAGCAGCACCTTGACGCAGACCAGCCGGTTCAACCCCGCCTGCCGGGCCAGGTAGACCACGCCCATCCCGCCCCGGCCCAGCTCGCGGATCAGCGCGTAGTCGGCCAGTTGCGTGGGGACCGCGGTCTCCGCCGCCAGGCGCTCGGTTGAACGCGCCCGAAGGACCTCCCCAGCCGAGGGTCGAGCCGGCGAATTGTTCGACGTGATCGAGGTCTTCGAAATACGCGCGGAGTTCCTCGGCGAATTCGGGATAGGCGTCGATCAGCTCGTCGCGCGAGACGTCCTCGCCGCGGTCGAGCCGCCGCAGGTAGTCGGCGATGACGCGGTCGGCCGGCCCGGACTCGAAATCCATCACGGCGTCGGGTGCACGTTCACTCATCGGTCGATTCCTCGCGCTCGCGGAGGCGGGCCCGCAGCGCGTGCAGCCCGCGTTTGAGGAGTCCGGCGGCCGCCTCGGGGGACCGTCCCAGCCGCGCGGCGATCTCGTCGATCGGCAGGCCCTCGACGTGCCGCAGCCGCACGGCCTCGCGCTGGTCGGCCGGGAGCTGGCCGAGCGCCTCGAGGAACCGGGCGGCCTGCTCCAGCCGGACGGCCCGCAGGCTGGGCGAGGTCTGCTGCGCCGCCAGGCGGTCGCGCCAGGCGACCCCGTCCGCGTGCGACTGGTCCAGCGACGCCTCGCACCCGGCGGCGCGCTTCTGGCGGACCAGGTGGTCGCGGGCGGCGCCGGCGAGGTTATATTCGAGGATGCGCCGCAGCCAGGCGGCCAGCTCGGCCTCGCCGGCGCCCCGGAACCGCTCGAAGCTCTCGGCCGCTTCCAGGAACGTCTGCTGCACCAGGTCCGAGGCATCGAGCCGGCGGCCGAGGGCCGGGTTGAGCCCCTGGCTCGCCAGTCGCCGCAACAGGACGCGGTGGCGGTCCAGGAGCGTCCCCAGCGCACCGCGGTCGCCGGACCGGGCCCGGGCGATCAGGTCCGCCACCTCGCCGGCCGTGTCCTCGGGTCCTGGCTCCATCGTCCCCCCCTCGAGAAGGAGGTCACCATCCCGGCGGATCCCGGCGCGCTCGAGATGGGATTCTTCTTCAGGCTTCCGCGCCCGAATCGGGCGGATCGGTGACTTCCAGCATAGGCGGGACGATCCCGCCGCGAAACCGGAGAGAATCGTCCACGACCGAGGAGATTGACGATGAGACGACATGAAGCGAACCCGGGCCGAGCGATGACCGCCGCCGCGCTGGCCCTGGCCCTGCTGGCCGCCGCCGGGATGCGGGCCGCGGCGGACGACCCCAAGGGGAAGGAGGGTGACCGCATCCAGATGAGCGGCCAGGTCCTCGATCCGGACGGGCGGCCGGCGCCGGGGGCGAAGGTGTATATCGGGCCGCTCGTCAACGAGAAGGCCATGCTGCGGCCCAGGGCGACCTCCGGCCCCGACGGTCGATTCGCCTTATCGGTCGCGCGATCGGAGCTGCGCATCGTGCCGCAACGCGGCCGACGCCGGGCGGATGATCCAGGTCTTCGCCGAGGCCGCCGGCTTCGGCCCGGCGTGGACCGACCCGGGCGAGGGCATCTCGGGCCGGCCGGTCGTGCTCCGGCTGGAGCGCGACGACGTGCCGATCGAGGGGACGATCGCCGACCTGGAGGGTCAGCCGGTCAAGGGCGCGAAGGTCCGTCCCGTCCTGCTGGCCGCCGGCTTCCCCAACGGGCTCGATGCCTTCTTCGAAGCGTACCGCGGGAGTCCCTTCCAGACCGCTTACAATCCTCAACTGTTCCGCGTCCTCCAGACCCGGGCTCCGAGCTGGCCCGCGGAGATCCTCACCGACGACCAGGGCCGGTTCCGGTTGACCGGCGTCGGCCGCGAGCGGATGGTCAACATGGAGGTCGAGGGCCCATCGATCGAGAAGCTGACCATCCACGTGCTCACCCGCCCCGGCGTCGACCTGGATCGGACCGACCGCACCTCGCCGCGGTATCGCATGCTCTACGAGGGCGGGCTGAATGTGCCGGTCTTCTACGGCAGCAAGTTCCACCACCTGGCCAACCCGTCGCGGCCGATCGAGGGGACGATCACCGATCGCGACACGGGCCGGCCGATCGCCGGGGTGGAGGTGCTGGGCTTCGTCGTCAACCACGAGACGTCGGCGAAGGCGCGGACCGGCGCGGACGGCCGGTTCCGGCTGCTCGGCCTGCCGACCGATGGGAAGCTCCGCGTCAACGCCCTGCCCGGCAAGGGGCAGCCGTACCTGCGCCAGTCCGTCGAGCGCCGGCTCCGCAGCTCCGAGGATACCCCCGTCCGGATGGACATGCCGCTGGCGCGGCGTCCTGGTCCGGGGCCGGATCGTCGACGCGGCCACCCGACGGGGCGTCGCGGGCCGGGTCCACTACCTGCCCTACGCCGATAATCCCCACCTGGCGAGGTTCCCTCAGCTCGGTGCCGATGCGCCGGACTACCAGGTCCAGCCCGACGGCACGTTCGAGCTCGTCGCCCTGCCCGGACCCGGCGTCGTGGCCGCGCTGGCCTGGGAGCAGCGCTACCGGATGTCGCGGCCCGAACAATGGAACCATCCGGCCGATCAGGGGGGCTATTTCGCGACGGCGAATCGCGGGCTGGTGCACGCCGAGGAATTCCACGCGGCCACCCGGATCGACCCGGAACCCGGGGCGGCCGAGCTGCGTTGCGAGCTGGTGCTCGAGCCGGGGCTCACGGTGCGCGGCCGGCTGGTCGACCCCGACGGCCGGCCCGTCACCGGCGTCACGGCGTCCGGCCTGCGGAACTATGTCGGCGGAATTCCCGTCCAGACGATCCTGCTCGACGAGGCCGAATTCAGCGTGAGCGGGCTGGATCCGGTAAACCCCCGGATCGTCTGGTTCCTCAACAAGCCGCGCACCCTCAGCGGCGCCCTGGTGCTGCCGGGCCCGCACGCCGGCCCGGATCGCGACCCGATCACGATGACGCTCCAGCCGTGCGGCACGCTCCTCGGCCGGCTGCTCGACGCCGACGGCCACCCCAAGCCCAACGTCGAGGTGATCGCCATGATCCAGCATGAGTCGCTCCGATTCGGGGGGTTCGGCGCCGACGTCGTGCGCACCGACGTTGACGGCCGGTTCCGCATCACGGGCCTGATCGCGGGCGTCACCTATCGCCTCGGCGGCCTCGACGTGCCCCGGATGCGCGACGGGGACATCACCCTCCGCATCGGCGAAATCCGGGACCTGGGCGACCTCAAGGATTGATGGGCGGACGGGGTCCGACGCCGCGCGGGATCGGCTATCATGGGCGACGAGCCGCCTCGATCGACACCCCGGGAGCCTCCGCGATGATCACCCCGCCGCGAGCGTTCTGCATCCTGACCATCTGGCTGACCATCGCGACATCGGCCCGGGCGGACGACGACGACCGGGCCGAGCCGGTCGCCCATCCCAACGTGATCGTGATCCTGACCGACGATCAGGGGACGGCCGACCTGCACATCGCCGGCGCCTCGGACATCGACACCCCGTACCTGGACGACCTGTGCCGGCGCGGGGTGCGGTTCGCGCAGTTCTACGCCGCGGCGCCGGTGTGCTCGCCCTCGCGGGCGGGGCTGCTCACCGGCCGGCATCCGTTCCGCGCCGGGATGCCGACCAATGCGTCGCCCGTGGAGGGCCAGCCGGGCATGCCCGGCCGCGAGATCACCATCGCCGAGATGCTCAGGGCCGCCGGATACGCCACCGGCCACGTCGGCAAGTGGCACCTCGGCTATTCGCCCGACACCATGCCGCTGGCACAGGGCTTCGACAGCTCCTTCGGCCACATGGGCGGCTGCATCGACAACTATTCCCATTTCTATTACTGGTCCGGCCCCAACCGCCACGACCTGAACCGCGACGGCCGCGAGATCCACGCCCCCGGCCACTTCTTCGGCGACCTGATGGCCGAGGAGGGCATCGCCTTCCTGCGACGGAACAAGGACCGGCCGTTCTTCCTCTATTTCGCCATCAACGAGCCCCATTATCCCTACCAGGGCACGGCGAAGTGGCTCGACCGCTATGCCGGGTTGAAGTACCCGCGGAACCTGTACGCCGCCTTCCTCTCGACGATGGACGAGCGGATCGGCCGATTGATCGCCGAGCTGGATGCCCTGGGTTTGCGACAGCGGACGATCGTGATCGTCCAGTCGGATCACGGGCACTCGACCGAGGAGCGTGCCCACTTCGGCGGCGGCAGCGCGGGGATCTACCGCGGGGCCAAGTACAGCCTGTTCGAGGGCGGCATCCGCGTGCCGGCGATCGTCAACTGGCCGGGGCATCAGCCCGAGGGCCAGGTCCGCGACCAGATGGCCCATGGCTGCGACTGGCTGCCCACGATCGCCGACCTTTGTGGCGTCCCGCTCCCCAAGGCCCGTCTCGACGGCAGAAGCCTGGCCGCCGTGATCCGATCGGCCGACGCGCCCTCGCCACACGACGCGCTGCACTGGCAGCTCGACGATAGCTGGGCGGTGCGGTCGGGCGACTGGAAGCTGCTTCGCGACCCGCTCGATACGACCCATCGCGCACCGGGCGAGCGCATCGCCGGGGACTTCCTGGTCAACCTCCGCGACGACCCGTCGGAGACCACGAACGTCGCCGCCGCGCACCCCGACGTCGTCGCGCGCCTGAGACGGCTTCATGAGGGGCTTTCGTTGGACCCGTAGGGTGGGCATATCCCACCGGGAGCCGGCCGGGGCCTCCCCCGGTGGGCAGAGCCCACCCTACGAGGTCTCGAGGACCACGGGCTGTTCCCGCCACTCCAATGACGCCAACAGGGCGAGGACGCTCTCGGGGTCGATCGGCTTGACGAGGTGCTGGTCGAAGCCGGCCTCGCGGGACCGGCGGCGGGCTTCGGGTTCGCCGTGGCCGGTGACGGCGGCGAGCAGCACGATGCCGGCGGACAGGTCCGGGTCCTGGCGGATCCGGCGGGCGAGCTCGTGACCGTCGAAAACCGGCAGGCCGAGATCGGAGAGGACGACCTCGGGGCGGAACGTGCGGACGAGCTGGAGCGCCGTCTGGCCGTCGTAGGCGATCTGGACCTCGTACCCCTCGAGCTTGAGGATCATGGCCATGCTCTGGGCCGAGGTGTCGCTGTCGTCGACGACCAGGACGCGACGCGTGGGGACGTCGGCCCCAGGCACCGGCCGGGACCGCGCGTCGTCGGCGACCGCCTGGATCGGCTGGACCGGCTTGAGCCGGCGGGCCGGTATCTTCGCGGGGGACGCGAGCGGGGCGTCGGCCGTCGGGCCGGGTTTGGCCCTGGCGCGGGGCTTGGGCATCACGGGCAGTCGGACGATGAACTCGCTGCCCCGGCCGGTCCCTTCGCTGTGGGCCTCGACCGAGCCGCCGTGCAGCTCGACGAGGCTGCGCACCAGGGTCAGCCCCAGGCCCAGACCTCCCTGGGAGCGGTCGAGCGCCTGATCCGCCTGGGCGAACAACTCGAAGATGCGGGGGAGCATCTCGGGGGGGATGCCCACACCGTTGTCGCGGACGCGCAGGACCACCCGGTCGCCCTCGCGCGCGACGGCCAGGCGGATCTGGCCGCCGTCCTCGGTGTACTTGGCGGCGTTGTTCAGCAGGTTGGTCAGCACCTGCGCCAGGCGATTGGGGTCGGCCTCGACGATCACCGGCTTGGGGGGCAGTGCGATCGACAGGCGGTGGCGATGCGAATCGATGGTCGGCCGGCTGGTCTCGACGGCGAACGCCACGATGGTCGCCACGTCGACCGGCTCCCGGTCGAGCCGGACCTTGCCGCTGTTGACCCGCGAGACTTCCAGCAGGTCGTCGACCAGTTGCTTGAGCTGGGTCAACTGGTGCTCGACGACGTCGCGGGCCCAGGAGTGATCCGGGTCGTCCGGCCCGCGGTGCTTCATGATCCGCAGGGCGTTGCGGATCGGTGCCAGGGGATTGCGCAATTCGTGGCCCAGGACGGCCAGGAACTCGTTCTTCCGGGCATCGGTCTCGGCCAGCTCTCGGACCCGCGCCTCGCTCTGCCGCAGCGCCTCGACCAGCCGCTCGACCTCCGAGCCTGACGACGGCACCTCGTTCGACGGTGCGGGCGTGTCTGCGAGCTCGATCCTTTGCTTGTCTCGACTCTCGGGTGTGGTCGCCGGCGGCTGGGCTGCACTCGATGAGTGATCGCCCCGTTTGTGTAAGGTGAGCGCGGCTGCCCAGCAGGCGGCGCCGGCCAGGACGGGCGCGGCCGCGATCTGGTCCGGCCCTGCGGCGATCGCCCGGATGAGCTGCACCGATCCGCAGAGCGCCAGGAACAGTCCCAGGCCCGCCAACAGCCGCGGCGAGGGCGCGGCCCGGGCCCCTCCGCCGCCCGATCGCCATCATGGCGACCATCGCCAGGCAGGCCAGGCCGATCATTCCATCGGAGACCGACGACACGGCAGCCGGGAGGAGGCTCCGCGCGTCCTCCGACCGCGTCGCGACGGGTCGCGGTATGCCGCCACCAATCTGGACTTGGGCTTCCAAGTCACACCTCCTTGCCGCTCCTCCGAACGACGACGTTCGATGAGGAGCCCCATTGGCGGCCGTGCCGCGGCGTTTCCCAGGCTCAGGACTCTCATATCCATATACCGCCTGGAGGCCGATGCCGCAAGCCGACATCGGCGGCAGAAGGATGTTTTTCCCGTCGTTCAGCCGCCCGTGGCGCCATCCCGGACTCGCCACCGCTCGGCGACCGCGCAGGCGCCGAGCGCCGAGGCGGCCTCGGCCAGCGGGTCGTCGAGCGCGATGACCGGACCGGCATGGCGACGGGCCAATCCGGAGGCGTAGAGCGCGGCGCAGGGGCTCGCGCCCGCCGACGTAGACCGGCCGCTCCGTCCCGAGGATCGGATGATCCGCCAGGCCGATCACGTCGGCCGCGATGGTCGCACCGATCCAGAACGATGCGCGGCTCCCGTCGTCGAGGGTCCCGCTCAGCGCGGCGATCCGCACCAGGAACGCCGCTCGGCCCAGTCCGTATCGCTCCGCGGCGATCGTGCCCTCGAGCGCGGCATCCCGGTCGAGTTGATCGGGTAGGACCCGGGGCAGGCTGGCCGCCAGCAGCGTGTGTTGCGCCACCGCTTGCAGGATCTCGCCGGCCAGGGTCGTGAAGCTCCGCACGATTCGGCCGTCGGCGTTGACCTCGACGAGCTTGGTGTGCGAGCCGGGCCAGAGGAAGACCGAGCGCTGTCCGGCGCGACCCGGCCGTCGGCGACCAGGGCGGCGTGGGCGGCCAGGGTCTCGCACTCCTCGCCGCGCATCACGTCGGACTGCAACCAGCCGTCCGGTCCGTCGGCCGCCGGCGTGCGAATCCCCGGCACGACCAGGATCGGCCGTTCGTCGACTTCGGGCAAGCTCACGAGCACCGAGGCGCGGGCCAGGTCATCCAGTCCCGCCGGTGCGATCACGTGCGGCACGGCGAAGAGTCCGACCTCGGACGACAGCATGCCGGCGGCGACGAGGAACGCGAGCCCCGGCATGTCTCCCGCACCCCGGCCGGCCATCGCCTCCTTCTCCCAGACGCCGCAAACCTCCTCCACGACCTCGCGTACCGCCCGCATCAGGGCCTCGCGGTTCGCCCGTCCGGCCGATGTCGGAGCACCGGCCGGGCGCGACGAGGAATCGTCGAGCACCGTATCGCGCACGCCCACCGCGCGCTGCGCGGTCGCGACCACCTGGTGCCCGCGCAGGAGCCGGGCACGCGTATTGGTCGTCCCGCCGTCCAGGGCGACGGCCCAGGTCTCGATCGGACCGTCGGTCCGTCGCGCATCGGCTTCGGAGTCGAAGTTCGCCATGGTCGCGCTTTTTCCTTGCGTTCGCGCCGGTCGGGAGCGATCCTGCCCTTTGTCCCTGGTCCGTTGGCCGTTGTCCCTTGTTGGGCCTCCGATGCCGCGGGCGCCCGTGCCTTCCGCGTCAGCGAACAACGGACCACGGACCACGGACGACGGACCAAAGGACATTAGAGCACAGCACCCATGCCGACTCCACGTCTCGCCGCATTCGAGCCGAATCCGCTCTGGCAGCGGGCGCGCGAGCCGATCTTCTGGCTCGACCCGGCGCTCAAGCTGACGTGGGTGAATCGCGCGTGGGAGGAGCTGACGCGCTATCCGGCCGCGGCGGTCGTCGGGTTGAATTGCCAGGTCCACGCCCCGACTCGGGCCGGCGAGGTCTCGGACCTGGCCGCGAGCTTCCACCCGCCGCCGGAGTCGCTGGACGGCCGGCCCGCGGGCGGACCGACCTTGATCTTCCGCGCCGACGGCGAGCGGCTCTGGCGCCGGGTCGAGTTCTGGCCGTTCTCGGACGAGCACGGCGGCCTGATCGGCCTGCTCGGGATCGTGCGGACGGAGGAGGCCCCGCCGAGCGTCCCCGACTCCGAGGATGGCCGGCTCCACGCCGAGCTGCTGGGGATCCGTCGCCAGCTCCAGGAACGCCACGGCCTGGATGCCCTGATCGGATTCGGTCCGGCACACCGGAGGCTGCTGGAGCAAATCCGGCTGGCCGCCGGCTCGGTGGTGCCCGTGCTGATCGTCGGCGAGCCGGGGACCGGGAAGCGGCACGTGGCCCGGACGATCCACCAGCACGGGCCGGCCCGCCAGCGCCCGTTCATCGCGTTCGACTGCGAGGCGCTGCCGGCGGAGATCCTCGAGCGCGAGCTCTTCGGCGCCACCGACTCCGACGCGTCCGATCGCGCGAGGCGGCGGCCGCGGCTCTCGCTGGGCGACGGCTCGACCCTGCTGATCGACGAGGTCTCGAGCCTGCCCCGCGACCTGCAGGCCCGGCTGGTCGAGGCGCTGGATGCGCGCGTCCGGCTGCTGGCCACGACCGCCCACGAGCCCGAGGCCGCCGTCGGCGACGAGCGACTGCGGCCGGAGCTCTATTACGCGCTGACGACGCTGGTCTTGCGCCTGCTCTCACTCCGGGATCGCCGCGACGAGGTGCCGGCCCTGGCGCAGCACTACCTCGAGCGCGTCAATCAGCGTGGCGGTCCGCAGCGCGGCGGGTTCGCGCCCGCGGCTCTGGAGGTGTTGACCTCGTACGACTGGCCGGGGAACCTCCCCGAGCTGGCCCGGGTCGTCGAGTACGCTCACGCCCGCGCCGCCGGCCACCTCATCGCGGCCGAGGACCTCCCCGCGACGATCCGCGGCAACCTGGGCGGCGCCTACACCCCGCCCGCGCCCCCCGACCCGATCAAGCCGCTCGACGAGCTCCTGACCGAGGTCGAGCGGCGCCTGATCGAGACCGCCCTGCGGCAGTCCCGCAGCAACAAGTCCCGCGCCGCCGAGATCCTCGGCATCTCCCGCCCGAGGCTCTATCGTCGCATCAAGGAACTCAACCTCCCCGACGAGGACGAGCCGGCCGAGCAGAACGGCCCGCCGGAGTGAGTTTCGTCTACAGCGACGGTTCGGCGCAGGTTTCCAGCGCTTCGGTGGATCGAAGCAGGCCCCTGACCCGGGCAGAGCCGCCGATCCGACGATGTGGCGCATGACGCACGAGCGACCGGCGAGACCGAGGATTTCCGCGATGAGGCTCCGTCTCAATCTGCGAACGGTGATGGCGATCGTCGCCGGGTGTGCCGTGATCCTGGCCATCGTCCGCTCAATCTGGTGGAACGAATGGGATCAGTCCCTGCGCGAGGCCGAGGACATCGGGCTGGTCTTGTGGTATCGACGGGATCAGTCCCTGCGCGGCCGCGAGCATGGGGCTGGTCTTCGGAGGGCTTTCTACTCTGCTGAGTCTCCTCTTGTTATGGAGCGTGGCGCGGGATGCGCCGTGGCGCCGGAAGCGGAATCGAGACCCAAGGACCGAGCCGCACTTCTGGGCCTGGGCCTGGCACCGGACCTCACGATGGGCGACTCGTTTCTATGCGAGCTGGCCTGTTCTCTTGCAGCAAGCCTTCTGGTCTTGCTGCTCCGCCCTCTGCCTGGTCTTCCTGCTCGACCAGGCGAGCGGCGGGGCCTGGTGGAACGGCGGAGCCTGGTGGAACGAAGTTGTCCCCGGGGAGATCGGATGGCCGGCGTATACTCTCCTGGTGGCCGGGGTCATTTTCGTTGTCCGTATCGCCTGGACTTGGTTCGCCCCCTCGGCGAAGGACGCCCTTGCGCGAATCGGGCGGAAATGGCTGCACGGGCGAGCGATGACCGAGTTGTACGCCGCATGCCGATCCGCCCTGACGTGCTTGCTGGCCACATCGCCGGCCTGGTTCCGCATCCTCCTGGCGTGGCTGCTCGCCGAGGTTTCCGTGCCCTTCGCCCATCTGGTCCTGATGGGGGTCTTCCACGTCGGTCCCTCCACCAGTCCATCCGTCATCGTGCCCCGATTTCTCGCCGTCCTCGTCGTCTGGCTGCTGGTCTGCCTCGCCATCCTGGTGCGCGGGCTCTACGACATGAGCCGCGCCTTCTTCCCGCGACCTGTGGCGATCCTCGTGTGCCTGATGCTTTCCGCGGCCCATGTGGGGGCTTTCTTCGGGGTCGCGTTGTGGCTGTGAGTCGGCTTTCCATCACCGCGGCATCGTCCCCGGTGCCTTGCTCACGGTCGGATGTCCTCGCCGCGAAGGCCCTCGAGTGCTTCCGCTCGCAAGGCCGCCCAGTCCTCCCGCGTCATCTCGGTCGCCGGGCCTTGCAATCCCTCCAGGAGCTCGGCCTCAAGCTCCCGCTTCGCCTGGCGTTTCTGAGCCTCGCGGATCAGGGCGCGGAGATAGTCGCTGACCGAGGCGTATCCCTCGTGAGCCGCCTGAGATTCGACGGAAGCCTTCATCTCGTCGGGAAGGGAAATCTCCAGCGTCGTCATCGGGACGATCCTCCTCAGGGCATAACGTAATCATCTGGAAGTCCTGTCCGACCTCTCAACCCGGCAACGATCTCAGCAGCCCGGCGGACCTCGATAGCTCCTCGGCACGCAACCCCGAGCTGTTCGCCTACGTCGCCGCGCAGAACCGGCTGGTGCGCGCCCGTGCTGTTCTCTCACAGGAGGATTGCCGAGATGATCGATCCGGCCCTCCAGACCAAGAGGAAGGCTCTGGAGCGGCATCACCTGTTTCCCAGGGCCTATCTCGAAAGGCTGGGGATCACCGACCTCACCCAGATCAACCAGATGGCCAATTACGCCCTGCTGGAATGGCCCGACAACCTCGACATCAGCGATACGCCCCCCGCTGACTACGTACCGGTGCTCCGCGAACGCTTCTCCGCGGCGGACTGGAACGCCATGCACGAGGCGCACGCCTTGCCCGACGGCTGGGAGCGCATGGACTACCCCGAACTCTTGCAGAAGAGGCGTCAGCTCATGGCGGCGATCATCCGGCGGGGGTTCGAAACGTTGAAGTGAGGGGGGCTTTTCAGCCCCGTCACGGACGGGATCATATCGCTCGCGGCGTCTGCCCCGACTGTGAGAGGCGGCACAGCAAGACAGGTCAGGGGTGCGCATTGGGATCGTCGACCACCAGCCCCTCGGCGGTGGCGGCGGCATTGAGATCCAGGTCGGCCGAGATCAGCGTGATGCCGCTCGTCCCGGCGGCCAGCCAGCGGCCATTGAGCTCCAGCGCCACGGCCAGTTGCACGGCATCATAAGCCCTCAACTCGTGGGCATCTGTCAGCCGCATGGCCCCGGCCAGGTGCGGTATGGTGATCTCGACGATGCGATAATCTTGGTCCATGTCGAGTCGGAATCGGCTCAGGGAAGCGATCGCATCCGGTGGAGCGATCGTTCCCATCCGCCGGCGGCGGGCGATGGCCGCGCAGACCTCAACGCCGGTAATGCGGGCGACGTAGATCCGGTTCCCGGCGCGGGGGTGAGTCAACCCTTGAACCCAGGCCGTGCCGGATTCCACGACGTAACGCTTGACCAGGGCGCTGGAATCAAAGAAGTAGACGCCCACCCTCAACCCCGGTCACGAATGATCGTCTCGGAGATGGGCTCGCCTTGGACGATGATGGGGGTGAATTCTTGGTAAGTCGCGGGATCGAGCCGCGCGGGGATCCGGCTGAGCAGGCCCGCTTCGAGCATCTGGCGATCGACCTGGTCGGCGATCAGGTCCTCCCTCCGGGATGCCTCTCCCCGCTCCTTCTGCCGGAGAAGGCGGAGGGCCTCGGCGATCGCTTCATCTGCCGAAGCGAACCGGCCGCCCTTCACTTCCGCCTCGACATACCGTTCCAGGTCTTCGGGTAGCTGGACCGTCAGCATAAGACGTCTCCTCCAAGGATCAAACTACCATGGTCGTCAATCCTCCGGTAGGGCGATCTGCAAAGAACGAGGCACGATTCCCGACCGATCCGGCGCTCGCAGAGTACCCTACCGTGCTACGGCTCAGCCCGGCAGCGACCTGAGCAGCGCCTCGGTCTGCTCCGCCCGAGGGTAGTCGCCGATGCCGAGCCGGATCGCCAGGGTTTTCTCGAGCGCCGCGCGGGCGTCGGCGACGCGGCCGCAGGCGAAGAAGCGCGCCCCAGCAAGTGGCCGGCCTCGGCGGCTCCCCAGAGGAACTGGCAATCGGGCGAGGAGGCCAGCTCGAAGGCCTCGCGGGCCGACCGCACCGCGCCGGTATCGCAGGATCCGGCCAGTTGCCGCTCGGCCTGCTCGCACAGCAGCTCGACCTGGTAGAGCCAGAATCCGCACTGGCGAGCCACGCGCAGGCCCTCGTCGACGGCGAGCTGCGCGACGTCGAGATCGCCGGCCCTGCGGGCGATCCGCGCGCGGACCAGGTGATAGAGGCAAAGGTGCTCCATCGAGCCGGAATGCAGCACCCAGCGGGCCGCTTTGTCGAACGCCTCCTGCAGGCTCGCCCGACCATCCATCCGGCTCGCCGCCTCGGCTCGGTAGAGCCGGCACCGCGCCCGGTTGTCTTCCCATCCCGTCATCTCGTAATGGTCTTCGGACTCAGCGGCCAGCCAGGCCCGATCGGCGCGCCCCTGGTACAAGAGGATTTGGGCCATCGGGACGGCGCAGTCCCAGCAGGTCGGGCGGCGTCCGGGTCGTCCGGCCCATCAGGAACGCGGCGATCTCCGTCCGGCCGGTGTCGCCCTCGGCCTCGACCCGGGGCAACCGGCCCTGGAGCAGCCGGATGTCGGCGCGGAAGTATGGCAGCGGGTTCTGCTCGTACGCGGCCTCCAACTCGCCCATCGCGCGGAGATACCAGCCCAGCGCCCAGCGGTCCGGGCAGGGGTCGAAGCCGCGGAGGATCCTCAGCCCTCGCGCCATCTCGCCGAGCTTCCACGCCAGGTGGCGATGGCCGCCCAGCACGTTGACATAGAGGTGCCACGCCTTCTCCCGCCGGCCCGACTCCATCGCGTGAGCGATCGCCTCCTCGGCCAGGTCCAGCGTGGCCTGGTCCTCCGGCAGCCGCAATCCCGGACGCCGCACCAGGCTGATGAGCTGATCGCCGATCAGGTGGTGCCAGAACCCCCGGTCGGCGGCCGTCGTCAACCCGGCGAAGTAGTCGCGCACCGCCGGGTGCACGCTCAGCGTGCCATCGGCCTCGCGCAGCACCAGGTGCCGGTCCACCAGCCTGGTGAGCACCTCACGCAGCCCCGTCGCGTCGAGCGTCGCCAGGGGGCCGCTCGACTGCCACTTGCGCTGAAACAGCCGGCATTGCTCGCCCACCAGCCGCAGCACCTTGTGCTTGATGGCGAACTGCCGCAGCACCTGTTTCGCCCGGCGCAGGCCGCGCTCCACGTCGGCCGGGGTCAGGTCGGCGTACTCGATCGACGAGGTCTTGCCCCAGCCCATGTTGAGGAACGCCTGCTCCAGCGCGGCTGATGGCTCCTTGGAGCCGGAGAACGGATGATTGCGGTATTCGTTGTAACGGAAGGTCTGAGAATGGAGCAGCTTCTGATCGGGCCACGAAAGGGGGCGTAACTCCGTCGGGTGGGTGGGCTCGTCGCCGTAGAGGCGGACGATCTCGTTGACGTCGTCCTCGATGGTCTGCTCGTACCGCTCGAGCAGCCCCTCCACGCCCCGATAGACGGCCTCGACGAACGCCTCCTCGGGCCCGGCGATGGGCGACTCCTCATGCGACTCGACGATGGCTTTGTGGACCGAATGAGCGATCGTCGGCCCGAGCTCCTTCGGTAAGCCATCGGGGATCGCAAGCTGTCGGAGGATGGCCTCGACGTCTCGGGCCGTCCGGAGCTGGACCGGGGGCGTGCAGAGGAACAGCCGGACGACCTGATCGGGAGGGGTGCTGCGCCGCAGCAGGCAGAGGCGGCCGAGCAGCGCCAGCTCGGCCGGCGGGAGATGGGCCTGGTAGGCATCGAGCAGCCGGGCGAGCCGCAGCGACTGGCGGTCCTGCCGGGGCGAGGTCAGGTGGGGCGCTCGGCGCCCTGGCCGGGTCGCCATCCAGGAACTGGCCGATCAGCCCGCCCAGGTGGTCGAGCGTCAGCGCATGCGCCCCATACGATTCCACCAGCTCGGCGAGCGCGACGTCTTCGCCCCGCACACCGTGCCGCCGGAGCAGGTCGATCGCCGCGGTCGGATCGAGGCCCTCGACGTCGCGGTGGCGGTAGCCACGGCCTCGCGACGGCTCCAGGTCGGTCAGCGGGAACCGGCTGGTGACGAGCGCGGTCGTGCGCCCGACCCCCTCGGCCAGGCGGGCCAGCAAACCGCGGAGCAGCGGATCCTCGACCTGGCCGAAGCCGCCCGAGCCGTCGCTATCCTGCCGCTGGACCCGCTCCAGCCCGTCGAGCACCAGCAGGTGCGGTCCGCCCACGGCGATCGCGTCGCGTAGCAGGTGGAGGAGGCCGGCGCCCTTGGCCGGGGTGGGATCCGCCCCGCCGCGCGCGAAGTAGCGATAGGCCTCGCTCAGGAAGTATCCGGCGTCGGGCTCCTGGTAGAAGCTCCAGACGAACAGGCCCTCGGGTCGGTACGGGTTCTCGGGCCGGCACAGCTCGGCGACGAGCCGCGCCGCGATCGCCGTCTTGCCGGCCCCGCCCAGCCCAACCAGCGCGACCACGCCGGGGACACCGGAGTACCACGAGGCCAAAAGCTCGTCGAGCTCCGTCCGCCGCCCCACGAACTGGGGCGCCGACGGCAGCGGATGCACGACATGGTAATCGGGTGGATGCGTTGCCATGAGGTCGATTGTACGCGATCGTCGCGGGATGGCTCCACTCCTTTGCCGGGTCGTCCGGGGGCACCGGGCGCGGTCGGAGAGCGATCGCGTGAGATCCGTCACGGTGTCGCCGAAAGTCATTCCGAACGGAAGCTGGCGAGCCGATCGCATCCCGCGTCGCCAAGGGGCCCGTTGGGCACGGCGGACCCTTCTTGAGGGCACAGGCGCCGGCATTCGCGCGAATGAGGCGTTCCCGGAGTTGCTGATCCTCTCGGCGTTTCGCTCCCGACCTGATTCCGCTCGATTCCCACCGTTCTCTCGGTGCGAGATCCGGGCCCACATCCGACGACGGTTCCCTTACCGGTTTTTCTTGCGCGTGTCGGTTGCCAGGGTGGCCAGCGCCCCGATTACGATACTATGGTGATCTCGATGCCTGTAGACCCGAGCGATGACAAATCCCTGGTGGAGCAGGCCGCCGCTGGCAACCCCGAGAGCTGGGCGGAGCTGATGAAGCGGTACCGGTCGCGGCTGCGCCGGATGGTCGGCTTCCGGCTGGACTCGCGGCTCCAGGGTCGGGTGGATCCCTCCGACGTCGTCCAGGACGTTTGCCTCGAGGCCTGGCAGCACCTCGGTTCGTATGTGAGTCAGCCCGATGCCCCGTTCTTCCTCTGGCTCCGCGCGGTCGCGGGGCACAAGCTTGTGGACATCCACCGGCACCACCTCGGGACCCGGATGCGGGACGCGAGGAGGGAGGTCTCCCTCTATCAGGGGTCGCTGCCCGGGGCAACCTCGGCGGCCCTGGCCGCGCAGTTGCTGGGACACTCGACCCGCCCGAGCGAAGCGGCTGTCCGGGCCGAGCGAAAGATCCAGCTCCAGACGGCGCTCAATGCCATGGACCCGATCGACCGCGAGGTCCTGGCCTTGCGGCACTTCGAGCAACTCACCGTGTCCGAGACCGCGAAGGTCCTCGACATCAAGGAAAAGGCGGCCGGCATGCGCTACGTGAGGGCCCTTCGAAGGCTCAAGGAGATCCTCACCAGCCTCGGCGGATGGGCGGACTGAACACCATGAGCGAGTCGACCTCGGGACCCGATCTCTTCAACAGGCTGGCCGACGAGTTCGCCGAGCGGTACCGCCGCGGCGAGCGGCCGCCCCTCGGCGAGTACACCGACCGCTATCCCGAGCTCGCCGAGCAGATCCGCGAGCTGTTCCCGGCCCTGGTCGCGATCGAACAGTTCGGCAGCGAGGCCGACCCGGCGACCGGGCCGACGGCACCCCGGCCGGCCGCCGCGGGGCCGATCCCCGAGCGGCTGGGCGACTACCGCATCCTGCGGGAGATCGCCCGCGGCGGCATGGGGATCGTCTACGAGGCGGTGCAGGAGAGCCTGGGCCGGCACGTGGCGCTGAAAGTCCTGCCGCAATATCGCATGCACGACGCCAACCAGCTCGAGCGGTTCCAGCGCGAGGCCCGCGCCGCCGCCATGCTCCACCACACCAACATCGTGCCGGTCTTCGGCGTGGGCGAGCACAATGGGGTGCACCACTACGCCATGCAGTACATCCAGGGCCAGACCCTGGACGCCGTGCTCCACGAGGTCAAGCGGCTGCGCGGACCCAAGGTCGCCGAGGCCGTTCTCTCGTCCGTCCCGAACGATGCCCCCGAGTTGGCGGCCAGCGTGGCGGTCGAGCTGGTGTCCGGGCGGTTCGCGAGCCGGACCGGCGCCGCGGCCGACACCGAGCCGGTGACGGTCTCGCACCCGCCGGGACCCGGCGCGCATCCCGCGGTGCCTTCCGACCGCGAGCGCCCTAGCCCGTCCCCATCGACGTCGTCGATCCTGGGACAGTCGGGGGCGTCTTACTATCGGAGCGTGGCTCGAATCGGCATCCAGGCGGCCGAGGCGATCGCGTACGCGCATCAACACAAGGTGCTCCACCGCGACATCAAGCCGTCCAATCTGCTCCTCGACTCGCAGGGGACGGTCTGGGTGACCGACTTCGGATTGGCCAAGGCCGAGGGAGCCGGCGCCCTGACGCAGACCGGCGACATCGTGGGCACGCTGCGGTACATGGCACCCGAGCGGTTCCAGGGGTTGGCTGACGCGCGGTCCGACGTTTACGCACTGGGCCTGACGCTGTACGAGATGCTGACGCTTGAGCCAGCGTTCGCCGCTGACGAGCGCGCCCGCCTGATTGACAAGATCCTGCACGGGGAGCCCACGAAGCCACGCCAGCTCGACCACCGAGTCCCGCGCGACCTGGAGACGATCACCTTGAAAGCGATCGCCAGGGACCCGTCCGACCGCTACCGGTCCGCCTCGGACCTTGCGGAAGACCTGCGCCGATACCTGGGCGACCGGTCGATCCTGGCGCGGCGGGCGTCGGCGCTGGAGCAGGCACGACGGTGGTGCCGCCGCAACCCCTGGGTGGCGATCTCGCTCGCCACGGTGGCAGCTTCCCTCGTGGCCGTGACAGTGCTGGCCCTGCTATACGCCGATCGGCAACGTCTCTTCGGCCTCGAGCAGAATCGCTTCGGCCTCGAGCAGAAAAAGGCGACAGAGAGAATCACGGCCCTCGCGGACGATCTCGGCAAATCACTGGCCGAATCGAACCGCATGCTGGCGTTGCGCAACTTCGACCGCGGCCAGGCAGCCTTCGATAAGGAGCAAGTCGGTCCTGGCTTGCTCTGGATGATCGAGAGCTGGCGCGCAGCGGACGCAGCCGGTGACGACGCCCTCCGCTACGCGGCGCGCGCGAACCTTTCGGCATGGTTGCCGTATTACCCCCGCCTCAAGGCGGTTTTCTCCCACCCGGGCCCTGTCGAGCAGGCGGTCTTCAGCCCCGATGGAACAATCGTCGCCACCGCCGGCGACGATGGTACCGTGCGGTTCTGGAGCGCGCAGAGCGGACGACCCATCGGCCCGATCCTGCAACACCCGCGAGAGGTCACTTCGGTGGCATTCAGCCCGGATGGCAAATCCGTGCTCACCGGCTGTCGCGACATGTCGGCACGGCTCTGGGACGCCGCGACCGGCCGTCCGATCGGCCAACCGCTCAGGCATGAGGGAGAGGGCGACGTCACGGTGGCTTTCAGCCCGGACGGCAAGACGCTGTTCACCGGCTGCAATACACGTGCGCACATGTGGAATGCAGCGACCGGCGAGCCCGTCGGCCGATCCATCCACGATCCCGGCCTGCTGGTGGGATTGAGCCGCGATGCGAAGTTGATCGTCACCCGAGGCGGCCGAAGAGCGCTCTGGGATATCACAACCGGCCGGTCCGTCGGCCCGACCTTCGACACTCCGCAATGGATCCGCTCCGCCGCCCTGAGCCCAGACGGCAAAACCCTTGTGATCGGGAGACAAGGCGGCTACCGTACAGCTCTGGAACGTCGCGACCGGCCAACCGCTCATGCCGCCCTCGAAAGTGCACGACGACCGGGTGCGCGACATTGCCTTCAGCCCGGACGGCGAGCTGTTCCTCACCGGGAGCACAGACAAGACGGCGCGACTCTGGGATGCGCTCACCTGCCAGCCGATCGGCCCGCCCATGCAGCATCAGGGCCCGGTGGTGAGCGTGGCTATTAGCCCCGATGGCCGATCGTTCCTGACCACGAGCAGCGATTCCACGGTGCGGCTATGGGCTGCCGACCTCTACCGGCCAGTCCGGTTCTCCGTCGTCCAACCGGGCCAGTTTGAGGGGGTGGCCTACAGCCCCGACGGCAAGTTGATTTTGACTGGCTGCCGCGACGGGACGGCCCGGCTCTGGGACGCGGCAACCGGCCGACCCGTCGGCGCACCCATGCGGCATTCCGACCGGATCCTCGACGGTGCCGTCGCGTTCAGCCCGGACGGCATGCTCGCGGCCACCGGGGGCACGGACAAAACGGCCCGACTCTGGTCCGTGCCCTCGGGGCGCCCTGCCGGCGCACCATTGCCCCACCAAGGGGGGGTCTGGGCCGTGGCTTTCAGCCCCGACGCCAGGACGATCTTCACGGGCAGCGCTGATCGTGCCGTGCGCCTCTGGGACACGGCCACCGGGACGCTGCTCGGTACTCCGATCCCGCAACCAGACAATGTCGACAAGCTGGCGATCAGCCCGGATGGCAAGACTTTCGTCGCGACGTACGGGCTCGGCGCCGCCTGGTTGTGGGACGTCGCGGCACGGACGCCGCTCGGCAAACCCCTGCCACATCCCGGCTCGGTCGACACGGTCGCCTTCAGCCCCGACGGCAAGTCGATACTCACGGGGTGCGAGGATCGCATGGCCCGGCTCTGGGATGCGGCCAGCGGGAAACTCTTGCTCCCGCCTCTGGCCGCGGGAAGCTGGATCTGGAGCGTCGCCATCAGCCCCGACGGGAAGCTTCTTGCCGCGGGAACCTCCACCGCCGTGCATCTGTGGGATTCAGCCACGGGTCAGCCCATCGGACCGATCCTCCGTCACAGCATGGTGATGTCCACGACCTTCAGCCCGGACGGCCGATTCCTCCTGGCAGGCGCTGAAAATACATACGTTTACGTCATTGCGCCACCTGTCGCCGACGACCTGGCTCGCGTCGCCAACCTGGTCGAGGTCCTGACGGGAATGACGCTCGACCCGCGGCAGGGCTCCATTCAATTGCTCGACAACGCAGCCTGGCTGGCGAGCCGCGATCGGCTCGCGCAATCCGGCGGTGCGCCACAACATTCCGAATCCCCCGACGGCACTTCCGACGGCCGGTCCGGCGGAATCGAATGGGCGCTATCACAGGTTCGCTGGCCGAAGGCCCTCGAAGCGAATTCTTCGGCGTGGGGGCTGGCCACGAGCCCTGATCCGAAGCGCCGCGACGCGCGCCAGGCCGTCGAGCTGGCGCGAAGGGCGGTCCAATTCGCACCCGACCAAGGTCTCTTCTGGAACACGTTGGGAGTCGCCCTTTACCGCGCGGGAGACTGGTCCGGAGCGATCGAAGCGCTGCGCAAGTCGAACGAGCTGATCGCTAGCTCCGCGCTGGGGTTCAACGCCTATTTTCTCGCGATGGCTCATCAAGAGCGCGGTGAGGCCGGCCCGGCGCAGATGTGGTTCGACGTTGCAGGCCGGTGGCATCGCCGCGCGGCCCCAGCCGACGAAGAGCTCAAGCGATTCCGCGCCGAGGCGGCGGGCGTGCTCGGCGTGAGCGCCGAGTTCGTCCCCGACGCGCAACGCGCGCCGGCGGACGACGCAACGCTCGCGCGGCTGGTCCTGAAGATCGATCCATCCGCCGCATGGGCGCGAGCCTGGCTGGATCCTCCGAGCACCGACCTCGATCGTCCCGCCGCACCGGCAAGCGCTGCCATGCCCACCGGTCCCGATGCGTTTGCGAGGCCGTGACGCGGCTGCCTGCGGTCGCGAGCGCTCTCCAAGCGGCCTTCCGGCCGGCGGGCGACGCGCGGCGGCGCGTCCATCGAGCCCAGCCCAGATCGGCATCGTGTCGCCGGGCAAGCAAGAAAATCGGGGGCCACAAGTTACCAGGCGGCTTCCGGCTCCGATTAGGATCCCGTCGGCCGCCGACACGCGATAAGGGCTGTCGGCCGGCGAGTGCTCGCCGCGAAGCAGGAGCCTCACCGGCCCCTGGCGCTCGGTCTGCGCGCGGGGAGTATCCTCAGTCGTTGCACCGCGGACCGCACCCCAAAAGGAGCGTGACCATGTCCCTGACCTCCTGGCTTCCCTGGACTCTTTCGCGCAGCCAGGCTCGGCGCAACGCGTCGCAACCCGATGTCGCGCCCCAAAACGGCACGCCTCTTCCTGGAGCGGCTCGAGAGCCGCGTCGCGCCGTCCTTTGGCCTCTCCACCCTGGCGCTTTTCAACGGCACCAATGGCGCCAATTCATGGGCGGGGCTGATCATGGACAGCAGCGGCAATCTGTACGGCACAACGACGGGTGGAGGCGCCTCCGGTGACGGCACGGTCTTCGAGCTGGCCCATGGCAGCGGCACGATCACCACGCTCGCTTCGTTCAACGGCACCAACGGTGCAGACCCGGCAGCCAGTCTGATCATGGACAGCAGCGGCAATCTGTACGGCACGACGAATGGTGGAGGCGCCTCCGACATCGGCACGGTCTTCGAGCTGGCCCATGGCAGCGGCACGATCACCACCCTGGCCTGGTTCAACGACGCAGGCCCGAATTCCGCACTCATCATGGACAGCAGCGGCAATCTGTACGGCACGACGAATGGTGGAGGCGCCTCCGACATCGGCACGGTCTTCGAGCTGGCCCATGGCAGCGGCACGATCACCACCCTGGCTTCCTTCAACGGCACCGACGGTTCTGGCCCAGGTGCCCTGATCGTGGACAGCAGCGGCAATCTGTACGGCACAACGGATCAAGGCGGACCGACCTGGAACCCCGGCAACGGCGTGTACGCCGACGGCACCGTGTTCGAGCTGGCCAAGGGCAGCGGCACGATCACCACCCTGGCTTCCTTCAACGGCACCAACGGTTCTCGCGGGGGCTCCCCCCTGGTCATGGACAGCAGCGGCAATCTCTACGGCACAACGTTCTTGGGAGGCCCCTCGGGCGACGGCAATGTATTCAAGCTCGCCAAGGGCAGCCGCACGATCACGAACCTGGCGTCATTCAACGGCACGGACGGGTTTTATCCAACCGGCGTGATCATGGACAGCAGCGGCAATTTGTACGGCACAACCTATCTTGGCGGACCGACCTATACTCCCAGCGGCAGCAGCGTGGGCGAGGGCACTGTGTTCGAGCTGGCCCACGGCAGCCGAATGATCACCAGGCTGGCTTCCTTCAACGGGAGCAACGGGGCTTATCCAGAAGCCGGGTTGATCATGGACAGCAGTGGCAACTTCTACGGCACAACCTCCGTGGGAGCCGACGGAACCCCGGATGTGGGTTATGGCGATGGCACCGTTTTCGAGCTATTACCACACACCCCCGCGCTCAATTGGAACACTCCGGCCGCCATCAGCTACGGCACGGCGCTGAGCAGCACGCAACTGGACGCCAGCGCTGCCGATTCCGTCACCGGGGCAGCGGTGGCCGGGACCTTCGTCTACACGCCGCCGGCCGGGACGATTCTGCATGTGGGTTTCCAAACGTTGAGCGTGACCTTCACGCCGACGGACACGACCGATTACAGCCCGATCACCACCAGTGTCGCGCTCCTGGTCGATCCGGCCAAACCGGTGTTGACCTGGAACACTCCCGCCCCCATTCCCTCCGGGACTCCCCTCTCCAGCACGCAACTGGATGCCACCGCTGCCAATCCGAATAACGGGTCTGCTGTGAGCGGCACGTTTGCCTACACGCCGCCGGCCGGAACGGTCTTGCCCCGCGGAAGCACCGCGTTGAGCGTGACCTTTACGCCCTCGGACACGACCGATTACACCACGGCGACAGCGAGCGCGATCGTGGCGGTCACCCCCCTCGATTCCCTTTCCACCCTGGCCGCCTTCGGCGCCGCGCCCGACGGCGCCAACCCGATTGCCGGCGTGATCATGGACAGCAGCGGCAACCTGTACGGCACAACGGTGAGTGGAGGCGCCTCCAACGACGGCACGGTCTTCGAGCTGGCCCACGGCAGCGGCACGATCACCACCTTGGCTTCGTTCAATGGCGCCGACGGTTATAGCCCGTATGCCGGCCTGATCATGGACAGCAGCGGCAACCTGTACGGCACGACGGTGTATGGAGGCGCCTCCGGTGACGGCACGGTCTTCGAGCTGGCCCATGGCAGCGGCACGATCACCACGCTCGCTTCGTTCAACGGCACCAACGGCGAAAGCCCGTATGGCGGCGTGATCATGGACAGCAGCGGCAACCTGTACGGCACGACATACGGCGACAAATATGATGAGCCCGCCTCGACCTTCTACGGCACAGTTTTCGATCTGGCCCATGGCAGCGGCACGATCACCACCCTGGCTTCGTTCAACCCCCTCTCCTTCGCCGACCGTGGTGCCATAAACCCATGGGGGGCGCTGATCATGGACAGCAGCGGCAACCTGTACGGCACAACCCGATATGGCGGCGACGGCGACGCCGGCGCGGTTTTCGAGTGGGTTCATGGCGCCAGCACGATCACCACGGTGGATTCGCTCGGGGGCTCCCCGCTAGCCGGTCTGATCATGGACGGCAGCGGCAACCTGTACGGCACGACCGATTTCGGAGGCACCAATGGCGACGGTACCGTTTTCGAGGTGGGCCCTCCAATCAAGTCGGGACATGGAGCTGGCAGCCGCCCGATCACGGTGCTGGCTTCGTTCAACGGCGCCAACGGTGCAAACCCAATTGGCGGCCTGATCATGGACAGCAGCGGCAATCTGTACGGCACAACGGCGTATGGAGGCGGCTCCAGCCGCGGCACGGTTTTCGAGCTGCCCCATGGCAGCAGCACGATCACCACGCTGGTTACCTTCAACGGCTCCAACGGTGCAGCCCCGGAAGCCAGTCTGATCATGGATAGCAGCGGCAACCTGTACGGCACGACGGAGTCTGGAGGCGCCTCCAACGCGGGCACGGTTTTCGAGGTGCCCGGTGCCGTTGCCACGCCGGCCTTGCGGATCATCGGTTCGCCTTCCTCCAGGAGCGCCGGCGCTGCTCAGACATTCACCGTCACCCTCCAAGACGCCGGCGGAACGACCGGCACCGGCTTCATCGGCACCGTCAACTTCACGAGCACCGATGGGTCGCCGGTGCTGCCCGCCAACGACACGTTCACCGCCCCGGACAATGGGACGCTTACCTTCACCAAGTTCGTCCTGCAAGAGAAGAGTAAGCGATCGCTCACGGCCACCGACACGCGCGTCCGCTCGATTGCGGGCAACCTGAGCGTGGAGGTTTCTTGAGATCCACACGAAAAGAGAATTGCCGGTGAGCCGGCCGGCGACGAACCGTGAGCCGTGAATCGGGTCGAGGCAGCCAGTGCCGGCGCTGGATCCGCGCCGGGCCAAGCTGGTCTTTTTCACGCGGATCGGCTTTCTGCAAGAGAGGCCTGCATCATGTTGCTTGCATCCTGGTTCAGACGGTTGACAACGGGCTCTTCGACTCGGTCGCGGCGCCCCGGATCGAGGCGCAACCTTTCGCGGCGCTCGGTCCTGCCGCGGCTGGAAGTGATGGAGGACCGGAGGCTGCTCAGCACCTTCATGGTGACCAACCTGAAGGACAGCGGTGCCCACTCACTGCGGGCGGGCATCGAGTCCGGCGACGCGACCATCGCGTTCGCGCCGGGGCTGCACGGCACCGTCACGCTGAAGAGCGAATTGCCGATCACCGGCAGTGTGACGATCAATGGCCCGGGGGCGGACCGGCTGTCTGTCAGCGGCAACGGCGCCAGCCGGATCTTTGACATCAGCGGCAGCGCCAGCGTGAGCATCGCCGGGCTGACTCTCACCGACGGCCTGGCGAGCGCGGGAGGCGCCATCCTGCTCGAGGGCAGCGCTTCCCTCAATCTCAGCCATTGCACGGTGAGCGACAACCAGGCCGTCGGCGGTGTTGCCGGTGCCGGCGTCGGCGGCGGCATCGAGGACACCTCCGCAGGAGCGCTCTCCGTCAGCAACTGCACCTTCGACGCCAACCAGGCCATCGCCACCGGTCCCAACACGGTCCCCGGGACTCCCGGCTACTCGCCCGGCTACATCATCGCGCTGGGCGGTGGCATCGACCTTTCTTTCGTCGCCAGCGGCTCGGCCACGATCAGCGACAGCACGTTTGTCGGCAACCAGGCGCTCGGCGGCAGCTCCGGCGCCAGTGCCGGCGGCGGCGCTCTCAGCAATTCTTCCAACACTCCAGGTACCACCATGACCGTCGTGGGCTGCACGCTGAGCGGCAACGCGGCAATCGGTGAAGCCGGCGGCGACGGCATCACCAACTTCGGCTCCGGGCAGGGCGGTGGCATCAACGATTTCGACAACTTGACCGTTCTGAATTCGACTCTCATCGGCAACCAGGCCCTGGGAACGCCCCTGGCCCCAGGCGCCGTCCCCTCGCAGACTCCGAACAGCGGTAGTACGACCGCCGGCGGTGGCGTCTTCTGCCTCGGCGTCTACGTCCCCAATGCCGCCGTGAGCGTGGCCGACAGTACGCTCAGCGGCAATCAGGCGATCGGCGGCGCGGGGGCGGCGGGCAGCGCCGGCAGTGTCGGCGAAGGGGGCGGTATCTCCCTGATCGCCGTCCCTCCGGCCCTTGTGGCCGACTGTGTGGTTGCTGCCAACATCGCTCAAGGCGGGGCCGGCGGCACGGGCGGGGTGGGTGCCACCGGCGTGAGCGGAGGCATCGACCTGTCATTCGGCTCGGTGGTCACCGTCAGCAACACAGTCCTCCTGGACAATCAGGCCATCGGCGGGGCCGGAGGCGACGGGGCCAAGGGAGGCGACGGCGTGGGCGGCGGCATGAACGTCGGCTCGGGCGTCATCACCGGCCTTCCCGACGATTGTTCGCTGACTCTGACCGACAGCATCCTGCTCGGCAATCAGGCCATCGGCGGCGCCGGCGGGGCCGGGAACAACGGCGGCGCCGGCCAGGGCGGCGGCCTCGCGGTCTTGGCGGGGAGCTCCGCCTCGATCAGTTCCACGGCCATCGTGTTCAACGCTGCGCTGGGTGGTGCCGCCGGCACGGGCGGTACCAGCGGCCAGGGCCAGGGCGGTGGCCTCTACATCGGCACGACCGCCGTCGTGACGCTCAGCACGTCGACCGAGGTTATTTTCAACTTTGCATCGACGAGCGATGACAACATTTTCGGCGTCTACACCACAAGTTGAGCACCCCGTTTCATGACGTGTCATGGCCGGCAGTGCCACAGGAAAAGAAGGCGGCCGGCGAGCCCGCGCCGGCCGCCAGCAACCCCCTGACCTTGAACCGAGTCGAGGCAGCTCCATTGAGGAGATGACATGAGGGTAGAACGACTGATCATGGCACTCTGCGCGCTCCTGGGCGGAGCGGGCCTCTTCTTGTTCGCCCGCCACGTCTGGAACGCCAGCGCCCCTCAGCGAGAACCTCCCGGCATCACGGTCAGGTCGGAAATCCTGACCATCTACGCCCCGGAAGCACTCATCGACTTCGCGAAGGCACACCCCGAAATCACGACAAACGACGAGCTGGTGCGACTGATCCGCCAGGCGAAGCTCAACGTGTGGTTTGCGATCGTTGTCAGAAACCACCAGGCCAATGGGAACTTTACCGACGTTGCAATCTCGTACCGACCCGGAGAGAGGCCGGAATGTTTTGACGATGCGAAGGCCGTCCTGCTCAAGGTTACCGGGAATCGCCCAGGGCCCTGCACCATGGCTTACAGGAACGCAAAGATCGAGGTTATCGAGGACGCCATGATGGAAATGGAGCCTGTGGATGGGTTAAGGCAATTGCTAATAACGCGCCAAGTGACGCTCTGGCGGGGCTGCCGGTGACGCGGAGCGTCGGGGGAAACCTCGGTCTCCGTTGTCTCAAGCCCCAAAGCCGTTCTCTCTGCGCCTCGCGTCGGCCTCGGGCCAGCATGGGAGGTTACGTCGCCGGACGCAGCGTCCGCGGGCCCGCGCATGGTACAGTCAGGCAGACGAGCGGGTGGACAAGCACGAGCCGAGCAACGAGGAACTCCGCCGCTTTCGCGCCAAAACGGAAGAATTGCTGGGAGTCCAGAAGGAAAGCCATGAGTACGCCCGAAGTCCCCGCCAGTAAGCGTCCGCACCGATACCGCATTTCGCGCGGGATGGCCTTGATCTCCGGTTTCTTCATTGTATCTGTTGTGCTTCCGTTTAATTTCCTCGTGCTGCCGTGGCTTCTCTCGCTCTTGACGCCCCACCTCGGATGGACCGAGCACGGCCCGGCCGCCTGTAACATGCTTGGACTCTTCCCGGTCGTGGCTGGCGCTCTTGGCCTGGTCTGGGTACTCAGCGTGATGTTCGCTCAGATCCCCAAACTGCCCCCGGTGCTGGAGCTCGACGAGGGGGAGGGACTGTTCACGGCCACGTCAAGAGTGCTGATTACGCACGGTCCTTTCGCCTCCTCGCGTAACCCAATGTACCTGGCCGGCACGTTCATTTGGCTCGGCTGGGCGATCTTCTACGGCAGCGTGGTGGTGCTGATCTGGACGGTCGTGGGATGGACGTTGTTGAATTATCTCAAGATCCCCCAGGAGGAGCGCGGTCTGGAGGCTCGCTTCGGCGAAGCTTATCGCGCCTACCGGAGGAGAGTTCCCCGCTGGATCGGAACGATACGTCGCGAATAGATGCAACCCATGTCTCTCCCGACGAGCTTGCGTTACTCGATGGCCTCGGCCACCATCACCATCAGCTCGGCTGTCTCGCGCGGCGGCGACGGCCGGCTGTCCTGGCTGCGACCCAACCGCCGGCTGCCAGCAAGCTGATACAATCAAACACGCATTAATACATCAAATCAGCGTGTTGACAGCAAGTCGCTCGGTCGAACCGAACCTGGCGTCGGCGCCCATGGTTGGCATGAGACCCCCGTGTGTTGCCCGTGCCATCCATGCCAAACATGCCAAGCATGGGCCTCCCGGCGGTCGGGCGCCTGCCGTCCGACGGTGAGATTCCGCCGCCGGAGGGGCTCCGGCACCCGACCGGTACGGGCGAGGATCGGCGGACGGAGCCGCCTCGTCGGCCCGCGACCGGGCGTCGTCGAATGACGCCACGCATCCCCCAGCCGCCCCCTCGGTTCCGTGGCGCACTGCGGGCGGATCCGCCGCATCGCCGGCTTCTCGCTACTCGAGCGGCTCCTCGACCAAGCCGATGGCGTATCCCAGGCCCGAGCCGGATGAGTCGGGGAACAACCAGACGTGCATCTCGCCGTGCCGATCACTTTCGTTGAAGAGAAACAGCCCATGCGACGCCACCCGGGCGGGCGAGGACTGCTCGGTCGCATGATCGGTCAGATTCCCGGTCACCAGGGCACTCCCCTGGCACTCCTTCTGAAGATAGTTCTCGATCGCGCGCTGGATCACGGGCGGGACCGGCCGGCCGTCGGTGGCCTTGATGAAGCCTCTCCACTCCCTGAAGGCGCCGCCCGCCCTCTTGTTGAACGTCCCACTACCCGTCACCCCCTGGACCGAAATCCCCGGTTGTGACGAGAAGATCGCCACAGGATCGAACCGATCGAAGACGACCGAATAGGGCCTGCCGGGTCGCCTCAGCGCGAACGTGATTCCCGCCATGACCAGGGCCGCCGATGCGACGAGGATCAGCAGCGTGCGGATATGGAATTTCGGGGCTTTGATGCTTCGTCTCCCGGGAGGTTTCGGCTCGGGTCTTCTCGTTTCACCGAACCGCAGCGCCCGGCGCCCGCCTGTCGGCGCCAACGATCATTCACCAGAGATTGAACGCAACATCATGACTCTCAGTGACACCACCCGAGACGTGGCGGGCCGGCCCGGCGACCCAACCGACGTGATCGGAGCGAGAGCCGGACTGGTCCCGTCCGGATCGCGGCCTTTCCCCGCGTTGAGGCGGCGGCTCCGAACCGTCCCGGTCGCCCGGACGAATCGGCGATCCGGACCGATCGGCCCGACAGCCCGCGACGATTCGCCGCCGACCGCACCGGCCGCGGGGCAGACTCGGCCCGGGTTGCGGCACATCCTCTCGGATCCCCGGCCGCCGGCTGACGTGACCCCGCATCCGCGCCACTTTCCTCAAACCCGCTCCCGCGCCGCCAGCCCTCGAGGGACCCGCCGAACGGATGGTGGGTGCTGCCTCGCCATATCGCCGATCGCACCGCGGCCGGTGTGGGATGGTTCGGGTCCCCTGCCGGATTGTATACTCCAGCCAATGGCAGGAGTCGGCCGATGCACTTCCCGCGGCCAGGAGCCGTCTCGTATGAGAAAGATATTGGATTCCGAGAAGGCCGATGAGATCGAGACGTCATTCCATCGGCTCGCCGAGGAATGGAAGTCCGAGACCGCGCCTCTGTCAAGCATCCGCCTGAAGAAGGAACATCCGGCCTATCGCCAGCTCGTCGCGATGGGAGAGCCGGCCATCCCCCTCATCCTCGCCGACCTCGCCCGCGAGCCCTCCCACCTGTTCTGGATCCTGCGAGATATCACCAACGTGAATCCCGCGGATCCGAGGGTGGCGAAGGACTTCCTCGACGTCGTCCAGTCCTGGATCGAATGGGGGCGGGTCCAGGGGTATGACGTGTGAGAGAGGACATCGACCGGCATTATCCGAAACTCGCGGACGCCGGATACGAGATCACGAGCGAAGCGACGCCCATCTACAACTGCATCGCCTGGGCCGCGGGGGATGCCACACGATGGTGGGAGTGCGGTGAGGATGGGCCGATCGATGAGCCGGGCGTCTACTGGCCCGAGGGAGCGAGGTATGGCTTCGGCCTGGACGCCTTGATCAGCGCTTATGAGGTGATCGGGTACGAGTTCTGCCCCGAATGCGGGCCCGAGCCTGAAGAGGGTTCCGATAAAGTCGCCCTCTATGCAGAGAACGGCGAGTGGAGGCACGCGGCGAAGCTGCTGAAGGACGGCCGTTGGTCCAGCAAGTTGGGCGACCTGGAAGATGTGAGCCATGATTCGCCGGAGGATGTCCGCGGCAAGTTCAATGGCGAGCTCACCTGTTTCATGCGGCGAGCGATACGACCATGAGGCCGCCGCAACGTCCTGAGCGCCAGCCTCGCCCTGTCGCGGTGAGAAGTTGGGCTGGACAAGGCTTGGCGCTCATCCCGGTTCCGTTGCGCCTCTTCGTCCCCCCCTTACGAAGGGGGGGTTCGGGGGGGTCGAATCCGATCGTCCTGCCGCGCTCCACGGGCCCGTGGCCCCGGAACCCCCCCTGACCCCCCCTTCGTAAGGGGGGGACGAAGAGGCATGAGCGGGCGCCACAAGACACCCGTCGGCCGGGCCCTCGAAAACGCCGGTCAACCCCAACTTTTCACCGCGCCAGCCTCCCCCTCCCGTCATCATGGACCGGTCCTTGAAGAATCAGCAGTCTTGCTGCCCCGGTTCGCCGGGGACCGGCTGGCGTGCGGCGGGCTCGTGCGGGCCGCGGTAGGGGGCCGGGGAAGCCGGCCGGGCCGCCAGTGATCCGTCGCCGCGTTGCACCAGCCGCGTCACGATCCGCTCGGCGGCGCGATCGGTGGCGCCGGGGTGGGCGACCCGCCGCCGAAGCGCATCCAGCGACGCCGTCGTCCGGGCGCACTGTCCGGTCTCGTCGAGCCAGGCCAAGGCCCAGCGCACCAGGTCCCCCGAGGCATCGCGCCAGGTCAGGTACTCGGGGAAGACCTCCTCGTCGGCCAGGAGGTTGACCAGGCTGATGTACTTCGCCTTGATGAACGGCCGCGCGATCCACAGGTCGAACCGATTGACCTTGTACAGCACGACCGAGGGGAGGCCGTCGGCCATCAGCTCCAGCCCGACCGAGCCCGAGACGGCCCACGCCAGCCGGGCCAGCCGGATCAACTCGGGCGTGCGCGCGGCGAAGACCTCGATCACGGGAGACGCGCCGGCCGATCCCTCGCTCGACGTGCCCGCTTCGGCGATGATCCGCTCGGCCAGCGCCTTGTGGCGCTCGTGCAGGCAGGCGACGGCGAAGCGGACGTCCGGCCGACGTCGCGCCAGCTCGCGGGCGGCCGCGATCATGTCGGGCAGGTTCCGCTTCAGTTCCTGGGTCCGCGACCCGGGCAGGATGGCGACCATCGGGCCCGGCCGCCCGCGGTGCTCGGAGAGGAACCCTTCGTCCAGCGGCCGGGCGGCCAGCTCGTCGAAATACGGATGGCCGACGTACACGGCATCCGGCACGCCCCGCTCGTGGTACCACGCCGGCTCGAACGGCAGGCTGCACAACACCTGGTCGACGTACTTCTGCACCTTCCGGACCCGCCACCCGGCCCAGGCCCAGAGCTGCGGCGGCACGAAGTAGAACACCGGGATGCCCCGCGCCTTGGCCCGCTTGGCGATCCACCAGTGCAGGCCCGGATAGTCGATCAGCACCACGGCGTCCGGCCGCTCGTCGCGGAAATAGCGGTCGGCCTTGAATATCAAGCGGATGAACGTCACCAGGTTGAGCAGGACGTTCAGGAACCACATCACCGCCAGGTCCGCCAGCGGGTAGAGCAGATGGGCCCCGGCGCCTTCCATCTTCGCGCCGCCGTAGCCGACGAACTCCGCATCGGGGAGCCTCCGGCGGATCGAGCGGATCAGGTTGGCGGCATGCAGGTCGCCGCTGGGCTCTCCGGCCGAGATGAAGATGCGCATGGGGGGTTGCCTCGCGTCCGTGCTCGCGGCGATGTCCTCCGTCCGGTGCATCGTGGCAGAGCACCCTAACACACCCGATCATCGCTGAGAAGCCGAGTCGTGCGCCGCCACGGGGCGACGGGGCGATTCCCTCTCGATCCCTTCAAATGGTGAGATCTCCCCGTTAGGATCGGATCCATGTCGCGCGGGCTTCATCGGAGGACGGGGAGACACGTCGATCATGCGATGGACGGATCCGCGACTCGCGGCGGTGTGGTGGCTCGCCGCCGTGCTCTCACCATTCGTGCCGCGGGCCGGGGCGGCGGATCAGCCCTGGCCCTGGTCGGCTCCCCATGACCCTCGGATGGCGGCCGTCCGCGCCGAGGAGGCGAAGTACAAGGACGTCGAGTACGTCGCGCGGGTCACGGTCCGCAATCCGAACCGGAAGGACGCCGCCAACCCGTCCGAGGTCACGACGCTGGCCACGCGGCGCGTCGTCCTGCAGGGCGACCGGACCTTCTTCCGGCACCAGGCGTTCGAACGGGCCGGCATGATCAAGTATCGCCACGAGGAGACCTCGGCCTGCGACGGCGACCGGACGCGCACGGTCGTCGCGGGCAACTGCGTGAACATCCATCTGGGCCGCTGGCAGCACCCGGGCGTCTACCCCATCCACAGCCTGCCCCTGTCGCATCATGGCATCAACTTCCCCCTCTCGGTCTACCTGAGCGGGACGGCGGCGATCCACGCCCGGCTCAATTACACCCGAGAGCTGGTCGAATCCGGCTTGTGGACCATCTTCCGCAAGGTCGAGGCGCGGCTCGAAGGCGAGGAGCAACTCGACGGCCTCCGCTGCCTGAAGGTCCGCGTGTACCGCTGGTACCAGCCGAATGCCGAGCCGTCCACACAACGTCTCTGGCTGGCCCCCGACCGGAACTACCATTGCATCAAGGAGGAGTATAAATTCGGCTGGCAGGCGCAGGAGATGCGCGTGCACGAGCTGCGCGAGGCGGCGCCCGGCCTCTGGTACCCGGCGCGGATCGCGGTCGTCATCCGGAACGTCCAGGCCCGGGGCCAGCGGGTGTCCCGCACCGAGACGATCGTCGAGAAGGTCAACCGCGCCCCGCGGCACGAGGCGGCCTTCTTCGCCGACGTGCCGATCCCCGCCGAGTTGCCCGTGTTCACGATCAAGGACCGGAAGATCGTCGGCTCGATGCTGCCCGAGCCGTTCGACGACGAGTGGGGCCGCAAGAACCTGGCCGACCTCGCAACACGGCTCGGCGAGCAGGAGAAGCTCTACGGCGACCTGGAGGTCAAGACGCGCTCCATCAGCACATACCCCCACTCGACCGCGTCCGCCCAGAACGTCCGGTACGACGAGCTCGCCGAGGAGCACTCGATCCACAAAGGGGACCTGGCGTACCTGGCGACGCGGCAGAAGATGGCCCTCCCCGCCGGCTGGCAGGATACCTCGATCCAGCGAAATGCCTACGACGGCGAGTGGACCCGCATGGTCTGGGGCCAGGATCCGCGCAATCCCCAGGGGCTCGGGGTCGTCCTGCGCAGGGGCTACAACAGGAATCTCGTCGGCATGCCCGGCGGCCTCTCCGTGCTTCGGCCGCACACGATGCTGCTGCGTCAGAACTGGCTCGTCGGATCGCTCCAACATCACCTGGCCCTGAGGCCCTCGGACCAGGCCGGCGCCAACGCGAGGATGATCCGGTTCCGCTACTGCGGCGCCGCGGAGGTGGACGGCCGCCCTTGCATCGAGATCCTCGGCAACAGCCCCCGAGCGCGATTCAGTCAGGGCAATCCGATCGTCCTGTACCTCGCGAGCGATCGGAACGATCTTCCCATCCGGGCGGAGCAATATGGCAACGTCGGTGGCAATCGGCTCATGCCGATAAACATCGACACCTGCGGCGACCTCCGCGAGATCGCGCCGGGACGCTGGTTCCCGTTCCGTCTGACCGAGTTCAGCTTCGACGTCTGGGCGCAGGTCTCGCAGGGTTGGGCCGTGCTGAACTGGCGTCGCGACACCACGGTCGAATCGGTGGCGCCGGCGTCGCGGGTCGGGGACGCGGTGTTCCGCGACGTGGTCGCGCCGGCCGGGGCCTGGGTGCAGGTGCAGGACGAGGACGGTCAATTCGTCGGCCGGTTCCAGCAGCCCGACGATGGCGTCCCTTCGCTCCCGCTGAAGCGATACCTGGAGCTCTCGTCCCAGGCGCCGGTGAACCCCTGGCAGCGGCAGGCGCGCGGTCAGGCTCTCGACGCCCTCATCGGCAAGCCCGCGCCCGAGTTTCCCCGCGGGGCGACGTGGCTCAACAGCAAGCCGGCCACCTGGGAGTCGCAGCGCGGCCAGGTCGTGCTCCTCGGCTTCTGGGCCGAGTGGAACGACGCCTGCCGCGACGACCTGGCGCGGCTCGACCGACTGCACCGGGACCGCGCCAGCAGCGGCCTGACGATCATCGGCGTCCACCCGCCGGGGAGCGATCCGGCCGACATCAAGAAGGTCACCGACGCCCTGCGCCTCGAGTTCCCGGTCTGCGTCGACGCCCCGGGCCCCGGAGGAGCCGACGCCTGGGGCGAGCTCTTCGGCCGCTTCGCCATGAAGTCCGTCCCCCAGGCCGCCATCGTCAATCGCGAGGGGAGGATCGTCGCCTGCGGCGCGCTCGAGGACGTCCTGGCCAAGACCCGCGTGCTGGTCCAGAAGGGCCGGTGAGTCCGTGGCGACTCGGACGTCGGAGGATCCGCGCCCGTCGTCGGCTATCGGAGCACGTCGCGATACCGGAGATACGGGTCCACGTCGTCGCCGGTGGGCTCGTCGTTCGACTCCTTCGCCGTGATCATCAGGAATCCGTCCTTCACGACGTAGCTCAGGCCCAGCGGCTCGAGGATGCGCCGCAGATGCTCGCCCAGGGCGAGCGTGTCGGCCGATGGCGGTCGCTTGACGGTCGAGTTCAGGCTACATTCCACCTCCTGCAAGCCGATCGGATCGACGTAGATCGGGATGCCGGTCGGGATCTTGGGCAGCTTCGGATTCTTGGTTGTCTGTTTCTTGACCTCTTTGAGGAAGTCGTCGAGGTGCGGGTCGTCGGCATAATTCAGGGCGATCGGCTGATCGAGGGAATCGATGAGCCCTTCCTGGCGCGGGTCCCGATACGCAGCCAGTGTGTCCCTGATGCGCGCCTCGCGGAGCCGCTGGGCGTACAGGGCGATCAGGAGTCCGGCCACGGCCGTGAACAGCAAGGACGTGCTCAGTCGGATGGGCCGGAGGAGCTTCGGCCGGCGGCTGTGCGGTTCCGTCGATGGAGCGGCCGGTGCACGCCATGGTCTTCAATCCTCGTCCACAGCGGCGGGTGGCTCTCCCGCCCGAGCGCGGGAGGTGATCACGATGGCCCCGTCCTTCACCACATAGCCCAGTCCCAGCGGCTCGAGGACGATCCCGAGCTTCTGCCCGAGCGTGAGCCGCCCTGCGCCGGGATGGTCACCTGGCGGCGCCTTGACCGGCGACCCGAGGGATTGTCCGGCCTCGCGGAGACCATCGGAGTCGACGAGGACGGGGAGGCCCTTCGGGAAGGCCCGCGAGGGGAGCGCGCTGGTCTTGATCTGTTCGATCGCCTCTCTCAGGGTCGTGCCATCGGGCCAGTCGATCGCGACGGATCGGCGCATGATGTCGGCGATGTACGGGACGGCCCGCCTCTGATACAGCGCCAGCGCCGCGCGGAGCCGCGCCTCGCGGCGCTGCCCGGTCGCCAGGGGGTACCCCAGCACCAGGAGCAGCGCCAGGAGCAGCGCGGTGACGGGGCGAACGCTCTTCATGTGCGATGACCCGCGGTCACGACCGCCGGGTCCTGGAGGTTTCGGGTGGGCGATGCCCACCGGACTTCCGTCTCATGTCCAACGCTAGAGCGGCTAACGAATGGCTTGCCCACGCGGCTCAACCTCAAGATCGGGCTGGGGCCTCGACCCCCCCTGACCCCCCCTTCGTAAGGGGGGGAAATTGAGGGAGGCCCGCCCCTCCGAATCCTCCCCCCCTTACGAAGGGGGGGTCGGGGGGGTTCTCCGAGGTTGACGCAATGCGAACGTTAGCCGCTCGAGTCATCGCCACCGATCGCCTGATCCTGGAGGCGGTAGAGGAGGAGGGGGCGCGCTTGCGGGTGACGGCGGCGGCGACCTCGCGGCGCAGGTGTCCGCCGGCGTGCTGGAGATGTTCCAGCACGGCCTCGGGGACGGGCGTGCCCGGTGCGCCGGCGTCGACGGCCGAGACGGTGACCATCAGCCGCGAGGCGTCGGGGAACGGGGCGACGTCCACGACGTGCAGGTCCCGCAGCACGTCATCGCCGCAATCGGCCAGCACCTCGTCGAGCGTGACCGCCACCTGCCGGCAGAGCTGCGCGGCCTTGCGATCGACCGGCTGAGCCGGCGCACCGGGCCCGAATGCCGGACCGCCGGAGGCCCGCGTCCGCCCGTCCCGGCCCGACCGCCGCGCGCCGAACCGCGGGTCCAGCCCGTCGTCCTCGCCCGGCTCGGCGCACAACCGGCGCATCTGCTTGCTGGATGAAAATCGATATCTCATGATGATACTCATCATTTATCATGAAACCTAATATCAATCAATCGACCCTGCCTCCTCGCCGAGCGGGCGGGGCGGCGGGCGATCCGGGCGGATCCGCCGGCGTCTGGCCGGGCTGTTCGATCGGCCTGACCCGGTGTGGACGGGGTTGTGAGCCCGGTCGGGCGCGCGGCGTGGGCGTACGGTGCGGTCGGCCGCGCCCTGGACGCGTCGCGATCGTGAATCCCGCCGCGATGGCGGGGAAAGATGGACTATCGCGACCCGTACGTGGGACTCGGGCTCGACGGCTCACTCATGCAGAACTCGGTTCGCATCGCCGGCCTCCTTCGGGTCGCTTCCCGGGGAGAAATGAGAATGGAGGAAAGGGGTGATCGCAACCGCCTGCGATCGTCAATCTAATCATAGTCGCGCAATGACGGGCGATCAACCCGATCCGAGGCGCGGGACGCCCGCCGGCCGGTTTTCGACGGAAATCCCTGAACCACCGAGGTTTCGACGTGTCCGAGCCGATATCGGAAGGGCCGCCGGACGGTTACAATGGTGCGGACGATCCCTACAGGAGCCAACCGGATGTTCACCTCGCTGCGACTGGAACGATTCAAGGGCTTCAAGGACGCCGAGCTCAAGCTCGGGCCGTTCACCGTCCTGATCGGGGCGAACGCCTCGGGCAAGAGCAACGTCCGCGACGCCTTCCGGTTCCTGCACGGCATCGGGCGGGGCTACAGCCTGCCCGAGATCATCGGCGAAAAGTACGGCGAGGGCGGCGAGCGGGTTTGGACGGGGATCCGAGGGGGGATTCCGGAGATTGCCTATCGAAAGGCCCGCTCGTTTGCACTGACGGCCCAAGTCCGCGATGACGAAGACGACCAGCGGTATCGAATCGAAGTCGAGATCGATCGAGTCAGGTGCACGGGGCGGATTGCGGCCGAGGAACTGAAGTCCGCAAAGGGCGGAACGTACTTCAGTGCGAGGAGCAACAAAGATGGGTTGGCTTCCATAAGATTTAACACGGCTTGGCCGATTTCCGGTTCTCGGCGAATGAATCACTTCGTCGATTTCGGGATTCCAGACAGCTACTCCTTTTTGGGAAACATGTACAAGCAATACGACTTCTTCGAGGCCATGAACGAGGAGAACTACGAGTGGTTCTCCGAGAGGCACCTCAATTTTGTCAACGACATCAAGATGAGCAGATCGATGCGCTTCTTCGAATGGTCGCTGGACGCCATTCGTCAGCCATCGCTGCCGGGACAGGACGTGCTCAGTGACAACGGACGCAATCTTTCATCCGTGCTCCACACGATCTGTCGGAGCAGCCGTGGCCGGCGCACGCTCTTATCATGGATCGACGAGCTGACGCCGACCGATCCGGTCAAGATCGAGTTCCCCGCGGACCCGACGGGAAAGGTCCTGGCGACCTTGGTCGAGAAGAACGGCCAGCGAGTCACGCTGGCCTCGGCCTCCGATGGGACACTGCGATTCCTCGCCTTCCTCGCCTCGTTTTTCGGCCCTCATCCCTCTTCGTTCTATTTCTTCGAGGAACTCGAGAACGGCATCCACCCGACCCGCCTGCGGGTCCTGCTCGACCTCCTCGAGAACCAGGTGAAGAACCAGGGCATTCAGGTCGTCGCGACCACGCACTCGCCCCAATTGCTCGGCCTGTTGAGCGAGGAATCTCTCGAGCATGCTCACCTCATCTACCGTCTACCGGATGCGCCCGATGCTCGGATCATCCGCGTCCTCGACGTTCCGAACGCCAAGGACTTAATCAAGAAGGATCGTCTCGCTCACCTACTCGCCTCGGGATGGTTCGAGACGACGACCTACTTCATGCAGCCCGACCCGGACGACGCCGAGACCGCGCCCTGACCGGCTCGCCGCCGCAAGACCGGGGTGTCGAGATGAGGGCCATCATCATCCCCGAAGGCGTCCAGCACGATCACCTTATCTTGAAGCCGATCTTCGAAGCGATGTTCCGCCATCTCGGTAAGAACCGCGCGAGGATCGACGTCCACTCGCCGCATGTGCGTGGCGTCGATGCCGTCCGCTCGAGCGAATCCATCCGGGGTGTCATCGCCGAGTTCCCGATCGCCGACCTCTTCGTGCTCTGCGTGGACCGAGACGGTGATCCTCATCGCCGCGAAGCCCTGGATGACCTTGAGCGCAAGGTCAGCAAGATCCTGCCGGCTCCGCGCCTCTTCCTCGCCGAGCACGCCTGGCAGGAGGTCGAAGTCTGGGCCCTGGCCGGGACCAACTGGCGACTCAAACCGAAATGGACCTGGGATGAGATCCGGAACGAGCGCGACGCGAAGGAAGCATACTTCGAGCCGATCGCCAGGGACCGACACTTGTTCCACTTACCCGGCCAGGGACGAAAAGAGTTGGGTCGGGAGGCCGGGCGAAACTACGCCAAGGTCCGCCAGAACTGCCCCGAGATCCGCGACCTGGAGGACCGGATTCGTCAATGGATCAAAGCCACGGCTCAGAGGTAGCCCAGCTCCTCGAGCCGGCGCTGGATCTCGGCGTCCTCCTCGGCGGTGTAGACGGAGTCCAGCGGTGTCGAGGCCGCGGCGCGGGCATGGGCGGCGGCCGGTGCCAGCGCCCCGGCCCGAACGGGCAGGTCGATCGGCGAGAGCGCCGGGTCGAGGATCTCGGCGAGGACGCGGCCGTCCATGTCGCCGGGTACGGGGATGCCCAGCAGGTGGAGCACGGTCGGGGCGATGTCGAGCAGCTCGGCGGCGCGGGGCGTCTCCCCGGTGCGGAACGCCGGCCCCGATGCCACGAGGATCCCCTCCATCCGGTGGTCGCCGGTCGGCCCGAAGGCCGGCGAGATCAACCGGTGCGTCGTGAAGTCGTGCAGGCCGATCGTCCGGTAGCGCCAGTCGGTCAGCACGACGGTCAGGTCGGGGGCCAGGTGGCTATGCGGGCCCTGGTACAGCTCGTCCCGCTCGTAGACGTGCTCGACTAGAGGCTCGCCCGTCTCGGGGTGCGGGATCGTCTTGAGCCCGGCCTTCAGGTCGTCCAGGAACGGGCGGACGTCCTCGGGCGCCACGCATCCCCGCGGCTGCCGGCCCTTGACGTTCAGGAAGATCTGGCCGAAATTCCCCTGCGCGTAGGCGCGGGTTCGCGACCAGTCGATATGCCGGCGCGACAGGAACAGGGACTCGCCCACGCGGTCGAGCAGGCCCGACTGCTTGCCCCGGAACCGGCTGACCCGGTGGCTCCCCAGCCCCAGCCGGCTCATGATCCCGTAGATCCACTCGGGCGTCACCCCGTGGCGATAACACCAGGACTTCTGCCGGACGTAGAACGTGTCCTCCAGCGCGATGTCGCCGCGTTCCAGCAGCCAGACGTTGAAATTGACATAATACTCGATCGGGCCGAAGCCATGGTCGCTCATGACGAGCAAGGCCGCGTCGGGCCCCAGTTCCGCCTCGATCGCGCCGACGCCCCGGTCGACCGCCTGCCAGAACGCGATCAGCCGCGGCCGCAGCGCGGCCAGCTCCTTCTCGCGGCCCCGGGCCACGCGATGCGTCAGGTCCCAGACGTGCCAGAGCTCGTGCTGGATGCGGTCGGTCGCCATCAGGTCGAAGAGGAACAGGTCCCAGTCGCACCGGTTCATCAGGAACGAGATCGTGCGGAGATGCTGCTCGAGGAAGTCCTGGAGGTCGTCGAGCACGGCCGCCTCGTTGCCGCCGTCGTGGATCACCGTCGCCCAGGGACGATAGGGCCCGACCTCCTTCTCCAGCTCGGCGAACAGGTCCGGGTCGCTGCTGAAGTCCTTCGCCGCCGCCGGGCTGAGGAAATCGCCCAGGAAGAACCCCGGGAACCGGCCCGCCGGCCGCGGCGGATAGCTCATCGGCACGCCACCGGCCACCGTCTTCTTGCCGTGCTGCGCCGCGATCTCCCACAACAGCTTCGCCGCGATCGATCGCGACGTGTTCACCCGGCCGTCCAGCGGGTCATGCCGGTGCTCCAGGAACTCGAAGACCCCGTGCTTCCCCGAGTTCTTCCCCGTCATCACCCCCGTCCAGGCCACCGGGCTCAGCGGAGGGAACACCGAGTTCAACGTCCCCCACGATCCCTGCTCCCGCAACCGCGCCAGGTTCGGCAGCAACCCTTCCTGAATCAGCGGCTCCAGCACATCCCATGTCGCTCCGTCCAACCCCAGGACCATCACCTTCATCGCGGCGAATTCCTTTCTGGAGCCCCTCGCTTCTCCGGCTCATCCCACCCCACGCATCGGACTCTCATCCTCTGCTGCCCCTCATTCCTCACATTTCTCGCGCCAATCCCGGAAGATCCAGACCTCGCCATCTGCACGAACGACTCAAGTATACCATGCCCCGCCTTTTAACCAAGCTCCCATAGAATGTGGTTCAGGCAGGAGATCGGGCCATGGCGCCCGGGCACGAAGCGGTGGCAAGTCGGACTGGTGGGGCGTTTCGCCGGGACCAGGCCGAGGAGATCGGGATTGTAGTGGGAAACCCGAGAATGTGCAGCGCGAGGTTGGCCGCCGGTCGGTGAGGCTGGGTGTGTGGGGAGGCGCCGCGCTATGCTCCGCCGGGGAGTGCGTGCTCGCCACCTTCGCAGGAGGGGATCGCCGTTGCGAATCAGAGAGCGGAGAGGAGAGAGTCGCTGCGCAGGAGATCAAAGAGGAGGAAGGAGACTGTCCGAGTCTCTCCTCGGCACCGTCTCCTCACTCGCGGCGACCGCGCCGATCAATAATCTCCTGTCTCCCGGCTGTAACCGGCGCCGTAGCCGCCGCCGCCACCGCCGCCGTAGCCGCCGCCACCGCCGCCACCGCGTCGGCCGCCACCTCCGCCACCCCCGCCGTAGCCGCCACCCCCGCCGCCGTAGCCGCCACCGCCCCCGCCGCCGCGCCGGGGTGTGTCGGTCCGGGGCCTGGCCTCGTTGACGGTCAGAGGCCGGTTGCCGTACGGCTGGCCGTTGAGGGCGTCGATGGCCGCCTGGGCCTCGCCGTCATCGGCCATCTCGACGAAGCCGAAACCGCGGCTCCGGCCGCTGAACCGATCCATCACCACCTGGGCGCTGATGACCGATCCATACGTCTGAAACAATTCCAGGAGGTCGTCGCTGGTCGTCTCGTACGGCAAGTTGCCGACGTAAATATTCTTCGCCATGACCCGCTCTCTCACTCACTGGGTCGATTCCTGGCACGCGTCCGCCGAATCGGAGGCCGTCCGGGCCGCCGAGGCTGAAGGCCAGCCTGCCGGGCGTCCGTGGGCGTCGAGTCGTCGCTTTCGTCCCTTCGGGGCTTCCCGGATCGCCTCCCGGTGTGAGGAGAGGGGCTCGAGCATCCCGCCGGTACCGCAGGCCCGCTCGCCGGACTAAACCCCATCCCGGGAACAAGTGTCCGGCCGGCATTTGGCCACTCATCACTATCTGAGTTCTGCCTCGGGAACTCAAGAAGAATCTGGCGGATTCAGCGATTCGGCAACGGAGAGTGGCAAGTGGCAAGTGGCAAGTGAAGATCAACCCTGTGTCGCCGCCCACGCGACTCGCAATGGTCGCACGAGGGTTGTTGGGCAGTCTTACCTTGCCACTTGCCACTTGCCACTTGCCACTTGCCACTTGCCACTCTCCGATAGTGGTTCAGAGTCTGTCCCAGAAGGTGGGTCAGACGATTGTAGGGTGGGTGAAACCCACCGACGCAAGGCCTTGGCACACGGTGGGTTTCACCCACCCTACGGGATCGCTCTCGACCCTTCCGGGACAGACTCTCAGCCGAGCAGCTTGTCGGCTCGAGGCAGGAGCGTGGCGAAGTCGAGGTGGTTGGGGCACGCCGCGCGGGCGGCCTCGAGGTCGGCGCCCTGCCAGTCGCGGGCGGCGTCGGTGAGCTCGCCGTAGAGCCGCCGCGCCTCGGCGCGGTAGCCGTGGTGCTCATGATAGGTGAGGAACCGCGTCAGGTTCCCCAGCTCGGCGTTGGTGCCGGCGGCCTGGCTGCACCGGCCATCGCACGAGGCGCAGAGCGTCGGCCCCGCGGCGATGCAGGCGTCGCGCAGCCGGTCGATCTGGGCGCGGGTCATCGGCTGGAAGCTTCGCGCCGCCAGGGTGTTCTCGCGGATCTGGTCCGTGTTCCGCATCGACACGCACACCGAACTGAACCGCTCGTCGCTCCAGATCGCATGCAGCAGGGCCTGGTAGGGGGTGAGATTCTTCTCCTTCAGCTCGGGGAGCTGCTGGGCCATCTCTTGCAGGTTCATGTTGCCGGCCACCTGCTTCATCGAGATCAGCCCGATGCCGGCCTTGTAGCAAGCGTCGAGTGCGCGGTTCATCGCGTCTTCCTGGGCGATCCAGGGATTATTCTGGAGCATGATGGCGTTGACGAACCCGCCTTGCACGGCGGCGTGGAGGATCTCCGGCCGGCGGGGATGGTGGGTCGAGAAGCCGACGAACTTCGCCTTGCCCGACTTGCGGATCGCCTCGGCGGCCGCCTTGAACTCCTGGCTCCGCGGCCACTTCACCTCGGTGGCGAAGTCGTGGTCGCCCATGGCGTGGATGAAGATCAGGTCCACGTAGTTGGTCTTGAGTTGCTCGAGCCGCTGGTCGAGCTGGCTGATGAGTCCCTTGGGCGATCGGGGGTGGTCCTTGGTGACGATGAACAATTCCTTGCGGACCTCGGGCGTCGCCTGGAGCCATCGGCCGATGGCCGGCTCGGTCCCGTACGACTTCGCGGTGTCGATGTAGCGCACGCCGTTGGCCCACGCGAACCGCAGGAGCCGCTCGACGCCGGAGCTGCGCCAGGTGCCGATGTTGAGCATCGTCACCTCGACGCCGGTCTTGCCCAGTTTGCGCTTGGCCAGCGGGGCCGATTGGGTCGCCTTGACGTCGTCTGGCTGCCGGGCGGAAGCCGGCTGCATCTCTCCCAGCGCCGCGGCCGCGGCCAGCACGCCGGCACCGGTGCCCAGGAAGCCGCGACGGTCGATCTCTCTGGACTGCCCCGAACCTTGATCCTGCATGGGATTCTCCTCAGCTCCCCTGCCGTTGTGACAGGGCGATGCGTCGTCCCCAGGCTTCCACCCAACACACAAGCCACCGTAATCGACGTCGATCGCCCTGTCGAGCACGAACCGCCCACCCACACCGGCCATCACCCCGGCGAAAGCATCGATACCTGTACGCGTTGGCACGACTTGTGCGGCTCAATCCATGATGCGCGACCCCTTTTCTTTTCGGTCGCGCATGAGGGCAACATCGCATGGCCGACAACCTTTTCGATCCCACACTGCAGGGCCCCGAGCACAACAATCATCCCGAGTCCGATCAGCACGACTTGAATCCCGCGGCGGCGGCCGGGCAGAACATCGCCCGGACCGGGCCGGACCCGGAGAAGCACAACCCCCGCACGGCGTACGACGTCAAGGAGGCGCATCGCCAGCTTGTGGACTGGACCGACGACGACCTCAAGCAGGTCCCCCTGCTGCCGGCAGGCACCCGGCTCGAGCAAGGAGCGACGTACGTTGACCTCCGCGAGCCCGCGCGGCGCGAGTTCACCGCCACCGGCGACATGCAGGTCCCGAGCGATGGCTTGTATGTCCCCAAGTCCGAGGTCGATTTCCGGACCTGGAACCGGCTGCTGGGTATCCGCACAGCCGAGCGCATCGCTCAATCCTAACCCGGCGGGCCGCCGTTCGTGCTTTCCCGCCGAGCTGAGAGTCTGTCCCGGAAAGGTCGAGAGCGATCCCGTAGGGTGGGTGAAACCCACCGTGTGCCAAGGCCTTGCGTCGGTGGGTTTCTACAATCGTCTGACCCACCTTCTGGGACAGACTCTTAACGGGTGACCGCACCCCTCGAGGCGGCCATCAGGAGTGCCTCACTCGATCACTCCATTTGCGAGGTCCCCAGCGTGAATCGGGCGGCCCCACCACGTCCCCATGGTTGAGCGGGCCGCGATGGAGGCCGCTTTCTCCTGGAATTCTCGCTAAATCCGACCCCCTGTCACGCCAAGAGCCCCGCAAGTTGCGTTAATCCGGCAGCGATCCCCCTTGATCAAATCGGCGGGAGAGTTTAAAATGGCTGACAGCCGCGATGTCGCGAGGCTCGTCGCCCGCTTCTCTCCGTGATCGAACCCGCTCCTCCAGTCCGATGCCGCTATGGGGACCACAACCATGACCGCCACCGCCCAAACCGCGCCCAGCCGCGCCGAGATCAATCGACGTAATGCACAAATGTCCACTGGTCCGCGCTCTGCCGCCGGAAAGCAACGGGTGAAGTTCAACTCGCTGAAGCACGGCCTTCGCGCCAAGACGATCATCCTACCCGGTGAAGAAGGGGCCTTCAACGCCCGCCTCGACGCCTGGACCATCGATCTGAATCCCCGCGACGAGGTCGAACGCTTCCTCGTCACCCGGGCCGTCGGCGTATCACTTCAGATCGATCGAGTGGGCCGAGCCCGAGAAGCCCGGCGCGCCGCCGCCCGACATGCGGACGCCGACCGCCTCGCCCGGCAGGCCGAGGAGGTCGTCGCGCTGGGCCGCCGCCTGTACTGGGACCCCGTCGGGCCGCTCTGCCTCTATCCCCATGCCGCCCCGGCCGCCGGCGAGGTTCAACACGTCTCTTACTCGGGCGACCCGGAGGATCCCGACGACCCGGCGAGGATCGTGGTTCGGCTGGAGGCGATGACCCTGGGCCTGCGCCTGGCTGCTGGACCGCTGGGGCGAGCTGCGCGACATCCTGGAGGACGGCCTGTTGTGGCAGCCGCTCGACCGCCTCAAGGCGATCCGGATGCTGGGCCGCCAGCCGCTGGACGCGGTGGACGACCGGCGGGTCAGGGCCATCTACCTTCATTGCTGGGCGATGGACCCGGAGGAGCCGGAGGGCTTCACCGACCTGTACAACGAGCTGACGCTGAAGGAGCGGAACGCGTACCTGGACCGGCTCAACGCCCGCGAGCCGATGGCGAACTTGCCGGCGAGGCCCGAGGCGGCGCGAGCGGACCTGCTGGCTTTGATCGCCGCGGAGGAGGAGCGGCTGGAGGCGGTGCTGGCCGGTCACCTGGAGCGGGAGGAGGCGGAGGCGGCCGCGGAGCTGGCGTTCGACGACAGCGCCTGGGGCGAGCGGCTGCGGCGATACGAGGTGTCGAATGACAAGACGCTGCTGCGGATCATCGAGACCCTGCGGAAGCGGCAGCGGGAGGCGGACGGGGCCGGTTCCCCGGCAGCGCGAGTCTCCGTGCCAGCCGGCTCCCCATCGGGAGACCTTCGGTCGAGCCCCGAGGCGGGGTCGGAAGACCCGCGCCCAACCGACCCCGGAGAGCAAGCCTGCACGCAAGCTGGATTCCCGCCGCCCGAAACCGAGGAGGATGATGTGCAGGAGGTGGACGGGCTGAGGGAAGAGGCGATCCGGGCCCGGGTGGCGCGGATTGCCCGGGCGCTGAGCCTCTCCGCCGAGTACCCGGCCACGGGCGCGAGCAACGAAGCCACCTCCGAGGAGCCTGGGCCGCGCCCGGCTCCGACGGAGGCTCGCTCGCCCGGGGACGCGGCTTGCGGGTCTGCCGACCTCACCGACGTGGCGATCAACGATGCCAAGGCTCCACCATCGATTGATGAGGGCTTGCGGACTCCCACGAATGTAACGACCCCGCCCGATGCGTCGGCTCGTCTGCTGGCGGGCGCCGTCCTGGCTTTGTTCGCGCTGCTCGTCCTGGCCGGATTCTCCGCGGCCTCGGACCGTGTGCGAGAAGCCCGTACGGAGAGCCCTGTGGGGTGCTTCGCACCGCGAATCTCGAGGATCCTGTACTGCGCAGGAGATGACGCGGCCGCCGAAGACGCCGGGGGCTGGGTTCAGGGAGCCGCGACCGTGAGGTCGGGCCTCCGCGATCGGCTCGATCGCTGAATCACGCTCGCGGCTCGGTTGAGGTTGCGCCGAAGGACCGCGCCCTCGGCACGGCGCCGGGTTTTTTCGCACGATTTCTTGCAAAAAATCCCCGCTACCCGATGGACGATCGGGAGGGGGGCTCTACGATTACTTGTGGTCCAGGCGGATCGCGTCGGGGCCGTGGCCGGCACGGGTCGTGTGCGGGTGCGACCGCGTCCGTGAGGCCATGCGGCGTCGGATGGATACGGCCGGATGGACCGAGGGAGTGGGGGCGATGTCGGAATCATCGGATCGTGCGTTGCTGGACTTGCTCCGCCGCCGCGGCCCGATGACCGTCGTCGAGATGGCCGGCCACCTGGGCGTGACGGGTACGGCGGTGCGCAACCGCCTGTCGCGGCTGCTGGATTCGGGGCTGGTCGAACGTCGCGCCGAGGCCAGGGGCCGCGGGCGCCCGCGGCACGCCTACCAGGCCAGCGTCGAGGCGCAGAAACGCCTGGGCCAGAACTACGCGGACCTCGCGGTCGCGCTCTGGGAAGAGATGATGACCACGGTCGAGGACCGCAAGCTGCGCCGGCTGCTGTTCACCCGGCTCACCGATCGCCTGGCCGAGATGTATCGCTGCCAGGTCAGCGGCAACGAGTGGGAAGGGCGGCTGGTCCAGTTGACCAACCTGCTGCACGACCGGGGGGTCGAGGTCGAGGTCGCACGCGACGGCGTCGGCGCCTTCCCGATCCTGCGGCAACACTCCTGCCCGTACTACGAACTGGCCGAGACCGATCGCGCCATCTGCGCCCTCGAGCGCAAGATGTTCGAGAAGGTGCTGGGGCGCGGGCTGCGGCTCAGCCAGTGCCGGCTCGACGGCGACCATTCCTGCGACTTCCAGGCCAAGCCCGAAGTCGTCGGTCGGCAATGAAGACTGACTGCGCGCCTTCCTCGCTGAAAACTGAACACTGAACACCGAACACCGAACACTGAGACGATGATGACCAAGGTCCTGACCATCCAGAATCTGCACGTGGCGATCGACGGCAAGGAGATCATTCGCGGCGTGGACCTGACGATCCGACAGGGGGAGATCCACGCCCTGATGGGCCCGAACGGCTCGGGGAAGAGCACGCTGAGCTACGCCCTGATGGGTCATCCGCGCTACGAGGTGACCGAGGGCTCCGTCACCCTCGACGGCCGGGACCTCCTGGCCATGGAGGCCGACGAGCGGGCCAAGGCCGGGCTGTTCCTGGCCTTCCAGTACCCGACGTCCATCCCCGGGGTGTCGGTGGCCAACTTCCTCCGCCACGCGGTGACCAACGTCCGCAATCCCGACCGCAAGGAGGGGGAGGACCTGATCCCGATGCGCGACTTCCGCAAGGAGCTGCGCGAGCAGATGGACGACCTGGGGGTCGACCAGGAGTTCGCCCGCCGCTACCTCAACGAGGGCTTCTCCGGCGGCGAGAAGAAGCGCGCCGAGATCCTCCAGATGGCCATGCTCCGCCCGGCGTTCGCCGTCCTGGATGAGACCGACAGCGGGCTGGACATCGACGCCGTGCGCATCGTCTCCGAGGGGGTCAACCGCGTCGCCGCCCGACACGGCACCGGCGTGCTGGTGATCACCCACTACGAGCGGATCCTCACCTACATCAAGCCCCAGTTCATCCACATCCTCTTCGGCGGCCGGATCGTCGAGAATGGCGGCCCCGAGCTGGTCAAGCAGCTCGAGAGCCAGGGCTACGACTGGGTCCGTGAAAAATACCCCGACGCCGCCCGCGACGAGGACGAGCTGGAGGCCGCCCAGAAGGAGAAGGGCGCGCCGCTCCAGGTCGCCCGCTGACAGGAAACACGCGACGACGGCCCCGCCCGACGGCGGCCGCGCACCGGACATCACCAGACACCTCGGCACCTAAGACAGGAAGGACCATCCGCGATGGCGACCGATCTGAACCTCCAGGTTGCGGGCATCAAGGACGAATACAAGTACGGATTCCACGACTCGGAAGAGCACTACGCGTTCAAGAGCGGCAGGGGACTGACGCGGGAGATCGTCTGCCAGATCTCCGAGATGAAGAACGAGCCGCAGTGGATGCGCGACTTCCGGCTCCAGGCGCTGGAGGTCTTCCGGCAGAAGCCGACCCCCACCTGGGGCGGCGACCTCTCGGCGCTGAACTTCGACGATATCCACTACTACATGAAGGCGGCCGACCGCCAGGGGAAGAGCTGGGACGACGTCCCGGCCGACATCAAGAACACCTTCGAGAAGCTGGGCATCCCCGAGGCCGAGCGCAAGTTCCTGGCCGGCGTCGGCGCCCAGTACGAGTCGGAGGTCGTCTACCACAGCCTGCGCGACGACCTGCAGAAGAAGGGGGTCATCTTCGTCGACACCGACACCGCGGTGCGCGAGCACCCCGACCTGGTGCGCGAGTACTTCGGCACGATCATCCCGATCCAGGACAACAAGTTCGCCGCGCTCAATTCGGCGGTCTGGAGCGGCGGGTCGTTCGTGTACATCCCGGCCGGGGTGAAGGTGGACATCCCGCTGCAGGCGTACTTCCGGATCAACGCCGAGAACATGGGCCAGTTCGAGCGGACGCTGATCGTCGTCGAGGAGGGGGCGCAGGTCCACTACGTCGAGGGCTGCACGGCGCCGATCTACACCAGCGAGAGCCTGCACTCGGCCGTCGTCGAGATCGTGGTCAAGAAGCACGGCCGGTGCCGGTACACCACGATCCAGAACTGGGCCAACAACATCTACAACCTCGTGACCAAGCGGGCCGTGGCCTACGAGGACGCGCTGATGGAGTGGGTCGACGGCAACCTCGGCAGCAAGCTGACGATGAAGTACCCGGCCGTCTACATGCTGGGCAAGGGCGCGCGGGGCGAGATCCTCTCGATCGCGTTCGCCGGCAAGGGCCAGCACCAGGACGCCGGCGGCAAGGTGGTGCACGGGGCGCCTTACACGAGCTCGCGGATCATCTCCAAGAGCATCAGCAAGAACGGCGGCCGGGCCAGCTACCGCGGGCTCTTGAAGGTCGCCGCCGGCGCCAAGGGCTCGAAATCGAACGTCGTCTGCGACGCCCTGATCCTCGACCCGATCAGCCGGTCGGACACGTACCCGTACATCGAGATCGACGAGGACGACGTCAAGGTCGGGCACGAGGCCAGCGTCTCGAAGATCGGCGAGGAGCAGCTCTTCTACCTGATGAGCCGCGGCCTCTCCGAGGCCGAGGCCTCCACGCTGATCGTCAGCGGGTTCATCGAGCCGCTGGTCAAGGAGCTGCCGATGGAATATGCCGTCGAGATGAACAAGCTGATCCAGCTCCAGATGGAAGGGTCGGTGGGGTGAGCGGCCTTCGAATGATGGGGACGGGAAACCCGGATGATGACGCTGGAATGTGATGCCGATCGATGTCGCCGATACGCTCTACGAGGGTATCCGTCGGGATGAGACGGATGTCGAGGAAATCGCCCGGCACATCGGCTGGAAGCCTTCCAGCGTCGCCATGATCAAGGACCATCTGTTCATCCAGGAACACTGGCGAGACCAGTATGAGTCGTTGGGAGTGGCCGCCGTCCTGGCACGATTCGATAGTGATGAAGCGATCGCCCGGGCCTGGCTTCGGCTCAAAGGCGGGACCTTCAGTCCGATGGAGCTGCAGTTGCTTCGCCACGAAGCCGCGGAGTCCTGGTACATGCGGAAGCACGGTCCGAGCTACCGCCGAGCCCATGCGGCCGCCCAGCGACGGTTTCCGGTACCCGCTTCCTTGTGGAGTTGAGCCATGCGGTTCACCAGGGTTGGCGACCTCGAAATCGTGACCCGGATCACCGGGCCGACGCACCATCTGCTGGGGATGGCCCTCTCCACCGATTCGATTCCTGATACGCCGATCTTGGAACGGGTGTCCCTCGCCCGTCCAGGGGCCGAAGTCGAGCCGTTCGATCCCCAGAGAGACCTCTGCCGCGAGGTCCTGGCCGGCGTTCAGGAGGCCAACGATCGATTGGGCACTCATTTCGGCGTGACGAGGATCCGATACTGTGCCGACGACCCGTCCGTCCCGGGCGTCTATCATCGGCTCGCACAGGCCCTGGTTGAACGCGTGAACTCGGAGCCGGGCCGGGGAGCGTCGCTCCAGGCGAGCTTCGGGCAGTCCGATGGTTTTCCCGATCCACTACCTACTCCGAGCGCGTTTAATCGAGACCGAGTGGCAATGACCACTGTGGCAGACCAGACTTCCACAACCGGCGGCTTCACCGAGGACGCCTTCCACCGCTTCCTCCAGGGCGCGACGAGCCCGCCTGGCTGGTCGACCGCCGCCGCGAGGCGTTCGGGCGGTTCCGGGCCTTTCCGTGGCCGGGCGCCCGCGACGAGGAATGGCGCCGGACCGATATCCGCGCGCTGAAGCTCGACGCCTTCGCTCCGCCGGACGCCGGAGAGCCGGATGCCCCCGCCATCGCCGCGTTCGACGACCATTGGAACACCCTGAGCTCCCACTACGCCACCGGCATGCTGCATGTCAACGGCGCCTCGGCCCGCGAGCCCGAGGCGGCGAAGCTCGGCGGCGCGGTCTTCGTCGACCTGGCCCGCGCGGCCAGGGATCATCACGAGATCCTCGACCGATACCTGCTGACGCAGGCGGTCACGCCGGGCGACGACTTCTTCGCGGCATTGCACGCGGCGTTCTGGACCGGCGGCTCGCTGCTCTACGTCCCCAAGGGGGTGAAGCTCGACGCGCCCCTGTTCAGCCTGGTCGGGCCTGACCCGGCCGGGCGGCGTTGACTTCAACCACACCCTCGTCGTGCTCGAGGACGGCGCCGAGGCCACGCTGGTCCGCGAGACGGCCGGCCGTCGCGGCGCCGATGCGGGCCCGGCCTTGCACGCCGGCGCCCTCGAGGTCTTCCTCGGGCAGGGCGCGCGGCTCCGCTGGTCAACATCCAGAACTGGGACGACGCCACCTGGCACTTCAGCCGGGAGCGGGCGATCGTCGGCGGCGATGCCGCCATCCAGTGGACCGTCGGCGGCCTGGGATCGCGGCTCGCCAAGGTCAACCAGGAAGTCGTCCTGGCCGGCCCGGGGGCGAGTGCCCAGGTCAACGGCGTGATGTTCACCACCGGCCGGCAGCACCTGGCGTACTTCACGCGGCAGGACCACGCCGCCCACCACACCACCAGCGACCTGCTCTACAAGGGGGGCCTCAAGGACCGGTCGCGGATCGTCTGGAAGGGGATGATCCGCGTCGAGAAGGACGCCCAGCGCACCGACGCCTACCAGAAGAACGACAACCTGGTGCTCTCGGAGTCCGCCCGCGCCGACTCGATCCCCGGGCTGGAGATCGAGGCCAACGACGTCCGCTGCACCCACGGGGCGACCGCCGGGCGCGTGGACGAGGACATGATCTTCTACGCCGCGGCGCGGGGCATCCCCCGCGAGACCGCCGTCCGCCTGATCGTCGAAGGCTTCTTCGCCGACGTCTACGACCGGATCACCCTCGAGCCGGTGCGCGAGACGCTCCGGCAGGCCGTCGCGGCCAAGCTGGCCTGAGCGACCGGCCCGGCCCCTCGGCTCATGTTCCCCGATGTTCGTCTCACACGGAGTCCGCCCCATGGGTGAAGCGTATGCCCATCCGGAAGTCCTGGTCTCGGCCGACTGGGTCGAGGCCAACCTGAAGGATCCCAAGGTCCGCATCGTCGAGAGCGACGAGGACATCCTCCTCTACGACCTGGGCCACATCCCCGGCGCCGTCCGCATCGACTGGCAGGGGGACCTTCAGGACCAGTTGCGCCGCGACTACATCGACGCCGACAAGTTCGCCGCGCTCTGCTCGCGGTCGGGGATCGCCAACGACACCACCGTGGTCTTCTACGGCGACAAGTCGAACTGGTGGGCCTGCTACGCGTTCTGGGCATTCAAGCTGTTCGGGCACGCCGATTGCCGCGTCATGAACGGCGGGCGCAAGCTCTGGCTCGACCAGAAGCGGGACACGACCAACGAGGTCCCCGGCTACCCGCCGACCAAATACACGGTCGCGGGGCAGCGAGGAGGAGCGGATCCGGATCTTCCGCGACGCCGTCGAGGCGCACGCCAAGGCGGGACTCCCCCTGATCGACGTCCGCAGCCCCAAGGAATTCACCGGCGAGAAGCTGCACATGGAGGACTATCCCCAGGAAGGCGCGCTCCGCGGCGGCCACATCCCGGGCGCCAAGAACGTCCCCTGGAGCCGCGCCGTCAACGAGGACGGGACCTTCAAGTCCGCCGAGGAACTGCGGGCCATCTACGAGCAGGAAATCGGCCTCAAGCCGACTGACCCGGTCGTCGCCTATTGCCGCATCGGCGAGCGTTCCAGCCTCACCTGGTTCGTGCTGACCTACCTGCTAGGCTATCCGAACGTGCAGGAATTACGATGGATCCTGGACCGAATGGGGCAACCTGGTGCGGGCCCCGATCGCCAGGGGGGCCTGATCCGGAGGATCGGGAGCGCTCGCCTGCGGCTCGCTGCGGGTCGGGCGCGGGGTTCGGGATAGGGCGATCTCTTATCCTCCCGCGCCCGCAGCGAACGAAGTGAGCGCTCCCCGCGCCCGCAGCGAACGAAGTGAGCGCTCCCCCGAAAGGACGACAGGACGGATGACGAAACTGGACGAGATCGCCGCCGAGATGAGCCAGTGCGACCGGCAGGAGCGGATCGACCTGCTGCTGGACTTCGCCAAGGGCCTGCCCCCGCTGCCCGACCGCCTGGCCGCGCACAAGGACGCCTCGCATCGGGTCGAGGAGTGCCAGTCCCCGGTCTATCTGTTCGTGGAGCTGGACGGGGACAAGGTCGGGCTCTACGCCGACGCCCCGATCGAGGCCCCGACGGTGCGCGGGTTCGTCTCGATGCTGCTCGAGGGCCTGGAAGGGGCCACGGTCGAGGACGTCCTCCGGGTCCCCAACGACCTGGTGGAGCGGTGCGGCCTGGCGGAGATCCTGGGGATGCTCCGCGTCCGCGGCCTCAGCGGCGTCCTCCGCCGGGTCAAGGCGGACGTGACCCGCGCCGCGATCGCACGGTCGGCTTAGCCATTCGTCATTCATACTGATGAATAATCAAAGTGGATCTCAATCCATGGCCTCCTTCATCAAGGTTGCGAGCCGCGACGAACTGCCCCCCGGCGGCAAGAAGCTGGTCGAGGTGGACGGCCGCGCCATCGCCGTCTTCCACTGCGACGGCGCCTTCTACGCCATCGACGACGTCTGCACCCACGACGGCGGGCCGCTGGCCGAGGGCGAGTTGATGGGCTGCGAGATCCGGTGTCCGCGGCACGGGGCCCGCTTCGACGTCCGGACCGGCACGCGCCCTCTCGATGCCGGCGATCGAGCCGGTGGCCGCCCACGCCGTCGAGGTGCGCGGCGACGACATCTACGTGGCCGTCGAGGATTGACTCGACCCCCGACCGACGGCGGCCCGCGACCGTGCCATCCACCGACGACCGAGCATCCAGGACCGAGGACCCGACCGATGATCGACCAAGAGACGCTGCTCTCCGCTCTGCGCACGGTCAAGGACCCCGAGCTGAACGTCAACGTCATCGACCTGGGACTGGTCTATTCGATCCAGGCCCGCGAGGATCAGGTCGACGTCGAGATGACCCTGACGACGCCCGCCTGCCCGGCGGGCCCGGAGATCCTCAGGAACGCGGTGACCGCCCTGGAGTCCGTCCCGGGCGTCACCAAGGCCAACGTCCGGCTGGTGATGTCCCCCCCTGGACCCCCGAGAAGATGACCGACGCGGCCCGGGACGAGCTGGGTTTCTTCTGACCCTCCCGGCATCAGCCGCAAAGACCCTCGACCCAGGCCCGGCCATTCCGCCGAACCGAAACGACGGATGTGGTGATCTGACCCAACATATCACGACTTTTGTCATCAACCATGTGCGATTTCCGCGACATTTTCCGCGACATTTACGATGATTCGCAAGGTCGCGCGATGGTCGTCGCAAGTGGTTTTGAGATAAGTGGTTAGGCCTTACGACCGGATCCCGCTGATCGGAGGCATCACGCGACCACCCGGACGGCCGTTTCAATGTATCCTTCCTAGCTTCAACGATTTACAGGGACTTCGCCGTCGATGGTTGCAGCGATCGGTGTTCAGCGAGGGCCGGTGGGACGCGCCGTGAAAATGTGCGTTCTCGAGTAGCAGGGACGGTGCATTTCAGCTAAAGTAGACCCTAGGCAGTGAAAGCGTACCACCAAGGAAGGCCTGGCTTCGACCTTCATCGTGGTCGAGGCCGGGTCCGCGACGATCCTGACTCGGCACATTCAGCGGGGTGGCTGCGTGACCATCCCCCCGGCGGTTGAGGGGATGGGACGGACGGAGTAGGGACCCGCGCGTCGGCGCCTCCCGTTCGAGATTCCTCCGGTCCGGAGTCGCCGATCGGGTCATCTCGCCCAGCGATTTCCCGGGTTTTCGCGGTATCGGCATGATGATGGTTAGATCAGATTCGGTTTGGGGGGTCCCCGTATGCGGGATCGAGCACTGTGGCTCGCAAGAAGACGCCGAAAGTCCGTGTCAATGTTAAGGCATCGTTATCCCGTCGGCTGAGAGAGATCCGCCAGGAGATCTTCGGGGAGCACGGTGGCCCCGAGCTGGCCCGTCGCCTGAGTCTCCCGGCGAGGACGTGGTACAATTATGAGACCGGGGTCACGGTCCCGGCCGAGGTCCTGTTGGGTTTCATCGAGCAGACGGGGGCGAACCCCACGTGGCTGCTCAATGGCGAGGGCGCGAGGTATCGGAATGCCCACGACGATCGGCTGCTCTCGGAGCTGACGCCGGTGGAGCTGATCCGCCGGGGCCTGGAGAAGCTGGAGCGGGCCCCGAACGAGGTCGTGATCGTCGCCCCGGAGAACCTCCCGAGCGAGGAGGCGTCGGAGTTCGTGGCGATCGGCCTGTACCCGCCCTCTGCCCTCGCCTCGCCGGTCCTGGACTACACCCGGGTGGAGGGCCATGTGCTGGCCTACCGGCACTGGCTGCCCCATCCTTCGCAGACGATCGGGACCTACCTGACCGACGACTCGATGCATCCGATCCTGCCCACAGGATCCATCGTGGCGATCGACCGCTCGGTCACCGACCCGGTCAAGCTGCACGGCCAGATCGTCGCGGTGTGTCTCGACGGGACGCCGATGATCCGCTGGCTGGATTTCCACGGCCGCCATATCATCCTGCGGCCGAATCACAACGCGGGCCGGGACTACCCCCTGATCCCCGTGGAATTCGACTCGCAAGTCCCGGTGATCATCGGCCAGGTGGTCTGGTCATGGAGCCGGTTCGGCCAGGATTGAGGGGCGTCCGCCCGCCGGCTCCATCGAGCGGCGAGGGGTGCCCGGGACGGCAAGGGCGCCAGGCCCGTTCCTCGTCCCGCCCGGCCCTCGCGATGGCCGGGACACCGAACCGGTCCCCGGCGGATCATCGCATCCTGTTGAGGTCGCCGACGGCGAGACCGTCGCGCCTGCGCCTCGGGCCGGCGACCGGCCCGCGATCGGCGATCGGTCGCTCCATCACGCCCCACACGGGCCGGCCGCCGGCCGGCAGCGGGACCGTTCCGCGAGGCCGCGGAGGACCGCCCGCAGGGACTCGGCATCTCCCCGAGACAGGGGACGATGCGTGCCGGATGGCGTCGGCACGTCCTTTTTCCCCGCATCGGCCCTTTTCAGTCCGGCCGAGACGCCCTACCATGGGAACGGCGCGGTGATGCGGGCACCCGGCGAATCAGTATATTATGTTTTTGTATGAAAACAGTTAGACTTATGCTGCCTCTCCGTCGCCGTCGCTGATCTTCCGTCCCGGCGGGCGGATCGCCCGCTCCGCGCGTCGGGACGGCCCGTGGGGAGGACCGGTCCGTTGTTGCTGCCGAGTCTCCATCGGCCGGCCGTCCCGGCGATCCGGGAATTCATCGACCGGCAGTCCCGGCTGGCGTCGACCTACGCGGCGGACGGCACTTCGGCCGGCGAGCCCCCGAACGGCTACCGGGCGAACCGGGCGAGGACGCGGCTGGGTCGCGGGGCGGCGGCCTTCGACGCGGGGCGGGCGTCGCTGCGGGGCTGGGAGCAGTTCCCCGGGGGATGGGTGGACGTGTGCTTCCCCGACGTGCCGATCGAGCCGGGCCGGGTCGTCGCCGTGCTGGCCCGCGGTCTGGGGGTCTGGTGGCTCAACGCCTGCCGCATCGTCTCCGTCGTGGATGAGGAGGGGCCCGGCGCCTGCTTCGGCTTCGCCTATGTCACCCTGCCGGGGCATGTCGCATCGGGCGAGGAGCGGTTCCTGATCGAATGGGACCGCTCGGACGACTCGGTTTGGTACGACCTGTCGTCCTTCTCGCGGCCCAACGGGTTCCTCGGCCGCATGGGCGGGCCGTATGCCGCGCGGATCCAGGCCCGATTCGCCGCGGAGTCGGCCGAGGCGATGCGCCGCGCCGTCGAGCGGCGCCGGGGCTGATCCGAGGTCGGCGCTACGACCTTTTCTCAACAAACGCAATTTTTCATTGACATGCCCGTGCGCGATCCGCAGAATCGGTGGCCAGGCGCAGATCGGCATCGGGCCGCGGCACCGGAGAGCAGGCGCCATGGACCTCAGGACGGCTCGGCTCGCGGACTTCGCCCGGTTGGTCGGCACGGAATTCCGCGTCGCCGATGACCGCGGCGGCGAGAACACCCTTGAGCTCGTCGAGGCGAAGACCTTGCCCCCGCCGCCGGGGGCGCCGAGGCCCGAGCCGTCCTCGCTGATCTTTCGCGGCACGCGGGACCGTCCGCTGGACCAGCGGATCCACTCCCTGGAGCACGAACACCTCGGCCGGATCGGTCTCTTCCTGGTCCCCATCGGCCCGGGGAGCGACGGCTGCGGACCGTACTATCAGGCGATCTTGAATTGAGATCGATGGCGCGGGCCGTTCGTCCCGAGGATCCAGTCGATCGTCCGCTCGTGAGACTTCGAGATCGATCGCACGGATCGTCCCCCAGACCTGACCCGATCCATTCCCGGAGGAGAGTCATGCAAGACCCCTGGCTCGGTGAGATCGCCCTCGTCGCGTTCAACTTCGCGCCGGTGGGATGGGCGATGTGCAATGGTCAGCTCCTGTCGATCGCCCAGAATACGGCGCTGTTTTCCCTGCTCGGCACGACCTACGGCGGTGACGGGGTGAACAACTTCGCCTTGCCCAACCTCCAGAGCCGGGTCCCGCTCCACTTCGGGCAGGGGCCCGGCCTATCCTCGTACGCCCTCGGTCAGAACGTCGGCGTCGAGAGCGTGACCCTGCAGACGCCGCAGATCCCGGCCCACACCCACACCTACGCACCCCAGGCGAGCACGGCGGTCGGGGCGGCAGGTTCTCCCGCCGGCGCCTTGTGGGCCGGATCGGCGACCGGAGACACGATCTACAAGTCGGGGGCGTCGAACACGAGCATGGCCGCCCAGACGATCGGCAACACGGGCGGCGGCCAGGCGCACGAGAATCGTCAGCCGATCCTGGCGCTCAATTACATCATCGCCCTGGTGGGGATCTTCCCCAGCCGGAACTGAGCCGGGTGACGCCACCGGGAATGAGGGCCGGCCTCGGGCGGACCAGTGGCCGCCAACGTGGGCCGGCCCAGGTTGGCACTCGACATCGATCCATAACCTTGCATCCCTGAGAGGAGTATCGAATGCGTCGGCGCTCTGCGATCGTGGCGGGCTTGGGGCTCTTGGTGACATGGGTCATCGTGGGAGTCGCGCCCGCCGGTCAGATCAAGCCGGGCGACCTGATCGTGACCGACTTCGGCAACGGCACGGTGGACGACGTCAATCCCACCACCGGGAACGGCTTCGTCATCGCTAGCGGATTCTCCAATGCCGAGGGGGTCGCCATCAACGCCCAGGGCACGATCTTCGTGTCCGACATCGGCACCTCCACCATCGACGCGGTGAATCCGACCACCGGGGTCGTCACGACGTTCTCGGGCGGCGGCGTCGGCACGGGGCCGGCGCTGGATCGGCCGTTCGAGATGACCTTCGTCGGGAACACCCTCTACGTCGCCGACGGAGGGACCCCCAACGGCAACACGACCGCGGTGTACGCCATCGACGCCAGCGGCAACCGGACCCTGATCGCGGGCAACAACGGGTCGTCGAATAACCTCTTCGCCGAGGGCCTGGCGGGGTTGGCAATCAGCACGGGCGGGACGATCTTCGCGTCCTCGCCGACGGCCGGCTCGCCGGTCCACCTGGGCACCGTCTATACGGTCGGCACAGGGACGGCGACGCCCCTCACGACGGCCATCACGGCCCCGCAAGGCATGACCTACGCCGACGGCATGCTCCTCGCGGTCAGCGGCGGCTCCACGAACCCATCGATCTTGTCGATCAACCCGACGACCGGGGCCGTCACGGACATCGCCGATAACAGCGGGATGCACGGTACGGGACCGGCGTTCGTCAACTTGCGAGGGATCACGGGCGGTCCCAACGGGACGGTCTACGTGACGGACCTGGGCAACGAGCAGATCTACCAGGTCAATCTCTCCAACGGCGATCGGACGGTCGTGTCGAGCGGCGTCGGCGGGGGCACGTTCGGCGGTCTCAGTTATGGGATCGCCGTCTATCCCTCGATCGCGTCGATCCCCGAGCCGTCGAGCCTGGCGCTGCTGGCCCTGGGAGCCGTCGGATTGGCGGTCTACACGCGGCGACGGGGACTCCGGCGCATCTCGTAGGGTGGGCACTGCCCACCGGTCGAGGCCCTCACCGGTGCGCATCGCCCACCCCACGAGGGCTCGCCGGTCACGTCCCCCACGGATAGGTCTCGGGCAGCTTCTCCAGGGCCGGGCGCAGGTGGAGCGGGTGCAGGGCGCGGGTCTCGTCGATGTAGCAGAAGGCGTCGTAGCGGCGGGGGAGCACGGTCGGCACGTAGTTGCCGAACCGCTCGCGCGCGGGGTGGTACACCACGCCGATGGCGCGATGCCCGCGCTCCTCGATGACATCGTCGTCGTCGCGGACGTCGTCGAGCAACAGCAGCTTGTCCGACTCAAACGCGCGGTGCAGGACATCCTCCCAGCTCCCCTCGCGAGCCGGCGGCACCGGCATCGATTCCATCGGGGCCTCCCACTCGTCGCCGGCGATCACGCGGCCGTGATGCGATCCGAAGCCGACCAGGACGACCCCCTCGCCGGCGTGCCGCTCCCTCACCAGTTGGCCGACGTTCACCATGCCGTCGTCGGCCATGTCGGTGGCCCGCGCGTCGCCGACGTGCGTGTTGTGCTCCCAGACGATCCCCTTGGCATCCGGCCCGTGGTGGCGCATCAGACGTCCAAGAGTGTCGGTCATGTGCCGGTCGCGGATGTTCCAGGAGTCCGGACCGCCGCGGACCATGGCGCGGTAGTAGGCCTCGGCGCCCTCGACGACCAGGGCGTTCTGCTCGGCGGCGAAGAACTCCTCGCGGCCGTCGTCCTGGTACCGCGGCGCCTCGCGCGCAGCGCCTTCAGCAGGGCCACGACCTCGTCCTCGCAGGAGGCCGGCACCATGGCCGTGGCCCGCGCGTATTCCTGGACGTCCTCGCCGTAGGGATGGAAGCACTGGAACGCGGCCCGGGCCGCCGGCAGCGCCGAGGGCTCGAACTTGCGGAGGAAGCCGATCACCGCGTAGAGGGACTCCCACAGGCTGTACACGTCCAGCCCGAAGAAGCCGATCCGATCGGACTCCGGCAGGCCGGTATTGTGCCGGCGGAGCCACTCGGCCAGGGCGACGACCTCTTCGTTGGCCCACATCCAGGTCGGCCATCGGTTGAAGGCGTCCAGGACCTCGCGGGCGTCCAGACCCGAGTCCGAGTAGCCCTTGACGTAGCGGTTGACGCGATAGCAATCGGGCCAGTCGCCCTCGACCGCGATGAACGAGAACCCCTTCTCGCGGACGAGCCGCTGACTGATCCAGGCGCACCATTGATAGTAGTCGGACGTGCCGTGGGAGGCCTCCCCCAGCAGGACGTAGCGCGCGTCGCCGATCCGCTCCAGCAGCGGGTCCAGGTCCCTCGGGCCCTCCAGCGGGAGGGCGATCCGGCGGATGCGCTCGATCAGCCCCGCGGTCTCTCGCGACGGCTCGGCCATCAGGAGACGTCTCTTCCTCCTCATGAACCATCCTCCTCGACGCGGGCGTACACCGGCGACCGGCAGTCCCGGGTGCCCGATCATCTTACCCGCAACGGAGATGCCAGAGCACATCGCCGTCGAGGGAGTGGACCTCGGGACGAGCGATGATCGGATCGATCCCCCGTCCACGAGGGGCCAGGCTTTGCGGACGAAGGGCCGCAGGCATGAGGGATCACTGGAGGAGGTAATAAGGCAAGATCTGGCGGGGATTGTCGAGCGGTTTCAAGCTCAACCAGGGGACCCTCCGTTCGTCGATGCCGTGGCGGATCACGATGACATTGAATGGGCCGCCCTGATGAATGCGGCGAGTTGTGAGGTCGGCCCGGACCCAGCAATCGGGCTGATCGGCCACCGAGACGTCATGGGCGCGCCCATGGCAGTCCTTCGCCAGCCCACAAACGTGCGCGGACTTCCCCCCGACCCTCACCGCCGAGACATCGACGACGGCGGTGCCAAGGAGCCGGACGACCGGCCGCTGGTCCTGGAGTTTCAGGTGCTCGAGGATCAGCAGCGCGAGGAAGCGATTCAGCGGGTACTTGCACGCGAAGTGGCCGCACGAGTGGATGACATCGGTGCGGGCGGGTCGATTCGCGAGCAACGCGTCGAGATTCCCCGCCACACCTCTCGCCGTTAACGCTCTCTGGACCAGCGGGATGTAGGCATTCTCCAATTCCATCTGGATCTTGTGATCATACGCTCTGCCCATATTCCAATGCATGGCGCTTTGGGCCCGCTCCTCGGCGACGAGGATGGCGGTGCGGATCGTGGCGTCTATCGCCGCAGGAATCCTGCAAGCCTCGTAGATCCGCCGCGCGGATGGCATGCGGGTCGTGATGCGGAGGAAGTCTTGGAGGGCCCCGTCTCCCGCTCCCGAGATGATCACTCGGTCATTCCCGCCGTCGATACCACTGCGCGGCGAACTCTCCTCGATTGGATCATCCTGCCAGAACCGGAATCCGCGGTACGCCGTTGCGGTCGCCGTCTGATTATAGGGGTAGGCCCGTGTCTCTTCGCTGCCGGAGCCGACGGCCACGATCACCATGCCGAAAGACTCCCGAAGGTACTCGCCTGCGCTCCGGAGCGTCAGATAGAGCCGGTTCTTGTAGAGGGCCGGTGGCCAGGCGAGTTGCGCGTTGAAGCGGACGCGCAGATTCGCCCTCGCATCCGGTGACGACGGGGACGTCAGGCTCGGGATCCACTGACCGGCGACCTTGAAAGCCCGTTCCGCCTTCCACGCGAAGGGGAGCGTTATGGCTGCGGCGTTCCATGTGGTCAGGCCGTTATTCCAGTGGTCCAGGGGCCAATCGTACTGGGTCGGATCGAGCCATCGGGTCTTGCAGTCGATCTGCGGATGAAAGGCGTGGTCCTCGCGGTCGATCAGCAGGGTCGGTACGCCCCGATCCGCCGCACGCAGGGCCGCCGTGGCGCCACAGGCCCCGGCGCCGATCACCAACAACGGAGACTCCTCACCGACGAGTTTCGCCTCGAGCGCGCGGTGGACCAAAAGCACACCGCGGATCATCTGGTCGCGGATGCTGATCGGATCGAGCTTACCCGAGAGGTCGAACATCCGCGGGGCGACCTGATGTGCGAGCAGGAAGGGATCCGCAATCCTGGTGCCATTGGCCATCGATGACGTCCCGGCTGGTCAGATGCCTCTGTCCTCGTTGGTTCCGTGCTGAAGCCAATCCAGGTAGCCCTCGAAGACAGCCGGGTCGACGTGTGACGGAAACCGCTCATAGACCGGGAGGACCTCCGACTCTGCGCCGGTCCGGTCGCCTGCGGGACTGGCCTCTCGGGTCGGCGGGGGCGACAAGAGGCTGCCGGAATCCGACTGAGGCGGCCTCCCGAAGGCCCCGTACCGCTCCAGCAGGGCTCGCCGTACCGCACTCCTGGTGGCTTCCTCGCCCCGGTCGGGGCCCTCGGCCCCACGGTCGGCCACCGGGATGCCCTTCGTGTCCAAGACCGCGCGGCTCTCGGGATCGATCTGCTCGCCGACCACCGCCAGGAGCGGCGAGATGCGCCCGCTCGCCTGGTCGCAGGGATTGGAGGGCATGCTCCCACTTCCAGATCTTCCCGAGCGCCATGGAGAGATCGTCCGCATCGCGGCAGTCCAGGCAGATGTAATCGGCCTCCTTCTTGCCGGCGCGGACATAGGACTCCAGCACTTCGCGCGGGCTGAAATCCTTCGGGTGAAACAGCTCGATGTGATACGCGGAGACCCAGGACGGGATGGCTCTCTCTCTCCCGACCGACTCGTATCCCTCCCACCGCCGTCTGACGCGGGCGATGACCATCTCGACGGCCGCCAGGAGCCGCGCTTTCAGTTCCTGTCGATCCCTCTCATAATTGCCTTCGATGATGGAACCCAGTACTTGCAGACTTTCCCGGTATTGAGAGGGGAGCCGTCGGGCTGCTTCGTCGAGAAAATCCTCGGAGCTGCAGTCGCGGACCGGCTCGAGCCACCCCAGGGGATTGCTGGCGGCCCCGGACGCGGTGACGTATTCGCCGCCGTGGATATTCTCCCTGGCGGCCGCCTCGAGGAGCTCCCGGAATGCGTTCGCGTAGCGGTCGGCGGGATGCTCCGGCACGGGGGATCGATCCTCGCCCCCGCGGGGATGACCCGACTCACCCGCGGGATCGCTGCCGGTGCCCTCGGCCGACGCCACGGGACGGACTCCAATCCTCGGACCCTTGAGATGCGCCGGCTCGCGTCGAGTCAACTTACCGGGGCGTGAGGCAGGACGCCCCGTGATCGCCGGGGACTTCTTCTTACCCGGGCGTGACATGGAACGCCCCCCCCTCGCTCGGGACTATCGACGTCGGTAGGAGCCGCCCCAGGAGGGCGGCTCCGCGACATCGCGGACCGACGCGCATGCAATAATTCATTGTAACCCCGATCGACGATCCCGGTCCAGATGCCTCCGTGTTGGGCGACGGTCGAGGGCCGATCATTATCCTGCGTCGATCCGGGTGTCCGGTCGCGATCGTCCGAGAAAGGCCCTCCGGCCCGATTCAGCTCCGCAACTCGCGGCCTGCAAGGGACCGGATATGCGGTATCGCGCCCGCAGGGGCTTTGGATCCTATCCCCGTTCACGCCTGGCCGCCGTAGCCCATCGCGACGAGCTTCCGCTCGAGCCGGTCGCGCGCGGCTTCATCGCGCGGCCGCACCCAGTCGCGGCCGATCCGCTCCCAGTCGGGGTGGGTGGGATCGATGTCCCGCGCCTCGAGGAAGCCCGCCTCGCAGATGAAGAACTGGCGGCGGAAGGGGAAGAGGTAGCCGCCCTCGGCTTCGAGCGACGCGCGGGCCTCGTCGTATCGGGCGAACCAGCGGTTGAGGTAGGCCGCCCCCATCGCGACGAAGAAGGCCTCGGTGTCGAGCCGATGGTTCGGCGGCGCCTCGAGCCGCCGCTTGCACTCGGCCCAGGTGGCGTACCCCAGCTCGGCGGCGAGGGCGGCCAGGGCGTGCTTGAGCCGGATCGACGCCCGTCCCCCGAGGATCGCATCGGGCTCGAGCGAGCGGAAATGGGGCAGGATCCGGAACCGTTCGGCGCCCCGACGGGCACGCGGGCCGTCGTCGCCGCGGAGGTCCTTCAGCAGCAGGGACGCCTGGATCTTGCACTCGTCGAGCGTGAGGGCCGGCCGTGCGGCCCGGCGCTGAGTCTTCATCGCGCGGTCTCCCATCAAGCTGGCCCTTGACCCGATGCGGGGGCCGTTCCTGGGGACTCGCGGAGGACACGTGGCGCAAACGATGGGCGGGGGTGACGTCGTCTTTCTCGGGTGCAGGCGCCCCCCGGCGCCTCTCGGCGATTCTATCGCCGCCTCCCGACGGACACCAGCCGGATGGGCGCAGTTCGCGGGTCGGCCGGCGATCCGCCCGGCCGGTCTACCATCCCGATCCTTCCGCGCCGGCCTCACCGGTCTTTCCCGACCGGCACCCTCGCCCAGGCGAGGATATCCTCGCGCCGGCCGCGGCGCGCAGCATCGCAACGGACCCCTCGACGCGCCGGGGCCCGGGTCTCATCTCGAGGATCTCATCTCGCCGTGGTACGCAGGATCTCGGAGAGGATCCATCGGCCTGTCCTCCCCAGGAGGATGGGGGGCGCCCCGTCTTCCGGGGGCGAGTGAAAGCGGGCACTGGACGGCCAGTCGCCCGTCGCGAGCCAGCCTTCCACCTCCGAGAGCCCGAACGTCGCGGATATTACCCCGCCTCGTTGTGGCATCGGCCAGGCACCCGTCTCCACCCACAGGCCGATCATCGCCGGGCCGACGCGGCACATCTCGGCCGCGGCGCGATACGTCAGCCGATCGGACGGTCTCGTGGAGAGGACCATCGGATGGCCGCATGGCCGGTCGAAGTGATCGGCCCGCACGCCGGGACCCGATGGTCGCGCCATCGCGGGGATCGGGCGATCAGCCCCGAGGACGACGGTACCGTTGAGCCAGCGGGCGGCCTCATCGAGGTGTCGCCGCCCGGCCGGTCGCCTCTCCCAGTTCGGACTGTAGAGGATATCGAGTGGATGGGCCAGGGACGGCACCGCACCGCAACTCCAACATCCGTCGTCCCCCAGGACCGCCTCGGCGACCCCTCCCCGAAAATCGAACCGGATTATGCCGATCATCGCGCACTCCTTCCCATGGGCGATGATCTCCAGATCACCGTGCCCGCCCCCTGCCGCACGGCCGTACAGCAGGGACGGACTCCCGAGCGACATGGCCCGGCTTCACCTACTATGGAGCCGAGACGCCATGAAATCAATAGATTCGAAATTTATTCGTATTTTGCTATTTAAGTACATATGACCAGGTGGAGGGCGTGGTGGGCGTCCTCGAAGGTGCTCCTCTCCCCGGATGGCCCGGCCTCGCCCTTCCAGCGGACGGCGCCCGCGGCCGGACGATCCATCCCCCGTTCATCGAGGGACCTTCATCATCAAGAACTAAAAGAATTTCCTTGCAAGTTCCGCACCACGCGGCATAATGGGATGCGGATGGGAGCCGATTGGCACTGGCGTGCGGCTCGGATGAGGATCGCATCGGACGTCGTCGGACGACTAGGTGAAGGGCAACCCGGCCGGGCCGGGGGGCCCGTTGACGAGTAAGCCGACGTGGACGGACGCCCCGCGGGGTATCCCTCCACGTCGGCTTTTTCTGTTCACGCCGGCGGGTCCGTCGGTCTTCAGCCCGGTGGGAAGCGACGGCTGCGGTCATCCGCGGCCGCCGGGCGACGCCGCGGACGTGACGAGCAGCCCGTGGCGGTGAAGAGCCGGCGTAGACCATCTCCGACCGATGGAGCATCGATCGACGCCCCCACGCGACGAGGACGAGGACAGCACGCAAAACCTCAAGGAGAATCGAACCATGGCTACGACCACCAAGACCCCCGCATCGGCGACGAAGAGGAAGCGCACTACAGCCGAGTACCACCACCGGGCCGCCGTCCACCACACCGCCGCCGCCCATCACCACATCGAGGCGGCCCACCACTACGAGATCGGCGAGCTCGAAGCGGCCCGGCAGCACTCCGAAGCCGCGAATCGTCACAGCGACCAAGCCCAACAGCACACGGCCGATGCGCACGCGCAATCGCGCGAGTGAGGCTGTCCGGTCGAGGGCCCGGGTCGGCCGGCGCCGCGGCTCTCGCTCTCCACGCGCCGGGGGTCGATTGACGAGGACGAGAGGAACGCCATGAGTCAAAATCCGAAGGCACAGTTCAAACACATCGGTCTGTTTCGGATCCCGAGCGAGGAGCAACGCGACTTGATCCTGGCCCAGTGCTCCTCCTGGTTCTTCGTGCGCCGTTCGCCCGACTCGAACACGCAATATGTCGCGTTGAGCGACCAGTTCCAGGAGGCCACGCCCGGTCAAGAGGTGCCATTGTACGAGTGGGAGATCCATTACGGGCGGGCCACGGCGAAACGAATCCCCGCGCTCTGACTCGTCAGTCCGCGGAATTGCCGGAAGCCCGCGCCGATCTCCACGCCGGCGCGGAGCGATGGACCGCGATCACACCAAGTCGTCATAGGGTGATTCGGTGGATGTCACCGAGGAGCCTCGAACAAAGGAGTCAACGATGACCCCGCTCGAACTCGACGCACGAGGACCGAGCCCCGGTCAAGACGGTCACATGCCCGCGCCGGTGCCGACCCGCGCCGATCTCACGACGGCCCTCCGCGCCGCCCTCCTGCACCCGGCACTCTGGCGAGAGCGGCTGGGTGAGTTCGCCCGGGCCACCAACCTGGCCGTGGCGCTCACCGATGTGCAGGGGCATCTGCTCGAGGAGTACGTCCACCCGCAATCAAGGCGGGGTGGACCGCACTCCCCCCGGGCGACGGCGGTCGCCGGATGTCCCTTCTCCCGGGAGCCACTCCGGCCCTGCACCTGCGTCCGCGACGCCATGGGAGGGAGCCGCGTCGTGGTGCGGGGCGACGGAGGATCGATGCATTGCGCCGTGGCGCTATCTCTGGGCGATCACCCCATGGGAGTCCTGCTCGCGGGCCAATTGTCCGACCCGTATCCCGAGCCACGGCCGCGGGAGTTCGTCGCCGAAACGCTCGGTCTCTCGCTCGATGGGGTCCGGGAGCCGGACCGCCAGGAACATCCCGGCGAGCAGGCCACCTTGCGGGTCTATGCCGAGCTCCTGGGGACGCTGGGCCAGGCGCTCCTGGAGACCCACTATCAGGCGTTCCGGGAAGCCGAGCGCCTGGACGAGATGACACGGCTGTACGACCGCGCGATGACGGAGATCGACGAACGCCGGCGCGTCGAGGAGCGGCAGCGCTTCCTCCTGGGCGCGAGCGATGAGTTCGATTCCTGTGACTCCGAGACCACACTGAAGCGCCTGGCCCTGCGGGCCGTGCCCTTCCTGGCCGACTTCTGTTTCGTGGATGTGGTCACGGCCGACCAGACCATCCGGCGGGTGGGGTGGGCGCACGCCGACCCGGCCGAGCAAGAACGGTTCGACCGGGCCGGTCATTTCGTCCCGCCCCGCAACGGGCAGGACCACCCGGTTTCCAGGGCGCTGCGGAAGGGCCACGCCGACTTCGTGCCGGAAGTCACCGATGACTGGATGCGGGCCGCCGCCACGAGTCCGCGGCACCTCGAGCTCATGCGCGACCTGGGCCTCCGCTCCTTGATGACCGTACCGCTCATGTCCCGCGGGCGAAGGTTGGGTGCGTTCACCTTCTGCTACGCAGCGGCCTCGGGACGCCGCTACACAGCAGACGAGCTCCACCTGGCCGAGGACCTGGCTCACCGGGCCGCCCTGGTCGTCGAGAATGCGGGGCTGTACCGCGAGCTCCAGGAGGCCGACCGCCGTAAGGATGAGTTCCTGGCGGTGCTGGGCCACGAGCTGCGCAGCCCGCTCGCCCCGATCCAAGGTGCGATCCAGCTCCTCCGCGCCCGGGTCCCGGCCGATCCCGAACTCCAGTGGACCACGGGAGTAGTCGAGCATCAGGTCCAGCAGATGACACGGCTGGTGGATGACTTGCTCGACGTCTCCCGGATCAGCCAGGGAAAGCTCCAGCTCCGGAGGGAGCGCGTGGACCTGGCGGACGTGGCGGCGCGGGCCGTCGAGAGCAGTCGCCCCCTCATCGACGCGAAGAAACACCGCCTGGAAGTCTCGCTCCCCGAGCAGGTGGCCGAGGTGGAAGGAGACCTGATCCGGCTGGTCCAGGTCGTTTCCAACCTCCTGACCAACAGCGCCAAGTACACGGAAGAGGGTGGGCGGATCGAGTTGACCGTGCGAGCCGACGGCGACCAGGCGATCCTGCGGGTGCGCGACACGGGGGTCGGCATCGCGGCGGCCATGCTCCCGAGGGTCTTCGACCTGTTCACCCAGGTACCAGGCCAATCGGAACGTTCGGAGGGCGGACTGGGGATCGGCCTGAGCCTGGTGCGCAGCCTGATCGATCGGCACGGGGGAAGCGTGCAAGCCACCAGCGCCGGCCTCGGCCAAGGCAGCGAGTTCGTCGTGCGGCTTCCGCTCTTCCGGAGAGCACCCCCGCCGGCTCCCACCACGCGAACAACGCCCGAGCTGACCGCCGGGGGGCCCTCTCGACGCATCCTGGTCATCGATGATAGCCGAGAATCGGCCGACGTCATGGCGATGCTGCTCCGAGTCTTCGGCCACGACGTGCGAACAGCCTACGACGGCCCGACCGCCCTGGAGATGGCCCGGGAGCAATCGCCCGACGTCGTGCTCTGCGACGTCAGTATGCCGGGCATGAGCGGTCTGGAGGTGGCCTGCCGCCTTCGACGGGACCTCGGGCTCCGCGACCTGCTGGTGGTGGCCTTGACGGGTTATGGCGAGGAGGAAGACAAACGACGCTCCGAGGAAGCGGGCTTCAACGCCCACATGGTCAAGCCGATCAACCTGGACGTCTTGCAGGCGCTGCTGTCCCGCGCGACGACGCAGGCCCCTCAGCTCACTTGAGGCGCCCGTGCGGATTCGCTCGGCCGGCGGCTTTCCCCTCAACCTCGATCCCCTGGCCTTCGGGGAGGGGCTCGATCGCGACGGCGGATTTGATCGGATCGACCGGTGTCGCGGTCGGGGCCCCGTGCTGCGCGATGTGCCCATCCAGGCAGGCGAAGGAACAGAGGCACTGCCCGCACCCGGGGCAAAAGATGGCGTCCCGCAACCTCCGGCCGCATTGTTGACAGTGACTGAAGACCGACATGGATTCTCCAAAGTAAGTCTCATGTCCAGATACACGCAATCCCGATGCCACAAGGAGGTCTTCGTCAGCCGTCCGGTCGAGGGAGTCACACGAAGAGCCAGGGAATTCGCTTGCTATTCCGGCACCAGGCGGTATGATGAATATTGGAGTCGAGTTATTTTCTGAAGCCATCATAAATTCACGAAAAGCTTGATTCCAGAAGTTGTCGGACGACTGGATGAAGGGCAACCCGACCCTGCCGGGGGGCCCGTCGACGAGTAGGCCGACCTGGCCGAACACCCCGAGGTGATCGGCCAGGTCGGCTTTTTTTTCGCGGCGGCGCGGGGCGGCCCGCAATCGCCCGCCCCGACGGGTTCTCGGGCATCGAGAGGAGTCCTCCATGGGCCAGATCTTGCTGATCGTCCTCGTCGTCCTGGTGGCAGGTTACATCCCCCGGGGCTTTTGATGCGGAGCGGATCGAGTCCGGCCGCGACGGCCCCGCACCGATCCCGGGTCGGCCGCCTGCACGGCCTACGCGGAATCCCCCGGCGAGGCAGGACAGGTGCGCCCATACCGAAGAACTCTCCCGCTATCAAGGGGTCGTCATGAAGTGGTATGAGATGGCGGGCGACTGGAAGCAGTTCACGGGCATGGTGAAAGCGAAGTGGGCCAAGCTGACCGACAGCGATCTCACGACCTTCAGCGGGAATAGCCGCCAGCTCGCTGCCCTCCTCCAGAAGAAATACGGCTACGCGAGGGACGAGGCGGAAAGAGAGATTGCAGACTTTGCACAGGAACATGGCCAGTAATACCTCTCGGCCCGCCGTCCAGGTCCGATCCATCCCGGCGGCCTCGCCGGGCGGGGGTGATGGAAATCGCCCGGGACGGCCTGCGATCGCTTCACCAGTCCCGTCTTCCACGTCCTCCTCCCACTTCTTCGAACGACGTCCTTCGACGGGATCGCGTTGATCTCGCGCGGGGTCGGCAGGAGCGGGACCAGTCCTTTTGAAAGAGGAGATTTCCCATGAAGCGATCATCGGCTGGTTTACCGGCGATGGTGATGGTGATGGTTGCCTTTTCCGGATGCAGTCAGGCGGTCCCTGGGGGGCCGGGAGTCACCAGCCCGTCCCAGAAACAACCCGCCTACGGAGAGGCCGACAGGACGTTCAATCTGACCATGCCTCACATGTCAACCACGCTCCACCAGGGAGAAGCGAAGGACGTGTCGATCGGCATCGAGCGGGGGAAGAACTTCGAGGAGGACGTCACCCTCAAGTTCGCCGATGGACCCAAGGGAGTGACGCTCGCCTCCGCCAACCCCGTCATCATGCACGGCAGCACCGAGGCGAAAGTCACGCTCAAGGCCACGGACGACGCCTCGCTGGGTGACTTCACGGTCAAGGTGACGGGACACCCGACCAAGGGTGGCGACGCCACGAACGAGCTCAAGATCACCGTGGCCAAGAAGTAGCCGCCATGTCAGCGGGAGGGCGCGGAGACTCGCCTGATCGACGCGAGCCTCCGCCGTCTCTGCCTCGACCTCGTCGAGAAACGGCGGGCGCGGCCCATTCGCGGTGTGATCCGTCCCTGTCCCAGATAAGGAGCGGTCCCATGCTTTACTGGTCCATCGTCTTCGCAGTCCTGGCTCTGGCCGCGTTTGTCCTCGGCTTCGTGGGGCTCAGCGGTACCCTCGCCTGGATCGCCAGGGCCCTGCTGCTCGTCTTCGTCGTCCTGCTCGTGCTCTCGGTGATCTTCGGCAGGCGGAGGGGGCCGGCGATCTGATCCCTCGTGGGACAGGGCCGCCCCTTCTCCAGGCCCATCATCGAGTCACGACCTTGGTGGGCCTGGGTTCCGCTCGACTTGAGAGTTACACATGATCAAGATAGAATAATTATCGTACTGATAGGATGAAAATCCAACCTGCAATGACTTTCTTACACCAGGGTCTTGCCATGCGATTCATCTACGCCGTCATCTTCCTGGCCTTCCTGGCGACGATCGGCATTTTCGCCGTCCAGAACCGGGATGTGATCACCGTCAATTTCCTGGCCTGGAATCTCTCCCAGCCCGTCGCCATCGTCACCGTCGCGGTCTACATCATCGGGATGCTGAGCGGGTGGACGGTAATGACCTTCGCGCGAGGGACTTTCCGTCGGGCCACGGCACGCCCGCGGCATTGAGCGGCGAGCGACCGGTCCCTCCCCGTAAGACGAATGACGGAGGCGGACGAACCCTGTTCCCCTGCCGGCACCGGGCTGTCAGGGTCGATGACACACACGTCGGCACGAACGACGCGCGGAGACGGCAACTCCCGCGGTGCGCCTCCCGGAGAAGGGTGTGTTCCGATTGGCCCGAGGCGATACTCATGGATGCTTCCTCCTGGATCACCGGGCTGGAACGTGCCGATGCCTCCTACCTGCTGCTGGCGACGCTGGCGGGGATCCTGTTGTCGGCCGGCGTCCTGTACCAGCTCGGGCTGATCGGCTGGGTCCTGCGGGGCCTTGGCCTCGCGGTCGGAGGGGCCATCCGGGGGGGCTTCCTGCTCTGGGAGCGCCTGCTCGCGTGGGCTTCGTGGCCGCTCTACCTGGCGATCATCGTCGGTTTCCTCCTGTTGGGTGGGGTGGCCGGAGGTCCGTGGCCGGCCTCGAGGGTCCTTTGCGGCCTGGCCCCGCTGTTCATGGGGATCATCGCCTGCCTGGCGTACATGTTCGTCGACCTGGAGCGGAACGAGGTGGAACGGGGTCATAAGGCCATCCATAACCCGTTGAAGGGCCAGGTCCTGGCGATGAACCTGGAGCGGTACGGCAGGCAGGTCCGCATCCCCCTGCTCATCTCCGCCACCGTGGCGTTGATCGGTGGGTTCGCCCTGCTCAACCAGGGCCTCTATGAGACCATCGGCAGGGACTGGTACGTCGTCGCCGACGCGCGCAGGGAGCCCGTTTACGCCGATTTCCTGGCGTACGCCCTCACGAAGATCCTGGGAATCATGGACGTGCTGGATCTGTTCAAGTCGCACCATATCATGGGGGCCGCGTTCGTTCGCCAGGCCGCATGGCCGGCCTCGACGCTCCTGGCCGGGTTCAAGGTGTTCTTCACGCTGGTGCTGCTCCATCAGATCTTCGCCTCGCTGAGGCAAGGGAAACTCCTGGCGGAGACGATCACCGATTTCTGGAGCCCCCACGAGCCGATCCACGAGCGGGCTCGCCACGCGCTGCCGGTCTACGGCACCCTGGCGATCAGCCCGTTGCTGGGTTCGATGCGACTGGTCCCATCGCTGACCAAGGAGCAACGGGACCAACTGCCGTTGATCCTGGAAACGATCGGCCCCTCGATTATCCCCGCCCTGGTCCGTCATCTTCACGACCCGCACGAGCACGTGCGGGCGATCGTCGCTGTCGCGCTCGGGCACCTGCGGGCCCTGGAGGCGGTCCCCTTGCTGGTCCCGCTCGTCCGCGACCCCAGCGAGGTCGTGCGGCAGGGCGTGGTCGAGGCCCTGGGGATCCTCGCGAGCCCCCGGCCGGGATCCGCCCGAACCCGGTCCGGTCTCGGCAGGGGTCGGGCGATCAGGTGGTTTTCCGGGCGGAGGGGTCGGGGCGCGGTGATACCGCCCCGCGACCCCATCGAGCTGGCCGTGGCAACGCTGGAGACCGTCCTGGCCGACGATTCGGCCGCGGTGCGGACCCAGGCCGTCCGGCGCTGGGCCGGATCGGATTGCCCGCGGCCGCCCTGGCCCAGGGGCTGATCTCGATGTTGAAGGAGGCCGACGAGACCGTACGATGCCAGGCCGCCGAGGCCCTCAGCCAGGTCGGAGGGGACGCGCGGGCGACGGTGGCCGCGCTGGTCGAGCTGCTGGATGACGCGAGTGCTCCGGTCAAGGAGTCGGCGGCGCGGGCGCTGGGGGCGATGGAGCAGGCGGCGGTCCCGGCGATCCCGGCGCTGGTCCCGCTCTTGCTGGACCGGGAGGAGTCGGTGCGCCGGGCGGCGGCCGCGGCCATCGCCCGGGTCGGGCCGTTGGACCGGGCCGCCACCGACGCCCTGGTCGAAGGGCTGGCCAGCCCGGATAACATCGTGCGCGCCCAGACGGCCGAGGCCCTCGGCGCCATCGGTGCGTCGGCGGAGGAGGCCGCCCCGGCCCTGGTCGCGGCGATGGCGGACGACAACGACCGCGTGCGATCCAAGGCCGTGGAGGCGCTGGGAAAGATCGGTGAATCCGCGGCGTCGGCCGCCGTCCCCGGCCTGATGCGGGCCCTGCGGGACCAGGACAACGGGGTCTGCGCCTGGCGGCGGAAGCCCTGGGCCAGATGGGTGGGTCGGCCGACGGAGCGATCCCCGCCCTGGTGCGTTCCCTGAGGCACATGAGCCCCGAGGTCCGGCGCACCGCCGCCGAGGCGCTCGGCAAGATGGGGAGGACCGCGGCCGGCGAGCGGCCGGCGCTCGAGAAGGCGGCTCGGGACGAGGACGGAGGGGTCCGCAGCCAGGCCATCCGGGCCCTGGGCGCAATCGGAGGCCCGTCGCCGGCCTCGGCGGACCTGGTGCTGTCGTGGTTCCAGGACCCCGATCCCATGGTTCGGGCCGCCGCCGTCGAGTCCCTGGGCCAGTCGAGCGAGCCGAGCGAAGCGACGCTGGGCGCCTTGATGCTCCTGCTCGACGATGCGAATGACCAGGTGAAGGTCGAGGTCACCAGGGTGCTGCCCAACCTGGCCGGAGCCACGCCGGGGGTGATCGACGGCTTGTGCCGCCGGCTGCTCGCCGATGACAGCGACTGGGTGCAGGTCTACGCCGCGCTGGCCCTGGGCAAGCTCGGTACCGCGGCGGCGGTCGCGGGAGGCCCCTTGCTCCACGCCGCCAGGACCGGCGAGGTGGGCGTACGCGAGCAGGCCATGCGCGCCATCGCCAAGATCCAACCGCCCGAGACGGCGGAGGCGTTTGCCGTCGGCCTCAAGGATGCCTGCGGCGACGTCCGGAGGGTCGCGTCGGCGGGCTGGATGAACGCGACGGCCATCCCGGAAGGAGCCATCCCCGCCCTGGTCGAGGCCCTGGGCGATCCGGAGATCCAGGTCCGGGCGAACTGCGCCACGCCCTGGCCCGACTGGACGCCATCCCCGCCGCGGCCATTCCCCTCCTCATCGAGTGTACGGCCGATACCAACGATGGCCTGCGGATCAACGCCGCGATGGCGCTCAGGCTGGCACCGGCCGGCGAGGTCCTGGAGGTCATGCGGCACCTGGTCGCCGACCCGAACTCGCGGGTGCGCCTGATCGCCGCGGGCCCGCTCCTCTTCGCCGAAGCGAGCGACACAGTGGCGGGAGCCGTCTTGATGGAGGCGCTGGGAGACCCGGCCCTGCGGGTCCGCGAGGCGGCGCGGGAACTCCTCGAGTCCCTCGGTGCCGGCGGCGCGGCGTTCGTCACAAGCTTGACAGGACGCAACGGAGTGGCCGGAGAGCCCGGGATCGTGGGGGACTACCTGCCGCTCCGCCCGGCGCCGGATGGTCCGGGGGACACAGGGGGTTGCCTCGTCCCCGACACCGGCGGGTCGCCGGTTGAAGGCGAGAGGGGGTGACCGATCGCCCGTGCGAGCCACCGGAGAATCCGTCGTACCGAGGCTCCGCGGCGCCCGGCGGGGCGGGACACGCCCTCAACGCTTGGGCGGTTCCGGATAACCGCGCTCCTCGGCGTAGTAGACCAGCGATTGCTCGATCGTGTCGGACAGCCCCAGCCGGCAATGGGACGCGAACCCGTCGAGCCACGACTTCCAATCCGTCGAGCCTTTGAGCGCGACGACCGTCTCGCGCTCGGCGCCGCATTCTTGGGGCGTCCCGGCCTCCTCCGCTCCGGCTTCGCCATCGTCGCAACCATCGCAATCCGGGAAGGGCCCGCACCGTTGTGCAAGAGGACGGATTTCCGCTCATCAGGAAGTATAACGGGCAAGGAACTTTAAATCCAGAATTTCATGGATTTCCCGGTATAAAAATTGCCGATCCGTTGAATTGGATTAGATTCCTACTATACTTTAATTGTCGCGAGCCGGGATGGGGGCGTGCCCCCGGGCCTCCGGCCGTCCTGCCCGACCGTCGGACCGAGTGAATCCGTCGCACCACCCCTATCGACCGGGAGCCACCCGCCATGGATCTGATCGAGAGCTTGCAAGGGTTCGTCGCGGAAAACCTCGCGCTGCTCACGCCCGTGGACCAGGCCTGGCAGCCGACCGACTTCCTGCCCGATCTGACCGCGGAGGATTGGGCCGAGCAGGTGACGCGGTTCCGGACTTCGGCGCGGCAGGTCTCCGACGAGTTGCTGGTGGTCCTGGTGGGCAACATGGTCACGGAAGAGGCCCTGCCCAGTTACGCCATCGCGCTGAATCGGGTCGCCGATGACCAGACCGGGACCGACGACGCCCCCTGGGCCCACTGGCTGCGGGGTTGGACAGCGGAGGAGAACCGGCACGGCGACCTGCTCAACGCCTACCTCCGGCTCACCGGCCGGGTGGATATGCGAGCCATCGAGCGGACGATCCATCACCTCATCAAGGAGGGATTCGATTCGCGCAACAAGGGCGACGACTGCGGGGCGTTGATCTATGCCGCGTTCCAGGAGCGAGCCACCCGGATCAGCCACGGGAATGTGGCCAAGCTCGCCGACCGGCAGGGGGACGAGAATCTGGCCAGGATCTGCCGGAAGATCGCCGGCGACGAGACTCGACACGAGGCGTTCTACACGAGGGTCGTCGGCCGGGCGATGGAACAGGACCCCGAGAGGGCAGTCATCGCCTTCCGGTCGATGCTCAGGGGAGTCATCGCCATGCCCGGGCGCCACATGTTCGACGGTCAGGACCCCGACCTGTTCGATCATTTCGCGGTGGTCTCGCAACGCATCGGGGCCTACACGGTCCTGGCGTACGCGCAGATCATCGAACACCTCGTCGAGGCTTGGGGCGTGGCGCATCGATCCCTCTCGGGGAAGGCGGCCAAGGCCCAGGACTTCCTCTGCCGGCAGGCCGAGCGATATCGTCTCCTCGCCGACCAGGGCGCGGAGGCGCTCGCCAAACAGCCGCCCACCCGCTTCACCTGGGTCCACGGGTGCGAAGTCTGAGTCATACGGCACCCGTCTCCCGTCGCGACGGATCTCCCATCGGATGAGCCCGGATGAACTTCTTCAACTTTCGCGAGCCCGTCAGCACCTGGAGCCACTGCGCCGGCCTACTGCTGGCGCTGCCCGGGACCGTGCTCCTCTGGCGCCGGAGCGCGGGCGACTCCACGAAGCGGCTGAGCCTCCTCGTCTATGGACTGACCCTGGCCTTCTGCTATTCGGCCAGTAGCCTCTTTCACGGCGCCCGGGTGCCAGCCGCGGGGATCGCCGCTTTCGCCCGCCTGGACGGCGTCGGGATCTTCGCCCTGATCGCGGGGAGTTATACCCCGCTGGCCTGGTGCCTGATGCGGGGCCGGTGGCGGCGGTGGACGCTGACGATCGTCTGGGGCGTGGCGGCCACGGCCACGGCCTTGATCGCGACCGGCCGCCACTTCTCGCCCGTGTTGTCAACCGGGCTGTACCTAGGGATGGGGTGGGGCGCCCTCGCCTGCTATTCGGAGATCGCGGCGGTCGTGTCGCACCGCGCGTTGCTGCCCATCGTCATCGGAGGCATCTCCTACAGCCTGGGGGCGGTGCTCAACCTGCTCCACTGGCCCGTCCTCTGGCCGGGGATCTTCGGGGCCCATGAGCTGTTCCACATGTTCGTGCTGGCGGGCAGCCTGGCCCACTACCGGTTCATCCTCAAGATCGTTGTGCCGTTCGTGCCGGCGGCTCAGGAGGTCCTCGTCGGGCCGATCCCCGGAGCCGCGAGCCTCGCCCATGATGTTCACGCCCCACGGGACACGGGACCTCCCCGACCACGGGGAGATCACCAAGCGAGCGGTCTACTTCCTCCTCGTCTCGCGGAGGCACACCGGCTCGGAGAGGGTGAACAAGATGACTTCTTCGCCGGTGACGGTGCTGATGTCGTGGTGCATGCTCAAGACCTTCATGCGGGTGACGTCCTGGACCATCGCCTCTAGCAGCGGACGCGCCGTCTCCAGCAGGTGGGTTCGTACCTGCTTGAGCAGGTCCCTCCCCTTCTCGGCCGGGAGCGACTTGACCAGGTGCTGTTCGGCGGCGGTCAAGACGCCCTGGAGGCGGACCACGAGGAGATCGCCGAGCAGGTGGGCGCGGATGTCCTTGGGTCCCCGGCCCATGTATTCCTGCTCGAAGCGCGTGATCCCTTCGCAGATGGCGGCCTCGATCTCCCCCTGCGTCTTCATGGCGACCTCCTTGGAGACCCTCGGCCGGTCGGTAGCCTTACGTTCGCCGAGTTATCATACCAAGAAGAAAAAGTTTTTCCTTGCTATTTTCCGCCGGTTTCCGCACAATGAAGGGTGAGCAGGGGGCGTGGGAACTGGCCCTCACCTCCGAAAAACAATTTGGGTAGATGTCGTCGGACGACTAGAGAAAGGGCAACCCGACCGGGTCGGGGGGCTCGTTGACGAGTAGGCCGACGTGGTCGAATACCTCCGGGTGTTCCACCACGTCGGCTTTTTTGTTCGCGGCGGTGCGGGACGGCTGCAAGCGATAGGGGTGATCGCGATGCTCGAGACCAATCCGACCATGGCGCAACAGATCGCTCAGATAGCCATCGACTTCGAGCAGCGGCGAACCGGCCACTTGCCCGATTCGGCGACGGTGGTCCTGGGTGGGGAAACGCTTGTCGTCACGCTCCACGGGTCATTATCTCCGGCCGAGAAGGCCCTGGCCAGGACCCCCGAAGGGGCCGCTCAGGTGCAAGAGTTTCACCGGCAGTTGTTCACCTCCTCCTCCGAGTCGTTGCGCCAAGAAATCAAGCGAATCACCGGAGTGGAGGTGCGCGAGGCAACCGCGGAAGTCGAGGCGACCACCGGCACTGTCGTCCATGTATTCACGAGTGGTACCACGGTGCAGGTCTTCCTGCTCGCTCGAAGCCTGTCCGCGGAAGCCTGGAACGCGAGTGGACCCGTCGATCAGCCATGAGCACGGAGGTGCAAGATGTTGGTCCTGTCGAGGAAGAGCCGGGAGTCGGTCGTGGTGGGAGGATCCGGGGCCCTCGCGCCATCGCTCAAGGTCACGGTCCTCGACATCAAGAACGATCGCGTGAGGCTGGGGTTCGAGGCCGATGCCGGGATCGCCATCCATCGTTGGGAGGTTTGGGAGCGGATCCGCGCCGGCGTCCAGCGGGAAGGCCTCGGTGAAGCCCCCGCGCCAGAGGCGGTGGGCTGATGGCTCGAGTCCCGTCAACATCCCGATCGGGCCGAGGGCAAACACGGGAGGTGGTGGGTGGATGACGTTCGACCGCTCTTCGTATCGACTTATCCGCCCGCGGAGTGCGGGCTCGCCACGTTCACCAGGGACTCCGCCGACGCGGTGGATCGGGCGGCAGGTGGGCCCGTCTCCTCGGTGATCGCGATCCAGAAGTCGCTCGCCTTTCGTTACGAGGACCCGCGCGTGGTCCATGTCATCGACAACAGCAGCCCGGGCGCCTACCGCCAGGCCGCGGAGATGGCCAACGACGCCCCGTGTGATGTTGTGAGCTTGCAGCACGAGTTCGGCCTCTACGCTGGCCAATGGGGCCTCGGTGTCCTCGACTTCGTTCGGGCCTGCCGCAAACCCCTCGTCACCACGTTCCACACGCTGATGACTCGACCAACCCCGCTGCCCATGCGATTGATCCAGCGTCTCGCGGCCCATAGCCAGGGCATCGTGGTCATGACGAAGTTGGCCGCGCGCCTCTTGACGGACGTCTACCGGGTGCCAGGTCAGCGAGTGCGGGTGATCCCTCACGGCGTGCCCGAGGTCACCGGAGGGCGCGACGAAACTCAAAAGGAGCGGCTGGGGTTGGCGGGCCGGCGCGTGATCTGCACCTTCGGACTGATCAACCGAGGTAAGGGGTTGGAGTACATGATCCGGGCCATGCCGCAGGTCGTGGCGGCCTGTCCGGACGCCCTGTACCTGATCGTCGGCGTGACCCATCCCGAAGTCAAACGCCAGGAGGGAGAGCTCTACCGTGAGAGCCTGGTCGAGATGGCCGAGGCGCTCGGCGTCGGCGCGCACGCGCGTTTCGTGAATCGTTATCTCAACCTCGCCGAGCTCATGGGGTACTTGCAAGCCTGCGACGTCTACGTGACCCCCTATCCCGGCAAGGACCAGATCGCCAGCGGTACGTTGGCCTACGCCATGGCAGCAGGGCGGGCCGTCGTCAGTACGCCTTACCTCTACGCCGAGGAGGTCCTGGCAGAGGGTCGGGGCCAGCTCGTCCCCTTCGCACGGAGTGCTCCCCTGGCTGACGCGACGATCCGCTTCCTGAACGACGCCAAGTTCCGGGTCGAAACGCAGCGCCGGGCTTATGAATACGCCAAGCCGATGCTCTGGCCGAGCGTGGGACGAAAATACCTGGACCTCTTCCGCCGGATCTCTCGGCCGAAATCCAACCTCTGGCACCTGAGCCCTTCGGCCTCTTCACCGCAGCGGGACGAGGGTGCTCGCCGCCCGGTTGACTGCTAAGTTGCCCTGGTCAGGGGATGACGCCTCATGGATCTCCGTTCTCGGGAACTACGGACAGCAAGTTTTTATCACATAGATTAGAAATATCAATAACATCTTGATTATTGCGACCAATCCTGTTAGGATCATCCTGAGGAGGGCTAACGACATGAACGTTCGAGATAGGGATGAGCGGCAATCGGCCGACGCGGTTACCGGACGCGCGGAGGCCCTTGACCGTTGGGAGGATGAGGGCGGTGTCGGCCGGGAAGATACCCCAAGCCAGCGCCGGGACGAGCCGCCGTCCCTTGCGAGGGAGGTCGCCGAGCCAAAGGGGCAGGTTTCCATGATCGCCGATCCGAGTGATCGTGGTAACCGACAGGCGGGGCACCCGTCGAAAGGTGCCGACGCCACAAACCACTTGAGAATCACCGTGGCCAAGAGGTAGCGGGAGGGGAGGAACAGCGACGCTCCCGCTTTTGTCAATGTGACGATCGACGCATCCCCGTGTCCACCTCGTTGTCATCGCGATGCGGTGGGTGTGGCCCCTGCTCGCGGTTTCGCGATCTCTACCTGTTCAGGAAAGGAAGCAGTCCCATGCTGTACTACGCCATCGTGTTCGCGGTCCTCGCCCTGGTCGCGGGCTTCCTCGGCTTCTTGGGGCTCAGCGGCACGCTCGCCTGGATCGCCAAGGTCCTGCTGATCGTCTTCGTGGTCATGTTCTTGCTCTCGCTGGTCCTCGGCAGGAGGAGGGGGCCGGCTCTTTGATCCTCGTTGGGGTGGGCAAGCTCATCGTGAGGCTCCCCGGACACCAATGATTCGCTGCTTCATGGGAGAGATATTCATGAAACGGACCCTGTCGTCAGTCCTGATTCTCGGCCTCCTCTTGTTCCCCGCCGTCGCCTTGGTGGGCTGCGGTGAAGAGTCGAAGACGGGGAGGACGGAAACGATCACGACGCCCGGTGGGACGACCACCACGAGCACGGAGACCAAGGTCAAGTCAACCGGCGATAACCCGCCGCCGAATTCCGCGGGCCAGACCGGCAAGACCAGCAGGTGAGAACGTCACACCGACCGCCCTTCCCGTACAGGAGGGCGGTTTCACCGGCCATGCCCGATCTCAAACAACGCCATGATGGCCATGCGAGCCCCTGGGCTGCATCGGCGGCCGGGCGAGCAGCCGGTCTTATCGCCGGCCGATCCAGCAACACAGGAACGTTGAGACGTCTTTGATGTTCTGGCGGCGAATAGCCCCGTCCTCCGCGACAAGCTCGGGCCGGGTTCCGGGAAACCACAGGGAGAGAACCGTGGCCACGGGATCGAATGGCGTCGATGAGATCTATCAACGGATGGCGGTGATCCGCCGCGAGCTTCATACGAACGTGAGCGAATCCGTCGCTGGCGCCGAGGCGGTCATGGACTGGGGGCGATACACGTGGACTTATCCCTGGATCGCCCTGGCCGCGGCGGCTGCGGTCGGCTACGTGATCTACACCGGCGGTCATGGGAATGCCACGGCCGAGACCGCAAGCCCGGCCGATGGGGCCGAGGCTGGTGAACCGGTTGCGGGAGCCAGGGCGGCGGGTCGGGAACGATCGAGGATCGGCCGGAATCTCCTGTTCGCCGCCTGGGACTTCTTGTTCCCGGTGGCCGTCCGTGCGGGCCAGAATTACCTGCTGCATTGGCTCGAACAACAATACCCGACGAAGGCTCTGGACCGGACCGCTCTCTCGCCGTCGGCCGGGGAGCGGGGCGGCTGGATAGGCCGGGCGGAGCGGTAGGACATTGAGTCGGAGCAGCGGCTTCGATCGAAACCAAGTTTCTGGAGGTCAGGACGATGAGTGACCGCGTTCAAGGCATGAGGGCGGAGTTTACTCCGCAACTGGATGAAATCAAGGCGATGGCGCGCCAGGACGTGGCGGTCGCCCGTGAGCGGCTGGCCGAGGGAGGTACCATCGTGAGGGACTACCTGGTCCGAGAACCCGTGAAGGCCCTGGGTATCACACTTTGCGTGGGAGTCGTCCTGGGATGGTTGATCGGGCGTCGGTGAACGGTCGCGGGACAGCTCGTGTGCCCGGTTCCGGTTCGGCTGAATTCGAGGGTGTCGCCGAGTTCGTCGACGACCTCGCGTCCCTGGCCGAGCTCCAGGCCAGGCTCGCGGCCGTCAACTTCAGGGATGCCGCCCGCAAGTCGGCGGTCCCGATCGTGCTCACCGTGGTGGGCCTCACCGTGGTGGTGGCCAGCGTCCCGGTCGCCCTCCTCGGCGCCGGCTGGCTGCTCGCCTCGGCGCTGAAGATCCACCAGGGTTGGGCGATGCTCATGACGGCCGGAGCGGCGCTGGCCCTCGGGGGACTGGCGGCGGGGTTGGGCGGGATGCGGCTCAGACACAGCTTCGACAGCTTCCGCCGCTCGCGCAAGCAACTCTGGCTCAACCTGGCATGGGTCCGGACCGTTCTTGTCACCAGCGCCAGCGCGCGCTTGCACCCGCAGCGTCGTTCGTGAGGACCGCGGCACGCAGGTCGCGCGTCTTTCCAAAGTGGCTCCCTCAGGTTGAATCGAAATCCACCAGCGGAGCCGGGATCACACCGGCTGACCCCGCAACGAGGAGTTCAACGATCATGGCAATCAACGTGCCGACGAATCTCGGAGAGTGGAATCACCTCTGCGCCCTGGCCAGGCAGCGCTGGACTTACTTGACAGAGAACGACCTCCGGGTGCCAGAGGGGAGTGTCGAGGAGCTCCTCGGTCGGATCCAGGAGAAGACCGGCGAGACGCGTGAGATGATCGATCAATTCTTCTCCGAGATGACCTCGAGCGGTTCTTCGGCCGTCGCGCATGCGGCCGAGTCCGTCGGCCAGTATGCCCACCGGGTGAGCGACCGGATCCGTGAACGCTACGACAGTGCCGAGGGTCTGGTCCGCCGCCATCCGACGCAGACGCTGGCATCGGCCTTCGGCATCGGCCTGGTGGCCGGGCTGATCATCGGGCTGGCGATCCGAGCCCGTTGAGTCCTGCCCGACGGCTCCCATGCAGACGCTTCATGAGCGATCCGCCTGACGAGCGTCGCCGGGAAGCGCGAACAACGCGCCGGCCTCCTCCGGCAATCGCCGGGCTCTGCTGGGGCGCAGGCGGAAAACGGACTCGACGAGACCTCGGAAGAGCCGAAGCCATGAGCTTTCCTCGCCGACTCGTGAAATCCAGCTCACCCGCACAGGAACGCCACCGTGGCCGGTCAACGCAAGTCCCCGATGGACCATCCGGTCGTCGTGACCTTCCTCATCCTGGCGGTCATCGCCGCGATGTCGCTCGCGGCCGAGGTGCTGAAGCCCCTGACCCTGGCGGTGCTCCTCAGCTTCGCCCTGGCGCCGCTGGCGGGATTCCTGGAGCGACGTCGGCTGCCGAGGGCCATCGCGGTCCTCCTCACGGTCGCCCTCGCGCTCGTGTCCCTGGTTGGGATCGGTTACGTCGTCGTGCGGCAGCTCTCCACGCTGGCTTACCGACTGCCGGACTATCAGAAGGAACTCCAGAAGAAGGTGAACTTCCTCAAGCCCTCGGAGGACACGGCGTTCCGTCGGGCGGAGAACGTCGCGAGCGACCTGTCCAGGTCGCTCGACACGCCGGTCGTCAAGGGGCACGAAGCGACGGACGTGCGGGTCGTCGAGGAGCCCACGTTCCGGCAGCGCCTCCAGGGAGCCGTCGGGCCCTACCTGGAGTTCGTCGGCGTCGGGATTTTCGTGCTCATCCTGGTCCTGTTTATTCTCCTGAGCCGCGAGGTCCTGGGAGACCGCATCGTCCAGCTCTTCGGCCAGCGCCAGATCAACCTCACGACCCGGACCATGGGCGAGATCGGCCAGCGGATCAGCCGCTACCTGGCGATGATCACGCTGGTCAACTCGGGGTATGGGCTGGTCGTCGGCCTGGGTCTCTGGGCAATCGGCGTGCCGTACGCGGTGCTCTGGGGATGCCTGGCGGCGATGATGCGGTTCATCCCCTACGTCGGGGCGGCGGTGGCGTTCCTCCTGCCGCTGGTACTGGCGGTTGCGGCATTCCCCGGCTGGAGGCAGCCGCTGGAAGTCCTTGCATTCTTCGGGGCGATCGAGGTGGCGCTGAGCTATCTGGAGCCGGTCGTCTACGGCAAGGCCACGGGGGTGTCGGCCCTTGGACTCCTGGTCGCGGCGGCGTTCTGGACGTGGCTCTGGGGGCTGCTCGGCACCCTGCTGTCGACGCCCCTGACGCTCTGCCTGGCGGTCCTCGGCAAGTACGTTCCGAGCCTGGGCTTCTTCGCGACGCTCCTGGGCAAGGAGGCCGATCTGGACCAGAATCTCAGGTTTTACCAGCGGCTCGTCTCGCTCGATCAGGACGGGGCCACCGCGATCGTCGAAGCGGCCCTGAAGGGGCGCCCGCGTGTCGAGGTCTTCGATCAGATCCTGGTCCCGGCCCTCTCGCAGGCCGGGCGCGACGCGGCGCGGGGGGAGTTGGAGGAGGGCGACATGGCCTTCATCCGGCGGGTCGTCGGTGAGATCCTCGACGACCTGGAAGGGACGGAAGACATCAGCTTGAAGCCCCTTGCCCGGTCGGGCGACGGAGAGCCGGGTCGGGCCGATGGGACACCGGCGTCGCCACCGTTCGAGGTCGCGGGCGTGGCGGCAAGCGGCACCTCAGACGCCCTCACGCTGCGGATGCTGGGACAGCTACTCGCTCCCTTTAAGTGTACGCTTGCTAATATTGAGGGCGGTGGCTCGCCGATGCAGGTTTCCGATCGCGTGGCGGAAGTGTCCCCGGCGATGGTCATCCTGTCGCACCTGCCTCCGGAGGCCCTCGCGCAGGCCCGCTACCAGGTCCGGCGACTCCGGTCGCGGTTCGCGGGGCTGGCGATCGTGGTGGGGCGCTGGGGAGAGGCCGGCAGCGATGCGGCGTCCCAGGGGCTCTCCGGAGTCGGGGCCACGCACGTGGCCTTCACGCTGGCCGATGCCCGCGACCAGATCCTGGCCAGGGCCGCTTCCGCGGTTCCGGTGACGGCTGCCACGGCGATGGCGGCGACGGCGATGACGGCGACGACGAGGGGCTGAGCCGGACGGCGATCCCGGGGATTTCCCGACGATCCTGACGCCGCGGACCTCGGCCGCGGACCGATGTCTCTTCTCGTACTCCTGAGCCACGACCCCGTAGTCAGGACACTCGGTCGGGGCGATCATCTGGTCCGGGACCTGCCGATCGAGGAGCCGGCCTCGATCGCCCGATCCATTTCGGCCGCGCCAGGAGCACCAAGGCCACGACCCAGAACCAGAACAACAGCACCATGACCCCTCCGAGCGCTCCCAACGACTGGTTGTAGCTGCCGAAGTTCTGGACATAGAGGCGGAACAGGATGCAGAAGACCAGGAAGGCGATGGTTCCCGCCAGGCTCCCCGGCGTAACCCAGGCCCAGCGATGCCGGGCGTCGGGGCCGACATAGAATGTCAGCGCGAAACTCAGGAGTACCATCAGGAAGACGGCAGACCATCGGACAGCCGTCGCCACCCACGCCACCGCGCCATTGGGGTCCAGGCCGAGTACCCTGAGGATCTGCGGCCAGGCGACGATCGCCACGAGCGACCCGAGCAGACAGGCCGCCTGGAGGAGGGTCATGGCCATCGCCGTGAGCCGGAGCCTCACGAACGATCGCGTCTCCTTGGCCCCGTAGGTCCGATTCAGCGCGTCGATGACGACCAGGAACAGGTTCGACGAACTCCAGAGCGCGATCACCGCGCCCAGGGAGAGCAGAGCCAGGGGAGGCTCACCCTGGATGCGCTCGATCTGGTCCCTGACCAGGACGTAGGCTTCGTTCGGGAAGAGCGACCTCAAGGTCGCCTCGAATTGGTCGGCCGTCAGGTGACCGAGGCCGGTCGTCCGGTGGCCTGCGCCGAGAGGTCGGGCAGCCGCAAGACCACGACGACCAGGACGAGGGCCAGGAACGGGATGGTGGCGAGCATCGCGTAGAAGGCCACGGCCGCCGCCCAGGTCATGGCATCGTGTTCCTCCATCCGTTTCCAAATACCCACGGCGAGTTGCCGCAGGGATAGGCCGCCAAGACTCATGGGCATGCGCGGGCGGAGGCGGTCGAGCATGAGCGGCTCCTACGGGATCGAGGGAGACGAAGAAGCGACCGGCGTCCCGGTTCGGGCCGCTCTCATCCTGCCCCTCTGGGCTCGTTCGATGGCTTCGAACGTAGCGGTGGCGAACGTGAGCTGCAAAGGGTCACGGCTCCGTCGGTGCCAATCGACTCTGTTCCACAAAGAAAACAAGGCTAATCCGTCCGGCCCGCTGGACAACCAGCGGGTCCGTGCTTAGCGTGGAGAAACGGAAACACACGACGGACGGTGGAACCGGGTCGGGCTTCGCCCAGGGGCCGTTGGGCCGGCCGATCGGTCGCCCGACCGCCCGGTTCGCTCGGCCACAAACGAGCGGGACATCTCGGACCGGGTATTCCCACCGGACGGGTTGACGCATGGAGGTCGCGGCGCCTTGAGGGGGTAGACACTATGTCGGACGACTCGGGGAAGATGCCCGAACGATTCATCGACAGGCCAGGACCACCGTTCTTTCAGCTCAAGGTCAAAGACTTGGAGCCCGAGCACGGCGAGGGCTTCATCGGGGTCGGCGATGTCGCAGTGGACACGAACCGGCAGTGCTGGGTCTTGCTCGACGCGCCGGTCTTCGGGGCCGACTTTCGGGACGTCGCCCCCCTCATCCTCCGGCGGACCCCGGACGCCGGTTACGAGATCCAGATGGGCGGGCTGCCGGACGAGTCGAACTTCACGCTCATCCCACCACCCGACGACTCGACCTGGGTTCGCGTCAAGGTGGTCGAAGCCCCGGGGTCCGAGGGAACCTCTTCGGGTCGGTCGATTCCGGGATGAGCAAGCCGCTGACGCTGACCGCGCAAGATCACGTGTCGGAGTTCCCCTCCGGCCTCTCCGTCGGGGGTACGGGTAGGAGGAGGTCCTGGATCTTGTCCCGGAGTCGTTCCGCGACATCCTGACGGACCGCCCGTGCGTCCCGGAGATAGTCCGGGACGTAGCGACCCACGTCGATGGGTTCGCCGATGCGAAGGAACAGATCCCGCTTGCCCAGTTGCCGCGGTCGTTTGATCCGGTACACCTCTCGTTCCAGCTTGATGACCGTCTCCGCCAGCCGCTCCTGCGATGCGCCATCATCCGTGTATTGAGGCTGCCAGCTCCCCATCCGGGCCACACTGTCCGAACTCGCGAGGTCCGTGCGGGCCTGCTCCCGATCCTCGCCGCCGCGAGGCCCTCCCCTGGCCAGCACGCCACGCAGGTAGGAGCTGAGCCGCCACGCCCGGTCCATCGTCTGGGCCGCGGGACCTGCGCCGGCCCCGGCGTACCTCACCTCGGTCTGTGAGAGGATGGCCTTGCGGACCTCCTGCACCCGCTCGCCCAACTCGGTCAGTCGGTCGGCGGCGGGCCTGAGGTGATGGGCCAGTTCCTGACGATGGAGCAGGTCCGCCATGATCCGGGCCAACCTTTGCTGGATCGAAAGGCCTGCGATCCGACGATTCAGGTGTTGCTCCATCAACCGGATCCGTCGCTCCAGGATGGTGGCGATGGGCTCGCGGCAACGGTACTTGAGCGCCATGGGGACGATGTAGGCCGTCCAACCCGGCCGGGTCCGCCGCGCCTCGACCGTGGCTTGCATGCCGATGTTGACGGCCCCGCTCTTGAACGGCTGCACCAGGTCGTTGAGGTAATAGATCTCCCCTTCCGGGAAGATGACGAGCACCTCCCGGCTCCGCATCACCACCGCGATGGCGTAGCGTTTCGCCTCCTCGTTGTGCAGGCCGCCGCGTTCGACCGAGAAGGCCCCGAGCCGCTGGAGCCACCAGCCCGCGACCCCGTACCCCTCGTCGAAGGCTTCGCGGTTCATCATGAGGAGGAACCGGCGGCCCCAGCGGCGGGACAGATCCAGGCAGGCCTTGAAATCCGTCTCATCGGCGTGGTTGGCGGCGAGGATGATGCCCGCCCCCGGCGGCAGGGTCCGCAGCAAGTCCAGGTCACGCGGTTCGATGTAGAGCCGGTTCCACCAGGCGAGGTCGAATCTGAGGAACGTCTGGACGGCCCGGATGACCCATCCCCAGGGCCTGGCCGGTCGAAAGTTCGGACCCTCCGACATGGCTCCTCTCCCGGTGGCGGTGTCGCTCTCCCGTCGGGGCGTGATTCGCAACGGAACCGCGGACCGGAATGAGCGTGAGGCGACGAGTTTTTCCGGGGCTTGCGGACCGAAATCCGAGACGACTCGGAGGCCGATCGCCGTGAGTTCATCTGCTGATGAGCCGCACGCTCAATGCGCTCCCATGTCCGGGTCCCTCATCCCCTCTGCCGTTCCTCGGATCCATCAACGCCCGCCATGGAGACAGCGACGGATTCTCTCCTCCATCTTATTCGGGCTCGCCCTGTCCCACAACTCCGCCTCGCTGGCGGTCGTGAGGATCGAGTACGTCGCCTCACGCAGGAGGCGCGCCTCTGAACGGACGGTCACCGGAAGCCGCCGTGTCCTGTGCGTTCGTTGTGGGATGCCCGTGATGGCTCGGTCGAGGCACGTCCTCGTCAGCGCTCGGTTCGATAGGCGGGGAGCCTGACAACGAACTCACTCCCCTTGCCGATCCCTTCGCTCGTCGCCGTCACGGTCCCCCCGTGCATCACGACGAGGCTCTTGACGAGCCACAAGCCGATGCCGAGCCCGCCTCGGGAATGTTGGGCTGAGGAGTCGACCTGGGTGAACATCGCGAACAACCGGGGGAGCATGTCGGCGGCGATCCCCTCCCCGGTATCCCTGACCCCGACGAAGAAGTGCTCGCCCTCGGCCCCCGCCGTCAGCGAGATGCGGCCGCCTTTCTCGGTGTATTTCGCCGCGTTCGTGATCAGGTTCACGAAGACCTGTTCAAGCCTCGTCGGGTCCGCCTCGACCGTCATGGACTCCCGGGGAAGCGATACGGTCAGCTCGTGGTTGCGTTCTCCGACCAGGGCCGCGACCGAATCGACCGCGTGCCGGATGACGGCCGCGAGGTCCAGGACCTCTTTCCGGAGGAGGATCTTGCCCTTCGAGATGCGGGAGACGTCGAGCAAGTCTCCGATCAACCGGTTGAGGGCCGATACCTGATGGCCGATGACCCCCAGGCTCCACTCGCGGTCCACCACCGCGACAGGGTGTCGCAAGAGATGGGCAGCCATGCCGATGCTGCTCAGGGGATTCCGCAGCTCGTGGGCCAGGATGGCGATGTACTCGTCTTTCCGCCGGTCGGCCTCGGCGAGCAGGGCCTCGTTCGCCTCCGCCCTGGCCCGTGCCTCTTCGGCGACCCGGTAGAGCCGATTCCGCTCCTCCTCCAGCCGCCTTCGGTCGGTGATGTCGCGGATGTTGCACTGGATGACCCGGCGGCCGTTCTCCCGATAGAGGTTGCTGACGAACTCGACCTCACGGCGTGCCCCGGCCTTCGATTCGAGCGGCAGGTTCTCGTAGCGGATCGTGCCCGTCCGCTGCAATTCTCGGAACGCCTCCCGGTTGGCCTGTTCGTCGGCGAGCAGGCCGATCTCCCAGAGTTCCTTGCCGACGAGCTGGTCGCGGGGATAGCCGAGCAGCTCGACCATGAACGGATTCGCGTCGATGATCTTCCGCGAGTCGGGATCGAGCAGGAGGATCCCGTCCCGGGCGGCCTCGAAGAGCCGCCGGTAGCGGACCTCGGACGTCGCGACCGCGTCGGCCATCCGCCTGCGGTCCGTGATGTCGTCGATCCCGAGGAGGAGCAGCTCGTGCTGGCCCTCCGTGGGGAAGCGGCGGGCGTTGAGGAGCATCGTCTTCGGGCCGATCTGCTCGTAATCGCGCTCCACTTCGAAGCCCTCGAACGAGCTGTTCGTCGGGACGATGTCCTCGAGGAGCGTCCTCAACCCCGGGATGTCCCACTGGCCGTCCCCGAGGTCGTAGATGAATCGGCCTTCGGTCTCGGCGGGCGTGACCCGGAACGCCTCGTAGAACGCGCGGTTCGCCGACCGTACGTGGAGCTGCGCGTCGAGGACGAGGAGCGGCCCCCGCACCGTGGCCACGATGCTCTCGGCGTATTCCCTGGCCGAGTCGATCGTTCGCTCGGCCCGCCGCCGGTCGGTGATGTCCCGAAAGATGAGGACCACGCCGATAACATCGCCTCGGTCATCCTTGATGGCCGCCGCACTGTCGTCGATGGGCCGCTCGCGGCCATCCTTCGCGATGAGGACGGTATGGTTCCCGAGCCCGACGGTCAGCCCCCGCTCGATGACCTTCCTGACCGGTTGCTCGACCGGCGCCCGGGTTTCCTCGTTGACGATCTGGAAGACCCGCTCGACCTCTTTCCCGGCGGCATCGGCGAGCGTCCATCCGGTGAGTTTCTCGGCGACGGGATTGAGGTAATTCACCCGGCCCGTCGCATCGGCCGTGATGACGCCATCGCCGATGCAGGAGAGGGTAATCTGGAGCCAATCGCGGCGGTCGAAGGCCGCGTCGCCCGCCCGCCCAGCTTCGCCATCGACCGGTGTCGGAGAGTTGCTCATCAAGGCGATCTGTCTCCTTGCGACGGACCGTGCCGGGGGTACAGGAGCTGGATCGTAACATGGAATCACCAACCCGCCGAAGCTTCCCGCTCCCATCGTTCCAGCGGCGATCGTCCCGGGCCACGATCCTGCCGAAACGGATTCGAGGAGATTATACCGGGAATGGAGCCGGCCATGTCCGCCCCCTTGGTCGATTGGAACGTGGACCTCCCGGCGAATGGCGAGCGCGGGCGATCCCTGCGTCGCCTTCACGTCGCTTCAATCCACTTCATTCAGTGGGATACCCCGATCGGCCTGGTCGAGATGACGGCGGGGTCAGTTTCTCTCCGCCGCTCCTCTCTGAGGTAGAAGACGGATTTCGCCGCCTCCGCGGCGACGACATAGAGCAGGACGATCGGACCCAGCGCCACGAGAAAGACGGGAGACAACGGAACGAAGCCGAGGAGCGGGGCCAGCGGCGAGTAGGGCAGCAGGAGCGTCAGCCCGACCACCACCAGAGTGGTGATGAGCAGGGGTCGGCTAGGTCGGCTCCGGTAGAACGGCCTCCGGGTCCGCACGACGAGCACGATCAGTGCGGACGAGACCACCGACTCCACGAACCAACCCGTACGGAGTTCCGCCTCCTGGGCATGAAGGATCAGGAGGAGCACCCCGAACGTCACGAAGTCGAATACCGAACTGATCGCGCCGAAGACGATCATGAACCGGCGGATGAAGCCGATGTCCCAGCGCCGGGGCCGCTCGACCATCTCGGGGTTGACCACGTCGGTGGCGATGGTCATCTCCGGTAGGTCCGTCAGCAGATTCATCAGGAGAACCTGCTTGGGCAACAGCGGCAGGAAGCTCAGGAACAGCGAGGCCCCGGCCATGCTGAACATGTTGCCGAAGTTGGCGCTGGTGGCCATGAAGACGTACTTCATCGTGTTGGCGAAGGTGGCACGTCCCTCCCGCACCCCGCGCTCCAGGACCCCCAGGTCCTTCTCCAGCAGGACGAAATCGGCCGCCTCCTTGGCCACGTCCACCGCGTCGGCGACCGAGATGCCGACGTCGGCGGCGTGCAGGGCCGAGGCGTCGTTGATCCCGTCCCCCATGTAGCCGACCACGCGGCCGCCTCTCTTCAAGGCCAGGATGATCCGCTCCTTCTGGTTCGGCTCCACCTCGGCGAAGACGGCGACCTCGCCGGCACGCCGGACCAACGCCTCGTCGCTCATCCGTCGCAGGTCCTCACCGGCGAGGACCTGCGTTTCCGGTAGCCCGGCCCGGCCGGCGATGTGGGCGGCGACCAGGCGGTTGTCCCCGGTGATGAGCTTCGTGGCGATGCCGAGGTCGAGGAGCCCCTGGAGCGTCCCGGCGATCCCGGCCCGGAGCGGGTCGTCGAGGACCAGCAGGCCCAGGAAGGTCATCCCCGACTCGTGACCCTTGTGAATACCGGTCTCGGAGCCCATGTCCCGATAGGCGACCCCGAGGGTGCGCAAGCCCTGGCCGCTGAACTCGGCGAAGAGCCGCTCGATCTGCGGTCGCGCCGCGTCCAGATCCACCACGTCGCCCGTCCCCGCCTCGGCGGACGTGCAGACTTGCAGCACACTCGTCAGCGCCCCCTTGGTCACCAGCAGGTTCTTCCCGCCCCCGGCGACGAGCACGCTGAGCCGCTTGCGGACGAAATCGTAGGGCTCCTCGTCGAGCTTGCGGTAGCCGGTCGCCTCGACGTGGCTCTCGGCGACGATCGCGGCATCAATCGGGTTGGAGTAGCCCGACTGGAAGGAGGCGTTGAGAAAGGCGTGCAGGCGGGCCTTCTCACTCGGCTTGCCGGAGGCATCGACGACCTCGTGCAGACGAACTTTGCCCTCGGTCAGCGTGCCCGTCTTATCCGAGCAGAGCACGTTCATGCCGCCGAGGTTCTCGATGGCCGCCAGCCTGCGGACGATGACCCGCTCTCGGGCCATCCGGCGGCGCCCCGTGGGCCAGGTTGACGCTGATGATGGCCGGGAGCAGTTGCGGGGTCAGCCCGACGGCGATCGCCACGGAGAAGAGGAACGACTCCAGGACCGGCCGGTGCAGGGCCACGTTGATGGCGAAGATGGCCAGGACCAGCAGCAGGGTCACCTCCAGCAGCAGGTAGCCGATGCGGCGGATGCCGAGCTCGAACGCGGTCTCCGGGGGCCGGAGCCGGAGCGACCCGGAGATCCGGCCGAATTCGGTATCCCGACCCGTGTGGACGACCAGGATCCGTGCCGTGCCGCTGACGACGCTGGTGCCCAGGAAGACGCAGTTCGTTCGCCCGCCGAGCGGGGAATCCGGCGGCACCGACCCGGTCGCCTTCTCGACGGGGAAGGTCTCGCCGGTGAGGGTCGCCTCGGCGACGAACAGGTCCTTCTCGTCCAGCACTCGGCCGTCGCCGGGAATCACGTCACCGGCGTGCAAGAGGACGACGTCTCCCGGCACCACCTGTTCGGAGGGGACATCGACGGGCCGGCCGTCGCGCAAGACGCTCGCCCTGGTCTGGACGAGGGCGAGCAGTTTCTCCAGGACATCGGCCGCCCCCCACTCCTGCCAGAATCCGAGCAGGCCGCTGGCGAGTACGATGGAGAGGATGATGAGGGCGTCGGAGGCCTCCCCCAGGAAGAGTGACAGCACGGCTGCGAAGACGAGGATCAGGATGATCGGGCTCTTGAATTGCGCAACAAGGAGCGAAAGAGCCCGCGTCCACCGTCCGGCCTTGATCATGTGCGAGGGGCCGCCGACCAGCCTCCGCCGCGCCTCCTCGGCCGAAATGCCTTGGGGCGTGGACCGGAGGCGGTGGAGCAGATCCTCCTGGGGTACGGACCAGAAGTCCGAGACGCCCCGGGTAGATCCGGTCGTGGCGTTCATCGGCGGATGATCTGGATGTTCATCATGGCCTGGAGTTGCCGTGACTTCCTGCATTCGAGCCTCTGACTGACGTTGCGGAGACGAGGACCAGTCCGGCCGGGATGATGGCGATTACCACAATGGCCGATGACCCCGGTCGGAGCCGGCCGTGACATCTTCATACCTCGACAGCAGGTCCTGCCAGTGGTTCTCTCGTCTCGCGGCCGCACTCAACTGCCGGTCCGCGCCCAGGCTCGAGTGACCCGATTGGCTCTGTCCCAGATCGGCCCCGAGAGGAACGCGATCCCCGAGAGTGATGAGCCCTCGGCCCGCAGCAGACCAGGCCCGTTGGATACTCCCCAAAGGGCTGGCGTTCTCGCTGTCGAAGGAGGCGGCCGGCATCCCCGAAAGGACGCCAGAAGGCTGCACTTGAACTGCGAAGGACAGGTTCCTGTAAGGATGGGGCTGGCGGCTGGGACCTCGTCTACTTTGATACGACCCACAAGGCATGAACCATCCCCGGGAAGAATAACAACAAGCAAAGCAGGATGTTGATGAGAAGATCCTTGCCAAAGCCCCGTTTCAGAACGACGGCGACCGGCGGCAGGAAAATGGCGATCAGGATCAGGACCAACTTGTTCACGCCTTGGACTCCATGCGTGCGTGCGTGCGTGCGACTCCTGACGGTATGCCGCCCCGACCCATAAGCTCAACAGAGGGGATCGCGGAGAACAAGGGGGAACGACTCGCGCCGCATCGGGGAAGTCGTCATGCGGGACCTCCGATTCGGGAGGAGTGCGAAATGGAGGTTCAGGCCGGTCGATTCCGTCGTGGAGGTCGAAGGTTACAGTCCACGAACGGGGCCGACTTCCGCCCCCCCTTTGGATGTCCGTTCATCAGGATGTGCCCCATGAGGAGCCCGATCCTCGCGTCACTTGTTGAGGGCCTTGTCGAGGCTCCGCCCCGCCTTCTCCCCAGGCCCGGGCGGATTGATCGCGTCCTTCGCGTTCTGGATGCCCTTGTCGATGTTCTCGCCCGCCCGCTGGGCAGGCCCCTTGGACTCACACCCGGCGAAGGTCCCGACCGCCCCGCACAGCAGTGCGGCGAGGAGCGAGAGCCGATACTTCTGCTTCTTGGTCATCCGAAGCTCCGTTCGAAGTTGCCGTCGGACTCCGTGCAGCCGAAAGGCACGCGAAGTCGCACGGCGAGATTCTTCAACCACATTGGCGAGCGTCGCTTACCTCATCCGCCATCTTGTCTGTCGACCGCTGACGACCCGCACCAGGACGATCAGGACGCAGGCTCCGATGAAGGCGACGACGATGCTGCCCCAGAACCCATACGCCCCCCCGCCGAAGATGCCCATCAGCATCCCGCCGAGGAACGAGCCGATCAGGCCCACGACGATATCACCGATGATGCCGTAGCCGCCGCCCTTCATGACCACGCCCGCCAGCCAGCCCGCGATCAGGCCGACGACCAGCCAGGCGATGATCCCGCCCGGTTCGAGCACGATCGCCGCGTAGATGAAACCCATCGCCGTCCTCCTTCTTGCCCCCGAAGGGGCTGGGACCACTGCTGTCATCGCCCGGCATGGGCGACCCGTGCCTGGAAAGTCTTCACATTCTCAGCCCCGGTCCGTTCCTTGGGGCTGCTGGGCAGCCTCCGAAACGAACTGGCCGACCGTCTGATCGGGAAGGTGAGGGGCGAAACTGGACGAGGCGATGATCCCCCGCAGGATCTCGCGGGAGGCGACGACCAGAAGGCGGAGGAGCCCCTGGGCGCCGAACTTCGTCGCCACGGATTCGAGCGAATCGCCCGGCTCGACCGACACCACGTCCTTGGTCATGAATTCCCCCACCTCTCGGGCGGCCAAGTTGTCGCTCTCGGCGACGGCCAAGGCCACGTCACGGTCGGTCAGGAATCTGACCGGCTTCCCCCCTCGACCACGGGGACGACGCCCCGGTTGGCGTCGCGGAGGATGAGGGCGGCCTCGAGGACTGAGCGATAACCCGAACACGTCCGGGGGTCCGCGACTTCTTGGCCACGGTGATTCTCAAGTGGTCTGTGGCGTCGGCACCTTTCGACGGGTGCCCCGTCACCTTGATTGTGATGTCACCCAGCGAGGCGTCGTCCCGAGCCTTGAGCGTGACCTGGGCCTCCGTGTCCCCGTGCTTGATGACGGGGTTCGCGGAATTGAGGGTCACTCCCTGGGGCCCGTCGACCTCACCCCCAAGGAGGTACCCACCGATCCGACAAAGCGAATCATCGAACCATTTGAAGCGCGGTCCGTCCGAACCGCCGGGTCAGGATGGGTGCGTCCGCCACGACCAGACCGGATCCAGCTCCTCTCAGATGCGCCCAACAGCACGAGGATCAGTACGATCACCAGCACCAACCCCAAGCCGCCACTCGGGCCGTAGCCCCAACCCCGGCTATAGCCCCAGCGCGGGAAGGCGCCGACAAGGAGCAGGATCAAGACGATCAGCAGGATCATACCGAGACTCATTGATTAGCCCTTTCGATGGCCTGAGACCTCGTGGAGGCCGCGGCCTGGAGCGCCTCGCCAAGCGAGGCTCTTGCTCCAGGATAGGCCCGCGGATTGATAGACTGGTTGGGTGTCCACTCGGTGTCCCCTCGACTCTTCGAAGCGAGGGCGTTCAGCGGCCTGCGTCCTTGATCTTCTTGCCGACGTCGTGCACGACATCCTTGGTCTTCTCGGCAACCTTGTGCGCAGCGTCCCCGACCTTCTCGCCGACGTCGTGCATGACATCCTTGGTCTTCTCGGCGACGTCGTGGGCGGCGTCCTTGACCTTCACAGCGGCGTCGTGAATCTCGCCCTTCACCTTCTCACTTGTGGTCGCCATGGTCTGGCTCCTACTTCGATGGTGGGCAACAAAAAAAGCCCTCCCGCGCGAATCCTCGCGCAGCAGGGCCAACTTGACCTTCAAATCCCCAACCCAACGTGAGCGGGGGAATTCAGATTTCATTAGAAATCAGACGACTCTAGATGTCAATAGACTAATCTCGATCGCTGGTGATCTTCTCGAGCCCCGGATGGTGGTGATCCAGGAACGCCTCGGCCTTAATCAGTGCGGTTTCAGGACCGCCGTCATTCACGAAGATCTGTGCGACGGCCCGTGGATGATGACTTGCGCCCTCGCCTGGGACAGCGTGATGCTCGAAGCCACGCCCGGACCGGCCCTCGGTCCGGGGCTGGCGATGACGAGGTAGTGGTACCCGTGCGGTGTAAGGCCATCCTTCACCTCAGGGCCGGGGAGGTCGGTTCTCGTCAGGTCTGGTCATCGGTTCTTCTGCATCCGCAGGGAAGCAACATGACCCCTTGAGGGCCACGACGGCCTCGGCCAAGAGCTCAGGCTCGTCGGTGTCTTGATCCACCGGCACTCGCAAGACGCACAGGGCAGCGTCATCGTCCTTCTTGGAGATTCGCTTCAGTTCGCTCACGCCATAGAACAGGCCGCACTCCTGGCCGGTGCGTCGGTCAACGCCCAGGATGACATCGGCCTTCCTGAGCTCTTCCCGGAACTCCGGATCGGCGACCATATCTCGCACTCTGGACAGACGGTTCCACATCGCAGTAGCTCCGTTGGAGGTACCCCGATCGCTTGTCCGGACCCGGGCCTGAGATTCATGATACCACGGTGAACATGCGGTGGTGTCAGCTCGGGGAAGTTGACCTCGTGCTGGCTGTGGCATCCGGGACACAGATTACTTCGAATGGGGGGGAGTCGTGCGTTGCATGCGGACGTCGGGACCGTTCCAATACTCGTCGGCACGACCCGGATGAGCACCCGAGACCGAGTAGTCACGTCTCGTCTGGGAAATCGCGGGTCACGGGTGAAGATCCGGCCCGCATCGCCCTACCTGGACAAGAATCCATGAGGCTTACGTCGAGGCGTGGGCATCGCGCCGAGATGCTATATGACTGAAGTTGTCAGAGTGGAGTACGAGTTACACCCATGGCTGATCCACTCCGAGTCGTGATCCTCAAACCCAGCAAGTATACGGCGGACGGCTACGTGGAGCGCTTTCGGTGGGGATTCATGCCCAACAGCACGGTGCCGTACGTGCGGAGCATGACGCCGGACAGGCTGGGCGGCACGCCGACGGAAGTCCACACGATCGACGAATACGTCTATACCGACCTGGGGTACATGTCGCTGCTCGGGCGGCCGCGCGTTGGCCGGACGTTGCTGGCCCTGGTGGGCGTGCAGAGCCACCAGTTCCATCGCGCGCTGGATCTCGCGGCGCATGCCCGGCGGGGCGGTTGCATGGCGGTCATCGGCGGCCCCCACGTGATGACCTGCGACACGTCGATGCTGCACGGCCGCGGGGTGAGCTTCGCGCTGGCTGAGGCGGAGCTGGTCTGGCGGGAGATCCTGGAGGACGCCGCCGGCGGGGAGTTGCGGCCGGTCTATGGAGCGGAGCGGCGGTGGCAGCCGGAGCTGGAGGCGCCGGTCGTCGTGCCTCCCGGCCGGAGAGACCTGGGCCGGCACGTCATCCCGATGCTCGGGCTGTACCCGGCCCGCGGGTGTCCGTTCACGTGCAACTTCTGCTCCGTGATCAAGATCGCCGGGCGACGGATCCGCAGCCAGGGCATCGATACCACCCTGGCCAGCCTCCGCGCCGCCAAGGCGGCCGGCGTTAGATTTATCATGTTTACATCAGATAACTTCAACAAGTACCACGAGGCCGAAGGGCTGCTGGAGGCCATGGCGGCGGAGAGGCTCGGGCTCCAGTTCTTCGTCCAGTGCGACACGCAGATCGCGAGACAGGGGGACATGGTGGCACTGCTGGCCAAGGCGGGCTGCTTCCAGATGTTCGTCGGTGTCGAGTCCTTCAGCCGCGCCACACTCCTGGCGGCCAAGAAGGGACAGAACCGCCCTGAGACTTACCGAGACATCGTGCGACTGTGCCGCGAACATCGGATCAACTCACACTTTTCGAACATCATCGGCTTCCCGCAGGACACGGAGCGGGATGTGGATCAGCACCTGGAGATGCTGCGAGAGCTGGGCCCGACGTTCGCTTCCTTCTACATCCTCTGCCCGATCCCGGGCACCGAGCAGTACGACGAGTTCGCGGCCGAGGGGCTGATCACGGAGGTCAACCTCGACCGGTTCGACACGACGTGCTTGACCTGGCGCCATCCCCACTTCTCCCGCGAGCAGTTGGCCGGGTTGCTGTTTCGATGTTACCGGCAGTTCTTCTCGTCGGGCCACTCGATGCGCAACTTGATGCACCTGAGCTGGCTCAGGAGTGGTGTGCTGGCGGAGTCGGCGGGGATCACGGCCATGTCGCTGTTCACTCGGTATTGTGCGTGGAGGCGGACCCATCCCATGTCCGGCGGGGTCATGCGCGTGCGGCGAGACCGCGTGGACGATTACCTCGCGCTGCGCAAGGAAGCGTTCGGCTTCGAGCTCGTTCCGCTGCCGCGCAGCCTGCAATTGTCGGCGGCGGACAGTTTGCTGAACCGGGTCCTCAATCCGCATGTGGGGGCGAGTTTGCCACGCGCGACCGGCCCCTCTCCCCATCCCTGATCCGGCCGTCATCAGGGGATTCATGCGACGGCGCTTCCGATCTCAACCGGAGTGTTGTCCACCCTTCCATTGACAACCTCTTCCACGAGCGGCATCAGAAGCGAGAAGTTCACCGGCTTCAGGAGGGAACACCGAACTCCAGCCTCGGCTGCTGCCCCCGTTGTGGCGATGGAACAGAAGGCAGTTATGAGTGCAACCACGACGCTCGGCTGGGCGCTTTTCAAGCGTCGGCAGAGTTCCAGGCCGTCCATGCCGGGCATGTTGTAGTCGAGTAGAGCCAGGCGGTACTGGTTGCGCCCGGACAGTTCCAGGGCCCCTGGACCGTCGTAGGCCATGTCCACCGTGTAGCCGATGTCCAAGAAAATGTCCGACATCGAGGCACACGTATCCTTGTCGTCGTCCACCAACAAGACGTCTGTGTCTACCATCGCCATTGTCCTTTCGTGCCACGGCCTGAAGTCGTCCGCCCGACACGAGCCGACGGCAGGGTGTTGTAGCCAGCGGCGACTCGACCCCGACCGCGCCAATGCGGACCGGCCGGTTGCGGGTGTGTCAAGCACGCCCGGCTGGTCCGAACCTGGCCCGACGGGTACTCTACTTCTTGGCGAGGATCTTCTCCTGGTTGGCGAGGATCTTCTCCTGGTTGGCGAGGACCTTGTCCAGCTTGGCCTGATTGCCCTCGATCTTCGTCTAGTTGGCGAGGATCTTCTCCTGGTTTCTAAGCACTTGGTCGGCCATGATGCGACTCCTTCAAGAACGAAGTCCGTGACGTTTCAGAGCAATACGCCCATCCATAGTCCGTCACAAACTTCCCCATCTCTCGTGACTTGGGGTGCTGGCGCTCCTGACGCAGTGCCAGAAGTCCAAAGAAAAAACCGACGCGGGGGAACATCTCAAGATGTTCCCCCGCGTCGGCTTACTATTTAACGAACCTCCCGGAGGGACGGGCTGTCCTTCATCTAGTCATCCGACCACTTCGAGGGCAGATTGTATGGCTCGGGGTCCGGGAATGCAAGTGCTTCCCCGCCACGAATTGTACCCGGAAGTCGTCGGTAAGCCCACCTAGGTCGTGGCTCGCCCTCCCACACTCATCCACTGACTGGTTGCGGCGACGTCTCGACGAACCGGTCGAGAGATGCCGCCGTATCTCCGGACTCTTCAGGGGGACAGACTCTTCAGGAGGATATAGCGCATTACGCGGGGAATCCATCAAGGAAGAGAGAAACGGTATGGCGCTATCCCCCTCTTCGCCTTCCACGCACGTGGCCTTCACGTTGGCCGATGCCCGCGACCAGATCCTGGCCAGGGCCGCTTCCGCGGTTCCGGTGACGGCTGCGACGGCGATGACGGCGACGACGAGGGGCTGAGCCGGCCGGCAATCCCGGCCCGGGCCATCGGGTTCATCACTCGAAGCGGCTGTGACCCTCGAACACCGCGACATGCCCCCCTGTGGCACCCGGACCGGAACTCTCCATGACCCGTTCCCCGGCCCGCCCGTCGTCGCGGATCAGGCCGTACTTGCCACCGGGCTGGACCGGGCTGCTCTCGGGAAGCCAGAACCGACCCCGCCACTCCTGGAGTCCGGGCCATTCCTTGATGGCGATGGATCCTTCGATCTCGTCGAGCAGGATCCGATCGCCGTCCGTCAACTGACCCCGGAAACGTTCCATCGGCAGGCTCCTCATTGAGGGTTTTCGGCATCCCGTCAAAGGGCCGGTGACCCGGGTCGGGCTACACCGAGGAGACAGGTGATCGTCTCGGCTCGGTCCACGCACCGGCGGTGAACGAGCGGTTGAAGGCGCGGGCATCGATGAGGGCGAGCCCGAGGGGCTCGCATCTCCAGGCTTCGCAGGCGAAGTCGATGGCCTGGACCAGGAGCTCGACGAGGCGGCCGCACGCTTCGGCGGGCGTCTGGCCCTCGGCCTCGATCTCGGGGTAGTCGGTCTGATGCGCTTGGAACATCGGCATGCCTTGAGCATTGCATGCACATGCTGTCACGATCTTTTCTCTCAATATAGCGTTCATGATCAACTCCTTTTGGCGAACTACACCAGGGGCTGGACCGCCAATCTCCTCGCCGCATAGGGATACGTGAGGACGTAGTCGAGATATCCGAGGAACCCCGAGGTGATCGGGGTTGTGGAACGATAGCGAACATCGCGCCGGGGAGATGGATCAGGCGACGCGGCCGCGTCGGGCGCCTGATCCGATCTGACCCAGGAGACATCGCGGATGTTGAGCCTCTGCGGGGGGCCCTCGGGGAAATCGGTGGAGAGGACATCCAACTCGACCGCACCTCCCGGCGCGCGACTGCTATCGATCAGCGTCACTTGAATCGGGTAAGCGTTCATGGGGTCTCCCGTGGTCCTGGGTGAGATCAGATGCCCTTCGGCGGTCCGTAGGGCCACAGCACCCTTCGGAACTCGCGCAGCCGCCCCGCCGACCGGGCCACGCCGGCCTTGTGCGCCAGGTCGCCCAGCATCTGGCGGATCTCGTGTTCGGTGGCAGGCCGCTCGACCAACCCGCGTTCCCGCCCCGAGTTGTCGAGGGTCCGTTCCACCCAGCGCACCGCCGCCGCCGCCAGATGCAGGCCGTCGAACCGTCGGCCGTCGCCGCCGGAGGCGACGAACCGATTCTTGTGGTCCTCGTACGTCCGGCGTGTCTCCCGTCTCTCGGCCTCGGATTCTTCGCGGGTGCTCATGTCAATTTCCCCTATGGGTCTATGAAGTATCTCAGATCCACGCATTGCCGGAGCATTCGTGTTGAGGCCGGCCCCGGGGCCGCCGCGCGACGCCAGGTGCCCGGGACCCGTGCCCCGACGGTCCTGGGCGCCCGATCGATGTCGGTGCCGATCCCGGCGGAGCGAAGAGCGAGACGATCGGGGCGGATGTCGGCGGGCTCCCACGGTCCCGGACAAAGGGGCCGCCAGGAGGTTCCCGGAACCCCCACCCCGGCCGCCAGAGCCGCAAGAGTGGCCCGACGGAGTCGATCCGTCCCGCCTGATGTCGCCACATCGCCCAACCCCCTCCGTCGCCGCCTCGTTCCGAGACGCGTCTCAGGATCGCCCGTGGAGATAGTTCATCAGATGCAGGTTCTCCGCCTCGACCTGCTCGTACAGCGACTGGATGACATCACCTGTGGAAACCAACCCGACCAATTCGCCGCCCTCGACCACCGGCAGTTGACCGACGTGATAACGAGCCATCTTGCCCATGGCTACGGCCAAGGTATCCTCCGGGCTACAGATGATGGGGTCGGGGGTCATGACCTCCCTGATCAGCCGATGATGGAATCGCTCGAAGTCGCGATGATCACCGAACACTACGTCGCGTTCGGAGAAGATCCCGACCACTTGCCCTGAAGCCTCGACGACGGGCAGCGAGCCGATGTTGTGCTCGACGAAGCGAGCCAGCGCCTGCTTGACCGACGCTTCGGGGCCGATGGAAATCACCCGTCGCCCCTTCGCCTTGAGGACATCGCGGACGAACATTGCAGCCCTCCCCGCTCAAACGAGCGTCTCCTTGATGTGATCTGGGGTGGCATGACGAGGACGGCCTTGCCGGGGTCGAACCCCTTCATGGGCCCTGTCGCCCCGCCTTCTGGCTTCCACGCCCGATGTCCAGCATCCGATCTCGATTCGCCGCTGATCCCTGCGTTGAACGTTCATGGCGTTAGCCTCCCCGGGATCATCCTAACAGGATGGGCCGGTATAATCAAGAGCTTGTGGATATTTCGAAGGGATTTATCAATGCCTGGTTGTCCGTACTTCCCGAGGACGGAGATCAATCGGATGCCATGGGACCGCTGGAACTCGACGGTCACCCGGACGGCGAGTACCCGTGTCCCCCCTCTGCGGGACGGCGATGGTGAAGCACGGCCATCGCGCCGGGAGGGCGCGAGGGATCCGAAGATGGGAAGGGGTCGCACGGTCGCCCGAACATGATCCGCGGTGGCCGCGGGGCCAGATCGTGCCGTCTGACATCGGCGACGTCGGCCGTGGTGGGCCGGGGACCGAGTGGTCGAACGTCGGCGCCGCGGCGGGGGAGTCGGGCGAACCCCTCGGCATCGTGAACACGGGAGAAGGGGGCCGGGCCGAAAGCATGCCCCGCGCCGTGCATCGCGCCGCCCGCTCGGGGCAACCCTCGGTCGCATCTTCCAATGAGGCCACACGACCGCTCTAGCCGCCCTCTCGCCAACCCCAGTAGCCGTTGGTCGGCTCCTCCGCGAACGGGATCGCGAAGTTGTGAGGTTCGGGGATCCGACCCGGGCGGAACACGGTGAGAAACAGGGCAGATCTCGGGTCGTCCGCTCGCTCGACGTCGGCGACCAGTGCCGCGAGCGGGAGCAATCGGCCGGCGTCGAAATGATGGTACAGAACGACATCGCCGATGCGCGGTATCCGCTGGACAGGGGACTCATCGAGAGGCATGGATGAACTCCTCGGAGCCGCGCGCGCCGAATGGCCGCGATCGTCCGGCGACTCCCCGTGGCGTGTCCGGACGTCGCCGGGCCGGTGCCGATCGATGGTGCCGTGAAGTGCGACTTGGCCGGGATCTCGGCGCTCGAGCCCGGCGCCCGGTGACCACCCCGGCGGTGCGGCGTCACCTCCCGATTATGAAGCATCCGCGCGCAAAAATCAATAGGTTAAAAATAACCATTGATCTAAAATATCCGCGGTTACCGGGGACAAGCCGAGTCGGAGTAAGAGATCCTCCTCCCGCACCGCCGGAGCGAACGGGCGCATGCCTCGCCGAATGCCCATCCGGAAGACTGCGTCGTGACGGCGAGGACTCCTCACTCGGCCCCCGCCCGTGTGGTCAGGATGGCGTTGATGAGGGCCTGGATCACGTCGCGGAGCTGTTCCGCGACCTCGCGGCGGACCTCCCGGGCATCCTCGAGATAGGACGCCACGAAACGCCCCAGGTCGATCGGTTCGCCGATGCGCAGGAACACGTCGCGACTGGCCAGTTGGCGTGGCCGCTTGATCCCATAGACCTCGCGCTCCAGTTTGAGGACCGTCTCCGCCAGCCGCTCCTGCGACGGGTCGAGGTCCGTGTATCGCGGCTGCCAGCTCCCCATCCGGCCGACTTGCTTCAGCACCGCGAGGTCGATGCGGAAGGCCGCGCGATCCTCGGCGGTGTGTCGCCGCCCCTGCCTCAACAAGCCCCGCGGATGGGAGCTGAGCCGCCACGTGCGATCCATCGTCTGCGCCCGGGTATCGACGGTCGGGCTCGCATAGCGCCCCTCCGCCCGCGAGAGGACCTGCTGCCGTACTTCCCGCACGCGCTCGCTCAACTCGGCCACACGATCCGGGTCGGGTGCCAGATGATGAATCATCTCCTGGCGATGCAAGAGCTCGGCCATGATGAGGCCGAACCTCCGGGGGAGCGAGTCGCCGTGAATGCGCCCGAAGACATGCCGCTCCATCAGGCGCGTCCGCCTCTCCAGGATCGGATCGATGGGCTGGCGATAGCGGTACTTGATGGCCATCGGGACCACATATGCGGTCCAGTCCGGCCGGGTCCGCCTCGCCTCGACCACGGCCTGCATCCCGATCTCGACGACGCCGCTCTTGAACGGCTGCACCAGGTCGTTCAGGTAATGGATCTCCCCTTCCGGGAAGATGACGAGCACCTCGCGGCCCCGTTTCACCGCGTCAACGGCGTAGCGCTTCGCCTGCTCGTTCGGGCCTCCTCACTCCACGGAAAAGGCGCCGAGGCGCTGGAGCCACCAGCCGGCACTCCCGAAGCCCTCGTCGAACGCCTCGCTGTTCATCATGTAGAGGAACCGGCGGCCGCAGCGGCGCGAGAGCTCCAAGCAGGCCCTCATGTCCAACTCGTCGGCGTGGTTGGAGGTGAGGATGACACCCATCCCCTGCGGGAGTTCGCGCAGGATCTCGAGGTCGCGCGGTTCCAGGCGCAGCCGATTGCGCCAGGCCAGGTCGAGTCGGTTGAGGATCCGGGCCGCCCAGATGACAAATCCCGGCGGCCTGGCCGGCCGAAAGGCAGGTGCCTCCGACATGACTTCGATCTCCCGCGGCTGACTGGCCGCCCCGAGGCCGGCGGCGGCCCGATCTCACAGTCGGGAGCCGCCTCCCGGTCCGCTCGCGAGGCGTCCCGAGCCGGGATCGTGTGCCACCTCGAGACACCCGGTATCCAGGATACGAGGAAGCGGGGAAGTCATCACTTGCTTTTGCCGCCGGGATCGGCACAATGATAGCGTCGCGGTGCCGGTACGCATCGGCACTCGGCTCGAACAAGACCTGTTTAGATGTCGTCGGACGACGAGATGAGGGGCAATCCGGCCGGGCCGGGGGGCCCGTCGACGAGTAGGCCGACGTGGTGGATCACCGAGGTGTTCCACCACGTCGGTTTTTTTCTAGGCTGGCAAACTTAGCTGAGACCGGGAACGTAGAAAGGGGGTAGCCACAAAAGGAGGCCCTCCATGCGCAAGCGACGACGACCGCGCCCCAAACCCGATCGCGCCCTCAGCTTGGTCCCCGTCACGCGCGATTGCCCGGAATGTCAGCAACCGCTCCGGGCCCGCTACAACAACTTCCGCACCATCACCACGCTCGACGGCGTCCTGCATCTGACGCTGGCCATCCGACGCTGCCACAATCCCGATTGCCCCCGGTTCCGTCTGCCCTACCGGCCCGAGGCCGAACCCCACTTCGCCTTGCCCTATCACGAGTTCGGCCTCGATGTCATGGCCACTGTCGGACGGCTCCGATATGCCGAGCACCGCAGCATCCCCGAGATCCACCAGGGGCTGACCCGCCGCGGCCTGGTCGTTTCGCAACGCACGGTCACCAACCTCCTGGACCGCTACGACGAACTCAGGGCGCTGGCCACAGCCGACCCCAAGCGGCTGGGACCCCTGTTGCGCCAGCAGCGTCGCGTCATCCTGGCCATCGATGGACTGCAACCCGACGTCGGTCACGAGGTCCTCTGGGTCTTGCGTGACTGCCTCTCCGGGGAGATCCTTCGGGCCAGGAGCCTCTTGTCGTCCACCGCCAAGGACCTGGCCGGCCTGATTACCGAGGTGCGCCAGGCGCTGCCCGTGCCGATCACTGGTGTGATCTCCGACGGCCAGGAGAGCATTCGCAACGCCGTCAGGCAGGCGCTGAAGGGCGTGCCGCACCAACTCTGTCACTTCCACTATCTTCGCGAGGCGGCCAAGCCGATCTCCGAGGCCGATCGTCATGCCAAGAAGGAATTGAAGAAGCGAGTCCGGGGAATCCGTCGGATCGACCGCCAGGCGGAGGCGGATCCGGAGGACGAGGAGGCGGACATTGTACGGAGCTACTGCGCCGCGGTGCGTGCCGCCTTGACCGACGACGGCTTGCCGCCGCTGGCCGCTGCGGGGCTGAAGCTGCAGGACCGACTGAGCCGGATCGCCGCCAGCTTGGACCAGGTGGCGGCTTTGGCGGGGAGTTTGCCCTCTGGTCTGAAGCGTCTGCAGCAGTTGCTGCGGCGTGGGCTGGAGGAGACAGCCGCCCTGTTCCCGCCGGTGCGGGAGGCCTACAAGTGGGTCAAGCGCGTGGCCCGGATCCTCAAGAACCGGGAGCAGTTGCCGGCCTCGAAGGTCCGGCGTCGGCTGGTGCAATTGCTGGTGCGGATGCGGCAGGCAGCGGCCACGACCGATGAGCCCTCGGTCCAGAAGGGCCTGCGGCACTTCCTGAAAGTGACAAAGAGCTACCGGCCAGGCTTGTTCAAGTGCTACGAATCGTCGGACCTGCCGCGGACGAATAACGATCTGGAGCACGCCTTTGGGAGCCATCGTTATCATGAGCGCCGCGCCAGTGGCCGGCGTCGGGCCTCGCCCGGATTGGTGGTGATGGGCTCGGCACGGGTGATCTCGAGTCTGGCGACCCGGCTGCGCCCGACGAAGGCTTGGTCTTACGTCCGGGTTATGTGTCGCGCTGGCAAGAGCTGCGTGCGGACTTGGACGCGCGGCGCGAGTCGCGACGAAAGCAGCGCCGCTTCCGCCACGACCCGGGCAGCTATCTCAGGGCGTTGGAGCAGCGATGCCTCCAGCTACTTTTGCCACCCTAGTTTTTTTTCGAGTCAGATGGAGCGCATGGCGATGCAGCCGGAATCCGCAGGCTCCCGGTGGGAGAGCCTTCAGGCAAGGGCCCACCTCCCCGAAGTCCAGGCCATCCTCCGCCGCGAGATCTCCCGCGGCGCGATCCGGATCCTCCCCGCCCCGGACGGCGGGATTCGCATCTTCCCCGTCGATTGCGGCGGCCCGCTCGAGGAGCATCCAGGGGTGCCAGGGCCACCCATCGAAAGCGAAAGGACAGCCCGATGACCTGAGTGCCGCCCTGGGGCGCCTCCTGCGGGCGGTCCGCCTCGAGATGTATGGCGAAGATGGCGGGCCTCTCCTGGCCCGGGACCTGGGAGTTCCCGCGGACCTGGGCCCATTACGAAGCCGGCGTGAACATCCCCGGCCTGGTCCTCCTCCGCTTCATCGACGCGACGGGCTTCGAGCCCCACTGGCTCCTGACCGGCGAAGGCCGAAGGGACCGGGTCGGCTCCGGCGAACCGTCCCACCGGCGCCCCCGACAGGTGGGGATTCCGTCATGACACCGCGATCCCCGGTCGCCGCCCCGGTCTCGCGGGCCATTTGCCGCAGCAAGGGACGAGGCGGTGCCGGGGCGGGCCCCGGGGCTCCTCGAGGGCAGGGGCCCGCCAGGCGGTTACGCAGGCCGGCAACCGCCCCTCGGTCAGTCTGTTCGATCCGGGACGCGGCCTCATCACGCACAGTCGCGGCGTTGCTCATCGATTCCGCAACCGGGACGGCTTCGAGCACACGGTGTCCCGAGCCAATTCCCCAGGTCGGCGTACCATGAAGGGGGTGGGACATGAGGGTTGACTATCACGAACTGAGGTCGGCTCTCGAGCGATTCTTCGCGGCCAGGCGAGCCCTCCGACAAGCCTATCGAAGATGCGTGGCATCCCATGGCCCCGCCGAGTCGAGAGCGATGGTCCAGTGGAGGGCCTCCGACCAAACCGGGAATCATCCCGCATCGAGCGAGGATCTCCAGGAGCTGAAGGACGAGAATGAGCGACTGAGGAAGTCGCTGACGCTGCTCCATGCGCACAGCCTGAGGCTCCAGGACCAACTCGATACCCTGCTGGCGCAGGAGAACACGATGTTGGATGCGTGCGAAAGGGTCGCTTCGAGGATGCAGGAAGCCCCTCGGGCGGACGAATACCCCGGGTCCCTGGCCGGGTCGCTCGATGACGCAATCTGCGAATACGCCAACTAATTATGTAAATATGATGTTGAATATTATTATTTTTAATGATGTCCGCTCGATGAATTCGCCGAGGGCTCCCGATTTCTCACGGCAAGGGTCCACTCGCGGGGGAATGAGCTTGCTTGCGAAGCCGGTGCGCCGCAGCCGGACCGATCGCCTGGGAGTTGATGCGTACGGATCGACCTCGTCACCGTCGCCACTTGCGGTTCATCGGCCGGGTCGCGATCTGGCGAGAACGGCCCGGACACGCTCGCGAGGGAAGAAACGGGCCGGGTTCGAGAGTGCCTTCGAGGCCCGGAATGGACCTGGTCTTTCGGGGGGATGCCGGCCTCGCCCTTCTTGCTCGGCGTCCGCCCCATTCGGATGATGCTGCATGCCATTCCTTGACTTACGCGAGCCCGTCAGTGCCTGGAGTCACTGCGCCGGCCTGGTGCTGGCGCTGCCGGGCACCCTCCTCCTCTGGCGGCGGAGCACCGGCGACAGGGCGAGGCGAGGGAGCCTGATGATTTATGGCTTCAGCATCGCCTTCTGCTATGCCGCCAGTACGCTCTACCACGGCCTTCACCTGCCTGGAGAGCGGCTCGCGATCTATGACCGCCTGGACCGTATCGCGATCTTCGTCTTCATCGCGGGGAGCTATACCCCGATGGCCTGGATCCTGATGCGCGGCCGATGGCGGTGGGGGACCCTGGCGGCCGTGTGGCTCTTCACCGCCGCGGCCACGGCGCTGCTCGCGATCAGCGGCCCCTTCTCGTCCCTGGTGACGACCGGCTTGTATCTGGGCATAGGGTGGGGGGCCGTCGCCTGCTGTTCCGAGGTCGTGCGAGTCGTGTCGCATCGCGCCCTGCTGCCCCTCGTCGTCGGTGGCCTGTCCTATAGCATCGGCGCGCTGCTCAACCTGCTGCACTGGCCCCCGATGTACCCCGGGGTGTTCGGGCCCCATGATCTGTTCCACCTGTTCGTGCTGGCGGGTAGCCTGGCTCACTACCGGTTCATACTCAACGTCGTGCCGATCGCGCGGGGGAGCCTCGAGAGGTTTCCCGCGGGCGGGTGAATCCCCCGGCTCACGCCCCACGGCATGCGGGCCCCCCTCGCCCATGGGGAGATCCCGATGCAAGCGGTCTACTTCTTCCTCGTCTCGCGGAAGGCCGCCGGCTGGGAGAGCGTGAACACGATGACTTCTTCGCCGGTGACGGTGCTGATGTCGTGGTGCAGGCTCAGGACCTTCATGCCGGTGATGTCCTGGATCATCGCCTCCAGGAGCGGCCGCGCCGTTTCGAGGAGATGGGTCCGGACTTGCTTGAGCAGGTCCCTCCCCTTCTCGGCCGGGAGCGTTTTGACCAGGTGCTGTTCGGCGGCGGTCAAGACGCCCTGGAGGCGGACCACGAGGAGATCGCCGATCAGGTGGGCGCGGATGTCCTTGGGTCCCCGACCCATGTATTCCTGCTCGAAGCGCGTGATCCCTTCGCAGATGGCGGCCTCGATCTCCCCCTGCGACTTCATGGTGGCCTCCAGGGAGATCCTCTCCCTCTGAGCAGCCGTGCACTCGATCCGATCCCGATGGCGATCGAGCCCGCCTCGTCCGCCCTGCATCCGTCGAGGATCCATCATACCAAAAATAGAAACAATTCACTTGCTATTCCGGCTGACCTCGGGACAATGGAGGGTGAGGCAGGGGCGGTGGAAACCGGCCCCGGGCTCCGATAACAATCTGGGCGGATGTCGTCGGACGACTAGAGAAAGGGCAACCCGGCCGGGCCGGGGGGCCCGTTGACGAGTAAGCCGGCGTGGACGAATACCTTCGGGGTGTTCCGCCACGCCGTTTTTTTTTTGCTTGCGGTCGTGCGGGGCCGGTGCAGGCGGGAGCGGAGAATTCGATGGCCAAGACGGATTCGACCATGGCGCAGCAGATCGCCGAGGTGGCCATCCGCTTCGCGGAGGGGCAAACCGGCCACGTCCCCGAATCGGCGACCGTGGTCCTGAGTGAGGACACGCTGGTCGTCTCGCTCCACGGGGCATTGTCGCCGGCCGAGAAGGACCTGGCCAGGACACCGGCCGGGGCCGCGCAGGTGCAGGAGTTCCACCGCCAGTTGTTCACCTCCTCCTCCGAGTCGCTGCGGCAAGAGATCCGACAGATCACGGGGGTGGAGGTGCGCGAGGCGACCGCGGAAGTCGAGACAACAACCGGCACCGTGATTCACGTCTTCACCAGTGGCACGATGGTGCAGGTGTTCCTGCTCGCTCAGAGGTTATCCGCAGAGACCTGGAACGGGAATGGGCCGGTCGATCCATCATGAAAGGAGTTTCGAGCATGTTGGTCCTGTCGAGGAAGCACCAGGAGTCGGTCGTGGTGGGAGGATCCGGCGTCTCCGAGCCGTTGCTCAAGGTCACGGTCCTCGAGATCAAGAACGATCGCGTGCGACTGGGCTTCGAAGCCGATGCCGCGATCCCGGTCCATCGTTGGGAGGTCTGGGAGCGGATTCGCGCCGGGGGCGGGCCCGGCACGCTCGGGGCGGATCCGGCGGCGGAGGTCGTGGGATGACACCAGCCGGCCGGGCGCGGTTCGCCGACCGGGGACGGTCCCGCCGGACCCCCGCCGGTCCCCGATCGGCCTCCCCGGTCCCATTCACCTCCGCTTCCGCTGACGAGGCGGCTTGACCGGGGGCGGCGTGTCGGAGACCAGACCCGCCCTGGCCAGGTCGCGGCAGGCCGCGAGGATGCGATCGCCGAGGGCCTCGTCCCGGACCGATCGCGCCACCGCGAGGCCGCCGACGCACAGGGCGACGATCGCCAGGGCGCGATCCTCCGAGAGGCCCTCGCCATCGGGGACCCGAAGCCGGGCCGCCAGGTCGCGGACGATCGCCTCGAAGCTCGCCTTCACCGGACCGCTCGTCCGCGCGACCTCGGAGACGAGCGCCGGGAGCGGGCACCCGTCGTCGGTGCGATCAAGGTGCGACCGGCTGAGGTAGGATGCGACGAACGCCTCGAGCCGCGCGCGGCCCGCGGTCCCCTCGAGTTCCTTGTCGAGCGGGACGCCGGCCCCGGCCGCGGCGGGCCTCAGGACCTCGGCCAGGAGCGCCTCCTTGGACCCGAAGTGCGCGTAGAATCCGCCGGCGGTGAGCCCCGCCTCCTCCATGACCTTGTCCAACCCCGCGGCGTGATACCCCTCGCGGCGGAAGACCCTGGCCGCCGCGCGGACGATCCTGGCCCGCGTCCGCTCCTTGTGGCCGGCCGGATATCGCATGAGTCACCCCCGCAAGACCGGCTCGGCAGCCTGGGCGGCCGGGCTCCTCGGTCCGAACAGCTCGGGGTGCTTCGCGACGTACTCCCGAATACTCGTCGCGGGCCTTCCCGCGATCGCCTCGACGTCGTGCGTGAGGCGATCGTAACGGTTGGCGGCATGGAGCTTGGCCATCGTCAGCAGGTGCTCGAAGAGATGCTCCGGCAGATTCCGGCGCGAAGCTCCCGATCCCTCCATTGCTCGAACGGCTCATCGACGTAGCTCACGGTCCGGCCCAGGGCTTCGGAATACTCCGCCGCCACGGCGTGCATGTCCTCCGACCGCGGGCCGGTCAGTTCGTAGATCTTGCCGACGTGAGGGCCGGGGCTCGCCAGGACGGCCGCGACGACCTCCGCCACGTCCCGGGTGTTGAACCGGCGATGTCCGCGCGTCGCCGAACGGCATGCGGATCGTGCCGTCCCTGGCGATCGATTCGGCGGCCCATTGCGAGAAGAAGAAGTGCTGGAGGAAGACCGTCGCCCGGACGTGCACCACGGGCAAGCCCGACCAGTTCAATACCTGCTCCCCGAGCCAGTGCTGACGCTGCTGGGGCGAGTCGGTCATGTTGGTCAGGCTCATCTGAGAGACCGTCAGTTGCGAGATGTTGACGAACACCTCCAGATCGCCCCGCTGACGCGCCACAGCGGCCGCGGTCACCGTCGCCTCGAGATAGGGCGCGGACACGCTCATGCCGAAGTACATCCGCCGGCAACCCGCCAGCGCCCGCGCGACATCCGCCGCGCGGGTGAGGTCGCCGACGACGACCTCGGCGCCGATCGCTCGGAGCGATGCGGCGCGTTCATCGTCGGTGCGGACCAGCGCGCGGACGGGCAAGCCGCGCTCGCGGAGGATCTCGACCACCTCGCGACCCACCCCGCCGACACGGCCGGCGGCACCCGTGACGAGAATCGGCGCGTCGATCGACATGGATGCGACTCCCTCACGAACGATTCGAGAGCGCCTAACGCTTGCGTTGCACCGACACGAGAGAACCCCCCCTGCCCCCCCCTTCGTAAGGGGGGGATTCGGAGGGGCGGGCCTCCCTCAATTTCCCCCCCTTACGAAGGGGGGGTCAGGGGGGGTCGAGGCCCCAGCCCCATCTTGAGGCTGAGCCGCGTAGCCAAGCCATTCGTTAACCGCTCGAGGTCGGCGCCGTCGCCTCGGACGGACGCGTGGCGCTCTCGAACCATGAGCCATTGTATGACGACCGTAATGGAAAACCAAGGCCGACCTCTCCCCTCGCATCGCGATCTCGTCGAACGCCCGGTTGACTTGAGGAATCACGGTCCTCCTATAATGACCGCGGTGAGGACCGTTCGGATGTATTGGCGGCGTTTATCGAAAATGTCAACCGAGGGATTCATCGACGGCGGGAGGCTCGAATGACCCGAGAGAACGGCCGATACGACAGGCGGGAGATCCTCCGAGCGATCGGCGCGGCGACCTTGCTCGGTGGGGTGTGCCGGGCGGATGAGCCCGAGAAGTCCGTCCCCGAGCAGATCGTGGACGTGATGAACGCGCTCTTCGGCAAGCATCCCGGGTTCCGGGCCGCGCATGCCAAGGGCGTCGTGTGCGAGGGCGAATTCACTCCCACCGCCGCGGCCGCGACCCTGTCGAAGGCCCCGCACCTTCAGGGGCAGCCGACCAAGGTGACGGTCCGCTTCTCCGACAGCACCGGCGTCCCCGAGATCCCGGACGGGGTGCCCGACGCGGGCCCGCGCGGCGTGGCCGTCCGCTTCCACCTGCCCGGAGGCCGTAGCACCGACGTCCTGGCCAACGCCTTCAACGGCTTCGCCGTCGCCAACGGCGAGGACTTCCTGGCCTTCCTCAAGGCCGTCGCCGCGTCCGGCAAGGATGCGCCGAAGCCGACCCCGCTGGAGAGGTTCCTGGCGTCGCACCCCAAGGCGATGAAGGTGGTGACGGCGCCCAAGCCGGTCCCGGCCAGCTTCGCGACCGAGCCCTATTTCGGCGTCAACGCCTTCGCGTTCACCAACGCCGAGGGCAAGTCCCGCTTCGGCCGCTACCAGCTCCGCCCGGAGGCCGACGCCAAGTACCTGTCCGCCGAGGAGGCCGCGAAGAAGCCGCCCAACTTCCTGATCGACGAGCTGGGCGAGCGGCTGGCCAGCGGGCCGGCGAGGTTCCGCATCGTCGTGCAGCTCGCGGGCGCGGGCGACAAGGTGGACGACGCGTCGGAAGTCTGGCCCGACGACCGGCCCATCGTCGAGCTCGGCGTCCTGTCGATCACCGCCAAGGTGGCCGACAACGACGCGGCGCAGCGCGCCCTGGCCTTCGACCCGCTGCACCTGGTCGACGGCATCGAGGCGTCCGACGATCCGCTGCTCGAGATCCGCTCGGCCGCGTATGCGGTCTCCAGGCGTCGACGGAGATAGGGAGGCGATCTCGTGGGGCGGGCGCAACCCACGGAATCCCGAGGCGTTACATCGGTGGGTTGCACCCACCCTACAGATGTCGTTGATGGAAGAACAGGAGATCCGATGGCGACTTCGTCGGCGGGACACCAAGTGATGCGAAAAACATGACGAAAGAGAAAAGCAAAGGCTCCAGTTCGGCCGGGAAACAGCCTATATTGGCATTAATGGCATATCAAAGCGATCCGTCGTCCTTCACCTCGATGGAGACCTTCCTCGGATTCTCGTGAGAAGCTCCACGGAATTCTTTCATGAAACGGGTTCGTCGTTTTGTTGAACCGAGGATGATCGCGATTTGGTTTGCGCCCTGCGATCGTCCTTGGGTATAAAGAGGATGGGAGGACCCAATCTCGCAGAGATCGGTCCCCGCGGGTCCGCGCAGACCCCGAGCACCACCCGACGCTGTGGTGGTGCCCGATTATTCGCACATGACGCGACACCATCGAGGAAGGAACCGACATGTCCGACATCACACGGCTGGTTCTGAGCCGCAAGGTTCAGCAGAGCATCAACATCGGCGGCCTGATCACCGTGACCGTGGAAGAGATCCGCGGCGGCAAGACGGTGCGGGTCTCGGTGCAGGCGCCGCGGGGGATCGCCGTCCATCGCCAGGAGATCTATGAGAGGATCATGGGCGAGGGCCCCGACGAGGATCGCGAGGCGGGGGACGGCGTGCCGGCCGGGCCGGTGAGCGGCCCCTGTCAACCGGCGTCGCGGGCCCGGACGGCCGTGGCGACGGCCGTCGCGGTGGTGCCCGACCGCCGAGGGGGCCGATGATCGGTCCGGCTTTGGTCGACCCCCTGGCGTCGGGGGGGATGAGCGAATATGATCCTTCAGGACCGGAACCAGACTCATGCCCCGGGCTCGATGTTCTCGAGCCTCACCGACCGGGACGGGCGTGGTCGCGCCGGCGCGGGGTGGCGTCGCCCCGCCGCGATTCGGATGTCGCATGGCCCGGCGAGGGACGACGGATGCCCGCGGTCGAAGGCTCGATCACCAAGTACCTCGTCAGGCTGCAGGCGGGGGACGAAGCGGCCGTCCGGGCCGTGCTGGACCACTACCTCGATCGGCTGGAGGTCTACGCCCGCAGGATGCTCCGCAGTTTCGGGGCGTCCTGCGCCGTCGTGGACGAGCAGGACCTCGCCCACGAGGCCATCCTGATCGTCGTCGTCGGCATCCGCCGGAAGAAGTACAAGGACCTCCACGACCGTCAGGCGCTCAGTCGGTTGCTGCTGACCATCACGCGACGGCTGGTCATCAAGCTGAAGCGCTACCAGATGACCGGTCGTCGCACCGGGCGGCCCAGGGAGGTGATGGCGTTCGCCGAGCCGGACCGTCCCTCCGGTCGCGTACCCGGGCCGGCGGCCCCGCGCGGGATCGCGGCCGGTCAGCCGTGGGACGGCCCCGGCTCGGGAACGGGCCCGCGATGGGAGCGGGGGACCGAGGAGGCGATCGCGCTGGTCCCCGACCGCGCGCGGAACCCGGAGGAGACCGTCACCCTCGGCGAGGAGATCCGAGCGGTGCTCGACGTCCTGGAGGACGAGAGGGACCGGGAGATCCTCCGGTTGAAGCTCGAGGACTACACCCACGCCGAGATCGCCGAGCGACTCGAGTGCTCGAAGCGGACGGTCTCGCTCCGCTTCCAGCGGATCTGCGACACCATCAGGAAGATCGCCGATGAACAGGGACGACCGCGCGGCTGACGAGTCGCTGGCGGAGCAGGGGCGGTTGATCGCGGCCGTCGAGCAATTCGAAGCCGACTGGCGCCGACCGAGGGCCGCGGATCGAGGACGCTCTCGATGGGGTCGACGGGCCGAGGCGGTCGCGCTGGCTCTGCGAGCTGATCCGCCTGGAGCTGGAGCTCCGCGCGCGCGACGGCCAGGTGCCGCGCCCGGAGGAATACCTCCGTCGGTTCCCCGATCGATCGGCGGAGGTCGCCGCCGCCTTCGCCGACCCCACCGGCCCGCCCGTGCCCGTCGTTGGGGCCGAGCTGCCCTGGACGCCCCGAAGCCCCGGTCACGGCCCTTCCTGGCCAGGAAGTGCGATCTCCGGGCGCGGCTGAATCGGGTCTCCGAAGCGGACTCCGCGATGAACGATCACCGCGACGCCGGAATCGACGCGCGGGCCCTGGCCAGGATGTCCTCGAGCCGGCCGCAGGCGATGACCTTCCCCCCGGCGTTGACGGCCACCGCGTGCGGGACGGCCTGCACGGCGAACCGGCCGAAGAGCTCGCCCCAGGCGTTCGTCCCCGCGGCGGCCGGGGCGTCGATGCAGGTGGGGAACTCGAGGTGCAGCGCGTCCGTCGCCTTCCGGATCGCGGTCGGCTCGCTACCCGGCGGGTGGATGCCGACGATCGTCAGGCCGTTCTTGGCCCGGTCTTGATGCAAACGGTTGAGTCGCGCGAGGTCCTCGCGGTCGTCGTCGCTCCATTCGGCCCAGAAGCCGAGGATCACGACCCGCCCGCGGAGCGCCGGCCAGGTCAGCGGCCGGCCGCCGAGCCAGGACGCGCCGGCGGGGAATGCGGGCGCGGGCTTGCCGACCAGGGCGTCGAATGCCTTCTGACGCGCCTGCTGCTCTCTGGGGGGGATCGGCATCCGGGATAAGAGCTTCAGATACTCGGCGATCGTGAGCGTGGGGACTCCCTCCTCCGCCTGCTGGAACACGGCGAGGCGTCGATCATCCTCGTCGAGGACCTGAATCGTGGCCCCCGCGGGGGCGATCACGTCGCGGAAAACGGACTCGTTCGACCGCGGGCGCGAGGGTCGCCGAATCGATTGTGGTGTCGCGCCGCCAGGCGAGGACGAACCATCCCCGGGCCATGCGCGGCCCGTTCTCGAACCCGAGGGCGGTGATGCGGAAGGGATACCAGAGGCCCTCGGCGATCTCGCGGAAGTCACCGGCGGTGACGAACTGCTGCGGGACATACCGGCCGGCGATGTAAGGGTTGAAGTATTCCATCTTGATCGGGATGTCGTTCCGATCGGTGGCCATGTAGAGGACGAGCAGGCCGCCGGGCCGGCGGCCGCGCATCGGCGTCAGGCCGCCCGCCAGCACGATGCAGGGGTGGCCGCCGACCTCAGCGGCGCCGCAGTGGCGGAGGTGTCCTGCGAACCGGCCACTCAGTGCGGCCCTGGACGCGTCGAGCAGATCCTCCAGGGCGGGCCGGGCCGGATACTCGCGCAAGACCAGCGTGTGGGGTTGATGCGGGCAGGTCGCCTCGCGCACGGCACGTTCATTGGCCCTGCGTCCCTTGCGCAAGACGACGGCGGACGGGGATCCATCCGGAGTACGACGACCAGCGAGGATTCGCGTCCACTGGCCGTCGTGTGCCAGGGTCTGGGACAGCTCACTCCGTTCGCCGCTCCGCATGAAGAGGTCGCTCCGGCTGGTGCTGAAGCTCCGATCCTTACGCTGGATCGATCGGCCCTCCGATGACCATTCGGCGACGCGATTCTGCTCCAGGGTGTCGGGGTTGATGTCCGACTGGCGCTCGTGGGCCTTCACCTCGAGGCCATCGTACCGACGCTCCTGCTCGGCGACGCGGGCGGCCAGCCTGGCGAGGTTTGCCCGGCCCCGGTCGTCGTCGATCGGCCGCGGCGGCGTCCAGCCGGCGAGCTCGCGATCCTTGATGGTGAAGACCGGCAACTCGGCGGGGACCGGGACGTCGCGGAAGAAGGCCGCCGCACGATGCGGGGCCAGCTCGACCTTCTCGACGGTCATGACCGTGCGGCCGACGGCCGACTCGCGGTGCCGGCCCGGGGCCTTGGCATCGTACTCATCGACCGCGATCCTCGTGGGGAACCAGACGCCGGGGACCAGCTCGCGCAGCCCCTCCACCCGCATCTCGCGGGACGGCAGGTCGCCGAGTCGCCCGTCGGGCCAGGAGAGGCGAGCCTTGATGCAGTGATAGTTCCGCTCGGGGGCCAGCCAGAGTTCTTGCAGGGCCGGCGCGTTGCCCGAGTAGCGCCGGTCCACGCGGACCGTCAGGCAGCGAAGGCCGTCGACCACGTCTTCGGACTCGAATCGCGCCGCGACCTCCGAGTAGGCGTCGAGCACCCCGAACTGGGCGATCTCGCCGACGTATGCGGTGTGGGCGCGGACCGCCTCGGTCCCGCCCAGGAAGACCGAGAGTGGGAAGGCGACGTTGACGTGGGCCAGCGGCAGGCTGTGCGCGGGACAGAGGTCCGGATGCTGCCAGCGGCCCAGGTGGATGTTGGCGGAATTGCCGGCGACGACCGTGCGCGTCCGCTCGCCGTCGTAGGCCGAGATCTCCTCGCGGCGGAACTTGGTATCGGACCCCCGCTCGAACGCCTGAAGCCGGAAGTAGGTCCAATCTCCCTGGTAGATCGCGTGTCGCGTCGCCATCGTCTTGACGTCGTCGGCCCGATTCGGGCCCTTCGGGCTCGTGTCGCGGACCACGATCCGGACGACATATTCGATGTCCTTGAACTTCGCCTCCTCGGCGCGGACGGCCGCGACGATCGCGGCCATCCGATCGTCCCGCGGCCCATCCGCCGCGAGCGCCGGGTCCGGGAAGTGAACCAGGGCCAGCCAGCATCCCGCCAGCCATCGCAAGCCGTTCCAACGCATGATCGGCGCCCCTCCGCCGGCGATCGATGAACCCTCCAGGCGCAGGATTCGATCCTACCGGAAGGGCGGCGAAGTCATGAAGAGAGGGCCACCGGATCCGCCGAAGCGACCGGTGGGCCTCGCGCCGCTCCGCGGCGTTCGACCCACCCTACGGCCCCTTCTCGTACGCCCTCTGAAGCGCGATCGGACCGTCCCGAACCTCAGGAACGGGTCGATGACCTCCCTCAATCAATCCTCCAAGAGATAGAACACATCGGTTGGGAGCTTCGCCGGATCGTCGTCCCAGTGGCCGTAGATTTCCCAGTTCAGCCCGGCCAGCTTGTGATGGTTGTGCTGGCACCACTGGTCGATGGCATCATGCGCCTCGCCGAGTCGACCGTAGGGCCCGAGATGGACGGTCGTGGCGACCGTCCCGCCCGGGATGGCCGAACAGGAGACCTTGCCGTCGCCGGTAAATGGCCCCCCGACTTCGACTCCGACCTCCACGTCGAGCTCGCCGCCTTCGCCCTCCCGGTACAGGGCGACGTGGCGGCCGGGATGGGCGATCCCGTTGGCCCGGACGAAGTTCCACACGTCGCCGCACGCCGCCGGGACCACGGTGGAAAGCTGATCCTGCCTGGCTCGGCGGCGGACTGATGCGATCGTCCGCGGCTCGAGTCGCTCGACCGAGATTTCGTACGCCATCAAGAATCCCCCTGATCGTCCACGTCGCGAATGACGGGAAGCGGACCACGCGGTGCGCCAGGATGATCGGTCGAGCGAGCCGCGGTGTCAACCCGGCCGGCCGCTATTTCTTGGGGGCGTCCGGGGTGCCGAGGTTGCGCCATTCCTCCTCTTCCTGCGGGCCGCTCTCGCGGACCCAGCAGTGTCCGGTCGTCGTATCGGTCAGGATCAAGAGCGGGTAGGCGGCCCCGCTGTTGACGACAATGGTCTGGAACCGCCATGTCGCGGCCGATTGCTGCGCCGGCAACGCCTCGAGCGCGGGAACCTGCCCGGCCGTCGGCCGGTTGAGCGCAACGCCCGCGACATACCCGGCCACGAGGGCCAACCCCACGACGAGGATGTGAGACCTTCGCATGACGTCCCTCGGCTGGAAGGGATGGTCCCTCGGCCCTTGCGAGACTCGCGGCGCGACCGGCGGCAGTCGCCTGATTCCGTGCGAGGGGACATCCGGAGTATCGATTCTTTCTTCGGCAAACGGCGGGAAGAACTGGTTACGCCGACCGCATCCCGGCTCGGGGCGGTTCCAGGAATATCGATTCCCTGGGATGGACCAGGGCGCGTGACGGGGCCGGCTCATCGTCCTGCTCACGGAGCCTCGTGCGCGACCGACGTGGCGTTACGCCTTCGTTCGATATCGATCGCATCCGGTGGGTTTCCCGCTCGCGGTGCGCATGGTAAAGTCAAGCTAGCTGAGAGTTGCATTTCCGAGTGGGTGGCTCGGCGGCCGTCGCGCGGCTTGGGGGCCCAGCATGTCCAGGTCCGGGACGAATCGCCGCCTGATCGTGAGCTATGTCATCGCCGTGGCGGGAGTCGTGTTGGCGGGCTTGATGCCCTGGTGGTTATCGCCGCTGATCGGCGACACGCCGCCGATGCGGCTGACGCTGGTCGTGGTCGTGACGGCGGCGGCGTGGCTGGGCGGGGCGGGTCCGGGGCTGCTCGCGACCGCTCTGGGCCTGATCGCGATCGTCGCGGCCGACGACACTCCGGACGACAGGCGGGCCCTGCTCATCCGGCTGGTACGGTTCGGGTCGCTGGCGCTCTTGATCGACGCCTTGTTCGCGGGCGTGCACCTCCAGCGCCGCCGGGTCGAGCAGCGGGAGCGGGAACTACGGCGCACCGAGCGGGCCCTGCGGGAGACGGCGTCGCTGCTCCGCAGCTTCTACGAATCGTCGGCGACCGCCATGGGCGTCATCGAGCTGACCGGCGACGATGCCCGGATCGTCTCGGCCAACGCCCCGACCGGTCGGCTCTTCGGGCGGGAGCCGGACGAGGTGGAAGGTAAGACGATGCGCGAGCTGGGTGTGCCGCCCGATTCGCTGTTGACGTGGCTGGACCATGTCCGACGGTGCAGGGCCAGCGGCCAGCCGGTGCGGTTGGAGCAGCGGGGCCCCTGCTCGAGCAGTCCGGAATGGATCGCCATCACGCTCTCGGCCATGAGTCCCCCGGATACCGGCGACGACCTCTGCTCGTTCCTCATCGAGGACATCACCGAGCACAAACGGATCGAGGACGATCTCCGAGTCGCCAAGGAGCAGGCCGAGGCGGCCTCGCGGGCCAAGGACCGGTTCCTCGCCGTGCTCAGCCACGAGCTGCGCACCCCGCTGACGCCCTCCCTGCTGGCCGTCTCGTCCCTGATCGAATCGGGTCCCGACCCGGCGGTCCTGCCCGCGCTGGAGATGATCCGCCGCAACATCGAGCTGGAATCCCGGCTGATCGACGACCTGCTCGACCTCTCGCGGATCGCCCGCGGGCGGCTGCGGCTGGACCTCGAGGTCGTCGACATGCACGAGGCACTCCGCCGCGCGGTGGAAATCTGCCTCGACATGACTTTCGTCGCCGGGCTGGAGGTGGCCACGGAGCTGGAGGCCCGCGAATATCACGTGGCGGGCGACCACGCGCGGATCATGCAGATCGCCTGGAACCTCGTCCGCAACGCCGCCAAGTTCACCCCGGCGGGCGGTCGCCTGACGATCCGCACGTCCAACACCCCGAGCGATCGAGCCGGCCGCGAAGCCGCAGGCGACACCGATGCCGGTTCCGGACCGTCCGGCCCGGCGGAGCCGGTGCGACTCGTCGTCGAGTTCGCGGACGACGGGATCGGCATCGCGCCGGGGATCCTGCCGCGGATCTTCGACGCCTTCGAACAGGGCGAGAACGAGCTGCGCGGCCGGTCGCAAGGGCTGGGGCTGGGGCTGGCGATCTGCCGGTCGCTCGCCGAGGCGATGGACGGCCGGCTCACGGCGTCGAGTCCGGGCGTGGGGCTCGGCTCGACCTTCCGCCTGGAGCTCGACACGGTCCCCGCCCCCGCGCCGCCGCCCGTACCGACGACGATCCATCCCTCGCCGCGAGTCCGGGCCGAAACGCCCCGGCGCTCCCGCGAGCCCGGCTTGCGCGTCCTGCTGGTCGAGGACAATCAGGACACGCTGCGATTCCTCGCGACCATGCTCCGCGGGCGCGGCCACGAGGTCGTCACGGCCGACACGATCGCCGCGGTGCGCCGGGCGGTGGGCCGGGCCGAACGACCGTTCGATCTGCTGCTCTCCGACATCGAGCTGCCCGACGGCCTCGGCCTGACGTTGATGCGCGAGCTGCGCGGCCGCGGCGGCATCCGCGGCATCGCCATGAGCGGCTTCGGCGCCGAGGAAGACCTGCAGCTCAGCCGCGAGGCCGGGTTCCTCGACCATCTCATCAAGCCGATCGAGCCGCACCGGCTCGACGACGCCATCCGCCGCGCCCGCGATGCCGGCCGCGCCGGCGAGACCGCCGACGATGATGAGTCGGCCTGGTCGCCCACCCGCGGGGGCGACTCCGGTCCGTTCCGGGTCATCTCGATGCATGAGTCTTGAGACGACGCGCGATCGGGGAGGCTCATACACGGCCCCGGTGACGCTGTCCGATCCGGGAGGGCGAGGCTGGCACGGTGAAAAGTCGGGCTTGACGGACGTGTTCGAGGGCCTGGCCGACTAGCCTCTTGTTGCGCCCGCCCAGCCTTTTCGTCCCCCCCTTACGAAGGGGGGGTCAGGGGGGGTTCCGGTGCCACGGTGCCACGGGCCCACGGATCGCGGGCGACCGGACCGGTCCGACCCCCCCGAACCCCCCCTTCGTAAGGGGGGGACGAAGAGCGCAACAAGACCAGGACGAGCTCCCAGCCCTGTCAACCCCGACTCTTCACCGCGCCAGGGCGAAGCTCCGTCCGAGCCGCGGGGGAAGGCTCGGACGGAGCTTCGCCCTCCCAAGAACCGGACCGCATCAGCGACGTCATGTATCAGATGGCACCGCCCTGGCGCGCCTCGTAGAAATCCTCTCGGCGCCAAGAGCGACCCGACGACGGAGTTCCACCAAGGAGCGGCCGGGACCAGAACTCACGAGAGTACGCTTCGAACTCGCGGAGCGCCTCATCTCGATCACTCGAGATCACGACCTCCACCGGCGCATTCACTCGTAGTTCCGCAGGCACCGGCTCATCGAGAACGACGGTCCTCCCATCAAAATGACCACGGAGCCGGGTCATACCTCTGCTCCTCAAAACCGCGGTGGACGGTACCGAAGGGAGGGCTAGCCAGCCCGGTCATGATACCAGTACCCCCCCTCGATTATCGTGCACCCAATCTGTGCAATTGTCAATGTCGTCCGATCGAGGATTGATCAGGGTCCAGCCGCCGGCTTGCACAGCGTCACCCCCAGGCCGATCGGGGATTCCTCGATCGTGCACGACCCGAACCGGCTGGCGGCGGCCATGCTCCGGAACTGGTCCGACGTGTAGGCCCGCTTGATCAGCATGTGGCGGAAGGTCATCTTCGTCATGAAGGTATTGATCCAGCCCAGCCCCATGCCATTGACATAGGCATCGATCTCCGCAGGCCGCACGTCGCCGCGCAGGTCGATGATGAGGGCCTCCCCGCCGGGCTTCAGGACCCGGTGCATCTCGTCGAGGGCCTTGACCGGCTCGCTGAAGTTCTTGAAGGCGGCCCGGCAGACCAGCAGGTCGAACGAGTCGGAGTCCAACGGCATCGCGGCGGCGTTGCCGTGGCGGAAGTCGACCGAGACGCCCGCTCGACGGGCATTCTCGCCGGCCATGCTCACGAACGATCGGCTGATGTCCAGCCCGGTGACCCGATAGGGCCCAAGCTTCGCCAGCTCGATCGCCAGGTAGCCCGGCCCCGGCGCCACTTCGAGCACCGCCGAGCCCGGACCCAACCGGCCCGCCAGCGAACCGGCCAGCCGCCTGACATCCTCGAGGTCCTTCCCCGTGATCTTCGCGTACCAGCGGGCGAGCGAGCCCTCCATCGAGATCCCCTTGTATCCCTTCTTGTGCCCGGCCGACATGGTGGTCTCCATCGTACCTCCCTGGTTAGAATGGGCCGGCGGAAAACATCTCACCAGCCAGTTATCTCGGTAACTAAGATAATCAGTTTCCAAGCGGAGGTCAAGACGTGCCGGGCGATACGCCGGAGAAACCGCGGCTCATCGAGGACTTGAATCAGGCGGGGCGTCGGCTGAGCCAGGCGACGATCCTGTTCCACCAGGCGGTGGCCGATCATCTCGGGCTGCACCCGACGGACCACAAGTGCATCGACCTGCTCGTCTCGGCGGGGTCGACGACGGCCGGCGAGCTGGCCGAGGCGACCGGGCTGACCACCGGCGCGATCACCGGCGTGATCGACCGGCTGGAGGCCGCCGGCTTCGTGCGGCGCGAGGACGACCCGAACGACCGGCGACGGGTGATCATCCGGGTCGTGCCCAAGCGATACGGCGAGATCGTCCGGCTCTTCGAGCCGTTCGCCGCGGCGGTCGCCGAGATGGCCGCGCGCTACAGCGAGCGGGAGCTGACCACGATCCTGGACTTCATGACGCGGAGCTGCCAGGTCCTACGCGACGCCACGCTGGAGCTGCGAAAGCGAGCGTCACCGCCGGCTCGAGGCAAGCCGCAGGCCAAACGGTCGCGACGGAAGGCGTCCCTGTAGAAGCCGGCTCCGTCCGGCGATCGGTCGGGCCGGACCGGGTCGGGTCGGACCGGACCGGACCGGTCGGGGGACAGAGCCCCCTCCTACAAGGACCCCGGACCGGTCCGCTGTAGGAGCCGGCTCCGTCCGGGACCGCTCGGGTCGGCCGGGGGACGCCCCCCCCGCACGCAGGATCGCCTCGGTCTGCCCGCTGTAGAGCCGGTTCCGTCCGGCGACCGGGTCGGTCGCGGGAGTCCCCTCCTACAAGAGATCCTTCAGCGCGGCGGGGAAGCGATCCCAGGCCGCCTCGTAGCTGGACTCCAGCGGCGCCGGGACGTAGGACCCCGGCTCAAGAAATAAGGGCATCTCGGGCAGGACGTCCCCGACGGCGACCGGCTCGACGTAGGTCACCGGTAGCGGGCCCGTATCATAGGCCGCCACGATCCGCCGTCGATCGTCGGGCAGCTCGAATTCCTCTTCCTCCAGCTCGTCCCAGATGGCCTTGTGAATCCCGTGGGGGTCGTGCTGGCCCGGAGGGAAGAGGTTGACGAACAGCACATGGACGCGCCCGACGATCAGCTCGGCCATCGTCTGGACGAATCCTCGGAGCGCGCCGTCGCTCGCCTTGTCTTCGGGGGAGATGATCTCGACGGCGGCGACGGTCCGGCCCTGCCGGTGATGCCGGACGGCGATGCGATCGACTCCGCGCGCCGTGTCGATCAGGGCGAAATGATCCTCGGGCAAGACGCCCGCGTTCAGGGCATCGCAAAGGGCACCGAGCCATCGATGTCGGAACGCATGAAACAGCCCTGCTTCGGCGAGGGTCCAGTCGTGGATCGGCACGGGGCCTCCTCCGATACTCGCTCCGGCCCGATCCCCCGCGGCGTGGCCATCTCGGGGCGGGACTTCGCATTCAACGGAAGGCGACGCTCCGTCCGAGCCGCTTCCGGCACGGATCCGACGGAGCTTCACCACGGGTTACCGCCGGGCCGCTCAAGGCTTCCGGCGGCCGATGCTCGGGCGGCGGGAAGCCCAGAGCCCCGCGCCGAGGATCCCGAAGACGAGGAGGGATGCCGGCTCGGGGGTCGCCACCATGGCGGTGATCGTCCCGGTGTAGACCTGCTCCGGTCCGCTGGCGGGCAGGATCCCGAAGGTCAGTTGCGCCCCGGTACTGAAGGCCGGCAGATCGAGACTGCCCGGCAGGCTCGTCGAAGCGAAAGGCGCTGACTGGATCAGATTATTATTCGAGATGCCGAAATTGGCCCACACCGGCAGGCCGTTCGCCGGGCTGAATTGTTGAAAGAGGTTGAACGAATCGTTGTCCTGCGTGTGGGAGACGATCACTTCGACGTTGCTGACGGGCCCCAGCGAGGACGATGAGGTGCCCCCCAGTTTGAACGTCAGGGACGCGGGGGGCTCGGTGGAGACCGGCGGGGTCCCCAGATAATAACTCCACCCCGTGTAGGCGTTGATCTGCGGATTCAGCGGCAGATCGGTGTCGTACGTCACCGTACCCGAGAACTGGGTGGACCCGTTGTAGGCCTGGTCGAGCGTGCCGCTGAACGAATAGGTGATCGGTGTGGCGAGGGCCGGAGAGGCCCCGCAAACGAGGCAGGCGATGACACTGAGCCATCGAACGCCGGCGTTGAACATCCTTGCTCCTTTGGCGTAGACATCCGGGAATCTCGCGGAAAACCAGCGTGTCCTGCATACCTCTTTCTCGCCGGATCAACAAGTGCAGTTTGCAAACGATCTGATGCGCGGGCAAAGAGACCAAAACGACGCCGTCCGCCGCAGAGCTTCGCTTGGCGCGCCGGGGGGATCCGGTATGAGGAGTCCGTTCGCGTCGGCTCGCCAAACACCCGACTCAAGGATGAGTTGCATCATGATGATCCGCACCAATCCGAGTCACGTGCACTCCAACTCGCGCTTCCACTCCCGTCCGCCTGTCTGGGTTGCGGACATGGCCCCGGGCCTGAAGAGGCACACGTCAGCCTAGCTTCCCGTTGCGCGGCCCAACCGATCCGCGTCGGTTCATCTCGGGACGTCCCACCGATCCCACGCGATGGACCCCCGCCGGCCGGATTGGCGCCGGGCTTCTGCGTCCCAAGTGACCACCATCCACTGGGATCGGAGTGAGGATCCATGTTGCAATCCGGCGCACAACGCATCTTCGGGCTCGATCTGCTTCGTGCGACTGCAATCGGGCTGGTCCTGTCGTGTCATCTCACCCTCGTCTTCGTCCCGCCGTTCGTTCCGGGATGGTTCGCCGAGATCTCCTTCTTGGGAGATATCGGGGTCGATCTCTTTTTCGTGCTGTCCGGCTTCCTCATCGGGGGGATCCTACTCCGCGACCTGGAGAGAGGGGGCTCGTTCCGAGAGCTCGTGCACTTCTGGTCTCGGCGCTGGTGGCGCACCCTCCCGAATTACTATCTGTTCCTCGCACTGAACATCGCGGCCTCTGGGTTCCTGGGTCACGCGCCCGCTGCGCCTCGCTACCTGGCGTTCATGCAGGGACTCTGGTGGGACCCCGACCCCGGATTGTTCCATGAATCGTGGTCCCTCTGCGTCGAGGAATGGTTCTACCTGTCGTTCGCATTCCTGGCATTCGCCGGGGCGGCCGTCCTCCCTCGGGGCCGCAGTTACTTGCTCGCGGCGTTGACGGTCGCCACGGTCAGTTTCCTCCTGCGGGCCTTTCTGGTGCTGTTCACGGAGTCCTCCATTGACGCGGTGCGATATTCCACTCTGCCTCGTCTGGACTCCCTCATGTTCGGCGTCGTCGCCGCCTATGTGATGGTGCGCTGGCCCGCTCGTTGGAAGGACGCCGTGCGCCCGGCGGCGATCGCCGGCCTCTCGCTCCTGACGGCTGGCATTGCCCTACGGGTAGGGCTCTCCGGATCGAGCGCCGTCACGCGACTCGTCTACTTCGACGTGATCGCGCTGGGGACGGCGCTGCTCCTCCCCTGGCTATCCGCCCGGAGGGCCGGCGTCGGGAAGGCGACGGGCTTCGTGACCAGGGTGAGTCTTTATTCCTACTCGATGTACCTCGTCAATGTCCCATTGGCGAAACTCCTGGTGCGGAAGATCCTCGCTCCCGATAGCCCGGTGACCGCCGCGCTGCTGACCGCGGTGTGGCTCACCGGGACCTACGCGCTCTCGGGGCTATGCTACCGCCTCTATGAATCCCGGATGACGAGGCTGCGGGATATGAACCTGCTCGGCGGCTTGCATCGCGTCCACCGGCCGCGCCCCCGCCCCGTCGTTTCCCCCGCCAGCGATTGAACCCCATCACAGCGATCGCGTGCTGTTGGCGTTCGGCACCTCGATTCCGGTTGAGGTTGACGGCCGGGTCGAACGCTCTTAGACTCCGGATCGCCTCCCGACGGGTGCGGCGCGGCCCGGACGGCCGAGCGCCCCGATCGCTCTGGACGAACGGACATGGTCACAGCGGAAAGGATTCCGCCCCATGCGCTCGACGAGCCGGATGCCGGTGTGGGTCTCGATCCTGGTCGGTGCGACCACCGCCGGCCTGCTGGCGGTCGCCGGCTGTGCGCTGGACAAGCCCCAGAACCAGCCGAGGCAGGTCTTCAATCGCATCGGAGGCCACGGCGGCCAGATCATCGAGCCGAGGCGCTGCCTGATCCGCGTGGCGATCATCGACCGGCCATTCCGCGACCCGGCGATCAATGAGGCGGTCTGGCGGGTGGCGGATGAGCAGGTGGTCTCGCCGGCCGAGCGCAAGGCGCTGGAGGCCAATGGCCTGCGCATCGGCCGGATCATCGGCGAGCTGCCCAGGGAGATCGAGTCGATCCTCAAGGAAGAGGGGCCGCGCGCGCAGAAGGTCGTCCCCTTGAACATCCTGCTCGAGAGCGGCGAGCAGACGCTGGTCAGCACGAGCCCGCGGATCGCTCGGGTCACCCTGCTGGTGAACCGGGACGATCGGGTCACGGGGAGGGACTATCAGGATGCCAGCGGCTACCTCCGACTGACCCCCCGCCACGAGGGGGCGCACGCCATCTCCCTCCGGATGGTCCCGGAGCTCCACCACGGCCCGATCCAGCGCACCTTCCCGACCCTGCCCAACGCCTCCGGATTCGCCCCCCAGGAGCTCTCCGTCCGGGACGCCCAGAAGGAAGAGGCCATCCGCGAGCTGACCGTGGACCTGAACCTCGAGGAACGCCAGGTCGCCGTCATCGGCTGCCGGCCGGATAATCAGGCGAGCCTCGGCACGTTCCTCTTCAGCCAGGCCGCGGTCGAGAATGATGAGCGCCACCAGCGGCTCGTCCTGATCTGGGCCTCGCGCAACCTGACTGGGGTCATCGCCGAGGCCCCCAAGGCCGGCGATCGCCCGAAGCTGTTCCGGCGCCTGGTCGGTGCGCCGGATGAGCCGCCGGCGAACCCCGCACCGCCGGACCCCGCACCGCCGCGGATCCCGGGCCCGCCCAGGCCGACGGCACCCTCGGCCCGGCCCGCCTCGGCTCCGGCCAGGTCGGCCGCGGCCCCCGCGAAGGCGCAGGCCAGCCCACCGACATCGGACCCGGCGCCCAGCTCGGCCAAACCTCCTGACGCGCAGTCCGTTCCACCGCTGCCGGAGACCGGCGGTACTCCGTGATCGTCAACGAGCGCCGCCCGCGCCTCTCAGTGAGCGAAGCGGGCGCTGCCCGAATCCGAGCGCTCCCCGCGACGCGAACCACGATGGAAGGAACAATGTCCATGGATGGTAACCTGGGACGAGACCGGTTGGAGTGGAATTTGCTGCGAGCGGATGGTATGGAGGCCGGGACCGCGTCGCGCCGCTGGAGGGCGCACGCGGCCCACGGGGCGGGCGCGGCGCGGGCCCGAGCCCGCATCGGGTCGTCCGGCCGTGGCAGGCACATCGGGCGGGGTTTCGTGTGATGGGCGCAGGCTCGGGGAATGCGAGCGGTGGGCTCGACGCCGTCCGGCTGGACGGCTCGCGCGGCGAGGGGGGCGGCCAGATCCTTCGGACCGCCCTGACGCTCTCGCTCCTGACCGGCCGGCCCTTCCGCATGGTGAAGATCCGGGCCAACCGCGACAAGCCGGGCCTGCGCCCCCAGCACAAGACCGCGGTCGAGGCGGCCGCCGAGCTGGGGGACGCCAGGGTGGTCGGCGCGGCGGTCGGCTCGCGCGAGCTGTCGTTCGCGCCGGGGGCGTACGAGCCGCGCGACATGGCGCTCGACATCGGCACGGCCGGGTCGACCGGGCTGGTGCTCCAGACGCTGCACCTGCCGCTGGCCCTGCGCACCCGGAATGCGGTGCGGCTCACGCTGGTGGGCGGGACGTTCAACCCCAAGGCGCCGGCGTACACGTTCCTCGAGGCGACCTGGCGCGGCTACCTCTGGGCGTTCGGCATGCCGATGGCGCTGGCGATGCCCGTCGCCGGGTTCTACCCGAGGGGCGGCGGCCGGCTCGAGGCCTGGATCGAGCCCGCCAGTCCCCGTCCCTGGGTCCAGCTCGGGCGCGGCCCGCTCCGGAGGGTCCGAGGGACCGCCGGGGTCGCCAACCTCCGCGACGACATCGCCCGGCGGATGCGCGATCGCGCGACCCGTCGCCTCGAGGAGGCCGGCCTGACCGCCGAGATCGAGCTGGTCCGGTGGTCGAGCCCGGGGCAGGGGGCCGCGCTCTCCCTGATCGCCGAGCACGACGGCACCATCCCGGCCGCGTTCGTCGGGCTCGGCGAGCGCGGCAAGCCCTCGGAGGCCGTCGCCGATGAGGCCGTCGACCAGCTCCTGGCCTTCGAGGCCGTCGCCGGGGCCGCCGTCGATCCCCACTCCGCCGACCAGATCCTCCTGCCCCTGGCCTTCGCGCCGGGCCGCAGTGAATTTACCGTCAGCGAGATCACCGAGCACCTCCGCACCAACGTCGAGACCATCCGCGCGTTCCTCGATCGCCCCATCACCGTCGAGGAGCCCGAGACCGAAGGTCAGGCCGGCCGGGTGGTCATCCAGTAACATCAGAGTCCGCCTGGAAGGCCCGCGACACTCCGCCGATCGTCACGGCGACCGGCCGCTCGTCCGGCCACGCCCCCGAATCGGCGCCTCACGGCGCCTCACCGTCAATTTCGGCGACCGGCCCGATCCGGTCGTGCCGGTTGTGCCGATCGCGCCGCTCGGCGCGGCCGGGCGCGAGGCCGGCGACCGCGGCGCGGACCTCGAGAGCCCGCCCCGGAAGCGGGTCGGCGAGGCCTTTCGCCCGGCGGGCAGGGACGCTCGCCCCACTGATCAGGGGGATCCCGAGGGCCGGTGGGGCGGGCCTCCGTGCCCGCCGGGTACAGGCCACATTTCCGGAACAGACTCCGAGGGCGGCGCCGGGCCGCTCGGCGGGCGCGTGGGTCGTGCGGCGGAGCGCGGCCAGGGTGGTCGTGTCGATTCGGCCGGGCATGACGCGGGCTCGCTCGGTTCAGTAGGGGACTCGGCGGAAGACGGCCGGCGGTTCGATCCGGCCCTCGGGGAACACAGTGCGGACGGCGCCGCGGAGGGCGTCCATGGCCTCCTCGGCGGGATGCTGGGGATCGGCCGGCGCGTCGAGGATCTCGCCCTTCGACTCGGCCCGCCGGTAGGTCTGGAACGACTCGATGAGGAACTTGCACCTGGGGTGGATCCACAGGTCCGGCTCGCGCGGCGGGGCGGCCAGGAGGATCTCGATCTGGTCGAGCCCCTCGAGCACGCGATGCAGCGGCCAGCAGTCGGTGATCCGCTCGCCCAGGACGCGGGCGAACTCGCCCCGCGCCGCCGGCCCGATGCCGCTCTTGGCCGTGCTGGCGGGGTCGAGGGAGACGCGATCGATCCGGCCGCCGCAGACCTGATAGGACCGCTCGAGGATGGCCCGGGCGTTGTCGGAGCTGGTCTTGTTGACCGCGTAGTAGTCGGCGAAGACGGAGATGATCCGGCGGACGCTCCCGGGCGTGGCGCCGTCCCGCTCGCGGACCTGGAAGAACACGGCGCCGACGTGCCGGCTCAGGCCGCAGTCGATGGCCAGCCGGACGGGCAGGCCCGGGACGTACTCGGCCCGCTGCAAGACGTGCCGCGCCGGCGAGAAGCCGGGGAAGCGGACGGTCTCGGAGGTTTCGAGGACCTCGGCGAACAGCTCCTGCTGCCCCAGCCGGGTCCCGTCGTACATGGCGGCGATCTCGGAGATGAACTCGGGGGCGAGGTGCCGCGCATTGGCGAACGTGGTCTCCTTGGACAGCCGGGTCGTCGGGTCGGCGAGGATCCGCGCCAGGACCTTGATGGGCCTGGGAGTGGTCGTGACCACCGCCCTGGGCTCCTTCCCGAGGCGGAGGCACAACAGGACGGTCTCCCACATGCGTTGGGGGTAATGCCAGGCGCAGAGCTCGTCGCACCAGAGGCGATCGAACTGGAGGCCGCGGGCCCGCTCGGGCCGGTCGGCGGACAGGCAGATGGCGACGGCGCCATTGGGCCAGGTGAGCCGGCGCTTGGAGGGCTCGAACCTCGGCCGGTCCCAGGGCGGTGCGATGGCGAGCAGGCCACTGGGCCCCTCGATCATGGTATCGCGGTAATCGGCGGCCGTGGGGGCGACCAGGCCGATGCGGCGGGCCTGGCCCGACTCGACCCAGCGGCGGACCAGCTCGGCGGCGGCGCGGGTCTTGCCGGCGGCGCGGCCGCCCAGGAGCATCCAGGTGCGCCAATCCCCGGCCGGGGGCCGCTGGGCGGCCCGGGCGCGGGGGTGGATGGTGCATTCGCCGGCAGGTAGCCCGCAGGGGCAACCCTCGGCGAACCAGTCCCAGAGAGAGCCATCGGCGATCGCGGGCGGCTCCGGCCCGAGCAGGGCCTCGGCCCGGAGGATGCGACGGGCCGTGCTCAGCAGGGTGGGCATGAGTCGTCCTCCGCTGCGAGCAGCCCGTCGCCGGCCGCCGGATGGTACGGCCCGGCCGGATCGAGCCCGATTCCGAGCACCGGCGCGGGGGACGACGCCGACTTTTCGCGCAGTCTCCGTTCGATGTCGGCCAACTGGCCGGCCAGGCTGGTGTAGTTCGAGACGCTCATGAATTCGGCCAGGACGGCGCGGGCGGCCTGGAGGCGGACGGTTTCGCTCCGGGCGTTCTCGGCCAGCTTGACGATCTGTCCGGCCGCGGCGGCGGCATGCGCGCCGAGCTGCTTGACGGCTTCCGCCAGCACGGCGCGGCGGATGGACTCGGTCCGGTCGCGGACCTCGGGGGAGCGGGACCAGGAGTAGACGGTGCGATCGGGGATGTCGTTGGCCCTGGCCCAGTCGGCGACGCCGCCGCCAGCGGCCAGGTGCAGGGCGAGCTGGTCCTTTTGAACCTCGTTGTTGATCTTGGCCATGCGGGTGCGATCGGTGCACCTCTCGCGGTTCTCGACCCGGTGCTTTGGTCGGCCGGCTTGCCCTCGAAGAGCTGGGTGAATTGAGAACAAAGAATTATACCGCGCCCGTGCAGAAAGTCAAGGATTTTTTCTCATTTTTTTCTAGATTTTCTAAGTTACTGCCATAGATAGACTTGAGACGACTCGACTGTCCGGTGTGTGGGATAATTGTCCGGCTTCGTCAGGTTGGTTGCCTGCATGTGCGGGCTGTTTCTTCCAGTGGGGCACCGGCGTCCGCCGGCGGGTTCCGGGCCTCGTCGGTCGGGCCGGGAGCGGGCCGCGGGGCGGAAGGATCAACGGACCCCGCTCCCCTCCCGGCCGAACCGGGCCCGGTCGGGTCCGGGCGATGCGGGCCCCCGGGCCGGCGGTTGACAGGCAGCGGTCGACAGGCAGAAGCAAAGGGTGGCAAGTACGACAGTTGTTGAACGTTCGTCCCGTCCCAGTTCTTCCGTCCGGGGGCCGGGGAAGCTCAGTCATCGACGTCGCTGCATCCTTGCAGCGACGTCGTTCATGGTGTACGTTGACAGAATTGTGCGACGGCGCAGCAAAGCGGCATTGATCTGACAGCCCGGGCCGTGTTGCCATGCGCACCGGGCGACCGGCGAACCGCTCGCAATACCCATTCGGCGACCTGTCTGGCCGAGACCAGGCGATTTCTCAATGTCCTCTGCCACAAGGCTCCCCGCGATCCTCATGGACAACCCGCGAGCCCGATCGCTGCCCGAGGAACTCGGCTTCCGATCCGGCGCGGGGAGCGTCCATGAGAGCCGGACGATCATGCTGGATGAGTTGCGCCTGCTACTCGATCGGCTGCCCGCCGACGCTCCGGCCGACCACTACCGCCGGGCGATCATCGACGACAACGTGCTGGGCAAGCCCACCCGCTCCACGCGGTTGAGGACCGCGAGGTACTTGACCGCCCTCTACGCCCTCGACCCGTCCCGCGCCGTGTTCCGCCTGCTCCGCCATTTCTGGGCAGCCGACCCGTCGGGGAGGCCGATGCTGGCCTACCTCGCCGCCGCGGCCCGAGACCCGTTGCTGCGGGAATGTTCGGACGTGGTCCTGGGCGTGCCGTCGGGGCAACCTCTCGATGCCGCGGAGATCGCCCTCGCCCTGTCCGGACGCTACCCCGCTCGCTTCGTGGCCTCGACGCTCCACGCGACCGCACAGCGGCTGGCATCATCGTGGACCCAGGCGAGATACCTCTCGGGCAAGGTGGACAAGCGGAGGAGCCGGCCGACGGTCACGCTGCCAGTCACCAGCTATGCCCTGGTCCTCGGGTACCTCGCCGGGCTCCGGGGCAAGATGCTGCTCGAATCGACCTGGGCCCGCCTGCTGGACCGTACCCCCGCCGAGGTGATGGGGCTGGCCGCGGAAGCCTCGAGGCAGGGCTGGCTGAACCTCAAGGCGGCGGGCTCGGTCGTCACGATCACTTTCCCCGGGCTGCTGACACCGCGCGAGGAGAAGGTGTCCCATGACCCGCATTGACCTCCTCAAGAAGAACTATCAGCGCCTCTGCGGGATGCCCTGGGACCGCAACATCGCCGGGTCGCAACGGGTCTGGATCGCCGTCTACGACGAGGACGACGAGCGGAAGCTACGGCTCCGGCTGCGGCAGTTCGAGGAGGTCACGCTCGACGCCGGTCACAAGTGGAAGGCCATCGACCTGACGGACGCCTTCGCCGGCTGGATGTCCGGGCCGGAAAACGCCGCCTACGCCGAGAGCTACTTCGAGTCGCCCGATCTCCTCGACGACGCCGTCCTCGCTGGCCTCAAGCGGTCGGTCGTCTCGGGCATCCGCTCCGTCCTGGCCGGCCTCGCCGATCCCGAGAACACGGTCCTGGCCCTGCATGGCGTCGGCTGCCTCTTCGGGTTCCTCAAGGTCTCCGAGATCCTCCCGGCGGTCGAGGAGCACGTCAAGGGCCGCCTGCTGGTGTTCTTCCCCGGCAGGTATGAGCAGAACAACTTCCGGCTACTCGACGCCCGGGACGGCTGGAACTATCTCGCCATCCCGATCATCGCCAGCGATGTGGAGGCCCGGTCATGACGCCGAAGTTGAACCTCGAGGTCTACGAGAAGGACCCCCGGACCCACACGCTGCTCAACCAGGGCGTCGCCAAGGTCACCAGCGGCGATTCGTCCGCCGAGCTCGAAACCCTGAAGTACGAGCTGACCAACTTCCTCTGTGACGGCCAGTACGCCGAAGGGTTGACTCGCATCCTCAGCACCTACCTCGGCCACCTGGACAAGCCCGAGCAGCCGGGCGTCTGGGTCAGCGGCTTCTACGGCTCCGGCAAGTCGCATCTCGTCAAGATGCTCCAGTACCTCTGGACCGACTTCGCGTTCCCCGACGGCGCCAGGGCCCGCGGTCTGGCCAAACTACCGACCGGCGTGACCGACCTCCTGAAGGAACTCACCAACTCGGCCAGACGCCACGGCGGGCTGCACGCCGCCGCCGGCGACCTGCGGGAGGAGGGCAAGGACAGCATCCGGCTGGCCGTGCTCGGAATCCTTTTCAAGTCGGTCGGCCTGCCGGGCGACTATCCCCGCGCCTGCTTCCTGATGTGGCTGCGCCACGAAGGGCTGGAAACCGGGGTCCGCCAATTCATCGCCGATGCCGGCGGGGATTTCGACACTGAGCTCACCCACCTCTACGTCAGCGACCTCATCGCCAGGGCCGTCCTCGCGGAGCGGTCCGATTTCGCCGCGAAGCCCGCGGACGTGAAGCTATTGCTCAAGAGCCAGTTCCCGCCCGATACCAAGGACGTCTCGATCAACGACATGATCGCCCGGATCAAGCAGGCGATCGGCCGGAACGGCAAGCTGCCCCACACGGCGCTCATCCTCGACGAGGTCCAGCAGTACATCGGCGACGACCCCGCCCGCTCGAAGGCGGTGCAGGACGTCAAGGAACAGTGCTGTGCCCGGCTGGGGGCGAATTTCCTGCTCGTCGGCACCGGCCAGAATGCCCTCTCTGGCGCGGCGCTGCTCAAGCGGCTCGAGGGGCGTTTCCCGGTCACCGTCGAGCTGCAGGATACGGACGTCGAACAGGTTACCCGCGAGGTCGTCCTCAAGAAGAAGCCCTCGGCCGAGCGGGCACTGAAGGCGCTGCTCGACGACCACTGCGGCGAGATCGAGCGCCACCTCGGCCGCACCAAGATCGCCTTCACCGCCCGCGACCGCGCGCTGCTCGTCCAGGACTATCCGATCCTCCCCGTCCGCCGGCGATTCTGGGAGCGGCTGCTGCGGGCCGTAGACAAGGCCGGCACAGGCGCCCAGCTCCGCAACCAGCTCTGGGTCGTCTACGACGCCGTCAAGCAGACCGCCGAATGGCCCCTCGGGAACGTCGTCAGCGGCGCGTTCATCTACGACGCCTCGATCAAGAGCTCGACCCTCAAGTCGGGGACCCTGCTCCAGGAGATCTCCGAGACCATCGCCAAGCAGCAGAAGGAAGAGGACGGGGACCTCCGCTACCAGCTCTGTGCGCTGATCTTCCTGATCGGCCAGCTCCCGCACAACAACGAGCCGCTCGACGCCGGCATCCGTGCCGACGAGATGACCCTGGCCGACCTCTTGGTCACCGACCTGACGCGGAGCAGCGCTGACCTCCGCACGAAGGTGCCCCTGCTCCTCAAGAAGCTGGTCGCCGACGGCGCGATTATGCAGGTCGAGACCGAATACCGCATGCAGACCCGCGAGGGGGCCGCGTGGAACCAGGCGTACGAGATGTCCCGGAACGACCTGCTCGATGATGCCGCGCGGCTGGCCGGCGAGCGGTCGCAACTGCTCCGTTCGCATTGCGGCGAGGTCCTGAAGAAGATGAAGCTGGCCCATGGCGCGAGCAAGACGCCGCGGTCCATCGAGGTCCATTTCGGCGACGTCGAGCCCCAGGCGGACGGCTCGGCGATCCCGGTCTGGATCCGGGACGGCTGGGAAGTCGAGGAGAAGGCCGTCCTCCACGATGCCCTCGCGGCGGGCGACTCGGAGGCGGTCGTGTATGGCTTCATTCCCCGGAAGATGGCCGAGGAGCTGAAGCAGGCCATCGCCGGTTACTACGCGGCCACGACGACGCTCCAGGCCCGAGGGACGCCCTCCGGCGAGGAGGGCATCCAGGCCCGCAAGTCGATGGAGACGCGGCAGGAGCAGGCGCAGCGGTCCCGGGACGGCCTCATCACCGACATCCTGAATGAGACGCAAATCTACCTCGCCGGGGGCGAGAGCATCGGCGGGGCGCTGCTCACTCAGAAGGTCCAGGACGCGGCCCTCCTCTGCCTGGACCGGCTCTTCCCTCTGTTCCACCAGGCCGACTCGGCCAACTGGCACAAGGTGATGGACCGGGCCAAGAAAGGGGATGGCGACGCCCTGGTCGCGGTCGGTCACAAGAGTGACCCGGAGACCCACCCGGTCGGCAAGGCGATCCTCGATTACGTCGGCAGCGGCAAGAAGGGCACCGACATTCGCAAGCACTTCGGCGGCGGGAAGTACGGCTGGCCGCAGGACGCCGTCGACGCCGCGCTCATGGTCCTGCTCAACTCCGGGGCCATCCAGGCCCGCGCCGGGTCCGAGCCCGTGGCCAAGGGCAAGCTCGATCAGAAGAACATCGCCGCCGTCGAGTTCCGGGTCGAGAACATCAAGCTGACCGCGGAGCAATTCGTTGGAATCCGCGGCATTTTCCGGAAGCTCGATCTGAACACCCAGAGCGGCCAGGAGGCGGTCGATGCCAGCAAGTTCCTGAACCGGCTGATGGAGCTGGCGAAGGCTGCCGGGGGTGACGCGCCGCTCCCCAAGTGCCCGGACACGAGCCATGTCACCGACCTGACCAACCGGGTCGGCAACGACCAACTCAAGGCGATTTACGACAGCAAGGACCAGCTCGCCCGGCAGATCGCCGAATGGCAGAACCGGCGCGACCTGATCCAGCAGCGGCTCCCACGCTGGAACCAGTTGGCGGCGCTGCTGAAGTTCGCCGCCGAGTTGCCGATTGCCGCGGAAATCCAGCCGGAGGTCGCCGCGATCGAGCAGAATCGCGGGCTGCTTGCCAACCCCGATCCGGTCCCCAGCATGGTCGAGAAGCTGACAGGTGCGTTGCGGACGGCGCTGAACGGGGCTCACGAGCGGATCTCGACCGAGCACGAATCCCGCCTGACGACCCTGGAAGCCACGCCCGCCTGGAAGCAACTGGAGCCGGAACAGCGGTACGCGATCCTCGACAGGCACGGCATCCGGGTGCTGCCGACGATCGCCGTGGGCACGACCGACGAAGTGCTGGAAACGCTCCGACACACCAAGCTGAGCGAGCTCCGGGCGATCGGCGATGCCCTGCCGACCCGGTTCGGCAACGCCGCGGCGGCGGTGGCGAAGCTGCTGGAGCCCAAGGCCCGGCACGTCGAGCTGCCCGGCGGCACGATCAAGAACGAGGACGAACTCAAGGCCTGGCTGAGGGCCGCGGAAGACCGAATCCGTACCGGGCTGAAGGATGGTCCGGTCATTCTCTAAGCTGCGGATGAGACGTGAGGGGCTGGGAAGATAGAAAAACGGGGAGTTTTAGCCACGGATGAAACACGGATGAAACACGGATAATACATATTCTTAGGATCCAGACTTCATCCTTGACCTGGGCGACTGCGCGAGACGGGCAGAGGACACTCGGGCCAGAGACGACACACGGATCTAATCAACATAGAACTCTGAATTAATCCGTGTTTCATCCGTGGCCAAAAAAAATGAGTGGCTAAGGAAGGTGGAGCGGACCGTGGAACTTGCCTACGCAGATATCACGGAACAGATCATCGGGGCGGCCTTCGAGGTCCACCGGGTGCTGGGTCATGGGTTTCTCGAGAAGGTCTATCAACAGTCGATGAAGGAGGAATTGAGGCGGCGGGGACTGAACGCCGAGACGGAGTGGCCGATCAGCGTTCGGTACAAGGGTGCGGTCGTCGGCGACTACCGGGCCGATCTCTTCGTCGAGGGCGTTGTGATCGTGGAACTGAAGGTCGCCCGGGAATACCAGCCCGCCGATGAGGCCCAGTTGCTGAACGAGCTCCGCGCAACCGGGGTCAAGGTCGGACTGCTGATCAACTTCGGACGCTACAAGGTCGAGCACAAGCGTATGGTCTTCTAACCCGAGCCGATCCGTCGCTTGTCAACTTCCCGTTCACGGACCACACATGGATTGATGGAATCTTATCCGTGTTTCATCCGTGGCTAAAACGAATGGGAGAAGGAATGATGAGCCACGGATGAAACACGGATTGAACACGGATGGGGAACGAACGATGGGGAGTGCCCGATTCTTATCCGTGTTTCATCCGTGTTTCATCCGTGGCTAAAACGAATGGGAGAAGGAATGATGAGCCACGGATGAAACACGGATTGAACACGGATGGGGAACGAACGATGGGGAGTGCCCGATTCTTATCCGTGTTTCATCCGTGTTTCATCCGTGGCTAAAACGAATGGGAGAAGGAATGATGAGCCACGGATGAAACACGGATTGAACACGGATGGGGAACGAACGATGGGGAGTGCCCGATTCTTATCCGTGTTTCATCCGTGTTTCATCCGTGGCTAGAAACTGATTTTCCTCCGCCTCTGAATCCGCGACGGGAGGAATCATGCCGCCTCTGGCAACCGACCTGCGAAGGCAACTGGAAAACGTCTGTGTCCGCGCGCGACCTCGCCGAGGCCGCGGCCCACTCGGCGCTGCAGAAGCGGGCCGTGGACGTCGCCGAGCCGTTCCCGCACTTCGGCCCCGAGGAGCGGAGCCTGCGCAACCGGCTGCGTGCGCGGGGCCGCCAGGTCGGCGACGTCCGGAACGCGGACAAGACGCAATCGATCGACCAACTGACCCAGGAGCTGGCCTATGAATCCTGGCACCGGATGCTCTTCGCCCGCTTCCTGGCCGAGAATCACCTGCTGATGCATCCGGACAGCGTGGCCGTCAGCCTGGAGGAGTGCGAGGAGCTCGCCCCGTCCGCGGTCCCGCCCGCCCCGAACGGCTTCGCCCTGGCGGCGCGGTACGCCAGCCGGATGCTGCCGCAGATCTTCCGTACCGACGACGTGCTGCTGGAGATTGAGCTCGCCCCGGAGCATCGCCTGGCGCTGGAGAAACTCCTCGCCAGCCTGCCGCGCGAGACCTTCCTCGCCGACGACAGCCTGGGATGGGTCTACCAGTTCTGGCAGACCAAAAAGAAGGAAGAGGTGAACAAGAGCGGCCAGAAGATCGACAGCCGTTCGCTGCCCGCCGTGACCCAGCTCTTCACCGAGCACTACATGGTCGAGTTCCTGCTGCACAACACCATCGGGGCCTGGTGGTGCGCCAAGGAGGGAATTCCTGGGCCGCGGATGGACAACGAGGGGAATCTTGAGCCACGGATGAACACGGATGAAACACGGATGAATACCCTGAGGACGGACAACGGGGGGAATCTTGAGCCACGGATGAACACGGATGAAACACGGATGAATATCCGGAAATTCTCTGGGTCTTATCCTTTATCCGTGTTTCATCCGTGTTCATCCGTGGCTGAATTCTTCTCCTATCTCCGCTGGAAGGACGACGGCACCCCGGCCGCGGGCACGTTCGAGGGGTGGCCCAAGACGCTGGCCGAGTTCACGATGCTCGACCCCTGCTGCGGCAGCGGGCATTTCCTGGTCGCGGCGTTCCACCTCCTGGTCCCGCTCCGCATGCACGACGAGCGATTGTCGCCCCGGGCCGCCGTCGATGCCGTGCTCCGCCAGAACCTCTTCGGCCTCGAGCTCGATCCCCGCTGCACCCAGATCGCGGCCTTTGCCCTGGCGATGGCGGCCTGGAAATACCCGGATGAGAACGGAAAACCGCTCGGCTACCGCCCCTTGCCGCCGCTGAATATCGCCTGCTCCGGCCAGGGCGTGGTCGGGACGAAAGAGGATTGGACCCGGTTCGCCAACGGCGACGCGCGGTTCCGCGAGGGCATGGAGCGGCTCTACGACCTGTTCGAGAAGGCCCCGACGCTCGGCTCGCTGATCGACCCCCGCACCGTGAGCGACGACCTCTTTGCCCTGGGCTTCGATACGTTGAAGGGCACTCTCGACCGCACGCTGAAGAAGCTCGAGGGTCAGACCGATCCCGATCGCGCGGCCGTCGGCGTCGCTGCTCAAGGCATCGCCCTCGCGGCCTCGCTGATGGCGCGGGAGTTCACGCTGGTCGCGACCAATGTGCCGTATCTGGCTCGCGGTAAGCAAGCAGACTTACTGCAGGATTATATGGAGCGCGAGCGCACGGCGGCCAAGGCTGATCTGGCAACCGCCTTCATAGAACGCTGTGTCGATTATGTAGCGGATGCGTGCACTCTGGCGACTGTAAGTCCACAGAACTGGTGGTTTCTCGCGACGTATGCAAGCATGCGGGGCGATCTATTAAGAAGGCTTTCACTTCATATAATTGTAGCCCTCGGGGAAGAGGCTTGGGAGGCCTTCGGTATGCGAGGGCCCCTTGCAACGCTTCTTATCGCCACGAAGACGGCCTGCAGTGATTCTCACGAGCTTCTCGGGATCGACGCCTTGGCCTATCCCAGCATTTCCGAGAAAATAGCCGCTCTGGTTCGCTCGCCTCTGATCCCGAGCCGTCAGAAGGAACAGCAAAGTAATCCGGATAGCCGAATCACCATCCGAGTCGCGGAAGGCTGTAGCAGCCTTGACTCGTACGCGTCGTCGCACCAAGGCACCGCGACCGGTGACAATCCAAGATATGTGAGATCTTACTGGGAACTGAACGACTTTCGGCTATGGGCCTACTTCCAAACTGCCTCGGACTCCCGGGCATTCTACGGCGGCTGCTCTGGGGTTGTGTTTCGGCCCAACGGTCGTGGGACGATGGACCATTTTCCCCAAGCACAGCTCAAAGGAATGGCGGCCTTTGGCAAGCCCGGGGTTCTAATTGGTCAAATGAGAGATTTGCAGTGCAGCCTTTATACAGGAGAAATGTATGATATGAACGTGGCTGCTATAATACCAAACGATCCAGCACACCTTGCGGCTATATGGACCTTTTGCTCAGCCCCAGAATATCGCTCGGCCGTGCGTCGCATCGATGCCAAAGTGAATGTCACTAACGCCACGCTCGTTAAGGTTCCCTTCGACCTCGAACGCTGGCAACACGTCGCCGCCGAGCAGTACCCCAACGGCCTCCCCGAGCCCCACAGCGACGACCCGACCCAATGGCTCTTCAAGGGCCACCCGAAGGGCTCGACCGACCCGCTCCAGGTCGCCGTCGCCCGCCTCTTGGGCTACCGCTGGCCCGACCAGGAGCCCGACGGGCTGGACCGGCTGGCCGACGGGGACGGGATCGTCTGCATCCCGGCCGTCCGGGCGGAACCGACGGCGGCCGACCGGTTGCTCGAGCTGCTCCGGACCGCGTACGGATCGGACTGGTCGCCCTCGCTCCTGGACACGCTCCTGACCGCCTCGGGCTGCAAGCCGGGCACGACGCTGGACGACTGGCTCCGCAAACTGTTCTTCGAGCAGCACTGCAAGCGGTTCCATAATCGACCATTTATCTGGCACATCTGGGACGGCCGCCGGGATGGGTTCTCCTGCCTGGTCAACTATCACAAGTTCGACCACGCCCGGCTGGAGAGCTTGACCTACGCGTATCTCAAGGACTGGATCACCGCCCAGGCCGGCGAGGCGAAGGCGGGTCGGACCGGGGCCGACCTCCGCCTGGCCGCCGCGAGGGAACTGCACGACAAGCTCGAGCGGATCCTGACAGGCGAGCCGCCCTATGACATCTTCGTCCGCTGGAAGCCGCTGGCCGAGCAGCCGATCGGCTGGAACCCCGATCTGAATGACGGCGTCCGGCTCAACATCCGCCCCTTCCTGACGGCGGGCGTGCTCCGCAAGAACCCCAGCATCAAGTGGACCAAGGACCGGGGCGCCGAGCCCCAGCGCCCCAAAGACCAGTTCCCGTGGTTCTGGAGCGGCGATACATTCAAGGGTGAGCGGGTCAATGACGTCCACCTGACGAACGCCGAGAAGCAGGCGGCACGCAGTGCCAGGGTGGTACAATGAGGGTCATGCGGATGGCGTCCCGCCCCACAGGTCTTGAGACGCCCTTCGGCATCCCCGACGGTCGGAGTGCCAGCCGGAATGTGGGCCAGCCGAGGGCGACTGGCCCACACTTTCCCAATTCCGAGGACCTGTTCAGGGATGCCCCTGGAGCTGAATAGCCGGAGGATAAGGAGACATGGCATTGAAGTGGCAGGACTACATTGAGGAGCGCAAGGACGTGATGCTGGGCAAACCCGTGTTCAAGGGCACCCGGCTGACCGTCGAGCACATCCTCCGCGAGCTCGGCGCCGGGATGAGCCCGGACGAGCTATTCGACAGCTATCCGAACCTCAAGCCGGAGCATATCCAGGCCGCCCACCAGTATGCCGCTGACGTGGTGGCGATGGATCAAGCGATCTTCCAGTAGCCGGTGGAGGCCGCTACCCCGTGCGAATCCTCGCCGACGAGAACGTCCCGCGCCCGATCGTGGTCTGGCTTCGGGGCGAAGGGCATGACGTGCTCTACGCCGCCGAGTCGCGCGCCAGACCTCGGACGACGACCTTTTGACCGAGGCGGAGAGCCAGGGATACATCGTCCTCACCGAGGACAAGGATTTCGGCGGGCTGGTGTTCCGGGACCACCGGAACACCCACGGCGTGATCCTGCTGCGGATGGAGGACAAGCCGGCCGCGGACCGCCTCACCCGTCTTCAGGCGGTCTGGGCTACCATCGAACCGAACTTGCCGGGCCATTTCATCGTCGTGACCGAGAAGAGACTGCGGATGCGGCCGCTCGCCCCTCCATGAGATCCGTTGCCGCGAGCGATCCGATGGCCCTGATGACGGTACTTGATGCCTTGGTCAACGCCCTCTCCCGCGCCGCCACACTCCAGAGAAAGAATGATTAGCCACGGATGAAACACGGATTGAACACGGATGGGAAACGGACGAGACGGACGGGAGACGGACGACGAGGCGTATCGGGTTCTTATCCGTGTTTCATCCGTGGCCAAAATGAATGGGAGAGCGAGCCGTGGCTCCGACGACCGCCTTCGATTCCTTGATCGACGCCCTCGCCCGCTCCGCCACACTCCAGAGAAAGAATGATTAGCCACGGATGAAACACGGATGGGAAACGGACGAGACGGACGACGAGGCGTATCGGGTTCTTATCCGTGTTTCATCCGTGTTTCGGTGGTGTCCTACGCTGGCTGAACGGCCGGGCGAGTGAACCACTCGCGCCAGGTCCATACGTGGTCGGTCAACCCGGCGGCCAGGGCCGGCGTCCGCTCCTGCCACCGCCCCTCCTCGTCCTTGACCCGCAGCGTCCGGACACACCAGCAGAAGTTGTAGCCGTACAGCGTCAAGTAGGTCATCGCCTCGTGCACCTGCCAGTCCTTGCTGAACCGATACGTCTTCCGCCCCTTCCGCGCGTTGCGGTGCCGATCGGTCGCGTTCTGCCGTTCGACGAAGGATGTATTCACCACGCGACTGGCACACGACTCGCCCAGCGCCTCCTCCAGCTCGTCCTCCGACCCGAAGACTAACCGCGGCTCGACCGCGACGACCCGCCCCTTCTTGCGGCGCTTGTGCACCGTCGCGTAGACCACGCCCTCCGGCACCCGCCGCTGGGGCACGACCCGGGGCCGGCCCGGCTTCCGCTCCGCCGGGACCGGCTCGCCGAAGGTGTTGTGGATCGCCGTCTCATACACCGGATACTCGTCGCTGGTCATCAGCTCCGGCGGCGTGCCGCCGAGCCGCTCCGCGACCTCGCCGACGATCGCACAGCCGTTCTCCTCCGTCCGCGCCCCGGGGATCACCGCCAGGACCAGCTTATGCTCGGGGTCGTAGGCGACGTAGTCCCAGTAGTCCCCGCAGTGGTCATCGGCCGGGTCGTCGGGGTCGCAGTTCCTCTGCTTCTTGTGGACGAAGGACCATTTCTCGTCGAACTGGACCTCACGGGTATAGGGGGGAAAAGGCCACCAACTCGTCGTGGGCGGCCTGAGCATGAGCGCCGGCGAGCAGGGCCAGTCGGGTGACGGTGTCCTTGTTGACCCCCACCAACCGGGCGGTCTGGCGGGTGCCGCAGCCATCGGCGAGGTGCTGGAGGATCGCCAGCACCTTCTCGTGCGGCAGCTTGGAGTTGAAAAGCGGGGTGCCCTTGAACTCCGAGAAGCGGGCCTTGCAGGTGCGGCAGTACAACAGCCGGTGGTGGGCCTGGCCGTAGTGGCCGCAGACCGAGAGGTTGCCGGCGCCGTGGCGGCCGTAGTCGGGGCAGTCGGGATTCTGGCAGCAGAAGCGGTCGAGGTCGTCCGTGGGCATGAGTCGTCCTGGGCGGATCCGGATCGGTGAGTCAGGTCCTGGACGTCTAGCTTACCCATCGGTAGAATCCCATTCAACGGCCACCGGACACCACCCGTGTTTCATCCGTGGCCAAAATGAATGGGAGAGCGAGCCGTGGCTCCGACGACCGCCTTCGATTCCTTGATCGACGCCCTCGCCCGCTCCGCCACACTCCAGAGAAAGAATGATTAGCCACGGATGAAACACGGATGGGAAACGGACGAGACGGACGACGAGGCGTATCGGGTTCTTATCCGTGTTTCATCCGTGTTTCATCCGTGGCCAAAATGAATGGGAGAGCGAGCCGTGGCTCCGACGACCGCCTTCGATTCCTTGATCGACGCCCTCGCCCGCTCCGCCACACTCCAGAGAAAGAATGATTAGCCACGGATGAAACACGGATTGAACACGGATGGGAAACGGACGAGACGGACGGGAGACGGACGACGAGGCGTATCGGGTTCTTATCCGTGTTTCATCCGTGGCCAAAATGAATGGGAGAGCGAGCCGTGGCTCCGACGACCGCCTTTGATTCCTTGATCGACGCCCTCGCCCGCTCCGCCACACTCCAGAGAAAGAATGATTAGCCACGGATGAAACACGGATGGGAAACGGACGAGACGGACGACGAGGCGTATCGGGTTCTTATCCGTGTTTCATCCGTGTTTCATCCGTGGCCAAAATGAATGGGAGAGCGAGCCGTGGCTCCGACGACCGCCTTCGATTCCTTGATCGACGCCCTCGCCCGCTCCGCCACACTCCAGAGAAAGAATGATTAGCCACGGATGAAACACGGATGGGAAACGGACGAGACGGACGACGAGGCGTATCGGGTTCTTATCCGTGTTTCATCCGTGTTTCATCCGTGGCCAAAATGAATGGGAGAGCGAGCCGTGGCTCCGACGACCGCCTTCGATTCCTTGATCGACGCCCTCGCCCGCTCCGCGGCCTTCAACAAGGACGACGCCGCGCCACCCGCCGCCGTCCTTTGGCCCGACGAGAAGCGGGAATGGGAGAAGCTGACCGCGCGCCTCCGCGTGGCACTCCCTCAGTTCTTCACCTTCGGACCGTACGACCCGGCCGCCCGAGCCGGCCCGGCGATCTGGCTGCGGTGCGTGCTGGCCGGGAAGGTGGCCGGCGTCACCCTCCCGACCGGGACCGTGCCGATCATCTATCTGCCGGGCGTCGGCCGATCGACCCTGAGGGCCACCGAGGACTGCCCGCCCGAGCTGAAGCCGCTGGCCGAGCTGCAATACCGCGGCGTGATCTGGTCGCAGGCGAACGCCAAGGACTGGACCGTCGCCGCCTTCCTCCAGGCCGAGAAGGGCGGTCTGAACCTGACGGTCGCCAGGGATCAGGCCACGGGGATCTCCCTGCGCCGGGCCGTGGCGAAGCTGGCCGACGTCCCGCTCGCCGATCTTCAAGGCAAGTCCGCCGCCGGGGAGCTCAACGGGCATTACTTCGACTCGCTCGTGACCGATGACCTAGTAGATGACCTGCTTTCGTGGATGTCGAACCCGAAGCAGACCCGGAGCCAGTGGGAGCCGGGACGATGGGAGACGCTGTGCAGCCGGTGCATCGCCGACTACGGCTTCGACCCGGCCCGCGACGGCGAGCTCGTCGCGGCCGAGAAGCTGGGGACGCAGCCGAAATCGGTCTGGAAGACGGCCTGGAAGCGTTACGCCGTCGCACCGGCCCATTATCCCGGCCTGGAAGCATTGCTGAGGAAGGCGAAACCGCCGTCGAAGGGTTCGCTTTTCACCCATGCAGACGAATCCTGGCCGCAGGACAACGAGTCCGAGGAGGCCGTGCTCAGGAAGGAGCTGATCGAACTGGTGTCGCTGCCGGTGGACGGCGCCCGCCAGGCGTTGATCGCCCTGGAGCAGAAACACGGCGGCCGGCGGGAGTGGGTGTGGGCCAAGCTGAATCAGTCCCCGCTGGCGGCCGCGATCCGGCACCTCGCCGCCCTGGCCGGCGCGACGTTCACGCCGATGGCAGGCGGGACGCTGGCCGACATGGTGAAGGCGTATACCGAGTGGGGGTGGAAGGCCGACGCCGCCGTGCTGGACGCACTCGCCGCCGTCGCCAGGCCCGCCGACGTCAACGCCGTCAACGCGGCGATCACCCACGTCTACAAGCCCTGGCTGCGCGACGCCGCCGAGCTCTTCCAGGAGCGGGTGCGAGAGAACCCACTCCCGGGCCGGGAGAAGCCGCGGCTGGATGCGGTGCCGGTCGGCACGTGCATCCTGTTCGCCGATGGCCTGCGATACGACGTGGGGCAGAAGTTCCTGGCGATGCTGGCGGGGCGCATCGGCGAGGTCCGGCCGAGCCATCATTTCGTGGCGCTGCCGTCCGTGACGCCGACAGCGAAGCCCGCGGTTTCGCCGGTTGCGACGAAGATCACGGGGACGGTCGCCGGGGAGGAGTTCCGGCCCTGCGCGATCCAGGACGGCAAGGCCCTCTTGCCCGATCGCTTCCGCAAGATGCTGGCTGACGAAGGCGTGCAGTACCTCGCCGCGCACGAAACCGGCGACCCCGGCGGCAAGGCGTGGACGGAGTTCGGCAACCTCGACAGGATGGGCCATGATGAGGGGTGCGGGCTGGCCCGCCGCATCCCCGAGTTATTATCCAGCCTGGCGCAGCGCGTGGAATCGCTCCTGGAGGCCGGATGGACTGAAGTCCGGGTCGTGACCGACCATGGGTGGCTCTTGATGCCCAGGGGCCTGCCCAGGGCGGAGCTGCCCAAGTTCCTGACGGCGACCCGCTGGCGGCGCTGCGCGGTGGTCAAGCCGACCGCCTCGGTCGATCTGCCCTGCTTCTCGTGGTTCTGGGCCGACGACGTGCGGATCGCCTCTCCCCCGGGCATCGACTGCTTCATCGCGGGCGAGGAATACAATCATGGGGGCCTGAGCTTGCAGGAGTGCGTGGTGCCGCAGATCGTGATCCGGCCTGGCGGCGCGGCGACGGTGTCGGCGAAGATCGAGTCGTTCAAGTGGGTCGGGTTGCGGTGTCGGGTGAAGGTGGCCGGAGACCATGCCGGCTGCATGCTCGATCTGAGGGATAAAGCCGCCGATCCGGCAACCTCGCTGGCCGAGGCGGTGAAGGCGGTCGGCAAGGACGGCGCGGGGTCGGTGGCGGTCAAGGCCGAGCTCGACACGAGAGCGGGCACGGCGACGACGCTCGTCCTGCTGGACCGCTCGGGCAACGTGGTTGATCGGGCGCCGGTGACGGTGGGAGACTAAAGGCCCGCACATGATTGCGTTTCCATTATTAGCCACGGATGAAACACGGATTGAACACGGATAATTGATCCCGGTCCGATCCGTGTTTCATCCGTGTTTCATCCGTGGCTAGAATCGTTTTATAAATATTCTTAAGACACAATCCCCGGGAGGGATCCCTGGGATCCGGTGGGTTGCACCCACCCTGCGAGATCGCCTCTCAACCTCCTGGAACTGACTTGCAATGGCCGACACGCGATTCGACGACCTGGACCGGGCCGCCGCCGAGGCCTTCGACGGGTACATCGTCCGCAAGGACCTGGTGCGCAAATTCGCCCGCCAGTACCCCGTGCCGACTTACGTCTGCGAATTCCTCCTCGGTCGCTACTGCGCCAGCGTCGACGACGACGAGATCCAGGAGGGGCTGCAGATCGTCGAGCGCCAGCTTCGCGACCGGGCCGTCCGCAGCGGTGAAGAGGAACTCTTCAAGGCGCGATCCCGCGAGCAGGGGACCGTGAAGCTCATCGACCTGATCTCAGCACGCCTCGATGCCAGGACCGACTGCTACCTGGCGACTCTGCCCAGCCTCCAGCTCAAGGATGTGCGGATCGAACCCAAGCTCGTCGGCGAGAACGAGCGGATGCTCACCGGCGGGTTCTACGCCGAGGTCGACCTGGAATACGACGCCTCGATCTCGCAGGAGAAGAACGGGCGCCCTTTCTCGATCCCCTCGCTCCGCCCCATCCAGCTCTCGAAGCGGGACGTGCTCGATGCACTCTACGAGGGGCGGTCGCGATTCACGTCCGCGGATTGGAAGCGATTCCTTCTCCGGAGCGCCGGGCTGGAGCCGTCGGGGTTGACCGAACGGCAGGTCGATGTGTTCTTGCTGCGGATGGTGCCGTTCGTCGAGAACAACCACAACCTCGTCGAGCTCGGGCCGCGCGGCACCGGCAAGAGCCACCTGTTTCAGCAGGTCTCGCCCTATTCCCACCTGGTCAGCGGCGGCAAGGCGACCGTGGCCCGGATGTTCGTGAACATGGCGACCGGGCAGCGGGGGCTAGTGTGCCAGTACGACGTCGTCTGCTTCGACGAGGTCTCCGGCGTCTCCTTCGACCAGAAGGACGGCGTCAACATCATGAAGGGCTACATGGAATCGGGCGAGTTCAGCCGGGGCAAGGAGAGCATCCGGGCTTACGGCAGCATCGTCATGGTCGGCAACTTCGACGTGGACGTGCAGCACCAGCAGCGCGTCGGCCACCTGTTCGGCCCGATGCCCCCCGAGATGCGGAACGACACGGCCTTGATGGACCGCATCCACTGTTATCTCCCCGGCTGGGACGTGCCCAAGATCCACGAGGGGCTCAAGACGGACCACTTCGGGCTGGTCTCCGACTTTCTGAGCGAGTGCTGGAGCCGGTTGCGTGGCCAGGGACGGGCGACGGCCCTGCAAGGCCGGCTCACCTACGGCGGTGCGCTGAGCGGGCGCGACCAGAACGCGGTCAACAAGACGATCAGCGGGTTGCTCAAGCTGATCCACCCCTCGCCCGAGGCCGAGGTCCCCGACGAGGACCTGGAGTGGGCCGTGCGGCTGGCGATGGAGTGCCGGCGGCGGGTCAAGGAGCAGCAGAAGCGGATCGTGCCGGCCGAGTTCCGCAACACGCAGTTCAGCTACACGCTCGGCCGGGACGGGGTCGAGAAGTTCGTGGTCACGCCCGAGCTCCAGAGCGAGGATCACATCGGCCGGGACCCGCTCCCGCCCGGCCAGGTCTGGGGGATCAGCCCCGGCGGGCAGGACGAGGGCTCGGGGCTCTTCCGGATCGAGGTCACCGAGGGGCCGGGCGGCGGCGTCCGCATCCTCAACCGCCCGGCGCCGCCCGCGTTCGCCGAGAGCGTCAAGTTCGCCCAGCAGAACCTCTATTCTCGCGCCGCCGAACTGGTAGGCGACCGCAATCCCCGCGAGCACGAATTCTCGGTGCAGTTGCGGGCTTTCGACGCGTCGAAGGGAGGCGGCACGCTCGGAGTCGCCGCGTTGCTGGCGATGTGCAGCGCCCTCTTGGGCAAGAGCCTCCGCGGCGGACTCGTGGTCGTCGGCGGGCTCAACCTCGGCGGATCGATCGACCCCCTCCACAACGCACTCGATGTGGTGGAGGTCGCCGTCGAGAAAGGAGCCTCGATCGTCCTCATGCCCGTGTCGTCCCGCAAACAGCTTTTCGACCTCTCCGACGATATGGCGACCAAGGTCAACGTGCTGTTCTACGGGGACGCTCGCGAGGCATTGATCAAGGCGATTGCGGATTGAGGCGAGGCCCGCCGACCCGCCCTTGTCGATCGCTTAACCGGCCCGTCGGATCGGCCGACGGCCGCGGCGGGCCCGCCCGGTTGGAAAGTCCGCGCGGTGTTTATCCGTCTTCGGACCCGCCCGCCCGGCCCGTCCCGATCGCTCATCCGGACCCGCCGGGCCGCGGTCGCGGCCGGTCGGGCCCGCCGGCTGCCCGGTGTTGGGCAGTCGCATCCTCGCCAGTCGGTCGGGGCGACGGAGTGATACTCCCAAATAGGGCGCACGATCTGGCGCAACGGTCGATCGCGGCCCGCCACGGACCAAAGAGGCACCGGGCTTCCTCCCAGGTCGCACGCCGGCTAGTATTAAATAGTAGCGACGGCAGCGGGCACGCGGGTCAGGAACAGCAGCATGACGGTCCAAGGATCACCGGAGGCTGTCGCGCCGGACCAGGCCGCGGGGATCTTCGCGGAGTTCAAGGCGGCCGAGGACCTGGCGCTGCGGTTTCCGGCGGACGGGTGCTACGCCCGGACCCACCTGATGGTCCGGTGGCTGCTCGACCGAGGCTCCGCCCCGTCAAAGGTCTGGGCGTTCGCCGCCGGCGTCACGGATCTCCTCTGGACGGAAACGTCCGACCACCCGGACGGGCGCGTTCGATGGCATTATCACGTCGCGCCGGTCCTTGTCGTCCGCGGGCCGGACGGCGACGTGCGGGAGATGGTTTTTGATCCCCTTCTCTTCCACCGCCCCGTTCCCGTCGAGGAGTGGCAAAGCGCGCTCCACGACACGCCGACCCTGATCCGGACGGCTCCCGGGGAACCGCCGCTACCCGCACGCGGAGGGACCGGATACTGGCCCGGGCCGGATCCCCTCGAAGGGCCCGACGTGCATGCGCGAGACGCTCGAAGAGTACCGGACGTGGCACGCTTGACTGGGCCCGATGGGAGGGAGCAGCACCATGGTCGAAGCACTGACAACCCGAACAAGACTGCTGGTCGTTCGAGAGATTCAGGAAGACGAGAGCGGTGCCGAGCTCCGTTTCCAGCAAGGGCGCCAGGGGCGCCTCGATCTCCGTGATGAGAACTATGCGACCTACCTCCGGCTCGCCCGGCGCAGTCACCAGCGCCAGCATCCCCTCGGCGTCAGCTTCGGAGAGGGATCCACGATCACCGAACTGATCCGCGCCGACAACGACGTTCCCCTCGAGCTCGGCGAAGAAGACCCTGATCGAGCCCGAGTGTACTTCCAGGGCCACGACGGTGTTTTCTGCCTGAAACGCGACCATCCCGAGTTCACTCGGATCAGGGCCGTGGTGGGCGATGCGCTCCGGCAGAAGGCCAGGGTCTGGTTCATTGCTGAGAAACCCGCGCTGGCGCTGGTGGACGTCCTGCCGGCCGGATGGGCCGCCGCCCCTTCTCAGAACCGCGACGGCGACGGTTCCTCGGGACGGGCAAAGGGGGCGGGGGACCGGTAGGGGACCGTACCGATTCCGCCCGTCCGTCCCGGCCCGATCGCTCATCCGGACCAGCCGGGGTCCCGGCCCGCGCCCGCCCGTTCAACCGGCGGCGGCCGGGACGGGCCCGGACCCCTCTGTCCCCGGCGGAGGTCGAGCAGACGGGCGGATCCGAGGCCGATCCTCCGGGCCCGACCTCGGTCCGCTCGCCGGTGACGCTGCGGCGTGCGACCCGGCGACTGCCGGGCCGATCTCCTCGCTGGCGCACCGGTTCGGTAGGCATTCCGGTCGAGGCTCTAACGAACGCTCCCCGCGCTCGCCCGCACAGCGTGCCCATCGGCCGAAACCAAAGCCGGGCCACGAGCGTGAGCGAACGGTCCGACGGGATGCGAGGGAATCGACGGCTCCCTGACGGCGCGGATTTCGGCGGATGTGATCAGGAAATCGTTGTCGGTTATGGTACGATAAAGGGTCGTGGTCTGTTCGAGAATGAGATCGATGCTTGCAGGAGGAGGAGCCATGTCCAGCAAACCGGCGGCTGGAAGGCCCGCGGCCGGGAAAGTCGCGTCCAAGAAGACCGAGGTTTCCGGAGCGCTCCCTCGTCCCAAGGCCGCCAAGGGAGAAACGGCTCCCTCGAAGCGGCGCCGACCGGACCGATCGGTATTGCCCCATCCCGCGCCCCGGCGGAACTGGCCGGGAAATGGGTCGCGTGGTCAAGGGATCGCCGCATCGTGGCTTCCGGTGACACGCTCGCCGGGGTGATGGAACGCGTCGCCGCGGAGCGAATCAGAGGTGCGTCTTACCAACTCCTCCCCGGCCTCATCCGCGGCCGTTGACGATGCGGTTCGCTTACAACCCCTATCCGGTTCTTCCGTCGCCCGCGGACCGGTCGGACGTCGATCCGCCATCCGCTGACCAATGGGTGTTCATCCACCGTCCCGATCTGAAGGTTCGCGTATGCGGGTCGGGTGGCCGAGCGAGAGAGGTCTCCATCTGGGGCCTCGTCGATACGGGCGCCGCCGAGTGCATCCTCCCTCATGAGGTCGCGGACCAGGTCAAGCCGAAGTGGCGAGGGACCGGGATGATCAGCGATTATGCAGGGAGAACCCGTCCCGTCCAGTACGGGCAAGTGGACTTCCAGATTCGGATCGAGAAGAAGCGGCTTCGCTGGCCGGCGATCGTCGCATTCAGCCGTGAGCGGAGCGATGAGGCTCTGTGGGGGAGGCGCGGTTTCCTGGATCATTTCAGCGTGACGTTCAACGGGCCGGAGAAATACTTCATCATTCGACTCCGTGGCCCCGTTCCCGCCGGGTTCACGGTCCATCCCATCCCGAAACCGAGACGGCGAGGCCCCGGAGCGAGCGACCTCATCACCCCACGCGACCAAAACCCTTGACGGATGCCGATTCCCTTCATCCGCTTCGCCTTTCTCTCACCCGGTCCAGGGTTCAACCGGCACGGATCATCGCCGTGATGGCGGCTCGATTTGACCCGTGCTTCAGAACGAGCGGCGTCCCTGTCCCGGGTCCCCTGTCGAGCGACTGCCGGGACGGGCCCGGACCCCTCTGTCCCCGGCCTGGGTCGAGCAGACGGGCCGGTCCGATGCCGATCCTCCGGGCCCGACCTCTTCCTGGACGCCACCCCTTGGTGCCTTCCGCCCTCCCGGCCGGTGCCGGCCCGGTGGGGCGCGGGCGATGCGGGCGGGCCGGCCCGGACGCGGTCGCACCCCGGCGGCCGGACGGCCGCGGACTCGTCGGGCCCAGGTCTCCCGACCCCCATCCGCGCCCGCTCGACGGACGGCTTCCCGCCTTCATTGACGACGGTCCCGGCGATCCGCCGGCCGGTCGGGTCGAGGGTGACCGGCCCGGCCGGGCCGTCGAAGTCGAAGAGGCCGTCCTCTCAGGGCCGGTGTTTGGATGAGCCCCCCGAGGGATCCTGACCCCCGCCCGGCCCGGGACCCGCGACGGCCGCCACCCCGACCCCCGGCCCGGCCAGCCCGGGCCCGAGGCGAAGCCGGCCGATCCGACGGGGCCGGACGGATGGCAGCCGGCGGCGGGCCGGGCAATCTAGGTGCGTCCCCGTTTCGGTCCCTCTAGGTGCGTCCCCGTTTCGGTCCCTAGGTGCGTCCCCGTTTCGGTCCCTCCAGGTGCGTCCCCGTGCCGGTCTCCCCCGGGGCGAAACGGGCGTCTGCGTGCCGCTGGATGAGGGATAGGCGGGTTATCAGGATCGAGGATCTTCGGGACGTGAGCCCGAAGCCGACCGGGCTCTCCGCTTCGGCCGCAGTCCCCACGCTTCCATCAAGGAGGAGCGCTTCCGATTCGCCCACGAACGCAGGAAGAAGAAGAGGATGGCGACGGGCAGGACGACCCATACGGCGATATTGGCCCACCACGCGATCGGCTTGGTGATCAACAACTCCATTCCGAACAGGGCCGCGAAGGAGGCCAACGCAATCCACGCGACGAGCAGCACGACGAGCAGCACGCGCCCGATGTCCATGGTGATCGCACTCTTTCCCCTGCGACAGAACCGCGGGCTAGGCCCGGTTGATTCTCCGAATGGTGGCAACCACGATGAGGAGGCAGAAGCTCACGACCAAGAGGGTGAGCCAGATGAACCCGGGCAGGTTAGCGATCAGCCCGAGGCCGAGGAGCATCCCCCATCCCCCGACGCGGACCGGCCACTGCTCGGCCAGGGAGAAGGAGATGCCGGCGATGACCAGAAAGGCCGCCCCGACGGCAAACGACGACCCGTCGGTGCCACTCCGCGGCGGTGCCCCCAAGGTGTCGAGGGACCAGCGAAGGAGATATCCCAGGAGCGAGATGGCCCCGAGTGCCAGGATCACGTAGGCGAGATTCGACCCTCTCTGTGGCATCGTAGCGAGACCTGCCAGTGCCGGGCGGAAAGGACTGGGACCGGCCATCGAAATGTCGGTAACAATTGTAACATCTCCTCTCCACACCGAACAGAGCCATCTCTTTCAAAATGTCGGCGTGTCGGGCCGTTGATCGCGGATTTCCGCGGCCCGGAAAATGATTAATCCTCGGACGCTTGTCGGTTACCTAATCGAAGCCGGACTGGATGCGCCGATTCCCCAGCCAGGGGATCGGCGCCGCCTCGCGATCCAGGACCGCCTCGCGCAGGATCGGGTTATGACTGCGCCGGTCGAATCGGGCCGGAACGCGGGCCGGAACGGGGCCGGAACGGGGACATTCGTAGATTACCGTGACGGCTGGGCAATTTGGAGAATGCTCTCGTAGCCGGTTCGCTCCGTCGACCGCGAAGCCACGACCGGTCCCGGGATCCTCCATCCGCTGCGTCCCGCCCCCGACCCGCGAGGCCGCCCGGGCCGCTCCCGGCCGGGTGTCGCGGCCGGTCGATCGGCCGACCGATCCGCTCGCCTCGCCGGGCCGTCGGGATGCCTGCGACGGGCCCCCGGCCCCCACCTCTCCGTGTTCATCAGTCGGTCTCCCCAGCGACTTCGAGAATGGTCGTGCCGTCGCCCCCCACGCCTTCCGTCGGCTCTCGGTCCGTTGCGGTCTCAGGGGCCTCCATCGAGCCCGCCGCGCGTCTCCGGGTCACCAGCATCTTCCTCCGGTCCTTGATCCCGCTCCGCTGTCCCCTCGTCCCCCATGGGGACCTGGGCCAGCAATTCGGCAGGCGATAAGATGGGGATCGTCGAGCCGGCGAAGCCTTTGCGATCGCGTGTGATGATGGCATCGAGCCCGGCGATGGAGGCACAGGCCAGGACGAGATTATCCTCGATGTCATTCCCCGGCAGGGCGTCGGCCAGCTCCAGTTCGGCACGACCGATGGGGAGGACAACGAAGGTCTGCAGGCCGAGACGCACGGCCTCGCGCGCCTTCTCGATCCCGATGATCTTGCGTGCGACGTAGAACAGGTTCGTGACGCCGTGCGCGGCGATGTGCCCGACAAGCCGACGACGATGGTGGGCGGTCCAGATCGCCTGCGCCTCCGCGACCCACGGTGCGCGCACAAGGAAGACATCGAGTAACAGGTTGATGTCGAGCAGGACGTTCAAGAGCCGTACTTCTTCCATCGCTCCTCCTCGACGATCCGGCGGCACTCTTCGTCGTCCGGCGGCTCGCGATCGGTCTTGAGCAGCCCCAAGGCCGTTTCGACCGGCCAGCCGCGCGTCGGCGGCTCGATCGGCGGCACGCCGGCGGGCGTTTCCAGCGTCTCCAGGATGCGCCGGGCCAGCGTGATCCGCTGCGGCGGAGACCATGTCTTGACGCGCTCCAGGACGTCGACCACCTCACTCGTTTCGGCGGTATTCATCGTCCATTCCTCCTCAGCGGCTCCGGAGATCGCCGACCCGTCGTTCCACACTCCTCCCATGGCCTTCACAACCAGTTTACCAAAAGGATCTCGCACACGCGGTGGCCGGGGATGCGACGTACCGCCGTCGAAGACCACATACAGCCAGTAACGATCGCGCTGGTTGCAGGCCTCGACCCACTCACTCTCGGTCACTTCGACCTCGCCAACGCCGACCCGGCCCTTGACCTCGCGGGGCCGGAACGGGGAGATTCTTCAATCAACCTGACTACTGGGCCATGTGGAGGATGCTCTCGTCACAGGCTCGCTCCTCGATCGCAGATCCACGAACGGTCACGGAGCCCGCCATCCGCTCCGTCCCGCTCCCGACCGGGCCGTCCCTGGCCCGCGAGGCCGGCCGGGCCGATCCCGTCCCGTCCCGATCGCCCGGCCGGCGGGGCGAGATCGGCCGAGGCCGGGACCGGACCGTATCCGTCCGTCGCATCGGGCGCCGGGCCCGCGAGGGCGACCGGGCCTCCCACAGCCGATCGGGGCGATCCCTCGCCGCCGGGATCGATCGCCTCGTGGACTGACCACGCGGCACCGACGTCCGGCCGGGCCCGATCGCTCATCCGGACCCGCCGGGGTCGCGGTCGCGGCCGGTCCGCCCCGCCGGCTGCTTCCGATAAGAAGCTGTTTCAAAAATAGCGCGCCTCGCGGTTATATTGGATGTAGCCACGTGATCGGAGGTGCGCGATGCCTGGTCCTTTGGTACCTGATGAGCTGTGGGAGGTCGTCGAACCTCTTCTGCCCCGACACAAGGCCGGGCCCGGCAAGCGGGGGCGGCCCCCCGTGGACGATCGCGCCTGCCTGACCGGCATCATCTTCGTCCTCCAGAGCGGGATCCCCTGGTGGATGTTACCCCGGGAGATGGGCTGCGGCTCCGGCGTGACCTGCTGGCGACGGCTGCGTTACTGGCAGCGGCGGGGCGTCTGGAAGAAGCTCCTCCACGCCCTCCTCGACCGCCTGGGTCGCGAGGGGTTGATCGACTGGTCGAAGGCGGTGGTGGACAGCCAGAGTTATCGCGCCGTTTTTGGGGGGCCCTCACCGGCCCGAACCCCACGGATCGGGCCAAAAAGGGCTCGAAACGCCACCTGCTCGTCGACGGAAAAGGCGCCCCGTTGGCGGTGCGGATCACGGGTGCCAACCGGAACGAATCGCTCCTGGCGATGCCGTTGCTCGATGACGTCCCGTTGATCCGCCAGCCGCGCGGCGGCCGACGCCGTCGGCCGGATGCCCTGTACGGCGACCGGCAGTACGGGACGCCGCGCAACCGCGAGGGGCTGAAGCGGCGACGGATCGAGGACCACCTGGCGCGGCCGCGAACACCTCACGGCAGCGGGTTGGGCAAGATCCGCTGGGTCGTGGAGCGGACGCTGTCTTGGGTCGGGCAAGCGCGACGATTGAAGATCCGCTACGACAAACTGCCTGCGATCCATCGGGCGTTCCACTATTTGCAGTTGGCGAGGATCTGCTGCAAGATCCTCCAGCGGGATTTTTGAAAGAGTTTCTAAGCCCCGAGCATCCGCTCCAGCTCGGCGGCGATCTCCGCGCGGAGGGACTCCGGCTCGAGCACGACAGCCGCCGCGCCGGAGGGCCGGAGCGATGGAAACGGGGCGCAGCGAATCCTCTACCTGGAGCACCGCCCCGTCATCGCCGGCAGCCATCCCGACCGCCCTGACCGACATCGACCGCCTGTGGGTCGGCCACACCGGGCTGGTCCCACAAGGTACGCGGGTCCTGCTCTCGCGACCGGAACAAGCCCGGAGGTCCGCACGAGATCAAGGTATGAGCCAATCGTCGAGTCGCAGACCCGGGATGTTTCGATAATCCGCCGTATTGTGAGTCACCAGCGTCAGGTCGTGGACCAAGGCCACCGAGGCGATCATCATGTCCATCCTGCTGACCGAGATGCCTTGTTGAAGCAGGGTCCCCCGCTCCCGTCCGAACCGCTCCGCGCACGCCGCGTCGAAATCCACCACGCTCACCTCTTGAAGCAGATCCGAGATCAACGCCAACAACCGGGGCGGATTCGGGTGATTGTAGGCCCCCGCATACAATTCGCCGAGCACGATCGTCGGGATGGCCAGGCGGCCGGTGTACTGGACGAAGCGATGAGCCAATCTCGCGGGCCGCCGCATGTGGGCCGAGCAGATGTCCGTATCGAGCAGGAAGCTCATCCGAGAAGTTCCTTACGGGAATCGCTCTTTCGTTCCTGGTGGATCCTCTCCATGATGGCGTCCCAGTAGGGGTCGTCCGCCAACGCGCCTTCGGTGCGGATGAATCCCTCTCCCGGTTGCCGACTCGATGGCCGCTCGGCCGGGCGGATCGTGAGCTCCACCAACTGCCCTTCGGCCAGGCCCGGGTCTTCCTCCAAGGCGATGGTCTTGCCGTGAACGACCCCGTGCATCACTTTGGTCATGGTCGGACCTCCTGCTGATCTTGATTCGTGGCGAAAGGGAACGCGCCCGGCGGTCAGGATCAGGTGAGACGGCGGGCCTCATCCCCCGAGTCTCAGAGGGCTTGCGAGAGGCCCCCAGTAGCTCCCGAGGGGCCCGTCGGACAGATCCGGGGGCTTACCCCCATCGGGGTCCGCTCTTTCGCCCTGTTCCGGGGCGATCAGGGCCTTGCAGGCTCGTCTCCTGGTGGATTCCCCGTATTGTACGCCGGTTCGCCCCGTCGTTGTTGACGGCCGCATCGAAGAACCAGCGGAGCCCGCCGACGACCTGCTCGATCTCGCCCTTCTCGACCATGGACTGCGCCCGCCGGAAATCCTCCATCCAGGACGGAGACGGGGACGGAGCGAGTCCTTGGCCTCCGGCTCCGCCCCGTCATCGCCGGCCGCCATCCCGACCGCCCCGACCGCCGCCAGCGGGCCCCGACCGACTGACTGTTGAAAGGGGACGGAACGAACGGACCGGTAAAGGGGGAACTGGTAAAGGGACGGCACCGATTCCGCCGGTCCGACCCGGCCCGATCGCACATCCGGACCCGCCGGGTCCCGGCCCGCGCCCGACCGCCGACCGGCGGCGTGAGGTCGGTCGGGGTCCGGCCGGCGGTGGCCCGGGGCGGTCGGGGCGGTCGGCACGGACGGCTGACCATCGGCCGATCCCGCATGGGACGGGGTCACCGGATCCCCAGTCCTGTGTTTCTTACCATCCCTCAAACCCGAAACGCTTCTTCATGTCCTTGGTCTTGGCCCACGGGTCGCCAGGCAGCAAGACGATCAGTCCGGAAAAGACCTTCGCGAATGTCTCCCGCGCCGCTTGTTCCGTCAGCCCGGCGGCTTCCGCGGCGGCCAGCAACGGCCGGAGATCGGTCAGGAGTCCCGGATGTCGCAGCTTCGCAAACATCCGCTCTTCGGCCTCCGCCCGAGAAATCCGAATCCCCCCCTTTTGCAGGTAGAGCGCCAGGCACTCGACGACGCGCCTGCCGCTGAGGCCCTCGAACACCGTGAGCGCATGGGCCAGATCGTAGAGGTCGCGTCCCTTGTTGCGCTGGAGCAACGCCCGCAACTTCGTCGCCAGCATCTCCTCCCGCGAGAACGTGCGGACGGACGCCCTTCCCGAATACCACGGATTGTCGACGCTGAACTCGACCTCCAAGGGCGGATCGTGGGCGTCGATTTCCCAGGTGTTGATCTCCACCTTCAATCGGATCGCCGATGAGATGCCGGTCTCCTCGGCCGGCACTCGGAACAGCAGTTTGGGAGCAACCGGGCTCCGCTCGAATGCCGCATGTCCCAGCCAGGGTTCCAGCACCTCGCGGATGCGAGCCAGGATCGGGCCCACCGGCCCACTGGTCGTCCGGACCAGGTCGATGTCCTCCGAATACCGCATCGGTACGGGGAAATGCAGTTTGTGGAGCGCGGTCCCGCCGCGGAAGCGCAGCTCTCCGCGAAGAAACGGGTCCGAGAAGAGATCCACGATGGCCCGGCTGATGATGAGGTCCTGCTCCACCTGGCGCAGGTTCGACCCAGGGAACGACGCGGCTCCAGGCGACGAGATTCATCATCGGGATCATTCATCGATCTCCGGCGCCCGGTGCACCAGCACACGCCAGCGCCGATCCCGCTCGATCGGCTCCGGCCCGAGATCGGCCTCACCGCGGTCCAGCTCGACCCAGCCCGGAGACCGTCCGGCGAACAGCCTTTCCCACATCCGCCCCGCCCGATCCCCGTGGCCCAGGCGTTCGAGCAGATGGCCCAGCCGCTGGACAACCGGCCGCTCGAACGCGACGGAGAGGCGGCCCAGTGTCTCGGGTTGGATCTCGCCGCCCAGATCCGTCAGGACCGTGGCGATCTGGTCGATTCCGCCCGCCGCTCGCGGGTAACGGAGCAGATCGAGGACGGTCAGCTCGACGGAGGACACTTTCATCCGGCCCGTATCCGTCTTGCGGTCCTCGATCCCGGCGGCGACCGCCTCCATGTCCTTGCGGTAAGAGAAGACGACCCTCGACCGCCCGACGAGGAGCTCGGGCATCCTCTTATCGGTCACCACCTGGAATCCCATCACCGCCTGGTGACCGGCCCCGTGAATCGCCGCCGCCGTGAGCAAGCCCACATGGTACGGGCGGCCCTCATACCGCATCAGGTCATCGATGTACCAGGACGGCGGCGGCGCGCCCCAGGACAAGAACTGGGGCGGGACGGCCACGTAGAATCCCCGCCGGACATTCACCAGATGGCCCCGGCGCTGGAGCCGCTCCGCCGCGTCGAGAAACCCGCCGGGGCTGCTCCCCAGATCCCGGACCGCCTCATCGCGCAGGAAGACGGCCCGGCCGGATGCCAACAGCCCCGTCAGGTAAGACGACAAATGCGTTCGGTCCGCTGAGATCATGCCTGATTATCCGCGATATTCGCGGCTTTTGCAACATGATTCTATATCGTCTCCCCCACGACGAAGGGACTTCCCCGACGCGAGGCGTCAATCGATTGGTGGTTGTATCCTTCGGCATCTAAACGTCTTTGACGCCATCAGGCGCTTGCCGCAAGGCTGGCACGCGCCGCCGCGCGGGTCCCGCCTGAATCTACCCGTATTCATCGGTCTTCATCCGTGACCGAATCCGCCCGCCCGGCCCGGCCCGATCGCTCATCCGGCCCGGCCGCAGGTTCGGCCCGCGATCGCCCGCCCGACGGCGGCGGCGTGAGGTCGGTCGGGGTCCGGCCGGCGGTGGCCCGGGCGGCTGAACGGAGACTCCCGGTGGAGACCGCGTCGCGGCCGAAGGACCGCCGCTTCGACTCGATACAGAGGCGCGCCTCGGTGCGATCCAGGGTGCCGCGAGAGCCCCCGGCCCCCCTCACCGCGGACCGGATCTCCCCGGTCAGGGCGGGCCCGTCGGCCAGCATCTCCTCAGGCGACGTCCGGCCCGTACTTCCGGAACGATCGGCGCATCCGGTCCTCTTGGTAGGGCGGCCGGCCAATTGTATGATAATCGCCTCGGGCGCCGGCCGATGTTCGTCACCAGAGATGAGGGAACGGGCTCGAATCCCCCGGCCTGTCCTCGAGCGATCTGGTGGCTTGCTTTTGGCGAGGAGTCCCGCGATGCGCAAGCAGAAGGCCGCCCGGCCCGTGCTGGAGTCGATGGAACACCGACTGGTCCTCAGCGTCGCGAGCGCGCTCAACCCGATCGCGGAGATCGGCACGGCCGTCTCCGACCTCGTCCACGCCCATCATTCCGCCGCATCGACCGCCCACCACTCCAGGTCCCAAGACTCGAAGCTGCACCATCATACGACCAAGGCGACCAAGGCAACCCACCCGGCCCACCCGGTCCACCACCAGTCCTCGACGTCATCCAGCTCCGGTAGCAGCCTCTCCAACTTCTTCAAGTCGGTCTTCCCTGGGCTCTGAGTCCGGCCGATCGATCAGACCATCCATGCCCTCGTGAGCCCATCATCCCAGGCCGTAATGCGGCCTCTTCGCGACGGAGCCGTTCCCGCCGGGCGCGACCATGGCCTATGGTTGCCCTAGACGGCGCATGCGCTTGACCGCCAGACCTGCCATAGCGGTTCATCGATCCGCTCATGTCGAATGGTCCCCGTAGGAGGCGTACGCGCTTGGCCGGCCGGGGGACGATCAGTGCCTGGCTTGACGTTGCATCGCGGCAACACCGTCGGGTTGCTCGGGGCCTGGGGCCTCGCTGTGGCCGGGGGGATGTTCTGTCTCGGGGCTTACATGGCGCGGCCGGGTGATCCCGGGGCGCCGCCGGTCCGCTGGCCGGCCAGCAGTGTGATGCGGCTCGATGACCGTCGGCCGACCTTGCTGATCTTCCTCCATCCACGCTGCCCTTGCTCGCGGGCCAGCCTGGCGGAGCTGGCGGCGATCCTGGATCGTTGCGGCGAGCGGGTGGCGGCGCATGCGGTGCTGTACCGGCCGCCGAGCGCCGGCGAGGGCTGGTTCCCGCCGGACCTCCAGGCCGCCCTGGCGGATCGCACTGGCCTGGGTGTCGATCCGGACCCCGGTGGTGAAGAGGCCCGGCGGTTCGGCGTGGCGACGTCGGGGCATGTGCTGTTGTACGACCGCCAGGGTGACCTGATCTTCAGCGGGGGGATCACGCCGGGCCGCGGCGAGCGGGGGGACAATCCGGGCCGGGCGACGGTGGTCGGCACGATCATGGGCGGAAACGGGGAGGATCCGGGAAATCCGGTCTTCGGCTGTCCACTGGCGACACCCCGCCCCACTTCGGACCGGGGACGAGCACGATGAGCGCCGCGGCGGCCTCGAAAGATGACCCGGTGCCGCTCACCGAAATCCGGGCGGACGAGCTGTATGCCGAACGGCTGGACGCCAGCCATCGCCGCGTGGATCGCCTCTTCGAAGTGCTCCTGCCGATCCAGTGGGTCGCGGCGGTGATCTTCGCGATCTGGCTGTCGCCGTACACCTGGGCCGGCGAGTCCGCCTCGATCCACATCCACGTGTGGGCCGCAGTCGTTCTCGGCGGGCTGATCGCCGTCCTGCCGTTGCGGCTGATCCGGTCGGATCCGGGCTCGGCGACGACGCGGCAGGCGGTGGGAGTCTCCCAGGTGCTCTTGAGCGCCCTGTTGATCCACATCTCGGGCGGGCGCATCGAGACCCATTTCCACGTCTTCGGCTCGCTCGCATTCCTCATGCTGTATCGAGATTGGCGGGTCCTGGTCACCGCCTCGGCCGTCGTCGCCCTGGACCATTTCCTCCGGGGTGTCTTCTGGCCGCGCTCGATCTTCGGCATCGCGACGGTCAGCCCCTGGCGCTGGCTGGAGCACACCGCCTGGGTCATCTTCGAGGACATCGTGCTCATCCGCGGGTGCCTCCAGTCGCTGGCGGAGTTGCGCATCCTCGCCGCGCGGCAGGCGGAGGCCGAGGCGGCCCGGGCCTCGGTGGACCGGGTCGTCGAGCGTCGCACCGGCGAACTGGCGCGGGCCAACGCGGCGCTGGTGGTCGAGGTCGAGGAGCGGCGCCGGGCCGAGCAGGCCGCCGAGACGGCCAACCGCGCCAAGAGCGAGTTCCTCGCCAACATGAGCCACGAGATCCGCACCCCGATGAACGGCATCATGGGCATGACCGAGCTGGCGCTGGACAGCGAGCTGACCGCGCGGCAGCGCGAGTACCTCGGGCTGGTCAGGAGCTCGGCCGACTCGCTGCTGGCGGTGATCGACGACATCCTGGATTTCTCCAAGATCGAGGCCGGCAAGCTGAGCCTGGATCCGGCCCCGTTCAGCCTGCACGATGCCATCGGCGAGACCCTCCGGACCCTGGCCTTGCGAGCGCACGCCAAGGGCCTGGAGCTGGCCTGCCGGATCGCGTCGGACGTCCCCGACGGTCTGGTCGGCGACGTCGGCCGGCTCCGCCAGGTGGTCGTCAACCTGGTCGGCAACGCGATCAAGTTCACCGAGCGCGGCGAGGTCATCGTGCAGATCGTCGCGGAACGGTCCTGCGGAGGGGGCGAGGGGCTGGTGCTCCGCTGCACCGTGGCCGACACGGGGATCGGCATCCCGGCCGAGAAGCTCGAGACGATCTTCGAGCCGTTCGAGCAGGCGGATCGCTCGACGACGCGGCGATACGGCGGCACGGGGCTGGGCCTGGCCATCGCGGCGAAGCTGGTGGCGATGATGAGCGGCCGGCTCTGGGCCGACAGCCGGCCCGGCGTCGGCAGCACCTTCGGGTTCACGGTCGAGCTAGGCGTCCAGCCGAGGGACACGCACGCCGACCGGTGCCCCGAGCCGGAGCCTCCCCAGCTCGAGGGACTGCCGATCCTGATCGTCAACGACAATGCCACCAACCGACTGATCCTCGAGGAGATCCTCGCGAGCTGGGGCGCCCGGCCGTCGGCCGTCGCGGGCGTCGCCGAGGCGCTGGGGGTCCTCCGTGCCGCCGCGGCCGAAGGCCGTCCATTCGCTGCCGCGCTGGTCGATGGCATGATGCCCGAGGTCAACGGCATCGGCCTGGTCCGGCGGATCCGCGGCGAGCCGGCGATCGCCGCGATCCCCGTGCTGCTCTTGACGTCCGCGTGCGTCCCTGAGGACGCGGACATCTCCCGCTCCCTGCGGATCGTCGCCTGCCTGACCAAGCCGGTCCGCCAGTCGGACCTCTTCGACGCCCTGATGAAGGCCCTGGTGCCGAGCGAGCCCCGGCCCGCGACCGCCCCCGGCGGCAGGGCCGACGCCGACCCGGCGGACCGCGCGCCGTGCGCCCCGGCCGGGCCGCGGCTGAGGATCCTGCTGGCCGAGGACCACCCGGTCAACCAGAAGGTGGCCGTGCGGCTGCTCGAACGCCTGGGCCATTCGGTCGTCGTCGCCCCCGACGGCGCCCGGGCGCTGGCGGCACTCGGCGCCGGTCGCTTCGACGTGGTCCTCATGGATCTGCAGATGCCCGAGATGGACGGCTTCGAGGCCGTCCGCGCCATCCGGGACGGCGAGGCCGGCTCCGGGAGGCACCTGCCGGTCCTGGCCCTGACGGCCCACGCCATGCAAGGCGACCGCCAGCGCTGCCTGGACACCGGCTTCGACGAGTACCTGGCCAAGCCCATCCGCCAGGCAGAGCTCGAGGCGGCCCTCGGTGCGCTGGGATCTCACGGCGGCACCAAGGGCGGTGCCGCCCACGGCACGGACGATGGCACCGATCACAGCCCCGAGTCCGACCGCGCCCGGCTGCTGGCCGCGCTGGAGGCCGCCTGCGACGGCGATGTCGATTTCGCGCGCGAGTTAGCCGGATCGTTCCTCGAGTCGTCGCCTCGCTGCCTGGACGACCTTCGCGGCGCCCTCGGCGCCGGGGACCCGAACCGGGTGGCCATCGAGGCTCACGGCCTCAAGGGGATCAGTCGGACCATCGGCGCCCACGAACTGGCCGATGCCTGCAAGCTCCTGGAGGAGGCGGGTCGGAGGGGGGACCTCCGCGGCGCGGGGCCGCTGGCCGTGCGCATCGAGGCCGCCTGGGAGTCGGTGCGGGCCACGCTCGAACAGGTCGTCCGGGCCGGAGGTCTCCCATGAGAATCCTGCTCGCCGAAGATCAACGAGTGGCCGCCCTGTACCTCCGTCGCACGCTGGAGAAGCTGGGGCATGTCGTCGAGATCGCCCCCGATGGCGAGGCCGCCTGGCAGATGATCCGCGAGGGAGACGTGTCCCTGCTGATCTCCGACTGGATGATGCCCCGCCTCGACGGCCCCGACCTCTGCCGGCGCCTCCGCGCCGCCCGGTTCGACCGCTACGTCTACATCATCCTCCTGACCTCGCTCGACCGCCTCGAGGACCGGGTCAAGGGGCTGCGCACGGCGCCGACGACTTCCTGACCAAGCCGCCCGACCCCGATGAGCTCGCCGTCCGGCTCGAGATCGCCGAACGGATCCTGGGCGTGCACGACCAGCTCGCGCGGCAAAACGCGCGGCTAGCCGAACTGGCCGCGACCGACGAGCTGACGGGGGTGAAGAATCGCCGCCGATTCCGCGAGGACCTCGAGCTCCTCTTCGCGCAGTCCGAACGAAAGGGGTTCCCGTTGTCGCTGATCATGCTGGACATCGACCACTTCAAACAACACAACGATGCCTTCGGCCACCCGGCCGGAGACCAGGTGCTCCGGCAGGTCGGTGCGACGCTGCGGGCGATCGTCCGGGGCCATGACGTGGTGGCGCGATACGGCGGGGAGGAATTCGTCGTCTTGCTGCCGGCCACCGGCGCGAACGACTCGGTCGAGGTCGCCGAGCGACTGCGCAACGCCATCGCCGGCCATGACTGGCCTCATCGCCCGGTGACCGCGAGCTTCGGCGTGGCCACCTACGAGCCCGGCATGACGGACCCCAATGCGCTGGTCAACCGCGCCGACCGGGCGCTCTACCTCGCCAAGGAAGCCGGACGCAATCGGACGACCCACTTCGACCAAGCGGTCAGTGGTCAGCGGTCAGTGGTCAGTCACAAGCGACCGGCGGGGGCCGAAGACGCGGGATGCTCTCCGCGGGCCGCCGTCGCGGCGGGATCGGACCGGGCCGGCCGTGTGAGCGAGCGGTCGGATCGTCGCATCAGCCCGGCTCCCTGACGGTCGCGGCTCGGCCGGATAGAAGCCCTACGATCCATCGCGTGCTCGAAGCGGATTTCCCGTCTTGACGGACCACTGACCACTCGAGCGAAGCGAGCCGGCCTCATACACGGACCCCGTCACGCTGTCCGATCCGGGAGTGCGAGGCTCCGTCCGAGCCGCGGCGGAAGGCTCGGACGGAGCCTCGCCCGCCTCGCACTCCCACTTCAGGAGGAGACTTTCAACGGAGCTCCGGTCGCGGGCCATCGACGGTCTCGAGGCGAGGAGGCCGCGAGGACGCGTACGGACCGGCCTGGAGCGAGTCGGAGCCTTCCGTGATCACGATCGCCTGGTCGGCGGCGACGTCGTGGAAGACCTGGGTCGTCCCGCTCGTCGGCCACGAGACGGCCAGCTCGGCCACGCGGGTCGCGTCCATCAGGCCGATCGTCTCGACCAGGCTGTTGCCGCCGAAGCTCGAGTTATTGCCGATCGTACGGTAGATCGACCGCGACTGGCCGCCGGGGTCCTTCAGGGTGGCCTGAATCCGGGCCCCGATGGCCGCACGATTGGTCCTGGTCCCGACGAGCTTGACCTTCAACCAGTGTCGCCCGTGGCCCGGGTTGCGGAACAGGAGGTTGTACGCCCGGTCCCCCGGAGCGGCGCCGCCGCACTCGACGAACAGGTCGAGGTCGCCGTCGCCGTCGAAGTCCGCGAAGGAGACGCCGTGCCCCTTCTGGAGATGGCCGGTCCCCGAGGAGGTCGTGACGTCGTCGAACCACAGGCCGTCGCCGTTCTTGAACATGCGGTTGGGCACGAGCCCCCCGTAGGACATGGTGCCGGTCCCGAGGTAGATATCGAGGTAGCCGTCGCCGTCGACATCGCCGAAGTTGCACCCCATGGGCGATAAGGCCCGGTCGAGCCCGACGTCGACGGTGACCTCGCGGAAGCCGGAGGGGCCGAGGTTGCGGTAGAGCCGCGGGCGGCTCGCGCCCGCGAGCGTCACCCCCATGCTGCTGGTGATCTCCTCGGAGTTCCTCGCCCGGTAGTCGTTGACATAGAGGTCCAGCCGGCCGTCGTTGTCGTAGTCCCAGAACCAGCAGGCGAAGCTGTGCGAGGGCCCCGTGACGCCGAGCTCGGGTGCGACGTCGCGGAACTTGCCGCCCCCCTCGTTGTGGTAGAGCCGACACTCCTGACGCATGTTCGAGACGAAGAGGTCGAGGCGGCCGTCGCCGTCATAATCGCCCCAGGCCGACCCCTTGGCGCAACGCTCGTTGACCACGCCGGCCTCGGCGGCGACGTTGACGAACGTACCGTCGCCGCGGTTGCGGTACAGCCGGCAGCGGTTGCGGGGATCGGGCCGGGACGCCGAGACGTCGCCGACGGCGGCGAGATACTCGCCGCAGACGAAGAGGTCGAGCCGGCCGTCGTTGTCGTAATCGCCCCAGGCGGCCGATTCGGAAGCGATCGGCTCGCCCAGGCCGCTGGCGAAGGTGACGTCATCGAAGACGCCGTCGCCCCGGTTCCTCAAGAGCGAGAGCCGGAGGGGATTCTCCCACCCGCCGCGGAGGAGCAGGACGTCGAGGTCGCCGTCGTTGTCATAGTCGGCGCGCGTGACATTCAGGGCATAGACCTGGTCGCCGATCCCGGCCGCGGCGGAGTGGTCCTCGAACGTCCCGTCGCCGCGGTTGAGGAACAGAGAGGCCCCCAGGTCGGCGTCGAGCGACGTGGTGAAGAGGTCGGGCCGGCCGTCGCCGTTGAAGTCGTCGAAGATGCTGCCGCCGGCCAGGTTCGGGCCCCGCGCCCCCAGGCCGGCCCGCGTCGCCACGTTCTCGAACCGGCCCACGTCGACCTTCGAGCGGAACAGCTCGACCGGGATCAGGTCCCTCGGCGGCACCTTCTCGGGGTATTCGCCCAGGGTCATGTAGGCGAGGTTCAGCAGCCAGATGACGCGCAGGTCGCCGGGTGAGTCGTTCAAGTAGGCGGTGAACCACCGAACCGCCTCGCGCGACCCCGCCTGGTTGCGATGGACGGCCTCCCTGTCGATCGGGAAGATGCAGCTCGACGGCCCGACGCACTCCAGGCAATTCTCGATCTCGCCCCGGCGCAGCGCGATGATCCCCAGCACGGCCGTCAGGTCGGCGCGGATCGCCGCCGGTGTCTCCGGGGCCCGGACCACGCCCTCGATCCAGTTGGCGGCCTCATCGAATTTGCCCTCATACATGTACAAATAGCCGATCGATCGCTCGAGCCGGAGCCGTTCCACGACCTGCTCACGTGTCGGCGGGGAATCGAGCCGGAGGGCGTCGTGCTTCGCCCGCAGCGCGGCGATCCCCCGCCGGCCCCGCCCGCGGATCGCCTCGCGCAGCTCCTGGAGCGACCGGGGATCGCGGATCGGGGCTGTGTAGCGGCTGGCGGTGCTGAAGCCCCCGTCCTCGAACTCCTTGGCGATGACGTCGAACCGGGCCGGCCCCTCCCTTTCGCCCGGGGACCGGGATGCCGCAAGTCCGGGGCGAGTCCGGTCGGTGCGCCTCGCCGTCGCCGGCCCGCGGCCCGTGAGCCAGGTCACCGCGCCGAAGGCCGCGGCGACGCAGAGGAACCCGATCAGCAGGGCTCGGATCAGCGTCCGCATCAATGGTTGCTCCCGGTGGCGGATCCTTCGACGATCGTGATCGTCCGGTCCGCGGCGAGATCGCGGAAGGTCTGGATCGTCCGGCTCGTCGGCCAGCTCACGGTCAGGCGGGCGACCGTCGTCGCCTCCCCCAGGCCGATCGTCTCGACCAGCGAGTTGCCCCCGAAGCTCCCATTGTTGCCGACCACCCGATGGATCGATCGGGTGGCGCCGTCGGGCCGCGTCACGTCGACCCGGATCCTCGCCCCCAGCGCCGCGCGGTTCGTCCTGGTGCCGACGAGCTTGACCTTCAGCCAGTGCCTCCCATGGCCGGGGTTGCGGAAGAGGGCGCTATAGCCCTTATCGCCCGGGAAGGCGCCGGCCAGGGAGGCGTAGAGGTCGAGGTCGCCGTCGCCATCATGATCGGCGAAGGAGATACCGTGCCCCTTCTGCAAGTGGCCGGTCCTGGAGGAATCGGTCACGTCCTCGAAACGACGCCCGTCGAGGTTCTTGAGCATCACGTTGGGGACCAGGCCCGAGAACGACATCCAGCCGGTCCCGAAGTAGGCGTCGAGATAGCCGTCGTTGTCGATGTCGCCGAAGTTCGCGCCCATCGCCTGGATGGGCCAGTCGAGGCCGACCTCCTCGCTCACGTCGCGGAAGCCCTGTGCGCCCAGGTTTCTGAGGAGGCGGGGATGGCCGGGATTCTCCCCCTTCAGGCCCATGTAGTGGGCCACAACGCTCGCCAGCGGGGCCGTGTAGTCGTTCACGAACAGGTCCAGCCGTCCGTCGTTGTCGTAGTCCCAGAACCAGCACGAGAACGACTGGTTGTGGCGGGGCCCGGCGACGCCCATCTCGCGGGCGACGTCGAGGAAAGTGCCGTCCCCCTCGTTGTGGTAGAGCCGGCAGGGACCGTCCAGGTTCGAGACGAAGAGGTCGAGCCGGCCGTCGCCGTCATAATCGCCCCAGGCCGACCCCTTGGCACAAGACTCGTCGAGGACTCCGGCCTCGGCCGCGACGTCCACGAATCGGCCCTGGCCGAGGTTGTGATAGAGCCGACATCGGTTGCGCGGATCCGGCCGCGCATCCGGGCCGCCCGAGGGATCGGCCGCGTACTCCCCGCAGACGAAGACGTCGGCCAATCCATCGTCGTCATAGTCGCCCCAGGCGGCCGACTCGGACGAGATCGGCTCGCCCAGCCCGCCGGCGATCGTCACGTCCTCGAAGACCCCGCCCCCCTTATTCCTCAGGAGCGACATCCGGGCCGGCTTCTCCCAGGCGCCTCGGAGGAGCAGGACGTCGAGGTTGCCGTCGTTGTCATAGTCGGCGCGAGTCACGTTGAGGGCATAGACCTGGCGATCGAGGCCGGCCGCGCCGGAGTGGTCTTCGAATGTGCCGTCCCCTCGGTTGACGAACATCGAGGCCCCCCGATCCGGGTCGATGCTCGTCGTCAGCAGATCCGGCAGGCCGTCGCCGTTGAAGTCGTCGAAGATGGCGCCGCCGGCCAGGGCCGGACCGCGCACCCCCAGGCCGGCCCGCGTCGCCACGTTCTCGAAGCGCCCGACATCGACCTTCGAGCGGAACCCGTCGAGCGGGATCAAGTAGGACGGGGGCACCCGGTCGGGGTATTCGCCGAGCGTCATATAGGCGAGGTTCAGGAGCCACCGGATCCTCAGGTCACCGGGCCACTCCTCGAGGTAGGCCGTGAATTGCCGGATCGCCTCGCGCGAGCCGGCGGGCCGCCGGTGGACGGCGTCGCGCGCGATGGGGAAGATGCAGCTCGACGGCCCGAGGCACTCCAGGCAATTCTCCAACTCACCCCGGCGCAGGGCGCTCAGCCCCAGCAAGACGCGCGAGGTCGCCCGCTCCGTCGCCGGCACGCCCGGCGTCGTGCTGAATGCCATCGCCCGCTCGAGCCAGGGCGCGGCCTCGGCGAATCGCCCCTCGTACATCTCAAGGAGTGCGATGGCCCTCCAGGTTCGGATGGCGGTGACGGCCTGCTCGCCGGTCGGCGGCGAGCCGAGCACCAGGCGATCCGCGCGCCGACGCCAGGCCGCCATCCCTCGCGGGTACCGCCCCAGGATGGCCCGCGAGACCTCCTCGAGCGATCGCCCGTCCCGGATCGGGCCGGTGAATTCCGTGGCGGTCGAAGAGACTCCGCTATCGAACACAAGACGGTCGATAAACACGCGCCTCGCCGTCCCGGGCGCGTTGGGATCACGGAAGGTCGCGACGACACTCAACGGGTCCGGCGCCAGGACGTCCGGGGAGGTCGAAGGCTCCTGGCGGGTCGGCTCGGACGATTTCGGGCCCGCTTGATATCCGACCCATCCCAGGGCGATCGCGGCGACGATCGACAGGCCAGCGATGATCTTGGGCGTAGACCTCATGCCCCTGCTCCCCCGAGTCACGCACCAGCCATCCGGCGCGCGCACAGCGATTCCTGGGTCCCGTCGGTTCCGGGATGGACGGCCGGGGACCTGCGCGGGATACTAATAAGCTAAGAAGCGTCGGGCAGCCGGCTCCTGTCCCCGTCTCCAGGTGAGCGCGGAAGCGCCGGAGCGCGATGTGATGCGGTCCCTCGCGTGTTCTCGCGATAGAGATCCGGACGTCCAATTTCGGCGGGTGTAACGACCCTTCAACGGGCCTTGGGACACAACTCGGGAAATCTGCGAGCGAATCGATCGGAGCCTGAGCGTTTCAACGCACGACGAATCGCCAGTCTCTCGTCCGCAAGGCGCGGGTCGCATCGGTGGGGAGGAGTGGCGGACGATGCGACACCCCAGAAAAATACACGATAATTTACAATCATCGCCGGGCAGCCCGCGGTGGCCGCTGCTGCTGCTCGCGGTGTTCGCCCTGACGGCCGCGGGGCTGGGCTGGCGTTTCCGGGGGGCGTCGCGGCCGCCTGCTCCCCGTGCCGCATCCATCCAGAGCCCGGCCGACGCGACGCCGCCGGAGGCGAGCCATGAGGTGGTCGCCCGGATCTGCGGGAACTGCCACGCGTACCCGCCGCCGGAGACGTTTCCAAAGGATCTCTGGCCGCACGAGGTTCGGCGCGGCTTCAACTTCCTGAAACAAGCGCACTATTCCGGGGCAACTCCCTCGATCCCCAGCGTGATCGCCTATTACCAGCGCCGGGCGCCCGAGGCGCTACCGGTGCTCGAACGGGCGAAGCCGCAAGGGGAATGCCCCATTAGCTTCCATCGCACCGGGTACCGGACAGGCGAGGGGGGAAGCCTGCCCGCGCTCTCCAACGTCCGATTCGTGAACCTCTCGGACGAGCGTAAACTGGATGTGGTGGCGTGCGACATGGTGAACGGCCGGGTCCTACTGCTCAGGCCCTACGAGCCCGGGGCGAAGCTCCGGGTCGTGTCGGATGCGATCCCCAACCCCGCGCATGCCGAGGTCACCGACCTGGATCGCGACGGGATCAAGGACCTGGTGGTCGCCAACCTGGGCTTCGCGTTCCCGACGGACAAGCGTTTCGGGAGCGTCGTCTGGCTCAGGGGCGGCGCCGACGGGTCATACCGGCCATTCACGCTGGCCGGCGGGCTCGGCCGCGTCGCCGACGTCCAGGCCGCCGACTTCGACGGCGACGGTGACCTGGACCTGATCGTCGCCGAGTTCGGTTGGCTCGAGACGGGGGCGATCCTGCTCCTGGAGAACCGCACGGCCGTCGCCGAGAAGCCCGTGTTCGTCCCCACGACGGTCAACCGGCGCCACGGCGCAATCCATGTGCCGGTGGCCGATCTCAACGGCGACGGCCGGCCCGATTTCGTCGCCCTGATCAGCCAGGAGCACGAGAAGGTCGTGGCGTATCTCAACGAGGGGGATGGCCGATTCCTCCCCCGGGAGATCTACGCCGCGCCCCACCCCGCCTTCGGTTCCAGCGGCATCCAGCTTGTGGACCTCGATGGCGATGGCGACCTCGATGTGTTGATGAGCAACGGCGACTCCCTGGACTCGCATTTGCTGCGGCCCTATCACGGTGTCCAGTGGCTCGAGAATCGAGGCACGTACCCGTTCCGGTCTCACCCCCTGACCTCGTTATACGGGGCCCAGCGGGCCGTCGCGGCCGACATCGACGGTGACGGCGACCTCGACGTCGTGGCGGTCTGCTTCCTACCGGGGTCGTACTATGAGAGTCTCTGCCGCGCGATGCACCTGGACGCGGCCGTTCTCCTGGAGCAGGTGTCGCCGGGCCGTTTCGTCCGCCACTCCCTCGAAACGATCAACTGCGTCCACCCGAGTTGCGATCTGGGTGACTACGATGCCGACGGCAAGCCAGATCTGGTGATCGCCAACTCGTTCATCCGGAGCAATAGCGACGCGAGCGAGGACGGTCCCCGGGCGATAAACGAGCGTTCCGGGGCCGACGGGGTGGTCCTGTGGCGGAACATCGGCCGGTCGGAGGCGCGGGAGTCCCCGACGCCTCAACGTCCCGATCGCCGGTGAGATCCCGCCTCGTCCCGGATGGGCGGGGAATCCCCCGATCCATGCCCGCCTGAGGAGACCCTGATGAAGGGCTCCCGCAGTATGATGGTCCGGTTGTCGTTGAGGGTCTGCACCCATTGATTGTCGTAAAGATTGGCGTTCTGGCCGTCTGAAGGGATCGCGGGCAGCCAGACCTCGGGCGCCGGATCGCGGAGTCGATCGAGGGAGTTGAGGTAGTCCTGCACGTCCGCCCGGGATTCCAGGAAGTCGGAGAACAAGTCGACCCCGGCGTCGTGGTTCACCTTGATCGGGATCCGCCCGGAGAACAGGACGGTCTTCCCGGCCCACCGGAGCCGGTAAGCGATCGGAGACAGCCCCCGCCCGCTCAGCGGCACCGGCTCGACGTCGAACCAGCCCATCTTCGGCAAGTCGTCGGCCGAGAGGACGGTCGTCCCCGCGGGACACGATTCCCGGATCAGGCGCAGGCCTTCGCGATGTGCCACGACTCGGGGTCGGCATCTCTCGATCAGGTCCCCGAGCCCTGCCGTGGCCTCGGCGCCGCACGACGTGAGCAGGACCGCGGCCGGCGGCGTCGGTTCCAGGCCGAGCTGCCGGAGCCGGGCGTTCAGGAAGTCGAACAGTCCCGGACCGCCCGGCGCGTCCACGACGAAGAATTGCGACGAGGCGAAGAGACCATAGACGGCCCGGCCCCGGGAATCTCCCAGATAATAGAGGTCCGGCAGGATCCGCTTCGGAATGCCGTCCAGGAAATCGGCACCGTCACCCTCATAACGGGCCAGGAGCCGTTCGAGGTCGCGGATGCCCCGATCGAGGAGAGCCTCCCAGCGTCCTTGTGAGAGGGCAGGGCTCTGGGGATTCAGGTCTGCGCGAGGATGTCCAGGCAGGACCAGTTCGGGGACCGGCATCGCTCGTAATCGCCGCAGCGACAAGAGGAAAGTCGTGGCATCGCCGCGGTACTTCGGGGCCAGATAGGCCGAATAGGTACCCAGCGGCTTCCGGAGTTCGGAGTGGGGAAGCTCGTCGCCGCGCAGCATCATGATCACGTCGCCTGCGAACAGCGCGCGAGCCGGGCCGCGTTCGATCAGATAACACACACTCCCCGGTGTATGGCCCGGCGTGGCGATCGCCCTGAGGCGGACGTCGCCAACCACAATCGTCTCGCCGCCCTCCAGCTCGACATCCACCGTGGTCGGATGGGGGTTCTCGTCGGGCATGTGGAACGTGCTGAAGAACGCCTCCCGCGGCGCCCCCGCCCTCAGTACGGCGGCATCGCCTCGCCCGGCATAGACTTTCGCCCCAGTCGCCGCCCGCAGATGCTGGGCCCCCCCGGTATGATCCCCATGGACATGGGTCAACAGGATGGCTCGCACACGCTTCCAGTCCAGCCCCAACTCGCTCATTTGCGTCTTGGCGAGGCCGGCATCGCTCGCGAGCCCCGAATCGATCAGGACCAGCCCCTCCGAAGTCTCGACCACATAAGCGGCCGACGGCGATAGACCGCCCAGGAGGTGCAGCCCGGGCACGATCGTGATGGCCGACGGGGCAAGGAGCGGCAACGGTGGGCTAGAGGCAGCGCCATCCTTTGCGGAGGACTGCCGGCGGCAGCCCACCATGAGCGATGAAGCCAGGCTCAGGATCGTCACACCGGCGATGAGCCGGTGGCAGAGGTCCAATGTACGCGTCGCAGAAACCGGCATGTTACCTCTCGTGCTGACCGAATGGTTCGAAACGTGAAATCTCGTGTATGAGATCAACCATTCTGACAGAAGTTGAAGGCGCGAAGAATACCGGTGGGATGCCAGCGCCGGGAAAAGTCGAATTACTGGATTCCACATATCGTTCGGCTAGCGATGAAAACGGGAAGATCGACGCCACATTCAATAAGTGGTTCTCCCGCACTTTCGATACTGCTGGCGAATTCACTTCAAGACCGTAAGCGTACATAATAGACTTCATCAGGAATAAGGACTACAATGGCTGCATGCTAACGTATGCAGAGCTTGAAGGTAACAATCGGAAGTTCTCGGCCCTCACCGGGCTCACGCTCGCGGAGTTTCGGCTCCTGTTGACCGCCTTCGCTGGCGCTTATGAGCGACGGTATCCCCCCGTCCGAACCGCGGCGGGCCGATCCCGCCGAAGGTCTGCTGGCGGGGGGCGCAGGGGGGCACTTCATCCCCCCGAGCAGAAGCTGTTGTTCCTCCTCGTCCATCTCAGGACTTATCCCCTGCAGGTCATCATGGGAGAGCTCTTCGGCCTGAGTCAACCGGCCGTGAACTCGTGGATCCACCGGCTGTTGCCCGTCTTACGAGCGGCTCTCGATGATCTGGGTGTCCTGCCGGAGCGGGACCCCATGGTTTTGCCCGAAGTCTGCCGCCCTCCCCGAAGCTCATCATCGATGGGACCGAACGGCGGCGCCAGAGGCCGAAGGACCCTGAAAAACAGGCCGCGCATTATAGCGGCAAGAAGAAGGCGCACAGCGACAAGAACGTGGTCGTCACCTCTCTGGAGAGCCCAGGCATCGATTTCTTGAGCCGGACCTATGTCGGCAAGACCCATGACAAGAAGATCGCCGATCAGGAGGACCTCTCCGATCCGCCGGGGGCGACCTTGTACAAGGATACGGGATTCCAAGGGTACGAACCTGCGGTGGCCGAGACCCGCCAGGCGAAAAAAAACTAGGGTGGCAAAAGTAGCTGGAGGCACCGCTGCTCCAACGCCCTGAGATAGCTGCCCGGGTCGTGGCGGAAGCGGCGCTGCTTTCGTCGCGACTCGCGCCGCGCGTCCAAGTCCGCACGCAGCTCTTGCCAGCGCGACACATAACCCGGACGTAAGACCAAGCCTTCGTCGGGCGCAGCCGGGTCGCCAGACTCGAGATCACCCGTGCCGAGCCCATCACCACCAATCCGGGCGAGGCCCGACGCCGGCCACTGGCGCGGCGCTCATGATAACGATGGCTCCCAAAGGCGTGCTCCAGATCGTTATTCGTCCGCGGCAGGTCCGACGATTCGTAGCACTTGAACAAGCCTGGCCGGTAGCTCTTTGTCACTTTCAGGAAGTGCCGCAGGCCCTTCTGGACCGAGGGCTCATCGGTCGTGGCCGCTGCCTGCCGCATCCGCACCAGCAATTGCACCAGCCGACGCCGGACCTTCGAGGCCGGCAACTGCTCCCGGTTCTTGAGGATCCGGGCCACGCGCTTGACCCACTTGTAGGCCTCCCGCACCGGCGGGAACAGGGCGGCTGTCTCCTCCAGCCCACGCCGCAGCAACTGCTGCAGACGCTTCAGACCAGAGGGCAAACTCCCCGCCAAAGCCGCCACCTGGTCCAAGCTGGCGGCGATCCGGCTCAGTCGGTCCTGCAGCTTCAGCCCCGCAGCGGCCAGCGGCGGCAAGCCGTCGTCGGTCAAGGCGGCACGCACCGCGGCGCAGTAGCTCCGTACAATGTCCGCCTCCTCGTCCTCCGGATCCGCCTCCGCCTGGCGGTCGATCCGACGGATTCCCCGGACTCGCTTCTTCAATTCCTTCTTGGCATGACGATCGGCCTCGGAGATCGGCTTGGCCGCCTCGCGAAGATAGTGGAAGTGACAGAGTTGGTGCGGCACGCCCTTCAGCGCCTGCCTGACGGCGTTGCGAATGCTCTCCTGGCCGTCGGAGATCACACCAGTGATCGGCACGGGCAGCGCCTGGCGCACCTCGGTAATCAGGCCGGCCAGGTCCTTGGCGGTGGACGACAAGAGGCTCCTGGCCCGAAGGATCTCCCCGGAGAGGCAGTCACGCAAGACCCAGAGGACCTCGTGACCGACGTCGGGTTGCAGTCCATCGATGGCCAGGATGACGCGACGCTGCTGGCGCAACAGGGGTCCCAGCCGCTTGGGGTCGGCTGTGGCCAGCGCCCTGAGTTCGTCGTAGCGGTCCAGGAGGTTGGTGACCGTGCGTTGCGAAACGACCAGGCCGCGGCGGGTCAGCCCCTGGTGGATCTCGGGGATGCTGCGGTGCTCGGCATATCGGAGCCGTCCGACAGTGGCCATGACATCGAGGCCGAACTCGTGATAGGGCAAGGCGAAGTGGGGTTCGGCCTCGGGCCGGTAGGGCAGACGGAACCGGGGGCAATCGGGATTGTGGCAGCGTCGGATGGCCAGCGTCAGATGCAGGACGCCGTCGAGCGTGGTGATGGTGCGGAAGTTGTTGTAGCGGGCCCGGAGCGGTTGCTGACATTCCGGGCAATCGCGCGTGACGGGGACCAAGCTGAGGGCGCGATCGGGTTTGGGGCGCGGTCGTCGTCGCTTGCGCATGGAGGGCCTCCTTTTGTGGCTACCCCCTTTCTACGTTCCCGGTCTCAGCTAAGTTTGCCAGCCTAGAAAAAAAAGCCGCGCCGCGGCGAGCTCACGACGGCTGAGAAGCGAACCGACCGGAAGTTGGCGAGCCTTCGGGTCCGAGTCGAGCATGCCCTCGCGGGCGTGAAACGTTCCCGCATCGTGAAGGATGTCTTTCGGAACACCAAAGCGGGAGCCTCAGACTCGGCCATGGAAGTGGCTGGTGGATTGCACAACCTCCGAGTCCGGAACCGCAAGAGGCGACCAAAAAACTGACGGCTCCTTATTTCTGATAAAGTCTACTAATTCCGCGCGACCCACCCTGGATTTCCCGGGATTGCACGCTATCATAGTGACCATGTACGTGCGACAAACCACCCGCCGTTACAAGGATAAGACGTACACCAACGACTTGTTGGTTGAGTCCATCCATACGCCGAAAGGCCCCCGCCAGAAGGTCATCTGATCCCTCGGTGACCTCAGCCCCCGCCCCGCCGAGGACTGGCTGCGCCTGGCCCGCAAGGTCGAAGACGCCCTCGTCGGACAGGCCCACTTCTTCTCCCGGCCCGATCCCGAAGTCGAACAGATCGTCCGCGAGGTTCGACAACGCCGAGCCCGCGCCGCGGACCCGGGCTCCCAGGACTCATCGCGAGCCCCGGCCGATGGCGACCTCATCGCCGTCGACACCGACCGCGTCGCCCTGACCCGGGTGGGATCCGCCGGCCCCGTCCATGTCGGCTTCCAGTTCTGGAAGTCGAGCGGGAACGGCGCTTGTTTCAACTCGATCCGACGGTCTACCTCCACGACCTGACCGGCACCGATTTCGAGGGGCAAGCGGCCCGGAACCCCAAGGCCAAGCGCGGCTATTCCCGCGATCATCGCCCGGATTGCCAGCAAGTGGTCGTCGGGCTGGTCATCGGCCGGGAAGGCTTCCCGTTGGCCCACGAGATCTTCGCCGGCAATACCCAGGACCGGAAGACCCTGGGCCGGATGCTCGATCTGTTGAAGGGCCGCGTCGGGTTGCCGGAGGGGTCTACGGTGGTGGTCGATCGCGGCATGGCCTACCCCGAGAACCTCCAAGAGATCCGCGACCGGAAGTTGCATTACGTGGTCGCCGGCGCCAGCCGGAGCGCGATTCGTGGCCGGATGACTTCGAGAACGAGGAGGGCTTCGAGGTGATGACGCGCCAGCCATCGCCGCGGAACCCCTCCCAGCAGAAGTCGTCGGTCCGGGTCAAGGCGCTGACGCACGGGGAGGAGAAGATCGTGCTCTGCACCAGCTCGGGTCGCACGGCCAAGGACCGGGCGATCCGCGAGAAGCAGGAGGGGCGGTTCCTGGCGGACCTCCGCCGGCTTCAAGGGCGGATCGCCGGCAGCCGGCTCAAACGCGAGCTGAAAATTGGCGAGGCGATCGGGCGGTTGAAGGAGCGCTATCCGCGGGTGGCGCGGTACTACACGGTTAGCTACGATGCGTCCCGCGGGGCCCTGGACTCCGAGCCGAACGCCGAGAAGAAGGCCGAGGCCGAGCGGCTCGATGGCGTTTATCTGGTGCGGACCGATCGCACGGAGTTGACGGCCCAGGAGGCGTGGCTGATGTCCATGACGCTGACGCGCGCCGAGAGCGCCTTCCGGGCGATCAAGACGCCGCCGGCGGAGCGCCCGATCTTCCATCAGCTGGAGCACCGGGTGGAGACGCACATCTTCTTGTGCGTGCTGGCCTATCACCTGATGGTGGCGATCGAGACGACTTTGTGGACCCACGGGGTTCATACGTCGTGGGCTACGGTGCGGGAGCAGGTGGCCAGCCACAGCGTGGCCACCTTGGTGCTGCCGACGGATGGGGGCCAGACGTTGAGCATCCGCAAAGGGACGACGCCCGAGCCGGAGCAGGTCGAGCTCTACCGCTTGTTGAACATCCTCGAGGAGGTGATGCAACCAATCAAGACGTGGTCGTGACGATCCGCACGACGACATAGTGACTGAAAAAATGCCCCGCCCCTACAAAACAGGGGGGATCATGGCGTAGGGTGCGGAAGTCGGGTTAGGGAGCGCGGAGGCGGGACCGCGAGCGGCGGTCCTGTTCACGATCCTGGCGGGAGCGAAGCGGCACCATCTGGAGCCGTGGGCCTACGTGCGGGACGTGCTGCTACGGCTGTGCGCGGGGGAGACGGACCTGGAATCCTTGCTGCCGGACCGTTGGGCGGCGAGCCATCCGGAGCACGTACTGCAGCATCGGCTGGACGAGTCGCGGCGGAAGGTGGCGCGGCAGAAGGCGCGGCGCGAGCATCGGCGAGCGAAGGCGCGGCCGAAGGCGTGAGGGACGGCGGGCCGAGGGGCGATGCCTGCCGATGAGCTGCCCGGGCGTGTCGCCGGCCGCGGGTCGTTCCGGCGTCGCGCCGCCCGTCGGCCCGCGCCCCGGGGCTGGGAGGGGCTGGCGCTTACCCTGCGACGGATTATTCCGTCCACCACCGCAGCGGGCCGCCTCGCGGGCTGAGGTCGTAGACCGGCACGTCACCGAGGACCGCCATCAACCGTACAGTACGGGGCCGGAGCCTCGGAAACTCCGCCGCGCCCGCGAGATCGACAGACTCGACCGGAACCTGTACCCCCTCGCCCTCGGCCGCTGATCGTCCCGGCATGGCACCCTCTCTAGGGACGACCCCCCGATCCGCGCCAGAGCCCAGTCGTACCCACTAACCTCCGGCTCCTTCGTGTTGCCGACTCGGTGGTCGACCGTCATAATCGATCCTCGCGCGATCCGTCCACCCCGGAGCCCACGACGATGACCGGCCGCGCCCTGGCGTCCCTCCTCGCGTTCCTGTTCGTTCTGCAGGCCACGACGCCCGCCTGGGCCTGGGGCGCACCGGCCATCGCGTGATCGCGAAACTGGCGGAACGGCACCTGACGGACCGGGCCAAGGCCGACATCAAGGCCCTTCTGGAGCCCGGCGAGTCTCTGGCCGACTGCTCGACGTGAGTGGACGAGAACCGGCTGCGGGTCCACCGCAACGGCGCGGGGCATTTCGCGAACGTACCACTCGACGAGCCACGGTACGATGACCGGTTCGCCGGTGGCGACCCCCAGCAGGGCTACAGCCGCGTCAGTTCGGCAACCCGGTCGATCCGCGATGCGCCGGGCCGTCCCGAGCGGTCAGGGAGACCGACCCGGGGCTGGCACCGACTGTCCCTCAGCCCACTCGACGACGCGATTCACCGGAAGATTGTACCGCGTCTCGACCCGACCTGACGGCCATCGGACCTCCAGGCGGTCGATACTCGAGGCCACCCCCACCCCGAAGTGGACTCGCGGGTCGCCGGTGGACAGATAGCTACCCCCGCCATCGCGAGTGCGGAGCCAGCTACGGCCGCCAATCCGAACCGTCAACCGGGCACCGATGGCCTCGCGATTGCCTCCTCGCCCCTCGAGCCGCACGAGCAGCCAGTTGCCACGGCGTGGCGATTCGTTCCAGAGGATGACGGCCGGCGCGTGGTGGTGGACAATGACCAGGTCGAGGTCGCCGTCGTCGTCGAGGTCGCCGCAAGCCAGCCCGCGGCCTTGATGGACGGTCCGGAAATAGTCGCCGGCGCCGGCGGTGACGTTGGCGAAGCGGCCGGCGTCCACGTTCCTCCATAGGATCGGCGGATTCTCGAACGGATAACGCTGGGTCGGTTCCCGGCGGATATGGCCGTTGGTGGCGACCAGGTCGAGGCTGCCGTCGAGGTCGAGGTCGGCGAAAGCCGTTCCCCAACCGGTGAGGGGCCGGGTGTCGAGCGACAGGCCGGCCCGGTCGGTGTCGTCCTGGTAGTAGATGCGACCGCCGTCGGTCCGGCCGGCGCGCCAGAGGGTATCATGCTCGCCGAAGAAATGAGTGATCATGATGTCGGGCAAGGCATCTCCGTCGCTATCGCCGAAGGCGATCCCCATATTGGCCTCGCATCGCCCATCGCCGTTGACCGCGACCCCGAGCGCTCGGCGCGGTCTTCGAATGTCCCGTCGCCCCGGTTGTGCCAGAGTGCATTGTTCATGGCGTCATTGGCGACCAGGAAGTTGACCTTTCCATCGCCGTCGCAGTCGGCGGCGAGGACACCCATGCCCCGCCCGATCCCGGCCACGCCGGCCTGGCGCGTCACGTCCGTGAACCGGCCGTTGCCCTCGTTGCGGTAGAGCACATCGGGCTGACCGGCGAATTCCGCGGGCATGCCGTACCGGGCCGCTCCGGTGGCCGGATCGCGGGAGAACGGCGCCCGCGCCGGATCGAAGGCGAAGTACGTGGCGACGAACAGGTCGAGGTCGTCGTCGCCGTCATAATCGGCGAAGGCGGCCCCGAGACTCCAGAGGCCGACACCGACGTCGGCCTCGGCCGTGACATCCGCGAAGTGGCCCCGGTCGTTCCTCCAGAGCGTGTTGCGTCCGTAGCGGGTGACATAGACGTCGGGGTCCCCATCACCGTCATAATCCGCCACGGTGACCCCCTGGCCGTATCCCTGGGGGGTGAGGCCGGCCTCGATCGAGACGTCCTCGAACCGGCCGCCGCCCAGGTTCCGCAGCAAGACGTCGGTCGGTGGCCGGGAACCCCGGCGCGGCAGCAAGGGGCCGCCCTGTGCGAAGAAGAGGTCGAGCCGACCGTCGCCGTCATAGTCCAGCAAGCCGACGCCACCGCCGGTCACCTCCACCGGCCACGCCGCGCCGGTCTCGCCCCGATCGTAACGGTATGGCAGCTCCTGGGCGCGGAAGACCAGCGCCGCGGCGACCGGCGGAGTGACGGGTCGGTCGGGTGAAGCCATCCTCCCGGCGCTGATGGAATCATCGCGCCCGGCGGGCGGGCGGGCGGGCGCGGGGGTCGTCGTCGGCGACTCGCCTCCCGAATCGCGCGGCGAGCAGGCGGTCGCGAGCCATGAGACGCAGACGAGCAGGGCAGGGACCCAGATCCCCCTGCTCCTCGCATGGCGGTTTCCTCCCGGGGCGGCTCGCCCGACGTCGGTCATCACGGCCCTCCGGTAGGGCGAGGCCATTTTGGCAAAGCGCTCGCGTGACGATTCGGCCCGGCCGAGTCTGCCGGGGGACGGGAGCGGGGAGGACTCGGGGGCCCGGGCCCCGAGTCGCCGGCCACGACGAGAGCCGCGGCGACCACGTCGGAGAGGGTCCGTCCCGCCGCTTCGGAGGTCGGGGCGTCCCGTTTGAGCCGGTCGAGATCGCGCCGGAGGTCGTCGCGGTCCGGGTGCCCCATGACCGCGACGGTCAGGAACGCCCTGGCCTCGAACCAGCGGCCGAGTCGTTCCGCCAGCCGGGCCATTTCTTCCGCGTCGCGCGTCGGTTGGTTGCGTCGATACAGCTTATCAAATCGGCCCTCGAGCCGATCGATCTCGGTCTTCCGGTGACGGATCTCGTCGACTCGGCCCGGTCGGCCCTCCCGGACCGCCAGGTCGGCGAGCCGGTCGAAGGCGGCGCGATCCGTGGGGTCGACCGCGACGAGGCGCTCCAGGGCGAGGCGTTCCGCGTCGAGGTCCCCGCGCCTGGCGGCGAGCCAGGCCGCCAGCTCCCAGACCCGGGCGGCGGGGATCTCGGCCGCGGGGAGATGCCTCATCGCCTCCCGCGCCTCCGCGAGCCGATTCGTCGCCACCGCCCAGTCCAACCGGGCGCGCCAGACCGGGACGTCGTCGGGACGCCATCGCAGGCAGGCGTCGAGCCGACGCGCCGCCTCGTCGTACGAGCCCTCGCGAATCGCCAGATTGGCCTTTCCCAGCCAGACCCGATCGTCCCGGGGATTCCGCCGCGCGGCGGGATCGAGGTCGGAGCGGATGACCTCGACGGGGACCGGGCTCCGTCGCCGCTCGATGTATCCCCGGATCAGATAGATGGCCGACTCGGAATCCGCCTCGCCCGCCCGGTTCAGGGCTTCCCACCGCGCCTCGATGAGACGGAGAGTCTCCTCCGCGCGACCTTCCTGGGAATAGATGGGCCCGAGCGAGAGCGCCAGGCCCGCTCCGTCGATCGCCGGATCGGCCAATGCGCCCCGGATGAGCTCCTCGGCCTCGGACAACCGGCCGAGCCCCGCCCGGAGCTGCACGCGGCCCAGGATCGCCCGGGCCGCGGACGGCGACCCCGGAGGGACGCGGGCCCAGGCCGCGTCGGCCGCGTCGGTTCGCCCACGCCTCATCTCGCACTCCCCGAGGAGGTAGAGGGCCTCATCCGAACCCGGCCGGCGAGCCAGCAAGGCGGCCAGCTTCCGCGCGGCCGTGGCGTGCCGGCCTTCCTCCAGCGCCTGCTGGATCTCCGCCAGGGCCCTCCGATCGCGGCGGAGCTCCCGCCAGTTCCAGCCGCCCAGGAGCATCCCCCCGGCGATGGCGGCCGGCAACAGCACCCGCCCCCATCGCCAAAGATCGGTGACCATCCTCGTCCCCCCCTCGCTACGCCTTGACACCCCACGGACTGACCGCCATCATACAGCGGTCTCACGTCCCTTTGCCAATCTCCCTGGGCTCCCGGCGATGACGAGTCGGACGGCTGTCTGTGAGGGATCCGCCCCGGCCGATTCCTCGTGTCGGGATCTCGCCGCAAGGCCGCCGGGATTGCTCACGTTGCTGGTCCTGTCGGCCTGGTGCGGGCTCGTCGCGGGCCTGCTGGAAGTCGGTACGATCCTCCTGCATCGGCTCGTCACCGGATCGAACTCTCTCTACTGGACGACCCGTCATTTCGTCTGGCTGCTCCCGCTGATCGACCTGACGATCTTCGTCTTCCTGGGCGTCGGCCTGGCGGTCATCGCGTGGTGTTCGCGACGCCGCGGCTACTGGCTGGCCGCGCGCCTCCTGGCGCGCTGACTTTGCTCCCTGCCGTCTGGGTCGCCTTTCCCCGGATTTTCGGCCCTGCCGCGTTCCTCCTGACGCTAGGCACCGCGGCGCAGTCTCGTCCCGGTGCTGGAGCGCCATGCCGTCGGCTTCCGGCGGCTGGTTCGGTCGAGCTCCCCCGTGGTGGCCGGCCTCGTGGCGATCCTGGCGGCCGGCGTCTGGGGATCGGACCGAATCGAGGAGTGGCGCGAGGAGATGCGGCCGCTCCCGCCGCCGGGCGCGCCCAACGTCCTCCTGGTCGTCCTGGACACGGTCGCCGCGGGCCATCTGCATCTCTACGGCTACGATCGGCCCACCAGCCCGACGATCGATGACCTGGCGGCCCGGGGGATCCGCTTCGACCGGGCGCAGGCGGCCTCGTCCTGGACGCTGCCCTCCCACTCCAGCCTGTTCACCGGCCGATGGCCCCACGAGCTCTCCGCCAACTGGTTGACCCCGCTGGACGCGACCTATCCCACCCTGGCGGATGTCCTGGGGTCGCACGGCTACGCGACGGCCGGCTTCGCCGCCAACAAGCCCTATTGTGTGACCGACTCCGGGCTGGCTCGCGGCTTCACCGAGTACCGGGATTATGACTTCCCCCGGCTCACGGCCTTCAAGACCACCGTGCTGATCGATCGCCCCATGGAGGGGATCTGGGCGATCGAGCGGTTCCTGGAGGATCGGCTGGACTTCGACCTCATGGGCCCGGCGGTGGATCTCCTCTGGCGGCTCTTCAAGATCGATCGGAAAGAGACGGCGGTCGTCAATCGCGAGTTCCTCGACTGGCTGTCCCGGCGTCGACAGCCGGAGCGGCCCTTCTTCGCTTTCCTCAATTACTTCGAGGCGCACTTTCCCTACCAGTTGCCGGAGAAGGGGATCCATCGGTTCGGGGACAAGCCGCGCAACGCCCGCGAGTCGACATGGCTCCGGGATTGGCGGCTGCTGATCGACCAGGGGCCTTCCCCGGACCAGGTCCGCTTCGCCCGCGACTCGTACGATGATTGCGTCGCGGACCTGGACGAGCAGCTCGGCCTGCTGATCGACGAGCTCCAGCGCCGTTCCCTCCTCGAGCGGACCTGGATGATCGTCACCGCGGATCACGGCGAGAGCTTCGGCGAGAAGCCCGGAGTGTTCTGGCACGGAACGAGCCTCTACCAGTCGCAACTCCATGTCCCGCTGGTGATCGTGCCTCCCGCGGGCGGCCCGGCTCCGCGGGTCGTCACCGAGCCGGTGAGCTTGCGCGACCTGGCGGCGACGATCGCCGAACTCGCGGGCGCCCGGGCGGCTTCCCCGTTCCCCGGGGCGACACTCGCCCGGTTCTGGGACGGCTCATCGCCGCCGTCTCCGACCGTGGCGCCGGCCTCTGATCCCGTGCTTTCCGAGGTGGTCCCGCTCCCGTCAGTGGCTCCCTATGCGGCGCAACGATTCGAAACGCTGGGATGGCCCTTGGCGGCGTTGACCGACGGCCAATGGTCTTACATCCGCCGCGAGGGGCCCGTGCGCGAAGAGCTGTACCACGCCCCCGAGGACGCCCGGCAGCTCCGCAACCTCGCCGGCGACCAGGCGATGCAGCCGACGCTCGAGCGGATGCGGGGGATACTGGGCCGCCTCACGGCCGGGCCGCTGACGCCGCGGCGGTTTCGTCCGTAGGCCGTGCGATCGCTGTTGCAGGAGCCTTCGGATGTGTGTCGACCGTGCCCTTCGCCTGGCCGAGGGCGCCTTGATTCTGCTCTTGGTCGCGGCCGCATTCGCGCTGGTATGTCAGGAGCTGGATGACGCCGATATCTGGTGGCACCTGAAGGCCGGCCAATGGATCTGGACCCAAGGGAAGGTTCCCACTCACGACCCATTCACGTTCGCCTCGTCGGACCGTCCCTGGATCGACTTGCATTGGCTCTTCCAGTTGATGCTGGCGGCGGCATTCGCCGCCGGCGGCGTGCGCGGCATGATCTTCATGGCCTCGGGTGTGTTCGCGGCCGTGCTCCTGATGAGCGTGTCCGCTGGCGATCGCCGTTGGCCTTGCTGGTTGGTGGCGGCGTGCTGGCTGCCGGCCTTGGTCGCCATGAGCCAGCGGTCCGCCCCGCGCCCGGAGCTCTTTTCACTCCTCGGCATTTCGCTCTACCTGGCGGTCCTGCACCGCGCCGACGAGACTGCCGAGGTGGCCTGGTCCTTGCCCATCGTCCAGGTGCTCTGGGTCAACTCGCATGGGCTCTTCGTGCTGGGGCCGATCGTTCTGGTCGCGTACCTCGCCGAGCAGCTCTCCGTTTCGATGTGGCGGCTGGCGACGGGGAATAGCCCTCGACAGGCCGGGAGGTGGCGGTGGTGGGGGCACTTCGGGGGCGCCACGGTGATGGTCGGTGTCGCTTGCCTTTCGAACCCTTACGGACTGCGCGGAGCCCTCTTCCCCCTGGAGATTCTCCCCAAGATCACGGTCTGGGGCGGGGTCTATAAGTCAAATATCCTGGAATACATGAGCCTACAGGAGTATCTCCACTGGCTGGGCCCGTCCCTCGCCGCGGACAACCTCTACTGCCGCTGCGAGATCTTCCTCTTCTGGCTCTTGCCGTTGAGTTTCATCGTGCCGGCCGTCTGGAGGGCCAGCGGCCAGTCGAGCCCCGTGCCGACTTTCGCTTGGGTTGGCCTCTTCGTCCTGTGCGCCGGCCTGGTCGGGGCCTGCGTGCTGGGTCTCCCCGGGCGCGGGACTCCGGGGTGGATGGTGCAGCTCGGGCGGCTGGCGCCAGGGGGATTGGTGGCCATCGGTCTGTGCGGCGCGGCTCTGTTGACGAGACGTTCGCGACAAGCGGCGCTGCTGGCGGGCCTGGGAGCGGTGACTGAAGCGGCGTGGGTCATCTGGCTGCGCGCAGGCTTGTTCGGTCACGAGCCCGAACCGTGGATGTGGTCCGGGATGACCGGGCCGGGTTCACCGCTCCTGGGTTGGGGGACGGCGCTCTTGGGTTGGGGGACGGCGCTCTTGGGTATCACCACGGCGGGACTGGCCCTCCGCGCCGGCGGGCGCCTGTTCCGGATGCTCCTCGTGGTGATGTTCGGTGTCCTCGCCATCCAGGCGATTCGCAACATCAACCTGTTCGGGCTGGTCGCCGGCTACGTGCTCGCGTGCAACCTCGGAGAATGGGCCGCGGCGCCTGAGCCCGCGAGTCGAGGCGAGACGAAGCCGCGATGGCTATCGACCGGTTCCCGGGCGGGACTGGTTGTCACGATCGCCCTGTGCGGTCTCGTCGGGCTCCTTCTCTGGTCGATCGTGTCCAACCGATTCTTCCGCCTCACCGGGGAACGGCGACACTTCGGTGCCTTCGCGTCGCCGTTGGCCTACGCCCACGAGGCCGCTCGGTTCGCCGGACAGCCGGGCCTTCCCGATCGCGCGGTGGCATTCGGCCTCCGCCAAGCCGGTGTCTACATGTTCCACAACGGACCGGGGCGCAAGCTCTTCATCGACGGACAGAACGAGGTGCACAGCCGTGAGACGTTCGAGACCTACGTCTTGCTGCATCGCCTGCTCAGCCAGGGAGCTCCGGGGTGGGCCGAGCCGGTGCGCCGGATGGGCGATCCGCTCATCCTTCTCGAGCACGAGAGATACTTCGGTGCCGAGGCTACGCTCCTGCTGGATCCCGGCTGGCGCTGCATCTATCACGACGCGATCGCCTCGGTCTTCGTCTCGCGCGGACGTCGGGACCTCGAGGCATCCTTTCCGACCGTCGACTTCTCGGCGCGGCACTTCCACTTCGCTGCGCCGGTTCCGGCGCGACAAGCTGGTCCTTTGCCGCGGGGGCTCGGTGAGGCCAAGGGCCTCTACAATCTGGCGTCGGCTCTCCGATCTCGGCCCGGCTCGAAGGGTCCTCTCCGGTTCTCGCTCATGCTCCTGACCTGTGACCGCCTCCGGCAGGTGCTGGCCGCCGATGAATCGGACGCGGCCGCGTGGGCCATCATGGGCAGCGCGTTGTGGAGCATGATCCCTGACCACGCAGTCCCCCGGCCGGGTCCGGAGGAACCTTGGGACCCCGCACGCGGGCTGATGCCCGCGCAAGCCACGTTTTGTTTCCGACGCGCCGTGGAGCGGAACCCGGAGGAGTCCTTCGCCTGGTCTTCGCTGTTTCGCTCGTTCCACGCCCGGCGCATGCGCGACGCCCCGCTGTCCCTGGTGGGGCTGACGCGACGCGCCAGAGCGGCGGCGGCCAACGACGATATGGGCAACGACGATGACACGGAACCTGGCTCCGGTGCCGATCGCCTCCTGTCCCCGCTCGAACCCGAAGCAGGACGGATTCCGGAGTCGCGCCGGGCGACCCCGATGGCCTTTCCCGCGCCATCGCCGGGTTGCTGCGGACAGGCCACTCCGTGGCGGCTGTTCGATTGTTCGAGGAGTCCGAGGCTCGAGGGATCGTCGCCGACTGGCCGACCCGCGACCGCGTCGCCGCGGCGCTCCTCCACCTGGGGCGACCGGCCCAGGCCCGCCGGATCTGGGAGCAGGTCGCGGACTCTCCGTCGCCCTCACTACGAGTTGCTCGGATCGCCACCGCGGCCCTGGCCGAACTGGACTACCGGACCGCCGAGACCACCTACCGCGCCGCCCTGAGCATCGATCCCGGTCAGGGTGAAGCCTGGTTCGGTCTGGCCCTCCTTCATCTGCAGCGCGGCGATGCCGGGGAGGCCCTCTCGGCCGCTCGCCAGGGACGGAGACAGCCCCTCACACCGGCCCAGGACGAGTTCCTCCTGGGCGTCGAGGCCCTGGCTGCCCCATACGCGTCGAACCCCTGAATCCAGAGGGCGCTGTCCCAGGATCTACGGGGGTTTTCCAGCATTCCCATCGCCGAGCAGCATGGCTACCCACTCTCCGGCTCCTTCGACTCCAACTCTTCAATCGTCTTACCGGGCTTCAGGTCCTTGCCGGCGAGGCCCGCATCGTCCGCGCCGTAGCGATAGGCACGGAAAACCGAATTCCTGCCCGGCGAGCCGCCGGAGTCGGGGGAGTTGGCAGGCCCACCGCGCCCGAATCCCGGCGGGTTGCCGGGTGGGCCGGGGCCAGCTCTCAAGGGGCCGCGGCGAATGAAGTCCTCCTTCATCTTCTTGAAGTGGGCCTTCTGGTCGGCCGTGAGGAGTTGGTCGAGCTGCTCGTCGACCTCTTTCTGGAGCTCGGCCAGCTCCTGCTTCTGTTGGTCGGTCGGCTTCAGCGAGGCCTGTCTGGACAGCGATAGGATCTGGCCGGGCAGAGCAAATCCCCCGCTCTGCTCCCCAAGCCGCTTCTTCTGCTCGTCCGTGAGGATCTTGTCGAGCCCGGCGTCAATTCTCTGCTGGATCTTGTCCAAGTCCTTCTTCTGTTCCCGGGACATCTTCAGCAGGTCTCTCAAGAAGGGGGCCAGGATTTCCTGGGACCGAGGCGGACGCCCTGACCGGCCCAGCCGCGACTTGACGGGGCCGGTGCCAGTGTATTTCCAGACGACCGCGCCGTTGCGAGTCACTTCGAAGATCGTCCCGCTCACGCTATCGCAGACGAGCGTGTTTCCGTTGGGGAGTCGCTGGGCACCGGACATGAGCCAGGCGAAGAAGTCGGTCCTCCGGGGCGCGGTGAAGCGCCAGACTGGTCGCTTCGGCGCGTAAGCCACCCCCGGCTCGCGGGCGTATCGACCTCGGTCGTTCAACCGGAAGGACGATCTCGTCCACCGAGGAATAATCGCCGCCCGGTCGTCGGCCGCCGTTGTTGAACACCAGGACGTGTCCCGCGCCGGGACGGCCCGGGGGGATCCAGTGCGCGTCATGCTGGGCGAAGAGCTGCTGATCCGCCTGCGTGCCGGCGCGATAGGCCCGGGGATTGCCCCAGCGGTAGAGGAGATCACCGCCCTTGCCGCCACGGCCTCCGGCGTGGCCCGCCGCCTCGGCCGATGTCGTGCTGTGGTCGATGATCCAGAACTCATTGTAGGCGAGCACGGTCAGCATAATCTGGTCGAACTCGGCGTTGTAGGCCACCGCATTGACGTGGGTCCATTCCGGAATGACGCCCTTGTTTCCATTCGCGGCCGGGGAGCCCAGGTACCCGATGCTCCGGAGCGCGTCCAAGTTTCTTTGGTTCTGTGCTTCCTTCCTGGACCACTGGGCGGGGCGAGGGGCCGCAGGAAGATAGTCCTGACCGAAGTTGAGATCAATGCGCTCGGGGTGGGCGGCCACTTCTCCAAAGTTCGCCAGGGACGGGTTCAAGTCCTGGATCAGATGGTCCCAGGCGTGCCATTCCCACACGACATCACCGGTCGTGTTCCCCGTCGGCTGGATCTCGATGACAGAGTCGGCTAGCCAGGGGCCGTCCACCGCTTCCGGCCTGCGCCCGGCGGCGATGGCTTCCTCGGGGGTCTTGATCTCCCAGACGATGAGCAGCACGTTGCCGTTGGGCAGCCTGGCGACATCGTGGTGGGGCAGTTGCCTCTCGTCGTGGAATTTGAAGTCCCAGACGAGGTCGCCTTCCCACGTGAATTCCTGGACCCGCCCGCCGGCGCCGGCGCCGACGAAAAGCTGTTCCTCGCTGTCGAGCTTGCCGGCGCGCAGTAAATGCCCATTATCGAGCAGGTAGGCAACCTGGCCTGCAGTATAGCGGCTCTCCCACGTCCGCACGACTCTTCCCTGCATATCGATCAGATAAGTTTTCGTAGATTGTCGGGGAGCAACTAAAGTGTACCCTGGAAACGCCCGCGGATCGTTGTGAGGCGTCAATCGCACCAGGGTCAGCGTCGTGAGTACTCCCAGGGTCACGGCAGCCAGTAGCGCCAGCCTCAGGATGGTCGACGAGCTCGCTCTTGCGGCAAGGCGTGACCGTGGTCCGGGGCCCCACCCCATGAGATCCTACCTCCTCCCAGGTATCATGCGTCGGGCGCGAGCCGGGCCCAACCTTCGGCGTCTCGTCTCCAGCCCAGGGTCTCGCAGATCCGGGCCAGATTGCGGATCGCGTTGTGGTACTTGGGCGTATTCGGGTCCGACGCGCGGAGGTCCAGGACCGCCTGGTAGGCCCGGTTCAGCTCGGTGCGGGCGTTGCGCAGGGCCTGCCATCGTCGACGGTGCTCCTGCGCCGGTCCATGCTGGTCGAGCCGTTCCTCGGCCTGGGCCAGGTGGAAATACGCCCGGTCGTCGGCGGGGCTGACGCGCAGGATGCGGCGGTACAGCGCGGCGGCTTCGGACCACCGGCGGTCCAGCTCCAGGAGCCGCGCGCGATGCTTCAGGGCCGCCGGATTCTCGGCCAAGGAATCGGGGAGCCGGGCGACAGCTTTCTTCAGGCCGTCGAGATCGCCGGAGGTGTTCAGGAGGTCGAGGTAGGCGGCCCAGCAGCGGGCATCCTCGGGCCGCTGCTGTAGGCAGACCTCGAGATGGTGCCTGGCCTCCTCGGGGTGGTTCATGGCCGACTGGGCCTTGGCCAGGCCGAGGCGGGCCTCCCAGTCCCCGGGATCGGCGGCCAGGTAGCCTTCCATCTTCGCGGCGGCGACAACGGGGGCGATCCGCTCCAGCTCGGTGCGGAGTCGCATGTTCAACAGCTTCTCGCGCTCGGCGGCGGCGTCGTCGCGGCCGTATCTCCTCCAGATGAGCTCGACCGCATCGTCCCACCGCCCCTCGACGGCGTAGAGCTCGAGCAGGTCGCGGCTCGCCGCGGTGGCGAGCCTCGGCTCGACCGGGTGGAGCGGGTCGTCCTCCACCAGCGACTTCCACGCCGCCTCGGCATCGGCCATCCGGCCGATCTCCTCGAAGGCGCCGGCCTCCATCAGCGACCATTTCCCCCGATCCGGCCACCAGAACGGGATCTTGTGCAACTCCCGCGCAGGCGAGCATGTCGTGGCGCTGACCCAGGAGCCTGGCGAGCAGGATTCGCGCCGCGCCGTCATGGGGCGAGTGCGTCAATCGCTGCCGCAGCGCCCCTCCGCCTCGCGGTCGCGGTGCTGGACGATCCACGTCGCGATCGTGTCCAGGCCGACCTCGGGTCGGGACTCGAGCCAGAACCACCAGGCGTTGAGGCCGACCAGGGACACCAGGAGGATCCATCGACCCGGCCGGCACAGACGTTGCCACGGGATTCCGCGCCCCTCACTGGCCGGGCGGGTGCACATGGCAGCAGCGTGGACCCCGGACGGGGTGAACTCGCGGCCGGCGGGGTCACCGGTCGCGGGGGCGGCGTCGGGGGCTTCGATCGTCATGGCTCTGGGCCTCGAATTCGTCCGGGGCCGGCTGCACCCGGACCGCGGCGAGCGTCGCCTCGCCCGGCGGGTATGTTGCACGCCGTCGGCGATTGTAACCGTTGCAGGGCCTTCCGGCTGTAGGGGTCGTCGGGGCGCTCGCCGAGGACGAGTCGGTGCCAGGCGCGGGCCTCGTCGCGAAGGCCGAGGCGCTCGCGGTTGTCGGCCAGGCGGCGGTAAACTTCGCCGTGCGGCCGGAGGCCCAGGTCCTGGACGGCATTGGCCTGCTTGTAGAGTTCGGGCAGCTCGGCCCGGGCGGCCTGGGCGCCCCGGACGAAATGGTCGCACTCCGCCGCCTGCTCGTCCCGGCCGAGCGCGTGCAGGAGTCGTGCCAGTCGGTAGGCGGAGGTCACGTCGTCGGGCCGGGCGTCCCAGGCGCGGCGGTAGACCCGCGCCGCGACGGCCCGATCGCCCCGCGCCATCGCGGCCCCGCCCTCGTGCCGCGCCAGGCGCGTCGTCGCCGCGCCATCGCGACGCCACCCGGCCCCAGGCCTCCGCCAGCCGTTCGAGTCGGCCGGCGGCCTCCAGGGCCGTCAGCAGGGCGTCCCACGCCTCGCGGCTGTCGGGCCAGCGCCGGGTCGCGCCGTCGAGGATGGCCAGCCCCTCGTCGGCCTGGCTGTTGCGGGCCAGGGCCCGCCCCAGGGTGAGCACCGCGTGCAGGTCGTCGGGATGGGCGCGGACGACGGGTGCGAACCGGGCGGCCAGGGTCCCGGGCTCGGGCGGCTCGGCATCCTGCCGGACCAGCTCCAGCAGGAGTTGGACGCGGTCGTGCGGGTCCGGCTCGATCTCGTGCTGCCGCAGCGCCAGCCGGCGCGCGTCATCCGGACGCCCTTCGAGGTAATAGAGGTCCAGCAGAGCCCAGGTGGCCTCGGGGACCTGCGGGTCGAGCTTGAGGGCCTCCAGCCAGCAGCCCTCGGCCTCGGCGAGGCGGGACAAGGCGTAGACGGCCCGCCCCCGGGCGAAGGCGGCCCGCGCGGCCACGACCGGGTCGGCCGATCGGAGCCGATCCAGATGCCCTAGCGCCCGCTGCGGCTGCGCATCGGGCCGGTCCAGGGCCAGTTGTGCGGCCATCACCCGGAGCACGCCGTTGTCCGGGTCGGCTGCCACGGCGGGCTCGACACACTGGAGCGCCTCCTCGAACCGACCCGCTGCGGCCAGCCGGCCGATCTGCCGGACATCGAGCCCCGCCGAGGTCCCGGCCGGTGGCGACCTCTGGACGAACAGCCAGAGCGACGCCGCCAGCAAGGCGAACAAGGCCGCAGCCAGGCCCCAGGACGCCGATCGCGGCGGACGGCGCCGGCGGCCGCGGACCTCCGGACTCACTGGTGATCCCGTCATGAGCGGCGGCCCTCCGCCGGCCCGGTGCTCGGCGCGACGGGGCCGGAGCCTCCCGATCCGCCCGCGGTGTCCGGCTCTCGGATCACGTGGGTCCGGCGGACGGCGGGATCCCTCAGGCTCGAGCGGGTGCCGGAGGGCCATCGGACTTCAACGGATTCGACCTGCTCGATGTCGCCCAGGCCAACCAGCACGCGCGGGTCGTTGGCGGAGAGATAGCTGCCGCCGCCCTTGACCTGGCGATGGAACACCCGGCCGCCGGCACGGACCTCGATCGCCGCCCCGATCGCCGAACGGTTCGAACGCCGGCCGATCAGCTCCAGCCGGATCCAGGATCGCGGCGGCGATTCGTTGAGCAACACGGCGGGCGATCGGTCCATCCGGCTGACGACCACATCGAGGTCGCCGTCGTTGTCGAGGTCGCCGAAGGCGGCTCCGCGCGCCACGTGGGGGGCCGCGAAGAATGGCCCAGGATTTGCCAGGTTCGTCAGCGCGATTCGCGAGCCGGCCGCGCCCGATTCCACCACAGCTTGGCCGGCTCGGGCTGGGGGATGTCCTGCCCGAACAGCTCGAGGTTGTCGTCGACATGGCCGTTGACGATCAAGAGGTCGGGGCGGTCGTCGTTGTCGAAGTCCTCCAGCGCGACGCCCCAGCCCACATACGGCTTGCTGTCGCGAATGATCCCGGCCGCGGACGCGACGTCGAGGAAACTGCCGCCTCCAAGGTTGTGATAGAGGGCGGCTCCGTCGCCCCAGAAATTCGTGACGACCATCTCAGGCCGGCCGTCGCCATCGAGGTCCTGGGCGTCGACGCCCATGCTCCCCTGGTACTCGCCAGCGGCGTTTCCGGCGGCGCCCGAGGTCTCGGTGGCGTCCTCGAATGTCCCGTCGCCCCGGTTGAGGAACAGGAAGTTGGGGCACTTGTCGTTGGCGACGTAGAGGTCGATCCGGCCGTCGCGGTCGAGGTCGGCAGCGATGACGCCGAGCCCGCGTCCATCGCGCCGCGCCACTCCGGCCTTGACGGTCGCGTCTTCGAAGGTCCCGTCGCCCCGGTTGCGATACAGGGCGTGCCGCTCCGGCTCGATCAACGTGGGCGAGCAGATCGTCCGCAGCCCCCGCTTCCGGTCGCCGCAGTACGCCCGGGGCACATCGGGCGACCAGACGCCGTAGCGGGAGACGTACACGTCGAGCCGGCCGTCGTTGTCGTAGTCGAGGAACGCCGCACCGCAGGACCAGCCGGAGCCGGCGAGGCCCGAGCCGGTGGTGGCGTCCCGGAACGTCCCATCGCCGTCGTTGAGGTACAGCACGTTCGGGCCCAGGTTCGTCAGGTAGAGGTCGGGGCGGCCGTCGTTGTCCACGTCGGCGACGGCCACTCCGTGGCAGAAACCGCGGAAGGCGACCCCCGCGCGGCTGGTCACGTCCTCGAAGGTGCCGTCATGCCGGTTGCGGTAGAGCCGGTTGCCTTGCGAGCGGTCGGCGGCCTCGAACGGCAGGTTGCGGGTGGAGGCCAGGTACACGTCGAGCCAGCCGTCGCCGTCGTAGTCGAGCAGGGCCACGCCGCTACCTAGGCAGGTGGGGAACTCCTTCTCGGCGTCGTTGCCGCTGCAGTGCACGAACGTGATCCCGCAGCTCGCCGTGATCTCGCGGAACCGGATCGGCGACGGCCCGACCGGCGGCGTGCTCGGACCGCCTGGCGCCGGGCCGCGGGGAAGCGCCGGTCCCGACTCCGCGGCTCGCGACCGACCCGCGACGGCTCCCTCGGCCGCGGTGGAACAGCCCGCCACCGCGGCGGCCGTGTTCCCGCCGCTCGCCGACCCGGGCGTACAGCCCGCGATGCCGAGGAGCAGGCGCCGAGAGCAAGGCGCACGCCGTCGAGGCGACCCGGCATTTCATGGGGAATCGCCCCCATATGCCGTCCGGCGGGAACCGGTGCTCCCGAGCTTGTTCCGCATGACCTGGGCCGCCCTCTTTCCGAATCTATCGGCGTCCTCGGCCCGGCCGAGCCGCCGATAGACGAGGCTGAGCTGATACAGGGGCTCGAACGCCTGGCGGTCGAGGGCATGGGCGGTCTCGAACGACCCGACGGCCTCGGCGAGCTGGCCGCGTCGCAGGGCCAGCTTGCCCAGGTTCAGCCAGGGGCGATCGAACTTGGGGTCGATCGCGATCGCGTGCTTCCAGCATTGCTCGGCGTCGGTCTCCTGGCCGTCGGCATAATGCGCGGCCCCGAGGAGGTTCACTAGGGCCGGGTCGTCGCCCGACCGCAGCGCCCGCTGGAGGAACGCGCGGGCCTCGCCCGCGCGGCCCGTCTCGATCAGGTCCTCGGCGAAATCGGCGAAGAAGAGCTCGGAGGGGACGGTCAGGAGCTTCAGCTCGGGGTCCCGAATGATGACCTCCTTATTCGCCTCGACCGCGAGGTCGAAATGGTGCTGTTCGTGGTGCACGGTCCCGATCAGGGAGTAGCCGGCCACCGCCCACTTGGGCTCGGAGGACCTCGCCAGGCGGCCGGCCACCTCCAGGGTCTCCTGATACTGGGCCCGCGAGTAATATATGGCCGCGATCCGCTGGAGGGCCAGCGGATCGTCGGGCCATCGCCCGAGGATCTCCCGGTAGGCGGCGATGGCCTGGTCGCGGTAGTTCCCCCGCGCAGCCCGAGCGCGCGGACGTGGAGGTCCTCCAGTCGCATCGGGCCCGCCGCGCGAGCGATCCGGTAATAGGGCTCGGCCTGGGCGCCGTAGTCGAGTTGGCTGAAGCACAAGGCCGCCAGGCGGGCGGCCTCGCCGTGACCGGGGTGGTTGTCGAGGACATCGAGGGCATGCTGGAGGGCCCGGAGGTAATCGGGCCGGCGCGGGCGATCGGCATCTGCGCAGGGCGCCGCGATCCCGACGGGCCGGTCGCATCCGACCAGAGGCGTCGCCACCCGGCCGGCGAGGTGAAGTCGGCGCCGGCGTCCGCCGGGAGCCCTTCGTAAGCCGCCCGCGCCGCCGCGACGGCTTCGGAGCGGAGTCCGTGCCAGACCGTCAGGCCGATCAGTCCCACCAGCAGGATGGCCCAGATGGCCGACCCCACCGCGCGGAGGCACCGCCGGGCGGGCGGCCGCGACCGGCCGCCGCCCGAGGACCGGCTCGTCGCCGGGCATCCGCTGGGCCGTGTCGAGTCGGGAGAGAGAGAGCCGTTGCCAATCACGAACCTAACCCATTCGATGGATCGTCTCGATCGCTTCCATCCGTCCCGGCACCCGGACCGAGGCCGAGATTCCGGGCGGGAGTCCCGGCCCCGTTTCGTTCAGCTCAGGCGATGTCGGCCGCATCGCTCGGCGACACCCGCGGGGTCTCCGAGAGGCCGCCGCCGCGATCCTGGTAGGGTGCTCTCTGAGCACCGGGGGAGTGCCTGAGCCGGCGCCGCGTTGCTCACGGAGCACACGACCGACGGTCTCGGAGGCTCCTCGTACACCTTTTCAGTAGGAGTCCGAGCTGAGGAGCTCGCCGCCGGCGCGGCTGCCGAGGGCGTACCAGATGTTGTAGCCGACCGAGCTCTTGACGAATCGGACCGAGCCGTCGCCGAAGAGGACATTGACGCCGCCGGGGTGGTAAGAGGCGGCGGCGATCATCGACTCGTAGGCATTGCTGGTCTGACCCGCGAAATCGTTGTAATAGCACGACTTGCGGTTGGGGAGCTGGGTGTGCGAGTAGCCGCCGCCGCGGCCGAGGTCCTGGACGACATAGCGCTCGCCGTGCCAACTGAAGTTCTTGTTCAGCGACTGGAGGCAGATCGTCGCGTTCGCGAGTTCGGACTGCAGGATGTTCCCCGGTACCGACATGTTCGTGCTGTTGACGGTGGCCTGGTAGATCATGCCCAGGCTGTCGGACGCGTCACCGGTCCCGGTGCCGTCCGACTTGACGAATTCGGACCAGAACGCCGTGTTCGACAGGCCGTCGGTGATATTGGCGAAGCCGATCGTCTGGCGGGTCTGCGATTCGATCTGGACCTGGTCCGGCGTGGAGCCGATCCAGTATGCGATGCCGTTGGGCTGGCCGCCGTAGAACATGCGGTTGCCGCCGTCGTTCTCGCAGTAATTCGACATCTGCGCGATGTCGGCGTTGATCGTCGTGCCGCTCCAGACGCTGGATTCCCGGTTATTGCGGTTGCCCTTCCTGTAGTCGGACGGGCAGAGATACGAAGCGACCCGAATCGACTTGGCCGTGGCATTGGCGCTCGCCCAGCCGGTTCCGTCGCCCGAGTCCTGCGCCGACTCGGCGTCGAGCGAGAAGTTGATGGCGTTGAAGACGACCTGCTGCTCCATGTAGGGCAGGATCCGGACCTTCATCGAGAAGCACGAGCGGACGTAGCCGTTGGTGATCTGCGAGGACCCGGCCGGAGGCAGCGAATCGTTGGAAGAGTGGTAGTTGTGCAGCGCCAATCCGACCTGCTTGAGGTTGTTGACGCATTGCGCACGTCGGGCGGCCTCGCGGGCCGACTGCACCGCGGGCAACAGCAGGGCGATCAGGACGGCGATGATGGCGATGACCACCAATAGCTCGATGAGCGTGAAGCCGCGTCGTTTCGGGAGCATGAAGAATGTCTCCTTGATGCTGAGGTCGAGGATGAGGATACGGGCATCGGACGACCGGTCCTCGAATCGGGGGGATCCCTGACCGGGCAGGGAGCGGTGCGGCGAGCAGCCTCGGCGCAAAGGGCGCGTCCGCGTCAGGGCTTGGCCTTGGGCGCGGCGGTGGCCTTGGGCGCGGCGGCTTTCCCCTTGGTTTGAAACGCTTTCTCGGCGTCTTGATGCTGCTGTCGGTATTGATCGGGAGTGCCCGCGGCGTACTTCGGATCGGCCACCCCCTTCGCTCCGGTGACGCCGCTGTCCGGATCGCGGTCGTTGAGTTCGCCGCAGCCCGCCGGCAGGCAAGTCAGGGTGAGTCCGATCAGCAAGGGCCAAGGGCGCTGAGAGAACGCTTTCCTCATCATTCGACCTCCACTCGCCGGGTTAAGGATCTGGCAGCACGCGGCTCGAGCGGTCCGCAGAAGATCGATCCGGGCCGGACGGAGCCGCGGGGTTGAGCCGGATTGGCCGCGCGCGTCCGGGGGCTCGTCGCAGGCTGACGGTATCGTCGGGGATCGGTCCCTCGTCCCGACCTGGTCGTCGAATCGACCGATCCATCGGGGGATCGACCCGACGATGCGGTGCGTTGCCAATCGGGGCCCGGGGCGGTATCCTGCGCCAAGGCTCGAGGCGCCGCAACGGCCGCGGCCCCATCGGATCGCGTGCGACGCCGCGACGGCGGTGCCTCGACCATCCCCGACGCGGGCGTCTTTCGGCTGGCTCGTGAATCTCCCGAGGGTCGTGTCCAAGCGATGAACCGGAGCGAGGGCGGATCGCGACGGTGGTGGCGCCGGCCGAGTGGCCTCGTGGTGGTCGCGCTGACGGCGCTGGTGCTGGCGGCGGTGGTCGCAGCGCGCCGGCCCGGCCGGAGGCCGAACCCGGCCGGCGAGCACGTACGGGCGGCCCGTCGGGCACTGTCGCAGGGACGGCTGGAAGAGGCCGTCGCCGAGCTGGTCAAGGCGCGGCAGCAGGGCGGACCATCCGCGGAGATCGAGGGGCTCCGGGGCCTGTTGTACGACCGCGCCGGCCGGCCCGACGAAGCCCTGCCCTCGCTGCGCCGCGCATGGGACGAGCCGGGGAGCGACGGCCGCGGCCCAGACCCCGATGTCGCCGACGCCCTGGCCCGGATCGCCATGCAGCGGTTCGAGCTGGCCGAGGCGATCGCCGTGCTCGATCGCTGGGCCGCCGGGGCGCCCACCGATCCCAGGCCCCTGGTCATGCGGGCCGAGGTCGACCGCCGGATCGGCGTCGATCGGATCGTGACCATCGGCCACCTCCGCGAGGCCCTGCGCCGCGACGCGGATTGCGACCAGGCGAGGCTCCTCCTGGCCGAGATGCTCTACATGGAGGGCGAGCACGCCGAGTCGGCCGGCCTCTATGCCGCCTACGCCGCCCGCCATCCGGACGAGCCGGCCGGTCACATCGGGGTGGGAATCGCGGCGCGGGCCCAGGGCGAGACCGCCAGGGCGTCCGAGGCCCTCGACCGGGCCCTGGCATTGGCCCCCGACGACACCCTGGCCCTCAAGGAGCGCGCGGCCCTCGACCTGCACGACGGGCATCCCGACGACGCCTTGCGGCGATTGGACCGCGCCATCAAGGCCGACCCGTTCGACCCCGAGCTGCGCTACCAGCGGTCGCTGGCCCTGGGCCGGCTGGGGCGGCGCGACGAGGCCGCCGCCGATCGCCGCCGCTTCGAGCAATTGCGGCGCGAACATCAGGACATGGCCGAGATCGCCGCTGAGTTGATCAGGTCGCCGTCCGACGACGCGCTGCGCTGCCGCGCGGCCCGCTGGATGATCGAACACGGGCGCGACGAGGAGGCGGCCCAATGGGCCCGGCTGGTCCTTCGCAACCGCCCCGGACACCCCGAGGCCAACCGCCTGCTCGCCGACTATCACCGCCGCCGCGGCGAGGCGGGCCTGGCCAACTTCTATCGATCGCAGGCCACCCCCGAGCCGGAGTCGCGCCCATCGCCACCCGCAGGCGAGCGCGACCCCGGATCCGGCGGGGACGTCGCCCCCACCCCGAAGCGATGAGGCGCGGGCGGGACGAGATCGCCGGCGCCCGCCGCTAGCCCGATTCAGCGTTGGTGTCTGGGCATGGGACATGGCAATTCATGTAGGTCAGGCTTTCCAGCCTGACGCTTCAGACCCGTCAGGCTGGAGAGCCTGACCTACGTCCTGGCCGCCGTAATCAGGTCGGGCTTTCCAGCCCGACGCTTCAGAGACCCGTCAGGCTGAAAAGCCTGACCTACGTTCGGGCCGGCGGCGGTTGAATTGAGGTCGCCCCTGGCCCGAACGGATCCGACTCGGATCAGTACGAATCGGAGCTGACAGTCTCGCCCTGGGCTGTCGTCGAGATGGCCAGCCAGGTCGCGTAGTTGACGCTGTTCTTGACGAACCGGACCGAGCCGTCCATGAACAGCACGTTCACGCCGCCGGGGTGGCTCGAGCTGGCGCCGATCATCGTCTCCGGATCGTAATCCCAGGGCAGTGGGAGCGCCGGGAAGGCCGCCCGGCCTCCGCTCTCCGAGCAGTAGCAGCTCCGCTGGTTGGGCGGCGTGGTGTGCGAGTAGAAGCCGCCGCGGCCGGTATCGCTGAGATGCCAGTATTCCCCCTTGAACGCGAAGAACCGCGCCGTGTTGTTCTGGCACTTGGTGGTGTAGAGGACGTAGTCGGGGCTGCCGGTGGTCATGGTCCGCAACGAGTTGTCGCACACGATCGGGTTGCCCGCGCCGCCGTAGACCATCCCCAGCCCGTCGGAGTTGATGTTGCCCGTCCCCTTGACCCACTCGCTGAAGATCGCGGTGCTGCTCAGGCCGTCGGTGATGTCGTCGAAGGCGATGACGTCGTGGATCGCCGAATCCCAGGACATCTGGTAGAACGGGCCGTTGGGGGTCCAATCGATCTGGGCATACCCCCGATTCGTGCCGATGTTATTGGGATAATTGGTGTTAGCCACGTTCACGTTTCCCGGATTGGCATCGGAGGGGCAGAGGAACACGGTGATCTTGGTGAGATAGGCCGTCGAGTTGATGGTGCCCCCGATGTTGATCGATGGATACTGGGGGTTTCCGCCGATCGGCCCGGGATCCCAGTTCATATTGAACGCGTTGAAGACCGTCTGCTGCTCGAGGTAGGGCAGCAGGTGGGTCTTCATGGAGTATTCCTGGATGAAGTCCTGGCCGGGTATGGCCTTGCCCCAGTATCCGCTGCGGGTCCCAGAGATGGGGACCGCGTTGGTGGCGGAGTGGTAGTTGTGGACGGCGATCCCCAGTTGCTTGAGGTTGTTCGTGCACTGGGAGCGGGCGCCGCCTCGCGCGCCGACTGCACCGCGGGCAGCAGGAGCGCGATCAGCACCGCGATGATGGCGATGACCACCAGGAGCTCGATGAGGGTGAATCCGCGATGACGTCTTCTCATGGGATTTGACGCTCCGGAAAGGCGATGACGAACGATCAGTGTCAGAACCGATGTCCGATCCGATCATGCTGTTCTGAGTGGATGCTCCGCTTCACGACGAGGAACGCGCCCGACCATGAATCGCACCAAGGCGATCACCGCCTCCCCTTCATCTTTCCCCCGTAGCCGGATGCTTTGTAGTCGGCGGGGGGGGGTTGGCTCTTGGGCGGAGCAACCTTGACGTTTGCCCCCTCCTCCGAGGTCGCCGCCGCGCCGGGCGGGGTGACTCCGGTCCCCTTGACGCTCGCCTCGTTGTTCTCACAGCCCCCCAGCACCAGGAGGGCGAGGCCGACGCCACCCAGGGTGGCACCGCGGATCGCTCTGTTCATCGGATACGCCTTCCTCCTCTAAGGACTTGTGACCTCGGCCGGCGCAAGGATGATCGCCGCCCGCGTCCGGGGATCCACCGCCAGGACAACATCCGGCAAACCGTCCGGCTCCCGGCCTTGACCTCGAGAGATCTGAAGGGTGCAAACCAGGGAACGTGCTCGAAGCGTCCGACTCGGAGATTCCAGGGAAAACGGGGCCCGCCGCGGCAAAGCGGCGACGATCGCTCGATCGGGGTACGGCGTGCCACCTGCACATCACGTCGGCCCGGAACTTCGAGCCCAACGATCGGGCGAGGCGGCGAGGACCCATCGACGGCGGCGGTGGCAGATCGGTCCTTCGGCGCCCCTCGAATCGCTCGCCGAGGGCATCCTCGGTCCCCGGCGACCGGCGCAACCCCCTCGATTCAACAGTCGGTATCCTAAACTCCTAAGGAATACCGCCTATTGAATTCGTTGAAGATCAGTATATCCTCGACCTCATTTGAATTGAGATAATTTGATCGATGCGCACTCACAGGTTACCGCGGGATCTCGGTTTGTCAAGAGTCCGTGTCGGCGAGACTGTATTTTTTTCCGATCGAGTCGAAGCTGGTGCCGGATTTCGCGACCGGCGCGTCACCGGGCGAATTCGTCTCGCTGTCGGCCGGTCACCGGAAGTGCGTCGCCGGATCGAGGATGCCTGATTCTTCGATCGCAAACAGATCCCGTTTTTTCAACGAATCTTGTGTGATCACCGGTCCCTCGCGCCTCGGCGGGGAGCGGTGGGCCAGAGCGTTGGCGTTGTCCCGCCGACGCACGGCGCGAGCAGGGCGTTCAACTTGAAGCGGACGGGCCGATTGGTAAGCTTGAGGCAGATCCGGGCCATCGCCGGCATGTTGTGATCCGGGCGGGGGAGTCGATGATGCCACCGGTCGGGTGCTGTATGAGCACCTGGCCACCGGCCTCGGCGTTTCCCCGTGGCCGCGGGGACCGTACGGCGGGCCCTCCCGGGGCCTCTGACAGATCCCCTGCGGACCTGCCGTTGCCGCCCTTTCATCAGCGCCCCTTCACGTCGGGCCGGCTCCCGCGGTCCCCGATAACCGTAGGAGTCAGGGAGGCCGCATGCGTCAGCAGTCCAGCCGCATCTTACGGCGTTCGCCCGCGGTCGTGGTGGCCGGCCTGATCCTGGTCGGCATGATCGCCGCCGCCCGGTTCGGCACTTCCCGCGGCCCCGCGAGCCATCCCGCCAGGGTCCGCCGGCCGCTCGCGTACAAGCCGCGCAGACCGCTCGATACCGGCGGGTTCTTCGACGTCATGGATCATATTCCTCGCTGGAGGCCGGACGCTTCCCTGCGGGAGGTCGCTGACGCGTGGCGGCACGTCGGCTACCGCGACATGGAGATGGTCGACAAGGCGCTGGCCGACACCGGTCTGCCGTCCGCCCGGAAGATTCCGCTGCTGCTCGTCAAGGCGATGCTCTTCAATTACGAGGGGGAGCCCGAGCGGGCTTACAAGGTCCTCGAGGAGGCGAGGTCGTGGGTCGGCGATCGGGATCGGATGGCCGAGACCTGGCTCTACACGCTGATCTATTACCAGGGTGTCACCGCGATGCGACGCGGCGAGAACGACAATTGTATCATGTGCCGGGACGAGAGTTCGTGCATCCTGCCGATCTCCCCGGCCGCCGTCCATCGCAACCGGCTCGGCTCGACCCTGGCGATCCGGCATTTCCTGGAGTATCTCGAGCGGTTCCCCGACGAGCTGGAGGTCCGCTGGCTCCTGAACCTGGCCCACATGACCCTCGGCGAATATCCCAGCAAGGTCGATCCCCGGTTCCTGGTGTCGCCGGAGCCGTTCTTCCGCTCCGAATTCGACATCGGCAAGTTCCGCGACGTCGGCCACCTCGTGGGCCTCAATCGCCTCAATCAGGCCGGCGGCGCGATCATGGAGGACTTCGACAACGACGGCCTGCTCGACGTCGTCGTGACCGCGATCGACCCGACCGAACACATGGCCCTCTACCGGAACAGGGGCGACGGCACGTTTGAGGATCGCTCCGAGGCCGCCGGCCTGACCGACCAGCTCGGCGGCCTGGTCTGCTATCAGACCGACTACGACAACGATGGACTGATGGACATCTTCGTCGCGCGGGGGGCCTGGATCCCCTGGCCGATCCGGCCGTCGCTCCTGCGGAATACCGGTGGCGGTGTGTTCAAGGACGTCACCCGGCAGGCGGGTTTGATGGCCGCGGTCAACTCCAACGCCGCGTGCTGGGGCGATTACGACAACGACGGCTGGCTCGACCTGTTCATCGGCTGCGAACGGCAGCCCAACCGCCTGTATCACAACCATCGCGACGGCACCTTCGAGGAGGTCGCGGCCCGGGCCGGCGTGGAGGGCGGTGATCGGCCTTGGTGCAAGGGTGCCAACTGGATCGACTACGACAACGACGGCGATCTGGACCTGTTCCTGAACAACCTGAAAGGGCAGGCCCGCCTCTATCGCAACAACGGCGGCGGCACCTTCGCCGACGTCTCGGAATCCGCGGGCATCGACGGGCCCTATGCCGGCTTCTCCTGCTGGGCGTGGGACTACGACAACGACGGTTGGCTCGACGTCTATGCCACCTGCAACGATCGATCGCTCAAGGACATGGTCAAGGGCCTGCTGGGCCTGCCACACAGCCGCATGCCCAACAAGCTCTTCCATAACCTCAACGGTCGGCGTTTCGAGGACCGGACCGGGGAAGCGGGACTGGATGTCGTCTTCGCCACCATGGGGAGCAACTACGCCGACCTCGACAACGACGGCTTCCTGGACATGTACCTGGGCACCGGCGACCTGGACCTGGCGACCCTGGTGCCGAACCGGATGCTCAGGAACGTCGACGGCCGGCGGTTCGCCGATATCAGCACCTCGTCCGGCACCGGGCACCTGCAGAAAGGCCACGGCGTCGCCTGCGGCGACTGGGACCGTGACGGCGACGTTGACGTCTTCATCCAGATGGGTGGTGCCGTCAACGGCGACAAGTACCACAACATCTTGTTCCAGAACCCCGGCCAGGGAAACCGCTGGCTCACCGTCAAGCTCATCGGCAAGAAGACGAACCGGGCGGCGATCGGCGCCCGGATCAAGGTGGTCACCGCCGGCGAGAAGCCCATGACGATCCATCGCCATGTCTCCTCGGGGAGTAGCTTCGGCGCCAACCCGCTGGAGCAGACCATCGGCCTGGGCCGCGCCGATCGGGTCGCGCTGCTGGAGATCCGATGGCCGACGAGCGGGACGAGCCAGGTCTTCCGCGATATTCCCGCCGACCAGGCCATCGAGGTGACCGAGTTCGCCGACGGCTATCGGACCCTCCGGTTCAAGCCGATCTCGCCGCCGGAATCGCCCTGATCGATAAGGGGGACTCTTGGGAAGGCGAGGCTCCTGCCGAGCCGCCCACCCCGGAAAAACCGGCTCGGCAGGAGCCTCGCCCGCCTCGCACCCCCAAAAACCGGACCGCACCAGCGACGTCGTGGATCAGACCCGGGAAGTCTGGTGCTGGCGGGCCTTGCGGAGCCGCTTGAGTTCCTCGCGGCGCCGGCGCTCGCTGGGCTTCTCGTAGTAGGCCTTGCGACGCATCTCCTTGCGGAGTCCGCTCCGCTCGCACAGCTTGCGGAAGCGGCGGACCGCCTCCTGGATCGACTCGCCGGCACGCACCCGTAACTTCACCACAGGCCAGATCTCCCGAATGGATGAATCGTTGGAAAGAGCCCCACATTCCCCGTGACTGCCTCCAGGCGACCGGCCCGTTCCGATCCGGTCCCTTTCCGTCCGATCCGGCGGCCTCGTCGGACGGGAGCGGATCGCCGTGCGGCGGACCGAGCCGACCGGGTCGCCGCCCCGCCACCGGCGCCGGCGCGGCGATGCCCCGACCCGCCTTGGCCCAGGCTCGACGCTTCCTGGGATCGTCCCTTCCCTCAGGCACGGGACGAATCCATCTCCGTCCCGGATGCCACTGAGTTGACCCGTGGTCGGACCCGCGAGCGGTGGGAACCCTTCAATATACCGACTCGCGGCCCCTGAAGCCAAGAGCGCTCAACTCCGTTCGCGTGGGGGGCGTGGCGGCCTGCTCCACGAGGTCGTCGTCATTCTGCCTGTTTGGGAGACATGCGAGCGCGCGCGAACTCCTGGAGTCAAGGGTCGGGCCAACCGGAGGCCCCGAACAGGAAAATGCGGCAGAGATGCGCGATCTCCCGAGAGCATTGGACCAAGAATGCCGATTGTAGGAGATAGGCCATGCGGGTCGGTGGAAGGTCCGAGGACACGATGGATCCATGGTCGTTGGGGGTGGAGCGATGGGCTTTTCTCGCTCGGGTCGATGCGGAGGCGGAATCGGCGGATTGACCGGCCGTGAGGGGCGGGGCCGCAAGAGACCGGAATGGGAGGCTCTCGAGACGCGGGAGCTGCTGGCGGCGGCGATCTCGCCCGGCCTGCTCAGCCCGACGGCCGCGGTGGTGGACCGGGCCCAGTCGGTCATCTCCGGAGGGGCGGCCGCGGAGTTCGCCCACTACCAGGCCGACCTCCAGCGGGCCGAGCAATCGTCGCGGGTCACACGGGCCGCGTTCGCCAGTCTCAAGAGCGATGCCGCGTCGCTGGCCCAGGCGATCGAATACTCATCGCTGACCTCCCAGGCGGTCAACGAGCAGCTCGTCGAGCTCCAGGATGTCCTCGACCAGGCGTTCCTCGACGCGAGCGCCAACGGTTCGGCGTGGAACCAGGTGTCGCAGGAACTGGGGTCCGCTCTCTATGGTGTGACGTTCACGAACACTGCTCTTCCCAATCAGGCGTTCACCGACATGCAGACCGTGGCACGGCAGGCGCGTGTGACGGCGGCCGAGCGGAAGCGGTTGCTCGCCGACGCGAAGGCCATCGTCGCCGCGATCGGGCCCGATGTGGATACCGCCCTGGGCGGAACGGTTCCGCGGGACCCGGTGGTGGTCTATTACGACGGGCAGGTCGCCCAGTTCGTCCATAAACGATGAGCGGTGCGCCGCCGCGCCGCGTTCAGCGGCCGCGTGATCCCTGGATCATCCACTCGAGGGCCACGCCCAGGCCGACGCCCGCGGCGTAGCAGGCCAGGTCGCTCCAGAGAAACCCGAAGCCGAGGATCAGGCCGCCGATCGTGGTCTGTCGGACTGAATCGATCCACGGTGCATGGTACAACTGGCTGATCTCAACCAGAAGCGAGCCGGCGAACGTCAGGGCGGCGACTCGTCCGGTCGTCATCCGGGGCAGGAGGAAGCCCAGGAACAAGAAGAGGGCCAAGGCCCAGAGCGTGTCGCCGGCATAGGACGCGATGAAACCAGGTAGCACGGCCCCGAAACGCCGCGATCCCAGGCCCAGCACGATCGTCGTCGCCAGCAGGCCGACGGTGAAGAGTGGAGGACGGCGTCCTGGCCGCATGTGCGTGCCGTGCTGGATTGATTGGCAGGGCGATCTCGAGCGAAGATCTCAAGACCTTGCCATCGACCGCCCGAAAAAGCAACAGGCCTGCCTAGAGGGCGCGCCATACAGAATGAGGATGGAATTTCCACGAGCAAAGGAACGACTTACTTAAAGCATTCTATACAAAAGACTTAAGAAACTCGAGATTCGGTCCTCGGAGGGTTCAGATCGATTGGCATGCCGGGTGCGATTACCCTTTCCGCTCTTGTGGAAAGCCTCCTGCGAGGCACGCTCCGACGACAAAATGGGCGACGCAGGTTCTTCTGCTGATCACCGGTCCCTCCGCATCGAGGGTGGATTTCATACACCACGAATCACGAGCAAGCGTCGTTCTCCCTGGCTGTGCCCGGCCCCCTCGTGGGGGGCCGGGCTTTTTTATTTTTTGGCCCCTAAATACCGTCTGCCACTCGACTTAGGTTCTCCACAGATTCCACAGATTTCCCCGGTTTGGTATCAGTTTCGACAGTTTTGGGTATCAGTCTGGGTATCAGTTGGGGTGGCCGCCCCGCGTGCGTCCGCGAGGATGCCGGTGGGGACGAAGGGTTCGAGCGGCTCATGCCAGCCGGTCGTCCCCTCCCCTGAAGCGCCTCGGCACGGCCCGTTCGTCCTCGATCAGGTAGGTCGGCACGTACGCCGCCAGCGCCTGCCGCGGCAGGTCCTTGGACCGCTCATCGAGCGGCGGCCGGTGGACGATCACGCACAGCCCGGCGCCGGGCCGCAACGGCTCGCGATGCCGGAACCGATGATCGCCCAGGCGGGCGAAATCGGCCGAGTGGAAATCCGCGGCGCAGGCCGGGATCTCCGCGATCAGGACCAGGACGAGGGGGGACGAAGCGCCGCATGTGGGGAAGTCCAGGCGCTCGTGATTCGACCAGCAATCCCCCGTCCGCCGGTATCCTTCCTCCTCCGCTTGCGCCCGCCCACGACGAGGGGACGCCGGCGCCATTCGCATTCCGCCCGCCCTGGGCGCCCGGTACAATGCCGCCCGAGGAGGGAACCGTCATGCTCTCGAAGGAAGCCCTGGCCCTGTTCCGCCTGCACATCGAGCGGTGCGGGGACATCATGGTGGACGATTCCAATCGCGAGACCTACCGCGAGTTGGCCCGCGCCGGGCTGATGGTCGCCAGCGATAGCTTCGCCGGGGGGGAAGAGAGCATGTATCACGTGACCAGGCTGGGCTTCGAGCGAAAGGCGGAACTCCTGGCCGCTAGCGCGACCGTGCCCGGTTCAATCGCCTCGCCTCGGCGCTGACCGGCAACTCCGTCTTGGCCGCCGCCATAAGCGCCACGACGTGCCTTCCGCCCGCGCGAAGTTCCTCGTATTCGTGTGCGATGATGGCGTCGATGCGATCCTCGAGCCGCATCTTCGGCCAGATGCGTCCTCCCTGCTTCCCCTTGAGCAGTTCGGGATTCAGCACGCCGGAATTGACGACCACGCCGGTCGTGTTGCTGCCGCCCGTCTTGGTGTAGGGATCGAACGCCCGCCACCGGCCGTCGCCGCCGTAATCCGGCTGGCCGATCTGATTATCCGAAATGCCGAGTTCCTTTATGCGCCTGCGGACGTAGCCCTCGGCCACGTCCTCCCATTCCTGCGCCACCTGGCTCGCGTGCGCGGCGATGTCCGCCGTCCGTCCGCCCCGCTCCGAAGGCGGGATTCCGATCATCCCTCTGGGTGGCCTGTTGCTCATGCGGCGATGTTAGCGAAGATCGGGCGTCGGCGCAAGCCACCCGCCGTGCGCCCGCCCGGGAACAGGCCGCGGTACTTCCGGTCCCGATCGGGATCGCGCGGCTCCATCCGCTCGTCGGGGATGCCCGGGTCCATCATCGCCGGCCGGGCCGCGCAAGCGAGGTCTTGGGCGGAGCGATGGCTGGAGTCTCCGGGGCGGTTGGCCGGGTCGGGAGGCGGCTTCGCGGTCATGGGCCGACGCTGGCCCATCGCGTCGGCCGGCGCACGTCGCTCCGGCTCGCGTGCGACGCGACGGCGCCGTCGCCCGGCCCCTCGATCCGGGGGCCGCTTGCCGCGCCGCGCAACTCCTCGCTTGCGCGGCCCGGCCGCCCGTGCTAGACCGGCCCGATGGGAGCGGAGGGCGGCAGGGCGACATTCCAGAGGCACGGACGCAAGCACATGCAGGCGATCGGTGCCAAGGGCTTCGCCACCCTGGTCGCCCGCCATTTCGCCGGCGACAAGCAATCGGCTGTCGCCTGGCTGCACGCCCACGCCGCGGAAAGCCTGATCGACCGGATGGTCTCCGAGAAGCTGGACCGGCAGATCGAGGGCGGCGCGACCTGCGTCGCGGAAGAAATCCCCATCATCGTCGGGCCCGACGACGACATCGCTTACGATGATCCCGAACCCTGCTGGCGGGAGCGTGTTGCCACGGCCAGGGGCGCGAGGGCGAGATGAGGATGCGACAAGTGCCACAGGCAAACTTATAAGCGTAACATTAAAAACCGCATTAGAAGGCCGTACAGCAGGTTTCTGTTTCTTGGCTAGCCGAGTAGCTCCCACCCCTCCTCCCGCGTTTCCTTCGCCCCTCTGTTGCGTCCTTGTGGCTCGGTCGCCGGGGTGGGGTAAGGTCTCTCCTCCTCGCTCCTGAATGCCATTCTTTCCTTGGCCTCGATCCCGTCGCGATCTTATCCACAAAGGTCGGGCACCAGCTATAGGAAGGGAATTATATTATCTAACTATAGGTAGTGCGTCACCGTTTCAGCGTCGGCCGCGTCGCCGTTTCAGCGTGGATAACCCCGCCGGGCCCCGGAATCCCTCGATCCGGCCGCGACGCCGTTTCAGCGTGGATAACCCCGGCTATCCACAAGAGGAGGGGCCGCGTCGCCGTTTCGGCGTGGATAACCCGGGGTCGCGCGCCCTGGTCGGTCGCCAGCCGTTCCGCATCGGCGGGCGGGGCGTCACCGTTTCAGCATGCCGGATCGGCTCAACCTCTTGAAAGACAATGCTCCGCATTTCGCGGTGCGTCCGGCCGGGAAGGGGAACGGGGTGGCGGCCGTCATCGTTTCAGCATGGGAGGCCTCGTCCGCATCGGGGGACTCGCGTCACCGTTTCAGCGTGCATGGGAGGGATAACCGACTGAAAAACCAGAACCTGGCGTGCGGGGTGGAACGTCTCCGGCCGGGGGCCGAGGCGGGCGCGTCACCGTTTCAGCGTTCGGATTCCCGGCTCCGATCCGTCAGGAGGGCGGCCGTCTCCTTGCGCGGCGCCACCGCGGTCGTGCCCTTCATCACCACGAGCCCCCCTCCCTGGTTGTCCCGGTACTCGTCCACCCGGAAGCCGGGGAAGACGACCTGGACCTTGCGGATCGCCTCCTTGGCCGCCGCCTTGAAGTGGCGGGGGTTGGAGTAGTCGCAGCCGAGCTGCTTCTGGAGCGACCGCCAGGGCACGTTCTGGGACGGCTTGCCCGACCGGTTGACGGAATAGGTCTTGTAGGTGGCCCAGGCGTAGAGGTCCAGCGCCAGGGGTGAGTTCTTGAGGGCTTGCAGGGCCCGGAGATCGACGGGGACCGGCGCGGCGATGATCGCCTCGTGGAACGCCTCGCCCAGCTCGATCCAGCTCCCCCAGAGGGCGGGCTGCTCCGGCGTGATCGGGTCCCACCAGAGCTCGCCCTGGGGGGCGATCTGCATGTCGAGCCAGCGCGACCCGGCCTTGGAGTCGTCGCCATGATTCTGCTCGAAGCTGATGGTCGATCGGAAGAGCCGCTGCATCTGCTCGCGGAGGCGGTGGGCATCGCTGCGGATCCCGCCCCTCCCCGGGTCCAGGCCGAGGTCGCGCATGAAGGAGGCGAGGGTCGAGCCGAGCTCGAGCCGGCGGCTGCCGGTGCGGACGGCCTCGGTGGTCATCCAGAAGAGCAGGAGGCGGGGCAGGGTGCCGTAGGGGTAGCCGCGGATGCGGTTGTTCTGATGGTCCCAGCCGGGCCGGATCGAGAGCGTGAGATAGCCGTTGCTCCGCTTCCAGACCGGGACGTCGCCCGGATCGGCGTGCGGCAGGGTGACCTGGACGACCTGGCGTGCGATGAAGGCGCGGTCGAGGTCGCTGGCCTGCGGGTCGTTCAGGATCGCCTCGGCCGCGTCGAGGATGCGGTTCTGCGTGGGCGTGAGCCCGCGCTCGGTGCTGCGGACTTCGGCGATTTCCTGGTCGGGCGTCTTCATGCGATCCTCGGCTTGCCGCGCTTCTCGAAGAGGTCGTTGATCGCCTCGCGGAGCAGGTCCTGGACGTTCGACCCCTCGTCGAGCGCGAGCTGCCGGAGCTGGCGGGACGCGGCGGGGTCGAAGAAGCCGGCGATGGTCTTCTTGCCCCGCCGGCTGGGGACGCGTGGCGTCTTGGGTTCCGGGACGGCGACCGCCGCCGGCCTGGGAGGCTGGGCCTTGCCGCTCGCGTGGCGGAGGGCTTCGCTGAGGCTCGATCGTTTCGACATGACTACAATCCCACCTGTTGACAGGTCCACTTGTAGAGTTGGCGAATCTCGCGGGCGCCCTTCCCACCCGGCTCGTATTCCAGCGCGGTCAGCCCCTCGGTCAGGGCGTGGATGAAGACGGCGCGCTGGCCGATCCGGACGGGGCAGACCTCGATCCCGTAGACTTCGATGGCCGCATCGGCATCCTCGCCCAGGGAGCCGCGCGGCGGCACGGAGTTCAAGACGACGGCGGCGGGCCGTCCGGCCAGCTTGGCCAGGTCGATCGTGGAATTGATGGCCCGCAAATCGAGGATCGCCGGCCGGCAGGGGATGAGGATGAGGTCGGCCGCCCGGGCTGCGGCCAGGGCCGTGTTCTCCGAGTGCGGGGCGGTGTCGATGAGGGCCAGCGCCGCGCCGGCCTTGGCGCCGCGTCCAGGACCTGGTCGAGGCGGGCCGCCTGCGAGGAGGCCACGGCGGGCTTCTCTCGGGCCCGATGATCGCCCCAGCCGGCGGCGCTGGCCTGGGGGTCGAGGTCGATGACGGCGGCGGGCCGCCCCGCCTGCTCGGCGGCGACGGCGAGGTGCAGGACCAAAGTGGTCTTGCCGGCCCCACCCTTCTGGGAGATGAGCGCGATTGTCTTCATGTCGAAGTGATATGGTGTGTACATGTGGAATGTCTAACACCGGCGGGCCGACCATGCAAGCGGAAAGATCGAAGTCCGGCCTTCGGACCCTGTTCCGCGGAGTACACGTCCACGATCCCAGAGGTCTACAATCCGACGTGTCCACAGGCTCACTCGTAGACATGTGCGGTATTTCCCGTCCCGGCGTGGAGCATCCGAAGTGGGCCGGCGCCGTGGAACGGTTGGCTTGTCTTCGTGTCGAGCTGTCGAAGTGTCTGCATGTCGGCGTGTCGCCTGGGGTCGGTGATCACGCCTCCTGTTCGTTGGGGGCTCCCACCAGTGGACACGTCCACGATCCGACGCATCCACAAGCACACGCGCCAACGGGTGGGCCGCACCGCAGTCCCTCAGGTGAGGGGTCGATGTGACCTCGAACGGCCGGCCCGCGGATTGTTCACGCTTATAATTATAGAGATGTACAAATGTAAGACTGATCGCCCCGTGGCCGGCGATCGTGTCCTTCGGGACCTGCACACGTCCACGATCCGACGCGTCCACCGGACGACGCGACCACAAGTATACGCGTTGCCATAGTGGTCGCCGCGGTGAGTGGTCCGTCGTGGAGGCCGCGAGCCGGTCGCGGTTCGCGACCCGCATCGGTGGGCGGGCGGCAGGGCGGGATGCCCGAAAGCCCCTCGCGTTCGGACGCCGCTCCTGCAAGCGAGGATTTGCCATCGAAGGACCGGCCGTGATATACCTTCGCCATGGCCAGCAAGCGCGAAGAGGAGGAAAGACCCGGCCGCCGGGCGGTGCGGAGACCTGCGGTTCCGGCCGCGCGCAAGGCGGGCGAGGACCGGATCGACGCCCTTTACCGGCAGGTCCGTGAAATCCTTGAGCAGGCCCGGGCCGCGGTCGCCCGCTCGGTCAACACCGGGATGGTGCGGGCCTACTGGCTCGTCGGCCGCGAGATCGTCGAGGAGGAGCAGCACGGCAGGGCCCGGGCGGGCTACGGCGACGAATTGATCGCCCAGCTATCCGGCCGGCTCCGGGCCGACCTGGGCCGGGGGTACACCCCGACCAACCTGCGCTACATGCGGCTGTTCTATCTGGCCTACCCGAACCTGCTCGCCGACGAGATTCATCACGCGGCGCGTGACAAATCGCGGGCGGGGGAGGGGGGCGTCCCGGCGGAAACCGGCCCCGCCCGGGCCGGCGGCGTGCTCAACCCGGATCTGTCCTGGACGCACTACCGCGTGCTCACCAAGGTCGATTCGCGCCTGGCCCGCGACTTCTACGAGATCGAGGCGGCCCGCAACCACTGGTCGGCGCGCGAGCTGGAGCGGCAGGTCAATTCGCTGCTCTTCGAGCGCCTGGCCAAGAGCCGCGACAAGGAGGGGCTGTTGCGGCTCGCCCTCAAGGGGCAGGAGATCCAGTCCGCCGAGGACGTGTTCAAGGACCCGCTGGTCTTCGAGTTCGCCGGCATCCCCGAGTCACCGCGGCTGGTCGAGTCGGAGCTGGAGGAGGCCCTGATCGGCAACCTGCAGGCGTTCCTGCTGGAGCTGGGCAAGGGATTCGCGTTCGTGGCCCGGCAGCGGCGGATCACGCTCGACGGCGACCATTTCTACATCGACCTGGTGTTCTATCATGTGATTCTAAAATGTTATGTCTTGATCGACCTCAAGGTGGCGAGGCTGACGCACGCCGACGTCGGCCAGATGCAGCTATATGTCAATTATTACGACGAGACGCAGCGGACGGCGGGCGACGGCCCGACCCTCGGGCTGATCCTCTGCGTCGAGAAGAATGACCTGGTGGTCCGGTACACGCTGGGCAAGGAGAACCGCCGGATCTTCGCGAGCCGCTACAAGCTGCACCTGCCGAGCGAGGAGGAGCTGGCGGAGGAGATCCGCCGCGAGTTGCGCGGGCGCGGGGCGGCGGGACGGACTAGCCCGGCGGCAACGGCCGCTCGCGATGTCGGTCGTCGGCGTGCGCGGGCCGATGCGGGGTCCGGGCGGCTCCCCGCGGCCACCCCCCGCTGTCCACTCCCTGAAGGGAGGGGAAACGGGAAAGGGGAGGGGGGAAGCCAACCGCGAGCCGCCGCGGAGATGGCCACCGCTTAAACCATCCTTGCCGGCCTGGTCCCCCCACTGATGATCGTTAGGGGGACCGGGCCGAGCAGGAACTGACCGCGGCCGGAGCGGAGCGACCGCCATCAGCGAGCCACGGGCGATCGGCGTGAACGGCGCGAGTCTGCGAGCGGCGGGCGCGCCGTTCGCGGCGAGCGACCCGCGTTTGGCGGGCCGGTATGCTCGTGGACCCGACGGGGCTGCCGAGCTGGCGCCGCGAGCCGGTCGGGGAGGAACCAGGTGCGGTGCAAGGGAAGGAATGGAGCGCAATTCTCTCGGCGGTGCTGAGAGTTTGGGCTCCGTGCGATCGGTCCCTGGGAGCCGATCCGATGGGGCGCGGATTGTTTCGACAGTGTCGAAACAATTGATCGCCGTAGGTGGGAGTGAGGAGGACGCGCTTGGTCACTGGCGGCGCTTCTCGTTCGGCTGGGGGTTTCCGCAAGTCGAACCCGGTGAATGGTCCGACCGTGTGGTCTTGAGGCGGTTGGATGGATTAGGAGACTGTAGCGGTCAAGACGGATGAACATAGTGGACGGGCGGCCATTTTTCGCTAGGCGCCGCTTGCAGTCATGCGGTAGCCTTGACCGATTGGGGAGTAGATCGTCTCGAATGAACCCGATGGATGCCCAAGCATCATGAGGGTGATTACCCAAAGCGACCTCTGGAAGCGGACGCTGGCCGAGCCATCGGCAGGCACGGCAGATCTCGATCCCGAATTCCGCGCCAGGCTGTGCCAGGCGTTTTGCAGGTTCCGGGAGCGTGCGGGCACCTTGGCCCGGGAGATTCCCCTTTATCTACAGCTAGGGCAGAGGAGCCGTCATCCACTGGCCGGTGTCGGCCAGGTCGGTGAGCTGGTAGGCGACGCCGATCCGCCTGGGGGTGGTGTGGCGGCCTTGCAGGCAATGGCGGAGGATGCGGCGGGCCTGGGCCTCGTCGCTGGCGACGTGGCGGATGGTGCGGCGGCGTGAGCCGATCCGGCCATAGGTCACATCGACCAGCCAATCGCCCAACAAGTCGGTGCCCGCCTCGATGCGGTAGGCACGGAAGCGGCCTAGCGACGGGTCGCACGCTTGCAGCGTGGCGGTGAAGGCATCGAGCATAGGGTTCCTCCTTGTGGTCGCCGCAGGCTCCGGCGGCGGTTAATCAAACGGCCGTTTCATTTGCGCTTACCACGGCGACCAACGCCAGCCGTGCCGTGACATGCGGGGCTCCCCCCATATGACGACGCTGATGTGCACAGGAAGCCAATGCCTGGCTCGTCCCCGCGGCCCCGGAGTTGCTGGAGGCACTGGAAGCATGCGAACGTAGGCGTGTCCAAGCCGAGGGTGCCCGCGCAGAGCGTCCCGTGAGCGTCAGGGACGCTTCAGCCCGACGAGATTCGCTGCCAGGATCACGATCGTCAGCGTTATCAAAATTACGATTAAAGACATAATCAAATATACCACAGCGTGGAACCGGTGCGATTTGGGCTCGAGGGGATTGCAAAAATCTATCCAGAAGCGTGTAATTGAAAACAGCAGACAAATCGTGAGTCCGATATGTCTGCGAGTTTAAATGGAGACATCTCCATGTGCATCTCGGCAGAGGTTCTGAACGGTCGGGTTTCAAGGGCCATCGAGGTCATCCGATCGACCTTGAATGGACTGCCTGAGGGTGAGGGTGGAGTTTCCACATTCCAGGTGGTCACAGTCTTGACCGAGGTTGAGGAGGCTCTATTGGGAATGTCCGATGCCCCCGACACCAGCAAGTCAGGAGCGATCGAGCCCCACCAGGGGCCGCCCATCGCTGTGACGACCCAACCTCAGCCAGACGCTGAAACGGCCGCCCCGTCAATCCCTGCATCCGATGTTGAGTCCACCATTGAAGAGAAACGCCCAGCAGACAAGCTGCGCGGGGGGCACCGATCCCAGACGCTGGCGGAACTGGCGCGGCAGAAGACCCAAAAATTCCACGCCGAGAGAGAGAAGGCCGCCGAAGCTGCACGCAAATCATCAAAGGACGACGCTGAGCAGACCGCTTCTCAACGAATTCGGGCTGCCCAGCGAGCCACGGGGCTTTAGGTCCGCTCCAGCGGCTGAAGCCTCACCGTCCACGGGACATCTGATCAGCAAGGCCAGCCTGCCAAGCACGCTGTGGTCCCCATCTCCGCTAGCGGCTCTGCCGAATCGTTAGGGGAGCGTTGTCCCCGTGAGTGGGTAGGAAATCATATCTAACCCAGACGTGCACCTGGGGTCGACAGAGCGTCTCGGCAGCACGACGGGACGCAGTACGTGCTGCGGTTCCAGGAAAAAGGCGGCAAGAGCCGGGAAATCCCGGTGCGGCACGACCTGGAGGGCTCTCTACTGGCTCATGTCGATGCGGCCGGGCTGGCCGGTGAGCCGAAGGACACGCCGCTGTTCCGAGCGTCGAATGGCCGGAGCCGGACGCTAGCCCATGTTTGGGGTGAAACCGTCGGAGGCCGACTTCCTCGTGCGCGAAAACTCCTTGTTTTCCGGGCTTTTGCGCGTGGGCGGCGCCCTCACGGCTCGAAAACCGTAGTGACAACCAATAGAGCACATCTACCGATATTCCCCGGAATTCCTCCTTGATTCCGCTTCAATTTGTCATGATAATGGTTGCCGTGGGTCTCCGGTCGCCCCCTCCCCACGTCGCCGGCAACCAACCATGTACCCAAGAACCGTCAAGGTCCGATCCTCCAGCGGCTCCATCCACGAATACATCCGCATCGTCGAAGCCTACCGCGAGGACGGTAAGGTCAAACAACGCGTGGTCGCCGACCTCGGCCGCAAGGACCTCCTCACCGAGATCCTCCCCAAGCTCCGACGCCTCCTCGCCGGTGACACCGACGAAGAGCCCGGCGATCCGGCCGCACTCCACGTCGGTGAGGCCGCCACCTGGGGGCCGGTCCTCGTCGTCCGCGCCCTGTTCGACCAACTCGGCCTCCGGGCGATCCTCGACCAGCACCTCGGCAAAGCCCAGGGCGTCCCGTTCGCCGACCGCGCCTTCGCCCTGGTCGCCAACCGGCTCATCGCCCCGGCCAGTGAGCATGGGCTGGCCGGCTGGCTCGAGACCGACTTCGTCTGCGACCGGAAGGGCCGACGCTTCCTCCCCCATTGGCACCGCCGGGGCCGCGTCCGCGTCCATCCCCGCCAGCTCGACGCCTGGTACCGCACCCTCGACCAGCTCCTCCGGGCCAAGGACCAAATCGAGGTGGCGCTGTATCACCGCCTCCGCGACCTCTTCCGCTTCAAGCCGGACCTGGTCCTCTACGATATCACCAGCACCTCTTTCGAGGGGGCCGGGCCGGCGGACTTCGCCGAGCACGGCTACAGCCGCGACGGCAAGCCGCACAACGTCCAGGTGATCGTCGGCGTGGTGATGGTCGCCGGCTGGCCGATCGCCCACCACGTCTGGGCCGGCAACCGCATCGACCATTCGACAGTTCAAGAGGTCATCCGGGATCTGCGCCAGCGGTTCGCCTTCGGCCGGCTGGTCTTCGTCGGCGACCGGGGCATGGTCACCGAGGCGAACCTCGAGGCGATCACCCGGGAGGAGCACGGCTTCCTCGTGGGGGTCAAGCGGCGGCGCAATCCTCAGATCGCCGGTTGGCTCGAGGCGGTGGATGACACCAAGTGGGTGACCTGCCCGGGAGGCATCAATACCCGGGAACGGAAGACCGACCCGCCGCGGACCCGCGCCAGGAGGTCCTGTCGGGAGACCCGGGACTGCGGGTCATTGTCATCGACTCCGACGAGCGGCGCACCTACGAGCGGGCCAAGCGGGAGCAGGCGATGGAGCGGGCCCGTCAGCGGCTGGAGGAGCTCCGGGGGCGAGTGGCCGCCGGCGAGGTGAGGCGGCCCGAGACGATCGGGGCGGCCGTGGAGCGGATCATGCAGAAGTATCACGGTTATCGCTATTTCGACTGGAAGCTGACGGCCGGGGGGCTGGAGTTCTCCGCGAGCGCGGAGCGGCTGGGTCGCGAGGAGAAGATCGAGGGCCAATATGTAGTGATGACAGGCGAGAAGGATCTGAGCATCCCCGAAGCCGTGGCGTTATACAAGGAACTGACCGAGGTCGAGAGCGGGTTCCGCCAGCTCGAGGACGTGCTGGGGATGCGGCCGATTTATCATCGGATCGAGCCGCGAGTGAAGGCTCATATTTTCGTGGCGGCCTTGGCGTTGCTGGTGCAACGGTTGCTGGGCCGCCGGCTCCAGGAGGCCGGGGTGGATCTATCGCCGGCGCGGGCCCTGCAAGCGTTGGCGACGGTGCGGCTGGTCACGTTCCACCTGGAGGGCCAACCGGAGCGGCGGGGGCTGACCGGGGGCTGCCCGGACGCCCGGCTGGTCCTGAAAGCGCTGAAGTTGGCCGATCAACGCCCGCCGGGGCCGCCGGCGGGGGAGGAGACGGTCCTGTAGTGACTAATGAAAAATCCGCCCCTTGCGCCGCAAGGACTTACGACGACCCACCCCAAACATGGGATAGCGGCGAGGCCGCTGGGGACCGAGCGGATTTGCGAGCTGGTCAAGCGGCGGCTGACAGACGCCGGGCTGTCGCCGCATTCGTTCCGGGTGACGGCGATCACGTCGCTGCTGGAGCAGGGGGTGCCGATGGAGGACGTGCAGCACCTGCTCGGCCATGCGGAGCCGCGGACGACGGCCCTCTACGACCGGCGGCAGAAGAAGGTGACGCGGAATCTGGTGGAGCGGATCCCGATCTGACGCGCGAGGTCGAGGCATCTTCGACGATCGTGCGAAGCTCGACCGGTCGATCGTCGCGGGCGGTCATGGTTTCTTCGGGGCTTTTCGGTTCTTGGCACGGGTGGGCGATCGGGCGGCCCTCAGCGGCGCGGCGTCGATACGGGCATCCGCATCCGCCTGCGACTGCGCCAGGGCGTAGAACTCGTGCAGCTTGGCCTGGAGCAGCTTCTTGTCCGGCAGCCGAGTCTGGTACTCGGCGACGAGCGCGGGCGCCAGGGACCGGCTCAGGGCGTACTCGACAACCTCGCTGTTCTTGGTGGCGCAGAGGAGCACGCCGATCGACGGCCGTTCGTGCGGCTTCTTCACGTCCCGGTCAAGAGCCTCGAGGTAGAACTGGAGTTTGCCTAGGTGCTCGGGCTCGAATTCGACGACCTTGAGTTCGAATGCGACCAACGCGTTGAGCGCGCGGTTGAAGAAGAGCAGGTCGATCTCGAAATCCCGCCCGCCGACCTGGACCGGGTACCGGCTGCCGATGAAGCAGAAGTCGCGGCCCAACTCCAGCAGGAACTGCTTGAGCTGCTCGACCAAGGCGCACTGGAGGTCGGCCTCAGAGTGGCTGGACGGAAGGTCGACGAACTCGACGAGGTACGTGTCCTTGAAGATCGAAGTGGCGTCGGGGTGCAATTCTCTCAGCGGTGCTGAGAGTTTCGTCGGCGACAGGACCGTGCGCTCGAAGAGGGCGCCGTTGATCTGCCGCTCCGGCTCGCGGGTCTGCCAGCACTGGGCGTGGGCGAGGCGGAGGTAGAATTCGCGCTCCTCGTCGCGCTTGCACTTGCCCATGATGAGCAGGTTATGCGTCCAGGACAATTCTCTCAGCAGCGATGAGAGTTTTGGCTGGCGGCGATAGGTCTCGTAGAACTGCCGCATCCGCCAGAGATTCTGGGCCGAGAAGCCCCGCGCGTTCGGCCGCCGCCGCGCAATGCGCTCGGCCAGGGCCTTGACCGTGCCCTGTCCCCACCTCTCGGCGTCGATGCGGCGGCTGATGTACTCGCCGAGCGACCAGTAGAGGTCGATGAGCGCGATGTTGGCGGCGGTCAGGGCGCGGGCCCGCGCCTCGTCGATCAGCCGCAGGACCTCGTCCAGGTCAGTGTCGGACGGACCCAATGCGGCGGCTGGCTTGACGGCGTTCTTCCGAGGAGCCTTCTTGGGTGCTTTGCTCATGTCGGCATCTCGGGAAGGGCCGGCCCCGAGGTAGTCTTCCTTCTGCGAGCCGGTCCCGAGGTGGCGCCGAGTGTTCTGGCCATGGGGCTCCTCCTTGATCACGGCACTGGTGGCCGTGCCCCGGTATAGCAGGATCGGCGGCGGTTGTCAGCGGGGGAATGGGCGCCGGGCGTGCATGCATAATTTCGTTGGTCGGGTGACCCCCGGACTTTCTACTGGAGGGTAGGGTGCTCAGCCTATGGCTGGCCGAGGTCGCACAAGCCAAATCTACCGAACATAGGTGCGCATTATCAGACGTTGCCGCCGCAGCCTGAAGAGAGGGCCTGGAGTCCCTCCGAGCCTCGCGAGTCCCGAGCGCGCGTCGGTCCGACGCGCGCACGACTTACGTCGGCAGACTGACGCGAAGGGGGTGGGACCCTCACTGGGGTAGGTTTTTCGGGAAGGCGTGGCGCAACTCCTCTTCCAGGTGCAAGTTCCAGCGATCTGGTTCCAGGTCGAGGGTCAAGAAGTAACGTCTGTTGCTCCCCGGACTTCGGGCAGGTAAGCGGAAAAAACCTACCCTTGTGAGGGTGGGACCGCCGTCTCCGGCGGACGAGGTATCAGGGCCTGGCTGCCGGCTTTGAGTCGTCGGTAGGCCCCCGGCCCACGCTGACGGAGGACCAGGACTCGCTAACGACTCCCTGCCCGTCACCGACGACCGCTGACTCCATCTGTCCGTTGCGCAACCACTCCTCCGCGAGCACAGTTCGCGCACGGAGCGCGGCCGGCGGCCGGGCAGGGACAAACTTGGGGGGGCGGCTGTCGTCCGGATCGCAATGTCAAGGAGAAGGTGCTGCCCCGGCCCGACTCGCTGCCCACGGTGATCTCCCCGCCCATGAGGGCCACCAGTCCGGCGGCGAGGTTCAGGCCTAGGCTGGTGATCAGGGGATCAGGGAGCGGTCCAGGATGTACTGGACGTACACCGGCCGCGTGACCTGCTGGTGGGGCTGCGGGTCCGCCACGTCCCGACCGGCGCCCAGTGTGGTTGTCGCCTCGACCTGGTGGGGGGAGGGAGCCGAGTTGGTGCTGGACGACAACCCGACGGTGGAGGTGCGGCGGGCGGTCCGGCGGGCGTACCGCGCGTGGTAGGCGTGTGGACGGGCCTCACCCGGGGGGCTCGGGAGCCGCGTCCGGGTCGCCCGCCTTGGCCCGCGACCGGCGACGCCAGGTGCCGCCGTCGAAGGGGGTCCAGTCGACGAGGACCATCGCGGCGGAGTTCGCGAACCCAGCCGGTCGCCTCGTCGAACGCACTCGGTGATCACCGAACTCGCGGGATGTCCAGGGCTGCGGGCCTGGGTCTTCGCTTGCCGGCTGCATCCAGGCGCAGGTCCTTGCCCTCGAACACGATGGACCGCCCGCGATCCGTCTTCAGTGTCAAGGTCGCCTCGAAGTTCCAGTCGATATCGGCCTCCTCCCCCTCGGTCAGGCTGATCCGCGCGAATGCGACCCGATCCGGCAGCGGGATCGGTGTCGGAAATCTGTGGGAGATGGTCCGGCGGTCACCCTTGCCCCATCCCGGCTTCTCGGGCAGGGGCCCGACCTCAGCAAACTTCGTGGCCTCGTTGCTGTAGAACTCGACTTTGACCACCCCGCCCTCGCGGTCGTCGCTCGTCGTGTGGAAGTGCAACTCGGCTTCGACGATCGCTTCCGCAGCCTTCGGCGGCTCAGGCCGGGACCTGGCGATCTCGATCCCCGCCGGGCTGATGGAGACCGCTTTCAGCTTCGGATGGAGTTTACGACCACGGAGGAGCTCCGTGAGGGGCTCGGCGTGTTTCTCGATCTCCCGCCGGACGATTCGCCTCAGCTCTTCCCGCTTGAGGGCGGCGACGGTCTTCCCGCCCCAGTTATCGCCCTCGATCCGGAGTTCGTCGTCGGGGACTTTCAGCGTCACCTCGAGCTGGTCATCCACGGTCAGGATGACCCCGGCCACGATGTTGAAGGCCAGGGGGGGACCGCCGCCCAGGGGCTCCTGCACGACGTGGACCCCGAGGTGGAGCTTGATGTAGCCCTCCCCCAGGACGACGCCCGGCGAGCCCAGCTTCGACCGGACGACGACTCTCCTCCCATCCGCCTTGACTTCGTACCCGAGGGCAAAGCCGACGTAGTTCCTGGGGATGACCCCCTTCTCGACGAGCTTCCCATCCTCCGGGAGCAGCCCCCGTATCGTCTCGTAGTCGAAGCCGATTCGGTCCGGCGTGATCTCCTGGCCGCGACTCTCATCCTGCGCGGCGCCGCAAATCAGCCCCAACGCCGCGATGCCGACCCTCGACCACGCCGATCCGAGCCCGGACATGATGCCACCTCACTCTGCTGGACCTCGAAAGGGTGTACGAGGAGCCGGGGCCGCACGCCGAATCGTAGGGTGGGCTCCGCCCACCCTACGGGCGATCGACCGACCTGCTCAGACAACCTCTTAGTGTTTGCGCGGGGGATCGTAGGAGACATTGCGTTCCGCGGCGATCTTCCAGCTCCCGTCGACGCGGACGCGGACGCTCAGGAATTTGCCCCGGATCGGTCGGGGCTCTCCGGGCAGTCCGGTGATCTCGAAGTCCTCATCCACCAGCATGACATCCGGTGCGATGAGCCGCGCCCGCCGCACCGTGTGCGTCAGCTTCGCCGACGGGTTCATCTGGAAGAAGGTCGCGACGACATCGATGATCTGATCGCGGCCCCTGACCAGGCCGAACTGGAGGTTCTCCAGGGTGTCGCCCTGGAGGAAGGCGAAGTCGGCGCCCTCCGTGCAGAGCGCCCCGATCGCCTTCGCGTCGTGCTCATTGAAGGCCCTGGCGTAGGCCTCCGATACCGCCTTCGCCACTGCGATCACCCCCTCGTCGGACGCCCACGACGTCGCGGGCCTCGCGGCGAGCCACAGGATGACGATGGCGAAGCTCATCCAGCGATGTCGAAACATGTCTCGAACTCCTTCAGGAACGGTGTGAAGTCGGGGACGTCGGTCGGCCGACCTCCCCGATCGGGGACCCTGGAACGGAGACGCAGCGAGTCTTCGCGGTGACGCCGATTCACTGGCGACTCATCAGGTGGAGCTTGACCCGCTCGGCCAGCGCCTTGTCCGTCCGCATGACCTCCTGGAAGGCCGCGGTGGTCAAGACGTACGCTTCCATCGGGGTCTTGACCGTGACGGTCTCCTCGACCGGCAGTTGGGAAACAGCCGTGAGGCTGCCGATGGTCTGGTTGGTTGTCAGCGTGTGCCTCCTTCCGCCGCCGGATTCGGCTTCGGCTTCCCCGATGTTGATCAGGTAGACTCGATCCCCCTGTTCGCCCTCTCGGGCGAGGACCTCGCCCGGCTGGTGTCGCTCGACGGTCATCTGCTCGGCGATCCGCGCGAGGGTCGAGGGGCTCAGGCCGGCGCACTGGGGGACGTGCTTGAGCATCTCGCAGATGCGGACGACCGGGGCCGGCTGCACATTGGAGATGATCCGGCCGCTGACGAGGTTGACGATCCGGTCGGCTCGGTCGAGCACCCGCTGGTCGTGCGTGACGATCAGGACCGTGGTGCGCGTCGGCGCCGTCGTTAGCTCATGGAGCAGGGTCAGCACCTCCTGGCCCGAGGCGGCGTCGAGCGAGGCGGTGGGCTCGTCGGCCAGGACCAGCGCCGGCTCGTTGACCAGCGCCCGCGCGATCGCGACCCGCTGGTCCTGGCCGCCGGAGAGTTGCGCCGGGAGGTGGTCGAACCGCTCTTGCATCCCCAGCCGCGTCAGGATCGCCTCGGACCGCCGGTTCATCTCGGCGACCGGCCCCGGCTTCAGCGCGGTGGCCATGCGCACGTTCTCGAACGCGGTCAGCGAGCTGAACAGGTTGTGGGACTGGAAGATGAACCCGACCTCCCGGCGCAGCGCCACCCGCGCGGCCGGGCCGAGCCGGACGACGTCGTGACCGAGCACGCGGACCTCGCCCTGCTCGACGCTCCGCAGGGCGCCGATGAGCGTCAGGAGCGTCGTCTTGCCCGAGCCCGACGGGCCGGTCAGGATGACGATCTCGCCCCGGCCGATCTCCAGGTCGATGGCCCAGAGCGCCTGCGTCCGGCTCGTGCCCTCGCCGTACCAGTAATGCAGGCCGCGGATCGACAGGACCGACTCCCCGAGGGCCGAGCCGGCGGATGCGACCGGAGCCGAGGTCGAAGGCGGGGACGGGGGTAGGGCGGGCATCGCCATCGGGTCGCCTCGCTCTCTCAGTCGAAAAGGGCCGCGGGATCGACCGTCAACAGCCGACGCGCCGCCAGGACACCGGCCAGCGCGAGAGCGCCACCGTCAAGACCAGGACGACCGCGACGTCGATCGGCTTGAGGACCATGTTCAGGCCCGTCTCGCCCTGGAGCCAGCCGAACAGCCAGCGGCTGATGACGAGCCCGACGGCGAAGCCCAGCAGGGCCAGGTAGAGCGACTCGCGGAGCACGACCCGCAGCAGGGCCCCGTCGGTGTAGCCCATCGCCTTGAGCGTGGCGAACTGCGGCAGGCGGTCGGCGATCTCGGCGAAGAGCACCTGGTAGCAGATCGCCAGCCCGACGACGAACCCCATCGCCACGCCGATGTCGAAGGCCACGCCGATCGGCGCGGCCTTCTCCCAGAAGTCCTGTTCCTTCCGCACCAGCTCGGCCTTGGTCAGCACGATGACGTTCGCCGGAAGCCGCCTGGCGACAGCCTCCTGGACCCGGACCGGGTCCGAGCCGGGCTCGACCCGTAGGATACCCAGGTCGATGGGCGTCAGGCCCCAGGGGGCCGCCGCGCGGCGCGGGCAGTACCGCAGCAGGTTCCGCTCGCTCATGACGAGCGTGCCGTTGCTCCGGAAGTCGGTGCCCAGCACGAAGCGGCCGACGACCCGCACGCGCCGGCCGTTGACTTCGGACTCGACGCCGGGGTCGAGCGGGCCATAGAGGCGGAGCTTGGATCGCTCGTCGGCCAGGGCCGTGTCCGGGCGCTCCCAGGCGGGGCGCTGACGGCGGACGTCCTCGATGGGGAGCAGGTCGCTGCCCGGGTCGAAGCCGAGGAGGCGGATCGGCCGCGACAGGCCGGTCATCGGGTTGCGCCAGAGTGATTCATCCTCGGTGACCAGGTAGAACGGATGGGCCTCGGCCACCCCCGGGGCCCCTCTGGCCAGCTCGAGCCGCCCCCGGGGGAAGGGGACGGGCTCCGAGATCATGTAGCGCTCGCGGTGGATCAGGAACAGGTCGCCGTCGATCCACCGGATGATGGCGACCATGTTGTCCAGCAGGGCATTGCGGAACCCGTTCTCCACGAGCATCAGCACGACCGCGAAGGCCGCGCCCGCGACGGAGCCGAGGAGCCGCCACTTGTACTCCGTGAGGTTCCGCCAGGCCAGCGGGATGACCCGGCCCGGCAGCCGCGACCCTCGCCGCCGGTCGCGCTCAGTGCGGGTTGTTCTCATGGGACCTACCATCCCCCCTCGTCGTGGAGCTCAGCCCGCGTCCCGCCGCCGGACCGCGGTCAACGGAACAGTTCGGCCGGATCGGCCAGGCGGAGCTTCCGCGCGCTCAGCGCCCCCGCGGCCTGGCTCGTGATCACCGTCACCATCAGCGCCGTCAGGAGGTTCGCCCCGGTCAGCACCATCGGGATATTGGCCAGGCGGTCCGTGGCCCGGTAGACGGCCGCCGAGAGCGGCACTGCCAGCAGGTAGCACGCCACCGCGTAGAGCCCGGCCTGGGCCTGGATGACTCGCGCCAGGGCGCCGTCGCCGTAGCCCATCGCCTTGAGCGTGGCATACTCCGGCAGGTGGTCGCGGACGTCTCCGGCCAGCGCCTGGTAGACCATCACCGCGGCCACGACCATGGTCAGGAGCACCCCGAACGAGAAGATCTTGCCCGTCGCCGTCTGCTTCACCCAGTAGTCGCTCTCGATCCGATAAAGGGCGCGGCGCGAGAGGACCTGGACGTCGGGCGGGAGGGCCCGCTCCAAGCGCGCTGCGACCTCCTCCGGGTCGGCGCCGGGCCGGAGGGTGACCAGCCCAAAGTTCACGGCCTCGTCGCCCGAGCGGAGGCCGAACGCCCGCGCGAAGTTGGTCTCGGTGCACAGGACGGACGCGTCGGCGCCGAAGCTGCGCGTCAAGCTGAACGGCCCGATCACGTTGACCCGTCGGTCCCCCAGTTCCCAGTCGGTGAACCGGGGCCACTGGTCCCAGCCGAAATCGGGGTTCGAGCGGTCGTTCAGGAGGACCCGATCGGCCTCGCGCAGGCGAGATCCGGCCGCGTCGATCTGGCGGCGGATCGGGTCGCGGAACGGGTTCCGGTCGGGGTCGATGCCCAGCACCAGGAGGGCCCGCCGCTGGAGCGGCCGGGGCCGCCGAGCGCCCAGCCACCACCGCGCCAGCGCATTGCGGGACGACTCGGCCTCGCGGCCCTCGTGAGCCTGGTCGCGACCGGTTGCCGGGGGGTAAGGAGGGCACCGCCAGAAGTGCATCCGCGTGAACAGCGGCCGGGCCGCGGTCACCTCCGGCAGGGACCGCGCCTGTATCAGCCGCGCGCCGGGGAATCGCCCCGGGTAATAGAATTGCTCGAATTGGGCCGACACCAGGGCCACGTCGAAGTCGAGCTGGTCGAAGTTGATCCTGGCCGTGATCCGGACCGCCTCCAGTAAGCCCAGTTCGAAGAGCACCATGACCACCGCCAGCGCCATGCCCACGACCGTCGCCACGCTCCTCCACCCGCCATGGAGCACATTGAGCAGCGCCAACGGTGGCCGGGGGAGCCTCAGCGTGATTCGATGCAGGCCGCCACTCATCCCGACCCACCCCCGTCTGACGCCTCGACCTGTGCGGGCTCACCGGGCCGGTGCCTCGCCCGGCGTGATGGCCACTTCCACCTGCATATTGACGAACCGATCGGCCGGCTGCGCCGCGTCGAGTCGGATCGTGACCTTCAGGACCCGAAGGTCCTGCAACGTCCGCGGGTCGACGTCCTGCAACTGGTTGCGCCCGACGAGGCGGCCGACCCGCGTCACCCGGCCCGGCACGGTCGTCCCGTTGATCGTGACCTCGGCCGCGTCCCCCTCCTTGAGCTTGTCCGCGTCCGCTTGATCGACCTCGGCCGCGGCGTCCATCGAGCTCAGGTCGCCCAGCGTCACGAGCGGCCCCGAGCTGACTTCGCCGCTGTGCGCATGCAGGTCAATCACCCGGCCGGCGACGGCGGCCGCGACCCTCGTGGCGTCGAGCCCGACGCGAGCCAGGTCGACCTGGCGGTCGAGCACCCGGTCGTCCGGCCCGCCGTCGGCCAGGGCCTGGTCCTCGACGCTCCGCTTGCGGGCGAGCAGGGCCTCGTCGGCCCGGGCCTGCTCCAGCTCGAACAAAGCCCTGTACGACTCGATGCGCACTTGATCGATCTTCAGCAGGAGTTCCTCGCGCTCGCGGGCGAACTTGGGATCGTCCCCCAGGACGTCGAGATCTTTGGAAAGGTGCCGGTCTTCCACCTCGAGGGCCTTGGTGGTATTGGACAGCATGGCGAGGCGGATCGGCTGGAGGCGGTCTTCGCGCGCGCGCTCGATGGCGATCTGGTCGCGCTTGCGGGCCCTCTGCTGGAGGGCCGCGACCTTCTGGGCCTCGGCCAGCGCGAGCCGGCGCGCGGCCTCCTCCCGGCCTTCCAGGATCGCCAGCCCCTGGCCGGCCTGGACCAGGTCGCCGACCGAGACGAGCACGCGCTCGATCCGGACCCCCGGCCGCGCGCCCACGACGATCAACCCCCCGGCGGGCTCCAGGCGTGCCAGGGCGTAGACGCGCGTCCCCGGATTCGTCCGGAGTTCCCCCCGGGACTGGGGCGGCCGGGCCGTTTCACCCCGGTCCGGGTGGGGACCCGGAAGGGGGCCGGGCGGGGTGCTCCGGAGCGTCGAGGCGAAGTAAGCGGTCCCGACCGCGGCCACGGCCAGGCCCAGCATCCTCATTGCGCGGCTCATGAAGGGTCCTCGGCCCTGGGTGTGGAGAGGGTGGTGCGTCGGCTATTTCTTCACGGGGGTCCGGGCGAGGCCCCGGTCGGCGGCGATCTTCCAGACTCCGGACTCCAGCACGCGGACGGTCACCGCCCGGCCCTGTATCGGGCCGGCGTCTTTGGGCAACCCCTTGATCTCGAACTCCGCCTCGGCGATGAGCAGGTCCGGCCGGATCAGCCGGGCGGAGCGGACGGTCAATGTGAGCTTGGCGTTCGGGAACGTCGAGCAGAAGGTGTCGACGCAGCTCGCGATCTCGTCCCGGCCGGAGGCCATGCGGTACTCGAGCTTCTCGACGCTCGGCCCCTGGAGGAACTCGAGGTCGGCGTCCGAGGTGAACAGGGCGGCGAGGTCCTTGAATTTGCGGTCGTTGAATGCCTTGGCGAAGGCCGCCGACTCCCGTTCCGCCAGCGCGACGACCACCGCGAAGACATCCTGAGCCCGATCTTGTCCCCGAACCACAAGCCCCTGAGCCAGCAGGGCCGCCGCGAAGCCGGCGAGCACCAACGCGCGTCTCATCGAAGTCTCCTTTCCGATGCACTTGAGGCGAATCCCTGAGGAAAGCCGCTCGCCAACTTCGACCATACCTGCGGGGCTGATGGTAATCGCAGTCAACAACAAACCAGTCCGAAACAGGTGATCGGGGGCACGGCAGCCCCGATGGGGCGTGGCCATGTTGCTGACTCCAATCGGAGAGTCCCGCTCGGGCGGCAACGGCGCGATAAGAAAGCCCCAGACCCGCGCAGATTTGCGGATCGGGGCCGCCTTAGCCGAGTGGGAATTGCCCGTCGCGAGCAATCTCCATATCAATTCTATCATTTCTGATGCTTCGCGATCAAGTCCCCGGCCCGCTCGGAGGTCGATCCGGTCGATCCGGCGCGGGGCCCGGGGTTGCACGTGTCATCGAGGTGATGGAGGCCGATCGAGGCTCCCGGCCGTGAGCGCGGTCGGGGTCAGTGTGGTGCACTGGCTGTTTGAAGTACAGATGCAAATATACTCTAATAACATTCAGAAGGAGTTGACTAGCCGCTCCTCGCCGGCCGCCATCGTCCGCGCCATGGTGTGGACGTGATAGTGCATCACCAGGTGGAATAGATAGAGGATGGCCAGGCCGGGCCGGCGGTGGACCTCGAGGAATCGCCGGAGCCGACGGCGATACTGGCGCCGCAGCTCGGGCGATTCGATCCTGGTCATCAGCCGGAGGAACAGCCCGATGGCGGGCGGGATGAGCTTCGCCTGGGTCCACGCATAGCGGAGCGGGTGCTTACGCCAGTACGCGCGGCGGGTTTTCACATAGCCGATCTCGAAGTCCGGGCGGAGGAACAGGGCCTCGGTGCGCTCGAAGTACTTCTCGGCATCGAACAGCTCATTCAGGACGCGGAGATAACCATCGCGGAGCTCCTCGGGGCTCATCCGCAAGGGCCGGATGTTGGTGATGAACTCGGGGCGGTCGGACAGGTCGAGCCGGCCCTCCTCGAGCATGCGCCGATAGAGCGGGGTCTTGGGGATCGCGTGCAAGAGCCCGGTCATCGCGAACGCGATGCGCGACTGCTGGATGAATGCGACCTGGCGATCGAAGATCGTCGCGTCGTCACTGTCGAAGCCCATGATCATCCCGCACCAGACCTCCAGGCCGGCGTCCTGGATCCGGTGGACCTTCTCCACCAAGGTGCCCCCGCCGCGGACGTTCCGCAGCTTCTTGGTCTCGCGCAGGGCCTCCTCGCTGGGGCTCTCGATGCCCGCGAATACGGCGATGAAATCGGCTTCGGTCATCAGCCCCATCAGCTCGAGGTCGTCGGCCAGGTCGATCGAGGCCTCGGTGAAGAACGACAATGGATAGCCGTTCCGCTGCTGCCAGGCGATCACCTCCTTGAGCACCGCCTTGATCGCCTTCTTGTTGCCGATCAGGTTGTCGTCGACGATGAAGACGAGCCTCTGGCCGGTCTCCCTGATCGCGTCGAGCTCCGCGATCACCTGCTTTGCCGCCTTGAGCAGCGGCCGGCGGCCGAAGGTGACGATGATGTCGCAGAACTCGCACTGGAACGGGCAGCCGCGCGAGAACTGCAAGCTGCCGAAGGCGTACCGGTCCATCTTGAGTGGGCCGAACCGCGGGGCCGGTACCCGCGTCATGTCGGACTTCTCGGACTGCTCGTAGCGGCCGGCGTACCGACCCCGTCGCCAATCGTCCAGGAATCGCGGCCAGGTCTCCTCCGCCTCGCCGATGAAGATCACGTCGGCCAGATCGCCGAAGTAGTCCTCCTGCACCGTCACCCACGGCCCGCCGACGACCGTGAAACACCCTCGGCTCTTCAGCTCGGTCAGGATCTCGGTCATGCGGTACCGTTGCACGCTCATCCCGGACACGCCGACGATGTCGGCCCAGGCGCAACGGTCGAAATCGATCGGCTCGACGTTCTCGTCGATGAGGGTGATCGTGTGGTCCTCGGGCGTCAAGGCGGCGAGGAGCGGGAGGGCCGCGACGGGCACGTTCGCAAGCTTGCCCAGGAGGGGCAACGCGTGCTCCATGCCCCAGAAAGACATTCCGAATCGAGGATTGATCAGGACGATGTCAGCCATGCTCCGCCCCTTTCCGGGTGACCGGGGACAGCCGCCGCGCCCGGGAGAGACCCCTCCCGATCGGCGCCGCCCGCCTCTACGAGATGCTCCCGGAAGATCCTGCGCACCTCGCCGATGACTTCGGGACGGCCCAGGCAGAAGTGGCCGGCGGCGACCAGCTTCTCCGAGGCGGCCCCCGCGACGTGGGCGCTCTCATAGCTCACCAGGCCGTCCGTCCGATGCCCGGGCGGTGAGCCGGGACGGACCGCGATGATCGTATGGAACTTCAGGGCCGGCGGGTGGGCCAGTTCCGAGAGGCCCGTCAGAATCGGCGAGCCCCAGTCCAGCTCGTCGATGCTGCTCGGCAGGCCCTTGCGAAACGGCTCGCGGAAGGAGTCGGGCGGGTTCCTTGCGACCAATCGGCGGTAAGCGGCCAACAGGGGATCGGGCAGGACAACCAATCGCGTCCCGATCGCCCGGACCGAGCCCCGGTCCAACCGGCTGCCCCGGTGAGGCGTCGCGATGTAGATCACGCGGCGGACCCCCGGGTGCGGACGGAAGATCAGGCAGTCGCGCAAGAGCTCGAGGTCTCCCCCGTCGCCCCTCAACTCGCCGACGGGGCGATCGCTGGTTATCCCCCAGAGCCGGTCGCCGGAATCGACGGCGATCATCTTGCAGATCAGGCCGCCCATGCTGTGACCGATGAGCACCATGCGGTCGAACGCAGGGTCGGTCCAGCCGCGATCGAGCCGCCGGCGGGCCTCGTCGAGATCTCTCCGGAGGAGATAGCCCGAGTAGGGGATCGGGTTCCCGGTCGCGTAGCCGAACGTCCAGAACTGGAAGCGGCCATCGATCGCGGGATCGGCCGCGAGGGCCTCGATCATCGGGCGCCAACACGAGGGACTCGCCCACAGCCCATGCATGAAGACGACCGGCGTCTTCCCACGCACGTAGGGACGGACGAGCGACAGGCCCGTCGGTTCGCGACGGGATCGCTCCTCCGACTTGGGCGCCCGGCGTGGTTCCGCGGGGACCTGTGCCGGGACGGGCGGCGGGGTGGCCGAGGCGACCCAGAGCACCGTCACGATGGATAATACGGCTTTCATATCGAGACTCCAGAAATGCCTCGGAACGGCCCCTCGACCCGGGCGTCACGTCCCGGGTCGAGGAAGTTCACCTCGTTCGCTTGCATCTCTCGGTACGGCTTGGCGGCCTGGGCTTATCTCCACGCGAAGGATGGGTCTGCGCCGGCGGGCCAGGGTCTCTGCCAGCGCCTCGATTGATCGGTCCACGATCGAAGCCGGGCTTTCCGCCGGACGGAAGGCGGCGCTGTGCCCCTTCCGGAGCCGAAGTCGATCGATCAGGAGGACGAACGCCGGGACCAGGATCGGCCGGACGAGGAACGTGTCGAGCAGGACGCCCACTCCCAATGCAAATCCCAGCTCGCGGAGTGACGCCAGGCTCCCCGTCAGCATCGATCCGAACGTCCCGGCCATGATCAGGCCGCACGAGCTGATGATGCTGCCGGTCCGGGCGACGGCCCGCCGCGTCCCCTCGACGACGCCGTACTTCCGCTCTTCCTCGATCACGCGGGCCATGAGCAGGATGTTGAAGTCCTCGCCCACCGCCACCAGGATGACGAACAGGAAGAAGCCCACGGTCCAGTCGAGCCCCTCCCAGGGCCCCGGTCCCCGGTGCAGGGCGCGGAACAACATCTCGGTCAATCCCAATGAGGCCAGGTAGCCCAGCACCACCGTGGCGATGAGATACAGGCTGATGCCGGGCCGGCGTAGCAGGACGACCAGGATGGTGTAGACTCCGAGCGTCACCAGCACGTACATGCGGCGCTGGTCACCGGTCGTCACGCGTTTCAGGTCGTTGACCTCCGCCGTGGAACCCGCGAGCCCGATCGCGCCGGCCCCCTGCAGGGGCTGGCTCGCCGCGGTGGCGCGTTGCAATGTCGCGCGGACGTCTTGCAGAGTTTGAAGGCTCGATTCGGAGAATGGATCGGTCGTGAAGACGATCTCGAGGCGCGTGATGTGATTGAGATCGGCCGCCCGGCTCGGCGTGGTGGCGACATATCTGGTCTCGGCGACCATGCGCACGGTCCGGTCGGCCAGCCGCGCGAACAGGCCCTCGCCGGCGGCAGATCCCTGCGGCTTGCCCACGGGCCGCGTCAAGGAGCGGACCTCGGAGACGCCGCCCTGGGCGGCCAGCCTGCGGCTGATCTCCTCGATGGCTGTCCGGCCCTGCGGCGAGCGGAAATCCAGAGTAGGGTGCTCGATCAGGGCGACAGTCGGGCTCAACTCGCCGACGGCGAAATAGGGCTGGACCGCATGGGCACCGACCACGCTCGGCCGATCCGGGTCGAGGTTGACGAGTTGGCCGTAATTTGATTGCGAGCGGGCACCGACCACGGCCAGGGGAGCCAGGATCGCAAGGCAGGCCGCGCAGATCTTCACGGGGTGGTTGACCACCAGGTCCGCGACCCCGACCCAAAAGCCCGACGGCTGGAGCGCCGCTCGGCTTTCGGTCGCGCGACTAGCACCGTCTTGATGATGGGGAGCCCGCGCGGGCCAGAAGAGGGCCGTTCCGAGCCCGGCGAGCATCGCCGGCGCCAGCGTCAAGGCCGCGACCAGCGCCACGGCGAGGCTCAGCGCGATCGTCGGTCCGGTGTACTGGAACGTGGCGAACCGCGAGAAGCCGAGCATCCCCAGGCCGACGATCACCGTCGCGGCGCTGGCGACGACCGCCGTTCCCACCCGAGAGATCGCCTCGCGGAGCGCCTCGGCCGGCGATCTCCCGAGCCCCAACTCTTCCCGATACCGCGTCACCAGGAAGAGGCAGTAGTCGGTCCCCGCGCCGAAGAGCACGACCACGACGAAGATCTGGGTGATGTCGATCACCTGGAATCCTAGGCCCGGGAGTCCCGCGAGCAGCGCGATCAGCCGGAGCGAGGCGAACACCGAGACGGCGATCGTGACGAGGGGCACCATCGCCAGCAGCGGGGAACGGTAGACGACCAGCAGGATCAGGATCACGAGGGCGATCGTCGCGTTCGTCGTGGCCTCGACGCTCTCGTCGGTCGCCGCGTGGGTGTCATGCCCCACGGCCGCCGAGCCCGTCACCGCCCGACTGAGCCCCGGCGGGGGCGCGATCGACTGGGAATTGACCCAGGCCAGGATCCGCTCGACCGAGAGCCGCGTCTTCCGGGAAAGATACCCGCTGTCCAGCGAGACGAGCGACAACACCGCCTGGTCGGCACCATCGGCGCGGGAACCGATCAAACGCTGGCCAATCACCGGCGAGCGGTATGTGTGGATCGTCTTGACCCCGAGTTCCGGATGCTCGTGGGCCAACCGGGAGAGCCCCGAGGCCTCGCCGTCCACGAAGCGAAAGTCGCCGGGAGTCAAGCCACCATTCTCGCGCCGGTAGACCAGCACGAGATCGGAACTCGAGGCATCCTGGGGAAACCCTCGCTCCCACAACGCTCGCCCGACCACGCTGGGAGAATCCGCCGGGAACAGCCCGAGATCGTCGTCCTTGGTAATCCGGTCCCACGGTGGCGCGAGAGCGTGCAGCCCGGCGGCCAGCAGCAGCCATCCCAGGACGACGGCACGAGGGTGGCGGATCACGAGACTCGATACGATCCGGAACATGGAATCAGTCCCGAGATGGCCAGTTGGGCCCGAACGACGAGCAGGGTGCTCGACCTTGCCCTGGACTTTAGACCACCCATCGCCGCGGGGGGCGGGGCGATCATCGGCAGCGGGGCGCGGGAGCGGGGTCGCGGAACACGTGATGGGTCGCCCATCGCGGCGGCTCGGGCAGCAGGAACCCGCCCGCGGCTCGAAGGATCAGGGCCGCGACGCGGCCCGCTGGCGCCACGTAGAAGAATCGCCGCTCCTGGTGACAGCCGAGCCGCGTCTTGAAGTCATCCGCCGTCTGGCCGAACACCAGCGTCTCGGCGCCGGCGCGAAAGGCATGGTCCATCTCCGCGTACATCAGGTTGAAGTAGAGGTCCACGTGCGGGTTCAGTTCGTAGTCCAGCCCGGCGAACAGGAAGTAATAGGTCTCCCCATCGAGCAGGTTCCAGTTGAACGCGGCCACACGATCGCCGTGGCAGACGACCGTGAGGCCGACCCGACCGGGCAGGCGCCGTGCCAGGCCGTGGAAGAACGACAGCGGCAGGAGCTCCAGGCGGTGCGCCGAGGAGAGGGCGACCGCCTCGTAGAGCCGATGGAGAGCCGGGCCGTACAGGCGGAGGATCGCAGCCGTGTCGGTGAGCCGTTCGTATCGCAGGCCCGCCGCACGTGATTTCTCCAGAGACCTGCGCACGCACTGCCGATACCGGCTCCGCAGCGCAGCGATGTACGAATCGATGGCGGGGAACCGGTAATCGAAGACGTTCATCGGCGGGGACGAGAAACGCCGGTACCCGAGCTCCTCCAGGAAGTCCGTCGTCGGGCGATCGGCGGAAGAAAACTCCTTGAAAACGATGTAAGGGGCGCCTTCACGCCGCGCGAACGACTCGGCGATCTCATGCATGGCCCGCAGCACGTCCTGATGCCGGGCCCCCGGTGCGATGGCCAGGTGCCTGGCACCGACGGAGACCGGGAGGCCGCAGAAGACGATCGTCTTGCGCATCAGGGACGGCAGCGGCTTGCTGATGATCTCCGTCATCCGTCGGGTCAACCCGTCAGCGAGGAGGTTGAAGTCGATCGGGAAGGCACAGAAACTCCCGCAAGCCACGGCACGCCCATCGTCGCGGACGATCGCGTGCCGCGAAACGGGCCTGGTCTTCGAAGGCTTCCTCGGCCGCGGCGACGAACTCATGGCTCATGAGGACGCCAGAGCCGCTCGCGCGGACGATCTCATCCCACTCGTCGGCGTCGCACCGGCTGATCTTCTCTTGGATCGTACAGCGTATTCCCGACATGAAAGCCCTCCCCGAGGGGTGGCCGGGGCACGTTCGGCGCCCACCCTCACGCGACCCCGGCCGATCGGGCCCTGGCCTGGGCCGCCGGGCTCCCGGTCGAAATGGCCGAGGGCCTCGAGTTCTCACGGGAAAGGCGGGGAGATGGCGCACCGGCATCGGTCGCGGCTGTGCCGGTCCCGCCGACCTTCCACCTGACGTAGCTGGTCACCAGATCGACCGTGAACAGGTCGTCGACCCGGTCAATCTGCCGATCGCGCTCCAGCTCCTTCCAATCGGCGAAAGGCATCTGCGCGCGCAGCGCGGCCAGGCCGTCGTCGGTCAGTCGGCCGTCGCCAAAGAACGCCGAGTCCTTCATGAGGAACGGCTCCGGGAAAAGCTCGTTCCTGTCGATCCTGATCATGAATTCACGCTCCAGACGGAACACGATGTCCAGGAAATCGATGGACTCCGCGCCCAGGTCGCCTTGCAGGGTCGCGGAGGGCTTGACGTCCTCTTCCTCCACCCCCAGGGCCTGCACGAGCACTCTTGTGACCTTCGCGTCGATCTCGTCGGAAGCTGGCATGGTCTGGTCCCCTTGTTCGAAAGAATGGCGGATGGCAAGCAACGGAGACGGATTCACTTCGGCCCCATCTCGCCGGCCGACTTGCTCAGGATCGCTTCGGCGGTGTCGCCGATCAGGGCCCACTCGGCGCAGGTCGCCCGGAGCGCCTCGAGGAATCGATCCACCTGGGCCGCGCTCACGGTCAGGGGAGGCTGGACCCGGAGCACCCGGGGGTTCGAGCGGGCGACCTGGGTATAGATCGCGTGCTCGTGGAGCAGGTTCGATTGCACGTACAGCGCCGGGATCGTGCGGAGGAGATCCTCGTGACCGGGCACCAGCCACCAGCTCGCCCCCGACGAGTCGAATCCCTTGAAGTTGGTGAGCAGCGTCGGGGATAGCTCGTGGAATTCCAGGCCGAGCATCAGGCCCTCGGCCCCGGACCTCGCGGATGATCGGGCAGGAGCGGGCGATCGCCTCGAGGCCCTGGCGAAGCTGGGTCCCCCGGCGGGCGGCGTCGACCAGCACTGGGCTCTCGCGCAGGACCCGGAGCGTCGCCAGGCCCGCGGCGCAGGCCAGGCTGCCGCCGGAGAATGTGCTCGAATGCAGCGCGAAGGTCTGGTACGAGCCGTACGCCTTCATCCAGACGTCGCGGCGGGCGATCATGGCCCCCAGGGGCATGAGTCCCCCGCCCAGCGACTTGGCCAGGGCCAGGATGTCGGGCTCGATGCCGTCGCGCTCGACGGCGAAGAGCGGCCCGGTCCTCCCCAGCCCGGTCTGCACCTCGTCGGCGATGAAGAGCGTGCCGGCCTGCCGACAGAGGCGGTGGGCCTCGGCCAGATAGCCCGGAGGGGGCGTGATCATGCCCCCTTCCCCCTGGATCGGCTCGACCACGAACGCGGCGTGCCGGCGGGTGGCCAGGGCCAGCTCGAGGGCCTTCGCGTCGCCGTAAGGGATCGCCTGGCAGTCGGGGACCAGCGGCGCGAAGGGGCCCTGATAGGTCCGGTTGCCGGTGACGGAGAGGGCCCCGAACGTCTTGCCGTGAAACGAGCCCAGGCACGACAGCAACCCGCTCCGGCCCGTCGCCGCCCGCGCCAGCTTCAGCGCGGCCTCGACCGACTCGGCCCCGCTGTTGGTGAAGAACACCATCTCCAGTCCGCGCGGGGTGATGGCCACCAGCTGCTCGGCCAGCGCCGCGGCCAGCGGGTTGACCGAAGCGGGCGAGAAACCGGGTGCCTGCTGGCGCAAGGCCGAGGCGACCGCGGCCGCCACCTCGGGGTGGTTGTGCCCCAGGTTGAGCGAGCCGAAGCCCGCCACGAAGTCGAGGTACGCCCGCCCCGACTCGTCGAACAGCTCCGCGCCCTCGCCCCGGACGAAAGTGCGGGTGAGCCCGCTCGGTCCGCCCACGCCGATCAGGACGGGATTGATGTGCCGCGCGTACCGCTCCGCCGCATGCCCCGCCAGGTCGGCGAGGTTGATCGCCTCATCCGCGGGCCGCTCGCTCAGGGCCTGTTCGTCGTATCGGCGCGAGGGCCTGGATCGCGACGTGCGAGTCCTCGAGAGCACCTTGAGGTATTGAGACCGGGCTTCCGGAGTCAACGACTGGCCGCACGCCAGCGCCTCCGAGAACACGAACCCGTGCGCCTCGGCCAGCCGGCCGATCTCGCGGACGCGGTCGAGCGAGAGCTCCCGCCCGATCGAGAACGAGTCGGCACGGTTCTCCAGCGCCAGGACCATCGTCTCGCCCAGGCAGGAGGGCACGATCCCGTGATAGAACCGGAGGAAGAACGAGTCGCGGGGCATCGACGCGGGCACGCGAGCGTAGCCGGCGGAGAGGATCAGGACATCATCGCGGGCCGGCTCCGCCCGGCGGACATCGCTGGGCACGCCGACGTCGAGCACCAGGCATCCCGGGCGGAGCCAGCCCGGGTCGATGCAATCGCCCGACGACGTGGCCGTCACCACGATGGAGGCCTCGGCGAGCGCTGTGGGGAGATCCACTTCCAGCCGCGCACCCAGGCGTTCGGCCAGGTGGGTCGCCCGGGTTGAAGTCCGCCTTGCCCCCAGGACCAGGCCCCGGCACCGCGGTGCCAAGAGCGCGGCCACGGCCGTCGCGATGCTGCCCGGGATCCCCACCACCGCGATCTCCTCGTCGGCCAGGTCGATCCCGAATGACTCGCAATAATGCTCGAGGTTCCGCAGGGTCGCGTAGACCGTCAGGCTGTTGCCGGTCGTCACGGCGATCGGGTGGCGCTCCGCCAGGAACTCACCGTGGTTGCCGACGATCCCGGTCATCGAGCCGAGCCCGACGATCCGCGCCCCCAGCCGATGGCGTCCTCTACGGCCTGCTCCATGAGTTCGAGCGCCTGATCGGGGTCGTCCAGGATCGCGCGCGCATCCATCGGGATCTCGTAGAGGCGCCCTTCGGCCCGGGCGCCGGCCGCGGAGACCAGCCCAGCGAACGTGTCGACGACCCGCGGTCCCCTGGACCGTGCGTCGGACATCGACCGCGAGTGGCCACCGAAGGCGGCGTGCGCCTCGGAGCAGAACTCGAGCAGGTCGGCCCGGCCCCAGGTCCTTCGCAGCCGGCCATCCCGGTCCAGCGCCATCAGGTCCTTGGTCTGCTCGGAGATCGGGTGGATCAGGAAGGCGAACCGCATCCCCGGCCCGTCCCTGTGATCCGAAACCGGGGTGCCGTCCCCACGCGGTGCTTTGGGTAAGCTCTGCGGGATCTCATCGAAGCCTATCAGATTCGTGCATGAGGCGCCGTCCTCGCGCTTCTGGATCAGTAGCGAGGAGTTCATCGAGCATGTCACCTTTCGTGCGTGAGCGCCGGCAGGCTCTCCAACCCATCCCCTCGTGCGTCCCTTCGCGAGTAAGACGTGGTTCATGTTTCCTAGAAACTACACCGTCTACCCATCTTAATGACCTGAAGCGACCATCGCTACGCTCTTGCGCCGTTTGTAATATCTGAGAAGGATAGATGGAAAAGAGAAACCAAACCATTAGCGTTGTCTGGGAGTTTTAAGCGAATCGCTCTAAGGGTGTGCTTGGACCTGATACGGCTCCTTGTCGAGCTGGACCAGCAGGTCCCCCTTCATCACCCGGTCGTTGTCGTCCACCAGGACGCGGCTCACCTGGCCGGCGACCCGGGGTGCCATGAAGGTCACATGGCCGTTGACATAGGCGTCGTCGGTGGAGACCGTGTTGAGCATCATCTCGACGATCGGGGCCAGGAGGTATCCCCCGAGCGACAGGACGGCCACGGCCTCCGCCCATAACAGCCCTTTTCGCCCGCGTTGCGATGACGCCCCAGGCGCCGGGGGCTAAGTGGCATGAGGGCGATCGGTTGCCGCGCCCGCGTCCCGGTGGTCGGGATGCGCCGTGGCCTCGGCTGATTGAAGCGTAGTCATGGCTTGTTGCCAGGAAGTCGCGGCGCTCGCGCGGGTGCAACCCGATCGGCCGCCGGCAAGCAGCGGCATCGTGGCTGCGGGGCGGGGCACGGAAGGAAGCGCCAAAGCGCCTCGCTTCCGGCCCGCCGCGGGCGGCGACGTAAACCACCGTTGACTTCATCGTAATGCGCGTGGCTTTCGAAGTCAACAGTGGTTTACTTTGAGGGAAAAAATCGGAGCCGGACTGCTCGGTCTCCTTGCGGGGCTTCTACTGGCCCTCAGTTCTCTTTGTTGACCTCGAACCGTAGCGAGGGTTCCACCTTCACCACCCTGGGCCTCGTCGGCCTCACCATCACAGTTCCGAGAACACCGACGTCCCTCCCGCTGTAGCGGAGGACATCGAGGCATCACGCTCCTGTTCGAACCGGCGGCTCCGTCCGCCGATCTCGTTCGGATGCGGCGCGAATCGCGACAGCTCGTCGCTGGCCAGCGGGTACTTCATGTCGTCGGAGAGACCGGAGAGGCCCTTCGACGTGAGCGTCCCCGGCCGAGTACCTCCTTTCCCGAGTGATGGACGGATCTCGCGTCACTGCATATGCCACCCGTGGCTCACAACCAGCGATTGACCGGTCAAGGCGAGTGATGGGAAGGCCGCGAAGAAGACGGCCACCTCCGCGATGTCCCCCGCCGTCGTGAACTGGCCGTCAACCGTCTCCCGCAGCATGACCTTCTTGACGACCTCGTCCTCGGTCAGGCCCAATTCCCTGGCCTGCTCGGGGATCTGCCGATCGACCAGGGGCGTGCGGACGAAGCCGGGGCAGATCACGTTGGCCCGGACGCCGTGCGCGGCCCCCTCCTTGGCGACCAGCCGGGCCAGCCCCATCAGGCCGTGCTTGGCCGCGACGTAGGGGGCCTTCAGGGGCGATGCCTCGACGGAGTGGACCGAGCCGATGTAGAGCACGGTGCCGCCTCGGCCCTGCCGGATCATGTGCCGCAGGCAGGCGCGGGTCGTCAGGAAGGCCCCGTCGAGGTGCACGCCCAGGACCTTCCGCCAGTCGGCGAGCGGGAGGTCGACCAGCGGCGCGATGTACTGGATGCCGGCGTTGCTGACCAGGATGTCGACCCCGCCGAGTCGGGTGGCGACCTCGTCGACTCCGGCTGCGACCTGCGCCTCATCGGCGACATCCATCGCGACCGCGATCGCGGAACTCCCGCCGCGCGCGATCTCGCCCGCGACCTCCTGGGCGGCGCCGAGGTTGAGGTCGGCGACGGCGACCTTCGCGCCCTCGCGCGCGAAGCGGAGAGCGATCTGCCGGCCGATCCCGCTGGCCGATCCCGTCACAATGGCGATCTTCCCGTCCAGACTTGGCATGGCTTCACTCCTCAATCCTGTAGCCGGCGAACCGGCGGCCGGGCTGTTTCCTCACAGTGCGAACTCCGGGACAGTCGCCGGGATGATCAACTTGGCGGCTGTTGCGCCGACGACGTCGGCAACGGAGACCCCCGGCGCGCGCTCGCGCAGCACGAGTCCCTCGGTGGTCGGCTCGATCACGGCCATGTCGGTGACCACCAGGTCCACCGGGCGGGCCGAGGTCAGCGGGATTGTGCACTCTTCGACGATCTTCGCCGCGCCCTTGGCGGTGTGGATCATCGCGACGATGACGCGGCGGGCGCCGCTGACGAGGTCCATCGCCCCGCCCATTCCCGGCACGAGCTTCCCCGGGATCATCCAGTTGGCCAGGCGCCCCCGGGCATCGACCTGGAGGCCGCCGAGTACGGTCAGGTCGAGGTGCCCTCCTCGGATCAGGCCGAAGACCATGGTGCTATCCAGGCTCGCCGCCCCGGGCAAGGCCGAGACGAACCCGCCCCCGGCGTCCACGAGGTCCGGGTTCTCCATCCCCGGGGGTGGCGGCGGCCCCACGCCGATCAGGCCGTCCTCCGTGAGGAAGAAGGCGTTCACTTCCGGCGGCAGGTAGGCGACCACCGAGGTCGGCAGGCCGATGCCGAGGTTCACGAGCGAGCCCGGCCGCACCTCCTTCGCGACCCTGCGAGCGATCAGCTCCTTGGGCGATGTGATCATGGGAGGCGCTCCAGTAAGTAATCCACGAGGGTCCCGGGCGTCCGGACCGAGTCCGGCGGGAGAGCGCCACGGGGACGATCTCATCGGCCTCGGCGATCACGGCGCCCGCGGCCATCGCCATCACCGGGTTGAAATTCTGGGCGGTGAGCAGGTAAGTGAGGTTGCCGAGGTAGTCGGCCTGCCAGGCTCCGATGAGCGCGAAGTCGGCGCGGAGCGGTTTCTCCAGCAACCAGGTCTCGCCGTCCACCTTGACGGTGGGCTTGTCCCGCTCGACGATCGTGCCCAGGCCGGTCCTGGTCAAGACGCCTCCCAGGCCATGGCCGCCCGCCCGGATCCTCTCGGCGAGCGTCCCTTGGGGGACCAACTCGACCTCGAGCTCTCCGGCGAGCATCTGCCGCACGGTCTCCGGGTTGGTGCCGATGTGCGAGGCGATCAGGTGCCTCACCGCCCGGGCCTCGATCAGCTTGCCGACGCCGACGCCCGGGACGGCCGTGTCGTTGGCGATCACCGTCAACCCCTTGCGCCCGGCGGAGGCCAGGCCTTCGAGCAGGCGGCGCGGGGAGCCGATTCCGATGAACCCTCCGATCATGACCCGGGCACCATCGGGGATCATGGCGATCGCATCTTCGAGTTTCGTCGCTGTTTTCATAACGGACCTCGGGGTTGTGGCGTCATCCCATGATGTGATATCCGCCATCCACGAAGACGGTCATCCCGGTGATCGCGGCTGCCGCCGGGGTTGTCAGGAAGGCGGCCATCGCGCCCACGTCGTCGATCTCGGCCAGGCGTCCCAGGGGCGCCTTGCGCTGCTCCTCGAGAAGGAGCGCGTCGAAGTCCTTGACCCCGGAGGCCGCGCGGGTGTGGATCGGGCCGGGGGAGAGGGCATGCACGCGGATGCCCTTGGGGCCGAGCTCGTAGGCCAGGTACCGGACCGCACACTCCAGCGCCGCCTTGACTGGGCCCATCAGGTCGTAGTTGCGGACCACACGCTCGGCGCCGGCGAAGCTGAGCGTCAGGAGCGTCCCGCCGTCGGTCATCAGCGGCTCGGCGCGGCGCGCCATCCGGATGAAGGAGTGGCAGGAAATGTCGATCGCCGTCAGGAACCCCTCGCGCGACGAGTCGGTCAGCCGGCCCTGGAGGTCCGGCTTCGGCGCGAAGGCGGCGGCGTGCAGGGCGAAGTCGAGCCGGCCCCGGCGCTGGCGGATCGCCGCGAACAGGGCGTCGAGCTGCGCGTCGTCCTGCACGTCGCAGGGCAGGAAGATGGGGGCCTCCAGCTCCTGGGCCAGCGGCTCGACGTAGGGCCTGGCCTTGTCGTTGAGATACGTGACCGCCAGCTCGGCGCCGAGCTGCCGGAAGGAACGGGCGCAGCCGTAGGCGATCGAGTGGGCGTTGGCGATCCCGAGGACCAGCCCCTTGCGGCCTTCGAGAGCGCGGTTCGACGGAGTGTTCATCGTAAGCCTCTCCTTCCGGCCCGGGCGGGCACACGACCAGCCGGGACTCAGCCGCGGGCCTCGGCGGCCGCCTGGGCCCTCACGAGCCGGAGAGTATGTCGAGCGATCATCAATTCCTCATTGGTGGGGATGACCCAGGCCGAGGGGACGCGACCCTCTTGCGAGATCCGCGGGCCGCCGCGGCGGTTGGCCTCCTCGTCGAGCGCGACGCCCAGCCAGGCCGCGTCGCGGCAGACCCGCGCGGATCTCGACGGCGTGCTCGCCGATGCCGGCGGTGAACACCAGCGCGTCCAGGCCGCCCAGCGCCGCGGCCAGCTCGCCCAGCGCGCAGGCCGATGCGGTAGACGAAGTGATCGACGGCGAGCTTCGCCCCGGGCTGGTCGCTGGCCAGCAGGTCCCGCATGTCGTTGGAGATCCCGGAGAGGCCCTTCAATCCGGAGTGGTGATACAGCAGGTCCTCGACCTGGTCCACGGTCATGCCGCGTTGCTGCATCAGGTAGATCAGCACGCCGGGATCGATTTGGCCGCACCGCGTGCCCATGGGCAGGCCGTCCAGCGCGGTGAAGCCCATCGTGGTTCCGACGCTCTTACCGCCCCGGACGGCCGCCATGCTGCAGCCGTTGCCCAGGTGGCCCATCACCACCCGCCCCGCCGCGACGGCGGGGTCGAGCTCCTCCAACGCGTGCGTGACGTACTCGTACGACAATCCGTGGAATCCATACCGGCGCACGCCCGCGTCGAAGTACTCGCGGGGCAGCGCGTACACCTCGGCCACCAGGGGCGCGGTCCGGTGGAACGCCGTGTCGAAACACGCCACCTGCGTCAGCCCGGGACGGTAACTCGCCAGGGCGCGGATGGGAGCCAGGTTGTGGGGCTGGTGCAGCGGGGCGAGGGGCACGAAGGCGGTCAGGGCCTCGAGCGTCGGCCCGTCGATCACGACCGGCTCGCCATAAATCGGCCCGCCATGGACCACGCGGTGCCCGACCGCCAGAAGTTCCAGCCCCGCCTTGTGCGAGACCAACCAGGCGAAGATCCAGTGGACGGCGTCTTCCTGCGACGCCACATCGGCCAGGGAATCCCGTTCGTCGGCGACGGTCGCGCCCCCGCGTCGTTGACGAAGAAATGCGGCTCGGTGCCGATCCCCTCGAACTCGCCCCGATACAACTCCTTCGGGTCGGTGCCGGCGACCGCGAAGACGGCGAACTTCACGCTCGACGAGCCGGCGTTGAGGACGACGATCACCTCGGTCATCGCTCCCCCCTGGCGTCCGGGGACGCCTGGTCGCCGCCGCCCGGCTGGCCTGTGCGCCGCGCGTGGGCGAGCAGGAGGCCGATGGCGCACGAGGCCAACCGGGTGCGGACGTTGTCGGCGCGGCTGGTCAGGACGATCGGCACGCGGGCCCCGAGGACGATGCCCGCGCCGTCCGCGTTGGCCATGAGGGTGAGTTGCTTGGCCAGCATGTTGCCGGCCTCCAGGTCGGGCACCAGGAGGATATCGGCGTCGCCGGCGACCTCGGAACGGATGTGTTTGACCTCCGCGGCCGTCTTGCTGATCGCGTTGTCCATCGCCAGCGGCCCGTCGAGCAGCCCGCCGGTGATCTGGCCGCGGTCGGCCATCTTGCACAGCGACGCGGCCTCCGTCGTGGCCGTGATCTTCGGGTTGACCGTCTCGACGGCCGAGAGGATCGCGACCTTGGGTAGCGCCACCCCGAGGGCGTGGGCCAGGTCGATCGCATTCTGGCAGATCGAGACCTTATCCTCGAGGGTCGGATAGATGTTGATCGCGCAATCGGTCAGTATCAGGGGCTTGTGGTAGGTCGGGACGTCCATCAGGTAGGCGTGGCTGATCCGCCGCCCGGTGCGCAGGCCGGTCTGGGGCTGGACCACCTCGTGCATCAGCACGTCGGTGTGCAGCGCCCCCTTAATGAGCATCTCGGCCTCGCCCTTGCGGACCAGCTCGACGGCCCGGGCGGCGGCCTCGCGGTCGTCGGCGGCCTCGACGACGCGGAACCGGCCGGTGTCGAAGCGATGCCGGGCGGCGGCCTCGGAGATCGCGCCCGGCGGGCCGACCAGCACCGGCTCGATGAGGCCCGCGCCGGCCGCCTCGACGGCGGCCGCCAGCGACACCTCGTCGCACGGGTAGGCCACGGCCGCCGAAGCCGGCGTCAGCCCGCGACAGCGCTCGAGCAGCGCCTCGTACTTGCTGTGCGCCTGGACCGCTACCTCCGCGGGCTCCGGGCAGGGCACGCGGACGCGCTCGGCTGCGCGCGGACGACGGCGACGCCCTCGGCCACGGCCTCGCCCTGCTGGTTGACGCACCGGCAATCGAACTCGACGATGCGGCCGTCGGCGCGCTGGCGCGGGCCGTGACGGTCGCCGTCACCGTGTCACCGAGGCGCACCGGGCCGAGGAACCGCAGGTCCTGGGACACGTAGACGGTGCCCGGGCCGGGAAGCCTGGTCCCCAGCACGCCCGAGATCAGCGCTCCGCCCCAGAGGCTGTGGCCGACCAGCCGGCCCGAGAGGAAGCGGCGCGCGTACGCCTCGTCGACGTGCGTCGGGTTGACGTCGCCGGAGACCGCCGCGAACAGGCGGAGGTCCTGGTCGGTCAGGGTCCGTACCAGGCTCGCCGAGTCGCCGACGCGGATCTCGTCGAAGGTCCGGTTCTCGAGATAGCCTTCGCTCACGACGTCCCCCCTTTCACGACCAGGGCCGGGATCATGTGCCAGTCCGGATCGAGGTCGAGGTATTCCTGGGCCATCTTCGCCGCGGGCGAGTCGGCGTCGGACAGGTCGGGCTCCAGCATCATAATCCGCGCCACGAGCGCGACGGCCTGCTCGCGGTCGGCCTGGGACGGCAGCAGCCGGGGCAACGCCTTGAGCGCGGCCTCCGGGTCGAGCTGCATGAGGAGTGTCTGCCGGGCCAGCAGGGTGTGCATGTCGGCCTCGGTGAGCACGGGCAGGTCGGGCTGGTGCTCGCTGATTTCGTGGGCGATCATGAACGAGCGGCGGTCGATGGCGCCGCGCTTCTTCATCACGGCGATCAGCATCCGGGCGACCGCCTCGGGGAAGCCGCCCCGCTCGAACTCGCCCCGCAGGGCGGCGAGCTCCGCCTTCGCTTGCTCCTCGGCCGCCTTCTCGGCCTGGACGTCCACCGGCGGCGCGGGCGGGAAGAAGGCCCCCAGGCCCATCGGGCCGTAGGCGAGCTTGACCATCTGCTCGACCCAGTTATCGCGCAGGTCGCGATAGTAGTTCAGGGCGGAGACGATCTGCTTCGAGGCGGCGTGCTCGAGCTGCAAGAAGGCGTTGTCCTCGGGGGCCGGATGCCTGTGCTGCCGCACTTGCTCGGCGACCATCGGCAGCATCGCGAGCGACGGATTGCGGTCCGAGAGCAGGTACTGCCGGACCCGCAGTGGGTGCAGCCCGCGCAAGAGTCGCGCCGTGGCCTCGCTCGACAGGGCACGCACGACCGGGCCGTACTGCGATTCGTAAAGCCGCTCGTTGATCTCGGAAACCTGATTGACGGTGCTGAACAACGCCTCCCCGCGGCGGCCGTCGGGGTTGAGGGCGCGGATGTCGTCCATGGTCCGCGTCTCGAAGTGCACGGTGTACGTGTCCCGGTCGATGTCCAGGGGCTCTGCGTGCTTGGGCCGCTGCTCGATGACCATCTCGTACAGGCCGGGGGGCAGATCGTCGAGCATGTCCATCACGCTGATCAGCTCGCGGTGTTCCTTCTTCGCAACCCGGCCCCCGACGAAGATGCTCAGGTGCCCCACATCCTTGGCGAGCAAGTACACGATCACGCGGCCCAGGGCGACGATCCGGTCCTCGTGGCCGTAGACGTCGTCGATCCAGTTGAGCGCCTGCTGGGGCGGCGAGATGTTGTCGCCCCACGAGGCGAACACGACCACCGGCGAGGTGATGTTCTTGAGGTCGATCTTCCTCTTATTCGGCAGCTCGATCCCCCGGACCAACCGGTTGCCGGCGAACAGGTTGTCAACGATCTCCCGGTACTCCTCCTTGGTCATCCGGTAGAACCCGCCCCACCAGCGCTCGAAGTCGAGGAAGCGTTGCGCCTCGGTGTCGACCTGGGAGTAGAGGTCGTAGGGCTTCTTCCAGAACGTGTTGGCCGGGTCGAGGTTCTCGAAGTTTTGGACGAACCAGGCGCCGTCGATGATCCCGCCGACCAGGTCGGCCAGGAGGTTCCCCGGCCAGGTGCCGCCGAAGATCCCGCCGTTGTAGCGCATCGGGTTCTGGCTATCGGCCCCCGCCCAGTAGGAGAGCGGCGCGCCGATGAACGCGACGGGGCCGGTCAGATCGGGCCGGACTGCGGCCAGCCCCGCCACCGCCCAGCCGGCCTGGCAGTTGCCGATGACGAAGGGCTTGTTGTCGGCCCCGGGGTGCCGGCGGATGACCTCCTCGAGGAACCGGGACTCGGCCTCCCCGATGTCCACCAGGGTCTGGCCCGGGACCGGCTCCGGGTAGAACCCGATGAAGTAGACCGGGTGGCCGGCGCGGAGGGCGAAGCCGATCTCGGAATCGAGCTTGAAGCCTCCGACCCCGGCCCCCTGGCCGGCCCGGGGGTCCACCACCACGACGGGGCGTTTCGCCGGGTCGACGGTGACGCCCTGGGGGGCCCGGATCGCCATCAGCGCGTAGTTGCACGGGCGGTCCAGGGTCCGGCCGTCGATGAGCACCTCGTGATCGAAGATCAGCACCGGCGGCTCGCCGCGCTCGCTGTTCTCCAGGAAGGTGTTGCCATGCTTGCGCAGCACGTCCCAGAACAGGACGGTGCGCTCTACTGAGTCCACCAGGTACTCCGACCAGGCCTCCGTCAGCGCAAGCTGGGCGCGGGAGACCTCGACGCCGTTGTTGCAGCCATGTCAATAGCCCTCGCCGGTCGCGGTCGTTCCCGCACCGGCTCTCGGATTCGAAAAGAAAAAGGCCACGTCGCACACCTGTAAGTGTATGACGCGGCCGCCTTGACCGTATCCGAAGATCACCCGTCGCGAGCAACGAGTTCATCGTAACGCACTTGACTTTCCGCGTCAACAGCGGTTTACTTGGAATAGGAAGAAAAATCGAAGGGGGTCGAGACATGCCGGAGCGTCGAGTCAGTGCGAGCCGGAGACGGCGGCGGGATGCCGCCGCGACCCGGGAGGCCATCCTCGAGGCGGCCACCCGCCGCTTCGCCACCCAGGGCTACCAGGCCGCCGGGGTCCGCGAGATCGCCGCGGACGCCGGGGTGACCGGCGCGCTGGTCAACCGCTACTTCGGCTCCAAGGAGAGGCTGTTCGCCGAGGCGATCGAGCGCGCCATCAACATCGGGCACCTGCTCGAGGGCCGACGGGGGGACCTGGCCGACCACCTCGCCCGGCTCATGGTGTACGGGCGGGAGGGCTCCTGGGACCGGGGGTACACGCCGATCCTGCTCCTGCTGCATTCCGCCACGGAGCCCGGCGCGGTCAAGCTGTTCCGGCGGGACCTCGACCGCAACGAGCTCCCGCTCCTCGCCGAGCAGATCGGCGGCGACGACTCCGCGGTCCGGGCCGTTATGGTCATGGCCCAGCTCACGGGGTTCGCGATCATGCACCACGTGCTCCGCCCCAAGGCGTTCGCGAACGCCCGGGGCGAAGAGCTGGTGGCCCTGCTGTCCAGGACCCTCGCCGCCTGTATCGGCTGAGGCCCCGCGGCGACGGCTTCCGTTCTTCTTCCCGAGGAGACAAGGCTTCGACACGCGAGTACCCCCACCGGATCCCGCCGTGACCTCATCCCCGCCTCGGTCCGACGCCGGGGCCGAGTCGGCCTCCCGGCGACCAAGTGATTGTGGAACGCCCGAGAGTGTTCGGCCTCCGAGGCGTTCACCGCGACCAGCCGGGTAAAGGCCCGCTCTTCCGATCCAAGCGTTCCAGCGTGGCGAAGCTCCGAGCGGATAGCCTGCGTGACCTTGGCCGCTTCCGCATGGGAAGGGGATACCACCTGCACCGATTTCTTGTCTTTAGCGGCATCAGCTCCTGGGTCATCGTTTCAAGCCGCTCCACCAGGGGCTGGGCTTCTTCGAGCTCCACCTTAAGCCGCCTGATCTTCCAGGTCCGATGCTACGTCGCCGGCAACCGTGGAAAACACGAACAGCAGCGCACAGAACTTGTGGGCGGCCTGGCGCAACCGCGGCGCGTCCCGCTCCCGCAGGGCGTCGTCCACTTCGGCCAGTCGGGCCGGCGCATCGGTCTGGAAATCCTCGCACATCCTGCGCAACCCCTCCGCGTCATCGCCGCAGGCCGTCAGCACGGCGACAGGGTCGAGCCGACTCCCGCTCGGTCCAGCCTCCGCCTGGGGCAGCCGGGAAACTCTCTGGGTGGACACCAGCCGGTCGATGGCCGCGAGCAAGGCCGCAGCCGCAACCGGCTTGGTCAGGAAGTCATCCATGCCGGCCGCGAAGCAGCGCTCGCGATCTTCTTTCCGCGAACGTGCCGTCAAGGCGATGACAGCGCTTCCCGGCCGTTCGTCGTCAGCCCTACGCGGTGGCCACCCCGGGCGAGGAGCTGCTCCACGAATCGCGCGATGAATTCGTCGTCCTCGGCTACTTCCAGCAGACGGGTTGACCCGGGCACGTCGCAGCAGATGGCCTTGCAGGCGCTGGCTGAGCTTCGCGAGCAGCAAGCAACTTCGCTGGCCTACTTCGATGACTTGTGGCTGTTCGCCGTGCTCGCTCTGGCACTCGCCCTTCTCGTACCGCTCATGAAGCGATCCGTGGCGGAGAAGGGCGAGCACATCGGGGCGGAATAGACCCGAGGTGTAGGGCGAACGGGACAGTTTGACGGCTTCGGCGCCGACTCCTGATCAGAATTGACTCAGGTGGATGCACGGGTCCGGCCGATAACTCCAGCTATGCGGACGGTGCTCGATCTACCGGCCAGGCCGTCTTCGCCAAACGAGGCGGATGAACTCGTACGACGGGACTTAAGCCATGAAGCGGCGACTTTCCCCCGGACTCGAGGCTCGACGAGTCCTTCGACCTCGCCTGCCGCGATGGGTCACACTCACCGGCCTGGCGGTCACGGTCTTGCTCAATAGCGGCTGCGGCATCACGACCGGCCCTCGGCAGTGGGTTCGCAATGGCTTCAAGGTCGGGCCCAACTATTGCCGGCCGCCGGCGCCCGTGGCCGAGGAGTGGACCTACGCCGCGGATCCCGCCGTCCAGGCCCGCCACCTGCAAGACTGGTGGGAGGTCTTCCAGGATCCGACGCTCGACTCCCTCATCGCTACGGCTTACGAGCAGAACCCGAATCTCCGCGTCGCCGGCACGCGGGTCCTCGAAGCCAGGGCGCAGCAGGCGATCGCCGTGGCCAACATCTTCCCCCAGTCACAGACGTTGACCGGATCGTACGGCCGGGCCGATCTCAACTCCAACATGCCCTTGCTCGCCCCGCTTTCCAGGCTCCCGGGCGCTGGTAAGGCGCTTTCGTTCTCCAACTGGTTCTACGGCTTCAACTTGAGCTGGGAGCTCGACCTGTGGGGCCGCATCCGGCGCAATATCGAGTCGAACAACGCCGCCCTGGAGGCTTCGGTCGAAACTTACGATGATGCCCTGGTGACGCTGCTGGCGGACGTGGCCACCAGTTACGTGCAATATCGAATCGCCCAGCAGCGGATCAAGATCGCGCAGGACAACGTCCGGATTCAGGAGGGGGTCCTGGCCCTCACCCAGGAGAGATTCCGGGTCGGCACGACGAACCGGCTCGACGTGGAGCAGGCGAGGACCGTCCTGGAGCAGACCCGCTCGACCATCCCCTCCTTGCAGATCGCGCTCGGGCAGGCGAACGACACGCTCTGTACGCTGCTCGGTCTGCCGCCCCACGATCTGGAGCCGGTGCTGGGCCCGGGGCCGGAGCTGGGCAGCCCGCCCATGCCGAACACGCCGGCCTGGGTCGCCACGGGAATCCCGGCCGACCTGCTGCGCCGGCGCCCCGACGTCCGCGGCGCCGAGCGCCTGGTGGCGGCCCAGAGTGCCCAGATCGGGGTGGCCGAAGCCGCCCTCTACCCCACCATCGCCGTCAACGGCACCATCGGTTGGGATGCCCAGGACCTGACCAAGCTGTTCGAGAGCAAGAGCTTCATCGGAACGATCTTTCCCAGCTTCACCTGGAACATCTTGAATTACGGCCGGATCCTCAACAACGTGCGCCTGCAGACCGCACGCACGCAGGAGCTGATTGCGGCCTATCAGAGCCTGGTCCTGACAGCCGCCCGGGAGGTCCAGATCCCGCTCCGCGGCTTCTTGCGATCCCGAGAACAGGCCGAGGACCTCGCCAGGAGCGTCGAAGCCGCCAGGGCAGCCACCCAGCTTGGAGTGCAGCAGTACCGCACCGGCACCATCGATTTCAACCGGGTCTTCAACCTGGAGACCACACAGGTGCAGCAGCAAGATCGACTGGCCGTCGCCGCGGGCGACATCGCCCTCAACTTAATCAACGTTTATCGTTCGCTCGGAGGCGGCTGGGAGCTGCGACTCCAGAAAGACCGCCATGATGGAGAGCACCCGACCCACGCGGCGATGCCCGGCATGCCGAGCACGTCGCCGGCCGCACCCGGCCCCGGGGTCGTTACCGGAACCGATTACCAGTGGCTCGGCCCGCCGCCCCTCAACCCCGGGCCGGCCAGTGACTCCGGCGTGGCGATCCTCCGGGCCCCTGGCGAGCGATGACGGACACACCGTATGGGAGAATGGACCGCATGAGAAGCCATGGAAGGATGTGGGCACTGGTGCTGGGCCTGATCGCCTAACGGTCAGGCGCTGGGTGGAGATCAGCGGGCCTGGTGAGCCACGGCCGCAACACCTCCTCCAGCGAGTGCATCCGGCTCGGTGGCTGGCACCCGTACGGCGGTGGCCTGCTGCACTGGTGGGACCCTCATTGTTTCCCCCGGTGCGGCGGCCCGGACGACTACTGCCGCAAGCCACCCCCAAGAGTGTGCTGGCCGCCCTACCCGCCCTACTACATCTGGGGGCCACCGGAGATCCATCATCCCTAGAGCACGGCCCCCGCGATCCCAACATTTCGTACAGAGAGCCAACCTAGCGCGGGCTAGGCCAATGTTCCCATTACGCTTGCTTCTGGGCTCGATCGCAGAACACCGAGCATAAATCTCGGGCTCTACGATCGATCCACTTCAGGAGCGCGCGGCGCAAGGCCGGCGAAGAAGAACCACACTGATCGGCGCGCCCGCTGCATGCGGTCGGTCGGCATCGTCGCGCTCACAAGGCTTGATTGCTGAGCATGGCAAGATTCTGCGCGACTCGCTCCACCGCGCGATGACCTTCCTCGATTGCGTCCTTGGCCCGGTGGAAGTCGAGCAGGCGAAGGTGAGCCAGCCGCGGCGCGATGATCAGGTCCGGCGGCTCGCCCGCCATGCGGCTGCGCGCGATCCGCACTTGCATGATGTCGATGCTGGAAGTCAGCACGTCGAGGAGGAAAGGCATCCTCGGCTCGTCGAGCAACTGGGCCGGGATGAGCACGCCCAGGTTGTCCCGCAGTTTGCGTATCCAATCGCCGACGGCGCCGGCCGGCGCTTCGAGTGGACGATCGGCCCGCAGGTGGCGACCCAAGATATCAGAGTTGAGGTCGACCGCGATCAGGACATCCGCACCCATCGCGCGCGCCAGCGATACGGGCACGGGGTTGACGAGCCCGCCATCCACCAGCACCGATCCTTCGTACAGCACCGGCGCGAATAATCCGGGTACGGCGATGGAGGCGCGCACCGCGTCGAGGGTCGAGCCACGGCGCAGCCAAACTTCCGCTCCGCTTTGCAGCGAAGTGGCGACCGCGCCGAAGGGCATGGCTAGCTCCTCGATGGGGCGGTCGGCGAGGTTGCGCCGGAAGAAATCCATCAGCCGCTCGCCCTTGAGCAGTCCGCTGCTCAGGCTCACATCCACGAACGCGACCACGTCGCTGATCCGCAATCCCAGCACCCATTGTTCGAGGCGGTCCAGCTCCCCTGCCGCGTAGGCGGCACCGACCAACGCGCCGATAGATGTCCCACACACCAGGTCCGGGCGAATGCCCGCCTGTTCCAGCGCGCGGATAACGCCTACGTGCGCCCAGCCGCGGGCGCTGCCGCTGCCGAGCGCAAGTCCAACGCGCGGTCTGCGCGTTGCGTCCATCGACTCTCCTTCGGTAGCCGGGTTTAGCTTTCGCATGATGCTTCCAGAGTCAGGCCTGACAGCGCTCACGCCATCATCCCGATGGTTCTGCGGAATCGTGCGAGCGCGATGGCGAAGAGGACCGTGCCGATCACGGCGAGGGCGAGGAATTCCGGCCAGACGGCCTCCAGCCCCGCCCCGCGGTACAGGATGCCCTGGGACAGCATGACGAAATGGGTGGTCGGCGCCCCCAGCATGAGCTGCTGCACCCACTCCGGCATGCTCTCGCGCGGGGTCATGCCGCCGTCGAGCACCTGCAAGGGCAGTAGCACCATGATCATCAGCAGGGCGAACTGCGGCATCGTGCGGGCAAAGGTGGCCAGGAACATGCCCAGCGAGGTGACGGCGAACAGGTGGATGCCTGCGCCGCATACGAACAAGGGGATTGAACCCTGGATCGGGACCGCCAGCCAGTCCTGCACGACTAGCCTCATAGAGAGAGCGGAGGTGACCAGCACCACCAGCCCCATCGACCAGACCTTGCTCGTCATGATCTCGAAGGGGGTCACCGGCATCACCAGCAGGTGCTCGACCGTGCCCCGCTCGCGCTCGCGGATCAGCGCGGCGCCGGTGAGCAGGACCCCCAGCATGGTGATCTGGTCGATCAGCGATATCACGGCGCCGAACCAGGACCGGCTCAGGTTGGCGTTGAACCGCACCCGCTCCTCGATGTTCACCGGCGAACTGAAGTTGCTCCGGTAGCGCTGCAGCCATGACTGCACCTCGCCCATCACAATCGTCTGCACGTAGCCGCTGCCGCTGAACGCCTGGCCGACGCGGGTCGCGTCGGTGTTGAGCTGGATCGTGGCGCGCGCACCGGCCAGCACGTCCTCCTGGAACCTGGGGGGGATGTTGAGGGCGAAGGTGTCCTGCCCGGCGTCCATCCGGGCGTCCATCTCCTCCCGCGTCACCAGCTTCGGCGGCACAAATAGCGGCGGCTGGAAGGCGTTCACGATCCGCTGCGACAGGACCGACTGGTCCTCGTCCACGATGGAGAGGGGGGCTTTGTGGAGCGTGTCCGGTAACCCGGTCGCGCACGAATAGATCACGACGGTGAAGGCGAAGGCGATCAGCACCAGCATGATGGGGTCGCGGGCCAGGCTCCACAATTCCTTGACGCCCAAGTGCAGGATGTTACTTGCGCCATGGCTCAGTTTTCCTGTTTCTTCAGAAAGGCCGCGCTCAGCCCGATCATCACCGGGATGGTGATGAGCAGGGGGAGGTACGAGGCGTACAAGCCGGCGAAGCCCAGCGCCTTGCTGAAGGTGCCGCGGGAGATCGTCATGTAATAGCTGGTGGGGTAAATCTCCCCGGTCAGACGACCGAAGCCCTCCAGGGAAGAAACCGGGTCAATGAGGCCGCAAAAATTCGAGGCGGGGATCAATGTGATGACGGTCGTCGCGAACAAGGCCGCCACCTGGGTGCGCGTGAGGGTCGAGACGAACAGCCCGATCCCGGTGGTGCAACTGACGTAGAGCAGAGCGCCGGCAGCCGCGGCCCAGAAATCCCCCTTCAGCGGCACGCCCATAATGGTCACCGCCAGCGCCGTCATCATCAGGAAGTTGAGCATCCCCAGGACCACGTAGGGGAGCTGCTTGCCCAGCAGGAACTCCAGGCGCGTTGTCGGCGTGACGTAGAAGTTGATGATCGAGCCGAGGTCCTTCTCGCGGACCACCGACAGCGTCGCCAGCATGGCCGGGATCAGGAGCAGCAGGATCGGGATCACGGCCGGCACCATCGCCGGCAGGCTCTTGACGTCGGGGTTGTAGCGATAGCGCAGCTCGATCGTGGCGGGGGTGACCAGTTGGCGCTGACCCAGGCCGAGTTGCTGTCGCTGACCGAGCCGGCGCCGGGCCGTTTCCTGCAGCCAGAAGAGGTGCATCTGCTGCACGTAGCCCCGGATCGTTTCGCCGCGCGTCGGCATGGAGCCGTCGACCCAGACGCCGATCGCCACCGGGTTGAGCCGCCCCACGCCGGCGCCGGGGCTGGGCTGCCCCTCGGCGTTCGCGGCCGCGAGCACGCCATTCAGCCTGCGCTCGAGGTCGCGGCCGAAGCCGGGGGGGATCTCTAGGGCCATGCTGATCTCCCCCGACTTCATGCGCCGGTCCAGCTGCTCGTAGTCGGTGATCGGCGGCCGCTCGGTGAAGTAGCGGCTCGAGCCGGCGATGTTGAGTGCGTAGTCGGTGCTGACGTTCGTCTGGTCGCGGTCCAGCACGGCGTATTTCAGGTGTTCCACGTCCAGGCTGATGCCGTAGCCCATGATGAACATCAGGAGCACGGTGCCCAGGCCGGCCATCGTCATGCGGATCGGGTCGCGGGTCAGCTCCACCAGCTCGCGGTAGCTGCAAGCCAGCATCCGCTGGAGGCTGAACCAGGAGCCGGTGCTGGCCGGGCCGTGGTCGGACTTCGAGGCCCCGCCCGCCTCGGCCGGCGTGGCTTGCGCCGCCGGCGCCGGCTCGGCGGCCTTTTTTTTCGCCTCCGCCTCTTCCAGGTAGCCGATGAAGGCGTCCTCCAGCGTCGCCGCGTGCCGCCCCTTGACCACCCCGTCCGGCGTGTCGATGACCAGCACCTTTCCGGCGCTCATCAGCGAGATGCGGTCGCAGCGCCCGGCCTCGTTGATGAAGTGGGTGGAGACGAAGATGGTGACCTTGTCGCGGCGGGACAGGTCGATCAGGTGCTCCCAGAACCCGTCCCGGGCCACCGGGTCCACCCCCGAGGTCGGCTCGTCGAGGATGAGCAGGGCGGGCCGGTGGATCAACGCCACCGCCAGTTGCAGGCGCTGCCGTTGGCCTAGCGGCAGCGAGTCGGGCAGCGCCTCCATGATCTCACCGAGGCCGAACCGCGCCGCCGTTTCTTCGACGCGCTGCGGGATCTCGGCCCTGGGCACGTCAAAGAGCTGGGCATGCAGGACCAAGTTCTGCCGTACCGTCAGCTCGGAGTACAGCGAGAAGGCCTGCGACATGTAGCCAACCTTGCGGCGGACGTCGATGTCGTTGGCATCGACCGGCTCGCCGAAGAGCCAGGCCTGCCCCTCGGTGGGCGGCAGCAGGCCGCACAGCATCTTCATCGTCGTCGACTTGCCGCAGCCATTGGCGCCGAGGAAGCCGTAGATCTCGCCGCGCTCGATTTTGAAGTTGACGTGATCGACTGCCGTGAAACTGCCGAACCGCTGGGTCAGGGCGTGCGCCTCGATGACCACCTCCTGCCCGCCCGGCGGGCGCGGGGGGATCACCAGCTCCTTGTGGCCGTGGCGCTTCTCCTCCGGCAAGAGGGCGATAAAGGCCGCGTCCAGGTCCCGGGTCCCGGTGCGCGACAGCAGCTCCGCCGGGGTGCCGGTGGCAAGCACGCGGCCGCCGTCCATGGCGACCAGCCAGTCGAAGCGGGCGGCCTCCTCCATGTAGGCGGTCGCCACCAGGACGCTCATGCCCGGCCGATTGGCGCGGATGCGATCGACCAGCTCCCAGAACTGGCGGCGGGACAGAGGATCGACGCCGGTGGTCGGCTCGTCGAGGATCAACAGGTCCGGGTCGTGGATCAGGGCGCAGCACAGGCACAGCTTCTGCTTCATGCCGCCGGACAGCTTGCCGGCCGGCCGGTCGGGGAAGGGCCCCAGCCCGATACTGTCCAGCAGCTCGGCGATGCGGCGCTTGCGCTCGGCGCGGCCCTGGCCGAACAGCCGGGCGAAGAAGTCGGTGTTCTCGAAGACCGACAGGGTCGGGTACAGGTTCTTGCCGAGCCCCTGCGGCATGTAGGCGATGCGCGGGCAGGCCGCCCGTCGAAAGCCCGCGTCGGCCATGTCGCCGCCGAGCACCTCGACCTGCCCCTGCTGAATTTGGCGGGCGCCGGCGACGCAGCGCCAGCAGACTGGACTTTCCCACGCCGTCCGGGCCGATCAGCCCGATCATGCACCCGGCCGGCAGGTCGAGGGTGACCGCGTCCAGGGCGTGGGTCTTGCCATACTGCAAGCCGACATCCGTGATTCGCGCCACCGGTGCCGGCACGGCTGGGCCGACGCGGTTGGGGTCAGGAGTGTTCATCGCGGCAGCTTGACCTCCAGATGGGCGGGCCAATGGGCCTGCGGGTCGAGCTGCACGTAGGCCACTCCGGGCAACCCGGTCTTGACGTCGCGGATGTACTTCTTGAGCAGTTCTGGATCGATGTGGGCCTTGATGCGGAAGGTCAGCTTCTGCCGCTCCTCGGCCGTCTCCACCGTCTTGGGCGTGAACTGGGCGACGTCGGCGACAAAGGTCACCTTGGCCGGGACGACGAACTGCGGCGCGGCATCAAGCACGAGCCGCGCCTCGGCCCCCTGCTTGACCCGGCCGGCCCAGTCCGTGGGCAGGAAGAAGGTCATGTAGACGTCGTTGAGATCGATCATGTTCAGCACCTTCCCGCCTGCGGCCAGCACCTCGCCGGGCTGGTCGACGCGGTACTGCACGCGGCCGGCACGTGGCGCCTTCAATGTGCTGTCGTTGATATCCGCCTGGATGCGTTTGACCGTCGCCTGGGCGGATATGACACTCGCTTCTGCGGCGATGATCTGCGTTTTGGCCGTAGCGATCGCGGCATCATCTGCCGCCACGTTCGCTTTCGCCGAATCGATGGCCGCCTTGGCGCTGAAGAGGTTGGCACGTCGGGTGTCTAAGTCCTCTTTCGACATGGCCCCTGTCTTAACCAGCTCCTGCCCGCGGGCGAGATTCTTGGTCGCGAGGTCATGTTCGGCCTCGCGCTGTGCGACCACGGACTGCGCTGCCGCCTTCTCACTCTCGCGCTGCGCCAGCATGCTCCGCGCGGTGTCCACGGCGGTTCTCGCCATGGCAAGTTTGGCGCTCGCTTCCTCGTGTTGGGCTTCGAGCGTCGCGATGTCCATGTGGGCGACTTCTTGACCGGCCGTGACGTAGTCCCCTTCATCCACCAGTTCGTCAAGGATGCGGCCCGCGAGTTTCGTGGCCACATCGACCTCCGTCGCCTCGATGCGCCCGTTGCTGCTGGCGAAACCGTCCGGCAGCTTCTCGGGCAGAGAGGATTGCCATAGGAGGTAGGCGAGGGCCGCGACGACCATCAGCGCTGCGCCCAGTAGCCCTCGTCGAATGGTCCTCGCCCATCCCCGTCCCCGCGGGCCAGACCGCGACTTCTCGGCGGTCCCCACGACCGCCTGCTCGGGAGGCTGGCCCGTGGCGGCGGGAACCACCCCGGCTGGCGGATTCGGCCCTTGGACGCCCTGATCGGCTCGCGGAGGCTGCTGATCGACTCCTGTCGTCGTCGCCATGATGACACTCCCACGGGCTGCGCCGTTGCCGGTCGCCCGATGACCCTCGTGGATGCGCATGAAAAAAGCCCCGGCACGCAATGGTTCGCGTGATGGGGCCGCCATAGCCATCAAGGTCCGCCCGTCGCGAGCGGATATTGCCTTAATGCTAATGAGACACGCGGCTTCTCGTCAATACCCCGTCAAATAATGCATGCTGACTTATGCGATACACCGGATCTTACGACCGTTTCGAGGCCGCGGATGGGTGAATCTCGATGGATCGCATGCTCCGCGAGGATGCGGCTCACCTTGCCGATGACGTCGGGATTCTCCAGTCAGAGATGGCCCGCGTTGACCATCAACCCGGAGGTCGCGCTTGGGCGATCCCAGAAGCGTGCCCGTTCATGGGTCGGGGATGACATCCGTACAGGCGCCCACCGCCTTTCGGGCGTCGGCTTCGGGGCTATTCGGGCCGCCACATAGACACAGGGCGATGCCTCCCGTCAAGCGACATCTCCCCCTCCTGAAAGGGGGAATTCCTGCACCCGTCATCGGCCGCCGCCAGCGATTTCAAGAAGCTCCTTCCGGCAGGCGACGCTGAAATCCCTGATCGGGTCGAGTCGATCCCGTTCGATTGCGACGCGGATTTGTTCGATCGTCAGGATCGGCCTGGCGTAGAGTTCAGCGATTTGGCGACAGCACGCTTCGGCCGCGGCCAGGACCGGGTCAGCAGCCACGAGCCGAATGCGGCCGAGAATACCGTAGAGCTTCACGAACGTATCGGGTTTTTCCAACGAATGGCTTAACGCGTCTATGGCCAGGCGCGAAGCCTCCGTAATGAATTCGCCGTACAGCGCCTCGCGGTCGCGGAGCGTTGCTTCCCTCTCGGCGTGGACCGTCTGTGTGCGCTGCGTGATCCAGGTGGTGACGATGGTCGCCGCGGCGCCCACCAAGGAGCCACAAGCCGCCGCCATTGCCGTGATGATGGCCGAATCCATGGATTCTTGAACCAGCGTCGAGGAACAAAATAATCATGTCAGACATGCCTGGCCCGACTACCGGGAAGTCCTCGGTGCCAGATCGTTGAGTGCCTCAGCGAAAGGCGCTCAGACTGATATGCCCAGAACGAGAAGATAGCTGCTCTCTGGGTGGAAATGAGTGCAGGTATTCGGCTCACCCCGGTTCGGCCACGGCCTCGTTGCCCCGCTATTCTACAGGGGCGGACGGCCACGACCACCGTTCGGGCGGGCCCTCTTTCTGTACGTGTGTCACCTTCGACCGTGAACGGATACCCGAGCGAGATCCTAACCCCTGGCCGGAACCTATAGGTTTTGGCCAGGTCAGCCCAAAGCCTCGGAAGTCCGCTCCCTCCAATTCCATCGATCAGGTCCAAGGGAGACGGATACCTTCTATCATTGCTCGCTGATTTCGGGGCTTGCAAGGCCACGGCGGCGACAGGCGCGAGTCGGCTGGTTATATTGGCATTTCGCCGTTTGTTGCATCGTACCTCTGTTCGGAATCGAGCGAGTGCGGGGGATATAGGGGCTCAGGGCGGGTCAATTGCGGGCCAAGTCCCTCATGCTTTGCACATGCGCGCCCATACTTCGCACACTCGAAAACGTGCAAAGTATGCAAAGTATGGGAGACCCAAAGGCATGCGGCCCGTCCAGGGAACCATTCCGGCATCGAGGCTGATCCTCCGCGGCACGAGCCTCTCACCTACCCAGCGGGAGCGTGAGCAGCGGGCCGACGCTCTTGCCATCCGATTCTTGCAGCGCGAATACGATCTCGAGGATAGACAGGGCCGCCCGCGATTTCACGTCGTCGGGGGCGATGTAGAACCAGTACCCCCGGTATGGTACGGCCACCTCCGCGGCGCGGGGCCGGTGTTTCTGCGCGTGGACGACGAAGTTCCCGGCGGTGACCCGCGTCCAGTCGAACGGCCGTCCATCGGGTCCGGGCGTCACCGGTGCGATCCCCGACCGCATGTGCTCCTCGGGGACACACACCCCCTTGGAGAGGAAGGTCATGATCTGCAAGACCGAGCGCAGGTTCAAATAGATCGTATCGTTCCCCAGGGGGCTTAGGAGCCGCCGGTTGGCCTCATCGCTCAGCTCCGGCTTGATCCGGTACTGGCTCAGGCCTGGGGTCAGTCGGAAGATCCGCTCCACCTCCTCCATCTCGGGGGAGTGGATGTACGGATCGCGAATGCGGAGGTAGAGCCCCTTCTCCCGCTTGAGCAGGGTCATCTGGTCATCGCTCTGAGTGCGGTAGACGTAGCTGTCACGAAGGGCGTTGTGGAGGTCTCGCCCCTGGATCGCGCCCTTGGGGATCGGGTCCGACGAACCCTCGGTCTCCTCGGTAGTCCCGAACGCCAGTTCGGTGGCGTCGCGAGCCCGGAGCGACGCGAGCAACCGGATACCCCGGAGGTACAGCGAGTTGTCGTCGGCTTCCTCGGGGATCAGGACCGTGGCACCGGGGGCATTCGGCACGTCGTTGATGTCGTTCATGGCGAATAGCAGGAGATGATCGAGGTTGGCCCCGGCGTTGACCACGATGAGCAGTTCGGCCGACAGCGGGGTCAACAGCGCCCTGGCGATCTCCCGCCCCTCGCGCGGGTGGTAGCTGAGGGTCGGCGTGTCGCGGAGCGACAGCTCGCCATTGCCGAGGCTCGCCCGGCCCGGAGTCTCGTTGCCGTAGCCTCCGAGGTACTGCCCCCGGCCGGCCATCTCGAACTGGCTGGTGATGTTGGGCAAGTCGATGAACACCGGGGAGTCGGCATAGCGGAGCCGCACGACGTTCAACAAGAGCTGCTGGTCGTTGGTGTCGCGGACTACCTCGTTGTACCGTAGCCGGGTGTAGCGGATCGCCGTGGGACCGATGCAGCCGCTCACACCGGCCCACATGGCCAGGAGGACGACGAGCTGTGGGAACGACCGGCGCCGCAGCGTCGGACGCCGACCATGATCGTCCATGAGAGCCTCTCGAATCCGCCGGACATCGCGGCTCCCCAGGCCTCGACGGCAGGGCATCCTTGGCGTTTCCCCTGGAAGTTATCGTCGACACAGCCCGTAAACTTGACGAGATCTACGAGTCCATCCCCGATCGGCGACGGCATTCGACAGGGCGCGGGGTGAGGCCATTCACTCGGCACGGCAGCCGAGCGACATTAGCGGCCCGCTTGCTCTGGAGAAGATCCCGGTCCCCGGGACGGGTAAGACTGACTACTGCCGGTCGCTGGGCATGATCCAGATGCCGCCGCGGGCCGTCGTGTGGCGCCCCGGGGATTCTGACGGAACGAGGATCTTCCTGTCAGCCCCGGCCACTAGGGCGGCGCGCCGGCTTGCGGACGCGGTGTCGGTCGCGGCTTGTCGGATGCATCCCCGCGGTTGGCAATGCCTCCGTAGCGCCGGCCGTACGCATAAGAAACTCTTTCAAAAATCCCGCTGGAGGATCTTGCAGCAGATCCTCGCCAACTGCAAATAGTGGAACGCCCGATGGATCGCAGGCAGTTTGTCGTAGCGGATCTTCAATCGTCGCGCTTGCCCGACCCAAGACAGCGTCCGCTCCACGACCCAGCGGATCTTGCCCAACCCGCTGCCGTGAGGTGTTCGCGGCCGCGCCAGGTGGTCCTCGATCCGTCGCCGCTTCAGCCCCTCGCGGTTGCGCGGCGTCCCGTACTGCCGGTCGCCGTACAGGGCATCCGGCCGACGGCGTCGGCCGCCGCGCGGCTGGCGGATCAACGGGACGTCATCGAGCAACGGCATCGCCAGGAGCGATTCGTTCCGGTTGGCACCCGTGATCCGCACCGCCAACGGGGCGCCTTTTCCGTCGACGAGCAGGTGGCGTTTCGAGCCCTTTTTGGCCCGATCCGTGGGGTTCGGGCCGGTGAGGGCCCCCCAAAAACGGCGCGATAACTCTGGCTGTCCACCACCGCCTTCGACCAGTCGATCAACCCCTCGCGACCCAGGCGGTCGAGGAGGGCGTGGAGGAGCTTCTTCCAGACGCCCCGCCGCTGCCAGTAACGCAGCCGTCGCCAGCAGGTCACGCCGGAGCCGCAGCCCATCTCCCGGGGTAACATCCACCAGGGGATCCCGCTCTGGAGGACGAAGATGATGCCGGTCAGGCAGGCGCGATCGTCCACGGGGGGCCGCCCCCGCTTGCCGGGCCCGGCCTTGTGTCGGGGCAGAAGAGGTTCGACGACCTCCCACAGCTCATCAGGTACCAAAGGACCAGGCATCGCGCACCTCCGATCACGTGGCTACATCCAATATAACCGCGAGGCGCGCTATTTTTGAAACAGCTTCTAAGCGGTGGCCGGGTCGTTCAGGGCCCGGCCAGGTGTTCCAGCAGGATGCGGCGCATCTCCCCCAGGGCGGCCGGGCTCTGTTCCGAGCCGTGAAAGCCCGGCAAGATGACCTCCGATGCGGCCCCATCCAGGCGGGCGCTCCAGAGCGGGACGACCAGGTCATTGGGAGCGTGGCCGGCGAACTGGAAGGCGATCGTGTGGTACGGCACTCCCGGCGCCACCGGCAGCCGGCCGACAGCCTGCAAGAGCGGGCTATCGACCCGGAGTTCGCGGATCGCGTTGATCGACGCGCCCGGAAGTTCTCATCCTTGATCACTCCGGGACCGTTCAACGCCTCGAGCTCGGCAATCAGCGCGGCTTGGTCGGGTGGCGGCCGGACCCGGCCGCTGAAGAAGCGGCCGACCACGCCGTTCGCCAGCCGGCTTCCCTGGTGGGGTGTGGCGATGAAGACGACCCGGCGCACGTACGGAAGGGGATGGAAGAACAGGAGCTGGTCGAGCGCCGCGCGGGTCGCCGGCGAGGCCCGCAACCCCTCGGGCGACACGGTCAAGGCCCCGTCCCAGACTTCCCGGCCGGAGTCCGACGCGACCATGTGGGCGAGGATGCCCCCCATGCTGTGCCCGACGATGACCATCCGGTGAAAGGCCGGATCGGCCCCGTACGCCGCCTCGGCCCGGTCCAACGCCTCTCGGAACCGCTGAGCCGAGCGGACGATCGTCGGGCCGGTCGGGTAGACGAACACCCAGAACTGGTAGCGCGCCGAGAGCGCCGGGTCGTTCTGGAACTCGTTGATTGCTTGCAAGAACGCCACCGGGGTGGCGGCGAGGCCGTGGACGAACACCAGCGGGATCTTCCCCGGCGCGTAGGGCCGGAGCAGGTACAGGCCCGGCTCGATCTCCGGCCCGAACTCCGTGGCGATCACGCCGCGGATCGCCTGGGACGGGAGCCGGTCCTGCGACGCCTGCAATGCCAGTTGGGTCGTGCGATCGGCCGCCAGCGGCAGGGCACGCCCGCCGGCCCAGGCCGAACCGACCCGGAACGGGTCGTGGAAGACCAGGCCGAGCGGCGACAGCCGGTAGGTCGCACCTTCCAGCCCGCCGCCGGGCGCGGCCAGCACGGTCGCCGCGATCCGGAGCCGGCTCGGGAAGAAAGGCTCGTCTGTGTCGGTCGGGTGGTTGCGGTCGACGCAGCGGGTGCCGATGACCGGGACCCCCAGTCCGCACGTCCAGAACAGGCGACGCATCCCGGAGACCCGCACGTCGCCGGCCACCACGACTTCGGCGAACCGCCCGGGATCGACGAACGAATCGCTCCCCACCGCCACTACCCCGACTTCGGCCAGGGCCAGCGACCAGTTCCGGCTCGCGGAGACGCGGTCATCCTGCGAGATTCGGACGAGCCGGGCCACGGCGTCGTTGTGGACGAGGACGGCGCGGTCGCAGCACCCGACGTCTGGGTCGGCCAGGGCCAGCGCCGCAGCGGCGGCCGCCGCGCGCAAGGGGGGAACCGCCGAGGCCGGGTCGTGGTGCGGCTGCCTGAGGGCGGCGCGATACCACAGCTCGGCGAGGGCGAGCGTAGCGCCGGGTTCGCCCTCGGGGCGGGCCGCAAGCGCCGCTTCCAGCCGCAATGCGGCGCCTCCCGGATCGACCATCGCCGTCCGAAGGAGCCCGTGTCGCGACAGAACCCGCCTCGCACACGCGCTCACACCGAGGTTGGATGCGACCCGATCGGCCCCCTCGCGCGCGGCGTTGCGCAGCGGCGCCTCGCGCGTCCGTGCGGCGCCGGCCGAGCAGACCGAGGCGAGCGTGATCGCGATCGCCAGCCCCCGGCGGGGAGTCAACGGGGCGACGGGGCGCCTGGCGGCGCCCGGTGGACGGACGCCGTCAAGTATCATGGTGCACCTCGCGCGCACGGAGAAAGGTAAGGCCACGACGGGCTCCCCGAAATCGACCCAAGTCGAGGGCGGGCCCGACCGCCGACCCGAAGAGTGAGTCGCCACGGGGTCCGAGCGAACCCGGGGCACCCGGTCGCTCTTGATCGGGGTGACCCGGCATCACCCCTTTATTCGGACTTCTCGAAATCCCAACTGAAGCACATCCGGAAAATAGAGCTAGGGTCACACCCCTGGCTACCCACGGCCGCCCCCAAAGGGCTCTCCGGAGTCCTCAAAGGGTGTACGAAAAGCCTCGATCAAGCTGGATCGAGGCGCCGGAGCATGAAATGAGTCATAGCCACATAGATCCAAGATTCGCTCGACTCCTCGCTCCCCTCGTAATCCTTGCTCAAGCGCCGGTAGCGGCCCAGCCAGGCGAATGTCCGCTCCACGATCCACCGCCACTTCAGGACCTTGAACTCCGTCTCCCCCTCGGGACGGACTACCATCTCCAGGAGCCAACCACCGACCGCGCGGGCCCACTCAGCGATCCCGCCGTTGTAGATCCCGTCGGTCGGGATCTTCTCCAGCCGCGGGAAGCGGCCGACCATCTTCCCCAGGACCCGCTTGGCGCCGTCCCGATCCTGGATGCCCGCCGAGTGGACCGCCGCGGCCACGACCATCCCCAGCGTATCGACGACCAGGTGACGCTTCCGCCCGTTGACCTTCTTGAACGGGTCCTTGCCGTGCGGGCCGCCGCGCTCGGTGGTCTTGACGCTCTGACTATCGATGATACCCATGCTGGGGCTCTTCTTCCGCCCGGCGCGTCGGCGGACCTGGGTCCGCAGCGCGTCGTTGATCTTTGCCCAGGTGCCGGCGTCGCGCCACTTACGGAAGTAGTCGTAGCAGGTACTCCACGGGGGCAGATCCGTGGGCATCATCCGCCAGGCACAGCCGCCGCGGAGGATGTAGAAGATGCCGTTGAGGACCTCCCGCAGATTCACGGAGCGAGGTCGTCCGCCGGGCTTGGCCGGCGGCAGCAACCGCTTGAGGCGTTTCCACTGGGTCCGAGTCAGATCGGACGGGTAGCGTTTGGGTTTCATGCGGAATTATAGGCCCAAACTGGCTTTTCGTACACACTGTTAGTCCTGACAGCAGACGGGATGACCGCCAGGACGGACCTCTCCGGCCCACCGCTCTCGATGAGGGCGCCGAGTTCGCCGCGCTCGCCGGCGCCCGGCCGCCTTTCGGGCCTGGCATTGTAAGCATTCCCGTCGCTTCATCCGTCGTTCGTCCGTCGCGGCCGGCGGTGCCGTGCGCGCGACTTTCCCGGGAAAGGAGGGCATCGCGAATGTCCGCGGCCGCAGCGAAACCCATCGACCTCCCGCCCAAGGCGGCGGAGATGGTGCCGGTCTATATCGACCCGGAGCGGGTCGTCACGCCGGACGACAACCCGGCCCACGGCCCGGCGCGACTCGCCGACCTGGTGGCGAGCATCCGCGAGCTGGGCCAGCTGGTGCCGGGGTGGGTCTGCCTATCGCCCGACCTGCCGTCGCCGGATCACCGGCTCTGCCTCGAAGGCAACGGCCGCCTGGCGGCGGTGCGTCAGCTCGGCCGGCCGTTCTGGGCGTTCGACCTCGGGCGGTTCGTGCCCGAGGAGGAGCGGATCAGGCTGATGTTCCACCACCACGGCACCCGCCGCCGCATGGGCCGGGAGGAGATCGCCGAGCGGGCGGCGCGCTACATCGAGATCACGGGCTGCCCGGCCGCCGAGGCGGCCCGGGTGCTCGGCTGCTCGCAGCCGACGCTCTCCCGCGCGTTCGGCGAGCGGCGCATCCCGCCGGAGCTCAGGCCCAGGACCGACCTGCTCGGCCTGTCGATCCGCTCTCTGGTCGCCGCCGCGCCGGCGGCCCTGATGTCCCAGGCCGTTGAGTTCGCCCTCAAGCCCGGGGACGACGGCAAGAGGCCGACTCGCGACCAGGTATCGGCGTTCATCCGGCAGCTACGCAAGCAGGGCGACAGCCGGCCCAGTGGCAAGAGGCCCAGGGCGGTCACGCTGCGGATGAACGGCCGGACGGTGACCGTGACCGTGGACGCCGAGCGCGATTCCGCCAGCGGCGTGGCCGAGGACCTGAAGGCCATCGTCGGCAAGCTCCGGCAGCATGCCGACGTGCCGCCCGACGGATGGCCGTTCCTGTTCCAGCAATAGGCGGCGGGCCGCGCCGCCATCCCCCACCGAGGTGAATGCATGAAGTCCCTGAAGACGTTCCTGCTCAGCCACGCGGGCAAGTGCACGGCCGGGGTGTGCCTGGCCGACCTGCTGATCGCCGGGCCGCCGGCGCTGTCCTGGATCGTCGCCGGCTACCTCCTCTACTGGGCGGTCGGCCATCTCCGGCAGGCGTTCCGGCTGCTGGACGCACCGCCCGTGCCGCCGGTGACGGATAGGAATGCCGTCGCGGTGGAGGCCACCCGCGGCGTCCCCGACCGGGTCGATCCCCTCGACCTGGCGACCGGGCTCGACATGGCCGCGGGCGCGGGCGCCTGCCCGCCGCCGCGACCGCGATCCCGTTTTCGGCCTGATGTCGTTTTTCGCTACGTTCGGATCGGGAAAAACCCTCACGCAGAAGGAGCCAGAAACTGATGAACACTCGACGCAGCGCCTTCGTCGCGGCGCTCGCCCTCCTCGCGGCGGGCGGGCTGCCGGCGGCCCGGCGCAGGAAGGCGCCAAGTCCCGGGATGCCGCGAAGCCCGGGGATGCGGGCAAGGAGGCCAAGGAACCCGCCAGCACGGTTTCCGCGCAGAGCACCACGCCGCTTCAGGCACCGGCCAGAACGATCACCAGTATGCTCGGCGGCACTAAAACGCCGATCATCGCCAAACCGAAGCCGAAGGCAGCGCAGGCGAATCCCGCCCTGGCGGCAAAGCCATCAGCAACGACACCTAAGCCTGCCCCGGCCTGGGCGCCCCGGCCCGCTCCGGCTAAGCCCAAGCGTGCCCCAGCTCCAAAGCCCAAACCTGCACCGGCTCCCGCGCCTCATGCCGAGCAGGTCTACGGCAATCTGAAGAAAAAGGGCCTGGCCAGCGGCAATCCCGCTCTCCCCTCCGGGCAGGTCTACGGCAATCTCAGGAAGAAAGGGCCGGCTCCCGGCTCGCCCATGGCCAGCGCCGCGCCTCATGGCTGCGGCCAGCAGTACGGCAACCTGCACCGTCAGCGCGTCATGCAGAACATGATGGCGCAGCAGCGGGCGCAGGCTTCCGCGCAGGGGACACGCGAGGAGAACCAACCTTCAATCCTCATGCCCTTTGCGTTGCGGCTGCAACACCACTTCGCGCCTGCCGCCCCCTGGCTTTCGCCGTAGCTGGATTATTCGTTATGCGACGTATCGTTATGACGCTCCTGTTGGCCTTGACCCCCGCCTTCGCGGGGGCAGGGACGGCGCAGGCGCAGGAGGCTAAGGATGCCAGCAGCGAGGCGGCTAAAGACGCCACCCCGGCCGCGACTGAGCAATGGACGCCGCTGTTCAACGGCCAGGACCTCGCAGGCTGGGGCGACGTGATGGACAACGCCAGCTCCTGGCAGGTCACCGGCGGCGTGATCGAAGGCCGCGGCGGCGGCCAGGGACAGCCCGGTGTCCTGGTGGCGGACCGGCAGGATTATGTGAATTTCCGGCTGCGGGCGCAATTCTGCTACCGCCAGCCCGGAGACGGCGGCACGATCGAGGTGCGGAGGTCTTCTCCAGCCGAGGGGGTCTCCAGTTCCTATCGGGTATCGGCCCACCTCAATCCGAATCGCATGCGTGGCGTCCGTCCGCCGGGCAATGTCCTGCGCTGCCGGGTCTACCGCTACGGGACCGCCGAGCCGCAGGCCCGCGCGGCAACACCGATCAAGGCCGAGGCGGGCCGCTGGCACACGCTGGAAATCCAGGTCACCGGCAATACGGTCACGACCTATGTCAATGGCCGCAAGGCCGACGAATTCACCGACAGCAAGCGGGCGTTCACCACCGGCGGGATCGCCCTGGTCTGCCGTGGCGATTCCGCCGTGCTGTACCGCGAAGTCTCGATCATCGAATTGCCGGAGTAGACCCCGTACGGGGCCCGGCGGCCGGGTGCCGGGCCCGACATTCCTCGCGTCCCCACCTTGATTTCTTTCGCGGAAAGGATCAACGCCCATGATGACGATCATCCTCCTGATGGTGTTCGGCTGGCTCTGGTCGGCCGCCTGGGGGGCCATCAGCCGGTTCGGCGTCCCCGGCCTCATCGCGGTCGCGGCCGCGGTCATCCTGTTCTTCGGCATGAAGCGATTCGCCGGCACCCCCCGGGGCATGCTGATCGTCGCCGGAGTGCTCGCCGCCGCCCTGGCCCTCATCTGGCTCATGCCCGGTGGCAGCAGCCAGGCCGGCAGCGGGCAGCAGGCCGCCCGGAACAGGGCGGCGGAGGCGGCCAGGTGGAGGCAGATGAATGCCGCGGCCGACCAGGCCAACGCGAAGGCGCTGGCGGCGATGATGCCCCGCCCGGGGATGGGCGCGGGACTCGCCGCCCCGTCGCCGCCGATGGGCTTCGGCTCGATCGCGGTCCCGTCGCCTTCAGCGTCGCAGGCGGCCGCTTCCGGAACGGCGGCGCAGGCCGGCGGACCGACGGCCACAGCCCCCGCCACCGTCGCCCGGAGCTCGCAGGCGCCGGCACCGGTCGATCCCCCCGCCATGTCGCCGGGGGCACATTCGGCGGCGGGCGCCGGCCGGCTTCCGACGAAGCCGGGTTCCGCCTTGGCCCAGGCGGGCCAGGGGCGCAGAGTCAGCCCGCCGACAAGCCGGCTACCGGACCAGGGCCAAAGCCGGGCCCGGCGGATAACCCTCCGGCGGCGAAGCCTCCGACGGGCAAGGATCTCGGGAAGCCCTCCTCGCCTCCCGGGAAGAATCGGGACCCGGCGGGCCCCAACGCGAGCCGGACCGAAAGGCGCCGCGGCTGAACCCCGCCGGGGAGCCGATGCAGAACCTGGCGATGGCCAAGCGTCAAGGCAACCGGGCCCAGACCCCCGGCCGGACGGCGATGCCGGGTGCCGGTACCACGCGATCCGGCAGTAGCCATCCGGGGACCATGGCGGGCCAGGGCCCGTCGCGCAGGTCGGGCCGCCAGGTCGCCCAGGCCTGGGCGCGACGGGCCCAGGCGGACATCGCATGGGGGCAGGTCAACAGCGTCATCAACCAGCACTTCCACCGCATGATGGGCGGCGGCCATCCCGGAGCCGGGCACGCGGGGGCGGCGCATCCTCATGGCGGGCACCGCGGCCATCACCGGTGATCGCCGGGCTCGCTCGATCGTCATCCGCCCGGCCGTTCCCGCGGCCGGGCCTCTACTCCCGAAGGAGCGCTTCCCGATGTCCAGGCTGATCGCCGCCGCGTGCCGTCTCGCCCTCGTGCTGGCCTGCGTCACCGCCGCCGCCGGCGGCGTCCTGATCGCGCTGGCCCATCCGTTCGTGGGGATCGTCCTCCCCCTCTGGGTCTTGTGGCGGGGGCTCAACCGGGGCGGCGGCACCCATGCCTATGGGTCGGCGAAGGTCGCCTCGAGGGCGGAGATGCAACGGGGCGGACTCCTCCAGGATGACGGCGTCATCCTCGGCCGCTGCCTGCCCGGGCCGCCGTCGCTGGCCGAGGGCGTGGGCTGCTTGCTCGATCCCGCCGTCCCCAGCGATCGCGCGGTCCGGTCGTTCTTCGCGGCGACGTACGGCGACCGCGACTGGAGCGAGCGGCTGATCCGGACCAGGGACCACGTGCACATCGCCAGCTTCAGCCCGACCGGCGGCGGCAAGGGCGTGGGCGTGCTGATCCCCAACCTGCTCTCCTATCCGGGGAATTGCGTCGTCGTCGATCCCAAGGGGGAGCTCCACCGCGAGTGCGCCGGGCACCGGCAGAAGCAGTTCGGCAAGCGGGCGATCCGGCTCGACCCCTTCGAGGTCTGCGGGCCCGGCGGCGATCGCCTGAATCCCTACGACTTCATCGACCCCGAGGCCAGGGATTTCCTGGACCAGTGCCGGGACTTCGCCAACCCGGTCATCATCCGCGAGCCCGGCGGCGAGAAGCAGCCCCATTTCAACGACATGGCGGAATTGAATCTGGTCGCCCTGACGGCCCTGACTTGCGGCTGCCAGGAGGACCGCGAGCGCCGGCACCTGGGCACGATGCGGGACATCGCCTCGGACCGCGACGTCTACGCCCAGGCCGTGAAGATGATGCAAGAGACCGACGCCTGCCGGGGCGTCATCCGGAAGCTGGGCGGCCAGATCGCCTTCCCGGCCGGGGAGGAGCAGGCGTCGATCCTCTCGACCTTCACGCGGCAGACGGCGTTCCTCGACAGCCCGGCGGTGATCGACCACGTCAGCCGCTCCACCTTCCACCCGATGGCGCTCAAGCAGGGCAACGCCGACCTCTGGCTGATCCTGCCCGAGGAGCGGCTGGTGTCGCTCCAGCGCCTGCAGCGGCTCTGGATCACGACCGTCATGGGCTGCCTGACCCGGGGCGGGCCGCCGGACGAGTCGCGAAAGGTCCTGTGGTTCCTCGAGGAATTCGCGCACATCGGCTCGATGCCCGCCATCGAGGAGGCGGTCACGCTCAAGCGCGGCCGGGGCATTCGCCTATGGTTCATCTTCCAGGACACCAACCAGCTCAAGACCTGCTTCGGCGACAAGGCGGCCACGATCCTCGGCAACATCGGCACCCAGCAGTATTTCGGCATCAATTCTTATGAAACATCCGAAGAATTGAGCAAACGCATCGGCGACATGACCCTGGGCGTCACCTCGGTCAACAGGACGAGGGGCCAATCGCGCCCGACCGGCCCCAGCAAGGAGCCGCAGCCGGGCAGCGCCAGCAATTCGACCAGCCTCACCCATTCCGAGATCGCCCGCCGCCTGCTCAAGCCGGAGGAGATCTTGACCCTCGATAAGAACCTGTGCCTGATCTTCCACAAGAATCTGCCCGTCTGCGTGGGCCGGCTGGTCCGGTTCTTCGAGGCCGGGGAATTCGCCCGCCGCCGGTTCGGCTTCGGGGCCCGGGGCACCGCGAGGCCGCGGCGGCTCGGCCTGGCGGCCGCTTTCCTTGCGGCCTTCACTCTGGCCGCCGGCGCTTTCGTCACGACCACGGGCCTGCTGCTGGCCGGGTTCGTCCCCCGTCCCTCCTCCGCCCTGCCGGGCGTCGGGCGGGCGCTGCTGGCCGGCATCATCCCGCCCTCGGCCATGCCAGCGGCGTCGGCGAAGGCCGGGCCCGCGACCGCCGCCGCGCAGCCGGGGATTCGCCCCGGCAGGGGCGGGCCGGCCGCCCATGGCCCGAAGCGGCGCCGCCGTCCCGGCCCGAGCGGGTTCCTCATCAAGATCCAGTAGGCCCGACGTCCCGGGCGGCAGCGTCGGCGTTCGCTTCAGGACAGGAGCATCATCATGGCGGCGGGGAGCGAGCTGCAGGAAGCCCTGCTCCGGACGATCCACGTCCCGGGCGGGAAGGAGATGCTGGCCGCCGCCAAGAAGTGGTGGGAAGACCTGCGGATCGGCGACGGGCATTTCACGGCCTGGTTCCGGCAGGGGTTCAAGGAACTGACGCACCTGCTGCTGCCGGCATTCCCGCGGGGGCAGCACATCGTCGAGGAACCGGGCCTGTGGGGCAATCCGACCCAAGGCGAGGTCGCGCGCGGCCGGGAAGATCAGCCCTCGGCGCGGCAGCACGTCGCCGCACTCAACGAGGAACCCATGCCAGCGCAATCGTCCGTCCGTTCCCCCGCCGACCTGCTCCAGGCGAAGCAGGACGCCTCCATGCAGGGCCATCAGCAGCCGAGCCGGCAGGAGGTCTCGCCCGCCGACCTGGTCGCGGCGAGGCAGGATGGGCCCGTGCAGGGCCAGCCGCAGAAACCGCCGGACATCTCGCCCGCCGACCTCACCGAGGCCAGGGGCGGGCCGCAGCCGGAGCCGGAGCAGTCGCAAGAGCAGAGCCACGGCCTGAACATGTAGGCCGGGAGCGGGCGGTCCGGGCGCTCACGCGCGCCCGGCCGCTTTTCGAGTGATTTCTTCGAGGAGTCAGCAGGAGCAACCCGGTGATGCTATTAATCATACTGATATGCGGCGTCGCTTTCGCCGTGCTGCATGAGAGCGAGCCCGGTGCGGATGACCGGGAACTTGGCTCGCCCCGCCACATCGCGGCCATGATCGTGCTCCTGATGCTGTTCGGGACCAGGTGGATGCCGGCCCTCGGCCTCAACCCCATGGCGGCCGTCAACGGGAGCGTGTTCGTGTGTTTCATCATCGTGCTGCTGATGGGCCTGGCCGGGCGGATCTGCCCGTGAGCCCACCCCTCACAACCGGGGCGATGAGACCGGGACGCCGGGATCGGAGCATCACGACAACCAGCGACGAGTCGGCGAAGCGCCGCTTCGCCCGCCGATCCGAGCCGATCGGGAGGCAAGGACATGACGCATTCACGCGATCGACGGGAGGTCGAGTTGGCCCGCGCGGAGGCGGGGCCGCGGCCGGAGGGCGAACGGGACGCCTTCGACCCCGTGGTTGCCGACCTGCCCCGCCGGTGGCGCGAGGACGGGCACGGAGACGGCGTGGAGACGTGGGAAGAGCAATCCGACATCGAGAAGATCGGCTACCTGGCCCGGTACGCCGCGGAGCATCAGGCTCCCTTCTTTCGCTTCGTCGAGGCGGCGGGCCGCACGCTGGGCCGGGAGGACGGGCAGGAATTCACGGCGGAGGAATTGCACCACCTGCGGCAGCAGTTCCGCTGGGCGCACGGGGACTTTTCCGCGGCCGGCGATGCGGACACCCGGCACGCCGGGTCGGACAGGGGCGGTTTCGGGTCGCTCGGCGCGGAGCGGCGGGCGATCGCGGCGTACGACGCCGAAGTGGCCGGGATGACCCGAGGTGGGCCGGGGGAGGAATCGGGGTCGGCGCGCGCCTGGCGGGCCGCCTCGGAGCGAGGCCGCCTGGGCCTGCTCGCCGACCTGGCGATGGATCACGGAGTGGAGCAGGAGGTCTTCGTGCGACGGGCCGGCCGTGCGCTCGGCTGGCCGGAGCCCACGGCCGAGCAGCGGGGATGGATGGCCGATGCCTGGGCGCGGGCGATGGACGCCGATCGCGGGCCCGGGCCGCCCGACGCCTCCTTTGCGGCAGCGGGCGTGCGCAACGGCCAGCCCATGAGGGAATTGAGCGTCGATGACGTCCGGGTTTGGTACAGGCAGAACCGGCGGCCGGACCGGGGGGACGGTCATGAGCGCTCCCCCTCGCCGGCCGACCTGGTCGAGCGGGCCCGGCCGACCCCCGTGAAGCAGCCGGGCGCGCAGGACCACAAGCCCAAGCTGTGACCGGCGCCACGGCCGGGGACGACTTTCGTCAACCCTAACCGCAAGCGGCCGGGATCGAGGCCCGGCCGCGAGGTGCATCATGCCGAAAGACAGCCTGTTCCCCGACGACGAGCCACGCGGCTTTCAGGTCTGGCATAAGCAGGGCAAGCATTATGAACACGTTGCCACCGTCGAGAGCAACGCTCTCGGCGCGATCGTGATGACGACGCACGGCTTCATGGGCTACGGGCGCTGGCCGGACAACCCCGGCGTCGCGGCGGCGCCCGGCGAGCATCGCTCCACCACTATCGGCGACGTACTGATCGGACGCGACGGCCGGTCACTCCAGATCGCGGCGGACGACGGCCTGCACCTGAAGCCCATCGCGCCCGTCGATCGGATGCCCTTCGACAACCGCGGCCGGCCTCCCTCGCAGTTCCTGCAGGATTACTACCACGCCGCCGCCGTCCAGGCGGACAGCTTGCACGAAGTAGTGCAGATGACCACCAGCAAGGGGGACGCTCTCGATGGCGAGGGCCCCGCTAGCAATGACATAACCGCTGTGTTGACCAGGGCACAGATGGAGACAGTCATCGGCCAGATCAAGGACGTGGTTGGCGCGGATTACGTTCAGCGGCGAGGCGAGGAATTTACGGAGGTGCTATTTCCCCGGCTTGAGCCAGCCGAGAAGATCGCTTTGCTGGAAAAACATGTCAATTGGAAAGGATTCGATGATACTCAGAAACAGAGCGTCATCCAACGCGTGCTCGATGATGAAAAGCCGGAATCATGGATGGACGGGATCGAGGCTGCGTACCAACCGTCGGCGCGGCTGGATCCGTCCCGTGACCAGCCCGCCGCCATGCCCGACCCCGCCCGCCGCGCGCCATCCCTCCCGCGGAGTGCGGAGCTCCGCGTCCTGCCGGGGCAGGGCAATCCCCTGTACCGGGGGGAAGATCGCAGCTTCGACATCCACGATGCCACGGGGAAGATCGGCCACCTGGCCGGCTACATGGGCGGCCCGTGGTCTGAAAGCGAATTCCGGCTCACGCACGTCGAGATTTCCCGACCGGGCCGCAGCCTGACGCCCGGCGAATGGAAGGGCGTCCTGCGCGGCCTGGGGGAGCAGCTCCCCGACGCCGAGTCTCTCGGCGCGAATCGCACCGGCGAGAACGGCGACCTGTCGCCCGCCTACGAGAAGCTGGTGCGGCTGCCGCCGCCGGCGGGGCCAGCCCCCTCCCCGGCTGACCTGGTCGGGCGGGCCGGGCCGCTGTCGCCCGAGCAGACGGGCGGACAGACCCACAAACCCAAACTGTAACAGGCAGCGCAGCCGGGGATCTCCCTTTCCTACGGGGATAGAGGAACAAGCCATGGGTATCGACAAATCGCTCTCGGACAGGTATCCGTCCGTCATCATCAACGGCCGGAAATACCACTACGGGCGGGACCCGGAATACGGCCAGTATCTGGTCGAGAACGCGCGTTACGCCAAGGACTACTGGTGCTTCGACGAGAAGGAGGACCTGCAAGCCTTCCTGATCAATCTCCCGGAATCGGCGGACCACCGGCGCCGGATCAGCGAAGCCTATCCCGACTGGCATCAGGTGACGCCCGAGCAGCGCGACGCCTACCTGGCGGAAGACCGGGCCAGGCAGAGGGCGATCGCCGAGGAGAAGGTGAGGAACAGCACCGCCCAGTCCTTCGATATGGACCTCGACGGGCGGGAGGGGCCGCATACGCCCCAGCCGGTCCGGACGGAGGCGCGGGAAGCGCCGCGGGAGCGCGCCGAGCGGCAGCTTCGCGAGCAGCACGCCTATCGCACGAGCGGCCTCAGCGAGGCCGGCCGGCTGCGCATGATCGAGGGGGAGATCGATTGGGCCGGGGTCACGGCCAAGGACAAGGAGACCGTACTGGCACGCGAAGTCGATTTCGCCCGGATCACGCCGGAGCAATTCCGGTTCGTCTATGAGGACATTGCCTTCGACAGGATGGAGCCGGCCGACCCCGCGGTGGCGCAGGCGCTCTTCGACCGATCGCGCGAAGGCGCCGCCCCGCCGCCCGTACGCGACACGACGCGCAACCTGGTCGAGGCCATCCTGCTCGATGCCTGGCCGCGGAGGGGGGCCATCGTGGATTTCGGGCTGAAGAGCCTGGAGCACTACGAGGCGCTGTACTACCCGGTTCGTGAGGGCGAGATCACCCCCGAGCAATTGGACGCGGCCCTGGGCAAGGGCGAGAAACTGACGGCGCTGGTCCGCTCCGCCAGGAGCAATCCGCATCGGGACATCGAATTCGATACCGACTGGGATCACCTGCTGCCGGAGCCCGAGCACGACGCGAAAGGGCTATCCAAGCCGCCGCCCTCCCCCGCCGACCTGGTCGAGCGGTCGAATCCTCCGCCGCCCGTGCTGCCGGAGAAGCACGCTCACAAGCCTAAGCTATGAGGAGATCCTCCATGGGCGACAAGCCGGCCGCTCCGCCCCGCGTCGATTGGCGGGGGGCGGATCTCCGCAACGTGTCCTTCACCGGGGTCTCGCTCGAGGGGGCCGATCTCAGGGCGAGCGACCTCTCCGGCTCGAATTTCACCGCGGCGAATCTGCGCTATGCCGACCTGCGGGGCGCGACGCTGGTCGCCGCGACGTTCCAGAACGCCAATCTTTACGGCGCGAAGATGCAGGGCGTCGAAGCATTCCAGGCTGATTTTCGCGGCGCCGACCTCCGCCAGGCCAATCTCGGCGGCGCCTACCTGGAAGGGGCGAGGATGCCTCCTCCCTCGCCCGCCGACCTGGCCGAGCGCAAGAGCACGGTGGCGGAACGAAAACAGGGCCAACAGCCCGCCGAGCTGCTCAACGACAAGGGGACGCAGCAGCAACCACAGGACCAGGGCCACCGTCGGGGCCAGAGTCGCGGCGTGAAGGCGTGATCGATACCGGCCACACCCCGGCGTATGCCGGGGGGCGGCCCCTGCTTTCGAGGGAGGACCCATGAGCGACCAAGAGAAACCGCCCGACGACCTGCTCAGCAGGCTGAAGGCCGCGGCGGAGGCGTCGAAAGACAAGATCAAAGAGCCCGGCGTGGATGTCAGCCGGGAGGAACTCGGCCGGCTCCCGTCGCCGGAGACACCGCGCCACCGGCCCAAATACTGACGGAGGCGGCCGGCGGCACGGGCCCTCTACACGTAGGGCCACGCATCGCGGAGCACGTCGTCCACCTGCTTGAGGACCTCATGGTAACCGCGCCATTGCTCGGGCGAATAACCCGCCTTGTCCTTGGTCACCAGTTGCCTCCGCAAGCGGTGGACCTCGAAGAAGGCCGTGTTGACACGATCAAACGGGTTCCGGTTGTCGTTGGCGGGCGTGGGCAAGGGATCGTCGGCCGGTTCGCTCATGAATGAGATTATACACGTTTTCATCGGCGAAGGGAACGCCGATGATCGGTAGTCGCCGGGCGGCGGCGATGCCGGCGCTTGAATGTCCGGAGGAATCGTGTTTTGAACAGCTCGAGGAACAAGGTCCGGCGGGAGCAGCCATGGCGAGATTTCAGGAAGCCGGGGGTCGGGCGGCGCCACCGCCCCTCCGCGACACGACGCGCAACCTGGTCGAGGCGATCTGGGCCGACGAATGGCCGCGCAACGGCGCCATCGTCGATTTCGGCCTCCGGACGCAGGCGCATTACGAGGCGCTCTATTACGGAGTCCGCGAGGGCCAGATCACGCCCGGGCAGCTCGACGACGCCCTGGGCCGGGGCGAGGCGCTGACGGCGCTGACGCGTGCGGCCCGGAGCAATCCGCATCGCGACATCCGGTTCCGCACCGACTGGGATGACCTGCCGCCGGAACAGGAATCCGACGCGGATGGCCGGCCGGGCGGCGGGGAGCCACTCCCCTCCCCGGACGATGTCGCCCGCGGCCCGGCCGGGGCGGGGCCGGCGGGGCAAGATCCGGATCGCGGCGATGGCCGCGGGAGGAAGGGATGATCATCGAATCGCAGGCCGCCGACCCCGCGACCCATGCGGCGGCGGCCCGGATCGCGCGGCGCTGCGTCGGCATCATCGAGCCGCTGCTCCGGCAGGAGGAGAAGCCCGAGGCGGCCAAGGAGTTCTACATCGTGGCGCGGGAAGAACTGGAGGCGTTCCGTGGACGTGAAGGAGTTCGCCCGGCGGGCCGAGATTAGCCTGTCGCTGGCCTATGCCCTGGTGGAGGAGGGCCGCGTCCCGCACCGGCGCATCGGCCGGGCGGGACGGCGGCGCGAGGGGTGCAATCGATGTTCGTGGAATCGCAGGCGGCTGAACCTGAAATCCATCAGCAGGAGATGAAGATGGCAAGGGCGTTTGTCTGGATCATTCAGGCGGTCCTCAGGGACGAGGAGCGCGGGCTGGCTTTGCAGGAAGCGTATCGCGTCGCGCGGGAGGGACTGGAGGAGTACCGTGACCGTTCGTCAGACCGCTGAGAGACTGGAGGTGTCGCCACAACTGGTCTATGCCTTGATCGCCGCCGGCAAGCTTTCCTGTGGCGGCACGGGTTGGGCCGTGGCGTCATCAGGATCAGTGAAGAGCAGTTGGCGGAGTACCTAGCGGCGCAGGAGGAGGCATCGCCCCCCCCACGTCCTGCCGAGACTAGGACCGGGACTTTCCACTACCTGAATTCCGCGAAGCTGCGGGAAGCCTGGCGGCAAGGGTAGCCGCATTCTGAAGATGACTCTTCTGCTCGGCGAGGTGGACATAGACGCCGGTTGTCACCTCGGTCGAAGCGTGCCCCATGAGCTCGGCTACCGTCGCCACATCGACACCGTTCACGATGGCGTTGGTGCCAAACGCATGCCGGATGAGGTACGCGCACACGTCATCCGCCAGGCCGAGCTTCTCTTTCAGCCGCATGACCCGCAGCCGCACGGCGTTCATCGTCCAGGGCTTGCCCTGGCGGTTGAGGAATACGTGATGCGACTCCGAGCGTTTCCGCTTCACCGCGAAGAATCGCTGCATGCACGCAGAGAGATGGATGATGCGCGGCTTCCGGGTCTTGCCGACGGTCTTGTGCTCCCAGAGCAGAAGATGGTCATCGCGCACATCGTCCCAGGTGAGCTGTCGCAGCTCCTGCGGCCGGGCGCCCGTCTGCCGCAATGCGAAGAGCAGGGGGCGGAAGTCGCCATCGGTCGCGCGCAGCATGGAGAGGTATTCGCCGTCGGTGATCGCCCGCTGTCTCGGCATGGGCTTCGGCCGTTTCATGCCGGCGAGCGGATTCTTCGTCAGGACGCCCTCCTCGACGGCCCACGAAAAATAACGGAAGGCATAGCGCTTTGCGTTGTATTCATGCTCGCATTTCCACTCGTTCTTCGCGATCCAGCGCGTGATGTGGATCGGCTTGAAGTCGCGCGCCGCATGGCGGCCGCATGCCTCGGCGAGCTTCTGCCCGTACCACTCGTATTGCTCATACGTGCTGGGCTTCGTGTGCGTGCTCGCCCAGGCCAGGAATGCCTCGATGATATCGGCGACGCGGGCCTTCGGTGATTCGGGCGCTCATGGCCCGTCGCCATCATCTCGTGGAATTTGCGGTGGGCTTCATCCTTGTCCTTCGAGAGCTTCACCGGCTCGCCGTTCAGGTAGACCATCCACCAGCCGGTCTGCTCGCGGAACCAGGGTTTGGGCGGCCTCGTCATGGGTGTTTCCTCGCTCTCACCTTTAGTCCGCAGGCTAAAGGCCCGGTGCTCAGAACGTGCATAGAACTCATGGAAATTGTAGGCACCGGTGGAGATAATGGAAGAGAAAACCGAGACTTTAGCACCATCGCCGGGGATTATCGCAGCCTGGCGCGGTGGAGTACCTTCATCGTTTCGGCGGGGCGGACCTTGGATCTCGCGGAACATGTCCAGGGCGATCCGGCCGCGGATCGTCGCTTGAGTTCGGACCCGGTAGACCGTCTTCTGCATCTTGCGATGCCGGCGGTTGCCCCGTTCCACCGCGTTGGAGGTCGAACCCAGCAGGCTGTCGTCGAGGAAGGTCAGGGCCTTCTCCAAGTCGGGGGACTCGAGCTTCTGGAAGATCGGTCTCATCCCTTTGAAGTGGTGGACCTGAGCCCGCAGCCGAGCCAGCTTCCTCAAGGCCGTCTCAGTGCGGCACCGGCGGTCGAACAACCGGTGGATCTCCTCCACCACTCGTCGGAGGGCCCCCAACTGAGGCAAACCCCGAGTGATGCGTCGGAGTATCTGGCGCTCACCCTCCGCGAGGTGCCGCTTCACGAACAGATGGCGATGCTCGAACAGGTCCCCGACCTTCCGTTGCAGATGCCGGCGTCGCCGGGCCTTCCGTCTCGCCTCCGGTGTGCCGGGGGCCCGCGCGGCAGCTCCGGCTGCTGCGCGGCCAGGTGCTTGCGGACCCGAGCGATGGCGCGGAGGACGGCCTTGTTCAGCTCCGCCAGGATATGGAAGCGACAGACCTGATGCTCCACGGCTCCGAAGACCTCGGAGATCGGCCGTGGATACAGGTCCGAACCGTCGGTGGTGACTCCGCGGAGGGTCAACCCCCGGCCGGTCAGGGCCGCCCGGAAGCGGCGGAAGAACCTCCGGATATCCCGGTGAGTCGGGGCGTGGTCCAGGACCTCGTAACAGAGCCGCCTGAAGGCGGGGTTGTGAACGATCGACAGGACGCAGAAGGGGCCGTCATATAACTCATCAGCGGCGATGTATCCCGAGAAGCCGTCGAGGGCCCAATCGAGGTAGTCGGTCCCGATCCGGTCGGCCGCCTTTTTTCCCCCCGGCCTCGACCCAGTTCTGGATGGTGGCGAAGGGGACGAAGACGCGGTGGTCGCGCCAGAGGTGCCAACTGGCGGCCTGATAGGGTAAGCCGTCCTCGAAGACCAGCCGGACGGCCAGGGCCACGACCCGATGGGTGTAGCGGGCCTTGGGTGCGGCCAGGCCGGATATGTCGGCGGTGAAGTAGTGCTGGCACCGGACGCAGTAGTGTTGCGAATAGGTGAGGTGAATGTCACGGGGCCGCCCCCCCAACGGATCGCCGAGATCATGCAGGGTGCGGGTCCGGACCCGATCCCGAGGGCAAGACTTGCCGCACTTCGGACACGGCCGATGCGGGTAATTCCGACTGCGCGGGACGACCTTCGGGTCCGGGAGCATCTGGGGATCGGTGATGCCCAAGGTGGGGTCCGGCGGGTAGACTGCAGGGCAGAGCATGGCGTCGCCCTCCTGAGCAAGAGGCTCTTCCCCCTTAGTTTACGGCTCGGACCAAGCTCCGTCATCCTGAAATCCCCGGCGATGGTGCTAAAGTCTCAGAAAACCCCTGTTTTCCGCGGGAAATCCGGATAGAGCGTTAGCCTCCGGAGCTAAAGGTTGCAGGTTCAACTCCTGCCGGGCATACTTCAGAAGTCCTGTCAATCAAAGGCTTTGTGGCGATTGGCTGCAAAGCCTTTTTCTATTGCTGTCCTCAAGCTATTGCAATCCTATTGCCGCCGGGGCTTTGGATGGGAAAAGGTTGCTAGTCGGTCGTCAATCTTCGATTGACGGGTACAGTTTGCGGAGTTTGTGCCGAGCGGCGGCCAGGGTGAACGTCCAATGGATGCAGGCTTTGTGGTCATTCCGCTTGGACTCCCACGCCGCCACCTCGCGGGCGATCAGCGCCTGATCCTCCAGCCGGCGGTCCGAGCATTGGCTGTTCATGATGCTGATCTCCGTCTCCGCCATGTTCATCCAACTGCCGTGCTTGGGCGTGTAGTGGAATTCGATCCGGTCCAGGACTTCTGCCGCACCCGCCGGACGGAAGGTCTCGTACAGGCTCGCCCCGTCGTGCGTATTGAGGTCGTCCTGCACCAGCCGGATCTTCACCGCCTCGGGGTAGTAGACATCGACCAGATCCCGGATGCACTCGGCGTCGTCGCGCCGTTCCCGGCTCGGTCACCTTGACGTGCCGCCAGCCGCGCAACGGCTCGCACATCACCAGTTGATGGCAGACGCCCTTCCGCTCGTCCTCGTAGTCCACACGAGCGGCCCGACCCGGTCGGGTCCGCTGCGGCGGCCGGACCTCGCCGAAGAGTTGCTTGCAGGCCTCATCGAAGCCGACCACGGGGTACTTCGGGTCGTAGGGCAGCCGGTAGGTCTGGATCACGTCCTCCCTCCGCCAGACATCGTCGGCGTCGGCCTCCGGTGGGACGCACCCGGTCTCGACGATCCACGGCCGGATGTCGTTTTCTTGAGCGCCGCGCACCGTCT